>NZ_BCQT01000056.1 GCF_001552215.1 Actinomadura macra NBRC 14102 | reverse complement strand
GACGACGAAGCGGCGCTGCACCAGGTCCTCCTGCGTCGCGGTGTTCACCAGGTTGCGGCGCCCTCGGCGCCGGTAGATGCCCTGCAGGCCGGCCTGGCGCATCAGTCGCTCCACCCGCTTGCGGTTCACCCGCTCGCCCAGCCCGAGCGTCAGCTCGGCGTGGACCCGCGGTGAGCCATAGCTGCCGCGGGATTCGGCGTGGATTTCGCGGATCATCTTCGTCAGCTCCCTGTTGCGCAGCGCACGCGGTGATTCGGGCCGTCCCAGCCAGTCGTGGTATCCGGAGGTGGAGACGTTCAATACTCGGCAGGCCACCGCGACCGGGATCGAGTCGGCGGCGAGTTCACGGACCAGCGAGTAGATTACTTTGGGAGGACGTTTTCTCTGGCGAAGTAGGCGGCGGCCCGCTTGAGGATCTCGTCTCGGTCTCCAGCTGCCGGTTACGGCGTCGCAACTCGGCCAGCTCTTTCTTCTCCGCGCTCGTCAGCCGTCCGGAGTCGGCTTTTTCGCCGTCGTCGGTGTCGGCCTGGTTCACCCAGTTCTGCAGACAGGAACGGCTGATTCCCAGGTCCTTGGCGAGCTGGACGAATGACTTGTCACCTTGACGCGCCAGCTCGACGGCACGGCGGCGGAACTCGGGCGGGTGTGGTGAGGGCATGACGGACATCCTTCCTGA
>NZ_BCQT01000055.1 GCF_001552215.1 Actinomadura macra NBRC 14102 | reverse complement strand
TTTGACGCAGTCGTTGGGGAAGAAGGGGCGGATTCTGACCGAGGAGGGCACTCGTGTTGCGGCTAATCAGCAGTTGGACAGTCAGCGGGAGTCTTCGTTTGCTGATGCGCTGGCTTTGCGGGATGTGCATGATCTGATTGATCATTTGATTGGTCGGCGGGGGATTGAGCGTGAGGCGGCGCGGGCTGCGGCGTTGCGGGCGCGGCCGGAGGAGTTGGTGCGGCTTCGGGCGATGGTCGAGGCTGGTGGTGAGGCGCGTTGGCGGGAGCGGCTCGATTTTCACAAGATGATTGGTCAGGCTTCGCATAATAAGCAGATTCAGGCGTTCACGACGACGTTGTTTGATGAGCGTCTTGATTTGTTGGAGCGTTTGCTTATTATGATTGGGATCAGGCAGGATGCGCTGGTTCGGTGGGATCAGGAGCATCGTGACATCGTCGCGAGTATCTCTGACCGGGATGGCGATGGTGCCGAGCGGCTCATGGTGGTGCATCTGGATGGAATGATCCGTGAGACGGAGCATTTCGCTGACAGCGGTAATGCTCATGTCATCCATACGCTGCTCGCGGAAATCGATCTCGCGTAGAGCGCTAGTCCCTTTTATTACAGCGATCACGACGACGACTCTTTTCGGGAGCACGAATGACTGATTTCTTGACGCCGTCCGGGATGGGCCGGCGTTCGTTCTTCCGGCTGGCTGGTCGGGGGGCGGCCGTGGTGGCGG
>NZ_BCQT01000054.1 GCF_001552215.1 Actinomadura macra NBRC 14102 | reverse complement strand
GGCCGACCTGGCCACCACCCACCCCCACGTCCTCTTCCTCGCCGAAGCCTTCACCCGCCCCGCCATGATGCACACCCTCGCCAAAATCGGCTTCCACCAGTCCTACACCTACTTCACCTGGAAAAACTCCGCCGAAGAACTCCGCACCTACTTCACCGAACTCACCGGCCCCACCGCCGCCTACATGCGCCCCAACACCTTCACCAACACCCCCGACATCCTCAACGACTACCTCCAACACGGCGGCCCACCCGCCTTCCACATCCGCGCCATCCTCGCCGCCCTCCTCTCCCCCACCTGGGGCATCTACACCGGCTACGAACTATACGAAAACACCCCCGTCCGCCCCGGCAGCGAGGAATACCGCGACTCCGAGAAATACCAATACCGCCCCCGCGACTGGGAAGCCGCCGAACGCCACCACACCACCCTGGCCCCCCTCATCACCCAACTCAACACACTCCGCAACACCCACCCCGCCCTCCAACAACTCCGCAACCTGCACTTCCACCCCATCGACCAACCCGAACTCCTCGCCTTCTCCAAACACCACAACGGCGACACCATCCTGACCATCATCAACCTCAACCCCCACCACCCCCGCGAAGCCACCATCCACCTCGACCTCCCCGCCCTCCACCTCCCCGACGACCCCGACAACCCCTTCACCGTCACCGACCAACTCACCGGCGCCGTCTACACCTGGCGACGCTCCAACTACGTCCGCCTAGACCCACACACCCAACCCGCACACATCTTCACGTTCGGGAGTAACGAGAGTTGAGCGGACCTCACGAGTCGCGGCCTCCCGGGCCGCCGGGCCCCGCGCCCGGCCCGGTCCCCCGGGACGAGCCCCGTGCCCAGATGCCGCCCGAGACCGTCCCCACGTCGTCCGAACCGGTGCCGGACGCCTTCAGCCCGCGAACGCCACGCGA
>NZ_BCQT01000053.1 GCF_001552215.1 Actinomadura macra NBRC 14102 | reverse complement strand
CCGGACCGGGCACGAGCCGGCGGTGCTAGAGGCTGAAGCTCCAGCCTTCGCGGGACCCGGTGTCACCGGGTCCCGGGTCGGTCACGATCGCCTGCTGGGTGCGGACGCCGGTTGGGCGCCCACGGCGACCTTCCACAGCGCGTAGGCGATCGCGTCGGAGCAGCGGTCGAGCGCGGTGGTGTTGATGTTGGCGGGGTAGCTGTCGCAGGCCTGGTGGTAGCACTTGTCGAACGCCTGGTTGGCGGTGCCACCCCACTTTTGTGCCTGCGCGGCGCTCTTGCGTGCCGGCGCACCGGTGAACAGGAACGTCGTGGCGATCCCGGCGTCGCGGAACGAGCCGTCGTCGCTACAGCACTCGGCGACCTCCTCGGTCGCCACGTTGATGGAGTCGAAGTATCCCTTCAGGTTGGCCGCCAGGGGCGAGGTGAGGTTGTCGATGAAGTAGCCCGGGTTCGGTGAGCCGACCATGTCGAAGTTGAAGTAGCCCTTGATCTTCGACCGGTCGGCGGTCGACAGGCGGCCCACGTAGAACTTCGAGCCGCGCAGGCCCTGCTCCTCGTCGGTCCACCAGCCGAACCGGACGTGGTTGAGCATGGTGGGCTTGGACTGGGCCAGTTGGAGGGCGACCTCCAACTGTGCCGCCGATCCGGTGCCGTTGTCGTTGATGCCCGGGCCCGCGGCGACGCTGTCGAGGTGGGCGCCGAACATGTAGGTGCTGCTCTCGTTCCCGCCCGGCCAGTCGGCGATCAGGTTGGGTCCCGCGCCGCTGGTGCATCCGGACGAGCACGCCTGCCGGACCACGTTGAACCCGGCGGCCTTCAGCTTCCCTTCGATGTAGGACACCGAACCGGTGTAGCCGGCGCCGGTGGAACGGCGGGTACCGCCGTTGCTGGTGGCGATGGTCTGGAACTGCTGCAGGTGCGCCTTGACGTTCTCAACATTGATGTCAGGCGCTGCC
>NZ_BCQT01000052.1 GCF_001552215.1 Actinomadura macra NBRC 14102 | reverse complement strand
CGTATGTGATTTATACGTCGGGGTCGACGGGTGTTCCGAAGGGTGTGGGGGTGGGGCATGGTTCGTTGGTGAATTTGGTGTCGGTGTTCGGTCCGATGATGGGTGCGGGTCCTGGTCAAGGGGTGTTGCAGTTCGCGTCGTTCAGTTTTGATGCGTCGGTTCTGGATGTGGCGGTGGCGTTGTCGCATGGTGCGGCGTTGTGGGTTGCTAGTGATGAGCAGCGGGTGCAGCCGCAGCGGTTGGGTGAGTTGGTGGGTGCGGGTGCGGCCAGTGTGGTGCCCTCGTTGTTGGGTGCGGTGGATCCAGAGGACTTGCGGCAGGTGGAGACGTTGCTGGTCGGCGCGGAGGCGATCAGTGCGGGGGTTGCGGGGGTGTGGTCTGCGGGGCGTCGGTTGGTGAACACCTATGGGCCGACTGAGGCGACGGTGATGGTGGCTTCGGGTGTGGTGGATCCGGAGCGGCCTGGTCCGGTGCCGTTCGGTAGCCCGATCGCTAACACTCGCTTGTATGTGCTGGACGGGACGCTGAGCCCGGTGCCGGTGGGTGTCGCGGGCGAACTCTATATCGCCGGCGCTGGATTGGCTCGCGGCTACATCGCCCGACGGGGATTGACGGCGGAACGGTTTGTGGCGTGTCCGTTCGGTTCGATGTCGGGCGAGCGGATGTATCGGACGGGTGACCTGGCCAAGTGGACGTCCGATGGTCAGTTGGTGTTCGCCGGTCGTGCGGATGAGCAGGTGAAGGTGCGGGGGTTCCGGATCGAACCCGGCGAAGTCGAGGCGGCTTTGCTGGCGCATTCGGCAGTCGCCCAGGCGGTTGTTGTTGCTCGGGAGGACACCCCCGGAGACAAGCACCTTGTGGCCTATGTCGTGTCTGCCGGCCCGGACGTCGAGATCGATCTCGAAGAATTGCGGCGGTTCGTTGCAGGTCGTTTACCGGAGTATATGGTCCCGGCTGCGTTGGTGGTGTTGTCGGAGTTGCCGTTGAATGCGAATGGAAAGC
>NZ_BCQT01000051.1 GCF_001552215.1 Actinomadura macra NBRC 14102 | reverse complement strand
AGCCAGAAGCGTTCGCGTTGGAAGGCGTAGGTGGGAAGATCCACCCTCGCGGGACGAGGATCGGCGGGAAACCAACCCCTCCAATCCACACCAGCCCCAGCCACAAACGCCTCACCAAGCGACAACGCGACCCGAGTCAGATCACCCTCACCACGCCGCAACGTCGCCACCGCAGCCGCCGCCACCCCAGCCCGCTCGAAACACTCACTCATGCCGACCGTGAGCACCGGGTGTGGGCTGGCCTCAATGAACACCCGGTGCCCCTCGGCCAGCAGGGCCTCGATCGCATCCGCAAACCGAACCGGCTCGCGAAGATTGCTCACCCAATACCCCGCATCCAAACCAGCAACATCAAAACGGCCACCAGAAACCGTCGAAAAAAACGCCACCTCACTGCGCACCGGTGTTACCCCGGCCAGATCCCGCAGCAACTCACCAGTGATCTCATCGACCTGCGGGCCATGCGAGGCGTAATCCACATCCACCAACCGCGCCCGCAACCCCGCCCCCCGCACACCAGCCACCACCGACCGCACCCCATCCGGCGGCCCCGACACCACCGTCGACGACGGCCCATTCACCGCCGCCACCACCACACCCCCAACCCCCTCCACCAACCGCGCAGCCTCCCCCACACCCACCCCCAACGACGCCATCGCCCCCAAACCCGACAACCGCCGCAACGCCCTACTCCGCACCGCCACCACCCGCGCCGCATCCTCCAACGACAACGCACCCGCCACACACGCCGCCGCCAACTCACCCTGACTATGACCAACCACCGCAACCGGCTCAACACCGTTCTGCGCCCACACCGCAGCCAACGACACCATCACCGCCCACAACACCGGCTGCACCACATCCACCCGACCCAAATCAGCCGCACCCCCAACACCACACAACACATCGGTCAACGACCAATCGACATAAGGAGCAAGCGCCCGCTCACACTCAGAAACCCGCGCCGCAAACACCGGCGAAGACCCCAACAACCCCGCACCCATCCCCACCCACTGCGACCCCTGACCCGGAAACACCAACACCACACCCGCACCCGCACCCACCACACGACCCGACACCAACCCCCCAACCCCACCACCCGAACCCAACACACCCACACCCACACCCACACCCAACCCCTCACGATCACCCACCACCACCGCACGATGCTCAAACACCGAACGCGTCGACACCAACGACCACCCCACCTCAGCCGCGGT
>NZ_BCQT01000050.1 GCF_001552215.1 Actinomadura macra NBRC 14102 | reverse complement strand
TGAGGTGCCCCGGACCTTCCGGACAGCTCCCCAACTAGGGTTGGGGAGAACTGGAAGGAAGGTCGTTGGCACGACAGAGGCGGCATTTCACCCAGGAGCACAAGGACGAGATCGTCCGCATGGTCCTGGATGGCCCACGCCCCATCGCCCATGTGGCCCGTGAGGTTGGGATTCACGACACCACGCTCGGCAACTGGGTCAAGGACTACCGCAGACGGCACGGTGGTGGCGCGGCGACCGGAGACTCCGGCGGCGAGAAGATGAGCGCGCGGGAACTTGAGCTCGAGCGGGAGAACCGCAGACTCCGCGAAGAGAACGACTTCTTGAAAAAAGCCGCGGCCTTCTTCGCGAGGGATCACCGGTGAGCGCCAAGTACGAGCTCATCGACGCGGAGAAGGCCGCCCACGCGATCGTCGACATGTGCATCTGGCTGCGGGTGTCGCGGTCCGGGTTTTACGAGTGGCGCACCCGTCCGATGTCGGCGACTGCCGAACGTCGTGAACGCCTCAAGCCGGTGATCGAGGCGGTGTTCGCGGCCAATCACGAGACTTATGGGTATCGGCGGATTCACGCGGTGCTGGTTCGCTCGGGCGAGGAGGTCTCGCCGGAGCTGGTGCGGCAGTTGATGCGGGAGCTGGGCCTTCAGCCGGTGCAGCCGCGGTCGTGGCGGCCGGTCACCACCCAGGTGGGTGAGCCCGACGCGATCCCCGACCTGGTCTGCCGGGACTTCACCGCCGACCGGCCCGGTATGAAGCTGGTCGGCGACATCACCTACATCCCCACCTGGGATGGGTTTCTTTACCTGGCAACGGTCATCGACTGCCATTCGAAAATGGTGGTCGGTTGGGCGATGGCCGATCACTTCAAGACCTCGCTCATCACGGCTGCCCTGGACTCGGCGGCCGGGAACATCGACATCGAGAAGGGCTGCATTTTTCATAGCGACCGCGGGTCGAACTACACCAGCGACGAGTTCGGCCGGCACCTGACCAAGAAGTACAAGATGCGCCGGTCGGTCGGCAAGACCGGCGTGTGCTGGGACAACGCGCTGGCGGAATCGTTCTTTGGTGCACTGAAGAACGAGTGGCTCAACCGTATGATATTTGCCACGCAAGCCAAAGCGCGACGCGCGGTTGTGCAGTACATCGAAGGCTTCTATAATCGACGCAGGCTTCATTCTGCGAACGGGTACCGGACCCCTCTTGAGGTCCACACTGAGTACCTGAACCGGCAGCAAGCAGCGTAGATCTGCCCGCAGATCACCCATCAGCCAGCTGTCCGGAAAACGCGAGGCCCCTCA
>NZ_BCQT01000049.1 GCF_001552215.1 Actinomadura macra NBRC 14102 | reverse complement strand
TTTGCGGACGGTGTTTCCGTCGGTGGAGGGTGAGCCTTACCAGCAGATCCTGGATCCGGGGGATGTGGACTGGGCTTTGCAGGTGTCCCAGGTGGAGGCCGGGGAACTCGCGGAGTTCGTGGGTCGGGCGTCGCGGTACGCCTTCGACCTGTCAAACGAAGTACCGATCCGGGCGTGGTTGTTCCAGGTCGGCTCGGATGAGCAGGTGTTGGTGGTCGTCGTCCACCACATCGCCAGCGATGGCTGGTCGATGGCGCCGCTAGGACGAGATCTCTCGACTGTCTATGCAGCGCGACTGCGTGGCGAGGCGCCGAGTTGGGAGCCGTTACCCGTCCAATATGCCGACTACGCGTTGTGGCAGCGTGAGTTGCTGGGGGAGGAGTTCGATCCCGGGAGTTTGTTGTCGGCGCAGGTGGAGTACTGGCGACAGACGCTCTCCGGTGTGCCGGAGGAACTGGCTCTGCCGGTGGATCGGGCTCGTCCGGCGGTGGCGGGTCATGTCGGTCATCGGGTGCCGTTGCAGGTGTCGCCCGAGGTCCATGAGCGCTTGATGGCTGTGGCCAGGGCTGAGGGCGCGACGGCGTTCATGGTGTTGCAGGCCGCGTTGGCGGTCACTTTGTCGAGACTCGGTGCCGGTACGGATATCCCGATTGGTGTGGCGGTGGCGGGTCGTACTGATGAGGCGCTGGATGAGCTGGTCGGTTTCTTCGTCAACACGTTGGTGATCCGGACGGATCTGTCGGGTGATCCGGAGTTCCGGCAGGTGCTGGCCCGGGTGCGTGAGGCCAGCCTGGGTGCGTTGGCGCATCAGGACGTGCCGTTCGAGCGGCTGGTGGAGGAACTGGCGCCGTCGCGGTCAATGGCTCGGCATCCGTTGTTCCAGGTGATGCTGACCGTGCAAAACACCGAACGCGCGATGCTGAACCTGCCCGATGTGAGTGTCGGGGCGGCGCGGCCTGATGGGCCGGAGTCGGTGGCGAAGTTTGATCTGGATGTGTCGTTGTCGGAGGAGTTCGACGACCAGGGCCGTCCGGTGGGTCTGCGTGGTGCGGTGGTCGCGGCCGCGGATCTGTTCGACCGTGCTACCGCCGAGAGGCTGGCCGAATGGTTCGTTCGGGTGTTGGAGATCGTCACCATCACCCCGGACGTCGTTCTGCACGCGGTCGATGTTCTGGACCCGGTTGAGCGTGATCTAGTGCTGAATCGGTGGAATCACACCGCGGTCGAGATTCCGGACGTCACGGTTGTGGAGTTGTTTGAGCGGTGGGTGGCGGCTGTTCCGGATGCGGTGGCGGTGGTGGCTGATGGTGTTGAAGTGACGTATGCCGAACTCGACATGCGAGCGAATCGGCTTGCGCATTTCCTGCGTGGTCGGGGTGTGGGTGTGGAGTCGGTGGTGGGGTTGTGTTT
>NZ_BCQT01000048.1 GCF_001552215.1 Actinomadura macra NBRC 14102 | reverse complement strand
GTTGATCTCGCGGGTGAAGGCGAGGACGGAGGGGTTGGAGGCGGAGAGTTCGACGTAGGATCCGACGCCGAAGACGGGGTGGCGTTGGCGGATTTCGATCATTTTGCGGGTCCAGTGGAGCAGGGATCCGGGGTTGTCGGCCTGGGCTTCGACGTTGACGGCTTGGTAGCCGTAGATGGGGTCCATGATGACGGGGAGGTAGAGGCGGGCGGGGTCGCAGCGGGAGAAGCCGGCGTTGCGGTCGGGGGTCCATTGCATGGGGGTGCGGACGGCGTCGCGGTCGCCGAGCCAGATGTTGTCGCCCATGCCGATTTCGTCGCCGTAGTACAGGACGGGGGAGCCGGGCAGGGACAGCAGCAGGGCGGTGAACAGTTCGAGTTGGTTGCGGTCGTTGTCCAGCAGGGGGGCCAGGCGGCGGCGGATGCCGATGTTGGCTTTCATGCGGGGGTCTCTGGCGTATTCGGTGTACATGTAGTCGCGTTCTTCGTCGGTGACCATCTCCAGGGTGAGTTCGTCGTGGTTGCGGAGGAAGATGCCCCATTGGCAGGATTCGGGGATTTTGGGGGTTTGGGCCATGATTTCGGAGATGGGGTAGCGCTGTTCGCGGCGGACGGCCATGAAGATGCGGGGCATGACGGGGAAGTGGAAGGCCATGTGGCATTCGTCGCCGCCGGCGGCGGGGTCGCCGAAGTATTCGACGACGTCGGCGGGCCATTGGTTGGCTTCGGCGAGCAGGACGCGGTCGGGGTAGAGGCGGTCGACTTCGGCGCGGACGCGTTTGAGGTAGGCGTGGGTTTCGGGGAGGTTTTCGCAGGTGGTGCCTTCGCGTGCGTACAGGTAGGGGACGGCGTCCAGGCGGAAGCCGTCGATGCCCAGGTCGAGCCAGAAGCGCAGGACTTCGAGCATGGCGTCTTGGACGGCGGGGTTGTCGTAGTTGAGGTCGGGTTGGTGGGAGAAGAAGCGGTGCCAGTAGTACTGGCCGCGGGTGGGGTCGTAGGTCCAGTTGGAGGATTCGGTGTCGACGAAGATGATGCGGGCGTCGGGGTAGCGGGTGTCGGTGTCGTCCCACATGTAGAAGTCGCCGAAGGGGCCGGTGGGGTCGGTGCGGGAGGCTTGGAACCAGGCGTGGGCGTCGCTGGTGTGGTTCATGACCAGGTCGGCGATGACGCGGATGCCGCGGGCGTGGGCTTGTTCGATGAGTTCGACGAAGTCGCCGAGTTCGCCGAAGTCGGGGAGGATTTTGGTGTAGTCGGCGATGTCGTAGCCGCCGTCGCGGAGGGGTGATTGGTAGATGGGCAGGAGCCATAGGCAGTTGATGCCCAGCCATTGCAGGTGGTCGAGTTTGCTGATCAGGCCGCGTAGGTCGCCGTAGCCGTCTCCGTTGGAGTCGGCGAATCCGCGTACCGACACCTCGTAGAACACCGCCGTCTTGAACCAGTGCGG
>NZ_BCQT01000046.1 GCF_001552215.1 Actinomadura macra NBRC 14102 | reverse complement strand
CTTGTTGTTTATCTGCGATTTGTTTTGATCGTTTTGTGTGTTCAAGTTTTTAAGGGCATACGGTGGATGCCTTGGCATCAGGAGCCGATGAAGGACGTGGGAGCCTGCGATATGCCTCGGGGAGTCGGCAACCAGACTTTGATCCGGGGATTTCCGAATGGGGAAACCTGGCACCCGTCATGGGGTGTCGCCGCCGTCTGAATGTATAGGGCGGTTGGTGGGAACGCGGGGAAGTGAAACATCTCAGTACCCGCAGGAAGAGAAAACAATAGTGATTCCGTGAGTAGTGGTGAGCGAAAGCGGAGGAGCCTAAACCGTGCGCGTGTGATACCTGGTAGGGGTTGCGTGTGCGGGGTTGTGGGATCATCCGGTTGGGTCTACCAGCCCGGCGAGAAGTTACAAACTGCTTGGATAGTCGAACGGTATGGGATGGCCGGCCATAGACGGTGAGAGCCCGGTAGACGAAATCTGAGTGGCTTCTGGGTGTGTTCCCGAGTAGCACGGGGCCCGTGAAATCCCGTGTGAATCTGCCACGACCACGTGGTAAGGCTGAATACTTCCTGATGACCGATAGCGGACCAGTACCGTGAGGGAAAGGTGAAAAGTGCCCCGGTGAGGGGTCGTGAAATAGTACCTGAAACCGTGTGCCTACAAGCCGTCAGAGCGTCCTCCATGGCCTTTTGGGGTTGTGGTTCGTGATGGCGTGCCTTTTGAAGAATGAGCCTGCGAGTTATGGTGTGTGGCGAGGTTAACCGGTGGCGGGTAGCCGTAGCGAAAGCGAGTCTGAAGAGGGCGTTTTTAGTCGCATGCTGTAGACCCGAAGCGGGGTGATCTAGCCATGGGCAGGGTGAAGCGCCGGTAAGACGGTGTGGAGGCCCGAACCCACCAGGGTTGAAAACCTGGGGGATGACCTGTGGTTAGGGGTGAAAGGCCAATCAAACTCCGTGATAGCTGGTTCTCCCCGAAATGCATTTAGGTGCAGCGTTGCGTGTTTCTTGCCGGAGGTAGAGCTACTGGATGGCTAATGGGCCCTACAAGGTTACTGACGTCAGCCAAACTCCGAATGCCGGTAAGTGAGAGCGTGGCAGTGAGACTGCGGGGGATAAGCTTCGTAGTCGAGAGGGAAACAGCCCAGATCATCGGTTAAGGCCCCTAAGCGTGTGCTAAGTGGGAAAGGATGTGGAGTTGCTGTGACAACCAGGAGGTTGGCTTAGAAGCAGCCATCCTTGAAAGAGTGCGTAATAGCTCACTGGTCAAGTGATTCCGCGCCGACAATGTAGCGGGGCTCAAGCACACCGCCGAAGCCGTGGCACTCACATTTTGGTGTGGGTGGGTAGGGGAGCGTCCTGCAGCCGGTGAAGCCGCCGAGTGATCGAGTGGTGGAGGCTGTGGGAGTGAGAATGCAGGCATGAGTAGCGAATCACACGTGAGAAACGTGTGCGCCGGATGACCAAGGGTTCCTGGGGCAGGCTAATCCGCCCAGGGTAAGTCGGGACCTAAGGCGAGGCCGACAGGCGTAGTCGATGGACAACGGGTTGATATTCCCGTACCCGCTGGTATGCGCCAACGCTGAATCCTCTGATGCTAACCGCCTGAACCGCTGCTGTGGCCTTCGGGTTGTGGTGGTTGGGGAGCGTGGGGCCCGAGGGGGTAGTAGGTGAGTGATGGGGTGACGCAGGAGGGTAGCTCAGCCCAGGCGGTGGTTGTCCTGGGGTAAGCATGTAGCCCGGTGTGCAGGTAAATCCGCGCGCCGTTTGAGGGTGAGATGTGATGCCGAGCCGTTTTAGGTGAAGTGAGTGATCCCATGCTGTCGAGAAAAGCCTCTAGCGAGTGTACTGGCGGCCCGTACCCTAAACCGACTCAGGTGGTCAGGTAGAGAATACTAAGGCGATCGGGTGAACTGTGGTTAAGGAACTCGGCAAATTGCCCCCGTAACTTTGGGAGAAGGGGGACCTTGTCTGGTGATGGAATTTTCTTCTTGAGCTGGGTGGGGTCGCAGAGGCCAGGGGGAAGCGACTGTTTACTAAAAACACAGGTCCGTGCGAAGTCGTAAGACGCTGTATACGGACTGACGCCTGCCCGGTGCCGGAACGTTAAGAGGACTGGTGAGACCCTTTGGGGTCGGGGCTGAGAATCTAAGCGCCGGTAAACGGCGGTGGTAACTATAACCATCCTAAGGTAGCGAAATTCCTTGTCGGGTAAGTTCCGACCTGCACGAATGGCGTAACGACTTCCCCGCTGTCTCAACCACAGGCCCGGCGAAATTGCAGTACGAGTAAAGATGCTCGTTTCGCGCAGCAGGACGGAAAGACCCCGGGACCTTCACTATAGCTTGGCATTGGCGCTTGAAGCGTCTTGTGTAGGATAGGTGGGAGACTGTGAAGCTCAGACGCCAGTTTGGGTGGAGTCGTTGGTGAAATACCACTCTGGTTGTTTTGTGCGTCTAACCCGCACCCGTGTATCCGGGTGGGGGACAGTGCCTGGTGGGTAGTTTAACTGGGGCGGTTGCCTCCTAAAGTGTAACGGAGGCGCCCAAAGGTTCCCTCAGCCTGGTTGGCAATCAGGTGGCGAGTGCAAGGGCACAAGGGAGCTTGACTGTGAGACGGACGTGTCGAGCAGGTGCGAAAGCAGGGCCTAGTGATCCGGCACCTACGTGTGGAAGTGGTGTCGCTCAACGGCTAAAAGGTACCCCGGGGATAACAGGCTGATCTTCCCCAAGAGTCCATATCGACGGGATGGTTTGGCACCTCGATGTCGGCTCGTCGCATCCTGGGGCTGGAGTAGGTCCCAAGGGTTGGGCTGTTCGCCCATTAAAGCGGCACGCGAGCTGGGTTTAGAACGTCGCGAGACAGTTCGGTCCCTATCCGCTGCGCGCGTAGGAGAATTGAGAGGGTCTGTCCCTAGTACGAGAGGACCGGGACGGACGAACCTCTGGTGTGCCAGTTGTCCCGCCAGGGGCACGGCTGGTTGGCTACGTTCGGTAGGGATAACCGCTGAAAGCATCTAAGCGGGAAGCCTTCCTTGAGATGAGTTCTCCCTCCCA
>NZ_BCQT01000045.1 GCF_001552215.1 Actinomadura macra NBRC 14102 | reverse complement strand
AACGGATGTACCGAACGGGGGACCTGGCGAAGTGGACCTCTGATGGTCGGTTGGTGTTCGCCGGCCGGGCGGACGAGCAGGTGAAGATCCGCGGGTTCCGGATCGAACCCGGCGAGATCGAAGCCACCTTGCTCACGCACGCGGACGTGAACCAGGCCGCGGTGGTCGCTCGCGAGGACACTCCGGGCGACAAGAGACTCGTCGCCTACGTGGTCCTCGTCGACACCGTCACCGACACCGCTGATCTGCGGGAGTTCGTGGCGGGGAGGCTGCCGGACCACATGGTCCCGGCAGCAGTGATCACGCTCGCCGGACTGCCCCTGACCCCCAACGGGAAGCTCGACCGCCGCGCGTTACCGGCCCCTGAGTACACCGCCGGCGAGGGCCGCGGCCCGGTGACGGCGCACGAGCAGACCCTGTGCACGGCGTTCGCCCAGGTTCTCGGGCTCGAAACGGTGGGGATGGACGACAGCTTCTTCGATCTGGGCGGTCACTCGCTGCTGGCCGTCCGCCTGGTGTCGCGGATTCGATCCGTCCTCGGGGTGGAGGTCGAGGTCCGGACGCTGTTCGAAGTACCGACCGTGGCGGGGCTGGCCGCCCGTCTGGCCGGAGACGGCGCCGACCGGGCGCGCCTGCCGTTGCGGGCGGGTGCGCGCCCGGAGCGGGTGCCGCTGTCGTTCGCGCAGCGCCGGCTGTGGTTCCTGGCCCAGCTCGAAGGCCCGAGCGCGACCTATAACGTCCCGACCCCGATCCGGTTGTCGGGTGTGGACGTCCCGGCGCTGCGTGCGGCGCTGCGGGACGTGATCGGACGCCACGAATCGCTGCGGACGGTCTTCCCGTCCATGGATGGTGAGCCCTACCAGCACATCCTTGATTCACGTGATCTGGACTGGGACCTGGAGATCAGCGAGGTCGAGCCCGACGGCCTGGCCCGAGCGGTCGAGCAGGCCACACGGTATGAGTTCGATCTGTCGGTGGAGGTGCCGATCCGGGCGTGGTTGTTCCAGGCCGGTTCGGATGAGCAGGTGTTGCTGGTGGTGATGCATCACATTGCCAGTGATGGGTGGTCGCGTGGTCCGTTGGGGCGGGATGTGTCGGTGGCGTATGCGGCGCGGGTTCGGGGTGAGGTTCCGGTGTGGGAGCCGTTGCCGGTGCAGTATGCCGATTATGCGTTGTGGCAGCGTGAGCTGCTGGGTGAGGAGTCCGACCCGGACAGCTTGTTGTCGGCGCAGGTGGAGTACTGGCGGCGGGCTCTTTCTGGTGCGCCGGAGGAGCTAGTGCTGCCGGTGGATCGTCCGCGTCCTTCGGTGGCCAGTCATCGTGGGCATGCGGTGCCGTTGCGGGTTCCGGCCGATGTTCATGAGCGGCTGGCAGAACTGGCCCGGGCAGAAGGCGCCACGACGTTCATGGTCGTCCAGGCCGCGCTGGCGGTCACCCTGTCACGGCTGGGCGCGGGCACCGACATCCCGATCGGATCGGGCATCGCGGGCCGCACCGACGAAGCCCTCGACGATCTCGTCGGTTTCTTCCTGAACTCCCTGGTGATCCGGACGGACCTGTCGGGGAACCCCGAGTTCCGGCATGTGCTGGCGCGGGTGCGCGAGGCGAGTCTGGGCGCGTTGGCCCATCAGGACGTCCCGTTCGAGCGGCTCGTGGAGGAGTTGGCCCCCGAACGGTCGATGGCGCGGCATCCGTTGTTCCAGGTCGTGCTCACGCTGCAGAACGTCGAACGCGCGGTGCTGGATCTTTCCGGTGCGCGTGCGGGGGCGGTGTCCGGCCTTGACGCCGCGGCGGTGGCGACGGTGAAGACCGACATGGACGTGATGGTCGGGGAGGTGTTCGACGAGGAGGGCCGTCCGGCGGGATTGCGCGGCTCGGTGACCGTGGCTGCGGACCTGTTCGACGCACCGGCGGCGGAACGGATCGTCGGCTGGTTCGTCCGGGTGCTGGACGTGGTGACCGCGACCCCCGACATCACCCTGCACGCGGTGGACGTCCTCGACGCCCAAGAGCGCGAGCAAGTCCTCGCCGCATGGAACGACACCGCGACCGAGACGCCAAGCGGAACGGTGCTCGACTCGTTCGAGCGGCACGTGGCCGCCGCCCCGGACGCCCTGGCGGTGATGGGCGAGGACACCGAACTGACCTACGCCGAGCTGGACGAGCAGGCGAACCGCCTTGCCGGTCATCTGCGCGGGTTGGGCGTGCGAGCGGAGTCGGTGGTCGGGCTGTGCCTGCCGCGAGGTGCGCGGTTCGTGACGGCGATCCTGGCGGTGTTGAAGGCGGGCGCCGCGTATCTGCCGATCGACGTCCGCTATCCGGCGGAGCGGGTCGGGTTCATGCTGGCAGACAGCCGCACCCTGGTGGTGCTGGGCACCGGGGACGTGCTCGACGAGCTGCCGCTGCGGGGCGTCCTGCCGGTCGCGGTGGACGATCCGCACGTGCAGGAGCAGATCGCGGCACACCCGCACTCCGCACCCGGACTCGCGATGGATCCGGCCGACCTGGCGTATGTGATCTACACGTCCGGCTCGACGGGGACACCGAAGGGCGTGGCGGTCACCCACGGTGGCGCGCTCAACCTGGTGGCGGCACAGTCACGGCACTTCGACGTCCACAGCAGCGCACGCGTCCTGCAATTCGCCTCGGTGGGGTTCGACGCCGCGGTGTCCGAGGTGCTGGTGACGTTGTGCTCGGGTGCGGCACTGGTGATGGCGCCGGCGGACGAACTGGTGCCGGGTGCGGGGTTGGAGGAGGTGGTGGCCGGTCATGGGGTGACGCACACGACGCTGCCTCCGGCCGCGCTGGCGGCACTGGACGCCGATGCGCTGCCGACGGTGGAGACGCTGGTGTCGGCGGGTGAGGCCCTGGACGCGGGATTGGTCGACCAGTGGGCTTCGGGTCGTCGTTTGATCAATGCGTATGGTCCGACGGAGACGACGGTTTGTGCGTCGATGTCGGTGCCGTTGGCTGTGGGGGATGAGCCGACGATCGGCGCGCCGATGGCCAACACGCGCGTGTTCGTCCTGGACGACACC
>NZ_BCQT01000044.1 GCF_001552215.1 Actinomadura macra NBRC 14102 | reverse complement strand
GTTCAGGAGGAGGTTTTGTGTGAGGTGTTTGCTGATGTTTTGGGGTTGGAGTCGGTGGGTGTGGATGATGATTTCTTCCGGTTGGGTGGGCATTCGTTGTTGGCGGTGCGGTTGGTGGAGCGGTTGCGGGTTCGGGGTGTGTCGGTTCCGGTGCGGGTGTTGTTTGGGTCGCCGACGCCGGCGGGGTTGGCGCGGGTGGCGGGTGCGGAGTCGGTGGTGGTGCCGGAGAATCTGATTCCTGCTGGTGCTGGGCGTATTAGTCCGGACATGTTGCCGTTGGTGGATCTGTCGCAGGTCGAGATCGATCGGGTTGTGGCCGGAGTCGATGGCGGTGCGGAGAATGTGGCGGACGTCTATCCGCTCGCGCCGATCCAGGAGGGCATGCTCTTCCACCACCTCATGGCGAATGAGGGTGCGGACGTCTACATGACGGCCCGCGGATTGGAGTTCGACTCACGCGCTCGTCTGGAGGAATTCGTCCAGGCTATGCAGCAGGTGGTGGATCGCCACGACATCTACCGGACGGCTGTGGTCTGGGATGGGCTGCGCGAGCCGGTCCAGGTGGTATGGCGGCGCGCCGTCCTGCCGGTCACGCGACACGAGCTCGACGGTGAGATCCCGAACACGCCTGACGCGTTGCTGACCATGGTGGGGTCGGCGATGGACCTAGGCCGGGCACCGCTGATAGACGTCCACGTGGCCGAGGGGGACGACGGCCGCTGGCTGGGCCTGGTGCGGATGCATCACATGTTGCAGGACCACCTGGGCATGGACGTCCTCCTGCGGGAACTGAGAATGGTCCTGGCAGGTCAGGCGGAGCAACTGGCGCCCGCACTGCCGTTCCGCAATTTCGTGGCTCAGACCCGGGGCGTCTCCCGGTCTGAGCATGAGCGCTTCTTCGCTGATCTGCTGGGTGATGTGACCGAGGCGACCGCGCCGTTCGGGTTGATGGACGTCCGAGGAGACGGCAGCGGCCTGGCCTCTGAATCCATCCTCGTAAACGCCGAGGTCGTTTCCCGGTTGCGTGAGGTGGCGCGGCAGTTGGGGGTGAGTCCGGCGACGGTTCTGCATGTGGCGTGGGCGCGGGTGTTGGCGACGTTGTCGGGCCGTGAGGACGTGGTGTTCGGAACGGTGCTGTTCGGGCGGATGAATGCCGGTGCCGGCGCTGATCGGGTGCTGGGACCTTTCATCAACACCTTGCCGGTGCGGGTCCGGACGGGTGGGACGGGGGTGCGGGCGGCTGTTGAGGAGATGCGCGTCCAGTTGGCGGGGTTGCTGGAGCACGAGCACACGCCGTTGGCGGTGGCTCAGCAGGCCAGCGGAATCGTAGGAAACACGCCCCTGTTCACCTCGCTCTTCAACTACCGGCACAGCGACCAGCAGGCGAGCGAAGAGCCGCATCAGTCGATCGAGGGAGTCCGCAGCGTCCTCGCCCGGGAGCGGACGAATTATCCGCTGACCGTCGCGGTCAACGATATGGGACCCGACATCCTCAGCCTCACCGTGGAAGCCGTCGCGTCGATCGACGCGAGCATGGTCGGGGGAATGCTGCGGACCACGGTGGAAAACGTTCTCGACGCCTTGGCCGGGATATTGGACGGCGGTCAGGACATCGCCCTTCCCACGATCGACATCCTCAGCGCCGGCGAACGTCACCAGCTGGTGGAAGGCTGGAACGACACCGCGGTCGGCGTTCCGGACGTCACGGTTGTGGAGTTGTTTGAGCGGTGGGTGGCGGCTGTTCCGGATGCGGTGGCGGTGGTGGCTGATGGTGTTGAGGTGACGTATGCCGAGCTTGATGTGTGGGCGAATCGGTTGGCGCATTTCTTGGGTGGTCGGGGTGTGGGTGTGGAGTCGGTGGTGGGGTTGTGTTTGCCGCGGGGTGCGGGGATGGTGGCGGCGATTTTGGGTGTGTGGAAGGCGGGGGCGGCGTATCTGCCGATTGATGGGGAGCTTCCTGCGGAGCGGGTTGGGTTCATGCTTGCTGATGGCGGTGTGCAGTTGGTTTTGGCGGTTGAGGGTGAGGCGGCGGATGTGTTTGCTGGGTGGCCGGTGGTGTTTCTGGATGATCCGCGGGTTCTTGCGGGGGGGTCTGGGGTTTCGCCTGGGGTGGGGGTTGATCGGGCGGGTTTGGCGTATGTGATTTATACGTCGGGTTCGACGGGTGTTCCGAAGGGTGTGGGGGTGGGGCATGGTTCGTTGGTGAATTTGGTGTCGGTGTTCGGTCCGATGATGGGTGCGGGTCCTGGTCAAGGGGTGTTGCAGTTCGCGTCGTTCAGTTTTGATGCGTCGGTTCTGGATGTGGCGGTGGCGTTGTCGCATGGTGCGGCGTTGTGGGTTGCCAGTGATGAGCAGCGGGTGCAGCCGCAGCGGTTGCGGGAGTTGGTGGGTGCGGGTGCGGCCAGTGTGGTGCCCTCGTTGTTGGGTGCGGTGGATCCAGAGGACTTGCGGCAGGTGGGGACGTTGCTGGTTGGTGCGGAGGCGATCAGTGTGGGGGTTGTGGGGGTGTGGTCTGCGGGGCGTCGGTTGGTGAACACGTATGGGCCGACTGAGGCGACGGTGATGGTGGCTTCGGGTGTGGTGGATCCGGAGCGGCCTGGTCCGGTGCCGTTCGGTAGCCCGATCGCTAACACTCGCTTGTATGTGCTGGACGGGACGCTGAGCCCGGTGCCGGTGGGTGTCGCGGGCGAACTCTATATCGCCGGCGCTGGATTAGCTCGGGGTTACGTAGGGCGAGCGTCGTTAACCGGTGAGCGGTTTATCGCCTGCCCATTCGGTTCGTCCGCTGGTGAGCGGATGTATCGGACGGGTGACCTGGCCAAGTGGACGTCCGATGGTCAGTTGGTGTTCGCGGGTCGTGCGGATGAGCAGGTGAAGGTGCGGGGGTTCCGGATCGAACCCGGCGAAGTCGAGGCGGCTTTGCTGGCGCATTCGGCAGTCGCCCAGGCGGTTGTTGTTGCTCGGGAGGACACCCCCGGAGACAAGCACCTTGTGGCCTATGTCGTGTCTGCCGGCCCGGACGTCGAGATCGATCTCGAAGAATTGCGGCGGTTCGTTGCAGGTCGTTTACCGGAGTATATGGTTCCGGCTGCGTTGGTGGTGTTGTCGGAGTTGCCGTTGAATGTGAATGGGAAGCTGGATCGTCGTGCGTTGCCGGCTCCGGATTTTGTTGTGGGTGTGGGGCCGGGGCCGGGGCCGGTGTCGGTGCAGGAGGAGCTTTTGTGTGGGGTGTTTGCTGGTGTGCTGGG
>NZ_BCQT01000043.1 GCF_001552215.1 Actinomadura macra NBRC 14102 | reverse complement strand
GAGGTAACGATTCGCTAACTCCCTCTGGGGTCTTTCAACGCGGGGAGGTGTTTCCGCATGTCAGAACGCCCACCGCACCCCGACTCGCAGGACGACGAACCGTCCACTACAGATGAGGCTATCCGTCGGCTGGTGGAGTCGGCTCCGATGCCGACCCCAGAGCAGATGTCCAAACTACGCCGGTTGATGCGCCCGGGGTTTGAGCGCGCAGCCGCCGAACTCGCCGCCCAGAACGCCGACGACGACCCGTCCGACGACCCGGGCGCTGGTGACGACTCTCCATAACCCCATCCCTGCCCCCGGGTGTCACCCCCCGGCGCCCCCACTGGGGTGGAAAAGCCCAGCTCACAGCCCAGGAATGGAGCGTAGGCATGTCCGATCTTGTCCAGGTTGGCGGGAAGGTGGCCGCCGCCGCCGTACTCGCGGCGGGCAAGCCCAAGGCTGAGGCGGCGCGGGTGGCGGGGGTGTCGCCGCGCACCGTGCAACGTTGGTCCCAGGATGAGCAGTTCCGGACGCTGGTGACCGCGCGGCGCGCCGAGATGCTCGACCACGCGCTAGGGGCGCTGGCCGACGCGGCTGGGGAGGCGGTCGCGACGCTGCGCGCAAGCTTGCGCGCCGAACCCTCCGAGGCGCGGGTGACCGCTGCGCGGGTCGGAGCCGCCCGCGCAATCTTGTCGATGCTGGTCCCGCTCAAAGAGGTGTTGGACCTTGAGGAACGGATCGGGCAACTAGAGGCCCGATCCGGGGAGGGCGAACCGTGAGTCGTCGTCGCGTCCTGCGGGCACGGGTGGAGCGGTTGGAGGCTGGGGCGCCCGGAGAATGCGTCTTCACCATCGCGTCCTGTGTGGCGGGGAGACGCTGCCCACATGGCATCCTGGCCGCCCGGCATCCAGTGACCGTTCCCATGGTCGCCGTGCTCGCCGTGATCGTCGAGGGTGGGCAACGCCTGTTCAACGCCCCCAACGACATCGACGACCGGCAGGGGCAGAGCGACGGGTGCGGGGATGGCGTGCCCTCTCGGTGGCTGACCCTTCTAGGTCACGCGGTCGCCACCCCCGATGAATCCCTGCTCATGCGGTCGGTGGTGGACATCGCCCGCGCGGCCCGGGCCGCACATGGGAACGGCGTCGCCCCTGACCCCGGAGCGGCAGGGTGACCAGTGGCACCGGGGAGTTGGCAGAAGCTCACCGGCATCTGTGGGCGATGATCGCGGCCGTCCTCACCGACGACGGTCCGGGCCTGCGCGCCCTGGCCGCCGACCTCGCCCCCGACACCGCCCGCACGGTCGCCACCGCCGGAGCGGTCGCCCTGGCCGAGATGCTGACCAACCCCGAGATGCCCGCCATGCCCATGCCCCCCGGTGAAGCACTGGCCCAGGTACGCCACCTGCTCATCCTCATCACCCCCACCGATCCACCGACGCCCCCGCCGACAAGACAGGACAACCGGCCATGACCGACGACCACACCCCCACCGACACGGCACCGGCCGCCGCACCGGAACCCACCTCAGCGGCGCCTGAAACCGCCACGGAGAACCCACCGTCGACCGCTGCCCCCGATGTCGTCACCGACACCGGCCAAGACGATGCCAACGGCGATGACACAGAGCGGGACGGCAGGATCCGCAAGGCCAACAGAGAGGCCGCCCGGTATCGAACCCAGCTACGCGACACCCAGACCGAACGCGACCAGGTACGCGGACAACTCACCGCGATACAGCGCGCCGAGGTCTTGCGGGTGGCCGGGCTCCAACTCCAGCGCGGGGAAGACCTGTTCGCCTTCACCGGCACCGACGACGTATCGGCCTACCTCGCCGAGGACGGCACCGTCGATGCCGAGAAGGTCAAGGCCGCCGCCGCCGAGGTGCTGGCCGAACGGGGCTACCTCAGGCGCCCCCCCAGCCGGGGAAGCGGGGAATTCCCCGGCTCCCCCTACCTCGCACACACCCCCGAACCCCGCATGGGCGACATCTTCCGCGCACCCTAGATCACCATGAGGGGTTGTCCGGGTACCCTCGTAGGCAGACGTAGCGGCAGGCACCGGCCCGTGGCCGACCCCCACCGCCTCGTCACATCCCGCGCCCCGTGGGCGCCCGGACGGTTCGGCCCGTGGCCACGCCGGAACACCACCCGTTCCCGCTCGCCCACGGAGACCTGCACATGACCTGGTTGACCACCACCGGCACCGCCGGTGGATCGTTCGCCCCCACCGAAGCCGCCGCCTACTTCTTCGACCGGCTCACCGCCATGTCGGTGGGCCTGAACTCCGGGTTCCGGCGCATCGACACCAACGCCGCCCGCCTCGCCGTCCCGCGCGTGCTGGCCGACGCCGTCGCGAACTGGACCGCGGAGGGCACCGAGATCACCCCGACCGACCCCAACGCCGACACTGTCACCGCGACCCCCCGCAAGCTCGCAGCACTGGTGTACGCCTCCAACGAACTGGTCTCCGACTCCAACCCCGACGCACAAAACGTGCTGTCCACCAACCTCGCCCGGTCTGTCGCCCTCAAGCTCGACAAGGCGTTCTACGAAGGGTCGGGCACCGCACCGGAGATCCGCGGGCTACGCAACCAGTCCGGCATTCAGACGGTGTCCATGGGCACCAACGGCGCCGCACTGACCAACCTCGACCCGTTCGCCGACGCGTTGGGGATGCTGGCCGAGAAGAACGCCGACGGCACCGCGATCGTGATGCACCCGCGCAACTGGCGGACCCTCACCAAGATCAAGGAAGTGACCGGGTCCAACAAGCCCGTCCTGATCGACAGTGCGGGCGCGCCGACCGAAGGACCGCGCCGTTCGATCTACGGCATCCCGGTCCATCTGACGTCGCAGCTGGCGACGGACGAAACGCAAGGCTCGGCCACCACCGCGAACTCGATGTACGTCTATCAGGGGGACCAGGTGTGCGCGGTGATGCGGCAGGACGCCAACATCCAGGTGGACACCTCGGTGGCGTTCTCCTCCGACCGGACCGCCGTCCGCGTCACGCTGCGCGCCGATCTGGTGTTGCCCAACCCCGACGCCGTTGTCCGCATCCTGGGTGTCCTGCCGTGACCGCCGTCCGGGTCCGGGTCGTCGAAGGCCGCCAGGTCGCCACCGGCACCGGTCTGCACGGCGCCGGTACCGAACTGGAGATCGACGACCGGCTACTCCTCCGCCGGTGGGTGGCGTGGGGATGGGTCGTCCCGGTCGAAGGCGACGAGGTCCCGACCCGACGACCGGGACCGGCCGCCCGGCATCACCGCGCGAACGTCCGCGCCCGGATCCGGGAGGAACTCGCCACCGACCACACCCGATCCGACCGTGCGGTCGCGACCGTGGTCGGCTGCGACCACAAGACGGTCGGTGCCGTCCGGTCCCAGATGCACGACCGTGGGGAACTTCCCCACCCGTCCGGCCCGTAGAAGCCTCTCCAGGGGCGTTGCGGCCCCGGTGCGATCCCTGGTCACGGCAGGGCACACCGGGGCCCAACGTTTGGAAGGGGCGGCGCGGCCGTCCGCAGCGGTCGGTCACAGCGGCGCCGCCCCCGGCTCTACCCCTTGGACGGTGCCGGTGACACCGGCGCGCCGAGAGCCCTGCCCACCCGCAGCGCGGCCTGCTCCGGATCGGCGGGCAACTGCCTCCCGTAGTCCGGGCCAGACGCCCACACGTAGGCGTCGGCCTCGCCATCCCAGCGGATTCGCCGCGCTTGACGGCCCCGGTACGAGACGTGCAACCGCAGTTCGAGCACACCGACCGTTCCGAGCTTGGGGATGCCGTACTCCTCCGAGACGCGAGCGCGCGTCATCGCCACCTGCGGAGCGCATCGCCGGACGGCGGCATACAGCTCATCCAGCGGCCCGAACGGCTCGACCTGGAGACCGCTGAGTTCAGTCGTCATCATGCCGCCTGAGTCGGGTCTGCCGGGTCTGGAGACATCTGGTGGGAAAGCGCGGGGGTTCGTCCCGCCTCCCCGGGCAGGCCAGTCGTTCGATGGCCTGTGCCATGGCGTCCGGTGTGAGCCGCGCGCCGATCTTCGCGACCGCTCCGGGGAGGTCGTGGCAGGGTGCGAGCGGGTCACCGGTCGAGCCGACGAACCAAGGCACCCCACCCTCACGCACCTTGACGAGGACGCTGTCCCCGGCCATGGGGAGGCTGGGGCACAGCACGCGCAACAGTGCCGGATCCCGGTCGTAGTGGGGGTGCACCCTCCATCCCTCGTTGATCAGGGCCCGTGCGAGCAGGCCGAGATAGAACGAGGCGTTTCCGGCGCTCATGGCGCCGGGGACAGGTTGCCGCTGACGATGACAGCGGCACCGGTGATGTCGTCGGCCTCGGCGAACGCCTCGTTGCTAGCGTCATCGAAGAACCACATCCGGTCGTAGTCGATGACGCGCGGCTTGCACGTGACCGTCTGAACCGCCCCCGTCGGGTCGTCCGGACGGGTCACGATGATGGCGAGGGGACTTGCCCGCAGTTCCACGGCGAAGCCGCGCCCTTGCAAGGTGGTCATCAGGTCGTAGAGCTTCGGGTACGCGTGCCGATGTTCAGAGCCGTCAAAGCGGTCACCCGTGACCGCTCCGCGTAGTTCGTTACCCTGCCCCATAGCCGGGCCTCCGTTCCGGTTAGGTCCCGGCCGGTGGTCGTAACACCGCGTCCGGGGCCGCTTTACGTTCGGGGGTGGCGGGACATGCGCCCCCTGAAACTGCCGCATCGGTTGACCGGTTTCCAGCGGCACATGCCCGCCTTGCCATTCCGGCTGAAACCCGACAGACCATCACGTCAAGCCCATCACCGGAACGGCGTGACCAGCGTCACAGCGTGGGGATACGCTCGACTACGAACCCCGCAACGCCCGATCGGAAACCCCAGAGGCCGAACGAGAAACCGCATCGTAGATCGATAAAACCCGCTCAGGTTCCAGACCTTCCCCCGGAGCCGTCCACATGCCCGCACGACGTGACCCCTACCAAGCCCCGGCAGTTCGCGCGTTCGCCGCAACGCTGAAAGCGATGCGGAAGACCGGCAAGCTGTCACAGCACGGATTAGCCGAGGTTCTCGGCTACACATCCCAGTTCGTCAGTCAGGTCGAGGGGTGCAAGAACATCCCGTCCCGCAAGTTCTCCGAAGATCTGGACACCCACTTCCAGACCAACGAGTTGTTCGTGAGCTTGTGGGAGGTCATCGACGACACCCTTAATGACACCGCTCTACCGCCAGGATTCACCGACTTCACAGAGCGCGAGGCGGAAGCGTCGGCGCTCTACATCTTCGCGGCGATGGTGATTCACGGGCTTCACCAGACACCCGAATACGTCCATGAGGTTCTCAGAACCGGACGAACTCCAGAGGAGATCGAGAAACTCGTTTCCACACGAACGGACAGGCAGCGAATCCTCACCAGGGAGAACCCGCCTCTGATCGTCGCCGTGTTCGATGAAGGCGCCATCCGGCGTATGGTCGGGAACCCAAAGATCATGAAGGGCCAGATAGCCCACCTGATCGACCTCGCAGAAATGCCCCACGTCACGTTTCATATCGTGCCTGCAAGCAAGGGGTCATACGCGGGGCTACCCGGAGCGTTCACGATCCTTAGATTCAACGACGCCCCTGACATGGTTTATACAGAGGGTCATACGGGCGGAAACCTAACGGACCACGCCGAAACCGTTTGGGGGCACACGGTACGATTCGACCTCATCCGAGGTGCGGCAATGTCCGCCGACCAGTCCCTAGAGTTGCTTCGCTCGGTTTGGGAGAGCCTATGAACGTTCTGGACCTGTCTGCCGTCTCATGGCGCAAGAGCAGCCACAGCACCGACACCGGCGGGGAATGCGTCGAGGTTGCCAACCTCGCGCCCGTGGTGGCCGTGCGGGACTCCAAGGACCCTGACGGCCCCGCGCTGGGTTTCAGCCGTTCGGCGTTCACGGCGTTCGTCGGAGCCGTCCGCGAGGGTTCACACGACCTGTAGGCCCCTTACGCACGGCCGACGCCCCGCCGATCATCGCGACCGGCGGGGCGTTGGCGCGTCCGGGCTGTCAGTCCCCAAAGTCGATCGGGAACGGACGAACCGAGTCGTACCCATCGCACCACGCCCGGAACTGCGCTTGCCCGACCGCCGTCTCCGCTCCCATCGGGTACGGGCACACACGCAAGCTGAGCGGCTCCCCGGCCGCTGCCGCGTCTCGGCCGTGAACGTGGGCATCCCACACCACCGACCACACGCCGGGTTCGTCGTCCGCTAGTGCCTGGTCGCACTGGTCAGGGCGGGCTTGGGCATAGGCGCGGGTCCAGGCGAACCGCAAGGCGCGTTCGCGGCCAGAGTTGCCACGCCACGGGCACACCGTGACAGGCAACCGGTTCCGCGCGGCCACATGCCCCCACACGCGCGCCGTGCGACGGTCGGTCTCTGGCAGGGCCACGGCGGCCGTGTCCGCGTCCTGGTCGGGCTGGACCGGGCAGGCGCACGGCTTGCAGGCGAACACCTGACCGCCGTCGACGATCCCCACAGGGACGCTCGCGACACCGGGCGCGAACGCGCTGCCGCACCGCACGCAAGCGATCCCGTCGCGCTGGTCGTCGGTGAAGGTGTCGGCGTCGAGGGTGACGCGTTCGTTAGGGTCGTGCATGGGTCGGACCTCCTAGTGGTCTGGTCAAGGCCCCGGGCCGGTGCTGGTATCACCGCGTTCCGGGGCCGCCCTGTTGGGGCGGGGAGCGCTTCTAGGCAGCCGTGCGGGTCTTGCCCCGCGATCTTCTGTTCTGCCCCTGGGTGGGCAAACCGGCGAAGATGCGCCGGATGTCGCGCGCGAGGTAGTCGCCGATGTTCAGGGCCGCTTGGATTTCTCGGATCTTGGGGAGTCGTCCGGCGGCGAGGTCGTCGGCGAAGACCTCACGCGCCTGTGCCAGCGATCTTTCCCGCTTCTCAGCGCGGGTGACGGGCGGGCAGCCGGGAAGGTCGGGGGCCAGCGACCGCCGGACGTTCTCGGCGCACCTCTCGCCCACGCGCATCTGCGCCATGATCGTCTTGCGCAAGGGGAGTCGTCCGGCGGCAAGGTCGTCGGCGAAAACCTCACGGACCCGGGCCAGCAACGCGGCGTACTCCGCCGCAGCCGCCGCGCGAGGGGTGGGGACGTCGGCAGCGCGGAGCGTGAGTTCCTCCGATTGCTGGTCGGGCCCGACCAGCCACCGCCAGATCACGCGTTCCCGGACCGGCATCCGGGCGCGGCCCTTCCCGGTCCGCACCACTCGGATATCGGCCACCGCCCGAATGATCTGCCGCTTGACCTCCAAATCATCCAGAGACTCCCACGCGGGCCGCGCGTCCGGTCCGATCCGGCCCCGCAGGACCGGCGGAACCGAACTGTTGCGCGCCTTTCCCTCCTGTTCTTCGATCTTGGCTTTCAGGCCCTTAATCGTGCGGTTGACCGTCACCGGGTCGTCGGCCTCCCCCGATTCGGCCATCTGCCGCCACATCTCCAAGTCCCCGCGCAGCCGTTCGGCCTCCGCGCGCGCGGCAGCCGCCACACCGTCCTCAGCAGGGGCCCGAGTCAGTTCCTCGTACACATCCGGTCGCGACAGGTAGCCCAAAACGGCCTCTTCCACGTAGGTGTCCAAGACGTCGACGCCGATGGAGGCACACCCCAGCACGTGGCACTTGTAGGTGTCGTTGCGGCGGGTGCGGTGGTCCCCGGCGTGAACCATCCGGTTCCTACACACCCCGCACCGGGCGAGGCTGGACAGCAGAAACCTGGGTCGGCCGAGCCGGACACGATCGCGGACGCGACTGGTCAAGACGTTCTGCGCGGCATAGAAGATCTCCTGTGCCCTCTGCTGATCCGTGTGGATCGGCGAGGGCCAGCACACCCCGACCTCTTCCAAGATCTTGCCTTGGTGAACCCGAAGCCCGATGTAAGCCGGGTTCATCGCGATCTTCCGCAGCGTCGGAGAATGCCAGACCGGATGCCCTTCGGGAGTGGGGATGCCCCGCTCAAGCAGGCTCCGCGTGATCGTCCCGGGAGTCACGCCTTCCGACATGCGGGTGATGATCTCGGCCACCACATCGGCAGCCGTGTACATGTGGGTCCGACCGTCACTGCCCACGGCCTCACGCGGCCGATCGTCGGGCAACTGCTCGACGTAGCGGCCCCGGTCGTCGTACACGCGCCGGAACCCGTAGGTGAGCTTCCCAGAGGGGCGCCCCCGCAAAGCACCCCCGGCCTTTCCCCGCTTGACCCGCGCGGAGATGATCTCCGACTCGGTTTCGCCCATCACGGCGGAGAACCCGAGCGCCTGAACGTCCATGTAGTTGTTCAGGTCATAGGCCCGACCGGCGACCACCCAGAACACGCCGTTCTCCCGGCACAGGTCCCGCAGACGGGCGTAGACGTCCAAGCGCCGCTGAGACCTGGACAGTTCCCAGAACCACACGCCGTCGAGCTTTCCGGCCTCCACATCGGAGATCAGCCGCTCGAAGTCCTCACGGGCCTTGCGGGCGAATCGAGACGCGGACTTGTTGTTATCGGCCGTGTAGGTCTCGGCGACGATGCAATCACGAGCTTTCGCCCAGTCGACGCCCTCAATGATCTGATCAGTGACGGACTTCTCTTGCCCACCCTTGTCCTGTGAAGCGCGCCCGTAAATCCCCAGGCGCGCACCGGCGAGATTCGTGATGTCCCAGGTCGAGGACGTTCTTGTTGCCATACTTCGACGCTAGACGCGAAACGTAGTTATCGATACGTAGAT
>NZ_BCQT01000042.1 GCF_001552215.1 Actinomadura macra NBRC 14102 | reverse complement strand
CGCCGGGGAGAGCGGTGCACCGGACGTGGCGGATCTGGGACTGGACGCGACCGGCCACCCGATCCTCGGGGCGGCCGTGCGTCCCGCCGACGGCGACGGCCACGTGCTCACGGGCCGCGTCACGCGGCAGCGACCGTCCTGGCTCGTCGATCACGTTGTCCTGGACACCATGCCGGTCCCCGGCGCGGCCCAACTCGAATGGGCGCTGCGGGCGGCGGACGAGTGCGGTTGCGCCGCCGTGGAGGAACTGGTCCTTCAGACCCCGCTGGTGGTGCCCGAACAGGGCGGACTGAGCGTCCAGGTCGTGGTCGGGCGGGCCGGTGACGACGGCCGCCGCGACGTGGGGATCTACTCCCGCGCCGACGCCGACTGGACATGCCACGCGACCGGAGTGCTCAGCGCCACCCCGATCAGCGCCGCGTCTGGCGAGCCGGGCGAGGCGGGGGCCGTCGCGTGGCCGCCGACGGGTGCGGAACCGGTCGGCATTGACGACTTCTATGAGCGCACAGCCGCGGCGGGTTACGGGTACGGGCCCGCGTTCCAGGGACTCCGCGCGGTGTGGCGGGACGGGCGGGACGTGCTCGCCGAGATCGAGCTGCCCGAGCCTGTAGAGGACCGCGACGGGTACGGCGTCCACCCGGTCCTGGTGGACGCCGCGCTGCATTCCTTGCTGCTGATCGGCCGGTTCGGCGACGAGCGGGTCTGGCTGCCCTTCACCTGGAACGGGGTGACCCTGCACGCGGTGGGCGCCACGTCGGTCCGCGTCCGGCTGTCCCCGCTCGGCACGGAACTCGACCGAGGCGTCCGGATGACCATCACCGACCCGCTCGGCGCTCCGGTGCTGGAGGTGGACTCGGTCGTGCTCCGCCAGGCGGACGCCCGGCAGCTCAGGGCCGCCGGGGAGCGCCCTCCGGACGGCCTGTACACCGTGGACTGGACGGAACTGCCCGTGCTCGCCGACCACGCGGGGGTCCCGCCGGAAGCCCGTGACTGGGCGGCCCTTGGCTCCGTACCGGCCGAATGGGGACTGCCCGGGCACGCGGATCTGGATGCGCTGGTGGCGGCGCTCGAAGCCGGTGCGCCGGTGCCCCGGGTCGTCCTCGCCGGTGTCGGGCCGGCGGACGGCGACGACGGGCTCGCTCTGGTGAAGACGGCGCTGGGGCTGGTGCGGGGCTGGCTGGCCGAGCCCCGGCTGGCCGACGCCCGGCTGGTGATCCTGACGCGGGGAGCGGTGTCCACCGCAGGTGATGTGGATCTGTCCGGCGCGGGAGTGTGGGGCCTGGTGCGCAGTGCCCAGTCCGAGCATCCGGGCCGCTTCGTCCTTCTCGACCTCGATCCCCGCTCCGGGGCCGGGCCGGTGGCGGTCGCCGCCGCCGTGGCCGGGGCGCTCGACGCCGATGAGCCGCAGATCGCACTGCGCGACGGCGCGCTGCTCGTGCCGCGCTGGGCCGGCGCGGGTGCGGCGACGGAGCTGGCGGGACCGGCAGGCCATCCGGCATGGCGGCTGGCCACCGCAGGGACGGCGACGCTGGAGAACGTCTCACCGGTGCCGTGCCCGGAAGTGTTGGAGCCCCTGGAGCCCGGTCAGGTGCGTGTCGCCGTGCACGCCGCCGGGGTGAACTTCCGAGACGTGCTGATCGCGCTCGGGATGTATCCGGACGAAGGCGTGTTCGCGGGTAGCGAGGGCGCCGGGGTGGTGCTCGACGTCGCCCCCGATGTGACCGGACTCAAGGCGGGGGACCGGGTCATGGGCCTGTTCGAGGGCGCGTTCGGCACCGTCGCGGTGGCGGACGCCCGGATGGTGGCGCCGATGCCGCCGGGATGGATCCCGCGGGTGGCGGCCGGCGTGCCGGTGGCGTACCTGACGGCGTGGTACGGGCTGGTGGACCTTGCGGGTCTGGATGCCGGTGAGTCGGTGCTGATCCATGCGGCGACGGGTGGGGTCGGGATGGCGGCCGTGCAGATCGCCCGGCACTTGGGGGCGGAGGTGTACGCGACGGCGAGCCCCGGCAAGCACGCCGTTCTGGAACGGATGGGTGTCGATGAGGGGCATCGGGCGTCGTCCCGGGACCTGGGCTTCGAGGACGCGGTGCGCCGTGCGACCGGTGGCCGGGGTGTGGATGTGGTGCTCAACAGCCTGGCCGGTGAGTTCACCGATGCGTCGCTGCGGTTGCTCGCGGACGGCGGCCGGTTCGTCGAGATGGGCAAGACCGACCTCCGAGACCCCGAGCGGGTCGCCGCCGACCGTCCCGGGGTGCGCTACCGCTCCTTCGACCTGGTCGGCGACGCGGGACCCGAACGGGTCGGGGCGATGCTCGCGACACTGATGGGGCTCTTCCGGGACGGGGCCCTGGACCCTCTGCCGGTGGAGGCGTGGCCGCTCGGCCGGGCCCGCGAGGCGTTCCGGTTCATGAGCCAGGCCAAGCACACCGGCAAGCTCGTCCTGGATGTTCCCGCGCCGCTGGACCCGGACGGCACCGTCCTCATCACCGGTGGCACCGGCACCCTGGGCGGCCTCGTCGCCGAGCACCTGGTACGCACCTGGAACTTGCGGCGCCTGCTGCTGGTCAGCCGGCGCGGCCTCCAGGCCCCCGGCGCGGGGGAGTTGGTCGCCCGGCTGGAAGGGCTCGGGGCGGATATCACCGTCGCCGCCGCCGACGTCACCGACCCGGCAGGAGTGACCGACACGATCGCGGGGATCGACCCGCGGCATCCGCTGACCGCAGTAGTGCACGCCGCCGGCGTCCTCGACGACGTGACGGTCGCCTCGCTCACCCCCGAGCGGCTCGAACGGGTCTGGGCCGCCAAGGCCACGGCCGCCGCGAACCTGCACACCGCGACCGCCGGCCTGCGCCTCGGCCTGTTCGTGATCTTCTCGTCGGCCGCCGCCGCGGCGGGCAGCCCGGGGCAGGCGGGCTACGCCGCCGCCAACGCCTACTGCGACGCGCTGGCAGCGCATCGCCGCGCCCGCGGGCTGCCGGGACTGTCCATCGGGTGGGGGCTGTGGGCGTCGGCCAGCGCCATGACCGGGCACCTGACCGAGAGCGACCTGAGCCGGATGGGCCGCACCGGGTTCACCCCGCTCGGCGACGAGCGCGGGCTGGCGCTGATGGACGCCGCCTGCCGGCACGGCCGCCCGCACCTGCTGGCCGTGGACCTCGACGCCGGCGTCCTCGCCGGCGGGCCGTCCCACACCGTGCCCGCGCCGCTGCGCGCCCTCGCCGCCGCACACCGCCCCGGCCGGTCCCGGGCGACCGCCGCCGCGCCGGGTGAGCGGCCCGACGGTCTGCTCGGACGGCTCGCGGGTCTTTCCCCCGCCGAGCAGAACCGGCTCCTGCTCACCCTGGTGCGGACGCACGCGGCGACCGTCCTCGGGCACTCCGGCCCGGCCGCGGTCAGCGCCGAAACACCCTTCAAGGAGCTGGGGTTCGATTCGCTCACGGCCGTCGAGTTGCGCAACCGGCTCTCGGCGGCGACCGGCCTGCGGCTGCCCCCGGCGCTGGTGTTCGACTACCCGGAGGCGACCGTGCTGGCCGCCCACCTACGGCGGGAGCTGGCGCCGGACGGGACGGAGCCGCCGCCCGGGGACCCCGTCGACCCGCTGCTCAGCGACCTCGGCCGGATCGAGGGCGCCCTGACCGCGCTCCCGATGGAGGGCGATGCGCGCGACCGGGTCGCCCGGCGGCTCCACGCGCTGCTGGCCACGCTCGACGCCGCCGCCGGCGCGCCCGGCGACGATCTCCTCGACGGCGCGTCCGACGAGGAGATGTTCGAGTTCATCGACCGCGAACTGTGACCCGCCGAAAGGGAAGTGAGAGCTGATGTCGGGTACGGAAGAAAAACTCCGACAGTACCTGAAGCGGGTGACGGCGGACCTGGGCCGCGCCAGGCAGCGGCTGCGCGAGGCGGAGGAGCGGCACCACGAGCCGGTGGCCGTGGTCGGCATGGCCTGCCGGTTCCCGGGCGGCGTCGGATCGCCGGAGGAGCTGTGGGACCTGGTCGCCTCGGGACGTGACGCGATCGGCGAGTTCCCGTCCAACCGGGGCTGGGACCTTGAGGCGCTCTACCACCCGGACCCCGACCATCCCGGCAGCAGTTACGCGCGGCGCGGCGGGTTCCTCTACGACGCCGACGAGTTCGACGCGGGGTTCTTCGGTATCAGCCCGCGCGAGGCCAAGGCGATGAACCCGCAGCACCGAGTGCTGCTGGAGGTCGCGTGGGAACTCCTTGAACGGGCCCGGATCGACCCCACCTCGCTGAAGGCCACCCTGACCGGCGTCTACGCCGGTGCGGGCGTCCCCGGGTTCGGCACCCCGCGCGCGGACCAGGACGTGGAGGGGCATCTGGCGACCGGCAACGCGCTCAGCGTCCTGTCGGGCCGCGTGTCGTACGCGCTCGGCCTGGAGGGGCCCGCGGTGACGGTGGACACGGCGTGTTCGTCGTCGCTGGTGGCGGTGCACCTGGCCTGCCATGCCCTGCGGCAGGGGGAGTGCGACCTGGCGATGGCGGGCGGGGTGACGGTGATGCCCGCGCCGACCATGTTCACCGAGTTCTCCCGGCATCGTGTGCTGTCACCCGACGAGCGGTGCAGCCCGTTCGCGACGGCGGCCAACGGGACCGTGTTCTCCGAGGGTGTCGGCCTGGTGCTGCTGGAGCGGCTGTCGGACGCCCAGCGCAACGGCCACCGGGTCCTCGCGCTGGTGCGGGGCTCGGCGGTCAACCAGGACGGCACCAGCAACGGGCTGACCGCGCCCAACGGGCTCTCCCAGCAGCGGGTGATCGGACGGGCCCTGGCCGGTGCCGGGCTGTCGGCGTCCGAGGTCGACGCGGTGGAGGCCCACGGCACCGGCACCGCGCTCGGCGACCCCCTGGAGGCGCAGGCGCTCCTGGCGACCTACGGGCGGGACCGTCCGGCGGATCTGCCGCTCCTGCTGGGCTCGATCAAGTCCAACATCGGGCACACCCAGGGCGCCGCCGGCGTCGCGGGCATCATCAAGACGATCATGGCGATGCGGCACGGGATGCTGCCCGCCTCACTGAACGTCGACGAGCCCACCCGGAACGTCGACTGGTCGTCCGGTGCCGTCCGGTTGCTCACCGAACCGGTGGGGTGGCCGGAGACGGGGCGGCCGCGCCGCGCGGGCGTGTCGGCGTTCGGCATGTCCGGCACGAACGCGCACCTGATCCTGGAGGAGGCACCCGAGCCGGCCCGTCCGGACGGGGAGGACGCACCGAGCACTCCCGCCGAAGGCCCGCTGCCGTGGGTGGTGTCGGCGCGGACCCCGGAGGCGCTGCGGGCCTATGCGGCGGCGCTGGCCGAACGCGCGGGGGCCGACCCGGCGGCGTCCCCGGCTGATGTGGGCTGGTCGCTGGTCAAGACGCGTGCGGTGTTCGAGCACCGCGCCGTGGTCGTCGGCCACGATGTCGCGGAACTGACCGAGGGCCTGGGCGCCCTGGCCCGCGGTGAGGATCACCCCGCGCTGGAGACGGGTCTCACGAGCGGCGCGGGATCCGCGCCGGTCCTGGTCTTCCCGGGACAGGGCTCGCAGTGGGCCGGAATGGGCGCGGGCCTGCTGGCGTCCGCGCCGACGTTCGCCGCCCGGATCGCCGACTGCGAGCGGGCCCTTGCGCCGTTCGTCGACTGGTCGCTGACCGACGTGCTACGCGGCGCCGAGGGCGCGGCGGACCTCGGACGGCTCGACGTGGTGCAACCGGCCCTGTGGGCGATGATGGTGTCGCTGGCCGCGCTCTGGGCCGAGCACGGCGTCGTCCCGGCGGCCGTGGTGGGCCACAGCCAGGGCGAGATCACCGCGGCCTGTATCGCCGGCGCCCTGTCGCTCGACGACGCCGCGAGACTCGTCGCGGTCCGCAGCCGGGTCCTCATGCGTCTCGCGGGCCAGGGCGCGATGGCGCCCGTCGGTACCGACAGTGAACACATCGAGCGGCTCCTGGCCGAACTCGGCGAGGCCGCGCGCGAGGTCGTCGTCGCGGGGGTGAACGGCCCGCGGTCGGTCGTGCTGTCCGGGCCACCGGCGCAGATTCGGGCCGTGGTCGACACGGCCAAGGACGCGGGTCTGCAAGCCCGGATGATCGAGGCCAGCGCCGCCGGGCACAGCCCGCAGATCGACCAGATCCTTCCGGAGCTGGCGGAGCGGCTCGCCGGGATCGAGCCGGTCCCGACCCAGGAGGTCGCGTTCTACTCCACGGTGACCGGGACGCGCCTGGACACCGCGGAACTGGGTACCCGGTACTGGCTGGACAACATGCGTGAGCCCGTACGGTTCGCCGACGCCGTCGGCGCGCTCCTCGCCGACGGCCACCGGATCTTCATCGAGGTCAGTCCGCATCCGGTGCTGATGATGAGCACGCAGGAATGCATCGACGAGGCAGGTGCGGGCGCCGTCACCGTCCCGACGCTCCGGCGCGGTGACGGCGACCGGACCCGGCTGCTGCGGTCGGTCGCGCAGGCGTTCACCGCCGGGGCTGGAGTGGACTGGGCCGCCGCGTTCCCGTCCGAGACAGCCCCCCGCATCGTGGACCTGCCGACCTACGCGTTCCAGCGCGAACGGTTCTGGCTCTCCGGCGACGGCGGCCAGGACGCCGCCGGCCTCGGCCTGAGCCCCGCCGGGCATCCGCTGCTGGGCGCCGCTCTGGAACTCGCCGACGGTGACGGCTACCTGCTCACCGGACGACTGTCGCGGCAGAGCGCGGCATGGCTGACGGAGCACGAGTTCAACGGCACGCTCCTGCTCCCCGGGACGGCCCTGCTGGAGTGGGCGCTGCGCGCGGCCGACGGGGTCGGCTGCACCCGGGTGGAAGAACTGACCCTGCACACACCTCTGCTCCTGCCCGAGTCGGACGCGCTGCGGGTCCAGGTCGTCGTCGGCGCCGCCGCCGGCGACGGGCGGCGTGAGATGCACGTCTACACCCGTCCCGCCGCCGATGACGACGCCGGTGCCGCCGACTCCGCGTGGGTCTGCCATGCCACTGGCATCCTCACGGCCGAGCCCGCCACCACGGCCGGGGCACTGGACGGGCCATGGCCCCCCACCACAGCCGAACCCCTGGACACCGTGGGGTTCTATGAGCGGCTCCAGGCGATCGGCTACACCTACGGCCCCGCGTTCCAAGGGCTGCGGACCGCGTGGCGCGACGGAGACGACCTCTTGGCCGAGGTCGTCCTGCCCGAGCGGGCCGACGCGCAGGACGGATCCGGTGTCCACCCCGCCCTGCTGGACGCGGCGCTGCACCCGATCTTCCTGACCGGCAAGGTCGACGCCGACTCGGCCTGGTTGCCCTTCGCCTGGAGCGGCGTGTCCCTCCACGCGACGGGAGCCACCACCATTCGCGTCCGGCTCTCCCCCCTCGGTGACGGGTTGGAGCACGGATTCAAGGTCCACGTCGCCGACCCCGCCGGTCTCCCCGTGCTGTACGCAGAGTCGGTACGGATGCGCCCTGCCGGTGGGCTGCTCGCGTCCCCGGCCGGACATGGAACACGTGGCCTCTACTCTCTCGGCTGGGTCCCGGCCCCGAGCCCGTCGCAGGCGGCGCCCGGCGATGCCGTGTGGATGGACATCGATGCGCTGACGGCGGCGATCGGCTCCGACACGCCCCTGCCCTCCGCAGTGGTGACCGAGGTTCCCGCCACCGGGGACGACGACGATCTCTCCGCTGCCGCGCGCGCCGTCGTGGAACGGGTCCTCGGGCTGCTGCAACAGTGGCTAGTCGAGCCGCGGGTCGCCGACGTCCCGCTGGTTCTGGTCACCCGCAACGCCGTCGCCGTCCCAGAAGACACGGGAGACCTCGACCTCGCCGGCGCGGCCGTCTGGGGATTCGTCCGCAGCGCCCAGGCGGAGGAACCGGGCCGGTTCGTCCTCGTCGACCTAGACCCCCGGGACGACGAGGGCGCCCGCCGGGCCGTGATCGAGGCGCTGGCGACCGACGAACCGCAGACGGCCGTACGCGCCGGGCAGGTGCTCGTCCCCCGGCTGGCACGGGCCGCCGCCGCACCCCAGGCCGGCGCCGGAACCCCCGACCCGGACGGCACGATCGTGATCACGGGCGGCACCGGGACGCTCGGCGCCCTCGTCGCGGAACACCTGGCCGGTGCCTGGCAAGCCCGGCACCTTCTACTCGTGAGCCGCAGCGGGACGGCCGCCCCGGGCGCGCCGGAACTGGCGGCCCGCCTGGCGGACCTGGGTGCCGACGTGCGGATCGCCGCCGTGGACGTCACCGACCCGGCCGCCGTCGCCGAACTCATCGACAGTATCGACCCCGCGCATCCGCTGACCGGAGTCGTGCACGCCGCCGGCGTGCTCGACGACGCGACGATCGCGTCGCAGACGCCCGAGAGACTGGAACGGGCCTGGGCGGCCAAGGCGGAGGCGGCCGCGCACCTCCACGCCGCCACGGCCCGCGCCCCCCTGACGATGTTCGTGGTCTTCTCGTCCGCGGCGGCCGTCATGGGCAGCCCTGGGCAGGCCAACTACGCGGCGGCCAACGCCTTCTGTGAAGCGCTGGTGGCCCGCCGGAGCAACCGGGGCCTGCCCGGCCTGTCGATCGCGTGGGGCCTGTGGGCCGACGCCAGCGGGATGACGCTCCACCTGTCCCAGACGGGCTTGGAATCCCGGATGGGCCGGTCGGGCATCACCCCGATGAGCAGCGAGCGGGCGCTGTCCCTCCTGGACGCCGCCTGGACGTCCGGCGCGTCCGACGTCGTGGCGGCCGACGTCGATGTCGCCGGACTCGCGACCGACCAGATCCCGGTGGTCCTGCGGGGCCTGGCCGGGCCCGTGCGGCGGCGCGCGGCCTCCGGCGCAGACGCCGCGGGACTCGCGGGGAGGCTGACCGGCCTGGACGAGGAGGGAAGGCGCGACCTGGTGTCGCAGGTCGTTCGGGAGTCCGTGGCCGGGGTGCTCGGACACCGGTCGCCCACGGGCGTGGCGGCGGAGACGAACTTCCGGGACCTCGGCTTCGACTCGTTGACCGCCGTGGAACTGCGGAACCGGCTCGCCGCGTCGACCGGCCTGCGCCTGCCCGCGACCCTGGTCTTCGACTACCCGACCCCGGTGACGCTGACCGAGCACCTGTGCACGTTGCTGGCCGGAACGGGACGTGCAGCCCCCACCCCCGGGCGCGTCGCCGCAGCGCGAGCGGACGAGCCGGTGGCGATCGTCGCGATGGCGTGCCGGTATCCCGGCGAAGTGCGCAGTCCCGAAGACCTGTGGGACCTCGTGCTCTCCGACGGGGACGCGATCGGGAAGTTCCCGTCCAACCGGGGCTGGGATCTGGCGGGCCTCTTCCACCCGGACGTCGACCACCCCGGTACCAGCTACGTCCGCACCGGCGGGTTCCTGTACGACGCGGACCAGTTCGACGCGGGATTCTTCGGGATCAGCCCACGGGAGGCATCAGCAGCGGACCCTCAGCAGCGAGTGCTGCTGGAGACGGCATGGGAACTGCTGGAGCGCGCGGGGATCGACCCGGCGACGCTCAAGGGCACCTCGACCGGCGTGTACGCCGGGGCGATGTACCACGACTACACCACGGGCCCCGCCAACGGCGACGCGAAGCTGGAGGGGCACGCCTGGCTCGCCGGCTCAGGCAGCGTGATCTCCGGACGGCTGGCCTACACCCTTGGTCTTGAGGGGCCGGCGGTGACGGTGGACACGGCGTGTTCGTCGTCGTTGGTGGCGATGCATCTGGCGTCGCAGGCGCTGCGTCAGGGCGAGTGCGATCTCGCTCTCGCCGGCGGAGTCACGGTGATGGCCACGCCCGACCCGTTCAGCGGATTCTCACGGCAAGGCGGGCTGTCACCGGACGGGCGATGCAAGTCGTTCGCGGCGTCGGCCGACGGCACGGGCATCTCCGAGGGCGTCGGGCTGGTGCTGCTGGAGCGGTTGTCGGATGCGCGGCGTCATGGGCGTCGGGTGTTGGCGGTGGTTCGGGGTTCGGCGGTGAATCAGGATGGTGCGTCCAATGGTTTGACGGCGCCGAATGGCCCGTCGCAGCAGCGGGTGATTGGTCAGGCGTTGGCTAGTGCGGGTTTGTCGGGGGGTGAGGTGGATGTGGTGGAGGCGCATGGGACGGGGACGAGGTTGGGTGATCCGATTGAGGCGGGGGCGTTGTTGGCGACGTATGGGCAGGGGCGTGTGGGTGGTGGGCCGTTGTGGTTGGGGTCGGTGAAGTCGAATATCGGTCATGCGCAGGCTGCTGCTGGTGTGGCGGGTGTGATCAAGATGGTGATGGCGATGCGGCATGGTGTCCTGCCCGCGTCGTTGCACATTGATGAGCCGACGCCGCACGTCGACTGGGACACCGGTGCCGTACAGCTCCTGACCGAAGCCCGGGAGTGGCCCCAGGGCGACCACCCACGGCGCGCCGGAGTGTCCTCCTTCGGGGCGTCCGGAACGAACGCGCACCTGATCGTGGAGCAGGCGCCTGAGACCCCTCGTCCTGATCACGTTCCGTCCGTGGACGGTGTTGTGCCGTGGGTGGTGTCGGCGCGGAGTGTGGGTGCGTTGGGTGAGTTGGTGGCGGGGTTGGGTGGTGTGGTGGCTGATCCGGTGGAGGTGGGGTGGTCGTTGGTGTCGTCGCGGTCGTTGTTTGAGTGGCGGGCGGTGGGGATCGGTGAGTCGGGTGAGGAGCTTTTGGCGGGTTTGGAGA
>NZ_BCQT01000041.1 GCF_001552215.1 Actinomadura macra NBRC 14102 | reverse complement strand
GATGTCGTCTCTTGTGTTCATGAAGTCGCCCAGCCGCCGCGCCTGCGCTCGCAGTGCGTCCTCGCTACGGGCCGACAGGACCCACGGCACGACGTCTTCGGCCGGCTCAGAGGTCGGCTCCGGTACGGGGGCCTGATCGGTGGGCTGCTCGATGATCACGTGGGCGTTGGTGCCCGAGAAGCCGAAGGATGAGACGCCGGCTCTGCGGGGACGGTCGCCGCTACGCCACTCGACCGGCTCGGTCAACAACCGCACCGCACCGCTGTCCCACTCCACATGCGAAGACGGCTCATCAATATGCAACGACGCCGGCAACACCCCATGCCGCATCGCCATCACCATCTTGATCACACCCGCCACACCAGCAGCGGCCTGCGCATGACCGATATTCGACTTCACCGACCCCAACCACAACGGCCGATCCCCCGAACGACCCCGCCCATACGTCGCCAACAACGCCCCCGCCTCAATCGGATCACCCAACCTCGTCCCCGTCCCATGCGCCTCCACCACGTCCACCCCGCTGGACGGCAGTCCCGCCGCGGCCAATGCGGCAGCGATCACGCGTTCCTGCGCGACCCCGTTCGGGGCCGTGAGACCGTTGCTCGCGCCGTCCTGGTTCACCGCCGAACCCCGCACCACCCCCCACACCCGACGACCCGCACGACGCGCATCCGACAACCGCTCCAACAACACCAAACCCACACCCTCCGACCACCCCGTCCCATCAGCACCCGCCGCGAACGCCTTACACCGCCCATCCGCCGCCAACCCACCCTGACGAGAGAACTCGACAAAGGTGTTGGGGGTGGACATGACGGTCACACCGCCTGCCAGGGCGAGGGTCGACTCGCCCTGGCGCAGCGACTGGCACGCCAGATGGATCGCCACCAGCGAGGACGAGCACGCGGTGTCGACCGTTACCGCCGGCCCCTCCAGACCGAAGGTGTACGACACGCGGCCGGACGCGACGCTCGGTGTGCTGCCGGGCATGAGCCGTCCTTCGACGCCGCTGGGGATACGGCCGAGGAAGCGGGAGCCGTAGTCGTCGTACATGACACCGGTGATCACCGCGGTGGGGGTGCCGCGGAGCTCGGCGGGGTCGAGACCCGCGCGTTCGAACGCCTCCCAGGCGGTCTCCAGGAGCAGCCGCTGCTGCGGATCCATCGCGAGCGCCTCACGCGGACTGATCCCGAAGAACCCCGCATCGAACAGATCCGCGTCATAGAGGAAACCGCCCTCGCGGGTGTAGCTGTGCCCTTCTCGGCCGGGGTCCGGGTCGTAGAGACCCGCCACGTCCCAGCCCCGACCCGCGGGGAACCCACCGACCGCGTCGCGGCCCGAGGACACGAGGTCCCACAGGTCTTCGGGCGAGGTCACCCCACCGGGGTACCGGCAGGCCATCCCGACGATGGCGATCGGCTCATCGGCGCCTACCGCGCGGCGCGCGGGATTGCGGACGGACGGGGAGGCCGCCGCCCCGCCGGTGAGCCGGGTGCGCAGGAACCGGATCAGCGCTCCGGGGGTGGGGTGGTCGAAGATGATCGTGCTGGGCAGGCTGACGCCGGTCGCCGCGTTGAGCCGGTTGCGCAGTTCCAGCGCGGTCAGCGAGTCGAATCCGAGGTCCTGGAACGCGCGGGCCAGATCGAGGGTCTCCGGTTCGGGGTGCGCGAGGACGCCGGCGACCTGCTCGCGGACGACGAGGCCGATGACCCGGTCCTGTTCCGCGGCGGGGAGCGCGGCGAGCCGTCCCGGCAACGACGCGGCGGCGGGCTTCCGCGCGGCGGCGCGAACCTGGCTGCGCAGCAGGGGCGGCAGCGTTCCCGCGGCGGCCTGCTCGCGCAGCGCGGCCCGGTCGAGCCGGACCGGCACCAGGGTGGGATGTGCGCTGGTGAGCGCGGTGTCGAGCAGGGCGAGCGCCTGGTCATCCGGGAGCGCGGCGACACCGGAGCGGGTGATGCGGGCCAGGTCGGCGTCCTCCAGCCCCGCGGTCATGCCACCGGACGTCTCCCACAGGCCCCAGGCGAGCGCGGTGCCCGGGCGGCCTTCGGCTCGACGGTGCTCGGCCAGGGCGTTGAGGAACATGTTCGCCGCCGCGTAGTTGCCCTGGCCGCCGCTACCGAGAACGGACGCGGCGGAGGAGAACAGCATGAAGGCCGCCAGGTCCTGGTCGCGCGTCAGCCGGTGCAGGTGCCAGGCGCCGTCCAGCTTGGACGCCAGGACGGCGTCGAGCCGTTCGGGTGTCAGTGCGGTGACAACGCCGTCGTCGATGATCCCGGCGGCGTGGACGACGGCGGTCAGGGGATGCGCCGCGGGGACGGAGGCGAGGAGCGCCGCCAGCGCCTCGGCGTCGGTCACGTCGCAGGCGGCGACGCGGACCTCGGCGTCCAGGTCGTGCAGGCCGGGATCGCCGCCCCGGCGGCCGGCCAGCAGCAGATGCCGGGCGCCGTGCTCGGTGGCGAGGTGCCGGGCGACCAGCCGGCCGAGTGCTCCGGTGCCGCCGACGATGAGGACGGTGCCGTCGGGATCGAGTGCGGGGCGGGTCGTCTCCCCGTCCGCCGGCGCGCGCACCAGCCTCGGCACCAGTACCTCGCCGCCGCGGATCGCCGCCTGGGGCTCGGCTGCGGCGAGGACGGTCTGCAGGACGCCGCGGGGGACGTCCTCTTCGTCGGTGTCGACGAGGAGGATCCGGCCGGGGTGCTCGGCCTGCGCGGCGCGCACCAGGCCCCAGACGGGCGCGGTGGCCAGGTCAGCGGGTGCGTCGCCGTCGGCGGGGGCGACCGCACCCCTGGTCACGATCGCGAGGCGGTCGGCGGTCCCATCACCGGACAGGCGGTCCTGGAGGAACTCCAGGACCCGGTGGACGGCGGCGTGCGCCTGCGCGGGCACGTCGCCGTCCACCGCGCCGGGCGGGCACCGCAGGACATCGATGTCCTCTTCCTCATGGGCCGCGGCCTGCTCCGTCCGGGTAGCGAGCCGCTGCCATTCCACCTGGTAGAGGGCGTCGCCGGTGACCGTCTGGGCGCTGCGCCACCTCTCGGCGGAAACCGTCCGGAGCCCCAGCGCGTCGACGGTGAGTGCCGGGGCGCCGTTCTCGTCGCCGAGGGTCAGCCTGAAGGTGTCGGAGCCGCCGGGCGTGAGCCGGGCGCGCAGCCGGGACGGGCCGGCCGAGTGCAGGCGCACCCCGCTGAACGAGAACGGCAGCCGGACGGTCCGGTCGTCGTCGTGACGGAGTGCGCCGATGGCGTGCAGCGCCCCGTCGAGCAGCGCCGGATGAATCCCGTACCCGCCGGCGTCTCCGCGCTGCTCGGGTGCGAGCGCCACGTCCATGACGATCTCGTCGCTGAGCCGCCACGCGGCCCGCACGCAGCGGAAGGCGGGGCCGTAGCGATAGCCCTGGTCGGCGAGGCGCTCGTACATGTCGGCGACGTCGATCTCGACGGCGTCCGACGGCGGCCAGGCGTCCGGCGGCGTGTCCGACGGCGCGGGGGCATCCGTCGTGGCGAGCGTTCCGGCGGCGTGCCGGCGCCATGCCGCCTCCTCGTCGGGGTCGTCGCCGGCCGGGCGGGAGTAGATCGTGACCGCGCGCCGTCCGGCCTCGTCGGGCACCGACACGGCGATCTGGACGTCGACGGCGCCGGCGGCGGGCAGCGGCAGCGGCGCCTCCAGCGTCAGGTCCTCGATCAGGTCGCAGCCGGCCCGCGTCGCGGCGGCCAAGACGATCTCCAGGAACGCCGTGCCGGGCAGCGGGACGCTGTCGGCGACGGCGTGATCGGCCAGCCAGCCGTGAGTGCGCCGGGACAGGCGGCCGGTGAGCAGGAGTTCGCCCGTGGCGGGTTCGACGACGGCCTGGAGCAGCGGGTGGTCCGAGGGACCGACACCGGAGGCGTTCACCCCGGCGGCGTCCGGGATGGGCCGCCAGTAGCGGCGCCGCTGGAAGCGGTAGGTGGGCAGGGGCACCATCCCGGCGCCCTGGGGTAGTGCGGCGGCGAAGTCGACCTCGGCGCCGTCGACGTGCAGGGCGGCTAGAGCGGTCAGGAAGGTGCGGGCCTCGTCGTGGTCCTTCCGCAGGGTGGCGGCGAACACCGGCGGGCCGTCCGCGGCAGGTTCCTCGGTGGCGAGGGCTTCCTGCGCGATCGCGGTGAGGACGGGGTCCGGTCCGAGTTCGAGATAGCGGACGACGCCTTCCGCGTGGAGGGTGCGCAGACCGTCGTGGAACCGCACGGGGCGGCGGACGTGCCGGACCCAGTACTCGGGGTCGGTGAGCTGCCCGGCCTCGGCGGTCCGGCCGGTGAGGTTGGAGATGACCGCGAGGCGCGGCGCGTCATAGGACAGGCTCCGGGCGACCTGGCGGAAGTCGTCGAGCATCGGCTCCAGGCGGGGTGAGTGGAAGGCGTGGCTGACGCGGAGCCGACGCGTCTTGCGCCCCAGGTCGCGCAGGTGTCCCGCGACCTGCTCGACGGCGTCCTCGTCGCCGGACACGACGACGGCGGCGGGCCCGTTCACGGCGGCAAGCGAGACGCGGTCGTCTAGCCCGGCGAGCAGCGGTACGACCTCGTCCTCGGCGGCCTGGACGGCGGCCATCGCCCCGCCGGCCGGCAACGCCTGCATCAGCCGCCCGCGCGCGGCGACCAGCACGCAGGCGTCCCGCAGCGACATCACACCCGCGGCGTGCGCGGCGGCGATCTCGCCGACCGAGTGGCCGGTGAGATGGCCGGGAACGAGCCCGAACGACTCGGCGAGCCGGAACAGCGCGATCTCGATCGCGAAGAGCGCGGCCTGCGTCACGCCGGTCTGGTCGAGGTCGGCGGCGGCGCCAGGGTCGAACACCAGGTCACGGACAGAACGGCCGAGCAGCGGGTCCAGGTGCGCGCACGCCTCGTCGAACGCCGCCGCGAACGCCTCGAAGCCCTCGTAGAGCCCGCGGCCCATGCCGGGGCGCTGGCTGCCCTGCCCGGTGAACATGAAGGCGGTGTCGCCGGAGCGCACCGGGCCCGCCGCCCGCGTCAGACCGGGATGGTCGTGGCCGCGGGTCAGCGCGTCCAGTCCGGCGCGCAGTTCCTCGCGGCCGACGCCGAGGACCACCGCGCGATGCTCGAAGGCCGTCCTGGTCCTCGTGAGCGACCAGCCGATGTCCGCGACGGGAAGGGCGGGGTGTGCGGCCAGGTGCCCGGTCAGCGCCTCGGCCTGCGCTTCCAGGGCCCGGGGGGTGCGCGCCGACAGGACCCAGGGCACCGGGTCGCTGGGCGGACGATGGTCCCTGGCCGCGGGTTCCGGCTCGGGTGGCTCCTCCAGGATGAGGTGGGCGTTGGTGCCAGAGATGCCGAACGAGGACACGCCGGTCCGGCGGACGCGGGCGCCGCGCGGCCACGCGACGGGCGCGGTGAGCAGGCGTATCGCCCCGGTGTCCCAGTCCACGTGCGGGGTCGGCTCACCGGCGTGGAGGGTGGCGGGCAGCTGCTCGTGCCGCATCGCCATGACCATCTTCATCAGGCCGGCCACGCCCGCCGCGCCCTGGGTGTGCCCGAGGTTGGACTTGACCGAGCCCAGCCACAGCGGCCGGTCCGGCTCGCGGTCCGGACCGTAGACGGCGAGCAGTGCCCGCGCCTCGATCGGGTCGCCCAGCCGGGTGCCCGTGCCGTGCGCCTCCACGGCGTCGACCTCGGGCGGCGACAGCCCCGCGGCATCGAGGGCCTGCCGGATCACCCGCTGCTGCGAAGCCCCGTTGGGGGCGGTGAGGCCGTTGCTCGCTCCGTCCTGGTTGATCGCCGAGCCGCGGATCACGGCCAGCACCCGGTGCCCGTTGCGGCGCGCGTCCGACAGCCGTTCCAGCAGGACCATGCCGACGCCCTCGGCGAAGCCGGTGCCGTCGGCGGCCGCGGAGAACGCCTTGCAGCGCCCGTCGGGCGCGAGGCCGCGCTGCCGGGAGAACTCGGTGAACACGTTCGGAACGGCCATCACGGTCACGCCGCCGGCGAGGGCCATGACGCACTCGCCCTGCCGCAGCGCGTGACACGCCAGGTGGATCGCCGCCAGCGACGACGAGCACGCCGTGTCGATCGTCACGGCCGGGCCCTCCAGCCCGAGCGTGTAGGACAGCCGGCCGGACAGGACGCTGGGAGCGTTACCGGTCACCAGGTAGCCCTCGGCGGCCCGGTCGATGTGGGGGGTACCGAACCCGGGGAGGGCCGCCCCGGCGTACACGCCGGTGCGGCTGCCCTTGAGCGTGGCGGGGTCGATGCCCGCGCGCTCCAGCAGCTCCCACGACACCTCCAGCAGCAGGCGCTGCTGCGGGTCGAGCACCTGGGCCTCGCGCGGGCTGATCCCGAAGAACTCGGGGTCGAACAGGTCCGCGTCGTACAGGAATCCGCCCTCGCGGGCGAGGCTGGTGCCGGGATGGTCGGGGTCGGGGTGGAACAGCCGGTCCAGGTCCCAGCCACGGTCCTCGGGGAACGGGCCCATCGCGTCGCCACCGGAGGCGACCAGGTCCCACAGCTCCTCGGGGGTGCGGACGCCGCCGGGGAACCGGCACGCCATCTCCACCACCGCCACCGGCTCGGCGTGCCGTTCCTCGGCCTCGCGCAGCCGGCGCCGGGTGTCGTGCAGATCGGCGGTGACGCGCCGGAGGTAGTCGACCAGCTTCTCTTCGTTGACCGTCTCGTTGCCCATCCGAGATCACACGCCCAGCTCGTTGTCGATGAAGTCGAGGATCTGGCCCGCATCGGCCGTGCGCAGGCGGTCCGCCGCGTCGTCGTCACCGCCGCCGTTGGCGGCCGCGGGTGCGCGGGCCGCCTTCCACCGCGCCAGCAACGCCTCCAGCCGGGCCGTGACCGCATCGGCGTCCAGATTCTCGGCGGCGGTCAGGGTGCTCTCCAGCCGGGCCAGCCCGTCCAGGACCGGTGTGGTGGTGTCCGCTCCGGGGGACGGCTCGCCGTCCGGCGCGAGCTGTTCCAGGAGATGCCCGGCGAGCAGGGAGGCGTCCGGGTGGTCGAAGACGAGCGCCGCGTGCAGCCGCAGCCCGGTGGCGGCGGCGAGCCTGTTGCGCAGTTCGACACCGGTGAGGGAGTCGAAGCCGAGTTCCTTGAAGGAGGTGCTCGTGCCGACCGTCCCCGGATCGGCGTGCCCGAGCACGGTGGCGGCGTGCGTGCGGACGAGGGTGAGCAGGGCCTTGCGCCGCTCGGGGGGAGCCATCCCGGAGAGCCGGGCGGCCCAGTCGTCGGGCGACGCGCTCGCCGTGCTCGTCGCCGCGGCCGGGTGGCCGATGCGGCCGCCGGGCGGGGCCAGAGAACGCAGGGGGACGGGCAGGTCCGCGGCGGGACGGCCCGCCAGCGCCCGGGCGTCGAACGTCAGGGCGAGCAGGGCGGGATTCCCGTGGCGGCGCGCGGCCTCCAGCAGGGCCAGCCCCTCCGGGGCGGACGTGGGGTTGATGCCGTAGCGGCCGATCCGTGCCCGGTCGGCCTCGGCCAGCGCCCCGGTCAGGCCGCTGCCGTCCGCCCACAGGCCCCACGCCAGCGACAGCCCCGGTAGCCCGGCGGCGCGGCGGTGTACGGCGAGGGCGTCGAGGTAGGCGTTGGCCGCCGCGTAGTTGCCCTGCGCGGGTGTGCCGAGCGTGGAGGCGAACGAGGAGAAGACCACGAACAGCCCGAGCCGCAGGCCCGCCGTCGCCTCGTGCAGGTGCCGTGCGGCACCGGCCTTGTCCGCCCACACGCGAGGAAGCCAGCCCGGTGCCGCCGAGGTCACGAGCGCGTCGTCGAGCGTCCCGGCGGCGTGGACGACACCGGTCAGCGGGTGGGCGGGGTCGATCCCGGCGACCAGCTCCCGTACCGCGGCCTCGTCGGAGACGTCCGCGGCGACGATCCGCGTCTCGGCGCCGAGGCCCGCGAGGCGCGCTGCCAGTTCCGGAGCGCCGGGCGCGTCGGGGCCCCGGCGGCCGGCCAGGACCAGCCGCGCGACCTGCCGCGTCCGCACCAGATGCTCGGCCACGGCCGAGCCGATCGTCCCGGTACCGCCGGTGATGAGGACCGTGCCGTCGGGGTCCAGCCCGGCGGGCACGTCGAGGACGAGTTTGCCGGTGTGCTTGGCCTGGCTCATGAACCGCAGCGCGTCCCGCGCACGGCCGAGCGGCCATGCCCGCGACGGGAGCGGACCGAGGGTCCCGTCGGCGAACAGCCCGGCGAGCATCGTGAGCGTCGCGGCGATCCGGTCCGGCCCGGCATCGGCGAGGAGGTCGAACGCCGTGTAGGAGATCCGCGGATGGTCGGCGGGGTCGCGAAGGTCGGTCTTGCCCATCTCGACGAACCGGCCGCCGTCCGCGAGCAACCGCAGCGACGCATCGGTGAACTCACCGGCCAAGCTGTTCAGCACCACATCCACACCTCGGCCACCGGTCGCACGGCGCACCACGTCCTCGAACCCCAGATCCCGAGACGACGCCCGATGCGTCTCATCGACACCCATCCGCTCTAGAACCGCGTGCTTGCCGGGGCTCGCCGTCGCGTACACCTCCGCCCCCAAATACCGAGCGATCTGCACCGCCGCCATGCCCACTCCGCCGGTCGCCGCGTGAACCAGTACCGACTCACCAGCCCCCACACCCGCCAGATCCACCAGCCCGTACCACGCCGTCAGGTACGCCACCGGCACCGTCGCCGCCTGCCGGAAGTCCCACCCGTCCGGGACCGGGGTCACCGTCCGGGCGTCGGCCACCGCGACCGGGCCGAAAGCGCCGTCGAACACGCCCATCACCCGGTCGCCGGTCGCCAGGCCGGTCACGGCGGGCCCGACGTCGAGCACCACCCCGGCGCCCTCGTTGCCCATGGGCGCGTCCGCGTCCGGATACATGCCGAGGGCGATCAGCGCGTCCCTGAAGTTGATCCCGGCGGCGTGCACGGCGACGCGCACCTGACCGGGCTCCAGGGGCTCCAGCGCCTCCGGGCACGCCACGGCTCCGACCGCTTCGAGGGTCGCCTCCGGCCCGGCGGCCACCCGCCACGCGCGCGCCCCCGCGGGCGGGAACAGCTCCGATGGCGCGGCCGCGCGCGTCCAGCGCGGGACCAGCACCCGTCCGCCGCGGACAGCGACCTGCGGCTCGTCCGCGGCCACGGCCCACCGCAGCCCGAGAGCGACGTCGCCGTCTCCCTCGACGTCGAGCAGGATGAAGCGCCCGGGGTGCTCGGACTGGGCGCTGCGCACCAGGCCCCAGACCCCGGCGCCGCCCAGGTCGGGGGTGTCGGAGGCGACCGCGCCCCGGGTGACCAGCGCCAGCCGGGCCCCGGCGGGCCGGTCGTCCGCCAGCCAGTCCTGGAGTACGGCGAGGACCCGCTCGGACGCCTCCAGCTCACCGGTCGTGTCCACGGGCGCCACGACTACATCCGGTACGTCCCGCGGCAGCGCGGCGGGCTCGGCCGGCGGCGTCCAGTCGAGGGCGAACAGGCCTTCGGGGGCGCGCCGCACTCCCTCGGCCTCCGCCGGGCGCAGCACCACCGACTCCACGGTGAGCACCGGAGCGCCCGCCGGGTCGGCGAGGCTGACCCGTACACCCTGGTCGGGCCGCTCGCCGTGAGGCGAGACGCGGACCCGCACCGTACGGGCCCCGACCGCGTGCAGCGACACCCCGGTCCACGCGAACGGGAGCCACACCCGGCCGTCGCCGGGCCCGCCGTCCAGCAGGAGCAGGTGCAGCGCCGCGTCGAGCAGCGCCGGGTGGACACCGAAGCCCTCGCGTTCACCGGCCTCGTCCGGCAGCGTCACCTCCCCGAACAGGTCCGGGCCCCGCCGCCAGGCCGCGCGCAGCCCGCGGAACGCCGGACCGTAGTCATAGCCGTCATCGGACGCCCGGTCGTAGAAGCCGCTGACGTCGACCGGCTCGGCGTCGACGGGCGGCCAAACCCAGGGCTCGGGTTCACCCGACGGCCCAGGAGGCTCGGGGGCGAGAGTGCCGGAGGCGTGGCACGCCCACTCGCCCGACTCGGCGTCGTGGCCGGAGTACACCCGTACCTCGCGGCGGCCATCGGCGCCGGCAGGGTCGACGAGCACCTGAACGTGCAGGGAAGCCGATTCGGGAAGGGGCAGGGGCTCGTGCAGAAGCAGTTCCTCCACCGTCCCGCAGCCGACCTCGTCGGCGGCCCGCAGGGCCCACTCCGTCAGCGCGGCACCGGGCATCAGGACCGTCCCCGACACCGCGTGCTGGGACGTCCAGCCGTCACCGGCCGCGCCGAGGCGGCCCGCGAGCATCCGCCCGCCGTCGGCCAGCGCCACCGACGTCGGCAGCAGCGGATGCCCCGACCCCGTTCCGGCCTGCTCGGCGCGCCGGTCGGGCAGCCAGTACCGCTCGCGCTGGAACGCGTAGGTGGGCAGGTCAACGGTCCGGGGTGCCGGGTCGGCGGGGAACCAGGAAGCCCAGTCCACGGGGGTCCCAGCGGTGAAAGCCGCACCGAGCGCGCGGCCGATCCGGGCACGGTCGCCCTCGTCTCGGCGCAGGGTGGGCACGGCGGCGGCCGCGACCTCGGCCCGCTCGAAACACTCCTCCATCCCGACCGTCAGCACCGGGTGCGGGCTGGCCTCGATGAAGACCCGGTGGCCGGCGCCGAGGAGGGCGCCGACCGCGTCTGCGAACCGGACCGGTCGCCGCAGGTTCGTCACCCAGTAATCGGTGTCCAGATGGGCGGTGTCGATCCGGGTGCCGGTGACGGTGGAGTAGAACGCCATCTCGCCGCCGACCGGCACGATCCCGGCGAGGGTCTCGGTCAGCTCCCCGACGATCCGGTCGACCTGCGGGCCGTGGGAGGCGTAGTCCACCTCGACCGTCCGCGCCCGCAGTCCCCGTTCCTGGACGGCGGCCACGACGGCGGCGACCTGCGCGGGTGGTCCGGACACCACGGTGGAGGAGGGGCCGTTGACCGCGGCGACCACCACGTCCTCCGTCGACCCCAGCACCCGCCGCGCCTCTTCCTCCGACACGCCCAGCGAGGCCATCGCGCCGGCGCCGGACAACCTCCGCAGCGCGCGGCTCCGAACGGCCACGACCGCGGCGGCGTCCTCGATCGACAGGGCACCGGCGACGCAGGCCGCGGCGATCTCACCCTGGCTGTGGCCGACGACCGCGGCGGGCCTGACGCCGTACTCCGCCCAGACGGCGGCCAGCGACACCATCACCGCCCACAGCGCCGGCTGCACCACGTCGACGCGGGAGAACTCCGCGCCGCCGCCGCGGAGCACCGCCGCCAGCGACCAGTCGACGTGCGGTGCCAGGGCCTGTTCGCAGTCGGCGATCCGCTCGGCGAACGCCGGGGACTCCGCCAGCAGCCGGGCGCCCATCCCGGGCCACTGCGACCCCTGGCCGGGGAACACCAGCACCGGGCCCGTCTCCGCCGGCCGCGCCGCACCGGACACCGCCGCCGGGTGCGGGCGGCCGGACGCCACCGCGTCCAGGCCCGCCTTCAGCTCCTCCTCGCCGCCCACGATCACCGCACGGTGCTCGAACACCGAACGGGTCGTCGCCAGCGACCATCCCACCTCGGCGGCCGTGCCCTGCTCCCCGTCCGCCACGAAGCCGGCGAGCCGCGCGGCCTGGGCGCGCAGCGCCTCCGCGCTGCGCGCGGTCACCACCCATGGGACCACCGACGGCGCGGCGCCCGGCCGCCGGATGTCCGGCCCGTCCTGCCCGCCCGGCTCCTCCGGCGCCTCCTCCACGATCAGGTGGGCGTTGGTGCCCGAGATCCCGAAGGAGGACACCCCCGCACGGCGCGGACGGCCGTCGCGCGGCCAGGGGACGGCCTCGGTGAGCAGCCGGACGGCGCCCGCGGACCAGTCGACGTGCGGGGTGGGTTCGTCGATGTGCAGGGTGGCGGGGAGGGTCCCGTGCCGCATCGCCATCACCATGTTGATAAGACCGGCCACCCCCGCGGTCGCATGAGTGTGCCCGATGCTGGACTTGACCGAGCCGAGCCACAGTGGCCGGTCCGCCGACCGGCCCTGCCCGTACGTGGCGAGCAGCGCCTGCGCCTCGATCGGGTCGCCCAGCCGGGTGCCGGTACCGTGCGCCTCCACCGCGTCGACCTCGGTCGCCGCCAGCCGGGCGTTGGACAGCGCACGACGGATCACGGTCTCCTGCGCGGCGTCGTTGGGGGCGGTCAGGCCGTTGCTGGCGCCGTCCTGGTTGATCGCCGACCCGCGGACCAGCGCAAGGACGCGGTGGCCGTTGCGGCGCGCGTCCGACAGCCGTTCCAGCAGCACCAGGCCGACACCCTCGGAGAAGCCGGTGCCGTCCGCCGACGCCGCGAACGGCTTGCAGCGCCCGTCGGGGGCGAGCCCGCGCTGCCGGGAGAACTCGGTGAACATGATCGGGGAGGACAGCACCAGGACCCCGCCCGCGATCGCCAGCGAACAGTCGTCCTGCCGCAGTGCCTGCGCCGCCAGGTGGACCGCCACCAGGGACGCCGAGCACGCGGTGTCCACCGTCACCGCGGGGCCTTCCAGGCCGAACGTGTACGCCACGCGGCCCGAGATGACGCTCGCGAGGTTGCCGGTGGTGGCGTGCCCCTCGAAGCCCTCGGGAACACGCGGCAGCCCCGACATGTAGTCCTCGCTGGACACGCCCGCGTAGACGCCGGTCCGGCTGCCCTTCAGCAAGACCGGATCTATCCCGGCCCGCTCGAACAGCTCCCAGGACACCTCCAGCATCTGCCGCTGCTGCGGGTCCATGGCGAGCGCCTCGCGCGGGCTGATCCCGAAGAACCCGGCGTCGAACTTGTCCGCGTCGGTCACGAAACCGCCCTCGCGGACGTAGCTGGTCCAGGGGCGCGCCGGGTCCGGGTGGTACAGGCCGTCCAGGTCCCAGCCTCGGTCGGCGGGGAACCCGGTGATGGCGTCTCCACCGCGGGACACCAGCCGCCACAGCGCCTCGGGCGAGTCGACCCCGCCGGGAAAACGGCAGGCGATGCCGACCACGGCCACCGGCTCGGTGTGCCGCTCCTCCGACTCGCGCAGGCGCCGGCGCGTCTCGTGCAGGTCGGCGGCGGTGCGCTTGAGGTAGTCGACCAGCTTCTCTTCATTCGCCATGGCGCATTCCCATTCAGGAAACTCCCAGCTCGTTGTCGATGAAGTCGAGGACCTGCTCGGCGGACGCCTCCCGCAGCCGGTCCACCGCGCCATCCCCGGCCTCGTGCCCGGGCGTGTGCTTCCACTTCGCCAGGAGCCCCTCCAGGCGCGCCGTCACCGCGTCGCGCTCGCCGTCCCGGACGTCGGCGCCGGTCAGGGCCGCCTCTAGCCGCGCCAGCTCGGACAGGAGGGGGCCCGCGGCGTTTCTTCCCGCGGGCGTCCCCTCGTCTCCGGGCACGAGGCGACGCAGCAGCTCGGCGGCGACGTCCTGCGGCGTCGGATGCCGGAAGACAAGCGCGGTGGGGAGGCGGAGCCCGGTGGCCGATGCGAGTCGGCCGCGGAGCTCCACGGCGGTCGCCGAGCCGAGGCCGAGATCCTTGAACGTGGCGTCCAGGCCGACCGTCGCGGCGTCGGCGTGCCCCAGCACGGCGGCGGAGTGACCGCGCACCAGGTCCAGGACGAGCCGCCGCCGCTCGTCGCCGTCGAGCCCGGCCAGCCTGGCGGCCCAGTCCCCCGGCGCGCCGCCGGTGCCGGCCCCGGCGCGCCGCCGCCGGACGGGCCCGTTCGACCGGACGATCTCGTCCTGTGCCCGGCGGGGCCTCTCGGCCGCTGCTCGCGCGCCCGCCTCGCATAGCCGCTCGACGGCAGCAGGGCGCATCACCACCGACTCGGCGGTCAGGATCGGGGCGCCCAGCGCGTCGGCCAGCAGCACGCTCAGCTCGGCCTCCCCTCGCGGGGACAGCCGAACCCGCGCCGTCGTTGCCTCACCGGCCCACAGCGACACCCCGGCCCAGGTGAACGGCACCCGCACATGCCCGTCGGGAGGCGCGAACCGGTCATCCAGCAGCACCGGGTGCAACGCGGCGTCCAGGAGCACCGGGTGGATGCCGAACCCGGCCCGATCTTCGGCGCCTTCGGGCAACGCGACCTCCGCCAACAGGTCAGGTCCGTCCTGCCACAGCGCCCGGAGCCCCCGGGACGCCGGACCGTAGGTGTACCCGGCCGCCTCGGCACGCTCGTAGAAGCCCTCGACGTCCACCGGCTTCGCTCCTGGCGGAGGCCAGGCGCCGTCGAGTGTGCCCGTCTCCGCATGCGGGCCGAGAACGCCCACGGCGTGACACGTCCACGCGGTGTCCTCGTCTTCCGGACGGCAGTGGATTCGCATCTCACGTTCGCCACCAGGTTCGGGGGCGTCCACGGCCACCCGGACCAGCACCGCACCGGACGCAGGCAGGAGGAGGGGTTCCTGGAGCGTCAACTCTCGCACCGCGTCGGATCCGGCCTCGTCGGCGGCGCGCAATGCCCATTCCACCAACACCGACCCGGGCACCAGCTCCGTGCCCGCCACCGAGTGGGTGAGCCATCGTCCGGAACTCGCCGAGATCCGTCCGGTCAGCGCGACCTCGCCGTCGGCGAGCTCGATCGCCGCCGGAAGGAGGGGGTGATCCGTCGGACGCAGCCCGGCCGCGCCCATGTCGCCCGCGCCGCCGGAGCCGGTC
>NZ_BCQT01000040.1 GCF_001552215.1 Actinomadura macra NBRC 14102 | reverse complement strand
CACTGAGGTTTTCTCAGCGTTGATCATTTCCAGATCTGGTTGAGGACAAGGGCTGCGCGGGCGATATCGCCGATCCGGCTGGGGCTGAGGGTGATGTGCTGCAGGGCGCGCCAGCGTTGTTTGAGTTCGGCGGCGGTGCGTTCGCCCAGGGCGCGGACGGTGCGCAGGAGTGTGTTGCGTGTGCGGGTGTCGGGGTGAAGTGCCTGCTCGGACCGGCCCTTGGGCCGGCGGACCGGGACCTGGATGCCGATGCCGGCGCCGATGTACCCCTTGTCTGCCAGGGTCGGCGCCCGCCGGCGGCGGCCTGGTAGAGAGCGGGAAGTGCGTGGGTGCGGGCTGCGGTGATGTCGGGGATGGAGGCGGGCTCGGCATCGGAGACCCACAGCGGGGTGCCGTCGGGAGCGGCAAGAAACTGCACGTTGCCGCCGAACGCCTTGTGCTTCTGGCTGAACCACAGGTCGTTGCCGTTGTCGCGGAGGCCCGCGACGCGGTCGCTGCGGATCAGCGTGCCGTCCAAGATCACGTGCGTCATCTGCTGGTCTCGGCAGCGGTCCAGGACCGCGTGCAGGTCGGGGGCCTGCTCGGCCAGGACGCTGATGGCCTCGTGCAGGTAGCGGTAGCCGGTGGCCTGGGGGATGCCCGCGTCGCGGGCCAAGCGGTGCACGCAGCCGCGTTCACGCAACCAGCGCAGTGCCAGCACGGCCTGGCGGAACGGCCCCAGCGCCCGGCTGCCGCGCGGGGTGCTGATCCGGCGGCGGTGGGCGGCGAGCAGGCCCGCGAGGTACTCCACGATGTGGCGTGGGACATCGAGCGTGGCAACATCGGTGACCAACGTGAAGCCTCTGGTAGCTGTGGACATGATCTTGTGGTGAGACCTGTCCTACCAGAGGCTTCACGTCTGTGCGCACCTGCGGCCCGACACCCGAGCCGCCCTCCCGGGCACGCTTCGAGCAATCACACAGCTCATTTCACTGAGAAAACGTCACTGCAAACGCAAGATGCAAGGCAACTGGAACAACCAGCAGGCGTACTACCGATGCCGCTTTGCGGCCGAATACGCCGCCGTCAATGAACTCGACCATCCCAAGGTCGTCTATCTCCGCGAGGCGGAGATCCTCGGCGAGGTCGACGGGTGGCTGGCGACCGCGTTCACGCCCGACCGCATCAATGCCGCCATCGACATGATGACCGACCAGACGGTCGACCCGGACGCGCAGAAGGCCGCTGACCTGCGTCAACAGCTTCTGCAATGCGATCGCAAGCTCGCCCGCTACCGCGCCGCGCTGGACGCCGGGGCCGACCCCGCCGAGGTCACCGGCTGGATCAACGACGTCAAGACAGAGCGCCGACGGCTGGAGAACGAGGCGAAAACCGCTCCGCGCCACACAGGCATCTCCCGGGAACAGATCGCTGAGACGCTGCGGCAAACTGGAGACCTGGCGCAACTGGCGATCAACGCGGAGCCGCAGGACAAGGCCGACCTCTACCAGAAGCTGGGCCTGACGATGACCTACTATCCCCAGAAACACGAAGTGGAGGCCCGCGTAATTCCGGAGCCCCCACATGTGCGGTCAGTGTGTGTCCGAGGGCTGATCACAACCATTCGCACATACCAGCCGCCACCTCGATCGGCGATGTCCACCGCATCACAGTGGGGACCTAACCACCCACCTGCATCTCGTAGCGACAGTTGGGCCCTACCCGGAGTGGCTGCGCACGGGCCCGAGCCATAGCGAGTTGTCGAGCCTGAGTGCTTGGTGGCTCCGAGTACGCGGGATTGATCTCCCAGTGCCGATTCGAACCAGATACCGGATTCCACACGCACGGCTGCACGACACACGCCCACAAATTGGGCGTAAGCACCCTAACCATCGCCGACTGATTCGATCTCCCATGATGCGCATAGAGGCCCCCTATTGCTTGGATATTGCCCGTCCGCAACCCAGTGTGGGCAATGTTCTCACCTGCCGAAACAGTCATTTGACTTGCGTATGTGAGCAGAAGTGCTGTGCCCTGCTGGTATGCAGCGGTGGGCGACGTTGAATGACAGGCAGCTGTCGGTGTTGCAGCGCGTAGCGAACGATGCGGAAGAGGTGAGCGCGAGGCGCTCTGAGTTGGCCACAACCGTGTACGCGTTGCGAAATCGCGGTTTGGTGAAGACACCTCGCCGTGATGGTGTGTGGCAGGTCGAGATCACCGAAGCCGGGAGGTTCTATCTCCAGCATGGGCACCATCCTGATCGGCCGGAACCAGTCGGTTGGGGCACCAAGGTGCCACAGCGTGTTCCTGCCCAGGATCCCGCAGCTGAACTCATCGCAGAGCTATGCCTGGTAGCGGGCGAGACCATCAGAATCGACGACCCGGACGACGCGACACGTGCCCGCTATCGGAAGGCGGTCAACGCAGCCAAGCGGCAGGGGCTGGTGCCGGACGGCAAGCAACTCCTGCATACCGGCAGAGACGTCGGGCCGTTGATCATCAAACTCGGCGACGACAGTCCTGCCGCCAAGACCGACTGGAACCGCATCAGACTGCGTGCACGCGACGAGGTTACCGGAGATGCCTTGTTCGAGCTGCTCGGACGGGCCCAACAGCTTCTCAAGGTCAGTGACGGAGCCCGAGAACGCGCGGTCGACCTCGTGAGGATTCTCGCCCGAAGGTCGGAACGCCGCGGACATGCTGTGGCGGCCTCCCGAAAGAGCCAGCAGTTGTCCCTCCGGGTTCGCGAGCACTCGTTCACGATCAAGATTTCGGAGGATGTGGACGAGCTTCCACGCCGCCTGCCAGCCGACGATCCGCGCCTGCGGGTCACCTACGACTGGCAGCGGATCACGCCTCCTGAATACGACTCCGTGCCGTCAGGACGCCTGCGCATCGAGTTGTCGCCGCGCACGCCCGATGCCAGGGAATGGACGGATCGGGATAGGTCCAAGGTCGAGACGAAACTTACCGAAGTGATCGACGAAGCCGAGCGGCAGGCCGAGCAAGCCGAGGAACAAGAGCGTATGCGACGGCGTCAACACCAGGAATGGCTGACCGAGCATGAGAAGCAACAGGCAGAGGAAGAACGCAGGAAGGCGGCGACCAGGGGCGAGTGGGAAGCGGCCATGGCTGCAGCCCGCAGGCTCGCGATCGAGCAACTGCGTGAGAAGGCATTCGGGGACGCGCTACTTGGATGGATGCTCGCTGGGCAGATCCGCGAATTCTGCGATGAGCTCGACCGTGCCGCCACTGTGGCAGGCGCGCCGGACGCAGCTACCGAGTGGATGGCCTGGGCGAGAGCTCGCGCGGATCAACTCGATCCAGCCGCCGATCTAGAAGCCCTGGTCGAACGCTTCCACCCTGACCCCAGCCCGGATGACCTGCGCCCTCATTTGGGTGACTGGAGCCCGCTTGAACCCAGGAAGGAGTATCGACCTCCCTCCAGGGAGCCTCTCAACCACCCCGCCCCTTCTTACGTCCCCGAAGTACCAACCTGGATACTGGCACGCCAAGGTCGCTTTCCATGGTGGCGGCTGTAGCGCCCTGACCACATCGGCGGAGTTCGGCAATGGCACGCTCAACCAGCTGCCCGAGACGCCGCACCTCTTCACGCAGAGCTTCCAGCTCGTCTATCCGCTCGATGACCTCCCTGCCGCACCACTCCCGCACAATGTTCAGCGCCATGAGCTGCTTTGCGTGATGATCCTTCAGACGCTCCGGTGAAACCCAATGCTCCTCGCGTTCACGCCCGACCGTGAACGTATAACCGTGGAGCATCTCTAGCTCGATCTTGTACTCCTCTTCCATCACCTGCTGCATGGCGGCTTCTCCGTTGAGCTCGGCGACGCGCCTGGCGATCTTCACAGCGAGCGACCATGGCCCCACGAACAAGCCGTCATTGTCTGTATAGGCCAGTGGTTCCTGCCGGAGGTCATCCGGGTTCATCGTCAGTTGCTCGCACACCGATGAGAACTCCTCGATCTGCACCGTGCAGAGCTCGTCTTGCGACCAGCCGAGCTCAACCCCTTCGATGAATCCCCAATCACCCAGCAGTGACGACACGGCATTGAACTGCGGAGTCTCGTACGCGTGCGCGGAGACTTCCACGACCGCGGCCATCCGGCGCTCGTCCTCTAGCCAAGCCTCGCGCTCGTTCCAGAGAACGATCAGACGGCCCCGCGGAATCCACTCCTCATGCCCGTCGCGATCAAGGAACTGGACCAGACACTTGCTGCCCTTCGAAGCCGGCTGTAGGTATTCCACCCGCTCAACCGGACAATCGGGACTCCGCACCCGCTCTCGATACGCCCAGACCTGCCCCGCGTCCATAAGTCCATTGAAGTCCTTGTGCTTCGCACAGAAGGGCAGTTTCACGAAATCTTAGCCACGCCAAATCTTGTTGATCGATGGGTATCGATCACCCTGACCCGGCCGCCAGACGACGTGGTCAGCGCTCCGCGCGCCTCGGAGAATCCGCCGCTGAGCTCACGAGCCTGTGCCCCTTGAAGACTCGGCTAAGGACCCCGATCACGGGGTTTGACGCCCTCGTGATCGGTGAGCCGCGACGAGTCGTCTACCACAACCAGTACGGGCTGATCTACCCGCTGTTCGTGTGCGCTCGATCCGGACTCCGAGGCCCCACTGAGCCTTTTTCGTGCGCCCAGCAGAGCAGGGGGTGAAGCCGTGAGGTAGCGGTGGATCTTGCTGTTCATAAGCTCGTCGTCGCTTGCCGGTGGAAGTCCGGTCCGGGTAGCTGCCAGGAGGCCCGGTAGCAGGCTGGCGGTTTCGTCTGGAAACGGGCGGGGTCGAAGCCCAGCGTCAAAGGCCCCTTTGGGGGGAGCGAGGATGCGGTCCGTAGTATGAAGCGAAGCCTGCGGCGTCGTTACTCAGCCGTCTTTCGGGGCGGAAAAGGGAGAGCCGAGCCCCTCGAAATCGGGGTGAAGGCCATGGAAGCGGCGAAGATCCTGAAGATGCAGCCGTGAAGGACTCCCCGGCGTATGGGGCGCGGAACGTATCGATAGTGACGGCGGGAACTGGGGAGGCCCTCCCCGGCCCGGTGACCTGCGGAAGTCTGTTGCCGGAGCGTGGCGTCCTATAACCGATGACCTCGGGAAGTGGATGGCTGGCCGGGTGGGCGTCGGAGGTGGCCGTAGTACTGCTTGAGCCGATCGGACAACACAACCGGCGGTGAGGGAAGGGCCACTACTTCGTCGATGCGCAGTGTCTTCAAGGAGGAGGCCCGGTGAGTGCCGGTCAGGCTATCCCCGCCGCTTCGGGATCACGTCCGCGTGATCCGGTCCGTGCCTTGCAGCATGCGCTCTACCGGGCGGCCAAGGCCGATCCCGGACGCAGGTTCCACGCGCTGATGGACAAGGTCTTCCGCCCAGACGTCCTGTGGCGCGCGTGGGTGGTGGTGCGCGCGAACAACGGCGCACCCGGCGTCGACGAGACCACGCTGGCCGAGGTCGAGGAGTACGGCGTCGGCCGACTTCTGGCCGAGTTGGCCGAGGAGCTGAGGGCGAAACGGTATCGGCCGCTTGCCGCTCGGAGGGTGATGATCACGAAGCCGGGCGGCGGGTCGGAGCAGAGACCGTTGTCGATTCCCTCGGTTGGTGACCGTATCGTGCAGGCCGCGTTGAAGATCGTGCTCGAGCCGGTCTTCGAGGCCAATATGGCCGACTGTTCGTTCGGGTTCCGCCCGCGGCGGTCGCCGCACGATGCCCTCCAGGTGCTCATCGACGAGCAGCGGCGAGGGCGGCGGTGGGTGGTCGAGACGGACATCGCCAACTGCTTCACGGCGATTCCGCATGAAGAGTTGATGCAAGCGATCGAGGAACGCGTCGTGGACCAGTCCGTGCTCAAACTCCTGCGCGTGATCCTGCGCGCGGGAGTGATGACCGACGGGCAGGTCCGGCGAGAGGTCACCGGGACCCCGCAGGGTTCCCCGCTTTCACCGTTGCTCTGCAACATCTACCTGCACCGGCTCGACCGGGAATGGGACCAAAGCGATGGACGCTGGTGCGGTTCGCCGATGACATGCTCGTCATGTGCTGGTCACAGCACCAGGCCGAACGGGCGCTTGCGCGTCTGACCGGTCTGCTGGCCGGTCTCGGGCTGGAACCGAAACCGTCCAAGACCCGCATCGTGCACCTGGAGGTCGGCGGTGAGGGCCTGGACTTCCTCGGCTTCCACCACCGGCTGGTGCGCTCGCGGGGCGACCGGGGCAAGCCGAAGGTGACCTTCCTCGCGCGCTGGCCCGCGGACAAGGCCATGCAGCACGCTCGTGCCCGGGTTCGGGAGATCACCGACCGGCGCAGGCTGCCGCTGCGGCCGGAGACGATCGCCAGTGACGTCAACGACTTCCTTCGCGGCTGGGCCGGGTACTTCAAGTACGGGCACTCGGCGCAGCGTCTCAGCAAGATCATGAAGTCTGTGCGGATGCGGCTGGCGCGGTTCGTCAGCAAGAAGCACCGGCGCAGCACCCGGTTCGGCTGGTATGTGATGATCAATTCTCGGCCGGTCGACCTGGGTTTGATCAGCTTGTATGGAATCGTCGTCGCACCCAGGGCGGGCAAGCCCTGGCGGGAGAGACTGAATGCCGGCGGTGAACGGCGTCGGTGAGCCGTGTGCGGGAGAACCGCATGCACGGTTCGAAGCGGCGGGAGCTGGAAACGGAGCAGTCCTGGCCATGGTCATCGGGGAAGGCACGGCCGACCGGGAAACCGGCGGAAGAAAGGCCCCGAGCCCTCCCGCCAGGACAAGCCACCGCGCCAGCTCCCGACCCTACATCCTCGGGTGACCTCGTAGTTCTGAAGGACGGCGATGGCCTTGACGAGGTGGCCGGCCTTGCCGGGGCTGCAGCGAAGCTTGCGGAGCAGCCTCCACGACTTCAGCCAATGCCATTTAGTTAAAGGTGTCTTCCTCTTGATATCCACATATCCACAGGTGAGGTTGTGGGTTTCGTTGTTTGGTGGCGGTCGCAAGCTGGAGCGGATATTTTTCGGCTATGGCTGATCCTGGCAGCGGAAGCAGTGGTTTCGGTTCCGTCGTGACGGAGCGAATCGGTATTGGTGTGCTGACGCGGATCGTTCCGCACGAGCTGGTGGACGAGATAATACTGGAATCTGGCAGGCGCGAGCAGCGGCTGCGTAAACTTCCCGCGCGCGTGGTTGTCTATTTCGTGATGGCGATGACGCTCTTTCATGGTGAATCTTACGAAGAGGTCATGCGTAAACTGGTCCAGGGGTTGCGCTGGCTGGGGAGCTGGCGGGCTGAATGGACGATCCCGACGCCGGGGGCATTGACCCAGGCTCGACGGCGTCTGGGCGCCGAGGTGATGCGTGATCTCTTCGAACGCGTAGCGGTTCCCTGCGCCCTGCGCTCCACGAAAGGTGCCTGGCTGGGACGCTGGCGGCTGATGGCGCTGGACGGTTTTGATGTGGAAGCCTTCGACAGCCCTGCTAACGGTGACCGCTTCGGCTTCTCCGGGAAAAAGAAGAACGAGAAGGGAGTCTTCCCCAAAGCGCTGGTCGTGGGACTTGCCGAATGCGGCACTCACGCGATCGTCGCCGCCGAGATCGGAGCGCAACGAGAAACCGAGGTTACGCTGGCAACCCGGTTGTTGGCCACCGACGCCGTCGGCGATGACATGCTGATTATCGCCGACAAGGGGATGTACAGTCACGAAAACCTGAAGCGGTTCAAAAATGGCGGTGCCGATGCCCTTTTCAGGGCGAAGATGAACAGTGATCTCCCGGTCCTAGAATGGCTGCCGGACGGATCGTATCTTTCATTTTCGGCGGATCCACAGCGCAAGATGGCAGCCTACGAGCGGCTACGTAAGGGCGCGATCAAAATCTCCGATCTACCCGGATTCTATGTCCGCGTCTTCGATTACCAGATCCTCGGACGAGGAGATGAGGACGAGCTCTTCACTTTGGTCACAACCATCCTGGACCCGGAGCAGGCGCCTGCTGCGGAACTCGCCGCGGCATACCACGAGCGGTGGGAGATCGAGCTGGTCATTGACGAGGTGAAGACCCACCAGAAGGGGCCGGGAGCGCTCCTGAGATCGAAGACCCCAGAACTTGCCGAACAAGAACTCTGGGGATTCCTTCTCAGCCATTATGCCGTCCGCAAACTCATGGTTGAGGCAGCTGATCAAGCCGATATCGATCCAGATCGACTCTCCTTCATGCGCTCGCTGCGAGTCGTCCGCCGCCAGATCACCGGGCCGGCGGATTTTTCCCCCGAAGCACCTTGAACGAGCCACTGCAGATGCCCTGGAAGAGATTCTTGAACGGCCAAACCATCCCCGGCGCATGCGGACATACCCACGCGTGGTGAAACGCCAGCGCCACAACTCTTTCCGAGTAAAGAAGAGCACAGATAATGGAGTACGGCATCAAGGTAGGCCAGAGGTCTACATCTTCAGCCCAGCTGCCTAACTAAATGGCATTGCGACTTCAGCTGGGCGTTCGCGCGTTCGCCGGGTCCGCGGAGCCTGGCGTGCGAGCGGTTCGCCTGCTTCTGGGACTCGGGCTTGTCCCGGCCCTTGTACGGGGTGACGACAACTTGGGCCTCAGCGCCTTGATATCCCTTGTCGGCCAGCGTGAGGATCCCGGCCTCGTCCAGCTCGCGCCGCCCATGATCCACACATCCGCCAGACGATGCTACGCGGGGCCGTCGCGTCCGGCCCGGCCGATCAGAAATTCCGTCGATCGGTCATCCAGCGACCACCCGGACGCGAATCTCGGGTGATTGCTCGCGGACGGGTGGGCGTGACGCATCGATCACCAAAGGCGCGGGCGGCGTAACAAACCCCCATGTGAAGGGACGAAATCATGAAGAACACACGCACAGCGCGGATCGGAAGGCGGACAACGATGATCTCGCTCGCCGGTGTGGCCGCGGCGTCGGCGCTTGTGGGCACCGCGTCTAGTGCCGCAGCCGCCCCGACCGGCTGCGCCGCCAGGCAGGTCGACGGCCAGAACTATGAGAGCCGGTGCACCGGCGGCACCGGAGAGCACCGCGTGTGGGCGCGGCAGTACGTCCCATTCCTCGGCGACCTCGATTGCTTCGGGCCGTGGGTGCCGGCGGATTCCGTCTCGCGCGTGACCTGCAGCATCCACCAGACCGTCTTCGTCACGCACCAGACCCGGGGATAACGGCCGGCCGGTGACCCGAACAGCCCTTGACCTCCGGCTCTTCGTCTGGAGAAGTAGGGAATCAAGGGCTGTTCCGTCTTCCTAGCCGCGCTGGTCGCCTTCGAGGACCTGGACGCCACCGACACCTTGGTACTACTGGCCAGGGGCCCCCACCCCCGCTGCGGCGTCGACACACGGCCTAATCGCGGCGATGCCCAAGCTGCTGGACGCCCGTATCGACTACCTCATCGGCACTGACAAGCGCAGCATCACCCTTGACGATCAGGGCCAGCCGATCCGGATGACGGCCTACAACTGCACAGGACGCGAGCGAGCTTCCTACCAACAGGCTCTCCACGCGGTCTGGTCAAGGAACGGTATCTTCACCGAGCCCGTTAAGAATCCCCGGCGAATACATCTCATTGAGCGCTAATAGGACCGTGTCCTATGTGGTGAGGCGGACGAGTCGTTTGTAGCAGCACAGGGCGGCCGCGAGACCGAGGAAGGCCAGGTAGTTGCGGGGATTGCGTTCGTAGCGGTGGTTGAGCCTGCGATAGCCCGGTCAGCCAGGACAGGGTGCGCTCGATCACCCATCTTCGGCGGCCTAATCGTCGGCTGGATTCGATGCCTCGGCGGGCGATACGCACGCCGATGCGTTGGCCGTGTAGCCATCGACGCAGGTCAGGAAGGTCATAGGCTTTGTCGGCGTGTAGGCGTTGCGGTTTGAAGTAGCGGCCGCGGCAAGGGTCGTGTCTCGTGTGGTGGCCGGCCACCATGGGCTTCAGGGCCTGGCTGTCGTGGACGTTGCCGGCTGAGACGCCGACGACCAGCGGCAGTCCGTTCGCGTCCGACAGGACGTGCATCTTGGAACCCGGCTTACCGCGGTCCACGGGGCTCGGACCTGTGTGTGCGCCCCCTTTTTGGCCCTCACATGGGCCGAGTCGAGCACGACCCGCCAGACGTCGACCAGGCCGGCGTCATCCAGCCGATGCAGGACGGCCTCGTGCAGCCGGCCCCACACCCCGGCCCGCGACCAGATCACGAACCGGCGGTGAGCCGTCGACTTTGATATCCCGAAACACGGCGGCAACGCCCGCCAGGCGCAGCCGCTGACCAAAACGTAGATGATGGCCGCGAACACCGTCTCATCAGGGGTGTCCTGCGTCCCTCCGCCCTGAGGGCGCACCCTGGGCGGCGGAATCAGTGGCTTGGCGATCTCCCACAATCCGTCCGGCACGATCCAACTCCACGTTCCCCGTCCCATAGCAAGCCCAACGAGCGCCTCACCACATAGGACACGGTCCAAATTAGACGTCGTCTCATTTGGTTGAGGTGGCGGTGGCTGATGAGGGCGGCGGCGATGCCGGCGAAGGCCAGGAAGTGGTCGGCTTTGCCGCGGCGGGCGATGCGCGGCACGATGTCGCGGCTGCGCAGCCAGGCCCGCAGGTCGGGGAAGTCGTAGCCCTCGTCGCGTGCAGCTCGGTCGGACGCCGCCGGCGCGGACCGCGCCGAGACCGGATGGGCGGGATGCCGCGTACCAGCGGTTCCATCCCGAGCTCGTCGTGAGTGTTGGCCGCCAAGACTCCGACAGGGATCGGCAGACCGGCACGATCGGTCAGCAAGTGGATCTTCGACCCGCGTTTGCAGCGCGCGCAGCGCGCGGGAGTACTCGGCGTAGCAGAACGAGTCACGGTCCGCCCCTGCGGTCGTGGTCGCGAGCAGCAGACTTTGCGTCCGCGCGCCCGCACCCGTGCGCAGCGCGTTCCACAGATCCCCGGACGGCGCGGTCAGCAACTCGTCATACAGCACGCCGTGCGGGTTGGAACCGAGCGCGCCGGGCGCGTCGGCCGGAATCACCTCGTAGAAGCTCGCGGTGGACTCATCCACGATCCGCCGCGCGTGCTTCTTGACCACCAGCCGCCGCGACAAGGTCGGCGACAACCGCACCATGCGCGCAGCGACTTCCTAGACCAGCCGGGCCTGGTCACGGTCCTTGGCACACCCATAGATCTCCGCGCCCTCCTCCCCGTCGGCGACCAGGAGGTACAGCGCGATCCCGGCGGTCAATTCGGTCTTGCCGTTCTTACGCGCCATCAGCAGATACGCGGTCCGGTACCGGCCCACGTACATACCAGCCTGCTCGTCTCATGTGACTTCGCCGAACAGCGGCCGCAGGATGTCGCGCTCTTGCTAACGAGCCATCTCGAACGGCGTGGGCGCCCATCGGCCCTTGGTGTGCAGGAGGAGCTCGGTGAGGAACGCGCCCACGTGATCGGCCCGCTGGCGGCAGTGGTGATCACATGCTTGCGGCATCGAGCGCCGTCGAACGTCCTGCCGCAGACGGAAGGATGGCCTCGCCGCCTCGGCATAGCCCCTCCCGACCGCTCGATGGCGCGACAAGGCGTCGATAGCTGAACGTGTGTGATAAACGTCGGTCCGTGAACACAGTGCTCGTTGCTCTTGCAGGTGCTCCGGTCGCGGCGACACTGGCTGCCGCCTTCACGTGGCGGCTGAAAACGACCGTCGAGCGTCGGCTCGCGGTCGAAGCGGAGCAGCGCCAGCTAGCGAGGGACGTCACGACCAAGCTACTTGCCGTCATCGCCGAGCTGCGCGAACTGCCGCGCTGGCCAGCGCGAGGGGCGGCTGGTTCATCGGCTCTCGACGCATGGGTGGCGGAGAGAGACACGCTGTTGGCCAAGGTGGCTCTGCTCCGTGAACAGCATCCATCCCCAGAGCTGCGCCAACGCCTCGCGTTGATGGGAGAGGCGATGCACCTGCTCATCGCCAAGACGCTGCATCGTGCCCTTGGGTTGTCTGAGCACCATGTGAGAGACGTCCTCACTCAGGACGCCATGTTTGTATTGGCCGCCTCGCGTCGAGGAGATCTGATCCCGGCTGCATCGAGCAGTGTCGTAGCTGTGCAGGAGGCGATGATCGAATGGGATGCGCATTTCGAGGAGCAGCTAGCTCCCATCCGCGAGACCTTCTCCCGGATGGGACTCTTGGACCTGACCTCAGAAGACCGGCGGAAGATCATCCGTGAGGAGCTGAGAGAGCATTCCCGCCGCACGAGGGCTCAGGTTCGCATCATTCCCCAGCGCGGGCGGTCACGCGTCGACAACCTTGATCGACTGTCTGAGCTGCGGAGATTCCGGAGGCCGGATCTCTAGCCGACTCGATCTGGAGGTGCACGCGGGAAGCTGGCGCGAGCTCGAACCCGCGGGCCAGCGCGAGCATGGTCCGGACCGCTTCAGCTGGACCCGGACAGCGCGGTCAACAACTCGCCGTAGAGCACTCCGTGCGGGTTGGAACTGAGCGCGCTCCTGCCAACGGGCCAGGCCGAACGGCGTGCGCGCCCAGCGGCCCTTGGTGTGCAGAAGAGCTCGTTGAAGAACGCCACGACGTGATCGGCTCGCGGATGGCAGTGGTGATCGTCGCGTTTGCGGCACTGACTGCCATCGAATACACGTCCGCAGAGGGGACGGGTGCCGGATCTGGACATTGACACTGCCTCATGCGGAGGCTGTGGTACCACTGTGGGATATGGGACCAGCAATTTTGGCAGCTCTTAGCGCAGCTTTCGGGGCGGTATTTGGCCTTCTCTCTGGCATCGGACAAAAGATGGTCGAGCACCACTTGCAGCATAAACAGGCATTGGCGGTCGATCGGCGTCAGCAAGAGAGATCTGTGATGATTGACCTCCTTGACCTGCTTGAGGAGCTACGAACACTCCCCAAGTCGCCGTTCTTGACCACAGCTCCTCAAGAGTGGAAGCAGAAACGAAATGAGGTCGTTGACCGTATCTCTCTGCTTGCAGGGCGGCTACCGAATACCGGCCTGCGTGCCCGCATCGAAGTGCTGGTAACGGTCTGCAAGACCTTCAATTACCAGGAGGGACTCTTCATCAAATGGGACCTTCCTGAGGAGTTGGCGAGAACGGACCTGGCCAGGGACTGTCAAGATGCCATTTCTGCTCTTCTTCGGGGAGACGACTTGCCGCCGCCCTCCAGTTCAGTGGGGCGTGTGTATGAGGCGCTGGAGATCTACTTTGAGTACATCCGCGCCGAGGCTTTGCGTGTTCGGGCTGAGATGGGTGCCTTTAGCCGCGAAACTCGCATGGAGTTCATGCGTCGCCAATTGGCGGATGCTGCCGGGTCCGGGCAACTCAATGACGATGGTGATGGTGACTTCCCTGGCAGCTCAAGAGACCCTGGCCACACTGAATCCGTCTAGCTTCTAAGCAAGCGGAAGGCCGCGTCGCCGGCTACCTGTTTGGTGGACAGGTGGACTTGCGACGCCGGGGTGAGGTCGAGACCGCGACGGGTGATCTCACCGCGTCTCAGCTCCCGAATTTTGAGGTCCGCCATTCGGATCGATACTGGCAGGCCATGTTGTTCGGTTGGGCTGGCTAGGGGGTTGTGCTCTTGATAGCGGTGATTTGTGTCACGAACACAAAAGGGCAATAGTGGAGACTCTTTCAGGGGATAGCTACTTCATAGTCGCGCGGTAGCGTCTTCGGTGACATGCTCGGGCTGGAAGTGCAGGCCGCAGGCGGCCTCAGATTCTCGGCTCCTTGATCAAGGCGAGCATGGTCCGGATGGCTTCGCTCTAGACACCTACTGCTGCCAGTGCTGACTGCTAGCGTGAGTCGCTATGTCGACATCCGTCTTGGCAATGATAACTGCAACTATAGGTGTGGCCGGAACTCTGTCTGCGGCGATCTTTACTCAAATCATCCAGCGGAAAGCTGAGAGGGAACGCCGGAGGGCAGAAGACCAAAGACAGTGGAATCAGGAGCGCCTTCGAGCAGCCACCGACATCGTGACCGTGGCTACTGAGATCGAACTTCTTTGCGAGGGCATCACCTACGACCGCCACGCGTCCGAGCCCGATCACGTGAATGAGATCGGAAAACGACTGCCTCGTCTTCGCTCACTCGTTGCCGAGTTCGGTCTCATTGCGGATCGATCTCTTGCCAAGATGGCACACGGTCTTATGGAGTGGGGCTATCAGGCTGCCATTGACGTGCAGGAAGGGAATGGATACAAAGGAGGTGAGACCCTCAAGGAGGCGCGGGAGCATTTCCAGGCGATGTTCTGGGAATCTCTTGAGAACGGAACGGTATCACTTGAGCCATGGCACCCTTAAGAAGCACCCAGAACCCCGAGCTACTCAAGTAGTCGAGCGGCGGCGTCCTCGGCTACTTGTTCGGTGGACAGGTGCACACGGCTGCCGGCGCTGCTCCTTTGAATGTGTCGGTCCGTGGTAGACGGTAGGTCGGCGGGACCCGTTCTCAGCCTACGTTGGGCGGTCGGGTGAAGCCGAGGGGGCCGCCTGGATAGTTCTTGTAGCTTTGGTAGCGGACTTTTGCTCCGGTGTGCGGAGCGGTGATCATGGTGCCGTTGTTCGGTGCGTAAACGATACCGACGTGCTCAGGCCCGGAATCACCAGGATGAAAGAAGACCAGGTCGCCGGGTTGTTCGGTGCCGGGCTGAATGCGTCTGCCGTGCCGGTACTGGGTTTGTGAGGTGCGCGGGATAGAGATCCCGGCGGCTCGGTAGGCCATCATCGTTAGGCCGGAGCAGTCGAAGGAGTCGGGTCCTTCGGCTCCCCAGATGTAGGGCTTACCGAGTTGTGCCTTGGCGTAGGTGATGACCTTGGCGGTCACGCCGCCGGGCAAGGAGGTGTAGGCGGCTACGTCACCCGGACATTCACCGATGGTGGCGCCGGTATCGGCGACGGTGTGGAAGTCGCCTTTGGCGTAGCGGGCGGCGAGGGACAGGATCGTGCGGACGTAGCCGGGGTCGGGGTTGTAGGCGTAGACGGCTTGGTAGAGGTTTGTGGGGGCCCGTGGTCGAGCAGGTCGCGGGCCGCGCCGGGGATGGCATCGGCTGGATTGTGCACGTCGACCCAGCCGTCCCCGTCTCCTTCGACGCCGACCCTCCGGTCTTGTGGGAGGCCGGGTGGCGGGGCGGGCCGCCCCAGTTGTTGGTGGCTCGGCCGCCGATCCCGATCTGCATGGGCCCGGCCGCACCGGCGGAGTTGGCGCCGGTCTGGACACCTGAGCCAGACTTGGTGTCGCGGCCATGGTCAGACTCACGTTTGCCGATCGCGGCCAGCACGTTCCAGGGCACGCCGCACTGCTGGCCGGCGTGATGATACAGGCGCAGGAAGGTCGCGGGGATGGCGCTTTCGGCGTTGGCGCTGACGCCCGGTTCAATGGCGGTTTGGGTTCCGCACGTCTGGCTGGAGCTGTCGTCGAGGCCGACCAGTCCCGCGCCGAAGAGCAACGGGATCAACACCACCACCCCGGCCGCGAGCGCTATCGCCACGGGTGCTTGGACTGCTCCATGATCGCTGTCGCTACCCCACAGCCTTCTTACCCGCGTCCGCGCGGTTGCGGTGAGAGCACATAGGCAGCAGGTCACGGTGGATCTCCGTTGGTCGCTGACTGCCCGGTGTTGCCGGTGGAGGCGAGCTCGATCGCATACACCTGCCAGGTGCCGTCGTGGCCGCTGTCGTGGTCGGTGACGGTGACGGCGTACCGGGTGGTGTCCTGCCGGTCGCCGTGCCGGTTGGTGATCTTGGCGGTGATGGTGAGCAGGACCGTGATTGATGTGGGGCCCAGCGTGCGGATCGTGTACCGCTCGAATACTCAGTTTCATGCTGTGAGCTGGGATTCACTGCGGTGCCGCGGCAGTCGCTGCGACCATCTCGAGGTGTTGTTGTCTCTGCTGTACCGGTTGGTCCGGAGCCTGCTCGGCCTGTTGGTGATGCTCGCCCGGTCTGATCTGTCCAAGGACGTCGAGTTGCTGGTGCTTCGTCACGAGAACCAAGTGCTGCGCCGTCAGGCCACAGGTCGTCCGCGCTGGGATCATGGCGACCGGCTCTGGTTTGCGGCGTTGTCCCATCTGGTGCCGCGCGGGCGGTGGGCCGAAGTCTTTCCGGTGGTTCCCGCGACGATCCTGCGCTGGCACGGTGACCTCGTCGCCCGTAAGTGGACCTTCACTGACCGGCGCCGTCCAGGTCGTCCCCGCACAGGTGCGTCGATCAGAACGCTGATCCTGCGGATGGCGCGGGAGAACCCGGCGTGGGGACATCGGCGGATCCAAGGCGAGTTGGCCCGTCTCGGCTACACGATCGCGGCGTCCACGGTGTGGGAGATCCTGCACGCAGCCGGCGTCGATCCGGCACCGCGTCGGGCGGAGCCGACGTGGCGGCAGTTCCTGGCCGCTCAAGCAAATGCGATCATCGCTTGCGACTTCCTGGTGGTGGAGACGGTTCTGCTCAAGCGGCTCTATGCGCTGGTGTTCATCGAGCACGGCACCCGCAGAGTGCATTTGGCCGGGGTGACCGCGTGCCCAACGGGGGCGTGGGCGATCCAGCAGGCCCGCAACCTGGCCATGGAATTGGAGGATCGTATCGGCGCGCTGCGGTTTCTGATCCACGACCGCGATCCGATCTTCACCACCGCGTTCGATGAGGTGTTCAAGGTTGAAGGGCTCCAGGTCGTCAGGACCTTGCCGGGGACGCCGCGGATGAACGCCATCTGTGAGCGCGTGATCGGAACCCTTCGCCGTGAATTGCTGGACCGGGTGTTGATCCTGGGGGAGCGGCACCTGGCCATGGCGCTCGGCGAGTACCTGGACCACTACAACGGTCACCGGCCACACCAAGCCCGCCGGCAACGACCTCCAGATGCCAAATGCCAGCCCATCAGGAGCCCGGCTGAACTCAACGACCTGCGATCCATCCGGCGAAGACCCGTAGTCACCGGCGTGATCAACGAATACCACCACGCCGCATAAGCCCAGCTCAAGCCGCCTAACTCAA
>NZ_BCQT01000039.1 GCF_001552215.1 Actinomadura macra NBRC 14102 | reverse complement strand
GTCGCAGTACGCGCCGGCGAGGGTCAACCCCTTGAGCTTCTCGGTGGCGCGCTCGTCATTCGCGCCGGCGAGATAGATTGTCCGGCCGAACAGCTCGACCTCGCCGACACCGGCGCGGTACCGGCAGCGTTGCTTGCCGACCATCTCGATGATGGGGTCGATGATGTTCCGCTTGAGTGTCCGTTCGGTCTTCCCGATCATCATCAGCGGCCCGGGCGGGCCGGTCCGAACGAACTGAAGCCATCGCAGGATCGAGCAGACCGTCTTTGAGGAGCGGACGGCGCCCTCCCACAGGTTCCCGCGGGCGGTCGCCAAGCGTACGGACTCGGTCTGTTTCCCAACGAGCGGGACGACGCTCACGACGCGCCGGTGATCCCGCGGAGCCAGGCGTCGACGGCGGCGAGCCCCTGCTGATCGGCGTCGACCTCGTTGAGGCGGAGATGCCGGTCGATGAACACGCCGTAGGCGGCGGCGTAGTCGCGGGCATCTCGGCCGGTGTCGGAGGCGAGCGCGTAGCGCCGCATCACATGGGCGTCATCGAGGGCGAGGTTGGCGAGTTCGACGCGGCGGGCTTTGGCGTCTTCCTGTCGCGCCGCGGTCGCCATGGCCGTCCGGCGCCGGTCGAAGGTGAGACCCGCCTCTTTCGCGAGCTTGGACACGGTCGACATGGACCGGCCGATCTCGCGGGCGATGGCGTTGCGGGACAGGCCACGCGCGTGGAGGTCGGCGACGCGTCGCCGGTCCTCGTCGTCGAGCGGGCGGCGGGCGGCCATCAGGCGGGGGCCTCGTCGCTGATGACGACGTACCCGGTCGCGCGGACGGGCCGCTGTAGGCCGGCGGTGAAGCGGAGCCACAACACGTACACGGTGCCCGGGGTGGTGGTGAGCGTGCCGCCGGCGCCGATGAGGAGCCGGGCGACTGCCCCGTCCCATGCGGCGGGGTGCCAGTCGGCCTCGGCCGGGATGGCGCCGGGCAGGACGAGCGCGAGCTCGACGGATCCGGCGTCGACGGTGCCGCCGTGGTCGGCGAATGGGACCTCGACGTACTCGCGGGAGATGGACGGGAGGGAGGTCACGGCCACCTCCTCACCGATGGCGTTCCGATCGTCCAGGCGGTGACGGTCGGGGCGCCGGGTGTCCAGGCGACGCGGGGCGCGCCGATGGTGACGTCGACTCGGGAGGTTGGTGGCTGGCTGGTGACCCGCGCTGTGAGGGCCGGGAGGACGGCGGTGAGGTCGGCGCGGGTCACCGTCCGGGACGTGACCGCGGGTGTGAGCCGAGGTAGGGCCGCGGTGATCGTCCCGGAGATCGTGGGGGCGCCGGCCGTCACGGTGGCGGCGGGCGCGGGGAGCGCGGCGGCGAGGGCGGCGGGGGTTACGGTCCTCGTCTCGACCGAGCCGGTTAGGGGAGGCAGTAGCGCGGCGAGGGATGCCGGAACGGTGGCCGTTGCGCTGAACGCGGCGGTCGGCGCGGGGAGGTGGGCGACGAGGTGCCCGTCGCCGGGCTCGACGACCTCGGCCTCGACCACGGTCGACGGTGCGGGGAGCGTCGCGGCCAGGCTCCCCGCAAGCGTGGTGCGGAGGGTCATTTGCGCGGCGGGGGCCGGGAGGGTGGCGGCGGCCTGCGCCGGGTTGCCGAGGGTGGTCTCGGCGGCGAGCGTAGCGGGCCTGAGCGCCGCGGCGAGGGTGCCGGGGGTGCGGAGCGCGGTAGCGGCCTGCGCGGTGAGCGGCGGAAGCTGGGCGGCGCCGGTGACCGGGTTGCGGAGCAGGACGGCGCCCGCGGCAGCGAGCCGCGGCAGGGTCGCGGAGACGCTTCCGGTGATGGTGGTCGGGCCTCCGCCGGCGGCGCCAAGCCAGTCGACATCGCCGAGCCCGAGATCGTCGATGTTGAACGCGCTGACGTTGGCGAGGTTGGAGACGACACCGACGCGGAGCCGGGTGGGGTTCGCCGCGCCGGTGTTGACGTTGGTCGAGGTCAACGTCTCGTCGGGGGTGCCTGCGTCCGGGGTGAAGTACAGCCGGACGGTCATGACGCCGGTTGTGGTGCCGGCGGTGACCATGACCTCGACCCGCCACCAGGAGCCCGCCGTGATCGCGCCCGTCGAGGTGCCGCCGAGGGTGCCCGTGCCGTACAGCATCCCGATGGTGCCGTTGGCGTTGACGCGGACGGTGCCCATGATCCCGTTCGAGGACGAGAGCATCCGCAACACGTTCACGGCGGCGCCGGGGTTGGCGCCGAACCGGTGATAGGAGCGGGACCACAGTGTGCCGCTTGTCCCGGGGATGCCGGACGTCCACGCGGCGTATGCCGAGCCGGAGGTCGCGCCGGTGGAGACCTGCGCGGACATCGAGCCGTGCGCGGCCGCGGTGTTGCTGTAGGTCAGGGTGTTGCCGGAGTCGATGGTGACCGCGCCGAACGCGTCGCCTGAGGTGCCGCCGGAGTTGCCGGTGGTGATCGTCGAGCCGTGGGTGCCGCCCTCGAACCCGTTGGCGAGGGCGGCCACCGGGTCAGCTCGCGGGCATCGTGATCGAGCCTGAGGTGATCTCGACGGTCACGCCGGACACGATGCTGAGCGTGGCGAGTTGGATCTCGCCGGTTCCGGCCGAGACCGTCGAGACGGTGAGATCGGCGACGCCGAGACCCGATCCGACGGCCTGCGTGGAGTCGACCAGCCGCGCGTACCCGGCGGTGCCGGTAGCCGCGGCGACCGCCGAGACGGTCGGGGTGACGTCCAGGGCAATGACGCCGACGACGGCGGCCGCGAACGCCGGATCGTTGAGCGGCAGGTCGACCAGGAGGGTCCCGGTTGGGGCGGTGCCGGGTCCGGCGGGGGCGGCGCCGGAGTAGATGCGCAGGTGTCCGGCGGCCGAGCCTCCGTCGACGCGGGCGGCGACGGTGTCGGCTATGGCACTGCGGAGGGCGTCATCGATCTTCACGGGGCCTCCTTTGGGCATGCGAAAGGCCCCGACGCGGGACTCTGGCGTCGGGGCCTGCTGCCCGTTTCAGGGCACGCTGAAGACGCCTCCGATTCTGGGCTGTGGATAACTCCTACGTCAAGTCAGACCGGCGCGGAGCTCGCGGCGGAGGGTGGCGCGCCACCATGCGGGGTTGTGGCGGATTTCGCGGGTGAGGAACTCGCGGAAGTAGTCGGGGCGGCGGTCGAAGAACGCGCGGTAGTCAGCAGCGGCTACCTGGTCGGCGACGGTGAGTGGCCCGTCGGTCGGCTCATCCCGCTCGTGGTCGTCGAGGGGACCGCGGAGCCGGGAGGCGTGAAGGGACAGCGCAACAGCGGCGTTCTCGATGCGGTGAAGCTGGTCGGGGGTGAAGCCGTCGAGGCGTTGCGCGGCGAGGTCGTCATCCTGGTCGAGGCAGGCGCCGAGCGCGGCGCTGGCGGCCATGCGGAATGTCAGGGCTTCTATGCCGTGGACGAGCTTGGCCATGGTGTGTTGGATGGCTTCGGCGGTCAGGACGGGTGCGGGCTGGTCGGGCACTGGTCAGTCCTCCAAATCGTCGGCGGCTGCGCGGACGGCGTCGTCAAGGGTGGGGCCGCGGCCTTCGGCGTTGAAGCCTCGCGGGACGTCGGCGACGGTCCAGTACCACCGGACGAGGTACGCCTCGTCCTCGACGGTGATCTCCAGGAACACGCCGGTGGGGATGTCGCCCTCGTCGCCGGGGCGAAGTGGCGGGCGCTGGTCGGTCATGCTGCGGTCCCCTCGGGGGTCGGTGGCGGGATGACGTCCTCGTCGAGGCGGCCGTCGAGGATCCCGGGGGCTGCGCGGGCGCCGTCCGGTTCGGGGGTTCCGGCGCGGCCCGTGCTGCCCTGGACAGAGGCGTAGGGCGGTGGCGGAGGGGCGAGGGCGGCGCGGCGCTCGTCGAGGTGCGCGAGGCGGCGGGCGAGCCACGTCCAGTCGACGAACCGCCAGACCGGGCACCCTCGCCACCACGTGCCGACCTCCCGCGCCGACGGCTGGCACACCCCCGACTCACACACAATGGCCGGCTCGTCGACCAGGATGCGGACACGCCACGTGTAGCCGCCGGCGAGGCCGCCGCGGCACCACGGGCAGAGGGCCTTCACCGTGTGGCCGTCGACGTTCAACGCCAGGGCGCCGGCGAGGTCGGCGCGGATCGCCGCGGCGGTGTTGGCGGTCCAGTGGGCGATCTCGCCGCCGTTCGTCCAGCCGAGGACGGCGGCGGGGACGCACTCGGCGGCGCGGCGCAGGTACGGGCGCGGGTCCGCGTCCGCCTGCGCGGGTCTGAGCGGCTCGACACGGGCCGCGCGAGACAGATGCCAGGCAAGATCCTCGGACCGCCACAGCACACCCGACAGCACGTCCAAGACGTCCGGGCGGGCGGCGTCACGGTGTTCGCCGGGCGCCTCGTCCGTCCGGTCCGCCTGCTCGGCGCGTGCCTCGTCGTCAAGCTCGGCGCGAGCGTAGGCGTCGAGGTGCTGCTCGCGCCACGGCCGCCGGACGGTCGGGTCGCGGAGCAACGCCAGGAACGCCACCAGCTCGGCCACCTCGACGAGATCGGCAATAGCTCGGTCGACGGCCGGCAGGCTCTCACGCGCGACGCGACCGACCGAGCGCGGCGCCTGCTGGTCGCGGTCGTTGTGGGTCACGTGATCTCCAGTTGGCCGTTCGGGACGGGTGGCGGTTTGGGTGCGCCGAGGGCGCGAGCGCGTTCGGCGGGATCTGTGGTGCGCCATTGGGCGAGGCGGCAGTAGTCCGCGGACATGTCGACGGAGATGCCGTGTCGGCCGTGGACGGAGGCGACGAGGGCTGTGGTGCCGGTGCCGCCGAACGGGTCGAGCACGACCGATGGGCGGGTAGGCGCGGCAGGTTCAGGGCAGGCGCACGCGTATCCGGTGACGGTGACGTGGGCTTTGAACCGGTTGCCAGCACGTCCGTCCGGGCCATGCCCGTCGAGCAGAGCGTCCCGGCTGCGGCCCTGGACGCGGCCGGGACGGTCCGGCATGCGCTCTCGGGCAACGAGGGGACGGCGGCCCTCGCCGCAACTGGTGCATATGCCCGATGGGGACCAGCCGAGAACGATCCGGCGGATCAGGTTCGGGGGGAAGGTGGCGAAGTGCTCGACGGCGAGCGCCGCGGGGACTTTGAGGGGCTGTGTGGCGACATCCCATACTGAGCCGGGGAGCGCGCCGAGGGGGTTGGGGCCGGAGTAGGCGCCGGTTGTCGTTCGGGGCAGGTTGATGTTGCGGCCGGCCATGGCTTTGGCGCCGTGATTGCGGTTGGGGGCGATGTGCGGTTCGCGGATCTCGTCGAGGACGGCGTAGTAGCGCGGCTGTTTCGTGAAGTGAAACCACTGCTCATGGGACCGGCGGACCCGGTCGGTCACGCTTTCTGGGAGCCCGTTGGGCTTGGACCAGATGATCTCGGCGCGCAGGATCAGGCCGAGGTTGTCCACACAGCGGATGGCGTACCGCCACGGCAACCCGATCAGGGACTTCTCGGGAACGTATCGGCCGGTGTCATCGATGGTGTTCTCGCGCGGCATCCGGGCGCGGCCGGCAGCACGGTCGCGCTGCCAATTCTTAGCGACGCCGGACCGGTCTGGGTGTAGGCCGTCTTGGTGGCTGCTGCGGCGGGTTGCGGTGCGCTGGGAGTACTTGTCGCCGAGGTTGACCCACAGCGACCCTTCGGGCTTGAGGACGCGTATCCATTCGCGGGTGCACGCCAGCAGCGCATCGAGGTATTCGCCTGGTGTCGGCTCGGCGCCGATCTGTCGGGCGTAGTGCTGGCCGTCGTCCTGGTAGGACCTGAGCGCGTAGTACGGGGGTGAGGTGACGATGAGGTCGACGGAGGTGTCGGGGAGGGGGAGTCGGCGGGCGTCGGCGCGGATGATGGCGGCGGTCATGGTTGCGGCTCCTGGTGGTGGAGGCGGGTGGGGCCGCGTGTGGGTCGGGGGAGGGTGGGGAGTTCGCGGCGGAGGGCGCGGAGGCTTTTTCGCCGGTCGGCGAGGTGTCGGGCGACTTCGGGTCGGCAGGTGGGGCAGGGGCGGGCGGTGTCGCTGTTGTCGTCGATCCAGCCGGCGACGCATCCGATGTGGGTGCATTGGCAGTTGGTCCATGGGCAGGTGGCGTGTGGGTTGTCCTCCAGGTAGGTCACGGGTCGGTCCCGTCCGGTTGGTCGGGTTCGTGCTGTTGGAGTTTGCGGGCGCGGGCGGCTGCGCGGGCGGCGTCGACGGCGGCGCGTCCGCGGGCGTTGACGGGGCCGTTGTCGCGTTCGCCGAGGGGCGGGACGGCCATCCAGGGTTCGGCGCGGGGTGGTGTGGGGGGCGGCGGGGGCATGAATCGGCCGGGGTTGTCGCGGATGGCCTTCACGACGTACGGGAGCGGGCGCTCGACCTCGCGGCCGTCGAGGAGTTGGCGGCGGACGGCGGAGGCGTGGTCGGGCGGGCAGGGGCGGCCGGTGTGTTGCTCGACGAGTCCGGCGATGGCTTGGTCGAGGTCGTCGTCCGGGCGCTCGCGCGCGTAACGGTCCGCAGGATGACGATTTACAGATCCACGGGGGGAACTACCGGAGGTAGTTCCTTCTGTTTCTGTATATGTCTCTGAAGATGTCATCGTTTTGTCATCGGGGACCGATCCGGTACCTATAGGTCCAGCTATGGTGTTTCCGCTGGTGGCGGTATCGCGACCTGCGGTTTCCGTTGTTCCGGATTCGGAAGAATTTTCTCGGGTACCTGGTTGCTTACTCGTGCTGGCGTTACCGTTTCGCGACCCTTTTTGGTGTCCGGTGTGCTGTGGCCCCTCGTGGCTGGGGCTATGGGTTGGCCCATGGCTCGACCCATGGGTGGGCTTATGGGTGGAGCCATTGCAATGGGGACAGTCGGGGTCGGTGATGCCGCGGTTGGTGTGCCAGCGGATGTGTCCGCCGTAGGTGCCGCCTTGGGAGCGGGCGGTCTTCCTGTCCTCGACCTCTGCGGCGCTGCGTTGATGCTCCAGGTAGTCATGGAATCGAATGGACTGGTCGTCGAGTTCGACGGCGAGGCCGGCGGCGACCAGCTCTCGGCGGATCTTGGGGGTGGCGCGCTTGCGCCAGGTGGCGGCGGGCATGTGCCCGTCGGTGAGGTGCCGGGAGCACCAGCACCAGGACTCCACGAGCAGCCGGAAAGCCTTGTCGGACAGGCCGTCGACCTTGGGGTGGTCGGGCATCCCGTCGTGCACGCGGATGTAGGTCCGGGTGTCTGCCATGTGCGCGTGTCCCTGCCGGTCGTGCTGCGGGTGTGTGGTGGGCGGGGGCGGCCCCGGGACGGCGGCGGGGGTGCGCCGTCCCGGGGCCTGGTCGGGCCGGTCAGGGGGCGGGGGCGCCGCGCATGATGCGGGCGCCGGTGGCCTCCTCGACCTTCGCCACGACCGTCTTGACGGCGTCGCGAATCACGTCCTCGGGCCGTTCGAGGATGAACGCCAGAGTCAGCGCGGAACCCTGGATGCGGTGCCGGAGCCGCGCCTCGACCCTGTAGGGGTCGCAGTCGTCGAACGGGGCCAGGCCGACCGCGAACGCGCGCGGGACGTCGAGGTCGCCCTTGGCGCCGCCGCTGGCGTCGGTGGTCTCCTCGTAGCGGAGCCGGATGTCACCGGACGCGGCCACGATCCCGGAGGAGAAGTTCACGCGGGTCTTGGCCTGGAAGGTTCGGGCGATCTCCAGCATCCGCGCGGCCGGGACGGGTTCGGGGGCGATGTCGGGGAGGTTGTCCTCCAGGAACTCGGCGAACTCGACCTGCGGGAGGTACCGGCGGTTCAAGGCCGTCCAGCGCTTCCACGGCTCGGTGGGGGTCATGATGAGCTGTAGGCGGTGCTCGCCCCACCGGGGCGCAGTGATGGCGTGGGCGTCGAGTACGGCCGTGATCACCCCGGTGTCGAGGTCGACATACACCTCGGAGTAGTCGTCGGCGTGCTTCTCGAAGTAGTGCGCGAAGCTGTCGACATCGCGGACGATCGTCGTTCCCTGCTTGCGGCGGGGCGCGGCGGCGCGGCGGGCGTACTGGTCGGCAGCGGGGTCGATCACCTCCAGGCCATGACGGCTGTGGAACACCGCCAGGTGTCCGCCGTCAGGGGTTTCGAGGACGGCGGGGCCTGCCGCCTGCCGGGCCTGCTCGATGACGGCGTCGTTCTCAGTGCGGGTGTCGTCGGTGGTCATGCCTGCTTCAGGTCCTTGTTCTCGATGGTGACTTCGCGGAGCGGGATGGACAGCTGGCGCGGGTCTTCGCGCAGGAGGTTGCCGTGCTGGTCGGGGAAGAACACCCCGCCGATCGGCTCGGACGAGGGGAGCTTGAGGTCGGTCTTGGCGTGCACCATGAGCGCGGCCTCGTGGCCCTTCATGGGCTGGATCTCGACGGTCAGGACGAGCCGGCCCTTCTTGCCGGTCTCGGCGACGGTCGAGGCCAGTTGCTGGAGTTGGACGGCGGCCTCGTCGATCACGGTCGCGCGGCCGAGGTCGCGCAGGACGTCGGCGAACGGCCGGACCTGGATCTCTCCGGTGGCCTCGTCGATGGGGGGCATCATGCGGCGGTGTGTCCCTTCCTGTTGAGCCCGTCGGTGAGGGCGGTGACGAGTCGTTTGGTGGCGGTGCCGTTGAGGTGCAGGCGCCGCCCGATGTCGGTCTGGGTGTGGCCGCGGTCGGCGAGCAGCGCGACCGCGGCGGCGCGCTCGGGACGGGTCAGCCGCTCGCGCTCTCCGTCGAGCGCGACCCGCTCGACGGAGATGTCGTCGATCACGATTTCGGCGGCCAGCACGACTGTGAGCGCGACGAGGTCCTGCCGGTCGAGCCGGCCCAGGACGGCGGCGATAGTGTCGCGGTCGCCGCGGTGGACGGCGGCGGCCAGGGTGGGGCCCTCGACAGCGGCGAACCGCTCGGCGAGGGCCTGGTTGTCGCTAAGCGTCACGAGGACGACCGATCGGAGCGGCAGGCCCAGGGCGAGCAGCCGTCAGGGTTCCCCTCTTCCTCAAGGTCGGCGGCGGCGTCGAACAAGTTGCCCTGCCGGTCGTTCCACTCGCCGCGGGTCACTTTGTCGATAGGGGCCTCGGCGAGAGGTAGGAGGCTGCGGTGCAGGTACGGGGCTGCCTTGATACCGCGGAGTTCGGTGTCACGGAGCGAGCGGTCAAAGTCGACGGCGTCTTGCCACTCCTCGGGATGGTTGTCGCGCAGGTCGCGCCATGCCCGGTTGCCGTGGTACGGACACCCGATGCACGCACTCTTGGGGGTGGACTGCCAGCCCTTCGACCGCAGGTAGCGGATGCAGTCATTGCGGGTCCATCCGAGCCGGCCGTCGGCTGCGTCGCCCATGCTCAGCAGGGGAAAGGAGTTGTGCAGGTATCGGACGGTCGCGTCCTTGGCGCGGTGGAACTCGTCCCGGCTAATCCCGATCCACTGTTCGACGAAGACGCCGCGCGGCACGGGCCGGGGGTGCGGATAGCCCAGCCTTCGGCGAATCTCAGCCTTGATGGGCTTGACCTTGTATTCCTCGGTGCACTGGCGACGTACCATCGCGGCGCCGTTGCCGGACCGGTCGGCGACAAAGACCGGCATCCGTACCCACGAACCGGGGGCGAGGGAGTCGTCTCGGAGGCTTCCGGTATTGCGTTGAGTGCCCGATTGGCCGGCGCGGACTCGGATGATCGGGATACCAGCAGGCTCGGCGACCTCGCGCTCAAGGCGGTCGAGGTGTTCATAGACCGTGCGGGGTTCCCACCCGGTGTCAGCGAAGATCGCGGCGTCCAGCTTGGGGAGTTGTCCCTCGGCGGCGAGTAGGAGGAGCGTGGTCGACTGCACGCCGGCTCCCAGGCTCAACACCTGGGATCGGGGGATACTCGGTTGGATGGTCTGTCGTTCTGTCATGGGGCGTTGTCCTCGCCGAAGAGTGGATCCATGCCGCGGGTGGCCTCGGCGTGCCGGGTGCGGCCCCGGGTGGTGGCGTGGTGGCGGGCGTCGTAGGACAGGTGGCACGCCTGGCACATCGCGCACAGGTTCGCCGGGTCGCAGTTCTCGGGGGTGTGGTCGAGGTGCGCGACCGTGAGCACGACGGTCGAGCCGGTATCGGGGTGGGGGTGGCCGTGCCAGGCGCGGCAGCGGTGACCGTGGTGACCGCGTCGGCATTCCCCGCGGCATTCGCAGCGGCCGCCGGACCGGCGCCGGATCCGCGCGGAGACCTCCGGCCAGTCGTCGGGGTAGCGGGCTCGGTCCTCGGGACGGATCGGCATCAGAACGGCTCCCGCTGCATCAGGACACCGAGCGTCAACTCGACGTCGGTGTCGTAGTCGTCGGGCCGGTCGTAGACGGCGCCGTCTCGCAGGCCGGGCACGTCGCGCGTGCGGGTCGCGGCGTTGACGAGGGCTCGCACCGACCAGGCGGCGGTCACCGCCAGGGCGAGGACGAGCAGGGCGACCACCGGCGCGAGGACGAGCAGCAGCATCACCGGGGTACCGGCTGTGACGGTGGCGTCAGGGGTCACCGGCGTCCGCCCTTCTTGTGGCGTGGGCCGGCCTGGACGGGAGTCGGCGACGCGGCGGGGTCGGGCATGGTGTGGGTCGGGCCGGTCGTCGCGACCAGTTCTCCCGGTGCGTTCGGCGGGCTGGGGTATCCGCCGGTCGTCTCGGCGGGCGGAGCCGGCGGGGCGGGCGGGGCGGGCGCTTGGATCACCGGCTCGGTGTGGGGCAGCGTGGACGAGGGCCATTCCGGGCGCTCGTACCGCGGGTCAACCGGGGGCGGGCCCGGACGCGCGCGGGTCTGCTCCGTCGTCGTCGGCGCCGTCCGGTGCCGGGTCTCCTCGGTCAGCACGTCGAGGGACGCGGCGATGCGGGCGGCGGCCTGCTGCTCGTGCTCCCGCTCGGCGCGCCAGACCGCGCGGCGCCGGACGTCGGCGAGCTGCTCCATGAGCTGAGCCTCGATGTCGGCGAGGTCTGCCAGGGACGGCCCGGCGGCCAGTTCGGCGGCGAGCTCGTCGGCGAGGGCCCGCCATTCGGTGGCGTGGTCCTCCAGCCGGGGAAGGACGCCTCGGGCGGGGGTTATCGTGGTCACGGTGAATCAGTCCTCTCGCAGGGGGTTGACTGCCGTTGCGTCCCGGGGGTGGCCGCCCTCGGGACGCGTGACGTTGCGGGGCATGGGTGGCGCGGCGGTGCGGGCACGGATGAGCGCGAGCGCGTTGGTGGGGTTGATCGTGTTCGCGGCGAGGTCGAGAAGCTCGGAGAGCGTCCGCTCGGCCTCGCGGTACTGTTCGGGGCCGGTCATGCCGCACCGTCCTCGTACAGCAGCGACATCGCGTGGTCGTAGCCGCCCCAGTTGTCGACGCCCCCCGCCTCCAAGGCGGCGAGCTTGGCGTCGGCCTCGCGGAGCCGAGCCAACTCGTCCGCGTCGACCTCGGGGGACGCGGACGCCTCCTCGACCAGGTACCGGCCGTCCGCCTCGAACGTGATCACGAACGCGCCGGTCGGGTCACTCCGGGTGACCGTCGCGACTGTGACCTCCTCGCCGGTCTTCTTGACGAGGATCCGGCCGCCGTTCTTCTCGGCCTCCTTGAGCAGCGCCGCCCGCCACACCGGCCGGACGCGACGCGTCACCAGGTCGGGCCGCTGCTCACGCAACCACGCCAGAACCTCTGGGTCGGCCAGGGCTTGCTGGTCGACGATCTCCTCGACCTCGTCCGGCTGGTGCGTTTCGACCGTCGCGAGGAGCGCGGCCTCGTCGACGTCCACGCTCACGGGGCCCTGCTTGACGGTTACGGCAGCGACCTTCCCCACGCCGGGCAGGACCACGGCGAGCTTCTCGACGCCCTCCTCCGTGTACGCCTTCGCGAGCGCGTTCTCAGCGTGCTCCCGGGCGTCCTTGTACTCGGCGGTGGCCCGCTCCGACCGGACCTTCGCCAGTACCGCCTGGCGGTTGACTTCCTGCAACGACGTCACGCTGCTGCTCCGTCCTCGTTCGGCGGGGTGTTCTGCGCGATGTAGCGCTGCACCCCCGCGATGACCCGCTCCGCATCGGCGCCGGTCAGTTCCTTGCTCGTGGTGATCTGCCGTCCGACCAGCTCGCCCGTGTAGGTGAGCCGGTCGATCCGGTCCTCGAAGTCGCCGGCTTCACGCCACAGCGCGTGCATCCGGCGGTGGTGGGCGTCGGTCGCCGGGCCCTCCGCCGCGGCGCGGGACTGTCCGAGGAAGGTGATGAGCGCCTTGAGGCTGCCCTCGTTGCCCTGCCCGTCCGACACGGTGACCTCGGCGAGATCGAGCGCGTTCGCTTCGCGGGCCAACTCCCGCAACCGGGCAAGGCCGCTCTCCGGTCGCAGTGCTTCGGCGGCGATCTCCTCGGCCGTCCGCTCCGGCGCCGCCGTCCGAAGGTCACGCGGTTGCGCTACCGCGGGCTCGCACTTGAGGACGTCGAAGATCAGCCACTCCAGGCTGAACTTCGGCGCGGTAACGGGCTGGTCGACGCCCGGCCGGACCCCCGAGTGCACCGACCGAAGACCCACGACCATCGGCGCCGACTCCCGCGACAGCCGGACCCAGGCGGACGCGTCGTAGGCGAGGTATTTCTGACCCTCGACTTTGTAGTCCTTACGCCCGGCGATCGGGTTCCCGTTCTTGTCGACGGCGCCGACCTCTTTGCCGCGTGCCGTCATCACGACGATGCCCGGGAAGGTCATGAGCGTGGTCATCAGCCTGCGGTGCCGCGCGTTGACGTCATTCCAGATGTCCCGGTCGATCTGGACCTCTTCACCCTCCGGGACGGTCCGGCCCTTGCGTGCCAGGCGAGCGCGGGCCTTGCGGTCCGCGACGTCCTTGAGCAGGTCCCACTCCGCCGTCATGGAGTCGATGACCAGCACGACCGGCGGCCGTCCGGCGGCGGCCTCGGCGGCGGCGACCTGGCGGACCTCGTCGATCTGCCCGACGATGTCCGGCCACGACCCGTCGTGGATGACCACCTCGTACCGGGCGCCGGGGATCGCGCCGTACTCGTCGGCGGCGCCTTCGGCGAGGTCGACCCAGAACGTACGGCCGACCTTGGGGGAAGCGGACAGCTCGGCGCCCGCCCACGACTTGCCCGACTTCTCGCCGCCCTCGACCAGGACCAGCGGCCAGGGCACGCGGCCGGTCGGTTTACGGGTACGCGGTGCCATCACGCACCCCCGACGAACTCGTCGAGGGCCCGCTCGATCGGGCCCCGGTCGCCCGCCTGGAGGTGACCGCGAAGCCGGTCGAACACCTCGGCCGCCTCGACGTAGGGCAGCGCGGACAGCTCGGCCACCGGACCGAACGCAGCGTTGTCGAACACGTTGGCGTACCGCCCAAGCCGCTCCACCTCGACCCGACGTTGCGTCTGGGTAAGCGCATCCATCAGAACGGCGCCTCCGTCGCGAACAGGCCAGGGGCGCACAACCGGACAGGGATGCGGTCCAGACCCGCGGCGACCGCGGTCGGGCACGGCCACAGCTGCTCGTACCGGCGCGCGGAAACGTTCGCCGGCTCGGGGTCCAACAGGTCGGTGCAGTGGACGCACACGTCGTAGAACTCGGGCTCGTCCGGGTCGGAGGAGGCGCCCATCCGGACCTCGGCGCGGTGCAGCTCGGCGACGGCCACCTGAACCGCGGCCGGCTCGATCAGCTCGGCAGGCCGGCAAAACAGCCTGCGCAGGGACACGGTCATCATCAGGTGCGCCTCCGCGTCCTGGTCGTGGTCGTCCGGACGGCCCGCGGCGAGACGACGGGCGCGGCAGGGGCGAGGTAGCGGACGTTGACCCACATCGGCGGCAGCCCGGTCGACTCCTCCGGCTGGAGGTGGACGATGGATACGGTCCCGGCCACCGCGTGCGCAGCCGAGTCGGTCAGCGCGACACCGGGCGCCGCGCCGGGTGCGGCCACGACGACACGGCCGGTCCAGCCGTGCGCGGTGTGCCGGACCCTGCTGCCGGTGGGCCACGACTTCGCCAGCGCGTCGAGCCGGGTACGAATGTCGGCGGGGATCATCGGGCGACCGCCGAAGAGCGCGCGTCGACGACCTCGGCGCCGATCGCCTCGGCGACCGACACGGCCCGGACCCGGGCCGCGCCCTCCCCCGGCATCGTCGAGTGAATGTCCACGAACCGGCCAGCGCGCCGCTCGACGATCGCGAGGGTGCCGGGCGCCTCGTCCAGGCCGCGCCGGTGGACGGCGGTCGCGTCGAGGGACTCGATCGAGATCGTGTGCCCCGACAGGTCACGGATCCGCGACACGACCGGGTATCCGGGCTGCTCCGGCGTATAGTGGCGGGCGGCCGAGCCGAACAGCACCGCGCACGTGACGGCGCCGCCGGTCGACAGCACCGCGGTCAGCCGGTCGCCTTCCGCGGCGGCGATGCCCATACCGACCGTGAACGCCGCGGACGCGCACCCGAACCCGGGCAGCGCGGCCGCCCGCCGGGCGCTGAACAACCCGGTCAGGAACCCGGCCACGGCGACGAACGCCACCAGCCAGGCGAGGAACATGACGAGATCCATCGAAGGACTCCAGAGGGGAAGAGAAACGGGTCAGGGGTGGGTCGGGATGTAGCGGGCGCCGTAGCTGCGGGCGTAGCCGCGCGCGGCGGTCTCCATCGGCCCCCACACCCCCGGCTCGACGGCGCACACCTTGCCCAGGTGGCCGCCGGACCGCTCCACCACCGCCAGCGCGCCGAGCAGCTCGCCGGGGGTGTGGTCGGGCCGCCACGCGTCGGCGGTCTTCGGGTCGATCCACTCGACGGTGACCGTGTGGGATCGGGCACCGCCCAAGTCATTGCGGTGGGCAGTGATGAGGGGGTAGCGGGGACCGGGCGCGGCCGCCAGGACCTCGGCGAGCCGGTAGTAGCCGCGGCGCCCGATCTCCAACCGCATCAGTCGGCCGGTGAGACGGAGGGCCCGCTCGGACTCGCCGATACCGGCGTTCACCGCGACCGCGCGGAACTGGCTGACCGGGATGAATGCATTGCGCATGATCATGCGGGGGTTTCCTTTCGAGCCGCCGAGCGGGCTTGCTCACGCAGGTGGCGGACCTTGGCCGCGAGTTCCTCCAGCGAGGGCCCGCCGGGGATGTAGGCGGCGCGTGCCGCTTCCTCGGGGGTCATCAGGGCGATGCGGGCGCGGGCGTTGACCAGGACCTGTGCGGCGGCCCGCATCGCCTCCTGGCGGGTCACGGTGGCCATCACGCGTCACCGCCCGTCCCGCTGAGCGGCAGATTGCAGGCGTAGCACCTGGTCGATCCGCGTGCCGGGTCGTTGGCGGCGCCGCAGTTAGGGCATTCGACCATCGGTTGGCGCGCCGGGGTCGGGCACGAGATCACCTCGCGCTTGCGCTCCAGCACCACGCGAGGGCAGTTCAGCGCCTCAGCGAGCCTGTTGAGCATGGAGGGCGTGGCGTTGCGGGTGCCGTTCTCGATCTCGGTGATGAGGCTCTTGGAGACACCGCACCGGTCGGCGACCTGCTGCTGGGTGAGGCCGGACTGCGACCGGGCGTATTGGACCGCCTTGGGTTCGTGGTCAAGCGGGTCTTTCGGCCGCTTGCGGGTGGGGTGCTGCATGGGTGCGACACTAGTGCGCCCTTGTGCGCCCGTCAATATACGGCGCACAACATCGCACCCCTGGAGAGGGAAGGTGCAGCTAACCCGGATGTCATCCCGCCAGGGGTGCGACCATGTGCGACCATGTGACCCATGAATGAGCGACCAGAACAGCGTCCGGAGGGCGCCCTGATCGCGGCAGCTCTAAAGCGCTCCCGCATGTCACAGCGTCAGGCCGCCGCCAAGGCCGAGATCAGCGAGAACAGGTTCCGCGCGATTGTGCACGGTTATCAGACCGTCAGCGCTGGAAGCTACGCGCCCGTACGCGGCCCTGCCGACACGGTTGCCCGTATCGCCAGGGTCGTCGGTGTTACGCCTGAGCAACTGGTAGAGGCCGGCCGCATCGACGCAGCCGAGGAGTTGCGTGGCGATACGGAAGCGGTCTTTGGCGATCTACCCGTCCCCACTGACGAGGAGTTGCGCCAGTCCGGTCTTCAGCCGGAGACGGTCGAGGCCCTCCTAGAGATGCGCCGGGCCGTCGAAAGGATGGTCCAAGAGCGCAATGAAGACGCGATCCGCAGGACCAACCGCGTGATCCGTGCAATGACCGACGAGCAAGAGGCGGGCTGATCATGCAGGTCAGCGTTGGAAAGTTCCACTAGGTGAGATAGATGAAATAACAATCGCCGGATTTAGGTCCGCCGAAACAGACCCAATCTTGGATTCTCGATCACTAACCCACGGTCATCTCGAACGCGGGTTCGACCTCCCACGTGTGCTCTGAACTGCAAAGAGAGTGTGTCAAGTCAGAGATTTCACAATATGAACTGTCCGAAAAGTCACCCGCAGTTGCATCCCCAGGTCAGCGCCACATAATCAACGCACGTGTCCGAATTGCTCGCGAACTCGTACGGCCACAAATGAATCGTCGGGAGTATCAAGGTCCGCCCCGCGCAGCTTCCTCAGGGACTCAACGATGAGATACCCCCCGCAACCTCAGAGTTGAGGAGGCTCTGCCCCACATGATCGAAATCGATCGCACTCCCGTCCTCGCGCGGATTTTTGAGCGCTGGACCCCGCACCACATCATCAGACGCATCCGGATCGGCACCGCCATCGCCGGCCTCATCATCCTGATCCTCGGTGTCAGCCTCATCACCATAGGAGCGGGGGAGGGGCATCACGGCGTCCGTATCCTCGGCGTCGGCCTGGCCTGCGTCGTGATCGCCGCTGGCGCCGGTGGGACCTGCATGATCCTGTACGCCGTCGACTTGGGTATCCGACAGCTCCAGCACACGGTGAACCCGGTGCGTGAGGACATCGCCTATCAGCGCGAGGACGTGAGACACCTCCGGGAGGTCTGCGTCAACTTTCGCACGGAGATCGGCGGCGCCCTGGCGGCCATCGAGGCGGGCGAGCGCGCCCTGGCCGGGGCGGTGCGCACCATCTCGGTGCCCGACGACCTCGCCAAGCGGCGGAACGGGGACTGCTGAGATGCCGTCCTACCGCCGTCTGCCGTCCGGCCGCCCCGTCCGAGGCATCGCCTACGGTGTCCACTAGCCCGGACGCATGCCCGCCCGGCCCTCCCCGGAGACCCCATGCCCCCACAATCTCTCCCCGACCCGGTCCCGATGATCGGCTATATCCGGGTGTCCACCGCCCGAGAAGAAATGATCTCCCCGGAGCTCCAAGAGGCGGCCATCCGCGACTGGGCCCGCCGCAACGACCGCCGGATCGTCCGCGTCGTCAGCGACCTGGACAAGACGGGCCGGAACTTCAAACGCCGCGTGCAGGAGGCGATCACCGCCGTCCGCGACGGTGATGCCCGCGAGATCGGGGTGTGGAAGTTCTCCCGCTTCGGCCGTCAGCGACTCGGCTGGGCCGTCCACCTGGACATGGTCGAGTCCGCCGGGGGACAACTGATCTCCGCGACCGAAGAAGTCGACGCCCGCACGGCGGCCGGCAGATTCACCCGCGGAATGCTCGCCGAGGTCGCCGCTTTCGAATCCGACCGGGCATCCGAGCAATGGAAAGAGACCATCGCCTACCGGACCGAGCGCGGACTGCCCGGCACGGGTGGCCCGCGGTGGGGCTACGTCCGCAAGGGACGGATCCCGATCCCCGGAGAGACGGGCCTGTACCGCACCGATCCCGGCGACCCCCTGGGGGAGCGGTACGAACCGGACCCGGACCTCGAAGCGGCCTACCGCAGCCTGTACGAGCGGTTCGTCGCGGGCGAGGCCGGCCCCACCCTGGTGACATGGCTCAACCACCACGGATTCACGACCGTGCGGGGGACAGTCTGGTCGGTGAACACCTTCTACGCCGTGCTCGACGCGGGGTTCGCCGCCGGGTATCTACGCGAGCACAAGAGGGACTGCCAGTGCAAACACGCGCCTCGCTGCCCGAACGTGATCTACCGCAAAGGCGCACACAAGGCGATCATCTCCGAGGACCTGTGGCAGCGATATCTCGCCAGGCGCCGAGAACGACGTAAGGTCCACGTCCGCGCCCGCACGCCCCGATACCCGCTCTCGGGGCTGATGCAGTGCGGCGGATGCCGATGGCGGATGACCACCATCTCCAAGACCGGCGGCGGCCGCGCCTACGCCTACCGGTGCGCCCGGTACGGCGAGGTCCCCGAATGCACGCGCGCCTACGCGGTGCGGGCGCGAGCGGAGGCCGCGGTCCTGGAGCAGCTCGCCGTGTGGGCGAAGCAGATCGAGCAGGCGGCTGCCAATCTCGCTCCGACCCTGGTCGCTGCCCCACCGAGGATCGGCGTGGACACCGAGCGGCTCAAGCGGGAGATCGCGCATCTGGACCGGGCGCTCGTGCGGCTGAAGCGGCTTCGGGCCCTGGACGAGGATGACGACCCGCAGGCCCAGCGCGAGTACCTGGCCGCGCGGGACGAGCTGCGCGCCGAACGCGCCGAGCTGGAGGGGCATATCGACCGGGCGGAGGCGGAGAAGCCGCCTCCGAGCCGTGAGGACTTCGGTCCGGCGATCTCCGGGCTGCTGGGGGAGTGGGAGGTCCTGACGCCGGGGGAGAAGCAGACGCTTCTGAAGGACGTCATCCGGTGCATCCGAGTGCATCGGACGGGAGAGAGGACCCCGTCTCGCCTGGAGATCATTCCGGTGTGGGCCGAGGGCGCGTAGATCGTTTTAGAGGTCCGAGCATAGGGGGCGAAGTTTGTGCTTAAGGTGCATCGTCAAA
>NZ_BCQT01000038.1 GCF_001552215.1 Actinomadura macra NBRC 14102 | reverse complement strand
AAAACGACGAGATGATGTCGGTGGGCTGGCGACACGTACTTGTCGGTAGTCGGCGACGTGCAGCGCGCGGTGCAAGGCGTGAGTCACTGACAACAACTTGGCGCGGCGTACTGACAACGCCTTGTCGCTCAACAGTCGGCGGATCTTTTGTCCTGAGATCGGCGGACACTCTGTCCGGTGGTTGGCGAAGCTGGTGTCCGGTGAGGGCGCGCACGCCGATGCGGTGCGGGCCGGTGTCGCTGTACAAAATCCCGGCCTCCTTCAGCGCACCCGATCGCAGCCTGGTGGCGCGGGTCGACATGATGATCTCCGTAGTGCTCGGAGACGCAGGTGTCAACGATGATCGTCAGTTTTAGACGTGGACCGGGCGTCCGGATGCGGGCAGATCGGCGGCTCTGCGAGCGCGGCCGGGGCGGTGTTCGTAGGTTCGCTGGATGGGTGAGGGAACGCCGGACGGCGAGACGGGCGACGGCAGCGCACAGATGGAACGGGCGCGGGCGCGGCGGTTAGAGCGGCGGGCGCGGGTGGTGCTGGCGGTCGTCGGAGTGGTGGTGACTGTCGCGGTGGCGTGGATCTTAGGGCCGGGCGCGCAGTGGTGGCTGGTGCATGTGGACAGCGTCAAGGTCGGCGGGAAGGGCGGTTTGGAGGGCAAGGATCTGGCGGATGCGCTGGACACCGTCCGGGGCCGGGCGATGACGATGGGCACCGGGCTGCTGGCGGCGGTGGCGATCTACTACACCGCCAACAACGCCGTCTCCGCGCGCCGCTCGGCCCAGGCCGCGAGCGAGGGCGTGGAGGCTGCCCGGCGCTCGGCCGAGGTCACCGAAGCCGCGCAGTTACGCACCTTCGAGCTGACCCAGCAGGGGCAGCGGCAAAGCGAGGAGGCTCAACGCCGCACCCACGAGCTGACCGAGGAAGGGCAGCGGCGTACCCACGAGCTGACCGAGCGCGGGCAGAACACCGACCGGTTCACCGCCGCCGTCGCGCAGCTCGGCGACACCACTCCCGCGGTCCAGCTCGGCGGTGTGCACGCCCTGGCCGGCCTGGCCGACGACGCGCCCACCAAAGAGTTCCGCCAGACGTGCATCGACGTGCTGTGCGCGTTCCTGCGCCTGCCCTATGACCTCGACCCCGGAGACGACCCCGCCGACGGCCAGGACCCGGCCGTGCACGCCGAAGCGCGCAAGGCGTACCGGGCGGTTCGCGAGGTCCGCCACACCATCATCCGACTCATCGGCAACCACCTGCGCCAGGGCGCCCCGGTGTCCTGGCAGGGCCACGACCTCGACTTCACCGACGTCGTCTTCGACGGCGGCGACCTCCACGGCGCCGTCTTCACCGACGGCAGCGTCTCCTTCCGAGACGCCCGGTTCGAGGGCGGCACGGTCGACTTCGTGGGCGTCCGGTTCGTAGGCGGCACGGTCAACTTCGTGGGCGCCATGTTCGTAGGCGGCACGGTCAACTTCATGGGCACCCTGTTCGTAGGCGGCACGGTCAACTTCGGGCTCGCCCGGTTCGAGGGCGGCACGGTCAACTTCAGGAGCGCCCGGTTCGAGGGCGGCACGGTCAACTTCAGGAGCGCCCTGTTCAAGGGCAGCACGGTCGACTTCAGGAGCGCCATGTTCGTAGGCGGCACGGTCAACTTCGTGGGCGCCATGTTCGTTGGCGGCACGGTCAACTTCATACATGCCCGGTTCCTAGGCGGCACGGTCAACTTCGTGGGCGCCCGGTTCCTAGGCGGCACGGTCAACTTCGGGCTCGCCCGGTTCGAGGGGAACGCGGTCATCTTCAGGAGCGCCCGGTTCGAGGGCGGCAAGGTCGACTTCGAGGAAGCGAGTGGGCGTCGGCCCGGAGGGCTGCCGGACGGCATGGCGGATCATCTGTCGCAGTCATGATCGGTATTGAGACATCGCGGGCCACCGCCGTCGAGATCCTGGAGGAGATCCCGCTCATCGGGGCCGCATGACCTCCACCACCAGTGCCGGTTTCATGGATCCGGCCACGGCCGAGGGGCCCCTGGTTGGGTGGCGAGGGCCCGCGCGAGGTCGGCCAGTTCGGCGCCGTCCAACCGGCACCGTCGTCCCGGCGTGGGCGTGCTCATGGTGGTGGTCATGACACCGAGGTTTCCGCCGGCGGGGCACCCCGAGAAGTGGATGACGTTCTGTGGATAACCAGGGTTTCGGTGACGGACGGTGGCCGCTGGGAGGGGCCGGAACGGCCGTTCAGGGAGACCGGTGCGCTGACCTGCGAGGATCGAGAGCGGGTGACCGGACAGAGTCGCTGTACTGTCCGGTTAAGCCATCGGCGGCGACCGGCACGACCCGACCACGGGCGGGGCCGCCGGCCCCCGGCCGGTCGACCGGCCGGGGGGCTAGAACCGGGTGTGCTCGTTCACCTCCGCCACCGCCCGGACCTCCGCCTCCGACACCTCTCTGACACCTCGCAGGTCCGCGACCTGCAGGTCCGCATCCCGCAGGTCCGCATCCCGCAGGTCCGCGCCTCGCAGGTCTGCACCCCACAGCTTCGCGCCCCGCAGGTCCGCGGCCCACAGCTTCGCGCCCCGCAGGTCCGCGCCCCACAGCTTCGCGCCCGGCAGGTCCGCGCCCCGCAGGTCCGCGCCCCACAGGTTCGCGTTCTGCAGGTTCGCGCCCCGCAGGTCCGCGCCCCACAGGTTCGCGCCCTATTAGATCTTGGTTGCCGAATTTTCTTGATCGCGGCTCTCAGATCGTCTCTCGCTGGCGAACCGGGCAAGGGGAGAGCCATGGGTTCCTGGAGCGGGGGTCCGGGCGCTCGTCCGCGCGCCGTCCCGGGGGCGGCCCGGCGCGCGGCATGCCAAGCGACGTGAGAGCGTCAGCGGGCTGCGACGCAGGGCGTCAGCGACCGCGACATGAGAGCGTCAGTCGTCGCGACACGAGAGTGTCAGTAGATTGTGGGGCTAGGGCAGACCAAACCAGTACCAGCTACCCCAAATGCCTCCCGCTGTAGGCGGGGAACGGCAGACTCGGGACTGTGAAGTCCACTACGAGGCCAGAGCCGCTGCCCCTGTTCACCGGGGTTCCCCTCACCTGGTCCATCGGCCTCGAGGAGCCTTGGAAGAGCCGCTACGCCGTTTCTAGTAAGGACGGCCCCCGCCTCAACCTTGATGGGGAGCTCCGGACCGGCATGTCTTATGGCAAGCTCCTGATCGGGATGGACCTCGCCTCCTACTTGGGGAAGCGCCTGGAGGCTGCTCAACAGGTTCTGATCAGCTGGGCTCCTGATGAGCTACTGGCTGCAGCGGAAGCCGACGTCGTCAAATACCTCGTGGTCGAGCACTCGGTCGAGTGCCCCACACTGCACCGTGATCTGATCGTTCAGCTACCCCTTGAGGAACTGGATGGCCGGACGGCGCTCCAGCATCCCCACCGGAAACGTGTTGTTATTGCCGTTCCCTTTGACGGTGATCCGGGGGTGTTCTGGCTGAGGGCCAGCACCTACTCCACCCACCAGCCTCGGGCCGATGTGGACGAGCAACACCTGTACCTAGTCTGGGAAGGCGATCGCAGCAGCCCGCAGGTTGTGCGGCACCACTTCGACGTCCAGTTGGACAGGATCGACGAGCACCTGGCATGGTCTCGAAACGATCTTGAGGCATATCCCGGCCGGCTTCGAGCACACCTCGCGCAATGGGTGATTCAACGGCGAGAAGAACTGCTGTCCAACCGGCACCTCGAAGCCGGGCTGGGCTTCCCCATCCATCAGCGAATGGATGCGGCCAAATACTCGGTACCGGTGACACGCCGGGTGATCACCCGGCCGCGCCCCACCGCGCACGGCCCTTTCACACCCGAGCCGGTGCTGGCCGGCGCCGACTACGAGGCTGCGCTCGAGGTCCTGCGCAACGCCCGTAACGCCCTGGAACGCTCGCCGTCGATGACAGCCACCCTCAACGAGGAGAAGATCCGCGATTTGCTGCTGGTCTCCCTCAACGCCCAATTCGAGGGGAAAGCCGCAGGTGAGGTATTCAACGGCACAGGCAAGACTGACATCTTGATCCGGGTCGACGACCGCAACGTGTTCATCGCCGAGTGCAAGATCTGGCACGGGCCGAAGACCATCCGCGATGCGCTCGACCAGTTGCTTGGATACCTGGTGTGGCGCGACACAAAGGCAGCATTGCTGATCTTCGTGCGTGCTGACGACACGACCGCGATCATCGGCAAGGCCCTCAGCGAAATCGAGAGCCACCCCAACCACAAACGCACGGTCGGCTCCACCGGCGAGGGCGAACGTCATGACTTCGTCTTCCACGCCCGCCACGACGTGAACCGTGAGATCCGGCTCGCCTTCATGCCGTTCGCTCTGGGATCCCGGACGACAGGAGCCGCCTGCCAGTAGTCTCGCCCGCTGCCCAGTGTGCGGTGAGCGTGAACGGACGTGTCATACGCCGCAGGTCCCGACACCCGCTCGTTCGTGCCCGGGAGCTATTCGTCGACGGGGATGCGGCGGATGGCGCGCTGTTTGTCGTGCTCGGTGGGCAGACTGTAGCGGCGGACGGTCTCCAGGCTGTGGCCGAGGAGCTCGGCGACCACGACGATGTCTTCGCCGCTACGGACCATGGTGGTTCCGGCGGTGTGCCCGAGGGTGTGAGGGGTGAAGGTGGCGTCGATCCCGACTTCGAGGCCGGCGTCTTCGCCGATGGCGACCAGGATGTCATAGGCGCCGCGCACCGATAGGCGGCCGCCACGGGCATTGAGGAACAGGGCGGGGCTGGCGGCGCCGGGCCAGTGGGCGCGTTCGGTGCGCCAGTGGTCCAACCCTGGCGGCGGGTTTCGTCGTCGCGGCCGCGCGACGAACCACCGCGCGGCCGCGACGGCGCGTCAGCGGCGTTTGCGGGTGCGAGGTTGGGCTCGGCGGAGTTCGCGGTGGTGCAGTGCGACCTCGGCCAGAGCCTGGCGGCGGGTGGCGTAGGTGCCGGTGGCAGAAATCTTCGGGCCGTGCGCGGAGTGGGCCTGCCAGCGGGAGGTGAAGGTCTTCTTGGCGGCGTGGCCGATCCGCTCACCCTCGTACACCAGGTGGTAGCGGCCGGTCCCGGGCCACTCGGCCATCCGATAGCCCTCCCCCAACTCCGGGACCGGCCGCAACCGCCGCACGAACTCACGCTCCTCCCGGCCGCCCTCGTCCTCGCCCTCATCCTGAGCCTCGCGCTCGGCGGCCCCCTGGTCCGGCTCCTCCGGATCGGGCAAAGGCCGGCTTTCCGTCACGGCCGCACCGATTTCGTCACGCCCAGGTCCGGCACCGATTTCCGTCACGGACACCAGGATTTCGTCACGCGACACCGGTGCGGGCGCAGGTGCGGCCGCCGAGGTGCGGACCAGTGCGCCGAGCGCGTCCAGGGTGCGCTGAGCATGGCCGAGCAGCTCGGCGGTACCGTCCGGTCGCAGGTCCCCGGCGCGGCCACCGTCGATCGCCACCGCCAGGTGCGCGGCCACCTCGGCCAACCGCGCGGCCAGGTCCGCAGCCGAGGCGTCGGTGCCCGGCATGTCGATGGTTGTGGCCGGGGCGGCGTGGACCGGCGACGGCGCGGCGGCTGCGGCGGCTGTCGCGTTCTTGCGCCTGCGGTACGCCTTGGCCTTGCACGCCGCCGAGCAGTACCGGGCCGGACGGCCCCGGTCCCGGACCGGCACCGGGTCACCGCACGTCCCGCACAAGGTCGCCACCACGCACTCCCCTTTTTTCGTCACGCCATCGACCGTCACGAAAAGATTAGCCGCCCACCGTCACGAAAACCAGGAAAACACCGTGACGAAATCTGCAGCGGCAGCTGAGCAGAGGTCCGCGGGAACCCGGACACCTGGCGCGCACCAGGGGAGGCGCCCCTCTCAGGGAGGGAGGGGCGGAGCGCTGTTTCAGGGCTCCGGCTTTTCCCGTTTCGCGTCGTGGATATGTATCTCGCCTACGTTTTGGGCCTGGACCATGGATCCGCCCACGCGGTTATAGGAGGCGTTCTGACCTCCCGCTCGGCGCCTACCGCTTCTTCTGCTGCCTTGTGTCTCTCTCAACTCTGGTAAATATTCTCCTGCCATGCATTCCAGGATGCGTACTAGCAGGTCAGCGGCCCCGCAGGCTAGCCGCGCGAAGAAGATCAGAGACACAATAAAGGCTGCCGCAACCAGAATATAAGTGAAAGAAGGGACACCAGCGGAGAGCTTTTGGGCAGCCTGACACCAGTATAAGAATCTGAGGGGTGCAGATAATTAGGGATTATTTCCCCTGCCCTTTCCAGATCAAAGCTCTCCTCTTTGGCAGCCTCTCGGAATCAAGGTGTGGTCACATCGATCACTCTCGGTCGTACAGCCCCGCGCCTCGTAGCGTACTCGCACGGGGACACGCGCGGCTGGGGCCGTTCCGATCCTCCTCGCGGGGGCCTTCAGGTCGTGGAGAACTGGAACTCGGCCAACACCGACCTGTTCTACGGCAGCGCCGGCACCAGCCCCGGCAGCGACAAGGAGCACCAGGAGGTCTCCATGCTCAGCCTGCACCTGCTCCAGTCCACCCTGGTGTTCATCAACACCCTGCTCGTCCAGTCCGTTCTCAAGGACCCCTCTGGCAGCAGAAGGTGACCGACGCCGACAAACGCGGCCTGTCGCCGCTGTTCTGGTCCAACGCCAACCTCTACGGCACGATCGACATCGACATGGGCCGCCGCCTCGACCTGGGCCTTGCGGCCTGACCATCAGAGCCAGGCCGTTCGACCGGGTCACCGCGTCATGTTCGCTCCATCATCCCGACTGAGCGGGCGGGACACTCTGGTCGGGGAGCAGGCCATGCAGCGCGCTGCGCACGGCCACTCGGCTTACTCCGTGCCTGCGGGCCAGGGCGGCGATCGAGACGCCCTGGTTGCGGAAGGCGTCGCGGACGTCGGCGAGCTGATCGCCGGTCAAGGCGGGCGGGCGGCCCCGGTACCGGCCGGCCCTCGGCTTCGGCGGCAGCGATCCCCTCGTCGGTCAGTTCGTTCTGCAGGTCGCGCTGGAACTGACCGACGGCGGTGCTGACGTTGATGAGCAGGTCGGTGGTCGCGTCTTTGGCCGCCAGGTCAGTGAAGTTCGGCAGGGGTCCGGACAGGACGCGCAGGGCGACGCCGCGGGCCAGGCACCAGGCCCGCACCTGGTGGATGCCGACCAGGTCCCGGCACAGGCGGAACAGCTCCGAGACCGTCAAGGCGTCGCCTGGATTGGCGGCGGTGGCCACCTTGGCGAACGCGGGCCGCTCCAGCGCGGGGATCTTGGAGGTGGTCGCGGGGTCCTCGAACAGCAGCACTCCGGGGGCTGGGTGGAATCCTTCGGCGGCGCCTTCGCTCCGCACCAGCAGACCGGCCTCGGTCAGGATGTGCCGCTGCCGGAGCAGGGACTGGGTCGCGGTCGACGACCGGGAGTACACGATCTGCACGGTGCTCCTTGGGCGTCAGCCGATGAGGTCGGTGGTGCGGCGGAAGGTGGCCGCGGCGGCCTCCAGGTCGGCCAGAGTCCTGTTCCAGGCGGCGGTCTCGTCCTGGCCCATGTCGACCCAGCCCTGGTCGCCGAACTCGCGGGCGAACGCGGCCAGGTGTTCTGCAGTCTCGGCCAGCTGGTCCAGGACGGTCCCGACGCTCATCCCCCCGCTGGGGCCGCTGCGGAACCGGTAGAGCAGCAGCGGGAGGTCGGCGGCTGCAGTGGCCATGGCGGTGGCCTGACGCTCAAGCCCCTTGTTGATGTTGGTCAGGCTCGCGCGCCATCCACTGTCGATCAGTTCCACGGCAGGGAAGAGCCCGGCGTTGATCCCCGCCTCCAGGTAGTTGCGAGCGGTGGGCAGACCGGCCTCTCGGTCCTCGTCGGTCAGCTCCTCCCACGTCGGAAGGTTGACGCAGTCGTGGGCGAACCGCTGACGAGCCTTGGCCAGGGCCAGCACGCGCGGGTCGTCGAGCGGGATCTTGGGCAGCGGCGCGGCGCTCTCCTCCAGAAGGGTTCGGACCCCCATCCTGATGTCGTCAAACCCTGTCGTCAATCAGAACGCGAATCTGACGCCCGGAGACGGCCATTCGTCCACTGATGTCCGATTTCTAGGGTGCTACCGAAAGGGTGTCGGGAAACCAACTAATCCCGACACCCTTGATGAGCTACCTGGCGGCTGGGGACACGTTCGGGAGCGGAGGGCCGACTACCAGGAAGCTGAACCAACACCGCAGCGCAGAACCGGCTTCGGTTCCGCCAGCGACCCATGGGCGACAGGCAGTGGAGGTGGCGGCTTCAGCGACGACCCGCCGTTCTAGCTCTCGAACGGGTCCCGGGGCGCCACGGCGCGGAGCCGAACCGACGCCGGGACGGTGAGGCCGGACGGCGGAAGACAGGCCCGCCTGAGCGGAGGGCGAGGGGTCTCACATAATGCGGGTCAGGCGAGATTGCCGCGTTTGGCGGGCTCTTGGATGGTGTCGATGTTGAGTGTGTAGGTGTTGCGGATGCGTTCGATGTCGAAGTCGTCTGGGTTGATGGGCTGGCGTTTGACGGTGACCAGTCCGAAGGCTTCGAGTTCCTTCATTCCTCTGGTACGGGTGTCGTCGCTGAGCCCGTACCGGTCTTTGAGGATCTTGGGACTGATCCACACTGCGGGAGCGTCTTCGTCGAGTCTGCCGGGCCCGTACTGCTCAAGGAGCATCAGGTAGAAGGCGAGGCCGGCCCCCTTGAGCATGGAGATGTAGCCGTTGGTCCACATCTGCTCGGGGATCTGGACGTAGAGATGCTTGGGTCCGGCGGGCTTGTCGCGGAGACGTTGGGCTGCCGAGCCCGGAGGTTCGTAGTCGCTGCCGTCGCCAGTCTCGTTCAGGACGGTGATCTGACTGGCGGAACCTGGGTTGGTTTTCACGAAGATGAACTTGTTGGCGGCTAGCCAGCGAACGGCATCGTTGACCCGCCTGACCCCGGCCGTCTCGGGTTTGTCCAGCCCGAGCAGCCGGGCCCACGCCTGGGATGGGTAGTTCAGCGGTACGGCCCTGCGGCTGTCGGTCTGGAACCACAAGAGGCTTAGCATGAGGCGGAGTCGGACGTCTCCGCCGCGTCCCCCGCGCAGCATCCGGGCCAAGGGCGGGAACGCCTCGTCCGGCCCTCCGCGGGCGATGAAGTCCATGCGGAGTTGCGCGCTCCGACGGGCGCGTCGTGCTGCCGCCTTGGCGCTCTGCAACGCGGTCTGGAGCGGTTCGGACTGGTCCTCGACCGAAGGTGATGACGCTTGCACCGGGCTGATCTCCGTAGCCAGAGTTTTGGAAGTATGGAGAGTATAAAACGTACTTTAGTTGCCGTCGAGTAGGTAAGAGGTAAGCCGCTGAATCCGTAAGGGGTAAAGTCGCTCAGTCGGTGTCTTACCCGCCGATTCGGTGGTGGTTCCCCCGCTGTACACCTCAGAGGCGAGGTTGCCTTCACTATCACGGTACCGCTACCGTCGAAGACAGGTCCTCATGAGAGCGTCGATCAAGGGGTTAGTTCACCCCGTTCCGGATCGGGGCGGGTGTGCGGATCTAGAGGAGTCCTGGCCCCTCGGGAGCCTGTGCCTCGTCTCTGTGCCCTGGAGAAAGCCAAGGCGTGCAACAGGTACAGGAGGGTTCTCCACCGGGTGGTGCCTCCCGGTCCCCTCTTGCCAGGACGATCCCGGAACGGCCGCCACAGCCTGTGGCGGCCGTTCCGCGTTCCAGGGATGCTCTGAAGTCCGATGAGGTCGCCTCACGGACCGGTTGCAGACCCTGCGGGGAATCGGCTCGTGAATCAACTTGGCGACGCCGTCACGGTGTTCGATCAGGATCCGGACTGCCCTCGATGGCGGCAGCGGGAAGCTGGACGGCGCGGGGGCGGCCCGTGGCCTCGGGGGCGTGTTTGTAGAGCGTGGAGCGGCTGACGCCCAGCAGCCGGGCTATGGAGGACACCGATTCGTCCGGGCGGGTGAGCAGGGTGCGGGCCTGGCGGACCTGTTCCGGGGTGAGCGCTGGGGGCGGCCGAGGCGCTGCCCGCGGGGGCGGGCGGCGGCCAGGCCCTCGTTGGTGCCCTGCACGATCAGCTCGCGGATGAACTCAGCGAGTGCGGCGAACACGTGGAAGACCAGGCGGCCGCCGGGGGTGGTGGTGTCGATCGCCTCGTGCAGTGACCGGAACCCGATGCCGCGCTTGCGCAGCCCGGCCACGAGCGCGATGAGGTCCTGCAGGGAGCGGCCGAGGCGGTCCAGAGACGGCACCACGAGCGTGTCGCCGGGCCGCATGTAGGGGTGGCGTTAACGGACGTGTCATCAGCCGCAAACGAAGTGATGTACCTGCTCAGCGAGGTGCCACGGTGGGAGCGACAGGAAGTGGAGACCGCCGGGCGTCGGGTGCCAGCGGGACGCGAGCGGAGGCCTTCCCCGAGGCGGATGTAAGCCTCCGAGGCGGGTTGGACCGGATGGTGGTAGCGCTGGTGCGTACCCGGGGGGCGGGTGCAGCTTCGGACAGCAAGAAACCCAGCAGTGTGGCTGGTGCGTATAGGTCAGGATGGGTGTTCATGAGTTCTAAGAGCACTCGGCTCACCTATCGGGAGCGACTGACCGCTGAGCTAGAGGCGATGCGGGGCGACTATCACGCGATCGTCGACGACTCCGCCATCGTGAACATCGATCTCAACCGGACGCACTCAGAATGGGGGGATTTCATCGGGTTCCCCATCTGGGGGTGGGCGCCCAGCGACGACGATTTGCAAACCGCACGCATGGAACTGCTGGGCCGGTTCCGCGTCTGGAGCCCGCGGTTCCGCCTGCTGTTTCCCCACGCTACTCCGGAGGTCGAGCAGAGCATGAACGAGGCGCTCGAACGACTCCATGACTGGCTGGTCCGTGAACCTGGCTCCCACGGCGTTCCGGGCTCCATCGAGCGCGCCCGGCAGCAGCTCGGGGAGACCTTTGACCTCTTGATCCGCCTTCTCACGCTCCTGCCGTCCGATGACTTCAGGGTGCGATTGACCGTCGACACCAACACCCTCCTCGACGATCCCAACATTGCCGTTCACACGGTCAGCCTGGGAGGCCGCTACATGGCCCATCTGCTGCCGGTGGTCCTACGCGAGATCGACGACCTGAAACGTAACGGCCGCAACCAGGACGTCCGCGACAGCGCCAAGCGCGCTGACAAGCGACTCAAGGGCCTGCGCACCAACGGTGACGTCCTTGCTGGCATCCGCGTCGCCGGAGACGTCCACGCGATCTTCGAGCACGTGGAACCTGCCAGCGACGACCTCCCTAGCTGGCTGAACCTCGACGTTCCCGACGACCGCTTCGTCGCCTCAACGCTGCTGCTCCAGTCTGCCCACCCGGGATCGGCCCTATACGCCGCGACTGGTGACCTGAACCTGCAGACCAAACTCGTCGCAGTCGGCCTCCCTTACATCGAACTCCCTTGAGCGTGGCCCACGCCCGCCACTGACCTGCGGCAGGTCAGGAGCAACAGCCGTCAGCGTGTGCGTCGGCGGGCGGCGGGGTCGGCGTCGGCGGTGATGCGGGCGGAGGTGTATTCGGGGCTTGGGCAGCAACCGAACCGTCAGTGGCGTTTGCGAGCCCTCGCAGCGCGCGTTACCGCCACTGGCGGTTCCGATGGGGGTGGCGAGTCAGCCTTCGTCTGAGGTCTTGGCCTCTGCCAGGGTCTTGTGGACGACGCCGACGGAGACCTTCACCCCGGCGGCGATGGTGCGGATGGATTCGCCGCGCCGTCGGCGGTCGAGGATCGCGGCGCGCTTGTCGTCGTCGACGACGGAGCCTCGGCCGCCGACCTTGCCTTGCTTGCGGGCGGCTTCCAGGCCGTTGAGGGTCTTCTTCATGATGTCGCGCCGCCGGTCCTCGGCCAACGCGAGCGCGAGGTCGAGGAGGAAGGACCGTTCGGTGTGCTCGCCGGCCGCGATGCCCTCCAGCACCTTCACGCCGACACCCTGCTGGAACAGATCGTTGAGGACGATCAGGCCCTCCAGGAGGTTGCGGCCGAGCCGGTCGACCTCTTGGACAGTCAGCAGGTCGCCCTCGCGGATGTAGGACAGCGCGGTGAGCAGGTCCGGCCGGTCGGCGGTGACGAGTTTGCCGCTGGTCTTCTCCTCGATGACCTTGAGACAGATCGGGTCGAGGGCGTCGTGCTGCCGTTAGGTCTTCTGCTTGTCGGTGCTGACCCGGACCAGGCCGATGAGTGCCATCGAGCCCTTACCTCCGTTCATTAAACGCCCCGTGCGACGTATCTGAACGGTAGCGGAGGGCGGGCGGAGGTGAACGGGAAAACGAACACTCGAAACGGACACGGTGAACGGAGTCCCTGATGCGGCCCTTCCTCCTGCCGGTGTTCGTCAAACGTTCGTTAGACGAACGGCTCCAGGGCAGGGCGACTCCGCCTACCACTGCCCATCCATCTGGAACGGAGGTCGCCACGCATCCCCGCACATGACCTGGCCGACGACAACGCTCGGGAATGTGACCTAGGTCATATGCCAAGTGTCCTCGGATGATCATGTTCTGTGTGGCTCTATCCAGTGACGCGCAGCGCCGGGCGCATCTTCGAGTGGGCCGGGTGAGGCCAAGCAGACAGCCGATCACCGACAGAGAGGTATCGCCATGAAATTGGGAGTGCTCACGGCCGCGCTGGGCCAGATGTCGCTGGAGCAGATCGCGGCCTGGGCGGCGCGGGCCGGGTACCAGGCGCTGGAGGTGGCGGCCTGGCCGGTGGGCAACGAACACGTTCACCAGGCGGCCCACCTGAACGTGGCCGCCTTCACCGGCGACGATGCCGCGGGTGTGAAGGAGTTGATGCGTGCCAACGGCCTGGCCATCAGTGCGGTGACCTACTGCGGCAACAACCTGCACCACGACCGGTCCGAACGCGACCGCGTCCACCGGCATCTGCGGGCCTGCATCGACGCCGCCGCCCTCCTGGGCGTCGGCAAGGTCACCACTTTTATCGGCCGTGACGTCACTCTGCCGGTCGCAGACAACCTCAAGGAGGCCGAGCAGCACCTGCCCCCGCTGACCCGGTACGCGGCCGAGCGGGGGGTGGCGCTGCTGGCCGAGAACTGCCCGATGGAGGGCTGGCACCCCGACGGCTATCCCGGCAACCTGGCCTACTCACCCGAGCTGTGGGACTGGATGGCCGAGCTGGGCTTCGGCCTCACCTACGACCCTTCTCACCTGCCTTGGCTGGGCATCGACCCGCTGGACGCCCTCCACCACGCCTTGGACGCCGGCATCGTCGGCCACGTCCAGGCGAAGGACATCCAGATCGACGAACGCGCCCGAACCCGGTACGGCGTCTTCGGCAAGACCGCCACCCGTACTTCCCCCACCGATGTCGGCTGGTGGCGCTACCGCGTGCCTGGCCGCGGCCAGCTCGACTGGAACCTGATCATCGACACCCTCCACGCTGCCGGATACAACGGCGACATCGCGGTAGAGCATGAGGACCCTGTCTGGGGAGGCACGCTGGAGCGGACCTTGCACGGCATGGACATCGCCGCCGACACCCTGCGGCCCTTCATCGTCACCGCACCGCGGCCCGGGCTCCGGCCCGACCAGCCGACTGAGAACCGTTGAGGGATGATCACGATCATGAGCGGAAGCGGCCGCACCGCGGCTGGCGCAGGCCCGGCGGTGTACCGGGCGATCGTCTGCGTCGACGTGCAAGACTTCAGCGATCACCGCCGCACCCACGACCACCAGATCACGGTGCGCAACGGTCTCTACCACTCGCTCGACCGCGCGTTCGGCCGGGCCGGGGTGGCATGGTCCAGGGACTGCTACTGCGAGGACCGCGGCGACGGGGCACTGATCCTGGTGTCCCCGCACGTACCCAAAAAGCTCCTGGTCGTCGAGGTCATTCAGGAACTGGCCGCGGCGCTGGCCGACCACAATCACATCCACGACGAGTACGCACGGATCCGGTTGCGGATGGCCCTGCACGCCGGGGAGGTTCACCACGACGCGCACGGCGTGGCCAGCACCGCCATCATCCTGGCCACGCGGCTGCTGAACGCCGCACCGCTCAAGCAGGCCTTGGCCCGGTCGTCCGGCGCGCTCGCCGTGATCGCATCACAGCAGATTTTCGAGGACGTCATCTGGCACACCGCGGCCAGCCGCCCGGCCTCGTACCGAAAAGTGCAGATCCCGGTCAACCAGACTGAGACAACCGCGTGGATCAGCCTGCCCGACAACCCCTGCCGCCTCTGCCCGCCTGACGCGCAAACCACCCCAGACCAACCACGACCAGCCTAGGAACGGCGGCCCTGGGCCGGGGGCTACCGGCCCCGGCCCAGGAGCCGTCCCATCACCAATTGGGGAGCGGCGGGTGCGGTTTGCCGACGCGGTTCGCCTTCTGGACCTCGCCGAGCCAGTTGAGCCACCGGCCGGTGCCGCGCGTTATGGGATGAGATGAATCGAGCCGCCGGGTCTGGAGGTCGAGGATCTCGGCCAGGTCGCGGCACGCTCGGTCGAGGGCACGGTCGTCGTGGGACTCGAGCCGCGCTTGCGCGATCCGCCAGTAAAGACGGGCCCAAAGAGTATCTGGGTGGCAGTCGCGCTGGACGCGCTCACGGATGTTCAGGAGGGACTCCAGCAGGACGAGCGCCCGCTCCAACTCCCCGGCCAAGAAGAGAACCCGTATCTGCGAATGCATCGCATCGAGGGTGTCGGCATGGTGCTCCCCAAGGATTCGGGTCCGGTCGGCGATGACGTGGGCGTAGGCACGCACCGACTCCTGAGTCCGGCCCATGCGGCCCAGCAGCCAGGCGTTCCTGCACAGGGCGTGCAGCAACTGCTCCTGGGCTGCTGCACCGGCCAGATGCGACCTCAACGCGGCGAACTCCACCTCGGCCTCGGGGAACCGGCGCTGGCCTGCCAGCGCCCAGCCCAGCAGGAGCCTCGTCTGTGGGTCGGCGGCGCCGAACTGCCGCTCGTTCTCGGCCACCCTTCGCAGGATCGTCTCGGACCGGTCATGCGCACCGAGTCCGGAACAGACCTCGGCCCATACACGCCGCGCCTTCAACACCATGGGTCGGGAAATCTCGGGACGCCGATGGCGCAATGACGGCAGATGCCAGCGAGTGCATATGAGTAGTTCCCGAGCCTCGTGTTCGGCCCGATCCTGGACCATCGCGCTCGCGACCGCAGTGGTCACCTCCACGATGATCATCGATTGCTCCGGATTGAAGTCCAGGGCTTGCAGCCTGGACAGCCGCTGCCGGAACTCGGTGACCTCGGTATCGAACTGGCGGCGGTCGTCAGAGCCGACCGTCCTCAGATCACCGCCATGCTCTGCCAGCCAGGTCCGCACCGACTGCGCCTGCCCCCTGATGCTGTCCACCTCTCGGGACCGGTCACGGGCTTTCTTCGGTTCCATGGGCGTGAAGCTCCCGTCTGTCTCTGTGTGTTTGGACTCGCCCGGCCGCCCGAGGGCGCTCCGTGCGTCACTGGATAAAGCCCCACGAACCATGGTCATTTACTGAACTATAAATGTGACCTAGGTCACTCTGGCGACTTAGAGGGATCAGATCTCGTCGTCGTCCTCGGCGTTGTCAGTGTCACGTAGATCGCGGATGGCGCCGGGGGCAAGGTCGGGGAGAGCGAAGGTGTAGGTGCCGTGGACGCCGAGGTGGGAGTGGACGAACGGCGATAGCCGGGCCATGTCCTCGTCCCGGACCGGGTAGCCCTGGGCTTTCATCTGGCGGATGGCGGCGTCGAGATAGACCGTCGTCCAGAGCGTCGCGCAGTTCAGCACGAGGCCGAGGGCGCCGAGCTGGTTCTCTAGGCCGTGTTCGTACCGGTGGTGGAGCTCGCCCTTCTTGCCGTGGCAGATCTTCCGAGCGAGGGAGTGGCGGTTCTCCTGGAGGTTGCGGATGTCCTTGATGTCGCGCCGGTAGGTCTCGTCCACGTCGATGAACTGCAGGATGTGCAGGGTCTTGAAGATCCGTCCGTAGGAGGCGATCGCCTCGCCGAGCGCGGTGGGGTGGCCCTCGCGCTGGAGCATGGTGACGACGTCATAGGCGCGCACGGTCCCGGTGTAGATCGAGGCGACGACCCGGAGGATGTCCTCCCAGTTCCGCTTCACCTTCCGCAGGTCGATCTTGCCCCGGGCGAAGGTGTTCAAGGGCCCGTAGTCGGCGGAGCCGTTGATCCGCCAGCCCTTCTGGTCGGGCAGGTCCGCCAGGGCGGGCCGGTAGGAGATCCCGAGCAACTCGAGGAGGCCGAAGACAAGGTCGCTGTAGGAGCCTGTGTCGGAGACGACGATCTCGGGCAGGTCACCGCCGTCCAGGCCGAAGATGACATCGACCATGTGCAGGGAATCCCGGATCGTTCCCGACACGACCTTCGCGCCGCGCCCCATACCGCGATCATTCATGGCGTTCAGCCAGGTCATGCCGCGTTTCAAACCGAAGTATTTGCGGTTGGGCCTGGTTCCCGCCGCCCTCCTCGGCTCCCCACTAGGCAACCAGCCACGCCATCTCCGCCCACGCGTCCGGCTCTTCTGAAGCGCGGTCCGCCCTTACCTCGCCAGAAGCCGGGTGACCTACCCCGCGCCACTCCCCCGACAGGCCTCCAAGCAGCCGCTGCGAAGACGGCCATCACGCGGCGGCACCCGCACCGACAGGCACCCCCGTCTCGGCCCCACCAGCCGAAGGTCTTGTCGGTGCGGGCTGGCGCTATGCCGGGCACCACCCGGGCGCGGAGCCTGTCAGCGCCCGCTCCTCGCTCAAGGCTGCGGAGATGATCTGGCGGCCCACCACCGGATCCACTCTCCCACCCATGGCGTAAAGACCATTTTTACGGCCCGCTCCCCGTCATCGCGGCGCTGCGCATCGCCCGTGAGACCACGGCGGCGGGCCGCGTTCCGGTCGAGGCGGATGCCAGTGGCGGGTGCCCGGGCTTTCGTGAGGCGATCGGTGACGTGGCCCCGAACTCCCGGGAGTCGCCAGGCCGCCATGGGCACGCGCCCGTATGAAAGGTGCCGAAGGAGTGGAGGTTTTGTCTCCTCTCGCCGATTGTGCTGGTATCACGGGATGCAGGCGGCGATGAGTAAAAGTCCACAGTTGGAGGACTCTTTTCCGCATCGTCGCTGGTCACAGTTCATCTCGGGGGCGGGCGCGGCGATCATTGGCATCTTCCGGACGGCCACGATCTGGTAACGCTCCGCACAGGGTCCTATTGTCGGGTAAAGAGTAAGCAAATCGGGGAAAACGGGAATTGATCATGAATCTTGTGATCGCTGACCGGAGATGTTTGCGATAGCCCTCCTTGAGCGATCATTTCCGGCCGGCGGTGGGGAGGTGCCGGGGGAAATGGTGGGTCTCACGTGGGCGATCGCCGGGAAATGGGGGGCGTCGTTCGCCGTGTCCTGCCTGGTGGCGTTCCTGTGTCTGGAGGTGCGCTGCCGGGGCCAGCACCGGCTGTTCGGCCGGTCGAGCCGCTGGTGGGCGATGGCCGTCATCCTGGCCACCGCGGCGGCGGCGACCGCGTGCGGCAACCTGGTCGCGCTGGCGTCGCCGACGATCTGGGGCATCGGCGGTTCGGTGGCGGCGGTGGGGGTTCTGCTGGCCGGTGAGGTCAGACGCAGCGTGCAGGCCCGGCAGGTGACCGAGGCTCCGCCGACGCAGCTGATGATGATCGCCAGCGTGGGGATCGCTGTGCTGGTGCACCGGTTGGAGGAGTCCTTCCGGCCCGACCGGCTGGCCTGGGTCGATCAATGGTTCCCCGAGCCCAAGTGGCTGGAAGGCAAGCACGGCCCGGCCGAGATCCAGGCGGCGGCCGATGACTTCTTCCGGCAGCTGATTCGACAGGCCAGCGACGACACCGCCGCTCCGCAGCGCGCCGCGGAGCTGAGGCAGGCGCATGAGGAGATCCAGGACCGCCTCACGCTGGCGTCGCTGTGCGAGCAGCACCCCCGGCCCCAGCGTCTGCTCACCGAGCTCCAAAACCGCAACCTGCACAACATCGGCAGCTACCAGACCAGTGCCCGCCGGGGGGAAACGGATCGGCTGCAAAGCAGCCTGTGCTCTGATGCGATGCAGGCTCTGCAGGCCATGCTGCTGTGCGCGCACCGCTGGGGCTACAGCCTGCGCGCCCTGGCCCCCCAGACCGCGCCGCAACCGGCCACCAGTAGCTGACCATTCCCCCGCCACCCACCGCAGGGCGCTGGCGGGCGCTGGCGGCAGCAGACCCCTGCAAGCACCATGCGGTGGGTGACGCGGTCGCAGACGGCCCGGTGGGGCGGGGTTTCAGGCGAGACCGGGCGGGGCGGGCGGCGCAGGCGGGACCCGGTCGGTCCACGGGTGCATCTGCACCTCCAAGCGCGCTCCCAGCGCCACCACCACTGCGTCCAGGGTCTTGAGGGTGAGGTTCTCCCCGCCGGACAGGATCTGGCTCACCCGACCGGGAGAGACGTTCATCTTGTCGGCGAGATGTGATCGCTGGATCCCGTTCTCACGCATGTACCAGACGACCTCGTTGATCACGGTGTCGGTGAGGCTGGACTGCGGATACCCGAGATGACCTGCGGCTTCTGCGTTGCTACGCCGGGTGCGGAACACCATGACGCCCCATCTCCCTCTTCAGGATGACTACGCCAACTTTAGCTTCCCCTAAATGTTTAGTCAAACCTAAACTCGTGAAAGTTCGGCATCCCCGCCCTTGGAGAGCGAATCGACAAGGATCCGCCCAATAGACCCCGCACCAACAATCCACCAGATCCCACCAGCGACCGCGGTCTCCGTTGATGACCGGCGTCACCTGCGCACACCCGCACCGGCTCAGCGGAACGACGCGGCCACCACGGGCAGGGCACGCACGTCCATCTCCCACCCGCCGTAACGATCCGTTGCCTCTTCTCCCCCACATCGCCGGCTACCTGATCGCCACCCCGTCGACACGACACTGCTGGTGGTCGGTGTCGGGGGTCCACGCCGGCATTGTGCGCAGGTCATCGGCCGCGGGAGGGATGCTTGATGACGCCGCCGGGCGACAGGGTGACGGTCCTGGGTCTGCCTTCTCCGACACGGCGCTTGCGGGCGATGGCCAGGGCGATCTGTTCGCGTTCGGCGCGGCTGGGCCAGGTGCCGCCGATGTCCTCGGTGAGGCCCTTGGCGTCCGGGATGTGCAGGTATCCCCGGTTGTTGGAGATCAGCCCCTCGACCCGCAGGTCACTGAGCACTCTTTCCAGCGAACGGCGGGTGATACCGGCCCAGCCGGCCATGGTCTCGGGAGGTATCCAGGTGATGGGGCTCCAGTTGTTGCGCAGCAGCAGTTCCTGGTTGGCCACGTACATCAGGATCTGCGCCACCCGCTACCGGGTGGGCACGCCCAGCAGGTAGGCCACACGAGTCTCGGCCTGGGCCGCCTGGGCCTGGGCGTCGGCGGCCAACGCCTGCCATCCCTGACGGTCGTGCAGGAACTGCACGAACTCGGTCACGGCGAGCGGCGCGAGCCGGGTGCGCTGATCGAGGGCGATGCCCCTGAAGCGGTGGGTCCGGTCGGGGTCGAAGACCGCGCACCAAAATCCGCGACCTCGAACGCCTCAACCCCGGCATGAAAGTCACCCTCGTCCCCACCACCGCCTGACCCCCGCGCACAGCCTCATCTCCCTCCCCCGGCCAAACCCACCCGCCGGG
>NZ_BCQT01000037.1 GCF_001552215.1 Actinomadura macra NBRC 14102 | reverse complement strand
TGACGACTCACTCATAGCACAAACACTCCCCTCATCAGCAGTAACTCGATCAGGAGAGCGTAGCGAGGATGCCGCGCAAAGGACGGAACCCGCAGGTCAACGGCTACTTGTACTACTACGACGAGCCTCGTCCGGCGCCCGGCATCAGCTGGCGGCTGCTCCACGACCTGTGTAGCGTGACCGCGTGGTGCCTCCGCCTAGCCGCACTGGTAGTCCTATGGGACCTATGGGCGACATGGCATTGACGACGAGAACGCCGCACAGGATCCGGCAATCCGCGGCAAAACCCGTGCCCCGACCGGGTCGCCTGGATAGAACCTGGTGTCATGCCCGCCCCCATCTCGTCATCGGCACAGGCCGCCCGGCAACGCCTCGCCGATCAGCTCAAGGAGATCCGGGAGGACGCCGGGCTGACCGGCCGCGAACTCGCGCGCCGCGCCGGATGGTCGGCCGGGGTCTCCAAGGTGTCCCGGATCGAGCACGGACACCGGCCCATCTCCGCGGAGGACCTGCGCACCTGGTGTGAGGCGTGCGAGGTCTCACCGGAACGCGCTGCTGAGCTGCTCTCCGAACTCCGCGCCGTCGCGAACATGTGGGCGACCCATCACCAACTGAACCGGGGCGGCTTGAAGGCGCGCCAGGAGAAGATCCGCGACAAGTACTGGCGGGTGAAGCTGCATCGCGTCTACCAGACGAAGTACATCCCGGGCCTGCTCCAGACGCGGGCGCTGACCGAGCACTACCTGACGACTGCCCGGCTCGAACAGCACCTCGACCTTGACGACGTCGCCCAGGCGGTCGACTCCCGCATGGAGAGGCAGCGCTGCCTGAACCGCCCGGATGCCCGCTGGCTGTTCGTCATCGAGGAGGACGTGCTGTGGTACCGGCCTGCCTCCGACGCGGTTCACATCGAACAACTCCGCTACCTCATGGAGGCCATGGGGCGCCCGACCGTGTCCCTCGGGGTGATCCCCCGGGGTATCGCACGCAACGGCGTGAACCCCGAAGAGTCCTTCACCATGTCGATCCTGCCCGACTCTGTGGTGGTTGCAGTCGAACTCGTCTCGGGCACGCTGACACTCACTCAGCCGTACGAGACGAGTATGTACGCCGAGGCGTGGACAAGGCTGTTCGACCTGGCGGTTCACGGCGAGCGGGTAAGGGAATTGATCCGGGCGCCGCTGGCCGCGCTGGAGCACACTTGACGAGCCGTCTCGCTTTGGACGGGTCGGCGGGCCGTCTGTAGACCTGGAGGCTGACCATGGGTGACATCGACTTCATCGGCTCGGACCCCGACTCGCAGGACGAGCGCTGTCCGGCGGTGTTCCGCGCCCCCGACACCGGAGACTTCTATCAGCAGGGGCGGGTGGTTACCGATCCGGAGATCCTCAAGAGCCTTGGCGGGCACGTCGCGCTCGCCGCGGACGAGGCGGTGATCTGGCAGCCCGCTCGCATGGCCGACATGCTCGCCGAGGCCGCCACCGGCTCCTACGAGCAGGGTAGGGCCGGCCACGGCGTCCCGGCGTTCGATGAACTGCTCGCCGGAACGAGGCGGTCGGCCGTCCACCTGGAGATGCGCGACTCGTACGGCGACTCCGAGGGGTTCGAGGACTGGAAGGCTGGCGGGTTCGGACGCACCGACCGTTCCCGCTGGATCGGTCTGGTGAAGGACGCGACCGCGCGGGGCGTGCGGATGCGGCGGGCCCGGATCGTGTCCGAACCTGTGAGCGACTACATCCGCTGGGAGCACATTGTCACCGACGTGAACATCGACGCCGGTGAGGAAGTCCGGTGGCTACCCAGGCGGCAGACGTGGGACCTGATGTTGCCAGGTGCGGACTTCTGGATGTTCGACCAGCGGCTCGTACGGTTCCATTTCGATGCGGGCAACGGCAATCCGCTGGAGGAGTACGAGTTCGTGTCGGATCCGCGCCGGGTTGCGCCGGTGGTGGCGGCGTTCGAGATGGTCTGGGAGCGGGCGATCCCACACGAGGAGTACAAGCTGGACTAGCCGTCGAGCAGCGTTGCGGCAAACAGCGGCAAACCCCTGGCCGTGCCGATCCGGCGAGATGGACGCTCTGTGGCATCGGACACAGAGCGGCCCAGAGACGGTGCATCGACACCGGAGATCGAGGGCCCCACCGGATCGGAGGCCCCGCAATGGACAGCCATGGAGCAGGCGAGGCAGGCGCAAGTGGACGCTTCGACGGGACGGAACACCTGCACTCCTACCCGCGGCTCCACATGCTGATGAACGCCTTGCAGGGGCGCCGCTTCGCCGTGGAACTGCGGGCCAGTCCGCTCGCCATCATCGTGACCCGCCCGGACGACCCGACGGGCGCGACTCAGACGATCACGTGCAAGCCACGGGTCACCGACCAGGACCGCATGTGGTTTTTCGACGAGGCCAACGGTGAGCCGATCGCCGAGGCCGAGCACATCGTTGACGCCGCCGTCATCATCGCGGGCCACCTCACCCCCGCGCCGTGAGCGGCACCGAGGAGACCCGCGTCGGCGGCTACATCCTCAAGGGCGGGACCGGCGTGTACCTGCTGCTCGATCCGGAGACCGAGGATCCGCGGGCCACGATCATCTCTCAGGGCGACGGGACGTGGCGTGCCCGGACCTTGGACGGCGAGGCGAAGACGTACGAGCCGCCGGACGATGTCGAGCGGCCCGAGGTATGGGTTGCCGAGCAGTTCGCCCCCGCGGAGGGTACGGAGGACGAATGAGCCGGGGCGGTGCCGCCGTTGGCCGACCGCTGCGGACGGCGTCGCCCCCATCAGACCCGCGGCCCCGGGTTGAGGGCGCGCGCCCGGGGCCGCGGGACCATCACGCGACGAGAAATGCCCCCGCCCCTCCCGTGGTGGGAGGAGCGGGGGCGTGCGCCCGGGGTCTCGGCGCGGCGAGCCTACCGCGAGTAGTACGGCGACCTGCCGACCATCCCCAACGACAACAGGGCCCGTCCGGCGGACGGGTACCGCTGCTCGACCCACCGGCCGATCACGTAGTACGCGAGCTCGACGAGGCCGTTGACGGCGGCGACGAGGACGACCGTCACAGCCTCGGACAGGTGGGCGGGGATGACGACGCCCAGCGCGAGCGCCAGGCCGACGAGGACACCGACGAACTTCGCGACGCCGGTCCGGATGATGGAATCGAGCATCATGCCTCCAGACATGAAGAAACCCCGGCCAACGGTCCGGGGCGTCGACGAGGGGACGGTCAGGTGAGGGGCGCCGTCCAGGCGGCCGCCCAGGTGGCCGGCCCGACAACCCCGTCGACGCCGAGACGCTTCTCGGCCTGGAAGGCGCGGCACACGGTCTCCGAGCCGGGCCCGTACCTGCCGTCCACGTCCAGGTGCCAGCCGCGCGCCCGCATCCGCGCCTGCCAGGTGCGCACGTCGTCACCGAGCATCGTCGGGGGCTGCGTGAGGTACCGGCCCGGCCAGCGCGGCGCGGCCGCTGGGGTGGGGTGGGAGCCCACCGGCGCCGCGTCGTATGCGGGCCGTCCGTACCCGGCGATCACGGACGCGCTCCGCACCCGGCGCCGGCACGCGTCGGAGGTGTTCGCCTCGATCGTCTGGAGCCGACCACCGCCGAGCACACGCTCGACGACGCCGACGTGATCGATAGCTGCGACCGAGTTGGTTGCGTTCCAGTCGAAGAACACGACGTCGCCCGGCTTCGCGCGGTCAACCTCGGCGACGGTGCCGACGTGCCAGCGTCCGGCCTTCTGGAAGTCCTGCGCGTGCCACACGGTGTACGCCCGGTCCCCGCCGGGCAGGACCGCATCGGCATTGCCGGAATGCCTGGCCCAGAAGGTGACCGCCATGTCGCACCACGAGGCGGCGGCGAACTCGTTCCCATGCCGGGCCGCATACTCCCGTGTGATCTTGTTCGGTCGACCCGACATCCCTAGGGACTTACGGGCTTCGGCGAGCATCGCCGCGGCGGTGCCCATCAGGCACCATCCCCGGCGTACACGCCGTCGCTGTCCGGCTTGCCGTACAACTCGGCGAGGACGGACGCCTCGTCGGTCTCGGTCGGGCCCGCTTCCGGGTCCGGAATCTCGATCTCGGCCATGATCCTCCTAGCTGGTGATGATCCCGATGACGGCGATTCCGCCACTGAGCAGAGCCGTAATCGCGGTGATGATCAGACCGGCGACGGTGAGGCGCCGTCGTGCCTGCTCGTCGAGCTGCGCGCGCATCCGCGTCTCGCGCTCGTCTGCCTCCGCGCGGGTCACGGCCGTCCGCTCGACAGCGTCGAGGCGCTCGTCCAGCCGCCGCACATCCGTGGCGAGCTCGTCCAGGCGCCGCGTGCCCTGCTGCTGCTCTTGCAAGACGAGCCGGACATCGCCCTCGATCCGGGCGAGCGCGGTCATCAACTCCCCACGCAACAGCGCGAGCTCGGTGGAGGGCGGGATGTCGGCCATCAGCCGATCCGCTTGACGCGTAGGAGCGATCCGGCGCTCACGCGGGATGCGGTCGCGTTGGTGGTGACTTGGGCCCATTCCAGGCTCAGGGTTCCGGCGCTGACCGTGGTGACGATCGCGGACTCATAGGCGCGCCAAAGGTTGCCTGTCGAGTTCCGGACACCTGAGTAGGGGACCAGCGTGCCGAAGGCGTGCACGCCGTCGCGCATGGCGATGTTGTCGGCGCTGCCCTCCGCCGCGGTCGACCCGGGGCCCAGGATGCTTTTGAGGCCGGACGCCCCGGCGGGCACCGCCCAGCGGGTTTGGATGTCGGCGGTGGTGGTGCCACCGCACAGCAGATCGAATTGCACGAAGAAGACCGCGGAGGCGTCCAGCCCGATCGTCAGCTCCGGATCGGCGGACAGAGTGTTGTTGACGCGGTCGGTGTTCGCGGTCTTGAGGATCTCCTCCTGTTGCATCGACTTGAGTAGTGCCGCGGTGATGCGCTGGCCGGCGGCAATCTGGGGGTAGGTGCTCATCGGCGCCGTCTCCTAGAGGGCGATGGTCGCGGGCTGGGCGAGCCGGATGTCGGTGCCCGCGGCCTGGGCTTTGGCGATGCCGTTGACGGCGCGGGTGACGGTGAGGGCCTGCGGGTTGTGCAGGATGAGGTCGCCGAACTGGAACAGCACGGGCAGGGTGTTGGTGTTGGCGGTCGGCAGGAACGCCTGCACACCCACATCCCCCGACACATACGAGGTGTCGAAGGCGAACAGCTGCCACTCCGGTTCGGTGCCGCCATCGACCCAGGTCTTGCCGTACAGCCGCCCGTCCTGGATGCGGAGCCTCGCGCGGAGCCACTGGTTTGCGGTGACGGTGATCCCGGCGACGACCCGCTCGGCAGCCAGCACCGTGAAGCTCGGGGCGCCCTTCTCCAGCTGCGCGCGGACGGTCCCGTCGGTGTACAGCCCGACCCGGTAGGCGTACCAGGTGAACGCGGTCCGGTCGAAGTTCGCCAGGAGGTAGAAGTAGATCGCCGATCCGGTGATCGGCGCGACCGGGGTCCGGAGCGTGACCTCCATGTCGACGCCGTCGGTGGGCTGGGCGAGCCCGGCGACGTCGGCGACGTTGCGCGACGGAATGCTCACCTGCCCGATCGAGGAGCCCACCGAGTAGTGGGAGGCGGTGCCGTACACCGTCCATGCCTGCCCGCCCGGCGCGCTGCCCCATCCGTTGGACACCGTACGGGCGAAGGTGTCGTTGACGCCGTCGGCGACCGCGGTGACGCCGACGACCTCGCCTCCCAGCCGCAGGTCCATCGGGAGTTCTGCGGGTGCGGTGGTCCAGTAGGGGCCTTTGCGGGTGGCGACCATGAGGCCCGTCGCGCCGGAAGCCGCAGGGTTGACCAGGGCCGAGCCGGCCGTATCGGCTCGGCCGAGCGTGGCGTCGTCGGCGACGGCAACCCGCCAGGGCGAGCCGGGGACGGTGTTGTACTCGATCCACCACCGGCGGGTCTCGATCGTCTCGGTGTACCCGTCGGCGAGCAGATCCACCGTGCCAGGTGGTTCCCAAGCGGGCAGGCCGGTGAGGTGGATACGCGAGCGGATGTCGGCGGCGACCACGTCCGGGGCGAGTTCGGGATGCTTGTGCAGCTTCAACCGGGCGACCGGATACCGCGCCTCGTCGACCGTACCGAGGTGGGCGCGCCATCCAGCCTGCGGCAAGAGCTGGTCGTCGTCGGCCACCGACAAGGTGACCTGCTCGCTGTAGATACCGACACCGTTGGGCGGGGCCTGAGTGGACAGCGGCCCCTCGTCGACGGTGACGCGCGCCGAGGAGCCGCCAGATCGTTCGACGGTGACATCGTTGCGGGTGCCCTGGTCGTCTTCATCCGGCTCCAGCGGCGCGGCGAGCTGGTCGTGATAGTCCAGGACGAGGGCGGGTGCGGTGTTGTAGTCGGCGGCCCGGGCCCGCATCACCAGGCCGAGGGCGTCTCTGCGCTCGTACAGAACGGCGGCGTCGACCTCCGCGCATTCGCCCAGCAGTTCCAGGAGTTCTAGGGGCTGCTGCGGCCCCATGGGTTCGGTGCCGGCGGGGTCACCGACCAGTCCGGCGGGGACGCCCTCCTCGCCGGTGAGCCGCACGAAACGTGCGCCGGCGGTCTCGCCGACGTGACCGCGGCCGGCGGGGATCATCAGGTCGGTGTAGAAGAGTGACCAGGCCGCCAGGTTGGTGACCAGCAGATGCGACACCGACCCCGAGTATTGCAAGCCGGGGGTGAGGTTGGTGTTCACGCCGATGGTGGTCGGCGGTGTGGTGAGGTCGCCGACGGCGATGTCGTTGATCTCGTTGACGCCGTCGACGTAGACGTGAGCGCCGGTGCCGGTCCCGTCGTCCTTCCCGACGATGACGACCTGGACGGGGCCGCGGCCGCGCAGGTCGGTGGTGCCACCGACGCTGATGACGATGGTGTTATCGTCGCGGGCCGCCTCCAGGAGCAGTTTCCCGCCGATGGCCTGCCCGGTGTACAGGTCCCATCGGGTGGCGATCGGAGAGCCGGGGGTGCGCCATTGCACAACCGGTGAAACCGTGTCGGTGCCCATGTCGGCGGGGAGATCGAGCCACCACACGATGACCCAGTCGTTGGTGGCCGGTGCGGGGGTGCGGCCGTACAGCCCACCCCGGTCGTCGAAGGTGGCGCCGCCGGCGGTGCCACCGGACGGTTCGCCGGTGAAGCTGACCGGGCCGACGACCCGCAACGGCGCCACGGTGGGGATTGCGGATGCGGCCTGGGTGGAGCCGGGTGCGTCCTCAAGGGGCCAGTAGGCGGTGGCGGGGAACTGCTGCTGAAGGTTGGTGATCGCCCGGTAGAGCGCGCTGCGGAGCGGTTTGGCGCCTTGGCCGAGGCGACGCATGATCCCAGCCGCCTCGATCTGGACCCATACGTTGGTGCCGGAGGTGTCCCAGCGGATCGGCCAGGCGGGGACCTCGCCGTAGAAGCGGACGTCCCGGTCGGTGATCTGGGCGTCGCCGTTGACCGTCCAGGTACGGCCCGACCCGTCGGTGAACGACGTCGTCCCCGCGGGCTGGGCAGAGAAGTCCGGGCCTGCGACGACGGTGCCGCCGATACCGTTGCGCAGCTCGGCGGCGACGTAGCGGCCGGTGACCGAATCGCCGAGGGCGGCGCCGACCGCCAGCGGCGACGTGGAATTGAAGATGGATGTCGTGCCGGCTTGCACGAGGGTGGCGCCGAGTTGGGTCCAGGTCCCGCCGATGGACGGCGCGGTGTGGAACGTGATCGTCCTGCCGGCGGCGCCGTTGTTGACGTCGATGGTTGCGCGGACCGCCAGGCGCCCCACGGCGGGGACCGGGACGGTGGAGCGGGCCGAGAGCAGATTCGCGCCGTCGGTCGACCAGTACAGCGTCAGCGCGCCGGAGTCCTCCAACCACAGCACCCACGAGCGCTGGTTGCCGACCTCGGCATATTTGCCGATCAGGCCGCCGCTGTTGAGGGCCCAGCCGAGGTGGGCCTCTACCCGCACGTCTAGATCGCCGGTGATGTCCAGGCTGGCGTGGTCGGGGGTGGTGGCGGTCGCGGTCAGCGAGTCGGGTGGGATGACCAGGCCGACCAGCCCGCACCCGGCCACCACGCGCAGTGGGGTGTTGCGGCCGATCAGCCCGTAGTAGGGGCCCAAGGGGTTGCGGGGGCTGTACCGCCCGTCCCGGTTGTCGATGGTCAGGGTGCAGGTTGCGGGGTCCGCGCGGGCGCCCTCGTCCTGGCGGCCGCGGGTGATGGTGATCGGGTCCTCGGTGAAGACGTGCCCGGCGGCCTTGATGTCGACCCAGGTGTCACCGAGCTTGAGCTCGACGGCGATGTCGAGAGGGTCGTCGGGGAACGGCACAGGTACCTCCTGGGCGTCAGGCTCGGGTAGCCCGGATGGTGGTTCTGGCGGTACCGAAGGTGAGCTGTACGTCGCCGCGCCCGTCGGTGCGGACGATCCGCCGAATCAGCTTCTTGACGTCGCCGGACGCGTTGGACAGGTCGACGATCAACCGGACCGGTTGGGGGGCGCGGGTGTCGCGCGTGGTCGCCGACGAACGCACCGACGTGCGCGCGGTGGTGGCGGAGGACATGACGGTGCCGCCGCGCGCTGCCGCGTGCCCAAGCGCCGTGGTCGCCTTGGACACGATCCCGGTGTTCTGCGTGATGCCGAGCGCCATTCCACGCACGACCTGCTTGCCGTACCCCTGAAAAAGTCGCGACGGCGAATGGATGCCGAGGACCCGCAGAACGGGCCCAGGGACGATGCGTTTGATGAGGTTGCCGATGGATCGGGACAGCCATCCCGCCATGGAAACCAGACCATTCCACAGCCCGATCAACAACGATTTCCCGGCGTTGACGAGTAGGTGGCCCATGTCGCCGACGGCGGACAGGACGCGCCTAGGTAGGCTGGTCAGCCAGCCGGTCACGGCGTGGATCCCGGACGACACCGCGCCCGGCAGGGACTTGGTAAAAAAGTGTTTGATCTTGTCCCAGTGGGCGATAATCAGCCCGACGGGCCCAAAGAACCCGTATTTGGCACCGTTCTTGATCAGGGTGACAATAAAGTCGAAACCCTTTTTCAGGTACTTCGGGAGCGTGTCGACGAAGAATTTCTTGATCTGGTCCCAATACTTGATGATCAGGAACACGGCGACACCGGCGGCGGCGACGACCAGCGCGACAGGCCAGAACGCGATAAGCCACTGAGCGGCCATGATCGCCGCCGAGATCACCGCGCGGCCGGCCATCATCAACCACTGACCGGCGACCCGCGCCCCCGCCATCGCCATAGCCCCGGCCATCCGGGCGCCCGCGGCGACCACCGTCACCGCGGCCCGGCCAGCCGAGACCGCCATCCGACCCGACGCCACCGCCATCCGGCCCGCCGCACGCCCAGCCGCGGAGGCGCCGCGGCCGATACCACGCCCGGCCGTCGTGAACGCCGAGCCGATCCGGCGCGCGGACCGGCGCGTCACCGAATCAGCGTCGCGAAGATGCCGGACGATGCCCCGCGCGCCCCGCCCCACACCCTTGCCGACCGTCGCGCCTGCCTTGCCGACCGTCCACAGCCCTTTCGCGAGCGGACCAACCTTTCCGGCGATGACCCCGATGACGACCGCCCACGCCAGGAACTGTGACGCGGTGTCCTGCGAGGGACCCGGCAACGCCTGGATGAGCTGGACGGCCAGACCGAGCGGCCCGACCAGCAGCGGCAGAATCGTCGCCAGATCGGCGGCGGTGTGGTTGATCAGCGCGAAGAATTGGGCGATCTTCTCCTGACCTTCGGCCGACTGTGACCACGCCAGCATCCCGGCCGTGACCTGCTCGATCGTGGCCAGCAACCCGCCGTTCGAGCCTGCCCCCGCGTTGCGGAAGATGGCGCCGATGGTCAGGACGACGTTCCGGCCGATCCGGCCCATGGTCTTCAGGGTGTTCACGGCGTTGTTGAGCCAGCGGGTAGCCTGCCCGCCGCGCGCCATCCGCGACAGCCACCCACCGACGCGGGCCATGAGCCGGCCGAGCGCGCCGCCCGCCCGCCCGAACGAGCCGAGCGACGCCCCGGCGAAGTCCCGAATCCCGCGCAGCAGCGGCCTGACGCCCTGGGCCGCGCCGTCGAACCCTCGCGCTATCGCCAGCGACAGCGACCGGATAAACCGCAGCGTCTTCGCCTCACGAGCGAAGCCGAGAACCTGCGCGGCCAGGCGCCCCATGCTCGCGGTGATGGTCGCGATGCCGCGGCCGACCGGGACCCGCAGTTCCCGGCCAAGCCCGCGGGCCTGCCGCTGCATCGGCGCGAAGAACGCCGACTGTGCGGTTCCCTTGAGCCCGACGAGGGCGCCGCCGAGCTCCCGGACCACCGTTCGCGCGGTCGGCGGAAGCTCCTTGAGCTTCTTGTTGAACTCCTCGACATCGCCCTCGACCGCGGCGCCGAGCGACTCGCCGACGCCGTCCAGGGCCAGGCCGAGCGCGATGCCGGCGACCTTCGCGGCGATCATCGCGCCGGGTAGCGCGACGAGGATGCCCGCGGCGGGGGCGAGCGCGACCCCCAGGTGAGCCGCGGACCCGGCGAGGGCGCTGAGCGCGCCGACCTTCCCGACCGCTTGCAGCCCGCCGTGGACACGACCGAGGACCTGTCGGAACTTGGAGTCATCGGCGTTGATGACGGCGACGAGCTCGCCCAGGCGCAGGGCCATGAATCACCCCCGGGCGCTGTGCAGTATCAGGTCATCGGTGTGTCCTTCTCGGGCGGTGTGAGGAGCCGCGCGATGCGCGTGTCAGCAGCGAGCAGACCGGCCAGACGGACCTTCAGCCATCGCCAGGACCGGCGTGCCAGGATCCCGGACTCGACGTCGACGCCGTAGACCTCTGCGAGGTCGGCCTCGATCAGCGGCCACTCGGTGAGGAGCCGGGCCCACGTGACGGATTGCCCGGACGCTGCTTGCCGCGCCCACGGTGACGTGGGTTCGTACCATTCGTAGAGCCCGGTCGCGGGGTCTTTCTCGCCACAGCCTCGGAAGCCCGGCGGGACGCCCGGTTCTGCTGGCGTCCCGTCAGCGCTTCCCCCAACGCATCAGCACCCCCGCCGGAACGCCAGTACTGCTCGGCGGCGTCCTGGTCCTGGAGGACCCACGCCATCACGGTCATCGCCGCGTGCTTGATCGCCGTCCACCCGACCCCATCGGCGCGCATCTGCGCGTAGGCGTCGCCGAGGAGCCGCTCGTACAGGTCGCGTTCGTCGCCGTCGTCGAGGATGTCGGTGTCGATGTCGGCGTCCTCGTCGTCGGAGACGAGCGCGGCGCCGAGCCCGAGCAGCTTCTCGACCATGAGCGCGGTTTCGGCGGTGACGTCCTCGATCCGGTACAGCCGCCCGTCCGGGTGCGCCTTGCTGTTGAGCGGGAGGTCCAGGTGTGCGCCGGCGAGGGCGTCGCCGAGATCCTCGAAAGCCATGGAGGGTTCCCTTTCCCGGGGTTAGGCGTAAAGGAAATCGTCCGCGGAAGTATCCGCAGAGATGCCGTTAGGGGTGGTGACCTTGACCTGCACCGACCCGGCTGTGCGCGCCGGTGCGATAGCGGCGATCTTCGTCGCCGAGACCACCTGGTAGGAGGTCGCCGCAGTTGCGCCGAACGCGACCGCGGACGCGCCGGTGAACGCCGAACCGGTGATGACGACCAGGGTTCCGCCCGCCGTGCCGCCGCCCGCCGGGCTCACACCCGTGACGACCGGAAGCGGGGTCTCGTTCAACGGGTTGGTGATGGCCTCCAGCGGTCCGTCACCGGCGAGCTTGACCGTGACCCGGTCGAGTTCGGCGGCGTCGCCGCCTTCCGGTGTCCAGGTGACCAGCGCCCACCCGCGGCGACCGCTGCCTTTTCCGAACCGGTCGAAATAGCGGACCTGAACCCGGCTGGCAGCGCCGAACGCCTCCGACGCGGCCTCCAACTTCACATGGGTCGGGTGGTAGGCCAGGGTGTCCGGGTCGTACTTGTGGGAGATCTTCGCCTCGACCTCCCACCCCTGAAGGGTCTTCGTTTGCCCCTTCCACCCGTCGGTCTCGTAATCGGTGTCTTCCTTGATCTCCGGCTCCACAGCCGGTTTGAACTCCACCATGCCGAGCACGGTTTGAAAGTCCGGTGCGACGGCGGTGCCCAGGTTGACCTGGAGCCGGTACCGGCGGGTGAGGTCGGTGATTTCATCGGCCATTCGGGGGCCCTCCTTTAGGGGGATCGCAGCGCCGTTATCCGCGACGCCTGGAGGTAGTAGTTATCGACACGCTCGACACGGTCGGCCTGCGTATCGGCCGTGGGCAGGGCGGTGAGTTCCTCGCCGTTGCGGTGGCTGATCTGCGAGACCCACACGCCGCCGAGGTTGAGCCGGACGGCGCCGTCGAGGATGTCGCGGGCGGCGTCCGCGAGGTCGAGGGCGGTACGGGGGTCGCGGCCGGCGCGGGCCCGGACCTGCAACCCGACGGTGACGTCGCCGATGCCGTCCTGCCCCACGGGGTAGGTGTTCAGGGCGATGACGCGGTCAGGGTGCGGCGGCATCTTGCCGAGCACGATCGCGGTCTCAGCGGGAGCGTAGGCGGTGCCGTCCGGCCGCCACGTCCCCACACCGTTGGCGGCCAGGTGCGCGGCCAAGCCGGTCAACAGGCTGGTGTGCCAGCCCATCAGGGGCCGTCCTGCGCGTCGCGGATCTCGGCCGCGATGATCTGCAACATCACCGGACCCTGCTCGTTGAACGGGTCCTCTAGATACTTGGCTTTGCGGCCCGGATCGTGCTGAAGATCCAAATCCTCATGCTGCCGGACGGCATACGGGGTGTCGAAACTGACCGCGGCCTGCAACGCGCTGCTGTCGACGGAGGCGACCCCGGAGCGTTCGAGGGTGCCCTCCTCGATCGGGACCTGTTGCCGGGACTCGCCGAGCAGGTGCTCAGCGGCCTTACGCAACCCCCGCATGGCGGCGGCCCGCTGGACCTCGGTGACCCGTCGACCGTCCCACTCCAGCCGGAAACGTGGCGGCATCCTCGCCCCCTATTCACAGACGATTTCGAGATGCTCGGGCAGCGCCCCGTTACCGGCGCCGTCCCGGCGTTTGGTGACGATGACGAGCGTCACCGCACCGTCGGGCAGGGTGATCCGCGACCGTGCCGGGACGGTGACACCGAGCCGGGTATAGAGCGTGGTCTCCGACACCACCTGTGACCCGTCGGCCGCGCGGACCACCCGTCGCGCGGCGTCGACGAACGCCAGCACCGAGACAGCCGGACCCCAGGTGTCGCCGTAGGCGCCCGACCCGGCGTAGGGCTCAATCGCCACGGTGGGCAGCGCGGGCATGACCTGGGAGAGAACGTCGATGATGTCCATCAGCAGCGCGTAGAGGGTTCGTGGCCGGTCAGCCCGGCCAGCATCAGCACCCGGTAGGCGTCGGCGCACAGGCCCCCGATGGTGGCCTCCTTGGGGGCGGTGCGGTCGGTGCGGCGGGTCAGCTGCGCGGACCCGATCGCGACCTGCCCCCACACACCCGCAGCGCCCTTAGCGTCGCCGCTGTCCAGACGCCACGCGGCCTGCTCAAGGGTCGCCTCACGCAGCGCGGCGACCACCGTGGCGTCGGTGGCGGCGCCGCCCTCGTCGACGTCGTACACCGCGGTGAGGATCTCGGCGTCGACGTCGCGCGACGCCCGATCCAGGACCCGCTGTGCCCCGGCCGGAAGCGCATCCGGGGCCAGGAACGCGGCGAGCTCGGCAGGCGTCGCGTACGACGTCATCACCTATTCTCCGTCCCTGCCGAAACGCTCGATGAGATCGGCCTTGGTGAGGGCCTCGGCGTCATCGGGGCTCATCCGGCGGGACTCGTCGGGGTGCCGGACGGCGTACCCGACCCATTCGGCTTTCACTGCGGACTGCGGAGGCGGCTCGGCGTCCGGCTCGGCGTAGGGGGAACCGTCGGCGTTGACGCGGACGAGATACCCCTTGGTGACCTTCTCGGCCATGACCTCATCCAGGGGGAGGTCCATCGGCCAGACGCCCCCGCCCTCCCCCCGGAAGTAGCCCACTTCGGCCGCCATCAGGTGTTCCTGGGGACCTTGAACGCGGTCACGGTCATCGCCTGCGAGGTCTCGAAGACCAGCGACCCGTCACCCTGGAGGAACCGGCCGGACTCAAAGGGGCCGAGCCACTCGACGCCGTTGGAGCCGAGCGCCTCGACGTAGTCGCCCTGGACCGATGCCAGCGCGGGCGGGTAGGCGCCCTTGATGAGGGTGAAGTTCCCGCCGGTCGCGCCGCACACCACACGCAGGACGGTGGACTCGGGCGCGGCCTTGGCGATCTGGCCGCCGTTGCCCGCGCCCGCGGTGAGCGCGGTGCCTGCCGGGTCGGTCAGGCTGCCGTTGGGGACGAGGTTGCTGTACGGGACGTTGGTGCGTGCCATGGGTCAGGTACCTCCGATCAGGTGCTGGGGTCGGCCAGGACGGTGGCGAGGCAGTCCGGGCGCAGCAGCTTCGCGCCGTAGACGTGCAGCCCGCGGACCCGGTCGGCGAACCGGACTTCCGAGCGCAGCGCCTCGGTCTTGAGGATCTGCTCGGCGAACGACATGGCGGCGGGGACGCCCGCCATGATGACCCGGTTGTCGCTGGTGGGGTTGGGGGTGTTGTTGGACTTGTGGATCACGAACCCGGCCGCCTCACCGACGCGCCCATTGCGGAGGGTCTCGGTGGTGCCGCTGGCGCTGGCGTCGGTGAACCGCTGGTCCTTCTTCAGCAGTCCGTGGAACCACGGCGGGACCACCGTCCAGCGGCCCTCTTCGGGGACGTCGGCCTCGTCGAGCTTGACGCCCAGGTCGACGAGGGTCTCGTACGCCTCGCCGGCGGCGTCGATGACCCGGGCCGCGCCGGCGTCGAGCCGGTTGGCCGATGCGACGCCGGTGTACAGGGATGCCACGTACCGGTCGGCGACGTCGCGCAGCGCGTACGCGCTCTCGTTCATGGCCTCGGGCACGACGTTGGCGCGGGCCTGCGCGGCGTCGACGTCATCGAGGGTGAACGCCCAGTACTTTTCCTGGTCGACGAGCAGGGTCCGCTGGGCGTCCGTCAGTTCCTCGTATGAGATGTCGGCGTTGCGGGAGTAGGTGTTGACGGTTGGGCGGGAGATGCTGGTGATCCGGACCGTGTCACCGGCCGCGCGGATCTCGCCCTCGTAGTTGCGGTTGCACAGCGCGGCGTACACGTGGGAGCGCTTGAGGCTGGTGAGCAGTAGCGCAGACCAGAACTCCGGCCGGAACCGGATGATCGCCATGGGGTTGTCCTTTCTGCCCGGCCGGAGCCGGGGCTACAAGAGGTGGTCGAGCTTTCCGTCCGCGTGGGCCTGGACGATTTCTTCCGGCGTCATGCGGGCGAACTGCTCTTCGGTGATGGGCTGTCCGGCGCCGGTACCGCCCGGGAAGTCCCCGGAACCGCGGCCTGGCGGCGGGGGCGATGGCGGGGCCTGCTGCGCGGCCATCCAAGGGTTCGCCTGGAGCGTCGCCGTTATCACCGCCGCGAGGGCCGGTGTGAATGCGGCGTCGCTGGGGTTGAGTTGCTTGGCCACCTCGGCGAACGCGGTCGAGCCGAGCAGCGCGTGACCGTTGACGCCGAGCCCGTCGGCGGCGGCGAACGCGTGCCGTAGGACGGTCTCGGTGCGGGCGGCGACGCGCCGGTCGGCGTTCTCGCCGCGCAGCGTGGAGATCTCGTCTTGTGCCCACTTGGGCAGGCCGGAGATGTCGCGCGGTTCGGGGGTGGGTGCCTGCGGAGTCGGGGGCGTCGGGGCGGGCGGTGTGGGCGCCGGAGCGGGAGGCGCCGGAGCGGGTTGCTGGGCGGGCGCCGGAGGGGCCGGGGCAGGACCGGGGGGCGCGGGGGTCGGGGGCGGCGAGGGCTGTGGGGCCGGTGCTGCGGGCGGGTTGGGTGTGGTCATGCGGGACCCTCCAGGGTTCTCGCGGGTGTGGTGGCCGGGCGCCTGGCCTGGCCGTTTGGTGTGTCCCGCACGCCGGGCGCGGGAAGTCGAGAAAGACTTGTTCCAGAGGTAGACAACTCTGTGAAGATGCCTTAGTGTTGTGGTCATGGCGAACAACACTAAGGTCAAGGTCTTCAAGGTCCGCGGGTTCACAGATGAGGTGACCGCGTGCCAGATCTGCGGGCGCGAGGAACTCAAGGGCACGGTCGTCCTCCGCGAACTGGACGCGGAGGGCAACGAGTTCACCGAGACCTACGCGGGAACCGGATGCGCCGCCGAGGTCGGCGGGTGGACCCAGCGTGCGGTCAAGGCCGAACTCAAGGCCCTTCAGCAGGCCAAGCGGGACGCTGACCGCGCGGCCCGGGACGCGGAGTGGAGCGCGCGCACCGACCGCGAGACGGCCGAAATGATCGAGTGGGCCGCCGAGGTGTACGGCATCCAGGCCAAGACCCGCGACGAGCTGTTTGAGGCCGTGCGCAGGGCGACCGGGCGGCGGGGGCCGGCGACGGCGCTGATCCTTTTCCGCGAGTACAAGCAGGCCCAGAAGGCGGCCACCAACAGGACGGAGGAGACCGTGAAGAACTGGACCGACATGACCGCGGCGGACTTCTACGCCGACGGCGTCCAGATGGACCTGCTTGCCGGGATCGAGGGGGACGGGTATGGCACCCTCGACCTTCTCGACACCTCGGCCGAGGTCGCGCCGGTCGTCGAGCCGGCCGAGCGGGCCGACGGCGCGCTGTTCGGTTTCACCGACGGCCCCGCCGTCGACGGCGCGCTGTTCTCGGTGGTGGCTGCCTGATGAGCGGCTATCTCATCCCGCCCCCGACCGACCCCGTTCTCCGGCGACACTGGGAACGCGGAGTTGCAGCACAGTCAACGGCGGGCTTGAGTGTGCCCGTGGGAAACAACTCGACTGACAAGCCATCTCGGCCGGCCAGAGTCATGGACAGAGCGGACGTCGGCGCCATGTTCGGCGTGACCGCGCGCGCCGTCGCCCTATGGCAGGACCGGCACACCGACTTCCCCAAGCCGGACATCGAGCTCGGAGCCCGTGAGCTTCCCGGATGGCTGCCCAAGCGCGAGGCGGAGATCAGGGCATGGCATGAGGCGCGGCCGGGGCAGGGGGCACCGGGACGGCCGAAGCCGGGAAGCGGTCGACGCAAGACGGGGGAGGAGAGGGCCAAATAGTGTCGTTCGCCATGTTGACAACACTCTAGAGGGGATCTAGTGTTGTTCTTGTTCGGAACAACACTTTGACAACTCAACAGAGGACGCACCATGGCGCACAACTGCTACCGCTGCGGCGGCAAAGGCCGGATCGACACCTACAGCCACGTTGCGTACGGGATCTGCTTCGCCTGCGGAGGCAACCCGGACGTGCCGCCCCCGCCCCAGCCCCAGCGTTTGACCTACGCAGAGGCGTACGCCAAGCATGGCGAGATCGTTGACGAACTCGTCGCGCTCGGCCGGCTCGAACACCGGCTCGGACCGACCCGCATCGCCGACGAAACGATCGAATGGATTCGCACCGAATACAACGCGGAGACCACCGACCCGGAGTTCCTCCGCTACAGGGCAGACGAAATCCGCCGCCGCCTACGCCTGGGGAGGGCTCCCCTCGCTCGCCTGATGGAATTGGTCAGGTGAGCGGGGCGGGCCCTGCCCGCATCTCAACCGGAGTAGTCGATGGGGAACGGGTCGACCCGGTCATGCCCACGTAGCCACATGCGGGCGCGTGCGCGCGTGACCGGGTCGTCGGTGTCCAGAGGGTACGGGCAGGCGGTCAAGGGCTGCCCGGCGCGGGCGGCGCTCTGGCCCTCCTGATGTGCGCGCAGCAACGCCAGGCCGGCGGCCTTGTCCCCGGGCTGGGCGGTCATGCCAGGAAGTCTCCCCCACCCCGGTCGCGAAGTCTACGCAGCGCGGTGGGATCGTCGGTGAGCATGGCCTTGAACTCGTCGAAGGTGACGCGGCCGTGGGCGTCCCACCAGCCTTTCAGCTCGTCCGACGCCCACCTTCGGGCGCGCGCCTCGTTCCCGGTGAACAGGTCCCGGGGGTCGATGCTGCGGGTGCGGCCCTCGTTGTTGACCATGTAGCCGTTGGTGGCCTCTTCGGCGGCGAGGTACTGCTCGTGGACGTGGTCGCGGTATGCCTGCCGTGCCAGATCCTCGAACCGGTCGCCGGTGTAGCCCTGCGCGCGAAGGTCGGCGATAGCGCGGTCACGGTGCTGCTGCTCGATCGAGATGCCGTACACCTCGGCAACAGCTTCCTCTTCGAGCCAACCCTCGTCCATGAGCTGGTTGAACCGGTCGGCGAGCTCGGCGTCACGCTGCTCGCGGCGGCGGGCGGCGGCCTCACGGTTGGCTGCCCGACGTTCTTCGGCTGCGCGGGTCTCGGCCTCGCGGCGGTCCATCTCGGCGGCCAAGCGCGCGAACTCGTCCGGGTCGTCGGCGAGCGCGGCCATCATCCGCTGTTCCAGGTCCTCGTCAGACAGATCCCGCGGGTTCGGGCCCAAAACGGGCGGCGGCTCAAGGACGGGCTGATCGGGGCCCGGTCGGCGCGTCTCGTCCGCGGGTGGCGGCTCGGGGGCGCGCCGTCCGGCCCGGGATGGTGGCGCCGGGGCGGGCCCTCCGTCGAGGGTCGGCTCGGTCGGCGGTCCGAGGGGTCCGGCGTTGTCGTCGCGGCCGCGCGGGGGGATGTTGCCGGCGCCGATCTGCTCCCGGTAACGCAACCGCTTGAGGTTGGGGTGGGCGGCGAGGTGGTCGCGTAGCGCGGCCTGAGCGGCCCGTACACGGGCGCCCGCGACCCGTTTGGCGTGCGGGGTGAGCGCGCCCTCCTGCTGCTCCTTGGCCGCGCGGATCCGACGCTCAAGAGCACGCTGACGCTGCCGAGCCGTGTCGCCGTCGGGGTCGGCAGTATCGGTCGGGACGCGCGTCACCCCGGGCAGATACGCCGAGACGGAGTGGCGGCAGTTGGGGTGTTGAAACCCGGCGGCGCGCGCCTGGTCCAGGGTGGCGGCCGCGGTCACCGTGACGGTGATCGGGCGGGTCGCGTGCCGGGTCCGCACCTCCAGCGGGCCCGACGTCGTGCGGAGGATCTTCCCTTCCCACGGGCGGCACAGCACGCATTCCTGCGGGGCGTCGGACACGTACACGAGCTCGATCCCCGCGGACGTCAGCCGGTCGACCTGGCCCTGAATGGCGGCCCGTTGGACGTTGGTCCGAGCGGCCATCTCCGCGTACGAGGACAACCGCCAGCGGCGCCCGGCACGGTCGGTGAACCCGGTGATGCCGCGGCGGATCAGCGCGGACCAGATGGACTGTGACGCCTCGCGGCGGGTCTGGGTGCCGGTGACGATCCGGGCGGCGGCGCCCGCCTGCACATCCTTAAAGACGTCGACCACGTTGCGGAGGATGTTGGCCTCGACCCGCCCGAAGTCCTCCAAGAGCGCGCCGGCGAGGGCCTCGACGAAACCGGTCCCGACGACGTTCTCGGCGGCCTGCGCGGCTTCGTCACCGATCCCGGACGCAGGGACGATGCGGCGGGGGACGTCGGCGAGGGCGTTGGTCCAGCCGTGCCGGTACGCGGCGGCCAGGGCTTCGCGGGTGGCGGTGCCGGTGTCGGCTTCGAGGGCGGCGATGATGGCCTGAGCGGACCGGCGAAGCGCGCGGATGTCGGCGAGCCGGGCCTCGGCGCGGGGCGAGTCGAGCCCCTGACGCAGGTGCCGGGCGATGGTGCGGACGAGCGCGGTCTCGGCTTCACGGTAGATGTCGGCGACCATGGCGGCGAGCGCGTCGACCTGGTCGGGGTCGACGGCCATCGCGGGCTATTCCGCGTCGGACGGGCCGTCGGGCGGGCCGTCGTCGTTCAGAGCCCCTTTGCCCTGGCGGAGGGCGTCGGTCATGGCCTGCTCGGCGTCGACCATGCCGGACTCGTCCCGGATCCGCTGGACCTCGCCGGCGACCTTCGGGTCGTCCCAATCAGGGTGGATCTCACGAACGCGGGTCTCGGTGGACGCGGCCTCGCCGCGGGCCCACAGCTCGACGCGTTCGGCGACCTCCTTGGGGTCCTCGGACACCCCGTCCGGCCACGCGATGACGGGCCGCTGCGCCGTCACGCCCTTGGTGCCGAACATCTCGACATCGATGCCCAGGAGCGCCACGGCGAGGTCGACGACACCGGGACCGAAGTACTTGGTTTTCCGGTCCCGGGTGATCAACGAGCGGCGGTGTTTCGCGGCGACCTCGGTTGCGGTCTGCGCGGTGCCCTCGGTGTCAAGCCCGAACGTCGCCGCGGAGTAGCCGGCCGTGGACACGACGGTGGTCTTGAGGTCGGCGATGGTGCGCTGATGCTCGTCTACGCGGATGTCGAACTGCACTTCCTTGATGTCGAGGCGGCCCTCGTCATCGCCCATCACCCGGACGCCCTCGTACACCTCACGGTCAAGGTCGACGCTGGCGCCCTGGCCCTTGCCGTGCGAAGTCATGTACTCGGTCGGCACGATCAGACGAGCCTTGCCCAGTTCCACATCCCGCATCCAGGACGAATAGGTGAGATCCAAACCGTCCATGAGGGCTTCGACGCCGGCGTAGTCGGAGCGGCCGAGCGGCGCCGCGTGCGGGGTGTCCTTCCATACCCGGTTGGGTCGCATGTTGGGGACGTACACGGCGGCGAGCCCGGCGAGTCCGGTGGGGATCTCGTTGCCGTTGACGAGGCGGCGCTCGTCGACCAGCCACGCGGTCTCGGGATAGGCGGCAAAGGGGACAGGCATCCCGAGTTCGTCGTCGGTGCCCTCGTAGACGCCGTGCAAAACTTTGCCGGGTTCGTGGCGCTCCAGGTGCCGGACGACCTTCCGCTTGTCGGTCTTGATGACCCGCCAGAAGGTGACCGCGGTCAGCCGGTTGAACGACCACTCAGGGACTGCGGCGTCCGGGTGCACCGCAGCGATCCACGGCCGATCCGGGACGGTCGCAGCGTCCCAACAAACCCGCAGGAAGACCCCGCCGAGCGCGGCGGCGATCTCGGCGGCCTCCAACAGGGTGGCGTGCGCCCCGTCGTCGAACAGCTCATCCAGGCGGGCCTGTGTCGGGTTGCCGCCGATACCGGTGTCGTTGCTGCTGGTGGTGGGGACGGTGAGGGTCGGTGGTTCGGAAAACAGCAGATCGGCGGAAGCGGCGGCGATGTCGCCGGCGATGGGAACGTGAAGGCGGTTGGAGGGCTGCCCGGAGGCGCTGCGGTTACCCCAAAACCAGCGGCGGACACGGTCGAACACGCGACGCGCGGCACCCTTAGCGCGACCGGTCTCGGAACCGAAGAAGTCGCGGCCGGCGGGGTTGGTGGCGCCGTCACCGGCGTAGATCGCGGCGAGCTGGGCGGGATCGCCCGCATACCAAGCGGCCCACGTCGCGATCTGCTGATTGATCGCTTCGCAGTGCTCGGGCGGCCACGCGGTAGAGCCGCCGTCGGGGAGAGGCATCGGCACCTCCGTTCACATCGGGGTTGCCGGCTCGGCGGCGCCACCCTCCAGGGACGCCGCCGAGCCGGTGCCGGTGGGGGCCGCTACGCGGCGAGGGCGAGATCGGCGGGCAGCATCGGACGCCACGCTGACCGGGTCGTGTGGACGGCGTACCGGAACATGTCCGGGCCGTGGTCGTCGACCTTGAGGGGCTCGTCGCGGCCGGCCTCGGTGGCCTTGTCGTCCCACGAGTACCCGGCGATTTCGCGGATCAGGTCGACGCAGGAGGCGTGCACGCGTAGCGCGTCGAGGGCGAGCAGCGACGACACGGTCCGGATCCCGTCGAGCACGCTGTTATTGCCGAGCCTGGCCGTGACACCGTCGTTGTAGAGCTGCACCCGGAACGACGCGGCCGACGGGTCGACGATCACATACTCCGGCGCCACCCCTACCAAGTCGGTGCCGGGGACGGGGACGGTGGTCAGCCACTCCCGCAGCCGCGCGGAATAGTCCACGTCCGACAGCTGCCGGTGCTGGCGTCGCGAGTCCCACCGCCAATCGCGCGTGAGATAGAGCCGGTGGTCGACGCCCACCCCGAGAACTCCGGCGTGGAACGGGTTGGTCGTCCCGTAGTCGAGCGCGCACGCCAGCCACCGCGTGATCGCGGGCAGCTCGGCGACGACGTGCCGGGCCTCGTCCCACATCGAGTACACCGCGCCCTCGGCGAGAACCCACTCGCCGAGCACGTTCCGGCGGTAGAACAGGCCGACGTTCTCGGCTTTGACCTGCGCGACGTACTCGGGATCGAGGGTGGGGTTGTCCTCCAGTTTGAACGAGAACCGGTGCAGGTTGAGCCGGTCGTCGGCTCCGTAGCGGAGGGTCTCACCGTCGCGGGTGAGGTGCAGGGACGCGCGGGACAGGTAGTCGCGCATCAGCCAATGGTTCGATCCGGCCGGGTTCGTTGTCCCGAACCACGCCGCGCCGCGCACACTCAACCGGGTCAGCAGCATCGCGAACACCGTCTGCGGGTAGGTGGTGACCTC
>NZ_BCQT01000036.1 GCF_001552215.1 Actinomadura macra NBRC 14102 | reverse complement strand
ACCGGTCCCGACCGGTTGTGGCTCACCGACATAGAGCGCCACGAGGCGCTGACGAACCGTGCGGTGGTGAAAGGACACCGCCCCTGGCCTGTCGCAGCGGGCCGGGTGAAGCAGAGGGCAGCCTGAACCGGGAGGTGCCGGGAGGGCGGGAAGCAGCCCTGTCAACGACGAGGCGGGTCAGTACTGCCAGATGACCCGTGCTCGGCTAGCGAGGCGGAAAGGCGTACGTGAGGAACCAGCGGCTGAACGCTCCTCAAGAGAGCCACCAGCTCGAACCTGGCGGATCGGGGCTGGGTAGCAGCGCGCACCCGCACCGCAGCGTGGTGCGGGGAACTTCTGGGCCGGTTGATGTCGCCGGTTGGGAGGCCGCGGTGAAGGTCTGCGGCGTAGCCGCGGCGATGCTGCAGGGGCATAGCTGGGCGCCGACCCCGTCGAACGGTTGGTCAGTGAACGTGGGAACCATCCCGGTGGCCCCTGATCCGGATCGCAGCCGGCGATCTGGTGGGAAGGCCCGCCGTCGGCTGACGCCGCCGGGGTGGGGCGGAGGACCCGTAGTAGTCCGGGGCCGGGAAAGCCGGTCACATGGCCAAGGGGTCCAGCGTGTTCGCGGCATGGGTGCTGATCCCGGAGGCCGCTGGTGAACACCGGCGCGTCGTGGCCCGGCCTTGATGAGGCCGAGGTGCGAGTACGGGTGATGCAACGCAAGCTGCACCGATGGGCGAGGGCCGATCCCGGCCGTCGCTTCGATGATCTGCGTAACCTCGTCTATGACCCGGCCTTCCTGGTGGTCGCCTGGAGCCGGGTGCGGGGCAACAAGGGCGCACGGACCGCCGGAGTCGATGGCATCGCACCCCGCGATGTCGGCTCTGGCGTGTCGGACCTGCTGGGTGGGCTTCGAGACGATCTCAAGGCCGACCGGTTCGTTCCATGCCGGGTGCGGGAGAAGGCGATCCCCAAGGCGTCGGGCAAGGTCCGGCGGCTGGGGATCCCCACAACCTGCGACCGGGTCGTGCAGGCCGCGTTGAAACTGGTGCTGGAGCCGGTCTTTGAGGCGGACTTCAAGCCGTGTTCCTACGGCTTCCGCCCGAGACGCCGGGCTCAGGATGCGATCGCTGAGATCCATTACCTCGCCTCACCCAATCGGAACTACGAGTGGGTGTTCGAGGGCGATATCACGGCGTGCTTCGATGAGATCTCGCATCCGGCCCTGATGGGGCGGGTGCGGGCACGCATCGCGGACAAACGTGTCCTGGCCTGGATCACGGCCTTCTTGCGGGCGGGCATCCTGTCCGAGGATGGCCTGAACCGCGAGACGATCACCGGGACACCCCAGGGCGGGATCCTGTCACCGTTGCTGGCCAATATCGCCCTGTCGGTTCTGGACGAGCACTTCGCCGCCAAGTGGAAGGCGCTCGGCCCGGAATGGACACGCGCAAAGCACCGACGCGCCGGAGGCGCGGTCATGAAGATCGTCCGCTACGCCGACGACTTCGTGGTCATGCTCGCCGGGCAACGCGCCGACGCCGAAGCGCTCTGGGATGAGGTCGGCGCGGTCCTGGCACCGATGGGTCTGCGCCTGTCGGCTGAGAAGAGCAGGATCTGCCACATCGATGAGGGCTTTGATTTCCTTGGCTGGCGCATCCAGCGCCGCGCCTGGCGGAACCGAAGTGGCAAACGAGCGGTCTACACCTACCCCTCGAACAAGGCGCTGGCCTCGATCGTGGACAAGGTACGGGCGCTCACCCGCCGCCGAAGTCATCGGACACTGGCCGATCTGCTGCGCCGGCTCAACCCGGTGCTGCGGGGATGGTGCAGCTACTTCCGCCACGGGGTCTCATCCCGGACGTTCGGCTACCTCGACCATTTCGCCTTCTGGCGAGTGGTCGGCTGGCTCCGGAAACGTCACCCCGGGCTGAACATGCACACCCTCATTCGGCGTTTCGCGCCGGGCTGGCAGATCCAAGCCGGAGGGACCGAGATGTTCCGTCCGGTAACGGTGGCAATTGAACGCTACCGATACCGGGGGACTCGCATCCCCACTCCATGGTCGCCAGCCCAGACGCCAGGAACACCCGCACCAGCGGCATGAACACGTGGAGAGCCGGATGCGGCGATGAGTCGCACGTCCGGTTCGGAGGGCGGGCCGCAGAGACCCACCGGCCGAAAGACCGGCAGGGCGCTGCGGCCCGACCCCTACACCGAGCACCCCACAACGACAGGGAAACTGTATTGCGCTGCCGTGATGGATGCCTATTCCAGGCGGATCATCGGCTGGTCGATCGACACCCGCCAGGACACCGATCTGGTCATCAACGCACTCGCCATGGCCGTCACCCGGCGCACCCCGCCACCACACTCAACCATTCTGCATTCCGACCACGGAACGCAATACACATCCTGGGCCTTCGGGAAACGTCTGCGAGATGCCGGGCTGCTCGGATCGATGGGCACGGTCGGTGACTGCTACGACAATTCCATGATGGAGTCGTTCTGGGGAACGATGCAACTGGAGTTACTCGACACCCGGACATGGAAGACCAGGGAAGAGCTGGCCAGCGCGGTCTTTGAATGGGTCGAATGCTGGTACAATCCTCATAGACGCCATTCCAGTATCGGAATGCACAGCCCCGTCACGTTCGAAGGGCTCAACCTGCCCTCAGACACCCACGAGTGACCTCACCGCTGGTGTCCGTGCAACAGGGGGAACCTCACGCTGGAGCAGGCCGTCGAGCGCGGTCTTGCCTTCATCGACGGCCGCACGTTCATCATCGTTGAGGGGGACTGCGGCGAGCATGCGCTGCAGGTTCTTCTTGGCCTCCAGCAGCAGCGCCTTGGAGGAGTCCTTCGGGGTGTAGAAGTCGCATTTGGCGCAGGCCATCCGGTGCGGGCACTGCTCGAAGAAGGTGTAGTTGCAGAACCCGTAGCCCAGGTCGTAGTACTGCCACGGCTCTCCGGCGGCCGCGGCTCCGCTCCCGACCGCGTCGCGGTCGATGAGGACCTCGATGGTGCGGACGTTGCGTTCGAAGTACCCGGCGTCGGTGTAGGCCCGCGTCAGCGTGGCGGGGGTGAGCTTGGCGTAGTACTGGGTGGACTGCGGCGAGCGGTGCCCGAGCCAGGCTTGCAGCTCGAACAACGTCATCGGTTCCTTGGCGTTGTAGAGCTGGCTGGCGATGGTGGATCTGGCTCGGTGGCTGGTGATGTTCCCGCGGACGTCGGCGGCCGGGACGCCCGCCTTGCGGCAGAGCATCGGGATAACGGTGTTGTTGATGTATGAGGAGGAGACCCGGCGGGCCCGGAAGGCGAACAGCGGGTGCACTCGTTCTGCGGTGCGGCGGTCGTCGAACAGCGGCTGGTCGGGTCGGACGGTTCGCCATGCCTCGATAGCCTGGCCGAGGATCGGGTCCACGGGTTTGGTGAACGCGGTTCCGGTCTTGTGGGTGGGGACGTCCAGCAGGCAGACCGCGTCGCGTGCCAGGACCTGGTCGGAGTCCCCGGAGATCGGGACTTCGTCGTGCTGCCAGCGGATGCATCCGAGGCGCAGCCGGGCGATCTCGTCACTGCGTAGCCCGCTGAACAGCCAGGTCACAGTGATCGCACGGACGAGCTGGATCGGGTAGAAGTGCCCGGCTCTGGTCTGCGGGAGGTCGTCTTGGTCGAGGTTGAGTCCCGCCCAGAGCAGTTTGGCCCAGATCTCGTCGGCGATCACGCGGGGGTTGGGGCCGAGCAGGGCGGCGATGCTCCGTGGGGTCGCCAGGGCCCGCTGGGGATCGAACCGGCGGGGAAACCATTCCCACTCCTGGCAGTCGCTGAAGAACCTTCGGAGCGCGGCGAGCTGCCCCTCCTTGGCGCCGGCCGACAACGGCTTGCCGACGCGGCCCTTGATGTTGACGGTGCGCTGAACGTAGTCGCCCACATTCATCCGATCGAGTCTGGCGACCCAGGTCGCGCAGGTCTGCCGCGTCCAGTCCGCCGGGTCGGCGGCGTCGGGGTGTTCGGCCTGCAGCCAGCGGCCGACCTTGAGCAGGTTGGCCCGGACGTTACCGCGGGTGCGCGGCGTCAGCGTCGAGGTCTGGTGCCAGCGGTCCACCCACCGTTCCACTCGGGTGCGCCGCCGCTCGCCCGCGTGGAGCGACGTCCGGTGCCCTGGCGGGGCGGGTCGCAGAACCCCAGCGCGCTCACCGCGCGTTGCAGTGCGTGCAGCGTGTTCATCTGCGTGGCGGGCAGCAGACGATCGCGGCGGGCACGGTCGAACAGCTCGGTCTCCAGATCGTCCAGGTGCGGGCTGCGGTTCAGCAGGAACAACCGGCAGGCCACCATCGGAAGCAGTTTGTCGTCGTCGTTGCCGAGGCGGTAGCCCCACTCGGCCAGTACGACGCGGGCCCGGGAGATCTCGCTGCTCAGGCGATCGCGTCCGAAGATCCGACGAGCCAGGGTGAGGCGCTGGAAGTTGCCCAGCCGGTCGAAGCCGGTGAACGAGCCGAGCAGGTAGGCGTGCGCCGCCAGGTAGGGCCGGACCTCATCACCGGCCCAGGCCGGTGCGTGGCGCCGGAACTCGGCGTGGTCACGCCCCAGGAGGAAGACCCATTCCTGGTCGGTCCAACTCCAAAAGGTCTGTCCATGGTCGGCGCATCGCAGTAGCAACAGCGCGGCGACGTCCAGCATGGCGCGGTGCCGGTGCGGGGTGACCGGGCCGTCGAGCCCGGCGTTGACGGCCTCAAGCGGTCGCAGCAGCCGTCCGATCACCGTCCAGCCGGTCGCGGACCGGTCGTGATCCTTGAGTCGCCGCAGATTGCCGACGCCCAGCTCGCCGATGGCGCGTCCCTCGTCGCGCCGGATCTGCGCGGTGGTGTCGAACCGGTGACCGGCAAGCGGCGACCGCCAACGATCACCGAGAGCCGCGATGGTCTCGTGCTGCGGAGCGGTCACCGCGTCGCTCCGCTGGGACGAGCCGTCCCGGTGAGCATCGCGATCCGCCAGGCGTGGATGTGCTCCATCCCCTTGTTGAGCTTGTCGGCAAGATCCCGCCCGGACAGGCGGATGTACTGCAGCGTGGAATCGGTATGGCGATGCCCAGCGAAGGTCGCGATCGCGTGCAGCTCCCAGCCCATCCGGGCGAGGTCGGTCAAGCACAGGTGCCGGGTCGTGTGCGTGGAGAACCGCGGAACCTCGGCGGTCAGGGCGATCCGGCGCACGACCTTCGACCAGGTCCACAAGGTCAGCGGCTGGGCATGGTTGCGCCGTGATTCCGACAGGAACAACGGCCCCCGGGCCCGGCTGATCCTCGCTCGATGCGCCAGATAGCCCGACAGCAGCACTCCGGTCGCCGCCGAGTACGGCACCACCCGCTCCAGCCGGTTCTTGGTGGCCTCCGCCCGGACCCGCAGGGTGCGGTGCGCGGGATCCAGGTCGTCGGTGCGCAGCGAGCAGAGCTCCTCGCGCCGCAGCGCGGCATCGTAGGCCAGGGCGAGCATGACGCGGTTACGGATCTGCTCTGCGGCCGCGACCACCAGCACGGCGTTCCACTCCTGCTCGGTGGGGATCCACGGCAGCTTCGTCGGCCGGGGCACCAGGCCACGCTGGTCCCCCCATCAGATCGGCGGCCAGGGGTATAGCGGCCGCGGCCGACAGGGTTGGAGTCCCGCAGCCCCTCCTCCATCAGGTGGTCGTAGAACAGCCGCACCGGCACGATCCGCTGCTGGATCGTCGCGTTCGACAAGCCCGAACCCGAATCGAGCGAGACGACGTTCGAACCGCGACGGCTGGGCCGCTCGGTCAACTCCCGACGAACACAGCGATGTGCGCCCGGCTCGCCGTGACCGGATCGACGCCCTCCCGCTCGCACACCTGCAGATACTCGGCCAGCCCCCGCGCATAGGCATCGATCGTCCTGGGAGCTCTCCCCAGATCCGTCCAGATCCGCAGCCACTCGGCCGCGCGCTCGTGCCGGCCCAGCACCGGCCACTTCTCCTCAAGCACCACCGTGCCGCTCAAGCCATCTCCCAAGTCACGTGATCAAGACCGAGGAGACATGATCACCCCCACGGCCAGATTCCACGTAACTTCTAGGTTGACGCGGCCCTCGACCGGGCCGGAGTTCCAGCGGCTGGTCAGCCCGGCGATGATGGCGTCGAGGTCCTGCTCCAGGCCCTTGGCGAAGGAGGAGATCCCGGGCAGCCCGGCAGCGTGGGCGTCGCTGATCCATCGCGGGAGATCGTGGCCGCTCAGCTGGGTGAGCATGGTGGCGAAGGCGCGGATGTGCTGGTCGGCGGCAGCGAGTTCGGGGCAGCGTTCCAGCAGGGCTTTGAGCTGGGGCCGTTGGTCCTCGGTGCGGGAGTCGGGGCGGCGGGTGAGCCAGCCGGTGACCTCGCGCACGGTCGGTGCAGGCTTGGCCAGCGGCGCCTTGGCCGGACGCTGCCCGACCAGGTGGTCGCGGAGGTTGGAGTAGCTGCCGGTGTAGCCCAGCGCGCGGATCTCCCGGAACAACTCGGCGACGTTGCCGCAGCCCTCGTCCAGGCGCTGGTGCAGGTGCGGCTTGAAGGGATCCAGCATGCTGGCGCGCGGGGCCTGCCAGCGGCCTCGACCAGTTCCTGCCAGCTGGCGGCGCGGGCGTAGCGCTGCACGGTGTGCCGCCCCCAGCCCAGATGCCGCGCGATCGCCCGGATCGCATACCCCTCGGCCAGCAACTGGTGGACCTGGGCGTGATGCCGCCGGGCGCGCTCGGCGAACTTCCCGGTCGGCTCCGGCGCCGCCGCCTCACGCGGCACAGGCGGCTGGAGTGCACCGCCGGGCCCCTCCAGTACAGGCTCGGGCAGGCACGATCGGTGCGCGGCCACGCACTTCTCGACCGCTTTGACCAGGTTGGACCATAAGTGCCAGCGATCGGCGACCTGGATCGCCTCCGGGGCTCCAATGCGCGCGCCCTCGGCGTAGGCGCCCGAGCGGTCCCGGCAGATCACCTCGACACCTGGATGCGCGGTCAGCCAGTTCGCCAGCACGGCGGCGCCCCGGCCCTGCAGTAACTCCAACGGCGCACCGGTCTCACAATCGATGAGTACGGTGCCGTACCGGTGACCACGCTTGATCGCGAAGTCATCGACACCCAGCACCCGCGGAGTTGGGGCGGCCGGATCGGGAGCCGCCATGACCAGCCGTAACAGTGTGGACCTGCTGGCCACCGCGCACAGCGCGCCAGCCAGCCGTGCCCCGGCACGCCCGGCCACCGCGACCGCGATGTTGCGCAGGAACTCCACCAGCAGCGGCGTCTTGCGCCCATGCCGGACGGTCAGACCGGGCACCTGCTCGGCGAACGTCCGCCGCCCGCACGACCGCTCATCGCAGAACAGGCGGCGGACCTGCAGCACGATGGTCGCCTCCCGACCACCCCATCGCGGTGTCGGCCAGCCGGCGCCGGTATCGGCTATGGGTCCTGGACGAGGACGAACCGCAGCCCGGGCAGGTCACCGCCACCGGCCGCGTCCGCGCCCAGATCCGCACCCCACCAGCCGCCTGCTCGACCCGCTCGACCTCAACCCCGGCCAGATGGGGCAGCAGCACCCCAAGATCATGATCTCCCCACGTGACACATGCTCGTCCGCGCCCAACGGGCTACGGGGCAGTACCGCCCAGCACACCTGAACGGGCCAACGGAGCCGCATCAATCACGAAAAGTGGGCCAGATCCCAATTCAAGACGTCGTAGCCACGACGGCCACATCTGCGGACAAGGCCGAGTGGATCGGCTACCGCGACCATCAGAGCGAGACCTGCGACGATGAGGGCCCGAATGTCATCGTGCACGTGGTGACCCGGCCGGCGCCCGAACAGGACATCGACGCCCTGGAGGCCATTCATCAGGGCCTGACCGCCCGCGGCGTGGCGCCTTGCGAGCACCTGGCGGCCGGGCTTCACCAAGGCCGACTTCCACATCGACTGGTAGGCACACACCCTCACCTGCCCACGCGGAGTGACCAGCCCGCCCAGGAAACCGGCCACCGGCGACGGACGCGTTACCTGTCGGTGCTGTTCCCCCGCAGGCCTCCCGGTTCTTCAGGGTCCGCTTGGCCTGCATCGGCGACGCCGACGGCAAGGGACGCCACATCACCCTACTGCCCGAGCCCTTGCAAAAGTCCAAACCCGCTCAAGAGCCGAGCAGCAGACGCTCCAATGGCAGGCCCGCTACGCACAGCGTGCCGGCTGTGAGGCCACCGTGTCAGAGACCGTCCGTGCCCATGGCCTGCGCCACTGCCTCTATCGCGGCCTGGCCAAGACCCACGTCCAGCACGTCCTCACCACCGTCGGCACCAACATCATCCGGCTCGCCGAGGCTACCACCCGGCACCATCTCCGACCGGATCTCACGTCCGATCAGTCCATTCCAGCAGCTCTGCCGACGATTCCACACGCCACCGGCCGACTACTGCAACGAAGCCCAAGATCACCAACAGCATCCGAAAAGTGGCCAGATCCCACTTACGAAACGTCGCAGCCACCCCGTTCCGCCGACAAGTACATTCGCCAGGTCAAAGGTGACAGACGGCACATCCAGCTTGATCATCGTCTTCATCGTGCGCGTCGGAGAGGATCTCCAGGAGCGGACGGTTGGGTTTGATGCGTTTGGCGGCGCGCTCCATGGCGGCCCGGTGCTTTTCCTCGATTTGCTCCCGGCGAGCAATCAGCTCGTCGAGCGACTCGCCTTGTGACCAGGTGTACTTCCGGTCCTTCATGGCAGTCTGCTGGTAGTTGACCTTCTCCTCGTATGCGATCGCCTTCTCGAACAACTCTGGGTGACGATCCTTAAGCCCCACCCATTCGTGCTTACGTTGAAAGAAGCAGAAATAGCAACCCGAACGAGTCCGCCACTCGTAGTAGCCCGGCAGGCCGATACCCGCTTCGTCGAGGATACGGTCGACACCTGCACGGTCGATCCCGTCCTCGCGAAAGGGGAAGACCGCAGTGATGTTCGGTTTGGTGCTGACATAGCCGAGCCGGTTCTCGTCAGCTCGGATGGCAACATAGGAGATGACGTCGTCATCCCCGACCCAAGTCTCCAGGGGCTTAATCTTAAGATTCTTGGTGCACCAGCGCATCTGCGGGCTGGGCAGGGTGCCCTGATAGATCTCAAGCCAGTGGTCGAAGTCGCGTGTGGAGTTCAACCGGGCGATCGGTTTGCCGAGCGCGGCCTCGAGTCGGTTGAGATACTCGTAGGTCTCGGGGAGTTCTGCACCGGTGTCGCAGAAGAAGTACTCCATGTCGGGAATCCGGTCGCGCATGTAGATCGCGAGGGCGGAGGAGTCCTTCCCTCCGGAGATCCCGAGGACGTGGCGTGTCTTGCCGCTGGAGCTGTTTGTCTGGGTCACAGCTTCTCCTTCCCCTGGAGGGTGTGATCGAGGTCTGTTGCGGCGAGTCGCTCGGCTAGAGCGGCGAGCAGGATGCGAGCGCCGTCCGGGCCGAGTTCCTGTTCAGCCTGCCTCATGACTCTGACAACCAGTTCATCGGCGGCCGTGCGGGATTGTTTGGGCACGTGGATCAGCGTGCGTTCTTCTGTTCCCTGGGGAGTGGTGAGCGTCAGCAGACGGGTCTCGATCCGTCTGGGCTCGGCTACCTTCGCGTCGGCCTGCGCCTCGGCGGCGGAGGTCTCCTGGGTGTCGTAGAGGTGACTGACGCGGTCGAGGGCACGGGCCATCTGCTTGACCTGGGGAGGGAAGCTTTCGACGTCCCGGTCGGTCCAGTCACCGAGTGCCTTGTTCGTCAGACGAATAATGATCGGGTCGAGCCAGTCCTCGTCGGGCAGGCTTTGGTTGAGAACGCGGGAGACGAACCCCTGCAGGTTGAGTTCGAGCGAGACGTTGGCGAAGCCGCGAAGCCGCTCGGTAAGGCCGGATCGCAGTTCGTCCAGCTTGGCCGGCAGGCGGAACTCTTGGGCGATCACCGCGACGACTTCCTGCCGCAATGTCGTGCTGGCGTCGGAGAGCTCATCTATGGCGGCGGTCAGGCGAGAGACGTAGGCGTCGGCCGCCTGCTCGTCCTTTGGGGTATTGACCAGTATGGGCTTGAGATCGAGGGCTTTGGGGAGCGCACCGAAGACCAGTTCGTCTGGATCGGTGGCAGCGGAGAGAGCTTCGCGGATTTTCAAAGCTTCCGAGCTGAGACGTTTGGTCTGTGCCGCGTAGGGCTGAAGGACCATGACCCGCTCCAGCATGGCGCGCGTAACGGCGAGCAGCTGTGGGTTGCGTGCGGCGCGGGAGCGGGGGGCGTCGACGTCGAGGGACGAAGCAAGCCTGCCGGCCACTAGGCGGCGTTGCCCCTTCCCAATGGGTGCGGCCTTGACCGTGAAGCGGTCAGGGCCTGTGTCGGCAAGAAGCCGTTCCACGGTCTCCGGGGTAAGTCTGTTGCAGTAGCTACCCTCCTCGAACACAGCGACGTCCCCGGCGCGCAGAATGAGTGCGGTAACCATCAAGATCGGGACGATGCCCGCCTTGACTCCGTAGGGAGGGGCCATGAGCTGGTGGTAGATCTCGCCGATCGGCGTGGGTCGAGTCGCGTTGCTCAACGCCTCGTCGAGGGTTTTCCAGACCGCCATGACGGTGGGGTTCTTGTTCGGGTCTGGGCGGGAGACGCCGTGCGTGGTGAAGTCGTCGAGCTGACTTACGTCGGCTTGGCCGTTGGCTCGGTGGAGTCCGAGGTACTCCACGACACCGTGGTACATCGCGCGTTCGGGCGTGTACCTGTCCTTGTCGAAGTCGAGGAGGGGTCGGCCGGTGCGCTGAAGCAGGGCTGTGAGTAGCTCGCGGCGGGCCCGGGCCCCGTTGCTGGTCAGCTCGTGTCGTCCGAGCATCTCGTTACGGATATGAGGTGTGTCCGGGTACACCTCATCGCAGGCATTGGAGACCAAGCTGGCGTAACTGCGTGCCCCGATGGACGTGCGCGGCGGGGTTTCTGTGTCGATGCCCTCATCCCATAGGTGCCAGGTGGACTGTGGGCTGCGAGGGTTGAACGCCTCGTCCAGCTTGCTGCCTATGACGTAGGAGAGGTCCGCGACGCGCTCCTCGATCTCACGCACGGCCACATGGTCGAGGGTGTCGTCTTGACGGAGTTCCTTGAGGGCGACAAGGGTGATGCCGACGTCCAGGATGGCGGGCGGATCGTTGGTGGTTCCGATCAGTACCGGAAGCGGGGAGTTGACCACGGGCCGGGTGTCCAGCGTCCCAAGGTGGTAGACGATCATGCCGTCGGCGGCGTCGCGAACGGTCTCGGGACCGTCGAGCTTCTCAGTCTGGTGGCTGACGGCGGTACGGAAGTAACGCAACATACCGGTGCGCTGGCTGTGGGCGCCGGCGACCACAGCAGCGGGAAGCACCGTGCCCAGATGCTGGCTGAAGAAGCCGACAACATCGCTGGGGGCGATGCGGACGGCGATCTCTTTTACCCGGGCGTCGATGTCGACGTCGCTGCCTTGCCAGACTCGGTACTCGTCGCTGTAGTCGCGGCGAACGACGAGGCTGTCCTCGACGAGTCGTTGCAGTCGCTCCTGCAACGCAGCGAAACGCTCTGGGTCAGGGGCGTCGACCGGGTCATGCAGCGCAAACTGGATCATGGCCGGGGTGGCGCGCAAGACACCATCGGCGTCGATCAAGTTCAAGATGCCGATGGCCTTGAGGATGTCCTGGTCCTCTGCCGGTAGCCCATGTGCTTCGTTCAGGCGGTTGTCAACCTCCAGCCAACGGCTGGCATTGGTCGAGGCCAGAATGGTGGTACGTCCGGAAGCGAAGAAGTAGTCATACAGCTGCGGCAGGCGGATTGTGGAGGCCCGCTCGGGCGCTACGACCGAGGCCGCCTCAATGGTGCGCCGGACGGTGTTCGGCTCGTCGTTGGCCAAGAAGCCGGTAAGGCTGCGGTCATTTTGACCAATCTGTGCCGCCAGCAGTGGCGCCGCGATCGCGGTTAGTGGGTGGAGCGGATACAGATCAGCGAACATCTCTGGTGAGATATCCACAACGGCATTCAAAGCGTGCTCAGTCCAGGCCCGTGCCGAGGCGTGCGCCTGGTGATGAACGAGTCTGCGGCCGGGCTCATCGATGGCCGACTGATCTAGGCGCCGCCGTAGCAGGTGCACGGCATCGCCGAGGTTGGGTGCAAAGGTGATGTCCTCGAATCGGCCCTGGACCTTAGCCCACTCCTGGGTTTGGATGGCGCTGGAGCGGGCGGCATAGTCGCTGAAGGCCAAGTGCTGCAGGGTGAAGATGAACAGCGGCAGTCCTGAGCGCCCAGCCCCCCTCTCGGCGAGCATCTGCAGTAGGAACACATCGCTGTCAGCGCTGCCGGAATCGCCTGCAGCGGCAAGGTACTCCAGCGACTTGCCGAACTCGTCGATGATCAATAGGACTGGGTGCCCCGTCGCACACAGGGCGGTGACGGCATCGAGGAGGTTCTCGGTCGTGGGCACGCCAGGCTCGGCGCATGCAGCAAGGGTTTGAGCGATGGCCTTGGGGGGGCGGCTCTTCCACTTGCGTTCGACCGCGGTTTGCAAAGCTCGGTGCACTGTCGCCGCTATGGGTTCACGGTGAGCAGTGGCCACCGCGCCCAGGAAGCCCTTCGGCGCACGCTCATCGCGTGCTTGAGACAACCGCGCGGCAAGGCCTGGGCTGGTGGCCTCCACAGCCGTCCGAGCCTCGGCCTGGCGGGTCTGGTCGTGGCCAAGGAAGGCGTCCAGAAGGTTAGACAGGGTGGACTTGCCCGAGCCGTATGGGCCGGTGAAAGACCACGCGCGCGTGCGTTTGAGGTCGGCGACCGCGTTGGTGACACGGTCGAGAACGTCAAGGGCGCGCGCGCCCACGTACGGAGAATTCACGTGCTTCTTGCGGACGTCGCGCTCCAGGTTGGCGGAGCGGAGTTCGGAACCGATCAGCTTGATACCGGTAGGAAGCTGAGTGACGGCCCGGTCCTCGTCTGGGTTCGGAAGACGTTTGGTCGCCGTGGTCACGCGCTCTCCTCGATCAGGTCTAGGGCGTCCGCCTGTTGTGGCGCTTTTCGGCGTGGACGCCGGTGAGTGTCTTCATCGAGACCGGGATACAGCTGAAACCACTCTTGACGAGTCGGGAACCCTGCCCGCTCTTGGACCCGGCCGTAGTGCTGGTCGAGGATGTCCCAGGCAAGGGATTGCGGCGGTTGGGTGAAGTGCAGGCCTCGTTGGCCGAGATTCTCCGTGAATGCCAGGCCAGGGTGGTCGATGACCAGAGCCTCAATGGCCTTGGTCAGCTCTGGCTCTCTCATCCGGAAGGCACCGCCGGGAGCACCGGGCTCATTGGCGAGCCGCGCCAGCGACAGGGAGCCAGCGCCCCCTGAAGAACGAGAGGCGTAGTCCAGGCAGGCATACACCAGAACCGGCGCGGGGAGATTAGCGCGCGAGCCGCTGGTGAAACGCCAGGTTCGTTCCTTGCCTCTGCCTTGGCCCTCCAACAGGCCGAGCTCACGGAAGGGGCTCATCAGCAAGTCTTCAAAGCTGCCTGGCGAGAGCGGGTTGTACTCCTGATCAAGGGCGTACATCTTGACCAGGCAGTCCACGTCACGATTGATCGACTCTGGCGCCGGGAAGGCCTTTTCGTCGTAGTTCTCGTGCACCTTACGAGTGATCACACTGGCCATGCCAGCCGAGGTGACCTTCGAGAACGGAGCGAGATGGAACATGACGTACCAGCTCGGTGCCAAGCACTTCACGGGCTCGGATGAGAGCAACCACCAGTGGAGCAGCCACAGACTCCCGGTGTCCTCCAGATAGGGATCAGCACCTTCTTCGTCGAGCAGCCAACGTGCTTGCCACGTAGGAGAGGCAACATAGGCCCGATAGGACGGATCCTCGTGCGGATGTTCGTGAGTCAGCTTGAACGCCTGCAACCAGTACCGCATGGCGTTGACCATGTTCTTGCCGACGCCGAGGAGGACCGGCGCGTCCTCACGGTGAAAGATCTCGCCGTCCTCCTTGACCTGCATGTATGCCTTGTGGAGCCAGCCGAAGCGCGGGGCGAAGGTTTCATGACGCCCGAACTTCGGTTCGGCAGCGGCAGCAAGGGGACCATCGGACATTCGGCGGGAACCTTTCGGTGGAGCTACGGGTGACGGAACGCGCGTCGAGGCGGTTGATGCTTGATCACACCTCCGCAGTGGCGACCATGGCCGACCGGACTTCACTCACCGCACGGACGGTGGCGTCCACTGCACGCTCGACATCACGCTTAGTGGTGGCGTATCCGAGGGAGAAGCGAACGGTGGAATCTGCCTCCTCCCGGTTGCGGCCCATGGCCAAGAGCACATGGCTTGGACTTGGAGCGCCGGCGGCGCAGGCGCTGCCGTCAGAAGCGGCTACCTCGGGCATTGCAGCCAGCACTGCATCCGCCGGTACGCCGGGGAAGGTGACACTGGCGACCCCAGGAAGCCGAGGGACTCGGGCGCCATTAACACGGCTTTCAGGCAGGCGGGAGCGCAGCCCAGCCTCCAAAGCGTCACGCAGCTTGGTGGCGCGGGCAGCCTCGTCGGCGAGCCCACGTCGGGCGACCTCGGCCGCCGCACCGAGCCCGGCTATGCCGGCGACGTTCAGAGTCCCAGCACGCCATCCACGTTCCTGACCGCCACCCACGAGCAGCGGCCGGTGCGGAAGGGCCGTACCGCGGCGCACGAACAGCGCCCCAATCCCTTGGGGGCCACCGAACTTGTGTGCCGAGAGCGACAACAGGTCAACGTCGAGCTCGTTGAGGTCGAGCGGGAGCCGACCTACATGCTGCGTTGCGTCGGTATGGACCAGCGCACCGACTTCTCGGGCAACCTTGATGACGGGCGCCAGATCGGTCAGGACCCCGGTCTCGTTGTTGGCCAGCATGACCGAGACGAGCGCAACTCGGCCCTCATCGCATGCTGCGATCACGGGCTCCAGGTCGAGGATCCCGTCACCGTCGACCGGCAACACGACCAGCGAGTTAGGCCGGTCCGCCGTGATGGCGCGGGCAGCCTCAAGCACTGCGGGATGCTCAACGGCAGTGGTGACCAGCACCCCGCCGCTCGCGTAGGCCGTGCGGAGAGCCAGATTGTTTGCCTCTGTTGCCCCAGACGTGAAGATGATCTCGCCCGGCGAACAGTTGATCAGATGAGCGAGTTGTCGGCGGGCTAGGTTCACCCGGGAGGCCGCATCCTGCCCGGCCGGGTGAACGCTAGCGGCATTGCCGACGCTCCGGAGAGCGCTCAGAGTTGCTTCAAGCGCCTCCGGACGCAGCGGCGCAGTGGCGTTGTAGTCGAGGTACACCATGCCTGCACCACCTGCTTCAAGCGCCATGATCCGCTCCATGTGCTGCGACGTGTGCTTCCGAGCCACTCCTGGACGATCTGATCGCTGTCGCCTTTCCTCTCACCAGGAGTGCAAGGAGATCCTAGCCAACACCGCAGACAACGGCAGCAAGGCTCATCAAGAACGAGGGAACTCCACCCCTACGAGCGGGCTCGCTCCCCGCCTGCCCCGAGCTCAGGGGGCTAAGGTCTCCGAGCTTGGGCTACGAACGTAAGCCGACTCGGAGAGCGCTCGGCGAGGGCACGATGGCCCGGCTCTACTTCGTGTGTCGTCGGCGGTTCATGGTTGGTCTCACGCTCACCTGACAAACTTTAGGGTGCCGAGGACGGCGCGCCCGCTGAGAACCGGAACCTACGGGCGGAGGTCATGCCCGCCTTCATCCGGGTGAGATGTCTGCCCTGGCAGAACGGACAAGACCCATGCGGATACTCCCTGACCGGTTTTGGTCAATCGTCTCACCGGTCAGGGGAACCCAATACTTCCCATTGCGTCCCAAGTGTCAGCGAGGCCGACTATGGTCGATCAGATGCCATGACGCGCACGCCACAGCGGACCGGGTCAAGCTAGGATTAACTGATGGTCATGGGACAAACTTCATCGACGGGCAGTTTCCTTCCAAACGGGCACAGTCCCTTCGCGGGCACCGTGAACGGCTCGCCAAGCATCGCCTCCCGGCCAGTCCTCAACAACGGAGGCGGCCATCGATCTTGATACGAGGCAGGTGGCGGCATGACTAGCGACCGTTTTGATGAGAAGCGCGCGAAGAACCTGCACCGCGCTCGGCGTACCGGTGTCCCGGATCCTGTTGCCAGACTCTTTGCTTCCATTCAGGAACCCCGATGCGACGACGAGCCCTCAAGCTCGGAATTCGGAAGAATACTGAGAGAAGAGGCTACGCGCCTTCGGGAACGCATCAGCGGGCCAGCGTCCACTTCCGGAAGTTTGTCCAACACTGGCGGGTTCGGAGGCTTGCTGGAGACTGAGGCGATGATAAGCGCGCGTCGTCTCCTCGCTGCGGCCGAGGCCGACGGCATGACAAGAGCTGCCGGGTTGTTGCGTGCGGCTATCGATCGGTGCAGCAGCGGTCCGCAATCCCATTCCGGGGATGCGGGATCGCCATCATTTCCTGAACATGAAAGAATCCCGAATCCAGAGACCGGACGGCCGATCGGGATGTGGCGTTAGCCGATCAGTCGACTACCCCCAGAGACGCTACGATACCTAGGAAGAAAATAGGCGATCCAGGCCGCGATAGTCTCCCATGAATCCGCAGGATCGTCGATCGTGTGGCCCATCTCATCGCAGAGCTCAATAAGTCGCTGGATGGCCTTCATAGTTGTCAGGTTGCTACACTCGCGCGCGATCCGTCCTGCGAACCCCTGTCGAAGAATGGCACCTATATATTTATCGAATGCCTCTTCAGTCGTCAGCCCGGCGGGTACGCCCAATGCAGCGAGTTCTGGCCGAACAAGTTCCACCACGCTTTCTTCGCGTTTCCCGCTGTATACCTTCCAAAGAACTTCGGGAGGTCGATAGGTAGGCAGCCAATCAATTCGGTCTGCTGCCTCAGCAGAGGCCCGGAGCGGTACGGGTGGCAGCATCGCAGCAGCGGCAAGAATGGCATCGCGGTCGGCCTCCATGGCAGTTGCTGACGTCCCTCTTAGCGCAGCCATCAGTGAAACGAGGGCAGGATCTTCTGCTGCGACCTCGACCAGGATCTCGACGGCGCCTGGCCGGTTCCATCCCAGGCCGTTGGCGGTAACGTTTGCGGAACCGACCAGGGCGCGAGTACCCGAAATGTACGTCTTCGCATGCACGACAGGATGAAGCGCCACAGTCCCACCGCGTTGGCTGACGAGGTCGAACACACGCGGGTCGCTGACCCCGGCCGCCACCTCGTCGGGCCTCCATCGTGTGATGACTTCCAGCGTGCTCTCGCCCGGCAGGGCTGACAGCAAGGGCCCAATTCCCGATACGGTGATGAAGGGCGCGACAACGGTCAAGGCTTCCGCATCCCGCACCAACGCTAGAAGGCGTTCACCGCAGCGTTGCGGGTCGAATCCCTGCTGAGTCACGCGCTACTCTCCCCGTCCTGGGTCTCGTCCTCTCCGTCGAATAGTGAGGCCGCCTTGAATGCCTGGTCCTCAACGTACTCCGCGAGGCGGCGACCCCAGCCTTCGCGGATTTCTTGTATCTTCCCGAGGAGCGGACTCGTTCGGTGTTCATTCTCGAACCGAGCCCACGCCAGCAAGAGCCAAGTCATGGCATCTGCACTTTGCACCAGCAGCCTCTTCGCCTCGTCTTCGCTCATCTCCTCGATAGCCTCGTTCGAGACGCGGAGAGGTCCGATAAGGCTCTCGTAGGCCGGGTGGGCGTTGTTAATACACAAGAACTCAAGATTGAGTGCCTCGTCAGGCCAGAAGAATGCTGGTGCTTGCTTCACGGGGCGATCAATCACCTGGACTGTAACGCCTCGTTGATAATTCGCGATGATCGCGCCGCGAATTTCCGCCGGAACATCCTGCTCTTCGAGCTTTTGCTCGATCGTTTCGGCTGCCTTGCCGGGATCTGGCTTGTTCTTTGAGTAGTCGGCTTCGCCAGGTGTTGGGCTTACGGCGGCGCGGGTCTTTTTGACGTTGGAGGCGACACTGGTGACGGCCGGCTGAGCTCCTCGGGCGCGGGTGGCGGCCTGCTTCTCGTTTTTTCCTTCCAGCTTCATCTGGTTAACGAGGACGACGAGCTGGTACGCCATGTCGTACAGCTCCGCGATGGGGTGTTGCTCGTCGAACAACCCTTCATCGATCGCTTCGTCTTTGGTGAGATGGTGCTCGCGCGCCAGACGTAGTGCTTGTGTGAGATAAGGGGCGTCTTGCTTGTTATTGGTGACTCCGAATATCTCGTCAAGGGACGGGTCGAAGGCGATCTCGACACCCCACCAGCGGTCCGTGGCTTCCTGCGCCAGCGTCTTCTCCAGGACCAGCTCTCGGTCAGCCCGCATTACGGAGATACCCGAGTTGTCGCGGGCGTGGCGTCCCTGGTGGGTGTCCTTTCCAGGATTACGCCCCGGCCTTGCCTGGGGTTTCGCTAGCGAAAGGCGAGCGTGAACGGCCGAAGTACCTTTCCCGTCTGGCCTTTGGATGACGAAGTCACGGGACCCGTAGTGCTCTACAAAAGGCTGCTCGTCCGTAACGCGAATATAGCGGTCTCCATCGACTTCGGCGGCCGCTTCCCAGTACTCAAGTGTGGTCGCTGGCACCGGATGCAGGTACAGGGGGTCGTTGGGCCTAACGTCCTGGAAACCGTCGGGCCCGCCCAACGTATCCCCTTCCATGACGGCGACCTTAATGCTCCGCGGCCGAGTATCGGAAGTCAGGAAGTTGCGGTATACCCTGCCGAGGAGGTATTCGGTGTGCGTAAACATCGTTTCTGCGCGCACCCAGCGCAACTTGTCGAGGTTTGTCCACCGGATCGCGGTGCCGCTATAGACCGGTTGCCCCATGGATGTGTCGGGAACGGCGTGTTCCTTGAAGACGTCAAGAGCCCAATCGGGCAGGGCGACATAGTCCGGGCTTGAGGGGGCAGTCGGCCAAGGGACCGTCAGCGCCACTTTCTTGGCGGAATCTTCGACTTCCTGCAAGTCGAGGTATGTGTGCGATGCGTTTTCCGGCTGCGACCGCCGCCAGGTCCAAACGTCCGTCCGCTTACACTGTGAGACGCTCGCTTGTGGCAGGCCCATCCCGAACCGACCAATGCCGGACCGGTCATCGTACCTGCCGGAACCGCCGAAGGACAGCGCGAGATTGAGCGCCTCGTCCGTCATACCTCCGCCGTCGTCGATAACCCATATCTCGTCGACCCGTTTCGCAGCTCGCTGTTTCCCCTGCACCTTGCGTTGCACGATCACCAACAGCACCGTATTGGCGTCGCCCCACTGAAACGAGTTGTCGATCAATTCAGCAAGGGCATAATCGGTGCCCTTGTAGCCTGTGTCCCGGATCGACTTTACAGTCTGCGAACCAGAAAGGAGCGGAGCTTCTTTCTGGGCCGAATCTGGCGCTACCACAAATCCTCCCAGTGCTTGAAGGCAGCAGCTATAGAACCGAATGCCGGAACGGACGGATCGACAACGGTAACGATGACAGCCTTCCTGTTTCCGCCTGCCTTCGGCCCCCGGATGCCACGCCCGACCATTTGACTGTACAACACCAGTGAGCGCGTCGGACGGGCTATTACGATCGCGCTCGTCTGCGGAGCGTCGAATCCTGTAGTGAGCACACCGTAGTTGACTAGCACACGAGCAACGGGCGCCGCACCCTTGAACAGGCGGATCGCCGTGTCGCGGATCTCCGGAGCCGTTGCGCCGTCGACAGCCTCGGCAAGCACTCCTGCCGCCCGCAACGTCGCCGCAATCACGTGGGCCAGTTCGACGGATGCCGCGAAGACGATGATCCGGCGATGCGACTCCTTGACCAGTTGGAGCGCTGCTCCAACGACCCCGTTGAGATAATCGTCCTCATTCATCCCAAGCTCGGCCGGATCGTCAATGTCAGTCGACGGCTCGTCCTCTTCGCTCGGCAGTTCACCTAGCAGGCGAAATTCAGGATGGGCGAGGTAGCCTTGCTGTATCAGGTATTCAACAGGGCCTGGTCCACCACCATCCGCCGCAGTGTCTAGTTCGATCTTGGTGTGCTCGAAGAACGCCGCTAGTTCCTCATCGGCTGGCGCACCGACAAACGTCCGCCCCGGTGTGGCGCTCAGGCCAACGATGGGTGTGATCGGCTGTCCCGCCACAGACAGTTGTTGCACAACCTGCCGGTAGGTCGGCGCGATCGCTTGGTGCGCTTCATCGAAAACAATCAATCCCACGCGGCGCCCAAGATCGCGGAGGAACCCAGGCTCCTCCTGACGTGCGTAGATCGTCTGCAAGCTTGCGACGAGGAGACCATCTGTCACGTCATCGCTGCGCCACTCCTGACCACTCCACGCGGTCAGAATGGGGACTTCGCGGTTACCCAGTGCGCTCCAGGCACGCTGAAACTCCCGCGCTGCCTGATCAAGAAGCTCACGCGTGGAGGCGAGCCAGAGTATCGGTCGCCCCTCCTGCTCCCGGAGAAAGTCGCACACCATGCTCAAAGTCGTACGGGTCTTTCCAGAGCCCGTCGGCATGTGCAGCAGTAGACGGGTCTTGCCTTTCCTTAGCAGCGATCGAGCTTGCTGGACAGCGCGCCGCTGATGAGGAAACAGTCCGTACGCAGGAACGGCCTCGGCGGGAAGCGCCGACTCCTTGTTGCTGTGGACCTCCGGTAGTCCGAGGTAAACCGCAACGCGACCGGGATTCGCAAGCACACTTCGCGCGCTCAGTTCAGTGGGTGCCAAAGACAGGCGCACCGACAAAGCCCGGCGCTGCTCCTCCGGCAGCTCATCAGGCAGCACGCTAGCTTGGGCGAGGCGGCGGACAGCTGAGACTGGATCACCCAGGCACGCCGCAGCAAGCACCGAGTCGGCCGGCATACCTGTGACGAGGCCATCTCCGACGAGCCTCGCAATCGTGCGTACCACTCTGGGGTCGACAAGGGACCGGGCACGTGCTGAGGTGCCTAGAAGGTCGAAGATCGAATACCGTTCGGTCACGGGCGATCAAGTCCCGAGGGGCTGAACTTTGTTGCCGGCATGGGAGTAGCAGCGGTTAGTTGGCGTGGCGGCCAGCCGTGGATCAACAGCATGTGGGCGTATACGAGATCGTGCGCGACGGGACAGTGTAGCTTTCCGGTCCGCCTGAAGGACTTTTCCTCCGCACACATCACTCCAAAGATCGTTGGTCACAAGAACGCTAGAGCGGATGCTACGACATCGACTCGATCATCTCATTTTCACCAAAGAATCCAGTAACAGGCACACCCTCTGTTGGCTGACGTGGGGGACGGTACCAGCCCACTGCGACAGTTCTGCTGCTCCGCTTCTGACGAGGGGATGGGCTACGGAGGCGAATGCAGGATCAAGAGGGAAGAACACGGCCGAGCCACCCTCACCCTTCTCCACAAACGGATCTTGCTCAGGGGCTGAGCAACGCCTCGCTAGATCAGCGACAGAGCGGGTCCCCGTACTCGGCTCTGCACAGCAACGAGTTCGCCGACACTTGCGGAAGCAACTGACTGGCGCATACGCGGGAGTCTGGCGGCTTGCTGGCTTCCTTGTAGACGCTTGGACCTCGTCCGTCGAGCGAAGTACGGCTGCCCCTGGAGGACACTCTACGAGTTGGTGAGGCGGTAGCGTGCGAGGATGACGTCGCCGATCGGGCAGGGCTCTTCGAGGGGCATACGGTTGGCTGGATGGTGTGGGAATTGGCCTGAGCCGACGAAGCGAGGGGCGTTAGTGTCGCCGACGAAGAACGGGGCGATGACGAGGTGGAGTTCGTCGGCCAGACCGGCGGTGAGGAAGTGGGTGTAGACGGTACCGCCGCCTTCGACCATCAACCGCTCGACGCCCCGATGGGTCAAGTCGGCGAGGATGGTGGTCAGGTCGACGGGGTTCCCGGCGTCCACGAGGGTGGCGAGGCCGGCGAGGCGTTCTCGACCACCGTTGATCGCTTCGCTGGAGCAGTACACGATCTTCTGATCGTCGCCGGCGGCGAAGAACTTGGCGTCCGGGTCCAGATCGCCCGAACCGGTAAAGGTGACTTTGATGGGGTTTTCGGGTAGGCCGCGGGCGACACGGTCTTTGTGGCGGTGCTTGCCGCGAACCAGCAGGCGCGGGTTGTCGCCGCGGATGTGTTGGCGCCGACGAGGATGGCGTCACAACCGGCGCGGACGTCGTCGACGCGGTCGAAGTTCTCGTCGTTGGACAGCAGCAGCCGCTGGTCGGCGGCGGACTCCGCGTCCATGGCGAGTCTGTTCACGGTCCAGGCCGATCTTGTACCGCTCGATTGTTGAGCTCTTTCCAACCTCAGTTGGTGTGATGGTGCAGCGCGAGAATCGCCTGGACGATGGGGGTCAGCCGGGCTGGTGAGCAGCGGGCGTGGCGGAGGATGTGCCAGCGTTTGAGGGTGGCGGCGCCCTGTTCGCCCAGTGCGCGGATTTTGGCGTGGTGGCGGTTGAACAGCTTCTTGCGTTTGCTGAGCTTGCCGCCTTTGGGGCGGCGGTAGGGCGTGCCGATCGCGCCGCCGGCACCGATGTAGGCCTTGTCGGCGTAGCAGGCGATCGCCCGGCCGGTGAGGGCGTTGATGATGCCGTGGACGCGGGCGGCGGTCAGGTCGTGGGTGGAGCCGGGCGATGTTGCCGAGGCCCAGATCAGGCGGCCGTGTGGGTCGGTGAGGAACTGGATGTTCACGCCGTGCCGCCGGTGTTTGCCGGAGTAGAAGCGCCGGTCGTCGGCGCCTGTGAGCCGGTCGATCGGCACCAGGGTGCCGTCCAGGATCACAAACGCCTTGCGTGCCGCGATGCGCATCGCCGTGCGCAGGTCGGGCGCCAGGGCGGCGAGCAACTCGATCACTTCGGTGACGTAGCGGTGGGCGGTCGCCAGCCCGACGCCGAACGCGGCGGCCAGGGCCGGGAAGGTCTCGTTGCGGCGCAAGTGCACCAGGACCAGCAGGGCCTGGCGCTCGGACGGCAGCGCCCGCCAGCGCGAGCCGATCCGGCGACGGTGGGCGCGGACGAGGCCGGCCACGTATCTGCGGGAGGCGGGCGACAGATCCAGCGCAGCGCGATAGAACAGCACTGAAGCTCCTGGTGGGTGCGGTCGAGTCTTGGTCGACTCCGCATCTACCGGGAGCTTCACTACTTGGCGATCACAACCGGCGAACCGCATCCAGCTCGTGACCAACCCGCCCAGGATGGAAAGGGCTCA
>NZ_BCQT01000035.1 GCF_001552215.1 Actinomadura macra NBRC 14102 | reverse complement strand
GCCCGCCCATCCAGATCATTGAGCAACCGGCTCACAGTCGACTCACTGAGCTCAAACCCCAAACCCCGCAGATGCCGAGCCGCAGCCCGCGCCCCCACCGGACCCTCCTGCACGCTCATGAACGCCAAAAGCGCAGACTCCATCCCCGACGCATGCCGCACCCTTACCTCCCCATCACCAGGACCGTTGCCGGAACCGTAAGTGCAGTGTCCTGGTATGTCAATAGTGACGAACGTTATGGGTATGTGACAGTTTTTGATCATAAATGACGGACATGGGAGAATCGGATATTAGGTCACAAACCGACCCTCCACTGGGTCGTCCGGACGCTACGCGCCACGACCTTGGAGGCTGGAGTGCCCGGTGTCGGGGGCGGCCGCCGACAAGGCGTACGGGATGAACTACGAGTTCTGGCGCTTGCCGAGCTGTCACCCCAACAGAGATCTGCCCGTCTCCTGGCACCCTTGACCAGCACGATCAGCCGCCCCGTCTCCCGGCCACGCCCCCGACCCTCGACTGGGTCTTCGTGAGCCCGGCGCTCAGGTTCGGCGCACGTACGCCCGGCGAGCGCCTCGGCCGTTACCGGCTCGGCGACGACGTCGCGGTTCAGCCGCAGGACGGCGGCGCGATCTCCGCCGCGGACTACGCTCTCGGGTTCGTCGACCTGATCGAGAAGGGCGACCACCACAGGACGCAGGTCAACCTCGGCCAGTAGTCGGCCACTAGGGCGCTTGGCCCACGCTCTCCCCCGCGCAGGTGGTAGGTGGTGTGCCTGCCTCGCCGTACCGGCAAACCAGCTCCAACACCTCGATATCGGCAGGTTAGCGGTGTTGTCACTCCAGAACTCCGAGGTGTCCAGCAGCGCGATCAGGGCCCCGGTGGTGGGCCGATTCGGCGCGCTGGAGCGGTTGCCCGACCGCGGCGTCAACTTCGACACCAATTGACGTCATAGTGGCGCTTGACGTGACGTCACAATGACGTCATAGTTGCAGCCATGGACCTGATGCCGTACGTCGAGAACCTCCGTCGCGAACTCGCCGTCGCCGCGGAGGCGGGCGGCCCGGAAGCCCGCGCACTGGCCGAGCGCCTCACCGGCGCCCTCGAATCGGCCGCGCGGCTCACCCTGCTGGAGGCGCTCTCGGCCGCGGCGGACGAGATCACCAGCGATCTCGCACCGGGCTCGGTCGAGGTGCGGCTGCGCGGCGGCGACCCTGCGTTCGTGGTCACACCGCCGGAGACGGCGCCATCCGTCGGGCAGGCCGCCGGCACCGGGATGGAGACACCTCGGGCGGCCGTATCGCCGCCCGCGACCAGCTTTGCCGAGCCGCCGACCGTACCGCCGTCCTCCGATGAAGGCGGCACGGCACGGATGACCCTGCGGCTGCCCGAGCACCTCAAGCTGCGTGTTGAAGAGGCATCCGGCCGGCAGGGACTCTCGGTCAACGCCTGGCTGGTGCGCGCCATCTCCGCGGCGTTCGAGTCGGGCGAGGGGAGCCGCGCCGCCAGCCAGGCAGAGCCTGCCCCGAGCGGACGCAGCTACACCGGCTGGGTGCGCTGACACCGCCTCCTCGGCCCCATCACTCATCGCCCGGCACTGAGACCGGGATGTTCCACAGGACCCATGAGGAAGGCTCCGCCATGCCTACTTTCGAGACCCCCGAACCGATCACGGCTGACATCGAGATCTACACCGGCCAGGTCCGGATCAACGCAAGCGACCGCGCCGACACCGCGGTGGAGGTGCGCCCGAGCGATCCGTCCGCCGAGGCGAGCGTGCAGGCCGCCGAAAGGACGATCGTCGAGTTCTCTGGCGGACGGCTGCTGGTCAAGGGGCCGAGGCCGAAAGGCCTCGCCTCCCTGCTCTCCTGGCGCGGCTTCATCGACGTGATCGTCGACCTGCCGGCCGCCTCCCGCGTCGAGGCCAGGGGCGCCGCGGACTTCATCACCACCGGCTCGCTCGGCAAGACCGTCCTGCGCAGTTCGAACGGCGACATGCGCTTGGAAGAGACCGGGCCGCTGGAGGTCAAGACGGCCAACGGCAACATCTCCGTGGACCGGGTGACCGGCCCCGCCGAGGCGACCACCTCCAACGGGACGATCCGGATCGGGACCGTCGACGGCACCGGTGTGGTCAAGTCCTCCAACGGCGAGATCAGCCTCGGCGAGGCGACCGGCGACCTGCAACTGAAGACCGCCACCGGCGACGTCACCGTCGGCCGCGCGCTGGCCGGCCTCACCGCCAAGACCGCGTACGGCCGGATCCGGATCGGTGCGGTGGTGCGCGGCACCGTCCACCTGGAGAACGGCTACGGCAAGGTCGACGTCGGCATCGCCGAGGGCACGGCCGCCTGGTTGGACCTGCACTCCAAGAACGGCGTGGTGCGCAACGCCCTGACCGCCGCCGAAGGCCCCGAAACCACCGACACGGTCGTCGAGGTGCGCGCGCACACCAACTACGGCGACATCGACATTCACCGGTCCTGACCCCCGAAGGAGCCCCCTCATGAGCGACGCGATCACAGCCGAAGGACTGGTCAAGAAATACGGCGACGTGACCGCCCTGGACGAACTGAGCTTCCGCGTCCCGCAAGGGACGGTGCTCGCCCTCCTCGGCCCGAACGGCGCAGGTAAGACCACGACGGTACGGGTCCTGACCACTTTGCTGCGACCCGACGGCGGCCGCGCCACCGTCGCCGGATACGACGTCGTCAGCGACGCCCGGCGGCTGCGCGCGCACATCGGGCTGTCCGGCCAGTACGCCGCCGTGGACGAGCACCTCACCGGCGCCGAGAACCTGGAGATGGTCGGCCGCCTCTACCACCTGGGCGCCAAGCGCAGCAGGAGTCGTGCCCGCGAGCTGCTCGAACGCTTCGACCTCGCCGACGCCGCAGACCGTCCGGTGAAGGGCTACTCCGGGGGCATGCGCCGCCGGATCGACCTGGCCGGCGCGTTGGTCGCCGACCCGCCGGTGCTGTTCCTGGACGAGCCGACCACCGGTCTGGACCCCCGCGCCCGCGCAGCGCTGTGGGACACCCTCTCCGAACTCGTCGCGGCGGGGAGCACACTGCTTCTGACCACGCAGTACATGGAGGAGGCCGACCACCTCGCCAACCAGATCATGGTGGTCGACCACGGTCGCGCCATCGCCCGTGGCACCGCCGACGAGCTCAAGGACCAGGTCGGCGGCAACCGCATCGAGCTGACCGTGACCGACGCCACCGAGTTGGAGACCGCGCGCCAGTCGCTCGCCTGGGTCGCGGTCGGCGCCATGCGGACCGCGCCGGAGTCGCTCCAGATCACCGTCCCGGTCACCGATGGTCCGGAGGCGCTCCGCGAGGTCCTCGGCCGGCTGGCCGAGGCGGGGGTCCGGGTGCGGGACGCCGGGCTGCGGCGCCCCACCCTGGACGACGTCTACCTCACCTTGACCGGGCACCAGGCGTCCGGCACCGACGAGCGGGCCCGGGAGGCCACCCGATGAACGCCATCACCATGCCCATCGCCGACGGCTGGACCATCGCCAGACGTAACACCCTGAAGATCAGGCGGTCACCGGACCTGCTCGGCTCCGCGATCATGTTCCCCGTCGTGTTCGTGCTGATGTTCGCCTACGTCTTCGGCAGCGTCATCAACGTCCCGGGGATGTCGTACAAGGAGTTCCTGCTCCCCGGCGTCTTCGTCCAAGCCGTGATCATGGGTGCACAGATCACCGGCTACACCCTGACGCTGGATCTGCAGAAGGGAATCTTCGACCGGTTCCGTTCGCTCCCCATGGCCCCGTCCGGGGTGCTGATTGGCCAGACGGTCAGCGACCTGCTGATGAATTTCGCCAGCCTGGTCGTCATGGCGGTGATGGGACTGATCGTCGGATGGCGGGTACACACCTCGCCCTACGAGGCCGTCCTCGGGTTCGGGCTACTGCTGCTGTTCGCCTACGCGTTCTCCTGGTTCACCGCGACCGTCGCGCTGGCCCTGCGCACCCCGGAAAGCTTCAACAACATCGCCACGATGGTCTCCTTCCCGCTGATGTTCATCTCCAACGCCTTCCTCGACGCCTCCAAACTGCCGACGCCACTCCGCGTCGTCGCCGATTGGAACCCTGTCTCCACCTTCACCCAAGCCGCACGCGAACTCTTCGGCAATACCAGCACCGCGATGAAGACCTCGGACGCTTGGCCCATCCAGCACGCCATCCCGGCATCACTGCTCTGGATCACCGCCATCCTGATCGTGTTCATCCCGCTGGCGACCCGTCTCTACAAGAAGGCGGTCAGCACCTGACCGTTGCCGCACCCCAAGGCGCCCCACCCCGCCAACCCGCGCGGAAGGGGCGCCTTCGCCATGTCGAAACTGTGAGCCCAGCCATCCTGTCCGGTGGAGGCGGAAGCGAGGGGATGCCTGTCTTCTGGTTGTATCGCGGGCGTATCGAAAAACGCAGACGCCACCGCAACGGTCCTCCGTCTTGGGTGGAGGCATGGACCGCAGCGGTCCGTGCCGAGGGCATGGTGCCGCGGCTTCGGAAGGTGATCACGCAAAGGAGCGTGTCGTGTCACGTAGGAGCGTTCGTCCGCCCCTGAAGAGGGCCGGTGTGGCCGCCGGTGTCGTCATGGTGATGATGGCCCATGCCGGGCCTGTCACCGCGGCGCCGGCGCGGGTCGGGAACGTGCAGAAGGCGATGGAGGAGCTGGCCAAGGCTCCCGGGGTCGTGGGGGTCGTCGGCGGGGGCTTCGTTGACGGGAAACCCATCGGGCTGGGCAGCGGGGGCTCCCGGTTGCTCGGCGGCAAGGGCGGGAGAATACCCGCGGGCTCTCGCTTCCGGATCGGCTCGCAGACCAAGCAGATGGTGGCCACCGTCGTGCTGCAACTGGTCGAGGAGGGCAGGTTGGGCGTGGATGACAAGCTCGGCGACCTGCTGCCGGAGGTGGTGAGGAAGGATCTGGTGGAGCGCGCCGACGAGATCACAGTACGGCAGATGCTCCGGCATACCTCCGGCATTCCCGACTGGTACGCCACCAAGCCGAACCCGGACGGAAGCGAGGGAGAAGACCCCTCATTCGACGTGTTCGACTTCACGACCAATTATCGGCCGCTCGATCTGGTGAAGTGGAGCCGCGACCGGCCCCGGACCGGTGAACCGGGCGAGAAGTGGTTCTACTCCAACACCAACTACACCCTCCTCGGCGTGATCATTGAGAGGTTGACCGGCCACGACCTGGCCGCCGAGCTGCACGGGCGCCTGTTCGGACCGCTCAAGATGACCAAGACCTACCTTCCCGGCAAGCCGCCGGAGGGCATCAAGGGTCCGCACGGCCACGGTTACTACCCCGACGCCAACGGCAGGCTGCGCGACGCGGACCGGTTCAACGCCAGCATCGCCGGGGCAGCCGGAGGGGTGGTCTCCACCGCGCACGATGTCAGCGCCTTCCAACGGGCGTTCACCCAGGGCAAGCTGCTGCCGCCGGAACTTCAGCGAGTCCTGACCGACCGGCTGCCCATTGACTCGAACGCCCGAGCCAAGGGCCGCGGCGGTTGCGGTGACGATTTCTACATCACTGGCGGGACCGCTCCCGGCTTTCTCACCATGACCTTCTATTCGGAAGACGGCCGCCGCCAGCTCGCGGTGTCGGCCACCTTGAGCGTCAAGGACCTCAGCGGACCGGGCCAAGCGATGGGCAAGGTCGTCGAGAGCGTCTTCTGCCCATCCTCGTGAGCGGTGGCTCCGGGCCCTCCACCCGCGTCAGAGGCTGAGGGCGAGGGGTCCGGATCCGGGAATGCCACCCGCCGACTGCCTGGCGCGAGAACACGCGGACGGCGCCGGACACCTTTACTCCGCCGTGAGAAGGCTCTGCTTCCGCCGGGCCAGAAACGCAGCAGTGGCATAGGAGCCCGGTCCATGCCTATTGCGGTGGCCTCATCTACGGGCATGAGGGAAGCGAACCCGCTGACTCGGCTGCGGGCTGGGCCACCGCAATAGGCTGCGTGATACTCGGTGTGGCGGTCACCGCGACGATATTCATCGCCCTGATCGCCTTTTGAGTTGGCCATCACGCCCGATGTGAACGCCGGCGCCACGCTAGGCGATGAGGTCGCGGACGAAGGGCCATCGTGCTGGGCCGCCGGCCAAGTGTTTCCTCGCGGAGAATCCCGGAGCACTGTGTCCACTCGGAAGTCCGTCACCGGGCCCAGGAGAATTCTCCCGCGGGGCGCCGCAACCAGGCCCTGGTGTCCTAGCTCAGACACCAGCCGCAAAGTAGGCCGCGGGTAGCTGGACGAGCCCCGTTTCCCTGTCCTGGGCCTCCTCGTTGGTCTGATCGAGTGATCGAGTGATCGAGGCCAAGGGGGCGGGCGTATGGCAGGAGTGGTCGTCAAAGGAGCTGCTGGCGAACTGGACGCTGGTAGGCGGCAACTGGGACCTGGTGGCGAACAAGAGCGGAGCGACGCGGCTCGGCTCGGTCTGGCGCTGAAGTTCTTCGAGCTGGAGGGCCGGTTTCCCGATGTGCTGGAAGAGGTACCGCCGGCCGCGGTGGAGTATGTCGCCGAGCTCGTGAAGGTCCCGGCGACCGACTTCGCGAAGTACACGCTGGTCGGCCGGACTGCCGAGCACCACCGCAAGCAGATCCGCGAGGCCCTGGGGTTCCGGCCGTCGACGGTCGCGGACGAGAAGGCACTGGCCGAGTGGTTGGCCGCGGAGGTCTGTCCGGTCGAGCTGGTGGAGGACCGGCAGCGCGAGGCACTGCTGGTGGAGTGCCGGGCCCGGGAGATCGAGCCGCCGGGCCGGACCCGAGTCGAGAAGGTCCTCGTCGCGGCCCGGGGCACGTGGGAGAAGACGTTCTTTGCCCGCACCATCGGACGCCTGGGTGAGGCGGGCACGGCCCGGCTGCTGTCCCTGGTGGCCGAGGACAATGAGATGAGCACCGCCCTGCTGGCCACCCTGAAGCGCGGACCCGGGTGCAGTGGGCCTGGACTCCCTGCTGACGGAGATCGCCAAGCTCAATGACGTGCGCAAGCTGGGGTTGCCCGATGGGCTGTTCGCGGACTGCGCGGAGAAGCTGGTGGCTGCCTGGCGAGCGCGGGCGATCAAGATGTACCCCTCGGACTTCCGCGACACGGCGGAGGACGTACGGATCACCCTGCTCGCGGCGCCGTGCTCCTCACGTCAGGCGGAGATCACCGACGCCCTGGTGGACTTGCTGGTCGCCTTGGTCCACAAGATCAACTCCCGTGCCGAGCGGCGGGTGGAGAAGCAGCCCACCGCCGAGCTGAAGAAGGTCCGCGGCAAGGAAGGCATCCTCTCCAAGCTGGCGACGCCGCCGTCGACAAGCCCGACGAGCGCGCCGGGTCGTTCAGGACCTGCGGCCGTGGAAGGTGCGGCGCAGGTCGCTCACCCAAGCGTCGGGGTTCTCCCAGGGGATGAAGTGGCCGCCGTGGTCGTGAGCATTGACGTTGACGTGGTTGCACCAATCGGCTTGCGGGCTGGACTTGAACGCGCGGACGCGCTCGTCGGCGGTGTGGATGCCGGGCGGGTTCTCGTAGGTGACGAAGGTGAGGCCGACCGGAGCCTGTACGACCGGGGTGCGGTCGTGGGCGGGGGTCCAGGGGTAGCGGTTGGCGTTGGCGTAGTAGCGAATCGACGTGGCGATGGAGTTGTTCGCCCAGTAGATCGTGGCGTGGGTCAGCATGTCGTCCTTGGTGAAGACGGACTCGAGGTCGCCGCCGTTGTCGCTCCAGGCGTTCCAGCGCTCCAGCAGCCAGGCGAGTAGCCCGGCGGGTGAGTCGCTGAGCCCGTGGGCCAGGGTGGCGCCGTCGAGCATGTGCACGGCGAGGTGGGACGCCGAGCGGCGGTCCCGCTCGATGATGCGGGCGCGGACCTCGGCGGGCTGGTCGTCGGTGAGGGGCCGGCCCTGGGCGAGGTCCCAGGCGCGGGGGCCGGTGAAGAAGTTGAGCGGCAGCCCGGAGGCGATGTGGATGCCATACAGCTCGTCGGCGTACTTGTGGCCGAGCTGGCTGGAGACGAGCCCGCCGATGTCGCAGCCCCCGGCGGCGTACTTCTCGTATCCCAGGGTCTCGGTCATCAGGGTGTGCCAGAGGTCGGCGATCTTCCAGAAGTTGACGTCGGGAAAGCCGGTGAGCGGTCCGGGGAAACCGAAGCCGGGCAGGGACGGCACGATGACGTCGAACGCGTCGGCGGGGTCGCCGCCGAACGCGGCCGGGTCAGCGAGCGGGTCGATCACCTTCGACCAGTGCCAGAACGTCCACGGCCAGCCGTGGGTGAGGATCAACGGGATCGGGCGAGGGCCGCGGCCGGGCTTGCGCATGAAGTGCACCGGGACACCGGCGACGCCCACCTGGTAGTGCTCGTAGGCGTTGATGGCGGCCTCGGCCTTGCGCCAGTCGTAGCCGTCCTGCCAGTAGGCGACCAGCTCACGGAGATAGCTGTCCGGGACGCCATAGAACCAGTCCCCATTCCCCTCATCCAGCGGCGGACGGGTCAGCGTGAGACGGGCACGCAGGTCATCGAGGACCTCGTCGGACACGTGGATCGGAGTGGGCTCCAGGGGAAAGTCCTGCAGGGTGGTCATGGCGTGGTTCCTTACTGGGTGGAGGAAGCGGTGCCGTCGGCCCGTTGGGCGGTTGGGCGGCGAGCCGGGCCATTTCAAGGAGCGCGGGCAGCGACGAAGCGAGTGCCTGCTGGTGATGCGGGTCGAGCTGGCCGGTCAGGGTGGCCAGGCGATCGATGCGTTCCTTTCGCCGCGACTCGACCACCTTGGCACCGGCGGGTGTGAGCTGCACCAGCACCGCCCGGCCGTCCGAGGGATCCGGGGACCGCACAGCCAGGCCGTCCCGCTCCAGCCGGGTGACGAGCTGCGTCATCGCCGGTTGTGTGACCCGCTCGCTCGCCGTCAACTCAGACAGCCGCATCGGCCCGCTGCCCGCCAGAGTGTGCAGGACACCCAGGGTGGTAAAGCTCATCTGCTCCACCGACGCCAGGCGAATGAACACCGCCGTGAACTGCTCCAAGGCGAGGTCCAGCGCTTTAGCCTCCAGGCCAGCAGGCGACTCGATCAAGGACATACCTCAATTCTATCAAAAACTTATATAAACTTCCTATCTATTAATGCCCCAGGGCCTGGAATGCTGACGTAAGGCTGATCGTGATCGCGCCATGCCGCGCACGACAGGGGCCCCGGAGCACCGTGGGAGCGAAGGGGGTCTCAAGGTTCGGAGCGGAGCTCCGGCGCGAACACTCGACGGCTTGCGACCGCTCGTGAAACAGGCGATCACTCGGCGGTCCACCTGCGGCGATCGTGTTTCATGAGTTGTTGCAAACGGCTGGACGTCTGAAACGCCCTCATGAAACAGTCCGGGGCTGTGCGACGACTTCAAGCGTGTGGAATCGCACGACTGCCCGATGTCCGCCTGCGCCGCCCCCGCGGGCTCCCCGTGCCGGACCGGCAAGGGCAAGGTGGCCATCCAGCACCACACCGCCCGCTTCCGCCTGGTACCCCAACTCGCCAAGACCCTGAGCGTGCCGACCCCCGCCCTACGTAAGCCGGGCTCGGCGTGAACCGAGCTGCCCTGGCCGGTGAGCGCCGGCGCCGAACCGGTCGGACACGTCCGCCTCGGCTACGCCCGCGCATCGACCGCCCGGCAGTCCCTCGACGCACAACTCGACTCCCTGACCGAGGCCGGGTGACCCGGGTCTTCTCGGAGAAGATCTCCACCCGCGCCACCAAGCGACCCGAGCCGGAGCCCGCCGTCAAGCTCGCCTCAGAGATCCGCTCCTCCGGCGTCGCCGTCACCCTCGTCGTCCACGAACACGAGCGGCTCGGCCGCGGCATCGAACTCGCCATGCTCGCCGAGGAACTGAAGACCAGCGGCGGCGCCGGGGTCACCGACGACGACATGCTGTCCATGGCCCTCCACCTACGCGACCAGGAGATGAGCCTGCGCGCATCGCCAAGCGCCTCGTCATCACCACCGGCGCGAAGAGGGGCCAGCACCCCTCGCCCGCCACCGTCATGCGGATGCTGCGAGAACACGACGAACAGGCCGCCACAGCGGCGAGCACGTGATCTTCGGCTAGTTTGCTGCTGGTGTCTGAGCTGGGACTCCAGGCCAACCACGAGGCGTCACCGGCGCGGCAGCACGGTCTTCTGGTCAACAACTGCCGCGCCGGGGCCTGCTTCAGCTGTTCGCAGGCGGCGCGGATCTGGTGCTCGACGGCACCGGTCGGTGCGCGGGAACCTGTCCCGCGCTGGTGACCGGTGCCAGCAGCGTGGCCCGAAGGTCAGCTCAGCCGACAGGTCCCAGGCGAGTTCGGGCAGATTCGGACCTCCGGACCCGTGCTCTCAGCCAGTGTGGAGAACCCGAAAGCGATCGGGTTGCGCCGGATCTCGATCAACAACGTGGATTGGCGGCCAAGCCCATTGCCAAACGCTGATGCCTGGTGTGCGGGAGAACTGAATCTGGCCCCGGGTGCCTTCGACCGCGACACGCGGCCAGGATTCGGCAATGCGTGCCCTGTCTGCGCCAGAGGAACGCAGCACCTCGGCGAGGACGGCGACGGTGTCGTAGCCCTCAAAGGCGACGAAGGAAGGCGGTTCGGCCAGCCGCTCGCAAAGAGCGGTCTCGACTCGTGCTCCAAGCGGGCTGAGGCGCTCGGGCAAATAGCGCAAGAACGGGATCGCGGTGCTGTCGTCGCCGAGCAACGTCGTCCATCCGGCGAACTCCGGTTGCCCGGCCGGAGCACCGATCATGATCTCGGCGAGGCGCTGGTCGCGGCGGACGGATCTGACGATCGGCACTGCCGGCTCAGGGTGGCCGACCAGTAGAAGGAGGGCCGTCGCGCGATTGCCGACGAGTTCGTCGCACACATCGGTGGGGGTGAGCGCATGCATATCGAGTTCGATGACGGTACCGCCGCGTGGAGCGAGGTAGTCCCGCAGTATGCGAGTACCGGATGTCCAGTAGACACTTGATTCGGCCGCCACGGCGATCCGACGGTGGCCCGCGCTGAGGAGGGAGTCAGCGTAGATCTGCCAGCCGTGGGACTGTGCCGGTGCGAGACGCGCGACCCATTCCGTTGGCTGTTCGGTGAGCGCGTCGAGAACCGCAGATGAGCAGAGGAAGGGCAGGCCGAGCGCGTCGGCCCTGCTGGCAGCGGCGCGAGCGACAACGCTGTGATACTCCCCCGCAAGGGCAGCCACGCCGAGGCCGGCCAGTTCATCCACGGCCGCCGCAGCCTTCTGCGGATCAGCTGCGGTGTCTCGGATCACCAGTTCGAGTGGTCTTCCGACGATCCCGCCGGCGCCATTGACTTCGCGAGCGGCCAATTCGAGTCCAGCGAGCAGGTGGTGACCAGCCTCGACCCAGCCGGGCCGGGACAGCGGAACGAGAACGCCGATCTGGACGGATGATCCGTTGGCCTGCTCGGCTGTGGATGGCGAGGGTGGTGCGTTCATACGCTGGCGTCTCCCGTGTGACAGGTCGGTTGCAGTTGGCTCGGACCGCGGCATGGCAAGGCCAAGCGGTAGGCGTTCATCTCATCTCGCAGGAGCGAGCACGCCTTGAATAGAGCACTTACCACCCTCAGCCAAAGCAACCGGCTACGTGGTCGCTGAGCTGCCAGGCTGTGAGGGTCCCTCATAAGTGGAACCCACGTGAGTCGCGGCCCGTAGAGATGCGCGGTTGCGATGAGGACGGTCTTCAAGAGGCGTTGGTCGGCTAGAGCGCGTTGGCTGGCGGAGACCAGCAGTCTGCCCTGGCAGCGTCCGGTGGTGGAGGGGCTGCACCGTGCCTAATCGGAGGACCGCGCGCAGACGCTGCGAAGGAGGCCGTCTAGGACGATGCCGGCCCCGCATCCTGGGTCGATTCACTACGCGTGGGCTGGGTTTGCTCAGCCCGTAGCGCGCGTTCCAGGTGGGCTGCGGCGTCGATGCGGGCGGCGTCGCGTTCGGCAACGGCAGCCTCGAGTTGGGTCTGTAGTCGGACGGTCTGGGTGAGCTGCACCTCGCGAGCGGCGTCGCGTTCTTGTTGTGCGGCGGTGAGGGCCTGCGCGGCGGCGTCACGTTCCTGAGCGAGTAGTCCTTCGGCGTCCTCGGCTCGCGTTGTGGCGGTTTGGACGGCTTGTTCGGCAGAGGCCAGCGCGGTTCTCAGCCGGGTCAGTTCGTCCTGGGCGGTGGTGAGTTCCTGACCGGTGGCGGTGAGCCGGGCGCGGGTCTCGGTAAGCCGGCCGGTCTGCTGGTCCAGTTCGGCGCGGGTGCGGTCATGAGCCTGCCGGGATTCGTCCAGGGCGTTCTGTAGTTCGGAGCGGGTCTGCTGGAGGGTCTCATCGGCGGCGCGTAGCCGGTCGTGGGCGGCGTCCAGGTGCTGTTGGGCGTGCTCAGCCGCGGCTTGAGCAGCGGTTTCGGTGGCCTGGCGGGCCTCTGCCTGGACCTGGGCGGTATCGCGAGCGGCGCGTGCTATCTCTTCGGCGGCCAAGGCGCGTTCCTCGGCCCGGTGCCGTGCGTCGGCGGCCGCGTCGGCGGCGACCTGGGCGGCGTCCTGGCCTTGTTCGGCGCGACGCCGGGCAGCGTCGGCTTGGCGGGCGTCAGCCTGTGCTTGGGCGGCCTGCTGTTCCAGGATGGTGTTGCGGTCCACCACCGTCGCGATGATCTGATCGATCCTGTCCGCGGCGGCGATCTCGCGAGCGGCGCGGTCGCGAGCGTCGGCGGCCAGCCCGGTCAGCACCGCACGCAGCGCTGCCAGAGGTTCCTTGACCGCGGCGGCGGCCGGGCTGCGGCCCGCGGCATGCGCTTCGGCCTGGCAGTCCTTGACCACCTGCCCGCCGGGGCCGTGCTCGGGCGGGCAGTACTCGGGACGCCGGCCGCGGGCCTTGGGCGGCCGGGGCAGGGGGGTGTCGCAGTGCTTGCACCGGCCCCACGGTGCCGCCGGGTCGGCACCCCGCGGTGGTCTCCGGCCTCCACTCAGTTCTTCACTCGGGTCCCCAGGAGTCTCAGACGCCCAGGCTCCGGCCGGTGCGGCGGCTGAGCCGTTGGTCAACGCAGCCGACGACTTCCCCAAGGACGGCGTGGCCTCCGTGGACCACTGCCCCTCGTCAACTCCGCGCCGGTCATCGTGATCAACCATGTCGAGAGCATGGCAGCTTTTCTTGTCACAGACAATCGAAACTCGCTGCGATATTTTCTGATCAGAAAAAGTTAGCAGCGCATAATCTCAGTTATGCGGTAGGGTGTCGCTCGTGATCAACTTCTCTGGCGGAGCTCCAGCTCGGCTCAGCGAGCCTGATGCCGACTCACTGGACTCGGTGCGGGCGGACGGAAGCTCCTCGCTCAGGTCCATCGAGACGAGAGATGCGCAGCGACGCCCTGCGCCGACGCCGACTACGCGGACCCGGGTATCCGGCGCAGTCGCCGACGCGGATTGGGGCGCTTCGGCGGCCGCCCGCTTGTTGGACCGTCCCCGCGTTGTCGCCCTGCGGTCTGGACGCCGCGGTCGACAGCGGCCGGAATCGGCTCGCTCAGTGGACGGTTCAAAGGCGTGACCACCGACGACAGCAGCGGACCATCGACCGAGGACCCGGACCACGTGCTGCAGGGCAGCATCCTGCGTCCTCGCCCTGGGAACAGCACCAGAATCAGCCCGGTTGCCGGAGCTACTCCCCCGCCGGGGCCGCCTCGTCCGAGTGGCTTGCCGGTAGAAGGCGCTCGACCAGCGGGGCCGTTGGCCCGTCCGGCCACGCCGCTGGCCGCCGACGCGTTGGCGAAACTGGACGCCGACCTCGGCCAGGTGCAGGTCGCGCGGTTCGGCGGGCGAAGGATCTACCGCCGCCGGATCGAGCTGCTGGCCGAGGCATGTACCCCGCAGACCTTCGCTCTGGTCCTGGACTGGCTGAGCAGCACCCGCCGCAGCTCGGTGGCCACCAAACGCAACTATGCCGACGACCTGCGCCGAATCTGGGCCCCGCTAGCCCGCGAACTGGGCCACGAGGCATTCTCCGTGGGTTGCCTGACCCGCGAGCACGTGAGGATGTGGCGGCTGCGCCAGGAACGCGCGGGTCTCGCCAAGCGCAGTATCGGCCGCTACGTGGCCTGCCTGTCGTCCCTGCATAACTACGCCGCCGGACATCTGGACCCTCCACCACGCAATCCGGTCACCGAAGACGACCGTCCGCGGATCGACTCCGGCAACAGCGCCACGTCCACCCCCGTGCTGGAGGCAGAGGAGGTCCGCATGGTGGCTGCCTGCGCGACCGACGGGCTGGACCTACTGGTGGTGATGCTGCTGTACAGCCTGGCCGGCCGCGTCACCGAACTGTCCGCCGCCGACGTGTCCGACCTGGTCGACGACGGTGGCCGCTACTGGCTCACCGTGACCCGCAAGGGAGACAAACAGCGTGCGCTGCCGCTCCCGGAGCCCTGTGCGCGGCTGCTGCGCCGGCACATCGGTGCCCGCACCGGCGGACCGCTGCTGCTGGACGACAAGGGCGACCGGCTCGACCGCCACGACATCGACCGGATCAGCACCCGGCTGGGCCGTGCCGCGGGCGTCCTTCCCGGCCGCGACCTGACCCCGCATGTCTGGCGTGCCTCGCGCATCACCCACATGCTCGACCGAGGAATCCCTCTCGCCGATGTCCAAGAGTTCGCTGACCACGCCAATCCCGCCACCACCGTCGGCTACTGGTCCCGCCGCAACCAAAGCAAGATCGCGGCCGGTCACGTCGACCAGGCGATGGGCATCTTCGACGGCCTCGCCTTCCCGGCTGCCCCGGGTTGATCGGAGTGTCCGGCTCTGGCGCCGAACCGGTGGTCAGTATCCGGCTTGCCGCTGACCGTCTCTTCGAAGGCCCTCCGGCGATTACGTCGAGTGGGTGAAGCCGCGCGGCCGTCCGTCCGAACGAGTCCTCGTCAGCGCGCGAGGCTAGCGTGGTGAGATGCCACAGCTTGCCGTCAAGCAAGAACCCATCATCGTGGTGGACATCGCCAACCATGATTGAGTTGATCGTAAATCATTGCTTTTGGTGACGAGCTGCTTGGCCTAGCGTGACTTTCATGATCGATGACCTCTCCACGGTGAAGCCCTCGTCGAGACCTTTGTGGGAAGCGTTCGTTTCGGTTCCGGTCCAGCACACCGGAGGCGGCCGACCATGACCCGGTTGCGTTCGGCGCTCTGGCTGCCGATCTTTGACGAACTCGCCGAGCCTGCGGTGGTCGCACGCCTGGCCGCCGAGGCGGAGGAGGCCGGCTGGCACGGCATGTTCGTATGGGACCACCTGCGCTGGCGGAAGCCCGTCCGGCAGGCGGCCGACCCGTGGATCACGCTGGCCGCGATCGCCACCGTCACCGAGAACCTTCGGCTCGGTCCCATGGTCACACCCCTTGCCCGTCGCAGGCCGGCCAAGGTCGCCAAGGAGACCGCGACGCTGGACCGGCTCAGCGGTGGCCGACTCACCCTCGGCGTCGGTCTCGGCAGCGACCGTTTCGCCGGCGAGCTTCGCGCGACCGGAGAGGAACTCGATGACCGGGAGCGGGGGCAGATGCTCGACGAGTCACTGGAGATCCTCACCGCTGCGTGGTCCGGCGGCCCGGTGCACCACCACAGCCCGCACTACTTTGTCGACGGCGTCTCCTTCCTTCCCCGACCGGTTCAGCGGCCCGGCGTGCCGGTGTGGGCGGCGGGATTTCCCGGCAACCTCAAGCCGTTGCGCCGGGCCGCCCGGCATGACGGCTTCTTTCCGGTCAATCTCGAACACCCGGACGAGCTCGCCGCCGTGGTCGCCGCCATCAATGATCTCCGCCAAGAGAAGACGGCCCCGTACGACATCGCCGTCGCCCTTCCGTCCAGCGCCGATCTGACGCTCTACGCCAAGGCGGGCGCCACCTGGTGGCTAGCGGAGTTCCCGCCGGAAACGGTGTCGCTGGATCAGGTGCGAGGCGTGCTCCGCGACGGCCCGATGGAGCCTGCAGAATAGGCCGGGTTCTGAGCCGGATCGGGTGGCCGGCCCGCTCCTGCCTCGGCCTTGTCGGCGGATCCGCTGGCGAGCGGCGACGCGGGCGACTCGTCATCTGCTCGGATGAGTTGCCACCCGGTGCTTTCGCCCGGCGTGGCGGCACCGGGTGGTCAGGACGGAGCGTCAGGTGGCGAGGGTGGCCACCGGTTCCAGGTCGTAGGTGCGGGCGTAGCCGTTCTCGGTGCCCACGAGCAGGTCCACAACGGTGAAGTAGCGGTCCCAGAAGGGAGTTTCGCGCAGCGCGTCGATCAGCTGCCGGTAGACGTCATGGTCGTCGGCCTCCCATACCCAGATGTCGGTGACCCGCGCATTGCCACAATGGGAACTTCAGCATCCAATCATCACCTGAAACAGAATTATGCTGGTGAACAGCCCAGACCCGGGCCTCGACGCCCCCTTCACCACTCAGCGACACGGCGCACGAACTGGGACTACGCCTGCTGGACGTCCCGCTTCTGCTACCACCGCTGACGATCGGCATGGCCTGGCACCCTCGCCACACCGCCGACGGGGCCCATCACTGGCTGCGCGGCGCCGTACGCCAGGTACTCCGTCCGGCCCGGGAGCAATAGCCCACAGCGCGAGGGCCGCGCATAGCCGGGTACCACAGTGGTCAGGCCAGTGCGTGACCACGTTGCCCCGGTTGACCTTGATGCGGGTCAGCGGCTCCAGCGACCCAGCCGCCATGCCCGACGACCATAGGAGTCGGAGCGCGGCCGCCGCGACACTGTCGTGTTGTCGGATCGATTGACGACCGGCGTCCCTGGAAAATCCTTCAAAGAAGTCCGGGAGAAGGTGTCGGATCGGGGTGGTGGCGTTCGTGGCAGGGGTGAGGTCGTCCACAGGAGGCGGCGCCAAGGCGAAGGAATCACGATCATGAAACTGACGACCGTGACTCAGGTCACCATCGATGGAGTGATGCAGGGAAACGGCGGTGCGTCGGACGAGGACCGCAGGAACGGATTCGAGCGCGGCGGATGGGCCCCGGGGGCGGGTGACGACGAGACCAGGACGTTCATCACGCAGACCTACCAGCGCGCCGAGGCGTTCCTGTTCGGCCGGCGCACCTACGAGTTGTTCGCCGGCTCCTGGGGATCGATCGACCAGATGCGCGCGCATCCCATCGGCGTGGCCTTGAACGACGCCCCCAAGTACGTTGCCTCGACCACGCTCACCGCGCCGCGCTGGGAGGACACGACCGTTCTGCGTGGTGACCTCGCGACGGCCATCAGCGAGTTGAAGGCCGAGCCCGGGGGTGAACTGCAGGTACACGGCAGTGGCGTCCTGACCCGATGGCTGCTGGAGAACGATCTCGTCGACGAGATGATTCTGATCGTGGTCCCGGTGATCCTCGGCCAGGGAGCGAGACTGTTCCCGGCGACCGGTCCGGATCTCGCACTGGACCTGGTCGAGTCGCGGGTCGACTCGAAGGGCGTGACGATCCAGGCCTACCGGCCGGCCGGGCGCCCGAGGTATGCGGCGGCCTGAAGTCTCTGACCACCGAACCACGATGTCCACACCACGGGAGATGATCTTCAGATGCAGTACCTGGTCTCTGTGATCGATGACAAGAGCGATCCCGGCAGCACGGACAGGCGGCCCGCGATCAGCGCGTTCAACCAACGACTGGTCGCCGAGGGCTACTGGGTCTTCGCCGGCGGTCTCGCGGACACCGACGCGGCCACGGTCATCGACAACCGTGGCGAGCAGGCGGTGTTCAGCGACGGGCCCTTCGTGGAGTCGAAGGAGTACCTCGCCGGCATCTGGGTGTGGGAGGCCCCCGATCTGGACGTGGTGCTCAAGCTCGCCGCCGAGGCGTCGAAGGTCTGCGATCGGAAGATCGAGGTGCGGCCATTCCAGTGAGCGACGCCGAGGAGGCGATCACCCGGGCCCACCACGACGAGTGGGCGCGGGTGGTAGCGGCCCTGACCAGGCGCTTCGGTGACCTCGACATCGCCGAGGAAGCGGCCGCCGAGGCGTTCGCGACCGCCGTGCGGCGGTGGCCGGCCGACGGCGTGCCGCCCAACCCCGGCGCCTGGCTGACCACCACAGCCAACCGCAAGGCCATCGACCGGATCCGCCGTGAGAACAAGCGCGAGGACAAGCACAGGGAGGCTCAGATGGTGTACGACGACGCCCCGCCCGAGCCGTCCGGCGCCATCGACGACGACCGGCTCCGGCTGATCTTCACCTGCTGTCACCCGGCGCTGGCGATGCAGAGCCGTGTGGCGCTGACGCTGCGCATGGTCGGCGGTCTGACCGTGCCCGAGATCGCCCGCGCCTTCCTGGTGGCCGAGAGTGCCATGGGGCAGCGGATCACCCGTGCGAAGGCCAAGATCAAGGCGGCACGCATCCCCTACCGGATGCCGTCCGCCGAAGATCTCCCGGCACGCGTCACCGGCGTCCTGGCCGTCCTGTTCCTGGTGTTCAACGAGGGCTATCTTGCCAGCGGCCCCGATACCGATCCGGTACGGCATGACCTGACCACCGAGGCGATCCGGCTCACCCGCCTGATCCGCGCGCTCCTGCCGGCCGACGGTGAGGTGGCCGGGCTGCTGGCGCTGATGCTGCTCAGCGAGGCCCGCCGCACCGCCCGGGTCTCGGCCGGCGGCGAACTGGTCGCCCTCGACGAGCAGGACCGTGGGGCCTGGGACGAGGAACTGATCGCCGAAGGCCACCGGCTGGTGCGCGAGCGCCTCGCCGCTGCCGCCGCCGGGGTGGCTCCGGGCCGCTACCAGATCCTCGCCGCGATCAACGCGGTGCACACCTCCGCCCGCGACATCCGCGACACCGACTGGTCGCAAGTCGTCGCCCTCTACGACCAGCTCGTTCGCCTCGATCCCTCGCCGATCATCGTCCTCAACCGGGCCGTCGCGGTCGCCGAGCTCGACGGGCCGGAGGTGGCACTGCCCATCGTCGACCGCCTCGCCGAGGCGTTGGCCGGCTATCACGCCTACCACGCCACCCGCGCCGACCTGCTGCGCCGGTTGGGCCGGAGTCAGCAGTCACGCGCGGCCTACGACCGGGCCATCGAGCTGGCCGGCAACACCGCCGAGACCGCCTACCTGGCCCGTCGCCGCGACCAATTGCAGTAACGTCCGCGCGTCATACGGGAGGCACCGTGCCGGCCGGCCCTTTCCGGTTCGGCGTCGAAGCGTGCATGGGCGCCTTCGCATCACTGCGGCCGGCTTGCCAACGACACACGCGGCAGAAGATCTCAACGAAATTGTGCGGCGGTGTCGGATCGCGCCAGGGGCGTTCGTAGTGGAGGTGAGAGGCCGCCCAGAAGGGGCGCCACGGGGTAAGGGAAGGACGTTCCTCATGACTGCCTTGACGGAGCCAAGCACAGTCGTTACACACCGCTCCAGTCGCCGGATGTGGGCAATCCTGGGGTTGGTTTTGCTTGCCGACGCCCTCGACGTCATCGACGCGACCATCACGAACATCGCCGCCCCCACCATCGCCCGCGATCTCCACGGCGGTGAGGGTCTGATCAAGTGGTTGGGAACGGCGTACATGCTCGCCATGGGCGTCCTGCTCGTGGTCGGCGGACGGCTGGGCGACAAGTTCGGCCAACGCAGGCTCTTCCTGATCGGCATCGGCGGATTCACCCTGGCCTCGGCGGTCGCCGGGCTCTCACCCGACCCGACCCTGCTCATCGCCGCCCGGGTTGCTCAGGGAGCGTTCGGGGCCCTGCTCATACCGCAGGGGATGGCGATCATGATGAAGGCGTTCGACCGCGACATGCTCGCCAAGGCGTTCGGGCTGTTCGGCCCGGTTCTCGGAGTCTCCAGCGTCGGCGGCCCGGTCCTGGCCGGATTCATCATCAGCGCCGACCTGTTCGGTCTGTCCTGGCGCCCGATCTTCCTCGCGAACCTCGTCCTTGGCGGCATCGGGCTGGTCATGGCCGCCAAGCTCCTGCCGCGTGACGACGACGGCGACCGGTCCACCGACGTCGACGGGTGGGGCTCGGCCTGCTGGCCGTGACCATGATCGGGCTGCTGTACGGCCTGATCGAGGGCTCGACCAACGGCTGGAGCGCCGTCCCCGCCGCCTCGATCCTCGCCGGCCTGCTGTTCTTCGCTGCCTTCGCCTACCGTCAGCGCACCGCAACCCACCCGCTCATCACGCCCACGCTGTTGCAGAACCGGGGTTTCACCTCCGGAATGCTCGTGGGCCTGTCCGTCTTCGCCGCCGGCACCGGCCTGATCTTCGTGCTGTCGCTGTTCCTGCAGGAGGGGCTGCACGCCAGCCCGCGGGACACCTCGCTCGGCCTGGTACCGCTCACCCTGGGACTCATCGCCGCGGGGTTCGCCGCCATGGGTGGACTGGTCGCCAAGCTCGGCCGCACCCTTGTCTTCCTCGGCCTCGCCGTCATGCTCGCCGGTTGCGGTTGGGTCCTGGCCCTCGTCGATCACTCCGGGACGAACCTCGGTCTCTGGGCGCTGGCCCCGGCGTTGTTCGTCACCGGCATCGGCGTCGGCCTGTGCTTCGCCACGATCCCTACCGTCGCTCTCGGTGACGCGAGCCCTGAGGAGGCCGGAAGTGCCAGCGGCTCGCTCAGCTCGATCCAGCAACTCGCTTCAGCGATCGGCTCGGCCGCGGTTGCCTCGATCTTCTTCCAGGCCGCAAACTCCGGATTGGACCAGGCGATGAAAGTCAGCCTCATCGTCGTTCTGGCCGTCACCGCCCTCAGCCTTCCGATCGTCGCTCTGATGCCCCGCAAGGCACCGGAAGAACCCGGCCACTGAGCAACCGGCCCGACGTTGCGAGGATGGAGGCCCGACGGTGGGCCGTCCAACCCCAGCGCCTGGATGACCCACCGCCAACCGCCATGCGATCGACCGGTGTGTGCCAGGGAATGACTCATTCCCTGGCACACACCAACACCTTCAGGAGGCTCGATAGCAAGCGACGAGCCCGACGACCTTGTCTCTGCCCAGCGAATACTTGGCTAGCTATGGTCCGCTGTGCGCGGCCGGGGCCGCTCGGTCAGGTCAGCCGAAACCTCCGCTGCGATCTCGGTCGCGATCTTGATCGCCTGTAGGGCCAACGGGGACTGGGAAGAGGTGGCCGGCCAGTGGAGGTAGATCCCGCGCGTCGGTGTCGGCCGCAATTCGTGGACGCTGAGCCGGTCGTCGGACCGGGCGTCGGATCCGTGGAGGGCGAGCCGCGGCAACACCGCCCATCCCAGCCCGGCTCGCACCATCGACAAGATCGTCTCGTTACCTGGGGAGCGGAAGACGATCCGCGGTCGAGCACCGGCATCGATGAGCGCCCGCTCCATCCACGCCTGGTCGCATGTTGGGTGGCAGCCCACCATCGGTCTGTCATCGAGCCGCTTCAGAGGTACCGGGCCGTCGGGAAAGTCGCCCGGCCGGGTCACCAGCAGGTAGGGATCGTCGAGCAGCCTGACGTGCTCGACGTCGCCGTCGACCTGCCGGTCGTAGAACAGCAGGTCCAGGTCGCCCATCTGTGGATCCTCGGGTACCTCGGAGAGCCTGATCTCGCAACCGGGGTGCTCGTCACGCAGTCGACGCACGACTGACGGCAGGATCACGTTGGACACGCTCTGGAACGTGCCTATGTCGATCCGACCGTCGCCGGCCTTGAACCGCTCGACGGCATCGGCCAGCGCCTCGGCCTTGGCCAGCAGGTCACGTCCATGTTCGAGGACCACGGCGCCGAGCGGCGTGATCCGTACCGGCCTCGGACCGCCCGGCCGCTCGAACACCGGGCCGCCGACGGACTTCTCCAGCGCGGCGATCTGCTGACTGATCGTCGATTGTGTGTACCCGAGCCGCGCGCCCGCCCGCCCGAACGTGCCCTCTTCGACGATGGCCGCCATCGTCGCCAGGTGCCGCAGTTCCACATCGACCACGAGTGAAGTATAGCTGATAGCGATCGCCTTGATCGAAAACAATCGCTTTTCTCGATGTGAACGCGGATCTAACGTCGTGGACATGACGACCCACGGCACGCAGGCACCCATCACGCTGGCGATCGAGCCCCGACGGCCTCAGGTGAGGCTGAGACGATCGAGCCTGGTGTGGGCGCTCACGGCGACTCACTTCGTGAGTCGGGCCGGAGGGGTGGCGCGGTCGTTCCTGGTGCTCTATCTGACCCAGGAGCGGGGACTCGCGCCGACAACGGCCGGGGCGGTGGTCGCGGCGGTCGGCGTCGGAGACATCGGATCGCAGCTGTTGGGCGGCTGGCTGGGCGACCGCATCGGTCGCCGCCACACCATGCTGCTCGGATTCCTGGGCACGGCCGTCGCGCTGGTCGCGCTCGGCTCGGCGGAAACGTTGCCGGCGATCTGTGCGGCGGCCCTCGGGGTCGGGCTGATGGCGGAGCTCTTCCGCCCGGTGGGATCGGCTGCCGTGGCGGACCTGCCTGCGCAGGAGCGGGTCCGTGCCTTTGGTCTGCTCTTCTGGGCGGCCAATCTCGGCTTCACGGTCTCGACAGTGGCCGCTGGGGCCCTGGCCCAGCAGGGGTACGGCATCCTGTTCTGGATCAATGCAGGGGCCTCGGTTCTGGCGGCGCTGATCGTGTGGCGGCACGTCCCCGAGACTCGTCCGTCGATACCGAAAGCGACCCGGCAGGCACTGCTACCAGCCCTCCTGCGCGATCCGCTGATGCTCGCCATGGTGGCGATCCACGTCGTCTACTTCACCACGTTCCTACAGTCGTTCTCGACTCTCCCGCTCATCATGGCCGGCGACGGTTACGGCCCGGGGATGTACGCTGCGGTGCTCGCCCTGAACGGGATCGTGATCGTCGTCGTCCAACCGATTGCGGTACGGCTGCTCGACGGTCGCGACACGGCCTCGGTTCTGGCGGTTTCGATGCTGCTGGTCGGCGTCGGCGGCGGACTCGGCGCTGTCGTGCACAACGGAGCCGGCCATGCCGGGGCGATATCGGTATGGACACTGGGCCAGATCGGCGTCTCCGTCATGTTCGGCGCCACCTTTGCCAACCTCGCGCCGGCCGACCTACGCGGCCGATACATGGGTGTCGCCTCAGCCACGTGGAGCCTAGGCGCCGTGCTGGGACCACTCCTTGGTACCGCGCTGCTCGACCACGCTGGACGAACCGCGTTGTGGGCGGCATGCTCGGCGACCGGGCTCGCGCTGTTCACCGCGCAGCGGGCAGTCGCCCCGGCACTGCGTCGCCGTACCTCCGCTCCGGCATACGACGTCCTTCCCACCGATGCGGCAAGGCTCACCCGGGCCAAGACAGCCGAATAACAGGTCATAACCATTCCTCTCCCGCAGGAATGGCGCGTTCGAGTCACGCACAGAAGCGCACGAAATCCCTTTCATGTATCTATCTGGAGGTAAGCGATGTCGACCAGTGAGCGGATTGTCAAGGCCAACGGCGTGGATCTGTGCGTGGAGTCGTTCGGCGACCCGGCCGATCCGGCCGTCCTGCTGATCCATGGAGCGGGCCACTCCTTGCTGGCGTGGGATGAGGCGTTCGTCGGCCGGCTGGTGGCCGGCGGTCGGCAGGTGATCCGGTATGACAGCAGGGACGCGGGCCGCTCGACCGGCTACCCGGCAGGGTCACCCGCGTACGGGCTCGGCGACCTGGTCTCCGACGCCGCCGCGCTGCTCGACGCGCTCGGGATCCCCGCCGCACACCTCGTCGGCATGTCGCAGGGTGCCGCGGTCGCCCAACTCATGGCCCTCGACCACGCCGGCCGGGTGGCCTCACTGACGCTCGCCTCCTCCACGCCTGGCGGTCCCGGTCACCACCACCCCGATCTGCCGGAGATGTCGCAGGAGATCCGGGACCTCTTCGCCAACGAGCCCGCCGAGCCCGACTGGTCCGACCGGGCCGCGGTCATCGACTATCTGGTCGAAGCCGAACGCCCCTTCGCCGCGCACTCCCGCCCGTTCGACACCGACGGCATGCGCGCGGCGGCCGAGCGCGTCGTCGACCGCTCCGCCGACATCGCCGCGCAGCTCACGAACCCGTACGTGATCGACGCGGGCGAGCCCTGGCGCGAGCGGCTCGGCCTCCTCAGCGCTCCCACGCTGGTGCTGCACGGCACCGAAGACCCGCTCTTCCCGATCGGCCACGGTCGCGCGCTCGCGGCGGAGATCCCCGGCGCCCGTTTCATCGCCCTGGACCAGACCGGCCACGAGGTCTTTCCCCGGCACCAATGGGACACGGTTGTCCCGGCGATCCTCGACCACACCGCAGGAAGCTGACATGATCGCCATCGCTCTCGCGTCGCCGCGCTCGCGCTGGTGCGAGCGGCGGCGCGGGTGCGATGTGACTCTCTGAGCGTCATCATCGCGCAGCTCGTCAGCCGGACCACTACGCCGGATCGCCCTGCAACCCCCAGGCCCGTTGGGTCCAAAAGCCGTGATCACGCGGCTGGGAAAGTATTGGACGGGGCGATACTCGAGCTTGTAGCTTGCAGGTGACCGTGACACCGCCCGAGGAGGTGAGCCCCATGAACGCTGTATCGATGTGGGTGCTCCTCCTTCCCGTCACGGCTGGGCGATTGACGTAGGTGTCGCCGGGAGCGCCTCGCCAACAAGGCACTCCCGAAAGGCAACACCTATGCACTCCCAGTTCACCGCTGAGCCGTCGTCGAACGATACGGTCGACCGCGACCCCACCGTGGGCGACGTCCCCGAACCCTGGTCACCGGCCTCCGGCGCGAATCGCGCGCCCCTCATGTTCGACGTGATCATCGCCGGGTGCGGGCCGACCGGTGCGATGCTGGCCGCCGAACTGCGGCTGCACGATGTGCGGGTACTCGTTCTGGAGAAGGAGACAGAGCCGGCGTCGTTCGTCCGCATAGTCGCCCTGCATATTCGCAGTCTCGAGCTGATGGCGATGCGCGGACTGCTGGACCGTATCCTCCAACACGGAAGACAGCGTCCGGCCGGCGGCTTCTTCGCCGCCATCACCAAGCCCGCACCCAAGGACCTGGATTCCGCACACGCCTATCTGCTGGGCATCCCGCAGCCGGTCATCAATCATCTGCTCGAAGAACACGCGACCGACCTGGGCGCGCAGATCCGGCATGGTTGCGCGGTCGCCGGTTTCGAGCAGGACGACGAGGGGGTGACCGTCGAGCTGGCCAACGGTGAACAGGTGCGTTCGCGCTATCTCATCGGCTGTGACGGCGGGCGCAGTACGGTACGGAAACTGCTCGGCGTCGGCTTCCTCGGCGAGCCCTCGCGGACCGAGACGCTGATGGGCGAGATGGAAGTGGGTGTGCCGCGGGATGAGATCGCCGCCAGGATGGCCGAGAACCACGAGACCCACAAGCGATTCTGGCTTCGCCCCTTCGGTGAAGGTGTCTACAGCGTCGTTGTCCCCGCCGCCGGAGTCGGTGACCGTGCGGAGCCGCCCAACCTCGAAGACTTCAAGCAGCAGTTGCGCGCCATCGCCGGAACCGATTTCGGGGTGCACTCCCCGCGCTGGCTGTCCCGCTTCGGGGATGCCACCCTGCTGGCCGAACGTTATCGAGTGGGGCGGGTGCTGCTGGCCGGCGATGCGGCGCACATCCACCCGCCCACCGGCGGTCAGGGCCTCAACCTGGGCGTTCAGGACGCATTCAACCTCGGCTGGAAACTGGCCGCACAGATCCGTGGCTGGGCGCCGGAAACACTGCTGGACACCTACCATGCCGAACGTCATCCGGTCGCCGAGAACGTGCTGGACAACACCCGCGCCCAGATGGAGCTGCTGTCCACCGAACCGGGCCCCCAGGCCGTGCGCAGGCTGCTCACCGAACTGATGGACTTCGACGAGGTGAACCGCCGTCTGATCGAGAAGATCACCGCGATCGACATCCGCTACGACTTCGGAGAAGGCCCCGACCTGCTCGGCCGCCGCCTGCGCGACATCGACGTGCAACAGGGCCACCTCTACGGTCTGCTGCATCGCGGCCGCGGCCTCCTGTTGGACCGCACCGAACGCCTGACCGCCGGCGACTGGTCAGATCGGGTCGATTGTCTCGCCGATCCGAATGCGCTACTGGATCTTCCGAGCGTCCTGCTACGCCCCGACGGCCACGTCGCCTGGATCGGCGACGATCAGCATGACCTGGACGACCACCTTTCCCGCTGGTTCGGCAAGGCTGTCAGCTGATTTCGCCCGAGCAGTTGAAAGGGACCTGAGGATGATCGGAAGGGCCAGTAGCGACTGACCATCGGAAGGCTGGAGACAGCATCAGCCGCGGTGCTCTGACGCCGGGGTCGGCCTGCGAGGAGGGTTTGGCCTCCGAGTAACGACCGGAAGAGGGCGGAAGAGCACCGCGGGGTGGAACGACGCAGGCTGAGAGCTGCTGGCTGAACGTCTCTGGAGGCGCCGGCGCAGCGGGGGGCAACGCCGGACGACCGACAGCGGCCGGGTGAGGCTGACTGTAGAAGCTCGTCAGGTTGCCGCCAAGGCTTCGGTGGGTGCCAGGCGGGCCGCGCGGACCGCACCGGGCCGATCCGTTCGATCATCGCGACCGACTCGTCGGGCAGCGTGGCCCGCTTGCCGAACGCCGTGTTGCCGGGTGACACGGTCAGCTGCCCGTCGCGCATCGGCACCTGCCGCGGCAGGTCGTCGGCGATCTCGCGGTCGTGCGTGATGACCAGGATCGTCGTACCCGCCTCGTTCAGCTCGCGCAGCAGCTCCATCACGCCGGCACCGGAGACCGAGTCGAGGTTTCCGGTCGGCTCGTCGGCGAGCAGCAGCGCCGGATCGCCCGCGACCGCACGGGCGATGGCCACCCGCTGGCGCTCGCCGCCGGAGAGCTGGTAGGCCGGTAGGCCGGTGCGTGAGCCGGCCGCCCAGGCCGACCCGCACCAGCGCTCGGAAGCGTGACGCGTGCCGTGGCGCTAGGGACGGAGACCTGCTGAGCGTGGACGACTCGACGTTCGTCCTCCTGTGTGAGACCAGAAGATAGGTGATGGTCAACAGAACGGCGCCGGAGAGCAGGAAGAGCGGTCCGTACAGAAGGGTGAGCCGCAGCCGGACCCGCATGCCGGAGATGTGGGACGTCAGGCCCACGAGACTTCCTCTTTTCAGCTCAGATCCGGTAGCCGGCCCGGGCCACGGTCTCGATGACGGGCGGCTCACCGAGCTTCGACCGCAGCCGGTTCATGGTGGCCCTGACCGTTGTCGTGAACGGATCCGTTGCCCGGTCCCATACCCGTTCCAGAAGTTCCTCGGCGGAGACCACCCGGCCCTGCGCGGCGAGCAGATGTTCCAGGACGGCCAGTTCCTTGGGGTTGAGAGTCAGTCGCGTCCCGGCCCGGGTGGCGACCCGCCTTACCGGATCCAGGGCCAGGTCACCGTGCACCAGGACGGGCGGCACGGCAGGCTGGGAACGCCTGCCGAGCGCCCGAATGCGCGCCACGAGCTCGGGATAGGCGAACGGCTTCGGCAGGTAGTCGTCCGCTCCGAGGGTGAGGCCCTGAACCTCACGCCGCAGAACCCGCGCCACCGAATCGGCGAGCCGCACCTGATCCTCGACCACCAGGACCCTCATCCGTCCCTCCCGACCGCCTGTGTCCGCCACCGATCCGGAACGCCAGCGTACGGGCGAGACGGTCACATGGCCGTCACAGCGATCCCGACGAACGCGCACAGGTGTGATGCGATCCCGCGCGATCAGAACACCATCGTGAGCAGGTCGGCGAACAGCTCGTGTTCGTCGATCTCAAGCCCGCGGCTCGTGAACCACGTGGCCATGTTGTGGCAGTCGCGCATCAGGAAGTCCATGCCCTTCGGGTTGCCGATGATGTCGACGACCTGGGGCAGGTCGATCATCACGATCCGCTCGGCCTGCGCGAGGACGTTGTACGGCGAGAGGTCGCCGTGCGCGAGCCCTGCGCGGGCCAGCTCACGCATGCCGTTGCGGAGTTGCTCGAAGTACACGCCGAGCGACTCCCTCGACGGCCGGACCTGGGCGAGCCGGGGCGCGGCACCCCCCTCGCCGTCGTCGATGAACTCCATCAGCAGCTCGGTGCCGTCCACCTGCACGGGATACGGCACCGGGACGCCGGCCTTCCACAACCGGTTGAGTGCGTCCCATTCGGCGTACGCCCACTGGCCGGCCGCGACATTACGGCCGTGCGCGGTCTTCTTCGCCATTGCCCGGCTGTCGCGGCTGTTGCGGGTACGGCGGCCTTCGACGTACGACGCACTGCGGTGGAAGGACCGGTGTTCCTCGGTGCGATACCGTTTCGCAGCCAGCAGCGAGGACTTCGCCGGATTGTCGCCGATGGCTTCTACGGCCCGTTCGAGCAGGAAGACGTCTGCTTCCTTGCCGGTTTTGAGAACGCCGAGCTCAGTATCGATCGCAGCCTGTTCCGTCACGACCCACGAAGGGCGTGGTTCCGGGCCGCGGGAGCCGCGCTCGACGTCCAGCCAGGTGGACCACCGCTGATCCGGGCCCAGCTTCTCGTCGACCGTATGGAACTCGAAGTCGAAGGCATCGGCCGGAGTTTGTCGAGGCTCGTCACCAGTGGAGTTGGACCGGCGGGAGTCGAGGTCAGAGTGAGGAACAGAGAGTTCGTACTCGGAAGACAACGGGTGTGCTCCTGAACAAAGGGGTGGGACTGATGCGGACATGCCGCAGCGCAGTGATGGCCATCCGTCAGCCCTCCTTAGTCCAGGCAGCGTTCGCCGCCACTCGATCGCCCCAGCATGCCTACCTGTTCCGGACCCCGCAACGCATTTAACAGTGCTGCGATCGTTCGGTCCGGCCCAGCTCCTGCATCGGCTTCGCCTCGGCGGATCAGCTCCGGCATGCCTGACCGCCGGCTCCGCGACGCGGAGAGTCTCCGGCGGGGCTTCGTCGTACGCCGGCGCGCCGGGGAACCACGCGAACCAGGTGTGCACCACCTCGTCCGCAACGGCAACTGCGGAGAGTTGTTCTGCAACCAAGCTCTTTCAAACACCCTGACTGGCTCGGGCAGACCGGACCGGATCATGGAGGTTCCGGAACTGACCGGCGATGTGCATCCCGGTCTGCTCCTGCTGCCCAGCGCGAGCAGTGCTTCGCCGGCGGCACCGCATGAATCGTTGGATTTTGATAGTTGTGTCACAACAATTGTTGTATACCAATGGTCGTGAGTCTTGCTGTCGAGTCGCCGCGCGCGCTGTCGTCAAGGGAGCGGACCGTCGTGCTGCTGACCTGCTGCCTGAGCGTGGTCGTGGCGGGGCTGGACACGACGATCGCCAATGTGGCGCTGCCCTCGATCCAGAAGGCACTGCACGCGCCGGTCAGTGGCCTGCAGTGGGTGGTCGACGCCTACACGCTGGTCATCGCGTGCCTGGTGATGTTCTCGGGTTCGGTGGCCGACCGGTTCGGTCGGCGCCGGGTGTTCCAGGTCGGGTTGGGGCTCTTCTCACTCGGTTCCCTGCTGTGCAGCCTTGCGCCCTCCCTGGGGGCCCTAATCGTCTTCCGCGCGCTGCAGGCGGTGGGCGGCTCGATGCTGAACCCGGTCGCGATGTCGATCATCGCGACGACCTTCACCGACCCCAAGGAACGCGCTCGCGCGGTGGGGGCGTGGGGAGCGGTGGCGGGTCTCGGCGGGGCGAGCGGTCCCGTCCTCGGCGGCCTGCTGGTCAGCGGCCTGGGGTGGCGCTCCATCTTCTGGGTCAACGTGCCGGTCGGCGCCCTGGCCATCTACCTGACCCGAAGATTCGTCCCCGAGTCCAGAGCAGCGCGCGGCAAGCGGTTCGACCCCCTCGGCCAACTGCTCGTCGTCACCGCCCTCGGCCCCGTCACCGCCGCCGTCATCGAGGGACCCCGGTACGGCTGGAGCTCGCCGTTGATCAGCGCGCTATTCGTCCTGGGCGCCGTCTCGGTGCTCGGATTGGTCGTGCACGAGTCCCGGCGTGCCGGGCCACTGGTGGACGTTCGGTTCTTCCGCAGCCCGGCGTTCTCGGGGGCGGCGGTCATCGCGTTGGTCGCCTTCATGGCCTTGGGCGGGTTCTTGTTCCTCAACACCCTCTACCTGCAGGACGTCCGCGGCTACAGCGCGCTGGGCGCGGGCCTGCTCACCATCCCGATGGCAGCCGCACTGGCGGCGTGCGCCATGGTCTCGGGGCGCATCGTGGCCGCCCGGGGCCCTAGGCTGGCGCTCGTGCTGGCCGGACTGCTGCTGGCTGCGGGAAGCGGCCTGCTCGTCCTCATCGGGCGCGACACCGGGGCCTGGTACCTCGTGCTCGCCTATCTGCTGTTCGGTGCCGGCTTCGGCCTGGTCGGCACCCCGATCACCAACACCGCCCTGTCAGGGATGCCACGCGACCAGGCCGGGGTCGCCGGAGCGATCGCCTCGACGTGCCGCCAGACCGGTGCCGTGATCGGCGTGGCGGTGTGCGGTTCGATCGTCGCGGGAGGGTCGGCCGGGTTCGTCGCATCGAGTCACACCGCCATGGCCGTGCTGGCCGGCAGCGGCATCGTGACCGTTCTGCTTGGCCTGATCTCGACCGGGCGGTGGGCCCGCGCCCAGGCCGGACGAAGCGGCCGGCAACTGAGTACACACACGGTGGAGGAGCCCCGTTGAACTCCGAGCTCACGAATTCCGAGCCGACGTACCCTGACCCGGTGGAGCCCGGCAGGACCAGCGCCGGCGGCGTTTCGGAGGCACCGTCCCTGGCGGCACAGGCCTGGGCGGAAATGCAGGCCTTCGTCACCGCCGAGGGCCGCCATCGGGCTCTGCGGGCCGAGATGGACCTCGGTCCGAAAAGGGCAGGGGTACTGATCAGACTCGCCCAGGGCCCGATGACACTGCGCGAGATCGCGGAAACCGCCGACGTCGACCCCTCTGCCGCCACCATCGCCGTGAACCAGCTCGAACGACGCGGACTCGTCCGGAGGGGTCCGCATCCCGACGATAACCGCCGCAAGCTCGTCCACCTCACCGACGCCGGACTGAAGGCGGCCGAGACGGCCCGAAGGTTCCTCACCGACCCGCCCTCGGCGCTTACCGCACTCGACGCGGACGACCTAGCCGGCCTTACCCGCATCCTCTCCACGTTGAACTCCTCCACATCCCGCTAAACAGCCGCCAATTCGGTCACCACGACCGCCGCGGGCGACTTCTCGCGCGGCGCCACCCGTCCGATCTCGTTCCACGCGTCCGAGACGAGGTGGTCTCCGGTCGCCTGCCTGCGGCGCGCCGATCAGGTTCTCCATCGCCGAGGCGACGTGCCGCGCCGTTGTCCGTGGCTTGGCCAGCAGGTGCGAGGCGATCAGGAAGTCCAGGACGTCCCGGGTGTCGTCGATCAAGCCGGCCTCGACCAGCGATCGGGCGAACCGTGCCCCGCCGCGGGCGAGCAGGTATCCGTCGGAGCACTCCTGCTTGAGCCGCGTGATGGCTTCGGCCAGGTTCCCGGCGGCGATCGTCGTCTCGCCCCAGCCGGCGGACGTGAGCGAGTTCGAGAACACGACTTCAGTACGAGTGAGGCCATGTGCTGTCTCCTTCCCGGAGGGTGAGACGAGCTGCTCGATCAGCTCGTCCTCGGAGGTGATCACTCACTCAGAGCGCCGGTTCCACCAAGGCTCATCGTTGCCCGGGTCGTCCAACGAACTTGCTGATCAGCCGTAGGGAGGTCACTGAGGGATGTCAGGCGAGCGGATGCCGGCATGGCTAGGACCTGTGCGACGGTCTTCTGGCGCGCGGGGAAACCGATCGATCAGCGATGAGGCGCGATGAGGCGTCGCAGTGCGGCGTGGGCTGGTGGGCCCCATGTGGGCTTGCCGCCGGGCCGACCGTGGACACCGGCATCTCCGATGAGGATGCCGGTGAGGGCACGGCCCACTGCCCAGCCGCGGGCGCGGCGCAGGGTCGCGGCGTCCGGAGCCGGGTGGTAGGCGGCATGGAAATGGTCGACGGTGTCGTCCGGCAACAGAGTCCAAGCGGCAGCGAGGTCACAGGCCGAATCGCCGGCGCAGAGGTCACCGAAATCGATCACGCCGCAGATGGTGCCGTCCGCGATGAGGACGTTGGCCGGATGCAGGTCGCCGTGGAGCCAGAGTGCTGGGCCGGCCCAGTCGGGCGCGGCGGCGGCGTCTTCCCAGACCGCGCGGACGGCGTCGGGGTCGGGGATGAGCCCCAGCTCGGTGGCCGATGCGAGCTGTTTGGCGAAACCCTCGGAATGGTCGGCCAGCCGCCCTCCGCGGCCCCGACCGGCGGGCGCCTGCTCGGGGGCAGGTTGGTGAAGTGCCGCCAGGAAGGCAGCCAGGGCGGTGGCCGCCTCCGCACCGCGTGTGATCGGGGCGCGGTCAGCAGGCGTCCCCGGCACCCACGTGGTGACGATCCAAGGTCGCGGAAACCGTGCCGAGGGCTCGCCGAGGCGTTGCGGAACGGGAACCGGCAACGGAAGGCGCGGGGCAAGTGCGGGCAGCCAGGTGTGCTCCTTGCGCAGCAGCGCGTCCGCGGACTGCGTCGCCCAGGGCAGTCGGACGGCGAGGTCGTCACCGAGCCGCCACAGCTGGTTGTCCCAGCCACGCGCGCCGAGCCTCACAGGGTGATCGGCCAGGTCGGGGTGCTGGTCGCGCAGCAGATCCCGCACCAAGTCCGCAGTGATCTCGATCTCGGCATGCGTCATGCGGAGCAACAGTAGTCCGATGGCAGCTGACCCCCGTGCCAGCTGCTGGAAGGGAGCGCCTCGTGAAAGGCGGAGCCGATCCAACTGCCACGAAACTCGGTCCGATCCACCTCGCCGACCGGTCGCCTGTAGCGCGATGTCGCCGAGGGATAGCCGCTTGCCGAGGCCGTGCGTGTCGGCCTCAGCGAAGGCCATCGCCAATGCGGCCAGGGACGCCGGGGAACCGTCCATGCCGACGACGACGGTTCGTGGCCCCTCCCCCGGTTACCGGGCATCGAGAAGTCCCACGTGTGGAGGACGGTCAGCGGCGAGTCTCGGGCTCTCACTCGGTGACACATCGGCGGGCTCGCAGCGTCGTGCTCCCCAGATGAGGAGGTACAAGAGGCATCAAATCCAGGACTTTGGTCCCTGACGTACCTGAGCGAGATCACCTGATTCTGGAGGCATGCAGCTCGACCGGAGCGGCCTGGAAATCCTGGACAAGGACGACTGCCGCCACCCTCTACGCGCCGTGATGCGGCGAATCGCCTTCACCCATCGGGCGCTGCCCCCCGTCCACCCAGATCTGACTTCAGCCGAGGCGACATCGTGACCATTGTGCCGTGGAGATCGAAGTTCACCACGTCCACTGCCGACTCGGTCGTCATGCCCTGAGCTCGAAGGTGCTCCCCTGCTCGCCGGTCCAGGCGAGCCCGTGCGAACCGGTCTGTTCCCCTCGCGCGCCGACGTCCGTTGGCGCGCTCGAAAGAAGGCAACTGATGCTCTCGTCCGACCATGCCGAGATCGTGCGGGCCACATTGCCCGCCGTCGCCGCCCACGGCACGCGCATCACCGGCGAGTTCTACGCCGCCATGTTCGCGGCGCACCCCGAATTGCGGAATCTGTTCAACCAGGGCAACCAGGCCAACGGCGAGCAGCGCCGGGCTCTTGCGGGCTCGGTGGTGGCATTCGCCGAGCACCTGGTGACGGCCGATTCCACCGTGCCGTTCCAGCAGATGCTCTCGCGTATCGCCCACAAACATGCCTCGCTCGGTGTCCGCCCCGAGCAGTACACGATCGTGGGCCGGTACCTGCTGGACGCGGTCGCCAAGGTTCTCGGCGACGCGGTGACGCCGGAGGTGCACGCGGCCTGGTCCGAGGTGTACTGGCTGTTCGCGACCCTGCTGGTCGCTGAGGAGGCCCGGCTCTACCAGGACGCCATGTGCGACCCCACCGCACCGTACCGGCCGTGGCGAGTCGTGGAGCGGCGAGATGAGGCGCAGGACACGATCTCGCTCGTGCTCGCACCGGCCGACGGCGGTGAGGTCCCCTCGCACCGCCCTGGCCAGTATGTCTCTGTCGCGGTGACGCTACCGGACGGTCTGCGCCAGTCACGCCAGTACACGTTGTCGCGGACCACGGATGACACGGTGCAGATCACGGTACGGCGGGTGCGTGGCGACGGCCGGACCCCCGACGGCGCCGTCTCGACATTCCTTGTCGCCCACGTCTCCACCGGAGACGGGCTGGAGCTCTCCGCGCCGTTCGGTGATGTGGTGATGGACGACGAGGAGTCCCCGCTCGTCCTCGTCAGTGCTGGTATCGGCATCACCCCCGCAGCCGCGATGATCGACCATCTGGCCGCCGTACGGCCGGGCCGCACCGTCCTCGCCGTCCACGCCGACCGGAGTCCCCGCACCCATGCGCTGCGGGATCAAGTCGCCGCCGCAGGGAGCAACATGGCCGACTTCCGACAGATGACCTGGTATGAGGAGCTGGACGGGGCCGCTCTGGAGGGCGACGCCGCGATGGTCCGTTCAGGGCGGATCGAGGTTGCCGCGCTACCGCTGCCGCCCAAGTCCCGCGTGTTCATGTGCGGACCGATCCCCTTCATGCGCGAGATCCGCCGCGGCCTGATCCGCGCCGGAGTCACGGACGAGCGCATCCATTACGAGGTCTTCGGCCCGGACCTGTGGAACGGGGGCGGCTGACTCACGCGGACCGCATGATCGCGCGTTCACCGTCCGGCGTCCCGGCACCGGTTCCAGTCCGCCGCGACCCTAGCCGGCAAAGGCTTCCAACACGGACCGGCCGTGATCACTCCTCGGACCGCGGCGGGACGGGACCGGCGAGGTCCGCCGTTCTCAATCACTAGGGCCTTCGGGCGGGTTCGGGTGCCGTGTATTGGGTCGGGGTGCACCGGCAACAGCGCGTTCGAAGGCTGTGACCGCCGTCGGGAGGGTGGGGAAGAGACGGTCGTTTCCGATCTTGTCGGCGAGGCCGTAGGTGCGGAGATCGTGGAGAAGGTCCTGTTTCACCCGGGCAAGGGCGAAGACGATGCCGCGGCTGGACAGTTCGGCACGAACCTCGTCCAGTGCCGCCAGGCCGGTGGAGTCCACTTCGATGATGGCCTCCACGTTGAGAACGAACCACACCGCGGGCCCGTGGTGGTCGACGGCGGCGAGGGCGCGGCGCTTGAAATCGTGGGCGTTGGCGAAGAACAGCGGCGAGTCGTAGCGGTAGATCACCAGGCCGTCGATGACCTCGGCGTCCGGGTAGTCGTCCACGTCGTGCATGCCCGCGACGCCCGGGACACGGCCGAGGACCGCGTCATGCGGCCGGGCCACGCGGGCGAGAAGGTCCAGGACCGAGAGGCCGACCGCGACGAGGATCCCGTACAGGATGTCGAACGCCAGTACGCCCGCGAGCGCCGCGACGGCCAGCGCCAGTTCGCTCTGGCGGAACGCGGCGAGCTTGCTGAATCCCGCGACGTCGACCAGCCGGACCGCCGCGTAGATAACGATCGCGCCGAGTGTCGGCATCGGGAATCGCGCCAGCAGCGGATGCAGGAACAGCAGGACGCACCCGAGGGTGGCCAAGGCGGCGAGTGAGTATGCCTGGGTGCGGGCACCGGATGCCACGGCGATCGCGGTCCGGCTGCCGCTGCTGCTCACCGGGAACCCGTGGAACAACCCGGCGCCGAGGTTCGCCGTCCCGAGCGCGAGGAGTTCCCGGTTCCCGTCGATCTCCTCCTTGCGTACCTCGCCGCGCTCGGCGAACGCCCGCGCGGTCAGGACGTTGTCGGTGTAGCCGACCAGAAGAACGCCCAAGGCGGGGAGCACCAGATCGCCCAGCTCGTACTGGGACGGCAACGCGAACCCGGGCAGGCCCGCGGGCACATCACCCACCACCTCGATGCCGGCGCTCTCCAATCCGAACAGCACGACGGCGGCGGTGCCGAGCAGCACCGCTAGCAACGGTCCCGGCCCGCGCGGAAACCGCCACTGCATCGCGAACAGGAACACCAGACTGACCGCGGCGAGCACCACGGTGCCGGCATGCACGTGGTCGAGAGAACGCAGGAACGAGACGATCTCACGCAGGGTGCCGTCTCCCTCCACGGGAACTCCCGTGGTCCTTTCGAGCTGGCCGACGATCATCACCACGGCGACGCCCGCCAGGTAGCCGACCAGGATCGGCTGCGACAGCAGGTCGGCCACGAACCCGAGCCGCAGGCACCAGGCTCCGATCGCCAGGACGCCGACGACCACGGCCAGCGCGGCGGCCAGTGTCGCGTACCGGCCCGGGTCTCCCCCTGCCAGCGGGGCGACCACCGTCGCCGTCATCAGCGCCGTCGTCGACTCGGGCCCCACCGACAGGCGCTGCGAGGAGCCCAAGAAGGCGTAGAGCACGATCGCGGGGAGCATCGCCCACAGTCCGGCGACCGGAGCAAGACCGGCCAGCCCCGCGTAGGCCATCACCTGCGGCACCAGATACGCCGCCACCGTGATCCCGGCCAGCACATCCCGGCGCCACCACGAGCGCTGATAGCCCCGCAGCCTGTCCAAGCCCGGGAACGCCCGACCGAGCACCTCCAGCGCCGCCGATACACGCCTCATCGCACCATCGCCCGCCTACCGACTCTTTCTTCCCGCCCCTGACGGCATCTGCGTCGCTGGACCGCATCGTCCCACCTGGACGATCGCACACGGACCGAAGCCAAGGGCGCTCACCGCGGTGAGCGCCCTTGACCTGGTGTGCTGGTTCACTTGAGGACGGGAACACGCTTCACCAGGCGGGTGTTCGCCCACCAGCGACCGAGTCCCAGGGTGTCGCCGGCGCTGACCAGCGCCAATCCGATGGCCAGGATCGCGTAGATGAGGTGGTCGTCCATGAACGGGTTGTTCTCGGGAGGAAGCACGGCCGACCACATCATGACCAGCAGCAGCGCACCGGCGGCTGCGGCGATCCGCATGCCGATGCCCAGCATCAGCGCCGCACCGATGCCCGCCAGGCCGAGCATGAACAACCAGTCGGCCCACACAGCCCCGGCCAGATCGTTGTAGAAATCGGCGAACACTCCCTTGGGTGCGTGCGCCAGGAAACCTTCGGTGGGGCTGCCGCCCTCGATCCATGCCTTCGCCGACGGGGTCTCGTGTCCCAGTCCGAACGTCTTGTCGAGGAACGCCCACACGAACACCCAGCCGAGCGCCAACCGGGCGACGGCCCAGACGTAGCGGGCGGCGGGCGACTCGGTCAGCGGTTTGGGCGTCACGATCTGCACCAGGGTTCGATGTCCGTGGCCGGTGTGCGTCTTGTGCTCAGAGACTGCCATCGCCGTCTCACCTTCCGTCGTATCGCCGGTGTTCTCACCCTTGAATCAACCGTGGGCAGTTCCCTGGCCGTAGATCCGTTCGGTGCACGAAAAGCGGGACGTAGGTCCCCACTCTCCGTGCCGTATGGGCTCTGACGAACCGTTCCGCCGACACGCTTTGACACTGCCGGCCTTCGACGCCGCACAGCCGGCCCGTCGGCGGATCGAGTTGCTGGAGAGGCGAGGCTGGAGCGGCTGGCCCAGGCTTGAGCGCGTGGGCCAGCCCCGCGTGCGGCCTGGGTAACGCAGAAAGACGCTCGATGCGGCGTTCCCGGTGAGGCGAGGTCAAGCCGAGACGATCAACGCGTTTCTCCTGTGGGAGCCGCCCTGACCTTTGCCGCACACCATCAGGGCATCAGCGTCGCAGCGTGGTCAGGTACATAGGACTGCATTTCTCGCGGCAATCGCTCATAGCCCTTCGACGGCGGACGGGGCGGGAAGTTGAGTGGCGGCCGCTGCACCTCGTAGTACGGGATGATCGACAGTAGGTGGGCGATCATATTGATCCGGGCCCGCCGCTTGTCGTCGCTCTCGATGACATGCCACGGCGCCTCGGGAATGTCGGTGTGGACGAGCATCTCGTCCTTGGCGCGGGAGTAGTCCTCCCAGCGGGCGATCGACTCCATGTCTATCGGCGACAGTTTCCAGCGCCGCATCGGATCGTCCGACCGGGATCGAAATCTGCGTTCCTGCTCGGCGTCGCTGACCGAGAACCAGTACTTCGCCAGCACGATTCCGTCCTCGACCAGCAGCCGTTCAAAGATCGGGCATTGGTGCAGAAAGCGCATGTACTCCTGCTTGGTGCAGTAGCCCATGACACGCTCGACACCGGCCCGGTTGTACCAACTCCGGTCGAACAGCACGATCTCCCCCGCCGCCGGCAGGTGCTGGACGTACCGTTGGAAGTACCATTCCGTGCGCTGCCGCTCGGTCGGTACGGGCAACGCGACAATGCGCGCCACGCGGGGGTTGAGGTACTCGGTGACCCTCTTGATAGTGCTCCCCTTGCCGGCGGCGTCCCGGCCTTCGAAGATCACAACGACCCGTGTGCCCTCCGTACGTACCCACTCTTGCAATTTCACCAACTCGGCCTGCAGCCTGAAGAGCTCTTTCTCGTAGACCTTTCGCGGCAACCGGTCCGCCTCGCCCCTAGCGCCCATCCCGGGCCTCCTCTACTGGGTGTGCACACCGCACTGCCCACATTACGGCGCACCTGTGCGGGAGGCGGTCACCGGACGCAGCAACACCACGTCGGGGGCGCGATCCGCGAGTTCGCCAAACCGCGGGGGACCACAAGGACGGGCCTGCCATGGCCGCACGTAGGCGGCTCTACCGGACGCGTGCCTGGCTCTGCTTCAGGACGTCCCCTTCGGCCGGATCGCCTGGGCGAAGGACGACGGCACCGTCGGAGTGCTTCCGATCAACGCCCGCCACCGCCGGGACCTCCGCTCCGACTTTCCCTGGTTTGGGACGTTCGTCCGTCTCGGTGGGGACCATCGACCGCCTGCCCGAGATCAGCCGCGGTGGTTTCCTCAAGGGAGATTGACGCGTCCCACAGGAGGTGCCGATGAGCACGCGACCCGCCCAGGGCCCTGCCGTGCCGGACGACCGGGCTCGATGGTTCGCCGAGCCGGCACCACGCCCAGCGGGTCCGGTGCGCCGCGACTGGGCGGACCTGGCCCTACCGACCGCGGCGCCGCGTCCGTTCGAGCCGGCCATGACCGGTGCTCTGCCCGCGCCCATCCGCCGCTGGCTGTGCCACGCCATCAGGCCCGGCAGCCCGCTGTACGGGGCCGCCCGGCTGCGCATGCACGGACGGATCCGGCTCGGCTCGTGGTGGCCGTTCAAGGCGACGCAGGTACTACGGCTGCCGGTCGGCTTCATCTGGGCGGCGAACGCACGCGTCGCCTGCCTGCCGGTGGGAGGCTTCGACCGCTACAGCGGCGGCGACGGGGAGATGCGCTGGAGGCTGCTGGGCGCGGTCCCCGTCCTGTCGGCCAGGGGGCCGGACATCACGCGTAGTGCCGCCGGACGGCTGGCGAGCGAATTCGTTCTCGTCCCGGCGGCGGCGCTGTCGGAGTCCGTGCGATGGGAGCCGGTGGACGACGAGCGTGCCATTGCCCACGTGACCATCGCCGGGCAGATCCATTCGGTCACACTCACGATTTCCGAGACCGGCGCTCTAAGCACGGTCACGCTTCCTCGCTGGGGCGACCCGAGTAAAGAGGGGTTCGGTGAATACCCCTTCGGTGTCGAGGTGCACCGGGAAGCGACATTCGGCGGTTACACCATTCCCTCCTTGGTCACCGCGGGGTGGTGGTACGGCACTGATCGGTTCTCTGAGGGCGAGTTCATCAGGTTCGTCGTAGACCGCTGCGAGCATTTCTGAGCCCCGCAGCGTCAGACCGAAGGCCGTCCCGTCTTGGACGCTGGGCGCCGCCGCATCAGCGGATGTCCTCATCGGCTCCGATGATTCGGTGACCGACACCGATCACGAGGCACGCCCACCTTCCAGCCCGAGGAACCTAGGACACCGAAACAGGGGCTTAAGCAGGGACCTTGGTCCCTAACGGCCACACCCCTTTCGGGGGAACCCTGAGGGTATGCATGTTGACCAGAGCGGCCTGGAGATCCTGGATTCCCGCCAATGCCAGGCCCTGCTCTCTCGGGCGACCATTGGTCGCATCGTCTTCACGGACCGCGCGTTGCCCGCGGTGCAGCCCGTCAATTACGTGCTGAACGACGGAGACGTGGTGATCCGTACCGCGCGCTGGTCCAGGCTGGCCCGTGCCGCCGCGAACACCGTCGTCGCCTTCGAGATCGATGACTTCGATGCCACCACCCGCACGGGCTGGTCGGTGGTCGTCGTCGGTCATGCCCGGCTCGTGACCGCCGACGACCACCGCGCCACCCTCCAGGATCTGCCGCTGCAGAGCTGGGCCCCCGGCGAACGCGATCACTTCATCACCATCAGCCCCGAACTGGTGTCCGGCCGCCGGATTCCTTAGGCAGACGCGCCATCGGGGGCGGCGGCCGGTTGACAGCACGCCCCGGCCCAGACCTGATCGCCAAAGCCGGCAGACGCACCGGGTCGGCGAACAGTACTGGGCGTGCCGCGCCTCCCTCAGGCTTCTTCGACCAGGACGTCTTGTAGCGGACGGCGGACGCTGGTCAACTCCTGGCTGTCGGGTACCCCGAGCCGAAGCAGGAGTTGCGGATGAGCGTCGCCGCAGAAGTGGGTCCGGATGAAGGCCCGCAGCTCGGGCACCTGAAGCGCCTGGGTGTGATAAGCCACGGAGAAGCCCTGCTCAGCAGCTCGCAGTAGGACTGCCTGGAGCGCCTGGCCCGCCCGCAGCCAGTCAGCGGGAGCGTCGCCGGTGGTCACCAGCAAGACCACGACACCGGTCAGCGACACTTCATCGCCGCCCGACCCGTCCGTGTCCTGCGGTGGCTTGACGCCCCATCCCTGGCCCCGAGCGAAGTCTCGCGGGGGGAAGTGCGGCTGGGTGCACGAAGCATGCTGAGGGTAGGAGCCGTGCTGGACACCGTCCCTGCGGCGCGTGCCGGGGGAAGGCGCCCATCGCGCGATCTCGGTCGCGTAGGCAGGGGTACGGCGCTGGATGTGCTCGGCGGCGCCCGTCAGCGCGGCCAGCGCCCCCTTCACATGCGCGTCGACCGCTTGGATCAGCCGGCCGCCCTCTCGCTCCGCCTCGTGCCGGATCGCCGTCAGCACCGAGGCCGGGACGGGGTCGGGCCGAAAGCCGCCACGGTGGCTGCGGCGCCGCCGCACCTGCGCGTGCAGCCGTCGGGCGTGCTCGTCCGCGGGCTCGCCGGCGCCGATCTCGACCTCGGCCAGTAGGTGCGGCCGATCAGGATCGGGAAGCAGGGTGACCTCCGGTTCGTGGCCCAGCGCCCTCAGCCCGAGCCGCAGGTTGTACAGTGCGGCGCCGCAGCTGAGGAGCATCTCCCGTCCGTCGGGGTCGGCGACATCCAGGCGTCGGTCGGCGTCGGCGCGCAGGCTGATGCGCGTACCCCGCACACCGAAGCGCCAAGGCTGGGTGTTGTGCACCGACGGCGCCCAGACCGCGTCTTCCACGGCGCGGCGCGCATCGTCCGCCACCTGCTCGGGTGAGCTGGTCCTGTGTGGTGTTCGCATGGTCTGTCCTCCCGGCTCCTCGCTTCCAGCGAACCGCCCCACCCTGCGCGCACGACAGGGCCGAAGGTCCGTTCCTCCCGGGACGTGCGGGAATCGGGTGACGGCCTAGGACTCCCCGTGCGGAACGCCCTGCTGGCATGGCCGGCGCTCAAGGGCGATGCCCCCGGTGCCTGACTCCCCCGCGAAGCGCGACCTTCCGGCGCTGAAGGACAGAACCGCCTGGACGACGCAGATCCCCACAAGAAGCGACACCGGTGTGGACCAGGATCCGGTGGCGTCTCGGAGCACCCCGACGGTGAACGGGCCGAGTGCGGCGAGGAGGTAGCCGATGCTCTGCGCCATCGCCGACAGAGCGGCCGTGTCCGTCGCGGTGCGGGTGCGCATGCTGAACAGCGCCAGGGTCAGTGGGAACACTCCGCCGCCGATGCCGATCAGCACCGCCCAGAGCCACGGGAGCGACGCCGGGTGGAACAGCAGACCGAGCAGGCCCACGATCTGGATGGCGGTCATCCCCGCACCGAGGCCCCCCTGCCGTCGTAGGCGTGCCGCCAGGATCGGGACGACGAAGTACACCGGCACGCCGACCAGGAGCGCGACGGCCAGGAGCGTGCCGGCCTCGTCCGGTGTGAAGCCGGCGTCGATATAGATGGTCGGCAGCCAGGCCATCACGACGAAGGCGAGCACCGACTGCGTCGCGAAGAGCAAGGTGACCGCCCAGGCGACCGGACTGCGCATCATGGACGTCTTCAGCGCGCGGGGTTCGGCCGGGGGTGTGCCCCGGCGTACCTGCGGCAGCCAGACCACGAGGGTGGCTGCCGCGAGAACGGACCAGGCGGCAAGGCCACCCCGCCAGCCGCCGAGGACCCTGCCGACCGGCACGGTCGCGGCGGCGCCGATCGCGGCTCCGGCGGACATGGCGGCGCTGTAGGCCCCGGTCACCTCGCCGATGCGCCCCGGAAACTCGATCTTGACGATCACCGGGATCAGCACGTTCCCCGCCGCGATACCGGCGCAGGCGACGAAGGTGCCGGCGAGCAGAGTGATCTCACCGCCGCCGACACGGATCAGCAGGCCGATCAGAAGCAGCCCGAGAGCGAGGGCGAGCCCGACCATCGCGCCCACGCGGCGGATGAGCCAGGGCATCCCCAGCGCGACGCCGCCGAAGCACACCACCGGCAGGGTCGCCGCGGTGGCAGCGGCGAAAGTGGACATCGCGAGATCGGCACGGGCCTGGTCGAGTACGGCGCCGAGGCTGGTCACCGCGACGCGGAGGTTCGCGGCGACCAGGACGACGGCGACCAGGACCGCCAGCGGTCGTCGCAACGCGCCGTGCGCGTGTGACGCCCTGGCGGCCTGGTCGTCCGTGTCGGACGACCCCCCGTCCTCCTCCAGGTGAGAGCGATTCATGGTCACGTCGCGTCCCGCTCGCCGAGGTCGTTCGGCGCCCCGCGGAACGCGGCGTGCACCCGCGCGCCCTGGTGACCCCCGACGGATCGGTCGTCCGAGTCCATCACGCCCCGAGGGCCGGGGGCGTGATCGCGACGGGGCTCGCGTCCGTGGCGATGATCGTGCGCACCGCGTCGACGGCGGTGGTGAAGAGCGGCTCGGCGGAGGGGGCGTCGCCGGTGTCGATGGCGTCCTGGCTCCACATCATCACGACGCTGCCGGTCCGTACGTTGAGCACGGTGCCGACGATGAACACTGCGGCGGTTTCCATCTCTGAGCAGATGGCGCCGCCGCGGCGCCAGGTCTCGAACCGCTGGTTCAGCGTGGCAGCCATCGGCATCCGGTCGGGTTCTGTCTCGCCGTAGTAGGAGTCCTTGGTGTGCGCGGGCCCGCATCTGTACGTCGCGCCCGCGCGCTCGGCGGCCTGCCGCAGCGCGAGAACCAGGTCGATGGTCGCGGTCGCCGGGAACTCGATCGGCAGGTACTGCTTGGTGGTCCCCTCGTCGCGGATCGCGGCGGTGAGGATGGCCAGTTCACCGTTGGCGGTGTCGGGCTGCATCGAGCCCGACACACCGACCCGGATCATCGTGTCGACCCCGAGCGCGGCCAGTTCCTCCACGGCCAGGGCGGTGGACGGTGCGCCCACGCCGGTGGAGGTCACGACGACCGTCTCGCCGCCTACCTTGCCGCGCCAGGTCTCGAACTCGCGGTTTCGGGTGACGAACTCCGGTTCGTCCAGGAGCGCGGCGAGCGAGGCCACCTGCTCAGGGGTGTTGGGCAGCAGGGCGTACCGACCCACATCCCTGGCGCTGATGTGGAGATGGTGGGCCAGTTTGTCGCTGTTCATCCTCTTCCTTCCATCCGTCAGATGCGACCATACAGTGTCATAACCATCCCACGTTCGTCACTATTGACATACGCGGACAAGACGCCTACGGTTCCGGCAACGGTCCTGGTGATGGGGAGGTAAGGGTGCGGCATGCGTCGGGGATGGAGTCTGCGCTTTTGGCGTTCATGAGTGTGCAGGAGGGTCCGGTGGGGGCGCGGGCTGCGGCTCGGCATCTGCGGGGTTTGGGGTTTGAGCTCAGTGAGTCGACTGTGAGCCGGTTGCTTAATGATCTGGATGGGCGGGC
>NZ_BCQT01000034.1 GCF_001552215.1 Actinomadura macra NBRC 14102 | reverse complement strand
GCGCCGAACCCGCTTCCGCGAGCCCCGCTCCGGGGCAACCCTACTAACTTACCAGGTTCGCCGCCCGTGTCAAGTAGATCCAGGAAGATCGTTTTCGACGTTCGGAGACGTTCCCAGTCCCACGCGCCCAGAACCCACAGACTCTGAGATCTGTCGTGTTTGCATCGCGTGAGAGTGCCCACCGGGCCGGCCACCTTGCGGCGTCCTGCATCCCGTTCCGGGCTAGCCAGACCATGATACATCAGCCCGAGCGAGGCTCGAACAGTTTTCTCTGGGCCGGCTCCCACTGGGGCCGACCGCCTTCCGGCGTTCTGCATCCCCTGGGGGTGAGGAGAACATTAGGGTCGTCCGCCTGGACCGTCAAACCAGCAGTGGCTCTCATCCGGGCCCGCGATGTCCTGCGACCAAGCTCCGACAAGCTGACCTGGAGGTTCAGGCAGTACACGCGAATTGCACGTCGTCGGTGCGCCTGGAGTCAGCTACGGGAGGCAGCCGAGTGAAGGGCCGCAGATGTGTTCCAGCTGGCTCCGCGCACGCGCCCGGTCGGCGTCACTCCAGTCGCCGATAGAGCGACAGGACGAAGGACAACGGCACGGATAGCGGGTCCGGGAGCCGTTCCAGTCTCGGCCAGAGGTGTTCGGCCGGCACGTGGTGCGCGCTGGGTCCCATGGCCACGAGGGTGGCGACCTCTCCGTGGTTCAGGACGACCTCGGTCTCGATGTTCTGGCGCGAGTCCAGCTTGAAATATCCGGCAAGCGCGGCGTCGGTACGTTCGGTCTTGCGCTCGTCCACCGAGATCAGCCCGAGCGAATCCACCAGGGGGCCGAGGTGACGGGGGGAAGGTGTGACCGTGAACAGGAGCCCTTCGTCGTGAAGGACGCGGTGGAACTCGGCGGCGTTGCGCGGCGCGAAGACGTTCAGGACGGTGCCGGCCGCACCATCGCGCACCGGGAGCGGGCGCCAAAGGTCGGCGACCACGGCTCCGGCACGTGGGTGTGCGCGGGCGGCCCGGCGGGCGGCGTGCTTGGAGATGTCGAGGGCGAGCCCGACCGTGCTGGGTGACGTGTCCAGGACGCGGCTCAGGTAGTGCCCGGTTCCGGCACCGGCGTCCAGAACGAGGGAGGCGCCGTCCAGGGTGCGAGCGACATCCTTGGCCATGCGTTCGGCGGGGGCGTTGAAGTGGCCGGCGCTGAGGAACGCGTCGCGGGCGCGGACCATCTCCGGTGTATCGGCCGTTCCGGGGCGTGCGTTGCCCGGTAGGAGGTTCGCATACCCTTGCCGCGCGATGTCGAAGGTGTGCCCGCCCGGACAGAGCAGTCCGCGGTCCGCCATTGCGAGGTCCGCTCCGCACACGGGGCACACCAGGTATTCGACGACATCGGCGAGCATCCGTCCATCATCGTCCATCGACCCCGCGGAGCGGGCGCCGTGGGCCGCATCTTTGCCATCGTGCCGCTCAGGAGTCGGCTGGACGTCCCGCGCCCGCAACCCACTACACGGAGCGATAGTGTGCGTACGAAGTGAATCGGCGACACGTGAATCGGCCGGAACCGGCCAGGTTTCAGGACTCCGCTCGGCGGCGGACGTCCTCCATGTCGAGTCCGCGGACCTGCTCGATCACGTTCTCCAGGACCGGCTCGGGCAGCGCGCCCGGCTCGGCGAAGACGATCACGCCGTCGCGGATGGCCATGAGCGTCGGGATCGAGCGGATGCCGAACCGCTCTGACAGGGCCGGTTCCGCCTCGGTGTCGACCTTGCCGAAGACGATGTCCTCGTGTTTGCCCGCCGACTTCTCGAACACGGGCGCGAAGCGCTTGCAGGGCCCGCACCAGTCCGCCCAGAAGTCGACCAGCACGATCCCGTCGCCCTGCGCCACCTCATCGAAGTTCTCCGCGGTGAGTGTGACGGTCGCCATGTCGGTTTCTCCTCTGTCGGGGTATCAGGACGGTAGAGCGGCTAACAGCCTCGCAGTATTCCCCACCCGGGAATCACAGAGCGGTAATTAGCGTTGTCCCTCTAGGGAGATCGCACCGGAGAAGGGTCAGGATGGCTGCAACCCGTACCAAGGGCGACAGGGTCGACGTTCCCGACAAGGACCTTGTCGGAGCGTACCTCGACCGGATCGGCCGTACGCCCCTGCTCGACGCGCAGGAGGAGGTCGATCTGGCCAAGGCGATCGAAGGGGGCCTGTACGCCGAACAGCTGCTCGAGGAAGGGACCGTGCCCGGGGGCGCGACCCGCGAGGAGCTGGAGGCGTTGACCTCGGCGGGGCTGCGCGCCAAGCAGCGTTTCGTCGAGGCCAATCTGCGCCTCGTGGTCTCGATCGCCCGCAAGTACCCGACCGACTCGTTGCCCCTCATCGACCTCATACAGGAGGGGAACCTGGGGCTGATGCGCGCGGTGGAGAAGTTCGACTACCGCCGTGGCTTCAAGTTCTCCACGTACGCGACTTGGTGGATCAGGCAGGCGATCGGCCGCGGGCTGAGCCACACCGCCCGGACGATCCGGCTGCCCGTCCACGTCGAGGAGGAGCTTTCCCGGCTGCGCCGCGCGGAGCGGCAGCTGAGCCGGGAACTGGGCCGTGAACCGACCCGCGAGGAGCTCGCGGGCTCGCTGGGCTCCGATGCCGAGCATGTGGACGAACTGCTGCGCTGGCGCCGTGATCCGGCGAGCCTGGACGCGACCGTCGACGACGCCGGCGAGACGCCCATGGGCGATCTGCTGGAGGATCCCGATGCCGTGACACCGGAGGCGGAGATCCTCGCGCTGGACGACATCGAGGGCCTCGGGCGGCTGCTGGAGCGGCTACCGGAGCGCGAGTCGGCGATCTTGCGCGCCCGGTTCGGGATGGACAGCGGGCAGCCGCTGTCCTACGCGCAGATCGGGGCCCGGTACGGCCTGAGCCACAACCGCGTCCGGCAGATCACCGACCGTTCGCTGCGGCGCCTCCGGCAGCTGGCGAATGAGACCGATCTGAGCGGGCGCCGGGCGCTGGCGGGCGCGCCGGCCGAGGGCGAGCCCGTCCGGGCCGGTGCCGGGAGCCGCGCCGCCTGACGGACGAAGTGTGAGACTCCCCGATACCGGGCGGCCCGATACGGGCCGCCCGGTCGCGTCTCAACCGCCGCCGGGTGCTGGCGCCCGCGCGGTGTCATAGCCTTTTCGTGTGAGTATTTCCAGCGTCTCCGGGGACCTCGACGCCTGGCGCGGCCTCCCCGCACTTCAGCAGCCCGAGTGGGACGACCCGGACGAGGTCCGGGCGGTCGCCGCCGAACTGGCCAAGCAGCCGCCACTCGTCTTCGCCGGCGAGTGCGACCAGCTCAAGTCCCAGCTCGCGGACGTCGCGCGCGGTGAGGCATTCGTCCTGCAGGGCGGCGACTGCGCCGAGACGTTCGACGGGTCGAACGCCGACGCGGTGAAGAACAAGCTCAAGACCCTGCTCCAGATGGCGGTCGTGCTCACCTACGCGGCCAGCGTGCCGGTGGTGAAGATCGGCCGGATGGCGGGGCAGTTCGCCAAGCCGCGCTCCAAGCCCGTCGAGGTGCGCGGCGGCGTGGAGTTGCCCGCCTACCGGGGCGACGCGGTGAACGGCTTCGAGTTCGACGCCGAGTCCCGCCGCAACGACCCTCACCGGTTGCTGAAGGCTTATCACTGTTCGGCTGTGACGCTGAACCTGTGCCGGGCGTTCACCAAGGGCGGTTATGCCGACCTGCGCCAGGTCCATGCCTGGAACCAGGACTTCGTGGCGCAGAGCCCTGCGGGCCGTCGCTACGAGCGGGTCGCGGGTGAGATCGACCGGGCGCTGACGTTCATGAAGGCGTGCGGGGTGAACCCGGACGAGTTCCACCAGGTGGAGTTCTATTCCAGTCACGAGGCGTTGCTGCTGGAGTACGAGCGGGCCCTGACCCGTATCGACCACCTCAGCGGCCTGCCCTACGACGTTTCGGCGCATTTCCTGTGGATCGGCGAGCGCACCCGGCAGTTGGACGGGGCGCACGTGGAGTTCCTGCGGCGCATCCGTAACCCGATCGGGGTGAAGCTGGGGCCGGGGACGTCCGCGGACGACGCGCTGGCACTGATCGACAGGCTCAACCCGGAGGGCGAGCCGGGGCGGTTGACGTTCATCACGCGCATGGGCGCGGGCAAGGTGCGGGACGTCCTGCCCGCGCTGGTCGAGAAGGTGCACCGCAGCGGCGCGCCGGTGGCGTGGATCTGTGATCCGATGCACGGCAACACCTTCGAGGCGCCGAGCGGGCACAAGACCCGGCGGCTGGACGACGTCCTGGACGAGCTGGCCGGATTCTTCGAGGTGCACCGGGCCCTCGGGACGCATCCGGGGGGTATCCACATCGAGTTCACCGGCGACGACGTCACCGAGTGCGTGGGCGGAGGGCACGGCCTGGTCGAGGACGATCTCCACCAGCGCTACGAGACGGCCTGCGACCCCCGGCTCAACCGCGGCCAGTCGCTGGACCTGGCGTTCATGGTGGCGGAGCTGTATCGCAAGTCGTCCTGACCGCCTCTGGGGGCTCACTGCCCCGCCGAGCGTTGGGCGTTCGCGTGTCGCGGGTCCCGCACACCGGCCGGTGTGCGGGACCCGTTTCGTTCAAGGCCCGCCGATTGCGGAGCGTGGTGGTCAGATGCTGACTTCGGCCCAGACGACCTTGCCGCCCGTCACCGGATCGGCTCCCCAGGAGGTCGCGAAGCGGTCGACGATGAACAGGCCGCGGTGCGACTCGTCCAGGGGGCCCGGAACGGTGAGCCGGGGCAGTTGTGCGGCGCGGTCGCGGACCTCGACACGGACTCGGCCGGTGCCGCGCAGCAGGCGCAGCTCCAGTGCCGTGCCCGCGTGCCGGACGGCGTTGGCGACCAGTTCGGCCACGATCGCGGTGACGAGCTCCTCGCGTTCCATCAGGGCCCAGGTGCGCATGGTGCGAGCGGCGAGGCGTCGGGCGTACTCGACCGCCTCCGTCTGGGGCGCCGCGCGCAGGGTGGTCTCGGTCATCGGGTCGGTCACTCCGCCCGCTCGCCGTTCTTCATCGTGTCCACCCCAATCCGGGCCATCCCAATCCGGGCGTCGCGGCTCCTGTCGTCCATCGGCTCACCGTCCATCGGCCGAGGCCCCTTCCGCAGTCCCTCCGATGAGGAAACGGTCAAGGCCCGTGGTCCGCAAAACGTTCTCCACCCGCCCGTAGGCGCCGGTGACGGTGAGCGTGGCGTTCTGCGCGCGCGCGTGCTTGTACGCGCGGACGAGGACGTTCAGACCCGAGGAGTCGCAGAAATCGACCGCCGTGAGGTCGACGACGACCTCCCGCTCCCCCGCGTCGACGAGTTCGGTCAACCGGGACCGCAGCTCGTCGGAGGAATGCAGGTCGATAGAGCCGCGCGCGGCGATCGTCGCGCGGCCGTCCTGTCGTGTCGTGTGCAAGGCAAGCCCCACGCCACCCCACCTTACCGATTGTTGGTCTCCATCATGACGCCCGCAGAACGATGAGGGCAACGTCGTCGTTCGAGGGCTCCGAACCGAAGTCGCGCACCGCTCGCTGGATGCGGGCGGCCACCGCCCCCGCGCTCAGTCCCGTGCAGCCGGCCAGAAGGCGTTCCAGGCCGTGGCCGTCGCCGAGCAGCCGGGCGCCGGAACGACGCTCGGTGACACCGTCGGTCACGCAGAGCAACACCTCTCCGCGCCGCAACTCGACTGTGTCGGTGTGGAAGTCCACGCCGTCGAACACCCCGAGCAACGGTTGGGGCGACGCCACCTCACGAACACCTCCCTCGGGGTCGAGCACGAGCGGGGGCGGGTGCCCCGCACTGGTCAGCCTGATCGTCACGCCGTCGCGACGGCGACGGTACGCGATCTCGCCGTGCAGCAGGGTCAGTAGCCGGCCGCGCTCGCCCTCGCCGAGGATCAGCCGGTTGAGGCGGGTGAGGACGGCGGGCACCGACAGGTCCTCGGCGGCGAGGATCCGCAGGGCGTGCCGGGCGAGGCCGGTGACGGCGGCGGCCTCGGGGCCGGTGCCGCACACGTCGCCGATGGCGAAGCGCCAGCGCGAGGCGGGCGCCGGGCTTCCGGGCCGCAGTCCGCTCTCGAAGACGTCGTAGAAGTCGCCGCCGACCTCGCTGCCCTCCCCCGCGGGCTCGTACACCACCGCGACCTCCAGGCCGGGGATGTCGGGGATGCCAGGTGGCAGAAGGCTGCGCTGCAAGGCGCTGCTCATGGCGGTCTGGGCGGAGAACAGGCGCGCGTTGTCGACGGCGAGGGCCGCGCGACAGCTGAGCTCCTCGGCCAGCTCGATCGCGCTGCGGGGGAAGCGGTCCCCGGACGGCCGGCCGATGACGATCGTGCCGATACGGCGACCGCGGGCGATCAGGGGGAAGGCGTAGACCTGGTCGGCGGCGGTGTCGCCGGCGGCGGCGCGGACGTCGTCGGGCGCGGTGGCGAGGCCGTTCCACGGGGCGGAGACGTCCATCGGCGGGGCGGCGCCGGCGTGGTCGAGCAGGTCGCGGAGACCGTCGGCGCGGGTCTCGTCGGCGTGCCACACGTACGCCAGCTTGGCGGGCTCGGCGTCGGCTGCGGTGTAGACGGCGCACCAGGTCGCCAGGCGGGGGACGACCAGCTGGGCGACGAGCGCCATCGTCCGCTCCTGGTCGAGGGTTCCGGCGAGCAGGTCGCTGGCCTCGGCGACGAAGCTGAGCCAGCCGCGCCAGGACCGTTCCAGCTCGCCCACTCTGGCCTTCTCCAGGGAGAGCGACATCTCGTCGGCGAGCCGTCCGAGCCGGACGCCGTCGGCCTCCTCGAACCGGCCGGAGATCGACGAGACGGCCACGACCAGCCCGGTGAGGCGGCCCTGTGACTCCAGTGGCGCGGCGGCCAGGGACCGGGCCCGCAGGGCGGCGGCGGTGGGGTCGGAGGCGTCGGCCGCCACCCAGGGTGAGCCGGCGCGGGCGTCCGGGCCGAGTGCCGGCACCGACAGCTCACCGAGCGGCATCTCGGCGGCGGTGCCGGCGGAGGCGCCCATGATGAGCCGTCCGTCACGCTCGGTCAGCAGGATGGCCGCGCCCTCGGCGCCGAGGACCTCGCGGACGGTGGCGACACCGTCCTCCATGGCCTCGACGGCGGCGGGGGAACGCAGCAGCCGGTCGCCCGCGGCGGGCACCTCGCCGACCCCGTCGCCGCTCAGCCGGGCCTCGCGCTCGTCGTTCGGCCCGGCGACCAGGCCCCCGCTCTCACGGCCGGGGCTCCCCTCGCGGGCGGACGCGGCGTCGGCCGCGGCTTCACCCGCGAGTGCGCGGGAGGGGCCGGAGCCGTTGCTCGCGCCGGGCCGGGGAAGGGTGAACCACACGCCCTTGGTGCGGCGGTCGTAGGAGACGCCCCAGGACGAGGCGAGGCGGGCGATCGACGGCAGCCCGCGTCCGCTGGAGGCGGTGACGCCCGGCATCTCGATGCCGCGGGTAGGGTGCCGGTCGCGGACCTCGACCTTGATCTCCCCATCCTCCAGCCGGCAGGACACCTCGAAGGACGTGCCGGCGTAGGCGATGGCGTTGGTCGCGAGTTCGCTGGTGGCCAGCACCGCGTCGTCCGCGGCCTCCTCCAGGCCCCAGTCGGCGAGCACCTTCCGGACGAACCGGCGCGCGTCCGCCACCGCCGCGGCGGCGGACGGGAAGGTGGCCGACGCCGTCTGCCGATCCAATGTCGTCCCTCGTTCGAAGCGTCTCTACCCGAGCCTGGCTATCGTGACAGACTGGTCGACCGCCCGGCCAGGAGAGCCGTGATCCGGGCTGCGCCACGCGCGTGACCTCGTAGAGGCGCCCTCCGTCACGACACGACAGACCGTAACACGAAGACTACGAGCACGAACGGCCGGGCGTTGCCGCGCCTTTACCCGGCCACAGCCGGCACGGGCTCCACGCTGCACAGGGACGTAGAGTACAGATGCGGCCCGTCGAAGGCCCACAGGTCGTAGGCCCAGAGAAGGAGTCCGTGGTATCCGGGTACCCAATGATCGCGGGCCAGGAGGATGAAGAGCATGCCGCGTACCGCGTCACGTGCCCGCCCCGGCGGGTCTCGCGACACCACGCCGCGTTACAGCGACGCCGACCTCGAACCGCTGCTCAGGGCGCTCGCCGCCGTGCGCGATGGGAAGGCCGGCCAGGGTCTGGACGTATCGGGCGAGGGTGCCGTGGCAGAGGCCGCGGCGATCGTCGAGGAGATCCGGCAGAACGGCCATGAGCTGACCTCGGGGCTGAGCCGCGTCCGGCGGGAGATCGGCCGGGAGGGTCAGCTGCAGGGACGGCTGGCGACCGGGACGCTGAAGGGTTCGTGGGCGCTGGCCGTCGAGGACACCAACGCGATCATCGGCAAGCTGACCGACCTGGCGACCGGGATGTACCAGGTGGTGGAGGCCGTCGCCAAGGGCGACCTGAGCCAGCGGGTCGAGCTGCGCGTCCGCGGTAGGCCGATGCGCGGGGAACTGCTGCGCATGGCCCGGTCGGTGAACGGGATGGTGGAGCTCCTCGACCAGTTCACCTGGGAGGTCACCCAGTTCGCCCGTGAGGTCGGCACCGAAGGGCGGCTCGGCGGTCAGGCCCCGGCGCGCGGGATGACGGGCCGCTGGCGGGACGTGACGGCGTCGGTGAACGTGATGGCGAACCGGCTGACCGCCCAGGTCCGCGACATCGCCGAGGTCACCACGGCGGTGGCGAAGGGCGACCTGACCCGCAAGGTCACGGTGGAGGCGACCGGCGAGCTGCAAGAGCTGAAGCTCACCGTGAACACCATGGTCGACCAGCTGTCGGCGTTCGCCGACGAGGTCACCCGCGTCGCCCGGGAGGTCGGCACCGAGGGCCAGCTGGGCGGCCAGGCCAACGTGCGGGGCGTCAGCGGCGTGTGGAAGAACCTCACCGACAACGTCAACGCGATGGCCAACAACCTGACCTACCAGGTCCGCAACATCGCCCAGGTCACCACGGCCGTCGCCGAGGGCGACCTGGGCAAGAAGATCACGGTGGACGCGCAGGGCGAGATCCTGCAGCTGAAGCTGACCGTGAACCAGATGGTCGACACGCTCTCCGCGTTCGCCGACGAGGTCACCCGCGTCGCGCGCGAGGTCGGGACGGAGGGGCGCCTCGGCGGCCAGGCGCACGTCCCCGGCGTCAGCGGCGTGTGGCGGGACCTGACCAACAACGTCAACGGCATGGCGTCGAACCTGACCTACCAGGTTCGCAACATCGCCCAGGTCACCACGGCCGTGGCCGACGGCGACCTGGGCAAGAAGATCACGGTGGACGCGCAGGGCGAGATCCTGGAGCTCAAGGACACCGTGAACGCGATGGTGGACACGCTGTCGTCGTTCGCCTCGGAGGTCACCCGCGTCGCCCGGGAGGTCGGCACCGAGGGACGGCTCGGCGGGCAGGCCCGCATGCCGCGGGTGAGCGGGGTCTGGAAGGACCTCACCGACAACGTCAACTCGATGGCCAACAACCTGACCATGCAGGTCCGCGGCATCGCCACGGTGACGACGGCGGTGGCGCAGGGCGACCTGACCCGCAAGATCGAGGTCGACGCGCAGGGCGAGATCCTGCAGCTCAAGGACACCCTCAACACGATGGTCGACACGCTGTCGGCGTTCGCCGACGAGGTCAGCCGCGTCGCCCGGGAGGTCGGCACGGAGGGACGGCTCGGCGGGCAGGCGATCGTCCCCGGCGCGGGCGGTATGTGGAAGGACCTGACCGACAACGTCAACGGCATGGCGTCGAACCTGACCTACCAGGTCCGCAACATCGCCCAGGTCGCGACGGCGGTCGCGCACGGCGACCTGACCCGCCGCATCGACGTGGACGCGCAGGGCGAGATCCTGGAGCTGAAGACCACGCTGAACACGATGGTCGACACGCTGTCGTCGTTCGCCTCGGAGGTCACCCGCGTGGCCCGGGAGGTCGGCAGTGAGGGACGGCTCGGCGGGCAGGCCGAGGTCGAGGGCGTGTCGGGTACCTGGAAGCGGCTGACCGAGAGCGTCAACGAGCTGGCCGGGAATCTGACCACCCAGGTCCGGGCGATCGGCGAGGTGGCCAGCGCGGTCGCCACCGGCGACCTGACGCGGACGATCACCGTGGAGGCGCGCGGCGAGGTCGCGGAGCTGTCCGACAACGTCAACCTGATGGTCGCGACGCTGCGCGAGACGACCCGCGCCAACGAGGAGCAGGACTGGCTCAAGACGAACCTGGCGCGGATCGGCGGCCTGATGCAGGGGCACCGGGATTTGATGCAGGTCGCGGAGCTGATCATGCGGGAGCTGACGCCGACCGCGAGCGCCCAGTACGGCGCGTTCTACCTCGCCGAGAACAGCGGCGAGGAGACCGAACTGGTGCTGATCGCCGGGTACGGGACGCGGCGGAGCCGGTCGGGCGCCATCCGGTTCGCGCTCGGCGAGGGCCTGGTCGGGCAGGCGGCGCAGGAGCGCCGGACCCTGCTGATCGGCGACGCCCCCGCCGACTACGTCAAGATCGGCTCGGGGCTGGGCGAGGCGTCGCCGGTCAACATCATCGTGCTGCCGATCGTGTTCGAGGACGCGGTGCTCGGCGCGATCGAGCTGGCCTCGTTCGGCCGGTTCACCGACGTCCACCTGGCGTTCTTCAGCCAGCTGATCGAGACGATCGGGGTCACGCTCAACGCGATCAGCGCCAACACCCGTACGGAGGCGCTGCTCGGCGAGTCCCAGCGGCTCGCGCAGGAGCTGCAGGAGCGCTCGGACGAGTTGCAGCGCCAGCAGGGCGAGCTACGGCATTCCAACACCGAACTGGAGGAGAAGGCGGCGCTGCTGGCCCAGCAGAACCGCGCGATCGAGATCCAGAACTTCCAGATCGAGCAGGCCAGGCGGACCCTGGAGGAGCGCGCCGAGCAGCTGGCGATCTCCTCGCGGTACAAGTCGGAGTTCCTGGCGAACATGTCGCACGAGCTGCGCACGCCGCTGAACAGCCTGCTCGTCCTGGCCAAGCTGTTGTCGGAGAACCCGGGCGGGAACCTCACCGACAAGCAGGTCGAGTTCGCCCGGACGATCTACGACTCCGGCACCGACCTGCTGGAGCTGATCAACGACATCCTGGACCTGGCGAAGGTCGAGGCCGGGAAGATGGAGGTGCATCCGCAGCGGCTGTCGGTGTCGGCGCTCGTCGACTACGTGGAGGCCACGTTCCGGCCGCTGTCGGTGGACAAGGGCCTGCAGTTCGGGGTGGAAGTCGCGCCGGACGTCCCGCCGACGCTGCACACCGACGAGCAGCGGTTGCAGCAGGTGTTGCGCAACCTGTTGTCCAACGCGGTGAAGTTCACCGCCGAGGGCCAGGTCCGGCTGCTGGTCGAGCGGGCCGGGGACATCGACTTCACGCTGCCCGCCCTGTGGAACACCCCCGACGTGATCGCCTTCCGGGTGATCGACACCGGGATCGGCGTCAGCGCCGACAAACTGCAAGAGATCTTCGAGCCGTTCCAGCAGGGTGACGGGACCACAAGCCGCCGCTACGGCGGCACCGGCCTCGGACTGTCGATCAGCCGCAACATCGCGCGGCTGCTGGGCGGGGAGATCCACGCCGAAAGCGAACCGAACCGCGGGAGCGTGTTCACGCTGTACCTGCCCGCCCACTACAGCGAGCCGGACGAGCGGCGCCGTTCGTCGCTGCCGGACGAGGCGGGCGCCGCGTCGAACGTGGTGCCCGCGCTGGTCGCGGGGGCCGGGCCGGTCCGCGGGAACCGGACCGCCCGGGCCGCCGTGACCGGGCACGAGAACGGGCTGCCGGTGGAGCAGCAGCCGCCCGGCGACCGTCCCGGCGAGAGCGAGCCCGCGCTGAACGGCCTGATGGAGGGGCCGCCCGCCGACTTCCTCGACACGGTCCTGTCGGGCCGCAAGGTGCTGATCGTCGACGACGACGTCCGCAACGTGTTCGCGCTGACCAGCGTCCTGGAGGGGTACGGGATGGAGGTGCTGTACGCCGAGGACGGTCAGGCCGGTATCGAGGTGCTGCACCGCAACCCGGATGTGGCGATCGTGCTGATGGACGTGATGATGCCGGGACTGGACGGCTACGCCACCACGGCGGCGATCCGGGAGATGCCGCAGTTCGCCGAGCTGCCCATCATCGTGATCACCGCGAAGGTGATGAAGGGCGACCGGGAGAAGAGCCTCGACTCGGGCGCGTCGGACTACGTCCCCAAGCCCGTGGACGTCGACCATCTCCTCGACGTCATGCGGAATTGGCTGCAACCCTCCATCGTCCGCTGAGGCGCAGGCGCAGTAGGGTCACCGTGGGTGCTCGTCTGCCCGGACGGTGGCGGGCCTGACCGGAAAACGGAGAGAGACGACGCGTGGACGACAAGGCGAAGATCCTTCTCGTGGACGACCGCGAGGAGAACCTCATCGCGCTGGAGGCCATCCTCAGCTCCCTCGATCAGGATCTGGTCCGGGCCCGGTCGGGTGAGGACGCGCTCAAGGCGCTGCTCACCGACGAGTACGCCGTCATCCTGCTGGACGTCGTCATGCCGGGCATGGACGGGTTCGAGACGGCCCGCGACATCAAACGCCGCAAGAAGACCCGCGACCTGCCGATCATCTTCCTCACCGCGGTGAACAGCGACCCCGACTACGCGTTCCGCGGGTACGCCGCGGGAGCGGTCGACTTCATCTCCAAGCCGTTCGACCCGTGGGTGCTGCGCGCGAAAGTGTCGGTGTTCGTGGAGCTGCACAACAAGAACAAGCAGCTCCGGGACCAGACGACGCTGCTCCGCGAGCAGGCGGCGCTCCTGCGTGAACAGGCGGCGCTGCTTCACTCACGTCCGGCCGGGGAGCCGGGGACCGCCGGCACCGCGGGACGGGCGCTGGAACGTCTGACGGCCGTGGAGAAGCAGGCGCAGATCGTCGGCAAGCACGTGCCGCCCGCCCTGCGCGGCGAGTTCGACGAGCTGGACCGCCTCCTCGCCGAACTCCGCACATGTGTGCAGGAAGGCGAGGACACCTCCACCTGACGGATACCGGGGGCTGCCGGTCGGGCTACGCTTCGCGCCGGGCGGATACGGGGAGGTTCTCGCTGCGGGGGTGCAGTCATGGACATCACCGCGCTCTTCCTCACCGGTGCCGGGACGGGGTTTCTCGCCGGAGGGACGACCTGTGCCGCCGTTCAGCTCGGCCTGCTCACCGGCGCGGTGACCGGAGGCCGCGGGGACGGACGGCCGGACACCCGCGCCGACCTCCGCCCGGTCGCGACGTTCCTCGGGGCCAAGCTCGCCTCCCATGCGGCACTCGGAACCCTCCTCGGTCTGGCGGGCGGCGCCGTCCAGCCGGGCCCGCGGGCGCGAGGCGCCCTGTTGACGGTGACCGCCCTGACCCTCGCCCTATTCGCGCTCGACCTCCTGGGCTTCCCTCCTGCAAGCCGTCTTCTCAGGCGTGGCCGCCACGGGCACGATCCTTGCCACGCGACCCCTGTCCCTGATGCCCGCCCCAGCGATACCGCTGACGAGCGCCCCGAGCCGCGTGTGGTGGACGAGCTTGGTGGACGAGCCGTCAGGCGGACGACGGCCGTCTCAGGAGGCGCGGTGAATGTCATCCGCCAGGAGCGCACCGAAGATGCTCTTGGGCGGGATGGAAGTGGTGGCTCGGAGAGATGGTGGCAGCGGGCCGCTCTCCTGGGGGCGGCCACGATCCTTGTTCCGTGCGGGCTGACGCTGTCGGCTGAATTGCTGGCGGTGACGTCGCGGTCCGCACTCGGAGGCGCCGTGGTGATGAGCGGGTTCGTGCTGGGGACCGCGCCGCTGTTCGGGATCATCGGTGTCACGGTCGGCCGTTCGCTCGCGGCCTTGCGGGGCCGCATCACCGTCCTGTTGGCCGCGGGGCTGCTCGTGGCCGCGGGTTGGACACTGCTGTCGGGGCTGCGGCTGGGGGGCTGGCTGCCCGCCGGGGGCGATGAGACGGCTGCTGCCGCGGATTCGGCCCGCTTCGTCCGGACGGACGCGTCCGGCACCCAGATCGTGACCGTGTGGGCACTCGACCAGGGGTACCGTCCGGCGCTGGTCACCGCGCGAGCCGGCGTACCCACCGTGCTCGTCCTGAAGACGCAGGGCACGCGCGGGCATACGCGGGCCTTCACCATCCCCGCGCGCGATAAGGATGTGATCCTGCCCGTTGACGGCGAGACCCGGATCGACCTGGGCGTGCCCGAAAAGAGCCGGATGCGCTTCGTCTGCGCGTCCGGCCACTACCCCGGAGCGATCACATTCCGCTGAGAGGCGCCCAGAGGCCGACCCCGGACCAGCTCACTACGCTGACCTCAACGGTCATGCGAGCGCCCGACCCGACCGGTGGGGAGAACGCCGGCGGCGAGCCCACCGGGAAGATCGCGAAGCGACGACGCGTGCCCAAGCGCGGTCAGGAGGGCGAGCCCTCCTGGGCCTGGGTTGCGTTCACCACCGCGCGGGCGGCGGCGATGCGGGCGAGGGTCCGGTCGCGGCCGAGGATCTCAAGGGACTCGAACAGCGGCAGGCCCACGGTACGGCCGGTGACGGCGACGCGGACGGGTGCCTGCGTCTTGCCGAGCTTGAGGCCGTGGGCGGTACCGATCCGCTCCAGCCGGTTCTTGAGCTCCTCGGCGTTCCAGGGCGCGTCCCGGTAGGACTCCTCGGCCTCGGCGAGGATCTCGGCGGCGGGCCCCTTCATGGCCTTGTTCCACGACTGCTCATCGGACGGCGGCTCGTCCAGGAAGGCGAAGTCGATCATTTGCACGATCTCCGACAGCAGCGCCACCCGGGTCTGTGCCAGCGGCGCCAGCTCGGCGAACACCGCGACGTCCACGTCGAAGGGGGCCTGCTGGAGGAACGGCAGGCACTCGGCGACGAACTTCTCGGCGGGCAGCGCACGGATGTACTCGCCGTTGATCGCGCGGAGCTTCTTGACGTCGAAGAAGGCGGGCGAGGTGTTGACGTCCTCGATCCGGAACTCGTTGACCATGACGTCCCACGGGACGATCTCGCGGTCGCCGGACGGCGCCCAGCCGAGCAGCATGAGGTAGTTGCGCATGGCCTCGGCGAGGTAGCCCTCGGCGCGGTAGTCCTCCAGGGCGACCTTGTCACGACGCTTGGACAGCTTCTGGCGCTTCTCGTTCACGATGACCGGAACGTGCGCCCACACCGGCGGCTCGCCGCCGAGCGCCTCCCACAGCAGCTGCTGCTTGGGCGCGTTGGACAGGTGCTCCTCGCCGCGCACGACGTGGGTGATGCCTTGGCTCATATCGTCGACGGCGTTGGCCAGCAGGAACGTCACCGAGCCATCGGCTCGGGCGACGACGAAGTCCTCCAGGACGCTGTTGTCGAAGACGGGCTTGCCGCGCAGCAGGTCTACGACGGTGGTCTGCCCCTCGTCGGGCGTGCGGAAGCGAAGGGCGCGCCCGGGGCCGGGGTCGAGTCCGCGGTCGCGGCAGAACCCGTCGTAGCCCTTGTGCTGGTCGCCGGTGCGGGCGGTCACGGCCTCGCGGCTGCAGTCGCAGTAGTAGGCGCGCCCCTGCTCTTTCAGCGTCTGGACGGCCGCGGCGTGCCGGTCGGCGTTGGCGGACTGGAAATAGGGGCCTTCGTACTGCTCGCCGTCCATGCCGAGCCAGGCCAGAGCGCGGATGATCCCCTCGGTCCACTCGGGGCTGTTGCGGCTGGCGTCGGTATCCTCGATCCGCAGCACGAGCGTCCCGCCCGACTGCGCGGCCATCACCCAGTTGAACAGCGCCGAGCGGGCGCCGCCGACATGGAACATGCCGGTCGGTGACGGGGCGAAACGTACGCGGATCGAAGAGGTCGAAGACATGTCCTCAAGGGTAGAGCGCCCTGGCACCGGCTCGCGCCCCCATTACGGCGCGTCGCAGCGAACGGGTCTACGGCGTCCAGTACGGGTCGCGGCCCGACAGTCCGAGGACGCGATCGAGTAGCGGCGCGTCCTGCGGGACGGGTACCTCGGCGCCAAAGGCCCCGTACTTGCGGCTCACCTCCGCCGTGGTGACGAGTTGCTCCCAGGCTGCCTGGACAACCTCCGGTGTGAAGCCGGGCTCGCGTCCGGTGGCGACGGCGAGGTCCCAGCCGTGGACGACGCATTCGCCGAAGACGATCCCGGCGATGAACTCAGCGGGCATCCCCGCCTTGTTGCCGGTGAGGCTGGTGCTGCCCTCCCAGGCCGCAGGGTCCGTCCACGCCCGGGCGGTCTCGCGCGCCTGCTCGGCGAACCGGTCGGCCCAATGCGCCTCGGCGGTGAAGTCGTGGTCTTCGCCGGGCCCTGTCGTGGGCAGCTTGCGCGCGGCCGTCCCGCCGCGGGCGTTCCAGAGGATCAGGTGGTTGACGACGTCTCGCACGTCCCAGTCTGGGCACGGGGTCGGATCGTCCAGCCGGGCCTCCGGGATCTCCTGGACGATCCGCACCGCGGCCTCCGCGGCGGGGAGCATCTGGCGCCGGATGTCCACGACCTGCACCTCGCTCATTCGTTCGATCATGATCTCCACGCTAGGAGGGCCGGCGGCGCACGGTCTTGAACAAACGCGACACTCCCCCCGTTAGCCTGGGGTTATGGGCCGATCCCTACCCGCGGGGACGCGGGGAATCCTGCGCCCGCGGACGGGACTGGAGCGTTTCCGGGTCGAGCGCACGGCGCCGCCCCCGGAACTGGCTCCCTTCGTCGAGTTCTTCTGGGTGCTGCACTGGGAGCTGCGCGGCCGTCCCCCGCACCGGCAGCGGGTCCTCACCCGGCCCACCGTCCATGTGACGTTCACGAGCTACCTGACCGAGGGCCGGACGCGAGGGCGGATCGCGGGCGTGGTTCGCGACGACTTCGTCGAGGAGATCGCGGACGAGGGCCGGGTGGTCGGTGTGGGATTCCGTCCCGGTGGGTTCCGGCCGTTCCTGAACGCACCGGTCTCCCAGATCACCGGCCGGTTCCTCGGTGTGGACGAGGTGTTCGGCGCGGCGGGGGGCGCCCTGGCCGGGAAGCTGTTCGCGACCTCCGACCCGGGGGAGGCGCTGGCGCTGCTGGAGGCGTTCATCATCGGGCTGGCCCCCGAGCCGGACCCGTCGGCCGCGCGGGCCGCCGAGGTCGTCGAGCGGATCGCGGCGTCGCCGGGCCTGGTCAGGGTGGACGATCTCGCCGCGGACGTGGGCCTGACCGCGCGGAGCCTGCAGCGGCTGTTCCACGAGTATGTGGGCGTCGGCCCCAAGTGGGTGATCCGCCGGTTCCGGCTGCTGGAGGCGGCCGAGCGGGCCGTCACCGGGGTGGGTCTCGACTGGTCCGCGCTGGCGGCCGAACTGGGATATGCCGACCAGGCCCACTTCACCCGCGAGTTCACCGCCGCGGTCGGCTCTTCCCCGGCACGGTACGCCCGCGAGGCCGGTCCTGGCAGTATCGACGCATGACGGACGTTCTGCGCGGCACCGGTCCCCTCGACAGCCTGGCGGCGTTCCGTGACGCCGCGACCGGGCGGCTCGCGGCGTTCGAGCATCTGACCGTCCCCGACGCGCGCGGGCTACGCCGCGCCGGTGTCGTCCTGTGCGCGGTCGAGCACGGCGGCGTCCCGTCGGTGATCCTCATCAGGCGCGCCTACCGGGGACGGAACGCAGGACAGTGGGGCCTGCCCGGCGGGCGCCTTGAGCCGGGCGAGGACCCGGAGGCTGCGGCGCTGCGGGAGCTGCGGGAGGAGATCGGGCTGGCCGCCGGGCCCGCCGACGTCCTCGGCAGGCTCGACGACTTTCCCGCCACGTCCGGCTTCGCCATCACGCCGATCGTGGTCGTGCTGGACGATCCCGGGATCCTTCTTCCGAGCCCGGACGAGGTCCACTCGATCCACCATGTGAGCCTGCGGACGCTCGCCGACGACGACACGCCGCGGTGGGTTCCGCAGGCCGCTGGCGGGAGTCTGCTCCAGATGCGGCTCGGGCCGGACTGGTCTGTGCACGCTCCCACCGGCGCGATGCTGTGGCAGTTCCGCGAGGTCGTCCTCCTCGGGCGACCGGACACCAGGGTCGCCGACTTCGTCCAGCCGGACTGGACCCGCCAGTAGAACCGGTACCCCTGGAACGTGCCTTTCGGTGCCCGGCAGAGACTAACCCGCCGGCGTCGCCTCGATGATGTGGTAGTTCGACGGCGGCACCGGGCCGGTGTCGGCGACCATCGTGAGGTCGGCCGTGGCGAGGAGGTCGCGGTACTCCCCCGCGGTCCGCTCGCGCCCGCCGGTCGCGACGAGCATGTTGAGGTCGTTCATCAGGACGCCCATGGTGTCCGGTCCCACCATCTCCGGGACGACCTGTTCCACCAGGAGCACCCGCGAGTCCGGACGCATCCCCGCGCGGACCGTCCGCAAGATCGCGGCGGCCTTCTCGTCGTCCCAGTCGTGGATCACGCTCTTGAGGACGTAGGCGTCGACGCCTTCCGGCACGGACTCGAAGAAGTCTCCCGTGACGACTTCGCAGCGTTCGGCGACGTCGGCCAGCGAGCCGGCGGCGGCCTCCAGCCCGGTGGGCAGGTCGTAGAGGATGCCGCGCAGCTTCGGGGCGGCCCGGAGGATCGCGGCGAGGAGCGTACCGTCGCCGCCGCCGAGGTCCGCCAACATCTCATAACGGGTGAAATCGTGTGCCTCGATCAGGACCGGCGCGACGGAGCGGGTGTGCTCGGCCATCGCCTCGTTGAACGTGACCGACAGTTCCTCGTTGTCGGCGAAGAACTCGAACGGCGTCTTCCCGGTCACCCGGCGCCAGGCGTACTCGCCGGTCCGGAGGGTCTCGGCCATGTCGCCCCACGTCCGCCAGACGTCCGGGCCGCAGAACAGCAGCACCAGCGAGCGGATCGAGTCCGGCGCGTCCGAGCACAGCCGTGACCCCTCGTCGGTCAGGGCGAACAGGTCCCGTTCTCGCTGCTCCACGACGCCCATGCACGTGAGCGCCCGCAGCAGGCGGTAGAGGGACGGCGCGTGGGCGCCGGTTTCCTTCGCCAGTTCCCCGCTCGTCCGCGGCTCGCCCGCGAGGGCGTCGGCGAGCCGCAGTTCGGCGGCCATATGCACCATCTGCGCCGGCATGTACCCGAAGGCCATGTCCATCAGCGGTGATCTCGCCATCGTCCGCTCCCTTCTCTCCCCGGCGACGCTAGGCGGCCGGTTCCCGGACGTCTTGGACGAATGACACCTCCCCCCGAGGAACGTCGTGACCTGATCGTGACCCTTGCTAACCAAATAGACATTTTCGGTTTATCCAACTATTCGAGACTTACGGCGGTTCATACTTCCTAGCGAGAAGGAGCTCCCGTGAAACGCACGGGGATCGCCGTCACCGCGTTCACCGCCGCCGCGGCCACCACGGTCGCGGCCCTGCTCGGCCCGGCCGCCACCGCCGCTCCGCCACCACCCCCCGGCGCGAGCGAGGCCGCACAGCACCTCGCCGCCCTGACCGTCGCGGCCGAGGGCTCGTCCACCGGCTACAGCCGCGACAAGTTCCCGCACTGGATCACCCAGTCCGGAACGTGCAACACCCGTGAAGTCGTCCTCAAGCGGGACGGCACCAACGTGCAGACGGACGCGGCCTGCGCCGCGGTCTCCGGGACGTGGCACAGCCCCTACGACGGCGCCACCTGGACGCAGGCGTCCGACATCGACATCGACCACATGGTCCCGCTCGCCGAGGCATGGCGCTCGGGCGCCTCGTCCTGGACGACCTCGCGCCGCCAGGCGTTCGCCAACGACCTGAGCAGTTCGCAACTGTGGGCGGTCACCGACAACGTCAACCAGGCCAAGGGCGACAAGGACCCGGCCGAGTGGACGCCACCGCTGTCCTCGTTCCGCTGCGTGTACGCACGGTCGTGGATCGACGTGAAGTACCGGTACGGCCTGACGGTCGACTCGGCGGAGAAGACGGCCCTGAACGGGCTGCTCGGCACCTGCTGATCTCCCGGTCCGGTGCGTGGCGGTCAGCGGGTTCGGGCGTTCAGCCAGCTCGCGGCGAGTTCGAGGTGACGGCCGGTGAGACCGATCAGCGGGTCGATCTTCACCAGCAGGTGGTCGGCCACCTCGGGCTCACCGGCGATGCAGTCGGTGGCGTCCGGCTCGTCCTCGAACCACACGAACGGGCGGCCCTCCGCCCAGGCCGCCACGTGCCGGGCCTTCCAGGAGCCGAGCGAGCGCCCCGCCTCGATGCCGGGAAACTGCGGAATCGGGACGAACGGCAGTTCCGGCAGGCCGATCCTCGGGGCGATCCACTCGTTGGCGTTGTGGCACCAGTAGCTCGCCCAGGCCAGTTCCGCACCGGTGGACTCGGCCAGTTCCAGCAGGGACGGCCCGTGCGCGGGGTCGAGCCACAGGTTGAACGTGATCCCGTTCGGCGAGCAACGGTGCCTGCGATACCCGCGATGAGGTCTTTCGAAGGGATTGAGAACCCCGTCCACGTCAAGGAGAACCAGCGGCGACCCCATATCCGGACCGTACGCCATCGGCGGGCCACCGTGGAAGACCAGGGCCGATCTCGGGGGGTGACCAGGCCACCAGGGGGCATCGTGCAGGTATGTGTCGACTCTTCGGGATGACCACCGGCGGCCCGCGCATGCACGCCACGTTCTGGCTGCTGGACGCCCCGGACAGCCTCCGCGACCAGAGCCGCCGGATGCCGGACGGCACGGGCCTCGGCTGGTTCTCGCTGGGCGAGGAGCCGGTCCGTGACCGTGCGCCCATCGCCGCGTTCCAGGACGCCGACTTCAACTCCGAGGCCCGGCACATCGCGTCGCACACGTTCGTCTCCCACGTCCGGTACGCCTCGACGGGCGCGCCCGACGTCCACAACTCCCACCCGTTCGTCATGGACGACCGGCTCTTCGCCCACAACGGCGTGGTACGGGGCCTGGACACACTCGGCTCGTGGCTCACCGACGTGGACCGCGCACCGGTCGAGGGGCAGACCGACTCCGAGCTCGTCTGCGCATATGTCACCGCGGAGATTAGCAGGCGGGGCGACACCACCGAGGGGCTCGTCTCGGCCGTCCGGCGCATCGCCGCCGAGCTGCCGCTGTTCGCCCTCAACGTCGTGCTGGCCGAGTCAGGAAGGCTGTGGGCGCTGCGCTATCCGGCGACCCACGAACTGTGGGCGCTCGCTTCCGAGCCGGCCCTCACCTTCTGCCGGCCGGACACCGACCGGCATCTGGCCTCTGGCCGTGAGCCCGGCCGGCTGAAGGTCAGGGCACACCGGGAGCCGACGCCCGCCTGCGTCGTGGCCAGCGAGCGCATGGACGACGATCCCGGGTGGCGGCTCCTCGCCCCGGGTGAGCTCCTGCTCGTGGACGGCCTGACCGCGACGTCGCTGTTCCCCTTCGACGAGCCGGCGCACCCGCTCACACCGGCGGACCTGTCGGCGACCGAGTCCTCGTCCCAGACCTGACCGGCTCTCCGGAACCGATCGGCATCTCCGACCTTGATCGGCTTCGGCCGCGAGCACGTAGAGTGGACGGCCGGACGAGCGCCCCGAGGAGTCCCGGAGCAATGGAGCACGAACTCACCCTGATGGCGGTCCACGCCCACCCCGACGACGAGGTTCTCGGCACGGGCGGGCTGCTCGCGCGCTGCGCCGCCGAGGGCGTCCGCACCGTCCTGGTGACCTGTACCAACGGTGAGCAGGGCGACGACGCCGGGGGCGTGAAGCCCGGAGAGCCCGGCCATGACGCGGCGGTGGTGGCGCGGCGGCGCATCGCCGAGTTGCACGAGTCGGCCGCCCACCTCGGCATCGACGTGGTGGAGCTGCTGGGCTACCAGGATTCCGGCATGGTCGGCTGGGACGCGAACGAGGCGCCGGAGGCGTTCGCGAACGTCCCGCTGGAGGAGTCCGCCGGGAAGCTGGCCGCGCTCATGGAGCGGTACCGGCCGCAGGTCGTCGTCACCTACGACGAAGACGGCGGCTATGGGCACCCTGACCACGTCCAGGCCCACCGCATCGCCGTGGCCGCCGCCGACAGTACCGACATTCCAGACAAGCTGTACTACACGGCAATGCCCCGCTCCGGCATCAAGCAGATGTCCGAGTACATCACCGAGGCCGGCATCGAGATCGACTTCGACCCGCCCGAGGACTTCGGCACCCCCGACGAGCTGATCACCAGCCGCGTGGACGTGTCCTCGTACGTCGAGGCCAAGGTGAAGGCCCTTCGGGCGCATGCGAGCCAGGGAGAGAACATTTTCCTGCTGCGACTTCCGGAGGAGGTCCAATTCATGGCTTTTTCTACCGAGTCGTTTGTCCGGCAGCGGACCCGTGTCGAGGTGCCCGCCAAGGAGGACGACCTCTTCTCCGGCCTCAGGTGACCCCTGCGCGCCGGGCCTGCGCCTGGTAGTGGTCCAGGACGTCCTGACGCAGCAGATAGGCGAATCCCGAGCGTTCGAGACGCAGCGCCAGGTTGCCCTCGCTGATGCCGAGGGACGCGGCCGCGTCCGCCAGCCGCCAGCCGTGCTGGGCGAGTTGCTTCAGCAGGTAGCCGCGCTTGACCTGGCCATCGGACAGCCGGAAGGTCTTCATGTAGGCGAGGCGGCCGGCCGGGTCGACGATGGCCTCGCCGATGTGGTTCTCCCGGCGCAGCCCGAACGACGGCAGGAAGCGTTCGAGCTCGAACCCGTTCAGGTATTGGACGACCTGGCGGGACCCGTCGGGATCGCGAAGTCCTCCGGCCATGAACTCGTCGTGGAAGTCGGCCCATTCGTCCCGAGCCCGTGCGGTGGCGGCGCGCAGGTCCGCGAGGGAACCGATCCCGGTACCGTCGATGCCCGCCGACACGTCGCCCGCGGGCACCCCCAGCGTCCCGTACATGTAGATCAGCTCTCCGAAGAGGTCCTCGACCAGGGTCGGGTGCAGCGTCCGGTAATCGTCCGGGTGCGGCGTCACGAACACGCTGGCCAGGGCGTCGGCGACATAGACCAGCACGCCGCACTGCCCGGGATGGATCTCGAAGATCCGCAGCGCGTCTTCCAGACCGCGCACCTCCAGACCGAGGTAGGTCTCCTCGCACCGCGGGGACAGGCCCTGTGCGACCGCCCGCCGCGACCACTCCTCCCAGGCGATCTCCGGGCCTCCGAAATGCAGCGCGAGATAGCCCTCCACCGCAAGGTGCAGCGGCAGGAAGCGGAGTCTGTCCCTGCCCGCCTTGCGCGCCATGCGCCGCGTCGTCCGGACGGCCATCCTCGGCGGCGCGGACCTGGTGTCCTTCTCCAGCAGGCGGGTCCCGTACGAGGCCGCCGGAAGCTCATCGGCGTCGCTCCACGTCGCGACGAAGGCGTGCGGCACATAGGCGGTGTAGACGGTGCCGTCCCCTACTTCGACCACGGAGATCGGCTGCTCGTAGAGCCTGCGGTGCAGCCGTAGGTCAGGGACGGGCTCGTCGCGCAGGAGCGGGACGAGGCGGATCGAGGCCCATACCTGCGAGGGCCCGGTCCTCAGCCCGTCGGGGCGGAACATCACGTCGTCACCTCCAGGAAGCGGGCCGTCCGGTCGTCCAGGTGAGCCCGCAGCGCCTCCAGCCCCAGCCGCCCCTCGGCGAACCGGGCCAGCTCGATCAGCGTGAAGAGGTCCTCGGCGTCGCGGATCCCGGCGGTCGGCACGGTCGGCGCCAGCCGCCGTACGTCGAAGTCGTCGGCGTCGTACACCGGGTTGAGGTGCGCGATCATCACCCGGTGCGCGGGGTCGAGCCGTGTCCGCCAGATCCGCAGGACGTCCGCCGCGAGGCCGGGCGGGGCGTTGTCCCAGCCGTCGGAGATGATGACCAGGCGCTCCGGTGCGGTGTCGAGCGCGTCCAGGATCCGCTCGCCGAGCGGCGTCGGGCCGTAGGGATAGAGCAGCAGCTCGTCGGTGCGCCCGGACGTCCACAGCGGCGTGTACGTGGCGGCGAGGGCCTCCAGCAGGTAGGACGAGGCGAGCGCGACCGCGAGGGGCCGGCGCCGCTTCTGCCCGGACCCGGTGGCGGAGTAGCTGTCGTCCAGGACGGCGGTGACCTTCCCCCACGAACCGCGGGCCGCGCCCGCCACTCGCCGCGCGGCGGCGCGCAGGGCGGCGGTCAGCTCGGCGCGGCGCGCGGCCCGGTCCTCCAGCGGTAGGGACAGCACGTACGAGGCGAGCCGCGTCAGGGGCATCGCACCCAGGTCCGTGGCGACGCCGTCCACGTTGGCCTTTCGGGCGCTCTCCTGGAGGCGCAGGCGCTCCAGGCGCGTCATCCGCGGCTCGATGCGCTCCAGGAAGACCTTCCGGGGGATCTCGTGCTTCGCCGCGAACCCCTCCGCGACCGTGTAGGGCAGTTCGTACAGGGCGGCCTGCTCGTAGTGCGCGCGGCGCCACTGCTCGAAGATCGGCGTCCGGAACGACTTCACGCCGCGCGGTGCGAACAGGAACGGGCCCAGCTCGCCGTCCAGCGGAAGGTGAGCGTGCCGCACCGCCGACTTGAGGGCGCTGCGGTACTTGACCGCGTCGAACGCCGGGTCACGGCGCCCGGCCAGCCAGTCGCGGAGGATGGCGCGGGTGCGCCGGTTGTTGACGCCGAGCCCGCGCAGATCGCGGAACAGCCGGTACACGCGCTGCTGCGGCAGCAGTTCGAGCCGCCGGGCGATCAGCCGCCCCTCGTGCCGGCGGCGCTCCACCCCGACGTCGCTCGCGTGCGCCAGCAGGTTCCGGACGATCAGCGCGGCGTTGTGGTCGTTGATCCGCAGCGCGAGCGACGCCGCGTACAGTTCCCGGTAGTTCGCCAGCATGTACCGGTGAAGGAAGTCGAGGGAGAGCCGCTGCTCGCCTTCGTCGTGCCGGAACTCCCGCTGCCCGGTGGAGGTGATCGCCGCGTTGACGAACATCAGCGCGTCCTCGCACGCGATCAGGTCGGCGAACGTCTCGCTCATGGGCTTCCCGTGGTCGGCCGGAAGGGGTCGGGGGGCCGGCCGGGGAATGAGGGCACGAGCGGCGAATCATCGCTGAAAAGGCGGGTTCCGGAAGTCGCACCGAAGTCCCGCGGCCGGCTCCGGCACCGTAGCACCGGCAACCGGCTGGAAGCCCCTCAATATCGCCGGTTCAGGGGCGGTAGGTGCCGAAGTACCACTCGTTGCCGTCCTGGTCGTGGGCGGCGTAGTCACGGGAGCCGTAGTCCTGGTCGGTGAGCTCCCGGAAGATCTCGGCCCCCGCCGCCTTGGCCCGGTCGTGATGAGCATCGGGGTCATCGACGGCGACGTAGATCGCCGACGTGCCGGGCGCGCCGATGCCGAACATGAAGATCCCGGTGTCGTAGAGCATCTCGGCGTGCACGATCTTCCCCGAGTCGTCCTTGTGCACACCGTACGGGGTGAAGCCGAACGCCTTTTCCAGCCACTCCATGGCCGTGGCGGGATCGGCGCAATTGATCAGCGGGTAGAAGGTCCGGCGGATCTCGCTGGTCATGTCGTCCTCCCTGGTCATCCTGGTTGACATGCCCAGGCTGCCGTTCCCGGAACACCATCGTCTTGGACGAATGTGACCTCGTCCCGGCGCGCGAGGCACGGCCGCGCGCGAAGACTCGTGCCGATGGACAGTGGTCTGCTCGCGGGCCTTCTTTCCTGGGTAGGTAAGGGCAGCACGCACCACTACTCTCCGGTGTTTCTCCGTGGAAGGAACCCGCCGTGCAGCCTGAGCAGATCGACACCGCGCTCGTGGATTTCGCCGTGCTGGCCGATTGGATGGACACGCAGGGCCTTCCCGGCGGTCCGTTCGAGGACGTCGCGCCGCTGACCGGCGGAACGCAGAACACCCTGATCCGCTTCCGCAGGGGCGGCCGCGACTACGTGCTCCGGCGCGGCCCCCGGCACCTGCGCGCCAGGACGAACGACGTCCTGCGCCGCGAGGCCCGCGTGCTGGCGGCCCTGGACGGCACCGACGTCCCGGCGCCGCGCCTGATCGCCGCGTGTCCGGACGAAGACGTGATGGGTGGTGCGGTCTTCTACCTGATGACACCGGTCAACGGCTTCAACGGGTCGGTCACCCTGCCAGACCTGCACCTGGGCGACTCTTCCATCCGCCGCGAGATGGGCCTGAACGCCGCACGTGCTCTGTCAGCCCTCGCGGCGGTGGACCACGAGGCCGTGGGCCTCGCCGATTTCGGGCGGCCGGAGGGATTCCTGGAGCGGCAGGTAGACCGCTGGACAGCGGAGCTCGAGTCCTACGGCGCGCTTGACGGGTACGCGGGACCCGAGATCCCCGGCCTGGACGAGGTCGCCGCCTGGCTGGACGCGCACCGTCCCGCGATGTGGCGCCCCGGCATCATGCACGGTGACTATCACCTGGCGAACCTGATGTACTCCTTCGGCGGCCCGGAGGTCGCCGCGATCGTCGACTGGGAAATGTGCACGATCGGCGACCCGCTGCTCGACCTAGGCTGGCTGCTGGCCACCTGGCCCGACGACGACGGCGCCGGCGCCGCCCTCGCCGGCCCCCTGGGCGCCGCCGGCGGTCTGCCCATTCCGGACGAGCTCATCGCCGCCTACGCCGGACGGGCGGACGCCGTGGCCGGTCGCGATCTCTCGTCCATCACCTGGTACGCGGTACTGGCGTGCTTCAAGCTCGGCATCGTCTTGGAGGGCACCCACGCCCGCGCGTGCGCCGGGAGGGCGCCGAAGGAGACCGGTGACCTCCTCCACGGCATCACCCTCGACCTCCTGCGCCGCGCCCGGGACCTCACCGCCTCGTGAGGCCGGTGAACGCGGGCCCGGGCGCGGGCGACTCTGCGAAGATCGAAGTGCACGAGGAGGTGCGATGGAGATCCGCAGGGGCTGCACGGAGGACGTGCCGATGATCTTGGCGATGCTGGACGGTGCGGTGGCCTGGCTCGTGGCGAACGGGCGCGCGGGCCAGTGGGGCACCGAGCCCTGGTCGTCCAGCCCACAGCGGGTGGAGCGGATCACCGGCATCACCCGGTCCGACGAGATCTGGGTGGCGGAGGTCGGCGGTCGATCCGCAGGGATCATGGCCGTGTCGCCGGAGCCGCCGTACTACGTCGACGCCATCGACGAGCCGGAGTTGTACATCACGCTGCTGGTCACCGATCGCGCGTTCACCGGGTACGGGGTAGGTGGCGCGCTGATCGGCAAGGCGCGGGACGAGGCGCGCGGGCGGGGCGTCGACCTGGTCCGCGTCGACTGCTACGGCGGCGGGGACGGGCGGCTGGTCGAGTACTACCGCCGCAACGGCTTCGAGCCTGTTCTGGAGTTCACGGTCGGGGAATGGCCGGGGCGGTTGCTCTCACAGCGGGTCGGCGCCGCCCCCTGACCCGTGGCTCGGCGTCCCGGCCCGCACCCGGCGCCTGGGGCCTTGCGGATCCGGGCGCCGGAGCGCAGCCTTGAAGGTGACCGGTGGAACCGGGGTAGACGGTGACGCCCTTACGCCGCACGGACGGCGACCGAGCCGCTCGCCCCGGTCCGCCGGTCGACAACGTCCGGGCGTCAGACCGTACGGCCAGTGAGCGGACGGCCGGGGTCCTCCGGAGTGGTGAGCGCGCCGTCCGCGTCGGCGGTGTAATCGTCCTCGCTCGTCTCGTCCGCCCCGGCGGGGACGTCGAACGCCCGGAGCACCGCGGTGACCGCCACGGCGACGAGCATGTTCAACACGAACGCGGTCAGCGCGATATAGCCGGTGTGGCCGACGAACGGGATGTCGGCGAGGGGCGAGCCGAAATGCTCTTGTGTGGGCGAGGACGTGGTGTAGGCGGTGATCGTCCCGTAGGCCATCCCGACCGCCCAGCCCGCCAGCAGCCCCCACCGGTGCAGCCACCGCGTGTACAGGCCGACGCCGATGGACGGGAACGTCTGCACGACCCAGATCCCGCCGAGCAACTGCAGGTTGATCGCCAGCGACTTGTCGAAACCGAGGACGAACACCAGCGCCCCCACCTTGACCAGCAACGACGCCAGTTGCGACACCCGCGTCTCCTCCTCGGGCCCCGCCGCCGGGCGAAGGAACGCGCCGTAGACGTTGCGGGTGAACAGGTTGGACGCGGCGATCGACATGATCGCCGCGGGCACCAGCGCGCCGACGCCGATCGCGGCGAACGCGATCCCGGCGAACCAGCTGGGGAAGATCTGGTCGAACAGCTCGGGCACCGCGAGTTGCGGGTTGCCCGCCCGCTGCACCGCGGTCGCGGTGCCGGGGTGGGCCAGGGCCATGTAACCGAGGAGCGCGAGAAGTCCGAGCAGCAGGGAGTAGGCGGGCAGCAGGGCGGCGTTCCGCCTGATCACGTCGCGGCGTCCGGCGGCGAGCGCGCCGGTCACGCTGTGCGGATAGATGAACAGGGCCAGCGACGAACCGAGCGCCAGCGTCCCGTACGCCCAGTGCGTCATGTCGGTGGTGAACAGCGAGCCGGCGGGCTTGCCGGTCGCCGGATTCGGTTTGGCCAGCGCCGTTCCGGCCTCGTCGAAGATGCTGTCCCATCCGCCGAGTCTCGTCGGGATGTAGACGATCGCGACGATGATCACCAGGTAGATCATCGCGTCCTTGACGAACGAGATGAGCGCGGGTGCCCGCAGCCCCGAGGTGTAGGTGTAGGCGGCCAGCAGCCCGAACGCGATGAACAGCGGTAGGTCCTTGGTCCAGCCCGAGCCGGCCACGCCCATGACGGTGAGGACCGCCTGAATGCCGACGAGCTGCAGCGCGATGTAGGGCATCATCGCCAAGATCCCGGTGAGCGCCACGGCGAGCCCGAGCGACTTCGACCCGTAGCGCCCGCGGACGAAGTCGGCGGCGGTCACGTACCTGTGCCGGTGCGCCACCGACCACAGGCGCGGGCCGATCAAGAAGACGATCGGATAGGCGATGGCCCCGTACGGCACGGCCCAGAAGCCCATCGCGCCGCCCGCGAACACGGCGGACGGAACGGCGATGAAGGTGTAGGCGCTGTAGAGGTCACCGCCCAGCAGGAACCAGGTGACGAACGTGCCGAAGCTCCGCCCGCCGAGACCCCATTCGTCCAGGTGCATCAGCGTCTGGCCGCGCCGCCAGCGGGCCGCCGCGAAGCCGACCACGGTCACGACGGCGAAGAAGAAGACGAAGATGGTGAGCTCGACGCCATTGACGTCCTTCACTTGGTGTCACCCCGCTTGCGGGTGAGCAGGTGGGCGCCACCGATGCAGAAAGCGGTCAGCACCACCCACAGGAGCTGCCACCAGTAGAAGAAGGGGAAGCCCGCGAGACGCGGGCCCTCCTTGGCATAGCTCGGCACGGCCAGGTAGACGGCGAACGGGACGACCAGCAGCGCACCGGCCGCGATCTTCCTCACCGAGGGCGTGCGGGCAGGGGACGATTCACTCACGTGTGACCTCCAGGGCCGGGGAACGAACGGCCAGGGCGACTGAGCCCCCGGCAAGTTTGCGATCTGTCCCCGGCGGAGGCCAGCCTCTCTCCGCGTTTCGGTTCGCGGCCCCGAACCCGGCGTCGGATTCCTGCCAGCGGGAAGGTGCACCCAGGCGGCAGGCTCGTCCCATGGACGAACACAGGCGCTCCTTCCGCTTCGGCGTCGTGGGCGAATCGATCCGCTCGGTGGACGAGCTGGTCACGACCGCGCGGCGTGCCGAGCACCTCGGGTACGCGACGCTGACGCTGCGGGACCACTATGTGACCGAGCCCTTCGGCGACCAGCTCGCGCCGCTGATCGCGCTGACGGCGGCGGCGGGCGCGACGAGCACGCTGCGGCTGGGCACGATGGTCCTGTCCAACGACTTCCGGCACCCGGTGATGCTCGCCAAGGAGGCCGCGACCCTCGATCACGTGTCGGGGGGCCGGTTCGAGCTGGGTCTCGGCGCGGGCTGGCTGCGCGAGGAGTACGAGCTGGCCGGGATGTCGTTCGATGCGCCAGGGACGAGGGTAGGGCGGCTGGAGGAGTCTCTCCGCGTCCTGGGGAGCCTGCTGGCCGGTGTGAAGACCACCTTCGCCGGAGAGCACTACCGGATCGACGGCCTGACGGTGTTCCCCCGCCCTGGGCGGCGCCTCCCGCTCCTCGTCGGCGCCGGCAGCAGGCGCATGCTCGGCATCGGCGGGCGGCTCGCCGACACCGTCGGCATCCTGCCCCGCGCGCTCCCCGAGGGGACGATCTCCGAGGAGATCTCCGAACGGCTACCCGACACCATCGCCCGCAAGGTCGGCTGGGTCCGTGAGGCCGCCGCCGGGCGCGACGTCGAGCTGAGCATGCTGGTGTCGCCGGTGTTCGGCCCCGACCCCCGGGCCGCGGCGGCGCGGACGGCGGTGCTGCGCGGCTGGGGCACGTCCTCGGCGGAGCTCGTCCTGGACATGCCGTCCCAGTTCGTCGGCCCGCCCGAGCACATGGCCGAGCAGATGACCGCGCGCCGCGAGCGGTACGGCTTCAGCTACTACCTCGTCTCGGACACGCACATGGAGCTGTTCGCCCCGGTCGTCGATCTGCTGACGGGCCGCTGACGGGCTACCGAGGGGCCGCGCCGTCCCGCCGGACGCGTCCAACCAGCGGGACGGCGCGCTTCAGCCGGCGGCGAAGCCGGCGTTCATGGCCAGGCTATGCTTCGGCTCGGTGATGCGCTCGCCCGCACGGGTGTCGACGATGCGGCCGCGCCGGTAGGCCGGCACACGATGGCATGGCCCGGATGAAGGCGACACAGCATGACCCGGTGCGGGAGGCCGCCGCCCCGCCGGGGCGGGGCGGGGCGGCGGCCGAGGGGATGGCCTCGCAAGCGGACTCCCCGAGCCTCACGGTGACCTCGCGGCACCGCACCCGGCGCGACACGGAGGACCCCTCCTTGTCGTGCGCTGTGCCCGGTGCGGCGGACGACTGGGGAGCGGACATGCGGCGAGCATGTGACGCACGCCATGTCCCGACAAGGGACCCGTTCCAGTGAGTGAAAACGGTGCCTTGTCGCTATGGCGTGCCCGGCCCCACTCTGACCTCCATGAGCGAGACGCCGTCGGGGAACGGAGCGCAGAGGGTCGCCCTCGTCACCGGTGCCGCGGGAGGGCTGGGGCGCGAGTTCGCGATCGCCCTGGCCGCGCGCGGGCACTGGGTCGCGGGGCTCGACCTGGCCGACATGTCGGATACAGCAGAGCGGATCGGCGGTGGCCGGTTCCACCCGCTGCGCGCCGACGTGACCGACCCGGACGAGGTGGAGGCCGCCGTAGAGGAGGCCGCCGGCCGCTTCGGGGGGCTGCACATCGTGGTCAACAATGCCGGGATCTACCCGCCGATGCCCTTCGAGAAGACGACGCTGGAGGACTGGCGCCGGATCATGCGGGTGAACCTGGACGGCCCGTTCCTCGTCGCGCGGGCCGCTCTCCCCCACATGAAGGCCGCGGGCTGGGGAAGGGTGGTGAACATCGCCTCGGCGGTGGTGTTCCTCGGGCCGCCCGACCTCGTCGCCTACACCACGTCCAAGGCGGGGCTGGTCGGGTTCACCCGCGCGCTGGCGAGCGCGGTCGGCGGTTACGGGATCACCGTGAACGCGATCTCGCCCGGCCTGACCCGGACCGAGACCGCCGCGCGCACCACCGGCGCGGACGGCGGGTTCGAACGGGTCCGCGACCTCCAGGTCGTCCCCCACGTCGAGGAGCCGGCCGACCTCGTGTCCACGTTGCTGTACGTGTGCGACGAGGGCAGCGGCTTCCTCACCGGCCAGACGATCAACGTCGACGGCGGATCCGCCAAGCACTGAAGGGCAGGAAGACGAGAACATGAGGCCGATCGAGGCGCTGCTGGAGATCATCCGGGACGAGGGCGTGACCCGGATCTTCGGCAACCCCGGCACGACCGAGCTCCCGCTGATGGACGCGCTGGTGGAGGCGCCGGACCTGGAGTACGTCCTCGGGCTCCAGGAAGGGTCCGTCGTCGCCATGGCCGACGGGTACGCGCGCGCGTCGCGCCGCCCGGCCTTCGTCAGCCTGCACGTGGCGGCGGGTGTCGCCAACGGGTTGATCGGGATGCTGAACGCGCTGCGCTCACGCACTCCGCTGGTGATCGTTGCGGGCCAGCAGGACCGCCGCCACCTCATCCAGGACCCGATGCTGTCGGGAGACCTCGTCGGGCTGGCGTCGGCGGCGACCAAGTCGGCCATCGAGGTCCAGCACGCCCACGACCTCCCGATCGTCCTGCGGCGCGCGTTCGCGCTCGCCACGCGGCCCCCGGCCGGGCCGGTGCTGGTGTCGGTCCCGATGGACCTCCTGGAGGAGGACACGGACGTGACGGTACCCGCGCGCTCCCCGGTGTCGGGCCCCGGCGCGGCCGTGGCCGGCGCCGCGGACGCCGCGGCGTTGCTGGCGTCCGCGGAGCGGCCCGTGGTGATCGCGGGCGACGCGGTGGGCCGGACGGGCGCGGTACAGCCGCTGGTCGCGGTGGCCGAGCGTCTCGGCGCGACCGTCTACCACCAGCCGATGAACGACGGCGTCGACTTCCCCGGCGGGCATCCCCTGTACGCGGGCATGCTCCTGCCCCGCAACGCCGTGATCCGCGAGAAGCTGGCGGCGCACGACGTCGCGCTCATCGTCGGCTGCCACGCGTTCATGCCGCACCACTACACGCCGGGGTCGGCCGTCCCCGACGGGCTGGACATCGTCCAGGTGGACGAGGACCCGGCGGAGATCGGCCGTAACTTCGCGGTCCGGCACGGGCTCACAGGCGATCTGAGGGGAACACTCCTGGCCCTCGCCGACGAGTTGGACGGGCGAGTGCCGTCCGCACGCGAGCGCATCGAGCGGATCGGCGCGATCACGGCCCGGACCAAGGCCGAGGCGGAGGCCGCGGCTCGTGCCGCCTACGGTCCCGCCCCGATGGACCCGCGCGCCGCGGCGCACGCCGTCGCCGACGGGCTCCCCGAGGACGCGGTCGTCGTGGAGGAGGCGATCACCGCGGGGCTGGCGTTGCGGGCCGTCCTGCGGCAGGACAGGCCGGGTTCCTACGTGCACGCCGTCGGCGGCGGCCTCGGCTGGGGCATCGGCGCGGCGATCGGCACCCGCCTGGCGGACCCCAGCCGCCCGGTGGTCGCGGTGCTCGGCGACGGGTGCGCGATGTTCGGCCTCCAAGGCCTGTGGAGCGCGTCCCGCTACCAGGTCCCGGTCGCGTTCGTCGTCATGAACAACGGGGAGTACCGCACCCTCAAGAACACCCTCGACGAGGGCAAGGGCGCCTCGGCGGAGCACGGCCGCTACGTCGGCATGGACCTCTCGCCCCCGGCGCTGGACTGGCAGAGCGCCGCCCGCGTGTTCGGCATGGATGCGCTGCGGGCCGGGTCGGCCGCCGAGTTGCGGGACGCGGTGGCCTCGGTGAAGGACCTCACCGGCCCGCTGCTCATCGAGGCACCGATCACCGGGCACAGCCGATGAGCAGGGCCGCCGCCCGGTTCCCCGCACTTGCGGGCAGACCCGATCACGGGAACCATCGGGGGATGGACACACAGACCCCGGACGAGGAGCCGCCGAGGTCGGTGCTGGCACGCGGTCTCAGCCTCCTTGACGCCTTCGGCTCCGCCGATACCGAGCTCAACCTCACCGAGCTGGCGACGCGAACCGGGCTCCCCAAGCCGACCGCCCACCGGTTGCTCGGCGAGCTGGTCCGGTGGGGCGGCGTGGAACGGACTTCGTCCGGCTACCGGCTGAGCATGCGCTTGTTCGTCCTCGGGCAGCGCGCGCCACGGCCGCGCGGGCTCCGCGAGGCGGCCCTCCCCTACCTGGAGGATCTGTACGAGGCCACCCACGAGAACATCCATCTGGCCGTCCTGGACGGGAATGACACCCTGTTCCTGGAGAAGGTGACCGGGCGCCGGTCCATGCCTATCGTGTCCCGGGTGGGCGGGCGGCTGCCGGCCTACTGCACCGCCACCGGGAAGCTGTTCCTCGCGCTCGGACCGCCCCAGCGGCTGGAGCGTGTGCTGGACGCCGGGCTCGTCCACTACACGCCGCACACGATCGTCATGCCGGGCCTGCTCCAGCGGGAGCTGGCCCGTACCGCCAGCCGTGGTTACGCCGTCAACCGCGAGGAGTCGGAGGCCGGAGTGTCGGCCGTGGCCGCGCCCGTTCTCGACCACCGCCGCCGCGTGATCGCCGCGATCTCCATCACCGGTAACGTCTGCCGCCTCGACCTGGACCGGCTCGCCCCCGCCGTGCGGACGGCGGCGATGGGGCTGTCGCGGGAGCTGGCGCGTGAGCCGGCGACGGGCCCCTTCCCCCTGCTGCCGCGCCTGTGAACACGTGCGGGGACGGCGCGGAGGTTGTGCGAATGGTCCCTTGAATGGATCATGAAATGGGGATGCCCCGGTGATCTCATGATCGCCGGGGCATCCCCATTTCCCTGCGTCCGGCAGCCCTGCCGGAGTGCCCGAAGGCATTGTGAGCGGCCTCACAGAATGGCAGTGAGGCGACTCGGTCGATCAGCCGAGGGGCTTCGGGGCGCCGCGCTTGCCCGCGCCAGAGCCCCACTTGAGGACTTCCCACTTGACACCCTTGATGTGGCCTTCGCCACCACCGGCGTTGTACTTGCTCTTGGGCTTCCCGCCGTCCAGCAGATACCGGAAGGTGTAGGTGTCGAGGTCCAGCATGACGCCATTGTGGGACGGGCGGCCGGGGCCGCGGTCACCGACGAAACCGGTGATGCTGCGACCGTCGTAGGACACCCGGACCTTGGTGTGCAGAGGCCAGCTCGGGCTGGCGAACAAGCCCTTCTGCATCGGCCTGCCGCCGGCGGGAGCGCCGGTGTCGCCGTTCACACCGGAACCGTCGTCCCAGAAGTAGGACGCGGTGGTCCTGCCGGAGAGGATCACTCCGGATGCCTTCTTGGCACGCTTGGTGTCCTTGGACTTGGAGCCGGACTCGTCGGAATCCTTCTTCGCGTCCTTGTGGAGGGTCTTGTGCTCCTGCGTGGCCATGGCCTGCTGAGACAGGAGCTTCTGCTCGCTGGGAGCGGAGTCGTCGCTGGCGGCCGCCACTCCGGCGACCAGCATTCCGGCCAGGGCCGCACCGGTGACACCGGTCAGGACGACATTGATCGCTCGCTGCTGCATAGGTTTCCTTCGTTCGGGGTACAGGGCTGCCGTTCCGCGCCGAAGGGCGTCCGCGCCGGAGCACAGGGGCATATCCGGGCAGAGGAACGGATCCGAGACTCGGGACTCGGGAGATACCGCCGCGAAAAGATCCCGCCGCAGGGCGTACCTGCGTGACGGCTCGCGGGCATGGCGAGCCGCGCCCGCACTCGATGGCGCACGGCCGTCTTTGGGCGTGCGCGATGACGCGGGCTTCGATGAAGCGGGTTAGGACGCCGACCGGGGGCTCAAAAGCCCAATGCGGTTGCGGCCGTGCATGGTTCGGCCGCGATTCGGCAAGGGATCCCGCCTGGCGGGCGGGAAGCGACGGTTATGTGATTGGCCAGGTCAACGGTTCATGACCCTGACCTGGCGTCGACTATATACGGCATTGCCGGGATTTCGCCAAACGGGCGATTTCTTTACCTTGGGAAAGGTAGATCGTTTAACCCGGACTGCCCTGGATCGCCTTTCCCGTCGGGGGATTGGGCGTTACGACGGGCTCCTAGGTATGGCACGATGACGCGCATGACCGAGCCCGCCGGCCTCCGGACGGCCGACGATGATCTCCTCCCGCCCGCCGACTGGGCCCGCGGACGCGCTCCGTCCCCCAGTGCCAGGGCCGCGTGGGCCTTCGCCGCGCTGGCCGCCGCGCTCGTTCTCGGCCGCGCCTGGGCCGCGCCTCTGATCGACGGCCGCGCGCTGGACGCCTGGACGACGGTCTTCGTGGCGATCTGCGTTCAGGCCCTGCCGTTCCTGGTGTTCGGGGTGGCGCTGTCGGCCGCGATCACCGCGTTCGTCCCACCGTCGTTCTGGCGGCGGGCCCTGCCCGGCCGTCCGGTGGCGGCCGTTCCCGTCGCGGGCGCGCTGGGCGCGGTGCTGCCCGGCTGCGAGTGCGCGTCGGTGCCCGTCGCCGGCGGGCTGATGGCCCGCGGCGTGGCCCCCGCCGCCGCCCTGACGTTCCTGCTGGCCGCCCCCGCGGTGAACCCGGTCGTCCTGGTCGCCACCGCCGTCGCCTTCCCCAGTGCGCCGGAGATGGTCGCCGGGCGGTTCGCCGCGTCCCTGCTGGTCGCGGTGCTGGCGGGCTGGACATGGGCGCTGCTCGGCAAGGGCGAGTGGATCCGCGTCCCGCCGCGCCCGCATGGCGGGGAGGGGGCCCACTGGGACGCGTTCCGGCAGGCCATGCGGCACGACATCATGCACGCGGGCGGCTTCCTGGTGGTCGGCGGCCTCGCCGCGGCCACGATCAACGTGACGGTGCCCTCGGCGTGGGTGGACGGTGTCGCCGGCATCCCCTGGGTGTCGGTGCTGGTGCTGGCGGTCCTGGCCGTGCTGATGTCGATCTGCTCGGAGGCGGACGCCTTCGTCGCGGCCAGCCTCACCCAGTTCTCCCCCACCGCGCGGCTGGCGTTCCTCGTCGTCGGCCCCATGGTGGACCTGAAGCTGATCGCGTTGCAGACCGGCTTCTTCGGACGCCGTTTCGCCATTCGCTTCATCCCGCTGACCTTCGTCCTCGCGGTCGGGATCAGCATGATCGTCGGAGGGGTGCTGCTGTGACGCGGTCCGCCCAGAACCTGTTGCTCGTCCTGGTCGGCGGCGCGGTGCTGTGGATCACCTTGGCCAGCGGCGAGTACGTCAACTACGTCAAGCCGGGCTTTCGCTACCTGCTGGTCCCCGCCGGGGGCGCTCTCGTCCTGCTGGGGATGGCCGGGCTGCGGCGCGAGTGGCGCGACACCGGGAACAGCATGGTCCACGAGGGCGTTGCCCAGGAGAGACGGGGTGGTCTGGATGATCATTCAGGTCACCCGACCGGGCACGATCATTCGCACGGGCCCCGGGTGGCGTGGTTGCTCTGTCTGCCGGTGCTCGCGATCTTCGTGATCGCACCCCCGGCGCTCGGTTCGTTCACGGCGTCGCGCGACGCCGGCCGTCCGGCGCCACCGCCGGCCCCGCCCGCCCAGGGTTTCGGGGCCCTGCCTCGCGGCGGCGCCCCTATCCCCATGACCATGGGCGAGTTCATCGGACGGTCCTACGAGGCCCAGACGGGCGCGCCCGCGTCCTTGGCCGGCGTTCCCGTGCGCCTCACCGGCTTCGTGACGCCCCGAAAGAACGGTGGCTGGCAGGTGACCCGCCTGAAGATGGCCTGCTGCGCGGGCGACGCCATCCCGTTCCCCGTGATCGTCCGCGGCCTGCCGCAACCCCCCGCCGACGCGTGGGTGCAGGTCGACGGGACATGGGCGGCGCCGGCCCCGGGCAGGTCCGCGACGGGCGTGCACGAGCTGCTCGGCAGCGCGGTGCGGCGGGTCGCCAAGCCGCGCAACCCCTACGAGTAGCGGCGCCCGGGCGCGGTCAGTGCGTCGGGTAGACCGACGGCACCAGCGGTGTCGGGCCCGTCCCGCCGAACGCGGGCGCGCCCGTGGGCGGCTCGGCGAAGATCGGCATGCCGGGCGGCGGCTCGGCGTACGGCGGCTCCGCATATGCGGGCTCCGCGTACGCTGGCTCACCGAACGGCGAGACCGCGGCCGCGATCGGCCCTGCCGCCCCTGCGGCCTGCGGCGTGGGTGGCGGCTGTGCCGTCGGCGGCACGTGCGAGCCGTCGGCGCGACGCGGCTCGGCGGGTGGCGCGGCGGCACGGTCCACGCGCCGCTCGGCCAGGACGGCCATGAGCGCGCGGGCGGTGTCGGCGTCCATCCGGAGCAGGACGCTGGGCGTCCCGGTCTGGTCGACGAAGGGGGAGACCGAAGGTGCGGTGGCCTGCTGCGGAAGTGCGGCCCGCATCTCCTCACGGAGATCCTGGGCCAGCCGCAGCGCCTGTCGGTCACTGTCGCTCAAGTGTGCGGTCATCGCGATCTCCGGGGAGTTCACGTGCGGGGGTCCGATGGGTAATCCTGCTAGGGATAGCGTGCAGGTGCAAGAGCTGATGCACGTGCATTTTCACGAAGTATCGTCCCGGACGACCATCGCCGACGATCGTTCCCGATCACTCCAACCCGCGCTTGCCGGGCGTCCAGAACGGTTTGACCAGCACGGATCTGCGCGGCCAGCCCCGGTCGCCCACGAGGTGAGCGCGGACGGCCTGCACGGTGCGTGCCTCTCCCACCACGTAGGCGGACCCCTGGCTCGGCGGGGAGTTCGAGCGCGCGCACAACCTTCACGAACCCCTCGGAGGAGGCGGCTGAGGCGTCTTCCTCGCGCCCGAAAGACATCGGTCGAGGCACGCCCGGGGCGTGTCGGCGGCGGCCGGCGGCGGGGATCGACTACCGTCTTATTAGAACGACATTCGGGACGGATGGCGCGCGATGATCGACGGAACCTGTGACCCCCGATTCGCGCTGGTGCGGGAGGCGTTCGCCGAGAACTTCGCCACCCGCGGTGAGCGCGGCGCCGCGGTATGCGTCACGATCGACGGGCGCATCGTGGTGGACCTGTGGGGCGGACGGGCGGGCGCAGGCCGGCCGTGGACACGCGACACCTTGGTGAACTTCTTCTCCGTCGGCAAAGGCCTCACCGCGCTCCTCGTAGCCCGATTGATGGACGGTGGACGTCTCGACGTCGACGCCCCCGTCACGCGCTACTGGCCGGAGTTCGGCAAGGCCGGCAAGGACGAGGTGACCGTCCGGCACCTCCTCACCCACCAGGCGGGGGTCCCGGCCCTGCGTGTCCGTATGCCGCCGGGCGCGATGCTCGATCAGTCGGTGATGGCGAAGGCGCTGGCCGAACAGGAGCCTTGGTGGTGTCCTGGTGAGGCGCACGGCTACCACGTCAACACGTTCGGTTACCTCATCGGCGAGGTCGTACGCCGCGCCACCAGACGCACGGTGGGTGAGCTGCTCCGCGAGGAGATCGCCGGGCCGCTGGGAGCGGACGTCCACATCGGCCTGCCACCGAGCGAACATCACCGGGTCGCCGAGTTCGACGGGGACGAGGCCCCTCCCGAGGACGACCGCTCGGCGGACCTGGATGGCCGGCCGCTCATGACCTACAACGCCTACTACAACCCCGGCGGCCTTTCGGGCCTCGGCGTCCTCAACACGCGGGCGTGGCGGGAGGCGGAGCTGCCGTCCACCAACGGGCACGGCACGGCCCGCGGCGTCGCACGCGTCTACACGGCGCCGGCCACCGGCGGAACCCTGGCGGGCTACCGCGTCACCGGTGCGGACACCCTCGCCGTGGCATCGGCCGAGCAGGTCCAGGGTCATGACCTGGTCCTTGGGCGTCCGTCGCGGTTCGGGCTCGGTTTCCAGCTCACCCAGCCCGAGCGCCCGCTCGGGCCGGGGCCCCGTCCGTTCGGACATTTCGGCGCGGGCGGATCACTCGGGTTCTGCGATCCGGACGCGCGCACCGCCTTCGGCTACGTCATGAACGACATGAGTCCGCGCTGGCAGAACCCCCGCAACCGGGCACTCGTCGAGGCGCTCTACTCCTGTCTCTGAAGGTCGTCGGCATGGGTAGTGTCGATCTACCTGGAAGGCCCCGGCGACGTCCGGGCCCGCGAGAGGGCGGTCACGATGGCGGAAACCCTCAGCGTCCGGGCGCTGAACCGGGCCACGCTGGCACGGCAGCTCTTGCTCGACCGGCAGCCCGTTCCGGTCACGGACGCGGTGGCACGGCTCTGCGGCATGCAGGCGCAGGAGCCGAAGCCTGCCTTTCTCGGCCTGTGGACGCGAGTGGAGGGCTTCCAGGTGTCCGACCTGCACGCCGCGATGCAGGACCGGTCCCTCGTCCGAGCGACGATGATGCGCGCCACGCTGCACATCGTGACGGCCGCCGACTACACCGCGTTCCGTACGACGATGCAGCCGATGCTCGACGGCGCAATGCGCGTGCTGGGCGACCGCGCCAAGGGACTCGATCTGGGGCAGGTCGTCCCGGCGGCCAGGGAACTCCTGGGCGATCGACCCCGCACCTTCAATGATGTTCGCGCGCTCCTGCAAGAGGAGTTCCCGGACGTCAACGACCGCGCCCTCGGCTACGCCGTCCGGATGTGCGTGCCGCTGATCATGGTTCCGACACAGGACCGATGGGCCTTTCCCCGCACGGCCGAGTTCACCCTGGCCGACACGTGGCTGCGGAATTCGCCCGCCACCGTCCCCGCGCCGGACGAGTTGATGCTCCGCTATCTGGCGGCGTTCGGCCCCGCCTCGGTGGCCGATGCGCAGGCATGGTCCGGCCTGTCGGCGCTGGGCGAGGTGTTCGAACGGCTGCGCCCGGGGCTCCGTGTCTTCGCCGACGACAAGGGCCGGGAACTGTTCGACCTTCCCGACGCCCCGCGTCCCGACGAACAAGCCCCGGCCCCCGCGCGTTTCCTGCCCGAGTTCGACAGCCTGGTGCTCGCGCACGCCGATCGCAGGCGAGTCATCTCAGATGAGGACCGGCCGTCCCTGACGACAAGAAATCTTCGCGTGCGGGCCGTGTTCCTCTGGGACGGCTTCGCACGCGGCATCTGGGAACTGGCATACAAGCGCAAGGTGGCCACGCTGACCCTCCGCCCGTTCACCCCGCTCTCTGCGGCCGCCATCGACGCCCTCACCACCGAAGGCGAGGCCCTGGCCCGCTTCACCGAACCGGACGCCAAGGACACTGTGGTGACCGTCGCGGACGCCTAGAATCCGCGCGAGAATCTCAAGGACGGCGCCTGAGCGGCACCCACCTTCTATCCGAACGATATTCAGATTCAAGTATCGATCCTGGCCAGACGGTCCGTGATCTGGGAGGGTGTCCGTGTTCGTCGCCGGTGAGATGACGCTACGGACGCACTTAACTTCAAATAGTGATCAATCCGATACCTGTGCTGATTGAAAGATCCACCAAATCGGCGCAGGCTGTCCCCGACGTCTGGAATGCCCCCGCCCGTTCCTTCCGACCGACCAACCGCCGACAGGACATGACGATGTTCGAGATCTGGGAGACGAGTGAGCCGGCGCGGCTCATCAGCGACGCGGGCAGCCTCAAGGTGGCACTGGAGAAGGTCGACACCATGTGCCGTCTCCGCCACGACCAGGCCGTCGCACACGTCGGCGACGCAGGAGAGGGCTACCACTTCGAAATCCGGGACCACGACGGCAAAGCCCTGGCACGGCTCAGCTACGTCCCGGACACGTCCCGCGCCTACCAGAGCGTGGTCGTCGAGGAGATGCGGAGAGACTCGCCCGGCTCAGGTTAGAACCGCAGCAGGAGGTCTCCGTCGACCGGCAGCCCGGCCTGGTCGGGGGTTTCTCCCTCTCCTCGCAGCCGTGGCCAGCACTCCCTATCCCAACGGACACAGAAAGCACACTGCCGAGCAGCAATCTAGGTAGGCAAAGCCGAACATATCTGGCGCATCCGCCTACAGCTGGACAGCTGCCCATCAAGTGAATCCCGAGTCCCGGCGCCGGTCCTCGCCCGGCGCCGGACCTGTGCGTGGCAGGATCGTCCTGGCCAGGTTACGGAGCCATGGGACGACGGGAGTTTCGGGTGCGGAAGGCGTGGTGGCGGCCACGGTCGGGAGACGCGGCGGACCCCACGGTCGCCACGCCCTCCTTCACAGAAGAGGCCGGAGCGCTGACGGCCGAGGCCGTGCGAGCACTCTCACTCAACGATGAGCCCACGTTCCGCCACTGCGTGGCCGTCCTGTCCGGGCGCCCGGACGTACCGGACTGGGCACGCACCGCCGACCGCTGCTTGGCCGCCCGCCTTAGGCGTTCGGTCACCCTGGCCTGGGAACGGGGCTGGCAACCCGCCGACGTGGTGCGGTTCACGGGTCGTCGCCACACGGCGAGGCACGGCCGCCTCGCCATTGACGCGATCGCCGCCGAAATGCGGACCTATGCCGCCGCGACGGTCAGCGACCAGTGGCGCGAGCAGCTCGCCGTCCTCGGCGCGGAGGTCTGGTGGGCGCACGATGCCGACCATCCATACGAATGGTGTGACCGCGAGGGCGTGGACCGTGCGGACCTCGTCGCCTGCAGCGTCGAACTCGTCCACCTACTGGAGGGTCTGCCCCGGCTAGCGAAGATCGGCTCACCACCTGGGACGCCTTGTAGAGAGACCCCTTCTCACAACCGCGTCCGCGAGGTCGACCAGCGGATGCTGGCGAAGGTTCGGGCACTATTGGCCAAGGCGGAGTCGACGGAGTTCCCGGAGGAGGCGGAGGCGCTGAGCGCGCGCGCTCAGGAACTCATAGCGCGCCACAGCATTGACCACGCTCTGCTTGCCGCGGAAACCGGCGACCTGGGCGGGCCCGCCGGACGGCGTATCGCGGTGGACAATCCGTACGACACACCCAAGGCCGTCCTCCTGACCGTCGTGGCAGACGCAAACCGATGCCGTGCGGTCTGGCATAGGGAGCTGGGGTTCTCGACTGTGCTGGGGTTTCCCGCCGATCTGGCCGCAGTGGAGATGCTGTTTACCTCACTGCTCGTACAGGCGACCGCCGCGATGGTCCACGCGGGTCCCAAGCGGGACGCACACGGACGGTCTCGAACCCGTTCGTTCCGTCACGCGTTCCTCAACGCCTACGCGGCCCGCATCGGGGAGCGGCTGCGTGATGTGGCCTCTGAGGCGACGAAACAGGCGGCCGCGGGCGCGGAAGGGAAGGATCTGCTTCCCGTGCTGGCCGCGCGCGACCAGGCCGTCGAACTGGCCGTCGACAAGATGTTTCCGAACCTGGCCAAGAGCCGGGCGGGTTCGGTCTCCAACTACGAGGGCTGGGTCGCGGGACGTGCAGCCGCCGACCTCGCCAGCCTGAACGGACGCTCCGAGGTCACCGAAGCCTTCCGCCGCTCGTAGGGCACGGGGTCCCCCCGGGGGGCGAGGGGGACGTCCGGTCATGCGCTTGCTTCTCTTTCTCTCGGGGAGCGGGTCAGTCCTTCTTGCGGCGGGTGTTGCCACCCCGCCCGCGCAGCGGAACTCCCGCTTCCTTCAGGACGTTGTAGATGAATCCGTACGAGCGGCCCGTCTCTGCGGCCAGATCGCGGATGCTCTCGCCGGCCGCATAGCGCGGGGCGAGTTCCGCGGCGAGCCGAGTACGTTCGGCACCGGTGACGCGGGTGCCCCTCGACAGCGTTCGGGTCACGGAGGACCTCCTGTTCCGAGCTGGGCGGCGGGACCGTCCCCGCAGCTCACAGCTGTATTGATCTACCCAACGTACACATTCCCCCCGATTACGCAGTCGATGCCGCGCGAATCCCCGCGAATTCGGCCGAAGCTGGTCTTTTCCATGGTCAACGGCGTGTCGGACCTGGACAGGCCCCCCAGAAGGGCCGTCAGCAGGGCACCAAGCGAGATCACGGACGGCCCGCACCGGCGGCCCACCTGGCGCTGGGCGCCCCGTGGATCAACCGACCAACTCCCGGGCAAGAAGATCCATGAGCAAGCCGTCCCGCCACCGACCCGAGGTCGGGTCGCGCTCGTACTCGCGCATCGTCCCGACGGGTTTGAATCCGACCTTCCCGTAGCACCGGATCGCCGCGGTGTTGGCGGCCGCGGGGTCGACGGTGATCCGATGATGCCCCCGTTCTTGGACCAGCCACCGTGCCAGCGTCCGTACGGCGTCCGTCCCGAGCCCACCACCCTGGTGACGTGCACCGAGGAAGACATCGATGCTCGCGTGCCGGTAGTCCTCGTCCAGTTCCTCGTCGTACTGGATCGCGCCCACCACGGACCCGTCTGCCAAGACGATCGCAAGCATCCCGTCGAAATCCTCAGGCGGCGCCCACCACGCCGCAACCTCCGGCTCCCGGACGATTTCCCGCAGGACTTCGACGTCCTCCTCGGTCACCGCACGCAGAACGACTCGCTCGCCTTTGATCTTCATGGCTTCAGTCTTGCCACTCCCCCACCCGCACTGTCCACAGGGTTACCGCGAGCATCACGCCATGCCAACACGCTCCCCCAACAACTCCGCCACCCCGGGCCTCCAACCACCACGGCACCGCACGACCGAAAACCGTTGGCGGCCACAGACCGAGCCGCCCTACCGTTGATCTCGCGGAAGTCACGCGGCAGCGCCCCGGCATCGCCGGTCGGCGTCCTGCACATCGGCGGCATCCGACTTTGGTGGCTCCGGCCCCGAGGTTCGACTCCTCGTCAGCGGCCCTCTCCGGCAAGACGATCGCACGGCCCTGCGGGCTCCCGGCGATGACCGGGGACGCCCCCGCCGTGCTCCCCGTCCCCGGCGAGGACCGCCCCTCCGGAGGTGAGGGCATGGCAACAGTGACCGTGATGGAGTGGCAGCGCGTCCTGCTGTTCGTCAACGGCCGGCTCGACCGCGTCCTGGAGCCGGGAAGGCACCGCTACCGGGCCAAGCACGCCGCTCTGGTGCCGGTCGAGATGCGGCCGCGCGTGCTCATCGTCTCCGGCCAGGAGCTCATCACCAGGGACGGGCTCTCCCTCCGCGTCAGCGTGGCGGTCACCTGGTCGGTCACCGACCCGGTACGGTTCACCACCGGCGCGGAGTCGGCGCAGGCCGTCCTGCACGGGGCCGTCCAGGAGGCGATCAGGGAAGCGGTGGCCGCCACGACCTTCGACGAACTGCTCGCCGACCGCGCGCGCCTCTCCGACCTTGCCGCGCCCGTCTCCGAACGCACGTCCACGGTCGGTGTCACCGTCACTGAGACCCGCGCCCGCGATCTCATGCTCCCCGGTGAACTCCGCCGCGCGACCCAGGACACGATCCTCGCCCGTGAGCGCGGCCGCGCGGACCTTGAGCGCGCCCGCGCTGAGGCCGCTTCACTGCGGACGCTCGCCAACGCCGCACGCGTCCTCGAAGAGCACCCGACGCTCCTGCGGCTGCGCACCCTCCAGGTCGCGGCCGAACCCGGGACCCGCATCATCCTGGACCCGCGTGCCGACTGAGTTATCCACAGGAGGCCGTTCGCCTTCCTTCCGCGATGGCGGGGTCGCATGCTGTTTGTTGCGCCCCGTCACGGAAGGAACACGCAATGACCGTCACCTTTCCCGTCCCCTCGACGACGACGTCCAGGTTCGCCGTAGCCGCCGATCACATCCCGCACGACCTCGCAGCGCTTCTGAGAGGCCCCCACGCCTTCGAGCCTCACATCACCGGACGGCTCGGCTCACCCCCGCTGGACCTCCGCCGCGAGGACCTCGGCGACCTCCGCTGGGACCCAGCGCAGATCAAGGCGGTCCATCCCGGCCAGCGGCGAGACCAACAGGCCTTCGGCAGCGCGACGCAGTTCGCCGTTGTCACCTCGACCGCTCCGATCACCGACCAGCCACGGGGCGTCCAGGTCGCCCGCGCCGCCGCCTATGCCATCGCCGCCGCCACCGACGGCGTCGTCGCCGACCTCATCATCGGCGATGTCCTACCGCAGCCCACCGCCGAACGGACGAGCTTCGTGCTGGCCGACAACTGGCTCGGCGACGCCCTCCCCCCGTTCCGCGCCAACGGCCGCTGTACGGCCGCCGACCCCGACCGCGACCCCGAAGGCGTCAACGGCTGCTCCTGTGTCCGCCTCCGCACGCACGGCCTCCGCCGATTCGGCCTGCCCGAACTCCAGATCACCGACGTCGCCTGCCCCCATGACCTGGCCGCCCTCAACGTCCTGCGCACCACCGCGCGCCATCTCCTGACCGACCACTGGTCCTGGCTGGCCACCGGCCCCGTCTCCCGCACACGCACGATCAGCGCCGTTCGCCGCCTCACCCAAGGCGACTTCAACGAATTCTGGGGCTCCAGCCGGCGCGAACACCTCTCACCACCGATCATTTTCGAAGCGCGTCTGACCCCCATCACCGCACGCCTACTGTCCGTCCACCCACCCCACGATTTCGACGGAACCGTCAACGACTGGCTCTGGGGCGACGCTCTCCCCCTGAGCATCCGCGACATCCTGAGCTCCCCCGCCGACATCCCACTCCCCAGAGCCGCCTGACATCCCCCGAACGCACGCTCCCCACTCGCCCCGGCGCCCAGGCAGCCGATGTCACCGACGACGCCCACAGCAGCCCCCTCACCGGCAGCCAACGGCACGCACCGCCACGCGGCCAACCCAACCGTCGCCCGCGCCGAGTGAGGCGCGACCGGTCACGCGGCACGGACGACGCCAGCACCGAATCCTTCAACAAGACACCGTGAAGAGGCCCGCCCCTCGCCGCCCTCCACCCACACGGCCCGCCAGGCCATCGTCCGCTAGACCACCCACAACTCACGGCGCAGGGTTGTACAGCCGGAAAATGATCAACTAGGAGAAGGCCGCCGTCAGCCTGCACGGCCACCCTCACTAGATGTCCACAGTCCCGCACCTCGACCGTAGGCGCGTAGAGCCGGCTTCCTCGATCGAGGTTGATCCAGAAGGCGGGCCCGGTTTGCCCTTCCGCCGACCCGAATCATTTGCGTTACGCAACGTAGCGAAAGTGGGCGGTCGGCGTGGCAAGCACATCGAGTGGCTCGCAAGCCGGCGAACCGGACAGGCCGCCGGCCATGGGGCGCCCGTGTGACAAAACTCGTGACCTGCCCATTCTCGACGCGACACCGTTCCTGCTGACCGAGGTCGGGTACGAGCAACTGTTCATGGAGGCGGTCGCGAACCGCTTCGGGGCGGCGAAACCGACGATCTACGGCCGCGGGTGCGCGCATGAGGTAGAGACGGCGCACAGTAGGGCAGCACGCGATCGTGCCTGGTCACCTTGCACAGGGTGATCCCCAGGCAGCCTTGCCCGTCCAAAGGATCGAAGGCGTCGAGATCCAACTCAGTTGGCATCACTAAACCGCCACACCTCAGCACCTGCGCCGAGTGGATCTGTTTCATTCAGAACCGTCTGACCTGCTGCGACACCGACCGCAGATCTCTCCCAGCATTACTCGTTCCACAGGAATCCAGCACCACCCGCACCCCGGAATCACCAAACGTAACCCGTTTCACGAATTTGCGCGTCTTCTCCCTAAACCGTGTTGGGAGGCGCACATGTATGCATCAGGCTCTCCATCCCCGCGAGGCTCGAAGTCGAACGCCGGACGAAATCTCGCGGGCTGCGGGTGCGGCCTCGTCCTCTGCCTCCTGATTCTCGGAGGCTGCTTCGCCATCCTGGACACCGGAGACTCCGCGACCACGTCCTCCTCCGACTCGGCCTCTCCGAGCACGGCAGCCAAGCAGGCAACACCGAGCGAGACCGATGCCGGGACAACGCCCCTCCCCTCGAAGGCCATCACTCGTCCTTCTAGAAGGACGAAGCGCCCAGTGGTGGCCCGCAAGCCAAAGCCACGTCCCACCAAGCGACAAGTCTGTAAGCCGCCCGCGCAGGAGCCCGTCTACTATCGGAACTGCGCGGCCGCCCGCGCCGCAGGCAAAGCCCCCATACACCAGGACGACCCGGGCTACGCACCCCATCTCGACCGGGACGGCGACGGAGTCGGGTGCGAGTGATCGCACAGATCAACTGTCACCAATGTTCAACGCTACGTAGCCAAATTGACTACGATCGGCATTCTGACGGTGACCAACGCGATCCCCGGGGCGAAGATGAACCGTTTCCTGGCAGATCCCAGACTCGCCAGCATGATCGGCGACCTCCTCCGGTGCGCGTGCGGAGTCCTGGGTTGTACGGCGGTGGCCGGCGCCATCTCCTTCGGCGCCGCCGCCCCAGCGGGCGCGTCCCCGCTGGCCGACCCGGAGCCGCGGCGGTCCATACCCATCATCTGCCGCCATCCAGCAAGCATCACCGACTGGTACACCGCACGTATGTGTAGGGAGACATGGCTGGCAATGTATGAGAAGTCCGGAAAGAAGTCGCGCGGCCACGGACCAGGCTCCGCCTGGCGGGCTGGTCGACCGGAGAGGAAGCAAGCGCCGAAACCAAAGAATCGGGCTCCGGTGTCCACGTCACGAGGTAAGCGAAAGATGCGACCAGTCGCACCTTCGGACCCCACCAGCACCGCCCCGTCGCCGGCGCTCGAGACGACCCCCACGCCTACGCCTACGCCTACGCCTACGCCTGGCCACGAGCAAGCCGATGCGGATCAGCCGCGGTCCCGCTCGCTACAGCCGATTCTGCTGTTGAGTCTCCTTCTTCCGGTCGCAGCGGCCTTCTGCTATCCATTCAGACACCGTCTTGCCGCCGCAGCCGTAGGGATGCGCACCTCCCCACTTCCCTCAGGGGGCACCACACCCGACGAACAGGCCCCTCCCCTGACGTACCGCTCCACCCTCGACCCTTTCGCGAGTCCGGCGTTGGGGCTCTCGGGCCCTGGCGCCATCGCCACCGCGCGGCTACTGGCACTGGCAGCACTCAACGAGCACGGCGACACCTCTCTCACAGTGATTCCACGGGCGGATGCCACGACCCTGTTCGGACTCGACGAGGACGAACTCCTCGACGAGTCCGCTGCCGGGCTCTTCATCCCCGGAAATCTCGACGCCGCCCTGGCGTACCTCGAAACAGAACTGGCCATCCGCCACAACACCGGCATCACACACGCACGGCGCCTCCTCCTGGTGGCCGACTGCGAGGACGAGACGGACCGGATCGAGGAGCTCCTCACTCGGCACCCCGGTGGGGTCTCAGCGATCATTCTCGGCGGCTGGACGGGCGATCAGGTCACGATCGACGACGAGGGTCTGGTCGACGCACCGCCCGCGCTCGCAGACTGCCTGCCCAATCCCCTGCCGACCGTGTCACGCACCGAGGCACGCGACCGCCTGCACGCCGCCATCGAGCGCCAGAGGCAGGAGCAGAAGCGACCGACAGGACGTCGATCCGCCTCCAAGCGAACCTGATCCTCCCGTACCGGCCACACGCCCCCACGCACAGTTGATTCCCCTAATCCATCCGGGCCGCTCTCTCTTTCAGCCACTCGCCAGGAAGGTAGAGAAAGGGAACAGCGCTACCATAACCAACATCCGTGCCACCTGAACAAGCGCCAGTCCAACCAGTCCACAAATATAACCAATAATCAAACTCTCAATCTTTCCAGCGGCCAGACATCACCAACAAAGACCGCATCCCAAAAGACAGACCACTTAAAAGTCCCAGAGCTCGAGCGTCGCCGAAACCTGGTGGTGCCAGACGCCGCGATCGTGACGCTGCCGTCGCCGGACCGGCGGCGGCTGATCGCAGTCTGCGGCGGAGCCAGGGCCAGACACAACCTGATCCGTCTGGCGGCTAGGTTGGCGGTCCGTCTCAGCCGAATCGGCTTGAGGTCGTTCTCAGTGAGGTATCCGCCCTGCTCAGCAGGCTGCCGGGGCGGCGGCGACGCATTGCTACGCCGCCGCTGCCCGACAGCCGTCCGCGCCGTCTACTGCTTCTCACGCAACGTGGGGGGAGAAGTCTCGCCGGCTGACCAGGGCGTCAGTGATCACAGCTGCCGCTACCCCGAGGACTCACGCGTCACAACGGGCGCAGGTGCTCGATCGTGACGTGGTGTTGTTCGGTCAGCCGCTGGGCGATCAACGAGCGGTGACATGCCTCCGGGTCGCGCTCGACGCAGAGCAGCGCCGCGGTCCCGCTGCCCGGCAGCGCTGACACGATCTGAGGTTCCCCCCACAGCGCGGACTGCTGACCTGAGGTCACCCTTGATCA
>NZ_BCQT01000033.1 GCF_001552215.1 Actinomadura macra NBRC 14102 | reverse complement strand
GCGGGATCTCCTGTGGGGTCGGGGATGGCCTGCGGACGGGGAAGGGGGCTGCGGGCGCGGCAGGGGTGGGTCACGCCGCCTCGTACTCGGGTTCGGGCCGCCCGCCGGAGGCGGCATCGTCCGGCAGGAACCGTCCGATCAGCGCCTTGTACAGCCCGGCGCCGAGCACACCGCCGATCAGCGGGCCGATGATCGGCACCCAGAAGTAGAGGTCACCGTGCTGGTCCCGCCATGCGGAGCCGTAACCGGTGAGGAACGAGGCGAGGCGCGGCCCGAAGTCGCGCGCCGGGTTGATCGCGTAACCGGCGTCCGTTCCCCAGGCCATGCCGATCGCCACCACCAGCAGGCCGATGATGAACGGCGCCAGGTTGGCGAGCGGCGGCGCGTTGCGCGCGTCCGTGACAGCCTTGATCACGAACAGCAGGATGGCGGTGCCGATCACCTGGTCGCGGAACGCGCCCCACGTCCCGATCGGGAGTTCCCCGTTGCCCGGCAGGGTCGAGAAGACGCCCTGCGTCTTGATGGTGTGGCCGGGGTCGGCCTTGGCCAGGACCTCGCCGTAATTCCACCGAACGATCAGCGCGGCGACGAACGCCCCCACGGTCTGGGCGGCGATGTAGGGCGCCGCCTTGCGCCACGGGAACTCCCTGAAGACGGCGAGGGCGACGGTCACGGCCGGGTTCAGGTGCGCGCCGCTGATCCGCGCGGCGACGTAGACACCGAGCGTCACACCGATGCCCCAGGCCCAGGCGATGCTGTCGTGGTCGCCGATCCCGGCGGCCGCGACCTGCGCGACGACGCCGACACCGAACAGGATGAGGATCAGGGTGCCGGCGAACTCCGCGGCGAGCTCGCCGGCAAGCGTCGGAATCCTCGGTCGTTCCGCCATGTCTGCTCTCCTCGGCACACGGGGGTGGGGCGTGGTGGCCTGGACGGTAGGTCGCGACGGAGCGCCTGACAACAGAGGTCTGCCGACAATGTCGAACACTTTCGCCGCCGTTCGGCGGCGGTTACCCTCCACCTGTGCACAAGATCACCGAATTCGGGCAGCTCACGGGCACGCGACGGTGATGACGACGGCTGCCGACATTGTCGGCGTCCTGCCCGCGGGACCTAGCATCGGATCCATGCCCGGGCCAGTGCAGTCGATCGAACGGGCCGCCGCGATCTTGCGACTGCTGGCCGCGAGCTCGGGGCGGCTCGGGGTGGGGGAGATCGCCGGTTCCCTCGGCCTCGCCCGCGGCACCGCGCACGGCATCCTGCGCACGCTGGAGCGCGTCGGATTCGTCGAGCAGGACGGCGGCACAGGCAAGTACCGGCTCGGCGCCGCGCTGCTGCATCTCGGCACCAGCTATCTGGACGTCAACGAGCTGCGTTCGCGCGCGATCAACTGGGCCGACGCGCTCGCCTCGCGCAGCGGCGAGGCCGTCCGGATCGGGACGCTGCTGGAGGGGCGGGTCCTGGCCGTCCACCATGTGTTCCGGCCGGACGACACGCCCCAGGCGATGGACGTCGGGTCGCTGCTGCCGCTGCACGCGACGGCGCTCGGCAAGGCGCTGCCCGCGCACGACGCCAACGCGGCGGCCTCGGTTCGCGACACCATCCTGGAGTCGTACTGCCGCCGGACGATCACCGAGCCGCGCGACCTGGCCCGCGCCGCGACCCGCGTCCGCGAGAACGGATGGGCCGCCGAGGCGGAGGAGTCGTCCGCTGGCGACCTACTTCTCGGCGCCGCGCATCCGCTGGCTGCTCGACCACACGGCGGGCCTGCGCGGGCGCGCCGAGCGCGGCGAGGTGCTGTTCGGCACGATGGAAAGCTGGCTGATCTGGAACCTCAGCGGCGGTGTGGACGGCGGTGTCCACGTCACCGATGTGACGAACGCCAGCCGCACTCTGCTGATGGACCTGCACACCCTGTCCTGGGACGACGATCTGCTCGCGTTCTTCGGCGTCCCGGAGGTGATGCTGCCGCAGATCAAGTCGTCCACCGAGACGTACGGGACGGCGCGCAAGGTCTTCCCCGGCGTGCTCATCGGCGCGGCCCTCGGCGACCAGCAGGCCGCGCTGTGCGGGCCGACCTGCTTCGCGCCGGGTGAGACCAAGCGCACCTACGGGACCGGCGCGTTCCTGCTGATGAACACCGGGACGACGCCGGTGCGGGCGGGCAACGGGCTGCTCACCACCGTCGGCTACAAGATCGGCGACGAGCCCGCCGTGTACGCGCTGGAGGGCTCGATCGCCATCGGTCGGGCGACGGGGACCCGGCGGATCGGTAGCGCGCGCGGGGCACGCGGGGACGGCGAAACCGGGGCGGTGGCCATCTCCTCGCCTGGCGACCTCGGACGTGCGCGCGCGCACATCCGGCGCGCCGGCACGTGCTGGTCGCGCACCTGGACGCCCAGCGCTTCTGGGACGATCTGCCGGGTTGATGGGCGCCCTCCAGGCCTGCGAGCAGGCCCCTATATCGTACAAAAAATGTCCGGGAGGGCTCGCTTGATCACGGTGACCGGCCACGACGCCACCCGCGTGCTCACACTCGACCGCCCCGAGGTCCGCAACGCGATCGACGTCCCGACGCGCGAGCTCCTCCGGGACGAGCTCCGGCGCGCCGTGGACGACCCTGCCGTGCGCGCCGTCGTACTGACCGGCGCCGGTGGCACCTTCTCCGCGGGTGGGGACGTCCGCTCCATGGAGGGCGCGGGACCGGATGCGGTGCGGGCGCGGCTCGCGCCGCTGCACGAGACCGTCCGTCTGATCGCCACAGGCGGTACCCCCGTGATCGCCGCAATCGAGGGCGTCGCCGCCGGCCTCGGCGTCTCCCTCGCCGCGGTCTGCGACCACGTGGTCGCCGCCGAGGACGCGCGCTTCGTCGCGGCGTTCGGCAAGGTCGGCCTCGTCCCGGACGGCGGACTTCTCTGGACCCTCCCGCGGCGGGTCGGAATGGGCCGCGCCAGGGACATGCTCCTGTTCGGCACACCCGTGCCCGCGTCCCGCGCCTACGAGATCGGGCTCGCCGACTCACTGGCCCCGCCCGGCGCGGCGTTGGCCGCCGCGCTGGAACGCGCCGCCGGTGCCGCAGCGCTCGCCCCGCTCTCCGTCGCCGCCGCCAAGCGCCTGCTCGTAGGTGACGGCCTGGAGCGGCTCATGGAGGCCGAATGCCTGGAGCAGGCCGCCCTGTTCGGCACCGTCGACTTCGCCGAGGGACGCGCCGCGTTCGCCGAGCGCAGACCGCCCCGCTTCGAGGGGCGCTGACAGCACGCCGACCTGGGAGGCGACCGATGGTGAGCAGGCTCCAGCAGACGCACGGCCTGTCGGACGAGCAGAAGGAGATCATCGCGACCGTGCGCACGTTCGTCGACAGGGAGATCATCCCGGTCGCCACGGATCTGGAGCACGCCGACGAGTACCCGCGGACGATCGTGGAGGGCATGCGGGAGATGGGCCTGTTCGGCCTCACGATCGACGAGGAGTACGGCGGCCTCGGCGAGTCGCTGCTGACCTACGCCCTGGTCGTGGAGGAGCTGGCGCGCGGCTGGATGAGCGTCTCGGGCATCGTCAACACCCACTTCATCGTCGCCTGGATGATCGCGCACCACGGCACGGACGAGCAGCGGGCCCACTACCTGCCGGAGATGGCCACCGGCGAGGTCCGCGGCGCGTTCTCGATGACCGAGCCCGACTGTGGCTCGGACGTCTCGGCGATCAGGACCCGAGCCGTCCCCGACGGCGACCACCACGTCATCGACGGCCGGAAGATGTGGGTGACCAACGGCGCCTCCGCCCACCTCGTCGCCGTCCTGACCAAGACCGATCCCCAGGCCGGCCACCGGGGCATGACCGCCTTCCTGGTCGACAAGGCCCCCGGCTTCGGCGAGGTCGCGCCCGGTCTGACCGTTCCGGGCAAGATCGAGAAGATGGGCTACAAGGGCGTCGACACCACCGAGCTGCTCTTCGACGCGTTCCGCGTCCCCTCCGGCCAGATCCTCGGCGGCACGCCCGGCAAGGGCTTCTACCAGATGATGGACGGCGTGGAGGTCGGCCGCGTCAACGTCGCCGCCCGCGGCTGCGGCGTCGCCCGGCGCGCCTACGAGCTGGCACTCGACTACGCGCGGCGGCGTGAGACGTTCGGCCGGCCGATCGCCGAGCACCAGGCCGTCCTGTTCCGTCTCGCCGAGATGGCCACCAAGGTCGAGGCCGCCCACCAGATGACGGTGATGGCGGCGCGGCGTAAGGATTCCGGTGAGCGCAACGACCTGGAGGCCGGCATGGCCAAGTACCTCGCGAGCGAGTACTGCAAGGAGGTCGTGGAGGACGCGTTCCGCATCCACGGCGGCTACGCCTACTCCACCGAGTACGAGATCGAACGTCTTTACCGGGAGGCGCCGATGCTGCTGATCGGGGAGGGCACCGCCGACATCCAGAAAATGATCATCGGCCGCCGCCTGCTGGAGGACTGAACGGGTCCGCCTCCAGCAGGCCGGACGGTCTACGCGCCGTCCAAGCCGGGGGCCAGGCTCGCGACCGTGATGCCCCGCACGCCTCGCTGCGCAGCCGAGCCGGTCACCCTAGGACCCGTGTTCGCGACCCTGGCTCCGACCCACGATCAATGCCGGAGGCGGTGGATATCGTCGTCCGCGATGCCGAACAAAGGGGTTCGATGATGAGGAATCGGGATTTCGCGGGCACGCCGGTGGGTGCGGTAGGGCTGGGTTGCATGGGGATGAGCTGGGCCTATGCCGAGTCCGAACGTGACGATGAGGCGTCGGTCGCGCTGATCCGGGAGGCGCTCGACCTCGGAGTCACGTTCTTGGACACCGCCCAGCCCTACGGGAACGGCCACAACGAGAGTCTGGTCGGCCGCGCGCTCGCCGGGCGGCGGGACGAGGCGGTCCTGGCCACCAAGACCGGCTTAGTGGTGACGGACATGACGACCAGGAGCATCGCCCGGCGGGGCACTCCCGAGCACGTCGTCGCGTCCGCCGAGGACAGCCTGCGCCGCCTCGGCACCGACGTGATCGACCTGTACTACCTGCACCGGGTCGACCCGGATGTGCCGCTGGCCGACACCTGGGGCGCGATGGCGGAGTTGGTCGCCGCGGGCAAGGTCCGCCGCCTGGGGCTGTCGGAGGTAAGCGTCGCGCAGGCCGCCCAGGCGCACGCCGCCCATCCGGTCGCGGCCGTCCAGTCCGAGCTGTCGCTGTGGACGCGGGACGCGATGGGCGCGAGTAGCGCGAGCGCGGCCGGTGAGGGCGTCGGCTCCATCGCGGGCGAGGGGGAGGCGGGCGACGTCGTCGGCTGGTGTGCCGCCAACGGCGCGGCCTTCGTCCCGTTCTCACCGCTCGGCCGCGGCTTCCTCACCGGGACGGTCACCACCTCCGACTTCGAGGTCACCGACTTCCGGGGGTACAACCCGCGCTTCCAGGAGGAGGCGCTGAAGGCCAACCTGCGGATCGTGGACGTCGTCAGGGCGGTCGCGGACAGGCACGGCGCCACCCCGGCACAGGTCGCCATCGCCTGGACGCTCGCGCAGGGCGACCATGTCATCCCGATCCCCGGCACCAAGAAGCGGCGCTACCTGCGCGACAACGCCGGCGCCGCAGACCTGGAGCTGACCGGGACCGACCTCGCGGAGCTGGACGCCGTGCCCGCCGCGGTCGGTGGGCGCTACTGAGACCAGAACCAGACCAGAACCGGCCAGTAGCCCCTCCTAGCGGACCAGGAGGGACTGCTGGGCGGCGATGGCCTCGGCGGCTCCCGCCACGATCCCGCCGATCAGCTGGGCGCAGTCGGGCAGGTCGTCGATGACGCCGACGACCTGCCCGGAGGCCATCACGCCGAGATCGGGACGGCCGTCCACCATCGCCGCCTTCAGCAGCATCGGGGTGTTGGCGGCCATCAGCACCTGTGCCCAGGACAGATCCTTGCCGTGCTTCATCGCCCTCCCGTCGGCGATCATCTCGCGCCACGACATCCCGGACAGGTTCTTGAACCGGGCCCCGTTGCGCAGCGCCCGCATCAGTCCGCCGACCCGGCCCGAGCCCTCCAGGGCGTCGACCAGCCCACTGCGCAGGACCCGGTGCGGCATCCCGTCCACCCGGCGGGTCACGACGGTCTCGCCGGTCTCCAGGTAGACGCGCTTGACCGCGTCCGGCACCGAGCTGTCGGAGGTCAGCAGGAACCGGGTGCCCATCGCCACGCCCGCCGCGCCGTAGGCGAGGGCGGCGGCGAGACCGCGCCCGTCGAAGAAGCCGCCCGCGGCGATCACCGGAACGTCCACCGCGTCCACGACCTGCGGGAGCAGCAGCGTTGTGGCGACGGCACCAGTATGCCCGCCGCCCTCGCCGCCTTGCACGAGCACCGCGTCGGCGCCCCAGCCCACGACCTTCTCCGCGTGCCGCCGCGCGCCCACCGACGGGATCACCACGATCCCCGCGTCCTTCAGTCTGGAGATCAGCTCCCGCCTCGGCGCCAGCGCGAACGAGGCGACCCGGACGTCCTCCCTGATGAGCAGGTCGATGCGGTCGTCCGCGTCACCGGCGTCCGCCCGCAGGTTGACGCCGAACGGCGCGTCCGTGCGCTCCTTCACTGCGTGGACGGCCCGCCCGAGCTGGTCGAGCGTCATCGTCGCCGATGCCAGGAACCCGAGGCCGCCCGCGTTCGCGACGGCCGTGACGAGCCGCGGCCCGGCCACCCAGCCCATGCCCGTCTGGACGACGGGATGCCGGACGCCCGTGAGCCGAGTCAGCGGCGTGTCGAGTACCTGTCCGTCGGTGCTCGTGCCGGTCACGAGGGCACCTCGCGTTCCCGCAGGCCCTTCGGGTCGAGCTCCTCGCGCATGACGCGCAGCTCCACGGCGTCCGGCAGGCGCGTCTCCGGCAGCCGCTCGGGGATGGCGAGCTCGAGTCCGGTCGCCGCCACCACGTCCTCGACGGTCACACCCGGGTGCACCGAACGCAGCCGCATCCGCCGGTCGGGAGTGGCGAAATCGAGCACGGCCAGGTTGGTCACCACGGCGCGGATCTCGTGCGCGCCCCGGTCCCAGCCGACACCGCTGACGAAGTCCACCTTGTCGGTGAAGACCCGCGCCGAGTGCTTCGGTACCCAGTAGCTCGTCGGGTTGAGCAGCGTGTTGCCCGGCCCGCCGCGGGCGCCGAGGAGCTGCCGCTCGGGTCGCTCCCAGGCGCCGATGCAGGAGATGTTGCTGTTGCCGTACCGGTCGATTTGGGACGGGCCCATCACCACGTGCCGTCGTCCGTTCAGCACGAGCCACAGGTGGTCGCGGAACGGGAGCCATCCCTCGATCTCCTCCGCCTGCCGGCCGAGCGGAACCGGCTCGGCGCTCAGCGCCGGACCGCCGTCCGTGGTCAGCAGGCCGGGCTCGAAGGTCGCCCGCGCCAGCCGCGACCCCAGCATCGGCACGAAACCGGCGACCGCCGCCGCGACGATCTCCCCGTCCCCCCGGAACAGTTCCGCGCAGGCGACCGCGCAGATCTCGGCCCTCGTGACGTCGGCGCTCACTTCTCCTCCCGCCATCGTCGGACGGCGTCCTGGTAGGCGGACTCGTCGCCGGACAGGAACCGGTCGCGGAACTCCGCCCACTTCCGCGGGTCGGCGGCCTGGGCGTAGAGCCGCTGGAACGCCTCGTCCCGTCCGTGGTCGGGCGCGCAGTCGGTGAAGTGCGCCCCGTTGGGCGTCTCCACCACGCCCGCGACCTGCGAGCGGCTGATCAGCAGCGACTGCACGGGTCCCTCCTTGGCGAGGTCGGCGGTGGCGACCAGCCGCTCGCACGAGACGTAGGTCCGTCCGGCGGCCTTGGCGAACAGGTCGTCCATGTACGGGTCGGGTCCGAGGTACTGGGCGTTGCCCCTCGCGTCGGCACGGTTCATGTGCACCAGGGCCACGTCCATCGTCAACGCGGGGACGGCGACGAGTTCCCGCCCGTCCTCGTACGGCGATCGGACGGTCCGCAGATCCGGGTTGACCCTCATCACGTCCGAGCCGAGGCCCACGGGCGTGGGCAGGAAGGGGAGCCGGTGCGCCGCCGCGTACAGCCCGAACATGAACATGCCCTCGTCGTACTCGGTCAGCTCGATCGCGCCGGACTGGCGCGCCTGCCGGAAGTGGGGCTCCAGCGGGATCGAGTCCAGTGTCACGAACGCGGTGATGAGACGGCGGACCTTGCCCGCGGCGCACAGCAGCCCCACATCGGGCCCGCCGTAGGAGACCACGGTGAGGTCGGTGACGGCGGTTCGGCAGATCGCGCGGACGAGCGCCATCGGCTTGCGCCGGGACCCCCAGCCGCCGATCCCGACGGTCATGCCGCTCTCCAGCGAGTCCGCGACCTCCTCAGGTGACATGACCTTGCTCACTGCGCCACTCACTGAGCGCCCCCCGCCACGAAGGCGTCGCGGTGCTCGTCGCCCGCGCCGACGAGGTTCAGTTCGAAGGTGAAGCCCTGCTCGAAGCGGTAGCTGCGCTTGACGTCGACCGGGTCGATGCCGTTCAAGGATTCCTTGGCGCGGCGGATCACGTACCGGTCCTTCGCCGCGATTCCGGCGGCGACCTCCAGGGCCTTCGCGCGCAGCCCGTCCGCTGGAACGACCTCCAGCACCGAGCCGTGGTGGTGCAGTTCGGCGGCCGTGACGGTACGGCACGTGTAGACCATCGCCCGCATCAGGTGTTGCGGGACGAGTCTCGCCAGGTGGGTGGCGGCGCCGAGCGCGCCCCGGTCCACCTCGGGGAGGCCGAAGTAGGCGTCCTCGGACGCGACCACGATGTCGGCGTTGCCCGCCAGGCCAACCCCGCCGCCCAGGCAGAAGCCGTGGACGGCCGCGACGACCGGGACATCGCAGTCGTAGACGGCGGCGAAGGCCGCGGAGCAGCCCCGGTTGGCCCCCACCAGCGCGGTGTGGCCGTCCGTGCGTTGCATCTCCTTGAGGTCGACACCCGCGTTGAAGCCTCGACCCTCCGCCCGGAGCACGACCGCCCCGACCCGCGGGTCGCGACCCGCGGCGAAAACCGCGTCGGCCAGTTCGTACCAGCCCGTGACGGTCAGCGCGTTGACCGGCGGCGCGTCCACGACGATCTCGGCGACCCCGTCCAGGGTCGTGGTGGAGACTCCCATGCGCTACCTTTCCACCAAACATTTGTTAGAACAGACCGTAGCAGAGGGTCGCGGAGGAGAGGGGATGGCACCGAGATGGCTCTGACGCTCGACCTGGCGGGCAAGACCGCCGTGGTCACGGGGGGCGTGCGCGGTGTGGGCGGCGGGATCAGCCGAGCCCTTCTGGAAGCGGGGGCGGACGTCGTCGCGGTCGCGCGCCGTGCGCCGGACGCGCTCCCGCGGGCGGGCGGCCGGACGGCCCGGTTCGTCTCGCTGGACGTGCGCGATCCGGACGCCGCACAGGCGTTCGTCGACGGGCTCGACCGTGTCGACGTGCTGGTCAACAACGCGGGCGGTGCCCCGTTCCTGCCGGTCGCCGACGGCGGGCTGCGCACCCACATCAAGATCATCGAGTTGAACCTGACCTCGGCGCTGATCATGGCCCGGGCGGTGCACGCGAGGATGCGGGCGCTGGGGTCCGGTGGCTCGATCATCAACATCGGCAGCGTGAGCGGCGAGCGCCCCTCGCCGGGCACCGCCGCCTACGGTGCCGCCAAGGCGGGACTGCGCAACCTCACGCAGTCCCTGGCCGTCGAGTGGGCGCCGCACGTCCGGGTGAACTCGATCACGCTCGGCATGGTCCGCACCGAGTTGGCGCACCTGCACTACGGCGACGAGGACGGCGTCGCGGCGGTGGAGCGGACCGTCCCGCTGGGCCGTCTCGCCGACCCCTGCGACGTCGGCGGGGCCTGCGCGTTCCTGGCCTCCGACCTGGCGTCCTACGTCACCGGCTCGTCGATGCTGCTGCACGGCGGGGGAGAACGCCCCGCCTTCCTCGACGCCGCCACCGTGAACAAGCCGTGAGCGAAGAAGGAGTCGCGATGATCTGCAAGGACCGCGTGGTCGCCGTCACCGGCGCCGGACGTGGCCTCGGCCGCGCGCACGCGCTGGAGTTCGCCCGCCAGGGCGCCCACGTCGTGGTCAACGATCTCGGCGTGGCGCGCGATGGCAGGCAGGACGTGGCGGAGCCCGGCACGGCCAGGCCCGCGCACGACGTCGTCCGGGAGATCGAGTCGTTCGGCGGTCGGGCGGTGGCCAGCACCGACGACATCGCGACCGACGCCGGGGCCGCCGCGCTGATCGCGGCCGCCGTCGAGGCGTTCGGGCGGCTGGACGTGCTCGTCAACAATGCCGGATTCCTGCGCGACCGGATGCTCGTCAACCTCTCCGAGGACGAGTGGGACGCGGTCATGCGCGTCCATCTGAAGGGCCACTTCCTGCCCCTGAAGCACGCCGGCCTGTACTGGCGCGCCGAGAGCAAGACCGGCCGTCCCGTGGACGCGCGCGTGATCAACACCTCGTCCGGTGCCGGGCTGCTCGGCAGCGTCGGCCAGGGCAACTACTCCGCCGCGAAGGCGGGCATCGCCGGGCTGACGCTGGTCGCCGCCGCCGAACTCGGCCGGTACGGGGTGAACGTCAACGCCATCGCGCCCGCCGCCCGCACCCGGATGACCGAGGAGGTCTTCGCGCAGACGATGGCCGCACCGGCGGAGGGCGGGTTCGACGCCATGGCGCCGGAGAACGTCTCCCCGCTGGTCGCCTGGCTCGGGTCGGTGGCGTCCCGCGGGGTGACCGGCCGCTTCTTCGAGGCCGAGGGTGGCAGGATCTGCGTCATGGATCCCTTCAGGCATGGCCCGGCCGCAGACAAGGGCGCGAGATGGGATCCGTCAGAGGTGGGGGCGGTCGTCACCGACCTGCTGGCGAAGGCACCCGCGCCCGAGCCCGTCTACGGCGCAGGCTGAGGTTCCGTCGGCGGATCCGCGTCCTGCGAGCGCAGGACGGTGCTGGGCGCGACGCCGCGGACGCGCTTGAAGGCGTTGCTGAACGCGAACCCATCGGCGTAGCCGACCCGCCGCGCGACCGAGGCGACGCTCGCGTCCCGCTCGCGCAGCAAGTCGGCGGCCAGGGTCATCCGCCACTCGGTGAGGTAGGCGAGCGGCGGCCGGCCGACCAACTGGGTGAAGCGGCGCGCGAAGACCGCGCGGGACATGCCCGTCTCGGCGGCGAGGGAGGCGACAGTCCACGGCCGGGCGGGCCGCTCGTGCAGCAGCCGCAGCGCGGGCCCGATCCGCGGATCGCTGAGGGCCCGGTAGCCGGCGGGCGCCGTCGCCTCCGGACGCGCGAACCACGCGCGCAGCGCCCGCACCAGCAGCATGTCGAGGAGCCGATCGAGAATGATCTGCTGGCCCGGATTCTCGCGGGCGACCTCGGCCGCCAGCAGTTCCAGCAGTGGCGCGAACTCCTGCTGCCACGGGACGACGACCAGTTCCGGCAGCGCCGAGAGCAGCCGCTCGCTCACGTCGCCGCGCATCGGGTACTCGGCGGTGACGAACAGATCCGACCCGTCCGCGGTGAGGCCGTAGGTGCGCGGGCCGAGCCCGAAGTTGCGCCCGAGGGACGACGGGCCCTCGGTGGTCGCGTAGCAGCGCTCGGAGTCGACGACCACGACCTGCGGAGGGGTGTCCGGGTGATCCCCGGCAGTGAACGGATTCCCGCCCCTGGCCAGGACGATGTCACCCTCCTTGACCAGCACCGGCTCGCCGCCGTCGGGCACGAGCCACGCCGCGCCGCTGAGCATGGTGCCGAGCGCGAGCGGCGCGGGCGCGGTGAACCGCACCGCCCACGGCGGCTCGGCCACGGACCGGCAGAACACGGCGCCCTGGGCTCGCACGCCCGAGAGCAGGTCGTCGAGGAGGTCCATGGTGAGACGATCTCACATGTGTTCGAGACGTGCGCCCATGGATCGTCTCGATCCGGGCTGATGTGCTGACGACATGACCGAAGAAACGATTCTCGTCCTCGGCGCCCGTGGCAAGACCGGACGCAGGGTGGCCGCCCGTCTCAAGGACCGCGGCCTGTCCGTCCGCGCGGGCTCACGCACGACCGGGACCCGGTTCGAGTGGGCCGACCGCGACACCTGGGGCCCGGCCCTGCGGGGCGCGGGCGCCGTGTACATCGTCCCGATGAACGAGTCCGTCGACCAGGACGTCGTGACCGACTTCACCGGTGCTGCCGTGGCGGCGGGCGTGCGGCGGCTCGTCCTGTTGTCGGCGCGCGGAGTGGACGGGCAGCCCTTGCGCGAGCAGGAGTCCGCCGAGCGCGCAGTCCGGGAGGCCGGCGCGCAATGGACGATCCTGCGCCCGGCGTGGTTCAACCAGAATTTCAGCGAGGACTTCCTCCTTCCGCCGTTGATCGAAGGGGAACTGGCGCTGCCGGCGGGGGAGGGCCGGGAGGCGTTCGTGGACGTGGCGGACATCGCCGACGTCGCGGTCGCCGCCCTCACTGGGGACGGGCATGCCGGGCGCACCTACGAGCTGACCGGGCCGGAGCCGCTGTCGTTCCGGGAGGCCGTCCGCCTGATCGCGGCGGCGTCGGGGCGCGAGATCCGCTACACGCCGCTGGAGGCGCCCGAGTTCAAGGGGCTGCTGGAGGCCCAGGAGGTCCCCGATCCGCTGATCGATCTCCTCACCCGGCTTCTGGTGGGTCTGGCGAACGGCACGGGCGACCGCGTGACCGACGATGTGCGGCGCGCGCTCGGGCGGGAGGCGCGCCCGTTCGCCGAGTACGTCAAGGAGGCCGCCGCGGCGGGCGCCTGGACCTCACCTAGCTAGCCGCACGACGCCGGGTCAGGTCGGCGGCGGCCCGCTCGTCGAACGGCATGATCCGCCCGGCCTGCGCGTCCCGCCACATCCGCTCGAACGGGGCGGCGCGGGTGAAGCCCGCGCCGCGTCGAAGTGCGCCGCCCTCCGCGCGCTCGGCGCGGGTCCGGGCGTCGGTGAGCAGGTTCGGCGTCCCGATTTCGCTGGTGACCGACGCCCAGACCAGCCGCCCCTCGGCGGCCTCCCGCAGAAAACGCTCCAGCCGCGGGTCGCCCGTGCGCCGCCACACCGTGCCCCACTGGCCGAGCGGTGAGATGTGCATGGTGGCCGCGAGCGCGGTCGAGCCGTCCGCCGCCGTGAGCCGTTCGAGCACCGGCAGGATCTCCGGCAGTGTGGCGCCCATCCCGCCGAGCTCCGCCGGGACCGACAGCCTCAGCAGCCCCGCCTCGCGCAGGTCGTCGAAGTTCTCGCGGGGAAGGGTGTTGTCCTCATCGTGCCTCGCCGCCCTCTCGGAGAACGGCCTGGCCAGGCCCTCGGCGAGGGCCAGGAATCCGCGCTGGCGTTGGGCGAGCAGCTGTCGCATGTCCCCTCCCGGCTACCGTCCCGGTGATTTTCTCATCCACGAAAATGTCACCGAACCGAACCCAGGTGATCACGCATCGTACGAACAGAGGCGTCGCACCGGGAGACGGAGAGGCAGGTGGTGCAGCGATGGCCTTCGAACCTCCGGAGGAACGGAGGGCGCCCGCCCACGAGGGGACGGCCGCGTTCCTCGTGGCCACGGGCACCGGCGGCACGTCCCGGAGGCCCGGACGCAGGCGCATCGGAGGCCGCCGGAGCCTGATCGCCGCGGCGGCGGGGGCCGCGGGCGTCGGGCTTACGCTCGGGTTCCTGCTCTCACGGGGCCGGGTCCTGCCCGCGCTGCGCGCCGTCGGCTCGTTCCTCGACTTCTACTGTGGCGTGTTCGCGCTGGTGGCGCTGTCGTTGACGGTCATGATCGGGCTGCTGGCCACCGACCGCGCCATGCTGGCGCCCCGCCACCGTGTCCGCGCGCAGGCGGTCCACCGGGCCACCGCGTTCGCGGCCGTGACGATGCTGGCGCTGCATTTGGCCTCCCAGGTCGCCCGGCACCGGATCGGGGTAGCGCAGGCGTTCCTCCCGCATTCCGGGCATCACCTCACGGACTACGGGCTCGGCACCCTCGCGGCCTACCTGCTGATCATCGCCGTCGCCGGTGGGATCGCCCGGGGGCGCTTCGCCGGCGCGCGGCACCCCTGGGCCTGGCGAGCGACGCACCTCACCGCCTACGCGGCGTGGCCTCTGGGCGTCCTCCACGGGCTGACCTCCGGCCGCACCCCCGCGACGTGGGTGACCGTGGGCTACCTGCTCTGCCTGGCCGGAGTGGTCCTCGCCCTGGCCGCGCGGCCGGTGCTGCGACCACGGGAGAGGAGGGCGTCGTGACCACCCTCGCCGTCCGTCAGGTCGGCCCGCCCCGGCTCACCAAGGGCCTGGACGGTGCCGTCCGGCTCGACTGGGACGCTCACCGCGCCCTGCACCCGCACCCGAGCCCGCTCACCGCCGACCAGCTCGTCGCGCTGTGCGAGGAGGGGCGGCTGCACGGCCGGGGCGGCGCCGCCTTCCCCTTCGCCCGCAAGGTGAAGGCCACCGCCGACAGCGCCGTCCGGCGCCGCAAGCGGACCGTCGTGGTCGTCAACGGCACCGAGGGAGAGCCCGGCAGCGCCAAGGACAAGGTCCTGCTCCGCGGCGCCCCGCATCTCGTCCTGGACGGCGCCGCGCTCGCCGCGACCGCACTCGGCTCCCTGGAGATTGTCATCGCCGTCACCGACCCGGCCGCGGCCGTCTCGATGGAGCGCGCCGTGGCCGAGCGGGAGCTGGGGGCGCGCGCCCGCGTCGTGCTGTTGCCCGAGCGATTCGTCACGGGGGAGAGCGGCGCGCTCGTCCGCGGCATCAACGGCAAGCGGCCCGTCCCGCCCGGCCGCAAGGGGCGGGCGTCCACCAGCGGTGTGGACGGCCTGCCCACGCTGCTGTCCAACGCCGAGACGTTCGCGCAGCTCGCCGTGCTCGCCGGCCTCGGGCCGCAGCGCTACCGCGACGTAGGTCCACCGGACGAGCCCGGTACGGTGCTGCTGACCGTCACCGGCGCGGCCCGGTTCCCCGCCGTGGTGGAGACCGCCACCGGTGCGCCACTTGGTCACCTGCTGGACCTGTGCGGAGCGCGCGCGGGCGACGGGGTGTTGGTCGGCGGCTATCACGGCGCGTGGCTGTCGGCCGACGTCGCCACCCGCACGCGGGTGTCGCGTGCCGGTCTGAAGGCCGCGGGCGGCGCGCTCGGCGCCGGCATCGTCATGCCGCTCGGCCGCAGGACGTGCCCGCTCGGGGAGAGCGCGCGGGTCGCCCGGTACCTGGCCGCCGAGTCCGCCGGGCAATGCGGACCCTGCCGGCTGGGCCTGCCCGACATCGCCGGGGCGTTCGCCGCCCTGGTCGACGGGTACGACACCGCCGCCGCCCGCGACACCGTCCGCCGCGCCGCCAGAATGGCCAGCGGGCGTGGTGCCTGTGCGCATCCTGACGGTACGGCCCGGTTCGTCCTGTCCGCGCTGGAGGTCTTCGCGCCCGACATCGCGCGGCACGCGGCGGACGGCGGGTGCGGCCGGCCCGTCCTCGGTGTCCTGCCCGCCGAGACCGAGGCCCGGCTGCGCCTGGAGGTCGACTGGAGCCGCTGCGACGGGCATGGGCTGTGCGCCGACGTGCTGCGCGGAACGGTGCGTATGGACGAGCACAACTATCCGGTCATCCCGCCCGGCCCCGTTCCGGTGCGGCTGGAGGCGGACGCGCGGCGCGCCGTCGCCGTGTGTCCCGGGCTCGCGCTACGCCTCGTCCCGCGTGCGCCCCACGACACGCCCGCGAGCGACAGTTCCCGGCTCAGCGGGGCTGGTACTCCGTCACGTAGCGTCGAACCTTCTCGGCATACGGCAGGAACCGCTCAGGTACCCCACCCGCCTTGACCACGGTCTTGGATGAGCTGCGGTATGTAACGGCGAGGTTCAAGGACGGGTCGCCCGGCACGTCCTTGAGGTCCTTGCCCCAGTAGCACAGGTACCGGCCCATTGCCGGGATCGACAGCTCAGGGGTGATGTCGGCGGGCTTCGGCTCGGGGTTGTTCAAGCCGCCAGGCTGCCAGAAGACCAGCAGTTTCGGCGTCCACCGCGCGATGCCGTACTCATCCTTCACCGGATCCGCCAGGCGTGGGTCGAAGCCGCTCTCGGCCTTGAGCATCGCCGCGATCAACGCGGGGCTCAGTCCGCGCATGTCGCACCAGGTCCCCGCCCGGACGATCAGCTCCCGGTACTGGCGGGGGATGTCGGAGTCGGCTCGCAGCCAGCGCGCCTGCAGGTCGCCCTTGCCCGCGGCGGACCCGTCGTCGCCGAGGCCCGCGAAGGCCCAGAACGCGCCGCCCGCCAGGAGGGCCGCGGTCGCCGCTCCGACGCCGGCGAGGACGGTCCGCCGTCGGAGCCGTCCTGGCGGACGCCCGGCGGGCGCGGGCAGCGGATCGGTGTCGATCTTGCTGGTGGCGCGGGCCAGCGCGTGGCCGAACTCCTCCGCCGACGCCCACCGCCGCTCCCGGTCGGGTTCCAGCGCCCGCAGCACGGCGGCGTCCACGCTGGGCGGGACGGAGGGCCGCAACCGGCTGGGCGCCTCCGCCGGGCTGTGCGGCGGCTCCCCGGTGAGCAGGTGATAGGTGAGCGCGCCGAGCCCGTACACGTCGGCGCGGCGGTCGGGGGCGCCGTCGATCTGTGCCTGCTCCGGCGCCATGTACCCGGGCGACCCCGCGGGCAGCGTCAGGCTCGACAGCCGGTCGCCGGTGCGCGCGATGCCGAGATCGGCGATCATGATGCGCTCACCGTCGCCGCCGGGCGCCGCCCGGAGCAGCACGTTGGACGGTTTCAGATCGCGATGCACGACGTCGAGCCCGTGGAGTTCCCGGACACCGAGGATGATCTCCCGCGCGGTCCGCAACGCCTCGTTCAGCGGCAGCGGCCCCCCGGCGAGCCGGTCCTCCAGCGTGCCGCGGTCGGCGTAGGTCATCACGAAGTAGGGGCGCCCGTCCGGCAACTCGCCGATGTCGAAGACCTGCACGAGCCGGTGGGAGTCGGCGCGCCGCAGCAGCCGCGCCTCCTGGACGAACCGCTCCCGGACGTCGGCGCGGTGCGTCCAGGAGTCACCGAGGATCTTGACCGCGACGGGCGCGTCGAGTTCGGGATCATGCCCTAGCCAGACCGTCGCGAATCCGCCCGAACCGAGGAGTCGGTCGATCCGGTACCTGCCGGCGGCGCTCGGGTTCCCCATGTCACCCCATCATGAAGGATTCACGCCGTCGCAGGCGGTCTCTTGCCGTCACCGATCCGTGATCGCGCCGGCGCGCCGATGGAATGCCGTCCTGTCGCGCGGTGTTGAACCCCAGGCCACCGGAAAATGAATCGCCCCGCGTGAGGCGTTCCGGCTACGGTGCGAAGGTTTGAGGGTGAGCGGGGCCGAGGGGCCTGGAACCCTATCCTTGTCGAGGATTATGAGGACGCCTGTGAGATCGCCGCTCGCCGACCTGCGTGCGCGCCTGCCGCAGCTGATGCTGCGCGACCAACACCGGTTGCGGCGCCGGATCGACGGCACCCAGAAGATGCGCGACGCTGGGCGCCGCAGCAAGGTCACCGAGGAGATCGCCGCCGAGCTCGACGTCGCCGAGCGCCGTGTCGCGCGGCGGCGCGCGGCCGTGCCCGCGATCACCTATCCGGCCGAGCTTCCGGTCGCCCAGAAGAAGGACGACATCCTCGCCGCCGTCCGCGACCATCAGGTCGTGATCGTCGCGGGCGAGACCGGATCCGGCAAGACGACACAGATCCCCAAGATCTGCCTGGAGCTCGGTCGCGGCGTGCTCGGCTCGATCGGGCACACCCAGCCGCGCCGGTTGGCCGCCCGCACCGTCGCCGACCGGATCGCCGAGGAACTGCGCACCGACCTCGGCGACGCCGTCGGGTACAAGGTGCGTTTCACCGACCGCTCCAGCGACGACACGCTCGTCAAGCTGATGACCGACGGAATCCTGCTCGCCGAGATCCAGACCGACCGGCTGCTGCGCCAGTACGACACGCTGATCATCGACGAGGCGCACGAGCGCAGCCTCAACATCGACTTCCTGCTCGGGTACGTCAAGGAGATCCTGCCGCGGCGACCCGACCTCAAGGTGATCATCACCTCGGCGACGATCGATCCCGAGCGCTTCTCCGCGCACTTCGACGACGCGCCGATCGTGGAGGTGTCCGGCCGCACGTATCCGGTCGAGGTCCGCTATCGGCCCGTCCTGGATCCGGACGATCCGTCCGCCGACCCTGACCGCGACCCGATCCAGGCGATCCTGGACGCGGTGGACGAGCTGGGCCGCGAAGCGCCCGGCGACGTTCTGGTGTTCCTCAGCGGCGAGCGCGAGATCCGCGACACCGCCGACGCGCTGGCCAAGCATTTCCAGCGGCAGCGGAACACCACCGAGGTGCTCCCGCTGTACGCGCGGCTGTCGGCGGCCGAGCAGCACCGCGTCTTCCAGCAGCACCGCGGGCGGCGCGTCGTCCTCGCGACGAACGTCGCCGAGACCTCGCTGACCGTCCCCGGTATCAAGTACGTCGTCGACCCCGGCACCGCGCGCATCTCTCGCTACAGCCACCGTCTGAAGGTGCAGCGGCTCCCGATCGAGCCCGTCTCCCAGGCATCGGCGAACCAGCGCAAGGGACGCTGCGGGCGCGTGTCCGAGGGCGTGTGCATCCGGCTGTACTCCGAGGAGGACTTCGAATCCCGCCCGGAGTTCACCGACCCGGAGATCCTGCGCACCAATCTGGCGTCGGTCATCCTGCAGATGACCGCGCTCGGTCTCGGCGACATCGCCGCGTTCCCGTTCGTGGAGCCACCGGACCGCCGCAACGTCAAGGCCGGCGTCGACCTCCTGCACGAGCTCAGCGCGATCGACCCGTCCGAGAAGGACCCGCGCAAACGTCTCACGCCGCTCGGCCGCCGCCTCGCCCAACTCCCCGTCGACCCGCGGCTCGCCCGGATGGTGCTGGAGGCCGACAAGAACGGTTGCGTCCGCGAGGTGCTCGTCATCGCCGCCGCGTTGTCCATCCAGGACCCCCGCGAGCGGCCCGCCGAGCACCAGCAGGCCGCCGACGAGAGGCACCGCCGTTTCGCCGATCCCACCTCCGACTTCCTGGCATACCTGAACCTGTGGAACTACCTGCGCGAGCAGCAGCGGGAGCTGACGGGCAGCGCGTTCCGCCGTATGTGCAAGAACGAGTTCCTGCACTTCCTGCGCGTCCGCGAATGGCAGGACCTGCACGGCCAGCTCAAGCAGGTCGCCAAGTCCCTCGGCGTCACGCTGAACACCGCCGACGCCGCACCCGACCGGGTCCACGTCTCGCTGCTCGCCGGTCTGCTCTCCCATATCGGTCTCGCGGACGCCGAGAAGAAGGACAAGCAGCGACGCGGCCAGGAGTACCTCGGCGCGCGCGGCGCGAAGTTCGCGGTCTTCCCCGGCTCGTCGCTGTTCAAGAAGCCGCCACGCTGGGTGATGTCGGGGGAGTTGGTCGAGACGTCCCGGCTGTGGGGACGCGTCAACGCCAGGATCGAGCCGGAGTGGATCGAGCCGCTCGCCGAGCACCTGGTCAAGCGCAACTACAGCGAGCCGCACTGGTCGAAGAAGCAGGCCGCCGTCATGGCGCACGAGAAGGTCACCCTCTACGGCGTCCCGATCGTCGCCGACCGTCGCGTGAACTACGGTCGCATCGACCCCGCACTGTCCCGCGAGTTGTTCATCCGGCATGCGCTCGTCGAGGGCGACTGGGAGACCCACCACCGGTTCTTCCACGAGAACCGCGCCCTCCTGGACGAGGTGGAGGAACTGGAACACCGTGCCCGGCGCCGCGACATCCTCGTGGACGACGAGACGCTGTTCGACTTCTATGACGAGCGGATCCCCGAGGACATCGTCTCCGGACGGCACTTCGACGCCTGGTGGAAGAAGGCCCGGCAGTCCGAGCCCGATCTGCTCGGGTTCGAGAAGTCGATGCTCATCAACGAGACCGCCGGGGGTGTCAGCGAGGCCGACTATCCGGACGGGTGGCAGCAGGGACCGCTGCGGCTGCGGCTGACCTACCAGTTCGAGCCCGGCACCGACGCCGACGGCGTCACCGTCCACATACCGGTGCAGATCCTCAACCAGGTGCGACCGGACGGGTTCGAATGGCAGGTACCCGGCCTGCGCACCGAGCTGGTCACCGAGCTGATCCGCTCGCTGCCCAAGCAACTGCGCGTCAACTTCGTCCCGGCCCCCGACTACGCGCGCAAGATCCTGGACCGTGTCGCTCCGCGCACCGAGCCCTTGCTGGACGCCCTGGAGCGTGAGCTGACCGCGATGACGAGCGTGCAGATCGCGCGGGAGGCATGGGACCCGTCCCGGCTGCCCGCGCACCTGCGCATCACGTTCCGTGTCGTCGACGACGGTGGCCGCACCCTCGGCGAGGGCACCGGTCTCGACGAACTGAAACGTCGGCTCGCGGGCAAGGTGCGCGGGACGCTGTCCAAGGCGGCGTCCACCATCGAATGCTCCGGGCTCCGCGAATGGACGATCGGAGAGCTCCCCCGTACCTACGAGCGCAACCAGGCGGGCTACGACGTCAAGGCGTTCCCGGCGCTCACCGACGAGGGCGACAGCGTCGCCGTCCGGATGTACGAGACGGAGGCCGAGCAGCGCCGTGCCATGTGGCTCGGGACACGCAGGCTCATCCTCCTGAACGCCCCGTCCCCGGTGAAACTCATTCAGGGCCGGCTCACCAACCAGGGCAAGCTGGCGCTCAGCCACAACCCGCACGGCTCGGTCCCCGCCCTGTTCGACGACTGCCTCACCGCCGCGGCCGACCGGCTCATCGCCGAGGCCGGTGGGCCCGCCTGGGACGAGAGCGGATTCCATGCCCTGTACGATCGCGTCCGCGCCGACCTGCACGACGCCACCGCCGCGATCGTCGCGCAGGTGGAGCGGATCCTCGCCGAGGCCCACGAGATCGATCGGCGGCTGCGCGGGACCACGAGCCTGACTCTCGTCCCGGCGCTGACCGGCATCCGTGGCCACCTCGCGACGCTGGTCAAACCCGGGTTCGTCACCACCACCGGCTGGCAGCGCCTGCCGGACCTGCCCCGCTACCTGCGCGCCCTCCAGGTGAGGCTGGACAAGCTGCCCGAGAACCCGGGCCGTGACCGGATGCTCGCCCACCAGGTCGAGGAGCTGACCGCCGAGTACGAGCGGGCGTTGCAGCGCATCCACCCGTCCCGCCGCGACGACGAGCCCGCGCGGCAGGTCCGCTGGATGCTGGAGGAACTACGGGTCAGCCTGTTCGCCCAGCAGCTCGGGACACGCTACCCCGTGTCGGACAAGCGAATTCGCAAGGCCCTGGCGCAGCTCTGACCGCACCGACCATGATCGTTCGTCGGGTATGACTGGGACATGCAGCTGAGGGAGTACTACCCGCCCGTGGAGCCGCACGACTCCGGATGGCTCGACGTAGGCGACGGCAACGAGATCTACTGGGAGGTCTGCGGGAACCCCGGCGGGAAGCCCGCGGTGTTCCTGCACGGCGGGCCCGGTGGCGGACTGCTCCCGGACAACCGGCGCTTCTTCGACCCGTCCGCCTACCGGATCGTGCTGTTCGACCAGCGCAACTGTGGCCGCAGTCGACCCGGGGCGGACGACCCGAAGGTCTCGCTGGCTCACAACACCACCCTGCATCTGGTCGCCGACATCGAGCGGCTGCGCGAGCACCTGTCCATCGACCGCTGGCTCGTCTTCGGCGGAAGCTGGGGCACGACACTCGGTCTCGCCTACGCACAGGCTCACCCTGGCCGTGTCACTGAGATGGTGTTGCGCGGGGTGTGGCTGCTCCGTCCGGCGGACGAGGCATGGGCGTTCACCCCGGGTGGGGCGGCGCACCTGTTCCCGGCGGAGTGGGCCGAGTTCCGCGACGCGATCCCGACCGGGGAGCGGCACGACCTGGTGGCCGCCTACGGCCGCCGCATTCACGACCCCGATCCGGCGGTGCACGTCCCCGCGTGCCGTGCCTGGATGGGGTGGGAACTGTCGGCCAACACCCTGCTTCCCGTGCAGCCGCCCGATCTGGACGACGCCCTCCTCCTCGCGTTCGCCCGCATCTCCCACCACTACATCGACAACGGCGGCTTCTTGCCGGCGGAGGGGCTGCTCGCGGGAGTGGACCGCATCCGGCACATCCCCGCAGTGATCGTGAACGGGCGCTACGACGTCAAGACGCCGCCGGATCAGGCATGGGACCTGCACCTGGCCTGGCCCGAGGCGGAGCTCACCCTCGTCGAGGACGCGGGGCACGGCGGCTCCGAGCCCGGAACACGCCACCTCCTCATCGAGGCGACCGATCGCTTCCGTGGATAAATTCATGTTCTGGCGGAGAGGCCGGTGACGGACCTCTCATGGCGAACCGCGGAAGTCCTTGCGCGCAGGCCGTTTTCGCATCTGGGGGCGGTCCCGCACGAACGATCCGCTCACTCGGTGACGGCCTGGACATGTCCACTCGTACCCCGCAAGTCACTGCAGTCATGGCGACTAGTGCGTATGGTTCGTTTATGCCGAAGAGCGAAGAGCGCGACAATAGCGGCCCCGAGGAGACGGCCGCGACTCCGGAAGCCGCGGTCTCCGAAGGCGCGAAGCCGCAGGACGAAGCCCACTCGGCGCCCGGGAACGACGCGGGCGCGGAGAGCCCACGCGGCGGCGGCCCGATGCCGGAACGGCCCGCCGAGACGGCCATCGCACGGGTGGGCGACCCTGTCGCGGTGTGGCCGTGCGCCAACTGCGGACGGCCCGTCCCACAGCCCGTGGGAGCCGTGCGTTCCGTCCGCTACTGTCAGGACAACGACGGCGCCTGCGCCCGCGAGGCCCGCGACCGCCGCGAACGCGGCCGGGACGCGCCGGGCCTGACCGGCCAGGTCGCCTCCACCTGGGAGATGGTCGAGCGTCTGGAGAAGGCCGCCGACGTGCTGGCCGACTCGCTGACCTCCGAGCTGAGCGTCGCCGGCGTCGAGCGCCGCGTCGCCGAGGTACGCGCCGAGGCGGCCCGCGAACTCGCCATCGCGCAGAGCGAGCGCGACTCGTCCCAGCGCAAGGCCGAGGAGGCGTGGCACGAGGCGACCTCCGCCCGGGGCCGCGCCGAGACCGCCGAGAAGGCCGCCACGCACGCCCGCGAGGAGGCCAAGCTCGCCACGTCCAAGCGCGACGCGGCCCAGCAGGCGTGGGAGGAGGCGCACCAGGTGGCGCAGCAGTCCATGACCGCCAAGCTCGCCGCCGAGAGCGAGCGCGACCGCATCGCGGCGCGTGAGACCGAGCTGCTCGCCGCGCTGGAGTCGGCGCGCGCCGAGCTCGTCACCCTGCACGCCAGACTCTCCGAGACCGAGGGCGCCGTCGAGTCCCAGCGCGTCGAGGCCGCCGTCGCCAAGCAGGGCGCCGAGGATCTGCGCAACGCCATGCGCGACACCGAGGCGCAGCGGCAGCGCGCGATGCAGGCCGCCAGCAAGGCCGAGGCCGAGCGCGCCACCGCGCTGCGCGCCCAGTCCGAGGCGGAGGCGGAGGTCGTGCGCGCCAACGCCCGGGCGGAAGAGGCCGTGAAGGACCGTGACGTCGCTCAGGCCACGGCCCAGGCCGCCACCGCCGAGCGCGAGGAGCTCAACGCCAAGATCAGCGACCAGTCGGTGCAACTCCGGCAGCTGTCGCAGTCGGTCGCCGAACAGCAGGCCGCATTGACCGCCCTCGCCGAGGAACGTGACGCCGCCCGCGCCGAGGCCGACCGCGCGCGCCGCCAGATCGACCAGTTCACGCACAACACGCTGTCGTCCAACATCCCGCCGGGTGGGCGGATGCCGGGCGGCGGCACACCGGCACCTGCGGCGGGCATCTCGCACAACGCGCCGCCCGCGCCGCCCGCGTCGCCCCCGGGCATCCCGCCGGGCCCGCCCCCGATCGGCACAGGCCCGGCCGCGAACGCGCAGGCGCAGAGCACACGGGCCCCGTTCGCCGCGCCGGTCCCGCTCGCGGCCCCCGCCTCGAACCACCCGATGCAGGGCGCCGTCCCACCCGGCCATGGGCAGTCGCTGAACGGCGCCGACAGGGAAGACCCCTTGTTCACCGGCCCCTGACGGGCCCGCATGCGGCCGGGCCCGCCGGAGGGTCCGGCTCACCCGTACTTGACGACCATGAAGAACACCACCGCCGACCCCGCGACGAGGATCGCGGTGTGCGTGCGCTCCTTCGCGGCCGTCTGGCGCAGATTGCTCACCCGCTTGCGGCCGAGCCGCACGTCGAACACCGCCCGTCGTGCCCGTTCCCAGTGGATGCCGGTGTAGATCGCGAGCACGACCACCCCGAGCAGCAGGAATCCGGTTCCGCTCATCTGTCCCGCCTCCGTATTCGCGGAAGTTCAAAGTGAACAGCGGAACCGGCCGACCGAGCCGCGTCAAACGACACATTTCAGGAACCCATGCGGAACCGGACCATGGGGCGGCGGTGCCGGATCTTCGGTCCGCGCGACCACCTTGGCACGTTCCCGCCGGATCACTACCCGAACTTTTGCGGGTCGATTCCGATCCAGATCTGCTCCGCACGGCCCAGGAGCCGCCCGTCCGCCCCGTACAGGGCCGTCGCCGCGTGCATCTTGCGGTCCTCCCGGCTGCGCGCCAGGCCCATGACCACGCATCGCTCGCCCGCCCGTGGCAGCTCGGCGACCTGCGCCGTCATCGTCCCGAGCACCGCCGGACGGCCGGCCACGTCGAACGACCAGCCGCCGGGGCAGTCCAGCGCCGCCCACACCACCTCCGCCTTCGGCACCTCGTCAGGCACCCACGGTGAGGCGACGGTCGTGTCCGTGACCGGTCCCGGTTCCAGCCGCAGCCCGTCCCCAGGTTCCCGTTCCGGTCCGCACACGAAGCAGCGCGGAAACGGATGGCCCTGCACCGCGCGGTACTTCTCCGCGGCCTCTTCCGCCGCCTCGAACGACACCGCCGGGACGGGCGGCACCACGATCGCCCCCGCCAGCGCCTCCGCGACGAGATCCTCGCCGTCCCAGAGCCGCACCCCATGCCCGCGCTCGTCCTCGATGGTGACCATCAGTTCCACATCCAGCGGCGAGGGCCGCCGCAACGCCACCGTCACCGTGTCGGACGCCGCCCGTCCTGCCAGCAGACCCGCCACGTACCCGCCATTACCCGCCCCATCCGGGCCATGGAACCGCTTCTCAATGATCACTCTGCGTTCCCCCGTGCTCAACCGCCCCAAAACCGGACCGATTTTAGTAGGAGTGGCCTTTTCGGGGAGGTGCCCCCCTCACATCCCGCTGTTGTCTACCTGGGGGGCGACCCCCAGACCCCCGGCTGCGCGGCTCGCCACCTCCTCGCTCCGCTGGCGCTCCGCTGCGGGGGCGCGGCGCGCCGGGCATGCCCGCTGCGCTCGCAGAGCTCGCTCCGCGTGCCTGTCCCGTAACCGCCGACTGAGGTTCAGGCCAGCTGGGGTACGGCTCAGACCGGCGGCGCGGGCGAGCCTGCTGGGTCTGGGGGTTCCCTGGTGTGGGTGGGGTTCGAGCCGCCGGCTTGGGGGCGAGGCGTTGGTCTGGCCTTGACCTGTGGGTGGGGCTCCAGGCTCCCGGGTTACACGGCCCTTGAGGGTTGGGGGCGGCCTGGGCGGGTGGTGAAGAAGACGGAGAGGGAGCCCTTGAGGCGGGCGCGGACGGTCTCCTCGTCCACCGGGCCCTCGTCGGGGACGGGGGTGAGGTCCAGGGCGCGGGCGATCAGCATGTCGATCTTGCGGTCGGCGACCATGACCGAGCAGGTGTCGCACGCGTACCAGGGATAGAGCATGTTGAGCACGGCCACGGCCGTGTCGTCGTCGGACAGGTGTGTGGTGTCCAGCTCGACCTCGAACATGTCGGTGTCCTCGGGGTCGAGCGTCGGGTAGTAGAGCCAGCTCGGGCCAGGCGCGGTGCAGAAGTCGCACGCCTGGTCCTGCGGGGCGGGTTCGCCGACCGCGAGTTCCAGTTCATGGTCCCATGGCTCCACCCGCCGGTTGTGGCGATAGCCCACGCCGTCGAGCGAACCTTCGCGGTTGTGCGTGACGTCGTGCACCTCGCCGCCGCAGCGGGCGCACATGAAGCCGATGTCCTCCATGTCCCTCCCCTGATCGCTGAGGCACCGGAACTCACATTATCCGTCCAGGCGGCTCCGTCGTACCGGGTGCCGCGAACCTTCGGGTACCTTGAAGATCTTTCTTTGAGCCTCGTTGGGAGGTCACGTTGTCCCTCGTCCCCGCCTCGGTCGTCCTCAACGCCGACAAGATCGACCTCGTCCGCGAGCGGCGTCTGCTCCTCGACTCGGTCACGATGACCGTCCTGCGCGGTGAGCACTGGGCGCTGATCGGCCCGAACGGCGCGGGGAAGAGCACCCTCCTCGGCATCCTCGGTGCCTACACGCATCCGACGCGCGGCGCGGCGGAGATCCTCGGGCGCACGCTCGGCCGGGTGGACGTGCAGGAGCTGCGCCGGCTGATCGGCCAGGTGAACCCGCGGCATCCGCTGGAGTCGGCGCGGACGGTCCGCGAGATCGTGCTGACCGGGGTGACGGGCACCATCGAGCTGGTCCCGCGCTGGACGCCGTCGGAGGACGAACTGCGCCGCGCCGACGAGCTGATCGGGCTGATGGGCCTGACGCGCCGCGCGGACGCGCGCTGGCCGCACCTGTCGCAGGGGGAGCGGGGCCGGGCACTCATCGCGCGGGCTCTCATGCCGGACCCGCCGCTGCTGCTGCTCGACGAGCCCGCCACCGGACTGGACGTGGCCGCGCGGGAGCGGCTGCTGGCGTCCATTGACCAGCTGCGTGCCGACCGCCCCGAGCTGACGACCGTGCTGGTGACCCATCACCTGGAGGAGTTGCCCACCAGCACCAGCCACGCCCTGTTGCTGCGGGACGGGCAGGTCCTCGCGTCGGGGGCGGCCGGCGATGTCCTCACCACCGAGCTGGTCAGCGCCTGCTTCGACCACCCCATCACGATCACCCGCGGCAACGGCCGCTGGGCCGCGACGGCGGGCCCGGCCTAGGGCTTCGGCAAGTCAGCCCGTCTGGACCCGGTGCCGGGCCAGGTGGGCGAGGATCGACTGGTTCGCCTCCCAGCCGTCCGGGAACTTGACGGGTACGCCCAGGTGCACCGGTTCCGTGGACGGGTGGGCGTCGAGCAGTTCCGGGATGCCCGCCCGCGCCACCACGATGCACGCGTGCCGGTGCCGCGAGGTCAGGACGCACAGCCGCCCCGACTCCAGGTGGAAGGCCGTGGCGTCACGGCGCCCCGACAGGGGATGCAGGACGACCGTCACGTCGTACTCGCGGCCCTGGAGCCGGTTGGCGGTGTCGACGGTGATGCCCGCGCCGTGCGGGCCGAGCGCCGCGCGGATCGCGGCGACCTGGTCGCGGTGCGCCGCGCCGATGGCGACCCGGTCCGCGGCGACCGGGTGGGAGCCCAGCTCCGAATGGGCGACGGGCCCGCGTTGGAGCAGCCGGACGGCGAGCGCCGCCGTGGCCTGTACCGCCTCGGCGTCGGTGCGGAGGGTGTGCCGGGCGGGCAACTCGTACAGGGCCCAGCCGCTCGCCGCTGCCTCCTCCAAAGCCAGGTCGTAGGTGGTGGCCATGCCGCGCGCCCCGTACTCCAGGCGACGCTGGCCCTCGGTTGTCCCCGCGCGGAAGCCGGTGAAGGGATAGAAGGCGTCCGACACTACGGGCGCGGCCGAGGCGGGCAGCCGCCACGACACGGGCAGCCGGTGGACGGGCAGTTCCGGGTTGTGCGCCAGCAGGACGGAGACGGCGCTGCGCATCGGGTCCCATGACAGGCCCGCCCAGCGTTCCACCTCGACGGTGGAGAACGGGTCGAGCTGCCCGGGGTCGCCCACGAACAGTGCGCGCTCGAACCGCCCGGCGATGCGCAGCAGCATGTCCGAGCGCATCTGGTACGCCTCGTCGACGATCGCCCAGGGCCACGAACCGTCCGCCAGCGTCGCCCACTTCGCGGCGGTCGCGATCACGACGGTGTGCTCGGCGAGGTCGTCCGCCTTCTGCGCGACCCGTACCGCGGAGTGGGCGAGGACGCGCTCGGACGGGACGTACCCCGAGGCCGACAGCCGTCCGAGCAGCACCTCCGGATTCTTGCCAGCGATCCGCTCGATGAGGTCGTCGACCTGCTCGTTCGTCTGCGCCACGATCATGAGCCGCTCGCCCGCCGCGGCCAGGTGCGTGGCGGCCCGGACGACCAGCGTGGACTTGCCCGCGCCCGGCGGGGAGTCGACCACCACGCCGCGGTGCGCGCCGTCCAGATCGGCCAGGACGCCCTCGACGACGCGCGTCGCCGCCTCGGAGGGATCGGGCTCCTCCGCCGTCAGCGCGACCGGATGGCGTTCGGTCATGACCAGTCCTCTTCGGCGTCCTCGTCGGTCGGCACGTACTCGGCGGGCGGGCCGCCGTGCGTCCACGGCGTGTTCTCGCGGTCGGGGAACTTCGCCGCGCCCCACGAGCCGTCCGTGAGGGAGGTGAAGCACACACGCTCGCCGACGTCCGGGACGGTGCCGGGCTCGGCGGTGAGCTTGCGGCCCATCCCGCCGGTCAACTCCAGCAGCACCGCACCGTCACCGGACTCCACGATCCTGCCCTTGAGCGCCGGCCGCGCGGCGTTGCACACGGTCGTTCCCGGGTCCAGCCTGACCGGGTCTTCGGTGCCGACCCGCAGATGCGGACGCAGCCTGGGCCGCTTGCCCGTCTCGTCCAGGCGGTCCGGTTCGCACTCGATGACCACGCCGCCGAACGCCTGGCCGGCCAGCCGGTACTCGGCCATGACCAGCGGGTCGTCGAAGGCCCGCTGGGCGTCGTAGGCGTCCTGGGCGCGTTCGAGTTCGTGCAGCCGCCGCGCCGCCCGGACGGGCGGGTCGCGGCGCGCCTGCGGGTACGCCTCGCCGAACGTCTGGTGGTAGTAGGTGAAGGCGTCCCGGTCGCGCTCCCAGCGGCCCGCGACGCTCGCGGCCTCCGGCAGCCCCCGCAGCAGCCCGACGGCCTGCCACATCAGCTCCCACGTCGGCGCGAGCTGGGCGTGGACGGCGGCGTGCAGCCGCTCCTCCGCCCGCCGATCCCTGCCGGAGCGGTCGTAGGCGGCGATGGCGGGGGCGAGGACCTCGTTGTCGAAGGTCGGGTCGGTGGTGGGACCGGCCGGTGGGCAGGTCACCGGGTCCTCGGCGCGCGCCGCGGCGGCGGGGCCGTCCAGTCCGGCCGGCGGGTCGATCCAGCCGAGCAGCGCGGCGAGGTTGCCGTCCTCCAGCGAGCTCTGCCCGGTCGCCCAGTGCAGCCGCAGCACCTCGGTCATCGCGTGCAGCAGCGACGAGCCCGGATGGTCGTGCCGGTCGGCGAACCAGGTCAGCCACCGGCCGAGAACCGGCACCGCCGGGTCGACCGCGTACGGGCCGTCGGTGCTCCGGAACCGTGTCGACCGCCCGAGCAGCCGCAGGAATCCGACACCTCCCCGGTTGGGGACGAGCAACTGCGGCGCGTTCCCGTACCGGATCCGCTCCTCGCCCTCCTTGCCCGGCGGCAGCTCCTCGACGGCGCCGCGGCTCGTCTCGATGTGGTTCAGGACGAGCTTGGCGAGCGCGGCGGCGAACCTGAAACGCAGGTCGCGGTTGCGAGGTTGCGGCACGACCAGGAGCGACGGCTCCTGCGGCGCACTGCCGAGCATGATGGCCAGCGGCGCCGCCGCCTCACCGGCGAGCTTCATCGGGACGAGCACCAGCGGCGCCTCCGCCACATGGCAGTGCCGCACCGTCGCGAGCGGCTGCGCGACCCCCGCGGTCATCGCCTGGACCTGCGCGAGCGAGGTCAGCACGCTCATGGAGTGATGGCCGTGGTCACGCGGCGCCGCCCCGGGCGTGAGCCAGCGCCTCGTCCCGGAGTCGTGCCGCGGTGCGCAGCTGGGCGGCGGTCTCGGCCAGGTCGTCGGACGGGCTGAGCGAGCCGTCCGCGAGCGCCAGCGCGACGCCGACCGTGTCGACGCCGCCGAGATCGTCACGGACGGACCGGCCGAGCGTGCCCGTCGCCCCGCACGCCCGCGCCTCGTCCCGGCAGAAGAACGCCATCTCGCAACCCGCCATGCACTCGGGTGCGTACCGTGCCTCCACCGCGCGCACCGACTCGGCGAGCGCGTCGCCCGGTTCGAAGCACAGATCCTCAGGCAGCGCCTCCAGGATCGTGTCGACGCGGGTGAGGCGGGCGAGCTGCCGTTCCAGGACGGCGAGCTGTGGCCTGACGTCCAGCGGCGTGGCCGTGGGCCGGTTGGAGAAGTTCTCCGGGCAGACGAGGAACACCTCGTGTGACACCCTGCCGGGGTCGTGGCCGAGTTCCGCCGCCAGCCGGCGCAGGGCCAGCACGTACACCGCGGACTGGCGGGCGGCCGCCGCGACCTGCTCCGGCTCGGCCTGCCCGTCCACGACCGCGAACGACTTGACCTCGATGACGTGCAGGCGGCCCTCGATCTGGAAGGCGATGACGTCCGGCTCCAGGTAGGCGAGCCGCCCGCCGATCTCCAGCCGGAGGAGCGGATGGTCGAACAGCGTGCCCTCGCCGGTCTCCAGCGCGCGGGCGAGCAGCCGCCGGGTCCGGGTATGCCGCAGCTCCCGCCCCTCGTTGCCCGCGACGACCTCCAGATCGTCGTAGGCGGCCTCTGCCACGGTCAGCCCGAGCCGGTCGCGCAGCAGCGTCAGCAACTCGGCGCAACCGTCGGCCTTCACCTGCGCCTCGAACGCGTTCCCGCGAGTGATCGCGAACTGCGACTGGCCGAACGGCGAGGGGAATCCCAGGTGCCGCGCCACCGCGTCCTTGTCGACGCCCGCCGCGTCCATCACCCCGCGGCGGGCGCAACCGGGGTTGGCGGTCAGCGCTGCGATCGTGCGGGCGTCGTGGTTGCGCGGGGGAGCGCCGCCGCGCAGCCGGTCCAGGTCCGGCGCGGTCTCGATCATCGGTCTCGTTCTCCATGTGTGGCACGTCGGCTGCCGGATTCGTGCGTGCCGGATGCTCGCGCACCGGATGCGTGCAGGGCCCGCAGCCGGCTGCCGAACAGCCGTTCGGCGTCGTCGAGCCGGGCGCGGGCGCGTGCGGCGGCCGACTCGCGACGCCGCCGGTCGGGTTCCTCGTGCACCGCCAGCTCCGCCCGGGCGGCCTCCGCCAGATCGGCCGGATCGACTGTACCGACCGTACCGGTGACCGCACCGGGAATGTTGGAGGCGAACCGCCACAGCAGCCGTTGCACGTCGGGGGGCGGCGCGCCCCGTCCGGCGTGCTCGGCGAGGCGGACCGCGGAGGTGAGGAAGTCAGTGCGCGGACTCAGCGGCCCGACGATCCGCTGCTCCAGTGGCCAGGTGCTCACCGTGAGCAGGCCGCGGGCGGGCGCGAGCAGGTCGGCGGTCAGCGCCGCGCACAGGTAGAAGGGGCGCGCGTACGGCGCGGTGCGGAACGAGCGCTCCTCGTCGCGGCGCAGGCTCGTCAGCCGGCTTCCGGCGATCTCGCCGGGGAAGAACGCCGCGTACACCGACCCGATCAGCTTCGGCGCGGCCGGCGCGCCGAGCAGCGTCAGCGCCTGGTGCACCTGTTCCCGGACGGGCAGCAACCCACGTTCCGGCCGTTCCTCCCGTTCACTTCCGTCATGCCCCCCTTGGCCACCGCCACCATTGGTGCCGGGCCCGGCCTCAGCGGCGTCTCCGTCTCCGTCACCGAGGACGGCGTCGTCCCACAGCCGCTCGGCGTCGCGGAGGTCGGCGCGCAGGCCGCGAGCGGACCGCCGGTCGCCGGTCGCCATCGCGCGACGGACGGCGGCGCGCAGTTCGGCGATGCGCGCCTCCAACGCGTCGGGGGTGGAGGCGCCGGGGGACCGGGACATGCGGGTGACAGTACAGCAGCTTCCAGACAGTTCCAGCGTTTTCCAGTTTCCTGGCGAGGCGTCCGGAATCAGCGCGGCTTGTGCCACACCACGGAGTAGCGCCACAGCGCGTGCCGCCGGAACGTGGCGCCGGGCAGCAGCCGCAGCGACTCCTCGCGCACCTCGCCCCAGGTCATCTCGGGGACGACGATCGGTGCCCCGGGACCGGGATGGGTCGCGCGCCGCCGGTTGCGCAGGTGGTGGTAGTAGTGCGCCGGCAGGCCGGCCGCCGATATCGCGAGGTCCCGGCGGCCGGCGTTGGTGGCCAGGCTCATGACGACCAGCCCGCCGCCTGGACGGACGGCGTCGCGCATCGCGGTCATCGCCTTGGTGAAGTCCATGTGATGGATCGCGGCGACGCTGCACACGAAGTCATAGTGCTCCACGGGCAGGTCGTACTCCAGCAACCCGGCCTCCACGAAGTCGGCGTTGCCGACACCCTCGCTCAGTGCCCGCGCCTTGGCGATCATCTCCGCCGAGCGGTCGAGGCCCGTGACGTGGACGGCGCGGGGCGCGAGACGGCGCACGAGCAGCCCATCCCCGCAACCGACGTCGAGGGCCGCGCCGCATCCGCGCGGGACGTTGCGGAGCACGACGCCGTGGTAATGCGTGTTGTGGTTCCAGTAGTCGTCGCTCGTCCGGTCGTCGGCCGCCTGGTCCTTGGTCATCGTCACCTGCCGGGTCAGGAACGTGGATCACGCCGCAGGGGATGTCCCTCCGGGACCTCGACGATAACGATCTTCACGCCGTCCGGGTCCCGGACCCACATTTCGATGAGCCCCCACGGCTCCTCGCGCGGTCCCCGGCCGATCGGGGCGCCGGCCGCCACGAGGCGGTCGTGCTCGGCCCGGACGTCCCTGACCTGGAGCCAGATCATCGGTGAGATGGCGGCCGGCGCGCCGGTCTCTACGGTGCCGTGCCCCGACACCTCCAGGAACCCCGGACCAAGAAAGAACACGATGCCGGGCGTGTCCTTGGGGCCGAACTCGCGGTACACCGCGAGCCCCAGAACGTCGCGGTAGAACGCCTGGCTGCGCCCCGGGTCGGCCGGGCGGAGCAGGATGCGGCTGCTCAGTACGTCCATGACCCCATCCTCGCCCCGCGACGGCCGGCGGTGCGCACCGCCACACTCGGACTCAGCCCGGGAAACTGGCGTGGTAGGTGGCGGCCATGTCCTCGTCGCCGTGGCCCTGCTCCAGCGCGCGGCGGAACCGCTGGCCCGCGGCGTCGTTCATGTCGACGCGGACCATGCCGCTCTCGGCCGCCTCGTGGATCAGCCGGGTGTCCTTCTCGGCGTTGCGGACGGCGAAGCTCGTCCCGAAGTCCCCGGCGAGGATCGCCTTCATCTTGGCCTGCAGGTACGGGCTGTCCATCGGGCCGCCCGTGACGACCTCGCCGAACAGCGCGGGGTCGAGCCCGAGGCCCCTGGCGAGCGCGAGGGACTCGGCGACGATCGAGGTCATCGAGATGCCGAAGCTCACCGCGGCGAGCTTGAGCCGGGTGGCGGCGCCGGCCGCGCCGTCGGCGTCCAGCCACAGGGTCTTCTGGCCGACCGCGCCGAACACCGGCTCCAGCGCGGCGCGGACGTCCTCGGGGCCGGCGGCCAGGATCACCAGTGTGCCCTGCTCTGCGGGCTGCTTGGTGCCCTGGACGGGCGCGTCCACGAACGTCAGGCGCTGCTCGGCGGCGAAGTCGGCGAGCAACCGGAGCGAGACGACGCCGACCGTGCTCATCTGCGCCCAGATCTGCCCCGGGCGCAGCGCGCCCGTCGCCTCGGTCAGCACGGACAGGACGGTCTGGCCGTCGCTCAGCATCGTGATGACGACCTCGGCGCCCTCGACGGCCTCGGCGGGCGTGCCGGCGACCGTGGCGCCGTCGGCGGCGAGCGGCTCGGCGCGTGACCGGGTGCGGTTCCAGACCGTGACCCGGTGCCCGTTCTTGAGCAGGTTGCGGGCCATCGCCGCACCCATGATCCCGGTGCCCAGCAGCGCGACATCGCTCATGTTCCGAACTCCTCTTTATTGACTGAACGTTACAGTTTCAATGGTCGTGCCGTGCCGTCCACCGGTCACGACCCGTCCCTACCCCGGATCGGGGAGGGCTCCCAGGGCGGTCTCGACCACCGCGGCCAGCCGGCGCCGGTCCGCACCCGCCTTGCCCTGGACGCGCAGCCCCTGGATGGTCGTCGTCACGAAGTCGGCGAGCGCGGTCACGTCCGCGTCCTGAGGGAGCTCGCCGCGGCTGCGTCCCCGGCGGAGCACCGTCTCGACCAGCTCCGCGACCCGGTCGAAGGAGTCGCCGACGATCCGTCCGGTACTCGCGTCGGACGGAAGCCGCTCCACGGCCGCGTTCGTCATCAGGCACCCCCGGCGCCCCGGATCTTGGATCGTGTCGTCGACCAGGGAGAGCAACAGGGTGCGGAGCACGTCGCGGACGGGGCCGTCGGTGTCCAGCTGCCCCGCCATCCACGCCAGCGACGTGCTGGAGTAGCGGCGGAGCGCCTGCTCGTAGAGGCCGTCCTTGCTCCCGAACGCCGCGTAGAGCGAGCCGCGGCCGATCCCCGTCGCGTCCACGAGATCCTGGACCGACGTCGCCTGGTATCCGCGGCTCCGGAAGACCTCGACCGCGGCTGCGATCGCCGCCTCCGTGTCGAACTCCCTCGTGCGCCCCATCCCACCGACGCTAGGCGATTCTGTAACGTTCGGTCAAATGGGCGTGCGACCGCGGTCAGCCGAAAGCGGGGCTGTCGCCGGGTGCGTCCGCGAACGCCGCGGAGTAGGGCGCGGCGAACACCTCCAGGGTGCGCTCCAATTGCGCGGACCACCACGCGACCAGCGTCGCCGACCCGCGTTCGCCCGTGCCCTCCTCGCCGAGGTAGCGGTGCCGCAGCGCGGCGACATCGCAGAGCCGCTCCCACCACTCCCGGTGGACGGCCGCCTGGATCTGCCCGGCGTCCAGCGGGAACGCCGCGCGGTGGCCCCGCACGAACGCCTGGACACGGTCGAGGTCGAGGCCCCGCTCGTCGTCGCACGCGAACAGCCGCGCCGCCGCCCGGACGACCTCGCCCGCCACCGGCCCGGTGTGCAGCCCGTCCCAGCCGAGGACCGCGGTGACGTTGCCGGAGCCGCCATAGCGCAGGCTCTCCGCCTGGAACGAGCCGTGCAGGTGGCCGACCGTGCTGACCTCCATCTCCGGCGGCTGATGGTCGGCGAACTCGGTGAGCAGGGTGTGCCGCTCCCGCAGCCGTCGCCCGGTCAGCGCGTCGAAGTCGGTGCCCCCGCCGTCGTCGGGGACGGCCTCCAGCATCGCGCCGACCGCGTCCGCGGCGTCGCTGGCGCGCGGCGTCGGCACCAGCAGGCTCTGCTGCACCGGCGGCGTCAGCCGGTCGAGTTCCGCGTGCAGCCGCCCGAGCAGCCCACCGAGCGCCTCGCACTGGCCGAACGTCAGCTCCAGCCCGCCGCGCACGCGCCCGGTGACCCAGGGGTAGAGCGCGAAGACCCGCCCCGCCGCCGTGACGAGCGTCCGCCCACCGCGCGCGGGGATCGGCGCGAGGACCGGCAGGCCCGCCGCGTCGAGCGCGGCGGTGACGGTGTGCTGGAACCGCAGGCGCCGCCGGTCGGGCTCCGCGTACTCCCGCAGGAAGAACGAGCCCTGCGCGGTGTCGATCCGCCTGCTCCGGCTCCCCGGCCCGGGGGACACGGCGTCCGGCGCGCCGATCTCCCATCGTCCCAGCAGCCGTGGCGGCGGCTCGGTGTCAGCACTCAGTGACGTCGGCACCTCAGCACCTCGGTGGCGTCGGACGAACATCGGTCGAACGAATGTTCCCACACCGACGCTACACGGGCGGGCACCCGTCGCGAAAGGGAACCGCGTGCCCACACCCGATCGAGGCCGTGCCGTCCATCCCCAGACGGTCAATACGCTGGGCGGGTGAGCGACGCGGCGGAGGTGGCGCGCCAATGCGCCGAGACGATGTACCGGCGGGACCGGGTGGCGCAGGACCTGGCGATGCGGATCGCCGAGATCGCACCGGGCCGGGCCCGGCTGCGGATGACGGTCGGCGACACGATGGTGAACGGCTTCGGCATCGCCCACGGGGGCTACTTGTTCCTTCTCGCCGACTCGGCGTTCGCCTACGCCTGCAACACCCACGACTCCGTGACGGTCGCGGCATCCGCCGACGTGGTGTTCGTCGCCCCGGCGCGCAGCGGTGACGTCCTGGAGGCGACCGCGGTGGAGCGCACCCGCTACGGCCGCAGCGGTGTCTATGACGTGACCGTGCGCCGCCTTTCGGACGGCGCGGTCATCGCGGAGTTCCGCGGTGGCAGCCGGACTCGCGACGAGCGGGTCTTGAGCGACGATTCCAGCTGACCCCCGCCGGGGACGGACGACGCCGCGTGCTCAGAGTTCCTTCAGGATGGCCGTGAGGTGGCGGGCGGTGTCGTCGGGGCGCGCGGCGGTGATGCAAAGGTTGTTCATCGCGCGCATATAGGTGTCGACGTCGGTCGGCTTGTCGAGGTAGAGCGCGCTGGTGAGCTGCTCCAGGTAGACGACATCGGACAGTGCCGGCTCGGCGAAGCGCAGGATGGTGAAGGGACCGCCCGCCGCCGCGTGACCGCCCGCACCGAACGGGACGATCTGCAGCGTGACGTTCGGGAGCTCCGACATCACGATGAGGTGCCGGATCTGCTGCCGCATCACCTCGCGGCCGCCGAGCGGGCGGCGCACGACCGCCTCGTCCAGGACGGCCCACAGCGTCGGCGCGCCGGGGGAGATGAACCGTTCCTGCCGGGTCGTGCGGACCTGGACGCGCCGCTCGACCTCCTCGTCGGAGGCATCGGAGAAGCCGAGGCGCACGACCGCGCGCGCGTACGCCTCGGTCTGCAGCAGCCCTGGGACGAACTGCAGCTCGTAGGTGCGCAACAGCGACGCCGCCTCTTCCAAGCCGAGGTAGACCTCGAACCAGCTCGGCAGGACGTCGCCGTACCGGTGCCACCAGCCGGGGGTGTTGGCCTCCTTGGCCAGCTCCAGCATCGTGGCGCGGTCGGCGGTGTCGGTGACGCCATAGAGGGTGAGCAGGTCGGCGACGTCGCGTTCCTTGAAGCCGACCCGGCCCAGCTCCATACGGCTGATCTTGGAGTGCGAGCCGCGGATCTCGTACCCGGCCTGCTCGGTGGAGATGCCGCGCGCCTCGCGGAGCCGCCGCAACTGCGCACCGAGGAGGATGCGCAACACCGTCGGACCACCGCGCCGGGGGTAGTCGATCAACCGCCCGGCCGGTTCGCCTTCGGCCGGAGGGGTTGGTGCAGCTGAATCCTGGGGCAAGGGGTCACCAGCCAGTCGACGGGTCTGCTCACGGGCGGCACGGCACCGCCCTATGTTAGAGGATGGAACCACGTTTTTGGGAGGTATGAAAAACGCGTCTCCGGCCTGACTGCCCGTTCATGGCAGAAGGGTCGCCGGTGTACGGACGTTCTCCGATCGCCGCGCCGTAAGGGTACCCCGGCCCCGGAAGTGCGACGGTCGCGCTCAGTGTCGCCCGCGTGGCCCAATGATCATTTGGACCGTGACGAATGGTCGTGACCAGTGCGGTCGGTGGCGGTGCGGGTGCGGAACGTGGCATGAGGCAGCGTGCCGGCCCCGTCCCGGGATGCTTTTTCACAGTTCTGCCAGGATCTCTGGCACAGGAATTTCTCGGCGTTCTTCGGTGCCGCCGATGACCAATGTGACCGGTTTTCCGGTGCACTCGCATATGGCGCCGTAATGACGGATGTGTTGCCCCTCGGGGAACATTCGCGTCCGGTTCGTCCGGGCGTGACGAAGCTCTCCTTCCCGTCGTCCCAGCTTCCGCGTCTGGTGACGAAGATCTCGTCCACGGCGCAGGCGTCGCGTGCCCGCGCGGCCTGGACCGCGATCAGCAGCACCACCAGGTCGAACATGTCCTCACCCGCACTGTGGCAGCCCCGCCCACACTCGGAGCCAGGGCAGGGACCTCCGATCGCGGATCGGACTCCGGGCTGACGTCCACCAGTCGGAGGCGACCACGGCAGGTCCGCGGTTACCGTCGTGACGTGGACGATTCCGAGCTGCGCTCCCTGCTCGTCCTGCGGCTCGGCCGCCGCAGGTTGATCACCCTGGATGTCGGGGCGGCGGTCCTCTACACCCTGCTGGTGGTGGTGCTCGCGGGAGGCGACGACGTCCCCGCCCCGCTCGCGTGCCTCGTCGCGGCGGCGACCGGCCTGCCGCTCGCCGTCCGGCGGCTGTGGCCGGTCCCGGTGTTCGCGACCGTCCTCGGCATGTCCTTGCTGTCCCTGGCCCTCGGCCTGCCCTGGGCCTCTTTCGTCGCCGCTGCGTACGCCCTCTACATGGTCGCGCTCACCCAGCGCCGCCGCCGCTGGATCCCGACGCCCGTGATCGGCGTCCTCAGCGCGCTGGCCATCACCGGCGGCGCGACGGTCGGCCCCGAAGGCTGGCAGACCGAGCGCACGAGCGCGCTGGTCGTGGGCCTCGCCGTCCTCGGCGCGTCCTGGTCCCTCGGCCGCGCCGTCCGCGAGCGCCGCGCGCACGCCGGCCGCTCCGCCCGCCAGTTCGCCGACCGCGCGGTCACCGACGAGCGGTTGCGCATCGCCCGCGAACTCCACGACATCGTCGCGCACAGCATGAGTCTGATCGCCGTCAAGGCCGGCGTCGCCGTCCACGTCGCCGAGGCCAGGCCGCAGGAGGCCCTGGACGCTCTCCGCGTCATCGAGACGACCAGCCGCGGCACCCTCACCGAGATGCGCCACCTCCTGGGCGTTCTGCGTGCCGGATCCGTCCCCGAGGCCGCGCTGGCCCCCTCGCCCGACCTCACCGCGCTGGCCGGTCTGGCCGAGCGGGCCGCCATGGCGGGTGTCCGGGTCGACCTCGACGTCCGGTCCGGGGAACTCCCCGGGAGCGTCGCCCTCTCGACGTACCGGATCGTCCAGGAGGCCGTCACCAACGTCGTCAAGCACGCCGCCCCGGCCCGGTGTCACGTCCGCGTCGAGGCGAGCGGCGGGCGGATGCGCATCGACGTCACCGACGACGGGCCGGGCGTCCGCGTCCTGCCCGGTGGCGGTACGGCGGGAGAGGGACACGGGCTCGTCGGCATGCGCGAGCGGGTCATGATGTACGGCGGCGACTTCGCCGCGGGGCCCCGGCCCGAGGGCGGTTTCGCCGTGTGCGCCTCCTTCGCCTACGATCCGGCGTGACCGTGAGGAGTTCCTTGGACGAGATCCGCGTCCTCGTCGCCGACGACCAGGCGCTGCTGCGCGGCAGCTTTCGCGTCCTGGTCGACACCGCTCCCGGCCTCCGGACCGTGGGCGAGGCCGGCACCGGCGCCGAGGCCGTCGACCTGGCCGCCCGGGAACGCCCCGACGTCGTCCTCATGGACGTTCGGATGCCGGAGATGGATGGTATCGAGGCGACCCGCCGCATCTGCTCCGAGCTGTCGGACGTCCGTGTCCTGATCCTCACGACCTTCGACCTGGACTCCTACGTCTACTCCGCGTTGCGGGCGGGGGCCAGCGGGTTCCTGCTGAAGGACACCCCGCCCGCCGACCTGCTGTCGGCCGTCAGGGTGGTCGCCGCGGGCGACTCGCTCCTCGCGCCCACCGTGACCCGCCGTCTGATCGCCGAGTTCATCCGGCGTCCGGCCCCCGTCCAGCCGCCGCCCCCGGGACTGGACGGTGTCACCGAACGTGAGCGCGAAGTCCTCGCGCTCATCGCACGCGGCCTGTCCAACAACGAACTGGCCGAGTACCTGCACCTCAGTCCTGCCACTGTGAAGACCCACATCGGACACCTGCTCGCCAAGCTCCGCGCCCGCGACCGTGCCCAGCTGGTCATCGCCGCCTACGAGACCGGCCTGGTCCAACCCCGCTGAGCCGGCCCCGGGCAGCCTGCTCCTAGACGAGGGCGGGCGCCAGTTGCTCGAACTGGTCGGCCGCCGAGGCCAGATCCGGCGCGAACACCGTGGTGATGACGTGGTCGGCGCCGGCGTCGAGGTGCTCCTGGACCCGCCCCGAGATGGCGGCCATGTCGCCCCAGGCGAAACAGGCGTCGATGACCTCGTCGGAGGTGCCGTCCGCCAGCGCCGCGTCGTCGTAACCCAGGTCCTTGAGCGCTCGGAGGTAAGGCGATCCCGGCAAGGTCAGCGTCGGGGTCTGCCGGGCGACGGCGCGCGCCGTCGCGGGATCGCTCTCGGGGATGACGGCCTGGACGATGATCAGCAGCTTGTCCGGGCCGAGCAGCTTCCGCGCGCGGCGAGTGTGCTCGGGGGGCATCATCGCGGGCAGCGCACCGTCCGCGCCGTCACGCGCCAGCCCCTGCATCTTCGGCCCCAGCGCGGCGACCACCCGCGGGAACGGGACCGACGGCACCGGCGCGGACTCGACGGCCGCGTCCATCCCGTCCAAGTACTCGCGCATCTTGCGCAGCGGGCTGGTCCACTGCTGGCCGCTCTGCTCGACCAGGAAGCCCATGCTGACGCCGACCCCGAGCGCCAGGCGGCCGGGATAGGCGTCGGCCAGCACGGACGCGGCGCCCTGCATCGTGGCGGGATGGCGTGCCCACACGTTCGCGATTCCCGACCCCAGGACGATCCGGTCGGTGGCGGCGAGCATCACGCCCAGCTGCGTGAAGACCTCGCGCCCGCCGACACCCTCGTTCACCCAGATCGACCCGTAGCCGGCCTTCTCGACCCGCGCCGCCGCGTTGCGCCACTCCTCGGCCGGTGCGAGGGGCGTCATCAGCCCGACCCCGACCCGTCCGAGCCGGCGCCGTGCCTCGTTCACCGCGGTGTTCGCCATCATGTCTCCCTCGTCCGCCGTACAATCGGAACCGTTAGCCCGTTTAGGACGGTACCGGAACGCATGCCCCGGTTGTCAACGTCCGCTCCGAAGGAGGCCGCCGGTGACCGCCGAACCGCCCGTCCCTCGCCGCGCCGACGCGCTCCGGAACCGTGAGCGGATCCTGCAGGCGGCACTCGACGCCTTCTCCACCGACGGCAGGCTCGTCCCGCTCGACGAGATCGCACGCAGGGCCGGCGTCGGGGCCGGGACCGTCTACCGCAACTTCCCGACCAAGGAGGCCCTGTTCACAGCCGTCGTCGCCAACCGCGTCGTGCGGATCGTGGACGAGGCGAAAGCGCTTGCCGACACCGGGGACCCGGTGGAAGCGTTCTATGGTTTCGTGACATGGGTGGTCGAGCGGGCGATGGTCAACCACGCGCTGTGCGAGGCCCTGGCGCTGGACGACGGTATCGGTGCCTTCGACTACCGCTGCGTGGACGAGGACTTCACGGCCGCTCTCGCCGTGCTGCTGCGAAGGGCCCAGGAAGCGGGTGGTGTACGGGACGACGTGGACGTCACCGACATCCGGACCCTGCTGGTCGGATGCATGATCATGGAACGGCGGCACCGCTCGACGGGACCGCCTGGCCGCATGACGACCCTCGCCTGTGACGCGCTTCGCCCGTCTCCGGGTCCAGTGCTCCCGGCTCAGTCCCGTAACGTAACGGATCTGGTGTCACGTAACGAAACCAGAGGATGTGAGGTCTGCGGAACGCCACTGGCGGCCGCCCGGACGGGCCGTCCCGCCCGCTACTGCGGTGCCACCTGCCGTCAGAAGGCCCACCGTCGCCGCCACACCACATCCTGAACCCTTGGAAAATCCGATTGATCCCCCCTCATCCGCGCGGCACGCTGGGCTTATCCCCACCCAGGAGCCCGCTTGAAAACGCCCACACGCGAGATCCGCGCAGCCCACGACCGCGACTCGATCACTGTCTACCAGGCCTACGGACCTGAGATCGGTGGGCCCGCGGCGGAGCACGGCACGTTCCTGCCACCTTTCTCCCGGCACCGCATGACCTGGATCAAACCGTCCTTCCTGTGGCTGATGGCGCGCAGCAACTGGGCACGGAAACCTGGGCAGGAATCGATACTCGCGGTCCGGATCAGCCGTGCGGGCTGGGAGGAGGCACTCGGCCTCGCCGTCCCCACAGACCCGGACCGGCGCGTCTTCCGCAGTTCCGACGAATGGCGCGAGCGGTTCGCGAAGGCCGTCGTCCACGTCCAGTGGGACCCGGAACGTTCGCTACGAGGCCAGAAGATGGAGGCGCGGAGCATCCAGATCGGACTGAGCCGGCACATCGTCGACCACTACGTCGACGACTGGATCATCGGGATCGACGACCGCACACCACTTGTCCGCACAATGCATCGGCTGGTCCAGGCCGGTCAGGTCGGCAAGGCCAGGGCACTTCTTCCCCCAGAACGTCCATATCCGTTGTCAGCCGACCTGGCCCACCGCCTCGGCGCGGACTCTGCCGCCGGACCGGAGAGATCACGCTGATCGCCCCCGGCGGTACGTCTCAAGCCTCTCGGCGAGTTCCTCCCCCATGGACTGCGCCACCACGATGAGTTCGCCCCGATCATCGATCGCCTCAACCACAACGTCGGCGTATTCCTGGAGCCCTGCATCGCCGTCCCCGGCCGGAAGATCCACGGCCACCACTGCATGACCGTACCTGCGCAGTTCCGGAACGAGCCGATGCCAGTACCAAGCTCGTCCACCGGCTCTATAGGCACGTAGCTCGCCATGTTTCCGGCCCCCGCCCCTGTGAGATCGCTCCGCCACCACAGCCCGGCGCTGGCCAGCAACTCGCGCACTGGTGGCAGCAACATGGGCCCCCAGAGCCTCCGGGAGCCTAGGGTCCTCGTTACCCTCCACGAAGCAAGGCCGCCCCCGCCCCGGGGACCTCTGAACGACCAGCCCTCGGCCCTCGCCCCAGTCTCCCATCGTGGAGAGGAACTCCTCACGAAACCCGCGCGTCCCACTGTTCTCGAACATGTGTTCGGGCTAGGGTGTCGTTCCGTGCGTATCGATGAACCCGTCTCCGCAGAGACCACCTCCACGGGCCGCCCATCGCAGATCTCCGGCGCTCACGGTCACTACCGGGTGCGCCGGGTCCTGGAGGAATGGCAAGCACCCGGCCAGGCACGGTTCTACCGTCTCCAGGTCAACACCCCCGAGGGATCCGCGATCGCTGAAGTCATCGCCTCTCCCGCTGGCCCCTGGACCCTCCGGCAGGTTTGGTCCTGACCGCACCGGCACGAACCTGGTGGTCGTCCGCCAATCGCAGAACGACTCGTCCGGAGAACCCACCCCGCTCTGTTGCCTTAGCTGCTCGGCGCGCCTCCAACTCGTCCGGCGTGAGCCGGTGGGCTGCCGCCAACGCATGGACGACCTCCAGCAGATCGGCGAGTTCATCGGGGTCGCCGCTCGCGACATACTCGCCCGCCTCCTCGTACAGCTTGGCGCGCAGCAATGCCTCGTACTCGTCCGGACCGGCGACGCGGCACTCGGCCTGCCGTCCTGTGCTCTCAATGACCTCGGGTATCCGGTCACGGACGAGCTTTTCAGTGAGCCCCCTGCCTACCTTGGTGCGATGCACCGCTCCGCCACGTCGCCGATCCAGAGACTCGATCCATTTCACGGCGACCGCGGCCGTCTGAACCAGTTCGGTGCGAAGCCTGCCGGGTTCCGTCTCGGCGAGCGCTTCGAAGAACTCCTCGGTGAGCACATGGCGCCACGTCAGTCGCCCCTGCTTCGCCGCTGCGCTGCACTCCCGCTTAGCCTTCTCCGCGAGCTCGATGAACTCCGGTCCGCTCCCGTCGGGAAATTCCTGACAACCCCACATCCGGTCCTGAGCGTCACGCTCAGCCGCGATGTCCGTCAAAACTCTCGCCAGCTCAGGCGCGACTTCCTCGTCCTTCATAAGCAGACGCTAACCGGATGGACCCCAGGTTTTCGCGGGCGTGGTCATAGAAGCGCGAGCCGGACCGCTAGGAGGGGCAAACGGCCCAAGTCGCGTCCCCATGCGGGTCGGCACCGAGGACCCGGTCAGCCTGGACCCGGGAGCGAGCATAGGCAACGCCCCACGGGCGGCGCTCAAGGTGAGGATCGTGGAGTCCGGCGACGGTGCGTGCTGCTGGATCTGACCGGCGGGACGGACCACAACCTCACCGCCGAGCCCGGCACCGTAGGCGCGGGTCGCGACTCGCGACTCGTGTGAGGTGCATCCGTCTGAACGGCTCTACCTCAAAGTGCGCCCCAGAATCGACTACACGTCCCATGCCCACGACAGCGAATCTTGGCCAGTGGCTTCAATCCCGTCGAACCCTCTCATCCCATCCACCAGCCCCATGTCGCCGCTCGCCGCCCGAACCCTTTAGCCGTTCCCACCCCCGTGCCGGTTGCGGCGCCGGGGTGGACGGCCGGCGCCGTTGCGGTGGGCCGTGACCCGCTGGCCGGCGCCGCATGGCTGGTCGGCCATCAGGTCGGATGCAAGTCGTCGGGTTCGCAGCTCAGCAGTTCGTGCAGGATAGGCGGGAGCTCATCCCAGAGCCATTCGTTCAAGCTGCCAGGGAAGTCTTCTGGTGCATTGATGCTCAGTCGGCCGGACGCGATCTCACCTAGCCGAACCGGGAGGGGGCCGTCGTCCCAGAGCGGCCCATGGCTGCCCCAGAAGGCGGAGAAGTCGTTGCTCGTGAGAAGGAGTTCCTCGGGCAGGACGTGTTTGCCCGGATGTCGGCCCAGGGGGAGGAGCCGTTGAGCGGTCGTGCGTAGGACGTTGAGGGCCGCCAGGTCGTGTGAGCAGGCCACGTTCGTGATTGCGAGGTCTGGCAGGCCGAAGCGACGCAGGCCACGGGTGCTGAGGTCGACGCAGGCGCAGCCGTCGATGTCGTCCGCATCGGCGGGACATCGGCCGGCGTTCCGAGAAGGCGGCAGGGAGGTGCCTATCCAGTCATCGGCGAGCACGAATGTCTCGGAATGGCCGAAGGGGTTGCCTGGGAGCACACGGGCAGTACTCATGTCCACGGGTACACCGCAGAGCGATTCAGCGAGCGCCTCGGTCGCGACGCGGGCCAGGTGCAGGCCCTGAGGGAGATCGGTGGCAGGGAGGACGGAAACCACGCTGATGTGCCATGGGGCCTGCCGTGCCTTCCGGACGTCATCTTCCTCGGTGGACGTCAGTTCGCCCATGTCCCACTGCGACTCGTCCGCTCGGTGCTCGGATATGGCGAGACGAGGGGTGCCCAGTCGTTCCGTCACCGGGGTCGTGAACAGCGCCGGCAGGCACTGGCGGATCGCGCTGGGGATGTCGTCGGGTACCCGATCCGTTGTGACCACGAAGCCGGTGGTGATCTTCTCGGGCACCGTGATGGTGATGGACATGGCAACTCCCTGAGCCGTCGGCGGACTGGTGTGTTGGTCCAGCCTTGGGGAGGCGCCCGTCTGACGGAAGTGGAACAGGATTCTGTGGATAACTAGGTACAGAAATGCGCTGGATGTCTCATATGACGGAATCTAGAAGGCGCAGGGTAGGGACTTAATTCCGTTGATGAAACTGGAGCGCTGGCGGGAGGCAGTCGCTGTTGCGTGAATATTCGGAAGGCGCCCATAGAGCTCGCGGAGTAGCTCTGTAATCTCGCGCCTGGCCAGGTGGGCCCCGAGACAGAAGTGTGGGCCAGGAGCTCCGAACCCGATGTGTGGGTTGGGGGAGCGTGTGATGCTGAACGTATGCGGATCTTTGAACATGGCCTCGTCGCGGTTGGCGGAGTTGTAGTACAGCACGACTCTTTCTCCGGACCGGTAGACATGCCCTTGGAGCTCGTAGTCGCGAGTCAGAGTGCGGCGCATCCACGTCACCGGGGACGCGTAGCGGACAACCTCCTCGACCGCGCCGGGAAGTCGCCGGTTCATGTCCGAAAGAAGTAATGTCCGCTGATCGGGGTTCGCGCTGAGGAGCACGAGGGCGTGTGACAGAGCGTTTCGAGTGGTCTCGTTGCCCGCCACGACCAGGAGCGTGAAGAATCGCCCCAATTCGACATCGGTGAGAGCCTCACCATCCACGTTCGCGTTCGTCAGCGCGGTCACCAGATCGTCCGCGGGCTGTTCGCGACGCAGTCGTCCCAGGTCAGCCATGAGTGCGTGAAGGTAGGAGAACTTCTCGCGCATCGTTGTCGTGCGGTCCTTGCCGTCTGGGCCGACATAGTCGGGATCGCCGATCGCCAGGATCGCGTTGGTGGCGTCGATGACGTCGCCATAGGCGGAGTCGGGGATGCCCATCATGGAACAGATGATCTGGAGTGGCATCGGAGTGGCGACATGCTTGACGAAATCGCAGGGGCCCCGGTCAGCCAGCTCGTCCACGAGTCGGCGGGCCAGCACGGTCACATCACCGGTAAAGCGCTGGATCATGCGCGGGGTGAATGAGCGGGAGACGATTCGGCGGAGCCTGGCATGCCGTGGATCATCCAGACTGATCATGGACCCGCGATATTCGATGACTTCCGGCGCCGGGTCGATGACGCTGACGGCGGTGGGTTGCGAGCTGAACACCTCGGGATGCCGGCTGGCCTCGCTGACCTGTTCATGCCGCGTGAGCGCGTAGAAACCGGGACCTTCGGATAGCGGGCAGTACACTCGCCCCTCCACCGCCCGAAGTGCGGCGAACAACTCGTCGCGCTCTCTTTGTGGTCTTTCCCAGAAGTCTAAGTTCGTCAGGCGTGTCTCGACGATGGAGGGCACTGATCAGGCCGCCTTCCGTGAGGAATCGACCACAGGTTAACCCGGCTGTTTAGGAGATGCGATCAGTGACGGCGGGCGGTGAGAACGTACGGCTCTGTTCTGCCCGGCTGACGAGGGCGCACCGGACGGGCCCTCAGCCCGCCCGGTGCGCGCGCAGGCGTCGCTCGCACGGAACGGCCCTCGCACGCGTCGTCGCAGTTCACGCCGCGACCGGACCGTGTCGTCAGCGGGCGGAAAGATCCACGTAGTGCCGCTCGCTCGGCCCCACGTACACCTGACGCGGACGTCCGATCTTAGTGGCCGTGTCGTTCATCATCTCGCGCCACTGGGCGATCCAGCCGGGCAGCCGGCCGAGCGCGAACAGCACCGTGAAGGCGTTGGTCGGGAAGCCCATCGCCTTGTAGATGACACCGGTGTAGAAGTCGACGTTCGGGTAGAGCTTGCGCTCGACGAAGTAGTCGTCGCTCAGGGCGACCTCCTCCAGGCGCATCGCGAGGTCAAGCAGCGGGTCGGATTTTCCGAGGGCTTCCAGGACCTTGCCGGTGGCCTTCTTCACAACGGCCGCACGCGGGTCGTAGTTGCGGTACACGCGGTGCCCGAAGCCCATCAGCTTGACGCCCGGCTCCTTGTTCTTCACGCGCTGGACGAACGAGTCGACGTTGTCGCCGTTCTCGTGAATCCTCTCCAGCATTTCCAGCACGGCCTGGTTCGCGCCTCCGTGGAGCGGTCCGAACAGGGCATCGACACCCGCGGAGACCGAGGAGAACAGGTTCGCCTGGCTGGAGCCCACCAGCCGTACGGTCGACGTGGAGCAGTTCTGCTCGTGGTCGGCGTGCAGGACGAACAGCATGTCCAGCACCCGTACGATCTCGGGGTCGATCTCGTACGGCTGCGTGGGCAGGCCAAAGGTCATGCGAAGGAAGTTCTCCACGTACCCATGGGAGTTGTCCGGGTAGAGCAGCGGTTGCCCGATGGAGGTCTTGTACGCGTACGCAGCGATCGTGGGCAGCTTGGCGATGAGCCGGATGCTGGACTGATCGACCTGGTCGGGATCGAAGGGATCGAGGCTGTCCTGGTAGAACGTCGACAGCGCGCTGACCGCGGACGACAGGACCGCCATCGGATGCGCGCGGCGTGGGAAGGCGGAGAAGAACGCGCGGAACTTCTCGTCCAGCAGCGTGTGGTTGCGGATGCTGTCGGTGAACTCCGAGAGCAGGTCGGCGGTCGGCAGCTCGCCGTAGATCAGCAGGTAGGCGACCTCGAGGAAGGACGACTTCTCCGCCAGCTCCTCGATCGGATAGCCCCGGTAGCGCAAGATGCCCGCTTCGCCGTCGATATACGTGATCGACGACGTGGTGGAGGCGGTGTTGGTGAACCCGGGGTCAAGGGTGACGTGACCGGTCTCCTTCAGGAGACTGCCCACACCCAACCCAGAGGGCCCCTCAGTCGCGTCCGTCACCTCGAGGGGCATGCGACCGCCCGCGTGGCTGAGCTCGAAATCCGACATACTCGCTCGCTCCCAACTCCGTCCACACCTGCGCAGACGCTCCGCTCTTCATCGTATCCACGTGATCACACGGGCCAATCCGGGCCCGGCTCGTTGACGGCGGGCCCGCCATGGTGTTCCGGTGGGTGCATGAGCGACCACATCGCCACCGAACTCGCCGCGCGCGTCCGAGACGAGATCGCGGCCGCGCCGACCGGGAACAGGTTCCTCGACCTGCTGGAAACAGGCCGCTTGCCCCGAGAACGCCTGGTCTGGCTGGCCGGAGAGGAGTATCGGATCGTCAGTAGCGACCGGCGTAGTTTCGCCCTGTTGGCCGCGCGGTATCCGGATTCACCCGCCGGCGACCTGTTCCTGGACCTCGCGCAAGGCGAGGCGCAAGCGCTCAAGCTGCTGGACGGATTCGTCGTCGCGCTCGGTGAAAGTGAGAAGAATCTCAACGCGTACGAGCCCCATCCGTTCGCTCAGACGTACCCCGCCTACCTTGCACAGCGCGCCGTCTTCGGGACCGCCGCCGAGGTCGCTCTCGCCATGCTCGCCAACCTTGAGGAGTGGGGCGCCTACTGCTCCCGCACGGCCAAGGCCCTCGGCGTTCACTATGGCCTCGACGAGGACGCGGTGGCGTTCTTTACGTTCTTCGCCGAGTCGCCTCCCGGCTTCGAAGAGCGGGCCTTGGCGGTCGTCAGCGCCGGCCTGGCGGCGGGCGACGACCCACAAGAGATCGCTCGCGCAGCGCGCCTCCTGCACGCTTACGAGAACGCCTTCTGGGATGCGCTCGCAGAGGGATTGCCCTAGAAGGTAAAGCTAAGCGCTACCCGCGCCGCTCCTCGGAGGCGGCGATCTGCCTCACCCGCACACTGTCGTTACCTTTTGTATTCACTCGCGCACGTTTGGTAGCTCGGCCGTGATTTCGATCAGTGTTCTCTCCTGGACGCCTTGATGAGCTCGGCGAAGTCCGCAGGTAGCCACTCCTCCCCATAGTGCGCGTCCAGAAGCGTGGACAGGGCGATGAGGACCTGATCCGGCGACGGGCGCTCCGCTGCCTCCTTGACGAGACACCGCGTCACGAGCCCACGCATGGGATCCGGCAATCGGCTGAGGTCAGGGTCGCGATGGACGATGCGACCGCGGACCTTGTGGCCGGTACCGAACGGTGCCGCGCCGGTCGCAGCGAAAACGAGGTCCGGCGCCCAGCCTGCACGCCGCCTGCTCAGGCAGTGGCCCCTTCTCCCGCACTACAGCGGAAAGGCTCACGCCACGGATGAACTGTGTCGCGAGCCACGGCTGATCGGCGTCCGGATCCGCGTCGACGACGGGCGCTGTGTAGAAACCACTGACCGACTGAGCCGACCTCACTTCATGGCGAAACCGGGCACGCCACTTGGGATCGCCTAGTAGTTCCTGTCGTATCACCTTCACAGCCACGAGCCGCCTGCTCGGTGACGTTGCGAGGAAGACCTCGCCATCCCTCCTGAGCCCAGCCGTGTGACCACACGATAGGGGCCGATCATCTGTGGGGGACCAGGGTGCATGGGCGCGAGATCCGATCATGGTGGGCGAGCTTCATCGTGCCACGAACCGGCTTGCACATCCGAACGGGGAGGATCACGTCCAGGGGAGTGCGTTTCGCTCGGCCCAGTAGCGTTCGGGCGGAAGACTCAAGGTGGCCAGTGCATCCAGGTCCTCTTCAACAAGGGACACCTTCATCGCCTCCAGGTTCGACTCCAACTGCGCTGGACTCGCCGCCCCGATGAGGACGGTATCCGCCCACGGTTGACTCAAGGCGCCCGCCAGTGCCAACGCGTCTGGTCGTGTCTGGTGCTTGGACGCGGCGCGTCGCACGTGCGCGGGAGGAAGGACGGCGAGTCTCCCGTTGGCCAAGACCTCTTTGAGCAGGACGTGCAGCCCCGCCTCGTGTGCCTCCTTCAGTGCCACCGCGGCCGACGTTTCGAGGAGGTTCCATGTTGCTTGGACAGTGCTGAAGAGCGGTTCTCCAGACACCTCAAGCGCCATCGCACGCCGTATCGTCTCGGCCTGCCTTGGGCCGGAGGTCGAGAAGCCGACGCGCACACCGTTCCGACCGGTCTCCAGGAGTGCAGCCTGCAGCCGAATGTCCTGGAACAGTGGACTCTCCTCAGTCAGCGAATGCACCTGGTACACGGCCAGGTGACCGTCGAGTAGTGCGGTCGTCTCGTCGTACTGCTCGCGATAGCGCCGGAGACTGTGCTCCTTGACCTCGTGGACCGCCGCGTCCATCTTCCAATCGCCGACGTAGGTATAACCCCACTTGCTGGAGACGTTCACGTCGTGCAGGCCTCGCGCGGAGAGCCATCCACTCAGGAACTCCTCTGCTCGACCGTAGGATCGCGCTGCGTCCACCCAGCGGATGCCTGCCGCGTACGCAACGTCCAGGACATCCCAGGTTGCGCGGCGTAGTTCGGCCACGCTGCGGTCTTCGGGGAGCGCCTCGGCTCTCCCCACATTGATGTATGCCGGCCGTCCCACTGCCGCCAGACCGATGCCGAACCGCCGTATCACATCCATCCTCTCAGAGTGTCACGACCAGTAGGTCTTCGATCCAGGGACGCACGCCCGATATGTCCACAGAATTTGGCAATCAATTGATTTCGTGCGAAGTGACGCCGACCGAAAAGTTATCCACAGAATCACATTCCACTATTTCTGTTGGGCGACCCGAGAGATGGTGGTCCTGCCAATGTTCATCGAGACAGGAGGGTCATGATGGCTGCTCAGATCATTCGTGGTGACTTCGGTCCTCACCAGTTCGCGGGTCACCTTGGACTGTCCCGCTGGCAGCTACGGGTCGGGCGGGAGCACGGACTCGTGCCGGCTCCCGACGTCGACGGCGAACGATGGTCTGCCCGGCTCGCTGAGGAGAACAGGGGAAACGGCGCCACGGTCATCGCGATGTTCGGGGACGATCCGCCGATAGGCTCCGCCCGGGCGGCGGCCCGGTTGGCCTCACGAATCGGGCTCGACGTCGAGCGCAGGGACGTCGAGGTACTGGTCGCCCAAGGCGATCTCAAGGTGATCAGCCGCTTCCGTGGGTACCCGGTTTACCTCATGCGTGACCTGGACCGGCTCGACCCGGAGTCGATACGCAGGGTCGTCTCCGCCAGAAAGGGGCCTTTGCTCGACAGCGTCGACGCGACCGGGGCCGCAATGATCCTCGCTTGGCCGAGGAGGTCGTTCGACCTGATCGCAATTGAGCGAGCCCTGCCGACGGATCAGCTTGGCCGCTACGCCCTCGACGACATCCAGGCCTTGGCCACGGACGAGAACCTGGCGCGCCGAGTCCTCGAAGAGAAACGCCGACTGGCGCTGGCCAAGACTCGAAGGTCAGAGACCAGAATCGAGGACGCGCTCCGTAGTTGGCTCCTACAGTGCACGGCCTATGTGGACCGTACCGTCGACCAGCCGCCGGATCCCGCAACCATCGGCCGAGAGATTCGCGCATTGGTCACTGCCAGGGCTGAAACGGCCAGATATGAGCGCGGTGAGGAATAGAAGCCTGGCGCGTCGCGGACCACTTCACCGCCACAGGGATCGCTGCTTGCTCCACTTCCTGGTCCTGATGACTGCCCGGCAGGCGTCGAAGCCCGCCTCAGCCTCGATGGTTGACTCGACACCGACCTGGGTTGACGAGCTTGGGCCTGTCGAGCCATCACGAGTTGCTGGGCCACGATGCAGGTTGGACCGATCACCGCCAGAGGTTGAAGGAAGAGCACGCCAGCTGATCGATGACCGTCTGGAGATCACCGGCGCGAGATGGCGTCTGGCTGGGGCCGAGGTCATTCTCAAGCCAAGGGCCATCACCACCAACGGCGATCCAAGTGCCTACTGGACCTATCACCTCGACCGCGAACACCCACGCCTCCAGCGCCGGCCAGCAGGACGCCTACTCTTCGCTAGGTGAGCGCCAGGCCATGGTCACTATCGGTGTCGCCGGTGAAGGTTCAGGTCCGCCAGCAAGCAGTCCGCGCTCCCACGAGGGGCCTGCACGAACTGATTCGGCAATGCCTCACGTGTTCACGGCCAGGCTGAGTCGAAGCTCTGGCGTCGGCGACTCGAAGGCGGCTTCAACAGCACGGGACAGCGGCCGACTCGTTCTCGTCACGACGCGCCGGCAGCCAGTCGACGATCAGTAACCGCGAGAACCATGCAGTCGTTGTGATCGGCGATAGCGTTCAGGACGACACTGCGTAGCAAGCGGCGATCGCGGAGGCGCGGTCGCGCAGGGAGGTGCGCAACCACTGCGGGGCCAAGGCTTCCGCGTTCGTGGCGAGTTGCCACAGCGCCCACTCAGCGTGTCTGGAGTCTTGGAAGTCCACCTCCAGGCGCGACCAGCCGTCTGGGTCGGCTTCTTCGGTGCGAACCGCCAGTGCGGTGTCTACCAGGTCTTGTCGCCGTGCCGGGTGCACTCGTACCAGCACGGTGACCTGGTCGCCGCCGGTCCGGAACTGAGTGCTGCGTTCCTGCCACGCCCGGTCCAGATCGACCCGTTCTGGCCGCTGTGCGGGTTCGGTGAGTTCCTCCGCGGCCAGGACGCGGGACAGCCGGTAGGTGCGGTCCGCGCCGGACCTGGTGGCCAGCAAGTAGCCCTGGTCCCGCACGGTGACCAGGCCAATCGGGTCCACGGTGCGCCATTTGGGGGTCTGGCCCACAGCCGCGTAGTGGATGCGCAGCTTGCGTCCGGCGAACACCGCGCGCCGGACCTCGGCCACTACGGTCTCGGGCACCTCCTCCGCGAGCAGCCGGCGCGAGAGCAGGTCGGTCTCGGGGTCGATGAGAAGGCGCCGCGCCGCATCGCTCGCGGTGTCCCGATAGCTCTCGGGCAGCGCGTCAACCACCTTGAGCATCGCCGAAGCGAGCGCCGAGCCGAGGCCGAATGCCTGCGCGCCCCTCCGCGATCCGGCGATCAGCAGGGCAAGGGCCTCGTCGTGGTTCAGTCCGGTGAGCTCGGTCCGGAAACCGGGCAACAGCGCGAAACCGCCGTGCCGCCCACGTTCGGCGTAGACCGGGACACCGGCCGCCGACAGCGCCTCGATGTCGCGCAACACGGTGCGGGTGGATACCTCGAGCTTGCGGGCCAGCGCGGCCGCAGACAGCCGACCGTGCCGGCGCAGTAGCAGCACCAGCGAGACCAAGCGGTCGGCGCGCATACGAAGACTCTACGCGGATACACGACACAAGATGTCGTGTATTGCGGGGAGGCTTCTCAGCATGGCGAAAGAGACGGTGGCCACTGAGCCGATGGGCGTAGGTAACCTCGACGAACCGAAGGGAGCTGATGCGGCAATGCAGCGAACGGCGGTCAACCCTTGGGCGTGGTCGGTGGAGATGGGCTACAACCAGGGTGAGATCGTCTCCGGGCACACCCGGACCCTGTACTGCGCGGGACAGACTGCCATGAGCGGCGACGGCCAGCCCCAGCATCCCGGTGACATGGCGGCGCAGTTGGCGCTGAGCATCGACAACCTGGAGGCGGTGCTCAGCGAGGCCGGTATGTCTCTCGCAAGCCTCGTCCGCCTCAACATCTACACCACCGACGTCGATCAGCTCTTCGAACAGTACGCCGTACTGGCGTCGCGGTTGCGCGCCGCCGGGGTGGCACCGTCCACGACGATGCTCGGGGTGGCGCGGCTGGCGCTCCCCGACCTGATGGTCGAGCTGGAGGGGACCGCCGTTGCATGATGCGACTCGCCGCGTCCGGCAGGCCTGCCGGAAGAACCGAACGACAGGTGGGCAGGTGGGTGATCTCCGGTGCTCAGGATGGTGACAGTCGGCGTCTACGGCTTCGGCGGCGAGTCCTTCCTGCGACGGCTGCGGCAGGCGGACGTCCGGCTGCTGCTCGACGTACGCCAGCGCCGCGGTGTCCGAGGAGCCGAGTACGCCTGGGCCAATGCACGCCAGTTGCAGGCGTCCCTAGCCCGTGCTCGGATCGCCTACGAGCATCACCGCGAGCTCGCCCCAACCACCGAGTTGCGCCGAATTCAGTATGCGGAGGATGACCGCCAAGGGGTCGGCAAGCGCTCGCGCCGCGAACTCGCTGCCGAGTACACCCGCCTGTACACCACCGAGATCCTCGACCGCGTCGACCTCACGCCGATTGAGGTTCCCCCCGTTGCACGGACACCAGGGTGAGGTCACTCGTGGGTGTCTGAGGGCAGGTTGAGCCCTTCGAACGTGACGGGGCTGTGCATTCCGATACTGGAATGGCGTCTATGAGGATTGTACCAGCATTCGACCCATTCAAAGACCGCGCCGGCCAACTCTTCCCTGGTCTTCCATGTCCGGGTGTCGAGCAACTCCAGTTGCATCGTTCCCCAGAACGACTCCATCATGGAATTGTCGTAGCAGTCACCGACCGTGCCCATCGATCCGAGCAGCCCGGCATCTCGCAGACGTTTCCCGAAGGCCCAGGATGTGTATTGCGTTCCGTGGTCGGAATGCAGAATGGTTGAGTGCGGTGGCGGGGTGCGCCGGGTGACGGCCATGGCGAGTGCGTTGATGACCAGATCGGTGTCCTGGCGGGTGTCGATCGACCAGCCGATGATCCGCCTGGAATAGGCATCCATCACGGCAGCGCAATACAGTTTCCCTTCTGTCGTGGGGTGCTCGGTTATGTCGGTGAGCCACAACCGGTCGGGACCGGC
>NZ_BCQT01000032.1 GCF_001552215.1 Actinomadura macra NBRC 14102 | reverse complement strand
GACCTACACCGCGACGCTGTCCACCGACGATGCCTGGGCCACCTTCACCGCGCCGCACAAGGCCGACGAGTACACCGTCATCCAGCACGGCGATCGTCGCCTGTGGGACCAGGCGATGGGCGCCTACCTCTGGTGGCTCGGCAAGGGACGGCCCGGACGAGACCGCTACGGCATCACCGTCAACAGCGAAGAGCAAACCCTCTGGCTGGACGAACCCGACAGGCCCGTGGGCTAACCAGGAACATCAGCTCCTGGCACGCGAGGGCCCGTGATCAACTCCCCGGCACAGCCGTTCTGACCCCTTCGCCGACACGCTCTCCCGGCCGACGCTACGCGCCGGACAACAACTCCTTGACCAGTGACGTTTTCGCCGCCGTATACGCCTGACGATCATTGACATGCTTCACGGCGAGCTGGCGCTTGAGCTGGGCGTACGCCCGATGCGCAGCCGGATCGGAACGAAGCCGGTCCCGGAACTCCAGATACGCACGCCACTGCAGGCCACCATGCCGCACCGCATGAACGTCCGCGACACGATAAAGCGGCCGGGGCTCCAGAACGAACAACCACCCGACCTCTTCACCCTTATCGCCGCGGAACCCATAACCGAGCGCGGTCACGACATCCACAACATCGACAAGCTGCGCATCGGGCGCCAGGCCGACCGCGATATCCACGATCGGCTTGGCCGGAAGCCCCGGCACCGAGGTCGACCCGACATGCTCAATGGCCACCGCCTCACCACCCAGTGCAGGACGCAATGCCGACGCAAGCTGCTCATACACCTCCGGCCAGCCGGGCTGACTATCCATCACCCGGACCGACCCCTTGATCAACCCCAGCCAGGCCTCGTCCCACTCAGCACGCACAAGACCATTCTGCCGAACCTCGAACGCACCGACCCGCCACACCAAGACAGGGCTGCAGCTGTCCTGGACACCTGCACACGACACACACCCCTCCAACCAGGGAGCTTCCCAGCACTGCTGGTCGAGATAAGCGCCGAAAGGCGCGGGTCGGTGAAGGGCTCGGTCCAGCCATCTGGGGCCGGCTCATGTTCGTTTTCGGCGGTCAACGCCCCGGCTCACAGCTGAGATCTCTGCGACAACGGCGACGAGAAGAGCGGCGACAAGTTCCCGAACTTCAAGCCGCTTGGCGATTCCACTTCTCTACCTGACTCGGCCTGGAATCGAGAGCGACGCCACCGCCCACAACCGCAACCCACGCATGTCGCCCATTCGGCCACCTGACCAATGCAGCGATCTCGGACATGCACGCAGGTGAATCCGCAGGTCGACACCGACGGCTCGAAGATTCTTTACAAAGATGCCTCACGACCGCGGAACGTCGAGGTCACGGCGCTTGTGAGCACCTGTGCGGCTTTACCTACACCGCGTAGGCGCGCTGAATGGTCTCCATCATCGCAGGTCGCTGGGGTTCTGAGCGAATCATCGGCAGCGCGTAAGCACTCCCTTGTGCTCATGGAGTGCTCATGAAGTGCTGACGCCATCGCGGATACATGACGTCATCGATCCGTCAACGACCTCCGGGGGCGTCATGACCAACCACCAGAACAACCATCAGCGACCGGTCCGCGCGATGGCCGGCGATCGTCCGAACAACGCGCTGATCGTGGCTGAACGTTCCTTCCTTCTACTGGCATCGGCTCCAAGCCCGCTGTCGATCGACGGGCGAGCAGTCGGGCACGGCCTGCCCCCACGGCCTGTGGACCTGCAGGAGCTGCAGCTGCGGCTGCTTGAGCAAGGCGCGTCAGATGAGCTCAAGGACGCCGCGTGGCGAGAACTGCTCAATCAAGCCCGGACCGGTGACCCCGCGTGGATCGTTGGCTGCATCGGCGTGGCCATGCCCGGTCTAAAGGGCACAGCCGCACGGGTCATCCGTTCGAGCCCAAGCCAACTCGTGGACGACATCATCTCGGAATTGCTTACTGAGTTCGTCGCTCAGCTGACGCGTATCGATACCAAGCGCCCACATATCGCGGCGCGTCTGATGCTTTGGGCCCGCAAGGGAGCGCTTCGTGCCCGCGGTAGAGAGGACCGTGCCCTCCCCTGCGATCCAACCCAACTACCGGAGCTACCAGATCGCGCGCCCGCCTTCAGCGTCGACCCGGCCGTCCTGCTATTGGATACCGCACGTCAGCGAATCATCAGCCGGGAAGCGGCCGAGCTGATCATAGCGACACGTCTCGATGGCTCATCCGTCCAAGAACTCGCCCTGACCAAAAGGATAGCAGCGAACAAGCTGTACAAACAGCGGCGTATCGCCGAGTCACGCATCGCCGCCGCAATCCAAGACGGGCGGATCTCTTCCATATCGGCTGCTCCAGCCTCAGGAATGTGACGCGCGCAAATCAGGTACTCGACCACTCAAGGTTCGAAACCCTCTTGCCCACCGAAGGGCCGCGCCTGGCGGACGTGGACTGGGTGTCCCCGCGTGCCCCCTTGGCAATCGGGGAACCCGTCAGCCTGCGACCGGTGGGCGGCCACGAGGTGTTCTTACAGTTGGCGTACCGGAGCTGATGGGTCGGACCTGACCGCACGGAGCAAGCCAAGGCAGTGCACGTCGTCTAGAAGTCTCATCAGACCACGGAGCAACAGCCGACCAGCCCTGTGGCGGATGGCGCGAATCGCGGCAGCGTGAATCCCGGCGATGCTCATCGGTGTTGGCGCCTAGTCGATCAAACCTTGGAGGCGCTCAAGCGGCAACGCCCGGAGAAGACGTTGGCGAGCAGGAGGAGAACGCCCAGGGCTGGTCACTGGAAGAAGAACCGCCTGCTCTTCAATGAGCGAGCGGGAATGACTGACAGCGGCCAGCCTCAATTCCCCACGTACGGCCAGTCAGATCATGACGCTGAGTGATCGGCGAGGAGGTGAAACGAGCGAGCTGAGGTCGGGCGGTGGGGTGGCCCCGGCGGTGTGCCGGGGCCACGGGGATGAGTCGATGCTGGTTCTAGTTGAACTGGAACAGGGCGGTGTGGTCGGTGCCGTCGGCCAGCTTGAGGTGGAAGGTGCGGCAGGTGCCGGCCCAGTCCTTGTCGGTCTTCCACACGTAGGTGTAGCGGCCGCTGCCGGAGTCGTAGGTGAGGCCGGAGTTGGAGTTGGTGGTGGTCTCGACGGGGTCTTGTGTGCCGGTGCCGCAGGTGGTGGCCTGGGAGTAGGGCGAGTTGTCGGCCAGGATGTCCAGGCCCTGGTCGCCGTCCAGGGAGAACTTGATCGGGATGCTGCGCCCGGCGTTAACGGTGTTGAGCACGGGCGGGTTGTCGACGGGGGCGAAGAACCCGGTGAAGGAGTAGGGCGGGGTGCCGACGATGGTCAAGGTCGGGCCGTCTTGGGTGGCGTCGCTGCCTTGGCCTGTGGTCCGGAACTGGTTGCGGACCGAGAAGCTCTGGTCGGGTGTGCCCGGATCGATCTGCAGGGTGATGGAGACGTTGAAGGCATCGCCGGGGGCGAGGTTGCCGATGGTGACGGAGTACCCGAGCCCTGCCAGTTCGGTGCAGGTGGTGGAGCACGCGGCGACCGAGGTGAAGGATTGCAGGCCGCCGCCGCCTGCCTGCTCGTAGAGGCCGACCCGGGCGTTGGTGTAGGTGTCGTCGGAGGTCCCCGACACCGTAATGGTGACGTTGCCGCCCGGGGAGACGGTCGCCTGGGACAGCGATACCGACATGCCCGGGTAGGCCCATGCTGGCGCGGTCGCCGCCAGCGTGAGCGCCGCGGCCACGGCCAGGATCGTGGTGACGGCGGTCACCAGGCGCGTGATCGGCCGCCGGGTGGTGCCCGATGGCAGGGAGGCTGTGCTGTCGGGCTGCGCCGGTACCGGGCCTGCCGCACCGGCCCGCGGTGCGCCCGCCTGCGGGCCGGGGGAAGCGGTGTGTAACATGATGCCCCTTTCCTGCGTCGAGCCGCGGCGGCCCCTCGACGGGGCCGGCTTGACGCGGCGCGACGCCTGCGCGTGGCCACCCGCCCCCTGAGATAGTGCACGGGGCGGAGGCCCGCACTCCCGGGCGGCGCGCGGCTTGATCCGTCGATCCTGCGCCGGGGGCCGTAGAAGCCTGCCGTAGAAGCCCCCGCACCCGTTACCCGAACGGATCATTCGCCTACCGTGAGTGATTCCTCCCAGGATGGCCGCTGTCCGAGCATGAACGCCAGAGGGCGCCGTCCTGCGAGGCAGGGACACGCGTCCCGTCCACGCCGGGCGTGGGTCCGCTTTGCTGTCACGCATGCTCCAGGCGCACTCCTGCGCTGGACGAGCGGTGCCCGGATCGGCGATTCGTCAGGCTGGAACCCTCGGAAGGTTTACCTATACGAGTAAGGAGACCTTCCGCATCCACAGCTCCACTCCCGAACGTTCGGCTGACCCCACGCGATCACTAAGCGTGAAAATCCACGGCCAGATAGCTCCCCACTAACTGGCCGCCAGTGGGAAATCGCAGCTGGCCGCCAACAAATGACGAGGCTCATTCGGGCCAGCATGCACCCAATACGAACAACGCCGACAAATAGTGGCGAACAGGTCGTCTTGCCGGGCCGGGAGAGGCAAGTACGGCGCTTGTGATAGATGCCAGTGACATACTGTGACCAGGGTCTTCGGCGTCCGCAGAGGAGGAGGTGTTCTGTGACTCGCGATGACACCGCGGAGGGGAGGTCGGACGATGATGTTGCAGCACCGCCTCTGGCCCGCAAGGTCGACTACCTGTTCCGCCGGATGCATCCGGATGAGCGCGGACCCTACTCCCTCCAGGAGGCTGCGGCCGCGATCGAGGAGTTGACCGGGGAGAAGATCTCGCACAACACCCTGTGGAAGCTGCGGACCGGTAAGCACGACAATCCCACCAAGCGGGTGTTGGAGGCCCTGGCAGCATTCTTCGGCGTGCCTCCTTCCTACTTCTTCGACGACGAGGTGTTCAGGACCGTCGAAGAACAGATCGAGTTGTTGACCTTGCTACGCGATACCGGGGTACGCGGCGCGCACCTGCGTAGTTTCCTCCAGTTGTCGCCCGAGGCTCAGCAGATGGTCGGTGAGCTGATCGAGTCGACCGCTCGCTTGGAGCGGCGCGCCAGGCCGGACGATGCCGATTCCTCTCCGTGTAGCTGAGTAACCCATGACACAATCACAAGAAGTAGCGAAGCGATCACACTAAGCTCTGTCGGTGGGTGCGAGCACTCGGCGTGGATACCGGGGAGGTGACCTAGTGCGGGGAGACGCCCTACGACGGCGATGTCGGACTCGTGTGGAGGCGTTGGGGGTCCCTGAGCCGTGGGATTTTGAGCAGTTCTGTGTCGTTGTTGCTGCTCATACGGGCCGCACGCTACACGTGATGCAGATCCCGGCCATGCCAGAGGGCCTGTGCGGCTTGTTCGTCTCCACCGCCCGTACCGACTACGTGTACACCACGACGGAGACCACCCAGTTCCATCGCGAGCACATCGCGTTGCACGAGATCGGCCACCTGCTCGCCGGCCACCAGGGTGAGGTCAGCGTGGGCGATCTGGCCACGATGTTGCTGCCTGATCTAGATCCCGCATTGGTGCGCGCAATGCTGGGACGTACCACCTATACCAGCGAACAGGAACGCGAAGCAGAATACTTCGCCACCTTGGTCATGAACCGGTCGCGGCCTTGCCATACCGGCCGTCGAGTCGCTCCTACCGATCCAGATGTCGCCGCCGTACTCGACCGTTTGGACAACGCTTGGGGACGCCGCTCCGCGTTCCAGCGTTCCGGGCCGGCCGAGACGGCCGCACCCGACGGGCCACGAGCGAGGCGACGCAAAGGGGAGCCGAGCCAGTAGTCAGTGCTAACGAGCGGCCGACACGCACATCGGGGGCTGTTGGTGATCAACGTAGTGTTCTGGACGGTGGCCGCAGCGGCGTTCGTTGCGGCAGGTTTCAAGGCATACAACCTTCGCAGTCCTGATGCCCCGCCCGGGCTGGGCTCGACATGCCTGCTGCTGGTGACGATCGGACTGGCATTGGTGCTGATCTCGGACGGGGCACAGCAGGCAGAGAACGCGTTATACCCGAATCTGGGTCGTCTGCTGTCCAACTTGTGCACGACGGTTGCCGCCTTCGCAGCCTTGGCGCATCAACTGAGCGTCACGTGCCCGCAGGTGGAGGCCCGGGTGCGCATCCGTCGCTGGCTGGTGGCGTTGCTGGCCGCCGTGACCGCGATGACCGGGCTGTTCGTGGCCAGTCCGCTGCCACCGGTCATCGGGGATTTCGGCCCCTTGTACCGCGGCCGTCCAGCTCTGGTCGGCTACATCCTGATCTTCGTGGTGTTCTTGGGGTGGTCCTTCACGCGCCTGGCAGTGATCACAGCAAAGTACGCAGGCCCTGCCGCACGGCCCGCACTCCGCACCGGCCTGCGGATAGTGACCCTCGGATGCGTCCTTCTAGTCGTCTATCTGGTTGAGAAGACGGTGGTGGTGGTCTCGCAGTGGCTGCAGCTGGGCCCGCTAGTGCCGGGGCAGGATCAGCCGTGTACAAGCCCGTTGCACCCTCCCGGATGCGTGTTCGCTGTCGGGCTGCCCTTGCTCGCGGCGCTGGCGATCACGATAGGCATGACCTTGCCCGCGTGGGGCCCGGCCGCAGCGGCTCCGGTGCGGTGGCTACGGTACTGGCGGATCTATCGGCGACTGGACCCGCTGTGGAGGGCGTTGGCAGCGGCGATGCCGCAGATCGTCCTGCCCCGGAATGGCCCAGATCGTTTCAGCTACCGCTACGGGGTGCACCGCCGGGTTATCGAGATCCGAGATGGGCTGCTGATCCTGGGGCCCTATCGCCACTCGAAGGGAACATGCCGGGTCGAGACCAGCGCAGGTGGTGCCGAACTCGATGCTCGGCAGGCAGCGGCACTCCACGAGGCGACCTCAGTCCGCATGGCCTTGGCCGCCTACCTGTCGGGACATCCTGCTGAGACACCCATTTACAACACCACCCTCGCCGAAGCCGCTCCCCCGACCGGGCGCGAGCGCAGAGACACGACGACCAGCGGCACGGGAAGCGATCTGGGCAGCGAGGTCGACTGGCTGATGCGCGTGTCCTTGGCGTTCTCCGCCTCGGCCGACCTGGTTGAGGCCCTCGTTGAAGCGCCTCGTACACGTCCATGACGCCTGAGTGAGCTGGATCTCGAATGAGGAGTCACTTGTGTTCGACGTCGATTTCCACCGCGACCCCTACCAGGTCTATGACAAGTTGCGCAGCCAGGGCCCGGTGCAGCAGGTGAAGGTCGCACCTAACGGCCATCACACCTGGATGATCACCGGATACGCGCAAGCCCGTGCCGCCCTGACCGACCCACGGCTGAGTAGGGACACCCGCCGCTTCGGACACCTCTTCGGCGACCGCCGCGACATCGCCCCGGCGTTGCAAGCCAACATGCTGGCCACCGATCCCCCCGACCACACACGGCTACGGCGCCTAGCAGCCCAGGCGTTCACCGCCACCACAGTGGAGCGGCTCCGCCCCCGCATCCAGCAGATCACTGACCGGCTGCTGGAGACGATCGCGCCCCAAGGCGCCGCCGATCTGATCGCCGAATTCGCCGTACCATTGCCGGTCACCATCATTTGCGAGCTACTGGGCCTGCCTGAACACGACCGCACGCAGCTCCGCCTCTGGTCCAACGCCATGTTCACCACCGGCGACACCACCATCCGCGACCAGGCCTCCCATCACATCGCCGACTACATGGCGGCCCTTGTCGCCAGCAGATGCCACCGCACCGAGCACGACGCGGGCTCCGGAGGCGAGGACGGAGATCTACTCGACGCCCTGATCGCGGCCCGCCAACGCAGCGACCGCCTCAGCCAGCAGGAACTGGTGTCGCTGGCGACGCTCTTGCTGATCGCCGGGCACGAGACAACCACCAACCTGATCGGCAACGCCGTGCTGGCTCTGCTGCTCCACCCCGCTCAGCACGCCGCCATGGCCGCCACACCCGACCGGCTCGCCTCAGCCATCGAGGAGTTCCTGCGCTACGACTCCCCGCTTGGGATCGCCACCGTCCGATTCACCACCCAACCGGTCGCGTACGACTCGACCATCATCCCCGCCGAACAGATCGTCATGATCGGTATCGGCGCCGCGAACCGCGATCCCGCTCACTACCCCGCCCCCGCGACCCTCGACCTCACCCGCACCGGCGCCCCGCATGGCCACCTGGCCTTCGGCCACGGCCCCCACTACTGCCTGGGATCTGCGCTGGCCCGCGCTGAAGCCCACATCGCCTTGGCCAGCCTGCTGCGCCGCTTCCCTGGTCTGCACCTGGACACTGCTGCCGAACCGCTTGCCTGGCGCGCGAGTCGGATGATGCGCGGTCTACACGCTCTCCCAGTTCGCTGGCACCCCAATCCCGGCTAGACCCGCATCGCGGACGAACCGGCCGCATCACAGCGCGGCATGAGCGATGCCACAGAGGTCCATCACTTCTGTTCCAAGCATCGAAGCTCGAATCGGCTCGCTTGGTTGACAGAGAGGCTCTGGATAACTACTCTCCGTATCAGTCCTTCACTTATAAGTGAAGATGATCGGTCAGGCGACAACACCACGGGGGTACACCATGGAGCAGGCCGCTCACGCACCAAGCAGGCCAGACGGGGAGATCACCAACGCCCGCACAGTCCTCGACCCGGCTGTGAACGCCCTAACGCGGCTCGTGCACACCTACGCACTGGCGCAGACGTCGGCATTCCGACCCGATCACTGGAGGGGTCTACAGCCTGACCCCTATGCCCTGCGACGCGCGAGCGATGCACTGGCCGATCGTGAGGACCTCGACCTCGAACTGACGGCCATCAGGATCGCGGCCGAAGCCATCGCGCTCAGTCCCACACTGCGCCGCGCCACCATGACCACCTGCGGTGATGTCCGCCGCGGCGTCAACTGGGCCGAGGGGGTGAGTTGGATCATGAACGCCGCACCGTCTGCCGTCAGTCCGGCCGCACTCATCACCGCATACCGCCTGCTGACCCAAGCAGGTGCCGCCGACCAGCACCTGCACGAGCGTGGCCTGCTGAGACCGCTTGTGCCCGTCCTGCCCGGCTAACCACTGGCCACATCACTCACCGCGATAGCGGGACGCAAGGCCAGCGCAAGCCAAAAGGGTGGAACAGGGTGCCGCGCTCCATTCGGCAAGACTGACAGCGCTCTCAGCCTGAACAACCGCCACTCACGGCGCACTAGGCGGAATCCCCGCGAACGAGCGCAACCCCTGCCTGAAAAGCTTTTCGGGGGCGGCGAGGTTCCCGGCAAGGCCCTCTTCATCGATCTGACGATCAAAAAGAAGGACGCGTAGACCGGCCCCGAGTCGGTCACGCAGCGCGCCCCACCTTGCTCTGAGGTTGGATCCACCAAGTGCTCAGTAAATTGAGCACGACAGCGATCACCCTGAAGCGCGCGCCTAGAAATCCATCGACTACTAGAAGGCCGCCCGGCATGCCCGGTGCATGTGTAGCGCCTCCTCAATCATCACCGGGCGATCTCGAACGTAATACGCGGCCAGGGTCCGTACAACTACTACTCTGTCGCCTCAATCGCGTTGATTGACAGCGACCGTATTGAGGCGCAGACCAACTAGCCTTACCGTGCCCACACCATCTTGTCCTATGCCAGCGGTGGGGCCTGAGAAATGTGAGCACCATGACCACAACCGTGACCAGGTGTACCAGCACTCGCCGTTTCACCGCACTGAGTTCGAGCGTTGGCTTGGCCCGCGACCAAATCGCGACCGCAGTTCATAAGTGGCGCCTTCCGGTGTCGTTGGACGATGCCGTATTAGTCGTCAGTGAATTGGTCACCAACGCCATCCGGATGTCGAGACCGACCGATCAGGTGATTCTCCATCTGCGATGGATCAGCATCGGGCTGGTGATCGGCGTCTGGGACTCTTCCACGACCATGCCGACCGTCGGCGCGCTCGGTGACCTGACACTGGACGACATCGTCCCCGACCCTGAAGCCCTTGGGCCCGACGACGACCGAACGGGCGGATGGGGCCTTCCCCTAGTCCAGATGGTGGCCGGCGCATTCCAAGTGGAGCGAACCGCCTCGCCGATCGGCAAGTGGGTGATCGCGCTACTCCCAACCATTGTCACAGGGATGAAGAACCAGGGTGGCGGTGTCGCCAACGTCTCGTTCGGGCTCCAGTCGGAGCTGGGAGAACAAGCACTTCAAACGATCAGGTGTATGGAGGTAGGAGCTTGCCCAGAATCAGTCGCAGAGGAACTCGACTCGGCCTGGTGATCAGCATGGTGGGGTCCGTGTTGCTACTGCCAGGCTGCAACACCAGCGACAAAGGCGTTGCCCTATCCCCATCCCCCGCTTCGGTCCATGAGCCATCATTGCCACCTTCTGGTGATCGAGAGCTTATTCGACAGACCTACCTGAAATTTGTAGCGATGTTGGACCGCGCGGGCTCTCTCGCAGCGAGTGATCGCCTACGGCAACTATCGACGGTAATGATCGAACCTCAACTCACTCGGGTGCTGAAGCGTATCGAGGAGATGAGGAACAAGAATCTCATGACGTACGGCACGGTGGCGCCCCACGTAAGAAGTATTCAGATCAACCTCGACAACGCCATCGTCTTGGATTGCCAAGATTCCAGTCGAGCGGGGCTCATAGAGGTAAATACGAGGCAGATAGTCAACCGGGGCGTTAAAGAAGGAAGCCTAAAGGCGCTATTGAACAAGAGCCCCGATGGTCAATGGCGCGTGAGCAGGTCAATCACACTCAATGAAGGATGCTGACAAATTGAGAGCATTCACGCTAGCGATAATCAGCGCGTTCTCTCCCGGTGTCTCAGCGTCGTTCCCGCACGATCCCATCCCACCTGGCGTCAACACCTACGGCTACCACTTCGGCGCACTTGACGATGGAAGCTCAACAAGCAACGAGGGGGGACGGCCGGCGGACGAGAGCAGCCATCTGGGCGCGGAGGAGAATGACATTGGACCTCATGATTGCCGGACGCTGAGCGACAACGTGCAGGTGTGTACGCCATCCTCTAAGGGCCGCGGTAAGTCACGGAAGTTGTCGCCGGCCGAGTTGGCGTTGACGAAATGGACGCGGCTTCCGGTTCCTGTGCCGGTTGTGAGGACGGCTCCACCTCGTTGGTCTGATGGGCTGGTGGGGTTGCCGGAGTGGTTCTGGGTGACGAACTGGCGATCTGTCAGTGGGCGCGCGGCTGCACGGGGAGTCTGGGCCGAGGTGACCGCCAGGCCGCAGAGCACGACGATCGATCCGGGGTATGGGCATCGGGTCGTGCGATGTAGCGGTGCGGGCACCGCATTCGACGAGTCCATGCCGGTGTCGTCGCAACGCACCGATTGCTCGTACACCTTTTCACAGTCGTCGGTTCATGAGCGGGGTGCGGCGTATCGGGTGCGAGTGACGGTCACCTGGGGCGGCACGTGGAGAGGGTCGGACGGATCGGGTGGGATGTTGCCACCGTTGAGCCGTTCGACAAGCCTTCGTATGCGGGTCGCCGAAGCGCAGGGCCTGTACGTACGAGGAACATCATGAAAGGCACCAGAAGGACGCTACCCCGGTCACGCGTACCGAAGCTGACAGGCGGTCCGGTCTCCATGTCGTCCACACGGCTGGCACGGCAGCGCCGTCCGGAGTGGATTGCCGTCGGGGTGATTCTGATGGCCTTTGCCGTGCTGGCGAACGTGCAGCTGGTCCGGTCGTCGAGCGCCCGAGAACCGGTGGTGCGCCTGGCGCGTGATGTCCCGGTGGGGCAACAGGTCGTTCATGCCGATCTGGATGTGGCCCGGGTGGCAGTGGACTCGGCCGTCCCGGTGATTCCGGACCGTCAGCTTTCAGAGGTCGTCGGGCGGCGTGCCTCGATCGGATTGCGCAAGGGGACGTTGCTGGCAGCCTCTCAGCTGACGGTGCAGCAGAGTCCGCAGCCGGGGCAAGCGCTGGTGACCGTTCCTGTGAAAGCCGGCGCATTGCCTCCCGGGTTGGGGCCGGGTTGGCGCCTTCGCATCGTGTTCACCTCTGGCGACCAGAACCCGAGTCCCGCAGGCGGGCAGGACCGTACGCCGGGCACGGCGTTGCCGGATGTCGAGGCGGTGGTCGATCAGGTGAAGGAGCCGGATGCCGAGGGTTCGGTGACGGTGTCGCTGCTGGTGACCGATTCCCAGAGCAGCACGGTGGCGAGGCAGGCGGCGACCGGGACGATCGTGCTCGTGGTGACAGAAAGGAGGGATTGAGGCGATGGCGTTGTGTTGCCTGATCTCGTCTGGCGGGTCGCCGGGGGTGACGACGACGGCGCTGGGTCTTGCGCTGACTTGGCCTGGCCGGGTGCTTTTGGCTGAGTGCGACCCGATGGGGCGCGGTGTGCTGCCGGGGTTCATGGCCGATCGGATACGGGAGCCTACTGGGCCGGGGCTGCTGGGCGTGGCGATGGCGGCCGAGGCCGATCCGCGGGCGGCGGTTCCGTTGGAGGAGTACGTCATGCCGATCGCGGACGACGGGCGAGTGGAGTTGCTACATGGTGTTCGTGATCCTCGGCATGGAGTCCGCTTGGCGCCCTTGTGGCCTCGGTTAGCTGAAGTGCTGGTGGAGCGGGACGGAGATGTCCTGGCTGACCTTGGCCGGGTGGGCGGCACCGACACCCCGGAGGACCTGCTGAAGGCGGCGCACCTGGTGGTCATGGTGCTGGGGTCCACGCTGCCGCAGGTCGATGCGGCGGCTCCGCGTCTGGACGCTCTGAAGGAGCTAGTAACGGATCCAGCGGCGATCGGGTTGTGCGTGATTCGTGAAGGTTCCTACCGTGCAAGCGAGGCCGAGCGCGTGCTCCATACGCCGGTGCTGGCGGAGCTGCCGTGCTCGCCGGTTGATGCGGCGGTCTTGTCGGACGGTGCTCGGCCTCGGTTGACCTTCAAGTCCTCGCTACTGGTTAGGTCGCTGGACGGCCTCGGTCGGCGGATCCGCACGCTCATGGCCACCGGGTCGCCGGATGACCACGCCACCGGGTCGCCAGGCCCGGTCGCGCCTGCCGCGGGAGGCCGCCGGTGAATGTGTCGGGCTGGACCTCGGCAAGAATGATCGGCACCGGCCACGCGGCCTTCAGGCCATCAGGATCCACTTCGTCGTCTCAACGGCCGACCGAGGGCAGCGATGTGGACGTGTGGGCGGCGGTGCGCCAGATCTCCATCCAGCTCGTGGATGCTCTTGGCGACGATCTGGATCACGCTCAGGCGCGGCAGTTGATCAGTGCGCAAGTGCAGGTGTGGATGCATGAGCAAACGGCCTCTGGGCGCGTCGTGCCTGCGGCTGAACAGCGGCGGGTGGCGCAATTGGTGTTCGATCGGCGGTTCGGGCTGGGAGCGCTGCAGCAGCTATTGGACCGCTCCGATGTGGAGAACATCGTGGTCAACGGTTGCGACCAGACCTGGGTGACCTTCACCGACGGCACCAAGAAAGCGGGGCCGCCGACCGCCGCGACCGACGACGACCTTGTTGAGTGGGTGCAGCTCCTCGCGCGGCGTGGCAATACGGGCCGGGAGTTCTCGCACGCCTCACCGCTGCTGGATGTCGCGCTCGCCGACGGGGTGCGCCTGGCGGTCGTGGGGTGGGTGTCTCGGCGTCCTCACCTGGCGTTCCGGGTTCATCGGCTGGTTGACATCAGCTTGCGGCAGCTCACCGGGCTGGGCACGTTGACCGAGCCGCTGGAGGGGTTCTTGCGGGCGGCGATCGGCGCGCGCCGCAACATCATCGTGTGCGGGGAGGTCAACACCGGTAAAACCACGCTGGTGCGGGCGCTGGCCAACGAGATCCCGGTGGAGGAGCGGATCATCACGTTGGAAAGTGATTTCGAGTTGTTCCTGGATGATCCCCGGTTGGCGCACCGACACCAGGATGTCGTTGCGTTGGAGGCTCGCCAGGCCAACTCCGAAGGCGTCGGGCAAGTGCGGTTGCAGGATCTGGTGCCGGCGTGCCTGCGGTTGAACCCTGACCGGGTGATCGTGGGTGAGGCTCGGCATGGGGAGCTCGCGCCCATGCTGGAGGTGATGTACTCCGGGGCGCGTGGGTCGATGTGCACCCTGCACGTCCACCGGCCCGAGCATGTGTTCAGTCGGGTCGTCCAGCTCAGCCGCCGCGCTGACCTCGGTCTGGCGGCCGATGACGTGCGCCTGATGTTCGGGCTGGCCGAGCCGCTCATCGTCTACCTTCGACGCGACCAGACCACCAACGACCGGTATGTGTCCCAGGTGATGGAGATCGGGCCGCCGGCAGACGCGGCCGAGCCGACCCGCAACGTCATCTTCACCCCCGGGACCGACGGACGCGCCGTCCCGGCCGGTGGACACATCAGCACCAGCCTTCTAGATGAGCTGGCGGCGCATGACTTCGACCCCGCGCTCCTGGCATCGGCGAGTGGGAGCTGGTCGTGATAATGCTGCTGCTGGCCGCGTTCACGGGGATGTGCGCCGCAGGGGCGGTCATCACCGCGGTAGCCGGGGTGCGGGGAACTGAACCGGGGGCGCGGGAGGGGCGTCCGCCGTCGCGTTGGCGACGGGTGCTGCGGTCGCCCGCGTGGCCGGGGCGCCGGAACCGGCTGCTGGCCGGTGCCGGGGCCGCGCTGGGTGTGCTGGTGCTGTCGGGGTGGCCGGTCGCTGCCCTGGCCGCCGCTGCGGCCGTGTATGCGCTGCCGCCGATGCTCTCGGGCCGGGCGCCGCAGCGCCGGATCGCCCGGTTGGAGGCGTTGGCTCAGTGGTCGCGGCGGCTGGCCGAGATGGTCGGCGCCAGCCGTGGACTGGAACAGGCCCTGGCCGACAGTGTCCGCGTCGCACCCGGCAGTATCCGCGATCCGGTCCAGACTCTCGCTGAGCGGCTGACCAACCATGCCAGCACCGAGCATGCGCTCCGGGCGTTCGCCGACGAACTGGACGACCCGGTCGCCGACCTGATCGCCTGCGCGCTGATCCTGGCCTCGCACCGCCGCGGCCCCGGTACCCAGGAGGCGTTGAGATTGCTGGCCGAGGCGGTGGAGCAGGAGGTGATCGTGCGGCGGGACGTGGAGGCCGAACGGGCCGGCCTGCGGACGACTCTGATCGTGATCGTGGCGTCCGTGGGCATGTTGAGTGTGTTCTTCGCCGCCTCCTCGACGCTCGCCGATCCCTACGGCACGTCCGTCGGGCAGGGCGTGCTGGCCATCGTCGCCGGGATCTACGCGGCGGGGTTGTGGTGGATGCGGCGACTGGCCGTCTTGTCCACCGGTACCCGCTTCCTACACGCCACACGTGTAGCAGCTGAGCAGGAGGCAGGCACATGACCGCGCTCGCCGCGCTAGTCGGGTGCCTGGCTGCCGTCGGAGTGATCGTGCTCGTCGGGGAGTTGCGGCCCGCACCGCCGCGCTTGGACGCCGCTCTGGCACGCATCCAACCCACCCCGATTCATCCCGACGATGCCCTGGCCTCCCGCATGAGCGGCAGCGAGCGTTGGGGACGATGGCTGGTCAAGCGGGTCGCGCGCCCTAGCGGATTGCTCGCTGTTCCCCTCAGCGACCTGGACTTGCTCGGGCGCTCGGTCGAGCGATTCATGCTGGTCAAACTGTCGCTGTTTCTCACCGGGCTGGCCGCGCCCTCGGTGCTGGGCGGCTTGGTGAGTTTGGCCGGTGGTTCGCCCCCGTGGAGGGTGCCGGTGCTGGCGGGGCTGGTGCTGGCGGTGGCGCTGTCGATGGTGCCGGACTGGAGCGTGCGCTCCCAGGCTCGGCAGCGCCGCAAGGACTTCCGCTACGCCTTCACCTGCTACCTGCAACTGGTCGCCCTGGAACGTCAAGCAGGTGCGGCGCTGAACAGCGCGCTGGAGAATCCGGCGAAGATCACCGATGGGTGGCCGTTCCAGCGCGTCCACCAGGCGCTGACCCGGGCCCGGCACGCCCAGCAGCAGCCCTGGCGCGGGCTGGCTCAACTCGGGGCCGACATCGACGTCGGTGATCTGATCGATCTGGCGCACACCGCCGAGATCGCCGGTAGCCAGGGCGCCAAGATGCACGACGTCCTGATCGCCAAGATCGCCTCGATGCGGCACGAGGCGTCCGCTGCGGCACGCGCGGAAGCCAACGCCCGTACCACCGCGATGTGGGTGCCCACCTCCCTGCTCATGCTCGGCTTCGTGATCCTGATCGGCTTCCCGTTCTTCTCCAAGCTCCTTGGATCGGGCTGAGCCACACCCATGCCACCAACCACGGGGGAACCTTTGCGCACACTCAACGCCATCACCACCAAGACTGCGGTCGCCGTGATCAACCGCCGTGACCAGCTCATCGCCGACCTGTGCCACGATCGCGACCGCGGATCGAGCACGGTCGAGACGATCATCATCGTCGCGGGCTTCGCGGGCCTGGCCTTCACCGTCTACCTCGCGGTCTCCGGGAAGGTGCATGCCTGGATCAACAAGATTCCCGGAGCCAGCGGCCCATGACCTGTCGTCGTTTCCCCGGGAAGGCGGAACGGGAGGCTGGCTCGGCCGCCCTCACCACCGCCATCATCTTCCCCGCCGTGGGTCTGCTGTTTCTGGCGTTGCTGCAAGCGGTGATGGTGTCGGTCGCCGGCGACATCGCATTGTCGGCCGCCGAAGAAGGACTACGCGTGGCCCGCGCCCACCACGGCACCACCGCACAAGGCCGTACCGCCGCAGTCCAGTTCGCCCGCGCCGAACCCGTTCTGCGCTCACCCGTCGCCACGGTGACCGGGAGCACCACCGTCACCGTGCGCGTGACCGGCAGCGCTCCGACGATCATGCCCGGCGTCCATATCGACATCACCCGGACCGTACGCGGCGCCCGCGAACGCTTCACCATCCCCGGGCGACCATGAACATCCGGATCGCCTGGCGGCCGAAGTCATCGCTTCATTCGAGGGACGCAGGGAACGCCACCGTCGAGGCCGCCATCCTCGCGCCGCTGTTCATCCTCTTCCTGGCCGGGCTACTGACCGCGATGCGCGTCCAACACGGTGCCGCCGTGGTGACTCAGGCCGCCGCGGATGCCGCGCGGCAGGCATCCATCGCCCGCACCGTCGGGCGCGCTCGCGCGGGCGCGGTCACCAGCGCGATGACGACGCTGCGCGACCATGACCTGCACTGCACGCCGACCGTCCGGCTCGACCTGGCCGGGTTCGGCCGTCCGGTCGGCCAGGGCGCCGTCGTGTCGGCTCGCGTCACTTGCGCGATCCGGCTCGCTGACGTCGCGTTGCCCGGCATGCCGGGAACCCGCACTGTCACCAAGACCCACCGTTCTCCCATCGACCCCTACCGCGCAAAGGCAGGGTGACCGCAATGACGTCCACCCCGACGCGCCCGTCTGGCGCAGGCGATCTTCGGGTGAGACTGACGTGAGTATCTTCGCGGTCATCATCACCCTGGTCGTGCTGGTGCTCTTCGGCGCCGTCGTCGATGTGGAGCAAAACCTCGAAGCCCGCCGGGACGCCACCACCGTCGCCCAGGAAGCCGCACGCGCAGGCGCCGGCCAAGTCGACCTCGATCGCGCCTATGCCCGCGGCGAGTTCACCGTGGACCGCCGGTCGGCGATACGCGCCGCCCGCACCTACCTGCGAGACGCCGGCTACATCGGAACCGTGACCGCCTCCGGGACCCGCGCCATCCGCGTCCAGGTCACCGTCACCCGGCCAGCGCTGTTCCTCCCCGTCATCGGCATCACCCACCTGCGGGCCGACGCCTCCGCGACCGCGAATCTGATCACCGGAGTGCGAGGACCCGACAGGCCATGAACAATCCTGTCCGCCCTCGCCTCGTCGAGGTCTGCCGCGGCCTGGGCGCGGTGCTCGTCTTCGCCATCCTGCTGGTCGGAGCGCCGATCGGCCTGCATGCCGTCGCCGGCTCCCCCGTCCCCGACACCCTGCCGTCCAGTGCCCAGATCACCACGATACTGCTGCGGCCTGACACCGACCAACGCCTGTTCCTGACGGCGATGCGCCTGCTGGGCTGGGCGGCCTGGACCGTGTTCGCCATCGCCACCTGCACCGAAACCATCAGCTACCTGGCCGGACGATCCGCACCGTTTCTGCCGCGTCCAGTACGTCCGCTGCAAATGCTGGCCCGGAACCTGCTCGCCACCGCCACCCTCGTCCTCAGCACCGCCACCCTCACCACCCACGCCTCAGCCAGCACCCACACCACCACCCCTTCGCCCATCCCCGAACCCCCCACCCCCGCGCCGTCCTCATCCGGCGCCGACACCACTACCACCGACGACGGCGAATGGGCGCCCCTACTCAGCGACAAGCCCACTGACCAGCAGGCTCCCAACCCCACCGCTTGGCGGACGCGTGTGGTTGAACGCGGCGACACGTTGTGGGCCATCGCCCATCGCGCCTACGGCTCCGGCAGCCTCTACCCCACCATCTACAAAGCCAGCAAACACCTCGATCAACCCGACGGTGTCCCCGCCCTGAGCAACCCTGCCGACCTCCACCCCGGCCAGCGGATACGACTACCCCCGATCAACAAGACAACCCCATGGTCAGCACCATCCCGCCCATCCCCACCATCCCGAACCGAACAGCCGTCACCAGACGCCGATACTCGCGCCGACCACACCCGACGACCTCCCGGTCGGCCACCAACCCCGAACGCGGCCAGGCCATCGCCAATCCCCAGCCCAATCGTCGCACCGCCACCCACAGGCCAGCCAACCGCCAACCAGCCCTCGCCGACCAACCGGACCCTGGACGAGGAGCACCCTTCCTCAGCCGTCACGCTGCCATCGGGCTCCTACATCGGCCTCGGCCTGGCCGCAGCGCTCAGCATCGCCGTCGCCGCCACCCGGCTCCACCGCCGCCACCAACACCGCCCAGGCACCACGACCACAGAAGACCCCCCGCCGCGCGAACCCACCCCACCGGCACCGGTCGCCCAGGTACGCAAGGCCCATCTGGACCAGACCCGCGTTGACCAGGACGCCTCAATCCCCTCCGACGCCGAGCTCGTCGCACACGACCGCATCACCCCAGCACCCGAGAGCATCACTCTGGGCACCCGCAACCAGCACCCCGTCAGCCTGCCCCTGCCCGGACTTCACCTCAGCCTGTCCGGCGACACCGCACTCGGCGCAGCTCGCGCCATCATCACCGAGCTGCTGGCCAAGGCGTCCCGCGACCGCGTCGAACTCCTCATCCCCCAGCCCGACCTCCAGGCCATCTACCCCGGCAGCGAACTCGCCGCCGCTCTTCCCGGCCTCACCACCATGCCCAACCTGAGTGCCGCCCTCACGCAGTTGGAGGCAGAAGTCCTGCGCCGCGCCCGGCTCCTGGAAACAGCGGACCAACCAGATCTGCCCGCCCTGCGCGCCACCGACCCGGCCGAACCGCTCCCCACCCTGCTCCTGGTCGCCTCCACCCCCGACCACAAAAACGCCGCGGCCCTGCACACCATCACCCAACTCGCCCGCCGCTACGGCATCGGCGCCCTCACCCTCGGCCTCTGCCCCACCGCGACCAACGCCCACCTCACCGACAACACCACCATCACGAACGCCGACGGCCCCCACGCCAGCACCCTGCTCGGCGCACGCCTGTTCCACCTCACCGCCGACGACGCCACCGCCATGCTCCACACCCTGCACACCGCCACCGGCGCCCCGCCCACCAACAATGTCTCCACATCGACCGACAACGGCGCAAGCAGCCAGACCACCCCCACAACCATCCAAGAACCCGCCGCGCTCGCCCCGCCACCACATCCCGCCGACGAGGACCACCCGCGACCTGCACGCCTGCAGGTTCTCGGCCAGATCCGCCTGCACACCGCCAACGGCCTCATCACCACCGGCATCCGCCGCAGCGCCCGCGACCTGCTCACCTACCTCGCCCTCCACCCCGACGGCATCACCCGCGACCAAGCAATCGGCGCCCTGTGGCCCGACCACTCCCCCGACACCGCCACCACCGCGTTCAACACCGCCGTAGCCAACATCCGCAAAGTCCTGCGCACCCACACCGGCCTCCGCGAACCCATGTTCGTCATCCACATCGCCGGCCGCTACCGCCTCGACTCCCACCTCATCAACATCGACCTGTGGCAACTCACTAGAGCCCTCACCCACGGCCGCCACGCAACCAACGACACCGAACGAACCGCCGCCCTCAAACCCATCACCAACCTCTACACCGCCGACTTCGCCACCGACCTCACCTACCACTGGGCCGAAGCCCACCGCGAATACCTCCGCCGCGCCGCCATCGACGCCCTCACCCAACACGCCCGGCACCTCCAGCACGACCACCCGGAACAAGCCCTGGCCGTCCTCGAACAGGCCATCACCCACGACCCCTACGCCGAACACCTCTACCGCGACGTCATGCAACTCCAAACCCGACTCGGCCACCCCGACGCCGCCCACCGCACCTACCAACTCCTCACCACCCGCCTCACCGACCTCAACACCGAACCCAACGACCAAACCCACCAACTCCTCACCAACCTCCAGGACCACTGACCCCTTCGGCCGGACACGCGGATTGGTGCGGGCCTCGATGGTGCCAGCGCGTATCAGAAGCACATCTCGGGTCTACTCGGCGATCGATTCCGCGTTCGAAACCCTCATCAAGCGCGATTGCCCCAAATGCCGCTTGGTCCCGGTCGACTTCGCCTTCAACCAGGTACCCAACCCGGCCACGCAGATCTGGAAGAGCGGAATCCTGGCCAATCCCGACTCCAAGGCCATCGGAGTGGACAGCGACCAACTCTTCGGTATCGGCATGCAAACCGCGATCCAGCAGTCACCGCTGCGCGGCAAGAACGTCATCGTCGTGGGCGGAGAAGGCGGCAGGCTCAACTACGAGCTGATCCGCCAGGGCACCCAGACCGCCTCGGTCCCGCTGCCGTACTCATGGCTGATGTGGGGACTCGCCGACACGCTCAACCGCGTCTTCGCCGGCCAGAACCCGCGCACCCTGCCGAGCGAGGGCGGCGGCTGGCAGTTCGTCGACAAGGAGCACAACCTGCCCGCCTCGGGCGCGCAGTACGAACCGCCAGTCGACTTCCGCAGCGCCTACAAGAAGATCTGGGCCGGCAGCTAGCCCCCACCCTGCCGGTCCGGACACCCACGAATTCGACGGAGACGTGATACCCATGCCCGAACAATCCTCGATCCCGATTCCCGGCTACCGTGCGGCGACCTGGCAGATCGATCCGGTGCACCCTCTGGTGGCGTTCACCGTCCGGCACATGATGATCAGTCGGTTCCGCGGCCACTTCACCACCTTCGGCGGCACCATCGTCACGGCCAAGGACCCGCTCGCCTCCTCGGTGACCGCGCACGTCGACATGGCCTCGATCGACACCCGCAACGAGGACCGAGACAAGCACGTGCGCTCAGCCGATTTTCTCGACGTCGAACGGTACCCGGAGATGTCCTACCGTTCCGTCAGTATGGCGTTCCGGGGTGACGACTGGCTGATCTCCGGTGAGCTGACCCTGCACGGCGTCACACGTCCCGTCCCGCTGGTACTCGAACCTCTCGGCTTCACCAGCGACTCGCGCGGGCCGAGGGCGGGCTTCTCGGCGAGCGCTGAGATCAACCGCCGCGACTTCGTCATCGACATCACCCTGCCGATGGCCGCCGGAGGCGTGATGGTCGGCGACAAGGTTTGGAAATCGAGGCGGTGATCACCTGACGATGAGCCCGTTCCCGGCATGGCGATCGGTGGATACGCGGCCGAGGCGTTCCCTGCGCGGGGCGAGGGCGACGTGGACCGACGACGAGGGGCCCTGTCACCGGACGTCTGCTCGGCCGCGAACCCGCGATTGCGCGCTGCTCTCCGCACGCGGCACTTCCTTCCCAACCTCCGGGGACACCGAAGGCTGTTTGACGAGCCCCATAGGGACCCCCGCCGCGACCGGTGATGGTCAGGCGGTGAGTTCGGGTCTGTGGTGGCGTGTCGGGGGTGGTGTGAGGGTGGCGAAGGCGACCGTGTTGTCGGTGTAGTGGTGGGTGCGGGTGTTGAAGCGGCCGCCGCAGGTGATCAGCCGGAGTGATGGGGGGTCAGTGTCGCGGAAGACGGTGTCGGTGGGAAAGGCGGTTTTGGGGTAGCGCCTGATGGTGTCGAGGCGGTAGGTCGCTTTCTGGTGATCGGTGCGGGTGATGGTGATCAGGTCGCCGGGGCGCGTGGCTCCGAGCCGGTAGAAGACCGAGGGGCCGTTGCGGGCGGAGTCGAGGTGGCCTTCGATGATGGCGGTTCCGGGTTGGCCTGGTGCGGCTGAGCCGGTGTACCAGGCGGCCTTGTCGTAGTCGGGTCCCGGCTGGGGGGCTTGGAGGGTGCCATCGTCGTTGAGCCCGAGCGCGATGATCGCCGCGCTCAACTTGATCGCGGGGATTTCGATCCGGGCCGGGACGGCGTAGGGCAGCGGGGAAGCCGATGGTGTTGCGATGGGGCCGGGGGCCGGGGTGGCGGCTGGTGCTTGAGGTGGCGCGCCTACGGTGAGTGGCGGCTGCGGCGCGTGTCGCTGGGCGGCGAGAGTGAAGGCGATGATGCTGGCGCCGGTGATGGCCAGGGTCGCTGCGGCCGCCGGGACGGCGTGGTCCTGGCGGCCGGCGGCGGGCCGCAGGGCTGTCTGCGCGGTGTGCAGGCGCGCTGCGGCGGTACGAAGGATCATTCAACGGCTGCGATGGTGCGGCTGCGGCCGTGGAGCGCCATGGCTCCGGCGGCCGCGGCCAGCAGCGCGGCCCCTAGACCGAGCAGGCCGGTGTGTTGCAGGCCGGAGGTGGATCCACCTCCGGTGGCGGCTCCGCCGTTGGGCATGGCCTTGCCCGACCCGCTGTTGTGCGGAAGGGCCAGGTAGGGGAAGGATCGGCCGAACTGCCTGTCGTTGTGGTCGACGCGGTCGCCCTTGGCCAGGGCGGGAACGAGCTTGCCGGTCTGCGCGGCGCCTTCAAGCGCTTGGAGTTCGATGTCGACGACGTCGTCGGTGAGCCGGCGCCCGTTGGGGAAGCCTTGCAGGTCACCGGCGAGGACTCCGAGCCGGTTGGGTTGGGCGGTCTGGGGGACGGCCATGTTCAGCCGCAGCTCCTCGGCTGGGGTGAACCGCTTGGGGTCGACGTCCTTGTTCAGCAGTTGCGAGTTGAGGTCGGCCTTGATCGGACCGCCGGAATTCTTGGAGATCCCGGTCAGGAAGATCTCCGACAGGTCCTTGCGCGGGGTGGCCGGTGCCTTGATCTTGTAGATCTTCTGGATCAGTTGCGGCACCTCGGGGTTGAGGACACGGTTCACCAGCGGTTGGACGGTGTGGTCCTGGGAAGGGTCGAGCCGGTTGAAGGCGTCTTTCAGCCCGGCTGGGGAGATCACCTCGTTGATCAGCGGGTTCCCCAGCCGGGAGACCTGCCGGTAGGTGCCCGCCGGCGCCTTGTCGATGCTGACGCCCGCTCCCTTGCGGTCGGTGGTGGACCAGACGCCGATCACGGGGTTGCGGGTGGTGTTTGCCTTGAGCGCCAGGTCGGACTTGGGAACCTGCAGCGTGATGTTGTTGACGTTGTATCCCTTGAGCGTGTCGGTACCGGTCTCGCTGAGGTCACCGCCGTAGAGCAGGTCGAAGATCCGCAGGTCCAGGAAGAACGAGTCATCGGCTTGCCCGACGTAGGATTTTCCTCCATCCGGCAGTGAGGTGATGGCCTGCTGCCGGAGTGCGGCGTAGTTGGGCATCGATGTCTTGCCGACGAAGGAAGGCGCGGCGATCGCGTCCTTGACCAGGGTCCGCGTCCGGTCCTTGGTGATCTTGGTCAGGGTGTAGTGCTGCCGGAACAGCAGCGTCGAATCACGCAGGGATTTGACGGGCCCGTCGTTGTACAGGAACGTCTTGTCACCCCTGCGGTCTTCGTTACGGAACGTCCACCGATAGGTGATATCGGCGTAACCGTCGCCATCGTTGTCGATTTTGATGTTGTAGCGCGCATTTGTGGCGAATGGGTAGAAGTTCGGGCCCCCGTCAGGCTCCTCGAACGGGATCCAGTTCGCGGCGATGGACACGGTGTCCGGGGAGTCGGGGCTGGTAAAGGCATACACGTCGGTGTTGTCGGCTTGGGGGTCATTGGCGATGAGCGGCGCCTCGCGATGGCTCGATGCCGTACTCGTCCCCGGGCCCAGTGTGGCCAGCATGCTGGCCACACTGAGCGTCCCCGCCGCCGCGGACGCGACTAGGACGCGATTTACGCGCACCCGCTCACGCAATTGGCGCATTCCGCCTGCCTCCTCCGGTCGGGCGCGGACACGGACATCAGACGGCCCCTTCCGCAGCTGATCACTGAATTGCCTCATACCCCGCTGGGGACCGAAACGCCCCGCAAGAAGATCTCTGGAATCGGAGTTGATCAGCTTTTGAAGGACCATCCGCAACAGGGGCTGAACGCGGTCGCCGTGCGCGAGGTGCAGGCGCGCACGCACCGCCTCACTTTGCGGAAACGACCCCAACGTGATCGACTTGGCAGGGCCCCGGCATCGCTCAAGACCGAAGGCGTTCCGCCAGGCATGGCGCGGTGTTTCCAGCGGAGGTTCAGACCGAGCCGGTAAGGCTGCGCAGGGCCAGCCCGGTCCCCACAACGATGACCAGCCAGGCGGTCACTATCCGGGTGTACCCGGCCAGGTTCCACGCGCGTCGACAGAACGGCACCTGATGCAGCACGTCACTGAGGCGGGCCAGCAGGAGCCCGGTGGCGGTGAGCGTGGCGGCCATGCCCGCGCCGTACCCGAGGACCAGCGCGACACCGAATCCGGAACGGCCGAGTGCGATCGCGCCGAGCAGCACCACCAGCGCCGAAGGACTGGGCACCAGCCCCCCGGCAATCCCCAACCCGAGCAGCCAACTCCGGCGAGAACCTCCATCCGGCCGCTTCACGTGCCGGTGCACCAGCCCGTGGCCGTGGCCGTGCCCGTGCCCGTGCCCGTGGGCGTGGGCGTCTTCGGGGGACTGAATGGCGGGATGCCCGGCCATCGCTGCGACTGGTAGGGCGGCATCCTCGCGAACCTCAAGGGTGGGGCGGGGGGTTCGGCGGGCTCGCCACGCACTGCGCAGCAACCCGAACCCGATAGCGGTGACCAGCAGTCCGCTGACGACGCCGAGGACCTTGAGCAGCGATTCCCCGGCCAGCGCTGCCGAGCCGCTGACCAGGAGCCCAAGAACCAGGACGCCCGCGGTGTGGGTGAGGGTGACAGTGGCGGCGACGATGACGGCGTCGCGCAGCCCGCCGCGCAGGTTGCGGCGGCGACCCAGGAGATAGGCCGCCATGACGGTCTTGCCGTGGCCGGGCATCGCGGCGTGGGACGCGCCGAGGACCAGCGCGAGGCATAGGGCGAGAAGGCCGATGGGGAAGGTCAGTTCTCGGGAGGCGACGAGCGCGTCCAAGCGACTGTTCAGCCGGTTGACCGCTCGGGTGAGGAGACCTGCGGAGGGCAGCTGCGGCAGCACTCCGACCGAGGACCCCGCTCCGTGGCCGATCCGAAGCGTGACCGAGCGCACGTCCAAAGGGGAGGCCAGAAGGTCATCGGGGTAGTGCCGTAGTTGCCGACTGACACTGCGGCGCGGAACCGGCGGGTGGTCGAGCTGGATTCCGTCGCCGACCGCGGTGATCTCGCGCCAGCCGATGCGATCGCTGCGGAAGCCGTCGGTGAAGACCACGTGCGACCCCGGCCCAAGAGACGTCGCGGCGGTCAGGGCGCAGGTGGTGCGGCTGGTCAGCAAGCCCGCCGCGCCCGGGACGTAGACGAAGGCTGAGGACCGGATCCGCCAGACCAGCGGCCTTCCCTGCACCTCAGCCGAAATGGCTCGGCTCAGCCGGGTGCACTGATCGCGCGCGTAACCGTCCGATTCGGCGGAGGTGACCCTGCCGTCGTGGTCCACGTCGGCCCTGCCCCGTTCCTGCAGAGTGGGAATCTCCGCGGAGTCCACGATCGCCAGGTCATCCACACGGTCGCTGCGCAGCGTCAGCTCGTCATAGTGACTGATGGTGAAGTTGCCCAGCGGATGCGCCGCTGCGGCCGAGACCGGGCCAACCCCGACCCCCACCAGCAGGATCACCACCAGCAAGATCAGCGCGGCCGGAAACACCACGAGCACACCCCTCGCCCATGGCACGCCATCCGAGGCCGGCAGCAGCAGACGGCGTGGTGAGTCCCTCACGTGACTCTTCCCAACGCGGCCATTTTCTCGTCCAGGTGCGGGTTGGCGCGAAAGGCTCTGACGCGGTCGCGGCGAGCGGCCCGGTGATCGCCGAGCGCCTCTTCGATGACGGCCTTGTGCTGATAGAACTGGGCGTTCCGCCAGCCCAGCCGTGTCGCCTTCTTCGCAAAGCCAAGCGCTTCCCGGTCCCTGCCATTCAGATGCAGAGCCCAGGCCAAGGCGTCGGCGACGACCACGCTGTGGCGGCGGCGCCATTCGGCACGGGCCTGGACCAGGGCCTGCCGGGCGTCACCGGTGTCGGCGGCGTATTCCGAGGCCGACAGGTTGTCGGCCACACCGCCTGCGGCGAGCAGCCGTTGGGTGGTGTCAAACAGCCGGCTCTGCTGGGCGGCCTCGTCCCTGCGACCCTGGGCGTTCAGTAGCTCCAGGTACTCCATGATGTACTGCGGTTGCGGCATCCGGCCCACGACCGCCTCATACGTCTTGAATGCGGAGCCGTGGTCGCCGCGACGCACCGCCGTTTTCGCGATCCCCTCAAGCGCCGGGGTATACGACTGGTCAGCTGTATAAGCAAGACGGTACTGATGGCCGGCTTGGGCGAAATCGCCTGAATGAAAGGCCAGTTCACCGAGATAGTACCGGCAGTAGGCGATCTCGGAGGGGACGTATGAAGCCTGCAGCGCCTGGAGCAGGAGCTTGCGGGCACCCTTCCGGTCACCGTGTATTTCCAACTCGTAGGAGGCTCGGGTGAACGACGACACGCCCGGGGCCAACCTGGTCATGCGGCCGACTGCAACGGTGGCGGCCGCGTAGTCACCCAGTTGGGTGTAGGCATCGGCCAGAACACCGAATACACCTGGACTGAAGGGGTTGGTCTTCTTGGCCTGCTCCCCCCAGCCTGCTGCGGCGCGAAAGTCGTGCCGTGCGTTGGCCAGCGCGCCCATCCCGACCATCGCCGCATGGTTGTCGGCGGGGCGCAGCGTGAGAGATCGCCGCAGCGCACCCTCAGCCTTGGGGTAGTAGGAGGGGTCAGCGCTGATCCGGGCCTGCTCAACATAAGCCCCACCCAGTTCCGCCCAAGTCTGGTAGTCGCCGGGAACTGCTCGCAATCTCTGCTGATAGCGGCTCACGGCATCAGCGCCGCCGCTCCCCGCCGGCACCGAGACGCCGCCTGTGGAGGGGCCTCTGCGCGCGATCCCGACCACGATCACCGCGACCGCCGCCGTGGCGATGACGAGAACCACCAGCCCGGCCACATGCAGGCGACCGAAGCGGTCTCCCCCTCGCCTCGCCCGGTTTCTCCGCCAAATCGCGGTGGCCCTCATGCCTGCGGTGCTCCTTTCAACTCACGATGACGTGACGGAAAGCCGTCCTCACGGCACGAAGGTGGCGCGGCGTCACGGCAGACCAAAAGCCGCCGCCATCGGCCGCTGCAAGCAAATTCCCGTTTCGCCGGATAATTCGCGCCCGTGTTGTAGTGCGATGCCGATAATTGCCATGGATGTCCGCTTGCCCTCCCTGGAAACGTGAGCAATATACCCTTCCAAGTGAACGGCATCCGTTAGGGCTGGTGGCGAGGGTTGCCCTTGGCGCCTTCTTGAAGGGAACACATGATTTGCCCAAGGTAATTTATGGTGGCGAGTGGGTTCCTTCATGGCGCGCAGATGCGTTCATCATGAAAGCAATGGAACGTGGGCCGCTCGGCTGTGGTGGCACAGGTCGGTGCAGTCCTCGCGGTCCATCTGATCGGCAGGCGAGGGAACGTGGCCGCGCCTGATCGGCGTGGATCCGAGGGGAGGGCCACCTTCGGTTTTCCGGTGAAGCTCTGGCGCGCCTTGGAGCGAGCCCGTCCACCAGGGTTCGGTCGTGCCCGAGCGTGGCGTAGCCCCTTGCGGGGGCCGTGGCTGACGTCGATGTTGGGGGCGGTTCTGCTGGTGACGCTTCCCTTAGTGATCATCACCGGGTTGGTGTCGTTCGTGGCGTACGCGCCGTGGTTCGGGCAGGCGTACCCGGCCCATGTCGGGCGACTGCACCTGCCGTACTTCGCCTGGCCGACCCGACCGGTCTGGCTGTACCGTCTCAACCAGGGGGTGCACGTCGGCCTCGGGCTGGCGGTGGTGCCGGTCGTGTTGGCCAAGCTGTGGTCGGTGTTGCCGAAGCTGTTCATCTGGCCGCCCGCCCGTTCACTCGCCCAGGTGCTGGAACGGTTCTCCCTGCTGCTTCTGGTGGGCGGCATCCTGTTCGAGATCGTCACCGGTGTCCTGGACATCCAGTACTGGTACGCGTTCAACTTCGACTTCTATACCGCCCACTACTACGGCGCCTGGGTGTTCATCGGCGCCTTCGTCTCGCACGTGACCATCAAGCTGCCGCGCCTGATCCGTGCCCTGCGCTCGCCGTCCCTCCGCCGGGAACTTCGGACCTCTCGGGCCGCCACCCGGCCTGAATCCGCTGATCCCGACGGACTGGTGGCCGGCGATCCGGCCCCGGCCACCCTCAGCCGCCGAGGCGCACTGGCCCTGGTGGGCGGCGGCAGCGTCCTGACCGCCGTCATGATCGCAGGGCAGAGCATCGGCGGAACCGCCCGGCGCGTCGCGCTGCTGGCCCCCCGAGGCGGCTATCGGGACACACCGCACGACTTCCCGGTCAATCACACCGCCGCCGCTGCAGGGATCAACGCCGACGTCGGCGCTGGCTGGTTTCTGACCCTGACCGGCGGTGGCCGGACGGTTCGGCTGGATCGGAACGAGCTGCTGGCCATGCCGCAGCACACCGCCGTGCTGCCCATCGCCTGCGTCGAAGGCTGGTCGACCGTGCAGACCTGGACCGGTGTCCGGCTGCGTGACCTCGCCTCCCTCGTCGGCGCCGGCCATCCGACCTCAGCGCACGTCCAGTCCCTGCAAGAGGGCGGGGCCTTCAACCAGGCCACCCTGCAGTCCAACCAGGTCCTGGACCCCGACGCGCTACTGGCTCTGAAGGTCAACGGCACCGATCTGTCTCTCGACCACGGCTACCCCGCCCGCGTGATCGTCCCCGCGCTGCCGGGCGTCCACAACACCAAATGGGTGCGCTCCATCGCATTCCGGGACACCTGAGATGCGGCACGCGCTGATGACCGTCAAGAACTTCTACGGCGCCGCCCCGCTGCACCTGCTCGCCCTGGTGATCTGCTTCGCGCTGGCCGGCTATGCGGCCGTTCAGACCTTCCCCACCTCGCACTGGCCCTGGATCCTGGTCTGGTTCGCCGGCGCCGCCGTCGGTCACGACCTCATCGTTTTCCCCTTGTACGCCCTCGCCGACCGTTCCCTCGTCCGAGCCCTCCGGTCGGTGCGCCCCTCAAGCGCCGCGGCACCGGCCCCCGTGCCGGCGGTGAACCACATCAGGGTGCCGGCGTTGGGAGCAGGACTCTTGTTCCTTCTGTTCTTTCCCCTGATCATCCAGAAGGGGCGGTCCAGCTACCTCGCCGCCACCGGGCGTACCCAGCAGGCATACCTCGGTCATTGGCTGCTCATCACCGCCGCCCTGTTCGCCCTCAGCGCCCTCATCTACGCCCTGCGCCTGGGGAGCGCCTCGCAACACCGCCGGACCCGGGGCAAATGACTCGGTACGAAGTGCACTTCGGCCGAGCGAATGCCGGGCTCGCCGCGAGGGAACTGCCGGAACCGACCGACATGGACACCCCCGCCCATGCCGAGGCGGTCGCGACACAGGCGCCCGCCAGGCGGTTCGCGGTGGCGGTGCGGGCGTTGGGGGCCCGGCCCGGAACCAGGACCGGACCGGCATGATCGGCGACTTGTACGATGAGGCGCTGCGGGGCGCCGCGGGAGTGGAGATCGAGCACGCCGACGGCCGCTGTCGCCCGCTGCCCATGCAAGACTGGCTGGCGCTGCGCCGCGGTGACGCCGGGCTGCTCGACCGCTGCACGGGCGCCACCCTGGACGTCGGGTCGGGGCCGGGCCGGCTGACGGTGGCGCTGGCGCGGCGCGGGATACCGGTGCTGGGCATCGACGTCGCCGAGCGCGCGGTCGCGCTGACGATCGAGGCGGGCGGTCCGGCGCTGTGCCGGGACGTGTTCGGGCGGGTGCCGGGAACCGGACGATGGCGGACGGTACTGCTGGCCGACGGCAACATCGGCATCGGCGGCGACCCCGCCGCGCTGCTGCGGCGCGTCCTGGCACTGCTGGGACCGGGTGGCCGGGTGCTGGCGGAGGTGGAACCGCCGGGCGCGCCGTCGTGGACCGAACCGCTGCGGCTGCGGTCGGGCCGCGCGGTCGGCGAATGGTTCCCCTGGGCGCATGTGTCCGCAGACGGTGTCCCCGTGCTGGCCGCCGCATGCCGCGCCGCCGTCGCCGAACAGTGGCAGGAGGCCGACCGGTGGTTCGTCGCCCTGCGCCCAGGCTTCGCCAAAGCCGGGCGCGCTTCACTCAAAAGCGACCGCCACCACCGACACCCACAAAGCCTGCCCCAGCTTCACCTCGACGAGTGAGGCAACTGGCGAGGCTGGTCAGGAGCGTCCGGGGTTTGTCGTCGGGGCGGTGCCCCGGTCAGTCGCTTGCTGCGGTCGCGGGGGCTCTCTCGTCGTGTTCGCGGAGCATGCGCCAGACGGTGGCGGGTGAGGGGTGCTGGCCCTTTTATTGCCCTTGGTACTGGGGATGGCGTCGTCGGTGACGGCGGCGCCGCCGATGGTCGTGCCGCGGGTGCGGGCGGACTTGTGGCCGTCCGGGGTGTGGTCGCGGATGTACTCGTGTTCCATGCCGGACAGGGCGGTAGGTACGGTGAAGACGATGCCGGACGGGTCGTGGGAGCTCCACAGTTCACCGGTGAGGAACTCCAGCCCGATGTCGGTGGCTTTGAGCTGTTCGGCGAGCGCGGCCAGTTCGATGCTGCGGTCGAGCCGTTTGTACTGGTGTACCACGAGGGTGACCGCGAGCCCCGATGCTCTTCTATCCTGGGCGAACCGCCGCTGCTCTGCTCGCCGCGATCGTGCTGGCCCGCCGCAGCCGGCACCACCAGCGACCCGCCCGCCGTGCCGAAGCGGCAGGGGCGGTATCGAAGCGGGACTGGCGCCCCGGCGCTGATCATCGCCGCACTGGTGATCCGTACCGCCCTCGCCGAGCTGCGCGCCGGGCAACGCACGAGCCGGGTGGTCCTTGGGCTGCGCCCCGACCGCCTTGGTGGCGAGAGCGGTCGTGTGGCTGACGCCGCCCGTTCTCCAGCCGAACCCGCCGTGCCCGCTGAACAGATCGGACGCTGGACCAGCGTCGACAAGCTGCTGCCGCAGCCGTCGTCGCTCCGTCTCAGCTCGTGGCCTTGGTCTGCGGGCTGTGCTCCTGCAGGGTGATGAATGCGCTGTCCACCAGGTTGGGCAGGTCTTCGGTGCCTTCGCTGTCCACCCAGATGGTGAGGGCGGTGGTCAGCGCGGCCAGTGCGGCGGCGGTGAGGACCCGGGTGGCCAGTTCACTCTGGGCCGGTCGGCGGGCGGTGAGGGCTTGGGTGAGTGTCTCCTCGGTGGCGTGCTGGTTCTCCCAGACTCGGGCGCGCAGGGCCGGTGTCCTCAGGACGAGCCGGGTGCGGATCAGGAGTGTGTCTTTGTCGGTGGCGTAGACCGTCTTCAGCCCTTGGGCCAGTGCGTGGTGCAGGGCCGTGAGCGTGTCCTCTTCCTCAGGGCGCTGCGCGATGAGCTGGAGGATCATCGGGTCGTAGTCGTCGGTCTCGACGACGGCCTCTTTGGTGGGGAAGTGCCGGAAGAAGGTCATGTGGGACACCCCTGCGGCGGCGGCGATCTCCTCCACCGTGGTGTTCTCGTACCCCTTGGCCAGGAACAGCTGAAGGGCCTGTTCCTGGATAGTGCGGCGCGTCTGGGCCTTCTTCCGAGCCCGCAGGCCTGTTGGCGGCGGCTTGGACGCGGTCATTGGATGCTCTCTCCTTCGCTGGTCAGGCGCTGCCGAGTTCGAGGCTGCGCCAGCGCACCGTCGTCGCGACGATGGAGATCAGCGCGACGGCGACAGGCAGGACGAACTGGCCTCCTACGATGTGGATGTCGGTGCCGCCAAGCCCGGCCCACAGGCCCGGCACAGCCCACGGGAACCAACCGCCACCGCCGAACGAGGTGACGAGTTGGGTGGCGACGACCAGGCCGATCAGGCCACCGACGGCGCCGAGGTAGCCCCGGGCGACGGTGGCCAGCCAGGCCAGCGGGAAGGTGTTGCACGCACTCAGTAGGCAGACGCCGAGCGGCAGCCACCACCGCGGCGGCTGGGACCCGAGGTCGCCGAGGGCCAGGCCCACCCCGAGTAGCACCAGCGTCGAGGCGATCGAGGCGAGCACGCTCCAGACCAGCAGGACGGTGCATTTCGCCAGCGCGATGGCGCCGCGGCCCATGGGGAGGGCGAACAGCCCGGCGACAGTGCCTTCGGTGAACTCTCGGCCGAAGCACCAGGCGATGCCGAAACCGAGGCACAGCAGCACCGCGACCGCCATGACCTGCGCGCCGGTGCCGAGGTAGGCGGTCCAGCCGGATCCGTATGCCAGCAGCCGGGCCTTCGCCGCAAAGGTTGATGAGGAGTCCGCCCGCAGGGCCAAGATGGCCGCCGCGGCGAGCAGCGCCGGCGCCAGCACGATGATGGCCGTGCAGATGACGACTACCGGTGCCCGGCGCATTTTCATGGTCTCGACGGCGAGGAGCCTGCCGAAGTCGCCGGTCATCCCGCCTCCCCGGGCCGGTCTTGGTCGACCTGATAGATCAGGTCGAAGAACGCGCGTTCCAGGTCGATGCCGCGTGGATCGAGGCCGCCGACGATCCGGCCCCGGTGCAACACGGTTACGGTGTCCGCGAGCCGGGCCAGCTCGTCCAGGTGGTGGCTGGAGATCAGCACCGCACCGCCGCGCTCGGCGATGCCGGTGATGATCTCCCGGAGGGAGACCAGCGCCGAGGGGTCCAGGGAGTTGCTCGGTTCGTCGAGCACGAGCACGGTTGGCCGGTGGACGAGCGCTGCGGCGAGCGCCACCTTCTGCCGGGTGCCCAGCGACAACCGTTTGCCGCGCCGGTCCAGCCACCGCTCCAGGCCGAGGCGGGCGGCGGTGCGCCGCACACTGTCCGTGACACCCTCGCGGTCCAGGCCGTGCAGCAGAGCGGCCGCGGTCATGTTCTCCCGGGCGGTGAGCTCGGGATAGAGGGACGGGGTCTCGATCATCTGCCCGACATCGCGCCAGCGCTCGGCGGGCAGCGCACCGACCGGGATGCCGAACAGCGACGCCCTCCCGCCATCAGCCGGCAGCATCCCGAGCAGGATGCGCATCAGCGTCGTCTTGCCCGCGCCGTTCATGCCGACCAGCGCGTGGATGCTGCCGGACTGGACCGCCATGTCGACGCCATGCAGGACGACATCGCCACCGAGTGACCGGCGCACTCCCTGCGCTTCCAACAGGACCTTGCCCGGCCGCCGCTGGGTGGGACCGGCTCCATCACCCACGACAGTGGGATCGTGCATGAGACCCGCCCATGTGTTAGTGACTAACTTTTGTTAGAAGCTAACCCCAGAGGGGAGACGAGTCAAGCGGTGCCCCTTCTAGGCATAGCCACATGTCGACGAACGAACCTTTGACGACAGGGCGCGCACACGCCCAATGAAACCCGGCATGACCAGGGCACTGGGACGGCGCCGCTCCAATCAGATCCGATGGTGATTGATGACAGGGTTTGACGACAGATAAGGTCCGCCCCTCCCCGCGGAAGGGACCCGATGGCGAACCTGGTCTACAAGCGGGTCTCGACCGAGCAGCAGTCGACCTCCCGGCAGAACCTCGTCCTGGGCGCAGCCCGGATCACCGGCCCGATCACCTTCGAGGAGCAGGCTGGCACCTCCAGACGCCTCCACCCGCTCCAGCGACCCAAGTTCGGGGAGCTGCTGACCTACCCGCGGCCCGGGGACACCGTGCACATCTCCGAGATGTTCGGTCTCGTGCGTGGCATCCAGCACATCCTCGACGTGCTCGACGTCCTGCACCTCGACCGCCTCGCCCTGCGCATCCACGACGGCGCGTTCTCCGTGATGGACCTCACCGCCCCCCGCGCACCAGAGCACCACAGTCCACGGTGAAGCACATGGTCCAGGCCCTCGCGGCCGCCGGAGAACTGGACTGCGACCTCCAACGCGAACTGACCTACGCTGGGCTACGAGCTGCTGAGAACGGGTTCCAGGTCACCGATACCGGTGTTCTGGCTGCCGCGGCGGCTGTCCTGATCGCGGTCGGCACCTGGCGGTTCCGCGAGCGTGACCTCGGCTGAGTCCCCGGCCACGCCACTTGCCCGCCCCGTTGCCGGCAGGATCGCCATCGATGACTCGACAGCTCGGTACGCGGGCGTCCCATTCGGGCCTTGCACCCCGGCAAGCGCACACGTGAGGACCTGCGCTTCCCGCCATCCGCGCTGACCATGGCCTCGCGGCATCTGGAGTTCGTCGAACGACCGGTCCTGGAAAGTGCCGTGTCGTTCCTGCCCTGGCCCGGCCGGGCGATGCGGCTGGGCGCGAACGTCGTGTTCACCGCCGCTGCCGAGGGCGCCGCCTGGGCCGCGTTCGGTGTCTTGCCGCGCTGGTCCCCTGAGCGGGCGCTCCGCGCCATGCTCGGCAGCCTGTCCACCGGGCCGGCGTGCGCGACGCCGAGCACCGAGCAGCGAGCGGAAGTGGTCGCGCTGTTCCTGGGGATGGCGGTCGGGCTCCCGGCTTCCTGAAACGACCTGGAAGCCCACCCCGAGCGCCCCTGCCGCAGATCACCAGCCGACGCTCGTCATCGCCGGCCGCAAGGGGCGGACGCGGTCCCGTTCGAGCACGCCGAGTCCCTCGTCGCCGGGATCGAGCAGGCGGACCTGCTCGTCAGCGAGACCGCCAGCCATCTCCTCTGATTGGGCCGCGACCATCCGAGGGTTGCCGGCGCGATCCGCCAGTTCCTCAGGTCGGCGCTCTAGAGTTCGTCGCCGGCCTGGAGCAGCCTGGTGAGGAGCTGGGAGACCGCGACCACGCCGATCATGGGGGCGTCTGTGCGGCGGGGGTCGGCCGAGACCGCGACGATGGGGCTGCGGGTGGCGGCCATGACGCTGGCGATCTCCATGGCGGTGGCCTCGGCGTCCACGACCGGCGGCGGGGTCCTGTCTTTGGGCAGCAGGTCGGCGACGGTCTTGCCGACGAGCTTGGCGCAGAGTCTGTCGGCGTGGTCTTCGTCGTAGACGCGGGCGAGTGCCGGGTCGTCCTGCACGTACTGCGGGATGATCGATCCCAGCAGTTGAGAGCCTGGGAACACTGCTTTGGGGCGGCGGTCGCGGTCGACCACGATCAGGCCGGGGAGCTGGTGCTCGGCCAGCAGCCGTGCGGCCTCCAGCGCGCTGGTCTCGGGCGTCACGGTGGGGAAGTCCACGGCTAGTTCTCGGGCTCGCACACCCGCGACGCTACCCCACCTGTGGGGCGGCGGACTGGGGCGCATCGCGCTGTCGACACGTGGAAAGTACGCCAGAATCCCGTTAAGGTCGTGGCCTGGTGAGCCGGGAAGTCTGGTCGGCATGTCCCTTGTCGACCCGGAAAGGCGCCGTGCGCCGATGACAACCTTGCACACCGCGTTCGCGGGCCTGTTGCTGTTGGCCGTGCTGCTGTCCAATCTGGCCAACCGCACCATCTTGTCCACCGCCGCGCTGTTCCTGGTCGGTGGGTTGGTGCTCGGAGACGGTGTCATCGGCGTCGTTTCGTTGAAGCCGGGCGACTCGATGGTGGGAACGCTGGCGGAGCCGACGCTGTTCGCGGTGCTGTTCACCGACGGAATGCACGCCGGCTGGGCCGATCTGCGCAGCGCGTGGCGGCTGCCCGGCCGCGCGCTTGGCTGGCGGTTGCCGCTGACACTGCTGATCACCGCGGTGCTGGCGCACTATGTGGTCGGGCTGGGCTGGGTGGCGTCGCTGCTGATCGCGGCGGCCCTCACGCCGACCGACCCGGTGTTCGCCGCCGCGTTGGTCGGCAACGACCGGGTGCCGCCCCGGTTGCGGCATCTGCTGAACCTGGAGTCGGGCGTCAACGACGGGCTGATCCTGTTGTTTGTCGTGCTGTTCCTGACCATTGCGCAGGGCTCGGACGACCTGCACCTGGGCGAGCTGGGCAGTGAGCTGGCCGTCGGGCTGCTGATCGGGGTGGCGGTGCCCTGGGCCGCGATCATGCTGGAGCGCACGCGGCTGTTCGCCATCTCCGCCAAGTACGAGCCGCTGAACGCGGTCGCCATCGGGCTGCTGGTGCTGGCGCTGGGCCAGGCCACGCACGGCAATCTGTTCCTGGCCGCGTTCGCCGCCGGCGTCACTGTGGCGAGCATCGGCGACCAGCATCGCAAGGCGTTCATCGAGTTCGGCGAGCTGGTCGCCGAACTGCTCAAGCTCGCCGCGCTGCTGGTCTTCGGCGCGCTGCTGTCACCGGCGTTCCTGGGGAAGGTCGGCTGGGCGGGATGGGTGTTCGCGGTGCTGTCGCTGGTGGTCGCGCGGCCGGTGGCGATCTGGGTGTCGTTCCTGCGGTCCGGGCTCACTGCACGCGAGCAGGGCGCGGCGATGTGGTTCGGCCCCAAGGGGTGTCGATCCTGGCGCACTCCTCCACCGACATCGTGGTGGCCCGCGGCTTCGACGACGAACACGAAGTCCCCGCCTGGTTCGGCCAGGGCCACGCCCTGGTACGGCGTTCGGGACGACCGGACGCCGCCACGACAGAGAATGACCCACGGTGATCGATCGGACTAACGTGGTGACCGGTGTGCCGGGAAGTCTGGTCGGCGACGCCTTGCCCGTGCCCGCCGACCAGGAGGTCCCTTGACTGCCGTGACCGCGCTCGTCATATTCGTCGCCGCCTACATCCTGATCGCCTCGGAGAAGGTCCCGCGCACCGCCGTCGCGCTCGGCGGCGCAGCGCTGATGCTGCTGTTCCACATCACCGACGCCGAGAAGGCGTTCTTCTCCATCAAGACCGGGGTCGACTGGAACGTCATCTTCCTGCTGCTGGGCATGATGGTGATCGTTTCGGTGCTGCGGCAGACCGGCGTGTTCGAGTACGTGGCGATCTGGGCCGCCAAACGCGCGCGCGGCAAACCGTACCGGCTCATGGTCATGCTGGTCGTCATCACCGCGGTCGCGTCGGCGCTGCTGGACAACGTGACCACCGTGCTGCTGATCGCGCCGGTGACGTTCCTGGTCTGCGAACGCCTCGGCCTCAAAGTGACCCCGTACCTCATCGCCGAGGTGATGGCGTCCAACATCGGCGGCACCGCGACCCTGGTCGGCGACCCGCCCAACATCATCATCGCCAGCAAGGGCGGGCTGTCGTTCAACGACTTCCTGAGCCACCTCGCGCCGCTGGTCGTGGGCCTCATGGCCGTGTTCTGCGGGTTGTGCCGGTGGCTGTTCCGCTCGGCGTTCGTCTACGACCAGGAGCGTGCCATCGCCGTGATGGCCCTCAACGAACGCGAGGCGATCACCGACCGGCGACTGCTATGGCAAGGCCTGGCCGTGCTCGGCCTCGTGGTCGCCGCGTTCGTCCTGCACCCGGTATTGCACTATGAGCCGTCCATCGTGGCGCTGCTCGGCGCCGGGCTCCTGGTCGCCGCGACCAAGGTCACCACCGAGCAAGCTCTCGCAGAGGTCGAGTGGCCGACGCTGGTGTTCTTCGCCGGGCTGTTCGTCATGGTCGGCGGCCTGGTCGAGACCGGCGTCATCGGCGACATCTCCGAGGCCGCCGCCGACGCCACCGACGGCAGACCCGGCTTCGCCACCATGCTGCTGCTCGGCGCGTCCGCCGCCCTGTCGGCGATCGTGGACAACATCCCCTACGTCGCCACCATGAGCCCCATCGTCGCCGACCTCGTCCAGCAGCAAGGCGGCGGGGACGGCGGGCACGTGCTGTGGTGGGCGCTCGCACTCGGCGCCGACCTGGGCGGCAACGCCACCGCCGTCGGCGCCAGCGCCAACGTCGTCGTCCTGGGCATCGCCGCCCGCAACGGCACCCCCATCAGCTTCTGGACCTTCACCAAGTACGGACTCATCGTCACCACCATTACCGTGGGCCTCTGCGTCCCCTACCTGTGGCTGCGCTACCTGTAATCGGGGCCGCCCCTCAAACAAGACAGCGTGATGCCAGCGCCTCCGTCCCGCCGTGCCCGCCGGAGCGTCGCCTCGCTGGTCACGGGACTGTACGATTTGGGCTCTGTCGGATATTCAGTGGTGACGGACAGTGGTGTCAGCCGAGCAGGATCCGGTGTCGAAGGAGCGGGAATCCTGCACGTCCGCACATCTGTCTCTTGATCATTTTGGTCTTGGTGTTGACGCCTTCGGTACCGCCGTTGTGAAAGGGCAGAGTCAAGGCAGCGTTCACGGCGTCGCGGTCCAGGTCGAGCCCGCGGGTGAAAGCGTGCAAGTGAGGCAGGTCTTCTGCTCTGGCTTGGGTGATCCACTCGGTCAGGTGTTCGGCGTTGTCGTCGGCGGGGGCGAGCAGGGCGGCGAAGGAGCGCACGAGGCCGGCGAGGGCGGTCATCTGCGGGCAGGCGGCGACGCACGCGTCGAACCGCTCGGTCCGGTGGTCTTGAGCTGGTCGGGGGCGGTGAGCAGGTCGCGGATGAAGCGGCGTGGTGAGACGGTGGGACGGTCGGCCTCGACGCGTCCCTGGGTGATGTAACGGTAGAGCAGGTTCTGCTGCCGGTGTAGCCGAGCTGTCTGATCTCTTCCAGCAGTTGCAGCACCGGGACCACCGGATCTTGCTCGCGGCGTCGGCGCAGGTGGTTGCGGTAGGGATCGACCAGCGTGGGCCGGTACTGCGGGGGCGCGCACCAGCCGCTCGGGCTCGGGGACACGTGCGTAGCGTTTGACGGTGTTGAGCGCCAGTCCCAGGCGGCGGGAGCATTCCAGCAGTCCAACGCCCTTGTTCAGCAGATTGTGGACCTGCTGCCAGCGCTCGCGGGTGGTGGCGGCGCGCTTGCCCTGGCGCCGCGGCGGCCCGGCTTTGGCCCAGCACGCGCTATGTGCGGCGACCTCCTTCAACACCGCTTCGGCGAGGTTGTGCCAGATGTGCCATCGGTCACCGACCCGCTGCGCGCCGGGAAGGGCACGGCGCACCGCCTCGGCATAGGCGCCCGAACCGTCCCGGCAGACGACCTGGACGCCCGGGTGCGCGCGCAGCCACGCCTGCAGGGTGTCGGCCTTGCGGTCGGGCAGCACCTCGACGCGCTGCCGGGTCTGGGCGTCGATCAGCACGGTGGCGTAGCTGCGGCGCTTGCGCAGGGCGAAGTCGTCCACACCAAGCACCCGCGGCACCGGCCGCTCCGGCAGCGGCAGCCGCAGCAATATGCGTAGCGCGTGTGCCGGGACACCAGCACACCCAGCCCGGATAACAGACGTGTGCCGGCGCGGCCCGCCAATTCCCGCGTGACCGCGCCGATCTGCGAGGTCAGGCGGGGGAGTACGGCGCTGGTAGCGTTCCAGGACGCCGGGCATTTGCTCACGAAAGGTCTGGACGCAGGCGCCGGTCGGGCACACCAGCCGGCGTATCCGCACGCCGACCACGACCCTGCGGGCATCGATCGGGACATCGGCAACCGTCCGCCGCTGATAACCGTGCACCCGCGATGACGCGGTGCCGCACCCCGGGCATGCCGCCGGGCTGTCGGGTGTCCTGGCCCGCACCCAGATCAGCTCGCCCTGGTCCACCACGTCTTCGATGACCAGCGGAGACAGCCCAGAGAACACCAGCTCCACAAGATCGCTAATCTTCTGCATGACCGACCGTGGTACCACGAGGTCAGGGCGTCACCACCGAATACGCGACAGAGCCGTTAACTGGACAGGCCCTACTTAAGCTGCAGATGTACGGACGGGCCAGCCTGCCGCTACTTCGAAAACGGATACTCCTGGCCTAGAGCACAGCCCGTCACCACGGGAGTCTTGGAAAAGCCCTTCGAGTTACAGGCTCGCCAAATGCGGTAGCGGCGCTGGGCCGTTTCACGGCTCAGTGCGGCCTTGGCCGCACTGAGCCTTTCGAGTTCTGTGTAGGTCTCAGCGACGGCGAGTCCACCGGCGTGGTGGCCGCACCGGCCGCCGTCGACTCTCTCGCAGTTGGGGCAGGACTCTGGGATGGGCTGGCGGCGGCCTCACGCAAGGCAGTTAGTTTAGGACGAAGGTAGTTGGATGTTCAGCGCGGCGCTCAGCGCGGTGTACCGTCCGCTGCAATTGTCACGGCCCTGTACCTGGTAGCGGTAGATCTGGCCGGGCCGTAGGTTGCTCGCCACCGCGACCGGGCTACCAAGGTAGGTGGAACCGACGTAGCCGCCGTCCCGGTACACGTCGTACTGGAAGAACGGCAGGTTGCAGCCTCCGGTCACCCCCTGGGCGTGGTCCCACTGGAATGTGACGGACCGGCCACTGACCCCGGTGACCCGCAAGTTGGTCGGCTCGACCAGCGTGACGCTTGCCGATGACGGGTTCGCCGATGCCGGCCGGGTCACCGATGCGGCGGCCGGTGCTGCGAGCGACAGCAGGCCCGCCATCGATGCGGCGGCCAGCGCGACGGTTGCGGGGGCGAATCGGGTACTCTCACGTGTGATCCTCTCTACGAGAAAACGATCAACACGATGCAACTGGTCAATCACCGGCATGGGCAAGGGCACCAGCCGGCCTGTAAGGAGTCCGTAACGACACACAGCGCAGCAGCGCCGCGGCAATCAGCCAGAAAAGTATTCTCCTGAGCTGCGTGAACGCGCGGGCCGGACGGTCTTCAAAGTATGCGCGCAGACTGGTGAGAAGACCGGCACGATCTCCCATGTCGCCGACCGGCTCGCATGTCCTACCGGCGGCCCCGCGACGGCAGCGAACTACCGGCCTGACAACACCGGCTCAACACCGTTTACAAACGCGTGCGCGCCCGCATCGAGCACATCTTCACGCACATGAAGTGGTGGAACATCCCGCGCAACTGCGGACACGAACGCGACGGCGTCCACCACGCCACCCGCGGCATTGCCCTCATGCACAACCTGACGATCACCGGCTGCCCCGGCCCCAGACAGCCAGACCATGGCGGCTACCCGGCTGCGCTTCTCCAACCATTACGGGACAGGCTTGAATGTATCGCCAGGGTGATCGTGTCCGCAGCGTGCCGGTACGCCGGCCTCAGGTCTGTGTGACGTGGGCGGAGTGCCAGGTCCGGAGGTGGTCGGCGACCTGGGCGGGGGCGTCGCACATGGGAAAGTGGTAGCCGCCGGGGATGGTGTGCTGGACTGCGTCCGGGAACAGCGCCTTCCATTCTGGCTGCAGTTTGAGCGGGTCGTTGCGCTGCCCGAAGACGGTCAGCAGCGGCCGGTCGGCCAGCAGACCCTTCAGTGCGGCCTCGGTGTGCTGGAAGAGCCGGTCGTTGCGGCGGGCGTCGGCCATGTAGCGGTGGAACGCGCGTCGGCCATCGCGGTCGACGGCGTCGCGGAACGAGCGGCGCTCGGCCCGCGTCTGATGGCGCCCCACACCGAAACGTGTAGAAGTGAGCCAGGGCAGCCAGCCGGTCCAGGCGTCGCTTTCGCGGACGGGGCCGCTGCCCATGATCGCCAGCATGGCGCGGAACGCGGTGCCGGTGGGCCGCCAGCCGAAGGTGTTGATGGCGGCGATGGCGGCGATCCGGTCGGGCTCGCGCGCCGCGGCGGCGATGCCCGCCGGGCCGCCCAGGTCGTGGACGGCGAGCGTCACGTGACGGAGGTCGAGCGTGCGGAGTACTGCCGACACGGCGTCGGCGGCGGTGGTCAAGCTGATGCCCGTAGTGGGGGCGGGGGTGCGGCCGGTGCCAGGGGCGTCCAAGGTCACGCACCGGAATCGGGGGGCGAGTTCAGCGATGAGGTCGCGCCACAGCAGGCTGCCCAGACCGACGTGGACGAGCACTATGGTCGGCCCGGTCCCTTGGCTGTCGGTCACCGAGACGGGCCCGGCGGGGGTCGCGATCGTGCTGGTCGGCCAGGGCCACAGGTCCCTGGACGAGTGTCGGTAGCCGGACATAATCATCCTCCTGGCCGGTCGACGGGCGATGCTCCGGTCGGGGCGCGGGGGGCCGACATGGCGGGGGCGAAGAAGGCCACTAGGAACCGCAACTGTTGCTCGATGTCGTCGCTGCCCAGAACGGTCGGCCGACCGGCCGGGGTGGCGGTGGCGAACATGCCGGTGACGACGGCCACGATCAGGTTCAGCCGGATCCGGAGCTCGGCGTCACCGAGATCCGGCAGGGCCCGCCGCAGGGACGGGACAAGCCGCGCCGCGACCGGTTCGAACTGCTGGCGCACGAAGCCTTCCAGTACCGGGCTGGGTTGGGTGTAGGCCCGCCCGAGGAACCGTGCCACCTGCACCTGTTCCTCTCGCAGCCGCGCCAACAGTTCCAGGTCCGGACGCAGGAACGCCTCCAGCAGCGTCGCCACCGGGACCACCGTTCCATACGCGCGCTCGGCCTCGTCCAGCAAAGCCAGCCGGCGTTGGTTGAGTGGCCCGACGTGACGGTCCAGGACTTCCCGCAGCAGCCCGACCCGGCCGCCGAAGTGGTAGTGGATCGCCGCGACGTTCACTTCGGCCTCCCGGGTGATCGCCCGCAGCGAGGTCGCCTCCTCCCCACCGCTGGCGAACAACCGTTCGGCCGCTGCGACGATCCGGCCTCGCGTTTCCTCCGTCTCCTTCATTCAAACAATGTATCAAACAATGTTTGAATGGTCATGGTGGTGCGAACACCTGTCGCTGGGCCGCAGACTTGACGCGCCGACCCCTGCCACCACAGGAGGCCAAGACGGCCTCGGTGAATGGCCGATCCCGGGAGGAAGGCCAGGTCAGGAACAGCAGGCACAGCCGGGGCCACAGGACGCGCAGCCCTCGTCGGCGCGCTCTGCCCGGCAGTGGCAGCCCCGGGTGGTATGGGAAGAGCGCAGCGGGCGTCGCCGCGGGAGGCTTGGCGCCCTTCCCTAACGGCGGCGACGACTAGAGCGACGACCGGGTCGGCCCAGGCCCAGCCGAACAGGCTGTTGACCACGAGCCCGGCCAGCAGCACCGCCGACAGGTAGGTGTACAGCAGGTCTGTTTGGAGTCGGCGGCCGCGCCGGCCGACCCCAACTCCCGGCCGGTACGCCGCTGGGTATGCGACAGGCCCGGCATGATCGCCTGGCTGAGCGCGGCCAGCACCAGCTCGGCGGTGGAGTGTCCGGCCTCCCCGGACCCGGTGAGGGTGCGGACCGCGTCGAGGGCGACGTACCCGGCTAGGGCGAAGAACGAGAACGCGATGATCCGCAGCGCCCGCCGCTCGCGCCGCCCGACCAGGTCGGGGGCGCGGGCGGAGAGCTGCCAGGCGACCGCGGCGGCCGAGGCGATCTCGATGACCGAGTCGAGCCCGAAGGCCACCAGCGCCCCGGACGAGGCGACCCTGCCCGCGGTGATCGCGACGGCGGCCTCGACGAGGTTGTAGGCGATGGTGGCGGCCACCAGCCAGCGCACTCGGCGGGCCAGCACGGGCCCGGCGCAGTGGCGGCGGGCCCAGCGTCACCGCCGTCATGGCCCTGTCTCCAGCGCCGCAGGCTCTTCCTGTCCGGCGGCGACGCCGTAGGGCGGGCACAGCGCCACGGCCCGGTCGGTGGCCGCCAGCAGGTGCTCGGCCGACCGCAGCAGGTTCAGCAGTTCCGGCGCGGCGATGAAGTACCAGGACTGGCGGCCCTCGGCCCGGTAGTCGACCAGCTTGCAGCCGCGCAGGCATGCCGATTGCGGGCCGGTCGTGTACTGGGCGTCCAGGCGCGGTATCCGTACCCTGCGCTCGTCAGGACGATCGCTGTGCGCATGCAGGAACCGGGCCGTTCACCCTCCCGGCGAATTGCACGGCCGGATGTCACACGGGGCGCGATCGTTCGCCTCGGGCGAAGGGGACGGGCCGCAGCCCCGCCGGCCCACACCGACGTGTGGCGTTCCTCCATCGAGTGACGACCTCATGGCCGTCCGCTACGCCGCCATCACAGCCTCGACCTCCAAGGTCTGACCTGGCGCGCCGGGTATCCCTGACGGTGCGAATGCCTCCAAGTCGGTGGGAACCGAGTTCGCGGCCAGGTGGTCTGCCAGCCGCGAACCCAGTGGACTCCGTCTAGGCACGTCGTCCCAGGTGGGCCAGGTGCGCGATGAAGGTGTTGGCGGCCGGGGTGTTGGAGAGCGGTTCGGCGAACACGACTGACTGGCGCTGGTCGTCGCCGATGGCGTGCCGGGCGTAGGCCCAGGCCGCGTCCACGGCCCCGGCCCAGTGATCGATATAGGCGCCCTGGGCGATGTCACATCCGTGGACCAGCGTTGCGAGCAGGCAGATGGAGGCAAGCGTCGCGTCGCTGCTCAGTCCGCCGAGGAAGGGGCAGTCCCGTTGCAGCGCCCTGGGTTCGCCGAGGGCGGCCAGTGAGCGCTCGGCCACCGCACGGAACGCGCCGGCCGGGTCGGTGTTCAGGTGGTCGGTGTCGGTCTGGGCCCGGGACGTCGATCTCGACCGGGTCGGGCGGTGTTCCTTCGGCGACCCGGATGATCAGCAGCAGCCCGCCGGTCGGGTGATCGGCGGTCTGCAGCACCATCCATCCGCCGCAGGAGCCGGGGGCGGCCCAGCCGTCTGCGGTGACTCGCTCGATCAGCTCGGCCGTGTGGTCGTAGCTGCGGCGCAGCAGCCGCGGCGGGTCGGTCGCGTCGGCCATAACGCGGCGCAGGTTCTCGGCGTCCGAGCAGGCCAACCGGTCGGTGGCCGAACTGGTGACGGATCTAGAAGCTCCGCACGTCCGCAGCCGCCGGCGCGGCCATAGCCCGGTAGCCGGCCGCGCTGTCGAAGCCGGCGACGGGGCCGGTGAGGGTGAAGTCTGCGGCCAGTGGGACGCCGGTCATGTCGTCGGCGTGGTGGATCCAGGCGTCGTAGTACCGCCCGGCAATGGCAAGAGCGTCCATGTTCTCTCCAAGAGGCGTCGGGCCGCGGCGCGCGGCCGTGTACCACTGACAGATCCCGGAAGGAGCGGCGACCCATCGGTGCTGCCGGAATCAGCCGCCGCCTGGACGCTCAGCCGACGATTCTCGGCAGGCCGAACCAGGCGAAGATCTCGGCGTTGGGAAGCCGGTGATCTCGGTGATGCTCGCCGGGCCGACGGTCAGCACGATGATGCCGTGCCGAGACAGGTGCCGGTGACGTCGGGCAGGTAGGCGGCCAGCGCCGGTTGCCCGTTGACCTTGGTCTCCACCAGCCGGATCTCTGCTGGCCACGTAGCCGCAGCCGCCCGCTCGATCCAGCCGCGCAAGTGGCAGCCCCGCTTCGCCCCGATGAGGGGTTCCTCGCCGGCCACGGGCCGAGGGGCGAATGCAAGACTCTGTGAACTGAAGCCGGCGACGTGGAAGCAGTTCGTGCGCTCGCTGCGGGTCACCGGGGCGGTAGGCGATGATCAGCGGAGGGGGACCGGCGCATCGGCGTCGAGCCGGCTCAGCACCCGGAGATGGCCATAGGAGCAGCCGCCGCCGGACCGGTAGCAGACCGTCCGCGGCCGCCAGTCCAGCGGGCGCGGCGGCTGGCGATCGGGCACCGTGGCGACCAGCGCCCCGCCGAGCGCCGCCGCCCTTCCGATCTCGTCAGGCGCCTGCGGGAGCGGCGTGCGGATCATCGCTGCCGGCGATGTTTCATGATCGTGCTGTGCGGCCGCCGCGGTGGAGGAACTCGCGTTCGGCGGGAGTGGGAGCGAGGGCTGCGGCGCGCTGGTAGGCGGTGGCGGCCTCTTGGTCACGGCCGAGTCGGCTCAGGAGGTCGGCGCGGGTGGCATGAAAAAGGTGGTAACCGTCCAGGTCCAGGTCATCGACCAGGACCAAGGCGGCAGCGGGACCGTGGATCTCGGCGAGGGCCACAGCGCGGTTCAGAGCCACGACGGGGGTCGCGGCGATAGTGAGCAACTGGTCATAGAGCGTGACGATCTGCGCCCAGTCGGTCTGCTCGGCCGTCGGAGCATCGGTGTGCACGGCCTGGATGGCGGCCTGGAGTTGGTAGATGCCTGGCCGGTCACGGCGTAGGCACCAGCGGACGAGTGCGTGTCCTTCCTCGATCAGCTCACGGTCCCACCGGCTTCGGTCCTGTTCGGCGAGCAGGACCCGGGAGCCGTCTGGACGGGTGCGCGTCGATCGCCGGGACTCACTGAGCAGCACCAGAGCGAGCAGCCCGGCGACCTCGGGCTCATCGGGCATGAGACTCGCCAGCGTCCGCGCCAGCCTTACTGCCTCTCCGCACAGGCTCGGGTCACCGCCGGACACGCCGCTGGTGTAGATGAGGTAGATGACGGACAGGGCCGGAGGAAGCCGGTCGGGCAGTTCGTGCTCGTCCGGAACGCGGTACGGTATCCGCGCCGCCTTGATCTTTCGTTTTGCGCGCACAAGGCGCTGGGCCATGGTCGGCTCGGCCACGAGGAACGAGTATGCGACCTCCGCGGTCGACATGCCGCCGAGGAGCCGCAGTGTAAGCGCCACCTGGGCCTCGGGCGACAGGGCGGGGTGGCAGCAGGTGAAGATCAACCGAAGCCGGTCATCGAGCGCGTGATCCGCCTCCTTCGTCGGCGACGTCAAGATTGCGGCGTCGCCGAGCAACCGCCGTTCTCTGGCCTGGCGACGAAGCCGGTCGAGTGCATGGTTGCGGGCGGTGGTGGTGATCCAGGCGCCCGGGTTGGGCGGTACCCCGGCGGCAGGCCACTTGCGCAGGGCGATGGCGAACGCTTCCTGCACCGCGTCCTCGGCCAGGTCGATGTCGCCGATGGCGCTGATCAGCGCGGCAAGCGACCGGCCGGATTCCGCGCGGAAGATCCGGCCGACCAAGGCCGCATCGATGATCAACCCTCGGGCTGGCCGGCGAAGGGCCGGACTTCGATCGGCGCGCCAACGATGGAGGTGACCTTCGCGGCCCAAGACAGCGCCGTGTCGAGGTCGGCTGCCTCAAGAACGTAGAAGCCACCGAGATGCTCACGTGCTTCAACGAAAGGTCCATCTGTCGTGATCACTTGCTGCCCCGACGCACGCACGACCGTGGCGGTGTCGGGGCTGTGCAGACGCCCGCCGAACACCCAGACGCCTGCCTCCTTCATCTCCCCCTCCAATGCGAGCACCTGTTCGGTGACATGCTGGATGTCCTCCGGGCTCATAGGCGGCGGGGACTGGCCCTCGGCGCTGTGGGCCGACAGCATGTACTTGGTCATGACAGTGCTCCTCATGCCGAGCGGGCCCTTCCCGCCCTCATCCCACAACGAACGGGCTCACCACATATCGACAGCCGGGCCGCAACGTTTTCCCAGAACCTTCAACCAGACCCGGCAGCGCCCTGGAAGGGGCCGCAAGCCACCGGGGTCATCGGCCTCCCGAAGCCGCCACCCGCCCTGGAGGGTGACGTCGGACCTCAATCCAATCGCGAGATCACCGGGCCCCTACCGCCGCGAGCCCCTCCCGGCCCAGGGCACGGCGCATAGCCGTCCTTGCCGGCCCAGAACCAAGGGCCGGTAAGATGCACACCCCACGGTGGCCGAATGTCGCCCGTACTCGGCGTGCTCGCCACAGGCGAACTACACGATTCGGCTTGGACGGGGCCGTCAGACGCTCAGCGGCACGGGGTGGATTTCGTCGGCGCGGTGGCCGGCACGCTCGTGGACTCGCTGTACGGCGGCGGCGTCGGGAGCCTCCGAGAGGCAGAAAACCGTGCCGGCCTCCGGGTCCGCCCAGGCCCGCTCGAAGACGACGCCTTCCTCACCTTGGAGGGCCAGGTCGGCCGCGTGGGCATCCCTGAGCTGGTCGCCAGATATTCCGTTCATGCCATGGTGAACATCCATGAACTTGGACATTATCGTCCCTCCCCCGGTTGGAACCCGGGCTCAAAGCCGGGTTCATCACCAAGACGGACCCCTCATTCCCTTGAAACCGATCGCCTCTTCCACTGTAGCGTCGCCCTGTCGCTGAGCGTCATGGCGCGGCCATGACCAGGCCCTTCGCGCAGGGTGGGCCCGTGCTCGGATGTTAACGATCGGCTCGGATGACGCCCAGCCCGCACAACGCCGGTTTCAACCTTCTCGACGTCGCCGAGTTGCGGCCGCAGAGCTGGCGGGTCGCCGACGTGCTGATGTTCATTGGCGGCGTCACCCAGGTCAGATGCATCCGCCCCGTGGCATCGTCGGTGTGGATTTGGGCGAGACCGTCCTCGCTTCAAACACGGAGTGACGGTGGTGCGCGTGAATTCCGTCGGTGCGCAGGTCACCTCTGACACCGCCGACACCGGCGATGTCATCCTGGTAGCGGGGTCCATGACCAAAGGGCGAACGCTTCACCGAAACCATTTGATCAGCGCAGGCAGCTATGTGGCGGAGCCCGGCCGGGCTGGCAGGAGCCGTTCGAGCGGCTGAGCCGCCGTGACGACGCCGATCGTGGGCGCGTCGGCGCGGTCGGCCTCCCCGGAGACTCCCACCATGGGGCCGCGGGTGCCCGCCAGGACACTGGCGATCTCCATGGCGGTGGCGTCGGCGTCGACGACGGGACCTCGGCGTCGGCCTCCTCAGCGTGACCGGCGTCCCGGGCACCCAGAACCCGAGGCGGGCCCCGGTGTACCGGCGCCGCGCGGTGGAAGGCGTCCACACCCAGCGCGGCGCCGTTGGTGTTCCATGTGGCGCCGCGGGCGCGGTCGTCGGTGACGGCGGCCGCCGTCAGCGCCTCGGCCACCCGCGCACCGCACACCACACACTTCCGGACCCGGCCCACGCCAACAGGCTTCCCCCGGCAACACCGGACCGCACCACCCCAACCTGGCCCGCATCAAATCGTCGGCGCTGACGTCTAGGACGGTGACGATCTCTGCCAGGCCCAAGCTGGGCGTTTGTCAGCGCCGACCGCGCGGCGGAACTCGGGCCGGCCGTGGGGAATCCGAACGGAGGAAGCCGCCATGACCGAGACCGTCGAGCGCTTGACCGCCCTGCTAGAGGAACTACGCCCCACCGAACCGGCCGCCGCCCAGCGCGTCTCGGCCGCCCGCGATCAGCTGGCCGAAGCGAGGGAGACCGGCGACCGGACCGGGAAGCGGGACGGGATCGTTAGGCGGCCGTTCGGTGGGGTGGGGGCCAGAGCCGGTCTGCGTGGGATCCCGTAGGGGGTACCACGCGCATGGCTGCAAGATCACCATCCGGCCCGCCACCATCCCCCATGATCACTACATTCGCGGCCCGTAGTTGCGTGTCCGCCGTCTCAGGCGTGATCGTGACCTGGACGTCAACCTGGTTGCCCTGCTTGTCGTGACGCATCTGGACGGCGAAGGCGTCCAGCAGACGCCGCAGGGTCGGCTCAGGTAGCAGATCAAGGTCGACCGTCCCTGTCGGGCAGTGGTCCAGCAACTCGGGACACGGCGCCACCGGAGTCGCATCCCGAAGTTCGCGTAGTGCGGCTTGTTTGGCCTCCAGGTCCGCGCCGATGCGTGTGGTGCGTTCATTGATGGAATTCACGAACGCAGGGGTAGGTTCGTCGGCAGCCTCCAACGAGTCCAGGACACGTTCCTTGCGGCGCTTCAGCTCCGCGATCTGTCGCTCGACCGTCACCAGGCGTTCCCGGTGTTCGTGGAGATGGGTGTCATCGAGCCGGGCGAGCGTTGCGCGCAGGCGTTCCCGACGGTGAGGTCCGAACACCTCACGGTTGAAGAATTCGGTCAGGCCCGCCATGAGGGGTTCCTCACGGAATTAGATGCTCGCCCGGTGTCCTTCGGGACGATAGCCACGAGCGGGACGGCAGCCTCACCATCGGATAGCCGCCGCCACCCAGGTCGGTGACGCCGATGTATGCCAGGCCACCGAGGACCAGCTCGACGGTGAACCGACCTCCGTGCTGGCCCGATCGGGTGTGACGCGCCGCGTTGGTTGCCAGCTCGGTCACCACGAAGCCCACGTCCGAGGCGATCGGGGTCCCGGCGAAGAGGAACATCGCGAACTGCCGCGCCAGCGGAATCTGATCAACCCGCCTCGGGAAGACGCGCCGCCACGACGTCGACGCCCCCCGTTGCCGAGGCCGTGGTTTCGATATTGGATCTCGACACTTTCTGGATCCCCCTGACCGGCCGCCCTGCCGCCGCGTCCCATTAGCGGCGAATTTGCGCGGCGAACCGGCCACCAGCAAAGAACACTCACATCGATTCGTCAAGCCCGCGAATACTCTTCCGACGTATGATTAGTATCGTGCGATCCTGCCATGAAATGGCCCGACAAGGGAAAGCAGTCCTGATTGCTCCCCCTGAGAGCGACGATCATCCACCAAACGCCTTGACGGTCTTTAGGGGAGGCTTATGGAGTGGCCCGTAGGTTGGCGGGTGTGAGTGGTTATGACTTGATCGCGTACGCGGGAAATGCGGAGGACGTCGTGCTGATGCGCGCCTTCGCGGGCCAGAGGGGCGGGTTCTTCGTTGATGTCGGGGCAGGGGAACCCGTCAGCGGCTCGCTGACCAAGAACCTCGTGGACGGCTTGAGCTGGTGGGGGGTCAACGTCGAACCGTTGCCCGAGCGCCACGCACGTCTTCACCAGGCCCGGCCAAGCGACGTGAACCTGCGCGTGGCCGTGGGAGGTGAGCCGGGCACCACGATGTTCTTCCGGATCGTCCCAGGGCGGGGAAAGAGCGGGGGCGGTGGTCTCAGCACTCTGCGCAGGGACGTCCTGGAGAGGCATCTCGCGGACGGTTGGCGTCATGAGGAGCTGCTCGTCAAGGTCGTCACGTTGGAGACGGTGCTTGGTGCGCACGCGGAACCAGGGTTCGACCTGCTGAAGATCGATGTAGAGGGAGCCGAGGCCGCCGTGCTGCGGTCGGCTGACCTGCGGGTGTGGCAGCCGCGGGTGATCGTGGTCGAGGCGACCGTTCCGCTTACGGCTCAGCCGAGTCACCAGGAGTGGGAGCCCGGCGTCCTGGCGGCCGGCTACAGGCTGGCGCTCTTCGACGGGCTCAACCGCTTCTACGCGCGAGACGACCAGGACGACCTGCATGAGCGGCTTGCTGTGCCCGCGAATGTGCTAGACAACTACATTCCGTACGCGTGTGCACGCCGAGCCGGTCTCATCGGGCCAGGGTGAGCAGGTCGGGGCGGTGGTCACGAAGCCAATGCGTGATCCACATGCCGTCGGTTCCGGCGAGGCCGAGGGACGGGGCGTCGATGAGGCGGCGCAGCATCATCAGCGGTAGCAGCGCGGTCAAGGAGTCCTGGTCGGCGGCGTCGCGGCCGTAGCCCTCGATGAGCGGGCCGGCATCCGCGCCGCGCGGCATGTCGACTGCCAGGGACCAGGCGAGGTCGAGCATCGGCGGTCCGGCCTCGGTCGCGCCCGGGTCGAGTAGCCCGGTTAGAACGTCTCCTTCGAACAGGGCGTTGTGGCAGACCGCGGCGTCGCCGTGGAGCGCGGTCATGGGGAGCCCTTCGCAGGCTGCGCCGATGTGTTCGGCAATGGTGGGGTAGGCGTCCGGGGCGGTGGTCCGGGCCCAGCCCAGCAGGACGCCCAGCGCGCCGGGATCGTCCAGCCGCAGACCGCCGCGGGGAGGTCGGGAGTGCCAGAGCCGGAGCTGGCGGCCGAGTTCCCGCTGTCGTGCGGGCGTCGGGCGGTCCGCGGGCACACCGGGAAGGCGTTCCAGGACGGCCCACCAGGCGTCTCCGATCGTTGCGGCGTCCAGCAGCCGGGGCGCCCGGATGCCCTTCGCAGCGCGCAGTTCCTCAAAGTTCCGGACGGTCTCCAGTCGTTCGTGCAGCCGCCGACGCACCTTCACCACCGTCCGCGCCCCCCGCACGACACCGTCATTGCCGAGGGACTCAAGCGCGGCCGCCAGGTCTCGCCGGCCGTCGAACGCGGGGCTGCCCAAGGCGGCACCGATCGCGGACTCGATGAGCGCGTCGGGCACCCGGCCGGTCGGGATCAGTGCGTGCCGGTCACCGACGTCCAGAGGACCACAGATCGGGGCCCGCAGTCGGGCGAGCGTCTCTGACCAGCGGCGGCGCGCAGAGTCAGGGTCATCCAGCCACCCGATGGCGCTGAAGTCGGCGTCCAGCCCGGCCCACGATCGTGTCACCGGCGCCCAGACAGGCAGGCAGTCTTCACTTAGGCTCCGCGCGGTGCCTGCGGCCTGATCCGTCCGGCCACCGGAGGCGTCCAGCAGGACTCGCAGTGCTTCGACGGGCAGTAGTTCACGGGAGGCCCCAAGTTCCCCGAAGCGCCGCGCCGCCGCGTCCAGCAGCGTTGTGGCGGCGCGGCGTTCACCACGCAGCGCCCGTGCCATCGCCTCGGCCATGTCGCACTGGGCGAGCCCGATCGGTTCGCCTGCGGAGCTGTTCAGCTCACGTGCCCGGCCGAGCAGTGACAGCGTCCTGTCCGGGTCGTGCCACATCAGCGCCAGCAGAAGGTGCCGTAGTGCGCGCGCCTCCCACAGCGGCGCGTTGGCTTCGCGTGCCGCCTCCAGTGTCGACTCGAAGAGCTCGGCCGCCTCGGCGAACCGGGCGTTATGCAGGTAGGTGTGGCCGAGCAGGTCGGCGGCACGCACCTGATCCGGACCCACCTGCGACGCGCCGTCCATCAGCCGCACCACGGAGCGGTAGACGCTGCGGCGTAGCGCGTTGTCGGCCAATCCGAACCGCGCACTCGCACCGATCAGCGACGCGGGCTCGATGCCGGACAGATGGTCGGCGGCCTCCTCGACCCGTCCGGCTATATGCGCGCGGCTCGCCAACTCGTGCCGGAAATAGTCGGCGTACGGGCCCTCGGGTTCACCGATCAGGTCGCGCAAAGCCCGGTAACGGTCCTCGGCGTTGACATCTCCGCGAGCCGCCACCCGCGCGGCCTCGGTCAGCCGAGCCAGTTGCGGCGAGTCGGACAGTTCCGGCAGGGACACCAGCACCTGCCAGTGTCCGAGCACAGTGAGGCTGTAGGCGATGTCACCCAGGGATTCCGGCGCCAGCCGATGCTCGTCCGCCGCGTGCAGGACGAGCAGAAACGCCGCCACGCATCGCCTGCTCCGCTTACCCAGGGCAAGTGGATGGTCAGCGTCGTCGTCCCAGACTTCCAGCGCCACGCGGGTGAGATGCTCGGTCGCCTGCTCGGCGTTGCGGGTCCGTTCGGTCTGTGTCCAGCCGTCGTCGGTGTCGGCGTCGCATTCGATGACACTGCGGCGCAGGTTCTCGTGCAGCCGGTACGGCGGCCACACCGTCTCGTCGCGCCGAACGAACGGGCGTTGCACGAACCGTTCGATCTGGCGGCGCCGCATGTGTGGAAGCACCGCGTGCAGGATGTCCTCGTCGAACGCCTCGAGTAGCGCGGCGGCGCGTAGGAGGTCACGGTCGGGCGCGGACAGGTCCCGCATCGTCCGCAGCACCAACTCGGGGAACCCGAGCCCGAACGCGTCGGCCGGCGGCGCTTCGCCGCGTGCCAGGTACTGACCGAACAGCCCGGCCGACAAATCGAGGTAGAGCGGCGACCCGCCCGATCCCGCGATGACCTGGTCCCGGATGTCGGGGCCGATCGCGGGGGTCCCGTCCACGGTGAGCCGCGTAGTCAGGTACGCCTCGGCCGACGCCCGGTCGAACCCGTCCAGGCCAAGTTGGTCGCCTCCGGCCAGGCCCGGCCAGCGGAGCTCGCCGCCGTAGGTCAGCGCGACGGCCCTGGCCGGCTCGTGCCAGCGCAGCGCGAGCCGCCCGGCCGCGACGAACACCACGTTCGGCATCAGGTACACCAACCGCGACAGGAGGTCCTCAAGGCCACCGCGCTCAGCAGGCAGGCGCTGGACGTTCTCGAGTGTGTCCAGCACGCACAGCGCCAGCACCGGATGCTTGCGCCGCGCTCGTTCCAGGTCGGCGGCCAGGAGCACCGGCATGTAGCCCAGCATCCGATCGGGGTCCTGCTCGGACAGGATCGGATCGAGCGCGGGCAGGTCGGCCCGCAGCCGCTTCAACCGTGCCTTCTGCGCGGTAGTCCGGCCGAGCAGGTTCAACGCCCGGTACGCCACCGACAGTGCGCCGAAGCCGCCGAGGAGCTGATCAACGGCGGCACCGACCTGGTCGGCGACGCCGAGCGAGTCCGAGGCGTTTTCCTTCCGCAGGAACGCCGTCAGTGATTCGCCCGGATGCTTGCGCTGCCAGTAGACGGCCAGCGCCACATCGAACGCCAGCCACGATCTGGCAAGCGGTGCGAACGCGGCACGTACCCGAAGCAGGACGGCCTCGAAGCTTGAACTGGCCGGGTCGGCGAAGTCCAGTACCGCGTGCGCGCCTCGTCGCGGCAAACCGTCCAGTTCACCGTTCACCGCCAGATACGCGACGCGCCGGGCCAGCGTGGACTTACCGATGCCGCCTTCACCACACACGGCGATGAGGTTGGACGCCGGACGCTGGAAGTCGAGTAGTTCGTCGACGGTCCACGACCGGTCGGCTAGTTGGGCGAACCGGTCTCGAAATGCCTGGATCGGCCCTTCCCGGTCAGTGAAGACATGTTGTACTTCAAATGGAGCGCGCGGCCCGTAGCTGAAGAACTGGTCGACGTCCACCCCGATACCCGATCACATCCCCTCGGTCCTGACAACGCGTCTTCCCTGCCCAAGCACCGACCGGATCCTCGCGCGCGACCAACGCCCGCGAGCTTGATGCGCACCGTCCCTCCTCGTCAGTTTCGGTGGGAGTGTCTAATGAACGGCGGATCCGATGATCAAGGAGACGCCAAGTGAGTGACACCGTCGTTGAGGACGAGTCCGCCGAGCAGCCGGTTCAGGCGCCGCAGGGTGCGGCATCGGACGAGCAGTTGATCGCGATGCTGGTGGACCGTGCTCGGACCGAGGGGCTGCAGCTGACCGGCGACGGCGGGCTGTTGCAGCAGCTGACCAAGCGGGTGCTGGAGTCGGCGTTGGAGGGCGAGATCACCGACCATGTCGGCTATCGCAAGCACGATCCTGCCGGGAAGAACAACGGCAACGGCCGCAACGGCACCCGGGCCAAGACCGTGCTGACCGACGTCGGCCCGGTCGAGGTGAGGGTTCCCCGCGACACCGCCGGCACCTTCGAGCCGCAGCTGGTCAAGAAGCGTCAGCGCCGCCTGACCGGTGTCGATGAGATGGTGCTGTCACTGTCGGCGAAGGGACTCACCCACGGGGAGATCTCTGCGCACCTGGTCGAGGTCTACGGAGCTCAGGTGTCCAAACAGACCATCTCCACCATCACCGACAAGGTCATGGACGGCATGGCCGACTGGCAGAACCGGCCCCTGGACCGCGTCTATCCCGTCTTGTTCGTCGATGCCATCAACGTCAAGATCAGGGACGGGCAGGTCGCCAACCGTCCGATCTACGTCGTGATGGCGGTGACCGTGGAGGGCACCCGCGACATCCTCGGCATCTGGGCCGGTAACGGCGGCGAGGGCGCGAAGTACTGGCTGCAGGTGTTCACCGAACTGAAGAACCGCGGCCTGGACGACGTGCTCATGCTGGTCTGTGACGGACTCAAGCGTCTTCCCGAGGCCGTGGAGACCGTCTGGCCTCGCACGATTGTCCAGACGTGTGTGGTTCACCTGCTGCGGAATTCGTTCCATTACGCGGCCAGGCAGGACTGGGACAAGGTGGCCAAGGCCCTCAAGCCCGTCTACACCGCACCCAGCGAGGATGCGGCAACGGAGCGGTTCTTGGAGTTCCAGGAGTCCTGGGGCACCAAGTATCCGGCGATCGTGAAGCTGTGGTCGGACGCCTGGGCCGAGTTCGTGCCCTTCCTCTCTTTCGACGTCGAGATACGCAAGGTCATCTGCAGCACGAACGCGATCGAGAGCGTCAACGCCCGCATCCGCAAGGCCGTCCGCGCCCGCGGACATTTCCCGAACGAGGCCGCCGCCCTCAAGTGCATCTACATGGCGCTGATGAGCCTGGACCCGACGGGGAAGGGCCGCAAGAGGTGGACCATGCGCTGGAAGGCACCCCTGAACGCGTTCCAGATCGCCTTCGAGGGCCGCCTGACCCCGAGCAACAACTGACCACTCAACAACCAAGATCAGCCGTTAAATTGACACACCCGTTTCGTTTCGTCGTCGGAAGCTTCACGAGCTTACGAGTCTCGTCATCGGGTTCGACGTCGAGGTCATCGAGGCGGTCCGCGAGGAGCTGGTAGGTACGGCGGACGGCGTCCGGACGGTCCAGGTGGGCTTGTAGCCGCATGATTCGTCGATGTTGTGACCCCTCGCAGGGGCGATGAGGACCCTGGTGGATCCCGACACGGATCGGCTCAGCGATGTTGTGACCCCTCGCAGGGGCGATGAGGACCGCTGGTCAGCGAACAGGCTGAGGTCCGCTCGGGGGGTTGTGACCCCTCGCAGGGGCGATGAGGACCGCTGGTCAGCGAACAGGCTGAGGTCCGCTCGGGGGGTTGTGACCCCTCGCAGGGGCGATGAGGACCGCTGGTCAGCGAACAGGCTGAGGTCCGCTCGGGGGGTTGTGACCCCTCGCAGGGGCGATGAGGACGCTGGTCGTCGCCGCCCAGTGACCGGTTCAGCGCGCGTTGTGACCCCTCGCAGGGGCGATGAGGACGCTGCGCGAGCTGATGTTCATGGGCGGACAGGACGGGTTGTGACCCCTCGCAGGGGCGATGAGGACCGTCGCCGATGTCCACGGCCGACACGGCATCTCCGTGTTGTGACCCCTCGCAGGGGCGATGAGGACCTCCACACCGCGCTCGACGGCTGCCTCGTCCAGGCCGAGTTGTGACCCCTCGCAGGGGCGATGAGGACTGGGAGAGTCGTTCGACGTCGGCGCGCATCTGGGCGAGTTGTGACCCCTCGCAGGGGCGATGAGGACACTGGTCGGTCCATTCGGCGGGGGTCTTGCCGCACAGGGGTTGTGACCCCTCGCAGGGGCGATGAGGACGCTCGAAGAGGAAGCTGTTGCCGAGGTGTACGGCATCTGTTGTGACCCCTCGCAGGGGCGATGAGGACCTGAGAGGTCGTCGAGGGTCATGCCCTTGGGGGCCCTCGGTTGTGACCCCTCGCAGGGGCGATGAGGACGAGAACTGGATCCGCTCCTTGCCGATTTCAAGCCGTTGTGACCCCTCGCAGGGGCGATGAGGACCTCGGAGACCTGCGCGTCGGCAGTGGACCGGAGATGTTGTGACCCCTCGCAGGGGCGATGAGGACCGGATCTCCCGTCGCAGTGGCTGAAGGAACTGGTCCTCATCGCCCCTGCGAGGGGTCGCAACTCCCGGAGAGATGCGCCATGTTGTCCCATAACGACGTCGTCCTCATCGCCCCTGCGAGGGGTCGCAACGCCAAGAGGCGTACCGGATGATCCTCGCAGAGGTGGGGGTCCTCATCGCCCCTGCGAGGGGTCGCAACACCTGGACAAGGGTGACCAGACGGTGGGCCCGATGCGTCCTCATCGCCCCTGCGAGGGGTCGCAACTGGTAGACGGACCGGCCCACCACGCCGAATGCTCCGTCCTCATCGCCCCTGCGAGGGGTCGCAACCGGCGCCGAGCCGGCCACCGTGCGCCAGGTTGAGGTAGTCCTCATCGCCCCTGCGAGGGGTCGCAACACCTGCGGGGCGGGTCGGTGGCGCGGGGTTCTACGAGTCCTCATCGCCCCTGCGAGGGGTCGCAACTGCCCCCCTGTCGCGTGATCCCCTCTCAGGCGATTGTCCTCATCGCCCCTGCGAGGGGTCGCAACATCGCGCCCTGCAGGGTGTCGCGGAAGAACGCCGAGACGTCCTCATCGCCCCTGCGAGGGGTCGCAACTTGGGGGGGCGATGCTGATCACCATCGGACTCAGGGTCGTCCTCATCGCCCCTGCGAGGGGTCGCAACAATCTGAGCGCGCAGCGGCCACCTGACCCCCTACCCGTCCTCATCGCCCCTGCGAGGGGTCGCAACGTCGGAGACGATCCGATGACCGCCGAGCCCCGACCCGTCCTCATCGCCCCTGCGAGGGGTCGCAACACTTCGTCCGGGCGCGGGGCTACGACGTGGCTAGAGGTCCTCATCGCCCCTGCGAGGGGTCGCAACGCGTGCAGGCCGACGAGCCCCGCGGAGGAATCCGCGCCAGTCCTCATCGCCCCTGCGAGGGGTCGCAACACACCGACCCGATCCGGCTCCGGGACGCGGCCGTCGGTCCTCATCGCCCCTGCGAGGGGTCGCAACAGTTGGCCGCCGCCGCTGCGGGTGGCGGCCGCCGCGTCCTCATCGCCCCTGCGAGGGGTCGCAACGTGGCCATCCGCAGCGCCAGACTGCCCGTAGTGGTCGGTCCTCATCGCCCCTGCGAGGGGTCGCAACCCTGTCCACCGGAAGTCGTCCAGGACCTCTAGCGGTGGTCCTCATCGCCCCTGCGAGGGGTCGCAACATGACACCACCCATGTCACGCAGATCACCGGCC
>NZ_BCQT01000031.1 GCF_001552215.1 Actinomadura macra NBRC 14102 | reverse complement strand
CAGTCCGCAGCGGCACACTGAGGGTGCTGAGCCGGACATCTGCTGCCAGCGTCAGGGGCGGTCGGTTCACTTGCGGACAGCGAACAAGCCGGAGGCCAGGCATCTGGGCGCACAGCGACCAGGGCAGATTCTCCGGTATCCCTGCCTCGGCCCCGATGAACCAGCGCACATCGCCGCCAAAGCTCCACGCCTCGAAGACCACGACCGGTACCCCCTGCCGGATGCCACGTACTGGCCGGTTGGCCAGAACCCGCACGAGCCGCGTGACGGCGGCCGCATCGAGGCCGCGGGGAGGATGGGCCTCATGCCAGACGAGCGTGGTCATGTGTTGGCCTCCTGACTCCTGGGCGACATCTCACGCCGGCCTCCGGTCGGCTGCTGGGGGGTGCGGGCGACGCGTTCTGCTCGGGCCAGCGCCAAGGCTGCGCGGGCGAGCAGGCGGAACGCCGGATGGCGGCGAGCTTCGCCGCTTACCGGTACTGCCGGTTGTGATGTGTCTTGGCTCATGCATATGTCCTCCGTTGACTTGGTTGGACTCCAACCGGACGAAGGGCATACCGAATAGACCTGCTGGCGCAGGTCCAGCGGTACGAGTCTTCTTAGGTGGTGCCCCTCGCGGCGAGGAGTCGCGACGGGCACCAGAAAAGACTGCCGGGCAGCGAATGATGCCGCCGGTTACTCCTCAGGTGTGTCTGTCGCTGCCCCTAATATGCGAGGTATAGGTTATTAATTCAATAAGTTAAGCGTTTGTCACAACACCGGTCGGCAGGCCGTGGCCTCTGGATAGATGTCAGGGGGAAGCCGCCCGCCCCGCTGGGGGGCGGGCGGCTATAGGGGGTTAGTCCACGACCGGCGTCTTGCCGGGGTCTTGCGGTGAGCTATCGCCTACGGGGGTGTCGTGGGGCGGGGTGTTAGCGCCGGTGCCACTCGCGGCGTCGTCGCCGCGTAGTCTGTCCCGCGAGGCCCTGACTCGCTGGGCATCGAGGACTCGGCGCATTTTCTTGAGCTTGTCCTCACGTCGCTTGGCGTCGGCCCGCGCACCCTTGCCGAGCATCTGTGATCTGGTACGTCGTGGAATCAGTGATCGTGACCTCCTGGGGTTGGGGCTGATGCGGTGGTAGGCGGCGCTACCGCCGCCGAAGCAACCACCGAATCAGCCAGACGATGAGTGCAATCACGCCGATGACCGCAAGCGCGATGAGCACGTATGGCAGTACTGCCGCGATGAGGGTCAGCACTGCGATGAGCAGCACCGTTCCCGCGACCACGCCAAACAGCGCCATTGCACAGCCGTAGAGATATGCTGTTTCGAGTTTCTCGAACAGGTTGATATAGTTCGTTACCTCCTTGTGCCGATGATCACGTAGACGATGGCCACCAGAATGGCCAGCGCCCCGAGGGCTCCAGCGGCCGGCGCCACCAACCCGTAGACCTGGCGCCAGCCGCCGGCAAGCGCGGCCCACACTTCGGTGGGTAGCAGTGGCGCAAGGATGCCGCTGATAAGCCTGAGCACCAGGCCCACCAGCGTCAATCCTGCGATAACTGCCACGATGCGGACGAGCACCGTCCAGAACGAGGCGCGGCCCATCTAGTGACCGTGGGCTCCCGTAAACGTTTCGTTGATTCGGAAGACCGCCACCAAGTACGCGATCTCGTAGTACTCGGCCCCTGCTGGGTCCAGCTCGGCCATCTGCATGGCCAGCTGGCGCAGATACTTCCTGAACCGCTCACCGGGCGTGCCGGTATGGGCCTTGGTCAATCGCTGGCGCATGGCCTGTGGGGTGTCCGTGACAAGTTTGCCTTCCACTGGCGGTGATGTCTCACCGCCAGTGGGCTGGGTGGGGTTGGGCATGGGGGGACCTCACTGTTCTGTTGATTGAGAAGCGAGTGGAGCGGGGAGCTCCGACCTTGCACTAAAAACGCTAGCGCCCGCCACAATGGCCGTCACTACTTCCAAAAAAGTACCATTTACCAATACACTCCCAAGGCTCTGACCTGCAACGATGCATGGTTCTGGGAGAAAATGAGTTCACTGGGAGCCGTTTGGGAGACGCCCAGAAGGTCGAACGCCCGCCCCCAAGGAGGGGGCGGGCGGGGTTAGGCTTGGCTGCTGTGAGGGCAGCGGCAGCGTTGGAGTTGGAGCTTGCGACGGAGGTAGTACTCGCGGTCGAAAGCGGAGGGTAACCCGGATTCTTCGTCCGCGTAGAAGTCGATCTCCAGGGTCACATCACGTTCATAAGTAACGCCTCCGTGGTTGTAGTCGAGTAGCCTGGGCTTTACGAAGCAGCCGTTTTGGATGAGGACGACCGCTTGTAGATACACGGCCCAATCACCACCGCTGACCATGACAGCATTATTCTCACCGCCTGTGTCGACCCAAGCCCTGAGAAAGTCTTGGAGACGGTCGAAGCTTACGTACTCCGCCATACTTTTGAAGTAGGTCGTTGGATCGATACTGCGCGAGTCGAAAGATCTTACGAAGTCGAAAAACGGCTGTGAGTGTTCGAGCTGTACCGACACGCCGTTGTTCTCCATTTCTCGTGTGGAATTGCTCCAACAACCAATATACAAATAATGGTCAAAATTGGGAATGCATGTAGATGGCGACAGGAGAGCAACATGCTCATAACATTCCTGCAACTGCTCGAATCAAAGCTTGCAGCAACCCAGTACCACCGTTATTCATGGAGAGTACTCAGGGGAGGCAGGTAAAGAAGGGCTGATGGGAAAGAATCCAGCACGCTACGACTACGACGACGCGTTGTCGAACCTACAGCTATTAGTACACAAACACACCTTCACCGACGGTGTTAAGTGGCACTCCCTCCAACAATGTAACGGCCTCTTCAGGCTTCTACAGTTCGTCACGCCTGAAGATGCCGCCTCCGGCGCAAAAGCACGCCTTCTCTACAGGGCACTACAGCTTGTCGTTGACCTTGAACTTAAGAAAGAAGGGAAAGACCAGGATAAATATGTACTCGCTGGCGGTGATGTGCTAGCGCTGACGCTTAAGCTCTGGCCTCCTGATGAGCTGCAGAGTATTACTGAAGGAAAGAAACTCGGCACAAAGGCCGCTCGTCAGATGCTTGCCGGACATCGACTAGGAAAGAGCGGAGAGACATTCCGAAAGCAGCTTGATGTCTCTAAACCCATATCTGCAACAAATCCTACGTATGAGACGCTGTGCCTGGCTGCATTTCTCCGGCGCATGGAAGAGCTCGCCAGCAACCCGGCCGCTGTTGCTCTACTCCAACAAGAAGCCCGCACCCTCCTAACCACAACAACCCAAGAAGCAAGCGCAGAGGTCAAAGAAACAGCACAATCCCCGGCCGTACACCACTCACCCGAAGAAGCCCACTCCCAAGAGACCAGAACCCAGGTCGAAAACGAGACGCCATCGGCATCGTCGGAGCCCCCACGCCAAGTCCCCGCAACGCCAACGAGTGGCGCGCACGAGAAGAAGGCCACAAAAGTAGCGAACGGGGCTATGCGGCGTGCGCGTAGCGCTTATGGCCGAAAGGTTGCTCGCAGAAAACGCCGAATAGTCATCACTACCGTCGTCCTCGCAATCGGGGCTGCAATAAGTACGATCGCCGTACTTACCAATGATAACGATTCGCAGTCTCCGTGCGCAGCAAGCAACCTACCGTCATTGTTTATGGGCCCTGACCCCGCACTCGCTACCGGCCAACTGGCCGCCGAAGGCGGACGGGAGCCCACCTTTAGCGTGAGCTTCTCGAATTCGTCATCTGATAAAGAAGCATCGTTGCCGTTTATGGCGCTTACCGATAAGCTCACCCAGCTTCCATGTTATATGTTTCTGGTCGATATGGCACTTGAGATCAACCCCAGCAATACGTGTCAAGGTCCCCTTATTGAATGGAGCGTGCCGAGCACGGGGGACTGGGCACCGCAGGCCGGAATGTTTAGTACACAAAATCGCTATGCGTCGCTGACTGTTCCGCCCGCGCCCGGTAGCGCCATACGGCGGCTTGCCATACATGCCAAGGTCGTTGGCAAATGCGCATCGCCTATGAAGGTCGTAGTCCGCAATCCACGGCTAGTGCCGTCGGACAGTCTTTAGGATGCCGCTCCGTCGCACGCAAGCTGGCCTCTCAAGCGGCAGCCATCCACCCCTCGACTACCCCAGGCCGTACGTGCCAACCTCCACGTCAACCAAACCGTGATCGCCGCCAAAGCCCGTCCGGCCAGACGAGCGCCGAGCGGCTTCGCGGAGAGGTAGCGAGCCGATCATCTCGACTGAACTGGACAGCCCACTATCCAAGATCAACTAGAGGGCTACCCACCTGCGGGGAATGCTGTCACGCCAGGTCGTGACGCCCTGCCCGAACGTTCGCCACCAGCGCGGCGAACCCGCCAGGGGTCAACGCGACTGGAGGGGCAGACGCGTCCTTACTGTCACGAATCGCCACACACCCGACAAACGGGGCTACCTCCACACAATTATTCTCCGCGTTACTCCTACTGCTCTTGCGCCACCTGACGGGCGTCTGGTCCTGCGTCACTGCTCTAGCTCCTTTGCAATGCTGGTGATGAGGGATTGTGTGGTCGGCTCGTTAAGCGCTGCGTTCCATATTTCAGTGAACGCAGCGCTGTAACGCTCGACCTCATGCGGCTTGTCCAGGTACAGCGCACCTGTGAAGCCATCGACGTAGACGGTAGGGGGCTCGACGTTGTTGCTACTCCCACTGCGCGGAAACTCCAGCAGCACGAACGGGCCAGACATCACGCCTGGGTGTAGCCCGCCCGTGAACGCTGCTACTCGCAGCGACACGTTGGGCAGGCTGGCCAGTTCAGCCAGGCGGTAGAGCTGGCTAGCCATGATCTCCTTGCTGCCGATCACGCGGTGCAAGATGGCTTCGTTGAGCACCACCTGCAGACGGGGCGGGTTGGTTGTTCGGGTGAGGAGCGATTGCCGAGCGGTGCGCAGCTGTACGCGGCGCTCGATCTCGGCAGCGCCAACGCTGGCGTTGTCGGCCGCGATCAGGGTGCGGACGTAGGCAGGCGTTTGGAACAGGCCAGGGACCAGTTCGGCTTCGTACCAGCAGAGATGGTCGGCCGCTTCTTCAAGCCCCAAGTACACATTGAAGTCGTCGTTCACTACATCGGCGTACGACTGCCACCAGCCACGGGTCTTGGTCTCCTTGGCCAGGGCCATGAGTGCTTCGGTGGCTTCCGGCGATGCGCCGTACACCCGACACATCTGTTCGACGTCCAGGCTGCGCATGGAGGTCTGGCCGGTCTCAATTCGCCACATTTTAGCCTCTGACCACTCCAGTGCCTCGGCAGCGGCCTTGACGGTCAGGCGGGCGGAACCTCGGAGATCTCGCAGGTACCGGCCCAGTTGCCGACGCGGAACCGTCGAGCCCGTGGTGCCTTCCGGCATGGCCTTCACTCCTCGTTCTGAGTGGATTCTATCACCCGGAATGAAAGCTTCCGAGTGCTCGTTTTGCAATGACACTATCTGAGCGAAAGAATCATGGTGAGTGCTTGAAGCGAAGTGTTGCACATTGCGTGCCCGCGCTGCTCTACTCGTTGGCGCCAGGCCAAGAAACATCGGTGTCGATCAGATAGCGAGGCACTCCCATCCATGGCCGCCCACCCATTCCTCGATCAGTACCGCTTGCGGCTTTTGCCGTGGAATGGCGTGGATGTGCCCTGCACCGGCGCTGCGTGTACCTCGCTGAGCTTGTGCTGATCAACTTCTACGACGTGCCGGTCCGGTACTTCTGCTGCGACGACTGGGCCAGAGTGCGCGGCGAGATCCGGTTTGTGGATCAGGTCATTGATGTCACTGGCGACGCTCGGTACCAGATGGCCACCAGGGCCAGCCGCCCAACCAAACTCAAGATCCTCGAAGGGATGTGCATCCCATGACACGCGGATACCGGAGGGAACGCCAGGAGGGGCCGGTATCCGCGAGAGGCAGCAGGACCAGCGCCGTAGGGGATCAGGGCGCACCATCCCCGCGAGCCGCTTACCCCGCGACGAGCTCCGGCGCTGGTCCTGCGCCACACGCTGAGAAGGCGCAGCGGATGAATCCCCGCCTTCCGCTGCATACGTGTCTGACCTTCACTCCCGTTGCCAGCACGGTCGGGTGGGCTCGGCGACTGACTGCCGACACCCTCACTGCGTGGGGCGTCGGCCACCTGACCGACGACACGACGGTGATCGTCTCCGAGCTGATGACCAACGCCGTGCGGGAACTGGGCCGGACCAACGGCCATGACGTGGCGGCCGGCTAGGTGCCAACCACGGCCTACACCACCGCAACCAAAGGTCAGTGCGTCCGGCTGCGCCTGACGTACGACGGTGAACACCTGCGTATCGAGGTGTGGGACCCGATACCGACGCCGCCGGTCATGGGCACGCCGGCGCTTGATGACGAGAGCGGGCGGGGGTTGCCGATAGTCCAGGCGCTGAGTGTTGGATGTGGGTGGTTTTGGAGCGAGACGGGGCCGGACGTGCCGCAGGGGAGCAAGGGGAAGGTGGTGTGGGCGAGGGTGATGGTCGGTGCGTCTTGAGTGGGTCTACCTCGTCATTCGCTATCGTAGAAGGATGCCCCCTCGCACTAACGACTTCCAAGCCGTCGTGTACTTCATCCAGACGCATATCGCCGCTGACGCCCGCGTAACCGAATCGGCCATGCTGGTTGACAGCATGATTGGCGTCAAGCGCGAGGTTGATGTATGCATCGAAGTCGAGGTCGCGGGCCGGACTCTGCTTATCGGCATCGAATGTGTGGCTCACACTCGCAAGGCTGATCTCATATGGGTAGAAGCGATGTGGGCGAAACATCAGTGCCTTGCCACTGACCGGGTGGTGCTCGTATCCAAATCAGGATTTACCGCCAATGCAGCCAAGAAGGCTAAGCTGTATCACATTGAAGCGGTCACACCTGGTGAGAGCATCCCCGAGGATGGCCCGCTAGCCGGTGTGCTGCGCCATCAGGTGCAGATGCGTGAGATCGGCTATGGGCCACTCGTAAAGGTGGAGGGCTGGGTAGAGCGGCACGGTGCACTACAACAGATTGAGCTTGCCACCAACTGGATAGTATTGAGAGCAGACGGCTCACGCATCGGCAACGTTGGTGAAATCGTGCGCTCGATCGCCGATGCCGCCGAACAAGACGGGATGCGTGAGCCTGTCGCGGCAGCACAGGGCAATGAAAAGTACCTCGCCTACGATCGAGATGGCTTCTCGGACGCCTTCCTGCGCGAAGAAACCGACCCACCGACGCTGCTGCCGCTTCGTAGGCTACGGTTCATCCGTGAAGCAAGGGTGTGCATCAAGCCGGTTCAACTCGCTACCGGTGAACTAGAGGGCACAGGGTATGCGGCGGGAAAAGGCACCGTGGTTGGCCATGACGCCTTTGTGGTCCTGAGTGAAGGTCGCGCAGGCAGTAAAATATCCGTACGCTTCACCGACGCGGATGGCAATGTGAGTGACTGGCTGGCTGACCGCGAGGCGCAGGAGCTGAGACTCATTGTACCCAAGGCCAGGGAAGATGATCAGAAGTAGCGCTACTCGTTGCCGTCATCAGCAGGCCCAGCCAGGGCGTATATGCTATTGATGCGGCCTACGAGCTCACGCACCGCCAGGACCAACTTCAAAACCGGAGTTTCTTCGCGGCCTTCGCTAAGCTCGCGCTCACATTTCTCACGGAGCACCGGCCACAGAAGTTCCGCGAGTCGCACCTTATCTTCGTTAACCCGCATGCGATCAAGCGCCTTCTTGATGTCCTTGTGTCTTGTGCGGTAGTATTGAAGGTTGTCCCGTAGATTAGTCTCCCACGAAGGTGAGTTGTAGCCGGGACTCGCCTGCTCCTCTGCAATCATAGTGATAGCTGGTACAAGCTCGTCATCCGTAAAGTTGGCGAGCTCATACGTATCTTCGCCCCATACGCGGATGCGCACAAGCAGATCCAACTCCTCTTGGCTGATATCAGCGTCCTGGTACTTGACCCCTTCTTGGATCGCTTCTTGGAGCTTGCGTCGTTCGTCCTCACGCTGCTCTCGCGTCTCAAATCTGTTCTCTGGGTCCATGGCTATAACCAACGCCGTAAGTGATGCGTCTAGGAGCCATCTGTTGCCGACGCGTCGGCCCACTCTTGGCATGATTCCGTACCGCGCAATGAGCTGCGGGCTGAACCCCGACCCTTTGGTGATCTGGACACGTACCTGTTGCGACCGCATGATTCCAAATAGTTCATCGAGCAGGCGCGGCACGTGAAAGAGCTCAGTCTCACCCTCAACCAGAAGGATGACACGCGGATGCGGAGACAGACCAAGCTCGGTAAGTGCTCGCTCCAGCGTGCGAACCTCCACGTGGTCGGCACCCAGGCGGTCATGAAGCGGTGTCCACCATTGCTGCCCGCTCAAATCAGGGAGCGCCTCCAATTCACCGGCCCCTGCTAGCTCCTCGTGAGCGCGCAGGAGAATTTCTGCAGCAACGCGCTGCCACATACAAGCCAAGGGTGCACCTTTGAACTTTGACCATCCCTCATAGCTTGCATAGCGCACCAGCGGCAACCATTTTTGGATTGGGTCGTCGTTGCTTCGGGCAAGCAGTGTTTCCGCTGCTCCACGCAGCTTCTTCGGATCAAACCCAGCGACCGCGAGTAGCTCATGAGGCATCATTCCAGCTCGGAGACGTCGAAAGATTGCCCCCTCCCTCCCCGAAGGCATGCTGAGCTGGCCAAGAATGCCGGGCAGGTAGAGCGGCGAAAGCACGGCGAGTGCGAGAACCAGCTGGTGGCGACCACGCTGTGAGTACAGGTGGCGGTGTCCCCGCTGAACCGACCTGTAGGCGCTAAGGACATTCTTCAGGTCAAGCAGCTGCCACGATGAGTAGGCAAAGCCGTTCCACCAATAATTGTCTGCGCCATCCTGCGGTCGGGTGTAGCTCCATGCTGCCGAGAATCCCTCGTCGGCTGGATCCCGCAACCGTCCCTCGACTGCAGCATCGAAGGTCCAGCCGCGAACGTTCATCCCCCCCACGGCACCAATGCCGATGCGCCGCCCCTCCGCCACGGTGTCAGTCACTCGATAGAGCGGGAGCAGCAATCGATGACTGTGTAGCTGGCGAAGATCTTCGGGAGACAGCCTGAAGCCACGCTCCTCAGCGCATCTGATGAAGTCGCGAGTCGTCAGTAGGTCGTCTTGCGTGAAGATGAGGGGGACGGTCAGCAGAGCAAGCGCCGTACCGGGCCGAACTGACTCACTACCTGGGTAAACCACCCACGGAAGCTAGCAGGAGGGGGCGCACGCCGACAGCGCATTTTGAACTAGCTTCCACGCTCTGTCTCGCGCTCGCACAGCTGTGAACTGGATCACGAGTTGGTTGGCACATCCCACGTCCTCCTGAAGCCCGGCTCCGTCGCTACCCGGCAGCGCCGGGCTTCCGGCTATCTGAGTCGTCTTCGGCCTGCGCGCGCTTCCGCCACTCGTTCGCCATGGCCAGCAGACGGCGCGTCTCCCAGGACGGATGGGTAGGCGCCCAGGAGGTGTACCTAAGCTCGCTTTGGACGTCTTGCGTTGTGCGCTCGCAAGATCGCCTTCACGCTGGTGAGGCTGATGCCGTACTGCGCCGCGAGTTCCCGCGCAGTGGTGCCGCCAAGAAAGCTACTGATGAGATTGGCGATATCGGCCTCCGTCAGGCGGTCGGCGAGCCGCCACGCTGGGGCGGGTGTGCGCTGTGACCGCACGCTGGTCGTGGCTTCGGCTGTGTCTTCTAGGCTGGCGCGCAGGTTGCGGGCGGCGTGCTGCAAGTCTTGCAGAAGGTCTTGGCGGTTGGAATAAGAGGACAGGAGGTCCACCATGATCGTCCCTGATCCAACCTCCGCGAAGCCCCGGAGCCCAGCGAGTGGGTTGAGGTCGCCCGGTCAGCGGCATCGGCCCGGGTCGCCATCGGCTGCTCAACCGTGGGTTCGCGAGGCGTCGGAGTCCCTCTGCGGGATCTGAGTTGATGTTCTCAGGGTATGGCTTGCTTCTTCCCGGTTTAATCGAGTCACGATCGTTTCGTGAGTGCGCGAAGGAGACGGCGTGCCGACACGCGCAGAGTACGAGTCCGCGCTCCACGGGATCGTCATGCTCGCTGACGCGTATGGGCGGGCTCTCGATAGAGGATTTCGGATTCTCGGTGATGGTGCGTTAATCGGGCCGTATGGGGTTGGGCTGGAACGGGCGATGGTAGACCGTGATCGGGCCGCGCGCCAAGCCTTCTCCCGCGCGTTCGATCAGGTGATGTGGCTTGCCGGAAAAGATCCGACGGGCCCTCCACGTGTGGCGGCGCCGCATTTAGGATCACCGCCGGTGGGCAATGCCATTGCGCGCAAAGGCGTGGCCGGAGGTGATACGGGCCTCCTCGACCAGTTGCACGCCGAGTTCGGACGGGCCGGACGCTCTTGGCGGGAAGCCGCCGGCCGCCTGGACCGGATCCTCGCTGAGGTGGGGGCAGACCGCGCCCCCGCTCGAGACTTGGATTCTTCGGGGCAGTGGCTGGTATCGCAGCAGCCCGATCTGCGCCGTCGCCGGGATGACCTCCTCAAGTCCGACCAGGTTGGGCTTGACATCGACATGCTGGCCGGTGCGGCGCTCCAGCGCGCCAGACTCGCCATTCTTGCCGCGCAGCTTGAGCATACCGACCCGAAACTGGGGGCCCAGCTCAAGAAGGCCGGTGTGGATCTGTTCACGGTCCCTCCTCAAGGGGATCCGCGCGCGACTGCCGGCTGGTGGAAAGGTTTGACCAAACAACAGCACGATCTCTATATTCAGGCGTTTCCCCAAGTGATCGGCTGGCTCGATGGACTCCCGGCTCCCGATCGTGACAGGGCCAACCGCCTCACATTGACCAGACGCATCGATGAGCTGGAAGCCAGGGCACTCCTCGTCGCAAAGGTCACCCCTTATGAGCAGCGTGACCTGGCTCGTCTGCTGAAGCTTCGCGAGAGAATACAGGCACTGGACGACGTGGCTGAGGCCAAGCGAGGCCCCGAGATCTTCCTGCTCGGGCTTGACTCCACTACCGCCGGACCATGGGACGGTTACGATTCAAAAACCGATCCCTTCCGGAAGGTCCCGGGTGGAGAAAGGATTCCTCCGGGCGTACAAAAGTTTGTCAGCAATTCGTTGCCGGGACCTGACGGGCGGATCATCATCGCACTCGGTAACCCGGACCAGGCCGCGCACACGGGAGTCTATGTACCAGGCACCATGACGAAATTGGATACGGTCACCGGTGGGGACGTCGACCGGATCAAGAATCTGTGGAATACAACGCAGCGATTTTCCCGAGGTCAGCCGGTGTCGACGATTGCGTGGCTAGGGTACGACGCTCCAGATTCCTTCACCGACGCCGCGAGCGCGAAGTATGCCGAAAGGGGCGGACCCGTCCTCGACCAGTTCATCAATGGAGTTCGTGCTGCACAAGGGGAGGCGCATCGTCATCTGACTCTGGTCGGGCACAGCTATGGCAGCACGGTCATCGGCGAGGGAGCACGCGTCGGCAACGGGCTCAATGTGGACGACATCGTTGTTGCCGGTAGCCCTGGAATGAGAGTCCCCAACGCGAAGAGTCTGCGCATGGACCCCGGCCACGTCTGGTCGGAACTTGCTGCCGGGGATCCGGTGGGTGATCTCGGCAGGAGTTCACTTGGCGGTCGCGCGAGAGGTACCTTCGGTACCTACCCCGTCGTACCATCCGATAAGAGCTTCGGCGCCCAGCGGCTCGTGACCGACACCCACGGCCACAGCGACTACTGGACTACAGATCCCGTCAACGGCCCCACCCTGAGCTTGCTCAACCAGGCCAAGGTAATGGCTGGGACGCCACTCGACCAGGACTTTGGCAACGATCCTCAGATCCGCTTCTAGCAGGTCAATGTGTGAAAAGGAGGACAGGTATCGTGCAACGCCGCGCCGTGGTCACGGCAGCACTGTTGGCCGGACTCCTGACTGGATGTGGGACGGGAAAACAGGGAGGGCATGGCGTGCAGCAGGTGCGGAACAATGACAATCTGCCAGTAGCGCATCCCCAGGGGATCGCCGACAAGGTCGATGGTCTCGCTGGTCAGATCAAAAAGGGCCTCGGTCTTGAAAAAATCTCAGAAAGTAGGACGGGTGGGGTGAATCCGCTGCCTTGCGGCAATGGAGCGGACCGCAGAGAGGTGAGAAGAACTGAGCCTCCAAGTGTCAATCCTTACCTGAAGCCTTGGTACGTCGACTACAGCCCTTTCATGATGACCGTGAACACCTGGGTGAGCGTGCAAAGCAAAGCGGAGGCCACCGCGGCATTGGTTCGGCTTAGTGATCGCCTTCGCCGAGCGGGCTGGCAGATCACCTCATTCGCTCAGCCTCCTGGCGGCACCTGGCAACTGCGAGTCATGGCCCCGGAGAAGGGCTATGGCGCAGTCCTTGAGGCTCCCATCGCCGGTGAAGGGAACGAGCAGCGGGTCGGCCTGGACGTCTCATCTCCCTGTTTTCGTCACCCGGACGCGCTGCCGAAGAAGTAGGCCTGTTTCCAGACGCTTCCGTCCGGGTGCGGCGAAGGTCAGGCTGTTGTGGGCGGTGCACGAACTCGCGCCTGCCACGTCCAGCACCCAGAGGCGAACATGAGATGTTCGGACTCCCGCGCGAATGTCCCGTTCCCGGACACCTTGGTCGGTAGCCCGTCTGGCGTCCTTGCCGTCCCCGCAGATCATCCGGAGGTCGCCACCCGCCCAGGGGGCATGGGGTGGGGTAGGCAATGCGTGCCAGATCTGGTGAATCTTCGCAGGTCGGTCTGAGTACGTCTTCTCGGTCGCCGGGTTCGCGGTTACCATCGCGCCGATGTGGACCATGCCGGCACCGTGATCCGGCACCGGCGCCCCTCCACGTCGGCCTGCCCGCTCGTTCACCCCCATCGAGAGGACCCCCCGCCATGTCCAGACGCCTCCTCGGCGTGATCGCGGCCGCGGTGATCGGCGCGTCGACGGTGACCGCCACCGCCGCGTCGGCGGCGCCGCCCGTCCCGGCGCCGCCCAAGGCCGCCATCGACTTCACCAGCATCGTCGCGCTCAACAACTGCTCCGGCTCCCTGGTGCGCACCCCCACCGCCGCCGACACCGACCCGGCGATGGTGCTCACCAACGGCCACTGCTACGAGGGCGGCGAGCCCGGTGCGGGAGTGGTGATCACGAACCGGTCGTCCAGCCGCACGTTCAGCCTTCTCGACTCCACCGGCCAGCGCACCCTCGCCACCCTGCGCGCGACGTCGGTGCTGTACGCGACCATGACCGACACGGACGCGGCGCTGTACAAGCTGAACACCACCTACGCCGCCATCAAGTCGAGCTACAACACCCCGGCGCTGGTGATGCAGACCGACCACCCGACGACGGGTGCGGACCTGCGTGTGGTCTCCGGTTACTGGAAGCGGATCTACTCCTGCAAGCTGGACGGATTCGCCTACCGCGTCCGCGAGGCCGACTGGACGTGGAAGGACTCGCTTCGGTACACGTCCTCCTGCAACGTGATCGGCGGCACCTCCGGCTCGCCGGTCATCGACGCGGGGACCGGCAAGGTCGTCGGCGCCAACAACACCATCAACGAGAGCGGCGGCCGCTGCACCCTCAACAACCCGTGTGAGGTTGACGAGGCCGGCAAGGTCACGGTGCGCGCCAACATCGGGTATGCGCAGCAGACCTACAACCTGGCCACGTGCATCGCCCCCGGCACCGTGCTCGACCTGAACCGGGCCGGCTGCGAGGTGCCGCGCGGCACCAGGCACGCCGGACGCTGATCCACACTCTCCCCAGCCGGAGAGGGATCCCAGCGCGAGGACTCACGGCCCGCCGTGCCCCCAGGCACGGCGGGTCTTGCTGTGTCCACCCCGCACGCGGGTTGCTACCATTCGAAGTGTATGGTTCATTCTGAACTATTGTGGAGTGGAGGTGGCGACCGTCTCATGGGGAGACAACCGCTGAGCTGCCCGTTCTTCCTCGCCGTGGGGCTCGACACCCGGCCGGACGAGACCGCCGCGGAGACGCGCGCGTTCGCCGACTTCTATGACTCGGTCCACCTCGCCGAGGTGGTCGAGCGGAACGACGGGTTCGTCAGCGCCGCACGGTACGAGCTGACCGACCCTGCCGCCGGGACGGCCGCGATCCCCTACTGGCTGGCCGTCTACGGCATTGAGAGTGAGGGCGCGGCGCGCCGCTTCCTCGACCGGCCGCGTGCGACGTACACCCCGGGACCGCCCGCGTGGCGGCGGGTCACCGTCGTCTGGCGGATGATCTGGCAGAGCGGCGGATCGACCGGGATGGCCGACCTCGTGCCCGGCCGGATCGCCATGATCGGGATGGATCCGGCCGCGGACGCGACGGACGCCGAGGTGGCGGAGTTCGACGACTTCTACACCCGGACGCACCTGCCGGAGATCGTCGCCGGCTTCGGTTACGACCGGGGCACGCGCTTCACGCTCTGGCACGAGTTCGCTCATCCGGGGCCGGGCTGCCCCCGGTACAACGCGGTCTACGAGGCGGAGGAGCCGGAGCCGGCGGGGCCGCCGTCCGGTGCCGCCCTGACACCGGGGCCGCGTGCCTGGGAGGAGCGCCGGGTGCGATGGCGGGCCAAGTACCGGCGGGCGGGCTGACCAGGCGGATGGGAACACAGCGGGAAAGGGGTGATGCCGCGTGCCATCCGGGACGTCGGCCACGGTGAGCGTCGGACGCATGAGGATCTCGCATGTCAGTGACGGGATGGTCCACGGGCCACGGCGTTACTGGTTCACCGGAGCGGAGCCGGAGGAATGGATGCCCGTGGTGGGCGTCTCCGACCCCGACACGCCGCTTACCGTGACATTCGGAGGGTTCGCGGTCACCGGCGACGGTCATGTGACCCTCGTCGACACCGGCTGGGGCCATCGCGCGGCGGAAAGACCCGGTATGACGGGTGCGGGGGAGCTGCCGGCCCAGGTGGCCGCCCTCGGCATCGAACCCGGGGACGTCGACCGGATCGTCCAGACGCATCTGCACGGCGACCACTGCGGCTGGCTCGTCAAGGACGACGACGGCACGCTCACGTTCCCGCGCGCGGCCGTCTACATCAACGAGCGGGAGTGCGCCTACTGGAGGAGCGACGAGGTGGACGCCATCCCCTTCAACCGCGGCATGGCCGACGCGGCGCGCTCGCGGCTGAAGGCCGTCGCGGACGCGGGCCTGCTGCGTACCTTCGACGGGGAGCTGAGGCTGTCGGACGAGGTCCTGATCCTGCCCACGCACGGTCATACGCCCGGGCACGTGTCGGTCGCGGTGGAGTCCGAAGGCGAGACCGCGATCCTCGCGGGTGACCTCCTCCACCATCCGGCGCATGTGGAGCATCCCTGCTGGCTGCCGTCGGTCGACCACGATCCGGCGCAGTCGGTGCGCAGCCGCGAGCGGATCGCCGCCCTGGCGGCCGATCGGAAAGCGGTCATTCTCGCGCCGCACTTTCCGATCCCCACCGTCGTCGCCGTGGACCGCGGCCCGAACGGGCGGGTGCGGACGGCGGTCTCCTCGAGCGTCGGCGGTGCCGTATGAGCCCCGCCGAGCCCCGCATCCCGCCGGTACCGGTCGAGGAGTACCACCGGCTCGAACGCGAGCTGTTCGGTGACGCGGCGCTGACCGGTACCGCCCACGTCTCCCGCACCTGGGCGCGTGACCCCGGGCTGATGAAGGCCCAGCGTCCCCTCCAGGAGTACCTGCTCGGCGGATCGCCGCTGCCGGCCCGCGACCGTGAGCTGGCCATCCTGCGCGTCGTCTGGCGCCGGGGCTCGGAGTACGCCTTCGGCCAGCACACCCGGATGGGGATCGCCGCCGGGCTGACGGCGCAGGAGGTCGAGCGCGTCACGCTCGGCCCGGACGCCGAGGGCTGGACGGCGTTCCAGGCCCTCCTGCTGCGCGCCGTGGACGAACTGCACGACGACGCCCGCCTCTCCGATCCCACCTGGGCCGCGCTGGCGCAGGCCTACGACGACGCCCAGGTCATCGACCTGATCGCCGTCGTCGGCCGCTATTGGACGGTGGCGGTGACGCTGAACGCCCTCGGCGTGCGCCCCGAGCCGGGACTGCCCGGCTTCCCGGCCGGACGGTCAGCGCCGGGCCGCGGCGCCGTCGCCGATGGGCGGGCCGTAGACCTGCCGCCCGAGTGACTGGCCGCCGTCCGCGGTGAGGACCGCGCCGGTCACGTACCCGGCGCGGTCGCTCAGCAGGAAGCCGGTCAGGTCCCCGATCTCCGCCGCGCCGGCGAAGCGGCGCAGCGGCACCGACGACATGACCCGCTCCCGCTCCTCGGGGGCGGCCCACAGCGCGCTGCCCGCACCGTCGGTCTCGGTGGGGCCGGGCGCGATGCAGTTGAGCCGGATGCCGTACCGCGCCCACTCCACGGCCAGGGTCCTGGTCATGGTGACGACGCCGGCCTTGGCGGCGGCGCTGTGCACGGTGCCGGGGTGGCCCGTCCAGGCGTAGGTCGCGACCACGTTGACGATCGACCCGGGCCGGCCCGCGTCGATCAGCCGCCGGGCGACCGCCGAGGTGCAGTTCCACGTGCCGTTGAGGACGATGTCGACGACCGCGCGCCAGCCGTTCGGCGACAGGTCCTCGGCGGCGGCGACGAAGTTGCCGGCGGCGTTGTTGACCAGCCCGTCGATCCGGCCGAACCGGTCGAGCGTGGCCTCGACGGCCGCCTCGACGGCGGCCGGGTCGCGGACGTCCGCGGGGCACGCCAGGGCGTCGCCGCCCTGGCGTGCCACCTTGGCGGCGACCGACTCCAGGGGGTCCTTCCGGCGCCCCACCACGGTCACCGACGCACCGAGACCGGCGAGGCGGAGCGCGGTGGCCGCGCCGATGCCGGTGCCGCCTCCGGTGACGAGAAAGGCGCGGCCTGCCAGTGATTCCACAGGGTTCTCCTCGGTGCGTGCGGGGGTGCGTGCGGGGACGGACGGGGACGCGGCGCCGGTCAGGACTTCGCGAACGCCTGGAACCGCTTCAGGACGGTGTCGCGGTTCTGGCCCCACCACTCGCTGTTCTGGAGGAACTGCACCTCCAGGTTCGCCGGGTGGGACGGCAGCGTCTTCGCGAACTCCTTGTCCATCAGTTCGAGGGCCTTGGAGTTCGCCGGGCCGTTGGGGTACTTGCTCCAGACGGTCGCCTGCACCTGCGGCCGGACGGAGTACTCGATCAGCTTGAAGGCGTTCTCCTTGTTCGGCGCGCCCTTGACGACCGACCAGCTCGCGAGCTCGAACATGCCGCCGTTCCAGGTGAAGTCCAGCGGCGCGCCCTTCTTCTTCAGCTCGCCGATGCGTCCGGAGAAGATGCTGGTGGCCGCCACCTGCTTGCTGACGAGCATCTGGCCGGGCTGCGCGCCCGACACCCACCACTGGGGCACCTGGCCCTTGATCCGGCCGAAGCTGCGGAACGCCCGGTCGATGTCGAGGGGGTACACCGACTTCGTGTCGACGCCGTCGGCGAGCACCGCGAACTCCATGTCCGGGGGGACGCCGTTGTCGGCGCCGCGCAGCGACCGCCGTCCCGGGAACTTCTGGGTGTCCCAGAAGTCGGCCCACCCCGTCAGCTTCTTCCCGGCGCCGAGCACCGAGGTGTTCCAGGCCATGACGACCGAGAACAGGTAGTAGGTGAGCCAGTTCTTGTCCACGTAGGACGGGTCGATGCCGGGGATGTTGAGCAGCGAGTCGGGCAGCGGCTCGAAGTAGTTGCGTCCGATCGGCAGGACGGTGCCCGGCCCGCCGGCGATGAGGTCCCATTCGATGTTGCCGGTGTCGACCATCGCCTTGATCTTGGCGCCGGTCGGCGGGCCCGCCACGACGACCTCGATGCCGGTCTCCTTACTGAACGGCTCGAAGATGTACTTCTTCTCTGCCTCGACGAGCGCGCCGCCCCAGTCGGCGACCACGACGCGCTTGCTGCCGCCGCCGCCGGAGGAGCCGCCGCCGCAGGCGCCGAGCACCGGCGCTGCGGCGAGACCGCCCGCGAGCAGGGCGCCGCCCTTGAGGACGCCGCGGCGGGAGAGTGAGGGACCTTGGTGACTGCCGGAGATCTTCATGGTCGGTCGTCCTTCGTGGGGTGGGCGCGGGGATCGGGTGGTGGTGACCTCGGGGTGGTGACCGGATCAGGGGGCGGGTCAGGAGAACATGCCGCGTTTGAGCAGGTTGCGGGCGATGATGATGCGCTGGATCTCGGAGGTGCCCTCCCAGATGCGCTCGATCCGCGCGTTGCGGTAGGCGCGCTCGACGAAGGTCTCGTTCATGTAGCCGGTGCCGCCGAAGATCTGCAGCACCCGGTCGGCGACCCGGCCGAGCGCTTCGCTGGCGAACAGCTTCGCGGCCGACGCCTTGGCGTGCACCGCCTTCGGCGCCTCGCCCTGGTCGGCGGCCCAGGCCGCGTTGTAGGTCATCAGGCGTGCGGCGTGCAGGTCGGTGGCGCAGTCGGCGAGCATGAACTGGATCGCCTGGTACTCGGCGATCGGACGGCCGAACTGCACGCGCTGCTTGGCCCACTCGACACCGTCGTCGATGAGCCGGGCCATCGGGCCGAGGCACCGGGCGGCGGTCATGATCCGCCCGCTGCTCAGCCCGCCGTGCGCGATGCCGAAGCCCCGCCCCGGCTCGCCCAGCACGTTCGCCTCCGGGACGGCGCAGTCGTCGAAGACCAGCTCGGCCTGCCGGTAGCCGCGGTGGCCCATCGTCTTGTGGAGCTGGCCGACGGAGAACCCGGGCGTGCCCTTCTCCACCAGGAAAGCGGTGATCCGGTCCTGTTCGCGGTCGGGGTGGGTGAGCGCGAAGACGATGGCGAAGTCCGCCGAGTCGGCGTGGCTGATGAACCGCTTGCGGCCGTTGATCACCCACGATCCGTCCCGGAGTTCGGCGCGGGTGGTGATGCCCGCCGCGTCCGAGCCGGTGTCCGGCTCCGTCAGCGCGAAGCACCACTGGAGGTCGCCGCGGACGCAGGGGATGAGAAACCGCTCGCGCTGCTCGCCCGCGCAGGCCAGCAGCACGCTGGGCGTCGTCGGGACGGCCTCGGCGACGCCGCCGAGCGCGCGGAACAGCTCCTCGGTCACCAGGACCTGGGAGAGCACGTCCATGCCCGCCCCGCCGACCTCCTCGGGCATGCCCATCGAGTTCAGCCCGATGGCGTGGGACCGCTCCCTGATCCGGCGCTCGACCTCCTCCGGCAGCCCGTCGTGCTCCTCGACGTAGTCCTCGTGCGGGATGAGTTCCGTCTCGGTGAACCTGCGGACCGTCTCGCGGAACTCCACGAGGTGGTCGGGGATCGTGAAGTCCATCAGTCCTGCCGTCCTTTCCGGGTCTGTTCGGAACCGCCGTCCGGCCCGGCGGAGACGACGAGCGCGTCCAGCGCCAGGCATCCCCCGCCCTTGGGTCCGCACAGCAGCGGGTTGACATCGATCTCGGCGACCTCGGGAAGTTCGGCCAGCAGCCGTCCCACCTGCACCGCCGTCTCGGCCAGCGCCTCGGTGTCGCCCGCCGGCGCCCCCCGGTAGCCGTTGAGGAGCGCGCCGATCCGCAACCGCCCGAGCGCGGCCAGCACGTCCTCGCGGCCGAACGGCCAGAGCAGGGCCGCCGAGTCCCCGAGCAGTTCGGTGAGCACGCCGCCGGCGCCGATGACCACCAGCGAACCGGCGGCGTCGTTGCGGCCGCCGACGATCAGCTCGGTGCCCGGACCGGCCATCCGCTCGACGAGTACTCCGGGCGGCGGCCGGTTCCCGTCCCGGTCGGCGAGGCCGTCGAGGGCGGCCGCGCAGCGGCGCATGATCCGGTGGAAGGCGCCGCGCAGCGCCTCCTCGCCGTCCAGCCCGATCTCCACGCCGCCGATGTCGGATTTGTGGGCGATGCCGGGCGCGTGGAGCTTGCACACCACGGGGTAGCCGATCCGGTCGGCGACCGCGGCGGCGGCGTCGGCGTCCGTCGCGACCTCGCCGGCCGGCGACGTCACCCCGTACAGCGACAGCAGGCGTTTGGCCTGGAGTTCCGACAGCGCCCGCGGCGCCGAGCCGGGCGGGCCCAGCATTTCGGCCGCCCGGCGGCGCCGTTCCGGGTCGGCGGACGGGGTGCCGGCCGCCGACGCGGGACGTGCCGGCGGACGCGGTGCGCCGGCCAGCGCGATGGCCCGCAGCGCCGGCCGCACCCCGGCGAGCAGGACGACACCGTTCCGCCGGGCGAGCGCGGTCAACCCCGGCGTCACGTCGGTGGTCGTCGTCATGAGCACGACCGGCACGTCCAGTGACGCGGCGGCCTCGCCCGCGCCCTCGACCATCTGCGGCCAGCCGACCTCGTCCAGCGGCTCGGAGTGGGTGGGCGCGTCGCCCGCGAAGGCGACGACGTCGACCTGCGGGCTCTCGCCCATCGCGAGCGCGGCGGCGCGGTAGACGTCCCGGTCCCCCCACGCGCTCGCGCCGAGGTCCAGCGGATTGCGCACCGCCATGGACGGCGGCAGCACGGCGGACAGCATGTCCTCGGCGGCGGTGTCGAGGGTCGCCAGACGCACCCCGGTGGCCTCCGCGAGATCGGCGACCAGCCCGCACTCGCCGCCCGAGCTGGCGAAGACGCCGGCCGAGCCGCCGCGCGGCCTGCGGGGCGCGGCCAGCAGGGAGCACAGCGCCACCAGCTCGTCGAGGTCGTCGGCGCGGTACACACCGGTCTGCCGGAACAGCGCCTCGTAGGAGGCGTCCCGCCCGGCCAGCGTGCCGGTGTGCGCGATGGTCGCGGCCTCGCCGCCGGCCGAGCGCCCCACCTTGAGCACGACGACCGCGACGTCGCGCGCCGCCGCCCGCTCTGCCAGGACACGGAACCGGGTGAGGTCGGACAGGCCCTCCATGATGAGGCACACGACCCGAACGCCGGGGTCGGTGAGGAAGTACTCCAGGCAGTCCGACAGGTCGAGGACGGCCTGGTTGCCGGCGGACACCCCGTAGGCGACCGACGGGAGCCGTCCGGAGAGCATCGTGGTCAGGGCCATGTTGCCGCTCTGCGCCGCGAGCGCCACGACCCCCTCGGCCTCCGCGTGCAGCAGGGGCAGCTCGATGCCCCAGAGGGCGGCGCGGCCGCGGAAGCTGGCCACGCCCAGGCAGTTCGGCCCGATCAACGGCAGGCGACCGCCGGCGGCGGCGACCATCTCGTCCTGGAGGCGGCGCCCGGCCGCGTCCCGTTCCCCGAATCCGGCGCCGAACACCACCATGGAGCCCGCGCCGAGGCCGGCCGCCTCCGCCACGAGCGCCGGGATGCCCGGCGCCGGAATCGCGGCGGCCACCGCGTCGGGCACCTCGGGCAGGTCGCTCAGCGACGGGTAGGCGCGCACACCGTCGACCTCGGCGCGGGACGGATGGACGGCGTACAGGCGCCCGCCGAACCCGGCGCCGCGCGTGTTCCGCAGCGTCCGCAGCCCGTACCCGCCCTTGGGGGAGGCGCCGACGACCGCGACGCTGGCCGGCCGGAACAGCCGGTCGAGCCGGTGTCCGCCGGTCCGTGCGCCCGTCTGCCCGTTCGTTTGCCCGTTCGTCTGCCCGGTCATCATCGCCCCACGAAGACGGGACGGCGCTTCTCGATCGCCGCCGCCAGGCCCTCGGCCTTGTCCTGGGTGCTCACGCAGATGCGCGCGCCACGCTGCTCGTTGCGCAGCGCCTCCTCGATGCCGATGCCGTGGCCCAGCCGGATGTTCTGCTTGGCCTCACCGATCGCGACGGTGGGGCCGGCGGCGAAGATCCGCGCCTGGTCCAGCGCGCGGTCCATCAGCCTCTCCGCCGGCACGACCTCGCTCACCACGCCGATGCGCAGCGCCTCGTCCGCGTCGATGATGCGGCCGGTGTAGATCAGCTCGGCCGCGCGGGTCTCGCCGACGATCCGGGGCAGCAGGTAGGAGCCGCCGGCGTCGGGGCAGATGCCCCGCTGCGCGTAGACCTGCCCGAACCGGGCGGTCGTCGAGCCGAACCGCATGTCGGCGGTCAGCGCGATGTCGAAGCCCGACCCTGCCGCGACCCCGTTCACCGCCGCCACCACCGGCTTGGGGAGCCAGTACAGCCGCGCGATCGTACGGTGCATCTTGGCCGGCCACGACTCCTCGTCGGCGTCGGTGCGGGCGGCCCACTCCTTGACGTCCGCGCCGGAGCAGAACCCGCGCCCCGCCCCGGTGATCACCAGGGCCCGGACGCCGGGATCCTTGCCCGCCCGCATGATGACGCGGTCCAGTTCGTCGATGTCGCGGTTGGCGATGGCGTTGAGCCGATCCGGCCGGTTCAGGGTGAGCACACCGACGTCGCCGTCCATGTGCCAGGTGCAGCACGTGAGTGCCGGCAGTTCCATGACTTCGCCTTTCCGTGCCTTCGCTTGTCGGGACCGCGCCTTTCGGTGCGAATCAGGGCATGACGAACAGAGGTCGTGGCGGGGGGAGGGGTACGGCTCCGGGTCCGGGGCCGCCGTCTCAGTTCACGCGGACGTCTCAGTTCATGTGGGCCGTCTCAGTCCACCCGGGCGAGGAAGCGGCAGTCGCCCGGGGTCCAGCTCAGCCAGTGCGACGTGCCCGCCGCGAACTCGGCCCTGGCCTCGGACGGCGTCATGATCTGCAACTCGGCGCCCTCGTCGGTCCGCAGGTGCACCTCGATCTGGGGGCCGAGATACACCTGCGCGACGACCGAGCAGCGCACCGCGTTCCGCTCCGCCGCGTCCGGACGGTCCGCGCCGATCCGGAGCCGCTCCGGACGGATCATGAACTCGCCGCTCGCGTCCGCCGAGCAGTCGTTGTCCTTGTCGACCAGGACGCGCCCGGCCATCCCCTCCACTTCCACGATGGTGTGCCGGCCCTTCTCCACGCACGTGGCGGGCAGGCAGATCGACTGGCCGAGGAACCGCGCGACGAACGAGTTCACCGGCTCCTCGTACAGCTCGTCCGGCGGCGCGGTCTGCTGGAGGACGCCCTGGTGCATGACGCCGATCCGGTCCGACAGCGCCAGGGCCTCGTCCTGGTCGTGGGTGACGTACAGGACGGTCGCGCCGATCCGCTGCTGGAGCGACTTCAGCTCCAGGCGCATATGGTCGCGCAGGTTGCGGTCGAGGGCGCCGAGCGGCTCGTCCATCAGCAGCACGCTCGGGTCGAACACGAACGCCCGCGCGAGCGCCACCCGCTGCTGCTGGCCCCCGGAGAGCTGCCGCGGGTAGCGGTCCCGGAACGGCGTGAGCTGCGTCATCGTCAGCACCCGCTCGATCTCTTGCAGCGCCTCGGGCTTCTTCATCCGGCGCATCCGCAGCGGGAACGCGATGTTCTGCGCAACGGTCATGTGCGGGAAGAGCGCGTAGTTCTGGAACACCAGCCCGATGTTGCGCTTCTCCGGTACCTCGTCGGTGACCGCGCGTCCCGCCAGGAAGACCTCGCCGGCGGTCGCCGACTCCAGGCCCGCGAGGATGCGCAGGCTGGTGGTCTTGCCCGAGCCGCTCGGCCCCAGCAGGGTCACGAACTCGCCCTTGCGGATGGCGAGGTTGAAGTCGTGCACGGCCGGCGAGTCGCCGTACCACTTGTGCACGCCCTGGAAGACCACCTGGTCGGTCCCGGCGTCGGGGTCCGGCCCGGTCGGCCGCTCGTCGGCCACCGGCGCGCGGAGCCCGGCGCGTCCTTGCTCGGTCATCGGCGCTCCCGCCGTTCGCGGAGAATCTTGATCAGTTCGGAGAGGACGAACAGCCCGACGCAGACGGCGATGAGGATCGTGCCCGCGACCGCGAGCGTGGGCGTGAGGTCGTAGCGCACGCTGTCCCACAGCTTGCGCGCGAGGGTGACCGAGTCGTTGCCGGCCACGAAGAGGATGATGACCGCCTCGTCGAAGGCGATCACGAAGGCGAACAGCGCGCCGGCCGAGATCGCCGAGGTCAGCGACGGCAACGTGATCTGCAGCAGCGTCCGGGGCAGCCCGGCGCCGAGCGTGCGTGCCGCGTTCTCCAGTTCGGGGTCGAACTGCTGGAGGGCGCTCGACACCGACACCAGGACGTACGGGATGCCCATCACCGAGTACGCGATCGCGACCATCTGCCACTGCCCGATCAGCCGGTAGTCGGCGAAGGTGAAGTAGTAGCTCATCGCCAGCACGATGATCGGGATCACCAGCGGTGAGTACAGCAGCGCGAAGACCAGCCCCTTGCCCCGGCTGGTGCTGCGGGCCAGGCCCCACGCGGCCACGGTGCCGACCACGGTCGCGATGGCCGCGGCCAGCAGCGCGATCCTCGCGCTGAGCAGCGTCGCGTCCACCCACGCCGAGTCGGCGAAGAACCGCCGGTAGTGGGTCAGCGACCAGCCCTCCGGCGGGAACGACAGGTAGTCGGCGCTGTTGAACGACTCCAGGATCACGATCAGGATCGGGATCACGAGGAACGCGAAGACCAGCGTCACCACGCCCACCAGGGCCCAGTGCAGCGCGCGTTCCATCGGTGTCGCCGGCAGCCGCTTCCGGCGCCGCCTCGGGGGCGCCGGACGGGCCCGCGCCGGCGCGCCGACCGCGCCCACGTCCGTCGCGCTCACAGCGACACCAGCCCCTTCACCTTGGTCAGCTTCCGCACGATCAGCGTCAGCGCGGTCGCCAGCAGCAGGAGCATCGTCGCCAGCGTCGCCGCCAGCCCCCAGTCGAAGTTCACCTGGACGCTCTGGGCGATGACCACGGCGATCGTGCTCTGCTTCGGGCCCCCGACCAGCGCGGGCGTGACGTAGAAGCCGAGCCCGATGATGAAGACGAGCATGCCGCTGCTGACGATCGCCGGTACGGCCAGCGGCAGGTAGACCAGCGCGAACGCGCGCAGCGGCCCGGCCCCCAGGGACCGCGCCGCCCGGGGCAGCGAGGCGTCGATCTGATCCAGCGTCCCCTTGATGATGAGGATGGGGAAGGGCAGCAGGATGTGCGTCATCGCGATGACCACCGCGCTCTCGCTGTAGAGCAGCCCTTGCGAGTTCCCGGTCAGCGGCTCCAGCAGCCGCGTCACCAGCCCATTGTCGCCGAGCAGCACGATCCAGGAGAACGACCGCACGAGAATGCTCGTCCAGAACGGGATGACGACGAGAAGGGCCAGGAAACGTGCCCGGCGTGGTGAGGTTCGGGCCAGGAAATAGGCCACCGGAAAGCCGAGGACAACGGTGAGGACGGCCACCTCCAAGGACAGCCGAACGGTTATCCACAGCACTTCCCAGATCGCGCCGTCGGTGGCCGCCCTGGTGAAATTTCCAAAGCCGGGTTTGGGCTCGGTGATGCTTTTCAGCAGCATCGCGCCGACCGGGTAGGCATAGACGATCGCCATGAAGGCGACCGGCAGCCCGAGCGCCATCGTCACGAAGTCCGGACGCCGGGTGCGCCTTCTCGGCGCGACCTTCTCCGGGCGGAGATCACCGCCCGGGGGCCGTCTCGTGACGGTGGTACGCGCTGTCATGGCTCACCGTCCCCTGCTCTTGCGTGCCCTGCTCTGCGTGCACTGTTCTTCCGAGCACTGTTCTTCCGTGCACCCGTTCCTCCGTCCACTCGGAACGGGCGACACGCGGTTCCATCGGGGCCGGGAGGGCCCACGCCGCATGTCGACACAGTCAACGTTTAGGCGTGCTCAATGTCATGAGGGCCCGATCACAAAACTCCCTGGGGCCCCCTGTGCCGGGCACACAGTTCGCCGGAACGGCCCGGTGCCCGCCGCGACCCGCGTCCCCTCACACGCCGTTGACGTGGGATGACATCGCGTGGTACATGTCCACGACCTGGGTCCGGAGGGTGATGCAGTTCTCCACGACCCGGCCTTCTGGAGGGTGATCATGGCACCATCCGATACGTCCGCCACCATCTCCGACCACATGACAGCCGTGGCCCGCGACCTGGAATCCGCGTCGACCACGCTCGCCAACGAGTTCGTCCGCCAGTACGTCACGTCCACAGAATCGGGTTCGGTAGACCGGCAGGCGCCGGTCGAGGCGTTCGACATGGCGGTCCGCGTCATCGGCCTGTGCGCCGACGGCCTCGCCGACCGCGGGACGGGCGCCGACCTGCCCGCCGGCCGCGGCGCCCGCGTCGCCCTCCAGGGCAGACCCGTCGCCGAGGCGGTCGAGTGGCTGCGGCTGCTGGAACGGGTCGTGGCCGACCACGTGCTCGGCCACGCCGCCGCCGGGATGGACGAGATCCGCGCGGTGCTCGGCAGGCTCGCCGAACTGTTCGACGTGCTCTGCACCCGCGAGCTGGAGTCGTTCACCAGCACCTACAACGAGCTCGCCGGCTGGCAGGCGCGGGTGGGCACCGACCTGCTCAGCTGCCTGATCGCGGGGCCCGCCGTCGACGCCAGCACCGTCAACGACCAGGCCCGGATGCTCAACATCAACCCCCACCAGCGGTTCCGTGCCGTCGCCGCCTACCACGACCCGGCGCCGACCGCGCAGCAGTGGATGCGGGCCCGGCGGCGGATCATGGAGGTGCTGTGGCGGCACGACCCGCGCCGCGAGATCCTCATCCGCGAGCGCCGTGGCCTGCTGCTGGCGCTGGTGCCCATCGACCGCGAGGGACCCGGCCTGGTCGACCTGCTCACCCGGATGCTGGACGACGAGCCGGGCCGGGCGCTGTTCGTGTCGGCGGGGGAGCCGGGCGGGTCCCTGCCCGCCGCCGGCCACAGCTGCCGGCAGGCACTGTCGGCGCTGGAGATCAGCATCTACCGCGACCAGCGCGGGCAGGTCACCCAGTGCACCGACGTCATCCTGGAGGTTCTGCTGGCGCACAACCGGTGGGTGTCGAAACGGCTCATCGAGACCCGGATCGGGCAGCTGGTCGAGAAACCGCACCTGCTCGACACCCTGCGCGTCTACATCGCCTGCGATATGGCGCTGCAGCGGACCGCGGAGGAACTCGTCGTCCATCCCAACACGGTCGCCTACCGGCTGCGGCAGATCGCCACGCTGACCGGACGCGATATGCGCCGCATCACCGACATCGGCGACCTCAATGTCGCGCTGATGGCCTACGACGCGATTCAGATGCGCCGGGACAGGGAAGAGGCGCGCACGGATCTGCGGGCGCGGTTGTTCGCCTGACCGGAGTTGGCTGACCAGTGTTCGGCTGACCCGTGGCGGCTCAATGCCGAACGTCCTGTGCCGTGCCCATAATGGCCGCCCGGATTCTTTGGTGGCACAGGCCGATCAGGTATTCGCCGGTTGATCCTAGGCTTCGAATCCCATCGCCCAGGACTGGTGAGCGGAGCGACATGGACCATCGTGCGGACACATACATCGACGGGCAGTGGGTCGAGAACAATGGCGATGACGTCATCGCGGTCATCGACCCCTCGACCGGGCAGTGCGTCGCCACGGTCCGCGAGTCGTCCACCGGCGACATGGACGCGGCCATCGAGGCCGCCGGCCGCGCCCGGCCCGTCCTGCGGGACATGCCGCCGGGGGAGCGTGCGGCACTGCTCGGGCGCATCGCGGACGAGTTGGAGGCGCGGGCCGGCGGGCTCGCCGAGCTGATCTCCAGCGAGATGGGGATGCCGCGCAAGTACTGTGCCGACTACCAGGTGCGGACCGCGATCGGAACGTTCCGCAACACCGCGCGGGCGGTCGCAGACGTGGCCTTCAGCGAGCGGCTCGGCGGCTCCGACGTGCTCCGCGAGCCGGTCGGTGTGGTGGCCGCGATGACCCCGTGGAATTTCCCGCTGCTGCAGACCGCCGCGAAGATCGGCCCGGCTCTCGCCGCGGGTTGCCCGGTCGTGCTCAAGCCCAGCGAGATCACCCCGCTGGACGCGTTCGTTCTCGCGGAGGCGGTACACGCGGCGGGTGCCCCGCCCGGTGCGCTCAACCTCCTGTTCGGCAACGGCCTGCACGTCGGGGAGTACATGGCCCGCCATCCCGGCACCGCGATGGTGTCGCTGACCGGCTCGACCCGCGCCGGGCGCCGGGTCGCCGAGCTGGCCGCCGCGTCCATCAAGCGGGTGACGCTGGAGCTCGGGGGCAAATCGGCGGCGATCGTGCTCCCGGACGGCGACCTCCAGGCGGCTGTCGAGCGGTGCGTGCGCACCGTGTCGATCAACACCGGGCAGACCTGCACCGCGTTGACCAGGCTGCTGGTGCCCTTCGAGGCGATGGCGGACGCCGAGGGCCTGGTGGCCCTCGCGATGTCGGGGTACCGCGTCGGTCCGTCCGGCGACCCCGACGCCGACATCGGGCCGCTGGCCAGCGCGAACCAGCGGCACCGCGTGAACGACCACCTGGAACGCGCGCTCGTCGACGGCGCCCGGACGATCTGGGCGTACCCGCCGGAGGAACTGCCGCGGGCCGGGTTCTTCACCGGGCCGGCCGCGTTCGCCGTCTCCGACCCGCGCATCGTGCTCGCCCAGCAGGAGGTCTTCGGGCCGGTCCTCGCGGTGATCCCCTACGTCGGCGAGGACGAGGCGGTCTCCATCGCGAACGGCACCCAGTACGGGCTGGCCGGCGCGGTCTGGTCGGCCGACGAGGAGCATGCGCTGCGGGTCGCCGAGCGGATGGAGGCCGGCAGCATCGAGATCAACGGTGCGCCGTTCAACGGGCTCGCGCCGTTCGGCGGCTACAAGCAGTCCGGGTACGGGCGCGAACTGGGGGCGCACGGCATCGCGCAGTTCACCGAGCTGAAGGCGATCCAGCGGCGGACGGCGACCGCCCGATGACCGCCCGGAGCGACGACACCGCTCGCGGCCACGACACCGGCCCCGGCGGCGAGAGTGGACGGACCGGCGGCGACCTGGTCGCCGAGGCGCTGCGGGCCCTCGGCGTCGAGCACGTCTTCGGCATCGCCAGCGTGCACAACCTGCCGATCCTCGACGCGATCCGCCGCCTCGGGGGCATCACCGTCGTCAACGTGCGGCACGAGCAGGCGGCGGTACACGCGGCGGACGGCTACGCCCGCGCCACCGGCCGGCTCGGCGTCGCGCTGGCCTCGACGGGGCCGGGCACCGCCAACACGATGGGCGGGCTGTTCGAGGCGCAGTTCGCGGGCTCGCCCGTCCTGCTCCTCACCGGCCAGATCGAGACCCGCTACTACGGCCGGTCCAAGGGCTACCTGCACGAGGCGGAGCAGCAGCTCGCGATGCTGCGCACCCTCACCCGCGAGGCGTGGACGGTGCGCCGCGCCGAGGACGCCGGCGAGACCGTCGTCGCGGCCGGTCGCGCCGCCGGGACCGGGCCGCCGCGGCCCACGGCGGTGGAGATCCCCATCGACCTGCAGTACGCCCGGGTGCCCGCGACCCTGACGGTGCCGGACCCCGTCCCCGTCCCGCGTCCGGCGCCGCCCGAGGATCGCGTCCGCGCCGCGGCCGATCTGCTCGCGGGCGCCGCCCGTCCGCTGCTCTGGGCCGGGGGCGGTGTGCTGAGCGCCGGCGCCTGGCCCGAACTGCGCCGGCTCGTCGACCGGCTGGAGATCCCGGTGGTCACCTCCGTGCAGGGACGCGGCGCCCTGCCCGAGGACCACCCGCTCTGCCTCGGCCCGCTGGTCACCACGCCGCCGCTGCGCGGGATCGTCGAGGAGGCCGACGTGGTCCTCGCCGTGGGCGCCCGCTTCCAGATGTATACCACCGACCAGTGGCGGCTGCGGATCGGCGGAAAGCTGATCCACGCCGACGCCGACGCGAGCGTGTTCGGGCGGACGTACCCGCCGGAGATCGCGCTGCACGGCGACGCCCGCGAGACGCTGCGCGCGCTGGACGCGCGGGTCGTCACGAGCGCCGCGGACCCCGGATGGACGGCGGCCGGACGGCGCGCCGCCGCCGAGACGCGGGAGACCTCGCTGGAGGCGCTCGGCCCGGACCACCGCGCGCTCGTGGAGTCCATCCGCCGGTCGCTGCCGCGGGAGGGCGTGGTCGTCCGCGACTCGACCGTGCCCGCCTACGCCTGGGGCGACCGGCTGCTGCCGATCCTGGCGGCGCGCACGTCGCTGCACCCGGCCTCCGCCGCGATCGGGCCGGGGCTGCCGCTGGCGCTCGGCGCCGCCGTGGGCAGCGGGGAGCGCACCGTGGTCGTCCACGGCGACGGCGGCATCATGCTGTCGATCGGCGAGCTGGCGGCGCTCGTCCAGGTCCAGGCGCCGGTGACGGTCTGCGTGTTCAACGACCGGGGTTATGGCGTGCTGCGCGACGTGCAGTCCGCCACCTTCGACGGCGCGCGCAACGACGTGGACCTGCACACGCCCGACTTCGTGGCGCTCGCGGAGGCGATGGGCGTGCCCGGCGAGAAGGTGTCCGGCGCCGCCGCGTTCGACCGCGCGTTCGCCCGTTCGGTGACCGGGCCGGGCCCCTACCTGATCGAGATCGACCTGACCGCCCTCGCGCCGATGAAGCGCCGGGCCGGCCGCCAGCGGCTGCTGAGCTGAGACGACCCCGAGAGCGCGCCGGCGGTGGAAGGCGTCCGTGGAAGGACCGTGTCCCATGACCGTCCATAATGGATGGTACAGTTCGGAATATGACGATCAACCTCTCGTCCAGCTCCTACCTCGTTCTCGGGCTGATCGGGCTGCGCGGACCCAGCTCGTCGTACCAGCTCAAGCGGGCGGTCGAGCGCTCGATCGGCTATTTCTGGCCGTTCCCGCACAGCCAGCTCTACGTCGAGCCCAAGAGGCTGGCGGAGGCCGGCCTGCTGGAGGAATCGGCGGAGACCGAGGGGCGGCGACGCCGGACGTACTCGCTCACGCCGCTCGGGCGGGAGGCCCTGCGCGAGTGGCTCGGCGATCCCGGCACCGAGGTCTTCCAGGTGCGCAACGAGGCGGAGCTGAAGCTGTTCTTCAGCGAGCTGGGCGACGACACGACCGTGCCGCGGCTCGCCGAGACGCAGGTCCGCTACCACCAGGAGCGGCTGGAGGAGTTCCAGAAGACGCTGGAGCGGCTTGCCATCGTCCCGGACCTGGAGAAGCGAGTGGCGCCGCTCGTCCTGGGCGTCCGGATCGAGGCGGCGTGCCTGTCGTTCTGGCGCGACGTCGGTGAGGCGGGCGTGGCAGGAGCGCTCGCCCGCAGCGGAGCAGAAGGAGACCGGCATGGTGATGATGGACGTCGCAGGGCAGGGGCAGGGGCAGGGCAGGAGCCTGCGATGCCGGGGCCAGCGCCAGGAGACGCTGCTGAGGATGCTTGAGAACACCCTCGCGCACGCGGAGCGGCCCGACGAGCTGATCGTGTACGCGGGGCTGGCCAAGGTCGCGCGAAACCACGCCGCGCTGGAGAAGATCATCGAGGCGTTGTCGGAGATGGAGGAGCACGAGACCCTCGTCATCCAGTCCGGCAAGCCGATCGGGGTGTTCCCCACCGGCACTCGGGCGCCGCTAGTGGTCATGGCCAACAGCAACCTGATCGGGCGCTGGGCCACCGGCGAGCACTTCTACGAACTGGAACGGCGCGGACTGATCGCCTGGGGCGGCTACACCGCGGGCGACTGGCAGTACATCGGCTCGCAGGGCATCGTGCAGGGCACCTACCAGACGTTCACGGCCGTGGCCGACGAGCACTTCGGCGGCGACCTGGCCGGGCGGCTCGTGGTGACGGCCGGCCTCGGCGGCATGGGCGGCGCCCAGCCACTGGCCACCGTGATGGCGGGCGGCGTCGCGCTGTGCGTGGAGGTCGACGAGGGCCGGATCGCCCGCCGGATCGACAGCGGCTACCTCGAACGCGGCACCGAGTCGATCGACGAGGCCGTCGCGTGGGCGCGCGAGCGCGCCAGGGCGGGCGAGCCCGGCTCGATCGGGTTGCTGGGCAACGCCGCGGAGGTCCTCCCCGAACTGCGCTCCCGCGGCCTCGTCCCGGACGTCGTCACTGACCAGACGTCCGCGCACGACCTGCTGTACGGCTACGTCCCGGCCGGGATGTCACCCGCGGAGGCCGCCGCACTGCGCGAGAGCGACCCCGGCGAGCTGGGCCGCCTGGCCCGCGCGTCCATCGCCACCCACGTGGAGTGCATGCTCGCCTGGCAGGACGACGGCGCCGTCGTCTTCGAGTACGGCAACAACCTGCGCGCCCAGGCCGCCGAGAACGGCGTCGACGCCTTCCGCATCCCGATCTTCATCGAGCGCTACATCCGGCCGCTGTTCTGCCGCGGGCTCGGGCCGTTCCGGTGGGTGGCCACGTCCGGCGAGCAGGCCGACATCGACCTCATCGACGCGATGGTCGTCGAGGAGTTCCCCGGCAACCCGCTCGTCCAGCGCTGGATCCCGGTGGCGCGCGAGCACGTGCGGCAGGCCGGGCTGCCCTCGCGCATCTCCTGGCTGGCGCACGGCGAGCGGGCCAGGCTCGCGCTGCTGGTGAACGAGGCCGTCGGGCGGGGCGAGCTGCGCGGGCCGGTCGCCTTCACCCGCGACCACCTCGACGCGGGCGGGGTCTCGCAGCCGCTGCGCGAGACCGAGAACATGCCGGACGGCTCCGACGCGGTCTCCGACTGGCCGCTGCTGAACGCGCTGCTCACCGCCGGTTCGGGCGCCGACCTCGTCGCGATCCACGCCGGTGGCGGCGGATACGCCGGATACATGCAGAGCGCCGGCGTGACCCTCGTCGCGGACGGCACGCAGGCCGCCGCCGAGCGGATCACCTCCGCGCTCACCGCCGACACCGGCATCGGGATCATGCGCTACGCCGACGCCGGGTACACCGCCGCGGCCGACGCCGTCCGCGACAGCGGGCTGCGGTGGTTCGGGTGAGCGGACCCGAGCCCCCGAGCCCTGCGGAGCGGCCAGCGCTGGAGGGCGTCCGCGTCCTGGACCTGAGCCGGATCCTGTCCGGCCCGCTGTGCACGCGGATGCTCGCCGACCTCGGCGCCGAGGTCATCAAGGTGGAGTCGCCGGCCGGCGACGACGGCCGCCACTTCGGGCCGTTCACCGGCGGTGAGAGCACCTTCTACCGGCACCTGAACCGCAACAAGCTCGGCGTCGTCCTGGACCTGAAGGACCCGGCCGGACGCGATCGCCTCGCGGGGCTCGTCGCCCGGTCCGACGTCCTCGTCGAGAACTTCCGGCCCGGCGTCCTCGACCGGCTCGGGTTCCCGCCCGCGGAACTGCTGCGACTGAACCCGGGCCTGGTCGCGGTCAGCATCAGCGGGTTCGGCCGGACCGGGCCGCTGGCCGACCGCGCCGCCTACGACCTCATCGTGCAGGCGATGTCCGGCCTGATGTCGGTGACCGGGCCGGACGGCGGGCCGGGCGTGCGCGTCGGCGTCAGCATCGGCGACGTCGTGCCCGCCCTGTACGCGGTGGTGGCCGTGCTGTCGGCGCTGCGCCAGCGCGAGACGACCGGCCGCGGCCAGCACATCGACGTCTCCATGTTCGACGGGCTGGTCTCGGTGCTGGAGTCCGTCGCGATGCGGGCGCTGCACACTGACGAGGACGTGCGGCCGACCGGCAGCCAGCACGCCATCAGCGCGCCCTACGGCACGTTCGCCGCCAAGGACGGGCCGGTCGCCATCGCCGTCGCCGGGGACGCGCTGTTCACGCGGCTGGCGACCGTCCTCGACCGCCCGCACTGGCTGACCGACGAGCGGTACGCCAGCGACGCGCTCCGCGGCCGGCACCGCGAGGAACTGCGGCGCGAGGTCGAGACGGCGCTCGCGGACCTGACGCGCGAGCAGGCCCTCGACCGGCTCACCGAGGGCGGTGTGCCGTGCGGCCCCGTCCTCGGCGTCCGCGAGGCACTGTCCCACCCGCACGCGCTGGCGCGCGGCCTGGTCGTCGACGAGCCCGACGGGTTCCGCACCCTCGCCGGCGGCGTCCGCACGACGGGGACGGTCGAGGCGTTCCGCCCGGCGCCCACGCACGGCGAGCACGACCACCTGCTGGAGCGGTGGCTCGCCGAGGAGCCGCGCCGCGCGTCCGCCACGACCCGGACGGAGTAGCCGCCCATGCCAGAGCCGCGCACCGTGCCGCCCACCGTGCCGCACACCCTCGACCTTCCCGGCGGCCCGGTGACCCTCGCGGGCGCGCTCGACGTCGAGCGCACCGCCACCGGGCTCGTCCCGCGGCGGCTGCCCGCCTGGACCCGGCCGAGGATCACCGACCCGTACCTGCGGCTGATGGTCCCGCGACCGGCCGGGGTGCGGCTGGTCCTGCGCACCGACGCCGACACGGTGGAGCTGGACGTCTTCGTGACCCGGTTCCGCAACGCCTATTTCCCGCTGTTCCCCGTCGAGTTCGACGCGGTCGTCGACGGGACCCGGGTGATCTCCCGTCCGGTGCGCCACGGCGACCTGTGCGTCGTCCGGGCCGGCGCGGTCGTCGCGACGGAGCCCGGTGCCCCGGAGACGATCCGGTTCGACGGGCTCGGCACCGACTGGAAGGACGTCGAGGTGTGGCTTCCCCAGGCGGCCATCGTCGAGCTGCGGGGGCTGCGCGCCGATGGGACAGTCACGCCCGGCCGGCTCCCGCGGCGCAGGTGGGTCCACTACGGCAGCTCCATCAGCCATTGCGCGGAGGCGGGCGGACCGACCCGGACCTGGCCCGCCCGGGTCGCGCGGAGCGCCGGCCTCGACCTGACGTCACTGGCGTTCGCGGGGAACTGCCACCTCGATTCCTTCGTCGCCCGGACGATCCGCGACCTGCCCGCCGATGTCATCACCCTCAAGGTCGCCGTCAACGTGCAGAACCTCGACTCGCTCAAGGTCCGCACGTTCGGGCCCGTCCTGCACGGCTTTCTGGACACGGTGCGCGACGGTCATCCGCACACGCCGCTCCTGGTGGTGTCGCCGATCTTCTGCCCCACGGCCGAGCACCGCGCCGGTCCCACCGTGCAGGACGGCACGGGACGGTACGTGGCGAAGGGGGAGACGTCGCCGTCGGCGCTCAGCCTCGTCCGGATGCGGGAGCTGATCGAGGAGGCCGTCGCCGTACGCGCGGACGGCGACCCCCGGCTGTCCTACCTCGACGGGCGCGCGCTGTTCGGCCCCGCCGACGCCGGCGACCTCTATGACGGGCTCCATCCGAACGCGGACGGATACCGCCGTATCGGGGAGCGCTTTCACGAGCGGGTGTTCGGCCCGTCCGGACTTTGGCCACAGCTGGGGCGCGCATCGGAATAGGTGCCTGTGCGAACCCCATAGTCGTCCCCGGAATTCTTTGGTCCGACGCACTCAAGACGCACCTAGGGAAACGCTTCTACGCTCGAACGGAATCGCATGGAACGGACGCACCCCATGGAACGGACGAACACCAAGGCAACCGCGGGAACGGAAGACGATGCAGCACGTGTGATCGATGTCATCGATCAGCACGAGCCGGAAATCGTCGCCTTTCTCCATGACTTTCTCCGCATTCCCAGCGTGTGGGGCGACGGCCCCGCGCTGACGACCGCGGCGGAGCACCTCGCCGCCTCGCTCGCCGACGCCGGGCTCGCGGTCGAGCTCCCCGACTCGGGGACCGACGGCATGCCGAACGTGCTCGCCAGAGCCGACGCGGGTGCGGCCGGCGTGGGCGAGGCCCTCATCTTCAACGGCCACATGGAGGTCTATCCGCCGTCGCAATCGTGGCGGCGCGACCCCTTCGGCGGCGAGATCGACGACGGGCGCATCTACGGCGTCGGTGTCGCGGACATGAAGGCCGGGACCGCCGCGATGACGATGGCGGCGGTGATGCTCGCCAGGTCCGGTGTCCCGCTGCCGCGCGACGTCGTGGTCCTCGCCGTCCCGAACCACTTCGAGGGCGGCGAGGGCACCCGGCAGGCGCTGCGCGACGGGCTCCGCGGCGCGTACGCGATCAACTGCGAGCCGAGTGAACTGCGCGTCCTCACCGGGCAGCGCGGCATCGCCTACGTCAACGTGGACGTACGCGGGCGCGCCGCCCACACCACCGCGCTCGACGTCGGCGTGAACGCCGTCGCGCGGGCGACGGAGGTCGTGCGGGAGGTTCTCGCGATGCCGATCACCGCTGCGGACGGCCGCGTCCTCTCCGACGTGAAGATCTGCAACGTCGCGCAGATCTCCGGCGGGGTGGCGCACAACCTCGTCCCGGAGCTGTGCGGCGTCACGTTCGACTTCCGTTTCCCGCCCGCGCAGACGCAGGACGACGTCCTGCGCGACGTGCGCGCGGCCGTGGAACGTGCCGTCGACCGGCTCGCGGAGTTCCCCGTGGACGTCGCGCTGGAGGCGACATGCCTGAAGAACCCGCGCAGCTCGCTCCAGGTGCCCGACGGGGAGAGCCTGCTGGCCGACGTCGCCGCGGCGCACCGCCGCAGCACCGGGCGCGCCGCCGCCTATGACGTCCACCAGGCCTGGCCGGACACGCCGATCTTCTGGGAGTCGGGCATCAGGGCCGTCACGTACGGGCCCGGCTCGATGGACTGCTACTGGGACGACGAGTCCGTGGTCGTCGAGGACTACCTCGCCGCCGTGCGGACCTACGCCGTCGCCGCCCTCACGCTGGGTTCCACGGCGAACGCGGACGAGAACAGCGATGGCTGAGCCGCCCGCGCCGGTCGAGGAGATCTGCTCCGACCTGATCAGGTTCGACACCAGCAACCCGGGCGGGCGGGAGCGGGAGGCCGCCGAGTACGTCGCCGTGCTGCTGTCCGACATGGGGCTGGACCCGCGCATCATCGAGGCGGAGCCCGGACGCTCCAACGTCGTCGCGCGGATCACGGGCACCGACCCGGACGCGCCCGCCCTGCTCGTCCAGGGGCACCTCGACACGGTCCCGGCCGACCCCGCCGACTGGACCCGGCACCCCCGTGGCGGCGACATCGCGGACGGCCACGTCTGGGGCCGCGGCGCGGTGGACATGAAGAACGCGGTCGCGATGACGCTCGCGGCGGTCGGCGCCGAGCTGGCCGAGGGCCACCGCCCGCGCCGCGACCTGGTGCTGGCGTTCCTCGCCGACGAGGAGACCGGCGGGCGGCACGGCGCCGGCCACCTGGTGTCCGAGCACGCGGACCTGTTCGAGGGGTGCCGCGCGGCGATCGGCGAGGTCGGCGGCTTCAACGTGCCGACGCCGTCCGGCCCGCCGGTCTTCGCCGTCTCGGTCGCCGACAAGGGCCTGCGCTGGTACGAGGTGCGGGAGCGGGGCGTCGCCGGGCACGGCAGCATGATCGCGCGGGACAACCCGATCCCCCGGCTCGCGGAGACGACGCTGCGGCTGGTGTCGGCGGAGCGGCCCTACACGGTCACCGAGCCGATGCGCGTGCTGGCCACACGGCTGGCGGGCCGCCCGGTCACCGAGGACGCCGACGTCGCGGACGTCCTCGCGACACGGACCGGCCCGTTCGGGCGGATGCTCGCCGCCGGGATCCGCAGCACCGTCAACGTGACGCGGGTCGGAGCGGGCCACAAGGAGAACGTTATCCCCGGGGAGGCGTGGGCGCGGTTCGACTGCCGGTTCGTCCCGGGCCACGAGGAGGAACTGCACGAGCACCTCACCTCCGGTCACGGCGAGGGCACCGAGGTGTCGCTGCTGCGGCGCAGCCCGCCCGTCCTGTCCGACCACGAGGGGGAGTGGTTCGGACTGCTCACCGAGGCGCTGCGGCAGGAATGCCCCGGCGCCGAGGTCGCGCCCTTCGTGTTCAGCGGCGGCACCGACAACAAATGGTTCCGCACACTCGGCATGGAGACCTATGGATTCACGCCGATGCTGCTGCCCCCCGAATACGACTATCCGGCGATGTTCCACGGCGTGGACGAGCGCTGCCCGGTGGAGGCATTGCGATTCGGCGTACGGGTCATGCGGAGGCTGATATCTCTATGAGGCTGGTGAGGTCCCGATGAGCCGGAAAGGGAACGGGCCACGGAAAACGAGCCCGCGGGTGGCGATAGTGGGCTGCGGGTTCGGCGGTATCGCCACCGGCGTTAAACTGCGGAAGAAGGGCATCACGCGCTTCACCATCTTCGAGCGGTCGGACGGACCGGGCGGCACCTGGTGGGACAACCGCTATCCCGGCTGCGAGGTGGACATCCCCTCCCACGCGTACTCCTTCTCCTTCCTCACCTACGACTGGACGCGCACCCACGCCGGGCAGCAGGAGTTGCAGCAGTACGCCGAGCACGTGCTCGACCGGTTCGACCTGCGGCGGCACTGCCGGTTCGGCGTCGGCGTCGAGGCGGCCATCTGGGACGAGGACGCGGCGCGCTACGACGTGCGGCTGGACAACGGCGAGACCGAGCCGTTCGACGTGGTGATCAGCTGTCTCGGCCTGCTCAACCACCCCCGGTACCCGGACTGGCCCGGCCTGGAGGAGTTCGAGGGGCCGAAGTTCCACACCGCGCGCTGGGAGCCCGAGCACGACCTGACCGGAAAGCGCGTCGCCGTCGTCGGCACCGGTTCCACCGCGACGCAGGTCGTCCCGGCCATCGCCGGACAGGTGGAGCGGCTCTATGTCTTCCAGCGGCAGCCCGGCTGGATCCTGCCCAAGGGCGAGCGCGACTTCACCCCCCGCGAACGCGAGGTGTTCCGGCGGCTACCCATCGCGCAGAAGTTCCGGCGGGCCCGCCTGTTCTACGGGTTCCGCGTCGCGTTCAAGGGCTATGACCTGCACGGGAAGCGGCAGAAGCAGAACCTGCGCCAATGCCGCGAGTACATCGAAAGGACGGTGGACGACCCGGAGCTGCGCGCGCGGCTGACGCCCGACTACCCGTGGGGATGCAAACGCCCGGTGCTGGCGAGCGGGTTCTATCCCGCGCTCAACCGGCCGAACGTCCAGCTCGTTCCGCACGCGGTGACGCGGATGACGCCCAAGGGGATCGTCGACTCCACGGGCACCGAACGCGAGATCGACGCGCTCGTGATGGCTACCGGGTTCCAAGCGACGAACTTCCTCGCGTCGCTGGACGTGCGCGGGATCGGCGGCGTCGCGATCCACGACACCTGGAAGAACGACCCGAAGGCGTTCCTCGGCATCACCGTCCCCGGCTACCCCAACTTCTTCATGCTGTACGGGCCCAACACCAACGGCGGCTTCTCGATCATCGCGCAGCTGGAACGGCAGGCGGAGGTGGCGGCGCGGCTGGTCGCCCGGATGCGGCGCCGGCGGCTGCGCGCGGTCGACACCCGTCCGGCCGCGGCGGAGCGCTGGGTGCGGTGGGTCGACCGGCAGCTCGCCCGGCACGCGTCCGCGATGGAGGCGAACTGCACGAACTACTACCACTCCGAGACCGGGCGGAACGTCACCCAGTGGCCGAAGCCGCACGGTGAGTACTACCTGCTGACCAAGGCGTTGCCGTTCCTCGGCTTCGTCGGACGGCGGTGAGCGCGCCGGTGGGGCCCGCGGCGGGATTCCTCGCGGGCGACGTCGACCCCGAACTCTCCGCGGCCGCCGCCGCGCTGGCCGACGTTCCGCGGCGGCGGGCCGCGCTGGACGCCAAGACCCGGGAACTGGTGGCGCTGGCCGTGGACGCGGCGGTCACCCACCTGCACGAGCCCGGCATCCGGCGGCACGTGCGCGGCGCGCTCGACAACGGCGCGACCCGCGAGGAGGTCATGGAGACCCTCCAGCTCGCCGCGACCCTCGGTGTGCACGCGGCGAGCACCGGCTTTCCGCTGCTGAGCGATCTCCCGGCACCCGCTGAGAACACCGGGCGGGACGGCGCGGACGCCGCACGGCGCCGGGAGGAGATCAAGGCCGAGTTCGTCCGGCGGCGCGGTTACTGGGACGCCGCCTGGGCGGATGTACTCCGCCACGCGCCGGAGTTCTTCGCGGCCTACCTGCGGTTCTCCGCGATCCCGTGGAGCCCGGGCGTGCTGGAGCCGAAGGTGAAGGAGCTGATCTACATCGCGATCGACGCCTCGGCCACGCACCTGTTCACGGCCGGGCTGAAGGTCCACATCGGCAACGCCGTCCGGCACGGCGCCACCGCGGACGAGATCGCCGGCGTCCTGGAGATCGCGAGCACGATCGGGCTTCAGACGCTGGAGGTGGGCGTCCCGATCCTCCTCGACGAGCTGGACCGGCGGGCGCGCGGGGACTGAGCGACCTTCAGGCGGGCCAGTCGGGGCGGCGCTTGTCGAGGAACGCGCGCACACCCTCCTGCGCCTCGGGCGTCTGGCTGGAGGCGGCCATGACCTCGATCGCGTAGCCGTAGGCGTCCTCCTCGGTGCGGTCGAGCTGGGCGTACATGGCCTGCTTTCCGAGGGCCTTGCTGCGCGGGCTGCCCTGGGTGGCGCGCTGGAGGAGATCGAGGACGGCCTTGTCGAGGTCGTCGTCGGGAACGGCGTAGTTGACGAGTCCCCAGTCGGCGGCGGTGGCGGCGTCCACGATCTCGCCGGTCAGCGCCATCTCCGCGGCGCGCTTGCGCCCCACGTTGTGGGCGATGGCGACGAGCGGCGTATGACAGAACCAGCCGCCCTTGCCGCCGGGCGCGGCGAACCCGGCGCTCTCGGCCGCCACCGCGAGGTCGCAGCTCGCGGCGAGCTGGCAGCCCGCCGCCGTCGCGAGGGCGTGCACCCGGGCGACCACGACCTGCGGGACGGACTGGATCGTCCGCATCAGCTCGGTGCACGTCCGCAGCAGGTCGCGGACGTCGGCGTGGGACGCCCCGGCCACGTCCGCGAAGTCGTGCCCGGCGGAGAAGACGGGGCCGTTCGCGGCCAGCACGATGCCGCGGGCGTCGGTCGCCGCGGCCTCCCGGAACGCTGCGGTGAGCTGGAGCAGGAACGGGCGCGACAGGGCGTTGCGGCGGCGCGGGCGGTTCATGGTGATCGTGGTGAACGCGCCGTCGCGCTGGACGAGGACATCGCTGACTTCGCTCATGTTCGCGACGTTACGTCACGGGCGAGGCGGGCGCACGGGCCGGGGAGGGCCCGGACGCGAGGCCGGAAACCGGGTCTGTCTCCGAGGAACACGACCCCCTCACCCCCGTAACGGGATGGAACCTGGCCGGAACTGGGCGAGAAGGGGGGCCGGATGTCGGACCCGCGGCGTACCGTGGCCGGGTCCACGGACGCGCTGACGGGGTTGCCGAGGAGGCATGGCCTTGAAACTGCTCACCGCCACCGACTCCAGCCAGGGATACCGCGACAACGACTTCGACTGGTGCGTCGAGGGGGAGCTGGTGCACATCGGGATCGTGTGCGCCCGCGACCGGGATGACCCTGACGGCGGCTGCGGCTGCGGCCGCTCCTTCGCCGGGCTGAACTCGCACCGCGCGACGACCACCGCGATGGTGCGGGAGGTGCCGGGTTTCACCGACGACGACTACGTCGAGGCGATCCGGTCGAGCCTGGAGCAGCAGGGCTGCGACCCCTCCTACGCCGAGCACGAGGCGGCGCTGCTGCGCTGCCTGGTGCGCGACTGGCCGGTGGGGGTGATCGTGGAGCGGCGGCTGAATGAGATCGTGGTACGGCAACAGGTGGTGTAGGCGTCGTTCAGGAGGTGGGCTGTACTCGTCGCGTTCTCGGTGACCCCGCTCGGCACGGGGGAGGACGTCGGTGAACTCGTCGCGGAGGCGGTGCGAGTGGTGCGGGCCAGCGGGCTGCCCAACCGGACCGACGCGATGTTCACCACGATCGAGGGGGAGTGGGACGAGGTGATGGCGGTGGTGAAGGCGGCGACCGACGCCGTCGCCGCGCGGGCGCCCCGGGTGAGTCTGGTGGTGAAGGCGGATGTGCGCCCCGGTGTGACGGGGGCGCTGGACGCCAAGGTCGCGTCCGTGGAGCGGTATCTGGCCTGAGCGGGATTCTCGGGGAGCCGACGGAGGTCCTCACCGGGGCCCGGCGTCATTGGCCGGCGAGCCAGGCGCCGATCTCGGCGTCGGTGCGGGGGAGGACGCACCACAGTGCCTCGTCCGTCGTGGCGCACAGCGGGATGCGCTCCTCCAGGCCGAGGACGCGGAACATCTTGGCGGCGAATGGGCGCACGCCCACCATCGCCATGGCGGCGCCGTGCGCCTCGCACTCGCGCGCACAGGCCGAGACGGCGCGGACGCCCTCGGCGTCGAAGAACGAGACGCCCGCGACGTCCAGGACGACGGGCCGCCACGCGAGGTCCCGCAGCCGGTCGCGGACGCGCGGCGCCGACGCCCGGTCCATCTCGCCGGTCAGGAGCACGACGGTGTGCTGTTCGGCGTTCACGACGATCATGTCGACGGTGGCTTCCTGCATGATGACCTCGCATCCGGGTGGCCGGCAGCCGGTGACCCAGAAGCATCGCGTGAATACTCACCGTTGCCAAGCCGTTCGCGGAAGTCGGTCGGTGTCGGTCGGCGGGCGGGTCAGCTGAAGCAGGCCTTGGCGCCGCCGTTGCCGCCGCGCGAGAAGCTCCGCAGGCGCTGCGAGGCCGAACCGTGGTCACCGGGCCTCGTCCACGGCGCCTTGTCGCCGATGACGCGGAACGCCGCGGCGATCTCCTGCTCATCACCGTCCTCGAAGGTGAGCCTGTCGTCCTTGGCCGCGCCGTACAGCGCGGCGCCCGCCAGGCAGTCGGCCTGGAGCTCGGAGGCCGCGGACACCAGGCTCCGGCGCAGCCGGTTCTGGATGGCGTGCCCCCACTCGTGCGCGACGACGAGGTAGACCCAGGCGTCGCCGCGGGCGTAGCCGGACCGCATCAGCTGGGCGTCCCAGGCGACGAAGTCCCCGCTGGGGCAGTACGCGGCGTTGCCGGGTTCGAGGGGCTTGCCGCCGCAGCGGGGGGCCGACGCGGGGTCGCGGCCGTTGTAGAGGCCGCGGATGCGCGGGGGCCGGTAGGTGCCGGTGAACAACTCCTGCCAATGCAGCCGCCAGAATCCGTTGGTGACGGTCGCGGCACTTCGCAGATCCTCCTGGAACTCCTTCTCGTCGAAGTCGCGATACTGCTGCGCGCCGACCCCGTCCGCGGTGGCCTGGGCGGCCGGCCGCGGGGTGCCCGGCAGGGCGCCGTCGAGGTCGCAGGCGGCGGTCAGGGCGAGCGTGACGGCGAGGGCCGCGGCGGCGGCCGCTCGCCTTCGCACTCGTCTTCGGGTGTGCTGAGCCGTCTCGGTCATACCCGGGGGTACGCGGCGGCGCCCCCGGATGGTCGAGCCACGGCCGATTCGGGCCGCGGCAGCGGCCCTCAGACCGAGGCGATGAGGGTCTGGGCCGTGTGGACGAGGTCGGTGTTGTCCGCGGCCGCGGAGCCGTCCGGCAGGGCGAGGGTGTCCTCCAGGCCGATGCGGGCGTCCAGGCCCAGGCGGGCGGCGAGGCGCAGGACGGGCCAGGCGCCGCCCTCTTCGCCGTGCAGGAGGATCGGGCGCTCGTGTCCGGTGCCGAGGGCGTGCAGCAGCGCCTTGGCGGTCTCCTTCGCCGACTCCGGCCCGGTGTCGGTGACCTCGGCGAGGATGCGCAGCACGCGGCCCGCGTGCCGCCAGCGCAGGAAGCGTTCGGCGGCGTCGGTGCCGGAGAAGATGCCCGCCTCGATGCCGATGCCGCGATCGAGGAGGGTCTCGGCGACGAGTTCCGCGCCGTCCTCGTGGAAGTTCACCGAGGCGTGGTCGGGCAGCACCGTCCACGATCGGACGAGAGCGGCGCGCTCGGCGGGGTCGGGCGCGGTCCACGCGCCGGTGGTGACACCGACGGTGATCTCCGGCGCGGCGGCGCGGACGGCGGTGACGGCCGCCGCGACGTGCACGGGCTGGATCGTGTCGCCGCCGGCGTCGTCCTTGCAGTGGATGTGCGCGTCCCGCACGCCGACGTCGGCGGCGGCGCGGACGGTGGCGGCCACCTCCTCCGGGGCGATGGGCACGCCGAGATGGTCGGTCCTGCTGCGCGCTCCGTTCGGGCAGACCTGCAACATGAACCGATCATCTCAAACCCGGTTCCAGCCGCGCCGACGCGGGGGCCGTGTCGTCGGCGACCGTTCGCTTGTCGGCGGACGTCGGGCCGTACGAGCGGAGGATCACGGGGGCACCCAGCGCGTTCTCCACCGTTTCCACCGGGTGGCCGAGCGGGCGGTAGACGGGACGGGCGGCGAACAGGCGCCGGGTCAGCGCCGCCTGGCGGTCCAGGTCGGCGGGCCCCACCGGGAGGCGCGCGACCTGCTCGCCGTCCATCTCGTAGGCGTGGCAGACACGCAGGTCTGGACGCGCCCCCGCGATGTCCAGATGCGTGACCGCCAGGCCGTCCACACCGCCGGTCACATCCAGCGCATAGCGGAGCGCGACGGAGTCCAGGTGGCCGACGCGGAACGCGCCCTGCCACGGGCCCGTCCCGTTGTGCGGGTCGGGCAGCTCGGCCGTCAGCGCCGCGTCCTCGGTGACGAACGGCCCGGGACCGTGGCGTGTCGCGTACGCGCGCAGCACACCGAGCCGGGTCGCGGTCTCGCCCGCCTCCGCCAGGAGGGTCTCGGCGTTGGCGAACGTGGTCGTCGACCAGGTCGTGTACGGATGGAAACCATGCCGCTCATCCAGCAGCACCCCTTGCGCACCCTCGAACACCGCGCGCCCCTCCCGCAGCAGGGCGTGGAGGTGCTCACCGCCGACGATGCGGACGCGCTCCGCGAACGCGGTGAACGCCTCCGTGCAGGCGTCCACGTCCGGGACGTCCTCGCCGGATGGGAAGGTGTCGCGGTACCAGTCGCGTAGCGCGGCGAGCCGGCGGCGCAGCCGCGCGGGCGTCCGGCAGTCGCCCGCGCGCGGCGCGTCGTCGTGCCCGAGGGCGTAGGACGCCGTCTCGCCGACCCCCATCCCGCACGACCCGTGCCGGGCCGCGCCGCGCGCGATCTCCCGCGACCGGTTGGCGGCCCGGTGGTAGGGCGTCGTCAGCAGTGCGTCGCGGTCCACGGTCAGCCTTTCGAGCACGTCGCGCACGCCGGTGGCCCGCAGGTGGTCGGCCTCGACCGCGAGCGCGAGCGGGTCGAGGTGAACGAACCGCGCCAGGTGCGTCCGGACGCCGGGCGTGAACATCCCGGAGCCGAGCTGGGCGAACGTGTGGTGCCGGCCGTCCCCCGTCACGACGTTGTGCGCGGCCTGCGCGCCGCCGTTGAACCGGACGACCACCTGCGCGCCCCGTGCCCCGTGCGACGCGGCGCACAGGTGGTCGACGACCGTGCCCTTGCCGGCGTCCCCGAAGCCGAGGTCCACGACGATGACATGCCCTCCCATCGTGGGACGGACTCAGAGGCGGGTGGTCGCGGACGGACCGGACGCGCTCAGCCCGGGCGGCGCGGCCGACACGGCGACCGGCGCGCGGGAGGCGTCCAGCCGGGCCAGGGCCCGCGCGACCGACGTGCCCGCGTCGGACCCGGCCTCCTCCAGATGCTCCAGGCCCTCGTCGAGGTCGATCGCGTCCTCGCCGAGCCCGATGGTCAGCGCGATCGTCTCGCAGACCGCGGCCGGATCGTCGAGGTAGAGGACGTGCTGACCGAGCAGCTCCTGCCAGAAGTCCTTCAGCTTGCGGCTGCCCGCGTGGTAACCCCCCTCGGGGATGATGAAGTACACCTCGTACATCCGCTGCAACTCGCGGACCATGGCGGCGATGGGGACGTCGGCCTCGACGTCGTCCCCGATGACCTTCGCGATCTCGCGCCGCGACACCTTCGGGTAGCCGAGCTCGTCACCGATCATGAACAGGTAGCCGCGTTTTCCGCGCTTCTCGAAGCAGTCGATCGCGGTGTGCCGGGCCATGAAGTACATCGCCAGCTCGTAGGACTCCGTCATCTGGCCGCCGCCCCCGCCCTCCAGCAGGATCTTGCCGAGGTCGTCGTCCATCCGGTTGTCGGCCTCGAACTGGCCGACCTGGAGCGGCGCCCGGTCGCAGGTCGCGTCGCCGACGGCGCCGAACAGGATGTGCGGGTGCTCCACGTACCCCTTGCGGAGCAGCAGCCCGAGCAGGTTGGGCAGCTTGGTCTGCAGGGTCCGCGGGACGCCGCCCATCGAGCCCGTCACATCGAACAGCACCGCGATCGCGAGCGACTCGGGATGGTCGTCGGAGTCCCGGCTCTCCCGGACGGTCACACCGTTCGGGTCGAGGTCGGGGTGGACGGTGGTGGCGCCGCCGTCGCTGTAGGCGAAGGCGCTCGCCCCGGTCGCCGCGCGGTAGCTCCGCCGGGCGGCGTAGACGTCGGTGGACCAGGTCCCGCTTCCCATGATCGTCTCCTTCGATGGTGGTGGTGGGGCTCAGTGGTGGGGCTCAGTGGTGGGGCAGATGGAAGGGGCGGAACCGGCGCCGGCCGTACAGCCGTTCGAGCAGCTCGTCGAGCTCGGTCAGCAGCCGCCAGGCGTCGGCGGGGCGCCGGTTCTGCGCCGGCAGCAGGCAGCCGCGGGCGAACGAGCGCATCGCCCTGGGCGCCTTGTCGCCCATCAGCTCGGTCATGCACCGGGTGGCCATGAAGATGTCGGTGGCCGGGGACGCCGTCCGCCGCCCCGGCACTTCCGGCGGGTACCAGCCGGCGTACCGGTCGACCAGCGCGGGAACCCGCCCGGACGGGTCGGTGCTCGCGTAGCACCCGGGCACCGAGTAACACCAGTCGACCAGGACGAGGCCGTGCTCGCCGGGATGGATCAGGACGTGGTCCGGCAGCACCGCGCCGTGCAGGACGCCGGCGCGGTGCGCGAACCCGAGGCCGACGAGCAGGCGCCGCCACATCCAGGCCGCGTCGCGCGGGTCGAGCCCGTCCGGGTAGGCGCGCCCGACCTCGGTCAGGCTGTGGAAGCCGTCCAGCGCGACCATGGCGTTCACCTGTCGCTGCGCCCCGGTGACGGGGTCGCGATGCCGGAAGGACTCGACGATCCGCGGTACGTAGGGCAGGAACCGGCCGTCGCCGTCCTTGGGGAGCTGGCGCAGTGCCACCGCCTCGCGCTCCAGCAGGTCGCTGTCCCGTGGGTCGCGCGGCATCTTCAGCAGCACCCGCCGCGGCGGGGTCCCCGGCTCGGCCGCGTACAGCTCCGCGAGGTCGCCGCCGATCGGGTCGCCGGTGAGGCGGTAGGAGTGGCGGCGGGTGGTGATGACGGACGGGTCGGCCCCGTTGTAATTTCGCCAGAGCGCGTTCAACCTGATGAACGCCTCACGCGTCCGGCCGCCCGTCGCGTCCGGGTGGACGAGCCGGGCCAGCCGCCGGTAGCGCCGCACGGCCTCGGCGGCGTCACCGCCGAACAGGTCGCCGGGGGTGCGCACCCGGTCGAGCCGGGCCAGCGCATCGTCCAGTGCGTCGGCCTGCGCGGTCATCGGATCTCCTCCTCGCGGCTGGGGCGCAGCAGGGCGGGATGCAGGAGGCGGGCGTCGCCCGCGCGGTAGAGGCGGGGCCGGGGGCCGCCGCGCCGTCCGCCCTTGTCGGACGTCGCGCCCGTGCTCTCCACGAAGCCGGGCACCGACAGCACCTTCCGGTGGAAGTTGCCGGCGTGCAGTTCCTCTCCCCACACCGCCTCGTAGACGGCGCGCAGCTCGGGGATCGTGAACTCGCCGCCGCAGAACGCCGTGGCGAGCGGCGCGTACTCCAGCTTCGCGCGGGCCCGCTCCAGCCCGTCCGACAGGATCCGGGCGTGGTCGAAGGCGAGCCGCCGGGTGGTGCCCGGACGCTGGTCGCCCGACTCGGTCAGGCCCAGCGCGTCGACCGTGACCCAGGCCGCGTCGGCGGCGTCGCCGCCGGCCTCGGGATCGGGCAGTTCGGGTGCGAACGCCAGGTAGGCGACGGAGATGACGCGCATGCGCGGGTCCCGTCCAGGAGCACCGTACGTGCCGAGCTGCTCCAGGTGGACGCGGCCGAGCGCACCGCCCTTCGCGCTGAGCCCGGTCTCCTCGGCCAGCTCGCGCACCGCGGCCTCGGGCAGATCCTCGGCCTCGGTGCCCCGGACGGCCCCGCCGGCCTGGACGAACCCGCCGGGCAGCGCCCACATCCCCGCGTACGGGGCGTTGCCGCGCCGCACCAGCAGCACGTGCAGGGCGCCGTCGCGGATGGTGAGGGCGACGACGTCCACGGTCACCGCGACCGGGTCATAGGCGCGCGGGTCGTAGTTCGCGAGGAACTCGCTCTCGTCGTGCCCGGGGGCCGGGGTCATCCGCTTCCTCCCGTTCGGTCAGGCTCAATATGAGTCAGTCTCAAGTTGAGTTCATCTCGCTATGAGAAGAACATAACGGACACCGCCCCCGCTGTCCAGCCCCTGGGAACGGCGAGAGCGCCGCCTCCCGGGGAGGGGAGGCGGCGCTCTCAGGCGCGGGGGCGTCCGGTCAGCGGCGGTGGCGTCCACCGCCGGGGGCGGGCGGCGGCTCCTGGGGTTCCTCGTCGTCCCAGCCGCCGCCGCGGCGGCGGCGAGGGTCGGCGGCGTACCCGCCGGACGCGTCCGGCTCGCGCGAGTACCCCTCGCCTTGCTGCCGCCCGGCGGAGGATTGATCGGCCGCGAACTGCCCGGAGGAGTAGCGGCTGCCCGGATACTCCCCGCTCTGCGGCGGGCCCTGCCACGGGTCCACCGGCTGCTGCCCCGACCCGAACGCGTCCGACGCGGACGAGCCTGAGCCGAACGTCCCTGACCCGAACGCTCCTGATTCAAATGCCTCGGATCCGAAGGCCCCGGACCCGCCGGATCCGAACGTCCCGGACTCGGACGATTCCGACCCATAAGAGCCCGACCCATAAGAGCCCGACCCGTACGGCCTGGACTCGTACGACCCCGTACCGGAGGTCTCGGAACCGTAGGATCCGGATCCGGCGCCGTGGGACCCGGAAGTGAAGGCCCCTCTGCCGGAGTCGAAGGAACCGGATCCGTGTGCCCCGGACCCGTATGCTCCGGACCCGTACCCCTCGGTTCCGTACGTGCCGGACGCGGACGGCTCTGCGCCGAACCCCCCGGATTGTCCCGCCGGATACTGGCCCGTTCCCTGCTGCCCGAGCCCGGGGTACCCGCCGCTCCGCTGAGCGCCGTGTTGTGCGCCGTAGTGTGCACCGCTCTGTTGTGCGCCGTATTGCTGTGGGGTGTACTGCCCCGATCCGTACGGGACGGGCGCGGCGTGCGCGGGGGCGGACTGCGACCCGGTGGGGAAGGGGGCGGAGCCGGGCGGCGGAGGCGCCGCCATCTGAGCGGCCACCGGACGCGCGGCCGGGGGCGATTCCAGCAGCAGTTTCATCTGGCTCTTGCGGCGCCCGTAGACGAGGTACAGCAGAAGACCCCCGACCATCCAGATCGTGAAGTAGCCCCATGTCTGGACCTTGAGGTTCAGCATCAGCCAGCCGACCGCGACGATCGTCACCACGGCGGTGATCGGCGCCGCCGGCACCCGGAAGGGGCGGTGCAGGTCGGGCCGGTCCCGGCGCAGCGCCAGCACCGCCGCCGCCACGAACAGGAAGGCGAACAGCGTCCCGATCACGACGAGCTGCTCCAGGGTGAGCACGTCGAGGGTCTGCGACGCCACCACGGCCGCGGCGCCCGACAGCAGCGTGGCGCGGGACGGCACCTTGTAGCGGCTCATCTCGGCGAGCGGGCGCGGCAGCAGCCCGTCCCGGGACATCGAGAACACCACCCGGCTCAGGGCGACCAGCAGCACCAGGATCACGGTCGTCAGCCCGAGCATCGCGCCCACGTCGACGATCTTGCCCATCGCGCCCGCGCCGACCGAGTCGAACGCCGCGGCGAGCAGCAGCTTGTCGGAGTTGAGCTTGGCGAAGCCGTCCATGCCGACCATGCCGACGAACGCGACCGCCACGGCCGCGTACACCACGATGGTGGTGATCAGCGCGGTGAGGATGCCGCGCGGCACCTTGCGGGGCGCGTCGTCGGTCTCCTCGGACGCGGTGGCGATCAGGTCGAACCCGATGTAGGCGAACGCGATGGCGGGCGCCGCCGCGAACAGGCCCCAGACGCCGAAGACGTGCGGGGTGCCGCCGCCGACCGCGCCGAGCAGCGCGTCCAGTACCGTCTGGTCCCCCTCGGGCGCGGGCTTGGCCGGCGGCACGAACGGGGTGAGGTTGGAGGGGTGGAAGAACTTCATGCCCGTGGCGATGACCAGCCCGATCACGATCATCTTGCCCATGACCATGAACCACAGCGTCCGCAGGCTCATCCGGCTGCCGGTCGCGAGCATCACGATGAGCAGCAGCAGGATGCCGAACGCGAACACGTCCGGCCCCTTCATCTGGCCGATGACGTCGCCGAGCCACGCCGGGACCGGGACCCCGAAGTCGTGCAGCGCCTGCGTCGCGTACAGCGACCAGACCCGCGCGAGCACCGACGCCGCGAGCAGCAGCTCCATCACCAGCGACCAGCCGACCACCCACGCCCACACCTCGCCGAAGGCGACGTAGCTGAAGGAGTAGGCGCTGCCCGCGACCGGGATGATCGAGGACAGTTCGGCGTAGGCGAGCGCGGCCAGCACGCACACGCCACCGGCGATCAGGAAGGAGACGAGCACGCCGGGCCCGGCGGTCGCGGTGGCCTGTTCTCCGGCGATCTTGAAGATGCCGGATCCGATCATCACGCCGAGGCCGAGCACGATCAGGTCGCGCGTTCGGTAGACCACACGGAGCCGGTGCCGGCCCCCGTACAGCCGGCCGGTCGCCTGCTCGACGGGCAGGCGCCGGAACATGTTGTTGCGCATGCGGATGTCCCAGGTCATAGGTTGTCCCCCCAGGCCGGAACCCGCGCCGCTGTTCGCGAGAGATGGGCTGGTCGAAGTCCCTAAGAATTCACCAGGTATGGGGATAATCGCAATGATTTCCTCGCGATTGATGTCGTCTTGATGCCGTTGGTGGCGTACAGGCCGTATCCCGATCTCAACGTGGCACTGGCTGCTCACGCTGGGCGAACACCGATTCGGTCGGCACCTCCTTTTCGATCTTGCTTTGTCTTTTCGCGGAGCGTCCGAAGCGTCGTCCTAGGGGCGCCAGAGGGGTCTCCGAGGGTCACGAGAGGAGGGTTAGAGAGGGCGTCCAGGGTCGGCCGGTGGGGATGCTGGCGCGTGGGGTGGATCGGTGAAACTGTGGTGGCGCCGCGTCCCTCAGGAGGTTCGGTGTCCCGCAGTACGTCGCCCTCGCTCGCCCTCCGCCACACGGCCGCCGCGGCGGCGCTGGCCGTGACCGCCGCGCTCGTCCTTCCCGCCGCCGCGGGCGCCGCGCCGCTCCCCGGGTCCCCGACGGAGCCCGTCCCACCCGACCGGCGGCCGGTCGCCACCGGCTACGGCGGCGCGGTCTCCACGGTCGACCCCGACGCCAGCCGGACCGCGCTCGACGTCCTCAAGCACGGCGGCAACGCGATGGACGCGGCCGTCGCCGCCGCCGCGACGCTCGGCGTCACCGAGCCCTACGTCGCAGCGATCGGCGGCGGGGGCTACATCACCTACTACGACGCCAAGAAGCGCCGCGTCCACGCCCTCGACGGGAGGGAGACCGCCCCGAAGGCGATGAAGCAGGACTCGTTCGTCGACCCGGCCACCGGCAAGGCCCTCCCCTTCGACGAGGCCGTCACCAGCGGGCTGAGCGTCGGCGTCCCCGGCACCCTCGCCCAGTGGGACCTCGCGCTCCGCCGCTTCGGCACGCGCGACCTGAGCACCCTCCTCACGCCCGCGATCAAGATCGCGGACAAGGGCTTCGTGGTGGACGCGGAATTCCGCGCCCAGACCGCGGAGAACGAGGCGCGGTTCCGCGACATCGTGCCCACCCGGGAGCTCTTCCTGCCGGGCGGGAAGCTGCCTGAGGTGGGGTCGGTCTTCCGCAACCCCGACCTGGCCCGCACCTACCGCGAGCTGGCCGAACGAGGGCCGGAGTGGATGTACGAGGGCGGGCTCGGCCGAGAGGTCGTGCGGACGGCCGCCAAGCCGCCGGTCGATCCCGCGGCGACGCGCAAGGTCCGGCCCGGCCTGCTCAAGCAGAGCGACCTCGCCGCCTACCGCGCGCTGCCGAAGGAGCCCACCCACGTCGCCTACCGGGGACTGGACGTGTACGGCGAGCCGCCGTCCTCGTCCGGCGGGTCCACCGTCGGCGAAGCGCTCAACATCATGGGCAACTTCCGGCTCGACCCGAAGGACCCCGTCACCGCGCTGCACTACTACCTTGAGGCGTCCAAGCTCGCCTACGCCGACCGAGGCGCCTACGTGGGCGACCCCGCCCAGGTGGACGTGCCGCTGGACGAACTGCTCTCGTCGGGGTTCGCCCGCGAACGGGCCTGCCTGATCAAGCCCGACCAGGCCGCCGCCGCGCCCGTCGCCCCCGGCACCCCGGACGGACGGTACGCCCCCTGCGTCCCGCCGGGCACCCAGACCCGCGCGCTGGCCTACGAGGGCCCGCAGACCACCCACCTGGTCGTCGCCGACAAGTGGGGTGACGTCGTCGCCTACAACGTCACCATCGAGCAGTTCGGCGGCAGCGCCCTCACCGTTCCCGGACGCGGATTCCTGCTCAACAACGAGCTGACCGACTTCACCTTGCAGCCGCCCGCGCCCGGCTCGCCGGCCGACCCGAACCTGCCCGGCCCGCGCAAGCGTCCGCGCAGCAGCATGGCGCCGACGATCGTGCTCCAGGACGGGCGGCCGCGGCTCGCCGTCGGCACGCCCGGCGGGTCCACGATCATCACGACCGTCCTGCAGATCCTGTTCAACCGGATCGACCTCGGCATGGACCTGCCGCAGGCCCTCGCAGCCCCGCGTGCCACGCAGCGCAACACCCCGCAGGTGTTCGCCGAGCCCGCGTTCATCGACGCGTTCGGCAGGTCCCTGGCCGCGCGGGGCCATCGGCTGGCGCCCTTCCCCGGCCCCACGAACGGTGTGATCGGGGCCGCGACCGCGCTGGAGTTCCTCGGTCCAGAACTCGTCCAGGCGGTCGCCGAACCGGTCCGCCGAGGTGGCGGCAGCGCGATGGTGGTGACCCCAGCTCGCTAGGAAACCGCTGGTGAGGCGTGCCCTGACGGTGAACGGGAAGGAGTCGTGCCATGGCGCAGTCTTACGTTCAGGTGACGACCACGACCGACTCCCGCCCCGAGGCGGCCGAGCTGGCCAAGTCGGCCGTTGCCGAGCGGCTCGCGGCCTGCGCCCAGCTTGTCGGGCCGGTCGCCAGCACCTACTGGTGGGAGGGCGAGATCGAGTCGGCCGAGGAGTGGTTGGTGGTCTTCAAGACCACCGCCGACCGGTTCGACGAACTGGCCTCCCTGATCACCGACGGGCACTCCTACGACACCCCGGAGATCATCGCGACGCCCGTCGTGGCGGGCAGCATGGACTACCTCGCATGGCTGGCCGAGCAGACCGAGCCCGCCGAGCCAGACGATGCGGTCGACGAGCCCGAGGACTGATCCCGGTGGCCTCGTGCGCCTGCCCCGTGACCAGGGCAGGGCGCCCGCGCCCGGTGTGACGCCCGTCATATCAGGGAAATAAGTATTTGATTACCCTGGTCGTGGACTCCTCCGGTGCGGGGGAAGGGGGTCGGTGTGGACCGTGCAGACGGTGTGGACGGCGGGGACAGCGGGGACGACGTGCCGCACGAGGACCATGGCCTGTTCGGGCCGGGCTCGGTGACCTGGCAGGTGATGGGTGAGCCGGTGCTGATCGTCGGTGGGATCAGGGCGCTGCTGCTGCAGGCGCTGCACCCCCGGACGATGTGGGGCACCGCGCAGAACTCCGAGCTGATGAACCCCGACGCCGCCTGGTCCCGGCTCGCGCGGACGGTCGAGTTCGTCCGCGTCCGCACGTACGGGACGGAGGCCGAGGTCGAGCGGGTCGGCCGCCGCGTCCGCAACCTGCACTCCAGACTGACCGGCCTCGACCACCGCACCGGCGAGACGTTCCCGGTGGACGATCCGGAGAACCTCCTCTGGGTGCACCTGGGCGAGGTCGACTCCTACCTTGACGTCGGGCGTCGCGCCGGCATCCCGCTGACCGACGCCGACGCCGACGCGTTCGTGGACGAGCAGCGCCGCGCGGCCGCCGTCGTCGGCCTCGACCCCGCCGACGTGCCCGCCTCCGTCGCCGAGATGCGGGACTACTACGAGGGGATGCGCCGACGGATCTGGGCGTGCCGGGAGGCCCGGGAGGGGCTCTGGCGGATGTTCAGCCCCGCCGTCCCGCGGCACCTGCTGCCGCTCAAGCTGGCCGCGCCCGGCGTCGGGACGCTGGTCGTCGCGACACTGCCGCGCTGGGCGCGCCGGATGTACGGGCTCCCGGGCCTGCCGACGTCCGACCTGGCCGCGACGCTGGCGCTCAAGGGCCTCTATCGCACCACCCGCGCCGTCCCCGAGCGTTACCGCTACACACCGGACGCCCGGCGGGCGAGGCGCCTGACGCATGAGCACGAGAGTGCCCCGGCCAGCTGCCCCGTCGCCTCCTGACCCAGCCCCCGGTCTCAACCGAGGGGAGGAGTCGCGTCCGGCACGGCGTTCTCACCGGCCCCCACGCCGGGGGGAAGAGCAACGCCGGGAGGATCAGCAGGCCGGTGAGGACGAGCGCGACTACGTGGGAGGCCGCCCCGGCTGCTGAGCGCCCTCCGCGCCGTGGTCGACGTCGCGGCGCCGGACGCCGTCGTCAGCCGCGGCGCATCAGCCGGCCCACGGCGGCCATCAGCTCGGTGGACATCTGATCGCCCTTGCCCTCTTCGGCGCCCTCGGCGACGCAGTGCCGGACGTGTCCGTCCAGCAGGCCGAGCGCCACCTTGTCCAGGGCCGCCTGGACGGCGCTGATCTGGGTGAGCACGTCGATGCAGTAGCGGTCTTCCTCGACCATCCGCTCGATGCCGCGAACCTGGCCCTCGATCCGGCGGAGCCGGGTCTGGAGCTGGTCCTTGGTGGCGGTGTACCCGCGGGTGGGGGTCTCGCTGGTGGCCATCTCCGTCCTCGCAATCGATCTCGGGGCGGCTCCGGGGGTACCCCTCGGGGGCGATCCCCCTAGGGGTACCCTATGTGTTCGGGGACGTACGGCCGCGCTCGTCGTGTGCACGATCAGCAGGCGGGTTCGTTCCATGAGGCGATCGTCGGACGGCCGTGCTCGGTGTCCAGCGTCGAGAGGCTCCCGGTGTCCAGCGCGAACAGCCGCCCCAGCCTCGGCTCCAGGCCGAGCCAGCGCGCGGTCAGCACGCGCAGGACGTGCCCGTGCGCGACCAGCACGACGTCACCGCCGTCCAGATCCGGCCCCACCCGCGCCAGCACTCGGTCGACCCGTTCGCCGACGTGCTCGACGCTCTCCCCGGGATGCTCGACGTCGCCCGGCACCACGCCGTCGTCCCAGAGGAACCAGCCGGGCCGCCCCTCCTGGATCGCCGCCGTGGTGATCCCCTCGTAACCGCCGTAGTCCCACTCCCAGAGATCGGGATCCACCTCGTCAACGGTCAGTCCCGCCAGCTCGGCGGTGCGCCGCGCACGCTCGGCGGGACTGCAGACGGTGCGGATGATCCGGCGCCCCGCCAGCGGCCCGCGAAGAGCGCGCGCCTGTTCCTCACCGCGCGCGGTCAACGGCAGGTCGGTGCGCCCGGTGTGCCGGCCGGCCCGGCTCCACTCCGTCTCCCCGTGCCGCAGGATGATCAGTTGCCCCATGGGCCCACTGTAGAGGGCGGCGCGTCAGTCCAAGATCGAGGCGAGCGAGGTGTGGGGGAGGCCGTGTGCCTCGGCGACGTGGTCGTAGACCAGGGCGCCCGCGTGCGTGTTGAGACCGAGCGCGAGCGCCGCGTTGTCCCGCAACGCCTGCCGCCAGCCCTTGTCGGCGATGGCGACCGCGTACGGGAGCGTGACGTTCGTGAGGGCGTAGGTGGAGGTGTTCGGCACCGAGCCGGGCATGTTGGCGACACAGTAGAAGATCGAGTCGTGCACCCGGTAGGTCGGGTCGGCGTGCGTGGTCGGACGGGAGTCCTCGAAGCAGCCGCCCTGGTCGATCGCGATGTCCACCAGCACCGAGCCGGCCTTCATCCTGGCCACGAGATCGTTGGAGACCAGCGTGGGCGCCTTCGCCCCCGGGATCAGCACCGCGCCGATCACCAGGTCGGCCTCGCGCGCCTGCTGCTCGACCGTGTACGCGTTGGACACCAGCGTCTTCAGCCGGCCCTGGTAGATGGCGTCGATGTGGCGGAGCCGGTCGACGTTGACGTCCAGGATCGTCACCTCGGCGCCCATGCCCACGGCGATCTGGGCGGCGTTCAGCCCGGACACGCCGCCGCCGATCACCACGACCTTGGCCGGGGCCACGCCCGGCACCCCGCCGGGCAGCACGCCGCGCCCGCCGTTGAAGGCCATCAGGTTGTACGCGCCGACCTGCGGGGCCAGGCGCCCGGCGACCTCCGACATCGGGGCCAGCAGCGGCAGCGAGCGATCGGGGAGCTGGACCGTCTCGTAGGCGATGGCGGTCACACCGGCCGACAGCAGCGCGTCGGTGCACTCGCGGGACGCCGCCAGGTGCAGGTAGGTGAACAGCGTCTGGCCCGCGCGCATCCGGTGGTACTCGGCCGCGATCGGCTCCTTGACCTTCAGGATCAGGTCGCCCTCGGCCCAGACCGCCTCCGGGCCGTCCAAGATCTTGGCGCCGGCGGCGGTGAAGTCGTCATCGGGGATGGCCGAGCCGAGGCCGGCACCGTGCTCGACGAACACCTCGTGCCCGTGCCGGGTGAGCTCGTGCACGCCCGCGGGCGTGATCGCCACCCGGTACTCATGATTCTTGATCTCTTTCGGGACGCCGATCTTCACGGGAGCTCCTCCGCCAACGCTGACCAGGGGTGACCGGTATGTACGCCTCCAGCGTGCGGGCGGGCGTGGGCACCCCGCCATTCGCAGTTTGGAAAGTCATCCGAGAATTCGATGACACTATGTAAATCGCACGTGAACGCGATGCCGCTACGATGCGGCCGGAGGAAGCCACTCGTCGGCTATCGCGACCGTCAACTCCTCCAGCAGCGGCCCCGCCCGGCGGACGCGTCGCACGGGGTCAGGCTCGATGTCGGCCAGCGCGTACACCGCCTGGATGCGGGCCTTGCGCAACCGCTCGCCGGTGAGGCCGCGCTGCCCGGCGACCGCGATGACCGGGGCGCCCGCGCGGGCCGCGGCGCGCGCGACGCCGATCGGCGTGGTGCCGCGCAGCGAGCGGGTGTCCAGCGTGCCCTCACCGGTGACGACCAGGTGCGCGCCGCGCGCCTTCTCGGCGAAGCCCAGCAGGTCCAGCATCAGCGAGGCGCCGGGCTCGATCGTCGCGCCGAGGAAGGTGAGCGCGGCGAACCCGACACCGCCCGACGTTCCGGCGCCCGGCAGGTCCCGCGCCGCCCGGCGGGACGCCGCCTCGGCGAGGTCGGCCCAGCGGCGCAGCCCCGCGTCCAGCAGCCGGACCTCGTCGCGGCTCGCGCCCCGGCGCGGCCCGTCCACCGCGGCGGCGCCGCCGCGGCCGAGCAGCGGTCCGGCCGAGTCGCCCGCCACCACCACCTGGATCCCCGACATGTCGGGCAGGCCGCGCAGGTCCAGGGCGTGCAGCGAGCGCAACGCGGCGCCGCCGGGCGGCAGGTCCTTGCCGAGCGCGTCCAGCAGCCGCCCGCCGAGCCCCTGCACGAGGCCCGCCCCGCCGTCGGTGCACGCGCCGCCCCCGAGGCCGAGCACGATGCGGCGGGCGCCGAGCCGCACCGCGTGCCCGAGCAACTGCCCCGCCCCGACGCTGGAGGCGACGAGCGGGCGCGGCCTGCCGTCCGGCAGCCGGCGCAGCCCGGACGCCTCGGCCAGCTCCACCACCGCGTTGCGCCCGTTGAGCGCGAACCGTGCGTTGACGAGCCGTCCGGTCGGCCCGCACACCTCCACCTCGACCCGCCGCCAGCCCGCCGCCACGGCCGCGTCCACGGTGCCGTCACCGCCGTCGGCCACGGGCAGTTCGACCAGCGGGACGTCCGGACGGGCGCGGCGCAGCCCGACCGCCAGATGCCGCGCCACCTCCGCGGCGGTCAGCGCCCCCGGGAACCTGTCGGGCGCCAGCAGGACGTGACCGCGCGGGGGCGGAGGGGGGAAAGAGTCCGCGGACGCCACAGCCACGCCTTTCACGCCGGGGAGGTAAGGCTCTACCTTCTGCTTACGCCATGACGGCACTATTTGACACCCGGAACGGCTTCCGGGACTCCGAAACCGGCGGAGAACCCGCGTCGTGAGGACCGTTATCTCCCGTCCGGCCACTCCTCGACGGCGCGAATCGCAACAAACACCAGAAACAACAGCACCATGGGTCACAGTCGGCACTATGGCCGCCTGGCGGCAACTCCTCGTGGTCGGACGACTCTCGACGGTCACGTGACGTCGAGCCACTCCTCGATGGGGTGGATGGCGAAGAAGACGAGGAAGAGGGCGACGACGGGCCAGAGCCACACCGAGACATCGCGGACCTTGCCGCGGGCGAGCTTGATGAGCGCGTAGCTGACCATGCCCATGCCGATCCCCGTGGTGATGGAGTAGGTGAACGGCATCAGGACGATGGTCAGGAAGGCCGGGATCGTGATCTCCAGGTCGTCCCAGTCGACCTTGGCGACCTGCGTCATCATCAGGGCCCCCACGACGACCAGCGCGGGGGCGGCGGCCTGCGCGGGGACGACCGCCGCCAGCGGGGTGAGGAACAGCGTCACCCCGAACAGCAGGCCGGTGGCGATGTTGGCCAGGCCCGTGCGGGCACCCTCGCCGACACCGGCGGCCGACTCCACGAACACCGTGTTGGCGGACGAACTGGTGAGCCCGCCGAACGCGGCCGACATCCCGTCCACCGACAGGATGCGCCCGAGCCTGGGCACCTCGCCGCGCTCGCCCACCAGGCCGGCCTCGTCGCTGATGCCGAGGATCGTGCCCATCGCGTCGAAGAACCCCGACAGCACCAGCGTGAACAGCACGACCAGCGCCGTGATGATCCCGGCCCTGCCGAACCCGCCGAACAGGTCGACCTCGCCGAACAGCCCGAAGTCGGGTGTGGCGAAGAGCTTGTCGGGCATGTCGGGGGTGACCACACCCCAGCCGCCCTTGGGGACCGACACGTTCTCCTGGATGAGCACGGCGGCGACCGTCCCGGCGATGATGCTGACCAGGATCGCGCCCGGTACCCGCCGGACGTACAGGACGATCATCAGGAGCAGGGTCAGCGCGAACACCAGCGTCGGCCAGGTCTCCAGGTGCCCGCCCGTCCCGAGCGACAGCGGCGGGCTGGTGTCGCTGGAGGTGACGAACCCCGCGTCGTACAGGCCGACGAGGGCGATGAAGGCGCCGATGCCGACGGCGATGGCGTGCTTGAGCGCGAGCGGGATCGAGTTCATGATGCGCTCGCGGACGCCGGTGAGGGCCAGCACGACGATGATCAGACCCTCGATCACCACCAGGCCCATCGCCTGTGGCCAGGTCATCACCGGCGCGGCCTGGAACGCCACGACCGCGTTGACGCCGAGACCGGCGGCGAGGGCGAGCGGCGCGTTGCCGACCAGGCCCATGATGACCGTGGCGACCGCCGCGGAGAGGGCGGTCATGGTGGTGAGCTGCGGGATCGACAGCGTCGCGCCCGTGACGTCCTTCGCCCCGCCGAGGATGATCGGGTTCAGCAGGACGATGTAGGCCATCGCGAAGAACGTCGTGACGCCGCCGCGCAGTTCCCGTGCGACGCTCGTCCGGCGGCCGGTGAGATCGAACAGCCGGTCCAGCGGCCCGCGCCCGCCCCCAGGCGGGGAATCGTCGGCCTGGGAGGTCGTGGACTGGGACATGGCGGGAGCTCCGGTTCCAGCGGCATGATCTCGAAAGGGGCGAGCACAGGTTAACTGCCCGTCACCCGTCGCGCCGGAACCGGCCCGAGATTCCACGAGGGTGATTCCGGGCCTGCGCTGCGTGACCCATGGCGTCCGCTATAGCCTGCCGAGGTGCGAATGCGAGACTCGGCGGATGCGGCGGCCTGTGATTCCTATGCGCTCCTGCTGGCGTCGGTCCCCGAGGGAACGCGGTGGACGTTCCGCGAGCGGATGCTCGGGCCGCTGGAGGAGTACGACACCAGCCGGCAGTCCGATCTCGTCCATACACTGGAGGTCTTCCTCGCCTGCTCAGGGTCGTGGAACCGGAGCGCGACACGGCTGCACGTCCATGTGAACACACTTCGGTACCGGATCCGCAGAATCGAGGATCTGACAGGCCGGGACCTCGGCACACTAGAAGATCGAGTCGACTTCTTCCTCGCCTTGCGCGCGACGCGCCTGGCGAGCACCTGGTAGGCGGTGGTCAAACGATGGACCGGGAGACACTGGGGCAGCGCATCCGCGCCCTACGGATCAGGCAGGGTGTGAGCCAGGCGCAGCTCGCCTTCCCCGAACTGTCCGACAGTTACATCTCACTGATCGAGAGCGATAAGCGGGTGCCCGCCCCGAGCGTGGTCGACCTGCTCGCCGCGAAGCTGAACTGCTCGGCGACGTACCTGGTCAGCGGGGTCAGCGAGGACGTGGTGGACGAGCTGCGCGTCACGCTCGACTACGCCGAGATCGCGCTGCAGAACGGCGCGGCGGCCGAGGCGCGGGCCCGGTTCGCCGAGGTGCTCGCCAACGCCGACGCGGTGGCGCTGCCGGAGATGCTGCACCAGGCCCGCTGGGGCTACGCGCTGGCGCTGGAGGCCGCGGGCGAGCTGGAGGAGGCGATCACCGGGCTGCTGGAGCTGACCGAGGAGGCCTCCGCCGAGGCCGACCTCGACCACTGGGCGAAGGTCCACGTCGCGCTCAGCCGCTGCCTGCGCGAGCGCGGTGACATCAGCGCGGGCGTGCAGGCCGCCGAGGGCGCGCTGCGGCACCTCATCGCGACCGGCGCCGACTCCACCGACGCCGCGGTGCACCTCGGCGCCGCGCTGCTCGCCGCGTTCATCGAGCGGGGCGACCTCGTCCGGGCCCGGCACCTGGCCGCGCAGCTCATCGAGCGGGCCGAACGGATCGGCACCCCCCGCGCCCGGATGGTCGCGTACTGGGAGGCCGCCTACGTCGCCGAGATCCGCGGCGAGTACGACGAGGGCGTCACGCTCGCCGAGCGGGCGCTGATGCTCGCCGGGGACGGCGAGGACCCCCGCAACCTCAACCGGCTCCGTGTCATCTACGCCGGGCTGCTGCTGCGTGCCCGCCCCGACCAGGCCGCCCGCGCCCGCGAGCTGCTCAGCCGGGTGCGCGCCGAGATCAGTGCCAGCTCCGCCGGGGAGATCGACGTCGCCTGGTGCCTGACCGAGCTGGCTCGCGCCGAGACCGTGCTCGGCCGTCCCGCCGAGGCGGTGCGGCTCGCCGAGGAGGCCATCGACCTGCTCGGGGACGCGCCGCGCCGTGCCACCGCCGGGGCGCTGACCGTGCTCGGCGAAGCGTGCGTCCGGCTCGGGCGGCAGGAACGCGCCGCCGAGGTGCTCACCCGGGCCGCGACCTGCCTGGAGGAGATGGAGTCCTCCCGGGAGGCCGCGCAGGCGTGGTTCGACCTCGCCGAGGTGCTGGCGGAGACCGGATCGGTCGGTGAGCCCCGCATGGCCGCCTATCGCCGCGCCCTCACCTGCGTAGGTGTCTAGCGCGACGGCCGAGGCGGGTGTGAAGAACCGACCGTACCGGTGTGAACCGGCTTGGGCCTTACGGCGTCCATGATTATTGCCGCGAGTCGCCTGAGGTGGGGAGTTATCCGGAGATGTTCGGTGTCGTACGTCCGTGTAGGCATGTCCTGTGCGGGTCGCTCTTCAAGGACTGGATGGCGCACCTGTGCGGGCTCTGCCTGACGCTGCGCACCGAGCACGGCCACGCCGCGCGGCTCGTCACCAACTATGACGGGCTGCTGGTGTCGGTGCTGGTGGAGGCGCAGGCACCGGAGCGGTCCCCACGTCGCAAGGCCGGGCCGTGCGCGCTGCGGGGGCTGAAGACCGCCGAGGTCGTCACCGCCCGGGCGCAGGGCGCGCAGCTCGCCGCGGCGACGTCGCTGCTGCTCGCGGCGGGCAAGACCCGCGACCACGTCCAGGACGGTGACGGCCCGTACTCGCGCCGCCTGGTCGCCGCGGCCGCCGGACGAATGGCCGCCCGCTGGGACGCCGCGGGCGGTCGCACCGGTACCGCGGTCGGCTTCGACCCGTCCGTCCTGCGCGACGCGGTGGCGCGGCAGCCGGCCCTGGAGACCACGCCGGGCCTCGGGCTGCCCGCGCTGACCGAGCCCACCGAGACCGCGGTCGGGGCCGTGTTCGCGCACACCGCCGTCCTCGCGGGCATGGAGAGCAACGCCGACTCCCTCGCGGAGGCGGGCCGGTTCTTCGGCCGCCTCGCCCACCTGATCGACGCCGTCGAGGACGTGGCGGACGACCGGGCGTCGGGCGCCTACAACCCTCTCCTCGCGACCGGCACCACCCCCGCCGAAGCGCGTCTGTACGCCGACGACGCCCTGCACGGGCTGCGGCTCGCGCTGGCGGACGTGGAGATGCGGAACCCCCGGCTCGTCAGGGCGTTGCTCGGACGCGAGGTGCGCCGCTCGGTCGACCAGGTGTTCGCCGCCTACCCACCCGCGCCCGGGCAGCCTCCGCAAGGGAACGCTCCATACGGCCCGGCCGGCCACTATCCGCCGCCAGGTCAGTACTCGCCGCCCGGCCGGCCGCCGCACGGAGGCTCCGGCGGCGGGGGCGACTGGGGTGGTGGCAGTGGCGGTGGTGGCGGCTGGGGTGGTGGCGGGGGCTACGGGCACCGGCCGCCGGGACGCCGTCCTGGCTGGCCCGTCCCCTGTTTCACCGGGACGGGCGTCTGCATCACCTGTGGGCTGTTCCAGCCCGAATGGAGCAAGTACCACGCCCAGAGTTGCAGCGACCGCTGCTGGTGCACCCGTCATTGCGACGGCAGTTGCGACTGTGGCTGTTGTGACTGCTGTGACTGCGGTTGTTGTGACTGCGGGTGCGACTGCTGACCGGCGACTCCTGACCGGACCGACCAGGCACTTGCCGGCCCTGGACGCTTCAGCGTCGGGGCGTCAGTAGGCTAGGGGCCGCCACCCCGAAACCTCTGGAGAACCCGGCCCCTATGAATACCCACACGCCCCGCCGCTCGCTGCGCCGGCTCGGCCTCGCCGCCACCCTCGCCTTCGGCGCGACCCTGGTCTTCGGCGCCGTCAGCGCGCCCCCCGCGCTCGCCCACACGAAGCTGGTGAGCAGCACCCCTGGCAAGGGGGCCACCGCGGGTCCGGTCACGGAGATCAAGCTCGTCTTCAGCGACCAGATACGCGTCGCGAAGGTCGTCGTGAAGGACAAGGCGAACAAGACGTTCCAGGCGGGCGAGGCCACGCGGGCGGGGACGACCGTCACGCAGAAGCTGACGGGCGCGCTGCCCGCCGGGTCCTACACGGTCGCCTACCGGGTGGTCGGCGAGGACGGTCACCCGATCGAGGGCGACGGCCTGACCTTCACCGCCACCGCCGCGGGCGGTGCCGGGGACGGCGGGACGGGCGAGCAGCCCCAGGCCGCGCCGACCACCGGCGGTGTCGGCGCCCAGGAGCAGACCGGGCCCGCCGCCACGTCCAACGAGCAGCCGCTCAAGATCGACCAAGAGCAGGCGAAGAAGGACGACGGCGGCTCCGGCATGGTGCTGTGGGTCCTGATCGGCGCGGGCGTGCTGGTCGGCATCGGTATCGGCGTGGCCATCGTGTTGCGCGCCAAGCGCAAGCACCCGGTGGCCGCCGGCGGTGAGTGAGGCGGCGGTGAGAGAAGGCAGCGGTGCATGAGCAAGACAGCGGTGAGTAGGAGCGGGGGCCTGGGCGTCGCCTGGGCCGCCGTGATCGCGGTGGTCGCGGCCCTCGCCCTCCTGGTGGCGGGACTCGTCCTCGGCGGGTCGGTCACCGAGAAGGTCATCCCCGGGCTCGGCGACGCGGGCGTCGTCACCCGGTGGGGGCTGCCCGCCTCCCGGATGGCGATGGACCTCGGGGCCGCGCTGACCGTCGGTGCCCTCCTGGCCGCCGCCGCGCTGCTCCCGCTGGAGGGCGGGCGCGGCGGGCGGCAGGGCGCGGGCGCGCTGTCGGCGGACGCGATCGGTTACCTGCGCGCCGCGTCCTGGCTCGCCTCCGTCTGGGCCGCCGCGGCGGCCGCCACGCTGGTGTTCACCGTCGCGGACGTGCTCGGCCAGCCGGTCGGCGAGGTCCTCACCGGCAGCGAGCTGAGCAGCTACGTCGGGTCGCTGCCGCAGGGCACCGCGCTGATGCTGGTGGTGCTGCTCGCCGTGGTCGTCGCGCTGCTGGCCCGTACCACCGTGACGCCCGCCGCCGCGTTCGGGCTGCTGGCGATGGCGGGGGTGGCGCTGCTGCCGCCGCCGCTGACCGGGCACTCGGCGTCCGCCGCGAACCACTCCGTCGCCGTGACCGGGGTGGCGCTGCACGTCGCCGCCATCGCCCCCTGGGTCGGCGGCCTCGCGCTGGTCGGCACGCATGCGCTGCTCGGCCGCGACAAGCTGCCCGTGATGGCGGAGCGGTTCAGCCGCATGGCGCTGTGGTGCTACGTCACCGTCGGCGTCAGCGGCATGGTGAACGTCATCTCCCGGCTGCCGGACCCGGCCGAGCTGCTGAACACCGACTACGGGCGGCTCGCACTCGGCAAGATCGTCCTGTTCACCGCGCTGGGCTGGTTCGGCTGGTGGCACCGGAGCCGGACGCTCCCCGCCCTGGCCGACCGCCGGCCGTGGGCGTTCACCCGGCTGGCGAGCGTCGAGGTGGCGGTGATGGGCGCCACGATGGGCCTCGCCGTCGCGCTGGCCCGCACCGCGCCGCCCGCGCCCGCCGGCGAGGAGACGCCCGTCAAGGCGCTGATCGGGTACGACATGCCGCCCGCGCTCACACCGGCGCGGCTGGCGACGCTCTGGCAGTTCGACTTCTTCTTCGCGGTGCTGGTCGCCGTCCTCGGCGGGATCTACCTCGCGGGGGTCGTCCGGCTGCGGCGCCGCGGGGACTCCTGGCCGCTGGGACGCACCGTCTCCTGGTTCGTCGGCCTGATCACCATCGTGGCCGTCACCGAGACCGGCATCGCCAAGTACGCGCCGATCCTGTTCAGCGTCCACATGGCCCAGCACATGGTGCTGAACATGCTGACGCCGATCTTCCTGGTCGTCGGCGCGCCGGTCACCCTCGCGCTGCGGGCTTTGAAACCCGCCGCGGTCCGCGGCGACCGAGGCCCGCGCGAGTGGCTGACGGCGGCGCTGCACAGCCGCTTCACCGCGCTCGTCGCGCATCCCGCGGTCGCGACGATCATCTTCGTGGCCAGCACGTTCACGCTGTACTTCACCTCGCTGTTCGAGTCCGCGATGCGCAACCATCTCGGGCACATCGCGATGACGCTGCACTTCCTGCTCGCGGGATCGCTGTTCTTCTGGGTGCTGCTCGGCGTCGACCCGGCGCCGCGGAAGCTGCCCTACCCGGGACGCCTGTTGCTGCTGTTCGTGACGATGCCGTTCCACGCGTTCTTCGGCATCGCGCTCATGAACCTCAGCCAGCCGCTGGCGCGCGGCTGGTACACGGCCGTCGACCCGCCGTGGGGCACCACGGCACTGCGGGACCAGCACACCGGCGGCGCCATCGCGTGGGGCTTCGGCGAGATCCCCACGTTCATCGTCCTGCTCTTCCTGGCGTTCCAGTGGTACTTCGACGACCAGCGGCAGGCCCGGCGCATGGACCGCAAGGCCGACCGTGCGGAGAAGGGCGGCGGGGACCCCGAGGACGACGAGCTGGCCGTCTACAACGCACGGCTGGCCAAGCTCGCCGAGCGGGACCGGCTGGCCAAGGACGAGGACGGCGGGAAGGCCAAGTCCTGAGCGGGTGAACCAGCCCATCTCCCTCGCACGGGGGAATGGCGCGAGGCGCTGATCTGCGAAAATCGGGGACGTGATCCGTCTACTGCGGCCGCTGATCGAGCGGACGACCTGGCGGCGGTGGTCCCATCTGGTCGTGGGCGGTGCGCTGCTCATGCCGTACTGGTTCCTCGCGATCAGCCTCACTCCCGTCCTCACGATCGGCACCCAGGTCGTCAAGATCTTGCTGATCCTGCTGGTACTGCCGGGCGCGGCCACGTTCGTCACCGGGCTCGTCCCGACCGTGCGGCTGCTGGAGGCCTCGCTGGCCAGAGAGCTGCTGGCGGGGCCCGCGGCGGCACTCGTCCCCGGCTCGGCGCGGTCGTGGGAGAGCCGCGTGCGCACCGGCGCCTGGTTCGGGCTGCACCTGTTCGCGGGCGTGGTGATCAGCGGGCTCAGCCTGACGGTGCCGCCGTTCGCGTTCGTCCTGGTCGTCGGCCCCCTGGTGGGCTGGGACGCGCAGTTCCTTGAGAGCTGGGGGATGCGGGACACCTGGCCGCTGTGGACGATGCCGATCGCGGGACTGGCGTCGCTGGCCGCGCTGCTCGCGGTGATCGTGCTGGCGGGCGGCCTGCTGGCGCGGCTGGCGCCCTGGTTCCTCGGGCCGTCGGCCGCCGAGAGACTGGCCGACGTACAGGCGCGAGCCGTCAAGCTCGCCGAGCGGAACCGGCTCGCCCGCGAGCTGCACGACTCGGTAGGGCACGCGCTCAGCGTGGTGACGCTCCAGGCCGGCGCGGCCGGCCGGGTGCTCGACAGCGATCCGGCCTTCGCCCGGGAGGCGCTCAGCGCGATCGAGGAGTCGGCCCGCGCGGCGCTGGAGGACCTCGACCACGTCCTCGGGCTGCTGCGGGAGGACCCGTCCCGCACGGCTCCGCAGCCGACGCTCGCCGACCTCGGCCGGCTGCTGGAGCAGACCCGCATCGCCGGGGTGAAGCTCGACTCGGACGTGGCGCCGGAGGTCGGGCACGTGCCCGCCGCGGTGTCCCGGGAGGCGTACCGGATCGTCCAGGAGGGGCTGACGAACGCGCTGCGGCACGCGGGCAAGGTCCCGGTGCGGCTGCGCCTGGCCGTCGTGGGGGAGCGGCTGGAGATGGAGATCAGCAACCCGCTGGGCGCGCCGGACGGGGAGGGGAGGGGACACGGCGGCGGGCGCGGGCTGGACGGCATCCGCGAGCGCGTCACCGTGCTGCGCGGCGATCTGGCCGCGGGCCCGGACGGGGACGCCGACTGCTGGCGGGTCCGCGTCTCGCTCCCGCTAAGGTCCGGAGCATGACGGTCACGGTGCTGCTGGTCGACGACGAACGGCTGATCCGCGCGGGTCTCGCCGCCATCATCAACGCCGAGGACGATCTCACCGTGGTCGGCGAGGCCGAGGACGGCACCGGGGTGGCGGGCGAGGTGGCCCGGCTGCGCCCCGACGTCGTCCTGATGGACGTGCGGATGCCGAGGCTGGACGGCATCCAGGCCACCCGGCGCATCCTGGAGACCGTCCCGGAGCCGCCGCGGATCATCGTCGTCACCACTTTCGAGAACGACGAGTACGTCTACGACGCGCTCAAGGCGGGCGCGAACGGCTTCCTGCTCAAGCGGACGCGGCCGGAGGAGATCCTCCAGGCGATCCGGATGGTCGCGCACGGCGACAGCCTGCTGTTCCCGGCCGCGATCCGGGCGCTGGCGGCCTCACACGGGCCCGCCGCGGGCGTCGAGCGCGCCGTCCGCTGGCACGGGCAGCTGACCGAGCGGGAGGCGGACGTGCTGGGGCTGATGGCCAAGGGCCACTCCAACGCGGAGATCGCCGGGGAGCTGTTCGTCAGCCCGCAGACGGTGAAGACGCACGTCGGCAACATCCTCGGCAAGCTCCAGGCACGCGACCGCACACAGGCGGTCATCCTCGCCTACGAGACGGGGTTTATCACCCCGGGCTGAACGGTGCAGGATGATGCCATGAGGGACTTCCGTTTCGGATTCAACCTCTTCGACGTCGGCTCCCGTGCGGACCTCGCCGGACGGTGCCGCCGGGCGGAGGGGTACGGGTACGACGTCGCCCTCGTCCCGGACCATCTGGGCTCCCCGGCGCCGTTCCCGACCATGGTCGCCGCCGCGGAGGCGACCGGCCGGCTGCGCGTCGGCACGCTCGTCTTGAACGTTCCCTTCTGGAACCCGCACCTGCTGGCCCGCGAGGTCGCCACCGCCGACCGCCTCACCTGCGGACGGCTGGAGCTCGGGCTCGGCGCCGGGCACATGAAGTGGGAGTTCGACGCGGCCGGGATCAAGTGGGAGCCGTTCGGTGCGCGCGCCTCCCGGCTGGCCGAAACGGTCGAGGAGCTGGGGCGGTTATTCCGTGCCGGCGGCTACGAGCAGCGCAAGGCGCTGGATGAGCACTTCGGTCTGGCCGCGCTCACCCCGGTCCAGCGGACCGGGTTCGACGGGGCGGGGCCGCCGCTGCTCGTCGGCGGCACCGGCGACACGGTGCTGCGGACCGCCGCCGCGCACGCCGACATCGTCGGGATCGCGGGCGCCTACCAGGTGAAGGGGGCGCCGCCCGGGACGTTCCGGCTGGGGACGGCGGAGCAGGCCGCCGAGCGGGTCCTGTTCGTCCGGGAGCATGCCGGGGCCCGGGTCGACGGCATCGAGTGGAACGTCCTCGTCCAGCATGTGGCGGTAACCCCCGACCGTCGCGCCGAGGCCGAGCGTCTCCACACGACCCAGCTGCGGGATCTGACCGTCGAGGAGATCCTGAACACCCCGTTCGTGCTGATCGGCACCCAGGCGCAGATCGCCGAGCAGCTCCAGGAGCGGCGCGACCGGTTCGGGTTCACCTATGTCACCGTGCACTCCCCGTTCATGGACCTGCTCGGCCCGATCATCTCCCGGCTGCGCTGATATATCGGACGGTCCAGAACTCAACCGGCGCTTGCACCTCATTTACCAATGGTTCGGTAGAAATGGGATATGGACTCTGCCACCCTGTCCGAACTGCGCAAGCCGCGGACCTACCCGGCGGTCTCGGTGCTGATGCCGACCCACCGCACCGCCCCGGGCAACCGCCAGGACCCGATCCGGCTCCGCAACCTCCTCGCCGAGGCACGGCGCCGCCTGCACGAGGACGTCCGGGTCGCGCCGGACACCGCCGAGGAGGTCATGCACGGCCTGGAGCAGGCCGTCCAGGAGAACGACTCGCGTCACGCGGCGGACGGCCTGGTCCTGTTCGCCGCACCCGGCGGTGAGCACCACGCGTATGCGATCGGCCAGCACGTGGACGAACGGGTGATCGTCGACACCGGGTTCGCGACCCGCGACCTCGTCGCCGCCTACACGCGCCTCCCGCGCTACTGGCTGCTGTCGCTGTCGGACCAGCGGTCACGGCTCTGGGACGGGCAGGGCGCCGAACTGACCGAGCACACCCGCGACGGCTTCCCCGTCGACTACGCCCCGCCCGCGGACGAGGGCTCGGGACGGCACTCACGGCACGGCGGCCAGAACGGCGATGAGCGCCACCGCCGGATGATGCGCGAGGTCTCCGCCGCCCTCGACCATGTCCTCGCCCGCGACCGCAGGCCCCTGATCGTCGCGGGGGTCACCCGGCACCAGGCGTTCTTCGACGAGGCGGCCGGACAGCACATCGCCGTCGCGGGCCGGGTAGACGGCAGCTACGAGGGCGCCTCTGCCGGCACGCTCGTCGAGGCGGCCCGTCCCGCGTTGGCGGCCTACGAGGACCTGCGCGAGGTCGGCGTGCTCGCGGAGCTGGAGGCGGCCCGCAGTCTCCAGCGCTACGGCGGCGGGCTGTGCGAGGTCGCGCGGCTGGTGGCGGAGGGGCGCGGCGAACACCTCGTCGTGGAGCGCGGATACTACGCGCCCGCGGTGAAGACCCAAGGCGAACTCGTGCCCGTCGAGGGGATGCCGGGCGTGCTCCACGGCGCCGACGTCGTGGACGACGCCGTCGACGACGTCATCGAAACCGCACTGGAGTACGGCGGCGACGTCACGTTCGTGGCCGACGGCTTCCTGATCGACCACGAACGCATCGCGCTCGTCACGCGCTTTTGAGACCTAGCGGTCGCAGGACGGGTCGTGCCAGCTCACCCAGCCGACCGACCAGGCGTGTCCCGGGTGGGGAATCCAGCCTGCCGGGCGGGCGGGCCAAGACGCCTCGGGGGACGTCCCATCCGGAAAGGGCACCACGACCGTGCACACTCCGGGCGCGGGCGGACGGCCCTGACGGATGTCGACGGCGCCGACCCGGGTCCACCACACCGGGTGCAGGAGCATGGTCTTGACCGCCCAGTGCAGCGACCGGTCCACCACGACCCCGCCCGCCGCAGGGCCGGGCAGCGGGGCCGCCGGGCGGACCCGCTTCGGGGCCGGTCCCATGGCGAACGTCAGGGCGGCGACGTTGATCCCGGCGAGGGCGACGGCGGTCGCGGCGGCGCCGCGCGGTAGGCGCGGCCGGGTCAGCACCAGCAGGCCGCAGAGCAGCCCGGTGACGGTGAGCGTGACGGCGGGCAGGTCGAGCGCGCCGCGGTCGTGGGTCAGGAACGTGGTCTCGGGGAAGTCGAACGCGATGAACGTATGGGTGCGCAGGCGGTCGCCCGCGTAGGCGGTGACCCACGCCCCGGCACCGGCGAGCAGCAGCACGGCCGCCGCCGCCGGCCGGGTCGCCTCCCGCGCCCGGGACCGCAGCAGCACCGCGGCCCCGGCGAGCGCGTACACCAGCGCCAGGCACGCCAGATAGCGGCCGTAGGCGAAGTTGCCGACGCGGTGCTCGTCGGGCAGCGCGGCGGACGAGGCGTAGGAGATGCCGCAGGTGGCGGCGAGCAGCACGGCCGCCATGGTCCGCTGCGGGGTCGGCGTCCGGCGGCGCGCCAGGGACGCGGCGACCGCGACGAGCCCCACCCCGGCAAGGCCCCAGGTGGAGACGATCAGGTACCAGAACTGGCCGGCGGCACCCGACAGCGCCCACTGCTGCCCGGCGGTCGTGGTGAGCCGGGATCCCATGATCCCGGCGAGGTCCCGCACGCCGTCCGGGTACAACTCCGCCCGCACCCGCGCGTTCAGCGCCGCCCCGGCCGCGTACCCGGCGCCCGCGGTGGCGATTCCGGCCGCTGCCGCCCCGGCCCCCCGTAGCGCTCCCGGTCCGGGCGCGCCCTTTCGGCGGAGGACCCGGCAGAACGTGATCACGGTCGGCACGGTCAGGGCGGCGACATGGACGGCGAGCACGACCGTTCCCCGGGTGTGGACCGCCGAGGTGTAGGACGCGAGGAGGCTCGCGAGCACGGCCCAGGAGCACCGCCCGTCCCGGACGAAGCGGTCGAGGGTCAGCAGCCACGCCAGGACGAGCGTCGGCAGGACGGCGTCGGTGAGCGCGAACGCGCCGAAGAACGTGGTGGCCGGCAGCAACGCGGTGGCCCAGGCGAGCGGCAGCGCGGGCCGCCGGCCGAGCCCGAAGCGCCGGGCCGCCGCGTACCCCAGCGGGAACAGTGCCGCGCCGAGTACCGCGTTGATCACCATAACGGTCGTGTAGACCGTCGCCGGATCATGGCTGAACCAGTACGCCGGGGTGAGCAGTAGCGGGTATCCGCCCTGGTAGAAGGTGTTGCCGGACAGGTCGCCGCCAGGCCCGCCGGCCAGCCAGCGGGCGGCGACGAGGTACCCGGTCTCGTCGGGGTTGGCGGCGGGCGCCGTCCGGGCGCGGGCGAACCACAGGCGGACGGCCGCCTGTGCCAGGACCCCCGCGGCCAGCAGCCACGGCAGGGCGGTCGGCCGCGGGCGCGCGGGCAGCGGGGGAGCGGGCGGGGCTGACCGCCGGGGCGGGACGATCGCGAGCGACATGCGCTCCACCGTCCCGGCGACTTGTCATGATCTTGTCTGGGAAATGTCTGGATCTCGTGACATGGAGGGGAGCGGTACCACCTGTGTCCAATAATGTCCGGATGGCGAGCATTCTCTTCGTCGAGGACGATCCCTCGGCCCGGGCGGCACTGGAGCTCGCGCTCACCCGCCTGGGGCATCGGGTGACCTCCCGTGCCACCGGCGAGGACGGGCTGGAGGCGCTGCGGGCCCGGCTCCCCGAGATCGCGATCCTGGACGTGATGCTGCCGGGCGTCGACGGGATCGAGGTCTGCCGCCTCATCCGCCGCGACGACCTGTGCGGTGGTGGGGGACTCCCGGTGATCCTGCTCACCGCGCGCGGCGACGACCTGGACGTGGTACTCGGCCTGGAAGCCGGCGCGGACGATTATGTCGTCAAGCCCGTCGAGCCGCGTGTCCTGGACGCCCGGATCCGCGCGGTCTTGCGCCGCACCGACCAGACCCGGCTCGACCGCTCCAGCCACGGCGACCTTGTCATCGACCGGACGTCGCTGAAGGTGACCAAGGCGGGCACCGACATCCGCCTTACCCCGACCGAGCTGCGGCTGCTGCTGGAGCTGACCCGGCGCCCCGGACAGGCGCTCACCCGCCAGCACCTGCTCTCGGCGGTCTGGGAGCACGACTACCCGGGCGACTCGCGGCTGGTGGACGCCTGCGTCCAGCGCGTCCGCGCCAAGATCGAGGACGAGCCCGCCGAGCCGCGGCTGATCGAGACCGTCCGGGGCTTCGGCTACCGGTTCGCGGCGACGTGAGCGGCGGGCTGCGGAGCCGGGTGCGGTGGCGCGGCGAGGCCGTACGGAGCCGGTGGTTCACCGGGCTGCGGGTGCGGCTGGCGGCCGCGTTCACCGCGGTCGCGCTGCTGGCGTCGATGTTCGCCTCCGGCGCCGCCTACGTACTGCTGCGGCGCGCGACGCTCCAGCGCGCCCAGGACGCCGTGCTCAGCGACGTCCGCCAGACCCTCGCCCGGCAGGTGCCGCCGGAGCTGCCGCCCGACGTCAGCGCTCTGCTCGGCGCGCAACTGGAGGACGCCCTCGCCGCGCCCCCGGGCCGCAAGGCGGTGGCCGTGCCAATGCCGCTGGACGGCTCGCCGGCCGTTCCGGCCCCGGGACGGCTCGACGTGCCGGTGAGCATCGGGTTCGCGCGGCGCGCGCAGACCGGCGTGGTCTTCCAGCGCATCATCCGCGACGGCACCCCGTACCTGCTGGTCGGCGCGCACGTCACCGGTTACCGGACCGGGGAGGGCTGGGTCGCCAGGACCACGCCGCCGACGGTGTTCGTCACCGCCAGCCTGCGCCGGGAGTCCGCCGACCTGGCGTTGCTGACCCGCGTCCTGGTGATCGAGAACGCGCTGGCCCTGGTGCCCGCGCTCGTCCTGGCGCTGCTGGCGACCCGCGGCGTGCTGCGCCCCGTGCGGCGTCTCGGCGCGGCGGCCCGCGCCCTCGGCGAGGGCGAGCTGGAGACGCGGGTGTCGGTGCGCGGCCGGGACGAGCTCGCCGACCTCG
>NZ_BCQT01000030.1 GCF_001552215.1 Actinomadura macra NBRC 14102 | reverse complement strand
CAACTCGGGACTGGAGACCAAGTGCTGGGCGAGTGCGCGCGCCTGCCCGCGTAGCGCCTCTTCGCTACGGGCCGACAGGACCCACGGCACGACAGGCGGGTCCGCGGACAGAGGGGGTGTCTCCGGCTGTGCCGGGGCCTCCTCAACGATCAGATGGGCGTTCGTTCCGGAGATCCCGAAGGATGAGACGCCGGCTCTGCGGGGACGGTCGCCGCTACGCCACTCGACCGGCTCGGTCAACAACCGCACCGCACCGCTATCCCACTCCACATGCGAAGACGGCTCATCAATATGCAACGACGCCGGCAACACCCCATGCCGCATCGCCATCACCATCTTGATCACACCCGCCACACCAGCAGCAGCCTGCGCATGACCGATATTCGACTTCACCGACCCCAACCACAACGGCCCACCACCCACACGCCCCTGCCCATACGTCGCCAACAACGCCCCCGCCTCAATCGGATCACCCAACCTCGTCCCCGTCCCATGCGCCTCCACCACGTCAACATCGGACGCGGACAAACCCGCACTAGCCAACGCCTGACCAATCACCCGCTGCTGCGACGGGCCGTTGGGTGCCGACAGGCCGTTGCTCGCGCCGTCCTGGTTCACCGCCGAACCCCGCACCACCCCCCACACCCGACGACCCGCACGACGCGCATCCGACAACCGCTCCAACAACACCAAACCCACACCCTCCGACCACCCCGTCCCATCAGCACCCGCCGCGAACGCCTTACACCGCCCATCCGCCGCCAACCCACCCTGACGAGAGAACTCGGTGAACATGCCCGGTCCGGCGAGCACGGTCACGCCGCCCGCGAGCGCCAGGGTCGACTCGCCCTGGCGCAGCGACTGGCACGCCAGATGGATCGCCACCAGCGACGACGAGCACGCGGTGTCGACCGTCACCGCCGGACCCTCCAGACCGAAGGTGAACGCCACCCGTCCGGCCGCCACACTGAGCGTCGTACCGGTCAGCAGATGGCCGTCGAGCCCGTCGGTCGCCTCGTGCAGGCGCGGGCCGTAGTCCTGGGCGGTCGCACCGACGAAGACACCGGTCGGGCTGCGCCGCAGCGCGGCGGCGTCGAGACCCGCGCGTTCGAACGCCTCCCAGGCGGTCTCCAGGAGCAGCCGCTGCTGCGGATCCATCGCGAGCGCCTCACGCGGACTGATCCCGAAGAACCCCGCATCGAACAGATCCGCGTCATAGAGGAAACCGCCCTCGCGGGTGCGGCTGGTGCCGGACGCCTCGGGGTCGGCGGCGAACAGGCCCGCCAGGTCCCAGCCACGGTCGCGCGGGAACTCCCCCACCGCGTCCACCCCGTCGGCGACAAGGTTCCAGAAGGACTCGGGCGAGGTCACCCCGCCTGGGTAACGGCAGGCCATCCCGACGATGGCGATCGGTTCGTCGACGGGGCCGACGTGCGGGGCGGCCGGCGGGGGCGCCGGGTCGTCGAGGATCCGGGCGCGCAGATGGTCGGTGACGGCGGCGGGGGTCGGGTGGTCGAAGGTGAGGGTCGTCGCGAGCGGCAGGCCGGTCGCGGCGCCGAGCCGCTCGCTCAGTTCGGCCGCCGCCACCGAGTCGAGTCCGAGCGCCTTGAAGGACAGCTCGGGGTCGATGGCGCCGGCGCCGGCGTGTCCGAGGACGAGGGCCGTCTGCTTTCGCACGGTGTCGGCGAGGATCCGCCGCCGTTCCGTGTCGCCCAGCCCGGCGAGCCGCAGGGTCGGTGGAGTCGCGCCGGTCGCCCGCTCCGGGGTGACCGGTTCCGCGTCGGTCTGGTCCGCCGGTTCGCCGAACCAGTGGCGCCGGCGTCGGAAGGCGTAGGTGGGCAGGGGGACATGCCGTCGCGGCCCGACGCCGAAGGCGTGCTCCCAGCTGAGGTCGGCGCCGCGCACGTGCGCTCCGGCCATGGCGGACGCGAAGGTCTCCGCCTCGGGGCGGCCGCGGCGCAGAGCCGCCAGAGCCACCGGGCGCGGACGGGCCTCATCGTCCGGGCCCCCGACGCATTCGCGCGTCATGGCGGTCAGCACGGCGTCGGGGCCGAGTTCGAGGAAGGTGGAGACGCCCTCGGCGCGCATCCACCGCACGCCGTCCATGAACCGCACGGCCCGGCGTGCGTGCTCGGCCCAGTAGCCGGGGTCGGCCAGCGATTCGGCGGTCAGCGGCCGGCCGGTCACGTTGGAGATGACGGGAATCCGCGGCGCGGCGAACGGCAGCATCGCGGCGACGTCCCGCAGCTGGTCGAGCATGCCGTCCATGTGCGGCGAGTGGAATGCGTGGCTGGTCCGCAGCACGCTGGTCTTGCGTCCGCCGTCCCGCCAGGCCAGGGTCGCGTCGTGGACGGCGTCCCGTTCGCCGGACACCACAACCGAGGAGGGGCCGTTGACCGCGGCGACGGCGACCAGGCCACCGGTGTCCGCGAGGGCTTCGGCGGCCTCCTCCTCGGTGGCCTGCCAGGCGGCCATCGCACCGGCCGCGGTGACCGACTGCATGAGGCGCCCCCGCGCCGCCACCAGCGTGGCGGCGTCGGAGAGGGAGAGGACCCCGGCCACGTGCACGGCGGCGATCTCGCCCACCGAATGTCCCATCAGGTGGCGGGGCCGCAGCCCCCACCTTTCGGCGAGCCGGTACAGGGCCACCGCGACGGCGAACAGCGCGGGCTGCGTGTAGGCGGTCTGGTCCAGCGGCGCGCCGGAGTCGGCGAACATCACCGTACGCAATGGCTGGTCCAGATGAGGGTCGAGTGCGGCGCACGCCTCGTCAAGGGCGTCGGCGAAGACGGGGTAGGCGGCGTGCAACTCGCGGCCCATCCCCGGACGCTGGCTTCCCTGGCCGCTGAAGAGCACGCCGACGCCGCCGTCGGTCACCTGGCCTCGGATCACCCCGGGTTCTTCGATGTCCTGCCTCACCGCGTCCAGCCGACCGAGCAGCGTCGCGCGGTCATGGCCCAGGACGACCGCGCGGTGCGTGTGCGCCGTGCGGGTCGTCGCCAGTGCGTGTCCGACGTCGGCGGGGTCGATGTCCGGCTCCGCCGTCAGGTGCACGTGGAGACGCTCGGCCTGGACGCGCAACGCGTCCGAGGTCTTTCCCGAGACGGGCCACGGGACGATCGGGGGCGCGGCGGTCGCGGGCACCTCCGCCGGGGCTCGGACAGGTGTCTCGGTGAGGACCAGGTGGCAGTTCGTCCCGCCCATCCCGAACGAGCTGACTCCGGCGACGAGGGGGCTGCCGGGGGACGGCCAGTCGCTCGGCTCCCGCTGCACACGCAGCCCGAGTTGCTCCAAGGGGATGCGCGGGTTGGGCACGGTGAAGTTGAGACTCGGGGGCAGACGGCGATGCGCCATGCTCAGGATCACCTTGAGGAGCCCGGTGATCCCTGCCGCGCCTTCCAGGTGCCCGACGTTGGTCTTGACGGATCCCACCCGCGGTGGCTCCCCGTCTGGACCGGGCCGCCCCAGCACCTCGCCGAGCGCCGCCGCCTCGACGGGGTCGCCCGCCGGCGTCCCGGTGCCGTGCAGTTCGACGTACTGCACCTCCGCGGTCCGCACCCCGGCGCGCTGGTACGCCAGCCGGAGCACCTCCTCCTGCGCCAGCCGCCCGGGGGCGGTCAGCCCGTCGGTCGCGCCGTCGTTGTTGACGGCGCCACCGCGGATCACGCAGTACACCCGGTCGCCGTCGCGCAACGCGGTGTCCAGGGGCTTGAGCAGCACCGCGCCGCCACCTTCGCCGCGGACGAACCCGTTGGCGCGGGCGTCGAAGGTGTGGCAGCGGCCGTCCGGCGACAACCCGCCGAACTGGGCCGCGGCGGCCTCCATGCTGTCCTCGCTCAGGATCAGGTTGACCCCGCCGGCCAGGGCGGCGTCGCATTCCCCACGCCGCAGGCTCTCGCACGCCGTGTGGACCGCGACCAGTGACGAGGACTGCGCGGTGTCCACGGCCAGGCTGGGACCGCGCAGGCCGAGGGCGTAGGAGACGCGGTTGGCGATGATGCTGCGGTGCACCCCGGTCATCGCGTACCGGTTTGCGGCGGGTGTCCCGTTCCGGCGCAGGAGCGCGGCGTACTCGTCCCAGATCGCGGCGGCGAAGACACCCGTCCGGGTCCCGGCGAGCGTGTCCGGGGGAATCCCGGCGTCCTCCAGCGTCTCCCAGGCCAGCTCCAGCATGAGGCGCTGCTGCGGGTCCATGGTGGCGGCCTCGCGGGGGGTGATGCCGAAGAACGCCGCGTCGAAGGTGTCGACCGAGTCGAGGAAGCCGCCCAGCGGGGCCGGCCCGGTCAGGCCCGCCCGCCGCCGGTCGGACGGCATCGGCCCGATCGCGTGGCGACCCTCACAGAGCAGCCGCCAGAAAGCGTTCGGATCCGCGGCGTCCGGCAGCCTGCACGACAATCCGACGACCGCGATGGAAATACCCGCCATCACACTCCACGCCACTCAAGAGGAACCTGGTCCGGTCACCGACGGCGACCGCATTCGCCTAAATCAGGCGCTCGACTTTCCCATTCTCGGAGGGGGCTCTAAAGCGCCACAAAAGTGGTGTCAGGGCCATGGAAAGCGGACTTTCGCGCGGATTTTCCGAATGGCTTCGCCTGCCCTGCCCGCCCTTTCCGCCTCCTCGGTCGCCGCGGTCTACGAGGCGGCCAGCAGGTCGAGGCGCTCGTCCGCCGTCAGAATCGCCCGTTGGAGGTCCCGCAGCGCCCGGCAAGGCTCCAGCCCCAGTTCCTCCTTGAGCGTGGAGCGCGCGGACTGGTACACCTTCAAAGCGTCGGCCTGCCGGTCCGACCGGTAGAGCGCCAGCATCAGCTGGTGGTAGTAGGACTCCCGCAGCGGGTTCTCGGTGACCAGCGAGTACAGCCGCCCGATCACCTCGCGATGCCGGCCGAGGCGCAGGTGGGCGTCGGCGAGCAGTTCCAGGCACTCCAGCCGCGACTCCGTCATCCAGGTCACGAAGCCCTCGATGATCGGGCCGCTGCGCAGGTCACCCAGCACCGGTCCCCGCCACACACCGAGGGCCGCCTCCAGGGAGGCCGCGGCCTCTTCGTACAGTCCTTCCCGCATCAGGGCGCGTCCCCGGTCCACCGCTTCGAAGAAGAGGTGGAAGTCGATCTCGTCGGTGCCCTTGCGCAGCAGGTAACCGGGCGGCTGGGTCACGATCGGGCTCTCCGCCCGCCAGGGGCGGCTGAGGAACTTGCGGACCTGGGAGATGTAGACGTGCAACCCCGCCATCGCGCGGCGCGGCGGCGCGTCCCCCCAGATCTCGGTGATGAGCTGGTCCAGCGCCACCACCTGGTCGGAACGGATGAGCAGCACGGTCAGCACGGTCTCGATCTTCCGTGCGCTGATGGCGGAGCAGCCGTCCCCGTCGACGAGGCGCAGCGGCCCCAGGACCTCGTATCTCACGATGCTCTCCCCTCAAGCGGGCCGGCCGCACGGCCGTCGCCCGTCGTCCCACGCGGCGGCCCGCGGCCCGGCGGTGCGCGTGCCCATGGTCCAGCGAAGGTCCGCTGCCCGACCCCGGCGCGTCGAGCAGGTCGAAATCCGCATGTCCGCCGCGATGCCACGGCTCGGTCCCACGCTCGCCGGGCCGCGGCGGAACGCGTCGAGCCCTATATGGGAATACCGGCGGGGCCGTCGATGGGGACGGCTTCGCCATCGCTACCGTGTTCGTTCATCACACCCTCATCATCGACAAGACTCCGTCCTGCGAGGGCCGGTGAATCTCGGAAGCGGCCCCGCGGGCGGTCAAGACACCTCTCAGATGATGTGACGGCGGGGCGCCGAGTGGTACCCGTAATCCACAGCCCCTACCGCGAACCCTCAGACCAGGACGCAGCCCCTTCCGCCGTGTTCCGCACCCCTATCGCCGTGTTAAAGCCGCACCAAACCGCTTGGACGGCACCCCGCGCGGGGCCACAGCATCAACCCGGGCGTGTCGCGCCGGGCAGGCCCCGACGATCCCCCCGGACGGCGTGTACAGTGCGCGGCCGGCATCCTCGCGACACGGCCGAACAGACAATTCACTTCGCCGTGAATTAATTGACGGTATGCCGATATCCGTCAATAACGAGGAGGGCACATGGGGCCGCCGACGGCTGTGCTCCATCCCGCGCACCCAGCAAATAGCGGGATCGGTCATCGTCGCCGCTTTCGTGCCGCCCGCACGAGGCGGGCGCGCCCGCAGAGCGGCCAGGACAAGCCTGCCCGCACAGCCGGCCGACCGGCAATGACAGCTTCGCATCCAGGCTGGCACGGAGAGAAGTCACCGCAGGTCAGCGAGATGCAGAATGTCACCTTGCATCCTTTTTAGGGGGACCCCTACTCGACCACCCCAGCGCGGGGAACGGACCCCTGGAGGCACCCACAGGAGCGCTGCGACCGTGGGCCGGCCGGCGACACATTCCCCTGGCTCGACCATGGCCGCCCGCACCACGGCAGCCACAGAAATCGAGCGCCCAGCAGGGCCAGAGCACGCGGATCCACGCCCACTGTACAAACCAGTTGTGATCTTGACGGCGCGGCGCCGGCCGACCGGGGAGCGGAAATCCAATGATGGCTCTCGATATCGGAGCCACCCCGAGCGTCGACTACAGGATGCCGAATCCAGACGAAACTTACTCAAAGTCTACATTCGCATAACCTGTGTGCCACACACCCAAGAAGTGAATATCAGTGGACCTCTCACCGATGTCCACATTCGGTCGCACTAGGTAACCGAGTTGCCCAATGACAGGAGCATCGGTAGATTTACTTCTGGCGAGATCCCTCGGCCATGTGAGTCCGATCGCAGGCCCGGCGACACGACCTGATAATCAAAGAACGGCAGTTCGGGGAGAATTCGTGAGTCCGGTGGAACGGAACGAGGAAGTCGCCGCACTCGAAGAATTGCTGACCGATTCCTTGCTGGTGCGCAGCAGGGTGGCGATCATCAGCGGTGATGTCGCCACCGGCAAGAGCTCCCTTCTGTGTTCCCTGCAGGAGACGGCCCGCGACTCCGGCGCCGTCGTTCTCGGCGCCGTCGCCTCGCCCCTGGAGACCAACCTGCCGGTGGGGGTGCTGGAGCAGCTCTTCTGCAGTCCCGAGCTGCCCGACACCATGGCCGAACGGGCGAGACGGCTGCTGGACGCCCACCGCCTGCCGCTTCTGGTGTGGTTTCGCGGGATGTGGGACCTGCTGCGCGGCCTGACCGAACACCGCCCCGTCGTGATCGGCGTCGACGACGTCCACCACGCCGACGAGACGTCCCTCCGGTGCCTGCTGTACCTCGTCCGCCGACTCCGATCCGCCCGGCTGCTCACGGTCTTCACCGAACGGCCGCGCTCCCACACCGCCAGGGCCCCGCTGCACACCGAGTTCCTCCGCGAGCCCCACTCCCGCCTGATCGAGCTCGGCCCGCTGTCGACCGGCGACGTGACCGACCTCCTGCGACGCCGCTTCGACGCGGGCACGGCCCGGCGCCTGGCACCCGCCCTCCACGAGACGAGCGCCGGCAACCCGGCGCTCGTGCAGGCACTGGTCGAGGACTACGCCGCCGGGCCGGAGCCGCTCGTTCCCGAGCGCGTCGCGGGCGGCGCGTTCGGCCGGGCGGTGGTCGATCTCCTGCGCCGCCACGAGTTCCCCGTCCTGGACGCCGCACGCGCACTCGCCGTCCTAAACAAGCCCGTCCCGCCGAGGCTGCTCGGAATGCTGCTCGACATCGACGCCGAGTCGGCCGCGCGGGCGGTCGCCACGCTGACGTCGGCGCGCATACTGCACGGCGGACGCTTCCGGCAGGCGGTGGCTCAGGCCGCGGTCGCCGACGGCATGCCCGCCGCGGAGCGCCGGAGCCTGCATCTGCGGGCGGCCGAACTGCTGCACTCCGAGGGCGCGGCCGCGGCGGAGGTGGCCGAGCACATCGTCGCCTCCAACCACGGCGAGCCGCCCTGGGCATTGCCCACCCTGCGCGAGGCAGCCGAGCAGGCACTGATCCGCGACGACCTGGACACCGGCATCCGCTACCTCAGGGCAGCCCACCAGATGTGCGGCGACGAGCGGCGGCGGGCCGTCATCGCCGCCGTGCTCGCCGACGCCGAGTGGCGGGTCGATCCCACGATGGTCCTGCGGCGGCTGCCGGAGTGCGACCTCGCCATCCGCGAGAACCTGCTGGACGAACGGTACACCGCCGCCCCCCTGACATCGCTGATGTGGCAGGGACGGCTGTCGGAGGCCCTGCGGACCCTCGACATGATCCTGCGGAACGGCTTCGGCACGCAGCACGGTGACCATCCGGCCGTCCTCGATCTCATCCCTCCCGAGCACTGGCCGGCATCTCTGTATCCCGAACTGGTGCCCCCCGCGCTTCCGGAGGAAGCACCGGACGCCGGTGAAGCGGGGGAGCCCGGTAAGGCGGTGGAGCCCGGTGCCGCCGAACCCTGGGCGCCCGTCCGGGCCGCGCCGCCTGCCGACACGGGGTACCACGCGGGCCCCCTGCTGGTGACCCGGCTCCGCTGTGGTGACATCGACGGCGCGCTGGGGGCCGCCGAGCGCATTTTGGAACGCTCTCGCCTGAACGAGCAGACGTTCGTGCCGCTGTCGATCGCGCTCGGCACGCTCGTGTACGGCGGCCGTCCGGCCACGTCGGCGCCATGGTGCGACTTCCTCATCGAGGAGGCGATGGCCCGGCGCAGCCCGACCTGGCTCGCCCTGTTCACCGCGCTGCGGTCGCTGATCCACCTCCGGCAGGGCGAGCTCGTGGCGGCCGAGGAGCGGGCCGAGGAGGCGTGGAACCTGATCCCCCGAAAGGGCTGGGGTGTCATCGCCGGGCTGCCCCTCTCGTGCCTGATCTTGGTCAGGACGTTCACGGGCCGGCAGGAGGACGCGGCGGCCCTCCTGGACATCTCTGTACCCGAGGCCATGTTCCGGACTCCGATGGGCCAGCACTACTACTACGCCCGCGGACACCACCACCTGGCGGCGAAGCGGTACCACGCCGCCTTGTACGACTTCCACGCGTGCGGGTCGATGCGGGCCGACGCGGCCGTCGAACCCTGGCGTATCGGCGCCGCCCAGGCGCTCCTCGCCCTGGGCTGGGCCCCACGCGAGGCGAGACGGCTCACCGACGAGCAGCTGGCGCTCGCATCGCCCGCCCACATCCGCACCCGCGGCATGGCGTTGCGCGTGCAGGCCGCGACCCATGACCTCCCGGATCGCCGCGCGCTGCTCGAGCAGGCGGTGGAGTTGCTCGAACGTTACGGCGACCGGCTGGAGTTGTCGCATGCGCTGCGCGATCTGAGCGATCTCCACACCCGAATGGGTGGACATGACCGCGCCCGGGAACTGGCGGCCAAGGCCGACGGCCTCGCTCGGCAATGTGGTGTTCCGGGTCGGGCGGCCCCGCACGACGGTGACGAGAACCCCGGCGACACCGGTCTCAGGTTGAGCGACGCGGAGCGGAGAGTGGCGTCACTGGCCGCCGACGGCTACACGAACCGTGAGATATCAAAGAAGCTCTACATCACCATCAGCACGGTGGAACAGCACCTCACCAACACCTACCGCAAGCTCAATGTGAAGCGTTTCGACCTCAAAGGCGCTCTGCAGGCCAGGGAGATCGTGCTGCCCCCGTCCGGATCGTCCCTGGAAACGGGGGGCGGCCCGCACGGGACGCGAAACTCCGGCGCCGACATCGTCGGTTCAAAGGCGGCCGATGGCCGCCGTTGAGCATGGGTACCCCGGGTGGGACTCGAACCCACACTGTACGGATTTTGAGTCCGTTGCCTGCCTGCCTTGTTGGGCCACCGGGGCGCCGGGATGTTCATGGACAATCTAGCCAGCCCGCTCTGAACGGTCAGCCCCTATGATCCGCACCCCTATTGGTCATCGCCACGAGTAGAAGAACAACCGGCCGCCGCGGACACCGATCAGCCAGAGTCGCATTCGTGGTCCGGAGTTTGCGAACGACTTGCGGGCGACAATAGTTTGGGGGGACGGAGTCATCCGCAGCCGTTGCACGCCGCCACGCTCTGACCCGCGGGCCACAGGTTCCGGTTGGCCGCCGGCTGCGGCCGGGGCTCGTCCCCCACGAGGCGAACCTGCCCGCCATGCCGCGGGATCCCGGAAACCGCGTCGTTCGTTTCGTGGTGTTGGAGGGCGGACCGCAGGTCGAAGCGCTTCACATTGAGCTTGCGGTAGATCTTCGTCAGATGTTGCTCGACCGTGCTGATCGTGATGTACAGGCGTTCGGAGATCTCCCTGTTGGTGCACCCCTCGGCGGCCAACGCCGCGACCCTCTGCTCGGCGTCGCTCAGCTCTGCGACCCGGCCCGGCTCCCCGTCGGGCTCCGCGAGCTCGCCGGCGAGCACCCGGTCCGCAAGGTCGATCCCGCACCTGTGGGCGAGGTCGCAGGCCCGGCGCGCCAGTGCGCGGGCATCCCGGCCCTCCCCGCGCTCCTTGCACGCCCGGCTCAGGTCGGCCAGCGCGTAGGCCAGCTCAAGTTGGTCGCCGCTACGCTCCAGGACGGCCACGGCCTCGCGCAGCAGCGGCGGCCGGGCCTCGATGTCGCGGGTCGCGGCCTGGACGCGCAGCGAGATCCCGCGCGTGCGCAGGTGCGCGGGCGACAGCAGCGCGAGTTGCCCGTCGATGAGTCGCCTGGCCTCCAGTTCCTCCCCCAGCAGCAGGTGCGCCTGGGCGGCCCCGGCGCGCCACGGCTCGACCGCGGGCAAGTCGATGCCCCAGCCCGCCATCAGCTTCCCGCAGGCCCGAAAGTCGGACAGGGCGGCGTGCGGGCGGCCGGCCTCCAGATGGTGGCGGCCACGCGCGCACAGGTAGTGCAGCCCCATACGGGTCTGGAACATCGCCTCGCGCACGGGGACGTCGAGGTAGGTCGCCGCGCCGTCGACGTCGCCGAGGGACGTCGTCGCCTGCACCATCGCCGCGAGCGGCAGTCCGACCGCGACGCCCCAGCTCGCCGGGGGGATCAGGCGCAGCGCGAAGTCGGCGTGCCGCTGGGCCGCGACCAGGTCGCCCCGCCTGACCGAGATCAGTGCCCGCTCCGCCGAGAAGAGCGCGTGCCAGGTGGGGCTGGAACGGGCGGCGGCCTCTTCCAGCAGGGAGTCGCACCAGGTCGCCGCCTGGTCGAGCCGGTCGTTGTAGATGAGCAGGGCGAGCGCGGTCGTGAGCGGGGCGAACGTCCGGTGGTTCAGGCGGGAGCGCTGGAGTATCCCCTCCGCGGTGTCCAGGATGCCGTTCCCGCTCCCATGGACCAGCCCGGACGCGAGCATGGCGGCGCCCTGTAGCTCGGGGTTCGGCGCGGCCTTCCATCCCCGCCCGTGGGCCGTCGGCCCGGGATGCACGGCGAAATGGTCCCGCAGGAGCGCGGGGTACAGGTAGGCCGCCCACAGGCGGGGAGTCTCCAGGTCGGCCGCGGGCGGTACCCCCTCGCGATCGTGCGGGGACGTGTCGACGATGTCGAGGGCCTCGGCCATGCGACCGTGCCACAGAAGGTACGTCACAGGGGTGAAACCGTCGTACCCATCCATCCCGTCCATCGGATGCCCGTTGGCGACAGGGTTGATCTCGTGCAGGTGGCGCAGGACCCGGGCGGGATCGACGCGCCACTCCGCGTCGGCGAGCGCGGAGGCGATGACCGGCCGCTGACGCTCGTCGTCGCACATCTGGTGGGCGGCCCGCAGGTAGTGCAGGCTCGTGATCACGTTGTCGTTCGCCAATGCGTGCTCCGCGGCCTCCCGCAGGATGGGGATCACCCAGGGCGCGTCGATGTGGTCGGCCGCCACGATGTGCGCGGCCACCTCCGCGGCCGCGACGCCCTCGTTGTTGAGCAACTCGGCGGCGCGGCCGTGCGTGACCATGCGAGCCGTCGGCGGGGTGCCGTCCAGGATCGCCGCGGGGAAGGCGTCGTGGCGGAAGCGGCCGTTCGCCCAGATGCCCGCGCTCGTCAGCGTGTTGAGGGACTGGGCGACGGACCCGGCGTCGATGTCGAGGATCCTGCCCAGCAGCTTCACCGATGCGTGGTCGCCCAAGATCGCGGTGGCGCGCGCGACCTCCATCACCGGGGCCTCGTACCGGTAGAGCAGGTTCAGTACGGCGCGGCCGAACGCGTCACCGCCGGTGAGCCCGGCCGCCATGATCTCCGGATCCGCGCGGTAGTCCTCGATGAGCGCCTGGACCAGCGGCGGATAGCCCACGCTCGCCTCATGGAAGGAGGGGGCGAGGTCCCGGGCGTCCTCCTCACCCAGACGCGCCGCGATCATGTCGGTGACACCCGCCTTCGAGAGCGGCTCCAGCCGTATCCGGCACAGGGACGGGTCGCGCAAGACCTCCGTGTGCAGCAGTGCGTTCGCGGCCGCAAGGTGGGAGCACTCGCTGAAGATCAGGTGTAGCGGCGCCGACCGCAGCCGGCGCAGCAGGTAGAACAGGCATCCCAGCGAGGTCTCGTCGGCGTAGTGCGCGTCGTCGACGCCGATGACGACGGGCCGGCTGTCGGTGAGGTCACGCAGGACGTCGCACAGCCCGCGCAGGATGGGCGAGCTCAACCGGCCGGTGTCGCCGACGGACGCCGTCCCGTCCGGGGAGGCGTTCCGGACGCCGGCGTCGAGCCACCGCATCGCGGCCTCCGCGCTGACGTCGGGCAGGTCCGGACTCCGGAAGAGCTGCTCCAGGACGCCGAAGGGCACGTTGCGTTCGAGGCGGGACGCGACGGCGCCGAGGTAGAGCGCTCCGGACCCCGCCGCCTTCTCCGCGAAGGTCCGCAGCAGCGCGGTCTTGCCGGTGGCGATCCCGCCGCTCATCAACACCACCGTGCTTCGCGCCTGCGCGAACCCGGCGAGCAACTCTTCGAGCGCCGCGAGTTCCTCGTCCCGTTCGACCAAGTTCACAGGGGCCCCCTGTGTGGTGATCACCTTTCTCCTCACTCGCATGTCGCGACGATGGTCGGAACACGGCGGCACCATTGGCGCGGTACCAGATGGAAAGGATAATGACACCGGCCCGGTCTCCTGGCAACGAACGTGGAGTTGACCCTTGACTTCAGAACGTGAAAACTTCCGCCCTGACCTGTGGCGTCTGATCACCGAAATTCATTGATAGGCGCCCCCGAGTTACTCGCTTGCCAGCGAATCGACGTCAATTGCGGTCGGCAGGGAATGGCGTTCAGAGCTTCCGGCACGGGGCGCGGGGGTATCCTTATTCCCCGACCGTCCGCGACCCCACCGCCACTCTCGCTAAACTCCGATTACGGCCGCCACGAGTGCCCGCATACGGGCTCACGCCCGCGCATGTCGCGGATGACCGAAAATCACTTCCCGTTGCCGGCGCGCCACGTCCGGACTCGCCGAACTGCTTCCGATTCACATCCCCTGGATCTCGTGACCGCCCACCCCAGGCGGCGGCCGTCGACGCCAACAATAATCCCCGATATCCACAGTGCCAATATCGTCTGTATATTTGGTTACCGTCCGGCCGATGGCCATACGATCTCCGCCGCCCCGATCTCGGTACCGACGAAGTCCCAACATCTCAGCGTCCACTAAAGCGCGACTAAAGACTTCAAAACAAGGCCCTCGGACAGTTTAGTGGGGGCCGCTTTGGGTAAATTTGACCGGCACTATACGAAAGAACGCCCCGCCTGGATTCGCACGGCGCCCGGTCGCCGCCGGGCGCCCTATGAGGAAAGATCCGCGGCCAGCGCTTCCTTGCCGATCTTGCCCACGCTCCGGCCCCGGTTGATCTGATCCTTGCCGCGGCCCTCGACGACGAGGTGCCCGCGCGGGAGTTCGCGGACGAGGTCGCGGGTGCGGTGGAAGCCGTCCGGGGCGAGGGAGAGCGGGCGTTGTGCTCGCTCGCGCGGGAGCAGGTTGTCGCCGGAGGCGGCGCGCGCGCCCGTCCGGCACATCGGGCAGGGGCGTCGGAAGGACACCGGCGAGCTCGGTCCACAGGTCTTCCCAGGTCAGCACCGAACCCCTGTGAACATTGGGCCGAGCACGGTCGCCGACGCCGGGGAGCGGGCGGAGTTGTTCGCGCGGACGACAGCAGGGCCAAGGCGAGACTTGACTAACTACGTGGAGGGGGTCTGTCGCGCCGCGCTACAATACATGTGTATGGTATACGAGCATATTGGAAGCCATACAAGCGTATTGGACCGAGGTGATCATGGCATCGACCAGTCGGGGCAGGACCCCGGCACCCGAGGATCTGACGGCCCGGTCCCGCATCAGGGACGCGGCGCTCCTACAGTTCGCCCAGCACGGTATTAAAGGGGCGACCTTCCGGGGCATCGCCGAGGCCGCCGGCGTATCGGTGGGCCTCGTCCAGCACCATTTCGGGTCCAAGGACGCGCTGCGCCAGGCGTGCGACGCCTACGCGCTCGACGTCGTCCGCAGCAACAGCACCCGGTCGACGACGGACGAGGCCGGCGATCCGGGGTTCCTGGCGGCGGCGATGCGGGCCGACCTGCCCGTCCGCCGCTACCTCGCCCGTGCGCTCGTCGACGGCTCGCCCGCGGCCGCGCAGCTGTTCGACGACATGGTGGACCTCACGGAGCGGTACCTCAAGGCGCCGCCGACCGGCGTCTCCGAGCCCGCCACGCGCGACCTGCGCGCCTACTCGGCGGCCGTGGCGGCGATGACCGCCGGCGTCGTGGTGCTGCACGAGCACCTGTCCCGGGTGCTCGACACCGACACGCTCACCGCCGAGGGGTCGCCGCGGCTCCGCCGCGCCGTCCTTGAGGTGTTCGACGACCGGCTGCTGAGCCGGGAGATCGTGGCCCGCGGTCACGCCGGGCTGGACATGTACGAGGCGGCCCCCGCCGCCGAGGGAGATGACGATGACTGAGGCGATCCAGGCCACCGGCCTGGTCAAGACCTTCGGCCCCACCCGTGCGCTCGACGGCCTGGACCTGACGGTCCGGGCGGGTGAGGTGCACGGCTTCCTGGGGCCCAACGGGGCCGGGAAATCCACCACGATACGCGTCCTGCTCGGGCTCATGCGCGCGGACGCCGGAACCGCGCGGCTCCTCGGCGGAGACCCCTGGCACGACGCGACCGCCCTGCACCGCCGTCTGGCGTACGTCCCCGGCGACGTCACCCTATGGCCCAACCTGTCCGGTGGGGAGGTCATCGATCTGCTCGGGCGCCTGCGCGGCGGCCTCGACGAGAACCGCCGCGAGGAACTGCTCGAACGCTTCGACCTCGACCCGAGGAAGAAGGGTCGCGCCTACTCCAAGGGCAATCGCCAGAAGGTCGCGCTCGTCGCCGCGTTCGCCTCCGACGCCGAGTTGCTCATCCTCGACGAACCCACCTCCGGCCTGGATCCGCTCATGGAGGAGATGTTCCGCGAGTGCGTCGAGGAGGAGCGCCGCGCCGGCCGGACGGTGCTGCTGTCCAGCCACATTCTCAGCGAGGTCGAGGCGCTCTGCGACCGCGTCACCATCATCCGCAAGGGCCGGACCGCGGAGACCGGCACGCTCGACGAGCTGCGGCACCTGACCCGCACGGCGATCACCGCCGAACTGGCCGCCGACCCCGGCGACCTGAACCGGCTGCCCGGCGTCCAGGACCTCGACGTCCGCCGCCTGGACGGGCAGGGAGTACAGATCCGCTGCGAGGTCGACACCGATCGGCTCGGGACGCTGCTGGAGCGGCTCACCCCGGCGGGCGTGCGGAACCTGACCAGCCGCCCGCCCACGCTGGAGGAGCTGTTCCTGCGCCACTACCAGGACGAGCTGACCTCCGCGGAGGTGTCATGACCGCCGTCACGACCACCTCGCTCCCGGCCGCGCGGCCCGGGCGGCTGGCCGGGACCGGGCTGCTGCTGAAGATCTGGCTCCGCCGTGACCGGATCATGATGCCGTCCTGGATCTACGCGCTCACCGCCCTGGTCGCCAGCACCGTCTACGGCTTCAAGACCGGCTACGACGAGCCGGGGTCGCTGGAGAAGTTCGCGCGTGGCATCAACGACAACCCCTCGGCTAAGGCCCTGTACGGGCCGGTCCTCAACGACCACACCGTGGGCGGCATGGCCGCCTGGCGCGTCGGCGCGACCGGCACCGCGATGGTCGGCGTCATGTGCATCCTGCTCGTGGTGCGGCACTCCCGCGCCGAGGAGGAGAGCGGGCGGCTGGAGCTGGTCGGCGCCGGCGTTCTCGGTCGCCGCGCACCGCTGACGGCCGCCCTGCTCGTCGCCGGCGCTGCCGGCGCCACCCTGGCCGTACTGGCGGCGCTCGTGATGGTCGCCTTCGGAGCGCCGGTGGACGGCGCGGTCGCCTTCGCCCTGTCCTGGCTCGTGTCGGGGCTGGTGTTCGCGGGCGTCGCGGCCGTCACCTCGCAGCTCGCCGAGACGTCCCGGCTGGCCAACGGGCTGGCGTTCGCCGTCCTCGGGACGAGCTTCCTGCTGCGTGCGGTGGGCGATGTCGGCTCGGCGGGCTGGGTGTCGTGGCTGTCGCCGATCGGCTGGGCCCAGCGGGTGCGGCCGTTCGCGGGTGACCACTGGGCCGTGCTGCTCCTGCCGCTCTTGACGTTCGCACTGCTGGCCACCGCCGCGTACGCGCTGACCGAGCGGCGCGACCTCGGCGCGGGGATCCTCGCTCCCTCCCTCGGCCCGAAGCGCGCCGCCCCGTCCCTGCACGGTCCCTTCGCGCTGGCGTGGCGGCTGCAGCGGGGTACGCTCGCCGGCTGGGCGGGCGGCTTCTTCGTCTACGGACTGGCCATCGGCGGCGTCGCGGACGGGGTGGGCGACCTGGTCGGCGACAGCGACTCCACTGCCAAGAGCATCCGGGAGATGGGCGGGCAGCAGGACATCACGGACGCATTCCTCACCACGGCGATGGGCCTGATGGCGCTGCTCGCCGCCGTCTACGCGGTTCAGGGCGTGCTCAGGCTGCGCGGGGAGGAGACGGCCCAGCGGCTCGAACCGGTGCTGGCGACCGCGGTCGGGCGGGTGCGCTGGGCGCTGGCCCAGCTCGCCGTCACCGTCGCGGGCACGGCGGTCGTCCTCACCCTGACCGGCATCGCCGTCGGGCTGGTGCACGGCGTGCGCTCGGACGATCTCGGCGGGCAGCTCCCCCGCGTCTTCGGCGCGGCGCTCGCGCAGCTCCCCGCGGTGTGGGTGATCGCGGCGGCGACCGTGCTGCTGTTCGGCCTGCTCCCCCGCGCCACGCAGGCCGGCTGGGGTGTGCTCACCGTCTGCGTGATGCTCGGGCAGGTGGGGCCGGTGCTGAACCTGCCGCAGGCGGTCCTGGACGTCTCGCCGTTCACCCACACGCCGAAGCTCCCGGGCGGCGGGTTCTCCGCGCTGCCCCTCCTCTCCCTCACCGCGCTGGCGCTGGCCCTCGCCGCGGCCGGCCTCCTCGCCTTCCGCCGCCGCGACATCAGCTGACGGCCCTTGGGGTGGGAGGCGCCGGAACGGCGGGCGCCTCCCACCCAAAAGGATCTTCTTCGATTTCCTGCATTCGCAAATCCGCAGGATGTCCGACTTATATAGGAATGCGCCCCTTATTGTCCCGGGTCGATGGCCGCAGGCGGTCATGCGAGGAGCTCAGGCCTGTAAACACGGCCAGCGAAAACAGACGGTGGAAGGATTGCCGGGTTCTCTGCCTTTCGGCACCGGCATTTCTAGGAGTCCGTAGTGGAACGCCCCCTGGGCAGCAAATACATCCTCGAAGAGGTCCTCGGGCGCGGCGCCACCGGTGAGGTGTGGCGCGGACGTTCCCACGAGGGCGAGGCACTCGCCTTCAAGGTCCTCCACGACACCCTCGCACGCGACCGGGACACCGTGAACCGATTCCTGCGCGAGGGCGCGATCCTGACCGACGTCGTGCACCCGCACCTGGTGCGCGTGCACGACCTGGTCGTCGAGGGCGACACCCTCGCCATCGTGATGGACCTGGTCACCGGATCGGACCTGCGCAGGCCGCTGAACGAGCACGGTGCGATGCGACCCGGCGACGCCTGCAACGTCGCGGCGGAGACCGCGTCCGCGCTGGCCGCCATCCACGAGGCGGGCGTCGTCCACCGTGACATCAAGCCCGAGAACGTGCTCCTTGACACCCACCGCACGCCGCCCTCCGTTCGGCTGACCGACTTCGGCATCGCGCGCATCGCCGAGCAGACCGGCAGCAAGTCGACCATGCTCGTCGGCACCGCGCCCTACATCGCGCCCGAACTCGCCGACGGCCGGCCGCCCACCCCGGCCACCGACCTGTACGCCCTCGGGATCATGCTCTACGAGATGTGCTGCGGGGTGACTCCCTTCGCCGCCGACTCCATGCTGGTCGTCCTGCAACGGCACGGGACCAGCGCGCCGGGCCGCCCGCCGGGCATCCCGGACGCGCTGTGGACCCTGATCGAGGCGCTGCTCGCCAAGGACCCCGAGGCCCGTCCCGGCCCGGCCGGCCGGGTCGCGATCCTGCTGGAGGCGCTGGCCCGCGACCTCCACCGTGTCCCAGCCGCGGAAACGCTGACCGAGCCTCCCGAACCGGTCGCCGTCCTGCACGGGGCCGACACCGCGCTGTCGATGCCGGGGGCCCCGCAGCGCGACGGCGGGGGTGCGGCGGAGCCGGCCGCGCGCACTCGCCGCGGACGTGTCCTCGGTATCGCCGCCGCCTGTGTCGCCGTGCTCTGCGCGGTCGCCGCCGGAGGGTACGTCGCGACCCGCTCCCCGGACTCCGGGCAGCGCGTCGCCGCGCCGGGGCCCTCCCCCGTGCGGTCGGGGGAGTACTCCCCCGCGCCGAGTGCCGGGACGAGCAGCGCGCGGCCCTCCTACGGCCCGAACCAGGTCCCCGACCTCACCGGCCTGCCCGAGGCGCAGGCGCGGGCACTGCTGCCGCCCTCGGTCGGCGTGCAGATCCGCCGTGAGCCCGCGCCCTCCGGCTCCCCGGACGGTGTGGTGCTCTCCCAGGACCCCAAGCCGGGCTCCGACCTGCCGGCCACGTTGCAGCTCACCGTCTCCTCGCGGCAGGCCATCCAGTACCTCGCCGACCTTGAGCCGAGTGTGGGGGACGACATCACCACCGGCACCGAGGCGGCAGGCTACCGGCTGTCGGGCCACGCCCAGTTACACGCCATCGGCGTCGAGGGCTCGCCCTGCGGCAACGAGACCGGCAGCGTCGAGTACGACCTCGGTCAGCACTACACCCGGCTGCAGGGACTGGCCGGTGTCGACGACAACTCGGCCGCCGCCAAGACGCAGGTGACCGTCGAGTTCTACGGCGACGCTCGCAAGCTGAAGTCGATCACCACCACGCTCGGCAAGTCCAAGGACCTGGACGTCGACGTCCGCGGCGTCCTGCGGCTCACCCTCCGCTGGACGTTCAGCGGAGGCGACGCCTCCCGCTGCGCCGGCGGATCGCTCGTCCTCGGCGACGCTCAACTCGTCGCCGCCGCAGGCTACCTGCCGCCCTCCACCGACTCGCCGAGCCCGGAACTCACGGGCCAGTGAGCGAGCCCGCCGCCCGTCCGGGGCACCTCACCGTGCGTGCCGGAGGGCGGACCCGCGCCTTCGTCCCGGGTGACCGGGTGCTGGTCGGCCGTGGCGCCGAGTGCGACGTCGTCCTCGTCGACGCCCGCGTTTCCCGGCGGCACCTGGAGCTCCGTCACGACGACGGCTGGGTGGTCCGCGACCTCGATACCGTGAACGGGACCTGGCACGAGGACGCGCCGGTCACCGCGCGGCCGGTCGGTGCCGGGCTCGCCGTCCGGCTCGGCGACCCGCTGGACGGCCCGCTCGTCGAACTGGTCGCGGTCCCCGCCGAGGACCGCTCGGCCACCGGTGCCCTCGACGCGCACCCGGCCCGCGAACCCGTCCCCCTCGGTCGGCACCTGACGATCGGGCGCGGCACGGGCAACACCCTCGTGCTGGACGACCCGCTGGTCTCCCGCGAGCACGCGCGGATCGTCCTCGGGCCGCGCGGGCATGTCGTGCAGGACCTCGGCAGCGCGAATCTGACGTTCGTCAACGGCGACTGTGCGACCCGCGCAACATTGCGCGACGGGGACGTGCTGACCTGCGGGCGGACCCGGCTCGTGCGGATCGCCGACCGGCTGCATTTCCTGCCCCGGGCCGCCGGCGCCGGACTGGAGGCGGCCGGCCTCGCCGTGCTCCCGGCGGCGCACGGCGAACCGCTCGCCCCCACGCTGACGTTGCGGCTGACCGGCGCGTCGCTGCTGGCGGTCGTCGGCCCGTCCGGATGCGGGAAGTCCACCCTTCTGCGCCAGCTCGCGGGGCGGCGGCGGCCACCGGCGGGACGCGTCCGCTACGAGAGCCAGGACGTGCACGCCAACGCCGAGGTCCGTACCCGGATCGGCTACGTGCCGCACGAGGCCGCCGGCCATCCGCGGCTCACCGTGCGGCAATCGGTGTCCTACACGGCCGAGTTGCGAAGGCCACGCGACGTCGGCCGCGCGGAGCGGGCGGCGGCGGTGCGCTCCGCGCTCGCCGAGACCGGGCTGGAGGACGTCGCGGACCGGCGGGTGTCGGCGCTGGACGAGGATCGGCGCCGGCGGCTCGGGATCGCCTGCGAGCTGATCACCGATCCGTCGCTGCTGCTGGTGGACGAGCCGCTCGCGGGACTGGACCCCGGCCGCGCCCGCGAGATGACGCGGCTTCTGCGCGGGCTCGCCGACACCGGCCGGCAGGTCGTGCTGGCCACCCGGGAGCCCGGTGGGCTGGACGGCTGCGACTCGGTGCTGGTGCTGGCGCCCGGCGCGCAGGAGGCCTACCACGGCCCGCCGTCGGGGCTGCGCCACCGGTTCGTCTCCACCGCCTGGGCCGACGTCTTCGAGGGGTTGGCGACGGTCGCCGAGGCCCGGTCCGACCTGATCGCGGAGGTGCCCGCCGCCCCGCCGCCCCCTCCGGCGGCGACCCCTGCCGGCGCCGTGGTGCGCGATCCGGCCGTCCGCCGCCGTGCCCTGCGCGACGCGCGGGTCCTCATGCGACGCCGGCTCCGGCTGATGGCCGCCGACCCCGCCGCAACGGCACTGATGGCACTCGTGGTGCCGCTGCTGGTACTGCTCGCACTGGCCGTCGCCGACGACTCCGGGCTGGCCGTCCCCGGTGCCGGAGCCCGCCGTGTCCTGGTCGTGCTCGTGGTCGGCGTCGCGGCGGCGGCCGCGCTGCCCGCGGCGCGTGACCTCGCCACAGAACGCCTCTTGTACGGGCAGGAGCGAGCGGCCGGGCTGCTGCCCGAGTCGTACCTGCTGGCCAAGGTCGCCGTATCCGGTGGCCTGGCGGCGGCACAGGCGGTCCTCGCCGTGTTCCTGCTGCGGGCCCTGCGGCCGGGACCGTCCGGGTCCGTACTGCTCGGCCTGCCGACTGTGGAGATCGCCGTCGCGCTGGCCGTCACCGCGCTGGCATGCACTCTGCTCGGCATGGCGGTCGCGGTGTACGTTCCCGGTCCCGAATGGGCGCTGCCCGCCGTCACGGCCGCGACGGCACTCCAGCTGCCGCTGTGCGGCGGGCTCGTCCCGCTGGCAGGCGAGCCGCTGCTCGCCGGCCCCGCCGTGCTCGTGCCCGCGCGCTGGGGGTTCGCGGCGCTCGCCGTGACGGTCGATCTCGGGCGGGGCGCCGCCTCTCCGGACACGCTGTGGCGGCACGGTGCGGGTACCTGGACGCTCTGCGTCCTCGTCCTCGCCGCCCAGGGGTGCGCCGCGGCGTTCCTCACCCTGCGGCGGCTCCGGCGCTGAACAAGACGGCCGGGCGCCCGCGTGCGGCGGACACCCGGCCGGGGGTTCAGTGGCCCGCTGACCCGCGGTCGACGTGGACGACGACACCGGCTCGCGGCACCGCGCTCAGCGCGGCCACGATCCAGTACCCGTGGCCGAGCGGGAAGGCGGCGTCGTCCGCGCCGAGGGCCATGGCGACGGCGGCCGCGATGAGGCCGAGGCGGGTGATGAGGTCGATCGCCACGACGGTCGCCGCCGCCCGCGGCCGGCGGATCCGTGGTCTCCAGAACATCGTGTCCTCCTGCTGGTTCACCGGGTGCGATGCTCCTCAGCATCCGGGGGGCGGGAGCCCGGCGTCTGCTCCCCGATCAGGGACTTGACGCATCGTCCAGGCAGTAGGTCCAGTGGTTGGCCTGGACGTCCAGCCAGTACCGGTCCTCGAACAGCGCGAGGTGACGGGTTCCGAGGATGTCGTAGTGGATGAGCGCGGTGGCGATGGCGGTGTGCCCGACCGTCCCCTCGGAGGGCAGCAGCGTCCGAGCCACCAGCTTCCTGCGCAGCGCCTTCAGATGATCGTTGACCTTGCCGGTGAGCCGGTCCCGCAACCGGGGATCCCTGCCGACCACCCGCAGCGGGTAGGCCGCCCCGACGACCTCCAGCGCCCGCAGGCCGATCTCCGGGACCGACGGGAGCCTGGCCAACCGGGACGTGTCCCGCAACCACGGTGCACACAGCAGCAGCGCCACCATGAACTCGCGCTTCTCGGGGTTCATCGTGATCCCGGCCACGGTGCTCGACAAGCTCGCGCGTCCTGGCGGGAGGGCGGGCTCCCCGCCGGGTCCCCGCTCGGGCAGCCGCACATGGACCGCCCGCCTCTCCCGGAGCATGAGCGCCGACCCCACCAGCGCGCTGCCCGCCGACAGCAGGCACGCCTCGGACGGGTCGCCGGGCAGCCGGGGCCGCAGCCGGACCGGCTCGGGGCGGACCGGTCCGGGATCCTCGCCCACGATCCCGGTCTCCACCACCAGCACGTGTTTGGCACTGAGGTTGACGATGCGCACGCCGTCCGCCTCCACCGCGATCTCACCGACGCGTCGCGACATCCAGCGGTTGTTCTCACCGAACGCCAGGTCGACCTCGGGGCCGCGACCGAACGTCAGCCGGTCGCCCGGCCGCAGCCGGCGCGGCGGCCCCTCCGGCCCGCTCACCTCGACCGAGCCGTCGTCCTCGCCGTACGGTTCCACGGCCTGCTCCCCCGCGGCGTCCCGGCCCTCCAGCGCCTCGTCCCCCGGCATGGCCCCTCCACGGATCGCATCACCTTCCCGAGCCCCGAGCATCCCGCGTCGCGCGGTGTCCGCGCGTCCCGCCGGGCCAGGCCGGCAGGCCGGTGCCGGACAGCCGCGGGTCACTCCGCCGGGAGGGTGATGGTCAGCGTCGTGCCGGCGGCGGGCGGGCTCTGGATGTCCACGTGGCCGCGGAGGGCGCGGACACGGTCGGTGAGGCCGGCGAGCCCACCGCCGGGTGCGGGCGCTGCGGCGCCGACACCGTCGTCGCGGACCCGGGCGACGATCTGTTCCGGGCCGGCGCGGACCTGAAGGTCGATGGAGCGCGCGCGGGCGTGCTTGACGGCGTTCGCGACCGCCTCGCAGAGCGCGAAGTACAGCGTCGACTCGATCTCGGGCGGGAAGCGACGGGCCGGCAGCTCGACGCGGACGGGCACGGGGGCGCGGGCGGCGACCAGCTCGAGTGCGGGGCCGAGACCGGCGTCGGCCAGGATCGCCGGGTGGACGCCGCGGGCGAGGTCGTCCAGTTCGGCGACGACCCCGGCCAGCTCGCGGCGGCAGTCGGCGGCCCGCGCACGGGCGGACGGCTCCGCGGCGGCCGACTCCAGCGCCTCCAGCATGGCCTCCAGCACGCGAAGCCGGTGCTGCGCGCTGCTCTGGAGGTCGGCGGCGAGCCGCTCCCGCTCGGCGGCCTGTACCCGGACGAGGCGCTCGCGGGCCGCACGTGCCCGCTCCAGGTGGGCCTGGGCGGTGGCCTGAAGCTGCGCGGCCTCCAGGGCGCGGCCCCCGGCGACCAGCGCCGCCTCGACCAGCGACCCGTGGCCGCGGAGTGCGGCGGCGACCTCGACGGTGGCGAGGCGGTCACCGCCGGAGGTCCGCACTTCGTGCCGCCAGCGGCCCGGCTCGGCCGGCCCGGACGCCTCGACCCGGCGGCCGGCGACGTCCACGTAGGCCCGCTCCTGCGGCGCCCAGAACCACAGGTCGAGGGTGTCGTCGCGCAGGACGCCGCGCAGGGCGTCGCGCACCCGCTCGACGGAGACGGGGTCGGTGAGGCGCTGCATGCGCTCGGCGACGGTCAGCTCCGCGAGCCGCCCGCGCACCGCGGTGGCGAGGAAGGCGAGCGGAAGCACCATGGCGAAGGTGCCCTGGAGGAGGTAGACGCGCAGCACATCGTCCAGCCGAACGTCGGCGCCCACGATCGAGCCCTGGCTCGCCACGGCCCCGGCGGCGGCCACGACCATGGCGGCCGCGACCGGGACGGTGAAAGTGCGCTCCAGCCGGGTCGTCCTCGGTAACCGGCGGACGAGAATGACCACGAGGAAACCGACAACGCCGACCAGCCCGCAGATCAGCACGCGTAAGGAGCCGTCGAAGACGGCGCGGTCGGGGAACGGCCCCGGCCACATCACCGAGGGGGCGAATCCGTTCCACTCCGGACGGGACGTAAGGCACAGCAGCACCTGGCCGCCGACCAGGACCAGCGCGGCGGCGGCCGTCCAGAGCCGCTCGGCGGGACCGGTCAGACGCCCTACGGGATACAGCAGGACCGCTGTCCCGACGGCGAGGTAGAAGGCGGACTGTGCGAAGACCGAGACGAGCGGCGCCGCGCCCGAATTCCAACTCGCGAGCCACGTGACCGCCCACGCGGCGGAGGCGGCGGTGAACAGCCAGCCGGTTCGGCGGCCAAGCCGCCCGGCGGCCAGCACACCGCCCGCGACGGCGAAGCCGCCGCAGCCCGCCAGCGTGATCACGGCGGCGGCCGGGTGGTCGCGCCAGTACGGCCAGCCGCAGGCCAGCGCCACCGCGGCGACGGCCGTGCCCGAGGCGACGGCGCCGCGCACCCGCGCGCCGAACCATGGCGGCATCCACCGCCCGGGCACGGACCTCACCAGGGCCCCTTCCGTGTCGAGGCCCGCGGAGGGCGGAGGCCGCCGACGGGTCACGTAACGCGACCGGACTCGCACCGTCAGTCTCGCCCACCGCGCCTGTTCACGGGAGAGCCCGTTACCTGATTGATGCGCGGGACGGCTGAGACGAACAGGTCAGTACGTATCCGGACGTTTCAGGACGAGTCCCAACGTGTCTCGGCCGCCCGCAGCCAGGCCAGCACCGCCAGCACGCGCTTGTTGCTGTGCTGCGGGCCGGGCGGCCCACCCGAGGAGCTGATCCCGAGCTTGCCGAAGATGGCGCGCACGTGATCTTCGACGGTGCGCGCGGACAGGTGCAACCGCTGGCCGATCCCGGCGTTGGAGTGGCCTTCGGCCATCAGCGCCAGAACCTGCCGCTCCCGGTCGGACAGCTTCGCCAGCTCCTGCTCACGGTGCCGTGCCTCCACCAGCCGGCTCACCACGTCCGGATCGATGACGACCTCGCCCCGCATCACCCGCTCCAACGCGGAACGCAGGTTCTCGACATCGGTGACGTGATCCTTCAACAGGTAGCCGACGCCGCGCGGCTGGTCGCGGAACAGCTCCATCGCCTGCGGGGTCTCGTTGTAGGCCGACAGGACGAGCACGCCGAGCCCGCGATGCCGCTCCAAGAGGCGCCGCGCGGCGACGACGCCCTCGTTGGTGTAGGTCGGGGGCATGTGCAAGTCGACGATCGCCACGTCCGGCGGATCGTCGGCGACCCGGGTCAGCAGCTCCTCGCCCGAGCTCGCGGACACCGCGACCTCGATACCGACCGTGGTGAGCAGGGTGACCAGCGCCTGCCGGAAGATCCCGCTGTCCTCGGCGACCGCTACTCGCATGGCAGGACCATCCTCACCGTCGTGCCGCGGCCGGGATCGCCGGCGACCTCCACGTGCCCGCGCAGCGCCCGGATCCGGCCGGCCAGTCCGGCGAGGTCGGCGGCCGGGTCGCCCGGGCTGCCGCCGTCGTCGCTGACCTCCGCGACGAGCCGGGCACCCTCCGAACGTACACGCACGGTCACGCGGGACGCCTGCGCGCGGTCGACAGCGTACGACAAGGCTTCGCAGAGGACGGAGTAAAGGGTGGACTCGATCTCCCTGGAGTACCGATCGGGCGGCACGTCCAGCCGGACCCGGGTGCCGATCCGCTCGGCCACGACCTCCAGGGCCGGGCCCAGCCCGTCCTGGGCGAGCAGTGCCGGACGGACCTCGCGGGCCAGCGCCCGCAGTTCGGCCAGCGCCGCCATCAGCTCCTGGCGGCAGCCGCGCGCGTGGTCCTTCACCGCCGCATCGCCCGTCACGGCCTCCAGGGTGCCGAGCATCGCGCCGAGGGCGAGCAGCCGCTGCTGCGCGCCGTCGTGCAGATCGCGTGCGAGCCGCTCGCGCTCCACCGTCTCGGCCCGGACGAGACGCTCGTACGCCGAGCGGACCTGTTCGAGCCCGGCGTGCACGGCGGCCTGGAGCCGCGCCGTCTCCAGCGCCCGACCGCCGGCGACGAGCGCGGCCTCGACGAGCGGCTCGTGGTCGCGCAGCGAGCTGCCGAACTCCACGACCGCGAGCGGATCGCCGGCGGCGGTCAGTACCGTCCGCCGCCACCGTCCCTCACCCCCACGGCCCGGGCCGGCGGAGGCTTCCAGGGCGGCGGGCCGTCCGTCGGCGCCGACGTACAGGCCCTCCTCCGGTGCCCAGAACCACAGCCGCAGGGACGGATCGTGCAGCACGTCCCGCAGCGCGTCGCGGACGCGCTCCACCGTCACCGGCGCGGTCAACCGGAGCATCCGGCCCGCGACCGCCAGTTCGCCGATCCGGGCGCGCACCCCGGACGCCAGCAGGGTGAGCGGGACGAGCACGAACACCGCGCCCTGCACCGTGTAGACCTCAAGCAGATCGTCCAGGGGGATGGACGCCTCCATGACCGGCTTCTGGGTCAGCGCCGCGGAGATCCCCACGAACGCCAGCGCGACTGTCACCGGCAGGGTGAGGACGCGCTTCATCCGGCCCATCTTCGGCAGCCGGAGCAGCAGCACGGCCGCGAACGACAGGGCGAGGAGCAGGTACAGCACTGTCGACACCCACAGCACGGCCCTGAACACACCGAGGTCGGGATAGAGCGCGGGCCACCAGACCGACTCCCCGCGGAACGCGGCCCACTCCGGCTCGGAGGTGACCCAGAGCGCCGTCGGACAGCCCAGCAGCACCAGGCACGCCACGGCGGTCCAGATCCGGTCGGCGCGGTACTCCAGCCGCCCACTTGGGTAGAGCAGCACGCCGATGGCGAGCGCGAGGTAGAACTCGGCCTGGGCGTACGGGGAGACCATTGGCCCCGGCCCGGCGTCCCAGCTCGCCAGCCAGTTCAGCGCCCAGGCGAAGGACGCGAACACGAACAGCCGGCCGGTACGCCGGGTGCGCCCGCCGGTCGCCAGCAGCACCCCCTCCACCGCGATGGCGGCGCAGCCCGCGAGCGTGACCGCGGCGGCGACCGGATGGCCGCGCCAGTACGGCCATCCGGCGGCCAGCGCCACCGCAGCCACCGCGACACCGGTGAGGAAGGCACGCCTCGTCTCGGGGCCGAACCACGGCGGCGTGCGGCGCCGCCGCGGGCCAGATATCACCACGACCACCCTCTTCATGTTCGGACCAGCGGGCATCTCCGGCCACCGGGAACCCACGGGCTCCTGTCCGTGCTTTCCCGGACGAGAGGGGCGGTGTCACGGCGGGCGTCCGCACGCTCACCCGAAGTGTCCTGCACCCCGTCACCTGTGGGTAGCGGGCGTTATCCGATCGATGCGGGCATGGCCGGACACGGCGTCCGGGACCGGCGCCCCGCCCGTCCGGGTCGATCCGGGACACTCTCCCCTTGTCCCTGGGACGCACCCCGGTGACAGCGGGAATTCCGCTGCGTTTGCCGATGGGAAAAGGCGGCGGGAAATGCCCGGGAAAACGCGGGCGCCTTTTCCGGGTTCGCCTGGGTTGCCGGTACGGCCAGGCACTGTGAGGCTCGAATTGACCGGACGGCGGGGAAGGCGGAAAGGGGCGCGGGGGATGAATCACGAGACGGCGACGCGACCGGACGGGTCGGCCGACGCGGCGACGGAGGGGGCGCGGGCGGAGGCCCGGCGTCCCTTGCTGGTCGACGCGTCGGACCCGCGCCTCCCGGTCGTCGATCCCGCGCGGGTCCGGCCGCGCTACCGCGCGATCCTGGCGGTGGACATCGAGGGCTCGACCACTCGCACCGACCCGGTGAAGGCCGAGCTGCGCCGGACGCTCTACCGGCTGCTCGAAGAGGCCTTCCTGCGCGCGGGCATCGAGGAGCGCTACCGGGAGGACTTCGTCGACCGTGGGGACGGAGCGCTCGTCCTCGTCCGGCCGCTGGACGAGGTCCCGAAGACGCTGCTGCTGCACCCGGTGGTGCCGATCCTGGCCGCGCTGCTCGCCGAGCACAATGCGACGCCGGCGATCGCCCCGGGTCGCGACCGGCGGATCCGGATGCGTGTGGTGGTGCACGCGGGAGAGGTCCACAACGACGGCCGCGGCAATTTCGGGGAGGCGCTCGACATCGCCTTCCGGCTGCTGGACTGCCCGGAGGCCAAGGACGCGCTCCGCCGCGCGGAGGCGCCGCTGGTGCTCGTGGTGTCGGAGGACATCTACCACTCGATCGTGCGGCACGGATACGAGGGGATCGACGCGGAGGGCTACCGTCCTCTGGTCCGGCTGGAGGTCACCGGCAGGGGGCACCGGGGCTGGGTGTACGACGCGGACGGCGGCGTCCCGCTCGACCGCCACCGCGCGCCCGTGCGCTGACCGGGGACCGGCGGGGTGGCGAAGTGATGGAGTGGCGGAGCGGAAACCGCGTCGTCCCCCCACAGGAGACCGTGGGAGGACGACGAGCGTGCAATGAGGAGATGGTCCAGAGAGGGGACGGTTACGGGCCCTCGGGGTTCACGATGCCGCGGTCGACCCAGAACGGCTCCATCAGCGAGCGCAGCCGTTCGGCGCCGACGCGCTCCAGGACGTCCAGCGCCGCGATGTTGCCGGTCAGCTGCTCCAGGCTGGTCGCTCCGAACAGCACCGTGCTCGTGGACGGGTGCGTGAGAGTGAACGCGATGCACAGCTGCGCGGGCGTCGCTTCCAGTTCCTTCGCCAGGTCCGCGATGCCGGCGGCGGCGTCCTGGATCCGCGGACGGATCTCGCCCGGGTCGCGGCCGATCTGCCGGGACGAGCCGGACTTGCCGGCGAGGATGCCGCCCTCCAGGACGTCGGACGCCTGCATCGACACGCCCGCCGCGAAGACCTCCGCGAACGGCTCGCCGTCGGGGATGGCGCGCCGGCACGGGCTGTACTTGAGTTGCGCGAGCTGCGGGCCGGGCGAACCCGCGGCCAGGGCGTGCTCGCGGATCTCCAGGATCGTGGTCGCCGACCAGTTGTTGACGCCCCAGCAGCCGAGCAGGCCCTCCCGCTCCAGCTCCGCGAGCTCCTCGGCGAGGCGGCGCAGGTCGAGGTCGTCGCTGCGGATGTCGCCGAGCACGGCGACGTCGGCGTGGTCGGCGCCCACCCGGAACAGGGCGTTGGCGAGCTGATCGCGCATGGAGAACTCGGGGTACCCCTCCAGCCACAACTTGGTGGACAGCAGGTAGTCCTCTCGGGCGATCCCGGCGGCCCGCACGATCGCCGAGAACAGCACGTCGGTGAAGACCGGCGGGTGACCGGGCATCCCGTAGACGGCGACGTCGAACATGTTGATACCGGTGTCGACGGCGTGCCGGATCATCGTGACGGCGTCACCGAAGTCCATCCGGTCGTAGGTGTGCCAGGAGCCGAGGGACAGCACCGACGCGTCGGGACCGGCCGTGCCGAGACGGCGGCGGGGAATGCTGGTGGACACTGTGTTCCTCATCGGTGTGGGTGGATGACGGCCTTGACCTGCTCGAGCCGGGACATCGCGGCAAGGGCCGCGGAGGCCCCCTCCAGCCCGTCCGGCGCGCTGAAGAGGTCGTCCCAGACGAAACGGTCCTGGAACGTCCGCAGGAACTCGATCGACCGGTGGTAGTCGCCGACGTCGCCGTTCAGGGAGCCGAGGACGTTCAGCTCCTTGCCCATGATCGCGCCGAGGACGAGCTGCTCCGGCTGCGGGCCGGTGCTGCCGACGATCACGAACCGGCCGCCGAACGCGGCCATGCCCACCGCCTCGGCACCGACTCCGGGCGCGCCGGCGAGGTCGAGGACGAGCTCGGCACCGCGCCCGCCGGTGGCCTCCATGACAGCGGCGTGCCGCGCGTCGGCGTCGCCGTCCAGGCCGATGGTCACATCGGCGCCGAAGCCGCGGGCGAGCTCCAGCCGCTCGTCCGGCGCGCCGATCGTGATGACCTTGCCGGCACCGGCGACGCTCGCGACGGCGGTGGCGACGATCCCGAGCGCTCCCGCGCCCTGGACCACCACCGCCGAGCCCGGGCGGACTCCCCCGGCCCGGTCGAACGCGTGCAGGACGGTCTTGACCGCGCAGCCCGCGGCCGCCGCCCAGGTGTCCTTCACGTCGTCGGGCAGGACGACTTTCAGCGCGCCCGGCGTCACGTAGTTGTGCCCGGCGAGCCCTCCCGTGGCGTACGGGGGACGGTCCGCGCGCTGCAGGAACCCGTACCCGCGCTCGGCGCAGGCGACGGGGTTGCGCAGGACGGTACAGCCGTAGCAGTGCCCGCACACCGATTCCGACCAGCCGATGCGGTCGCCCACCTTGACGGTGCGGCCGAGCGCGTCGCGCGTCCCCGGCCCTACGGCGCACACCGTGCCCATCATCTCGTGCCCGAGGACGATCGGCAGCATGTCGGGGAACGACATGTGACCGGCCCACAGGTGCACGTCCGTCGCGCACAGCGTCGCGCAGTCGACGCGGACGACGGCCGCGCCCGGCTCCACCTCGGCGGGCAGCGGGAGCTCCTCGATGCTCAGGACGGCGCCGTGCTCGCGCAGCACCGCCGCCCTGGTCGACGTCAGATCGGGCATAGGGTGTCTCCTCGTTTCGTCATCTGCTGTGGGCGGTGTCCCAGACCTCGCGGCGGCTGCGCCACCACAGGAGCACGAGGATCACCAGGAAGGGCACGACACCCTGGTACTTCTGGATGGAGTCCACGGAGGATGACAGGCCCTCCAGGCATCCGAGGATCAGCCCGCCGACGAGGGTCAGCGGCAGGCTGCGGAACGCGCCGACCATCGCGACGGCCAGCGCGGTGCTGATCAGCCCGGACAGGGCACCGAAGTCGCCGCCGAGCCGCGGCGCGACCAGCACGATCACCAGCATCGTGATGGCTCCGACGCCCGCCCACACGCCGACGGCGAGCCGGGGCGCGGGGATCCCGACGACCTCGGCGGTGCTCGGCCGCTCCGACAGCGCCTGCAGCTTCAGCCCGATCCGCGTGCGGGTGAGCAGCAGGCCGACCGCGAGCGTGATGAGCACCGCGAACGCCAGCGACACCAGCACCGACTGAGGGACGACCACGCTGCCGATGGTGAACACGGGGTCGCCGAACGGGTTCGGGAACTGGTGCGCGCCGGTCGAGTTGCTCCCGAACAGCCGCAGGCCGATCGCGCTGAGCGCCACGAACAGCGCGACCGTGACGGCCGCCTTCGTCCGCTCCCGGTGCCCGGCGAACCAGCGGACCAGTGCCGCGCCGAGCAGCCCGGACAGCAGCGCGGCCGACAGCGCGCCGATCGGCAGGGCGAGCCAGAGGCTCATGCCGTCGTCGGTCAGCGAGACCATCACGAACGCGCCCATCGCGCCGACGGCCGTCATCGCGAAGTTGACGACGGCGACCAGCCGGTAGGTCAGGACGACGCACAGGCCGAGCAGGGCGTAACCGCCGCCGCTGGTCAGCCCGGCGATCACAGAGTTCACCATAGGGTTCCTCCGGGTGGGGCCGGGCGCGCGCGGAGGCCGCGCGCGCCCGGACGAACGAGGCTCAGTTCTTGCCCGGGACGGTGAAGCCGCCGGGCAGGACCTTCCAGCCGCCCTTGTCGGCCTTGACGAACCGGCTGCCCTGGATCGGGTTGTGCTCGTTGCCCGGCCCGAACACGTACGGCGTGCCGACCATCGGGTAGTTGATCGGCTTCATCTCCTTGAACGCCTTGGTCACCGACTCGCGGGTGATGTCGCCCTTGATGGTCTTGAGGACCTGGACGAAGATGTCCGCCGCCATGACCGCACCCTGGCTGAACGCCGTCTTCTGGATGCCGTTCTGCTCAACGATCTTCGCCCAGCGGGCGTTGCCCGGCAGGGTCGGGTCGGTGTAGGGCTGCCACTCGGTGCCGGCCCACGCGGTCATGTCCGCGGGGATCGTCTTGGCGTTGGCGTCGGTGTAGCTGTTGGCCGCCAGGATGAAGTCGACCTTCTGCATGCCCTGCGTCTTGGCCTGCGCGAACCAGGGGCCGACGGTCGCGTTGTAGAGCACGGCCTGGCAGCCGGCGTTCTTGTCCGCGACCAGGTAACGCGTCGGGTCGCCCTGTCCGACGGCGAGGTTCTTGTGGGCGAGCGTCTTGCCGGTGATCTCCGTCCACTTCTTGATGGCGCCCTCGATGCCGCCGCCGCTGCCGGGCAGGACGGTGTAGTCGATGCACACCTTGTCGCGCTTCAGCGTCTCGGACGCGTAGTAGAGCATCGCCGTGGTCAGCGCGTACGGGCCGGGGTTGACCGGCGCGATGTTCGGGCTGGTGAAGCAGGCCGGGTCGACGCCGATCGCCGGAACCGAGACGATCTTTTCCTTGCTGTAGGTGGCGCGGTTCAGGCCGCAGTCCACGGCGCTGGACGAGCCGGCGAGCGCGACGACGCCGTTGGACTGGATCAGCTCACGGGCGGCCTGGCCGGACCGGGACGGGTCCATCGCGTCGTCCTTGCTGATCAGCTCCAGCTTGCGGCCGTTGATGCCGCCGGCGGCGTTGACCTCCTCGAAGACCGCCTTGACGGCCTTCGGGACCTCCGGCGTCTGGAACAGACCGGTGATGCCGTTGATCGAGCCGACCTTGATCGGCCCATCGGAGCCGCCATCCGAGGAGTTACAGCCGGCGGTGAGGGACACGGCGAGCACGGTGGCGGCCGCGGCGGACAGATATCTGAGTTTCATGGCAGAGGCCCTTGTTTTCGCGGGGTGGGATGGCTGGCGGGGTCTGGTTAGGACGCCGGGACGTCCGCGGCACCGAGGTAGGCGGCCCGGACGGCGGGGTCCGCGAGGACCTCACCGGTGGGACCGGAGGCGATGACATGTCCGAAGTCCAGGACGGTCACCTGCTCGCAGGTCGCCTGCACGAGTTCCATGTCGTGCTCGACCAGCAGGATCGACACCCCGAACCGCTCGGGCACCTGGGTGAGCCTGGCGCCGAGCCGAAGCGACTCGGCGGCCGACTGGCCGGCGGCCGGCTCGTCCAGGAGCGCGACCTTGGGCCGGGCGGCGATGGCGGCCGCCACGTCCAGGAGCCGCCGGGTGCCGGCGTCGACGATCGACACCGGGACTTCCCCGGGCGGGCAACCGAAGAACTCCAGCAGCTCGTCCGCCTCGGTGCGGGGCAGCCGGCGGCCGGCTCCGATCGCCAGGTACTCGTACTGGGTGAGTTCCGGGGCGATGGCCGTCGTCTGGAAGGTGCGGCGCAGGCCGCGCTTGGCCCGGGTGCTGGGGTCGAGCTTGTCCAGTCCTTTTCCGGTCAGCTCGACCGTTCCCTTGTAGCCGGTGACGAAGCCGGTCACGGCGGCGATGAAGGTGGACTTGCCCGCGCCGTTGGGCCCGATCAGGCCGACGACGGCGCCCTCCGGGACGATCAGGTCGACGGCGTCGAGCGCGACGACCTCTCCGAACCGGACGGTCAGACCCGTCACCGACAGGCAGGGCTTCCGGTCGCCCGGGTCTCGTGGCGTCACCGGAACCGGCAGGGACTCTGCGCCCTCATCCGGCTTGCCCTCGTCCGCCTCCTTTATCAGCTTACGCGCGCCCCGTTCGCGCTTCCGCATCCGGGTGAGGTCGGTCTGGCTGAGACCGCTGCGCAGTGCGAGCAGGGCACCGACGCCGAACAGCACGCCGCCGAAGTCCTGCGGCAGCGACACCTTGTCCATGATCGTCGGCATAATCGCGCCGAAGATCCCGCCCATCACCGCGCCCTCGGGGTGGTGTGGGCCGATCATGATAGCGACGGCGAACAGCGCGAGGGACTGGCCCATCGCGAAGTTGCTCGGCACCACCAGGCTCAGCTGCCCGGCCAGCAGACCGCCCCCGATGCCGGCGATGAACGCGCTGATCGCGAAGGCGGCGAGCTTGCTGCGGGCGACCGAGATGCCGTGTGAGGCGGCGGACCGCTCGGAGTGACGCAGTTCGTACCACGACAGGCCGAGCCGGGTCTTGGCGATCATGCCCAGCACGACGGCCAGCACGGTAAAAACGATCACCACGAACACGAAGTAGGAACTGTCGGTGACGAACGGCTCGGGCCGGTCCAGCATCTTCAGATCCTTGGCACCGGGGAACGGGTTGGCGTTCCACACGATGTCGGCCGAGACCGCGAAGCCGAAGGTGACGACGGCCAGGTTGACCCCGCGGATGCGCAGGGCCGGCAGCCCGATCGCCACCCCGACGGGCACCGCGGCAAGGCCACCGAGCACCAGCCAGACGAAGAACCCGCCCGGCGCGTCCGCCACGTTCAGCCGCAGGACGACCCACGCGCCGATCGCCGCGAAGGACATCTGGCACAGCGACATGATGCCGACCCGCCCGACGATCACGCCGAAGCTCTGCATGATCACGGCGCTCACCACGGCACTGATGGCGAGGTAGATCCAGTAGGGCGACAGCACCGCCGGGAGGGCGACGCAGGCCAGCACGGCCAGCCCGATCCCGATGCCGAGTCCGCGCTTGTCGACGAGGTTCATGGCCGCTCGCTCTCTGCCGAGCCGGCGTCCCGGTCAGCGGTGGTCAGGGGCGGCCCGCCGAAGTAGAGCCGGTGCAGCCGCTCGTCGTCGCCGCGCAGTTCGGCGCACGGCCCGGAGAACACGACACCGCCCTTGCGCAGCACGTGGGCGCGGGTGCCCACCTCCAGCGCCAGGTTCGCGAACTGCTCGATGAGCACCACCGCGATCCCCATGCCGGCGAGCTCGCCGATCGTCGTCATGAGCCGGCGCACCACCATCGGGGCCAGACCCAGCGACATTTCGTCGATCAGGATCACCTTCGGTTCGGAGACCAGCGCCCGGCCGAGCACGACCATCTGCTGCTCTCCGCCCGAGAGGTAGCCGGCCTGCAGGTTGCGGCGCTTGTCCAGCTCGGGGAACAGCTTGTACACGGTGGCCAGCTCGCCGCCGCCGGACTGGGAGACCAGCAGGTTCTGCTCGACCGTCAGCGTCCGGAAGGTGGTACGTGCCTGCTCCACGTAGCCGAGGCCCGCCCTGGCCCTGCGATAGGGGGCGAGCTTCTCGATGGCCGTCCCGTCCAGCCGGATCGCGCCGGACCTGACCTTCGCCAGGCCGGCGATGCCGTCCATGAGGGTGGTCTTGCCGGCGCCGTTGGCGCCGAGGATGACGGTGACCTCGCCCGGGGCGGCGTCGAGCGTGACGTCGTGGATCACCGGGACCTCCGCCCGGTCGACGCTGACACCCTCCAGGGCAAGGGCCGGAGTGGTCATCACTCGCCGCCGAACGCGGAGCGCAGGGCGGCGGCGGTCCGGGCGTGCGCGTCCTTGGCGACCGACAGCTCGGTGGCGAGCGGGCCGAAGAACGCGTGGATCATGCCGTCGTAGCGGACCAGCTCGGTCGCGACCCCGGCCTCCTCCAGCCGCCTGGCGTACTCCTCGCCCTCGTCGCGGAGCACGTCGCACTCCGCCCCGAGGATGAGCGCCGGCGCCAGGCCGGACAGGTCCTCGGCGCGCAGCGGCAGCAGGTACGGGTCGTCCAGGTCGCGGGCGTCGGAGGGGTAGGTGGTGAAGAACCAGTCCATGCTCGACTTGGAGAGGAAGAATCCCTCCGAGTAGTCACTGTAGGACGCGCGCCCGTCGTCGGGGTGCCCGAGGACGGGTGATACGAGGACCTGCAGCGCCAGGGCCGGGCCACCGAGGTCGCGGGCCTTGAGGGCGGCCACCGCGGCGAGGTTGCCGCCCGCGCTCTCGCCGCCCACGGCGATCCGGGCGGGGTCGGCGCCGATCTCGGCGCCGTGCGCGGCGACCCAGGAGACGACGGCGTAGGCGTCGTCGGCGGCAGCGGGGAAGGGGTTCTCCGGGGCGAGCCGGTAGTCGACGGAGACGACCATGGCTCCCGCGGCGGCACAGACGGTGCGACAGGAGAACTCGTTCTCCTCAAGGCTGCCGATCGTCCAGCCGCCGCCGTGGAACCAGACGAACGCGGGGAACGGGCCCTCACCCTCGGGCTTGTAGACGCGGACGGGAATGTCGCCGGCCGGTCCCGGGACCGTGGTCTCGGTGACGGAGCCAACGGGCGGCCGGTCTTCCTCCGGCAAAGTCCACATCAGGCGGAACTGCTCGCGCATGGTTGCCACGTCGAGCGGTGCCGCGCTGTTCGGGTCCTCGGCGGGGGTGCGGTCAATGATCCGCTGCGCCTCGGGATCCAGGGGCATCGTTAACCTCCGAAGGCCCAGTGTGCCCGCTCAAGCGGGGTGGGTACTCCAAAATCGTATCTGATTCCGTGTACGTTAATTGCATCCCATCGACGGTGTCCAGAGTTGGAGCGCGATATGACCGAGGAATCCAGGCCAGCCGACCTCGTCTTTACCGGCGGGCGGGTGCACACCGTCAACGCGCGTGACCGGATCGCCGAGGCGGTCGCGGTACGCGACGGCAAGATCGCGCGCGTCGGAACCGATGGCGAGATAACGCCGCTGGTGGGCAAGGGTACGCGGATCGTCCGGCTGAGGGGGCGCTCTCTGGTTCCTGGCATCAACGACTCGCATCTCCACGGCGTCTGGCTCGGCCTCATGTGGCCGGGTCTGTTGATGGATCAGCTCGCCGGCACCGGCGGGCACACGCACGACACGCCGACCCGCCTGGAGGGTGCCGAGCAGCGGCGGCGGGCGATCCTGCGAACCGCGGATCTGCTCGCCTCGTTCGGCGTCACCAGCTACACCGAGCCCGGTCTCGGTCCCGGCGAGGACGACGGCGCGAGCGGCTGTTTCGGCTCCGCCGCGCTACGCGACTACGCCGACCTGGCCGCGGAGGGCCTGCTCAAGGCGCGTGTCACGGCCCTGATGCTGTTCGGGGAGCTGGACGGCCGCAGCTCGGCCGCCGAGTTCGCGGAGGGGCTGCGCGATTTCAAGCCCCCGGCCGATGTCCCCGGGCGGTTCCGGGTGGCGGGCGTGAAGATCTTCGCCGACGGGATCCCGCCGATGAAGACTGCCTGGACGGACCGTCCCTATGGCGACGGGACGTACGGCTCGCTCCTGATCGAGGGCGAGTCGGACGGGGAGCGGGAGGCGGCGCTGCGCGCGATGATCGACGCGGCGCACGCCGCCGGGCACCAGATCGGCGTGCACGCCACGGGTGACCGGACCACCCGGGTGGTGGCGGAGGCGTTCAGCACCGCCCTGGCCCGCGAGGGCCGCGACGCGCGGCACTACATCATCCACGGCGACCTGCTCTCGCCGCAGACCCTGACCGTCCTCGCGTCCGGTGGGATCGGCCTCAACACCCAGGCCGGCATCCCGGTCGCGACCGAACCGATGCTCGCCGCAGCGCTCGGCGAGGAGGCGCTGCGCGACGCCTGGCCGACCCGCGATGCGCTCGACGCGGGCGTCCGGCTCTGCCTGAGCTCGGACGCCCCGGTGCTCACCCCCGACTGGCGTGCGGGTCTGGCCGCCGCGGTGACGCGCCGTGGGCTCGACGGCGCGGTCCGCGGGCAGGCACAGCGGCTCGCGGTCACCGAGGCGCTGCGGGCGTACACGATCACCCCCGCCTGGCAGGACGGCGCCGACGACTGGAAGGGCTCCATCGAGCCCGGCAAGGTCGCCGACCTGTGCGTCCTAGACGGCGATCTCCACGACGTCGAGCCGGAGGCCCTCCCGTCGCTGCCGGTTGCCATGACCGTCCTTGACGGCGAGCCGGTGTACGAGTCCTGACGATCAGCGGGGCACCGGCGCGTCGGTGCCCCAGGAGGCGGCGGGGTCCACCACTCCCCTGTCGAGCCAGAGCCCGGCCACGGCGTCGCGTAGTTCGGCACCGTGCCGGGCCGCGAGGCCGAGGGCGGTCAGGTTGTCCTCCAGCTGGGACGCACGGCTCACCCCGACCAGGACGTTCGCCACCGCGGGATGGGCCAGACAGTAGGCGATCGCGACCTGTGCCGGGGTGGCGCCGAACCGGTCGGCGGCGCGCTGCAGCTCGGGGTAGGCCGCGCGGATGCGATCCCGGATTCCGCCCGGGTCCGCGCCGATCTTGCGCTCGGGTTCGAGCCGTCCGGCGAGGATGCCGCCCTCCAGCACGTCCGACGCCTGCAGGCCGAGACCCTCGTGCGCGAACAGGTTCGAGTACGGCGCGCCCTCTGGCACCGACCGGCGCGCCACGCTGTACTTGAGCTGCGCGAACGAGGGCGGCACCAGGCCCTCGGCGGTGGCGAACCTGCAGGCGAACAGGACGTCCCCGGCCGACCAGTTGTTGACGCCCCAGGACGTGAACTTCCCGGCCCTGACCAGCTCCGACACGTCGGTGACCACCGCGCGCATGTCGGGCCGCTCCATGAAGTCGCCGAGCACCACCATGTCGGCGTGGTCGGTGCCGATCCGGCCGAGGGACACCTTGATCTGCTCGGCGAAGGAGGAGGTGGGGTAATCCCACAGCCACAGCTTGCCGCAGAGCAGGTAGTCCTCACGGGCCAGGCCCGCGTCGCGGACGGCCTGCCCGAACAGCACGTCCGTCACGGCGTTCTCGGCGTGCGGCCCGAAGTTGTAGTGCGCGACGTCGAACATGTCGACGCCCCGGTCGACGGCGAGGCGGATCAGCTCGGCCGCGTCCTCGCGGTCCATCCGGTCCCAGGTGTTCCATGAGCCGAGGGCCAGGAGCGGCACCTCCGGGCCGTGCACACCGAGCCGCCGCCTGGGCGCCCGTTCCGCGAACTCCATCGCTGACCTCCGATAAGGGGTGATCGGCCCCCGGGCGGTGCCCTGGCCGTTGGACCTATGATCGTATAGCATCTGGCATATTCTTTACCGCGAAGGAGCATCTTCATGTCGCATCCCGCCCCGGGAACCGACCCTTCTGGCATCCTCGGCGTCGCCACCGGATACATGGCCGCCAAGCAGCTCTTCGCGGCGAGCGAGGCCGGCCTGTTCGCCGCCCTCGCCGACGGTCCCGCGACGACATCCGAGTTGGCCGAACGCACCGGGCTACCGGAGCGCACCACCCGGATCCTCGCCGACACGATGGCGGGGCTCGGGCTGCTCGGCCGCGAGGACGGCCGGTACTCCAACACCCCCGCCACCGCGGCCTATCTGGCGGGCGGCGGGGACGAGACCGACCTGCGGCCGTTCCTGGCCTTCCTCAACGCGATCAGCTACGGGCACTGGCTCGAGTTCGCCGACACCACCCGCACCGCCGAGCCCCAGAAGCTCGACCTCGCGGGCGACCGGATGCAGACCTTCCTGGGCGGGGTCATGACCTACAACGCCCTGCACGCCCGGATGCTCGCGGACAACTTCGACTTCACCCGCTTCTCCCGCATCCTGGACTTCGGTGGTCTATCCGGCTCGTTCCTGGCGGAAGCCCTGCGCTCGGCCGAGAACGCCCAGGGCACCTTCCTGTCGGGCGGCGAGCTCGTCGACTTCGCCCGCAAGGTCATGGACGACGCCGGCGTGGGCGACCGCGTCGAGGTCGTGCAGGCCGACCCGCTGACCGGCGACGTCCCCGAGGGCTTCGACCTCGTCCTGCTGGAGCACGTCGTGCACCGCTTCGACGCCGAGCAGAACAAGAGCATCGTCGAGCGCGCCCGCCGTGCCGCCGCGCCGGGCGCCACCCTCGTCCTGCTCGACTTCTTCCTGGACTCTGACCCCGAGCAGCGCGTCCTGGACGCCGTGCACGCCGGCGAGTACCTCGTCATCGACGGCACCGTCGTCTACCCCGAGGACGAGGTACGCGGCTGGTTGACCGCCGCGGGCTGGGAGCCCGTCGAGACGCGCGCGCTGCCCGGCAGCCCGCGCATCATCATCGCGGAGGCCCGATGAGCGGGCGGGTCGTCCTGGTCACCGGCGGGGCGAGCGGCATCGGCCGCGGAATCGCCACCACGTTCGCCGCCGCGGGCGACCGCGTGGTGATCGCCGACCGGGACGCCGACGCCGCGGCGCGGGTCGCCAAGGAGATCGACGCGCACGCCGTCACCGTGGACATCACCGACGCCGACTCGGTCTCTGCCGCGGTGGCCCACGTCGCCGAGGCCCACGGACCCATCGAGGTCCTGGTCAACAATGCCGGCCTGGTCGCGGGCGGCGGACCGCTGACGTCCCTGCCCCTGGAGATCTTCGACACGGTCGTGGCGGTGAACCTGCGGGGCACCTTCACCGTCACCCAGGCCGTCGCGACGCAGATGATCGAGCACGGCACCCGCGGCCGGATCGTCAACGTCAGCTCGATCGGCGCCCGTCAGCCGACCGCCGGTCTCGGCCACTACGAGGCCACCAAGGCTGCGGTGGACGCCCTGACCCGCACCGGCGCCCTCGAACTCGCCGGTCACGGCATCCGTGTCAACGGAGTCGCCCCCGGGCCCGTCCACACCCCCATGACCGCGGGTCTGATGGACGACCCCCAGGCCCGCGCCGCCTGGGAGAGCCGCATCCCGCTGGGCAAGATCGCCACCACCGACGACATCGCCCCGCTGGTGCTCTTCCTGGTCTCCGACCAGGCCGACCACATCACCGGAGCCATCATCCAGGTGGACGGCGGCCAGCTCCTCACCTGAGCACGCCCCGAAACCCAAACACGCCGTTCTCCCCTCGCCCGGTGGGAACGGCGTGTTTGTTGGGCTGGTTCTTCTTGGGGGGCGACCCCCAATCCCCCCGGCTGAGCGGCTCGCTGGCGCTCGCTCCGGTGCCTGGCCCGTAACCGGCGGCTGAGGCTCAACCCAGCCGGGGTGCGGCTCAGGCCGTTGGCTCGGGAACTCACCTGCCGGGGGTTGGCGAGTCCATCTTTGCCGGTTGGGCCGAACTGTGGGGGGTGCGGTTCACACTGCGGGGGTTCGGGGTCCTTCTGGGGCTCAGGCTTTGTGGGGGACCGGGTGGGCGCTGTGGAGGGCGTCGGCGGTCGCATTCTTGTGGGCGCAGGCAATGCGCTCGATGTCGGTGGGTGCGGCGTCCTTGGCGATCAGGTCGAGAATGTGGCCGTGCTCGACCACCGAGCGGCGGGCGCGGCCGGGGACGTAGGTGAAGGTCGAGCGGCGCATGTGGTCCAGGCGCGTCCACTCCGCCTCCAGGAGGGAGCGCAGGTGCCCGTCCGGGCAGTGCTCGTAGATCGAGAAGTGGAACTCCCGGTTGAGCGCGGTGAAGGCGGTGGGGTCGAACTCCTCCAGCGCCTCCACCATGCGGTCGTTGATCTCACGGGAGCGGGCGATCTGCGCCGCGGCCATGAACGGCGCCGAGATCGCGGTCGCGTACCCCTCCAGGCGGGCGAGGATCTGCAGGGTGTGCTCGACCTGCTCGGCGTCGAAGACCGCCACCCGGGCGCCGACATTGCGCACGACCTCGACGAGGCCGTCGGACTGCAGGCGGCGCAGCGCCTCGCGCAGCGGGATCGTGCTGACCCCGGTCTCCTGGGCGAGCTGGTTGATGACCAGCCGGTAGCCCGGCACGTAGGTGCCCTCCAGGATGCGCGAGCGCAACAGCTCGTAGCAGAACTCGGCCTTCGACTCCTTGCCCTGCTCCTGCTTCTTGGCGGAACTCACCCGTTTCTCCTCATCCTCTGCCCGCACCCCCCGACTCGGTTCGACCGTCCGGTCACCGCGCCAGCACGTCCAGGACCGTGTCGCGGAAATGCGTCCCGGCGAGCACCTCGTGGTGCGCGCCGGGCACGGTGACCAGTCGCGCCCCGCCGATCGACTCGGCGAGGCCATCGATTCCTCGTGTCAGGTCATCATTCTCGCCGACAATGAAGACGGGAAGAGCCTTCGCGTTCCAAGGACCTCCCGCAAAGGGGACGGAGCGCAGTCCTTCGACGCAAAGCGCAAGCCCGGCGGCGCGGTCACCGTGGGCCTTGACCATGCCGGCGATGGCGGCGGTGAAAGGATCCTCGCACTCGGTGCCGTCGCTGACGGCGCGGTGCAGGGCGTCGATGTCGACGGCGGTGAACGGCTCGCCCGGGGCCAGGCCGCCGAGGACGCTACGCTCCACGCGGCCGGGAGCGGCCGCCGGGATCTCCCACGCGACGCGGGCGCCGAGGGAGTAGCCGACGATGTCGAACGTCGCGGCGCCGGCCTGGTCCATGACGGCGACGAGGTCGGCGGCGAGCGCGGGGGCGGTCACCTCGGCGGCCGATGTGGGGACGGGGCTTGCGCCGTGACCCCGCAGGTCGGGCACTATGACGGTGCGGCCGGTCGCGGTGAGCGCGGCGGCGAGGCCGGTGTCCATCCAGTCGACCGTTCCATCGGAGCCGAAACCGTGCACGAGCAGCACGGGCGGCGCGTCCGCGGGCGCGTCGGGGGTCAGCGTGCGCGCGGCGAGACCTGCTGTGTCCGGCATCATCCAGCTCCTCCTAGAGGATTTCGCATACGATTTGCGATCATACTGTACGGGCTGATCAGACCCCCTCTCGCACCAAGGTCTATTTGGAACGATCGAAGTCACTCGCAGTGCACCCTCGTCATCGTGCATGACTTCATATACGATTTACTTTGACCTCGCCCCGCGAGGTTTGCTTCCGTCCCGTCACAGGAGAGCACCAGTGCCGCACCCCTTGGGCGACCGGCCCTCGAAGATCATCGCCGTGCATCTCAACTTCCCCTCACGGGCGAAGGAGCGCGGCCGGATCCCCGCCGAGCCCTCGTACTTCCTCAAGCCGCCGTCCTCGCTCGCCGGGACAGGCGAGCCCCTGGTGCGCCCGGCCGGCTGCGAGCTGATGACCTTCGAGGGCGAGATCGCCCTGGTCATCGGGCGTCGTACGGCACGGGTCTCCCCCGACGAGGCGTGGAGGCACGTCGCGTGGGTGACGGCGGCCAACGACGCGGGGGTGCACGACCTGCGCTACGCCGATCGCGGCTCCAACCTCCGCTCCAAGGGCTCGGACGGGTTCACCCCGATCGGCCCCCGACTGCTGGACGCGCGGAAGATCGATCCGGCCGCTTTGCGGGTCCGGACGTGGGTGAACGGGGAGCCGGTCCAGGACGACACGACCGACACGCTGCTGTTCCCCTTCGCCACGCTGGTCGCCGACCTGTCCCGGCTGGTCACCCTGGAAGAGGGCGACGTCATCCTCACCGGTACCCCGGCCGGCGCCTCGGTCGCCGCTCCCGGCGACACGGTCGAGGTGGAGGTGACGGCCGGGGACGAGTCGACCGGCCGGCTCCTCAACACGATCGTCGAGGCGGACCATGCGCTGGCCGGCTGGGGCGCCATGCCCCGGGTGGACGAGTCGGTGCGATCCGACGCGTGGGGCCCCTCCTACGCGCCGAAGCCCCTCCTGGACGAGGCGACCGCCGCGGCCCTGCGTGACCTGTCGACCGCCACCCTCAGCTCCCAGCTCCGCAAGCGCGGCTTCCAGCACATGAGCATCGACGGCGTCCACCCCGCGGACGGCGACTCGAAGATGGTCGGCACCGCGCACACGCTCCGGTACCTGCCGCTGCGCGAGGACCTGTTCAAGGCCCGCGGCGGCGGCATGAACGCCCAGAAGCGGGCGGTGGAGGAACTGCGCCCCGGCCAGGTGCTGGTCATGGACGCGCGCCGGGACCACTCCTCCGGCACGATCGGCGACATCCTCGCGCTCCGCGCCAAGGTGCGCGGGGCCGCGGGGATCGTCACCGACGGCGGGCTGCGGGACAGCGCCGCGGTCGCCGCACTGGGGCTGCCCGTCTTCCACGCCGGAGCGCACCCCGCCGTGCTCGGCCGCCGCCACGTCCCGTGGGACACCGGCGTCCCCATCGCGTGCGGCGGAGCGCTGGTCCAGCCCGGCGACATCCTCGTCGGGGACGCCGACGGTGTGATCGTCATCCCTCCGGACCTGGTCACCGATCTTGTCGAGGACTCGATCGAGCAGGAGACGCAGGAGCGCTTCATCACCGAGCGCGTCGCCGCCGGCGAGCCCATCGAGGGCCTCTATCCGCTCGGCCCCAACTGGCGCCAGGCCTACGAGGCCTGGCGCCGCGACGGCCGCTGAACGTTTCGACCGAGGAGTACACGTGAAGTTCCGCACCGACCCGTCGACGATCCGCGGGTCCATCGCGCCCGTCGTCACCCCGTTCGCCGCCGACGGCGCCGTCGACCACGACGCCCTGCGCGGGCTGATCCGCTGGCAGCTGGAGTCCGGCTCGCACGGGATCTCGCTCGGCGGTTCGACCGGCGAGCCGAGCAGCCAGACGGTGGCCGAGCGCATCGCGGCCATCCGCACCGCCGCGGACGAGGTCGGCGACCGGGTGCCGTTCCTGCCGGGAACCGGTTCGGCCAAGCTGGAGGAGACCCTGGAGGTCACCGCCGCCGCCCGCGACGCCGGCGCCGACGCCGCCCTGGTGATCACCCCGTACTACGCGCGGCCCACCCAGGAGGCCCTGTACCAGTGGTACGCGACGGTCGCGCGTGAGTTCCCCGACCTGCCGCTGGTCGTCTACAACGTCCCGTCCAGGACGTCCGTGGACATCGCGCCGGAGACGGTCCGCCGGCTGTTCACCGATTTCGACAACATCGTCGGGATCAAGGAGACGACCAAGGACTTCGAGCACTTCTCCCGCGTCCTGCACGCGTGCGGTCCCGAGTTGCTCGTCTGGTCCGGTATCGAGCTGCTGTGCCTGCCGCTGCTGGCCCTCGGCGGCGCGGGCTTCGTCAGTGCCGTCGCCAACCTCGCGCCGACCGCGGTCGCGCGGATGTACGAGCTGTGGACGGCCGGTGACCAGGCGGCCGCCCGCGACCTGCACTACCGGCTGCACCCCCTCGTGGACCTGCTGTTCGTCGAGACCAACCCGGCACCCGCCAAGTGGGTGCTGGAGCAGCGCGGCCGGATCCCCTCCGGCCACGTCCGGCCACCGCTGGCCGCGCCGTCCGACGAGGCCCTCGTGCGCATCCGCGCACTGCTCGACCAGGGCGGCGACCTCGCCGCGGGTATCTGACTCGCGGCCGCGCCATCCCGCCACCGAACCGGAAGAGAGCATCGATGCCCGTCCCCTCCACACCCGCCCGCCCCGACGGCCTGCCGGAGCACATCCGGCACTGGATCGGCGGCGCGTTCGCCGACAGCGTCGGCGGAGCGGTCTTCGACGTCATTGACCCCGTCTCCAACAGCCGTTACGCCACCGCCTCCGCGGGTGGCGCCGCCGATGTGGACAAGGCCGTCGAGGCGGCCCGCGCGGCGTTCCCCGCCTGGGCGGCCCTCGGCAACCGCGAGCGCGCCACCATCCTGACCCGCATCGCCGACGCCGTCGAGGCCCGCGAGGACAAGCTCGCCGAGTTCGAGTCGTTCGACTCCGGGCTGCCGATCACCCAGGCGCGGGGCCAGGCCCGCCGCGCCGCCGAGAACTTCCGCTACTTCGCGGACGTGATCGTCGCGCTGGGCGACGAGGCCTTCCGCGTCGGCGACCAGCAGATCAACTACGTGGTGCGGACGCCCGCCGGCGTCGCGGGTCTGATCACACCGTGGAACACCCCGTTCATGCTGGAGAGCTGGAAGCTCGCCCCGGCGATCGCGTCCGGTTGCACGCTCGTGCTCAAGCCCGCCGAATGGACGCCCCTCTCGGCCAACCTGTGGCCGGAGATCTTCACCGAGGCCGGAGTCCCGGCGGGCGTGGTCAACATCGTGCACGGCATCGGCGAGGAGGCGGGCCAGGCGCTCGTCGACCACCCGGACGTGCCGCTGCTGTCCTTCACCGGCTCCACCGACACCGGCCGGCACATCATGCGTTGCTCCGCCGACGGCCTGAAGGAGCTGTCGATGGAGCTCGGCGGCAAGTCGCCCGTCGTCGTGTTCGCCGACGCCGACCTGGACGCGGCGCTGGACTCGGTGGTCTTCGGGGTCTTCTCCCTCAACGGCGAGCGCTGCACGGCGGGTTCCCGCGTGCTGGTCGAGCGACCGATCTACGAGGAGTTCACCCGCCGGCTTGCCGAGCGGGCCGAGAAGGTCAAGGTCGGGCCGCCGTCCGACCCGGCCACCGAGGTCGGCGCGCTCGTCCACCCCGAGCACTACGCGCGGGTGATGAACTATGTGGAGATCGGCCAGCGGGAGGCCAAGCTCGTCGCGGGCGGCGCCCGCCCGGACCACCTGCCGGAGGGCAACTACCTCCAGCCCGCCGTGTTCAGCGACGTCCCCCGCGACGCCCGGATCTTCCAGGAGGAGATCTTCGGACCGGTCGTGGCCGTCGCCGCGTTCGACGACGAGGCCGAGGCGATCGAACTGGCCAACGCCACCCGTTACGGACTGGCCGGTTACGTGTGGACGGGCGACCTGAAGCGCGGCCACCGGATCGCGCATGCGGTCGCGTCGGGTATGGTCTGGATCAATTCCCACAACGTCCGTGACCTGCGCACCCCCTTCGGTGGTGTGAAGGACTCCGGTCTCGGCCGCGAGGGCGGGGCGCACAGCATCGACTTCTTCTCCGAGACCAAGATCGTGCATGTCATGCTCGGCGAGGTGCACACGCCTCGCTTCGGCGCGTAGGAGCATTCATGAGCACACCTCCCGACGTCATCCGCTCCGCCTACACCCAGCTGGCGGTCACGGACCTGGCGCAGGCCCGCTGGTTCTGGGTCGACATGCTCGGCCTCCACGTCCAGCACGAGGAGGCCGACACCCTCTACCTGCGCGGCACGGACGAGCTCACCCACCATTCCCTGGTGCTGCGCGCCGGGCCGGTGGCGGCACTGGATCATCTCGCCTACCGGGTGCGCACCCCGGAGGACGTCGACCACGCCGAGAGGTTCTTCACCGAGCTCGGACGGCCCGTCCGGCGGATCCCCGCCGGTGAGGGCACCTATGGGGTCGGCGACGCGGTCCGGGTCGTCGACCCGCTCGGGTTCACCGTGGAGTTCTTCCACGAGATCGCCCGCGGCGAGCGCCTCATCCAGCGCTATGACCTGCACCGTGGCGCGCAGGTGGCGCGGCTCGACCACTTCAACATCTGCACGCCCGACATCCCCGCGGCCTACGATCACTACCGCTCGCTCGGCTTCGGCTGTTCGGAGACGATCGAGGGCGACGAGCACGAGCTGTACGCGGCGTGGATGTTCCGGAAGCAGACCGTCCACGATGTCGCCTTCACCGGCGGCGCGGGCCCCCGCCTGCACCACATCGGGATGGCGACCCACGAGTCCCACCAGGTGCTGCGCACCGCCGACATCTTCGGCTCGCTCGGCAAGGAGCACCACATCGAGCGCGGCCCCGGACGGCACGGCGTCTCCAACGCCTTCTACGTCTACCTGCGCGACCCCGACGGGCACCGGGTGGAGATCTACACCTCCGACTACTACACCGGCGACCCCGACCACGAGACGTTCCGGTGGAACGTCCACGACGACCGCCGCCGGGACTTCTGGGGCAACGCCGTCATCGAGTCCTGGTACAAGGAGGCGTCGCCCGTCCTCGACCTCGACGGCCGCATCCAGCCGATCTCCGAGGCCGACCTGGACGAGTCCGCCGTTCAGGTGGGCGCAGACGGGCTGGGCATCGTCGAGCCGTCCTGAGGCCCAGGCGGCCGGCACCCCGCCGGCCGCCGACTGCGGCGCTTCGGCCGGGGTCAGTCGGGGAGCATCGGCATGGTGAGACCCTGATCTCGCCCGAGCAGCACCGCCCGAGTGATCGCGGACGAACCGAACCGGTCACGGACGCCATCGACCGCGGTGTCCACGGCCCGGCCGTGGTCGAACGGAAGCGCGAGCTGGACGGCCCGGTCGTCGTAGAGGTTGCCGAGCGACACCCCGATGAGCGTCAGGCCGCGGTCGCCGATCATGGGCGCCGCCACGCCGAGGAGACCGCGCACGGTCTCCAGGATCACCGGGGTGTCGGCGGTGGCCTGCGCGAGCGTGCGCGAGCGGGTGGCGCGGGTGAAGTCGCCGAACCGCAGCCGCAGCGTGACGGTCCGGCAGACGCGGCGCGCCCTGCGGAGCCTGCCGGCCAGCCGGTCGACGAGCCCCACCACGATGACGTCCAGTTCTCCGGGCGACCGCTCGCGGCGTCCGAGAGCGCGCTGGGCGCCCATCGAACGGCGCCGCACCCCCGTCCGGACGGGACGCGGATCGCGGTTGCGGGCCAGGGCGTGCAGGTGACGGCCCGCACCGGGGCCGAGCAGCGCGGTCAGCGTGCCCTCCGGCATGTCCGCCACGTCGCCGACGGTCGTGACGCCGTACCGCGCGAGCTTGGCCGCGGTGGCGGGCCCGACGCCCCACAGCCGCCGCACCGGAAGCGGCCGGAGGAAGTCCAGCTCGCCGTCCGGCGGGACGATCAGCAGCCCGTCCGGCTTGGCGACGCCGCTGGCGACCTTGGCGAGGAACTTGGTCCGCGCGACGCCGACCGTGATCGGCAGGCCGATCTCCTCGGCGACCTCCCGCCGTAGCCGCGCCGCTATCTCGGCGGGCACACCGCGCAGCCCGTCCACATCGAGGAACGCCTCGTCGATCGACAGGCCCTCCACCAGCGGGGTCGTCGCGCGGAACACCGCGAACACCGCGCGGCTGGCGGCGGTGTAGGCCTCCATCCGGGGCGGGACGACGACGGCGCGAGGGCACAGCCGGCGTGCCTGGCCGCCGCTCATCGCGGTTCGCACCCCGAACGCCTTGGCCTCGTAGCTGGCCGCCAGCACCACACCGCCGCCCACGATCACCGGCCGCCCGCGCAGCGCGGGATCGTCACGCTGCTCGACCGACGCGTAGAACGCGTCCAGGTCAGCATGCAGGATCGTGGCCGCGAACACGAACATATGTTCGCATAGGCGTGGCTAGCCGCCCAGCACGGCCCCGCCGTCCACCCCGTTCAGGAATCCCTGGAGCCGCCCGCGGACGGCGTTCAGTTCGGCGATCCGCTCGTCGAGGGCGGCGAGCTTGCCCTCGACGAACCGGGCGCTCTCATCGCACTGGCGCTCCTCCAGGTCGGCGCGGTCCAGACACGGCACGAATCGGCGCACGTCGTCGCTGGTGAAGCCCAAGGCCAGCAGCCGCCGGATGTTGCGGACGCGCGTCACCGCCCGCTCGTCGTAGTGGCGGTAGCCGTTGGACGTCCGCCGGGCGTGCAACAGGCCGTGCTGCTCGTAGTACCGAAGCGCCCGGGTGGTTGTCCCCGATGCCCGGGCCAGCTCGCCGATGAGCATCGCCTCACCTCCGTCGCACCAGGATCGCACTCAGGAGACGCCCATGCCGCCGTCCACCCGGATCACGGCACCGGTCATGAAGCCCGCCTCGGGGCGGACGGCATTGACGATCCACCAGGCGATCTCCGCCGGTTCCGCGATCCGGGCCAGGGGCACACGGCGTATCAGCTCCTCCCCGACCGCCTGGCTCTCCTCCGGTGTGTAGCCCGCGTGGACGAGCACCGGCGTCCGGGTCACGCCCGGCGCGACCGACACCACCCGGATTCCGCGCGACGCCAGCTCCATCGCCCATGTGTGGGTCATGAAGTCCAGCGCCACCTTGCCGCCCCCGTAGACCGAGTTCCGCGGCCAGCCCCGTCCCGCCGGCATGGAGGTGACGTTAACGATGATGCCGCCGGCCGACGACGAGGACCCCGGCACCCTCGTCCGCGAACTGCCGGACGGTCTCCCGCCCGATCCCGCTCCCGCCGCCCGTGACGATGACGGCCTTGCCCTCCAGCGTTGCCGAGCCCATACCCGCGTCTCCTCCCGATCGCTACCGGACGCAGGCGACGCTAAGGGTTGACGTCAGGGTCAGGGTCAAGCCGCCTCGGGCACCCTCACGGCATCGCGAGGGCCTCGGTGGGGGCCAGCCGAGCTGCGCGCACGGCCGGGTACAGGCCCGCGACGCCGCCGATGAGCAGGGTCGCGAGGACACCGCCCGCCATCGCCCACGGCGGCACCACGGTCGGCCAGCCCTGCACGACCGCGAACACCGCGGTGACCACGATGCCGAGCGCGACGCCGCCGACCCCGCCGAGCGCGGCCAGCAGCTGCGACTCGGCGAGGAACTGCAGCCTGATCTGGCCGCGGGTCGCGCCGAGGGAGCGGCGCAGCCCGATCTCGGCGCGCCGCTCCAGGACGGAGATCACCATCGTGTTGGCGACGCCCACACCGCCGACCAGCAGCGCGACGCCGCCGAGGCCGAGCAGCAGCCCGGTGAACGTCTTGTCGGTGGCGTTCTCGGCGGCGAGTGCGTCGGACGGGCGGCTGACCTCGACCTCGTTCGGTGCTTCGGGACTGGCGGTGGCGGCCAGCAGGTCACGCACGGCCTCGACCGCGTCCTTGTCGGTACGGGTGTAGACGGTGGTCGGGTGCCCGTCGAAGCCGAGCTGGGACGCCGCGGCCTCCCAGCCCACGAGCGCGGCCGAGTCCAGCTCCGGCGCGAGGTCGTTGGCGCTCAGGACGCCGACGACCGTGAACCACCGCGAGCCGAGCCACACCTGCACGTTCGGCGTGGAGACGCCGAGCCGCGCCGCCGACTCGGCGCCGAGGACGACCGCCGGGTACCGGGCGGTCCCGGCGTTGAGCCAGGTCCCCGCGGCCATGTCGAGTCCGATCGTGCGAGGCAGGTCGAGCCGGGCCGCCAGCACGGTGATCCCGCCGCTCTCGGCCTCGGGAATGCGGTCGTTGCGGTAGACGTGGACGTCCTTGACCTTGCCCGTGGCGGACGCCGACTGGACGCCCGCCATCCGGCCGACCATGCCGACCGATTCCCCGGGAAGCTGCGCATCATCACCGAACAGGTCGTGGCCGGGGCCCACCGTCAGCAGGTTGGTCCCGAGCCGGTCGAGCGTCGCCTGGAGCTGGGCGCGGCTGGACGTGGAGATGCCGACGACGCCGATCATGGCGGCGATACCGATCGCGATTCCGAGCGCGGACAGGAACACCCGCATCGGCCGGGTTCGCAGCCCCGCGGCACCGACCCTCAGCACGTCCCGGAAACCGAGGCGCGCCGGGACGTCGTCGCGCCGGGACGCCCGGGGCTCGCCCACCGAACCGGACTGGCCCGCCCTCCCGCCGACGCGCCTCATCGCGCAGCCTCCGCCCCTGCCTCGTCGTGGACGACCCGCCCGTCGCGCATCCGCACCTGGCGGGGCAGTTGCCCGGCGATGTCCCGGTCGTGGGTGATCAAGACGACGGTGGTGCCGCCGCCGGCGAGTTCGCGCAGCAGGTCCAGGACCCCCGCGCCGGACGCCGAGTCCAGGGCGCCGGTCGGCTCGTCGGCGAGCAGCATCGCCGGCTCCCCGACCACCGCGCGGGCGATGGCCACGCGCTGCTTCTCCCCGCCGGACAGTTGGTGGGGCCGGTGGTCGAGGCGGTGCCCGAGCCCGACCCGCTCCAGGGCGCGGCGCGCGCGGTCGCGGCGCCGCGCCAGGGGTACGCCCCCGTACAGCAACCCGTCGGCGACGTTGTCCAGCGCGCCGACCCCGACGGCGAGGTGGAACTGCTGGAACACGAAGCCGATCCGGCGGGCGCGCAGCGCCGACACGCGCCGGTCGGACAGCGTCGAGACGTCCCGGCCCTCGACGAGGACGGTCCCGGCGCTCGGCCGGTCCAGTGTCCCGAGCAGGTGCAGCATCGTCGACTTCCCCGAGCCGGACGGTCCGACGATCGCGACGAGCTCGCGCGGCTCGATGCTCAACGACACCCCGTCCAGCGCGGTGACCCCGCCGGGGTAGGTCTTGGTGACCTCCCGCAGTTCCACGACCGGGCTCATGTCGGGACCCCCACCTTCATACCCTCCGACAGTCCCGCCCCCGAGACCTCGACCTTGCCCTCGGTGAACACACCCGTCTCCACCACGACGTTGCGGACGGTCCCGTTCTGGACGACCTGCACCGCGTACCCCCCGTCGCCCTGCGCGAGCAGCGCGGCGATCGGCACGGCGAGGACGTCCGGGTGCCGGTTCGCGGTGAGGCTCACCTGTACTGGCGCCTTGTCGTAGAAGCCGAGGGACCGCTGGCCGCGGACGGCGATCGTGACCGCGATGGTGGTCGGCGCGTCGCCCTCCCCGTCCTTGGCGACCCTGCTGACGGAGGTGATCCGGCCCCTGGTCGTCCGGCCGTCCGGGAGCTCGACCTCCACCTCCGCGCCCTTCTTCGCCAGCCGCTGGTACTGCACGTCCAGGTCGACGCTGACGACCCGGGCGGTACCGGTGTAGGTGAGGACGACACCGCCGGGCCGCTCGCCGACGGACGCCTTGCGTTCGGCCACCCGTATCTCACCCGGGGCGATCATCACCGAGCCGGGCGTCACCGTCCCGGTCTCGGCGCGGCCGAGGGCGTCCTGCCAGCGCTCGACCGCGCCGGCGGTGGCCGCGCCGTAGGTGGTGTCGACGGTGAAGCCGGTGTACCCGAGAGCGCGCAGGTTCCGCTCGAACTGGAGGACGTCGGCGCCCTTGGTCCCGGGCTTCAGTGCCCGGTAGAGCGGCAGCCTCCCGTACAGCAGCGGGACCGGCTCGTTGTCGATCCGATACACCGGCCGCCCTCGTGCGATCACCGACCCGGCCGCGGCGAGCCATGTCAGGGTCCCGCGTCCGGCACCGGACGCGGTGTGCGCCATACCGTAGCCGAGCGTCCCGTCCACCTGCCTGGTCTCCACCAAGGTCGTCCTTTCGACCGGCGCGGTCGCGGGCGGCAGCGAGCTGTGCGCCGTGGTGGCGCCGCCTCCGCCGCCGATCCCCGCGGTGGCCAGCCCGGCGCCGCCGACCACCACCAGCCCCGTCGCGCCCAGGGCGGCGGTGCGCACCCTGGTCAATTCCCGTCCTTCCTGGATCCTGCGGACGGCTCGTCAGCACTGCCCGGGGCGAACTTCCTGCACGCCCTGTCGGCCTTCCTGAACACCTCGCCATCGGGGTTGATCCCGGTGCCCTCGCCGGCCTGGATGCGGATGCCGCCGTCGGAGTCGGGGTCGGGGAACTGGGTGACGCCGTTGTCGCGCATGCACTTGGAGTGGGCGCGCTGCTGGGCGATCTCCTCCGGCTTGGCCTTGGGCGGCCTGCCGCCGTTCGGCATCAGGTGCCGGCACTTCTTCTGTGCCTCCTCCAAACGCCGGGGAGTCTGGCCAGGTGCCCCCTTGCCGGATCCGGGCTGCGCGGACATCTTCGCCGTGATCTTCCCGTCGGCCGACGGGTCCTCCATGTCCACACCGTTGGCGCGCATGCACTGCGCGAACTTGCGCAGCTTCTCCTGGTCGCTGGCCGCCTTGGCGGTACCGGACGCGCCGGCTTTCCCGCCGTCGTCCCCGCATCCGAGCAGGCCGAGGGCGAGCATGGGGACCAGGGCCAGCACCGCGAGCGTCTGCCGTCGCATCGATGGCCTCCCTCCGTCGTCGCCGCCGGACGTGCTCCGGTGGCGCCCGCAAGTTCATCGGCCGGCCGATAACCCCGGTGTAACCAAGTCTCGTTATGCCGGCGTTACGCCCGCTGCCCGATGCTGTTGCGGCAGATGCCGACGGGGTTCTGAGGACGGTTGACGTGCGCGTACTGATCGCCGAGGACGAGCGGATGCTCGCCGATTCCATCGCCGAGGGGCTGCGGGCCGAAGCCCTCGCCGTGGACGTGGTGTACGACGGGGACGCCGCGCTGGAGCGGCTCGGAGTGAACGACTACGACGTGCTCGTCCTGGACCGCGACCTGCCGGTGGTGCACGGGGACGACGTCTGCCGCGCCGTGGTGGGGTCCGGCGCGCTCGTCCGGGTGCTGATGCTCACCGCGGCGGCCGCCGTCCCCGCGCGGGTCGACGGCCTGCGGCTCGGCGCGGACGACTATCTGACCAAGCCGTTCGCGTTCGAGGAGCTGGTGGCCCGCGTCCTCGCACTCGGTCGGCGGGCCAGCCCGGCGGCGCCGCCGACGCTGGAGCGCGGGGGCATCCAGCTCGATCCGGCCCGTCGGGAGGTGCTACGGGACGGCCGGTACGTCCACCTGGCGCGCAAGGAGTTCGGGCTGCTCGCCGAGTTGCTGCGCGCGGACGGGACGATCGTGTCCGCCGAGCGGCTGCTGGAGAAGGTCTGGGACGAGCACACCGACCCGTTCACCAACACCGTCCGGGTGACGCTGATGAAGCTGCGCCGCAAGCTCGGCGACCCGCCGGTGATCGAGACCGTCCCGGGAGTGGGGTACCGCATCCCATGACGCGGCTTCCCGAACGGCTCCGCCCGACGATCCGGATGCGGCTGACGCTGCTGTGCACGGGGCTGTTCCTGTCTGCGGGGATCGTCCTGCTGGGGCTGACCTACGTGCTGGTCCAGAACAACCTCCAGCAGCCGCCGGAGCTAGGCACGGACCGGGTCTACGGAAGGGCGTCCGCGAACGGGGTGGTGCCGGTGCCGCCGACCGGGACGGTCACGACCGAGTGGGCCCGGGTCGAGGTGAAGAAGGCCGCTGTGCAGTCCCAGGAAGAAACGCTGAATTCGCTGCTGACTCAGGGCACGATCGCGCTGATCGTGGTGGGCGCGGCGGGCTTCGGGTTCGGCTGGCTGCTGGCGGACCGGGCGCTGCGCCCGATCCACAAGATCACCGAGACGGCGGGACGGGTGGCGCGCAGCCATGACCTGACCGAGCGGATCGCCTACGAGGGGCCGCGTGACGACGTCAAGGAGCTGGCCGACACCTTCGACACCATGCTCGGCCGGCTGGCACGGGCGTTCGATGGCCAGCGCCGGTTCGTCGCCAACGCCTCACACGAACTGCGCACCCCGCTCGCCATCAACCGGACGCTCGTGGACGTCGCGCTGCGCCGTCCCGACGCGACCGACGACGTCACACGGCTCGGCGAATCGCTGCTGGTCGTCAACGGGCGGCACGAGCGGCTCATCGACGGGTTGCTCACCCTCGCGGGCACCGAGAACGCGATCGTGGACGCGAGCCCGCTGGACCTGGCGGACGTCGCCCGGCACGTCCTGGACCAGGCGACGCCGGAGGCACGGGAGCGGGAGGTGGACACCGGCCGCCGGCTCGGCCGGGCCCCGACCTCGGGCGACCCGGTGCTGGTGGAGCGCCTCGTCCAGAACCTCGTCGAGAACGCGATCCGGCACAACCGGGACGGCGGTGAACTGACGGTCCGCACCCGGGACCTCGGCGGCTGGGCCGAGATCGTCGTGTCCAACACCGGGCCCGTCGTTCCCGCCTACGAGGTCGAGACGATCTTCGAGCCGTTCCGCCGGCTGGGCAACGACCGCGTCCGCTCGGACCGCGGCTCCGGGCTGGGGCTGTCGATCGTCCGCGCCACCGCGACCGCGCACGGCGGCGCGGTGACGGCCGCGCCCCGCCCCGGCGGCGGGCTCGACGTCACCGTCCGGCTCCCGGGCCCTTCGCCGGAACCAGAGCCTGTGTGAGGAGCGCGAGGGACGGCGGCGCACCGGACTTCGGATTCCGTCCCCGCTGACTCACGCGCGGCCCCGGGCCTATCCGGTGGCCGGGGTCTCGCCGCGACGATGCCGGGCCACCGACGATCCGAGCGTGACGGCCGTCCCGGCGATGGCATAGGCGGCGAGCACCCAGAGGGCGTGCGCGATGTCGTGTCCGGAGAAGTAGACGACGTTGCGGACGGCCGTCGTCGCCGCCCCCGTCGGCAGCCACTCGCCGATGGCGCGCCAGAACGCGGGCAGCAGCGACGTCGGATACACGCCGCCCGCGCTGGGATTGCCGAGGACGACGAACAGCAGGATCGCCACGCCGATCCCGATGATCCCCAGCAGGGTCTGGAACGCCGCGGTGGCCGCCGCCGTGGCGAACACCACCAGCGTCCCGACGGCCCACAGCGCGAAGAAGTGTCCGGTCAGCGCGCCGAGGAGGGGCCCGGCGACGACGACGCCGCCGAGCCCCGACAGGACCGCGTACACCGCGAGCGCACCGAGGCGGATCACGGAACGCCGCGGGTTGGCCGGCCGGGCGCCGCCCGCCAGCCCGAGGATGGCGGCGGCGAGGTAGCCGCCGATGACCCAGCCCAGAATGAGGTAGAAGGAGGACAGACCGCGCCCGTCCTTGGCGCCGGGCGGGCGGATGTCGACGACCCGCACCTGGCGGTGCTGGGCCCCTTCGAGCCGGCCGGCGATCTGCTCGGCCGTGGTGGAGACGGCGGGACCGCCCGCGGACGCGACCAGCAGCGTGTCGGTGGTGCCCCGCGCGTCCACGATGATCGCCGCGTCCACCGTCCGGTCCATGATCAGCCGTCGTGCGTCCTGCTCCGAGGCGGCGGTGCGGGCCCGCACCGGATCGCCCTCCAGGCCGTCGAGCGTGGCGACCACCTGCCCCGCGGCCGGCGCCGGGGCGACGACCGCGACGGGGATGCGGTGCGGCGTGGGCGAATGCAGCGCGCCGATGTAGGACAGGATGAACCCCAGTTGCAGGGCCAGCACACCCGCGACCAGGCCCAGCGAGCGCGGCGTGACCGCGTCGCGGAGTTCGGCGGCGAAGCCGCGGGCGGGCGGTTCACCAGGGGACGGCGCGCGTGTGCTCATCCCGGTGAACTACCCGGTCGGCGGATCATTGTGCGTCCCGCACCACCCCTTTTCACGCGAACGGGCCCCGGCCCTCCTCGGCCGTGCGCAGATTGGGGGTGTGCAGGCGGACGGTCGCGCCGTCCGGGCCGCACCGCACATCGAGGTGGTCGCAGATCTGGCGGGCGAGCCAGAACCCGTCCCCCGGCCGGGGGTCGAGAGTCGGCGGATGCAGCCCGATGAACGGGTCGAGGGACGTCGTCGACGGCAGGTGCACGTCGCACACCACCTCACCGGGGCCCGCCCACAGCGCGACGGTGGGCCGGGCGTGTCCGCCGGTGGCGCCACCGAGGATCTCACCGACCGCCGCCGAGAAGATCATCAGCTGTTCGCCGAGCAGCCCCAGCATGGCGGTTTCCATGACGATGGCGTGGCGCATCCGGCTCAGGTCACCGCCGAAGCCCAGGACCACCGCCTCCTGCGGTCGTCCGGGCAGTGCGGTGGATCGGTGCCGGACGAATGAGACCGGCTCGGTATAGGCGCCGCTGGGGGCCACCGTGGCGCCCTCGACCATGTGCGGGTGCGTGCGGCGCGCGTTGGACACGATCTCCGGCGGGACGTCACGGGCATCGTACGGGCAGATCATGTGGATGCCGGACCCGGTGAGGACCGTGTTGAGGGCGGACTCCATGCACTCCCACGCCTCGACCTGACGCACCGACCGGCCCGACCACACCGGCTCGGCCAGGATGCGGACCCGGACGGCGCGGGGATGCCGGTACCGGTAGCCGGTGAACGCGGCGACGCGCTGCGGGGGACGGCGGCCGAAGAACGCCGTCTCGGCGTAGTCGACCCTGTGGGCGTGCCGGCCGAGGGCGTCCTGCACCAGGTCTAGATTGACCGGCTTTGTGGTGACCAGGACTGGTTCATCCCGTCGCAGTCCCTCGGTGATGAACGGCACCGCCATCCCCAGGAACTCCTCGTCGCTGGCGTACACGCAGCCCTGATGAACGAACTCCGATCCCTTCACCTCCACTCCCCCTCTTCCATCACGAGCCGGCGATCCCACGCGAAGCTCCGCAGGATCGCCTGCACGACGGGGCCGGGCGCGTGCAGGACGAGTCGGCCCCCCGCCGGCATCGCCTCGGCGACGCGGGCGAGCACGCGCACCGCGGCCACGTCCGCGTACCGCAGCCCCCGCACGTCCAGGTGCAGGTCGTGTCCGTCGCGGAGGGCGCCCCGCAACGCCGCCTCGAGCCGGTCGAGGCTCGACCGGTCGGCCTCGCCGCTCAGCCGCAGCCCCGTCCGCCCGTCCAGCGGCTCCACCTGCAGCAGTGGGCCGGGCCGCAGGACCTCGCTCGCCTCCAGCGCCGGCGCGTGCCCGTCCCGCAGCGCGCCGAGCCGTCCGGCGGGCAGCCGGATCCGGTCGCCATGGCAGATCAGCGCCGGCGGCACGGGCCCGCAGCATGGCGGCGGGGCGACGTCCTCGATCGGCAGACCGCGCTTGGCGGCGATCTCCTCC
>NZ_BCQT01000029.1 GCF_001552215.1 Actinomadura macra NBRC 14102 | reverse complement strand
GCCGGGCCGCAGGACCTCGCTCGCCTCCAGCGCCGGCGCGTGCCCGTCCCGCAGCGCGCCGAGCCGTCCGGCGGGCAGCCGGATCCGGTCGCCATGGCAGATCAGCGCCGGCGGCCGGGCCTGGACGGAGTGGACCGCCGCCAGCAGGCACCCGGAGCCGACCGCGACGCCGGGCCGCACGATCTCGGTGAGGTCGACACAGACGCGCAGCCCGCGCAGACCGAGCCGGGCCGCCTGGGCCGACTGCCCTTCCAGCACGGTCAGCAGCCGGTCCACGTCGAGCCGGCCTGCGGCGAACCCCGCGTCGCAGGGCGGCTGGACCGTCACCTGGCCGCGGTCGAAAAGCATGTGGGTGTTGAGAGACGCGGCCCAGGTGCCGCCGTCGATGAACAGCACCCGCTGGCCGCGCTCCACCGCGGCGGTCACGTGGGCCGCCCACAGCGCGCGGCGCTCGTCCTCGCCGGTGTAGCCGATCCATACGTGGTCGCCCTGCTCGACGCCGAACACCGTGGTCAGCGAACCGGGCATGGTTCACCCCCCGGCCGACCCCCCGCTCGCGACACCGACCCCCCTCTCCGTGGTGACGCCAAGGATTGCGCTGATCACGTTGCGTATCAAGCGGAACGGGCTGATCGGTCCATCCTTGGCGCCGGGCCGGCCTGAAACGGCACGCCGTGTGGGGGTAGCGTCTGATCAATGACCAGTGCAGAACTACTCACCGACGCGTTCGACCGGATCCAGGAGATCGTCCACGAGGCTGCCGGCGGGCTCACACCTGACCAACTCGTCTTCCGCGCCGACGCCGACGCCAACACGGTCGCGTGGCTGGTGTGGCATCTCAGCCGTGTCCAGGATGATCACATCGCCGACGCCGCCGGAACCCCGCAGATCTGGACGTCGGACGGCTGGGAGGGGCGCTTCGGGCTGCCCTTCGCTTCGTCCGAAACGGGCTACGGGCACACCCGCGCCGAGGTCGCCGCCGTGCGGGTCGAGTCGGCGGACCTGCTCACCGGCTACCACGACGCGGTGCACGACCGGACCGTCGCCTATGTCGGCACGCTGACCGACGGGGATCTCGACCGCGTCGTCGACGAGGCGTGGGACCCTCCCGTCACCCTGTCGGTCCGGCTGGTCAGCGTGGTCTCCGACGCCCTTCAGCACGCGGGACAGGCGGCCTTCGTCCGCGGCCTGGCCCAGCGATCCTGAAGCAGCGATCCTGAGCGGTCAGGGCTCGGTGGCACAGGCGCCCGGCCGCCGGTCCACCTGCGTGGGCGGGGCGGCGAGAGCCGCCCCGAGGCTGGGATGGATCGTCAGCCGCTGGTCCAGGTTGGTGACCTGGAGGACGCGGGCGACCCGCTCGGACACCGGACCCGCCAGCGCCGCGCTCCCACCGCGTCCCTCGGCGGCCAGGTAGAACCTCAGCAACAGGCTCAGCCCGCTGGAGTCCAGGAACGCGAGGCGCTCCAGGTCGAACACCAGATGCTCGCCGTGCTCGCGGCGGCCGGCGCGAATGTCGCGCTCGACCTGCTGCACGGTCGGCAGAGACAGATCCCCGGCCAGGGCGATCACGGTGCGCGGGCCTTCGGCCCTGCAGGTGACGGTGCACACGGTCATCGGTCCTCCCCACCCCTCACACCCGGACGCCTGGCGTCCGGCACTGCGGCGTTCCAGCAACGCCCGATTGTCCCCCGTCCCGGCGGGAAAGAGAGCGGCGCCCAGGGAATCGTCCGGCCCGATTCCTGACCGAAACCGGCCCGGCGGCCGGCGCGTGCGGCCCTCAGTCCGCGGGAAGCTCGCCGAGGGTGACGTCGAGCGTCTGCTTCGACCCATCCGGACGCTGAATCTCCAGCTTGACGGTGCCGCCGGGCTTCAGCGCGGCGAGGACCGCGGACAGCGCCGTCTGGTCCGGTGTCGGGGTGCCGTTCGCCGACAGGATCACGTCACCGGGCCGGATACCCGCCGTCGCCGCGCCGCCGCCCGGCGCGACCTCGACCACCGCGACGCCACCGCCTCCCTCCCCGCCGGACGGGTCGACGATCGTCCGCACCGTCGCGCCGATCGCCGCGCGGCCGGAGTCGGTGACCCGCCCGTCGCGGATCAGCTGCGGGACGATGCGCTTGACGGTGTTGCTGGGCGTGGCGAACCCGATGCCGACGGCCGCGCCGCCCATCTGCGGGTCCGAGGCGGCCGCGGTGGGGATGCCGATGACCTGCCCGTCCAGGCCGACCAGGGCACCGCCGCTGTTGCCGGGATTGATCGCGGCGCTGGTCTGGACGGCGTCGGCGATCGTCGAACCGGGGAAATCGCCCTCCTGCTTGGTGGACACGGTGCGGTTGAGCGCCGAGACGATGCCGTTCGTGACGCTGCCCGCCAGGCCCAGCGGATTGCCCATCGCCAACACGATCCGCCCAACCTCGATCTTGGCCGAGTCGCCGAACGCGGCCGGCCGCAGCGTCCCTCCCGCCACCTTGACCACGGCGAGGTCGTCGGCCGCGAAGGAGCCCACCTGGGTCGCCTTCAGCGGGGCGCCGCCGCTGGCCGCCGTGACCTGGACCTTCTTGGCACCGGCGACCACGTGCGCGTTGGTGACGACGTGGCCGTCACCGTCGAAGACGACGCCCGACCCCTCGCCCTGGTCTGTCTCGATCTTCACGACCGACGGGAGCACGGCGCCCACGACCTTTTCGTACTGCCCCTCAAGCTGCGCCGCTCCCCCGGACGGCATGGGCGGCTGTCTCCGCGCCGCCCCTGCGTCCCCGTCGCTGCAGCCGCCGAGCGCGAGGACTCCCGCGAGCGTTACCGCCATTCCGATGCCCATCCCGATATTGCGTGACCAGCCCATGGGCCCACCTCCAGCACGAGTCCTTCCCCGCCATGGAGGCGCGGGCCTGGAATCGGGTGGAGACGGCGCGCGCCGCGCTGAACGGAGGGCAAAGCAGGCACCTCCCACAGCGAAACGAGGTCAGCGGCTCACAGGGGATCGTCGGCTTCCCACCGTCACGGCAAAGATCCGGCCAAAAGTTCGGCGGCCGCGAGTCTCGCCGGCACCGACTCTTTTGTGGAGACCCGTCGGCAACACCCTTTAGTCGGGGCGTACACGAACTCGGACAGGCTCGTACTGCCTCGGACATCGAATGCGTTGACCGGCTTTTTTCACTGGGCAATGCTTTGGACATCCCTCGACGTGAGGAGCGTCATTCGACAACTGGAATCCACCACCATCGAGATACCGGAACCCGGCGGGTACCGGAACCAAGGAGATGTAAATGAGAACGACAATCGCTCGTGTGGGCATCCTCTTCGCGTCCACCGTCGCGCTATCGAGCGGAGTGGGGTTGGGCACCGGCGCCGGAGCGTCGGCGTCCACCGTCTCCAGCGCGTCCTCGCAGTCCAGCGCGGCCTGCAACTGGGACGCCAAGAAGCCGTACAAGAGCGGCCAGGTGGTCTACGCGAAGGTGTCCGCCGCCGGATGTGGCGGCCGTCACTGGCGGGGCGTCCTGCAATGGCGGACCTCGATCGGCAGCTGGAGGAATCTGGACTCCGTCGAGTGGTCCGGTAACAGCACCAAGACGCTCCGGTTCGCCTGCAACCGGGGAGAAACCGAAAGTTACCGGGCGATCATCGACCATGAGAACGGCGACAACCGGACCAGTCCGGTCGCCCGGATCACCTGCTAGGTCTTTCCGACGGTAGCCGGCGAGTTTCGCTCCGCCTCCGCCTCCGCCTCGGCGGGGGCGGAGCGCGGACCGGAAATGTCATTCCTCGACAATTCCATCACGTCTGGCCTCACGGTAGAAGTCCACTCTGGTGCCGACCTCGCGGCCGGCTTTGGCATATTTTTCGCGGGCCCTTTCGAGGTACTGCTTGACCGTGTGCTCACTGATCCCCATCTGGCGGGCCACGCCGGCCCGGGTGAGGCCTCCGAGCCAGAGGCGCATCGTGCGCAGTTCCTGCTGGGAGAACTTGGGCTGGACGTGCGCGGTGCCGGCGAGCATGGCGCCGGCCTGGGACGGGGTGGTGTACTTCTCGCCCGCGGCCACCGCGAGAACGGCGTCGATGAGATGGCTCCGCCCCTCGTTGGCCTCCTTGGTGATGTAGGCGAGCGCGCCCGCCATGTCCGCGCGTTGGACAATGTCGGGCTCGGCGTGCTGGGAGAACACCACGATCCGGCGGCCCCGGGCGGCCAGCGCGGCGATCTGGTCGAAGACGAACTCCCCGTCGATGCGCAGATCGATCACGAGGACGTCGGCCGTCGCCGCCGGGCCGCTGTCCAGGTCGGCGAGATCGGTGCCGGTGTGGACGATCTCGACGCGGTGGCCGTGATCCTCGGCGATCCACATCTCGACTCCCGACAGGACCACGTCCTGGTCATCGATCACGGCGATGGTCACGGCTTCTCCCATCGAGCCTCCACCCAGAGCAGGTCCCCGTCGTGATCAGTGGTCACCACGACTCCGTCCGCCGCCGGGCGCGGGGGCACGACGACGTCGGCCTTGGCCAGCACCGCGATGCTGACGTGGGTGCCGGTGCCGACGACCGTGACCCGGGCGTGGTCCCGGGTGCCGGCCAGGACGGCGAGCGGGGCCTCGGCCAGCCGTGCCACGGTCCGCTCGCCCATCGGCGGTGGAACCCCGACCCGCACCATGTCGATGACGACGCCGCGGCGCATCGCCTGATCCAGGCCGGGGCGCAGGGCGCGCAGTACCGGGTCGGGGACGTCCTCCTGCTCGGCCAGCAACTGCCGGAGCATGGCCTCGGCGGTGGCGCATCGGCGGCGCACGAGCGGATCGGCGGCGTCCACGGTGCCCTCGGCCAGCCCGCGCAGGATCGGCGCGATCAGGGTTCGCGTTTCCAGGTACCGGCGTAGGCGCGAGGAGGCGACCTCGGCGATGACCGCCTCGCGGGCGGCGAGTTCCCATCGTTCCGCAGCGGCCTGGGCCGCCATCCCGCCGCTGAACCGGAACACCCGGGCTCCGGCGATCAAGGCGAGCTGAATACTGGCCGAGGCGTACAGCAGGGTCACGAACCCGGCGGTGTCGTGCCGGCTCAGGTGCCCGGCGGCCACCAGCGCGGTGAGCACGACGCCCGCGTTCAGCGCCAGCAGCGCGACGTACTCGCGCGCGGGGCGGTGCATCAGCAGCAGGACGCCGACGAGCCCGACCGTGGCCCAGGCCCAGTTGATCTTGAGCTGTTCGTCCCCCGGGCAGTTGGCCGCCATGACGATCCCGGTGGCCAGGTCCGCCGCGGCGAGCAGCCAGGTCGTCGTGGTGGAGCAGTGTCTGCGCCGCAGCAGCAGGATCGCGGCCGTGGCGATGAGCAGGAGCTGGGCCGCCCAGACGGCCACCGCGGCCGGGGGTGAGCGGAAGTGGCCGAGATACGTCAGCAGGGCGGTACCGGCGGCGCACACCTGCCACAGGGCGACGGCGACGATCGCGGCCACGTCGAACGCGCGGTTGAACCAGACGGCGAACGCGCCCACCGCCGAGGCGTCAGCCATGGGCCCACCGCACGGTGACCACGGTCCCCCGCCGCGGGCGGGACTCCACCGTCGTGGTTCCGCCGACGACCGCCATCCGCTCGACCATCGAGCATCGGATGCCGCTCCGGTCGGCCGGGACGCGCGCCTGGTCGAAGCCGCGTCCCTGATCGGCCACGGTCACCGTCACCGCCGCGCCATGCCGGCCGGCGTGGACCGACGCCCGGCTCACGCCCGCATGACGGGCGACGTTGCGCAGCGCCTCGCCCACCGCGCCGGTGATCGCGGACGCGACCACCTCCGGGACCTCGATCCGGGTGGGCCCGGCCCGGGCGGACGGGGCGACGATGAGATCGGCGGCGACCTCGGCGCTCATCTCGGTGACGAGCCCGGCCAGATCCGCGACGAGATCGACCTGCGGGCCCTGGCCGGCCGGGAGCGGGGCCGACACGTCCTCCATGACCTCCAGCGCCCGCCGGGCGCCCCGGCGCAGGCCCGGCGAACCGGTCTGCACGGCACCCGAGGCGACCATGGTGAGCGTGGCGAGCACGGAGTCGTGCATCTGCGACCGGTAGTGACGCTCGTCGGCCCGGCGCGCCGCCTCCAGCACCATCCGCTGCCGCTCGCGGTCCCGCTCGGCGACGAGAGCGTCGGCGCGTCCGCCGCCTCGGCGCAGCAGCCACATGATGGCGTTGACGACCACGGCCTGCACGAACAGGATGCGGACCAGCGACGTCGTCGCCGGCGCGCCGGCGACGTACGCCGTGATCACCACTGCTGACAGCACCAGCGCCGCGATCTGCCCGAGCGCGAGTTGTGCCACGTAGATGGCGGTGCTCGCCAGCATGATGGCCCAGGTCGTCTCGTCGACGAGCATCTCGGTGGGGACGATCTTCGGCTGGGCGAGCAGGGCGAGACAGATCACGCCGCTGTCGGCGGCGACCATCGGCGGCCTCAGGCCGTACCGGAGCGCCGTCGCGGTGAAGATCGCGACCCATACCGCCAGCCCGCCAAGCACCGCGACCTGCCAGGCGCGGGAGATCCCCGCTCCCTCACCGAGGGTCGCGGCGGTGATCGCCGCAGCCACGCCGCCGGCGCGCAGGGCGATGGTGAAGCGCAGGACCGTCTGGGCCAGGGCGTAGTCCGACGGTCCCGGCCGCCGGACCGTCCCGCCCTGCCGGGAGTTCAGTACAGCCATGTGTGTTATCCGCTAGGTCATGTCGGGGCAGGGAGCAACACGACCTTAATGCGGCACGCCGGAAGATCATCACACCCGGCGCGGAACGGCCTATCCCGGCCGCCGTGTTTCCGCGATCCGGAACGACCGTGAGCGTGCTGTCACGCTCTATGGCCTACGCCTCACGTACCAGCGCCACACGCAACCTCCCGTCAATGTGGCCAGCAGCGCGGTGACCCCAAAGGCCGGACGCTTCCGAGCCAGTTTTCCCTCCCTGTCAGTAATGGATTCGCCACCTATTCCTGGGATAGCAGACCCGATTTGCTGGATTGTCTCGTTCTCTTCCCGCCGTTCTGTCACTGCGAGTTCCCGCCGGGCAAGGAGCCATTGGTCGATGCTCTGGTCATCACCCCCACACGCGGCGATGAACGCCGTGAGAAGGTCCTCGCGGGGCAGCGCCTCCCGGGCCAGTGCTCCCGCGATGGTGCTGTGCGGAAGATGGTGTCCGGCTGCGGCGGCCTCCCGCTGGATCTGCCTGAACGTCAGACCGGACCACGCTTTCAGCTCGCGCATTCGCGCGACGAGCTCGGCCGCCGTGAACACATTTCCGGGATCCGGAGGTCGTGGATAGGACAGGCACTGGTCGACCATGACGTCTCCTTAGCACAACGTGCAGCGAGTCTTTTCGCATGTCCGATGCCTGCTCTGTGGACACTCTCTCCCCCGCCGAGCCTGCACCCCGTCCACCGATGGTGGGCTGACTCAAAACTAACTTCAGTCGATCACCGCTGTCATGACCGACGTTCGGGGGTCACCGGGGGTGTGGCTTTCTGTAGCCGGGACGGGGTTCGAACCCGCGCCTTCCGCAGTGAAAATGAGAGGACCTACTATTAGTCGACCCGGCCTGAGCAGCGCGCCTACGGGCCTTCGGGAGAACGTTCGCGCTCACCGGTCATGGCGTCGCTCTCCCTTCCTGTCGAGTGGTTCGAGAATGGGACATGGGCAGGTCCGGGCGCAATCGGATTACGTGGGCGGAGCTCGGCCAGCAGGCGCGTCCACCGGTAACCGATATGGCACAGGTCGTAGGCGCGCGCAGTGTGCCGGGCTTCGTCGCCGAGCCGGTCGCGCAGGGCGGGATCGGCCATGAGTTCCCCCAGGGCCGCGGTGAGCGCGGCAACGTCGGTGGCGGGGACGAGAAGGCCGTCGTGGCCCGAGGTGATGAGGTCGGCGGGGCCGGTGGGGCAGTCGAAGGCCGCGACCGCCAGGCCCTTGCTCATGGCCTCGATCACCACCATCGGCAGGCCCTCGCGGCGGGACGGCAGGGCGAAGACCGACGCGGCCTCCATCTCGGCGGCCAGACTCGCCGTGGCCGGGCGCAACTCGACACGGCCGGCGAGGTCGTGTTTGGCGATCATGGCGTGCAGCCGCGACCGGTCGGCGCCGGAGCCGAAGATGCGCAGGGTCCAGCCGGGGTGGGCCGCGGCCAGCGGCTCGAAGGCCCGGATGAGCAGGTCGAAGCCCTTGGTATGGATGAGCCTGCCGGCGGCGAGGATGACCGCGGCGTCGCGCCGGGACGGCCCGCCAGGAAGGTCGGGAAGGGCGTTCGGTATGCGGACGACCCGGGTGGGTGCGCCTTCCAGTGCCGCCTCGTACCCGGCGCGGGCGGATTCGGTGAGGGTCGCCAGGGCGGTGAGGCGGCGGTACCGGCGGACGATCTGGCGGCCGAGGCGGGGCCGGTAGGCCGGCAGGCTCATGTGGTCCTGGCCGACCGTGACGACGCCGCGCGGGGCGAGTTCGGCGGCGAGGAGGTTGAGCGACGGCCTGGTCGCGATGAGGACGTCCGGGGGCGTGCCGCGGAGGGCGTGCAGGAGCCGCAGGTCCGTCCAGAGGCTCATGCCGCGGAACGACGCCTCGTCCACGGGGGTGAGAAGGCTGGGGAGGCGGGACAGGACACGGGCCGGGCCGGCGCGCGGCGGGACGCGGTCGTCGGCGAACCGCACGCCGACGTCCGGCGGAAGGGGAAAGAACGGCCGCTCGCGCTTGCGGACGACGCTGACGATCTCGACATCGTGGTCGCGGGCGAGGTGGCCGCACAGGTTCAGCACGGTGCGAACCGTGCCGCCGGTGCCGTGCGCGTGCTGGAGGAGGACGCGGACGCGGAGCCGGCCTCCCGGTGGCGGGACGCGCCGCCACCCGAGCGGGCGAGCCGCCCACAGCACCGCCCGGCGGAGGACGCGGTGCGCGCTTCGCCGGGCGTGCTTGAAAGGGCTCATCCGGGTCTACTGCCCGGGATCAGGCGCCGGGCAACGTCACCCGGTCGTCACGGTGCGATCGAGGGCGCTGCCCTTGACCCACCTGCTCCAGCGCATCTGGTAGAAGCTCCAGCCGTTGCTCCAGTCCAGACCGCGCTTGCTGCCGGTGATGATCACCGGGTCGCCGCGGTAGGACCAGTTGTAGAACCACCGGGCGGAGGCGGGCGGGGAGTTGAGGCAGCCGTGGCTGACGTTCTGGCGACCCTGCGCCCACACGGTCGCGGCCATCGAGTGGATGTACTCGCCGCTGTTGGAGATCCGCACCGCGTGGGGGATGACCTCCTTGTAGCCGCCGTTCTTCTTGTCGTCCGGCTTGACGCCCATCCACTCCGACGTCATGATCGCCGGATTCTCCTTGCCCATGGTCAGGTGGATGCCGCTGGTGGTGAGGTAGGTGTCGACGCCGTTGACGACCCGGCCGCCACGGCCGGCGCTGATGCCCCAGCTCTTGACCTTCTTGCCGTTCTTCTTGACGACCAGCCTGTGCGTCTTGGTGCTGACGTTGATGATGTGCGAATCACCGATGCGGAACCGGCGGGTGTAGTCGGAGATCCCGTAGGTCTTCTTGCCTGACTTGACTCCCGACAGCTTCGCGGTGAACGTGACGGACTGGTTCGGCTGCCAGTACTGACCGTTCTTCGTCCGGAAGATCACCTGGGTGTCGCTCACCCAGTACCACGCGCCGGTGGCGGGTTTGGTCGACTTGACCTCCAGGGCCCGCTCGACCGCCTTGCGGTCCCCGACGGCCCGGTTGAAGGTGACGATGATCGGCATGCCGACGCCGACCTTCTCGCCCTTGGTCGGGCTGACGTCGGCGACGTCCAGTTCGTTGGCCGCCTTCAGCGTGACGAACCTGGAGTTCACCGTCGTCGACTTGCCCTTCGGGCTCTTGGCGACGGCCGACACCTCGTACTGCGTGCCCGGACGCAGCGTCCGGGACTTCCAGCTCGTCTTGTCGGCCGCCATGGCACCATCGACCGGCTTGCCCTTACGGGTGACGCTGACCTGCTCCAGCGTCCCGCCCGCGGCCGTCACGACGACGCCCGCCTCCGGGCGTGCCTTGCCGTCCCCGTTGCCGGGGTTCACCGTCACCTGGGGGGCGGCCGAATCGCCCTTGCCCCCGACGGTGACCCCGTCGTCTTTCTCTCCCCCGGAACAGGCCGTCGTGAGGAGCAGCACGGCCCCCGCCACTCCAGCGCCGGCCCGGACCCCTGCGGAAACCCTCCGCTGCACCTGAACCTCCCGAACCCGCCATCTACCAGGGAGACATTAGCGACAAAAGCCGACGATCATGCCTCGACCCGGGGTTTTGGCAGGAGTCCGAAATCAAAGCGTTGCAAGACGGCGCCTCTGCGTGGCCCCCGGACGGCCCTGTTCAGGTCAGGGCGCTGCCCTGCCTCCACTTCTCGAAGGGCACCTGCCACTGCCCCCAGCCATTGTCAGGCTCGACCTCCCGGTCGCTGCCGGTGAGGTCGATCACATCGCCGCGCTGCATGGTGTTGTAGAACCACAGGGCGTCGGACGGGCTGACGTTGAGGCAGCCGTGGCTGACGTTCGCCGAACCCTGCGAGCCGACCGACCAGGGCGCCGAGTGGACGTACTCGCCGCTGTTGGAGAAGCGGACCGCGTGGTTGACGACGGTCTTGTAGTAGCCGGCGTCGCCCTCCTGGCGGCCCGGAGAGACCATCGTGACGGGGTTGCCCCTCTCCATCAGCAGGTGAACGCCGCTGGTGGTGGTGAACTCGCGCGTCTGCCCGTTGCCCGCGCTGAACGGGATGGTGCGGACCTTCTGGCCGTCCCGCTTCACCGTCATGCGGTGCTGGCCGATGTCACCGGTCGTGATCTGCGCGGCCCCGATCGTGATCGTCTGCTGGGCGTCCTTGGCTCCGTAGACGCCGCCGCCCGCGTTCACCCCGGCCAGCCTGGCCTGGAACCGCACCGTCTGGTGCGGCTGCCAGTACGTCTTCGTCCGGTAGGTGACCTGGTCAGGGGCCACCCAGTTCCAGGCACCCTCGACGGGCTTGTCCGGAGTGACCTGCAGGACCCGCTCCACCGCGGCCTTGTCGGTCACTGGACGGTTGAAGCGGAGCATGATCGGCATGCCGACGCCGACCTTCTCCCCCTTGAGGTTCGGCGTGACGTCGGTGATCGAGAGCGTCTTCTCCGGCTTGAGCGTGGTGAACGCGCTGGTCACCGTGCTGGTCTTGCCGTCGTCACGGGCCTGCGCGGTGACGGTGTAGGACGCGCCGGGCGTCAGTGTCCGAGTGGAGCGCCAGGACTTGCGGTTGCCGGCCATCTGGCCGGTGATCGCGGCCCCCTGGTTCCCCTGGACGGTGACGTTCTCCAGTTTGCCGTCCGATGCCTTGACCTCGATCGTCCCGTCCGGCTTGACCTGGGCGGTCCCGTTCGCAGGTGTGATCGTCACGGCGGCAGACGCCCCCGAGGCCAGCTTGCCCTCGCCACCGCCTCCGCAGCCGGTCGCGAGCAGCGCCACCGCGCCCGCGCCGCCGGCCATGACAAGCCCGAAACGCCCCTTGCCACCCACAAATCCCCCCAAAGTCACTTTCCACCACGTGTGGTGAAAACTAGCTGACTAGGGGAGACGTCCCAAACAGACCGAAAGTTCGGCGTGGATCGAAACCGATCCACCGGATCGTCCGGGACGGGCCGCTCACGCCTTGGACGGCTCGGCGTTGACGTGGCGCAGGCAGCGCTTGAAGCCCCAGACCGAGACGCCCACACCGATCGCGCCCAGCCCGGCGACAATGCCGGTGCGGAACCACAGGTACATGCCGATCGACTCGTTGAACAGCATCCAGAGGCTGACGATCACGTTGGTGAACAGGACCATCGACCACAGCAGCGAGATGCGCAGGAAGAACTGGTGGACCCGCTCGTGCCGCAGGAACGCCTCGGGGATGGGTGCCATGTCCTTGGCCAGCTTCTTGGCCAGGGGCCGGCCCAGCGGCACTGAGGCGAGGAAGGAGATGCCCACGAGAAGCGTGCCGAGGGTCGGCTGGAGGAAGTAGACGACGGCGCTGTGGGTGGCGGCCGCCAGTGCCGCGCGGACGGTGACACCGACCGCGGCCAGCAGCAGCATCCCTGGCACGGGGTGCCCGCGCACGTACCGGTAGATGATCCCGCCGTACACCCACGCGACGGCGGCGATGAGCGCGCCGTTCAGACCGAGAAGGACGAGAGCGGCGTAGAAGACCGCGACGGGGGCGATGACCCCCTCGACGAAGCGCGGCAACGCGTGCATGAGCAGCGCCGTCACACGCGGGAGCTCGAAGTGGTGCCCGCCGTCGTGCCCCGCCTCGCCCGCCGGCACGGTCGGAGTCGGATCGGACGCGGGCACCGCCTCCTCGGGCGGTTCCGCGGACGTGGTCGCCGGTCGTTCCATCGAGCGCTGCGCTCCCCGATCGGTGTGCATGGACTCGGTGTCTGTGAACTCGGTGTGCATGAACTGGATGTGCATGAACCCGGTGGTGACGATTCGCACCACCGTACGTGATGTGCGGCGTGTGTCCACCCGCTTTGGCGAGGAACCCGCCGCTCGACCGATGGTTCGGATGGGGGTCCGCCCGGGTCCGGGACCCGGCCGGATACGGTCAGAGCCGAACCGGAACTCCGTCCGCTGCGTACTATTTTGCCCCTTTCGTATCGCCCGCACCGCCCGATTCATCCAATTCATCCCTTTCGCTGGGGAGATCAGTGCCGACGGGGCTCGGCCCGGCTCCGCCGGTCCTCGCTCAGCCTTCGGGGAGCGGCGGCTGGACGTCACGGGCGGCGGCGTAGATCGCCCGCAGTGTCACCGCCACCGACGGCCTGCGCACGCTCGCCGTCCGCGTGACCGCGTACACCTCGCGGGCCAGTGTGCATTCCGGGATGCGCCGCACCGCGACTCCCTGGTCACCTGCCGCGAGCGCCAGCGCGGGGACGGCCGTGATCCCGATACCGCGCGCGACCAGGCTGAGGATCGTGTGCAGGCCCTCGAACTCCCAGGGGACGGGACGCGCGCCGCCGACGGTGTCCAGCAGCCGCTCCACGGCCTGCCGCGAAGGCTCGCCCGGCGGCGCCGCCATCCACGGCTCGTCCCGAAGCTCGTGCAGCCGGACGGGCCGCCCGGGGTCCGACATCGGGTGCGCGGACGGGACCACCAGCACGAGCGGGTCGCGGCGCAGGTGGAAGAACTCCAGCACAGCGGGCGACTGGTCAGGGACCTTGCCCGTCCAGTCGTCGATAAGCGCGATGTCCACCTCACCGTTCTGTACCTGCCGTATGCCGTCCCCGGGTCGGGTCTGCCGCAGCACGAACGTCAGCCCGGGATGGTCGCCGAGGCTCTGCGCCAACGCGGGGGCGAACGCGACGGCGGCGGTCGGGAACGCGGTGACCACCACGCGACCCATGGGGGTGTCGGCCTGGGCGGACAGCTCCGCCTCGGCCGTCTCGACGAGGGTGAGGATCTCCTCGGCACGCGCCGCGAGGCGGCGCCCGGCGTCGGTCAGTTCGGCGCTGCGCGCGGTGCGGTCCAGCAGCGGGATGCGGGCCTCCCGCTCCAGCGTGGCCAACTGCTGGGAGACGGCCGAAGGTGTGTAACCGAGGGCCGAGGCGGTCGCGGCGATGCTGCCACGGCGGGCGAACTCGGCGAGAAGCCGCAGGCGGCGCAGCTCTAGCATTAGCTCATCTTACGGTCACCATCGACGAGACTCGCTTGTGATGATGCTAAAAGCGGGCAAGCATGAAGCGACACCCGGCCGGGGTCGCACACGGGGATCCATCTGTCACCGACCGTAGTTCCGTCATGCCCTCTTCCCTTATGCCTGTTATGTCTTGTCTGGAGCCGTGATGCCTGCCCAGAGCCCGTCCACGCCCGCCCGGCCGCTGTCCTTCACACCACGTCCGGTGCCCCTGTCCGCCACACTCGCCGTGAACGAAGCCATCGCACGTAAGAAAAAGCAGGGGGTGCCCGTCCTCCCACTCGGGTTCGGCGAGGCCGGCATCCCCATTCACCCCGCCCTGACCCGCGAGCTCGAGTCTGCGGCCGGCCGCGGCGGCTACGGGCCCGTCGCCGGGTCCGCCGCACTGCGCGCCGCCGCGGCCGGCTACTGGACCCGCCGGATGCTGCCCACCGACCCGTCCGTGGTGGTCGCCGGCCCCGGCAGCAAACCGCTGCTGTTCGCGCTGCTCATGTCCCTCGGCGGGGACGTGGTGGTGCCGACGCCGAGTTGGGTCTCCTACGCCGCGCAGACCTCGCTCGCCGGGGCCGAGGCCGTGCACGTGGCCACCCCGCCCGGCGAGGGCGGCGTGCCCAGCCCGGCCCTGCTCGCCGACGCCGTGGTCCGGGCCCGCGCCCGGGGGCGCACCGTCCGCACGGTGATCGTGACGCTGCCCGACAACCCCACCGGGACCATCGCCTCCGAGGACACCGTCCGCCGGCTGTGCGCGGTGGCACGGGACCTGGACCTCGTCATCGTCTCGGACGAGATCTACCGCGACCTGGTGCACGTTCCCGGACGCGCGGTGTCGAGCCCCGCGCGGTTCGCTCCGGAGCGGACCGTCGTGACGACCGCGCTGAGCAAGAGCCTCGCCGCCGGGGGGTGGCGGCTGGGCGTCGCCCGGTTGCCGGACGGCCCGTTCGGCCGCGAGCTGCGTGACAGCGTGCTGGGCGTGGCGAGCGAGATCTGGTCCAGCGCCCCGGCCCCGATGCAGCACGCCGCCGCCTACGCGTTCGCCGAGCCGCCCGAGTTGGTCGAGCACGTCGACCGCAGCCGCCGCCTGCACGCCGCCATCACCGGTGCCGTCGCCGATCGGTTCGCCTCCGCCGGGGCGTTGGTCGCGCGGCCGGAAGCGGCCTTCTACCTCTATCCGGACTTCGGCCCGCTGCGGGACGCGCTGCGGAACGGCCACGGCATCCGCACGGCTCCCGATCTCACCGGGTTGCTCTTGGAACGGTACGGAATGGGCGTCCTGCCCGGTAGCGCGTTCGGAGACGCCCCGGCGGCGCTCCGGATGCGGGTGGCTCCGAGCCTGCTCTACGGGGAGGACGACGAACAGCGTCTGGCCGCCCTGGCCTCGCCCTCTCCAGCGGATCTGCCCTGGATCGCGCGCGCACTGGACCGGCTGACCGAGGTCCTCACCGACCTGAAGGAGACCGCGAACGTGGGCGAGCCCGTTCCCGTCTGATCTTCCGGGGCCGGCGGTGAGGGCCACGGCGGCGCACCGCGCTGCGGCGGCGTGCACGGCCTGAATCATTTCCACCGGTCCTTTTGCCGGCCCGGCGTCTGCGGAGGGTAAGGGAGTCGAACCCCTTCGAGTTTCACCTCGACGTCAGTTTTCGAAACTGCTGCCTTACCGTTCGGCCAACCCTCCTCAACAACGCCGGGGGCGCCCGACCGGCGGCCGGTGCCGCCCACGTGGACCAGCAGGGAGTCGAACCCTGATCGCTTCCTTGCAAGGGAAGTGTGCTTCCGTTACACCACAAGCCCGTCGATCACTTCCAGCAGGGGTGGAGGGAGTCGAACCCCCTTTCCGCTGGTTTTGGAGACCAGCCGCCTAACCGGTGGCTCACCCCTTCGAACCTTCGTTCCCGACATGGTCAAGGATGGGGTGACCGCAGGACCTCACGCAAAGGATTTTCCGTCAGCATGCCGAAACCCACGGTCACTCTGCGGAAGGTTCGAGTCGCAGATAGTGCGGGCCCGGCGTCATTGATCGCCCTCTTATCATCCGTGTCTCGGCGCGTTCCATAGCCGCCCGACCGGCGCGTATAAGGGTGGTGTAAGGTCCAACGACGCACGGGGCGAACGTCACGATCCCACCGACTGCAGGCCAAGTGGCGTCCTGCCGGACCATCCCGTGGTAAACCCGAGACAAGCGTGATGTCACGTGAGTGAAGAAAGAAGGCGAGGGGGCCCGCCATGAGGCATGCACGGGATGGGGCTGCCGCGGCGATGAACGCGGCCTCAAGGATTCTCGTCGCACGGGGCAAGAACGAGCCTCAGGAGCTGGAGAACCCGGACGTCGCGTGGGGACAGCGCGCCCGGGACGGCGTCTGGGTGCCCACCAAGGACGGGCAGCGCCTGCACGTGGGCATCGACGTCGCGGCGTCCGACAAGGTCGCCCAGGTGCTGCGGCCCAGCCTGCGGGTGTTCGTCGGCGTGGACCTCGACACCGACATCGTCGCGCAGACGACCGACAACGGGGTCCGGCTGCTGACGATCATCCACGGGCCCGACGCGCCCTCGGAGTTTCGCTTCGCGCTCTCCCTCCCCGACGGCCTGGCGCTGGAGGCGATGCCCTCCGGGGGCTACGACGTCGTCCACCTGCGCTACGGCGCGACCGTCGGCCGGCTCTACAACCCGTGGGCGAGCGACGCGATGTTCCGGCAGGTGAAGGCCGACTACGCGCTGGAAGGCACGATCGTGACGATGCGCGTTCAGCACGCGGACGCGTTCTACCCCGTCGTCGCCGACCCGCACTACGCCCGCTGACCGTACGCTGACCGAACCGCCGCCGGGTGACGCCCGGCGGCACCGGCGGCGGCTACGAGCCCGCCTTTTTGATCACGACCGGGTCCTCGAAGTCGAGTTCGCGGCTGATCTCGCGCAGCGTCTCGGCGCCGATCCGTCCTCGCTCGTAGAGGGAGGCCAGCTTCGCGCGCTGGACACGGACCAGCTCGGAGCGGACGTGCCGGGTGTTGGGCGGGCGCGACTGCTCATCGGTGTCCTCCCTGTTCAGGAAGTACCGGAGGCGATCCAGCCGGATCTCCAGCAGCTGGCGGAACGCCTCGGCGGTCTGCTCGTCCACCTCGTCGTCCTCGGCCAGCTCATCCAGCCGGGCCAGCGCGGCCTGGAGCCCTGCCTTGCGCGCGATCATCGCCTCCCGGCGGCGCAGCTCGGACTCGATCAGGCCGAGCCCGCGCAGCAGGACCGGCAGCAGCGGCGCCTGGCCGATAAAGGTGATCAGCACCACCAGTGCGGTGAGCAGGATGAGCACGCCGCGCTCGGCGCCGACGGCGGCGGGCAGCGACAGCGCGATGGCGAGCGAGATCGCACCGCGCATCCCGCCGAGGCCGATCACGGTGCGCTGCCGCCACCCGGGCCCCTCCTGGCTGCGCCGCCCGCCGGGCACCGCGGCCGCGAGCGGCCCGCTGCCGAGCTGCCACAGCAGCCGGACGCCGATCACCACGGCCGACACCGCGAGCGTGGTCAGCGCCACCTCGCCCCAGGTATGCCCGCCGGGCTCGCGGAGCACCTCCCTGATCTCCAGGCCGAGCAGGACGAACAGCGCGGACTCCAGCAGGAACGTCAGAATCTGCCAGAACGCGTTGCCGACCAGCCGGGACGCGGGCTGCAGCACCCCCTCGCCATGCGTGCCGATGGAGAACCCCGCGACGACGGTCGCCAGCACACCGGACGCGCCCAGGTTCTCCGCCGGGATGAACGCCAGGTACGGCGTGACGAGCGAGACGATGATCTGGCTGACCGGGTCCTTGATGGAGCGCCGTACCCGGCGGATCACGATCCCGAGCACCAGCCCGTACGCCACTCCCCCGGCGACGACCTGGACGACCCGTCCGGCGCCCTCGGCAGGTGTGAAGCCGGTGCCGAGCGCCTCGGCCGCGAGGCCGAATATGGTCAGCGCCGCGCCGTCGTTGATGAGGCTCTCGCCCTCCAGGATCGTGACCATCCGGGGCGGCGCACCGAGCCGCTGCATCACCGACGTCGCGGCCACCGGGTCGGTGGGCGAAACGGCCGCGCCGAATGCCAGCGCGGCGGCCCAGCCGAGCCCGGGCAGCAGGGCGTGCACCGTCCCCGCGACCGCGACCGTGGTGACGGTGGTGAGCCCGAACGCCAGGGTGACGATGGGCACGATGTCGGCGCGGGCCTCACGGGGCGCGGTGAAGAACGCGGCGTGGTAGACCAGCGGCGGCAGGAAACCGAACAGCACCAGGTCGGGCGAGACCACCACCTCGGGCAGCGCGGGCACGAAACCCGCCGCCATGCCGAGCAGGACGAGCAGGATCGCGTCGGGCACGCGCAGCCGCCCGGCGAGCGCGCGGGCCAGCAGCACCACCACGGCGACGACCAGGAAGACGATGAAGAGCCGGTCCTCCCCCACGGCGTGATCATGTCCCGAACGCCGCGGGGTACTCGCGCGCGCCCGCAACCGCTGCTGGAACGTTCCGGCAGGGCGCACGCCGGCCCGCTGGCGAGCGACGGCGGGACCGCGGGGCGCGGCTCGCCGGAGGTCTCAGTGCGAACCCTGCGCGGACGAGGTGCTCCGCCGTCATATGGTTGAGGCCGGGCCGCGTTCCGGTCCCGGCGACGACGCCGGGCGTACGACCCCCGTACCGCGCCGGGGGTCTGGGGGTGGAACCCCTGGAGCCAGAGGCCCCGGTCCCCCGAGACTGGAGTCATCGTGATCTTCACTCATGACACCGAGCACGCGCTCGCCGTCGTCGTCGACCTGATCAACACCAGTGCCGCGGCGTCTGGCGCGGAGGAGCTCGACGGGCTGCCCGGCCTGCGCGCGTTCATCGGGCGCAACGCCTTCAGCGACGTGCCCGACCTCACCGAGGCCGACGTGGCCCAGGCCAGGAGGCTGCGCGACCAGTTCCACGCCGTGTTCCGCGCCACCGATGTGCCGACCGCGGTGCGGCTCGTCAACGAAGTGATCGGCGGCGTTCGCGCCACCCCGCACCTGACCGATCACGACGGCTACGACTGGCACGTGCACTTCTTCGCGCCCGGTGCGCCGATGGGCGAGCACCTGGCGGCCGACTGCGGCATGGCGCTGGCGTACGTGGTGGCCGCGGGCGAGCTCGACCGGCTGCGCACCTGCGAGGCGCCGGACTGCTCGCGCGTCCTGGTGGACCTGTCGCGCAACCGCTGCCGCCGCTACTGCGACAGCCGCACCTGCGGCAACCGCATGCACGTGGCCGCCTACCGCGCCCGCCAGCGAGAGGCTGCGCACTAACCCAATCCCGGCCCAGGGGGGCTCGCCTGGCGGCGCGCCCTCTGACCGCGCTTGGGCGAGCGCGGCATCACGTGAACGTGCGGTCGTTGCGTCCGTCAGATGGCAGGCAGCCGATGCTCAACCGGTCCGTGCATGTCGATTCAGGGGGTCAGGGCCTGGACGGCGGTCAGGGCGCTGCGGGCCGCGGGGACGTCGTGAACGCGGAAGACGCGGGCGCCCAGCCAGGCGGAGACGCCCAGGACGGCCAGGGTGCCGGCGCCGCGCTTGTCGACGGGTCTGCCGAGGGTCTCCCCGATGAAGTCCTTGTTGGATACCGCGACCAATACCGGCCATCCGGTCGCGGTCATCTCGCCGAGCCGGCGGCTGATCTCCAGCGAGTGGCGGGTGTTCTTGCCGAAGTCGTGGGCGGGGTCGATGAGGATCGCGTCGCGGCGCACCCCGAGCGCCACGGCGCGCTCGGCCTCGGCGGTGACATGGCCGATCACGTCCGCCATGACGTCGCCGTAGCCGATCCGGTGCGGTCGGGTGCGCGGGTCCAGGGCGCCGGCGTGCGAGCAGACCAGCCCGATCCCGTGCGCGGCGGCGACCTCGGCGAGGCGTGGGTCGGGACCGCCCCAGGTGTCGTTCAGCAGGTCCGCACCCGCCCGCGCGACGGCCTCGCCGACCTCGGCCCGCCAGGTGTCGACGCTGATCACCACGGTGGGATACCGGTCGCGGACGGCGGCGACGAGGTCCACCACGCGCCGCAGTTCCTCGGCGACGCCGACGTCCTCGCCGGGCCCGGCCTTGACACCGCCGATGTCGATGATGTCGGCGCCGTCCTCGACGGCCCGTCCAGCGGCGTCCAGGGCCGCGTCGAAGGCGTAGGTGGCGCCCTTGTCGAAGAAGGAGTCGGGCGTGCGGTTCACCACCGCCATGATGGCCCGGGGACCGATCTCGCGCCCGTTCAGCCGCAGCGGGGCCAGGTGTGGATCGCTCATGGTGATCACACCGTGGCACAGGGAGGGCACCCCGCGCCACGTGACCGGCCCCGCGCCATGTGACGGGCCCCGCGCACCTGCGCGGACGGACCGCCGGCATGAACCAGAAGCAAATTCGGTTCAAACGACGCCCTCCCTCGTCAGCATCGCAAGGGGGTCGCTAACCTCATAAGCCACGCTCGCCGCGGGATTCTTCCCGTGGCGGTCACGCGTCTGTTCCCTTCGGCCATGGAGGATCCGCTGTCCAGGCGAGCACTCATCACCGGCATCACCGGGCAGGACGGCTCGTACCTGGCCGAGCATCTGCTTGAGCAGGGGTACGAGGTGTGGGGTCTGGTGCGCGGGCAGGCGAATCCGCACGTGTCCCGGCTGCGCAAGCACATCGGCGACGTCCAGATCACCACCGGGGACCTGCTGGACCAGGGCAGCCTGATCTCGGCGGTGGAGCGGGTCCAGCCGGACGAGGTCTACAACCTCGGCGCGATCTCCTACGTCCCCATGTCGTGGCAGCAGGCGGAGCTGACCGCCGAGGTGACCGGGATGGGCGTACTGCGGACCCTGGAGGCGATCCGCGTGGTGTCGGGCATCAGCCCGTCCCGGACCCCTGGGGGCGGGCAGATCCGCTTCTACCAGGCGTCCTCCTCGGAGATGTTCGGGATGGTCCGGGAGACGCCGCAGAACGAGAAGACGCCGTTCCACCCCCGCAGCCCGTACGGCGTCGCCAAGAGCTACGGGCACTACATCACGCAGAACTACCGCGAGTCCTACGGGATGTTCGCGGTGAGCGGGATCCTGTTCAACCACGAGTCGCCGCGCCGCGGCGCGGAGTTCGTCACCCGGAAGGTGTCGCTCGGCGTGGCGCGCATCAAACTGGGGGTGGCGAGCGAGTTGCGGCTCGGCAACCTGGAGGCGCGGCGCGACTGGGGCTACGCCGGCGACTACGCCCGCGCGATGCGGCTCATGCTGGCGCAGGACGCGCCGGAGGACTACGTCATCGGAACCGGGCAGACGCAGTCGGTCCGGGAACTGGTGGACTTCGCGTTCCGTACGGCGGGCCTGGACTGGGAGGAGCACGTCGTCCTGGACGCCCGGTACACCCGCCCGGCCGAGGTCGACCTGCTGTGCGCCGACCCGAAGAAGGCGCGCGAGCAGCTCGGCTGGGAGCCCGAGGTGACCTTCGAGGGCCTGGTGACGATGATGGTCGAGTCGGATCTGCGGCTGCTGTCGGAGTCCGCGCGCCCCGAGGACGAGCCGTTCGCTCCCGACCACTGGTGATCTCCGCCCGGCGTCCGTGATCGAAGGGCCGGTGGCGTGCGACGATGCTGCCATGGCTACCTGTGAGCATGTACGGTTCGTCCCGGCGCAGGACCCGTCTCCGAACACCCCGCAGGGATGCGAGGAGTGCCTGGCGGAGGGCACCCGGTGGGTGCACCTGCGGCTGTGTCTGAGCTGCGGACACGTCGGCTGCTGCGATTCCTCGCCCCAGCGGCACGCAACCCGGCACTTCGGGAAGGAGGGCCACCCGATCGTCCGGTCGTTCGAGCCGGGCGAGGACTGGCGGTGGTGTTTCGTCGACGAACTGATCGTCTGATGCCGGACGTCCGGCTGGGTACCGGACCGGGGCGCTGGATCCTGCTGGCGACGGTGCTGGGATCGAGCGTGGCGATGCTCGACGCCACCGTCGTGAACGTGGCACTGCCGAGGATTGCCCGCGACCTGGACGCCGACATGGCCGGCCTGCAGTGGACGGTGAACGCCTACACGCTGACGCTCGCCGGGTTCATCCTGCTCGGCGGATCGCTGGGCGACCGGTACGGACGGCGCCGGATCTTCCTCATCGGGGTGGTGTGGTTCGCGGTGGCCTCGGTGCTGTGCGGTGCGGCGCAGGATGTCGGGATGCTGGTGGTGTCGCGGGCGTTGCAGGGCGTCGGCGGCGCGCTGCTGACACCGGGCTCGCTGGCGATCATCCAGGCGTCCTTCGTCTCCGACGACCGGCCCCGCGCGGTCGGCGCCTGGTCGGGGCTCGGCGGCGTCGCGGGGGCGGTCGGGCCGTTCGCGGGCGGCTGGCTGGTGGAGGCGGCGGGCTGGCGCTGGGTGTTCCTGCTCAACGTCCCGCTCGTGGTGGTCGTGGTCCTGGTGGCGGTGCGGCACGTCCCCGAGAGCGTCGACCCCGACGCCCGAGGCCGCTTCGACGTGTTGGGCGCGGCGCTGGCCGCGCTCGCCCTGGCCGGGACGACCTACGCGCTGACCGAGGCGCCCGGCGGCGGTGCAGCGCCGGCGGTCATCGTGTCCGCGGGCGCGGCGGGCCTTTTCGGTGCCGTCGTGTTCGTGCTGGTGGAGCGTGCCCGAGGGCGCGGCCGGAACCTGCCGGGCGTCCGGTCCCGCGGCGAGGTGCCGCGTCCGATGCTGCCGCTGGAGGTGTTCGCCTCCCGCCAGTTCTCCGCCGTCAACGTCGTGACGTTCGTCGTGTACGGCGGGATGGGCGTGCTGTTCTTCCTGTTCGTCCTCAACCTCCAGGTGGTCGGGGGGTTCTCGCCGATCGCGGCGGGAACGGCGCTGCTGCCCGTGACGGTCCTGATGCTGCTGCTGTCGGCGCGGGCGGGCGCGCTCGCCCAGAAGATCGGTCCCCGGCTGCCGATGACCGTCGGGCTGGTCGTCGCGGGCGTGGGAATGCTCCTCGTCGGGCGGATCGGCGCGGGCGCCTCGTACACGACCGACGTCCTGCCGGCCGTGGCCGTGTTCGGGCTGGGCCTCTCGGCGGTGGTCGCGCCGCTGACCGCCACCGTCCTCGCCACCGCCGACGAGCGGCATGCGGGCGTCGCCAGCGGCATCAACAACGCGGTCGCGCGGGCCGCGGGGCTGCTGGCGGTGGCGGCGATCCCGCCGCTCACCGGCCTGACCGGCGACGCCTACACCAACCCCGCCGTGTTCTCCGACGGGTTCCGGCTGGCGATGACGAGCTGCGCGGCGCTCCTGGGCGCGGGGGCAGTCCTGAGCTTCCTCACCGTCCGCGACGATGCGTTGCGCGGCCCGGCGGGCGAGCGCCGGGAGCCGCAGTGCAGGAGGCAGTGCGGCATCGGCGCGCCCCAGTTGCAGCCCGAACCGGAGACCGTTCCCGCCGCCGGGAGGGACGCCGTGTAACGGGCCGAGCGCGAATCTTGGTCCGAATCCGGCTATGTCCAGGACCGGATCGGCGCCTTGGCATACGGTCGGGGCATGAATCTGCGGCAGCTGCGCTACGTCGTGGCGACCGCCGACCACGGCACGATGACGTCGGCGGCCCAGGCGCTCTATGTCGCCCAGCCCGCGTTGTCGCGGGCCGTCCGGGAGCTGGAGCGCGAACTCGGCGTCGAACTGTTCGCGCGCTCGGGGCGCGGCGTCGTCCTGACCTCGGTCGGCGAGCAGGTCGTCCAGCAGGCGCGCGTCGCGCTGGAGGCCGTCGACGCGATCGAGGGCCTGTCGGTCGCGCGCGCCAACGGGAGGCCCGGCGCGGAGCTGCGCATCGCCACCACCACGTCCCTGGAGCCCGAGCTGACCGGCCGGCTCATTCCCCGCTTCGCCCGCGACCAGCCCGCCGTCCGGATCCGGGTGGTGCGCTGCGAGGACCGCGACCAGGTCGCGGCGGCGGTCCGCGCCGGCCGCGCCGACCTCGCGCTCGCCGAGCTGCCGGTGCCCGGCGACATGGCGGCGCACCCGTTCGAGCAGCGCGAGGTGGTGCTGATCTCACCGCCCGCGCTGCGGGTGCGCGAGCCCGTGCCGCCGACGGCGTTGGACGGCATGCGGCTCGTCCTGCCCGCGCGGGGCAGCGCCCGCCGCGCCGAGATCGACGGGATGCTGCGGCGGATCGGCGCGACGCCCGTGGCCGCGGTGGAGTCCGACGAGCGCGGGTCCTGGCTGGGCTGGGTGCGCGCCGGTATGGGCTCGCTGCTGTGGTACCGCAACCAGCTGGACGACACCGAGGGCGTGGTCGTCCGCTCGTTCATGCCGCCGATCACGCGCATGATCGGCTTCGTGCACGCGCACCGGCAGCTTCCCCCCGCCGCCCGCGACTTCCTCGCATTCGCCAAGGAGACCGCCCGCGACCACCACTGACCGGCCCGCCGTGACCGGCTTCCGGGGAAAGCTGGAATCATCTGGCGGATGGAGACGACGCACGCGCTCTGGCTGCTCGCCGTACCGGTCAGCGCCCTGATCGTGGCCGCCGGCGCACGGCGGCTCGGGCTGTCGGCGCCGCTGGTCCTGGTGATCGCCGGTCTGCTGTTCTCGTTCGTCCCGGGCGTCCCGGAGTTCGAGCTCAACCCCGAGTTCGTGCTGTATGTGTTCCTGCCACCGTTGCTCTTCTCCGCGGCGTGGCAGAGCTCGTACTACAACCTGCGCGAGAACGTCCGGTCGATATCGCTGCTGTCGGTGGGGCTCGTGCTGTTCACCACGTTCGCCGTCGGGTACACGGCGTCGATGCTGGTGCCGGGGCTGCCGTTGTCGGCGGCGTTCGTGCTCGGCGCGATCGTGGCGCCGCCGGACGCGGTCGCGGCGGTGAGCGTCGCGCAGCGGCTCGGGCTGCCGCGCCGGACGGTGACGGTGCTGGTCGGGGAGAGCCTGTTCAACGACGCGACGGCGCTCACGGCGTTCCGGGTCGCGGTCATCGCGGCGACGGGCGCCGGGTTCACCCTCACGGACGGGGTGCTGCGGTTCCTGTTCGCGGCCGTGGCGGGCGCGGCGGTGGGGATGCTGATCGGCCCGCCGCTGCACTGGCTGCGCACCCGGCTGGACGACCCGCTCGTGGAGAACGGGGTGGCGCTGGTGGCACCGTTCGCGGCCTACCTCATCGCCGAGACCGTGCACGCGTCCGGAGTGATCGCGGTGGTGGTCGCCGGGTTGTACCTCGGCCACCGGTTCACCGAGTCGCCGGCGGTGACGCGGCTGATCGGGCACTCGTTCTGGAAGGTCATGGTCTTCGTCCTGGAGACGGTGGTGTTCCTGCTGATCGGGTTGCAGCTGCCGCCGATGATCGACGGCCTGTCCGGGCACGACCCGGTGGACCTGGCGGGCTGGGCGGTGGCGGTGTTCGCGGTGACCGTCGCCGCGCGGTTCGTGTGGGTGTTCCCCGCCTCCGCCATCCCGCGGTGGCTGTCACGACGGGTCCGGGAGCGGGAGGCCGACGTCGGCTGGCGCGGGCGCGTCGTGGTGTCGTGGGCGGGGATGCGCGGGGTGGTGTCACTGGCGGCGGCGTTCGCGATCCCGTTCGTGACCTCGGACGGCGAGCCGTTCCCCGGCCGCGACCTCATCCTGTTCCTGACGTTCACGACCGTCCTCGCGACGCTGCTGGTGCAGGGGTTGACGTTCCCGGCGCTGATCCGGGCGCTGCGCGTCGGCAGTGCCCAGGAGCGCTACGCCGACACCGTGGCCGAGGCCGGCGCGCAGCACGCCGCCGCCAGGGCCGCGCTGGACCGGCTGGAGGAGTTGGACGCCGAGGAGGAACTGGACGCGGCGGTCGTGGACCGGCTGCGTCAGCTCGCCGAGCACCGGCAGCTGCGGGCCTGGGAGCGGCTCGGCGGAGGGACGGGACCGGCCGGCGAGGAGGTACCGACGGCGACGTACCGGCGGCTGCGGCGAGAGATGCTGGCGGCGGAGCGGCGGGTGTTCGTCCGCATGCGGGACGAGCGTCGTATCGACGACGAGGTTCTGAACCGCGTCCTGCACGAACTGGACCTGGAAGAGGTCGCGCTCATCCGCGACTAGCGGATCGTCGAGACGATGCGGCCCGAGCAACGCCCGGCGGGTCGCCCCGGCGCGGGCAGGCCGAAGTGGCGGGCCGCCGGGGCCGGCCCGCTGTCCCGGCCACGGCGTGCACCGTGGCCGGGAAGCCCTCTCAAGCGCCGTTCTGGGGCCTTTCGGGGAGTTCCACGGCGTAGGACTCCTTCACCACGTCCAGGTGGTGCCAGGACTCCCTCACCGTCACACCGGGCACGGCGCGGATGGCGTCCAGCACCGCGACCAGCTCCGCACGGGACGCCGCCTCGGCCTGCCCGACGATGTCGTAGCGGCCGAAGCCGGTCGCCAGGTAGCGGACGCCTTCCTGCGCGGCCACCTCCTCTGCGACCTTGCGCAGCCCACCGGTCACCACCAGGCCGAAACCGCCGAGCTCGGCGGCGCCGAGCGCCAGCGGATCGGCGAGCCCGGTGACCTGGATGACGCCGGTGCGCATCAGCCGGACCACCCGCGCCCGGGTGGCCGCCTGCGACAGCCCGATGATGTGCGCGAGCCGCGTGTAGGGCGCGCGTCCGTCGCGCTGCAACTCCTGGAGGAGCCGCCAGTCGATGTCGTCGAGGGTGACCTCGCCGAGCTCCCGAACCACCGCGTGCGTGTCGCGCACGGTGGAGACCGAACGGAACACCTCCGCCGTCCGCACACCGTCGATGGACCTGATGTGGTCCACTTCGGCGGCGAGGGCCGAGTCATCGCGGGTGCGCACCTGCACGACCAGGTCGTACGGGCCCGCGGTCAGCGCGGTGAAGCTGACGGCCGGATGCTCGGCGATCGCCGCGGCCACCTCCCGGGCCGAACCGTCCACGGTGATCGAGACGTGCCCGATCGCCTCCGCGCCGACGACGGCGGCGTGCACGATGCCGACGACGCGGACGACTTGTGTCTCGAGAAGGTTCTGCACCCGTGCCCGCACGGCCGTGCGGGAAAGCCCGACGCGGTCGGCGAGCGCCTGGAACGTCGCCCTGCCATCCCGCTGGAGCTCGCGGACGAGCACGGCGTCGACCGCATCCAGCACGGCTGTCCTCCTCGACATGTGATGAATCGTTTTGCCAGCAACTGCAAGATCATTCCATTTCAGGACGGTCTGACGTTAAATATTGATCTTGCCCGTGTTCGTCCTGCCCGGAGACCGTCGAAGCGTCGGTTTCCGGTTCCGGCGGCGACGTTTTCGACGCCGGGTAAACCACCACGAGAGCGCAACGCTGCCGGGCCACGCACCGCGCCCGGCGCGGCGGCGCGCCGGGCGGCGGGCGAGCGTGGTGGCAGTGATCACTTCGGGGATCACCTCGCGGGGCGGGCGGCCCGCGGCGCGCACGAGCGCGGCTGACCGGGTCCAAGTGCGTGGCCTGCATGCGCTTCTCCCGGTGTTCTGATGTCACGCCCCTACGGCGGGTCGGCCGTTCGCGTGAGGCACATGTAAGAAAAGTGCATCGGGGGCGCAGTTACGTCAAGAGGTAACTTTACAGAGAGCTAAGCCTCACGTTGCACTGTTTTCCTGCCTTGCACGTCCAGTCACGGCCGTTACGGCCATGAGGGCCTGGACGGAGCGCGGGGGATCTTTCAAGGCTGCCGCGGGGACACAGGGTCATCACCCCAGCGCACAGGCCCCGGCGGCCGTTCGAGCGGGTCCCGCCTCGGCTTGGCGGAGGCATCGGCGGGTATGGATCACAATGTACGGTGGCCCAGCCACTTTTATCCGCGATTGGTGTGTAGTACAGCCGTGCGCCTGCTGAACGGTGAGCATTCCGCTCACGACCTCACCTACAACGACGTCTTCATGGTCCCCCGCCGCTCGTCGGTCGGGTCGCGGCTGGAAGTCGATCTGTCCACTCGCGACGGCAGCGGAACCACCGTGCCGCTGGTCGTGGCGAACATGACAGCCGTGTCCGGTCGCCGGATGGCCGAGACCGTCGCGCGGCGCGGCGGGATCGCGGTACTGCCGCAGGACATCCCGACCGAGGTCGTCGCCGAGGTCATCGGCTGGGTGAAGCGCCGCGACCTGGTCGTCGACACCGCCATCCGGCTCGACCCCTCCAGCACCGCCGGGGAGGCGCTGGCGCTGCTGCCGAAGCGCGCGCACAACGCCGTGATCGTCGTCGAGGACGACCGTCCGGTCGGTGTGGTCACCGAGGCCGACTGCCAGGGAGTCGACCGGTTCGCCCAGCTTCGCGACATCATGTCCCGCGACCTGGTCACCCTCCCGGACGCGGTGGACCCGCGCGAGGCGTTCAACCGGCTGCACGAGCGCGGCCACCGGCTCGCCCCGGTCGTGGACGCGGCCGGGCGTCTCACCGGCGTCCTCACCCGAACCGGCGCGCTGCGCGCGACCCTCTACCAGCCCGCCGTGGACGGCGCGGACCGGCTGCGCATCGCCGCGGCGGTCGGCGTGAACGGCGACGTGGCGGGCAAGGCCGAGGCGCTGCTGGAGGCGGGTGCCGACCTGATCGTCGTCGACACCGCGCACGGCCACCAGGACAAGATGCTCGGCGCCCTGGCCGCCGTGCGGGGCCTGGGCCCGTCCGTCCCGGTGGCGGCCGGGAACGTCGTCACCGCCGAGGGCACCCGGGAGTTGATCGAGGCCGGCGCCGACATCGTCAAGGTCGGGGTGGGCCCCGGCGCCATGTGCACGACCCGGATGATGACCGGCGTCGGCCGCCCGCAGTTCTCCGCCGTGCTGGAGTGCGCCGCCGAGGCCCGCCGGCTCGGCCGGCACGTCTGGGCCGACGGCGGCGTCCGGCACCCCCGCGACGTGGCGCTGGCACTGGCCGCCGGCGCCGCCAACGTGATGGTCGGCTCCTGGTTCGCCGGCACCTACGAGTCGCCCGGCGACCTCCAGCGGGCCGCCGACGGCAGGCTCTACAAGGAGAGCTTCGGGATGGCCTCGGCGCGCGCCGTCCGGCTGCGGACGGCCGAGGACTCCCCGTTCGAGCGGGCCCGCAAGGCGCTGTTCGAGGAGGGCATCTCCACCTCCCGGATGTTCCTGGACCCCCAGCGGCCCGGTGTGGAGGACCTGATCGACTCGATCGTCGCGGGGCTGCGCAGCTCCTGCACCTACGCCGGCGCTCGGACGCTGGAGGAGTTCCACGAGCGGGCGACGGTCGGGATCCAGAGCGCGTCCGGCTATGCCGAGGGGATGCCGCTGGCCACCAGCTGGTGACCCGGCCGCCGTCCCGGCGCCGAGACGGCGGACGCCCTCGCGTGCCAATATCCGGTCAATTTCGATCTCCCCCGCGTTCTCTCCCGGCGCGGGGCGTGTCGGCCGGAAGGGCGCGGGTCGCCCAGGTCACCGCCCATCGATTCGCCGCACGGGGTGATCTTGTCCGAACGGCCGGACCGCCCGCCTGGCAGGGCTCGCCGCCCGAAAGACGGGGTCGGCGCCCCAACGCATACCGAGATTGCATATTCTAGGAAGAAGCTGCACGTGAGGCGGCGAAAAGCTCGCATTCGGTCGACTTCCACGCAACCTTCGCCCGGTTTCACGCGTCCATAATGTTGAGCCGCTGGATGAGTTCGCGCGGGTGGGGAATCGGAGCGTACATGTCGAGTCGATCAGCGAGCCGGCCCGCCCCGGCGGAGGACGCCGGGAGTTCCTCCGACGAGGCGGGGGGTCTGCCCCTCGCGCTGGCGCTGACGCTCGCGTCCGCCCTGCTGTGGGGAGTGGCCCATCTGGCGACCGGCCGCCGGCTCGCCGGGGGGCTGCTGCTCGCGGCCCACCTGCTGATCGCCGCCGCGGTCGGCACCGCGTTCACCGTCTACCGCTCCGATCTCGTCCACCTCGCCGTCCGGCCCGACGCGCTGCAGCGGATCTCCGCCGGCCTCGTGGCGCTCGGCCTGGTGTGGATCGTGGTCGTCATCCGGTCCTACCAGGTGCTGCGCCCCGACGGGATGTCGGTGAGCGCCCGCGCCCTCGGCAGCGCGTCCGTCGCCGTGCTGTGCTTCGCCGTCGCCGTGCCGGTGGCATGGTCGGCGCACAGCACCTACGTGTACCGGGACGCGCTGACCAGCATCTTCCGCAGCGGCAGCGAGAACGGCCGGCATATCGACGCCTCCGACCCCTGGAACGGGGAGCGGCGCGTCAACGTGCTGCTGCTCGGCGGCGACGCCGCCGCGAACCGGCAGGGCGTGCGCACCGACAGCATGACGGTCGCCAGCGTCGACACCAAGACCGGTGACACGGTTCTGCTGAGCCTGCCGCGCAACCTGGAGCGGTTCCCGCTGCCCCCCGGCCCGGCCCGCGACCGCTTCCCCTACGGCTTCACCGGTGACGGTCCCGCGACGCCCGGGCTGCTCAACGAGGTCTACCAGTACGCCGAGGAGCACCCCGACATCGTCCCCGGCGTCGCCAAGAACCACCGCGGCCCTGAGCTGCTGAAGGCCACGATCGCCGGGATCCTCGGCATCCGCGTCGACTACTACATCCTGGTCGACATGTTCGGCTTCGCCGACATCATCGACGCCATGGGCGGCGTCACCGTCTCGATCACCCAGCCGATCCCGTACGGGTTGGAGGGTGCGGTGCTCCAGCCCGGCAGGCGGCGGCTCGGGGGCAAGGAGGCCCTCTGGTACGGGCGGTCCCGCACCGACAGCGACGACTACGTCCGGATGGGCCGGCAGAAGTGCCTGATGCGGGCCATCGCGCGGCAGGCCGACCCGCAGACCGTCCTGACCAAGTTCGACAAGCTCGCCTCGGCCGCCAAGCGGACCCTGTCGACCGACATCCCGCAGGAACTGCTGCCCGCGCTGATGAAGCTGTCGAACAAGGTCAAGGACGGCGCCCAGATCAACAGCCTGTCGTTCGTACCGCCGCTGATCAGCACCGGCAACCCGGACTTCGAGCTGATCCGCAAGCTGGCCGACAAGTCCACCAGCACCGACCCGGGCTCGGCGAGCCCGTCGCCGAGCGCCTCGCCGTCCGCCTCCCCCACCGGGGGCCGTTCGAATGCGCAGGGCACACCGAGCCCAGGTGCGTCCAAGCCCCGCGACCCGCAGACCAAGCCGGTGTCGCTGGAGGCGAGCTGCCCGTCCTGACCGCTCCCGGCCATGACCTGCCGTACCTGCTGCACACGGGCGCGTCGCTCCGCTCATCCCGCCGAATCCGTCCGTCCGGCGAACCCGGGAGCAGTGGCGGGCGTCACACAGACTGACGCCACGAACCGCACAGGGGGCGACGACCATGGCGCAGACGGATCTTTCCATCCTGGACGACCTCGGCCAGGCACTCACCGGCCACGGGTTCCTCACGATGCTCGTCACCGGGCCCCGGCCACGGCTGGAGGTCCTCGACCGGACCTCGCCCGACCGCCACGGCACGGTCCTGTGCGAGCGGGACGGCCACGGCGACCGCTGGTACTACTGGTCGTGGGCCGACCGTATCGCGCCTGTCAGCGAGGTCGAGCGTGCGGCCGCCGCCGTCGAGCGCGACCTGCGCCAGGTCACCTGGGCCGTCTGACCGGCGGAGGTGTCATCCCCGGTCCCCGGAGGGGGGATCATTGGGGGAGAACACTTCCGACCGAGAGGGCGGGTGCGGGTGCCCCGGATCCACGGCTGCGACGTCTTCCGCGTGACGATGCCCCGCGGGCGGCGGCCGGAGAGCGTCCTCGTCCGCCTCGCCGGCGCGGACGGCGCGGTCGGCTGGGGTGAGGCCGCCGTCCCCGGTGGGACCGCCGACCCCGTCTGGGCCGACATCGAGGAGCGCATGGGCCCGGCCCTCATCGGGCTGGACTGGGACCGTCCAGAGGACGTGTCCGCGGCCGCCGACCTCGGCACCCGCGACGCGGCGGCCGCGATCGACGTGGCGTGCTGGGACCTGTGGTGCCGAGCCCGGGGGCTGCCGCTCGCGCACGCGCTCGGCGGCACCCGCACATCCATCGTGACGGGCGCGCGGATCGCCCCGGAGCCCGTCCTGGAGACGGTCGCCGGCCGCGTCAACCAGGCGGTCGGCGCCGGCCATACCCGCGTCACCCTGGACGTCCGTCCCGGCTGGGATATCGAGCCCGTCCGCGTGATCCGGCAGTCCTATCCGGCGCTCGCGCTCGTGGCCGACGCCGGGCACACCTACACCGAGTCCCCCGAGCACCTCGCCGCCCTGGAGGGTCTGGACGCCTACGGGCTGGTGGCGATCGAGCGCCCGTTCCCGGCGGCCGACCTGGCGGCGCACGCCCGCCTCCAGCCGAGGCTGGGCACGGCCGTCGCCCCCCACATCGGCGACCTCGACACCCTTGACGCCGCGCTCTCCCTGGACGCGGGCCGCGCCCTGCACCTGCGCCTGGACCGGCTCGGCGGCCTCACCGCCGCCCGCAGCGCCCACGACCTGGCGTACGCGGCGGGGTGGGACGTGTGGTGCAGCGGCTCCGGCGCGTTCGGCATCGGCCAGGCTGCCGCCGTCGCCCTGGCCGCCCTCCCCGGCTGTACGCTGCCGAGCGACGTCTCCGATCCGGCGGGCGGGCCGGTGTTCGTGACCCCGCCCGTCCGCTCGTCCGGCGGCGTCGTCGGCGTGCCCCTCACCCAGCCGGGGCTCGGCCACGAGATCGACGAGGAGCGTATCCGCCGCCTGGCGACCCGGCGGATGCGGCTGTCGGCGTGACGCCCGTCTGGGTCGTCGCCGGCCCGCCCGGCAGCGGCAAGAGCACGGTCGCCGGTCTGCTGCTGCGGCGCCTGCGTCCCGTTCCCGCCCTGCTCGACAAGGACACGATGTACGGCGGGTTCGTCGCGGCGACGCTCGCCGCGGCCTCCCGCGACCCCGGCGAGCGCGAGGGCGCCTGGTACGACGCGCATGTCAAGGCCCACGAGTACGCGGGGATGACCGCCACCGCCCGCGAGATCCGCTCTCATGGCTGCCCCGTCCTGCTCGGCGCCCCCTTCACCGCGCAGGTCCGCTCCCCGGACCGCTGGGCGGCCTGGGTCGAGGCCCTGGGCGGCCCGCCGGTGACCCTCGTCTGGGTCCGAACCGACGCCGCCACGCTCGGCGAACGGCTCCGCGAGCGCGCCTCCCCCCGCGACACCGCGAAGCTTGCCGCCTTCGACGCTTTCCTCGCCCGGATGCGCCCGGACGTCCCGCCCCCGATCCCCCACGTCGCCGTGGACAACCGCCTGGAGGCCCCCAGGTCCCTCGAATCCCAGCTCGACGACCTGACGTCCTGACCGGTCACCCCGTGCCGTCCTCCGGGGGCCTGGGAGGGGCATAGGGGGACGCCGGGGGCGGGTAGGGCAGGTAGGTCTGCAGGGGCTGCTGGTACGGGTTACCGTCCGGCTGAGGCGGCGGAAGGGCCGCGAACGGGCCGTACGGCGGCGGGAGCGCGGCCCGCCGGGCCTCCCTGGCGGCACGGCGCTGACCGTAGGCGCCCCTGAGCCGGCCGCCCAGACGCTTGCCCATGTCCTGGACCTGCTGGGACCGCTCGCCGGTCATGGCGCCGCGGACCAGGTCGGCGGATTGGCGGCCGAGGTCGTGGACCTGGCGGGCGCGTTCGGACTCCAGGGCGCGCTGGACCCGCTCTGCCTGGGCGAGGCGGGCGGCGTTGCTGAGGACGGCCTGCCCGGCGACCTGCCCCGCCGCCTGTGTCCCGTCCCAGGCGACACCGATGCCCTGCCGGGCGGCCTCGGCGGCGCGCCGGTAGCCGTCGGCGCGGACGACCACGGTGCCGGCGGTCAGGTCGGCGAAGGTGCGACGGCGGGCGCCGATGAGCGCCGGGACGCTGTTGGCCGTGAGGAGGGCGAGTGCGGCGAGCCACGTGAGGAGGGCGAGGAAGAACAGGCCCTCCAGGAGCAGGATCCAGGCTGTGCAGTACAGGCCCGTGCCGCCCGCGGTGGAGGCCAGCGCGCGGCGGAAGGCCCGCCCCTTGCGGATCTTGACGCCCTGGACGGCGCAGACCCGCAGGTCCAATACGGCCTTGCCGAGAGTGCGGCCCGCCAACGCCTGCGCGGCGAACTGGTAGAGCAACTCCGCGAGCACGAGCAGGAGCAGGGCCTGCTCGATCGCTGAGGCGACCTTCGCCCACAGGTTGACGCCGAAGTCCCCGGCGGCCTGCCCGACATCGCCGCCCGACAGCAGGAGGCCGCCGGTCGAGCTGAGCGCGTCCGTCCACAGGCCGTCCGACAGCAGGCCGTTGAGGCGGCCCCACGTCATGATGGCGAGCAGGACGGCGACGCCGGCCATGAGGGCCGCGTCGATGCTCCACGCGGCCAGGCGGCGCCCGCGGGGAGCTCCCGCGAGAGGGCCCGGTTCGGGGATGGGAGGGTACGGGACGTGCACCGGGGGCGGCGGAGGGCCGTACACGAAAGCCCCTAACTATCGCGGTCTTTGGACGATCCAGGCGCGGGATCGTCAGGAGTGTAAGGCGCGCGGCCCATCCTCGCCACATCCCCATTCAGTACGAGATTTCAGTAGGACTTGGGAAGTCCCAGGGAGTGCTGGGCGACATAGTTGAGGATCATCTCGCGGCTGACCGGGGCGATGCGCATGAGGCGGACGACGCCGGCGAGCATGCCGACGCCGTACTCGGTGGTCAGGCCGTTGCCGCCGTGGGTCTGGATGGCCTGGTCGACGCAGTGGACCGCCGCCTCGGCGGTGGCGTACTTGGCCATGTTCGCGGCCTCGCCCGCGCCCTCGTCGTCGCCCGCGTCGTACAGCCAGGCCGCCTTCTGAGCCATCAGGCGGGCGAGTTCCAGCTCGATCTTCGCGGCGGCGAGGGGATGTGCAAGGCCCTGGTGGGCGCCGATGGGCGTCGTGAAGACCTGGCGGTCCCTGGCGTAGGCGGCCGCCTTGCCGAGGGCCAGACGACCGATCCCGGCCCCCATGGCGGACGCCATGATCCGCTCGGGGTTGAGGCCGGCGAACAACTGGAGCAGGCCGCCGTCCTCGTCGCCGACGAGGGCGTCATAGGGGAGCCGGACGTCGTCGAGGTGGCAGATGAACTGCTTCTCAGGCGACACGATCTCCATGTCGATGGGCGTGTGGGTGAAGCCGGGCGTGCCCGTCGGGACGATGAACAGCGACGGGCGAAGGGTGCCCTTCTGGTCCTCGCTGCGGCTGACGAACAGCACGGCGTCCGCCTCGTCCACACCGGAGATGAAGGTCTTCTGCCCCTTCAGCAGCCAACCCCCGCCGTCGCGGCGGGCCGTGGTCGTGATGCGGTGGGAGTTGGACCCGGCGTCGGGCTCGGTGATCGCGAACGCCATCGTGACCGAGCCGTCCGCGAAACGCGGGAGCCAGTGCTCACGTTGTGCGTCGGTACCGGAACGGGCGATGATCGTGGCACAGATCGCCGGGGAGACGACCATGAGCAGCAGCGGGCAGCCCGCGGCGGCGAGTTCCTCGCAGACCGCGGCGAGGTCGCCGATACCGCCGCCCCCGCCGCCGTACTGTTCGGGGACGTTGACGCCGAGATAGCCGAGCCGCCCGGCCTCGGTCCACAACTCGTCGGTCTTCTGCCCCGCCTTGGCCTTCCCGACGTAGTAGGACGCGCCGTACTCGGCGCCCAGGTCGGCGACGGCGGCGCGCAGGGCCCGCCGCTCCTCGGACTCGACGAAGCTCATGCGGGGGTCCCTTCGATGACGGCGAGGACGGCTCCGGCCTCGACCTGGTGCCCGGCGCCGGCGTTCAGCTCCGCGACCGTCCCGGAGACGGGGGCGGCGATGCGGTGCTCCATCTTCATGGCCTCCAGGACGACCAGGGTCTGCCCTTCGGAGACGGCGGCCCCCGGCTCGGTCTCCACCCGGACGACCGTTCCCGGCATGGGGGCCAGGAGTGACCCCGGCGCGACCTCGGCGTCCGGGTCGGCGAAGCGCGGCAGCGTCCTGAGCGTGACCGGGCCGAGCCGGGAATGGACGTGCACGGAGTCGCCGGCGACGTCCATCGTGAACGTCTCGCGAAGCCCGTCGTGGTCGAGCACGACCCGCCCGGGGGTCGCGCTCACCAGCGACGTGCCGGGGCACAGGCGGGAAACCAGGCCGTCCGTGCCGAGGTGGTAATCGACGTCGACACGCCCCGTGGGACCGTCGTACGTGCGGCGCTGGGGCTGCGAACGCACGTTCCGCCATCCGGACGGCAGACCGCCGAGCACCCCGGCGGACGCGCGGTCAGCTGCCGCGGCGGCGAGCGCCGCGGCCAGCGCCGACGCCCGGACCGCGGCGTCCCCGGCGAGGGGCGCGGCGAGCACCGCGAGCCCGACGCGGCCGAGGTAGCCGGTGTCGGTCTCGCCCCTGAGGAAGGCCGGCTCGTCCAAGATCCGGACGAGCAGGTCCCGGTTGGTGACCAGGCCGTGGACGCGCGCGCCGCGCAGCCCCGCCGCGAGCCTGCGGGCCGCGGCGGGCCGGGTGGGCGCCCACGCGATCACCTTGGCGAGCATCGGGTCGTAGTGCACGCCGATCTCGGTACCGGCCTCCACACCACTGTCGAGCCGCAACCCGTACGAGGAGGGGACGGCGAACTCGGCGTCCACGCCCGGCACCTCGAACGCACGCAGGGTGCCGGTGGCGGGCCGCCAGCCCTGCGCCGGGTCCTCGGCGTACAGGCGCACCTCGATGGCATGGCCGCGCGGCGCCGGCACCACATCCGGGAGGCGCGCGCCCTCGGCGATCTCGATCTGCCACCGGACGAGGTCCACCCCGTACACGCACTCGGTGACCGGGTGTTCGACCTGTAGCCGCGTGTTGACCTCCAGGAAGAAGAACCGGCCGCCGGGCGCCAGCAGGAACTCGACCGTGCCCGCCCCGACATACCCGATCGCGCGGGCCGCGTTCGCCGCCGCGCCGCACAGCGCGGCGCGCAGCCGCGACCCGACCGCCGGCGACGGCGCCTCCTCGACGATCTTCTGGTGGCGGCGCTGGATGGAGCACTCCCGCTCCCCCAGAGCCCAGACCGTCCCGTGGGCATCGGCGAGGACCTGCACCTCGACGTGCCGCGCGCCCTCCAGCAGCGGCTCGCAGAAGACCGACGGGTCGCCGAACGCCGACTCCGCCTCCCGCCGCGCCCCGGCGACCGCTTCCTCCCTCCCCTCCATGCTCCGGACGATCCGCATGCCGCGGCCACCACCACCGGCGGACGCCTTGACCAGCAGCGGCAGATCGGCGGCCGTGACTCGCGCGGGGTCAAGATCGGGCAGCACCGGGACGCCCGCGGCGGCCATCAGCCTCTTCGCCTCGATCTTGGAGCCCATCGCGGCCATCGCCTGTGGCGGCGGCCCGATCCAGGTCAGTCCCGCGTCCATGACGGTTCGCGCGAACTCCGCGTTCTCCGACAGGAACCCGTACCCGGGGTGGACGGCGTCGGCCCCCGCGCGCTCGGCCACGGACAGGAGCAACGCGGACGACAGGTATGTCTCCGCCGGGGACGATCCGGGCAGCCGTCCCGCCACGTCCGCCTCCCGGACGTGCGGCGCACCGGCGTCCGGGTCGGAGTGGACGGCGACCGTCCCGATGCCGAGATCCCGGCAGGCGCGCAGGACCCGGCGGGCGATCTCACCGCGGTTGGCGACGAGCACAGTGTTGATCATCTGCTCACATCCGGAAGACGCCGAAGCCGTCGGCTCCGCGCACGGGCGCGTTGTGGACGACCGACAGGCACAGGCCGAGGACCGTGCGGGTGTCGCGCGGATCGATCACACCGTCGTCGTACAGCCGTCCCGACAGGAAGAACGGCAGCGACTCCGCCTCGATCTGCGTCTCGACCATCTCTCGCATGGCACGATCCTGCTCCTCGTCGTACACCTGGCCCCGCGCCTCGGTGGCCTGCCGCGCGACGATCGACAGAACGCCCGCGAGCTGCTGCGGTCCCATCACCGCCGACTTCGCGCTCGGCCAGGTGAACAGGAACCGCGGATCGTAGGCGCGGCCGCACATGCCGTAGTTCCCGGCCCCGTACGAGGCGCCCATCACGACCGTGAGATGCGGCACCCGGCTGTTGGCCACCGCATTGATCATCAAGGCGCCGTGCTTGATGATGCCCGCCTGTTCGTACTCCTTGCCGACCATGTAGCCGGTGGTGTTGTGCAGGAACAGCAGGGGCGTGTCGCCCTGGTTGGCGAGCTGGATGAACTGCGCCGCCTTCTGCGCCTCGGCCCCGAACAGCACGCCCTGCGCGTTCGCGAGGACCCCGATCGGGTAGCCGTGGACGCGCGTCCAGCCGGTGACCAGGCTCGTCCCGTACAGCGGCTTGAACTCATCGAACCGGGACCCGTCGGCGATTCGCACGATGACCTCGCGCGGGTCGAAGGGCACCTTCAGGTCCTCCGGGACGATTCCCGCGAGCTCCTCGACGTCGTACAGCGGCTCGGTGACCGGGCCCGGTGCCGGGCCGAGGCGCCGGTGGTTGAGGCCCCGGACGATCTGCCTGCCCAGCCGCAGCGCGTCCACCTCGTCCGCCGCCATGTAGTCGGCCAGGCCGGACGTGCGGGCGTGCATCTCGGCGCCGCCCAGCTCCTCGTCGCCCGCCTCCTCCCCGGTCGCCATCTTCACGAGCGGCGGCCCGCCGAGGAACACCTTCGCGCGCTCCTTGACCATGACGACGTGGTCGCACATTCCCGGGATGTACGCGCCGCCCGCCGTGGAGTTGCCGAACACCAGCGCGATCGTCGGGATGCCCGCCGCCGACAGCCGGGTCAGGTCACGGAACATCCGCCCGCCCGGGATGAATATCTCCTTCTGGGTCGGCAGGTCCGCGCCGCCGGACTCGACCAGGTTGATCACCGGGAGCCGGTTCTCCAGCGCGATGTCGGACGCCCGGAAACTCTTCTTCACCGTCCACGGATTGCTGGAGCCGCCCCGCACCGTCGGGTCGTTCGCGACGATCAGGCACTCGACGCCCTCGACGACCCCGATCCCGGTGACGACGCTCGCCCCGACGGGGAAGTCGCTCCCCCAGGCGGCGAGCGGGCTCAGTTCCAGGAACGGCGAGTCAGGGTCGAGCAGCAGCTCGACGCGTTCGCGCGCCATCAGTTTGCCGCGGCCGCGATGCCGCGCGACGTACTTCTCGCCGCCGCCCTCCAGGACCTTGGCGTGCTCCGCGTCCAGCTCCGCGATCTTGTCCAGCATGGCGCGGCGGCGCTTGCGGTACTCCGGGTTCCGCGTGTCGAGCGCGCTCGTGAAGGTCAAAGAACTGCCTCCGGGATATCGACGAGCCGGGACCGCAGCCACTCCCCCAAGGCCTTGCCTTGGGGATCGAACCGGGTCGAGGCCGAGACGCCCTCCTGCAGCAGCCCCTCGACGACGAAGTTCACCGCACGGAGATTGGACAGGACAGAGCGCCGGACGGGATGGTCACGCGTCTCGGGCAACAGCTCACGGAGCCGCCCGACGGTGAGGAAGGGCTCCAGCCAGCGCCACTGCGCGTCCGTCCGGGCCCACACGCCGATGTTGGCGTCCCCGCCCTTGTCTCCGCTCCGCGCCCCCGCCACCCGTCCGAGCGGCGCACGCACGGTGCGGGCATCGGCTGTGGGCTCGGGGAGCGCACCGTGCGCGGGGCCGTCTTCGATGATCTCGGCCGTCGCCGGCGCCGGGGCGAGGACGACGCGCGCCCCGTCTGGCAGCACGGCAATGTGGCCGACCTCGGCGTTGGAAACGTAGGCGGGAGTGTAGACACCGTAGGGGGCACCCTTGCCGGGCGGGGACGTCATCGTGAAGCCGGGATAGCCCGCGAGGGCCAGTTCCACGACCGCGCCGCTGAACGCGCGGCCGACCTTCTCCGGGTCCGGGTCGAGGACGGCGCAGCGCAGCAGAGCGGTGGCCTCGCCCTGCGTGGCGGGATCGGGCTTCGCGGTGCCGATGAGCGTCCACTCGACCCGGGCGGGGGGAGCGTCGCCGAACGCGTCCTCAAGCCGGGACTTGGCGAGGTCCGCCTTGGCCTCGATACCGAGTCCGGTGAGCACGAACGTCATCTCGTTGCGGTGCCCGCCAAGGTGGTTGAGACACACCTTGGTGGTGGGGGGCGGCGGAGTGCCCCGGACGCCGCTGATCCGGACACGATCCGGCCCGTCCTGGCGCAGCTCGATGGTGTCGAAGCGGGCCGTGACGTCGGGACCGGCGTAGGCCGGGCCGCTGAGCTCATAGAGAAGCTGGGCGGTGACCGTCTCGGTGGTGACGGTGCCGCCGGTGCCCTGATGTTTGGTAATCACGCTGGAGCCGTCGCCGTACATCTCGGCCAGCGGAAAGCCCGGCGCCTTTACATTGTAGATTTCTTCGAAGAAGGCGTAGTTGCCGCCGGTGGCCTGCGCCCCGCACTCCAGGACGTGCCCGGCGGCCGTCGCGCCGGCGAGGGCGTCCCAGTCGTCGCGCGCCCAGCCGAAATGGGCCGCGGTGGGACCGACCACCAGCGACGCGTCGGTGACCCGCCCGGTCACCACCACGCCGGCGCCGGCCCGCAGGCACTCGGCGATCCCCCAGGCGCCCAGATAGGCGTTGGCGGTGAGCGGCCGCCCGTACCGCCCGTCCGCCAGGCCGAGCCGTGTGGCATCCGGGAGCAGGTCGTCGCCCTCGACATGGGCGACCGCCACCGCGATGCCGAGACGCCCGGCCAGTTCGCGCAGCCGGTCCGCAAGAGCGCGCGGGTTGAGCCCGCCCGCATTGGTGACGATCGCGGTGCCGCGCTCGGCGGCGAGCCCCAGGCACTCCTCCATCTGCCGCAGGAACGTGGCGGCGTAGCCACCGTCCGGGTCCTTCATTCTGCTCCGGCCCAGAATGAGCATCGTCAACTCGGCAAGGTAGTCGCCGGTCAGGACGTCCAGCGGCCCGCCCTCCAGCATCTCCCGCACCGCGGAGAAGCGGTCGCCGTAGAAGCCCGAGGCGTTGCCGATCCGCAGCGGTCCACCCATGGCCAGCACCCTGCCAGCCCGGATGAGAAAAATCAATCGCGCTTGATTGTTTCTAACCGCCGTCGTTTGGTTGACTGGAACCCCACCGAGCCGAGGACGAGATGACCACGCAGGCAGTGCCCCGCGCCCCCTCCCGCGAACCCCAGCAGGACCGCAGTCGCGCCACCCGGCAGCGCCTCCTGGAGGCCGCCGTCGACTGCCTCGCCTCGGTCGGCTGGGCGGGCACCACGGTGGCCGTGGTCGCCGAGCGCGCGGGGGTCTCCCGCGGCGCCGCGCAGCACCATTTCCACACCCGCGAGGAGCTCGTGACCGCCGCGGTCGAGTACGGCTCCGAAGTGCGGATGACCCAGATGCGCGAACGCCTCGACGCCCTTGCCGGCCGCCGCCCGTCCACCCTGGACGTCGTCACCCTGCTCGGCGAGATGTACACCGCCCCCCTGTTCCGCGCCGCGCTCCAGCTCTGGGTCGCGGCCAGCTCCGACGAGCAGCTGCGCGCCCAGGTCCTCCCCCTGGAGGCCCGCGTCGGCCGCGAGGCCCACCGGCTGACCGTCGAGGCCCTCGGCGCGGACGAATCGCTCCCCGGGGTCCGCGAGACCGTCCAGGCGACCCTGGACCTGGTCCGCGGCCTGGGCCTAGCCGACCTCCTGACCGACGACTCGACGCGGCGCGACCGCCTGCTCCACCAGTGGGCCGAGACGCTCGACACCGTCCTCTCCCCCGCCCGCTGACCTGCGGCGATTGACGCTATCCCCGACGCACCGCGCCCACCTTCCTCTCAACCACGCTTGACATGTGACCTTTTGGTCACCTATTTTCGAGGTGTGACGGACGACGATCTGGCGTTCAAGGCGCTGGCCGACCCCACCCGCCGCTTCCTGCTCGATCTGCTGTTCACCCGAGACGGGCGCACCCAGGGCGAACTGGAGGCGGAACTGGAGATGACGCGATTCGGCGTCGCCAAGCATCTACGGGTGCTGGAGGACGCGGGGCTGGTCGTCACGCGCCGCTCGGGCCGGGAGAAGCTGCACTTCCTCAACCCGGTGCCGATCCGCCTGATCCACGACCGGTGGATCGACAAGTACACCGAGCAGCCCGCCGCGGCCCTGGCCGGGCTCAAGAGAGAACTGGAGCAAAGCATGACGACGACAGAGGACAAGACCGTCCAGGTCTACCGCGTATACATCCGGGCAACGCCGGAGGCGATCTGGGACGCCATCACCAAGCCCGAGTGGACGGAGAAGTTCGGCTACCAGGCTCCGGTGGAGTACGACCTGCGTCCCGGCGGCACCTTCCGCGGGCTGGCCAGCGAGGCGATGAAGGAGCACGGCGCACCGGACGTGGTGCTCGACGGCGAGGTCATCGAGGCCGACCCGCCCCGCCGGCTCGTCCAGACCTGGCGCGCGCTGTTCCTCGGCGAACCGTTCACCCGGCTCACCTACGAGATCGACGATGACGGCACCGGTGTCTCGAAGCTGACCGTCACCCACGACGTGACCGGCGCGCCGCAGACTGCGGCCCAGGGCGCCGGCGAGGTCCCCGAGGCCGGCGGCGGCTGGAGCCAGACCCTCAGCGACCTGAAGACGTTGCTGGAGACCGGCGAGGCCCTCTACCGCTGACCCCACCCCAGCCCGGGGTCGCCGCCGGCGACCCCGGGCACCACCCCACAAGGAGCACTCCCATGACCATCCGTACCGCTGGCACCGACATCCCCACCGCCCGCACCCGCCCGATGGACGCCCGCACCCGCATCATGCTCGCCTGCGGCGTGGCCGCCGGCCCGCTGTTCGTCCTGCTGATCGTGGTCCAGGCGGCGACCCGTGCCGGATTCGACCCGGCCAGGCACCCGCTCAGCATGCTCAGCCTCGGCGGCCAGGGCTGGATCCAGACCACGAACTTCCTGGTCAGCGGCATACTCGTGCTGGCTTCCGCGCTCGGTCTGAGACGAACCCTCGCCCGCCGCACGCCCGGCGGGACATGGGGCCCGCGCCTGATCGCCGCCTACGGCGCCGGGCTGGTCTGGGCGGGCGTCTTCCGCACCGACCCGGCCGAGGGCTACCCGGCGGGAACCCCGGACGGAGCCGCCGCCCACGTCACCTGGCACGGCGCCTTGCACAACCTCGCCCCCGTCGGGATCGGCCTCGCGCTGAGCGTGGCCTGCGTGGTGTTCGCCCGCCGGTTCGCCCGCCAGGGCCGCACGGCCTGGACGACCGCCAGTGTGGCCGCGCCTTCCCTCTATCTCCTCCTGGGCTTCGCCGCCTTTCCCGCGGAGGACTTCCGGCTGCTGATCGTCGGCGGTGCGGTCGTCTGGCTCTGGGCGTCCGCGCTGTCCCTGAAACTGCTGACCGACCCTTCCGTCCGAAGCTGAGAGACTGGATCGGTCAACGCGACCCGGCCTGGGAGGACGGCGCATGCTGCACCTGCTGCGGATGGAGTACACCGGGACGGAGCAGGCCGCGGCCCCCCACGTCCGCGACCACGTCGCCTACCTCGAACGGCATCACGCGGACCGGACCTTCCTGCTGTCCGGCGAGACCGTTCCCTCCACCGGCGGCGGGCTCATCATCGCCGCGGGCGTCGACAGGGCGACCGCCGAGAAGATCACTGGTGAGGACCCCTTCGTCCGGGCCGGGGTGGGCCGCTACACCATCACCACCGTCGACCCCGGCCGCATCCACCCCGCCCTCACCGCCCTCATCAACGGCGCCTCCTTCTGATCTGCCTCTGTTCCGGCCCCGCTCATCACACGATGAGCGGGGCCGGATCCTGCCGTTCTCGCCCGCCGGTATTGACGGGGACCCACCGCGGAAAGAATCTGAACACATGTTCAGAACAGACGTTCAGCGAACGCGGCGGGCGGACACGCGGTTCCCCGCCTCCTGCGAGGTCGCCGTGCTCGGCGGCGGGCTCGCAGGAATGGCGACGGCGGCCCGGTTGCAGGCCGCGGGCCTGTCCACGCTGGTGATCGAGGCGCACGGCCATGTCGGCGGGTGTGCGGGCTACTACCGCAGACGCGGGTTCTCGTTCGACGTGGGAGCGACGACCATGGTCGACTTCGAGCCGGGCGGGGTCGGAGCGGAACTGCTCGACAGCATCGGCATGGACCCGGTTCCCGGGGACAGGCTGCCCGGCTACATCGGCTGGCTCCCCGACCGCGAGGTCACCCTCTACCGCGACACTGGGGCATGGCACCGCGAGCGGCTGCGCGTGCTCGGCGGCACCCCACGGCACAGAGCCTTCTGGACCCGGCTCGACCAGCTGGCCTCGGTGTTCTGGAACGCGAGCCGAGCCGGTGTTCGCCTTCCGATCCGGCGGCCCTCGGACGCCCTGCACAACCTGAGGGCTCTCGGACCGCGCGGCGTCCCGCTCGCCCGCCACATGAACACCACCCTCGGCGAGATGCTGCACCGGCACGGCCTGCGCGGCGACGCACCGCTCGTCGGCCTGCTGTCGATGCTGGTCGAGGACACCGTGCACAGCACCATCGACCGGGCCCCGCTCATCAACGCCGCCCTCGGCGTCACCATCCGCGGTGCCGGCCTCACCCGCGCGCACGGCGGCATGCGCGGGTTCTGGCGGCGCTTCACCGTCCACTACCGCGGCCTCGGCGGGCAACTGCGCACCGGGTGCCCGGCCGAGCGGGTCGTCGGACGAGCCGGCGCGTTCGAGGTGCACACCCGGCGCGGCGTCGTCCACGCGCGGCAGGTGGTGAGCGCGCTTCCCGCGACCACCACCGCCCGGGTCGTCCCCGACCTCGCGGGCAGGCTTCGCCCCTATCTCGACCGCGACGAACCAGAACTGGGCGGCGCGATCGTCGTGTTCCTCGGCGTACCTGAGGACGAGGTCGCCGGGCAGGAGTTCACTCACCACCAGCTCCTGCAGGACTACCGGAGGCCGCTCGGCGACGGCAACAACATGTTCGTGTCGGTGTCCGCGCCGGACGACGCCGACAGCGCGCCGGCGGGCCACCGCGCCGTGATGATCTCCACTCACACCGGGCTCGCCGGCTGGGCCGGACTCTCCGACGCCGCGTACAAGATCCGCAAACGGGAGATCGGAGAACGTCTCGTCGAGCTGGCACGGCGCGTCCACCCCTCCCTCGGTGAACGGGCGCACGTCTGGGACGTGGGCACGCCCCGCTCCTACGAGCGGTTCGCGTTCCGGCCGCGCGGCGCAGTCGGTGGAGCCCACCAGACACCCGGCAATACCAACCAGAACGCCGTCCCGCACTCGCTGGGCGTCCCGGGCCTGTGGCTCGTCGGCGACTCCACGTGGCCGGGCCTCGGCACCGTCGCCTGCGCGCTCGGCAGCAGAATCGTCGCGGACGACGTGCTCAGGGCCGCCCGCCGGACGGCGGCTCGCCGATGATCCCGAAACTGTCGGACCTGGGCCCCGACCTGCTAATCACCACGCGCCGGCGCCGCTTGCTCACCCTGTCGCTCCCGTACGCGGGGGTCGCCCTGTTCGTCACGGCGGCGCTCGCCGGATGGTGGTGGCTGACTCCGCCGATCGCCTTCGGAATCTTCGTCGCGGTGGTGACCGCGACCCACGACGTCGTCCACCGCGCCCTCGGCCTCAGCCGACCCGCGACGGAATGGGCCCTGTTCCTCCTGGGCGCCGTGCTCCTGGAGAGCGGGCACGCCTACCGCGCCACCCACCTGCAACACCACCGGACGTTCCCCAGCGACGACGACCCCGAAGGACATCCGGCCGACCTGACCGCGCTCGGCGCGATCCTGTACGGCCCGGTCTTCCTCATCCGGCTATGGTTCTGGGCCTACCAGCACAGCGGTGTGCGGCAGCGCCTGTGGCTGCTCGTCGAGGCTGCGCTCCCCTTCGCCGCGGTCGGCGCGGGCATGCTGTTCTGGCGAGGGCTCCTCTTGTACGCGACCATGATGATCGTGGGAAGCTGGGTGTATCCACTGCTGACCGTCCACCTGCCGCACCGGCACTATGGGGACACACCTCTCACGCAGACCCGCACCCTGCGCGGCCGCGTCATCCCCGCGCTGTTCCTGGAGCTGACGTACCACTTGGAACACCACCTCTACCCACAGGTGCCGAGCCACCATCTGGCGCGGCTCGCCCGCCGCCTCGACCCCGTGCTCGCGGAAGCCGGCGTCCGTCCCTGGAAAGTGATCTGACCTTCGATGGCGCCACGCGCGGAAGCCAGGAAACGCCTCCTCGAAGCGGCCGTCCGGACCCTCGCCGTCGAGGGCTACGGCGGCACAACCGCTCGATCGATCGCCCGCAACGGCGGCTTCGCGCCAGGCGTCATCTACTACCACTTCGAGGACCTCGAGGATCTCCTCCTCGCCGCTCTCCGCCACACCAGCCAGATCCGAATGGCCTGCTACGAGGACGCGCTCGGCTCTTGTACCGACGCCACCGAGCTCCTCTCGCGCCTCCGCGAACTGTACGCGGAGGACATGCAGGACCAAGGTCACATCGACGCGGTCCAAGAGCTCTTCGCCGCCTCGTCCACCTCACCGCGCCTCCGCGCAGAACTCCTCGCACACGTGGAGCCGTGGGCCGATTTCGCCGCCGCCGCGATCCGCCGCCTCGTCGAAGGCACCGCGCTGGAGAGTCTCGTCCCGTCCCGCGAGATCGGCCTGATGGCCGTCGCGATGTTCCTCGGCCTCCAGACCATCACCCATCTCGACGGTGACCGCAACCGGATCGAGTCGCTGTTCAGCACGGCGGAGCCGGTAGCAATTCTTTGGGACGCATTCGCCCGCGGTGGCAGTTCCCCACTCTGAAAACAGAAAGGGCCCCGCCGTGACGGC
>NZ_BCQT01000028.1 GCF_001552215.1 Actinomadura macra NBRC 14102 | reverse complement strand
TCCCGAACCCGGAAGTTAAGCCTCTCAGCGCCGATGGTACTGCATGGGAGACTGTGTGGGAGAGTAGGACACCGCCGGACTTGTTGTGTGGAAGGGCCCCGCCGTCACGGCGGGGCCCTTTCTGTTTTCTGGGATTTCAGCTCTCGGTTAGCGCATTCGCTTTGTTGGAGTGAGTGGTTGAAGACCGCCGGCATGAGCCCGCCGATGGTGGGCCTCTGCCCGGTGTCTCCTAGCTGCTGACGGCCAGCTTGAGGCCACTGGTCCGGCTGTCGGGTTGCTGAGGAGTAGGGGATTCCACGCCGCTGCAACGTTCCATGTGAGAGGATCGGTCCGATTAGTAGGGCTGGAAATCATGGTCGCGCCGGTGCCACCCACACGAAACACCGCATCGGCGCGGCCACCTTGCCGCCACCCCCCGGGCCGGTGCAGCTGATCAAACGGCTGCGTCGCGGATGCGGGGGGCATTGTGACCTTGGCGTGGTTGCGGGCGGACCCGGCGAAACGGCAGGGTACAGGCCATGACTTGGGACGTTCCGGGCTATTCCGTGGTGCGGGTCCTGAGCGAGGGATCGGCGGGGCGCGTCGTCCAGGCGATTCGGGACGGGTTCGGGGAGCAAGTCGTCATCCTGGACCGGGCCGAGGTCGTCGAGGACGAGGCGCGGCTCCTGACGACGTTGCGCGATCCGCATGTGGTGCGCGTCCACGAGTATGTGGAGCGCAGGCGGGCGCTGGTCATGGAGCTGGTCGACGGGGTCTCGCTGGAGCGGCTGATCGGCGAATCAGGGCCGATGGCGCCGGAGGCGGCGTTGCGGGTCCTGAAGGGGTGCCTGCTCGGGCTCGCGGCCGCGCACGCCCTGGGTATCATGCACAGGAATCTGACCCCGGCGAATGTCATCGTGGTCGGGGGCGCGTGCAAGGTCACCGGGTTCGGGGTCGATGCTCCTGGAACGCCCGGCTACATGGCGCCGGAGCGCGGTCAGGAGGTCACCGTGGCCGGTGACCTCTATGCGGCCGCGGCCGTGTTCGCCATGTGTCTCACAGGGCAGCCGCCGGGGAGGCTCCGGCTGGATCAGTTGCCGGAAAGGGTGCGGGGGCTCGTCGCACGGGGGCTGGCCCGCAATCCGGTAGCACGGCCCAAGTCCGCTCTGGCGTTCGCGGCGCTGGTGGACGCGGTCGCGCAGAATCGGTGGGTTCGTCCCGCGGCGATACCTGTGCAGCCGGCCGTCGCAGAGGATGAGCCCAGACCCGGGCTGGTGAAGCCGATGGCCGCTGTCATCTTGGTAGGGCTCATTTGCGGAGGCGGGGCCTACGGCATCGCGAAGGTCGTCGACAAGACCGACAAGGACGATCCGGCGCCGACCGCTCCGGCCGTCACCCGGAAAGCCGCACCGCCGAGTTCCCCGGAGGCGGCCGTGCCGGCGATCTCGCGGGGGAGGCTGGCGTACACCGTGGGCCCGGCCGGCGCTGTGGCCGCGCGGCAGCGGATGGACGTGGTGCTGAGCGTGGCACCGGCCTTCGTGCACGCGGGAGGGACCGTCACGTTGAAGGTGGTGGAGCGGCGCGTCAGCGTGGGCTGTGCCCCCACGGTGAAATGGAGCGTCGGTGACGGGCAGAACGGTCTGTGGCTCTATCCGCGCTCAGCGGGGCTCCTTCCGGTGGGACGGAGCGGTACGCCGGTGAAGGCGGCCGTGCGGAGGCCGGGGCCTCAGGTCTCTGTGAAGGGGTGCGCGCGGACGACCGTGATCCGCTCGACCTACACGTTCAGAGCCGCGCTGAAGCCCGGCACGTACCTGCTGTCGCCCTGGAGCCCACCGCGCGTCGGACGGGTCGCGGAGGGCAAGACGCGGGCCGTGAGCAAGGGGCGGCTTCCGGCGCTGACGGTCCGGTAGAGAGAACTCGTCTTAGACCGGACATGGCCTTTTGGTGGATTCGGTTGGTCCATCTGAGGGGCGACCGTAGTCTTGCCGGATGACCGACAAATGGTGGGAGATCGAGCCGTCGGGTCCGTTGCGCGGCGATGTCACCGTGCGCGGGGCCAAGAACGCGGTCAGCAAGCACATGGTGGCGGCGATGCTCGGCACCGAGCCGAGCACGATCCGCAACGCGCCGGATGTCGGCGAGGTCGGGATCACCGCCGGCATGCTGGAGCATGTCGGGATGACCGTCGAGCGGTCCGGTGACGAGGTCGCGGTCGTACCGGGGCCGGTGTCGGACCCCAGTGTCGGCAAGGCGTTCACTGGCCTGAACCGCATTCCGATCCTGATGCTCGGTCCGCTGCTGCACCGGGCGGGGGAGGCGTTCGTCCCGCTGGTCGGCGGCGACCCGATCGGGCGGCGCCCGGTCGACTTTCACGTGGAGGCGCTGCGGGCGTTCGGCGCGGAGGTGACGATCGCCGAGGACGGCATCCACGCGCGCGCGTCACGGCTCGTCGGGACGCGCGTCGACCTGCCGTACCCCAGCGTGGGCGCCACCGAGACGGTGCTGCTCGCGGCGGTGCGGGCAGAGGGCAAGACGGTCATCCGGAACGCGGCCACGGAGCCGGAGATCATCGAGCTGGCGCTGTTCCTCCAGCGGATGGGCGCGCGGATCTCCTTCGCCCCGGACCGGCGGATCGTGGTCGAGGGCGTCGAGCGGCTCGGAGGCGCGCAGACGCGGCTCGCGGGCGACCGCATCGAGGCGTTCTCCTACCTCGTGGCGGGCCTGGTCACGGGCGGCGAGGTGCGGGTGCACGGCTGCCCGCAGGACCGGCTCGTCACCGCCATCACCACATTGACGGGGATGGGCGCCCGATTCGACATCACCGATGACTGGATCATGGCGTCGGCGCCGAACGGGCTGCGGCCCGCGGCGGTCCAGACCGACACCCACCCGGGGTTCGCGACGGACTGGCAGACGCCGCTCATGGTCCTGTTCACCCAGGCGGACGGCATGTCCGTGCTGCACGAGACCGTGTACGAGAACCGGCTCGCGTACGTTCCGGCCCTGCAGAGCATGGGCGCGGAGATCGAGGTGTACGACACGTGCCTGGGCGGACCGGCGTGCCGCTACCACGACACCCCGGCGCTCCACTCGGCCGTGGTGCGCGGGGTAAGCAAGCTGCGCGGCGGGGACGTGACGATGCCCGACATCCGGGCGGGGTTCTCGGCGGTGCTCGCCGCCGCGGTGGCGGAGGGGCCGTCCACGCTGCGGGGCGTGCACCACATCGAGCGCGGCTACCACCATCCGGTGGAGCAGTTCCGCGCGCTGGGGCTCGCGCTACGCGCCGGCTGACCGCGAGGATTCAGGACGCCTGTCGGGCACGCGGCGTCGTGTTCGGCCAGGTGAAGGTGAGGGAGCCGCCGACGGGGAGGCCATGCCAGAGCGGGGCGGTCTCGTCCAGGCGGTCCAGTATCCGGCTGACCTTGGACGCGTCCCCGGGTGGGAGGGGAGTGTGCTCGGCCCAGGCGGGCGTCCGCGCGCCGGAGCGGCGCCTCCAAGCGATGTCGCAGAGGCCGGCGAAGTATTCGGATGTGGCCATGTCGCCGTGTCCGGACTTGCGCAGGGACTCCTCGCGCTTCTTCAGCTTGCGCTGCGCCCGGACCCTGCGGCGCGGGTCGCCGGGCGTCTCCGTCGTCTCCATGAAGCTTCCGCCGCCTGCCAGTGCCCGGCCGTACACACCGGAAGTCAGCCCCAGCTCCGCCTCGGCAAGGTAGTGGACGAGATCGTGAGGGATGTGCTCGTCGTACCCGGGAGCGGGGTCCATGCGTCGCGGGTCGCTGCCGGGCAGCGTGACGACGGTCGCGTAGCGGCGCTCACCTGTCCGCTCGAATGTCACGTCCATGTCGAAGAGGCTAGGCGGGCGTCTCACCGCCCGCACATCATTATTCCGGCGGGTACGGTGGGCTCGGCACTGCGCGGAGGGATCACCGTGGGCTTCGATCGGCGCGACCCGTACCCCCACTACGCGCGAGCGCGGGAGACCAGCGGGCTGACCTTCGTTCCTGAGCTGGACGCCTGGCTCGTCGCACGGCACGCCGACGTCCGGGAGGTGCTGCGGGATCCGGAGACGTTCTCGTCGGCGAACGCGCTGCGCCCAGAGGTGATTCCCGGGCCGGCGGCGGTGGCGGTGCTGGCGGAGGTCCCGGCGGGCGGTCCGGTCGTGGTCACCGCGGACGGCGACGACCACCGGCGGCTGCGGGAGCCGCTGAGCCGGGGGCTGTCGCCGGGGCGGGTGGCGGAGGCGGTCCCGTTCATCACCGGAAAGGCCGCCGAACTGGTCGGGTCGTTCGCTGGGGACGGGCGGGCCGAGCTCATGGAGCGGTACGCCCGTGTGCTGCCCGGTGCGGTGATCGGACACCTTCTCGGACTCGATCCGCGCGACGTCCCAGCGGTGGTGGCGGGCGGGTACCGGGCGGAGGAACTGGTGTTCCGGGCGATGGAGCCCGCGGAGCAGGTCGCGGCGGCCCGCGCGGCCGCCGCGACGAAGTCGCTGCAGGACGCGCACGTGCGGGGCCGGGGCGGCGAGCCGGGCGACGACCTGTGCGGGGAGATGATCCGCGCCATCGAGCCGCACGGCACGCTCATCTCGAATCTCCAGAACCTCCTGCTGGCAGGACACCTCACGACGACCGCCCTCATCGGCAACGCGGTCCTGCATCTGCTGCGGCGGCGCGAGCAGTGGGAGCTGCTCTGCGCGCGTCCCGAGCTGATCCCGGCCGCAGTGGAGGAGACCGCCCGCTACGAGACGGCGTTGCAGGGCTTCCACCGCGTCACGACCAGGCCGGTGACGCTGGCCGGGACCGAGCTGCCGGAGGGCGCCGAGGTGTTCGTGTCCTACGCGGCGGCCGGACGCGACCCCGAGGCCCACGACCGCCCGGACGAGTTCGACATCACCAGGGAGCCCGCGCGGCACCTGGCGTTCGGGCACGGTGTGCACGCCTGCCCGGGCGCGCAGCTGGCGCGCGAGCAGGTAGCGATCACGCTGGAGACGCTGGCTCGGGAGCTGCCCGGCCTCCGCCTGGAACGGGGGCCGGACGGGCCGGTGGAGATGCTGCCCAACCTGATCCACCGATCGCCGCGAGCCCTGTTCCTGACCTGGTGATGACCGAAACCTACAAGACGGGCACGTGGGCGGCGGACAGGCTGGGGACATGGATCTCACCAAGGCTTCCGACTTCATGGCCATGCACGCGCGCACGCTCGACCGTCGCCGCTTCGAGGCGTTGACGGGGGAGGGCGACCGGGAGGCGCTGCGATCTGCCGTCAACGCCTACCGCAACCTCGACGGCGGGTACGGGTGGGGATTGGAACCCGACCTGCGGTCCCGGACGAGCCAGCCGGGGCCGGCCCTGCACGCCTTCGAGGTCTTCGCCGAACTCGCTCCCGCCACCGCGCCGGAGGCGGCCGGACTCTGCGACTGGCTGGCGTCGGTCAGCCTGCCGGACGGCGGACTCCCGTTCGGGCTGCGCGTTCCCGACCCGGCGGGCTGCGCGCCGTTCTGGGCGGGCGCGGACCCGGAGACGTCGTCGTTGCAGATCACGGCAGTGGTCACGGCGATGGCCCGGCGCGTCGCCGACCACGATCCGGCGGTGGCCGCCCATCCGTGGCTGGCACGGTCCGTCCGGTACTGCCTCGACGCCGTCCGTACGGTGCGCGAGCCGCACGCGCTGGAGCTGGCGTTCGCGCTGTGGCTGCTGGACGCCGTCCACGACACCGAGCCCGCGGCGGCCGGGCTGATCGCGGCGCTCGGCGAGCACATCCCGGCCGACGGGCTCGTGCGGGTCCAGGGCGGACTGGAGGACGAGATGATGCGTCCCCTCGACTTCGCGCCCGCTCCCGGCACCCCGGTAAGGGCGCTGTTCGCCCCGGACGTGGTGGAGGCCGAACTGGACCGCCTCGAAGCGCAGCAGCAGGACGATGGCGGGTGGCTCGTCGACTTCGCCCACTACTCACCCACGGCCGAGCTCGAATGGCGGGGCTACGCGACGGTCAAGGCCGTCGCGATCCTGCACCGCAACGGTCGTGGCTGAGACCTCCGACGGGGTGGCGGATCAGATATGTATGGGGTGTGATCGATCCTTCCGGGCCCTTGCCGAAGTACCTCCAGCTTCGTTCGGTCCTGCTCGACCTGATCGAGCAGGACCGGCTGCCGGTCGATGCCGCCGTCCCATCCGAGCGGGAGCTGTGCCGCACGTACGGGGTGTCGCGGATGACGGTCCGGCAGGCCGTCGATCAGCTCGTCGCCGAGGACCGGCTCCGCCGCATCCCCGGTAAGGGCACGTTCGTGGCGCGCCCGAAGGTACAGATGCCCAAGGAGCTGGTCTCCTTCACCGAGGACATGCGGGCGCGCGGTATGCGGCCCGGTTCGGTGGACCTCGCGTCCCGCACGGTCGAGGCGGACCCGCGGCTCGCCCGGCTCCTCGACGCCGAGCCGGGGGTCGCGGTACACGTCCTGGAGCGGCTCCGGCTGGCCGACGGGGAGCCGTTGGCGGTGGAGCGCTCGCACCTCCTCGCGTCGGCCACGCCCGGATTGTTCGATCGGCGCCCGCCCGACACGTCGCTGTTCGAGGCGCTGGAGCGTGCGTACGGGATCGTCATGGACGCGGGCGAGCAGACCATCGAAGCGGGTCCGGCGGATGTTGGCGACGCCCGGCTTCTGGAGGTCCCGTCCGGCGCGACAGTCTTCCTCTTGCAGCAGCGAACGTTCAGCCGTGGGCTCTGCGTGGAGGTGGCCTTGGCCACCTACCGGGCCGACCGGTACAGCATCCACCTCGGCCTGGACGCCCCGCTTCGCCCCACCCCGCCGACACCCCACCTCCCGTCCCGCGTGAGAGCCTGGGAGACGTAGGTCACATTCGGGTTCCGGGGCGGCGGACGCTTCCGGCCGACGTCACCGGAGGATCGCGCATGGACAAGGGCCCGGGTCACACACCGCTCACTCCGCTGGCCTTCCTCGGGCGGTCGGCGGCGGTGTTTCCCGGCAAGACCGCCTACGTGTACGGGGGCCGTCGCGTCGGCTACGCCGCGTTCGCCGCGCAGGTGACGCGGGCGGCGCATGCCCTGCGCGCCCTCGGGATCCGGCCCGGCGACCGGGTCGCCTGCCTGGCGCCGAACGTGCCCGAACTACTCGTCGCGCATTTCGCCGTCCCGCTGGCCGGAGCCGTCCTCGTGGCGATCAACACGCGTCTCGCGTCCGAGGAGGTCGGCTACATCATCGACCACTCGGAGGCCAGGGCGCTGATAGCGGACGCCGGCCTGCACCCGGTCGTGGCGCCGCTGGTCGGCGCGTTGCCGGAGGTCGTCACCGTGCCCGCGGCGGGGGTGGAACGCGACCCGGCGGTCGGCGGCCTGTCCTACGACGAGTTCCTCCGCCGCGGTTCGGACGACCCGCTTCCCTGGGAGGTGGACGACGAGGACGCGGCCATCTCCATCAACTACACGTCCGGGACCACGGGACGGCCGAAGGGCGTCATCTACACCCACCGCGGCGCGTACCTGAACGGGCTCGGTGAGGTCCTGCACTCGCGTCACACGCCCGACAGCGTCTACCTGTGGACGCTGCCGATGTTCCACTGCAACGGCTGGTGCACGCCCTGGGGGCTCGTCGCGATCGGCGGGACGCAGGTGTGCCTGCGGGCCGTCGCCGCCCCGGAGATCTGGCGGCTGATCGACTCCGAGGGGGTCACACACCTCAATGGCGCCCCGACCGTCCTGGTCGCCATCGCGAACGCACCCGAGGCGCATCCGCTGGACCGCCCGCTCGTCGTCACCACGGCGGGCGCCCCGCCGAGCCCGACGATCATCGCGCAGATGGAGGGGCTCGGCGCGCGGATCGTCCATGTGTACGGCCTGACCGAGACGTACGGGCCCTACTCGGTGTGCGAACCGCAGCCCGGCTGGTCCGCGCTGGCGGCCCCCGAGCGGGCCCGGCTGCTGGCCCGCCAGGGCGTCGGCATGATCCAGACGGACGGGCTGCGTGTCGTCGACGACGACATGGACGACGTCCCCGCGGACGGGGAGACGCTCGGCGAGATCGTCATGCGCGGCAACAACGTCATGAAGGGTTACCACCGCGCGGACGAGGCGACCGCGAACGCGTTCCGTGGCGGCTGGTTCCACTCCGGCGACCTCGGTGTCCGCCATCCGGACGGGTACGTGGAGCTGCGCGACCGCTCCAAGGACATCATCATCTCCGGCGGCGAGAACATCTCGACCGTGGAGGTCGAGCGGGCGATCGACTCGCATCCGGCGGTGCTGGAGGTCGCCGTCGTCGCGGTGCCCGACGACAGGTGGGGCGAGCGCCCGAAGGCGTTCGTGGTCCTGCGCGACGGCCACGCGGCCGCCGAGGCCGAGATCATCGGGCATGTCCGGGAGCGTCTGGCGCGCTACAAGGCGCCCGACTCGGTCGAGTTCATCGCCGAGCTGCCGAAGACGTCCACCGGGAAGATCCAGAAGTTCCAGTTGCGCGAGAAGGAGTGGGCTGGGCGCGGACGTCGGATCCAGGGCTGACCCGTCAGTCCGACAAGCTGCCCTTTATGGGTGAAACCTCCTCTTTTGGGGGACGTTCGAAGCGACGAACGCGGCCGAGGAGGGAGAGGGGAGCGGCATGCCCACCGGAGATCCGGCCGGGACCGTGGCGATCGTGGGAGCGGGCCCCAGCGGGCTGCTGCTGGCCGGGGACCTCGCGGCGGCCGGGATCGGCTGCACCGTGCTGGAACGCCGCGAGGAGCGGATCAGCAACGAGACCCGCGCGTTCGCCGTGCACGCCCGCACGATGGAGGCGCTGGACGCGCGCGGCGTCGCCGATGAGCTGGCCTCGACCGGAGAATGGGCGGGGACGTTACGGCTGCTCGGCCGCGCGAACCTCGACCTGTCGCGGCTGCCCGGCCGGTTCCCCTACGTGCTGGTCACGCCGCAGTACGAGACCGAGCGGGTGCTGAAGGAGCGGGCGTTGGCGGCGGGCGCGCACATCCTGTACGGCGCCGAGGTGACCGGTCTCCGGCAGGACGCGGCGGGCGTCGACGTCGATGTGCGCCTGGCGGGCGGCGAGACCACGACACGTCGCGACTCGTACGTGGTCGGCGCCGACGGGGTCCGCAGCACCGTCCGGCAGGCACTCGGGCTGCCGTTCCCCGGGCGCTCGGCCATCCGGTCGGTGATGCTGGCGGACGTGCGGCTCGACGACGCGCCGAGCGAGGTCCTCACCGTCGCCGCCGTGGGCGACGCGTTCGCCTTCCTCGCGCCGTTCGGGGACGGCTGGTACCGGGTGATCGCCTGGAACCGCCGCCACCAGGTCGCCGACTCCGAGCCCGTCGACATGGACGAGCTGCGCGAGGTGACGCGGCGCGCGCTCGGTACCGACCACGGGATGCGCGACGCCCGCTGGACGTCCCGGTTCCACAGTGACGAGCGGCAGGTTCCGAGGTATCGCTCCGGGCGGGTGTTCCTCGCCGGTGACGCCGCGCACGTCCACTCCCCGGCAGGCGGACAGGGGATGAACACGGGACTGCAGGACGCCGCCAACCTCAGCTGGAAGCTGGCCGCCGAGCTGCACGGCTGGGCGCCGCCCTGGCTGCTCGACAGCTACCACGAGGAGCGCTACCCGGTCGGTCGGCGCGTCCTGCGCGGAAGCGGGGCCCTGCTGAGGTTCGCGCTGGTGGAGCCGCCCTTGCTGCGGGCGGCGCGTGGCGCGGCGGTGTGGATCGGCACCCACGTCCGACCGATCGCGCAGCGGATGGCCGGCGCCGTCTCGGGGCTCGACATCGCCTACCCGGCACCGCAGGACGCCCATCCCCTGACCGGCAGGCGTGCCCCGGACCTTCCCCTGGCCGGCGCCCCCGGGCGGCTCGCCCGACTCCTCGGCGACGGCCGGTTCGTGCTCGTGGCGGCGACCAACGACCCCGCGGTCACCTACCTGGCCACCAAGCTGTGGGCGGGACGGGTGCACTGTGCCCTCGCGGGCCGCGCGACGCGCACCACCGCGCTCGTCCGTCCGGACGGGTACATCGCGTGGGCGACCGACGAGACCATTCCCGATCGCCGTGCGGCGGCGATCCGCGCCGCGCTCGGCCACTGGTGCGGGCGTCCCGCACACGAGCGGGGCTCGGCTGAGCGAGTGCCCGGCACAGTCCAGCAGCAACAGCGAGGCTGAACGGTCGGCGGCACGGCACGTCAGGGGCGGTCAAAGTGCCTCAGCGTTCATGCCAGCGTGCTGGGGCCCGCCACGTCCTGCGCGGTCATCCCGGGCGGTGTGTCTTCGCCTGGGGACCCTCCAGGGAGAGACTGACTCTACAAGGGCCGATCTTGGGAGGCGCGGCGCGGTACGGTGTGGCGCATGCTGCCGGAAGAGGGAGCCAACGCCGTCCGCGTCGTCATCGCGCTGCTCGTGCGGGGGGATTTCGAGGAATTGGAGACGCTCACCGAAGGGCGCAGGCTCAGCGCGTCCGAGATGGCCGATGCGGTCGACCGGTACGGGGGAGACCTGATCAGCCCACCGGAGGAGGCGTTCGCGGCCCTCCAGGAGACCGGTGCCGCCGAGGCCGAGGGCGAACGGCTCTTCGCCGTCGACTTCCCGCTGTGGACGGCGCAGGAGGGGCGGTCCGCCTTGACGGCCCGGCTCGCGCTCACCGAGGTCATGGACGGCGTCTGGACGGTGGAATTGATCGGCCTTCATACGCCCTGACCCCGCGGCGGCGCCTACCGGGCTCTCGTTCGGAACCCTATGATCCGAAGGTTCCGAGCAGCGGGAGGACATGGTGGCAGGGCACATGACGCCGGAGGAGTTCCGCCGGTACGGCAGACAGGTCGTCGACTGGATCGCCGACTACCAGGAGAAGATCGAGTCTTACCCGGTGCTCTCCCAGGCGCGACCGGGCGACGTCCTGGCGAACCTGCCCGCCCACCCGCCCGAGCGGGGCGAGGGCTTCGACGCCGTCCTCGCCGACTTCGACCGCGTTGTGATGCCCGGGATCACGCACTGGCAGCACCCCGGCTTCTTCGCCTACTTCCCGTCCAACGCCACCGGTCCCGCGATCCTCGGGGAGCTGCTCTCGGCCGGGCTCGGCGTCCAGGGGATGCTGTGGGCGACCAGCCCCGCCTGCACCGAACTGGAGACCCGCGTGCTCGACTGGCTCGCCGAGCTGCTCGACCTGCCCGGCCGGTTCAGGAGTGACGGAACGGGCGGCGGTGTGATCCAGGACTCGGCGTCCAGTGCCGCGCTGGTCGCGATCCTCGCCGCCCTCCACCGCGTGGACGGCGGGACGGCCGGCCGCGAGGGCATCACCCGTCGCCACACCCTCTACATCAGTTCCCAGACCCACTCGTCCCTGGAGAAGGCCGCGAAGATCACCGGGATCGGCTCGGCGAACATCCGCGTCGTGGACGTCGACCCCGGAACCCTGGCGATGGACCCCGGCCACCTGGACGCGCTGCTCACCGAGGACGCCGCCGCCGGGGCGCTGCCCGTCATGGTCTGCGCCACCGTCGGCACGACGTCCACCACGGCGGTGGACCCCGTGCCCGCGGTCGGCGAGGTCTGCCGCCGCCACGGTGTCTGGCTCCACGTGGACGCCGCGTACGCGGGCGTCGCGGCGGTCTGCCCCGAACTGCGCTGGGTCAACGACGGCCTTGCCGAGTACGCCGACTCCTACTCGACGAACCCGCACAAGTGGCTGCTCACGAACTTCGACTGCAACACGATGTGGGTCGCAGACCGGGCCCCGCTCGTGGGTGCGCTGTCGATCCTGCCCGAGTACCTGCGCAACCAGGCCACCGCGTCCGGCGAGGTCATCGACTACCGCGATTGGCAGATCCCGCTCGGCCGCCGGTTCCGGGCGCTGAAGCTGTGGTCGGTTATCCGCTGGTACGGCGCGGAGGGGCTGCGCGAGCACGTCCGGACGGGGGTGCGGCTCGCACGGGATCTCGCGTCCCGGATCGCCGCCGATCCTCGCTTCGAGCTGCTGGAGCACCACCCGTTCGGGCTCGTCTGCTTCCGGCCGCGCTGGGACGGACTGGCGGACGCTGAGGCCGACGCCGCGACCATGCGGCTGATGGGCCGTCTCAACGCGTCCGGGGATCTCTACCTCACCCACACCAAAGCGGGCGGCCGGGTGCTGCTCCGCATGGCCATCGGCTCGCCCGCCACCGGTGACGCCCATATCGACGCCGCCTGGCAGCGCATCCGTGCGGAGACCGCCGCCGGAGGGTGAGGCCCCCGGCGGCGGCGAGTCAGGGCTGGCCGATGCGCATGGCACGGAGGACGCGCCGGACCAGCGACCGCGACTCCGGTTCGGCCGCGCTCTGCTCGGGTGCGTCCACCTCGGGGCGGGCCGTGGGAAGCGGGGCCGGATCGGCCGCCAGTTCGTAGTTGACCGGCAGGGAACGCAGCCCCCGCATCATGGGCGACGACCGCCAGGGCAACTGGTCGGCGGGCAGCGCCAGGCGCACCCCGCCGAACCGGTCGAACAGCCGCTCCACCGCGATCGTGGTGATGGTCGTGGCGAGGTCGCGGCCGAGACAGGCGTGCGGGCCCGCGCCCCACGCCAGGTGCGCGCGGGAGCTGTAGATCGAGTCGGTCGCCGCGCCACCCGCGAACGCCGGGTCCAGGTGCGCGGCGGCGGGCGACAGCAGCACCGGGTCGCCGGCCGCGATCTGGTACCGGCCGACCCGCATGTCGATCTTCGGCCAGCGGAAGGTCAGGTTGGCCATCGGCGGGCTGGAGATCGCCGCCCGGTTCACCGCCTCCTGGATCATCCCGGCGGACAGGCTGTCGCGGACCCCGGCCTCGCCGACGATCACCTCGGCGATGGTATTGGCGATCAATGTCCCGGTGAAATCGCCGATGAGGCCGGTCAGCATGACCATCTCACGGGTCAGCTCGTCCACCGTCAGGTCCGGCACGGCGGCCAGCATGTAGGACGGCAGGTCCTCGCCCGGCGCCGCCGCCTTCGCCGCGCAGACCTGCGACAGTTCGGCCCGGAGCCGCCCGGACGCCTCGGCCGCGTCGGGGCCCGCGTCCAGCACCCGCCACACGTCCATGATCAGGTCGTCGCCGCGTGCGGTGTCGGCGCCGAGCAGCCGTCCCATCACCATCAACGGCAGCGGCCGCGCGTACTGCGCCGACAGGTCGGCCCAGCCCGTACGGCCGCCCTCGGACAGGACGGTGATCAGCTCGTCGGCGTACCGGCGGACGGCGAGCTCCATCTGCTTGGCCTGCGGCTGGGTGCGGTCCTGGAACGGTCGCAGGCCCTCGCTCCACGCGCTGCGCAGCCGGGTGAGGTCGGCGCCATCGCGAAAGACCGACATGTCGAGGTCGTACACCGGCAGCAGCGGCCAGTCGGCCGGGACGCGGCCCTCGCGGCGCGCCCGCCAGGAGTCGAGCCGACTGCTCCACACGCCCCGCGAGTCGCGCATAATTTCGAGCGTCTGCGGGTAGCCGAGCACGAGCCACGCTGGGACCCCCAGCACGTCCACCGGCGCGACCGGCCCGTACTCGGCGCGCAGCCGCTCGTAGAAGAGCGCGGGACGGGACTCGTAGTCCCGGTTCATGAGCGGCTGGACGGCGAGCGCCTCCAGGGGCGGATGGGCGGGCTCGGCCTGCGGGATCTGGGGCTCCACGACCCCACACCTTAGGGGAGAACGCCCGGAAATCGATCGGTCCATACCGAAAACCCGGTGAATGATCTTCGAGGTGGGTCCGTCACCCGCTTCCGGGCCGGGTATGTGAGGCTAGTGGGTGCCCCTACAACGGCTGGAGGTCCGCATGGCCGACTCGTCAGGAGAAGAGAAGGACGGTAACGGTAACGAGGACGACGTGAAGCGCAGGTTCCGGGAAGCCCTGGAGCGCAAGCGCGGAGCGGCGGCCGAGAAGAACGCGGGCGGGGCGGGCAGGAGCGGCTCGAAGGTGCGCGGCACCCACGACCGCGCCGACCACCAGCGCCAGTTCCGCCGGAAGAGCGGCTGAGCGCAGGGCCCCGCCCGGACAGGGAGAGCGGCCGGAAGGGGCCGCGCAACCGAAGACCCCCGCGCCTCCCACGCGCGGGGGTCTCCCGCATGTCCATGTCGCGCGCCGGATGGAGTCAGCCCCTGTAGAGCTTCTCGGCGTATGCGGGGCCGTAGTAGTGCTCCAGCTCCTCCACGCTTTCCTCGGTGTGCTGAACGTCCTTGAGAATCCTGGCGCGCGAGGGCAGCGTGTCCGGATCCCAGGACTCGGGCTTCCACAGATCCGAGCGCATCAGCGCCTTCGCGCAGTGGAAGAAGATCTGCTCGATCTCCACGACCAGCGCGAGGGCTGGCCGGTGGCCCTTGACGACCATCTCGTCGAAGAAGGGCGCCTCCCGGACGAGCCGGGCCCGGCCGTTGATCCGCAGCGTCTCGCCGCGCCCGGGGATCAGGTAGATCAGCCCGACGTGCGGGTTGCTCAGGATGTTCAGGAAACCGTCCACGCGTCGGTTGCCCGGACGGTCCGGGACGACGATCGTGGTGTCGTCCAGGACGTGGGTGAACCCCGGCGGATCGCCCTTGGGGGAGACATCGCAGTTCCCCGCGGAGTCACTGGTGGCGATCAGGCAGAACGGGGACCGCCGGAGCCACTCCCGGTCCCACGCGTGCAGGGTGACGCGCTCCTTGTCGAGCGCACGCCGCATCGGGGCGCCGAGCAGCGTCCGCAGTTCCTCCGCAGAGGTGATCTCCGTGAACTCGCGGGCGAGAGTCATCACCGTTCCTTCCGCTGGGGGGAATCGGAACGCCAGCGTAACTCTGGAGCGGTCCGGCGACGGTGGCCGGGTCGTTCGCGGCCGGATCGTTCAAGCGCGACCGGCCGGTGCTTGCCGGGTGGGGCTCACCCCACCGCGAACGCACCAGGTGGCCCCGTCGTGGCGGCGGACCGCGCTCCCTAGCGTGAGGTCCGGGCGGCGTAGGTCGAACGGACGGAGAAGGCATTGGGCACGCTCAGCAGGACCCGCCGAGGGGTCGCCGTGGGGGTGGGGGCGGCGGTGCTGACCGCGACCGCCGGTACGGCCCTCGCAGACCCGGGTGCGACGACGCTCCAGCGGGACGTGAACGCGGTCAAGGCCACCGGGGTCACAGGCGTCCAGGCGGAGGCGAGCACCCCGGAGGGGACGGTCAGGGCCCGCGCCGGGGTGATGGACGTGCGAACCGGACGCCCGATCCCCTACGGCTCGTACTTCCGGGGAGGGAGCAACACCAAGACGTACGTGGCGACGGTCATCCTCCAGCTCGTGGCGGAGGGCCGGCTGAACCTGGACGACACCGTCGATCAATGGCTGCCCGGTCTCGTCCGGGGCAACGGCAGCGACGGAACGAAGATCAAGATTCGCCACCTGCTCCAGCACACGAGCGGCCTCTACGACTACTCCGAGGATCTGCCGTTCGGCTCTGCGGAGGAGGTCGACGCCCACCGGTACGACCACTTCGCCCCCGAGGACCTGGTCCGGATGGCGCTCAAGCATAGGCCGAACTTCCAGCCGGGGGAGACCAACCCCGATGGCACCCCCAAGTGGTCGTACTGCAACACCGGGTACGTCCTCGTGGGGATGATCATCAAGCGGGTCACCGGGCATCCGTGGGAGGACGAGGTGGGGCGACGGATCCTCCGGCCGCTCGGCCTGACGCAGACGACCTTCGTGAAGGGGCGCGAGTTCCCCCGCCCCCGCCCGCGCGGCTACCAGCAGTTCACCGAGGGCGGGCCGTTCCTGGACGTCACCACGATGGACTACAGCTGGGCGTCGTCGGCGGGCAGCGTGGTCACGACGGCCGCCGACCTCAACCGGTTCTTCGCGGCGCTGATCGGCGGACGGCTGCTCAAGCCCGCACAGCTCACCGAGATGCAGAAGACCGTCCCGACCACCTTGGACGGCTCGTTCACGGGCTCCCGATACGGGCTCGGGCTGTTCTGGTTCCCGCTGAGCTGCTCCAAGGCGGGCTTTTGGGGTCACGGCGGTGACACGCCCGGCTATCTGACCCGCGGGGGCGTCACCCCGGACGCGCGCCGCAGCGCCACCGTCAGCGTCAGCGCGCAGCTGGAGGGCGATGGCGGCTTCCAGGAGGACGCGACGGCGGCGAACGCCGTCCGCCACGTGCTCTGCGGGCGCTGACAGCCCGCGTCCGAGGGCGCCTGTGCCCGGGAAGCCGCGAACGGCCGCGTGGTGGCCTCCCCCGTGCGGGGCCACCACGCGGCCGCCGGGCCGCCGCGCCCGGCACCCGCGTGGGCGGGCACCGGTGGGAAGAGCGCGGCGCTCTGGGGTGGGGCATTTCAGCGGGTCCCCTGCCGTCGGTACAGACCGGAGGATGCTCTGAAAGTCATCGCTCCGGTCCCGGTGACTTCTTCGGCCCGTCCTGGTCGGTTCCTATGAGGGATCAACGCGGGAGAAGAGGGTGCGCATGGACGCGGTAGGGACGGCGGCGCCACAGGGCTACGGTCCGGGACTCCTGGAAGGGGCGGTCGAGTTCGCGTTGGGGGCGCTGGACGGTGTTACCGGCGGGGCGCTGACCATGCCGACGCCGTGCCGGGCCTGGGACCTCGAGATGCTCCTGCGGCACACCGGCGACTCGCTGTCCGCGCTGCTGGAGGCCGTCGACACCGGCCAGGTCCGGCTCGTGCCCGAGGCGGAGCGGCCACCACCGGAAGGTGATCCGGCGGAGGCGCTGGTGGCGGGGTTCCGCGAGGGCGCGCAGCGGCTCCTCGATGCCTGGACCGCAGCCGGTCCCGAACGGCCGGTCACCGTCGGAGGGTGTCCCCTGCGGGCGGACGTGGTCGCCGAGACGGGCGCCATCGAGATCGCCGTGCACGGCTGGGACATCGCGCAGGCGATCGGGCGGCCACGGCCGATCCCCCCTGTGCTCGCCGAGCGGTTGCTCGGCATCGCGTCGGTGCTGGTCACCGGTGCCACCCGGCACGGCCTGTTCGCGCCGCCCGTGGCCCTGCCCGGTCCAGCCGGGCCGAGCGAGCGCCTGCTGGCCCACCTCGGACGGGACCCGGCGGACTGGCCGGGCTGAAGGCTCAGGCCCGGACGGCGTAGGCGCGGACGCCCGCCTCGTCGTGCGCGTCCAGGACGCCCTGGTCCGCCAGGACGTCCAGGTGCGCCTCGATCTCCAGGACGGCCAGCATCCTGCTGAAGGCGTCCATGTCGGCGAGCCTGCGCCGTCGCCGCGTCCACGGCAGGGCGGCGGCGACCTCGAACGCCGTGCCGTGGCCCGCGCGGACCTGCTCGGCGGCCGCGTCCAGGCGCGCCGCGTGGTGTTCGAGGAGTTCGTCGATGCGCGCGTGCGCGCTTGCGGTGACCGGGCCGTGCGCGGGCAGCAACAGGGTGTCCGGCATGTCGCGGACGAGCCGTAGCGACGCCAGGTAGCTGCGCAGCGGCTTCGGCTCCGGCTCGGTCTCCAGCCCGATCGAGGGGCTGATGTGCGGCAGGATGTGGTCCCCGGCGAACAGCAGCCCGGCGTCGGCGTCGCGCAGGACGATGTGGCCGCGTGTGTGGCCCGGCGTGGCGACCACGTCCAGCGCCCGCCCGGTGAGGCCGACGCGCTCCCCGTCGTCCAGCCAGGCGTCCGGCATGGTGTGTGGCACGTTCCGCTCCGGCGCCGCGACGGGCCTCCCCGCGATCTCCTCGGCCAGGGCAGCCGCGCCGCAGCGGTGCAGCATCTCGACCTGGCGCGGATGCAGGCCCTTCCGGGTGTCGAACGCCTCGATGGAGGGTCGCTCGCCGCGCCCGATCCGGACGCGCGTGCCGAACGACTCCCGCAGCGCGAGGGCTTGCGAGTAGTGGTCCCAGTGAGCGTGGGTGACGAGGAACTGCGCCACGTCGTCCAGCCCGTGCCCGAGGGAGCGGAGCCCACCCTCCAGCGCCGTGCGGGTGTCGGGCATGGCCCAGCCGGAGTCGACCACGACCAGGCCGCCGCGGTCCTCGATCACGTACACGTTCACCGCGTGCAGTGACGGGATGGGCAGGGCGAGCGGGATGCGGTGCACGCCCGGCGCGACCTGATGGGCACCCGGTTCGGTCCAGTCCGTCGGCTGCTCCACGACCGGTGCCGTCACCACGCCCCCTCATCATCGAATCCCGTTCGGATAGAACCTACTTCATCCAGAAAGTCCGGTTCACTGCGGGGCATCGATCGGCGTCGCCCGGGCGGTCGAGTTCCGGCGGGCGCCGTTCAACCGCCTTCGGCGTCGCGGTCGGCGGCCTTCCGCGCCTCCTCGGCGGACGCACGCGCCTCGTGCGCCGCGTCCTGCGCGCGGGCGAGCGCCTGCTCGGCCCGCTCCGCCCTGCGCACCGCCGAGTCGCGCTCGGTGACGGCCCGCTCCAGCTCATGCCGCAGCCGCCCCACCTCGGTGGACGCCTGCTCGGCCGCCTCCCGCGCCTCCTCGGCCCGTTGCCGCCGCTCGGCCAGCGTGGCCGCCGCCTCCTCTGCCCGCTTGCGCAAGGACGCGGCCCGCTTCGCGCGTGCGGTACTCGTCCGCGTCACCTTGGCCTCTGCCGCGGGCCGCTTCTTCTTCGCCGGCCGCTCGCGCTCGGCCCTCTCCTGCTCCGCGCCGTCCGGGGCCACGGGGAAGCCTGCCGGGACGAAACCCGAGTGGCTGCGCGGCTGCGTGAGCCTTCCCTCGCGGACCTCGCCGGCGACCTTTGCGTCGACGGTGGCGGCCTGGAGGGTGTCCTCCACCTCCCGGACGGCCTGGTCGCGCAACGGCTGGCCCGCGTCGGCGGCCAGTTCGCCCGCCCTGCGCACCAGATCGCGGACGAGCCGCGCGCGGCGCTGCTCCAGGTCACCGAGACCACCGCCCGAGCCCCACGCCGTCCGGAGCTCCTCGCCGACGTCCAGCAGGCGGCCGAGGTCGTCTTCGGCCGAGCGCGCCAGCAGGTTGACCGCCCACGCCGGCAGCGTCGGGCGGCGCAGCGCCTCGATGCGCTTGGCGAGCGCGGCGTCGCCGTCCTGCTTGGCCCGCCGTGCCAGCCGCGTCCTGGTCTCGACGAACTCGCCGGGGGCGACACCGTAGAGCTCGCCGGACGCGCTGGAGAAGTCCACACCTGATCCCTACCCCCGCGGGGCCGCGGGTGCGCAGGGCGACGCGAACGCGATGGGCCGGCCCGGCCTGGCTGGACGTGAGTTGCGAACGATGTCTATACTCGTTGACGAATACTCGCCCCCGAGGAGTCGCTATGGCGAAACGGCGCAAGGTGAACAACCTTCTGGGTCTCGCCGTGCTGTCGACGGTCTCCGCCAAGCCGATGCATCCGTACGAGATGGCCTCGCTGATGCGCGCCCGCAGCAAAGACCGCGACATCGACATCAAATGGGGCTCGCTCTACACCGTGGTCCGCAACCTGGAGAAGCACGGATACCTGGCCGTGGAGGGAAGCGTGCGGGAGGGGGCGCGGCCGGAGCGGACCGTCTACCGCATCACCGAGAACGGGTTGGACGAGCTCGCCGACTGGGTCCGGGAGATCATCGCCGAACCCGAGCGTGAGTACCCGCGGTTCGAGGCCGGTCTGTCGGTGGTCGGCGCCCTGGGCCCCGACGAGGTGGCCAGGCTGCTGCGGCGCCGGCTCGACGCGCTGGACCGGGAGATTGCCGAGCAGGACGCGATGCTCGCGGACGCGGACGAGGTGCCCCGCATCTTCCTCATCGAATCGGAGTACGACCTGGCGATGCGCAGGGCGGAAGCCGGCTGGGTGCGTGCCCTGCTGGCCGACATAGACGACGGGACGCTGCAGGGCCTCGACCTGTGGCGCATGTACCACGAGACCGGCGAGGTCCCGGCCGAGGTGGCCGAGCTCGCGGAGAGGGGAACCCCGGAGAGTTGAGTCAAGGGTCCCGGCGGGGTGCGGCAACACCGCCGCCGGGACCGTGAGAACCCACCACCGAACCCACTCGCGGAGCGGGCCCCGGCGGCGAGACCGCGATCACCAGCCTATCCGGGGCCTCCGCGTGCAACGGAGGAGACGAGAAGACATGGCACACGCCATCGAGGCCGACGGCCTCGTCAAGACCTATCCCGGCGACGTCCGGGCCCTGGACGGACTGTCGATCATCGTCGGCCACGGCGAGATCCTCGGGCTGCTCGGCCCCAACGGGGCCGGAAAGTCCACCACCGTCAAGATTCTCACCACGCTGATCCGGCCCGACGCGGGCACGGCGACCGTGGCCGGGCACGACGTGCTGCGCCGTCCCGACCGCGTCCGGCGTGTCATCGGCGTCGTGTCGCAGCGCTCAGGCGCCGACCCCGAGGCCAGCGGCCGCGACAACCTGGTCCTCCAGGGCCGCCTGTACGGGATGGGCGGCGCCGAGGTTCGCCGCCGCGCCGCGGAGCTGCTGGAGCGGTTCGGCCTGGAGGAGGCGGCATCCCGCAAGGTGAAGACCTATTCGGGCGGGATGCGGCGGCGGCTGGACGTGGCGCTCGGCCTCGTCCACCGACCCCGGGTGCTGTTCCTGGACGAACCCACCACCGGCCTCGACCCGGAGGCCCGCGCGTCGATGTGGGCGGAGATCGCCCGGCTGGCCGGGGACGACGCGTTGGCGATCCTGCTCACCACCCATTACCTGGACGAGGCCGACCGGCTCGCGCGGCGCCTCGCGATCGTCGACAGGGGCCGTGTGGTCGCCGAGGGCACCCCCGACGCCCTCAAGGGCGAGCTGCACGGTGACGCCGTCCACCTGGAGTGGCGGGAGGCCCCCGACGAACCACGGGTGCGGGCGGTACTCGGCCGGCTGCCGGGTGTCCGCGACGTCATCGTGGACGGTCCGCGGCTCAGCGCGCGGACCGACGACGGGGCCGCGGCGGTCCCCGCCGTCCTCGCCGCGCTCGACCAGGCAGGGATGCCGGCCGCGGCCGCGACCGTCGCGCGGCCGTCCCTGGACGATGTCTACCTGCGCTATGCCGGTCGTCGTTTCGCTCAGGCCGACGTGGCCGAGACCGGCGGGGCCGCCGAGGCCGTCGCCGCCGGAGGTGTCCGATGACCGGTCTTCTCACCGGCACCTGGTGGATGACCCACCGGAGGCTGTCGGCGCTCGTGCGCAACCCCGCCGTCCTCGTCATGACGCTCATCCAGCCGATCATCTGGCTGTTCCTGTTCGGGGGCCTGTTCGAGAAGGTCGTCGAGCTGCCCGGCTTCGGCGCTGACTCCTATCTGGACTATCTCGTCCCCGGTGTCGTGATCATGAACGCGGTGTCGCTGAACTCCTTCGCCGGGATGGGCACGATCGACGAGATCGAGCGCGGCACGCTCAACCGGTTCCTCGTCGCCCCGGTGCGGCGCAGCGCCATCGCGAACGCGGGCGTCATCGAACAGGCGCTCAGCACGGCCTTCCAGTCCCTGGTGATCATCGCGCTGGGCCGGGTGACGGGCGCGCACTACCCGGGCGGCGCCGCCGGACTGGCGGTCCTGGTCGCGATGTCGGTACTGATCGGCGTGGTGCTCGCCGCACTGTCGAACACCCTCGCGCTGCTGGTGCGGGACCGCAACACCATCATCGGGCTTAACGTGATGCTGCTGCTGCCGCTGACGTTCCTGTCCTCGGCGTTCATGGCCAAGGGGCTCATGCCGGACTGGATGCGGCACGTGGCGTCCGGCAACCCGGTGAGCTGGGCGCTGGACGCCGGGCGCGCCGCCCTCGCCGGCGATCCCGACTGGGGTTCGGTGGCCGTGCACGCCGGTCCGCTGCTGGCCCTGACCGCCGCGACGGTGGGTCTCGCGGTGTTCTCGTTCCGGAGCTACCAGAAGTCACAGTGACGGGCGGGGCGCACGGATACCTCCTCCAGGAGGATTGGCGGAACGCCCGCCCCGTGTGACCATCCGCTCTATGGACACCTCGTTGAAGGCATTCCTGGAAGGCGGTCCGGCGGACCTTCCCGACCGGATCGCCCCCATCACCCCTCCCGGTGTCGAGCTGAGGCTGCCGTTCCGCGGCGGTTACGAGCACTTCAAGGCGACGGCCCGGCACCGGGACACACCCGAGGGCAGGCTCCCCGTCTTCCGCTGGTCGGGCCGCACCTCCACACCCGACTGACGTGGGGTCAGCGCGTGTCGAGGAAGCGGTCCAGCACGCGGGTGCCGAACGCCAGGCCCTCCAGGGGGACGCGCTCGTCCACGCCGTGGAACATGCCGAAGTAGTCCAGATCGGGACCGAGGAGGAGGGGGGCGAAGCCGAAGCTCGCGATGCCGAGCCGGTGGAAGGACTTCGCGTCGGTGCCGCCCGCCATCACGTAGGGGACGGGACGCGCCGCCGGGTCCTCGGCGCGCAGCGCGGCACCCAGGGCGGCGAAGGTCCCGCCCGCCGGGTCCGCCGCCGGGGCCTCCTCGTAGTTGAGGAACTCGCGGGTGACCCTCGGCCCGAGCAGCCGGTCGATCGTGGCCAGGAACTCCTCGCCGGTACCGGGCAGGTAGCGGCCGTCGACCTGCGCGGTGGCGACACCCGGCACCACGTTGATCTTGTACCCGGCGTCCAGGCGGGTCGGGTTCGCCGAGTTGCGGATCGTCCCGGAGAACAGCTGTCCGACGCCGCCGAGGCGGCGGGCCTCCGCGTCGAGGCGGTCGTGGTCGATGGTGGTGTCGAGCGCGTCCGCCAGGCCGTCCAACAGGGCATGGACGCCCGGTGTCAGCCGGACGGGCCACTCGTACGAGGCGATCCGCGACACGGCATGCGCGATCTCGGCGACCGCGTTGTCGGGCGCCGGCTTGGAGCCGTGCCCGGCCGTGCCGCGGGCCGTCAGCCGCATCCACGTGGTGCCGCGCTCGCCGGTCGCGATCGGGTACACCCGGCGCCCGCCCGCGTGCACGCTGAAGCCGCCCGACTCGCTGATCGCCTCGGTGCAGCCCGCGAAGAACTCCGGATGCTCGCGCGCCACGTACCGGGACCCGTGGTCGCCGGTGCACTCCTCGTCGGCGAGGAAGGCCAGCACCAGGTCGCCGCGCGTGCGGCGGCCCTCGCGCAGCCGCCGCCGGACGGTCGCCAGGGTCATCGCGAGGGTGCCTTTCATGTCGACCGCGCCGCGGCCCCACACGCACCCGTCCCGCACCTCGCCCGAGAACGGGGGAACACTCCACTCGGACGGATCGGCGGGCACCACGTCCAGGTGCCCGTGGACGAGGAACGCTGGATGCGCCGGATCGCTCCCCGGGATGCGGGCCAGCACGCTGGCCCGGCCCGGCGCGGACTCGACGATCGTGGCAGCGACACCGGCCTCGTCCAGCAGCGCGGCGACGTGTTCGGCCGCGGGTCGCTCCGGGTGGGCCACGCCCTCGCCTCGGTTGACGGTGTCAAAACGGATGAGGTCGGCACAGATCGCCGCCGCGTCCACCCCCGTCGCTTCGTCCTGTAGGTCTCGCGCGCCCTCGTCCGTTGTTTCGCGCACCCTCGGTTCCGCCACTCCCGTTGCCGCCTTTCGTAACAAGTCTTCATTTTCTTCCCTCGCTGACCTCTGTCAACGAGTGATCAAAAACGTATCGATCCGGTTTCGAATCGTTCAGCGGCGTACCCAAACCGTTCTTGCGGTACGACGCTGCCACCAGTCTGAAGTGCGGCGGGCGGGCCGCCCGGCCGCACACGCGAGAGGGCACGAGGAGGAGCATGACCAGCCTCAGGGGTGCGAGCCGGGGCGACCGCCGGCTGACAGGCGCCGGCCGCCGAACCACCGGGCTGACCACCGGGCTGACCACGGTGCTGCTCGCGGCCTCGCTCGGGCTGTCGGCCTGCGGTGGCGGCGACAAGGCGGGGGACGGCACGTTCACCGCCGGCCATCCCGAGCCCGATCACCTGGTGCCCGGCAACACCACCAGCAGCTACGCGTTCGACGTGCTCAGCGGCCTGTTCGACAACCTGGTGGGTCTCAGCAAGGACGGCAAGGCCGTCAACCTCGCGGCCGAGTCGGTCACCAGCGACGACCAGAAGGTCTGGATGATCAAGATCCGGCCGGGGCAGAAGTTCCACAACGGCGAGCCGGTCACCGCGGGCAGCTTCGCCGACGGCTGGAACAACGCGGCCTACGGTCCGAACGCCTACAGCGCCAACGACTACTTCTCGCACATCAAGGGGTACGCGGAGATGAACCCCGCGGACGGGAAGGCCAAGCCCGAGGTCGACCGGCTCTCGGGCGTCGAGGTCGTGGACGAGAGCACGCTCAGGGTCACGCTGACCGACCCGTTCAACCAGTTCCCGCTGCTGCTGACCTACCCCGCGTTCGCGCCGATGCCGAAGGCGGGCCTCCAGGACCTGACGTCCTTCGAGGAGCACCCGATCGGCAACGGCCCATACATGATGAGCGGCGACTGGGAGCGCAACAAGCAGATCAAGCTCGTCGCCTACCCCGGCTATACCGGCCCCCGCAAGCCCAAGAACAAGGGCATCACCTGGAAGAGCTACTCCAGCGCCGAGACCGCCTACACCGACCTGCGGGCCGGGCGGATCGACGTGCTCCAGACGATTCCGTCCGCCAAGGTGCCCGAGGCCAGGCGTCTGCTGGGCGACCGGTTCCTGTCGCGCGAGATGGGAACGATCGACTACCTGGGCTTCCCGCTGTTCGACAAGCGCTTCGCGAACCCCGACCTGCGCAAGGCGATCTCGATGTCCATCGACCGGCAGGGCATCAACAAGGCGGTCTACAACGGCGACTACCTGCCCGCCGACTCGCTCCTCCCGGCGATCATCACCGGGCACCGGCCGAACGCGTGCGGTGAGCTGTGCGGCTACGACCCGGTCAAGGCGAAGGCGCTGTACGCCAGGTCGGGCGGGTTCAAGGGGACGCTGGAGCTGTACTTTTCCAACGCGCAGCCGACCTACTACCAATGGATGCAGATCGTCGCCAACTCCCTGCGGCAGAACCTCGGCATCCAGGACATCCAGTTCCGCCAAGTGCCCGCGTCCGACTACTTCGGGATGCTGAACAAGCGCACCGAGAAAGGCCCTTACCGGCAGAACTGGGAGGCCGACTACCCGAGCGCCCAGAACTACCTGGAGAACATGTGGAGCTCGGGCAGCAACCGCATGGGCTGGAAGAGCGCGGAGTTCGACGGCCTCATCGCCAAGGCGAACCGCTCCTCTGACCCGCAGGAGGCGCTGCGGCTCTACAACCAGGCCGAGGACGTCGCCATCCGCGAGATGCCGATGATCCCGTTGTGGACGTGGGCGGGCCAGGGCGGCCGGTCCGACAAGGTCGACAACGTCACGATCACGGCCTACGCGACGGGGCTGCTCGCCAACGAAGTGACAGTGAAGTAACCGGCGATGTGGCGCTACGTCCTCCGGCGGCTTCTCCAGGCGATCCCCGTGTTCATCGGCACGACGCTGCTCATCTACGCGATGGTGTTCGCGCTGCCGGGCGATCCGATCCAGGCGCTCGCCGGGGACAAGCCCGTCCCCGAGAACGTGCTGCAGACGTTGCGGGAGCGGTACAACCTGAACGACCCGCTGCTGGTGCAGTACGGCAAGTACATGTGGGGGCTGCTCCAGGGGGACCTGGGAGAGAACTACACCGGCCAGAAGGTGTCGGAGATGCTCGGCGGGCGCTGGACGGTGACCGCGCAGCTCGCCGTCACCGCCTGGATGTTCGAGCTGTTCGTCGGCATCCTGCTCGGGGTCTGGGCGGGACTGCGGCGCGGGCGGCTGGCCGACACACTGGTCCTCGGCGGGACGACCCTGCTCATCGCGGTGCCGGTGTTCGTGCTGGGCTACACCGCGCAGATCTTGTTCGGGCTGCACTGGGAGGTCTTCCCCACCGCCGGGATGGACGAGGGCTGGCCGACGAGCTACCTACTGCCCGGAATGGTGCTCGGCTCACTCGGACTGTCCTACGTCGCGAGGCTCACCCGGACGAGCCTCGCGGAGAACCTGCGGGCCGACTACGTGCGCACCGCCAACGCCAAGGGGCTGTCGAGGCTGCGGGTGGTGGGCCGGCACGCGCTGCGCAACTCGCTGATACCCGTCGTGACGTACCTCGGCGTGGACTTCGGATCCCTGATGGGCGGCGCGATCGTGACCGAGGGGATCTTCAACCTGCCGGGCATCGGCCAGCAGGTGTTCCAGTCGATCCAGTTGAAGGAGGGGCCCGTCGTGGTCGGCGCGGTCACCGTGCTGGTGCTCATCTTTCTGCTGGTCAACCTGCTGGTGGATCTGCTGTACGGGCTGCTGGACCCCCGGATCAGGTACGCGTGAGCCACGGGATGGGCACGGTGGGGGAGTCGTCGGGTGACGCGAGCGCAGTGAGGCGTGGGCGATGAAGATCGAGGATATGGGCACGCCCGGCCCCGGCCCGGCCGGCGGCGGGATCGGCGACGCACCCGCGGCCGCCGGTGCGGGCGCCCCGGGCACGGCCGCCGCGGCCGTCGCGGTTGCGGGCAGCGGGATCGGCCGCGCGTCGCTGTGGGACGACGCATGGCGCGACCTGCGGCGCCGCTGGGTGTTCTGGGGATCGGCGGTGATCCTGGCACTGGTCGGGCTGATGGCCGCGGTGCCACGGCTGTTCACCGGCACGGGTGTCAACGAGGGGTGCGACGCCAACGACGCCAAGCTCGGCCCGTCCGGGGACCACTGGTTCGGCACCGACCTCGCCGGCTGCGACTACTACGCGCACATCGTGCACGGCGCCCGCCCGACGCTGCTGATCGGCACGGCGGTCACGCTCTTCGCGCTGGCCATCGCGCTGGTGTTCGGGATGCTGGCCGGCTACTACGGCGGACTCCTGGACGCGCTGATCGCCCGGCTCACCGATGTGTTCTTCGGGCTGCCGTTCGTGCTCGGTGCCACCGTCATCCTCGTCGCGTTCCCGAGCCACGGCGTCGGCGCGATGACGCTCGTGCTGGTGCTGCTCGGCTGGACGACCATGATCCGCATCATGCGCGGCCAGGTCATCTCCGTCAGGGACGCCGACTACGTGCAGGCCGCACGGCTGCTCGGCGCCTCCGACGCCCGGATCATGACCCGGCACATCCTGCCGAACACGCTCGCCCCGGTGATCGTGGTCGCCACCCTCAACGTCGGCCACGTGATCGCGGGAGAGGCGACGCTGGACTTTCTCGGTGTCGGCCTGCAGTACCCGAAGGTCTCCTGGGGCCTCCAGCTCAACCAGGCCAAGGACGCCTTCGTGGACCATCCCCACCTGCTGGTCTTCCCCGCCGTGTTCCTGTCGGCCACGGTGCTGAGCTTCCTGATGCTCGGCGACGCCGTCCGCGACGCCCTCGACCCGAAGCTGCGGTGACGACGACGATGACAACGGACCTGAAGGACACGGCGGCCGGCGAGCCGCTCCCTGCCCGACCGCTCCTCGCAGTGGACGATCTGCATGTGCGGTTCGACGTCCGGGGCCAGGACGTGCGGGCGGTGAACGGACTGTCCTACACCCTCGCCGAGGCCGAGACGGTCGCGATCCTCGGCGAGTCCGGGTCGGGTAAGAGCGTCGCGGCGCAGGCCGTCATGGGCATCCTGGACACCCCGCCCGCACGGGTCACCGGCGGGTCGGTACGGCTACGCGGCGAGGAACTGCTCGGCCTGCCCGAGCGGCGCCGCCGCCAGTACCGCGGCGACCACGTCGCGATGGTCTTCCAGGACGCGTTGAGCGCGCTCAATCCAGTGTTCACGGTCGGGGACCAGATCCGCGAGATGTACCAGGTGCACCGCGGGATGCGGCGAAGGGCGGCCACGGCCAAGGCGGTGGAGTTGATGGAGCGGGTGCACATCCCGTCCGCCGCGCGACGGCTCGGCGACTACCCGCACCAGTTCTCCGGCGGCATGCGCCAGCGCATCATGATCGCGATGGCGCTGGCGCTGGAGCCGGACGTGCTGATCGCCGACGAGCCCACCACCGCCCTCGACGTGACCGTCCAGGCCCAGATCATGCGGCTGCTCGCCGGGCTCCAGGAGGAGCTGCGCATGGGCATGGTGCTGATCACCCACGACCTCGGCGTCGTCGCCGGCGTCGCGGACCGGATCGTCGTCATGTACGCGGGCTCGGTCGCCGAACAGGCGCCCGCCCGCGAGCTGTACGCCCGGCCCGCGCACCCCTACACCCGGGGCCTGCTGGCCTCGGTGCCGCGCCTCGACCGGCGCGGCGCGCCGCTCGTCCCGATCAGGGGGACGCCCCCCGATCCCGCGGCGCTCCCGCCCGGCTGTCCTTTCCACCCTCGCTGCCCCCGAGCCGAGGCGGTCTGCGCGGTGGTGCGGCCGGCGCCGGTCGCCGTCGCGCCCGGACACGACGCCGCCTGCCACTTCGCCGAGGAGGTGCACCGTGCCGGAGACGGCTGAGGATCCGATCCTGCGGGTGGAGGGCCTGGTCAAGCACTACCCGGTGACCCGCGGCGTGGTGGTCAAGCGTACGGTCGGCCGGGTCCGGGCGGTGGACGGCGTGGACCTGGAGCTGCGGCGCGGCGAGACCCTCGGCGTCGTCGGCGAGTCCGGCTGCGGCAAGTCCACGCTGGCGAAGTTGCTGCTGGCGGCCGAACGGCCCACCGCCGGGACCGTCCGGTTCGAGGGCCGCGACATCTTCGCGCTGCCCAAGGCCGAGCTGCGCGCGCTTCGCCGCCGCGTTCAGATGGTGTTGCAGGACCCGTACTCGTCCCTGAACCCCCGGATGACCGTAGGCGACATCGTGGGTGAGCCGTTCGCGATCCATCCGGAGGTGGCACCCCGGACGGAGCGGCGTGCGCGCGTCCGCGAACTGCTCGAACTCGTCGGTCTCGACCCAGGGCATGTCAACCGGTACCCGCACCAGTTCTCCGGCGGGCAGCGCCAGCGCGTCGGGATCGCCCGGGCCCTCGCGCTGCGCCCCGACGTGATCGTCTGCGATGAGCCGGTGTCGGCGCTGGACGTCTCCGTCCAGGCCCAGGTGATGAACCTGCTCGCCGAGCTCCAGCGGGAACTCGGCCTGGCCTACGTGTTCATCGCGCACGACCTCGCCGCGGTGCGCCATATCTCCGACCGCGTCGCCGTCATGTATCTCGGCAAGGTCGTGGAGACCGGCGACCAGACGCGGATCTACGACCATCCGACCCACCCGTACACGCAGGCCCTGCTGTCCGCCGTCCCGGTGCCCGATCCGGACGCGCCCGGCCTGTCGGGGCAGATCCGGCTGGTGGGGGAGCCGCCGTCGCCGCTGGACCCGCCGTCCGGCTGCCGGTTCCGTACCCGCTGCTGGAAGGCACAGGACGTGTGCGCAGGAGAGGAGCCGCCCCTGCGGCCGCGGGACGGCTCCGCCCACCCGAGCGCCTGTCACTTCGCCGCCGAGGAGGAGGCCCTCACCGAGCTGGGCTGAGCGCGGCCGGTACCGCTCAGCCGTGGCGGGGCACGCGCCGGCCCTGATGCGGAGGGGGGTCCGTAGGGTGGGGGGATGGCGCGCAAGGGCAGGCGGGACCCCCAGCCGGACCGGTACCGGATCGCCGGAGGGGAGGCCGAGCTCCTGCGGGACGCCGACCGGGACGGCGGGTGGATGCTGCTCGTCGGCGGGGTCCCCCAGTCGTACGTGGACCTCACCGACCCCACCTACCTCGATTTCGAGTACATGCGGCTGATGGGCGATGTCGTGGACGAGCTCGGCCTGGTCGGCGAGGCGTTCGACGCCGTGCACGTCGGCGGCGCCGGATGCACGCTGCCGCGCTACATCGCCGCGACCCGTCCGGGCTCCCGGCAAGTGGTGCTGGAGCCGGACGGAGACCTGGTGCAACTCGTGCGAGAGCAGTTGCCGGTCAAGAACGTCCCCGGCCTGAAGATCCGCATCACCGACGGCCGCACCGGCGTCGCCGCGGTCGCAGACGAGGCGGACGACCTGGTCGTGATGGACGCGTTCGCCGAGGCGTCCATGCCGGTCGAGCTGGCCACCCGTGAGTTCGTCCAGGACGTCGCGCGAGTGCTGCGCCCCCGCGGCACCTACCTGGTCAACGTCGCCGACGGGTTCCGCCTTCCGTTCGCGCGGCGGGTCGCGGCGACCGTGCGGTCGGTGTTCCCGCACACGCTGCTGATGGGCGACCCGGGCGTGCTGCGCGGCCGCCGGTTCGGCAACCTCATCGTCGCGGCGTCGCGCGAGCCACTGCCGGCCTCCGAGCTGACCCGGCGCGCGGCGGGCGGCCTCACGCGGGCCCGGCTGGTGGACGGCCACGACCTGACCGCGTTCTGCGCCGGCGCGGCGCCGTTGCACGACGGTGAGGAGATCACCGCACCCGTGCCGCCGCCGCAGGTGTTCGGGAAACCCTGACAGTATGATCTGGAATGATTTCCCCGTGCCGAGGGTGAGGAATTCCGCTTACCTGGCCCGATATCGGCCGGCCCCCTACAGCCCCCACGGGATCGGGGTTGCGGATGGGTTTCCCCCGCCGTATCGACCTCATGGAGACGCTCCATGTCCCATAATCGAGCGATGGAGTCGTCCACCCGAATTCTTATTCTCGGCATGGATTCGTCGGGGAGAATACTCCAGTTCGACCGTAACGCCGCCGCCGTTCTGTCTCCGAAACCGGACGGGCTGCACGGCGCCCACCTCGACGAGGTGATCGCCGGTGCGCGCAAGCCGCTGCTGGAGGCGCTGACGGCCGGGCGGGAGCGCACCGCCATGCTCGCCGTGGAGACCCCGGCGGGCGCGACGCTGGACGCCGTCGTCACCGTGCACCCGATGAGCGGCGGCTCGCCCGGTCTCGCGGCGCTCGCCGTCGTGCGCGTCCCGGTGCCGCTCGCCGACCGGTTCGTCGACCCGGCGGTGATCCGCCGCGCTCTCCTGGACGACGCGCTGCCCCGCATCGGCTCCACGCTCGATCTGGATCTGCTCGCGCGCGGCCTGATGGACGTGCTCATCCCGCACTTCTGCAACTCCGGAGCGCTGCTGTTGCTGGAGAGCCTGGTGGACGCCGACGAGCCGCCCGTCGGACCCGAGGGGGCGCTGCTCCTGCGCCGGATGGCCCTCGGCTTCGACGACGGTGATCCCGCCTGGGACGCGACGTTCCCCACCGGTGAGGCGCTCGTCTATCCGGCCGGCACCCCGTACGCGCGGTGCATGGAGACGGGGGAGCCGGTGCTGGTGGGCCTCGGCGGCGACGGCGCGGCCCGGATCGCCGCCGCCTGGCGCCGCCCGCCGGTCGCCGACCTGCTCAAGGGCGCCTCGATGCTGCTGCTGCCGATCACCTCCGCCGCGGCCGTGCTCGGCTTCTTCGTGTGCACCCGCAGCGTCGCGCACCGCCCGTTCGACGCCTACGACGTCGAGATCGGAATGGAGTTCGCCAGCCGCGCGTCCATCTTCGTCGAGAGCGCCCGGCAGTACTCGCGGGAGCGGGCGACCGCGCTCACCCTCCAGCGCAGCCTGCTGCCGACCGGGCTGTCGGCGCCGTCGCCGGTCGAGGTGCACCACCGTTACCTGCCGGGCAGCCGGCTCATCGAGGTCGGCGGCGACTGGTACGAGTCGATCGCCCTGCCCGGCGCGCGGGTCGCCCTCGTCGTCGGGGACGTGGCCGGGCACGGCGTCAAGGCCGCGGTCACCATGGGGCGGCTCCGCACCGCCATCCACACCCTCGCCGGACTGGAGTTGCCGCCCGCGGAGGCGCTGGAGCGGCTGGACTCGCTGATGCGGACGCTCGGCGAGCGCGAGCCGCACTTCGCCACCTGCGCGTACGTGGTCTACGACGCGGTCAGCGGCCGCTGCGAGGTCGCCAGCGCCGGGCACCTGCCACCGCTGATCGCGCCGCCCGGGGCCGACTCGGACTACCTGGACGTGCCGCCCGCGCCGCCGCTCGGGGTCGGCGACGGGCCCATCGTCAGCCGCGAGTTCACCGTCGAGGACGGGACACTGCTGTTCCTGTACACCGACGGGCTGGTGGAGAACCGGGCCCGCGACATCGACGACGGTCTCGCCCGCCTCCAGCAGACGTTCGGGCTCAACGCCGCCGCCCGTCCGCTGGAGGAGCTGTGCCAGGCCGCCCTGGACGGCGTCTATGACGACCAGCACCGCGACGACATCGCGATGCTGGTGGCGCGGCTGCGGCGCATCCCGTCCGACCACCATGCGTCCTGGGACCTGCCCGCCGAGCCGGCGGCCGTGCGGCGGGCGCGCGGGCTCGTGCGCGACCGGCTCGGCCGCTGGGGTCTGGGGGAGATGGCCGACACCACGGTCCTGCTGGTCTCCGAGCTGGTCACCAACGCGATCCGGCACGCGGGCGGCCGTATCACGCTCCGGCTCGTCCGAGAGGGCGGGCTGGTGTGCGAGGTGTTCGACCGCTCCGACGGCCGCCCCCGGATCCGCCACCAGGAGGAGCACGACATGCTGGAGACGGGCCGCGGCCTGCACGTGGTCGGCAGGCTCGCGGAGCGGTGGGGCGTCCGCCGCACCAGCGGCGGCAAGGTCGTCTGGTGCCAGCTGGCCACGCCCTGAGCGGGCGCCGGCGCGGCATCGGCGGACCTCAGCGCAGCACCGAGATGTGCACGTGGTCGTAGTGGTTGGCGGTGATGCCGCCGCGGTCGGCCATCGGGCGCCAACCGCCGCCGCGCACGTTCCAGATGTGCTGCTTCCAGATGACGTAGGAGATCCCGAGCCGCCGCGCGTTGGTGATCGTGTACTGGGCGACCTGGTCGCCGTGCCGCTGCGCGCCCGCACTCGGCATAAGGCCCCCGGTGCCCTCCATGAAGTCGCAGGCCCGGCCCTCGCCGTGGTCCTGCGCATCGGCGTCCGAGCGGTGGCAGCCGATCGCCGGAAACGGCCCGAACATTCCGTTGATCTCCAGCAGGACGGTCCGCATCGTCGGCGTCATCGTGTTCCCGGTGATCGGCGAGCGGATGCCCTGTGCGCCGTCCGGGCGGCCCGTCACCTGGGGACCGCCCCCGGTCTCAAGCGGGGGTGACCGCCTGTTCAGCTGCGCCACCTTCGTGCCGCGCGGCAGGATCCGCCTGAGCTGCCCGGTCAGCCGTCCGACGTCGGTCCTCGGGGCACTGAGGACGAGCCCGTTGCCGTCCGGCAGGCCGAGCGTGCGGGCCTGCGCGCGCGAGACCACCGCGTCGACGTCGCCGATGCCCATCGAGGCATAGGCGCCGACCCGCAACCGTCCCGGATGCGCGCTGGAGCCCGCCTGCACGACCCCTCCGAGGGGCAGCGCCCCGTCCTCGCCGAGGTCGAAGGAGACGGCGAGCCCGCCGGTGGCGATCGTCTGCCACAGTCCGTCCGACTCGGCGGTCCGCGGCGGCGCGAACGCCCGGAACGTGGACGGGTCGACGCCGAGCAGCCCGACCCGCCGCCCGCCGACCCGGGCGAGGGCCGCGTCGACGACCGTCGCCCCCGCGACGCCCTTCAGCCGCCGGGCGCGCTCGACGGCCGAAGACGGCAGCGGCGCGGTACCGGCGATCAGCAGGTGCGGGGTGTAGCGGCGGGTCAGCGGCGCGACGGCGGGCGGCGCGGGCGCCGCACCGTCCGGCACCGACACGAGGTTCCGGGCGCGCTCCGCCGGACGCCGCGCGAAGATCACGGCGACGTCGGTGCCGAGGGTGACGGTGAGGGCCGCCGCGACGATCGCGGGCAGGGCCCGCCCCGGCCTGGTCAGTCCCACCAGAACGACCACCAGGTCTTGCCGCGGATCTCCTCGGCGTAACCGGCGAGGGTACCTGGTCCCTGAAAGAGGATGTCGGGGCAGAACGCCCAGTGCTCGGCCGCGACGTGGACGGCGTGCCGGGTCGTCACCGGCGGCGCGGAGACGCTGAGCTCCAGGGTGTTGAAGCCGAGCCCGACCACGCGCGCACCGAAGCGCTCCTCCCAGCTGCGGACGACGGCCGCGAGCGGCGCCGTCCACTCGTTGTGGTTGAGGGCGCCCTGCCAGCCGACGGCGGCGAGCGCGTCCGCGCCGCGCTCCACGGCGGCGAGCCCGAGCGAGGGTCTACGCGCGCCGAGCGTGCGGGCGTGGCGGTCGGCCATCGCGTCCGGGTCGTCCACCGGGTGGCCAGGTGCGGCGGGCCCGGGGCAGTGCCGACCGAAGGGGGCCAGGTCGCGGTGGTCCTCGGCCGCGGCCTGCTCCGCCCAGTCGGCCCACACCTCGTACATGAACGCGTGGGGGGCGTAGTTGCCGACCTCGGCCACCGGCTCGGGGGCGATCTGCCCGGCCGCCCACGGCTGGTCGGTCTCGTCCATCAGCAGCGGCCACAGCCCGGACCGGGGGTGCTCGGCGCGCAGCCGTCCCCACAGCTCGCCGTGGACCGGCTCATCGCTCAGCCAGAACGCAGGGCGCAGCAGCAGCTGGCGCTGGGGGTAACCGGGGTCGGGCCACACCACGTCCCCCTCGGGCAGCGGCACCGACAGCGTCCGCCCGGCGGGGTCGTCCCCGTCGCCGGCGAACAGCTGCGGCAGATTGTCCGGCAGGTGCCGCCGGACCTCTAGGTCATCCATTTCACGCCGTTCCGGTACAGAGCATGCCAACGGGATCTTGGCACTCCGAGATGGTAACGGCGCCCGGCGTTCCCTGGGGGCGAGCCGCCGCCTTCGGTCACGCACCGTTGCAAAGCGGGTGTAGTCCGCTCCACCGACGTCCTGGGGGCGGGCCCCGGTGCGCGGCGCCACGGCTTCCCCTACCGTGTGGTTCGAGGAGACATGACCAGGGCATTGAGACGCAGCGCAGAGGCGACCCGCTACCTTCTGACCGGGTTGCTCACCGCCGTGCCCGCCCTGCTGGGGATCGGCCCCGTGCTGGTATTCCTGGCGCTGCTGGTGATCACGCTGCCGTGGCTGCCGTACGCGGTGAAGCCGCTGCGCGCGCTCGCGAACCTTGAGCGGCGTCGCGCGGCCCGTCTGCTGGGGCATGAGATCCCCGTGCCGTACCGGGAGCTGGGGGACGCGAAGTCGGACGAGGCGCGCCGGCTGATGTGGTCCCCGGCGCTGTGGCGGGACGTGGCGTGGATCGGGGTGCACGGGGTCCTGGGGCTGGTGGCGGGGGTCTTCGCGGTCGGGCTGTGGCCGGCGATCCCGTTCTCGTTCTCGCAGCCGCTGTGGTGGTGGGCTGCGCCGGAGGGGTCCCAGTCGGCGTTCGTGACCCTGGACAGCTGGCCCAAGGCGCTGACCCTGCCTTTCCTTCAGGTTGCCCTGGACGTGTTCCTCCTGCTGTGGCTGGTGCCGCGGCTCGCGCGCTGGCAGGCGAGGCTGGCCGAGGTGCTGCTGGGCCCCACCCGCCGCTCCAGCCTGACCGAGCGGGTCGAGCAGCTGACCGAGACCCGGGCAGAGGCCCTGGAGGCGCACGGCGCCGAGCTGCGCCGCATCGAGCGGGATCTGCACGACGGGACGCAGGCGCAGCTCGTCGCGGCGGCGCTGCGGCTCGGACTCGCCGACCGTCGCTTCGACGCCGAACCGGACGCCGCACGGACCCTGTTCCTGGAGGCCAGGGAGGGTGTGGAGGAGGCCCTCACCCAGCTGCGCACGGTGATCCGCGGGATCTACCCGCCGATCCTGTCCGACCGGGGCCTCGCCGGGGCGCTCCGCGCGCTGGCGGCGGGGCGGCCGATCCCGGTCGAGATGGACCTCACGGACGCCCGGGCGCCCGCCGCCGTCGAGGCCGCCGCCTACTTCGTCGTCGCCGAGGCCCTCACCAACGTCGCCAAGCACAGCGGTGCGGCCCGCGCGTGGGTCACCGTCCGCCGAGACGGGGCCCTGCTGAGCATCGTGGTGCGAGATGATGGGAAGGGCGGGGCCGACGCCGGCCGCGGCAGCGGGCTCGCGGGCATCCGCCGCCGGGTGGCGGCGCTCGACGGCGTCACCCGCATCGACAGCCCCGACGGGGGAGGCACGACGCTTGAGGTGGCCCTGCCGTGCGGATCGTGATCGCCGAGGACAACGTTCTGCTGCGCGAGGGTCTGGTCCTGCTGCTGTCCTCGGACGGGCATGAGGTCGTGGCCGTGGCCGACACCGGGCCGGCCGTGCTGCCCGCGCTGCTGGAGCACCGTCCCGACGCCGCCGTGCTCGACGTCCGGCTCCCGCCCGGCTTCCGCGACGAGGGGCTGCGCGCCGCCGTCGAGGCCCGCAAGCGGCTGCCGGGGCTGCCGCTGCTCGTGCTGTCGCAGTACGTCGAGGAGACCTACGCCGCCGAACTGCTCGCCGGGGGCGCCGAAGGCGTCGGCTACCTGCTCAAGGACCGGGTGAGCCGGGTCGATGAGTTCCTGGACGCCCTCACGCGCGTCGCCGCCGGCGGCACCGCGCTGGACCCCGAGGTCGTCTCCCAGCTGATGACCGCCCGCCGCGACCCCCTCCAGGCGCTCACACCCCGCGAGCGGGAGGTGCTCGCGCTCATGGCGCAGGGCCTGGACAACGCCACCATCGCCACCACACTGGTGATCACCGAACGCTCGGTCAGCAAGCACATCGGCGCGGTGTTCGCCAAGCTCGGCCTGCCGCCCAGCGACAGCGGGCACCGCCGCGTCCTCGCCGTCCTGGCCTACCTCAACTCCTGACCGTCTCCCCGGATCGCGGCAGCGTTCCGGCGATCCCGTCCAGCAGGTGCCCGAGGCCCTGGACGAACGCCGCATCCCAGTCGAGCCCGTCGAGATGGCCGTGCTCGGCGAGGCTCGGATACCGGTCCCGGTTGCGCTCCAGGTAGCCCGCCGCGGGCTCCTGCGCGGTCGCCTCGCCGCCGCGTGCGCCGACCTCCATCAGCGCCGATCCGATGACGTAGTTGGCCAGCGCGTACGCGGTGGCGGCGAGTCGCGGGCCGCTCAGGCCCAGCGTGGCGAGGGACGCGAACAGGAATTCGGTGCGGGCGAGGACGTTCGGGCCGAGGAGGGGCCGCCCGCCGAGGACGGACGCCGACCACGGATGGCGGAGCATCGCGGCGCGCCAGCCCGACACCAGTGCGGTTGCGCCTGCGCGGTGGCAGGACGGGCAAGCGTGCTCTGACCTGCGACTCGCTGGAGCTGACCGGCCTTACGCGCCCCTTCGGCACCGAGGTCTGGTTCGGGGAGCGCGTCGGGGTGCTGGGTTCGAACGGCTCGGGCGAGTCGACGTTTCTGCGCCTGCTGGCCGGTGACGACGTCCTGCACGGCGGAGCCTTCCACCTGGGGGCGAGGGTCGTCCCGGGCCACTTCGTCCAGACCCATGCACGCCCGGACCTGCACGGCCGTTCCCCCGTCGAGATCGTGATGTCGGAGTACGCGCTGTCCCGCAACGACGCCATGGCCGCCCTCGCGCGCTACGAACTGGCTCCCGCCGGATCCCGCCCGTTCGAGACGCTCTCGGGCGGTCAGCAGGCCCGGCTCCAGATCCTCCTGTTGGAGCTCTCGGGCGCGACGCTCCTGCTGCTCGACGAGCCCACCGACAACCTCGACCTGGCGAGCGCCGAGGCGCTGCAGGAGGTTCTGGCGTCCTACTCTGGGACGGTCCTGGCCGTCACCCACGATCGCTGGTTCGCCGCCGACCTCGACCGCTATCTGGTCTTCGGCGCGGACGGCCGCGTCCACCAGGCGGACGAGCCGCTATGGGACGAGGCTCCGCGGAAGCGCGGGGGCATAGCCCGGCTGTGATAGCGGCCGGCCGGATCGGTATTTGATCGTGGCGCCCGGTGGCGGGAGGCTGGTCACCGACCGGAAGGATGCGCGTGGAGACCGTCGATCTTGATGACTGGCCGGGCAGGGAGTGGGGCGACGAGCAGTTGGACGTCGCCTACAACGTGCGCCGCAAGGCCGGGCCCGAGCTGTTCGACCGGCACATGCAGCGGTACCGCGCGGAGTCCGCGCGGGCCGTCGACGGGCTGCCCGGACGTCCCGGGATCGTCTACGACGAGGCGAGCGGGGAACGCCTGGACGTGTGGGGCGTGGAGGGGACCGCTCTCCGGCCCGCGTTCGTCTACCTTCACGGCGGCTACTGGGTCGCGCTGTCGCGGCACGAGTCGTCCTTCATGGCCCGGGCCCTGCACGAGCGGGGTGTGGCCACCGTCGTGCCCGACTACACCCTCGCGCCCGGGGCCACGCTGGAGGAGATCGTCCGGCAGGTCCGGGCGTCGATCGCGTGGGTCCACCGCCACGGCCGCGAGCACGGCCTCGACCCGGACCGCATCGTCGTCGGCGGCAGCTCGGCGGGCGGCCACCTGACGGGGATGACGATGGTCGGCGGATGGCAGGGGCCGCTCGGCCTGCCCGAGGACGTGGTTAAGGCGGCCATGCCGTTCAGCGGGCTGTTCGATATCCGTCCGCTGACCCGCGTGTACGTCAACCAGTGGGTGGGACTGGACGTCGGCCGTGCGGCCGCGCTGAGCCCGGCGCTGCTTCCCGCGCGGCGCCGGTGCCCCGCCGTGATCGCTGTCGCCGAGCACGACGGCGCCGGGTTCCTGGAACAGTCGCGGCGATTCCAGCCGCACTGGAACGCGGGCGACCTGATGGTGGTGCCGGACCGCGACCATTTCGATGTCGTCCTCGATCTCGCCGATCCGGGGTCGGCCGCCTTCCGGGCGCTGCTCGCGCTGATCGGCCGGTCCCGCTGATCAGCCCGCCACCAGATCGCTGATCTCGGCCGCCTCGCCGCGCAGGTGGTCGAGCATCAACCGGGCGGACGGGGTCGGCGACCGGTGCGCCGGCAGGGTGACGCCCACCTGGCGGCGGACGGTCTCCAGCGGAACCGGAAGGGGCGCGATGCCGGTGTCGGTCCGCGCCACCAGCTCGGGCAGTGCGGCGATCATGTCAGTGTCGCGGACCAGGGTGCGGACGGTCAGGACCGAGGTGCACTCCACCAGGTTCCCCGGCGGCACGAGACCCTCGGCGCGGAAGAGCTGCTCCAACTCCGTGCGCAACGCCGTCTGCTCCAGGGGCAGCACCCACGGGTAGTCGAGCAGGTCGGCCAGGCTCAAGCCCGGCCGCGTCCGCGCCGGGTGGTCGTGGCGGGCGACGAGGCGGACGGGCTCGCCGTAGAGGGTGATCTGGCGCAGGCCCCGCAGGTCGCCGATCGGGTTGAGGCGCCCGAGGATCAGGTCGATCTCCCCGTCCAGCAGTCGCGGGACCTGCGCGTCGAACGTGGCCTCCTGGACGATCACGGTGATGCCGGGGCGGTCCTTCTTCAGCGCGGCGATGGCGCGGGGGAGCAGCACGTTGGATCCCGCGAGGAGCGTGCCGATCGTGACCGTGCCGACCTCGCCGTCGGCGAGCCCGGAGATCCGTTCGCCCGCACGGCGCAGCTCGGCGAGGACGGCGCGGGCGTGTTCGAGGAACGCGTCCCCGAACAACGTCGGCGTCACGCCGCGGGGGCCGCGGGTGAACAGCTCCACGCCGAGGAGCGCCTCCACCTCGCGCAGGCTGCGCGTCACCGCGGGCTGGGCCAGATGGAGATGCTCGGCCGCCCGCAGGACGCTGCCCTGGTCGGCGATGGCCGCGACCAGGACGAGGTGTCGCAGCTTCAGCCGCCCGTTGAGCAGGTCGATCGCGCGCATGCCCCCTTCCTATCACAGTCTGGTGATAGCAACAGGGGGATTTGGTATTTGCCAGGCATAGCTGGGGTGGCGCAGGATCGCAGGTGTCCGGGCAGATCACGGGGTGGAGGAAACGGGATGAAGGCTGAGCACTACGTCGGCGGGGTCTTCCGTTCGGACGGTCCGGCCTTCCCTCTCGTCGCGCCGGCCGACGGCACCGAGATGGGCGCCGTCCCCGAGGCCACCCGCGAGGTCGTCGACGACGCCGTGACGGCCGCCCAGGCCGCGCTCGTCGGCCCCTGGGGCGCGACGGGCGTCGAGGAGCGCGCAGCCACCCTGCGCCGGATCGCCGACGGCATCCAGGCGCGGTTCGAGGAGTTCGTCGACGCGGAGGTCGCCGACACCGGCAAGCCCCGCGAGCTGGCCTCCACCGTCGACATTCCCCGCGCCATCGGCAACTTCCGCGCCTATGCCGAGCTGCTGTACGGGCGGCCCGAACGGGCCTACACGACGCAGATCCCGGGCTGGAGCGCCGGGGCCGGGCAGGCGCTCAACTACACCGTCCGCCGCCCCCTCGGGGTGGTCGCGGTCATCTCGCCCTGGAACCTCCCGCTGCTGCTGCTGACCTGGAAGGTCGCCCCGGCCCTCGCGGCCGGGAACGCCGTCGTGGCCAAGCCGTCGGAGGAGACGCCCTTGACCGCGACGCTGCTCGCCCAGGTGATCGACCAGGCCGGGCTGCCGTCCGGCGCGTTCAACCTCGTGCACGGGCACGGCGCGGGCGCGGCGGGCGAGTTCCTGACCGGGCACCCGGGCGTGGACGCCATCGCCTTCACCGGCGAGTCGGCCACCGGCGCGGCCATCATGCGTAATGCCGCCGACCACGTCACCCCCGTCTCGTTCGAGCTCGGCGGCAAGAACCCCGCGCTGGTCTTCGCCGACGCCGACCTCGACGCGGCCGTCGACGGCACCGTCCGCTCCTCGTTCACCCACTCCGGGCAGATCTGCCTGTGCACCGAACGCGTCTACGTCGAACGGCCGGTCTTCGAGGAGTTCGTCGCCAGGCTCGCCGAGCGTGCGCGGGCGCTGGACGGCTACGGCCCGATGATCTCGGCCGAGCACCGTGACAAGGTCCTGTCCTACTACCGGCTCGCTCGCGAGGAGGGCGCCGAGGTCGTGGCCGGAGGCGGCGTCCCCTCCTTCGGGGACGCGCGGGACGGCGGCTTCTACGTCGAGCCCACCGTGCTCACCGGGCTGCCCGAGACGGCCCGGACCGTCCGCGAGGAGATCTTCGGGCCCGTCTGCCACGTGGCCCCCTTCGACACCGAGGACGAGGCACTCCGGCTCGCCAACGACAGCCCCTACGGCCTGGCGTCCACCGTCTGGACCCGCGACCTGTCCCGGGCGCACCGGGTCGCGCCGCGCGTGCAGACCGGGATCGTCTGGGTGAACTGCTGGAACCTGCGCGATCTGCGGACACCGTTCGGCGGCGTCAAGGCGTCCGGCATCGGGCGCGAGGGGGGAGAGTACTCCCTGGACTTCTTCTCCGAACCCGTCAACGTGTGCATCCAGATCTGAGAGCGGACCCGTGACCGATCCTTCCAGCAGCGACCCCACCGGCATCGACGCCGCCGCCGAACGCCTTCTCGGCGCCCACGCCTCGGGCGTGCCGTGCGCGCCCGTCCGTGACCTGATCACCTCCGCGGACGACGCCTACGCCGTCCAGGACCGGCTGACCGAGCGCTGGCTGCGCGACGGCCGCCGCCTCACCGGCCGCAAGATCGGCCTGACGTCGCCGGCCGTGCAGGACCAGCTCGGTGTCACCAGCCCCGACTTCGGGATGCTGTTCGCCGACATGGCCGTCCCGGACGGGGCGGAGATCCCGCCGGGCGCCGTCCTGCAGCCGCGCGCGGAGGCCGAGGTCGCGCTCGTCCTGGACGGTGATCTGCCGCACGAGCGGCACACCGTCGCCGACCTGATCCGCGCGACCGCGTTCGCGCTGCCCGCCATCGAGGTCGTCGGCAGCCGCGTCCGCGACTGGGACATCACCCTTGCCGACACGGTCGCCGACAACGCCTCCTCGGGCATGTACGTCCTCGGCACCAGGCCCGTCCGGCTCGCGGACGTGGACCTGCGGCTGTGCGGGATGGTCTTGGAGCGCCGCGGCGAGCAACTGTCCACCGGTAACGGCGCCGCGTGCCTCGGCCATCCGCTGAACGCGGCGCTGTGGCTCGCCGACACGCTCGCCCGGCTCGGCCGCCCGCTGCGGGCGGGTGACACCGTGCTCACGGGCGCGCTCGGCCCGGTGGTGCCCGCGGCCCCCGGCGACGTGTTCGAGGCGCGCATCGACGGCCTCGGCGACGTCCGCGTCGCGTTCGGCAAGGAGGAGTCCTGATGGTGGACGTGCGGGACCTGGCGACGAGGCTGGACGAGGCCGCCCGGGACGTGCGGGCGATCCCCCCGCTCACCGACGCGTCCCCCTTCGACGTGTCCACCGCCTATGCGGTGCAGCGCGCGGTCATCGAGCGACGGCGCCGCCGGGGGGAGCGGCTCGCGGGCGTCAAGATGGGCTTCACCAGCCGCGCCAAGATGATCCAGATGGGTGTGGACGACGTCATCTGGGGCCTGCTCACCGACGCGATGCTCGCCGAGTCGTCGGTCGACCTCTCGGCCCTCATCCACCCGCGGATCGAGCCGGAGATCGCCTACCTCATCGGGCGGGAGGTCCGTTCGGTCGCCGAGGTGGAGTCGGCCGTGACGGGCGTCGCGGTCGGGTTCGAGGTGCTCGACTCCCGCTACCGGGACTTCAGGTTCACGCTGCCGGACGTGATCGCCGACAACGCCTCCGCCGCGCGGTTCGGCTTCGGCGCCTGGCACGCGCCCCGCGACCTGTCCAATGTCGGGTTGCTGATGGAGATCGACGGCCGTCCCGCGCAGACCGGGTCGTCCGCCGCGATCCTCGGCGATCCGGCCCGGTCACTGCGCGCGGCGGCACGGCTGGCGCTCGGCGCCGGGATGCGGCTCGAACCCGGCTGGATCGTGCTGGCGGGCGCCGCGACCGCCGCCGTCCCGCTGCCCAAGGACGCGCATGTGCGTGTCATCGGCGCGGGGCTCGGCGCCGTGGAGGTGACCACCTGATGGGACGGGATCTGACGAACGAGGCGATCACCGTCACCGGGAAGGCCCGGCCGCGCGGCCGGTTCCCGCACGTCAGGCGTGCCGGGGACCTGGTGTTCGTGTCCGGGACGAGCTCGCGCCGCCCCGACGGGACGTTCGCCGGAGCCGACGCCGACGCGATGGGCGTCACCGACCTCGACATCCGCGCGCAGACCCGCGCCGTCATCGAGAACATCGGGGACCTGCTCGAAGCCGCCGGGGGAGGGCTGGCCGACCTCGTCAACGTCACCACCTACCTGGTGAACATGAACGACTTCGGCGGGTACAACGAGGTCTACGGCGAGTACTTCGATGCGACCGGGCCCGCCCGGACCACCGTCGCCGTCCACCAACTCCCGCACCCGCACCTGCTCATCGAGATCGCGTGCGTGGCCCACATCCCCGGCGCCCGCACCACCGGAAAGGAGGCCGGGGCATGACCCTGCCGCAGCTGTCGTTCGGGCGGCCGTTCAACTTCGACGCGTGGATCGAGGAGCATCGCGACCTTCTCAAACCGCCGGTCGGCAACGTTCAGGTGTACGACGACGCGGGGCTGATCGTCATGGTGGTCGGGGGGCCGAACCAGCGCACCGACTTCCACGACGACCCGAAGGAGGAGTTCTTCTACCAGCTCAAGGGCAACATGGTCCTGCGCGTCATGGAGGAGGAGGGCCGTCCGCCGGTCGACCTCCAGATCAACGAGGGCGATGTGTTCCTGCTGCCGCCGCACGTCCGGCACTCACCGCAGCGGCCCGAGATCGGATCGATCGGTCTCGTGGTGGAGATCCCGCGCCCGGAGGGCCAGCGGGAGGCGTTCGAGTGGTACTGCCCCGAGTGCCACCACCTCGTGCACCGCGTGGACCTCCAGGTCCGCTCGATCGTCGATGACCTGCCGCCGGTCTTCCAGAGCTTCTACGACGGCGACCGCAAGTGCCCGGACTGCGGCGCCGTCCACCCGGGCAAGCAGTGGCCGACGTCCATGGTCCCCGCGACGGCACCCCGTGCCTGACCTCGGATCCATGCCCGCAGCCGGCCCCGGGCCCGTCGTCGACGTTCACTCCCACGTCTTTCCCCGGTTCACGCGCGCCGAAGGCCGCGTCCTCGCCGGCGCGGGAGAGCCGTGGCTGCGCGTCGGCGCGGGCGGCGCCGGGATGATGATGAGCGGGGACGAGGAATACCGGCCCGTCGAGGAAGGGCTGTGGGACCCGGCGCGGCGGCTGGCCGACATGGACGCCGCCGGCGTCGGTGTGCAGGCCGTCTCGTCGACCCCGCTGATGTTCGGGTACGCAGCCGAGCCGGTCCGCGCCGCCGACTGGTGCGACCTGGTGAACGAGCGCATCCTGGCCTTCTGCGCGGACGTGCCGGACCGGCTGCTCCCGCTCTGCCAGGTCCCCCTCCAGGACCCGGCCCTCGCCTGCGAGGTCGCGACGAGGGCCGCGGCGGCCGGGCACCGCGGCGTCCACATCGGCAACCACGTCGGCGACCGCAACCTCGACGACCCGGGGATCACCGGCTTCCTCGCGCACTGCGCCGACCTCGGCCTGCCCGTCCTGGCCCACCCGTGGGACATGCTCGGCGCCGACCGGATGCGCGGGCACATGCTGCCGTGGCTGTCCGGGATGCCCGCCGAGACGCAGCTCAGCATCCTCGGGCTGATGCTGTCCGGCGCTTTCGAGCGCCTCCCCGAATCGCTGCGGCTGTGCTTCTGCCACGGCGGCGGCAGCTTCGCGTTCCTGCTCGGACGGGCCGACAACGCCTGGCGCAACCGTGACATCGTCCGCGCCGACTCGCCGCGTCCGCCATCGCAGTACACCGACCGGTTCTTCGTGGACTCCGCCGTGTTCGACCCGCGCGCGCTCCGGCTGCTCGTCGATGTGATGGGCAGCGATCGCGTGATGCTGGGCACCGACTACCCGTTCCCCCTGGGGGAGAAGGAGCCCGGCGAGACCATCCGGGCCTGCCCGGGGCTGGACGACGCCGAACGCGCCCAGATGCTCGGTGGCAACGCGCAGGCGTTCTTCGCAGCCGTCCCCGCCGGACTGGTCGCCTCCGAAGGAAGTATGCAGTGAGCTCCGAAAACACGGTGACCTTCGCGGACGAGGCGCGGCGCCTCGACGAGACCGACCCGCTGCCGACGCTGCGCGGGGAGTTCCTCGTCCCACCGGCGCCGGGTGGGCCGCACCCCGAAGCGGCCTACTTCGCGGGCAACTCGCTCGGCCTCCAGCCGGCCACGGTCGCGGGGCTCCTGCGCGAGGAACTTGACGACTGGGCGCGGCTGGCGGTCGAGGGCCACACCCGGGCGCGCCGTCCCTGGGTGGCCTACCACGAGCTGCTGCGCGAGCCCGCCGCCCGCCTTGTCGGCGCCCTGCCGCACGAGGTCGTCGCGATGAACTCGCTGACGGTCAACCTGCACCTGATGATGGCGACCTTCTACCGGCCCGCCGGGAGCCGCACCCGCATCGTCATCGAGGACTCGGCCTTCCCGTCCGACTCCTACGCGGTCGCCAGCCAGGCCGTCCACCACGGGCTGGACCCGGCGCGGACCGTCGTGCGGCTGCGACCCCGGCCGGGCGAGGAGCACCTGCGCACGGAGGACATCCTCAGCTTCCTCGAACGTGAGGGGGCGACGGTGGCGCTGCTCATGCTCGGCGGCGTCAACTACCTGACCGGCCAGCTCATGGACATGCCCGCGATCACCAAGGCGGGCCGCGCCGCCGGCGCCGCCGTCGGCTGGGACCTCGCGCACGCCGCCGGGAACGTCCCGCTGCGCCTGCACGACTGGGACGTGGACTTCGCCGCCTGGTGCACCTACAAGTACCTCAACAGCGGGCCCGGGGCCGTCGCCGGGTGCTTCATCCACGAGCGGCACGTCCGGGACGCCTCGCTGCCGCGGCTGGCGGGTTGGTGGGGCACCGACCCCTCCGTCCGGTTCCGGATGGAGCCCGACATCGCGCCGCCCGCCTCGGCCGACGCCTGGCAGCTGTCCAACCCGCCGATCATGGCGCTCGCTCCCGTGCTGGCCTCCCTGGAGATCTTCGACCGAGTCGGGATGGAGGCGCTGCGCGCCAGGAGCGAGCGTCTCACCGGCTACCTCGCGTCCCGGCTGGCCGCCGTCCGGGGCGCGGAGCCGCTCACCCCGGCCGATCCGGCGGCGCGTGGCTGCCAGCTGTCGCTGCGGGTCAGCGACGCGGGCGGCCTGGTCGCGCGGCTCGCCGAGCGGCACGGCGTGATCGCCGACGCCCGCGAGCCCGACGTCGTCCGGCTCGCGCCCGTCCCGCTGTACTGCACGTTCCACGACTGCCACCGCGCCGCCGAGGCTATCGCGGACCTTGCCTCCGTTTCGGCGTGAGGGACGCGGCGAGAACCGGTGTGTCGGTGTCCGGACGCCCCCCGTATGAGGTAAGTTCGATGCGTTGCAGTCAGGCAGGCAGTTGGCCAGCAGTCTCGAACGTTTGCTCAAGAAACGCCCGCAGAAGTTCTAGACATCGGGCGTTCTCCGTTTCCCCCGGGTGATCCGGCGGACGCGAGATGAGTCCGCTATGCAGCCCGGCCGTCGCCCGGCGGCCGGTGAAGCGTCACCCAGAGGAGAAGGAAAGTGGCAGAAGGCACCGTGAAGTGGTTCAACGCCGAGAAGGGCTTCGGGTTCATCGCGCCTGACGGCGGGGGCCCGGACGTGTTCGTGCACTACTCGGCGATCACCACCAGCGGCTACCGCAGCCTGGACGAGAACCAGCGCGTTGGATTCGAGATCACCCAGGGACAGAAGGGCCCGCAGGCCGAGGGCGTCTACCCGCTCTAAGGCCCCGGGCTCATCCGGACCTGAGCCCCGGTCACCGCATCGTGGTGATCGGGGCTTTCGGCTCTCCCGGCTGTTCCCCGCCGCGGCATCGCGGCGCCGCACGGCGTGAGCCGCCTTCCGCCGCCGGTGGGCGGGCGGGTGTGCGCCTTGATCGCGACGCTGGCCAGCGACACCACCATCGCCATGTCCGAGTCCGTGTCGAGCCGGACGCAGATCCAGTCGCCGCCCGGCCGGATCAGCACCCGCCCCGAGTCGGTGAGCGCGCCGCCGAGCCGCTCCACGACCGGCCGGGTCAGGCACAGCTCCGCCTCGTCGCCGGTGTGCAGATGCATGAACTGGCCGTGTCCCGCGCACAGCGCGACGCCCGTCCCGCAGTCGGCCCGTCCTACCGAGACTCCGTGCCAAGTCCTGAGCCGCGCGACGATGCGCCCGGCATTGGCATCCGTGCCACTCCCGCCAGTAGCCACACGGCAATCGTTACGCCCGGGCGGCATCCGGGGGAACCTGCCGTGCCGAGATCGTTACGGCTCAGAATCCACGCGGGGCCTGATGTCCGTTGTGGCTCGTCCGTATCGACCGTTTTTACCGGTCGGTGTGGACGACCTCGGTGTGGACGGCGTCGGAGGCCGCTACAGCGGATCCCGCCCTCGGGCGCAGGGCGCCCGCCGCGAGGGCCATCAGCGACACCACCCCGGTGATCATGGCGAACGCGGCGGGGTAGGACACGGCGCCGGCGGCCCAGCCGGTGATGGCCGGCGCCGTCAGGCCCGACAGATAGGTGATCGTCGCCACACCCGCCACGCCTTCGCCGGCACTCGGCCCGGCGTTGCTCGCCGCCGCGAAGACCAACGGCACGATCGTCGCGGTGCCCACACCGATCAGCGCGAACCCGGCGATGCCGGGCGCCGGCGTGCGGGCGGCCACGACCAGCACGCCGCCCGCGACGGCGAGCACCCCGCCCGCTCGTACGATCACCACCGGCCCGAACCGGCGGATGAGCCGGTCGCCGGCGAGGCGCGTCGCCGCCATGCAGGACATGAAGATCGTGAAGGTGGCGGCGGCGAGGCCGGGGCCCGCGCCCGCGACCTGGGTGAGGTAGACCGCGGCCCAGTCGGCACTGGCGCCCTCGGCGAAGGTCGCGCAGAACCCGACCGCGCCGATGGCGAGGATGGGCCGGCCCGGGAGGGCGAAACGGCGCGGGGCGGGCGCGCCGGGGGCGGTCCTGTCCGGGAGCAGGCCGCGCCCAGCGACGATCCCCGTCGCGAGGAGCACCACCGCGAGCGTGCCGAGATGCAGCCGGGCGTCGATCCCGGCGTGCGCGGCGAGGATGCCCACACCGCCCGCGGCGAGGCTGCCGACGCACCACAGGCCGTGCAGGCCGGAGATGATCGGTCGCCGCAGGCGCCGCTCCAGCGTCAGCGCGTGCGCGTTCATCACGACGTCGCACATGCCGGAGGTGACGCCGTAGAATAGCATCGCCGCGAACAGCCAGGCGGGCGCCGGTGCCAGCGCGGGCAGCGCGAGCACCGCACACCATGCCGCGAGCAGGATGCGGGTCGCGGTGCGCCCGCCGAGCCGGTGTGCCAGCCGGCCGGCCATCGGCATCCCGATGAAGGCGCCGACCGACGGGCACAGCAAGGCCATCCCGAGGATGGTGGGGCCAAGGCCCAGATGGTCCTGGATCCACGGGACGCGGGTCGCCAGGGTTCCGGCCACGGCCCCGTGAACGGCGAAGGCGATGCTGATGGCGCTGCGGTTGCTCATGATCCCGCAAACTAACAGGAAGGCTTCCTGATGAAAAGAGATAACAAGCAGGAACCCTGACTAATATGTCCGGTGTGAAGACCGCCACTCCGACGATGGCCCGCGCCATCAACGACCGGCTCGCCCTCGACCTGCTGCTCGACCGCGGCCCGCTGACCGCCCCGCAGCTGCGAACGCTCACCGGGCTGTCGCGGCCGACGGTCTCCGACCTGATCGAGCGGCTCCGCGCCGACGGGCTCATCGAGGTGACAGGCGAGGCCGGCGCCGACCGGCGCGGCCCGAACGCACGGCTCTACGGGCTCGTGACCGCTCGCGCCCACGTGGCGGGCGTGGACCTGCGCCGCGACGCCGTGCACGTGTCCATCGCCGACATCGCCGGGAATGCGGAGGGCTCGGTCACGGTCCCGATGCCGCCCGATCCGGAACCCGACCTCGCCGCGCTCGTCGCCGGGGCGGTCCGGGCCGCGGCGGGCCCGCTCGTCCCGCACACGGTCGTGCTCGGCGCCCCCGGAATGGTCCACCCCCGCACCGGGCTGGCCTCCTGTGGTGGGCTCAGGGGCGCGCGACCCGACCTACAGACGGCGATCGCGGACCGCCTCGGCGTGCCGGTCGTCCTGGAGAACGAGGTCAACCTGGCGGCCCTCGCCGAGCACCGCGACGGCGCCGCCGCCGGCCACGACGACTTCGCGCTGCTGTGGCTGGACGACGGGATCGGTGCGGCGGTCGTCCTGGACGGGCGGCTGCGACGCGGCGCGTCCGGCGGCGCGGGCGAGGTCGGGCTGCTCAGGTTCGCCGGCACCGACTTCTGTCACCTGATGGAGGCCGGAGTCGCCGCGGGACGCCGGGTCGAGGACCTCGCCGGCCCGATCGTCGAGGGCGTGTTCGCGCTCGTCGCCGTCCTGGACCCGGGCCTCGTCGTCCTCGGCGGCACGCTCGGACGCCAGGGCGGGGAGCGGCTCGCCGACCTGGTCGCCGAGCGGCTCGGCGGGCTCTCGCCCGCCGACACCGAGGTGCGGCCCAGCCTGGTCGAGGGCGACGCCATCCTGCGCGGCGCGGTCCTGAGCGCCCTCGACCTCGTCCGCGACGACGTGTTCGGGCGGGTCTGATCCGAGCGGGCCGGGCTCACGCTCGTGGGAGGCGTTCGCCTGTGCGCAGGCGGTCCAAGCCGAGCCAGATGAACTCCACGGCCATCTGCTCGGCGCGGTCGCGTTCGGTGTCGGGATGCTCCAGCCACCACGAGACCATCGACAGCATCGACCCGTACATCAGCGGGACGAGGAGCCGCGCCCGGCGCTCGTTCACCTCCAGCGCCGCCGCCGACAGGCCCGGGTCGGCGCGCCGGCGCCGCAGCAGCAGGCCGGCGAACGCGGCGCCGAGCCGGTCGCGCAGCTCACGCAGCTCCAGGCCGACCTCGGGTTTGTCGAGATGCCGGATCACCAGGGCCCATGCGTCCGGCTCCGCGGTGGCGTAGTCGAACAGCACCCGGATCATCGCCCGGACGCCCTCCACCGAGCCCTGCTCAGCCAGGACGGCGAGGTTCAGCCGTACGGTGAGCTCGGCGACGATCGACTCGGTCACCTCGGCGAACAGCACCTCCTTGGAGTCGAAGTGCTGGTAGAGCAGTGCCTTGGACACCTGCGCGGCCTCCGCGACATGGTCCATCTGTGTCAGGTGGTATCCGCGCCGGCCGAACTCGGCGAGCGCCGCCGCGAGCAGGTGCTCGCGGCGCTGCGCGTGCGGCATCCGCCGCCGGGCGCCGGGCTCCGCGTCCCCCATCGGGCCGGTCATGCGCCGGGGTACCGGCCGAGCTCGGCGCGGGCGACGGAGCGGACGTGCACCTCGTCCGGTCCGTCGGCGAGCCGCAGCGTGCGCAGCCCCGCCCACATCTCGGCGAGCGGGGTGTCGTCGCTGACGCCGGCGCCGCCGTGCAGCTGGATGGCCCTGTCGACGACGTCCAGCGCGATCCGGGGCGCGATCACCTTGATCGCCGCGACCTCGGACCGGGCGGCCTGGACTCCGTGCTCGTCGATCAGCCACGCGGTCTTCAGGGTGAGCAGCCGGGCCTGCTCGATCGCCATCCGCGACTCGGCGATCTGCGCCCGCACCACGCCCTGCTTGGCCAGCGGCCCGCCGAACGCCGTGCGCGACAGCGCCCGCCTGCACATGAGCTCCAGCGCCCGCTCGGCCATCCCGACCGCGCGCATGCAATGGTGGATGCGCCCGGGCCCGAGCCGCGCCTGCGCGATGGCGAAGCCGCCGCCCTCCGTGCCGACGAGGTTGTCCATCGGGACGCGGACGTCGGTGAAGGTGATCTCGCAGTGGCCGTGCTGGTCCTGATACCCGAAAACGGGCAACGGCCGGACGATCTCGACCCCCGGCGCGTCCAGCGGCACCAGCACCATCGACTGCTGCCGGTACGGGTGGCCCTCGGGGTCGGTCTTGCCCATCACGATCATGATCTTGCAGCGCGGGTCCGCGGTCCCGGTGATCCACCACTTGCGCCCGTTGAGAACGTAGTGGTCGCCGTCGCGCTCGATCCGGGTGGAGATGTTGGTGGCGTCCGAGCTGGCCACGTCCGGTTCGGTCATCGCGAACGCGCTGCGGATCTCGCCGTCCAGCAGCGGCCGGAGCCAGCGCGCCTTCTGCTCGGGTGTGCCGAAGAGGTGGAGCACTTCCATGTTCCCGGTGTCGGGCGCCGCGCAGTTGGTGGCCTCGGGCGCGAGGAGGGGGGAGCGGCCGGTCACCTCGGCGAGGGAGGCGTAGTCGGTGACGCTCAGCCCGTGTGCGGGATCCTCGATGCCGGGTAGGAACAGGTTCCAGAGCCCGCGCCTGCGCGCCTCCACCTTGAGCTCCTCGACGACCGGCGGGACGTGGTGTTCGCGGCCCTCGGCCCGCAGGTCGCGCCGCTGGTCCGCGTAGACCCGCTCGGCGGGATAGACATGGGAGTCCATGAAGTCCTGGAGGCGGCCGAGATGGTCCCGGGCCCGCTCGCTCAAAGCGAAGTCCATTCCGTTAGGGTAACTGACGGGTCAGTTACTTTGAGAGGAGGTCCCCATGGCGGCCTTCGAGGGCGCGGGGAAGGTCGCGCTGATCACGGGCGGGGCCCGCGGGATCGGGGCGGCGACGGCGCGACGGCTGGCCGGCGCCGGCGCGCGGGTCGTCCTCGCCGACATCGACGCCGGGGCCGGCGAGGCCCTCGCGGCGGCGCTCGGCGGCTCCTTCGTCCGCTGTGACGTGCGCGAACCCGCCGACAGTGAGGCCGCGGTCGCCGCTGCCGTCGAGCGGTTCGGCGGGCTCGATCTGGCCTTCCTCAACGCCGGCGTCGCCCATGGCGGCGGTCTCGGCGACGACTTCGACCTCGCCGCCTATCGCGACGCGATGGGCGTCAACCTCGACGGCGTCTGCTTCGGCGTGCACGCCGTGCTGCCCGCGCTGCGCGCCCGCGGCGGCGGCGACATCATCGTCACCGCCAGTATGGCCGCGCTCACTCCCACCCCCTTCGCCCCGGTCTACGGCGCGAACAAGGCGGCCGTGGTCGGGCTCGTCCGCGCCCTCGGCCCCGCCCACGCGGCGGAGGGCATCCGGGTGAACGCGCTGTGCCCCTCCTTCGCCGACACCGACATCCTCGTCCCCCTGAAGGCGCAACTGGAGGAGACCGGCTTCCCGATCCTGGACGTGGGCGACGTCGTCGAGGCGTTCATGGCGATCCTGGACGCCGCCGGCACCGGGGACGCCTGGTACGCCGTGCCCGGCCGCCCACCCGAGCCGTTCCGGTTTCGCGGCGTCCCCGGGCCCCGCTGAACAGCCGTCCATCCGACAGGAGAGTCATGCGCGCGATCCAGATCACCGAGTTCGGCGGTCCCGAGGTGCTGGCCGTCACCGAACTGCCCGACCCGGTCGCCGGGCCCGGGCACCTGCTCATCGACGTGGCCCGGGCCGGGATCAACTACGCCGACACCCACCAGGCCGAGAACAGCTATCTGGCGGAGGCGGTGCTCCCGCTCGTCCCCGGCGGAGAGGTCGTCGGTACCGCTCCCGACGGCCGCCGGGTGGTCGCCCTCGTCGGCTCGGGCGGCTACGCCGAGCGGGTCGTCGCGCCCATCCCGCTCGTCTGGGGCGTGCCGGACGCCATCGACGACGTCACCGCGCTCGGCATGATCGTCCAGGGGGCGTCCGCGTGGCTCCTGCTGCGGCGCAGCGTCCACCTGGCGCCAGGCGAGTCGGTCGTCGTGCACGCCGCCGCGGGCGGCGTCGGGACCCTCGCCGTCCAGCTCGCCCGGGCCTGGGGCGCGGGACGGATCATCGCCACCGCCTCCTCCGAGGACAAACGCGCCCTCGCCCTGGAACTCGGAGCGGACGTCGCCGTCGATTCGGGTGAGCCCGACCTGAAGGACGCGCTGATCGAGGCCAACGGCGGGCGGCGCGTCGACGTCGTCCTGGAGATGACGGGCGGCACGGTCACTGACCAGAGCCTGCGAGCGCTGGCGCCGTTCGGCCGCCTGGCCTTCTACGGCATGGCGTCGCGGCAGGAGCCGGAGCCCGTGCGGCCCGCCGCGCTGATGGCGCACTCCACCACGATCGCGGGCATGTGGCTCGCGCACGTCTTCCAGCTTCCCGGCGACGTGATGCGCGCCGCGTTGGACGAGCTGTTCGGCCTCGCCGCCGAGGGCCGGTTGCGGGTGGTGGGAGGAGGTGAGTACGGGTTGACCGAGGCCAGGCAGGCCCACGAGGACCTGCGCGCGCGCCGTACCACGGGCAAGCTCGTCCTCGACCCGTCCCGCTAGCCCGCGTGCCGGTGTGGACGTACTACCCGACGAGGCCGTTCTCGTAGGCGTAGACGACGGCCTGGGTGCGGTCGCGTAGCGTGAGCTTGGTCAGCACGTGCCCGACATGCGTCTTGACCGTCTGCTCAGCCAGCACCAGCTCACCGGCGATCTCGGCGTTGGACAGCCCACGCGCGATCAGCCGCAGCACGTCCAGCTCCCGCGGGGTCAACCCGGCGGTCGCCTTCGGGCTCGGCCGCTGGTGCCGGCGCCGCCGCGCGAAGTCACCGATCAGCCGCCGGGTGATGGAGGGCGCCAGCAACGCATCGCCCGCCGCCACGACCCGCACGCCGTTCACCAGATCGGCCGCCGAGGCGTCCTTCAGCAGGAACCCGCTGGCGCCGGAGCCCAGCGCCTCGTAGACGTACTCGTCCAGGTCGAACGTCGTGAGGACGAGCACCTTGGGTCGCGTCCCGGCGGGGTCGGCGTCGGCGGCGGGCTCGCCGATCAGCTCGGCGGTGGCGGCCAGCCCGTCCATCTCCGGCATCCGGATGTCCATCACGATCACGTCCGGGTCGAGCTCGCGGGCCATCGTCACCGCCTCCCGGCCGTTGCCCGCCTGCCCGATCACCTCGATCTCGGGGTCGGAGGACAGCAGCGCCGCGAGCCCGTCGCGGATCATCACCTGGTCGTCGGCGATCAGCACCCGAATCGTCACGACAGCACCCTACGGGCACCGGGGATCAGCTCGCGTCACCGTAGGGCAGCTCAGCGACCACCGCCCAACCTCCCGCATCGCGCGCGCCCGCCGACAAGGTGCCGCCGAGCATCGTCACGCGCTCGCGCATCCCGACGAGCCCGTGGCCGCCGCCGTGCGACTCCTCCGGCGTGCTGCGGGCCCCGTCGTCGGTCACCGACACCGTCAGCGTGGCCGCCCCGTACTTGATCTCGACGTGCACGCGCGAACCCGGCGCGTACCGGGCGGCGTTGCTCAGCGACTCCTGGACGATGCGGAACGCCGACAGGTCCACTCCGGCGTCCAGCGGTTGCGGCATCCCGACGATCACGGTGGCGACCGACAGGCCGTACCGGCGGGCGGTCGCGGCCAGGTCGTCCAGCCGGTCGAGGCCGGGCTGCGGGGCGCGTTCGGCGCCCTCGTCGTCGGAGCGCAGCAGCCCGACGACACGGCGGGTCTCGGTGAGCGCCTCGCGGGCGGCGTCGCGGACCACCCCGAACGTCTGGCGCGCCGCGTCCGGCAAATCCGGGATCTTGTACGGGGCGGCCTCGGCCTGCATCGCGATCACCGACATGTGGTGCGCCACCACGTCGTGCAGTTCGCGTGCGATCCGGGCGCGCTCCTCCAGCACCGCCTGCCGGGCCAGGTCCTCGCGGTGCTGTTCCTCGCGCCTGCGCAGTTCCTCGATGGCCGAGTGACGGCCACCGACCGCGTCGCCGAAGGTGAGGGCGACCACGACGATGCCGGCGAGGATCATCCCGAACCAGCCCGGCATCCCGAACAGGACGGCGGGCACCAGCGTCCCGACGATGGTGACCGCGCCCACGCCGAGGGTGGTCTGGCGGTCGCAGCCGACACCCGCGAAGAACAGGATGACGATCAGCGCCAGGATCGCGGTGACCGGCCACGGCATGAATCCGACGCCGTGCCGGACCACGACCGTCAGCAGCAGGCCCACCGCCGCGACCCGCCAGGCCGCGAGCGGCCACCGGGACGCGAAGACCAGCGGGGCCGCCTGCAACACGCCGAGCGGCCAGGCCAGCCCGGTGTCGACGTGGTACGCCTGGGTCGCGATGGCGATGGATCCGGCGGTGAAGCCGATGGTCATGGCGAGCAGGAACAGCAGGATGGGGACCCGCAGCAGCATCCGCCCCGGCAGCAGGGTGACGGCGGGGTCGTCGTGGCCCGGCACGAGGGCGGCGCGGATGCCCTTGACCAGCCTGGCCCGCCCGCTGGACTCGGAGCGCGATGGTTCGTTCATTTGAGTGTGAGCCTAGGACGCGCGGCACCGGAACGGACTGCCTCCGGGGAGTGAGATCCGATCCGCTCCCTGGGTATCAGCCCTGACCGGCGCCTTCGAGGCCATCCGACCAATCCCGATTGACTTTGTAGGGAATATGAGTCAGGCTCGGAGTGTGACGTTCACCAGTCTCCATGAGCGCCTGCATGTCGACCTGCGCCGTCAGGCCAGCGCGCTGTGTCGCCGGCCGTCCCGCTGAGCCCGCCAGGACGCCGACCACATCGCAAGGAGCCGATCGCATGACCGTCACCACCGAATCGAGCACGCCCGCGAAACCGCCGGGCGGCGCGCCGTTCGCGCCGCCACGGCTGGCCGAGCGCGCCCGCGACCTCGCCCGTGACGCGGGGCAGTGGCTGCACCGCGTCCGGCTCGACCCCGAGGAGCGCTGGTACGAGCGGCTCCACCAGGACGCCGACCACGAGGTCTGGGTGATCAGCTGGCTGCCCGGCCAGTCCACCGGGTTCCATGACCACGGGGACTCGTCCGGAGCCTTCGCGGTCGTCCTCGGGACGCTGCGCGAACACCGCGTCCGCACCGCGCGTGACGTCGGTGCGGGCGAGGCCCGCTCCTTCGGCCCCGACTACGTGCACGACGTGCGCAACACCTCCGACGCACCGGCGGTGAGCGTCCACGTGTACTCTCCGCCGCTGTCGTCCATGCGACGCTACGACCTGGACGCCACAGGCGGGCTCGTCCAACTGGCGGACGAGTCCGCCGAGGACTGGTGAGCTGATCCGGGGCCCGTTCCGCGCCCGTCGCCTGAGGGCCGCGGGCTGCCGGAGCCGTCGGGCGATCTTGCAGCGATCGGCGGGGAGACGGACACTGCGGGGATGACCGATCTCAGGCATCCGATCTTCGCTCGGCTCTATCCGCGCCTGGACGCCGCCTCCGCCAAAGCGGGTGGCGACGCCTACCGCGCCGAGCTGCTCGACGGGACGTCCGGCCGGGTGCTGGAGGTCGGCGCCGGGTACGGGGCGAACTTCCCGCACTATCCCGCCACGGTGACCGAGGTGGTCGCGCTCGAACCCGAGCCGCGGCTGCGCGCGATGGCCACACACGCGGCCGGCCGCGTGTCCGTTCCGGTGTCGGTGCGTCCTGGGCTCGCCGAGTCCCTCGACCTCGACGACGCGTCGTTCGACGTCGCCGTGGCGTCGCTGGTGCTGTGCTCGGTGAGCGATCCGGTCCGCGCGCTTTCGGAGATGCGGCGCGTCCTGCGGCCCGGTGGCGAGTTGCGCTACTACGAGCATGTCCGCGGGCGGACGGCCCGCAAGATCCGGTTCCAGCGTTGCGCCGACCTCGCCTGGCCCCTCATCGCCGGGGGCTGCCACGTGTCCCGTCGCACGGACGAGTGGATCGCCGGCAGCGGCTTCACCGTCCGCGCCGAACGCCGGTTCGAGTTCCCGCCCGGCCGGCTGCCCAATCCCGCCTCCCCCCACGTGATCGGCGTCGCCGTCCGGGACTGACCGCGCCCGGGCCTCCTAGGGAAAGGGTTCGGGCCCTCCGGGTGGCTTGCTCGCAAATGCTCCTCCCACCTGCGAGTATCTGCCAGCATGACTACAGCGAGTAGCGGACGCCGTCACTCTCCGGAGCGTCCCCAGCCGTCGCGCCCGGCCGCCACCGCCGTCATGCTGGCGAGCGGGGCGGCGTTCGGTGGATTCCTGTTCGGCTACGACACCTCGGTGATCAACGGGACGGTGGGCGCGCTCAAGGATGAGTTCCACCTCGGCTCGTTCGTGCTGGGCCTCGTGGTGTCGGCCGCGCTGCCGGGCTGCGCGGTCGGAGCCTGGTTCGCCGGTCCTCTGAGCGACCGTATCGGCCGTGTGCGGGTCATGCAGATCGCCTCGGCGCTGTTCGTGGTGAGCTCGCTCGGCTCGGCGCTGGCCTTCAGCGCGGCCGACCTCACCTTCTTCCGGCTGGCCGCCGGCGTCGCGATCGGCGCGGCCTCCGTCATCGCCCCCGCCTACATCGCCGAGATCGCGCCCGCCGAACTACGCGGCCGGCTCGGCTCGCTCCAGCAGATGGCGATCGTGCTCGGCATCTTCGCCGCCCTGGTGGTCGACTACCTCATCGCCCGCGCGTCCAACGGCGGTGCGACTGGAACGTTCCCCTGGGGTGGCGACGCATGGCGGTGGATGTTCGCGAGCACCATCGTGCCCGCCCTCACCTACGGCGTGATCGCCAAGGCGCTCCCCGAGTCGCCGCGCTACCTGGTCAAAAAGCACGAAGTGGCCCGGGCGCGGCAGGTGCTCGAGAGGGTCATGGGAGGCGACGTCGAGGTGAAACTCGGCGAGATCGTCCGGTCTATCGCGGGGGACCGCCCCATCCGGCCGAGGGACCTGCGCGGCCCCCGGTTCGGGCTGCTGCCGATCGTGTGGATCGGCATCCTGCTGTCGGTGTTCCAGCAGTTCGTGGGCATCAACGTGATCTTCTACTACTCGTTCTCCCTGTGGCAGGCCGCGGGGCTGAGCGAGAGCGACGCCATGCTCACATCCGTGATCAACTCGGTGGTGAACGTGGTGTCCACGCTGGTGGCCATCGCGCTGGTCGACCGGATCGGGCGCCGCCCGTTGCTGCTCGCCGGCGCCGCCGGGATGGCGCTCACCCTCGCGACGCTCACCGTCTGCTTCGCCACCGCCCCTGTCGTGGACGGCGATCCGCACCTTGGTAACGTCGCCGGACCGGTCGCGCTGGTGGCCGCAAACCTCTACGTGTTCGCGTTCGCCGCGACGTGGGGCCCGGTCGTCTGGGTGATGCTCGGGGAGATGTTCAACAACGTCATCCGGGGCTCGGCACTGGCGGTCGCGGCGGCGGCGCAGTGGATCGCCAACTGGGTGATCACCACGACCTTCCCCGCTGTCTCGGGGCTTTCCCTCGGCCTCGCCTACGGCGTCTACGCCCTGTTCTCCTCGCTCGCGCTCCTGTTCGTCTTCCGGGCCGTCCCGGAGACCAAGGGGCGGGAGCTGGAGGACATGGACGACATCGCGGCGCCCGGCACCCCCTCGTAAGGGACTGCGCGTGCGCGCGGACGTCGGCTAGAGTGGCACCATGCGAGCCGTACCGGAGACGACGACGCCGGGCACACCCCGGCGCGATGGCCGCATGTCCTGACATTGCACGCGGTTGAGGCCCCGGGAGCGATCCCGGGGCCTCACGGCTTTCCGACCACCAGCACAAGGAGTTCCCGTGTCCACCGTGTCCGATCTGCGCATCACCCTCGGAGGAAGCGAGCGAGTGGTGCCCGCCGGCACGACCGCGGGGCAGGCGCTGGACGCCGACGGCCGCTCCGTGATCGCCGCCCGGGTCAACGGCGAGCTGCGCGACCTCGCCGGACCGCTGCGCGACGGCGACGCCGTGGAGCCGGTGGAGATCGGCTCGGACGACGGCCGGGCCATCATGCGGCACTCCGCGGCGCACGTGATGGCGCAGGCCGTCCAGGAACTGTTCCCGGAGGCCCGGCTCGGCATCGGCCCTCCGGTGGAGAACGGCTTCTACTACGACTTCGACGTCGCCGAGCCGTTCACCCCCGAGGACCTCAAGCGCATCGAGAAGCGGATGCGGGAGATCGTCAAGCAGGGGCAGCGGTTCTCCCGGCGCCCCGTCTCCGACGCGGAGGCCCGCGCCGAACTGGCCGCCGAGCCGTACAAACTCGAACTCATCGGCCTCAAGGGCGCGGGGCCCGTCCAGGACGCGGCGGACGGCGCGGACGTCGAGGTCGGCGGCGGCGAGCTGACCATCTACGACAACCTCGACGCCAAGTCCGGCGAACTGCGCTGGAAGGACCTGTGCCGGGGCCCGCACCTGCCGACCACCCGGGTCATCCCGGCGTTCAAGCTGATGCGGACCGGCGGCGCCTACTGGCGCGGCAGTGAGAAGAACCCGCAGCTCCAGCGGGTCTACGGCACCGCCTGGGAGTCCCGCGAGAAGCAGGACGAATACCTCAGGCTCCTGGAGGAGGCCGAGAAGCGCGACCACCGCAGGATCGGCGCCGAGCTCGACCTGTTCTCCTTCCCCACCGAGATCGGGAGCGGCCTCGCGGTCTTCCATCCCAAGGGCGGCGTCGTCCGCCGCGTCATGGAGGACTACTCGCGCCGCCGGCACGAGGCGGGGGGCTATGAGTTCGTCAACACCCCCCACATCACCAAGGGAGACCTGTTCGAGGTCTCCGGCCACCTCGGCTGGTACAAGGACGACATGTTCCCGCCCATGGAGGTGGACGGCGGCGACTACTACCTCAAGCCGATGAACTGCCCGATGCACAACCTGATCTTCCGGGCGCGCGGGCGGTCCTACCGGGAGCTGCCGCTGCGGCTGTTCGAGTTCGGCTCGGTGTACCGGTTCGAGAAGTCGGGCGTCGTCCACGGCCTCACCCGCGTCCGCGGGATGACCCAGGACGACGCGCACATCTACTGCACCAAGGAGCAGATGGGCGCCGAGCTCAAGAACCTGCTCACCTTCGTCCTGGACCTCCTGCGCGACTATGGGCTGGACGAGTTCTACCTGGAGCTGTCCACCCGCGACGACTCGCCCAAGTTCATCGGTGAGGCCGCCGACTGGGAGGAGGCGACCGAGGCGCTCCGCAAGGCCGCCGACGAGTCGGGGCTCGACCTCGTGGCCGACCCGGGCGGCGCCGCGTTCTACGGACCGAAGATCTCCGTCCAGGCCAAGGACGCCATCGGCCGGACCTGGCAGCTGTCCACCATCCAGGTCGACTTCAACCAGCCCAAGCGATTCGGCCTGGAGTACCAGGCGGCGGACGGTACCCGCCGGCAGCCCGTCATGATCCACCGGGCGCTGTTCGGGTCGATCGAGCGGTTCTTCGGGGTGCTGCTGGAGCACTACGCGGGCGCGATGCCGCCGTGGCTGTCGCCGGTGCAGGCCGTCGGCATCCCGATCGGCGACGCGCACGTCCCGCACCTGGAGAAGGTCGCCGAGCGGCTGCGCGAGCGCGGGATCCGGATCGAGGTGGACGCCTCGTCCGACCGGATGCAGAAGAAGATCCGCAACGCGCAGAAGCAGAAGGTCCCCTACATGCTGCTCGCGGGCGATGACGACGTCGCCAAGGACGCGGTGTCGTTCCGCTATCGCAACGGTGAGCAGAAGAACGCCGTCCCGATCGGTGAGGCGGTCGAGGAGATCGTGAAGGCCGTCGAGGCGCGCGTCCAGATATGACCGGCTGGTAACCTCGGCGGTCACCTGCCACGACCGGGGAGACGGTGCCGATGAAGTCCGCGAGGCGGGGACGCGGTGCCCCGCCGGTCCTCGTCCGGGTCGCCGGGTACGGCGCCGCCCTGCTGCTCGTGGCGGCGGCCGTCGTGGTCCTCCTCCTGCCGCTGATCCGTGCGGGCGGTGACGGCGCGGACGCCACCGGGGTGCAGGGCGCCTCGGGTTCCGGCGCGACGTCCGCCACCGGGCGGGCGGTCGCGCCGGGCGTGCCGTCCGGTGCCTCCGACCCCGTCGCGCCGACCACCTCCGTGCCCCGGCAGAGCGGAGCCCCGCCCGGCACGGACGGTGGGCCCCGCCTGCCGGGCCAGAACGGCTCCGGCACCGGGCTCACGTGGTGCCCCCAGGGGACGGCCTTCTACCGTGAGGCCGCCGGCGCCGTGGACGTCGTGATCACCGTTTCCGCCAGCGGTGCGGTGCGCGCCGAGCTCACGCTCCGCGGCTACGCGCCGCAGTCCCAGCAGGCGGCCGTCCGAGGCGGGGCCCCGCACACCTTCCACTTCGGGGGCGTCCCGGCGCGGCTCGTCCAGCGGGTCAAGGTCACCACGGTCTCGGTCGGGGTGGCCATGCAGACCTGCTACGCCCGCGCCGCCGTCTGAGCCGGGGGCTGGTACGCGCTCGTACCAGGAGGGGGAGCGGCCTCGGCGGTCACGCGGACGTCCTCGACCGCGACGTTGACCGCCGCGACCCGCATCCCGAGCATCAGCCCTGCGACCCGTCCGACGTTGGCCTGCACGACACGCGCCACCTCCATGATCACACTGCCGTATCCCACCGCGATGCCGAGGTCGAGCGTCACCTCGTCCCCGTGCAGCCGGACGCGGACGCCCCCCGCGCCGCGCCGCTCGTCGGCCCCCGGAGGCCCGGCGAGGCCGACCACCCCGTGCACTTCCAACGCGGCCAGCGCGGCGATCTTCTCGATCACCTCGTCCTCGATCGTGATGCGGCCGTCCGTCGGCGCCCCGCCCTCGCCGTCGGAGGGCGCCTCCGGCCCTGGTCCCTCGGCGTGCGGGCCGCCGCCGTGGAGCGGCATGGCGGGTGACACGGGCGTGTGCGCGGACGGGGCGGCGGGCGGACCGTGGAGGGAGGCCGTGTGCGGGGACGTCGTGTGCGGGGACGTCAGGTAGGGGGACGTGGCGTACGAGGAGGCGCTGTGCGTGGACGTGTCGTGGGAGGGCGTCGAGGGGGGCGCGGGTGCCGGGGAGGCCGGGGGAGGGGCGGAGAGCGGTGCGGCCGGCGGCAGCGGCCCGGACAGCCCGGGCGGGCCAGGGAAGAACGGCAGCGGCCCGGCCTCGGTCTGTGGCTCCCCACCGGTTCCGGCGTGGCCCTTGTCGAGGTCCGTCATGATCGCTCCCTGCGGTCGGTGAGGTGAACCATGGTGTCGGAGCGAGCCGTGAGACGTCACGGAAGTGGGGATTTGCGGGCGCGTCCCCGTCCTCGCGGGGGATCCCGGCTACAGGACAGCGGGTGTCCCTCTCTATGCTGCTGGTCAGGCCGTGAACAAAAGGAGACCGCTGCCTTGAGCGCAGAGCCGGAGAAGCCCGTCGGGACCGAACGCAACCCCCGCTTCGAGGAGGAGAGGGGCGGCGCGGGTGCGCCCGACAACTTCCAGCGGCTGTGGACCCCTCATCGGATGGCCTACATCAAGGGTGAGAACAAGCCGACCGGGATGGGCGCGGACGAGGGTTGCCCGTTCTGCGAGATCCCGAGGATGACCGACGCGGAGGGCCTCGTCGTGGCGCGCGGCACGTCGGTGTTCGCGGTTCTGAACCTCTACCCCTACAACTCCGGCCACCTCATGGTCGTCCCTTACCGGCACGTCGCCGACTACGCCGACCTGGACGAGCCGGAATACCGTGAGCTGGCCATGTTCACACAGCGAGCTCTCTCGGCGCTCCGCAAGGCCAGTGGCGCGCAGGGGTTCAACGTCGGCATGAACCTCGGGCTGGTGGCGGGCGCGGGCATCGCCGCGCACCTGCACCAGCATGTGGTGCCGCGCTGGGGCGGCGACACCAACTTCATGCCTGTCGTCGGGCACACCAAAGTCCTCCCGCAGCTGCTCCGCGACACCCGCCAACTGCTCGCGGACGCGTGGCCCCAGGACGTATGACACAGGACGTATGACAGGACCTATGACGCAGGAACGCATTAAGCAGCGACGTGTGAGGGACGGCGGGGAGGGGACGTCATGACCACGCGAGAGCGGCCCGTGCTGGTGTACGACGGGGACTGCGGGTTCTGCACGTCCTCGGTGCGGTTCCTTGAGCGCCGGGTGCCCGTGGACGCCACGGTCGTCGCCTTCCAGTTCGCCGACCTCGGAGCGCTCGGCACGACGGCGGGGCGGGCCGAGCACGAGGTGCTGTGGATCGACCGGCTCGGGCGGGTCAGCGGCGGTGCGGAGGCGATCGGGCGGCTGCTGACCGCGGCGGGCGGCCCGTGGCGGGCGCTCGGCGTGGTCATGCGGGTTCCGCCGGTGAGCTGGGCCGCACACGTCGTCTACCGGCTCGTCGCGAACAACCGGCACCGCATGCCGGGCGGTACCGCCGCCTGCATGCTCCCGGCGGCGCAACGGCCCGGCGCGGCCGACTGATCGACTCGGTGGCGGGGCGTCGGCCGGTCAGCTCGGCAGCGGCTGTCGGGCGTCCGCCGGCCGTGTGGCCGGTGCCTCGGTGCTCCCGCGCAGGCGCTCGGGCAGCAGCCCGGTGAGCCGCTCCAGCGGCAGGAACGCCGCCAACCAGATCGCGTGCGGCAGGAAGTGGATCGTCATCAGCGCGTACGTGACGGCGTGGAAGCCCGCGAAGAACAGCACCAGCAGATAGAGCGGTCGTCCGCGCAGGAACAGCAGTGCGGGCGAGGTCGCCTCCGCCAGGAACATGAACCACTGGCTGATCCTCAGCAGCAGCGGGTACTCGATGAAGCTGCGGCCGAACGGCGTTCCGCGGCGGCTCAGCGCCCACTGGACGGTCGCGCCGTTCTGCCACGCCGGGAATCCGCCGATACGTACCTTGGCCCACGCCGACAGGAAGTAGGCGGCGACCACCGAGACCTGGATGCAGCGGACCGACCAGGCCGACGCCTCGCAGCCGCGCCGGTCCCCGATTCCGGCGCGCCCGACGCTCGGCAGCACGAACAGCGCGATGACGAGCGCCAGGTGGTCGTGGTCGACCTTGCCGTACGACATGCTGATGGTGACCCACCACAGGTAGCCGCAGGCGGTGACGTAGCCGGTCAGCCGCGGCAGGACCCGGCCGGTGGCCGCGACGAGACCGGCGGCGATGGTGACCACCAGCAGGGTGTACATGGCGCCGGGGGTGGGCGCGGGCAGGTGCAGCCAGCGCGCCAGCCGAACCGGCTGGTACAGGTCGGCGGGCAGCCGCGCGTGCGCCATCGAACTGCTGGTCAGCAGCAGCATGTCGAACGGCAGGAACACGTATCCGATGATCCGCAGCCAGGCGATCCTGGCCCGCGGCATCGGCCCGTACCACCAGCGGCCCCAGTACGTGCGCCGCGGCTCGGCGTCCCGCTCCGGGGCTGGGGCGGGACCGGGCGCCTCCGGCGTCGCGGCGGCGGTCACCGCACGTCCCAGACGACGCGGTTCGTCCTGGTGGTCGACACCACCTTGCCGTGCTTCAACGTCTGGACCTGTTTCACGATGTAGATCCTGGTCAGCCGGGGCTCTCGGGGGTGCAGCCGGCGCTGCCCGTCGGCGATGCCCTGCAACAGGGACGGGTCGCGGACGAGCCGGGTCATCTGGCCCTCGATCTCGGCGCGCTTCATGCCGGACCCCACGGCGTCCATGGACAGCTTCACGTGCGTGCCCGCCGCGGTGTCGGCCTCCAGCCAGTGGGAGTGGATCTCGCCGCCGTCGTTGTCGACCGAGAACGCGAACTGCGTCATGGGCCCGAACGGGAAGTCGTCGTCGGCTCCGTACGCACTGCTCCAGAGCAGCGCTGCGATGCCGGCCATCGCCGTGGCGGAGCGCCACAGCCTGGCGCGTGCGCCAAGGCGGAGGGCCGGAATGTGCATCACACCACCCTAGAGCCGCCTCCGCGGCGTCGGCGCGATGACCGGCCGCGTCGACCCGGCGCCCCCACGGGTCCCCGCCTGCCGGAGCTGCGACACCGTGACGAACTCGAACCCCCGGGCCCGCAGCCCCTGGATCATGGCGGGCAACTGCTGGACGGCGACCTTGCGGCTCGGCGCGCCGACGTCGTGGGCGAGCAGGATCGTGCCGGGCCTGGCGTTGGTGACGACCGTGTCCACCAGTTCGGACGGCTCCTCCCCGAAGCGGCGGTCCTGCACCAGCAGCGACCACAGCGCGATGTCGTAGCCGTGCTCGGCGGCGACGTGCAGCGTGGTGCCGCCGAGCCGGCCCCACGGCGGGCGCAGCAGCCGCGGCTCCCGGCCGGTGACCTCCTTGATCGCCTCGTGGGTGCGGTGGATGGAGCGGTAGGCGCTGCGGTGACTCATCCTCGACAGGTCGTCGTGCTGCCAGGTGTGGTTGCCGATCTCGTGGCGGTCGAGGCGGCCCCTGACCAGGTCGGCGTTGCGGACGAGCCGGCTGCCGACGACGAAGAACGTCGCGGGGACCTTCTCGGCGTCCAGCGCGTCGAGGGCCTGCGGAGTCCAGCGCTCCATCGGGCCGTCGTCGAAGGTGAGCGCGATGAGGCGGCGCGCGGTGTCGACGGCCCAGATGACGTCGACCTGGCGCCCGGGCGGCTGCCAGGAGTCCACGGAGGCAGCCGACGCGGGCGTCGGCGGGTCCTGCTCGCGCCATGCCTCCTCGGCGACGAACCCGGCGCCGGCCGCGAGCAGGCCGCCGGCGGCGAGGCCGAGCCTCTTGACCACTCGGCGGCGCCCGGGCCCCTCGGGCCGCTGATCTTCCCCCGCGTCTTCCATAGCCCAGCCAGAATTTCACGGCGAGGTCCGAAGATGATCGCCCCGGGGGTCGAATCGGCGCTCACTCTCTGGGATGAGGCCGGGGTGTCGAAAGGATGAATTCCGCCGTGGAGCACCAGGCCGGAAGGGTCCGGCCGGACCTGGCCGTTCCGGCCTGGTGTCCGCGGGGCTAGTCGTCCCTGGACTCGGCGGCGACCTTGTCGGCCAGGTGGGAGGGGAGCGGTTCGTAGCGGAGGAAGGAGCGGTTGAAGGTGCCCGTGCCCTGGGACATCGAGCGCAGGTCGATCGCGTAACGGATGATCTCCAGTTGCGGGACCTCCGCCTTGATCATGGTGCGGCCGCCGGGGACGGCCTCGGAGCCGAGGACGCGCCCGCGCCGGGAGGTGAGGTCGGACATGACCGCGCCCACGTACTCGTCGGCGATGAGGACGGCCATCTCGTCGACCGGTTCCAGCAGCAGGATCGGCACCGCGCCCGCCGCGTCCTTGAGCGCCAGGGCGCCGGCGGCCTGGAAGGCCATGTCGGAGGAGTCCACCGAGTGGGCCTTGCCGTCGTGCAGGGTGACCTTGATGTCGACGAGCGGGTAGCCGGCCGACACGCCACGGCTCATCTGCTGCCGGAGCCCCTTCTCGACCGAGGGGATGAACTGCCGCGGCACGACTCCACCGACGATCTTGTCGACGAACTCGAACCCCGTGCCGGACGGCAGCGGCTCCACATCGATGTGGCAGATGCCGTACTGGCCGTGTCCGCCGCTCTGCTTGACGTGCCGGCCGAGGCCCTTGGCGGTTCCACCGAACGTCTCCCGCAGCGGCACCCGCAACCCGATCCGCTCGACCTCGACGCCGTAGCGGGTGTGGAGGCGGTCGATCAGCACGTCCGCGTGGGCCTCGCCCATGCACCACAGGACGAGCTGGCGGGTCTCGGCGTTGTTCTCCAGCCGCAGCGTGGGGTCCTCGGCGACGAGCCGCCCGAGGGCCTGGCTGAGCTTGTCCTCGTCCGCCTTGGACTTGGCCCGGATGGCGACGGGCAGCAGCGGGTCCGGCATCGACCAGGGGGCCATCACCACCGGCGCGGACGGGTCGGACAGCGTGTCGCCGGTCTCGGCGCGCGCCAGCTTGGCGACCGCGCAGATGTCGCCCGCCGTGCAGGACGCGACGGTCCGCTGCGTCTTGCCGAGCGGGGAGGTGAGGGCGCCGACGCGCTCGTCGACGTCGTGGTCCTCGTGGCCGCGGTCCTCCATGCCGTGCCCGGAGACGTGGACGACGGTGTCGGGGCGCAGCGTCCCGGAGAACACCCGGACCAGGGAGATCCGTCCGACGTACGGGTCGGAGGTCGTCTTGATCACCTCGGCGACCAGCGGCCCCTCCGCGTCGCAGGCGATCTCCTTCGGCGGGCCGCCCTTCACCGGCGTCACGGACGGGATCCCGTGCTCCAGCGGGGACGGGAAACCCTGGGCGATGACCTCCAGGAGTTCCTGCATCCCGATCACCGGGCCGGGGTGGTCCCCGTGCGGGACGGACGTGGCCAGCACCGGGTAGAAGCTGCCGCGCGCCACCGCGGTCTCCAGATCCTCGACGAGCGCCTTGATGTCGATCTCCTCACCGGTCAGGTACCGGTCCATGAGGCTCTCGTCCTCGCTCTCCTGGATGATCCCCTCGATCAGCGAGGCGCGCTGTTCGGAGATCTGGTCCAGGTACTCCGGGTCCGGCATGCACTCGGTGCGCTGCCCGGTGGAGTAGTCGAGGCAGCGCTGCGTCAGCAGCCCGATCAGGCCCTTCAGCCCATCGCCGTCGCTCGCCGGGAAGTAGAGCGGCAGCACGCCCTCGCCGAAGACGTCCTGGCAGGTCAGTACCACGTCGTCGAAGTCGCCGCGCTGCTGGTCGATCTTGGTGATGACGACCGCGCGCGGCATCTGGACGGCCGCGCACTCCTCCCACAGCATCCGGGTCAGCCCGTCGATGCCGTCCACCGCCGAGATCACGAACAGTGCCGCGTCGGCGCCGCGCAGCCCCGCGCGCAGGTCGCCCACGAAGTCGGCGTATCCCGGCGTGTCGATCAGATTGACCTTGATGTCCCCGTACTGGAACGGCGCGAGCGCGAGATTGACCGAGCGCTGCTGGCGCGTCTCGACCTCGTCGAAGTCGCTGACGGTCGTGCCGTCCTCCACCTTTCCCGCCCGCTGCACCGTGCCCGTCGCGGCGAGCAGTGCCTCCGCGAGCGTGGTCTTGCCCGCCCCCGAATGGCCGACCAGCGCGACGTTGCGCACCTTGTCGCACCCGCCGGCCTCCGGTGCCCTGCCGGGGGCTCCCGGGTGGCCTCCCTTGTCCGCCATGGCTACCTCCTCGGACGGGCCTCGCCGCGGAGGCCCGCGTGTGGCTGGGGCCGCGCCCCGCGGGCCGGCCCTGACGTCCGAGTGCGGCGTCCGACCTCCTCCAACGTGCGTGACCGGCGTCACACCCGTGTCAACACCCTTTCCCGTGACGGGCCGGATCACAAGGGGTGAACGACAAACATCCGTCATCTCTGCGGCCTGCGCGCGGGCCGGAACCCGGCTTGACCGTCCGCGGGCGGCGCGCGCACTACGATTGAGCGCGCTGCGGCAGCCCGCGGGGGGCCTCTACCCGACACCACGAGAACGGACGGCGATGCTCAACAGAATCAGGCCCGCGCTGGGGCGCGTACTGACCCCCATCGGCCAGGTGGTCGCGCGGACCGGGGTCTCGCCGAACGCCATCACCGTGATCGGGACGGTCGGCGTCGCCGTCGGCGCTCTCGTGCTGTACCCGCGAGGCGAGTTCTTCTGGGGAACGATGGTGATCACCGCGTTCGTCCTGTTCGACATGCTGGACGGCGCCGTCGCCCGTGTCACCGGCAAGATCTCCAAGTTCGGCGCCTTCCTGGACTCCACGATGGACCGGGTCGCCGACGCCGCGATCTTCTCTGGGCTGATGATCGGGCTCTACCGGGACGGGCAGGAGCCGCTCGCCGCGGTCGCCCTGTACTGCCTGGTGTCCGGGGTCGTGGTCTCCTACGCCAAGGCCCGTGCCGAGGGTCTCGGCTACACCTGCAACGTGGGGATCGCCGAGCGGGCCGAACGGCTGATCGTCGCGCTGGTCGCCGCCGGGTTCGACGGTCTCGGCGTCCCGTACATCCTGGCCCTGGCCCTGTGGGTGCTGGCGGCACTCAGCACGGTCACGGTCGGGCAGCGGTTCGCCACCGTCTACGTCCAGGCGAAGGCCGATCCCGACCCCAAGCCCGCCTCCGAACCCGCGGCGGAGCCGCGCCCATGACCGCGCGGCGCGGCTCCGGGCCTGCGCCGCCCCGCGGCCCCATGTCGCTCCGCGACAAGGCGATGGACGCCGCGTACGCGCTGGGGTGGACGGTCGTCCGCAAGATGCCCGAGCGGGCGGCGCGGGTGGCCTTCACCGCACTGGCCGACCGCACCTGGCACCGGCACGGCGCCGGGGTCCGGCAGCTGGAGAAGAACATGTGCCGTGTCCTCGGCAAGCGGGAGGTGGACGACGAGGTCCGTGTCCTCAGCAAGAGGGTGCTGCGGTCCTACTTCCGCTACTGGCTGGAGGTCTTCCGGCTCCCCGAGTACGACCGGGCGCGGATCGTCGGCGGGATGCGCATCACCGGCGAGAAGAAGATCTTCAACAATCTCGACGCCGGGCGGGGGGTCATCCTGGCCCTGCCCCACATGGGCAACTACGAGCACGCCGGCGCCTGGCTCGTGCACCACGGCCACCCGTTCACCACCGTCGCCGAACGCCTCAAGCCGGAGTCGCTGTTCGACCGGTTCGTCGCCTTCCGCGAGGGCCTCGGCATGGAGGTCCTGGCCCACCGGGGCGCGTCCGCGTTCGGGCTGATGGCGCGGCGGCTGCGCGCCGGACGCCCGGTGTGCCTGGTCGTCGACCGTGATCTGACCGCGCACGGCGTGGACGTCGAGTTCTTCGGCGCCACGGCCCGCATGCCCGCGGTGGCGGCGGCCCTGGCGATCCAGACGGGGGCCGCGCTCATTCCCGTGACACTGTGGTACGAAGACGAGTACTGGGCGGCACGCGTGCACGAGGAGATCCCCGTCCCTGACGAGGGCGTCAGACAGGAGAGGATCCAGGTCATGACCCAGGAACTGGCGCGCGCCTTCCAGGAGGGCATCGCAGCGCACCCGGAGGACTGGCACATGCTGCAGAAGGTCTGGGTGGAGGATCTGGCGGAGGGGCGCCGATGAGGGTCGGCATCGTCTGCCCTTACACCTGGAACGTCCCGGGCGGCGTCCAGCAGCATATCCGCGACCTGGCCGAGGCTTTGATCGCGCTGGGCCACCACGTGTCGGTCATCACGCCCGCCGACGACGACGCCGAACTCCCTCCCTACGTGGTCTCGGCCGGGCGGGCTGTGCCCGTGCCTTACAACGGCTCCGTCGCCCGGCTGGCGTTCGGGTTCCTGTCGGCGGGGCGGGTCCGCCGCTGGATCAACGAGGGCCGCTTCGACGTCCTGCACGTCCACGAGCCCGCTGCGCCCTCGCTCGGCCTGCTGGCCTGCTGGGCGGCGGACGGGCCCATCGTGGGCACGTTCCACGCGTCCTACGAAAGATCGCGCGTGGTGTCGGTCACCGCGCCGATCCTGCAGAGCGCCCTGGAGAAGATCACCGGGCGCATCGCGGTGTCGGAGGCGGCCCGCACCACGCTCGTCGAGCACCTGGGCGGTGACGCCGTGCTGATCCCCAACGGCGTCGCGACCGAGCGGTACGCGATGGCCGACCCGCTGCCCGGCTGGCCCGGCCGCGGCGACGGGCATGGTGGTACGCGGGGCGCCGGCGATGGCGGGGCCCTGGGCTTCCTCGGCCGCATGGACGAGCCCCGCAAGGGCCTGCCGGTCCTGCTGCGCGCCTTCGAGATCCTCGGTCGCCGCCGCCCCGGCCTGCGGCTGCTGATCGCCGGCCCCGGCGACGCCGACGAGGTGGCGGCGAGGATCTCGCCGGAACTGCGCGACCGCGTCGTCGTCCTCGGCATGGTCAGCGAGGAGGACAAGATCCGCGCCTACCACTCGGTGGACGTGTTCGTCGCCCCCAACACCGGCGGCGAAAGCTTCGGCATCGTGCTCGCCGAGGCGATGTCGGCGGGCGCCCCCATCCTCGCCAGTGACATCGAGGCGTTCGACCGGGTGCTGCTCGGCGGCCGCGCGGGGGTGCTGTTCCCGGCGGGCGACCACGAGGCACTCGCCGCTGCCGCCGGGGATCTCCTCGACGATCCCGCTCGGCGCAAGCAGCTGTCCGCCGAGGCTCGCGCCGCCGTCCGCGCCTACGACTGGTCGTCGGTGGCCAGGGATGTGCTGAGGGTGTACGAGACGGTGTCCCAGCAGGCCACCGGGTACGAAGGCGCCGGGCAGGGGAGCGCCGGGGTCGTCGAGTCCGGCCTCGGCGCCTAGGGGGCCAACGGTGTCCTACGACTGGATCATCGACGTCCTCTTCTGGATCTCGGTCGTCTTCCTGGTCGCGGTGTACGTCTCGTGGCGCGCCACCCGCCTGGACCGGCTCCACGTCCGGGTCGAGACGGCCCGCGCCGCGCTGGACGCCGCGCTGGTCCGCCGCGCCGCCGCCGCCCTGGAACTGGCGGCGTCCCGGCTACTGGACCCTGCGACCAGCCTGGTGCTGGCCACCGCCGCGCACGAGGCCCGCACCGCAGACGCCGACAACCGGGAGTTCGCCGAGAGCGACCTGTCCCGGGCGCTGCGTGCGGTCGTCGACCAGCCCGAGTTCACCAGCACGCTCAGCGCCAAGGGGGAGGGCGCTGGGAAGGCCGTACTGGAGGAACTGTCCTCGGCCGCCGCGAAGGTGGCCTATGCCCGCCGGTTCTACAACGACGCCGTCTCCCAGGCCCGCATCGCCCGCCGCAAGGTGCTCATCCGGGTGCTGCCGCTCGCCGGGCGCGCGCCGCTGCCCGACTTCTTCGAAATCGACGACTCCCCACCGGGCATTTGAGACTGTTCGCTACCCTCGGGCAGATTGCTCAAGGGAGGCCAATATCGTGCGAACGGCGCGGGAGACAGCCCTCCGGGGTCGGACGGCCGCGGGTCTCGCGGCCCTCACCGTCCTTGCCGGCGGCCTCGCCGCCTGCTCCGACGACTCGAACGGGCCGGAGGGCGCCGCCCCGCCGAACGCCGGGGGGACCGGGTCCGCCACCCCGGTGCCGACGACCCACCCGTTCACCGGCGGCAGGACGGGTGTGCGGAACCCGGTCCTCGCCGTCAAGATCGAGAACACCCAGCCGGCGCTGCCGCAGTCCGGGGTGTCGGCCGCCGACATCGTCTACGTGGAGCAGGTCGAGGGCGGCGAGACCCGGCTGATGGCGGTCTACTCGTCCCAGCTGCCGAGGCGTGTCGGGCCCGTCCGCAGCGCCCGCATCTCCGATCTGCACATCCTGCCGCAGTTCGGACGCCCCGCCTTCGCCTTCTCCGGCGTCCAGAGCAAGATGAAGAAGTACATCCGCAGAGCGCCGGTGTACGACATCTCCCAGGACAACGGCGGGTCCGCCTACTTCCGCGCCGGACCCAAACCCATCCCGTACAACCTCTACGCCGACCCGAGGAACCTGCTCAAGCAGGCGCCCAAGGCCGCCCCGCCCCGTGACATCGGCTTCCGGTTCGGCCCGGCACCCGAAGGCGGCAGGCCCACCCGGTCCTTCACCGCCCGGTGGCCGGCCGCCACCATGGGCTTCGTCTGGTCGGCCGAGCAGCGGCGGTGGCTCGCCACCTGGGGCGGGCAGCCCGACCTCGCGGCCGAGGGCGGGCGGCTCGGCGGCCGGACGATCGTCGTCCAGTACGCCAAGACGACCCGTTCCAGGTTCCACGACTTCCTCGGCAGCTACACCCCGCTGATCCACACCACCGGGACCGGCCGCGCGCTCGTCCTGCGGGACGGGAAGTCCTACCAGGCGACATGGTCGCGGCCGACAGAGGCGCAGGGCACCACCTACACCACCCCGGACGGCCGTCCGATCAACTTCGCCCCTGGACAGGTCTGGGTCGTCCTGCTGAACGACGGCAAGCCCCGCATTCCCTAGCGTCACTGGTCACTCCGTAAGTCGGGGCCCCCTCACGCTGACACTCTGTCGGGTCGAGTACTCGCCCGAGCAGGCAATATCATGGAAGAGACTTGTCGTCCGCCCATGTGAGGAAATGCCCGTGTCCACTTCCAGTCCCGCCCCCGAGAACGCCGCGCCCGAGACCGGGACCGCACGCGTCAAGCGCGGCATGGCGGAGATGCTCAAGGGCGGCGTGATCATGGACGTCGTCACGCCCGACCAGGCGAAGATCGCCGAAGACGCCGGCGCGGTGGCCGTCATGGCCTTGGAGCGGGTGCCCGCCGACATCCGCGCCGAGGGCGGCATCTCCCGGATGAGCGACCCCGACATGATCGACGGGATCATCTCCGCGGTGTCCATCCCGGTGATGGCCAAGGCCCGTATCGGCCACTTCGTCGAGGCGCGGGTGCTCCAGGCCCTCGGTGTCGACTACGTCGACGAGTCCGAGGTGCTCACCCCCGCCGACTACGACAACCACATCGACAAGTGGGCGTTCACCGTCCCGTTCGTGTGCGGCGCCACCAACCTCGGCGAGGCGCTGCGCCGCATCACCGAGGGCGCGGCCATGATCCGGTCGAAGGGCGAGGCGGGCACCGGCGACGTGTCGAACGCCACCACCCACATGCGCCAGATCCGGCAGGAGATCCGCCGGCTCCAGTCCCTGCCAGAGGACGAGCTGTACGTGGCAGCCAAGGAGCTCCAGGCGCCATACGAGCTGGTCAAGGAGGTCGCGGCGGCAGGCAAGCTGCCCGTCGTGCTGTTCACCGCCGGTGGCATCGCCACTCCCGCCGACGCCGCGATGATGATGCAGCTCGGCGCCGAGGGCGTGTTCGTCGGCTCCGGGATCTTCAAGTCCGGCAACCCGGCCCAGCGCGCCGAGGCGATCGTCAAGGCCACCACCTTCCACGACGACCCCGACGTGATCGCGAAGGTCTCCCGCGGCCTCGGCGAGGCCATGGTCGGCATCAGCGCCGCCTCCCTCGGCGAGGACCAGAAGTTCGCCGGCCGCGGCTGGTGATCCCTTCCGGCTGCGCGCCGGTGCCGTGAGTGATCGCCCGGCGGGGCCGTCGGGCGATTACTTCGGGTCCCCCCTCTACAGAGGCGGAGGCTAGAGATACTCTGGCGACGCGGCCGGTAAAAGTAGTTCCGGGAGGGTCTGGGGACGTTCTTCCGGGATGACAGGCAGTTCCGCGGGGTTCTGGGAGGTGCCCCCGGGATTTGGGCGGCGCCCGGCCGTGGGAGGGGAGAGCATGGCTTGGTCGGTCGCGCTGGCATGCGCGAGCGCGGGTGAACCCACCGAGGTGTTCCGGCCGGGACTGGTGGCCGATCCGGACGCCGCCGCGGCCATCGCCCGCGGTCTCTATCCGGCCGACAGCCTCACCGAGACCGGGGACACCGTCCTGGACTTCGCGCTGTGGCCCTATGAGGACGAGCTGTTCGTCGGGGCGTTCCAGCGGGCGCTGCTGCTGTGCGACCGGCGGCTGTTCTGCCTCGATGACGACGCCCGCCGGATCGCCGACACGGCCGCGGCGGCCCTGCCGGACTCGCACTGCGGGGTGCTCGTCCTGCACAACGTCATCCGTGGCTGTTGGTTCCGCTGGTACGAGTCCGGCGAGCTGCGCCGCGACGTCTTCGTGACGGCCGAGGACGGCGTCATCGTCGACCAGGGGGAGCGGCTCCCCGCCGAGGGGCCGTTCTGGCGGGCCATCGACGAGGGCGCCGCCGACGTGCCGCTGCCCTTCGACCCGGAGGAGTTCGGGCTGGCGCTCGCCGAGGAGCACATGTTCGGCCGCGGCATCGCCCACCGCGGCACCGACGGGTTCCTGCCACTGGAGCTCCCGCTACGCCGTTTCAAGCACGCCTGACTCTGCCCCGAAAGGGAAGATCCACGGCGTCTTGGATCGTTGTAAGTGGTATCCGCCGTTGTGACGCCCCTGCACGCCCCCGGAGGGTTCCTACGTGACTGCTGTGCCGACGATCGGCGTACTCGCCCTCCAGGGCGACGTGCGTGAGCATGCCCGAGCCCTGGAGGGCGCCGGGGCGCGGACACTGGACGTCCGCCGTCCCGAGGAGCTGGAACGCGTGGACGGGCTCGTCCTGCCCGGCGGCGAGTCCACCACCATGTGGCGCCTGGCCCGCTCCTTCGAGATGCTGGAGCCGTTGCGCAAGCGGATCGAGTCCGGGATGCCCGTCTACGGCTCCTGCGCCGGTATGATCATGCTCGCGGACCGGATCCGCGACGGCGTGGCAGGCCAGGAGACCGTCGGTGGCATCGACATGACGGTACGGCGCAACGCGTTCGGCCGCCAGGTGGACTCCTTCGAGGCGGATGTTCCACTGACCGGAATGGGTGATGCGCCGTATCACGCCGTATTTATCCGCGCCCCCTGGGTCGAGTCGGTCGGCGACGCCGTCGAGGTCCTCGGGCGCGCCGAGGGCGGGCCGAACGCCGGTAGGATCGTCGCCGTCCGTCAAGGCCGCCTCATGGCGACCGCCTTCCACCCGGAACTGACGGGCGACTTCCGCGTGCACCACTATTTCGCCGATCTGGTGCGCCGGGCGACCGAGGAGGATTGACAGATGTCCGGCCATTCCAAATGGGCGACGACCAAGCACAAGAAGGCGGCCCTCGACGCCAAGCGGGGCAAGCTCTTCGCCAAGCTGATCAAGAACATCGAGGTGGCGGCCCGTACCGGCGGCGGCGACCCCGACGCCAACCCCACCCTGTACGACGCCATTTACAAGGCGAAGAAGAACTCCGTCCCCAACGACAACATCGAGCGCGCGCGCAAGCGCGGCGCCGGTGAGGAGGCGGGCGGCGCCGACTGGCAGAACATCACCTACGAGGGCTACGCCCCGGGCGGTGTCGCCGTGCTCATCGAGTGCCTGACCGACAACCGCAACCGCGCCGCCTCCGAGGTCCGGGTGGCCCTCACCCGCAACGGCGGTTCCCTCGCCGACCCCGGTTCGGTCTCCTACATGTTCAATCGCAAGGGCGTCGTCATCGTCCCGCAGGCGGGCACCAGCGAGGACGACCTCATGATGGCGGTACTGGACGCGGGCGCCGAGGAGGTCAACGAGCTCGACGAGGACAACTTCGAGGTCGTCAGCGAGGCCGGCGACCTGGTCGCCGTCCGCAGTGCGCTCCAGGAGGCCGGAATCGACTACGAGTCGGCCGAGAGCAAGTTCCTGCCGAGCGTCACCGTCCCCCTGGACGAGGACAACGCCAAGAAGGTCTTCCGCCTCCTGGACGCTCTGGAGGACTCCGACGACGTCCAGGAGGTCTACGCCAACTTCGACGTCTCGGACGAGATCATGGAGAAGATCGACGCCTGAGCGCGCCCGGTGAGCCGGATGCCGTACGGTCCGGATCATGAAGATCCGCGTACTCGAACCCGGCGAACTGGACGCCACCCGCGACGTCCGATCCCGCTCTTTCGGCCCCTTCTCGGACGAGGAGTGGGAGGCCTCCCTCCGCTACACGCGGCCCTCGCTGGAGGCCGGACGGCAGTTCGCCGGCTTCGACGGTGGTCGTGTCGTCGCCACGGGCCGTCTGCACGACCTGACGCAGTGGTGGCACGGCCGGCCGGTGTCCATGGCGGGCGTCGGCGGGATCACGGTCGCGCCGGAGGAGCGGGGACGAGGGCTCGGCCGGGCGCTGATGACCGACCTGCTGGAGCGTTGCGCGGAATTCGGGCACTCGCTGTCCATGCTGTATCCGGCAACGACATGGCTGTACCGGTCCCTCGGCTGGGAGCACGCGGGCGGCCAGCACAAGATCGACATTCCGACCGAGGCGCTGCGGTCCGTCGGGGCCGAGCGCGTCCCCGTCCGCCGGGCCGGTCCGGACGACGCCGCCGAGGTGGCGGCCGTCATCGGCCGCGTCCACCGGGCGGCGCGCGACTGCGGCCCGATCGGCTGGGCGGAGGCGTACTGGCGCGTATTCCTCGCCGCCGAACAAGAGTTCTCCTACCTGGCTGATGATGGGTTCCTCTCCTTCCGCTGGACGGACAGCAAGACGGCCCTGGAGGTCACCCGGCTCGTGGCGTCCTCGGAACGCACCCTGCGCGCGCTGTGGGCCATCGTCGGTTCCGGCTCCTCGATCGCCGCCACGGTCCACGCGTGCGTTGCGCCGATGGACGCGGCGCTCTGGCTACTGCGCGAGCGCGATGTCGACATCGTCCGCCGCAACCAGTGGATGCTCCGCGTGGTGGACGCGCCCGCCGCGATCGAGGCCCGCGGCTACCCCGCAGGGGTGACGGCGGAGGCGCCGCTGCTGATCGACGATCCGCAGCGTCCCGCGAACTCTGGCCACTGGCGGCTGGTGGTCAGGGACGGCGAGGGCCGGCTGGAACGCTCCGCCGAGCACCCGCACGCCGTCCGGCTGGGCGCGGGCGGGCTGGCGGGCCTCTACGCGGGCGTCCCGGTCGCGTCCCTGCGGTGCTCTGGCCTGCTCGGCGGTGGTAACGCGGACGCGCTGTCCGCCGCCTTCGCCGCCACACCGTTCTCGCTCGACTACTTCTGAGGAGTCGGCTTCGCAGGGACGCGGCGCATTACTTTTCGGGACACACCCCGCCGCACGTGAACGGTGCGATGCTGGCTTGGTAGCGTGTCGGACCGAACAGATGATCGAAGGAGCGGCCCGTGCGGGTGATGGGGGTGGACCCCGGGCTCACCCGGTGCGGGGTGGGGATCGTCGAGGGCGCTCCGGGCCGGCGCCTGAGCCTGGTGCACGTGTCGGTCGTGCGGACCGCCCCCGATGAGGACCACGCCCTGCGTCTGCTCGGCGTCGAGCGCGGCATCGAGGCGCTCATGGACGAGCTGGTCCCGGACGCCGTCGCCGTCGAGCGCGTGTTCTCCCAGCACAACGTCCGTACCGTGATGGGCACGGCCCAGGCCGCCGGGATCGCCATGCTCGCCGCGGCTCGCCGCGGCCTGCCCGTCGCCCTGCACACCCCCAGCGAGGCCAAGGCCGCCGTCACGGGGAACGGCCGCGCCGACAAGGCGCAGGTGACGAGGATGGTCACCCGGCTGCTGGGGCTGGAGGACGCGCCGCGCCCCGCCGACGCCGCCGACGCGCTGGCGCTCGCCATCTGCCACGTATGGCGCGGCGGGGCCCGGCAGCGGCTGGAGTCGGCCCGGACGACGCGGATCGAGGAGGCGGCGCGGGCCGAGCGCGAGCGGCTCGCCGCCCGTAGCAGAGGAGGAACCACCCAGTGATCGCCTTCGTCAGCGGACAGGTCGCCGCCGCCGGGCCCGACGGGGCGGTGATCGACGTGCACGGCGTCGGCTTCGCCGTGCAGTGCACCCCCGCCACCCTGGCCGGACTGCGGGTGGGTGACCAGGCCACCGTGCCGACCTCCCTGATCGTTCGCGAGGACTCCCTCACCCTGTTCGGGTTCGCCGACGACGACGAGCGCACGGTATTCGAGTTGTTGCAGACGGCCAGCGGGGTCGGGCCACGGTTGGCGCTGGCCATGCTCGCCGTCCACACCCCGAACGCCTTGCGGCACGCGGTGGCGGCCGAGGATCTGACCGCCCTCACCAAAGTGCCCGGCATCGGGAAGAAGGGCGCACAGCGCATCGTCCTGGAACTGAAGGACCGGCTGGGCGGTCCGATCGGCGATGGCGCCGGCGACGTGCGGGCGCCCGCACGTGCGGAGGCGTGGCGCGCGCAGGTCCAGGCCGGCCTGATCAACCTCGGCTGGTCCGCTAAGGACGCCGACGCCGCCGTGGACGCGGTCGCCGCCGATCTGGACGGCGCCGAGCCGCCGCCCCCGGTCGCGACGCTGCTCAAGTCCGCCCTCAGGAAGCTCAGCAAATGAGCGAGGACGAGCGGCTCGTCTCCGCCGCCGCCGACGGTGTCGAGGAGCAGGTGATCGAGGCCGCGCTCCGGCCGAAGAGGCTCGACGACTTCGTCGGGCAGGAGCGGGTGCGCGAGCAGCTGTCCCTGGTCCTGCAGGGTGCGCTGCGCCGCGGCCGGGCGCCCGACCATGTGCTGTTGTCGGGCGGGCCCGGCCTGGGCAAGACCACCCTCGCCATGATCATCGCCGCGGAGCTGGGGCAGCCGCTGCGGATCTCCTCCGGCCCGGCGATCGAGCGGGCGGGCGACCTGGCGGCGGTGCTGTCCACCCTCGCCGAGGGCGAGGTGCTGTTCCTGGACGAGATCCACCGGCTGGCCCGTCCCGCCGAGGAGATGCTGTACATGGCGATGGAGGACTTCCGGGTCGACGTCGTCGTCGGCAAGGGCCCCGGAGCCACCGCCATCCCGCTCGACATCGCGCCGTTCACGCTGGTGGGCGCCACCACCCGGGCGGGAATGCTGCCCGGACCGCTGCGCGACCGGTTCGGGTTCGTCGCGCACATGGACTTCTACGAGCCCGCGGAGCTGGAGGTGATCATCCGGCGGTCGGCGCGGCTGCTGGACGTCGAGATCACCGACGATGGCGCCGCCGAGGTCGCTGGCCGGTCGCGCGGCACGCCACGAATCGCCAACCGGCTGCTGCGCCGCGTCCGCGACTACGCCGAGGTCCGTGCCGACGGCGTGATCGACCGGGAACTCGCGCGGGTGGCGCTCAAGCTCTACGAGGTGGACGAGCGGGGCCTGGACCGTCTTGACCGGGCCGTCCTCGCGTCGCTGTTGCGCAAGTTCGGCGGGGGACCGGTGGGGTTGTCGACGCTGGCGGTGTCGGTGGGAGAGGAGCCGGAGACCGTGGAAGTCGTCGCCGAGCCCTTCCTCGTCCGGCAGGGGCTGCTGGCCCGCACGCCGCGCGGGCGGGTCGCGACGGGCGCCGCCTGGGCGCATCTGGGCCTCACCCCGCCCCCGGCCGCGCCGCTGACCGGGGCACTCTTCGAGATGGACGACGACGCCGCCGCGCCCGAATGATGATCATCTGATAACGGCTTGGGAACTTCCCGGCGTCACCGATCGTCACGTCGTTGCCGGGGTCTCGCGTACTCTCTAGACTCCGGGACTTGATTCACCGTCACCAGCCGACGGTCCCGTGGGAGTGGCCGATTTGGCCACAGGCTGGGCAAACCACATCGGAAGGATGCCCCAGCAATGGGCAGCGACATGATAATCGCGGCGTCTTCGGGCGGTGGCGGGGCCTTCAACCTGCTGCTTCTCCTCGCCGTTCCCCTGGTCTTCTACTTCTTGCTCATCCGGCCGCAGAGCAAGCGCCGCAAAGAGCAGATGCAGATGCAGAACCGCATGCAGCCCGGCGCGCGGGTTCTGACGACCAGCGGTATGCGGGCGACCGTCGTGGAGGTCGACGACGACGGGCTGCTCCTGGAGATCGCTCCGGGCGTCGAAGTGCACTTCGTCAAGCAGGCCGTCATGCAGGTCCTCAAGGAGGACGAGCCCGAGGACCTCGACGACGAGCTCGACGACGAGGAGCCCGACGACGACGAGCGCGTCGAGCTCACCAAGGGCGAGGCGGCCGACACCGATGCGAAGGACGCTGACGACGGGGGCGGCGACGACGCCAAGGGCAACAAGGGCGCGGGGGCTACCGCCGCCGACGCCGAGGACTCCGCGGCGGAGGAGTCCTCGTCCAAGCCGAGGGTGCGGGTGAAGGCGAAGGCCGCGGAGAAGCCCACGGCCTGACGCTCCTCCGGCACCGAACTCAAGACAGGAAGTCAGACGACCAGTGGCTCCGCCTAGCAATGTCCCCAAGCCAGGGCGCACGCTCCTCGCGCTCCTTGTGATCATGGTAGTGCTGGCCTGCGTGGCGGTCCTGCAGGGGCGGACCACGCCCAAGCTGGGGCTGGACCTCGCCGGCGGGACCACCGTCACGCTCACGGCCAAGACCGAAAAGGGCAAGAACCCGCCGGCCTCGCAGATGAACCAGGCCGTCAAGATCATGACCCAGCGGGTCAACGGCCTCGGTGTCTCCGACGCGGAGGTCGCCAAGCAGGGCAGCAACAACATCGTCGTGAACGTGCCGGGGGAGGGGCAAGGCCGCGTCGTCTCGCTGATCGGCACGACGGCCAAGCTCCAGTTCCGGCAGGTGTTCGCCGTCGCGGACGGCAAGCCCACCACGGCCGGTGCCGCGCCCGCGCCGTCGGCCAGCCCGAGCAAGGGCAAGGAGAAGGACAAGGCCAGCCCGTCGCCGTCCGCGTCGCCGTCGTCCTCCGCGGCCTCGCCGTCGGCGACGCCGCGCGGGCGGGCGCTGTCGCAGGCGCTCACGGCGCCCACCCCGACGCCGTCCGGCTCGGGGAGTCCGTCGGCCACGCCCTCGGCCGCACCGTCCGGTCTGCCGACGGGGTCGCCGCAACAGCCGGCCCCGCAGCAGGACTACACCGGCATCGACGACAAGGCCGTCATCAAGCAGTTCGAGAGCCTCAACTGCTACACCGGGGACAAGCGGGCCCCCGGGTCGAACGACCCGAACCGCAAGTGGGTCGCGGCCTGTGACCAGAAGGAAGAGAACGGCCAGGTCACCAAGTACATCCTCGGGCCGGTGCGGGTCCTCGGCGAGAACGTCGACGGCGCCAGCGCGATGCCGCCGGACGCGCAGCAGGGCCAGGCGAGCTGGTCGGTGTCGCTGAAGTTCGACGGCAAGGGAGGCCGCCAGTTCGGCGACGTCACCACCGAGGCCTACCGCGCCTACCAGCAGAACCCCAGCTCCCCCCAGTCCCAGATCGCGATCGTCCTCGACGGGCAGGTCGTCTCGGCGCCCAGCATTAACCGGGGCGCGATCACCGGCGGCACCGCCAGCATCGACGGACCGCCCGACAGCTTCAACCAGCGGTACGCCGCCGACCTGGCCAACGTGCTCAAGTACGGCGCGCTGCCGCTGGAGTTCACGCAGAGCTCCATCGACGAGGTGTCGTCCACCCTCGGCGCCGACCAGCTGGAGGGCGGCCTCATCGCCGGCGCCATCGGTCTCGGCCTGGTGGTCCTGTACTGCATGCTCTACTACCGCGGCCTCGGCCTGGTCGCCGTGTCCAGCCTGATCGTGGCGTCCGCGATCACCTATGTCTCGGTGGTGATCCTCGGCGAGGGGATGGGCTTCCGGCTCTCCCTGCCGCACATCATCGGCCTGATCGTCTCCATCGGCATCACCGCCGACTCGTTCATCGTGTACTTCGAGCGATTGCGGGACGAGCTGAGAGCCGGTCGCAAGCTGCGATCGTCGGTGGAGAACGCCTGGAAACGGGCCCGGCGCACGATCCTCGTAGCCGACGCCGTGACCTTCCTCGCCGCGCTGGTGCTGTACTTCCTCGCCGTCGGCGGTGTGCGGGGCTTCGCGTTCGCGATGGGCCTGACGACGCTGATCGACGTCATCGTGGTGTTCTTCTTCACCAAGCCGATGGTGGCGCTGCTGTCGCGGACCGAGTTCTTCGGCCGCGGCCATCCCCTCTCCGGGCTCGACGCCAAGCGGCTGCGCCGGACGACGCAGAACGCCTCCGGCGGCCCGGCCGCCCGCACGACGAGCCAGGAGGTCTGAGTCATGGGGCTGCGTGCGATCATCTCCCGGATCTACCGGGGTGAGATCAGCGCCGACATCGTCGGCAAGCCGAAGATCTGGTACTCGATCTCCGGGCTGCTGCTGGCGCTGTCGATCGCGGGCCTGCTGATCCAGGGCCTCAACATCGGCGTGGAGTTCAAGGGCGGCTCGGTCTTCACCTTCAAGGCGTCCGGGCACTCCATCGAGCAGGTGCGCGGCGCCGTCACCGGCGGCGGCGCCCACCAGGCGATCGTGCAGAAGGCGGGCGCCGACTGGCGGGTCACGACCGAGAGCCTGACGTCGGCGCAGGTCACCGAGGTCAAGCAGAACGTGACCAAGCAACTACAGGTCCCGGCCGACAAGGTCAGCACCCAGGTCGTCGGCGCCTCCTGGGGCGGTGAGATCCAGAAGAAGGCGTGGCAGGCACTGATCGTCTTCATGATTCTGATCATCGGATACCTGTCGGTGGCGTTCGAGTGGCGGATGGCCCTGGCCGCGGTGGTCGCGCTCGTCCACGACCTGGTCATCACCGCCGGCGTCTACGCCTGGTCGGGATTCGAGGTCACGCCCGCCACCCTGTTGGGCTTCCTGACGATCCTCGGCTACTCGCTGTACGACGCGGTCGTGGTCTTCGACATGATCAAGGAGGTCACCAAACCGCTCGGCCCGACCTCCAAGACCACCTACAGCGAGGCGGCCAACCAGGCGCTCAGCAACACGCTGGTCCGCTCCCTGAACACCTCGCTAGTGGCGATCCTGCCGGTCGGCGCGATCCTGTTCATCGGCACCACGCTGTTCGGCGCCGGCACCCTGAAGGACCTGTCGCTGGCCCTGTTCGTCGGCATGATCATCGGTACGTACTCCTCGCTCTGCGTGGCGACACCGCTGCTCGTGCAGCTCAAGGAGCGGGAGCCGAAGTACAAGGAGATCCGCGCCAACATCGCGCGCCGCGAGTCCAGCGCGAAGCGGCAGGCCAAGGCCGCCAAGGTCAAGGCCGCGACCGGACCGTCCGGCGATGCCACCGGGGACGCCGACGAGGGCGAGGACGACAGCGCCGACGCCACGGCGGGCGTCACCGTCCGCAAGGTCGTCCAGCAGGGGCCACGCCAGCAGCCCAAACGCGGCACCCGCCAGCAGCGTCGAGGCAAGTAGCAGCGGGACACCTCCGGCCGTGCCCGTGCCCAGCCCCCATCCGGGGCCGGGCGCGGGCACGGCCGGCCCATGACCAGCGGAATCCAGCACAGGGGAGTGCAGCGTGGACCTCGGCAAGCTGATCCAGGACCGGATCCGCGACGTGGCCGACCATCCGAAGCCGGGCGTGGTGTTCAAGGACATCACGCCGTTGCTCGCCGATCACGTCGCGTTCGCGGGGGTGGTGGACTCGATCGTCAACCACCACGGCCGGGGCACCATCGACAAGATCGTCGGGATCGAGGCGCGTGGCTTCATCCTCGCGGCTCCCGTCGCCTACCACTTCGGCGCGGGCTTCGTCCCGGTGCGCAAAAAGGGGAAGCTGCCGTCACGGACGCACGAGGAGACCTATGATCTCGAGTACGGGACCGAGACGATCGAGATCCACATCGACGCGTTCGCGCCAGGCGACCGCGTGCTGATCGTCGACGACGTGCTGGCCACCGGTGGGACGGCCAGGGCGACCGCCGAACTCGTCCGCAGAGGCGGCGGTGACGTCGTGGGCCTCTCGGTCCTCCTCGAGCTGTCGTTCCTGCACGGGCGCGGGAGGCTCGGGAATCTGGACGTCCACTCGCTGGTTACGGTCTAGCACTAAATGGGTGCCGGATACACTGGCGAGATCGGGGTCCGGCGTGACCCGCGAGGCGCGATGAGAACCGTGCCCGCAAGGACCAGGGAGGCTGGGTGCCAGGTGAGGTGGTATCGACCGACGCGGCGGTGACCGACGCCGCGGCGGACCCCCAGGCAGAACCCCGTTCGACACGGGGATCCGCCGGGACGGGGGCCGCCGAGCCCGCCGGCACGCCACCCGCGTCCGTGCCCCCCGAAGCGGCCGCGCCCCAGAACCGGCAGCCCCCCGATCAGCAGCCCTCCGGCCAACTCCCCGACCCGTCCACGCCGCCCGACGAACCGCCCGCCGCCCGCCCGTCCGAACGGTCCGAGGACCCCGCCGGACGGCCCGAGGACGCCGACGACGACCCCACCGGCACCACGTCCACGACCACCGTCCCGCCTTCCGCCGCCCGCGTGCGCCGCAGGCTCGCCAGGCTGGGCGCCCAGCGCGGTCCCACTATGAACCCGGTACTCGAACCACTCATCAAGACCGTCCGGAACACGCACCCGAAGGCGGATCTCCGGCTGATCGAGCGCGCCTACGACGTGGCCGCGCATTACCATCGCCATCAGAAGCGCAAGAGCGGCGACCCCTACATCACGCATCCGCTCGCGGTCGCCACGATCCTCGCCGAACTCGGCATGAACACCGAGACCCTCTGCGCGGCGCTGCTGCACGACACCGTCGAGGACACCCCCTACACCCTCGACGAACTCGGCGCCGACTTCGGTGACGAGATCGCCGCGCTGGTCGACGGCGTCACCAAGCTCGACAAGGTCAAGTACGGCGAGGCGGCCGAGGCCGAGACCGTCCGCAAGATGGTCGTGGCGATGTCCCGCGACATCCGCGTCCTGGTGATCAAACTCGGTGACCGGCTGCACAATATGCGCACCCTGCGCTACATGCCCCGGCACAAGCAGGAGAAGAAGGCCCGCGAGACCCTGGAGGTGTTCGCGCCGCTCGCCCACCGGCTCGGCATGAACACCCTCAAGTGGGAGCTGGAGGACCTCGCGTTCGCCACCATGTACCCCAAGCGGTTCGACGAGATCGCCCGCCTGGTGTCCGAACGCGCCCCCCGCCGCGACGTCTACCTGCAAGAAGTGATCGAGAACGTCTCGACCGACCTGCGTGAGGCCCGGATCAAGGCCACCGTCACCGGGCGGCCCAAGCACTACTACTCGATCTACCAGAAGATGATCGCCCGGGACGTCAGCTTCGACGACATCTATGACCTGGTCGGCATCCGGGTCCTCGTCGACAGCGTGCGCGACTGCTACGCCGCGCTCGGCTCGATCCACGCGCGATGGAACCCGGTCCCCGGCCGGTTCAAGGACTACATCGCGATGCCGAAGTTCAACATGTACCAGTCGCTGCACACCACGGTGATCGGCCCCGAGGGCAAACCCGTCGAGCTGCAGATCCGTACCTGGGGCATGCACCGCCGGGCCGAGTACGGCGTCGCCGCGCACTGGAAGTACAAGGAGGAGACGGTCGGCGGCCGGAAGGCCGGCGACATGCAGTGGCTCCGCCAGCTCCTGGACTGGCAGAAGGAGACCGCCGATCCCGCCGAGTTCCTGGAGTCGCTGCGTTTCGACCTGTCGGTCTCCGAGGTGTTCGTCTTCACCCCGAAGGGCGACGTGATCGCCCTGCCGCAGGGCGCGACCCCCGTCGACTTCGCCTACGCGATCCACACCGAGGTCGGGCACCGATGTATCGGCGCCCGCGTCAACGGCCGCCTCGTCCCCCTCGAATCCACCCTCGACAACGGCGACACCGTCGAGGTGTTCACCTCCAAGTCGCAGGACGCCGGGCCCAGCCGCGACTGGCTCGGCTTCATCAAGAGCGCCCGTGCCCGCAACAAGATTAAGCACTGGTTCTCCAAGGAGCGCCGCGACACCGCCATCGAGTCCGGCAAGGACTCCATCGCCCGCGCGATGCGCAAGCAGAACATGCCGCTCCAGCGCATGATGTCCGGCGAGGCGCTGCTCGCCCTGGCCCGCGACATGCGCTACACCGACGTCTCGTCGCTGTACGCCGCCGTCGGCGAGGGCCACGTCTCCGCGCAGACCGTCGTCCAGCGCCTCGTCGACGCCCTCGGCGGCGTCGAGAGCGCCGAGGAGGACCTCGCCGAGATAGCGCTGCCCACCCGCCGCAAGCGCAACCGCCCGGCCGGCGACCCCGGTGTCGTCGTCGCGGACGATCCGGACGTCTGGGTGCGTCTGTCGCGCTGCTGCACGCCCGTCCCCGGCGACGACATCGTCGGGTTCGTCACCCGCGGCCACGGCGTCTCCGTCCACCGGGCCGACTGCGCCAATGTGGCCAGCCTGAAGTCCCAGCCCGACCGGCTGATCGACGTCAAATGGTCTCCGGGCGAGGACTCGGTCTTCCTCGTGGCCATCCAGGTCGAGGCGCTCGACCGCCCCCGGCTCCTGTCGGACGTGACGCGCGTGCTGTCCGACCAGCACGTCAACATCTTGTCCGCCTCGGTCACCACCACCCGTGACCGCGTCGCCGTCAGCCGGTTCACCTTCGAGATGGGCGACCCCAAGCACCTCGGCCACGTGCTCAAGGCTGTCCGCTCCATAGACGGTGTCTACGACGTCTACCGCGTCACCAGCGGCGCCACCCGGTAGGGCGGCCCGGAGGACCGCCCTCGCGGATGTCAACCCTCGGTGCCGGTCTCGTCGGTGTCGTCCGGAGAGGGAATCACGTCGATGCCCGCCTCCTCACGCTGCTGCGGAGTGATCGGCGTGGGGGCGGCCGTCAGGGGGTCGTAGCCGGACGCGGCCTTGGGGAAGGCGATGACGTCGCGGATCGAGTCCTGCCCGGCGAGGAGCATCACCGTCCGGTCCCAGCCGAAGGCGATGCCGCCGTGCGGCGGCGGGCCGAACTTGAACGCCTCCAGCAGGAACCCGAACTGGGATTCGGCCTCCTCCTTGGACAGGCCCAGCACGTCGAACACCCGCTGCTGCATCTCGGCGCGGTGGATACGGATGGAGCCGCCGCCGATCTCGGTGCCGTTGAGGACCAGGTCGTAGGCGTCGGCGAGCGCGCTGCCCGGGTCGTCATGGAAGGTCCCGGCGAACTCGGGCTTGGGCGCGGTGAACGGGTGGTGGACCGACGTCCAGCCGATCTGCTCGCCCTTGGCGTCCTCGACGGGCTCGAAGATCGGTGCGTCCACGACCCAGACGAACTCCCAGGCCGTCTCGTCGATCAGGCTCCGGCGGCGGCCGATCTCCAGGCGCGCCGCGCCGAGCAGCTCCTGGGTGGCGTGCCGCTTGCCGGCGCCGAAGAAGATCGCGTCGCCCACATTGGCGCCCACATTGGCGGCCAGACCCGACTTCTCGGCGTCGGAGAGGTTCTTGGCGACCGGGCCGCCGAGCGTGCCGTCCTCCTGGACGAGCACGTACGCCAGGCCGCGGGCACCGCGGGCCTTCGCCCACTCCTGCCAGCCGTCCAACTCCTTGCGGGTCTGGGACGCGCCGCCCGGCATGACCACCGCACCCACGTACGGCGCCTGGAACACCCGGAACGACGTCCCGGCGAAGTACTCGGTCATGTCGGTCAGCTCGTTGCCGAACCGCAGGTCGGGTTTGTCCGAGCCGTAGCGGGCCATGGCGTCGGCGTAGGTGATGTGCGGGATCGGGCGGGGGATCTCGTAGCCGGCGACGTCCTTCCAGAGCCGCGCGACGAGGTCCTCGCCGATCTCCAGGATGTCGTCCTGGTCGGCGAACGACATCTCGATGTCGATCTGGCTGAACTCCGGCTGCCGGTCGGCGCGGAAGTCCTCGTCCCGGTAGCAGCGGGCGATCTGGTAGTAGCGCTCCAGCCCGCCGACCATGAGCAGCTGCTTGAACAGCTGAGGCGACTGCGGCAACGCGTACCAGTGGCCCGGCTTGAGCCGGACGGGGACGACGAAGTCGCGGGCGCCCTCGGGGGTGGACCGGGTCAGCGTCGGGGTCTCGACGTTGACGAAGCCGTGCTCCCGCATCACCTCGTGCGTGAGGAAGGCGGCGTCGGAGCGGATCCGGACGGCCCGCGCGACCGACTCGCGACGCAGGTCCAGGTAGCGGTACTTGAGCCGGATCTCCTCGTTGACGTTGACGTCACCCTCGATGGGAAACGGGAGCGGCGCCGAGTCCGACAGCACCTCGATCTCGGTGGCGGCGACCTCGATGGCACCGGTGGGCAGCTCGGGGTTCTCGTTGCCGGGGGGCCGGACCCGGACCTCCCCGACGACCTTGACGCAGAACTCGGCGCGCAGGTCGTGCGCGGTGTCCTCCTCGCGGAACACGACCTGCGCGGTGCCGGACGCGTCGCGCAGGTCGATGAACGTGACACCGCCGTGGTCGCGGCGGCGGCCGACCCAGCCGGCCAGCGTGACCAGCTGCCCGGCATGCTCCCCGCGGAGCGTCCCCGCCTCGTGCGTGCGGATCATTTCGAGAGCCTTTCCTTCAACGTCGTGGTGATGTCGGCGAGGGGGACGGCGTCCTGCTCGCCCTCGGCCAGATCCTTGACCTGGGCGACGCCGTCCGCGATATCTCGCTCGCCGAGAATCACGGCGTACCGGGCGCCGGAGCGGTCGGCGTCCTTCATGGCGCCCTTCAGCCTCTTCCCACCGAACGCCATGTCGGCGGCGATGCCCGCGCGGCGCAGCTCGTCGACGAGGGTGAACATCCGGTGCTCGGCCGCCTCACCCAGCGCGACCCCGAACGCCTCGCAGCGCGGCCGCGTGGGAAACGCGGCGCCCTCCGCCTCCATCGCCAGGATCGTCCTGTCCAGGCCGAGCCCGAAACCGATGCCGGGCAGCGGGGGGCCGCCGATGCTCTCCGAGAGCCCGTCGTAGCGGCCGCCGCCGCCGATGCCGGACTGGGCGCCGAGCAGCGGGTGGTCGAACTCGTAGGTGGTGCGGGTGTAGTAGTCCAGGCCGCGGACGAGGGTGGGGGTGTCCTCCCACGCGATGTCGAGGCCGGCGAGCAGCCCCCGGACGCGGTCGTGGTGGCTCTTGCACGCCGGGCACAGGTGGTCGGCCATCAGCGGGGCGTCCGCGCGCTGGGCGCGGACCTGAGGGCGCTTGTCGTCCAGCACCCGCAACGGGTTGATCTCGATGCGGGCGCGGGTCGCCTCGTCCAGATCCAGGCGGCGCAGGAAGTCCTGCAGCAGGGCCCGGTAGGCGGGACGGCACTCCTTGCAGCCGAGGGAGTTCAGCAGCAGCCGCACCTGCGTGAGGCCCAGCGACCGGTACCAGTTCACCGCGACGGCGATCGTCTCGGCGTCGACGTGCGGGTCCTCGCTGCCGATCGCCTCCAGGTCCAGCTGGTAGAACTGCCGGTAGCGGCCCTGCTGGGGGCGCTCGGCGCGGAACGCCGGCCCGCTCGTCCACACCTTGACCGGCAGCGCGCCCTGCTTGTGGAGGTTGTTCTCCAGAACGGACCGCAGCACCCCCGCCGTGAACTCCGGGCGCAGCGTCAAGGACCGGCCGCCCCGGTCCTCGAAGGTGTACATCTCCTTGGACACCACGTCGGTCGATTCGCCGACGCCACGCCTGAACAAGTTGGTGTCCTCGAAGACGGCCAACTCCAGGTAGCCGTAACCGGCCAGCCGGGCCTGCTCGGCGAACGCCTCGCGGATGGCGAAGAAGAGGTCCGCACGCGGCGGGACGTATTCACTGACCCCCTTGGGGGCCTGGAAGCTCGAACTCATGGTCTCTCAGGCTCAGAATCCCTTGTTGGGCCCGTCCGCCGGCAACCGCGCTCCACCGGCCGCGGGGGACGAACCCCCTGGCCTCACCGGCGACAGGCCGGAAAGGAACGGGTTGGTCGCGCGCTCGCGGCCGATTGTGGTCTGCGGGCCGTGCCCGGGCAGGACGGCGGTCTCATCGGGGTGGGACAGGCACACCCGCGACAGGCTCGCGAGGATCTCCTCGTACGAGCCGCCCGGCAGGTCGGTGCGGCCGATCGACCCGGCGAACAGCAGATCGCCCGTGAACATCACGTCGGGCAGCTCCGCCGTCGCGGGCGTCCGGAAGGTCACCGACCCCGGCGTATGGCCGGGCGCGTGGTCGACGGTGAGGCTCAGCCCCGCCAGCTCCAGCGTCGCCCCGTCCGCCAGTTCCCGTACGTCGTCGGGCTCGGTCAGCTCCAGCCCCCCGAACAGCTGCTGGCCGGCACCGAGGGACAGCCCCTTGGCCGGGTCGGTGAGCAGCTCCCGATCGTCCGGATGGATGTAGGCGGGGACGTCCTTCGCGCCGCAGACGGGGGCCACCGACCAGACGTGGTCAAGATGGCCGTGCGTGAGCAGCACCGCGACGGGCTTGAGCCGGTGCTCGCGCAGGATCTCCTCGATCCCGGCCTCGGCGTCCTGGCCCGGATCGACGATCACGCACTCCTCGCCCTCGGCGGGCGCCACGATGTAGCAGTTCGCCTCGAACGAGCCAGCGGGGAACCCGGCGACGAGCACGATCGTCCTTCCTTCGAACCATCTCGGGTGGGCGTGTCCGAGGGTACCGGCGCCGCCGTGGCCACCGCGAACGGGATAACCCGATCGCCGTGTCGCGCGGGCCTTCCGGGAAGGGCCAGGGCGGGTTCCTCCACGTTCGTTCAGGGGGAGGGGCGCCCCGCCCCCAGGACCGCTACTATGCGCTCCACGTTCACCTGATCACGGCAGAAAGGCAGGGAAGTGGCGGGGAAGGACCGCAAGAAGCAGCTCGCACGGCAACGCTACGAGCGCCAGGAGCAGCGCCGGCAGGCCGAGGCGGCCCGGGCCCGCAGGCTCAAGATCATAGGTTCGGTCGCCGGAGTCGTGGTCATCGCCGGAGGCGGCACCGCGACCGCAATGGTCATGAACAAGGACGACAAAGCCGACGGCGGCCGGTGTGCCTACAAGCCGGCCCAGGCCGACGGTGCGCCCAAGAACCTCGGCACCCCACCGAAGAACCCCACTCACACGGGGATGGTGCAGGCGACGGTAAAGACCAACGAGGGCGACGTCGTCATGTCGTTGGACGGCTCGAAGGCCCCGTGCACCGTCAACTCGTTCGCGTTCCTGGCCACCAAGAATTTCTTCGACAACAGCCCGTGCCACCGCCTGACCAGTGGCGGCCTCAATGTGCTCCAGTGCGGTGACCCCAAGGGCACCGGAATGGGAGGCCCGGGCTACCAGTACGCCAATGAGAACACCGCGAACGCCAAGTACCTCAAGGGAACGCTCGCCATGGCGAACTCCGGTGCCGATACCAACGGCAGCCAGTTCTTCATGGTCTACGCCGATTCACAGCTCCAGCCCGACTACACGGTGTTCGGGAAAATCACCAAGGGTATGGATGTGCTGGAGAAGATAGCCAAGGCGGGTTCTGATCCCAAGGGCGACGGCAAGCCCAAGAAGAAGGTCACGATCCAGGACGTCACGATCGTCGGGAATTAGGCGAACGGGATACTAAGGTGTGGAGGGTCCGGTGGCTTCGAGCACGATCGGACCTGCGATTCAGGAGGCAAGGGTGTCCAGCGCTACCGATCCCTGGGGCCGGGTGGACGAGGACGGCACCGTCTACGTGAAGACGTCGGACGGTGAGCGTGTCGTGGGATCCTGGCAGGCCGGTGCACCGGAAGAGGCGCTCGCCTACTTCAAGCGCAAATATGACGCGCTGGTCACCGAGATCGGCCTGCTGGAGCAGCGCGTCCGCACCACCGACCTCCAGCCCGCCCAGGCCCAGCAGAGCATCCAGCGGCTGCGCGAGGCCGTCACCGACGCGCACGCCGTCGGTGACCTCGACGCCCTCGGCCGCCGGCTCGACGGCCTCACCGAGCAGGTCGGGCGGCGCCGCGAGGAGGTCAAGGCCCAGCGCGAGCAGCACCGGCACGAGGCCCGCGAGGTCAAGGAACGCATCGTCGCCGAGGCCGAGCGGATCGCCGTCGAGGAGACGCACTGGAAGAACGGCGGTGAACGGCTCCGCCAGCTCGTCGAGGAGTGGAAGGCCGCCGACCGCATCGACCGCCCCACCGAGACCGCCCTGTGGAAGCGGCTGTCGGCCGCCCGCAACGCCTTCACCAAGCGCCGCAAGGTCTACTTCGCCACCCTCGACGACCAGCGCGAGGAAGCCCGCCGCGAGAAGGAGCGCCTCGTCGCCGAGGCCGAGTCGATGTCCGGCTCCACCGACTGGGGCGACACCGCCGCCGCCTACCGCGACCTGATGCGCCGCTGGAAGATGGCCGGCCGCGCCTCCCGCGACGCCGAAGAGGACCTGTGGACCCGCTTCAAGGGCGCCCAGGACACCTTCTTCCAGGCCCGCAGCTCCGCCTTCGCCGAACGCGACGCCGAGTTCCAGGTGCACGCCGAGGAGAAGGAGAAGATCCTCGCAGAGGCCGAGCGGCTGCTGCCCGTCCGCGACGTCCGCCAGGCCCGGCAGGCGCTCCGCGCCATCCAGGAGCGCTGGGAAGCCGCCGGCATGGTCCCCCGCGACCAGCGCGATCGCCTCGAAGGCCGCCTCCGCAAGGTCGAAGAGGCCATCCGCTCCGCCGAAGAGAACGAGTGGCGCCGCACCAACCCCGAGGCCCGCGCCCGCGCCGAGGCCACCGTCAACCAGCTGCGCAGCTCCATCGACCAGATCCAGAAACGCCTGGACAAGGCCCGCGCCGCCGGCCGGGACAAGGACATCAAGGACGCCGAAGAGGCCCTCACCGCCCGCCGCGCCTGGCTCGAAGAAGCCGAACGCACCCTCGCCGAGTTCTCTTGATTTACCTGGGGGGCGACCCCCAGACCCCCGGCTGCGCGGCTCGCCACCTCCTCGCTCGCTGGCGCTCGCTGCGGGGGCGCGGCGCGCCGGGCATGCCCGCTGCGCTCGCAGAGCTCGCGCCGCGTGCCTGTCCCGTAACCGCCGGCTGAGGCTCAATCCTGCCGGGGTGCGGTTCAGACCGTCAGGCCGCTGGTTGCGCGGGCGGGGCTTCTGCGGCTCTTTATGGGTGGGGGCGGCCTAGGAAGGCCAGGAGGCGGGTTTGCTCGTCTGCGCCTTGTGGGGCGGGGAGGGGCGGGGCCAGGTGGCCGGCGGTTCTCAGGGGGGCGGCGATGAGGTGGGCCGTTGCGAACGCGTGGTGGACCAGGTCTGGATCCAGGCGGGTCGGCTGGTCGGAGGCGACGGCCAGGTCCCAGGCGTGCACCAGCGGCTCCAGGATGTAGCCGCCCAGGAAGTCGCCCAACGGCAGCTCGCCCAGCGCGCCCATGGGGACCAGACGTTTCAGGGCGCCGGGGGTGAGGGACGCGGTGCACTCCTTACGAGCCGTCCGCCACGCCATGAGGACGTCGCCGGGGACGAAGCGCACCGGGTCATCGGTGATGTCCGGTACCGGCTCCCCGGACGCCAGTGCCCGGATCAGGTGCTGGCCGCCCGTCACGTGCCCGGCGACGTCCCGCGCCGTCCACGGCGCGCAGGGGGTCGGGGCGTCCCAGCCGTCGCGGGGGACACCGGCCACCAGGCTCTCGAAGAGGTCCAGTGCCCGGTGGTAGCCGCTGAGGTTCTGAGCCATGGTGGTCAGTGACCCGCGATCGGGCGGCGCTGTCAAGCGTTATCGCGGGAGTGCTCAGGTCGCGGTGCTCCCGCGTTTCCGCAGCATCCCGTTCATCAGGGTGATCTCCGCCTGCTGGCCGTCCACCATCGTGCGGGCCAGCCGCCGGACCCTGTCGTGGTCGGTGCGGGTCAGGACGGCCTCCGCCATGGCCACGCCGCCGCGGTGGTGGGCGATCATCAGGCGCAGGTAGCGGACCTCCGCGTCGCGTCCCTCCGCCTTCTCCAGCTCTGCCAGCTCCTCCCGGGGCGCCATCCCCGGCATGCGGGCGGGTGCGGCGGTCACGGGCGCGTGGCCGGTGTGGTTCATCCAGCGCATGGGGCCGGACGGGTCGGTTTTCGGTACGTCCCATTCGTCCAGCCAGGCGGTCATCATTCCGATCTGTGCCGACTGGGTGTTGATGATGTCGTAGGCCAGGAGCCGGACGTCCGGGTCCCGGGTGCGATCCCGGACGATGAACGACATCCGGACCGCCTGGGCGTGGTGAGCGCTCATGTCGCGGGCGAACCCGGCCTCGGGGCCGTCGGTGCCGGGGCGGCTCGAGCGGGCCGCCGCCAGCGCGACGAGTACGGCGGCGACGGCCAGGACGAGCACCGCGAGGACGACGGTCACCCGTCGTCCTCGCGACGCCGGGGCGTTTGCACTCACGCGGCGTCCTTGGCCCCGTTGCAGGCGGCGCCGGGCTCGGGGGTCTGCGGGCCCTTGACGAACGCGCGCAGGAACGCGTCCACCCGCTGGTCGCCGGCATCCTGGATCTTGACCTGCTTGCCCCACGCGGTGAGCGCGATCGGGGCGTCCAGGGACGGGTAGGGGCTCAGGAAGGTGTAGTCGGTGGCCGCGACCTTGGTCTTGAGCCGGTCGAGCTGCGCGGCGTCCAGCCCGGGCCGGTAGGTGATCCACACGGCGCCGTGCTCCAGGGAGTGGACGGCGTTCTCGTTGCGCAGCGGCTGGTCGTAGACGCGGGCGTCGCAGTTCTGCCAGGTGGGGTCGTGGTCACCGCCCATCGGCGGGGATACGTCGTACTTCACGGGGCTGGTGGTGTGCTCGCGGCCCAACCCGTCCTTCTGGACGAGGCCGGCGATGGACGCCGAACCGGCGGAGGCCGATGACCTGGTCTGCATGAACGCGTAGGCGATGGCGACGACCGCGATCACGCCGATCACGGTGAAGAAGGCGATGCCGCCCCACGGCACCTCCCGCTGGGTCAGGACGTTCTTCCGGGCGTTCCTGTTCCGGGCGCTCTTGGACATGGATGTTCCCTCTGTTTCGGCTGGATGGTCGGAGACGGCGGCAGCGCCGCACCACGGCGGGCGCGGGTGGTGCCGGTGGCCTTACGGCCGGTCCGTCACAGCCGGAGCACCTGAAGAGAGGGTGAGGAGAAGGACACGGGAAGGGCGCCCCGAGGGAGGACGACCATCCACGAGACGCGGGCGGGAAGCCGCAGGACGGGACGTCCCAGGCCGGCCGCCAGAAGGGCGAACACCATCAGGGTGAAGAGCACGGCCAGGCACAGGCAGGCGTCCGCGGGGCCCTGCGGGGGGAGGGGCGGCGGGGCGTCCATCGTCGCGTCCGTAGAGACGGTGCCGTGCGGCCCATGATTGGTCAGGGCGACGTCCACGGGGACGGTCACCGCATGTTCGGTGCACATGCGCGGTGGAGGGGCGTGGCCCAGCCCGTAGCTGAAGACGAGGCCGGCCACGACGAACAGCGCCACGAGCAGGCCAGCCAGCCCGTGCCGCCTACGCGGGGTCGTACCGGACATCGTCACGTTCCCACACCGTCATCGTTCTGATTACGCCCTCCGGGCGATTTCAACGCCGCAGTGTCACCCAGGGTTCCCAGGGGGACTGGGACCTGCGGCGGAGCCCAAACCCTACTGACGTATCAGGTGGATAGCACAGGGTAGCTAGATGATGAACGGATGCGGCGATGCGCGGGCGAGGGAGCGACACTGCGGCACGACAGGCGCGTGACGGGCCTGGCGCTCGCGGCCGCCCTGCAATTCGTGCTGATGGCGGTCGTGCTCGGCGCGTATGGCTATGGCCGTCACCTCGCCGACGGGGATCCCGGCAAGGCGTTCGCCAACGCGCGGTGGCTGTGGGGCCTCGAACGCGATCTTCGCCTTCCGGACGAGGCCTCCTTGCAGAGAGTCGCACTGCGCTGGGACGGCTGGGCGCGGGTGGCCAACGAGTACTACGTCCGGGTTCACTTTCCCGCGATCACCGTGTTCATGGTCTGGGTCTACTTCTGGCGGCGGAGGGCCTGGCCACGGGTCCGTGCGGTGCTGCTCGCCTCGGCGGCGGTCGCCCTGCTCGTCCATTTCGTGTTCCCGCTCGCGCCGCCCCGGATGCTTGCGGGCCGCGGGTTCGTGGATGTGATGACCGTCTACGGTCCCAGCGCCTACTCCACCGAGCCGGGCGAGGGCATGACGAACCAGTTCGCCGCGATGCCGTCGCTGCACGTGGGCTGGGCGCTGCTGATCGCCTGGGGGGTGATCCGCTACGGGCGGCATTGGTGGCGGTACCTGATCGTCGCGCACCCGGTGATCACCCTGCTGGTCGTGGTGCTGACGGCCAACCACTACTGGCTCGACGGGGTCGCCGGGTCGGCCATCGTGGTGGTCGCGTTGTGGCTGACCGCCCGGATCCCGGCACTGGACGATCGCGAACCCGGACGCGCGGGAACGTCGGTGCGGCGAGATAGTGTCGGAGCGTGACCAGCAGGGCGGAATCGGGCCAACCGGAGGGCCTGTTCGACGATCCGGCAGCGGAGGCGGGCGCGGCCCCGTCCGCCGCGAGTGAGCCGGTGCGGGGGAGCGCGGGCGACGACACCGGCGGCGCGGGGCGGCCCCTCGCGGTGCGGATGCGTCCCCGCGCGCTGGACGAGGTCGTCGGGCAGGGACACCTGCTCGGCCCCGGCACCCCCATCCGCCAGCTCGTCGACCGGGACGTGCCGATGTCACTGGTCCTGTGGGGCCCGCCCGGCACCGGCAAGACCACGCTCGCCACCGTCGTCAGCCATGTCACGTCCCGCCGCTTCGTGGAGGTCTCCGCGGTCAGCGACGGCGTCAAGCGCGTCCGCGCCGAGATCGATCTGGCCCGCCGTGAGCTCGGCATGACCGGTCGGCAGACGGTGCTGTTCGTCGACGAGGTGCACCGCTTCAACAAGGCCCAGCAGGACGCGCTGCTCCCCGCGGTGGAGAACCGCTGGGTGTCGTTCATCGGCGCCACCACCGAGAACCCGTTCTTCTCCGTGATCAGCCCGCTGCTGTCGCGCTCGCTGCTGCTCACCCTGGAGCCCCTCGGCGAGGACGATCTGCGCGAGGTGATCCGCCGCGCGCTCGCCGACGAGCGTGGCCTGGACGGTGCCGCCGGCCTCGATCCCGCCGCCGAGGACCACCTGATCCGGTTGGCGGGCGGCGACGCCCGGCGCGCCCTCACCTACCTGGAGGCCGCCTCCCTCGTCGTCGACGACGGGGGCGTCATCGACGTGGACGTCCTGGAGAAGGCCGTCGACCGAGCCGCCGTCCGCTACGACCGCGAGGGCGACCAGCACTACGACGTCATCAGCGCGTTCATCAAGAGCATCCGCGGCAGCGACGTGGACGCCGCGCTGCACTACCTCGCCCGGATGATCGAGGCCGGCGAGGATCCGCGGTTCATCGCGCGGCGGCTGATCGTGCACGCCAGCGAGGACGTCGGCATGGCCGATCCGACCGCGCTGCAGACCGCAGTCGCGGCGGCGCAGGCGGTGGAGTTCGTCGGCCTGCCCGAGGCGCGCATCAATCTCGCCCAGGCGGTCATCCACCTGTCCCTGGCGCCGAAGTCCAACGCTGTGATCACGGCCGTGGACGCGGCGCTCGGCGATGTCCGCAAGGGACTGGCCGGCGCCGTCCCCGGCCACCTGCGTGACGCGCACTACAAGGGCGCGGCGAAGATCGGGCACGGGCAGGGGTACAAGTACGCCCACGATCACCCCGGCGGCGTCGTCCGGCAGCAGTACGCGCCCGACGCCGTGCACGGACGCGAGTACTACCGGCCGACCAGGCACGGCGCGGAGTCCCGCTTCACCGAGGTCCTCGCCCGCATCCGCTCGGTTCTACGCGGGTCCCGGACGGGCGACGCGCCCTGATCGGGGTCGCCCGACTCACCCGATCGTCCACGGGGTGATCACGCCGTGGTCCCGCCATCGGGCACGTCCGCCCGCTAGCCTGGATCGCCCGAACGGCTGTGACCGGCGCCCACGGTAGGGTCATCCCGACCGAGACCGGCCCGAGCCGAACACACAGCGAACGGAAAGCCCTGATGCTTACTGGTGGACAGCTAGCTGGTCTCGTCGTGGCCGTGTTCTGGGCGGTGCTCGTCACGTTCGTCGCGCTGACCCTGCTGCGGCTCTCCCGCCTGCTCGGCGAGGCCAGCAAGGTCGTGCGCGACATCGGCGACCAGGCGGCCCCGTTGCTGGACGACATGACCCGCACGGTGAACCGCGCCAACGAGCAGCTGGGCCGTACGGACGTCATCACCAAGCAGGTCGCCGGCGTCACCCAGAACGTCTCGGCCGTCACGACCGTGATGACCTCGGTCGTGGGCGGCCCGGTGGTGAAGGCCGCCGCGTTCTCCTACGGCGTCCGCAAGGCCCTCGGCGGGTCGGGCAAGAGCCGGTCCGCCGCGTCCGACCGGCCGCAGTTGCAGGCCCGGCAGGGCGGGAAGGGGCGCAGATGAGACGGCTGTTCTGGGTCTCGGTCGGCGCGGGCGCCGGCATCTACGCCACCCACCGCGTCAAGCGCCGGGTCGAGCGTTTCGCGCGTGCCCTGTCGCCCGGGGGCGTCGCCGCCCGCGCGGTGTCGACCGGGCAGGGCGCGGGCGAGCGGCTGCGGCTGTTCGCCGCGGACGTGCGCACCGAGATGCGCGCCCGCGAGGAGGAGTTGCGCGAGGCCGTCCGCATGGACCAGGCGCCGCCCGGGCCCGACGGTCCACACCCCCGCAGGGTCCTCAGGGCCCGTTACACGATCATCGACGACGACAAGGATGGCCACTGATCATGGAGTCGGCAGAGGTCGCGCGCCGCTTCCTCAAGTTCTTCGAGGAGCGCGGGCACACGGTGGTGCCCTCGGCCAGCCTGATCGCCGAGGACCCCACCCTGCTGCTGGTCAACGCCGGCATGGTCCCGTTCAAGCCGTACTTCCTCGGCCAGCGCACGCCGCCGTCACCGCGGATGACCAGCGCCCAGAAATGCGTCCGGACGCCCGACATCGAAGAGGTCGGCAAGACCACCCGGCACGCCACGTTCTTCCAGATGCTGGGCAACTTCTCCATCGGGGACTACTTCAAGGAGCAGGCGATCCCGTTCGCCTGGGACCTGCTGACCAAGCCGCGCGGCGAGGGCGGCTTTGGGTTCCCCGAGGAGCGGCTCTGGGTCACGGTCTTCACCGACGACGACGAGGCCCAGGACATCTGGCACCGGAAGGTCGGGGTGCCGCTGGAGCGCATCCAGCGCCGCGGCATGGAGGACAACTTCTGGTCGATGGGCGTTCCCGGCCCGTGCGGGCCCTGCTCGGAGATCTACTACGACCGCGGCCCCGAGTACGGGCGCGAGGGCGGCCCCGTCGCCGACGAGGACCGCTATCTCGAAGTGTGGAACCTCGTGTTCATGCAGTTCGAGCGCGGTCCCGGCGAGAGCAAGACCGACTTTCCCATCCTCGGCGACCTGCCCGCCAAGAACATCGACACCGGCATGGGCCTGGAGCGGATGGCGGCGATCCTGCAGGGCGTCGACAACATCTACGAGACCGACACCCTGTGGAAGGTGCTCGACCGCGCCGCCGGCCTGACCGGCGCCGCGTACGGCCGCGACCACCGCACGGACGTGTCGCTGCGCGTGATCGCCGACCACGTCCGCAGCGGGACGATGATGGTCGCCGACGGCATCCGTCCCGGCAACGAGGGCCGCGGCTACGTGCTGCGCCGCATCCTGCGCCGTTCCATCCGCAACATGCGGCTGCTCGGCGGGCAGGACGCCGGGCTGATGCACGAGCTGACCGCCGTCGCGATCCAGGCCATGGGCGAGCAGTACCCCGACCTCGTCCGTACCGCCGCGAACATCCACACCGTCATCGACGCCGAGGAGGACTCGTTCCTCCAGACGCTGCGCACCGGCACCGCGATCTTCGACACCGCGGTGGCGGAGGCCAGGAGCACCGGCGGCCGCGCGCTGGCGGGCGACCAGGCGTTCAAGCTGCACGACACCTACGGCTTCCCGATCGACCTCACCCTGGAGATGGCGTCCGAGCAGGGCCTCCAGGTGGACGAGGAGGGCTTCCGCCGGCTCATGAAGGAGCAGCGGGACCGCGCGAAGAAGGACGCCCGCGACAAGAAGACGGGCAACCTCGACGTCTCCGTCCTGGACGAGCTGCTCATCGGTGCGGGCGGCAAGGTCGACTTCATCGGCTACAGCAGCCTGCTGGGCGACTCACGCGTCGTCGGGCTCCTCGTCAGGGGCGCCAACGCGCAGGCGGCGGGCGAGGGCACCGAGGTCGAGGTCGTCCTCGACCGCACCCCCTTCTATGCCGAGGGCGGCGGCCAGCTCGCTGACCAGGGCGTGATCAGGCTGGGTAACGGCGCCGTCATCGAGGTGGCCGACGTGCAGACGCCGCTGCCGGGTCTCATCGTGCACCGTGGCCGCGTCGTCAGCGGCGAGGCACGGGTCGGCGACGCGGCGCACGCGGAGGTCGACGTGGAGCGGCGCCGGGCCATCTCCCGCTCGCACACCGCCACCCACATGGTCCACGCGGGGTTCCGGCGCGCGCTCGGCGAGTCCGCCGCGCAGGCCGGCTCGGAGAACTCGCCCGGCCGGTTCCGGTTCGACTTCACGGCCTCCGGCGCCGTCCCCGTCACGGTGCTGCGGGACGTGGAGGACGAGGTGAACGAGGTTCTGATCAACGACCTGGACGTCCGTGCGTTCCACACCTCGATCGACGAGGCGCGCGCGATGGGGGCGCTCGCGCTGTTCGGCGAGAAGTACGGCGACGAGGTTCGCGTCGTGGAGGTCGGCGACTACTCCCGCGAGCTGTGCGGCGGCACCCATGTCGCGAGTTCCGGACAGCTCGGCCTGGTCAAGGTGCTCGGCGAGTCGTCCATCGGCGCCGGCGTCCGCCGCGTCGAGGCCCTGGTCGGCATCGACGCGTTCCGGTTCCTGGCCCGCGAGAGCGTCCTGGTCGCCCAGCTCGCGGAGCAGATGAAGGCACGCAAGGAGGAACTGCCCGAGCGCGTCTCCGGCGTCGTCTCCCGGCTCCGCGATGCCGAGAAGGAGCTGGACAAGCTTCGCTCCCAGCAGATCCTGGCGGTCGCCGGATCCCTCGCCGACAGTGCCCGTGACGTGGGCGGCACCGCCTTCGTCGGCCACCGCGCCCCGGACGGCACGGGCGCCGACGACCTGCGCAGGCTCGCCGTCGACATCCGCGGCCGGTTGCAGTCCCGGCCCGCCGTCGTCATGGTGACCGGCGTCCCGAAGGACCGCCCGGTCGTCGTGGTGGCCGTCACCGAGGGCGCCCGGGAGCGTGGCCTCAAGGCCGGCGCCCTGGTCGGTCTGGCCGCCAAGGCCCTCGGCGGCGGGGGCGGCGGCAAGGACGACCTTGCCCAGGGAGGCGGCGCGAACCCCGCGGCCGTCGGCGAGGCCCTCGCCGACGTCGAACGGGCCGTAGGGGCCGCGTGAGCCCCGCACACGGGGGTAACAGGGCGGAGCCGAGGAAATGAGACACGGGGTCCGGCTGGGGGTCGACGTGGGAAGCGTCCGGGTGGGTGTCGCCCGGTGCGATCCCGGCGGAATCCTCGCCTCGCCGCTGGAGACCGTGAAGAGCGGCAAGGGCGACATCGACCGGCTCGTCGAGCTCGTCGGCGAGCACGAGGCCGTCGAGGTGGTCGTGGGGCTCCCGACGTCCCTGTCGGGACGGGAGGGCCCCGCGGCCGAGTCCGCGCGCCGGTTCGCCGGACGGCTGGCGGGCCGCCTTCCCGAGGGGGCCGTCCGACTTTACGACGAGCGGCTCACCACGGTCACGGCCGAGGCGGGGCTCCGCGCAGGTGGGGTACGTGGTCAGGCTCGCCGCAGGGTCGTGGACCAAGCCGCGGCGGCCGTCCTGCTTCAAGCGGCACTTGACGGGGAACGGTTGACTGGGCGCCCCCCAGGCGAGATCGTCCGGGGAAGCTCATGAACGATTTGGACCTTTTCTCCGATCCCTACGGGGACGGCCCGCCGCCGGAGGAGCGCTCCGGCAGACGGGCCCAGCGGCGTGTCCGCAGGCGGCAGAAACGCCGCAAGACCAGCGGCCGCGCGGCGGCGCTGTTCGCGATGGCCTTCATCGTCGCGGTGTTCGGGACGGGCGGGGTACTGGGCGCCGCGTGGCTGGACAACAAGCTCCATCCGCCGGACTACAAAGGCGCGGGCAGCGGCAATGTCACCGTCCAGATCAAGGACGGCGACAGCGGCTCGCAGATCGGGGCCACGCTGGAGGAGCACCGCGTCGTCAGGAGCACGCGGGCGTTCGTGAAGGCGTACGGGAAGGAGAGCCGCGCGTCCGGTATCCAGCCCGGCTTCTACCAGATGCGGCTGAAGATGTCGTCGACGGCGGCGATGGCCCTGCTGCTGGACCCGAAGTCGCGCTCCGGAAACCAGATCACGATCTCCGAGGGCCGCCGCGCCATCGAGATTTACCAGCTGCTGGCGAAGAAGACGGGCATCCCGGTCAGCGACTTCCAGGCGGCCGCCAAGGACGGGCAGGGCCTCGGTCTGCCGCCCTACGCCAAGGGCAGGGTCGAGGGCTACCTGTACCCGGGACGCTACGACCTGGACCCGAACGGGTCGGCCAAGCAGGTCCTCAAGCAGATGGTGGACCGCTTCCTCAAGGAGGCCGAGAACGTCGGCCTGGAGGAGAAGGCCCGGACCGCGCGCATGAGCCCGGCGACGGTGCTCACGCTGGCGAGCCTCGTCCAGGCGGAGGGCGGCCGGCCGAGCGACTTCCCGAAGATCTCCCGGGTGATCTACAACCGGCTCACGGCGGGGATGCCGCTGCAGTTCGACACGACGGTGCTGTACGCGCTGAACAAGCGCACCCTGGACGTGCGCGAACGGGACCTCCAGGTGGACTCGCCGTACAACACCTACAAGCACAAGGGCCTCCCGCCCGGGCCCATCTCCAGTCCCGGGCCCGAGGCGATCGAGGCGGCGGTGTCGCCGAAGAAGGGGACGTGGCTGTTCTTCATCGCCACCGACCCCACCAACAAGATCACCAAGTTCGCCACGACGGAGGCCGAGCGCAAGGAACTGGAGAAGGAGTTCCGGGAGTGGCAGCGGAAGAACCCGGGGAACTGATGGCGGACGGAGGGGACGGCGCGGGCCGCCGGGCGGCGGTGCTGGGCTCGCCCATCGAGCACTCGCTGTCACCCGTGCTGCACCGGGCGGCCTACGCGGCGATGGGGCTGGACGCGTGGTCCTACGACGCGATCGAGTGCGGTGAGGACGATCTCGCCGGCCTTCTGGACGGGCTCGACGCGCGATGGGCGGGACTGTCGCTGACCATGCCGCTCAAGAGGGTCGCGCTGAAGCTGGCCGACTCGGTTTCGGATCTCGCGGTGAAGGTCGGCGGGGCGAACACGCTCGTCCTGCGCGACGGCCGGCGCCATGGTGACAACACCGACGTGTACGGCATCGTCACGGCGCTCGGTGAGGCGGGTCTCGGCGCGCCGGGGTCAGCGCTGGTGCTCGGCGGTGGCGCTACCGCGGGCTCGGCGCTGGCGGCGCTCGCCGGGCTGGGCCTGGAGGAGGCGGTGCTCGCCGTCCGCACGCCCGGACGCGCCGCCGAGGCCGCCGCGGTGGGGGAGCGCTTCGGGCTCGCGGTCCGCGTCGTGACGCTGGACCGGCTGGCCGAGCACCTGACGACCGAGCTCGTGGTCTCGACCCTGCCCGGACGCGCCGCGGACGCGTTCGCCGAGCCCGTCGCCGCGTCCGGCGCCGCGCTGTTCGACGTCGTCTACGCGCCCTGGCCCACCGCGCTCGCCTCCGCCGTCGCGCGGGCCGGCGGGACGGTCGTGGGCGGCTTCGGCATGCTGCTGCACCAGGCGGCCCGGCAGGTGACGCTGATGACCGGCCGCGAGGACGTCCCGGTGGAGGCGATGCGCGCCGCCGGCGAGGCCGAGCTGGCCCGGCGCGCCTGAGCCGAGGTCAGGGCGGTCCGCGGGGTGCGCGGCGCCGTTTCACCGATAGGTCGACCGTGGCGAGGGCGATCGGCAGGATCACGCTCAGCCAGAAGTCCCGCCAGCCCCACGTGCCGATGCTCGCGCCGAGCGCGCTGCCCAGGCAGATCAGTGTCAGCAGCAGCGCCGACCAGTGCCGCCGGACGAGCGCCACCGGGTCGAGGCGGTGGTGTGGCAGCAGCGCACCGAGCGGGCGCTCCCGGGCATGGGCGCGCTGGACGACCGTCGCGTCCGGGAGCCAGTGCAGGAGGTCGGCGGTCCCGGCGAGCGGGACCCGGGTCAGCGCGACCAGGCTCTCCAGCCGCCACCACAGGGTCCACAGCGAGGTGCGCCCGCTGCCGGGGTAGCCGTTCCAGCGCGGGTCGGTGATCTCGCCGCGCAGCAGTGCCCGGAACAGGCGGGCGACGGCGGGTCCGTGGGGGCCGCGCGGGTCGCCGAGCAGCGCGATGAGCGCGATCGGCAGCCCGTAGTGCCACAGCGCGAGCCGCCACACGGGCTTGGAGCCGGCGCCGTGCGGGGAGACGTCGTAGGTCTCGATCCAGGTGTGGTCGTCGCCCGGGTCCAGATGTCCGAGCAGCCAGTCGTAGGCGTCCAGCAGGCGCTCGGTCCGCAGATCCGGTCGCGCCTCGGCCAGCGTCACCAGCGCGAACGCCGTGTGGGTGACGGTGGGACCGGCCGCCGGGGTCGGGCCCCACGCCGGGCGGTGCGCCGTCCGGTCTGCGGTCAGCCACTCCACGCCCCGGTCGACCGCCGCGTCGTGCGGGTTGAGCTGGCTCAACGCCCGCAGTGCCAGGCATGTCAGCCACACCCTCGACGGGCAGCCGAGCAGCGAGCCCCAGCCGCCGTCGGGGTTCTGGTTGTGCAGGAGCCACCGGTAGGCCCGGCGCAGGTCGGGTGCGTCCTCGCGCAGGTCGCAGCGGGCCCGGGCGAGGAAGCGGGCGATCCAGCCGGTCGCCTCCACCACGGGCATGCCGAGGCTGGTCTTGGTGGCCCAGCCGCCGTCACGCAGCACATCGGCCGACGATGTCTGCCGAGCCGCGAGGAGGGCCAGGCCCTCATGGAAGTACTCGAAGGGGCGACCGGTCTCCACGAACGCCAGCAGCCCGAGGGCCGTCGCCGTCGTCCCGGGTTCCGGCCGTGCCAGCTCGTGGTACCAGCCCCCACCGGAGCCGAGGGCGGGCGCGTAGGTGTCGCGCAGGACGTCCAGAGACTCTTCCAGGCGGGTCGCGAGGACGGCCATGTCGATGACGGGATCGGCGGTCGCGGGCAGGGGGCAGGGAGGGGTGGCGCGGGTCGGCTGCGGGGGGCGCGGAGGGGTTTGGTACACGGGGTTTCCTTCCATCCCCTTTATTCCCTTTCAGCCAGGCTTTGTACCCCGTGGGTTCTGTGTCTGTATCGCCCACTGCATAGATCGCGACGGCCGCACGGCGGGCACGCTGGAAGGGAAGAGAACGCGCACGTCCCTTCGCTGGAGGACTGTTGGCCGAGCCATCGATATGGAACGAGCCTGGTCCCGAGTGCGTCCTGTGCCCGCCCCTGCGGTTCCGGTTCAACGAGATGGTGGACCTCCCAGGAGAGTCGTCGGTGCTCGCACGCGACACCGGTTTCCTCCTGATGCCGGACGTGGCGCCGCTCGCGGTGGGGCACCTGCTGTTGGTGACGCGAAGGCACCACCAGTGCGCCGGTGCGTTCGGCTACCGGATGTGGGAGCAGGCCTGTCACTGGCGTGACCGCGTCTCCGGGCTCTACGAGAGGGCGTACGGGAGCGGCGAGCTCCTGCTGTTCGAGCACGGCCCGGCGGACTCCCAAGGCGGGGGCGCCTGCATCGACCATGCGCACTGGCACTTCCTGCCGGGGACGCCTGGTGTCCGTGCCGTCCTGGAAGGCGGCGGACTGACGGGGACCCCCGCCGGGCATGCGACCTTACGCACCCGCTTCAGGACGGGTCGCTCCTATCTCCTGGTCGAGGAGGAGGGCCGGGCCACCGTGCACCCAGGGGACGGGGTACGAAGCCAGTTCCTCCGCTGGGCGGTGGCGGCCGCCCGCCCGGGGGAGCCATGGCGTTGGCAGGAGACCTTCGGGTTACCCGAGAGCAAGCACCGCTTCCTGCGCACTGTCCAGGGGATGCGGCGGGCCATCGACGCTGAGCGTTTCGCCGCGCACGCCGGCGGGAGCACCGCCGACGGCGCCATCGGTCAGTGCCGGGACAGCCACCAGTAGAGCTCGCCGGACGCCAGCCGGTCTCCGAACCCCGCACGCTCCACATTTCCGCCGTATCCGGACGAATACTCCAGCAACAGCCGTTCGCGCTGGTAGGCCAGCACGTACTCCAGCGATGTCGCCCCAAAACGCAGCAGCCACAGCGGCCTGCCCGGGACGGCCCTGTCCAGGGCGGGCAGCAGGTCCCGGACCTCGCCCGACCCGACCGGCGGTGGTTGGCCGAGCAGCCGCGCCATCGTCGGCGCCTCGGAGATGACGATCTCGGCGAGCGACAGCAGCGGCAGGACGTCGATCGCCGGGAGCCGCCCGTCGATGTCGTGCGGGACGAGGTCGAAGGCGACCGGCGTCCCCGCGTCCCGGGCGACGCGAGCCGCGGTGTGCAGCGCCGCCCGCGACACCGGGGACAGCAGCGCGTACCCGTCGGCGAACAGCATGTCCGCGCGGCGGATCCCGGCCGCCGCCGCGAGCACCTCCGATTCGGTCAGGCGCCGCCCCGGCGCGTCCTCCTCCGCGACGAGCAGGCGCACCCCGGGATCCTCGCCGTCCGGGCGATCGCGCAGCATCACCGTCACCCCGTTCGAGGCCCCCGGTTCGACGCGGAGCCGGTCGCGGACGCCCATGCGCCGCAGTTCCCGCCGGATCACCGGCGTGAAGTCGTCGTCCCCGATCTTGGCGAGCACGCTCACCCGGCGGAAGTAGCCCGTTGCGCGCCGGGCCAGGTTGACGGCCGTCCCCGCGACCATCGCCCGCGCGGGGGCGAAGGCGAGCCGGTCGGCGGTCAGCTCGCTGAACCGGACCTCCGGCAGCGTCGCGCGGACCTCGATCCGGACGTCCCCCATGACAAAGAGCGAGAAGCGGCGCCGGGTGGCGCCGTCGAGGCCCGGCCACTGCGCCGGCGAGGGGGCGGAGGGCGCGGTGTCCATGGCGTCCGGGTCAGCCGGACCGGGCCAGGAACGCCCGCATCACCGGGCGCAGGCTCGGGATCAGCTCGCGCGACTCGACCTCGTCCAGCGGCACCCAGGCGCACTCGGCCAGATGGTCGCCCGCCTCCTGGTTGTCGATGCAGGCGTCCAGCGTCACCGGCCGGCAACTGCGCGCGGTCGCCACCACCCGCACCTGCCCGCCGCGGACCCGCGGATCGCGCTCGGGCATGAACCACTGCCACAGATGGAACGGCGGCCCCGGGTCGATCTTGAGGCCGACCTCCTCCCAGACCTCCCTGCGGATGTGGTCGTCCAGATCCAGGTCGGCCTCCACCTCGAGGCGGCCGCCGGGGACCTCCCAGCGGCCGGGGTGGAACGGATCGTCGGCGGACTTGCGGACCAGCAGCAGGCTCCCGTGGGCCTCGATGAACGCCTTCTGGGCGAACTCCAGCCTGATGGGGGCCAAGGCCGTGAGGGGACCGGGGGCGCCGGCCTCGACCGTGGGCATCGCGGGAAAACCTCCCCTGTGCCGGCCCCAGGGGGCCATCGTCGCCCTACCGTAACAAGCCTTGCCCCGAACGCCGAGAGTCCGGCTAGGGCAGAACAACCTCACCCGCATACTGGGAATGCAGTGACGATCCGCTCGGTTGACGCGGACGCAAACGAGTACTCCATACTCGGCCCAAGCGGGAGGATCCACCGTATTGCCGGTGAACCGCAATGGCGCACCAAGGCCGTGCAGGTGGTAATGTTGGTGGCTGACCGGCCCTGTGCGTGGGATCAACGTGATAACACGTGCTGGGCGCTCAAGCGGAGGCCACCTCCCACCTGACCGGCTGCAAGGCCGGTGGGTCCTCGGTCCGGTGAACGGGCGCGGTTCGCTCGTCTCACCCGCGTCCCCGGGCGGCCATGCCGCACGGGGCGACCGAAGGTGGCCCCGTGCGTGAGTCGTGCGGGGCTTTTCGCGTGAGAGCCTCGGGGTACGACCGGTCTACGAACTTGAGAACGGCCCCAAGGAGGTCCCATCAGCGCCGAACCGCGTATCAACGACCGCATTCGCGTGCCCGAGGTCCGGCTCGTCGGCCCGAACGGCGAACAGGTGGGCATCGTGCCCATCGCCAAGGCCCTTGAACTCGCGCGCGAGTCGGATCTCGACCTCGTCGAGGTGGCGCCGACCGCGCGCCCGCCCGTCGCCAAGCTCATGGACTACGGCAAGTTCAAGTACGAGTCCGCGATGAAGGCGCGTGAGGCGCGGAAGAACCAGGCGCACACGGTCATCAAGGAGATCAAGCTCCGCCCGAAGATCGACCCGCACGACTACGAGACCAAGAAGGGTCACGTGGTGCGGTTCCTGAAGGCCGGGGACAAGGTGAAGGTCACGATCATGTTCCGTGGTCGTGAGCAGTCCCGTCCCGAGCTCGGTTTCCGGCTGCTGCAGCGGCTGGCCGACGATGTCGAGGAGCTCGGCTTCGTCGAGTCGCGGCCCAAGCAGGACGGCCGGAACATGATCATGGTGATCGGTCCGCACAAGAAGAAGGCGGAGGCCAAGGCCGAGCGCGCCGCGAGTCGCGGGCAGGACGCCGCCCCAGGCACCGTCTGACGGCCCGCCCGGCGCCCGCTGCGGTGGGGATCGCCGGTGGAGCCGATCGCCGGGGAGCCCGGGACGTCCGGGGCGAACCGGCCTCCAGGGCACGCCCTCACGGGCGGGCCTGCACAACGCCCCCGTGGTGTCACGGGGACGGGACGCACGTACATTGAAGCCTGGCCCGGCGCGTCACACGGGGTCCCGTGCGATGCGCCGATTCAGGCGCGCCCCCGTGCCGCCGCACGGGGGCCCAGAATGAGGAGACGACGGCGACCATGCCGAAGACCAAGACGCACAGCGGTGCCAAGAAGCGGTTCAAGCTGACCGGCTCCGGCAAGGTGATGCGCCGCCGCGCCAACAAGAACCACCTGCTCGAGCACAAGCCGACCAAGCGGACCCGCCGCCTGTCCGGCCCCGCCGTGGTGGCCGACGCCGACGCCAAGAACATCAAGAAGCTGCTGCGCAAGTAGTACCCGACCGGCAACATCAGCGACCGGCCGAGGCCTGGAGGCCCCGGCCCCCACGAAGGAGTGCATCACGTGGCACGCGTGAAGCGGGCGGTCAACGCCGCCAAGAAGCGCCGGGTCGTCCTGGAGCGGTCGAGCGGCTACCGCGGCCAGCGGTCGCGCCTGTACCGCAAGGCCAAGGAGCAGCAGCTCCACTCCATGACCTATGCCTTCCGGGACCGCAAGGACCGCAAGGGCCAGTTCCGCCGGCTGTGGATCCAGCGGATCAACGCCGCCGCCCGCGCCAACGGCATCACCTACAACCGGTTCATCCAGGGCCTGAAGGCGGCCGAGGTCGAGGTCGACCGCCGCATGCTGGCCGAGCTGGCCGTGAATGACGCCGCCGCGTTCACCGCCCTGGTGAAGGTCGCCAAGGACGCGCTCCCCGCCGAAGGTTCGGAGGCGGCCTGAGCCGGGGACCGGCGGACGGGCGAGCACAGCGATATGGCGGGCCGCGAGCTGACCTCTCTCCGATCACCGAGGGTGAAGGCCGCTCGCCGGCTCGCCAAGCGCGCGTTCCGGCGCCGTGAGGGGCGGTTCCTCGCCGAGGGACCGCAGGCGGTACGGGAGGCGCTGCTGATCCCGGGCGGGCTCGCCGAGCTGTTCACCACGGCCGAGGCCGAGGCCCGCCATCCCGAGCTGGTGCTGGCCGCCGAGCGCGCCGGAGCTCCCGTGCTGCGCGTCAGCGGCGAGGTCATGGCCGAACTCGCGCAGACCGTCACCCCGCAGGGGTTGCTGGCGGTCTGCGGGTTCCTCGACGTCCCGCTCGGCACCGCGCTGGAGGCCCGGCCCCGGCTCGTGACTGTGCTGGCGCACGTCCGCGATCCCGGCAACGCCGGGACGGTGTTGCGCACGGCCGACGCTGCGGGCTCGGAGGCGGTGGTGTTCACCGACGCCTCCGTCGATCCCTACAACGGCAAGTGCGTGCGCGCCTCGGCGGGCAGCCTCTTCCACCTGCCGGTCGTCGTCGGTCCGCGCTTCGACGCCCTGATGCCCGAGCTCAAGAGCGCGGGGCTCACCGTCCTCGCGGCTGACGGTGCCGGCGACCGCACCCTGGACGAGGGGATCGACGAGGGCCTGCTCGCGCGCCCCACCGCCTGGGTGTTCGGCAACGAGGCGTGGGGGCTGCCCGAGGAGATCCTCCGGCACGTCGACGAGGTCGTCCGCGTGCCGATTCACGGCCGCGCGGAGAGCCTGAACCTCGCGACGGCCGCGGCCGTATGTCTGTATGCGTCGGCACGGGCGCAGCGCGGGCGTTCCCGCATGTGACACGCGTTACCTGCGAGCACCCGACGGGGTTCGATGCATTCCGTGGTCGGATGGCCGCAAGCGGTCGCCGCCGCTGCCCCTTCTCTGGGTGTGACCTGCGAGGATGGTCCCCTCACGGAGGGTGGGCAGGGGGCCCACCGCCGCGGGGCGGCTCGTTCCCAGGTAGGAGCGGGATACCGGCCCGGCGAGGGATTTGCACGTTCCAACGGGTGCCTACGGTGGTTGACCAGGGGCGGCGACGATGCCGCGCGAATGGGGGCGAACGCGATGACCGAGGAGACCAGAGTGGCGAGGAGGCCGGGCCGGCGCACGCCGGAGATCAGGTGCCGGACGGGCCAGGCCGCCGTCCCCTCCGTCCCCACCGCGTGGGCGCCCGCCGCCACGCCTGGGTTGACCGTCGAGCTGGCACGGGTCCGCGGCGACACGGCCGTGGCCGTGGTGGCCGGCGAGATCGACCTGCACACGGCCGACGCGCTGCGTGCCCGACTCGTCGAGCTGCACGGCGCGGGCTTCCGCCGCCTCGTGGTCGACTTCGCCGCAGTCCCGTTCTGCGACGCGGCGGGGCTCGGCGCGCTGGTGTCCGCGCACAACCACGTCGCCGTGTCCGGCGGCGAGATCGCCCTTGTCCGGGTGCGTCCAGCGCAATTCCGTCTGCTCCGCATCACTGGGCTGCACCGGCTGTTCGCCGTGCACGTGGACGTCGACGCCGCCCTGTCCGCGGAAGGTTCCTCGACCACCACCCGCTGAACCCCGCCCGGGGGCGGGCCCGTACCTCCTGGTGAGGGTGCTCCCACCCCGGACGGAGACGGTCGTGACAGCTACAAAAGCCTTGCCGCGGGGCGTTTTCTGGGTCCCGTAAGGGGCCCGAGTCCGGATAGAGTCTCTTCTCGACAGGCCGCGTCCCGACCGGTGTTTCTGGAGGCCGCAGTGGGCGGAGAGGAACCCCATCGCGTGGCCGTTGGTGCGCCCGTAAGCGGGGCCGGCGGCCGTCCCGCGGGGGATCCCGCCGACGACCTCCCCGACGGGCTGATGGTGGCCGACCACGAGGCGCGCGTCGTGGTCTTCAACGCCGCCGCCGTCCGGATGACGGGGATTCCCGCCGAGACCGCTCTCGGCACCGACTTCCGCGACGTCCTACCGTTGCACGACGCGGAGGGCCGCGACTGGTGGAAGTGCCTCGCCCCCTACGAGGGCCTGTGCACCCGCACCCGGCACCCCGAGCGGGTGCTGTTCCTGCCCGGCGGCACCGAACTGTTGGTCACCGCCGCCTACCGGCGCGACCGGCAGGGCAGGGTGGAACGGTTCAGCGTGTCCCTGCGCGACGCGGCGCACCGCGCCCGGCAGGAGCGCGACCGCGCCGACCTCGTCTCGACGGTGGCGCACGAGCTACGGTCCCCGCTGACCAGTGTCAAGGGCTTCACGGCGACCCTGCTCGCCAAATGGCACCGCTTCAACGACGATCAGAAGCGCGTGATGCTGGAGACCGTCAACGCCGACGCCGACCGGGTGACGCGGCTCATCACCGAACTGCTGGACGTGTCGCGCATCGAGGCGGGCCGGCTGGAGATGCACCGGCAGGTCGTCGACCTGCCGGAGGAGGTCCGCAAGGTCATCGCCGGACGGGTCGCGGCGGGCGAGGCCGAGGACCGGTTCCGCTTCGAGGCCCGCGGCGAGCTGCCCGAGATGTGGCTGGACCCCGACAAGATGGACCAGATCCTCGGCAACCTCGTCGAAAACGCCGTGCGGCACGGAGCGGGTACTGTCACCATCGTGGTGGAGCCGGACGCGCATAAGGAGGGGGCCGCCGTGTCGGTGCGCGACGAGGGCGAGGGCATACCGCCCGAAGCCGTCCAGCGCGTGTTCCGGCAGTTCTGGCGCGGCCCCGGCGGCAACCGTCGCGGTGGCACCGGCCTCGGCCTCTACATCGTGAAGGGCCTCGTGGAGGCGCACGGCGGTGTGATCACCGTGCGGCGTGCGCCCGGCGGCGGCGCCGAGTTCCGATTTACCGTGCCCGCAGGGGCCCCCGACTACGCCACCTGAGCCCGACCGGGCCGGGCCGGCGCGGGAACCTCGCGGCGGGCCGCGCGATTCGCGCACGTCTTTCCGGATCTTCACCGCCCGCGCACTAGACTGCGGGCGTCCCACGCCGACCGGAGTCGATCACACCACCATGTCTGCACCCAACAAGTCCTACGACCCAGTCGAGGTGTCCGCATTGCAGCCCGACGAGCTGGAGCGGGCCCGCGAGGAGGCGCTCGCCGCCATCGCCGCGGCCGCCGACCTCGACGCCCTCAAGCAGGTCCGCCTGGCGCACGCCGGCGACCGTTCCCCGCTGGCCCTCGCCAACCGCGAGATCGGCGCACTGCCTCCCGCCGGCCGCGCCGAGGCGGGCAAGCGCATCGGCGCCGCCCGCGGCGCGGTCGCGCAGGCCCTCAAGGCGCGCCAGGCCGAGCTGGAGGACGAGCGCGACCAGCGTGTCCTCGTCGAGGAGACCGTCGACGTCACCCTGCCCTGGGACCGCGCCCCGCGCGGGGCCCGGCACCCCCTGACCACGATGCAGGAGCGGATGGCGGACGTCTTCGTCTCCATGGGCTTCGAGGTCGCCGAAGGCCCCGAGGTCGAGGCGGAGTGGTTCAACTTCGACGCCCTGAACTTCAAGCCCGACCATCCGGCCCGCACGATGCAGGACACTTTCTTCGTGGGGGCCGAGGAGACGGGCCTGGTGATGCGCACGCACACCTCCCCGGTGCAGATCAGGTCGCTGCTGACGCGCGCGCTGCCGGTGTATGTGGTGATCCCGGGCAAGACGTTCCGTACCGACGAGTTGGACGCCACGCACAGCCCCGTCTTCCACCAGCTTGAGGGCCTCGCCGTGGACGAGGGCCTGACCATGGCCGACCTGCGCGGTGCCATCGACGCGTTCGTCGGCGGCATGTTCGGGGAGGGACTGCGGACGCGGTTCCGCCCGTCCTACTTCCCGTTCACCGAGCCGTCGGCCGAGGTCGACATGCAGTGCTTCGTGTGCCGGGGCGCGTCGGTGGAGGTGGGCGCCGAGCCGTGCCGCACCTGCGGCTCGGAGGGCTGGATCGAGCTCGGCGGCTGCGGCATGGTCAACCCGCGGGTGCTGGTGGCCTGCGGTGTCGACCCGGACCGCTACAGCGGCTGGGCGTTCGGGCTGGGCGTCGAACGGACCCTGATGTTCCGGCACGGTGTGGAGGACATGCACGACATGGTGGAGGGCGACGTCCGGTTCACCCTCCCGTTCGGGATGGAGATCTGATGCGGGCCCCGCTTTCCTGGGTGCGTGAGTACGCCGACCTGCCCGCCGGAGTCACCGGCCGCGAGCTGGCCGCCGCGCTGATCGCCGCGGGCCTGGAGGTCGAGACCGTCGAGCAGGCGGGTGTGGACATCACCGGTCCGCTGGTCGTCGGCGAGGTCCTGGCGATCGAAGAGCTGACCGGGTTCAAGAAGCCGATCCGCTACTGCCGCGTGGACGTCGGCAAGGCCAACGGGACAGGCGAGCCGCAGAACATCGTCTGCGGTGCCACCAACTTCGGGGTCGGCGACCGCGTCGTGGTGATCCTGCCGGGCGGGGTCCTGCCGGGCGGCTTCCAGATCGGGTCCCGCAAGACCTACGGGCGGCTGTCGGAGGGGATGATCTGCTCGGTCGCCGAGCTCGGCATCGGTGACGACCACGGCGGCATCCTCGTCCTGCCACCCGACACGCCGGTCGAGACGGACGCGGTGGAACTGCTCGCGCTGCGCGACGACGTCCTCGACATCGCCGTGACGCCGGATCGCGGCTACGCCCTGTCGATCCGCGGGGTCGCCCGCGAGGCTGCCACGGCCTACGGAGTGCCGTTCAAGGACCCCGCGCAGGTCGACCTGCCTGCCGAGACCGGCGAGTCCTACCCGGCGAGCATCGCCGACCCGACCGCCTGTGACCGGTTCGTGCTGCGCGAGGTACGCGGCTTCGATCCGGACGCGCAGACCCCGTTGTGGATGCGGGTCCGCCTGCACCGCGCCGGAATGCGTCCGGTGTCGCTGGCCGTGGACGTCACGAACTACCTGATGCTGGAGCTCGGGCAGCCGCTGCACGCCTTCGACCGGGCCAAGCTCACCGGTCCGATCGTGGTGCGCCGGGCGGCGCGCGGCGAGGCCCTGGAGACGCTCGACCACGTCAAGCGGACCCTGGACCCCGAGGACATCCTCATCACCGACGCCTCCGGCCCGATCTCGATGGCCGGGACGATGGGCGGCCTCGCCACCGAGATCGACGAGCGGTCGAGCGACATGGTCGTCGAGGCGGCGCACTTCGACCCGATCGGCACGGCCCGGATGGGCCGCCGGCACCGGCTGCACAGCGAGGCGTCCCACCGGTTCGAGCGGGGAGTCGACCGGGAACTGCCGCTGTACGCCTCGTACCGGGCGGTACGGCTGCTGGCCGAGCTGGGCGGCGCCGAGATCGTGCCCGGCGTGACGCACGCGCAGGCGCCGGTCGAGGAGGTCACCGTCACCATGGCCGCCGGCCACCCCGACCGGGTCGCGGGAGTGACTTACGGGCGGGACGCGGTCGTGCGGCGGTTGGCGCAGGTCGGCTGCGCCGTCGAGGGCGGCGACGTCCTGACCGTGACGCCGCCGTCGTGGCGGCCCGACCTCACCGACCCCAATGACCTCGCCGAGGAGGTCATCCGGCTGGAGGGATATGAGAACATCCCCTCGCGGGCACCGCGCCCCGCCGACGGGCACGGGCTGACCGTCCGGCAGCGGATGCGGCGCCGGGTGGGCCGCGCGCTGGCGGGCGCCGGATACGTCGAGGTGCTGGCGTTCCCGTTCACCGCGGAGAGGGACTGGGACGACCTGCAGCTGCCGCCCGGCGACGCGCGCCGCACGGCGCTCCGGCTGGCCAACCCCCTGTCGGAGGACGAGCCGCTCCTGCGCACCACGCTGCTGCCCGGGCTCCTGCGGGCCCTCGCGCACAACGTGGGACGCGGCTTCGGTGACGTGGCTCTGTTCGAGATGGGCCTGGTGTTCCGTCCTCGTCCGGATGCGCCCGCCGGGGCACCTCGCCTCGCCGTCGACCGTGGTCCGACCCCCGAGGAAATCGCCTCCGTGGAGGCGGCGCTCCCCGACCAGCCGCACCGGGTGGCCGTCGTGCTGTCCGGCGACCGGGAGCCGTCGGGGTGGTGGGGGCCGGGGCGCGCGGCGCTGTGGGCCGACGCCGTCGAGGCCGCCCGGACGGTCGCCCGGGAGGTCGGCGTCGAGCTGACGGTCGAGGCCGACCAGCATGCCCCGTGGCATCCGGGTCGGTGCGCCGCGCTGTATGCGGGGGACACCCTCGTCGGCCACGCCGGCGAGCTGCACCCCCGCGTCACCAAGGCGTACGGGCTGCCGCCGCGTAGCTGCGCGATGGAACTGGAGCTGCGTCGCCTGGGCGAACCTGCCACGCCGCGGGCACCGCACGTCTCGACGTACCCGGTCGCCACCCAGGACGTCGCGCTGGTCGTCGACTCCGCGGTGCCCGCCGCGCGGGTCGAGTCGGCACTGCGCGAGGGCGCCGGCGAACTGCTGGAGGCGATCCGGCTCTTCGACGTCTACACCGGCGAGCAGGTGGGCGAGGGACGCAGGTCGCTGGCCTACACCCTGCGGTTCCGGGCCCCGGACCGCACGCTCACCGCCGAGGAGGCGACCCGGGCCCGTGACGCCGCGGTCGCCGCCGCGGCCGACCGCACCGGCGCCGCTCTCCGCGGCGCCTGACGGCGTGTCCCGTCCGCCCCGGTAGGTCCGGGGCGGACGACGACCCCCTTATCGCTACTTGTGTTGCGATAAGAGTCGGGGTAGCGTGTCCACGTCACATTGTCGCCCGGCAGGGGAGTCCATTGAGGATCTGAGGTCCGACACCGCGCAACGGCCGTTCAGCGGCCCGCGCACGTGACCTCAGTCGTGGACTCTCGTCCAGCCGGGCTTTTCCATGCCATGACGGCATTCCTAGCCTCGTCACTCCTGGCCGCGTCGCGCGTTTCCCGCGGTGTCTCCATGTGTCAGCACCTGCTCACCCCCATGGAGGCCCCATGTCCTTTGCCATCGTGTGCTCCGGCCTGTCGTTCGCCTGGCCCGACGGCTCCACCGTCCTGGACGGCCTGGACGCCGCGTTCGGTACCGGCCGCACCGGCCTCATCGGAGTCAACGGCTCCGGCAAGTCCACCCTGCTGAAACTGATCGCGAGGGAACTGCGGCCCGCATCCGGCAAGATCAGCGTGGCGGGGGAGGTCGGCTACCTGCCGCAGACCCTTCCGCTCGACAACGCCCGCACGGTGTCCGACCTGCTCGGCATCACCTCGGCGCGCGCCGCTCTGCACGCCATCGAGCGCGGCGAGGCCACCGAGGCGAACTTCGCCGCGATCGGGGACGACTGGGACGTCGAGGAACGCGCCCGCGCCGAACTCGACCGACTCGGTCTCGACCACGTGGGCCTGGACCGTACCGTCCCGACGCTGTCGGGCGGAGAGGCCGTGATGGTCGGGCTCGCGGCGCTCTTCCTGGCCCGGCCAGACGTCCTGCTGCTGGACGAGCCGACCAACAACCTCGATTTGGACGCGCGCCGCCGGCTGTACGAGGCGGTCGCGTCCTGGCCGGGTGTGCTCGTCGTCGTCAGCCACGACCGGGAACTACTCGACCGCGTCGAGGAGATCGCCGATCTGCGCGACGGCGCCGTCCGGACGTTCGGCGGCAACCTGACGGAGTACGAGGAGCTCCTCGCGGTCGAGCGGGAGGCCGCCGAGCGGACGGTCCGGGCCGCCGAGACCGACATGCGCCGCCAGAAACGCGACCTGGAGGAGGCGCACGTCAAGCTGGCCCGGCGGCTGCGCTACGGCAAGAAGATGCAGGAGAGCAAGCGCGAACCCAAGATCGTGATGGGGGAGCGCAAGCGGCAGGCACAGGTCGCGGCGGGTAAGCACCGCATCATGCACGAGGAGCGGCTCGCCGGCGCCCGCGCCCGCCTCACCGAGGCGGAGGAGGCGGTCCGTGCGGACGCCGAGATCCGGGTCGGGTTGCCCGCGACCGAGGTCCCGGCGGGACGGACGGTCGCGACCGTCACCGGCCTCGCGCCGCCCGAACCGGAGGCCGGCTCGCTGACCGAGCTGATCGTCCGCGGCCCGGAGCGGATCGCGCTGGTCGGCCCGAACGGCTCGGGCAAGACCACCTTCTTGCGCGCTCTCACCGGCGAGACCGTCCCGGACGGGACGACCGTCAAGATCGGTGTGGCGGGCGTCCGCTACCTGCCGCAGCGGCTCGACGTCCTCGACGAGGGCCTCAGCGTCGTCGACAACGTCCGCGCGGTGGCCCCGTCGGTGCCGGTGAACGAGATCCGGGCGGGGCTGGCACGTTTCCTGTTCCGGGGTGCCCGGGCCGAGCGGCCCGCGGGCACGCTGTCGGGCGGTGAGCGGTTCCGCGCCGTGCTGGCCTCGCTGCTGCTCGCCGAGCCCGCGCCGCAGTTGCTGCTGCTGGACGAGCCGACGAACAACCTCGACATGGCGAGCGTCCGACAGCTCGGCCAGGCCCTCGCCGGCTACCAGGGTGCGCTGCTCGTGGTCAGCCACGACCTGCCGTTCCTGCGCACGATCGGGATCACCCGGTGGCTGGCCATGGACCGCGGCTCCGGCCTGTCCGAGGCGGACCCGATGTGATCCCCGGCCTCGTCAGCGCACGCGTCCGTGCGCGGCCCGCTCCAGAGCGCTCGTCAGCTCGTCGAGGAACGCGCTGGGCTGCTGTGTGCATTCGGTCTGCATGCACTTCAGCCGCTCGCGGATCCTCACCCGCAGCTCCCCGCTGAACTCGGGATAGTAGACCGATGAGGGCCGCGGGCGAGCTCCGGTCACCGCCTGATAGATCACTTGGGCGTCGGCGTGCAGGAAGAGCCGCTTGCGCGAGGTCACCTGGTCGGGGCACTCGTCGGAGCCGGTGCGGTAGACGTCGGTGCGCACGGGCGCCAAGCCGCCGCAGGCGAACAGCCGCCGCTGCTGCTCCGGGGCGTTGAGGTAGCCGATCAGATCGCGCGCCGCGCGGGCCCGGTCGCCTGACAGCCCCGCCGCGACGGCCAGGCTCTGGCCGCCCAGGACCCGTTCTCCGGGGTAAGGGACGGCGCCGACCTGTTCCGGTGCGAGCTTCCCGTTGTTGGCGATGAGGGTGTAGTGGGTCGGCCAGTTGCGCATGAAGGCCACGTCACCGTTCTCGAACGCGACCCTGTCCTTGTCCTCGTCGGAGTCCAGGGACTCGGGCCGGATCAGCGGCCGGTCCCCCTGGAGACCGGCACTGAGGTCCCGCAGGGTGGCGAGCACCGCCCGGCGGTCGAGCCTGACCTTGCCGTCCTCGCTGACGGTGATGTCCCCGCCGTGGTCGCGGATCAGTTCGAGGATGTTGACGGTGAGTCCCTCGTAGCGGCTGAGTTGGAGGGCGAGGCCGCTCTTCAACCGGGTTCCGGGCTGTCGCATCAGCGCGGCCGCCTCGGCCATCAGCTCTCCGCGGTCGCGGGGGACGTTCTTGACCAGGTCCTTGCGGTAGATGAGCAGCGGTGCGTCGGTGTTGAGCGGTACCGCCCAGAGTTTGCCTTGGTAGCGCCCGGTGTCGAGGACCGACGGGATGACCTGTCGCAGGTCGCGTTCGGGTACGCCGACGGTGTCGATGTAACCGGCCTTCGCGAGTTCGGGGATCCACGGGGTGTCGACGACGTAGACATCGGCGCCGCACACGCCGGACCGCGCGGTGGAGACGATCTCGCTGTGCTGCAGGTCGGTGCTCGTCGGCAGTTCCCGGAACTCGGCCCGCATGCCGTCGAGCCCACGCCAGCGGCCGATCAACAGGCCCCGCATGCCCGAGGCGTCCCTGCCGCCGAGCACGGTCAGCGGGCCGTCGGCGCCGCAGTGGCCGCTGCGCGCGGACACCACGTGATGGCCGGCCAGGGCGAGGAAGGCGATCACGGCGCCGGCGATGGCGCCGAGCAGGTATCTGCGCTGCGCGTCCGGGGGAGTGTGCGGCACGTGACGTGTCCCCTTCCTACAGTTTGGAGAACAGGCCGTCGAGCAGCGAGCCGCCGGTCCGGTCGTGGTCCAGGCAGCGGAACCGGGGCAGGGCCCGCTCCAGCGCGATCAGGTCCTTGCCGCAGCCGGCGCCCTTCAGAGCCAGGACGTAGACCTGCGGACTGTCCGCGCTCCTGAGGGCCTTGCGCAGCTCCTGCTCGGCGGACGAGTCGTCGTCGTGCCCGGGGTCGTCGTTGACGCCGTCGGTGAGCACGACAAGGGTCCGCTGCCCGGTCCGCTCCTCGGCGGCCCGTGCGATCGCGTGGTACAGCGGCGTCGTCTGGGCGTCGGCGCGGCGCAGCTGGGTCAGGCCGTCGGTGATCCGGGTGATCTGGGACGGGCTGACCGGCGCCGACCTCGCGAGCGGCGCGGGATCGCGCGTGGCCCCGCCACCGGGGAAGCGCCACAGGGCCGCCCGGTCGTCGCCGCCGAGCCGGTTCAGTGCATCGTTGACGAACTCCCGCGCGTTCGCCAGCAGGGTCCCACCGGGGGCCGGCGCGTTCATCGTTCCGGACATGTCCAGCATGAAGTCCAGGGAGAGCACCTTGCGTGCCTCGGTCATGAGCAGCCGGCTTCGTGCCAGCTCCGCCCGCTCCAACCGGGTGCCCGGGGAGCCCGTGGGCGCTTCGGGGCCATGGCGCGACAGCCAGTTGGCGAACAGTTCCGCGTACCGGTTCCCCGCCGTGTCGGCGCCGCCTCCCCAGCGGACCCGGACGATGGGGCGGTCGACGGCGGGTGTCCGGCCCGCCGACCGCACGACGGTCAGCCGGTCATTTTCAGTGACCGGGCCTCCGCCGCAGGGCGAGCCGGAGTTGAAGGCCTCGACGGAGGCCAGCGGCACGATCGCCGCGGCGCCGGTGCGCTGGTTCTCGCTCAGCGTCCGCAGGCGGCACAGCAGGTCGTCGGGGTCGGCTGGGGCGCCGCCGCCCGGGTTCACCAGGCCGACGAGGCGGCTGCGCCGCGCGCGGGAGGTCTCGTCGTCGCCGGTGCTGCCGGTGAACAGCGCGAAGGCGCCGGCCTGCCCGGACTCGGTCGTCTCCAGATCGGCCATCAGCAGCCGGGTGCCCGCGTCGCTGAGCGCGGTGGCGATCCGGTCCCAGGGCACGGGGTCGGGTCCGGCGAGGCCGAGCCCCTCGGCGACCCGGCGCGGGGCGACGAGTATCAGCGGCGACGCCGCCCCGAAATGGCCCTGGACCCGCACTCGCGGGCCTGAGGTGTGGTTCTCCGGGACGGCCGCGCTGGTCGCCGGCACGTAGAGGTCGGGATGCGGTCGCTCCGAGAGGTTCCATCTGCCCTCGAACGCCTCGTCCAGAGCGTGTCCCGGCGCGGGGGACTCGAAGACGGCCACGCGGACGGGCACGCAGCCGTCGGTTCGCCGGCCCTGTTCCTTGGTGAACCGGTCGGCGCCGTCCTCGATGGCGCCCTTGTTCTCCGGCGCCGCCATGACGCGCACGTCCGGCGGCGGTTCGCAACCATCGGCCGCCCAGGACCTCATCTGCGGGACGGCGATCCAGCAGGCGACGGCCACGGCGGCCCCGCCCAGAACGGAGGTCCCCAGACTGAGCGTCCTGGCCAGGGGTCTGGCCCACCCCCGCAGGTGGCTCAACGTGCCGAGCCTTCCGAACAGCGATAAGACGCCGACGTCTCCGGCCAGGGACATCCAGTAGTCCAGCAGGAGCAGTGCGGCGAACACGGCGAGGAGATAGAACGGGAAGCGCTGGACCCCGCCGGCGGCCGCAAGCCCGCCCGCGACGGGCGCGGACACGCCGAGCAGGGGCACCCAGTTCTCACGCACGCGATCGGGCCAGGACTCGCCAGGGTCCTTTGGCATCTGCGCCTCCAACCTCCCATTCGACCCGGCCGCACGGCCTCAGGGCGCCGGGTCCATCGTCGATGATGGAGGAGGGATCACCCTACGTCTTTGTAGTGTGACTCCCCTGTGGTGGTGGAGGTTCCGGTCCGTTTCCGGTCAGGTGAGGACGCGCTTGGTGAAGGTGCGGGTAGCGCTCCAGGTCAGCAGCACCGTTCCGCCGAGAATGGCCAGGAGGAACGCCCACACCGGCATGTGGTGGATGTCGGGGGTCAGTGCGGTGCGCAGCCCCTCGCTGATGTAGACGAGCGGGTTGACCAGGCTGGCGATCTGCAGCCAGCGGATGTTCTCCAGCGCCGACCACGGATAGTAGACGCAGCCGAGCATGGTCATCGGCAGCAGCACCAGCGCGAACAGCATCTGGACCTTCTGCGGGTTCATCAGCGTGCCCAGCAGGAGGCCGCCGGCGGCCGCCAGCAGGGAGCCGGCCACCATGACCAGCACCAGGATCGGCCAGTTGCCGACGTGCACGTGCGGGGCCTGGCCGTCGGCGTGGATGTACAGGACGGCGGGGAAGACCAGGATGCCGCCGATCAGCCCCTGCAGCGCCGCCGCGAGGATCTTCTGGATCGCCAGCAGCGGGATCGGGACGGGCGCGAGGGCCCGGTCGGTGATGGACTTCTGCCAGTTCAGCTCCATCATCAACGGGAAGATCACCGCCATCATGGCCTGCATGATGATGGAGGAGCCGACCAGGCCGGGCAGCAGGATGGTGGAGAAGGTCGGCCCGCCGGGCCGTCCCACCGCGCCGCCGCCGAGCTTGGGCAGCACGTAGGCGAACACGAACACGAACATCACCGGCTGCACGAGCACCCGGACGAACGTCGACAGGAAGTTCTTGCGCATCACCCGCGCCTCGCGCGCCATCATCGCGGCGAAGGTGCGCGGGATCGTCGCCCGCGCCGGGGGCGGCGGGGTCAGCGTGAGGGAGCTCATTCGCGGTATTCCCTTCCGGTGATGGTGAGGAAGACGGTCTCCAGGCTCGGACGGAGCTGGGTGGCGTCGGTGACGCCGACGCCGGCCGAGGCGCCGATCGTCACCAGCTCGCCGAGCACGCCCTCGGCCTCGGCGGCGAACACCCGCACCTGCCCGTCGTTCACCTCGACCTTGCTGATGCCCTTCCGGTCGGCCAGCGAGGCGATCTCCCTGGGCGCGGGGGCGTCGTAGGAGACCGTGATGACGGTGTCGGCGCCGGCGGTGCTCTTCAGTTCGTCCACCGTGCCGCTGGCCAGGATGGTGCCGTGGTCGACGACGGCGACCTTGTCGCAGAGGGCCTCCGCCTCCTCCATGTAGTGCGTGGTGAGGACGATCGTCTGGCCGCCGGCCTGGAGGCCCCGCAAGACCTCCCACAGGTTGGTGCGGGTCTGCGGGTCGAGCCCGGCGGTCGGCTCGTCCAGGAACAGCACCTCGGGGCCGTGCATGAGGGCGCGGCAGATCATGACGCGCTTGGCCTGCCCGCCCGAGATCTCGAACGGGTTGCCGTCGCGGTGCTCGGTGAGCTCGAACAGCTCCATCAGCTCGTCGGCGCGGCGGCGGGCGTCGCGTCCGCTCAGCCCGAAGAACCGGCCCCGGAACTCCAGGTTCTCGGCGGCGGTCAGATCGCTGTCGAGGGTGTTGTTCTGCGACACGACGCCGATGCGGCGCTTGATCTCGACGGCGTCGCGGACGACGTCCAGGCCGCACACCCGCGCGCTGCCGCCGGTCGGGACGACCAGCGTGGTGAGCATGCCGATCGTGGTCGACTTCCCCGCGCCGTTCGGGCCGAGAAGGCCGAAGAACTCGCCGCGCGGCACGTCCAGGTCGATGCCGCGGACGGCGTGCACCTCGGGTCGCGGGCCGGACGCGGGGTAGGTCTTCTTCAGGTCCGCCGTTCTCACGGCGGACTCGGGGGGTGCGCTCACGCGCCGTCTCCCTTCGCTTCCGGATAGTCCTCGAAACGCTTGATCAGGTTGAGCAGGAAACGCCGTACGGCGGGCTCGTCCCCCTCGTCGACGACGTCGTACAGGTGCTGCAGATCGAGGCCGATGGGTTTGCCCTTGTCGGCGATGAGCCGTCGCCCGGAGTCGGTGATGTGCACGAGGACGGCGCGCCGGTCCGCCTCCGAACGGCGCCGTTCGACGTGCCCGTTGCGCTCCAGGGTGTCGACGACCGAGGTGGCGGACGCCGGGGTGATGAGCAACCGCTTGGCGATCTCGCCGGCCCGCAGGCCGTCCTCGGCGAGGAGCATGCGCAGCGTGAAGAAGCCGGCGGGGCTGACGCCGTGCTTTTCGATGAGGCGCCACACCACCGGGCCCGACAGCCGGGACGCGAGGGCGAACAGCCGCCCGATGGGCCAGTCCTCGACCGGCCCGAGGGCGGACAGCTCTCCGAAGCCGAGTTTGCTGGTGTCCACCATGGCTCGATTATTAGGTGCCTGACCTTTAGGAGTCAAATCATTAGGTATCTAAATACTCGCTGTGGTGCTCGTCTCAGCGGCCGGGAAGCCCATGACGCGGTATTGAATAGGCATCCATGGTCCTGCATACTCTTGCTTGTTGCTTCCGAAGGGCAGAGTGGGACATGGGAATCCGGACGGCGGTCGCCGGCGCCAGCGGTTACGCGGGCGGCGAGGTACTGCGCCTCCTGGCGGGACATCCAGAGTTCGAGATCGGCATGCTGACCGCGGGCGCCAACGCAGGCACCGACCTGGGCGCGCACCAACCCCACCTGCGATCCCTGGCCGGACGTGTGCTGGCCGAGACCACGCCCGACACCCTCGCCGGCCACGACGTCGTCTTCCTCGCCCTGCCGCACGGCCAGTCCGGGCCGCTCGCCGAGGAACTGGGCGAGGACGTCCTGGTTATCGACTGCGGCGCCGACCACCGGCTCACCGATCCCGCCGACTGGGAGCGGTTCTACGGGACGGCCCACGCCGGCACCTGGCCCTACGGCCTCCCCGAGCTTCCCGGCCAGCGCGACGTGCTGCGCGCGGCGAAGCGGATCGCGGTGCCCGGCTGCTACCCGACGGCCGTCAGCCTCGCGCTTTTCCCGGCCTTCGCCGATGGCCTCGCCGAACCCGACGTCGTCGTGGTCGCCGCGTCCGGCACCTCGGGCGCCGGACGCGCGCTGAAGCCCCACCTGCTGGGCAGCGAGGTGATGGGGTCGGTGAGCGCCTACGCCGCCGGGGGCACCCACCGGCACACCCCCGAGATGGTGCAGAACCTCAGCGCGGTCGCCGGGGCGCCGGTCACGGTCTCCTTCACCCCGACGCTCGCGCCGATGAGCCGGGGCATCCTCGCGACCTGCACGGCCAGGGCCCGCCCTGGCGTCACGGCAACGGCGCTCCGCGCCGCCTACGAGTCCGCCTACGCCGGCGAGCCGTTCCTCGGACTGCTGCCCGAGGGACGGTGGCCCGCCACGTCCATGACGCTCGGCGCCAACACCGCGCTCGTCCAGGTCGCGCTGGACGAGGCCGCCGGACGCATCGTCGCGATCGCGGCGATCGACAACCTCACCAAGGGGACCGGCGGCGGCGCGGTGCAGAGCGCCAACCTCGCCCTCGGCCTCCCGGAAGAACTCGGACTCACCACGATCGGAGTGTCCCCTTGAGCGTCACCGCCCCCCAGGGTTTCCGCGCCGCCGGCGTCGTCGCCGGACTCAAGGCCAGCGGGAACCGCGACCTGGCCCTCGTCGTCAACGACGGGCCGTCCCGCGCGGCGGCCGGCGTGTTCACCCGCAACCGCGTCAGGGCCGCGCCCGTCCTGTGGTCGGAGCAGGTCCTCAAGGGCGGCCGTGTCCACGCGGTCGTGCTGAACTCGGGCGGCGCCAACGCCTGCACGGGCGCGCCCGGCTTCCAGGACACCCACGCCACCGCGGAGAGGGTCGCCGAGTTGCTGGACGACTCGGCCGGCGAGATCGCCGTCTGCTCCACGGGCCTGATCGGTGAGCGGCTCCCGATGGACACGCTCCTGCCCGGCGTCGACGCGGCGGTCGCGGAGCTGTCGCGCGGGGACGGCGGGCTCGCCGCCGCCGACGCGATCCGCACCACCGACACCGTCGCCAAGATCTCCTTCCGGCAGGGGGCCGGGGGCTACATGATCGGCGCGATGGCGAAGGGCGCGGGCATGCTCGCCCCGTCGCTGGCCACCATGCTGTGCCTCATCACCACCGACGCGGATCTGCCCGCCGAGACCCTGGACCGGGCGCTGCGCGCCGCGACCGGCGTCACCCTCGACCGGCTCGACGCCGACGGCTGTATGTCCACCAACGACGCCGTCCTGCTGCTGGCCTCGGGCGCCGCGGGCGTCGTCCCGGACGAGGAGGAGTTCACCGCGCTGCTCACCGAGGTGTGCGGCGACCTCACCCGGCAGCTGCTCGTGGACGCCGAGGGCGCGTCCAAGGCCATCGCGATCGAGGTCGTCGGCGCCGCGTCCGGCGACGACGCCGTCACCGTCGGACGCTCCATCGCTCGCAACAACCTGCTCAAATGCGCCATCCATGGAGAGGACCCGAACTGGGGCCGGGTGCTGTCGGCGGTCGGCACCACCGACGCCGTGTTCGAACCGGACCAGCTCAACGTCGCGATCAACGGTGTGTGGGTGTGCCGGAACGGCTCGTTCGGCGATGACCGCGACAAGGTGGACCTGCGCCCCCGCGACGTGACGATCACCGTCGACCTGTCGGCCGGCCGGCACAGCGCGACCGTCTGGACGACCGACCTCACGGCCGACTACGTCCATGAGAATTCGGCGTACTCGACATGACCGCGCGGGAGCGGAGCGAGGCCATGACCCGCGCAGGGACGCTGATCAAGGCGCTGCCGTGGCTGGAGCGCTTCCACGGCACCACCGTCGTGATCAAGTACGGCGGGCACGCGATGACCGACCAGGCGCTGCGGCACTCGTTCGCCGAGGACGTGGTGTTCCTGCGCTACGCAGGGCTGCGTCCGGTCGTCGTGCACGGCGGCGGCCCGCAGATCAACTCCGCGCTCGCCCGCAACGGCATCGACTCCACGTTCACCGCCGGGCTTCGCGTCACCACACCGGAGGCCATGGAGGTCGTCCGGATGGTGCTGACCGGCCAGGTGCAGCGCGACGTCGTCGGGCTGATCAACCGGCACGGCCCGTTCGCGCTCGGCATGTCCGGCGAGGACGCCAACCTGTTCACCGCCGAGCGCAAGAAGGCGGTGGTGGACGGCGTTCCCGTCGACATCGGCCAGGTCGGCGAGATCGTCGAGGTGCAGGTCGGGGCCGTCCGCGCACTGCTGGACGACGGCCGCATCCCGGTCATCTCCAGCGTCGCCCGCGGCGATGACGGCGAGGTCTACAACGTCAACGCCGATACCGCCGCCGCCGCGACCGCGGTCGCGCTGGACGCGGCCAAGCTCGTCGTCCTCACCGACGTCGAAGGGCTGTACGCCGACTGGCCCGGCAGCGACGACGTGATCGACAGGCTCACCACCGACGAACTGGCCGTCCTGTTGCCCGACCTGTCGGCGGGCATGGTGCCGAAGATGGAGGCGTGCCTGACGGCCGTGCGCGGCGGCGTCCCGCAGGCGCACGTGCTGGACGGGCGGGTGCCCCACTCGCTGCTGCTGGAGATCTTCACCGACGAAGGGATCGGCACGATGGTGCTGCCCAGCCCCCATGGGACGACATCATGAGCACGGACGAACTGCGGAAGCGGTACGAGGCCGCGTTCATGCCCAACTACGGTGTGCCACCGCTGGCGCTCGCACGCGGCGAGGGCTGCCATGTCTTTGACGCCGACGGCCGCGAGTACCTCGACCTGATCGCGGGTATCGCGGTCAGTTCCCTCGGGCACGGCCACCCGGCTCTGGTCGAGGCGGTGTCGTCGCAGGTCGCGATGCTCGCGCATACGTCCAACCTGTTCCTGCACGAGCCGGAGGTACTGCTCGCCGAGCGGCTGCGGGATCTGCTGGACGGCGATGGCCGGGTGTTCCTCACCAACAGCGGCACCGAGGCCAACGAGTGCGCGCTGAAGCTCGCGATCAAGTACGGGAAGGCCCACGGGCGCTCCTACGTCGTCGCGGCCGAGAACGGCTTCCACGGCCGGAGCATGGGGGCGCTGTCGCTGACGGGCAAGGCGGCGATCCGCGAGCCGTTCGGGCCGTTCGGACTGGATGTCCGGTTCGTTCCATACGGGGACGCGGACGCGCTCAAGGCGGTCGTGGACGAGGACTGCGCGGCGCTCTTCCTCGAACCCACGCAGGGCGAGGCCGGGGTCGTGCCCCCGCCGGACGGGTACTTCGCCGCCGCTCGCGAGATCTGCGACTCCACCGGCGCGCTGTTCGTCGCCGACGAGATCCAGTCCGCCATCGGCCGCACCGGTGCCTGGTTCGCGTTCCAGAACGAGAACGCCAAACCAGACATCCTGACGCTGGCCAAGGGACTCGGCGGAGGAATGCCGATCGGGGCTTGCGTCGCGTTCGGCCAGCACGGCGGCATCTTCGCCAAGGGCGACCACGGCAGTACCTTCGGCGGCAACCCGGTGAGCGCCGCCGCCGCCCTCGCCGTCCTCACCACGATCGAGCGGGACGGCCTGCTCGCCAACGCCGCCGCGGTGGGGGAGACCCTGGCCGGCGGGCTCGCCGCCATCGACCATCCGCTGCTGGCGGGCGTGCGGGGCCGCGGCCTGTGGCGGGGCGCCGCCCTCACCGGCCCGCACGCCCCGGCCGTGGAGGCCGCCGCCCGCGACGCCGGATTCCTGATCAACGCGCTCCAGCCGGACGCGCTGCGGATCGCCCCCCCGCTCATCCTCACCGCCGCGCAGGCGACGTCGTTCACCGCGGCGTTCCCCGCGATTCTCGACGCGGCCTCGCCGGCCGGCCCCGCCTGCGCTCCCGACGCTCGCCCCGGCAAGGAGAACCAACCGTGACCAGGCACTTTCTACGGGACGACGACCTCGCCCCCGCCGAGCAGGCCGAGGTACTCGACCTTGCCGCGCGTGTGAAGGCCGACCGGTTCGGCTTCCGGCCGCTCGAAGGCCCGCGGACCGTCGCCGTCCTGTTCGACAAGTCCTCCACCCGTACCCGGATCTCCTTCGCCACCGGAATCGCCGAGCTCGGCGGCAACGCCCTCGTCATGGACGCCGGTACCAGCCAGCTCGGCCGCGGCGAGACCATCGCCGACACCGCCCGCGTCCTGGAGCGGCAGGTCAGCGCCATCGTGTGGCGGACGGCCGGGCAGGAGCGCATCGAGGAGATGGCCGAGGGAACCACCGTCCCGGTCGTCAACGCCCTCACCGACGCGTTCCACCCCTGCCAGATCCTCGCCGACCTCCAGACCGTCCACGAGGCCAAGGGCGGCCTCGCCGGTGCCACGCTCGCCTACCTCGGCGACGGCGCCAACAACATGGCCCACTCCTACCTGCTCGGCTGTGCCACCGCCGGAATGCACGTCCGGATCGGCACCCCCGCGGCCCGGCCGCCGAGCGCCGCGGTCCTGGCCCGCGCCGCCGAGATCGCCGCCGGCACCGGCGGATCGGTCACCGTGACCGACGATCCCAGGCGCGCCGCCGGCGGCGCCGACGTCCTCGCCACCGACACCTGGGTGTCGATGGGGGAGGAAGGCAAGGGCACCGACCTCTACGAGCCCTACACCGTGGACGAGGAGCTGCTCGCCCTCGCCGATCCCGAGGCGATCGTCCTGCACTGCCTGCCCGCCTACCGCGGCAAGGAGATCGCCGCATCCGTCCTGGACGGCCCCCGCAGCCGCGTCTGGGACGAAGCCGAGAACCGGCTGCACGCCCAGAAGGCCCTCCTGGTGTGGCTGCTGGAGCGCTCCCGATGACGACCCCCATGACGAAGACCGCCCGGCACGCCCGGGTGATCGAGCTGCTGACCCGGCACCCCGTCCACTCGCAGGGCGAACTGGCGAAACTGCTCGTGGACGAGGGGGTCGAGGTCACCCAGGCCACGCTCTCGCGGGACCTGGTGGAGATCGGCGCGGTCAAGCTCCGCACCGACGACGGCAGCCTCATCTACGCCGTGCCGGGCGAGGGCGGGGAGCGTATCCGGCGGGCCCGCACCGGCGCCGCCGAGACGTTCGCCGGACGGCTCGGCCGGATCGCGGCGGAACTGCTGGTGTCGGCCGAGGCGTCCGCCAACCTTGTCATCGTGCGGACCCCGCCCGGGGCCGCGCAGTACCTGGCGTCGGCGATCGACCACGCCGAATGGCGCTCGATCCTCGGCACCGTCGCCGGCGACGACTCGATCCTGGTGATCGCCCGCGACCCGCACGGCGGGGAGCACGTCGCGGAGTCGCTGCTGAAACTGATCAACGGCCGCGAACGACGAGGGTAGGGGCCGCAGGCCCCCGCCCCGTCCATCCATTCCGAACACACTTCACAGGAGATGACGAGCATGAGCGAGCGCGTCGTACTCGCGTACTCCGGGGGCCTGGACACCTCCGTGGCCATCCCGTTCCTCGCCGAGCAGACCGGCGGCGACATCATCGCGGTGGCGGTCGACGTCGGCCAGGGCGGCGAAGACCTCGACACCATCCGCAAGCGCGCCCTCGCGTGCGGCGCGGCCGAGGCCGTGGTCGTGGACGCCAAGGAGGAGTTCGCCGCGGACTTCTGCGTCCCCGCCCTGCAGGCCAACGCCCTTTACATGGACCGCTACCCGCTGCTGTCCTCGCTGTCCCGGCCGCTGATCGTCAAGCACCTCGTCTCGGCCGCCAAAGAGTTCGGCGGGACGACGGTCTCGCACGGCTGCACCGGCAAGGGCAACGACCAGGTCCGCTTCGAGGCCGGGCTGTCCGCGCTGAACCCCGACCTGAAGGTCGTCGCGCCCGCCCGCGACTTCGCCTGGACGCGGGACAAGGCGATCGCGTTCGCCGAGGAGAAGGGCCTGCCGATCGACGTGTCGGCCAAGTCTCCCTACTCCATCGACCAGAACCTGTGGGGCCGCGCGGTCGAGACCGGCTTCCTGGAGGACATCTGGAACGGGCCCATCGAGGACGTCTACGACTACACCGCCGACCCCGCGCAGCCGCGCGATGCCGACGAGGTCGTCATCACCTTCGCCGCGGGCGTTCCGGTGGCGCTGGACGGACGTCCGCTCACCCCGTACCAGGTCATCGCCGAGCTGAACCGGCGCGCCGGCGCCCAGGGCGTCGGCCGCATCGACATGGTCGAGGACCGGCTCGTCGGCATCAAGAGCCGCGAGGTGTACGAGGCCCCGGCCGCCATCGCGCTGATCGCCGCGCACATGGAGCTGGAGAACGTCACCGTCGAACGCGACCTGGCCCGCTTCAAGCGGTCGGTGGACCAGCGGTGGGGCGAGCTCGTCTACGACGGCCTCTGGTTCTCGCCGCTGAAGGACGCCCTGGACGCCTTCATCGCCGACGCGCAGCGGCAGGTGTCCGGCGACGTCCGGATGACCCTGCACGGCGGCCGCGCCGTCGTCACCGGCCGGCGCAGCGACGCGTCCCTCTACAGCTACGACCTCGCGACCTACGACACCGGCGACACCTTCGACCAGAGCCTCGCCAAGGGCTTCGTCGAGCTGTGGAGCCTGCCCAGCAAGATCGCCGCGAAGCGCGATCGGGACGTGAACCCCTGACGGCTGTAGAAGATCTCAATCCCGGTCGAGGGCTCGCCTGGCGGCTGCCCCTGACCGTCCTTGGGCGAGCGCGTCCCTTGCTTCGCGAGCAGCCCGCGTGAGGCTCGGCTCCGGCTTTGCCTCACGCGGGCCGCCATCGCGCCCGCGTGACGGCTGAAGCCGGTTTCACCAGACTCCAGGCCGTACTCTGTGGCGGATGCCGTGCCGCCGTGCGGGACACCGCGCGCTCGGCGTCCCCACGCGGTGCTTCGCGGCGCCCGGCATGGTGGGATGGCAACCGAACATTCACTGGTGGGAAGAAGAGGATCTCCGTGACCAAGGCACCGACGCGACTGTGGGGCGGCCGGTTCGAAGGCGGCCCGTCGGACGCGCTCGCGCGGCTCTCGGTGAGCGTCCAGTTCGACTGGCGGCTCGCCCCGTACGACCTGATGGGTTCGCGTGCGCACGCCCGCGTCCTGAACCGGGCGGGGCTGCTCACCGACGACGAGCTCGGGCGCATGATCGGCGCCCTGGAGGACCTGGAGGCCGCCTGCCGGTCCGGGGAGTTCCGGCCCGCCGTCGCCGACGAGGACGTTCACACCGCCCTGGAGCGCGGCCTGCTGGAACGCCTCGGCGCCCTCGGCGGCAAGCTGCGCGCCGGCCGCAGCCGCAACGACCAGGTCGCCACCGACCTGCGCCTGTACCTGCGCGACCACGCCCGCCAGATCGTCTCCCGGTTGGTCGAACTGGAGACCGCGCTGATCGCGCAGGCCGAGCACAACTTCGGCGTCGCCGCCCCCGGCATGACCCACCTCCAGCACGCCCAGCCCGTGCTGTTCTCCCACCAGCTGCTCGCACACGTCCAGCCGCTGACCCGCGACGTCGACCGGCTCCGCGACTGGGACCGCCGTGCCGCGGTGTCCCCGCTCGGCTCCGGCGCCCTCGCCGGATCGTCGCTGCCCTTGGACCCGCAGGCCACCGCCGATGAGCTGGGCTTCGACGCCGCCGCCGCCAACTCCATGGACGCCGTGGCCGACCGCGACTTCGTCGCCGAGTTCCTGTTCGCCGCCGCGCTGATCGGTGTCCACCTGTCCCGCCTGGGCGAGGAGATCTGCCTCTGGGCCTCGCAGGAGTTCCGCTGGATCGAGATGGACGACACCTACGCCACCGGGTCGTCGATCATGCCGCAGAAGAAGAATCCCGACGTCGCCGAGCTGGCGCGCGGCAAGGCCGGCCGCCTCATCGGCCACCTCGTCGGCCTCCTGACGACCCTCAAGGGCCTGCCGCTCACCTACAACCGCGACCTCCAGGAGGACAAGGAGGGCGCGTTCGACGCCGTCGAGACGCTGCTGCTCGTCCTGCCCGCCATGGCCGGGCTCATCGCGACCATGCGCGTCAACACCGACCGCCTGGAGGCCCTCGCGCCGGACGGCTTCGCCCTCGCCACCGACCTGGCCGAGCTGCTCGTCCGCCGCGGGGTGGCGTTCCGCGACGCCCACGAGGTCGTCGGCCACCTCGTCGTCTGGTGCCAGGTCAACGACAAGGACTTCGACGACCTCACCGACGACGAGCTGGCGAAGGTCTCCCCGCACCTGACCCCGGACGTCCGTGCGGTCCTCAACGTCCAGGGCGCCCTCGCCTCCCGCAAGGCCTACGGGGGCACCGCGCCCGACCGTGTCCGCGAGCAGATCGGCGCCTTGCGCGCGCTGACCGACGAGCACGCCGCCTGGGCTGCTGTCTGAATTCGATCTCGGGCTGTGTCTGATCCGATCTCGGCCCAGGAACTCGCCTGGCGGCTCGCCGCCTGACCGTGCTTGGGCGAGCGCGACATCGCTCGCGATCAGCCTGGTGGGGGCACGCCTTGGCTTTGCCCCACCAGGCTGATAGGGCGCTCGCGTGACGGTTGATGCCGCTTCATGACGGACCCTAGGCTGGGCGCTCGGCGGATCCTATCCACGATCATGGTGAGGCGATGAGCGGAGCGTTGCTGCCCCGGGACTTCTTCGATCGGCCGGTGGACGAGGTCGCCCCCTCGCTGCTCGGACAGGTGCTCCGGCACAGCACGACCGGCGGCGAGGTCGCGGTGCGGCTTACCGAGGTGGAGGCGTACGCCGGGACCCTGGACCCCGCGTCCCACGCCTACCGGGGCCGGACGCAGCGCAACGCCGTCATGTTCGGGCCGCCCGGCTTCGCGTACGTGTACTTCACCTACGGCATGCACTTCTGCATGAACCTCGTCTGCGGGCCGGACGGGACGTCCTCGGCGGTGCTGCTCCGCGCCGGCGAGATCATCACAGGGGAGGAGACCGCGCGCGGGCGGCGCCCCCGCTCGTCCGTCCGTGACCTGGCGCGGGGGCCCGCGCGGCTCTGCCAGGCTCTCGGCATCGCCAGGGAGCACAACGGCCTGGACGTCTGCTCTCCGGGCGGGCCGCTCACCGTCCACGCGGGTGAGCCCGCCGACCCGTCGCTCATCCGGACCGGGCCGCGGACCGGCGTCAACGGTGCCAAGGAGGTGCCCTGGCGCTTCTGGATCGACGGCGACCCCAGCGTCTCCCCGTACCGTCCCCACGTCCCGAGGCGCCGCAAGAGAGTCGCCACCGGTGGCTGAGACCAGCGACCGACGGAGATCTCGACGCCATGACCTTTTCGCGGGCGACCACCGCCATCTCGCGTCCGGCCACATCCGCATAAGCTTCGGGCTCTCCGAACGGCCCATCATGCGCGACGTCCACCGGGACCGGACGGGGTTGAATATCGTTGGCGTGACGCCCGCCCGGTCCGGCAGCCTGGGCGGGGACACGGAAAGCAAGCCGGAGACGAGGGAGACCGTGACCGACATCCTGGACGATCTCGCGTGGCGCGACCTGATCGCGCAGTCCACCGACCTTGACGAGCTGCGGGCACGGCTCGCCGAGGGGCCGGTCACGCTGTATTGCGGGTTCGATCCGACGGCTCCCTCGCTGCACTTGGGCCACCTCATCCAGATCTTCACGCTGCGGCGTTTCCAACAGGCCGGGCACCGGCCGCTGGGGCTGGTCGGCGGCGCCACCGGCCTGATCGGCGACCCGAGCGGCAAGAGCGCAGAACGCGTCCTGAACTCGGAGGAGACCGTCGCCGGCTGGGTCGAGCGACTCCGCGCCCAGATCTCGAGGTTCCTGGTCTTCGACGACAGTCCGACCAGCGCGACGATGGTCAGCAATCTCGAATGGACCGGGCAGATGTCCGCGATCGAGTTCCTGCGCGACGTCGGCAAGCACTTCCCGGTCAACAGGATGCTGGCCCGCGAGACCGTCAAGGCCCGGCTGGACACCACCGGCATCAGCTACACCGAGTTCAGCTACGTACTGCTCCAGTCCCTGGACTTCCTGGAACTCCACCGCCGGTACGGATGCGCGCTCCAGACGGGTGGCAGCGACCAGTGGGGCAACTTCACCGCCGGCGTCGACCTCATCCGCCGGGTCGAGGGCGCCAGCGCGCATGCCCTGACCACGCCGCTGCTCACCAAGGCGGACGGGTCCAAGTTCGGGAAGACCGCCGGCGGCGAGACCTACTGGCTCGACCCTGAGTTGACCTCCCCGTACGCGTTCTACCAGTTCTGGATCAACGCCGACGACCGCGATATCGAGATGTACCTCAAGGTCTTCAGCTTCCGCCCCCGCGAGGAGATCGAGGACCTGGTCAAGCAGGGCGCCGATCGTCCCGCCGCCCGCGCCCCGCAGCGTGCGCTCGCCGAGGAGATGACCACGCTCGTCCACGGCGCGGACGAGACGGCCCGGGTCATCGCCGCCTCGCGTGCCCTCTTCGGCCAGGGCGCCCTGGAGGAGCTGGACGAGCGAACACTGAGATCCGCGCTCGCCGAGGTTCCTCGCGCCGAGATTTCGCCGGGGGAGCTGCCCACGGTCGCCGACCTCCTGGCGGCGACGGGCTTGTGCAAGAGCAAGTCGGAGGCGCGGCGCGCCATCGCCCAGGGGGGCGCCTACCTGAACAACGCCAAAGTCGAAGCGGAGGACTTCGCGCCCTCCGCGGAGGACCTTCTCCACGACCGCTACCTGGTTCTGCGCAGGGGCAAACGCAACGTGGGCGGCATCGAGGTGTCCGCCTCCTGAAAGGCCGCTGACCTGCGGAGAACGAGCGCCCGTCCGGAACCCTCCGGACGGGCGCTCGTCATTGGACGGGCAAACTTCGGTAGATACACGTCACAGTGCGGTCACAGCGCACCGTCGGCGGGCAGGTTTCAGAGCCCAGAAAGTAGGTCTGACCAGCGGATACGCGGCCCCGAGAGGGTGATTTGACGGTGCTGGCGGGTGGACCTAATGTTCTACCCACCCCACGGGGGAGCGGGACGCCGACGAGGCGGCCGGCCCCGGGGTCACCTTCACAGACCAGCAGGGCGGGAGTCTCTCGCGCCCAAAAGGGACGTGGAGGGTCGAATCGCTCAGAGGTTGACAAGTCGGGCGGATCGGGTAGGTTTGAAGGGTTGCCCCGGAGCGGGGCTCGCGGGAGCGGGTTCGGCGC
>NZ_BCQT01000027.1 GCF_001552215.1 Actinomadura macra NBRC 14102 | reverse complement strand
CTGGTTCGGCGGTGCCGTGGCTGGCCGGGTGCGGTACCAACGATGGCGCCGGCGCCGCCGGCGGCTCCACAACCGGCGGATTCTCCGTGAAGCTCGCCTGGATCCCGAACGCGGAGTACGCGGGGATCTTTGTTGCGGCCGAGGACGGTTACTACACCAGGCAGGGCCTCACTGTGGACGTCCAGCCGGGCGGGCCGAATTCCGCGGTCGTCCCGCTGGTGACGACGAGTCGCGTCAATATCGGTATCGAGGCGATTCCGGAGAATGTCGCCACCGCCGTTGCCCGTGGCGCGAAGCTGAAGATCGTCGGCGCCGGACTGCAAAAGAGCCCCGAGTCCTGGATCTCGCTCGCCGACCGCCCGGTCAAGCGTCCGAAGGAGATCGAGGGTAAGAAGCTCGGTATCACGCTGGCCGGTAAGAACACGGCGCTGGTGTTCATGAAGCGTAACGGGGTCGATGTCAGCAAGGTCAAGCTCGTGCCGATTCAGTTCGATCCCGCGCCTCTCGCCGCCCGTGAGGTCGACGCGATCTGGGGGTTCGCCTCGAACCAGCCGGTGTCGCTGGCACTACGCGGGATCAAAACGCACGTGATGCCCCTGGCCGACTTCGGCTTCAACCGAATGCAGAGTGTCTTCTTCGCATCTGAGAAGACACTGAGCGACTCCGCCGCCCGGGAGAGCGCCCGCAAGTTCATGACGGCCAGCAGGCAGGGCTGGGAGGCGGCACTGCGCGATCAGGGCCACGCGGCCGACGTGATCATGAAGAAGTACGGCGCCAAGCTCGGCCTGAAGCCCGACGAGCAGGCCAAGTCGCTCGCCGCCATCGCGCCCTTCGTCAAGGGCGACGGTGACGGGTCCAAGGGCCTGTTCTGGATGTCCGACGCGCTGATCGAGCAGACGATCACGAGCCTGTCCAGCATCGGGATCAAGGCCGACAAGTCGCTCTTCACCAACGAACTGCTGGGGGGATGAAGCGCGCCATGCCGAAGGAGAGAACATTGCTGGAAACCGAGGCGACGGGTGCGACCCCAGGTGACGCGCACGCCTCCGAGGGGATTCGCGCGGGTGGCCTGAGGAAGGTCTTCGAGGGCAAGGGGGCCTCGGTCGAGGCGCTACGCGACTTCTCCTTCGAATCGCGGCGCGGGGAGTTCGTCGGACTGCTGGGCCCCTCAGGATGCGGCAAATCCACCGTCCTGCGAGTCCTGGCCGACCTGGAAACACCCACCAACGGAACCGTCACCGTCCACGGCCGCACCCCACGCCAACTACGCCAAGAACACGGCATCGGCGTCGCCTTCCAAGACGCCGGCCTCCTGCCCTGGCGCAGCGTCGAAGCCAACCTGCGCCTCCCCCTGGAAGTCGCCGGCCACCGCGACCCCACCGCCGTCACCGACCTCATCCAACTCGTCGGCCTCACCGGCTTCGAAAAAGCCCGCCCCTCACAACTCTCAGGAGGCATGCGCCAACGCGTCTCCCTCGCCCGATCCCTGGTCACCAACCCCGAACTCCTCCTCCTGGACGAACCCTTCGGAGCACTAGACGACCTCACCCGCCAACGACTCAACTTCGAACTCCAACGCATCTGGGCCGAACGAGGCACCACCACCGTCCTGGTCACCCACGGCATCGCCGAAGCCGTCCTGCTCTCCGACACCGTGGTCCTGATGTCACCCCGACCCGGAACCATCCTGGACACCATCACCATCGACCTCCCCCGCCCCCGCACCCCCGACATCCTCCACGACACCGCCTTCCACACCCTCTGCGACCAACTCTCCGAAAAACTCTTCACCGCAAACGGCGACGGGACCGCAGCCGGGGTCGGGAACAGGCGCGAGGGCGGGACGGCCCGGTGAACGCCTCCGCGCGACCGCTCAAAGCGCGCCTCCAACAGATCGTGCCCCCGCTGCTGACGCTGGTGGTCGTGATCGTCGTGTGGCAGGCGATGTCGCTCGGCGGGTTCGGGTCCCTGGTTCCCTCGCCCGGCGAGGTGCTCGGCCAGATGCGCGACGACGCCGACTACTACGGGCCGAACGCGACGGTCACCATGTCGTCCGCGTTGCAGGGTTATGTGTGGGGCAACGGAATCGCGATCGCCCTGGCCCTGTGCACGCTGCCGTTTCCGCGCGTCCAGGCGCTGTTCGAGCGGGTGGCGGTCGGCGCGATCGCGCTGCCGCTCATCGCCGTCGCGCCGCTGCTGGCGATCGCCTTCCGCGGCAACATCCCGAGCGTGATCCTGGCCGCGCAGGCCGTGGTGTTCACCACCCTGGTCGCCGCCATCCTGGGCCTCAGCGGCGTGGACAAGACCTCGGTCGACGTGGTGCGCGCGTCCGGCGGCTCGGAGTGGACGGTGATCCGCAAGGTCCGGCTGCCCGCGGCGATCCCGAGCTTCGTCGCCGGCCTCCAGGTCGCCGCGCCGAGCGCGATCCTGGGAGCGATCATCGGGGAGTACATGGGCGGCTCGGAGGGGCTGGGCGTCGCCATGATCCAGGCCCAGGGCGCCTTCGACATCCCCCGCGCCTGGGGCCTGGCGATCGTGACCTCGCTGCTGGCCGCCGTGGCGTTCCTGGCCCTGCCGCTCATCTCACAGACGATCCTGCCGTGGACCCGCTCGATGGACACCGTCCTCGGCGCGCGCGCCGAACGTCTCGGGCGGCGGAACTCGCGCCTGCCCGCCCGTGTGGGACGCGGCGTCCTCGCGACCGTGGGCACGCTGGCGGGCGTCGTGGCGTGCTGGTGGCTGCTCGCCCTTGTCGTGCCTGGTGGCAGCGCGGTGGCCCGGGGACCGGCCGACGTGGTGCCCTACTTCCTGAACGGCGACACCCAGCTGGTCACCGCGTCCGGTGACGCCGAGGACCCGCTGCCGTACATGTTCTCCTCGCTGCTGCAGACCATCGGCGACGCCGGAATCGGGTTCCTGGTCGGGCTCGTCCTGGCGGTGGCGATGGCCGTGGTCGCGCACGAGTTCCCGGTGATCGAGCGGGTGCTGATGCCCATCTCGATCGCCCTGCGGTCGATCCCGATCGTGGCCGCCATGCCGCTGCTCGCGCTGATGTTCGGCCGCGGGATCGTCGCGGTGACGGTATTGATCGCGGTGATGACGTTCTTCCCGATCCTCGTCAATGTCCTGCTCGCGATGAGGGCGGTACCGCGCAGCGCCAACGATCTGCTCACCGCGGTGGGCGCCGGGCGCAGGCATCGCATCACCAAACTCCTCATCCCTTACGCGTTGCCGGCGCTGCTGGCCTCGGTCAAGATCGCGTTGCCGTTGTCCATCGGCGCGGCGATGGTGGCCGAATGGCTGGCCACCGGCTACGGCCTGGGCGCGTCCATGACCGTCGCGGCGACCCTGTCGGACTACAACTTCGTCTGGGGTGGAGTCGCCATCGTGCTGCTGGCCTCACTCCTGGCCTACCGCCTGGCCGGCGCGCTCGAAGACACCGCCCTCAGTCGCCTCGAATAGCCGACGACACCCGTCACACCCCCGAAACACCGGGAAGCAAAGAAAGCGAAATATGTCCAGAGTCATTCTGTCCAATGTCCGTGTGAACGGCGTGGGCGACCCGCAGGTCGTCACCGTCGCCGACGGGAAGATCCAATCCGTCGGTGCGCAGGCACCGGCCGACCTCGGCCCCGGCGACCACGTCGAAGACCTCAACGGGCAGATCGTCCTGCCGGGTTTTGTCGACGGTCATGCTCACGCCGACAAGAGCCTGTGGGGTGAGCCGTGGGTGCGACGGACCTCCGAGCCGATCACCATGGACCAGATGTTCGAGGACATGCTGCAGCAGTGGGCCGAGACCACCACCCCGGTCACCACCCGCGCACGCGCCTTCCTCGACAAGTGCGTCGCCTACGGCTCGACCTCCATCAGGACCTTCACCGACGTCGCGCCAGAAATCGGCCTGGAGGGCATCAACGGCCTCCTGCAAGTGCGTGAGGAGATGGCCGACCTCACCGACCTGCAGATCGTGGCGTTCCCCCAGCTGGGCATCCTGCGCAAGCCCGGCACCGCCGAACTACTGGAACAGGCCCTGCGTGAGGGAGCCGACGCGGTCGGCGGCCTGGACCCGGCCGGCGTCGACGGCGACGCCGCCCGCCAGCTCGACATCGTCTTCGGCTTGGCCGAGCAGTACCAGGTACCCGTGGACTTCCACGCACACGAATCCGGCGAACTGGGCATCTGGCTCATCGAACGGATCGCCGAGCGTGTCAAAGCACTCGGTATGCAGGGCAAGGTCAGCCTGTGCGATGTGTTCAGCCTCGCCGACCCGACGCCCGCACAGTTCGAGCGCCTGGCCTCGCTGCTCGCCGAGGCCGACATCGCCATCACCGTCGGCGTCCACGGGCTCCTGCCCGTCCCCGACGTCAAGGCCCTGCACGCCCGCGGCGTGCGCATGTGCCTGGGCTCGGACTCGGCCCGCAGCCGCTGGTCCCCCTGGGGCGAAGGCGACATCCTGGCCCGCGCCCAGTTCATGGCCTACAAGTGCTACTGGCGCATGGACGACGACCTGGAATTCGCCGCCACCCTGGGCACCACCCTGGGCCGCCGGGTCCTCGACGCCCCCCGATGCGACCTGAAGGTCGGTGACGTCGCCGATCTGGTGGTCCTGCCGGGAGAGACGATCGGCGAACTCGTCGTGGAACCGCCACAGCGGACGCTCGTCATGAAGCGCGGGAAGATCGTCGCCCGCGCCGGGGCCCTCGTGACCGCAACCTGACCGCGACCTCAGCGACACCGCGTCCCGCGGAACCGGCGCCGCAGGCGCCCCGGGACAGCCCTGGCCGAGCCGGCTGTGCGCTCAAGCAGATCACGTTCGAGCGGGCAGCCGGCGGCCCTGTCGGGACCCCGCATCGTCGACGGTGCGGGGTCGGCTTGTCGGCGCCGGTGATTACTCCTGGGTCGGCCGCTCGCACCCCGGTTCCTCGCTGGACGGGAGCAGGTGTTTCCAGCCCTGTTCGGTCGACGTGCGACAACGGTCGGGCTGGTCGCCTTCGCTGATGAACAGAGCGGCCAGCATGGGGGCGCCATGGTGAAGCGTCTGGCGGGGCAGCGGGCCGTTGGCGACCAGGGAGACCAGTCCATGGCCGACGGCCCAGCTCGTCGATCTTTACCGGCAGGTGTCGGTCGCCACCGGATCACGGCTGGTCTTCGTCGCCGGTCAGGTCGCACATGGCGCCGACGACGACTTCGCCGCTCAGGTTGAGCAGTGCTACCTCAACATCGGCATCGCCCTTGCCGAGGTCGGTGGCTCCTTCGAGAACGTGGTCAAACTGACCGTCTACGTCGCCGACTGGACCCCCGACAAGATGTCCCTGTTCGTGGAGGGATTCGCCAGGGCCTCCGCGAAGCTGGGCGTCACCCCCGTCCCGCCGCTCACGGGGATAGGCGTTGTCGCCCTGGCCGACCCCGCCATCGTGGTCGAGGTCGAGGCCACCGCGGTCATCGACTGAACCGGCACTTCCCCGCTGCCTTCCGGCGAGGCGTCGGCCGAGATCGTCGAGCAGGGCGAATCACCCGTCGGGGGCGAACGGCCAGGGGTCGCGCTACACACACAGGCCCCCGGCCCCACCCGGCTCGCCGCCGCGTGGGGCCGGGGACCCGGCCGCTCAGGTCACTCGTCGAAGTAGTTCGGCTGAGACTGGGCGTTGAGCACGTCGAGCCTGACGCGCTTGGCCTTGTCGGTACGAGGGTCCCGGATGTCGATGACGTCCAGGCCCTTTTGGATGTCGTTGGAGTAGATGTAGCCGTTGTAGTAGTACGTGGACCAGGTGCCGGCGAGGACCTCCAGATTGTCCGACCAGGGGCCGCGGTCGAGCCAGGCGAGTTCCTCGGGATGCCGTGAGTCGGTGAAGTCCATGATCGAGATGCCGCCCTGGTACCAGGACTGCACCATGATGTCCTTGCCCCGCACGGGGATCAGCGAGCCGTTGTGGGCCACGCAGTTCTCGTTGTCGGCGTTGTGTCGAGGAATCTTGTAGTAGCTGCGGAACTCCAGCTTGCGGTGCCTGCCTTCGCCGACGATGTCGTAGATGGCGTTGGCGCCCTTCTGCTGGCCGACCGTCGGGTTGCAGGTGGCCGCGGAGCCGCCGCCCAGCTCGTCCGTAAAGACGATCTTGCTGGCGCTGTTGTTGAAGGTCGCCGAATGCCAGAACGCGAAGTTCTCGTTGTCGCGCACGCTGGTGATGGTGCGCGGCTTGAGCGGATCGGTGATGTCGAACAGCACGCCGTCGCCCATGCAGGCGCCGGCCATCAGGTCCTCGTCCGGGTAGGCGGTCAGGTCGTGGCAGCCCGTGGTGGCGCTGGTACGGCCGGGCCAGGGCGTGTCCGGCGGGTCACCGGGGTTGCCGCCGTCCGGGAACAGCACAGGCTCGGCCACCACGCTCGCCGCGACCGGGTTCTTCAGCGGGATCTTCACGATCGAGATGAGATCGTGCGGTGGGAGGCAGTCGGGGTAGGTGTCGTTCGGGGAGTACGAGGACACGTAGATGTAGGCGGTACCGCGCTTGCCCGGGACGAGGGTGTTGGTGTGGGAGCCGCACTTCGTCTCGACCGCCTTGAGGTAGCGCGGGTTGTGCACGTCGGAAATGTCGAAGATCTTGATGCCTTCCCACGCCGTCTTGTCGGTCGCGGGCTTGGGCACGGCCTGGCACGAGTCGTCGCTCATCGACCGGTCGGTCGACAGGAACAGCAGGTCACCGGCGATCGACACGTCGTTCTGGGAGCCGGGGCAGTGCACCACCGTGACGACCTTGGGCGTCTCGGGCCGGCTGATGTCATAGATGGTGAAGCCTTCGTAGTTGCCGCCGAAGGCGAACCGGCCCTTGAAGGCCCAGTCCGAGCCGTAGGCGGCGGGTGCGGCGAGCGGCCCCTGCTTGGGGATGTTCGCCAGATGATGCATGTTCGGGCTACCGGTGATCTCGTCCTTGCCCGGGACTTGGTCGGCCGAGGCCGCCGGGACGAGCATGGCCGAGATCATCAGCGCGATGCTCGAGAGGGCGACCACAAGGGTCCTGCGTCTGGATCTTCGCCTGAGAACTGGCGCCACCCCTGACTCCTTCGTCTCCATGGCCCCCGTGAACAGGTCCTGATGTTCATGGAGTATGGAGTGTTTTGGGGTAGATGGGTAGATCTGACCCTTTTATGACACCTTGCTCTACGGATACGGTCCGGGAGGCCGGCCAGGACGTGGGAGGTTCGATGCGGCACCGGATCACGGTGGCGGGTGTGGTGGTGGCCCTGGCCGCCGGCGCCCTGATGGGGTGCGGCGGCGATGGTGGACCGGAGACGGCTCCATCGAGGACCGTGCTGGTCCCGGGCCGCCCGGGCGAGCCGAACAAGACCCGGGTCGCCGGCCCGCGCGAGGCCGCGCCACCCACCGCGGCCGAGGTCGGGTTCGTGCAGATGATGATCCCGCACCACGCGCAGGCGTTGGAGATGTCCGCGCTGGCCCCGTCCCGGGCGTCCGACGAGCGGGTGCGATCGCTGGCGTCCCGCATCGATGCCACACAGAAAGTCGAGATCGCGGTGATGCGGTCGTGGCTGAAGCAGAACTCCGAGGCCGTCTTGAAGGCGCACGGCCGGGACCACGGCACGCGGCACGCCGGCATGCCGGGGATGGCCACGCAGGAGCAACTCAGGGGCCTGCGGGGCGCGCGTGCCGCCGTGTTCGACAAGCTCTACCTGACGCTGATGATCAACCACCACCGGGGCGCGCTCACGATGGCCAGGAACGTCCTGGACAAGGGCACCGACGTCACCGTCCAGGAGATGGCCCGCGACGTCCAGTCCACCCAGTTGGCCGAGATCAGCCGCATGGAGGGGCTGTTGGCGCGCTGACCGGGGCCGGCCCGTTGATCTGCGCTCGCGGACGGCCCCCATGATCAGGAAGGCGGCTCCTCCACGGTGGCCCCGTGAACCGGACGGTTCTTGAGGGCGAAGTCGACGGTGTCCAGCGTCCAGGTCCAGGAGGCTTCGGCCGCGCGGGGGGTGTGGCGGAAGCCGCCCGCCAGTTCCAGGCTGACGAACCCGTGGAAAACGCTGCCCAGAAAGCGCACCGCGTCGGTCTGGTCCGGCTCTGGAAGGTCGTAGGCGCGCAGGATCGCCCGCGTCATCTCCGTGTGCCTGGGCCCGGCGCTGCCGGCCGCGGTCTCTGGATCGAGCTCGAACCGGGCCGCGGTGTACCGACCGGGATGCGCGGCGGCGTAGGCGCGGTAGGCGTTGGCGAACGCCACCAGGGCGTCCTTGCCCGCGCGGCCGGCCAACGCGTCGGCGACCCCGTCGGCCATTTCCTCCAAGGCCAGCAACGCCACCCGCACCTTCAGCTCCCGCGCATTCTCTATGTGGGCGTACAGGCTCGGGTCCCTGACGCCGAGCCGGCGCGCGACCGCCGAGACGGTCACCCTCTCGAAGCCGAGTTCGTCGGCCAGTTCCGCCGCCGTCCGCGTGAGGCGGTCTGCGGTGATGCCCGTACGGGCCATGGGAGCTCCCCTTGCACTAGGCGAATAAGGCGTTTGCCTAATAATATTAGGTAAACTAGCCTCGATGAACATGAGGGCAATCACCGAAAGTGACGTACGTGGGTCCTTCGTCAACTGTTCCAAGGGCGAGACGAAGCGTCTGGGCCTGCCCAAGGACCTGCAGGAGCGTCCATGGGACGATCTTGACTTCCTCGGCTGGCGAGATCCCGGCGCCCCGGGCCGCGCCTACCTGGTCGCCGAACGCGGCGGCCGTCTCGTCGGCATCGCGCTGCGGGCGGTCACCGGGACGGCGCGCGGCTTCACCTCGCGCAGCATGTGCTCGCTGTGCCTGACCACCCATTCCGGGGGCGGGGTGGCGCTGATGACCGCGCGCCGTACCGGGGAGGCCGGACGCCAGGGCAACACCGTCGGGCAGTACTTCTGCACCGACCTTGCCTGTTCCCTGTTCATCCGAGGCCGGAAGCAGACCTCCGCCGGCGGCGGCCTCGACGAGACCCTTTCGGTGGAGGAGAAGGTCGCCCGCGCCCGGCTCAACCTGACCGCCTTCATCGACAAAGTGATCAGCTGACCGCGGCGCCGTCCGGTGCGCGTGATCGGTGTGCCCCGGCCGGTAGGGTTCGCCAACAGTCGTTCGACAGTCAGCGGGAGGTCCGGGTGGCGAGGCCACGCACGACCAGCGACGAGGCGGTCCTCGCCGCGGCGGGCCGCGCGCTCGGACGGGTCGGGCTAACCCGCCTCACGCTCGGCGCCGTGGCGGAGGAGGCCGGGCTGGCACCGGCGACGCTGGTCCAGCGCTTCGGGTCCAAGCGCGGGTTGCTGCTGGCCCTCGCCGGGCGCGGCGCGCACGACGCGCGGAAACCCTTCGAGCACGCCAGGCGGGAGGGCGGGACGCCGTTGACGATCCTGCACGCGGCTTTGGCGGCTCTGACGGCGGGCGTCCGCAGCCCGGAGCAGATGGCCAACAACCTGGGCTTCCTGCAACTGGACATGACCGACCCGGAGTTTCGCGCCCACGCGGCGTCACACGCGCGGGCGACGGCCGAAGAGGTCGCCGCGCTGCTGCGGGAGGCCGTCGCGGTGGGCGAACTGGTTCCCGAGGTGGACGCCGGCGGGCTGGCCCGCTCCGTCCAGCTCGCCTACAACGGGGCGCTCATCCTGTGGGCGGTGGCGGGAGAGGGTGACCTCGTGGACGCGCTGCGCGCCGATGTGGACGCCGTGCTCGCCCCGTACCGCCTCTGAAGCGCGGCGGTCAGAGGGCTCCGGCGCGCGCCGCCGCGCAGGCCGCCGCGGCGGCGCGGTCGGCGGTGGGCTCGTCGAGCGGCTCGCCGCTGACGAACAGCCGGTAGTACAGCGGCGCGACCGCGATCCGCACGACCTCGGTGCCATCGGTCCCGGCGGGAACCTCACCCCGTTCGATCGCGCGTTTTACGATCACGGTGGCCTGCTCGTGCCGCCGGGTGAGGAAGGCGCGCAGGGCGGCGGCGGTGCCCGGGCTCTGTGCCGCTGCCAGAACGAACGCGCGGGTGAGCGGTCCCTGCCCGGGGTCGGTGAAGCCGCTCAGGACGAGGCGGGTGATCGTTTGCAGGTCCCCGGCCAGCGTGCCGGTGTCGGGCAGCGGCCACGGCTCGCCGGACGCCAGGTCGAGTGCGTCCGCGATGAGCCCGTCGGCACTCCCCCAGCGGCGGTAGACGGTCGTGCGATGCACCCCGGAGCGCGCGGCGACGCCCTCGACGGTGAGTCCCTGGTGGCCGCTCTCGGCCAGCTCGGCGAGCGTGGCGCGCCGTACGGCGTCGCGGATGCGGGCCGTGCGGCCGCCCGGCCGGACGGTTCCGGGCCCGGGGGCGGTCACGGGCGGACCCGGTGGCGTCGAGAGGTGGGCACGCGAGGATCGTAACGCGACTGATGTTGCGTTAGTCTCGCCGTCGCGCGGATAAGAGCACGTGAAGCAGGACGAGGGGGGACGATCCATGCAATCGGGTTCACACGCGACGATCAGGGAGTTCACGGTAGCGGGCGCGGAGGCAGGCCCGTACGGGATCACCGCCGGGCCGGACGGCGCCCTGTGGTTCACGCTGGTCCATGAGCGTCGCGTCGGACGGATGACCCCGGACGGCGCCCTCTCCCTGCATCCCGGCGAGCCCCTCACCGACGGGCCGATGATCATCACGGTGGGCCCGGACGGCGCGCTGTGGTTCACCGAATTCCAGGGCCACCGGATCGGCCGCATCACCACCGACGGCGAGGTCGCGGAGTTCGCGGTGCCCGCGGACTGCGGCCCCTGCGGGATCACCGCGGGCCCTGACGGGAACCTGTGGTTCGCGCAGATGAGCGCCGGCCGCATCGGCCGGATCACCGTCGACGGCGAGGTCACCGGCTTCGCGCTGCCCGGCGCCGCGACCACACCCTCGATGATCACGCAGGGGCCGGACGGGGCGCTGTGGTTCACGCTCAACCAGGGCAACGCGGTCGGCCGGATCACCCCCGGCGGGGACATCGCCGTTCACGCGCTGCCCACCGAGGGCGCGGCACCGGTCGGGATCACCGCCGGCCCCGACGGCGCGCTGTGGTTCACCGAGATCGGCGCGGGCCAGATCGGACGGATCACCACCGAGGGGAAGGTCACCGAGTTCCCCCTGCCCGATCCGGCCTCCCGCCCGCACGGCATCGTCGCGGGTCCGGACGAGGCCTTGTGGTTCACCGAGTGGGGTACCGCGCACGTCGGGCGCATCACCCCGGAGGGCCGCCTCGACGAGCACATCCTGCCGACACCGGCCTCGGAACCGCACGGCATCGCGGTCGGCGCGGACGGCGCGCTGTGGGTGGCGCTCGAGACGGGCGCGCTGGCCAGGGTGGCGATCAGCTGAACGCGGCGGGCACCGGCGGCCGGGGCGCTGCTGCCCACGCTGATCGGAATCGGTGACGGGCTCATCGTGACGGCACCCGGGGTCGCGGTGTTCGGGGCCGTCGCGGACTCGGCGCGGGAAAACCGGTTGGCGTGATCGCTGGAAATCACTAGAACGGACGGCATGCTCCGCAAGTACCCCCGGACCCGGCATATCGCGGGCTCCCGGCTCCAACCGGGTGACCACGACCTGGCCGCCGTGCCCTTCACGGCGATCGCCGGCCGGTCCTTGGTGGTGGAGGAGAAGCTGGACGGCGCCAACTGCGGCATCAGCTTCTCCGCCGAGGGGACGCTGCGGCTGCAGAGCAGGGGCCACTACCTGACCGGCGGCCCACGCGAGCGCCAGTTCGGGCCGCTCAAGGCGTGGGCCGCGTCGGTGCAGCATGTCCTGCGGGAACGCCTGAGCGACCGGCATGTGATGTATGGCGAGTGGCTCTACGCCAAGCACACCGTCTTCTACGACGCCCTGCCTCACTACTTCTGCGAGTTCGACGTCCTCGACCAGTCGGATGGGACGTTCCTGTCCACCGCCCGCCGCCGTGAGCTCCTGGACGGCACCCCCGTGGTGTCGGTGCCCGTGCTGCACGAAGGTCCCCTGGATGACGTCGCGGCGCTGACCGCGTTCGTCGGGCCGTCGAGGTGTCGCACGCCCGGGTGGCGGGATGCGCTGCGTGAGGCCGCGACGGCGGGCGGCGCCGATCCCGTCCGCGCCGCGGCGGAGAGCGACGCCTCCGACGAGATGGAGGGCCTCTATATCAAGGTGGAGCAGGACGGGAAGACCGTCGACCGCTACAAGTGGGTCCGGCCGGGCTTCCTGACGGCGATCCTGGACGCGGGGACGCACTGGCAGGACCGCCCCATCATCGCCAACGGCCTGGCCGACCCGGAGGTGCTGTATGCGGGTGTTCGCTGACCTGTGCCCGGCGCCGCCGCACTGGGCCGTCCCGTGGGCGCAGATCCGGGAGGCGTTCGGCTGGGTGCGCGCGCTCGCGGGCGTCCCGCAGGACGCGCTCCACCACGCCGAGGGTGACGTCGAGGTTCACACCCGGTTGGCGTGCGAGGCGCTGGCCTCGCTGCCCGGTTGGCGTGAGCGGCCGCCGGACGAGCGCGTCCGGCTGTTCACGACGGTCCTGATGCACGACATCGCCAAACCGCAGTGCACCCGGACCGACGACGACGGGCGGATCACCGCGCGCGGCCACTCGCGGCGCGGCGACCTGATGGTGCGGCGGATCCTGTGGGAGCTGGACGCGCCGGTCGCCTGGCGCGAGCATGTCGCGGCGCTCGTCCGGCATCACCAGGTGCCGTTCTGGGCGTTGGAGCGGCCCGACCTCCAGCAGATCGCGTTCCGCGCCAGCCTGCTGGCCCGTAATGACGACCTGGTGCTGCTCGCGACCGCCGACATCCTCGGCCGGATCTGCTCCGACACCAGCGAGGTCGTGGAGAACATCGCGCTGTACCGCGAGTACTGCGCCGAGCAGCGGTGCCTGGACACCCCGCGCGCGTTCCCCTCCGATCACGCCCGGTTCTGGTACTTCCGCAAGCCCGGGCGGGACCCCGACTACGCCGCCTACGACGACACCCGCCTCACCGTGACCCTGCTGTCCGGGCTGCCGGGGGTCGGCAAGGACCACTGGATCGCCGCCAACCGGCCGGACACGCCGATGGTGAGCCTGGACCGGCTGCGCGCGGAGCTGGGCGTCGCGCCGTCCGGCGACCAGCGTGCGGTGGCCGCCGCCGCGCACGACCTGGCCCGCGCCCACCTGCGCGCCGGGAGGTCGTTCGTGTGGAACGCCACCAACGTGTCGCGGCAGCTCCGCGAGCAGTGCACCGGTCTTGTCGCCGACTATCGCGGACGCGTCGAGGTCGTCGCCCTGGAGGCGCCGCCGCGCGTGCTGCGCGACCGCAACCGTGCCCGGGCGGCCCCCGTCCCCGACGCGGTCGTGGACCGTCTCGTCCGCCGTTGGGAGACCCCCGATCCGACCGAGGCTCACCGCGTCGACTGGCTCACCACCGCCTGACCGGGCACGGGCCCGGCCGGGTGCGTCCGGCGCGCTCAGGTCCCGGTGAGGCAGCGCGGGGACGCCGCGAGCCGCACGCCGAGCACGCCGTAGGTGAGGGCCAGCCATGCCCCGCCGGCGATCGTGCCGCCGGTGTCGCCGAGCAGCGCCTGCGCGGGGAGCGCGGCGACGAGCCAGAGCCCGCAGAGCAGGAACTGCCAGCGCAGGAACCCCCGGTAGCGGCCGGTCCTGACGACCGCGACGCCGAGGACGAGCATCCCCAGCATCGACAACGGCCAGCACAGGTCGAGCGGGATCGTCCAGGCCGGTGGGTCCTCGCGGTAGACGAGCGCGATCGGGCACCACGCCATCGCCGGGACGAGCAGCGCCATCTCCACCGCGGGGATCGCACGGCCCTTGCGCTCCCCCGTGCCGCGGGTGGCCAGCACCAGCGCCACCAGCGGGAAGACCCCCAGCAGGAACAGCATGCTACCGACGATCTCCACCGGCACGATCTCGTCCTTGACCCGGTCGGCGGCCACCGCGAGCCCCGCGACCCAGGCGAGCGTGCCCGCGGCCAGTGCCGCGCCGGTCAGCCGCGTCCGTGGCAGGAGCCGGTCTCCGGTGGGCGTGGACGGTTCGTCCGGGTGGACGGCGCTGGGGCGGGTGTGCATGGACGACGCTCTCTGCAACATCGCTTTCTCCCGAGGTCCTGGCGGCGCCTGGCGCGCCGGCGATGACCGCCACGGTCCTTTCCCGATGTCCCGGGCGCCCAGGGATCGTGGGGGTGCCGGCGCCCGGAACGAGACCTGTTTCGGGTGGTGACCGATGTCCCGGCGGTGCGGGACCCCGGTCACGGGCCGCCGGGACGGCGCCCGCGCGATGCTGGCAGGATGGACAGCGCCCTTCCGGCGCCTCGGGTCGAGCGGTTCCTGAGGCCGCTCGCCCTCGTGCTGAGCGTGCTGTGCCTGGCGGCGACGGCCGCCACCCTCTGGCTGGACGTGCTGGTCGGCTCCCGCCGCCCGCCATTGCCGTTGGACTATCCGCACTGGGGGTCGGCGCTGTCGGGGCTTCCGCTGGCGCTGGCCGGCGGCGCGTTGGCGACCCGGCTGCCGCGGCACCCGTTGACGTGGCTGATGCTGGCGGGCGGCGCGGTCGCCGTGGCCGACGGCGCCGGCGCAGCGTACGCGTCGCTGTCGGTGCTGGCGCACGGCGGGGAACTGCCCGGTACGGCGGCCGCGGTGTTCGTGGGCGGCCGGTTCGGCCCGATGATCAATCTGATCGTCCCGTTGACCTTGATGTTCTTCCCCGACGGCCGGCTGCCGTCCCGGCGCTGGCGCTGGCCCGCGGTCGTCGTGGTCGCCGGGCAGGTGCTCGGTGTGGTGGGGCTGCTGACGGTGCCGTGGCGGGTGTTCTCCGAGGACGAGCCGCTCGCGCCCGGCCTGCGCGGCGTGCCGCTGGACCCGCTGACACCGCCGCTGCCCTCCGGTTTCTGGCCGTTGACGTCCGGGTTGTTCTGGGCGACCTTCCTGAGCTCGTTCACGCTGGCGGTCGCGGCGTTCGCGGTGCGCTTCCGCCGCTCGGACCCGGTACGGCGCGCGCAGCTGCGCTGGATGCTGCTGGCGCTGCTGGCCAACGTCGCGCTCATCGCGGGGACGACGCTGCTCGCGCGGATGGTCCCGGACGCGGTGTACTGGTGGGTCGGCGACATCTCGCTCGTCCTGATGCACGCGGCCATCGCGGCGGCGGTGCTGGTGGCGGTCGCCCGGTACCGGCTCTACGACGTGGACCTCCTGCTCGGCTGGACGCTGCTGTACGCGGTGCTGGCCGTGGCCGTCATCGGGGTGGACGTCGCGGTGTTCGTCACGGCGGGCACCGTCATCGACGAGCCGCTCGCCGCGGTCACCGGCGCGGGCGTGGTGGCGGTTCTGTACGCGCCGCTGCGGCTGCGGCTGCAGCGGTGGGTGAACCGGGTGCTGACCGGGCGCGGCGAGCCCTACGACGTGGTGTCGGCGCTGGCCCGGCGCCTGGAGGAGTCGGTCGGCCCGGACGAGTTGCTGCTGGAGGTGGCGCGGGTGATGGCCGCCTCGTTCCGGTCCCCCTATGTGCGGGTGGAGTTGGACCGCGCCGACGGCCGTACCGTCGTCGTCGAGCACGGCGACCCGCGTCCGGACGTGGTCGTGCTGCCGTTCGGGTACCGGGGCGCGGCGATCGGGCGGCTGGTGCTCGTCCCGCGGACGGGCCCGCGGCTGTCGGACGCCGACCAGCGGCTGCTCGCCGATGTGGTGCGCCAGGCGGCCGCGGCGGCCCGCGCCACGGCGCTGACCGAGGAGTTGCAGCGCAGCCGCGAGCAGTTGGTCACCGGAATCGCCGAGGAGCGCCGCCGGCTGCGCCGCGATCTGCACGACGGGCTCGGACCCGCGCTGGCCGCCGCCGCGTTGAAGATCGAGGTCGCCCGCAACCTGGCGCCGCGGGACGGGGACGGCGCCGACGAGGCGCTGCGCTCGGTACGCGGTGACCTGTCGGCCGTGCTGACCGATGTGCGGCGGCTCGTGCACGACCTGCGCCCCCCGTCGCTGGACCAGTTCGGTCTGGTCGGTGCCGTGGAGCAGCTCGCCGAGCGGTTCCAGGGCCGGTCGCTGCGGGTGACGATGCACTGTGCGGGCGAGCTGGCGGCGCTGCCGGCCGCCGCTGAGGAGGCCGCGTACCGGATCGTCGGGGAGGCTTTGGCCAACGTGTCCCGGCACGCGGGCGCCGCCCGCTGCGAGGTCCGGCTGACGGCCGGGCAGGAGGCGCTGGAGGTCGAGATCGCCGACGACGGGCAGGGCGTACCGTCCGGCGCCCTGGTCGGCGTCGGCCTGGTCGGGATGCGCGAGCGCGCCGAGGAGCTCGGTGGGCACTGCGTGGTGTCGGCCCGGCCCGGGGGCGGTACCCGCGTCCGGGCCGTCCTGCCGTACGGGCCGCGCCCGGACGCCTCCGAGCCCCTCACCTTCGCCGGGAGCAACCCGTGACCGATCCCCTGACCGGCCCGATGAGCGGCCCGGTGGGCGGTGCCGCGCCGCGGGTGCTGCTGGCCGACGACCACCCGATCTACCGCGACGGTCTGCGGATGATGCTGGACTCGACCGGCCTCGTGGAGGTCGTCGGCGCCGCGCCCGACGGGGTGGCCGCGGTCGAGATGGCCGGGCGGCTGCGTCCCGACGTGGTGGTGATGGACCTGCGGATGCCCCGGCTGGACGGCGTCGGCGCCACCCGCCGGATCCTCGCCGCGCTCCCCGCCACGGCCGTCCTCGTGCTGACCATGCACGAGGACGATGAGAGCGTCTTCTCCTCGATGCTCGCCGGTGCCCGCGGCTACCTGCTCAAGGGCGCCGGGCAGGAGGAGATCCTGCGGGCGGTGTCGGCCGTCGCGGGTGGCGAGGTGATCTTCGGGCCGGCGCTCGCGGGGCGGATCGCCGAGTACTTCGCCCGGATCGCGGACGCGCCGTCCGCCGCGCCGGTCCCCTTCCCCCAGCTGACCGGGCGGGAGCGGGAGGTGCTGGAGCTGATCGCGTTGGGCCTCGGCAACGCCCAGATCGCCGAGCGGCTCGGGTTGTCGCCCAAGACCGTCCGCAACAACGCCTCCACGGTGTTCGCGAAGCTGCAGGTCGCCGGGCGCGCGGAGGCGATCGCCCGGGCGCGCGACGCCGGTCTCGGCGGCTGACCGGGGAGCACGGCGCTCACGTTTAGTCCCCGAGCAGGGGGAACGGCTCTACCCAGGCTTCGTAACGAGAGCATGCGGAGGGGGCCTTGAGGCTATGAGCACCGTGCGGCCGACACACGAGGGCAGGACCGGCGCCGGGACCATGGGCGCGTCCAGGCAGGACTTCGGCGAGCGGATCCCGGACCAGCGTGCACAGCCGGGCGCCGGGGAACTGGTCAAGCAGGCGACGCAGCAGGTCTCGGAGCTGATGCGCGCCGAGTTGCGGCTGGCCGTCGCCGAACTCAAGGACAAGGGACGGCACGCCGGGACCGGCGCCGGGCTGTTCGGCGGCGCGGGACTGGTCGCCCTGTACGGCGTGGGGGTGCTCCTCGCGGCTGCGGTGGCCGCCCTCGCCCTGGTGCTCCCGGTCTGGGCGTCCGCGCTGATCATCGGCGCGGTGCTGATGGCGGTGGCCGGGCTGCTGGCCCTGCTGGGACGCAGGCAGACCTCGCAGGCGACGCCGCCCAAGCCCGAGATGGCGATGGACGAGGCGCGCCAGACGGTCAGCGAGATCAAGGAGAGGGCGCACCGATGACCACGCAGGGCAAGCACGGCGCCGCCTCCGAGACCGAGGAGCTGCGCCGGGAGGTCGACCGTGCCCGTCACGACCTCGGGGAGACCGTGGAGGCGCTGGCCGCCAAGGCGGACGTGAGGGCGATGGCCAGGGAGAAGGCCGCCCTCGCCAGGTCCCGGGCCCGGGACGCCGCCTCGTCGGCGCGCGACGCCGCGACGTCCCCGCAGGGCAAGGCCAGGGCACGTCAGGGCGGCGCGGTCGTCGTGTCCGCCGGTGCGGTCGCGGTGGCGGTGGTGCTGTTGCGCCGCCGGCGGGCCACGGCGCACCGTGGCGGCCGGATGCCCCGGCTGAACCGCATGCCCGGGTTCGACCGCATGCCCGGGTTCGACCGCTCGTCCAAGGCCGCCCGGATAGCCAGGGTCAACCGGATGGCCAGGGCCAGGATGCGGGGCCGTGGTGCCCGGTCCACGCCTGCGCGGTTCCGCCGCCGGCCCTTCTGAGATCCCCAGGAAGGGACCCCCCGTGAGCAGTACCGACGCACCCGACGCACCGACCGACCTACCCCCCACCTCATGGTGGAAGGCCGCAAGACGCGCCGCCGGTGAGTTCCAACACGACAACCTCTCGGACTGGGCCGCGGCGCTCACCTACTACAGCGTGTTGTCGATCTTCCCGGCGATGCTGGTGGTGGTGTCGCTGGTCGGGCTCGGCGGCACCTCGGTGTCCCAGGATCTGATCGACAACCTGGGCGACCTGGCGCCGGGACCGGTGAAGGACGTGCTCGTCGGAGCGCTCACCGAACTCCAGGGCAACCGAGGCGGCGCGGGGCTCGTCGCCATGATCGGCCTCGCCGCCGCGGTGTGGTCGGCGTCGGGATATGTGGGCGCGTTCATGCGCGCGTCCAACATCGTCTACGGCATTCCCGAGGGCCGTCCTATCTGGAAGACCCTGCCGATCCGTATCGGCGTCACCCTCATCACGCTGGTGTTGCTGGCGGCGTCGGCGATCGCGGTGGTGGTGTCGGGGCCGCTGGCCCGCGAGGTCGGTGATCTGCTCGGCCTCGGCTCGGCGGCGGTCACCGCCTGGAACATCGCCAAATGGCCCGTCCTGCTGATCGTGGTCAGCTTCTTGTTCGCGCTGCTGTACTGGGCCTCCCCCAACGCCAAGCGCGGTTTCCGCTGGGTGACGCCGGGCGGGCTGCTGGCGATCGCGTTGTGGCTGGTGGCGTCGGGGGTGTTCGCGCTGTACGTGGCGGGGTTCTCCTCCTACAACAAGACCTACGGCAGCCTCGCCGGGGTGATCGTCTTCCTGATCTGGCTGTGGATCACCAACCTGGCGATCCTGCTGGGCGCGGAGATGAACGCCGAACTGGAGCGGGGCCGCGCGCTCGCCGCGGGCCACCCGTCCGGACGCGAGCCGTTCGTGGAGTTCCGCGACACCCGCGCCTTCGACGAGGAGGAGCGCCGCGAGGCCGGATTGGGCGAGGAGAGCGGGAGGGACGGCGGCGCGACCAGGCGACGGGAGGAGGAAATTCCGGCGACAGGCCGGTTTCCGGGAAATCACGGGTCGCCCAATAGGGAACCTCGTGAATAGGATCACTATGTGCTGCGTCCCACGTACCCCATTGAGACCGAGCGGCTGACCCTCCGGCCGTTCCGTGAGGGCGACCTCGACGGCCTCTACGCCTACCAGTCCCTGCCCGAGGTGGCGCGCTTCCTGTACTGGGAGCCCCGAAACCTGGAGGAGTCCCGTTCCTTCCTCCAGCAGAAGATGAGCGCCTCGACCGTCGAGAAGGAGGGCGACTGGCTGGTGCTGGCGGTCGTGTGGCGCCAGACCGGCGCGCTGATCGGCGAGGTCAACCTGCAGTGGCGCAGCCGAAAGCATCAGCAGGGCGAGATCGGTTTCATCCTCAACCCCGGCTACCACGGTAAGGGCTTTGCCACCGAGGCCGCCGAGGCGGTGCTGCGGCTCGGGTTCGAGGGCCTCGGGCTGCACCGTGTCGTCGGGCGGCTGGACGGTCGCAACGCCGCGTCCGCGCGGGTGCTCAAGCGTCTGGGGATGCGCCGCGAGGCGCACCTGGTGCAGAACGAACTGGTCAAGGGCGAGTGGACCGACGAGATCGTGTACGCGATGCTCCGGGAGGAGTGGAAGCAGCGCGGTTAGCCGCCCGGCGGTCGCCGGGCGGCCTGCTCCTCCAGGATGCGGGCGAGGTCGCGGATGTGGCCGCGTAGCTCGTCGGGCCGGTGGATGACGAACGGCCAGCCGAACCCGGCCAGCATCTGCGCCATGCCGTCCAGGCGTTCCGCGCGGGTGATCATGAGTACTCCCCCGTCGGTCTCGGTCAGTGTGGCGGTGGAGGCGGGGATGCGGCGGCGTGCCTCGCCGAGGGTGGTCTCCAGCAGCACCTCGACCTCGTGCGCGTACGGGACGCCCGCCAGCGACCGCGTGACGTGCTGGGCGGGGTCGACGTCGCCGGGGATCTCGTAGGTGTCGGTGCCGGGCTCGGCGGACACGACACGGTCCACCCGGAACGTGCGGGTCTCGCCGCTGCGGTGGTCGTGGCCCATGGTGTACCAGCGGCCGGAGTGGAACACCAGGCCGTAGGGGTCGAAGTCGCGTTCGGTGCCGGCGCCCTGGAAGGACCGGTAGCGCAGCCGGACGCGGCGGCGTTCCCTGGCCGCCGCCGCCAGCGTCAACAGTGCTTCGGTGGCGGGCGCGGCGGGGTCGCGGGCGGCGAGGGTGAACGCGAGGGTGTCCTGCAGGGCCTGTACCCGCTCGCGCAGGAGGGTGGGCAGGACGCGCTGGACCTTGGCCAGGGCGCTCTCGGTGGCCTGGTTGGGCAGGCCCATCCGCCGTCCGGCCAGCAGGCCGAGCACCACGGCGGTCGCCTCGTCGTCGGTGAGCATCAGCGGCGGCAGCTTGTAGCCGGGCATGAGCCGGTATCCGCCGTAGCGTCCGCGCTGCGCCACGACGGGGATGCCGAGGTCCTCCAGGCGCGTGGCGTAGCGGCGGACGGTCCGCTCGTCCACGCCGAGCCGCCGCGCCAGTTCTCTCCCGCCCATGTGGTGGTTGGCCTGCAGCAGTTCGAGCATGGTCAGGATACGGGTGGTGGGATGGGTCGGGTGTGACACAGGTCACTCACTTAATCCGGGCGCTTTCTGTCCGGTATTGACCGTAGCGTGGAGTCGTACCCACAAGGAAGGACGCTGACATGGCGACGTTCGTACTGGTTCCTGGTTACTGGTTCGGCGGCTGGGTCTGGGACGAGGTGGCGGCCGACCTGCGGGCGGCGGGGCACGAGGCGCTTGCGGTGACGCTGCGGGGGGTCGCCGAGCGGGCGGACGAGGCGACGCCGGAGGTGGACGTCGACGCGCACGCCGCCGACATCGTGCGCGTCATCGACGACAGCGGCGTGGACGAGGTGATCCTCGTCGCGCACAGCGGCGGGAACATGGCGGTGACGGCCGTGGCCGACCGCTTCCCCGACCGGGTCGCGCGGGTCGTCTACGTGGACAGCGGGCCGATGCCCACGGGCCTGGCCGGCATCGACTTCCATGAGCCGAAGGAGCGCGCGGCGCTGCGCGAGCGGGTCGCGTCCGAGGGGGACGGCTGGCGGATTCCGGTGCCGCCGTTCGAGGCCGAGGCCGACCCGCACAACCTCGCCGGCCTGTCCGCCGGGCAACTGGCCAGGATGCGCGAGCGGGGGACGCCGCAGCCGTTCCGCACGGCGACGCAGGCGCTGACGCGGCCCGAGCCGCTGCCCGACGTCCCGCTCACACTGATCGCCAACACCTTCCCGGTCGCGGGCGTGCAGCAGTTGGCCGAGACGGGGAACCCGGCCTTTGCGATGATGACCGGACCCGGCTGGACCTATCGGGAACTGCCCACCGGCCATTGGCCGATGCTCTCCAAGCCGCGTGAGCTGGCCGCGCTGCTGGACGAGATCGCCGGCTTGAGCCAGTCCGCCCCCGGGTCGGCCTGAGGTGTCCGGGGCCGGCGCGCCGGCCCCGGCCATGGCGCTCAGGCGACCGGGCGTCCGTCCTCGGCGGGGGCCGGTGCTCCGCGACCGGGGCCGCCGCCCGGTCCGCCGTCGGGGTCGAGCCAACGGTCGGTCACGAGCGCGCGTCCCGCACCGGCCATGAGCACGCCGATCCCCCACCCCGCGAACGCGTCGGAGGGCCAGTGGTAGCCGAGGGCGACGGTGGCCACGGCGACCCCGACGGCCAGGGTGTGCGCGGCGATCCTCCAGCCGCGGGAGGCCCCCGCCAGCGCGGCCGCGAACAGCAGGCAGGCGGCGGCGTTGGCGGCGTGGCCGGACGGGTAGGACAGGAATCCGTCCGCGAACAGCGCGTCCCGCCCGGTGAGAGGGGGCGTCCGCGCGAACGCCATCTGCGCCCCGCGTACGACCACCTCGGTCCCGGCCAGCCAGATCACCGCGCCGAGCAGCAGCGGCAGGCTCCGGCGCCGCCACGCGGCCACGGTGGCGGTCAGCGCGACCAGGGAGCCCGCGAGCCAGTACTGGCCGCCGTTGACGACCGTCCGCCATGACCAGTGCCAGGCGCCGGTGCGCGGCGGCAGCCCGTCGGAGAACACCCAGTGGTCGAACTGGCGGAGCGGGCCGCCGGCCAGCACGTCGAGGGTGGCCGCCACCGTCACCACGGCGGCGGCCACCGGCAGCGCACAGGGCGGGACTCCTCCTGGACGGCGCCCGCCCCCCGTTGGAGGCACCCGCACCCTTTCGATCCTGCCCGACGCTGAGATCCGTCGATTGAGACACCGCTCACATCGGATGTTTCTTAGCTGATCGGCGCGGTCACCGTCCGGTCCACGACACGGGAGGACTCGCGGCGGTGCGTCTGGTCAGTGGCGGTAGCCCAGGCCATGGCCGAAGGGGTAGAGCGTGGTGGCGGGGTCGTCGCGGGCGGGGACGGCGACGGGGAGGCGGCCGCGGGGGTCGCGTTCGCCGAACAGGGCTGTGGCGGCCGAGCGGAGCGCCTCGGCGGTGGCGGAGTAGGTGGCCAGATAGGTGGTGGCTTCGGGGAAGTAGGCGATGTCGTAGGGGTCGCGGGCGGCGATGACGATGACGGGTCTGCCGGTGGCGACGAGCGCCTTGACGAGGGTCATCTGGCCGGGGCCGTTGTGGGGGCTTTCGTTGCTGATGTCCCAGGCGCGGTTGGTGACGGCGACGACGAGGTCGTGGTCGCGGGCGGCAGTGACGGCCCGGTCGATGCGGGTGCGGTCGGGGCTCAGCCCCGTCTCCTGGACGGTCGTCGCTGCTCCGCGTGCGCCGATCTCGGCGGCCAGGGTGCTGGTGGCGGAGGCGCCCCAGCCGGTGACGAGGACGTCGCGGCGGCCGGGCCGCAGCGGGAGGAGGCGGGCGTCGTTCTTGACGAGGGTGGTGGTGTGGTCGGCGGCGCGCTGGGCGGCGGCCAGGTGCGCGGGGACGCCGACGATCTCGCCGATCTTGGCTTCGTCGGCGTAGGGGTCGCGGAACAGCCCGCGCCGGTCCTTGAGCTCCAGTATCCGGTAGACGGACTCGTCGATGCGCTTCTCGGTGAGCTCGCCGCTGTGGACGGCGCCGACGACGGCGGCGAGCTGGCGGGCGAACACGCCGTTGCCGGAGGCATCGGCCGGGGGCTTGAGCAGCACGTCGACGCCTGCCTTGAGCGCGAGGACGGGGATGCGCTCGTCGCCGTAGGTGTCGCGGACGCCCTGCATGTCGAGTGCGTCGGTGACGATGACGCCGCGGTAGTGCAGCCGGTCGCGCAGGATGCCGGTGAGGATGGGCCGCGACAGGGTGGCGGGGTCTCCGGAGGGGTCGAGGGCGGGCACGATGATGTGCGCGGTCATGATCGCGTCGGCGCCGCGGGCGATGGCGGCGCGGAACGGCGGCAGGTCGAGTCGTTCCCATTCGGCGCGGGTGTGGCCGATGCGCGGGACGCCGGTGTGGCTGTCGGTGGTGGTGTCGCCGTGGCCGGGGAAGTGTTTGACGGTGGGGGTCACTCCCCCGGCGCGGTAACCGTCGATCTGCGCGGTGACCATCCGCGACACCAGGGCCGGATCGGATCCGAAGGAGCGGACCCCGATGACGGGGTTGGCGGGGTTGGTGTTGACGTCGGCGTCGGGTGCGTAGTCCTGGTTGATGCCGATGGCGCGTAGTTCCCGTCCGGTGATGCGGGCGAGGGTTTCGGCGTCGCCGGGGCGGCGGCCGGCCGCCAGGGCCATGGCGCCGGGTGACTGGGTCGCGGGTGGGGGGACGCGGGCGACGAGACCGCCCTCCTGGTCGGTGGCGATCGTGGCGGGGATCGGGACGCGCTGGGCCATCGCGGCGCGCTGGATGCCGTTGGAGAACGCGGCGAGCTGGCGCGGGCTGTCGACGTTGGCCGGGGAGGCGGAGTAGTAGAGGAATCCGCCGGGATGGTAGCGGGCGACGACCTGCGCGGCGTTGTCGACGCCGTAGAGCCTGCGGTTGGCGGCGACGTCGGCGGGGTCGCTGGTGTCGGCGCTCTTGCCGTACACCTGCAGGACGAACAGTTGCGCGACCTTCTCCGGCAGGGTCATCGACCGCAGGATGCGCAGCAGCGTGGGGTCCTTCCCGGGCGCGGGCGCGCCGGATGCGGGCGGTGCGGCCAGTGCGGTCACGGCAAGCGCTGCGGCGGCGAGGCCGGCGAGGCACCGGTGGCGGTGTGTGCGGGGACGGTGCATGACGGCTCCCTCCGCCCCCGAGCGGCCCATTGGAACGATCAAGGTCTCTGTCGGCACGTTAGCCCGGCGCCGGGGCCGCGTCCACGGCAATGGTCGACGAGCCGGTCAGGCTCTGGCACGGACTCGGCAAAGGGGCGCCGAGGCGGGGCCCGGGTCAGCGGCGCCACCACCGGCGCCACCATCGGGGCCATGAACGGGGCTTGGGCCGGGGTCGGACGGGTTCGGTGAGGGGGTGCTCCTCGATCTCGTAGCGGCGGATGTAGGCGGCGGCGAACGCCTGGACGCTGGCACCGAGGGGCAGCGCCAGCAGCGCGCCGGTGGGTCCGACGACGGCGACGCCGGCCAGCACGAGCCCGAACGCGACCGCGGGATGCATGTCCAGCGTCCTGGCGGTGATACGCGGTTGCAGGAGGTAGTTCTCCAGTTGCTGGTAGGCGGTGATGAACAGCAGCATCCACAGCGCGGTGGAGGGGGCCTTGGTCAGGGCGATCAGTACCGGTACCGCGCCGGCGAGGTAGGTGCCGACCGCGGGGATGAACTGCGACACCACGCCCACCCACAGCGCCAGCGTCAGCGCGTAGGGGACCCCCAGCCCGGCCATGGCGATGTAGTGGGCGACGGCGGAGATCATCGCCAGCAGCGCGCGGGAGTAGATGTAGCCGCCGGTCTTCTCGACAGCGATCTCCCATGCCCACAGCACCTGGCGCTGGCGGTGGGGTGGCAGCACCGAGCAGACCGTCCGGCGGAACTGGGGGCCCTGCGCCGACAGGTAGAAGGTGAACAGCAGCATTCCGAGGAGCTTGAAGATGACCCCGAACGCGGTGGCGCCGATCCCCCACACGTTCCCGGCGATCACCGACAGGTGCCCCGAGAGTTGCTCGGTCACGGTCGGCAGCCGCTGGAACACCGTGTCACGCGAGAGGTTCGTCCCGAATGTCGCGTTGATCCAGTCGATGACCTCCCGGACGTATCCGGGGAACCCGTCGATCAGGTTGGTGGTCTGGGTGGCCAGCAGCGATCCGATCCCGCCGACGAACGCGGCGATGAACACCGCGATGACCAGGAACATCAGGCCGGTCGCCCAGCCGCGCCGCCAGCCGTGCGCGGCCAGCCAGTTGACGGCCGGTTCGATCGCGAACGCCACGAACAGCGAGGTCAGCAGCAACAGCAGCAGTTCGCGCAGCCGCCCGACCAGCCACACCCCCACGATGAACAGCACGACGGTGCCGCCCGCGAGCAGGAACGCCTTCGGCAGCCAGGGCGGCATCCGCCGGGGATCGGGGCGGTCGCCGGCGGCCTCGGCGGGCGGTCCGGGGCCATCGGGCGGGGCGCCGCCGGCCACGGTGACGCCGGACGGGGCGTCGCCCGGCACGGTGTCGCCTTGCGCGGTAGCGCCCGTCGAGACGTCGGCGGGCGCGTTCGCGGGCCTGTCGCCGGGCGTCTGCGGCATGCCCGCACGCTAACCGCGGCATCGCGTCCCGCCCGTCCGTACGCCCTGCGGGGGAGCCAACCTTTGCCGAGACTTCAGCCGCCGCGCCGTGGGCCCGCCGGTGACGGCGGCGGGCGGGATCATGCGGGGTTTGCTGTGGGGGTCCGGCGTGGGGGGTGAGGTGGCAGGTCAGCGGGATGAGGGCGGGGAGGTTCGTGACCGTGCCGGGTGCCGGTGGGTGGTGTCGGTGAGGTTCAGCCGGAGGATCCACGCCCAGTCGTCGAGCGCGCTCTGCCAGTCCGGCTCGCCGCCGGTGGGGACCTCCGCGCGGCCGCAATGGGGGCAGTCGGCGGTGGTGTCCTCCGGGTCGTGCATGCTGTCCCTCCGTATGGCGCCGGGAGCGGGTCGGGGCCACAGACTAGGGAACGGGTGGGCCGCAAACATCGGTCCTGGGGCCGATGTATTTCGGCTTCCCCTCGCTCTACTGTGAGAATGGGAGCAGTGGACGCGTCGGCCGGGTCGGTTTCCGCGTGGGCGTCCCGGAGGGGGACGGGGTGGGACAGGTGGCCGGCGCCTCGTCAGGCTCAGGATCGTTGAATAGACGATGCCCCGAGATCTGGAATCAGGGTTTCTGCCTGAGGTGCCCGGCACAGTTCCCGTAGTTCCGATTCAAGTGGGTGGGGGTCTCCCGGGGCAACCCTTTTTGTGGATCGCCCCGGGATCAGCGCGCGAACAGGGACGCGTAGACGGTGCGGTCCCGGTCGGTGACGATCTGCCCGGCGAGGTGCGGGCCGGTGACGGTGGACAGCCGCAGGTCCAGGTAGCGGTCCTCCTCCTGGAGGGAGACGGCGCCGGCGGGGGCGTCGGCGAGCCACCCGGCGACTTCGGCGAGGCGGGCCGAGCGGTCGCGGTCCAGGGCACCGCGCAGTTCGGCCAGGTCCGCCGCCTCGTAGGGGATGGGGGCGGTGGGGGCGGGTTCGGCCCGCCAGGCGGCGGCGCCGTAGGCGAAGCAGACCAGCGCGGTCCACATCTCGGCGAAGTAGGCGGGGTCGGGGGCGATTTCCAGTCCGGCGAACCGTCCGGCGATGAGGAACAGCGCGCCGACCTGGCCGGGCTGGAGTTCCAGTCGGCTCTGGAACTGGGTGAGCACGGGCCTCTTGCGGGACAGGATCTGCTCCAGGTGCCCGCGCCGGGCCAGGCCGTACCGGACGTTGAGTTCGGCGATGTCGCCCCACAGCTTGTTGTAGCCGTGGACGCCGCGCAGTTCCAGGGCGCGGTCGCGCAGTTCGGTGGGGAGCACGAAGAACCACTGCTCGCCGCCGGCGAGGTAGCCGCCCTGGCTTTCCTGGACGCAGCAGGCGTCGTCGAAGCGCAGGGTCTGTCCGGGGGCCAGGAACGCCGACCGGCACAGGGCGTGGTTTTGGGCGCGGTCCTGGATGTAGCCGATGTGCAGCGGCACGATGGCCACGCCGGACGGGGCGCCGTTGGTCAGCTCGACCTGCCCGTAACCGACGACCCGCGACAGCTTCAGACCGCTGCGGGGCGGCGCGAAGCCGGGGTGGGCGGGCCCGGAGATCGGGACCATCGTCAGCGCGCCCGCCTGCTGCGGGGTGCCGAGGCGGTGCCCGGCGAGGCTGAGCGGTCCGGGGACCAGGGTGTCGAGCGCCGTCGTGTCGGTCACGGTGCTCCCTTCTTCCGTGCGGGTCTTGCCTTGCAGGTCGTACGGGCGGGGTGCGTGTGGGGCCGGGTGAATGGGCCTGAACCGGCCCCCGCACCCGGTGGCGGGCGCCGGTTCAGGCGGCCAGTCCGGGGGCGAGCGCGTCGGCGCGCCGGTCGAGGTCGTCCAGGCGGGCGTGCAGGGCGGCGCGCAGCCAGGGCGCGCCGGCCGCGCAGTGCCCGAGCATCCAGGGCAGCAGCTCGGCGAAGTCGTCCTGGTGCCAGAACCCGCGTTGCGGCAGGGACGGCGCGGGGCGGCGCAGTGCCAGGTCGTCGCTGCCGGTGAACATCGCGTGGCAGAACACCACCGGGGTGGTGATCCCGGTGCGCGGCAGTGTGGCGACGACGCGGGCGAGGTCGCCGGGGAACAGGTTCTCGTAGCCGTCGGAGACGACGGCGATGAGGTCGGGGCCGGTGCCGAGCGCGTCCAGGACGCCCATGGCCAGGTCGGTGGCGCCGCGCGGGGCGCGCTCGTCACCGCCGACCTCGACGACCTCCAGCCGTGCGCACACCTGCGTCAGGACCATCCGCAGCGCGGCGGCCTGTGACATCACCGCCCATTCGCGGGTGCCGTAGCCGCGCATGGACGCCGAGGCGTCCAGCACCAGCGCGACCGTCCCGTCGAAGCGGGGGAAGGCGCCGGCGGCGTCGTCGACGAACCGGCCGAGTGCCTCATACAGCGACGCCGACGGCCCGCCGCGGTACAGGTGGACGAGGGTGGCGGCGATGTCGCCGCGGTTGGTGGCGGTGATGGTGGGCGGGCGTTCGCGTCCGCTGTCCAGGGCGAGGGCGGGCTCGTGTGGAGCGGCGGCGCCCTCTGGCCCGGGGTCGTAGAGCGCGCGGATGCGGGCGGGCGCGGTGTGCGGGTGGGTGAGGAAGCGCAGCAGCCGCCGCTGCAGGTAGTCCGAGGCGGTGTCGCCGTCGGCGATGCGCCGGGCGCAGCCGCGGGCGGTGGCCGTGCCGAGCGCGTGCTCGAAGCAGTCCACGAGCGCGGGGCGGCGTGCGGCGATAAGCGCGTCGGCGTCGGGGTGCTCCAGGACGAACCGCAGTGCGGTGCGGGTGGTGTGCTTGTGGTTGGCACGCAGTCGCCGCAGCCCGAGCAGGACGGTGATGACGTGCGCGGGCGGCAGTCCCAGCGTCAGGACGCGGGCGGCGCGGTGCAGGACGGTGCGGGTCGCCTCGTCCAGGCCGGCCTGGGAGGCGTTGAGCACCTGGAGCAGCACGCGGGCGCGCTGCCAGGGCCGCACGCCCGGGGCCAGGCCGAGCAGCGCGTAGCCCTCGGGGTCGTCGGTGTGGGCGGCGCGGTGCAGGTCCGCGTCGTCCCAGCGCAGGGTGCCGCCCCGGGGCAGGGTGAGGGCGGTGTCGTGGGTCTCCAGGTGGGCAAGGAGCGTGGGGGTGTCCATGATTGTTCGCCTCCGCAATCATGGAGTGTAGGAACGGCCGGGAGTGCCCCGACACTCATTTTCCGGTGGCCGGGCCGCGGCGGGTGGGTCCGGGTGTGGCCGCGGCGTAGTCACCGAGGCCGTGTTCGAGCAGGTCGAAGACGCGTGCGGCGGCGGCGTAGACGTCGGTGCGCATCTCCTCCCGAGGCGCTGGGGCCCCGGGGGTCAGCGGCGGAGGGCGGGGGCCGTGGTCTCCGGGGTCTCGCCCGACGCGCCGGCGATCCCGGACGGGGGCGGGACGGGCGCGGGCAGGCGTCCACCCGCGGCACGCTGGGCGATGTAGGCGCCGGCCAGCACGATGACGCCGCCCACCATCTGCGTCGGGGTCAGGCGCTCGCCGAGCGCAGCCCAGGCGATGAGGGTGGCGGCAACGGCCTCGATGTAGCAGATCGCGCCGCCGACCTGTGCGGGCAGCCGTTGCAGGCCCGCGACACCGGTGAGGTAGGCAAGGACGGTACTGACCAGCGCGATCCAGGCGACGAGCGTCCAACCGGGCGCGGCGTGACCGCCGATGTTCACCGCGGCGGGTAGCACGTCCCAGGGCAGGGTCCAGGGCGCCGCGAGCGCGGTGAGCGCGGCGGTGGCCACGACCATGCCGGACGCGGTGACGACCAGGGGGTCGACCCGGCCGGCGAGGCGGTCCACGACCAGGAAGTAGCTGGCCTGGCAGGCCGCGGCGCCGAGTCCGGCGGCGAGGCCGAGCGGGTCAAGGCCCAGACCCGACCACACCTGGACGACCAGCGCCAGACCCGCCATCGCGACCACGACCCCGGCGACGGCGGTGCGGTGCACGGGTACACGGCGCGCGAACCGCAGCCACGCCAGCACCAGCACCGGGCCGCTGAACTCCAGCAGGATCGCGACGCCGACCGGGAGCCGGGAGGCGGCGACGAAGTAGCACGCCTGGCAGCCGGCGATGCCGGTCAGCCCGTTGACCGCCAGCCACCCCAGGTGCGGGCGGAGGCCGCGCATCGCCGACCGTCCGCGCAGCATCGGCACGAGCGGGACCAGCGCCGATGCCGCCACCGCGATCCGCAGCCACACCGCCTGCAGCGGCCCGAGCCCCGCCTCGATGAGGGCTTTGCCGAACGGTCCCGAGGCCCCGAAGCACACCGAGGACACCACCACCAGGCCCACGCCCCAGGCGCGTGTCCGCGCCGCTCCGCCGGCCGCCACCCGCGCCCCCTTTCCAGGGCCACCCGCACTCATTCATGAGCATGGTTCCATAACACTCCTTACAGATCGAGGGGAGGTCACGCCCCGGCCGCGACCGGAGCCGTGTCCGGTGCGGCGGGCCGTGCGACGCTGCGGCGCGCGGGCACGGCGACCGGCGCAGCGGCACAGGACCCGACGATTCCGGGCTTACCGTCCGGGAGGACTACTATTCGCCGGGTGAGCTGGCAGGCGGCCGGGGCGGGACCCGGTGGAACCGGAGGCGGGCCGAGCGGGGACCTGTTCGCGGCGGTCGAGGGCAACGTGCGCGAGCTGGTGACCTCGCCGTGGTGGCAGACGGCGCAGCCGCAGGAGCGCGCCGGACAGATCGCCGCGCGGATGCTGTGGGGCGCCGGGGAGTGGTGGCTCTACGGCGCCTGGGGCCGCTGGTACCGGTGCGGCCTGGACGGCAGCTGGCATCCCTGCCCCCCGCCGGCGGAGTTCGAGGACCGGCGGGTCGCGGTCCCCGCGCCGCGCGGGGCGGGGACCCCGCCGGTACCGCCGCAGCTGTTCCCCACCGGCCCCGACCTGTCGGCCGGCCGGGTCGCGCCGCTGGGGTTCCTCGGGCCCGTCCCCGACACCGCCGTGGTCGCGCGGATCTCCCAGGCGCTCACCACCGCGCTCGCGGTGAACCCGGCGCAGTTCGCCCAGCGCGACCCGATGTTCCAGCCGGGCACGCCCAGCACCGTCGCCGCCGCCTGGGGCGCTCTGCTGTGGTGCGCGGGCTCGCCGGTGGTGCTGACCGAGCATCCGCTAATCGAGTCGTTCATCCCGTTCCTGACGACGTCGGCCGAGCAACTGCACTGGATGATGCCGCCCGACTTCGGCACGCTCGCCGGCTACTACATCCACCGGCTCGGCGCGGGCGACGGCGGCGGCGCCGCGCACATCGCACGGGTGATGTACGAGGTGGCGGCGGGCCTGCAGGCCGACCCGCGGTTTCGGCCGGGCGCCGACGCGCTCGCCGCGGTGACGGCGGCGTCGCTGCGGCTGGTCAACCAGGACCTGGCCACCGTCCGGTACGGGCCCGAGGCGATCCTGCAGGAGTGGCGGCGCCGCTGCCCGGCCGAGCACGCGACGCCGATGGTGCGCGACACCGCGCCCGGGGAGTACCTGCGGCTGGCCCTGTACGACCTGCAGCAGATCGTCGCGGGGCTGACCGGCCCGCGCCGGCCCGCCGCCGCGGGCCGCGGCCACGACGAGGTGCGCCGCGCCGGGATCGCGGTCCTGGCCGCCGACCTGCAGGCCGCACCGAACGCGCTGGCCGCGCTGCAGCGCTGGCTGGATCCTGACAGCGCCCGGACGCTGCAGACCGTCCTGTCGGACCCGGCGAACCCGCTGCGCTCGCTGTGGCCGCGCGACGGGCGGCTGCCCGAGGCGCTGCGCACCGACGACCCCGACGCCCTCGCCGCGCTGCTGGCCACCACCTACACGCTCGGGTTGACCTGGTGCCGGTTGGCGCAGGTCCCGCCACCGGCGACCGGGTTCGCGGTCCCGCAGGCGGTCGCGGCGGAGTTGACCTCGCCGGCGATGCACTCCCCGCCGTCCACCGACGAGCTGTCGGCCTGGGACATCATCAAGGCCGCCCGGGCGCACATGGCGGCCGAGCGCGCCACCGGCGACCAGCCGGTGGCGCCGGTGCCCGACCCGCAGCAGCAGGCGCCGGGCCCGCCGCCCGCGGTCGCGCCGGTGGCCCCTCCGGCGCCCCCGCCCGTCCAGCCGGCGGCCCAGCCGCCCGTCCCGTCCCCCGTCCCACCGCCCCTCCCGACGCCATCACCGCCGGAGGACCCGTTCCCGGTAAGGGAGCGGCAGGAGTCGCCCGCGGTGGCGGACCCGTTCGCCAGCGACACCCCGCCACCGTCCCCCGGCCCGCCCCCTCCCCCGCCGGTGCCCCCGGCCGCCGTCGTGGACGAGCACCCGGCGGCCGACCCGGTGTGGCCGGTGGAGGCGGCGACGCAGCTGGACACCGACGCGTTCAAGACCCAGCTCGACCGGGGCCCGGCCCCGGCGTGGCCGAGCGCCGAGGCCGCGGCGCCGCCCGCCCCGCACGCCGACCTGCCGCCGCCGCCCGCGCCGGTGCCCGATCCGGTGCCCCCGGCGCCGCCTCCGCCCGTCCCGGAGCCGAGTGCGCAGATCGCCGAGTCGTACGGGATCCGGTTCCTGTGCGGCGCCGACGACATCGGCCGGGTGGTGACCGAGGTGCGGCGGCGCGGCAAGTGGGCCAGGCGGCTGCGCGGGCAGGAGGTGTCCAGCGCGTCGGCGCCGGCGCTGCTGCTGATCGGGGCGCCCTCCAGCGGGCAGCGCCGGCTGGCGCGGATGGTCGCCCGCGCGCTGGCGGAGGTGGAGGCCTCCAGCGGCGAGGTCCACGGCGTCCACGCCGAGGATCTGCGCGAGGACGGCCCGGAGGGGCTGCGTGCCGCGCTGGAGGAGCACGCGGGGCACGTTCTGCTGCTGGACGGGCTGGACGGGCTGATCCTGGACGAGACGCAGGGTCCGGCGTACGCGTCCGTGCTGTACCGGACGCGGCTGGAGGGCGTCAACGACACGGCGCTGCTGGCGACGTGCGAGCCGGACCGTGTGGGCGAGCTGTCGGCGGCGTCTCCTGAGCTGGTCACCGACCTGCGGGCGGTGCGGCTGCCCGACCTTGCCGACCCCGCCGCACGCGCGGCGCTGGTGGGGATCTTGGCAGAGGAGCGGTCGCTGCGGCTGGGGTCGCAGGCGTGGGCGGTGGTGAACCGCGAGGTGGGGGCGTTGCGCGGACGCGGGCGGCTCACCGGCGCCCGGCTCATCGAGTCCTACCTGGACCGGGCTGCGACCCGGCATCTGGGCAGCGCGGAGGCGACGCAGGCGATCGGCAGCGCCCTGTCCCTCACCGCGGCCGACTTCGAGGGCCTCGCGATCGAGCTGTCGGGCCGGTAGGCGTCCCACCCCGGCGTTCGTTGGGGCACGGATCTGTTGGCACGGGTCTGTGGGGGCGGGGGCGGCTGGATCGCTGTGCGTGCAGGAGGTTGAGACCTTCGCGCCACCACATAATGTCGGCGCCGCGGGTCACGATGGTGGTGTGGATCGCGTGGACCGGTTGCTGGCGCTCGTCGCCGAGCTTCGTGCGGCCTCGCCCGTGGCGGTGGAGTCGTCGACGCTGGGTGAGCGTCTCGGGGTGAGCGAGCGGACCGTGCGGCGCGATCTGGAGCTCCTCACCCACGGTGGGCTGCCGGTCCAGGCGGGTGCGGGCGGGTACGCGCTGCCGGACGTGCCGCCGGCGCCCGCGCTCACCGAGGTCGGGTCGCTGATGGGGCCGGTACACGACACGCTGGTCGAGGCGGTGCGCACCCGGCGGATCGTCCGGCTGGTCTACACCGACCAGGGGGGTGTGCGCAGTTTCCGTGACGTCGAGGCGCACGGCCTGGTCGTGGCCCCTTATGGGGAGTACCTGGTGGGCTGGTGCCGGATGCGCGACGGGCCGCGCATGTTCCGCCTGGACCGGGTGGGGGCGGCGTTCCTGTCGGGGCGGGGCGCGGAGGTCCGCGATCTGGACGATCTGCTGGCGGCGCTGCGGGTGCCGATGCCGCGTCCACCGGCCGAGCCGGGGTCGCGGCGGGGCCCGGCGGGTGCCGCGCGTGCGCGGGCGTGGACGTTGGACCGGCTGGAGTCCGTCCGGTCCCGGCTGCGCGAGGCGACCGCGGAGGTGCGCGGGGGGCAGGAGGGCGCGGCGGCGCTGCGCGGTGTTCTCGGGCATGTGGCGGAGTGGACGCGGTGGCAGCTGGCGGCGGTCCGGGCCGTGGCGACCGACGAGGACCCGGTGCTGGAGGGACGCCGGCCGCCGTTCCCACCGGAGTTCGACCGGGATCTGCCCTACGCGCGGCGGGAGCGGATGATCCAGGACGCGATGGCGCTGCGCTCGCTCGGCGACCTCGCCCGCGACCTGCAGGAGGTGCTGGAGGCGGCGGCGCACTGGGTCGCCGACTGCGATGACGCGTTGTGGGAGGGTGAGCTGCCCGACCCGCGCCCGTTCGGGCCGCCGGGCGCGCCGCGTCCGTTGGCCGATCTGCTGGCGGGGTGGCGCGGGCCGCTCGCGCACATCGAATGGCACCTGGACCGGCTGACCGACGAGCCGCCGCGGCCGCCGGCCGAGGACGACGGGGGTGTGTGGCTTGTCGACCTTTGCCCGCTCCAGGCCTGACCTGCGGGACGGGAGCGTCAGCGGCCGGGGGTGTCGACGGTGAGGGGACGGCTGTCGAGGGGGTCGAGGAGGCGGGTGAACCAGACGGTCTTGCCGGCGCCGTCGGGACGGGCACCGAACTCGGTGGCGAGGGCCGCGACCAGCAGCAGGCCGCGTCCGGCCTCGGCCCAGTCCAGGATGTGCGGCGGGGGGCCGGGGGCGGGGGGCGCCATCGGGTTGCCGTCGCTGACCTCTCCGGCGATCCGCCGTCCGTCCAGGCGCAGGGTGAGCCGGACGGGACCGGTGCCGTGCACGACCGCGTTGGTGACCAGTTCATCGACCATCAGGACGATGTCGTCGATGTCGGCGGGGTCGCTCACACGCCACGCGCGCAGCGTCCGTCCGGTGAGAGCGCGCGCTCGGGAGGCCGCGCGGGTCTCGGCCGCAAGCTCCCACGCCGCGCGGTGGTGACCGCCTCTGTCGATCTCGTCGATGTCGTCGATGGATCCCTCGGTGGACCCGTCGACGCCCAGTTCCTTGGTGCCCATGCCCCGTCTCCTCACCTCTGGTGGTTTCCGCAGGTCAGCGGCCCTAACAGGCTTCTTCCCCGCAGGCGTCGCGGCATGGGGCCCTGGCCACAGATCTGGCCGCGCCGGCAGTTCCCCGTGTCGGCGGCGGACAGGGTGCTCGCACCCGGCCACGGTGGCGCCTCCGTGCACCGTCCGTGGTCGATCCGGGACAGGTCCCTCCTTTTCCCGCGTCGGTCTAGATAAGAGGACGCACCGCCCACCGGGCCGGTGCACGGGTCAAGGTGGGCCTCACTTTCGGGTGAGGTGATCGTGACACACGGGGACCGATGGAGAGAGCACGGCACGGTTGCCGTTAAGCTGGTGGGCGTCGGTGTGGCATGTGTCCCCCGGGCTCTACACAACGCCTTCGGGGAATACCGCCGGTCCGTACGGTCCGGGCTGGAACTCCGTTGTGCCTTTCGCCGTGAGGCGACCACCACACCGGCCTTAGCGCCGAGGCCCCGGCGAGATCTGATCTCGCCGGGGCCTCGGCGTTCGCTGGGCGGGCCAGGGGTGGGCGTGCGTGCGGCGGCGCCTATCAGGACATCGCGGCGGCGACCGCGCCGCCGACCGCGGCGAGGACCACGATCGCTGCGACCACCACGACGACGATCACTCGGACGCGGCGTCCGGTGCGCGCCTCGCCGAGCCGGGAGAGGCGATGGGCCAGCCGCGGATCGTCCTCGCTCAGGCGGACCTCGATCTGCGTGAGGATCCGCTGCTCCTCCATCGACAGCGCCATACTCATACCTCCGGGGGGCGTTCCAGATGTCTGGTTCCTGCCCACGGAGCAAGATCATTATCCCCCGGGCGCGGTAACCGTTGCGCCACGCGCGGGCCTGCTCTCGTGGTGGAGGCGGTCCAGCGCGGTGACGTAGTAGGTGTAGGACCGGCCGGGCTTGGCGGACGGGTCGATGATGCCGCCGCCGCGCACGTCGGCCACGAGCCGGGAAGGGTCGACGGGAGCGCAGCCGGGTCGTTCGCCGTCCACCCGGTAGACCGCGTAGGACGCCGCGCCCTGCGAGGGTCGCCATTGCACCCGCACGCCCTTGCCGTCGGCGCGGGCGTCGACGTCCTGGACGGGCGGCGGTGTCGTGCCGGCGCCGTCGCGGGCGGGCGGCGGTATCGCGGGGGTGCCGTAGTGGTCGCGGCGGAGGCGGTCGGCGAAGCCGCGCCGGTCGGAGACGATGTCGGAGGCGCTGAAGAACACGTCGCCGCGCACCTTCGGGTACCGGGCGTTCAGGGTGAGGTGGCGCGAGAGTTCGGCGGGCTTCTTCCAGGTGGCGTCCTGACCGACGCGGTAGGCGGCCTGCCCGATGGTCAACTGCACGTCGGTGTCGTCGACCTGCTGGGCCCACCAGTCGACGAGCGCGGCGTAGTCGGCGCGCTCGTCGCCGAGCGGCCAGTACAACTGCGGGGTGACGTAGTCGAGCCAGCCCTCGCGGATCCACTTGCGGGTGTCGGCGTAGATGTCGTCGTAGCTTTGCAGCGCGCGCGTGGGCGACCCGGCGGGGTCGGTGCTCTTGTTGCGCCACACCCCGAACGGGCTGATGCCGAACCGCACCCAGGGCTTGGTCTTGTGGATCTGGTCCGACAGCGACTCCACGAGGGTGTTGACGTTGCGGCGCCGCCAGTCGGCCTTGCTCAGCCCGCCGCCGTGGGTCTTGTAGGTGGCGGCGTCGGGGAAGTCGCCGGTCTCGGGGTAGGGGTAGAAGTAGTCGTCGAAGTGGACGGCGTCGATGTCGTACTTGCCGACGACGTCCAGCACGGCCCGGGTGGTCAGGTCCCGTACCTGCGGCAGGCCCGGGTCGTACCACAGGCCGGTCCCGTACTTGCGGACCCAGTCGGGGTGCTGACGGGCGGGACTGTTGGGGGCGAGTTTCTCCAGGTCGTCCTGGCGGCTCACCCGGTAGGGGTTGAACCAGGCGTGGAACTCCAGGTTGCGTTCGTGTGCCTCCTTCAGCATGAACGCCAGGACGTCGTAGCCGGGGTCCTTGCCCTGTGTGCCGGTGATCCACTGCGACCACGGCTCATACGGGGAGGGGTAGAACGCATCGGAGTTGGGGCGGATCTGCACGAACACCGCGTTCATGTTCATCGCCTTGGCGGTGTCGAGCAGCGCGACGAAGTCGGCCTTCTGCCGTTCGGTCGGCCTGCCGGTGTCCTTGGGCCAGTCGATCCCGGCGACGGTGGCGATCCACATGCCGCGCAGTTGCCGGGCTTTGGAGTCGCGGGGCGCGGGGATGTCCGGGCACTCGGCCTTGGCGCTGACGGGGACGGGAGCGCGCCCGCCGCCATCGCCGTCGCCGTCATCGGTGCCGCCGAGCGCGGGCACACCGCAGCCGGCCAGCGCGCCCGCCGCAAGCGCGGCCGTCATCGCCGCCGTCACCATCCGGATTCGCGTCCCCGCTCGCCATGCCATAGCGAGCCATTGTTACGCACTTGTTGCGATGGTACGCACGGAACGAACGATCCTCGCGCGCCCTCCCGTTGCCTTGCTCGAACATGTGTTCCATACTGTTCGTCCTGGTCGGGTCGTTCACGTGTTCGAAGGAGGCGGTGTGCGCTGGGATCACCTGCGGCTGGCCGAGGACGCGGCCGCGCCGGACCTGCCGCTGATCGAACGGCGGGCGGTGGCGCGCACATTCGACACGCCCGAGTTCCGCGGCATGACCTTCTACGAGGTGCACGCCAAGACGATCATCAACCGGGTGCCGGCCGCGTCCCGTGTTCCGTTCGAGTGGACGGTCAACCCCTACCGGGGGTGCTCGCATGCGTGCGTGTACTGCTTCGCCCGCAAGACCCACGAGTACCTCGACCTGGACGCGGGGGCGGACTTCGACTCGCGGATCGTGGTGAAGGTGAACGCCGCCGAGCGGGTGCGGGCGGAGCTGTCGGCGCCCCGGTGGCGGGGGGCGCCCATCGCGATGGGCACCAATGTCGACTGCTACCAGCGGGCCGAGGGCCGCTACCGGCTGATGCCCGGCATTCTGGCGGCGCTGCGGGACGCCGCCAACCCGTTCTCGATCCTGACGAAGGGGTCGCTGATCCTGCGGGACCTGCCGTTGCTGCGGGAGGCGAACGAGCGCACGCGGGTGAGCACGGCGGTGTCGGTGGGGTTCGCGGACGCCTCGCTGTGGCGGCTGGTGGAGCCGGGCACACCGTCCCCGCACCGGCGGCTGGAGGTGTGTGCGGCGCTCAACGGGGCGGGCGTGCGCTGTGGTGTGCTGATGGCGCCCGTCCTGCCCTACCTGGCCGACTCCCCCGCCCAGTTGGAGGAGGCGGTGCGCCGGATCGCCGCGGCGGGCGCGACGTCGGTGACGCCGATCCCGCTGCACCTGCGGCCCGGCGCGCGGGAATGGTTCCTGGCGTGGCTGCGCCGCCACCGCCCGGACCTGGTGGTTCCCTATGCGCGCCTGTACGGCGGCGGCGCCTACGCGCCGAAGGAGTATCAGGACGGGATCGTCGCGCAGGTCCGCGACCTGGCCGCCAAGTACGGCATCGCCGACCCGCCGCACCGCGACGTCCCGCCGGCGCCCCCTCCCCCGCCCGGCCCCCATCAGTTGAGCCTGCTGTGAGGGCTCTACTCTGAGCGCCCGCCATGGGCTCACCCGATCTCACCCGATCTCGTCCGGGCGCGGGTCGCGCGACTGGCCCGGCGGTCCCTCGGATGGGGCCGCGGGGGTGAGGCCGCTGAGGTGCGCGCACGGGTTCCAGAGAGCGTCCGGCGCCGCCCGCTCGGCGCGCGGACGGTACGGGAGGGGTCAGGCGGCGGGGAGCCGCAGGTCGCGGCGCAGGCGGTCGGCGCCGGTGAACAGGTGTGCGCGCAGCCCGGCCTCGCGTGCTCCGTCGATGTTCTCCTGGCGGTCGTCGACGAAGACCAGGTCGCCGGGCGCGGCGTTGAGGGCGTCGCTGACGTGCCGGTAGATGCGGGGGTCGGGCTTGGCCAGGCTGAGGTCGGCGCTGAAGAACCGGTGCTGGAACAGCGCGGACCAGGGGCGGCGCTCGATGTCGCGGGCCAGTTCCAGGGGCGCGTTGGACAGCAGCGCGAGCGGGACGCGCCGGGCGGTCAGGTCCTGCAGGACGGCTAGGGTGCCCGGGTCCAGGTGCGACCACATGTCCAGGTCGAGGCCGACGAGGGTGTCCAGCAGTGCGGTGCCGGCGACGCGGCCGAGGCGCCCGCACAGCTCGCCCCAGTATCCGGCGGCGTCGACGGCGCCGAGGTCGTAGGCGCGGCGTCCGCTCCAGTAGGCGTCCCAGAACGGGCCGGGCTCGGCGCCGAGCGCCGCGGGCAGCCGTGCGGCGGCGTCCTCGGGCGGCCGGCGGCACACGACCTCGCCGTAGTCGATGACGACCCACTTCATGTGACCTCCGATGTTCGCTCCCTCGCCTTTCTAACATGAATCACGTTAGATTGAACATATGGAAGGTGCGGAGCGGGTGCTGGCGATCGTCGAGCGGTTGCGGTCGGCGGAGCGGGTGACGGTGGCCGACCTCGCGGCCGAGACGGGCTGCTCGGAGATGACGATCCGGCGGGACATGGACCGGCTCGCCGAGGACGGGGTGCTGCGGCGGGTGCGGGGCGGTGCGGTGAGCCTGCTGCTGCGCGGCGAGGCGACGCCGTTCGCGTTGCGGCTGCGGGAGGCGGCCGAGGTCAAGCGGCGGATCGCGGCGCGGGTGGGCGCGCTGGTGGCCGACGGGGAGTCGGTGGTGCTGGACGGCGGGACCACGACGCTGGAGGCGGCGCGGGTGCTGGCGTCCCGCCGGCTGACGGTGGTGCCGTTGGACCTGCACTCGGCGAACGCGCTCAGCGCCGCGCCGGAGGTGACGCTGCTGGTGCCGGGTGGCCGGACGTCGCCGGGGACGTTGTCGTTCACCGGGCACCTGGCGGAGGTGTCGTTGCGGGCGTTGCGGGTGGACACGGCGGTGCTCGGTGTGTGCGGGCTGTCGGCGCGGCATGGGCTGACCGCGCACGATCTGGCGGAGGTGCCGGTCAAGCAGGCCGCTCTCGCCGCGGCGCAGCGGGTGGTGGCGGTGTGCGACGGCGCCAAGCTGGGCCGGACGGGCCTGGGTCATGTGTGCCCGGTCACCGCTTTGGACGTGCTGGTCACCGACACCGCGGCGCCCGCCGCCGCGGTCGCCGAGATCGAGGCGGCGGGCGTGGTCGTCCACCGGGTGTGAGGTCCGTGGCCGGTCAGGCGGCGGTGGTGATGAGGGAGGTGGCGAGGCGGCCGACGACGCCGCTCCAGCCGTTGCGGTCTCCCATGATGCGGCGGGCCATGGCCTGGTAGGGGTTGTCGGGGTCGAACCCGTCGTGTTCGAGGAACAGGCGGGTGCCGGTGCCCTCGGGTTCCAGCCGCCAGGTGACGGTGGAGTCCAGCCCGTTGTCCTCGCCCGGGTCGACCCAGCTGTAGCGCAGCATCCGTTCGGCGTCGAAGTCCAGGACGCGGCAGTGGCAGACGCCGCCGAACGCGACGTTGGGCCGGGGTGTGGTGGTGAGGGTGAAGGTGTGGCCGATCTCCAGGCGGAAGTCGCACGGCATGAACCAGCGGGCGAGTAGTTCGGGGTCGGTCAGGGCCCGCCAGACGCGGCTCGGTGGGTGGGGCAGGAACTCCTCGACCCGGATGGTGCGCAGGTCGCGGGCACCATCTGGTCCGGCGGCGCCGGGCGGGGTGTCGGCGGGTTCGCGGGTCATGTGTCCTCCTCGTCCAGGACGCGGCGCAGGGCGGCGGTCTTGTGTCGCCAGAACCGCTCGTAGGGGTGCAGCCAGTCGGCCAGGTCCATGAGCGGCTGGGCCTCCAGGTGGTAGTGGCGTTCGCGTCCGCGTCGCGTCTCGCCGACGAGCCCGGCGTCGCGCAGTACCCGCAGGTGCTCGGAGACGCTGGGGCGGGCCATGGCGAAGTGGGCGGCGAGCGCGCCCGCGGTGCTGGGCCCGTCCAGGAGCAGGCGCAGCAGTTCGCGGCGGACGGGGCTGGCCAGCGCGGCGAACAGGTCGTCGGCGGTGGCGGTCACGCGGCCGGTCTCCGGTGCCCGGCTCAGACGGTCCCCCCTGCTTGATCGGCCAGGACGATGCCGTTGCCGTCGGGGTCGGTGAAGGACGCCTGCCGGCCCCAGGGGGTGTCGGCGGGGCCCTGGACCTCGACGCCGGCGCCGCGCAGCCGCGCCAGGTCGGCGTCGAGGTCGGTGGTCTCCAGCATCAGGCCGGTGACGCCGCCGGGTTCCATCTCCAGCCAGGTGACCAGGACGGCGCTGGTGCCGCCGCCGGCGGGCCCGACCTCCAGCCAGCGGGCGCCCTCGGCGAACGGGACGGGGCTGTCGCCGAGCACCTCGAAGCCGAGGACGCCGACATAGAAGTCCTTGGCGCGGTCCTGGTCGGAGACGGGAAGGGAGAGACGGCTCATGCGGGTGATGGTCATGCGCCCCACTATATGTAGGATTTTCCCTACATATGCGGGCGCGCAGGGCGGCCGGGACGGGGAGGGGCGCGGCGACGAGCCCGAGGTAGGCGCGGCGGACGCGGCCGTCACGGATGAGGGCGCCGATGATGCGGCGGGTGGTGGCGTTGATGGGGACCGCCAGGCCGAGGCCGATGCCGGCGACGGCGGTGTTGACGCCGACGACGCGGCCGCGGGCGTCGGCGAGGGCGCCGCCGGAGTTGCCGGGGTTGAGGGCGGCGTCGGTCTGGATGACGTCCTCGATGACGCGGACGGCACCGCCGCTGCGGGTGGGCAGGGACCGGCCGAGGGCGGACACGACACCGGCGGTGACCGATCCGGCGAGGCCGAGGGGATTGCCGACGGCGACGACGAGCTGCCCGACGACAAGGCGGTCGCTGTCGCCGAGGGTGACGGGACGGGGGGTGTCGCCGTCGGCAAGGACGACGGCCAGGTCGGACAGAGGGTCGGTGCCGACGACGGTGAACGCGGTGGTGGTGCCGTCGGCGAAGGCGGCCTGCCCGGCGCTCGCGCCGCCGACCACGTGGGCGTTGGTGAGCAGGAACCCGTCACCGGTGAAGGCCACCGCGGATCCGGCGCCCTCGCCGCGCCGGTGCCGCACGCGCAGCGCGGCCACCCGGGGCGTCAACTCGCGGGCGACGGCGGACACCGCGGCGGAGTAGGCGTCCAGCGGCGGTTCGGTGCCCCCCGGTGCGGGCTCGTGGGCGCCGGGGTCCTGGTCGCCGGGCTCGGGGGTTCTGGGGTCATGGGGGATCATCACACCTCCCGATGATTACATGGTTACACAGCAACCCCGGGTGGGGGCGAGATGTTCCCTGGCCGTAAACGGCGATGCGGCCGGAGGCGGGCTGACACGCAGGTGGCCATCGGCGGGACGTGCCAGGGGTGGACGCGACCACGACACCGCACAGTCCTTGATCATTCGGGCCGCGCGCAGCCCCGTCCGGGTCGTAGGGTCGGGGCATGGGTGGCATACCGGGGATGGACGGGGAGCCGGTGGTGGTGGAGCGGGTCGCCGGGACCGGCGGAGAGCTGGTGCTGCGACGCGCGGGCGAGCACCTGGAGATCATCGGCAACGGGGTGTTCCTGATGGACACCCGCAACGGCGAGTCCGAGCGGCTGCTGGTACGCGCGGCGGTGGCGGGGCTGCGAGCTCCGGTACGGCTGCTGATCGGCGGCTTGGGGGTGGGGTTCTCACTGGCGGAGGCGCTGCTGCTGCCGCAGGTGGCCCAGGTGACGGTCGTGGAACGCGAGCGCGCCGTGATCGGCTGGCACCGGACGTTGCTGTGCCCGTGGTCGCGGGGCGCGCTGGACGACCCGCGCGTCACGCTCGAACACGCCGACCTGCTGGACGTCGTCGCCGACCCGGCCACGGGTCCGTTCGACGCGCTGTGCCTGGACATCGACAACGGGCCGGACTGGACGGTCACACCCGACAACGCCCGGTTGTACGGGCCGGAGGGGTTGGAGTTGCTGGCGGCGCGGCTGACGCACCGGGGAGTGCTGGCGGTGTGGAGCGCGAACACCGCCCCGCGTTTCGAGGCACTGCTGCGGGAGCGTTTCGCGCGGGTGGAGGCCCGCCGGGTGCCCGTGCCGCGCGGCGAGCCCGACATCGTGTACCTGGCGCGCGAGGCGCTGCCCGCCGCAGGCCTCACCCCGGCCTGAGCCAGCCCGACGCGCACCGTCCGGGACGGCGTGCTGCGCGGGCAAGGCAGGACCCTACAAAGCGGAGTAGGCGGGTTCTGTTGCCCGCGGCGTCGGATTCGGATGGGTGGTTCGCTAGGTTTCGGGCTGACAACACCTTTTGGGAGGATCAGTGGCTTCTGTCCACGCCGCCCCGCGGCGTCCCGCCGTCCTGGGCGACCTGCTGCCCGGTTCCCTGGCCCGCGACGCCGCGCTCGTCGCGGGCGCGGCCGCCTTCGTCGGCGTCGCCGCGCAGGTCGCGGTCCCGCTGCCCGGCACGCCGGTCCCGATATCGGGGCAGACGTTCGCGGTGCTGCTGGCGGGAGCGGCGCTCGGCTGGAGCCGGGCGGGCCTTGGCATGGTGGTGTACCTGCTGGCCGGGATGGCGGGCGTGCCGTGGTTCGTGGACGGCGCCTCCGGGACGGGCGCTCCGACGCTCGGCTACGTGATCGGGTTCGTCGTGGCGGCGGCCGTGGTGGGGTGGCTGGCCGAGCGTGGCGGCGACCGCACCCCGACCCGCACGGTCGCCACGATGCTGACCGGGACGGCGATCATGTACGTGACGGGAGTGCCGTATCTGATGGCTTCGCTGCACCTCGGGGTGGAACGGGCACTGGAGTTGGGGGTGACGCCGTTCCTGGTGGGGGACGCGCTGAAGGTGCTGCTGGCCGCCGGGTTGCTGCCGGCGGCCTGGCGGCTGACCGGCACCCGACGCGACCGCACCCGCTGATCGCGTCCGTCGCTGCACCGCATGCCCGCGGTCCCCGCACACCGGTCGACGGGCATGAGGTCGCGACCGTGGGGCATACGGGTGACATCCACCCCGGCCACGGCACGACGGCGGGCATCTCGGCGGGCGTTCGGGCGGCGGATTGTGGCGTACGCCTCATCGCGCACGGCGGCCCCGCCTGTTTGAACAGGTTCAATTCTCCCGTACAGTGGCTTTCGTGAAGCTCGCCGTGACAGCACCGGACCGCCTGTCCGTCCGCACCGTCCCGATCCCCGACCCGGGCGACCTGATCTCGCGCCTTCCGCACCCCACGGCACTGGCATGGGTCCGGGGCGGGGAGGGCATCGTCGGCTGGGGCGAGGCCGCGCGGGTGGCACTGCCCGGCGGTGAGGACCGGTTCGCGGCGGCCCGGCGGCTGCTGGGCGAGCTGTTCGGCGCCGCCGACGTCGACGACCGGGTGGGCGTGCCCGGATCGGGGCCGGTGGCCTTCGGTGGGTTCTCCTTCGACCCGAAGTCGCCGGACTCGGTCCTGATCGTCCCGCGGCAGGTGCTGGGGCGGCGCGGGGGGCGGGCGTGGCTGACCACGATCGGCGAGGAGCCCGATCCGCTGGCGCTGGTGCGGCAACCGGTGGAACCGTCCTCGCTGGCCTGGAGCGACGGCGCGCTGTCGGCACCGGCGTGGGAGGGCGCGGTGGCCGCGGCGGTGGAACGGATCCGCGGCGGCCGGCTCGGCAAGGTGGTGCTGGCCCGCGATGTCAACGTCCGCGCGGCCGAGCCGATCGACGCGCGGGTGCTGCTGCGGCGGCTCGCGGCGCGCTTCCCCGGCTGCTACACGTTCTCGTGCGCGGGCATGGTCGGCGCGACACCCGAACTGCTGATCCGCCGGACGGGCGGGGACGTGGACTCGCTGGTCCTGGCGGGAACGATCGCGCGCGGTACCGGGCCCGCCGACGACACGGCACGGGCGGCGCGGCTGTTCGCCTCCGCCAAGGACCGCGAGGAACACCAGTACGCGGCGGAGATGGTACGGGACGCGCTGGCGCCGCTGTGCGCAGACCTGCACGTCCCCGACGAGCCGGAGCTGCTGACGCTGCCCAACCTGATCCACCTGGCCTCCCCGGTGCGGGGGCGCCTGGCCGACGACCGGTCGGTCCTGGACGTGGTGGCGGCGCTGCACCCGACACCCGCGGTGTGCGGGACACCGACACCGGTGGCGGCGGACCTGATCCGCGAGCTGGAAGGCATGGACCGGGGCCGCTACGCGGGACCGGTCGGGTGGGTGGACGCACGCGGCGACGGCGAGTGGGGCATCGCACTGCGCTGCGCGGAGATCGACGGGACGCGGGCACGGCTGTTCGCCGGGTGCGGCATCGTCGCCGACTCCGACCCGGCGGCGGAGCTGGCGGAGGCGCAGACCAAGTTCGGTGTGATGCGCTACGCCCTCCAGGGCTGACCCGCCGGGCGAAGCCCCCCGGCCAGGCGGCCCTGGAACGGGTGGGCCCGGGACCGGGTGCTCGGTCGGGGGGTCACACTGGTGGGGTGCGTGCGAGCCGACTGCTGTCCCTGCTGCTGTTGCTCCAGGCGCGCGGCCGGATGACGGCCCGCGAACTGGCCGAGGAGCTGGAGGTGTCGGTCCGCACGGTGTACCGGGACGTGGAGTCGCTGGGCGCGGCGGGCGTCCCGGTGTACGCCGACCGGGGACCCGACGGCGGATACCGACTGCTGCAGGGGTTCCGGACGAAACTGACGGGACTGACGGCCGGCGAGGCGGAGTCGCTGTTCCTGTCGGAAATGCCGGGCCCGGCGTCGCAGCTGGGGCTGGGCAACGTACTGGCGGCGGCGGAGCTGAAACTGATGGCGGCGCTCCCCCCGGACGTGCGGTCGAGGGCGGAGCGGATCCGGGAACGGTTCCACCTGGACGCGCCGGGCTGGTTCCGGGCACCCGAGGACGTCCCGCACCTGCACGCGGTCGCCGACGCGGTGTGGGAGCAGCGGCGGATCCGGGTGCTGTACCGCCGATGGCAGCGCCCGCAGCGGGTCACACGGGTGCTGGACCCGTTGGGCGTGGTGTTGAAGGCGGGATCGTGGTACCTGATCGCCCGGGCGGAGGTCCCCCCGGAACAGGCACCCGAGACCCCACCGGACCGGGCGCGGCAGGGTGACCCGCGCAACTACCGGGTGTCGCGGATCTTGACGGTGGAGGCGCTGGCGGAGCGGTTCGAGCGCCCGGCGGGATTCGACCTGGCGGCCTACTGGGACGACTACACCGAACGCTTCGAGGCCGGCTCCTACCCCGAGCGCGCCACCGTGCGGCTGTCACCGGAGGGAGTGCGACGCTCGGCGGCACTGCTGCCGCCGGTGATGGCGAACGCGGTCCTGCGCGACGCGGGCCCGGCCGACGCGGACGGGTGGGTGCAGGTGAGGTTGCCGGTGGAGTCGCAGCGGCACGCGCACGTGGAGTTCCTGAAGCTGGGCGCCGATGTGGAGGTCCTCGCGCCCACCGCGCTGCGCGCCCTGATGGGCGAGACGGCCCGCGCCTTGGCTGCCCGTTACGCCCCCGCGCGCGAGCAGGCCCGCGGCCCCGACGACGCCGCACCCGGGGCGAGCAATATGGACGCTAGCGGATAAAAAGGGTGATCCGTACACTGCCGACCACGGAGCCAAATGAAGACCGCAGTTCCACGAAACGGGCGGGGGCCACCAGGACCGAACCATCCTGAGGAGCACTCATGATCACCAGACGAGTCATGTCGTACGCCCTGATCGCCGCCTCGGCCACCGGCCTATCGTGCGCCGTCGCCGCACCCTCGGTCGCCGGGTCCTCCCGATCCACCACACCAGGCGGAACGCACGCCGCGTTCACCGTGACCAGCACCGCCTTCACCGAAGGCGGAACGATCCCGAAAGTCCACGAGTGCACCAGCGGCGGCAACGACCCCCGCCAAAAGAACGAATCCCCGCCACTGGCCTGGACCGGCGCCCCGGCCGCCGCACAGAGCTACGCCCTGATCATGCGCGACCTCGACAACCGGAACCTCCTCCACTGGATCATCTACGACATTCCCGTCACCGCAACCGCGCTCCCCCAGAATGTCGAGCACGTCTACCAACCACCGGTCCCCAAGGGCTCCCGCCAGATCTACTACCGCGGCAGCGCAAGCCTGTTCGGATACCAGGGCCCCTGCTCCCCCAGCACCGTGAACACCTACGAATTCGTCATCCACGCACTCAACAAGGCGACCCTGGCCGACCTGGACGACAAATCCTCCATCCAGACCGCCGCCAAAACCATCACCGACGCATCGATCGGTTCCGCGAGGCTCACCGGCGAATCCTGACCCGGATCACCCATCCTGAACCTGCCACACCTCACGCCGTGGACAGGTCCATGACGACACACGCCCCACCCCCGGCTCAGACCGCCGGGCAGGTGGGGCCCACCCGGCGGCGACCGGGTACGGTCATGGACGAAACCGCCTGGTCGGGCGGACGAACACTCCTGCTCGTGGCGCTACGCCACGGCGCCCTGGTTGAGCGGCTGGTCGCCAGCCCGAGCGAGGAAGTCCTCCTCCTCAAAGTCCTGGGACTGACTCTGCTCGTCGCCGGCATCGCCCAACGACTCCAGGTCTCCGCGGCCGTCGGCGCGTTCCTGGTCGGAATCGCGCTGTCCGGAACACTCGGCGCCGGCACCGCACTCGTCCCACGCGGAGAATTCAACATCGTCATCGTCGGCCTCGCGGTCAGCGCGGGCACCAACCCGCGCCTGGGACCACTCGCGGCAGCCTACGTCCTCATCCTCGCCATCCTGGGCCCCGTCCTGGCACGCGGCGCCGAACCGGCAGCGCGAACCCTGCGCGCACGACGAACCGAACGCACGCCCCCCACACCCCAAACCGACGAGAACGTCCCGCAGCCCACCGCACGAACACGACCACCGAACACCCCCATCACCGACCCGGCCGGCCGAAGAACCAACAACGATCACGTAGCGGGCTGACAGGTCGAACACCAGAACAGATTCCGCGCAGCGAGCTCGGCACCCCGGACAGGCGTCCCACACACCAGGCAAGGCTGCCCGGCACGACGGTAGACGTACACCTCACCACCATGGTCATCCACCCGGGGCGCACGGCCCATCGCCTCCGGCGTATGCTCCGGACGCACGGTGTCGATCCGCCCCGTACGAACACCCTCGGCCATCAGAAGCACCAGATCATCCCAGATCGCGGTCCACTGCCCCCGGGAGAGGCGCCGTCCCGGCAACCGGGGATCGATGCCCTGACGGTAAAGAACCTCCGCACGGTAGATGTTGCCCGGCCCAGCCACCACGGACTGATCCATCAACAGCACGGCGATCGGCGTACGAGTCCGGGTGATCCGACGCCACGCCATGTCAGGATCGGCGTCCAGACGCAGCGGGTCGGGCCCAAGACGATCCCGCAGGACCTTCACTCCCCCGGGCTCCAGCAACTCGCACCTGCTCGGCCCCCGCAAATCCGCATGATGGGCCGCACCGACAAGACGGAGCCGGACCGCACCGGTCGGCGCAGGAGCAGGCAACGAACCGAACGTGTAAGTCCCGTAGATCCCCAAATGGACATGTAACGTCCGCTCATCAGCCCACTGCAACAGCAGATGCTTGCCATGCGCGTCGGCCCGCACGAGCACCTGCCCGTCAACGGCCGCCGCGCCATCGGCGAAACGCCCCTGCGGGCTGTCGGCGTGCACAGCGCGACCGCCGAACATCTGCTGATGCTCGGCGGCCAAGCGATGAATGGTGTGTCCCTCAGGCACCCGGCAAGCATAGGCGGCCAGGCACCAGCAGCAGCCCCGATCGGCCCGAAATCCCCCCGACCCGGACTGGATCGGGCCACCCCGGACAGCGCCGGCTCAGGGACGATCCCGCAACGGCTCCCCCGCGTCATGCATGTACCCGAGCGCCTGCCGATAGGAATCCACCAAACCGGTCTCCGTGAACGGCAACCCCACACGCACGCAGTGCTCCCGCACCAGCGGCTGGACCCGACGCAGATTGCAGCGCGGGATGCTGGGGAACAGGTGATGCTCAATCTGGTAGTTCAACCCGCCCATGAACCAGTCGGTGACGCGACCACCGCGCACGTTCCGGGAGGTGAGAACCTGACGGCGCAGATGCCCCCACCGCTCCCCCGGCCCGGGCATGGCCATGCCCTTGTGATTGGGCGCGAACACGCTGCCGAGGTGCACACCGAACAGTGCCTGATGCACCACGATCAGGGCGACCGCCTTCCCGGGCGACAGCAACGTGAACGCCAGGCTGAGATAGCCCACGGTGTGCAGGGCGAGCAGCCCGCCCTCCACCAGACGATCCCGCCGCGACCGCCCCCGCAGGAACAACGCACTGCCGATCTTGAGATTGAGCCCTTCGAGCGTGAGCAGCGGGAAGAACAGCAGCGCCTGGTGACGGGCCACCCACCGCAACGGACCGCGCCGATGCGCCGCCTGCTCACGCGTCCAGGCCAGGACGCCCTCGCCGACGTCGGGGTCCTTGCCCACGTGGTTGGGGTTGGCGTGGTGACGGTTGTGCTTGTCGGTCCACCAGCCATGCCCCATGCCGAGCATCAGATTGCCCAGCACCAGCCCCAGCAGCCGGTTCACACGGGCGCTCCCCGCGATCTGCCGGTGACCGGCGTCATGACCGAGAAAGCCGGTGCGGGCCGACAACACCGCCAGCGGAACCGCGAGGAGCACCACCCACCAGGAGCCCCCCGCCCAGGCGACCGCGACCCAGGCCGCCGCCGTGGCGGCCAGGTTCAGCCCGATGGCCCGCGCGTAATAGCCGGGGCGACGGTCCAGCAGCCCGCTGGCGCGGACCTCCCGCGCCAGCGGCGCGAAGTCGCTGCCGGCCCCTGCCCTTCCGGGCGGAGCGGGAGGGGCATCGAGGGTCGCGGGCATGAAGTCTCCATTCGCGTGACGCGGCGGCCCGTCCGGACAGCCGGTTCGCAAAGTTACGGAGCGTAGGTCCGGTTGGTCGCCACGCTGCGGAGCCATCCGCGTTCTCACTCGCAGGTCCCGGTCGGGCCCAGGACGGGTCGCCCCGGCGGCCGACACGACGCCGTCCGCGAAGCGATGCCGGGACGCCGCCGCGCTGGCACGGCCGCCCGATCGGGCGGCCGTGCCAGCGCGAACCAGGGCGCGCGACCCCTTACCTCAGAGGGAGATATCACTCACATCGGGAGCTACCAGACAATGGGGCACCCTGAGTCAAGGAAGAGTCAGGACAGACCTATAGGGTCATAAGCCATGAGCGAACGCACTCGGTGGATCGAACTGGACGGTGCCGCCAACGCCCGCGACCTCGGCGGGCTCCCCACCTCCGACGGCGGAGCCACACGCTGGGGGCGGGTGCTGCGCTCGGACAACCTCCAGGACCTCTCGGTCTCCGACCTCCGCGTCCTCCTCGACGACTACGCGCTGAAGAACATCATCGACCTGCGCACCGACGCCGAAGTGCACCTGGAAGGACCCGGCCCCCTGACCCGGGTCCCCTCGGTAACCATCCACCAACTGTCACTGTTCACCGAGGGCGGCCGCCACACCGACGCCGCGGCCGATCTCCCCGCCACCCCCAACAGCGGATCAGCCACACCGGACACCGAGATCGACACCGGCAAACTGCTCCCCTGGCGAGCCCCGAACCAGGACGGCTCCGCACAGGACCGCTCCCTCGGCTACTACCGCGGCTACCTCGCCGACCGCGCCGACTCCATCGTCGCCGCGCTGAGGGTGATGAGCCGCACCGACGGATCGGCACTGGTCCACTGCGCCGCGGGCAAGGACCGCACCGGCGTCGTCTGCGCGCTGGCGCTGGAGGTCGCAGGCGTCACCCGGGACGCCATCGTCTCCGACTACACCCTCAGCGGCGAGCGCATGGATCGGATCCTGCGCAGACTGCGCGCCAGCGACACCTACGCCGCCGACCTCGACTCCCGTCCCGCCGACTACCACCGCCCCCGCGCAGCGACCATGGAAGAATTCCTGACCCGCGTGGACGAGCGGTCCGGCGGCCCGCTCGGCTGGCTGGCCTCCCACGGCTGGACCGACGAGGACACCGACGCCCTCCGCACCCGCCTCCTCGGCTGACACACCGCCCGCTTCTCAGCTCCCTCATCCCCGGTGGCTCGGCACCGGCTTCGCCATGTCAGTCCTTGTAAGGCGTTCTGGTCTTGGACTTACCGAGCTGTTGTTGATCTTTGCGGGTGTTTAGGTGCACTCCGCCCCACGCCTTTACATTGTAAGTTAAAGGTTGAAGCACGTGTTTGGCGGCTGTCGTCAGAGGACGAATTCAGCGCGGCAGGACGGCGCGAACGGCAGCGTGAGCCGCCTTGCGCATCTCGGCGTGCAGGACCGCGTTCGACTCCCGGTCAGTCCGGGCCTCCACGATCCGCAGCCCCTCCCCCGTGATGGCCTTGGGCAGGTCCGCCGCCGCCTCCACCTGCCGGTACGGGACGCCGTGCGCGCCCGCGATCGACTCCAGGTCCACCCGGTGCGGAGTGCCGAAGACCCGCTCGAACGGACCATGCAGCGCCGCCTGCGGCAACAGCGAGAAGATCCCGCCGCCCCGGTTGTTGACGACGACGATCGCCAGGTCCGGCCGGCGGTCGTGCGGGCCCATGATCAGCCCGTTCTGATCGTGCAGGAACGCCAGGTCGCCGAGCAGTGCGTACGAGCGGCCGCTGTGCGCCAGCGCCGCTCCGATCGCCGACGACACCAGGCCGTCGATGCCGCTCGCCCCCCGGTTCGCCATGATCCGGATGCCGCGGCGCGGCCGCATCACCTGGTCCAGATCGCGGATCGGCATGCTCGCCGCCGTGAACAGCAGCGACCCACCCGGCAGCGCCGCCACCAGGTCCCGCGCCAACCTCGGCTCGCTGACCTCCGGAACCGCGTCCAGCACCGCGTCGACCGCCGCCGCGGCGGCGTGGTCGGCCGCCCGCCACGACTTCAGCCACGCGTCGTCGCCCGACACCACCGGGATCTCCACCTCCGGCGCGACCTGCGTCGCCGACCGGACGGGATCGGGCCAGTGCGCCAGGTCCGGCGCCAGCACGATATGCTCCTCGGCCCGGCGCAGCAGGGACAGCAGCGGACGCGACAACCCGGGCTTGCCGAGCGTCACCACCACCTCCGGGCGGTGCCGCTCCACGAACTCCGGCACCCCCAGCAGGAAATGGTGCGACGACAGCGCGTGGTCCCCATAGCGGGCGTTGCCGTTCGGCTCGGCCAACACGGGCCAACCCGCCATCGACGCCGCCGCCACGTACCGCTTGACGTTGACCGCGCCGTCCCCCACCACCAGCACCCCGCGGCGCGTCGGCGGGACGTGCAGGACCGAGCCGGGCGTCGCGGCCCGCACCTTCGTCCACGCGCCCGTGACGTCACCGTCGAGGGGCTCGCACCACGTCTCGTCCCCGTCCGGGATCAGCGGCTCCCGGAACGCCGCGTTCAGGTGCACCGGCCCTGGGACGGGGCCCTGCGCCAACCCCCACGCTCGGCTCACCAGCGACCGCCAGTACGCCACCATCCCCGGACGGTTCTCCGGCACGCCGATCTCGGTGCTCCACCGCGCCGCCGTCCCGTACAGCTTGACCTGGTCGATCGTCTGGTTCGCGCCGGTGTCGCGCAGCTCCGGCGGACGATCCGCGGTGATCACGATGAGCGGGACGCCCGACTCGTGCGCCTCGATCACCGCCGGATGGAAGTTCGCCGCCGCCGTCCCCGACGTGCAGATCAACACCACCGGGCGCCCCGCCCGCTTGGCCATCCCGAGCCCCAGGAACGACGCCGACCGCTCGTCGATCCGCACGTGCAGCCGGACCCGCCCCGCCTCCTCGGCGGCATGCAGCGCCAGCGCCAGCGGCGCCGAACGCGATCCCGGTGCCAGCACCGCATCGGTCATCCCGCAACGCAGCAGCTCATCCACCAGAACGGCCGACAGCGCGGTCGCCGGGTTCAAGGCGCCACCTCGATCACCGGCGGGCCATCCAGGTGCCCCTGAGCCGCGATCACGCGGCGCCGCCACGCCTCGGCCCCGGCGCCCGCGAACCGGCACAGCGCCCTCTCGTCCACGACGGGCCTGCGCACCACGATCTCCCCGCCCACCGGACGCAGCGGATCATGCACCACGTCGCCTTCCAGCAACGACAGTGTCCCCAGCCCGCACGCGTACCGCAGATCCGGCAGTGCCGCCGCCAGCGCGACCCCCGCCGCCAGCCCCACCGACGTCTCCAGCGCGCTCGACACCACCACCGGCAGCCCGCACGCCTCGGCGACCCGCAACGCCGCCCGCACCCCGCCGAGCGGCTGCACCTTCAGCACCGCCACGTCCGCCGCGCCGGCCGCCCGCACCCGCAGCGGATCCTCCGCCCGGCGGATCGACTCGTCCGCCGCGATCGGCACGTCCACGCGGCGCCGCACCAGCCCGAGCTCCTCCAGCGTCGCGCACGGCTGCTCGGCGTACTCCAGCCCCCACCGGTCCAGCGCCCGGATCATCCGGACGGCGTGCTCGACGTCCCAGCCGCCGTTGGCGTCCACGCGGACCCGACCGCCAGGGCCCAGCGCGTCGCGGACGGCCTCCACCCGCGCCATGTCGTCGGCGTCGGACTGCCCCGGCTCGGCGACCTTCACCTTCGCGGTGCCGCAGCCCGACACCTTCGCTATCTCGAAGGCCCGTTCCGGCCCGACCGCGGGGATCGTCGCGTTCACCGGGACGTGGGCGCGGACCGGCGGAGGGAACCCCTCCCACGCCGCCTCGCGGGCCGCGGCCAGCCAGCGCGCGCATTCGGCCGGGCCGTACTCGGCGAACGGCGAGAACTCCCCCCAGCCGGCGGGGCCCTGGATCAGAACGCCCTCCCGCCGCGTCACAGCGCGGAACCGCGTCCGCATCGGGATGGAGTAGACCCGCACCCGCTGACCCCCTGCCGCGCCCTTAGAACCGAACAATTAGTAGTACCACGGGAAACGCGACCAATCGGGGTCGCGCTTCTCAAGGAAGGAATCCCGCCCCTCGGCGGCCTCATCGGTGCCGTAGGCCAGTCGCGTCGCCTCCCCGGCGAACACCTGCTGACCCACCATCCCGTCGTCGACGAGGTTGAAGGCGTACTTCAGCATCCGCTGCGCCGTCGGGCTCTTGCCGTTGACCTTCCGTGCCCACTCCAGCGCCGTCGCCTCCAGTTCGGCATGCGGCACGACCGCGTTCACCATCCCCATCCGGTGCGCGGCCTCGGCATCGTAGGCCTCACCCAGGAAGAAGATCTCCCGCGCGAACTTCTGCCCGACCTGCCGGGCCAGGTACGCCGACCCGAACCCGCCGTCGAAGCTCGCCACGTCCGCGTCGGTCTGCTTGAACCGGGCGTGCTCCCGGCTCGCCAGGGTGAGGTCGCACACCACGTGCAGGCTGTGCCCGCCGCCCGCCGCCCACCCCGGGACCACGCAGATCACGACCTTGCCCATGAAGCGGATCAGCCGCTGCACCTCCAGGATGTGCAGCCGCCCCGCCCGGGCCGGGTCGATCGTGTCGGACGTCTCGCCCTCGGCGTACCTGTAGCCGTCCCTGCCGCGGATCCGCTGGTCGCCGCCCGAGCAGAACGCCCAGCCCCCGTCCCGCGGCGACGGACCGTTGCCGGTCAGCAGCACGCACCCGATGTCGCTGGACATCCGCGCGTGGTCGAGCGCCCGATACAGCTCGTCCACCGTGTGCGGGCGGAAGGCGTTACGCACCTCGGGCCGGTCGAAGGCCACCCGTACCGTCCCGTGGTCGACGGCCCGGTGGTAGGTGATGTCGGTGAAGCCGAACCCCTCGACCTCTTTCCACGCGTCCGCATCGAACAGCTCCGAGACCATGTCTTCCTCTCCTGCCGGGGACCACCCCACCACGCCCGTGCGTTGGTCCGGCCCATTCAATCGCGCCCCTGGCACAGGCCGGTTGCCGGCCCCGGTGTCCCGTGGCGATCCCACACGTCCATTTGAACACGTTCAGCGGAGTCGTCTACGCTGGCCGGATCATGGATCGCCGCCTGCACGCCGTCGTCCTCCCACCGGGCCCCCGCCTGCTCCGGGTGCTCACCGCCGCCCTCGACGGCACCGGGCCCGCCGTGTGCCCGCTGCCGCCCGGCCTGCCCGGGCCCGCGCTGCACGGCCTGCTCACCGCCCTGGCCCCCCACTCGGTCGAGACCGAGGACGGCGTCACCCGCCACCGCGCGGAGGCGGGCACCGACTCCACCCCCGTCGCCGACCGCACCGCGGTCCTGATCGCCACCTCCGGGTCGACCGGCGCCCCCAAGTTCGTCGAGCTCACCGCCGCCGCGCTCCGGCACTCCGCCGCCGGTACCCTCGCCCGCATCGGCGCCGCACCCGGGGACCGGTGGCTGTGCTGCGTGCCCACCAGCCACGTCTCGGGCGTCCAGGTCCTCGTCCGCGCCCTGGTCGCCGGCACCGAACCGATCATCCTCCCCCGCTTCGACACCGCCGCCGTCGTCTCCGGCGCCGCGCCGGGCGTGCACATCGCGATGGTCCCCACCCAGCTCCGCCGCCTCCTGGACGCCGGCGCCGACCTGACGGCGTTCGGCGCCGTCGTCCTCGGCGGGGCCGCCGCCGCGCCCGGCCTGCTCGCCGAGGCCCGCGCCCGAGGCGGGCGGATCTTCCCCAGCTACGGCATGAGCGAGACGTCCGGCGGATGTGTCTACGACGGCGTCCCCCTGGACGGGATGCGGTTCGCCCTCGGCGACGGCGGCCGGATCCGCATCGCCGGGCCGTCCCTGTTCACCGGCTACCGGCTGCGGCCCGACCTGACCACCGAGGCCATGGACGGCGGCTGGTTCGTCACGCAGGACCTCGGCGCCGTCGAGGACGGGCGCCTGCGCGTCCGCGGCCGCGTCGACGATGTGATCAACACCGGTGGCGAGAAGGTCCTCGCCGGTGAGGTCGCCATCGCCCTGTCGCGCCACCCGGGCGTCCGCGACGTCGTGGTCGTCGGACGACCCGACCCCGAATGGGGCGAGCGGGTCACCGCCGTCGTCGTCCCCTCCCCCGGCGCGTCCGGCGTCCCCGCCTTGCCCGAGCTGCGCGCCCTCGTGCGCGAGACCCTGCCCGCCCACGCCGCCCCCCACGAGCTGGAACTCGTCGAGGCGATCCCCCTGCTCGCCTCCGGCAAGCCGGACCGCGCCCGCCTGCGCGCCCCGGCCCCGGGCCGCTAGATCCGGCCGGCACGTGGCGCCGGCGCATGGCCGGGCGATCACCGGGGCAGGACGTCCACCATGACCGACGGGCGCGACCAGGACGGGCGGCAGGCCGGGAGCGAGAGCGGCCTCACCGTCCTGCTCGCGCTCGCCGCCAATCTCGGGATCGCCATCGCCAAGATCGTCGCGGCGGTGCTCACCGGGTCGGCGTCGATGGCCGCCGAGGCCGCCCACTCCATCGCCGACACCTTCAACGAGGTGCTGCTGATGGTCGGCCTGCGCCGCAGCGGCCGGCCCGCCGACCGCCGCCACCCCCTCGGCTACGGCAAGGAACGCTACATCTGGACGCTGCTCGTAGCCGTCGCGATCTTCGGGATGGGCGCGCTGTTCGCCTTCTACCAGGGCATTCAGACGCTCACCGGCCACCGCGGCGGGGAGGCCGACCCGCTCGTCGGCTACTGCGTCCTCGCCGTCTCGTTCGTCCTGGAGGCGATCTCCTGGCGGCAGGCCCTATGGCAGGTCACCGCCGCCGCCCGCGACGAGGCGCTCCCCCTCACCACCTACATCCGCCGAACGGACGAGCCCACCGCGATAAGCGTCCTGCTGGAGGACTCCGCCGCCCTCATCGGCCTCCTGCTGGCCTTCGCCGGCCTCGGCCTCCACCAGCTGACCGGCGTGGCCGCCTGGGACGGCGTCGGATCGGTCCTCATCGGCGCCCTGCTCACCGCCGTCGCGCTGCTGCTCGGCCGCATCAACCTCAACCTGCTCATCGGCAACCAGGCCGACCCCCGCATCGTCGCCGACGTCCGTGCCCGGCTCGGCGCCGCACCCGAGATCGACTGGGTCGTCGACATCGTCACCATGACCGTCGGCGCCGACCGGGTACTGGTTTGCGCCCGGCTGGACTTCCGCGACTCCCTGACCGCCGGGGACGTCGAGCACGCCTGCGTCCGGATGGCCCGCGAACTGCGGACCGCGCACGAGGAGATCGACGAGGTCTTCCTCGAACCGGTGCCCCGAGACGATCCTGAGCTGCGTGAACGTGTCATCGCGCGTTATGGCCGGACGCTGCGGCCGCCGAAGCCGGAGTCCGGGTGAAGTTTGTCACGTTGCCACAGCCCGGTGTCTTTACGTAGTAAGGTCACACCAGACAGGGCCGAACGGTGTGAAAATGCCTGTTCCGGGCACTACGACCTCCTGGATCGTTCCTCCACGGTCCACAGGCGAGACGGTCGATCAGCGGCGTCGGGAACAAGGACCCGCCCGTGCGACGTTCCGATAAGTGCGCGCGCCACCAGGGATCGACCAATCCGCGCCGCACCCACACCACCGAAGGGAGGGGGGCGTCCCCATGCCGCGAACCGCCGCAGAGACCCCGCTCACCGAGCCCGCGAGCCCCGCACTCGACGAGCTCCTGAAGCGTGGCCGCGCCCAAGGGCGCCTCTCGCTCGACGAGGTGCGGGGGGCCTTCGAGGCCGCGGGCATAAGCCCGGCGCAGGGCCGCTCCATCGTGCGCGAGCTTTCGGAGTCGGGCATCAGCCTTGCCGGCGAAGGCGACGCCGCCCGCCGCGCGGCCACTGCGAACGGCACCACCCCCAACGGCACCGCCGACCACAAGGGCGGCGAGCCCGCCCTCACCAGGGCCGGCACAGCCGCGCCCAAGAAGCGCGCCACCCGCAAGACCACCGCCAAGGCAGCCGGCAAGGCAGCCGGCAACGCCCCTGGGAAGGCCGGCTCCGAGGACCCCGCGGACGAGGCGTTCGACGTGACCGAGGTCGAGGCCGCCGACTCCGCCGCCGACCTGGACGACCAGTCCACCACCATGGGCGACTCCGTCCACACCTACCTCAAGGCCATCGGGCGGCGGCAGCTGCTCACCGCCGAGCAGGAGGTGGACCTCGCCAAGCGCATCGAGGCCGGCCTGTACGCCGAGCACAAGCTGGAGACCGAGCGGCACGGGCCCCGCGTCCGCGCCGACCTGGAGTGGGTGGCCGCCGACGGCCGCCGCGCCAAGGCCCACATGCTGGAGGCCAACCTCCGCCTTGTCGTGTCGGTCGCCAAGAAGTACTCCGACCGGGGCCTGTCGCTGCTGGACGTCGTCCAGGAGGGCAACCTCGGCCTGATCCGCGCGGTCGAGAAGTTCGACTACTCCAAGGGCTACAAGTTCTCCACCTATGCGATGTGGTGGATCCGGCAGGCCATCCAGCGCGGCTTCGCCGACTCGGCCCGCACCATTCGGCTGCCCGTGCACGTCCTGGAGATGCTGAGCAAGCTCAGCCGTGTCGAACGCGACATGCACCAGCGCCTCGGCCGCGAACCCACGCCGGAGGAACTGGCCGTCGAGCTGGACAAGAGCCCCGAGCAGATCCGCGAGCTGCTGCGCACCAGCCGCCAGCCGATCAGCCTGGACTCCACCATCGGCGAGGACGGCGAGACCCGGATCGGCGACCTCATCGAGGACACCGACAGCCCCGAGGCCGCCGAACTCGTGGACCGCCAGCTCATGGCCGAGCAGCTGCGCCGCACCCTGGACATCCTGTCCCCCCGCGAAGCCAAGATCATGGCGATGCGGTTCGGGCTGTACGACGGGACGCCCCGCACCCTCGACGAGATCGGCCGTGCCCTCGGGCTGACCCGGGAACGGATCCGCCAGCTGGAGAAGGAGTCTCTGTCCAAGCTGCGGCACCCCAGCAACGCCAGTCCCCTGCTGGACTTCGCGGTCTGACCCGCACCACCGAACGCCACGAGGTGCGAGGGCCCGCCAGACCGTCACGGTCTGGCGGGCCCTGTGCCGTGCGAGATCAACAACCCCGGACGGCGAACGCCAGGAACTGGGTGGTCTCGCGGCTGTCGAAGTTGTCGTCCGACCCGACGACGAGCGTGCACTCCCCCGACCTCAGGCGCGGCCCCCAGGCCAGCGCCTCAAGGTTCTGCGTCGGCGTGCTGTAGCGGCCGAGGTCGGCGACGAGCCGCTTGGCCACCGGCCGGAACCGGGCACCGCCGGACAACCTGTCGTTGAACAGCACGTTCGTGGCGCCCCGCACATCGAACTCGAAGAGCTTGACCTTGTAGTCGACCCCCTCGATCCACGACCGCTCCAATGCCAGGAAGCGGCCGTCGCGGGTCGAGAGGATCTCCGAGACGCCGCTGTCGGTGGCGCCGCCCGCCGGAACCGGCGCCGCCGGGAGCCGGTCGACGGGGTAGGCGTACTGCGCCTGCGGGCGCCCGTCGCGGCTCCACAGCGTCAGCCGGGTGAGGGTGCCGTGCTCCACGGTCGGCGGCTCGCCGTCCTCATAACGGGGTCCCTCCACCATCGCGGCGATGCCGCGCGGGGTGAACGTGAGCCCCTCGAACCCGAAGTTGCGCCGGGGGCCGCGTTGGGAGTCTGTCAGCGCGAGGTTTCTCGGGATCCGGAGCCCGCCTCGGTACCGGCCGTCCCGGTCCGACCAGCGGACGAAGAGGTCCGATATCGGGATGTCCTTGTGCGTCTCGTCCGGGCGGTCGCCCTCATGCGCCCACAGCAGCCGGCCGCTTCGCCCGTCGAAGCGGATCGTCTCCGGATCGGCCGACTCGGGCTTTCCGTATGCCGGGTAGGGGGACCCGTCGGGGCGCCCGAGCGTCGTGACCCCGGTGATCTCCACTCCGGTGAACGCCCCGTTCCCGGGGTCGATGTCCAGCCGGCCGGTGTAGAACCGCGCCGGGTTGTACCGCCACCGGTCGTCGGAGATGAAGTACCAGGTGCCGGTGCGCGGGTCACGGTCGATGCCCGACAGGCCCCCGACGGTGGTGTCCTGGAACTTCATCATGTGCGGAAGGTGCCGCTCCCCCAGGAACCGCGTGATCCGCAGCGCCTCCGGTGCCGCGGTCCGCGCGACGGCGTCCGCGCGCGGCGCCGGCCCGTCCATGACCACCACGGCGGTCAGGGTCGCCAGGACCGCGGTCACCGCCGCCACACCGCGCCGCGCCGTCCTTAACCTTTTCGCGTCCAATGTCACCCTTTGCTTAGAACTGAATCCGCTCCGTGCGCAAAGGGTATTCTCCCGCACCGCACGTCGCGGTGCTTTTCTTCACAGTGGCGCGCCGCGCGGCGACGTGGCCAGTGACCACAGGAACGGTTGATCACAAGGGCGGTCGGTACCGGGGGTCACTCGGCGCGGCGGAACTCCAAGATCGCCACACCCGTCAACCCCGCCCCCATGAGCAGGACGATAAGGATTTCCATCCACACCGGAACGACCCAGCCGTTCCAGCTGACACCGGGATTGAAGGTCCGCTCCAGCGCCGGCGAGACGTCCAGGTGGGCGAAGACCGCCTGACGCAGCGGGTCCACCGCGTACGTCAGAGGGTTGAATCGGGTGAGGATCGTCAGCCAGGTCGGCAATCCGTTCAGCGGGTACAGCGCACCCGAGAGGAACATCATCGGCATCATCGCCATCTGCATGAGGCCGAAGAACGACTGCATGCTCTTGATGCGCGCGGCCATCATCACGCCGAACCCGGTCAGCGCGAACGCGCCGATGAACATCAGCCCGACCAGCTCCAGCAGCAGAAGCGGGTCGTAGGGGACGCCGGCGAGCCCCGCCAGCAGCACGATCACCACACCCTGCAGCGTCGCGACCAGCGCGCCGCCGACGCACTTGCCGACCACGATCGCGCTGCGGCTGACCGGCGCCACCAGCATCTCGCGCAGGAACCCGAACTCGCGGTCCCACACGATCGACCCGGCCGAGAACATCGCGGTGAACATCACCGACATGGCGCAGACGCCGGGGAAGATGAAGGTCTTCAGGTCCACATCGCCGGCCGGGCCGCCGCTGGCCATCAGGTTCGACAGTCCGGTGCCCATGACCAGCAGCCACAGCACCGGCTGGATCAGGCCGGACACCATCCGCAACTTGTCGCGCCAGAACCGGATCAGTTCGCGGTGCAGGACGATCTTCACCGCGCGCAGGTCGTGCCGGACGCTGCGCTCGGGCACCGTGACCCGCACGACCCCGGCGGGGGCGGTACTCGCCATCGTCATCTCCTCGCCACGCGCATCATCATGCGCATGTGGTCGCTCGCGCCGGCCTCGGCGTCGCGGATCGTCGAACCGGTGAAGGACATGAACACATCGTCCAGGGACGGGCGGGACACGCTCACCGACCTGATCGGCACGCCCAGTTCGGCGAACAGCCGCGGCACGAACGCCTCGCCGGAGGCGACCGCGAAGGTGACGGCGCCCTCGGACACGCCCGCCTCCAGCCCGAACCCGCTCTCCAGGGCGGCGATCGCGGCCTCGTCGTCGGCGGTCTGGATACGCACCCGGTCCTTGCCGACGCCCGCCTTCAGCGCCTCGGGGGTGTCCAGCGCGACGATCCGCCCCGAATCCATGATCGCGATCCGGTCGCAGTACTCGGCCTCGTCCATGTAGTGCGTCGTCATGAAGATTGTGATCTCCTCGGCCTCCTTGAGCTGCCGGATGTACTCCCAGATCGACGACCGTGTCTGCGGATCCAGGCCGACGGTCGGCTCGTCCAGGAACAGCACACGCGGCGAGTGCAGCAGGCCACGGGCGATCTCCAGCCGCCGCTTCATGCCCCCCGAGTACGTCTGCACCCGGTCACCGCGCCGCTCCCAGAGCCCGACCATGGTGAGCACCTGCTCGATCCGGGCGGAGGTGACCGACCTCGGCACCCCGTAGAGCTCGGCGTGGAAGCGCAGGTTCTGCTCTCCTGACAGGTAGCCGTCAAGGGTCGGATCCTGAAAGACCAGCCCGATGTTGCGGCGCACGGTGTCGCGCTCGGTCACCACATCGTGCCCGGCGACCCTCGCGGTACCGCCCGAGGGACGCAGCAGCGTGCAGAGCATATTGATCGTGGTGGACTTTCCTGCGCCGTTCGGGCCGAGGAATCCGAAGATCTCTCCCGGCCGGACCGCGAACTCGATCCCCCGCACGGCCTCCACGTCGCCGAATCTCTTGATCAGGCCGTCGACCTCGACGGCCGGTCCCGCGCCGGGCATAACGCCTCCCGCGTGTTCGGCTTTTGGTTCCCCCAACGGTAGGATTCTCCTATCTCTCAGGTCAAGAGAATTTAGAGCATCCAAGGGAGTGGCAGTGCAGGAGCAGCCGGACCCGTTGCGCGATTCGCCGTCCTACCTGCTGTTCGAGCTCCTCAGGCTCGCCCGGCGGACATCGGCGCGGACGTTTCCCGGCGAGCGCGTGCGCCTGCCGCACCTGATGGTCCTGGACTGCGTGGCACGCCTGGGGCCGCTGTCACAGCGCGAGGTCAGCGAACACCTGCGAATAGACGCCGGTGACATGGTCGGCATGATCGACGCCCTGGAGGAGGCCGGCTACGTGGAGCGGCGCCGCGACGCCGGCGACCGCCGCCGCTACGCCCTCGACGTCACCGAGGCGGGCCGGCTGTTCCTCGGCGCGAGCCACGAGCGGCGGAACCGCCTCGACGACCTGCTGTTCGAACCTCTCGCTCTGGGCGAGCTGGCGCAGTTCAAGGACCTGATGCTGCGGGTTCTGGCCCACCACGACCCGCGCTTCGCCGATCAGCGGTCGGGGCGGCCACCCGCACCCGGCCCGGACCGCCCGTCCGATCGGCCCCACGCCAGCCGATAGCGGCCGTTTCGAAAGCGCCTCTCCTTCGTCACCATGGTGCTCGAAGAACCTCACTCCGGGACCAGATCCCCGCCGGCCCGAGTTCACCCTGGTCAGAACCCCACAAACCGATGCTATTCCGGCCCAGCCGACCCTCTTGACGATCTCGTGTCAAGCGTTGTCGCCCGTAGTCATGGCCCTTTCGTCACCGTAGGTGCGGTTACCGAACGGATTCGCGGCACCGTGCCGATCCCGCGGACGGATGCGGTCCCGCGCCCGTGAGAGCCGATCCGGCGAGCGCCCGGCGCACCTAACCTCGGTACATGCCCGACCTTGCGTACTACGCCTCCCTGCCGCGCACCCGCGGCGCCGCGGCGGCCCTGCTCCTGGACGACCTGGGGCGGGTCCTGCTGGTCAAGCCCACCTACAAGGAGGGCTGGTTCCTGCCCGGCGGAGTGATCGAGGCCGACGAGTCACCCCTCGCCGCCTGCATCCGCGAATGCGAGGAGGAACTCGGCCTCGTTCCCCGCCTGGACGGCCTCGTCTGCGTCGACTGGGGCTCCCCCCAGAACGGCGTCGACTCCGTCAACGTCTTCGTCTTCGGCGGCACCATCACCCCCGCCGAGGCCGGCGCGATCCGGCTGCCGCCCGAGGAGCTCTCCGACCACGTCCTGGTGGCGCCGGAGAAGATCCCCGAACTGGCACCGCCGCACATCGCCCGCCGGATGGCACCGAGCCTGCGGGCCCTGGCCGAGCAACGGGCCGTCTACCTGGAGAACGGCCGCGAGCAGCCCTTCGGCACCATCCCCTGAGCCTCCGCCCGCCGCGGTCGGCTCACACGGGCGCGGCGTCGTGGATATGACGGGCGCGCGCGGGATCGGCGGCGCGCGCACAGTGGGCCGAGCAGTACCAGTGCCGGTCCACCTCGACACCGTGCCCGAGGATCCGGCACTCGCAATGCTCGCAAATGGGCGCCATCCGCGTGATCGCGCACTCGAACGAGTCGAACGTGTGCACGCTGCCCTGCGCGTGCACCTCGAAGGACAGCGCGTAGTCGTTGCCGCAGACCTCACAGGTCCCCATCGGGCCTGGCTCCTCTCCCCCGCCGCACCACGCTCCCTGTCTACCCAGGTGACGCGCCGCTACCCAGGCCACGCCTACCTGGACTGCCTGGCCACCGGTCCACCCGGAGCCGCCGGCGGGCGCTTGGCACCCCGCCGGCCACCCCGCCTGCGGCCAGACCCCTCGTCCGCGTCCGGCCACCGCGGCGAGCGCCCCGACGACCGCAGGACCGCCTCCCACGCGTCCCCCGCCGCGAGCGGCAGGTGCGGCACGCCCCAGTGCCACGCCGACACCAGCAGATCGGGATCGCGCGGACGATAGTCGACACCCGACGCCCGGGCCATGTCCCACGCGTGCAGATGCCACTCCACGCACGCCGCGCCCACGTGATCGCCGACGGTGTACTTGGTGCCCCGGTAGATCAGGTGCGTCCGGTCCCACATGTCCGGCATCAGGTCGGCGTACGCGCCCGCCGACACCCCGAACGCCATGATCCGCTCGGGACCCGGTTCGGCCGGCAGCACCGCCAGCTCCGCCGCGTTCTGGCGGGCCTGCTGCCGGATCAGGACCGCCGACGCCGCGTCCTGGGCGAACAGCTTGGCCAACCGGCTGTCGGGCGCGTCCTGCAGGTACTCCAGGAAGTTCTCCGCCACGCACCGCAGGTGCCCGGACAGATCGATCAACTGCCAGTCGGCGCACGGCGTCGGCACGTCCCAGTCGCGGATCCCGTCCGCCAGCGCGCGGATCGCCTGTACCCCGTCCTGATAGGACTCGAGTACGCGATGCCGGTCCGGCGGCGTGCGCTCCACGTGTCGTTCCCCCCGCGTCCAGAGCACCGTGCGCGTGCCCTCCCCGCCGGGGCGCCCGCGCCATCGCCGCGGTCCCCTGCGGCGATCCGGCACGAGGAGCCCCCCGGCGTTCCCCGAGAGGGCAGACTCTCAGAGTTCGTTGGCCGGTGCCACTCGGTAAAGCTGTGTCGTCCCACGTCGGGGACTTCCCGACCGCCTCCCCAGATGGACGAGATGACCGGACCGCACGCGGCGGCCCGCCTGTTCGGCCCGCTCAGGCCGTCCCGCTCACACGAGGGTGGTGGGCTGCGTCCGGAAGCTCAACCGGTGCGCTTCGCGAGCGGTGCGCAGCCGGTCGACCTCGTCGGTCCACGGGCGCACGGACGGGCGCGCCTTGGCCTTGCGGTAGGCGATCTCCGCCGCCCGGTGCGTCTTGGCGTCCTGTGCCTCGGTCGAGTACACCTTCGGGCCCATGGCGACCCGCTCGGCCGCCTCCGCCGCCGTCAGCGCGCCGGTCAACGCCTCGTCGAACGCGATCGTCAACGCCCGCAGCTCACGCTCGGGCGTGTCCGCACCCTGCGCGTCCCGCAGTGCCCGCTCGGCCTCGGTCGCCGCCGCCAGCCGCCCGGGATAGTCGTCGGCCAGCCGCTGGTCGGCCTCGTACAACTCCGCGACATCCTTGGTCACCCGGCGGCCCAGCGGCATGGTGGTCTCTCCCTCAAGCTCACGATCGTGCTGCGATCGTCGTGTCCGATCCAGGCAAGCGTACGCGGGCTCACCAGCGTGTCGTGCCGGGGCACACCCAACTCCGGCCCTTTACGTAGTAAGGTTCAGATTCATGGTCAGGCAGCCCAGCATCAACGCGCAGAACCGCGCCCCACTGTCCATCGAACGGATCATCGAGGCGGCCCTCCAGATCGTCGACGGCCAGGGGCTCTCCCGGCTCACCATGCGCCGGCTCGGGGACGCGCTGGAGGTCGAGGCAATGGCGATCTACCACCACCTCCCCCGCGGCAAGGAACAACTCCTGGACGGTCTGGTCGCGCACGTCGCCGCCGCGCCCGCGGCGCCCACCGGGGCCGCAGGCGGCAGCGACTGGCGCGGCGCGCTGCGCTCCTGGGCGCGCGACTACCGCACGCGCCTGCTGGCGCACGCCGGGGTCCTTCCTCTCGTCGTCACCCGGCGGAACCCGACCGCACTGACGGAGACCGTCGTGTCCCTGCGTGAGGTACTGCGGCGCGGTGCCGTCCCCGAGGACGCGGCGGCCGCCGTCGCGCACACCCTCCTCGGCTACGTGATCGGCCACTGTGCCCTGGAGGTCCGCGGCACCGGAGAGGACGGCGCCGACCGTGTCGTCGACTGGGACGCCCGCTTCGACGCCGGCCTGAGCCTCGTGCTCACCGGCGCGGCCTAGTCCTCCACCACGAGGACCTCGAGATGGCGGGGGCCGTGTACGCCCTCGACCCGCGTCATCTCGATGTCGTGCGTGGCCGACGGCCCGCTGATCCAGGTGAGAGGGCGGCACGGGTCGAGTCGCGCGACCGCCTCCGGGACCGTTCCGACGATCTGGTCGGCGTGCACGACGCACAGGTGGTAGCCCGGAACGAGGGTCAGGGCGCGCCGCCCCTGGGCCCGGCCGCCGTCCAGGACGACGGTGCCGGTCTGCGCGACGGCCACAGCGCAGCCGGTGACGGCGCCGTCCACCCCCGCCAGGGTCTCCATGTCGACAGCCGGGGTGTCGGCGAGTGCGCGTACGCCGTCCAGCTCCGCGAGCCAGCCGAACGGCAGATCCGCCGGAACGACGATCTGCTTGGCCTCCCGGCCCCACAGCGCCGCCGCGACCGCCGTGGCCAGTTCGTCGGCGCTGACATGGCGGACCGCCGCCCGCTGGTCGGCGACCCGCTCGGTGAACAGCGCGAGCACGTCCGCCCGGGTCTCGGCCTCGGACTCGGTCAGCTGGCGGGCGTAGTCGCGCGGCACCGGCGCGCGACCAGCGCGCGCACCGCCGACGGCCTCGCGGACCCGCCGCAAGATCTCCTCCCGCGAGCTCATGAACCCCTCCGTCGCGCGTTCACAAGCTCCCCAGTCACGGCGCTCATGAGCTCCTCCGTCGCAGCGTCATGAGCTCCTCCGTCACGGCGCTCATGAGCTCCTCCGTCACGGCGCTCATGAGCTCCTCCGTCGCAGCGTCATGAGCTCCTCCGTCGCAGCGTCATGAGCTCCTCCGTCGCAGCGTCATGAGCTCCTCCGTCGCCACCAGGCGCGGAAGCTCTCCGACGGCGGGACGGGCAGGTCGCGTGCCTCGGTCCACTTGCCGAGCAGGCCCGGCAGCCGCCTGATCCGCCCGCCGCGCGACAGCAGCCGGGCCCAACGGGTGCCGCGCCGGAGCGCGGTCTCGTAGCGCTGCGCGTCGCCCATCGTCCAGGCGAGGCCGCGCATCATCAGCAGCTCCGGTGTGGGGACGGGGCGACGGCGCCGTGACTCGACCACCTTCCCCCGCAGGTGCACCAGGACGTCCGGGATGTCGATCTTCACGGGGCAGACGTCCGCGCAGGCGCCGCAGAGCGTGGACGCGTACGGCAGCGACGCGTCGGCGGCGCTCTCCACGCCGCGCATCTGCGGGGTGAGGATCGCGCCGATCGGGCCCGGATACACCGGGCCGTACGCCCGACCACCCGTGCGTTCATAGACCGGACAGACGTTCAGGCAGGCCGCACAACGGACACAGCGCAGTGCCGTCCGGCCGATCTCGTCGGCCAATGCCCTGGTACGGCCGTTGTCGAGCAGGACGAGATGAAACTCCGCCGGCCCGTCACCCGGGGCCACACCCGTCCAGGACGAGACATAAGGCGTCATCCGGTCACCGGACGAGGAACGCGGAAGGAGTTGGAGAAACACCTCCAGGTCCGTCCAGGTGGGGACGACCTTCTCGATCCCGGCGATGGTGATCAGCGTCTCGGGAAGGGTGAGGCACATCCGGCCGTTGCCCTCCGACTCCAGCAGCACCACCGTGCCCGTCTCGGCGACCAGGAAGTTGGCGCCGGTGATCGCGACACGCGCACCGAGGAATCTGCCGCGCAGGTGCGCGCGGGCCGCCGCGACGAGCGCCGCGGGATCGTCCGACAGATCGGGCGGTGCGCCCGGCATCTCCCGCAGGAACAGCTCGCGTATCTCCGCCCGATCGCGGTGCGCGGCCGGCGACAGCAGATGGGAGGGCTCGTCCTCGCCGAGCTGGACGACGAGGTCGGCCAGCGCCGTTTCGCGGACGGTGATCCCCGCCCGCGCGAGCGCGTCGTTCAGTCCGATCTCGCGGGCGGCCAGCGACGCGGCCTTCAGCGCCTCCGCCGCGCCGGTCGCCCGGACGAGGCCGGTGACGATGCGGCGGGCCTCGGCCGCGTCCGCCGCCCAGTGCACGGTGCCGCCCGCCTCGGTGACCGCCCGCTCCAGTTCTTCCAGGTGGGTGTCGAGGCCGAGCAGCGTCTCGTCCTTGATCGCGCGGCCGGCCTCGCGCAGCGCCTCCCAGTCGGCGGGCTCGCCGACGGCGGCGGACGTCCGGCCCCGCGCCGCCGCGGTGGCGCCGCGCAGGTTGCGGCGCTGCCGGGTGTCGGCGAGCGCGGCGCGGGCAGCGGTGGCGAACTTCGGCATGGGCAGCGGCACGGGCTCACGGGTCGTACCCGAGTTCCGGGCGCTCGCCCCGGCGCGCACCGGGTCACCTGTCCCGATGCCCGCCGGGACGCTCGTCCCGGCGGGCGAGGGCGTCCTTCCGGTGGGGGGCGTCCTTCCGGGGGAGGAGGTCGTCACGTCGGCCCCGTCTCGGCCAGGATCTCGGCAAGGTGCATGAATCGCACGCCGCCGCGCAGCCGCGACAGCGCGCCGCCGATGTGGGCCAGACACGAGTTGTCGACCGCGCACACCACGTCGGCGCCGGTGTCGCGGACGTGCCGGACCTTGTCGGCCACCATCGCGACCGACACGTCCGCGTTCTTCATCGCGAACGCACCGCCGAACCCGCAGCACTCCCCCGCCTCGGGGAGTTCCACCAGGTCCAGGCCCTTCACCGCGCGCAGCAGCCGCAGCGGCCGGTCGGCGACGCCGAGCGTCCGCGTGGACTGGCAGCTGGGATGGTAGGTGACGCGGTGGGGAAAGTAGGCGCCGACGTCGGCGGCACCGAGGACGTCCACCAAGAACTCCGTCAGCTCGTAGACGGCCAGCCCTTCCGCGGCGCGGGCGAGCGCCGGGTCCCGGACCGTCCGCGCGATCCGCGGGTAGGCGTGACGGACGGCGGCGGCGCAGGAGGCGGACGGCGTCACCACGACCTCGCACGCCTCGAACGTATTGGTGAACGCGCGGGCGAGGACGGCGGCCTCACGGTGGTAGCCGGTCGTCCAGTGGACCTGGCCGCAGCACGTCTGACCCGGCGGGTAGACGACCTCGTGCCCGAGGCGTTCCAGCAGGGTCGTCACGGCCTTGCCTGTCGCGGGGAACATCGCGTCGTCGAAGCACGCGACGAACAGCGCAACGCGCATAGCGGCCCCACCCCCAAGACGCCTTGCGGATGCCCGCGCCCCTTGGGACACCGGCCCCGCTCCCGTGGGACATCGTAGGGGCCCGGACCGGGACGTCCGGGGGAAACGATCGCACCCGCCTGGCCAGAACCGGGCCGTCCGATCACGACGATCGCACCCGATGGAACGTTTGCCGATTGGACGGCGTGTCGTTCTCCGTCCGTTATCGACCGCCAGGCACGCTATGCCTGGCACTTCGGGGTGAGGCGAGTCACACTCCTCCGGTACTTCGGTACCAAGGGACAACCGTCCCAACGGGCTATGGCCGGTGGAGACGAACCGATCCACACTGGGGTGCGTCAATAAGGAAAAGCACCGCCACCAACGAGTAGTTGAGACCGGAGGCACGCCGATGTGCCCGCACCAGCCGCCCTGTCCCTCCCACGAAGCACCTGACCGCGACGCAGCGCGCACCCTGGCCGCCCACCCCGAGCAGGGGTGGAGCCTGCTGTGCAACGGCGTCGTGCTCTTCGAGGACACCGGTGAGCTGCTGCCCGACGGGGGAATCATCGCACCGCACCGGCCGACGGACCTTCAGGCTCCGTCAGCCGCCTAGCCAGTCTCCACGGGGGACTAGTTCGAACGGGTGATCATCCGCGGGGGCACGCACACCTGCCCATGACCTCTGGGCCCGCACCGGGCCCAGAGGTGTCATTACCCGGCCGTCCGCGCAGGACGGCCCGCCCATCGGCGAAGCCATGGCTCCACCGCCCCGCCCACGGCCGCCGGGTCCCGGTCCAGAGCGTGACGCTCCCCGGCCAGCACCGTGATCTGAGCCGCGTCCGCCGCGTCCGGGACGCCGAACGGATCCCGGTCTCCGTTGACGACCAGAACCTCCACCCCCGCTCCGCGCAACTCCTCCACCCGCGTCTTCTCCGGACGGCCGGGCGGGTGCAGCGGGAACGCCAACGCGACCACACCGGCGGCTCCGGCGGCCCGCGCCGTCCGGCAGGCGACCCTCGCCCCGTTGCTGCGTCCGCCCTGGATCAGCGGAACGCCACCGAACGGCTTCCGCACCGCCCGGACGATCTCCAGCCACGCCTCGTCCTGCTTGGCGGCCGGGCCCGGTGCCCGGCGGCCCGCGAGCCGGAACGGCTGCATGACCCGCGCGACGGCGCCGTCGAGGCCGAGCGCCACCTTCCGGACGGCCAGCAGGTCGGCGGCCTCCACTCCCCCGTTCGACCCGTGGGTCAGCACCAGCAGGAACGCCGGGTCGTCCGGCGCGTCCATCGTCACCTCGGCCGGCCCGTGCGCCGTCGCGATGTCCATGCAGGTCACCGTAGCCCGTCCGACATGCCGGGTGATCACGCGGGGCAGACTGGAGCGATGGAGAAGATGACCGACAGTCAATGGCGCGCCTTCGCCTCGGAGGGGACCCGCACCGGTAAGGCGGGCGTCACCCGCAAGGACGGGACGCCGCACGTCACGCCGATCTGGTTCGTCCTCGACGGCGACGACCTGCTGTTCACCACCCACGGGCAGAGCATCAAGGGCCGCGTGCTGTCCCGCGACCCGCGCCTGTGCGTCTGCGTGGACGACCAGACCCCGCCGTACTCGTACGTGATGCTCTACGCCGAGGCGTCCCTGATCGAGGACGTCGCCGAAGTACGCAACTGGGCGACCGTGATCGGCGCCCGCTACATGGGCGCCGGCCGGGCCGAGGAGTACGGGGAGCGCAACGGCGTCCCGGGCGAGTACCTCGTCCGCGCCCGCGTCACGAAGGTGATCGCCGAACGCGCCATCGCCACCTGACCACGGGTCGGGTCACGCGGCGGATCGGGTCAGGCTTCGGGCCAGTTCGGGGCCGAGGTGCCCATGGCGAGACGCAGCCGCTCGGCGAAGCTCTCGTGCAGCAGCGGCCCCCAGGCGTAGTCGCTGGGGACGCGCACGGCCTTCCCGAGGACCTCGTGCGTCTCGCCGGGCCGCCGCTCCCCCGGTCCGTCGGCGTACCGGACGGCCAACAGCGCGTACATGTGGTCGAGCGCGCCGAACGCCTCACCCGCGAGCGCGGGGAGCGTCCCGTCGGTGACGGACTGCTCGACCACCGGCTCCCACCACAGGTCGGCGGGGTCGCCGTCCTCGTCCTCGCCGCCGAAGTCGCGGCGCAGGCGGGCGCGGACCTGCCCGGCGACCCCGGGGTCGGAGAGACCGCGACGCCACACCTCCCCCGCCTCGGCGCCACGTCCCCGCAACGGCAGCGTACGCGCCAGCAGCTCGGTCGCCAGCGGCCCGACCTCCGGGTCGGCGGGGTCGGCCGGATCGCCGAGGGAGGCACCGAACGCCCCGATCGCCTGGTCGAGATAGGAGATCCCGAGCGCGACCGCCAGCCGCGCGTACGCGTACGGGGCACTGTCGCGGTCGATCAGTTTGAGCCCGGCGGTCAGGATCCGCTGCGCCCGTGCGGGCTCACCGCGCTCCAGCAGCCGCTGCGCGAGATCGTGCGCGGCGGGCGGCCCGTACCCGGCGTCGCCGGTCGCGATCACCGCCTCCCAGTGGCTCCGGGCGGTGTCGAAGTCGTCGGCGTCGTCGGCGAGCCTGGCGAGTGCGAGATGCGCGGGCGGCAGGTAGGCGGGATTCGCGAAATCCACCACGACCCGCCAAGCGGGTGCCGCCTGCTCGTGCTCTCCTGCGCGCTCATGGGTCAGCGCCAGGTGGTAGGCGGCGCGGGGACCGTACTCGGGATCACCGGAGGCGATCGCGACCCGGTCGGCTTCCCGAGCCCGCACCACGTCCCCCGCGTCGTCCAGAACGACCGCGAGCCCGAGCGCGGCCTGCGCCCGGTGCGGAGTGTCGCCTCGGGCGAGCACCTCTTCGAAAAGCAGTGCGGCCCGGTCGGCTTCGCCGTTCTCGGCGAGCGTCCGCGCCTTCTCGCACAACCGGGCCGGATCATCGGATGCGGACAAGGGATCCGCGGGCTCGCTCATCGCTCTTCTGCCCTCTGGGGGTCGGGGTCCGCACAGAGCCTAGCGACCCTTCGCCGCTTTTTGGGGGAGCGACCCCCAGAGGGTATTTGCCAAACATGCCGAAGTCGGGCCTCGTCGGTGGTTAGGGCCTGGCAGTGGAACAGCCTCTTTCTCTGGCCCGGCCTATTCGCTCACCACCGTGTCAGAGAGACACCGAACCCGCCGACCAGCGCGGGCCTGGGTGGCCCTCACCGTATGACGGCTGCTCAACGACTGACGGACGCCCGCCGGAGCGCGGCCGGGCTCGAAAGACCGAGCAGGTCAGTCTTCGAAGGCTCCGGGGGGCGGGCAGGAGCAGACCAAATTGCGGTCGCCGTACGCCTGGTCGATGCGGCGGACAGGGGGCCAGTACTTGGAGTCACGGAGGGCTGGGAGGGGGTAGGCGGCCTCCTCGCGCGTGTACGGGTGCTTCCAGTCATCGGAGATCAGGCAGTTCGCGGTGTGCGGGGCGTTCTTGAGGGGATTGTCGTCGGCGTCGTAGCCGCCGTCGGCCACCCGCTGGATCTCGCGGCGAATCTCGATCATGGCGTCGCAGAAGCGGTCGAGCTCCGCCAGGTCCTCGCTCTCGGTGGGCTCGATCATCAGGGTCCCGGCGACGGGGAAGGACAGGGTCGGGGCGTGCAGGCCGTAGTCGATGAGCCGCTTGGCGACGTCCTCGGCGGTGACACCGGTCTCCTTGGTGATCTTGCGGAGGTCGGCGATGCACTCGTGGGCGACGAGACCGTTGCGGCCGGTGTAGAGGATCGGGTAGTGCGGCGCGAGGCGCGCGGCGAGGTAGTTCGCGCCGATGATCGCGCCCTCGGTGGCGGCCTGGAGGCCGTCCGGGCCCATCATCACGATGTACGCCCAGGAGATCGGAAGGATGCCCGCCGAACCCCACGGGGCCGCCGAGATCGGGCCCACGCCCGTGCCCGGGCCGGCCTCGTCGCGGAGCGGGTGGTTCGGGAGGAACGGCACCAGGTGCTCGCGGACACCGATCGGACCGACGCCCGGGCCGCCGCCACCGTGCGGGATACAGAAGGTCTTGTGCAGGTTGAGGTGCGAGACGTCCGAACCGAACTCGCCGGGACGGGCGAGACCGACCAGGGCGTTGAGGTTGGCGCCGTCCACGTACACCTGGCCGCCGGCCTCGTGGACCGCGGCGCAGACGTCGGTGATCGTCTCCTCGAAGACGCCGTGGGTGGACGGGTAGGTCACCATGATCGCCGACAACCGGTCGCCGTGCGCAGCGATCTTGGCATGCAGGTCGTCCAGGTCGACGTTGCCGCCGTCGTCGCACCGGACGACGACGACCCGCATCCCGGCCATGACGGCGCTGGCGGCGTTGGTGCCGTGCGCGGAGGACGGGATGAGGCAGACGTCGCGGTGCCCGTCACCGCGGGAGGCGTGGTAGCCGCGGATGGCGAGCAGGCCCGCCAGCTCGCCCTGGGAGCCGGCGTTGGGCTGGACGGAGACCTTGGCGTAGCCGGTCATCTCGGCCAGCGCGTCCTCCAGCTCGCCGATCAGCTCCAGGTACCCCCGGGCCTGCTCGACGGGCGCGAACGGGTGGATGTCGGCGAACTCCGGCCAGGTGATCGGCTCCATCTCGGTGGTCGCGTTCAGCTTCATCGTGCAGGAGCCGAGCGGGATCATGGAGCGGTCGAGCGCGATGTCCTTGTCCTGGAGCCGGCGCAGGTAGCGCAGCATGGCGGTCTCGGAGCGGTGCGCGTGGAAGACCGGATGGGTCAGGTAAGGGCTCTCGCGGCGCAGCGCACCCGGGATCGCCTCGTCGGCGCCGGTACCGTCGGTGGGGACGCCGAACGCCTCCAGGACGGCGGTGACGTGCGCGGGCAGGGTGGTCTCGTCGCAGGCGACCGCGACGTGGTCGGCATCGGCGGGACGCAGGTTGATCCCGCGCTCGCGGGCGGCGGCCACGACGGCGGCGGCCCGCCCGGGGACGCGGGCGAGAACGGTGTCGAAGAAGGAGCCGTGCACGACCTCGACGCCGCCGCGGCGGAGCCCGGCGGCGATCTCGGCGGCGCGGCGGTGGGCCCGCTGGGCGATGGCGGCCAGGCCCTCGGGGCCGTGGTAGACGGCGTACATGCTCGCCATCACGGCGAGCAGCACCTGGGCGGTGCAGATGTTGCTGGTGGCCTTCTCGCGGCGGATGTGCTGCTCGCGGGTCTGCAGCGCCAGCCGGTAGGCGGCGGCGCCGTCCGCGTCGACGGACACGCCGACGAGCCGTCCGGGGAGCTGCCGCTGGATTCCCTCGCCGACGGCCATATAGCCGGCGTGCGGGCCGCCGAACCCGTAGGGAACGCCGAACCGCTGGGCGGAGCCCACCGCAATGTCGGCGCCGGACTCGCCCGGCGGGCGCAGCAGCGTCAGGGCGAGCAGGTCGGCGGCGACGACCACCTTGGCTCCGCGCTCGTGGGCCTGGACACAGACGGGCTCCAGGTCGCGGACGGCACCGGACGCGCCCGGGTACTGCAGCAGGACGCCGAAGAAGTCGCCCTCGGGCAGACCGCCGGACAGGTCGGCGGTGACGACCTCGATGCCGAGCGGGATCGCGCGAGTCCGGATGACCTCGATCGTCTGCGGGAGCGCGTCGGCGTCGACCAGGAACGTTCCCGGGGCTTTGCGCTTGGACACCCGGTGCGCGAGCGCCATCGCCTCGGCGGCGGCGGTCGCCTCGTCCAGCATGGACGCGTTGGCGACCGGCAGCCCGGTGAGGTCGCTGACGGCGGTCTGGAAGTTCAGGAGGGCCTCAAGGCGGCCCTGGGAGATCTCCGGCTGGTACGGCGTGTAGGCGGTGTACCAGCCCGGGTTCTCCAGGACGTTCCGCAGGATCACCCCCGGGGTGATCGTCCCGTGGTAGCCCAGTCCGATCATGGACGTGAGGACGGTGTTGCGGGCGGCGAGTTCGCGGAGGCGGGCCAGCGCTGCGGTCTCGCTCAGCGCGGGCGGCAGGTCCAGAGGACGGCCGGTGCGGATCGCGGCCGGGACCGCGTCGTCGATGAGCGCCTCGGCGCCGGAGTAGCCGATCGCCGCCAGCATCCTCGCCTGGTCGTCCGGTGAGGGACCGATGTGCCGGTCGGCGAAGACGGACCGTGGGTGCTGCGGTGAGGCCACCGGGGCGAAGAACTGGGCTGTCATGGGGAGAGCCTCCTGGCTGCTGCGGTCGCTCAGGGCCACCGCCGGCGCGGGCCGGCGGCCGGTCTCCCCCTCTGTCATCGGCACCTGAGAGCTTCACCCGCGCGGCGGGGTTTCCCCTTCGGTGAGCCGTCCTTCCCCAGGTGGGGAGATCGACGCCTGCTTTCCAGAGGTGCCTCGCCCGGGCGGTCCTTTTGCCTGAGAGGTTCCGGGGAGGTTGCCCCTTCGGCGCCCCGCACCGGCTTGCGCGAGGTCTCTCCCGCCCAGGGTCGACGGCATGTCTGGGCAAACCCTACCCAACGATCGCCCCACCCGACCGTCCCGGCCCCACGAAGATCGGGCGGGCACCCCGGTGACCTGGGTCGCCGTGCGCGTACCGACCAGTACGATGAGCACGGCCCGCGAGGACGGGACGGGCCGCGGGCCAGGGCGGAGAAGGGCGGCGGACTCGGGTGGAGGCGCGCGCGGCCGGTGGCGGGGCTCCCGCTCGACGGCGCGCCGCCCGGTCTGGGACGCTGATCACGATGACGGATGGCCAGTGCGGCGGCACGGCATGACGCGGCCGACCGGAGTGACACCGGCCCGCGGCGAGGCGGCGCGCCCCGGCCGGGGCGCCACCGCGGGCGGCGCGGGCGTGCCCGTGGACGAGCCGGCCCGGCCCGACCGGATCCGCCGCCCCGCGGACGCGATCCGGTTCGCGGCCTCGTGCGCCCTGCTGGCGGTGGTGATGCTGCTGGTGTCGATCGCACAGCAGACGACGCACGGTCTGCAGACCGACATCGCCGAGGGCACCGCGCACGCGCCGCGGCTGCTGCTCTCGCTGGCGACGCTGGCGTCCAGCTTCGGGGTGCTGGCCGTACCGGTGGCCTTTGCAATCGAACGATTGTTCCATAAAGACGGGATGCGCGTCGCCATCGCGTTGCTGGCCGCCATGATCGCGTTCCTGATCACGATCGGGCTGGACGACCTGGTGGTGCCGTCCGCACCCGGCGGTGTGCTGGACTCGCTGATCTGGGGCGGCACCGCGACCGCGCCCGTGCACACCGACATCGCACCGGTGATCGCGTTCGTCAGCGCGGTCGGCATGGCCGGGCGGATCCGCTGGCAGGCCGCGACCTGGACGATGATCGGGCTGGCGGCGCTGACCGGGCTCACCGCGTCCTACGCCTCGGTCGCGGCGCTCGCCGCGACCTACCTGCTCGGCCGGGCGATCGGGCACGGCACCCTGTACGCGGTCGGGACGCCGAACCCCCGGCCGTCCGGGACGGCGGTGGTGGCGGCGCTGGAGCGGCTCGGGATGCGGCCGGAGCGCGCCGCGCGCATCGGCGGCACCGAGGGCGGCGGCACCGAGGAGGCCCGCCGCTACGGCGTCGTCCTGGCGTCCGCTCCGTCCGGCGGCCGCCCCGCCCGCGTCCCGCCGCGCCGCGGCGAGTGGCACCTCGACGTGCGGGTGCTGGACCGCGACCAGCAGACCGCCGGGGTCCTCTACCGGGTGTGGCGGCTGCTGCGGCTGCGCGGCACGACGACGGTCCGGGCACTGCGGTCGCTGCGCCGCTCGCTGGAGCAGGAGTCGCTCATGGCCTATGCCGTGGACGCGGCGGGGGTCCGGACGCCGCGGCTGGCCGGCACGTCGGAGGTCGGTACCGAGGCGGCACTGCTCGCCTACGAGTACGTGCCGGGGCGACGGCTGGGCGACGTTCCCGGCGAGGAGATCACCGACGGGCTGCTGTCGGACGTGTGGCGGCAGTTCCGGCGGCTACAGGCCGGGCGGCTCGCGCACCGGCGTCTGGAGGACGGCGCCGTCCTGGTCGGTGACGACGGCCGCGCCTACGTCACCGCCCTGCACTCCGGAGAGATCGCGGCCGGTGACCTGGCGTTGCGGCTGGACCTGGCGCAGCTGCTGACCACGCTCGCGCTGCGGGCCGGGCCGGAGCGGGCCGTCCGGACGGCGGCGGCCGTGCTGGGCGAGGAGGTCCTCGCCGGGGCCGTGCCGCTGCTGCAGCGGGTGGCGCTGTCGCGGGCGACGCGGACGACGCTGCGGCAGCACAAGGACCTGCTGACCCGGATCCGGGAGCAGATCGTCCAGCTGGAGCCGGAGACGGAGACCGCACCCGTCCGGCTGGAGCGGTTCCGGCCTCGAACGATCTTCAGCATCGTGGCGCTGTCGATCGCCGCCTACATCGTGATCCCGCAGGTCGGCAGCCTGGACATCGGCCATCTGGTCTCGACGGCGACCTGGTGGTGGGTCGCGGTCGCGCTGGGCGCGGCGGTGCTCACCTACCTGGCGGCGGCGTTCATGCTGATGGGCTTCGTGCCGGAGCGGCTGCCGCTGTGGCGGACGGTCCTGGCCCAGGTCGCGGCGTCGTTCGTCAAGCTGGTCGCGCCCGCCGCCGTCGGCGGCGTGGCGGTCAACACCCGGTACCTGCAGCGCTCCGGCGTGCGGCCGGGGCCGGCGGTGGCGAGCGTCGGCGCGTCGCAACTGGTCGGGATGGTCACGCACATCCTGCTGCTGATCCTCTTCGGCTTCCTCACCGGCTCCGCCAACAAGGCCACCCAGGACTTGGCGCCGTCCCGCACGATCGTCATCGCGGTGCTCGCGCTGGGGCTGGTGGCGGGGCTGGCCGTGACCGTCCCGAAGGTGCGCCGCGTCGTCACGTCCCGGATGAAGAGCATGTTCTCCGGCGTGGTGCCGCGGCTGGTGGACGTGCTGCAGTCGCCGAGGAAGCTCGCCACCGGGATGGGCGGGACACTGCTGCTCACCGTGGCGTTCGTGCTGTGCCTGGACGCGTCGATCCGTGCGTTCGGGGGGTCGCTGCACTGGACGTCGGTGGTGGTGGTGTTCCTGACGGCGAACGCGCTGGGGTCGGCGGCGCCGACGCCGGGCGGGCTGGGCGCGGTCGAGGGCGCGCTGACGCTGGCGCTGACGATCTCGGGGCTGACGGCGGAGACGGCGACGTCGGCGGTGCTGCTGTACCGGCTGCTGACGTTGTGGCTTCCGGTGCTGCCGGGCTGGGCGGCGTTCGCCTACCTACAGCGCAAAGAGGCACTCTGAGGGCCGTGCCGAGAGACAGGCTGGACGTCAGGGACGATCTGGCTTCGACCGGTGCGGCTCAGCCGGTGCGGCGGGCGCGGCGGCGGTTGGCGAGCTCGTCGTTCGGGTGCTCACAGGTGTCGTCGTCATCGGTGGCGGCGCGTTCGCCGGGCAGTTCGGCGAGGCTCCCCTCGACCTCCTGCCATACCCGTCCGAGCGCGATGCCGAAGACGCCCTGCCCGCCTTGGAGCAGGTCGACGACCTCGTCCGCGGACGTGCACTCGTAGACGCTGACGCCGTCGCTCATCAGGGTGATCTGCGCCAGGTCCTGGACCCCCCGGTCGCGCAGGTGCGTGACCGCCGTGCGTATCTGCTGGAGCGAGACGCCGGTGTCGAGGAGGCGTTTGACCACCTTCAGCACGAGGATGTCGCGGAAGCTGTAGAGCCGTTGGCTGCCCGATCCGTGCGCGGCGCGGACGCTGGGGTCCACGAGCCGCGTGCGCGCCCAGTAGTCGAGTTGCCGGTAGGTGATCCCTGCCGCGGCGCACGCTGTCGGGCCGCGGTAGCCGACATCCTCCGGTGGCACCGACACCTGGGTGTCGAAGAGCAGGCCCTGCTCTCCGGCACGCCGGGACGCCATCTGCCTCTCGGGGGTCGCCTTGCCCTCGCCGCTGCTCACCGCCACGCGGACCTCCGGCTTCTATCAGCCCGTGGCGCTTCGTCAAGGGGGTTTGACGAATTACACCACGGGTGTTCCACCAGCACGGTAGGTGCCGGTCAGGGCGTGGTCAACGTTCACCGTCGGCGCGTCGCATGCCCGGATGAACCGGCTTCACGTGGGCAAACTACACACCTTCGCCGTCACCGCACTCCTACCCCGATCGTCGCCCATCGGAAACGGCCAGGTCCAGGGCAATGCAAGACCAATCGCGGCGGGGCATGACCTTGCACCCCAGAGTGACATATCCCACGAAACTCGAACAAATTACCCCAGCACGCAGAGTGATCGTTCTCGTGGCCGTCCGTCGGCCGGCGGTCAGCCGGCCCGACCGAAATCCTCGGGGGAGATCGTGTCGAGGAACTCGCGGAACTTCTCGACCTCGTCCTCCTGCTCGTCGGGAATGGCGACGCCGGCCTCCTCCAGGACGTCCTCGCTCGCGAAGATCGTGGCGCCGGTGCGCAACGCCAGGGCGATCGAGTCGGAGGGGCGGGCGCTCACCTCCACGCCGTTGGAGAAGATGAGGTCGGCGAAGAAGATCCCCTCGCGCAGAGCGGTGATGTTCACGGTGCGCAGCTGCACGCTCAGGGCGTCCAGGACATCGCGGAACAGGTCGTGGGTGAGGGGCCGCGCGGGCAGCACACCCTGCTGGGCGAAGGCGATCGCGGTCGCCTCGACCGCCCCGATCCAGATGGGCAGGTACCGGTCGCCCTCCGTCTCCTTCAACAGGACGATCGGCTGATTGGAGGGCATCTCGACCCGGACGCCGACGACCTCCATCTGCTTCACTGCGGCTCCCTGCTGGTTCTCGCTGTCTCGGTCACCACGTGCGCCGGACCGATTCCTGACCGAACCATGTAGCCAACGTACACCCCGCATCGGACACCCCGTGGCACGGCCGGGGCGGCAAAATACTCCACGGCCCGCATGATCAGGGGTCGAGGCTTTCGCGGAGTCCGGTGGAGACGAGCGCCGCGTGCAGCCGCACCGACAGCGCGGCGATCTCACGGGCGGTCTCGGCGGCCTGCTCGTGCGCGACGGGGCTGCGGCGGCGCAGCTGGGGAGCGACCATCTGCTCGATCAGCCCGACCTGGCGGTCGGCGGCCGCCTTCACGGCCCGCAGGTGCCGGACCTCGAAGCCGAACCCGCCGAGCGCGGCGGCCACGCGCGCGATAGCGAGATCCTCGCCGTGATAGTGGGCGCCGGTACGGCGGACGAGGCCGTACTCCTCCAGCCGGGCGAGCAGTTCCTCGTCGATCCCGGCCCCGTCCAGGAGCTGGCGGCGGGTCAACCGGACGGCGGGCTCGTCCGCGGTCGTGTCGGCCGCCACGAGCGTGCGGGGGCGGCGGGCGGGCTCCGTTCCCGATCCGGCGCGGCGGGCGCCGAGCGGCGGGACCGCCTCTCCGCGGTCCCGGGCCTCCAGATGCTGCCGGATCACGCGCAGCGGCATGTAGTGGTCGCGCTGCGCGGTGAGCACGAACCGGAGCCGCTCCACGTCGGAGGAGGCGAACTTGCGGTAGCCGGACGGGCTGCGCTGCGGTTCGACCAGGCCCTCGGACTCCAGGAACCGGATCTTGGAGATCGTGATGTCGGGGAAGTCGGGCCTGAGCAGGCCGAGCACGTCCCCGATCGTCATCAGGGACCGGGCTGGCTGCGCGTTCATGGCCCCTCCCCTCGTGGCCGCGACCCCGTGCCCCCCTCCGCCGCCCGGCGGCGGGCGGGCGATCCCGTCAATGGTGTCTCCGGAGGGGTCCAACGGCAAGTACGCCGACCGGCGGCCTCCACTCGCTGGCGCTCCGTCCCGGTACCGGTCAGCCGTGTTGCGGATTGGTCAGGAAGACCAGCCGGAACTTGCCGATCTGCACCTCGTCGCCGCCGGATAGGCCAGCCTGGTCGATCCGCTGCCGGTTGACATAGGTGCCGTTAAGGCTGCCTACGTCGCGCACAGAGAACACGCCTCCTTGTCGGGCGAACTCGGCGTGACGGCGGGACACGGTGACGTCGTCCAGGAAGATGTCGCTCTCGGGGTGGCGGCCCGCGGACGTGCGGTCCTTGTCGAGCAGGAAGCGGCTGCCGGCGTTCGGGCCGCGCTTGACCACCAGCAGCGCCGTCCCGGGGGGCAGCGCCTCCACGGCGACCTGCTCGGGCCCGACCGGCTCCTCGGCGCCCTGGTCTCCGTCCAGGGCCTCGAACCCGCCGATGGAGATCGTCGAGGTGGACTCGCCGGGTGACTCCCGGGGAGGCAACGGCGACGGTGAACTCCGGTTCAGCGGAGTGCCGCAGTTCGAGCAGAAGCGGGCATCATCCGGGTTGGCGTGACCGCACTGCGTGCAGTAGACGCTCGGCATCGATCGGCTCGGCCTCCTACCATCGGCGTGCCACCCGCGGACGCCCCGCTGCCGCGGAAGCCGCTTGCGCCACGCGCATCCATCAACCAACCCACGCCGGGGACCCGCCCCCGACCACGGTCCATCTCACCGCCCGCTCACACGACGGTCGCCGCAACTTACGCGGGTATTACCCGAGGGGTCAACTGGAACGGTGAGCCGACTGCCCCAAACTACATTCGCCGGTGATCGCCGGTCTACGCCGCCGCGCGGACGGCCGCCGATCGCGACGCCTGGCCGGACCCCGGGTTTACCGCTTCCCCATCTCCCTCTAGGACGACCGTATCGCGCGAACGGCGATCCTCGCGCGCGGGGTAATCGACACGACGGCCCCGACACCCTGCAGTGTCTTCACCACACCGCCTGGGATGTTGAGCGCCGTGGTCATCGTGTGAGGGTCGCCGATGGCCAGGAACCGGTACGGCGCCTGGAGGGGCCTCCCGTCCACCTGCACGCCGCCCTGCACGCCGCCCTGCTCGTCTAGGAAGTAGGTGTCGACGCCCGCGCGCACGTCGTTGACCTGTACTACTTCAGCGCCGGCGTCGCGCAACTCCTGCAAGGCGTCCAGCAGGTGGAGGGCTCGCATCCCCCGCTTCGGGTCATCGATCGTCACCTCCACTCCGGGCCCCTCGGCGGGCAACGTGCCCGCCAGAAGGCCATAGATGGTCGCCCGCTTGCGCGCCTCCTCCAGAGCCGTGCCGCCTTCGGCATCACGTTCCAGCCCGGCTTTAGTCTCCTCAAGGTCGCGCAGGTCTCCCCTGAGCCGTTCCGATCGCTGCCCCAGATCGGCCAGAATCCCCACGAGCTCGTCTTGGCGCGCCGTGGCGAATGTCGTGTCCCGGTTGTTCGTCTGCACCTGCGCGACGACTGCGAACCCCAGAACGAGACAGAGCACTCCCCCGACGAGTTGCCCCCACGAAACGCGGGGCCGCAGCAACCCCATTACCACTGCGAATCCCGACGGCCTCTCAACGCTTTCCGGGACGCCTTCGCCGGCCGGCTCCGCAAGGGATGCAGAGGACGGTTCTGGCCGATCCTTCTTTGTCGGAACGTCGCCATCGGCGTGCGGGCGTTCGGGGCTCTCGTCGAACTCGGTCATGCGCCGAACAGCTTTCGCCGGATGGCCGCCGCGTTGGAGAAGATGCGGATGCCGAGGACGACCACGACGCCGGTCGACAGCTGCGAGCCGACCCCGAGCTGGTCGCCCAGGAACACGATCAGCGCGGCGATGATGGTGTTGCTGACGAAGGAGACCACGAACACCTTCTCGTCGAAGATCCCCTCAAGCCGGGCCCGGACCCCGCCGAACATGGCGTCCAACGCGGCGACGATGGCGATCGGCAGGTACGGCTGCAGCCACAGCGGCACGGTCGGCTCCAGCATGAAGCCGAGCGTCACCCCGATCGCCAGCCCGATCAGCGCGATCACCGTTCCGTCCCCCCTCCCCCGCTCGTCCTCATCGCCCCTCCTGCGGCGCGGCGTACCGTAGCCGGAGACCGGCGGCCGCCGGTAGACGCACCTGGTCCGATGCGCGCATGCCATAGCCGATCCGGTAGCGCTCCTGGAGCCGCCGCAGCCACCGGTCCGCGTCGGAGCCGGCGAAGGCGTCCTTCAGCTCGTGGGACCTGCCCAGCGCGGACACCTCGTACGGAGCGCGCAGCGGCCGGTAGTCGACGAGGACCGCCTCGCCGGCGGTGCGGATCGCCGTCACCGGCGTGATCCGCTGGCCGTTGATCCCGATGGCGCGGGCACCGGCCGCCCAGAGGCCGTTCACCACCATCTGGAGGTCCTGATCATAGACCCGGCCGGCAGCCGGGCCATGCCCGCCATCGCCCTCGGCCCCCTCGTGCGGGGCGTCGTCCAGTGTGATGACCAGGCCGGATCCGGCCGCGGGGGCGCCCGCCGCGGCCGCCCGCGCCTCGGCGAGTCGCTGCCGGGCACGCCGGCCGGCGTCGCTGCGCGCCAGAGCGGCGGCGCGCCGGCGCTCGGTCTCGGTCCGCAGCCGGTCGAGACGGCGCTGGAGGGCGTCCGTCTCGCCCGTGCGGAGATGTATCTCCTCGATGAGCCCCGCACGACGCTCGGCCGCCACGGGCTCGCTACGGCGCACCTCAGCCCCGGCCACGGCGAGGAGGACACCCACCAGGAGCAGGACGAGCAGGACACCGCCGCCCCCGAGCCGCCCCTTCCGGGACGTTGTCTCCCCGGCGGTGCCTCGCCGTGCGGCGGCCTCCGCGTATCCGGGGTCGAGCAGCTTCCCGGCGAACAGGTCGAGCAGCAGGGACATGGACGCGTCCGGCCTCAGCCATCCCCTCGTGCCCGGCCCGGCACTCCCCTGCCCGGCACGCGGCCCAGCACTCCGCGGCCCAGCACTCCGCGGCCCGCCAGCCTCAGCCGCGCTGTTGACAGGCTTCTTGCCGTCCGCTTTTGGGGCAGCCGGTTCAGGAGATTCCGGTCCGTCGTCTCGTGCGATCACCGGCCCATCATGGCAAGGAGCGACGAAAAGGCCCTACAGGCGGCCATCGGCCGGTCAGGCAACGGCGCGGGAGCGGTCGAAGCCGACGTGAAGCGCGAGCGCGGCGAGGACGGAGCCCATCATGTAGCGCTGGACCCGCTGCCAGGCGGGACGGCGAGTGAGGAAGCCGGCGATGCCACCGGCGCCGACGACGATGAGGGCGTTCACCGTCACCGCGACGACGATCTGGGTGAGTCCCAGCAGGAGGCTCTGCAGGGCCACGTGCCCGCGGTCCGGATCGACGAACTGAGGCAGCAGCGACACGTACACGATGGCGATCTTCGGGTTGAGCAGGTTGGTCACGAGTCCCATGGTGAACAGCCGGAGCGGCTTGTCGGGCGCGAGTTCCTTCGCCTCGAACGCGGACCGGCCGCCCGGCCGAACGGCCTGCCAGGCCAGCCAGAGCAGGTAGAGCGCTCCGCCCAGTTTGATCGCCGTGTAGAGGGACGGGACGAGGCTGAACACGGTCGTGATCCCCGCGGTCACGGCCACGACGAAGACCACGAACCCGGCCGCGACACCGCCGAGCGAGATGAATCCCGCGCGGCGGCCCTGCGTCACGGACCTCGACACCAGATAGACCATGTTGGGGCCGGGCGAGAGAACCATCCCGAGGGCCACGAGGGCGATACCGGTCATGGCGGCGAGCGAAATCATTGCACTCCTGTCTCCGATTCGCACCGATGGTAGAAGTCGAAGCATCTCGGTGCAATAATAACTTTGCTCTCGGTGCAATTAGGGGATTGGGGCAGGTGCTTGGACGACTACCGGCGCGTGGCCGACATGGTGGCCGCCGACATCAGGGCCGGGCGGCTCCGACCGGGCGAACGCCTCCCCCCGCAACGCGCGTTCGCCCGTGCCAGAGGCATCGCCGCCTCCACGGCGAGCCGGGTCTATCAGGAACTCGCCAAGCGAGGACTCGTGGTCGGCGAGGTGGGGCGCGGAACGTTCGTCCGGGCGGCGGAGAAACCGCCGTCCCCCGCACTGGCCGAACCCTCGGACGCGCGGGTCGATCTCGAACTCAGCTACCCCGTGGTGCCGGAGCAGGGCGCGCTCCTCGCCGCGGGGTTGGAACGCATCCTGCGTCCGGACATCCTGCACGCGGCACTCGGTCCCATCGGTGTGAAGGGCACTGAGCGAGCCCGGGAGGCCGCGGCGTCGCTGCTGGACGCGCCGGGATGGAAACCGGCGCCGCCGGGCGTTCTGTTCGCGGGAAACGGCCGCCAGGCCATCGCCGGCGCGGTGGCCGCGCTCGTGCCACCGGGTGGGCGGCTCGGGGTCGAGAGCCTCACCTATCCGGTGATCAAGGGCATCGCCTCACGACTCGGCGTCACACTGGTGCCCCTCCCCATGGACGAGGACGGCCTGTGCCCCGACGCCCTCGCGGACGCGCACAGGAAGGCACCTCTTGGCGCCGTCTACGTACAGCCGACGCTGCACAATCCCTACGGGACGACGATGCCTTGGCAGCGGCGCGCTGCACTCGCCGCCACGCTGCACCGCCTGGATCTGTACGCGATCGAGGATCGCATCTGGGCGTTCATGCTCGCGGACGGGCCGGCACCGCTGGCGTCCCTCGCCCCGGCGCGCACAGTGCTGATCGACAGCCTCTCCAAGCGTCTCGCGCCCGGGCTGAGCCTTGGCTTCGCGGTCGTTCCCCCGCCGCTGGCCGGACGCGTCGCCGCCGCGCTGCGGTCGGGCGGTTGGGCGCCGGCCGGGTTCGCGCTGGAAGCGGGGTCCGGCTGGATCACCGAGGGGACGGTCGAGGCCGTCGGCCACGTCAAGCGCGCGGACGCCGCGTCCCGCCAGCGGATCGCCGCCGAGCGTCTCGCGGGGTTCGCCGTCCGGTCTGATCCGTCCTCGTACTTCTGCTGGTGGGATCTCCCGGCGCCCTGGCGCGCGGAGACCTTCGTCGCGGCCGCCGGCAGGCGGGGCCTCGCCGTCACCCCTGCCGCCGCGTTCGTCGTCGGATCCGCCGCGGCCCCACGGGCGGTCCGCCTCGGGCTGGCCTCCCCGCCTTCCGAGACCCTCGCTCGGGCCCTGACCGTCCTGGCCGAGATCGCGGCGGGCACCCCTGAGGACGCCGCCGTGGACTAACCCCCCGCCGCCGCTCTTCGCTCCCCTCACATGATCCTGAGCACGCCCTGCCAGACCGGGACCAACCGGACCGGAGACGCGGCCGTCGCCCCCGCCGGCCCGATCACGGGAAATGATCTCGAAGTTATCCACATGTTCGAGGCGCCTGGACTTCGGGGGACGGGTCGTTCATCGTTTTCGGAGGGGCGGGCGCTCGGGGAGGGCGCGGAATCCGGGGGGAGCGGCCGGCATGATCGAGGTGCGTGGAGTCGGGCAGCGGGTGGACGGTGGGCGCCGCACGCTGCGGGACGTGTCGCTGACGATCGGGAGCGGCGAGCTCGTCGCGATCATCGGCGGGAGCGGGGCGGGAAAGACGACGCTGCTGGACGCCATCGCGGGCCTGCGTCCGCCGGCGGAGGGCGAGATCCATCATGACGGGGGCGGCGGCGGGCTCGGGTACGTCCCGCAGGACGACATCGTCCACATGGAGATGCCGCTGCGGCGCACACTGCGGTACGCGGCGGGGCTGCGGCTGCCCGCGGGAACGCCGCAGGAGCAGGCCGAGAAGGCCGTGGACGAGGTGCTGGAGGCGCTGGCGCTCACCGGACGCGCGGGGCAGCGTGTGGGCGCGCTCAGCGGTGGTGAGCGGAAACGGGCGAGCATCGCGGTCGAGCTGCTGACGAGACCGCGCGTGTTCTATCTGGACGAGCCGACCTCGGGCCTTGATCCCGGAACGGCGGCCGACCTGATGCGGCTGCTGCGCGGCCTCGCCGACGCCGGGACGACGGTCGTGGTCACCACGCACCATCCGCCGGACGTCGCCGTGTGCGACCGGGTGGCCGTCCTGGCGCCGGACGGGCGGCTGGCGTTCTACGGCTCCCCTGATGAGGCCATGGAGGAGTTTCAGACCGACGGGATCGAGGACATCTACCTGCGTCTGGCCGAGACCGGGGAGGCAGCACACGACTGGACGGGCCGCTTCGAGGCACCGAGAGAGGCGGCGGGGCCGGGGATCGGCGCCCTTGCCCAGTGGGTCCTGCTCACCAGACGCAACATCGACCTTCTGACGCGGAACCGGCTCACGCTGGCCGTGCTCGCCGGGTCGCCGCTCATGGTGCTGGCGATGTTCGCGGTCCTGTTCCGCCCGGGGGCGTTCTCCCCCGCGTCACCGAGCCCCGGCTCGACGGTGATGATCCTCTTCTGGATCGCCTTCGGCGGATTCTTCTTCGGGCTGACCTACGGACTTCTGCAGATATGCACGGAGCTACCGGTTCTGCGACGCGAGAGATTCACCGGCCAGCGACCGGCGAAACGGCCAGGCCACTCTCCAGCCCACAACGCAACGGCGAGAGCCCGGGCCGCCCCCCACGGGGCGACAGGCAACGGCGTGTCGGCGAACGGGGCCCAGGCCCTTGGCCCATCGGGCGGGCGCGGGGGGCGCCGGCGGAGGCTCTGGCGGCGAGGGGCAGGGCGGCAAGGGCTGGGGATCGGGCCGTATGTACTGGCCAAGGTGGCCGTCCTGCTGCCGTTGCTGGCCGTCGTGGACGCGCTGATGCTCGGGGTACTGCGGGCGCTCGACCGGCTGCCCCCGGCGGGGTGGCAGACCTACGGGGCGCTGTTCGTCACGCTGCTGCTCTGCTCGCTGGCCGCGCTGGCGCTCGGGCTGCTGGTATCGGCCGCCGTCACCGATCCGGCGCAGGCGACGATGGCGTTGCCCATGCTGTGCTTCCCGCAGGTTCTGTTCGTGGGAGCGATCCTGCCCGTGCCGGAGATGGCGGCTCCTGGCCGGTGGCTGAGCTACGCCATGTCCAACCGCTGGGCGTTCGAGGGGCTCGGCCACAGCCTCGGCGTGGAACGACTCTGGGGGTCCGGACGGTCTCCGCTGGGCCCTCCCCTGCTCGCCTCGTACGGTGACAGCTTTTCCCGTGCCGTCGCCGTCGACTGGGCCTTGCTCGCGGGTTTCGCGGTGCTGTTCCTCGCGGCCACAGCGCTCGTTCTAACGCGCAGGACACCAAACGTAGGCTAACCGGCCGAAAAAGGACAGTGCGCCCTCTTGCGGGAAACCATTCGATTTTGGACCGTTCTTCTAGGGCGTGTGGCGGTTTCGCTCTCGGGGGTAGCAATGTCCGATTTTCGGGTCGGCGCAATGCCGGCCGTCCATCCTGACTATGCCAGCACGGGGCGGCTCGACGAGCTCCGCGCGACCGAGTACCGGCATCTGGACGAGCAGGGCCAGGTCTACCTCGACTACACCGGCGCGGGAGTCGCGGCGCAGGCACAGCTTCGTGCGCACTTCGAACGGCTGGGCGGCACGTGCTTCGGCAACCCGCATTCGGAGAACCCGACGTCCAGCGCGTCCACGGCCCTGGTCGACCAGGCGCGGGCGGCGATCCTCGGCTTCTTCAACGCCTCGCCGGACGAGTACGCGGTGATCTTCACGGCGAACGCCACCGGGGCGTGCCGGCTCGTGGGCGAGGCGTATCCGTTCCGGCGCGGCGTGCGGCTCGTCCTGACCGGCGACAACCACAACTCCGTGAACGGGATCCGGGAGTTCGCCAGGGCCCGCGGCGCGCAGGTCGTCCACCTTCCGGTGCGCCGGCCGGAGCTCCGCGTCCCCGAACCGGAGGTGCGCGCCGCGCTCGAACGGCGCCGGGGCCTGTTCGTGTTCCCGGCGCAGAGCAACTTCACCGGCGTCCAGCACCCGCTGGACTGGGTCGCTCTCGCGCAGGAACACGGCTACGACGTGCTGCTGGACGCGGCGGCGTTCGTCCCCGCCAACCGCCTGGACCTGAGCGAGGTCCGTGCCGACTTCGTCCCGGTGAGCTGGTACAAGGTGTTCGGCTACCCGACCGGCGTCGGCGCGCTGGTCGCGCGGCGCGCCGCGCTGGCCCGGCTCCACCGCCCCTGGTTCGCCGGCGGGACGATCCAGGCGGTGAGCGCGCTCGGCGGCTGGCACGTCCTGGCTCCCGACGAGACGGCGTTCGAGGACGGCACCCTCAACTTCCTGTCCATCCCGGACGTGCAGTTCGGGATCGACTGGGTCGGCGGCATCGGCATGGACCTCATCCACCGGCGCGTCCGCTGCCTGACGTCCTGGCTCCTGCACCGCCTCGCCGACCTGCGCCACACCGACGGCTCACCCATGATCCTTTTGTACGGTCCGGACGACACCCATCGCCGCGGCGGCACGGTCGCCTTCAACGTCCTCGACCGCCGCGGCCGGATCGTGGACGAGCGGATCATCGCCCGCGACACCGCCGCCGCCGGAATCTCCGTCCGCACCGGCTGCTTCTGCAACCCCGGTGCCGGGGAGGGCGCGTTCGAGATCTCCGAGCGGGCCCTGCGCAGCACCGCGAGCCACAGCTTGCACACGCTCGACGACTACCTGGGCTTGCTCGGCCTGCCCACCGGCGGCGCCATCCGCGCCTCGCTCGGCCTGGTCTCGAACGTCGCCGACGTCGAACGGCTCGTCACGTTCCTGGACGCCACCTACGCCGACAGCGCGCCCTTCCCGGACGGGCTGAAACCCCGCGAACGGTGCTAGTCGGCTCCACCACGCGGTACAAGCCGGGCATTGGCAGTGCGTACCGCAGAGCTTGCCCGCAGGCACCGCGGGGGTCGGTCACTGGGCACCACGGGGCTTCGCCGCAGGGCACCGCCAGGCCTTGGCCACAGGGCACTGCGGGGATCAGCCACAGGGCACCACGAGGCTTCGCCGCAGGGCACTTCCGGGGATCGGTCACAGAGCACCAAGGGGCTTCGCCGCTGGGCACTGTGGGGGTTGAGGGCAGGGCGACAAGAGGTGCTGTGAGGCAATGGTCATGGAGGGTGACCGCCGGCGGTGCGGGTTACGTGCCCGCGCGTTCTACTACGGTGGCCCATTCCTCCAAGAGTTCCTGGGCGGCATCCTCGTCGGGCCCCTCGGCCCACAGATGGGTCACTGCCTCCGCCGGGTCGGGGAGCACGAGGACCCAGCGGCCGTCGTCCTCGACGACGCGGACACCGTCGGTGGTGTCGACGGTGCGGGCGGAGGCGGCCTCGACCACGTGGCGCATCACGCTGCCCTTCGCCGCCCAGGGGGTCGGAACGGAACGGCGGAGGAGGTGCGCGTCGGGGATCCGGCGGTCGATCTGGGAGAGCGTCAGGCGGGTCCTCGCGACGAGGCCGACGAGACGGATGAACGCGGCGATACCGTCGACGGTGCCGCTGAACTCGGGCATCAGAAAACCGCCGCGCCCGTCCCCCGCGAAGATCACGTCAGGCCGGGCGGCGGCCTTGGTGAGGACGTCCTGGGACGTGGAGGTCCACTCGACCTGGACGCCGTGGAAGCGGCAGACCTGCTCCGCGACCCGGGTCGTGGTGACCGGGAGCGCCACGCGGCCGGCACGGCGCTCGGCGGCGACGAGGTCGAGCATGACGAGCAGCGCCCGGTCGTCGCCGACCAGTTCGCCGTTCTCGTCCACGAGGGAGATGCGCTCCCCCACCGGGTCGAACCGGACACCGAAGGCGGCGCGGGAGGACGACACGAGCCCGCCGAGGCGTTCCAGGTCGCGCATCCGCTCGGCGAGGGTCTCGGTGGGGTTGGCCTCGTCCAGCCGGTTGTTGCGGGTCAGGACCTCCACCCCGAGCTTGCCGAGAAGGTTCGGCAGGACGAGGGACGCGGTGCCGCCCGCGCAGTCCAAAACGATCTTCAGTCCGGCCTCGCGTACGCCGCTGATGTCCACCCGGCGGAGCAGGTCGCGGGTGTAGGTCTCCACGACGCGGGGAGGGTAGGTCAGCTCGGCGATCTCGCCGGGGAACGCGCGCCGGTACTCCTGCCTGCCGAAGACCCGCTCCAGCTTGCGCTGCGCCGCCTGGGACAGGTCGGCGCCGTCCGCGTCGAGGAAGATGATGTCCACGCCCTGCGGGTCGCCGAGGGTGGTGCGGATGTAGATGCCGCCCACGCAGTCGGCGCGGCCGGTCTCGAAGCGGGCGACGGTCAGCGGGGTGGCCTCCAGGTCCTGAACGTCGATGGCGCTGGCGGTCAGCGCGCTGATCACGGCGCGTTTGAGGGTGCGGGCGGCACGCGAGGCGTCCCGCCCGGTGACGACGGTGGTGCCCTTCTTCAGGGTCGTCGCGTAGGCGCTGGCGAGACGCACCGCGAGCTCCGGGGTGATCTCCACGTTGACCAGGCCGGACACGCCGCGGGGGCCGAACAGGTTGCGCTGCCCGCGCGACTCCCAGATCACGCTGGTGTTCACGACGGCGCCGGCCTCGATCGTCTTGAAGGGGTAGACCTTCACGCCGCTGGAGACGTACGCCTCCGCCTCGATGACGCACTCGTCGCCGACGATGGCGCCCTCCTCGACGCGGGCGCCGGCCATGATGTCGGTGTTCTTGCCGATCACGCAGCCGCGAAGGTTCGTGGACGGTGCGACGAACACGTTGTCGTGGACGATCGCCCGGTGCAGGAACGCGCCTTCCTTCACCACCACGTTGCTCCCGAGGACGGTGTACTCCCGGAGCTCGACGCCGGCCTCGACCTTGGCGTAGTCGCCGATGTAGAGCGGGCCCTTCAGCACGGCCTCGGCGTCCACCTCGGCGCCCTCGGCGACCCATACGCCCGGGGACATCTCGAACCCGCCGAGGTCGATGCCGACCTGCCCCGACAGCATGTCGGCCTGCGCCTTCAGGTAGCTCTCGTGGGTGCCGACGTCCTCCCAGTAGCAGTCGGCGACGTATCCGAACAGCGGCGCGCCGTCGGCGAGAAGCCGGGGGAAGACGTCGCCGGACCAGTCGACGACCTCGCCCGCCGCGACGTGGTCGAGGACGTCCGGCTCCATGACGTAGATGCCGGTGTTGACGGTGTCGGAGAAGACCTGGCCCCACGTGGGCTTCTCCAGGAACCGCTGCACGCGGCCCGCGTCGTCCACGATGATGATCCCGAATTCGAGGGGGTTCGGGACGCGTTTCAGGCCGATGGTGACCAGGGCGCCGTTGCGCTGGTGGAAGCGCACCATGTCGGTCAGGTCGATGTCGGTGAGGGCGTCCCCGGAGATCACCAGGAACCGGTCGTCGCGCAGGGCCTCCTCGGCGTTCTTGACGCTGCCGGCGGTGCCGAGCGGGATCTCCTCCGTCGCGTAGCTCAGCGACATGCCGAGCTCCTCGCCGTCGCCGAAGTAATTGCGGATCAGCGCCGCGAGGAACTGGACGGTGACGACGGTCTCGCTGAACCCGTGCCGCTTGAGCAGGCGCAGCACATGTTCCATGATCGGCCGGTTGACCAGTGGCAGGAGCGGCTTGGGCTGGTTGGCGGTCATCGGACGCAGCCGCGTCCCCTCGCCCCCCGCCATCACGACGGCCTTCATGGGGGGTTCTCAGCTCCCTTCTGATCGCCGCCCGGCAGGGTCCGCGGCGGGCGGTCCCCCCGGGTCCGGCACGGCGGCCGGTCCGGGCGGTACGCCCGGGTCCGGCGCGGAAACCGGCGCGGAGGCCGGGGGTGCGGCGCGGCCGGCCAGCACCAGTCGCCGCGTCTGGGTCCAGTAGAGGACGGCCGCCCACCAATACAGAGCCGTTCCCCAGATGGCGAAGGACCAACCGATGACCTTCGCAGTTGTCGCCGCTGCGCCGTCATGGTCTCCCAGCAGCAGCAGCGGGAAGGCGTACAGCAGGCAGAGCGTGGCCGCCTTGCCGATGAAATGGACGGGGAGCGTCCCCCCGTATCCCAGCCGCCGGACGATCGGTGCGATCGGGGTGATCGCCACCTCGCGGGCGACCAGCAGGACCACCAGCCACAGCGGGATGATGTCGCGGATCGTGAGGCCGACGAGCGTGGCGAAGATGTAGAGGCGGTCCGCGGCCGGGTCGAGCACCATGCCGAGCTTGCTGGTCTGGTTCAGCGCGCGCGCCAGCTTCCCGTCCAGCCAGTCCGAGAGTCCGGCGAACACCAGCAGGCCGAGCGCCCACCAGTCCGCCTCGATCAGGACGAGCCACAGGAACAGCGGGACGCCCAGGAGCCGCGCCAGGCTCAGGACGTTGGGCACCGTCAAGATCCGGTCTTGTCCCGCCACAGCACTCACCGACGAGCTCGCCTCCCTGCGTCCCCCTTGATCCTGACCCTACCGGTAAGGGTTGGAAAGCCCCCGATAGCGTCCAGGGCATGCGATGGACTGTGCACGGGGAAAGGTCGATCTACGACAGCCCCTGGATGAACGTGCGGCTGGCCGACGTCGAGCTCCCCGACGGTCGGCGCCTCGACCACCATCTCCTGCGGGTGCGTCCCGCCGCGGGCGTCATCGCGGTCGACGGCCGCTCACGGGCACTGCTCATCTGGCGGCACCGCTTCATCACCGACCGCTGGGGCTGGGAGATCCCGGGCGGGCGGGTCGAGGACGGCGAGGACTCCGCCGAGGCGGCCGCACGCGAGCTCGTCGAGGAGACCGGCCACCGTGCGGGGCCGCTGCGCCGCATCCTGGAGATTCCGCCGTCACCCGGCGTTCACGACGGTATTCACCACATCTACCGGGCGGACGGAGCCGAGCGGATCGGCGAGCCCACCGACGTGGAAGCGGAACGTATCGAGTGGGTTCCGCTGGCGGACGTCCCGGACCTGGCCGCCCGCGGCGAGGTCGGGTCGGCGTCCAGCCTTTGTGGGCTGCTCTTCCTGCACGGCCTCAGCGGGGGGTGACGGACTCCACATCCGCATCCGCGACGGGCAGGAAGGCGGTGACGGCGAACCCGCCGCCGTCCCGGACGCCTGCGTCCAGGGTCCCGCCGACGCTGCGCGCCCGCTCGATCATCCCGAGCACCCCGAACCCCTCCGGTGCTCCCCCTGCCGTCCCGCGCCCGTCGTCGGCGACCCGGACGACGAGCCCGCCCGCGTCCCGGGTCAGGTCGACCGCGACGGTGCTGGCGGCGGCGTGCTTGACAACGTTGGTCAGCGCCTCCTGGACGATCCGGTAGGCGGCGACGCCCACCTCCGGCGGCAGCGTCCCGATCCCGCCGTCGTCCAGCGTGACGGTGAGGCCCGCCGCGCGCGCCGCCTCCACGAGATCGGCGATCCCCTGGACGCCCGGCAGGACCTCCCGCGGCCCGTCGTCGGTGCCCCGCAGGACCTGGAGGGTCCCGCGCAATTCCGTCCGCGCGTCCCGGCAGGTGGCGGCGATCGAGGCCAGCGCCTCGCCGAGCTCCGCGCGGTCCATGGGACGATCCCCGCGGACGAGGTGCGCCGCCGCGCCGGCCTGCACGCCGATCACGGTGATGCTGTGCGCGAGGAGGTCGTGCAGGTCCCGTGCGATCCGGAGCCGTTCCTCGGCGACGCGCCGTCGCGCCTCCTCGTCCCGCGTCCGCTCCGCCCGCTCGGCCCGCTCGGTGATCGCCGCGACGCGGGCACGGTGGCTCCGCCACACCTGCACGGCGATGGCGATCGCGACGACGCCCTCGATCACCGCGATCTGCTCCCGGACGCTGCTGCCGCCCGCGCGCATCGCCATCCCGACCACGCACGTCAGCAGCAAGAGCACGACCACGCTGAGCACGACCCGGACCCGCCGTCCGAGCACCGCGTACCCGAACAGGGCGATCACCTCGGCGGGTACCAGCGCGTGATGCTGGTACTGCAGCAGGTGATACGGCAGCGCCAGGACGACCAGGACCGCCAACGCCCTGCCCGGCCACCGCCGCAGCACTGCCAGCGGGGCGTGCACGCTGACCAGAAGGAGGACGCCCAGCGCGTCCAGCGAACGCATCTCGGGCCATATCGTCGCCGCGACCGCCGCGCACCCGGCGAGCACCGTCGCCGCCAGCGCGTCCCTGACCTGACCGCTCACCCGGGGGACCGTCACCACGCCCCCATCCTCCCCGACCGGATCCCTCTCCTGCACCCGCCCCTGTCCGCGGGCGCAGGCCATCCTCGGAATGCTCGGCGGGCTCACCCTTCCTCCTGGTCATCTGCTGGGGGTTCGCGGCCAGCACCTGCTCGTCACCGGTACCGTCGCCGATGTGCATCGCGAACCGTCGGCCCCTAACAGGAGCACGCCACAGCAGATTCTCGGCACGATCGCGGGAGGTACCCCATGAAGGGGATCTTCCTCATCACCGGAATCCAGGCGTCCGGGAAGTCGACCGTCGCGCAGGTGCTCGCGGAGCGGCTCCCCCGCTCGGTGCATGTGCGGGGCGATGTCTTCCGACGGATGGTGGTGGGCGGGCGGGCGGACATGACTCCGGATCCGTCCGATGAGGCCGTTCGGCAGCTCCGCCTGCGGCACCGGCTGACGGCCCGCACGTGCGACGCCTACTTCCGTGAGGGGTTCACCGTGGTCGCGCAGGACGTCGTCCTCGGCGAGCACCTTTCCGAGATGGCCGATCTCATCGAGGGACGGCCACTGTTCGTCGTGGTCCTCGCCCCGCGGCCGGAGGCGGTCGCGGCCCGCGAAGAGGCCAGAGGCAAGGACGCCTACGACGCGTGGACGATCGACCTGCTCGACAAGGGACTACGGACGGAGACGCCCCGCATCGGCCTGTGGCTCGACACGTCCGACCAGACGCCTCAGGAGACGGTGGACGAAATCCTGATGCGGGCGCGCGAGCCGGACTCCTGGGCCTTGTGATTTCGAAGATCTTCGGGAATGGCGGGCCCTTACCCCATGGGCGACGGTTGCGGCAATGGGGGTGCGGCGGGTTACGGTCGGGCACGACAGATCGCGGGGGCCCGGCGAACCGGGCTGAGATAGCGGCTGGGACGGCTGCTGACCGCTGGAACCTGACCGGGTAATGCCGGCGTAGGGAGAGATCGAGTCGTATGACCGAAACTGTGGTTTCCGCTGCCCGCAAGACGTTCCTCCAGGGTTCGAGACCTGACCTGCGTGTGCCCATGCGGGAGGTGCCGCTGACCAACGGCGACGCCGTCGTCCTGTACGACACGTCGGGGCCGTACACCGACCCGTCACATGAGACGGACGTGCGCCGAGGGCTGCCCGCGTTGCGGGACGCGTGGATAGCCGAGCGCGGCGACACCGTCGCCTACGAGGGGCGGGCGGTGCGGCCCGAGGACGACGGGCGCCGCTCCGGTGACCCGCTGCGCGACCGGGCGGCGTTCCCGCCGAGACGGCCGCGCCGAGCATCGGGAGGGGCGGTGACCCAGCGCGCCTACGCCCAGCGCGGGGAGATCACGCCCGAGATGGAGTTCGTGGCGCTGCGCGAGGGTGTGGCACCGGAGTTCGTCCGGGACGAGCTCGCGGCCGGGCGGGCCGTGCTGCCCGCCAACGTCAACCATCCCGAGATCGAGCCGATGATCATCGGCTCGAACTTCCTGGTGAAGGTGAACGCGAACATCGGCAACTCGGCCGTCGCCTCGTCGATCGAGGACGAGGTGGAGAAGATGACGTGGGCGACGCGGTGGGGCGCGGACACGATCATGGACCTGTCGACGGGCCGCGACATCCACACCACGCGGGAGTGGATCCTGCGGAACTCGCCCGTCCCGGTCGGGACGGTTCCGCTGTACCAGGCCGTGGAGAAGGTCGGCGGCGACCCCGCCGAGCTGACGTTCGAGATCTTCCGCGACACGGTCATCGAGCAGGCCGAGCAGGGCGTGGACTACATGACCGTCCACGCCGGGGTGCTGCTGCCGTACGTGCCGCTGACGGCGCGCCGCAAGACCGGGATCGTGTCGCGGGGCGGGTCGATCATGGCGGCGTGGTGCCTGGCGCACCACGAGGAGAACTTCCTCTACACGCGTTTCCGCGAGCTCTGCGAGATCTTCGCCGCCTACGACATCACCTGGTCTCTCGGCGACGGGCTGCGGCCGGGTTCGATCGCCGACGCCAATGACGAGGCGCAGTTCGCCGAGTTGCGCACGCAGGGCGAGCTGACGCGGATCGCCGCCGAGTTCGGCAACCAGGTGATGAACGAGGGCCCCGGGCACGTCCCCATGCACAAGATCAAGGAGAACGTCGACCTCCAGCGGGAATGGTGCGACGAGGCGCCGTTCTACACGCTCGGACCGCTGACCACCGACATCGCACCCGGCTACGACCACATCACCTCGGCGATCGGGGCGGCGATGATCGGCTGGTACGGCACCGCGATGCTCTGCTACGTCACGCCGAAGGAGCACCTCGGCCTGCCGGACCGCGACGATGTCAAGGCCGGCGTGATCGCCTACAAGATCGCTGCCCACGCCGCCGACCTGGCGAAGGGCCATGCCGGCGCGCAGGCATGGGACGACGCGCTCTCGGAGGCGCGGTTCGACTTCCGGTGGGAGGACCAGTTCAACCTCTCCCTCGACCCGGAGACGGCCCGTGCGTTCCATGACGAGACGCTCCCGGCGGCCCCGGCGAAGACCGCGCACTTCTGCTCGATGTGCGGGCCGCACTTCTGCTCCATGAAGATCACGCAGGACGTCCGCCGGTACGCCGACGAGCACGGCATGGGCACGGACGAGGCGCTGTCCGCCGGAATGCGAGAGAAGGCGGACGAGTTCAAGGCCGCCGGCGGCCGCGTCTACCTGCCGATGGCACCTGGCGGTTCCTGACCGCCCGTCCCAAGCCCGCCGCGGATGCCCGACCCCGCGGCGGGCTTGCGGCTTCCCGGCCTGCGGAGATCGCGGCGCATCCCCGCTACTATCGGGGGACCGTTCCAAACCACGCGTCCGCGTCCCCCGCCAGGAAGGACCGAAGGACCAGGTGACCACCGACGACACACCGCGGGCCCCCGCCGCCCGGCCCGAGCGCGCCGACGTCCGCCGCAACCGCGCGCGCCTGCTCGCCGCAGCCCGGGAGATGTTCCTGCGCGACGGCGCCGACGCCTCCCTGGAGGGCGTCGCCCGGCTGGCCGGCGTCGGGATCGGCACCCTCTACCGGCACTTCCCCACCCGGCAGGACCTCCTGGAGGCCATGCTCGCCGGCGTCTACGACGACCTCGCCGCCCGCGCCCGCGACCTGCTGACGGCGCCCGAGCCGGGCGAGGCGCTGATGACCTGGCTGCGCGCCTTCATCGCTCAGGTCACCGCGTTCCGCGGGATGCCGGCCTCGGTCATGGTCACGCTTAAGGACGAGCGGTCCGAACTCTTCCCGGCCTGCCATGCGATGCGCACCGGCGGCGAGGAGTTGTTCGCCCGTGCGCAGAAGGCAGGTGAGGTCCCGGCGGGCGCCGAGTTCAACGACGTGCTCCGGCTGGCCAACGCCATCGCGATGGCCACCGAGGACGACGCCGCCACCGCGAACCGCCTGCTCGCGCTGGCCGCCGCCGGCCTGCACCCCGGCGGGCGCTAGGCGGGGACGGTGATCGCGGCGGCGATCAGCCCGTCGGCGGTCGTCCAACGGCCGGCGAAACCGGCGAACGGCGCATCGGGGACGAGTATTTCCGCGGTGAACGTACCGGCCGGGTCGAGGACGAGAGAGGCGTCCTCGAAGCCGAGCCAGCGGCGTGCCGTCGGGAACCACGCCTTGTAGACGGCCTCCTTGGCGCAGAAGAGTAACCGGTCCCAGTGCACGTCCGGGGATGCGCGGCGCAGCCCCTCCAGCAGCGGGGCCTCCTCCTCGCGGGCGATGGCGTCAAGGACGCCGTCGGGCAGCGGGCCGTGCGGCTCGGCGTCGATCCCGAGCGCGGCGACATCCGCGGCCCGGGCGACGGCGGCGGCCCGGTAACCGTCACAGTGCGTCATGCTGCCGACCACGCCCTCGGGCCATCGCGGCGCGCCCTTCTCGCCCCGCGTGATCGGGACGGGCGGCATCCCCAGCCCGGCGAGCGCCTCGCGCGCGCACCAGCGGACCGTGGTGAACTCCCGGCGGCGCTTGTCGACGGCACGCGCGACCGCCGGCTCCTCCTCGGGGAGCAGAACGGCCTCGGGCGGGTCGGCGTAGGCGGCGGACGTGACCACGCCCGCCGGCACGATCCGTTCGATCACGCGTCCTCCCGCGCGAGCAGGACGGGACGGGGCCCTCCGGGCGCGGTGTCGCGCTTGCGCCATTCGCGCGGGTAGCCGACGGAGACCTCGACGTGCGGCACGCCGTCGGCCCAGATCGTGCGCGGGATGTGCAGGTGCCCGTACACGACGGAGACGGCGCCGAACCGGACGTGCCAGTCGGCGGTGCGCTCGCTGCCGCACCATTGGGCGAACTCCGGATACCAGAGGACACGCGTGGGTTCGCGGATGAGCGGCCAGTGGTTGACAAGGACCGTTCTAGTGCCGGACGGCAACTCCTTGAGCCGGCGCTCGGTGTAGGCGATCCGCGCGTCGCACCAGGCGTCCCGCGTGGGGTACGGATCGGGGTACAGGTAGACCTCGTCCGTGCACACGATCCCGGCATCCCGCGCGAGCTTGAGGGCCTCCTCCTTGTTGGACGCGCCGTCCGGCCGAAACGTGTAGTCGTAGAGGACGAACAGGGGCGCGACGGTCACCGGCCCGCCCTCGCCCTCCCACACCGGGTACGGGTCCTCGGGCGTCAGCACGCCCAGGCCGCGGCACATCTCGACGAGCCGCCGGTAGCGTGCCTCGCCGCGCAGGCTTACCGGATCGTCCTTCGTCGTCCACAGCTCGTGGTTGCCGGGCACCCAGACGACCGTGCCGAAACGCCCGGCCAGGGTCCGCAGCGTCCACTCGACATCGGAGAAGCGCTCGCCGACGTCCCCGGCCACGATGAGCCAGTCGCCGTCGGACGCGGGCCGGAGTCCCTCCACGAACGCGCGGTTGTCGGGAAATCCCACGTGCAGGTCGCTGATGCCGTACAGACCGCTCATCCAATGATCGTAGGCTGCCCGGAGCACGGACCGCCGCGTCCGCCGGACGCGGGGCACGCCGGCGACCGGCTTGGCCGGACAAGGCCATCCGGGCGCCGGACCTGCGCCGCACCTCAGACGCTGGACCGTCCCGAACGAAGGTCATTCACGGCCCCTCACACGGGTGAGACAATTCACGGCGAGCCGGTCAAGGACGGGTGGTGGTTCGGTGGACGCGCCCCGGCCGGCGCCCGCCGGTGACGAGGATCTGCGGGCCCGGCTCGCGGCGGGCGACGAGCAGGCGCTCGGCGAGATCTACGACCTGTACGCGCCGCTGGTGCACGGGCTCGCGCGGCGGGTCACGGGCGACCGGGAGGCGGCCCGCGACGTCACGCAGGAGGTGTTCACCGGCCTGTGGGAGCGCCCACTGGCCTTCGACCCCCGACGCGGCTCGCTGCGCGGGTGGATCGCGACGCTCGCGCACCGCCGCGCGGTCGACTGGGTGCGCCGCGAGGCCCGGCGCCGGCGTCCGCTGCCCGAGCCCGAACCCGCGCCCGCCGCGGGCGGGGCCGACGAGGCGGTGCTCGCCGGAGAGCTCGCGAGCCGGGTGAAGGAGTCGCTGAAGTCGCTTCCCGTGCCGATGCGCGACGCTCTGGAACTCGCCTACTACCGAGGGCTGACCTACCGGGAGGTGGCCGCGGCCCTGGGGATCCCGGAGGGGACGGCCAAGTCCCGCATACGCAGCGCCCTCGCCCAGTTAGGCCGCCGCCTGGAACGCGAGGGCCTGCTCCCCTGAGCGCGGAGTACGCCTGAGACGCCGGAAAAGCTCAAAACGTTGGGATGTTGTCCCCATCCGGTCATGACCCAATCCGCGGCCGGAGAGGGCGACGAAGGCGTGACATCAGCGGTGCCGGACGAGGCACCGCCTGGCTCGCGAGAAGGACCCAACGATGTCACGATCGTTCCACCTCAAAGCCGCCGCGCTGTTCACGGCGGGTGCCGCGCTCGCGGCGGCGGGCCTGGCCGGCTCCGGGCCCGGCGCCGCCACCGCGTCCAGCCACCGCGAGGCCCCGCTCATCTCCGGGCAGCCGCAGTACGACAACACCGACGTCTACGCGTTCGTCAGCCCCGACAAGCCGGACACGACGACGCTGGTGGCCAACTTCCTGCCGTTCGAGGAGCCGGCCGGCGGCCCGAACTTCTACAAGTTCGCCCACGACGCGCGGTACGAGATCAACGTCGACAACGACGGCGACTCGCTCCCGGAGTTCACCTACCGGTTCGAGTTCAAGGACTCCCTCCAGAACCCGAACACGTTCCTCTACAACACCGGCCCGGTGAAGAGCCTCGTCGACCCGAACCTCAACTTCCGGCAGACCTACGACCTGAAGCTGATCCACCGCAAGGCCGGTGCGGTGGTCGCCACCCGGACGCTGGCGACCCACGTGCCGGTCGCGCCGTCCAACGTCGGCCGGGCGTCGATGCCCAACTACCGGACGCTGCGGGAGCAGGCGGTCAAGACGCTGTCGAGCGGGGCGCAGGTGTTCGCCGGGCAGGCCGACGACCCGTTCTTCCTGGACCTGCGCGTCTTCGACCTGCTGTACGGCGGGAACCTCAAGGAGGTCGGCAACGACACGCTGCGCGGCTACAACGTGCAGTCGGTGGCCCTGCAGATCCCGACGAAGGCCCTGGTCAAGCCGGGCCAGCCGATCGTCGGCGTGTACTCGGCAGTGCAGCGCAAGAGCGCGTCGGGCGACTGGGTGCAGGTGTCGAGGCTGGGGATGCCGCTGGTGAACGAGGTCGTCAACCCGCTCAAGGACAAGGACAAGTTCAACGCCTCGGTGCCGTGGCATGACGCGCAGTTCGCGCCGAACGTGACGGACCCGGAGTTGCCGAAGCTGATCCAGGGCATCTACAAGATCGCAGCGCCGGCCGCGCCGCGCAACGACCTCGTGCAGGTCTTCCTGACCGGCGTGCCGAAGCTCAACCAGCCGCCGAACGTCCGGCCGGCGGAGCTGATGCGGCTCAACACCTCGATCCCGCCCACCGCGAAGCCCAAACGGCTCGGCGTGCTGGACGGCGACAACGCCGGATATCCCAACGGCCGCCGGCTGACCGACGACGCCATCGACATCTCGTTGCAGGTCGTCGAGGGTGAGCTGCTCGGCAAGAAGAACGACCTCGGCGACAGTGTGGACGCCAACGACGTCAAGCTGGAGAGCGCGTTCCCCTACGTCGCGCTGCCGACGTCCGGCTCCGCCGTACAGCGCGGTGACCGCAGGGAGACGCTCGGCAAGAGGAGCTCCAACCTGAAGGCCACGCCGGCGTCGGCCAACGAGCCGACCGGCGAGCGCGTTCCGGTCGTGCCCGTCCTGGCCCTGGGTGTGGGCGCGGCGTTCCTCGTCGGGGGCGGCGCCCTGTGGTTCCGGCGACGCCGTGGGCCCATCCTCTGAGCCGTCCTCGGCACATCGGCCACACCCGATCCCGGTCCGGCCGCGCCCCTGCCCCGGCGCGGTCGGGCCGCCCCGCCCGCACGAAGGATCTTCCATGGCACACGTACTCGCACGGCGCCTGCTGATGGCGGGCCTGATCGCGGCGATGATCACCGGCTTCACGCTCGCCGCGACGATCCGGGTGGAGCGCCCGCCGAGCACCTCCGACGCCTCGTTCGCGGCGAGCGCCGCCCGCGCGCCCGCGGCGACGCTGAGCGGCTCGGTCGACCGGTTGCAGCGGCACCTGCGCGACCAGCCGCGTGACGCGTCCGGCTGGGCGGCGCTGGGGCTGGCCTATGTGGAACGGGCGCGGCTCACCGCCGACCCGTCCTACTACCCGAAGGCGGCGGACGCCCTCGGCAGGTCCATGGGGCTTCGCCCGCGGGACAACGACACGGCCCACGCGGGGCTCGCCGCGCTGGCCGCGGCAAGACACGACTTCCCCACAGCGCTGGCGGAGGCCGACCGAGCCCTGGACATCAACGCCTACGGCGCGCGCGCGCTGGCGGTCCGGGTGGACGCGCTAGTGGAGCTGGGCCGCTACAAGGACGCACGGAAGGCGGCCGAGCACGCCGACGCGACCAAGCCCGGCATCCCCGTCTTCACGCGGCTCGCCTACGTCCGCGAGCTCTTCGGACAGACGGGCGAGGCCCGGCGCGTGCTGCAGCTGGCGGCGTCCTCGGCCACCGACCGGGGCGACGTCGCCTACGTCCGGACACAGCTCGGTGAGCTGGCCTGGAACCGGGGCGACACGCGCACCGCCGGACGCGAGTTCGCGGCGGCGCTCCAGGCCGACCCCACCGACCTTGGCGCGCTCGACGGGCGGGCGCGTGTGCGCGCGGCGACCGGTGACGTGCCCGGGGCGCTGCGCGACCAGCAGGCCCTGGTCGGCCGGACGCCGCTGCCCGCGCGGCTGACCTGGCTCGGCGAGCTGCACGAGTCGGCCGGACGCCGGGACGAGGCGGCCAGGCAGTACGCGGTCGCCGCCGCGTGGGGCGCCCTCGCCAAGGCGAACGGGGTCACGCCCGACCTGGAGACGGCGCTGTTCAACGCCGACCACGGCGACCGTGCGGCGGCGCTGCGCGCGGCGCAGGCCGAGTGGGCGCGCCGTCACAGCGTCCACGTCGCCGACGCCCTCGCCTGGGCGCTCCATGCCAACGGGCGCGACGAGGAGGCGCTCCGCTACGCCCGCGAGGCCGCCGCGACCGGATACCGCAACGCCACGTTCCAGTACCACCGCGGCATGATCGAACGATCCCTCGGGAAGCGGGCCGACGCGCGGCGCGACCTGTCGGCGGCACTGCGCCTCAACCCGCACTTCTCCCCGCTGCACGCCCCCCGCGCCTGGGCGGCGCTGGCGGACCTCGGCGGTGCCGCGTGATCGCGCTGCTGCTCGCGGCCGGCGCCGCCGCGTCCGCCGCGCACCCGCTCGGCAACTTCTCGGTCAACCGCTATGACGGGCTCGTCGTGGCGCCGCACGAGCTGCGCATCGACCACGTCCAGGACCTGGCCGAGATCCCGACGGCGCAGGTGCTCCAGGACGGCACGGACCTGCGCAGCTGGGCCGGGCGCGAGTGCGCGCGTTCGGCCGCGGCGTTCCAGATCACCGCGGACGGGCGCGCCGTTACGGCGACGGTCCGCTCGTCCTCGGCGGTCGCGCACCCGGGTCAGGCGGGGCTGCGGACGCTGCGGCTGGAGTGCACGATCACCGCGCCATTCGAGGGTGCCCGGCTCGGCTTCCGTGACACCGGCGCCGGAGACCGCGCCGGCTGGCACGAGGTGACGGCGGCGGGTGACCGCATGACGCTGACCTCCTCCGACGCCCCCCGCGACTCCCGGACGGCGCGACTCACCCGCTATCCGGAAGACACCCTGGGATCACCGCTCGACCAGCGTGCGGCGACGGCGGAGGTGCGCGCGGGCGGCCCCCCGCTGGCCGCGCCCGCGCCCGGCGCCGCCGCGGACCGGATACTGCCGCGCGGTGCCGATGGGCTCACGCGCGCCTTCACCGGACTCGTCGCGCGCCATGACCTGAGCTTCGGGTTCGCCCTGTTCGCGTTGCTCCTCGCCATGGTCCTGGGAGCGGCCCACGCGCTGGCCCCGGGCCACGGGAAGACGATCATGGCGGCACAGGCCGCCGGGCACGGCCGCCGGTCGCGGCGGGACGTGCTCACCCTCGGCCTGACCGTCACCGTCACGCACACCGCGGGGGTCCTCGCGCTGGGGCTGCTGATCGCGTCCGGTTCGTCCGTCGCCGCACCGCAGGTGTTCCCCTGGCTCGGCGCGGCGGCGGGGTTCCTCGTCGCGCTGGCCGGCGTCACGCTCCTGAGACGCGCCCTGCGCCGGGTCCACCATCATGAACACGGCCATGGGCACGGGCACGGACATGGGCACGGGCATGGGCACGGGCACGGGCACGGGCATGGGCACGGACATGGGCACGGGCACGGACATGGGCACGGGCACGGGCACGGACATGGGCATGGGCACGGTCATGGGAGTGCGAGGCGTGGGATGGTCCTGGTCGGGTTCGCCGGGGGGTTGATGCCCAGCCCGTCCGCCATCGTGGTGCTGCTCGGCGCCCATGCGCTCGGGCACGCCTGGTTCGGCGTCCTGCTCGTGCTCGCGTACGGCGCGGGACTGGCGGTGATGCTCATGTCGGTCGGGCTCCTCGTCACCGGATCAGGGCGGCTGCTGGTCCAGCGGCTGCCCTCACTGCGAACGCTGGGGGCGCCGCGCCTCCTGCCGGTCGGGACGGCGTCGCTGGTGGTGCTGCTCGGGGTGGGCCTCACCGCGCGAAGCCTGGCGCCGCTGCTCGCGTGACACCAGGGCTCCGCACGATCAGCCGTTCCTGCCCCAGACATAGGCGCCGACGCTCATCAGAAGGAGGCTCGCCCAGCTGAACACGGCGCGGGCGGTGTTCCAGGCCGTCCAGCGCCCGGAGTAGTCCGACCAGACCTTCGCGGCGTCGGCGGCGTCGGACGGGATCCGGACCGCGTCCAGGTCGTTGTTCATCGGGATGTTCACCGCGAAGCTCGGCAGCAGCGCACCCGCGAAGTAGACCGCCGCAGCGGCGAAGAACAGCAGCGCGGCGGACCTCTGGCCGAGCGTCAGCAACAGGATCCCCGCGGCCACCGCCACGACGGGCAGGAGGAGGAACGCCCCGACGAACACCGGGTTCTGGATCTTCTGGTTGATGGCCTGCATGGCGTTGATCGCCGAGGACGGCCTGGCGGCGTTCAGTCCCGGCATCACCCCGGTGGAGAAGCCGAAGAACGCACCCGCCATTCCGGCGGCCATCAGGATCGACAGGGCCGCCGAGGCGACCGTGAGGGAGAACTTCATGACTGGTCCAGTTCCTTCCAGATGCCGCTGGTGGCGGTCTCGCGGGCGTAGTCGACAAAATCCCGGGGCTCCCGCCCGAGGGCCCGCCGAACGCCGTCGGTGGTGGGGGTGTTACGGCCGTCGAGGACCGTCGTGAACAGGTAGATCAGGAACTCCACGATGTCGGCGGGCATCCCGTGCCCGGCGAGGGCGGTGGCGTAGTCCCGTGCCCCGACCGGGACGAAGGCGATCTCGCGTCCGGCCGCGCGGCCGATCTCGGCGACCGCCTCGGCGAAGGTGAGCGCCCGGGGGCCGGTCACCTCGTAGACCTCGCCGGTGTGCCCGTCCTCGGTGAGCGCCGCGACCGCCACGTCGGCGACGTCGTCCAGGTGGACGAAAGGCTCGGGCACGTCCCCGGCGGGCAGCGCGACCTCGCCCGCCCGGACGGGCTCCAGCAGGTAGTCCTCGCTGAAGTTCTGCGCGAACCAGCTGGACCGGACGATCGTCCAGTCCAGGCCCGAGCCCTGGACGATCCGCTCGCAGGCCCGCGCCTCGTCCTCGCCGCGGCCGGAGAGCAGGACCACCCGCCGGACCCCCGCATCCACCGCCGCGGCGGTGAACGCGCGGATGGCTCCGGGCGCACCGGGGACGGCGAGGTCGGGATAGTAGACGAGGTAGACCCGCTCGACGCCCCGCAGGACCGCCGTCCAGGTCGCCTTGTCCTCCCAGTCGAAGGCCGGATCGGCCGATCGGGAGCCCATCCGTACCGGGACGTCCAGGGCCTCCAGCCGCTCGACGACCCGCCGGCCTGTCTTGCCGGTGCCGCCGAGGACGAGGGTGAGGCCGTGCTCCGTGATGTTCTCGTTGTCCGTCATGCCCTCAAGTCAACCGACGGACGACTTCAGCGACCATCGTTGAGAGGCTTGGTCGCATACGCGAGCGTCTACGCTGGTCGCATGGACGCCCTCACCGACCTGCTCGACGGGCCGCGCGCCCGCGGGGCGTTCATGCTGCGCTCCTCGCTCAACCCGCCGTGGTCGATGCGGATCCAGGACGAGGCGCCGCTGACCCTGGTCGCGATGGCCCGTGACGAGGCGTGGGTGATCCCCGACCACGGTGGTCCCGAACGCGTCCGGCCGGGCGACGTGATGATCATTCGTGGACCGGACCCGTACACGGTCGCCGACGATCCCGGCACCGAGCCGCAGATCGTGATCCACCCCGGCCAGCGCTGCACCACCCCGGACGGCACGAGCCTGGCGGAGGCGATGGACCTCGGCGTCCGGGCCTGGGGCACCGACCCGAACGGCTCGACGGTCATGCTGACCGGCACCTACCAGATGCGCGGCGCGGTCACGCAGCGGCTTCTCGCGGCGCTGCCGGCGCTTGCGATCGTCCGCGCCGGAACCTGGAAGTCCCCGCTGGTCGGGCTGCTCGGTGAGGAGATCGGCAAGGACGAACCGGGCCAGGAGGTCGTCCTGGACCGGCTGCTCGACCTGCTGCTCATCGCGGCCCTGCGCGCGTGGTTCTCCCGCCCGCAGGCGGAGAAGCCCGGCTGGTACCGGGCGCACGGCGACGCGGTGGTGGGACCGGCGCTGCGGCTGCTGCACGACGACCTGTCGCACCCGTGGACGGTCGCGGACCTCGCCGCCAAGGTCGGCGTCTCCCGGGCCGCGCTCGCGCAGCGGTTCGGCAAGCTGATCGGGGAGCCGCCGATGGCGTACCTGACGGGCGTCCGCCTCGCCCAGGCCGCCGACCTGCTGCGCGAGAGCGACGCGACGCTGGAGGCGGTGGCGCGGCAGGTCGGCTACGGCAACGCGTTCGCGCTCAGCACGGCGTTCAAGCGTGAGCGCGGCATCAGCCCGCAGGAGTACCGGACGGGCGCGGCCACCGCCTGACACTCCCCCGCTACGCCTGCTTGCGGAGGGTCGGCTCGGCGCGGACCACCGTGTCGGACGCGGTCTCGGGGATGAAGGGCACCACGAACGCGTAGTCGGCCAGGACCGCCTCGGGGACCTCGCCCGACTCGCCGAACGCGGCGATCTCGCCCCAGCAGGGCGAGCCGAGCGAGCCGCTGTGGTGGCGCACCGAGAGGCCGGCGCACAGGTTGGCGAACCGGAGCCGCTCGGCGAGCGGCAACCCGGCGAGGGTCGCGAACACGAAGCCGGCGGCGAACACATCGCCCGCGCCGGTCGCGTCGAGCGCCTCCACCGGTAGCGCGCTGATCTCGGCGCGCTCCCCCGTCGCCGAGTCGATGGCGATGGCGCCGTCCCCGCCGCGCTTGACGACGACCACCGGTACCCGCCCTGCCAGGGCGACGGCCGCCGCCTCCGGCGTGCCGGTGCGGGTGTAGGCCATCGCCTCGGCGGCGTTCGGCAGGAACACGTCCACGTGCGCGAGGCGGTCGAGCACCTCGGCGGACCAGGCGCCCGTGGGGTCCCAGCCGAGGTCGGCGAAGACCAGCGCGCCCCGCTCGCGCATCGCGGCGGCCCAGGCTGGCACCGGACGGTCGACGTCGACGAAGCAGGCCCGCGCGGCCGGAGGCGCGGAGCCCGCCAATCCGTCCGACTGCGCGGGGACGGGACGGGCGTAGGTGACCATGCTGCGGTCGGAGTCGTAGGCCATCGACACCGTGACGGGCGTCGGCCAGCCGGGCACCCGGCGGGACAGGCCGAGGTCGACGCCCTCCTGTTCGGCGAGGGTCCGCCACAGGTAGGCGCCGAACATGTCGTCCCCGAAGGGGGCCGCGAGGCCGACGCGCAGCCCGAGCCGGCTCATCGCGACCGCGATGTTGGCGACGCCGCCGGGCGCGGAGCCGAGCCCGTCGGTGACGATCTCGGTGCCGGGCGGCGGCAGGCCGGGCAGCCCGGTGAAGATCATGTCCATGAAGACCTGACCGGCCAGGAAGACGTCCAACGCGGGGCCGGGGGCGCCCGCCGCGACGCGCAGGCGCTCGCCCGCCGGCTCCCGCTCGGCGCATGGATCGGTGAGGGACGGCTCGGGCGGCCGGCCCGGAACGGTCTTCGTCACGGTGCCCCCACGGCGTGGCTTGGAACGTTCTGACGGACGATAATCGCTGGCACCGACAGAATCACATCCGGGGCCGTGTCCCGTGATCGGATCGCTACCTCGGCGCGTACAGGCGGACGTCGTCCACCTGCGCCTTCCCCTCATAGAAGTTCATGTGCGGGTCGCCGATCATGAAGTGGTCGGGGTAGGCGGACCCGGCCGGCCAGGTGTCGTGGTCGACGAGGGTGCCGCCGGGGCCCTGCCACGTCCAGTCTGCGTTGAATCGCCCGTCGTACTCGGTGGGCTTCTGGTTGTAGTGCCAGATCGGCTCACCGTCCTGGACGAAGGACCGCGTGTAGCGGAACGTCGCCTCGCCCACGTGCGCGAAGTCACCGGACATCTCCATCGTGTACGCGCCGTTCCGCCTCTCGACGGCGAACCGGTAGGGCTCCTCGGGCAGGAGTTCGGGCTTGAGGTCGACCGTCGAGACGATCGCGCCGCCCTTGGCGAGCCCGCACTCGCTCTGCATGAGGTACTCGGTGCCGGGCATCGCCGGATACCTCCGGTCGTCTGTCATGAAGATGGCGTTAACGCCGTTGCCGGTTCCGGCGGTGTACGGCTCGTACTGCTTGGTGGCCGGATTGCAGTACCGCAGGCCGGATCCGGTGTACCGGTAGCGGTTGTAGCCGTCCATGGCGACCTTGCGGTGCCCGTGGATGAACACGTTGTTGTGCGGCGCCACCCGCCCGTAGTCCATGATCGACATGTAGTAGAAGCCGTTGGAATCGGTACGGACGTCCGCCCACTGGCACTCGGGCCGGGCGAAATCGCCGCCCGACGCCCAGGGGAAGGTGGTCTTGCAGCCCCCGGGCGCGTAGCCGTTGGTCCGGCCGTCCGGGTAATCCCATGAGCCGGCGCGCTGCCCGCCGAAGTCGAGCCCGCGCAGCGTCATCTCCACCCGGTACTCGGCCGGCAGCGCCCGCGTCGAACGGATCACGACGCCCGCCTGGTGGGCCGGCTCGTGCAGGTGCGCGACCCCGTTGCGGGAGGTGAGCGTGGGCGGCGCGTCGGGCCGGCCGTCCCCGTCGGCGTCGCGGGCGGCGAGTTCGGCGGTGAGCCAGCCCCGCTTCCCGAACGTGAACGACTTGCGGTAGGTCGTCATCTTCGCGAGCTGCGTCCGGAATGCCGGACCCCCAACGGTGTCAAAGTAGGCGCCATCGTTGTCGTAAATGTCAACGTTGTAGAGACTTGACGGCCCATCGCCATCCGGCTTCCACGGCACCATCGCATCGTCCAGGCGCCGATCGAAGGACTCGGCGTCCACGAGCCGCCATCCCGCCGGGCCGGACGGCACCGCACCCGCGTGCGCGGTGCTCGCGAACGTCACCAGCATGATCAGGGGAAACGCCAGCGCCAGCGCCCCCCGCATGAACCCGTTCATCTCGCCCCTTCCCCGCCGCGCGCCCGGCACGATCTCGGCCGGACATCAGACGAACTTCAGCCAGACGGTAGGTCGGGCGGGTGGCGATGACCACGGCAAGAACCGCCAAAGTGGTATTGACCAGTCGACTCAATCGGACATACCGTATGCGCGAGCAGGAACTAGGCATCAGGAGATGAAAAGCGTGCAATCCGCGGGTGAACCACGGGCCGGAAACACCAAACGGCAGGCGGTGCGGCGACAACTGCTGGTGATGCTGGAGGGACTCGACGTCGGGGACGCCCTGCCGTCCGAGCGCCGGCTGGCCGAGGATCTCGGGGTGTCCCGCCCGACACTGCGGCAGGCCATCGACGACCTCGTCGCCGAGGGACTGCTCGACCGGCGGCACGGGAGCGGCACCTACGTGACCGAACCCCGGATCGCCGTCTCGCTGACCATGACCTCCTTCACCGAGGACATGATCAGGCGGGGGATGAAGCCGGGGGGCAGGGTGCTGTCGTTCCGCACGGAGACCGCGGGGGCGCGGATCGGCAGGCGGCTCGCCCTGTCACCCCTGGAAGAGGTATTTACCATTCGGCGGCTGCGGCTCGCCGACGAGGCCACCATGGCCATCGAGACCCTCTACCTGCCGCGGGCACTGCTGCCCGCCCTCCGAAAACAGGACCTGGAGGGCCGGTCGTTCTACGACCTGCTGCGCGGCAACGGCATCGTGATCGCCTCGGGCACCGAGACGATCGAACCGACCGTCACCACCGCCGAGGAGGCCGCCGAACTGGACGTCCCGGTGCACACCCCGGCGTTCCTGTTCGAGCGGGTGACCAGGGACGAGGACGGCAGGCCGCTGGAGTACGTCAGATCCGTCTACCGCGGCGACCGGTACCGGCTGGAACTCGACCTGAGACCGCCCTCGCACTGACCGGCGACCCGCGCTGGCGGGGGCGACAGCGCTCGACCCAACCCCCGAGAAGTGAGGCGACTTCACCATGGACGTCATCAAGGACATCCTCACCTTCCTGGCCGACAACGTGTTCGGCCAGGTGCCCATCCTCATCGGGCTCATCACCCTTCTCGGGCTGCTGCTCCAGCGCAAACGGTTCGAGGACGTGCTCGCCGGCGCGCTGCGGGCGACGATCGGCGTGGTGATCCTTTTCATCGGCGTCGACGTGTTCACCGGCGGTCTGACCAGCTTCCAGACGGTGCTGGCCAGCGCCATGGGCACCACGCCGCCGAAGGCCGACCACTCGCTGACCCAGTTCCTCACCGAGCAGGGCGGGACGATCGCGCTGGTCATCACCGTCGCGTTCCTCACACACGTGCTGATCGTGCGGATCTTCCCGGCGGCCCGGTACCTCTACCTGACCGGGCACCTGATGTTCTGGGTCAGCACGGTGACGGTCGCCTCACTGGTGACGATCGCGCCGGGCCAGGACCAGCTCACGCTCGTGCTCTGCGGCGCCGGGTTCGTCGCCGCCTACTGGACCGTCCAGCCGCTGTGGATGCGGCCCCTCATGCGCCGCGTCATGCCGGACGACCGGTTCGGGTTCGCGCACACCAGCTCGCTGGCCTGCCTGGTCACCGGGTACGCCGCGCGCCCGCTCGGCAGTCGCGAGAAGCACGACACCGAGAAGCTCAAGCTGCCGCGCCAGCTGTCGTTCTTCAAGGACGTCAACGTCAGCACCGCGCTCATCATCTCGATCATCATGCTGGTGGCCGTCGCGTTCGCCGACAACGGCGTGGTGGGGAAGGCCGCAGCCGACATGGACCCCAAGCTGTCCTCATGGGTGTGGGCGCTGCTGGTCGGCCTACGGTTCGCGGGCGGCATCGCGATCCTGCTGTTCGGCGTGCGCATGTTCCTGGGCGAGATCGTCCCGGCGTTCAAGGGCTTCAGCGACAAGGTGATCCCCGGCACCCGTCCCGCGCTGGACGCGCCGACCGTCTTTCCCGTCGCGCCGACAGCGGTCATGCTCGGGTTCGTGGCCTCCACCGGCGTGTTCCTGGTCTGCCTCGCGGTGTTCGCGGGGACCGGCTGGTTCACCCTCGCCCCGCCCATGATCATGCTGTTCTTCGTCGGTGGCGCCGCGGGACTGTTCGGCAACGTCGTGGCCGGCTGGCGCGGGGCGGTGCTCGGCGGTGTGATCTCCGGACTGACCCTCGCGATCGGGCAGGCCGTCACCTGGGGACTCTACGAGAGGACGGCACCGGAGCTCGCCACGCTCGCCGACCCCGACTGGTACGCGATCGGGTGGCTGCTCAAGGCCGCCGACCCCGTCGTCGGCGACGGGACGATCTGGCTGGTGCCCGTCGTGGCGCTGGCCGCCACGGTCGCAACCCTGCTCGTCCTCGGCCGGGCCGAGCGGCGCAGGAACGCCGACGAGGACGCGGCCGCCGGCGCGGGCGACAAGGCCACCGCCAACGCCTGAACGACCGGCAGGAAGAGAACTTGACGAGGGGGACTGACATGGCACTGGACCGGCAACTGGAGATCCTCGCGGTCTGCGGCGTCGGCATGGGCTCCAGCCTGATGCTGAAGATGACCGCCGAGGACGCGCTGCGCTCGCTCGGCGTGGAGGCGCGGGTCGAGAACACCGACGTGTCCACGGCGCGCGGGATGACGCCGGACGTGGTGATCGGCCAGGGGATGCACACCGGCGAGATCGCCGACCTGGCGCCCGTGGTGATCACGATCAGCGACTTCCTGGACAAGGACGGCCTGGAGGCCCAGCTCCGGGAGCGCCTGACCGAGCAGGGCTGGCTCTCATGACGATCGCCGTGGCCACCGACGGGGTCGAGGCGGGCGACTGGAGAGAGGCCGTCGGCACGGCGGCGTCCGCACTGGTCGACGCGGGCGCGGCGGGAGAGGGCTACCCGGACGCGTGCGTCCGGGTGGTCGAGGAGAACGGTCCGTACATCGTCCTGACCAAGGGGCTGGCGCTCGTCCACGCTCGCCCTGAGGAGGGTGGGCTGGCCGTCGGTGTCGGCGTGACCCGGCTGACCGCGCCCGTGGAGTTCGGGCATCCCGACAATGACCCGGTGGACCTGCTGCTCTCGTTCTGCACGCCGGACCCCGATGTGCACGTCGGCACGCTGGCGGGGCTTGCGCGCGCACTGTCCGGCGGTCTGGCCGACCGGCTTCGGGCGGCCTCGGACCAAGACGAGCTGGCCCGCGTCCTGAAGGAGGCCCTGCCCGATGCCTGACGCTGTCCTGATCGAACTCCCCGGCCGGGTGCGGGCCCTGCTGGACGACGTGGACTCCGTCTCCGGCGCGGCCATCGGCGACGCCGCCGCCCTGCTGCTGGAGGCGGTCGAGGCCGATGGGATCGTGCACGTCGCCGGGGCGGGGCATTCCCTGGCGATGGTGTGCGAGACGTTCTACCGGGCCGGCGGGCTCGCCGCCGTCCGTCCGATCTGGGACGCCGGGGTGTTCCCGCTCGACGACGCCGTGCGCAGCACCCGCGTCGAGCGGAAGGCGGGGGTGGGGCGCGCGGTCGTCGAGGCGGCCGCACCCGCCCCGCCGGACGTCGCGGTGGTCTTCTCCACCAGCGGCCGCAACCCCTACCCCGTCGAGGTGGCCGAGGCGTGCGCGGCGCGGGGGGTGCCGGTCGTCGCGGTGACCTCGGCGCGGGCCTCGCGCGGCGCCGCCGCGCGGACGCCGACGAGCCTCGCCGACCACGCCACGGTCGTCCTGGACACGCGTGTTCCGCTCGGCGACGCGCTGCACCCGCCGGAGGCGCCCCGCACCGCGGCGGCGTCCACGATCCTCGCCGCGTACACGTGGGCGCGCGTGCTGGCCGACCTCGACGACCTCGCCGCGGCGCGCGGCGTGGAGCTTCCGCGCTGGACGAGCGCGAACGTCCCGGGAGGCGACGAGGGGAACGCGGCGCTCCTCGCGCGCTACCGGGACCGGATCCCGGAGCTCAGCGGGGAGTGAGGGCCGAGCGCCCGGCGGGCCGCCCGGCGTTGCGCCGGGGGACCTGCTCGCCCGGCATGCGATGATGCGGGCATATCGGACCAGAATCGAGGAGCGAGATGACCACCAGGCCGACCGAGGACGATCTTCTTGCCGTGTTCACGCGCGCGGACCTCGGCGGTGACGAGAAGCTCGACCTGATGGAGTTCACGCTCGTCCTGGAGAGCCTCGGGCTGTCCTGGACGCGCGCGGAGACCCAGGACAGGTTCGAGCAGGCGGACACCAACCGCGACGGGTTCATCTCCTACGCCGAGTTCCGCGCCATCCTGGAGGCACAGGGCTGGGCCGAAGGCCCGCTCCCGAAGGCACGGGGCTGACCGGGGACCAGCTGATCGAACGCCACGAGAAAGGGCCCGCCGGACGACCGGCGGGCCCGTTCCGTACGCGTGTCAGGCGCCCGGCTCAGATCGCGCGGCCGCGCATCCGCCGGTACTCGCGGACGAGCGCCGCGGTGGAGGGATCCGGCGCCTCGGCCGGCGGCTCCTCGGAGGTGAGCGCGGGCGCCAGATCCATCGCCATGACCTTGCCGAGCTCCACACCCCACTGGTCGAAGGAGTCGATGCCCCAGATCGTCCCCTCGACGAACACGATGTGCTCGTAGAGGGCGACCAACTGCCCGAGCACCGCCGGGCTGAGCTTCGGCGCGAGGATCGTGCTGGTGGGACGGTTGCCCGGCATGACCTTGTGCGGGACGACCGCGGCGGGCGTCCCCTCGGCGGCGATCTCCTCGGCGGTCTTGCCGAACGCCAGCGCCGAGGTCTGCGCGAGCATGTTCGCGATCAGCAGGTCGTGCATGCCCGCACGGTCCTCGAACGGCTCTGCGAACCCGATGAAGTCGGCGGGGACGAGGCGTGTGCCCTGGTGCAGCAGCTGGTAGAAGGCGTGCTGGCCGTTGGTGCCGGGCTCACCCCAGAAGATCTCTCCCGTCTGGGCGACGACCGGGGCGCCGTCGGCCCGCACCGACTTGCCGTTGGACTCCATCGTGAGCTGCTGGAGGTAGGCGGGGAAGCGGGACAGGCGCTGGCTGTAGGGCAGGACGGCTCGGGTCTGGGCGCCGAAGAAGTCGGTGTACCAGATGCCGAGCAGGCCCATCAGGACCGGCATGTTCGCCTCGAACGGCGCGGTGCGCAGGTGCTCGTCGATCTCGCGGAACCCGGCGAGCATCTCGCGGAACGCCTCGCCGCCGATCGCGATCATGAGGGACAGGCCGATCGCGCCGTCGAAGGAGTACCGGCCGCCGACCCAGTCCCAGAACCCGAACATGTTGGTCGTGTCGATGCCGAACTCGGCGACGCGCTCGGCGTTGGTCGACACCGCGACGAAGTGCCGGGACACCGCCTTGTCGTCGCCGAGCCGCTCCACCAGCCACTGCCGCGCGACCTTGGCGTTGGTGAGGGTCTCCAGGGTGCCGAACGTCTTGGAGCTGATGACGAACAGCGTCCGCTCGGGGTCGAGGTCCGCGAGGGTCCCGGCGATGTCGGCCGGGTCGATGTTGGAGACGAACCGGCAGGAGATGCCCGCGTCGGCGTAGTCGTGCAGCGCCTCGTAGGCCATGGCGGGGCCGAGGTCGGAACCACCGATGCCGATGTTGACGACGGTGGTGATCGACTTGCCGGTGAAACCCGTCCACTCCCCCGCGCGGACGCGCCCGGAGAACTCGGCCATCCGGTCCAGGACGGCATGAACGTCGCCCGCGACGTCCTGGCCGTCCACGGTCAGTCGCTCACCCGGCGGCAGTCGCAGTGCGGTGTGCAGGACGGCGCGGTCCTCGCTGACGTTGATGTGCTCGCCGGAGAACATCGCCGCGATCCGCTCGCGCAGTCCCGCCCGTTCCGCGAGGGACACCAGCAGCCCGAGCGTCTCGGCGGTGACGCGGTGCTTGGAGTAGTCCAGGCGGAGGTCCCCCGCGCTGACCGTCATGCGCTCGGCGCGCCCGGGGTCGTCAGCGAACAGCTCGCGCAGGTGCCGTCCCGCCAGCACCGCCTGGTGATCGGCGAGCGCGGACCACTCGGGCGCCTCGGTGATATCAGCCATTGCCTCTCTCGTCTCCTCAGCGGGGCCGTGCGGGCACCGCTGTCCCCGGGCGCTCCGCCGTCCCCACGGCGATCATAGGTCGGCCGCGCGCGCGACCGTACCAAAGCCCGCCAGCGCCCGGGTGGTACAGACCGAATACCTCAGGTAAGAGGAGCGTATTGGGCACATCACGTTTGAACTGGGCAGACAAGCCTGACCTGGAGTAGCACCGTCGGCCTCACGCGGCCGTTAGGCTCGGCCCTGCCGCCCGCCTCCGAAGGCGGGCGATCACGTTTCGGCCGGGATGGGGGCGCGGGTGGACGAACGGTTCTTCTGGGTGGGCACCTACACCGGTGAGGCCGGTGCGGGCGAGGGCGTCTACTGGGTGCGACAGACGCCGGACGGCACGCTGGCAGATCTGGAGCTCGCGGTCGAGGCGGTGTCCCCGTCCTACCTGGCGGTCCATCCCGGCGGGGACGTCGTGTACACGGTCCGGGAAGAGGAGGCGGGCGGCGTCCTGGCCTACGCGGTCGCGGACGGCCGGCTCCGCGAGATCGGCCGGCGCGCCGCGGGGTCGCTTCCGTGCCATGTCTCCGTGAGTCCCGGCGGCGGGCACCTGATCGTCGCCGACTACGGGTCCGGCACGGTCAGATCGGTGCCGCTCGACCCGAACGGCGGGTTCGTCGGCGAACCGGACGTGGTGGAGGGGCACGGCGGCGGCCCCCGCGAGGACCGACAGGAAGGCCCGCACGCGCATGCCGGCGCGCACGCCCCGGACGGCACCGTGCTGACCACCGACCTCGGCGCCGACCTCGTCCGCTCCTTCCGCTTTGAGGCCGGGAGGCTGCGGCCCGTCGGCGAGACCGCCCTGCCGCCCGGATGCGGACCCCGGCACCTGGCCGTCCACCCGAGCGGGCATGTGTACGTGCTGACCGAGCTGGCGGCAACCGTGCTCGTCCTGCGCCCCGCGGACGGCTACGCCCGCCTCGACCAGATCGCCGAGTCCCCCGCGACGGCGGATCCGGTGGCCGGCGACACGCTCGGTGCGGCGATCAAGCTCGGGGACGGCGGCCGGTACGTCTACACCTCGGCGCGCGGCGCGGATGTGGTCACCACCCACCGTGTGCTGGACGAGGGGGCGGCGCTGGCTCCCGTCGCGGACACCGGGTCCGGCGGGGACTGGCCCCGGGACCTGCACGTGGACGGTGAATGGATGCATGTGGCGAACGAGCGGAGCGATCTTCTCGTGACCTTCCGGATCAGCGCCGACGGCATCCCGGCGGCCGTGGGGACGCCCCTGGAGGTGCCGTCGCCGGTGTGCGTCGTCCCTGCCTGAGCCGCCTTTTCGGCGCGACCGGCGGGTGTTTCCGGTACGACCGCGAGGGCACGTCCCGGAGGGACGAGGGGAGCACCCGGACATGACCACCATCGCGACGACCAATCCCACGACGGGACAGGTGGAGAAGACCTTTGACGCGTACTCGGCGGCGGAGGTCGACCGCCGCATCGGGCAGGCGGCCACGGTGTTCGCCTCGTACCGCACGACCCGCATCACCGAGCGCGCGACGTGGATGAACGCGGCGGCGGACGTTCTCGACGCCGAGGCGGGCCAGATCGGCGCCTTGCTGACCACCGAGATGGGCAAAACGCTCACTTCGGCCGAGGCGGAGGTCCGCAAGTGCGCGAAGGCGTGCCGGTACTACGCCGAACACGCGGCGGAGTTCCTCGCGGACCGTCCCGCCGATGCGCAGGCGGTGGGCGCCGCGGACGCCTACGTCCGCTACCAGCCGCTCGGTCCCGTGCTGGCGGTCATGCCGTGGAACTTCCCGCTCTGGCAGGTGATCCGCTTCGCGGCGCCGGGGCTGATGGCGGGCAACGTGGGGCTGCTCAAGCACTCCTCGAACGTCCCGCAGACGGCCCTGTTCCTGGAGGACCTGTTCCGGCGCGCGGGATTCCCCGAGGGCGCGTTCCAAACGTTGCTCATCGGGTCGGGCGAGGTCGAGCGGGTGCTGCGCGACGCGCGGGTGCGGGCGGCGACGCTCACCGGCAGCGAGCCCGCCGGGCGGTCGGTGGCCGCCGTCGCCGGGGACGAGATCAAGCCGACGGTGCTGGAGCTCGGTGGCAGCGACCCGTTCGTGGTGATGCCGTCGGCCGACGTCGAGGCGGCGGCGAAGGCCGCGGCGACGTCGCGCTGCCTCAACAACGGGCAGAGCTGCATCTCGGCCAAACGCTTCATCGTCGACATCGAGGTCGCCGACGAGTTCGAGCGGCACTTCGTCGAGGCGATGCGGGCTCAGCGGGTGGGCGACCCCATGGACGAGGCCACCGACGTGGGGCCACTGGCCAGCGAGCAGGGCCGCGCCGACGTCGAGGAGTTCGTCGCGGACGCGGTCGGCAAGGGCGCCACGGTGCTGTGTGGGGGCGAGCGTCCGGACGGGCCCGGCTGGTTCTACCCTCCGACGGTCATCTCGGACGTCACGCCCGAGATGCGCATGTACCACGAGGAGGTGTTCGGGCCGGTCGCCTCGCTGTTGCGCGTCCGTGGCGTGTCCAAGGCGGTCGAGGTGGCGAACGCGACCGGCTTCGGCCTCGGCTCGAACGCCTGGACGCAACGCCCGGACGAGCGCGAGCGGTTCGTCCGGGAGCTGGACGCCGGACAGGTCTTCATCAACGGGATGACGACCTCCTATCCGGAGCTGCCGTTCGGCGGCGTCAAGCGCTCCGGCTACGGCCGCGAGCTGTCCGAGCAGGGCATGCACGCGTTCTGCAACGTCAAGACGGTGTGGATCGGCTAGGCGGTCTGGATCGGCTGGGCGGTGCGGGTCGGCTAGGCGGTGCGGGTCGGCTAGGCGGTGCGGGTCGGCTGGGCGGGTCCCTGTAGCCGATTGCCCGGGACATCGTCCACGGGGCGCAGTGTGACGAGGCCGATAGCAGGTCCGAGGTGCCTTTACGCTTGACTTCCAGTATTCCTACCTTAATTATGGGAAATATGCCGCACGTCGTACTGACCGTCCGGCGCGTGGTCGACTTCATGCGCCTGAACAGCACTCTTTGTCGGTGACCGCGCCGCCCGCGCCGCAGCCTCCGCGCTTTGACGCGCGATCCGGCCGGGCCGATCCCACCCCGTCCGCCCGTCCGGCGCACTGACGCGCCCGAGACCGGCCCCCTTTACCGCACACCACCGTTCTCCGAACCGAGCCCACCGCCGTCGTCCGGCGTCGGCAGGGCTCCCGCCGGCGTGCGGCCGGCGCCCGCCCGCCGCCCCGCCCGACACATGAGGGGCTACGCCACCATGTCCAACCTCCGTCACCGATCGCGTCTCGCAGCCGCCGCTGCCGCCGCCGCCCTGCTCAGCCTCACCGCCGCGTGCGGCGGCCAGGCCAAGGCAGGCGGGGCCGGGAGTGGTTCCGACGGCGCCGCCGTGATCAAGCTCAAGGACCCCGGGAACGCCGGCCCGCTCGCCTACGCCAAGCGGGAGGGCATCCTGGACAAGCGGCTTAAGGCCGTCGGCGCCCGGGTCGAATGGGGCGGCTCGTACGCCTCGTTCACCGCGACGATCGACGCGGTCCGCTCCGGATCCGTGAACGTCCTGGAGGGCGCGATCTCGCCCGCGCTCGGGTATCTCGCCAACAGCCGCAACATCAAGATCTTCTCGTTCACCGACCCCGTGACCGACCGGTCCGCACCCCCGCGGGACGGCCTGGTCGTTCCCGCGAACAGCTCCGTCAGATCCCTCAAGGATCTGGTCGGCAAGCAGGTGGCCGTCAACAAGGGCGGCCGCGGCGAGTACCTCCTGCTGCTCGCGCTGCGGCAGAACGGGATACCCGTCGACCAGGTGAAGCGGGTCTACCTGAACCCGGTGCAGGGAGCGTCGGCGTTCGCCACCGGCAAGGTGGACGCCTGGTGGGCCATCGTGGACGCCTACCCGGAGGTGGTCGCCAAGGGGGCCCGCGTCCTGGTCAACGGACGGGACCTCCCCGACCGGGACCTCAACATCTGGGCCGCGAGGACGGAGCTGCTCGACAAGCATCCCGAAGCCGTGAAGGTCCTCCTCGACACGCTGCGCGAGCTGACCGAGCAGGAGAAGCGGTCGCCGGAACAGTTCCAGAACGTCTTCCTCAAGAAGGGGCCGACGGCGGTCTCCGGAGCGCGGCTGCAGGACAATCTCGCCGAGGCCCGATTCCAGAACGTCCCCCGCTACGCGGGCAAGACCGACGGCAAGTACGTCGAGGACGTCGCCGGGATCTTCCGCCAGTACGGCGTGTTGCCGGCCGCCATCCCGTCCACCGAAGTGATCTTCGACCTGCGGTCGTCGGCCGCACCGGCCCCGTCCGGGCGGTCGTCATGACGCTGGAGCGATCGCCCGCACCGCCCCTCCGGAAGGATCCGGCGGACCCGCCGGTGAACGCCCCCGCCGGGACGGAGGTGGAACTGCGCGTCCCGCCCCGGATCGGGCCCCGGCGCCGCCGTCCGGCGGTGTCGCTCGCGGTCCGGACGGCCGTGCCGGTGCTACTGGTCGCGGCGTGGTGGTACGGGTCGGCGAGCGGCCGGATCCCGCCCGACGTCCTCACCGGACCCGGCGCGGTACTCGGGGCGCTGCGCGAGCTGGCCGAGACGGGACAGCTCACCGACTACCTGCTGGCCTCGGGACGGCGGGCGGCACTGGGCGTGCTCGCCGGCGCGGGAGCCGGGCTGCTCCTCGGGGTCGCGGCGGGCCTGTCGGCGCTCGGCGAGGAACTGATCGACCCGACGATGCAGATGAAGCGGGCCGTCCCGTTCCTGGCGCTCGTGCCACTGTTCATCTCCTGGTTCGGCGTCGGCGAATCGTTCAAGATCGTCCTGATCGCGGTGGCGACGGCCGCGCCGATGTACGCCTACACCTACCTCGGCGTACGCGGGGTGGACCGCGAGGTCGTGGAGGCCGCGCGCGGCTTCGGGCTGCGCGGGGCCCGGCTGGCGCTCGCGGTGATCGTGCCGAGCGCGCTGCCCAGCATCCTGATGGCCTTGCGGATCAGCCTGTCGGTCTCGCTGACCGGCCTGATCGCCGCCGAACAGATCGGCGCGAGCGAGGGCATCGGCTACCTGGTGACGCTCGCGCAGCAGTACTACCGCAACGACTACATGGTGCTGTGCATCCTGATCTACGCGCTGATCGGCCTGCTCATCGACCTGGTGATCCGGGGCGTGGAGCGGGTGGCGATGCCCTGGCGCGTGCAGGTGGCGGCCCGATGAGCGACGTCGCCGTACGCATCGCGGGGTTGCGCAAGTCGTTCGGCCCGAAGACCGTCCTGGACGGGGTGGACCTGGAGATCCGGCGCGGCGAGTTCTTCGCGCTGCTCGGCCCCAGCGGCACCGGCAAGACCACCCTCCTGCGCCTGCTCGCGGGCCTCCAGGTCGCCGACGGCGGGACGGTGCTGGCCGCGCCCCGCCGCACGACCGTCTACCAGGAGCCACGGCTCGTGCGGGCCCGGCGCGTGCTGCCGAACGTGACGCTGGGCCTGCCGCGCTCGTCCCGCGCGGCAGGGCGCCGCGCGCTGGAGGAGGTCGGCCTGGCGGGACACGAGCGGGCCTGGCCCGCGACCCTGTCGGGCGGTGAGGCGCAGCGGGTGGCGCTGGCGCGGGCGCTGGTCCGCGACCCGCAGGTGCTGCTGCTCGACGAGCCGTTCGCCGCCCTCGACGCGCTCACCCGGCTGCACATGCAGGACCTCGTCGCGGAGCTGTGCGCCCGGCACCGCCCGGCGGTCGTCCTCGTCACCCACGACGTGGACGAGGCGCTCCGGCTGGCCGACCGGGTCGCGGTGCTGCGCGAGGGGACGTTCGCCGCCGACGAGGTCATCGACCTGCCGCGACCGCGCGACCGCGACGACCCGGCCCTGGTCCGGCTCCGCCGGGCGTTCCTGTCCCATCTCGGGGTCGAGCCGGCCCCGTCCCCGAGTTCCGAATCGCATTGAGGAGTGCCGTGTCTTCGGTAGAGAAAATCTGGTTCACCCGCTGCCCGGTGCCGACGGCCAGCGGCCTGGCGCACCGTCAGGGCTGGCTGGCCGAGGCGTTCGGCGCCGCCGGCCTGGAGGTGGGCGTCCTGCAGGACGCCGGTCCCGACCTGGCCCGGCACCACTTCGACCACGACCTGCTCGGGCTCTTCCGCGAGGGCGGGAACGTGCCCGCGCTCGCGGCGCGGTCGGCGGGCGCGCCGACGCGGCTGATCGGGCTGACGTGGATCGAGGAGTGGCAGTCGATCCTGGTACGGCCCGGGTCGGGGATCAAGGACGCCGGCGGCCTGCGCGGGGCCCGGGTCGCCCTGCCCGGCTGGGCCGGGACGCGCGCGACGAGCTTCCCGCGCGCCATGGCGCTGCACGGCGTGAAGGGGGCGCTCACGCAGGGCGGTCTCACCCTCGACGACGTGACGTTCGTGGACGTCCCGGCCGACCTGTCCCCCTCCGTCGGACGGGACGCGCGTGGTGGACGGCTGTCCTGGCCGGGCCTTGAGCAGCTGAACGCCGGCGAGGTGGACGCGGTGTACGTGAAGGGAGCGCGCGCCGCGGACCAGGCCCGGGAACTCGGCCTCGTCGTCGCCGTGGACCTGGACGCCCACCCCGACCCGCGGACCCGCGTCAACAACGGCACTCCGCGGCCCATCACCGTTCACGAGCGGCTGCTGGAGGAGCGGCCCGAACTGGTCGTGACGTTCCTGGCGCAGACGCTGCGGGCGGCGGACTGGGCGACGGAGAACCTCGGTCCCGTCCGCGAGATCCTCGCCGGCGAGACCCGCTCGGACGCCGAGGGCGTGGCCACCGCGTACAGGGGAGACTTCCACCGTTCCCTGCACCCCGAGCTTTCGGACGAGCGGCTCGCCCTGCTGCGCGTCCAGAAGGACTTCTTGCTGGTGCACGGGTTCCTGGACGCCGACGTGGACCTGGAGGCCTGGGTGGCGCCCGAGCCGCTCCGCCTCGCCCGCGAGCGCCTGGCCGCCGAAGGAGTCGCGGCATGACGGAGTTCATCGTCACGTTGCCCTCGCGCGGGGACGGCGCGCGCGGGGACTGGGGACCGCCGCCCGCTCCCCCGCCGCCGTTCGTGACCGACCTGCGCAACGGCGCGTATGGGCCGTTCGATCATCTGGCGCAGGTCGGCCGGGCCGCCGAGATCGTCGGCTTCGACGGCGCGCTGGCGCCGTTCGACCCGGGCGGCGAGGAGTCGGTCGTCGTCACATCGGGGTTGCTGCGGGCCAGCCGGTGGCTGCGCGGCGTGGCGGGCCTGCATCCCGGCGTCGCGACGCCGGTGTACGCGGCGAAGGTGTCGGCGTCATTGCAGCGGTTCTCCGGCGGACGGCTCGACTGGCGGCTGTCGGTGGACCTCGACCCATCCGTCGCGCGGGCGCAGGGCGACTTCGTCGAGGGCATCGACCGCTACGCGCGGGCGGACGAGTTCCTCACCATCGCCAAAGGCGTGTGGGGCGAGGACTCCTACACCTACGAGGGGCGGTTCTTCCAAGTGCTGGCGGGCGGCTTCCAGGAGCCGCTGTCCAGCCGTCCGTTCCCCCGCGTCCATCTGACCGGCACCTCGGAGGCGGCGCTCGACCTGTCGGCACGCCACGCCGACGTGCACGTCTTCGACCTCGGGGACGACCTGGACGCGCTCATCGCCGATCTCGGCGCCCGGGCCTCGGACGCCGGCCGGACCGTGGCGTACGGGCTGACACTGCCCGTGCTGGCGCGCGAGGACGGGGAGGAGGCGGCGGCCGAGGCCGTCCGCCGCGCCAGCGCGGGGACGCCGCCCGCCGGGCTCGTCGGGTCGTACGCGGACGTCGCGGACGTCATCGGCGGCTTCGCGGCACGCGGCGTCACCACGTTCGTGCTGGAGGCCGCGCCCTACGTCGAGGAGACCTACCGGCTGGGTGAGCACCTGCTCCCCCTGCTGGCCACGCCGGACACGGCGGCCGCGCCGGACACGATCAGGGGGCACGCACATGTCCATTGACATCTACTGGCGGATCGGGACCCACGGCGACCAGCGCTCACTCCGCCGCCGTGTCGCGAGCCGCGGGGACTGGGCGCCGGGCGAGCCCGGGGCGATCACGCCCGGCGTCCGCGGCGGGCGCCACGACGGGTACAGCCACCTCGACCACATGGCGGATGTGGCGCGGGCGTCGGAGCTGTCAGGGTTCGTCGGCGGGTTGCTGCCGTCGTTCCCGTTCACCGACGACCCGTGGGCGGCGGCCGCGAGCCTGGCCCGCGAGACCACCACCTACCGGTTCATGATCGCCTACCAGCCCGGGTTCCTGCATCCGGTCCAGGCCGCGCGCATGTCGGCAAGCCTGCAGCGGGCGACCGGCGGCCGCGTGGTGTACAACGTCATCTCCGGCGGCGGCGGGCCCGCACAGCTCTGGTGGGGCGACAAGGTCGACCACGACGACCGGTACGCGCGGACCTCGGAGTTCCTGGACGTGCTGAAGGGCGTCTGGAACGGCGGTCCGTTCGACTACGAGGGCCGCTTCTACCAGGTCGAGGGCGCCGGGCTGCCCGAGCCGCTCGCCCGGCAGCCGTTCCCGGAGATCTACTTCTCGGGCTCCTCCCCCGCCGCGATCCAGGCGGCCGGGCGGCATGCCGACTACTACCTGTCGTGGCTGGAGCCGTTCGAGGCGCTGGCCGCCAAGTTCGCTCAGGTCCGCGAGCACACCGAGGCGCTCGGGCGGGCGCCGAGGTTCGCCGTGCGCATCGACGTGCTCGCCCGGGAGACCGAGGAGGAGGCCTGGGAGGAGATCCGGCGCGGCTGGCGGCAGGTGGACGCCGCCCAGCTCCGCGGCGCGGAGTCCTCGGGCGACTCGGTCGGGTGGCTGCGCAGTTCGTCCTTCGTCACCTGGCCGGTCACGCACTACCGCGAACTGGAGGCGGCACCGAACGTGTGGGGCGGGTTCCACCTGCTGCGCGGCGGGCCCGCGTTCGGGCTGGTCGGCAGCTACGCGCAGGTCGCCGCGCGGCTGGACGAGCTGATCGGCATCGGTGTGGACGCGTTCATCCTCGCCGGCGTCCCCCACCTCGAAGAGGCCCACCGCGTGGGCGAGCGGGTGCTGCCGCTTCTGCGCGGCCACGACCTGCGCGACCGCACCCCGATTTCCGCAACGAGAGGAACCATCTGATGTCCGATTCCGCACCCGTCCGCGTCGGCTACTTCCCGCACAACAACTCCCTCTGGGTCCTGCGCCATCGGGGCATCCTGGAGCGTTCCCTTCCCGACGTCGAGTGGGTGGACTTCCGCTCGCTTCCGTCCGGGGGACGGCCGTCCCCCGCCGAGGGACTGCCGTCCGCACACGGCGACCACCTCTTCGACGGCGGGTACGACTTCATCGGGACCGGCTCGACGCCGCCGGTCACCGCGCAGGCCAACGGCCACGACATCGTGTACGTGGCGACGTCGGGACCGCGGCACGAGAACGGGAGGCTCGTCGTCCACGAGGATTCGGGCATCGTCTCGCCCGCCGACCTCAAGGGCAAGAAGGTCGCGCTCGGGCACGGGTCATGGCAGACGACGCTGCTGCTGTTCGCGCTGGACGGCGCCGGGCTCGGCTGGAAGGACATCGAGCCGGTGGACGCCTACGGCGACGCCGCGCAGCTGTTCCTGGACCGCGAGGTCGACGCCTGGGTCGGTTCCTATCCCGCGTTGACCCGGGTGGAGCGGGAGGCGTCCCCGCGCACGCTCATCGAGACCGACGGCCTGTTCAGCCACCGGTCGCTGTGGTTCACCCGCCGCGACTTCGCCGAAGGCCACCGGGAGGAACTGGCCGCGATCGTCTCCGCCCTGCGCGAGTCGGACGCCTGGATCAAAGAGAACCCGGGCGAGGCGGCGAAGCTGTTCGCGGCCGACGACGGCGGCGACGTGGCCGCCTGGGAGCACGCCCTGCGGCGGCGGCCGTTCGGGCTGGAGCCGGTGAGCGAGGAGTTCGTCGCCGAGCAGCAGCGCGCGGCCGACCTCTTCCACGCCGCCGGGCTGGTCGACCGGAAGATCACCGTCGCGGACGCGGTCCTGCCGGAGGTGGCGGAGCTGATCGGGGCGGCCCGCGCGTCCTGACGGCGGGATCCGGCCGGCGCCGGGCGGCCCGTCACACCCTGACGAGTTGCCCGGCGCCCGCGGCGCGGGCCCGGTCCGCGGCCTGACCACCGGGCCCGGTGTCGTGGCGGCGGCGATCGTCAGACCAGGCCGTTCTGGACCAGCCACGCCTTCGCGACAGCCTCCACCGGGTCCCGGTTCACCGCGACCCGCGCGTTCATGTACCGCAGGTCCTCCGTGGTGAGTTTGGCCGAGACGGCGTCGAGCGCGGCCCGGGCGCCGTCGTCCACACCGCGCCGGTTGACCAGCGGGGTGACGTTCTGCGCGCCGAACAGGCGCTTCGGGTCGTCCAGCACGACGAAGTCGTGGACGCGGAGCGCGGGGTCGGTGGTGAACATCTGCGCAGCCTGCACCGATCCCTTGGCCAGCAGGTCGGCGAGCGTCTCGAAGTCGTCGTGCCGGAAGGGCTGGAAGTCCTTGAACCGGGCGCCGTAGACGGCCCTGAGGCCGATCATCCCCTGGTGCCGCGTCTCGGCCTCGGGGGTGCCACCGAGGACGAAGCCGTCCGAGACCGCCCCCAGTCCGGCGAGGGAGGTGAGCCCGTACCGGGTCATGGTCCGCCGGGTGACCACGATCGCGTCCTTGTCCTCGGCCCTCGCGGAGTCGAGGATCTGCAGCGAGGGCGGGAGCTCCTTGCGGATCGCGGCGTTCACCGACGGCGTCGACACCGGGCCTCTGGCCTCCAGGCCGAGGACCCCGATGTAGGAGGCGAGCGCGCCGTTGTACTCGGGGATGACGTCGATCTCGCCGGCCCGCGCCAGGGGGTAGTAGGTCTCCCGGGAGCCGATGCCGCGCCGCCGGGTGACGCTCCGCCCGCGGACCTCCAGTATCTGCGCGTAGATCTCGCTCAGCAGGACGCTCTCGGGGAAGTTCGCCGCGCCCACGGTGATCGGCCGTGCGGCAGGCGGAGGGCCGCCGCTCGCGGGGCGACGGTCGGCCGCGTCCTGCGGGCGCGGCCACAGGACGGCCGTGACGGCCACCGCACTGGACAGGGCGAGGGCGGTGGCCACGATCAGGAGCCGATGGCGGCGCCAGGCCGAGATCACGGTGCGACCGGACGCGGGCCCGGGGTGCCCCTCGGCGGCAGCCCCGGACGGTGCCTCGACGCGGCGCCCGATGGTCGGCGCGCGTGGGTGCCCGACGCTCGGTTCGGGCGTCCGGGACGGTTCCGGCGCCGGTCCGGAGCCGGTGTCGCGCCTCGTGGAGGTGCCGGACTCCTCCCCCGCGGGCGGCATGGCGGTCTCCTGCCGGCGGCCGGGTCCGTGGCCGAGCAGGCGGAGCAGCACCTCGCTCGCAGCCGGGCGCTCCACGGGGTCCTGCGCCAGGCAGGGCGCGACGACCTCGCTCAGCCAGGACGGCAGGTCCACCAGATACCGCTCCAGGCGTAGCAGCCGGTCGAACGCGCTGTGGGGTCCGCCATCGCCGAACACCCGCGGTCCGAGCGCGGCGAAGCTCATCGTGACGGCCCAGGAGTACACGTCCGCCGCCGCGCCGACCTCCTCGCCCGCCGCCTGCTCGGGCGCCATGAACGCGGGCGTCCCGGACACGCCGGGCTCGCCCCGTCCGGACGGCCCGAGCGCCTTGGCGACGCCGAAGTCCACCACACGCGGCCCGTCGGCGGCGAGCAGGACGTTTCCCGGGGTGAAGTCGCGGTGGACGACGTTCGCGGCGTGCGTGGCGGTGAGCGCCACCATCGTCCCGACGGCGAGCCGCTCCAGCTCGGCCCCGCCCAGCGGCCCGCCCTCCTCCACCACGCCGCGAAGTGTGGGCCCGTCCACGTACTCGCTGACGATGAAGGGCCGGCCCCCGTCGGTCCCGGCGTCCAGGACCCGGGCGGTGCAGAACCGGGCGACCTGACGGACGAGCGTGATCTCCGAAAGGTCGGCGACCGGATCCTCGCCGGGGCGGACGTGGGGTGTCTTCACCGCCACCCGCTCGCCGGACCCGGGCCACCGCGCGAGGTAGACCACGCCCTGGCCACCCGCCCCGAGGCGGCCGATGATCTCGTATCCGCCGATCACGGCCGGGTCCTCTGGCCGCAGGGGTTCGACCGCCACCGCGGGCCGCCTTTCCTCGGACGTGTGCGGACGTGTGCCCCGTCCGGCACCGGGCACGGCGGGGCCAAGCCGGTCGGGATCCGGTCCGCTCCCCCGGCGGATCAGAAGGTTCCAGCTTGCCCGCCGACAAGCCTCAAAACGGCGACTTCTATCACATTCTCCGACAGCAGCACATGGTAGGCGGCATCGCCGAGCGGGATGAAGCTGTCCTCGCTCGTGACGCGGGCGGCGCGGCCGCGAAAGCCCCGATCGGCGAGCGCGGTGAGGACGGCCTCGGAGACGCCGCCGGTACGGCGGGTCTCGTCGGCGACCAGGACGGCGCCGGTCGCCGCCGCCTCGCGGAGCAGGTCGTCCACCGGAAGCGGTGCGATCCAGCGCAGGTCGAGGACACGGCAGCGCACGCCCCGGCCCTCCAGGCGCCGCGCCGCGCGCAGGCTCATCCGCAGCCCGTTCGCATACGTGACGATCGTGACGTCGCCGCCCGTCCCGTACACCCGCGCCCGGCCGAGCGGGACCGCGGCGGACCCGGGCGCGGCGAGCCAGCCGCCGTCACCGTCCTCGTACAGGTCACGATGGTGGTAGAGGGCGATCGGTTCCAGCAGGACGCAGACGCGCCCGGCGTCCTCGGCGGCGTCCACGCAGGTGCGCAGCATCCCGGCGGCGTCGTCCGGACGCGCGGGCGAGGCGATCACAAGGCCGGGCACGTCGCGGAGCGCCGCCACCGCGTTGTCGTTGTGAAAGTGGCCGCCGAACCCCTTCTGATAGGCGTACGCGGCGATGCGCACGACCATCGGGTTGCGGTAGCGCCCGGCGGAGAAGAACGGCAGGGTCGCCGCCTCGCCGCGGATCTGGTCGGCGGCGTTGTGCAGGTAGGCCAGGTACTGGATCTCCGGCACCGGGACCATCCCCGCCAGCCCGAGCCCGAGCGCCAGGCCGAGGATCGACTGCTCGTCCAGGATCGTGTCGAACACACGTGCCGCACCGGCCCGCCGGGCCAGCCCTCGGGTGACGCCGTACACGCCGCCCTTACGCGCCACGTCCTCACCGAACACCAGCAGCCCCGGCCGCTCGTCGAGCAGCTCACCGAGGGTCCGGTTGATCGCCTGCGCGACGGTCGCCGGCTCACCGGCGGGCCGGTCGTGTACGGGCCGATCCGGCGCCGGGCGCGTGCGGACGGGGGCCGCCAGCGGGGCCATGACCTCCGCCGCCGAAGCGAGCCGCGGGGAACCTGCGACCTCGCCGGCGAGGGTCGCCACCTCGACGCGCTTGGCCTCGTACAGCGCGACGATCTCGGCGGCGGTCGCCGCGCCCCGGTCGACGAGCAGCCGCGCGGTGCCGAGCAGCGGGTCGGCCTCCAGGTCGGCGGCGATCTCGGCGGAGGTGCGGTAGGAGGTCTCGACGTCGGAGCCCGCGTGCCCCATCAAGCGGACGGTGCGCAGGTGAAGGAATGCCGGACGGCGGTGCGCACGGACCCAGGCCGCGGCCCGGCACGCCGCGTCGTAGGCGTCCTCAAGGTCGCAGCCGTCGCCACGGAAGTAGGCCAGCCCGGGGCGGGAGCCGTAGGCCGCATGGATCCAGCCGGGAGGTGTGCGGACGCTGATGCCGATGCCGTTGTCCTCGCACACCAGCAGGAGCGGCATCGGCAGGCCCTGGTAGCCGCAGTTCACCGCCGCGTTGATCGCACCGGTCGCGGTCGAGTGGTTGGCCGAGGCGTCGCCGAAGCCGCAGACGGTCACCGCGTCGCGCGGCCAGGGTGCGTCGAGGCCGAGCCGTGCCGCGCGCTCGATCGCGAAGGCGACACCGAGCGCGCGCGGGAGGTGGGAGGCGATGGTCGACGTTTGCGGGATGACGTTGAGCCGGTGGCCGCCGAACACCTTGTGGCGCCCGCCCGAGACGGGGTCCGCCGCGGCGGCGACCAGGCCGAGGAGGATGTCGCGGAGCGCGTTCCCGCCCGGCACCTGCCTCGCGCGTTCCAGGAAGAACGCGCCGGACCGGTAGTGCAGCAGCGCCGGATCCTCCGGACGCAGGGCCGCGGCCACGGCGGCGCCGCCCTCGTGACCGGCCGAGCCGATCGTGTAGAAGCCGTGCCCGTCCGCCCGGAGCCGGCGGGCGGCGAGATCCAGGTGCCTGCTGCCCATCTGCGCGTCGAACAACTCCAGGAGGCGCCCGTCGGTGAGCAGCCGGGACGGAGGAGGGGGCGACGCCTCCGGTGGCCGGAGGGCCGCGGCCTTCTCCAGAAAGTGGACGTCGGCGGGCTCGGACATGCGGGCTCCTGCGTCGTCGTGCCTGCGAAGTGCTACACCATGCCGGCGATCTACCGGCGGATTCGAGCATCGGCCGCCGCCGGCGTCGGAGCCAAGCTCCGCAGGCCGCGAACCGGTTGGCGGTTGGCCAAGGAACGCTAACGGCGGGAGCCTCAGCCGGGCTTGGCCTCGCGGTAAGCAAGACACGCTCTTCCCGATCTTGGCGTGGACGCGGCCGCCCGGCCAGGCTGGGAGCGTGCTCTCCTCCATCATCGGCGGCGCCCGGATCCCGGCGGGGCCGCGCTCCTACCACTCCACCGACCCCTCCCGCACGTCCGAGGTCGTCGCCGAGGTGGCGCTCGCCGAGGCCGGTGACGTCGTGGCCGCGTGCCGGGCCGCGCGGGCGGCGCAGGACGCCTGGCGAGATGTGCCGGCACCCGTCCGCGGGCAGGCCATCGCCGCCGCAGGGCGGCTGGTCGAGGCCAACAAGCAGGCCCTCGCCCGGGTGGTCACCCGGGAGGTCGGCAAGCCGTACGCCGAGGCGCTCGGCGAGGTCCAGGAGATCGCGGACACGTGCGCTTTCTTCCTCGGAGAGGGGCGGCGGCTGTACGGGCAGACCGTCCCGTCCGAGATGCCGGACAAGCAGCTGTTCACGTTCCGCGACCCGGTCGGCGTCGTCACCGTGATCACGGCCGGGAACTTCCCGGTCGCCGTGCCGTCCTGGTACATCGTGCCGGCGTTGCTGTGCGGGAACACGGTCGTGTGGAAGCCCGCCGAATACGCGGCGGCGTGCGCGGAGGCGTTCTACCACCTGTTCGCGCACGCCGGCCTCCCCGAGGGCGTCCTCAACCTCGTGTACGCCGACGGCCCGGAAACGTTCCGCGGCCTTGAACTCGCGCTGGACGCGGGGCTCGTCGACAAGGTGGGCTTCACCGGCTCCACCGAGGTCGGGTCGCGGATCGGTGGGTTGTGCGGCCGGCACCTGCAGACACCGTGCCTGGAACTGGGCGGCAAGAACCCGATGGTGGTCACCGAGGACGCCGACCTTCCCCTGGCGGTCGAGGGCGCCCTGTTCTCCGGGTTCGGGACGGCCGGGCAGCGGTGCACCTCCCTGGGCACGGCGATCGTGCACGAGTCGGTGCACGCGGAGTTCGTCCGGTTGCTGGACGAGGCGACGCGCGCCGCGCCGGTCGGCGACCCCGCCGGCGACGTGCTGTTCGGGCCGCTGATCAGCGAGCGTTTCGCGGACGGCTTCGAGAAGGCCCTCGGCTGGATCGGCCCGGGCCACACCGTGCACGGCTCGTCCGGGACGGGGCGGATCACGGCGGCGAACCCACGCGCGGGCTTCGTCGGCGACCCGGCTGCCGGGCTCTTCTACCACCCGGTGATCGTGGACGGCACGGGTCCCGGCGACGCGCTGTTCATGAACGAGACGTTCGGCCCGATCATCGGCGTCGCGCCGTACGGCACGCTGGACGAGGCCGTCGCCCTCGCCAACGCCCCCGGCTACGGGCTGTCCGCGTCGATCTACACCTCGGACCCGGCGAAGGTGTTCGCGTTCCGGCGGCGGATCTCGGCGGGAATGGTCAGCGTGAACAACTCCACCTCCGGGGCCGAGGCGCACCTGCCGTTCGGCGGGAACGGACGGTCGGGCAACGGGAGCCGCCAGTCGGGCATGTGGGTGCTGGACCAGTTCACCCGCTGGCAGTCGATGAACTGGGACCACTCGGGACGGCTCCAGAAGGCGCAGATGGACGTCCTAGAGATCGAACCCGACCTGGACTTCCGGCTGTAGGGGGCGCGGTGGACGCGGCCGAGGTCGTCGTCATCGGCGGCGGCGTGATGGGGACGAGCATCGCCTTCCATCTCGCCGAGGCCGGGGTACGGCGGGTGGTGCTGGTGGAGCGGGACGAACTGGGCTCCGGCTCGACCTGCAAGGCGGCGGGCGGGATCCGGGCGCAGTTCTCCGACGAGGTCAACATCCGGCTGGGCGCCCGCAGCCTGGAGGCGTTCGCCCGTTTCGGAACGCGGCCGGGTCAGGAGATCGATCTGCGCCGGGTCGGGTACCTGTTCCTGCTGTCGCGGGCGGCGGACGTCGAGGCGTTCGAGCGGAGCGTGGCTCTGCAGAACGGGCTTGGCGTGCCGAGCCGCATGCTCACGGTGGCGGAGGCCCGGCGGCTGTCCCCGCTGATCGAACCGGACGGGTTGCTGGCCGCCGCGTTCTCCCCCGACGACGGGCACTGCACGCCGGAGTCGGTGGTGCTCGGGTACGCGACCGGGGCACGCCGGCACGGCGCCGAGATCCGCACCCGCTGCGCGGTCCTCGGCATCGACGCCAACGGCGGGCGGATCACGGCGGTCCGCACCTCGCACGGCCGCATCGAGACGTCCACGGTCGTCTGCGCGGCGGGGGCCTGGTCCGCGGCCATCGGCGCGATGGCGGGGGTGGACCTCCCGGTGCAGCCGCTGCGGCGGCAGATCGTCTTCACCGAGCCGATGCCGGATCTGCCCCGCCCGGTGCCGATGACGATCGACTTCACGACCTCGTTCTACTTCCACGGCGAGGGTGCGGGCCTGATGCTCGGGATGTCCGATCCGGATGAGCGGCCGGGGTTCGCGCTCGGCTACAGCGACGCCTGGCTCCCCCGCCTCACCGAGGCGATCGGCTTGCGCGCGCCTCGGCTGCTGGACGTCGGCCTGACGGGCGGCTGGGCGGGGCTGTACGAGGTCACCCCCGACCACAACGCGCTCATCGGCGAGGACCGGGAGGTGTCCCGCTTCCTGTACGCGACGGGCTTCTCCGGCCACGGCTTCCTCCAGGGGCCGGCGGTCGGTGAGGTGATCCGGGATCTGTACCTCGGCCGCGAACCGTTCGCGGACGTCGCCCCGCTGCACGCGGCGCGGCTGGCCGGCGACCGGCTCCGCCCGGAGACCAACCGTGTCTGACGTGCACGCGCCGAGGGTGCGGGTGGCCGAGCCGGCCCGGCTACTCGCGCTGCCCGCCGGGGCCGGCGCCGCCGCAGATCTCGGCCTGCACGCTGCGGGCGGCCTCGGTCAGTCCGCGCATCGCGTCCTTGACGAGCGGGTTGGTGTTGGTGACGCGGCGCAGCACGGTCACGTGCCGGCGCGGGGTACGGCGGCTGAGCCGCAGGGTCCGCAGCCCCGGGCGGGGGACGCAGCCGAGCGCGGGGACCAGCGCGATGCCCAGGCCGCAGCCGACCAGCCCGCACACCACCGCATAGTCGTTACTGCGGAACGCGATGTTGGGCGTGAACCCGGCGGTGCCGCACAGCCGCAGCAGCGCCTGCGCACCCGCGCTCTCCGGGCGGCTCGCGATCCAGGTCTCCGACCGCAGCTCCCGCAGCCGGACGGTACGGCCGCCGGCGAGGGGATGGTCGACGGGCACGCACAGCACCAGGTCCTCGTCCATCACCGGCGTCTCGACGATCCGGGCGGGCCAGGTGCGCGGGATCAGGTCGTAGCGGTAGACCAGTTGCAGGTCGAGGTCGCCGTCGAGCAGTTCGGGCAGCAGTTCGTCCGGCTCGCCCTCCGACAGCGTGATCTCGATCCCGGGCCGGACCCGCGACAGCTCCGCCAGCATTCCCGGCAGGATGCGGGCGCTGGCGGTCGGGAAGCTGCCGAGTTGCAGCGCGCCGTGCTCCCCGCTGGCGACCGTGCGCAGCTCCCTTTCCAGCGTGTCCAGCGCCGACAGAACGTCGTTGCCCTTGCTGACCAGCAGGAACGCGGCGCTGGTGGGGCGGACGCTGCGGGCCCGGCGCTCGAACAGCAGCAGCCCGCAGGCCCGCTCCAGCGCGGCGACCTGCTGGGACACGGCGGACGCCGTGTAGCCGAGGTTGCGCGCGGCGTCCGCGAACGACCCGGTGCGCACGACCTCGCGCACCGTCTGGATGTGCAGCGGGCTGATCATGCCGCGCCTTCCGGTCGGTGCGCCGGTCAGTCGTGGACCGGCCGCTTGGCCACCAGGGTCAGCACGTCGTACTTGGCGACCGAGGCGCCGTCCTGGTTGGTGACGTCGGTGTCCCAGCGGACCTCGCCGTAGTCCGCGCCCTCCCGCGGGGTGATCTGCTTGGCGGTCAGCGTGACGGTCAGCTCGTCCCCCGGGTTGACGGGGGCGAGGAAGCGCAGGTTCTCCAGGCCGTAGTTCGCCAGGACGGGCCCGGGGGCCGGGTCGACGAACATCCCGGCCGCGAAGGACACGATGAGGTAGCCGTGCGCGACACGCCCGCCGAAGAACGGGTTGGCGCGGGCGGCCTCCTCGTCCATGTGGGCGTAGAAGGTGTCGCCGGTGAACTCGGCGAAATGCTCCACGTCGTCGAGGGTGACCGCACGCGGCCCGCCGACGGCGGTGTCGCCGACCCGCAGGTCCTCCAGATGCTTGCGGAACGGGTGCTCGCCGGTGACCGTCCGGTCGGTGCCGGGGACCCACCGGCCGGTGATCGCGGTGAGCATCGCCGGACCGGCCTGGACGGCGGTGCGGCGCATGTGGTGGACGACGCCGCGGATCCCGCCCAGTTCCTCGCCGCCGCCGGCGCGCCCGGGGCCGCCGTGGACGAGCGCGGGCAGCGGCGACCCGTGCCCGGTGGACTCCTTGGCGTCCTCGGTGGTCAGGACGAGCAGCCGGCCGTGCCAGGGCGCGGTGCCGAGCACGACGCGGCGCGCGAAGTCGGCGTCGGCGGTGACCACGGACCCGGCGAGGCTGCCCCGGCCGCGCGCGGCGAGCTCGATCGCCCGTTCGGCCCCCTCGTAGGGCAGCAGGGTGCTCACCGGCCCGAACGCCTCGACCTCGTGCGGCTCGGCGCGGTCGGCGTCGTCGGCGCGCAGCAGGATCGGCGCCATGAACGCGCCCCGCTCGGCGTCCGCGCCCACGACCTCGACGCGGCCGGGGTCACCGGTGACGACACGCGCCGCGTCCAGCAGTGCCTTGAGCGAGCGCCGCACCTCCTCGCGCTGGTCGAGGCCGGCGAGTGCTCCCATCCGGACCTCCGGGACGGCCGGGTTCCCGACCGTGATCGCGGCCAGCCGCTCGGCGGCCGCGCCGGCGACGTCGTCGATGCGGGACGCCGGAACCAGCGCACGCCGGATCGCGGTGCACTTCTGCCCGGCCTTCACGGTCATCTCGGTGACGAGCTGGTCGACGAACAGGTCGAACTCCGGCGTCCCGGGTGTGGCGTCCGGGCCGAGGATCGAGCAGTTCAGCGAGTCGGCCTCGGCGTTGAACCGCACGGCGTTCCCGACGATCACGGGATGCGTGCGCAGCAGCCGTGCCGTGGACGCCGATCCGGTGAATCCGACGATGTCCTGCTCGGTGAGGTGGTCGAGCAGGTCGCGCGGCTCTCCGCACACCATCTGCACCGTGCCCTCCGGCAGGATGCCGGACTCGACGATCAGCTCCACCAGCCGGGCCGTCAGATAGGCGGTCTGGCTCGCGGGCTTGATCAGGCTCGGTACCCCCGCGAGGAACGCGGGCGCCAGCTTCTCCAGCGGCCCCCACACCGGGAAGTTGAACGCGTTGATCTGGACCGCCACGCCCCGGGACGGCGTGCACAGATGCTGCCCGGTGAACGTGCCCTCCTTGCTCAGTGGCTCGACGTTCCCCTCGATCAGGATCCGGTCGTTGGGCAGTTCCCGCCTGCCCTTGCTCGCATAGCCGAACAGCACGCCGATACCGCCGTCCACGTCGAACCGGGCATCGTTCAATGTCGCACCGGTCCGCGCCGACAAGGCGTACAGCTCTTCGCGGTGCTCCCTCAGGTGGGAGGCGAGCGCCTTCAGCAGCGCGGCGCGCTGGTGGAACGTCAACTCCCGCAGCACCGGGCCGCCGACACGTCTCCCATGGTCGAGGGCGGCGCCCATGTCGATCCCCGCCGAGGAGATCCGCGCGACCTCCTCCCCCGTCACGGCGTCGCGCAACGGCGCACCCTCGTCATCCGGCGAAGACCACGAACCCGATACATAACTGCGCAGCACGACCACCGGGACCTCCTCGTCCTGATCTCAGAGTCATTCCTGCCACGGTCGGGCTCCATTCACGCCTCCGGCCACCTCCGAAGCAGTCGTGCCCGCCCCCAGGCGATCGTGGTCGCGGGCTTCGGGGGCACTGCGGTACACCGCGCTCCACCGAGCCCGCTGACCAGGTCATTCTTCCGAGACGACGTCCCAGGCGTCTTGGCGCGCCTCCACATGGGCGGAGCCGCGCAGCATCTTCAGGAGGTCGCGCCAGTCGGCCGTCCAGCCCGCCGCGCGGCCGCCCATCTGGACAAGGCCAACGGCCAGCAGGTGCGCGGCGACATCGTCCCCGCCGGAAAGCAGCCGGGCGGCGGGCAGGACCTTCGCCGGTTCGGTCCAGCTCCCCCGGAAGCCGCCGAGGAGGCGGTCCAGCCGGTCGCGGACCTGCACGGCGAGGACCGGGCGATCACGGAGCAGGTCCGCGACGGCTGCCAGCCCGGCTGCGACGCGTTCGGGGTCGCGTTCGCCGTCCAGGCGCGCCGCACCGATCGCGATATCGACCGCCCGGGCCGCGTGGAGCGGCCGGGCGGCCAGGAGGTCCACGGCGCGGCGCGCGAGCGGAGGCCACCATGCGGTGTCCGAATGGCGGCTGTTCCCGAACTCGATGAACTGTGCGACGCAGACCGTCCTGCTCCACGTGCGCTCGTCCAGGTCGGCGTCCAGCAAGCGTGCGAGCACGTCGAGGACCCCTCCAGCACCGCCGCGGCGGCCTCGTCCGCCACGGGGAGGGTCCGGACGGCACGGAGCGCCGAGCGCCGCAGTGCTCGGTCGGGTCCGGCGAGCACCCTTTCGACGAACGGCAGGCCACGCGCCGCCATCGCCATGTGGAGTGCGGTACGGCGCTCGTCACGTCCGCGCGTGGACAGGTTTTCGAGAAGATCGCGGAGTTCCGCGGTCCCGGCGAGCCCGCGGGCGCGCAATGCCAGCTCGCGCATGCGCCGGGAATGAGGAAGAGGGTCGCGGGCCGGTTCCTGGACCGGCTCGACGGGGCTCAACGGCCCGGGCGGGTTCCACCCTTCCTGAGAGTCATGCGCCGATCATGGCGGATCACTACCGCGCCCGGCAACCCATGGGCTCGGTTTCGATGGACGCGATCCGGTCAGTGGACGTGGTCGGGAGCGGCGGCTTCGGGGTTGGCGAGCAGCCAGTCGATACGGTCGCGGCTCTCGTCGTCGGTCAGCGTGTAGACGATCATGCGGGCGCCGGGTGCACCGCTGAGCTCCATGCTCGTGGTGCGGGTGCGCACCAGGCCCACCGCGTGATGCCGGAACACCTTGACCCGCTGGCCCGGCACCGCGACATCGTGGTCGGCCCACAGCCGGGCGAACTCGGGGCTGGCCGCCTGGAGCCGCCGCACGAGCTCCTTCCAGCCCGGCTCGTGCAGGTGCCGGCTGTAGCGGTGGCGGAACATCGCGACGTGCATCGGCGCCTCCGAGGCCATGTTCACGACCGGGTTGCAGCACGACGGCAGCGTGAACGCCATCCACATCGTGTTGCGCTCGCACGCCGGCGCCTTCACCACGACCGGGAAGATCGCCGCATAGGGGCGGTTCCACGCGAGGACGTCGGAACGCCCGTTGCAGACCGCGGCGGGAATGGGCTCCAGCGCGTCCAGGATCGTCTGCACGTCCTCGGGAAGGACGTCGACATCGTCCGGCAACGCCGCGTCCGGGACCTCGGCGAGCCGGTACAGGTGTTCGCGCTCGGCCACGTCGAGGCGCAGCGTGCGGGCCACCGCGTCCAGCACCTGGGGGCTGGCGTTGATCGGACGGCCCTGCTCCAGCCACGTGTACCAGGTGACGCCCACGCCGGCGAGCTGCGCGACCTCTTCGCGGCGCAGGCCCGGCGTGCGGCGGCGCGGGCCGGGCGGCATCCCGACGTCGGCGGGCGTGATCCGATCGCGCCGGCTGCGCAGGAAGGCCGCGAGCTCGCTGCGGCGCGCCCGCCCCGTGGCGCCGTTCGTCGTGCCCACGCTGGTCGTCGTCACGTCTTCAGACTGCCGCATGGTCGCGACCCGTTCCAGGTGCTGTCAGTACCAGTATCCACGGGCTCTCGTTACCGGTACCTGTTCTTCGTAATGCTCGTATACATGACACAAGCACCCGATTTGCTCGGGGTTGTTCCTGAACGGGGAACACAGAACGGGCCCGGCCGCATAACACTCGCCCTGCTCCTGCTCGGGCAGTTCATGGCCATTCTCGACGTCAACATCGTCAACGTGGCCCTGCCGACCCTGCGCGCGGACCTGAACGCGTCGGGCGCGGGGCTGCAACTGGTCGTTGCCGGGTACATCATCTCCTACGCCGTCCTGCTGATCACGGGGGCCAGGCTCGGCGACATCGCGGGGCACCGGCGCATGTACCACCTCGGGCTGGCCACGTTCACGGTGACGTCGCTGGCCTGCGGGCTCGCGCCGTCCACCTGGACGCTGGTGGGGTTCCGGTTCCTCCAGGGCGCCGGCGCCGCGCTGATGACCCCGCAGGTCATGTCGATGATCCAGCGGAACTTCTCGGGCGCGGCCCGGGCCCGCGCGCTCGGGGTCTACTCGGCCGTCATCGCGGGCGGCGTCGTCGTCGGCCAGGTCGCCGGCGGCCTGCTGGTCAGCGCGGACCTGTTCGGCGCCGGCTGGCGGACGGTCTTCCTCGTCAATGTGCCGATCGGCGTCGCGTTGCTGCTCGCCGGGCCCCGGCTGCTGCCACGCGACGAGAACCTGCGCGGCGGCGACCTGGACCTGCGGGGACTGGCCATGCTGTCCCCGGCGGTGCTGCTGCTGGTCGTCCCGTTGATCCTCGGCCACGAGCTGGGCTGGCCGCTGTGGGGCTGGGCGTCGCTGGTCGCGAGCGCCCTGTTCCTGATCGCGTTCGTCGCGGTGGAGCGCCGGGTCGCGGCCGGGGGCGGGCGTCCCCTCATCTCCGGGCGGGTGCTGCGCGCGCCAAGGCTCCCGGTCGCCTGCGCCGTGCTGCTGGCCGGGCCGTGCACGTGGGCGGCGTTCCTGTTCACCACGACCTTGCACCTGCAGGGCGACCTGGAGATGTCGCCGCTGAAGTCCGGGCTGGCGTTCGTGCCGTGCGTCACCGCGTTCGGACTGGTCGGGCTGAGCTGGCAGCGGCTGCCGGCCCGGTGGCACCGCCGCGTCGTCCCGATCGGGTTCGCCGTCGCGGCGGTGGGCTACCTGTGCGTCGGTCCGCTCGCCGACGGCGGCCCCGGCTACCTGGTGCTGACGACGATCATCGGCTTCGGCCTCGGCGTGATGCCGATCGTGATGACGACGGCGCTGCAGCACGTCCCGGCACAGGACGCCGCCGACGCCAGCGGCCTGCTGCTGACGCTCATGCAGATCGGTCAGGTGGTCGGCGTCGCGACCGTCGGGACGCTGTTCCTCACCCTGGCCGAGGACGGCGGCTCCACACGGCACGCCGAGTACGGCACCGGGTGGGCGCTCGCCGTCGCCGCCCTGATCGCGACCGTATGGGGCCTCGTCCTCGCGCGTGGCGGGACGCCTCGCGCACCGGCGACCCGGGCCTGATGTCCGGCCGGGACGGCGGTGCGGGGATGGGGCGCTCGGCGAGCGCGGCCACGACGGTCACGAGGCGGGAGGCGACCGACCGGCCGGCGTCGTCCTGCGGCACCTGGCGCGGCCCTACCCCGCCCACCGGCCGGAAGCGTCGCTTCACCTGCGGCTTCGCTTCACGCTCTTCAGCCGGGGGAGTTTAGAGCAGCGGTTCCCGGCAATGCCAGATCACCTCAGGGGGATTCACTCCGGCAAGGCGCCCAGTCGATGCCCATGACGGAGGCATCGCGGCTCCACTCACCGCTGCGCAGAATCGGGGGCTCCGCATGCGTGTGCTCGGAATCAACCGTGTGCTCGAAATCAACGCGCTCCTCCACGATCCGTCCGCCGCGCTCGTCTCGGACGGGACCGTCATCGAAGTGGTGTCCCCGTGCGGGTGCTGATCGCCAGGCAGGACAACATCGGCGACGTGCTACTCGCCGGGCCCGCGGTGCGGGCGGTGGCCGCCCGCACCGAGGAGGTCGTGCTGCTGTGCGGGCCACGCGGCCGCGCCGCCGCCGGCCTGCTTCCCGGCGTGGACGAGGTGATCGAGTGGTGCGCGCCGTGGATCGACCCGGAGCCGGACCCGGTGGACGTCCGGGACGTCGAGCAACTCACCGGAATGCTCGCGGGGTTCGACCGGGCGCTGATCCTGACCTCGTCCCACCAGTCGCCGCTACCGCTGGCGCTGCTGCTGCGGCTGGCGGGGACACCGTGGATCGGCGGGATCAGCGAGGACTACCCCGGCTCACTGCTGGACCTGTGGCACCGTCCGGAGGGGGACGTGCCCGAGCCGCTGCGGATGCTGGCGCTCGCCGAGGACGCGGGATTCCCGGCGCCGGCCGACGCCCGGTTGCGGGTTCGCGAGCCGCTTCCCGACACCGGCCACCTCACCGGCGGGCCCGGGTACGTGGTCGTGCATCCGGGGACGTCGGTCCCCGCCCGCGCCTGGCCGCCGGAGCGCTGCGCGGACGCGGTACGGCTGCTCGCCGCGGCCGGGCACCGGGTGGTCGTCACCGGCCACGGCGACGAAAAAGAGCTGACCGCGTTCGTCGCCGGCGAGGACGGCCTGGACCTCGGCGGCCGGACGACGCTGCCCGAGCTCGCGTCGGTGCTGCGGGGCGCACGCGCCGTCGTCGCGGGCAACACCGGGCCCGCGCACCTCGCCGCAGCCGTGGGAACGCCCGTCGTGTCGCTGTTCGCGCCGACCGTCCCGGCCGCGCGGCGGGCCCCGTTCGGTGTGCCGCTGGCCCTGCTCGGTGACCAGCAGGCGCCGTGCAAGGACAGCTGGGCCCACGAATGCCCCGTCGACGGGCACCCATGTCTCGCGTCCGTCGCCGCCGACGAGGTCGCCGCGGCCGTGGAGATCGTCGCATCCGACGTCACGCCCGACGGATCGGTGTCCGGCCGATGAGGGTGCTAGGGCTCTTGAGCACGTTCCTCACCACCGGGAGACAGTACGGGCACCTACCGGTTTATTGGAACGGCCACATGGGCAGAGTCACGGGGCGGCCCACTCGCGAGCCCGGAGCCACGTGCTCAGGACTGCGAGCCTGGGCCGCACCATGCTTTCCTGGTCGGCTTTGCTTTCCCGGTCGGCTTTCCCCGAGACGAGCCCTCCGTCAGCCGGTGACGGCCGCCGCGACGACCATCCCGCAGTAGGCGGCGCCCAGCCCCGCGGCGACGCTCGCGGCGGCGTTGGCGACGGAGTAGAAGCGCGCCCCGTCCTCGGCAAGACGCATCGTCTCGTAGCCGAACGTGGAGTAGGTGGTCAGCGCGCCGCAGAAGCCCGTCCCGGCGAACGCCATCGTGCCGGCGCCCGCCGGGAGCGCGGCGAGGAACCCCAGCACCGCGGACCCGACGACGTTGACGGTGAACGTCCCCCAAGGGAACACCGAGTCGTGCCGGGACTGCACCGCTCGGTCGGTCAGGTAGCGCAGCGGCGCGCCGAGCGCCGCGCCGAGCACGACCAGCAGCACGGTCACCAGGGCACCATCCTTCTCACAGGCACCCGTACGGTGCTTGGTGTCATGGGCGATGCCCGTGACGTGGGCGGGCGAGCAGGCGTGTCAGCCGTACCCCGGCGAACACGGCCAGCAGCGCGGCGGCGAGCGTCCCGGCGAGGTAGCCGAGAGCGAGCGCGGCGGCGCCGTCCTCCACGGCCCGCTGGATGTCCACGACATAGGTGGAGAACGTGGTGAAGCCGCCCAGCACCCCGACGCCGAGGAACGGCCGCACCAGCCGGTGCGCCCGCCGGATCTCGGTGATCAGCACCATCAGCGCCCCGATCGCCAGGCAACCCGAGGCGTTGATCCCGAAGACCGCCCAGGGGAACTCCCCCGGCCCGTACGGGAAGGCGCTGGTCAGCCCGTACCGGGCCAGGGCGCCGAGGACCCCGCCTGCCGAAACCGCCGCGAGCGTCGACCAGGGGGCGCGGCGCAGCTCGAAACGCTGCGCGGGGACGTGCAGGTCGACATCGGGATCGATGGGGCCGTCGGCCGGCGCATCGGTCATGCTTCACTCCTACCAGCGGGGACACGCGTCACCGGTAGGGACCGTTGGCGGCGGTGCCGCGGGCTCCCCGGGAGGGGACGGCGGGCCCCACCGCCGCGGAGTCCCTCGTCCGAGGGGCACCGACGGACAGTCTACCGATCACGCGGGCCGCCGATCACCCGGACGCCGCAGGTGGGAGCCCTGGCCGGCGGCTTCCCCACCGCCGGTGTGAGCGGGCCTCCGCAGGGTAAAGGGACCGAGCCGGTCGTCACGTCCACCGGCCCGCAGCCGCGAAGGAGACGCCACAGATGACGACGGCGCAGACCACCCGGCCGGCCCGATTCGAGGACGGTGAGACCGAGGAACTGCTCGCGGAGATGAACCGGCTCCCGGACGGCGACACGCGCCGCGAGCGGCTGCGTGCCCGGATCGTGGACCTGCACGTCCCTCTCGTGCGCGGGGTGGCGCGGCGCTACTCCGGCCGCGGAGAGCCGATCGACGACCTCCAGCAGGTCGCCTACCTGGGGCTCGTCAAGGCGATCAACCGGTTCGATCCCGATGTCGGCGACAGGTTCGTCACCTACGCCTACCCGGTGGTGACCGGGGAGGTGAAGCGGCACTTCCGGGACAAGACGTGGGGGATGCGGGTCTCGCGCCGCATCCAGGAGATGCGTCCCGTCCTCCAGCGCACCGCGCAGGAGTTCACCCGTGAGAACGGCCGGTCCCCCACCACCGGGGAGGTCGCCGCCCTCATGGGCGTCACCGAGGAAGAGGCGGTGGAGGTGCTCGTCGCGTGCGACGCCTATCGGCTGCTGTCGCTGGAGGCGCCGGTGGACGGCGCGCCGGACGGCGATCACGGCTCGGTCGGCGAGTACCTCGGCTCCGACGACCCCGCCCTGGACGCCTTCATCGACGGTCACGCCCTGCGGCCCCTGATCGACGGCCTCCCCGAGCGAGAGCGGACGATCCTGCTGCTGCGGTTCTTCGGCAACAAGACCCAGACGCAGATCGCCGAGCAGGTGGGGCTTTCCCAGATGCACGTGTCGCGGCTGCTGCGAGGCACGCTGGAGAAGCTCCGCGCCGAGTTGCTCGACGGATCCTGACCAGTCCGTCAGTGCTCGTCAGCGCACGGCGGCCGGCCGCGGAAGCGCGCAGGACTTTCCGAGCAGGACGTCGTTGCCCCTGCTGAGGCAGCGGGCGAGCAGGTACGTCTGCTGCGCGTAGTGGATGCCCTTGCGGACGGTGACGCCTCCGTCCCGGTCGACCTCGCAGGGGTTGTTGAGGGTGCACCGCTTGCCGTCGTCGTTGCCGGTGTTGTTGACACCGACCACCCGGCCCGTGCGGACCTCGATGACCGGCGAGCCGGACGTGCCGTGGATCGTCCGGCACTCGGGCGCGTAGCGGATGGAGTCCTTCCAGGTCCACTCGCCCTCGCGCAACCGGTGCACCGTTGCCTCGGTCCTGCAGCCGAAGATCCTCTTCCAGTAGCCGGACACGACGCTGATCTCGGTGCCGTCGGGCGGTCTGGAGGTGGACAGGAGCAGCGCCGGAGCGGCGTACTTGCGCTCGATGTCGGCGTAGCTGCTGGCGAGCCGGTAGATCGTGACGTCGGTGTCGGTCATGGTGGCGTACTCGACGCGCGTCGCTCGCAGGGTGCCCAGTTCCTTCGTCCCGGCCGGGTCCAGCAGCTCGAACGTCCGGCTGGACGGCCGGTCGACGATGACCTCGCCGGCCTTCGGCATGCCGTTCTCCAAGCAGTGGCCGTTGGTCATCACCAGGGCGGCGTCGCCGTCGCGGGAGTGTGGGCCGCGGACGAGTGAGCCAGAGCAGTTGCTCAGCGCCACGATGCCGGTGAAGTCGACCTCCCCTCGGCCGTGTCCGGCCGACGGGGACGGCACAGCCCGGGCGGCGCCGCCGGTCGCGCCGAGCACGGCCGCACACGCCGCGGCGGCGAGCGCGGCCCCTGCGAGTCGTCTGGTCATGGGATCCTCTCGACGGGCCGACGGGCCGACGGGACGCGCGGCCGGAACGGTGCTGTTCCGCCGGATGCTAGATCATCACCGGGCATCCCCTAAGGCCGGGACACGCCGACGATGACGGTCCTTTGCGCAGGCCAGCGACGTGCGAGGTGTCCCGGAAACGGTTACTCGACGTCGATCCAGTCGAGGGTGCGTTGTACGGCTTTCTTCCAGGTGGTGTAGCCGTGCTGGCGTTGGTCGGGGGTCCAGGTGGGGTGCCAGCGTTGGGCTTCGTTCCAGTTGTGGCGTAGTTCGTCGGTGCTGGCCCAAAAGCCGGTGGCCAGTCCGGCGGCGTAGGCGGCGCCCAGGGCGGTGGTTTCGGCGACGACGGGGCGGGAGACCGGGACGCCGAGGATGTCGGCTTGTAGT
>NZ_BCQT01000026.1 GCF_001552215.1 Actinomadura macra NBRC 14102 | reverse complement strand
GGAGAGCGGTTTGACGGGCGGTGCCTGGGCGCTGACGGCGACCTTCCACAGCGCGAAGGCGATCGCGTCCGCGCTGCGGTCCAGCGCGGTGGTGTTCACGTTGCCGGGGTAGCTGTCGCAGGCCTGGTGGTAGCAGCGGTCGTACGCCTGGTTGGCGGTACCGCCCCACTTCTGCGCCTGCGCGGCGGTCTTCCTGGCCCCCGCGCCGGTGGACAGGGTCGTCGTGGTGATCCCGATGTTACGGAACGAGCCGTCGTCGCTACAGCACTCGGCGACCTCTTCCGTCGGCACGTTGATGGAGTCGAAGTATCCCTTCAGGTTCGCCGCCAGCGGCGTGGTGATGTAGTCGATGAAGTAGCCGGCGTTGGGCGAGCCGATCATGTCGAAGTTGAAGTAGCCCTTGATCTTCGAACGCTCGGCGGTCGGCAGCTGCCGGGTGTAGAACTGCGAGCCGCGCAGGCCCTGCTCCTCGTCGGTCCACCAGCCGAACCGGACGTGGTTGAGCATGGTGGGCTTGGACTGGGCCAGTTGGAGGGCGACCTCCAGCAGGGCCGCTGAACCGGTGCCGTTGTCGTTGATGCCCGGACCTGCCCCGACGCTGTCGAGGTGGGCGCCGAACATGTAGGTGCTGCTCTCGTTTCCGCCCGGCCAGTCGGCGATCAGGTTGGGTCCCGCGCCGCCGGTGCATCCGGATGTGCACGCCTGCCGGACCACGGTGAACCCGGCGGCCTTCAGCTTCCCTTCCAGGTACGACACCGAGCCGGTGTAGCCGGCGCCCGTGGAACGGCGGTTGCCGCCGTTGCTGGTGGCGATGGTCTGCAACTGCTGCAGGTGCGCCTTGACGTTCTCCACGTTGATGTCGGGCGCGGCCGCCGTGGCGGGCGCTCCGGCGACGTCGAGGGCGTACGCGGCGGTGCGGGTGTTGCTACCGGCGGCGTTCACGCTGACCGTGTACGAACCGGCACGTACCTTCTCACCGGCCGTGATGGTGAGCGTGGAGGTGTTGCCCGCCTGGACCCGCGCCGGGTCGAAGCTCACGCTCAGGCCGGAGTCGGCGGGGGAGACGGTGGCCGTCAGGTCCACCGGCTGGGAGTCGCCGCCGGTGACGGTCGTGTTGACGGTCGTCCGCACCGACTCGCCGGCCTTGATCGAGCCCGTGCCGGGCGACACCGTCAGCGAGAAGTCGCTACCGCTGGGGGAACAGGTCGGCTCACCGGACTGCGCGCCGAGCTGGACGGCGTTCCAGGCGTCCTTGACCTTGTTGTACCAGTTGCAAGTCGGGTCGAGGTTCTTCGCCGCGGTCAGCGTCAGCGTCCGGTACCGGGCGTAGTTGGTGCCGGAGGTCTTGAGCATCATCGCGTTGTAGAAGATCTTCGCGGCGTTCAGGGCGCCGATGCCGGTCACCGACGAGGGGCCGCCCTGGCAGACCGGGCTGCTCGGCTTGCCGCCACCGGGGTTGGAGCCCTCGGCGAGCAGGTAGAACCAGTGGTTGCCGGGTCCCGCCGCCTTGTGCACCTCCATGTTCGGCACCGAGCTGGAGTAGCAGTTCGGGTCGTTGTCGACCAGGGAGGGGTTGTACATGTTGCGGATCGGGCCCTGCCCGACCAGGTCGACCATCTCACCGACGGTGTAGTCGGGGGTGTCGACCCGGTTGTTCAGGAAGTGCTCGGTGGCCGCGCCCCAGACATCGCCGACGAACTCCTGCGTACCGCCGCCGGAGATTCCGCCCGGGGTGAAGTTGTCCAGCGCGTGACCGAACTCGTGCGCCACCACATCGGTCGCGGTGATCCACTCGTTCCGCTCGTTGAAGCCGAAGTTGGCCTCGTCGCCGGTCCAGTAGGCGTTGATGTCGTTGAGGCCGACCTTCGCCGGAGCCCACTGGCCGTTCTGCAGGCCGGTGCGGCCGAACGACTTCAGCAGGTCCCATTCACCGGCGGCGGCGTACATGACGTCCACGCAGCCGGATTCCTTGTCGGTCTTGGACGAGCTGCCCCAGACGTCGCTGGACTTGGAGAAGACCTGGCCGGTGCTGTAGTCGGCACACGACATGCCGGGCCGGGCAGGGTCCTGCATCGTGTAGCCACTGCCGGACTGGGTGGTTCCGATGGTCAGGTTCGACCCTTCCCAGACGCCGGTGCCCGTACCCGCGTAGATGGTCTCCTGCTCGTCGAAGCGCTTGCCGGTCAGCGCGTCGACATAGACCTTCTTGCGGCTCATCTGCTTGCCGTCGCGGCCGGAGACGATCGTCTCCCACGCCAGCCTGGGCTTGGCCAGCGCGTGCACCACCAGACGCGGCTTGAGCTGCTTGCCGTCCGGCTTGGTCAGCGCTCCGCGCGACCTGCCCGCGGCGGTGGCGGCGTCGACCTTCGGGGCGACGCCGACCTTGATCTGCTGCTTCTGCGCCACCGACACGGTGCGCACATGGCCCTTCGCGTCGGTCGCGACGACGAAGTCGCCGCCGACCACCGGCAGGTCGCGGTAGGTGCGCTCATAGGCGACGTAGTACTGGTCCCAGGGGGTGCCGACCACCTGCGTCCGGACGTACTTCTCGCTGCTACCCGCGCGCAACTCGGCGACGCGTCCGCTGACCAGCCGGTCCGCCGACGCCATCGCGGCCGCCTTCGGATCGGTGCCGGGTCTCGGACTGCTCGCGGGGGCCGTCATGGCGAGTGCCGCCATGCCGGTGACCGTGAGAGCGGCGACCAGAAGGGTCACCAGAAGGAAATTGCGTTTCACAGCCGCATGCCTCCATAAGGCGGGGTCAAGGCCGCCCCGCAGGGGGACGGGGCGGCGGCTGACGCGACGACGGGCCCGGCGCTGAGGGGGGTGGAAGGCGGGGTCGGTGACGGGGGGCGCGCACGGGTGGGGAACGGTCGCGTCATGCGAAGACGAGAGTGACAGCTGATGCGCGCTTGCGGACCCTCGCAATTGGGCATAGCTTCGCGGCTATGCAGGTTGAACTGCGCCACCTGCGCGTGCTAAGCCGGATCGCCGAGGCGGGCAGCATCACGCGCGCCGCCGCTGACCTCGGCGTGTCCCAGCCCACGCTCAGCGCACAGCTCCGCCGGATCGAGCAGGCGTTCGGCGGACCGCTTTTCCAGCGAGGCCCGGACGGCATCGCACCCACCGCACTCGGCCGGCACGTGCTCTCCCGGGCCCGTGGCGTGCTCGCCGACATGGACGACCTGCTCGCCACCGCCCGCACCAACGGCACGCGGACCGGCATCCGGCTCGGCACCCACCCGAGCATCCTGCTGGGGGAGTGGCTGCGGCGCCTGGAGACGGGCCCGCTGCGCCGGACGGTCAGCACGAGCCTCGACTACTCCGGCGGCGTCCTCAACCATCTGCTCGCCAACGACCAGGTCGACGTCGTGTTCATGGGCCGCGTCACCGACCACCACGCGCCACCGTGCCCGCCCGGCACCGACGAGCGGATCATCAGCATCGAACCCTGCGGGGTCGCGCTGCCTTCCACCCACCACCTCGCGAAACGCGGGCGCATCGAGCTGGCCGACCTGGCGGACGAGACGTGGATCCCTCCGCAGGGGGGCGACGACGGCGGTACCGCCATGCTGCGCGCCGCCTGCGAGGCCGCCGGTTTCTCACCGCGGTTCCGCTACCACGACGTGGACGTCAACGGCATGGCGGGCTTCGTCGCCGCCGGCTTCGCCATCGCGCTCGTCGCCCCCACCTGGCAGCCCGTCGAGGGGATCACCGTCGTCGCCCTCGCCGGCCGCGCCACCGACGCCCACCTGGTCCTGCGCTGGCGGACCGCCAACATGACCCTCGCCGAGATCGACATCCTGCACACCAGCTTCCACGAGATGTACGAGCCGGTCGTCCGGCGCCACATCTCCGAACTCCCCTGGCTGGCGGACAACCCCGACGCCCGTCCCCGGCTCATCGCCTGCGGGTCGACCCCGTCCTGACCACCGTGGCCGGCGGGCGCCGGGGCACCGTGCTAGCGGCCGGTCAGCGCGCCCTCGGGGCGGCGGGGCGCCGGGAACGCCCGCCGGGCCAGCTCGTCGTAGGGGTGGCCGGCGGCCTCCGCGCGGCCGCGGGTGAGAAGGCTCGCGGCCCAGGCGCACAGGAACCCGGCCGGCACCGACACCAGCGCCGGGATCGACAGCGGGAACAGGTGGTCGTCGCCGAGCACGTCCGGGCCGACGAGGACCAGCCCGACCGAGGACACCAGCCCGCCGAGCAGTCCGGCGACCGCGCCGTACCGGTTGAGGCCGCGCCAGTAGATGGTCAGCACGAGCACCGGCATGGTCGTGCTCGCCGCGACCGCGAAGGCCACATTGCCGAGGAAGGCGATGTTGAGGTTCTTCGCCCACAACGCGAGGAGGATCGCCACCAGTGAGATCCCCACCCCGGCGAGGCGGCCGACGACGAGCTGGCCGCGCGGCGACACCCGCCCTCGCTTGAGGACGGTCGTGTAGAGGTCGTGGGCGATGGCGCCGGACGAGGCGATGGCGAGGCCCGCCAGCACCGCGAGGATCGTCACCATGACCACGCTCGCGGTGACGGCGAACAGCAGGTTGCCGCCGAGTTCCTCGGCCAGCCGCGGCGCCGCGAGGTTCCCGGCCTTGTTGTCGGCCAGGATCCGCTGCTTGCCCACGAGGTTCAGCGCGGCGTAGCCGAACACCGGCAGGACGGCGAAGAACCCGGCGAAGATCCACATCGCGACCTGCGCCGAGTCACGGGCCGCCCGCCCGTCCCGGACGGTCAGGAACCGCACCATGACGTGCGGCAGACCCATCATGCCGAGGACCATGCCCATCGTCAGCGACACGGTCTCCAGCGAGGCGGTCGTCCCGCCGCGGTGAGGCGCGACCGCGCCGTCCCCGAACCGCGCGGCGGCGTCCTGCATGGAGCCGAGCACGTTACCGCCGGTCTTCACCGTTACCAGGAGCAGGAGCAGGAGCATCGTCACGATCAGCACGGCGGCCTTGAACACCTGGATATAGGTCGTCCCGACCATGCCGCCAAGGAAGGTGTAGACGGTCATCAGCGCGCCGACGACCAGCACCGCGACCGGGAAGTCCACGCCGAGCAGCAGCTGTGCCAGCAGCCCGGCCCCGACGAACTGGATCACCATGTAGATGATGCTGATCACCAGGGTGGACACCGCCATCGCGACGCGCAGCCCGCGCCCCTCGAAGCGCGCCGCCACCGCGTCCGCGAGCGTGTACCGGCCCAGGTTGCGCAGCGGCTCGGCGATCACCATGAGCATTAGCAGGTACGCGGCGGGCACGCCGACGGCCAGGTAGAAGCCGCCGAAACCCGACAGTGCCACCGCGCCGGTGATGCCGAGGAACGAGGCGGCCGACAGTTGGTCGCCGGCGAGCGCCAGGCCGTTCTGCCAGCCGCCGATCCGGCCGCCCGCCACGTAGTGGTCGTCGGTGTTCTTGTTGCGCCGCGCGGCCCGTGCCGTCAGCACGAGCGTGACGGCGACCAGGGCGAGGACGATCAGTACCGCCGTCCGGTTCATCGCCGCACCCCCTGGTCGAACCGGGCCGCCCAGCGGCGGTAGGCGGTGGCCGCGATGACGGGGGCCACGATCACTGCGAGCCCGACGGCGTAGCCGAGGCCGATGCCGTTGACGACCCCGTCCAGCGCGCCGGTGAACGAGGTCGTCACGGGGAAGGCCATGAACAGCAGGAACGTGGCCGCGGCGGCGGTGAGGACCAGCCGCTTGTGCCGCGCGATGGCGGCATCGTGCTCCGCGAGATGGGTGTCGGTCCGTTCGGAATCGTGCGAATCGGTCATGCGCGTTCGCCTTCCCCGGCGCCTGCCCGGCGCCGATTCGTCGCTGCGCCCCCGAACTCGCGACGAAGATTACATACACGAAATCGTATATGACAAGACCCTTCGCAGCCTTCCGTGTCCGGACGGCGGCTGACCGTCACCTCGCCACCCGGTGATCACCCCCGCCCCTGCGGCGCTGTCGCGGACCGCCGCACCGGCACCGTGAAGGGCGGAGCCGCCGTTTCGGGAAATCGGGAATATGTCGCGCCAGCGCGGCTGGTTTGCAGTGGATCTTTGCTTGAGTTTGGTTCGCGATCAACGTCGCCGGAGGTGATCGACGCCAGGATGAAGAACGGGTGCCGCCTCGCACGAGAAATGAGGTACGGGTGACAGGGTCACCATTTCAGGGATTCGTTATGATCTGCGTCCGGGAAATCGGGTCATGACCGCCACGGAGCGAACTCCGTCGCGGACGCGGACCGCCCGGGACGGCGTGGTCGTCGTCATGCCCGCCTACCGCGAGGCGGAGAACCTGGCCACGACCGTCGAGGACTTCCTGACCACGTTGGAGGGTGCGGGGCACGACCACCGGATCGTGGTGGTCGACGACGGCAGCCGGGACGCCACCGCCCAGGTCCTGGGCGATCTGGTCGAGCGGTATCCGGACCGCGTCATCGGGGCACGCCATGAGCACAACCGGGGCTACGGCGCGGCGGTCCGCACCGGCATCTCCGTCGCGCTCGGCCAGAGCGATCTGCGGTTCCTGCTGCTGACCGACGCCGACGGCCAGTTCAAGGCCGCCGACCTGCTCACGCTGCTGCTGGTCAGGCGGGAGCACCGGGCCGACGCCGTGACCGGGTTCCGCCGCCGGCGGGCCGACCCGCCGGCGCGCCGGGTCGGCGGGCACCTGTGGACGCTGGTCAGCAGGCTGCTGCTGGGCACGCGGAGCCGTGACGTCGACTGCGCCTACAAGCTGCTCGACCGGCGGCTCGTGGAGGACCTGGTCCTGGTGGGCGACGCCGCGGCCATCGACCCGGAACTGCTCGCCAAGATCGGCAAACGGGGGGCGCGGATCGTCGAGCACCCGGTCGACCACCATCCCCGCGTGCACGGCCGCCCGACCGGCGCCACGCCCTGGGTCATCGCGAGGTCCCTGCTCAGCCTGCTGCGGGTCCAGCGGAGCCTGATCCGGGACGGCTACAGCCTGCGCTGGGCGCGGTGGGCGACCGACCCGAAGGACCCGGTGCTCGCGCTGGTGACGCTGGCGGCGGCGGCCCTGTCGGTCGGGGCGCTCCTTCACCACCTCCGGCACGGCGCCGTGCTGGCCTACGACGACGCCGTCTCGCACCTGCTCATCACCCGCCGGGTGATCGACAGCCCGACGGGGGGCGCGGCGCAGCTCGGCGCGGTCTGGCTGCCCCTCCCGCACCTGCTGGCCCTGCCGTTCAGCTGGCAGGACGACCTCTTCCGCGCCGGGTTCGGCGGCACCGTCATCTCGATGCTCGGCTATGTGATCACGGTGCGGTACGTCTACCTGATCGCGCTCTGGATGGCGGCGGGACACGCCCGCCTGGCGCCGCGCCCACGCGACCGCGCCGCGGGCGCCGCCGCGGCCGGGCTGTTCGCGCTCAACGCCAACGTGCTCTACATGCAGAGCACGCCGATGACCGAGCTGCTGCTGTTCGCCTGCATCGCGGCGGCCGTCCACCACCTGCAGGCGTGGTGCCGCAACGGGCGCTACGCGCAGCTGGCGATGGCGTCGGCGGCGACCGTGGCGGCCACCTTGACGCGCTATGAGGGATGGCTGCTGGCGGCGGCGGTCCTGGCTGTGATCGTTTATGTCGTGGTGCGCAGCGGGAGGGGATATGCGTACATGGAAGCGCACCTCGCCTTTTTCTCGATCGCGGCTTTCAGCGGAATCATGGCCTGGGCGGGATGGGCTTACGTGATCTTCGGTGACCCGCTGTGCTGGTATTCCGGTGAATACGCGAAACCCTCCCTCTGGGTGATGGCCGGAGACGAGAATGTCGGCGCTCTGGCCACCTCCGCACGGACGTACGCCCTGGCGGTCGTGCACGACCTCGGCTACCCGACGCTGGCGGCGTCCGTGGCGGGGCTGGCCGCCTACGGGTGGCGTTCGCGGCTGCGCCCGCCCGCGGTCGCCCCCTATGCCCTGCTCGTCTTCGCGCCGTTCTTCGTCTGTGCCCTCTACAGCGGGCAACGTCCGCTCCACGTCCCGGAAGTCCACGGAGACTCCTACAACGTCCGGTTCGGCCTGGTGATGGTCCTTGCGGTGGCGATCTTCGCCGCGTACCTGGTGTCCCTGGTGCCGTCCAGGCCGCACGTCCTGGCACGCGCCCGGGGCACCGTCGCGGCGGGCGTGGCCGCCACCGCGTTCGCCGTGCCCGGGACGGCGACGCTCGCCGAGCCGCTGAGCTGGGAAAGCGGGACCCGCGGACAGGGTGCCCGGGACGCCGCGCGATGGCTGCGGACGCACTACGACGGGGGCACCGTCCTGATGGAGAACTACGGGAACGAAGCGGTCGCCTTCGAGTCCCGTATCCCGATCGGGCGGATCCTCTACGAGGGCAGCTTCCGGCTGTGGGAGCGGGCCCTGGCCGACCCGGCCGGCAGCCGCGTCCGCTGGATCTACGCGCGCACCCTTGCGGGCTCGCCCGACCGCACCTGGCGGAGGCTGCGCGACGCCCCGTCCTCGCTCCGCGGGTACGCCCTCGTCTACCAGGACGCGGACCAGCGCGTCTACCGTCGGGCGGGCACGTCATGACCCTGACGGAACCCGCCCTCGGCTCGGCCACGTCGCCGATCCAGATCATGCCCATGGACGACGAGCTGAGCGCGCGGCGCGTGCTCAGCCGAGGACAGGTGATCGCCGGCGCCGTCGTGCCCGCCGTGTTCGCGGCCGGGTTGGCCCTGCACGCGGCGGCCGGCCTCGGGCCGTCGCCGGGCCGACTGGCCGAGACGGTGGTCACCGCCATCACCGCCGTCTACCTCGTGTCGCTGGTCTTCCGGGCGGCGATGGTGGCCGCGGCATGGAACTCGCCCGTGCTCGACCTCGGCGAGGGCGAGGCGTGCCGCGTCCCCGACGGCGAACTGCCCGTCTACACCGTCCTCGTCCCGCTCTACCGTGAGGCGAACGTCCTGCCGGACCTGCTCGACCGGCTCGCCCACCTGGACTACCCCGCGGACCGGCTCCAGATCCTTCTGCTGATCGAGGCCGACGACGAGGAGACCCAGGCCGCACTGCCCGACCTGGGCCCGCCGTTCGAGGTCGTGCGCATCCCGCCGTCGGCGCCCCGCACCAAGCCCAAGGCGTGCAATGTCGGGCTCGCCCAAGCGCGCGGCGAGTTCGTGGTCATCTACGACGCCGAGGACCGTCCCGACCGCGACCAGCTCCGCAAGGCGGTGCTGGCGTTCCGCTCCCTGCCCGACCGGGTCGTGTGCGTCCAGGCCGAACTCCAGTACTGGAACCCCTGGACCAACTGGCTGACCCGGTGCTTCGCCGCCGAGTACGCCACGACCTTCAGCCTCTGGCTGCGCGGCCTGGACCGGCTCCGCCTCGCGATCCCGCTCGGCGGCACGTCCAACCACTTCCGCGGCGACGCGCTCGCGGCGCTCGGCGGCTGGGACCCCTACAACGTCACCGAGGACGCCGACCTCGGGATCCGCATCGCCCGGCGGGGCTGGGAGGTGCGCATGATGGCCTCGGTCACCGAGGAGGAGGCCAACAGCCGCCTCGGAAACTGGGTCCGCCAGCGCAGCCGCTGGATCAAGGGCTACCTACAGACCTGGCTCGTCCACACGCGGCACCCGCTGCGGCTCTGGCGTCAGCTGGGGACCAGGCGGACCCTGGCCTTCCACCTCACGATGGGCTTTCCGACGCTCACCACCTTGGCCAACCCGTTCTTCTGGACGCTGACCCTGGTCTACCTCTGCACCGGCACCCGCTACATCCAGGCCATGTTCGCGCCCCCGACGCTCTACTGCGGTGTCACCACAATGATCGTCGGCAACCTCCTGATGGTCTATTGCGCGATGGCCGGTTGCCTGGAACGTGGCCTGTTCCCGGCGGTGCGCACCATGGTGACCATCCCGCTCTACTGGGGGCTCATGAGCGTCGCCGCCTACAAGGCCCTCTACCAACTCGCCCGGCCCAGCAGGCGTCACTTCTGGGAGCTCACCGAGCACGGCCTCGTGGAGTCGGCCCACCACCGGCCCGATCCTCAAAGCCTCCTCGCCACGGGGTAAACCTGGTCGCCACTTCTCAGTTAGAAAGCGGCAAAACCTGACAAATGGGGTGTTCGGTCGGGGGTATGTGGCGCCTCAATGGAAGTCAGGAGGCGTGAAATGGAACTCTACGAGCGGGAGCACGACCGGCAGCGCGCGGAGGCGGCGCGCCGGGTGGACGAGCGCGCCCCGGAGCGGCGTGAACGCGAGACCGTGCTGGCGTCACCGGGCGGCCTGGCCCTGGCCGACAGCCCGGAGCGGATCGCCGAGCGGGTCGACCGGCTCAGCCGCCTGTCCGCGGACGGCCCGGCGCCGGACGCGCCCCTTGAACGGATCATCAACACGGTCGACTACCTGGGCGTGCGGTACCTGGACGCCGGAGTCGCCGCGGCACACGCCGTGGCACGGGTCGGCATCCGCGACGCCAACGGCAGGCCCGCCGGGTTCGGGACGGGATCGCTGGTGTCCCCGGTCCTCCTGCTGACCAACCACCATGTGCTGCCCGACGCCGCGACGGCACGCACCAGCGTGGTCGAGTTCGACTTCCAGGACGGTGTCGACGGCCGGCCGCTGCCCACCGTCGTCCACCCGCTGGATCCCGACCGGTTCTTCCTCGCCGACGCCGCGCTCGACTTCGCGCTGGTCGCCGTGGGCGCGTCGGACGCCGATCTCGCGGCGTTCGGTTTCAACCCCCTGATCGAGGCCGCCGGCAAGGCGATCGTCGGGGAGTTCGTCACGATCGTCCAGCATCCGCGCGGGAGAAAGAAGCAGGTGGCGCTCCGCGAGAACCGGATCGTCGACGTCCCCGACGGGTTCTTGCACTATGCGGCCGACACCGAGCCGGGCTCGTCCGGGTCGCCGGTGTTCAACGACCAGTGGGAGGTCGTCGCACTCCACCACGCGAGCGTCCCCGCGCCGGAGCGCGACGAACTCGGCGGGTTCGTCAACGAGGGGATCCGTGTCAGCCGGATCTGCCAGCTGGTGCGCGAGGCGGTCCTTCCGGACGCCCAGCGCGCACTCGTCGACCAGCTCTTCGCGCCGTCGCGGCCCGAGGGGACCGCGCTCCGCGACACCCCGGCGACCGCGATCGACCCCGACTACGCGGGCCGCGGCGGCTACGCCCCGGCGTTCCTGGCCCGGCCGCTGCCGCTGCCCGTCCCGTCCCCCGAACTGGCCGCCGCCGCGTCCGCCGAACTGCGCTACCACCACTTCAGCGTCGTCATGCACCGGCACCGCAAGCTCGCCCTGTTCACCGCGAGCAACATCGACGGCTCGCACGCCAAGCGGCCGAGGCGCACGAGCGACCGCTGGATCTTCGACCCCCGGCTGCCGATCGAGGAGCAGACCGGCGAACGCGTGTACCGGAACAACGACCTGGACCGCGGCCACCTGGTGCGCCGCCTGGACCCCGCGTGGGGCACCACCGACATCGAGGCCAGGGCCGCCGAGGACGACACGTTCCACTTCACGAACTCCACCCCGCAGCATCACGCGTTCAACGCGGGCCAGACCCTGTGGCTCGGGCTGGAGGACTACGTCCTCAACAACGCCGACAACCTCGATCTGGCCGTCAGCGTCTTCACTGGCCCCGTCCTCGCGGACGACGATGACGCCTACCGGGGCGTCCAGTTGCCCCGCCAGTTCTGGAAGATCGTCGCGATGGCCCGCGAGTCGGGTGACCTGTCGGTGACCGGCTACCTGCTCAGCCAGGCGTCCCTGATCGAGGATCTTCCGACGGAGGAGGCCTTCTCCTATGGCGCGTACCGGACGTTCCAGGTGCCCGTCCGCCGCATCAGCGAACTCACCGGCCTGGTCCTGGACCCGCACATTCAGGCCGACCCGCTGGAACGCCTGGAGACCACTCCCGCTCCCCGCGAACTAACCCGCCCCGAGGAGATCATCCTCTGACGGGCCCGTGGTCAGGACCCGCGCACGAGGCGTGCGCCGTCAAAGGTGGGATGCAGGTGGCGAAGCCCCTGCGACGGGAACGCGAGGCCGCCATCATCGAGATGGGGATGTGGGGGCGGAGCCTCTACGACCGGGGGTGCGGGGGCGGAGCCCCTGCAACGGGGGTCTGGGGGGCGCCGCCCAGAAGACACCACGGGCCCGGCGAAGCCACCCGAAGGGGGCGAGCATGCGTCGCCACCGCGTGGGCGATACTGGGATTGAACCAGTGGCCTCTACCGTGTCAAGGTAGCGCTCTCCCACTGAGCTAATCGCCCTTGCGTGTACTGCGAGGTGGAGACGGGATTTGAACCCGTGTGGACGGCTTTGCAGGCCGTTGCCTCGCCTCTCGGCCACTCCACCAGAGCGAGGCCGGGGGCCTCTCAGAGCGGACGACGGGATTCGAACCCGCGACCCTCACCTTGGCAAGGTGATGCTCTACCAACTGAGCCACGTCCGCGTGGCGGGCCGGTTTCTCGCCCGGCGCGCATGGACAACTCTAGCGGAATCCGGGGGCTCCTGCGTACTCGGAATCGGTCGTCTCGGCGTGCAGGGAGTTCCAGAAGGCGAGCTCCTGATCCTCTTCGAGGTGGGCGATGCGGCCCCAGAACTCGCGGTCCTCGGCCTCGTGGGCGGCGGCGAGGGAGAGCACCGGCATGAGGGTGGTGCCGGCGTCGGCGGCGTCGAGGTCGGAGGGGGTGAGGTCGGCGGGCAGGGCCACGGGGGTGGCGGGGCGGTGGTGCTTGCCGCGTTTGCGGACGCGGATGGGCGGGGCCGTGGGAGCCTTCGCGGCGGCGACGCGTCCGGCGGCGAGGGCGACGGTGCCGCAGAGGATGAAGGCGAGGATGCCGCCGAGGACGACCTCCTGGTGGGGGAGGGGCTGCTCGGGGGCGCCGTGCTCCTGCTCCTGGGTGTGGGTGGAGGACGTGGTGTCGGCGCCGAGTTTGTCGACGGTGGGGGCGGGGGCGGCGTGCTTGGGCGCGTACTTGGGTGCGGCCTCGACCTTGATCTTGCCGGGGTACCCGAAGCCGACGACGGTGTCCATGTCGCGGGTCTTGCGCATGAGCTTGTAGCCGTCGGCGTTGGCCTCGATGGTGTGGAGGGTCTGGCCGTCGACCTTCTCGACGATGCCGACGTGGTCGATCTGGTCGGGGTCGCCGGAGCCGTTCCAGTCGTAGAAGACGAGGGCGCCGGGCTCGGGCTTCTTGCCCCAGGCGTCGTTCTTGCGGAACCACTGCGCGTGCTCGACCGTCGAGGCGAACTGACCCGCCTGCTCGGTGACGCCGGCCTTGTCGGCGGCCCAGGCGAGGAACATGTCGCACCAGGGGGCCGTCTTGAAGTAGTCGTCGTGGTCGCCGTCGATGTTCTTGGCGTACCAGTCGCCGAACTTCGTGTAGCCGTCACCCTTCTCGGTGTAACCGAGCTGGGCCTTGGCCACGTCGAGCAGCTTCTTGCCGATGGGGTCCATCACGCTCCCTGCCGCCTGACTCGTTCGGGCAGGGGAAAGCCCGACCGGGGAATCGGAACGTTCAAGGTCACGGTCCGATCTCGACGGAATGTAGTGGAGGTAAAGAGCGGGCGGCAAGTCGTTCTGCGGAAACGGTCAAAACGGGTCAGTCAGAAGTAGCCCCTAGGGAGGACGGTGACCGGGCACGGAGCGGCCCGCAGGACCTTGAGGGCCACCTCGCCGAGGAAGACGCGGTGGGCGGAGGCGTCCTCGCTGGACGCGCAGACGAGGATCTCGCCGTCGGCCCAGTCGAGGTCGTCCATGGCGGCGGCGACGTCGTCGCCCTCGGCGAGGTCGGCGGAGACGTCCTCGGGGAGGAGTTCGGTGGAGTCGAGGGCGAGCCGGATGGCGAGGGCGAGATCGTCGCGGAGCAGCTCCGGGTGGGCGTCGCCGAGCGAGAGGGTGACCAGGCGGAGCGGGACGTCCAGGCGCTCGGCGGCCTGCGCGGCGCGGATCACGGCGTCGTCGCACTGGGGGCGCCGGACGTACATGACGGTGATCCGGTCCAGGTCCTCGGGGACGGTGTAGCCGGAGGGGGCGAGCATCACGGCCTCGGTCGCCGAGTGCAGCAGGTGGTCGGCGGCGGAACCGACGCCGATGCGGCCGCGGGCGCCGCCCTCGGGGGAGCCGACGACGATCAGGTCGGCGCCGGTCCGGCTGGCGAGCAGGGTGAGGCCTCGCCCGACGCTGCGTCCCTCCTGGACGAGCAGGTCCGTGGGCAGGTCGTCGAGGCGGTCGGCGGCCTGCTCCAGCGCGGCGCGGGCCTCGCCCGCGGCGGCGGGGAGTCCGGGCGGGTGGACGATCGCCACGCTCAGCCGGCCGCCGGTCAGCCCAACGATGGCGCGGGCCAGGTCGAGGGCCTCCCGGCCGCCCGCGCCGGGGGCGTATCCGGCCAGGACGTGTTCACCGATCATCTACGGAGCATTCCCCCCGGAGGGCGGGTCAGACGTTCCGCGCCCCCGGCGATCTTGATGCTGGTCGGGGTCGCGCGGGCGCGGTTACGGGGGCGAGCCGGCAGGCGGCTCCCCTCGGGTCGAGGTCGCGGTGAAGACCGTCAGGGAGAGCAGGTCGCGGGCCGGGCCGGTGGGGCGCTGGCCGGCCGGCCAGACCGCGCGCAGCGGCCGGGACAGGTCCAGCTCAGGGACGGGCACGCAGATCAGCCGTCCGCCCGCCAGCTCGTCGGCGACGGCGAGATCGCTCACCACGACCGGGCCCGCCCCGGACTCGGCGGCGGCCTTGAGCGCGGTGGTGGAGGCGAGTTGGAGCAGGGGCGGCGCCGTTCCCCCGTGGGCGGCCAGGGCCCGGTCGAGGACCTCGCGGGTGCCGGAGCCCTGCTCGCGCAGGACGAGGGGTGTCCGCGCCAACTCGGCCGCCGTCACGCCGGACCGGCGCCGCGCCCAGCGGTGCCGCGGCGACACCACCACGACGAGCCGGTCGGCCGCGACGACGGTGCCATTCAACCCGGCCGGGGTTCGCGCGCCTTCCACGAACCCGAGGTCCGCCTCGCCGCTGCGCACCTGGTCGGCGACCACGGTCGAGTTGGCGGTGCGCAGCGTCACCGCCACGTCCGGGTGGGCGCCCTTCAGCGTGACGAGCCAGCCCGGCATCAGGTACTCGGCGACCGTCAGGCTCGCCACGACGCGCAGCCGCCCGTCGCGCCGCTCGCGCAGCGCCGACAGCCCCGCGTCCAGGGCCTCGGCGGCGCCGATCACCTGCCGGGCCCACTCGGCGACCAGCGCGCCGGCCTCGGTGGGGCGCGAGCCGCGCGGGGAACGTTCCAACAAGGTCACGCCGACCTGCCGCTCCATGGAGCGGATGCGGGCGCTGGCGGCGGGCTGGGTGACGCCCAGTTCCACGGCCGCGCGGCCGAGGCTGCCCAGCCGGACGACGGCGAGCAGCAGTTCCAGGGCGCCGAGGTCGGGGACGCGGTGCGAGACGGCCATGGTCGCCAGCCTACGGCACTCATAAAGCCGCCTTATGGATCCATACGCCGGTGGCCTCTACCGGCGCGGACGCTCCGGCTGCACGCTGGACCGCATGGGCCTCACCACCGCACCCCCGAACGGCGGGCTCCTGAGCGAGCTCGACCGCCCCGCCGAACTGTTCCGGCACCTTGGCCCCAACTGGTACGCGTCGGTGATGGGCACGGCGATCGTGGCGAACGGCGCGAACGCGCTCCCGGTGGGGTTCCCGGGGCTGCACGCGTTCGCCGTCGCTGTGTGGGCGGTGTCCCTGGTGATGCTCATCGTGCTGGTGGCGGCGCGGGCCGTCCACTTCGCCCGGCACCGGGAGGTGGCGCGCGCGCAGTTGCTGGAGAACCCGGCGACTGCGGTCTTCTACGGCTGCCCGCCGATGGCCCTGCTCGCGGTCGGCTACGGGACGCTGGAGTTGGGGCCGGCGGTGCTCGGTGACGGGCTCGCGGTCGCGCTCGACGCCGTCCTCTGGACGTCCGGGACGCTCTACGCCGTGCTCGTCGCCGCCGGCATCCCGTACCTCATGATCACCCGGCATCGGTCGGTGCCCGGCGGCGCCAACCCGACGTGGCTGCTGCCCGTCGTCGCGCCGATGGTCTCCGCCGCGCTCGGCCCGGCGCTCGTCCCGCACCTGCCGGAGGGCCAGGCGCGGGCCACGATGCTGTACGGCTGCTACGGCCTGTTCGGGGCGAGCCTGCTGGCCACGCTCGTCCTGCTGCCCGGGATCTGGAGCGGGCTGGTCGAGGGTAGGGCAGCGCCGATGACGCTCACGCCGACGCTGTTCCTCGTCCTCGGGCCGCTGGGGCAGTCCACGACGGCGGTCGTGCAGATCGCCGGAGCGGCCGGCCATGCGGTCCCGGAGTACGCGGTGGCGATGCGGGCCTTCGCGGTCCTGTACGGGGCGCCGGTGCTGGGGTTCGCGCTGCTGTGGCTCGCCCTCGCCGGGGCGGCGAACGTGCGGGCGCTGCGCGGCGGGATGCCGTTCGCGATGACCTGGTGGGCGTTCACGTTCCCCGTCGGCACCTGCGTGACGGGTGCGGCAGGGCTGGCGAGGGTCACCGGGCTGGACGTGCTGACCGATGTCGCCGTGCTCCTGTATCTCCTGCTCCTCACGGCGTGGACCGTCGCCGGGTACCGGACCGCGTGCGGCGTGCTGAGCGGGCGGCTGTTCCTGCCCGCCGTTCCGCGGCCGGTATAGCGAAAGGCTTCATTTTCTCGCCACCTGACAGTCCGGTTTCCGACATAGTTCCCGACTCGTCCCGACACCCTTTTGATGCGCCGCGTAATGGGATGGTTGCGAACGGTTCACGTATGGGTACGATCTGGCTGTCTTCCCGTGCGCGCCGGCCCCGGTCGGCGAGAACCGAACTGAGGCGGCGGTGTTGCCGACTAGAAGGCTTGAACTGCGTTCGGCACGGCCGCCGGCGGAGCTCACGAGCTTCGTCGGCCGCCGCGAGGAACTGACCGAGCTCGCCCGGCTCCTCGACCGTTGCAGGCTCGTCACCCTGACCGGGCCGGGCGGCGTCGGCAAGACGCGGCTCTCGCTGCGCGCCTCGGCGGCGCTCGGCGAGTCGTTCACCGACGGCGTGGCGTTCGCCGACCTGTCGCCGCTGCACGAGCCCGGGCTGCTCACCCAGGCGATCGGGGAGACGCTCGGGCTGCTCGACCAGAACCCGGCGACGGCATTGGACGCGCTCGTCCACCATCTCGCCGACCGCGACCTGCTGCTCGTCCTGGACACCTGCGAGCACCTCGTGGACTCGTGCGCGATGCTGGCCGAGATCCTGCTGCAGAACGCGCCCGGCCTGCGGATCATCGCGACGAGCCGGCAGCCGCTCGACATCCCGGGTGAGCACACCCTGGTCATCGCGCCGCTGGCACGCCCCGAGCCCGGCTGCTACGACCCCGACCGGCCGTGCGACTCGATGACGCTGTTCGCCGAGCGGGCCGCCGCCGTCGTCCCCGGCTGGCGGATGACCGCCGGCAACCGGGCGGCGGTGGCGCGGCTGTGCCACCGGCTGGACGGCATTCCGCTGGCGATCGAGCTGGCCGCCGTCCAGCTCAGGGCCCTGTCGGTCGAGCAGATCGTCGAGCGGCTGGACCGGCGCATCCTGCAGGTCCGTGGCCGCCGCTCCGGGCTGGCCCGGCACCAGACGCTGCGCGCCGCGATCGACTGGAGCCACGAGCTGTGCTCGCCGGACGAGCAGCTGCTGTGGGCGCGGCTGTCGGTGTTCGCCGCCGACTTCGACCTCGAGACCGCCGAGCGGGTCTGCGCGGACGACGCGCTCCCGGCCGACCGGATCTTCGAGCTGATCGCCGGGCTGGTCGACAAGTCGGTCGTGCTGTGCGTCGATCGCGAGGGCGCCGTCCGCTACCGGATGCTCGACACCATGCGCGAGTACGGCGCCTTGCGGCTGGAGGAGGCCGGCGGGACCGAGCCCGTGCGGGCCCGCGCGTTCGACCGCTTCGCCGACGCCATCACCGAGGCCGCCGCGGGGCTGGCCGGCGCCGATCAGCCCCGCTGGCTGGCCTGGTTCCGCCGCGAGCAGGCCCATGTGCGCGACATGATCGACTACGGAGTGCGCCGGGCCCGCGACGACGTGCTCGTCGAGGTCCTGCTCGGGCTGGGCCGGATCTTCGCCCTGCAGGGAATGATCGGAGAGGCGCGGCACTGGTCGCTGCGCGTCATCGACAGCCGCGAGCACGGGCCCGGCGCCGGCTGGACGGAGGTGCTCGCTCTGGCGGGCCTGCTCGCCGCCCTCCAGAACGACCTGGACCCCGCCCGCGACCTGCTGCGCCGCGCCGAGGAACGCGCCGTAGCCGAGGACGATCCGTACGGCCTCGGCTACGTCCGCGAGGTCGAGGGTGTGGCGGCGCTGTGCGCCGGTGACCTTGCCGAGGCGGCCGCCCGGCTGGAGGAGGCCCGCGACCTGCACCGCCGCGCGGGCACCGCGGACGTGCTCGTCCCGATCGCCGACGTGTTCCTCGCGGTGACCCGGACGATGGCGGGCGAGGCCGCCGCCGCCGTCCGGCACGCCGACGATGCGGTCCGGACGACGGAGGCGGCGGGGGAGCAGTGGTGCCGCTCCTACGGGTTGTGCGTGCGCGGCCTCGCGACCCTCATCGGCGGAGACGCCGAGGCGGCGCTCGTCGATGTCCGCGCCGGGCTCCGGATGAAGCGCGACCTCGATGACCGGCTCGGCGTCGCGCTGGCGCTGGACATGGCCGGCTGCTGCCTGGTCGCCCTCGGGGACGCCGTCGCCGGCGTCCGGCTGCTGGCCGCCTCCGACTGGGCGCGCGACTACACCGGTACGTCCATGTTCGGCCCGCAGCACGCGCTGCTGCGCGACGTCTACGAGCAGCAGGCCCACCAGGTCCTCGGGGACACGCTGTTCCAGGCCGCGCTCGAAGCCGGGGCCGGGATCGGCGTGGAGACGGCGATGGCGGAGGCGCTGGGGGAGGGCCCGGCACCCGCGGAGCCGCCGAGCAAGGGGGAGGGGGGCGATTCGGCCCTGACACGGCGGGAGACCGAGATCGCGGCGCTGGTCGCCGAGGGCCTCACCAACCGCCAGATCGCCGAGCGCCTCGTCATCGCCAAGCGCACCGTCGACTCCCACCTGGAGCACATCCTGGCCAAGCTCGGCTTCGCCTCCCGCGCCCAGATCGCCGCCTGGTTCGTCCAGAGCCCGGGGTAGCGCCGTCGCCCGCGCCGCGGGCGGGGCCTGCCGGCTACTCGCCGATCGTCCCGTCCGCCAGTTCCCGCACCACGTCCAGGTGGCCGAGGTGGCGCGCGTACTCCTGCAGGATGTGGAACAGGATCCAGATCAGCGACGGCGCCTCCGCGGGTGCGGTGAAGCGCCCGCCCGCCGCCGCGAAGCCGTCCAGCGGCGCCTCCGCGACGATCTGGCGCGACCGCTCGCAGGTGCGCAGGAACGCGGCCCTGAGCTCGTCGAACGTCTCGTCCGCGCCGACGTGCCAGCGGTCCTGCGGGCCGCGGTCGCCCCACGGCTCGGGTACAGCCTCGGCCGCGAAGCCCCAGTGCAGCCACCTGATCTCGACGTAGGTGAGGTGCTTGAACAGCTCCAGCGGCGTCCAACCGGACGGGAGCAGGCTCGCGCGGAGCCCCGCCTCGGGCAGCCCGTCCAGCTTGCGCAGCAGCGCGTCGCGGTAGAAGTCCAGATACCCGGCGAGCAGCGCGCGCGGGTCGGTCAGCGTGCCGGACGGTTCGGGCGGGGGTTCCACGGGCGTCACCATGATCTCGACCCTAGCCGGAGTCCCCCGCCCTGGCCTGGTCAGGATGCCGTGAGAAAGGGCCGTATCAGAAGGCCGTGTTGGCGAGCCACAGGTCCAGCTCGGCGCGCTCGCCGGTGATCTCTGCGCCGGCCTCCTCGGGGGACAGCCGCCGCGTGAGCATCAGCAGCAGTTCCCGGACGGGCGCGCTCACCATGACGGTTCCCTCGCCGGCCGCGTGCTCGAAGATCGGCCCGTCCGGCTCGCGTGTGATCAGCCACCCGGGCTCCGCCAGGTCGTCGGCACGCAGGTGGAGCGTCTCGCCGTGCCCCCGCAGGGCGGCGAGTTCCGGCTTGATCGTCACCGCGCGGGGCGAGGTCATCAGCTGGAGCCCCTCGGTGATCGCGTCCGCCGCCAGATCGGGTGCGATGGCGAACGGGACGCCCGCCGCGAGCGCCGCGTCCGCGTGGTGGACGGAGGTGTCGTGCAGCATCCGCCGCAGCCAGAACGCCGCCGGAAGCGGGCCGAGGAAGGTCCGCACGAGCGTTTCGGGTCCCCTGTCCTCGACTGCTCCGGCCAGGGCCTCAGCGCCCTCGCGGAGCCAGCCGGGCCACGCCTCGACCGGGCCGGCCTCCGCGTCGGCCGTGTTCGCGATGGCGTCGGCCTCGCCCGTCAGAACCAGGCCCGCCGCCCAGCGGTGTGCCTGCCCGATGTGCCCGACCAGATCCCGGAGCCGCCACTCCGGACAGGTCGGGACGGGCGCCGCCGGGTCCCGTCCGGTGACGGCGTCCGCCATCCCCGCGGTGTGCTCGCGCAGCCCCTCGGCGAGGCGCGCTGCGCCCGGTGTTGCTGTGTTGGGTGTTGTCGCGTCCGGTGCGCTCATGTCGCCGTCCTCTCTCAGGTGCCCCCCGTAACGTAGGAGTTCCAGCCGGGTGGAGGTTCAAGTGAGTGTGATGCACACCACACCGGACGGGTCGCTCGGGATCGGCGATCTGGCGGCCCTGACCGGTGTGCCCGTCCGCACGATCCGTTTCTACTGCGACGAGGGCATCCTCGAACCGGCGCGCAGCGCGGGCGGGCACCGCCGTTTCGGCGCTGCGGCGGTGGATCGGCTGCGGCTCGTCCGGCGGCTGCGCGGGCTCGGCCTCGGGCTGCCCGCCATTGCCTCGGTGCTGCGCGGCGAGCGCTCGGTCGGCGAGGCGGCCGCCGCGCAGCGGGCCGCGCTCGATGTCGAGCTGGCGACGCTGGCATGGCGCCGGGCCGCGCTCCGCGCGATCGAGGACGCGAGCCCGGCCGAGCGGGCGGCGCGGCTGGAGTTGCTCGCCGCGGTCGAGGACGGCCCTGCCGCGCGGGAGGTGCTCTCGGCGTTCTGGCGCCGCCTGGTGCTCGCGCCGGTGTCACCGGAGATCGAGTTCTCGTTCGTGGACATGAGCGTTCCGCCGCCGCCCGCCGACCCGACGCCGGACCAGGTGCTCGCCTACGCCGAGATGGTCGTCCTGGTGGGGGACGAGTCGCTGTCGCGGCGGCTGGTGGCGCGCGGGAAGCTGAACGTGCGGCAGGTGCGCGATGAGCGGACGCTGCTGACCGGGATCGGCGCGGCGATCGGGCTGGCGCTGCCGCGGGTGGCCGCGGGGGAGGAGCCGGGCCCGGGACCCGCGCTGGACCTCTACGTGGAGGCGCACGCCTCCGTCCGGGACGCGCGGGACACCCCGGACTTCCGGCGCGCGCTGCTGGCCGGTGCCGAGGTCGACGGGGATCCCCGGATGCGCCGGTACTGGGAGCTGTTCGGCGCGGTCACGGGAGAGCCCGTCACCGGGGGCGGCGCCCATATCTGGCTGGTCGACTCCCTGGCCCGGACGGTCGGCTGAGCGCCGCCGGCCCCCGCCCGGAATACCCGGAGCCCCGGCGCTGTTCCGGTACGATAGTTGAAAGTTCTACTATTTGGAGGACGGCATGCAGTTCGGGATCTTCTCGGTCGGCGACGTCACCCCGGACCCGACGACCGGCCGCACCCCCTCCGAGGCCGAGCGGATCAAGGCGATGGTCACCATCGCCGAGCACGCCGAGCGCGCGGGGCTGGACGTCTTCGCCACCGGCGAGCACCACAACCCGCCGTTCGTGCCGTCCTCCCCGACGACGATGCTCGGCTACATCGCCGCGCGCACCGAGCGCCTCATCCTGTCCACCGCGACCACGCTGATCACCACCAACGACCCGGTGAAGATCGCCGAGGACTTCGCGATGCTCCAGCACCTGGCCGGCGGCCGGGTGGACGTGATGATGGGGCGCGGCAACACCGGCCCGGTCTACCCGTGGTTCGGCAAGGACATCCGGGACGGCATCCCGCTCGCCATCGAGAACTACAACCTGGTGCACCGGCTCTGGCGCGAGGACGTGGTCGACTGGGAGGGCGAGCACCGCACCCCGTTGCAGTCGTTCACCTCGACGCCGCGCCCGCTGGACGGCGTGCCGCCGTTCGTCTGGCACGGCTCCATCCGCAGCCCCGAGATCGCGGAGCAGGCCGCCTACTACGGTGACGGATTCTTCGCCAACCACATCTTCTGGCCCAAGGAGCACTTCCAGCGCCTCATCGGGCTGTACCGGCGTCGGTACGAGTTCTACGGGCATGGTGCGGCCGACCAGGCGATCGTGGGCCTCGGCGGGCAGGTGTTCATGCGGCGGAACTCGCAGGACGCCGTCCGGGAGTTCCGCCCGTACTTCGACAACGCGCCGGTCTACGGGCACGGACCGTCGCTGGAGGAGTTCACCGCCGAGACGCCGCTTACGGTCGGCAGCCCGCAGCAGGTGATCGAGAAGACCCTGACGTTCCGCGACCACTTCGGCGACTACCAGCGCCAGCTGTTCCTGATGGACCACGCGGGACTGCCGCTGAAGACCGTCCTGGAGCAGATCGACCTGCTGGGGGAGGAGGTCGTCCCGGTGCTGCGCAGGGAGTTCGAGTCGCTGCGCCCGGCGCACGTCCCGGCGACCGCCCCGACGCACGCCGCCCGCGCCGCCGCGGAGGCCGTCCGATGAGCGGGCTGGTCGTCGTCTCTGCCGGGCTGGGGCAGCCGTCGTCCACGCGCCTGCTCGCCGACCGCCTCGCCGCGGCGGCGGCCGGCGGACTCCGCCCGGACGTCGCCGTCGAGACGATCGAGTTGCGTGACCACGCCCACTCGATGGTCGATGCGACCCTCGCCGGGTTCCCGTCCGGTGCGTTCCGGACGGCACTGGAGGCCGTGACGGGCGCCGACGGGCTCATCGCGGTGACGCCGGTGTTCAACGCCTCCTACAGCGGCCTGTTCAAGATGTTCTTCGACGTCATCGAGCGTGGCGCCCTGGAGGGGACGCCGGTGCTGCTCGGCGCGACCGGCGGCACCGCACGGCATTCGCTCGCCATCGACTACGCGTTGCGCCCGCTGTTCGGCTACCTGCGCGCCACCGCCGTCCCGACCGCCGTCTACGCGGCGTCCGAGGACTGGGGCGGGACCGGGGGCGACCTCGCCGAGCGCGTCGCCCGCGCGGGCGCGGAGCTGGCGGCCCTGATGGAGGCCCGTCCCGCCGCCGCGCGGGACGACCCCTACGCCGACCCCGTCCCCTTCGAGGAACTGCTCGCCGGCGGCCGATGAACGCCATCTAACCCGTGACTTATATAAGCTGAAGCTGTAGCTTGCCGGGTGTGCACGCCTTCGATGTGCTGGGCGACCCGGTACGACGCCGGATCCTGGAGCTGCTCGCTGACGGTGAGCGGTCCTCGGGCGAGGTGTCGGCCGTCATCCAGAAGGAGTTCGGGATCTCGCAGCCCGCCGTGTCGCGGCACCTCCGGGTGCTGCGGGACGCCGGCTTCGCCGTCGTGCGAGCCGAGGGCACCCGCCGCCTGTACGCGGTGGACGCCGCGCCCCTGCGGGAGGTCGACGCCTGGCTCGACCGGTTCCGCCGCTACTGGACCCCGCACTTGGACGCCCTGGCGACCGAACTCGCCCGGGGCAGGCGTACCGGCCGACCACCGGCCCCACGACCACCAGGGAGCGAAACATGATCGAAGTGACCGGGCAGATCAACGCCGTCCGCCGCCGCGTCGGCGAGCGCGTGCTGGAGGCCGGCACCGCCCGCACAGTCACGATCAGCCAGACCTACGACACCGACGCCGAGAACCTGTGGGACGCCTGCACCGATCCCGAGCGCCTGCCGCGCTGGTTCCTGCCCGTCTCCGGCGACCTGCGCCTCGGCGGTCGCTTCCAGATCGAGGGCAACGCCGCGGGAACGATCGAGCGCTGCGACCCGCCCGAAGGGTTCTCCGCCACCTGGGAGTTCGCCGGCCAGATGAGCTGGATCGAGGTGCGCCTGATCCCGGAGGGGGACGGCCGGACCCGCTTCGAGCTGGAGCACATCGCCCACGCCGACGACCACTGGGAGCAGTTCGGGCCCGGCGCCGTGGGCGTCGGCTGGGATATGGCCGTCCTCGGCCTGGCGCTGCACATCGCGGCCGGCGCGGACCGTCATGTGGCCGACCCCGGCTGGGCGGCCACCGACGAGGGCAAGGAGTTCACGCGGCTGAGCGGCGCGGCGTGGGGCACCGCGCACGCCGCCGCCGACGGTGACGAGGCCCTCGCCCGCGCCTGCGCCGAGCGCACCATCGCCGCCTACACCGGGGAGACGGCGTGACCTCCGCTCGGGCGTGTCCCTGACCTGGGCGTCCTGACCGGGCAGAATGGCGCGGGTGGACGTTCGGGTGGGCGTCCGCGTCGAGGGGGTCGTGCAGGGGGTCGGATTCCGGCCGTTCGTGCACGGGCTCGCGACCGGCCTCGGACTGTCCGGGCTGGTCGGCAACGACGCGGGCGGCGTGTTCATCGAGGTCGAGGGCGCGCCCGAGGAGATCGGGCGGTTCCTGGACGGGCTGCGCGCCCGCCCGCCGCGGCTGGCCGTCGTCGAGCGGGTCACCACGCGCGAGCTGGCGGCGGCGGGCCGCGCCGGGTTCGCCATCGTGGGCAGCGACGGGTCGGGGGAGCGGCGCGCGCTGGTGTCCGCCGACTCCGCGACCTGCGGCGACTGCCTGCGCGAGCTGCACGATCCGCGTGACCGGCGGTACGGCTACCCGTTCATCAACTGCACCGGCTGCGGACCGCGCTTCACGATCGTGACCGGCGTCCCCTACGACCGCCCGAACACGACCATGGCCGGGTTCGCCATGTGCGGCCCATGCGCCGCCGAGTACGAGGACCCCGCGGACCGCCGCTTCCACGCCCAGCCCGTGTGCTGCCCGTCCTGCGGTCCCGCCCTCACGCTGCATCCCCCGGCGGACGATCCGCTGTCCACCGCGCGGGCCCTGCTCGCGGACGGCGCCGTCCTCGCGGTCAAGGGCCTGGGCGGGTACCACCTGGCGGCGCGGGCGGCGTCCGAGTCCGCGGTCGCGGCGCTGCGGTCCCGCAAGCACCGTGAGGACAAGCCATTCGCCGTGATGGTCCCCGACCTGGCGGCGGCCCGCGAGCTGTGCGTCCTCGACGACGCCGAAGAGGCCCTGCTGCGCGGGGCGCGGCGTCCGATCGTCCTGCTGGGACGTCGCCCGCACGCCGCGCTCGCCGCCGCCGTCGCGCCGGGCAACCGGTCGGTCGGGCTCATGCTCCCCTACACGCCGCTGCACCACCTGCTCGTCACCGAACCCGTCGTATTGACCAGCGGGAACGCCGCCGACGAACCCATCGCGCACCGCGACGAGGACGCCCTGGAACGGCTCGATGGCATCGCCGACGCGTTCCTCATGCACGACCGTCCGATCCACGTCCGCACCGACGACTCGGTGGTGCGGTCGTTCCGCGGCCGCGCCCTCCCGGTACGTCGGTCGCGCGGCTACGCGCCGGAGCCGCTGCCGATCGCGCCGGGACGTCCCGTCCTGGCGTGCGGCGCGGAGCTGAAGAGCACCTTCTGCCTGACACGCGGCGGACGGGCGTTCGTCTCCCACCACATCGGCGACCTGGAGAACCACGAGACGCTCCGCGCATTCGAGGACGGGATCGAGCACTTCCGGCGGCTGTTCGACATCGCCCCTGAACTGGTGGCGCACGACCCGCATCCGGAGTACCTGTCGACCAAGTACGCGCTGGAGCTGGACCTCCCGGCGGTCGCCGTCCAGCACCACCACGCGCACATCGCCTCCTGCCTCGCCGACAACGGGGTGGACGGTCCGGTGATCGGCGTGGCGTTCGACGGCACCGGCCTCGGGACGGACGGCACGCTGTGGGGCGGCGAGTTCCTCGTCGCGGACCTGCGCGGGTTCCGGCGGGCCGGGCACCTCGCGCCCGTCCCGCTGCCGGGCGGCGCGGCGGCGGTCCGCGAACCCTGGCGGATGGCGGCGGCGTACGGCGTCCCCGGCGACCTGCCGGTCGCCCGCCGCCCCGAGTGGGACGCCGTCACCGCCCTGGCCGCCGCCGGCGCGCCCCTCGCGCCGTTCACCTCCAGCATGGGACGGCTGTTCGACGCGGTGGCGGCCGTCCTGCGCGTCCGGGACCGGGTCAGCTACGAGGGGCAGGCCGCGATCGAGCTGGAACAACGGGCCGATCCCGCCGAACGGGCCGCCTACCGGGCCGCCATCACGACGGCCGAGGTGTTCACGGTGGCGGGAGCGGACCTGGTCGGGGAGGTGGTGGACGACCTCCGCGCGGGCACGGCCGTCCCGGTGATCGCGGCGCGCTTCCACAACGGCGTGGCGGCGCTGACCGTCGAGGCCGCGGCCCGGGTCCGGGACGCGACGGGGCTCGGGACGGTCGCGCTGTCCGGTGGCGTGTTCCAGAACATGTTCCTCCTGGAACGCGCCGTGAGCGGGCTGCGCGAGGCGGGCTTCGAGGTGCTGACGCACCATCGCGTCCCGCCCAACGACGGCGGCATCAGCCTCGGGCAGGCCGCCGTCGCCACGGCCCGGTGCGCGTCCGAAGGCCGGAGCGAAGGTCAGCCGTCCTCCAGGTCGCCTTCCACTTCCAGGTAGAGGCGCTTGAGGGCGTCCAGCGTCTCCTGCTCCGGGTGTTCCCACATGCCCCGATCGGCGGCCTCCAGCAGCCGCTCGGTGATGCCGTGCAGCGCCCACGGATTGGACTCGTTGAAGAACGCCTGGTTCTCCTCGTCCAGCGCGTAGGTGCGGGCGAGCTGCTCGTACATCCAGTCGGCGACGACGCCGGCGGTCGCGTCGTATCCGAACAGGTAGTCGACGGTGGCGGCCAGCTCGAACGCGCCCTTGTAGCCGTGCCGCCGCATCGCGGCCAGCCACCGCGGATTGACGACCCGGGCGCGGAAGACACGGGAGGTCTCCTCGTCCAGGGTGCGGGTGCGGACGGCGTCCGGGCGGGTGCTGTCGCCGATGTAGGCCCGCGGAGCGCGCCCGGTCAGCGCCCGGACCGTCGCGATCATGCCGCCGTGGTACTGGAAGTAGTCGTCGGAGTCGGCGATGTCGTGCTCACGGGTGTCGGTGTTCTTGGCCGCGACGCTGATCCGCCGGTAGGCGTTCTCCATGTCGCCGCGCGCCGGGACGCCGTCCAGCCCGCGGCCGTAGGCGAAGCCGCCCCACACCGCGTACACCTCGGCGAGGTCGGAGTCGTCGCGCCAGTTGCGGCTGTCGATCAGCGGCAGGATCCCGGCACCGTAGGCACCCGGCCGCGACCCGAAGACGCGCAGGGTCGCGCGCCGCTCGTCGCCGTGCGCCTCCCGGTCGGCCCGGACGTGGGCGCGGACGTAGTTGTCCTCCTCCGGCTCGTCCTGGCCCGCCGCGATCTGGACGGCGTCGTCCAGCATCGCCACGGCGTGCGGGAACGCGTCGCGGAAGAACCCGCTGATCCTGATCGTGACGTCGATGCGCGGGCGCCCCAGCTCCGCTACGGGGACGGGCTCCAGCCCTGTCACGCGCCGGGACGCCTCGTCCCACACCGGGCGGACGCCGAGCAGCGCGAGGACTTCGGCGATGTCGTCGCCGGACGTCCGCATCGCGCTGGTGCCCCACACCGACAGGCCCACCGAGCGCGGCCACTCGCCGGTGTCCTCGCGGTAGCGGGCGAGCAGCGAGTCGGCCATCGCCCGGCCCGTCTCGTACGCCAGGCGGCTCGGGACCGCCTTCGGGTCGACGGAGTAGAAGTTGCGGCCGGTCGGCAGCACGTTGATGAGCCCGCGCAGCGGCGAGCCGCTCGGCCCCGCCGGGACGTACCCGCCGTCCAGCGCGTGCAGCACGTTGCCGATCTCATCCGTGGTCCGGGCGAGCCGGGGGACGATCTCGGTCGCGGCGAACCGCAGGATCTCCGCGACCTGCCCGTCCGCGACCTCGTCCGCGGCGTCCGGTTCCCAGCCGCGCTCCTCCATGGCGGCGACCAGCGCGCGTGCCCGCTCCTCGACCGCATCGACGTCCTGCCGGACGGTGCTCTGCTCGTCCAGCCCGAGCGCCTCGCGCAGGCCGGGCAACGTCATGGAGCCGCCCCACATCTGCCGGGCCCGCAGCATGGCCAGGACGAGGTCGACCCGTGTCGCGCCCTCCGGCGCGGCGCCGAGCACGTGCAGCCCGTCGCGGATCTGGACGTCCTTGACCTCGCAGAGCCAGCCGTCCACGTGCAGGAGGAAGTCGTCGAACTCCGCGTCGTGCGGGCGGTCGTCCAGGCCGAGGTCGTGGTCGAGCCGCGCCGCCTGGATCAGCGTCCAGATCTGCGCGCGGATCGCCGGGAGCTTCGCCGGGTCGAGCGCGGCGATGTTCGCGTGCTCGTCCAGCAGCTGTTCGAGCCGGGCGATGTCGCCGTAGCTCTCGGCGCGCGCCATCGGCGGGATCAGGTGGTCGACCAGCGTCGCGTGGGCGCGCCGCTTGGCCTGCGTCCCCTCGCCGGGGTCGTTCACCAGGAACGGGTAGATCAGCGGCAGGTCGCCGATCGCCGCGTCGGGACCGCACGACGCCGACATCCCGGCGGACTTGCCGGGCAGCCATTCCAGGTTCCCGTGCTTGCCGACGTGGACCACCGCGTGCGCGCCGAACTCGTCCGCGATCCACCGGTACGCGGCGAGGTAGTGGTGGCTGGGCGGCAGGTCTGGATCGTGGTAGATCGCGACCGGATTCTCCCCGAATCCCCGCGGCGGCTGGACGATCAGCACCACGTTCCCGGACCGCAGTGCGGCGAGGACGATCTCCGGTTCGCCCGAGTCGTCCACGAACAGTTCCCCGGGCGGTGGGCCCCAGTGCCGCTCGACGTCCGCCCGCAGTTCTCCGGGAAGGGTCGCGTACCAGCGCTCGTACGTCGCCGCCGGGATGCGGACGGGGTTGCCGGTCAGCTGCGCCTCGGTCAGCCAGTCGGGGTCCTGCCCGCCCGCCGCGATCAGCGCGTGCATCAGCGCGTCGCCCTCGCCCGGCAGGTCGTCCCCGACGTCATAGCCGTGCTCGCGCATCGCGGCGAGCAGCCCGACGACGCTGGCGGGCGTGTCCAGCCCGACCGCGTTGCCGATGCGCGCGTGCTTGGTCGGATACGCCGACAGCATCAGCGCGACCCGCTTCTCGCCCGCCGGGACGTGCCGCAGGGCCCCGTGCCGGACCGCGATCCCGGCGACCCGGGCCGCCCGCTCGGGATCGGCCACGTAGACGCTGAGCCCGTCCTCGTCGGTCTCCTTGAACGAGAAGGGGACGGTGATGATCCGGCCGTCGAACTCGGGCACGGCCACCTGCGTCGCCGTGTCCAGCGGGGAGAGCCCGTCGTCGTTGTCCTCCCAGGCCGCCCGCTCGCTCGTGAGGCACAGCCCTTGCAGGATCGGCACGTCCAACTCGGCCAGGGCGCCCACGTCCCATGCCTCGTCGTCACCTCCCGCGCCGGCGAAGGCGGGTTTCGTCCCGCCGGCGGCGAGCACGGTGACGACCAGCGCGTCGACGCGTCCGAGCGTTTCCAGCAGCGGGCCCTCGGCGGTCCGCAGCGACGCGCAGAACACCGGCAGCGCCCGCCCGCCCGCGGCCTCGATCGCCGCGCACAACGCCTCGACGAACGCGGTGTTCCCGGCGAGGTGATGGGCCCGGTAGTAGAGCACCCCCACCAGGGGGCCGTTCCGCTCCGCGGGTTCGCGCTCCAGCACGCCCCACGTGGGCGTCGCCGCCGGCGGCGCGAACCCGAACCCCGTCAGCAGGACGGTGTCGGAGAGGAACCGGAACAGTTCTCCCAGGTTGCCGGGTCCGCCATGCGCGAGATACGCGTGGGCCTCCGCGCTGACGCCCGCGGGCACGGTGGACAGCCCCATCAACTCGGCGTCGGGGGACTGCTCCCCGCTGAGGACCACCACCGGGCGGGGCCCGGCGAGCAGCGCGTCCAGACCCTCCTCCCAGGCCCGTCGCCCGCCGAGCAGCCGGACGACGACGAGATCGGTGCCCTCGACGAGCCCGGGGAGGTCCTCCACACCGGTACGCGCGGGGTTGGCGAGACGGAAGTCGGCGCCGCTGGCGCGCGCACTGAGCAGATCGGTGTCCGAGGTGGACAGCAGCAAGATCACGCGGATCGGGTCCTCACCCGGGGTCCTCGCCCCGAATCGCAGGCTGAATCGGTGGCGGCCCGGAGTCTCCTGGCTCCCGGATCGGCGCTCGCCCCGGCCTTCCCGCTCACGCGGTGGCCGTACGCGGGGTCCGCTCCCCGGTGACAGTGGCGGGACCGCGCCGGATTCGCACCGGCTTCCTCCACAAGTCGCCGCCCACACCCTAACCGGTCCCCATCAGCCGGGGAGGCACGGGAGGGCCTCGCGGTGCGGGCGGGACGCCCGCCGATTTCCCGAAAACCGTCCAGGCGTCCGGACGAAGGCGTCATGATCACCCGATGGAACCGGACATTCTGCGGGACGCTGAGCCGGCCGCGTGGCGGGTGCGGCGCTGGGCGGCACCGGTCGCGCTCGCCGTGCTGGTCGCCACCGCCATCGGCGGGGTGCGGCTGGCGGTGGACGAGAGCGGCCCGCCCGGCACGGCCCCGCCGCACCCGGCTTACACGCCACCCCGATTCATGATCGCCGTGGGCCGGAGCGGCGCCGGCTCCGAGCCCAGCGGGCCCAGCGGGCCGGCGCCGTTCTTCCAGGTTCACGAGTTCCGGCCGGACGGGCGACCGGAGCTCGCGGACTCGGTGCGGACACCACCGTCCGCCGGAGCGGCACAGGAGATCATCGAGGGCCCCAGGGGCGCGTTCGTGGTCGTCTCCTCGACAACCGACCCCTGCGAGTCGCGGTTCTACGGCTTCCGGCTGACGAGCGACGGCCACGTGAAGGATCTGGCGCCGCTGCGCGCGGGCACCACGCCCGGCCTCGTGGCGGGGACCGCCGTGAGCCCGGACGGGCAGCGGATCGCCTACGCCACGGCCCCCTGTGCCGGCGACCTGCGGCCGGCGGGCCCGCCACGGGCCACCGTGACGGTCCTGGACACCGGCACCGGACGGCGTCGCACCTGGGGGATGGCCGGAGACAAGGTCGTCGGCCACATCGTCTGGGCCGCGGACGGCCGTACCCTCGGCTACTCCACCAGCGACATCGTCGAGGGAACCGCCGCTGACTCGATCACCGGCGAGACCGCGGCGAACGCCGCGGTACGCGCCCTCGACACCGGCGCCCCGGGCACGGACCTTTCGGCCGGCCGCCCGCTGTTCCGCGTGCCCGCCGGCGGCTGGACGGTCACGACCGCCGTCATGGCCCCGGACGGACGCACCGGCTACGGCGTCATGCGCAGGGGCAGGCCCGCGACCACCGTCCTGTTCACCTTCGAGGAGGGACGGGAGATGCGGATCACCAAGACCTACCGGCCCGACCCGAACAAGATCGTTACGCTCGGCTTCGTGTCGATGGTGGAGCCCCGCCACGCCTGCCTGACCGGGCCCGACGCCTTCGGGCGCGTCATCGAGGAACGCTTCGAGGCCGGCTCGCGAAGCCTTGGCCGCTGCGGGACGGCCATGGTCTCCTGAACCGGTCGTAGGATCCGGTCATGCGTGCTGGGGCGGACGGGTGTCCGGGGTTGGTGCGGGTGCATGCCGCCGCCGATGGCGGACTGGCGCGCGTCCGGCTGCCCGGCGGGGTGATCAGCGGGCCGCGGTTCGCGGTGCTCGCGGCGGCCGCCGCGGAGCTCGGGGATGGGTTCCTTGAGCTCACCTCGCGGGCCAACGTGCAGGTCAGGGGGCTCTCGGACGGTGCGGAACGGGAGCTCGGCGCGCGGCTGCGCGCCGCCGGCCTGCTGCCGTCCACCACGCATGAGCGGGTCCGGAACATCGCCGCGAGCGTGCTCAGCGGGCGGGACGGGGCCGGGCTGCTCGACGTCCGGCCCCTCGTCGCGCGACTCGACGCGGAGCTGTGCGCCGACCCCGGGCTGGCCGAACTGCCCGGACGGTTCCTGTTCACCCTGGACGACGGGCGCGGCGATGTCATCGCGATGCGCGGTGACGTCGGGCTCTACGCCGTGGGCGCTGACGAGATGGCCCTCGTCCTCGCCGGTGCCGACAGCGGGCTCCGGGCCCGTCCCGAGGAGGCGGTCGATCTCGCGCTCAGCGCCGCGCGTGCGTTCCTGCGCGTCCGGACGGGGGAGTGGCGGGTGGCCGAGCTGGCCGGCGGGCTTCCGCTGCCCGGTGCGCGTGCGGAGCCCGTGGCCGTTCCGGTGGCTCCACGGCGGACGGCGCTGGGCGCGATCCCGCAGCGAGACGGGCGGACGGCGTTCTCCGGGCTCGTCCCGCTCGGCCGCCTCGACCCGGCGCCGCTGCACGGCGCCGGAGAGATCATTGTCACTCCGTGGCGGGGGGTCGTGATTCCGGATCTTTCGGACGTGCCACACTTCCCTGGCCTGGTCACCGCGCCGGAGTGGGACGGACTCACCTCCTGCGCGGGGCGGCCGGGCTGCGCCAAGTCGCTGACGGACGTCCGCGCCGACGCCGCCCGGACGCGGGCCGCGGGCGGGCTGCCGGTGCACTGGTCGGGCTGCGAGCGGCAGTGCGGGCGCCCGGCCGACCGGCACGTGGCGGTCGTGGCGACGCCCGGCGGGTACGAGGTGCGGCTCGATGGGACGGTGCGCACGGGCGACCTGACGGCGACGGCGGCGGCCGTCGCGACGACACGGAGGAGCGAGTGATCGACTACGTCCGCGACGGTGCGGAGATCTACCGGCGGTCGTTCGCGACCATCAGGGCGGAGGCGGACCTCGCGGGCCTGCCCGAGGACGTCGCCCGGGTCGCCGTCCGCATGATCCACGCGTGCGGGATGACCGACCTGGTGCAGGATCTCGGGTACGCGCCCGGGGCGGTGGCGGCGGCGCGGGCGGCGTTGGTGGACGGACGGCCCGTTTTCTGCGATGCGCGCATGGTCGCGGCCGGGGTGACGCGCGCGCGGCTGCCGGCGGACAATGACGTGGTCTGCACACTCGGCGACCCCCGTGTGCCGGGGCTGGCGAGGGAACTCGGCACCACCCGCAGCGCCGCCGCCCTGGAGCTGTGGCGCGACCGGCTCGCCGGGTCGGTGGTGGCGATCGGGAACGCGCCGACGGCCCTGTTCCGGCTGCTGGAGATGGTCGCGGACGGCGCGGGCGTCCCGGCCGCGGTGATCGGCGTCCCGGTCGGGTTCATCGGCGCGGCCGAGTCCAAGGAGGCGCTCGCCGCGTCCGGCCTGCCGTACCTGGTCGTGCGGGGCCGGCGGGGCGGCAGCGCCATGACCGCCGCCGCGGTCAACGCCATCGCCAGCGAGGAAGAGTGATGACCGGACACCTGTACGGCGTGGGCCTCGGCCCCGGCGACCCCGAGCTGATCACGCTCAAGGCGGCCCGGCTGATCGAGGCCGCGGAGGTGGTCGTCTACCACTCGGCCCGGCACGGGCGCAGCATCGCCCGGTCCATCGCCGCGGGGCATCTGCGGGACGGGCAGATCGAGGAACCGCTGATCTACCCGGTGACGACGGAGGCGACCGGGGACTACCGGCGTGTCCTGGAGGAGTTCTACGAGCGGTGCGCCGCCCGGCTGGCCGAGCACCTCGACGCCGGGCGTGACGTGGTCGTGCTCTGCGAGGGCGACCCGCTCTTCTACGGCTCCTACATGCACCTTCACAAGAGGCTGGACGGGCGGTACCCGACGACGGTGGTACCGGGCATCACCTCGGTCAGCGGGGCGTCCGCCGAGCTGGGACGGCCTCTGGTCGAGCGCGACGAGGTGCTGACCGTCCTGCCGGGGACGCTGCCGCCAGGCGAACTGGCCCACCGTCTCGCCGTGACCGACTCGGCCGCGATCCTCAAGCTCGGCCGGACGTTCGGGAACGTTCGGCAGGCCCTGGACGAGGCCGGCCGCCTGGACGACGCCTGGTACGTCGAGCGGGCCACCACCGACGAGCAGCGCGCGCTGCCCCTCGCGGACGTGGACCCCGCGAGCGTCCCCTACTTCTCCGTGGCGCTCCTGCCGAGCCGGGTGCACGAGCGGACGCGCCGGAGCCTGCCGGAGCGGGCGGCCGGGCACGGCGCCGGCGAGGTCGCGATCGTCGGACTCGGCCCCGCCGGACGCGCCTGGCTGACCCCCGAGGCGCAGGACGCCCTGGCCGCGGCGGACGACCTGGTCGGCTACGGCCCCTACCTGGCGCGCGTCCCGCCCAACCCCCGGCAGGAGCGCCACGCGTCCGACAACCGGGTCGAGTCCGAGCGTGCCGAGTTCGCGCTGGCGCTGGCCGAACGCGGGCGGCGGGTCGCGGTGGTGTCGTCCGGCGACCCGGGCGTGTTCGCGATGGCCGCCGCCGTCCTGGAGGTGGCCGCCGAGGACCGCTGGAAGGACATCCCGGTGCGGGTCCTGCCCGGCCTGACCGCCGCGAACGCGGTCGCGGCCCGGATCGGCGCGCCGCTCGGGCACGACTACTGCGTCCTGTCGCTGTCGGACCGGCTCAAGCCCTGGGACGTCATCGAGGCGCGGCTGGCCGCCGCCGCCTCGGCCGACCTCGTGATCGCGATCTACAACCCGGCGTCCAGGACCCGCACCGCCCAGGTGGCCAAGGCGCGGGACGTCCTGCTGGCGCACCGGTCCCCGGACACCCCCGTCGTCATCGGACGCGATGTCGGCGGCCCCGAGGAGAGCGTCCGCGTCGTCCGGCTCGCCGACCTCTGCGCGGACGGCGTCGACATGCGCTGCCTGCTGCTGGTCGGCTCGTCCCGGACACGGGTGGCCGAGCGGGGCGACGGGCGCCCCACGGTCTTCACGCCGCGCCGCTACCCGTGACGCGCAAGCCAGTCCGCCGCCTCCCCGACCGTCGCCACGACGGGCACGCCCTCGGGGGCGGGCGGCCGGTCGACCATCACGACCGGGAGCCCCAGCGTCCGGGCGGCGGTGAGCTTCGCGGACGTCATCGCGCTGCCGCTGTCCTTGGTGACCAGCGTGTCGATCGCGTGGCGCCGCATCAGCGCCAGCTCCTCGCCCACGGTGAACGGGCCCCGCGCGAGGACGGTCTCCATGCGCGGCGGCACCGGCGGCTCGGGCGGATCCACCGACCGCACGAGGAACCAGCGACGCGCGTCCGCGGCGAACGCGGCGAGGTTCTTGCGGCCCGTCGTCAGGAAGACCCGCTCGCCGGGCAGGGTCGCCGCGGCGACCTTCAGGGACGGGACGCGCCGCCAGTCGTCGCCGGGTGCCGGCGTCCAGCCGGGGCGGCGCAGGACGAGCAGCGGCACGCCGGTGCGCCGGGCCGCCACGACGGCGGAGGCGGTCATCAGCGCGGCGAACGGGTGCGTCGCGTCCACCACGGCGTCGATCCGCTCCTCGCGCAGCCAGGCGGCGAGGCCGTCCGGCCCGCCGAAGCCGCCGATCCGGCTGCGGCCCGGTGGCAGGTCCGGCGCGGCGGTGCGGCCCGCCAGGGAACTGATCACCTCGCGGGACGGGTCGCCCGAAAGGTCCGCCGCCAGCCTGCGGGCCTCGCCGGTGCCGCCCAGCAGCAGTACGCGCATGGTCACGAGGGCATGGTAGGGGTGTGAGCAGGCCGGACGCGGGAGGGCTCCGCTACGGATGGACGACCGGCGCGTGCGCGACGGCCGCGACCAAGGCCGCGCACGCGGCGCTGCTCACCGGCGAGTTCCCCGACCCGGTGGAGATCACGCTACCGAAGGGGCAGCGGCCCGCGTTCGCCCTGGCCGTGGAGGAGATCGGCGACGGCTTCGCGACCGCCGGGATCGTCAAGGACGCCGGCGACGACCCGGACGTGACGCACGGCGCGCTCATCCGCTCGACCGTCCGGCGCGGCGCGCCGGGGACCGGCGTGGCGTTCCGCGCGGGCCCGGGCGTCGGCACCGTGACCCGGCCCGGCCTGCCGCTGGACGTGGGGGAGCCCGCGATCAACCCTGTGCCCCGGCAGATGATGCGGGACGTCCTCGGCGACGCCGACGTGATCGTGGAGATCTCCGTGGACGGCGGTGCCGAACTGGCCCGCAGGACCTGGAACCCGCGCCTCGGGATCCTCGGCGGGCTGTCGATTCTCGGCACGACCGGCGTCGTCGTCCCGTACTCCTGCTCGGCGTGGATCGACAGCATCCGGCGCGGCATCGACGTCGCGCGGGCGGCCGGGCGCACCCACGTCGCGGGCGCGACGGGCAGCACGTCCGAGCGGGTCGTCGCCGAACTGTACGGCCTGCCCGAGGAGGCGCTGCTCGACATGGGCGACTTCGCCGGCGCCGTCCTGAAGTATCTGCGGCGGCACCCGGTGCCGAGGCTGACGATCGCCGGCGGTATCGGCAAGCTCGCCAAGCTCGCCGCCGGGCACCTCGACCTGCACTCGGCGCGCTCCCAGGTCGACTTCGCGCTGCTCGCCTCGATGGTCGGCGACCCGGACACGGCCGGCCGTGTCCGGGCCGCCAACACCGCGCTGGACGCCCTCCAGATCTGCGGGCGGGCGGGCGTCCCGCTCGGGGATCTCGTGGCCGCCCGGGCCCGTGACACCGCGCTCGGCGTCCTGCGCGGCGCGCCGGTCGCGGTCGACGTCGTGGTCATCGACCGCGCCGGAACGATCGTCGGCCGTGCCGGTGAATCCGCGTGAGCAGGCGGCGTCAACGGCGGCGGGCCGCGGAGTACAGGTGGCTGTCGGTGAAGCCCGTGGCCGTGAGGACCGCGCCGACGATGATCACGGCGGTCCTGCTGATGCCCGCCGCACGGACCCGTGCGGCGATGTCGGCCAGCGTCCCCCGCACCACCACCTCGTCCGGACGGGACGCGCAGGCGACGACGGCCACCGGACAGTCCGCACCGTAGTTCGGTGTCAGCTCGTCCACCACCGCCTCGATCCGCTGGACGGCGAGATGCAGCACCATCGTGGCGCGGCTCCGTCCGAGCGTGCCGAGGTCCTCGCCCGGCGGCATCGGGGTGGCCCGCGCCGACGTCCGGGTGAGCACGACGGTCTGCGCCACCTCCGGGACGGTCAGCTCCCGGCCGAGGGCGGCGGCGGCCGCGGCGAACGCGGGGACGCCCGGTGTCACGTCGTAGGGGACGCCCTCCGCGTCGAGGCGGCGCATCTGCTCGGCCATGGCGCTGAACACCGACGGGTCGCCCGAGTGCAGCCGCGCCGCGTCCTGGCCCCGGGCGTGCGCGTCCACCAGTTCGGCGACGATGTCGTCCAGCACCATCGCCGCGGTGTCCACCACGCGCGCGCCCGCCGGGCACCACTCCAGCACCTCGCGTGGGACGAGGCTCCCCGCGTAGAGGCAGACCGGCGACGCGGCGATCAGGTCGCGCCCGCGCACGGTCATCAGGTCGGCGGCACCCGGACCGGCGCCGATGAAGTGCACCGTCACCGTTCCCGCACCGCCGTCCACTGGGTCACCGGCATCATCGGCCTCCATCCCGTGAACCCGCCGACCGGCGCGGCCCTGCTGATCGCGATCCTGGTCAGTTCGCCACCGAGCCGCCCGCGGGCCTCGGCGACGACCTGCTCCGACTCCAGGGTGACGGCGTTCACCACCAGCCGCCCGCCCGGCCGGAGCGCCTCCCAGCACGTGTCCACCATGCCGGGGACGGTGACGCCGCCGCCGACGAAGACCGCGTCCGGCGCGTCCAGGCCCGCGAGCGCGGCGGGCGCCGGGCCGATCACCAGGCGCAGCCCGGGCACGCCGAGGGACGCGGCGTTCGTGCCGACCCGCGCCGCGCGCTCGGGGTCCCGCTCGATCGCGACGGCGCGGCACGACCGGTGCGTCCGCATCCATTCGACGGCGATGCTGCCCGCGCCCGCCCCCACGTCCCACAGCAGCTCGCCCGGGACGGGACCGAGCCGGGCGAGGGTGATCGCGCGGACCTCCCGCTTGGTGAGCTGCCCGTCGTGGTCGTACGCCTCGTCCGGCAGCCCCGGCGCGAGGGACACGCCCTCGCCGCGGCAGCGGACGGCCACGATGTTGAGGGCGTCGACGCCGTCGCGCAGGGGCCCGACCCGCTCGTCCGGCGCGCCGAGCCGTTCCAGGACGGTCAGCTCGCTGCGGCCGTAGCCGCGCTCCTCCAGCAGGGCCGCGACCTGAGCGGGCGTCCCGGCTCCCGCGCTGAGCACCAGCACCCGGCGGCCCGGCGCCAGCACCGCGTTCAGCGCGGCCAGCGGACGGCCCACCGCGCTGACGACCTCGGTGTCCTCGACCGGCCAGCCGAGCCGCGCGCAGGCCAGCGACACCGACGAGGGGTGCGGCAGCACCCGCACCGAACCCAGCAACCCGACCAGCACGGACCCGACGCCGTAGAACATCGGGTCGCCGCTCGCCGCCACCGCGATCCGCCGCCCCCGGTGCGCCTCGAAGAGCCCGGGCAACGCGGGCAGCATCGGCGACGGCCACGGGACGCGCTCGCCGGGCAGGTCCGGCAACAGCCCGAGCTGCCGCGCGCCCCCCATCACCACCTCGGCCGCCCGGAACGCCGCCCGGGCGGCACCGGACAGGCCGTCCCAGCCGTCCGCGCCGATACCGACGACGGTGACCTCGGGCCAGGGGGCCTCAGACATTGCCGAGCACCCGGGTGATCGCGATCTCGATGACGACACGCTGCGGGTTGGCGCGCGGCGGCCGGTACCGCTCGGCGTAGCGGCGCTCGGCGTCGGCCACGGACTCCGCGTCCGTCCGCAGCACGGCGCGGCCCTCGATCGTCGCCCAGCGGCGCCCGTCCACCTGGCCGACCGCGACGGGCAGCCCGCCCGATCCCGCCCGCCCGACGTGCCGCGCCTTCGCCGACGCGCCCGAGGTGATCACCCGGACGAGTCCGGCGGCCGCGTCCAGCGTGGCGCCCACGGGCACCGCGTGCGGCGTGCCGTCCGGGCGGATCGTGACCAGTGTGCACAGATGCCGTTCCCGCCAGAACGCCAGCAGCCGCTCGTCCTCCAGGTCCAGCCGGTGTCGCGTCGTCCCCGTCATGGCCAGCAGGATCCCAGAGCCGGGGCAGGCCCCGTTCACCAGACCCCCCGCGACCGTCTAGGACGTCTCTGACGGGGTCGGGCAGGGCCCTTGCGGCGTGGGCGTCGCGGGCGTGCGGGACGGAGCGGCCGGCGCCGGGCCTGTTCTGCGCAGGTTATGCCGTTTCATCACGGACTGGAGGTCGGGCCGGCCCCCCGTCCCGTCGGCGTCGGCGAGGGTCGGGCATGCCCACGCGTCCTGGCGCCCCCACGAGTAGCTGATGTCGAACGCCGGGTTCGGGACGAGCCGGTCCCACCGGTTCAGGATCGACTTCAGTTGCGCGCCGTCGGGCAACCGCCAGTTCCGCTCGCCGTCGTTGCAGGACTGCCCGAACGTCTGCACGACGGGGACGATCATCGGGCGCGGGAACCCGGCACGGACCGCCTGGCCGACCATCGTGTCGATGGCCGTGAGGTCGCAGCCCTTCGTGTCCGCGCGGCAGGGATAGGGGTCGAGGCCGATGAGGTCGAGATGGGTCTCGGCCGGCCGGAGCGACCGCATCGGCCAGTCGGTGAGCGAGGCGAACGCCTTCTGCCCAGGCGCGTGCCTGTGGACGATGTCGGCACGCTCCCGGATCTTCGCGGCGATCCCGGGGCACTCGGCGGGGTTCGGCTCGTCCGAGAGGTACCAGCCGTAGACGCGCTCGTTCCGGGCGAACCGCTTGACGGTCTCGGCGAACGCGGAGGAGTCGGCGATCTGGAAGTCGCCGCAGGTGGTGTTGCCGACCCAGAGCAGGGCCCGGCCGCCCTCGGGCAGCGCGGCGATGTCGCCCTCGTCGGGATCGACGTCGAACAGGTCGTAGCCGAGCCGGGCGGCCTTCGCGCGGTCGCCGGCGGGCATGTTCAGTGCGAGGTGCAGGGTGCCGCTCGCGCGGGCCGCGACCGGGCGGGCGGCGGCGTCCCCGGGTAATGGGGCGATCAGGTATCCGGTGACGGCGCCGCCGAGGGCGGCGAGGGCGGCCACGGCGGCGAGACGCGTCTTCATTCGCTCTCCCGGCATCGCTGGTGCGGACGTGCCCAGCGTCGCACGGGCGGAGCGTGATCACCGCGATACGGCGGATAACGGCCGCACTTCAGCACGGATCGGACGCACCGAAGGGGCCGTTCCCGCCGGAGGCCGTCAGACGCGCCAGGAACGGACGAGCTCGTCCAGCGCGGACTGGTCGAACAGGATGCCCTGCGAGATCAGTTCCTGTGCCACCAGATCGCCGTCGCCGTGGTGCTTGGCCAGCAGCCGATACACCGCGTATGGGAACCAGTGGTTGTCGCTGATCCGCTGGATCTCGGCCTCGTCGCAGACGTAGCCCTCGGCGCGGACCTCCGCGAGCGTGGCCGCGACGTCGCCGTGCCGGCGTTCCAGAACGTCGATGACCAGGCTGCGCAGGCTCTCGCTGTTCTGCGCGGGCGCCAGGTCTTCCTGGACGGAGCCGTAGGTGCTGTGGCCGTTGAGGCTGCCGCGGGTGGCGGCACTGACGACGGCCAGCTCGGGTTCGGGTGCCGGGGCGGGCGCCGGTTCGGGCACCGGCTCAGGTGCGGGCGCCGGGGGTGCCGGCGACGCGGCGGCCGATGCCGCGGCCGATGCCGCGGCGGCCGGGGCGGGCTCGCGGTCACCGGTGTCGGACGTGCCCTCCGCGGGGGTCCCGGCGTCCGACGACCCGGACTCGATCGCCTTCCCGGAGTGCCCGGGCACCTGGATCTGCGGGAACGGGCCGGTGTTGCGCAGCGGCATCAGCGTGATCTGCTGAAGCGTGACCGGCCCGGCGATGGCCCGGTGCTGCGGCTCGGGCTGCTTGGGCGCCTCGTCCTCGTCTTGCCGCGACACGTACCGGTGCAGCGTCCGCAGCAGGACAAACAGGCCGAGCATCGACACGATGGGCGGGACGGCGGCCGTCGCCTGATAGGAGAACGTCCGGTGTCCGACGTGGCCCACGTTGAAGATGAGGCTCGCCGTCCAGCCAGCGAGGGCGATGCTCAGCGGGAGGAAGAAGTCCAGCCAGCTCAGCAGCTGGCGGCGGTGCAGCACGAAGGCGTCCACGGCCAGCAGGAACAGGCCGAGCTCGCCCACGATGATGAACAGGTCCACCAGCAGGGGGAACGAGTCGGCCTTCCAACCTCGCAACCCGTGTTCGAGGGCCCAGTGATAGAGACCGGCGTAGGACTGGGCGAAGCCGCCCACGGTGGCGGTCATGACCGCGGCGGCCATGAAGGCGATGGCTCCCCACCGTGTGATGGCCTGGGCCCGGTTGGCAGCGCTCATGCGGGGTGTGCTCCAGATTTCCCAACGCGTACAAGAGTGATCGTTGGGAGACTATCCATTCCTTTGACGTTTCGTGGGGGATTCGCGTTACGTCTCGGTCGCGGTCCGCGTGGAGGTCCGGGCACGAGCCGTCCCCACCAGGCCCAGCGGTGGCCTGGCGGGGACGGGGTTCCGCAGGGGGAGCTGCTTTACGGAACGTTGAGCACGAAGTCCATCACGGCGTCGCGGCCGGTGGGGGTGTTCGTGACCTTCATGAGCAACCGGGCGTCGTAGATCGTGTCCGTCTGGTTGCGGGGTTCGCCCGGGAAGTACGTCTGCGTCGTCAGGATCGGACGGCTGGGCGCCTGAAGCTTCACGTGGATGTGCCGGGTGCGGCCGGGGTAGAGGCCGGGCACGATCGTCGTGAGCTTGTAGCGACCCTGGTCGTCGGTGAACAGGTGACCGCGCAACGTGAACCCGGTGTTGTCATAGTTCCCAGCGTTGTCGGCCTGCCAGAAGTCCAGCAGCGCCTTCGCGATCGGCTTGCAGGACGTCGAGTAGACGACGCCGCTCACCGTGAGCTTGGTGCCGGGCATACCGGGCGTGGTCAGGTCCGACCGCTCGGGGGAGTTGGGCTTGAAGTACGGCCCCTCCGTCTGAGCAGGGGTCCTCTCGTTGTCACCGTCGGTGCACTTCGGGGTCGGCGTCAGAAGCTGCCCCTTCGGGAGCTGCATCCGAGCCTGCGCGGGAGCGGCGGCGGAGAGCGCGGCCGGGACGGCCAGCGCACCGACGCCTGCGGCGACGATGAAGTGCTTGCGGCTGATGCCGCTAGTTTCCTGCTCGTCCTCTGGCATGGCGGGTTCCTCTCGGCGGGTCTTCGAGGTGTGTGGGGGCGCGCACCCAGGACGTTCGTCGGGTTATGTATAGGCCGCATGCGGACGGACGGTCTTGGCCATGCCTGCCGCAACTTTGGCGGCGTGTGCCAAAGACCCCCGCTATCGTCGTGCCGACTCGCTCATTGACCTTCTTGACCCAACGTAGAAGCCTTGCATGTGGCGTCCGGGAACTGTCCATCCAGCGCGAGGGAGCGCAATGCCCACGCTCGTCAACACCTCGGACCACCCTGCCGCCGATCAGGCGGACTACTGGCGCCACCTGATCAACAGTGCCTTCGGTCCCTTCCACCTGCAGCCGGCCGGCCGTGGTCCGTTCGCCGCGCGGCTCGTGGCCCGCGCGCTCGGCCCCATCGAGGCCAGCGACGTGCGTGCCCCGGCGCACGCGGTGCGGCGCACGGCCCGGCAGATCGATCACGACACCCGCGAGTGCTACAAGCTCGGGTTGGTGCTGCGCGGCTCATGTGTCCTGCGGCAGAACGACCGGCAGGTCCGGGTCGGGCCGGGAGACGTGGTCTTCTACGACCTCACCCGCCCGGTCGAGATCGCCTTCGACGCCCATCACATCTTCACCGTCGTCATCCCGCACCGGGCGGTTCCGCTGTCGGCGGACCGGCTGGCCGAGCTCGGCGGCACGCTGCTGTCCGAGCGGGCCCGCACCGGCCGGCTGGTGACCTCGCTGCTCGCGGCCCTCGCCGAGGACGGCGGGGAGGCGGACGAGCCGTACGCCCACCACCTCGGCGGCGCGGTCGTCGAGCTGGTGACGGGCGCGGCGAGCGAATGGCTCGGCGCGGAGCCGGCCCCGTCCCCGGAGGCCGCGGAGATGCTCCGCGCCATCGTGGACTGGATCGAGACGCGGCTGCACGACGCCGGGCTGACGCCCGCCGCCATCGCCGCCGCTCATCACATCTCCGTCCGTCAGCTCTACCGGGTCTTCCAGCCGCAGGGCACCACCGTCGCCCGGTACATCCGCGCTCGTCGCCTGGAGCACTGCCGCCGGGAGTTGCGCGACCCGTTCCTCGCCACCCAGCGGATCGGTGCCATCGCCTGCCGATGGGGACTGCCCGATGCCGCCGCGTTCAGCCGCGCGTTTCGCGCCGCCTACGGGGTCACGCCCAGCGCCTACCGGGCCGCGGCCACGGGGATCGACAGGGCCGACTGACGCCGTGGACCGAATCCTGCATCCGGGAAGCCCGCGGAGGACGACTGGTAAGGAGGACCGAGATTCCACGCGGTGGCGCGGCCGTGGCCGGGACCACCCGGCAACCGCCTTCCCCTGGTCGGCATGACCGGTTTACCGTTCGGGTAACCCGGTCATGACGAGGAGGAGGGGGCCCCTTGACGCCGTACGCGCCGTCCTCCCCGCGCCCGGGTTTCTGGGCGGCGCTCGACCGGGTCCAGCAGGCCGCGCTGCGGTCCGCCGCGCGCCCCCGCCATTTCCCGGTGAAGGCGCCGCTGGTCTACCAGGGCGACGAGTCCGACCACGTCATCATCATCGAGCGGGGCTGGGCGAAGGTGACCTCGGCGACCGAGGACGGCCACAACGTGGTGCTCGCCGTCCGCGGTCCCGGCGACCTGCTGGCCGAGAGCGCGGTGCTCGGCGGGCGCACCCGCTCGGCCACCGTGACGGCGCTGTCACCCGTCCGGGCCCTGGTGGTGCCCGCCGCCCGCTTCACCGGCTTCCTGGACGCCCACCCCGAGGTGTGGATGCTGGTCACCGGCACCTTCGTGCAACGGCTGGACGACTCGGACCGGCGCCTGAAGGCGCATGTCACCAGCCGGGGCACGCAGCGGCTCGCGCAGCTGCTCGCCGACCTCGCCGAGCTGTCGGCGCAGCACACCCCGCCCGCGCAGGACGGCAGCATCGACATCGGCCCGCCGCTGTCGCAGGAGGAACTGGGCAGTTGGATGGACGCCTCCCGCGAGACCGTCGCCCGCGCCCTGAACGGGTTGCGTCGCGACGGCCTGATCCGCACCGGCTGGCGCAGGATCACGGTCGTCGACCTGCCCGGCCTGCGCGCCTTCGCCCGGGACCGCGACTGAGACGGATCTGACGCGGCCGATGCGCGACGCTCACGCGTCACGGGCGTGCTCGGCGATGCGTCGCCGCGCGTCCGCCCAATCGATGGGCAGGTCCGCCCCCTGTACGTCCCAGAAGACGAAGGTGGAGTCGCGCATGACCGCCCGTTTGCGGCGCATGGTGGAGGCGTGCGGCTCGGCGGCGGCGTAGGACTGGAGGGCCTTGCGGTCGCTCCAGGCGGAGAGCGTCCAGAACGTGCGCTTGAGGAGCTGGGCCTTCAGCGTGAAGCCGTGGGCGCCCTCCGACCGGCGGGCCTGGCGCAGGAGTGCCAGCGAGGCGAGGAAGAACCCCGGCACGTGGCGCAGTGAGCGCACCTCCAGGCGGGAGGCCATGACCAGCACCTTGGTGCCGGGGTCGGCCTTCTCCATCGGAATCCACGGAAGCGTCGGCATGGCGTGTCCTCTCCTCAGCAAATCTAGTCACTGACTAGATTGCCTTGCCGACCTCGAACTTGTCAATGACAAGATAGGGTGGCGGGCAACCGGCGACCCAGGAGGCGAGCGACATCGAGCAGCCGAACTACCACCACGGCGACCTGCGCCGGGTCATCATGCGGGCCGCGGTGGACGCGATCGCCGAGTCCGGCACGGCCGCCTGGAGCCTGCGCGGGCTGGCCCGCCGGGCCGGTGTCTCGCACGCCGCACCGGCCCACCACTTCGGTGACAAGGCCGGGGTGCTGACCGCCGTGGCCGCCGAGGGATACGCCCTGTTCGCGGACGCGCTGGAGCGGGCCGGCGACGACCTCCACGACGTGGGGCTGGCCTATGTCCGCTTCGCCGTCGACCACCGCGCGCACTTCGAGGTGATGTTCCGGCCCGAGCTCTACCGTGCGGACGACCCGGAGGTGGACGCCGCCCGGCGGCGCGCGGACGCGGTGCTCGCCAAGGGCGTCCGGAACGTCTCGCCGAGTGTCCCGGAGGGCGACCGGACGGCCGCGATCGCCGCCTGGTCCATCGTGCACGGCTTCGCCGTCCTGTGGCTGAGCGGCGCGCTGCCCGCAGACCTGGGCGACGACCCCGTGGCCGCCGCCCGTCCGGTCATCCACCTCCTGTTCGCGCGCTGACGTGAAACAGGCGGTCTACCCCGACGATGACCCCGACGATGACCCCGACTTGGTGAGCCGTCGCCGCTCCTGTTCTTCCAGCTCTTCCCGGGCGGCGGCGGGGCGGTCGGGAACGGTGGCGAGGTCCGCCCTGAACCGGCGGTTGAGGGCCGCGCGCACCCGCCCGAGCGCGCTGCGCCCGCGGGGGCTCTCGACCCCCTCGACGGGGGGCGGCACGTCAAGGTCGACGGCGGGCGCCGGGCGCGGATCGGTGATCGCGGCGATCCGCTCGGCGGGCAGGTGCCGTTCCACCTCGCTGAACCCGCCTTCCGGGGACTGGCGGACGACGCCCGTCTCCAGCCCGTGCTGGACGAGGCCGAGGTCACGGCGCTGGAGGCCGACGCAGATCCGGTAGGCGACGATGTAGGCCAGGACGGGCCCGAGGACGACGGCGCCGCGGAAGAACCACGTCGTCCAGAACAGCGAGACGTGGAACCTGGCCGCCAGGACGTCGTTGCCGCCCGCCGCCCACAGCACTCCGTAGAAGACGATCCCGCCGACGCCCACCCCCGTCCGCGCCGGGACGTCGCGGGGCCGGTCGAGCAGATGGTGGATCTGGTGGTCGCCGGTCACCCAGCGCTCCAGGAACGGGTAGACGGCGAGCCCGGTGAACAGGATCCCGGGGACGACCAGTGCCGGCACGACGACGCTCATCGTCACGGTGTGGCCCCACGCCGTGACCTCCCAGGCCGGCATGATCCGCAGCGCGCCCTCCAGCCAGCCCATGTACCAGTCCGGCTGCGAGCCCGAGCTGATGGCACCGGGATCGTACGGGCCGAACAGCCAGATCGGGTTGATCTGGACGAAGGCCGCCAGCAGCGTCGTGACGCCGAGCACCCACAGGAACAGCGCCGAGGTCTTGGCCACGAACACCGGGAAGAACGGGTAGCCGCGGACGGTGGTGTTCGAGCTGCCCTTGCCGGGGAACTGCGTGTGCGTCTGCCGCCACGTCAGGACGATCGCGTGCAGCGGGATCAACGCCGCCAGCAGGCCCGGGATCAGCAGCACGTGGACGATGTAGAGGCGGGGGATGATGTCGGTGCCCGGGAACTCCCCGCCGAACAGGAACATCACGAGATAGGACCCGACCAGCGGGACCGAGGCCGTCACCCCTTCCAGGATGCGGATGCCGGTGCCCGACAGCAGGTCGTCCGGCAGCGAGTAGCCGAACAGCCCGTTCACCATGACGAGCATGAACATGGTGACGCCGATGATCCAGTTCAGCTCCCGCGGCTTGCGGAACGCGCCGCTGAAGAAGTTGCGCAGCAGGTGGACGAGGATCGCGCCCATGAAGATCAACGTCGACCAGTGGTGGATCTGCCGAACGAGCAGCCCGCCCCGCACATCGAAGCTGATCTTCAGAGACGAGGCGTACGCCTCGCTCATCTCCACCCCGCGCAGCTTGGTGTAGGAGCCGTTGTAGACGACCTCGTGCATGCTGGGCTTGAAGAACAGTGTGAGGTACACCCCGGTCAGCAGAATGATCACGAAGGAGTACATCGCGATCTCCCCGACCAGGAAGCTCCACTGGTCCGGGAACGCCTTGCGCAGGGCCTTGCGGGCGAAGCCGGACGTGCCGAACCGCTCGTCCAGCGCCCGGGAGGCGGCGTCCACGGCCGTCGGTCGCCTTCGTCCGCTGGTCGCCGCCCGGTCGCCGGGCGCCCGTATCCCCGCCATCGTCACAGTCCCTTCGTCGAGCTCTCCGCCCTAAGACAGTTCCGACCGGGCGAATGTGACATCGGCGGGTGTGCGACGCGTCACAGGGTCAGTGACCCCACAGGTCCCGCCGCCGGTACCGGGGGAGCCAGACCGTCCGGTGGGCGACCCGGACCGGCGGGGGCAACTGCCGCAGCACCGCACCGCTCGTCGTCTCGGACGCGCCGTCCAGCAGCCAGGGCAGGAACACCCGCAGCCCCCGCACCCCGATCCGCCCGCGGAGCTCGACGTCGTAGGTGCCCCACTCGAACGTGGTGAGCGTGCGGTGGATCAGCGGCAGGACGTTCGCCTCCTTGAAGTCCAGATGCGCCTCCAGCGACGCCGGGAGCCCGTGCGCGCAACGGCCGAAGACGTGCCGGTCGCCGTGCTCCAGCGCCGCGTCCACCGCGTCCATCAGCGGGACGAGCCGGATGGCCTGCGACTCCATCGCCTCCAGCCACTCCGCTCGGACGCCGGTCAGCCTGCCGCGCATCACCGTCCACAACGCGCGCCTCTCCGCGGCCTGCTGGGCGAGCCAGTGCGTCTTGAAGACGGCCCAGCCATTCGTCACCGCGGGGGAGGCCAGGCCGGTGGCCGGCGTGCCGCCGGCCACCGGCCCCGCCGTCCTCCCCGCCGCGGCCATCCGCCCCATGTCGCGCCGGAACGCGCCGTACGCGGCGTAGAGCATCGTCAGATCGAAACGCCGCCGCGCGCTCTCTCCCAAACCGGCGTTCATGCCGTTCTCCCGCCCTTCGCCCGAACCGTCATGGAAGAGATGCGCCGAAGGTCTGAAATGTGACATCAGGTGTCGTCACCAGCGGTGATACCAGAATTACTAGAACCGTCCTATTCTGGCGAAACGCTGCCGCGACCCACGTCCTGGCGTAGCCTGCGCCGCGTGATCGACGACCAGACGTTGATGAGCTCACGTCATGTCCTGTGCGTTCTCGGCACCGGTTTGGACCTCGGCGAGGTGGAGGCCGCGGCCGCGAAGGAGGGCTTCGGGCTCGACTGGGAGTACTCCGGGGCCGAGCCCGACCCGCGGATGCCGGAGGCGTTCGAGGCGTGCGCGGCGCGTGTCTCCTTCACGACCGCCGACTGGGACGCGGTCGAGTCGCACGACACGGTCGCCTACGTGCTGTCGCCGCCCGTCCTGCCGGACGTCGCGTTCACCGTCGCGCGGCGGACCCTGGTGCTGGCCGCCGACCTGCTGCGCTCCGGCGCGACCGCGGTGAAGAACGAGAGCAACGGGCTCACCCACGGCCGGGACCGGTGGCTCGACCTCGCCGCCGGCATCTACGACGGGACGCCGGAGGAGTCGGCGATCCCGCTGTACCGCGCGCTGGTGAAGCGTCCGATCTCCGACGGCTCCCTGCACTTCAGTTGCGGAATGCACCTGCTCGGGGCACCCGACGTCGAACTGGAGCCGGCCGGCGACCCGGATCCCGAGGACGTGGCGGGGCTCATCGACTCGCTCGCCCTCTACCTGCTGACCGAGTGCCGCGCCGGGGAGATCGAGGACGGTGAGGGCTTCCGGTCCGCGCCCGGTGAGCCCCGCTGGGTTCTCCGGCACCACCCGTGCGACCGGTACGACGAGGACGACATCTTCTTCAATCCGCACGGCTACCTGCGCATGACACCCGGGTAGCGGGGCGGGTTCCGGCTCCCGGACGGCGCCGAGCGCCCGAAGACTCAGGCCGGCTTCGCCGCACGGTGTCCTCAAGCGCTGCTCGCGGTCGTGCCCTGGGGCTTGCCCACCTCTTGTCCGGGCAGTGCCGGGAGGGCGATGACCCAGCGCTGCGCGATCCAGCGGCGGACGTGCCGGCGGGCGCCGGCGGCGTCGAGCCCGGACCGCGCGGACGCCTCGTCCAGTGGAGCCCCGGTCAGCAGGGCTTCGAGCAGGACGAACGCGACGGGCGGCGGCGAGGCGGTGACGACCCGGTAGTCGCGGCGGAACATCACGATGTGGCTGGGGACGAGTGGAGGCGCCGCCGGCCGCCCGCCCCGGTGGACCGCGGAGTGGTACCGGTGGACGGGCGCGCAGGCTCGCAGCAGGCGGACGCCGGGCGCGGCGCACACCCGTTCCGGCGGCTCGGCGGGGGGCCAGGTCCAGGCCCCGGGGGGATCCTCCTCGGGGCCCGGGCCGTCATAGACCTCGGTGAACAGGCACTCGTAGCGGACGACGTCGATCATCAGGTCGATCCACGGTTCGCGCCGTCCCGCGGGCAGGTCGCGGTCGGGCCGGTTCTCCTCCAGGTGGGCGGCGAACCGGTCGCCGAGGCGGGCCGGTCGGGAGGAGCGCGGCGGCCGCGCGTCGAGGTAGCCGGCGGCGAACGCGTCGAACAGGTCGGGGCCGAGCAACCGCCGCAGTGCGGGATGCCCCTGCCGCATCGTCTCCATCAGCCGCCGCCGGTAGCCGCGCCGGTGGATCTCCAGCCGTCGCGACGCGCTGAGGGAATCCGAACCCGCGAGCATCGCCGCGTCGGAGTCCGCGGGCATGGACGGTGCGGTGACGGCGTGCAGGAGCCACTGCTGCGCGGCGTGCAGGGACGGCGGGCTAGTCATCGCGCGCCTCGATCTCGCGCGTCCCGGTCCCGTGCGCCGCGATCTCGCCCGTCCCGGTCTCGCGGGTCCCGGTCTGGTGCGCGCCGAGATGGTGGCGGGCCTTGTGCAACTCGTCCAGCAGGCCGGACAGCGGCGGGAGGTCGTCGTGCCACTCCAAGAGGGTGGGCACCGGCCCGGTCAGGGACGTGACCAGCTCGTACAGGTCCCAGACCGGTCCGGCGACCGGGCCGTCATGGGTGCCGATCAGATGGTCGCCCATGTCGGTATGCCCGGCCAGATGGACCTGCGCGACGCGGCCATGTGGAAGGGCACGAATGTACTCCTCGGGGTCGAAATCGTGGTTGACGGACGAGACGTAGACGTTGGTGACGTCCAGCAGCAGCTCGCAGCCGGTGTCTTCGCACAGCCGCGCGAGGAACTCCCATTCCGTCATCGTCGAGTGCGCGAACGCCGCGCAGGTGCCCAGGTTCTCCAGGACGAGCGGTCGCTCCAGCAGATCCTGCACGTGCCGGACACGTCCGGCGATGTGCCGCAGCGAATGCTCGGTGAACGGGACCGGCAGCAGTTCACCGGTGGTGACGCCCGTCACCCCGGTCCAGCACACGTGGTCGGACACCCATCGTGCCCCGGTGGCGTCGGCCAGGCGCTGGAGCCGGGTCAGGTAGCCCAGGTCGAGCGGGTCTGTGCCCCCTATGGACAGGGACACGCCGTGCATGACGATCGGGTACCGCTCCGCGATGCGCGCCAGCGCGTGCCGCGGGTAGCCACCGGAGTCGATGAAGTCCTCGGAGATGATCTCGAACCAGGCGACGTCCGGCCATTCGGCGAGGACGTGCGGCAGGTGGGGGACGCGCAGCCCGAGCCCGAGAGCGCACGCACCGTCCCCGCCCGCGACCTCGGGCGCGGGCGGGGACGCGGACGGGGGAGCGGCCGGCTCGGTCGACCCGGCCCTCACGGCGCGCGTTCCGCGCCGGGCCCGGGCCGCTCGTGGCCGGGGGCAGTGTCCTCCGGTCGGCCCTCGCCGGGAGCGGCGCCGAAGGGCACTCCGGGTTCGGACATCCGCTGTTCGAATACCTCTCGGGCCCGCTCCCACACGTTGGTGCCGCGGTAGGGGCCGACGTCGTGCGGCCCGGAGGTTGCCCGAGGATCCCTTTCATCCGGTAGCCAGGCATCTCCCGAGGCCCCGCGTCGGCTCGTACGGTTCACGGGGGCTCCCATCACGAGATGACTACTCGCGACAGGATAGTTACTGTGGGTAGTCATCGGTGGACAGAACTGTGTCACCCGGCCCCAAGGAGTTCGTACCGGCACGGCGACGGCCGGTAGCCCGCGAGCGGGCCGCTTACGCCTGGGCGCGGGCGTCCCGCCGTTCGCGCTGCGGGACCACCGTGTACTTGGGGTCCTCTGCCGATCGCACGCCCGCGTAGAAGACGCCGAACCTCGTGCACGCGGACGCGGTGAGCAGCGCGGTCCCGCTGAGCACCGCCGCCGTCCGGCTCCGTCCGGCGAGCAGCACGGCCCCGGCGGCTCCGGCGGTGCCCAAAAGCTCCGCCGCGCGCATCAGCCGACCTGCCTTGCCCTGCCGGTACGCCTCCGCCACCATCCCGAGCCGCCGTTCCATCAGCCTGGTCGCCCCGGCCTCCAGCACGGTGCCGAACACCGCGGTGCTGCGCAGCGGACCCGTCTCGACGACCGGGCACGCGATGAGCGCCATCCCGGACGCGGCGGCCGTCGCCGACCCGGCGAACACGAACGGGAGCTCCCGATGACCCCCATGCCAGGCGGGCACGGCCGTGTCCGCCGCCAGCACGGCGGTGTAGGCGGCGACGGCGGGTCCGAGCGCGGCCGCGCCGGCGGTGGCCGCCGCGCCGAGGCGGGGGAACAGGCGCGTCACGCCCAGGACGGCGGCGCCGCCCGCGGCCGGGCCATAGACCATCAGCAGCCAGGAGCCGACGCTCATCGGGGAGGTCGGCTTCATGACCCGCAGCATGTGGTGGAACCGGGCCGGACGTCCGAGATCGTGGACCAGCGCGGCGGCGGACCCGCTGATGGCCACCAGCGAGGAGATCTTCAGGGCCCGCGCCGTCACCGGGCGGCCGGTGAGATGGGCTCCCGCCGCGAGCACCGAGCCCGCGCCCGCGAGCCCGCCGAGGAAGAAGTACCCGGCGATGTCCAGGGCCTTCCAGGTGGGAGGGTTAAGGATCGGCTTGCCGTAGTAGGAGGTGAACTCCGCGTCCGGCACCATCGCCCGCTCGCCGCGCCGGCCGCGCCGTTCCCGCCGCCCGCGGCTCTTACGGTGGGCGCCGCCCTTGCCGGCCGGACCCCTCCCTACCGCGGCAGCCCGGCCGGGGCGTGCCCCGCGCACCCCGTCCCCGCCTGTGTCCGGGCCGCTCATCGCCGGCCCCCCACACGGCCGTGGACGGCGAAGACGGCGGCGGCCCCGCCGAGCAGGGTCAGCGCGGCGGCGCCCGCGTGCCGCCACATGGACGGCAGGTCGCGGGTGGTGACGACCGGATCCGGGGGCAGCCCGTACACCTCGGGCTCGTCCAGCAGGAGGAAGAACGCGCCGTCGCCGCCGACACCGTCCTCCGGGTCCTCGCCATAGAGCCGGGCGTCGTCCACGCCGAGCTGATGAAGCTGGTCGACACGCACGGCGGCGCGCTCGCGCAGTTCGTCCAGAGGCCCGTACTGGATCGAGTCCGTGGGACATGCCTTCGCGCAGGCGGGCTCCTGTCCCGCGCCGAGCCGGTCGTAGCACAGCGTGCACTTCCAGGCCCGGCCGTCGCCCTTGCGCTGGTCGATGACCCCGAACGGGCAGGCGGGCACGCAGTAGCCGCACCCGTTGCAGATGTCCTCCTGGACGACGACGGTGCCGAACTCGGTGCGGAACAGCGACCCGGTGGGGCAGACGTCCAGGCAGGCCGCGTGCGTGCAGTGCTTGCACACGTCCGACGCCATCAGCCAGCGCATGCCGGAGCCGGCGGCGCCGTCCGGCACGCCGGTCTCGGCGTTCCCCATCGGCTTGTCCTGTTCGATGAACGCCACATGCCGCCAGGTGTCGGCACCGAGCCCCTGGGTGTTGTCGTAGGACATCCCGGTGAACTCCAGGCCGTCTTCCGGGACGGCGTTCCACTCCTTGCAGGCGACCTCGCACGCTTTGCAGCCGATGCACACCGAGGTGTCGGTGAAGAAGCCCATCCGCGGGGGCGCGTCCGGATACCCGGCGTCGGCGGCGACGTCGGGTTCGGCTCCGGCGAGCAGGTTGCGTCCGATCAGGCTGCTCATCGGCCACCTCCATCGTTGGACAAGGCGCTGGCACCTTTCCCCAGGTGGCGGCCCCTACACCTCGGGCCCTGCGGTCTCCCGCCGGCGCCGGCCGGCAACGCGTTCGGGGCCTGCGGCGCCTTGCGGGCGCGCCTCCCGTGTCCTGTCGTCCGCGGCGGCGTCCCGCCGCAGGCCGGAGGCGTCTTTCTAGGCGTTCTGAACGGTTTCTGAATTTCGATTGAGTCTGTTCCTGGACCGCTCCTGCGGCAAACCGGAGGATCCGCCGAATGTTGGACGGTCCGTTTTCGCAGATTGGACGGGTTTCCTAGCGCGGGGGGCGGGCTTTGCGGGGGCGTCCTACAGAAGGTTCAAGGGAAGTTAAAAACAGGACGTTGACCGCCTTGATCGGCGCCGTTACTCTTCGGGCAAGATCCTGGATCACGTTCCACTCTTCGGCCGCCGAAGGAAAACAAAATCGCGTCCGCCCCCAGCGAAGAGGAATCGCATGCGTAAAGGGATCGCCATTTCCGCAGCCGCCCTGGCGATGACCGCCACGGCCGCCGTGGCCGCCCCGCCGGCCACTGCCTCCGCCTCCTACTTCACCCGTGGCCCCAACGGGGTCACCATCGAGATCGCCACCGTGAACGGTTCTGGCTGCCCCGCGGGCACCGCCGCCGTGGCCATCTCCGATGACAAGGAGGCCTTCACCGTCACCTACAGCGACTACATGGCGCAGGTAGGCGGCAACTCGCAGGCCACCGACTTCCGGAAGAACTGCCAGATCGCGATGAAGGTGCACGTCCCCCAGGGCTTCACCTACGCGATCATGTCGGCTGACTACCGGGGATTCGCATCGCTCGAAAAGGGTGCGACCGGACTGGAAAAGGCTCACTACTACTTCCAGGGCATGTCGCAGACCGGTCAGGCCGAGCACCCCATCAAGGGCGCTTACTCTGACAACTGGCAGTTCACCGACAAGAACGATGTCGCGCAGCTCGTCTACAAGCCATGTGGCGAGGAGCGCAACTTCAACATCAACACCGAGCTGCGGGTGAACAAGGGCACATCCGACCCGACCAAGGTCAGCTTCCTGGCCATGGACTCCACGGACGGCAGCATCAAGACCACCTACCACTTCGCCTGGAAGCGCTGCCCCTAGGCGAGCAGACCATTCACATCCGGCGCTCCCCCGAATTCCTCCGGCGCCGGATGTGAATGACCCCGAGTACGGTGCCTCCACCCCCGTAAGGAGAGAACAACCGATGCGCAAGGCAATCACCGCCACGGCGGCGTGCGCGACCGCCATGGCCCTGGCCGGTGCAATGGCTCCCGCCGCCTCCGCCGTCACCGACGACCCCCCGCCCCCGGACCGGATCGTCATCGACGTCCTCACCGTGAACGGCTCCGGCTGCCGCGCCGGCACCGCCGCGGTCGCCACGGCGAGCGACAACACCGCGTTCACGGTCACCTACAGCGACTACCTCGCCCAGGCGGGCGGGGACTCCAAGGCGACCGACTTCCGCAAGAACTGCCAGATCAACCTGCGGCTGCACGTGCCGCAGGGCTTCACCTACGCGATCGCCGGTGCGGACTACCGCGGCTTCGCGCACCTGGAAGCCGGCGCGTCAGGTCTGGAGCGCGCCAGTTACTACCACCAGGGCATGCAGCAGACGACCCCCGTCAGCCACACGCTGAAGGGCTCGTACTCCGACAACTGGCAGTTCAGTGACCGTACCCCGGTCGCCGAGCTGGTGTTCAAGCCCTGTGGTGAGGACCGCAACTTCAACGTCAACACCGAGTTGCGCGTGAACAAGGGCACGGACGAGAAGAAGACCAGCTTCCTGGCCTTCGACTCCACCGACGGTAGCGTCAAGACGACCTACCACTTCGCTTGGAAGAAGTGCCCGTAACACCCCGCTGACGGTCGTCAAACCCCGCTGACGGCCAGCAAACCGGGCCGCGTCCACTCTCGGGGGTGGGCGCGGCCCTAGCGGTGCCCGGGGCCGTGCGCGTCTGCATCCGTGCACGTCTGCATGGGAACGCCCGCGAAGACGCTCGCCGGAGTCAGCGGGCGAGGTGGCGGGAGATGACCAGGCGCTGGATCTGGTTGGTGCCCTCGAAGATCTGCATGACCTTCGCCTCGCGCATGAAGCGCTCGACCGGGAAGTCACGGGTGTAGCCGGCCCCGCCGAGGACCTGGACGGCGTCGGTCGTCACCCTCATCGCGTTGTCGGTGGCGACCAGTTTGGCGATCGACGCCTTCCGGCCGTAGGGGCGGCCCGCGTCCTTGAGCCGTGCCGCCGCGAGATAGGTCGCGCGGGCCGACTCGACGGCGGCGGCCATGTCCGCGAGGACGAACGCGAGCCCCTGGTGGTCGATGATCGCCTTGCCGAACGCCTCGCGCTCCTTGGCGTAGCCGACGGCGGTGTCGAGCGCGCTCTGGGCGAGGCCGGTGGCGACCGCGGCGATGCCGAGGCGCCCCGCGTCCAGGCCGGCGAGGGCGATGGCCAGGCCCTGGCCCTCCGCGCCGATGAGGTGGTCGGCCGGGATCCGCGCGTCGACGAGCCGGACGGTCGCGGTCGTCGAACCCATCAGGCCCATCTTGTCCTCGGGCTCGTCGAACTCCAGCCCCGGCGTCCCGGACGGCACATGGAAGCAGGAGATACCGCGCGACTTCTCATCGGACGTGCGGGCCATGACCGTGTAGAAGTCGGCCTCGCCGCCGTGCGTCGTCCACGCCTTGGCGCCGTTCAGGACATAGGAGTCGCCGTCGCGTACGGCCTTCGCGCGCATCGCGGCCGGGTCGGATCCCGCGTGCGCCTCCGACAGGCAGTACGCGCCCAGCCGTTCGCCCGACAGCAGATCCGGAAGCCAACGCCGGCGCTGCTCCTCGGTGCCGTAGGCGAACAGCGGGAAGCAGGAAAGGGCGTGCACGCTGACGCCGACGCCGACGCTCGCCCAGGCCGTGCCGATCTCCTCCAGAGCCTGAAGGTAGATCTCGTACGGCTGGTCGCCGCCGCCATACCGCTCCGGGTAGGGCAGCGTCAGCAGCCCCGCCCGGCCGAGCGTCGTGAAGACCTCGCGGGGGAACGTCCCGGTGCGCTCGGCATCGGCCACGCGCGGCGCGAGCTCCTTGGCCGCGATCTCGCGGACGAGCGCGACGAGGTCGGCGGACTCCGGTGTCGGCAGGTGGCGCGTGGCGGGCATCGGTGACTCCTTTCGCCGAGCCCAGAGTACCAGTGGGAGTACTGAAGAACCGTTCTTGGTACTGTCCATGGATGGACGGCACGGCGCGGACCCTGACAGGGCGTACGGCGGATGGGCGGGCGGCCGGTGGGCGGGCCCGGACGGAGCGACGCCGCGAGGACCTCGTCGAGCGGCTCATCGAGGTGTTCCTCGACCGCGGCTTCGCCGAGCTGAGCGTGGCGGAGCTGGCCGCCGTCCTGCACTGCTCCAAGAGCACGCTCTACACCGTGGCGCCCAGCCGGGAGCAGATCATCGTCACGGTGGTCCGCGCGTTCTTTCGCCGAGCGACCGCGCAGGTCGAGGCGGAGCTCGATGGGAGCGCCGACCCCCGCGACCGTGTCGGCGCGTACCTGCGGGCCATCTCCGACGCGCTCGCCCCGGCCTCACCCGCGTTCTTCGCCGACCTCGACGCCTTCGCCCCCGCCCGCGAGATCTACCAGCGGAACACCGGGTTCGCCGTCCGGCGCGTGCAGGGGCTCGTCACCGAGGCCGCCTCGGACGCGGACGCGGATGTGGACGCGGCGTTCGTCGGTGTTGTCGCGGGCCAGGTGATGGAGTCCATCCACCGGGGCGAGATCAAGGCCCGCACGGGGCTGGACGACTCCGCCGCCTACGCCGCGCTCGCCTCCCTCATTGTGGCCCGGATGACTGGAGGGCGTGCTCGACCAGCGTGACCAGGATGCCCTTCGCGACGTCCGGACGGCGCACGTCGCACAGCATGACGGGCACCTCGGGATCGACGTCCAGCGCGTTCCGGATGTCCTCGACGGTGTACAGGCGTGCGCCGTCGAAGACGTTCGCGGCGACGACGAACGGGATCTCCCGCTGCTCGAAGAAGTCGATGGACGCGAAGCTCGTGGACAGCCTGCGGGTGTCCACGAGCACGATCGCGCCCACCGCGCCGTAGGCGATCTGGTCCCACATGAACCAGAACCGCTCCTGGCCGGGCGTCCCGAACAGGTACAGCCGGACGCCGCCGGAGAACGTGAGCCGGCCGAAGTCCATGGCCACGGTCGTGGTGGACTTGCTCGCCAGCCCGTCCAGATCGTCCACACCGGTCGAGGCGTCGGTCAGCCTCTCCTCGGTGCGCAGCGGGCGGATCTCGCTGACCACCCCCACGAACGTCGTCTTGCCGACGCCGAAGCCGCCGGCCACGAGGATCTTGAGGGTGTGCTGGGGGATGTCGTCGGTGTCTCGTGGCGGGACAGCGCCGAAGGTGTCAGAGGCGGCGAAGTTCATCGAGCACTCTCATCAATATCCGGGGATCGGGACGGTCGGGCTGCTCGGACTGCCGCTTCTCTTCGATCAGACCGTACTGGTGCAGGTCGGCCAGCAGGATCTGGACGACTTGTAAGGGTAGATCGGTCTCCGAGGCCAGGTCCGCGGGCGTGGAGGGCTGCCGGCACAGTTCCAGCAGCCGCCGTTGCTCGCGCGAGAGCCACACCCGGTCGGTGGGCGTGTGCCCGGTGGCGACCAGGATCGTGACGAGGTCGATGGCCGGGCCCCGGGGCCGGGTGCGGCCGCGCGTCATCGCATACGGCCGCACCACCGGTCCGGCGTCACGGCCGACCCAGCGTTCCTTCGGCGTATCCACGGCGGCTCAGGTCCGCGCGGACGGGTCCGACGGCTCGCCGGACGAGCGCGGCGCGGCGCCCAGCTGCCGCCGCACACGCTTGATCAGCATGGTGGTCTCGTAGGCGACGAGCCCGGCGTTGCCGCCCGCGTCGCTCAGCACCGCGAGGCAACTGCCGTCGCCGGCCGGCATGACGAAGAACAGCATGCCGTCCAGCTCGACGACGGTCTGCCGCACCTGCTTGGCCCCGAAATGCTCGCGCGCGCCGTTGGACAGGCTGTGGAAGCCCGACGACAGCGCCGCGAGGAACTCGGCGTCCTTGCGGGTGACGCCACCGGAGGCTCCCATGACCAGGCCGTCGCGCGACAGCAGGACCGCCTGGCGTACCTCCCCGACCCGCTCCACCAGGTCGTCGAGCAACCAGTCGAGCTCACCGCCGGCATGTGCCTGCTGCGTCATGATTCCCCCCATTCGTCACGTGCACCGGGTTCGCCGGTCTCGTCGTCGGTGTCCCGGCCGCGGAGCCACCCAGACTGTAGCGAGGACATGAGGTCGCGGCTGAGCTCCGGGCTCGGCTCCTCGAAGTCGTCCCGCGGTTCTCCGGGTTGTTCGCGTTCCGGGCGCTTGCGCAGTTGGGGGGCCAGATTCCGTTGCCGCACGCGGCGTGGGAGGCGACCGGTGACCTCGCTGGACTCGCCGTTGGACGTGGTCGGATCTTCGGTGGACGGCCGGGTGTGGCCAGCGAAACGGCCGAGTGGATCGGTGTCCGGAGCGGGCATCGGCATTGGCATCGGTGCCGGCGGCTGCGGTTGGGGCTGCGGCTGCGCGGGAGGCATCGCCGGCGGCGTGTAGGAGGGCGGGCCCGGCAGCGCGGGCAGGGCGGGTGGTGCGGCACGGCCCGGCCGCAGCGCCGTCGCCGTCACGGCGGGCTCGGGCATCCTGATCTCGGAGGTGCCGAGCGCGGGCGCCCAGTCCTCGTCCAGGACGACCAGCGCGTGCGGGACGAGGACGATCGCGGTCGTCCCTCCGTAGGCGGAGGCCTGGAGCGAGACCCGGATGCCGTGCCGGGCGGCCAGCCGCGCGACGACGAACAGCCCGAGCCGCTCGGTGTCGACCAGGTCGAACTCGACGTCGGCGGCGAGCCGCCGGTTCAGCTCCGCCATCTCCTCGGGGTGCAGGCCGACGCCGCGGTCGACCACCTCCACCGCCAGCCCGTTGGCGACCGTCTCCACCTTCACGGTGACCTCGGTGGTCGGCGGGGAGAACGACGCGGCGTTCTCGATGAGCTCGGCCAGCAGGTGGATGACGTCGGCGACCACGTTGCCGGTCACGGCCGCCGACGAGGCGCCCGTCACCTCGATCCGTCGGTAGTCCTCCACCTCGGCGATGGCGGCGCGGACGACGTCCTCGGCGGCGACGGGATGGTCCCAGGCGCGGACGGTCGGCGACCCGGACAGGATGACCAGGCCCTCGGCGTGCCGCCGCATGCGGGTCGTGAGGTGGTCGAGCCGGAACAGGTCGTCCAGCTCCTCGGGGCTGCGTGCGCGGCGCTCCATCGCATCCAGCAGCCTGAGTTGCCGGTGCAGCAGCGACTGGCTCCGCCACGACAGGTTGATGAAGACGCGGTTGATGCTCGCGCGCAGGTCGGCCTCGCCGACCGCGGTACTGACCGCCGTGCGCTGGACGGCATGGAACGCCTCGCTGACCAGCGTCACCTCCAGTGTTCTGCCGGTCTCCGGTGGAGGTGCCTCGGCGTCGACGTTCACCGGCTCGCCGCGCCGCAGCCGCGCCACGACCCGGGGCAGGCGCTCGTGCGCCAGCACCTGCGCCTGTCGCTGGAGGACGCGGAGTTCCTCGGTGAGCCGGCGCGCGAACAGGATCGACAGCAGGACCGAGACGACGAAGCCGAGCAGGCCGAGCCCGCCGACCGCGTAGAAGCCGACCAGGATCTTCTGCCCGGCGGGCTTGACCTCCTTGCGGTTCACCGTGTCGCTGGCCAGCGCGGAGGACCGCTGCCACGCCGGGGCCACCGCGTCGATCGTGGCCTTCCACCGCCGCGGGTTCGGCGCGATGCCGCTCCACAGGACGGTGCCCTCCATCGTCGCGTAGGAGGTGTAGGCGGTGTTGCCCTGGAGGTCGTACATGATCGTTTTAACGTCGTCGCCCGCCGCGGCCCGGCCGAGGTCCAGCATCTGCACGCGGCTGCCCGCCCAGGCGGCGAACGACGAACGGTCCTCGGCGCTCATCCGGCCAGGCCGCAGGCCGGACATCAGCGCGTTCTCCCGCAGCATGAACTCGCGGGCCCAGTAGTCGTACAGCACGGCGTTGGTGTGCTGGGAGACGGTGATGTCGTCGACGCTCACCAGCGTCGTCAGCACGCGGATCGTGATGTCGACGATCGAGCTGTACCCGTTGACGGCCGCGGTCCGCGTGCCGCCGATGCCGCGCACCTGCTCGCGCAGCCCGATCAGCACGTCGAAGACGTCGCTGAGCTGCCGAACGCGCTCTTCCACCGCGTCGTCCATCGCGTCCCTGGTGCCGGAGGCGAAGGCCGACTTGCGGAACGCCGCCACCACCCCGTCCGTCTTGGCCGCCTGTTCCTGGAACTGTTGGTCGGCCGCGGTGGAGCGTCTGTTCAGGACGGTGACCGCCGCGAGGCGCTCCTCCTGGATCACCTCGGTGACTGCCAGGGCGGGTACGCCGACCTTGTCGTAGACGGTCGAGTAGTCGAAGCGCTGGAGCGCCTGCGTCCATGTGACGACCGTGGGGACGCCCCATTGGACCATCAGCGACACCAGCGGGATCGCCAACAGCAGCGCGACGCGGTGCGTCACCGGCCTGGTGCGCAGCCGCGGTGGGGCGGCATGAGGGGCGGGCACCTGTCCGGGTCGCGTCACTGGGCTACTCCCTGGTCATCCGAAACCGCCATCAAGCGGTGAGGCAGCATACTTAGTTTGATTTAGCGAACGCCAGCGTTCTTCTGTTAATCAGATGTGTGTCGTTCCACGGCCACGACGCATGATCTTGCTGGTCGTGTCGCGTGGCGGCCGGAGGTTTCGTCGGTGGTCCTCCCGGAGGTGTGCGGACGGCCGGGGGCGATGGGACCAGTGGGCCGGTCGTCACCGGCAGTACCGATGCCGATTTGTGCCTTGTAGCGGTTTTTGGCACATGCCAGGCTTCGGATGCTTTGTCCCCCTCGTCATCGGAGACCGAGTCATGCGCAAAGCCGCGCTAGCATCACTCCTGGGCCTGTCGCTCGCCGCCACCACCCTGACGGCGGCCGGGGCGCAGGCCGCGCCGACACCATCGAAGTTGGCCTCGCTCGTCACGCTCAAGGCCGTCCGCCATCACCAGCTGAACCTGGAGAAGATCGCGGATGCGAACGGCGGCAACCGGGCCGCCGGGCTCCCCGGCAACAAGATCACCGTGAAGTACATCGCGGACCAGCTCAAGCGGGCCGGCTACACGCCTCAGGTACAGAACTTCACGTTCGACTTCTGGCAGGAGAAGTCCCCGCCGACGTTCGCCGTGACCGCGCCGACCCCGAAGACGTACACGCCGGACACCGACTTCGAGACCTTCCAGTACTCGGGATCGGGCGACGTCACGGCCACCGCGACCCCCGTCGACCCGGGCGCCACCGGTACGGGCAGCGGCTGTGAGGCCGCCGACTTCACCGGCTTCCCGAAGGGGCACATCGCACTGATCCAGCGGGGCGGCTGCCTGTTCTCCGTCAAGGCGGACAACGCCGTCGCCGCCGGTGCGAGCGCCGTGGTCATCTACCAGCTCCCCGGCACGCCCGGTCCGGTCGCCGGAACGCTGGGCAAGCCGTACACGCTTCCGGTGGTCGGACCGACGAACGCCGTCGGCACCGACCTCGTGAAGCAGGCGCAGGGCGGCGGCCTCACGCTGCGCGTGAAGACCGACACCCTCACCCAGAAGCGCGAGACCTCCAACGTCATCGCCAACACCAAGCGCGGACGGGCCGACAACGTCGTCGTCCTCGGCGCGCACAACGACAGCGTGGCCGAAGGCCCCGGCATCAACGACGACGGTTCGGGTACCGCGACGCTGCTGGCGGTGGCACAGCAGATCGGCAAGCTCGGCGCCAAGGTCCGCAACCAGGTGCGGTTCGGGTTCTGGGGTGCTGAGGAGGAGGGGCTGCTCGGTTCCCAGCACTATGTGAACAGCCTTCCGCAGGCCGAACGCGACAAGATCGCGCTGGACCTCAACTTCGACATGCTCGCCTCGCCCAACTTCGTGCGCTTCGTCTACGACGGCGACAACAGCGCGGGCCAGAACAACGTCGAGGCGCCCGCCGGGTCCGGCGCTATCGAGAAGGCGTTCAACGACTTCTTCGGCTCCGGCAAGCTCGCCACCGACCCGACCCCCTTCAACGGACGGTCGGACTACAACGCGTTCATCACCGCGGGCATCCCCGCCGGCGGCATCTTCACCGGCGCCGAGGGCATCAAGACGCCCCAGCAGGCCACGGTCTACGGCGGCACCGCGGGCAAGCCCTACGACCCCTGCTACCACCAGGCGTGCGATCGCTACGACAACGTGAGCCTCACCGGCTTCGACCAGATGATCGACGGCACAGCCGCGGTCACGGAACTGTTCGCCAACAGCACGCTGACGGTGAACGGCAACGAGTACGCCAGGAAGCGCGCGCAGAACAAGGCTGCCGCGCCCCAGCAGACGGGCCCGTACGCGACCGCGTGACTCCCGATGATCCGCTTTGAGTGACCTTCTCGGGGGACGCGCCCGGCATGGGGCGCGTCCCTCGCCCTGTCAGGGGCGGTTCACTGTTTGCGGCCGAGGCCCGCCAGGAACCAGAACCGTTCCGGATTCTCCGGGACGTCGGCGGGGGAGTCGGGGCGCCAGAGCGGTCCGTGCACGAGACCGGGCTGGAGGAGGTCGAACCCCGCGAAGAGGTCCCGGATCTGGTCGGCGGTGCGCAGGGTGGCCTGGCCGCCCGCCACCGCGCGCCGGTAGACCTGCCGGACGGCCTCGCCCGTGTGCTCCCTGTGGGTGCCATGGCTGACGACCAGGTGGCTGCCCGCCGACAGCGGCGCGGTCAGCGCGGCGAGGATCGCGCCGGGATCCCGGTCGTCCGGGACGAAGTGCAGCACGGCCACCAGGAGCAGCCCCACCGGCTCCTCGAAGTCGATCATCTTCTGGACGGTCGGGTGCTCCAGGATCGACCCGGGATCGGTCACGTCGGCCTGGACCACGTCGGCGTGCTGATTCTCGGCCAGGATCGAGGTGCTGTGGGCGACGGCGACCGGGTCGTGGTCCACGTAGACCACCCTGGCCTCCGGGTCCACCCGCTGGACGATCTCGTGCACATTGCCCTGCGTCGGGATGCCAGAGCCGATGTCGATGAACTGCCGGACCCCCGCCTCCGCCGCCAGGTAGCGGGTCGCCCGGGCGAGGAAGGCCCGGTTCGCGGCGGCGATCGTCCGCGCCTGCGGTTCGATCGCCTCCAGGGTGCGCGCGACGTCCCGGTCGGCGGAGAAGTTGTGCGCCCCGCCGAGCAGGTAGTCGTAGACACGCGCGACACTTGCCTGGCTCTGGTCGATGCCGGAGGTCCAGTCGGGTTCGTCCACGGGCTACCTCTCCTCTGGCGCGCTCTTCACGCCCTGGTCATGGGCACGGACGAGCATCACCGTGACGTCGTCCTGGCTCGGTGTGGAGACGAGCTTGGCGACGACCGCGCCGCACGCCTCGTCCAGGCTCGCGGTGGCGTCGGCGAGCGCGGACCGCAGCGCGGCGAGGCCGGACTCCAGGTCGCGGTCGCGGGACTCGATCAGCCCGTCGGTGTACAGGACGAGGGTCGTTCCGTCGGGGAAGGGGACCCGGACGTCCTCGTAGACGGTGTTACCGAGACCGAGCGGCAGGCCGGGTGGCATGTCGACGGTGTCGCAGCCGCCGTCCGGACGCAGCATGATCGGCGGGGGATGCCCGGCGCGGCCGAGCACGCCCGTCCGCGTCGTGGTGTCCAGGACGGCGCACACGCAGGTGGCGAACTGGACCGGCCCGAGGCTCGGTGCGATCCGGTCGAGCCAGGTGAGGATCCGTGCCGGGCCGAGGTCGAGCATCGCCAGCGTCCGGGCGGCGGCGCGCAACTGGACCATGGCCGCGGCGGCGGCCGAGCCGTGCCCCATCGCGTCCCCGATGACGAGCGCGACCCGGCCGGCGGACAGCGGGACGATGTCGCACCAGTCGCCGCCGACGAGGTTGGCGTGCCCGGCGGGCACCGACCGGTGCGCGACCTGGACGCCCGGGACGGTGCCGAGGAGCCGCGGCATCAGCCCGGCCTGCAGGGCCCGCGCCGCCGCGTGTTCACGCTGGTAGCGGCGGGCGGTGTCCAGGCATCCGGCGGCGAGCGCCGTCAGTTCCACGGCGACCGCGGTGTGCTCGTCGCTGAACGGGCCCGCGGCCGGGCCGCGAGCGAACGCGACGAACCCGAGGATCGACGCGTCGGTCTTCAGCGGGACGAGCAGGAAGTCGGCCAGGTCGCCGAGCCGGTCTCGCGCCCCGGGGTGCGCGGTGCCGATGTCGGCGGGCAGCTCCGCGAACCGTTGGACCGTGCCCTCCCGGACGCAGACGGCGACCGCGCTGTCGGGCGCGAAGACCAGGACCTCACCGGAAGGGAAGCAGTCCTCCAGGTCGGTGTGCGCGGCACCGAGCGCGATCCGCCGCACCTCGACCGACCGGGTGCCCGACGGCCGGGGGATCTCGTCGCCGACGATGAGATGCTCGGCCACGTATACCCCGGCCGTGTCGGCGAACCCGGCGAGCGCCACCTCGACGAGCTGCCGCGCGACCTGCTCCATGTCCAGGGCGCCCGCCATCCGGGTGCCGGCCATGGCCAGCAGGCTCAGCCGCGCGATCACGGCGTCGGCCGGGGCCGGGTCGCGCGGCGGCCCGTCGGCCGCGACATCAGCGTTCACGCCTCGCGCCTCCCGCCGGATGGTCAGGTAAAAGGCAAGCCTAACCATGCCGCAGGAAGACCCTTATTAGTGCATGCAAACATCATGTCTTCAGGTGGTCCGTAATTGCATGTTCTCGAGAAATTGCCGTTAGCGCAATTGCAGTGCCTCGGCGAGTGTCCCCAGCCCCGGTAGTGGATCGGCGTCCCCTCCCGACAGCAACTGGACGGCGACGTGATCGGCGCCCGCGTCGATGTGCGCGGTCAGTTTCGCCGCGACCGTCTCCGGGTCGCCGTGCGCGACCAGCGCGTCGATGAGAGCGTCGCTTCCACCGTCGGTGAAATCGTTATCGGACCAGCCCAGCCGCCGGAGGTTGGAGGTGTAATTGGCAAGGCCCAGATAGATGCCGGCGACCAACGCCCTGCCGGCCGCGCGGGCCCGCGCCGGATCGGTGTCCAGGACGACCTTCTGCTCCGGCGCCAGCAGCGGCCGCGTGCCCAGTTCACTTCGAGCCTGGCGCGTGTGCTCGGGCGTGGTCAGGTAGGGATGCGCGCCCCGCGTGCGCTGCGCGGCGAGCTTGAGCACCTTCGGGCCCAGCGCGGCGAGGACCCGCCCGGACGCCGGGACGCCCTCCGCGTCGAGGCGGTCGAGGTAGTCCACGATCGTCTCGTACGGGCTGCGGTAGCGCTGCGTCGCCTCCGGGTGGCCGATCCCGGCGCCCAGCAGGAACCGCCCGCCGTACTCGGCGTTGAGCCGGTGGTAGGCCGCGGCGGCCTGCTCGGCGGGCGTCGCCCACATGTTCACGATCCCGGTCGCGATCACGATCCGGTCGGTCGCGGCCAGCAGCCGGTCGGCGATCTCCAGGTCACCGCCGGGCGAGGAGCCGATCCAGATCGTCCCGTACCCGAGGTCCTCGACGCCCTTGGCCAGCTCCGGGGTCATGTCCTGCCACCGGCGCCAGATTCCGAACCGTCCCACGTCGTTGTTCGCCATGTCCCCCTCCAACATCACCTAAGGCTCTTTCATGCCCGCCTACCCCGGGTGCCAGGATGGGATCCATGACCGACCGGCCCCGCCTGCTGCTCCTGGACGGCCACTCGCTGGCCTACCGGGCGTTCTACGCGCTGCCGGTCGAGAACTTCAGCACTACCTCCGGCCAGCCCACCAACGTCGTCTACGGGTTCGCGAACATGCTGGCCAACGTGTTGCGCGACGAAAGACCGACCCATGTCGCGGTCGCCTTCGACGTCTCCCGCCGGACGTTTCGCACCGCGGCGTTCCCCGAGTACAAGGCCGGCCGCTCGCGCTCGCCGGAGGAGTTCGGCAGCCAGCTGAGGATCCTGGACGACCTGCTCGCGGCGATGAGCGTCGCGACGGTCCGGGCGCCCGGGTACGAGGCCGACGACGTCATCGCGACCCTGGCCACGCAGGCGGACGCGGCCGGTCACACCGTGCTGATCGTCACCGGCGACCGGGACGCCCTCCAGCTCGTCGGAGAGAACGTCACCGTGCTGTACTTCTACCGGACGGCGTCGGAGATGATCCGCTACACGCCCGGACTCGTCCAGGAGAAGTACGGTCTGACGCCGGCCCAGTATCCGGACTTCGCGGCGCTGCGCGGTGACCCGTCCGACAACCTGCCGAGCATCCCCGGCATCGGGGAGAAGACGGCCGCCAGATGGATTCGCGAGTTCGGGTCGCTCGCGGCGCTGCTGGAACGTGCCGACGAGGTCGGCGGCAAGGCGGGGGAGAGGCTGCGGGCGGCGCGAGACAGCGTCCGGTTGAACCGGCGGCTGACCGAGCTGGTCCGCGACCTGGACCTCCCCGCCGGCCTGGACGACCTGCGCCGCCGCCCCTACGACCAGTCCGCCCTCACCTCGCTGCTGGACGAGCTGGAGTTCCGCAACGCCAGCCTCCGCCAGCGGCTCTTCGCCGCCGACCCCGGCGGCGGGCGGCCGGCCGGATCCCGGCCGAGGCTGAAGGGGCGCGAGCTCGGCCCGGACGAGCTGGCCGGCTGGCTGCGTGCGCGGGCGTCGGCGGGCCTCGTCGGGCTGGCCGCCGACCACACCTGGGAGCGCGGCGAAGGCCGGATCGGCCGGATCGCGCTGGCCACCTCCGACGGCCACGCCGCGTCCTTCGAGCCCGCCGGCCTGACCGCGGCGGACGAGCGGGGCTTCGCGAGCTGGCTCGCCGACCCCGGCCACCCGAAGGCGCTGCACGATGTGAAGTCGCTGCTGCGGGTGCTGCCCGAGCACGGCTGGCGGGTCGGCGGCGTCGCGTCCGACACCGCGATGGCCGCCTACCTCCTCCTGCCCGGCCTGGCCGCCTACGGCATCGCCGACCTCGCGGCCCGCCATCTCGGCCGCCGCCCCTCCGAGGAGGGCGCCGCCGGGACGATGCTGCGCGCCGGGGCCGTCCTCGACCTGGCGGGCAAGCTTGCCCCGGAGCTGACCGCGGCCGGGATGGACACGGTGATGGACGACGTGGAGCTCCCGCTCTCGGACCTCCTCGCCCGAGCCGAGCGCACCGGCGTCCATGTGGACGGGGCGCTGCTGCGCGAGCTGGAGCGGCACTTCGCCGACGGGATGGAGCGGGCCGCGGACGAGGCCGCCGCGGTCGCCGGGCGCCGGTTCAACCCCGGCTCGACCAAGCAGCTCCAGGACGTGCTGTTCGGCGAGCTGGGCCTGCCCAAGACCAAGAAGATCAAATCGGGGTACTCCACCGACCTGGACGCGCTGACCTGGCTCGCGACCCGGGCCGACAACGGGCTGCCGCAGATCCTGCTGCGCCACCGCGACCAGGCGCGCCTGCGCACGACGGTCGCCGGGCTGATCCGGGAGATCGGCGCGGACGGGCGGATCCACACCACGTTCCAGCAGACCGTCGCCGCGACCGGGCGGCTCACCTCCACCGAACCGAACCTCCAGGTCATCCCGATCCGCACCCCGGAGGGCCGGCGGATCAGGCGGGCGTTCCTGCCCGCCGACGGCTTCGAGTTCCTGATGACCGCCGACTACGGCCAGCTTGAGCTGCGCGTCATGGCGCACCTGTCGCAGGACCCGACGCTGCTCGCGGCCTTCGCGTCCGGCGAGGACCTGCACACCACGACGGCGGCGCAGGTCTTCGGCGTGCCGCCGGACGCCGTCACCCCGGACATGCGCCGCAAGATCAAGGCGATGTCCTACGGCCTGGCCTACGGGCTGTCGGCGTTCGGGCTCGCCAAGCAGCTCGGCCTGCCGGTGGCCGAGGCGCGCCCGCTGATGGACGCCTACTTCGCGCGGCTCGGCGGTGTCCGCGACTACCTTGAGCACGTCGTCGCCGAGGCTCGCGTGACCGGCTACACCCGCACGGTCCTCGGCCGCCGCCGGTACCTCCCGCACCTGTCCAGCGACGACCGGCGGCGCCGCGAGACCGCCGAGCGGATGGCGCTGAACGCCCCCGTCCAGGGCTCGGCCGCCGACATCGTCAAGATCGCGATGCTGCGGGTGGACGGGGCGCTCCAAGCGGCCGGCCTGCGCAGCCGGTTGCTGCTTCAGGTGCACGACGAGATCGTCCTTGAGGTGGCGCCGGGCGAGCGGGAGCGGGTCGCCGGACTGGTCCGCTCGCAGATGACCGCGGCCTACCCGCTCAGTGTGGGCCTGGACGTGGCGATCGGGTGCGGACCCGACTGGAACGCCGCGGCGCACTGACCATTCTTGGCGCCGCTCCTCACTTTCTTTTCATGCCGCTGTCAATGTCGTATCCGGCGGTCCGAAAAGAAATGATCAATTCGAACATCACTAAAGATTCTTTTCAGTTACCGGTCAGTGTTATCCGAATTGATATGGCATTCCGCTTCTTTCTCCAACGGGTGCGCGTCTAAAAGTGAGGGACCCCGCCGGGGAAGCGGGGCCGGGTGGCGAGGGCGGGGGCCTGATGACGGAACTTCATGAGATCGGGCTGTCCACGATGGGGGCGCCGGGAGCGGGGAAGACGACCTATCTCCTCGCGCTCTACGCGGCCATGTCGCGGGGGGCGGAGCACTGCACACTGCACGAGGCCGACCGCAATTCCGACGTCGTGCTCGCCGACGCGTGGCGCGACCTCGGAGAGCGGGGGCGGCTGCCCGAGCCGACCAACACCGTGCCGCATAGCCACACGTTCGTCTACGCACGGGAAATGCGGCCGCTGGCGCGCCTGCACTGGGCCGACTACCGGGGTGGCGCGCTGCCGAGCTTCGTCGGCCCGGACGGGTCGCCCGACGCCGAGCAGTTGCTCTGGGAGATCTCCACGGCGCACGGCCTTCTCCTCATCCTGGACGGGGAGCACTTTCGCAAGCCGCTCGGCCGGGAGCGGCGCGAGGCGGTGGCCAGGGAGACCCTCACCCAGCAGATGTCCACCGTCGTCACCGACACGCTGACGACGCGCACCGGCGCAGGACGCCCGTTGCCCTCGCTGACCCTCGTGGTCACCAAGGCCGACGTCATCGACTGGACCGGAACGGATGCGCCCCGCCGGCTCACCGACCTGGCCGACGAACTGCGCGCGCTGCTGCCCGTCGCGTTCTCGCCCGGGGTCACCACCGCCGTCTGCCCGGTGAGCGTCGGGTCCCTGGAGCGGACGGCCGACGGCGGAGTCCTTCCCGACTCGGTGAACCCGACCGACGTCCACCTGCCGGTCCTGTTCCATCTGGCCTGCTTCTACCGGCGTGAGCGCGAGGAGCTCGACGCCCGGCTGGCGGCGCTGCGCACCGACCGCGGCGGCGCCCGCCGCGAATGGGCGGCACTCCCCGCCGGCGCCGGACGGGGGCCGCGGCGTGCCCGCGAGCGGCTCGCCGTCCGGCTCCAGGAACTGGACCGTCGCGAAGCCACCATGAAGCACTGGCGCGACCACTGCGACGCCGAGTCCGCCGCCCTGGTCCCCATGCTGCGGCACGTGCCGGTCTTCGAGGGCGGGCGGCCGGCGACCTGGATCGGGACGCATCGTGGCTGAGCCCGCCGGCGCCGGCTGGGCGCCCGTCCTCTACGGCCGCACCCGGTACGCCGACAGCTGGTGGCGCGTGGTCCCCGAGGGGGCCGACCACCGCGGGTGGCTGGACGAGGTCGTCCGGGCGACCGTCGCGGACGGCGCGGGCCTGCGCGACCGGCCGCGCTTCGTCCTCGCCCGTTCGGGCGGGCACCGGCTCGTCGGCGTCGCCTGCCAGGCCGCCGACCTCAGTGCCTCGATGCACTCCGACGGTGCCCGCGAGATGTACTGCTTCGTCGGCTGGGCGGCGTCCGGCGGACCGGCCGGCCCGCCGCCCGGCCCGACCTGGCCGCGGCTGCGGGACGGCTACCGGCAGTGGGCCGGGGCGGTCTACGAGCGGTGGATGGGCCCGGTGTGGACGTCGCCCATGAGCCAGCTCCGGCAGCCGCGCCGCTCCGGCCCCGAACAGGCCCCCTGGCCGGTATCGCCACCCGCCGCGCATCCTCCTGGCGGGCCGGCTCTGGCGGGCGGGGTGGGCGGGCCGCAGGTCGTCCCGCTGTCCGCGTGGGAGCGGGTGTGGGACGAGGCGAACGCCGCCACCCGACCGATGACCGTCGTCCTGGGATGGGCGACGATGCCGAAGGCCGGCCGCGACGGTGTCACGCACCTCGGCGTCGCCGACGCGCCCGCGCAGGCGGGGCTCTCCGAGACCGTCCCGCCGGGTTCGGTCCCGCAGCGGCGTTCCGTCAGCCAGGCGCGACCACCAGGGCCCGGAACCGCGTCTCGCCCGGGAACGGCCGTTCGGCCGCGCTGGCTGATGCCCGCGATCGCCGGTGGCGGCGGGCTACTCGGCATGGCCGCGGTCGCCGTCCTCGCCCTGGGCCTGGTCATGGGCGGCGGGGAAAGGGACGACCCCGGGCCCGACTCCAGCCTTGGAAACAGCCCCCGTACGAGCGTGCCCGTGCCCGCGCCGCCGAAGACGACTTCGGTAGCGGTGCCCAAGACGAACTGGCTCAGGCTCACTCCGGGCCCCGCGGCGGTTGCCGAGGAGGGAGACGCCAAGTACAAAGACGGGCGGCTGCTGGCCGCCTCATCCTCGGCCGTCCTCCGGACGATACCGAAGGAGCAGGCGACGGAGGCCGGGTGCCGCGCACGGGTGGAGAAGCGGCTGCCGGGCCTGGTCCAGGCACTGCACGAGGGCGCGACGTACTGCCTCAAGAGCGCCGACCGGCTGGCCCTCCTCGTCATCGATGCGGTCGAAGAGCAGACGCTGACGGTCAGCGTCACCACCTGGCCCGCCTAGCTCGTTCCGCCCGACCGTCTCCCGGACCTCCCGTCCCCCCGCCTCCCTGTCCGACACCAGTGCTCCCGAGGAGGCGACACCATGCAGGGTCAGCAGATCCAGGCCGAGATCGCCGCCGCGCTCGCGGCGCGGCACGCGCAACGGGACCGGATCGAGCGGCTCTTCCAGGCCTGGCGGGAGCTGTGCGACCTGTTCGGCGCGCTCGTCGAGCACGCCGAACGGAGCCGGCTCGACCCGTCCCTGCCGGTGGGCGGGCGCGCCGACGACCTGGCCGCCGCCCTGCGCCCGTTCCTCGACGACGGCAGGCCGCGACGGCTGCGGCACGGGCTGGCCGCGGCGACCGACCGGCTGGAGGCCGTCCGAGGCCGCGCGACCCGGCCGACGCTCAACATCGGGGTGATCGGCCAGACCCAGGCGGGCAAGAGCACGCTCCTGCGCGCCATCTCCGGGCTCGACGAGCACGGCGCCGACGTTCTGCCGACCTCCGACGACCTGCTGCCCACGACCGCCGCCCGCAGCCGCATCTTCAACTCGCCGTCGCCGCGCGCCGAGGTCGTCCTGCGCACGTTCGACGACTTCAGGGAGGTCTACCTCCGGCCCCGGCACGAGGCGCTCGGGATGCGGGTGCCGCAGCGGATCGAGGACTTCGCGGCCTTTCCATACCCGTCCTGGGACGAGTTCGCCCGGAGCGGGCGCGCGTCCGGTCTGGACGTGCCCTCCAACCACGAGCACCTGAACCGGCTGCGGCACGGGTGCGCAAGAAGATCCTCGTCTTCCGGAAGGCGGCCGTCGAGCAGGAGTTCATCCGTGCCCGGCACTTCGTGGCCGAGACGTTCCGGCGGCTCGTGGACGCCTCGCTCGCCCAGGCGATAGCGGAGCTCCAGGGCATGGTCGCCGCGGCGCTCTGGTCGCGGCTGCCCGAGCCGGTGCTGCCGCCCGAGCGAACGCTACCCGCGTTCGCCGCCGCCCTTCGTGCGCAGGGGCTGCCCGTCCTCGCGGCGCCCATCGAGGATCTGGCGGCCCTCAGCATCAGCTACGGGAACCAGAGCCTGTTCCTGCGCGTCGTCCAGCCGATCGCCGTCGGCATCGACCAGGACGGCCCCGCGACGGCGGGAGAGCCCGCCGCGCCGTCCGGTCCGGGATCCGGTCCGGCGTCCGCGGACTCCTCCGGCGCCGGCCTGCAGTTCGGTGTCAGCCTGGCTCCGTGGACGATCCCCGCCGAGATCAATGTGAGTACCACGATTCCGTTCAGCCGGCGGCGCGGCGAGGTGCGCGGGCTCTCCCCGGACCGGGCGGCGGCGATGATCCCGGTGACCGAGAGCGCTGAGGAGACCGCGCGGTGGCTGGCGGAGACGCTCACGGCCATCATCGAGGACGTCCTGAAACGCCTGACGGTGGCACTGCGGGAGGAGTCGGCGGCGGCCGTCCGCTCGCTGTTCGCCTGCGCCGACCAGTTCTTCGACGCCCTGCTCCGCAACGAGCGCACCAGGCTGGAACTGGGCGACCTCATCCGCCCGCACCTGCGGGCGATGACGCCCGACGACGGCCCGGCCCGGCTGGCGGCCGTAGCGCGCGACCTGGAGTCCAGGGCCCACGCCGTCACCGAGTCCGTCGCGGCCTACGAGTCGACCTGGACGTCGGTCTGACGGCGGAGGATGAGGGCGGACGCCGACAACCGTCGAATACCCGGCTACCGGGGCGTATACGGCACCGCATGGTGATCTTCAAAGTATGTTGGCACGCAAATCCTCGTTCCTTCACCTCCGGCACGCCATTATCAACAGGCCCTTGTTTCTGCTGGGAAAGGCGTTGCTGTGGTGACGAGGATTGCGGCCGCACTCGCGGCCGGAACGGTGGTCGTGCTGGCTGGAGCGGTCCCGGCCGGCGCCGCCGGAACCCCACGACCGCCGGGCGGTGCCGGGCCGGACGGAGCGGGATCCGGCGAGCGGCCGGACGCGCGGTCGGGGACCGCGGCACCCGCCGGCCCGGTCGCGGTGGCCCCGCCCCGCTACACCTCGGTGACCCGGCTGGCACCGGGCGTGGTCTTCAAGACCTTCGAGACGTCCGGCATGGGCGGGCCCGTGCTCGGCGACCTGCTGGACGTCGACCTGCGCGCGCCCGGCGTCCGCGTGGGCCTGCTGCACCCGCCCGTGGTCGCCGCGCGCCGGACCGTCTCGCAGATGGCGGACGCGCAGGACGCGCTCGCCGGAGTGAACGGCGACTTCTTCAACGTCAGCGAGACCCGTCCGGGTGTGCCCGCGACCGGTGCCGCGTCCGGCCCCGAGGTCGAGAAGGGGGAGCCGCGCAAGGCCGCGGTCCCGAACGGGCAGCGGTTCGGGCCGGCGCTGCCGCCCGGTACCTCCGCCGAAGACGTCATCGGGGTCGGTGCCGACCGGCGCGGCCGGGTCGCACGTCTGCACCTCACCGGCACGATCAGTGCCGGGGACGTCACGGTCCCCCTGCGCGGGCTCAACCAGTACGCGCTTCCGGTCGGGACGGCCGGGGCGTTCACCAGCCAGTGGGGCACGGTGTCGCGGCTGCGCGCGGTCTGCGGCAGTGACACCCGCCGCAACGACCCGTGCGACACCGACACCGCCGAGGTGACGGTGCGGCAGGGCGTCGTGGTCAAGGTGACGGACACGATCGGCGAGGGCGCGATCCCGGCGGGCACGACCGTCCTGGTCGGGCGGGGCAAGGCGGCGGGCGAACTGCGGGGGCTGCGGCCGGGGCAGCACGTGCGCGTCAGCTACCGGTTCACCGGGACCAAGCGGCTCCAGTTCGCGATAGGAGGCTTCCCGATCCTGCGCGACGGCGAACCGCTCGACGGGCTGGACCCGAAGGGCCCGGCCCCGCGCACCGCGGCGGGCGTCAGCGGCGACGGCCGCCACCTCTCCCTGCTCGTCGTGGACGGCAGGTCGGCGAAGAGCGGCGGGCTGACCGTCGCCGAGCTGGCCGCGCTGCTGGAGGAGACGGGCGCGGACGACGGGATCAACCTCGACGGCGGCGGCTCCACCACGTTCGCCGCGCGCCGCGGCGACGAATCGGAGGTGACCGTGCGCAACACGCCCTCCGACGGCGCCGAGCGCGCCGTCGCCAACGGCATCGGCGTCTTCACCGGATCGTGACCTTGGCCGTTCCCGACCGGGTTGACAGCCGGTTCTGACAGGGGAGCCGCACCGGGCCGTCCGCGGTAGCGACCGCGGGCGGTTCCTGTGTCTATGGAACGTTCCCACGATTGACGCGCAACCCTGACCTGACGGTCCGTCTGACCGACTCCATGCACGTCAGCGAGGTGATTGACGGAGTTCGAGCAAACACACCACGACTGATGACTGAAGTCGCGCAGAAGTGTTACGTTCCCCTGCGTGACATCGAGCATGCGTCGTGCGCAGATCGTGTCGTCCCTGCGTACGAAGGGGGCGGCCTCCGTCCGTGAGCTGGCCGAGACCCTCCAGGTGAGCGAGTCGACGATCCGGCGTGATCTCGACGTGCTGGACCGCAACGGCGAACTCGTCCGCACCTACGGGGGAGCGGCGCTGTCGCCGCAGGCGGCGGCGCCGGAGATCTCCTTCGCGGCGTCGGCGCAGCGCGACAGCGCCGAGAAGGAGGCGGTGGCCGAGCGCGCCGCCTCCCTGGTCGAGGACGACATGGTCGTCGTGCTCGACATCGGCACCAGCACCCGGCTGATCGCCCGGCGGCTGCGCGGCCGGCCGATCACCGTGATCACCGCCAACCTCGCGGTGTTCGACGAGCTGCGCGACGACGACGCCGTCCGGGTGTGCCTGCTCGGCGGCGTCGTGCGGCGCAACTACCTCTCGCTCGTCGGGTCGCTGCCCGAGGCGGCGCTCCGCCAGGTCAGCGCCGACCTGGTCTTCCTGAGCTGCACCGGCGTCCGGCCGAACGGCCACGTCGTGGACGACATGGAGATCGAGACGCAGCTCAAGCGAGCCATGATCGAGGCCGCCGACCGGGTGGTCCTCGTCGCGGGCGAGGCCAAGTTCCCCGGCACCGGGTCGCTGCGCGTGTGCTCCCTCGCGCAGATCGACACGTTGGTCACCACGCCCGGTGCCGACCCACAGACTCTTGAGCTCTGCCGGCAGGCGGGCGGGAAGGTGTTCATCGCATGAAGCTGGCCATTCTCGGCGGCGGCGGGTTCCGGGTGCCCTACGTGTACCAGGCCCTGCTGAACGACCACGGCTCTCCGCGCATCGAGGAGGTCTGGCTCCAGGACTCCGACGCGGGACGGCTGGAGGCGATGGCGGCGGTGCTCGCCGCGTTCGCCGAGGGCGCCGAGGACGCGCCGGCGGTCTACACCAGTACGAACCTGGACAAGGCGCTGGAGGGTGCCGACTTCGTCTTCGCCGCCGTCCGGGTCGGCGGGATCGCCGGGCGGGTGTGCGACGAGCGCGTCGCACTCGACCTGAACGTCCTCGGACAGGAGACCACCGGGGCGGGCGGCCTGGCCTACGGGCTGCGCACCATCCCCGTCATGGTCGACATCGCCCGCCGCGTCAAGGCGCTGGCCCCGGACGCCTACGTCATCAACTTCACCAATCCCGCCGGGATGATCACCGAGGCGATGCAGAGCGTGCTCGGCGACCGGGTGCTCGGCATCTGCGACACCCCGTCCGGGCTCGGGACGCGGGTCGCAGCCGCGCTCGGGCTGGAGCCCGCGCCGCTCCAGCTCGACTACGTGGGCCTGAACCACCTCGGCTGGATGCGCCGCATCCTGCACGACGGTGTGGACGTGCTGCCCCGCCTGCTCGCCGACGACACGCTCCTCGGCTCGCTGGAGGAGGGCGTCGTCTTCGGCCGCGAGTGGCTGCGTGACCTCGGCGTCATCCCCAACGAGTACCTCTACTACTACTACTTCAACCGGGAGGCGGTGCGCGCCACCCTGGACGCCCCGCAGACCCGCGGCGAGTTCCTCGCCACGCAGCAGGGGGCGTTCTACGAGCGGATCGCGGCGGCGTCCGGCGGCGCGGCGCTGGAGATGTGGCGCGAGACGGTCGCCTCCCGCAGTGCCAGCTACATGGCCGAGATGAAGGGCGCGGAAACCGGCGAGGCCCTCGACGACCACGCCGGGGTGGACCCCGTGGACGAGGGGTACGCCGGCGTCGCGCTCAGCGTGATGGCCGCGATCAGCCGTAACGAGCCCGCCACGATGATCCTCAACGTCCGCAACGGCTCGACCGTCACGGCGCTGCCCGCCGACGCCGTGGTGGAGGTCCCCGTCACCGTGGACGCCAACGGGATCCACCCGCTCGTCCTGGACCAACCCGACCTGCACCAGACCGGTCTCATGCAGCAGGTGAAGGCCGTGGAGCGGCTGACGATCGGCGCCGCCCTCACCGGCTCGCGGACGGACGCCGTCAAGGCGTTCGCCCTGCACCCCCTGGTCGACTCGGTGTCGGTCGGCCGCCGGCTGCTCGACGGCTACATCGACCGCATCCCCGAGGTGGCGGCGGTCTTCACGGCCGGAGGCCGCAGGTGACCTGCGGCCGGCCGCCGGCCCCGACCCCCCGACAGGAGCGCGAACGATGACCAGAGGACTGATCGCCGGCGGACTGCGCGGGGCCCGTCTCCTCGCGGGCGCTCTCGCCGGCGCGGTGGCGATGACGCTGCTCGTGGGCGCCCTGCCCGCGCAGGCGTCACCGCACCGGTCGGACGCCCGGGCCAGGGCGGCGGCGTCGGTGGAGGCGATGATGCGGTTCTACGACCGGGAGTCGGGCCGTTGGCAGCCCGAATCGCCCTGGTGGCAGTCGGGCAACGCGTTGCAGGCCCTGCTGGACTACATGGCGAAGACCGGGTCGACCCGCTACATGCGCGAGGTGAAGAACACCATCGAGCAGCAGCGCAAGCCGCTGCCGTGGTGGCCGGAGGGCGGCGGGGAGTTCCGTGCCGACTCCACCGACGACACCGGCTGGTGGGCGCTGGCCATGGTCCGGATGTACGACATCACCCGGGACCGGCGCTACCTCGCCATCGCCAAGACCGACGAGGAGTACATCCGCAAGTACTGGGATGACACGTGCGGCGGGGGCGTCTGGTGGGACATTCCCGGCAAGTCTTACAAGAATGCGATCAGCCTGGAGTTGTACTTCAAGCTGCTCGCGTCCCTGCACAACCGTGACCGCGGCGACCGTGTCCACCTGGCCCGTGCCCGTGAGGCATGGCGCTGGTTCGAGCGCAGCGGGATGATCAACGGCGAGAACCTGGTCAACGACGGCCTGACCACCCAGGACGGCGGCTGCGCCAGCAACCACGGGACGACCTGGACCTACAACCAGGGCGTCGTCCTCGGCGGGCTCGCGGAGCTGTACAGGGCGACCCACGACCGGCGGCTGCTGGCCTCGGCCCGGCGCATCGCCGACGCGGTGATCAAGAGTCCGGCGCTGTCGCCCCGCGGCGTCCTGACCGAGCCGTGCGAGCCCGCGGGCACCTGCAACGCCGACCAGGCATCGTTCAAGGGCATCTTCGCCCGCAACCTCGCCGAGCTGGACACGGTCCTGCCCGGCCACCCGTACCGCGGCTACCTGCGCGCGCAAGCCGCCTCGCTGTACGCGCACGGACGTCAGGGCGACCTGTACGGGCTGAGCTGGGCCGGGCCGTACGACCGCGCCGACATCGCCCGTCAGGAGTCCGCGGTGTCCCTGCTCACCGCCGTCCTGTGACCGGGACGCGCACCGCGAGCGACATGACCACCAGTACCGACGGCCCTCGTGAGGAGGCGTCATGACAGCGGAAACCCTCAACGTGGCCTCGTCCCGCACCGCGGCCGCGGAACCCGCGCGGGAGGAGGCGGCACTCGGGCGCGCGCCCGAGCCGTCGCTGGCCGACCCGTGCGCCGAGCGCGGCCCGGCCGGTGACCTGCTCCGCCGCGCCGGCGGCCCCGCCGCCTCGCACGACCTGGACGTCTTCCTGTCCGGCCAGGTCTTCATGGACATGATCTTCACCGGGCTGCCCGGCCTGCCGCCGCCCGGGACCGAGCTGTTCACCGACGGGCTCGGCTCGGCGCCCGGCGGTGTCGCCAACATCGCGGTCGCGATGAGCCGGCTCGGACTGCGCGTCGGGCTCGCCGCCCCCTTCGGGGACGACATGTTCGGCGCCTACCTGTGGCGGACCCTCGCCGAACAGGAGGGCGTCGATCTCGGCCACTCCCGGCGGGTGCCGGGCTGGCCGACGCCCGTGACGGTGTCGCTGGCCTACGACTCCGACCGCAGCATGGTCACCTACGCCAGGCCCATGCCGGACCTCGCGTCCGGCACGAGGACCGGCGCCGGAGACGGCGCGGACGCCTCAACGGACCCCTCGGGGGCGGTGCTCGGCTCCCCGCCGCCCTCTGCCCGCGCCTGCTTCGTCGACATCGAGCGCCCGGTGCCGGGCTGGGCCAAGGAGATGCGGAAGGCGGGCACCACCGTGTTCGCCGACCTTGGCTGGGACGCCACCGAGACGTGGTCCAGCGAGGTCCTCGACCGGCTGGAGCACGTGGACGTGTTCCTGCCGAACGCCGTGGAGGCCATGGCCTACACCCGCACGGGCTCGCCGGAGGAGGCCGCACGCGCGCTCTCCGAGCGTGTCCCGGTGGTGGTGGTCAAGCGCGGCGGCGACGGCGCCATCGCGATCGACTCCCGGACGGGCGAGGTCGCCGAGACCTCGGCGCTGCCCGTGGAGGCGCTCGACGCGACCGGGGCGGGCGACGTGTTCGGCGCGGGATTCCTGTTCGGGACCCTCGCGGGGCTGCCGCTCGCGGAACGGCTGCGGTTCGCCAACCTGTGCGCGGGCCTGTCGGTCCGGCACCGCAGCGGCTCGCTCGGCGCACCGTGCTGGGGCGAGATCGCCGCGTTCGGCGAATCCGGCGAGGTCCCCGAATCCGAGCTCGAACCGTACGCCTTCGTCGTGGACTACATCCCCGACTCGGCGACCGACACCGTCGTCCGCGCCGAACCCACCCTCCGGGCCGACCCCCGGCAGCCGTCCTGACCGAGAGGACGGCACGGCGCACGACCAGGACGACGTACGACCGAACACGACCAGGACGGCGCACGACCGAACACGGCGAGACCAGAACACGGCAAGACCAGGAAGAAGCAGGGAGCCGCAGAAATGCCGACACTGATGAGGCGAGGGGCGGTCGCCGCGGCGGCGGCCCTCGTGACCGTGCTCGCCGCGGCGTGCGCCCCGGGCTCGTCCAACGACAAGCCCGAGAGCAAAGCGCCCGCAGCGGTGAGCACCGATGTCGCCAAGGCCGGGAACGTGACACTCACCGTCTGGGACCAGGAGGTCCAGGGCGGGCTGAAGGAGCAGATCGAGAAGCTGAACGCCCAGTTCCAGGCCACCTACCCCAACGTCAAGATCAATCGGGTGTCGCGGTCCTTCAGCGACCTGCAGAAGACCCTGCGGCTCGCGCTGTCGGGCAACAACCCGCCCGACGTCGTGGAGGCCAACCAGGGCTACGCGTCCATGGCGCAGTTCGTCAAGGCCGGGATGCTGCTGCCGCTCGACTCCTACGACCAGGTGTACGGGTGGAAGAAGCGCTACCCCAAGGGCCTGATGGACCTCAACAGCGTCACCGACGACGGGAAGCTCATCGGCGCGGGGAAGCTGTACGGCGTCTCCCTGAACGGTGAGATCGTCGGCTTGTACTACAACAAGGAGAAGCTCACCAAGCTCGGCATCCAGCCGCCAAAGACGTGGGCGGAGTTCGACCAGGCGCTCGCCACCGCGAAGAGCAAGGGCGAGGTCCCCATCGCGTTCGGCAACGTCGAGAAGCTGGCCGCGATGCAGCTCTACGGCATCCTCCAGGACGGCCTGACCGACAAGGAGTCCGTCCGCAAGCTCGTGTTCGGCAGCGGCGGCGCGTGGACCGACGGCCCGAACGTCCAGGCGGCGCAGAAGCTCGGCGACTGGTCCAAGAAGGGCTACCTCACCAAGAACGCCAACTCCATCAAGTGGGACGACACGCCGGTGAACTTCGCCAAGGGCGAGGGCGTGTTCATGTTCGGCGGCACCTGGTGGGCGCCCGACCTGAACGACCGCATGAAGGAGAAGGTCGGCTTCATGCTGCCGCCCGCGTCCCAGGCGGGGGCGCCCGTGTCGACGATGGGCGGCGAGAGCCTGCCCTGGTCCATCACGGCCAAGTCCAAGCACGCGGACGTAGCCGCGGCCTACATCAACTTCATCACCTCGGCGAAGGCGATGGACGTCTCGGTCGAGACCGGCAACCTGCCGGTGCTCCCCGCGTCCAGGCAGCCGTCGGCGGCGCTGATGCGGGAGGTGTCGACGGCCTGGGCCGAGCTGAGCAAGAACGACGGCACCACGCCCTACCTCGACTACGCGACGCCCACCTTCACCGACGCGTTCGGAGGTCCGCTCCAGGAGCTCATCGCCGGCAAGAAGTCGGCGGAAGCGGTCATGAAGGCGGCGCAGGACGACTACACCGCCTTCCAGAACAAGAAGTGACACGGGGCCGGGCACAGACCGGCTCGATGAGGACCTAGGGAGCCCGCACATGACGACCGTCGCGCGGCACAAGACGCCGGGATCCCGGCGCGAGGCACCGGACGCGCGTGCCGCGCGGCGCCCGGGGGGACGCAACGGGGGCCGGCCTCCCGGCGAGGCCCGGGGGATCGGCTGGCTGTACGTCCTGCCCGCCCTGCTGGTGTACGGGGGGTTCCTGCTGTGGCCGCTGGTGCGCGGCGCGCAGTTCTCCCTGTACCACTGGGACGGCCTCGGGACGGCGACCTGGGCCGGCGTCTCCAACTACACCAGCACCTGGTCCGACCCCGCTCTGCGGGGCTCGTTCGGGCACCTGCTGATCCTCATCGTGTTCTACTCGATCCTGCCGTGCTGCATCGCGTTCGTGCTGGTCGGCGCGATGTCCCGGACGAAGATCCGTGGTCTGACGTTCTTTCGGACCGTGCTGTTCCTGCCGCAGGTCATCGCGATGGTCGCGGTGGCCGTGGCATGGCGGTGGGTGTACTCGACGGATGGGCCGGTCAACACCGTCCTCGGCTGGCTGCACGCCCTCGGACTGCCGGACTGGCGGCGCGGCTGGTTCGGCGATTTCACCTTCGCGCTGCCCGCCGTGGGCCTCGTCGGCACCTGGGTCGGGATCGGGCTGGCGCTGGTGCTGTTCCTGGCGGGGGTACAGAAGATCCCCCGGGAGCTGTACGAGGCCGCGCGGATCGACGGCGCGGGGCCCGTCCGCGAGTTCTTCGCGGTCACCCTGCCTGCGCTGCGCCGTGAGCTGTCGGTGGCGCTGACGCTGACGACGATCATGGCGATCCGCAACTTCGACCTCATCTACATGGCCACCGAAGGCGGGCCGGGCGACGCGACCAAGGTGCCCGCCTACGAGGTCTACAACCGCACGTTCAACACCGGCGAGGTCGGGCTCGGCTGCGCCATCGGGGTGACGCTGGCGGTGCTGGCGTTCGCCGTCACGGCGGGCATCGGCCGCCTGGTGGAAGGGAGGGACGCATGAACCCGCGGCGGGAACGGCTCGTCAACCACGCGATCCTCGCCGTCTTCGCGGTGATCGCCGTCTTCCCGATGATCGGGATCGTGGCGCAGGCGCTGCGGCTCCCGGGTCTGGACTTCTCGTCGTTCGGGACCGCGTGGCGTGACGGTCACTTCGCCACCTACCTGCGCAACAGCCTCATCGTCACCACGATCACCGTGGTCGTGGCGGCGGTGCTGTCGATCATGGCCGGCTACGCGCTCGGCGCGATGCGCTTCCGTGGCGCGTCGGCGTTGTTCCTGCTGTTCCTCGCGGGGCTGACCATCCCGACCGAGGCGGTCGTCGTCCCGCTCTACTTCGACCTGAGGTCGATGGGGCTCGACAACACCTACGCCGGGCTGATCCTGCCGCAGGTCGCGATGTCGGTCGCGTTCGGCACGTTCTGGATGCGGGCCTTCTTCCGCAGCGTCCCGCCGTCGCTGCTGGAGGCCGCCCGGATCGACGGCGCGTCGAGCTGGACGACGCTGTGGCGGGTGCTGGTGCCGATCGGCCGCCCCGCGATCCTCACCATGCTCCTGCTCACCACCATGTGGACCTGGAACGAGTTCCTGCTGCCGCTGGTGATCATCAACTCGGACGAGGCGCTGCGCACCGCGCCTCTCGGGCTGTCGTTCTTCCAAGGGACGCACAAGACCGACTACTCACTGCTCATGGCGGGCGCACTGATCATCGCCGCCCCCGTCGTGATCGTTTATGTCTTCCTGCAACGCCAATTCATCGCAGGAATGCTCTCGGGGGCCATCAAGGAGTAGGGAAAGAAGAGGAGAGTTCATGCGAAGACTCGCCCTACCCGCAGTCCTGTCCGCCGCGCTCGCGGCTTCCACCATCGCGCTGACGGGCCCGCCCGCCCAGGCGGCGCCCACACCGAACGCCGGTGCGCCGACCGGTGCGCCGTCCGATGACGGGCGGCTGGACGTCCTGTTCGTCGGGGCGCACCCTGACGACGAGGCCGGCACGCTGTCCACGCTCGGCCAGTGGAACGAGTTCGAGAAGGCCAAGACCGGCGTCCTCACCGTCACGCGCGGTGAGGGTGGCGGGAACGCCGCCGGAAACGAGGAGGGACCACCGCTCGGCCTGCTGCGCGAGAACGAGGAAAGGCGTGCCGTCGGCAAGGCCGGCGTCACCGACATCCACTATTTGGACGAGGTCGACTTCTACTACACGGTGAGCACGCCGCTGACCGCCAAGACCTGGGACCACGACAAGACCCTGGAGAAGGTCGTCCGGCTGGTGCGGGAGACACGGCCCAAGGTGATCGTCACCATGGTGCCCGCGCCGTTGCCCGGCCAGCACGGCAACCACCAGGAGGCGGCACGCCTGGCGACCGAGGCGTACTTCGCCGCGGCCGATCCCAAGGCGTACCCCGCGCAGCTCCGCGGGGAGGGGCTGCGCACCTGGGCGCCGGGACGGATCTTCCAGACCGGCGGCGCCTCCGGGCCCACGGGTCCCGCGTGCGAGACGGACCTGAAGCCCACCCGGCCGGGCTCGCTCGTCCGGGGTGTGTGGGGCGGCCGCGCGTCCGCCCGCAACGGCGGCAAGACCTGGGCGCAGGTCGAGCGCGAGGCGCAGCGGACCTATGTGAGCCAGGGCTGGGGCGGATTCCCGGACGTGCCGTCCGACCCGTCCAAGATCGGCTGCGATTACTACATGCAGATCCACAGCAGGGTGCCGTTCACGCTGGGGAACAGCGGCCCGGCGGCGATGCTGGAGGGCGCGGTCCAGCCCGGCAAGGGCGGCCTGCCGCTCGGCACCGGGTTCTTCCTCACCACGCAGTCGCTCGGGGTGACGCCCGGTGCCGCCTTCAAGGTCACGGCGCACGCCAGCTCGTCGAGGAAGCTGCGCGACGCGAAGATTGCTTTGTCCGTTCCGTCTGATTGGAACGTTACAGGTTCGGGTGATGTGGGCACGGTGGGCTCCAGGGAGCGCACCGCGACCTTCACGGTCAAGCCCCCGGCCGGTGCCGCCTCCGGACGCGTCCAGCTGGCGGCGACCCTCACCAGCGGGAAGGCCAGGGGCCAGACGGCCGCGCAGGTGCAGGTGCAGCCGTCCGTCACCGGGACCATGGAGCCGCTGCCGCGCGTGTCGGACTTCGACTCCTGGGCGGCCAAGACCGGAGTCCCCGCGCTCACCGGGCAGGTCAAGCCGGTGCTCACGCTGGCGTCCGGCAAGTCCCGCAAGGTGCGCGTGGACCTGGCCAACACGACCGCGTCCGCGCAGTCGGGAACGGTCAAGCTCGCCCTGCCGAAGGGCTTCGCGGCCGACGAGCCGTCCAAGCCCTACACGCTCGCGGCCGGGGCCAAGGGGTCGGCCACGTTCACCGTCAGCAACACCGACGCGTCCCTGCCCACCTCGAACGAGGGCGGCACCGGCGGCGACTACGACGTGACGATCACCACGACCCCGTCCTCGGGTGCCGCGGACGTGCAGACGGGCGGGCTGGAACTGGTCCCGACCGCCGTCCTGCCGAAGGCGTCGGGCACGCCGGTCGTGGACGGCAAGGAGTCGCCGGGCGAGTACCCGGGCCCCGAGCTGAACCTCTCCCGCCTCTGGGAGGGCTCACCCTGCGTCTCGGCGGCGGACTGCTCGGCCACCGGCAAGGTCACCTGGACCGACGACGCGCTGCACGTGCTGGTCAAGGTCCGTGACGACAAGCCGGGCACCGTGCTGAGCGCCGACGACTGCAAGCGGCACTGGCGCACCGACTCGGTGGAGATCGCCGTCGACCCGCGCGGTGACTCCGAGAACACCTCGACCACCTTCAAGACCGGCATCTTCCCGACGATGTCCGACGGCAAGCCGTGCTTCGAGCGCGATGCCGACGCGCACCAGGGCGGGCCCGAGACGGCGCCCGGGATGCAGGTCGCCTCGACGGTGGCCAATCCGTACGACGGGTACGTGATCGAGACGAAGATCCCCTTCAAGGTGCTGCCGACCGCCGTGGACCCGGCGCGGATGGGCCTGAACATCTTCGTGTACGACTCCGACACCCAGGACAAGATCGGCAAGTCCCGGATCGGCTGGTCCACCTGGGGTGGCGTGCAGGGCGACCCGTACCGCTGGGGCCTCGTCTCGCTTCCGGGCCACACACCGCCGCCCGGTATGCCGACCACGCCCGGCGAGCCGGTCATGCCCACCGATGCGGCGTCCTCGCTCAACTCGCCCGAGTCCATCCTCCAGGCGGTGCGCACGGGCGTCCCGCTGGCGGGCGGACCCGCCGCGCCCCGGTCCGACACGCTCCGGATCCTCGGCAAGCCGACGGTCTCCGGCGGCTCGGTCGGCGTCAAGCTGCGCGCCACCGGGCCCGGCGTCGCGCACGTCCACGTGTGGGACGGCAAGGTCCTCGGTACGCGGAAGGTCGAGATCCGTGGCGCGGGCGTCCAGACGGTGACGGTGCCGGGCACGAGCGGCCTTGTGGCAGTGGCCTTCGAGGCGAGGAGGGGAGGAACGGCGAGCGCCGTCGCCCGGATCACCCGGTGACGTGACACCGCCGCGCCGGGCCCGCTGAACGGGGCCGGCGCGGCGGTGCCTACTTGCCCACGAGTGTGTGCGAGAACGTATAGCGATCGGCACGGTAGACATGGCAGCCGTACTCGGCGGCGGCACCCTTGTCGTCGTAGGCCGTACGGGTCATGGTGAGCAGGGGCGTGCCGCGCCGCTCGTCCAGCAGCCGGGCCTCGGCCGTGGTCGCGGCCCGCGCCCCGATGGTCTGGTGGGCGATCCGCAGGTTGACGCCCGCGTCCCGGAGCGTCTCGTACAACCCGTGCTCTTCGAGATGGGCGGAGGTGGTGTCGATCAGTCCCATCGGCAGGACGTTGGTCATCAGCGCGAGCGGCTCGGCGCCGGTGAAACGCAGCCGGCGCACCCGCAGCACCTCGGTGGCGGGCGCGACGCCCAGTTGCCCGGCCGACTCCTCGTCCGCACGGACGGGGCCGAACTCCAGGACGCGTGTGCGCGGTTCGGCGCCGGCCGCGGCGAGGTCGTCGTACAGGCTGGACAGTTCGAGAGGCCGCCGCACCGGGGATCGGACGACCTGCGTGCCGACACCGCGCCTGCGCACCAGCAGGCCCTTGTCGACCAGGTGCTGGATCGCCTGCCGAACGGTCGGCCGTGACAGCCGGTAGCGGGCGGCCAGCTCAAGCTCGTTCTCCAGCCGTGCTCCCGGTGGCAGTTCGCCCGTGCGGATCGCCTCCTCCAACTGCCGGGCGACCTGGAAGTAGAGCGGGATCGGGCTGCCGCGATCCAGCCTCACGATGGGTCCGTGCACCTCAGGACTCCTTCGGCTCTGTCGGGATGAGGATAACGGACAGTCCGCAACAAAGCGCTAAAGTCCATATGTCATGACATACTGTTGACAGCTATTGGAGCGTTCCATGAAACTCGGACACAGGCAACGCGGCATCGGGAGGGGGACCGGATGAGGATCGGGCTGGCCGGCGTAGGCCGGATCGGCGGGGGACACGCGGAGACGCTGCGGGGGATCGCAGAGGTCGAGGAGGTACTCGTCGCCGATGCCGACGCCGGACGGGCCCGCGAGGTGGCCCGCAAGCTCGGTGTCCGAGCCGCCGCCGGAGTGGACGCGCTGTTCGCCGCCGGGCTGGACGGCCTGGTCGTCGCCACGCCCACCGCCGCACACGCCGGCCTGGTGATCCGCGCCGTGGAGGCCGGGCTGCCGGTGTTCGTGGAGAAGCCGGTGGCCGCCGATCTTGATGGAACGATCCAAGTCCTGGCGGCCGTCCAACGCTCCGGCGTCCCGGTCCAGGTCGGGTTCCAGCGGCGCTTCGACCCCGGGCACCGGGCCGCCCGCGACGCGGTCCGCGACGGGCGGCTCGGCTGGGTGCACACCGTCCGCTCGTGCACGCTCGATGCCGCCCCGCCACCGGAGGAGTACATCCCCACCTCGGGCGGGCTGTTTCGGGACTGCTCCGTCCACGACTTCGACGCCGTCCGGTTCGTCACCGGCCGCGACGTCGTCGAGGTGACCGCGGCCGGCGCCGACCGCGGCGCCGCCGTCTTCGCCGAGGCCGGCGACGTCTCCGCCGCCTCGGCGGTCCTCACGCTCGACGACGGCACCCTCGCCGTGGTCTCCGCCAGCCGCTACAACGCCGCCGGATACGACGTCCGGCTGGAGGTGCTCGGCTCCCGGGACGGCATCGTCGTCGGCCTGGACGACCGTACCCCGCTGTCGCCCGCCGGCCCCGGTCTCCGGCCGGCGGGACCGCCGCACACCGGCTTCCTCGAACGGTTCGCTGAGGCGTACACGGCCGAGCTCCGCGCGTTCACCGGCATGGTCGCCGCGGGCGCGGACAGCCCGTGCCCCCCGGAGGAGAGCCTGGAGGCGTTCTACGTCGCCGAGGCGTGCGAGGTCTCCCGGCGTGAGCGGCGCGCCGTCACGATCGAGGAGGTCCGCCGATGATCGCCGCCGGCCGCGTCGCCGCCGCGCCGATCTCCTGGGGTGTCTGCGAGGTGCCCGGCTGGGGCCACCAGCTCGCCGCCTGCCGCGTCCTCGCCGAGATGCGCGACCTCGGCGTCGCCGCGACCGAGTTCGGCCCGGACGGATTCCTGCCGTCCGACCCCGCCGAGCGGTCGGCGCTGCTCGGCTCGTACGGGCTGCGGCCCGTCGGCGGATTCGTCCCGCTCGTCCTGCACGACCCCGGACATGACCCGCTGCCCGATCTCGCGGGTGCCCTCGACGCCTTCGGCGACGCCGTGACCGTGGTGCTCGCCGCCGCCACCGGGCTGGACGGATACGACGGACGGCCCGTCCTGGACGAGGAGCACTGGGCCGCCCTCTTGACCAACCTCGGCCGCGCCGCCACCCACGCCGCCGCGCGTGGCCACCGCGCCGTCCTGCACCCCCACGTCGGCACGGTCGTCGAGCGGCGCGAGGAGGTCGGCCGCGTCCTGGACGGCTCCGACATCGGGCTCTGCCTCGACACCGGGCACCTGCTCATCGGCGGCACCGACCCGCTCGACCTGGCGCGCTCGGCCGCGGACCGGATCGCCCACGTCCACCTCAAGGACGTCGACGCCGCCCTCGCCCGCAGGGTGCGGACCGGCGAGATCACCTACACCGGCGCCGTCCGGGACGGGATCTACCGCCCGCTCGGCCAGGGCGACATCGACATCGCCGGGATCATCGGCGCCCTGGAGGGCGCGGGGTACGACGGTTGGTACGTCCTCGAACAGGACATGGTCCTCACCACCGACCCCGCGCCGGACGCCGGCCCCCGCGACGACGTCCGCGCCTGCCTGGCGTTCCTGGAGGCCGCATGATCCACGACCTCATCACGATGGGGCGGGTGAGCGTCGACATCTACCCGCTCCAGACGGGCGTGCCACTGGAGAAGGTCGAGTCGTTCGGCAAGTACCTCGGCGGCAGCCCGACCAACGTCGCGGTCGCCGCCGCGCGCCTCGGCCACCGCACCGCCGTCATCACCCGGACGGGCGAGGATCCCTTCGGTCGCTTCGTCCACCAGGCGCTCACCGGCTACGGCGTGGACGACCGGTTCGTCACCGACGTCCCCGGGCTCCCGACGCCGCTGGCGTTCTGCGAGATCTTCCCCCCGGACGACTTTCCACTGTACTTCTACCGCTATCCCAAAGCCCCCGACCTGGAGATCCACGAGCACGAGCTGGACCTGGACGCGATCAGGGACGCCCGCATCTTCTGGGCGACGGTCACCGGTCTGTCCCAGGAGCCCAGCAACGGTTCGACGCTCGCCGCGCTGACCGCGCACCCGGGCACGACCGTCCTCGACCTGGACTGGCGCCCCATGTTCTGGCAGTCGCCGGCCGAGGCCCGGTCCCGCGTCCGCCGGGCGCTGGAGCACGCCACCGTGGCCATCGGCAACCTCGACGAGTGCGAGATCGCCGTGGGCGAGCGCGAGCCCCGTGCCGCCGCCCGCGCCCTTCTGGACCGCGGCGTGTCCGTCGCCATCGTCAAGCAGGGGCCGCGCGGGACCCTCGCGGCGTCCGCCGCCGGGATCGTCGAGGTCCCGCCGACGCCCGTGCGGGTCGTCAACGGGCTCGGCGCGGGCGACGCCTTCGGCGGCGCCGTCTGCCACGGGTTCCTGGAGGGCTGGGACCTGGAGCGCACCGTCCGCTTCGCCGGCGCCGCCGGCGCGCTGGTCGCCTCGCGTCTCGCCTGCGCCGACGCCATGCCCACCGAGCACGAGGTCCAGCACCTCCTGGCCGAGCACGAGGAGGACGAGGGGTGAGCATGGGGACGTTCGCCGAGCGGTTCGCGGAGCTGGTCGAGGTCAGGGCGGCGCGGCCGGCGGCCGTCGCGCAGGCCGCCGCCCGCCGGGCCCGGGCCGCGGCGCCGCCCGGCCGGCTGCTGATCATCGCGGCCGACCACCCGGCCCGGGGCGCGCTGCGCGCCGGGAACGACCCGCTGGCGATGGGGAACCGGGCGGACCTGCTGGAGCGGATGTGCGTCGCGCTCGCCCGTCCGGGCGTGCACGGTGTGCTCGGCACCCCGGACGTGATCGAGGACCTGCTGCTGCTCGGCGCGCTGGAGGGCAAGGTCGTCATCGGCTCGATGAACCGCGGCGGCCTCGCCGGTGCCGCGTTCGAGATCGACGACAGGTTCACCGCCTACACCGCGCCCGCCATCGCCGGGGCGCGGCTGGACGGCGGCAAGATGCTGCTGCGCGTCGACCTCGCCGACCCGGCGACCGCGCGGACGCTGGAGGCGTGTGCGCGTGCCGTGACGGACCTGGCCGCGCACGGGCTCATGGCGATGGTCGAGCCGTTCCTGTCGTCCCGCGAGGACGGCGGGCGCGTCCGCAACGTGCTGACGCCCGAGGCGATGATCCACGCGGTGTCGATCGCCTCGGGGCTCGGCGCCACGTCCGCTCACACCTGGTTGAAGGTCCCGGTGGTGGACCGGATGGAGGAGGTCATGGCCGCTTCGACGCTGCCCGCCCTGCTGCTGGGCGGCGAGGTTCTCGCGGACCAGGACGCGGCGCTGGCCGGCTGGAAGGCCGCGCTCGCGCTGCCGACCGTCCGCGGCCTCGTCGTGGGCCGCTCCCTGCTCTACCCGCCCGGCGGCGACGTCGCGGGGGCCGTCGACGCCGCGGCGGGTCTGCTGTGAACGGAGGATTCGCCATGCACGCGGGCACACCCAGAGATACGGGCACGCCGGAGAGCACGGTCACGCCGGAGAGCGCGGGCTGGACGTATTCGGGACTTCGCGTCCTCACGCTCGGGCCGGGGGAGGAGGCCGCGCTGGACACCGGCGACGCGGAGACCCTCGTGCTGCCGCTCGCCGGCTCGTGCTCGGTGACGGTCGGCGTCCCGGCGGACGGGCCCGCCGGGACCGTGGCCACCGTGACGTTCGAGCTGACCGGCCGCCGCGACGTGTTCTCCCGGGTGACCGACTTCGCCTACGCGCCCCGCGACGCGCGGCTGCGGGTCTCCTCCCGGGCGGGGGGACGGTTCGCGCTCCCCTCCGCCCGCTGCGAGCGGCGGCTGCCGCCCCGCTACGGCCCGGCGGAACGGGTACCGGTGGAGCTGCGCGGGGCGGGACGGATGGCCCGGCAGGTCAACAACTTCTGCACGCCCGGCGCGTTCGAGGCCGACCGGCTGATCGCCTGCGAGGTGCTGACGCCGGGCGGGAACTGGTCGTCCTACCCGCCGCACAAGCACGACGAGCAGACGCCCGACGAGTCGGTCCTGGAGGAGATCTACTACTTCGAGGTCGCGGACGCTCCGGACGGCGGGCCCGGCATGGGCTACCAGCGGGTCTACGGAAGCACCGACGTGCTGGAGGAGGTCCGCACGGGCGACACGGTGCTGATCCCGCACGGCTGGCACGGACCGTCCATGGCGGTGCCCGGCTACGACCTGTACTACCTGAACGTCATGGCCGGGCCCGGCGAGCGCGCCTGGCGGATCTGCGACGACCCGGCGCACGCCTGGGTCCGTGACACCTGGCCGGGGCTCCCTGCCGACCCGAGGCTGCCGATGTCATCGGCGGCCGGACCGGTCCCCGGCGAGGGGACGACCCCCCACACCCCCCGGAACGCACAGAAGGGACAACGATGACCGCCACCGAGCGACTCACCGTCGGGCAGGCGATCGTCCGCTTCCTGGCGAACCAGTGGACCGAGCGCGACGGCGAGCGGCAGCGGTTCTTCGCCGGCTGCTTCGGCATCTTCGGCCACGGCAACGTGGCCGGCCTCGGGCAGGCGCTGCTCCAGCAGGACGGCGAGCTGTCCTACCGCGCCGCGCGCAACGAGCAGGCGATGGTGCACGCCGCCGTCGGATACGCGCGCATGCACGACCGGCTCCGCGCGTTCGCGTGCACGACGTCCGTCGGACCGGGCGCCACCAACATGGTGACCGGCGCGGCGCTGGCGACGATCAACCGCATTCCGGTGCTGCTGCTGCCCGGCGACGTCTTCGCCACCCGCGTCGCCAACCCCGTGCTCCAGGAACTGGAGGACGCCCGCTCCTACGACGTGTCGGTGAACGACTGCTTCAAGCCCGTCTCCAGGTACTGGGACAGGATCAACCGTCCCGAGCAGCTTCCGGCCGCGCTCCTGGCGGCGATGCGGGTGCTGACCGACCCGGCGGAGACGGGCGCGGTGACGCTCGCGCTGCCGCAGGACGTCCAGGCCGAGGCGCACGACTGGCCGGTGGAGCTGTTCACCGAGCGAACCTGGCGGATCGCACGCCCGGTGCCCGAACCCGCCGTGCTGGAGGAGGCGGCGGCGCTGCTGCGGGCGGCCCGGCGGCCGCTGATCGTCGCGGGTGGCGGCGTCATCTACTCCGGCGCGACCGCCGAGCTGGCGGCACTCGCCGAGCGGACCGGGATCCCCGTCGCCGAGACCCAGGCGGGCAAGGGCTCCCTGCCGTGGGACCACCCCGCGTCGGCGGGCGCGATCGGCGCCACCGGGACGGCCGCGGCGAACGCCCTCGCCCGCGAGGCGGACGTGGTCCTCGGCGTCGGCACCCGGTACAGCGACTTCACCACCGCCTCGCGGACGCTGTTCGCCCATCCCGGCGTCCGGTTCGTCAACCTCAACATCGCCGTGCTGGACGCCGCCAAGCACGCCGGGCTCCCGCTGACCGCCGACGCCCGCGCGGGCCTCGCCGCAGTGCGTGAGGCGATGGCCGGTCACACGGTCGCCGCCGCGTACCGGACGGAGATCGCCGAGTTGGCGGGCCGCTGGAACGCCGCCGTCGACCGCGCCCACGCGCCCGGGGACGGCACCCTGCCCTCCCAACCGGAGATCATCGGCATCGTCAACGAGGTCGGCGGCCCGCGCGACGTGGTCGTGTGCGCGGCCGGTTCGATGCCCGGTGACCTGCACAAACTATGGCGGACCCGCGACCCGAAGGGCTACCACGTCGAATACGGCTACTCCTGCATGGGCTATGAGATCGCCGGCGGTCTCGGCGTGAAGCTGGCCGCGCCCGACCGTGAGGTGTTCGTCCTCGTGGGCGACGGCTCGTACCTGATGATGGCGCAGGAACTCGTCACCGCGGTCGCCGACGGGATCAAGCTCGTCGTCGTGCTCGTCCAGAACCACGGCTTCGCCTCGATCGGCAACCTGTCGGAGTCGGTCGGCGCGCAGCGGTTCGGCACCCGGTTCCGCCTTCCCGGCGACCTGGCCGCCAACGCCGCCGCCCTCGGCGCCGACGTGCTGCGCGCCAGCACCGCCGCCGAGTTCCGCACGGCCCTCGTCAAAGCCCGGGACTCGTCCCGCACGACCGTCGTCCATGTGGAGACCGACACGTCGGTGGCGGCGCCGGACAGCGAGGCATGGTGGGACGTCCCCGTCGCCGAAGTGTCCACTTTGGACTCGACCGCACGGGCCCGCACGGCCTACGACGAAGGGAAGGCCGCCCAGCGCCCCCTGATCTAGCCGATGCAAGGGACCACCTCGACGACGAAGAGTGGTGTTAGGCCCACCGGTGATGGGCCCTCAGTCCCACCGACACGTGCCGTCCGCCGGCACAGGATTGCGGTCATCAGCAAATCCGTCGGACAAAGGATTGCCATGTGCTGGCGGCGGTCAAGGGCATGTCGAAGACGGCGAGGCCGCTCCGACCTGTTGGTGAGCGGCGCCGGGAGGGCGCCGGGAACGGAGGCAGTGAGATGGGCAGCAACGAGGCGAGCAGGGTCACCTGCGACATCGCGATGTCCGTGGACGGTTTCGTCGCCGGCACGGACCAGAGCCTCACGGACCCGATCGGACGGGGCGGCGAGCGGCTGCACCGCTGGATGTTCGAGGAGCCCGAGGCGAACGCCGAGGCCATCGCCGCCATCACGGCGGCCGGGGCCTTCATCATGGGCCGCAACATGTTCGCCCCCGGCCGGGGTGACTGGGACCTGGAGTGGAACGGCTGGTGGGGCGAGGAGCCGCCCTACCACGCGCCGGTGTTCGTCCTGACGAACCACCCGCGCGACACCGTCACGATGAAGGGCGGCACGACCTTCACGTTCGTGACCGACGGGATCGGGTCGGCGCTGGCCCAGGCGCGGGACGCGGCGGGCGAGGCGGACGTAGCGGTCTGCGGCGGCGCCCGTACCGTCAACCAGTACCTGGCCGCCGGGTTGATCGACGAGCTGCGGCTGCACGTCGCGCCGGTCGTCCTCGGTGCGGGGGAGCGGCTGTTCGAGGGCGTCGGCGACCTCCGGCTCGAACAGACCGCCGTGTCGGGCACCGGCCTGGTCTCCCACCTCACCTACCGCGCCACCCGTGGATGACCCGCGGCGACGGCGCCGGCCGCCGGGCCGGCGCCGTGCACGCGGCGGTGGCCGGTCAGACTTCCAGGATGCGGACGGCGGGATTGCGGACCGTGTTCAGGTAGAGCTTCTCCCGGGTGTGCTCCTGCTCCAGCTCAAGGACGAACCTGTACCGGTAGAGCCCCGGCCGGGCCGTGCTCAGGATCGCGCCGGCCCAGTAGTAGTAGACGGGGGTGTACGGGGAGCGCATCCGGTCGGGCGCCCCGTAGATCTTCAGCTCCGTCATGATCCGCCGCTCCGCGACGTCCTCCTCGTCCCCCCGCTCGGTGTCGAGGAACACCAAGTTGTTGATCTTGGGCATGGGGGGCCACGTGCCGTCCGGCCGCTTCTCCATCTCGACGGGGCGGATGATCCAGTTGAGGACCTGCCCCTGCTTGCAGACCGTCTCCAGATGGTCGGTACCCTGCCCAACGCCGCCGACGCTGTTGTCCATCATGAACAGGGCGTCCTCCAGCGAGCCCGTCGCCGCCGCCCGCTCCATGTTCACGAGCGTCACGATGTTGAGCTGCACCGAGTTGAGCTGGCCCCGCTGCTCGGGCTCCACGACACGCTGCGAGCTGGTCATCCGCGCTCCTTCGCCGCGGCGGCCCGCGCGGGCGCGCCGTATCCCGCGAGAGCCGACTCGGGGGTGGTGAACGGCTCGGCCACCGTGCCCAGCCGGAACCGAAGCCGGTAGGGGACCGGCTCGGTCACGGCTCGCTTCACCGTGCCCGTCCAGTAGACGATGTCGGTGCCCGGGTACACCTTCCGCTCAGGTTCGCAGACCCGCTCGTCGATCTCGATGCCGTCGATGGCGGCGTAGGTCTCGCACTCCAGCACGACGACGTTCCACAGCAGGCGGTCGCCCGCCCGCACGCGGGTGCGTAGTTCGGCGGTGCCGAAGCCGCTGGATCCTGCGGCCTTGTTGGTGTCGTACAGGTACAGGCTGCCCTGCATGCTTCCGGCGGCGAGGGCGGCGACCGGGTCGACGACTGCGGTGATCGAGACGGGCCGGGTGGCGGCGGGCTCCACCGGTTTGGCCTTGGGGGGCATGGATTCCTCCGTTTCCAGTACTGCGGCTACGGGACGTGGCGCCGGGCGGGACGTGTCGGGACGTGTCAGGACGGCGGGGCGGCGGGGATGGGCAGCGCTCCCAGCCCCGCGCCGGTGAACGCGTTGTACTTGGGCTCGGTGGTGACCCGGATAGCCGAGTCACAGGTGAAGTCCACCGGCTCCCAGACCTGCTCGCCGTTGCGGTTCACCAGCTCGTGGAGCTGGACGTGCATGGTGTAGGCGTACGTGCCCGGACGGGCGGTGTCCACGGTCGCCGACCAGTACCAGCCGTCGGACACCATGTCCGGTGAGCCGTACTGCGCCGGGTACATGATCTTCTCGTCCACCGCCTCGCCGGTGATGTCGGTGATGATCGGTACGGGGTGGTTCACGGCGGCGGCGTCGGCGCTGGTGATGGCGTGGCCGGTCACGTCGAGGAGCTTGCCGCCCACCTGGGCGCGCTCGCCGCGCGCGCGGCGAGCCTGTGTCCCGATCCGGTTGCGAATGGCCTCCAGCCCGGCCGCGGTCTCGGTGCTGGCCGGCCCGCCCTGGCCGGCCAGCACCGTCAGGTCCTCCAGCGCCTGCCGGTCGATCGCTTGCGACCGGTCGGTGTGGTAGCCGCGGGGGACGGTCGGCGGGATCGACCCGAGGCTGGACGGCAGCCAGTTCAGCACCTGCTCGGTGCCCTGCGACCCGTCGCTCCAGTAGGAGCCCGGGATGGCGGTCACCAGGTCCTCGGTCCCCTCGCCGGTGGAGCCGAGGAAGAGCATGTTGTCGAAGAGGTAGACGTTGCCGCGCAGCGTCCGCTCGCGCAGCGCGTTGGCGATGTCGACCAGCACGATGATCGCTTGTTGTTGGGCCATCGGTCCGCCTTCCGGGTCGGAGGTGTTGTCACGCGCACATCAGCGCGGGCGAGTCGACGTGCAGCACGCTGTTCGGCCCCGTGTGCATCTGCAGTTCCAACCGGTACCTATAGGGCGCCCCAGGCACCAGGTAGGGCGGGACGAACCCGGACCACACCTTGAGGTCGGGGGTCGTTCCCTCGTGGGCCGGCGCCTCCCCGGCGTCCGGTTCCCATGCGGCCTCGCCGGACCCGAGGAAGGTGATGCTCCGGATCTCGACCGGTGTCTGCACGTCCACCGCCACGGCCGTCCACTGGACGATCTGCCCGGGCGAGACGACGGTGCACAGCCGGGGCGTCCCCTGGCCGGAGCTGTCGAACTGCCCGTCGTCCACCAGGGACAGGTTCCCGTCGTTCAACGTCCGCTCCGACAGTGCTCCGACGACGTCCACCAGGACGACGATGTTGACCTGCGGTTTCATTCCGCTCCTGTCGTGGTTGCCGATGACCGCCCGGTCCGGCGGCCGTTCCCTCACCCCCGGTCGCGCACCAGGGGAACCTTGCCGACGGCCGTCCGCTCGATCTCCGGCGACGACCGGTGGACGAAGACGAGCCGGAAGCCGTACCCCGACTTCTCCACCGACGCCTGGGTGGCCTCCCGGTCGTTGAACAGCGACAGCGACCGGGCCAGCGCCCCGGCGAACACCCGCTGGACACCGGCGGGGCCGAGGGTGGCGGCCGCCGCGTGCGTCAGGCCCTCGGCGTCGTCGACCGCCGCGAACAGCGTGATCGTCTTGTACTCGCGATGGTTCACGAACTGGATCTCGTGGGCGGCCTCGTCGAGGTCCACGCCGCAGGCCTTGCGCAGGTCGTCGCGCAGGGCGTTGTAGGCCAGCGCCGCGGAGTACTGGCTGTCGTTCAGGTGCAGGACGTCACCGGTACGCCCCGCGAACTCGAACCGGTGGGTCTTCAGCCCCGGCCCGGTCAGGCTCGGCCGGCGGATCATCCGGTCGCCGAGCTTCAGCCGCAGCAGCGGCGCCTCGTGCGCGTGCAGCCGTGTGACGACCAGCTCGCCCTCCTCGCCCTCAGCGACCGCGCGGCCGTTCTCGTCGACGATCTCGATGTAGTGCAGGCCGGGCACCGCCGACAGGACGGGCGAATCGTCCTTGAGCTGGAGCCCGATCGTCTCGGCCTGGGTCGCGGCGAAGTAGCTGAGGATCGCGACGTTCGGGTACAGCGCCCGCAGCTCGGCCCGCTTGCGATGCGGCAGTACCCCGCTCCCGTACAGGGCCACCCGGAAGCTCTCCCTGGCCTCCCTGCTCAGCCCGGCGCCGAGATCGCTGAGGATCGCGACGCCGGCCGAGATCCCCATCAGCGCCTTCGGCCCCTGGTAGGAGAACATGTGCTCGAACACCGGCCCCGTGACGGGCCCGGCGCCGATGTAGTTGACGCCCGGCACCTGCTGCAGGACGCCGCCGACCATCGTCCCGCTGCTCCACATCTGGTAGTCGGCGAGGCTGGTGAACAGCCACTTGGGATCGCTTCCCCGGAGATGCTCGCGCAGCTGGTAGGTGCCCATGAAGTGACCGGCGATCCGGTAGGTGTCGTGCAGCTCCCGCAGCGAGTAGACGATCTCCAAGGGCAGACCGTCGCTGGTGCCGCCGCTCGCCACCACCTCGAACCCGCCGCGGCTGATCGGCACCACCATCCCCGCGCGCGGGCCCATGAACATGTCGCGCTGGACGGTCTTGTCCGACAGCGGGATCCGTTCCCAATCCTCGTACGTGGCGGGCGGGCCGCCGACCTCCGAGGCGTCCAGCCGCTCCTTCCACAGCGGGTTGAGCAACATCGTGTTCACCATCTGCTGGAGGCGCCGCAGGACCAGGGCGTCCTGGATCTCGTGCGGCGTCTCGCTGTACGGCGTCCCGCAGATCTGCTCGCACTGCCGCATCTTGCTCGCGAACGAGGGGAGGGAGGGCACGGCGTCCACCGACCACGGCTGCAACTCCTCGTCGGGGATCAGCCGCGCCGCGAGCTCCACGGCGTCCCCGCCCGGCCGCTCGATCTGCATGACACCCGTCGCGTTCATCGTCCACTCCTCTTCGTGAGCAGGTGCGCGCCGACGCGCTTGATCTCGTCGACGAGCATCCGGAAGTGTTCGCCATTGATCTGGTGGTTCATCAGGACGACGCGCAAGGCGGCGACGCCCTCGATGTTGACTTTGGATATGAAGAACCGGCCGCCGACACGGACCTGGTTCCTTATCTGCAATTGAAGGCGGTGGACGTGGTCGTCTCCGACGCCGTCCGGGCGGTACCGGAAGCACAGTATGTTCGCCTCCGGGAAATGCAGTGTCTCGAAGTCGGGATCGTCCGAAATAATGCGATGTGCCTCCTGTGTCAGGCGGCACAGGTATTCGATCTTCTCGGCGAACAACGCTCGCCCGTACATTGCCCACAGTGTCCACAGCGGCATAATCATCGGACGTTTCGTACATTCGAAGTTCTTGTCGCCGCCATCGAAACCGTGGTAGGCGTCCGGTTCCTCGTCGAACACGTAGCTGGCGCGCTGCCGGAAAGCGCCGAGCGCCGCGTGCGCCTGGCGGTAGAAAAGCAGGGTGCAGGGAGCGGGGACGAACATCATCTTGTGGGCGTCCCAGGTCAGGGAATCGGCCTTCTCGACGCCTCTCAATTTCCGGCGGAGCCGGTCCGACACCAGCAGGCTGGCACCATGCGCGCCGTCGACGTGGAGCCAGGTGCCGTCCTCGGCCGCGACGTCCGCGAGCTCGTCGATCGGGTCGAACGCGCCGATCTCCGTGGTGCCGGCCGACGCCACGAGGCAGAACACCTTCAGGTTCCGGTCCCTGGCCGCGGCGAGCGCGCCGCGCACCCGGTCCGCGCGGATCTGCCGGCTCCGGTTCACCGGCAGCCGGACGATCTGGGCCTCTCCGACGCCGAGGACGCCCGCCGCGCGGGACACGCTGTAGTGCACGTCCTCGCTCACCGCGATGGCGGGTCGCGCGCCGCCCGTCTCGCCCCGCGACCAGATTCCGGGGAAGGCCCTGTTGCGCGCGGCGAGCAGCGCCGTCAGGTTCGCCAGCGAACCTCCCGACGTCGTCACCATCGCGAAGCGGCCGGCCTCCCACCCGATGAAGCGGTTGAGCTCGTCGGCCATGATCCGCTCGGCGACGTTGGGCAACTGTCCCGCCTCGTAGAACGACGACGGCTGGTTGACCACCGAGCTCACGAAGTCGATGACGCCGGCCAGCGGGACCGTGCCGGAGAACTGCCGCCCCATATATCCCGGGGAATGAACCTGGATCCCGGTCTTCACATAGAGCTCCAAGATGGCCGCCAGCTTCTTCTCATCGAAGGGGGCGACGCTTTCCTGTTCCGTCGTCATGAGCGCCCGGGCGGCCTCCGATAAGACCACCGGGTCGGTGAGTTCGAGTCCGCGGACGGAGAGGTCCGACAAATGGGACTCCAGATGGGCGACGGCCGCCTGAGAATTCTCCCGGAAGAGCCGCGGATCGAACGCGGCGGTCAGTGATTCATTACGCAGAGTCACCGGGTATTCCCCGGGAGGTTTCGTCACAGCACAGACTCCCCGAATCCCACGACAAGCGAAGGAAAAGCCCCTGACGCCAGTGAGCTTAGGCAGAATCCAACGCGTGGAACAAGGAAGCAACTCCTAGCCGTCAGGACATGCGGCGCGGCGCCGGGCCTTCCCGCACCCCATTATCAATGTCCGCTTTATCCCTATCGTGACGAAAGAAAGAATGCGACGTCAGGCAGGGCCGCACGGGGCGGCGGCTCCTGTCCGGCCGTCCTTCCGCAGGTCGGCACGGGAGTCCGAGTGGTCCGCCGGCACGCCGCTCCAGCGCGCTCCACCGTGGTCCGCCGGCCCCCCGTCTCACTCTTCGGAGTCGGCCTCGTCCACGGCGTCCGCCTCGGTGTCCGGTCCGGTGTCCTCTTGCGGACGCCGCGTGACTTGATGGACGCGGACGGCCAGGATCGCGCGGGCGAACCGCGCTGCCGTCTCCCCGTCCAGGACATCGGGCACCTGCTCGATCCCGATCAGGCCGCCGGGCTGCGCGGTGACCGCGCCGGAGTCGCCGACCGGCACCCCGCGGCCGTCACCGATGTCCTCGACGGACGGCAGGTCCAGCGCCGCGCGCAGCGTGTCCTGGAGGGCGTGCACCGCGGCGGAGTCGCGGTCGGCGCGGGCACCGGTGGTATCCGCGCGCTGCTCGGCGCGGTCGGCCCGTGCCGAGGCCTCCTCGGCGCGGGCCGCGGCGTCGTCGGCGAGCTGCTCGGCGCGGTCGGCGCGCGTGATCTGCTCGACGGCGCGCGCGGTGGCGGCGTCACGCTCGATGACCAGCCGGGCCGCCTCGGCCTGGGCGGTGGTCAGCTCGGTGCGCAGCCGCCGCTCGGTCTCGGCGGCGGCCTCCAGCCGGAGCCGGGCGTCCTGGGCCTCGGCGCGATCGCTCTTCAGCTCGGTGTGCGCGGTGGCCAGCGCGGCCTGCTCGGCGGCGAGCCGGGCCGCGAGTTCGTCGCGTTCCCGCTCGGCCTCGGTCCGTGCCTGGTGCTCGGTGCTCCAGGCGGCCTCGGCGCGTTTGCGGAGCCCGTCGGCGTGGGCGGACTCGTTGGCGGCGGTGGCGCGGACCTGCTGGGCCGCACCGGCCTCCTTCCACGCGTTGGCCTCGCTGGCCTGTGCCGCCGCGACGCTCGTCTTGGCCGCGGCCAGGCCCTTGCGGAGCTCCTCCTGAGCGGCGGCGGCCTCCTGGCGCGCCGCGTCCGCGCGGGCCTCGGCCTCGCGCATGCGCTCCTCGGCCGCGGCGGTCGCGCTGCGTGCGGCCCTCGCCTCGGCCAGGGCCTCCTCGGCGCTGTCGAGGACGCCGCGGACCTCGCCGTCCAGCCGTCCGTCCAGGGCGGTGGCGGTCGCGGCGAGCCGCGACACCAGCTCCGCGAGCCGGTCGACGTCCTCGGCCAGGGCGCGTACCGGCGCCGCCCCGGCCATGTCTCGGCCAATGCTCTCGCGGTTCGCGGCGGCGCGCCGCGCGCTCACCGCCGAGGTCATCCCGGGTGATGGACGACCTTCACCGGCCGGGCCACCGCCCGCCGGTTCGAGGGGCGCCGTCGTGATGTCGTCGGTCTCGATGTCCGTGGTGGGCCGCCCACCCCCGCCGTCTTGATCTTCGTTCACGGGAACATCCTAGTAAAACGATCCAATTTCTACTTATCACATCAGAGTCAATAATCGGACTCTTCGGCGGCCCGCTGGTAGAGGCGTGCCGCCTGAAGCGGCTGGTTGTTGCGGCTGTGGAGTTCGGCGGCACGTTTCAGCTCGCCGGCCAGCTCCAGGGCGTAGGCCTCCTCCTGCCACGAGGAAGCCCGGCGTGACATGGGTATCACATCCCGTGCGCGGGAGAACCGTGCCCGGGGCTGCGGCGTCGGCCTCCGCCCCGGCCGCTTCTACGGCTGGGGCGCGGGAACGAGGTCAAGGTCGATCTCATGGAGGACCCCGGTCACCTCCGCGGGGAGTTGCAGCGTGATCGCGAGGACGGGCGCCGGCGATCTCCTGGTCAGGCCTCCCGGCTCATCTGCTGATCCGCTCCTTTGACACCACGGCGTTTCGCCGGCGCGCGGCGACGGCCAGCTGTTCCAGGAGCGGCGCGGTCCGGGCCCAGCCAAGGCACGCGTCGGTGATGCTCAGGTCGGGTCGCAGCGGTCGCGTGTCCGGGCCCTGCCTGCCGTCGGCGAGGTAGGACTCCAGCATCACCCCGGCGAGCGCCTGGTCGCCGCGCCCGATCCGGTCGGCGAGATCGGCGAGCACCACCGGCTGGCGGTTGTGGTCTTTGCCGCTGTTACCGTGCGAGCAGTCCACCACGACCCGGCTGTGCAGCCCCGCCTCGGCGAGCGCGTTGACCGCCGCGGCGACCGACGCGGTGTCATGGTTGGGCACCGTGCCACCGCGCAGCACCAGGTGCACGGCCAGGTTTCCGTCGCTGCGCAGCGCGGTGACCCGGCCGTCCGTGCCGATGCCCGGGAACACGTGCGGCAGCCCGGCGGCGCGGATGGCGTCGATCGCCAGGTCGATCCGGCCGCCCAGGGTGTTCTTCATCCCCACCGGCATCGGCAGCCACGATGCGAGCTGGCGGTGCGGCGGGCTGGTCACCGTGCGCGCGCCGATCGCGGCCCAGCTGACCGTGTCCGCGACATGCGGCGCGAGAAACGGGTCGACGAACTCGTAGGCGATCGGCAGGCCCGTGCGGGCGGCGTCGACCAGGAAGGCGCGTCCTGCCCGGATGCCGCCGGCGATGTCGCCCGCGCCGTCCAGCGTGGGATCGCGCAGCAGCCCCGCCCAGCCCGCGACGGTACGCGGTTTCTCCAGATACGCGCGCAGGACCACGACGAGATCGTCGGCAAAGCGTGTGGCGGCGTCGGCGAGCCGGTGCGCGTAGTCCAGTGCGGCCACCGGGTCATGCACCGAACACGGCCCGACGATCACCAGGAGGCGCGGGTCGCGCCGGTCGAGCACGCCGGCGATGGTCTCGCGGTGCGCGGACACCGCCGTCCGCAGCGCCGGGTCGAGCGGTGTGTCGGCGGTGACGTCGGCAGGCGTGGGGAACGAGTCGTGGTCAAGCATCCGTGGTGTCCCTCTTCTGTTCGTGATCAGCGTCACCGGCGCTCGCCTGGCGTGGCAATGTGGACGCGGCGACGGCGGCGAGAGCGATGAGAGCCAGCACCCAGCAGAAGGCGTCGCCGAACGCCGCCGCCTGGTCCGCGCGGGCCGTGATCCTCGCTTGCAGGACGACGGCGAGCACTGCCGTACCGATCGAGCCGCCGAGCGTGCTGAGCAGGTTCAGCGCGACCGCCGCCCGCGGCAGCCGCGGCTGGCTCACCCGGCGGTAGACGATCGTCATGATCGGGGTGCTGATCATGGCCGCGCCCACCCCGCGCAGGAAGAGGGAACCGGCGACCACCTCGTCCGGTACCCCGTGCCCGAGCTGGGTGAACGCGACCGTGCCGGCCGCGACCAGCGCCATGCCGCCGAGGACCAGTGTGCGCGGAGCCGTCGTGTCCACGACCCGCATCACCAGCACGGTCCCGGCGGCCGCCCCGACCCCCTGCGGGGCGAGCAGTACTCCGGTCTGCCAGGCCGACAGTTCGCCGGGTCCCTGTAGATACAGCGGAAGCAGGAACATTGTGCCGAACACCGAAGCGCCCAACGCCAGCAGCGCCAGTGCCGCGACGCCGAACGGTGGCCGGGTGAACAGGAGTGGGTCCACCAGGGGGGTGCCCTTGGTCCGGACGCCGTGCAGGGTGAATCCGGCGAGCATCGCCACGCCGGCCACCAGCGCCGCGACCACCTGCCACGCCGGGCTTTCGTGCGCGACCCTGGTCAATCCGAACACCAGCACGGCAAGGCCGGGGGACAGCAGCGCGGCGCCTCGCCAGTCGAACCGGGCACCGGTCGCCGTCGGCGGCACGGCGGGCACCAGCCGGGTCGCGAGCGCGAGCGTGATCACCCCGATCGGGACGTTGATCAGGAACATCCAGCGCCACCCCGCCGCGTGCAGCACCGCGCCGCCGACCAGCGGTCCGAGCACGGGGGACAGCAACGGCAGCACCCCGACCACCGCGATCACCCGGCCGATCCGCTCGCGGCCGGCGATGCCGGCCAGCAGCGCCTGCCCGGTCGGCGGCAACAAGCCGCCCGCGAGCCCTTGCAGGACGCGGAAGACGACCAGGCTGGGCAGCGACCATGCCAGCCCGCACAGCAGTGACGCCACCAGGAAAGCGGCGACCGCGACGAGCCAGGTGCGGCGTCCGCTGAACCGGTCGGCCAGCCAGCCGGACGCGGGCACCGCGGTGACCACGGCCAGCAGGTAGGCGGTGGTCACCCATTGGACGTCGGCGACCGACGCGCTGAACCGGTCGGCGAACGCGGCGACCGCGACCGACACGATCGTGCTGTCCAGGGTGGCCATCACGGTGCCGAGCACCAGCACGAACGCGATCCGCCACAGCTTCGCGTCGATCTCGCTCATCGGAGAAGTTCCTTGGCGTCGTCGTCGAACCGGTCAGGCAGGGTGCGCAGCACCGCCACGAGCCGGTCGGCGACCTCCTGTGCCTGCGTGCGGGTCAGCACGCCGCGCTGGTGGCCGAGCACACCGGACCACCCGCCGTCCCCGCGGGGCACTACGGTGACGGTCACCGGGTGGTGGGTGTGCTCGCGCACCGCGACGTCCGTGATGGTGAGTCCGGGCGCGGGTTCGCGCAGCCATTCGGGGTCCAGCGGGTAGCTCTCGAACACCACCAGGCTGTCCACCACCGGGGCGATCCCGGTGAGTTCCGCCAGTTCGGTGAGTCCGATGTGCTGGTGCTCCAGCATGGCCTGCCGGCGGGCCTGCAAATCGGCGAGCATGGCGGCGACCGTGCCGGTCAGCTGGACGCGCACCGGGACCGTGTTGGCCAGCAGACCGATGATCTCCTCGACCCCGGGCAGGTCGGCGCCGCGCCCGGACACCATGACGCCGAACCGGACGTCCTCGCGCCCGGACCGGTTGGCCAGCACGGCGGCCCATGCGCCCTGCAGAGCGGTGTCCGCGGTGACGCCGTTGCGGGCGGCGGTCTCGGTCAGCCGGGCCACGGCGGCGGCGTCGAGGTCGAACAGCACCGGCTCGGCCGGGTCCACCCCGGTAACCCGGAAGTGCCCGCCGGCTGGCAGGGCGGCCAGTTCGGCCCGCCATGCCCGCAGGTCGCGCCCGTGGTCGCGGGTAGCGAGCCATTGCGAGTAACGGGTGAACGGCACTGGCTCGGGCAGTGGCCTGCCGGCGTACAGCGCGAACAACTCGGTGACGACACGCGGCGCGGACCAGGCGTCACAGAGCAGGCGGTGGATGGTCAGCACCACTTGGTGCCGTTCCGGTCCCTCGGGCACCACCGTGAGCCGCCACAGCGGGCCCGTTGACAGATCGAACCTGTCCGCGGTGAACTCGGCGCGGAAGTCCGGGCGCGGGTCGGCCGGAATGACCTGGAAGTCGTGCTCGGCGGGGAACACCGCGCCCAGGTTGGGGTGCCTGCGCAGCAGCGCGCCTGCGGCGGCCCGCAGCGCGGGCACGTCCAACGGTCCGGCCACGGTGAACGCCACCCGCATCGGGTACGGATCGGCCGCGCCGCGGGCCGGGGCCAGGATCAGCTCCTGCAACGGGGTCAGGGGCACGATCTCCCGGGCCTCGGGCAGGTCCCGGACCGCAGAGTCCAACTCCGCACACAGGTGGTCGCCCAGTTCGGCGATCTCGGTGTCGGTGAAAACCGCGGCGGGCCAGGTGAACCGGATCCGAACGCGGTCGTCGACCATCGCACTGACCATCAACCGGTACGGCAGCGGCATGCCGTCGGCACCGCCGGTCGCCGACCCCAGTGGCCCCGCGTGCGGCGGGCTCTGCCACGGCCCGTCGGCGGAAGGGCCGAACCGGCCGAGGTAGTTCCACCTGACCTCGGGGCGGCGGACCAGACCGTCGGGCACACCAAGACCGTCGCCCGCGGCCCGCAGATGGTCGCGGACCCGGCGCAGCGCGTCGGCCGGCGCCTCCCCGGCCGCGGTGATCCGGGCCGGATAGACCGCGGTGAACCAGCCGACCGTCTGCGCGAGGTCGGCCTCCACCGGGCGGCCGTGACCTTCCAGCGCCACCAGCAGGTCCCGCTCGCCGCCGCGCCAGGCGGCCACTGCGCGGGCCAGCGCGGTGAGCAGCACGGTGTCCGCCGTCGTGCGGTAGGCGGCGGGCAGCGTGGTCACCAGCGCGTGGCTGGCGGCCGGGTCCATGGCCAGTGTGTGATGGCGGGCCGTGGCGATGGTGTCGCGCCCAGGGTCGGCAGGAACCACCGACAGCGGCGTGACAGGTGCCTGTGCGACCCGCCGCCAGTGCGGCAGTTCGTCGGTATGGTCGGCGGCCCGCAACGCGTGCGCCCAGCCGAGAAACGACTGTCCGTGCGGGACCAGCGGCCGCCCGGTCTCGTACGCCTGGCGCAGATCGTCGAGCAGGATCCGCCACGACACCGCGTCCACCACGAGGTGGTGCGCCACCAGCAGCAACCTGGCCGGCCGGTCCGGGCCCGCATCGAACACGACCGCGCGCAGCAGGGGCCTGGTGTACGGATCGATCGCCGCCCGCACGGTGGCCAGCCGGTCGCCGACCGCCGCCGCTGGATCGTCGGTGCGCACCACGGTCAGAACGTCGGCGCCGGTGACCGTGCCAGGCTCGGGGATGCGCAGTACATCGTCGGCCAGGTACGCCCGCAGTACGTCGTGGCGGGCCAGCACCGCGTCCAGCGCGGTTTGCCAGCGGGCCGCGTCGCCGCCCGGCGGCACCGACACCTGCACCCACTGGCAGAACTGGGTGGCGGTGGCCCCGGCCCTGCGCAGCAGGTCCCGCATGACCGGGGTCAGCGGCGCGTCGCCGACCGCCGGCGCGGGGGGCTCTTCCGCGGTGTCCGCGCGGTCTACTCGGGCGGCGATCCCGGCGGCCGTCGCACCCTCGAACACGTCGCGTGCGGTGACGGTGAGGCCGGCGTGCCGGATCATCGACACCACCCGGAGGGACGCGATGCTGTCCCCGCCGTGTTCCAGGAACCCGTCGTCCGGGCCAAGGTCATCGGTGCCGAGGACGGTGCGCAACACCCGCAGCACCGCGGCCTCGGTCCCGGTCGCCGGTTCCCTGGCCGGTGCGCTGGGGCGCGACACGGGGTCGGGCAGCGCCGCGGCGTTCAGCTTGCCGCTCGGGCCGAGCGGCAGCCGATCCAGCGGTACGTAGGCAGCCGGTACCATGTGATCGGGCAGTGTCGCGGCCAGGTGCGTACGCAACGCCACCGGGTCGGGTTCGGCGCCGTCCACCGGTATCACGTAGGCGACCAGCCGGTCCGCGCGCACCACGACCGCGCAGGCCCGCACCGACGGGTGCTGCCCGAGCACCGTCTCGATCTCGGGCAGCTCGATGCGGAACCCGCGCAGCTTCACCTGGTGGTCCACGCGGCCGAGAAATACCAGGTTCCCATCGGGCCGCCAGCGCACCAGGTCGCCGGTGCGGTACATGCGTTCCCCCGGGGGGCCGAACGGGTCGGCGACGAACCGCTCGGCGGTGATCCCGGGGCGGCCGACGTAACCGCGCGCCAGCTTCGGTCCCGCGAGGTACAACTCACCGGTCACGCCGACCCCGACCGGTTGCAGGCCGCTGTCCAGCACGTAGGCGCGCACCATCGGATCGGGTAGCCCGATCGGCAGCGGCCCGGGGTCGTCCGGCGCGTAGCGCCAGGTGACCGAGTTGATGGTGACCTCGGTGGGGCCGTACGCGTTGAACAGTGTGCGGCGGGCACCCCAGCGGGCGGCCAATGCCGGATCCAGGCGTTCCGCGCCGACGACGAAGAACACGTCCGCGCTGACGGTCGCGTCGTCGGGCATGGCGGCCAGGAACGACGGCAGCAGGTTCAGCCCGGTCACCCGATGGCGGCGCACGTAGTCGAGCAGTTCGCCGCCGGGCACCCGTACCTCCGCGGGCGCGATCACCGAGGTTCCGCCGGACAGCAACGGGAGCATGAACTGCCAGAACGCCACGTCGAAACTGGTTGAGGCGAAGTGCAGGTAGCGCTCGCCGGCGCCGATGCCGACCACGTCCTCCTGCAACGCCACCAGGCTGGGCACGCCGCTGTGCGGCACCGCGACGCCTTTGGGCCTGCCGGTGGTGCCGGAGGTGTAGATCACGTAGGCGAGCGAGTCGTCGGTGACAGCGCGGCGCGCGGCGACCGGGTCCGCGTCCCACGTGGACGGACCGGTGAGGTCGGCCGGATCGATGGTCGGCAGCCCCTCGACGCCCGACGCGGACACCGCAGCGGCCGGCCCGATGTCGGCGATCATGTAGGCCAGCCGGTCCGCAGGGTACTCCGGGTCCATCGGCACGTACACGGCCCCGGCCTTGAGGACGCCGAACAGCGCGACGACCAGCTCAACGTCGCGGTCCAGCAGTACCGCGACGGTGTCCTGCGGCCGCACTCCGGCGGCCAGCAGCGCGTTGGCCAGCCGGTTGGCGGCGCGGTCCAGTTCGGCGTAGCTGAGCGAGCGGTCCCGGCACACCACGGCTTCGGCGTCCGGGGTGCGGCGCACCCACGTGTCGAACTCCTCAAGCGCGCCGCCCGCAGGCCTGCGCGGTTCCGGGCCGGCCCCGAACCGCAGCACCTCGGCGCGTTCGTCGGCGTCGAGCACCGGCAGTGCCGCCGCCGGGCGGTCCGGATCGGCGACCAGCTCGTGCAGGAGCGCCCGCAGCCAGCGGCCGTACCGGTGCACTGTCGCCTCGTCGAACGCGTGCCGCTGGTAGCCGAGCCCGATGGTGAACTCCTCACCGGGCAGCACGATCACGGTCAGCGGGTAGTGCGTCGCGTCGGTGATGTCCACACCGGTCTGCTCGATGCCCGGTGCGATGGTCTCGCGGTGGCGGCTGGAGAGCGGGAAGTTCTCCATCACCAGCATGGTGTCGAACAGGTCACCGAGCCCGGTGGCGCGCTGTACGTCGGGAAGCCCGACGTGGTGGTGTTCGGTCAGTGCGGTGGATTCCGTGTGCACCCGGTCCAGCACGGCGGCGGCGGTCTCGCCCGGCGCGGCCCGCACCCGCACCACGACCGTGTTGCCGAGCTGGCCGACCATCCGCGCCACCTCGGGCACGTCGGCCGGGCGGCCGGACACCGGGCAGCCGAACACCACGTCCTGCCGACCGGTCAGCCTGCCGAGCAGCAGCCCCCACACGGTGTTGAACACCGCGGCCGGGGTGACCCCGCGGTCGCGGGCGAACGCGAGCAGCCGGGCGGTGAACTCGGCGCCGAGCGGGACCGCGATCCGCTCCGGTCGCGTCACAGCGGACTTCGCGGCGGCCGGGGCGAGGTGGGTGCCGGATTCCAGCCCGGCCAGCGCGTCCCGCCAGGCCGCGAGACCCGCCTCGTGGTCGCGGGTGGCCAGCACCCGGTGGTAGTCGGCCAGCGGCGGCGCCACCGGGGCGGCAGGGCCGCCGCTCAGCTCGTGGTAGATGGCGAGGAGGGTGCGGCCGACCAGCGGCATCGACCAGCCGTCGAGCAGCGCGTGATGGAGGGTGATCACCAGCCGGTGCTCGTCCGGGCCGAGTGTGCACAGCAGGAACCGGATCAGCGGCGGCGTTCCCGGGTCGAACGGGTGCCGGTGCTCGGCCCGGCAGTGCTCGGCGAACTCCTCCGGCCGCGCCGTCACGGCCTGGAAGTCCAGCGCCACCTGCGCGGGTATCACCTGGACGACCGCGCTGGACCCGGTGGTCTCCAGATACGCCCGCAACGCGGGATGGGTGCGCAGCAGCTGTGTGGCGGCCGCCCGCATCCGATCCGGATCGAGCGTGCCGCGCAGGTGGCTGACCGCCTGGACCACGTAGACGTCGGCGTCGGTGTCGGTGTCGTCGCGGACCGCACTGTGGAACGCGAGCCCGGCCTGCAACGCGGTGGCGGGCAGCACCTCGGCCGCGGGGCCGTCTCGCTCGACCCGTGCGGCATGCTCGGTGAAGGCGGCCAGCGCGGTGCGCCACGCCTCGACCAGCGCCTCGACCGCGGTCGCGGGCAGCACCCGGCCCGCCGCCGTCCACTCCACCGCGAGCAGCGGGCGGTCGGCCTCGCGCACGAAGCAGTTCACCGCGAGCACCTGCTCCAGTGCTTTGGCCTCGGATTCGCACACCGAGAACGGGTTCTCGCCGACCGGGCGCCAGCCAGGTACCGGCGCGAACCGGCCCAGGTAGTTGAGCAGCACGTCCGGCGGCGGACCGGTCAGTTCCACCCCCCGGACCTCGGGGTCGAGGTAGCGCAGGACGCCGTAGCCGAGACCGTCGCCGGGCACGGCGCCGCCGGCGGTCATCGCCGCGCGCAGCAGCCGTCCGGCGGCCGGTCCACCGGCCAGCGCGTCGGTCAGATCCGCGTCAGCGTGGACGGCGTCGGCGGGCACCCGCACCGGGTGCTCCGCGGTGAACCAGCCGATCGTGCGGGCGACGTCGTGCTCGCCCTCGCGCCCGTGCCGTTCCACCGTGACCGTCTCGGTGTCCACGCCGTGCTCGCGCCACAACCGCAGCGCGAGCACGAGTACGGCCAGCAGGACGTCGTCCACTCCTGCGCGGTACGCGGCGGGCAGGGCGGTGAGCAGGGCGGCGGTTGTATCGGCCGAGGCCACGTCGGTGGTCTCGATGGCCGTGGCCACGGTGTCGAGGCGCTGGTCCAGCCCGCGCTCGCCGAGGTGGGCTTGGCGCAACGCGGTCCGCCAGTGTGGCAGTTCGCCACGCCGGGTGCCCGCCGTGCCCTGTTCGGCCAACCGTAGAGCGTGGGCTCGCCACGAGGTGGTGACCCGGGTCGGCGGCGCACCCGCGCACGCCGCGCGAAGGTCGGGCAGCAGCACCCGCCACGAAACGCCGTCGATCGCCAGGTGGTGTACCACGACCAGCAATCGGCCGCGCAGCGCGGCCACCCGGACCAGGTCGCCCGCGACCGGGTCGAGCTCGCCTGCCAGCCGGCGCGCGACGACGTCCGCCGGTTCGTCGGCCGAGGCGGTCTCGGTGACGACCGCGGTGACCGAGCCGGGCGGCGGCACGGTCAGGGGGTCGATGCGCAGGCGAAGCGCGTCATGGTGGTCGAGCAGGGTCTGCACGGCCGCGCGAAGCCGGTCCAGCGGCACGTCCTGGTCCAGCTCGACCACGGTCCACTGCGCGTACCCGGCGATGGCCGCGCGGTCCGGGTTACCGTCCAGCAACACCCGCACGATCGGCGGTGCCGGGACGTCGCCGAGCGGCTCGTCGGGCTCGTCGCTCCCGTGGTCGGCGCGCAGCGGCCGGACCATCGCCGCGAGGGACGCGAAGTCGCGGCGGGCCAGTAGGTCGCGCGGGCGCAGGTCGAAGCCGTGTTCGCGCAGCTTGCCGCTCACCCCGATCGCGGTGATGCTGTCGCCGCCGAGGACGAAGAAATCGTCGTCCACGCCGACCCCGGGCACGTCCAGCACCTCGCCGATCACCGCGCACAGCACTCTCTCGGGCTTCGTGGTCGGTGACCGGCCGCTGCCGGTGCGGGAAGGCTCGGGCAACGCCCTGCGGTCCAGCTTGCCGTTCGGGGTGACCGGCAGCGACGCCAGCACCGCCACCGCCGACGGCACCAGGTGCTCGGGCAATCGTTCGGCGAGCCACGACCTCGCAGCGTCGCCGTCGACCTCGCCGACCACGTAACCGACCAACCGGGTGCCGCGGACCGCCGCCGCGGCCGCGCGGGCACCGGGAACCGTGCCGAGCGCGGCCTCCACCTCGCCCAGCTCGATCCGGTGGCCGCGCACCTTCACCTGGTCGTCGCGCCTGCCGAGGTATTCCAGCTCACGCTGCCAGCGGACCAGGTCTCCGGTGCGGTACATGCGGTCGCCGGGGGCGCCGAACGGGTCCGCGACGAACTGCTCCGCGGTGAGGCCGGTCTGGCCGAGGTAGCCGAACGCCAGGTGCGGTCCAGCCAGGTAGAGTTCGCCGACCGCGCCCGGCGGCACCGGGCGCAACGCCTCGTCCAGCACGTAGGCACGGGTGCCGGGCACCGCGGTCCCGATCATCGGCGCCGGTCCCGTGACCGGTGCGCTCGCAGCGTCCACCGCGGCCTCGGTGGGGCCGTACATGTTGACGGCGGGCACCCCCGAGTCGCGCACCCGCTGCCACAGCGCGGGCGGGGTGGCCTCGCCGCCGAGGACCAGCAGGACCGGGCGCCGGGCGCCGTCGAGCAGGCCGCGGTCCACCAGCGGAGCGGCCATGGACGGCGTGGTGTCCACGACGTCGATGCGGTCCCGCGCGAACACGGCCAGCAGGGAGTCGGCGTCACGTGCGGTGTCGCTGTCGTAAAGGTGTAGTTCGTGCCCGCACAGCAGCCATGTGAGCTGGTCGAGCGCGGAGTCGAAGGCGAATGAGTACGTGTGCGCGACACGCAGCCGTCGGCCGGCCCCGCGCTCGGCTTCGGCGATCGTGGTCGCCCGCTGCCGGTGGACCAGTTCGGCGAGCGCGTGCGCGGGGACCAGCACCCCTTTGGGCCGCCCGGTCGACCCGGACGTGAAGATCAGGTATCCGCCGTCGCCCGGCCGTCGATCCGGGACGGAATCCGGAGTGGATCCGGGGCGGTCCTCGGCGAGGTCGTCGGGGGTCAGGACGAGCGCGGCGCCGGACTCGGCCACCAGCTCGCGGGTCCGCCGCGCCGGCTGGACCACGTCCAGCGGAAGGAACACCGCTCCGGCGTCGAGCACGGCGAGCAGCGCCACCACGAACTCCACCGAACGCGGCAACTCCAGCGCTACCACGTCGTTCGCGCCGACGCCCCGCGCGCGCAGGCGCCACGCCAGCCGATGCACCCGGTCGGCGAGTTCCCCCGCGGTGACCCGCCGCTCCCCGTGCACCAGCACCGTCTGTTCCCTGGGCAGGGCGTCGAGCAGGTCCGGGACCGGAGTCGGCCGCCCGGGCACCGCCGGGGTCGTCCAGCTGCCGAGCAGCGCCGCCCTCACGTCGGCGGGCACCAGGTCCGCGGTGCCGATGGTCGGCTCGTCCGGCCCGGTCAGCGTGTCGAGCAGCGTCAGCAACCCGGTGAGTCGCGCGTCGACCCCCGCCTGGTCGTGGGTCCGGGCGTCCACCTCGAACCCCAGGGAGAGCCCTCCGCCCGCGGTCGGGAGCACGCTCAGCCCCAGGTCCTCCGGCGGGCCACCGGCGATGTTGCGCATGTCGCCGGAGCTTCCGGCAAAGTCCAGTGTGAGGTCGAACGCCTTCAGGTTGATGCCCCGGCCATGCAGCAACGCCCCGGCGCCCGGCACCGCGAGGTCCCGCGGCAGGTTCTCGCCCCGGTAACGCTGGTGCACCCGCATTTCCCGCAACGCCTCGGCCACCCGCGCGGTCAGCTCCGGGAGCGTGTCGGTCTTATGCACCCGCACCCGCAGCGGCAGCACGTTCACTGTCATGGCCGGAGTGCGCAGTGCCCGGCCGAACCTGCACATCAACGGCATCGCGAGCACCATGTCGTCGCGGCCGAGCACCCGGTGCAGGAACGCGGTGTAACCCGCGATCAGTACTTCACCCCAGGTCGACCCGATCCGCTCGGCGTATGTCTTCAACTCGGCCAGCCGCTCCGCGGGCAGCACCGTGCTGGCTGCCACGGTCCGCTCTGGTGGGCCCGAGGCATGGCCGGTGTCGCCGAGATCTGGCAGCGGAGTGAACCGGTCCGTCCAGTACGCCCGGTCCTTGGTGAGCTGGTCGCTCACCTGGTAGTCGGCGTCCGCGGCGACCAGGTCGGCGAACGCGGCGAACGGGCACGGCGGCACCGGTTCACCGCGTACCAGGGCCGTGTAGTGCGCGGCGATACGGCGGTTCAGCATGGCCGCGGTGTAGCCGTCGATCACCAGGTGGTGGCCGAGCTGGGTGTACCAGACCTCCGTATCGGACAAGCGGAGCACGGTGTGGCTGGACAACCGCCGGTCCACCATCCCCCGGCACTCGTCGGCCGCCTGCCAGCGCAGCTCGTCGATGCGCGCCCGCGCCGCGGCCGGCGGGTCCGCCTCGGCGCGCAGGTCCATCACCCGTGGCGCGGGCACCGCATCGGTGGACACCGTCTGGCGCGGCCCGTCCGGGGTGTCGCGCACCCGCAGCCGCAGGCTCTCCGCCTCCTCGGTGGTCGCCCAGATCGCCTTGGTCAGCGCACCCACGTGGACGGGCCCGCGGCCGGTGATCTCCACCACGTCACCGACCACGTAGTACGGCGAGTCCGGTTCCAGCCGCTGAGCGTGCCAGATGCCCAGCTGCGCGCCGGTCAGGGGCAGGTCGGTCATGCGTTGCTCCCTCGAACCACGGTGGGAACGACCATCGGCGTGCCGGTCACCGGGTCCGGTACGACCAGGCACGGCAGGTCGAACACCTCTTTGATCAGCGCGGCGTCCACGATGTCGGCGGGTGCGCCCTCGGCGACCACCGCGCCGCTCTTCATGGCGATCACGTGGTCGGCGAACCGGCACGCCTGGTTGACGTCGTGCAGGACCGCGATCACCGTGCGGCCCTCGTCGCGCAGCCGGCCCAGCAAGGCCAGCAACTGGTACTGGTGCGTGATGTCCAGGAACGAGGTCGGTTCGTCCAGCAGCAGATACGGGGTCCGCTGGGCGAGCGCCATGGCCACCCAGACGCGCTGCCGCTGCCCACCGGACAGCTCCTGCACGAGGCGCTCGGCGAGGTCGGTGATCTCGGCCGCGGTCATCGCCTCGGTCACCGCTTCCTGGTCCGCCTCGGACCACCCGCTGAACAGCGACTGGTGCGGGAACCGGCCCCGCGCGACGAGCTGGCGCACCCGGATGTCGTCGGGCGCCGAGGGCTCCTGCGGCAGGAACGCCACCGACCGGGCGAACCGCTTGGCCGGGATGGTGCTGATGTCGGTGCCGTCGAAGGTCACCGTGCCCTCAACGGGCCGCAGCAGCCGCACGAGCGCGCGCAGCATGGTCGACTTGCCGCACGCGTTCGGGCCGACGACCGCGGTGAGTGCGCCGTCCGGGACGTCGACCGAGAGCCGGGTGGACACCACCCGGTCGCCGTAGCTGAGGGCCAGGTCCCGTGCTGTGAGGCGGCTGGTCATCCGCTCCGCACCTCCTTGCTGAGCAGCCAGATCAGATAACAACCGCCAATGGCGGTGGTGACGACGCCGACCGGCAGTGATACCGGCGAGAGCAGCAGCTGGGCGAGCAGGTCGGCCGATTGCAGCAGCACCGCGCCGGTCAGCGCCGCCGGCAGCAGACCGATGCCGGAGGTACGGGCAAGGCGCCGCCCGATCTGCGGTGCGGCCAGAGCGACGAACACGATCGGCCCGGCGGCGGCGGTCACGGTGGCCGTGCAACCGACCCCGATCAGTACCAGCTGCACCTGTAGCGACTCCGTCCGCACTCCCGTTCCGACCGCGACCTCGGTGCCCAGCGCCACCTGGTGCAGCGCCGGCGCCCGGGTCACCAGCACGGCGAGCAGCACCCCGATGACGCAGAACGGGATGCGCACGTGCTCCCAGCCGAGCCCGTTGAGCGAGCCCGCGCTCCAGCCGACGGCGGCGATCGCCACCTCAAGTTCGGCACGCAGCACGATCCACGAGTTGATCGCGGTGAGCATGGCGTTGACCGCGATGCCGATCACGATCAGCCGCAGCCCGGAAACCCCGCCGCGCATCGCGAGCAGGTAGACCAGGGCCGCGGCGGTGAGGCCGCCCAGCACGGAGCCGGCGGTCAGCTGGGCCGGCGTGCCGGACAGGACGGTGATGGCGACCAGCGCGCCTGTGTAGGCGCCCGCGTCAAGGCCGATCACGTCCGGGCTGCCCAGCGGGTTACGGGTGACGTTCTGGAAGACGGCGCCCGCGGTGCCGAGCGCCGCGCCGAACACCACGGCGGCGAGCACCCTCGGCAGCTGCCACTCCCGGATCATCACGTTCGGGCCGCCGCGCTGCCCGCTCAGCGCGGCGAACACCCGCGCGGGGCTGGTCCAGCCGGCGCCGTAGCACAGCGCGGTGAACCCGATCGCGAGCATCAGCACCAGCATCACGACCGTGAACACCAGCGTCCGGCGTTCCACCAGGACAGAGAAGCGGCCCCGGCGCAGCACGAGGGCGGTTCCGGTCGCACTCACAGTTGTGCCACCCCATACCGCCGTACCGCCCAGATCAGGGCGGGTCCGCCAAGGAAGGCCGTGACGATGGCCACCGGCACCTCACCATTGGTCAGCAGCACCCGGGCGGAGGTGTCGGCGGCCAGCAGCAGGACCGGACCGAGGACGGCGGCGAACCCGATCAGCCACGGCACCGAGCCGCCCGCGGCCCGGCGCACCAGGTGCGGCACGATCAGGCCGACGAACAGGATGGGACCGGCGATCGCGGTCGCCGCCCCCGCCAAGGCGGTGATCAGCACCAATGTGACCAGCCGCACCCGCGTCACGTTCACGCCGAGGGTGTGCGCCACCGCCTCGCCCAGTGCGACGGCCGCCAACTGGCGGCTCAGCAGTAACGCCGCGACCACCGCGACCGCGATCACCAGCAGCGGCACCGTGTTCGGTGCCTGTTCCCGGCCGGCCAGCGAACCGATCGACCAGAACCGGTACTTGTCGAACACCGTCGGCGAGATCAGCCGCATGCCCAGCGTGAGGCCGGTCAGCACGGAGCTGAGAGCCATTCCGGCCAGCAGCATGCGCAGCGGGGAACGCCGGCCCACCGCGGTGACCAGCATGGCCGCCGCCACCGCGCCGACCACGGCCGCCAGCAGTTCGCCGAGCGCGTTCACGGTGAGCCCGAGGGCGGACCCGACGCTGATCGCGAACCCGGCGCCGGAGGTGACGCCCAGCACTCCCGGTTCGGCGAGCGGGTTACGCGACAGCACCTGCACCAGCACCCCGGACACGGCGAGCGCAGCACCGACCTCGATGGCCAGCACCCCCCTCGGCAGCCGGATGTCGCGGACCACGGCAACGTCGTTCGCTTCGCCGCTCCCGAACAACGCGTGCAGTGCCGCGACCGGCCCGATGAAGTGCGCGCCCACTCCCACGCTGACCACCATGACCGTGGCCAGCGCAACGAGCCCGGCGAGCAGCAGAAGCGGCCGCGCACCCCACTTCGAACCGGTGCGGTCGACCGCAGTCGCCGTGGCCGTCATTTGAGCAGGGGAGCGAAGGCCTTGTCAGCCGCGTCGAGCGTCATCTCCGCCTCCCGGTAAGTCGCGGCTTCGGTGTATCGCAGCGGGAAGACCTTGCCCGCCTTGACAGCGGGCAGGTTCTTCCACAGCGGCGAGTCCAGGACGGACTGCACCGGGGGCGGCACCGAGCCGTCCGCCTTGACCGAATAGGTGATCGCGTCGGCCTCCGCGAAAGCGTCGGGCAGCTCCTCGATCGACGGATACTCGCTGACGGACCTGGAGCCCTTGCCCTCGACCTTGACCGTGCCGTAGTAGTTGGCGCCCATGTCCTGCGCCACGTTGGTGCCCCACGAACCCTGGAACTCGCGCTGGAAGGTGCCCTTGGCGACCTCGCCGTAGGCACCGACGTGCCCGAGCTTCAGCTTGGGCAGTACGGACTTGTACTTCTCGACCAGTTGCTTGGCCTTCAGCTCGTACGCGGTCCGGGAGGCGTCAAAGCCCTTGAGCGCGCCCGCCGCGTCAGCCTGCCTGCGGGACAGTTCCCGCCATGCCTTGGGCACCGACGGGCCGAGCGTCACCACCGGTGCGATGGACTCCAGGCGCTTCATGTTGATGTCGGCGAGCGCCGGCTTCGGCACCCCGATGACGATCAGATCAGGGTCCGCCTTCGCGATCGCGTTGTAGTTGGTCTCCGCGGCGGACTCACCGGCGATCTTGGGGATATCGTCGTAGTGCTTGCGTTCCGCGGCGCCCATCATCGGCAGGCCGCGTTGCCAGGTGGCGATGCCTACCAGCGGAGCGCCCGAGTCGAGCAGCGCGGGCACCGCGTAACCGGTGGCCACCACCCGCTTCGGATTGGCCGGGATGGTGATGGTGCCGTTGTCCGCGACGAACTTCCTGGTGGGTCCGGCGTCGCCGCCGGTGTCGGCGTCACTCGAGCCGCAACCGGCGGCCAGCACGGCCGCGAGCGCCAGAGCGCCCGCGATACGGAACCGGGTGGAGAGGCCCCGGGTGGAGACAGGCATGGTTCTTCCTTGGTCGTGGGGGTTGCTGGGGTCAGTGGTGGGTTTCGTGCTCATGGGTCCTCGTCGAAATCGGCGACGCCGCGCTTCCAGTAGCCGGTGATGTCGTAGTCGGCCCTGGGCAGCTTTAGGTCGTCGCGGACCCAGCGACGCAGCGGCTTGAGCACCCCGGCTTCACCGGCGAGCCACACGTACACCCGTTCGCCCGGCGGGACCTCGACCTGCCGCACCGCGTCAGCGAGCAGGCCGATGGTGCCGGGCGCGGCGGCGCCGCGATGCAGCCAGCACACCTCGACCCCTTCCGGCGGGTCCAGCTCGATCTCCTCCCGGGCGTCGGCGACCTCGATGAACGCCCAGCCGCGGGCCGTACGGGGCAGTTCCTCCACCCGCCGCGCGATCGCGGGCAGCGCGGTGATGTCGCCGCCGAGCAGGTAGCGGTCGTAGGGCGGCACGATCAGGCCGCCGGGCGGGCCCGCGACGTGGACGATCTCACCCGGGCGCACCGACCGCGCCCACGCGGCGCCGAGCCCTTCGGTGCCTCCGGCGCCGTGCAGTGCGATGTCGATGTCGAGTTCCCGGTTGACCGGGTCGTAGCGGCGCACCGTGTACTCGCGTGACGTCGGCGCCGGCCGCGGCCAGCGCAGCAGGTCGCCGTCGGGCTCGGGCAGCCGCAGGCTGCCGTCGTCCTCAGGGAAGATCAGCTTGATGTGCTCGTCCGGCGCGTGCGACTCGAACCCGTCGACGCCCGGCCCGCCCAGCGTGACCCGCACCAGGCCCGCACCGATCATGCCGGTGCGAAGCACCTCGGCCGCGCAGACGCGGATCGGGTAGCGGACCTTCGCGGGCACGGTGCCCGCCCGCACCTCGGCGATTCTGGCCAGATGCCCGGTCACTGGTTCACCCCCGTCCGGGCGGGCACGGACAGCGCGGAGAGCGCGTCGGCGGTGGTGGTGACCACGCCGCAACGCTGCGCCACGTACTCGCAGGCCCTGTCGTGCCAGGCGCGGGAGAAGTCGGCGACCGCGTCGGCGACGAAGAAGGGGCGTATGTCGCGCATGAACGCCTCGACGGCCGTGGCCTGGCAGCCGATGTGCGCGTACACGCCGGTGATCAGCAGCTGATCGCGCCCCCGCGCGGTGAGCGCTTCGTGGAACGTGCTGCGCTGGAACGCGCTGTAGCGCCACTTCACCAGCACCGTGTCCACGGGTTCCGGTACGAGCTCGGTCACGATGTCGGCGGCGCGCGGGTCGTCGTCGATGACGGCGCCGATGCCCGGTCCCCAGAACTCGGTGAGCAGCCCGCGGTCGGCGGCGGGTTGGCGGCCCGGCTGCGCGGTGTAGAACACCGGCACCCCGGCCGTGCGCGCCGCGGCCAGCAGGCGTGCGGTATTGGTCGTCAGCTCGGGGATCGGCGACCCGGCGTAGGGAGCAAGGAAGTAGCGCTGGGCATCGTGGACCAGCAAAGCCGCCCGCGCCGGCTCAAGTGGCCAGTGCACCCGGCCGTCGGGCAGTTCGGCCGCCACCGGTAGCGGATACGGTGCGATCTTCGGCAAGGACATCGCTCACCTTTCCCTTTCGTGGGCGGTCAGCGCCGCCCGCAGATCCCGCTTGCTGGTCTTGCCGACCCCGGTGACCGGGAACGCGTCCACCACGCGCACCAGGTCGGGCACCTTGAACGCGGCCACCCCGCGCTCGCGCACGAACTTGCGCAGTTGAACCCCGGTCGGCGCCGCACCGTCCGCGGGCACCACGTAGGCGCAGGTGCGCTCACCGAGGTAGGCGTCAGGGACCGCGACGACGGCCGCGTCGAGCACGTCCGGATGCGCCATCAGGTGGTTCTCCACCTCTTCGGCGGCGACCTTCTCACCGCCCCGGTTGATCTGCTCCTTGGCCCGGCCGACCACCTCCAGGTGCCCGGTCGCGGTGCGCCGCACCAGGTCCCCAGTGCGGTAGAAGCCATCCGGGGTGAACGCGACCTTGTTGTGCTCGACCGCGCGGTAGTAGCCGCGGATGGTGTAGGGGCCCCTGGTGAGCAGCGCGCCGACCGCACCTTCGGGCACCACGTCGGTGGACGCGGCCAGCGGGTTGTCCGGGTCGACCACGCGGATCTCGTCGTCCGGCGATATCGGCCGGCCCTGGGTGCCCAGCACGAGCTCGTCCGGGTCGTCCAGGCGGGTGTAGCAGACCAGCCCCTCGGCCATGCCGAATACCTGCTGCAACCGGCAGCCCAGCGCGGGCCCGATCCGTTCGGCCAGTTCCCTCCCGCACTTGGCACCGCCGACCAGCAGAACGTCCAGGGAGGACAGGTCGTGGCCGGTGCGTCCCGCCGCCTGCACCCAGGCCGCGGCCAGCGGCGGCACCACGCCGGTGATCGTCACCCGTTCCGCCTCGATCAGCGCGAACACGGTGTCGGCGTCCGGGTGCGGTGCCAGCACGATCTTGGCGCCGGCGTGCAGCGCCCCGAGCACCCCCGGCGAGCTGAGCGGGTAGTTGTGCGCGACTGGTAACGCGGCGAGGTACACGCTGTCCGGGGCCAGCGCGCAGATGCGCATGCTCTCCCGCACGCTGTAGAGGTAGTCGTCGTGAGTGCGCGGGATCAGCTTCGGCAGACCGGTGGTGCCCCCGGACAGTTGCAGGAACGCCACTTCGGCCGGGTCCGGGTCGGGCAACTCGCGGGGCTGCGCGGCGGACAGGTCGCTGAACTCCGCCGAGCCGACCACGTGAACCGCCTGCAGCGACGGCACCGCTCCGGCCACCGTGCGCGCGGTGGCCGCGTGGTCGTGCCGCTCGTGCTCGCCGACCGTGATCACCGCGACCGCTTCCGCCTGTTCGGCGATGTGCCGCAGTTCGCTGTCGCGGTGCGCGGGCAACGCGAACACCGGCCACGCGCCCAGCCGCCACAGCCCGAACACCACGGGCAGGAATTCCGGCACATTCGGCAGTTGCACTACGACGCGATCCTCCGCCCGAACCCCGGACTCGGCGAGGCCTGCGGCGATGCGGTGTGCGCGTTCATCCAGTTCGGCGTAGGTCCACCGGGTTTCGCCGCCGACCACCGCGGTCCGCTCGGCATGGGCTGCCGCCAGCGCGGTGAGCAGCGCTCCGAAGGTCTGGCCGCGCCAGTAGCCGGCCGCCCGGTAGCGGGCGGCGGTCTCCGGCGGCCACGTGACGACGTTCGCGCTCACGCCTGCGCCCCCTGTCCGAGCGCCCGCAGCAGGGTCTGGAACTTCGCTGTCGTCTCGTCGAGTTCCTTGTCCGGGTCGGAGCCGGAGACGATGCCCGCGCCCGCGTGCAGCCGCACGATCCGCTCGGACACTTCGGCGCTGCGGATGGTGACGACCCACTCCCCGTCCCCGGAGATGTCGGTCCAGCCGACCAGTCCCGCGTAGTAGCCGCGGTCCGCCGGTTCCAGCGCCGCGATGGCGTCCCGCGCCGCGGCCGGCGGCACCCCGCAGACCGCGGGCGTCGGATGCAGCGCCTCGGCCAGGCCCAGCGCGGAAGAGGCGGGAGCGGCAGGGGTCGCGAGCGTACCGGTGATCTTCGTGGACAGATGCCACATGGTCGGTGTCCCGATGACCGACGGCTGGGCGGGCACGTCCAGGTCCACGCAGAACCGGCCGAGCACGTCAGCGACCCCGGCTGTCGTGTGCGCGTGTTCCGATCTTTCCTTTTCGGACGCCAGCAAGGCGGCGATGCGCCGCCGGTTCTCCGCGGCGTCGGCGCACCGGGGCAGCGACCCGGCGAGCGGGTTGGCCACGACCTGGTCGCCGCGCCGGGACACCAGCAGTTCGGGGCTCGCGCCGACCAGGGTGCGCGGCGCGGGGTCGCCGGGTGCGCTGACGTCCATGGCGAACGCGTGCGCGGAAGGGTCCGCGCGTACCAGGCGGGTCAGCAGTGCGGGCACCGAGACCGGCCCGTCCGCGGTCAGTTCGAGGCCGCGGGCCAGCACCACTTTGCTCAGCTCGCCGCCGTCTATTAACGCCAGCGCACGGCGCACGGCGTCGGTGTAGCAGCTGGGCTCCGGCCGGGGGCTGATGGACCAGCGTCGCGCGGGCGCGTCGGGCAAAGGAGCGTCGACGGGCGCGCCCGCGCGCCGCACCACTGACGGGACGACCAGTGTGGCCGGCGCCTCCGGGCGGAACCCGAGTGCGCCGATCACCACCTGACCCGCCGCACCGCCGACCGTCGCCACCTCGGCCAGCGCCGCCGCGGCCGCGCTCGCCCGATTCCCAGGGGAGCCGCCGACCACGGCGTCCACCCCGTCGGCGAGCAGAGTGCCACGAGTCGAGGAGAAGTAGTACGAGCCGGGCAGATACGCGGCCAGCAGGTCGGCGGCGCGGTAGACGGGGCGGGGGCGCGCCTGCGCGGATACCGACACAGGAAAGGTTCCTTTCCATTGATTAGGTTAGGTTAGCCTAACCTAAATTGGGATGGGTGGGGGTCCGGTCACGCCCGCAGGGTGGCGCCCCCGTCGACGTAGATGTTTTGCATCGTGATGTGCCGGGCGTGGTCGGAGACCAGGAACAGCACCGCGTCCGCGATGTCCGCCGGTTCGGCGACCCGACCGAGCGGAATACCCACCCGGAAGCTGTCCGGGTCGCCGTACAGCACCCGGCTCTCCGCGTTCTCGTCCGTTCCCAGCAGGCGCAGCATGGCGGTGTCGGTGGATCCGGGGGAAACCGTGTTGCAGCGCACGCCCGCGCCCGCCACTTCGAGCCCGAGGCACCGGGTCAACATGGTCGCCGCCGCCTTGGATGCGGCGTAGGCGGCCATCCCGGTACGGGGGACGCCCGCCGCGTTGGAGCCGACGGTGACCAGCGTGCCGCGCCCTCGCCCGGTCATCCGCCGGGCCAGTTCCCGCAGCACCGTGAACACGCCGGTGACGTTCACCGCGAAGGTCGCCGCCCAGTCCTCGTCAGAGGTCTCGCAGACCGTTGCCGGGCGCAGGATCCCGGCGACCGACACACCGATGTCCAGCGGGCCCAGTCGATCCTCGGCCGCTGCGATCGTCGCGTCGACCGCCGCCACATCCGTGACATCGGCGGGGAACGGTATCACCCGATCGGCGCACTGGGCGGCCAGCTTGGTCAAGCCCTCGGCGTCGACGTCGACGGCGGCCACGGTGGCACCCGCGTCGGCGAACGCACGTGCCACGGCCGCACCGATGCCACGGCCTGCACCTGTGACCAGCGCGTTCTTCCCGGCCACGCCTGGCCAGCTCTCCGGCAGCGCCACTCCGATCCTCCTTGTAGTTAGGTAAGCCTTGCCTAACATAGCGATCCCTCAAGCGGACGTATAGACCTATTCGGGCGATGCGCCCCAAAGCCCGCCACGCTCCGCCCTGATGCGAGGGCGGCCGCGGTGGCGGGCGCAGTGGCTCCCGGGTCGGGAACCACCAGAGCCCGGCCAGTTCGGGGAGCCGGCGCCCAGATCAAGTGAGGTGTTGGCACCGTGCAGGCGAACCTGCGCCGCCAGGGGCCGACCTCGGCGGCGACGCGTTCACCGCCGAAGACGCCTTCGCCACCGAGATCGTGCGGATCGCCAGAGACGGCCGAACGGCAAGGGCGGTGACCACTCTTCCCCTTGATGGAAAGGTTAGGCTAACCTAACATCGCCTCGTGGCGCGCGGCTCGTCACCCACATCGGCATAGATGGCGGAAATCCGTTGCCCTGAAGCACCGGCCGCCGCATTGTCCACATCAGACTGATTGGGAGGCCGCATGGCCCAGGAGAAGGCAGGATCTGCATTGGACGCGGATCGGCTGCGCGCAGACGTCGCGAGACTGCTCGGCGAAGCACCCGAGAACATCGATTCCTCGGCCAACCTGCTGGACCACGGCCTTGACTCGATCCGCATCATGAGCCTGGTGGAGCGGTGGCGTGCGGAGGGCGCCGAGATCACGCCCCTGGAGCTCGCCGAAGCGCCGACGCTGGCCAGCTGGATCGAGATGATCGGGCGAAAGACGGCGGCGGACTGAGCGCCCAGACCACGGCGTGGTAGGGCGCGAAATCGCCGACGCCGGGTTCATGGTCGAGCGTGGCGGGAGCTGTCGCTGGGGTGCCAACCGCAGCCGTGCTTCTGGCAGGCATGGCAGGTGACGCATGCCAACACCGGCGACATGGAAGCATTCGGGTGGATCTGCGCAGGTCGACTCGGCCCTCAAGCCAGTGATCGGGCCATTCGGCCAGCGTCATGGCCTTGCTGAGCTTCTGGCCACTGGTGTGCCGGCAACGGATCTCGTCGACCTCCGGCAGCGGCTCCCGCCTCTAGCCGAGCTCGAAAAGCAGCGCTACCAGGTCAGGAATGCCTGCTTGGTCATCGGGGATCGACGACGTCGAATGGGTCCTTGATGTGGTCGAGAGCGTCCTCGGCGTCAGTCCGGCTCTCATAGCCGGCTCACACGTGGTGGGCGATACTGGGATTGAACCAGTGGCCTCTACCGTGTCAAGGTAGCGCTCTCCCACTGAGCTAATCGCCCTGAGCCGTCGCCTCCCGAGGGAGAACCGGCGTTGAGGTGGAGACGGGATTTGAACCCGTGTACACGGCTTTGCAGGCCGTTGCCTCGCCTCTCGGCCACTCCACCAGAATCGAGACCTTCTGGGTCGTAGCTCGAAAGGCCCCTCAGAGCGGAAGACGGGATTTGAACCCGCGACCCTCACCTTGGCAAGGTGATGCTCTACCCCTGAGCCACTTCCGCGTGCACCGCCCTGTGTTGCGGCGACGGGGAAAGATTAGCGCGTCCGGCCGCGTTCCCCAAACCGGGTTTCGTGGCGGGTCGCTTCGACGTCCGTCGAAGGATGGGCCGCATAGGCTCAGGTCATGGACTCCGAACATGTCCTCACCTCCGACTTCGCGCCGGTGGCGGCGCTGCTGGCCGATCGGGCGCGGGCGGCGATGCTGACCGCGCTGCTGGACGGGCGCCCGCTGGCGGCCGGGGAACTGGCGCGGACGGCGGGTGTCAGCGCGCCGACGGCGAGTGCGCACCTGGCGCGGTTGCTGGACGGCGGGCTCGTCACGGTGGTGCGGCAGGGACGGTGGCGGTACTACCGGCTCAAGGGCGCCGACGTGGCGCAGGTGATCGAGGCGCTGTCGCAGATCAGCCCGCCGGTACGGGTGCGCAGCCTGCGCCAGTCGCGGGACGCGAGGCGGCTGCACATGGCGCGGACGTGTTATGACCATCTGGCGGGTGAGGCCGGGGTCAGCCTTTTCGCGGCGCTGGTCGACGGGGGGCTCATCGAGCCCGACGGAGGCGAGACGTACGAGGTCACCGGGAAGGGTGAGGAGCGGCTTGGGGCGCTGGGGCTGGACGTCGCGGCGCTGCGGAAGACGCGCCGGCGGTTCGCCTGGCACTGTCTCGACTGGACGGAGCGGCGCCCCCATCTGAACGGGGCGTTGGGTGCGGCGCTGACCGACCGGATGATCGAGCTGGGCTGGTTCGAGCGGGGGACGACCCGGCGGGCGCTGACCGTCACGGAGGCGGGTCTGAAGGGGCTCGCGGACTCGTTCGGGTGTGTCCTGCCGTGAGTTTCGCGTATGCCGGGGGGTGTCTGGCCACCGGGCTCGCGGACGTGACCAGCGATCTGGCCGCGTTGGATTCGCGAGGCTGGTGGGCAGTCGTGGTCACCTACGAGGGCAAGGTCACGTGTGCGCGGTTCGATTCGGTCCGCCCGGCCCGCCATCCGGCCGGTGCTTGGCACGCGCCAGGGGAGTGGACGAGTTCACTGGACGAGGCCCAGTACGTGGCGGGTGTCGAGCGGATCAGGGCCTCGATCGCGGACGGTGTGGTCTACCAGGCGAACCTGTGCCGGGTGCTGTCCGCGCCGCTGGCGAAGAACGCCGAGATCGCCGGGCTCGGCGCGCGGCTGGCGCGGGGGAATCCGGCGCCGCATGCGATGACGCTGGGGCTCCCAGGGCTGGAGGTCGCCTGCGCGTCGCCCGAACTGTACCTGCGGCGCGACGGCGAGGTCGTGGAGTCCCGTCCGATCAAGGGGACCGGGCGGACGGCCGCGGACCTGCTGCCCAAGGACGAGGCCGAGAATGTGATGATCGTCGATCTCGTCCGGAACGATCTGGGGCGGGTCGCGGAGACCGGGTCGGTGACGGTGCCGGGGCTGTGCGAGGTGGAGGAGCATCCCGGCCTCGTACACCTGGTGTCGACCGTGCGGGCGCGGACCTCGGCGGGGTGGCCCGAGTTGGTGGCCGCGACCTTTCCTCCTGGTTCTGTCACCGGCGCGCCGAAGTCCAGCGCGCTGACGTTGCTGGATGAACTCGAACCCGTTCCGCGTGGGCCGTACTGTGGGGCGGTCGGCTGGGTGGACGCGGACTCCCGGCGCGGCGCGCTCGCGGTGGGCATCCGGAGTTTCTGGGCGGAGGACGGCCTGCTCCGGTTCGGGACCGGCGCCGGCATCACGTGGGGGTCCGATCCGCTCCATGAGTGGCGTGAGACCGAGTTGAAGGCGGCTCGGCTTTTGGAGGTGGCCTCGGGTGACGCAGCCCAGGATCTGGATGAACGGGGAGCTGCTCGATCCTGAGCGGGCCGTGGTGTCGGTGTTCGACCACGGCATGCTCGTCGGGGACGGGGTTTTCGAGACGGTGAAGGCCGCGCACGGGGAACCGTTCGCCCTCACCCGGCACCTGCGGCGGCTGGCCCGGTCGGCGGCGGGTCTCGGGCTGCCCGAGCCCGACCACGACGGGCTGGCCCAGGGCACCCTGGAGGTGCTGGCGGCGGCGCCGAAGTGGCCGCTGGCGCGGATCCGCATCACCTACACCAGCGGGCCGGGCCCGCTCGGCTCGGACCGGGGCGACGCGGGCCCGACCGTGTCGATCATCGCGGCGGAACAGAGCCCGCTCCCCGCGACCGCGGACGTGACGGTGACGCCGTGGCCGCGCAACGAGCGCGGCGCGTTGGCCGGCCTCAAGACCACCTCCTACGCCGAGAACGCGCTGGCGCTCGCCTACGCACGCGAGCGCGGTGGTGGCGAGGCGATCCTCGGCAACATCGCCGACAATCTGTGCGAGGGGACGGGCAGCAACGTCTTCGTGGTGCGGGGTGGGCGGCTGGTGACGCCGCCGCTGTCGGCGGGCTGCTTGGCCGGGGTGACCCGCGAGCTGGTGCTGGAGTGGTGCGGCGGCGAGGAGGAAGACGTCCCGCTGGAGGAGTTCGCCCGGGTGGACGAGGCGTTCCTGACGTCCACGACGCGGGACGTCCAGCCGATCCGGGCGGTGGACGGGACGGTGCTGCCGGCCGCGCCGGGTCCGGTCACCGCCAAGGCCATGGAGGCATTCGCCGCGCGTGCGGCCGACCTGATGGATCCCTGACGAATCCTGGAGGACACACCGACGAATAATGATCTCCAGGGGCTTTACGTGATCTGATTCATCGGTCACGTTGTGTGGTGACGCTTGTAGGAGGTCACCCATGGTTCTCTTCACCGGGTTCTTAACCAGTAGGGGCTTCTCCGGAAGGCGGATCGGCGCGGTGGCCGCGCTCGCGATGGCGGGCGCGGCGCTCGCCGGATGCGGGGGCGGGTCCTCGACCGATCCGAGCCGCGGCAAGGACGACAAGAGCTACAGCCTGACGATCACCCGCAACGCCATCGAGGGCGGCAAGAACACCGAAGAGGCCGAATGGATCGCCAGGACGGTGATCCCGGGCTTCGTCGCGGCACAGAAGGCCAAGGGGGTCGCCGCGAAGGTGACGTTCCGCGGGCAGGGCGTGGACGATGAGGCGTACAAGACCAAGCTCGCTCTCGACCTGAAGTCGCGGTCGGGAGCCGACATCATGGACATCGACGGTATCTGGGTGGGCGAGTTCGCCCAGGCCGGCTATCTCAGGCCGCTGGCGGACGTCGTGGGCTCCCCGGCGGACGCGTGGGACGGCTGGACGAAGATCCCCGGATCGGTGCAGCGGCTGGCCTCGTTCGAGGGCAAGCGGTACGGGGTCCCGCCCGCGACGGACGGCCGCGTCCTGTTCTTCAACAAGAAGCTGTTCGCGCAGGCCGGTCTCCCCAGTGCCTGGCAGCCCCGGAGCTGGCAGGACATCCTCACCGCGGCGCGCGCGCTGAAGAAGGTCCCCGGCGTTACGCCCGTCCAACTGAACGCGGGTACCGCGATGGGCGAGGCGACCACCATGCAGGGGGCGCTGCCCTTGCTGGCCGGGGCCGGCGCGGAGATCTACTCGGGCGGCAAGTGGACGGGCGGCGGGCAGGCCGTCAAGCAGGTCCTCGGCCTGTATGCGCAGATCTACGGGCCGGAAGCGCTCGGCGACCCCAAGCTTCAGCAGGAGGCCAAGGGCCGCGACAAGTCCTTCGAGGAGTTCGCGGCCGGAAAGATCGGCATCCTCGCAGAGGGCGACTACTTCTGGCGCGATGTCATCAACCCCCGGAGCGGCGTCGCGAAGATGAGGACCCGGGACCAGGACGTCGGGTACGCGCTGATCCCCGCCGTCTCGCCGGGCAGGGGCGTGCGCGGGCAGTCGTTCGTGAGCATGTCCGGCGGGGCGGTCACCGTCCTCAACCCGAGCACCAAGCACCCGCAGCAGGCGTTCGAGCTGCTGGCGTTCATGAACTCCGCCGCGATGACCAAGGCGCGCACGGCCGGTACCCCGGAGATCACGTCCCGGACCGACGTGAACCAGGAGATCCTCGCGGGCGACCCGTTCCTGACGTTCGTCTCGGAGAAGGTGCTTCCGGTGACGTCCTACCGTCCGGGTCTCACGGTGTATCCGCAGGTGTCGACTGCCTTGCAGGAGGCCACGGCGGCGGTGGTGTCGGGCAAGAGCGTGGAGGAGGCGGCCTCCACGTACACCAAGAAGGTGGAGGGGATCGTCGGTGGCCCCGCCAGCGTCACCGCGCAGTGAGCTCGGCCCCCTGCCCGGCGGCGGCCGCTCCGGGGTCTCCGGTCGCCGCCGGGCGTTGGCCGGCGGTGACGACGCGGCGGGCCTCGGACGCGGGCGCGCCGCGGCGTTCGTGGCGCCCGCGCTCGTCCTCGTCGCGGTGTTCCTGGTGTTCCCGGCGCTCTGGACGCTCTATCTCGGCGCGACCGACTACCGGCTCACCGGCATCGCGGCGAGCGATCCGACGTTCGTCGGCGCGGACAACTATGGCGACGTGCTCGGCGACGGCGAGTTCCACCGTTCGCTGTGGCTGACGTTCCAGTTCGTCGTCGGGTCGGCGGTGCTGGGCCAGACCCTGCTGGGATTCGCCATCGCGTGGGTGATGCGCGACCGGTCGGGCCCGGTGCGCAGGCTGGTCGAGGGGCTGGTCCTGCTCGCCTGGATCCTGCCGTCGTCGGTGATCGCGTTCCTGTGGATCGCGCTGCTCGACCGCGACGGCGGCACCCTCAACGCGCTGCTGGGCACGCCCGGCACCGCGTGGCTGCTCGACCATCCGATGGGGTGCATCGTGGTGTTCAACATCTGGCGCGGGACCGCGTTCTCGATGATGTTGTACGGAGCGGCGATCGGGAACGTTCCGCCGTCCCATCTGGAGACCGCGCGGCTGGCCGGCGCCTCGACCCTCCAGACGCTCCGGGACGCGGTCTACCCGCGCGTCCGGGGGCACGTGCTGACGAGCCTGTTGCTGGTCAGCCTGTGGACGTTCAACGACTTCACCCCGTTCCTGATCACGGCGGGCGGCCCGGACGGGCGCTCGGAGATCATGTCGGTGTACGTCTACCGGACGGCGCTCGGCGACGGCCGCCTCGGGTTCGGCGCCGCCATCTCGCTCGTCATGATCCTGATCAACCTCGTCATCGCGTTGGTCTACCTGCGGGCCCTGCGCGACCGGGGGCGGGCCGGAAGGAGGACGGCGTGACCCACGGCGTGAACGACGGCGTGAACGACAGGGTCCGGGAGGTGCTGCGCGGGATCGGGTTCGCCACCTTCCTCTCGGCTGTCCTCGGGTTCTTCGCGCTGCCGCTGCTGTGGCTGGCGTTCGCACCGTTCGACGCGAGCCCCGGCATCTCCGCCTCACTGCCCGAGTTCACCCTGCACAACTTCCGTGTCCTGATGGACAACCCGTACGCGCTCGCGTCGCTGCGCAACTCCGTCCTGCTCGCCGCCGGGACGGCCGCGCTCGTTGTCACCTGCGCGGCCCTCGCGGCGTACGCGCTGAGCCGGGTCCGCGTCCCGGGACGCGACGCGCTGCTGTACGTCCTGCTGCTGCTGTCGTCCATCATCACCGGGACGGCCACGATGGTGCCGGTCTTTCTGCTGGCCTTCAATCTGCACCTGATCGACTCGCGGCTCGGGGTGATCCTGGTGCTGACCGGCGGGCTGCTCCCCGCGGCGATCTTCCTGCTGAAGGACTTCACCGACAGCACGCCCGCCTCCTACGAGGAGGCCGCGCGGGTGTTCGGCGCCTCGCCCTTGCAGATCCTGCGGCACGTGGTCGTCCCGGTGATCAGGCCCGGCCTCGCCACCGTCGCGGTGTGGACGGTCGCGCAGGTGTGGGGCGACTTCCTGATGCCGTTCCTGCTGCTGCGCAACCCGGACAAGGCACCCGCGTCGGTGATCATGTACACGTTCTACACCGAGGGCGGGCAGCCGGACCTGGCGCTGATCTCCACGTTCTCGCTGCTGTACTCCCTGCCCGTCGTGGTCATGTACCTGTTCGTGAGCCGCCGGTACGGGTTCCGCTTCCACGGAGGTATCAAGCGCTGATGGCGACCATCACCATTCGCGGGCTGACCAAGGTGTACCCCGGCGGCGTGCGGGCCCTGGACGGCCTTGACCTGGACGTCGCCGACGGCGAGTTCTTCGCCCTCCTCGGCCCGTCCGGCTGCGGTAAGACGACGCTGCTGCGCACGGTCGCCGGCCTGGAGACCGCGAGCGGCGGGACGGTCTGTCTCGGCGGCGCCGACGTCACGCGGCTCCCGCCGGGGCGCCGCGGCGTCGGCATGGTGTTCCAGGACTACGCGCTCTTCCCGCACATGACCGTCCTGGACAACATCGCCTACCCGCTGCGCATCAAGAAGCGCAGCCGCGCGGACCGGCACAGGTCCGCACGCGAGGCCGTCGGCCAGCTGGGGCTTGAGGGCCTGGAGGAGCGCCGGCCCGGGGAGCTGTCGGGCGGCCAGCAGCAGCGGGTCGCGCTGGCCCGCGCGCTGGTCGCCGACCCCCGCATGTTCTTGCTGGACGAGCCGCTGTCCAACCTCGACGCACGGCTGCGGTTGGAGGCCCGCACGTTCCTCAAGCGGCTGCAGCAGCGCCTTGGTGTCACCACCGTGTTCGTCACGCACGACCAGGCGGAGGCGCTCGCGCTCGCCGACCGCATCGCGGTGATGGACGCCGGCCGCGTCCGGCAGCTCGGCACGCCCGCCGAGGTGTTCCGGCGCCCCGCGAACCTCTTCGTGGCGTCGTTCATCGGCTCGACGCCCATGAACCTGCTCCCCGGTATCGTCCGAGACGGGTCCGTCGCCGCCGCCGGGGCGGAGCCGCCCGTCCCGGACGAGGCGCGCGGGCTGGTCAGCGACGGGGAGCCGGTCGTGTGCGGGATACGTCCCGAGTACCTGGACTACAACGAGGAGCCGGTGGACGGGGCGTTCGCCGGAACCGTGTCCGTCGTGGAGCACCTGGGCGGCTCCTCACTGGTGACCCTGGATGTGGAGGGCGAGCCCGTGCGCGTCGTCGTGGGGGAGGGTTTCGACGCCGCCCCGGGCGCCGCGGGCTGGGCGCTGCCCCGCCCCGGCCGCCTGCTGCTCTACCGCGACGGCGAACTGGTGACGCCGGCGCGGGACACACCGTTGATCAAGAATGGGAGACCTCATTGACCTCGCACAGCGGACGCTGGACCCTGGAGGACCGCCTCGAACAAGGGCTGCGCGAGCTGCCCTTCGACGTCCCGCCGGGCACGGCGTCCCTCGCGGTCGAGCTGTCGTTCGAGGGCGGCGTCATCGACCTCGGATGCCAGGGGCCGTCCGGCTTCCGCGGCTGGTCGGGCGGGGCGCGCCGCTCCTTCACGGTGGCCGCGGACTGGGCCACCCCCGGCTACCTGCCCGGCGAGCTGGAGCCGGGAATCTGGCATGTCTGGCTCGGCCTGCACCGGATACCGCCCGGCGGCGTCCCGTACGAGGTGACCGTCACCACGTCCGCCGTCGCGGCCCCGGAGCCGGCCGCACCGCCACCGCCGCCGCGCCCGCCCCGCCCGCCGCGCCGCGACCTGCCGGCGCCCGCCGGGATGCGCTGGCTGGCCGGTGACCTGCACTCCCACACCGTCCACAGCGACGGCACGCTCACCGTCCACGAGCTGGCCTGCCTCGCCGTGTCGCGCGGACTGGACTTCCTGGCGGTGACCGACCACAACACCGTCAGCCACCATCCGGTGCTGCCCGCCGCCGCCGCGCACGCGGGGATCGTCCTGCTGCCCGGCCAAGAGGTGACCACCGACCTCGGCCACGCGAACGTCTTCGGCGACACCGGCTGGATCGACTTCCGCCGCCCGAGCACCGACTGGGTCGCCGCCGCCGCCGAACGCGGCGGGCTGTTGTCGATCAACCATCCGCTGAGCGGCGACTGCGCCTGGCGCCGGTTCCTGCCGGAGAAGGACCGGACGCCCTTCGTGGAGATCTGGCACTCGTCCTGGTGGGATCGGACGTGGGGCGCCCCGCTGGCCTGGACGGACCTGTGGCTGCCGGGCGGCGCCATCCCGCTCGGCGGCAGCGACTTCCACGACCCCGCGCAGCACAAGACACTCGGCGAGCCCACCACGTGGGTCCTCGCTGATGAAGGGGATGTGCTCGGCGCACTCGCGGCGGGCCGCACGTCCGTCTCGGCCGACCCGGGCGCACCCGTCCTGCTGCGCGTGGAGGACGACCTGATCGCGGTCGGCGCGGACGGGACCGTGCTGGTCCGGCCCGACGGGCGGCGCCTGGCCGTCCGCGGTGACCGTGTCCGGATACCGGCGGACGGCCCGGGCATGCACCGTCTGGAGTCCGCCGCCAACGAGGTGATCGCGCTGTGCGGATGAGGGAGCGACACCAGCAGCGCCGATGAAGGAGCGCCGATGAGCGAGCCCGGCCCGATCGTCGTGGTTCCCCACACCCACTGGGACCGCGAGTGGTACCTGCCGTTCCAGCGGTTCCGCCTCCGGCTGGTGTCGCTGCTCGATGGCGTCGTGGACCGGATGGCGGCCGACCCGCGCTGGCGGTTCACTTTGGACGGCCAGATGGCGGCGGTGGACGACTACCTGGAGATCCGCCCGGAACGGCGCGAGGAGATCGCCGAGCTCGTCCGCGACGGCCGGCTCGCCGTGGGGCCCTGGCAGATCCTGCACGACGAGTTCCTGTGCTCGGGGGAGAACATCGTCCGCAACCTGGAGCTCGGGCTGCGACGCGCGGAGGAACTGGGCGCGGCGATGATGGTCGGCTACCTGCCCGACCAGTTCGGGCATTGCGCGCAGACCCCGCAGATCCTCCGGCAGGCGGGGCTGGAGCACGCGTGCGTGTGGCGCGGCGTGCCGTCCCGCGTCCGGTCCCGGTCCTTCGCCTGGGAGGCGCCGGACGGGACGGCGGTCCGTACCCAGTACCTCCCCGAGGGCGGCTACGGGAACGCGGCATCGATGTTCGAGGAGTTCGGGGACGGCGCGGCGCTGCTGCCCGGCCGCGCCGCCGGGTTCGCCGCGTCGATGGGCCGCTGGTACCCGGAGGGCGGGCCGCTGCTGGCGATGTACGGCGCCGACCACACCGCGCCCGCCGCCGACCTCGCCGACCGGATCGCCGGCGCCGGTCCCGGCATGCGGCTGGACACCCTCGCCGGATACTTCGCCGGCGAAGACCCGTCCGTGGACGGCCTGACCCGGGTCCGGGGCGAGCTGCGCTCGCATGCCCGCGCCAACATCCTGCCCGGCGTGATCTCCGCCAGGGTGCGGCTGAAGCAGCTGATGGGACGGGGTGAGCGGCTCGTCGAGCGGTACGCCGAGCCCCTCGCCGCGCTCTGGTACGCCGGCGACGCGCAGCGGTTCCTCGACCTGGCGTGGCGGCACCTCATCGAGGTGAGCTGCCACGACTCGGTCACCGGCTGCGGCAGCGACGAGACCGCCGAGCAGGTCGCGGCGCGGATGGCCGAAGCGGAGCAACTCGGGCGCGCCGTCTGCGACCTCGTGACGGCGGAGCGGGCCGCGGCGGCACCGCTCGGCGCGCACCTGATCTTCAATCCCGCTCCGCACGCCCGCCGGGGCCTGGCCGTGCTGGACGTCCCGTCGTCCGGCACGGCCGGCGTGCCGGGCCTGGTGACGGGGGAGGGGCGGCCCGTGCCCGTCCAGGCTCTCGACGCCGCGCCGACCGTGCTGGACGATGCCGTGCATCCCGCGTCCGACCTGCCCGTCCTGCTGGAGCGGGTCTACGGGCGCGTCCTGTTCGGGCAGGAGATCCGCGACTGGACGGTCTCCCGCGAGGACCGCACCCTCACGTTCCACGTGACGGCCCGCTCGGACGTCCCGTTCGACATCGGCGACGTGCGGGCGGCGCTCCGCGACGCGGACGGGGACTGGCGAGTCCGGATCGTGGCCGACCCGCGCCGCACGGTCGCCGCGCTCGTCGACGCTCCCGCGCTGGGGCTGACCACGGTGGCTCCCGCCGCGTCCGCCGCGTCCGCCGCGGCCATCCCACCCGTGGAGGCGAGCGCGACCGCCCTCGACAACGGCCTGCTGCGCGTGGAAGTGCGCGACGACGGCACTCTCGGCCTGCGCACCATGGCCGGCCACGCCGTCGAGGGGGTCGGCCGGATCGTGGACGGCGGCGACCTCGGCGACTCCTACAACCACGCACCGCCCGCCGACGACCGCCTGGTCGAGACACCGCTGACCGTCGCTGTCCAGCCGGTGTGGTCGGGACCGCTGGTCGCCGCGCTCGACATCGTCCGGACCTACCGCTGGCCCGCGTCCGGCGACGTCCGGGGCCCGGTCCCCGGCGAGGGCCGGTCGGACGCCGGGGAGGACATCACCGTCGTCACGCGCGCCGAACTGCGGGCGGGCGAGCCGTTCCTGCGGCTGCGCGTCACCTTCGACAACCGGTGCGACGACCACCGCGTCCGGCTGCACGCGCCGCTGCCCCGGCTGGCCGGATCGTCGTTCGCCGAGGGCCAGTTCGCGGTCGTCGAGCGGGGCCTGACCGCGGAGGGCGGTTTCGGGGAACGGCCCGTCCCGACCTATCCGGCGTCGGGCTTCGTCGCGGCGGGCGGCCTCGCCGTCCTGCTGGAGCACGTCACCGAGTACGAGGTCACCGGAGGCGGGCGGGAGCTGGCCCTCACCCTGCTGCGTTCGGTCGGCTACCTGTCCCGCGACCGCAACGCCCACCGCGACCAGCCCGCGGGCCCGCAGCTCCCGACTCCGGGGGCCCAGTGCCGGGGCGAGCGGACGGTCGGCCTCGCCGTCCTGCCCTACGACGGCGACCGGCCGGGCGAGGAGATCCTCCGCGCCGCCGAGGAGTACCGGCACGACCTGCTCGCGGCGCCCGGGTACGGGCCGTCCGATGCGCCCGTCCCCCCGTCCCGCGAAGGTGTGTCGATCACCGGTGCCGGGGTGGTCATGACCTCGCTGCGGGCTCGCGGCGGCTGGATCGAGGTCCGGATGGTCGCCCAGACGCCCGCGCCCGCCACGGCCGTCCTGCGCGGCCCGTTCACCGAGGCCGGCCGTGCTGACCTGCGCGGACGCCCCGGCGCGCCGCTGGACGTCCGGGACGGGACGCTGACGCTCGCCCTCCGCCCCTGGGAGATCGCCACCGTCCGGCTCAAGCTCTGAGCAGGAACGCGTTCCGGTCAGCCGTCGGCGGCCGCCAGCGCGGCGCCGACGATACCGGCGTTGTTGACCAGCGTCGCCGGGACGATCGGGGCCCGCACGTCCTTGATCAGCGGGAGGAAGTGGTCGGCCTTCTTGCTCACCCCGCCGCTAACGATGATCAGCGACGGGGAGACCAGCGCCTCCAGATGCGCCAGGTACTCGCTGAGCCGCTTCGCCCACTTCTCCCAGCTCAGGCCGTGGTCCTCGCGCGCCTTGGCGGAGGCGCGCGTCTCGGCGTCCTTGCCGTGCAGCTCCAGATGCCCGAACTCGGTGTTGGGGACGAGGACGCCGTCGGTGAACAGGGCGCTGCCGATGCCCGTCCCGAGCGTGAGCAGCAGGACCGTGCCCGGATGGTCCCGCCCGGAACCGAGCCGCATCTCCGCGATCCCGGCCGCGTCGGCGTCGTTGAGCAGCGTCACCGGACATCCGGTCGCCTTGGCCAGCAGCGCCTGCGCGTCCAGCCCGATCCAGTGCTTGGACACGTTCGCCGCAGACAGCGTCACCCCGTCGATCACCACGCCCGGGAACGTGATGCCGACCGGCCCGTCCCAGCCGAAATGATCCACGATCTTGGCGGCGACCTCGGCCACCGGCTCGGGAGCCGCCGGACGGGGCGTCGCGATCCGGAACCGCTCGCGGGTGAACGCACCGTCCGACAGGTCGACCGTGGCGCCCTTCATGCCCGTCCCGCCGATGTCGATCCCCAGCATTTCCGTCGTCATGTCCCCCTTCATACCCTTTTGAGCTACCCTTCGACGGCCCGCAGGCCGATCACCCCGATCAGGATGAGGGCCAGGCAGGCCACACGGGCCGGGGTGACGCTCTCGCCCAGCGCGACCATGCCGGTGACCGCCACACCGAGCGCGCCGAGCCCGACCCAGACCGCGTAGGCCGTCCCGACCGGCAGATCCCGCAGGGCCACCGACAGGACGACGACGCTGAGCAACGACACCGACAGGCCGACGACGCCCGGCCAGAACCGGGTGAGCCCGTCCGACTGCTTGAGGGCGGTCGCCCACACCAGCTCCATCAGCCCCGCGATGACCAGGAACACCCAGGGCATCAGGCCGCGTACCCTCCGTCGACCGCGATGGACGCCCCCGTGACGTACCCGCCCCCTGGACCCGCCAGATGCGCGACCATGGCCGCGACCTCCTCCGCGCGCCCGTACCGGCCGAGAGCGGTGAACCCCCGCTCGTACTCGGCGTCGGGAGAGTCCGCGGGGTTCATCTCGGTGTCGGTCGATCCCGGCTGCACCACGTTCGCGGTGATGCCGCGCGGCCCGAGATCGCGCGCCAGCCCTCGGGTGAGGCCGATGAGCGCCGACTTGCTCATCGCGTACAGCGTCCAGCCCGGATAGGGGACGCGCTCGGCGAGGCTGCTGCCGATGTTGACGATGCGCCCGCCCGGCCCCAGATGGCGAGCGGCCGCCTGCGCCGCGACGAACGCGGCCCGGACGTGGATCGCCAGCGTCCGGTCGATCTCCTCGGGCCGCACGTCCTCCAGCGGACCGTATGGGGCGATACCGGCGTTGTTGACCAGGATGTCCAGCCGCCCGAACTCCGCCGCGGCGCGATCCACCGCGGCCGTGACCGCCACCGGGTCGGCCGCGTCGGCGGCGACCGCGAGGCCCCGCCGTCCCACCGCCTCGATCTGCCGGACGATCTCGGCCGCCCGCTCCGGAGCCCGCACATAGGTCACCGCGACGTCGGCGCCGTCCCGCGCGAGACGCAGCGCGATGGCCGCGCCGATGCCACGCCCGCCGCCGGTCACCAGCGCCGCCCGTCCCGCCTGCTCCACCGTCATCCCGACCTCCAGGAAGTAATCGGAAAACTTTCCGTTTAAGGAGGTTAACCGGAGAGTTCTCCGGATACAAGTCCGCTACCCTGCTGACCGTGCGGAGAGAGGACGGGATGCGCGAACTGCCGGTCGTGGGCCGTCCGCCCGCCGAGCGCGCCGACGCGGCGCTCAACCGCCGCCGCATCCTGCGCGCCGCCGCCGAGGTGATCGCCACCCGCGGCGCCGAAGCCGTGACCATGGACGAGGTGGCACGGGCCGCCGGCGTCGGGGTCGGCACGGTGTACCGGCGCTTCGGCGACCGGGCCCGCCTCGTCTACGCCGTGATCGACGACCGCGAGCGCGAGTTCCAGGCCGCCTTCATCCAGGGCCCGCCGCCGCTCGGCCCCGGCGCCGCCCCCCGCGACCGCGTCCGCGCGTTCCTGCACGCCCTGGCCGACCGCACCGACGCCCAGGCGGACCTCCTGCTGATGGCCGAGTCCGACCCGCCCGAGGCCCGTTTCAGGGACGGCTCGTACGGCCTCTACTGGAACCATCTGGCGATCTTGCTCGCCCAGATCCGCCCGGACGCCGACGTCGCCTACCTGGCCGATGCCCTCCTGGCGCCGCTGGCCGCCAACCTCTTCCTCCACCAGCGTCGCACGCGCGGCATGACGGTCGAGCGGATCAAGGCGGGGATGGACGCGCTCCTGGCGGGAATCGGCGCGGATTAATCACCGTAAGGGCTTCATACGGGACTCGCCGGCCCGCCAGACTGGGAGGATGAACGACTTCGATCTTCTCGTGCTCGGGTCGGGCCCCGGTGGGCAGCGGGCGGCCATCGCCGCCGCCAAGCTCGGCCGGCGCGTCGCCATCGTCGACCGCCGCGAGATGATCGGCGGCGTCTGCATCAATACCGGGACGATTCCGTCCAAGACGCTCCGTGAGGCCGTCCTGTACCTGACCGGCCTCAGCCAGCGGGAGCTGTACGGGCAGAGCTACCGGGTCAAGGACGAGATCACCGTCGCCGACCTCGGAATGCGCACCCAGCACGTCATCGGCCGCGAGGTCGACGTCATCCGCAGCCAGCTCGCCCGCAACCACGTCACCGTCCTCGCGGGAGCGGGCCACTTCCTGGACCCGAACACCATCGGCGTCACCGGCGGCCCGGACCGCGAGCGCAAGGTCACCGCCGACCACATCGTGGTCGCCACCGGCACGACCCCCGCCCGCCCCGACACGGTCGCGTTCGATGACCGGACGATCATCGACTCCGACGGGATCCTGCACATGGACCGCGTCCCGGAGACCATGGTCGTCGTCGGCGCCGGCGTGATCGGCATCGAGTACGCCTCGATGTTCGCCGCCCTCGGCACCAAGGTCACCGTCGTCGAGCGCCGCGAGCGGATGCTGGAGTTCTGCGACCTGGAGATCGTCGAAGCCCTCAAGTACCACCTGCGTGACCTCGCCGTCACCTTCCGGTTCGGCGAGACGGTCGCCTCCGTCGAGCGGATGGCGCACGGCGCGATCACCGTCCTGGAGAGCGGCAAGCGCATCCCCGCCGACACCGTCATGTACTCGGCCGGCCGGCAGGGCATGACCGGCGAACTGTCCCTGGAAGCCGCCGGGCTCGCCGCCGACCGCCGCGGCCGGATCAAGGTGGACGAGAACTACCGCACCGAGGTCCCGCACATCTACGCGGTCGGCGACGTGATCGGCTTCCCGTCCCTGGCCGCCACCTCGATGGAACAGGGCCGCCTCGCCGCGCACCACGCCTGCGGCGAGCCCGTCCAGGAGATCCACGAGCTCCAGCCGATCGGGATCTACACGATCCCGGAGATCAGCTTCGTCGGGCGCACCGAGGACGCCCTCACCGAGGCCAAGGTGCCGTTCGAGGTCGGCGTGTCCCGCTACCGCGAACTGGCCCGCGGCCAGATCATCGGCGACTCCTACGGGATGCTCAAGCTCCTGGTCTCACCCGAGGACCGCTCACTCCTCGGCGTCCACGTTTTCGGGACGGGCGCGACGGAACTCGTCCACATCGGACAAACCGTGATGGGCTGCGGCGGCACCGTCGACTACCTGGTCAACGCCGTGTTCAACTACCCCACTCTCGCCGAGTCCTACAAGGTCGCCGCCCTGGACGCGATGAACAAGATGCGCCACATCGCCCGCCTGACCCAGTGATCAGGACGGCCAGAGCAGGTTCTCCAGCTCGGCGTCGATGTCGATGAACTCCGATTCCTGCCCGGCGGGAACGGCCTGGTAGGTGCGGTGCAGGAAGTCGGCCAGCGGGGACAGGGGCACCTCGAACAGGGCGTTGCCGAACGGCGACGACAGCGCGATGTTCAGCGAGGTGTCGTCATCGGGCGCCGTGGGCCAGACCTCGACGTCACCGTCCCCGACCCTGCGCACGATCCCGACGGTGAGAAGCTCGCGGGCGAAGATCCACTCCACCGGCTCGTCGTCGCCCACGTAGAAGGCCATGCGGATGGCGTAAGGATCGTCCGACGCGTACTCCAGCCCGGCCAGCAGGGGGACGGCCGTGCGGTCGGGGACGACGAGACGGAGGCCCAGCTCTGCTGAGACGGTGGTGCTGCTGTCCATGGCCATTCCTTCATACGTCGGTACCGCTGGCTCGCGGGCGATCGGTGAGCTGCTTCTCTTCCCTCTCACGGATGTCCCCGCGATCTATGACGCCTAACTGCCGGAACTCGGCCGAACATTCCACCGGCCCCGGGCTTTGTGATCCATCTCACCCTGTCAAAAGTATCCCCTGACCTGGGCAAAAGCGGATCTTTCGGGAGGATCCTCTAGGTGAGGAGGTGCGGCATGTGTAACGATCTAGGAGGTACGTGGACCGCTCCAGTCGCCTTCCATCCGACCAGCTGCCTTAGGGTAAAACTGTGGCAATAAATCATGAAAAGGATGCCCCGTCGGAGAAGGAGCCGGGCCCCTTCCACCGGTTCCGCGAGACACTCCGCCGCAACGCGATCCTCAACACCGCCTGGCGCGTCGGTGTCTTCACTGTAGGCGCTACCGTCCTCGTCGGCGGCCTGGTGATGATGGTCACCCCCGGTCCCGGCATCGTCGGCATCGTCGTCGGCCTGGCGATCCTCGCCACCGAGTTCGCCTGGGCCCAGCGCGCCCTGTACCGCGCCAAACAGGCCGCCGAACGCGCCAAAGAGAAGGCCCTCGACCCCCGTACGAAGCGCCGCAATACCATCCTCGCCGTTCTCGGCGGCCTCCTCGCCGGCGCCGCCGTCATCGCCTACCTGGTCGCCTACGGCTTCAACCTCCCCTGGAACGTAGAAGACCTCACCTTCTGGAACTGACACCCCCGCCCACACCATCCCCTCACCGGCTCCCGGCGGCCGGCCGTCCACCGCCGCAAACTCCGCGCGAGCACCCCCCGACATGCGCTAGAGTTTCCGACGTCGGACGCCCCCCAGGGCGCCCCGCACGGGCGATTAGCTCAGTGGGAGAGCGCTTCGTTCACACCGAAGAGGTCACTGGTTCGAACCCAGTATCGCCCACGTTTCCCAGCTCAGAGGCCTGCTCTCGAAGAGAGCGGGCCTCTTGTTGTTGTTCGGGTCTCCCGAAGTAGGCACAGGTTCGTAAAGGCGTGACTGCGGGTCAGCCAGCCCGTCGGTGACTCGGGCCGAGCGTGATGGGCCTGTGAGGCAGATCGGGGCACGGACCTTGGCCCCGGCTCATCTGTGGTCAGCCAGTTCGGCCTGAGATGGGTCGCTCCTCGCGTCGGCGAATGTCGTTCGAGGACGTCTTCGGTAGGACCACGGGCAATGGGGGCGGCGTCCATCACTGATCCGGGGCGGCCGAGGGCAGCGCGCGGGAGATGGCGCGGGCGCTGGTGAGCAGCAGCTGCGCGACCATGTGGGGTGCGACGCCGCCGCGTCGCACGACCAGGGAGACAGCCGCCACGACATCGCCGCGGGAATCGTGGATCGGCGCAGCGACCGAGAGTGCGTCCATGGTGACCTGCTGGTCGCTGACGGCGTAACCGCGGGTGCGGGTGTCGGCGAGGGCGGCGCGGATGATCCGCGCCTCGGTCATCGTGCGTTCGGTGAAGCGGGGGATCGGGCGAGCCAGGACGCGCTCCAGCACCTCGTCGGGGGCGTGAGCGAGCAGCACCAGCCCGACCCCGGTCGCGGTGAGCGCGAACCGGCCGCCGACGCGGGTGAGCACGGGCACTGCCCGGCTCCCCGCGATGCGTTCCACGAAGACCAGTTCGGTGTCCTCGCGCACGGCGAGCTGCACGTTCTCCCTGGTCACATGCGACAGGTCCTCCAGGAACGGCAGCGCGCACTCGCGCAGACCGAGGCCGCGCGGGGCGAGGGAGCCGATCTCCCAGAGGCGCAGTCCGATGTGGTAGCAGCCGTGCGCATCGCGCTCCAGCGCGCCCCACCCCGCCAGTTCCGCCGCGATCCGGTGAACGGTGGAGACCGGCAAGCCGGAACACCGGGAGATCTCGCTGAGCGTCATCGCGCGCCGGTCGGGGCTGAACGCGCCGAGGATCCGCAGGGCGCGCGCGACGACGGGGCCGGTTCCCTCCAGGGGCGCGGGTGTGGGCATCGGCGGCTCCGAGGTCAGAGGTCGAGGACCAGCGTGGAACCGGACGCGCGGGAGACGCAGATGAACATCGTGTCGTGCGCGGCCCGCTCGTCGGGGGTGAGGAGAGAGTCGCGGTGGTCGACGGTGCCAGCGAGCACGGTGGTCTCGCATGTGCCGCACGTCCCCTCGCGGCATGACATCAGAACATGCACGCCCGCCTCCTCCACAACCTCCAGGATCGACCGCTCCGGCGGCACGGTGAGGGTGAGCCTGCTGGCGGCCAACTCCAGGTCGAAGGGCTCCGTCCGCGCGGCTTCGACGGCGGCCCGGGGCGTGAACCGTTCCAGGTGCAGGGTACCGGCGGGACGGTTCGCGCAGCGCGCCTCGACGGCCTCCAGCAGGGGCGCCGGGCCGCAGCAGTAGACAAGGACGTCCGGTTGTTGGCCCGAAAGCAGCCCGTCGACGTCGAGCCGTCCACGCTCGCCCCGCGGCCACAGCGTGACCCGGTCGCCGTGGGCGGCGCGCAGGGGGGCGGCGAAGGCCATCGCCGCCGCCGTGCGCCCGCCGTAGGCCAGTTCCCAGTCCGCCCCGGCGGCGTCCGCGGCAGCGATCATCGGCAGGAGCGGCGTGATCCCGATCCCCCCGGCGACGAAGAGGTACCGAGGCGAGGGCAGTAGCGGGAAGTGGTTGCGGGGGCCACGGCTGAGGACCATCGTGCCGGGGTGGAGTTCGTCGTGCACGAACGCCGAGCCGCCGCGGCCGGCCGGTGCGCGCTGGACGGCGATCCGCCAGGCCGTGCGGTCTGCCGGGTCGCCGCACAGCGAGTACTGGCGCACCAGGCCGTCGCCGAGGACGAGGTCGATGTGCGCGCCGGGCGTCCAGGCGGGCAGGTCGGCGTCGGTCGGGTCGTGTAGGTCGAGGGCGACGATCCCGTCGGCCGCGCACTCCCGGGCGGCGACGACGAGTACGCGCCCCGTCCCCGCGCCGGTCATCGTGCGGCCTCCGGTCCCGTCGGCGCTGGCGGGCGCGAGGCCGTGTGGTGGCCGACCGGGTGGCCGAGCAGCCATGCCCAGATCTCCACGGGGCCGTCGGCGACGCGGGCCGCCCCGCAATGGCAGGTGCCCCGCAGCAGGTCACCGCCGGGCACCCACACCACGCGCAGCACCGCGCCGCCCGATCCGCCGGTCATCGCGGGCGTCCCGCCGTGGCCGGGGCGTCCTGCCCGGTCGTCGTCGACATCCGCGCGAGCATCCGCCGGGCGGCCAGACCGCCGGTGTCGATATTGATCGACAACTCCTGATACCGGGCCGGTTCGTCCGCGATCACCTTTTCCAGGGTGTTCAGCGCGACAACGTCCTGGAGGACCACGACACGGTTCTGATGGGCCAGATAGTCCGTCACGCTCTGGTCGTCCAGCGCGAAGTCACGCGCGACGGCCCAGAAGTCGTGCGTGGTGTGTTCGGTCTCGGGCGTGATGGCGTAGACGACCTTGACGTGGAAGGCGCGCGGGTCACTGCCGTCGGCGTGGGGGAGCACCCCTGCCGGGGCGACGCGCGAGTGCAGCTTGTACAGGCACGGCGGGCTGTATTCAATGTCCTGCCAGCGCGTGATCCGCCCGGTCAGTCCGGTGGAGTTCGCGTAGAAGGGCGGGCATTCGGCGTCGTCCATATGCCGGCTGACGCGGACGATTCCAGCCTCCTCGTCCACCTCGGTGGTGATCGGGGTGTCGGCGACCTCGGGCGTGCCGATGTAGCCGCCGTGCAGGTACGTCTCGTGGCTCAGGTCGAGCAGGTTGTCCACGAGCAGCCCGAAGCGGGCCTGGAGCGGCTCCATGCCGGACACGGTGCTGTAGGCCGGGGAAGCCAGCCACGGCGCCCGCGGAATGCGGGTCGCGTCGGCCCCTTCCGGGTCGCCGATCCAGACCCAGACGAAGGTGTCCTGCTCGACCACCGGGTACTTCTTCAACCGCGCCGTACGAGGCACCCGGGTCTGTCCCGGCACGGAGACGCAGACGCCGTCGGCCCCGTAGGTGAAGCCGTGGTAGCCGCACACCACCTGGTCGTCGACAAACCTGCTCGGCTCCTGGGACAGCGGGAAGCGGCGATGCACACACCGGTTGGACATGGCGGTGACCTCGCCGGAGCGGGTACGCCAGAACAAGATCGACTCGCCGCAGACGGTGCGCGTGAACAGTTCGCCGCCGATCTCGCGTCCGTACGCCGCGACGTACCACTGATCGCGAGGAATGCTTGACATCGGCCGGCTCCTTCGGTTCTCAGGTGCTGCCGACGATGGTGACCACGGACACACGAACGCGGAAGCGGGCTTTCCACATGCCGGAAAGCGAATTCCCGACGCCTGGCGTCCGCGGGTCCGCGGTGGCCTCGCGGTGGACAGAATCCATACTAGTATGTATGTTCATTCCATGACGAGCTCTACTGCTTGCACACCTCCCGGCAAGCCGGTCGGATCAGGCGACTCCGAGGTGCACTACGCGAACCTGGTGGAAGTCGCGGCGCGGATCCACGCCGGCGAGCTCGGTCCCGTCGAACTGACCGAAGCGCTCCTGGAGCGGATCGGACTGGTCGATCCGGCCGTTCGCAGCTACGCGACCGTGACGGCGGATGCCGCCGCCGCTCAGGCCAGGGCCGCCGAGGCCGAACTGAAAGCGGGACGCTATCGAGGGCCCCTGCATGGGGTGCCGATCGCGGTCAAGGACAACATCTTCACCGCCGGTATCGTCACCGCTGCGGGTACCACGATCCACTCGGGACATGTGCCCTCGTACGATGCGACAGTGGTCCAGCGGCTTTCGGCTGCGGGCGCGGTCCTGCTCGGCAAACTGCAACTCACCGAGGGCGCGTTCGCCGAGCATCACCCATCGGTCACACCTCCCCGAAATCCGTGGAATCCCGGCTACTGGTCGGGGGCCTCGTCGAGTGGCTCCGGAGTCGCGGTGGCGGCCGGTCTCGGGTTCGGTGCGTTGGGCACCGATACCGGTGGGTCGATCCGGTATCCCTCGGCGGCCAACGGTGTCACCGGCATCAAACCGACGTGGGGTCGGGTGAGCAGGCACGGCGTGTTCGCGCTCGCCGCAAGCCTCGACCACATTGGTCCGATGGCGCGCTCGGCGGCTGACGCGGGAGCGATCCTCGGTGTGATCGCCGGGGCGGATCCGAATGATCCGACCGCCGGTCAGACGCCCGTGCCGGACTACTTGGCCGGTCTCGGCGCACCCGTCGGCGGCCTGCGAGTCGGCGTGGATCGCGAGTACAACGAAACACGCGTCGACTCGGCGGTCATCCGGATGCTCGACGATGTCGTCGCCGCACTGCGCCGCATGGGCGTGACGATCGTGGAGGTCACCCTCGCCGGTACCGCTGCCATCAATGCCCTATGGCCGCGCTATGCCGGCGTTGAGACCGCGCTCGCGCACCACGAGACCTTCCCCGCCCGCGCGTCGGAGTACGGCTCGGTGGACACACCCGGCTCGATCGCCGGACTCATCGTGCCTGGTCACTCGGTGTCCGGGATCGAACTGATGCGGGCACATCATCAGCGGCTCTCGTTCACCGGTGAGGTCACGCGCACAATGCGCGACGTCGACGTGCTGTTGACTCCGGTGCAGCCGACCACGAGTCTCACCCTCGCCCAGAAGGACGCGCTCTACGCCGACGCTGACTCTCTGCTCGATTTCCTGCGCTTCGTCACCCCGTTCGATATGTCCGGCAACCCGACGATCACTTTGCCGGGCGGTTTCGGTGAGGACGACATGCCGCTGGGGTTCCAGTTCGTCGGCCGTCCCTATGATGAGGAACTGCTGATCCGGCTGGGCGACGCCTATCAGCGCGAATCCGATTGGCATCTGCGACATCCGCTTCTGTGAATTGTGGTCGGCGATCAAGCCATGAGACCACCGCACTGCGTGCTTGGAGGAACAGTGAAACCGGACGCTCGTGACCGTCTGATCGAGGGAACGCGGGAACTGCTGTGGGAGCGGGGGTACATCGGCACCAGTCCGACTGCGATCCTGGCGCGCTCTGGCGTCGGTCAGGGCAGCATGTACCATCACTTCGCCGGCAAGCCGGACTTGGCACTGGCTGCAGAGCAACGCAGTGCGGCACTCATGCAGCAACAGATCACGGACGCGTTCGCCCGGGAAGGCACCGCGTTCGAACGGATCTCCGGATATCTGGGTCGCGAACGCGATGTTCTGCGCGGGTGCAGTGTCGGCCGACTCACGGCCGACCCCGACATCATGGCCGACGAGAAGTTGCGCGCACCGGTGCGCGAGACATTCGAGGTACTGCACGAGAATCTCCAGCTCACCATCGCCGAAGGTGTGGCCGCGGGTGAGTTCGCTGACGGTCTGGACGCAGACGAGATAGCCTCCACGATCGCCGCGGTGATCCAGGGCGGTTACGCGCTCGCCCGCGCCGCTCAAGCCGTCGAACCTTTTGACCGTGCCGTACGAGGAGTGCTGTCACTTCTGCGGGCGAGCGCCCGCACCTGACCTGAAGAGGCTTGCCCGCGGTCCGCTACCGCCCTCCCCAACGCTGTTCTCATGTCTATCGGAGCAATCATGTCGTCCCATGCTGCTCAAAAACAGGTCACCTCATCCGATTCCACTTTCACCACCGGTCGAATTCCCGGCCTGGTAGGCCTGTGTCTGGGCACGGCACTGATAGTCATGGAAGCGAACGTGGTGAACGTCGCGATCCCGGCGATCCGGTCGGACCTTCACGCAAGCCCCGCCGGTGCCCTGTGGGTCATCGACGCCTACACGCTCGTATTCGCCGCGCTGCTGCTGTCCGCGGGCCGCCTTGGAGATCGGATCGGTGCCCGACGCTCCTACTTGTCCGGATTGGGACTGTTCGCCATCGCCTCGATCGTCTGCAGCCTGGCTCCCGGCACCGGCACCCTCGTCATCGGGCGCGCTTGCCAGGGGGTGGGTGCGGCGCTTCTGGCTCCGGCACCGCTGACACTGATCACACGTACCTACACGGCGGCCGCCGAACGCACCAGAGCGGTCGCGACGTGGGTGAGTGTCGGCGGTATCGGATTCATGATCGGCCCATTCATCGGTGGGCTCCTGGTCGACACCCTTGGCTGGCGCAGCATCTTCCTCCTCAATATTCCCATTGCCGCTGTCACCGGCTGGCTCGTCGTGCGGTACGTGCGCGAAACCCCTTTGCAACGCGTTTCGTTCGACGTCGGCGGGCAGATCATCGTGATCGGTGGTCTTACCGCCACCGTGTGGGCGCTGCTCGAATCGAGCGTCGCCGGATGGCTCGACCCGGCCGTGCTGGCCGCAATCGTCGGCGGCAGCGTCGCTCTCGTCGTATTCCTCGCGGCCCAGTATTCCGGCGCACGACGTGGGCGGGAGGTTCTGCTTCCGCCGGCCATCATCGCCGCACGTCCCGTTCTTGCAGGCCTGCTCGGCGGTGCGACCTACAATTTCACCCTCTACGGGATGCTGATCGTCTACACGCTCGACTTCCAGCAGTCTCGCGAGTACTCCGCGTTCCAGACCGGTTTGGCTTTTCTGCCCTTGACCGCCGCTGCCACATTCGCCGCAACCTTCCTCGGCGCCCGCTTCATCACTGCCTTCGGGCCCCGCTCCGGCCTGGCCACCGGAATGACGCTCTCGGCGACGGGACTCGCTTTTCTCGCCGCCCCTTCCACTCCTTATCCACTCATCGCGGTCGGCTTCTGCATATTCTCCACCGGAATGGGACTGTCCGCACCCGCGCAGACGCTCGCGGTCATGACGTTCGCGCCCGATCGGCACAAGAACATGGGATCGAGCGCCCTGAACACGGCGCGGCAGACAGGCGGGGTGATGGGAGTCGCCCTGCTCGGCGTGATCGCGACGACCCGTGCGGTCAGCGGAACTCCGATTGCCATCGCCATCGCCATCGGCATGTGCATGATCACAGCCATGACCGCGCTATGGCTCATTCCACCCGAAACTCCTGGCAGCGGAAGACGCCGTCTGCTGGGCTTTCACCGCCGCAAACGCGCCCTGGGAAGGTGACGTTCCCGAGTTCGAGACGTCCGCGAGGGTTTCCAGGTTCCGTGAGCTGTTTCCATCCTGATCTTGGCTGGTCACGCGGAACCTTCAGGTGCTCACCTCGGCGGGGGAGTGCTGCGGTCGAGACAGTCACCGCTCCCGGACTGCGTAGGTCAGGTGGGTCACCCGCTGCGTCGGCTCCGCGCGGACCGGCTCCAGAGCCACACGGCCCGCGTCCACGCCCTCGAAAAGACGGATTCCGGAGCCGAACAGCACGGGTGAGAGTGCAATCGAGAACTCGTCGATCAAGCCGGCGTTCACGTACTCCAGGATCGTTGCGCCGCCGCCCGCGACGCGGACGTCCCGATCGCCGGCGGCCTCGCGAGCCTGGTCGAGCGCGGTCTGGATGCCGTCGTTGACGAAGTGGAAGGTGGTCCCACCCGGCCGTTCCCAGGGGTCACGCTTCTCGTGCGTCACGACGAAGACCGGCGTGTGGAACGGCGCCTCCTCCGGCCACGCCGGCTCGCCGACGTCGAACATGCGCTTGCCCATCACGCTCGCGCCGGTGCGCTCGAACGTCTCCCGCGCGATGTCGTTGTCGCGTCCTTCCTCGCCACCCTCGCCGAGCTTCAGGTTCTCCCGGAAGAACCGCTGCGGGAAGGCCCACGCCTGCAATTGCATCCACTGGGCCATCGAGCGCTCCAGCCTCGGGTCCTGAGCCCGCTGCTCGGGCGTGGCGACAAGCCATTCCATCGACTCCGGCACGATGAACCCGTCCAGCGACATCGACACGCTGAAGAACACCTTTCCCGCCATCAGTCCTCAGCTCCCTTCCGGACGATCTCGGTGACGTAGGCAGCCAGGTGGCTCAGGGTCTGCTGGCCGCCCTCGATCGCGTGGTACTTCTCGACCGCCTCGTCGCGCAGGTCCTTGGTCGGGAAAACCGTGCGCATCTCGATCCGGGTCGCCGCGCCGTCGGGCGCGAACGTCAGGACCGACTCGAAGGCGTTCGGGTCGCCGCGGGACTCGCCGTGCGTCAGCGCGATCCGCTCCGGCGGGGCGATCTCGGTCCAGGAGATCCACTCCTGGTAGTCCGTCCCGTCCGGTCCGTGCATCACGAAGTCCCACACCCCACCGACGCGAAACTCGAACGCCCGCGTGGTGGTGGTGAACCCCTCCGGTCCCCACCAGCGCGACAGGTGCCGGACTTCGGTGAACGCCTCGAACACCAGCTCCCGTGGGGCACTGATGACCCGGGAGATCACGATCTCGCGGTCGGCCGTCGCTGCCTGCGTCGGCGCGTCCCGTCTTGTCGCTGCCATTGGTCACTCCTCCTGGCTTGCCTGCTTGAGGTCCTGCACGTACGCGTCCAGCCGGTCGAAGCTCTCGTTCCAGAACCGCTCGAACCCGCCGGTCCACTCGTGGACCGGTCGCAGCCCGCGGGCGTCAAGGCCGTACAGGCGCTGCTTGCCCGCCTTGCGGTCCCGCACCAGCCCGACCTCCCGGAGCACCCGCAGGTGTTTGGACGCCCCCGGCTGGGTCATCCCCAGTTCCTGGGCCAACTCGGTCACCGGCCGCTCACCCGCCCGCAGCAGCACCAGGATCTCCCGGCGCTGCGGCTCGGCGATCGCGTTGAAGACGTCCGACGTCGTCGCTGCTCGTGCCATGGATGCCATCATATGCCGATATGGGCATGCGTCAAAACCGGAGGAAGCCAGGCGGGTCTTGTCAGATGACGATCGTGACCCTCCTCAGCGTCCGCGGAACGCGTATGCCGGGGGCGGCAACTGCGACGGCGGCGGGCAGGGTGCGAGACCGGAGAAGCCGTGGGGTCGGCGGCCACGATCGTGGCGGTGGGCGGACGGCTTGACAGGGGCGGGCGGACATCGAAGCTGGAGGTCGTGTGACCTGTGGCGGGTGTCTTGTTCGGGCCAGCCGGGTGGTCGTGGCGAGTCGAATCGGTCCTCGGTGAACCGTTCGCCTGGCCCGGTACGACGAACAGGGCGTGGATGGGAGCTACCTCAAGCGTTGGGCCTCGTGGGTGCCGCGATGGCCCGTGGCCGGCATGGCGGTCACGGTGGGTGCCTGCTCCTGGTCGCCGACCGCGGATCGCGGTGGCCCGATTTCGGCGTTCTTCGGGTGGGCCGCGCCCTCGGTGTGGGAGTCGGCGCCGTTGCCTGAGCCCCGGCCGGGTCGGCCGGGTCGGCCGGACGTACCGTGCGCCACGCTCATGGTGGCGGTCGATCACGCCGGGCGGTCCGCTCCGATCCGATGCGGAGTCCTGCCGGCTGGCCAGGCCGCCGCGGTTGCACAGAGCCTGCTGACCAGCTCTGGCTTCGCCGCGAGGGCGCTGCTTCAGCCGCAGGCGCGGTCCTGTGTCGACACGCTTGGCGACTGCACGGCCGTCCTCTCGACCGGCGCGACCGCGCGGGACCTCGACCTGCTGCGGGCCGCGCCAAGCGAGGACGTGACCTTCGTCGGTTGGTCGTACGGTGCGCGGCTCGGAGTCCACTACGCCTCTCGGTTCCCCGACCGGGTTCGCGCGCTGGTCCTCGACGGACCGCCAGATCCGCAGGCGGCCTTCGACGACATGATCGGACGCTCGCCGTGCGTCGCCGAGCCGATGCCCCTGTATCTCGTCGAGGGACGGGTCCCGGAAGGTGACGCATGCTGATGCGACCACCGGATCCACGGGAGGACTCCCAACTCCTCGCGGCGATCATCGACGGTGACCGGGAGGCGTTCGCTGAGCTGTACCGGCGGCACCTGCCGTGGCTCTTGGTGCGCCTCGGACGGCGCTGCTCGTCGCCGGAGCTCGTCGATGAGGTGGTGCAGGACACGTTCGTGGTGGTCTGGCGGTCGGCCGGGCGGTGGGATCGCCGGGGCGAGGTGGCCGCGTGGATCTGGGGAATCGGCATCCGCCGTCTGGTCGACGCGCTGCGGCGTAGCCGGCCGCCGGCCGATGAGCTGACGGAGTTCGCCGGCGTCGAGACGTCAGCCGAGGAGCACGTGCTGCTCGCCGTCCAGTACGGCGACGTGGGTGCGGCCCTGGCGAGCCTGTCACCGGAGCTACGGGCTGTGGTGCAGGCGACCGTCCTGGACGGACTGACGACGCGGGAGGCCGCCCAGTTGCTGGGAATCCCGCCTGGCACGGTCAAGACACGGATGATGCGCGCCCGCGCTCTGTTGCGGGAGCGGCTGGCATGACCGAGAGGCTGGCATGGCGGGGAGGTTGCGATGACGGGGAGGTTGGGATGACCGTATGGCATCTGGATCCGGAGGCGATCCGCCGGTACGCGCAGGGAGGTGCCCCGTCGGACTTGGCCGCGTCCGCCGAGGCGCACCTGCTGAAGTGTGCGGTCTGCCGGGGCGTGATCTCGTCGTATGTGGATGCTCGGCGGGTGGAGAGGATCTGGTACGAGGTGGTTCACCGGGTCGACGCACCCCGGCGGAGCTGGCCCGAACGGATGCTGGTCCGGCTCGGTGTGGGCGAGGCGACGGCGCGTCTCGTGGTCACGACGCCGACGCTGCGGGGGCCATGGTTGCTGGCCGTCGCAGGCGTACTCGCGCTCGCGGCTTGGGCGGCTCAGGTCGATGAGCGCTTGCTGCGAATGTTTCTCGTGGCGGCCCCACTCGGGCCGCTGGCAGGTGTCGCGCTCGCCTTCGCGGGCGGCGTCGACCCGACCCGGGAGATCGGTCTCGCCGCGCCATACTCAGGGCTGCGATTGCTGCTGATCCGCACGGCCGCGGTCTTGGCGGTCACCGTGCCGATCGTGGCCGCGGCCGGGCTCGTGCTACCCGGCTCGAAATGGCTGGCCGCCGCCTGGCTGCTGCCCACCGCCGGGCTCACGTGCGCCGTGCTGGCTCTGACCGCCCGGATGACGCCCGTCGTCGCGGTCGGCGCCGTGGCCACGGCGTGGGTGCTGGTGACCGCCCCGACCGTCATCGCCGGTCGCCTCGACCTCGCCTTCGGAATCGGCTCCCAGGTCTTGTGGCTCGCCGTGGCCGTCGCCGGCGGCACCTGGCTCGCCGTCACCCGCAACACCGTCACGATCAAGCTGGGGAGAAGCGCGTGACCACAGTACGCGTCCATGGCGTGACCAAGTCCTTCAGTCGTACGAGGGCGCTGGACAGCGTCGACCTCGAAGCCGGCCCAGGGGTGACCGGACTGCTCGGACCGAACGGGGCGGGAAAGACGACACTGCTCCGGATGATCGCCACCGTTCTGGCGCCGGATCAGGGCACGGTGACGCTGCTGGGCCGCGACCCGTCGCGACCCGACGACCGTACGCGGATCCGTGAACGGCTGGGCTACCTGCCGCAGGATGCTGGTTTCCATCGGGGGTTCACGGTCTTCGAGTTCATCGACTACGTGGCGATCCTGAAGGAGATGACCGACCGGCGGGCCCGGCATGACGAAGTCCGCCGAGTCATCACGCTGACCGGGCTGGTACCCGTCAGCGCCAAGCGGATCAGGGCCCTCTCCGGCGGGATGCGCCGGCGGGTCGGGCTGGCCCAGGCCATGCTGGGTGATCCCGACCTGCTCGTCCTCGACGAGCCGACGGTCGGCCTCGATCCCGAGCAGCGGCTGCGGTTCCGGGAGATGATCTCTCAAGCCGGCGAGGGGCGCACGGTGGTCATGTCCAGCCACCAGACCGAGGACATCACCGCCCTGTGCTCCAGGATCGCCGTGATCCATCAGGGCCGAGCCCGATTCGCCGGCACCCCCACCGAGCTGACCGTGCAGGCCGCGGGTCGCGTGTGGACAGACACGCAGCGATCGCCCGCCGCACTTGCGGCATGGCGCACCGGTGACGGCACCTACCGCAACGTTGGCGACCCACCCGCCGGCGCCGATCTGATCCCACCCACACTGGAGGACGCGTACCTCCTGCTCATGGGCGAACCCGAGCTGGAGGTCACCCACTCATGACCGCTCTGGACTCCGTCGCCAGCCCGCGTACGTCCGTCTCTCGCCGCCTGGCACCCCTGATCGGCCGGGAGGCCCGCCTCCTCGTCCGGCATCCCGTGCTGTGGCCGGTACCCGTCGTCGTCGCCGTGACCACCAGCGTCGAGACGGCCAGCGGCGGCCGGACCGCCGGCTACTGGTACGGCACCATCTTCACCGTCGTCGCGTTCTTCGGGCCCATATTCGTCCTCTTCTCGGCGAACCTGGTCGCCAGTAATGCGCGCCGCAACCGGGCCGAGGAGATGCTGAGCGTCACGCCGACGACGGACACGCGTCGGACCTGGGCGATGAGTCTGGGTGTCGCGCTCCCGCCGGCCGGAGCCGGCGCCATCGGGGCCGGTGCCATGGCTGTCATCGACAGCGGCTTCAACGACATTCCGCCCGAGGACCTGCTGACCGCCGGCCAACTCGCCCAGCTCCCGTTCGTCCTCGCCGGCGCCGGGTTGCTCGGCGTCCTCGCCGCCCGCTGGCTGCCCTTCGCGGGCGGCGCGCTGATCACCTTCGTCGTCGCGACCCTGGGTGGCGTCATCCTGTTCAGGCGGTTCGACTCCGGCGTCTGGTGGATGTGGTGGACGACCGACTCCAGCTTCGAGGGCCGGGCACCGGGGCCGGGCGAACCGTGGCTACATGTCGCCTACCTGGCCGGGCTCTGCGCCTGCGCCGCCGTCGCCGCCGTCTACCGCGATCGCGCACAGTGGCCACGGCTGGCCCTCGTCGGTGTGCCGGTCGCCGCCGCCACCCTCGCCTTCGGCTGGCTCCAGCTGCCATGACACCGTCCGTGGCGTGTGAACTCGTCCGCAGCGGCCATCTGGTGCGCAGTCTGCGGCTGGCACCCTTCGTGACCGGCGCCGCCGCCGTCGCGGCGTTCCTGGCGGCACGCGACGGCGGCACGCACGACGTGATCGGAGACCTGCGGGTGCTGGGCCTGCTGCTGGCACTAGGTAGCGGGTACGTGCTCGATGACGGCGCGGCGGTCACCCTGCAGGCCAGCCCGTACAGTCTGGCCCGCCGGCTCTGGCTGCGCATCGGCTGTGCCGCGGTCGTTGTCGTCCCACTATGGACGGCTTTGCTCGCTCATTTCCTTTCCTCGGCACCGGCCGGCGATCGGTGGGCCCTGGGCCTCGGCCTCACCGTCGAGCTCGCCGCCGCGCTCACCGTGATCTGGGCCGTCGCCGCTTGGGGCCGTCGCCACGGATTCGAGCACCCCGGCATCATTACCGCCCCCTTGCTCCTGGCCTCGCTCTTGCTGGCGGTGTCGATCCCCCAGGCGCCAATGCTGGTCGGCTCCGGGGCACAATGGACCTCGGCTCACCTGCGATGGTCGGGAATTCTGGTCGGCGCGACCTGCGTGCTCGTGGCCGGAATGCGCGACCCGGCCGCGCGCCGACGCTCTCCGGACCGCCACCCAACCCGAGAGCGGCAACGCGGATGAGCGCAGCTGAAGACACGCGCTACTAGCGCGCCCGCGTTGGGGTAGATGGTCGGGCAGATCGTCAGGCGAGGCCGCGGTCGCGGGCGGCGGCAACGGCCTGGAGGCGGGAGACGACGCCGAGCTTGGCCATGATCCGCGACACGTGGACGCTGGCGGTCTTGGGCGAGATGAACAACTCCTCGGCGATCTCGCGGTTGGAGCGGCCCTGGGTGAGCAGTCGCAGCACCTCGGACTCGCGGGCGGTGAGCAGCCTGCCGGACGGGCCCGCGAGGCCCGCGCGGCGGGCGCGTTCGGAGATCAGCCGGGCCAGCGGGGCGGCGCCGAGCCGGTCGGCGATCCCGGCGGCCCGGTCGAGGCGCCCGGCGGCGGCACCGCGGTCCCCGGACGACCCGGTCGACGCGCCTGGCGCGTCGCGGCGTCGGGCGGTACGGGCGTGCTACGCAGTCTGGGAGCCCGCCGTCAGCGATATCCCCGGCCGCTGCTGGATCTGCTCGGCGGTCAGGTCGGCGTGCTCGCGCAGCCAGGCGTCGATGTCGGGGAATCCGTGCGTGCGCGGGTGCCGAGCATCTCGCGCTGCTGGGCCAGTTGCCGGGCGGCTGAGGGCAGCGGGCTGAGTCGGTGGGGAGACGTCGTCGACCGCACGTCAGGAGTTCGGCGAGATCCGTCAGAACCGTGGACGTGTGGCGCTGAGTGACCCGGGCCCACTCCTCGTGATGGTCACGGTTTGATCCTGAGGGTGGTGTCGAGGATCTGCGCGGCGAGTTCGCGGGCTGCGGACGCAGGGTGGCTGTCAGGCCGGGTGGCCGCGGCTGCGAGCGCGCCGTCGATGAGCAGGAGGAGTTGGTCGGCCGCATGTGAGGCGTTCGGATGTCCGAGCCTGGTGAGTTCGTGCTCAAGGAGGCCGTGCACGCGCCGACGGTAGTCGCGGGTAACGGCGTGCGCTGGATGCCCAGAGTCGGCCAAGGCGAGATCGGCGGCCAGATAGCGGCAGCCGCGGAAATCGGGCTCGGCGATGACGACGGCGAGTTCGTCGAAGACGGCCAGCAGGCGGTCGCGCGGGTCGTCGCCCGCGGACTTCATGGTCTCCAGGTAGCGGGCTTCGTCCTCGGCGGTGCTGCGTCTGAGGACCTCGACGATCAGTCCATCCTTGCCGCCGAAGTGTTCGTACAGAGAGCGCCGGGCCACGTTCGCGGCCTTGAGGAGGCTGTCGACTCCGATTCCCATGCCGTGGGAGTAGGTCAGCTTCTGGGCTGCGTCCAGCAGGCGCTCTCGTGGGCCGGGCATGGCGCGGGTGCTCATGGCTCTCAAGGCTGCCATCGGTTGACGAGTAGATCAACCGGTCGATATATGATTCGATATAGACCGAATGTTCTATCTATCGAGAGGGTCTCATGTCTGTCCGAACGACGGCCGATGTCATCGACCGCTTCAACCGCGCCTTCGTCGAGCACGACCCGGCGGCCCTCATCGACCTCATCGGCGCGGACTGTGTGATGGAGGCGATCCAGCCGGCCCCCGACGGCGCCCGCTACGAAGGCCGAGAGGACTGTCTGGCGTTCTGGCGGGCGCTCGCTGAGGACCGCACTTCCCAGTTCGAGCCAGAGGATGTGGTGGTTCTCGGCGATCGGGCGACGATCCGCTGGCGTTATCGCTTCGGCGAAGGTCCCGCCGACTCGGTGCGTGGTGTGAACCTCATGCGCGTCCGCGATGGCCTGATCGTTGAGGCCCTCGGCTACAGCAAGACCGGAGCCGAGGTCCCGCTGGCCGCTGAGATGGTCATGCCTGCTGCTGGTGAGGAATCCCTGTAGTTACCAGGTCAGCCTCCGGGGCCTGGACGGTATCGGGCAGGGCGCGGCGTGTCACTGCCCCCGTGGTGGGGCGAGCGGATCGCGCCTGGCATCATCCCCGACCACATCCACCCCTACGCCGATCTGCGGTGCGGCGTCTTGGTGCAGCCATTGGTCTCCACGCAGGTCAGCGGCTCGTCCGGCAGGGAGAGTTGACGGGTAATGGCCCTTGCGGGGCGAGGTGCGGCACCGGCCAAGATGGGCTACGGCGGACTCGAAGGGGAGGCACGCCACCTCGGCGGACGTGGTGATGGGGGATGGCCGGTCTCATTCGCCAAGCGCTGGCGATGCTGTCGATCCGGTCGGCGGAGATCGCCGAATCGATCATCCGGTTGCGGGCCGGACCGTCCCTCACGGTCGAGGACGTGGCGCGGCACCGTCCGCTGATCGCGGAGGCGTACCGGTGACCTCAACCTCACCCGCTTCCTGAACACCCTGCTCGACCGCAAGGACCGCATGAGCATGGCGGTCGGACTCGAAGTGCGTGTGCCGTTCTGCGATCATCGCCTGGTCGAGTACGTCTTCAACGTTTCCTGGTCGACGAAGACGTTCGACGGCCGCGAGAAGAGCCTGCTGCGCGCCGCAGGCCGCGAGTTGCTGCCCGACTCGATCGTCCAGCGGGTGAAGGCCCCCTATCCGAGCACGCAGGACTCCGGCTATGAGAAGAACCTCCGCGACAAGCTGACCGAGGTCGTGTCCGGCGGGGACGCCCCGATCCTGCCGTTGCTGGACCTGTCCCGGGTACGCGCGCTGCTGGAGTCGCCCGTAAGCGAGGCCAGCACGCAGGTCACGCGGATCCCGCTGGAGGTCCCACTCTGGCTCAACACCTGGTTGGAGACCTACGGCGTCACGATCGACGTGTAGGCCGCCGTGAGGTGAGCAGCGGGTTCAGCGGGGCCGACGCGCCTCGACACCGCCGTGCCGCCCAAGTATGCGCCGAAGGACTTCAAGAAGCCCTCGTTCTGGTCGCAGCGCGGGAAGCTGGACGTGCCGAAGGAGCGGTTCATCTCGTACCCGGGGGCGAGCCCGGACGCGGATGACGCATTGCTCATCGGGTGGGCCGGCTGGGACCACAAAGATCAGGCACAGGCCCTCGCCAACCTCGTCAACGACCGGGCCGAGGTAGGGGCGTGGGGTGCGGAGAAGCTGACGCCGTTGCTGGCTGGCCTTCTTGAGGTCCTGCCGTGGGTGAAGCAGTGGCACGGTGAGTACGACGCGGAGTGGGAGGGTGTCCCGGCCGAGGAGTTCGAGACCTTCCTCAACGAACAGCTCAGCCGGTACGAGTTGTCGGAGCAGGATCTCAAAGGCTGACTGCCGCAATATGCGGGCCGGTCCCTGGCACGTGGAAGCCGCGTGGCGGGGAAGGAAAGGGAAGGACGGAAACCCTCCCCGCCACGCGACGACTGGGCTACCTGCCGGAGCAGGTCCTGACGACGGCGTGGATGAGGCCGTCGGGAGTGGATGCGTTGACGATCTTCCATTGCATCCCATCGGGAATGAGTGCCCACCACTCGCAGGTGGCGAGGCCCCACCAGCAGACGACGCCGGGGTACTGCTCTTGTAGCTCCGAGACCGTCACCGGGTGGGATGGAGCAAGCTCAGGCGGGGAAGTCGGACGAGATGCGTCCGTCGCCTGGTGGCGGTGTGCCCTGGCCGCAAGCGCGGCCGTGACGTACGGGGCGAGTCTTCGTGTGATCTTCGCTGCCGCCTGAGTTGGGTTGTCGTGCGGGGCCAGGTCCTCGCCTGTGCTCGACCGGTACCACCAGATGCCGGACGTCGATCCGGGGACGAGTGTGATGCTCTCTCCGAAGTGGGGCACAGCCGGATGGAGGACGCGGAGGAGCGGGTGTAACTCGGCGTAGAGAGGGACGACTTTCCACCCCGCCCGAACGCATTCTTGTGCAAGTCGGTCGAGATGGACCGTAATGGACGGTGCGGGGAACGCGGAGTTCCAGCTCTTCGGTTCGACCCATCTCACTTAGAAGCGCTCCCACTTACTGGGTTGACCGGTTGCGCGGCCTATCACGCGACTGCGTTCGGTGGTGAGAGCCTCGCGAAGCTCTTCCGCGCTGTCACGTACGACGGTCGCTTCTACACCGGCATTAGGGTCGTGCAGAGTGGCGACCCAGTCGCCGAGTAGTCCGCCTTGGCGTGTCGCACGCCAGATCCGATGTCCTTGGAAGTCGTGGCGGAGCTGCGCCAACGCCTGGTCGGCGGGGTTGATGGGCGTGTTCATGATCACCCCGAATTCTCACTGCGGTTTCTCTCTGTTATCGCTCCACATCATGCAGTGATCGGGTTATCGTCAGGAAGAGAGAGAAAGCCAGCGAGGGAAACCCCTCCAGTGCGACTAGAAAGCCGCCCCGACTTCGGATCTTGGAGAGCTGCCATGCCACGCCGTCCCCGTGACCCGGGTGTCCCTTCCTCTCCGGTCGAATACTTCGGTGCCGAGCTGCGTGCACATCGAGAATCCGTCGGCCTATCCCGGCCACAACTCGCCGAAAAGCTCGGATACACCCCTCAATGGATCGGTCAGATCGAGTCTGGCCAAAACGGTCCTTCTGAGGACTTCGCCAAGGACTGCGACACCTGCTTCAAGACCAATGGGACGTTCTACCGCATCTGGGAGTGGACCCAGCGCTTCGGGCGCCTCGCCGTGCTGCCACCAGGTTTCCCCGACTTCATCGAGCGAGAGGCCAAGGCCGATCTAATGCACATCTTTGAGGCCATGGTCATCACCGGACTCTTTCAGACGCCCGAGTACGCCTACGAGGTACTGAGGCTGGGCAAGGCATCCGAGGCTGTTGAGCAGTTGGTCGCTACCAGGATGGAGAGGCAGTCCATCCTCAAATGTGCGACACCGCCGCACATCGTCGCGATCTTTGACGAGGGTGCGATCCGTCGACCGGTCGGAAACGCGGATGTGATGGGAGGGCAGGTTCAGCATCTCATCTCCGTGGCGGAGCTGCCGCACGTAACTCTTCAGATCGTCCCCACTGCCAAGGGTGCATATGCGGGGCTGGCGGGAGCATTTACGATCATGAGCTTTCGAGATGACTCCGATGTCGTGCACGTCGGTGGTTATGTCGGCGGACAGATCATCGATCACCCGAACGCTGTCCGGGAGTATGAGGTAAGTTTCGACTTGATCAGGGGCGCAGCGCTGGCTACTGACGACTCCCTGAACATGCTCCATACGATCTTGGAGAGCCTATGAGCGCACAGAGTGTGCCCTTTGCGCAAGGGTACAAGGGCAGGCACGGTGACAACGCAGGCGGTCAGTGCGCCGAGAACGCGTCGGTGCTACTGGGATGGCGCAAGAGCACCCACAGTGACTCTTCGGGCGGCTCGTGTGTTGAGGTTGGAGCAGTCGTCTCAATGTCAGGTGGCTGGCGCAAGAGCAGCCACAGTGACCACACGGGCGGCCAATGTATCGAGGTTGCCCCCATGATTCCGGTGTCCGTGGCAGATTGGCAGAGGAGCAGCCGCAGTACCGATACCGGCGGGGCGTGTGTCGAGGTTGCGGACTTGGCGTCGGCGGTTGCCGTGCGGGACTCGAAGGACCCGGACGGGCCGAAGCTCGTCTTCGGAGCCGCCGCGTGGCAGACGTTCGCAGGTCGGGTCAAGGACGGACGTCTAGACCTGGGCTGACCCCCGAGAAGTGTGAGCCCCGGCCCGTCGAAGTCTGCGGGCTGGGGCTTCTCGCTTTGCGGGTGCGTTGGTTGAGCCGCCGGGCGTCCGACGGCCTCCTGGCGTGGTGGCGGACCTTCTTCGCTCGCGGAACGTGCCCGTCCTCCCCTCAGACTCTTGGCCTGCGAGGGATGAGCGAGGCTGTACTCGCCGCCCTCGCCACGTCCTCGGACCTGCCGCCTCGGCGAGCCCGAGCGCTCACATCACGCGCGGTCCGTCGGCGGGACGAGAGGGGAAGGACGGACGCCGCGGTGGCCGGGGTCGCGGAAGAGCCGGTCGGTCGCCTGGTCAGCGGTGCCGTACGGGATGAAGGACGCCTGGACCCGCAACAGGGCGATTATGTCGGGTCCAGAAGGGATCGGAGGCCCCGGTGAGCTTCAGGTAGTGGCGGCGCTGGTTCAGGTGGTCGTCAGCGATGGCATGGACCTTTTGCGCGTATCGATGCGCGGGCCCTGTGTCGCCGTCCAGCAGGGCGAGCGCGGCGGCGGCAGCGGGTTCGGCCAGGCGGAGGGCGTTGTGCAGGCCGGACGACGACAGCGGATCGACCGCGACGGCCGCGTCACCCACGGTGATCAGCCTCGGAGCCCAGGGCGGGCTTGCATGTCCGATGGTCGCGATCCGGTAGTCGGCTGCGGTGGGGAGCGGGCGTCCCAGCCGCCGCGCGGTGTGCACGGGGGGACCGGGGATCTCGTTCGTCCCCGAGAGATCGCCGACCCTCATGACGGTCAGCCGGTCGACCTCGGCCCCGGGGGCGGGCGCCGTGTACCACCAGCCGTCGGGCACGGCCTCGACCAGTGACCACGCCTGCGGCGCCGGATCGGCGGGCGTGGCCTTCCATACGGCGCAGCGCAGGCGATCATGGCACGTCCAGGGCAGGACGGTGCGGGAGACGGCCCGGCTGCTGCCGGTGGCGTCGACGAGCAGGCCAGCCCGGTGGTGAGTTCCGGACGTGTCCTCGACGATCCAGGAATCCCCGGCCGGGCGCTGCGCGGTGGCCTTGTCTCGATGAGTGCCGCCGAAGGCGCGGGCATGACCACGGACGAGGTGGGCTCCCGCGTCCTGGGCCGTGGTGCGGAGCAGCACGTCGAGCCGGGGGCGCTCGACGGCCAGCGGCGGGCCGTACGGGCTGATGATGGCGGGACGGGAGTCGATCTCTGGGCCCACCCAGGCGCTGCGGGCTTCATGGACGGGCACGGATTCGGCGGTGACGGCGTCCAGGACGCCCATGGTCTGGAGGAGGGGGCGTGCGGCGGCCGACAGTTGCTGGCCCACCGGCCGCCACCGGTCCCGGTGATCGTGGACGAGGGTGACGGCGGCGCCGGCGGTGGCCAGGTGCCAGGCCACCGCCGAACCCGCCGGGCCTCCGCCGACCACGACGACGTCGGCCGTCGATGGCCGGACTGTCAAGGAAGCTCGTCCGTTCGCATCAGGCGTTCCCGGACGAAGGGATGCCCCATCGGCGACTTCCCGGTGACCTGGACTCGCAGGTACTGGGCCTGCTTCACGGCGACCTGGCCGGCGACCCGATCGGCCTGGGGAGCCGGGGCGGAGTGGAGAACGGCCTCCTGCAACTCCCGCCCGGACGATAGCGGCAGCACGACAGCGGCACCGCTCTCGATCGGGGTCCCGGTGAAGTCGACGCTCGCGCTGATGGAACCGTCGTGGGCGGCGGTCATCACGGCGGGGAAGGTGATCAAGGACTTGGCCGTGGCGGTGAGCTGGTACATCACCTCCTGCTCGGCGCGAACGTCGACACGCCACAGGCCCTGCCGGGCAAAGCGACCGGAGTGGACGTGGTGGGGCAGTTCAACCCGCAGTTTCAGCCGCTGCCCGTCCGGGCGTGAGGTGATGACACCGAAGTCGTCCGGGGCCAGGCTCGCGCCGAGCGGGGGAGCCAGCCTGATCTCCAGCCGGTCGAGGTCGGTACTACGAATCTCCACGGTGAGTTCCCCGTCGAGTTCGGTCAGCCAGAGCCTCCAGGACTGGGTCTGTTCCTTCTGGGTCGTGGCCTGCCCGAAGGAGAGCACGGCGGTGTCAGCGTGGTCGGCGGCCAGCCGCTCCAAGCTCGGCCAGAGAGGTTCCACCCCCGAGGGGACCGTTTCGACCGGGAAGGCGAAGTGGGTCAGCTCCCGCCTGGTCCGCTCGGGCAGGCTGCGAGCCACCTCGACGAACTCTCCGGTGCTGGTGCGCAGCACGAAGCCCAGCTGCTGCCACTTCCTTGCCATGTCTCCGCCGTGGTCGAGATTCCTGGCCCAGTCCTTGTAGCCTCCTCCGCCCTTGGGTACGGCCTCGTTCGGCCGCGGAACCGGCCACCAGGAGTCACCGCATGCATAGAAGTCGGCTTGCCAGGGGACCGCCATCCGGGCGGTGACGTCGCCGGCCTTGACATGCGCCGCGAACCGAAGTGACGTGTAGGGCTCTTTCCAGTTCTTGGGCTTTCCCTGGGCGTCCTTCTGGATCAGAAAGTCGCCGCCCTCGATGCCGGGAACGAACGACGCGCCGACGCACGCGTGCAAGGCGGCCCGGTCCAGGCCCTCAGGCGTGATCTGAGCGTCCGCGTACGACGGCCGGTCGTTCCCCCATTCTGGTTTCCAGTCATTGTCGAAGATGCCGTTGCGCCACCGTTCCATGACCGTGTACTGCCGCGGGGTGAGGCTGGGGTACTCCCTGTCGAGACCGGTCAGCCTGGGCATCAGGCTCCCGCCGCCGCCGGTTCCGTTCTCTCTGGGGTTTCCGATCCTGCTGAAGATGCGCTTGCGGGTGGCCTCGACGGTGACGGGATGTTGCCAGCCGTGATGTCCGTTGGCGGCCTGGTACACCGCTTTCATGAGACGTGGGCTCTGCAGGACGGGATAGATGTCCTTTACGTAGGACGGCCGGTCCGGCGCCTGGACGCCGAACGCGTAGATGATCTGGTCCCACAGCGTGGTCGGGCTGTCCAGCTCGGGTGCGAACTTCGGCGGAGTGGTGATCACCCAGGCCGGTGTCGCGGTGAACTCGCGCTCCGTGCCGTCCACCTTGACGGTGACCTTGGCCGTGACCGGTCCGTCGGAGACGTCGTCGCACCAGTTGTCGTTGTTGGCCGCGCTCGAGAGCTCCTGATCGGCTCGCGGATGGGATTGCGACAGACCCCGGCCACCCAGCACCAGGAGACAGCCGTTCTCGTCGGTGCGCAGCTCGCCCAGATAGATGTTCTTGATCTCGTGCGGGATGTTGTCCTGCACGAAGCGCACCCGGCCGTTGTCGAAGGGGACCGGGGTCGGTGGCTGCGTCGTCTTCCGGCCGATGATGCCGCGGGCACCCGGCGATATGATCAGATCGTTCTCCGGCTGCCCGGGATTGCGTCGGTCCTCGCCCAGGAACTCCAGGGCCGCGGCCTTCTTGTTGGCCAGGGTGACCTCCCACTCGACGGTCACCTCGGCCTTTCCGGTGAGCTCGGTGTATCCGCCGCTGTCGTCGTAGCCGAAACACCGGAACCGCGCGGCCTGCCGTTTGACGCGACCCTGGGAGTCCTTGAACTTGGCCTCCAAGGTGCCGCCGGACGGCTCCGGGGGAGCACCGGGAATCTCGGGACCGAGGAAGTACTCGTCGCTGTCACCGACCCGTGCGATTCCGATGGCCGGATGAATCCGGACGGTCTTGACGTCGGCGATGTTGATGTCGGCCATTGTCTGCCCCTCTGGCATGGAACGCAGGATGTGTCGCTGCTGCCGTGTTTCGGGTGGATCAGTGCGATGTTCCGATGGGGGGCTTGAACTCTGGACCGTAGACCTTCGGGAATTCTCGGCTGACCTGGTACTCGATGACGTCGGCTGCTCCGGCCTCCAGGTTTCTCATTTCCTCCACGGCCTGCTGGAGATCCCCCGGATTCCCGGTCTTCCAGGCGGATTCGAGACCGCTCAGGATCCGGTGGTAGGTGGTATTGCACTCATCGAGCCGTTTCCGGAGTTCCGGATCGGTGGCCGGTACGCCCGTCGGCGGCATCCGCTCCAGTGAGTGGACGGCGGGCCGCTTCATCTCAGGTCCGTCGAACGTCCACTTCTTGGCGGTGGAATCGTAGCGGAGATGACGGCCGGTCCAGATCTCCTTGAAACGGTAGTAGTGGGCCACATGAGCCGGATTCTGGTCGGCCGGGAATGTGTCCAGGTCGGTCCGACCGCTCTGCTCGGGCCTGCCTTCGCCCTGGTCGATGATGAGGTCGATGGCCTTGTTCGCGTCCGCGACCGTGCTGATCTTGAATAGTTCGGTGAGCGGCTCTTCCATCTGTATCCCGCCGAATGCGGGCGGTGGACGCAACTCGTTCAGACGCCTTTTGATCGCCTCGTAGAAGACTCCGATGGTGGGGAAGGACTCGGCCCCCTTCGCAAAGTCGGAGGGGGCGAAGGCCACCGGATGCTCGGGCATCTCGATCTCCATGAAGACCTGCTTCACCACGTCCGCCGGATCCTTCGGGGTCGGGGCCAGCCCTTGGAGGTGGACGGAGAGCTGCTGCCGGATCTGCCCGGGAAGTCCCGTGGGATAGGGCTGGGCCGCCGCTGAGACCTCGGGATGGCCACCGAGGGCCGAGAGGAGGTTGCACGCTAGGCCCATGTGCAACATTTCCTGTAGCACGATGGTTCTTATATGTCCGTAGACCTCTGATGAACTGTCCTTGATCGACCACATGCCATAGAGATAGGGCGGGATCGTCGCCAGTTCCACGGCGACGGCCGACTGGAGGCTCTTGCGCAACCAGTCGATGTTCCGTTCCGCCTCGGGCACCTTGAGATGCGCTGAGATCTCCTCGATCAGCGTGGCCATGACGAACGCGTCCTTTCCTTGCGATGCACCGTGCCCCCTCCAGGCTCTAACCGCTCTGGCCCTCGACCAACCGCGCGGGCAGGGATAGCTGGGGTGAACGTTTCGCCAAGCACGGGACGTCGCACGGCCCTGTTGCTTGTGTTCGGGACCGGCACGGTGCTTACGGCGCCGCGCCCTTCCAGCCGCGGGTCACCTCGGTCAGGTGGTCGAGCCCACCGTCGCGTGGACGTGCCGATCACCGCAGGGTGCGCCGTCGTCGCGGAAGCGAGCAGAGCGCTTCCTGATATTCACCGTCATCGCAAGTCCACCGGACGAGACGAGGTCTGCGAGTTTCTGACGCAGCGAGCGCGCGAAGCCGCCGACAGCGTTGTACCGATGTCACTGGCGGCGCAGCTGGACGGGCGCGAAAGCTGTGTGAGGGAAAAACGCAAAAGCTTGTTCGCGCGGAAATCATACGGTGTCCACAGGCAGTGGGCGTGGTTCTCGTCGTGGCCGATTTCGGACGTTGTTCTGGTGGGCCATCTCACCCTCTCGCGATTGAGTTGATCTCCCTTTGACGCGATATTGAGGGCCGTGGAGGGGAGGGCCAACATGGTGATGGCCTATCGGGTCGAACGGGCAGGGTCCTACAAGATCAGGGTGGACAAGACAGGCAAGATCACTTCGTTCAACGCGACCGATGACGAGGGCGGAGTGAGTATCAGTTTCGTGCTGTCGGACCACTCCGACTACTTCGCCGAGGAGCACAAGGGCGAGCGCGGTGTCCGGGTTGTCCGGTTCGCCATGAAGGACGACTTCTACGGCGCGATCCGCTACCTCAAGAAGATGGGGAAGGAGAGCGACTGGAAGGCGGGCAAGCAGTGGCTGGAGAACAAGAACCGTAAGAAGCTCTCGGCCCCTTCCGGCTCGGACGGCTCCAGCCTCACCTCGTTCACCAAGAAGACGGCGCTCACCTTCGACGCCGAGTGGTTGCCGCACCTGCTCGCGGCAGTCGACGGCCGCGCGACCGTTGACTACAAGAACGAGGAAACCGAAGTCTTCCCCGCCGTCGACGAGGCGGGTGAGAGTTACGGCGAGATGCTGATCGCCGACATCCGGGAGGCCGGATTGCTCGTCGACCAGGATGCCATGAACGAGGTGGATTAATCTATTCAGGTCTGCCGGGACGATGCTATGGCATAGTTCGGTGACTTGTGTGGAATCACGGGCGCTGCCGGGCCTCTTGCGTAGATTCTCTTGAGAATCGAGAACAGGGTTCATGGCAGGGGCGGGCGGTCCTGTTGTGCCCCGGAATCGAGTAAAGAGGTGCGGCGGGACTGGGGGACGCCGACCTCCTGGTGCCGGCGATCTCCTCACAGACCAGATACGTCCGCCACCACGCCTTGTACGCGGCGCTTGGCGTCCACGCAGCCGACATGACCTTGACGGCGCGGCGTCGCAGTGGTTGCTGCTACGCCGCGAGTCACCGCCACCCGGCACGGGCGTCACGACCCGGAGGAGTGGGAGCCGGACGACCGGTGGCGTTGGGCCACGTTCCAGGTAGTGGCCGCGCCGTGGCACGGCGGTGGCGGCCCAGCGCGCAGCTGGGAGGGGTACGTCCGATCGGCTGTGCCTTCGGCGGTGAGGTCGTCCGATCCGGCTCTTTGCTGCGACATCGAGAATGTGCTCGGGTGACGCGGGGCGGTCGCTGGAGCACTGCGAGCAGACCATCGGGAGGCCCCTCACCCTCGCGTTCTATGGCGGCGCCTGCGCGCGGCCTTCCCCTGGGCCCGCGGTAGGTCGGCCGCCGACGCCCACCGACGACGAGGGCTAGGACGACCTGATCGGTGACGACGAGCACGCGCCGCAGCAGATGCAGCCCGACCGCGAGCGCGAATGGCCCCGTGAACCGGTCAGGCCGTGGAGCAGACCCTCAGTCTGGGCGACGTCAACGATGTCGTGGCCGGAGCTCTGCGCCGGGCGGCCCGTGCGCACTATCCCTGACGCTGAGCAGTGGGTGGTGCACGGTCCACCCCGCCCGCGGGCTAGGTCCCGTCGTTGACCCGTGGCTCGCCGCACTCGAGGAGGAGGTCCTTGACCTCGGGTAGATCACCGAGGACGTCAGCGCAGTCGTGGCAGGCGCCGCGGATGATGATCCCGTCGCAGGTGAAGCCCTTCAGCCGGCTGCGTGCGGCCATCGAGACCTGGTGCCACTCGTGTCCGCGCAGGGCGGTGACGCGCGCGCAGCGGTCGCATACCGCGTGCGCGTGCGGATGGTCGGCGAGTCCGTAGGTGGTGCGGCCGCCGATCATCACCGTGTGCACGAGCCGCAGGCGTTCGAAGACGGTCATCGTGCGGTAGCTCGTCGACAGGTCCAGCGGACCCTTCGCAGACGCGTGCCGGTGGATGGTCTCAACGGTCAGGTGCCCGTCGGCATGGGCGAGGACGTCGAGCAGGAGGCGCCGGGGACGGGTACTGCGGCGGACGGCGGCCCGCAGCCGATCCGTCGCCCAGGCGAGCCGCCGCGCGGGAGGCACGCGGCAGGCATCGGGAGGGGTGACCATTGCCGCATTCTTGAGGCAGCTGCGAAAGGTTCGCAATAGGGCGGGTCTGCCTCCGCGCCGGCGTCACCGCGACCGTCCGCGGCGGCATGGTGCCGCTGGACGCGAAGTGCCGGTGCGGTGAGGCCGGGCCGCGTACCGTGATCACGTCCGCGAATGCGTCATTTCCGCCCGGGCCGGCGGCCGAGACTTCGGTACGAAGGGGTCCACGAGAGATCGGCGAGGACACGACATGGTGAGAGATCAACGGAGCGCCGGGTACGAGGTCCGGTACGGCTGGCGCGGCCGGCTCCGCGGCGCGATCGGGCTGGCCGCCATCGCGGTGCTCGTCCTGGCGGGCACGGTGATCAACCCGGGTGGGGACCGCCTCATGTACGTGGTCGGGCCCTTGTTCCTGGTACTGGTATCAGGGCTGTTGCTACGCCAGGTCCGGCCGGTGCTGCGTCGGCAGGTGGCGTTGCGGGTGGACGCCGCCGGAGTGGTGCTCGGCGGCTTCGGCCCGCGTGCGGGAGGCAGCCGGACCTATCCGTGGAGCCGCATCACCCAGATCCGCGTGTACGAGCTGGAGGTCATGCGTGCGGTGCCGGACGACGGACCCCACCGCGTCGATGTCACCCGGTGGGTGCAGGTGGACCTGCTGGATGGTGCACCGGAGCGCACCGCCTTGTCGGGGGTGCGCCTCGACGAGGACGCACTGGTGCGCGCGGTGCGTGCGATCATGCCGCGGGTGACGGTCTCCGTGGGCGGGTATTACGACGAGTCCACCGACCCGGCCCTGGGCCCGGAACGACCGCCGGGCCCCGGTCTTCTGGCCGATGGCCTGCACCGTTTCGTCCGCGGGCTGGAGCGCAAACGTACGGACTCACCGGAGAGCTGATCGGGAAGGCCGCGGACATCGGGCCTGAACTCGTGCTCGGCTACTCCAGAGACCCGGCGAACACCACGATCTGGTCGATCTCCCCGGCAGCGGAGACATGGACCATGTCCGTTCCCGACAGCAGGGCGTGGCCGTCGCCGCCCTCGTAGCGCCAGCCGAAGCGCGCCCACTCCTCGGGCGCGTCGACCCGGGTCGTGCGCACCATCCGGCAGGGGGCCGCCGGGTGCCCCTGGACGACCTCGGTGATGAAGTCCTCGACGGCCTGGCGGCCGACACTGCGGCCGAGCGGCCCCCAGAAGATGACGTCGGCCGTGAGCGCGCTGCTCAGCAGCGTCGCCCGCTCGACGGGATCGTTCGCGTTGGCCGCCGCGATGAAGGCGTCCACGGCCTGGACGTGAGGGGCGTCGTGCGTCACTCTCCGATCATAGTCAACGGGGCGTCATTGGAAGCCGCATCCGGGATTCGGGGCGTCTTCGGCGAACGGGCTGCCATGGGGCAGTGTGTAGAGCACGGTGAGCACGATCGGGACGGAGCCGAGGTTGCGTCCGACGTGCCGGTGGCCGGAGCCCGCGGGTTCGACGATCACGTCGCCGGCCCGGTACGTCCCGTCCACGGAGCAGTCGGCGAGATTGTGGGTGAGCGTGCCCTGTCTCACCAGCCCGCGCACCGTTCCGTCGTGGTAGTGCCAGCCGGTGCTTCCGCCGGGTGCGATCACGACTTCGCGGACGACATAGTCGGTGCCGGCCACCGTCCGTTGCGCGACGGTCGTCCCGGTCACGCCAGACGACGGCGTCGCCGCGGCCGTTCCCTGTGCGGCGGCCACGACCATCACACCGCCGAGGGCCGGTGCCACGAGTCTCGTCGCCGCGCCCCTCGCCGTCAGTGTCGACATCACTCTCCCCTCGACCGGGTCTCCCGCCCCATTGTCACCGAGACGGCACGGATCGTGCGCCTCGGGGACGGCGGGCCGGGCCGCGGTCGCTGGAGATGATTTCTGGCCGACCCTTGGCTCCCCCTTTTTGTTCTGGTCTTTACGTCGCTTCTGGAATCGTGGCCGCTGTCCAACAAGGTCCAACGAACGGGCTGCTGGACGGATGGTGGCCTTCATCATTCCCGGTAAAAGAAGCGATCTCTGTGACTTATCTATTTGTGACAGTTCACAAACCATTCGGAGGTGATCAACTATCATTGTCCGAATTCGGTCAACATACTTGTTTTCCGGGGGTGCCTTGGCGCGAATTGGGGGTGGCGTCGACGATCGATCGGCGCCGAAAGGAGAACGGACTGATGCAGCTCCGAACGATTCTCGGAACGCTGACGCTGCTCGGCGCGGCGCTGAGTCCGGTCGGCGCGGCCGGCCCGGCGTCGGCCGCGGCCGCGACCTGCCTGGACGAGCGGACCGGACAGCCGCTGACCGTCACCGTCACCGGGACGGCCCAGAACGACAACATCTGGGCGTCCAACGGTCAGGTCATCACCACCCTGGCCGGCGATGACCGGGTGTTCCTCGACCAGATCAGTGACGGCCCCTTCGGGTCGGACGTGGTGGCCTGCGGAGACGGGGAGAACGACTGGATCGGTTCCTTCGTGGTCCAGCCGACGGGATCGGTCTCCGCACGCGGTGGGACCGGGGCCGACACCCTCATCGGCGGCACCGCTCCCGACTACCTCAACGGAAACGCGGGCACCGACAACCTGATCGGTCATGACGGTGACGACAAGCTCAAGGGCGAGGACGGGAACGACAACCTCTGGGGCGGCGACGGCAACGACGTCATCGACGGCGGCGGCGGTCACGACATCATCGACGGCGGGCCCGGCTACGACACGTGCAACGGCGGGGACGGTTCCGCATTCACGGTCAACTGCGAAGCCGGTTCCTAGATTCTGCCAGCTCTCATGATCAGCCAGCTCCCAGCGAGCATGTCCGGTGACGGGCTCCCGACTTCCGACTGAATGCCGGTTTGAAACACAGTGCGGAGAGAACATGCCGCAGCGCCGTCCGGCGGTGCCCCTGATCGACGGGGTGGTGCCGGACGGTTTTTCACCAGGTCACGTGACGATGCCGGCCACCGCGGCCGGCATCGACAGGAACGGTGAATGCGAGGAGTCGAGTTCCACGACGGTGGTCGGGTTGTCGGGGAAGGCGGCATCGGCCTCGGCGATGAGCCTTCGCTGAAGGTCGGGACGGAGCGCCCAGTCCTGTGCGCAGGTGACGTAGGTACGAGGGACGCGACCCCAGCCCTCGGCGGTCAGCCGGGTGACGCCGAGCGCGATGCCCCTCGGAGCGTCGGGCGTCAGCAGGCCGAGGGCGGCCTCGGCGACGACCGGATCGATGTCCTCGAAGAACGCCTTCCGGAGCAACGCGCGATATGCGGGGTCGTTCGAAGCGAGATCGAAGCGCAGTGCCCCGATCGTCGCGGGATCGGCGCGAAGGGCCGGCCCGACGAGGCCGCTCGCGTTCTCGGGCATCCGGCTGTAGGCGTCGGCGGAGATTCCCGATGCGGGCATGAAGGCGGTCAGGTACACCGCGTGCGCCACCAGTTCGGGTACCTGCTGTGCCGCCCGTGTGAGGACGGTGCCGCCCATGCTGTGGGCCACCACCGTCACCGGGGCGCCGCAGCCGAGTTGTCTGATCTGCGACACCAACAGGTCGCCCGCCTGGTCGAGGTCCACATCGGCCACCGGTGAGATCTCGGTGGCCAGGGCTTCGGGAGCGAACGGGCGGCTGGTGAGGCACCTGGGCCAGCGGGCGCGCAGTCCATGTCCCGCCATGTCCACCGCGAGGGTCGGACGACCGGTACCCGCCACGTGAGCGATGACCTCGCTCCAGCACCAGGAACCGAACCAGAAGCCGTGGAGAAGAAGCAGCGGGGGAGAGGTCACGGACTCGGCACTCCTTTGTGACGGTCGGTATCAGGCTGACGCTCGCCACCGCTTTGAACAGGGGATTATTCGTGCCTTCTGGAAGGGGTGAGCTGGATGAAGGGTCGGATTCCGACAGTAGGGCCGAGATCCATCAATACCATGTCGTCATGGGAGGAGTGAGGGCGATCGTCTGGTCCGTGCTGGGGCAGCCCGGGACCTTGGCAGGAACCCGGCATGGGGATGGCGCGGCCGCCTCGCGTATAGCGCCGGTCACGCGTTAATGCGAGTGGCTTCCCGGGCATTGCTCCGATAAGTACGGGGCGGATCCTTTTAGCCGGTGGCCGGCCGGTAGACGGTCAGGTAATTGTGAGCATCCTGGTATACTTCAGGATCGAGCTATCAGGCGGGAGCCCTCCTCCGGCTCATGAGGTTGGCTCGCCCCTTGATATTCCCCAGTGATGCGGAGTGGACGCGGATGTCGGAAGCTGATTCGGTGCGGCGGTCGAGGCGGCGGCAGATGTCCAAGGACGAGCGCCGCGCGGAGATCATCCGGATCGCCGCCGACCTCTTTGAGAAACTGGGGTACGCCGGCGCCTCGATGGACGACATCGCCGCCGCCGTCGGAATCGGCAAGCCCACTCTGTATCACTACTTCCGCAGTAAGTCGGAACTCCTGTGGTACATGCACGAGGAGCTGATCGACGGTCTGATCGACGCGCACCGCGCCCGCGTCGCCCAGGGAATCGAGCCGGTCGAGTTGCTGCGCGGTGTCATTCACGACTTTCTCGAGAACATCGCCACCAGGCGCGGCCAGTGCCGGGTGTTCTTCGAGAACCACCGCGAGCTTCCCGATGCCGACCTCGCCGTCGCCACCGAAAAGCGAGCCCGATACGAGGCCATGGTCGAGGACGTCGTCCGGGACGGCATCGCCACGGGAACCTTCCGGGACGTCGATACCAAGCTGTTCAGTCTCGCGATATTCGGCATGAGCAACTGGGCGTACCAGTGGTACCACTCGGATGGGAAGCTCACGCACGAGGAGATCGCCGACGCTTTCTGGGATTACGCCTATCGGGGGCTGCGACCCTGAGGGACTGCGGCCCTGAGGAGCGTCAGGCGGGGCTCATCGTGCCCGCCTCGTCCGGACCCGGGGATTCCCCGACCGGCCCTCCGGCCGATGCCTCGACGGCCTTGTCGGCGGCCGGGTCCTCGATGTCGCTCCGGTAGGTCTCCTGGAGCAGGAGCACAGAGACGACGGTGATGAGGCAGACCCCGGCCATGTAGACCGCGATGGCCACCCACGATCCGGTCCAGGCGTACAGGGACGTCGCGATGAGCGGTGCCAGCGCCCCGCCGATCACCGAGGCGATCTGGATGCTCAGCGACATCGCCGAATAACGCGTCGCGGTCGGGAAGGTCTCGGCGAAGAACGCGCCTTGCGGGGCGTACATGGTCGTGTGCAGCACCCCCAGCCCGACGACGAACGCGAAGACGATGAGGGCGGGCGACTCGGTGTTGAGCAGCGGCCAGAAAAGGAACGCCCATACTCCGAGCAGCAACGAGCCGGTCGTCATCATCCCGCGGCGTCCGAAACGGTCCGACAGCGCGCCCGCGACGGGGAGCATGACCAGCTGGACCGCGGCGCCTGCCAGCACGCCCACCAGGACCCTGCTTTTCGGCATGTCGAGGATGTCGTCGTTGGTGCCGTAGGCGATGGCGAAGGTCATGAAGAGGTAGTAGGTCACGTTGATGCCGATATAGGCGCCGCCGATGAGGACGATCTGCTTCGGATAGCGGCGCAGCGCCTCCAGGACGGGCGAACGGGACGCCCGGAACGCCGGCCGTTCGGGCCGCGGCGCCGGGCCCTCGGCGGGCGCGGGCCGAACGGCCGGCGCGGTGCGCTGGAGGCGCTGGAACGCCCGGGTCTCCTCGATCCGGAACTGGATGTAGAGCGTCAGGCCGAGCAGCGCGATGCTCGCGAGGAACGGCAGGCGCCAGCCCCAGGAGTCGAAGGAGTCCGACGTGGTGAGGGCGTCAGTGAGCAGGAAGGCGAAGTTGCCCACCAGGATCCCCGCGGGCCCGCCGGCGAGGGCGAAGCTGGAGAAGAAGCCGCGACGGTGGGGTGGCGCGTTCTCCAGCGCCAGCAGGATCACCCCGCCGGTCTGGCCGCCGAGCGCGATCCCCTGGACGAGCCGGAGCAGGACCAGGAACAAGGGGGCCGCGGGACCGATGGTGTCGTAGGTCGGTAGCACGCCGATCAGCGTGGTGCCGAGGCCCATCGTCAGGAGCACCATGACGAGGGACTTCTTGCGGCCGTGGACGTCACCGAGGTGACCGAAGATCACCGCTCCGACCGGCCGAGCGATGAATCCGATCGCGAACGTGGAGAAGGACAGCAGCGCCCCGGCGAGCGGACTCTGGCCGGGAAAGAACAGGTCCGGAAAGACCAGTGCCGCAGCGGTTCCGTAGATGAAGAAGTCGTAGTTCTCGATACTGGACGCCGCCAGCGCGGCGGCCGCGATCTTTAGCTTGCCCTTCGTGGATGTGTCCTTTGCGGGTGCCGTTCCAGGGACCATCCGCATTTCCTTTCCAACGGCGTGGCGGACCGTCAGACGACGGTCTCGCGACCACTTACCGTGCGCGTGGAAAGCGTTATCGTCCGGAATTTACCACCCTCCGGACATGACGTTTCGCGCGCCGGCGCACGAATGCGCTGAGCCCCCGGAGCAGCGCCCTGGAGGTCGCCGGAATCGTCTTTGACGGCGGCGACCCTGACGTTAGCCCACGTTGATCACGTGTGGACGTTCCAGCTGCGGCGGTTGTGCGGCCACCGGTGTGGAAACGCAGCTGGCGCCCGCCTTGTGGGCGGCGGCGCCACCAAGCCTCGGTCCATACGACCGACCGGTCGGTCGTATGAATACGATTGCAGCTGAGGTGCGAGGTGTCAACCCTTGACCTTGTGTTTCTCCGCTGTTTGCGCGTTGCTGTCCGGTAACCGCCGGCGTAAGATCAAGCACGTCGATCAACGGAAATTCATGATGCCGCCCCCGGTGAATCCGGTTCGGTCTTGCCGGAGGAATAGGCACACAGACGACAAGGCCCGGTGACTGCATGAAGTTCGGCATCTACACGCTATTGACCGACGAAGGCATCCGGCCGGAGGTATTGGCGACGGCGGCCGAGGAGCGCGGTTTCGACTCACTGTTCATCGCCGAGCATTCGCATATTCCGGTCGCTCGCGAGACCCTCTGGCAGGGCCGCGCCGACCTGCCGCGGCCCTACTATCGCACCCTGGCCCCGTTCCTGGCGCTCACCGCGGCCGCGACGGTGACCTCCGAGCTGCTGCTCGGCACCGCCATCTCGCTTCTCCCGCAGCGGGACACGATCCACACCGCCAAGGAAGTGGCGACCCTGGACCTGCTCTCCGGCGGCCGTGTGATTCTCGGTGTCGGCGTCGGCTGGAATCGGGAGGAGATGTGCAACCACGGGATCGACCCCGGTGCGCGGGGCGCCCTCCTCAACGAGCAGTTGGCGGCGATCAAGGCGATCTGGACGCAGGACGAGGCCGAGTTCCACGGTGACCACGTGGACTTCGACCCGATCCATCTCTGGCCGAAGCCGGTGCGGCGGCCGCATCCGCCGATCTACATCGGCGGCGAGAGCCCCGCGGCGCTGGCCCGGCTAGCCCGGCACGGCGACGGATGGCTGCCCCGCGCCGCGACCCCGCCGGCCGAGATCCGGCGCGCCGCCGCCCTGCTGGCCGAGCAGGGCCGTCCCGACGTCCCGATCACACTCTGCGGGCTGAACGCCGACGCCGCCGCGGTGGCGGAGCTCGCCGCCGCGGGCGTCGAACGGATCGGGCTCCTGCTCCCCACCGCACCCGAGTCCGACTCGCTGCGTGCCCTGGACGAGCTCACGGGTTTCACGGAAGGACTGCGCTAGCGTCCTGGCCCACCCCGTCCTCGCTCTTCCGCGCGGTAGGAAGGCGAGGGCGGGGACCCGACTCAGCGGGCCGTGGCCGGAGCCTTCGTCGTGGACGACGCGGAAGGCCGGACCGGGGCGCGGCGATCCGCCCGCGGCCGGACCCTCTCGACCGCGTGGGCGACCGCCAGCACCAGCGCCTCGGAATGGCGCGGCCCCACGATCTGCATGCCGATCGGGAGCCCGGTCCCGGTGAACCCGACCGGAACGGTGATCGCCGGCTGGTGGGTCATGTTGAACGGGTAGGTGAACGGTGTCCACTCCGGCCAACTGCCCAAGCCGCTGCCCGGTGGCACGTCATGACCGGTCTCGAAGGCCGGGATCGGCACCGTCGGTGTGATCAGCACATCGTGGCGGGTGTGGAACTCGCCCATGCGGACTCCCAGCGCGACCCGTTCGGCCTCCGCAGCGAGATAGTCGCCCGCGGTGCAGGTGAGCCCCCGCTCGATCACGGCGCGCAGGCCGGGGTCGATGCCGTCGGCGTCGGCGCCGAACGCGTCGAGCCACTTCGCCGCGCCGGCGCACCAGAGGACATCGAACGCCGCGAGCGGGTCGGGGAACCCCGGGTCCGCCTGCTCGACGCGGACGCCCGTGTCCTGGAGCGCCTCCGCGGCGGCCGCGACGGCCGCGGCGACCTCCGGGTCGACGCGGGCATACCCGAGATCGGGGGAGAAGGCGGCGACGACCCCGCGGACGTCCCGTCCGAGCGCCTCGGTGTAGGGGCCGCCGTGCGGTCCGAGGGCGTAGGGGTCGCGGTGGTCGGGCAGCGCCAGGGCGTCCAGAAGGAGTGCGACGTCCTCGACCGTCTGTGCCATCGGGCCCGCGTGCGACAGGACGGCGAGCGAGCTGAGCGGATACAGGGGGATACGGCCGTGTGTCGGCTTGAAGCCGACGATGCCGCAGAACGCCGCCGGGATGCGGACCGATCCGCCGCCGTCGGTGCCGGCAGACAGGGCGCCCATGCCGGCGGCGACCGCGGCCGCGCTGCCGCCGCTGGAGCCGCCCGGGGTGCGGGTGGTGTCCCAGGGGTTGCGGGTCACGCCGGTCAGCGGGTTGTCGCAGACGGCCTTCCAGCCCATCTCCGGGGTCGTGGTCTTGCCGAGCAGCACCGGGCCGCTCTCGCGCAGCCGCGCGGCCACCGGGCTGTCAACGTCCCAGGGCTGGTCCGGATCGACGCAGCGCGAACCGCGGAGCGTCGGCCAGCCACGGGTGAGGAAGAGGTCCTTGATCGACATCGGCACGCCGTCGATCGGGCCGGCTGGGGCGCCGGCCCGCCAGCGGCCCTCGGCGGCGCGGGCGCCCGCGAGCGCGCTTTCCGGATCGACCAGGGCGTAGGCGTTGTACTCGGTGTCGTGCGCCTGGATCGCCTCCAGGGCCGCGGTCGTCGCCTCCACCGGGGAGAGCGTCCCGGCGGCATAGGCGCTGACCAGTTCGGCTGCCGTCGGACCGCTGTTCAGATCGCCGGCCATCCGTCCTCCTGATACATCGTGCCGAGGATTATTTAATGCCGTCACGGATGCGAAAGAATTGGTGAATTCGGGTCCGTGACGGGACGACATGGCGAGATGACAAGTGAGTTGTTCGTGAAGTCTATTTCGACATGCGGCTGGGTTTTGATCCCCGGAGCTCGTCTGGAGGAGGAGGGACGACCGTGTCGACGCTGGTAGACGAGGGGTTCTGAGTCAGAGAGGTTAGCCGACCGACCGGTCGGACGATTCAAGCTAACATCGCCTCCGAGGGGTCGTCAACCCTCCATCGCAAGGGATTGACATTTCGTCGAACGCCATAGTTCCATCCGAAATGAACGAGCGATGGAGCTCTATTCGATGCCGTGCCGGAAAGGCGTGGGGCTCGGTACCGGTGCGTCCGGATGGCGTCCCTGGGTCGTCACGTCGGCCGTTGACAACGGTCCGGGGCCATGAAAAAGTCAGAGCCGACCGACTAGTCGGTCGAAAGACGGAGGGTGACGGCGTATGGACTTCAGGATCCCGGCCGAGCTCAGCATGTTCGTCGACTCGGTGCGCCGGTTCCGCGAGCGGGAACTGATGCCGCTGGAGCCGCGGTTCCTCAAGGAGGGCAAGCTGTCTCCGGAGGAACGGCGCGCCCTGCAGGAGCGGGCACGGGACCAGGGGCTGTGGGCCTTGGACGTGCCGGAGGAGCACGGTGGCCAGGGCATGGGCACCCTTGCCACCTGCCTGGTCGTCGAGGAGCTCTACAAGCATCCGGCGATGTTCGAGTTCGGCGGCAGTCCCGAACCCGTCCTCTACCAGGCCGACGAGGAGCAGAAGAAGAGGTACCTCTACCCGGTCATCGCCGGTGAGCGGCGCAGCTGCTACGCCTTCACCGAGCCCGGCACGGGATCGGACTTCGCCCGCATCGCCACGACGGCGGTGCGCAGCGGCGACGACTGGGTGATCAACGGCACGAAGATCTTCATCTCGGAGGTCGATCGCGCCGACTTCTGCATCCTGTTCGCCAGCACCGACCCGTCCGCCGGGGGACGGGGCATCACCTGCTTCCTGGTGGACATGGGCACGCCGGGCTTCGAGCTCTCGCGTCCGATCCCCACGATGGGGGACGACTGGGAGCCCTACGAGCTGTCGTTCAGCGACTGCGTCGTCCCGGACTCGGCCCGCCTCGGCGAGGTCGGCGGCGGCTGGGCGCTGGCGTCGCACCAGCTGACGCACGGACGGCTCAAGATCGCGGCCTTCCAACTCGGTATCGCCCAGCGGTGCCTCGACATGGCCGTCGAGTGGGCCAAGCAGCGGGTGACCTGGGGAAAGCCCATCGCGACGCGGCAGGCGGTGCAGTGGATGCTGGCCGACTCCGCGGTCGAACTCGACGCGGCGCGGTTCCTGGTGTACCGGGCCGCCTGGATGGCCGACGAGGGCGAGCACATCCGTAACGAGGCGTTCATCGCCAAGCTCTACGCGACCGAGATGGCCCAGCGCGTCACCGACCGCTGCCTACAGATCTTCGGCGGCCTCGGCTACAGCCGGGAGTTGCCGATCCAGAGCTTCTACCGGCAGGTGCGCGTCTGGCGGATCGGGCACGGCTCCTCGGAGATCCACCGCTGGATGATCGCGCGCAACCTGCTCGGCCTGTCCTCGCGGGACTGAGCGCGGGGAGGAGCCGTCATGGACCTGATCGGGAACCGCACCCTCGCCGACCTGCTCGTCGAGCGGTGCGGACGGCACCCCGACCGCGCCTGTCTCCTCGTCGAGGACCGGGCCGGCGCCGTCACCGAGTACACCTACCGGGAGGTGCTGGACGCCGTCCGCCGGACCGCGGGCGGGTTCGCCGCGCTGGGGATCGGCCGTGGCGACGCGGTGGTGATCCACCTGCGCAACTGCGCCGAGTTCGTCTTCGCCTGGTTCGGGCTGGCCTGGCTCGGGGCCGTCATGGTGCCGTCCAACGTCGCCAACTCGGCCACCGAACTGCGGTATCTGATCGAGCATTCCGAGGCGGTGGGAGTCCTCACCGAACCCGACCACCTCCCGATGTTCGCCGAGGTCCTGGCAGGCATCCCGGCGGTCGAGCACCGGATCGTGGCCCGTGGCGCCGCCCGTGACCGCACGCCCCGCGACGGTCACGCCCCCGCCGGGTTCGTTCCCTTCGCGCAATTGTCGGCCGCCGCGCCGGCCGCGCCCGCCGACGTCGATAGCGAGGACGTCGTGGAGATGCTGTTCACCTCGGGCACCACGGCACGCCCCAAGGCCGTCATGATCACGCACGCGAACTGCCTGTGGGGCGGCGAGCGCGTCTCGCGCGGCGCCGCGCTGGACGGCGGCGACCGGCTGCTGACCGCCCTGCCGCTCTTCCACATCAACGCACAGGAGATCACGGTGCTGGCGGCGCTGACCGTGGGCGGCACGGCGATCCTGCTGGAGGACTATCACGCCAGCACCTTCTGGGAGCGGGTGCGCGGGCACGGCGCGACGGTGGTGAGCCTGGTCGCCATGCAGGTGCGGACCCTCCTGGCGCAGCCCGCCTCGCCGGACGACACCGCGCACCGCGTCCGCCGGGTCGTCTACGCCATCAACGTCACCGAGGCGGAGAAGGACGAGTTCGAGCGCCGGTTCGGCGTGGAGCTGATCAACGGCTACGGGCTCTCCGAGGGCGGGACCGTCGTCACGATGTCCCCGGTCTTCGGGGACCGGCGGTGGCCCTCCATCGGGCTGCCCAACTACGACCGGCAGGTGCGGATCGTGGACGAGGAGGGACGCGACGTCCCCGCCGGCGCCGTCGGCGAGATCCTCGTGTCCGGAGTGCCCGGCAGGACGCTGATGAAGGGCTACTTCAAGGATCCCGAGGCCACCGCCGCCGCGGTCCGGGACGGCTGGCTGCACACCGGGGACAACGGCTACCTCGACGAGAAGGGCTATGTGTACTTCTTCGACCGGCGCAAGGACGTCATCAAGCGCGCGGGCGAGAACGTCTCCGCGAGCGAGGTGGAGTTCGCGCTGCTGGCGCACCCCGCGATCGCCGAGGCGGCGGTCGTCGCCGGACGGGACCCGGTCCGGGACGAGGAGGTCGTCGCGTTCGTCGTGCCGCTGCCCGGCGGGCCCGCGGGGGCACCGGCGTTCGAGGAGATCGTCGAGCACTGCCGGTCTCGTCTCGCGGCCTTCAAGGTGCCCACCCGGATCCATGTCGTCCCCGAACTCCCGAAGACCTCGATCGGCAAGATCGAGAAGAAGCTGCTGAGGCGGCGGCTGTCCGACCTGGACCCGGCCCCCGGAGGTGAACGGTGAGCACGCTCGACGACGTCTACCGGCGCGTGCGCGAACACGTCGGGACGGTGGAGCGCGACCGTCTCGGCCGCGTTCGCGCGCGGGACTTCCAGCGGTTCGCGGTCGCCGCCGGCGAGAGCGATCCGCTGTACTTCGACGACGGCGCCGCGCACGCCGCCGGCCTCCCCGGCGCCGTCGCGCCGCCGCTGTATGCCAGCAGCCTGCTCGGCTGGGACGCGGGCCCGGCGGAGGACGAACTGCGCCCCGACGGCACCGCCGGCGAGGAGGTGGCCGGGCTCCCCCTCGCGGGGCTCCGCCTGATGGGCGCCGGCCAGGACATCGACTTCCACTCCCCGGTATGCGACGGCGCGGACGTCGTCCGGGAGACCTCGATCGAGGACGTGGTCCTCAAGAACGGCCGCTCGGGCCCGTTCCTGGTCATCACGCTGCTGCGGGCCTTCCAGGACGAGGCGGGCACGCCGCTGCTGACCTGCCGGGAGAACTTCATCGCACGGCCGCAGGCGAGCCGATGACCACGGCGGCGGTCACGACGCGCTGGTTCGAGGACGTCGCCCCCGGCATGGCGCTGGACCCGGTGACGGTTCGCCCGACGGCGACCCAGCTCTTCCGGTTCAGCGCCGCGACCTGGAACGCGCACCGCATCCACTACGACACCCGCTACGCCGTCCACGAGGGCTACCCGGACATCCTCGTCCAGTCCCACCTGCACGGATGCTTCCTGACACGGACCGCGCTCGGCTGGGCGGGCCCCCGCGCACGGCTGCGCCGGTTCAGCTGGCGCAACCGCCACATCGCCGTGCCCGGCGACACGCTCACCTGCACCGGCCTGGTGACCGCGTGCCATGTGGACGGGGCCGGCGCCGGGATCGTGGAGTGCGCCCTTGAGGAGCGCAACGGCGACGGGGTGCTGTGCGCCCCGGGCACCGCGGTGCTCGAACTCCCGAGAAGACCGCCCGCCGCGGGCGGCGGAGAGGACGGACGGTCATGACCCCGACCACCCCGACCACATCGGCGGAGCTGGCGGTCGACGCGGCGACGCTGCGCCGGCTCTACCGCGTGATGGCCCGGATCCGGCACTTCGAGATCGGGGCGGCCAGGCTCATGGCGGGCGGGCGGCTGCCCGGGACGCTGCACGTCTCGATCGGCCAGGAGGCGGTCGCGGCCGGCGTCTGCGACGTCCTGCGCCGCGACGACCACATCACCACGACCCACCGCGGGCACGGACACTGCATCGCCAAGGGCGGCGAACCGAAGGCGATGGTGGCGGAGCTGCTCGGCCGCGAGACGGGCTACTGCGGTGGACGGTCGGGCTCGATGCACATCGCCGATCCGTCCGCGGGCATCCTCGGTGCGAACGCGATCGTCGGCGCGGGTATCCCGATCGCGCTCGGCGGAGCGTTCGCGGCGGCCCGGCGTGCGCGCGGAGGTGTCTCGGTGGCGTTCTTCGGCGAGGGCGCGGTCGCGCAGGGCGTCTTCCACGAGTCCCTCAACCTCGCGGCGCTGTGGCGGCTGCCGATCGTGTTCGTGTGCGAGAACAACCTCTACGCGGAGCTGACCCCGGTCTCGGTGCACCTGGCGGCCGGGCGCGTCGCCGACCATGCCGCCCCCTACGGCATCCCCGGCGTCCGGGTGGACGGCAACGACGTGATCGCTGTGCGAAGCGCGGCGGGGGAGGCGGTGGGTCGGGCGCGTGAGGGCGGCGGCCCGTCGCTGCTGGAGTGCATGACCTACCGCTGGCACGGCCACTTCGAGGGGGACCCGCAGCAGTACCGCGAGGCCGCCGAGGTCGCCCGCTGGAAGGACGCCGACCCGCTGAAGCGCCTGGCGGCGGCCGTCGCAGGCGACCCGGAGGCCGCGGCCGGCCTGGAGGCGATCGAGGCGGAGGCGCGGCAGGAGTTCGCGGCGGCCGTCGCGGCGGCCGAGGCCGAGCCCCCCGCCCCGGTCGCGTCGGTCTCCTCGCACGTCTATCGCCGTCCGGTACGCGGAGGTGCCTTCGGATGAGCCCTGGAACGAACACGCCCACGTCGACGGTGAAGTACTGGCAGGCGGTGAACTCGGCCCTGCACGAGGAACTCGACCGGGATCCGGCGGTCCACGTCTTCGGCGAGGACGTCGGCGTGCCCGGCGGCCCGTTCGCGGCGACGCGCGGGCTGCGGGACCGGTTCGGCGAGTGGCGGGTCCGCGACACCCCCATCAGCGAGGCGGCGTTCACCGGCATGGCGGTCGGCGCGGCGATGGCGGGGCTGCGGCCGGTCGCGGAGATCATGTACTTCGACTTCATCACGCTGGCCATGGACCAGCTCGTCAACCAGGCCGCCAAGATGTCCTACATGTCGGACGGTGCCTTCGCGGTGCCGCTGACGATCCGGACGCTCTGCGGCGGTCACCGCGGCTCCGGCCCGCAGCACTCGCAGAGCCTGGAGGGCTGGCTCGCCGCCGTCCCCGGGCTGAAGGTCGTCTGGGGCGGCACCCCGGCCGACGCCAAGGGCCTGCTCAAGGCCGCCATCAGGGACGACGACCCGGTGATCGTTATCGAGAGCCTGAGCCTGTGGACGCGGCGCGGACAGGTCCCCGACGATCCCGACCACGTGGTGCCGATCGGTGCCGGGCTGATCCGCCGCCCGGGGACGGATGTGACGCTCGTGTGCTGGGGCGACACCGTGCCGCCCGCCATGGAGGCCGCCGAGGCCCTCGCCGGGCGCGGGGTCGACGCCGAGGTGCTCGACCTGCGCACGCTGAGCCCGCTGGACGAGCCGCTGATCCTGCGGTCGCTGCACCGGACGGGACGGCTCGTCGTCGTCCAGGACGCGCAGGGTCCGTGCAGCGTCGGCTCGGAGGTCATCCGGCTGGCCGCCACGGACGGGTTCGCCTCCCTGCGCGCCCCGGCGGCGCAGGTCCGGCCGCCGTTCGCGCCGGTGCCGTTCGCGCCGGATCTGGAGGGCGCCTACTACCCGAGCGCCGAGGACGTGGTGGCGGCGACCCTCAGCACGATCGAGGGGACCAGGGGCGAAGGGAGCGGGGCGTGACGGACATCGTGGTGCCGAAGTGGGGCGCGACCATGGACGAGGCGACGATCGTGGAATGGCTGAAGAGCGTCGGCGACCGTGTCGCCGAGGACGAGCCCATCGCCGAGATGGAGACCGACAAGGCGACCGCGGAGATCGTCAGCCCGGTCGCCGGGACGATCGTCGAGCTGCTCGTGGCCAGGGACGCCGACGTCGTGGTGGGCCAGGTCATCGCCCGGGTGGACCCGGACGGTGCGGGGGTCCCGCGATGAGCCGTCCGGCCGTGAGCCGTCCCGCCGCACCGGCCCGTGCCGCGACGCTCGCCGAGCGGGTCGCCGGCTTCACCGCGGGCCTCGACCTGTCCGCCGTGCCGTCCGACGTCGTGGAGAAGGCGAAGGTGACGCTCCTGCATGACCTCGGTGTGGGGCTCGCCGGGTATCGCCTCGCCGGTACGGGCTACGCCGTCGCGAAGGAGAACGGTGCCTGCGAGCGGGCGCGCGGGGCGCGGCTCCTGGTCGACGGGACGGCAGTGACCGTCGAGGCGTTCGCGCTCGCGACGGGGGCGCTCGTCCACGCGCGCACGCAGGACGACACGCAGGTCGCGGTCTCCACCCACCTGGGATCGGTGACCCTGCCCGCACTGCTCGCGCTCGGCGATCGCGCCGGCCTGCACGGCCGCGACCTGCTCGCCGCGATGATCGCCGGATACGAGGCCGCCTCGGTCATAGCGGAGGGGCACGCGTCCGTGTCCACCGCCCGCGGGTTCCGCGCCACGAGTGTGTACGGTCCGTTCGCCGCGGCGGCCGGATCGGCCCGGCTGCTGGGGCTCACCGCCGGGCAGACCGTCTCGGCGCTGGGCCTGGCCGCCGCGTTCGGGGGCGGCACGAACCAGACGTGGGTCGCCGGCACCCAGGAGTGGCGGTACCAGGTCGGGACGGCGAGCCGCAACGGCATGGTGGCGGCGCTGCTGGCCGCCCGGGACGTCACCGGGGCACCGGACGCGCTCGACGGTCGTGCCGGGCACCTGCGTGCCTTCACGGGCACGGACCCGGAGGTTCCGCCCGCGGCGCTGGGGCTCGGCGACGACTGGCGGACCCGGCGCGTCACCTACAAGCCCTATCCGATCTGCGCGATCAACCAGATCCCGGTCACCCTGCTCACCGGGCTGGTCCGCCAGCACGGACTCGCGGAGCAGGACGTCGCGAGGGTCACCGTCGAGTTGCCCGCGGACGACGCCGCCTACCCTGGTGTCGACGCGCACGGGCCGTTCCGCGACGTCGGCGGGACGTTGATGAGCCTGCCGTACTGCCTGGCGGTGGCGCTCCGAAGGGGCGGGATCGAGCTGGACGACCTGTACGGTTTCGACGAGCCCGCCCTGATGGACCTGGTCCGTCGGATCACGGTGGCCTCCGCCGATCTCCCGTCGGGGGCCTGCCGGATCACCGTCGAGACCCGCGGACACGAAATCCGCGCCGGCGAGCACGCCCCGGACCCGACGACCTTCGACTGGGGCCGCGACGAGACCGCCGGCCGGCTGCGCGCCATGGCCGCCGAGACGCCGCTGCCGGCCGCCCGGCTGGAGCGGTTCATCGAGGTCGCCCTCGACCTCGACCGTCGCCCGGTGCGCGACCTGGTCGACGCCACGATCACCGATGCGAAGGAGTGAACGACAGATGCGAGCCACCCTCATCTACGGCCGCGGCGACGTCCGGGTCGAGGAGGTCCCCGACCCCGCCCTGCTGGAGCCGACGGACGCGATCGTCCGGGTGACCCGCGCCTGCGTCTGCGGCAGCGACCTGCACCGGTACCGGGGCATGGATCCGGTCGGCGAGGGGCTCCGCATCGGCCACGAGTTCATGGGCGTCGTGGAGGAGACCGGCGCCGCGGTGGAGTCGGTGCGGCGCGGCGACGTGGTGCTCGTCCCGTTCCTCTGGGTCGACAACACCTGCGACTTCTGCCGGGAGGGGCTCCAGGGCTCGTGCCGCAACGGTGGACGCTGGGCCGTCGGCGGGCTGGACGGAGGGCAGGGCGAGGCCGCCCGGGTCCCCCAGGCGGACGGCACGCTGATCAAGCTGCCGCTCGGCGCCGACGACCCGCTGATCCCCTCGGTGATGGCGCTGTCGGACGTGCTGCCCACCGGCCACCACGCCGCCGTCACAGCGGGCGTCGGGAAGGGCTCCACCGTCGCCGTCATCGGCGACGGCGCCGTCGGACTGTGCGCGGTGCTGTCCGCCGCGCGGCTGGGAGCCGAGCGGATCATCCTGCTCGGCCGGCACACCGCGCGCACCGATCTCGGCCGCCGGTTCGGCGCGACCGACGTGGTGCCCGCGCGGGGCGAGGAGGCGGTGGCCGCGGTGCGCGAGCTGACCGGCGGCGACGGCGCCCCGTACGTGCTGGAATGCGTCGGCAACACGGCCGCGTTCGAGACGGCGCTCGGCGGCGTCCGCGACGGCGGCACCATCAGCCGGGTCGGCGTCCCGCAGTACGCCGAGGCGCGCCTGGACTTCGACGTGTTCATGCGCAACATCACCATCACCGGCGGCGTCGCGCCGGCACGCCGGTACATCCCGGAGCTGCTGGCCGAGGTGCTCGACGGCACGATCACACCGGGCGAGGTGTTCGACCTCTCCGTGGACCTCGCAGACGTGGCCACAGGCTTCCGCGCCATGAACGATCGCACGGCGCTGAAGGTCCTCGTCCGGCCCTGAGGGCGCGCGCACGTGGATCACGCGGCGGCCAGGATGCGGGCGACGACAGCGCTCAGCGTCCGCACCCCCCGCGTGGTGGTCGGGTCGATGCCGGTCAGTTCGCGCGCCCGGCGCAGGCGGTAGTCGAGCGTGCGGGGATGGACGTACAGGTGCGCCGCGGTGAGCAGGCGGTTCATGTCATGGCGGTAGTAGGCGTCCAGGGTGACCACCAGGTCCGGGCCCTGGAAGAGGAGGTCGGCTATCCGCCGGAGCCAGTGGTCGACCTCCGGTAGCCGGGCGGCGCCCAGCTCCACGAACACGTCGGCGATGGTGCTGATCCGCTGCGGGACGGGCTCCACCGGGGCGGCCCTGCTGATCTGCCGGGCCAGCGGCAGGGCGCCGGGCAGGTCGCGGGCGTCCGCGACGGTGGCGCCGACGGCGCAGCGCCGTCCCACGGACTCGGAGAAGGCGGCGGCCAGGGTCAGCGCGCGCTGCCGGTCCTCCGGCGGGGCCTCGGACGGGTCGGCGCAGCCGGTCGGCACCAGGGCCACGAACTCCAGCGGGCCGTGCCAGCCCATGGGCACCCGGTCCAGGTCGATCAGGAGGCCGAGGATCTCGGTGCGGGCGGCCGGCAGGAGCGCGACGTCCTCGTCGGCGATCCGCACGACCGTCACCAGGTAGCCGGCGGGGACGGGCATGCCGAGCCGGCGCGTCAGCTCTGGACCGGCGGGGTCCCCGGCGAGCAGTGCCGCGGCGAGCTGCTGGACGCGTTCGGCGTAGGGCAGGGCGTGCCGCTGGCCTTCCAGGAAACCGCGCGTGTAGGCGTCCTGCGTCGCGGCGCCCTGCGGGCCGATCCAGCCGAGGATCTGCATGAGGGCGTCCAGTTCCGTCGCGTCGGCCGCTTCGTGGATCTCCTGCACGGTGAGCGTGGAATGCAGCCCGAGCACCTTGCGGTGGGAGCTCAGCGAGACTCCCGACCGGCCGCGCTCGTGTCCGACGGCGGCGATCAGGGCCAGGTCGGCGTCGGTGAAGGGGTGGACGTCGCGCGCCAGTTCCGCGGTCCGGCGGCGCAGCAGCACGGCGAACTCCAGCAGGTCCGCGTACTCGCGGTCGCCGGCGGCCATCGTCCGGTACTCGGGCAGCTCGCGCGCGTACACCTCGACCGCCCTCCGCGCGTTGGCGTCCACCTGTCTCGTCAGCGATCCGAAGAGGTCTCCCACGAGTGAACCTCCAGCCAGTCCGGTGTCCCTGCTCATTCGCGCGGGACACCGGCCTGGATCACCGTGGCCGGGACGAGGTGGTGGCCGGTTGCGGCCTCACGGCGGCCGTGTCGGCGGTGAGCAGGCGGAGCGTGGCCCGCCGCCGGCCGAGGGGGCCCGGGGGCTGCCGGAAGAAGGGCCAGCGCTTCTCTCTCCCCGCGCTGTTCCCGCGACTTCTCCGCGGGCTTCGGCGACAATTTCGGGCCGTGCCGGATGAGGTTTTCTCGGGCCTTGGGACGCCGCCCGGTATTCCCGTCGCCGTCCCGATCGTCCGGGTCTTTGGCCGGATATCGGTGGCCTAATGTGGCATGAAGCACAGACGCGGGAGCCTTCTCCTGCCAGGCTGGCGCGGGCGCGAGAAATGGTCGCAACCGACGGCGTCGGCGGACTTGCCGATGAGAACGCGTGAGCGGCGAGGAGCCGATGTCGTGGCGAAACGAAAGCCCACGGTGCCGTGGCAGCGAGGCCGGCTCGTCATCGGAGGTCTGCTGTCGGTCGCCCTCGGCGGCCTGACCATCCTCGCGGGCGAGACCGGCAGCCGGCTGGCCCTGCTCGTCATGCTGGCCAGCGTCAACCTGACCCTGGTCATCGACGCCTTCTTCCGGCGCGAGGAGAGCATCCACCACGATGAGAACCGGCTGAGGGAGATCTCCGCGGGGCTGGCGATCACGAAGTCGCTCGCCGACGCCCCGCCCGAATGCCACGCGTTCATCCGCGACATCGCCGAGCAGTGGACGCTCATCGACCGCCGCAACAGCGCGATCCTGCTGAAGCTGCGCGAGGCGCGCCAGCGGGCCTTCGCCGAGGAGATGCGGGACCTGGCGAGCGGCCAGTCGTCCCTGGGCCGCCGACAGGAGTTCCACCCCGGGATCCTGCCGGAGCTCACCGAGATGATCGCGCTGAGCGCGACCGGCAACGACTACTGGTGGACGGGCCGCGACACCGGCTACCTCGTCACCGAACGATCCGCGATCACCGGGAACGGCCTCCTGTTGCGCCGGATCCTGGTGCTGTCGGAGGCCGAGCTGGACGACGCCATGAAGGACGTCCTGCGCGAGCAGATGGACGTGGGGATCGACCTGCACATCGTCATCCTGGAGAAGGTCCCGCCGCTCCATCAAAAGTGCCTGACCGACGATCGCGCGCTGGTCACCGACAAGGGCGGGATCGTCGGGGTGGTCATCCCGGGGAGCAACCGGGAGGACGCCGTCACCGACGCGGGCCACTTCACGATCAACGAGGACAGGATCCAGAGCACCCGCGACATCTTCGACACCCTGGCCCCCTACCAGGTCCCCGCGAGCACGCTGCTGAAGGACGGGCAGCCCGCGGAGCGTCCTGGTACCCCGAGCGGCGCCTCGGGCGGAGGCGCCTGACGGAATGCCGGCACGGCCACGGCGGCTCCCCGGCCCCGGGAAATGGTGGCTCCTGTCGACGAATCGGTTTTCTGCCACGCTGACGGCACTTATGCATTCCCGTCCGGAGGCAGTTTCGTGCCCCCCAAAGAGCATCGAATGCAGCGGATTCCATTCCCCAGTAGGCGCCTTTCTCGCCACCTTCCCGGGCGGACCACCGAAGCCCGGCACCGACGGCGCACACGCCGCCGCTTCGACGGCGGCCGACGCGCCTCCCGGCGCGTGATTACCTTTCGTGAACCGCGGGAAGATCCAACCCGGAGGTGTCAGGGATGGGTGCAGGCGGGTGACCGAGACGCGGAAGGCGACCGGGCGCGCCGGGACTGGGTCCGGCGGCCGCCCGATGCTGATGCTGGTGGTGGCCACCACCGGATTCGCGGTGAACTTCTGGGCGTGGGCGCTGCTGAGCCCGCTCGGCCCCCGATTCCAGGACTCCCTGCGTCTCAGCTCGGTCGAGCAGGCACTGCTGGTGGCCGTGCCCGTCATCGTCGGGTCGGTCGGCCGGATCCCGGTCGGCGCGCTGACCGACCGGTTCGGGGGACGGGTGATGTTCCCCCTGGTGTCGGCCGCCACGATCGTTCCCGTCCTGTACCTCGGGTTGGCGGGCCACTCATCGCTGCCGGCGCTGCTGGTCGGTGGCTTCTTCCTCGGGATCGGGGGGACGGCGTTCGCGGTCGGGGTGCCGTTCGTGAACGCCTGGTTTCCGCCGGAGCGGCGCGGGTTCGCCGTCGGGATCTTCGGCGCCGGGATGGGCGGCACCGCGATCAGCGCGCTGACGACCGTGCGGCTGGTCGACGCGCGGGGCACGGCGTTTCCGTTCGTGCTGACGGCCGTCCTGCTCGCGGTCTACACGGTGGTGGCGTGGCTCCTGCTCCGGGAGCCGCCCGGACGGACGGTCCCGACCAAGCCCTTGTCGCAGCGGCTGGCGGCGACGGCGCGGATGGGAGTCACCTGGCAGGCGGCGGCGCTGTACGCGGTGGCATTCGGCGGATATGTGGCGTTCTCTGTGTACCTGCCGACCTATCTGAAGACCCAGTACGGGCTGGATCAGGCGGACGCTTCGAACCGGATGGCGGGCTTCGTGCTGCTGGCCGTCGTGATGCGCCCCGTCGGCGGGTGGCTGTCGGACCGGCTCAGCGTCGTGCGGGTCCTGGCCGCGTCGCTCGCCGTGGTGACGGTCGCCGCGGCCGTCCAGGCGTTCGCGCCGCCGCTGATGCCGCTCGGAACGGTCGCTTTCCTGGCCATGGCGGCGGCGCTCGGTGCCGGTAGCGGAGCGACGTTCGCGCTGGTGGCGAGGCTGGTCCCGGCCGGCGAGGTCGGCGGGGTCACCGGCGTGGTCGGCGCTGCGGGCGGCCTTGGCGGGTTCGTCCCGCCGCTGGTGATGGGCTCGATCTACGGCGCCTACGAGTCCTACGCCCTCGGCCTGGCGCTGCTCGCCGTCGTCGCCGCCGCGGCCTGCGTGTTCACCGTCACCGTCGTCCACAAGGCCGTCGCCGGGCGGACGAGCGCGGGACCCGCCCGGCCGACCTGACCACGGCCGGCGGCATCGAACCCGCGGTCCCAGGCCGATCACGAGTCGCGGGCGCCGGCGGCCGAACACCGGGCGGCGATCTCCGCCAGCGCGTGCAGCAGTTCCGGCGGGCCGTCGACCTCGAAGCCGGTGTCGAGGGCCAGGATGTTCATCGCGAGCTGCCCGGGGGTGTCGCCGGTGGCATGGACGACGCACGTCCGCTCGTCCAACGGCTCGACCAGGATGGACGCGGGGACGCGCGCCACGATCACCTCGGCGGGGGCGTGCGCGGTGACACGGGCCCGGTGCCGGGCGAGCGCCGCGTTCACGCCCCGCGGGACCAGATCGGCGGGCGGCGCCTCACGCGGTGTGAAGCGCGGGCCGTCCACCGTGCGCGGCGTCAACCGGTCGATGCGGAAGGTGCGCCAGGCGTCGCGCGCCACGTCCCAGGCGACGAGGTACCAGCGCCGTCCGGTGTGGACGAGGCGGTACGGCTCCACGTCCCGGACCGTCTCGATGCCATCATGCGTGCGGTACCCGAACCGCAGGCGGCGGTGGTCACGGCACGCGGCGGCGACGTTGGCGAGGGTGTCGGCCGAGACGGTCGGGCCGTCCGGGGGGAGCGGGACCATGTAGCCGTGCAGGGCGCCTACCCGATGCCGGAGCCGTGACGGCAGGACCTGCTCCAGCTTGGCCAGCGCGCGCAGCGACGTCTCCTCGATCCCGGTGACCGTGCCACCGGCTGCCGTCCGCAGGCTCACCGCGACCGCCACGGCCTCCTCGTCGTCCAGCAGCAGCGGTGGCAGCCGGGCTCCGGCGCCGAGCCGATAGCCGCCCGTGACGCCCGGCGTCGCGTGCACCGGATAGCCGAGATCGCGCAGCTTGCCGATGTCATAGCGGACGGTGCGCGGGCTGACGCCGAGCCGCTCGGCGAGCTCGGCACCCGTCCAGTCCGCGCGGCTCTGCAACAGCGACAGCAGGCGCAGCAGGCGCGCCGACGTTCCCAGCATGGACTTGAGTCTGCCCGCAATTGCGGCAAGGATCCTGCCGCATGAGGTGACACGGTCGTTCCATGAGCGACGACATCCGCCCCTTCCGCATCGATATCCCTCAGGCCGACCTCGACGACCTGCGCGAACGGCTGGCCCGGACGCGCCTGCCCGGCCAGGTCCCCGGTACCGGTGCGGAACGCGGCGTCCCGCAGGATCGGCTGCGCGAGCTGACCGAGTACTGGGCCGCGGGCTACGACTGGCGCGAGCACGAGGCCCGATTGAACGCCCACCCCCAGTTCCGCACCACGATCGACGGCCAGGACATCCACTTCCTGCACGTCCGCTCCCCGGAGCCGGACGCGACACCACTGATCCTCACCCATGGCTGGCCGGGCTCGGTGGTGGAGTTCCTGGACGTGATCGGGCCACTCAGCGACCCGGGCGCCCACAGCGGCGACCCGGCCGACGCCTTCCACCTGGTCATCCCGTCCCTTCCCGGGTACGGGTTCTCCTCCCCGCTCACCGCCGGCGGCTGGACACCGCGCCGCATCGCCGAGGCGTGGGCCGAGCTGATGGCCCGGCTCGGCTACGAGCGGTACGGCGCCCAGGGCGGCGACTGGGGGTCCGGCGTGTCCCGCGAGCTTCGCCAGGTCGCTCCCGAGCACCTCATCGGTGTCCATCTCAATTTCCTGCTCACCTTCGGGTCGCCCGACGGCCTGGACGACGCCGGCCGGGAGCGGCTCGCCGGGCTGGAGCGCTTCACCAGCGAGCTCGGCGGCTACCTCGCCCTCCAGTCCACGCGTCCGCAGACCCTGGCGTACGCGCTCGCCGACTCTCCGGCCGGGCAGCTCGCCTGGATCGCCGAGAAGTTCACCGAATGGGCCGAGCACGAGATCGACCGCGACGTGCTGCTGACCAATGTCACGCTCTACTGGCTGACCAACACCGCCGGCTCGTCCGCCCAGCTGTACTACGAGTTCGCCCAGGCCTGGAGCATGCCGCAGCCGTCGCCCGTCCCCACCGGCGTCGCGGTGTTCCCGCACGAGGCCGCGCTGCCCGTCCGGGCCCTGGCGGAGCGCACCGAGAAGATCGTCCACTGGACGGAGTTCGACCGCGGCGGCCACTTCGCCGCACTGGAGGAGCCCGGCCTGCTCGTCTCCGACATCCGAACGTTCTTCCGCTCCCTGGCGGGTGCCTAGCCACCCGCAGGGCTGCCGCCGCTGGCTCGTCTAGGGTCGGGATCATGAGCGAGCCGGTGGCGGTGGGACTGGTCGGGGCGGGCCCGTGGGCGCGCATGACGCACGCGCCCGCGCTCGCGGCGGGGCCGGTCACCCGGCTCGCGGGGGTCTGGGCGCGGCGCCCTGAGGCGTCCGCCGAACTGGCGGGACGGCACGGCGCGCCCTCCTTCGAGCGGATCGAGGACCTGTTCGACGCCTGCGAGGCGGTCGCGTTCTCCGTCCCACCGGACGTCCAGGCCGTGCTCGCGACGCAGGCCGCCCGCGCGGGCAAGGCCGTCCTGCTGGAGAAGCCCCTCGCGATGGACCTGGACGCGGCGCGACGGCTCGCCGAAGTGATCGCGGAGGCGGGGGTTGCCTCGCAGATGGTCTTCACGCTGCGCTACGCGCGTGCGGCGCGGGACTTCCTAGAGCGGGCACGCGGCCTGGAACCATTCGGTGGCCACGGCGTCTTCGTCTCGTCCACGCTCGGCGGCGGGCCGTACGCCACGCCGTGGCGGCTCGAGCACGGCGCCCTGCTGGACCTCGGCCCGCATATCGTCGACCTGCTCGACGCCTCCCTCGGGCGGGTCACCGGTGTCCGCGCGCACGGCGACCCCCTCGGCTGGGTGGGGCTCCTGCTGGAACACGCCGGCGGCGCGGTGAGCCAGGCGTCGGTGTCGATGGCCGGGGGCGGTGACCTGCCGCCCGCCCACGTCGAGGTGTTCGGGCGGAGCGGGCATGCCGGACTCGACTGGTCCGACCTGGGCGACGACGCGTTCTCCACCATGATCGGCGAGTTCGCCGCCATCGTCCGAGACGGGGGCGGACACCCGCTGGACGCCGCGCACGGCCTGCGGATCCAGCAGGTCATCGCCTCGGCCGGCGCCCAGCTGGCCGGCTGACCCCGGTATTCCAGATTGCATTGGTAGGGAATCGGGTGCCATGCTGGGCCGCATGGTCCGTACCATCGACGAGATCCTTGACGACGCGCGCGCCCGCCTGGACCGCGTCGACCCCGAACGCGCCCACACCGAGTCGCAGGACGGCGCGCTCCTGGTCGACATCCGTCCCGCGGCGCAGCGGGCCGCCGAAGGGGAAGTGCCCGGCGCGCTGATCGTGGAGCGCAACGTCCTGGAATGGCGGCTGGACCCCGCCTCGGACGCGCGGCTCCCGCAGGCCACCGGCCACGACCTGCGCGTCATCGTGTTCTGCTCGGAGGGCTACACCTCCAGCCTCGCCGCCGCGTCCCTGCACGACCTCGGCCTGACCCGCGCGACCGACATCGTCGGCGGCTTCCAGGCGTGGCGCGCCGCCGGACTCCCGGCGACCGGGCACCCCCCGGCCTAGAACGGGCCGGCCCGCCGGGCCGGTAGAGGGGAGGACGGCCGGACCCCTCGGCCGGTGCAAGGGGGTGATCTTCCTCCTCGGGGCCCGGCCGTCCCCCCTGCCCACACGGTGCAGGGTCTCCGCCGAGCCCGGCCGGGGGCGTGTGGCCGGACCCGCGGGTCACCGCGCGGAATCCGAGCCTAACTCCGCAGGTCAGCGCAATGAAATGACACAGTGCTTACAGTTGTTTCCCACGTGTGTCCGGAACGTATGGTCGCAAAATCACTCACCCCGAAGGCCCGCCGCGCGATGGCCGTGGGCGAGAATGGGCCAGGTGAGGGCGGTCGCGATATCCGACACGCACGCGCCCCGGCGCTGGAAGTCGTGCCCGGCGGAGGTGGCGGAGCACCTGCGGGGCGCGGATGTGATCCTGCACGCCGGCGATGTGTGTGTGGCGTCCGTGCTGGACGAGCTGGCCGCCTTCGCGCCCGTCCACGCCGTCCTCGGCAACAACGACGGCCCCGACGTGGCGGGCTGGGGTGCCCCCGAGCGCCTCGAACTCGACCTTGACGGCCTCGCGGTGGCGATGGTCCACGACAGCGGGCAGGCCCGCGGCCGGACGGCGCGGATGCGACGCTGGTTCCCGAGCGCCGACCTCGTCATCTTCGGCCACTCCCACATCCCGCTCGACGAGACCGGCGACGGCGTCCGCATCATCAACCCGGGATCACCCACCGACCGGCGCCGCCAGCCGCACGGCACCCTCGGCCTCCTCGACATCAGCGACGGCCGGCTGGTCCGCGCACAGATCATCCCCGTCACCTGACCGATGCGCGGTCCGCCGGAGAGCGGACGTGCCCCGCCCCGGAGAGGCCCCTCGCGGTGGCCAGCTCGATTCACCGCCGAGGATGTCCGAGGGCAGGGAGGGGCGCTCGGTGCCAACTGGGTGATATACCGGAGACCTCCGGTCCTCCCGTTCATCTCCGAAAGGGGGCCGACGTGCTCCCGGCCGTCACGGCGGCGAAGTGGTCCGCTGTCCGTCGCTGCGTCGAGGCCACCGGCGACCGGTTCGCCGAGTTGCTGCCCTCCGCCCCGTCCGAAGCCATGGCCACCGCCGACTGGTCGGTGGCCGACACCGCCGCGCACCTCGTCATGGTCTCCGGCTCCTATGCCAGCATGCTGAAGGGGCCCAGCGGCCCGACGGGCCTGGCCGGCTCGGCGAGACCGGGCGGCCTGACCGGCGTACCGGCCCTCGATGAGATCATCCCCGGCACGACCGTCGACACGCTCGCCCACTTCAACGACGTGGCGATGGCGCACGTCACGGAGCGGAGCACGCGCATCCTCGCGGCCCGGTTGCGCGACGACGTCGCCACCGTCCTGCGCGCCTGCGACGGCCTCGGACCAGACGACCCGATCGACTGGCTCGGCGGCTCCCGCGTCCCGGTCGCGGGGCTGCTGGCCCATCTTGCCAACGAGATGCAGATCCACGGCCGCGACATCGCCCGCACGACCGGCGCGCGTTGGGAGATCGCCCCCGCCGACGCCGCCCTTTTCTTCGAACTCTTCCTGCTTGGCGTCACGAGGCACGGCCACGGCCGCCTCCTGGACCGGGTCGGACCCGAGCGCCCAGGGCGCATCGCGGTCGAGTTCCGGTCCCACCACACGACCCCGGCGGTCATGGTGCTGACGAACGGGCAGGTGACCATCGGCGAACCGCGCCGTGACATCGACCTGACGGTGTTCTTCGAGCCGGTCACCCTCAATCTCATGCTGTTCGGGCGGGTGAGCGTCATGCGAGCGGCCCTGACCGGGAAGGTGGTCGTCTGGGGGCGCCGGCCCTGGTTGCTGCCGCCCTTCATGCGCAAGATGCGCCTACCCTGAGCCGGACATCGAGATCAGCCTGCCCGCTCGGCGGCCGGACGGAGACTCGGGAGGACGGCTGTCTCCTGTGCTCTGCTGGTACCCGCCCCGACCAGGCCGGCTCCCGGGCTGACTCTCCCTGTTCCACCACGGAGCGTCCGGTATCACGCGACGATCCTCCCGATCGCCAGCACCAGGTTCGGCGAGGACAGGCGCTTCCGTTGCAGCCCACTTGGCGCGCTCGTCTGGCCGCTCCCGCACCTGGCCGTGCTTCTGCGAGCGCGGTGTTGACGTGCCGCAGCAGAGGTCCGGGCAGCTTGCGCAGGCTCTAACCCCAGAAGTCCGCCACTGTCGCGGCCACGGCCGCGCCCTGGGCGAGCCCGGCACCGGCCGCCGGAGTGCGCGTCCTGGGATCCAGCGGGTCGGCACCGAACGCCACGACGGCCGCCTCGTCCGGGTTGATCACCTTGACCCGGCCACCGCGCTCCTCGACCGCGGCGATGTCCTCCGCCAAGCCCGGATCCTCCATCGGCGCGACAAGCAGGATTCGCTCATGCCCCGCCGCCAGGTGGACGTTGTTCACCGACCACACTCCACCGTCCACATAGCGAACGCCGTCGATGGTCACCGGCGGCCAGATCATCGGGACCGCGCAACTCGCGGCAACCGCGTCGACGAGCCCGATCCCCGAGTCGCGGTCGAAGACCCGCAGCTCACCCGTCAATGCGTTCACCGCCGTGACCAGCAGTTTCCGCGAGGGCCAATCATGGACAGGGAGTCGTCCCTCGATCACCGCCCGCCGCTCCGACTCCGGCACCGTCACGGCCGCCAGCGCACGCGCACCGAGTGCCCTGCGCATCTCAGCCGGATCACCGTTCTCGGCCGCGAGGCGCGTCCAGATCTCCACGAACTCCGCCACCGTCACGTCCCCGGACGGCGCGATCTCCCGGTTCTGCAAGGCCGGATCCACCTGGCGAGCCAGCAGTTCCTTGATACCCAGGCCGCTGTCCAACTGTGCCGCCACCGAAGCCCCCGCCGATGTCCCGATCAGCACATCCGCCCCGGTCACATCCGTCCCCGCCTCGGCGAGCCCGGCGATGACCCAGAACAAGGGCACGTTTCGTCCCGCTCATCTCACCCTCCCTTGACCGTCCGAGAGTACGGCGCCGCTTCTCGCCCCCGTAGTCGAGGAGGTGACCTGTGGAAACCTCGCTCCCCACGCCCTGTCCCGGAGATGGGGAAGCCCGACAACCGGGGCGCCGCCACGCGGCATCGAAGAGACCTGATTTGACGCAGCCACCTGGACCACGTAAGTTAACCCCTCGTCCCCACACGGATGCAGGACGCCTGCGCGGTGGCCGGCCGACCGGGGAACCCACT
>NZ_BCQT01000025.1 GCF_001552215.1 Actinomadura macra NBRC 14102 | reverse complement strand
CCACTGGCTTGCTTCGGGGAAGAGCGGGGTCAGGGACGCCGCCCGTCTCGGGCTGACGTCGACCGAGCACCCGCTGCTCGGCGCCTCGGTGGAACTCGCGGAGGGGGGTGCTTACCTCCTCACCGGCCGGCTCTCGGCGGCCGACGGAGGCTGGACGGCCGAACACGTCGTGGCGGGCGCCGTGCTCCTGCCGGGCACGGCGATCCTTGAATGGGTGTTGCGGGCAGCCGACGAGGCCGGGTGCGGCGGTGTCGAGGACCTGGTCCTCCAGGCTCCGCTCCTGCTTCCAGAGTCCGGGTCTGTTCGGGTACAGGTGGTGGTCGGCGCGCTGGCCGAGGACGGGCGGCGCGAGGTGCACGTGTACTCGCGTCCCGAACACGACCCGGACCCCGAGTGGTCGTGTCACGCCGGCGGCGTGCTCTTCGGCCAGACCATCGCCGCCGCCGGATCGCTTGCGGGCCAGTGGCCCCCGCCCGATGCGGAGCCGATCGACGTGAGCGGGTTCTACGAGCGGGCGGCGGAGGCCGGTTACGCCTACGGACCCGCCTTCCAGGGGATGCGCGCGGCATGGCGGCACGGAAATGACCTCCTCGGTGAGGTCGTGCTGCCCGAAGCCGCCGGAGACCAGGACGGGTTCGGTATCCACCCGGCCCTGCTGGACGCCGCGCTGCACACAGCGATGCTCGAAGGCGAGTCTGCCGGACGGGCATGGCTGCCGTTCGCCTGGAACGGGGTGGCACTTCACGCGGTCGGGGCGCGGACGGTCCGTGTCCGGGCGTCTCGGCTGGGAGAGCGGCTCGATGATGGGCTCAGAGTGCTGGTGGCGGATCCGGCGGGCTCGCCGGTGCTGAGCGTCGAGTCGTTGCACCTCCGTGAGGTGGACGCGCGGCAACTCCACGACATCGGCGGGCGTGGGCCGCGCGGGCTGCTGACCCTGGAGTGGAGCCCGCTCCCCGCGCCGGCGGCCGAAGGGCGGTCACCGGCCCCGGCTGAGTGGGCGGCCCTCGAAGATGAACACGCCGGCCTGGAACGTCTGGCGGCGGCGGAGCCGGTGCCCTCGACGGTGCTGGCGACGGTGACGACCGACGCGGGGGACCCGCAGACCGCGACCGGGCGCGCTCTGGAGCTGGTGCAGGCCTGGCTGGCCGAGCCGCGATTCGCCGACGCGCGGCTGGTACTGGTCACCAAGGACGCGGTCGACACCGAGGATCACCGGGTGGACGCTTCGGCGGCCGGTGTCTGGGGGCTGCTGCGCAGCGCGCAACTGGAGCACCCCGGTCGATTCCTTCTCCTCGACGTGGACTCCGATGTGGACTCCGCCGCTGTCCTTGCGGATGCGGTTCGGCAGGCCGTGGAGGCCGACGAATCGCAGATAACGCTCCGGGCGGGGCAGGTTCGCGTACCTCGCCTGGTCCGCGCGACGGCCTCGCCCCGGTTGGTCCTCCCCGTCCGGGAGCCTGCCTGGCGGCTGTTCCCGGGTGGCGCGGCGACGTTGGAGAGCGTGACGGCCGCAGCGGTCCCCGAAGCGCTCGAACCATTGCGGCCCGGACAGGTGCGCCTTGAGGTACGTGCCGCCGGGATCAACTTCCGCGACGTGCTGGTCGCCCTCGGCATGGTGCCCTCCCCGGGCGGCATCGGCGGCGAGGGCGCGGGGATCGTGGTCGAGACGGGTCCGGAGGTCGCGAACCTCAAGGTGGGCGACCCTGTGATGGGCCTGTTCGCCGGTGCGTTCGGCAACACGGCGATAGCGGACGCCCGCATGGTGACGCGGATCCCCGAGGGATGGGGTTTCCGCCAAGCCGCCGCGACACCCGTCGCGTTCCTGACCGCCTGGTACGGGCTGGTGGACCTTGCCGGGCTGCGGGCCGGGGAGTCGGTGCTGGTCCACGCGGGCACCGGTGGCGTGGGAATGGCGGCGGTGCAGATCGCCCGGCACGTGGGAGCGGAGGTGTTCGCCACGGCCAGCCCCGCCAAGCATGCGGTGCTGGAGGAGATGGGTGTTGACGCCGGCCATCGCGCGTCCTCCCGTGATCTGGACTTCGAGGACGTGATCCGCTCCGCCACCGGCGGCAGGGGCGTGGACGTCGTCCTCAACGCGCTCGCCGGCCCCTTCACCGACGCCTCCCTCCGCCTCCTCGGCGCCGGCGGGCGGTTCATCGAAATGGGCAAGACCGACATCCGCGAATCCGACGAGGTCGCCGCCGCGCACCCGGGCGTGGAGTACCAGGTGTTCGACCTGATCGCCGATGCCGGGCCCGACCGGATCGGGGAGATGCTCGGCACGGTGACCGAACTGCTCACCGCCGGGGAGCTGCGCGGCCTGCCCCTGGAAGCGTGGCCGCTGGAGAAGGCGCGGGACGCGTTCCGGCATCTGAGCCAGGCCCGGCACACCGGCAAACTCGTCCTGGACGTGCCCGCGCCACTGGACCCGAACGGGACCGTCCTCATCACCGGCGGCACCGGGACGCTCGGCGGCCTGGTCGCCGAGCATCTGGTGCGCGCCTGGGACGTCGAGCACCTGGTCCTCGTCAGCCGCCGGGGAGCCGACGCGCCGGGCGCCGCCGGACTGGTGGAGCGGCTGGGCGGGCTCGGCGCACGGGTCACGATCGCCACGGCCGACGCCGCCGACCCGGCCGCGTTGCACGCGGTGGTCGACGGCATCGATCCGGCGCACCCGCTGACCGGCGTCGTCCATGCCGCCGGCGTGGTCGACGACGGCGTCGTGACGTCCCTCACCCCGGACCGCCTGGGCGCGGTGTGGGGCGCCAAGGCCACCGCCGCGGCGACCCTGCACGCCGCCACCGCGCATCGGCGGCTGGGAATGTTCGCCGTGTTCTCGTCGGCGGCGGCGACGATCGGCAGCCCGGGGCAGGGCAACTACGCCGCGGCCAACGCCTACTGCGACGCGCTCGCGGCCCGGCGCCGCGCCGACGGGCTGCCCGGCCTGTCGATCGGCTGGGGCTCGTGGGCGCCCGTCAGCGGCATGACCGAGCACCTGGCCGACGCCGACCTCGCCCGCATGAACCGCCTCGGGATGCGCGCGATGAGCAGTGAGCGGGCGCTCGCCCTCCTGGACGCCGCGGCCCGCCACGGCGACCCGCACCTCGTGGCGATCGACCTCGGTGACGGCCCGCCCGGCGGCCTGCCCGCGCACGCGCTACCGCCGATCCTGCGCGGCCTCGCGGCGACCCCGGGCGGACGCCGGCGGCCGGCGGCGTCCGCGGCGGCACCGGACGGCGGCGTCGCCGAGCGGCTCGCGGGGGCGCCGAAGGCCGAGCGGCACCGGATCCTGCTCGCGCTCGTCCGCACCGAGGCGGCCACCGCGCTCGGTCACGCCGACGCCGGTTCGATCCGGCCGGACGTCACGTTCAAGGATCTTGGGTTCGACTCCCTCATCGCCGTCGAGCTGCGCAACCGGCTGTCGGCGGCCACGGGGCTCCGGCTGCCCGCGGCGCTGGTCTTCGACTTCCCGGACGCCACCGCCCTGGCCGCTCACCTGCTGACCCGGCTGGTGCCCGACGAGGAGGCGGATGCCGACGCCGACCTCCTGGATCCCGTCCTGGACGAGGTCGCCAGGCTCGAAGGCACCCTCGACGGGCTCGCGCCCGACGCCCTGGACCGCGGCGTGGTCACGGCGCGGTTGGAGGAGTTGCTGACCCGATGGCGGGCGGCGTCCCAACCGGCAAACGGCGCGAATGGCACCGGCGCCGCCGAGCGCCTGGACGTGGCCACCGCCGACCAGGTCCTCGACTTCATCGACAACGAGCTTGGAATGTCATGACCGAACCGGGTGCGGCTCGTATTCCGAAGGATGGATGACGACGATGGCGAGCGAAGAGAAGCTGGTCGACTACCTGAAGCGGGTCGCGTCCGACTTGCACGACACCCGGCGGCGGCTGCGCGAGCTGGAGGAGCAGCAGGCCGAACCCGTGGCCGTGGTGGGGATGGCCTGCCGACTCCCGGGCGGGGCCGGCTCCCCGGAGGAGCTGTGGGACCTGGTCGCCTCGGGGCGGGACGCCATCGGCGACTTCCCGTCCAACCGCGGCTGGGAACTGGAGCGGCTCTACCACCCCGACCCCGACCACCCGGGCACCAGCTACGTCCGTGAGGGCGGGTTCGTGTACGAGGCGGACCGGTTCGACGCGGCGTTCTTCGGGATCAGCCCCCGCGAGGCGCTGGCGTCCAACCCCCAGCAGCGGATGCTCCTCGAAGTGTCGTGGGAGCTCCTCGAACGTGCCGGGATCGTCCCCGCCACCCTGCGCGGCACCCCCACCGGGGTGTACATCGGCACGGCCACCACCGGCAGCTCGACGCACAGCGACCCGTCCGGCCGGGCGACGGACGGGTACGCGGGGAACGCCCCCAGCGTCCTGTCCGGCCGGGTGGCCTACACGCTCGGCCTGGAGGGCCCGGCGGTGACGGTGGAGACGGCCTGCTCGTCCTCACTTGTGGCGATGCACCTGGCGTGCCAGGCGTTGCGGGAGGGCGACTGCACCCTCGCACTGGCCGGCGGCGTCACCGTCATGGTCACGCCTGAGGCGTTCACGGCGTTCTCGCGCCAGCGCGGGCTGGCCCGCGACGGCCGGTGCAAGCCGTTCGCCGCCGCCGCCGACGGCACCAGCTGGGGCGAGGGCGCCGGCCTGATCCTGCTGGAGCGCCTCTCGGACGCCCAACGGCTGGGCCATCGCGTCCTCGGCGTCATCCGCGGTTCGGCGATCAATCAGGACGGGGCGAGCAACGGGATGACGGCGCCGAACGGGCCGTCGCAGGAGCGAGTGATCCGGCAAGCGCTGGCCAACGCGCGCCTGTCGGCCTCGGGTGTGGACGCGGTCGAGGCCCACGGCACCGGGACCACGCTGGGCGACCCCATCGAGGCCGGGGCGCTGCTGGCGACCTATGGGCGAAACCGGCCGGCGGACCGGCCGCTGCTGCTGGGATCGGTCAAGTCGAACATCGGCCACACCCAGGGCGCGGCAGGCGTCGCCGGGGTCATCAAGGCGATCATGGCCATGCGGCACGGGCGGTTCCCGGCGACGCTGCACCTCGACGACCTCACCCCTCACGTGGACTGGTCGTCCGACGCCGTCCGGCTGCCCGAGCAGATCGCGGACTGGCCGCGCACCGGCCGGCCCCGCCGGGCCGGGGTGTCCTCGTTCGGCATCTCCGGAACGAACGCGCACCTGATCCTGGAGGAGGCTCCGGAGCGACCGGACCAGCCGGAGGAGGCCGTGCCGGACCGGGTGCCCGACGGTTCCCCCGTCCCGTGGGTGGTGTCGGCGCGGAACCCGGCGGCTCTGCGGGAGCAGGCCCGCCTGCTGGGTGCCTTCGCCGCCGAGGAGGACTCGCCCGCGGCCGTGGGACGCGCCCTGGCCACCACCCGGTCCGCCTTCGAACACCGGGCGGTGGTCTTCGGCCAGGACCGTGACGGGCTCCTCGCCGGTCTCGACGCGGTCGCCGAGGGCGCGGTGCATCCGGACGTGGTGGCGGGGGAGGCCCTCGGTACGGGCCCGGGCCCGGTCCTGGTGTTCCCGGGACAGGGCTCGCAATGGGCCGGGATGGGCGCCGAACTGCTGGAGACGTCCCCGGCTTTCACGGCGCGCATCGCCGAGTGCGAGGCAGCGCTCGAACCGTATGTGGACTGGTCGCTGACCTCGGTGCTGCGCGGCGACGGCAGCGACCTGGCCCGCGTCGACGTCGTGCAGCCGGTGCTGTGGGCGATGATGGTATCGCTGGCGGCGATGTGGGACGCCCACGGCGTGCGGCCCGCCGCGGTCGTCGGCCACAGCCAGGGCGAGATCGCCGCCGCCTGTGTCGCCGGGGCGCTGTCCCTCGCGGACGGTGCCCGGATCGTGGCGGTACGCGCCCTGGCGCTGCGCAGCCTCTCCGGCGGCGGCGCCATGGCGTCCCTCGCGCTGGGCGAGCAGGACACGGCCGAAGTGATCTCCCGGCTCGGCGGCGGCGCGGACGGCGTCGTGGTCGCCGCGGTCAACGGACCGTCCTCCACCGTCGTCTCCGGTCCGCCCGACCGGGTCGCCGCCGTGCTCGCCGCCGCCGTGGACCAGGGGGTCCGCGCCCGCACGATCGACGTGGACTACGCCTCGCACGGCCCGCAGATCGACGAGATCGCCGACGAGCTCACCGCCGGTCTCGGAGGAGCCGCCGGGGTCGAGGCCGCCTCCGCCGAGATCGCGTTCTACTCCTCCCTCACCGGCACCCGCGTCGACACCGCGACGCTGGACGGGGACTACTGGGTGACCAACCTGCGGCGGCCCGTCCGGTTCGCCGCCGCCGTCCGTGCTCTGCTGGACGACGGTTACCGGCTGTTCATCGAGGCCAGCCCGCATCCTGTCCTCACCCTCGGCGTCCAGGAATGCGTGCACGAGGCCGGGTCGGCCGCGGCCGTACTACCGACGCTGCGCCGCGACCAAGGCGACCTCGCGCGGCTCGCGCGCTCCCTCGGGGAGGCGTTCGTGGCAGGCGCCGAGGTGGACTGGTCCACCTGGTTCATGGCAGACCCGGCACCGCGCCCGCTCGACCTGCCCACCTATCCCTTCCAGCGGGAACGCTACTGGCTGTCCGGCGGGCCGGGCGCCGGAGACGTCGCCGGCCTGGGGCTGAGCCCGGCGGGGCACCCGCTGCTGGGCGCCGCGCTGGAGGTCGCGGACGGCGACGGCTACCTGCTCACCGGCCGCCTTCCCGGCCCGTCCGGTTCCTGGCTCGGCGACCACACGGTCGCCGGTACGCCCCTGGTCGCCGGTGCCGTCCTGGTGGAGTGGGCTCTACGCGCGGCGGACGGCGCCGGATGCGCCGGGCTGGAGGAACTGGCGCTCCGAGCGCCGCTGGTCCTGCCGGAGAACGGGGCGGTGCGCGTCCAGGTCGTGGTCGGCGCGGCCGACGAGCACGGGCGGCGCGAGGTGCAGATCTACTCGCGGCCCGACGAGGAGTCCGTGCGCACATGGGTGTGCCATGCCTCCGGCACCCTCGGCCCCGAGCAGGCGGGCCGGGACGACGACCTGAACGGCCAATGGCCGCCACCCGGCGCCGAACCGGTGGACGTCGAGGACTTCTACGCACGGGCGACGGCGGCGGGCTACGCCTACGGCCCGGCGTTCCAGGGGCTGCGCGCGGCATGGCGGCACGGCGCGGAGCTGTTCGCCGAGGTGGAACTGCCGAAAGCCGCGGGTGAGCACGACGGATACGGCATCCACCCGGTGCTCCTCGACGCGGCGCTCCACCCCGTGCTCCTCGACGGTGATCTCGACGGCGACCAGGTATGGCTGCCGTTCGCGTGGAGCGGCGTGACGCTCCACGCGACGGGAGCCACCACCGTCCGCGTTCGCCTGACCCGGGACGACGGCGGACTGCGGATCCTGGTCGCCGACCCGACCGGCGCGCCCGTCCTCGGCGTGGACGCGCTGCGGATGCGCCCGGCCGACGCCGCGCGGCTCGCGACCCCCGCAGCCCGAGCCGCGAGCGGGCTGTTCACCCTGGACTGGGCACCCCTCCCGCCACCGCGGCCGGGTCTCGACACGGGCGACTGGACGACCCTCGGACCGGACGGTCTGGACGCGCTGCCGGCCGACGTCCCGCCCCCCGCGATCGTCCTCGCCGAACCCGTCCGGGCAGCCGACACCGACGAGGCCGACGACGCGCTCGCCGCCACGGAACGGGCTCTGGAACTCGTGCAGGGCTTCCTGGCGGACACGCGCCTCGCCGACTCGCGGCTCGCCGTCATCACCAGGGGCGGGACGGCCGGGGCGGCGGTGGGCGGCCTGGTCCGCAGCGCCCAGTCCGAGCATCCCGGCAGGTTCGTCCTGGTCGACGTCGACGCCGGAGCGTCCGACGGCGACGCCGCGGAGGCCGCACGGGCCGCGATCGCCGCCGACGAGACCCAGGTGGCGGTGCGCGGGGGGCGGACCCTCGTCCCCCGGCTGGCCCGCGCCTCCGACGCGGTGCCGGACAACACGGTGTCGGACAACACGGTGCGGGACAACGCAGAGCAGGCCAATCCCGTCGAGGACGGCACACCGGCGCCGTTGGACGAGACCGACACCGTCGCCGTCGTCGGAGGCACCGGGATGCTCGGCGGCCTCGTGGCCGAGCATCTGGTCCGGGTGTACGGGGCCCGGCGCCTCCTGCTGCTGTCCCGTCAGGGCGAGCGCGCTCCGGAGGCCGCCGGCCTGGGCGGACGGCTGGCGGAACTCGGCGCCCACGTCGACGTCGCCGCGGTCGACGTCACCGACGCGGTGGCGCTGGCCGAAACGTTGGCGCGGATCCCTGCGGATCGTCCCTTGGCGGGCGTCGTGCACGCGGGGGGAGTGATCGACGATGCGGTGGTCACCTCCCAGACAGCGGAACGGCTGGCGAACGTCTGGGCGCCGAAGGCCGGCGGCGCGTGGAACCTGCACGTCCTGACCCGCGACCTGCCGCTGAAGTTCTTCCTGGTGTTCTCCTCGGCCGCCGGGGTGGTCGGCAATGCCGGACAGGCCGGCTACGCCGCCGCCAACGCGTTCTGCGACGCGCTCGTGGCCCACCGGCGCGGTCTCGGGCTCCCCGGGACGTCGGTGGCCTGGGGGCTGTGGGCCGACGCCAGCGCCATGACCGGCCACGTGTCCGGCTCCGACCTAGCAAGACTGCGGGGCATGCGCCCGCTGTCGGCCGAACGGGGACTGTCCCTGCTCGACGCGGCGTGGCGGCTCGGTGCCCCGTGCGTGGTGGCCGCCGACCTCGACACCGGCGGACCGTCCGGCCCGGACGTCCCGCCGATCCTGCGGGGACTGCACGGGCGCGCGCGCCGCCGCGCCGCATCCGACGGGGACGCGACGGCGCTGGCCGCCCGGCTGGCCGGCCTTGACGTGGCCGCGCGCTCCGCGCTCGTGTCCGAGATCGTGCGGGAACGCGTCGCGGTCGTGCTGGGATTCCGGTCGCCGGACGACGTCGGCATGGACGCGAACTTCAAGGACCTCGGCGTCGACTCCCTGACGGCCGTCGAGGTGCGGAACCGGCTGGCGTCGGCGACGGGCCTGCGGCTTCCGACGACACTGGTGTTCGACTATCCGACCCCGCGGGCGCTCGCGGAATTCGTGTCCGCCCGGCTGACCGGGGAGAGCGTGGCGGTGGACACCGGCTCTGCCATGGCCGCCCCGTCGGACGAGCCGGTGGCGATCGTCGGCATGGCGTGCCGCTACCCGGGCGGGGTGCGCAGCCCAGAGGACCTCTGGGAACTGGTGGCTTCTGGCAGGGACGCGGTCGGGGACTTCCCGTCCGACCGTGGCTGGGATCTGGAGACTCTGTTCCACCCCGACCGGGACCGTCCGGGAACCAGCAACACCCGCGCGGGCGGATTCCTCTACGACGCGGACCAGTTCGATTCCGCCTTCTTTGGAGTGAGTCCACGCGAGGCCCTGGCCGCCGACCCCCAGCAGCGGCTGGTGCTGGAGACCGCATGGGAAGTGCTGGAGCGCACGGGCATCGACCCGCTCTCGCTCAAGGGAACACGCACCGGGGTCTACACGGGGGTCATGTACCACGACTACGCCACGGGCGCCGCCGAGGAAGACGCGCGAATGGAGGGGTACGTCATGCCCGGCGCGGGCAGCGTCGTCCCCGGCCGCGTCGCCTACACCCTTGGTCTTGAGGGGCCGGCGGTGACGGTGGACACGGCGTGTTCGTCGTCGTTGGTGGCGATGCATCTGGCGTCGCAGGCGCTGCGTCAGGGCGAGTGCGATCTCGCTCTCGCCGGCGGAGTCACGGTGATGGCGACCCCGGGCCTGTTCACCGGCTTCTCCCGTCAGCAGGGCCTCGCCCCGGACGGACGCTGTAAGTCGTTCGCGGCGTCGGCCGATGGCACCGGGTGGGGCGAGGGCGTCGGCCTGCTGGTGTTGGAGCGGTTGTCGGATGCGCGGCGTCATGGGCGTCGGGTGTTGGCGGTTGTTCGGGGTTCGGCGGTGAATCAGGACGGCGCGTCCAATGGTTTGACGGCGCCGAATGGCCCGTCGCAGCAGCGGGTGATTGGTCAGGCGTTGGCTGGTGCGGGTTTGTCCGCGTCCGATGTTGACGTGGTGGAGGCGCATGGGACGGGGACGAGGTTGGGTGATCCGATTGAGGCGGGGGCGTTGTTGGCGACGTATGGGCAGGGGCGTGTGGGGGATCGGCCGTTGTGGTTGGGGTCGGTGAAGTCGAATATCGGTCATGCGCAGGCCGCTGCTGGTGTGGCGGGTGTGATCAAGATGGTGATGGCGATGCGGCATGGGGTGTTGCCGGCGTCGCTGCACATTGATGAGCCGACTCCGCACGTCGACTGGGACGCGGGTGCCGTCCGGCTGCTGACCGAGTCGGTGCCGTGGCCGGAGGTCGGTCGTTCTCGCCGTGCTGGAGTGTCCTCGTTCGGTGCGTCGGGGACGAATGCGCATCTCATCCTTGAGCAGGCACCCGAAGACGAGAAGGACGGCGGGCCGGGGGAGAGCCCCGGCGGTGTTGTGCCGTGGGTGGTGTCGGCGCGGAGTGTGGGTGCGTTGGGTGAGTTGGTGGCGGGGTTGGGTGGTGTGGTGGCTGATCCGGTGGAGGTGGGGTGGTCGTTGGTGTCGTCGCGGTCGTTGTTTGAGTGGCGGGCGGTGGGGATCGGTGAGTCGGGTGAGGAGCTTTTGGCGGGTTTGGAGGCCGGGGTCGGGGCTGTGGGGTCGGTGGGGTCGGTGGGGTCGGTGGGGGTGCGGGGGGAGGTTGTGTGGTTGTTCAGTGGTCAGGGTGGTCAGTGGGTGGGGATGGGTGCGGGGTTGTATGAGCGGTTTCCGGTGTTTGCGCGTGTTTTTGATGAGGTGTGTGGGCTGTTGGATCCTGCTCTGAGGGAGGTGGTGTTTTCTGGTCCGGGTGAGGTGTTGGGGCATACGACGTTTGCTCAGATGGGTTTGTTTGCGGTTCAGGTGTCGTTGGCGCGGTTGCTGGAATCGATGGGTGTGCGTCCGGATGTGGTGGTGGGTCATTCGGTTGGTGAGGTGGCGGCGGCGTGTGTGGCGGGGGTTGTGGGTTTGGTGGATGGGTGTCGGTTGGTGGGTGCGCGTGCTCGGTTGATGGGTGGGTTGCCTGCTGGTGGGGCGATGGTGGCGATTGAGGCTGAGCCGCAGGAGTTGGTGGGTGGGTTGCCTGTGGGGGTTGATGTCGCGGCTTTGAATTCCCCGGGTGGGACGGTGGTGTCGGGGCCGGAGGCTTTGGTTGTGCAGGTGGGGCAAGTTTGGGCGGGGCGTGGGCGTAAGACCAAGCGGTTGTCGGTCAGTCATGCGTTCCATTCGGGGTTGATGGAGCCGATGCTGGCCGACTTTGCTGCGGCGATCGGGGGGTTGGACTTTCATCCGCCGGTGGTGTCGTTGGTGAGTACGTTGACGGGGGAGCCGGCTGGTGAGGGGATCGCGTCTGCGGAGTATTGGGTGCGGCAGGTGCGTGAGCCGGTGCGGTTCGTGCCGGCGATTGCCCATCTGGTTGAGCGGGCCGGGGTTTTTGTGGAGTTGGGTCCTGGTCCGGTGTTGGCGACTGCTGTTCAGCAGATTCTGGACGAGCGGCAGGTCCCGGCCGTGGCTGTTTTGCATCCCGACCAGCCTGATGCCCGCGCGTTGGGTGAGGCGTTGGGCACCCTGCACACCCACGGTGTTGATGTCGATTTCTCCAGCTGGTTCCCCGACCGTCCACGCCCCCGCACGATCGACCTGCCCACCTACCCCTTCCAACGGGAACGCTACTGGCTCACCTCCAGGCAGGTCGCCAAGGGCGCCGGGCTGACGTCCATGGAACTGGCCAATGGCGACGTTCATGTGCTGACCGGCCGGCTGTCGGTGGCCGACGGTGGCTGGCTACCAGACCATCGGGTCCAAGGGACCGTCCTCGCGCCCGGGACGGCGCTGCTGGGATGGGCACTGGCGGTCGCGGATGATGCCGGGGCCGCTGGAGTGGAGGAACTGGCCCTTCAGAGTCCACTGGTGCTGCCCAGCGCGGGCGGCCTGCGGATCCAGGTGGTCGCGGGTGCCGCGGCAGAGGACGGGCGTCGCGACGTCCAGGTGTACTCCCGTCCCGATGACGAAGTCTCGGACGGGTGGGTCTGCCATGCGGAGGGCGTACTCCTCCCACCCCAGGCCGAGCCGGCAGGTCCGGTGGACACTCTGGCAGGCCCGTGGCCGCCCGCCGGAGCCGAGCCCCTGGATCTGGACGGCTTCTACGAGCGGGCGGCGGAGGGCGGCTACGAGTACGGTCCCTCCTTCCGTGGGCTCCGCGCGGCATGGCGGCTCGGCGCGGACCTTCTCGCCGAGGTGGAGCTGCCCGAGACCGTGGGCGACCAGGACGGGTTCGGTATCCATCCGGCGCTGTTGGACGCGACCATGCACCCCGCGCTGCTGGCGGGGGAGTCCGACGGGCGGACATGGTTGCCGTTCGTCTGGAGCGGGGTCTCGCTGTGGGCGGGTGGCGCCCGTACGGTGCGGGTCCGGCTGACGGCCACTTCCTCGGAGGACGAGCAGAGCCTGCGCCTGTACGTCGCCGACACGGCCGGTGCCCCGGTGCTCACCGTGGAGCAGGTCGGGATGCGCGCGGCGAGCGGCGGAGAACTGCGTTCCGCCGCCGGCCACGGAGCGCGGGGCCTCTACTCCCTCGACTGGAGGATGAGCGCCGACGCGGCCGCCGCCGAGGAGCCCCAGACCGCCGACTGGGTGAGACTCGGTTCCGAGCCGTACCCCGACCTTGCGGCCTTGATGTCGGCGATGGCTTCTGAGACACCTACGCCACCGGCCGTCCTCGCCGATGTCGCGGCCGTGGACGAGGCACTGGGGCTCGTACGCGCCTGGCTGGACGAGCCACGAACATCCGACGCCGTCCTGGCGATCGTCACCAGGGGCGCGGTGGCCGGCGGGACGGACGAGAACGCGGCGGCGGTGTGGGGCCTGGTCCGCAGCGTCCAGTCGGAGCACCCCGGCAGGTTCGTGCTCGTCGACGCCGACGGCGGGTCCGACGTGGCCGCCGCCGTGTGGCGGGCGCGGCGGCTCGACGAGCCGCAGGCCGCCGTGCGCGAGGATCGACTGCTCGTGCCCCGCCTGGTGCCGGCGGGCCCCGCCGCCGAGTTGGTGGGCCCCGCGGGGGAGCGGGGATGGCGGCTGGTGGCCGGCGGCGCGGGGACGCTGGAGGGCGTCGCGGTGGAGTCGTTCCCCGAGGCGCTGGAGCCGCTGAACCCCGGGCAGGTCCGCGTCGAGGTGCGTGCCGCCGGGATCAACTTCCGCGACGTGCTGGTCGCCCTCGGCATGGTGTCCGCTCCGGGTGGACTCGGCGGCGAGGGCGCCGGCGTCGTCGTCGAGGTGGGCCCGCAGGTCGATGGGCTGTCAGTCGGCGACCGGGTGATGGGCCTGTTCCCCGGTGCGTTCGGCGCCACGGCGGCGGCCGACGCCCGCATGGTCGCCGTGATCCCCGACGGATGGGGGTTCCGGGAGGCGGCGGCGGTGCCGGTGGCGTTCCTGACCGCCTGGTACGGGCTGGTGGACCTTGCCGGGCTGCGGGCCGGGGAGTCGGTGCTGGTCCACGCGGGCACCGGTGGCGTGGGAATGGCGGCGGTGCAGATCGCCCGGCACGTGGGAGCGGAGGTGTTCGCCACGGCCAGCCCCGCCAAGCATGCGGTGCTGGAGGAGATGGGTGTTGACGCCGGCCATCGCGCGTCCTCCCGTGATCTGGACTTCGAGGACGTGATCCGCTCCGCCACCGGCGGCAGTGGCGTGGACGTCGTCCTCAACGCGCTCGCCGGCCCCTTCACCGACGCCTCCCTCCGCCTCCTCGGCGCCGGCGGGCGGTTCCTGGAGATGGGCAAGACCGACATTCACGATCCCGCGGAGGTCGCCGCCGCGCACCCGGGCGTGGAGTACCAGGTGTTCGACCTGATCGCCGATGCCGGGCCCGAGCGCATCGGGGAGATGCTGGGTGTGCTGGGGGAGCTGTTCGCGGCGGGCGTGCTGCGGCCGCCACCCGTCCGGACGTGGCCCCTCGGCCGGGCGCGCGACGCGCTCCGGTACATGAGCCAGGCGCGGCACACCGGCAAACTCGTCCTGGACGTGCCCGCGCCACTGGACCCGAACGGGACCGTCCTCATCACCGGCGGCACCGGGACGCTCGGCGGCCTGGCGGCCGAGCATCTGGCGCGCGCCTGGGGTGTGCGGCATCTGCTGCTGGCCGGCCGCCGCGGCGTCGACGCGCCCGGCGCGGCCGAACTGGCGGAGAGGCTGCAGAAGCTGGGTGCGCGCGTCTGCTTCGCCGCGGTGGACGTCGCGGACCCGGCCGCGGTGAATGACCTGATCGCGGGGATCGACGCGGAGCATCCGCTCACCGGCGTGATCCATGCCGCCGGTGTCGTGGACGACGCGACCATCGGTTCGCAGACACCCGAACGACTGGAACGGGTCTGGGCGGCCAAGGCCGCGGCGATGGCCAACCTCCATGCCGCGACGGCCCGGATGCGTCTCGGCATGTTCGTCGTGTTCTCCTCGGCCGCGGCGACGCTGGGCAGCCCGGGCCAGGCCAACTACGCCGCGGCCAACGCCTACTGCGACGCGCTGGCCGCACGCCGCCGCGCCGCCGGACTGCCCGGCCTGTCGATCGGCTGGGGACCCTGGGAGTCGACGAGCGGGATGACGGCGGCGCTGTCCGAGACCGACCGTGCGCGGATGAGCCGCGGTGGGTTCGCGCCGCTCGGCGATCGGCGGGGCCTGGAACTGCTCGACGCCGCCTGCGGCCACGGCGCCCCGCATCTGGTGGCGGTCGAGCTCGACGCCGCCGCCGTGGCGGCCCAGCCCGCGGAGGCGCTGCCCCCCGTGCTGCGCGTCCTCGCCGCCGCCGGCGCGAAGGGCCGCCCCGCCGCCGCCAACGGGCACCGCCCCGTCGACTGGACCGGCCGGCTGTCCGGCCTGGCGCCCGAAGACCAACTCGACACCTTGCTGAGGCTGGTGCGCGACCACGCGGCCTCTGTGCTGGGCCACGCCGACCCCGGCGCGATCCAGGCCGACACCCCGTTCAAGGACCTCGGCTTCGACTCACTCACCGGCGTGGAACTGCGCAACCGGCTGGCGGCGGCGACCGGGCTGCGGCTCCCCGCCGCGCTGGTGTTCCGGCACCCGTCCCCGACGGCCATCGCCGGTCATCTGCGCGAGCACCTCGCGCCCGGCGAGCAGGACCCCTCCGCGCCCGTCCTCGATGAGGTGGAGCGGCTCGAGACGGTGATCGCCCGGTTCGGCCCGGACGGCGAGACCCGCGTCCGGCTCGCCAAGCGGCTGGAGGCCCTGCTGTGGAGGCTGAACGGCGAGGACGGGGCCGCCGCCGTCGACGGAGCGGCCCTCGACGCCGCCTCCGACGACGAGATGTTCGAGCTCATCGACCGGGAACTTGGATCTTCGTGATGGGGGTGTGGGACTGATGTCGGCCACCGAGGACAAGCTCCGCCAATACCTGAAGCGGGTCACGCTCGACCTTGGCCAAACCCGGCAGCGGCTGCGCGACGTGGAGGAACGCCTCCGGGAACCGGTCGCCGTCGTGGGCATGGCCTGCCGGTTTCCCGGAGGCGTTCGCTCCCCGGAGCAGCTGTGGGACCTGGTGTCCTCGGACGCGGACGCGATCGGGGACTTCCCGACGGACCGCGGATGGGACCTTGACCGCCTCCACCATCCCGACCCCGACCACCCCGGCACCAGCTACGTCCGGCACGGCGGGTTCCTGGACGACGCGGACCGGTTCGATGCGGAGTTCTTCTCGACCAGCCCCCGGGAGTCCCTGGCCATCGACCCGCAGCAGCGGCTGCTGCTGGAGACGGCCTGGGAGGCGATCGAACGCGCCAGGATCGATCCGGCGTCCCTGAAGGGCACCCCCACCGGCGTGTACGCCGGGATCGCCACCCAGGACTACTTCTCCGGGATGCGCGTCCCGCCGGACATCGAGGGCTACGTGACCACGGGCGGGCTCAACAGCGTCCTGTCGGGCCGGGTGGCCTATACCCTCGGCCTGGAGGGGCCGGCCGTCACGGTGGACACCGCCTGTTCGGCGTCGCTGGTCGCGGTCCACCTGGCGTCCCAGGCGCTACGGCAGGGCGAGTGCAGCCTCGCGCTGGCCGGCGGCGTCACCGTCCTCGCGTCGCCGACGGCCTTCGTGGAGTTCTCCCGGCAGCGCGGGCTGGCCCCCGACGGGCGCTGCAAGTCGTTCGCGGCGTCGGCCGACGGCACCGGCTTCTCCGAGGGCGTCGGCATGGTGCTGCTGGAGCGGCTGTCGGACGCGCGGCGCAACGGGCACCGGGTGCTGGCGGTGATCCGCGGCTCCGCCGTCAACCAGGACGGCGCCAGCAACGGCCTCACCGCCCCCAGCGACGTCGCGCAGGAGCGGGTGATCGGGCAGGCGCTGGCCAACGCGCGGCTGTCGGCCGCCGAGGTGGACGCGGTGGAGGCGCACGGCACGGGCACCACGCTGGGCGACCCGATCGAGGCGGGTGCGCTGCTGGCGACCTACGGGCGGCAGCGCGACGCGGACCGCCCGCTGTGGCTCGGGTCGGTCAAGTCGAACATCGGGCACACCCAGGCTGCGGCCGGCGTCGCGGGCCTGATCAAGATGGTGATGGCGATCCGGTGTGGCACCCTCCCCGCGTCCCTGCACATCGAAGAGCCGACCCCGCACGTGGACTGGGACGCGGGTGGGGTGCGCCTGCTGACCGAGCCGGTGCCGTGGCCGGAAGCCGGCCGAGCCCGCCGGGCGGCGGTGTCCTCCTTCGGCATCTCCGGCACGAACGCGCATCTGATCCTGGAGCAGGGGCCCGAGGACGAGGAGGAGGCCGGGCCGGTGGAGCATCCCGGTGGCGTGGTGCCATGGGTGGTCTCGGCCCGCGGCAAGGAGGCGTTGCGGGAGCAGGTGCGGGCCCTCGCGCGGCACCTGGCCGCCGCCCCGGATCTGTCGCCCGCAGACGTCGGATGGTCGCTGGTCACCACGCGGTCGTCGTTCGAGCACCGGGCCGTGGTCGTCGGCGATGACCGGGAACGGCTTGTGGCGGCGCTGGAGTCCGAACCCGAACCCGGCCCCGTCAGGTCGGGGAAGTGCGTGTGGTTGTTCAGCGGCCAGGGCAGCCAGCGGGTCGGGATGGGTGCGGGGTTGTACGAGCGGTTCCCGGTCTTCGCGCACGCCTTCGACGAGGTGTGCGGGCTGCTGGATCCGGGTTTGAAGGACGTGGTGTTCTCCGGCCCGGCGGAGTCGTTGGAGCACACGACGTTCGCCCAGATGGGCCTGTTCGCCGTCCAGGTCGCGTTGGCGCGGTTGCTTGAGTCGATGGGCGTGCGCCCGGACGTGGTGGTGGGGCATTCCATCGGGGAGGTGGCCGCCGCGCATGTCGCCGGGGTGCTGGATCTGGGGGACGCGTGCCGGCTGGTGGCGGCTCGGGCGCGGCTGATGGGGGAACTGCCCACCGGTGGAGGGATGTGGGCCGTCCAGGCCAGTGCCGCCGAGGTGGAGGCGGAACTGCTGTTGGGCGTGAGCATCGCCGCGGTGAACACCCCCGGCAGCACGGTGGTGTCAGGACCCTCGGACCTGGTGGCCGAGGTCGGGGCGTCGTGGGCAGGGCGCGGCCGCAAGGTGAAGGAACTGCCGGTCAGTCACGCGTTCCATTCGGCGCTGGTGGAGCCCATGCTGGCCGATTTCGCCGCCGCGTTGGAGAAGGTGGGATTCCGGCAGCCGCGGATCCCGCTGATCAGCAACATCACCGGGCTTCCCGCCGAGGCCGACATCGCCACGGCGGACTACTGGGTACGGCACGTCCGCCGGCCGGTGCTCTTCGGCCCGTCCATCGCCCACATCGCCGATGAGGCCGGGCTGTTCCTGGAGCTCGGACCCGACCCCGTCCTGACGTCGGCCGTCGAACAGGCCCTCGACGAGCGCGAGCCCGTGGCGGTCGCTGCGCTCGATCGTCGCCAAGGCGACGCGGAGGCGTTCGCGCGGGCGCTGGGCCGGCTGCACACCCACGGTGTCGACATCGACTGGACGGGCTGGTTCCCCGGCGCCAACGTCGTGGACCTGCCCACCTATGCCTTCCAGCGCCGGCGCTACTGGCTGTCGGACGTCGCGCGGCCCGAGGCGGCGGCCTCAGGAACGCAGGACGAGGACGACGGCCGGTTCTGGGCGGCGATCGAGCACGAGGACGTGGAAGCGCTGTCGGAAACGCTGTGCTTGACCGACGAAGGCCACCGGTCCTCTCTGGCCGCACTGCTGCCCGCTCTGTCCGGGTGGAGGCGGGAACGGGGAGAGCGCTCCACCGTGGACTCGTGGCGTTACCGGATCGGATGGCGCCGCGTCGACGCGCCCGCCGCCGCAGATCCGCTCGGCTCCTGGCTCCTGGTCCGCGCGGCCGGGACCACGGACGACTGGGCGGACCACCTCACCCGGGTGCTGGAGGCGGGCGGCGGCCAGGTCCGGCGCCTTGAGGTCGATCCGCACCTCGAACGGGCCGGACTCGCCGCGCTGTTGCGCGGAGACACCAAAGAGGGACCGGTCGTGGGCGTCCTGTCACTGCTGGCCCTGGACGAGCGTCCACACGAGCGGTTCCCCGGCCTGGGCGTCGGGCTGAGCGGCACGCTCGCGCTGGTGCAGGCGCTGGCGGACGCCGGGTCCGAGGCGCGGCTGTGGTGCGCGACCCGCGGAGCGGTCGCGGTGAGCGAATCCGAGCCGCCGGAGTCCCCGGTCCAGGCACAGGTCTGGGGACTGGGCCGGGTGGCCGCGCTGGAGCATCCCGCCTTGTGGGGCGGTCTGATCGACCTCCCGGCACGCCCCGAGGACGCGGACCCGGACCACCTGCGCGCGGTCCTCGCCGGCCTGGACGGCGAGGACCAGGTGGCGCTGCGTCGCGGCGCCGTGCTCGGCCGCCGCCTGCTGCCCGCCCCGATCGGCGATGGCTCTCCGGAGCAGGCGTGGGAGCCCCGAGCCCCCGTCCTCGTCACCGGCGGCATGGACGGCCCCGCCCCGCACGTCGCGCGGTGGCTCGCGGCCCGTGGCGCCCGGGACGTGGTGCTGCTCGACCCGCGCGGGGCGCAGGCCCCCGGTGCCGCCGAGCTGGCGGCAGAACTCACCGAGAGCGGCACCGACGTGACGGTCACGCCGGACGCGGCGACCCGCGCCGCAGGGGACGGCCCGGGCCCGCGCATCGGTACGGTCGTCCATACCTCGGTGCCGGGCGACCCGCGGCCGCTGGTGGACCTCCTCCCCGCGGACCTGGCCGAAGCAGCGGGCACCGACCTCGGCGCCCTCGTGGGGGAGGCGGCCGAGGTCGTGCTCTTCTCGTCGATGGCGGCGGCCTGCGGAGGAAACGACCACGGCGTCCACGCGGTCGCGGGCGCGACCCTGGACGCGCTCGCCCGCCGGTGCCGGGCGGCCGGGCGCCGCGCCGTCTCGGTGGCGTGGGGACCGTGGGAGGTTCCGGACGGTACGGGCGCGCCGGCGGGCCTGGCGCGTCCCCACGCCGACCGTTCCCGGCGGCTCGGCCTCGACCCCCTGGAGCCCCGTCTGGCCTTCGCCGCGCTCGGCCGCGCGATCGACCACGATGACGGCCCGGCCCTCGTGATCGCCGACGTCTCGTGGGAGCGGTTCGCCGCGCTGTTCGCCCTCGCGCGCCATGGCAGGCTGTTCGACGAGGTGCCCGCGGCCGCCCGCGTCATCGGCGCGGCGCGGGGGACCGACGGCGGCGGGTCCGCCGAGGCCCTCGCGGCACTGCGGGACGATCTGGCGGCGCTCGCGGCGGCGGACCGGCCCGCGGCCATGCTGGCGCTGGTGCGCTCCCACGTGGCTTCCGCGCTGCGGTACCCGGAGCCGGAGCAGGTGGAGCCGCACCGCGCGTTCAAGGACCTCGGGTTCGACTCGATCGTGGCGGTCGAGCTGAGGAACCGCCTGCGCGCCGCCACCGGGCTGCGGCTGCCCGCCACGCTCGTCTTCGACCACCCGACACCGAAGGACCTGGCCGCCCATCTGCTGACCGAGATCCTCCCCGACGCCTCCGCGTCCGCGCATCCCGCGTTCGAGCATCTCAGCCGCCTGGAGTCCGCGCTGGCGACGCTCCCGGAGGCGGACGCCCGGCGTTCCGATCTGGCGAACCGGTTGCAGATCCTGCTGTGGAAGCACGCGGAGACAACGGGCGAGCGGGCCCCGGATGCACAGGGGACGGGCGACCTCGACGTCGCCACCGCCGAGGAGATGTTCACCCTGATCGACCAGGAATGGGGGGCGGGGGCCTGACCCCGGCCCTTCGGGGGCCGCCCTCCTCGAAGACCGACGTCCGCCCGAGCGCACGAGCGCACGGGCGGACGCGGTGGCGGCCTCCGGGCGGGGTTACGTGGTCCCTCCGATCCGGCTGAAGTCCAGGTTCACCAGCGCCATCTCGTCGGGGCGCAGCGGCGGACCGGACAGCTCCGGATACAGCGCACCCTTGTGCAACAAGGACAGGAAACGGGCCGACCCCATCTCCGACTGCGGGACGGTCAGGCTCATGACGTCCGTCACCACCGCGCACACCTCCGGATCACGGATCGTCTTGGAGGTGATGAAGTCGCTGAACCGCAGCCGCTGCTCGGTGTCGGAGCCGACGAGCCGGGGGTCGGTGGTCTTGCTGCGGGAGTACACGTAGTCGATGTCCTTGAACGCGGCCAGGATCCACGGGTCGTCCACCACCGTCCCGATCGCCCGCTGGATCCGGCGAGCCGCGTCCGCGGTGTATCCGGACTCGCCGAGCTGGTCGTCCAGGATGGCGGCCGACCGCGCGGCGGAGCTCATGCCGTGCCCGTAGACCGGGTTGAAGGCGGTCAGCGAGTCACCGACGACGAGCAGCCCGTCCGGCCACTCCTCGAGCCGTTCCGGATACAGGCGCCGGTTCGCGCCCGACCGGGACCCGTAGACGGGGGTCAGCGGTTCGACCGACGCCAGCAGGTCGGCGATGAGAGGGTGCGCCAGCGTCTCGGCGAACGGGAGGAACTCCTCCTCGCGCGTGGGCAGGTCCGCGCCGCGGGTGCACGACAGCGTCGCGATCCAGCGGCCCCCCTCGACGGGGTACACGACCCCGAACCGGCCGGGGAGCTTCACCCCGGCGTCGGAGACGATGTTGACGGCGGGGAACTCCGCCGTCGCGCCGGGCGGCGCCTGGAAGATCCGCGTGGCGTACGCGATGCCCGCGTCGACCACGTCCTCCTCGACCGCGGGGACGCCCAGTTCCCGGAGCCAGTGCCCGAGACGCGAACCGCGCCCCGTCGCGTCGACGACCAGATCCGCCTCCAGGACGGCCGCCTCGCCGGCGTCCAGGTCGCGGACGACGGCGCCGGTGACCCGGCCGCCGTCCGCCGCGAGTCCGGTGACCTCCGCGCGCTGCCGCACGGTCACGCGGCCTGCGGAGAGGATCTCGTCGCGGACGACCCAGTCCAGCAGCGGACGAGTGCACAGCAGGGCGAACTGGGTCGCCGGGAAGCGCTGCTGCCAGCCCCGCGTCGTGAGGGTCACCAGGTCTTCCTGGAAGCCGAGACGGCGGGCGCCCAGGCCGAGCAGCCGCTCGGTCGTGCCGGGCAACATAGCCTCGATGAGGTGCGCGCCGTTCGACCACAGCAGGTGGGCGTGGCGCCCCTGCGGTACCCCCTTGCGGTGCCGGGGGGAGTCGGGCAGGACGTCGCGCTCGATCACCGTGACGGCCGTGAAGTGCCGGGCCAGCACGTGGGCGGCCAGCACCCCCGCCATCCCGGCGCCCAGCACGACCGCATGCGCTGGTCTGCTCATGGTCAGCTCGCTGTCCCTTCCGGGATCAGGCCGGTGCCGGCGGTGGTCCCACCGGGCACGCCAATGGCCATGTCGGTCATGCCCCAGAAAGCCCGGACGTGCCGTCCTCGTCCGTCCTCGTCGACCTCGACGACACCGATGATGTTGAAGGTCATGGGCGTGGGGGCCTGGAGTTCCACCGTCGTCTGCGTCACCACGAACCTGTCGTCCATGGACGTCACCGGTCGCGCCGGCGTCTCGTACACGCGGGCTGAGACGGCCAGCTCGATGTGCCGCCGCAGCGCCTCCCTCCCCACCAGCGGTGGCTGGCCCACCGGGTCCTCGAAGACGACGTCGTCGGTGAACAGATCGAGCACACCGTCGACATCGCCCTCGTTGAGCCGCCGGGCGTACTCCACGGGCATTCGCTTGCGGGCAGCCTCGTCGGGCATGCGCACCTCCGCATCGGGTCGCCGACCTGGGGACCAGGTCAGCTGGTCACTGTGAGATCGGATCGTCCCCAGAACGCCTTCAGCTCCCGGATGAGGCCGGTGGCGTCCATCCGGAGCATCACCATGGAGTGGCGCTCCAGCCGCCGGCCTTCCGGCGCGGCGGGCGGCACCAGCCAGCCGCGCTCGGCGAAAGCGGGGCCCTTGGGCTGGTAGTCCATGACGGCGCTGACCGGAACCACCACGTGCGCGCCGTCCTGGCCGGCAACCGGCTCGCCGGGGTCTTCGTGGAGGTTCGCCGCGACGTACTCGGCGAAGTGCGCGCGCAGCGACGCGCGCCCGGCCCCCCGGTCTCCGCCGACGGGGTCCTCGAAGACGACGTCGTCGGCGTACAGCTCCAGGAGCCCGTCGACATCGCCGGCGTTCAACCGCCGGAAGTGCTCAAGCGCCAGGTCCTTACGGCTGCGCTCGCTGGTCAACGTCGTCTTGAACGCCGTTGCCGCCGCCGTTGCCGGCCCCGTTGCCGGTCCCTCTGCCGAGCTCCCGGTCGATGAACTCGAAGATCTCATCGGTCGTCGCCTCCTTGATCTTGCTGGTCATCTGGTCCGCCGGTCGTGCGGCGCCGTTGTGCCCGTCCGCCGCGCCCGGCTCGTCCAACCGGCGGAGGGCTGCCCGCAGGCGCTCGGCGAGCGTCGCCCGCGCCTCCGCGTCGCGGGCCAGCGCCACGAGCGAGCCCTCCAGCCGGTCGATCTCGCCGAGGACCGGGCCGAGCGCGTCGCACGCCTGGGGATCGAGCTCGGCGAGCAGATGCCGGGCCAGTTCCGCCGGCCCGGCGTGGTCGAAGACGAGGGTGGCGGGCAGCCGCAGCCCCGTCGCGGTGGCGAGCCGGTTACGCAGCTCGATGGCGGTCAGCGAGTCGAAGCCGAGGTCCTTGAACCGCGCCGCGGCGTCGAAGGGACTCGCCGGGTCGTGCCCGAGGACCGCCGCGGCGTGCGTGCCGACCAGGTCCAGGAGCGCCTGCTCCCGGTCGGCCTCGGGCAGGGCCGCCAGGGACGCCGCGAGTGCGGGCCCGGCCGGCCCCGCGGGTTGCGCCTCGCCGCCGCGGACGAGATGGCGAAGGACCGCCGGGGTGTAGTAGCCCTGCGCCTGGCGGCGCATCATGGCGAGGTCCAGCCGAACCGCCGCGAGCAGCGGACCACCGCCGGTGAACCCGACGTCGAACAGCGCGAGCCCCTGCTCGGCGGTCAGCCCGATGACGCCGGCCCGGGAGTGCCGCGTCAGATCCGCCTCGGACAACTGCTCCGACAGGCCGGTCGTCACGTCCCAGTAGCCCCAGGCCATGGACGCCGCGGGCAGGCCCTGCGCGTGGCGGTGCTGGGCCAGCGCGTCGAGGAACGCGTTGGCCGCGGTGTAGGCGCCCTGCCCGGCGCCCCCGATCAGGTTGGTGACGGAGGAGAACAGCACGAACGCCGCGAGGTCCATGTCCCGGGTGAGGTCGTGCAGGTGCCAGGCGGCGTCGGCCTTGGCGTGCAGGACGGCGTCGAGCTGGTCCGGCGTCATGGACCGCACCGTCGCGTCCTGGGCGATGCCGGCGACGTGGACGACGGCGGTGAGCGGGTGCCGTTCCGGGACCGAGTTCAGGAGGGCGGCCAGCGCGTCCCGATCGCCGACGTCGCACGCGGCGACGGTGATCTGGGCGCCCAGCCCGGTCAGCTCGGCGGCCAGTTCGGCGGCGCCCGGAGCGTCCGGACCCCGGCGGCCCGCGAGCAGGAGGTGCCGGGCGCCGTGCCTGGCGACCAGATGCCGGGCGACCAGGGCACCGAGGCCGCCGGTGCCGCCGGTGACCAGGACGGTGCCGTCCGGGTCCGGTCCGGCGGGCACGGTGAGCACGGTCGTCGCGAGGCGGTGTTCGCGGTCGGAGCCGCCGAAGGCGTCCGGTGCCGCGCGGACGTCCCAGGACGCCACCGCCGGCGGGGCGAGTGTGCCGTCCTCGAACAGCGTGGCCAGGCCCGCGAGCGCCTCCCGGACGTGGTCCTTACCGGCCGACAGCGGGGAAAGGACGCGCGCCTCGACGAACCGGCCGCCCGGTCCGAGCAGGCGTCGGGACGCCTCGACGGCACCGGATGGCGTCGCGGCGCTGGAGGTCGAGGCGTCGAGCACCACGGCGACGCTGCCGTGGGCGCTTCGGATTCGGTCCTCCAGGCCGGGGTCGTCCGAGAAGCCGATCTGGTCGTCGTCGAGGCCGCACGCGCGGAGCAGGTCCCTGTCGCGGGGATCGGCGACGGCGTGGACGGCGATCCCTCGGCTGCGGGCCAGCCTCAGCGCGGCGGGGCCGACCCCACCGTCGGTCACGTGGACGAGCAGCGACTCCCCGGGCCGCGGGCCCGCGAGCCCGTCCAGCGCGTGATGGGCCGCGAGATAGGCGGCCGGAGCCGCGGCGGCCTGGGCGAAGGACCACCCCGGCGGGACGGCGGTGACCAGGCGGTGGTCGGCGACGGCGGACGGCCCGACGCCGTCGAACAGGCCCATCACCTGGTCACCGGGGACGAGTCCCTCCACATTGGGGCCGGTCTCGACGATGATGCCCGCGCCGCTGACGGAGCCGGGCACGCCCGCCTCACCGAAGGCGCGGGCCGCGTCACGGAACTCCGTCCCGGCGGCGCGCAGCGCCACGCGCACCTCCCCGGCCGCCAGCGGGTCCGTCCGCTCGGGCAGGTCGGCGAGGACGAGGTCGTCCGCGCCGCCCCCGGCCATCTCCAGCCGCCAGTCCGCCGAGCCGACCGGCGGGGAGAGCCGGTCGCCCTCGTGGTGGACGAGGCGGGGCACGCGGGCGTCGCCGTCGCGCAGGGCGACCTGGGGTTCGCCCGACGCCAGCGCGGCGGGCAGGGCACGGAACGAGGCGTCCCGGCCGTCGAGGTCGAGCAGGACGATCCGGTCGGGATGCTCGATCTGGACGCTGCGCACGAGCCCCCACAGTGCGGCGCCGGGCAGGTCGCCGATCCCGTCGCGGGCGTCCACCGCGACCGCGCGGCAGGTCACCACGACCAGCCGGGAGGTTCCCTCCTCGGCATGGGCGAGCCACTCCTGCAGCAGGGACACGGCGTCCCCCGCGGTCCGATGGGTTCCCTCGGACGTGCCGGTCCCGTCCCCGGGCCCGGTGAACACGGCGAGCGTGACGTCGGGAGCGTCCGCGCCGTCCGCCGCGGAGTCGAGCGCCGCGAGGTCGGGATGGACGGCTGCGCCGGGCAGCGCGGCGGACAGACCTGCGGCGACCGGGTCCCCGTCGGGGGCGATGATCGCCGGTCTGAAGGCGGCGGTGCCCTCGGCCGCACGCAGCGGCGACCAGGAGAGCCGGAAGAGCGTGTTGCGGCCCGCTCGGCGTGCCCGGTCGAGATCCTCGGCCGGGACGGGGCGGACGCTCAGCTCGGCCAAGCTGACCACGGGCGCGCCTGCGGGGTCGACGGCCAGCAGGGAGAGCCGCCCCGACGTGGTGGTGAGCCGTACCCGCAGAGCGGTCGCGCCGGCCGCGTGCAGGCGCATGCCGCTCCAGGAGAAGGGGAGCAGGATCTGGTCGGGATCGCCGGTCCCGCCTTCCGCGGCGTCCAGGATCAGGGCGTGCATGGACGCGTCGAGGAGGACGGGGTGGATCCCGTAGTCGCCGGCCCGGCCGCGTTCCTGCTCCGGCAGGGCCACGTCGGCGTAGATGTCGTCGCCGAGCCGCCACGCGGCGACCAGGCTGCGGGACGCGGGCCCGTAGTCATGGCCGAGCTCGGCGAGCCGGCGGTAGGGGTCACCGGCCGTGATCGGAGCGGCGCCGGGAGGCGGCCACGCGCCGCCGAACGGCGCGGGCCGGGTGGCCGGCGGGGCCGGGTCGACGAGCCCGGCGGCGTGCCGCGTCCAGGTGGGGGCGTCGGTGTCCGCGTCCCCCGCGGGACGGGAGTGGACGGTGAGGGGGCGACGGCCGTCGTGGTCGGGGGCCCCCACCGTGACCTGGAGGTCGACCGCACCCTCGTCCGGGAACGCCAGCGGTGTGTGCAGGGCGAGTTCCGCCACGTGGTCGCACCCGGCCCGGGCGGCCGCCTGCAGGGCCAACTCGGCGAACGCGGTGCCCGGCAGCAGAACGGCGTCCATGACGCGGTGCTCGGCCAGCCACGAGTGCGCCCGATACGACAGGCGACCGGTGAGCAGGCGGGTGTCCTGGTCGGCGAGGTCGACGGAGGCTCCGAGCAACGGGTGCCCGGCCGGCGCGAGACCCAGCCCCGCGGGGTCTCCGGTGGCGGGACCGGTCGGGTCCAGCCAGAACCGCTCCCGCTGGAACGCGTAGGTGGGGAGGTCGACCGGACGCGGGGTGCCCGTGGCGGGGAGGAATCTCGTCCAGTCCACCTCGACGCCCGCGGTGAAGGCGTGGGCGAGGGCCCTGGCGATCTGCCGCCGGTCGCCGTGGTCGCGGCGCAGCGTCGGGACGGCCGTGGCCGCGGTCGCGGCGCGCTCGAAGCACTCCTGCATCCCCATGGTCAGCACCGGATGCGGGCTGACCTCGATGAACACTCGGTACCCGTCGTCCAGCAGCGCGTCGATCGCGGCGCCGAAACGCACGGGCCGCCGTACGTTGGACAGCCAGTAGCCGGTGTCCAGATCCGCGGTGTCGTGTCGTCCGCCGGTGACGGTGGAGTAGAACGCCGTGTCGGTGTCCGCCGGCCGCAGCCCATCCAGCTCCCCGGCCAGACCCGGGATGATGCGGTCGATCTGCGGTCCGTGTCCCGCGACGTCCGAGTCGATCTTCCGCGCCCGCGTCCCCGCGCCCTCGCACGCGGCGACAATGGCGGCGACCTGGGCGGGCGACCCGGAGACGACGGTGGAGGCGGGCCCGTTGACCGCGGCGACGACGAGCCCGTCAGCCCCCTCGCCCAGCTGCGCGATCAGTTCGGCGGCCCGGTCCTCGCCCACGCCCAGCGACGCCATCGCGCCCTCCCCGGAGAGCCGCCGCAGCGCGCTGCTTCGCGCGGTGACGATCCTTGCGGCGTCGCGCAGGGAGAGTGCTCCGGCGACGCAGGCGGCGGCGATCTCGCCCTGGCTGTGCCCGACGACGGCGGCGGGGATGACTCCGTGGTCGGCCCAGACCGCCGCCAGGGACACCATCACCGCCCACAACACCGGCTGCACCACGTCCATGCGGCCCAGGCCGGGGGCGTCCGCCGCCCCCCGCAGGACCTCGGTCAGCGACCAACCGGTGAACGGCGCCAGCGCCTGCTCGCACTCGGTGATCCGCGCGGCGAACACGGGGGAGGACTCCAGCAGATCCGCCGCCATCCCCGGCCACTGCGATCCGTGGCCGGGGAACACCAGCACCGGGCCCGCCGGCGAGCCGGTCTCGGCTCCTTCGAGCACATCCGAGCGTGCCTCGCCCCGCGCCAGCGCCGCCACGCCGTCGAGGAGCCGGTCGCGGTCCTCTCCCAGGACGACGGCGCGGTGCTCGAACGTCGAGCGGGTGGTGATCAGCGACCAGGCCACGTCGGAGGGCGGTCCGGGCGGCCCCGCCACGACCCGCTCCGCCAGCGCCGCCGCCTGCGCCTGTAGCGCCGGGCGGGAGCGGGCGGAGATCACCCAGGGGGTGAGGGCGGGCTCGTCCGGACGGTCGTCGGCCGGTTCCTCCTCGGCTGGGGGCGGTTCCTCCAAGATCAGGTGTGCGTTGGTGCCGGAGATGCCGAAGGCGGACACCGCGGCGCGGCGCACGCGGTCATGGCGGGGCCAGTCCTGCGCGCGGGTGAGGAGCCGGACGGCGCCGTCGTCCCAGTCGACGTGGGGGGTGGGCTGGTCGATGTGCAGGGAGGCGGGGAGCGCGCCGTGCCGCAGGGCCATGGTCATCTTGATGACTCCGGCGACGCCCGCCGCGGCCTGCGTGTGGCCGATGTTGGATTTCACGGAGCCGAGCCAGAGGGGGTGATCGGCGGGGCGGTCGCGTCCGTAGGTCGCCATGAGCGCGCCGGCCTCGATGGGGTCACCGAGGGTGGTGCCGGTGCCGTGCGCCTCGACGGCGTCGATGTCATCGGGGGAGAGGCGTGCGTTGGCCAGGGCCTGGCGGATGACGCGTTCCTGGGCGGGACCGTGGGGGGCGGCGAGCCCGTTGCTGGTGCCGTCCTGGTTCGTCGCCGAGCCGCGGATCACCGCCAGCACCCGGTGGCCCTGGCGCCGCGCCTCGGACAGGGGTTCCAGGACGATCATCCCGACTCCCTCGCCGAACCCCGTGCCGTCGGCGGCGGCGGCGAACGGCTTGCAGCGTCCGTCGGCCGCCAGCGCGCGCTGGCGGGAGAACTCGATGAACGAGTTGGGCGTGGACATGACCGTCGCTCCGCCCGCCAGGGCGCGGGTGCATTCGCCGTTCCTGATCGCCTGGCAGGCCAGGTGGATGGCCACCAGTGAGGACGAGCACGCGGTGTCCACCGTGACCGCGGGCCCCTCTAGCCCGAGCGTGTAGGCCACCCGGCCGGAGGCGACGGCGCCGAGGTTGCCGGTACCGATGTACCCCTCCACGTCACCCGCCCGCCGGCTGACGACACCCAGGTAGTCGAAGATCGTCAATCCGGTGAACACTCCGGTGGCGCTGCCTTCGAGGGCCTCGCGGCTCAGCCCGGCGTGCTCGACGGCCTCCCACGCGGTCTCCAGGAGCAGCCGCTGCTGGGGGTCCATCGCGACCGCCTCGCGCGGGTTGATACCGAAGAAGGCCGCGTCGAAGTCGCTGATGTTGTCGAGGAAGCCGGCCTCGTTGGCATAGCTCGTGCCCGGGTGGTCCGGATCGGGGTCGAACAGGGAGTCCAGGTCCCAGCCCCGGTCGTCCGGGAACGCCCCGATCACGTCACCGCCCGCCGCGACGAGCGTCCACAGGTCCTCCGCCGAGGTGATGCCGTTCGGGAAGCGGCAGGCGGTCCCGACGATCGCGATCGGCTCGTCCCGCGCGGCCGCCACCGGGGCCCGCTCCGCCTCCTGCGGCCTGGTGCCGGACAGCTCGGCCTGGATGTAGGTCGCGAGATCGTGCGGCGTCGGGTGGTCGAAGACGACGGTGGTGGGGAGTTGCAGGCCGGTGGAGGTGTTGAGGTGGTTACGCAGCTGGACGGCGGTGAGGGAGTCGAAGCCCAGCTCCTGGAGCGGCTTGTTCGGCGGGACGGAGTCGGGCCCCGTGTGCCCGATCGTGCCGGCGGCCTGAACCTGGATGTGGTGGAGCAGGATCTGATGCCGCCTGCCGGGCGTCACCTCGGCCAGCTTCTGGGCGAGGGGGGTGGCCGGGGCGGCCGGCCGGTGGGCGTCGGCCTTCTTGTTCTCGGGCAGGTCTCCCAGGAGGGGGCTTGGGCGCTGTGCGGTGAACGTGGATGCGAACCGGCTCCAGTCGATGTTGGCCACGGTCAGGGTGGTCGTGCCGTCCGCGATCGCCTGGAGGAGCGTCTTGAGCGCCAGGTCGGCGGCGAGCGGGTTGAGGCCGAAGCGGCTGAAGAAGGCGAGCGAGTCCTGGTCGGCGGCCATGCCCGCCTGGCTCCACGGTCCCCAGGCGACACAGGTCGCGGGGAGCCCCTGGCCGCGGCGGTGCTCGGCGAGGGCGTCCAGGTGGCTGTTCGCCGCGGCGTAGGCGGCCTGCTGTCCGCTGCCCCACGTGGCGGCGCCGGAGGAGAACAGGACGAAGGCGTCGAGGTCGAGATGCCGCGTGAGCTCGTGCAGGTGCGCGGCGGCGTGCGCCTTGGGACGCAGCACCTCCTCCAGAGCGCGAGGATCGAGGTCGTTGACCGCGATGTAGTTCGGCACGCCCGCGGCGTGGACGACGGCGGTGAGGGGGTGCTCGGCGGGGACCTCCGCGAGCAGCCGCCGGACGGCGTCCCGGTCGCCGACGTCACAGGCGGCGACGGTGACGGCCGCGCCGAGGTCGGTCAGTTCGGCGGCCAGTTCCGAGGCGCCGGGCGCGTCCGGGCCGCGGCGGCTGGCCAGCAGCAGATGGGGGGCGCCCCCGGTGGCGAGCCGGCGTGCCAGGAGGGCGCCGATTCCGCCGGTGCCGCCGGTGATGAGGGTGGTGCCCGCGGGACGCCATTCGCCAGGCGGCTGGGACGCCGCGGGCGCGTGCTCCAGACGGCGCGCCCAGACGGCGGTGGCACGGATGGCGGTCTGGTCCTCAACCTGCCCGGGGGCGAGCAGCGCCTGTAGGCGCGCGGCAGTACGGTGATCGATGGTGGCGGGCAGGTCGATCAGGCCGGCCCAGGTCCGCGGGTTCTCCAGAGCGGCCACCCGGCCGAGTCCCCAGACCTGTGCCTGCACGGGATTGACCAGCGGATCGCTGGGGCCGGTCGAGACGGCGCCCTGGGTGAGGGTGTACACGGGCGCGGTGGCGCCGATGTCGTTGAGGGACTGGACCAGGGCGGTCGTGGCGGCCAGCCCGGCGGGCAGTGCAGGATGCCCGGCGTGTGGGCTTTCGTCCAGGCCGAGCAGGTTGACGACGCCGACGGGTGGCGCGCCCTCGCGGGACTGGCCGAGCAGGGCGGCGAGCGCGCCCCGCTCGATACGCGGAGCATCGATGAGCTGCGCGTCGATGGTGGCGCCCTGGGTCCGCAGGACCTGGACGACGGTCCGTACCGCGGGGTGCTCGGGATGGGCCGTCGGAACGAGCACGAGCCACGTCCCCGCGTCCAGGGCCGGGGCCGGGCCGTCGGGCAGGTGTTTCCAGGTGACGTGGTAGCGCCAGGAGTCCAGGGTGCTCTGCTCGCGGTGCTCGCGCCGCCAGGCCGAAAGGACGGGCAGCGCGGGCCGGAGCGCGCCGGTGGTCTCGGCGTCGTCCGCGACCTTGAGCACACCGGCGAGCGCGTCGACGTCGAGGTCCTCGATCGCCTGCCAGAGCCGGTCCTCGGCCGGGGAGTGCCCGTTTCCGCTGGCGGGGGCCGCTGTGGGGGGCTCCAGCCAGTAGCGGCGACGCTGGAAGGCGTAGGTGGACAGCGTCACCGCCCTGGGGGGCGGGTCGGTACGGAACCAGCCGTCCCAGTCGATGTCGACGCCGTTGACGAACGCCTCGCCCAGCGACCGGAGGATCTGGGAAGGGTCGCCGTGGTCGCGGCGCAGGGTCGCCAACGCGATGGCGGGAATCCCGGCCTGTTCGACGGTGTCCTGGACGGCGACGGTCAGGACGGGGTGGGGGCTGCTCTCGATGAAGACGCGGTACCCGTCGGCGAGGAGCGCTCCGATCGCGTCCGCGAACCGGACGGGTTGCCGCAGGTTGGTGATCCAGTACCGGGTGTCGAGCCCGGTGGTGTCCACGCGGGCGCCGGTGACGGCGGAGTAGTAGTGCACCGTGGCTCGGGACGGTTGCACGCCCGCCAGGCCGGTGGTGAGCTCCTCGGTGAGCTGGTCGATCTGGGGGCCGTGAGAGGCGTAGTCGACGTCGATGGACCGGGCCCGCACTCCCTGGCCCTGGGCGCTCTCGACCAGGGCGGCGATGGCGAGGGGCGGACCGGAGACGACCGTTGCGGACGGGCCGTTGACCGCGGCGACCACCACGCCGTTCCCGCGGTCGCCCAGCCGGGAGATCAGCGCCGCCGCCTCCTCCTGGGACACTCCCAGGGAGGCCATCGTCCCGTGGCCGGACAGCCGCCGCAGCGCACGCGCCCGGACCGCGACGACCCCGGCAGCGTCCGCCAAGGTCAGCGCCCCGGCGATGCAGGCGGCGGCGATCTCCCCCTGGCTGTGTCCGACGACGGCCGCGGGCCGCACACCGTGCTCGGCCCATACCGCGGCCAGGGAGACCATCACCGCCCACAGCACCGGCTGGACCACATCCACCCGGCTCAGATCGGCCGCGCCCTCGGCGCCGCGCAGCACTTCGGTCAGCGACCAGTCGACGTGGGGGGCGAGCGCCCGCTCGCACTCGGCGATCCGGGCGGCGAACACCGGCGAGGACCCCATCAGGCTCGCGCCCATTCCCGTCCACTGCGACCCCTGCCCGGGGAACACCAGCACCGGGCCCGGACCGGTCGGGCCGGCCTCACCGGTCGTCACCGCCGGATGCGCCTCACCCCGCGCCAGGGCCCGCACGCCCGCCAGCAGCGTGTCGTGGTCCTCCCCGGCCACCACGGCTCGGTGGTCCAGGAGGGTGCGCGTCTTGATCAGCGACCAGCCGATGTCGACGCCGGACGGCCCGGAGGCGGCCGACGCGTGCTCGGCCAGCCCTCGGGCCTGGGCGCGCAGTGCCTCCGGGCTGTGACCGGAGACGATCCACGGTGTCGGCCCCTGGATGTCAGCGGACCGCTCCGGGGGAGCCTCGTCCGGTGCTTGTTCGAGGATGAGGTGAGCGTTGGTGCCGGAGATTCCGAAGGCGGAGACGCCGGCACGCCGGGGCCGGTGCCGATCAGGCCAGTCGGTGTGGTCGGTGAGGAGTCTGATGGCGTCGCCGGCCCAGTCGACGTGGTGGCTCGGCCGGTCGATGTGCAGGGAGGCGGGCAGGAGACGGTGGTGCAGGGCCATGGCCATCTTGATGACGCCGGCGACGCCCGCCGCCGCCTGGGTGTGGCCGATGTTGGATTTGACGGATCCGAGCCAGAGGGGCTGGTCGGGGGGCCGGTTGTGCCCGTAGGTGGCGAGGAGCGCCTGGGCTTCGATGGGGTCGCCGAGGGTGGTGCCGGTGCCGTGTGCCTCGACGACGTCGACGTCGCCGGTGGTGAGCCCGGCGCTGGTGAGGGTCTGGCGGATGACGCGTTCCTGCGAGGGGCCGTTGGGTGCGGTGAGCCCGTTGCTGGTGCCGTCCTGGTTGACGGCGGTGCCGCGGATGACGGCATGGACGTGGTGACCGTTGCGTTGAGCGTCGGAGAGCCGCTCCAGGAGGACGAGTCCCGCGCCCTCGCCCCATCCGGTGCCATCGGCGCCGTCGGCGAAGGGTTTGCAGCGCCCGTCGGGGGCCAGCCCGCGCTGGCGGGAGAACTCCGTGAACGCCCCGGGGGTCGCCATGACGGTGGCCCCGCCGGCCAGCGCCAGGGTGCAATCGCCGTCCCGCAGCGCTTGGACCGCGAGGTGGATCGACACCAGCGACGACGAGCAGGCGGTGTCCACCGTCACTGCCGGGCCCTCCAGCCCGAACGTGTAGGCCACGCGGCCGGACGCGACGCTGCCGAGGCTGCCGGTCCCGATGTAGCCCTCCACCTCGCTGCTGGTCTGCGGGATCAGCGTCGTGTAGTCGTATCCGCTGATCCCGGCGAACACGCCGGTGTTGCTGCCGGCGAGGGCGTCGCGGGTGAATCCGGCTCGCTCGAAGGCGTCCCAGGCGGTTTCCAGCAGCAGCCGTTGCTGGGGGTCCATGGCCACGGCCTCGCGGGGGCTGATGCCGAAGAACCCGGCGTCGAAATCGCCCACGTCGTAGACGAAACCGCCCTCGCGCACGTAGGACGTTCCCGGGTTCTCAGGGTCCGGGTGATAGAGCGCCTGGAGGTCCCAGCCACGGTCGGTGGGGAAGCCCGAGATCGCGTCGGCGCCGTCGGACACGAGCTGCCAGAGGTCCTCCGGGGATCGCACACCGCCGGGATAGCGGCAGGCCATGCCGACGATCGCGATCGGCTCGCTGTCGGCCGACTCGGCTCTGAGCAGCCGTTCGCGTGCCTCCCGCAGCTCAGCGGTGACCCACTTGAGGTTGTCGAGAAGCTTCTCCTCGTTCGACATCTATCACAGGCTCCTTGGGCGAAACGGGGGACGGGGCGTGGAACGGGTGATGGCCATCGGGAGTCACGACTTCCCGAACTCGGTGGAGATGACGTCGAAGATGTCCTCCGCCGTCGCCGTCTCCAGATCCCGATGGCGCGCGGGGCCGTCGGCGCCGCCGTCGGTCCAGCCGGTGAGCAGGGTGCGCATCCGCAGCCCGATCCGGTGCCGGGCCGCCTCGTCCATCTCGCCCGCCGCGCAGGCCGCCTCCCAACGGTCGATCTCAGCCATGACGGTGCCCTCGGTCACGGCGTCGTCGGCGACGAGCCGCCCGTACAGGTGGCCGGCCAGCTCCCGCGGCGTGGGATGGTCGAAGATCAGCGTGGTGGGGAGGCGGAGACCGGTCGTGGCGTTGAGCTGGTTACGGAGCTGGACGGCCGACAGCGAGTCGAAGCCCAGCTCCTGGAACGGTTTGCCCGGAGTCACCGCGTCCGGCGAGGACTGGCCGATGGCCGCCGCCGCCTGGGACTGGACGTGCCCGAGCAGCGTCCGCATGCGCTGGTCGGGCGGCAGGGCGGTGAGCTCCTCGACGAACGGTGTCGTGGAGCCGCCGCCGTGCGCCGCGTCGGACGGGCTGTTCTCGGGCAGGTCGTCCAGCAGCGGTGCGGGCCGCTGGGTCGTGAAGGTGGCGGTGAACTGCGCCCAGTCGATGTTGGCGACGGTCAGCGTCGTGACGCCCTGCCCCACCGCCTGGTGGAGGGCCGTGACCGCCAGCTCGGGGTCCAGCGCGTGCAGGCCGAAACGGCTGAAGAACGCCAGGGACGCGTCGTCGGCCGCCATCCCGACGTCGCCCCACGGACCCCAGGCGACGCAGGTGGCGGGCAGCCCCTGGCCGCGCCGGTACTCGGCCAGCGCGTCGAGGTGGATGTTGGCGGCGGCGTAGGCGGCCTGCTGACCGCTGCCCCATGTCGCGGCGCCGGAGGAGAACAGCACGAACGCCGACAGGTCCATGTTCCGGGTGAGCTCGTGCAGGTGGACGGCGGCGTGAGACTTGGGCCGCAGGACCTCGTCGAGGGTGGCGGGGGTGAGGTCGCCGATGCCGACGTAGTTGGGGACGCCGGCGGCGTGGACGACCGCGGTCAGCGGCCGTTCCACCGGGATCGCCTCCAGTACCCGGCGGATCTGGTCGCGGTCGCCGGCATCGCAGGCCGCGACGGTGACGGTGCTGCCGAGGCCGGTGAGCTCTGCCACCAGCTCGTCCGCACCGGGCGCGGCGGGGCCGCGGCGGCTGGTCAGCACGAGATGCGGGGCGCCCTCGCGAGCGAGCCGGCGGGCGAGGCGCGCGCCGATGCCGCCGGTGCCCCCGGTGATCAGCGTCGTCCCGCCGGGCCGCCACGCGTCGGCCGGGTTCTGCCCGCGCGCCGGCGCATGGCCGAGGCGGCGCGCCCACCCGGCCGTCGTGCGGATCGCGATCTGGTCCTCGGGCTGCCCGGGGGCGAGTGCCGCGGTCAGCCGGGCGCCGATGTCGTCGTCGAGCGTCGCGGGCAGGTCGATCAGCCCGCCCCAGGTCCTCGGGTACTCCAGGGCGGCCACTCGGCCGAGGCCCCACACCTGCGCTTGGACCGGACTCACCAGCGGGTCCGCCGCGTGGACGGCCACGGCGCCCTGGGTGAGGCACCACAGGGGCCCGCCGACCCTCGCCTCGCCCATCGCCTGGATCAACGCGGTGGTGGCGGCCAGCCCGTTCGGGACGGCGGGATGTTCCGCGTGCGGTGTCTCGTCGAGCGCCAGCAGGCTGAGGACGCCGGCCGGCGGGGAGCCGATGGCCGGATCGGCCAGCCGGCCCGCCAGCGATGCGCGATCGATGGACGTGCAGACGGCGACGGTCACCACACCGTCGAACGCCTCGGTGACCGCCCGGACGACGGGCCCGTCGGCGTGCGACTCCGGTACGAGCACCAGCCAGGTCCCGGACGCGGCCGACGACGGTGGTGGCGGTCGCAGGTCGTCCAGGCGCTTCCACGTGACCTGGTAGCGCCAGGAGTCCACCGTGCGTTGCTCGCGGTGGGCGCGCCGCCAGGCCGCCAGCACGGGTATCGCGGGTTTGATCACGTCCGCCGCCGTACCGTCCTCGTCCCCGGTCCCGGCTCCAGAGGTGGCGGGACCCAGCGCGGCGGTCAGCGCTTCGAGGTCGTGGTCCTCGATCGCCTTCCACAGCCGCGCCTCGGCCGCGTCGTTGCCGTCGCCTGTCGCGCCGCCCGGGGCGGCGTGCTCCACCCAGTACCGCTGCCGCTGGAACGCGTACGTCGGCAGGTCCACCGTGGGCGGCGGCGGATCGGACGGGAACCAGGTCGTCCAGTCCACCTCCACGCCGACGGTGAACGCCTGCCCGACCGCACGCGCGACCTGGGTGCGGTCGCCGTTGTCGCGGCGCAGCGTCGGCACCGTGACCGCCCGGACGTCCGCGCGCTCGAAGCACTCCTGCATCCCGACCGACAGGACGGGATGGCCGCTCGCCTCGATGAAGACGCGGTACCCGTCGGCGAGGAGCGCGTCGATCGCGTCCGCGAACCGGACGGGTTGCCGCAGGTTGGTGATCCAGTACCGGGTGTCCAGCGAGGCGGTGTCGACGCGGCCGCCCGTGACGGCGGAGTAGTAGGCGACCGGCGCCCGGGACGGGCGGACGCCCGCCAGGCCGGCGGTGAGCTCATCGGTGAGCCTGTCGATCTGGGGGCCGTGGGAGGCGTAGTCGACATCGACGCGCTGCGCCCGTGCCCCCTCCGATCGGGCTCGTTCCATGAGTGCGTCGAGCCTGTCGGGGGGACCGGAGAGGACCGTCGAGGACGGCCCGTTGATCGCGGCGACCACCACGCCCTCGGAGTCCCGGACCAGATCGGCGACCTGGTCGGCGCCCATGCCCAGCGAGGCCATCGCGCCCTTGCCCGACAGCGTGCGCAGCGCCCGCGCGCGGACCGCGACGATCCTGGCGGCCTGGTCAAGGGACAGGGCCCCGGCGACGCAGGCGGCGGCGATCTCCCCCTGGCTGTGTCCGACGACGGCCGCGGGCCGCACGCCGTGCCCGGCCCACACCGCCGCTAGCGACACCATCACCGCCCACAACGCGGGCTGCACCACCTCCACCCGGCGCAGCGGCGTCCCGTCACCGCGCAGGACCTCGGTCAGCGACCAGTCGACGTGGGGTTCCAGGGCACGCTCGCATTCGGTGATCCGGGCCGCGAACAGCGGTGAGGAGTCCAGCAGGTCGGCGCCCATCCCGGCCCACTGGGAGCCTTGTCCCGGAAAGACGAGAACCGGGCCCGGCCCGACCTCACCGGCCACCCCCGCCACCACGTCCGGGTGGGCCGCGCCCTGCGCCAGCGCGCCGAGCGCCTCACCCGGGTCGGGGCCCACGGCGACGGCGCGATGCTCGAACACCGATCGGGTCGTCACCAGCGACCAGCCGACGGCGGCGGGATCGGCCGCCCCGATCTCGCCCAACTGCCGGGCCTGTGCCCGCAGAGCCGGCTCACTGCGCGCCGACACCACCCACGGCACCGTCCGTGCTCCCTTGGGGGAGGCCGCGCCGCTCGACTGAGAGGCGGGGGAGGAGACAGGGGCCTCCTCCAGGATCAGATGGGCGTTCGTGCCGGAGAAACCGAACGACGACACTCCGGCGCGCCGGGGACGCCCGCCCGCCGGCCAGGGCACGGCCTCGGTGAGCAGCCGCAGACCCCCGGCGTCCCAGTCCACATGGGGGGACGGCTCGCCGGCGTGGAGCGTGGCGGGAAGCGTCTCGTGCCCGAGCGCCAGCACCATCTTGATCACACCGGCGACGCCCGCGGTGATCTGGGTGTGCCCGATGTTGGACTTCACCGACCCGAGCCACAGCGGGCGCCCGTCCGGGCGGTCCCCGCCGTACGTCGCCAGCAGCGCGCCCGCCTCGATCGGGTCGCCGAGGGTGGTGCCGGTACCGTGCGCCTCGACCGCGTCCACACCGGACGCAGGGAGCCGCGCGTCCGCCAGGGCCTGGCGGATCACCCTCTCCTGCGCCGGGCCGTTGGGAGCGGTCAGCCCGTTGCTGGCGCCGTCCTGATTGACGGCCGAGCCCCGGACGACCGCCAGGATCCGGCGGCCGTTGCGCCGCGCGTCCGAGAGCCGCTCCAGCAGGACCACCCCGGCACCCTCGGACAGGGTCATCCCGTCGGCCCGCGCCGAGAACGGTTTGGACCGGCCGTCCGGGGAGAGGCCGCCCAGCTCGCTGAACCCGATCAGCGGGGCCGGGGACGCCATCACGTAGGCGCCGCCCGCCAGCGCCAGGGTGCACTCGCCCCGTCGCAGCGCCTGGGCCGCCAGGTGGATCGCCACCAGCGACGACGAGCAGGCGGTGTCGAGCGTGACCGCCGGCCCTTCCAGGCCGAGCGCGTAGGAGATGCGGCCGGAGGTGATGCTGGCGGAGTTGCCGGTCGTGAAGAAGCCCGCGGCACCCTCGGGGATCTTCGCGTCCCCCAGGGTGTAGTCGAGGCCGTCGCACCCGACGAAGGCACCGGTCGGCGTGCCCCGCAGCGACTCGGGCGGGACGCGGGCATGCTCGATGGCCTCCCACGCGGTCTCCAAGGCAAGCCGCTGCTGGGGCGCCATCCCGACGGCCTCGCCCGGCCCGATGCCGAAGAAGCCTGCGTCGAAGTCACCCGCGTCGTGGACGAAGCCGCCGCGGCGGACGTAGGTGGTGCCGAGGTGCTCGGGATCGGGGTGGTAGAGCGCGTCCAGGTCCCAGCCCCGGTCGCCGGGCAGCTCCATGGTCGCGTCGCGCCCCTCGGCCACCACGTCCCACAGGTCCCGGGGGGAGTTCACGCCCCCGGGCAGCCGGCACGCCATCCCGATGATCGCGATCGGCTCGTGCGCGGCCGACTCGCCGTCGGCCAGTCGGCGCTGGGCCTCGCGCAGGTCCGCCGTGACGCGCTTGAGATAGGCAAGGAGTTTCTCTTCGTTGTTCGCCATTGGCGGCGCGACCGTTCCTCTCCGCTCTGCGCGAGAACGGGGCGGACCGGACTCCGCCCGTTTCGCATCGTTGACGGCGGCGCTAAAGCTCCGCTAATTCCTTCGAGCCCGATCCATCCCGCAAGATCACTCCTGATTCGGGTGATTGGCGGGGGACTAGGGCTGCTTAAGTGCCGTATTGCAGAATGCGTGCAGTCCTTGGCTCCTCCCGATCGTGGACGGTGCCGGGCGTCCGGCCGAGGACCGGACTCTGCCTGGGGAGCCCACCGGAGCACCGAGCCTGAATCGAGGAATTCGTGTCCCCTTCCCAACGCACCCCGGCGGCCGGTCCTATCGCCGACGAGCCCGCCGATCTCGTCGACCCCCTCTTCTGGTCCGGGCCACACGGCGATCGCGTGGAGACGTTTGAGAGGCTGCGCGCCCAGCCCCATCCGGTCCTCGTGCAGCAGCGGATGGCCGGTCTGAGCTCGGCTTTCGGCTACTACGCGCTGGTGAAGCACGCCGACATCGTGGAGGTGAGCCGGCGGCCCCGCGACTTCTCCTCCACGGGCGCGACGAGCATCGTCGGCCTGCCCGCGGAGCTGTACGAGTACTACGGCTCAATGATCAACATGGACAATCCGGAGCACGCCCGGCTCCGGCGCATCGTGGCCCGCGTGTTCGGCCGCGAGACGGTCGCCGACTTCGAGGCCGTGGCGGACCGGGTGGCCCGGCAGATCGTGGACGGCCTCGTCGCGCGGGGACCCGGCGACTTCGTCCGGCCGGTGGCCGCGGAGATGCCCATCGCCGTTCTGGGCGCGATGATGGGCATCCCCACCGAGGACCACGACTTCCTCTTCGTCCGGACGAACCAGATCGCCGGCCCGCTCGACCCCGCGGTCGCCTCTCCGGAGGAGGACTCGAACGCCCTGGTGATGCGGGCCTCACAGGACCTCGGGGACTACATCACCGAGCTGGGCCGCGAGCGCGCCGCCCGGCCGCGCGACGATCTGATCACCAAGCTGGTCCGGGCCGAGGTGGACGGCGAGAAACTGACGCGCCAGGAGCTGGTGTCCTTCTTCATCCTGCTCGTCATCGCCGGCATGGAGACCACCCGCAACGCGATCTCCCACGCTCTGGTGCTGCTGACCCGCCACCCGGACCAGCGGGAGTTGCTGCTGTCGGACTACCCGAAGTACTCCGCCGGCGCCGTCGAGGAGGTCCTGCGATTCGCCACGCCCATCAACTGGATGCGCAGGGTCGCCACCCGCGATTGCGAGATGAACGGCCACCGGTTCCGGAGGGGGGACCGGATGTTCCTGTTCTACTGGTCCGCGAACCGGGACGAGGAGGTGTTCGCCGACCCGTACCGGTTCGACATCACCCGTGCTCCCAACCCGCATCTGGCCTTCGGTTCGCTGGGCCCGCACTTCTGCCTGGGAGCCCACCTCGCCCGCATGGAGATCGGCATCCTGTACCGGGAGCTTCTCCGGTCCCTGCCGGGCATCCGGGCCGACGGGGAGCCCCGGCGCCTGCGGTCGAGCTTCCTGGAGGGCATCACCGAGTTGCGCTGCACGTTCTGAGGCGCCCGCGACATCCGGTCAGGCGTCTCCGTCGAGCGTCGTGCCCGGGCCGAAGGGGAGCAGCGGGTTCAGGCGCTCCTCCCCGATGCGGGCGCGAAGGTCCCGGTCGGTGACGCCGAGCCCCGGCTCGGGCGCGAGGCACAACACCCCGACCTTGCCGATGTGCCGGTTGCGCTGGACGAGCCTTGCGGCCTCGGGAGCCTCGTCCAGCGGGTACAGCGCCGACATCGCCGGCATGACGCGGCCCATCCCGATGAGCCGGTTGCACTCCCACTGCTCCTGCAGGTTCGCGACGTGGCTGCCGATGACGCGCTTCAGCTTCATCCACAGATAACGGTTGTCGAACTGGTGGAGGTAGCCCGTGCTGGAACCGCAGGTCACCACCGTTCCGCCGCGCCGTACCACGAACACCGACACCCCGAACGTCGCCTGACCCACGTGCTCGAAGACCACGTGCGGGTCCTCGCCGACCTCGGCGCGCACGATGCGGCCGAGACGCTTGCCGACCTCGATGACGTGGTCGGGGTCGGTGTCCAGGCCGTCGGTGAGCCCGATCTCCGTACGGTTGATCACCAGGTCGCAGCCGAGCGCGCGGACGGCCCGCGCCTTCTCCTCGGACCCGACGACGCCGACCGCGATGCCGCCGCCGTTGCGGACGAACTGGATGGCGTAGGAGCCGAGCCCGCCCGCGGCCCCCCAGATCAACACGACGTCGCCCTGCTTGATCCGGGCGCCGCGGTCGCTCACGAGCATGCGGTAGGCGGTGCCCGCGCACAACGTGTTGCAGGCGGCCTCCTCCCAGGTGAGGTGGGCGGGCTTGGGAATGAGCTGGCTGGCGCGCACCACCGTGTAGTGGGCGAGGCCACCGAAGTTGGTCTCGAACCCCCAGGCTCGCTGCTCTGTCCCGAGCATGGCGTCCGCATGGGAGGAGGGCTCCTGATCGTCGACGTGGGCGGGGCTGATCACCACGTGATCTCCGACCCGCCAGCGCCGCACCCCGGACCCGATCCGCACGATGACACCCGCGCCGTCGGATCCCACGACCTGGTAGGGGCGGTCGTGCCGGGTGGCCCACCCGCCCTGCCGGGCGTAGTGCTCCAGGAAACGGAAGGTGGGAACGGGCTCGAACATCGCCGACCACACCGTGTTGTAGTTGATCGCGCTGGCCATCACCGCCACCAGCACCTCGTCGGGCGCGAGTTCGGGCATCGGCACGCGCCCCACCCGCAGCGACTTGCGCACGTCCTTGTCGGCCACGCCGGTGAACATGCCGACGTCCTCGGCCCTGATGTGCACCGCGGTGTAGTCGTCCGGGAGCTGCGCGCGCTCCAGGTCCGCCGGGGGAGCACCCGCCACGACCGCTTCCGATAGCACGTCCATGGCCACCTTTCCGCCGTTGTCGGACAGCCGAAAAGAATCGTATTTCGGTTCGGAATTGTAGTGAGAGGGAACTGTACTGGCCACCCCTAATGGCTGGTGTCGCCCCCAGGGGCAGAAAAATGCGCGACATAGGGGTTGCTGTGCTGTTTCTTTTGGTGAGGATTGACGGGAAGGGTTCTTTGAGAGGTTGTGACCGATGGCCGATTCATCCACCGGGATTCTGGCGACCGGATCCTGTCTTCCCGAACGAGTGGTCCCCAGCGAGGAGGTGGCGCGCCGGGTGGGCATCGACCCGGAATGGATCGAACGCAAGACCCAGATTTCGTACCGGCGCTACGCGGCACCGGACGAGGCGACCTCCGACCTCGCCGCCGGGGCGGCCCGGGACGCGCTGGCGAGGAGCGGCGTTCCGGCCGACCGGATCGGCTACCTCATCGTCTCCACCTCCACCGGCGACTCCCCGCAGCCGCCCACCTCGTACCTGGTGCAGGAACGGCTTGGCGCCGACGGCGCGGCGTGCTTCGACATCAACGTGGTGTGCAGCGGGTTCGTGTACGGGCTGGCGCTCGCCCGGAGCCTGATCGCGCTCGATCCGGGCGCGTGTGCGCTGGTGGTGGCGGCGGACGTGTACTCGCGCATCCTGGACTTCGACGACCGCCGTACGGCGGTGCTGCTCGGCGACGGCGCCGGCGCCGCCGTGGTGGGCCCGGTTCCCGCGCCGTACGGTTTTCTCGGTTTCGACTTGACCTCCCACGGCTACGCGAACCGGCTCATCAGGGTCGAGGCGGGCGGTAGCCGGGTGCCCACCTCGCACGAGACGGTGGAGTCCGGCGGGCACTTCTTCCGGATGGACGGCCGGGGCGTCCGCGACTTCGTCATGGAGAAGGTCCCGCCCGCCCTGAAGGTGCTGGTGGACCGCTCGGGCTTCACCCTGGACCAGGTCGACCACCTGGTGCCCCACCAGGCGAACGGGGTCCTGCTGTCGCAGTTGGTCGACCAGTGCGGGCTCAGCGGCGCGCAGACGCATCGCACATTGGAGAAGTACGGCAACATCGGCAGCGCCTCGGTGCCGGTGGCACTGGACGACGCCGCCCGCGCCGGCCGGCTGCGCGACGGGGAACTGGTGCTGCTGGCCGGGTTCGGCGGCGGCATGTCGGTCGGCGCCTGCCTGCTGCGCTGGTCGGCGGACGCGCACGCGGACGCGGGCGAGGCGGCGTGATGGGCGGGATCGACCGCGTCGGGATCGTCGGCAGCGGCGTGATGGGCTCCGGTATCGCCGAGGTGTGCGCCCGCGCCGGCCTGGACACGGTGGTCGTCGCCTCGGGCCCGGACTCGGTGGAGCCGGGCCGGCGGCGGCTCCGCAAATCGCTCGATCATGGGCTGCGCAAGGGCCGCCTCACCGAGGCCGAGAGAGACGCCGTGGTCGAGCGTGTGATCTTCACCGCCGATCTGGACGAGCTGGTCGACCGGCAACTGGTCTTCGAGGCGGTGCCCGAGCACGAGCCGACGAAGACGGATCTGTTCGCCCTCATCGACAAGATCGTCACGGACCCCGAGGCCATCTTCGCCTCCAACACCTCCTCGATCCCGATCATCAGGCTGGCGCGTGCCACCACCCGTCCCCAGCAGGTGGTGGGGGTGCACTTCTTCAGCCCGGTGCCCGTACTGCCGCTGGCCGAGCTGATCGGATCGCTGCTGACCGGCGAGGAGACCCGGGCCCGAACCGAGGCCTTCGTCACCGGGACGCTCGGCAAGCAGGTCATCGGCTCGCCGGACCGGGCCGGTTTCGTGGTGAACGCCCTGCTGATCCCGTATCTGCTCGGGGCGATCAGGATGGTGGAGTCGGGCTTCGCCGCAGCGGAGGTGGTCGACCGGGGGATGGTGCTGGGCTGCTCGCACCCGCTGGGTCCGCTCAAGCTGGCCGACCTCATCGGCCTGGACACGATCGCCGCGGTCGCCCGAGCCCTCTACGAGGAGTTCAAGGAGCCGCAGTATTCGCCGCCGCCGCTGCTGCTGCGCATGGTCGATGGCGGGCTACTGGGCAAGAAGGCCGGTCGCGGGTTCTACACGTACCCGTAGCAGCCGCACCAAGGTGCCCGTGTCCCTCCGCCGGAGGAACACGGGCACCTTTTCGCTTCTTTCGCTTCTTTCGCTTCTTTCGCTTCTTTCGCTTCTTTCGCTTCTTTCGCTTCTTTCGCTTCTACGGTTCGTTCAGGGGCTGGGGAGTAGAGACCGTGTCCGCCGGAGCCGGCCGGAGGCGACGCTCCCGCCGCCATCCCGCCAGCGCGGGGAGCAGCGCGGCCACTGTCGGGTGCAGGTCCGCCGGTGCGTCGAGGATCTTCGCCAGGGCGGCCGGGTCCTCGCGCTCGACGGCGTCCCAGAACAGAATGTCGTCCGGCGTCTCGTCGCCGGTCTCATGCAGCCAGTAGGGCCTGCTCTGGAAGGCGTAGGTGGGGAGCGGGACGGCCTGGGAGGGCGGGCCGCCGTCGAACAGCGCGGTCCAGGCGACGGCTGCACCGGCGACGTGGAGATCAGCGAGGACGTGCAACAGGGCCCGAGCTTCGGAATGCTCATCGCCGAGGACGGACCTCACCCGAGGGGCGGCAAGGCCGGGCAAGGCCGTGGCCAGCGCTTCGGCCAGGGCACGATCGTGTCCGAGCCACAGGAACCGGTCGCCGTCCTCGATGGCCTTGAGCTGCGGGGGAGGGTGCGGATGCTCGTCCCAGTAACCGGGGGTCGCGACGTTCTCATCGTCCGGTTCGCCGGTGAGGGTGCTGATCATGGGGATGCGCGGCGGCCGTAGGTCGAGGTCGCCGGCGGAACCCGGCCCGCCGGTGACGAGGCGGGCCGCGTCCGCGAGGTCGAGCACCCCCGCGACGAATGCGGCGGCGACCTCTCCGGACGCGTGCCCGGCCACGACGTCGGGCCGTACCCCGAGGGCCTCCAGGACCCGGGCGAGCGCCACCTGCGACGCGAACGACAGCGCGCGCTGGTCGGCGGCGTGCCCCGCCGCCTCGTCGGCGCCGGAGCGCGCCATGCCCTTGAACGGGTGGCTCAGGTGGGGCTCCAGTAGCGCGTACACCTCGTCGAAAGCGTTCCTGAAAACGGGGAAACGGTCGTACAGCTCTCTTCCCGTACCCGAGGCCAGGCCGTCGTGGTTGCCGAACAGCCACACCGTTCTGCCCGTGGCGACCAGAGGCGAGGCGGGGTGGAAGACCCCAGTATGCGGACGTCCGGCCGCGAGCGCCCGGGTCCCCGCCACCAGCGAATCGCGATCCTCGCCCACCACCACCGCGCGATGCTCGAACACCGACCGTGTCGCCGCCAGCGACCAGGCCACATCGGCGGCGCGCGCCTGCGACCCGGACGCCACCACGGCATCGGCCAGCGCCGCTGCCTGGGCCCGCAGCGCCTCCGGGCCGCGCGCCGACACCACCCACGCCACCGCTCCGCCCGGATCGGGAGCCTCCGCGATGTCCGGCGGCACCGGTTCGGGAGGCTCCTCCAAGATCAGATGTGCGTTCGTGCCGGACGCGCCGAACGAGGACACCCCCGCCCTGCGCGGATGCTCGCCCCGGGGCCACTCCACCGGCTCGGTCAGCAGTCGTACGGCCCCAGACCTCCAGTCCGCGAGCGGCGTCGGCCGGTCGACGTGCAGCGTGGCCGGCAGCGTCCCGTGCCGCATCGCCATCACCATCTTGATCACGCCCGCCGCGCCCGAGGCGCCCTGCGTGTGCCCGGTGTTCGACTTGACCGACCCCAGCCACAGCGGCCGGTCCGCGGGCCGGTGCCGACCGTAGGCCGACAGCAGGGCCTGGGCCTCGATGGCGTCACCGATGGGGGTGCCGGTGCCGTGAGCCTCGACCACGTCGACGTCGGCGGGGGACATGCCCGCGGCCGCCAGCGCCCGCCGGATCGCCTCCTGCTGGGAAGGACCGTTCGGGGCGGCCAGGCCGTAGGTGGCGCCGTCCTGGTTGACCGCCGATCCCCGGATGACCGCCAGCACCGGGTGCCCGTTGCGCCGCGCGTCCGAAAGGCGCTCCAGCAGGACGAGAGCGACACCTTCCGCCAGGCCCATGCCGTCGGCGGAAGCCGCGAACGACTTGCACCGCCCGTCCGGCGCCAGCCCGCCCTGCCGGGCGAACGAGACGAACACGTTCGGTGTCGCCAGCACCGTCCCGCCGCCCGCGAGGGCCAGCGTGCACTCCCCCTGCCGCAGGGCGTGGCAGGCCAGGTGCATCGCGACCAGGGAAGACGAACACGCGGTGTCGACCGACACCGCCGGGCCCTCCAGGCCGAGGGTGTACGCCACCCGGCCCGAGACGAGGCTGCCGGACGTGCCGTTGGCCAGATAGGGGAACAGTTCCTCGGGCACCCGGTCCAGCCGGGAGGCGTAGTCATGCGCGGTGGTGCCCATGTACACCCCGGTGGGGCTGCCGCGCAGCGAGCGCGGGTCCACCCCGGCGCGCTCGACAGCCTCCCAGACGAGGTGCAGCAGGATCCGCTGGAGGGGTTCGATCGCCGGCGCCTCGTCCGGGCCGATGCCGAAGAAGTCCGCGTCGAAGCCGGCCGCGTCGTCGATGAAGCCGCCGAGGCGGGCGAACGTGCGCCGCTCCTCGCCGCCTTCCCCCACGCCGCCTTCCCTCTCGCCGCCGGGGATCCGGGCGAGATCCCGGTCCCACGACCGGTCGGACGGGAAGCCGGAGATCGCGTCCCGCCGCTGGACGACCAGGTCCCACAGCTGTTCCTGGGAACGGACACCGCCCGGAAGCCGGCAGGCCGTCGCCACCACGGCGATGGGCTCGCGCGCCATCGACTCGGCCTCGGCCAGCCGTCGTCTGGCCTCATGGAGTTCGGCAGTGGTCCATTTCAGGTACTCGACCAGTTTCTCTTCGTTCTCCACGGGTCACCTCGCCGCCGCGGGTCTGCACCCGGTCGCTGTGGAATGTGTGTGAAATGGGGTCAGCGCAGCACTGATGCCTTGCGGGCAAAGGTAAGGCGGGCGCGAACGGGATGGCCTGGAGATTTGCGGCCCCACCTTATCGTCGCTGCGCGGTGAGCAAGATGTAGCCGATTCCTTTCTGCTCGGAGAAACTCTCCTGGTTCTTGATGAGCAGGTCAAATCCACTCGTGCCGATGATGTCGACATATTCGTTGCGGTGGGCGTGCATCCACTCGACGTAGCAGTCGTTGCTGCGCAGGGTCTCGTCGGTGACGTCGGTCATCTCCAGCGGGATGAACCCGGCCTTGTCGAGGAGGTCCGCGTACTCGGCGAAGGTGCTCAACGAGGCGTACACCGTGGCGTAGTCCACCGACGGAGGGGCGACCTGCCGGTCGGGCGGCTCGCGGTAGATCATGTCGGCGATCGCCAGCCGCCCGCCGGGCCGTACCAGCCGTGCGATCTCCGCCAGCACCTGCGCCTTGTCCGGCATATGGAGCATGGACTCCAGGGCCCAGCAACCGTCGAAGGACCCCGTGGTGAAGGGCAGGTCCATGGCGCTGGCCTTCTCGAACCGAGCCCGGTCGGCCAGCCCCGCCTGGGCGGCGCGCTCGTTGCCGCGCTCGACCTGCCGGCGGCTGACGCTGACGCCGACGACCTGGACGCGGCGGTCGCGTGCGAGCCGGACGCCGGGCGTTCCGTTACCGCATCCCACGTCGAGAATGCGCGTGCCGGGGGCCGGATTCAGCCGCCGGATCATCTGGGCGGTCATCTCGTCCATGGCGGCTTCGAAAGAACTGGTGTCGCCGTCGCCGTGCCAGTAGCCGTAGTGCAGATTTCCGTCCCCGAAGTCGTTCATGAGATCGAAAATCGAGTGGTCATAGTAGTCGCCGACCACATCGGACTCGGGAGCCTCGGTCGTGTTCACGGTCGAGCGCTGATTCTTCATCACTTCTGGAGAATCTCCCGCCCCCGTTCAAGCCGGCAAGCCCCGCCCACCCCCTACCTGTGCCCCTATTTCGTCGCCCCCGGCCGAGGCGCGTTGTCCTCTCCTATCCGTAGGTGTAGCTTCCTACTCACCTGGGTAGCCTGCTACACGGGCGTGCAGCACAGAGGAGGGTGTCACCCGTATGGATGAGCCGACCGCCGAGGACCTGACCGCGCGAGCGCGGATCAGGAACGCGGCGCTGCAGCTGTTCGCCGACAAGGGCATCGACAGAGTGTCCGTCCGGGACATCGCCAAGGCGGCCGGGGTGTCGTCGGGTCTGATCCGGCACCACTTCGGGTCGAAGGACGGCTTGCGCGACGCGTGCGATTCCTATGCCGTGGAACGGCTCGTACGCATCGGCGAGGCCGCGACGCAGGGCCGGATGACCGATCCGGACCTGCGGGCGGCCCTGGAGTCGATGCACCTGCTCCATCGCTATCTGGGACGGGCGATGATCGACAGTTCGCCGACGGCGACGTCGATCTTCAGCTACCTCGTCGACCTCGCCGAGCGGTGGCTCACCGAGCACCGCCCGGACCAGTGCACCGACGTGCGGGCCCTCGCGGCCGTGGTCGTCGGCTCGAAGATCGGTGTGTTGGTGATGTGGGACCAGGTGGCGCAGGCGCTGGGGGCCGCGGGCTCCAGCGCGGAGGCGGGAGCGCGGATCCGGCAGGGGATGGTCGAGTTGCTCGCCAACCCCCTGATCGGCCCCGATCTCACCGTCGACATCGGGAAGGCGTTCGACCAGGTTCGAGCACAACCCCCCCATACCGCTGCGGAACAGGGCTCCGTGGCAGAAGGAGCACAGCAATGACCGAGGCGATTCGTGTCGAGGCGCTGGTCAAGACATTCGGACAGGCGCGCGCGCTGGACGGGCTGGACCTGACGGTGCGCACAGGCGAGGTGCACGGGTTCCTAGGGCCGAACGGCGCCGGCAAGACGACCACCATTCGTGTCCTGCTCGGCCTGATGCACGCCGACGGGGGCAAGGCCACCCTGCTCGGCGGCAACCCCTGGACGGACGCCACGGCGCTGCATCGCAGGCTGGCGTACGTGCCCGGCGACGTCACGCTGTGGCCGAACCTCAGCGGCGGCGAGGTGATCGATCTGCTGGCCCGGCTACGCGGCGGGCTGAACCAGCCGCGTCGGGACGCGCTGCTGGAGAGGTTCGACCTCAACCCGCGAAAGAAGTGCCGGACCTACTCCAAGGGCAACCGCCAGAAGGTGGCCCTCATCGCCGCGCTCTCCTCCGACGTGGAGTTGCTGGTGCTGGACGAGCCCACCTCCGGTCTGGACCCCCTGATGGAGGAGGTCTTCCGCCAGGTCGTCCAGGAGATCCGGGAGGAGGGGCGGACCGTGCTGCTGTCCAGCCACATCCTCTCCGAGGTCGAGGCGCTGTGCGACCGGCTCACCATCATCCGGGAGGGCCGGACGGTCGAGACCGGCAGCCTGGCCGAGCTGCGCCACCTGACCCGCATCTCCATCGACGCCGATCTCGCGAGCCCTCCGCGAGGGCTCGACGGCCTGGCCGGGGTGCACGACGTGCGGACCACCGACGGCCACGTGCACCTCGCGGTCGACAGCGATCACCTCAACACGGTGCTCGGCCACCTCACCTCCGCGGGCGTCCGCTCCCTGATCAGCCAGCCGCCCACGCTGGAGGAGGTGTTCCTGCAGCACTACGGGTCGCCCGGCGCCGCGGCGGGGACCTCCGTCTCCCGTGACTCCGCGGAGGCGTCACGATGAACGACCTGACGGGCACCCTCAAGCTGACGCGCCTCATCCTGCGGCGGGATCGGTGGCTGCTCCCGCTGTGGCTGATCTTCGTCCTGTTCCCGGTGAGCTTCGTGAGCAGCCTGGACGACCTGTATCCGACGGCCGCCGAGCGCGCGACGTTCGCCGCCGACATGCACGGCAACTCGGCGATCATGATGCTCTACGGCCGCCTCTACGGCTCCAGCCTCGGCGAGCTCGTCGCCTGGCGGGCCGGCGGCGTCCCGATCTTCATCGCCATCGCCGCCGTGCTCCTGGTCATCCGGCACACCCGGGTCGAGGAGGAGGGCGGCCGCCGCGAGCTGGTCGGCTCGACCGTGGTCGGCCGGCAGGCCGGCCTCGCGGCGGCGCTGGTCGTCGCATTCGGGGTCAACCTCGCCGTCTGGGTGTTCACGGGGCTGGGCACCGCCGGACAGGGCGTTCCCGGCGCCGGCGCGTGGGGTGTCGGGGCGCAGTTCGCCTCCGTGGGCCTCGTGTTCGCCGCGGTGGCCGGAGTGGCCGCGCAGCTCACCAACAGCGCACTGCGGGCGCGGGGCGTCGCGCTGGGCGTCCTCGTGGTGGCCTTCCTCCTGCGCGGCATCGGCGATGTCAGCGCGGAGAACGACGCCGGCTGGTCCTGGGTGTCGTGGCTGTCCCCGCTGGGCTGGGCCAACCAGGTTCGTCCCTTCGCCGGCGACCGCTGGTGGGTTCTGGTCATCCACCTCGCCGTCACCGCGGCCGTCACCGCGGGGGCCATGGCGCTGTCGGGACGGCGCGACCTGGGCGAGGGCATGCTGTCCGAGCGTCCCGGGCCCGCCGCCGCCGCGCCGTCCCTGCACTCGCCTCTCGCCCTCGCCTGGCGCCTGCACCGAGGGATACTCACGACCTGGGCGATCGGGTTCGCGGTGTTCGGTGCCATCTACGGAAGCTTCGGCAAGACCGTCGAGGACTCCCTGAAGGACAACACCCAGCTTCGCGACGCGCTGGCGCGAGCGGGCGGCGGGGGCGATCTCGCCGACACCTGGCTGGCCTCCATGATGGGCCTGCTCGGCATGGCCGCCGCGGCGTATGCGATCCAGGCGGCCCTGAAGCTGCGGGCCGAGGAGAACGGTCTCAAGGCCGAACTGATCCTTGCGACCGGCGTCGGCCGGCTGCGCTGGGCGGGCGCCCATCTCGTGTTCGCGCTGCTGGGACCGGCAGCGATCCTGCTGGTCGCGGGCGTGAGCATGGGACTGTCCTACGGCCTGGCCGCCGGGGAGGTGGGCGAGCAGTTGCCGCGCATGCTGGGCGCGGCGGCGGTCCAGCTTCCCGCGGTCTGGGTGCTGGCCGCGGTCGCGGTGGCACTGTTCGGGTTGGCGCCGCGCCTGACGACGGGGAGCTGGATCGCCCTCGGCGCCTGCGTGCTGCTCGGGCAGGTCGGTGCCGTCCTGCAGCTCAGCCAGGCGCTGCTCGACATCTCGCCGTTCACCCACGTTCCCCGGCTACCCGGCGATTCGGTGTCGGCCGCGCCGCTGGCGCTGCTGGTCGCCGCCGCGATCGTGGTCGGCGGCGTCGGCCTGGTCGGATTCCGCCGCCGCGACCTGCCGGCCTAGGCGAGTCGCTCCGCCGGCCTCCCGGGGCGCGCGAACTCAGCGCCCCGGGAGGCCGGCCAGGTCGTCGGAGAGCACGCGGACGACGTCCCCGGCGTGGTCGGTCAGGTAGAAATGGCCCCCGCGGAACACCCGCAGCTCGAACGCACCCGAGGTGTGCCCGGCCCAGGCGCCGGCCTCGTCGATCGTCACCTGCGGATCGCTGTCGCCGACGTACGCGGCGATCGGGCAGGTCAGCGTCCGGCCAGGCGCCGGGCGGTAGGTCTCGATCGCGCGGTAGTCGTTCCGCACCGCCGGCAGGATCATCTCCAGGGTCTCCGGGTCGGAGAGCAGGTCGGACCGCGTGCCGCTGAGGTGCCGCAGCTCCTCCACGACGCCCCGGTCGTCCCGCTGATGCACCGTTGTCTCCCGGTGCCGGGACGGCGCCCGCCGGCCGGAGACGAACAGCCGGGCCAGCGGCGGGGCGCCGGCCTCCTCCAGCCGCAGCGCGACCTCGTAGGCGAGGACCGCGCCCATGGAGTGCCCGAAGAACGCCAGCGGGCCTTCGGCAAGGGGGAGCACCGCGTCCCGGATGGCGTCCGCGAGATCGGGGACATTGTCGATGTTCGGCTCCGCCCGGCGGTCCTGCCGGCCCGGGTACTGCACCGCGCGGACGTCCACATCCGGCGCCAGCTGCGCGGAGACCGGGAAGAAGAAGCTCGCCGAACCGCCGGCATGCGGAAAGCACAGCAGCCGGAGCCGACCGTCCGGCCCCTGATGGTAGGTGCGGATCCACGCCTCGGTGTCGGTGGACGGCAGTGTCATCGCCTCATCGCCCTTCCTCGGCGGCCCCGTCGTCGGCGGCGCCGCCCGTAGGCCGCCGTACCGGACGGAGCGTAGTCAGCGCCGCGCCGGCCCGGTCACCCCTAATCCGTCCGGACGACGGTGATCCACAAGGTTCAGGGGTGCCTAAGGGGTGCCGCGAGAAGGCCGGAGTGTCCCAGCGTGAGAGACGCGGAATCCCTACAGAGGAGCATCGATGGCCACGGCAGAGCCAGAGGCGACGGGCGTAGTCAACCTGGCGGACGAGGAGGCGGTCAGGGACCCGTTCGCCTTCTACTCCAGGCTTCGCGAGGAGGGCCCCCTGTTCCGTGCCGAACTGCCGGACGTGGAACCCTTCTGGATCGTCACCCGCTACGACGACGTGAAGCTCGTCCTGGGTGACCCACGGTTCGTCGTGAACCTCGCGAGCATTCCCGGGATGGCGGGGAAACGGGACCGGATGGAGCAACTGCAACTCGGCCGCGGCATCCCGCCGGAGCTTCTCAAGTACCCCCGGGCGAGCATGGCCGCCGCGGACGGGGCCGATCATCTGCGGCTGCGCAGGCTGACGGGGCAGTCCTTCACGGTGCGCAGGGTCGCCGGGTGGCGGCCGCGGATCGAGCAGATCACCGAACGGCACCTGGACCGCCTCGCCGAGGTCGCCGCCGCCGACGGGGTCGTCGACCTGTTCGCGCACTTCGCCAATCCCATGCCGCTCACCGTGATCTACGAACTGATCGGTATCCCGGACGAGGATCGCCCACGGTTCCTCGCGACCATCTGGGAGTGGACGATCGGGGGAGGCGAGTTCGGGAAGGTGACGCGCCGCCCGCGCCTGGAGTCGGGGTTGCAGGACACCCGCCGCCTGATCGAGCGGCGCCGGGCCGAGCCCGCCGACGACCTGATCACCGACCTGGTCCACGCCCAGGACGCGGACGGCGAGCGGATCAGCGACACCGAACTGGTCTGGCTGATCCTGACGCTGGTCATCGCCGGGCACGAGACCACCGCCAGCCTGATCGCGAACGGCGTCGTCGCCCTGCTCACCCATCCCGACCAGCTCGATCTGCTCCGGCGGGATCCGGCGCTCATGCCCCGCGCCGTCAACGAACTGGTCCGCTGGTGCGGGCCGGCAGTGACGGCGCCGCACCGGTACGCGACCGAGGACGTCGAGATCGGCGGCACGCGGGTGCCCAAGGGCGAGGGCGTCATGGTGATCCTCGCCGGCGCCAACCGCGACCCGCGGGCCTTCGAGGACCCGGAACGGCTCGACATCACGCGGGAGCCGGCACGCAACGAACCTCATCTCGGCTTCGGGCACGGCCTGCACTACTGCCTGGGCGCGGCGCTCGGCCGCCTGGAGGCCGAGGTGGCCTTCGGGGCGCTGCTGCGCCGGTTCCCCGACCTCGCGCTCGCCGTCGATCCCGAGGGGCTCACGCGGGCCCGCAGTGCCGGGATGTGGAAACTCCTGTCGCTGCCGGTGACGATCTGAGCGCTCGCCCCGGAGTGATAGGGGGCGCCCGATGACGTCAGGGGTTGTGGGCTTCGGCCCGGGCAGGAAGCTTTTGGCGTGGAAGCGAAAGGGGCCGGACAGTGACCACCACCGAATCTTCCCAGGCACGAGCGGTCGGCGACTACTACGACCACGACATCTTCGACGCCATGAAAAAGCTCGGGGACGGCAACATGCACTACGGCTTCTGGACGGGTGAGGAGGATCAGAGCTCGTTCGAGGAAGCCATGGAGCAGATGACCACCCAGATGATCCGGCGGCTGGATCCGCTGCCGGGTGCCACCATCCTCGACGTGGGGTGCGGCAACGGCACCCCCGCGTTGCGGCTGGCACGCGAGCGTGAGGTCCGGGTGGTCGGGATCACGGTCAGCGAACGGCAGGTCGAGCGGGCCAACGAGCGCGCGCGGTCGGCGGGGTTGGGCGAGCGGGCACGGTTCGAGCTGGCCTCGGCGATGGACATTCCCCATCCCGACGAGTCCTTCGACGGCGCCTGGGCGCTTGAGTCCATGCTTCACATGCCCGACAAGTCGCGGGTCCTCGCGGAGATCGTTCGCGTCCTGCGGCCGGGAAGCCGCCTCGCCATCTCCGACATGTTCTTCAGGAGCATGGTGCAGCCGGGACGCGGGGGCGAGAGCGGTCTGTACGGCGCGCTCACCGGGTTCGCCCAGTACGCGGGCCTTCTGGAGGAGGCCGGTCTCATCCCCCTGGAAGTGCGGGATGTCACCGCGGAGACCTCGCGTTCCAGCCTCTGCTTCGCCGACTGGATGCGCGCGGAGCGCGACCACTATGTCGAGGTGCTCGGGACCAAGGGATACGAGCTGATGGTCTCCACCCAGGAGAGCATCGCCCGGCTGCCGCAGCTGGGATACGCCCTCATCACCGCCGAGCGCCCCAGGACGCGGCCGAACACGGGCCGCACCGGCTGAGACGGGACTACGACACAGATGGAACTGGCTCCCCCCGAGGATCTGTACGTCCCGGTGAGCGGCGAGGTGAGGCTGCGTGCCCGGCATTGGCCGGGTGCGGGACTCCGTCCGTTCTTGCTCGTGCACGGGCTGTTGTCCAACGCCCGGCTATGGGACGAGGTGGCCGCCCGGCTCGCGGCCGAAGGACATCCGGTGTACGCGGTCGACCTGCGCGCCCATGGAGGGTCGGACGCACCGGAGAGCGGGTACGACACCCCGACCATGGCATCGGACCTGGCCGATGCCGGCGCTGCCCTCGGCCTCACCGGGGCACTGGTGGCCGGGCATTCGTGGGGCGGGCATGTCTGTCTGCGGCTGGCCGCGGAGCACCCGCGGCTGGTCGCGGGACTGGCCCTGGTCGACGGCGGGTGGGTGGATACCGTCGAGACCGTCGGCTCCGCGCAGCACTGGCATCACGCCGAGCGCGCCATGGTGGGAGCCCGCGCCTCGCATACGGCCCTCACCACGGCGGACATGCGGGCCTACCTGAGGGGCGTCCACCCGACCTGGTCCCCGGCGGCGGTCGAGGCCCACCTGTCCGACCTGCGGGTCGGGCCGGACGGCTCGCTCGTGCCGCGGCTCACCGAGGCGCAGTTCATGTCGATCGTGTGGTCCCTACGGGACGAACCGCCGGCGCGCTGGCACAGGTCGATCTCCGTCCCGGTCGTGCTGCTGCCGGCCATCCCCTCGGTGGAGTCGGACTGGACGCGGCGGCTGCGGGACTGGGTGGAGGCCGCGCGGCAGGCGATGCCCCGAGCCACGGTGAGCTGGTACCCCGGCGGCGATCACTACCTGCACGCGGAGGCGCCCGACCGGGTCGCGGGCGACCTGCTCGGGCTCGCCGAGGCGGTCGGGTCACCGGTGCCGTAGCCGGTGGCACCGGTCAGTGAACGTTGATCCACTGGTTGATGCCGGCGAAGGAGGCATCAGCGGACGGGTGCAGCGGAAGGGAGTGGCCGGTGCCCGGCACCACCTGTGCCGTCAGACTCGCCGCCGAGGTGAAGAACGGCGCCTCGGCCTCCTCGACCGCCTGGGCGGTGGAGCAGTCGCTCGTCCCGCCGCAGAAGTTGCGGTCCTGCTGCCCGATCGCGAGCAGGACGGGGATCGTGACCCGGTTGCTCTCGTTCTGTCCGGCCGGCACGATGACACGGGTGCCGAACTCGACGGACTCGTTGCCCGACATCACGTCCTTGTGGGCCTCGTCGTAGGCGACCACCCCGGCGTCGGCGGTGGCCGGGTCGTACATCGATGTACCGCGGGTTCCGGGCACGGTGGTGTAGTACCCGGGATCGGTCACCACGCCGGCGAACGCGGGATCGGCCGGGGCCGGGTGCAGCGGGAGCGGGCCCGCGTCGCCCACGTGATGCAGCAGCCCGGTCAGGACGAGACGGTCGGCGTCGTTGTAGGCGGCGGTCTCTGTGAGCGACATCATCGATCCGAGGGAGTGCCCGATCAGGGTCACCTCGCGGTAGCCCGCGCGGCGCAGCCACTGGATGAGTTGGTGGAGGCGGTCGGCGCCGTCGGCCGCGGTGAGCGAGGCGCTCGGCGGCAATGCGCCCGCGGCCACCGTCCCGGGACGTTCAAAGGTGAAGCCGGCCCGCCCGGCCCGGAGCGTCTTGCTGACGTAGGAGTATCTGCCGGGATTCACGGGCCAGTCCCAGTAGGCGGAGCCGTAGGTGCCGCCGTGCACGAGAAGGTCCACGCGGCGGACGCCGCCGGAGAACCGGGCGGGCACACACAGGGACCCGGTGATGTGCTGGATCCGCCCCCCGATCGTCACCGGAACCCGCACGGTGCGGCAGACGGATGACTGGGCTCGCGCGGGGACCGCGGACAAGGCCGCGAAGGTGATCGGTATCGTGCACAGCAGAACGATCTTCTTCATGGACGCCTGATGTGACACAGTCGCTCTCCTCGGGGTGGTGAATGAGATCACTGATGATCAGATGGTCTGCTCGATCGGCGGGCCGGGCCTTCATCTTCGGTATTCGGCGGCCAGCCGCTCCAGTTCCGGAACGGTGTCATGCGGCGACGGCTGGGCGAGGATCTCCTGCCTGATCGCCTGGGCTCCCGCCTGGAACGAGGGCTCCACCAGCACGCGCGAGACGGCGTCCCGGATCTGCTCCCCGGTGATCGTGTCCGGATCGATCCACAACCCCGCTCCGGTCTCCCGCAGTCGCCGAGCCTTCAGCAGGGAGTCGGGGACCTTGCTGACCAGGATCTGCGGAACGCCGTACAGCAAGGGGACGTTGAAGCTCCCGGCGCCGCCGTGATGGACCACCGCCGCGCACGACTGGACGGCGGCCTGGAGAGGGACGAAGTCCACGATCCGGGTGTTGGACGGGACGTCGCCGAGTTCGGCCCGAAGGCGGTCCGGCAGGGTCACCACCAGCTCGACGTCGAGATCGGCCAGGGCGGCGAGGACCTTTCCCATGCGATCGACGGGCATGACCTGCATATGCGTCCAGTCCCGTGAGGATACGCCGAACGTCAGGAGCACGCGCGGTCTCGGCGGGTCGTCCCAGAGCCATTGCGGAACCACCGCCGGCCCGTTGTAGGGCACGTACCGCAAGGAGAGATGGCGCAACCCGGTGTCCAGCCGGAACGATTCCGGGAGCTGATCGATGGTGAAATGCCCGTTCACCAGGTCCTCGGAGAACTCGCCACCCTGGTCACCGATCCGTTCACCGAGCCACTCGGCCATGGGATCCGTGCGCTCGTCCGGCGGCTGCTGAGCCTTCAGCCGCAGGTAGCTCTTCCGCATCCTGGCATCGGTGTCGTGGGAGTAGAGGATCCGGGCGTGCGCGGCCCCCGCCGCCGTCGCGGCGACGGATCCGGCATAGCTGACCGCGTCCCACAGGACCAGGTCCGGTCTCCACCATCGGCTGTACGCCACCAGGTCGTCGATCATCGAATCGTTGGCGATCCTGGCCGCCGGCACCAGCACCGCCTGATGCACCCGCCGGAGGTCCTCCCAGGTGAGCTCGTCGCCCCGGTCCTCGGCCAGGTGGAGGTCGCCCGGGTTCTCCAGGCCCATCCATTGCCCGATCGAGGAGAAGCCGCGCTCCCGCATCACCCGGAGCGTCTTCTGCTGCAGTGTCTCCGCCGAGCCGACGGGCACCGCGCTCAGCCCCGACCGGGTGATGGTCTCCGTCAGTTCGGGGGCGCTCGCCACCCGCACCTCGTGGCCGGCCAGTACCAGCGCCCACGCCAGCGGAACGCTGTTGAAGAAGTGCGTATTTCCAGGGAAGGTCGTGAACAGAACGCGCATGATTCGCTCCTGTAGGGGGTGGGACGGCCACCCGGTTCCGGCGTCACAGTAAGCGATGTCCGGGTCCAGGCATACCCCTGAATCCGATCGCCCCCAGGCCAATCAAGGACGACCCGTATGACCCCCTCGATTTAGTGCAACTTTAGTCGGTCCTGGGACGATTTACCGGACTGCCGAGAACGGCATCTATATGATCCGGGCGGCGCGTGCAAGGGTCGGCGCGGGCGCCGAGTCTCCACCCCATTAATCGATCCTTCAGTACCGTGAAAAAGGGAGACGGGATGGCGCAAAATTTCCAGGCCAGTCGGCAGTGGGAGCGCATCCAGGAGAATTGGGTGACCGAGGAGGCGGCCCTCGATCTGACGAACTTCAAATCCGACCGACGCAACTACAACATCTCGTTCTGGGACCCGACCGCCAACGGAGTCCGGTACTTGAAGACCTTGGTCTTCGGGCTCTGCGCGGATCTGGACGCGGACAGCTGGCTCAAGATCAAGCGCATCCAGAACCGTGATCTGGGAGATCCCCTCACGGTGCGCAGCAACGGCGAGTCAGTGTGCCTGGACTATCTTCAGGCCGTCCTTGAGATGAACTTCATCGAGCGGAGTGTCCCACTGGCCGGGGCGGCGGTACTGGAGATCGGCGCCGGTTATGGCCGCACCTGTCACACCCTGCTGTCCAACCACGACCTTTCCCGCTACCGCATCATCGACCTGCCCAACACGCTGCGGCTCAGCCAGCGTTATCTGGGCGAGGTCCTGACGCCCGAGCAGTACGCCAAGATTGAGTTCGTCCCGGTGGACGACATCGGCGTCATGGACCCGGTCGTCTTCGATCTGTGCATCAATATCCATTCGTTCACCGAAATGCTTCCCGAGACCGTGCGCAGCTACCTCGATCTGATCGACGGAAGCTGTCGCGCCTTCTATGCGAAGAACCCGCTCGGGAAGTTCTCGGACCGGGCGCTGGACGGGCACTTCAAAGGTGACGAGGCGGTGCGGCTGGCGATGGAGACCGGCCCGCTCCGGCAGGTGCTGGACGTGTTCGACGGCGAGGACCTGGAGGCGGCGGTGCCCAGGTACCTGGCCGCCTACCGGCCCGGCGAGAGTTGGGAATGCGCGGGGCACGAGCGCGCCCGCCCCTGGAGCTATTTCTGGCAGGCCGTCTACAAGAACGCCCGCCTGTGACGCCCGAGCCGCCGGCCGGCCGCCGGGTCGTGGTGCTGGGCGCTTCGGGCTTCCTGGGACGGCACATATGCGCCGCCTTCACGGCCGCCGGGTCACGGGTGACGCCCGTGTCGCGGACGGCGCCGGGCGCGGTGGCACTGGACCTGTCCCGCGACGGACGGGCGGGGCTGGCACGAGTGCTCGCCGGCGCCCGGGTGGTGGTGAACGCGGCCGGGGCGGTGTGGAGCGGCACCGAACAGGAGATGGCCGCGCTGAACGCCGGCTTGGTGCACAGGCTCACCGAGGTCGTCACCGGGCTGCCGGAGCGTCCGCGCCTCATCCACCTCGGCAGCGCCTACGAGTACGGCCCGGTCCCGTTCGGCACGTCGATACCCGAGGACTGGCCGCCTGCCCCGACGACGCCCTACGGGCGGACGAAGCTGCAAGGAACACGGACGGTCGTGCGGGCCGCCGAGGAGCGCGGGGTCGACGGAGTGGTGTTGCGCGTCTCGGTCGTCTGCGGGCCCGGCGCCCCAAGGAGCAGCCTTCCCGGGATCGTGACCGAACATCTGACCGCCGGGCGTGACGAGTTGCGCCTGGCGCCGCTGCTCGCGCACCGCGATCTCGTGGACGTGCGTGATGTGGCCGATGCGGTGCTCGCCGCCGCGAGCGCGCCGGAGCGGGTCGCCGGAGCCATCGTCAACGTCGGCGGGGGAGTGGCCGTACCCGTCCGGACCCTCGTCGATCTGCTGGTCGCGCTCGGCGGTCGCCCGCTGCGGGTGGTGGAGGAGGCGGCGTCCCGCGACACGCGGTCGGACGCGCTGTGGCAACTCCTGGACATCAAGCGGGCGCGCCGGACGCTGCGCTGGTCACCGCGCCGCGGCCTGGCCGAGTCGATGCGCGACCTCCTCACCGCCGCCGGGCTCCCGCCCGGCGAGTCCTCGACCACCGGAGCGCCGGGCGTACGACTCGAGCCGACCATCCGGGCTCCCGGAAAGGACCGATCATGAGCCGACGGGTCGAGCACATCCTCGACGAGGTTCGCAAATACCATCAGGACACCCAGGACGCGGGCGGCTTCGTGCCGGGCGTGACCGAGATCTGGCCTTCCGGCGCGGTACTGGACGAGGAGGACCGGGCGGCGCTGGTCGAGGCGGCGCTGGACATGCGGATCGCCGCGGGCGCGCTGTCGCGCCGGTTCGAGCGCGAGTTCGCCCGGCGGCTCCAGCGGCGCAAGGCGCATCTGACCAACTCGGGGTCGTCGGCCAACCTGCTGGCGGTCTCGGCGCTGACATCGCCGCTGCTGCAGGACCGGCGGCTGCGGCCCGGCGACGAGGTGATCACGGTGGCGGCGGGCTTCCCGACGACCGTGAACCCGATCCTGCAGAACGGGCTCGTGCCGGTGTTCGTGGACGTCGACCTGCGCACCTACAACACCACGCCCGAGCGCATCGCCCGGGCGATCGGCCCGCGAACCCGGGCCATCATCATCGCGCACACGCTGGGCAACCCGTTCGAGGCCACCGAGATCGCTGAGCTCGCCGACGAGCATGAGCTGCTGCTGATCGAGGACGACTGCGACGCGGTGGGCTCCACCTACGACGGGAAGCTGACCGGGACCTTCGGTGATCTGACGACGGTGAGCTTCTATCCGGCGCACCACCTGACCACCGGCGAGGGCGGCTGCGTGTTGACCTCGAACCTCGTCCTCGCCCGGGTCGTGGAGTCGATGCGGGACTGGGGCCGGGACTGCTGGTGCGAGCCGGGCGAGAGCGGCGCCTGCCACAAGCGGTTCGGGTACCAGATGGGCACGCTGCCCGCCGGCTACGACCACAAGTACATCTTCTCCCACGTGGGTTACAACCTGAAATCGACCGATCTGCAGGCCGCCCTGGGCTTGAGCCAGCTGGCCAAGCTCGACATGTTCTGTGCGACGCGGCGGCGCAACTGGCGCCGGCTGCGCGAAGGGCTCGACGGCGTTCCCGGGCTGATCCTGCCGGAGGCGACGCCGCGCAGCGATCCGAGCTGGTTCGGTTTCGTGCTGACGGTGGACCCGGACGCCCCGTACGGGCGGGCGGAGCTGATCGAGTTCCTGGAGGCGCGCCGGATCGGCACGCGGCGGCTGTTCGCGGGGAACCTGACACGGCACCCCGCCTACATCGACCGGCCGCACCGGATCTCGGGCGACCTGACCAACAGCGACGTCATCACCGATCAGACGTTCTGGGTGGGGGTCTATCCGGGCCTCACCGACGAGATGATCGACTACGTCGTCGCGTCCATCGTGGAGTTCGCGGGAGCACACAGATGATCAGCGAGACGACCCTGACGCGGCCGCGCGACGACGCCGCCCTGCCCGCCCGCATCACCCGGTCCGCCGGAGCCCGGGACGGGACCGCCGGAACCACCGCCGACTTCCACGCCTGGTTCGCCCGGCGACGCGCGGCGACCCGCTTCGCGGTGGACCGCATCCCCTTCGCTGACCTGGACGGCTGGTACTTCGAGGACGGCACGGGGAACCTGGTGCACCGCAGCGGCCGCTTCTTCGCCGTCGAGGGGCTGCACACGCGCGCCGGGGATCCGATGTCGGCCGAGTGGCACCAGCCGATCATCCGTCAGCCGGAGGTCGGCATCCTCGGCATCCTGGCCCGGGAGTTCGGCGGGGTGCTGCACTTCCTCATGCAGGCGAAGATGGAGCCGGGCAATCCGAACCTGCTCCAGCTGTCCCCGACCGTCCAGGCCACCCGCAGCAACTACACCGGGGTGCACCGGGGCGCGGCCGTCCGTTACCTGGAGCACTTCACGCGGACGGAGGGCAGTCGTGTGCTGTCGGACGTCCTGCAGTCCGAACACGGCTCCTGGTTCTACCGCAAGCGGAACCGCAACATGATCGTCGAGGTGTCGGGCGACGTCGCGCCGCACGAGGACTTCCGCTGGCTGACCCTCGGCCAGATCGCTGAGCTCATGCGGTTCGACAACCTCGTCAACATGGACTCCCGGTCCGTGCTGGCAGGCCTGCCCGCCGACGGGACGCCGCGCGCCCTGCACTCCGACACCGACCTGCTGTCGTGGCTGGCCGCCATGCGCTCGGCGCACGTCGTTCGCAGCGAGTGCGTCCCGCTGTCGGAGGTGTCGGGGTGGTCGCGGGGCGCCTCGTCGATCGACCACGAGGACGGGCGGTACTTCCGGGCCGTGGCCGTGGCGGTGCAGGCGGGCAACCGCGAGGTGTCGGAGTGGACGCAGCCGCTGTTCGAGCCGCGTGGCGAGGGTGTGGTGGCCTTTCTGACCCGCGAGATCGAAGGCGTGCCGCACGTGCTCGTCCGCGCCCGCCCCGAGCCCGGCTTCCTGGACACGGTGGAGCTGGGACCCACCGTCCAGTGCACGCCCGCCAACTACGCGCACCTGCCACCCGGTGAACACCCGCTGTTCCTGGACGCGGTGTCCGCCGCGCCCCCGGACCGGATCCGCTACTCGGCACTGCACTCAGAGGAAGGCGGCCGCTTCCTGAACGCGGTGAGCCGGTACCTGGTGGTCGAGGCGGACGAGGCGATGGCGCCGCTGGTCCCCCCGTTCGGCTTCCGATGGGCGTCCCACGGCCAGCTCGCCGAGATGGCCCGCCACGGCCACTACGTCAACGTTCACGCTCGGACGCTCCTGACCTGCTTCAACGCGCTCGTCGCCGACGCGCGTCCCGCCGAGGCGTGACAGCTGGACGCTACCCCGGCCGGTGATCCCCTCCCGAAGCCGGCCGGGGCTTGCGGACGTCGCCTCAGGCTGGGGCACCCGAGAGTGCGGTGGGGGAGGCGGGGACGGGGCGCAGCGGGCACCGTCAGAGCGGGAAGCGGACTGCCTTCTCCTCGACCGCGGCGACCAGGTCGGCCTGGCGAAGGCTGGCCTCGGCGCAGCCGTCCAGCGCCACGCCGGTGCGCACCGCCCGCGTGAAGCAGGCCACCACGTTCGCGAACTGGTCGTCGGCGGGCAGCGTGAACTCCTCGCGGTGGTCCTGCCGCTCGGCACGCACGACCGGCTGGAATGCCGGTGGCGGGGTGAACGCCCGGTCGAGCAGCAGGCGGCCCTCGCTCCCGGCGAACTCGCAGCTCGTCCGGTAGGAGTGCGCCATGCCGAAGTGCAGGTCCGCCGTCACCCCGCGCGGCGTACAGGCAAGGATCCGCCCGGACACCACCGCGTGCGTCTTGCCGTGATGGCGCAGGACGGCGGCCACGATGCGTAGATCGTGGCCGAGGTAGTGGAGCGCGGCGCGGATGGGATAGATCCCCATGTCCAGCAGTGCTCCGCCGCCGATGTCCGGCCGGTAGCGCATGTCGTCTTCGGACAGCGGCGGGATGGTGAAGGTACTGGAGAAGTCGCGCAGCTCCCCGACCGACCCGTCGGCGAGCAGCTTCTGCACCGCCGCGTGTTGCGCATGATGCGGAAACGCGACGTTCTCCATCAGCACCCGGCCGCACGACCGTGCGAGCCGCAGCAGCCGCGCGGTCTTGGCGTGGTCGCCGGTCAGCGGCTTCTCCACCAGGACGTGCTTGCCCGCCATGAGCGCCTGCTCCGCCCACTCGGCGTGCAGCATCGCGGGCAGCGGCAGGTAGACGGCCTCGATGTCGGACGCGGCGAGCAGCGCGTCGTACCCCAGCACGGCGGCGCAGCCGAATCGGTCGGCGAACGAGGCCGCCTTGTCCAGGTCACGGCTGGCGACCGCGACGACCCGTGCGCCGGGGGCGGCGACCAGGGTCGGCAGCATCCGCCGCCGCGCGAAGTCCGCGCAGCCGAGCACGCCGAACCGGACGGGGGTGTCGATGTCAGAGCGCACGGCTCAGCCCCGCCTCGGACGCGCGCCGCTTCAGCGGCTCCCACCACTCGCGGTTCCGCCGGTACCACTCGACGGTCCGGGCGAGACCCCGCTCGAAATCGTGCCGCGGCCGGTAGCCCAGTTCGTCCCGGGCCTTGTCGTCCAGGATGGAATAGCGCAGGTCGTGGCCCTTGCGGTCGGGGACGTGGCGGACCCGGCTCCAGTCGGCTCCACAGGCGTCCAGCAGGAGCTCGGTGAGACGGGTGTTGGTCAGCTCCGTCCCGCCACTGATGTTGTAGATCTCACCCGGCCTCCCCAGCACGCGCACCAGGTCTACGCCGAGGCAGTGGTCCTCGACGTGCAGCCAGTCGCGTCGGTTCAGCCCGTCGCCGTAGAGCGGGACGTCGCCGCCGTCGAGCAGGTTGGTGACGAACAACGGGATGATCTTCTCGGGGAACTGGCGGGGCCCGTAGTTGTTGGTGCAGCGGGTGACCCGCACGTCCAGGCCGTGCGTCCGGTGGTAGGACAGGGCGATCAGGTCCGAGGCAGCCTTGGACGCCGCGTAGGGCGAGTTGGGGTCCAGCGGATCGGGCTCGGCTCGCGACCCGGTCTCCACCGAACCGTAGACCTCGTCGGTCGACACGTGCACGAACCGTTCGACCCGGTGCCGCAGGGCGGCGTCCAGCAGCGTCTGGGTGCCGAGCACGTTGGTGCGGACGAAGTCCTCCGCGGCGTTGATCGAGCGGTCCACGTGGGACTCGGCGGCGAAGTGCACCACCTGGTCGGCCTCGGCCATCAGCGTCCCGACCAGGCCGGGGTCGCAGACGTCGCCGTACACGAACCGCAACCGGGGGTCGGAGAGGTCGAGGTTGTCGACGGTCCCGGCGTAGGTGAGCTTGTCCAGTACGGTCACCCGGCAGACGCTGGGCCCTCCGGTCGGGCCTGAGCCGAGCAGCATGCGCGCGTAGGTCGAACCGATGAACCCGGCGGCGCCGGTGACCAGCACGTTCATGGCCGGCCCCGGAGCCGCGCGGACGCGGGGAGCCGGCCGTAGGCGCGGGCGCAGTTCATCACGTACCGCCCGTACGGGGAACTCGACATCTCCTCGCCCAAGCGGTGGCAGTCGTCGGCGCCGATGAAGCCCATATGCATGGCGATCTCCTCGACGCAGGCGATCCGGGTGCCCTGCCGGCGCTGCACGTCCCGCACGAACATGCCCGCCTCCAGCAGCGAGTCGTGGGTCCCGGTGTCCAACCAGGTGACGCCGCGCCCCAGCCACATCAGGTCGGCCCGGCCCGCCTTCAGGTAGGCGCGGAGCACGTCTGTGATCTCCAGTTCGCCCCGTGCCGAGGGTGTGAGCCGCTTGGCGATGTCGACGACCTCGCCATCGAAGAAGTACAGGCCCGGGATGGCCAGGTTGGAACGGGGACGCTCCGGCTTCTCCTCGATCGCCACCAGCCGCCCGGCCCGATCCACCTCGGCGACGCCGAACTTCTCCGGGTCGGCGACCTGGTGCGCGAACAGCACGCACCCGTTCATCCCCGCCGCGCTGCTGCGCAGCATGGGCGGCAGGTCCGCCCCGTGGAACAGGTTGTCGCCCAGGATGAGCGCACAGTCCTCGCCGCCGATGTGGTCGGCGCCGACCCGGAATGCGTCCGCGATGCCGCGCGGCTCGTCCTGGGCGACGTAGCTGATGGACATTCCCAGCCGGCCGCCGTCGCCGAAGAGCCGTCGGAACAACGCCGTCTCCGCCGGCCGGGTGATGATCAGCACCTCCGAGATCCCGGCGAGCATGAGCACCGACAGCGGATAATAGATCATCGGTTTGTCGTAGACGGGGGCCAGTTGCTTGGACCCGACCAGCGACAGGGGGCGCAATCGCGTTCCGTTCCCGCCCGCGAGAATGATTCCCCTCATGTGACCGCTCGTGCTCCCCTCGGATCCGCCGCCGGAGGCGCCTCAGGCCACGGGGGCGTTATCGAGTTCCTCGGCGAGGTGCCGGCCGAGTTCAGTGGGGGTGGGATGCTCGACGATCGCGACCATGGGAATTTCGAGGCCGGTGATATTGATCAGCGTCTTGGTCAGTTCCAGGGCGGTCAGGGAATTAAGCCCGCTCTCCAGGAAGTTGCTGTCATCGGTGATGGTGGTGTTGAGTACTCCGGCGGCCCTGGAACGCACGATCTCGCGGAGGATTCGCTCACGCTCGGCGCCCTCGACGGCGAGGATCCGCTGCCGCTCCGCGGCATCCTGAGCCGCCGAATCCGACTCGGCGGCGCCGCCCTGTTCCGGAGTACCGTGCTGGACGCTTTCACCCATGTTCTCGTCAACCTTTCTCGCCCGCACCGGGGCTGATCCGCTACGAACCGACACAATGTGACCGTCATGCTCGGCGCCGGCGCTTAAGCTGCGCTAGCGCCGCCCTTGGCCGGTCCGGCACGGCGTCCGGCCCAATCGGGCGCCGGCTCCCGCCCCCTATGCGCCCCTCCCGGCCCCTATCGAAAACCGTGTTCTCGTCGCCGGATCTTCTAGGGGTGGGGCGGAAACTGCCGCACGGTTACGCTGGGGAGAACTCGATCCGCTCGGCGGTAAGGGAGGATATCCATGGCCGGGAGCGTGAGTGGAAAATGAGCCTACCGACTGCAGACTGCGAACGAGACCACCGGTCCATCGACGTCCGCCTCGAAGGCGGTCCGGCGGACATCCCCCGTCACCTGCGGCTCCCTTATGACGAGATCGAGGATGGCCGTATCAAGATCGACCGCCGCGGCGGGCGTGAACACTTCGAGTGCATCGACGGCCCGCTCGGCCCGGATGCCGCGCAGGCCGTCTTCCGCTGGACCCAGCGCACCCGGACCGCCGAATAGCACCGCGCCCGGGTTACTGAGAACTTCCGTCCGCCGTCTCGAACCTCGTACGTCAGTCGAGGTTCGGCGGGCGGACGGACTGGACGTTGCGGAAGACGTTCAGCGGGTCCCAGCGCCGCTTCACCCGCTGCAACCTGGGATAGGCGTCCTTGTAATAGAGGGTCGACCACGACTGGTCCGAGCGATTCCAACGGGGGTCGCTCAGATCGACGTCGGGATAGTTGATGTAGCAGCCGTCGGTATTGCCGCCGCCCGCCACCGGGACGCCGCCGGTGTCGGCGAAAGTAGAACTGTAGGTCTCCCGGATCCAGGCGAGGTACTCGGCCTCCTGAGGGTCGTTCCTCGTCCAATACACCTGGTATTGCATTTTCAGAATGGAGTCGCGCTGCCCGGCGGCGGTGTCACGGGGTGGCCTGTTGACGGCGCTTCCGTAGGAGTCGATCTGGATGACGGACTGCTTGTTGGTGTAGTCGGTGAACCGCTCCTTGCCGAGGCAGGCCCACATCGCATCGATCTGCCTGGAGTCGAATGGTCGGCGGATGTAGGCCGACTTGTACTTCCCGCACTGGTCCTCGCCGCTGCCGTTGAGCGTTTGGGTGGCCGTCAGCCACGGCATGACCCTCGGGATCTTCAGATGGGCGACGGTCGGGCGCTCGCCCATCGGTGTCCGCATCGTCGTCGCCTCGGGCGAGATGCTCCCGTCCACCTTCGCCAGGAACTCCTTCATGGCCGTGTGCCCCGCCACGTCATCGACGTCCACCTGCGCGAGAAGCCCGATCTGACCATTGCACACATGGTTGAGGACGAGAATCCCGAACAGCTTCCCCGCCGCCGTCGACGGGTCCTGATGGTCATGAAAATACGAGCCGAACGAGGTGAGGAGCTGGGTGAAGTCACCTTTGGTGAAGTCCTTCCAGTCCCATGCGAGGCCGGTCAGGAGCACCGTGCTGGGAGGCTCGGGCAGATCCCTGAACCAGAACCTGGTGATGATCCCGAAGTTGCCGCCCCCGCCACCCGTGTGGGCCCACCAGAGCGCCTTCCGGTCCGGGTCACCGTCATCGCGCCGCGCCAGGACGAGTTCGACCGAACGGTCTTGCCCGACCACCGCCACCTCGACCGCGTACAGATAGTCGACCGTGAGCCCGAACTGCCGCGACAGCAGCCCGTACCCCCCGCCGGTGATGTGGCCGCCGAGCCCCACCGAGTAGCAGGATCCGCCTGGCAGCGCCCTCCCCGTGGCCGGGTAGAGGTGGCTGTAGGCATGCCAGTTGCTGGCGCCGGCCTCCACGCAGTAGGCGTTCATCTCCGGGTCGAAGTACATCTCGCACATCGGGCTGACGTCGAAGATCACCCGAACGTCGTCCCCGCACACGAAGTTCTCGTAGCAGTGCCCACCCGACCGAACCGTGATCCGCGTCCGCGCCGGGTCCTTCGGGGTCTCCCGCACCGCCTGCGCCAGCGCGTCCCGAACCTCGCCGGGAGAGCGCACCAGCCGGACGTACTCGGGTTTGGCGATCCATCGCTGGTTGAACCCGCGGCTGAGCGAGGGATACCGCTTGTCTCCGTGCCGTACCACCATCGACGGCTGCGGCGAGATCTCGGTCATCAGAGCGCACCTCCACGGGAACCGGCGAGCGCAGGACGAGTGGCCGGAAACCCCGTCCAACTACTCTCAGCTTCCCTGTCGGCACTCTCCGGAAACGCCCGTCGGCGCGCCAGGCGAGCGTCCATGTGGACAGGGTTTTACCGCGGACCGGAGTTCGTCGCGTTGTCACCGGTGGAGATGATGCCGGAGTTGTCGCCGCCGATGGCGACCGATCTCTCACCGGACGCCTGCACGTTGGTGGTCGTGGACGCCCCGCCACCGGGCCTCTCGCCGCCCTCGGCCCTGCGCCGCTCGACGATGATCGCGCGGATGGCCATCGCCATACCGGCGATCCCCAGCACCGCGCCCACGATGCCCACCGTGTCGACCAGACGAAAACCCGCCACCGCGAAATAGACGCCCAGTCCCACCACGGCCGCCACCGCCACCAGGCCACCGGCCCAGATCGCTCCACGTCCCGTCATGAACCCATCATCGGGCACCCGTCGTCCTTTCGGCCTCTGACGGTGCGTTAGCGGTACAAATACACAGATCAGAACGGGTCATCGTCTCGATGCGGACGCACAGCACGGCGCCGGTCGATCGCCGACAGACGGAGTGGGCCGGTGAGGCGAATCCAGGGCCGGGTGAGTCAGGGGAGCGGGACGACGTGGGGGCGGCGAACCGGCCGACATCCGGCCCCGCGGCCTGGCAGCCTGACAGGAGATCACACGCCCGCGGCGGGCACGCCGAACAGAGGTAGGCAGGCGTCCAGGCCCTCGACCTCGACGGGCATGCCGCGGTGCCGCGCCCAGCCCTCCGGGTCCAGGACGAACCGCTGCTCGTGCCGCAGCGCGTCCCGGACCCGGGCGCGGGACGTGCCGTTCTCCCGGTAACGAGGACGCGCCAGTCGTACTGCAGGACGCTGCGGGCCCGCTCGTTCGGCGGCGGGTCCGTCCACGGCACCAGGAACGGCATCTCGGCGGGTTCGTGGACGCCCTCGGCGGCCAGCACCCCGAGGGCGTCAGCTCCGTCAGGTCCGGGAGCCGCAGTTCGAGCCGGGGCGTCCGCAGGCGCAACCGCTACGGCGGCCAGTTGATCAGCTCCATCCGCCGATTCTGCTTGCCGCGCGCACCGCCGTCACCCGATTTCCTGCCGCCGTCGTGTCGCCGCGCAGGTCGGGGACGGGTGTGACGCTTCGGCGAGTGCGGGCGCTGTAGAGAGTGGGTGGACGGCACCGCGTCGCCGGGGCGGACGGCGCGGCGCCGTCCCGCTCGCCCGTGGCCGCCGCGCGCTACCAGTCCGCCAGCTCGGGATACTCGTCCTCGATCCGCCGCAACAGGAACGCGAGGTCGGTCCGCTCGCGCCACTCGATGACGCGGTGGAGCGTGGTCTCCTGCTCGTCCTGGACGTCGATCCGGGCGCCCGCGTCCAGCAAGGCCCGCACAAGGTCCACCGAACCGTTCTCGAAGACCGTCACGTGCAGCGGCGTCCGGCCGCAGGAGTCCCCCGCCTCCAGGTCGAGCACCGGGACGAGCCGTGGCATGAGCAGGGTGTGGTCGATCAGGTGGAGGCAGTGCAACAGGGTGCGGCCCCGGGCGTCGCGGACGCGCGGGTCGATCCCGGCGTCCAGCAGGGCCAGCACGCCGGGGGTGTCGCCGTGCTGGACGCGGGCGAGCAGGTCGCGGCGCCCGGCCTCCAGCGCGCGGGGCAGCCGCCCGCCGGACCGCCACCCCCGCCGGACGGCCTGGCAGCCGCCGACCGCGCCGCCGAGTGCCAGCAGCGCCTGCTCGCGCCGCTGTTCCGCCTCGCTGTGCGGCATCTCCAAGACACCGTTCCGGAACCTCACGTCGTGCCAGTCGCCCCGGCACCGCACCCGCGCCGTCGGCGGCCCTGCGGGGTCCGGCGGGCCGCCGGGGCCGTCGGGCGAGGCGGCGGGCATCAGCGCCGCACGGACGAGCGGGTGCAACTCGCCGTCCGGGACGAGCCCGTACCGCAGCAGGTCGAGGTCGGGCGGCGGGCGGCGGCATGCCTCGGGGAACACGGGGCGGGTCGTGTCGAAGTTCTCGAAGGGCTCGACGCGCACGCACGGACGACCGGACCACTCCAGCACCACGGCGGCGTGCTGCTGGTAGGGGATCCAGAAAGTGCCCGCGCCCGTCCGTTCCGACAGCGTCCGCAGTTCGGGTCCGAGTGTGCTCAGCGCCAGCGGCAGCCGGCCGAGGACGTCGAACGCGCCGATCACGCCGCCGCCGTGCCACTCCTCGACGTCGACGCCGGACGGGTCCACCTCGACGCCCGCGGCGGCGAAGGCCGCCTCGGCGCCCTCGCGCTCGCGGACGAGGCCGAGCCACTCGGTGCGCGCCGCGGGATCGCCTGGGCCGGGATCAGCGGACGGCAGTCGCGCGGCGGGACGCGGCGTCCCGTCCGGCTCCAGGAACGGGGCCCGCTCCTCACCTCCGCCGGAGCGTTCACGCAGTTCCCCGGCGTGGCGTACGTCCCACAGATGCCGTGCCGTCGTCCAGGACTGGACGACGTTGCGCCACACCGCGCAGTACGGCAGGTCAGTGTCGAGAAAGACCCAGTCGGCCGGGACCGGTGCGAACCTCAGCGTCAGCCGCTGGGGTCCGTGCACCAGCATCGACGGAGTGGTGACGTACAGGGCGTGCCCGCCCTCGTACGGGCCGTCGTCCAGCACCAGCACCTGGTCGGGGATGAGCGTCGTGCGTCCCCGGTCCACCCGGGGCGCGTGCCAGCGCAGCAGGTCGGGCCCCAGATGCAGGAGGGCGTCTTCGAGCGCGGCCGCCGCCTCGTTCCCGCACGTGCCGGCCACCGCCCCGAGATCGAACGCCACGTCGACGTTCGCCGCCGCGCACGCGCCGCGCCAGTCGCCCGCGAGCCGCCGCTCGGTGGCCTTTTCGATCATCCAGCGTGGTACGGCGTACCGCCGGACGCGCCGCCAGCGGGACACCTCGTCCGGTGCCGGGGGCCGCGTGGGCGCCGTGCCGGTCGTCATCCGAGGTCCCCCGATCCTGTTCGCGCGGTGCGGGCCGCCGATCGGCGAGGGGCCGAGTAGGGGCAAGGCCGGTCGGATTCGAACCGACGTCCTCCAGCCCGCTGTAAGGCGCGACGACCTCTGCGCTACGGCCTTGCCGCCACGCAGCCTAGCGATCGTGAGGGCCGGCCGGGACATGTCCGCCCGAACCGCCCTACCTGATCGCGAGACCCGCGTACATGAGGGCCCGCCCCACGTGCTCGAAGGGCGCGTCCGGCCGCCACTGGGCGGTGGGGACGAGGCCGGGAAGCAGCAACTCCAGATCACCGAAGAACGCGGCGATCTCCTCCTTGCCGCGCGGGACGAGCGGGGCGGTGCAGCCGGCGGTGTACAGCCGCGCGGCCTCCAGCGTCGCGACGGGCGCGAAGTCCGCGGTGAGGTGGGACAGCACCAGGGCGCCGCCGGGGGTCAGCGCCGTCCGCAGTTCGGCCGCGACGGCGTGCGGGCCGTCGGCATCGGGCAGGTGGTGCAGGGCCGAGGTGACGATCATGCCGACCGGTTCGTCCCGGTCGAGCAGCCCGCAGGAGAACGCGTCGTCCAGCAGCTCGCAGGGCTTGCGCAGGTCGGCGCGTACGACGCCGATGTCGCCGTCGTCGGCGAGCAGCGCCCGCGCGTGCGCGATCACCACCGGGTCGTGGTCGACGTAGACGACGCGCACTCCGGGCGCGTGCCTGGCGGCGGTCTGGTGCACGTTCTCGGCCGTGGGCAGGCCGCAGCCGATGTCCAGGAACTGGCGGATCCCGCGGCCCGCCAGGACCCCGACCGCGCGGCGCACGAACGCCCGGTCCGCGCGGACGGCGGCACGCAGCGGGGGGAGCACGGCGAGCAGGGCGCCCGCCAGTTCCCGGTCGGCGGCGTAGTTGTCCTTCCCGCCGAGCAGATGGTCGTTCACGCGGGCGGGACTCGCGATCAGAGCGTCGGGTTCGGTCATGGGTCCGTCCAGGTCGCGGGGATCCAGGCCCGCCGCGGCGGAGACGGTACGGGCGCGACATGTGTCATTTCTTTCGCTGGTACAGACGCTAGGGGCAGATGATGGACTTCCGATCGCTTTCTTTACTCGTCAACGATCTGCCGAATACGGGTCCGACCGGAACAGCACTGGTGACAGGTGATGAGCCTCCCGATAGATCTGTGGAATGGCCGGATGCGGACGTGAACCGGTGCGACGCCCCTCCGGCGGGCCGGCAGGGGCCGGCGCGGTGCGGCCGCCCTCACCGCGCCGGTGGTGGTCGGCGCTCGGGCGGTGATCGCCGGGTGCGGCGTCATCGTGCCCGATCTTGGGGAGGATGATCACGGGGAGGACGGTCGCGGGGGGTGGTCCGATGGCGTGGAGCGTCGGGTTCAGCCTGCTCGCGGCGTTCCTCTTCGCCGCCGCCGCGGCGCTGCAGTACCGCGCGGCGCGGCGTGCGGTCAGGGGCCGCTCCGACGCCGTGGCCGCGGCGGGACTGATCCGCAAGCTCGTCCGCGACCCGGTGTGGCTGGCCGGGTGGGCCGTGAACCTCTGCGGATTCATGAGCCAGGCCGTGGCTCTGCATCTCGGCTCGACCGGGCTCGTCCAGCCGCTGCTGGTCAGCCAGCTCGTCTTCACGATCCTGCTCGGCTGCGCGGGCACCGGCTGCCTGCCGGCCAGGATGGACCTGCTCGGTGGGACGGCCGTGTCGGCGGGCCTCGCCATCCTGTTCACGGTGCCCGGCGCGGTGCCGCCGGAGGGCGCGCCGTCGCGGCCGAGGCTGTTCGTCGCCGCGCTGCTCGCCGTCCCGCTCGTGCTCGCCCTGTCGCGGGGGGCGGCGCTGCGGAAGGGACGGGTCCGGTCGGTGCTGCTCGGCACCTGCGCCGGGCTGCTGTTCGCGGGCAGTGCCGTCCTCATCAAGCTCACCACCGCCGACCTCGTCGACCGTGGTGTCGCCGCCACCGCGGTCGACTGGCCCGGCTACGCGCTCGCGGGCACCACGCTGCTCGGCCTCGTGCTGGAGCAGAAGGCGTTCGCCGCCGGGTCGCTGCCCGCCGCGATGACGGCGATGACGATGACCAACCCGGTCGCGTCGTACCTGCTGGCGGTCTTCGCCTTCCACACACAGCCGCCCCGGTCGGCGTCGGCGTTCGCGGCCGTCGCGGTGAGCGCCGTGCTGCTGACCGCCGGGGTGATGGCCATGTCGCGCTCCGCCGCCGCCGGGCGGGGCCCCGCCGATCCTGAAGTGTCGGACCTACCAGGCAGGACAGGGCCATGACCGAGACGACACCGGCCCATACCGACCGTCGCTAGCGAACCGCAGCCTGCCCGGCGAGTCACGCCGTCTCGGCGGCGCGGCCCGACCGCACGAGCCAGCTCAGCATCAGCATGAGGTCGAGGCGTCCGTCCAGCGCGGAGAACCGGCCGCCGGTCAGCTCGGCGATGCGCCGCAGCCGGTACCGGACGGTCTGCTCGTGGATGTGCAGCCGCTCCGCCGCGATCACGGCGTTGTCGCCGCACTGCAGGTAGGTCAGGAGTGTCTCGGCCAGCGGGCGGCGGCGTGCCGGTGGCAGCTCCAGCAGCGGCCCGAGGACGGCCCCGGCCGTCGCGCCGATCAACTCCTCCGCCGCGAGCGTCGCCAGGGACGTGACGTGGTCCACGCAGCGGACGGGAGCGTCCCGGGGGAGGAGGTCCCGCTCGATCAGCGTGAGGGCGTGCCGTGCCCACCGCAGCGAGACGGCGCCCTGCGTCACGGGCACGGTGGGGCCGATCGCGCTGGTGCCGAGCTTGTGCAGCGCCGTCCAGAGCCGGTCCCGGCCGGGTCCCTCCGGGTCGGGCACCACGAGGTAGGGGACCGGCGCCTCCCAATCGGCGAGGACGGCGGGCGGCAGGATCCGGGCGCCCGAGGGCGCACCGGCCGCGAGCGCGACCAGGCCGATGTGCTTCGGCAACTCCCAGCGGGCGGCCTGCGCCAGCTCGGCGACGGCCTCCGGCCCCGGCGACGGCTCGGTGACCAGCAGGTCCCGCAGCCGCCCGCGGCGGTGCTCCCGCTCGGTGGCGAGCTGTCCCTGCTCGCGCGCGTACCCCTGTGCGGCCGCGTCGGCGATCCGGGCGACCAGCAGGAACAGCGAGTCGGTGAGGCGGCCGAGGATCTCCCGGGACCAGCCGAGCCGGTAGGCGTCCTTGATGAAGCGTCGGCACGCGACCTGGCTGCTCACCCGCATCGCGGTCTGCAACGCGTCCAGACTCCGGCCCTGCCGGGCCTCCTGCTCGCCGAGCCGCACGTAGAGTTCGGTCAGCTTTCGGGAGTCGGCGTCCGGATGGTCCACCGAGTCGACGAAGAACGCGACGGTGTCGCTGACCGTCTGCTCCACCCGCTGGGCGTACTCCCCGCCGTCGGCGCCCGCGTACTCGGGCACCTGGTCGCGGATCTCCCGCTCCATCTCCTCGATGGCGGCCCGCAGGTGCTGGCGGAGCACGCCGGGGAGCCCTGCGGGCAGCGACCCCTGTGCCGCCCGATGGCCGTTCTGCGGGGGACTGACCATGGGATCTCCCTCCGGGAGGGTGAACCGGCCTCACCCTAGGTAAGAAAGGGGCCGCTGTCACCACCCCCGGAGGCTGGCTACTCGGGGCGGATCTGAGTACCTCTACGGATTCGGTGGGCAGGACATCGGCGACATTCTGCCGTTATGCGTATCACGTGCCCCGGCTGCCGGACTCCACTGCCCCCACCCGGACAGGTGCCGGCCGGACCGTCCTCGCCCCACCACGCGTCCTGCCCGGTGTGCGGGCTGTGCCTGGCGGGGCCCGCGGCGGCGGAGCTGTGGGCCGTGGACGCACACCTCGCCCGGCTGGGACGGCGGCGCCGCGAACTGCTGGCGCTCCTGTACGCCGCGCGGCCGCCCCGCCCGGCGGAATGGCCTCCGGTGCCCGAGCCCGCCCTGGCCACAGAGGCGGACGCCTCCCGCTCCACGGTGCGCAACACGCTGCTCGGGGTCGGCGGGGCCCTGCTCGGCGTCGCCGCCATCGTGTTCACGCTCCTCAGCTGGAGCACGCTTGGGGCCGTCCCACGGGCGCTCGTCCTGCTCCTGCTGACGGGCGCCGCGCTGAGCGCCGCGTGGACCCTGGCAAGGCGCTCCCTGGCCGCCACCGCCGAGACCCTCGCGTTCATCGGGCTCCTGCTGATCGGCCTGCAGTCCTACGCCGCGTACGTCAACGGCCTGTTCGGCTTGGACGAGGTCGACGGACGCTGGTACGCGGCGGTGGCGTCCTTGGCGGTCACCATGGTCTGGGCCGTCTACGACCGGATCTCCTCGTTGCGCCTGACCCGCCCGACGGCGGTCGTGCTGGCCCAACTGCCGCTGCCCCTCGGCGCCATCGCGGCGGGCGCCACGCCTGAGGCGATGGCGCTGACCCTCCTCCTGCTGAGCCTCGCCGACCTGGGCGCCCGGCGGCTGGACCCGAAGGCCGCGACCGTGACGGGCCTGCTCGCAGGCACGGCCGGGACGGCGCTGGCGTTCGGGCTGGCCGTCGAGTCCGCCCCGGTCGCGCCCGCCGGAGGAGCCCTCCTGCTCGCGGCCGCCGCGGTCGCGCTCGCCTGGGCGTTCCGGGTGCACCGCGTCCTCGCCGTGGCCGCCGGGCTGGCCGCCTCGGCGGCGTTCGCCAGCCTCCTGCCCCTGCCCCTGCGTTGGACGGCGGCGGGCTGCGCGCTGTCCGCCGTGAGCGTCGCCTCCGCCGCGTGGTTGCTGCCGGCGAGGCTGCGGCACGGCACCCGGGCAGGCGCGGCGATCACCCTGGCGGCGTCCGCCGCGTGGATTCTGCCGGGTACCGTCGTGGTCGCGCTGTTCCCCGGGCGCTACGTGGACGCCCCCTGGACCGGAGTGGGCTCGCCCGACCTCATGGACTGGGTGTTGCCCGCCACGCCGGCCGTGCTCGCCCTCGTGGCGGCCGCCCTCGCCGTGACCGGTCTTCGCGCGGCGGCGCCGCCCGCCGCCCTCCTTGTCGTCCTCACCACGGCGGCCACCGCGGACCTGCCCCACCCGGTGGCGCTCGCGGCGGCCGTCGCGTCCGCCGCCGCGCTCGCCGTCTGGGCCGCGCTCGACCCGCCCGCCCGCATCGTCGCCGGCGCCTCGGCGGTCGCCGCGGCCCTGTGGGCCGCCGCCTCCTCGCTCGCGACCGAGGACACCACGATCGCCGCCCTCGGCGCCCTGACGCTCGTCGCCATCGTCTGCGCGGCGGCCTTCCCCGTCCTGCGCGACAGCGCGGCCGCAGTCGCGGTGCTCGCTTTCGGTGGCCTCGCCGCCGCGCTCCCGCTCGCGGCCGGGCAGCCCGCCCACCATGCCGCGTTCGCCGTCCTCGCCGCCGCCGGCTGCGGCGTCCTCGCCGTGTCGCCGGTGCTGAAGGCAAGCGTCGCCCCGGCGGCCGAGACCGCCCCGTGGCCGGTCGCCGCCGCGGGCATCGCGATGACGGCGGGGCATGCCGCGCCGCTCAGCGTCGCCCTCGCCGTGACCGGGGTGCTGGCCGCCGCGGTGGCGGTGCGTCCGGACCGCCGTCCGGCCGGCTGGGCGGCGTCCGCACTGCTGCTCGCCGCATGGTGGGTCCGGCTCGGCGCGTCCGAGGTCACCGTGCCGGAGGTCTACACGGCGCCGGTCTCGGCGGCGCTGCTCGCACTCGGCCTGGTCCGGCGGGCCCGGGGGGCCGCCCGCTCCTCCTGGACGGCGTTGGGCCCGGCAATCGCGTCCACGCTCGTCCCGAGCCTCCTCGCCGCCTGGGCGGACGTCTCCGGGCCGCGCCCGTTGATCCTCGCCGTGGCCGCGCTCGCGATCACCCTCGCCGGTGCCCGCACCCGCCTGCAGGCCCCGCTCGTCCTCGGCGGCGCCGTCCTCGTCCTGGACGCCGCCCGCTGGCTCGCCCCATACGCGGCTGACGCCCTCGGCAGCATCCCCGGCTGGATCCCCATCGCCTGTCTCGGCCTGCTCACCCTGCTGGCCGGCGCCACCTACGAGCAGCGCATGCGGGACCTGCGCCGGCTCCGCGGCGCCCTCGGGCGGCTCACCTGACGCGGGACAGGCGGCGGCCCAGGCGCTGCGCGGGCATCTCCACGTAGTGGTGGGCCAGGCCCGCCGCGACCAGCACGCCCGAGACGAGGACGCCGCCCCAGGCGAGGCGTTCGATGGCGGGCTGGCCGCTCGGGTCCCCGGCCGCGCGCCAGATGGCCTGGACGACCAGCGGATGCAGCAGGTAGACGGAGTAGCTGACCAACCCGAGCCACACCAGGGCGCGGGGCATGGCGCGGTGCCGCAGGGCCAGGCCGGCGAGGAAGGTCAGCCACGCGGCGGCGACGGCGATCGACCAGTCCAGACCGAGGGACTGCACGTTGGCCTGCGCTGCCCAGGTGGCGGGCGGGCGCAGGCCGGCCAGCAGGGACAGCACGGGGACGAGCGCGACCATCGCGGCGGCCGGCCAGGCGCGCAGCCGCCCGTCCTGGATACCGCGGATGGCCGTCCCGGCGAACATCGTGGCGATGATGCACAGGCTTTCGACGCCGCCGATGCGGCTGTCGAGGATCAGGAGGGTCAACGCCAGGACCAGCGCGACGGCGATCCCGGCGCGGCGGACCGACCTCCGCCGGCTGACCAGGGCCGCGAGTCCGGCGGCGAGGACGAGCGCGGCGACGAACGTCGTGCCGCCGGGCCAGCGGGAGGCGAGCAGCCCGCTCGGCAACGCCACCCCGAGCATCGCGGCCGCCACGCCGAAGCCGAGCGCGACACGAGCGCTGGCGCGATGGACACCGGCGAGGAACATCGCCGTCACGAGCAGGTAGAACACCATCTCGTAGGACAGGGTCCAGAGCACGCTCACCACGTTGGGAACACCGAGCAGGTCCTGCAGCATCGTCAGGTGCGCCAGCGCGGACGCCCAGGGCCGTTCGCCGAGCGCGGCCGGCAGACCCCACGAGATCCCGGTGGCGCCGAGCAGCAGGGCGAGGCCGACGGAGACGATCCACGCCGGGTACAGGCGGAAGAACCGGCCGATCCAGAACTCCCGCACGTTCCCGCGGCGCTCCAGCGAGAACGGCACCACGTAGCCGCTGACGAGGAAGAACACGAACACCCCGTACCGCCCGAAGTCGAACCAGGGGCTCGCCGTCCTGCGGACCTCGGGCAGCAGCACGTCCAAGGAATGCTCGAAGACCACCACCAGCGCGGCGAGGCCGCGGAGGGCGTCGAGCCACCCCATCCGGGGAGCCTTCGCCGGAGGAGCGCCGATCTCGGTTCTGGACGGGGTCAGGGTGTTCGTCGGCATCCGGGACACCCTAGGGGCCCGGGCTCCAGGTTCACAGTTCACGACCTGAACACTCACTGAACGCGACCGGGCCGGCGGGTGGCCTGCGAAGGAGGCACGGGGGGCTGCGAGGAGCCGCGCCTCCGCGGCGACGGGCGCCGCAGCACCGGGTACAGGATCCCCGCGGCGCCGTGCAGCGCGGCGATGGCAAGGAGCAGGACGGGTGCCGCGAGCCCCGCCATGGCGCCCGCGAGCGCCGCCCCGGCCGCCGCGGCGGTGATCTTCAGACCGGCGCCGATGGTGAAGACCTGCGGCCGCGTCCCGGGCGGCGCGTGGTCGGCGCGGAGGCGGAGCGTGGCGGTGAGGAGGGGAGCATCCAGCAGGCCCACTGTGACGAACGCCATAGTGCAGAGGGTGAAGGAGGGGACGAGCGCCGCCACCGCCAGGGCCGCCCCGGTCGCGGGCAGGCTGAGGCCGGCCATCCGCTCCGCGGGCATCCGCGGCCCGAGCCGGGCGACGGCGAGCGACCCGGCCAGGGCCCCGAGCGCGAACGCGGTCATCAGGACGCCGCCGCCGTCGTGGTGCCCCCGCGTCTCGGCGAGCAGGGCGGCGGTCGTGGTGAGCCCGCCGACGCCCACGAACGCCAGGCAGGTGGCGGCCGTGATGGCGCGCAGCTCGCGGGTGCGCCGCACCGCGGCGAGCCCCGCGGACAGGCCGCCGCGCAGGTTCGCCGGCGTCCGCACAGTGGACGTCCGCACGAGGGGCAGCGCGGCGGCCAGGCACGCGGCGGCGGCCGGGGCTGCGGCGAGGACGAGCGCGGACGCGGCGGCGGAGACGGTCCCGGCGAGCACGCTGACCACGGCCGGGCCCGCGACGGAGGCGGCGCTGTAGGACGTCGCGTCCAGGGCGTACGCGCGGGCGCGGCCGGGGCCCTCCGGGACCAGGCCGGCGACCAGGCTCGACAGCCCACCTGAGACGACCGGCCCGCAGGCGCCCCCGATCGCGGCGGCGAGCAGGACGAGCAGCGCGGGGGCCCGGCCGAGCAGCAGGGCCACGACCGCCATCGACACGGCATAACCGCAGAGAGCCACCATGTAGAAGATCCGGGGCCGGCGCACCCGCGCCGCGAACCCGCCCACCAGCGGCGCGGACACAACGTGCGGCGCCATCCACGCGGTCAACGCGAAGGCGCCCTGCGCGGGCGAGCCCGTGCGCTCGACCGCCAGGAGCACCACAGCCACCGCCATGCCCTCTTCGGCCAACCGGGCGAGGAACGCGGTGGCGAGATAGACCCGGAGCAACCGACCTCCCCCAAGTAACGGGTTTTATCAAAAAGACGTTACAGTACGAGGAAAGGGAGGTGGCATGGGAGAGACCGGAGAGGGATTCCGGCCGGCGCTGCGGCTGGTCGAGTTGGCCAACGCCGTCCGTGACGATCCGGAACTGCCGAGGGCGGCGCTCGCGGGGATGCTCGTCCGGCACGGCGAGACCCCGGCGGACGTGACCGGTGAGGCCCTGACGGAGGACGACGCCGAGGCGTTGCGCGGCGCCGTCGTCCGGCTCACCGGCGTCCTCACCGAGACCGACCCCGACCGCGCCGCGCTGGCGGTCAACGACCTGCTGGCCGAGTGCGGCGCCCGCCCTCGACTGTCCCGTCACGACGGCCACTCCTGGCACTTGCACGTCGACCGCGGCGACGACGCGTCCTGGGCGGAGTGGTTCACCGCGTCCAGCGCGCTGGCCCTCGCCCAGGTGTTCAGCGAGTCCGGACGGCCCGCGTGGGGCGAATGCGCCGCGTCCGGCTGCACGCGGCTGTTCCTCGGAACGGGCACCGGCGCGCCGCGCCGCTTCTGCTCGGCCACCTGCGCGTCCCGCGAGCGTGTCGCCGCACACCGCAGGCGCCGAGAGACGATCACCGGTCCGGTGGCGAGCTCGCACGACGGCTGAAGCCGCCCAGCGCCCGCCCCTGCCAGGGCCTTAACCGAGGGGATTCCCGCGGATGCCTACGCCGCCGTAGGTCAAGGGAGGGCCGGAAGGCGGGGATGGAGCGTCCGGACGCCACCGGGCGACCGGGGCGATGCCGGGGCTGAGCGGCGTGAACGGGCCGAAGAGACGCTCGACGTCGGCGGCGCGGCGGGGGAGCAGGGGCACGAGGCTCGCCTCGCCGTAGAGCCGCGCCGCCTCGCCGATCCCCGGATCGAAGTCGGCGGTGGCGTGTGAGACGACCAACGCGCTGCCGGGCGGGGCGACCGCACCCAGCGCCGCGACAGGGCCGTACGGGTCGTGGAGGAAGTGCAGGACGGACGAGAACACCAACCCCACCGGCTCCCGGGGGTCGATCAGCCGGCGCCACTCAGGGCTCTCGATGATCGCGGTCGGGTCGCGAAGGTCCCCGCGCAGGGCGGCGATGTTGCCGTCGTCGATCAGCAGTGCGCGGGCATGCGCCATGACCAGCGGGTCGTTGTCGACATAGATGACGCGGGTGCCCGAGGCGTGCCGGGCGGCCATCTGATGCAGGTTGTCGGCGGTGGGCAGCCCGCAACCCAGGTCGACGAACTGCCGGATACCGCGCCCGGCCAGCAGCCGGACGGTGCGGGCGAGGAAGGCGCGGCCGTCGCGGGCCGCCGCCGCCGACTGTGGCAGTACCCGCAGGACGCGTTGCGCGAGCCGGCGGTCGGCGGCGTAGTTGTCCTTGCCACCGAGGAAATAGTCGTGCACGCGTGCTGGACCCGGCCGGTGCAAGAGCAGCGGTTCCCGCCCGGCCAGCTCCGCCTCCGGCGGGACGCTCAGGGCCGGTACGCGCATCCGCGCCTCGCGGGGGGCCGGGTCGCCGTCATGACACTTCACCTGTCGCCTTCACCAAACGGGAGCGGGGCGGTGGCTCGTCTCCGACGGTAGGCGGCGGAAATGGGGTCTTGGAGGGGCCGACCGGCGGCCCATCCGAAAGTGGGCGCCCCTCTGGCCGTATCAGGTCATCGGCGTTTGATGGTGATCGACCGGCTGCGGGAGTGAGCGTGACGGACAGCAGGCACGCAGCGGGAGCGCCGTCACCGCGGAGCAGCTACGCCGCCGCGCAGGCGATTCCGCGAACTGACCGCTTCCGGACGTGACAGCGACTTAACCGGGATGCCCCGCGCTTGTCGGAATCATCCGTCCTTTCCGGGCTCGCGCCACATGAGCCACACCGGCGGGCCTCCCCTGCCGGGCAGCGTGAGCTCGCGCGTCACCCGGAATCCGAAACGTTCGTAGTACGGAACGTTCCTCTCCTTGGACGATTCCAAGTAGGCGGGCACCCCCTCGGCGTCACAGCGGTCCAGCCGTGACCGCAGCAGCGCCCCGCCGAGCCCGTTCCCCTGCGCGGGTGGGTCCGTCCCGAGCATTGACAGGTACCAGTGCGGCTCGTGGGGGTGGTGCTTCTCGATCGCGCCGAGCGCGCGCAGCGCGGCGGGCACCCTCGTCCCGAGGACGCCCAGCAGCGGCACCAGCAGCCTCATCTGGCGCCCCGTCGAGACGTGCCAGTGACCGGGCGGGTCCCAGAGCGCGGCCGCCTCGACCGCGGTGTCCCGTCCGGTCGCCTCGCTGGCGCCGAGCGGCATGTGGACGCGCCGCATCGCGAGGCCGAACAGGTTCGCCAGCCGCCGCGAGCGGGACGGGCCGCCCGGAAGTATCCACCGCCACACCGGGTCGTCGTCGAACGCCCGCCCGAGGACGGCCGCCATGGCCGCCACGTCGGCGTCGGCCGCGACGCGGATCACGGGGGAAGGCTGAGACTCGGACGACGTCATGGCGCGGCCTCCTGAGGGACGCGCTGATCCTCACCGAGCGGCGGCCCGCCCGTCAAGGACCGGTGGCGGCCGTCAGTCCGGGATCAGCCGCGCGTGGAACGCGTGCCGCTCCGCGCGGGCCCGCCCGAGCTCCTCAAGGACGAGTGACGCGCCGATCCCGACGAGCCAAGAGTCCTTGGCGAGCGGGATGCCCTGCTGCGTGGGGCGCAGCCCGCCCTCCTCCCGCATCCCCGGCGTCCGCAGGTACAGGCCCGTCAGGCCGCCCGCGAAGGCCGTGAGGGCCGCGCCCGCCAGCAGCGACGGGACGATCGGGACGAGCAGCGCGGCACCGAGCGCCACCTCGGCCATACCGAGCTTGCGGGTGAACTCCTGCGGGTCCAGTGACCCCAGGAACGGGTAGGCGGTCGTGGCCATGCCGTGCGTACCCTCGGCCCCCTCCTCCTCGCTCCTGAGCTTCGACAGCCCCGAGTTCAGGACGAACGCGCCCACGGTGAGCCGGACGGGCAGCTGGTGCGCGCGAGCTGAGATTCGCATCGTTCCCCACATCGATCGGGAGAGACCGGGCGACCCGGATCATTCCCGCGCCGTGTCCCTTACACGTGTTGCACGGGTCAAGACTCGGCATGTCCGCCGCCTACCAGGGCATCCCACTCAGCCCCGTCCTGATCACCGCCACGGCGCCGTCGGCGTTCGGGCCTCGCGACCGCATCCGGACCGGCCGGCGGTCAGGACGTGGGCGCCTCGTCCGACAGCCGCTCGGCGACCGACCGCAACACCTCCACACACGCCTCCACGGCGGGGCGGGACGCGCCGTCATGCCACACCGCGTGGACCGTCTGCCGGATGACCGGCCGGGTCGCGACGAGCCGCACGCCGTCCGGGACGGGGTCGCGGCCGAGGCGGGGAATCAGCGCGGCGGTGAGGCCGGCGGCCACGAACGCCAGCTGGGTGGGGTAGTCGGCGGTGTTGCAGGCGATGACCGGGTCCACATCGTGCCCGCGCAGCGTCTGGACGAGCTGCCGCTCGCAGGTGCCGCCCGCCGTCCACGCCGCCCACCGCATCCCGCCCAGCCCGGCCAGGTCGACCGAGCGCCGCCGGGCGAGCGGATGCCCGGCCGGCAGCGCCACGTCCACGGCGTCGGACGAGAGCGGGAGGTGCGACACGGAGGCGGGCAACGGAGTCGGCAGGGTGTCCCAGCTCTCGATCACCGCGACATCCAGGTCACCCTGGACGACCGCGGGCAGCAGGACGTCCACCTCTCCCTCGCGCAGCGTCGGGGACAGACCCGGGTGCCGCTCGTGCAGCACGGCCAGCGCCGCGGGCAGGAGGGAGCGCCCGGCGGTCGCGAACGAGCCCAGCCGGACGGGGCCGACGACGTCCTCGCGCAGCCCGTCGAGGGCCGCCTTGGCGGCCGACAGCTGCGCAAGGATCCGTGCCGCGTGCTCGGCGAGGACGTGCCCCGCCCGGGTCAGCCGCACGCCCCGGCCGTGGGGTTCGAGCAGGCGGTGGCCGGTCTCCCGCTCAAGCTTGGTGAGCTGCTGCGATACCCCGGACGGAGTCACGTGCAGGGCCTCGGCAGCGGCCGCGACCGACCCGTGCACCGAGACCGAATGCAGGGCGCGGAGTCGCTCCACGTTCATCGTCACAGTAGTGATACTACCGAATTTTGCGGAAAAGCAGTTGCTTTTGCTAATGGATGGGGTGGCGCGGGCGCGGCGGCGGGGCGCTCACCTGTGCCGGTTCCGGGGCGCGGGTAGCGTTGGCCATCATGACGCCACGGCCGGACGGGACACCGGAGTGGGCCCCCGAACGTGAGATCACGCCGGAGACGGTGGCGCGACTGCTGGACGAGGCGTTCCCGGACCTGCGGGGTGCGCCCGTGGAGCGCCTCGCCGCCGGCTGGGACAACACGGTGTTCCTCGTGGACGGCGCATGGGCCTTCCGGTTCCCGCGCCGGGAGATCGCCGTCCCGGGGGTCGAACGGGAGATCGCCGCTCTGCCCGTCCTGGCACCGCGGCTGCCGTTGCCGGTCCCCGTGCCGCACTATGTCGGCCGGCCCTCGGCCGTGTTCCCCTGGCCGTTCTGGGGCGGGCGGATGATCGCGGGCCGAGAGCTCGCGGAGGTGAGACCACCGGACGCGCGGCGCGTGCGCGTCGCCGCCGAGACCGGCGCGTTCCTCCGTGCCCTGCACGACCCGGCGCTCGCGGAGGAGGCCGGCCCCCATCTTCCGAACGACCCGCTGGGCCGGGCCGATGTGGCGAAGCGGGCCTCGATGGCGCTCGAACGGCTCCGGAACCTGGCTGCCCAGGGCCTTTGGCGAACCGATGCCGCAGTCACCGGACTCCTGGCCGAGGCAGGGAGGGGGGATGCGGCCGGCGGCGTGCCCGTGGTGTGCCACGGGGACCTGCATGTCCGGCACCTGCTGCTCCGCCCGGACGGCCGGGCCGCCGGCGTGATCGACTGGGGTGACGTGTGCCTCGCCGACCCGGGCGTGGACCTGTCGCTCGCCTACGCCGGTTTCACCGGCGACGCCCGGGCGGTGTTCCTGGCGGAATACGGGCCGGTACCGGCCCGGAGCGAGCGCGTCGCGCGCACTCTGGCGGTGTTCCTCAGCGCGACGCTCGCCGAGTACGCCGCCGCCACCGGGCGGGACGGGCTGCTCACCGAGGCCCTCGCGGGGATCGGCCGCGCGCTGGATCCCTGAGAGTGCGCGGAATCGCACGCTGATCAGAGCCGCATGTAGATCCGGATGACGGTACCGCCATCGCCGGTGTGCACCCGGACGAGGTCGGCGAGATGATTGACCAGCAGGATGCCGCGCCCGCCGTGCGGGCTCATCGCCACCGGGCGGCGTCCGGCGAGCGGGTCGGTGATCGTCCCGGCGTCCCGGACCTCGCAGACGACCTGCCCGTCCTCGGCCCAGATCCGCACCGTGCCGGACCCGCCGCCGTGCAGGCACGAGTTCGCGGCCAGCTCGTTCACGGCGATCTCCAGGTCGCCCACCCGGTTCGGCCTCAGGCCGAGGCGCCCCGCCCACTGGCAGGCGAAGTCGCGTACCCGGGGGAGCCGGTTCAGGTCGAAGCCCAGCCGAAACGCCTCCGCGGGCTCGGGCAAGGGCCGGTTGTAGTCGCTGATGACCCGGTGAGGCGCGTAGTCGCCGCTCGCCCGCTCGCCGTCCCGGTCGATGACGACGGGGTGGGTGGCATGGGCGTCGGCGATGGCGACCGGGTCGAGCCCGGCCACGTCATAGGGGCACAGGATCGACACCCCGCGGCCCTCGAACGCAAGGTTGATCAGTGCCTCGTGCTGGGCGCAGGCCGGGTACTCGGCCGCCGACCGGCCCGGCCAGATCGGCTCGCCGATGATCCGGACGCGGCCGGCGGAGTGCCGGTCGGCGAACGCGCGCAGCACACCGGGGATGATCCTGCCGGGGTTGCGCCCGGCCTCGGACATGTCCAGCCAGGAGACGTCCCTGGCCGCGTCGCCGAGCGCGTCGCGCAGCGCCCCCAGACGGGGACGGGGAACGGCCACGGCGATCGGCTCACCGGCATCGCGACCCTCGTGGATGAAGGGGAGGGTGCCGGCGAGGTACTCCTCCTCGCCCTGGTACAGCAGCGCGGGGTGGGCGAACGGGCCGGCGAGCGGCGGGCCCGGGGGGCCGGGCTGGACTTTCATCGCGCCGTCACTCCGTTCGGACAGCCTTGACGTGCATCTGATCGAGCGTACGCGCCGCTGGCGGTCGGCGCGATACCGCCCCCGCGCCATGTCCCCGGCGGGTCGGGTGAACGCCGTTCTCGCTGGTCGGGTACCCCGGTCGCGTCGATGGAAACGCGCAGGCCGGGGGTGGGGCGAGACGTCCGGATCCGGGTGTCAGTTCGAGGCGGCGGTGTCGCGGAGGATGCAGGCGTCCACGACGTCGGTGAGCCGGCCCCGCCTGCGGTAGGCGGCGCGCTGCCGCTCCGCGCCCGTCCCGCCGGTCATCAGCCGCCGCATGCCGTCGGTGACGCGATCCAGGTCGCCGCTGTCGCGCAGCGCGGGCGTGACGTGGGCGAGCAGGTCGCCGGCCTGCTCGCGGAACGGTGCGGGCCGGCCGGTGCACACGTCCATGCCCATCCCGGACAGGCCGTCGCGCGCCGCCAGCCAGTACCCGGCGCGCAGCAGCTCCTGGGACGGGTCGGGCGCCCGCTCGCCCGCCTCCGCGGCGGTGGCCGAGACCTGCACCAGCGCCCGGATGAGCGCGGCGAACACCGTCGCGTCGGCGGCGGTCGGAGAGACGTCGGCCAGCCGGACCTCGACGGTCGGCAGCCGCGCGGACGGCCGGACGTCCCAGAAGATCGTGCCGGTGTCCATCAGCGCCCCGCAGCCGAGGAGCGTCCCGATCAGTTCCTCGTAGTGGGCGTAGGACTCGAAGAACGGCGGTGGGCCGGCCACCGGCCAGCGCGCCCACGTCATCATCCGCCAGCAGGCGTGGCCGGTGTCGCGGCCCGCCCAGTATGGCGAGTTGGCGGCGAGGGCCAGCAGCGTCGGCAGCCAGGGCCGCAGATGGTTGCTGACCTGGACGGCGCGCTCCCGGTCGGGCATCTCGACGTGGACGTGGCATGAACAGATGCTCTGCTCGTCGTCCAGGCCCCGGTACTTCGCGAGGCTCTCGGCGTACCGGGCACCGCGGCTGATGGGCGCGGGGACGAGATCGCCCAGCACGGGCGTCCCGGTCGCGGCGAGGCGCACGCCCTCGGCCGCCGCGGACGCCGCCATCGCCGCACGCATCGACCGGATCTGCTCCTCCAGCTTGTCCAGATCATCGCACGGCGCGGTCTTGGCCTCGGCGAGGAAGTCGACCAGCTCCGTGGAGGCCCGCTCGCCGAGCGCCGGGCCCGCCGCGCGGACGACGGCCGCGGCGCGGGGAACGACCACGCGTGAGGCGGGATCGACGACGAAATACTCTTCCTCGATGCCGAATCGCAGGGTCATCCCACCACCTCGGGATCGGGGCCGAAAGCGACGCGGGCGGCCACCTCCCCTCGACCGTACGTGCTCCTCGTCCCGTTCGCACCTGACAGGGCAGAGCCTCGGCTGCCGGGTCTGGGGCCGCGCCGGAGGTGGCGTTTCAGGAGGTGGGGTTCAGGGGCCCGGGACGAAGAAGTACATCGACAGCGCGATGAGGTGGGTGACGACCACCACGCCGAACCCGAAGAAGAACAGCATCTTGGCGGGGCCGTGGGGAAAGACGGTGCCGGGCTTGAGCGGCCCCCGCTCCCGCTGCCGCGCGGCGATGCGCTCCTCGATGGGCGGGCGGCCGAACACCGCTACTGCCGCGGCTCGTCGACGACGACGTCGGTCATGATGTCGACGGCCAGCGCGATGATTCCACCGATCACCGTCACCGCGGCGCCCGCGCCGAAGACGATCCAGTCCGGCCCCATGACGAGGCCGACGCCGCCGATGGCGAAACCGATGAAGATGATGGCCACGGCGATCCAGGACTTGGGGCGCCCTGCGTGGCTGCCAGTCGACATGCGTTCGTCTTCCCTCTTCAAAGGTCCGGTGGGGCGTGCTAGGCCGAACTCTAGCAACGCCTTCCCCACAGGCCGTTCCGGGGTGTCCGGCACGATCCCGCCGCCCGTTCTCGGTCCGCTCGTACGCCGGGGTTCTGGTCAGCGGGACCCGCTCTAAGACGGGCTTAAGACGCTCGCTTACGATCCAGGCATGACGGTGCCGCCTGAGGAACTCGAACTGGCCGCCGCTTTCCCCCCGGCTGAGCGCGACCGGTGGCGGGAGATGGTGAAGGGGGTGCTGCGCAAGTCCGGCGCGGCGACCGACGACACCTCCCTTGCGGAGATCGAGGGTCTGCTGACCCGCGAGTCGTACGACGGCGTGCCGGTCGCGGCGCTCTACACCCGGGACGACGCTCCGCCCGGGCGCCCCGGTCTCGCCCCGTACGTCCGTGAGGTTCGCCCCGAGGGGGAGGGCCTGGCGGGCTGGGACGTGCGGCAGCGGCATGCCGGCGCCGACCCGGTGGTCGTCCGCGACGCGATTCTCGCCGACCTCGAGAACGGCGCCACCTCGGTGTGGCTGGAGGTCGGCGGCGCGGGACTGCCCGTGGCCGCGCTCCCGGAGGCGCTGCGCGGCGTTCTGCTCGCTCTCGCGCCCGTCGTGCTGGACGCGGGGGAGCAGGCCGGCGAGGCCGCCGAGGCGTTCCTCGCTCTGGTCGCCGAGCGCGGCGACGCGGCGGGCGCGGCGGGGAACCTCGGCGCCGACCCGCTCGGGCTCAAGGCGCGCACCGGCACCGCCGGGTCACTGGACGAGTCCGCGGCGCTTGCCGTCCGCTGCGTCCGCGAGTTCCCCGGGCTGCGGGCGATCGTCGTGGACGGCACCGTCCACCATGACGCGGGCGGCGGTGACGCCGACGAACTGGGCGCCGCCATCGCCTCCGGCGTCGCCTACCTGCGCGCCCTCACGGGTGCCGGGCTCTCGGTCGCCGAGGCGTTCGGACAGATCGAGTTCCGGCTCGCGGTGAACGCCGGCCAGTTCTCCTCGATCGCCAAGCTCCGCGCGCTCCGCCGGCTGTGGTCGCGGGTGGCCGAGGTCAGCGGGGCGCCGGACGGCACCGCCGCCCGCGTCCACGCGGTGACGTCCTCGGCGATGATGACGCGGCGGGACCCGTGGGTGAACATGCTCCGCACCACCGTCGCGGCCTTCGCCGCCGGGGTCGGCGGCGCGGACGCCGTCACCGTGCAGCCGTTCGACGCACGGCTCGGCCTTCCCGACGGCTTCGCCCGCCGTATCGCCCGCAACACCCAAACCCTCCTGATGGAGGAGTCGAGCCTCGCCCGCGTCGTCGATCCCGCCGGTGGCTCCTGGTACGCCGAACGGCTCACCGAGGACCTGGCCCGGGCGGCCTGGGCATGGTTCACCGAGATCGAGAAGGCCGGGGGGTACGGCGCCGCCCTCGACTCGGGCCTGATCGCCGACCGGCTCGCGCGGACCTGGGCGCGGCGCCGCCGGGACATCGCGCGGCGCAAGGCCCCGCTGACCGGGGTCAGCGAGTTCCCGAACCTGGACGAGACGCTGCCGGAACGAGAGCCCGCGCCGACCCGTCCCGGCGGCGGGTTGCCCGTCGTCACCTACGCGCAGGACTTCGAGGCTCTGCGCGACCGCTCCGACGCCCACGCCGAGTCCACCGGGGCCCGCCCCCGGGTCTTCCTCGCCACGCTCGGGCCGGTCGCCGTGCACACCGCCCGCGCGTCCTTCGCCGCCAACCTCTTCCAGGCGGGCGGGATCGAGACCGTCACCGGTGCGCCCGAGGAGTTCGGGACGGCTGGGACGTCCGTGGCCTGCCTGTGCTCCAGTGACGCGCTGTACACCGAGCGGGCCGTCGAGGCCGCCCGGACGCTGCGGGACGCCGGCGCGATGAAGGTCTGGCTCGCGGGTAGGGGAACCTACGAGGGGGTCGACGCGACCCTGAGCGCGGGCTGCGACGCGATCGAGGTGCTGGAGACCACCCTCCACGACCTGGGAGTGAAACGATGATCCCCGATTTCGCCGAGATCGAGCTCGGCGCCGCCCCATCGGCCGACGAGGCCGCCAAACGGTGGCGCGGGGCCGTCACCGAGGCCACCGGCCTGGACCCCGACGCGCAGACGTGGGACACCCCCGAGGGCATCGGCGTCCGTCCCCTCTACACCGCCGACGACCTGGCCGGCGTCGACTTCCTCGACACCTATCCGGGCATCGCGCCGTACCTGCGCGGCCCGTACCCGGCCATGTACGCGACCCAGCCCTGGACGATCCGCCAGTACGCCGGGTTCTCGACGGCCGAGGAGTCCAACGCCTTCTACCGCCGCAACCTCGCCGCCGGGCAGAAGGGACTGTCGGTCGCGTTCGACCTCGCCACCCACCGCGGCTACGACTCCGACCACCCGCGCGTTGCCGGCGACGTCGGCATGGCGGGAGTCGCGATCGACTCGATCTACGACATGCGGCAGCTCTTCGACGGGATCCCGCTCGACAGGATGAGCGTGTCGATGACCATGAACGGGGCCGTCCTGCCCGTCCTGGCGCTCTACATCGCCGCCGCGCAGGAGCAGGGCGTCGCGCCCGAGGCCCTCGCCGGGACCATCCAGAACGACATCCTTAAGGAGTTCATGGTCCGCAACACCTACATCTACCCGCCCGCGCCGTCCATGCGGATCATCTCCGACATCTTCGCGTTCACTTCCCGGCGGATGCCCAAGTACAACTCCATCTCGATCTCCGGCTACCACATCCAGGAGGCCGGAGCCACCGCCGACCTGGAGTTGGCCTACACCCTCGCCGACGGCGTCGAGTACATCCGCGCCGGGCGCCAGGCAGGGCTGGACATCGACGCCTTCGCGCCCCGCCTGTCGTTCTTCTGGGCGATCGGGATGAACTTCTTCATGGAGGTCGCCAAGCTCCGCGCCGCCCGGCTGCTGTGGGCTCGGCTGGTGAAGACGTTCGACCCGAAGAATCCGAAATCGCTGTCGCTGCGGACGCACTCGCAGACGTCCGGCTGGTCGCTGACCGCGCAGGACGTCTTCAACAACGTCGCCCGCACATGCGTCGAGGCGATGGCCGCGACGCAGGGCCACACGCAGTCGCTGCACACCAACGCGCTGGACGAGGCGCTCGCGCTGCCCACCGACTTCTCGGCCCGGATCGCCCGCAACACCCAGCTGCTCCTCCAGCAGGAGTCCGGGACGACCCGCACCATCGACCCGTGGGGCGGCAGCGCCTACGTCGAACGCCTCACCTACGATCTCGCCCGCCGCGCCTGGGGCCACATCACCGAGGTCGAGCGGGCCGGCGGCATGGCCCGCGCGATCGACGAGGGCCTGCCGAAGCTGCGCATCGAGGAGGCCGCCGCCCGCACCCAGGCGCGCATCGACTCCGGCCGCCAGCCTGTCATCGGCGTCAACAAGTACCGCCCGGACACCGAGCAGCACATCGAGGTCCTCAAGGTCGACAACGCCGCCGTCCGCGCGCAGCAGATCGGCAAGCTGCGCCGCCTCCGGGAGGAGCGTGACGAGACGGCCGCACGGGACGCGCTGTCCGCGCTGACCCGCGCCGCCGAGGCCGCCGAGAACGGCACCCGCGCGCCCGGTTTGGAGCAGAACCTGCTCGCCCTCGCCATCGACGCCGCCCGCGCCAAGGTCACCGTCGGTGAGATATCGGACGCGCTGGAGCGGGCGTACGGGCGGCACGCCGCGCAGATCCGTACGATCTCCGGTGTGTACCGGGACGAGGCGGGGCCGGCCGAAGGCATCGAGCGGGCGCGCGCCGCGACGGCCGCGTTCGAGGAGGCGGAGGGGCGGCGCCCCCGCATCCTCGTCGCCAAGATGGGACAGGACGGCCACGACCGCGGTCAGAAGGTGATCGCGACCGGCTTCGCCGACCTCGGCTTCGACGTCGACGTGGGCCCGCTGTTCCAGACCCCCGGCGAGGTCGCCCGGCAGGCCGTCGAGGCCGACGTGCACATCGTCGGCGTCAACTCCCTCGCCGCCGGCCACCTCACGCTCGTCCCGGCGCTGCGCGAGGAACTCGCGGCCCTCGGCCGCGAGGACATCGTGATCGTCGTCGGCGGGGTCATCCCCCCGCAGGACTTCGACGAGCTGCGTGCCGCCGGCGCCTCGGCGATCTTCCCGCCCGGCACCGTCCTCGCCGACGCCGCGATCGGCCTGCTGGAGGAGCTGACCGCCAAGCTCGGGCACGCCCCCCGGTGAGGCACGGGCTCGACGACTACATCGCGGGTGTGCGGGACGGGTCGCGGGCGTGGATCGCGCGGGCGATCACGCTCGTGGAGTCCACCCGTACCGACCACCGGAACCTGGCACAGGAACTGCTGACCGCGCTGACTCCGCACGCCGGTGGGGCCCGCCGCGTCGGCATCACCGGCGTGCCCGGCGTCGGCAAGTCCACGTTCATCGACGCGCTCGGCACCGACCTCACCGGCCAGGGCCACCGCGTCGCGGTGCTGGCCGTCGACCCGTCCTCGACCCGCACCGGCGGGAGCATCCTCGGCGACAAGACCCGCATGCAGCGCCTCGCCGCCGACCCCAACGCGTTCATCCGGCCCTCGCCCACGGCCGGGACGCTCGGCGGCGTCGCCAAGGCCACCCGTGAGGCCATGGTCGTCATGGAGGCCGCCGGATACGACATCGTCCTCGTCGAGACGGTCGGCGTCGGCCAGTCGGAGACCACCGTCTCGGAGATGGTCGACTCCTTCCTGTTCCTCACCCTCGCCCGCACCGGTGACCAGCTCCAGGGCATCAAGAAGGGTGTGCTGGAGCTCGCGGACGTCATCGCGGTGAACAAGGCCGACGGCGAGCACGCGAAGGAGGCCGAGCGCGCCGCCCGCGAGCTGGCGGGCGCGCTGCGGCTGCTGCGCGACGACGGGCGCTCCCGTGCCACCCCCGTCCTGACGTGCAGCGCCAGGGAGAACCGGGGCCTGGACGAGGTGTGGGCGCGGATCGTCGAGCATCAGGAGCGGCTGCGCGCCTCGGGCGAGCTGGAAGAGCGGCGCCGCCGCCAGCAGGTCGGCTGGACGTGGGCGATGGTCCGCGAGCGGCTCCTCGGCGAGCTGCGCTCCCACCCGTCGGTCCGGGAGCTGGCGCCTGAACTGGAACGGCGTGTGGCGGACGGCGACCTGCCGCCGGCGCTGGCCGCCGAACGCATCCTGGAGGCGTTCTCGCGGGATCGCTGAGCCCGCGTTCCGCGCAAGCGGGGGCCCGGTTGTGCGGGGTCCCGGTCGCGACGGGCCGGTATCCGGTACAAAAGTCGGATGGACGTCATCGCGCTCGATGATCCGACCGCCGGGCAGGTCCGGCAGTGGCACGACGTGGTCGCCGCCGTCCACGCGGCGGACCCGGCGGGAGAGCCGGCACCCGAGCCGGAGCAGACGGCGGAGCGCCTGCTCGGCGGCGGGTCCCGGCTGCGGTTGTGGGCCGTCGCCGGCGCCGACGGGCTGGCCGCGGTGGCCGCGCTGCGGCTGCCGGGCGAGCCCGGCGCGGCCCGTCCCGCCGAGATCGACATCCGGGTGCGCCCGGAGCACCGGCGGTGCGGGCTCGGCCGGCGTCTGCTGACCGAGGCCGCCGAGGGGTTGCGGGCCGACGGCCGCTCCAGCGTGATCGCGCAGGTGCTCGCCGGTACCCCGGCCGTCCCGTTCTTGGAGTCGCACGGCTTCGACTGTGTCCTGACTCTGCGGGGCATGGTGCTGCGTCTTGAGGAGATGCCCCCCGGCCGCGTCGCTCGCCTCCTCGCCGAGGCGCCCCCCGGGTACCGCCTGATCCGCTGGCAGGGCGTCGTCCCCGACGAGCACGCCTCCGCCCTGGCCCAGGTCAAGACCGCCATGGCCGACCTCGCCGAGTACGAGGGGACCCCGTGGGACGCCCACCGCGTCCGCGAGATGGCCGAGGTCGTCGCCAAACGCGGAGACGACCTCTACACCGTGGCGGCCTTCGACGGCACCGCCATCGCCGGATTCACCGAGGTCGTCGTCCCCCTCGGCTGCGTCGGACGCGCCGCGCAGTACGACACCGCCGTCGCCCCCGAGCATCGGGGCCGGCGCCTCGGTATCTGGGTCAAGGCCGCGATGCTCCAGTGGCTCGCCGGCGAACGCCCCGAGGTCCGCGAGATCGAGACCGACAACGTCGGCGACAACACCCACATGCTCGCCGTCAACGAGGAACTCGGCTTCCGCGTCGAACGCGAATCCCTGGAGTACCAGGCCGCCGTGAGCGCCCTCCCCGCACCCGGCTGACCTGCCGCCGGCAGGCCTCCCGACCCCGGGCTCTCCAGGACGCCCCGGAGCGGTGACCCACAGGTTCGTGCTCCGAAGCGCGGGCGGCGCCGGGGCGGCAAGGACGGGGCGAGGTCCTGTCACCCGGCGACGGGCCGGGCTGGTGGGGCGGTCGCGCTGGGGAGTTGATGCCGGCGATGGTCCGCGCCGATCCCGACCCGGGTGGATGATCGGAAAATACGTTGCCGCTTCGGCCCTTGTATCGGCACTCTGATGGAGGCTTCCGGGAAATGCCCGGAAGGCGGAGAATTGCCGGACCATTCCTTCGTAGTTCAACGGTAGAACGTCGCACTGTTAATGCGGATATCCAGGTTCGAATCCTGGCGGGGGAGCGGCATGCGGGCTAGGGAGGTGACCCGGTGAACGTGCTCGTGTTGAACGCGTCCTACGAGCCGTTGCAGAAAGTGGACCTGCGGCACGCCATCCGCATGCTGGTGCGCGAGGTAGCCGTCGTCGAGGAGGCCGAGGAAGGCCGGACCATCGGCAGCTTCCCTGTGCCGCGGGTGCTCCGGCTGGTCAGGTACGTCGCCATGCGCTGGCGGCACGGCAGGCGCCCGCCGTGGAGCAAGCGCGGGGTGTACCTGCGCGACCTCGGGCGCTGCGGCTACTGCGGAAAGCGCGGCAACACCATCGACCACGTCCACCCGCAGTCGCGCGGTGGTGGGGACACCTGGGAGAACACCGTGCTCGCCTGCGGCCGATGCAACAACCGCAAGGGCGACCGGACGCTCGCCGAGGCGGGTCTCCGGCTGCGGTGGGAGCCGAGGGTGCCGCGGTGGGAGGAACTCGTCGGGCGGTGATCCGGAGAGCGCCGTGCCACGGGAAGGGCCGTGACCCGGGAAGGGCTGGGATCCGCCCGGGCGGGACGGGGGAGGGGCCGGACCGCCGCGGGCGGTCCGGCCCCGGAAACGTTCGCCGTAGCCTCCATGTGACTCTGTGTATTCGTCGAAGTGTCTGAGGTGAAAAGGGTGATTGTGGTAGCGTGCCGCAAATCTTGAGGTTTGTTATCTAGGAGTGATCTGTGGCGGCCCTCGATCCCCCCGGCAGCACCCGGCGCGGAAGGACAGAGCGCGCGTCCGGCCGGCGTACGGCGGCACGCCGCCTCGCCGCACTCGTTCTCGTGGTCGGGGTGTCATCGGCGCTGCCGCCGGCGGCTGGGAGCGCCGCGCACGCCCCGGAGGCGCCGAAGAAGGACCTCAAGAAGGAATACGCGAAGCTTCAGAAGCGCGCCGAAGCCCTCTCGAAGGAGTACCGGGGCGAGCTCATCTCCCTGGAACAGGCGAAGAAGGCCGCCCAGCGCGCCGGTGCGGACGCCGAGCGGGCGAACCGCGAATATGACGACGCCCGCGCCTACATCGCCCGGCTCGCCTCCACCACGTACATGACCGGGCGGCTCGACATGACCGCGATCGTCACCGAGGGCGAACCGAGCGGCGCCATCCGGGACGCCACCATGATCGAGCACCTGAGCCGCAACAGCGGCCGTCGCGTCCAGGGCCTGCGGACCCTCAACGACCAGGCGACACAGTCCCGGCGGACGGCCGAGACCAAACTGGAGGAGGTCCGCCGCGAGATCGAGGACCTGGAGGGGCAGCGGGCGCGCGTCCGCAAACTGCTCGCCAAGTACAAGCCCGAGGAGACCAAGACCCGCGCCCCCAGCGGCGGCGGGCGCCCCGACGGCGTCAACGGCACCAAGTCCCCGATCGTCGGCAACTCCATGACCGCCCGGATGCGCACCGCCCTCCTCGCAATCGACGGAAGGTTCGGTCCGTTCCCCACCATCGGCTGCGCCCGCCCCGGCGACCCGCAGGACCACGGCTCGGGCCGGGCCTGCGACTTCATGGAGAGCACCGGCGGCAAGTCCCCGAGCGCCTCGGCCAGGGCTCACGGCGACCAGGTCGCCCAGTACGTGATCAGCAACGCGTCCCGGCTCGGCATCAAGTACGTCATCTGGCGGCGGCGCATCTACGACATGCGCGGCAGCGGCGGCTGGCGCCAGATGGAGGACCGCGGCAGCATCACCGCCAACCACTACGACCACGTCCACGTATCCGTGCTCTGACCAGGCGTGTCTCTGCGATCCCGCCTGTGTTCACTGCGATCCGGCCCAAGGATGCCCGCCTCCGGCTTCGCTCCAGGTCAGGCAGCGCACTCGCGTGGAGGCTGAGATTGGGACGGGACGGCGCTAGAGCTCGACGACCGTCCTGTCGCGGGCGGAGCGGAGGGCCGCCTCGATGACCTCCAGGCCGGTGATCGCGTCCGCCAGCGTGACCGGCGGCGTCGCCCCGGTGCGCAGGGTGTGCGCCACCGCGGCATAGAAGTCCTGGTATGCGCCTGGTTCGGTGGGTTCGACTCGTTCCTCCCCCGGCGTGCCGAGCAACCCGTACGAGGGCGCGGGGGCGGCGCCATAGCCGGGGTCTCGCGGCGTGCTCCCGGCGCGGAGGGCCTCCTCCTGCACGTCCATCCCGGAGACCGTGTACGACCCGCGGTTGCCCAGCACCCGGAACCGTGGGCCGAGCTGCGCGGCGGCCGCGCTCATCCACAGATGGGAGCGGATCCCGCCGCGATGCGTGAGGGCCACGAAGGCGTCGTCGGGCGCCGCGGCGCCCCGGCGGCGGGTGTCGACCTCGGCGTAGACCCGTTCGGGACGGCCGAACAGCGTGATCGCCTGGTCGATCAGGTGGGAGCCGAGGTCGTGCAGGATGCCGCCCCCCTCGCGGGGGTCGCCGCTCTCCTTCCAGCCCGTCCCGACCTTGGGCCGCCACCGCTCGAACCGCGACTCGAACCGGTGCACGTCGCCGAGCGCGCCCGAGGCGGCGAGCCGGTAGGCGGTGCGGTAGTCGCCGTCCCAGCGCCGGTTGTGGAACGGGATGACCGGCAGCCCCCGGACGGCCCCGAGCGCGGCCAGCGACCGGGCGTCGGCCGCCGTGGCCGCGACCGGCTTGTCCACGACGACCGCGACTCCGGAGGTCAGAGCCGTCCGGGCCAGCGGGACGTGCAGCCGGTTCGGCGCGGCGACCACGACCAGATCGTAGGCGTCCGACACCTCCCAGAGCCGGTCGGCGGTGGCGAGGACCCGCGCGCCCGGGTACCGCTCCCGGACGGCCCGCTGCCGCCCGACGTCCCCGGTGACGACCGCGGCCAGCCGCATCCCGGGCACCGAGGAGATCAGCGGGGCGTGGAACACCGAGCCGCCGGTGCCGTACCCGATCAGCGCAACACGCAGGTCCATGCCCGCATCATGACCGATCCGGCCGGGTCGCCACGCCGCCGGGGTCGGGACGGTGCGCTCCACGTAGGCTTTTGCCCCGGGGAAGTACCCGATCGAGGAGACGCGGTGTCCAAACCAGTCCTGCTGACGGTCGACGACGACCCGGGCGTGTCCCGGGCCGTGGCCCGTGACCTGCGCCGCAGGTACGCCGGGTCGTACCGGATCGTCCGTGCGGAGTCCGGCCGTCAGGCGTTGGACGCGCTGGGCGAGCTGCGGCTGCGCGGCGACGACACCGCCATGCTTCTGGCCGACCACCGCATGCCGGAGATGACCGGCGTGGAGTTCCTGGAACGGGCCATGGACCTGTTCCCCTTCGCCCGCCGCGTCCTGCTGACCGCCTATGCCGACACCGAGGCCGCGATCCGCGCGATCAACGTGGTGGACCTCGACCACTACCTGCTCAAGCCCTGGAACCCGCCGGAGGAGAAGTTCTATCCGGTGATCGACGCGCAGCTGGACGCCTGGGAGCGCGCCGACCGGCAGGGACCCGGTGAGCTGCGGGTGGTGGGGCACCGCTGGTCCGCCCGCTCCTATGAGGTGCGCGACTTCCTCGCCCGCCACCAGGTGCCCTACACGTGGCTGCTGGACGGTGATCCCGAGGGTGCGGAGCTGGTCGCGGCGGCCGGCGCGCCGGAACTGCCGCTCGTGGTCACCGCCGAGGGCACGGCGCTGTCGGCCCCGTCCGATGCGGAGCTGGCCGCCGCGATCGGGCTGCCGACCACGCCGTCCACCGGCTTCTACGACCTGATCGTGGTCGGCGGCGGCCCGTCCGGTCTCGGCGCCGCGGTGTACGGCGCGTCCGAGGGGCTGAAGACGGTCGTCGTCGAGCGCCGCGCGCTCGGCGGGCAGGCCGGGCAGAGCTCCCGCATCGAGAACTACCTCGGTTTCCCCGACGGCGTGTCCGGCGCCCAGCTCGCCGACCGGGCCCGCCGCCAGGCCGACCGGTTCGGGGCCGAGCTCCTGCAGGCCGGCGAGGTCACCGCGCTGGAGTCCCGCGGCACCGCCCGGGTCGCGCGCCTCTCGGACGGCGCGGAGATCGCCGCGCACGCCGTCATCCTCGCGACCGGCGTGTCGTATCGGCGGCTGTCGGCGCCCGGCGTCGACGATTTCGTCGGACGAGGCGTCTACTACGGTGCCGCGCTCACCGAGGCCCCGTCCTGTGTGGACGAGGAGGTCGCCATCGTCGGCGGTGCCAACTCCGCCGGGCAGGCGGCGGTGCACCTGGCCAAGTACGCCAAGAAGGTTCACATCATCGTCCGGGCCGACGGCCTGGAGAGATCGATGTCGCACTATCTGATCGAGGAGATCGCTGCGACGTCCAACATCGAGGTGCACACGGGCAAGACCGTCTGTGGCGCGGAGGGCGGCGACCGGCTGGAGCGGCTCACCGTCCAGTGGCCGGGCGGGCTGCGGACGATCGACGCGCACTGGCTGTTCGTGTTCATCGGCGCCGAGCCCGGCACGGACTGGCTGGAGGGCTACGTCGAACGGGACGCGCGCGGCTACCTGGTGACGGGCCCCGACCTCGTCGCGGGCGGACGGCGGCCCGCCCGCTGGTCGCTCGGCCGCCAGCCCTATCACCTGGAGACCAGCGTCCCCGGCGTGTTCGCGGCCGGCGATGTCCGCTCGGAGTCGATGAAACGCGTGGCCTCCGCCGTCGGTGATGGCGCGATGGCCGTCGCGCTTGTTCATCGGTATCTGGAACAAGCATGAGCGGGGCGATATGGGGGCGGGCATGAGTGGAGTGGACCGGGGTCGCCGGAGGCGGCCGCCAGGCAGGAGGCGGGCATGAGCACGGTGTCGCCGGAGGAACTGCGAGGGCTGTTCCTCTTCGAGGATCTTGACGAGGAGAAGCTGCGCTGGCTCTCGCTTCACGGGACGGTCGAGGAGTATCCCGCCGACGGCGTGATCTGCGCGCAGGGCGATCCCGCCGAGTTCTTCTACGTGCTTCTTGACGGCGAGATGGTGATGACCCAGAACGTCCGGGGGCACATCGTCGAGATCAGCCGCACCGCGCGTCCCGGGACCTACGGTGGTGCCGTCCAGGCGTATCTGGACGACCAGATCGAGCAGAGGTACCAGCACACGCTGCGCGCGACGCAGCCCGCACGGATCTTCGTGCTGCCCGCGCGCAAGTTCGCCAAGGCGGTCCGCAAGTGGTTCCCGATGGCCACGCACCTGCTGGCGGGGACCTTCTTCGGGATGAGCAACATGCGGCGGACCGTGGACCAGCGCGAGCGACTGTCCGCGCTGGGCACGATCACCGCCGGGCTCACCCACGAGCTGAACAACCCGGCGGCGGCCGCCGCGCGGGCGAGCGCCGAGCTCGGCGACCGGCTGCTCGGTGCGCAGAAGAGCCTGGCGGATCTCGCGGCGCGGGGCGTGGACTGCACGCATCTGAGCGCCCTTGTGTCGCTGCGGCCGAAGCTGCCCGCGCCGGCCTCGCGGAGGAGCCCGCTGGAGGTCAGTGACGCCGAGGACGAGCTCGGCGGATGGCTGGAGGAGCACGGCGTGCCGGACGCCTGGGACCTGGCGCCCGGCCTGGTGGCGGCCGGTGTCGGCGTCGAGCAGGCCGGGCAGGTCGCGTCCGCTGCGGGCGAGCACCTGCCCGCCGCCGTGCGGTGGCTCGCGGAGGTGCTGGAGGTCGCGCAGCTGCAGGAGGAGATCGCCGAGGCGATGGGCCGGATCACCGCGCTGCTGGACTCGGCGCGGCAGTACTCCCAGCTCGACCGTGCCGCCTACCTGCGGGCCGACCTGCGCGAGTTGCTCGACAGCACGCTCACCATGCTCAGGCGCAAGATCGGCCCCGATGTGACGGTGAAGACCGACTATGACGCGGGACTGCCGCCGGTGCCCGTCTACGCGGCGGAGCTCAACCAGGTATGGACGAACCTCATCGTGAACGCCCTGTACGCGATGCAGGGTTCGGGCACCCTCACGGTCCGGACGGCTCGGGAGAACGACCAGGCGCTGGTGGAGATCGGCGACACCGGTGTGGGCATCCCCGAGGAGAACCTCACCCGGATCTTCACGCCGTTCTTCACCACCAAGCCGGTCGGGCAGGGGACGGGCCTCGGTCTTGACATCTCCTGGCGCATCGTCGCCGACCGGCACGGCGGCGACATTCGGGTGGAGTCCCTGCCGGGCGATACCCGCTTCCAGGTGCTCCTCCCGCTCACCGAGTCCTCGGGCACGGAGGAGTAGCCGGACCCGGCGGCTGGGTCAGGACGATTGCAGCTCCAGCAGGTTGCCGTCGGGGTCCCGCAGGTGAGCGGTGCGCAACCCGGGGCCGTTGGCCTACTGGGCCTCGGGCAGCAGTCTGACCGGGCGGATGCCGAGCAGTTCCTCAAGCACGACCGTGTAGAAGCGGGCGCAGGTCTCGAAGTCGTCCACCAGTAGGCGCGGGTAGAGCGCGTCCAAGCCGCACTCCTTTCAGTCGGCGAATTCGTGACGTCACCCGAACAGGTCGGGCTGCTCGCGGACGATCTGATCGTAGAGGGGTTGGTAGTTGATCCAGCCGACCAGGTCGTTGCCGATCTGCTCGTGGGTGAGGACGGCGTTGTCGTGCTCGATCGGGACGACCTGCCCTGCGGACTTGGCGAGCAGTTGCACCTGGCAAGAGCGTTCCATCGTGATGAACCACCAGGCGGCTGCGTCGACGGTGTCGCCGACGGTGAGCAGGCCGTGGTTGCGCAGGATGACGGCCTTGTGGTCACCGAGGGCGGCGGCGATGCGCTTGCCCTCCTCCAGGTCGGTGACGACGCCGGTGTAGTCGTCGAAGAGCCCGTGGTCCTGGTAGAACGCGCAGACGTCCTGGGTGATCGGCTCCAGCCTCTGGCCGAGCGCGGAGATCGCCCGGCCGTAGGTGGAGTGGCTGTGCGCGGCGGCGACGACGCCGGGCCTGGCCTGGTGGACCTGGGAGTGGATCGCGAACGCGGCCTCGTTGACGGGGTAGCGGCCCTCGACGACCTGGCCCTGGTGGTTCACCAGGATGAGGTCGCTGATCCGGACGTGCTTGAAGGACATCCCGAAGGGGTTGACCCAGAAGTGGTCGGTGCGCTCGGGGTCGCGTGCGGTGATGTGCCCCGCGACGCCCTCCTCGAAGCCGAATTTGCCGAAGATCCGCAACGCCGCCGTCAGCCGCTCCTTGCGGTGTCGTCGCTCGTCCTCGACAGCGTCGAACGACGGGGGCAGCCGGAAGATCAGATCGGTGGGGAGTTTGTTGAGGAACTGCTCGTCATCGGGCATCGCCGGCCTCCACGTACGGACTCCTTGCGCGCGTACCCCACCACCGAACACCGGGCGGCGCGGCGGGGACAAGGGGGCCGCGGCCCAAAGGCGCCCCACCCGATTGTCCGGAATGGACAATATGGCCGCAGAATAGAGGAATGGAGCCCAGCGAGGGTGACCGGTTCCTGCGGTTGCTGATCGAGCACAGCGGCGACCCGGTGCTGCTGGAGACGACCGTCCGCGCCGCGCGGAGGCGGTCGGAACTGGTGGCGGCGCTGCCGGAGGAGGAGACCCGGCGGCACACCCGCGCGCTCGTCCGGGGCGTGCTGGCCGCGCTGGAGGCCGGCGGGCCAGGCGAGGAGGTCCTCGCCGCCGCCGGGCGCCTCGGTTCCGACCGGGCCCGGCAGGGTGTGCCGGTCGCGGCGTTCCTGGACGGCTTCCAGGCGGGCCGCGCCCACCTCGTCCGGACGCTCGTCGCGGAGGGCCGGCGGAGGGGCGTGCCGGAGAACGTGCTGTTGGACGGCGTCACCCGCGTCGACGAGATCACCACCGCGCTCGTCCACCGGATGGTCCATGCGCACCGGGTCGCCGAGCTGGAGATGGCCCGGACGACCCGTGAGGGTCACGTGCAGATGCTCCGGCAGCTCCTGCACGGGGAGGCCGTCCCGGTACTGGCGCCGTTGGAGCCGTCCGGCGCCTACCACTGCGTGGTGTCGGACGTCAGCGACCCCACGGTGGCGGCGCGGCTGGAGGCGGACCTCATCGCCGCCGGCCCCGGCCTGTGCGGGCTGGTCGACGGGAGGCTCGCCGCGCTGGTCAACCGGCTGCCCGTCCCGGCGCCGGGCGGGCCGTTGCTGGTGGCCGCGCCGCCCGCACGGCCCCATGACGTCGCGCCGGTGTACGAGCTCGGTCGCCGGGCGTTGCGGGCGGGGGCGGCCGCCGGGCTGGACGGGATGCGGCACCTCGCCGACCTCGCTCTGCTGACCGCCACCGGCGCCGAACCCGTGCTCGGACGTCTGCTGGCCGACGGGTTGCTGGAGGGCCTCGACCCCGATGACCCGTTCCACCGCGAACTCGCCGGCACCGCGCTGGCCTACCTCGACCACGGCGGCCGGATCGAGCCGACGGCCGCGGCGCTGCACGTCCACGTGAACACCGTCAAGTACCGGGTGCGGCGCCTTCAGGAGCTGACCGGCCGCCGCCTCCTGGACCCCGCGGGTGGGGCGGCCGTGACACGCGCGGCGAACTGGTGGTGGGCACTCCAGCACTGGCTGGCGGCGACAAGGACGTGACCCAAGTGGTCCAGCGGGATGATGGGATGCAAATGACGCCCCGCAGCGGGACGTCGGGGACGAGGACGGAGGAGCCGGTGACCGCACCCCGGATCAGCACGGTGCTGTGGCCCACGCAGTCCTGGCCGGAGGCCGGAGAGCTGTGGCGGCGCGCGGAGGAGTTCGGTTTCCACCACGCGTGGGTGTACGACCACATCGCCTGGCGCGGGACGACACCCTGGTACGACGCCTACGCGACGCTGGCCGCCGCGGCGGCGGTCACCTCGCGGGTGCGGATCGGGACGCTGGTGACCTCCCCGAACTTCCGGCACCCGGTGCCGACCGCCCACGCGATCAAGACGATCGACCACGTGAGCGGCGGGCGCCTCACCGTCGGGATCGGATCGGGCGGGACGCGCCGGGCGTCCGACGCGGGCGTCCTCGGCGGACAGGAGTGGACGCCCGCCGAGCGCGCGGACCGCTTCGCGGAGTGGACGGACCTGCTCGGCCGGCTGCTCAGCACGCCGGAGACCACCTACGAGGGAACGTTCTACTCCGCCCGCGAGGTGGTCGGGGAGCCAGGCTGCCTCCAGCGCCCCCGCGTCCCCTTCGTGATCGCGGGCAACGGCCCGCGTGGCATGCGGGTCGCGGCACGGCACGGCACCGGCTGGGTCACCAGCGGCCACGCGCCGGACCGAGCGCCCATGGACGTCGTGCGATCCCGGCTGGCCGCGCTCGACGCGGCGTGCGAGGCCGAGGGCCGCGCGGTCGCCGACCGCGTCCTGCTGACCGGGTTCACGGGCGAACCCTGGCTGGAGTCGGCGGAGTCCTTCGCCGACCTCGCGGGCCGCTACACCGACCTCGGCATCACCGAGGTCGTGCTGCACTGGCCCCGCCCCGGCACGCCCTGGGAGGCCGACATGAAGGTCTTCGAGGCGATCGCCGCCGATCACGCGGCGGTCGGCGGGTGATGACCGTCCCGCCCCCGCCCGCGGCGGCGTCCCCGCGGCGCCCCCGCACTACCCCGGTCGTGCCCAGCGGCCGGACGGCGATAGGAGAGACCGATGCCCTTCGTCCTGCTCGCCTTCGCCATCGCCTTCGAGGTCACCGCGACGCTCGCGATGCGCGCCTCGGACGGGTTCACCAGGGTGGGGCCGTCGGCGCTGGTGGTGGCGGGTTACCTGATCTCGTTCGTGTTCATGGCCAAGGCGCTGACCTCGCTGAACGTCGGGCCCGTCTACGCGATCTGGTCCGCGCTCGGCACGATCGGCGCGTTCGTCGGCGGCGTGCTGCTGTTCGACGAGCCGGTGCGGCCGGTCGCGATCGCCGGGGCCGTGATCATCGTGCTGGGCGTCATCGTGATGAACCTCGGCGGGGGAGTCAGCCACGGCTGACCGCCGGGTGCGCCCTGCCGCCCTCCCGGTGCCCGGCTTATGAGGCTCACATCCGGTAGGTCATGCCCTCGGCGCCCCACTCGCCGAACGGGAGTTAGGGGTGGTCACGCTTCGGCGAGCGTGGTGAGGCGCTGCTGCTCCAACTGCCCGGACAGCAGCTCGGTGGGGGTGCAGCCGGACAGCGCGCGAAACTCCCGGTTGAGATGTGCCTGATCGTAGTAACCGCAGGTGAAGGCGGTTTCCGCGAGATCGCCGCCGTCGCGCAGCAGCCCCACGGCGCGCTCGAACCGCAGCACCCGGCCCATCACCTTGGGCGTCAGCCCGGCCTGTTCGCGGAATCGGTGGGTCAGGTGCTTGCGGCTCCAGCCGACGTCGTCGGCGAGCCGGGCGACCGAGACCAGGCCGCACGTTCCGGTGAGCAGGTTCCAGGCGCGCGAGACCTCCGGATCGGGAACGGGCCCGGTGTCCAGCCGACGCAGCAGGAACGCGTCGAGCAGGTCGAACCGGTCGGCCCAGCGGGGCGTCTCGGCGAGCCGCCCGACGAGTCGGACGGCGTCCGGGCCGAGAAGGTCGGGCAGCTCGACCGCGGCGTTGGTGAGGCGGGCCATCGGGACGCCGAGCAGCGTGTAGGCGCCGAGCGGGGTGAGGTCGAGCTGGACACCGCGCTGCCCTCCGGGATGGGTGTAGCTGCCGTGCCCGTCGTGCATGCCCGCCGCGAACGACCCGTAGTCGCGGTCGAGAACGCCCGGGTCGGGGACTGCCAGGTGCAGCGGCGGGCCCAGATTGATGATCACCACGGTGGAGCGGGTCGGGAGGGTGCGCATCCGGGCGGGACCGACCCCCTCCTCCCAGTAGCCGTCGTAGGAGCGCAGGAACGGGCGCAGCGCGGGGTGCGGCCGGCTCTTCGCCAGCCACCAGTCGCCCTGGTCGGCGATCTCGACCGGCCTGTCGTCCATGCTCCCAGTACTACCATCCGGGGCCGACAGGGCGGCTATTCGTACATCTGCCCGCAAACCGCGATGCGTGCGAGGTCACCCCAGGTCATCGTGGTGATGGTGCGGACGTAGGAGCGGGCGGGCGCCTCACCGGGCGCGGTCGGCAGCGGGACCCGGGCGCCGTCGGCGGCGTCCCAGCCGCCGAGGCTGCCCGCGACGGCGCACTCCAGGTACGTCGCCGGATCGAAGTTGTACCAGCGGGGCGGGGTGGCGCGGGGGCCCGTGCCGTGCGGGCGGGGCGCGTCGGCGCCGAAACGCGCCTGCGGGCCCGGGGGAGCGGTGAGGAAGTCCTCCAGGTCGGCGAGCTGCGACAGGACGACCCGCTCCCAGTCGGCGTACCCCTCCGGCTCGTCGCCGGGCAGCGAGAGGTCCTTGGCCCGCCACGCCGGGTCGAACTCGGCGGGCGGTGTGGTGGCGGCGGCGCTGAACATCGCGGCGACGTCGTCGGGTTCCAGCTCCGCCCGGCCGCTCAGCGGCGCGCTGACCCTCCACAGCGCCCGCAGGAACGCCGACAGCGACCAGGACGCCGCCCTGGCCTCCTGGCCGAGGTGCAGGAAGTGGAGGTACAGGTCGCGGTTGGTCCGGACGGACGGCCCCGCCGGTCCCTGCACTCAGTACGCCTGCTTGTGCGGGACGCCGCTCTCCAGCACCAGGACGTGCGCCAGAGCCGAGATCCGCGAGTCGTGCGCCGTGACGTGGAACTCGTTGCCGATCTCGTCCTGCCGCATGACGTTCCACGTGTGCATCCGGCCCCTCCCCGGTCGGCAAAGCGGTCATTGAACGCTCCCGCCACGAAAGTGTCCCATTTCGCTGGCGAACCGCCAGTAGTGGGCATATCACTTTCCGGACTCGAAGTCCTGGCCTTGCGCGCGTGCTGAAACGCCCCACACATGGGTACGGGCCCGGGCACTTGCCACCCGGGCCCGTATCGTGCTCCGCCGCCTTACGACGCGCTCACTGCTTGGACCGGTGGACGACCTGCATTTCGGTGAATCCGTACAGGCCCCAAGGGCCGTTCTCGACGCCGACACCGCTCCATTTGAACCCGCCGAAGGGCTGGTTCGGGCCGAGCGCGAGATGGGTGTTGACCCAGGCCGTCCCGCACTCCAGCCGCGCGGCGACGTCGGCCGCGCGGTCGGCGTCGGTACCCCACACCGAACCGGACAGGCCGAAGTGGGTGCCGTTGGCGCGGTCGATGGCCTCGTCCAGGTCGGTGTACTTGATGACGGGCAGTGCGGGGCCGAACTGCTCCTCGTCCACGATGCGGGCGCCGTCGGCGACGTCGGCGATGATCGTCGGCTCGAAGAAGTAGCCGGGGCCCCGGATCGGCGCGCCGCCCGCCGCCGCCCGGGCGCCGCCGGCCAGTGCGTCGGCGACCAACTCGCCGACCCGCTCGTACTGCGGCCTGTTGTTGACCGGCCCGTACTGCACGCCCTCGTCCCTGCCGTTGCCGACCCTGGCGGCCAGCGCCTGCTCGGCGAGGGCGTCGACGACGTCGCCGTAGAGGGCCGCCGGGACGTACACCCGCTTGATCGCCGAGCAGACCTGCCCGTTGTTCTGGAACGCCCCGCCGAACACCCGGGCCGCGACGGCTTCCGGGTCCACGTCGTCGAGCAGGATCGCCGGGTCGTTGCCCCCGAGTTCCAGCGTGACCCGTTTGAGGTCGTCCGCGGCGGCCGCGGCGACCCGCTTGCCGGTGGCGACGCTACCGGTAAAGCTGATCTTGCGCGGGACCTCGTGCGCGGTCATCCAGGCACCGAGCCGGTCTCCGCCGCTGACCACGTTCAGCACGCCCGGCGGGAGGACGTCGCGCAGCACCTCGCCCAACTTCAGGCTGGACAGCGGGGTGAACGGGGACGGCTTGAGCACCATCGTGTTGCCCGCCAACAGCGCCGGCGCGAGCTTCCAGACCCCGAGCAGCAGCGGGTAGTTCCACGGCGTGATCGCCGCGACGACGCCCATCGGCCGGCGGACGATCTCGACTCGCGCGCTGTCGTCGTCCTGGATGACCTCGACGGGCACCTCCAGTTCGGCGTAGTACTTCAGCCACACACCGGCGCCGACGACCTCCATGGTGGCGTCGGACAGCGGCTTGCCCTGCTCCAGCGTGATGATGTGGCCGATCTCCTCCGCCCGCGCGAACATGACGTCGGCCGCCGCGAGCAGCGCCTTGCGCCGCGCCGCCTCGTCGCTCCGCCACGCCGGATAGGCCGCCTGGCCGGCGGCCATCGCCGCGTCGAGCTGCGCCCGGGACGCCTCGGGCGCCCGCTCGGCCACCTCGCCCGTCGCCGGGTCGACCACACCGAACGTGTCCGGCGCCCGCACCGCCGCGCCGTCGATGGTCATCGCGTACTTGTCGGACACCGTGGATCCTCCGCTCAGAGCCGTACCGAACGACGGTTCAGTATTCACCTCGCCGCATGCCATGACGAGCGGCCCGGTCGCTGACCGCTTCCGGCGAGGGACGCCCGTGCCCGGCCCCGTCAGAGAGATGATCTCCGTATGCGATCGCGTCTCCCTGCGGTGCTCGCCCTCACCCTCGCTCTCGCCGCGTCCGGCGGGGCGACGGCGGCCGCGGCACCCCACGCGCCCCCGGCCACTCCCGGACCAGGACTGGAGGACCCGCATCCCTGCGCCGGACAGCCCGGCTTCACCTGTTCGACCCTGACCGTGCCCCTCGATCACAGGGACCCGTCCAAGGGCACGTTGAGGCTCCAGGTGGCGACGGGCGGTAACGTCACGGCGCCGAGAGGTGTGCTGCTGTTCCTGACCGGAGGCCCGGGACAACCCGGCGTCCCGTTCATCAGCGGCATCTCCCAGCGGCGGATGCCCGAACTGACCAGGAACTATCGCTTCGTCACGATCGACCAGCGGGGCACCGGTGAGGCCGGCGCGCTCGACTGCCCGAGACTCCAGGCCGAGGTCGGCGGCACCGACATCGAGGCGCCGACCCGTGCGGCGGTGCGGGAATGCGCCGGGATCCTCGGAGACCGCCGCCACTACTACACGACGGACCAGACCGTCGGTGACCTCGATCTGCTGCGCCGCGCGCTCGGCGTCCGCAAGATGACCCTGGACGGTGTCTCCTATGGCACCATGACCGCCGCGACATACGCCGCCTTCTACCCGCACAACGTGAACCGGCTCGTCCTCGACTCGGTGCTCCCGCACGTGGACCCGCAGCGGGACGACATGCTCTACCTCACCGGCCTGCGCGCGACCGCGCGTGTCCTGCGGGACGCGTGCCGGGCGGCCCCCGCCTGTGGCTTCGACCCGGCGAAGGACCTGGCCTGGCTGGCACGGCGTCGCGCGGACCACGTGCGCATCTGGGACATGCTCGTCACCTACGAGTTCGTCGACCCCACCTACCGGAATCCGAACCCCGGCAGCGGCCTGCCCGCCGGGACCGGAGACGTCGTCTCAGCGTTCCATGAGGCACGGCACGGGGAGCCGGCGCGGCTCGACCGCCTTCTGGGGATGCTGGACTCGGGAGGGGGCAGGCCCGCCGACTACAGCCAGGGCCTGCACGTCGCCACCCTGTGCGGTGACGGGCACTTCCCCTGGGGCACCTCCGAGGCGCCGCTCGCCGGCCGAAAGGCGATCCTGGAACGAACCCGCGAGCGTCTGCCCACCCGTGCCACCTGGCCTTTCACGGCCGACTCCGCGGTGGGCGGCGGCTTCGTCCAAAGCTGCCTCCCCTGGCCAGCGTCCCGGCACACCGCCGAGCCCCGGAGACCGCAACTACCGCCGGTGCCCATCCTGCTGCTGAACGGGGACCGTGACCTGTCCACGCCCCTCGAATGGGCCTATGAGGAGCTCCGCCGCGCCCCGCGCGGCACGCTCGTGGTGGTGAAGGGCGCCGCCCATTCCATCCAGAACCGCGAGCGTGGCACGCAGGGGCGCGAAGCCGTCTACACGTTCCTCAACAGCTGACGATGCGGTCGAGGAGGGTCCGGTAGTCGCGGAGCGCCAGCCGCAGCCGTTCGGTGTCGTCGGACCGGTCCCTCCCGCCGTCGTCCTTCCGCCGTGCCGACAGCGCCCGTCGCCGTGCCGTGAGCGCGTGCCCGATGGCCTCGGCGGCCTCGGCGGCGAGTTCGTCCGCCGCGCGGACCGACGCGGCCGGGTCGTCGACGAACCCGGCCTGGACCACGTGCCAGCGCTCCCGGAACCGGTCGGCCTCGGCGGCATCCAGCAACTGCCCAGGCCGCTCGCCCGGCGTGTGAGCCTCGCCGTGCGTGGGTGGCCTCGCGGAAGACGGGGGGTCGTCGGAGGCCGGTGGCTTGCCGCGGGCCGGCGCTCCGCCGCGGCGGGCACCCGCCGTCGGTAGCGGGTCGGGGGCGGTGTCCGGGACGGGCTCGGGCGCGTCCCCGGCCGGCGGTGGGGGACCGGCGACATGGGTGTCACCGGCGGCGCCCGGCTCGGCCGTCCCCGCGGCCTTGGCGCGCTCGTCCGCGGTCGGCGCCGGGACGCCGCCGCTTCGTCGGCCGGCGGCCTGCCTGGCGGCGGGTCCGGTGGAGGGTCCGGCGGCGGGCGCCGCGGTATCGGGTCTCTCGCTTGCCATCGGGTCAGCTCCTCGGGGTCTGCTCGCCCGCCGCGGACTCGGCGGCTGGCTCTTCGGCGGCCCGGTCGTGCGGGGGGACGGACAAGAGGTCCTCGAACAGGGCGCGGTAGTGCACCATCGCCTGTCGCAGATCTTCGGTGGACGCCTGCTTGCCCTTCGCGCGGTCACTGATGTCGTGCCCGCGCCGGTAGTGGTCCAGGGTCCGGCCGTGCTCCACCGACAGGTGGGCGACCTTCTCCTCGAAACCCCGTGTGGGGTAGCCGCGCTCGCCCATCACGACGGTGACGAGCCCGTCCGCCTGTTCGACGGCTGCCTCGGGGGCGTCGACGAACCGCTCCTGGACGCGGATCCACTGCTCGCGGTACTGCTCGCGCTGCCGGGGGTCGAGGTCGTGCAGTTCGAGGCCTTGGTGGCGCTCCTCGCGGGACTCCAGTTCCCGCTCGGCGGCGGCTCGGCCGCCGTGGGTCTCCAGGGCCCGGTCGTACTCGGGGCCGAAGCGCCGTCTGAGCCGCCGGGTCCGCGCGGCGGTCCGGGCGAGGAGCGCGGCGGCCACGAGGGCGGCGATGACGACGACGGCGATGACGACCAGGATGGCGGTCGACATGTCTGTCCTCCAACGTGCGTCGGATCGAATGGAACGCCGATGCCCGGACAGACGCGGTCGAAACGGTTAGTTTCTGGACGGGAACGAGCAAACAAGCTTCCCGATGCGGCGATGGTCGCGGTATCCCGCGCGGGCCAGCAGGTTCTGGGTGCGCCTGTCGCGGGGCCACGTGCAGGCCACCTCGACACCGACACGCCGCAGTGCCTCGCGAAGACGGCGCGGTTCGGGTTTGGGGCTGTAGGGCGAGCGCACGGCGGTGCTCAGCAGCAGCCGGTCCTCGATGAACCGCGACGGCGCCGGAAGCATCGCCAGGTAGTGCGGGTTGGGGTTCACCGCGTGCACGTCCGCCGTCAGCATGGGAACCGCTCGCATGAAGGACGTCGGCATCAGCACCACGCCGCCCGGCCTCGCGGCCCGCACCACCTCGCGCGCCGTTCCGACCTGGTCGGCGGGCAACTTCCAGGAAGGGCGATCGGCGACGAACGAGCCGCTCGACGCCGACCACACCGGCATGCCGCCGATGATCAGGGCGGCGGCGAGCGCGGCGGCGGGCACCGCGGCGGCGGCGAGGCGTGCGGGAGCCGTCCGCCAGGCGTCCGGGACCGGTACGGCGGCGAACAGCCCGATCAGGGCGGGCGCGGGGACGATCCACATCGTCCGCCAGAGCACCTGCCCGGCGCCCGAGAGGTCCGCCGCCACCCTCAGCACGCCCGGCAGAACGGTGATCGTCACCAGCACGGCGATGCCCACGCCGATCAGCGCCGGGACGCCGCGGCGGGCCGTCCAGGGCGAGAGCCACAGCGCGCACCCCGCGAGCACCCCCAGCGTCGACTGGAGCAGGACCCACTGATACGTGACCGGTCCGTTGTGGACGGCGCCGCGCACGCTGGTGTCGGAGTGCAGCAGCATGACCGTCATCCCGGCGGCGATGGGGTAGGCCATCGTCGCGCACGCCGCCAGGCCGGTGCGCCACCGTCCGGCCGCCAGCAGCGGCACGACGGCGGCGCAGGCCGCCAGCGGGAAGACGAACGCCGCCGACGACGTCAGGCCGACCGCGGCGATACCGGCGGCGGCCAGCAGCGCGAGGTCCCCGCGCCTGCGCCGCTCGGCCCACCGCGTGAGGTAGACGTACAGGAGCGGGATCAGCGCCGACACCAACACGGCCTTGCCCTGCCACATCCGCAGCAGGTGGAACGAACCGAACGACGCCCGTCCCTCGCCCGCCCACAGCAGGTAGATGGCCGCCACGGCGAAGCAGGCCGCCGCCCTGCGCGGCGCCCACGCCCGCACCAGCCGCCACAGTGACCAGACCGCGAGGAACGTGACCACGGGCAGCACCGCGTACCACAGGAACGAGGCCGCGGGGACGTGCAGTACCCGCGCCAAAGCCCCGACCAGCACCTCGATTGACGAGACGGGCGGCTCACCGGCGATCGGGCCCGTCGTCCCGGCACTGAAGATGACGTCCTTGAGCGGGATACGGCCGGACGCGGCCGTGGCCACCGACCGGGAGACGAAGTAGGCGTCGTCCCCGTCGGTGTTGACGAGGAACAGCGAGGCCACCGCGAAGCCGACGCCGGTGAGGAGCGCGAGCGGTGTCCCCCACCGGATGTCGGGCCCTTCCCCGGTGTCTGCGCCGGCCCCGTCCCGGTCACCGGCGTCGTCCGGGTCCGACGCCCGTCCGAGGCGGAGCAGCAGCCAGGCGCCGGAGGCGGCGACACTGACGAGTCCCGCCGCCCAGACACACCACCAGGGCGCGCCGACCGGGTGCAGTCCCGCGCACGTCCCCGCCACCAGGCCCGCCGCGATGGCGACCATGGCCAGCGCGCGCGGCGGTTCCCCTTTGCTCCGCCTGAGAGGTTCGTGCCAGCCGAGGCCGGCGGCCCACCAGCGGCTCCGGCGCGCGTAGAGCAGCGCGACCGCGATGGCCGAAACCGGCCAGAACGCCAGCAGGGCCGAGGTGGGCGGCTCCAGGAGGAGCCCGAGATGGTAGATGACGGTCCACACAGCGAACAGCACCACGAGGCCGTCGGTGATCCCGTCCACGACCCGTGTCGCCGTTCGCGGCGCTCTCGTCCGGCCGCCGTCGGATGTGCCGATGGCCCGTTCCATCAACTCGATCACTGGTCCCCCGTGTGCGCGTGTGCGATCCCGGCCCTCTCCCTCTCATGTCTGCCGAAAGGGCCGAGGATGTTCACACAGGCGCGCCGCCGAATATTTATTGATCTTGAAAGGTTCGACGTCCGGCGCGGCGGGGGAGTTTACGGACCTCGGCAAAGTGACGATGCTCTCCCGGGGCCCGTACCCAAAGATCACTCCCCGATACCGCATGTTCACGATTTACTGCGATTTTTCGGATCAACATGTTCTGATGGAGCCGATACTGACGGCCCGGTACGGGAACCAGGTGCGCCCGGGGGCGGGCGCGTCCGATGGGATGTGATGCGCGGTGCGCCACGCGTTCGGCTTCGTCCTCGGTGTCCTGCTGACCCCCGCGCTCGTCTACGGCGCCGCCTGGGGTTACGTGCAGGCGGGCCAGTCCTTCGACGGGACCGGGCAGGAGATCACCGACCGCACCCGCATCTACGGGGCCTTCGCCCTGCTCGCCGCCGTGGGACTGGTCATGGGCGTGGTCATCGTCGCGCGGTGGGCGTCGCCGATGGTCTCGCTCGTCCCCGCGCTCGCGCTGCTCGCGGCGTCGGCCTACTTCCTCGTCGACCCTGGCCGCGTCCTGGACCTGCCAGCCAAGGTACCGCCCGCGGGGGACATGGACTCCGGCCTGCGCATGCTGCTCGGTTCCGGCGTCTACGGGATGATGGGCTTCGCCCTGCTGATGCCCGCCTGGGCGCCGCGCCGCTGGGGTCCGGACCACGACGACGACCCGGCCGAAGCGGAGTACTACTCCGCCGTCGAGCGGTGACGGACCGGCCCGCCAGGACCGGTCCGCCCACCACCCCGTCCGCTACTGCTTGGCCTGCGTGACGAACCGGGTGGTGTAGGTCTTGGACAGGTCGACGGTGTCCTTCTTGCCCTGGACGTTCGGCGAGAACTGCGCCAGCACCTCCAGGACGTTCTTCGCGCCCTCCGGCGGCATGACACCGTCGCCGTTGAACATGCTGATCGAGTCGCCGACGGCCTTCTCGTAGAGCTTGGGATCGCCGCCCGCGTAGTCGGCCGGCATCTTCGCGGCGATCTCGGCCGGCGTGTGCTGGTCGATCCAGCCCAGCGTCTTGACGAACGCGTTCGCGAGCTTCTGCACCGTCTCGGTGTGCGACCCCACGTACGAGCAGTCCATGTAGAGCGAACTCGAGGGGTACAGCCCGCCGAGCGCCTTGCGCGTGCCCGCCTCGGTGCGCATCTCGACCATGACCTTGGCCTTCCCGGTGCTGACGAGCTTGGCGATGGTCGGGTCGGTGGTCATGCCCGCGTCGATACCGCCGTTGGTCAGGGTGGCGATGAACGTGGCTCCCGCGCCCGCCTTGACCGTGGTGTAGTCGGACGTCTTCACGCCGTTGCGCACGGCCAGTGCCCGGGTGAGGAAGTCGGTGGACGAGCCGGGGCTGGTCACGCCGAGCTTCCTGCCCTTGAACGCCGCCGGGGAGGACAGCGGGCCCGCCTTGGACGCCGACACCATCTCGGCCTCACCGGGCACGTCGGCCATCTGCACGACGCTCTGCACGCACTTGCCCTTGGTCTGCAGGTCGATCGTGTGGTCGTAGAACCCGACGACGCCCTGCACGTCCCCCGAGATCAGGACGTTCTCGGCCTGTGCCCCGGCGGGCTCGGTGAGGAGTTGGACGTCGAGCCCCTGCTCCTTGAAGTAGCCGAGCCGCTCGGTGAGCTTGGCGGGCAGGTAGATGACCTTGTCGATGCCCCCGACCATGATCTTGACGGTGCCGCCGGACGCGTCGCCCGCGCCCCCGCCACGGGAGTCGCGGCAGGACGCCAGGGACAACGCGGCGGCGACGGCGAGGCCCGCCGCGGTGGTGGCGCGTGTGCGGCCGGCGCGCCGGCCGGTGCGGGCGCTGGTGCGCGAGGTGGTGCGCATGGTTCTCCTCCGGGACGGTCAGATCTGGACGTCGTGGCCGGACGCCGGGGGACGCCAGCGCAGCAGCCGGCCCTCCAGCAGGGTCAGCAGCCACTCGGCGAGCAGGGCCAGCACGGTGATGATGATCATGCCGGCGTAGATGCCGGCCGAGTCGAAGGTGCCCTGGGAGTGGTTGATGAGCAGCCCGAGACCCTTGTCGGCGCCGCTGTACTCGCCGACGATCGCGCCGATGATGGCGAAGCCGAACGCCGAGTGCAGGGACGCGAGGATCCACGAGGTGGCACTCGGCACCACGATCGTCCAGAGCACCTGGAGCCGTCCCGCGCCGAGGATCCGGGCGTTGTTGACCAGGTTCCGGTCCACCTCGCGGGCGCCCTGGAAGGCGTTGAAGAACACCGCGAAGAACACCAGCACGAACGCGGTCGCGATCTTGGACTGCATGCCGAGGCCGAACCAGATCACGAACAGCGACGCCAGGATGATGCGGGGGATCGCGTTGACCGCCTTGATGAACGGCGCGCACACGTCCGACAGGAAACGGCTGCGGCCGAGCAGGATGCCGAGCACGACGCCGCCGGCCGCACCGAGCGCGAAGCCCGCCGCCGCCTCCTGCAGCGTGTAGGAGATCTGCTCCCAGATCGAGCCCTGCGAGGTGCCGTCGGTGAACCAGTCGACGAGCCGCTCCCAGATCTTGGACGGCATCGAGTAGTAGAACGGATCGATCCAATGTCGGGCCGCGAGCTCCCACGAGCCAAGCCACGCCGCGACGAGCAGGACCCGCACGCCGTTGATGCCGAGTACCCGGCGCAGCCCGGCGGCGCGCATCCGCGCGACCGCCGCCCGCTCGCCGTCCCCCGGTGCCGCCGGGGAGGGCACGGGGGAGGGCACGATCTCCCGGACCATCGCGCCCGCCTCGGTCGCCTCGGTGTCAGGCCGCATGGCCGCTGCCCCTCTCCCGCGTGATCTGGACCTCTTCGCGCAGCGACTCCCAGACCTCCCGGTAGATGTCCAGGAACTCCGCCGTCAGGCGGACCTCCTCGGCGTCGCGGGGCCGCTCCAGTGGGACCTCGAAGATCCCCTTGACGGTGGCGGGGCCCGCCGTCATGACCACGACCCGGTCCGCGAGGACGAGGGCCTCCTCCAGGTCGTGGGTGACGAACACGACCGCCGCCCCCGATCCCGACCACAGCCGCAGCAACTCGTCCTGCATGAGGCCGCGCGTCTGGACGTCCAGGGCCGAGAACGGCTCGTCCATCAGCAGGATGGACGGCTCGTTCACCAGTGTCTGCGCAAGGGCGGCGCGTTTGCGCATGCCGCCGGACAGCTGGTGCGGGTAGTAGCCCTCGAAGCCGGCAAGGCCGACCCGCTCCACCCAGTCGCGGGCGCGTTCACGGGCCTCGCGCCTGGACGCGCCCCGATAGCGAGGGCCGGCCGCGACATTGCCGAGGACGGTCCGCCACGGCAGGACGGCGTCGTTCTGGAACATGTAGCCGACGCCCTCGGGGATGCCGTCCACCGGTCGCCCGTGGACGAGGGTACGGCCCTCCGACGCCGGCTCCAGGCCGGACACGAGCGAGAGCGTGGTCGACTTCCCGCAGCCGGTGGGGCCGACCACGGCCACGAACTCGCCGGCCCCCACGGACATGTGCAGGTCCCTGACGGCGGTGTGCACGCCCCCGCCCGCCGACCTGAAACGCTTGGTGGCCCCGTCCAGCTCGATGACGGAGCCCAGGGTGGTTGCTCGCTTGGGCATGCCGTGACCGTACGAACGCGGCCGGGGCACCGGAACCCTTGCCCGCGATGTGCTCGCAAGCCGCGAATCCCCACGTTGAGCGCGTTCCCGCCACTTGTGCTCGTTCTGCTCACACAGGGCTGGGCGGCCGGGCGTTCATCGATTACGGTGACACCCCATGTCGGTCCGCCCGCGCATCTCCTTCGCAAGGCAGGTCCTGATCCTCCAAGTCGCCGTGGTCGTCATCGTCGCCTGCGTCGGCTACGGGCTCACCGGCTGGATGCTGGACGGGGAACTGCGCGACCAGTACGGCCAGCGCGCGCTCACGGTGGCGCGCAGCGTGTCCGTCGACCCCGAGATCGCCGCCGCCGTCGCCGCCGGCGACCCCGGGCACCTGGTGCAGGCACGGGCCGAGCGCGTCCGCGTCCGCACCGGGGCTTTGTTCGTCGTGGTCACCGACAACCGCGGCATCCGCTTCTCCCACCCGACGCCCGGGCAGGTGGGCCGCCGGGTGAGCACCGACCCGTCGCAGGCGCTCGCCGGGCACGAGGTCGTCCGGGTCGAGCGCGGGACGCTCGGCCTGTCGGCGCGCGGCAAGGTGCCGCTGTACGGGCCGGGCGGGAGGATTCTCGGCGAGGTCAGCGTCGGGTTCGACGCCCGCGCGATCGACCGTGAGCTCGGCCACGTGCTGCGCGACATGTCGCTGTTCGTCGCGGCGGCCGTGCTGCTCGGCGTGCTCGCCTCCGCCGCCATCGGCCGCCGGCTCAAACGCCAGACGCTTGGCCTTGAGCCGTACGAGCTGGTCGAACTGGTGCACGAGCGGGAGGCGGTGCTGCACGGCGTCGGCGAGGGGGTGGTCGCGATCGACCCGGACGGCAGGGTCGCCGTCTGCAACGTGGAGGCGTCCCGGCTGCTCGGCACCACCCCCGAGCACGGCGCGCCCGCCGCGGGCCTCGCCGCCGGCGGAACGCTCCGGGAGGTGCTGACCGGGCGGCACGAGGCGGCCAACCTGTTCGTCACGGCGGGGGAGCGGGTCCTTGTGGTCAACCGGCGGGAGGTGCGGCGCGACGGCCGTGACCTCGGTGCGGTCATCACGCTGCGCGACCGCACCGATCTGGAGACCCTCGCCCGGGAACTGGACTCCGTCCGGACGCTGTTCGACGCGCTGCGGGCGCAGCGGCACGAGTACGCCAACCGGCTGCACACCCTGTCCGGGCTGCTGCACCTCGGGCACTGCGAGGAGGCCGCCGACTACATCGGGACCCTGATGGCCGACTCGGGCGGGCTCGCCCCCGCGCCCGAGAACCTGCCCGATCCGCTGCCCGACCCCTACCTGCAGGCATTCCTGTCGGCCAAGGCCGCCGTCGCGGCCGAGAAGGGCGTCCGGCTGGAGATCGGAGCGGGCAGCTACGTGCCAGGCCGCGTCGCCGACGCGCTGGATGTGACCACCGTCGTCGGCAACCTCGTCGACAACGCCGTCGAGGCCGCGCGGCTCGGCGAGCGTCGCCCCGCGCGCGTCGAGGTCGAGCTGCTCGGCGACGGCCGGGACCTGCACGTGACCGTCAGCGACTCGGGCGACGGGCTGCCTCCCGGACTTCTCGAAGCCGTCTTCGACGACGGCGTCTCCACCCGCGAGGCGGTGGCCGGACGGCCGCGCGGGCTCGGTCTCGGGCTCGCCCGGCGCACCGCCCGCGCCCGGCACGGCGAGGTGAGCTTCGCGGACCCCGACGGGCGGGACGCGCAGGACGGATGGGGGGCGGTGGCGATCGCCAGGCTGCCCGGGGTGCTCGGAGCGGAGGCGGTGCAATGATCGGCGTGCTCGTGGTGGACGACGACTTCCGGGTGGCGCAGGTCCACGCCGGATTCGTGGACGCACTACCCGGCTTCCGCGTCGCCGGGCTCGCGCACAGCGCCGAGCAGGCCCGGTCCATGGCCGCGGAGCTCGGTCCCGACCTCGTCCTGCTGGACGTCTACCTCCCGGACGCCTCCGGCCTGAGCCTGCTGCCCGAATTGGACGCCGACGTCATCATGGCGACGGCCGCGGCGGACGCCACCGTCGTCCGGAAGGCGCTGCGGCACGGCGCGCTGCACTACCTGATCAAACCGTTCACCGCCGCCGCGCTGGGGGAGCGCCTCGCCGCCTACGCCCGCTGCCGCGGGGCCCTGGACGCCGGCGGAGACCTCTCCCAGGCCGACCTGGACGATGCGCTCCGCGCGCTGTACGCGCCGCTGCACACCGAGCCGCCCGCGCCCAAGGGACGGTCCCCGGTGACGACGCGGCTGATCGCCGACGCGCTGCGCGAGGCCGGGGCGCCGCGCTCGGCCGCCGAGATCGCCGACCAGGTCGGGATCTCCCGCGCCACGGCGCAGCGCTACCTCGCGGGGCTGGCGCAGGCGGGACGGGTGGAGGTGACGCTGCGCTACGGCGCCACCGGACGACCCGAGCACGAGTACGCGTGGTCGCCCCGGTAGAGCCCGGCGAGCACCTCCTCGATCCCGGCCTCCCGCAGCGCGATGTCGCGGACCTCGTGCCGCCGCGCCAGCGCCGCGACGACCTCCGCGGCGTTCGCCGGGCGCGGCAGCCGCAGCCACTGCCGCGGTCCCTCGACCCGCTCGGCCTCGATCCGGCCGGCTCCGGCGGTGTCCAGACTGATCGGCGGGCCGGGCCGGGCCAGCTCGACGACCAGCACCCGGTCGGCGTCCACGGTCCGGCGCAGCTCGTCCAGCCCGCCGTCATAGGCCAGCCGGCCATGATCAATGATCATGACGCGACGGCAGAGCCGCTCGATGTCGCCGAGATCGTGCGTGGTCAGCAGGATCGTGGTTCCCCGCTCGGAGTTGATACGTTCCAGGAAATCGCGCACGGTCGCCTTGCTCACCACGTCCAACCCGATCGTCGGCTCGTCCAGGACGAGCAGTTCCGGGTCGTGCAACAGCGCGGCGGCCAGGTCCCCGCGCATCCGCTGCCCCAGGCTGAGCTGCCGTACCGGCGTGTCCAGGAACGGCTCCAACTCCAGCAGCGCTGTGAGCTCGGCGAGCCGCGCCCGATGCGCGGACCCCTCCACCCGGTAGAGCCGCCGGACGAGAGAGAGGCTGTCGCGCAGCGGCAGGTCCCACCAGAGGGTCGTGCGCTGGCCGAACACGACACCGAGCCGGCGCGCGAGCGAGGTGCGCCGCCGCGACGGGTCCAGCCCGCACACCCGCAGCGTTCCCGACGACGCCGTGAGAATGCCGGTCAGCATCTTGATCGTCGTGGACTTGCCCGCGCCGTTCGGGCCGAGGTAGCCGACGAACTCGCCGGGCTCGACCGCGAACGACACCCCGTCGACCGCGCGGAGCGTCGTCCGCGCCCGCCGCCGCAGGCCCCTGGTCCGCGTCCGGACGGTGAACGACTTGACGGCGTCCTCGACCTCGATCATCGGCACGGCCCTCAGCTTCCTGTCGATCGGTAGTGCCGCAGCCCCGCCCGCCAGGCGACCGCCGCCACCGCGCACACGGCGACGGCGACCGCCGGGGACGCGAAACGCACCGCCTCGGGCAGCCCGAGCGGGTCGGGGCGGTCCAGGACGTACAGCGCGGGCTGCCAGTTGACGAACGCCAGCGGCACGACGAACGTCACGCCCCGGACGAAGTCGCGGGCGAACATGGTCATCGGATACTGGGTGAGGAACCCGCCTCCGTAGGTGAGCGACTTGGTGGCGCCGTGGCTCTCGACGAGCACGAACTGCACCGCGCCCCCGAGCACCCACAGCCCCGCGAAGATCGCCGTCCCGGACAGCACCATCAGCGGGACGAGCGCCGCCCGGCCCGGCGTCCACGGCACCTCCAGCCGCGCCAGCGCGAGCACCAGGATGGCCACCGCCGGGACGAGCCTGCCGAAGCGGCGCGGCGAGAACTCCTCGGTGGCGACCTGGATCAGCGGGCTCACCGGCCGGACCAGCATGGCGTCGATCGTCCCCTCCCGTACGTGCTGGCCGAGCCGTTCGGTGGTGCTGAACAGGATGTCGGAGATCGCGAACGACAGCGCGGACGTGCCGTACAGGAACAGGACCTCGTACGCGTCGAACCCGGCGATGCGCGGGGCGCGCGTGAACAGCAGCGCGATCGCGGCCGCGTCCAGCCCGCTGACGACGGCCGTCGCGAGACCGAGCAGGATCATCGACACCGGGTACTGCGCGGCGGCGCGGGTCCACGTCCAGGCCAGCAGCCCGTAGGAGCGCAGGGCGCTCGCCGCGGCCGCACCCACCGGCTCAGCCACCGTGGATCACCAGCTTCCGCCGCGCCGCCCGGGTCAGCAGGTGTCCCGCGGCGAGCAGCGCCACCGCCCACGCGGCCTGGAACGTCAGGGCTCCGAGCAGGTCAGTCCCGCTGTACTGGCCGAGGAACACGTCGGCGGGCACCTGGAGTTGCGCGGCCCACGGCAGCGCCCGCGCGACCTCCCCCAGCCGCCCGGGGAAGACGACCAGCGGCAGGATCATCCCGGAGAAGAACAGCGACATCACCAGCGTGATGGCGTTGAGCCCGCGGTCGTCGTGCAGCCAGAACATGCCGAGCGCCACCAGATAGCGCATCCCGAAGCTCACCAGCGCGGCGAGCAGCATGGCCACCGCGAACGCCGCGAGCCCGGCCGGACCCGGCCAGTGGAACGGGAACGCCAGCGCCCCCGCCAGCAGCGGCGGACCACCGCGCAGCACCAGCGACCCCGTCGTGCGGCCGAGGTCGTCCGCCAGCCACCAGCCCTGCAGACCGACCGGGCGGTGCAGGTCGATGGCGACGTCGCCGGTGCGGATCCGCTGCGCGAGGTCCATCCCGCCGAAGATCTGGATCGGTCCGATCAGGGCCTGCGTCACGAAGCAGTACGTGACCGCATCGGTCACGTCATACCCCCCGAGGGAGGGTCGCTCATGCCAGAGGGCGATCAGCACATACGCGCGCATGAAGCCGAAAGCTGTGTTGGTCAGCGCCTCGGCGAGCGAGCCGACCGGGTATGCGGTGTGCCGGCGGAACCCGTAATACCAGACCCACGGTAGAACCCCCACTTGCCGAGACCCTAGATCGAGCGGCACGCCGGGACCATGTAATTTCGCACAGACCGCCGTGCCTGCACGGCGGTCTGTGCTAACGGAAACGGTTAGCCCTGGGGAAGGGCGGGCTTGGTCGGCGAGTAGATCCACTCCTTGAAGAACGGGGTCAGGTCCTGCCCGGACACCTTCTCGGCCAGGGCGGTGAACTGCTCGGTGGTGGCGTTGCCGTGGCGGTGCTGGGCGACCCACGTCCGCAGGAGGGTGAAGAACTTCTCGTCACCGATCTTCTCCCGGAGGAGCTGCAGGGCTATGCCGCCGCCGCTGTAGACCCGCGCGTTGAACATGGTGTCGCGCTGCGGGTCGGCGGTCACGACCGACCAGAACGGGCGTCCCGCCGGGTCGGGGAAGGGACGCGAGTTGTAGGTGGCGATGGCCGCGTCGTGGACGGTGGCACCGCCGTGCTTCTCGGCCCAGTACCACGCGGCCCAGGTGGCGAAGCTCTCGTTCAGCCAGATGTCCTTCCAGCGCTGCGGAGAGACGCTGTCACCGAACCACTGGTGCGCCAGCTCGTGCGCGATGGTCCCGGTGTTGCGGACGGCCGAGTACACCGGCTTGCCCTGGGTCTCCAGAGAGAAGCCGAGCGGCTCGCCGTTGAACCGGGCGTCATCGGCGATGGCGCCCGTGGTGTTGAACGGGTAGGGGCCGAAGGTCTTGGCCCACAGGTCCGTCGCCTCGCTGGTGTTGCTGAAGAAGAAGTTCACCGCGTCCGGCTGGGTGGCGACCAGCTCGGGGTCGACGGCGGTGTAGTTGCGCAGCCCGCCGGGCGTCCGGCCCTCCCTGATCTCCCACTTGCCGATGTCGATGGTCGTGAGGTAGCTCGCCATCGGGCTGTCCTCGCGCCACTTGAAGACGCTGGCGTTGGTCGCCGCGCGGCGGCGGCTGAAGGAGGTGAGGGTGTTCTGCGTGTCGGTCAGCAGGCCGTTCGCGACCGCTCGCAGCCCCTTCGGCACCGCGATCGTGTAGTCGTAGGTGGCCTTGTCGCTCGGATGGTCGTTGACCGGGAACCAGGTGGAGGCGCCGTTGGGCTCGCCGCCGACGAACGCGCCGTCGGGCGTGTGCAGGAACCCGTACGGGGAGCCGAACACGATCGGGGAGCCCACGATCGTCTGCGGCACGCCGCCGTAGGTGATGACCGCCGTGAAGGACTTGCCCTTGCGCAGTCCCTTGCCCGGCGTGATGACCAGCTCCTGGCCGCGCCGCTTGTAGGTGGCGTTCTTCCCGTCGACCTTGACCCGCTCGACGTCCATGCCGGACAGGTCCAGGTCGAAGCTCGACAGGTTCTGCGTGGCCGTGGCGGTGAGGGTCACGGTGCCGTCGAGCTGGTCGTAGTCGGGGTCGTACTGCAGGTTCAGCGAGTAGTGACGGGCGTCGTACCCGCCGTTGCCCTCCAGGGGGAAATACGCGTCGCCGACGCCGGGGGCGCCCGGAGTGAACCGGACGTCGGCGGAGGCGGCGGTGGCCGGCGCGAGCGTGACGACGCTCACGGCGGCGACGGCGAGCGGCAACATTCGCCCGGGGGTCGCCCGGGGTCTCATGAACCGGGGGTGGCGCAGCGCCATCGGAGGATCCTCTCCCTTGAGTGATCACTAGCGTGCCTAATTTGCCCGGGTTGTTAACAGAAGTCGAGGGGGCAGCCGAAAGTGGCCGCAGGTGGGAACGAGCCAGAAGGCCCCCGCGGGTGTAGGGACGCGGGGGCCTTCGGTCTTGGGGGAGGGGCCGGCTCGGTGGATCAGCGCTGCTTGATCAGGGGACCTGCCCTTGGATCAGTGGAACTGGCCCTCCTCGGTGGAGCCCTTCAGCGCCGTCGTGGAGGATTCAGGGGAGATCGCGGTGCTCACCAGGTCGAAGTAGCCGGTGCCGGCCTCGCGCTGGTGCTTGACCGCGGTGAAGCCCTTCTGGGCCGCCGCGAACTCGCGCTCCTGCAACTCGACGTAGGCGGTCATGCCCTCGCGGGCATAGCCGTGGGCCAGGTCGAACATGCCGTAGTTGAGCGCGTGGAAGCCGGCCAGGGTGATGAACTGGAACTTGAAGCCCATGTGACCCAGCTCGCGCTGGAACTTGGCGATGGTCGCGTCGTCCAGGTGCGCCTTCCAGTTGAACGACGGCGAGCAGTTGTAGGCGAGCATCTGATCCGGGTAGACGGCCTTGACGGCTTCCGCGAACCTGCGGGCCTGCTCCAGGTCCGGGGTGCCGGTCTCCATCCAGATGAGGTCGGAGTAGGGCGCGTACGCCTTGGCGCGGGCGATGCAGGGCTCGATGCCGTTGCGGACGCGGTAGAAGCCCTCGGCGGTGCGCTCGCCGGTGAGGAACTCGCGGTCGCGCTCGTCCACGTCCGTCGTGATCAGTGTCGCGGCCTCGGCGTCGGTCCGCGCGATGATCAGTGACGGCACGTTGGAGACGTCCGCGGCGAGGCGGGCGGTGTTCAGCGTCTTGATGTGCTGCGAGGTCGGGATCAGCACCTTGCCGCCGAGGTGGCCGCACTTCTTCTCCGAGGCGAGCTGGTCCTCCCAGTGCACGCCCGCGGCGCCGGCGGCGATCATGCCCTTCATCAGCTCGAAGGCGTTCAGCACGCCGCCGAAGCCCGCCTCGGCGTCGGCCACGATCGGCGCGAGGAAGTGCGTGCCGCCCTCGCCCTCGGCCCACTGGACCTGGTCGGCGCGCAGCAGCGCGTTGTTGATGCGCCGCACGACCGCCGGGACCGAGTTCGCCGGGTAGATGCTCTGGTCGGGGTAGGTCTGGCCCGCCAGGTTGGCGTCCGCCGCGACCTGCCAGCCGGACAGGTAGATGGCCTTGAGCCCGGCCTTCACCTGCTGGACGGCCTGAAGTCCGGTCAGCGCGCCGAGCGAGTGGACGTAGTCCTCCTCGTGCAGCAGCGTCCACAGGCGCTCCGCGCCGAGGCGCGCGAGGGTGTGCTCCTCCTGGACCGAGCCCCGGATCCGCACGGCGTCCTCGGCCGTGAAGGTCCGCTCGATGCCCTTCCACCGAGGATCGGTGTCCCACTGACGCTGCAGCTCATCGGCTGCGCCCTTGAGGCGACTGTCGCTCATCTTCTGCCCTTCCGTGTCGTCCCCTGGGTGCTTGCGTCGACTATGCCCAGATCGCGTGCCGCTGATGAACGCACCGGTAGCAGAAGAACTGCGAAATTTCCGCTATCATGAAGCGGTGACGACCTTGCGGCCAGAAGAACCCCTCAACTTGACGAGTGATGTAGATCTCGTCACCTTCGGGCAGCGGCTTCGCCATCTGCGGCGCGGTCGCGGCATGACGCTGTCGGACCTCGGTGAGCGCGTCGGCCGTGCCCCGTCGCAGCTCTCCCTTCTGGAGAACGGCCGGCGCGAGCCCAAGCTGTCGCTGCTGCAGGCCCTCGCCGCCGCGCTGGAGTGCCCGGTGGAGGAACTGCTGCGCCGCCAGCCGCCGAGCCGCCGAGCGCAGCTGGAGATCGCGCTGGAGGAGGCGCAGCGCGACCCGCTGTACCGCACGCTCGGGCTGTCGCACCTCAAGGTCGGCAAGCGGATGCCGAACGAGGTGATCGAGCACATCCTCGCCCTGTACGGGGAGCTGAAGCGCAGCCGCACCAAGCCCACCGCGAGCCCGGAGGAGGCGCGCAAGGCCAACGCCGAGCTGCGGCGTCAGATGCACGAACGCGGCAACCACTTCGCCGGGATCGAGCGCATCGCGGCGCAGACGCTCGACGCGGTCGGCTACCGGCGCGGCGCGGTGTCGCAGGGGCTCCTGATGACGCTGGTCGGCCACTTCGGTTTCAGCCTGCAGTACGTACAGGACCTGCCGCGCTCCGTCCGGTCCGTCACCGACCTGCGCAACCGGCGGATCTACCTGGAGCGCGAGCAGCTCGGGATGCACACGCCCCGGACGATCCTGCTGCAGACCCTCGGCCACATCGCGCTGGACCACGACCAGCCCCGCGACTTCGCCGACTTCCTGCGCCAGCGCGTCGAGGCGAACTACTTCGGCGCCGCGATCCTGATGCCCGAGCGCAGCGTCGTCCCGTTCCTGCAGGAGGCCAAGACCGCGCGGGACCTGTCGGTGGAGGACCTCGCCGACGTCTTCTCGGTCTCCTACGAGATGGCCGCGCACCGGTTCACCAACGTCGCGACCCACCACCTCGACCTTCAGCTGCACTTCACCAAGAACGACGAGAACGGCACGATCTACAAGGCGTACGCCAACGACGGGCTCGCCTTCCCGCAGGACGAGGACGGCGCGATCGAGGGCCAGCGGATGTGCCGCGCGTGGGCCGGGCGGCACGTCTTCACCGCCGAGGACCGCTTTTCCGTCTACTACCAGTACACCGACACCCCGAACGGCACGTACTGGTGCCTCTCGCACGTCGACCCGAGCCACGAGCGCGACTTCGCGATCACGCTCGGGGTCCGGTTCGAGGACTCGCGCTGGTTCCGCGGCCGGGAGACGACTCGGCGGGTCAAGTCGGCCTGCCCGGACGGCGACTGCTGCCAGCGCCCGCCCAAGGCGCTGTCCGACCGCTGGGAGGGGATGGCCTGGCCGTCCGCCCGCGCCCATTCGCACGTCCTGTCCGTCCTGCCACCCGGGGCGTTCCCCGGCGTGGACGACGCCGACGTCTACGAGTTCCTGGACAAGCACGCCGCCGAATGACCGGCATGTTGTGGCGCTGTTAACTCTCTGGGATGGCTGATCCTTATCGCGCCAAGGGTGAATGATCTGGGGGGATCTGGCGTTTCCTGGTAAGAGGACGCTCGGTCGGGGACGGTCCGCAGGGGAAGGAGAGCGCGTGCTGCCTGAGGTCGCTTCGTGGTTGCGTCGCCGTACGAGCGCGGCGGGCGACTGGCCGCCGCGCGCCCTGCTGGCCGCGAAGGGGGCCGCGAGGATCAGCGTCGTGCTCCCCGCACGCGACGAGGAGGCGACGGTGGGCGCCATCGTGGCGTCCATCCGCACCGACCTCGTCGAGCGGATCCCGCTGGTGGACGAGATCGTCGTGGTCGACTCCCGCTCCACCGACCGGACCGCCGACGTGGCCGCGGCCGCCGGGGCGGAGGTGGTCGCCCAGGACGCCGTCCTGCCCGAGCACGGGCGGATGTCGGGCAAGGGCGAGGCGCTGTGGAAGTCGCTGGCCGCGACGTGCGGTGACCTCGTGGTGTTCGTGGACGCGGACCTGCGCGGGTTCACCTCGTCCTATGTCACGGGGTTGCTCGGGCCGCTGCTCGCCGATCCCTCCATCGGCTACGTGAAGGGATGCTACGACCGTCCGCTGGTCGAGGGCGGGCGGCGCGTGGAGGGCGGCGGTGGCCGGGTGACCGAGCTGGTCGCGCGCCCGCTGATCAACCTGCACTGGCCGCTGCTCGCCGGCGTGATGCAGCCGCTCGGAGGGGAGTACGCGGGGCGCCGCGCGCTGCTGGAGCGCCTGCCGTTCGTGACCGGCTACGGCGTGGAGCTCGGCCTGCTGCTGGACGTCTTCCAGGACTCCGGACTCGACGCCATCGCCCAGGTCGACCTCGGCCGCCGCGTCCACTCGCACCAGTCCACCGAGGCGCTCGGGGAGATGTCCGGCCAGATCATGCTCACCGCCTGGTCTCGGCTGGAGCGGCACGGACGGATGGTCCCGCTCGGCGCGCCGGCCACGGCCCTCACCCAGTTCCGCCGCGCCCCGGACGGGCACGACGCGCGCACCAGCGACGTCGCGGTGGGCGAGCGCCCGCCGATGATCGAGGTGCCCGGGTACGCCGCCGCGCGGTCGTTCACGTCCGGCCGCGGCTGACCAGCCGCCCCTCGCCCGCAGTGACTCCAGCACCGCGCCCGCTGTGACTCCGGCCACGGTGTCACGCGCGGCGGCACCCCGCGCTGCTACCGTTGGTAACAGTCGTATTGGAAAGAGGGTCAATTGGTCATGACGAGCGCGGAGCCGGCGCCGTTCTCGCTGGAGCCCAGCGAGGACGTGCACGAGGTCCGGGAGTGGGTCCACGAGTTCGCCCGGGACGTCATCCGTCCCGCGGCGCAGGAGTGGGACGAGCGGGAGGAGACCCCCTGGCCGCTGATCCAGGAGGCGTCCAAGGTCGGCCTCTACTCCCTCGACTTCTTCGCCACCCAGTGGCTGGAGCCGACCGGCCTCGGCATCCCGGTCGCCTTCGAAGAACTGTTCTGGGGCGACGCCGGCATCGCCCTGTCGATCGTGGGCACCGGCCTCGCCGCCGCGTCCGTGGCCGCGGTCGGCACGCCCGAGCAGATCAGCGAGTGGGTGCCGCAGATGTTCGGATCCGCCGACGACGTCAAGCTCGGCGCGTTCTGCGCCTCCGAGCCCGACGCGGGCAGCGATGTGGGCTCGATCCGGGCCCGCGCGGTCTTCGACGAGGCCAAGGACGAGTGGGTGCTGAACGGCACCAAGACCTGGGCGACCAACGGCGGCATCGCCGACGTGCACGTCGTCGTGGCCTCCGTCCACCCCGACCTCGGTAGCCGGGGCCAGGCCAGCTTCATCGTGCCGCCGAACACCCCCGGGCTGACGCAGGGCCAGAAGTTCAAGAAGCACGGCATCCGCGCCTCGCACACCGCCGAAGTGATCCTGGAGGACGTGCGGGTGCCGTCCCGCCTGGTCGTCGGCGGCAAGGAGAGGTTCGACGAGCGCATCGCGCGGGCGCGCGAGGGCAAGAGCTCCAAGGGCCAGGCCGCGATGAAGACGTTCGAGACGACGCGGCCGTCCGTCGGCGCGATGGCCCTCGGCATCGGCCGCGCCGCCTACGACTACGCCCTGGGATACGCGCGGGAGCGCGAGCAGTTCGGCAGGAAGATCGGCGACTTCCAGGCCATCGCGTTCAAGCTGGCCGACATGAAGTGCCGGCTGGACGCCGCGCGGCTGATGGTGTGGCGGGCCGCGTGGATGGCGCGCACCGGCAAGGACTTCGACAATGCTGAGGGCTCGATGGCCAAGCTGATGGCCAGCGAGATGGCGGTGTACGTCACCGAGGAGGCCATCCAGATCCTCGGCGGTAACGGCTATACCCGCGAGTATCCGGTGGAGCGGATGCACCGTGACTCCAAGATCTTCACGATCTTCGAGGGGACCAGCGAGATCCAGCGGCTGGTCATCGGCCGTACCGTCACGGGGTTGCCCGTCCGGTAGTGGCGGACCTGCACGAACAATCAGCTGCTCAACGACTCTCACCGGACAGCGACGCGCCCTCGCCAACGCCCCGGTCGTGATCCTACGAAAGCGGCGGATCGTTAACGCCGACGCTCACACGGCCGTGGCTAACGGCGATTTCCGTTCCAGTCCAGCATCAACCCCGCTTCTGGGTGGCGATCAGTGCTGCTGATGGGCTCGGCTCGGGTTGGGGATTTCCGTGACTTCGCATCCGAACCACAATGCAGGTCACAGGTCACGACCCCGCCTTTCTGGAGGGCGTGATCTTCGGTCGATCGATGGAGGAGCCGTGACTGAGGACATCGCACATCGGATGGCGCAGAATCCGGCGTTTCAGCAGGTGGTGGCGGCCGCGATGGAGCTGTTCTCCGGCCAGGCGGCCGTCGTCAAGGACCTGGACGATGAGCGGCGCCGTGGGTACGTGGACAAGGCCAACGCGCTGCGCGCGGATGCTCGCAGGAACAGCGAGGCGAACCGCGAGGCGCAGTTCGGAGATCTCGGCGCGCTGGCCGGAATCACGCAGGCCGAGGCCCGGGCGTTGACGCTGCGCGTGCGGGATGCGGCCCAACAGTTCGTCACCGCGTTCCCTGAGCTGCGTTCCATGAACGAGCGAACGCAGATCGACACGCTGACCGACGCTGTCAAGCGTGATCCCGTGCTGATCAGTGCGGTGGAGCGTCTATTGTCCGCCGGATCTGCCGGCGCGGGAGAGGAATCGCCCCAGACCTGTCAGGCGATCTGCCTGGCCCTGCTCATCACGTTCATGGCAGCAGCCACAGCCATGTTCATCGTCGGCTTGGCCGGCTGCGTCTGGCTCGGCTGGATACCGCCCCTCATGGTGTTGTGCATGCTCGGCGCCATCGCGGCTTATCTGGCGTTCATGGCACTCGTGTGGAACATCTACAACGGCTGCGCCGCCGGCTGTGAGCAAGGCGACGACGCGCGCTGATCCGCGACCGTCGCACGGCGCGACGGCGTGCCCCGGAGCCTGACGACCGGGGAGAGGCCCGTGCGGACCCGCGTTCACGACAGATCCGGGGCGAAGGTGAGCCGCGCCGAGTCGTTTGAGTTCGGGCACCACCGATGCCGAGCGGCGTCCGGGGCGGGGCTGGCCCAGTAGGAGGCAACGAGCTGCCCGCAGTGGCGTTGGCGTCCGTGTCGCGGCCTCGCCCGGCTCGTCGGGTTCATCCAGGACCTTGCCTGGCGGTTGTCCGTAACAGGCCAGGCGGGCCGGACGCCGGCAGGAACCGGCCAGGAGGTTCGGGCGCGGCGCGTGTCGGCTCGGTGCCCAGTGTGTGGCCGGACGTGGTGGGTCGGGCTGCAGAAGCAATCGGATGCCACCTCTTGTAGGAAACATCCCATCCGCTCGGCGTTGGGCGACGAATGCCGGTTGTCGAGGAAGTCGATCCGATGCGAAGTTGGGTACTCATGCGGAAATCTCTCGTCCGTCAGTCTCTCCCTCTATTCCTGCTGCTGGGGGTGCTGCTGGCCGCCGCGCTCATGCTGGCCGCCAGGCATTCCCCGGCGACCAAGGAAGTCGCCGACCCCGTGCAGAACGGCTTCATCAAGCCGGACTTCATGCAGGCCGGCCCCAGTCAGAACGGCTTGGCTAAGCCTATGGCCAGCCCGTACAACACCCCTCTCACCGTTCCCTACGTAGTCGTCGCCGGATCCAAGCTCCCCCAAAGCGGACCCATCGTCTGGTAGCCGCGCTGAGCTTGCCTTTCAAGTGCGCCACGAGCGCAGAAGGTGAGGTTGTTGTGAGCGAGACCCAGCGGCTGGTCATCGGCCGCACCGTCATGGGATTGCCCGTCCGTTAGCCGGGGCGGGGACACGGCCGATAGGCCACCGCTGCGGTCTTGTCACCGGGTAACACCCCCAAGATAGGTTCTGGATCATGATGACCGACGCGGAGGCGGGGGCGGGATCGCGGCGCGATCCCGCCCGGCGCCGCGCCCTGCTGGAGGCCGCCGACCGGGTCATCCAGCGGGAGGGGCCAGGTACGTCGATGGCCGCCATCGCCGCGGAGGCGGGGATCAGCAAGCCGATCCTGTACCGGCATTTCGGCGACAAGAGCGGGCTGTACCAGGCGTTGGCCGAACGGCACACGCGCAAGCTGATCGAGGGTATTAGGGCCGAGTTCTCCCAGGACGTCCCGATCCGCTCGCGCACCCGCTCCACGATCGACACCTACCTGGCGACGATCTCGGCGAACCCTCACCTCTATCGCTTCCTCATGCATCGGGCCAGCGCGGAGGACGCCGCCACACGCAGCGCGATGAGCACGATGATCCGCGGGGTGAGCCGAGAACTGGCGGAGGTGATGATCGCCGAGGGTGAGCTGACCGACCGGACCCGCGCCTATGTGTGGGGCCACGCGATCGTCGGCATGGTGCAGACCGCCGGCGACTGGTGGCTCGACCACGACGGCGAGGTCCCGAGGGCGGCCGTGGTGGACGGCCTGGCCGACCTCATCCTCGGCGGACTGCCGGCGGCCGCGTCCGGTATCCCCGTCGCACCTCCGGGTCCTGAGGACTCCTACGGTCCCGCCTGACCGCCCATCGGCAGCACGCTCTGGGCGACCCGCTGCGCCCGCGTCTCGTTGGCGCCTGGCCCCCTCAGGGACACAAAGCCCCATGCCCCGGGCCTCCACTCCCAGGCCAGCTCCACCGCCCCGGCCCGCAGCACCGGCGTGGCGAGCACGTACGCGCGGTGCCCGTGGACGTCCGGCGCGGGCCGTCCCGCCGGGGTACGCCCGCCGCTTCCAGGCGGTAGCGCTCCGGCCGGATACATCTCCACGACCCCATCCGCGCGCAGCGCCCCGCCGGGGTGTTCCACCCGCAGCATGATGCGCTGGACGTCACGTCCGGGCCGGTAGGACTCCGGTGCGAACCCGCCCGCCGATCCCACGGTGAAGGCGCGCCGCTGCGGATCGAAGTACCCGGCCGGTGCGGCGGGCCGGGGCTCCGGCGCCCCGCCGGAACGCCCGGCCAGGGCCGCCGCCACGACGACGGCGGCCACCGCGACGGCGGTGG
>NZ_BCQT01000024.1 GCF_001552215.1 Actinomadura macra NBRC 14102 | reverse complement strand
TCGCGGTGGCACGGCGGGCGCGCGCCCTGCGCCGCCCCGACCGGACGGCACGCCCCAGGTCGGCGGCCGCGGAGCCGGGAGCCTCGAAGTCCCGCAGCGCGCCGAGCAGCCGCGCGGCGTCGCGTTCCTGCTCGTCCACGGTGCTACCCCTCTCCCCGGTGATGGCCGGCCCCGGGCGGTTTCGCTGGTACGGCCGCGTCCTGCCCGCCCATCAGGGCGCGCAGGCGCGCCAGCCCGTGCGCGGTCTGGCTCTTGACGGTGCCCTCGGAGCACCCGAGTATCTCCGCGACCTCCGCGACGGGCAGATCGCACAGGAACCTCAGCACGAGCACCGCGCGCTGCCTGCGCGGCACGCGTGCCAGCGCGGCGCGCACCACGGCCCGCGTCTCCACGTCGGCCTCCGGCACGGGCGCCAGCCCCGGTGTGTCGACGGGCGCGCCGGTCAGCCGGACCCGGGCCCACGCGAGCCGCCGTTCGCTGAGGAACGACCGCACCAGGATCGCCCGGACGTACCGGTCGATGTCGTCGGCCGCGCGGGCGCGCCGCCAATGCACGTACAGCCGGGTGAGCGCCGTCTGGACGATGTCGTCCGCGCGGTGCGGGTCGCGGCACAGCAGGTGCGCGATGCGCCGGAAGCCGGGCAGCGCGCCGGTGACGTACTCCACGTACTCGCGCTCGTCGGCCGCCCGCACCGCCGTCCTCCTTCCCGTCCTCGCCGTCCTCCTCATGTCCGTTGAGACGGCCGCGGACGGCAGGAAGGTCGCGCTCTCGGCGTCCACCCCCGGTCACCCCGCCCCGGCGGTCAAGTGCCGGACGTCCCACAACCAGACGCCGCCCTCGTACCTGCCCTGGCCCAGCAGCTCCCGCAGGACGTCGTACAGCACCTGCTGCCTGCCGTTCGGGCCGAGTACGACCACGTCGGCCCGCCAGTACGCGAGGTCGGCGCGGGCCGCCGCCCGGTCGGCGTCCGTGACGACCGGCGGCGTCTCGGCGTCCCTCGCCTTGGCCAGCAGGTCGGACGTCGGGCGCCGCGCCGCGCCGTACCCTCCCTCGCGGCCGGGGCCGAACGGGCCGATGAAGTAGCCCTCCGGTACGGGGAACGCCAGCCCGGCCTCGACCTGCCAGTGCAACGGCGTCGCGTCCGGGACGTCGGGCAATGGCGCGGGCACCAGCGTCCGTCCGGGGCGGACGTAGCGGCGCCACGTCCCGTCGGTGAAGAACGCGGGGGCCGGGGGCCGGTCCTCGGCGGCGAGCGGCTTGGGCGCGATCGGGACCAGCGCCTGGGCCAGCAGGACGCAGCACAACAACCGGACCCGGACCGCGTGCGCCGTCCCCGCGGGCGCCGCGGCGAGGAGCCGGTCCACGCCGAGGGCCAGCAGCATTCCGGCGGCCGGCACGCACAGCAGCGTGAACCGCGACTCGATCACCGATTCGTACAGCGGAAGCTTCGACACGATCCGCCACGGGCCGGGAACGCCGGTCGGGTGCCCGTCCACCGTCACCTCCGTCCCGAGGGACAGCAGCACGGCGGCGCCGATCACCACGCCCAGCGCCCGGACGAGCGCTTCCCGCCATAGCCACACCACCAGCGCGCCGACCAGCACCGCGAGCGGCCAGCCGAAGAACGCGTTCTGTTCGGTAGGGCTCGCGTCCAGCGGCCCGGGGACGGCCTGGTGGCCGGCCAGCGACTGCCGGGCGAAGGCGGTGATCGCCGTCACGTCGTTGCCGGACGGATGGTGCACGAGCCCGTCGTAGCTCTGGGCGCCGAAGAACTGCCAGACCAGCGCGTAGGTCGTGAGAGGCAGGAAGATCGCGAGGGCGACGCCGATCCCCGCCGCGAGCCGTGCCGCCGCCGCCCGTGCCGCCGCCGGGCGGAACGCCGCGTACGCCACCGCGAACAACGCGAGCCCGGTCGCGGTGAGCAGCAGCACCTCCTCGCCCAGATAGATCTGGTAGGCCGCGAGGAGGCCCAGCACGGCGCCGTCGCGGACGGGACGGCCCTGCCCGCGCGCCAGCCCCGCGAGCCGCCCGATGATGAACGGGATCACGGCCAGCACGACGAAGTTGGGGTGGGCGTTGGCGTGCGAGATGACCGGTGGCGCGAAACCGCAGAAGCCCCCGCCCACCGCGGCCGCGGCCCGCGAGGCCCCCAGGTGGCGGCGCAGCAACCGGTACCAGGCCGCGGCGCTTCCGCCGAGGCCCAGCGTCAGCACCAGCGCCCACGTCACCGACGGGCCGAACACCAGCGTCACCGGCGTCAGCGGCACCGACACCCCGAGCATGACCGTGTTGGCCATCAGGTTCACGCCGCCGGGATAGTTCTGCAGCGTGGTGAAGAACGGGTCCTCCAGGCGGGTGACGGCCCGTGCGGTGACCGCGAAGAACCACTCCCACTGCGTCTGGTCCTGGCCGCCGTCGACCAGGTAGCGGCGGCCCGGGTCGGCCCACAGCCGCCCGAGGACGGCGAACGCGGCCAGCAGGAACCCGGCGGTGATCGCCAGGTCGGTCTCCCGCCCGCTGAGCCGCCGGTACCGGGGCCGCGCCACGTCCGCGCGGGGCGGCGCCTGCGCCTCGGCCGTCATGCCGGCCTCCGGCCGTGCCGCAGCCGGACGAGGACGACCTCGCCGAGCACCTTCGCGTAGTCCACGGGACGGATCTTGGACCCTGGGCGGTGCGTCCAGCGAACTGGGATCTCCGCGACCGGCCATCCGCGCCGGGCGAACAGGCAGAGGATCTCCACGTCGAAGCCCCAGCCGTCCACCCGCGCCACGGCGAAGGCGGCGCGGGCCCGGCCACCGTCGAACAGCTTGAAGCCGCACTGGGTGTCGGTGATCCCCCGCACCGCGAGGGCCCGGATCAGTAGCCGGCCGAGGCGCGCGGGCGCCAGCCGCAGCGGGTGCCGGTGGGCGCCCGCCCGCGAGCCGATGGCCGCCGCGAAACCCGGCGCGAGCCCGTCGCGGAGCCGGGCCAGCTCCTCCACCGGGGTGGCGAGGTCGGCGTCGGTGACCAACACGAGCCGGCCGCGGGAGGCGAGCACGCCCGTCCGCACGGCGTGCCCCTTGCCGCGGTTGGCGGGCGTGCGCAGCAGGCGGACCCGCGGGTCGCGCCGGGCCGCGGCCCGGACCGGCCGCGCGCTGCCGTCGGTCGAGCCGTCGTCGACGACGATCAGCTCCCAGCGGTCCGGCCCCCCGTCCAGGTGCGCCCGGACCCGGTCGAGGGTCGGGGGCAGCCGCGCACGCTCGTTGTAGACGGGGATCACGACCGTCAACTCGACGGGGTCGGAGATCGAGGCGTTCACACCAGGGGGACCTCTCCGGAGCCGCCCGCGGTTGTATGACATGGGTCACATGGTGGGGCATCCGCCGATGCCGCCGGGCGGCGTGACCGCCCGGCGGCGCGTCCCGGTCAGTGGATCACCGTCGTGGGATCACCGTCAGGCGGATCACTGGAGGAGGGCCCAGGAGCCGGGGGAGAGGTCCGGCACCTGACCGGTACCGGAGCGGGTCGCCCGGAACAGCTCGCCCTGGTAGGTCACCAGCGCGCCGGGCTCGTAGGCGGTCTCCGCCCGCCAGCCCGGCACCCCGACCGGCGAGATGCGGCTGGTGCGCCCGTCGGCGCCGCGGGTGCGGGTCATCGCGTACGCGCCGACCTTCGACGGCCCGCCGTACGGCGTCCAGCGCGTCCCGTCGGTCGAGTACTCGACGGTCAGGCCCGGGTTCCGGACGTTCGCCGTCAGCTCCCCGCCGGTGAGCTTCGCGCCGGGCAACGGGATCCGGTAGTTCACGCCCGTGCCGGGCAGCCCCACCGGTCGGTAGAACGACAGGAGGGGGAGCGTGACCTGGCCGAGTGTGTTGGAGAAGGTGTTCCACGCGGCGTCCATCCCGGTGGGAGCCGGCGTGTCGCGGTTCCAGGCGCGCTCGGCGGCGCCGAGGAGCTTGGGGAACGCCTGGTACTCGCGGATCTCGGGGGTCTTGCCGTTCTCCGCCCACAGTTGGGCCTCGATCCCGAGGATGTTCTTGCGCCCTTCGGGGGTGAGCTTCGTCCAGGCCGGGTTTGGTTTGATCGGGTTGCCCCAGCGGTCCTCGACGGCGTTGGCGTACACGTCGAAGGGCTGGTAGGTGAAGGTGCTCTTCTCGTCCACGTAGGCGGCCCAGTAGTAGCCGGGCTCGTCCGGGTCCTTGTTGTAGGCCAGGTCCATGTAGAGGTTGGTGGCGTGGGCGAGGACCACGGGGGTGCCCTCGTTCGCGAACCGGTACGCCCAGTCTTCGCGTCCCCAGCCCCAGACGTTCTGCCACGGCAAAGGCGTGAACCCCTTGAGGCGGAACGGGCGCGCGGGATCGGTGATGTCCTCCCACCCGACGGTCGCCCGCGCCGCCTTGTGCGCGATGGCGTTCCAGCGCGTGAAGAACAGCTCCTTCAGCTCCTCGCCCGACTTCCCGGCGGTCCGCGGGTTCGCCTTGCAGGCGGGGGACCCCGACCACCAGCCGTCCGGCGGTCCCGGCGGCTCGTCCCCGCCGATGTTGATCCGGTCGAGGGGGACACCGGCGGTGCGGTACATCTCCCCGAGCTCGGAGACGACCTTGTCGAGGAACGTGTAGGTGCTGTCCAGGCAGGGGTTCACGAGGTTGTCGGTGTAGCCCTGGACGCTCGTGTGCCGGCTCGTGTCCGCGGGGTCCAGCAACCGGTGGGCGTCGTCTCCGGTGCGCTGGTGGCGGCGTTCCATCGACTGCACCGCCGCCCGCGCGTGCGCGGGGAAGTTCAGTTCCGGGACGACCTCGATATGCCGCTCGCCGGCGTACCGGAGGATGTCCTGGAAGTCGCGGACGCTGTAGAAGCCGCCGCCCTTTCCGGCGAAGTTCTGCATGGCCTGCTCGTAGCCCTGGTATTCGGGTCCCCGGCCGAGGTTCGCCTCTGTCGCGTCGCGCGGCTTGCCCGCGATCCCGTCGCCGTCGCCGAGGTCGTTCGCCGACCCCATGCCCTGGTGCAGCGCCCCGGTCTCCTTGAGGTCGAACGCGCGGCGGGACCCGAAGCCCGTCAGTTCGGGGAGCCCGGGGATCTCCAGCCGCCAGCCCTCGTCGTTGGTCAGCCCGAGGTGCAGCCGATTGAGCTTGGTGAAGCTCATCAGGTCCAGGAACTTCTGGATGGTCTGCTTGGTTTCGAAGTGCCGGCCGACGTCGATGTGCAGGCCCCGGTAGCCGAACAGTGGCGCGTCGGCGATCGCGGCACGCGGTACCTCCGCCGTCGGGTGCGCACGGCCGGCCGCCGCGGCCCGGTAGTCGCCCGGCGGGACGAGCTGCCGGAGCGTCTGTACGCCGTAGAGCACCCCGGCGCGGTCCGTCCCGACGATCCGGACACCCGCGGACGTGGCGTTGAGCGTGTAGCCCTCCGCGTCGGCCTCGCCATCGCGGTCCACGTCCAGCTGCGGATCCACCGCCAGGGAGATCGGCTCGCCCCGGCCCTCCGCGACGTCCCGCAGCGCCGAACGCAGGTACCCGGCCTCGCCGCGCAGGGCGCGGGGCGCCGACACGGGGGACCGGCCGCCGATCGCGACCGTTCCGCCGGACGCGGTGGCGGTGAGCGGCTGCGGGACGAGCCGTTGGCGCAGTGCGAGCCGCTCTGGCCGCGCCGTGTTCGCGGTGAACCGGGTCGCCGCCGTCTCGACCGGGCGGTTGTCGCCCGAGAACGCCTTGGTCTGCTTCGGGTCGGTGGGGTCGAGCAGCGTCTTGGAGGGCAGCCACCGCGCCTGGCCGCCGTCGAACGCGATGGTCCAGCCCGCCGGGGCGTCCGACTTGTGGGTCACCCAGATCTGCATGGTGAAGTCGATCGTCCTGCGCGCGCCCGCCGGCACCGGTCTGAATCCGGCGGCGGGCCTCAGCGTGTAGAAGTCGCCGCTGCGCGCCGCGTCCGCGCGGTCCACCGCCAAGCCCTGGTCGGCCAGCTGCCTGCGGCCGGTCTCACCGGCCGCGCCGGGCAGCAGCGCGGCCGGCAGCCGGGGGCTGTTGAAGTACATGGCCCAGCCGTCCGCGCCGAGCGCGCAGCGACGGTCGCGGTTGTCGAGCGTGAGCCGGGCCAGGTGGTACTGGGCGTTGGCGACCGTGTGGTCGACCGGCTGGTAGGTGATCCGCAGGGCGCGGGCTTCCGGATGACATGCGGCCGACGCCGCACCGGGCGCCACGGCCGCGGCGAGCGCGGCCGTGAGCGCGACGGCCGCGACGGCCGTGACGGGTCTGTTCGGGACCTTCATGGGGGTACCGCATTCCTGGAGTACGGGCCGTCACGGGGTCGGATCGGCGTCGGTCTCAACGAAATGATTAGGAAAGTATCCTATTTATTTACTGGGAGTCGAGACCCCGGAAAAGACCGATCCGTGGCGAGCCCCGCGGGGCTCGCCACGGATCGGCCGGGGGTGGGCCCGGTCAGGTGGAGCCGGTGAGCTCCATCTGCTTGATCTTCGGATCGTTCTCATCGGCGAAGTAGTCGTCGGGCCGGGTGGCGTCCACGCCGTCGGCGAGCCCGGCCGCCCTGAAGGCCACCGTCCCGGCCACGGCGACCAGCAGGTTCACCGCGAGGGCGAGCACTCCCACGTAGACCGTCATCCTGGTGTCCAGGCCGAGGTCGCTCAGCTTGAACGCCGAGCCGCCGAAGTGCTCCTTCTTCTTGGCGACGTTCGGGATCTCGTACAGCATCCACAGGCCCGCCAGGAGCCCGGCGGCCCAGCCGGCGATCAGCGCGCCGCGGTGGAACCAGCGGGTCACCAGCCCGAGCGCCACCGAGGGGAGCGTCTGCAGGATGATGACGCCGCCGATGAGCTGCAGATCGATCGAGAACTCGGGGTCCAGCAACAGGATGCAGGCCACCGCGCCGACCTTCACGACGAGCGAGACCAGCTTGCTGACCGCCGCCTCCTGCCGCTCGGTCGCGTCGCGCCGGATGTACTCCTTGTAGATGTTGCGGGTGAACAGGTTCGCCGCGGCGATCGACATGATCGCGGCCGGCACCAGCGCGCCGATGCCGATGGCGGCGAACGCCACCCCCGCGAACCAGTCGGGGAACATCGTGTCGAACAGCAGCGGGACGACGGTGTTGGTGTCGGCCTTGCCATCGGTGACGACCGGCGTGATGCCCGCGGCGATGGCCATGAAGCCGAGCAGCGCGATCAGCCCGAGCACGAAGCTGTAGGCGGGCAGCGCCGACATGTTGCGCTTGATGACGTCGCGGTTCCTGCTCGCCAGCACACCGGTGACGCTGTGCGGGTACAGGAACAGCGCCAGCGCCGACCCGAGCGCCAGCATCGCGTAGTTGAGCTGGTTCGTGCCGTCCAGCAGGACCCCGTCGCTCGGGGCCGGCGTCTTGGCGAACTTGGTCTCCGCCGCCGAGAAGATGTCGCCCCAGCCGCCCAGCCTCGTTGGGATGTACAGCACCGCGACGATGATCACCAAATAGATCAGGATGTCCTTGACGAAGGCGATCAGCGCGGGCGCCCGCAGCCCCGACTGGTAGGTGTAGGCCGCGAGGATCACGAACGCGATGATGATCGGCCAGTGCCCGTGCACGCCCATCGTCTTCAGGACGGCCTCGATACCGACCAGTTGCAGCGCGATGTAGGGCATCGTCGCGACGATGCCGGTGACCGCGACCGCCAGGGCCAGCGTCGGAGACCCGAACCGGGCCCGGACGAAGTCGGCGGGGGTGACGAAGCCGTGCACGTGCGACACCGACCAGAGCCGGATCAGCACGAGGAAGACCAGCGGGTACACGACGATCGTGTACGGGACGGCGTAGAAACCCGCCGCGCCCGCGCCGAACACCAGCGCCGGGACCGCGACGAAGGTGTAGGCGGTGTACAGGTCACCGCCGATCAGGAACCAGGTGACCCAGCTGCCGAAGTTGCGGCCGCCGAGGCCCCACTCGTCCAGGCTGTGCATGGTGCCCGGCCGGCGCCACCGCGCCGCGACGAAGCCCATCCCGCTGACGAGCAGGAACAGCGCGCCGAACACGATGATCTCGGTGAGGTGATCGCTCGACACGCGCTCAACCTCGCTTCCGGGTCATGCGGTAGACGACGATCGTGCAGGTCACGCCGAGCGGGATGAACGCGAACTGCATCCAGTAGAAGGCGGGGAAGCCGGCGAGCCGGGGGCCGTCGTCGTTGAACAGGAACGTCAGCAGCGGCACCACGACGGGGACGACCAGCAGCCAGTTCCAGACGCTTCGGTCGGATCGGGCGGGACGCGGCGGGGGGTGTTCGGCGGCGGGTTCTGTCGAGGCCAAGGGGAGTCCTCCTCGTCACGGGCGTGCCATCGCATGGCCCGCGGGAGTTCGGGGAGGCAGGGCCGTGCCATGGTCGAGCCGGGCGAGGATAACCCTCCGGCGGTCACGAGCCGATCTCGGACGCGGCACGACTTGAGGGGAGCGTTCCAGCCTGCGGGAGAGGCGGGTCGGGACACATCGGGCGAGGCGGGCGGACCGCGTCAGACGCTGCGGTCGGCGGCGGTCCTCGGCTCGTGCCGGACGTCCTCGGGCAGGTCCAGCTCCCGCGTCCACGCGGCGAACTCCACCAGGATGCCGTCGGGGTCCTTGAAGTAGATCGAGCGCACGAACACGCCGTCGTGCATGTCCCGCGCGACGCCGAACTCGCTGTCGTCGTGGTTGAGCAGGACGCCGACGTCGATCCCCTTGGCGACGAGACGGTCCCGGTACTCCTCGATGCGCTCGGGCGGGACGTCGAAGGCCACGTGGTTCATCGACCCGACGGCCGACAGCAGCTCACCCTGGTCGGGCAGGGTCTTCGGCGCCGACACGCCCGGGACGGGCTCCGGCGCGTCCGGGAACCAGAAGAACGCGAGGGCGTTGCCGCCGCCGCAGTCGAAGAAGAAGTGTTGCCCCCACCCCATCGGCAGCTCGATGGTCTTGATCAGCGGCATGCCGAGCACGCCCTGATAGAAGTCCACCGTCCGCTTCATATCGCTACAGACCAGCGCGAGGTGGTTCACCCCACGAAGCTCGAACTCGGTGTTCTCCCTGGTCATAGGCCCGTCTCCCGGTGATGTAAGTAATCCCTTGCGCTCCGGTTCATGGTAACCTCGGCCCCATGCGAACCGCGACCTTCCAGTGGTGGTGGCGCTGCTAAGGCGGCGCCGGTTCGTGCACGTTCACACATCCAGGCGACCGCCCTCACCCGGCGGTCCCCTTCGTATCGTCCGCCTGGTGCAGGGCCCGAACAACGAGGGGCCACCACGGTGGAGACCGTCTCACAACAACCGCTGACCAGCGAGTTTGTCACGGCCGGCGGCGTACGGGTGATCCGTACCGCCACGCCGGTCGACTCCGAGCGCAAGTCCGCCGTGCTCAACGCCCTCGTCGCCGCCGTGGGGGAGAGGCGGGGCGGGGTGCTCAGCTCCGGTATGGAGTACCCCGGCCGCTACAGCCGCTGGCACATGGCCTACCTCGACCCCTGCCTGGAGCTCGTCGCCCGCGGCCGGACGGTCACCGTGCGCGCGCTGAACGGGCGCGGCGAGGTCCTGCTGCCCGCCCTCGTCCCCGCGCTCCGGGAGGTCGGCGAGGTCCGAGCGGACGATCCTGGGCTGTTCGAGGTCTTCGTCCCGCCCGCGCGGGAGTTCTTCGCCGAGGAGGAGCGCAGCCGCCAGCCGACGGTCTTCACCGCGCTGCGCGCCGTCGCGGACGTGCTCCGCTGCGACGATCCCCACCTCGGCCTGTACGGGGCGTTCGGATACGACCTGTCGCTCCAGTTCGAGCCGCTGCGGACCCGTGTGGAACGCCCCGCCGATCAGCGCGACCTCGTCCTCCACCTGGCCGACGAGATGGTCGTCGTGGACCGCAAGCGCGAGACCTCACACCGGATGTCCTACGAGTTCGAGGTCGGCGGGGCGAGCACCGCGGGCCTCCCGCGGGCGACCGAGCCGACCCCCGTCCCGGTGGCCGCCGACCTGCCCGCGCAGCCGGTGCCGGGCGTGTACGCACAGATGGTGCGCGAGGCCAAGGACAAGTTCATTCGCGGTGACCTGTTCGAGGTGACGCCCGGGCACGCCATGTACGGCCGGTGTGACGCTCCCGCCGTGTTCTTCGAGCGGCTGCGCGAGACCAACCCCGCGCCGTACGAGTTCATGTTCAACCTGGGCGACGGCGAGTACCTGGTGGGCGCCTCACCGGAGATGTTCGTCCGGGTCACGGGCGACCGGGTGGAGACGTGCCCGATCGCGGGGACCATCCGGCGTGGCGCGGACGCCCTGGAGGACGCCGAGCAGATCCGTGCGATCCTCGCCTCGACCAAGGACGAGTCCGAGCTGACCATGTGCACCGACGTGGACCGCAACGACAAGTCGCGGATCTGCGTGCCGGGCAGCGTCCGGGTCCTCGGCCGCCGGCAGATCGAGCTGTACTCGCGGCTGATCCACACCGTCGATCACATCGAGGGGCGGCTGCGGCCGGGATTCGACGCGCTCGATGCGTTCCTCACCCACATGTGGGCCGTGACCGTCACCGGCGCGCCGAAGGCGTGGGCGATGCAGTTCATCGAGGACCATGAGGAGTCCCCCCGGCGCTGGTACGGCGGTGCGGTCGGTTTCGTCGGGTTCGACGGGTCCATGAACACTGGGCTGACGCTGCGCACCGCCCAGATCCGCGACGGTGTCGCGACCGTCCGGGCCGGGGCGACGTTGCTGTACGACTCCGACCCGGACGAAGAGGAGCGCGAGACGCACCTCAAGGCCAGCGCACTGCTGGGCGCGCTCGCCGCGTCCCAGAAAGAGGCCCTGCCCCCGGATGAGGACCCGGTGGCGCGGCCCGCGGGCCCGGGCGACGGGCTGAAGGTCGTGCTGGTCGACCATGAGGACTCCTTCGTCAACACCCTCGCCGACTACTTCCGTCAGCACGGCGCCGAGGTGGTCACGCTGCGGCACGGGTTCCCGGTCCGGATGCTGGACGAGCACGCTCCCGACCTGGTCGTCCTGTCACCGGGCCCGGGCCGCCCGGAGGACTTCGCGACCGGCGCCCTGCTGGACGCGCTGGACGAGCGAGACCTGCCGGTCTTCGGTGTCTGCCTCGGGCTGCAGGCGATGGTGGAACACGCGGGAGGCGGGCTGGCGCTGCTGCCCGAGCCGTCGCACGGCAAACCGGGGCAGGTGAAGGTGACCGGCGGGGACCTGTTCGAGGGGCTCCCGGACGAGTTCACCGCGGCCCGCTACCACTCCCTGCACGCCACTCCGGACCGTGTGCAGGGGTTCCAGGTGACGGCGCTGACCGGCGACGTCGTCATGGCGATCGAGGATCCGCGGCGCAGGCGGTGGGCCGTCCAGTTCCACCCCGAGTCGATCCTGACGGCGGCCGGCGGTTCCGGGTACCAGATCGTGGCCAACGTGCTGCGCCTGTGCCGGTGACGCGCATCCCGGGGACCCTCCCAGCGGGCGCCTACCCGTCAGGGGGACGCCGCTCTAGTCCTGGGGCACTATTGCGGCAGCCCGCAAATGGTCCTGAGGTCCCTGTCGCGCAGGCCGCGGCGGCGGGAGACTCGGTGTCGGCACGAATGCCACGTTTCCGTGACACGTGTTTGATCGCAGTTATCCCCGGCGGAGGGGGGAGGCGTCCCCCCTCCGCACCAAAACCCAGTTTTCGGACGTCCATATCGATCTGGGTGTTTTGACGGGTTTGTCGTGGGGATCTCGTTCGACATGATGACAATCCTCTGGCTCATCGCGGTGATCCTGGTCATCGCCGGTATCTATGTGATCGTCGCCCGGCGCGACCTGATCTGGGGCATCGTCCTCATCGTCGTCGGCCTCCTCGTGGGCCCCGGTGGCGTGAGCATCTTCACCTAGGCCGGAAACCGCCGGAAACCCTGACGCCCCCTGTCAGGTTTCGGTGCCAGCATCGTGCCCATGAGCCGTGCACTGACAGGAAAGATCGCACTGGTCGCGGGGGCCACACGAGGCGCGGGCCGCGGCGTCGCCGTCGCGCTCGGCGCCGAGGGCGCGACCGTGTACTGCACCGGACGGTCCACCCGGTCGCGACGATCGGAGATGGACCGTCCCGAGACCATCGAGGAGACGGCGGAACGGGTGACGGCCGCGGGCGGCGAGGGAATCGCCGTCCCGGTCGATCACCTCGACCCGGCCCAGGTCGCCGAGCTGGTCGGACGCATCGACAAGAAGCACGGGCGGCTGGACGTCCTGGTCAACGACATCTGGGGCGGCGACCGCCTTTTCGAGTTCGGCAAGACGCTGTGGGAGCAGTCGCTGGAAGACGGTCTGCACATGCTCCGGCTGGCCATCGACACCCACGCCATCACCAGCCACTCCGCCCTGCCCCTGCTGATCCGCGAGCCCGGCGGGCTCGTCATCGAGATGACCGACGGGACCGCCGAGTACAACGCGAAGTACCGCAAGGAGGTGGGGTTCTTCTACGACCTGGCCAAGAGCGCCGTCATCCGGATGGCGCTGGCCCAGTCCGAGGAGATCGCGCCTTATGGCGCGACGGCGCTGTCCCTGACACCGGGATGGCTGCGCTCGGAGGCGATGCTGGACAACTACGGTGTCGCCGAGGAGAACTGGCGCGACGTGACGGAGAAGGTCCCGAACTTCGCGATCTCCGAGTCGCCCACGTTCGTCGGCCGGGCCGTCGCCGCGCTCGCGGCCGACCCGGACCGGGCACGCTGGAACGGGGCGTCCCTGTCCAGCGGCGGACTGGCCCAGGTGTACGGCTTCACCGACGCCGACGGGAGCCGTCCCGACGCCTGGCGCTACATCGTCGAGGTCGTGGAGGCGGGACGGCCCTCCGACGTCACCGGCTACCGGTAGAGCCCTCCCGGTGACCGCCCAGGCGGCGGTCACCGGGAGGCCGGTCACGGGGCGCTGTCCTCGGCGGGTGTCGGCTCGCCGTAGCGCGGGTTGGTGGTGTGCCATTCGACGCCGCCGCCCATCCACGCCCGCAGGCCGCGCAGGAACCGCTGGAGCTCGGGGGACGGGACGCCCGCGAGTTCCCGGTGCCCGTCCTCGAAGGCGCGCACGAGATCGTTGTGCAGGCCCACGGCGATCTCCTTCGCCTCGTCGATGGAGCAGTCCCGGTCGGCGGCGAGCAGCAGGACGAGGTTGCAGACCGGGGTCTCGTCGGCGGCGTCCTTGGCCACCGAGTGCAGATCATTGACGATCACGCTCGCGGTGCCCGCCTGGAAGGCGGCGCGGCGCACGCGCGGCTCGTAGTAGAGGTTGGCCGGCACCTCGTACCCGCCGACGACGTCGATCACGGTCATGGACGTGTAGAAGCTGTCGTGCTGGCGTGTCGCCAGGTACTGCCACGCGGGTGGGTAATCCCCGGACTCCCGCCAACCGGCGTAGGCGGTCCAGCTCACGAACATCGCGAAGGTCGAGTAGTTGATCCGCTGGACCTGCGCCGGGGTGGCGTGCCGCCACGTGTGGGCCACGGCCGTTTCCAGCATCCGGAGCACCAAGTCGTCGTCCAGGGCCTCCCGCAGCGGCGGGGTGAGTTCCCCCGTTGACGGGATCGGGTCCATGGCCGCCATCGCCAGCGCGAGGCGCTCGGGGAGCCGCGCGAGCACGGCGCCCCGAGCGGTGTCGTCGGCGTAGTAGTCGTCCGCCGCCCACCAGCCGGTGTTCAGCTGCGCGGCGACCAGCAGCGCGTCGGGATCATCGGTGTCGGGGTGCGCGAGGGTGACCAACCGGCCGAAAGCGGCCGCGCCCAGCGCCTCGACCTCCTCCTCGCTGGATCCGCAGTCGCGTGCCCAGGCCGCCAGCCGCGCCTCCACCTCGTCGGACAGGGCGTCGTCGATGCGCTCGGGGGCCGGGCAGTAGAGCGGTGAGTGCGACCCGTCCCCCCACGGCCTCTCGACATAGACCGGGCCCCCGCGCAGCGGACCCGTGAACGGTCCGTCCTCCCGGCTGGGGCGTGCCGCGGCCAGCAGCGCCGGCAGCCGGGCAGCCGCCGTTCCCGGTCCGGACGGCAGCCCTCGCCACGCGCCCGCGAGCGGGGTGGGAGGGCGGCGCTCGCCCGGGGCGCCGCACGGCTGGTGCTGTCTCGCGCGCATCGTCTTCACCTGTCCTCGGGTAGGCGGTCGGCCGTCGGGCGAAAGGGTCAGACGCGGTCGGCGGCGATGAGCAGATACTGGAAGCTGCCGTCGCGGTACGCCTCCAGGAACGCCTCCTCGATGCCGGTGGCGACCGAGGACGTCCGGCGCAGCTCCCAGTACGGGATCGTGGCCGCGGTGAGGTCGATGACGGAGACCGGCACCAGCCGGTTGGCGGCCATGGCGCGGAAGTAGCCGCTGCGCGGGTGGATGTCGCAGACGTAGTGGGCGTTGATGCTGGAGACCGCCTTGGACGGCAGCCCGTACACGTCGTTGTAGCAGCCGGTGATGGTGACGTACCGGCCGCCGCGGGCGAGCAGCCGGGAGTGCGCCGCGAACAGGTCGTCCAGGACGACGTACATCGTCGACTCGTTGTTCCACACCGCCTGGAAGTCGCCGGCCTCGAAGCCGGTGTCGAGCATGTTCCTGAGGTGGAACCGCACCTTGCCGGCGACGCCGCGCTTGGTCGCCTGGCCGTTGGCGAAGTCGACCTGCGCCTGGGAGATGGAGACGCCGTCGACGCGGCAGCCGAAGGCGGCGTTGGCCATGATGCTGGAGCCGCCGCGGCCGGATCCGGCGTCCAGCACCCGGTCGTCGGGCCCGAGATCGCCGAGATGGTCGAGCAGCAGCCGGGCCTGGGCGTTCTCCAGCCGGTGCATCTCGGCGATGACCGCCTCCTCGCGGCCCGCGTCACCGGCGGCCTCGATGGCCGCCCGGTCGACCTCGCCGATGCCGTAGTGGTGGTGGTAGATCCCTGACACGTCGCCCAACCGCAGGTTGACCGGATTGCGTTCGGCGTTCCAGTAGCTGGCGACATCCTGCTGGTAGTCGCTGGCGATGGTCATGGCACGTCCCTTCGGGATGGCAGGGGCTCGCGCGGCGGCGGACCCGTGACAGTGGGTCGGGACCAGCTGCGTTGCGTCACGAATCGGACACTAGCGGTCAGGTTCCTGTGGCGTGAAGGGGACTGTTCCGCACAGAAGCTGCACGTACGGTTGAGCACAATGTGACGGCCGGGACAGGCTCAGGCCAACGTCCTGCGAGGGACGCCGGCTACTGGTAGAGACCCGCGAGCCGGATGGCGGCGTCCGCCAGCCTGGCGCGCAGCCCCGACGGCTCCAGCACCTCGGCCTCCGGTCCGAGCCGCAGCAGCTCGGAGTAGGCGACGGTCTCCGACTCGACGGGCAGGGTGGTCACCACCCACCCCCGTTCGTCCGGCGGCCCGGCCGACTCGGCCGCCCGCTCCGCCGCGTACGGCTCGACCGCCCACCGCAGCGCCCGCATCCCGACGGGGCTGAGCCGGACGGTCACCTCCTCCCGCAGGATCGAGCGCAGGAAACGCGTCGCCTGCTCCCGCCAGTACCCGGCAAGGTCGAAGCCCTCGTCCCGATCGAACGTCGTCCCGGTCGGCCGCACCGACACGACCCGTGCCACCCGATACGTGCGCGCCGCTCCGTCCACCTGCGCGACCAGGTACCAGGTGCCGTTCTTCAGAACGAGGCCGTACGGCTCGGCCGTCCGGACCACCTCCCGGTCCTTGCGATAGCGCAGCTCGACGACCTCGTCCTCCCAGACGGCCCGCGCCAGCTCGCGCAGCAGCGGCGGCGGCTCGGCGTCTCCGAACCAGCCCGGCGCGTCCAGGTGGAACCGCTGGCCCGCCCGGGCCGGCGCGTCCCGCAACGACGTCGGCAGCGCCGCGAGCACCTTCAGTTCGGCGGCGGCGACCGCGTCGGCGAGGCCCATATCACCGGCCGGGCCGGGCAGCCCCGACAGGAACAGCGCCTCCGCCTCCTCCCGGCTGAGACCGGTCAACCGCGTCCGGTACCCGCCCAGCAGCCGGTACCCGCCATTGCGCCCCTGGTCGGCGTACACCGGCACCCCGGCCGCCGACAGCGCCTCCACGTCCCGGTAGACGGTGCGCTGCGAGACCTCCAGCTCCCGCGCCAACTCGCCCGCCGTCATCGTCTCCCGCGACTGCAGGAGCAAGAGCAGCGAGATCAACCGAGAAGCCCTCACTGTCCCATTTTGACACTGGGAATTCGCAGCAGCGTCGTTCCTGACAGCTTCGTGTGAGGTTTCGCGTATTCTCCTGTTGATCCTGGTCCGGGGGCTGTTACTTTCGCGGCGTGTTGACCGATACCACCTCCACCGAGGCGTTCATCGACGCCCTGCCGAAGGTCGAGCTGCACGTCCACCTCGTGGGCTCCGCCTCCGTTCCCACCGTCCTGGAGCTCGCTCACCGCCACCCCGACGGCCCTGTCCCGGTGGAGGAGCGCGAGTTGCGCGCCTTCTACGAGTTCCGCGACTTCCCGCACTTCGCCGAGGTCTACGAGTCGGTGTCCGCCCTCGTCCGGACGCCCGAGGACGTGTCGACCCTCGTCCTCGGAACGGCCCGTGACCTCGCGGCGCAGAACGTCCGGTACGTCGAGCTGACCGTCACCCCCTACACCCACCAGCGGGCCGGGATGCCGATGCCGGCGATCACCGAGGCCCTCGACCTGGCCGCGCGCGACGCGCGAGCCCGGCACGGCATACGCGTCGCCTACGTCTTCGACATCCCCGCCGAGTTCGGTGCCGAGGGCACCCGCGGCACCCTCGACCATGCCCTCGCGCACCCGCCGGAGGCGCTGGTCGGGTTCGGTCTCGCGGGCATCGAACAGTGCCGCCCGCCCCATCGGGACACGTTCCGCGACGCGTTCGCCGCGGCGCGCGCCGCCGGACTCCGCAGCCTTCCGCACGGCGGCGAGATGACCGGTCCCGAAACGATCTGGGAGGTCATCGAGGGACTCGGCGCCGAACGCATCGGGCACGGCATCAGCTGCGTGGACGACCCGCGCCTCATCGCCCACCTCCGCGAGACCCAGATCCCCCTGGAGGTCTGCCCCACGTCCAACGTGTGCACCGGCCAGGTCCCGGATCTAGCCGCGCATCCGCTGCCGCGGATGCTGGAAGAGGGCCTGTTCCTCACCCTCAACAGCGACGACCCGCCCATGTTCGACACCACCCTCACCGGCGAGTACCGCGTGGCCGCCGAGGTCTTCGGCCTGGACCGCGCGGCACTGGCCGCCCTCGCCCGCAATGCGGTGACGGCCTCGTCCCTGGACGCCCCGGACCGCCAAGCGATCTTCGACGAGATCGACACCGCGCTCATCGCAGACCCGGCCCAAGAGAACTCGCCTGGCGGTTCGCCCTGACCGTGCCTGGGCGAGCGCGTCATCGCTTCGCGATCCGCCCGCGTGAGGCTCGCCTTCGGCTTTGCCTCACGCGGGCTGGTGGCGCGCTCGCGTGAGGGTTGAGGCCTTTCAGCCCCAGGTCATGCGGCGCCAAGGGCTGGACGGGTCGTCCGTGAGGATGCGGTGGCCGGTGAGCGAGCGCTCGTACCACTCGCCGAACTCGCCGTCGTCGAAGCGGAGCATCCGGCCGAGGATGTACCCGGCGGAGAACGACTCCCACGACGGATAGACCTGGTGGGCGCGGTGACCGGCGGTGAGAACGCACTTCTCGGCCTCCTCCGCGTCGCAGTAACCCGCGTTCAGACCCCAGCGGGCCATGTTCACGGCTCGCCCGAAGTCGTAGCCGTACACGCTCTCGACTCGCCCATCCGGGGAGAGCAGGCCGTCGGCCCGGAACCGGGACTCATACCGCAGGATCGTCGCGGACATGGCGGTGACGTCGCGGACGGTGTCCTCGGAGATGTTCCGCTCCCGGCACCACCCGATGATCGCACCGCGCCACGCGCGGGGGTCGGTGCCGCGACCCCGGCGGTCGAGGACCATCTGGATGGCGGGATCGCAGTTCTCGGCGTCCAGCAGCCTGTCCACCTGCTCGCGCCAGCTCGCGGTGTCGGTGATGCCCCAGTCGCGTTCGAGCAGCGTCCGGTCATTGCCGTCATGTTCAAGGGTGTTCCAGGCGACGCCATTGCCGACGGCCAGGTGCGCGCCGACCGCGAGCGCCGCCGCCAGCCGTCCCCACGGGGCACACTCGGGGTCGGTGACGAGGATGTCGTGGTCGCGGTCGGGGCGCCGCTCGGCGTCGGCGAGCATCGCCGACACCTGCCGGAACCCGTCCCCGCCCGGCGGCATCTGCGCCAGCAACTCACGCAGCGGCCGCAGCGCCCCGCGTGGCCCCGCATCCTTGAGAATGAGCCGGGCCGCGTGGACGCCCGCCGTCTCGGCGCGTCGGAGATCGTGGAGCGAGCCGTACCCGGTCATCGCGGCCCAGGCCCGGCGGGCCGCCTCACCGGTCCGTCCGGCGGCGGCCAGCACGTGCGCGGCCTGCGCGTCCAGTCCCGCGCGGACCTCGCCGGGCATCGACGCGGCTGCCCGTTCGACCGTGTCGAGGACGCGTTGGGCCTCGCCAGTGTTCCCGGCGGCGGCGAGCGCGCGGGCGTGCCGGGCCCGCACCGCGACCGCGGACGGCCAGTCGCCCCGCGCCTCCATCTCCGCGGCGGCGTCGGCATAGACCGCGGCGGCCTCCCCGGGCCGGCCCTGCCGCTCGAACTTCCTGGCCCGGTCGAGCATCGCCTGATACGTCATGGTCCCTCCGGGAGAAACCGTACCGTTCCAGGCGATCTTGCCGCGCGGTTCCTCACCCGACCGTGACGGGGAGATCGGAGTCGACGTGAAACTCCTTGGCGGACACCGTGCTCGCACGGACGATCTTCGGCGCCTGGGAGGACTGGTGGTCGCGCACCCGGATGCGCGAGCCCTTGGCCACGTACAGGTCCGGGGTGCCCTTGGGGGTGGAGGTCTTCTGCTGTCCGTCGCCGTCGGAAAAGATGCAGCCGTCGAAGACCACGTCGGAGCCGCCGGTCATGGTGATGATGCCCCGGTGGTGCGCCCGGTCCGGGTGGCCGGTGTCGCCGGGCTTGGCCATGCCGTTGAAGAAGAACGCGTCCCTGATCCGCAGGAACTTGCCGCCGGTGATCACCAGCTGGCTTCCCCACGTCGGGTTGCCCTGCTGGGCCTCCAGCCGGGCACCGGACACGATCACGCCCCGACCACCGTCGATGCGCATGGGGGTGACGTTGTGCATGCCGGTGACGAACACCGGCCCGACGTTGCTCTTGCTCAGGTGCGGTAGCCAGATGTGGTACCGCTGACCCTTGGGATGGTGGGGGGAGTCCAGCAGCATCCCGTCCGGCCAGTAGTTGTTGTCGGACCCCCAGAGCTTGAACTCGGTGTCGTAGCAGTTGTTGACGTCCCAGTACCCGGAAAGGGTCACGGCGGTGTGCGCCCCCCAGATGACGTGCTTGAACAGCGAGAAGCCGAGATTCTCCAGGTGGGACGCCCACAGGACCGTCTGTGTGTTGGTCTTGTCGACGAAGAAGCTGGTCTCGGCGTTGCCCTCGAACGACAGGTTCTTGATCGAGATGCCCTTGAGCTGGCTGCCGGTCATGTCCAGCCAGCCCGAGCCGGGGATGTTGAGCTTGACCTTGCCGTTGTACCGGAACTCACTGCCGGAGACCGGCGGCCCGGCCAGGGCGAACCCGTTGTACATCGTCCGCCGCTTGCTGAAGGCGTACTGCCGGTGCTGGGCGAGCAGGATGGCCGGCTTGTAGGTCTGAGCCGCGGCGTACGACAGGGCGGCGGTCAGACGCTCGTCGTCAGTGGAACCGTCGAACTTCTCCAAAGCGACCGAGTTGACCACGGGGAGCTCCTTTTCGACTACGAAACGTCAAAACGGGTGATGCCCGCACCGTCTCCGAAACAGTGGTCAGGTCAGCACAGACCAGCGACCAAGCCACGGTGTTGTACACCGCCCCGCCCACCGCTCTGCTGCACCCCTGCCGGTTTTGCTCCAGTGCCTTCAGGGAAATCGGGTGCGCTTGTCGACTCCGGCGGCATTCCGGATCTCAGCCTCGGAGATTCCCACCGAACCGCGCACGTCCGCACTGGTCAGATCCGCCTTCGCTAGATCCGCCTCTCTCAGATCGGCGTCCCTCAGGTCCGCGCCGACCAGTTTCGCGCCGACCAGTTTCGCGCCCGCCAGGTGTGCGCCGGGCAGGTTCGCGTCGGTCAGGTTCGCTCCGGTCAGGTTCGCGTCGGTCAGGTTCGCGTCGATCGGGTACGCGCGGGTCAGGTCTGCGCCGGTCAGGTTCGCGTCGGTCAGGTCCGCGCGGGTCAGGTCCGTGTCGGTCAGGTTCGCCTCGGTCAGATCGGTGTCCCTGAGGTTCGTGTCCCTCAGATTCGCTCCCGTGAGGTTCGCGCCGCTGAGGTTCGCGCCGGCGAGGTTAGCGCCGGCCAAGTCCGCGCGGGTCAGATCCGTGTCGGGTAGATCCGCGCCAGGGAGAGTGGCGCCAGGCAGGTCGGCGACGGTCAGGCTCGCGCTCGTCAGGTTCGCACGGGTCAGGTCCGCGCGGGTCAGGTCCACGCCGGTCAGGTCCGCCCCGGTGAGGTTCGCGCGGGTCAGGTTCGCGCCGACCAAGTTCTTGCAGTGAAAGTCGAGGTGGGAGAGGTCCGCGCGAACGAGGTTGGCGTTGGCCAACCCGAGATTCTGAGGCTGGGTGGCGGTGTCGAATGCCGCCTGGCGGACGTCCTGCTCGCTGGCGGCGGATATCGCAGGTAAGCATGATCCGGAAGGCGACATCGGAGCGGGAGTACGCAGGAGGTCCAGCAGCAGGGGGTGCACGGCGGCGTGGTGGTCCTCCAACTCGGACAGAGCCAGTATGCCGTCAAGCCGCTTTACGGGTTCGGGAGAGCGTAGTTGGACGATGGCGACGCCGAGGCGTTCCATCGGCGACGATGACTCCGCCGCTTCTTGTCCGTTGCCTGCGGATAGCTGATCGAGGAGGCTCTCAAGTGCCCGGCACCGCGCGTCGACCTGTTCGTGGTGTCGGCGGGCATGGGCGAGTTGGGCGGTGAGTTCGGCGACTTCACGATGGAGTCCCTCGATGGCCGCTTGAGCCGCCGCCTGGGTGGCGACGCGGTCGGTGTCCCACGCGGTGCGCATCTGCGCGTTGGCCTGGAGGAGGTCGGCCAGCTGCCGGTTGCGGTGGTGGAGTTCCTCCTCCAAGTGCCGGACATGCCGCTGGCTCTCCCGCAGCGCGGTCAGGGTGACGTTGAGCTCGTCGGTGGCGATCCGGATCCGGTAGTCGTGCGGGTGAGCTACCTGGAGCGCCGCCAGTTGCAGGCCGATCAGGTGATCGCGGGCCTGGTCGGCGAGCGGAGTACCGGCCTCGGCGCGCAGAGCCAGCAGCCGGTCCAGCAGCCACCGGCTCTGCGGCACCCGTTTGCCGTTCAGATAGCGCGACAGCGTGCCCTTGTCGACCAGAGGATTTGCCTTGCAGAACCGGTTGATCGACACGTCGACCGAGTCGAACAGTCTCTTGAGCTCGCCGGACCAGGCCATCACCTCCGGACGCTTCTGAATCGGGACCCGGGGCTGCGATGGCTCGATCGCGGTCACCGGCCCATCATCACCGGCCGCGCGGGGATGCCGCCGGTCTTAGTCCATGATTGCTGTTGCCACGTGGTGCAACACCAAAGCGCTACGGGTGACCTGCCGAGCCCATCCCTTGATATGGCCGGTGGACGGGTGAACGTCACCCGCAGAGCGTCACCCCTTCGGTATGCCTCTTGTCCATAGCTCCGCGCTGCTCATGGGGGCGGCTTCGCGGATGGCCGTGATCGCCGAAGATAGCCGGGTGGTGTCCATGACGGCGTTGGCGTCGCGTGGGAGCTTGGGCCAGTGCCCCTTGGTGGTTAAGGAACTCTTGGGAGCGGCTGCATTCAGCGCGGTCCCGGGGACCGGAGGGGAGTTCCGCCGGGGCCCGACCGGAGCGGCCCTCAGCGCAGCCGGGTGGCCCGGAGAAGGCTCAAGCGGGCGAGAACCTCGCCGAACGGCTCGGCGGGGTTCTCGTCGCGATCATCGTTGCCCGATGGTCAGACTCCAGTGGTCAGCGCCCGCAGCTCTCGTGTGGCCGGAAGCGCTTGCGCCTGCTCGGGGATCACGGTGATGACGCGTCGTGCATTCGATCGGACTCGCGCGATGCGCCGCTCCTTTGGAAGCGCGTCGATGATTTCGAGTGCCTGGGTAAGGGCACCTTCCGGATCGGTTCGTGCACGGAGCATTGGCACGTGCAATTGGAGTTGGACCGCCTGGTGTTCACTTGACCGATAGTAGGGCTGTCCGGCCTTCTGGGCCTCGCTCGCGCGCCGCACATCGCCGGCCCATGCGTAGACCTGGCTCTGGACGTACCGGAGACGATCTTCACCCCATTGCGGTCCTGATGCCGGAAGCCTGGCGAAGAGTGCCTCGACTTCGCGGATGGCCGTGATCGCCGATGCAAGATCCCCATTTGCCGCGTGTGTCTCCGCCTCAACGGCTACCGCATAGATTCGGGCGACCGTGGGACGGGTGCCGGCAAGTCGGCGCGCTTCTTGAGCAAGCGAAAGAAGAGCACCGGGGTCTTCTCGATCATCAGATAGTCGGGTAGTGACTTCGAAACTGCGCGATAGCGACGCAAGGTTTGGATCTCGAGACTTGTCGGCGAGATATCTGGAGGTGCCCCACCAGCGCCGGGAGTGGCGGCGGTCCTCGATCTCTGAGAGTCCTCCCGCGATCAAGAACGCTAGCCGGGCGGCGGCGTGTGCGAGATCGCGGGCGGCGGCATCCGGCTGGCTGCGACGAAGGTGGGGCGCGATATCACTCCAGTCAGCTGCGAGAGCTGCCAGCACGACGGACGGATGGTCGTGTCGCCAGCTGGCCGCGTGGACGTCATAGCCGTTCTCCCAGTCGTCGATCATTTCCCGGGAAACGCTCGCGCCGGGAAGGGCATGTTGGCTGGCCTGCCATGCCCTGTCCAAGGACGCAAGAATCGGCGCAACGGCCGCGCCGGCGGCCCACGCTCCGGAGTCGTAGAGGAGTTCGCGACGGTTCACGTCGTCGTCCCAAGGGTCGGGAATGCTGGCAAGTGCCACGGTACCCCCGGAATCAGCGGGAGGCGCTTGCGAAGACTCGGGGAAGAGCTCCTCCTCGGTCATCTTCAGCGCGGCGGCGTACAGCAGCCGGTAGCGTGGGCCTACGCCGTGCTCGCCTGCCTCATGCCCGCGGATGGTCCGCTCGATATTCCTGCGCGTGGGCAGTGTCGCGGCGACGCGATCGGGTGCGACTTCGCGGAACAGCGAAGCGAGATCGGCCACGACTAAGCCGCGCTTCTTCCGTTCGGTGCGCAATCGCGCGCCGATATGGGAGCTTTCGGCGGACATGTTGCGATTCACCTCGACCAGATAAGGGCAGGAGCGCGGGCTCGCCTCTGCTCTACGGTGATTATCGCGCTGACCTGGGGCGTCCGTCTCGGATTCACTGTCATCGGCGGGGGCGGTCGAGACCGGCTTCCATCACAGCGCGGTATTGGGTGACACCTCTGATTCGGTGGTACCTGTCCGCACCGGCAGCGCAACCATCACGCTCGACCGCTACTAACACCTGCTACCGGACACCGAGGACCGGATGACATGGCTCATTGATGAGGCTCTGAAACCCCACCGTGAACGGGGTGCACTTGATGTGCCTTCTCAAGATCGTCGGGAGTCGCGCTGATCTCGACGCGGGTGTCGTGGAAGACGGGGCCGCCGCCGAGGTCGGTGGCGCGCTCGTCGACGACGGCGTTGGCGTTGGCGCCGCCTGACAGCTTGGCCCAGTGGCCCTTGGTCGTTGCCGCGACGCCTGGTCTGACCTGGTCGGTTATTCGGAGGACGGCCTCGAACCCGCCGCGGTCGTTGGCGACGTGGACGCGTTGTCCCTCGCTCAGTCCCCGGGCCTGCGCGTCGTCAGGGTGCAATCGGACGGTGAGGCCGCCGTTGCGGCGCCTCAGCTCGGGGTTGTTGCCGAACTGGCTGTTGAGGAACTCGTGCGAGGCCGCCGAGATCAGCGCCAGCGGATATCGGGCGGCACGTTCGGCATCGGCCACTTCGGCGGGCGGCGTGTATCCGGCGACCGGGTCCAGGCCCGCGTCCGCCGCTCGCGCGGAACGGAACTCCAGCCGTCCTGACGGCGTCGGGAACCCGTCCGCGTATGGGAGGAACGGGTCGGGGACGGACATCCGTACGAACCCCTCCTTGCGCAGCCGGTCGAGCGTGATCCCCGCCATCCACGGGTGGTCGGAGGCGAGCAGTTGTTCTGCGAGCTGCTCGTCGGAGTCGTAGAGGCTCGGCTCGTCCAGATCCATCCGCCGCGCCAGCCGCCGGAACGTCTCCGCGGTCGGCAGGCACTCGCCTGGCGGTGCGACCGCCGGCTCGTTCCACGTCAGGTACAGGTGTCCGTACCCTTCGTGCAGGTCGGGATGCTCGTGCTGTGCCGTCGCCGGCAGCACGATGTCGGCGTAGTCCACGGTGTCGGTGGGGAACTGCTCCATCACGACGGTGAACAGGTCCTCGCGGGCCAAGCCGCGCCGGACCTTGCTTTGGTGCGGGGTACTGGCCAGCGGGTTCGCGGCGATGACGAACAGCGCCGCGACCGGCGGCTCCCGCACGTCCAGCAGGCCCTCGCCGAGGCGGCTCATCGACAGTGTCCGGACGGGGCCCGGGCGCAGGTCGTCGCGGTACAGCGCCGCCTTGTTCAGCTTGACGTGCCCGGACGTGGAGAACGTCAGACCGCCGCCGAGCCGTGCCCAGTCGCCCGTGACCCCCGGGATGGACGCCAGGACGCGCAGCGTAGAGCCGCCGCCGGAATGCCGCTGGATCCCCTGCGTGGCGCGGATGGCCGTGGGCCGCGTGCGGGCGATCCGCTCACCGAGAGCGATGATGCGGTCCGCTGGAACACCAGTGATCTCCGCGGCCCGGTCCGGCGGGAACTCCGCGATCCGCTCGCGGAACTCCGACCAGCCTTGCGTGTGCCGGTTGAGGAACTCCTCGTCCTGCGCGCCGAGGTCCACGATCACGTGGAGCAGGGCCAGCGCCAGCGCCGCGTCCGTGCCGGGCATGGGGGCGAGGTGCTCGTCGGCCTGCTGTGCGGTCCTCGTCCGGACGGGATCGATCGCCACCAGCCAGGCCCCGGCCTTGCGTGCCTCCTGGACGAACTTCCACACGTGATGGCCGCTGGTCAGCGGATTGGTGCCCCAGAGGATCACCAGCCCGGCGTGCGCAAGGTCCTGCGGGTCCATGCCGCCCGCCGAGCCGATCGTCGCCTCCAGGCCTGCCGCGCCCGCCGCCGAGCAGATGTCGGCGTCGTGCCCCGAGGCGCCGAGGACGTTGAAGAGACGCCGCCCGGAGTACCCCTCCAACCCCTGTAGGTAGCCGAGCGTGCCCGTCCCCCAGTAGGGCCAGATCGCCTCGCCGCCGTGCTCGCGGACGGTGTCGCCCAGCCGCGTCGCGATCTCGTCGAGGGCCTCGTCCCAGCCGATCCGCTCGAACCGGCCCTCGCCCTTGCGGCCGACCCGCCGCAGCGGATGGAGGATCCGGTCCGGTTGTGCGGCACGTTCCAACCACCGGTTGACCTTCGTGCACAGCGCTCCGCGGGTGTACGGGTGCCGGGGGTTGCCGCGCAGGTTCACGGCCTTCCCGTCGCGGACGGTGACGACCCATGAGCACCCGTCCGGGCAGTCCAGCGGGCACGCGCCGAGGACCGTGAGCTCCGCCGCCATCACACCTGGCCCTCGAAGCGGTCGTCCAGGTATCCCTGGACGTCCGATCGCTTGAGGACGTGCTCGATCCAGGCGCGGCGCTCGTGGTCGACCGCGGCGCCCTCCCAGACGCAGAAGACCGCCGGCGTGGGGTGCGGCCGCAGTTCCTGCGGCGCGTCGAGCGGCGCCGAGTACAACCGCTGGTGGATCTCGTTCTCGGCCGCCCACCAGTCGTACAGGACGAAGCAGAAGTCGCCCGCCCGGTGGACCACCACGAACCCCAGTCCGTACCGGTCCGGGTCGGGCCCACCGCGCAGGACTGCGGGGGAGGGGAGCGCCTCGGGCGCCGCCTTCAGCGCCGCTCCGACCAGTTCGTCGGGTGGGCGCTCGCCCTCCGATGTGATTCCGTACACCTTGAGCCGCCACCCGCCGCCCTCATGGATGCCGAGCGGTCGCACCGGTCGCGGCCGATGTGTTCCCCCCACCGGCACGCTCTCCTCGTCCATCCGACCCCTTCCCACCCGACGAACCCCTCCAGTCTGCGCCATATCCCCACGACCGTCACCCCATGACGCACCTGACGCCGCGCCGGGAAGGCGAGGTCGCGGCCGCCGCACCGGGGTGGTTTCCTATGGTGCGAACGGACACGACCCGGTGGGGGGACGAGAGTGAAGAGCGTCGAGCCAGAGGTATTCCTCGTAGCGCGGCCTGAACTGGACTACGACGAGGTCGCCCGGTACCTGCGGGACGTGGGCGGGGAGGGCTGGCTGGAGCGGCTCGACCGTGGTGATCTCGACGCCGAGCTGAACGACCCGCAGAACCTCGCGGAGTTCGCCGGTCGGCTGTGCTACCGCTCCTGGGAGCCGGGCCTTAACCCGAACGTGGTCAAGGTCCGCACCGACCAGGGGCAGTATCTGGAGAACATCCTCCGCAGTCTGCACGGCTCCGTCCTGGAGCACGTCAGCTTCAGCTTCGTCCTGCACAATGTCAGCCGTGTCCTGACCCACGAACTGGTCCGGCATCGTCCGGGCGTCGCCATCTCCCAGGAGTCGCTGCGGTTCGTCCGGCTGCAGGACATCCCGTTCTGGTTCCCCGAATGGGCCCGCGACGATCCCGAGCTCATGAAGCGCGCCACCGCCATGCTGGAGCAGATGGAGGAGTTCCAGGGCTGGATGGCCGGGCACTTCGGTCTGGACGACGAGGGCGTGCCCTTCAAGGAGAAGAAGCACAAGACCTCGTTCATGCGCCGTTTCGCCCCCGAGGGCGTCGGTACCGGCCTGGTCTGGACGGCCAACGTTCGTACCCTGCGGCACACCCTGGAGAACCGCACCGCCCCGGGCGCCGAGGAGGAGATCCGCCTGCTCTTCGGCAAGATCGGCGAGGTGATGCGCAAGGAGGCCCCGGACCTGTTCGGCGACTACGTGGTCGAGGACGGCGCCTGGGTTCCGCAGTGGCGCAAGGTCTGACGGCCGGGTCGGTGATCTACAATGTAAAGGCGGGCGGCGGCATAGCACAAGATCAGAAGCGCGAGACGGCCTGTGTCTGGGTGACCCGACGGTCCCTCCCGCGGTGACATGGCTCCATTCTCGCGATCACCCCGCGCGTCCATTACCTCGGACGTCATCGGCGCGATGACCCGTGGCCGGTAGCGTCGGGGTGGTGACGACGATGACCTTGGGCGACGTGCGGCCGATCGGGGACCAGCTGCGGGCGTGGCGGCAGCGCCGCCGGCTGAGTCAGCTCGAGCTCGCCTCCGAGGCGGAGGTGTCGACGCGGCACCTGAGCTTCGTGGAGACCGGGCGGTCGGTGCCCAGCCGGGAGATGGTGCTGAGGCTCGCCGAGCACCTGGACGTGCCGCTGCGCGACCGGAACCTGCTGCTGGTGGCGGCGGGCTACGCGCCGGTGTTCGCGGAGACGCCGATCGAGGAGCCGAGGATGGACTCGGTCCGGGCGGCGCTCAGGCAGGTGCTGCGCGGGCACGAGCCGTATCCGGCGGTGGTGGTGGACCGCTTCTGGAACCTGGTCGACGCCAACGACGCGGCGGCGCTGTTCATGGAGGACGCGCCGGCGGAGCTGCTGGAGCCGCCGCTGAACGTCCTGCGCCTCAGCATGCATCCGGACGGGATGGCGCGGCACATCCTCAACCTGGCCGAGTGGCGGGCCCACATGATCGACCGGGTGCGGCGGCACGTGGCGCTGACGGCGGACGCGTCGCTGGAGCGGCTGTACCGGGAGCTGCGGAGCTTCCCGGGCGACGTGGGCGAGGCGATGGCGCCGCCGGCGGGTAACGAGGTCGTCATCCCGCTGCGGATGCGGGCGGACGGGCGGGAGCTGTCGTTCTTCAGCACGATCGCGACGTTCGGCACCCCGGTCGACATCACCGTGGCGGAGCTGGCGATCGAGTCGTTCTATCCGGCGGACGAGCCGACGGGCGCCTTCCTGCGCGAGCGCGCGGGCCGGTAGCGCGACATGCGGCCGTGCCAGTGGAAGGCCGCACCGGTGCCGGTGGACGCGGGCTGGGGGGCCGGCCGGGTCAGCCGGGCGGGGCCGAGCCGTCCTGGACGGGGATGTCCTCGGTGTGGAGCAGGTCGTGGTGGACGCGGGTGAGCGGCACCCCGAGCCGCTGCAGCGCGGTCACGGTTTGGCGGATCATGGGGGTGGGCCCGGCGACGTAGACGTCGTGGTCGTCCCAGCTGCCGAAGCGGTCCAAGACGTCGGGCAGGAGGCCGCGCTCGCCCTCGTGATCGGGAGCCTCCAGGAGGACAGGGTCGTCCGACAGCACGGTCACGACCTCCAACCATGGGTGGGCCTCCTCCAGGAGGCGCAGATCGGCCAGGTCGTAGAGGTCGCGTGCGGTGCGTGCGCCGACCAGCAGGTGGACGCCGCGTCCTCCGCCCGACAGCGCGAGCTGCTCGACGAGGGCCTTCGCCGGCGCAAGGCCGGTACCGCCTGCGACCAGCAGGAGGTCGCGCCCGGAATCCGGGGCCAGCGTCATCGCGCCCCTGGCGGGGCCGAGCAGAACGGTGTCGCCGGGACGGGTGTGCCGCACCAGTGCCCCGCTCACCCACCCGGCGGGCAGGGCGCGGACGTGCAGGCGCAGCAGCCCGTCCGGACGCGGGGCGTTGGCGATCGAGTAGGGCCGCCAGACGCGGGGCCAGCGTGACGTCTGCACCGTCACGTACTGGCCGGGGCTGTAGGGCAGCGGCCGGCCCGGCCGCAGGGTGAGCACCGCGAGGTCGGCGGCGCGGCGGTCATGGGCGACGACTTCGGCGACCCACCAGGGCGGGGTGTTCTCCGACTCCTGCTCGGCGGCCTCGATCATGGCGGTGGCCGCGGCGTCGTAGGCGGCGGTCCAGGCGGCCTCGGCCTCGGGGCTCCAGACATCGGCGGCGAACCGGCGCAACGTCGCGATCAGCGCCGCACCGACCGCGGGGTAGTGCTCGGGGAGGACCCCGAACCTGCGGTGCCCCTGGCCGAGGCGGGCGAGGTAGGCGGCCAGTTCGGCGGGGCTGTCCTGGCTCCACACGATCCTGGTGAGGGCGTGGAAGAGCCGATCGCGCTGGGAGTCCATCGCGGGTGGGAAGAGCGGGCGCAGCCGCGGATTCTCGGCGAAGAGGCGGCCGTAGAAATAGCCCGCGGACTTATCGGGTTCGCATTCCAGTCGGGTGAATGTCTCTTTGATGGTTCGGGGTTCCAGTGACATTTGTCAAGCTCGCCCCCTTGGGGTTCGAGGGAGGGGCCCGCCGATCGTGGCAGCGGCTGCCCGACTTCATGAGATTCTCGCACCGGTACCCGCAGGTCCTCAACCGATTCACCGCAATCCACGACCTTATTGACGAAGAGTAATCATTTCATAATTCCCTGTGATGGGAATAATTCCGGCAAAGTAGATGAATACTGATCAGTACTGAAAGAGTGGGATAGATCGCTTTAAGAAGGGTTGGAGTAGTCGGAAGCTCCTGCGCCTTCGGGGTTTTTCGCGCCGGCGCGGGGTGGTGGGCGCAGCCCCGGAACCGGCCGGAACCGGCCTGCGTGCCGGAGGAGGGATCTCCTCCCCGGTGGAATGATTCGGACTGCGCGGATCGGGGGGTTGGGGCAAGCTGCTGAGAGGGGGCCAGAGGGACGAGACGGTCCGAGGGGGGCTGCGGTGTGCGGGGTGACCTCGCAAAACGGGGTAATCACCACATAGTGTGACCGGACCGCGGCCAGGAGCACTGCAGAGGGGAACCACGCATGTCTGAGGCGATCCGAGGGGCCCCAGGCCCCGGCGCCGCGCACGGCGGCCCGCCGCTGATCGGCGTCACCGCGTACCAGGAGCCGGCCCGTTGGGAGGCCTGGGTGCGCGAGGCCGCGCTGCTGCCGGCGCCGTACCTGCGCTCGGTCGAGCGTGCCGGCGGCGTCCCGGTCATGCTGCCGCCCACCGCGAGCCTGCGCGGGCTGGAGGTCCTGGTCTCCCGGCTGGACGGGCTCGTCCTCGCGGGCGGCGGTGATCTCGACCCGGAGTTGTACGGCGCCGTCCGGCACGCCGAGACCGGGCCGCCGCAGCCGCAGCGCGACCGGTTCGAGCTGGCGCTGATCCGCGCGGCGGTGGACGCCGACCTGCCGTTCCTGGCGATCAGCCGGGGGATGCAGGTGCTGAACGTGGCGCGCGGCGGCGCCCTCATCCAGTACCTGCCGGAGGCGGTCGGGCACGAGGGGCACGCGCCGCAGACCGGGATCGTCGGCTCGCACCGCGTGCGGCTCAGCACGACCAGCACGGTCGGGAAGATCCTCGGCGATTCGTCCGACGTGCCCACCTCCCACCACCAGGCGGTGAGCCGGCTCGGCAAGGGACTGTCGGCGGTCGCGTGGGCGGAGGACCAGGTCGTGGAGGCCGTCGAGCTGCAGGGCCACCGGTTCGGGCTGGGCGTCCAGTGGCATCCCGAGGAGGGGGAGGACAAGCGCCTGTTCGAGGCGCTGGTGGCCGAGGCCGCCGGGCGCTGAGATGCCCCTGCACCCGCAGACCGAGGACTTCCTGGAACTGCTCGCGTCCTGGACGGCGGCGGGGGAGGACGCCGGCGGCGAGCCCACGATCGAGGAGATGCGGAGCAGGATCGGCGCGGCGTTCCCCGCCCGGCGCCGCGAATTGCCGCATGTGTCGGACGTGTCGGTTCCCGGACCCGGCGGGCCCGTGCCGGTGCGCGTGTACCGGCCGTGGCCCGTCGGCCGGGGCCCGCTTCCGGCGGTGGTCTACCTGCACGGCGGCGGGTGGGTGCTCGGCGGGGTCGACAACGTGGACGCCGCGTGCCGCGAGTTGGCGGCGGGAGCGGAATGCGCGGTGTTCAACGTCGGTTACCGGCTGGCGCCGGAGGACCCCTTCCCCGCGGCCGTGGACGACGCGTGGGCGGTCGTCGCCTCGGTGGCCCGCGAGCCGCACCGGCACCGCGTCCTCCCCGGCGCCGTCGCGGTGGCGGGCGACAGCGCCGGTGGCAACCTTGCCGCGGCCACCGCGCTGCTGGCCCGCGAGCGCGGCGTCCACCTGGCGCACCAGCTGCTCGTCTATCCGGTGACGGACACGGCGATGGACACCCCCAGCTGGGCCGAGTACGGCTCCGGGTACGGGCTGGACGCCGCGACCCTCGCCCGCTTCATGCGCCTTTACCGGGCCGGCGCCGACGACGCCGACCCGCGCCTGGCCCCGCTCCGGGCACCCGCCCTCGACGGCGCCGCGCCCGCCACCGTGATCACCGCCGAGTACGACATCCTGCGCGACGAAGGCGAGGCGTACGCCCGGCGGCTGGCGGCGGCGGGCGTCCCGGTGGAGCTGCGCCGCTACGACGGCGTGGTCCACTCGTTCTTCCTGCTCCCCGAGGTCTTCGACGCCGGTGCCGAGGCCATGGCGTTCGCTGTGCGACGATTGCGCGCGGCATTGCGCGGCCCGAGGCGGGAGGGAACGACACCATGAGCGGCGGATACGAGGCGTACGAACGGCTGAAGATCGACTGGGCGGCGGCCGGGGTACTGCGGGTCACGATCAGCACCCCGGGCAGGCTCAACGCCGTCGACGCCGTGGGCCACCGGGAGCTGGCGGAGATCTGGCGGGACGCCGACGCCGACGACCGCGTGCGCGCGGTGGTCGTGCGCGGCGAGGGCGGCGCGTTCTCCGCGGGCGGAGACCTGGCCATGATCGAGCAGATGATGGAGGACCACGCCGCGCGACGGCGGATCCTGCGCGAGGCGCGCGACATCGTCATGAACGTGCTGAACTGCTCCAAGCCGGTGGTCAGCGCCGTCCAGGGCCCGGCGGTGGGGGCGGGCCTGGCGGTGGCCTTGCTGGCCGACATCTCGGTGGCCGGTCGCACCGCGAAGATCATCGATGGGCACACGCGGCTCGGGGTGGCGGCGGGCGACCACGCGGCGATCGTGTGGCCGCTGCTGTGCGGGCTGGCCAAGGCCAAGTACTACCTGCTGCTCAACGACGTCCTGACCGGCGAGGAGGCGGAGCGGATCGGGCTGGTCTCGCTGTGCGTGGACGACGCCGAGGTGCACGACCGCGCGCTGGAGATCGCGGGACGGCTTGCCGCCGGGCCCGCGGAGGCCCTGTCGTTCACCAAGCACGCGCTGAACAACTGGCTGCGGCTCGCGGGGCCGACGTTTGATGCGTCCCTGGCGATGGAGTTCTTCGGATTCACCGGCCCGGACGTGCGCGAAGGCGTGGCGGCACTGCGCGAGAAGCGCCCGGCGCGGTTCGACTGACCCTCGGCGGACAGGGCATCAGACCGGGCGGCCGCGCGTCCGGCCGAGTGGATAGCGTGGGTTCGTGTGGCCCACCCGCAGGACGGTCCTGCTGCTTGCGGCCGGTCTCCCGGCCACGGTGGCGGGCTGCTCCGGCGCTCCCGGGGTCCGGGCGCGGCTGAGGCTCGCCACCGGCGAAGCGGGCGGCGCCTACGAGGTGCTGGGCGAGCGGTTCGCGGCCGAACTGCATCGCGGCGGCCTGGACGCGACGGTGCTGCGGACCGCCGCCAGTGTGGAGAACCTGGCGATGCTCGCGGGCGGGCGTGCCGAGCTGGGGTTCGCGCTGGCCGACAGCGCCGACCGGGCCGTCCGTGTCGAACGCCGGCCGGTGGCCGCGCTCGCCCGGATGTACATGAACTACGTCCATGCGGTGGTGCCCGCGGGCTCGCCGGTCCGGTCGGCCGCGGACCTGGCCGGGCGGCGGGTCTCGATCGGCGCAGCGCTGTCGGGCACGGCGGTGACCGCCGGGCGGGTGCTGGCGGCGGCCCGCCTCACCGAACCCGCCCGCACGTCCACCCTCGGGCTGGACGCGTCGATGCGGGCGCTGCGGGCGGGCGGCGTGGCGGCGTTCTTCTGGTCGGGAGGGGTGCCGACCCCGGCACTGGACGCGTTCGCGCGGACGACCCCGGTCCGGCTGCTCGCACTCGGCGGGCTCGTGGCGCCGCTCCGCCGCGCGCACGGCCCGGTGTACGAGATGGCCGAGGTCCCGGCAGGGGAGTACGGGGGTGGACGGCCCGTCCCGACCGTCGGGACGCCGAGCTATCTGGTGTGCCGCGTGTCCCTGCCCGGGGACGTCGCGTTCACCGTCACCAAGATCCTGTTCGCCGGCCGGGACCGGCTGGAGGCGCCCGACGCTCCCGGCGGCCGTCTCGACCGGCGCTACGCCATCGGGACCGGCGCCGTGCCCCTGCACCCGGGTGCCGCCCGCTACTACCGCTCCGTCTACGGCTGACCGGAGCCTGCGGCGCGGAGACGGAGCTCGACGATCAGGCCGGACGGGGTGTGGGGGAGCAGGTGCAGGGTGCCGCCGCAGGACCCGGCGAGCTCGGCGGCGATGGCCAGGCCGAGACCGCTGCCGGGGACGTTCGCATGGTCGGCCGACCGCCAGAAACGGGACGTGGCCTCGGCCCGGCCCGCCTCCGGGAGGCCGGGGCCGTCGTCGGCGACGCGCAGGACGGTCCCGTCCAGGCTCACCATGACCGTGCCGCCCGCGGGGACGAACTTGTGCGCGTTGTCCAGAGCGGTGTCGGCGATGCGGGCGACCGCGTCCGGCACGGCGTGGACGTGGCGCGACTCCGGTAGGTCCACGGACAGGGTCAGCCCCTTCGCGGCGAACACCTCCTGCCAGACCGCCAGCCGGGGCCGCAACTCGGCGACCGCGTCGACGTCGCGGGCGACGGTACCGGACTCGACGCGGGCCAGGGCGAGCATGTCGTCCACGAGGGCGCCGAGCCGGTCGATCTCGGCCATCGCCTCCTCGTGCTCGCGCGCGCCCGCCGCGTGCAGGTGCGGGTGGAGGTTCTCCAGCCGCAGCGACAGGACGGTCAACGGGGTGCGGAGCCCGTGCGAGGCGTCGGCGACGAAGGTCCGCTGACGCTCCATCGCCGCCGCCACCGCGTCCGCCATCGCGTTGAACCGGCCCTTGAGCCGGCGTAGCTCCGCGGGGCCCACGGCGGGGTCGACGCGGGCCTCCAGACGACCCTCGGTGATCTCCCCGGTGGTGTGGTCCAGCTCGGTGACCGGGCGCAGGATCCACCGGGCGAGCCCGCGGGCCGCGAGCGTCGAGCAGCCGAGGACCGCCAGCGCGCCCAGCCCCAGCGCCGCCCAGACCAGCCCGATGTCGCGGCGCGCCCGCTCGGTCGGCGCCAGCAACAGCACCGCGCCCGACAGTTGCGCGTCCCGCCCGGCGGGCTCGGCGATCAGCACCGCGCGGGGGCCGAACGGGCCGAGCGGTGGCAGGTCCTCGGTCGTCCGCCCCGAGAGCGCGGTGCGGGTCGCCGCGTCGTCGTTGACGTCCATCCGGCCCGCCTCGGCGACGAGCGCCCCGTCCCGGTCACGGATCCGCACCGCGGCCCCGTACAGCTCGGCGTACCGGGCGACCTCCGGGACGAGCACGCTCCGGTCGCCCTCCCGCGCGGCCCGGTCGGCCAGCTCCGCGAACCGCGTCGCGTCCGCGCGCCGGTCGAGCAGCAGCCGATTCGCACGGTGCGAGGCGTAGGCGAACCCCAGCGGCACCGCCAGCGCCGTGATCACCAGGACGATCAGCACGGTGAACGTCGCGACGAGCCGGTTCCTCATGGGCCGGTGCCGAGGCGGTAGCCGGTCCCGCGCAGCGTCACCACGAGGCCCGGACGGCCCGTCTTGGCACGCAGCCCTGCGATGTGCACGTCCAGCGACCGTGACGCCGACAGCAGCGGGTCGCCCCAGACCTCGTCCAGGATCTCCTCCCGGCCCCGCACGACGCCCGGTTCCCGGGCCAGCAGCGCCAGCACGTCGAACTCGCGGCGGGTCAGCGGCACCGGCCGGCCCGCGACGGTCACCGTCCGCGTCTCCAGATCGACGCGGACGTCGCCGACCGCCACGACCCGGTCGCGGACCGGCAGCGGCCGGGTGCCGCGCCGGACGACCGCCTCCATCCGCGCCATCAGCTCGGCCGTCCGGAACGGCTTGACCAGGTAGTCGTCGGCGCCCGAGCGCAACCCCCGCAGCACGTCCCGCTCCTGCGTCCGGGCCGTCACCACGATGATCGGGACGGCGGACACCCGACGGACCCGGCGCAGCGCGTCCAGGCCGTCCATGTCGGGCAGGCCGAGGTCGAGCAGCACGAGGTCGGCGTCCCCGGCGAGGCGGAGGGCGTCGACGGCGAGGCCCGCCCGCACGATCCGGTGGCCGTGCCGGGTGAGCGCGGTGGTCAGCGCGGACGCGAGCCGGTCGTCGTCCTCGACCAGGAGAACCCGCATACCGACCAGGTTAGGCGTGCACCACGACGTCCCCGGACGACGCACTCTCGCGCCGCGTCAGCGCCGCGTCCCGCGTCTCGCGCATGCACACGTACACGGCCAGCGACACCGCCGCGCAACCCGCCACGTACCAGTAGAAGCCCGATTCGACGCCGGCCTTCTTGAACCACAGCGCCACGTACTCGGCGGTGCCGCCGAACAGCGCGTTCGCGATGGCGTACGGCAGCGCCACGCCCAGCGCCCGGACGTGCGTGGGGAACAACTCCGCCTTGACCACCGCGTTGATCGAGGTGTAGCCGGTGACGACCACCAGGCCCGCCAGCGACAGCGACAGTGCGCCGCCGAATCCCGTCACGCCCGACAACGCGGTCATCAGCGGGACGGTGCCGAGCGTCCCGCCGATCCCGAACCCGATCAGCAGCGGCCGGCGTCCGATCTGGTCCGACAAAGCGCCGGCGAGCGGCTGGAGCAACATGAAGATGAACAGCGCGCAGAAGCTCACCAGTGACGCCGTGCTCCTGGACAGCCCGGCGGTGTTGGACAGGTACTTCGTCAGGTAAGTGGTGTAGGTGTAGTAGGCGAGGGTCCCGCCCATGGTCAGCGCGATGACCAGCAGCGCCTCCCGCCGGTGCGCGAGCAGCCCGCGGATCGTCCCGCGCCCGATTCCGGCCGCCCGGTTCTCCTGCTCGTCGTACGCCTCGGTCTCCAGGAGGCTGCGCCGCAGGTAGAAGACCACCGCCGCGCCGACCGCGCCGACGATGAACGGGATGCGCCACCCGTAGGACTTCAGCGCCTCCTCCGTCATCATCCGCTGCAGGACGATCTGGAGCCCCAGCCCGACCAACTGGCCCGCCGTCATCGACACGTACTGGAAGCTGGAGGCGAGGCCCCGCCGCCCCCGCGGCGTCGCCTCGGTCAGGTAGGTGGCGCTGGCCGCGTACTCGCCGCCCACCGACAAACCTTGAAGCAGCCGCGCCACCAGCAGGATGAGCGCACCGACGTACCCCACCGAGCCGTACGTCGGTGCCACCGCGATCAGCAGCGCGCTGCCGGACATCAGCGTGACGGTGAGCGTGAGCGCCGCCTTGCGGCCTCGCCGGTCGGCGTAGCGGCCGAGGAGCCAACCGCCGACCGGCCGCATGAAGAATCCGACGGCGAAGATGCCGGCGGTGTTGAGCAACTGGGCGGTGTCGTCGCCCTTCGGGAAGAAGGCGGACGCGAAGTAGGTCGCGAAACTGGCGTAGACGAACCAGTCGTACCACTCGACCATGTTGCCGATCGAGCCGCCGAGCACCGCCTTCCACGGGACGCGGGCGGTGCGCGCGGGGATGAGGGGAGCCGTCACGGGAACCTCCTGCGGCCGGATGGTTGCAGAGGGAGCCTCACCCGCGCGGAGGATCGCGTACAGGGACCGGCCGGATATCTAACGCACCCTTAACATCACCGGCCTCCGCGGGTCAACGCGCATCACTCCGCCTGAGTCGGGGAGTTCGCCACCACGGCGCCGCCACCCCGCCCCACCGTGAAGCCGCCCGGCGCGGCAGGGCCGTCGCGACGTCGAGTACGGCGGATCCCGCGAAGTCGACCTCGCTACGGCCGTCCTCGAGGTAGTCGCGGGCCTTGGTGGCCGGAGGAGGAGCAGGCAGAGCGGCAGAACTCACACGACCTCCCGCGAGGAAGATCCATGTTACGAGCGATGGCACCGCTGGCAATGTCGAGGAGGTAAGCCCTGTTGAGTGGCGCCGTGTGGGGACCTGCCTCAGAAGAGGTGTGGGTCGGGCTACACACGGCGGGTTGGTGTATGCCTTACCGGAGTAGACCTTCTCCAATGGCAATGGGTTCTTGGTAAACCCTTCGAGGTCGGGGACCATCATTGCCAACGTCGGATTCCTTGGTCACCGTGGCCCACCTCCTTAGGACCAGTGTGCCCTGTATGGCCTACGGAGTGGCGTTCTGGCGTTTCCTCAGGGATAGGCGCACTGGGGTGGGACAATGTGGGTACCGGTGGTGTTGCGCAAGGTGGCAACACCTGAACGCCCGGAGTGGGCTGCCTAGGTGAGCGTGGACATCGATGATGGACGCCATGACCGACCTCGTCCCCAGGCCCGAAGATCTGGAGCCATCCGTGGAGGTGATGCGTGGTCCAGAGGTGGCGGCCTGGGTGCGGGAGTTGCGCGTCGTCTGGGCGGCTGTCGGCTTGTCGATCAACCGCTTCTCTCACCTGTACCCGGTCGACAAGGGGACGCTTTCACGCTATCTCAACGGGAAGCGTATACCTCGGGACCACTGGTTCTTGGACAGGCTGCTGGCTCTCCAAGCGGAGCAGGGAAAGGCGGTTTGCCCCGAGGTGCGTGAACACCTTGTTCAGCTTCAGTTGCAAGCGTTACGAGTTGCGCATCCGCACGAGTACAGGGTACGGGTTGTAAGTGATCAACTGGAGTTAGCGGTCATCACCCAGCGGGAGGCTGAACGTTATGCTCGTTCACTGGAAAGCGATCTGGCTGATCGTGCTCGGCAGATCGATGATCTCACCACGTCCTGTCGTCGGTTACGGGCGGCATTGGAGGACGACCGTGCTGCTATTCAGCAAGAGTTGATCAGTCTCCACAATAGAATTCTTGAACTAACTGGCAACTTGAGTCATGCGCGTCGACGTGCCGCCGCATCCGAGGAGCGCTGTCAGCGGCTTGAGGAACGCCTTGATCAGATGAAGATCCAGGGCAAGGAAGGGGTGTGCGAGGGGCATTCCGAGTGGTCTCCGAGCGCTACGGGCAGGGAGGAGTCGGCTGCCTTGATTCGGACCTATGAGCTGCAATTTGTTCACAGGCTCTTGCAATGTGAGGACTATGCTCGGAGCGTTATTTACTCAGGCAATCATCAAACGTCTCCATATCGTGTGTCCAGGTCAGTATTTGAAGAACGTGTCGAAAGGCGTATGGCGGAACAGAAGCGGCTCACTGGTCCGGACGCTCCAAAGTTGTGGGCGGTGTTGGACGAGGCTGCGTTGCGTCGTCCTGTGGGAGAGCCCGAGGTGATGTCCAAACAGTTTGAACACCTCCTTGCGATGGCGGAATTGCCCAACGTCACCATCCAGGTCAGGCCGGTCGCCATCACCGGGGGAATTGAAGGGTCCTCCTTCACCTTTCTCAGGTTTTCTGAAGTGGAACTGCCGGATATGGTTTTCATGGAGAACCTCCATGCCAGGTACTATGTGAGTGGGCGCCGCAGTGTCGAAGCTTTCAAGGCTGCGATGGACCGCTTGTGCTTCGAGAGCACGACCCCGGAGGAGTCTGTTGACTTCCTAGAAGCACTCATTCGCGAACTCTAGGCGCTGACTGGTGACGTCTGGGCCTCATGAGCACTTGCCTGTGGGTCACGATTCAGCACGGGGACCGGGACAACTCGTGGGTCGAGTGGGACGACCAGCGGTGCCCGGCTGATGGCGAGCGCGATGAGGCGCCGGGACGGTACGCCCGGGTTAAGCCTTGAGGCCGGCGGACGGCCGGGCTGGGAGTTGCCTGGGGATCGGTGGCAGCGTGGCTTTGACGCGGTGACTAGACGGATTCGTTGCTCGGTTCCTCGCGCCCGTTCGTGGTTGCCGACTTGCCTCAAACCCGTACGCGAGACGGTCCGAGACAGGACGCCATGTCCTCCTCTCGCGTCGCACCAGGATTCCCGCGCGGGGAGGCCCAGGATGGGTTACGACTTCACCCTCCAGATCATAACTACCCCGCCGCTTAACCTCAGCGAGATCGCCTCCCCAACCGCTTCGCCAGCACCCCGGGTGAGCCGCGACTACGGCCCCAACTTCACCAGCCGCGGTTTCGCCGGAAAGGGATACGACGCGGACCTCGTCGCCCTGAACGCGCGTGGTTCATCCGGCGGAGGTCAAGCATTTCACATTCGACCATGTTCTTCACGGAGTGATCGAGGCGCGGGGTGAGGCACTGGGCGACTACTGGCATGGATCGACGAGGACAACGTGGTGCGTTTGGCTGTGTGGCCAGCAGGCTGGGAGGCCAGGCTGCTGCGACGGTCGGAGCCGGGCGCGCCAGGTGTGTACCTGGTGCTGAGCGAGGGCGATCCGGTTGAGGCGGACGCACCGGCCGCCTAAGGAGGTTGTCGGTCGAAGAGGAGATCGCTGCGCGATGGCGATGACCGCGCTCCTGAGCGTGGGGGGCGTCCAGGACCTTCGGGAGTGGGGACGCCGGCCGTTTCGATGACGAGGCTGACGGCGTGCTGGTATTCGTCCGCGGGTGCCGGTGCGGGTGGCGATGGCCTGGTGTCGGGGCAGGACGTGGCAGTCAGCTGACTGCCACGAGCGCGCCCGGCGAAACGGGTCCATGGTTGGCACGGTCCCGTCCGAGCAGTACGTCCACTCCGGCGGGGCCCGTTCCGGGGCGTCGGCCCGGCTGCGATTTAATGACGTAATCATGCCTTGTCTGCCATTCAGGGCGAGGCTTGAGGCATGACTTACCTGATCGCGAGTTTTCCTATCAAATAAAGGTGGCAATACGCTGTCCGCACCCACTACGATCCTGGTCAGGGTGCAAACATCCGGGCTGGTCGCCAGTTTGTCATGGCGCGGCGGGGTATAGCTTACTTTTATGACCTAATGACATTTCCCGGCACACTCTCCGAGCTCAATGATAGGTCCTGCATTCGGGGCCTGGTTCCAATAGATCGGGCCCGCGTATCGCGACGCCGGCGACACGGTACGTGAATCCCCAAGCTCCCGAGGATGTGCGTCATGAAGATTCGCAAGCAGACCCTGGCCGTGATCGGCATCGGCGCGGCCGCGCTGGCCGTGTACAGCGCCGGTACCGCCTCGGCAGGTACCGGCGACGACAAGCCGAAGCCGCCGGTCACCTGCAGCCTGAAGGCCGACGCCGGCCCGTTCGTCGCGGCGTCCTGCATGGGCGAGGGCGCGGTGCAGCTCACCGTTCTCTGCCCGGCGGAGAAGCGGCAGGACTCCAGCATCAACATGTTCATGGGCCGTTCGACGCTGCTCGACGACGGCTGCCACAAGGGCCCCACCCTTGCCGCGCTCACGATGTTCGACATGGACACCCACAAGCCGGGCGAGGTCCTGGTGCCCATGCAGCAGATCGCCTGACACATTTCTCATCCGGCCCGTCGCGCAGGAACTTCCCTGCGCGGCCCGGCCGAAGATGAAAAGGCGCTCACCCGGAGTCGCCTGGACGAAGAGCGCTACTCGGCCGACCGGTCGGCCGAGTAGCGCTTTCGGCTGAGAAGCTCATAAGCGTCCGCTGTCGGCCTCGACTTCGCACAATGGACCCCGGCCCTACTGCTGGGCCGCCTCGGTCAGGCGCCGTCGGCCATGGCCGGTCGGTCGGCGACGTAGCGGGTGACCATCCTGGCGATGAAGCGGGCCACCTGCTCCGGCGGGGCCGACGGCAGCATGATGTGGCTGGTGGTGAGGCGTACCGCCGCGTCGGCGATCTCGGTGAGCGCCTCGCGGTCCAGCTCGGGCCAGAGCCGCAGCGCGTGCTCGGCGATCCGGGCGCTGGCGGTGAACAGAACGGGCTCGGCCTGGGTGGTCAGCAGCGGCAGCAACTCGTCGCCGCCCGCGCCGGTCAGCACCGCCTTCTTCAGCTGGTCGTCCGCCGACATCTCCAGCGTGAACAGCACCGCCGCTGTGACGGCCGAGTACAGGTCGGCGTGCTCGGACAGCACCCGGTCGATGCCGTCGAGGTAACGGTCGTTGTCGCGGATGACCACGGCCTGCGCGAGGCCCCACTTGTCACCGAACTCGTTGTAGACGGTCTGCCGGCTCACCCCGGCCACGGCGGCGACGTCCTGCATGCGGACGCCCCGGTAGCCGCGCTCGACCAGGAGCTCGGCGGCGGCGTCGAGCAGGGAGTCGCGGACGGAGCGGCCTGCGGTGCCCATGAGTCGTTCCTCCGGGTGCTGATCAGGAGGTGGGGCCTCCTCACGCCATTATCACTCGTGACGGCCCCGGTCAGGCGGGACATACGTCGCGGACGCGCCGGTCCGCGCGGACCTCCGCCGGGGGGCCGGCCGCGATGACCTTCCCGGCGTCCAGGACGTGCAGGATGTCGCAGACGCCCATCACCGGCTCCAGCGTGCCGCAGACGACCAGGACCGCGAGGCCCTCGGCGGCCAGGTCCCGTAGCAGCACCTCCAGAGCGCGCGACCGCCGCACCGGCAGGCAGGTCCACGCCTCGTCCAGCAGCAGGACGGCGGGTTCGGCGGCGAGCGCGCGAGCGAGCTGCGTCAGGGCGGTGACGGCGGGCGGCAGGTCCCGTGTGCACCGGTCGCCGTACTCGGCGATGCCGACACGGGCGAGGATCTCCTCGGCGCGGCGCCCGGCGTCCGTGTCGCGGCGGCGCGGCCACCGGCCGCATGCAGCATCGTGCCTCCTCGCCGCGGCCTGAACCCGGTCGCGTACCGTCGGGCCGCCGAACGGCACCGGTACCGTGCCGAACGGTGCGGCCATCCGTGCGGCCGGCCGCTGGAACGCGCCAACGATGCCGTGCCGGGCCCGGGTGCGCGCGGCGCTGCCCGTCAGATCCTCGCCGTCGAGGTGGACGGTGCCCTCCGCTGGACGGCGCCGGCCGGCGATGACGTCGCACAGGGTGCTCTTGCCCGCTCCCTCGGGTCCGACGAGGCCGGTGACGGTGCCAGGCGGCGCGGTGAGCCCGGCGCCGTCCACGGCCGTCACGCCGCCGAACCGCACCGTCACGCCCGCCACCCGCAGGCCCTCGGGAGAAGGCATCCGCACCTCCGGCCGGTCCCGGCGTGCCGCCACCAGAGATGTGACGTGGGTCACTGCCGGATCATCACCCTATCGGCGCCCCCCGGGGCGGGCAATCCGCCCCCCGGGCTCGGCCCCCTGGGCATCGCGCCGGTCCCGCAGCCGCTCGCGGGTCCAGTCCTTGACGCCCGCGACGAACGCCTCGACGTCGGCGGCCTTGCCCGCGGCCATGTCGGCGAACCAGCCGGGGACGTAGCGCTCGAACCGTCCCGACCCGATCACCTCCAGGACCGCCGCGGCCGCCTCCCGCGGCGGCAGCACGTCCGCGAGGTCGCTGAGCGGCGGCTCGTTGCCGGGTACCGAGAAGAGGCCGGTGTCGATCAGCGCGGGTTGCACCACGTGGACCTGAACGCCCGTCCCGTCCAGGTCGACGGCCATGCTCTCCCAGAACGCGGTCACCGCCGCCTTGGACGCGGCGTAGGCGGCCTCATGCGGCGGGCCGAGCCGCGCCGCCACCGAGCCCATCGCGACCAGGTGCCCGGACCCGCGCGCGAGCATCCCCGGCAGCAGTGCAAGGGTGAGGCGGATGGGGGACAGGTAGTTGAGCCGCATGACCTCCTCGGTCTCGGCCGGGGACAGGTCCTGGACGCGGCGCCGCTTCGGCATGCCGGCGTTGTTGACCAGCACGTCCACGCCGCCGAAGGCCTCGTCGGCGGCCGCGGCGAGTGCCTCGACGCCGTCCAGGTCGGCCAGGTCCGCCGTCCATGCCGCCGAGGCGGGGGACTGCGCGCGGCACCGTTCCAGCACCCGGTCGAGTTCGTCCGCCCGCCGCGCGACCAGGCCCACGCGTGCGCCTGCGCCGGCCAACGCCTCGGCCACCGCCGCGCCGATCCCGGACGAGGCGCCCGTCACCAGCGCGGACTGTCCGGTGAGAGTCACCATGGCGCCCAACCTCTCGCAGGCGTCGGCGCGCGGCAAGCCACGACGCGCCGGTCACGGTTCGGTTGCGGACCTTCTGCGATCTTGTCGGAAATGCCTGGCTTTCATAGTTTCGCGGCAATCAGGCGCCCCCTGTCGACACCCACGAGGAGACGCCATGCCCCAGTCCTCCCGCCAGCTTCCTCGCCGCGATCTACTGGCCGGAGCCGCCGCCTTCGCCGGCTTCGCCACCATCGGCCTGCTACCCGGAACCGCCGCCGCCGCGACCCGGCAGCGCCCTGGCGCCCTGCGCGGCCCCAGCCTCAGCACCGGCGACAAGGCCGTCGTCGCCCGCGTCGACGCCCGGCGCGCGCTCCGCCATCTGCGGGTGCTCAGCGACGACATCGGCTGGCGCGTCGCCGGTACCCGCCGCGAGCACCGTGCCGCCCACTACATCGCTGAAACGCTGCTCGACCTCGACTACGACGTCGAGCTGCAGCCGTTCACCGTCCCCGACAAGAAGCTGGCCGAGTTGCGCGCCGGGGACGAGCACTGGCAGAGCGCCGCCGCCGCCAACGGCGCCACCGGCCGCGCGCGGGGACGGATCACCGACCTCGGCACCGCTACCGAGGTCACCGCCGACCTGACCGGGCGGATCGCGCTGTTCACGCGCGTCCTCGACAAGGAGCAGGAGCAGGCGCAGGCAGCCGCCGCGAAGGGCGCGCTGGCCGTCCTGATCGTCAACGTGCGCAGCACGACCTACCCCGAGCGCAAGGCCGCGTCGTTCTTCCCGACCCTGCGCGAGGCCGTGCCCGTCCCCGTGCTCGGCCTTGCCGAGCACCACGGCGAGCTGATCCGCGCGGGCGTCCGCTCGCTGTCCCTGGAGGTCACCGCCCACACCGGGCTGACCTCCTACAACGTGCTCGCCGAACGCCGGGCCACGCTGCCCAACCCCGGCGGCAAGGCGGTCATCGTCAGCGCCCACTACGACAGCGTCCCCGGCTCACCCGGCGGAAACGACGACGGCAGCGGCACCGTGCTCTGCCTGGAGCTCGCCCGCGCCATGCGCCGCCTGCCCACCCAGCAGGACCTGCGGTTCTGCCTGTGGGGAGCGGAGGAGCTCGGGCTCGTCGGGGCCAGGCACTACGTCAAGCAGTTGGACGACGCGGCGGCGGCCCGCATCACCGGCTGCTTCCAGAACGACATGGTCGCCACCAGCCACCCTCCGGCGGGCACCTACTGGCTGCTGTCCGTCGACGGTAAGGACAACACCACCACGACCGCCATCGGCGGCGCCGCCGCCCGGCTCGGCTACAGCGGCCAGACCAAGGGCCCGACGGCCCGCGGCTCCAGCGACCATGAGGCCTTCTTCGAGCGCGGTATCGCCGCCGGGAACTTCAGCTGGCGCGGCGGCGAGGCCCCGAGCCAGCTCGAACCCGTCTACCACACCCCCGAGGACACCGTCAGCGGCAACGTCAGCAGGCAGCGCCTCCAGGTGTCCCTGGAGCTGATCGGCTGCGCCGCCTACGACGTTGCACGTCGCCGCTGAACCCACACCTGGTGACGGGGTCGGCGCGCTCCGTCACCGGGTAGTTCACGGCTGTCGAGTACAGTGTCCGGTTTGGCGGGTGGAAGAGGACCGCCGATCGCCTGGACACCGGGGGAAATTTGCGTCCACTCCTGACCGACGCCGACCGTGCCGTCTTCCATTCGACGGGCGGCGCGCCGCCCGAGCGCACGCTGCTGGACGTCCTCGACGCGACCGCGCTGCGGCATCCGTACGCGCCCGCGCTCGACGACGGCGCGTCCCGTCTCGACTACGAGGACCTGCGCTCCGAGGCGACCTTGCTGGCCAAGGAGCTGGAGCAGGCCGGGATCGGGCGCGGCGACCGGGTCGGCGTGCGCGTCCCGTCCGGCACCGCCGACCTGTACGTCGCGATCCTCGCGGTGCTGACCGCGGGCGCCGCGTACGTGCCCGTGGACGCCGACGACCCCGCCGAACGCGCGACGCTGGTCTTCGGCGAGGCGGAGGTCTGTGCGGTCATCGGCGAGGACCGCGCGATCATCCTCCAGGGGGTCCCCGGCGGCCGTACCGGGCGGCCGGAACCGGACGATGACGCCTGGATCATCTTCACCTCCGGCTCCACCGGCAAGCCCAAGGGCGTCGCCGTCACCCACCGCAGCGCCGCCGCGTTCGTCGACGCCGAGGCGCGGCTGTTCCCCGCCCGTGAGTCCGACCGCGTCCTCGCGGGCCTGTCGGTGGCGTTCGACGCCTCCTGTGAGGAGATGTGGCTGGCGTGGCGGCACGGCGCCTGCCTGGTGCCCGCGCCGCGCTCACTCGTCCGGACGGGCATGGATCTCGGCCCCTGGCTCGCCGAGCAGCGCATCACCGTCGTGTCCACCGTCCCGACCCTCGCCGCGCTGTGGCCCGCCGAGACCCTCGCCGGCATCCGGCTGCTGATCTTCGGTGGTGAGGCGTGCCCGCCTGAGCTCGCGGCACGGCTCGCCGTTCCCGGCCGCCAGGTCTGGAACACCTACGGGCCCACCGAAGCGACCGTCGTGGCCTGCGCCGCGCCCCTCGGCGGCGACGGCCCGGTCCGGATCGGGCTGCCGCTGGACGGCTGGGACCTCGCCGTCGTCGACGGCTCCGGTGAGCCCGTCGCCCCCGGTGGGACGGGTGAGCTGGTGATCGGCGGCGTCGGTCTGGCCCGCTACCTCGATCCCGCCAAGGACGCCGAGAAGTACGCCCCGCTGCCGTCCCTCGGCTGGGAGCGCGCCTACCGCAGCGGCGACCTGGTGAAGGCCGAGCCCGCCGGCCTGGTGTTCGTCGGGCGCGCCGACGACCAGGTCAAGATCGGCGGCCGCCGGATCGAGCTGGGCGAGGTGGACGCCGCGCTCCAGGCACTGCCCGGCGTCACCGGGGCCGCCGCGGCCGTCCGCACCACCCCCGCCGGGCACCGGCTCCTGGTCGGCTACCTGGTCACGGACGCGGGATTCGACGCGGACGCCGCACGCGAACGGCTCCGCGACGCGCTGCCCGCCTCGCTCGTCCCGCGCCTGGCCGAGCTGGACACGCTTCCCACACGAACGTCCGGCAAGGTCGATCGGGACGCGCTGCCCTGGCCGCTGCCCGGCACGGACACGGCGGGCGACAAGGGTGCCGAGCCGCTCACCGGCGCCGAGGAATGGCTCGCCGAGCAGTGGGCCGAGGTGCTGGGGGAGGCCCCGGACGGCCCCGGCGCGGACTTCTTCGCGCTCGGCGGCAGCAGCCTCGGCGCCGCGCGCCTGGTCTCCGCGCTCCGCTCGCGCCACCCGTCCGTGGCCGTCGGCGACGTCTACGAGCACCCGACCCTGCGCGACCTCGCCGCGCACCTCGGTGACGGCGAACGGCAGGACGCGCCGCCCGCCCCCGGCCGCGTCGTGCGGCCGGTGCCGAGACTCGCCTCCGCCGTCCAGACGCTGCTGATGATCCCGCTGCTCACCCTCGGCGCGATGCGCTGGGTGACCGGGCTGGCGGCGTTCAACAATCTCGCTGGGTTCCCCTGGGCGCCCAGGGTGTCGTGGTGGGCGGTGCTGGCGGGCGCGCTGCTGTTCGTCGCGCCGGTGGGCCGGATGGCTCTGGCCGCCGCCGGGGCACGGCTCCTGCTGCGCGGGCTGCGGCCCGGCGCCTACCCGCGCGGCGGTGCCGTCCACCTGCGGTTGTGGACGGCCGAGCAACTCGCCGTCCGGCTGGGCGCGGCCGAGCTGTCGGGGGCGCCGTGGTTCGCCTTCTACGCCCGCGCGCTCGGCGCGCGAATCGGCCCCGACGTCGACCTGCACTCCCCGCCCCCGGTCACCGGGATGCTCCGGCTCGGGCGCGGCGCCGCCATCGAGCCCGAGACCGACCTGAGCGGGCACTGGCTCGACGGCGACGTGCTGCGCGTCGGCGAGATCCGGGTCGGCGCCGGCGCCGCCGTCGGTGCCCGGGCCGTGCTGTTCCCCGGCGCCCGTGTCGGGAAGAACGCACAGGTCGCGGCCGGTTCCGCCGTGACGGGGCGCGTCCCGGCGGGACAGCGGTGGGCGGGTGCCCCCGCCGTGCGCCGGGGCAAGGCCCGGTGGCCCGCCGACGCCGCCCGTCCCCCGCGGCGGCGCCGCTGGACGCTCGCCTACGGAGCGTCCGCCGTCCTGCTGAGCCTCCTGCCGCTGCTCGCCGCGCTGCCAGGCCTTGCCGTCCTCACCCTCTTCATGCGCGGCACCACCACTCTCGGAGAGGCGCTCGGCGCCGCGCTGCTGGCCGTACCCGCCGCGACGCTCGCGGGCATGGCCGCGTTCGCCGCCGCGACCCTGGCCGCCGTCCGCCTGCTCGGCCTCGGCCTCGGCGAGGGTGAACATCCGGTGCACTCCGCGCAGGCGTGGCGGGCGTGGGCGTCGAGCCGGCTGATGGGGATGGCCCGCGTCTGGCTGTTCCCGCTGTACGCGAGCGTCCTCACCCCCGCCTGGCTGCGCGCCCTCGGTATGAAGGTCGGCCGGGACGTGGAGGTCTCGACCGTCCTGGCGCTGCCCGCCATGACCTCGGTCGCCGACGGGGCGTTCCTCGCCGACGACACGATGGTCGCGCCCTACGAACTGGGCGGCGGACGGATGCGCGTCGCGCGGGCCCGCATCGGCAAGCGCGCCTTCCTCGGCAACTCCGGGATGACCGCGCCCGGCCGCAAGGTCCCCAAGGGCGGGCTGATCGGGGTGCTGTCGGCGGCGCCGAAGAAGGCCAAGGCCGGGGCGTCCTATCTGGGGATGCCGCCGGTGCGGCTGCGCCGGACCGTCGACACCGCCGACCAGTCCCGCACCTACCGGCCGCCTCGCCGTCTCAAGGCGGCGCGCGCGGCCGTGGAGGCGTGCCGGATCGTGCCGGCTGCGGCGACCGTGGCCGTCGGGGTGCTGGCCGCCGCCGTCGTCGAAGCTCTCGCCGCCGCCTACGGGCCCGGGACCGCGGCGCTGCTGGCGGGCCTCGTCCTCGCCGCGGCCGGGGTGCTGGCCGCCGCGGTCACGACCGCCGCCAAGTGGACGCTCACCGGACGGATCGCCACCGGCGACCGGGAACTGTGGAGCTCGTTCGTGTGGCGCAACGAGCTGGCCGACAACTTCGTCGAGGTCCTCGCCGCGCCCTGGTTCGCCGAACCGTGGCTCGGCACCGCCCCGCTCAACCTCTGGCTGCGCTCCCTCGGCGCCCGCGTCGGACGCGGCGTCTGGTGCGCGACGTACTGGCTCCCCGAGGCCGATCTCGTGCGGCTCGGCGACGGCGCGTGCATCAATCCCGGCTGCGTTCTGCAGACCCACCTGTTCCACGACCGGATCATGAGGGTCGGCCCGGTCGTGCTGGAGGCCGGCGCGACGCTAGGCTCGAACGGGGTGGTCCTCCCCGCGGCCTCGGTCGGGGCGGGCACCACGGTCGGACCCGCGTCCCTGGTCACGCGCGGCGAGCAGTTGCCCGCCGGCACCCGGTGGCTCGGCAACCCGATCGCGGCCTGGGCCCCCGGCGACCATGACTGACCCCGGAGGACCCGACCGTTCGTGAACACCGCATGAAGGCGCTCGCCGGCCGCGCAGACGCCCCGTACTTCCCCGACCATGGCGACGACCGCTACCGCGTCAGGCACTACGACCTCGAACTCGAGTACCGGGTCGGCCCCAACCGGCTCGGCGGCACCGCGCGGCTGTCGGCGGTCGCCGTCGACCGGCTCGACCGGCTCGCCCTGGACTTCGGGGCGTTCCGCATCGGCAAGGTGCTGGTGGACGGGACCCCCGCGCGGTTCCGGCATCGGCACGGGAAGCTGCACGTCACCCCGTCCCGCCCGATCGGGCGGGAAGCCGCGTTCACCGTCGAGGTCCGCTACACCGGCAATCCGTCCCCGGTGTCCAGCCACTGGGGCGGCCTCGGCTGGGAGCAGCTCACCGACGGCTCCATCGTGGCGGGACAGCCGATCGGCGCGCCCTCGTGGTTCCCCTGCAACGACCGTCCCGACGACAAGGCCCGCTACCGGATCGCGGTGACGACCGCGTCGGCCTACGAGGTCGTCGCGAACGGGCGGCTGATGGCGAGGCGGCGAGTCGGGGCGACCACCACCTGGGTGTACGAGCAGGGCGAGCCGATGGCGACCTATCTGGCCAGCGTGCAGATCGGCCGATACCAGTTCCTGGAGCTGGACGGCCCCGTCCCGCAGCACGTCTACTACCCCTCGGCCGCCGAACCGCGCGTCCGGCACGACTTCGGCCGCCAGGGCGCCATGGTCGCCGCGTTCACCCAGCTGTTCGGCCCGTACCCGTTCGGGGCCTACACGGTCGTGGTCGCCGACGACGAGCTGGAGATCCCCGTCGAGGCACAGGGCATGTCGATCTTCGGGACCAACCACGTGGACGGTGAGCGCGGTCAGGAGCGGCTCATCGCGCACGAACTCGCCCACCAATGGTTCGGCAACAGCCTCACGCTGGCGTCCTGGCGTGACATCTGGCTGCACGAGGGCTTCGCCACCCACGCCGAGTGGCTGTGGTCGGAGGCCTCCGGCGGCGAGTCCGCCGCCGTGCACGCCGGCCGCTGGCACGCCCGCCTGTCGCAGGAACCGCGGGATCTCGTCCTCGCCGATCCCGGCCCCCGGCGCATCTTCGACGACCGGGTCTACAAACGCGGTGCGCTCACCCTGCACGCGCTCCGCCGAATCGTCGGCGACGACGCGTTCTTCCAGACCATGCGCGAATGGACCGCCGGGCACCGGCACGGGACGGTGACGACCGCCGAGTTCACCGCGCTGGCCGGACGAATCGCGGGCCGTCCGCTCGACGCGTTCTTCACGACCTGGCTCCGCGAGAAGGCGCTACCGCCGCTGCCCTGAGCCGGTTGCTCGGCGGCGGTGGGCCGGTAAGGTAGTGGGTTTCGCCCTCAGCACACCCACCCCTCGCCCCAGGAGGTCCACGCGCATGCCCGCCGAACCGTCGACACTCGCCGCCGAGCGCGCCCACCTCGCCGCGTCCCGTGCCGCGCTGCGCCGGATGCGTGAGGACGCCGCGGGCCTGTCAGCGGACGTGGCGGCCGACTGGGTGTCCAAACAGTTCCTGGAATCGCTGCTCGACCAGCGGGTCGCCGCGCTCGCCGACCACCCCGACACGCCCTTGTTCTTCGGGCGGATGGACCGCGACGGCGCGGTCCCCTCCGACCTGCCCGCCGTGATGTACGTCGGGCGCAGGCACGTGCACGACGGCCCCGAAGGGCGGCCGCTCGTCCTGGACTGGCGCGCCCCCGTGTCACGGGCGTTCTACCAGGCGGGCCCGGCCGACCCGATGGGGTGGCGGCTGCGGCGGCGGTTCGGTTTCCAGGGCGGCGAGCTGACCGCGTTCGAGGACGAGCCGCTCGACGAGCAGTACGACGGGCCACCCGGCGGCGCGACCGGCCCGGACTCTCGTGGGGGGAGGGCCACCCACATCCCTCGGAACCGTCCGTCAAGGATTCTCACCGAGGAGATCGAGCGGCCCCGCAGCGGGCCGATGCGCGACATCGTCGCCACGATCCAGCCCGAGCAGGACGTGATCGTCCGCGCCGGTCTGCCGCAGACGGTGTGCGTGCAGGGCGCGCCCGGCACCGGCAAGACCGCCGTGGGCCTGCACCGTGCCGCCTACCTGCTGTTCACGCACCGCGAGCGGCTCTCAAAGTCGGGGGTGCTCATCGTCGGGCCCAACCGCGCTTTCCTCGCCTACATCTCCGCGGTGCTGCCCGCACTCGGCGAGGTCCGCGTCGAACAGGCCTCCGTCGACGATCTGCTCGGAGCGCCCGCGGGGCAGGAGCCGGCCGCGGTGTCCGCGCTCAAGGGTGACGCGCGGATGGCGCAGGTCGTCTCCAGGGCACTGTGGGCGCACGTCCGCAAGCCCGAGGACGGCCTCGTCGTCACCCGCGGCGCGTCCCGCTACCGGCTCGCCGACCACGAGGTCCGCGAGATCGCCGCCGCCCTGCGCGGCGCCACCCGCTACGGCAGCGGGCGGGCCGCGTTCGCCCAGCGGCTCGCCCACCAGATCCTGGTGCGGATGGAGCGGCGCGGTGAGGCCACCGACGACCGAGTCCAGGACCAGGTCGCCCGGAGCCGGCCCGTCAAGCAGCTCCTCGACCAGGTGTGGCCCAAGGTCACCCCTGAGCAGGTTCTCTATCGGCTCCTGTCGGACGCGGACCTGCTGCGCGTCGCCGCCAAGGGCGTCCTCGACGAGGATGAGCAGGCGGTGCTGCTGTGGCCGAGACCCGCCCGGTCACATCGGTCGGCCCGGTGGACCGCCGCAGACCGTGCTCTCCTGGACGAGCTGCACGGCCTGATCGAGCGCACCGCGTCCCTCGGACACCTCGTCGTGGACGAGGCGCAGGACCTGTCGGCGATGCAGCTGCGCGCGCTCGGCCGCCGGTGCGGGACGGGTTCGGCGACCGTCCTCGGCGACCTTGCGCAGGGCACCACCGCCTGGTCGGCGCGGTCCTGGAAGGACGTTCTCGCCCACCTCGGGCAGGAAGGGGAGGTCACCGAGCTGACTCTGGGGTTCCGCGTCCCCGGCACCGTCCTGGACTACGCCGCCCGCCTGCTCCCGCACGTCGCGCCGGAGCTGGAGCGGCCGGTCTCGCTGCGCGCCGGCGCCGGGGCCCTGGACATCCGCCGCGTCCCCGACCTGCTCCCGGCGACCGTCCGCGCCGTTCGTGACGCGCTGGAACGGCCGGGGTCCGTCGGCCTGATCGTCGCGGACGCCGAGGTCGCGGCGCACGCGTCCGCCCTGGAGGCGGCCGGCGTCGCGCACACGGTGCTCGGACCCGAGTCCGACGGCACCGGGAGGCCGCTCGTGATCCCGGCGGCCCTCGCCAAAGGCCTGGAGTACGACCACGTGATCGTCGCCGAGCCCGCCGCGATCGCCGCCGCCGAGGCGCGCGGCCTGGCCCGCCTGTACGTGGTGCTGACCCGCGCCGTCACGTCCCTGACCGTCCTGCACCAGGCCGATCTTCCGGCCGAGCTGGCCGGCTGACCGGTGCCACAGGTGTCACCACCGGGGCTCCACCGGGCGGCCGGAGGCCGTCGAAGGCGATCTTGAGGACATCGTCGCCGGCCCCCGCGTGCCCGGCCGCGTACGACAGGCCCGCCAGCAGCGCCAGCACCTGCGCCGGGCCCACGTCGGCGCGGACGGCGCCCGCCCCCTGCGCCCGTTCGAGCAGGACACCGAGCGCGGACCTCAGCTCCGGGCGCGCCGGCCCGGCGGCCTCGCGGGCGTCGACACCCGCCCGGGCCAGCGCCTCGGAGACGGCCTGCTTGGTCGCCGCCTGCCCAACGACCCGCGCGAGAAGGCCGAAGAACGCCGCGCCGGGGTCGGGCGAGTCCAGCAGGGCGCGCGCCTCCTCGGCGAGCCGCTCCAGCAGGCCGGCCAGGACGGCCTCCAGGAGGGACTCCTTGGTCGGAAAGTGCCGGAACACCGTGCCGATTCCGACACCGGCCTCCCGTGCGACCTCCTCGGTGGAGGCCGTGGTGCCCCGGGCCGCGAAGACGGCCTCGGCGGCCGCGAGCACCCTGGCTCGGTTGCGCAGGGCGTCGGCGCGCAGCGGTCTTCCCGAAGAGGTCATCGTGGCCTTTCCGTTTGACCAGTGGAGTCGCGACTCCCTACCTTCTATGCGGAGCAGCAACTCCGATTATACGGGAGAGGAAACCATGTCCGAGTTCGCCAGCCCCCGGGCCGTGTTCATGCGGATCATCGACGGGGTGACCGCCCGGCGCCCCGACGCCCTGCCTCGCCTGTACGCCGAGGACGCGGTGGTAGTGCACCCCTTCGCAGACCCGGCCTCACGCCTGGAGGGACGCGAGGCGTTGCGCGAGCACTTCGCGCAACTGGAGCACCTGCCCATCGAGATGGTGGCGCGCAACATCGTCGTCCATCAGACCACCGACCCCGAGGTGATCGTCGCCGAGTTCGATTACGCGTGCCACAACACCGAGACCGGCCGCGACTTCGTCATCCCGAACATCTTCGTCCTGCGCGTCCGGAACGGCCGCGTCATCGAATCGCGCGACTACGCCGACCACCGCGCCTTCGAGGAGGCGATGGCGTGACGCCCCCGGCGCCGCCCGGCGCCGCGAAACCACGGCGGCGGGCCGAGGCGTCCCTCACCGCGCGCCGCGCCGGCGGAACTCATCGACCTGCCTGCGGCCTGAGGCGCGACAGTTCAAGTGCGGGCGGCCTCCACCAGGGCCTTGAGCCCGGTGAGGGACTCGGTCATGTTCCGCCGCAGGTCGCGCAGACGGTAGGCGACGATGGCGGTCTCCTGCTCCGGCCTCGCCTCGATGACCAGGCTCAGACCCGAGCGGCCGGGGCCCAGCCGCATCGACTGCCGCAGCCTCGTGCCGGCGCCCTCGGCCGTCAGCGTGTAGCGCCAGGCGGACGAGGGCGCGATCCCGTCGATGTCCGCGACGGTGAAGGCGAACACCCGGTCCGGCTCGCACTCGACCACTGTGCACTGGCTCGTCCAAGCGCCGATCGCGGGGTTCTCGTTGCTGCCCTCGAAGCGGCAGCCCACCGCGGGCTCGGTCACCTCGCCCACCCATCGGGCCCCTTTGAACTCCGGGCTGAAACGGGCCGGGAAACCGGGATCGGAGACCAGCGCCCACACCGCCGGAGGCGGCGCGTCGATGAGGACGTCGATCTCGATGACGGGACAGTCGGCATAGCGGGGCGCGTCGTTGCTCATGCCCTCACCGTAGAGAGAGTCAGTTCCTTCACACAACTCACGGAACGCCGGCTCAGCCGGTGACGACGGCGACGATCCGGGTGCCCGCCGGGAAGACACCGCGTCCGGCCAGGGTGAAGATCCCGGACATCATCTTCGCCACGTACACCCGGTCCAGGACGATGCCGTGCCGGTCGGCGAAGGCGTCGGCGAAGGCGTCCAGTTCGCCCGTCCGCCGGGCGTAGCCACCGAAGTGGAACCCGTGCTCGACGCGCCAGCTCCCGCGGCGACCACCATAGGTCTCCCGCTGGAGGCGCTCGACCTCGGCGTCCAGGAACCCACCCTTGAGCACCGAGAACCCGAGCGCCCGCCGGCCCGGTGCCAGGCCGGCGGCCAGCCCGGCCAACGTGCCGCCCGTCCCGCAGGGGCAGCACGCGATGTCGAAGACGCCGAGCTCGGCGCCGAGCTCGGCGCAGCCCCGGACCGCCGCGGCGTTGCTGCCGCCCTCGGGCAGCAGGTGGAAGTCGCCCCACCGTTCGCGGAGCGCGGCCAGCACGTCCGGCTCTCGCTTCCGGCGGTAGGAGGCGCGGTCCAGATAGCCCAGCCGCATCCCCATCCGTTCAGCGTAGGCCAGGGTCTCGTTCAGGGGCCGGTGCTCCTCGCCGCGGATGATCCCTATGGTGGCGAAGCCGAACATCCGTCCCGCGGCCGCCGTCGCGCGCAGGTGGTTGGAGTAGGCCCCGCCAAAGGTGAGCACTGTCCCGTGCTCGCGCGCCGGGGCGAGGTTGTGCTTGAGCTTGCGCCACTTGTTGCCCGGCAGGTCCGGGTGCACGAGATCGTCTCGCTTCAGGAACAGCCGCAGCCCGCGCGCACCGATCCGCTCGTCCCGCAGCTCCACCACCGGGGAGGTCATCGCGGCGCCGGGAGTCCGAGCTTCTCGCGGATGGTCCGCTGGACGGTGTCGATGCCGGGCGTGGCGTCGACCGTCACCACATACTCCTTGCGGCCGAACAGGTCCAGGATCGGGTCCGTCTTCTCCCGGTAGGTCCGCAGCCGCTCGGCGACCGCCTCCTCGGTGTCGTCCTCGCGGGCCACCAGCTCACCGCCGCACACGTCGCAGCGGCCGTCCTGCGTCGGGCGGTCGGCGATCAGGTTGTAGTCCATCCCGCATCCGGAGCAGTACCGGCGGGCCAGCACGCGCCGCCGCACCTCCCTGTCCGGCAGGTCCAGATGGATCACGCCGTCGATGTCGTAGCTCTCCAGGAAGAACTCCGTCTGCCGCCGGCTGCGCGGGAACCCGTCGATGATGAAGCCGTAGGTCCAGTCGTGCTGGTCCAGCCGGTCCCGGACGACGCCCTCCACCAGGTCGTCCCCGACAAGATCACCGGCCGCCATGGTGCGCCGCACCTGGGCTCCGAGCTTGGTGTGGTTCTTGACGTGCCACCGGAAGATGTCGCCGACGCTGATGTGGACCAGGTCCAGGTCACGCGCGAGCAGCTGGGACTGCGTGCCCTTGCCGCTGCCCTGGGCGCCGATGATGACGTACTTGCGCATGCCAGAGACCCTATGCCGCCCGGCGCCGGACGGATCAACGCGGGAGACGCAGCCGGCGGCCCAGCCGCCGGAAGCGCGACCGGTCGGGGACGTGCCCGGGGGAGACGTCCCGCGCGCTCAGGGACTCCAGCAGCGAGTCGAACGTCGGCGGGCGGACGCAGACCAGGGTGGCGCGGGCGCGGCGGGCGCAGTGCAGCCGGACCGAGGGCCGCAGCAACCGCGAGAACGGCCCGCGCCCCCCGTGCCCGACGACCAGGATGTCGTCGTCGCCCGCCAGCCGCACCAGGGTCGCTCCCGGCTCCCCGACCAGCGCCAACGCGGTCATGTCCACGCCGTCGGGCGGGCCGTCGCACACCTCCGCCAGCAGCCGGGCGATCAGCTCGGCGCCGGAGCCGCGCAGCGCGTCGGTGATGCCGCAGCCGAGCTGGCCCGCGGCCGAGACGTGCGGGGGCAGCGGCGCCGCGTGCACGACCAGTAGCGGCAGCCTCCGAAGCCGGGCCTCACCGATCGCCCAGGACAACGCGCAGCGGGCTCCGGTGGAGTCGTCGACCCCCACGACGACACGGGGGCCGCCCTCCGGTCTCGCGATCACGGTCCCTCCAGACACCTGCGGGGTGATGTGCCCTCTAGGGTGCAGGCATACCCGTTCTGGTGGAAGTGTTTCGCGCGCGGCAAAGCCGGGTTTCAGCAAAAAGGCGTGGGCGCGAAGGGACAGCCGGGCAGAATTCCGGTATGGCCACACCGCACGATCATGACTCCTGTGCCGTCGCGCACGGCGACGCCCCGGCGCGGACGGGGGAGCGCACGCTGGTCGCGATCTTCGCGACGCCGGTCGCCGCGCACCTCCTGCGCTATGGAGCCGACCTCGGTTACCGCACCTTCCTGATCGACCCCGACAAGGACCGCGACGGCCTGTCCGATCTGCCGCCCCTGGACGATGCCACGGACGTCGTCGTCACCGACCACCACCGTCGCGAGCTGGGGCCGGTGCTGCGCGACGTACTCACCCAGCCCGTCCGCTGGGTCGGCGTCATGGGCAACCCTCGCCATCCCGCCCCGCACATCCCGGCGTTGACCGAACTGGGCGTCCCCGCGGGCGACATCTCCCGCGTTCATCGCCCCATCGGCCTCAACATCGGCTCCCGCACCCCGGCGGAGATCGCCGTCGCGACCCTCGCGGGCCTCATCGCCGACCGGAACGGACGGCCGGGCGGGTTCGAGTTCTAGCGGCCGGGCCGGGAGGGGCGGGCCGGGAGGGCCGGGAGGGCTGGGAGGGCTGGGAGCCGAACCCGGAGAGGATCGACTCCAGGACCGGCAGCGCACGTCCGGCCTTCCTGGCGCGGATGACCATGTCCCACGCGGGCTCGAACTTCTTCCAGCCCCCCGCATAAGCGGCGTGGCGGGCCTTCCCCCGCAGGGTGGGCTTCGACGACGCGCCGCGCATGATCGAGCTCCAGCGGTAGAAGTCCTTGTAGGCGCGCCAGTAACCGTCTTCCAGTTGCCGGGCGGTCATCTTCGCGGGCTTGAAGACGACGGTGCGGGTGTCGTAGCGGTCCCAGTCGCTGTGCAGAAGCCGATCGGCCTTGGCCATACGGTCGTACAGCCGCGTTCCGGGATAGGGGGTGAGAATATGGAACGTGGCGGTCTCGACGCCCTGGCCGACCGCCCAGTCGACGGTACGGTCGAACACGTCCGGGTCGTCCTCGTCCATGCCGAACACGAAGCTGCCGTTGACCATGACGCCGTTGTCGTGGAGTCTCTTGATCACCTGGGCGTAGTCGCGGTCGATGTTCTGCCATTTGCGCTGCTCGGTGAGGTTCCCGGCGTTGACGGTCTCGAACCCGACGAAGAGGCTCCGCAGCCCGGACGCGACGGCCTTCTCCAGCAACCCCGGGCGCAGCACCGCCTGGACCGTCCCCGCGGCCTGCCACAGCCGCCCCATGCCGCGCATTCCGTCGAAGAGGGCGCCCGCGAACCGGGCGTTCCCGAACAGGTGGTCGTCGAGAAAGTACAGATGGCGGCCGGGCAGCCGTTCGATCTCGGCGAGCGCCGCGTCCACGGTCTGGGTGTAGAACGACTTCCCGCCCTCGAAGAACGCCTCCTTGTAGCAGAAATCGCACACGTGCGGGCAGCCCCGGGACACCACGATCGAGTTCGGCACGAGGTAGCGGTGCCGGTCGATCAGGTCGCGGCGGACGGGCGGCAGCCCCGCCAGGGTCCGCTCGGACGAGGCGTAGCGCGGCTCGGGCCGCCCGGCGCGCAGGTCCGCCAGGAAACGCGGCCAGATGTCTTCGCCGGGCCCGCAGAAGATGGTGTCCGCGTGCCCGGCGGCCTCGTCCGGCAGCGAGGTGACGTGCAGCCCACCCAGACAGACGTAGGCACCCCGCGCGCGGTAGTGATCGGCGATCTCGTACGCGCGGCGCGCGGAGGTGATGTAGACCTGGATCACCACCAGGTCGGGTTCGTCGGACAGGTCCAGCTTCTGCACGTGCTCGTCGGTGAGGGTCACCTCGTCGTCGGGGTCGAGGTAGCCGGCCAGGGTGGCGAGCCCGAGCGGGGGGAACAGCGAGTACTTGATCGGCCGGAAGAACGGGGACGTCGCCTCGGTCAAGGCGGGCAGGATCATCTTGACGCGCATGACCCCACGATGTGGCCCGGCCGCGCGTGGATCGTGGCGGTCGTGTGAAGATTCTGTGCAGGTCGGCGCGTAGAATGTGGGTTCGCGCAAGCGTTCTGTCGGTGGCGTCGCCTACCGTCCGGGGATGACGGACGAGCCGCGCCGCCCGGACGACGCCGCCGAGCAAAGGTGATCACCATCATGGCGAACGACACCCTCGACACCGACCAGGACTTCCAGCATCTCGCCGACCCCTACCGGCGGGAGCTGCTGGCGCACTGCTACCGGATGCTCGGCTCCATCCACGACGCCGAAGACCTCGTACAGGAGACCTACCTGCGGGCGTGGCGCTCGTACGGCAACTTCGAGGGCCGGTCCTCGCTGCGGACGTGGCTGTACCGGATCGCCACCAACGTCTGCCTGACGGCGATCGACCAGCGCGGCCACCGGCCCATGCCGTCCGGGCTCGGCGCGCCGAGCGACGAGCCGGAGAAGCCCGTCGTGGCCTCGCCGGAAGTGCCCTGGCTGGAGCCCGCCCCGGACGCGGTCCTCGGCGCCGACCCCTCCGATCCCGCCACGATCGTCGCCGCGCGGGAGAGCACGCGGCTGGCGTTCGTCGCCGCCCTCCAGCATCTGCCCGCCAAACAGCGGGTCGTGCTGATCCTGCGGGACGTGCTGAAATGGCGGGCCGCCGAGGTCGCCGAGTTGCTCGACACCTCCACCGCCGCGGTCAATAGCGCGCTGCAGCGGGCCCGGGCGCAGCTGGAGCAGGCCGCTCCCGCGCGGGACGAGCTGGTCGAGCCCACCGATCCCGCCCAGCGCGACCTCCTGGAGCGCTACGCCAAGGCGTTCGAGGAGGCCGACATCGCCGGCCTGGTCGAGATCTTCAAGAAGGACGCGGTGTGGGAGATGCCGCCGTTCCCCGAATGGTTCGTCGGCGTCGAGGCGATCGTCCGGCTCATCACCGCGCAGTGCGCGCCCACACCGGGTGACCTGCGGATGGTCCCGGCGGCCGCCAACGGTCAGCCCGCGTTCGGGCTCTACAAGCGCGACGAGGACGGCGTCCACCGCCCCTTCCAGATCCAGGTCCTGGCGATCACCGGCGAGGGCGTCGCGCAGGTCTCCGCGTTCTTCGACACCGAACTGTTCGCGACGTTCGGTTTGCCGCCCTCCCTCTGATCCCCCCGTTCTTTCCGCTCAATGGAAACCCGGGTGCGCCACCGGCCGAGTCTGCTGCCAGGGTGGTTGACAGCGGCGGTCGTCGCGGCGCGCCGGGGCGGCGGGCCGGAGCGGCTCGCCGGAGCGGGAATGGGAGGCACATGGACAAGGTCGTGGCCTCGGCGGCGGAGGCCGTCGCCGGTATCGGGGACGGCGCGTCGCTGGCCGTCGGCGGCTTCGGGCTCTGTGGGGTGCCGACGGTCCTGATCTCCGCCCTGTACGAGCAGGGCGCGCGGGATCTGCAGGTCGTCTCCAATAACTGCGGGCTCGACGGGAGGGGCCTCGGCCAACTGCTCGGCGCCGGCCGGATCGCCCGCGCGATGGGCTCCTACGTCGGGGAGAACAAGGAGTTCGCCCGCCAGTACCTCGCCGGGGAGATCGAGGTCGAGCTGATGCCGCAGGGCACGCTCGCCGAGCGGATGCGCGCGGGCGGCGCGGGCATCCCCGCCTTCTACACCCCCGCCGGGGTCGGCACGCAGGTGGCCGACGGCGGGCTGCCGTGGCGGTACGCCCCCGACGGCTCGGTCGCGGTCGCCTCGCCCGCCAAGGAGGTCCGCGAGTTCGGGGGCCGCGAGTACGTGCTGGAGGAGGGGATCCGCACCGACTTCGCGCTCGTCCGCGCGGCGGTCGGCGACCGGCACGGCAACCTGGTGTTCGACAAGGCCGCCCGCAACTTCAACCCGCTCGCCGCCATGGCGGGCCGGATCACCCTCGCCGAGGTCGAGCGGCTCGCCGAGCCCGGTGAGATCGATCCCGACGCGGTGCACCTGCCCGGCGTGTTCGTCCAGCATGTCGTGGAGCTGACGCCCGAGCAGGCCGCCGACAAGCCCATCGAGAAGCGGACGGTGCGTTGATGGCCTGGTCCAGGAACGAGATCGCGGCGCGTGCCGCCGCCGAGCTGCCCGACGGTGCCTATGTCAACCTCGGCATCGGGCTGCCCACGCTGATCCCCGGATACGTCCCGGAAGACCGGCACGTGGTGCTGCACGCCGAGAACGGCGTCCTCGGCGTCGGGCCGTACCCCACCGAGGACGAGGTCGACCCCGACCTGATCAACGCGGGCAAGGAGACGGTGACGATGCTGCCGGGCGCGGCCTGCTTCGACTCCTCGCTGTCCTTCGGCATGATCCGGGGAGGGCACATCGACATCGCGGTGCTGGGCGCCATGCAGGTCTCGGCTCGGGGCGACCTGGCCAACTGGTCGGTTCCCGGTAAGATGATCAAGGGAATGGGCGGGGCGATGGACCTCGTGCACGGCGCCCGCATGGTGATCGTCGTGATGGGCCACACCGCCCGCGACGGCAGTCCCAAGATCGTGGAAGAGTGCACGCTCCCGCTGACCGGGACCGGTTGCGTCGACCGGATCATCACCGACCTGGGCGTTCTGGACGTGACGGACGAGGGTCTCGTCCTGGTCGAGACCGCGCCCGGTGTCACGTCCGCGGACATCGCCGCCGCCACCGGTCCGGCGCTGGTCGAGCGCGCCCCGGCCCGGGCGGCCGCGGCAGGAGGGAGCAGGCCATGACACACCCGCCCTATCTGTACCCGGACTACCGGAGCACCGTGCTCCGCGCCCCGGCACGCGACCTGGTCATGCCGAAGCTCGGCCCGGACAGCGTCGAGCTGGCCTCGCCCGTCTTCGGGCACCATGAGCTGGGCCGGCTCGACGACGACCTCACCCGGCAGCACTCGGGCGAGCCGCTCGGTGAGCGGATCATCGTCACCGGCCGGGTGCTGGACGGGGCGGGCCGCCCCGTCCGCGACGCGCTGGTGGAGGTCTGGCAGGCCAACGCGGCCGGCCGGTACGCCCACCTGGGCGACCAGCATCCGGCGCCGCTCGATCCGAACTTCACCGGGGCCGGCCGCTGCCTGACCGACGCCGAAGGCCGCTACCGGTTCGTGACGATCAAGCCGGGCGCCTACCCGTGGCGCAACCACCCGAACGCCTGGCGGCCCGCCCACATCCACTTCTCGGTCTTCGGCACCGCGTTCACCCAGCGGCTGGTCACCCAGATGTACTTCCCGGGCGACCCGCTGTTCGCCTACGACCCGATCTTCCAGTCGATCCCCGACGAGCGGGCCCGCCGGCGGCTCGTCTCCCGGTTCGACATGGACACCACCGAACCGGAGTGGGCACTCGGCTACCAGTGGGACATCGTACTCGGCGACACCCCGATGGAGACCTGATGACCGCTCCCACCGACGCCGCTCTCTCGGACGCCGCTCTCCCCGAGACCGGACCGGCCGAGCCTTCGCCGTCGCAGACGGTCGGCCCGTTCTTCGGGTACGCGCTGCCCTACGCGTCCGGACCCGAGGTCGTTCCCGGCTGGCGGCCGGACGCCATCACCATCCGAGGCCGGGTGCTCGACGGTGCCGGACAGCCGGTGCCGGACGCGCTGGTGGAGATCTGGCAGCCCGACGAGACCGGCGAGATCCCGCGTCGCCCTGGGGGCCTCGCACGGGCCGGGCACGGCTTCGCCGGCTTCGGCAGGTGCGGCACCGACCCGGCCGGCGGCTTCTGGTTCACCACCGTCAAGCCGGGCGCGACCGGCGACGGCGCGCCCTACATCGCCATTCTGGTCTTCGCTCGGGGCCTGCTCAAGCCCGTCGCGACCCGCCTGTACTTCCCCGAGGACGAGGCCGCCCACGCGGGCGACCCGCTGCTCGTCGAGGTCCCGCCCGAGCGCCGCGCGACCTTGGTCGCCGAGCCGGACGGCGAGCGGGCGTACCGGTTCGACGTCCATCTGCAGGGGGAGCGGGAGACTGTCTTCCTTGGATTCTGAAAGCTCGGGAACCGCTGAGGGCTCAGGCCGACCGGCCGGCGGCCCGGCGCTCGACGCGGGCCTGCTGTCGCCCGTCCGCGCCGGGACGAAGGCCGAGGCCGCCACGGGCGATTCCGCCTACCTGACTGCGATGCTCGACGCCGAGGCGGCCCTGGCCCGCGCGCAGGCGCGCCTCGGCATCATTCCCGCCGGCGCGGCGCAGGCGATCGGCGCGGCTGCCGCGTCCGGGCGGGTGGACCTGGTGAGCGTGGCGCGGCGGGCACGCGGCTCCGGCAATCCGGTGGTGCCGTTGGTCGCCGACCTGCGGAAGCTGGCCGGACCGGCCGGTGGACACGTCCATAGGGGCGCCACCAGCCAGGACATCGTCGACACCGGCGCCATGATCGTCGCGGCCCGCGCCAGGCGCGTCGCCCTCGCCCATCTCGACCGGGCACTGGAGGCGCTGGCCGGGCTCGCGGCACGGCACCGCGACACCCCCATGGCGGGCCGCACGCTCGGCCGCCAGGCGTTGCCGACGACGTTCGGCGCCAAGGCCGCCGGCTGGCTGCTCGGCTGCCTGGAGGCCAGCGATCGGCTCGCCGCCGTCCCGCTGCCGGTGCAACTCGGCGGCGCGGCCGGGACCCTGGACGGCTACGGCGACCGGGCCTTCGACCTCGTCGCCGAGTTCGCCACCGAGACGGGCCTGGCGTGTCCCGTCCTGCCCTGGCACACCCGGCGGACGCCGGTCGCCGACCTCGCCGCGGCGCTGGCGCTGGTCGCCGGAGCCCTCGGCAAGATCGCCACCGATGTGTGGCTGCTCGCCCAGAGCGAGGTGAACGAGGTCGCGGAGGCCGCCGGGCCCGGCAGGGGCGGCTCGTCGGCCATGGCCCACAAGCGCAACCCGGCACTGGCGACGCTGATCCGATCCGCCGCGCTCCAGGTTCCGGCCCACGCCCAGATCCTGCTGGCCGCGCAGTCCGCGCCGCTGGAGCGGCCCGCTGGGGAGTGGCACGCCGAGTGGCAGCCGTTGCGCGAGTGCCTGCGCCTCACCGGCGGAGCCGCCGAGACCGCCGCCGAACTGCTCGGCGGCCTGGAGGTGCGCCCGGACCGGATGCGCGCCAACCTTGCCGGGCTCCTGGACGTGCTCGACGAGGACCCGCGCCCCGGCGCCGCACCCGCCCTCGTCGACCGTGCCCTCGACTCCTACCGGAGGAATCGCGCGTGACCCCGCCCGACCCGCCGCGGCACCGGCTCGACGGCCCGGGCGGCGCGCCCGTCGTCGTCCTCGGCCCGTCCCTCGGCACTTCGATGGACCTGTGGCTGCCGCAGTTGCCCGCGCTGACCCGCGATCACCGGGTGCTGCGCTTCGACCTGCCCGGGCACGGCGGCGCACCCCCGCCGGACGGACCCTTCACCGTCGAGGACCTGGCGGACGGGATCGCCGCCCTTCTCGACCGGCTCGGGATCGGCGAGGCCGCCTACGCCGGGGTGTCCCTCGGCGGCGCCGTCGGCGCCGCGCTCGCGCTGCGCGCGCCCGGCCGCGTGGGCAGCCTCGTCCTGTGCTGCACGTCCCCGCGCTTCGGTGATCCGGGGCCGTGGCGCGAGCGGGCCGCGCTCGTCCGGCGCGAGGGCGTCGGACCGGTCGCCGACACCGCCGCCGGACGCTGGTTCACACCCGGGTTCACCGGCGCGGACCCGTATGTGGCGATGCTCCGTGCCGCCGACCCCGAGGGCTACGCCGCATGCTGCGACGCGCTCGCGGGCTTCGACATCACCGACCGGCTGGCCGGTATCGGCGCCCCCACCCTGGTGATCGCCGGAGCGGAGGACCTTCCGACGCCGCCGCGGGGGCACGCCGACCGGCTCGCCGCGGGCATTCCGGGCGCCGCGCTGGTGGTCGTCGAGGGTGCCGGGCACCTCGCCAACGCCGAGCGGCCCGAGCCCGTCACCGCCGCGATCACAGCGCACCTCGACCGCACATGGAAGGGAACCCGCCGTTGAGCGAGGAGAAGGACATCACCGAGGCAGGACGCCACGCGCGCGGTATGCGGACCCGCCGCGAAGTGCTCGGCGACGCGCACGTGGACCGGGCCGTCGCCCGCACGGACGCCTTCACCGCCGACTTCCAGGACCTGATCACCCGGTACGCGTGGGGCGAGATCTGGTCGCGTCCGGGCCTGGACCGCAAGACCCGCAGCTGCATCACCCTCACCGCCATGGTCGCCGGGGGGCACCTGGACGAGCTGGCCATGCACGTACGCGCCGCCCGCCGCAACGGCCTGACCCACGAGGAGATCAAGGAGGTGCTCCTCCAGACGGCGATCTATTGCGGGGTACCGTCCGCCAACTCCGCTTTCGCCGTGGCCCAGCGGGTATTTGCCGAGGAGGAGTGAGGCCCGGGGCACGGTGGCCGGGCACGGCTGCCGGGAGGAGCATGGGGGAGCACGCGCGTCCGATCAGCGTGGCGGGCAAGGTGATGGCCATCCTCAACGCCTTCGCCCTCGGGGACGTGCGCCTCAACCTCAGCGAGATCTGTCGCCGGGCCGAACTGCCGCTCGCCACCGGCCACCGCCTGGTGCGGGAACTGGTCGCGGGCGGGTTCCTGGAGCGGGTGCCGGACGGGACGTACCGCATCGGCACGCGGCTGTGGCGCATCGGCAGCCAGGCACCCGCGGTCACCGGGCTCCGCGAGCTGGCGCTGCCGCACATGGAGGACCTGTACGAGGCCACGCACGACAACGTCCAGTTGGCCGTCCGGCGTGACCTGCGGGTCCTGGTCGTGGAGCGGCTGCGCGGCACGCGGTCGGTGCCCGTGCTGACGCAGGTCGGCCAGACGCTGCCGCTGCACACCACCGGCCTGGGCAAGGTGCTGCTCGCGCACGCGCCGGTCGAGGTGCGCGAGGCCGTGCTGGCGGGCGAGCTGACCCGCCACGCGGCTCGCTCCATCACCGATCCCGCGGAGCTGCGGCGCTGCATCGAGCAGGTCCGCCATTCGGGCTACTCGGTGACCCGTGACGAGATGACGCTGGGCGCCGCGTCCGTGGGCGTCCCGGTGCGCGATGCGGACGGCGAGGTGGTCGCGGCGCTGTCACTGGTCGCCCGGACGCGCAGTGCCGATCTGCGCCGCCTGCTGCCCCCCCTGACAACGGCGGCGCGGGCGCTGTCCCGAGACGTCGCCGTGCGCTGGCGGGGGCGTCCGGACATGTTCACCCCCGACCGGAACGCCAGGGCCTGACCCTGCGGCGATGCCCGCCGGCATCGCAACCGGGATGTCACCGGTCAGAAGACGAGGAGGCTCGATGCGTACCCAGGTCGCGATCATCGGCGGTGGCCCCGCCGGACTGCTGCTGTCCCATCTGCTGCACCGCCGGGGGATCGACTCGGTGGTGCTGGAGAGCCGCGACCGCGCGTACGTGGAGCACCGGCAGCGGGCCGGGATGCTGGAGCAGGGCACGACCGACGTGCTCCGCGAGAGCGGCGCGGGCGAGCGGCTCGACCGGGAGGGCCTCGTCCACCACGGGCTTGAGCTGCGCTTCGGCGGCACGGGGCACCGGATCCCGCTCACCGATCTGACCGGCCGGACCGTGACCGTCTACGCCCAGACCGAGATCGTCAAGGATCTCGTCGCCCTGCGGCTGGCGGACGGCGGCGACGTCCGGTTCGAGGCGGAGGTCCTCGGAATCGACGCGTCCGCGCCCAGCGTGACCTACCGGCACAACGGCCGGACACACACCCTGGACTGCGATTTCATCGCCGGCTGCGACGGGTTCCACGGGGTCGGCCGTTCCGCGGTCCCGGGGCTGCGGACGTTCTCCCGCGAGTACCCGTTCGCATGGCTCGGCATCCTGGCCGACGTCCCCCCGTCCACCGACGAGCTGATCTACGCCAACCATGGTCGCGGGTTCGCGTTGCACAGCCTGCGCTCGCCGAAGGTCAGCCGGCTCTACCTCCAGGTGTCCCCGAAGGAGGATCTCGCCTCCTGGCCCGACTCCCGCATCTGGGACGAGTTGGCCGCCCGGTTCGCGACCGACGACAGCTGGGAACTGCGCCAGGGCCCGATCACCGACAGATCGATCACCCCGATGCGCAGCTTCGTGGCCGAGCCGATGCGCCACGACCGGTTGTTCCTGGCCGGCGACGCGGCGCACATCGTCCCGCCGACCGGAGCCAAGGGCCTGAACCTGGCGGTATCGGACGTGATCATCCTGGCGCGGGCGCTCACCGAGCGGTACGCGTCCGGGTCGCAGACCCTGCTGGACGCCTATTCGGCCACCTGTCTGCGGCGCGCCTGGCGGGCGGAGCACTTCTCGTACTGGATGACCACGCTGCTGCACGTGGATCCGTCCGCCGACGAGTTCGGGCACCGGCTCCAGCGGTCGCAGCTCGACTACGTGGCCTCCTCCAAGGCCGCCGCGACGTCGCTCGCCGAGAACTACGTCGGACTGCCGCTCGACTAGCCGTACCGCCCCTGAGAGGTTGGTCACGGCGCGGGCGGCGGGAAAGAGATCCAGGTCACGTGTTCTGGCAGTCGCTGAAATTTTGCGTACTATGCACGTTCCTTTACGGTAGGAGCCCTGCCCGCCGCCTCGCCCGCCGCCGCGCGGGCGGATGCGCACCGCCCGGACCTGGAAGGACGGCACATGAGGCTCATTGAGCAGCCGCCCCGCCCGGCCCGGGCGCTCACGCGGCTGCGTAGACCGGGGACGCCACCGGGGGACCCGCACGGCGGGCCTGGCGGGCGGCCGCGGCCCGTCCGGGAGCTCGTGCTGATCGCCGTGCTGTTCGGCGTCTACAAGATCGGTCGGGTGCTGGCCGCCGGCCGGGTGTCGGAGGCTTTCGGCAACGCCCATCGGATCTGGGACCTCGAACGGTCCCTGGACCTGCCGAGCGAGACCGGTCTCCAGCAGGGACTGTTGCAGAGCGAACTGCTCGTCCACGCGGCCAACTGCTACTACGCCTACGTTCACTTCCCGGCGATGGCGGCGTTCCTGCTGTGGGTGTACCTGCGGCGCCCCGTCCACTATCGGTGGATCCGGCGGACCCTGGTCGCGCTGACCGCCGCCGGCCTGGTGCTGCACCTGCTCGTCCCGCTCGCCCCGCCGCGGATGCTGACCCGCACCGGGCTGATCGACACGGCCGCGAGGTTCGGACCCGCGGTGTACGGGGCACCGGAATCGGACACGATGGCCAACCAGTACGCGGCCATGCCCTCCCTGCACATCGGATGGGCCGCCGTCATCGCGCTCGGCCTCATCGTCAGCTCCCGGACCCGGTGGCGGTGGCTGTGGCTCCTGCACCCGGCCGCCACCGTCGCGGTCGTCGTCGCCACCGCGAACCACTACTGGCTGGACGGCGCCGTAGCGCTGGCGCTGCTGGCGGTCACGGTCCCGCTGCTCACACCCCCCGCCCGAACCTTCGCACGGAACGTTCCAGACTCCTAGGCCCTCGCTCACCGTGGCCTCGGGTATCACGCGAGCGCGCTACCTGAGCGGCGGGGCGAAGCCAGAGGCGAGCTCCGCCGCGAAGATCGCGAAGCGATGGAGCGCTCGCCCCAGCGGGGTCACGGGCGAGCCACCCGGCGAGCCCTTGGGCCGGGATCGCAGGCAACACAGCCTTAGGCGCCCGGCTCGGCTCCCAGGGTGTCGAGCAGCTCCGTGACCGGCTGTAGCTTCTCGTAGAGCAGCAGCACGGGCTCACCCGGCCCCGCGATGTCCAGCGCGGAGGTCAGCGCGCCCTTCAGATCGCCCGCGGGATGGTGGAGGACGTCCGGCCGCGCCTCGCGCAGCCCCTCGACGATCAGCCGGGTCATCTCGCCCGATCGCCGGCCGCGCAGGTCCTCGTCCTCGTAGACGACGACGCGCCCGAACGTCCCCGCCAGCGCCCGCGCCGTCTCGCCCACCAGCTCGTCGGACCGGTCGCCCGGCAGCGTGACGGCCGCGACGCCGGACCGTCCCCAGCGCCGCTCCACGAAGGCGCCCATCGCGCCGACCGCCGCGGGGTTGTGCGCGTAGTCGACCAGGACCGGGTTGGACCCGACCTGGTACACGCATCCCCGTCCCGGGTTGCGCGTGTGCGGCTCGAACGTGCGCAGCGCGGCCGCCAGCACCTCCACCGGGACGCCGAGGGCGCGGGCGGCGGCGACCGCGGCCAGCGCGTTGGCGACCACATGGCGGGCGTGCCCGCCGAACGCGCCCGCCACCTCCGCCACCGGCAGCACCCGGGTGCTGTGGTCACCGCACACCTCGGTCAGCCAGCCGTCCTCGACGAGGTGGGCGGTACCGCCGCCGCGCAGGTGCGCGGCCAGGGGCGGTGCGTCGGCCGACAGCGCGAAGTAGCGCACCACCGGCTCCCGCCCGCGGACCGCACGGCGCTCCGCCAGCCCCGCCGAGGCCGCGTCCTCGGCGTTCAGGACCAGATGCCCGCCCCGGCGGATCTCCTCGGCCACCAGCGCCTTGATGTCCACCAGGTCGTCGACCGACTCGGTGTCGTCCACTCCGAGGTGGTCGCGGGTGATGTTGGTGATGACCGCGACGTCCGCGCGGTCGTAGCCGAGGCCACGGCGGATGATCCCGCCGCGTGCCGTCTCCAGCACCGCCGCCTCCACCGACCGGTCGCCCAGCACCATCTCGGCCGACCGCGGCCCGGACGCGTCGGACCGGTGGACGAGACGCCCGCCCACGTACACGCCCTCGGTGCTGGTCATCCCGGTGCGCAGGCCGCTCAGCTCCAGCATGTGAGCGATCATCCGTACCGTCGTGGTCTTGCCGTTGGTGCCGGTGACCGACACCACCGGCACCCGCGACGGTGATCCCTCGGGGTACATCAGGTCGATGATGTCGCCGGCGACGTCTCGTCCGGGGCCCTCCCAGGGGGCCAGGTGCATCCGCAGCCCCGGCGCGGCGTTGACCTCCAGGATCCCCGCGTTGCCGGGCTCGGCGGGCGGCGGGGCGCCGATGTCGGGCAGCCGCAGGTCGATGCCGCACACGTCCATCCCGACCGTCGCGGCGGCGCGCCTGCACATCTCCGCCACGTCGGGGTGGACGTCCCCGGTCACGTCCCGGCTGGTGCCACCGGTGGACAGGTTGGCGTTGCGGCGCAGCCAGACCGTCTCCCCGCTCGCGGGGACGGTCAGCGGACCGTGCCCCTGCCGTGCCAGCAGCTCCAGCTCGGGCGGGCCCAGCGCGAGCCGCGTCAGCGGCCGGTCATGGCCCTCGCCGCGTGCCGGGTCGGCGTTGACCCGCTCAACCAGGGCGGCGACCGTCGCGTCGCCGTCGCCGGTCAGGCACGCGGCGGTCAGCTCGGCGGCGGCCGCCACCCGCCCGCCGACGACCAGGACCCGGTAGTCCTTGCCCGGGACGTAGGCCTCGACGATCACCTCACCCTCGTCGCCGGAGGCGGCCCCGAAGGCCGCCACGACCTCCGGCGGGCTCGTCAGCCCGATGTGCACCCCCTCGCCCTGGTGCCCCGACAGCGGCTTGACCACCACCGGGCCGCCGATCTCGCGCAGCGCCTCCAGCGCCTCGGCCGACGACGCCGCCGTCCGCCCCGCCGGGACGGGCAGCCCCGCGTCGGCGAGCAGCCGGTGCGCGAGCCGCTTGTCGGCCGCGACCTCCATCCCGATCGCCGACGTCCCGTCGGTCATCGCCGCCCAGACCGTCCGGCGATGCCGTCCGTACCCGAGCCGGAGCAGGTTCAGGTCGCCGACGCGGCGGACCGGCACCCCCCGGCGGCGCGCCGCCCGTGCCAGGGCCGAGGTGCTCACGCCGAGCCGCCCGGCCTCGTACTCCGCGGCGACCGACGCAAGGTCGGCGCCGGGGTCGGGCACCCGGCCCGCGAGCGCGCCGTTGACGATCCGGACCGCGAGCGTGATCAGCTGCTCCACGACCGTCGAGCCGGACGGCTCGTCGCGCGGGCACTCCAGGATCACCTCGTAGTCGCCGGGGCCGCCGGCGAGCACCGTCCGGCCGAAGTACACCTCCCGGCCGATGAGGCCGGACAGCTCCAGCGTGACGTGCTCGGTGACGTGGCCGAAGTAGGTGCCCCTGGCCATCGCCTCCAGCAGCCCGCCCGGTCGTCCGGCCGAGCAGTGGTGCGAGGTCAGCCCCGGCAGCGCCGCCACCAGCCGGTCGGCGAACCCGGGATGGTCGGTGGTCTCGTGGCCGGTGAGGCCCTGCAGGTCCAGCCGCGCTATCGCGACGGGACGGGAAAGGTAGATGTTCGGGCCGCTCAGGCGGCGCACATGGTCGAGCCGCACGGGCTATTCCTCCTCCGGGCCGCGCATGGTGCCGATGGCGGGCAGCTTGTCGTTCATCTGGAACGAGCAGCCCGCGGGTAGCAGGTGCAGCGACACGTCGAACATCGCCATCGGCTCGTCGTCGGAGGCGGCATAGGCGACCGTGGACTGGCCGGCGTCCACCACCGTGACGACCCCGGTGCCGACGACGTCGAACTGGCCGTCGCCCACCACGATCGCGGTGTCCTCGTCTATCCCGACGCCGAGCAGCCTCGTGTCCAGCGCTATCCCGCTCATCAGCCGCGGCAGGCGGCCGCGCTCGTTGAAGTGCATGTCGATCAGCACGTTGTCCAGGAGCGCGAGGCCGGGGCCGACCTTCACGCTGGAGGCGGCGACCTCGTGGCCGTGCCCGCCGAGGATCATCCAGTGGCCCATGGCGGTGGCCCCGGCGCTCGTCCCGGCGATGACCAGGCCCTCCTGGTCGAGCCGCCGCTTGAGCAGCTCGTTGGTCCGGGACCCGACCAGCGTGCGAATCCGCGACTGGTCGCCGCCGCTGAACAGCACGCCGGTGGCCGTGTCGAGGGCGCGCAGCGTCGCCGCGTCGTCGGCGGCGGCGCGGCCCAGCAGCCGAAGCTCCCGGACGGAGGACACGCCGAGCCGGCCGAACACGGCGGTGTACTCGTTAGCGACCTCCTCGGGCACCTCGGTCGCGGTGGTCACCACCACGACTCGCGCGTCCTCACCGCCCGCCAGCTCGACGAACGTCTCCAGCGCCCCGGACCCGCAGGTCCGGTTCTCCGCGCCACCGATGACCAGCAGCCGGCCCTTGCGTCCGGCACCCCCCTGTTTCTCTCTCACATCCCGTAGCTACCCTTTGATCACACTAGGTAGTCTTTCGATCGCGCGGAGCATTCATCACAAGTGCGAATGAACGTCCGTTCATGCACCGCTCAAGGCGTTCACCGAGCGCGAACCGCGGCTGTTCGTCCGCCTGGCGATGATGCCCGTGGTCGGCGCTGGACGTGGCAGGGGAATCCTCACGGTCGTCCCGACGCTGAAGTCTTGTGTGGAAGATGACCGCTTTATGGCTTTCGCCTGCCATGAGAGGCTGGAGATCATTGGACGCATCGTCGAACGAGGGGCGCCCGGCCGTGAGTGACATTCCCCGCCGCGCGGTGACGCGCACCGCCAAGCTCGCGACGCTGCCCCTCGGCTTCGCCGGGCGCACCGCCCTCGGCCTCGGCAAGCGCACCATCGGCCGGCCCGCCGAGGCCGTCGCGCTGGAGGTCCAGCGCCGCACCGCCGAGCAGCTGTTCGCGGTGCTCGGTGAGCTCAAGGGCGGCGCCATGAAGGTCGGACAACTGCTGTCGATCTTCGAGGCGGGGCTCCCCGAGGAGATCGCCGGACCGTTCCGCGCGAGCCTGACCCGGCTCCAGGAGGCCGCACCGCCGATGCCCGCCGCCACCACCCACCAGGTCCTCGCCGAGGGCCTCGGGCCGGACTGGCGCGAGGCGTTCGCCGAGCTCGACGACCGGCCGGCCGCCGCGGCGTCCATCGGCCAGGTGCACCGCGCGGTCTGGCACGACGGCCGCGCCGTCGCGGTGAAAGTGCAGTACCCCGGCGCGGCCCAGGCCGTGATGAGCGACTTCAACCAGATTTCCCGGCTGAGCCGCCTGTTCACCCCGCTGTTCCCCGGTGTCGAGGTCAAGCCCGTGGTCGCCGACCTGAAGCGGCGGCTGGAGAAGGAACTCGACTATGTCGACGAGGCCCGCGCGCAGACCGCCTTCCACGACGCCTACGCGGGCGATCCCGACTTCCTCGTGCCCGCCGTCGTCGCCCAGTCGGGCAATGTGCTGGTCACCGAGTGGCTGGAGGGCACTCCGCTCGCCCAGGTGATCGCCGGGGACGACCAGGAGCTCCGTGACCACGCCGGGCTGCTGCTGTTCCGCTTCCTGCTGTCCGGCCCGTCCCGCTGCGAGATGATCCACATCGACCCGCACCCGGGTAACTTCCGGGTGCTGGACGACGGGCGCCTCGGCGTCATGGACTTCGGCGGCGCGGCCCGCGTTCCGGCCGAGCTGCAGTGGTCGATCGGCCGCCTGCTGCGCATCGGGACCCTGGGCGACCCCGGGGCGATCGTCGAGGCCCTCCGCGAGGAGGGATTCCTCGCCCCGGACGGCGATGTCGACCCCGAACAGGTCGCCGCGCTCGTCGCCCCGCACGCCGCGCCGTTCGCAACCGAGCGGTTCCGCTACTCCCGCGCGTGGCTGCGCGAGCAGACCGCACGTGGGTTCGGCCTCGCCTCCGACATGCGGCCGGGCGCGCTCGCGCGCCAGTTCCGCCTGCCACCGCAGTACCTGGCCGTCAGCCGCGCGCTGTCGGGCTGCGGCGGCGTCCTCTGCCAGCTGGAGGCCGAGGGGCCGTTCCGGGCGGAGGCCGAGCGGTGGCTGCCCGGCTTCACCGGCGACGGGGACCCGGACGGGAACGAGGAGGCCATCGCCTGATCCGCCGCCCCCGCCCGCGCGGGGTGTCAGGCGAGCGCGTCCGCCTCTTCCGCCTCCACCTGGCGGTTCCACTCGCGCTTGGACGACTGCCATCCGTCCTCGTCGCGGCCCTTCCGCCAGTAGCCGGAGATCGACAGCCGCTCCATCGGCAGCCCCCGCTCGACGCGCAGGTGCCGCCGCAGCGTCTTGACGAAGTTGGCCTCGCCGTGCACGAACGCGTGCACGTCCTCACCGGGGAAGTCGAGCTTCTGGACGGCCTCGACCAGCAGGTCGCCGACCTGGCCGCCGCCGCGGTGCAGCCACACGACCGCGGCGCCGTCCGGCGCCGCGAGGGGCTGCTCCTCCTCCGGCCCGATGACCTCGATGAACACCCGCGCCGGCGCCCCCGCGGGGAGCCGCTCCAGCGCGGCCGCGATGGCCGGCAGCGCGCTCTCGTCGCCGACGAGCAGGTGCCAGCCGGCATCGGCGCTCGGCGCGTAGCCGCCGCCCGGCCCGTTGAAGTAGATCTCCTCGCCCGGCTGGACGCGCGCCGCCCACGGCCCCGCGAGCCCCTTGTCCCCATGGTGAACGAAGTCGATCGCCAACTCCGCGGCGTCGGCGTCCCACGAGCGGACGGTGTAGGTCCGCGTGCTCGGCCACTGCTCGCGCGGCATCTCCGCGCGGACCAACTCCATGTCGAACGGCTCCGGGTAGGTGACCCCCGGCTGCGGGAACAGCAGCTTCACGTAGTGGTCGGTGAACTCTCCCGCGCCGAACCCCGCCAGTTCCTCGCCCCCGAGGACGACCCGGATCATGTGCGGCGTGAGACGCTCCGTGCGCAGCACCTTGCCCCGGTGGAGTTTCGGCTTCCTGCGCGCCGGTTCATTCGCCATGCAGACCCTCCCGTAATCGAACGTTATTTAGGTAACCCTAACCTGTTCTGATTTCGGAGTGTTCCCCGGCGTATGCCGGGAACCGCCCTGCGGTCTGCGTGGACGCGGGTTGCGTAGGGGGCATAGCCACCCACTTGCCGAGGTTGCCGGACGTCTCCGGATGCTTGCCCGGGCAACCCTGCGGAAGGAGTCGTGTGCGGTACGTTCGTGGGCACCCGCGCGTACCCCTCAGCCGCCCGTGCCGCCGGAGGAACCATGTCCGTGCTCGCCCAGCTTCTCGCCGCTGTCGCCGGGGGATCGGTCGAGGTCGTCGACCTGACCGCCCCGCTGTCGGAGCGGACCCCCGTCCTGAGGCTCCCGGAGCCGTTCGCCAACACCGTTCCGTTCTCGCTGCGGGAGATCAGCCGGTACGACGACCGGGGTCCCGCCTGGTACTGGAACGACATTGTCACCGGCGAGCATGTCGGCACCCATTTCGACGCACCCGTGCACTGGGCCACCGGACGCGACGGGGAGGACGTCTCCCAGGTCCCGTCCCGGCGCCTGGTCGCCCCCGCCGTGGTGCTGGACGCGTCCGCACGCGCCGCCGCCGACCCCGACTTCCTCCTGGAGATCGATCACGTCCGGGACTGGGAGCGGGAGCACGGGGCGCTCCCCGACGGTGGCTGGCTCCTCTACCGGACGGGCTGGGACGCGCGATCGGGGGACCAGGACTCCTTCCTCAACGCCGACGACACCGGCCCCCACACCCCGGGGATCTCCGCCGAGTGCGCCCGCTGGCTCGCCGAGGAGACCCCGCTCATCGGCCTGGGCACCGAGACGGTCGGCACCGACGCGGGTGCCGCGCACGGGTTCGATCCGCCGTTCCCGTGCCACTCCTTCTTCCTCGGCGCCGGCAAGTACGGCCTCACCCAACTCCAGAACCTTGCGCGGCTCCCGGCGCGCGGCGCGGTGCTCCTCGCCTCGCCGCTGCCCATCGTGGGCGGTTCCGGCAGCCCCGCCCGCGTGCTCGCCCTGGTGGAGCGATGATCGTCGCGGAGGCGGTGGGGGAGGCCCTCGCGCGGCTCGGCGCCCGCACCGTCTTCGGGGTGGTCGGCAGCGGCAACTTCCATGTGACGAACGCGCTCGTCGCGAACGGCGCCCGGTACGTCGCGGCCCGGCACGAGGGCGGCGCCGCGACGATGGCCGACGCCTACGCGCGGGTCACCGGCGGCCTCGGCGTGGTGTCGGTGCACCAGGGACCGGGCCTCACCAACGCGCTCACCGGTATCGCCGAGGCCGCCAAGAGCCGCACGCCGCTGCTGGTACTGGCGGGCGAGGTCGCCGCCGCCGAGGTCCGCTCCAACTTCCGCGTCGACCAGGCCGCCCTGGCGGCGGCCGTCGGGGCCGTCCCCGAGCGGATCCACTCACCGGACACCGCGCTGGCCGATGTCACCCGCGCCTGCCGTACCGCCGTCGCCGAGCGGCGCACCGTGCTGCTCGGGCTGCCGTTGGACGTGCAGGGCGCCCAGCACCCCGACCCCGCTCCTCCCGAGCCCCCGCCCGGGGGCGCCGCCGGCGTCCCGGCCGGGTATCGGCCGCGTGTGTCGCGGGTGCCGCCGCTGCCCGTTCCGCCGGCGGGGGCGATCGCCCGGCTCGCCGATGCGCTCCAGGACGCCGGGCGGCCGGTGTTCATCGCCGGACGCGGCGCGCGGCTGTCAGGCGCGGGCGAGGCTCTCGCCGGGTTGGCCGGGCGCGTCGGCGCGCTACCGGCGACGTCGGCCGTCGCGCGCGGGCTGTTCGCCGGGGACCCGTTCGGCCTGGACGTCAGCGGCGGGTTCGCCACGCCCGCCGCGGCCGAGCTGATCCGCGGCGCCGACCTGATCGTCGGCTGGGGCTGCTCGCTGAACATGTGGACGACCCGGCACGGCGGCCTGGTCGGCCGGGACACCACGGTCGTGCAGGTGGACGTGGACGCCCAGGCCCTCGGCGCGCACCGGCCCGTCGACCTCGGTCTGATCGGCGACGTCGCCGAGACCGCGCTCGCCGTCACGGCCGAGCTGGAGGAGCGCGGGCACTCCGCCACCGGGTACCGGACGGAGGAGGTCGCGGCGCGGCTCGCCCATGAGGGACGCTGGCAGGACGTCCCCTACGAAGAGCACCCGGACGGCAAGGGCGGGGACGGCGCCCGTATCGACCCCCGGACGCTGACGATCGCGCTGAACGGGCTGCTGCCCCGCGAGCGGACGGTCGCCGTGGATTCCGGAAATTTCATGGGCTATCCGGTGATGTTTCTTGACGTTCCCGACGCCGACGGGCTCGTCTTCACCCAGGCGTTCCAGTCGGTCGGGCTCGGCCTCGCCACGGCGATCGGAGCGGCCGTCGCCCGGCCCGACCGGCTGACTGTCGCCGCGCTAGGCGACGGTGGCGCACTGATGGCCGCGGCGGAGTTGGAGACCGCCGTCCGGCTCGGGCTCGGGTTGCTCGTGGTCGTCTACGACGACGAGGCGTACGGGGCGGAGGTGCACCACTTCGGTCCGCAGGGCCATCCGCTCGACACGGTCACCTTCCCGCCCGCCGACCTGGCCGCGATCGGCCGCGGGTTCGGTTGCGCCGCCGCCACCGTCCGGCGTTCGGTCGACCTCACCACGGTTGCGGACTGGCTGGGGGGACCCCGCGACCGGCCGATGGTCGTGGACGCCAAGATCACCCGTGGTCGGCCGGCCTGGTGGCTGGAAGAGGCGTTTCGCGGTCACTGACCGTGTTTCATGTTTCACGGAGGGGAATGCTCTGCCCTACGTCCTATCCGGAGGGGGAGAGATGACGCGTGGGCTCCGACTGCCGGAACTCGTCTGTGAGATGGCCGCCGAGTTCGCCGGCACGATGATCCTCCTCCTCTTCGGGGCGGGCGTCGTCGCCCAGGCCGTCGCCGGTAGCGGCCTCGGCGACCCGCAGAGCCTCGGCGGGCACGACAGCATCGCCTGGGCCTGGGGCATCGGTGTGACGCTCGGTGTCTACGTCTCGGCACGGATCAGCGGCGGCCACATCAACCCCGCCGTCACCTTCGCCCTCGCCGTGTACAAGGGGTTCCCGTGGCGCAAGGTGGGACCGTTCTGGGCGGCGCAGATCGCGGGTGCGTTCGTCGCCGCGCTGATCGTCCGGTGGAATTACAGCGAGGTGCTCGCCAAGTTCGACCCGGGCCACACCCTGAAGTCCCAGGGCGTCTTCTCGACCCTGCCGGGCAACGGGGAACTTCCGATCGGGACGTGGGGCGCGTTCCGCGACCAGGTGATCGGCACCGCCATCCTGCTGTTCGTCGTGCTCGCCCTCACCGACCTGCGCAACTCGCCGCCGCTGGCCAACATGACCCCGTTCATCATCGGCCTGCTGGTGGTGGCGATCGGCATGGCCTGGGGGACGAACGCCGGCTATGCGATCAACCCCGCCCGTGACTTCGGGCCGCGCGTGGCCCAGTACCTCACCGGGTACGGGGACGCGTGGCGGGACCAGAACGGCGACTTCTACTTCTGGGTGCCCATCGGTGGTCCGCTGATCGGCGGCGTCGTCGGAGCCGGGCTGTACCTCCTGCTCATCGGACGCAACATCCCCGAAGAGGATCAGGGGCCCGGCGGCGCCGAGCCGCGGCCCGAGTACGACGTCCCGTGACGGGCCCGTCCCGTCCCGCGCCAGGAGAAAGGCAGGGCCC
>NZ_BCQT01000023.1 GCF_001552215.1 Actinomadura macra NBRC 14102 | reverse complement strand
CGATCAAAGGTGACCTCAGGTCAGCAGTCCGCGCTGTGGGGGGAACCTCATGACCGGGCTGATCACCGTTGCCCGTCCGGCGGGGGTGAGTTCGTCGTAGGAGGCCCAGAAGCCGCGCAGGAGTTCGTCGGTGAGCCGGTTGGTGATCCGGGTGCGGTAGGGGCCGTCCAGCAGGAGGCGGGGGATGTCGGCCAGGGTGGCGCGGGTGCCGTTGACGCGGGTGAGGGTGAGGCACGCCGAGCGCAGCAGGTCGTCCAGGCGGGGTCCCCAGGAGGAGGAGAAGCAGCGGCGGAAGGTGGTGACGATCGACTCGGCCGCGAACGCCGGATCTGCTCCGGCCAGGACGTTCAGGCAGGGTGGGCGGCCGCGGTCGGCGGGGTCGAACACCACCGTGCGGCCGATGGCGTGTTCGGGGAGGCGGTCCAGGACGTCGGCGACCAGATCGCCTTTGGGGTCGATGACCAGCGCGCCGCGTCCTCCCGCAGCGTCGGCCAGGATCAGGCTCGCCAGGAAGGTGGATTTGCCGACTCCGGTCTGACCCAGGACGTGCAGATGTTGGCGAGCACCGGCGACGGTGAGGCCCACCGGGCGCGCCGCACCGGCCTCGGAGTCGCCCAGAACGCGGACCCCCGGCCCGGAGACCGGAATGGCGGGGGATGGAGCGATGGGGCGGGCGCCGGCTCGGGTGACGCCGGGCGCGGCCAGATCGTAGGGCAGGTGCGCCAGCGCCGCCAGCTCGGGCACTGATAGCAGGTAGCCGCGGTGCAGGTGGCGTTCGCTCAGGCGGGCGGCAGGGTGGCGTAGGCGTCGGCGGCGCAGGTGTTGGTGGCCGGAGGTGAACAGGGCGAAGGTGGAGGCGGTCTCGTGGGCGTGCGCGCGCAGCCATCCCGCCTCGACTTGGTCGTGATGTCGGGTGGCGACGCCGTAGCGGATCTGAACCTCAAAGCGCGGCTGGGCGGCTTTGGCGAGGATCGCGCGGATCTGTTCAGCGCGCTCGGGGAATCGGCGGGTGAGTTCGGCGGGGTTGGGGTGTCCGGACATGTCGGGTGTGACCAGGTCGAACAGTACGCCTTGGGGTGCGGTGGAGCGGGCCCCGCGCAGTATGGACGCCGCGCGGTGTGCGTGTCGTAGGCGGCGTCCGGTGGCGGGGCGGGCCAGGATCTGCACGGCGAGGTGTTCTCCGTCGGCGAGCCCGGACGCGGCGCCGAGTAGGCCCCGTAGTGGGTCGGTGTCGTGGACGTGGGTGAGGGGGAAGTGTTCGGGACGTGCCAGCACCAGTCGGCCTCCCGCGGCTGGGAGGTCGTGGGGGAGTGGTGGTGTGGCGGGGTTGGTGGTGAGGGTGGCGCCGGGCCAGGCCGAGCGGACGGTCTTTTCCACCAGCCCAGGCGGGATCGTCCCGGGGACCCAGATGTGGAAGCGGACGCCGGTGTGGTCAGCGCGGTACTCAAACGCCAGGTGCGGCTGCCCGTAGAGCACGCGTTTCCACCGTGGGAGGGTCAGACCGATGGGGCGGGCCCACCAGGCGGCGGCGCTGGAGTCCTCGACCTTGGGTGGTACCGCGATCTCGATCACCCGCGCCCCGGGCGCCAGGCGGGTGTTGCGCCAGCGCCACACCACCCACCGAACCACGACGGCAACGGCAGCGGTCCCTGCGGCGCTGAACGCGATGCCGGGTCCGTAATGCGCGAGGAGATCGGCCAGGTGGGGTAGGCCGGGCGAGATCTCGACGGCTTGTCCGTGCAGTTCGCCAGAGCCAAAAAGTCCGCAGGCTTGAAGGCTCATAGCGGATCGATTTCCTGCGCCTGGCCTGCGCCTGCGGCCGGATCCTGGTGGGAGCCGAGGGCTGCGAGTTCGGCGGGGTCGGTAGTGGTGAGCCGGTGCTCGTGCGGGCTGGCGATGGCGGCGAAGGCCGCACGGTCGGAGCCGGTCGCAGTCCCGCACAACAAGCCCTGGCCCCGGTCGGCGGTGAGCAGGAACGCCTTCTCCCCCTCGGTGAGGTCGAACGCGTCGACGATCTGGTCGATGGCCTGGGGTGCTTGGCGGAGCAGGATCTGGGTGGCGGAGTTGGCGATGACCGCTTTCCCCAGATCAGAGGAGAGCAGGTCGGTGGCGTCCTGGGTGACCACCGCGAGTCCGGTCCAGTGTTTGCGGGCGGACTTGGCCAGCCGGTACAGAAACCGGGCACCTTCGGCCTCGCGCATGAGGGTCCAGGCTTCATCCACCACGACCAGGCAGCGGCGTCGTCCTGCGGGGTCGGCGACCTGCCGCCAGATCGTGTCCAGCGCGAGCAGCATCCCGACGGCGCGGGTCTCCTCGGGCAGGTCCCGTAGCGAGAACACGATCAGATGGCCATCAGGTGGGGTGGTGGTCGCCCCGACGAACAGGCCCCGGTAAGAGCCGGTCACGTACGGTGCCAGCCGCGCGGACAACTCGGTCGCCTCATCGGTCCCGGCGTGGCCGAGTGCGGTGGTCAGGTCGGCCAGCACCGGTGCTGGGCGTGTCCAGGTGTGGGGGTCGTTGGTGATGCCGGCGGCGTGGTAGGTGGCGATCACCGCCTGGTCCAGCGCGGCCCGTGCCGCCGGGGTGAGTGGTTCGCCGAGCATCGCGGCGATGAGGGTCTGCAGGAACAAGGCCCGCCGGATCAGGGTGTCTGCGCCCTGACCAGCTGGGAGGTCGAAGGGGTTGAAGCACACGCCGGGTGCGCCGAGGGCGATGTGGGTGCCGCCGACCGTATGGCACAGGCGGCGGTACTCGTCCTCGGGATCGAGGACGGCGACGTGGACGCCTTGGTAGAGCAGGCGGAGGGTTTCGAGTTTGGTGAAGTAGGACTTGCCGGCGCCCGAGCGGGCGATGGTGACGGAGTTGTAGTTGTCCTGGGCGAACCGGTCCCACACCACCACCCCGGACGAGTAGGCGTTCAACCCGTACAACACCGGTGTGTCGGCGATACGAGGTTGCAGATCGGGCGAGGTGAACGGGAACGCCGCCGCCAGCGCGGCGGTGTCGAACACCCGCCGCGCCTTCACGGTGTCGGTGCCTAGAGGCAGCGTGGTGATCCACCCTTGCAGGGCCCGGAAGGTGGTCGGCTGGGCGTCCAGCAGCAGGGATGCGGCCAGCGCCCGCACCCGCTGCACTTGTGCTTCCAGTTCCTGATGTTCTGCCGCGTGGACAGTGAGGTAGAGCCCGACGCGGAACAGACGTCCGTGACCGCGGGCCAAGGATGCGGCGAGTTCCGCGGCATCATCGGCGGCCGCCTCGGCTGCGAAGTCGGCCAGCCGACCCTGCTGGGCGTTGCTGCGGGAAGCAGATTCCAGGCGGGCGAGCTGGCGGCGCAGCCGCTGCGCAGCGACAAGCGGAGGAATGGGTTCGATGTGCAGGGCCACGTCCAAGCGTCCTGGGTAGGTCAGCAGCGGCTCCAGCCAGCCCGCGCCGACCTCACGCGGATAGCCGGTCACCGCGAACGAGGCACACACCCCGCCCGGCAACTCCACCGACCGCGCACCGGTGTGAATGGCTGACGGCCCGAACAGGTCTGCGTCGGAGTTCTCGCTGGGGTCAACGCCTCGACTCCCGGGTCGGAGGCTCTGCAGGCAGGCGTGGGATCGGCCGCGTCATGATTGCCGCTTTCCGGTGATCAACCCGCCCGGGTCGGTGTTATCCACAGGGTGCTGTTCGCCTGGGGATAGCGACTCGGCCAGCACCGTGGTGCAGGCCAGCGCGTCCAGGACCTCGGCGGTCACGCCGAGCGCGGCCAGTGATTGCACGGCCTCCTGGGCGCGCCGCAACGCCACCGCCGCACCCGCATCCCGTCCCACCCGCTGACGTCTGCCCCTGGACCACGGTGCGACCGCACCGGTGGGAGGGCCGGTGCCGTCACCGATCACGATGAGGATCTGCCTAACCAGCAGTTCATGGGCCGTGCCCAGTTCGGCGAGGAACCCCGCATGCTCTCCCGCCGCCTCCTCCAGACGCCGATCGCGCAGCCGGGTTGCGTGGCCGGCGATGTGCTGGGCCAGTCCGGACAGGTCGACCGGACGGGCTTGGACGAGGATCTGCACCGGCGATTCCAGTGAGTTGAGCCACCGGCCGAACACCGCAACGAGGCTGGCCTGTTCGTCAGGTGTGCGCAGGCTGAACGCCACCGTCCCGGCCCGCACAATCACCGCGACGCCACCCTCCGCTAGTTCCATCGCGCCGTCCTGGCGGACGGCCCGCACCGGCAGCCGCAACGGCGCGGGCAACCAGCCGCGCATCCGGCACCACGACGGCGGCGGCTGAATCGGCTCGCTACTGGTAACGAGCATCTTCGGGGTACGCAGGTAGGTCAGGGCGGTGGCAGCGTAGCGGTCCAGGCCCATCCCGTCGCGGCGGGCGACCGCCGCGACGAACCCGCACGCCACCACCGGCACCAGCACCGCCGCCAGGACCGGGAATGGCACCAGGGCGTGCAGGGTGAGCCACGTCCACAGCACCGCGGTTGCGGTGGCGGCCAGGACGGCCAACTGCCGGCCGGTGAGCCCGTAGAGGATCCTGTCGGGCTGGTCGACATCGGCGGGGATCTTCACGCTAATCGGCTGCTCATGCCGCTGGCCGTTCACGTGCGGCTCCTTTTGGGCGGGTCGATCCACAAAGTCAGCTGTCGAGACGGCACTGGTCGACGCGGCATCCCGGGAAACATCAGCTGCCGTGACCGCACCTGCGGACGCCCCGACGCCGCCGCAGGCGCGGCGGGGACCGGTGGGCGAGGGACGCGGCTGACCGGGATCGGCAACGCCAGCTGCACCGGCCGCCGGGCCCCGGGTACGGCGGCCGGGCGGGGGACGGGGAGCGCAAGCTGCACCGGGCGCCCGCCTCCCTCACGCTCGGCATCCGAATCCGGCGGATCGATCCGCGGCGGACCGGACGCAGGTTCTGCGAGAGGGGTCAGCGCCGGGCGGGACGGACTCGGCAACTCGCGAGGACGAGACGGCGGAGGCGGGGGTGGTGGGGCTCGGTGCTGGAGAGGAGCGGCGACTCGGCGGCGGTTGCCCATCAGCGCGCCCAAGCCCCGGTAGAGGACCAGGCTGCGCAGCAGACCACCGAGCATGCGGGGCTGGGCGGGACGCCAGATCGTGCGGGCGACCCACGCAGGGATCCGCAGCATCACATACAGCAGGCAGGCCGCCACCAGCAGGTCGGCGACGTCGTCGTGGGTGGGGAGGCCGATGAGGTGGTCGCTGGTGTCGGAGGTTTCGGTGAACATCAGCCGGAACGCGGTCGCCAGCACCAGTGACTGGCATACCTGGATTGCCAAGACCCCGGAGATGCCGCGCCACCACAACCGCGCCAGCCCGTCGGTGAAGGGCAGCGCATGAAACATCAACGCCAACGGGGCCGCCGCGATCAGCACCATCGTCAGCGCTAGCCGGATCACGTAGATGAACGCCACGCACAACGCCAGCACCACCACCCCCAGCGCGACCAACGCGGTGAACGGCTGGCTGGGCACCAAATTGGCCGCTACAAACCCCGCGACCACATCGGCGACCACACTCTCATCGATCGATTCGGCCCCCGCCTGCAGGAACGCCTCGGCGAGCCCGTTGGCGAACCCGACCCCGTACCCGATCACGATCAGGCTCAGGTTGGAAGCAAGGAACGCCGCCACCAACCGCGCCACCAGCTGCCCGGGCGTGAGTTCGGCGCCGGGCAGGGAATGGCCGGCCATCAGCCACACCCCACCGGCGGTGACCAGCAGCACGTAGCAGGTGTTGGCCATCGTCCGGGAAACGCCCCACAGCTCACGCGCCCGCGCCATCTCCGGCGAATCAACTCCTGGGGTGCCCAGCACGGTGTCGCGCAGCAGCGCGAACACCGGCTTGGCCGCCGAGGACACCAGATCGTTGAACCAGCCGTTCACTGCGCGCTTGGCCATGCACCCCACATCGACGAACCCGCACTCGCCGGTCGGGTTCTGTCCACCAGTGTTGGACGGCGTGGGCTGGGGCGACGGTGAGGGCTCAGGCGGTGGGGAGACGGCCGGGAACGACGGTGGAGCGATCGGTGCGGAAACCGTCGCGGCTCGCACCGGTTCCGCCGACATCCATAGCCACGCACCCGCTACCAATGAGGTCAGCACGATGACTCTGCCTGGGCGTTTCAGCAGTGCTGTCCTGTCCGATGCAGGCGAACCGGTGGTGGGTGTCATGATGGTTCGCCCACGATGCTCTGCAGCAGTTTGACCAGGACCGGGGCCAGCGCCGCGACCGAGTATCCGATCGCGGCGTACCGCAGCGTCTTCTTGGCTGCCTCGACTTCACCGGGATCACCGCCGGCCAGCATGTAGCGGACGCCGCCGATGGTGGCGAACAGGGTCGCGAGCCCCACCAGCAATCCGGTGATCACGTTGCGCAGGTTGGTGATCACCTCGTCCAATGACGCTGCCGCGGCCAGGTTCGTGCCGGCCTCGGCGACGCCGGGCACCAGCAGCGCGGTCACCGCGCACCCCGCCGACCATGACAGCGATGCGGCCAGCAGCCGCCTGCGGCCGGGGCGCTGTCTGATGGGAGGCGTGGTGGCTGGCGGCTCCACGGTGGGCTGACTGCTGACAGGACGCCGTGGACGGCGGTCGTTGAAGCGTGGACGGACTCGGTTGGTGTGCATGGCAGCAGCTCCGGAACATTCAGCACGTGTACGGACTGCCAGGCGAGATCACCGGCGGATGGCGCTGCCCTGAAGGCTGCGGGTGTCCTCCTCTAATGGGACACGAGGTGGCGGGATGGATGCGGCGGGGACCGGGTCTCGACCGTCCGCCCTTAGAGCAGCACCATCCGCCGGTGATCTCGACTGGCACCCCTGAAGCACCGCGCCACGGTCCCGAATTGGCCTCGATCCCAGCAGGGATTACCGAATCTTGATCATCGATGGTCGGCTGATTCTCACACTGCGCGCCGACGCAACCTCGAGCGGACCAGCGATGTGTCCCCTTGTGCCGTCCGGGGCGCGCGGGGTGCGGGCAAAGGGGCGAGCGGGTGATCTTGACCGGATCCTGGTGCGGTTCGAGGGACAAAACCGGGGCCGACTGCGGTGCTTCAACGGTGTACGGGGATCGGGTGGCCGTCTCGGGTCACCCAGCACATGAACCACACACCGTTTAATCCCGACCAATCACCTGCCGGTCACCGCACCGGTCCGACTACTACCCGCCGGATGGTGCCGCTGACTGTCTGGTTGTGCTCCGACACCACCACCGGCGGCAGCAACGACAACGCGCACCGCACCGGCACGACCAACCCCGCCCGTTCGCGGGCCACCAGCGCAGCGCTGCTGATCTGCCCGCAGCATCGGCGGTCGGTCGGCCGAGAGTTGGCGCGGCATCTGATCAGCACGTGCACCCGGGAGGGCGACGTCGTCGCAGAAGGGTTCACCACCAGCGAGGCCACCCTGGTTGCGGCCGCTGACCTGGACCGCCGCGCCATCGCGCTAGTCCCGCACTTTCCGCTCGCCCAGCACATCGGCACCCGCCTTCGCACCGTGCTTACGCAAGAGCATCTGGGGCGGGTGCAGATGCGTCCCTGCCGGCCCGACCAGATGGCCCGTGGCTTGGCTGACCATATCGGTGACATTGCCTTGGTCATCGCCGCCCCACCAGTGCACGAGACCGGCGGTCGCACGTCTGGGAACAGCAAGCGTGGCTGCCCGGCGTGCCGGGCGGAGGTGTGGATGCTCACCAGCCAGCAAATCGGGTTGTTCCTGGCCGCGGCCTGGCGGGTGCTGCGACCTGGCGGGGTCCTGGCGGTCACCACCACCGCCCGCCACCAGGCCGGACGTCTCATCGACCCCGCTCCACGCATCATCCGGCAGGCCCAAAGGCTTGGGTTCGGCTACTCCCAGCACGTCATCGCCTTGCGCGTGCCCATCGACGGCGACGTCCTGGTCGTTCAGGGCGGGCCCGCCGATCTGGCTCAGCTGCGCGACACTCGCTCGCGCGCTCTGCCGCCCGTCGTCAGCGTCCACGCCGACGTCTGCTTGTTCACCAAACCGAAGGCGCCGCATGACTGGCAGGACGGTGTCACCCGATGAACCATCATCATCCGCTCGCGTCGAGGATGACCTCGGTGTTGGCGACCGGGCAGCGCCCCTCCCGGCTCCAGCGCCGGGGCCGCTACACACCCGAGTCGATGCGCCATCCCGGCAAGATGCTGCCCGCTATCGCCGCCACCGTCATCAACGCCTTCACCCACCCCGGCGACCTGGTCATCGACCCGATGTGCGGGATTGGCACCACCCTCATCGAAGCCATCCACCTGGACCGCGACGCCGCCGGCATGGAGTACGAACCCCACTTCGTCCACCTCACCCTGGACAACGTGCGCCACGCCCACCACCAAGGAGCTACCGGCCGAGCCCAGCTGATCAGCGGCGATGCCCGCAACATCGCTGTCGTCTACGGAGTTTTGCGCGGCAGGGCGGCGCTGGTGCTCACCTCACCGCCGTATGGGGCCCGCACCCACGGACACATCCGCTCCGGCCGCGACAACGGCGGCGGCAAGGTCATCAAACGCCACCACCGTTACTCGGCCGATCGCGGAAACCTCGCTCACCAGCCTTTGACCGGCCTGCTGGAGGGATTCGGCCGCATCCTGGCCGGCAGCGCCACCCTGCTGCGGCCAGGCGGCGTAGTCGCGGTGACCATCCGCCCTATCCGGATCAAAGGCGAACTGACTGATCTGCCCGGACGAATCATCGAGACCGCCCAACGGCACGGCCTGACCCTCGTCGGCCGCCACGCCGCCCTGCTGGCCGGACTGCGTGACGGCGGTCTGGTCAACCGGGCCTCCTTCTTCCAGATGCTGGAGACCCGCCGCGCCCGAGACCGCGGTATCCCCGCCTGCGCCATCGCCCATGAAGACCTCCTGGTCTTTCAACCCACCCTCGGCCTGGAGGAGGCACGCCGATGAACCAGCACCGGCACCGGCACCGCATACGACCGGCGGAAGGCAAGGCGTTGGAAGTGCTGGCACTCCTTCAGATCGGGCTGTGCGGACGCTGCGGACGCGCCCGCTACGCCACCCGCCGCCACGCCCGCCACGCCGCCCGAATCGCCGCACCCGGCACCCGGCTGCGCGCCTACCGATGCGGTGACTCCTTCCACCTGACCACGCCCACCGGCCGACCGCAGCTCATCGCCCCACCCGTCACCGTCTCAAACACGCGTCCAAGGACCGGACTTGACCAGCGCAAACGAGATGAGCGTCGATACGGCGACCGCCGTGATCGCAGGCACCCCGATGACGGACCGGACGAGGCAGGACGGCGGTGACCGGCAGGAGGCTGCGTGTGATCACTCCCGACGAGCCGCCAGGGCTCACTCCAGGTGCAGCTCGGGCGCTGCTGCGGATCTTGCACAAAGCAATCGAGAACCGTTCAGATCCGCATGGGAAGGAGTCGCGGACGAAGTGATCAGACCGTGCGCGGTCTCAGCGCGGCCCTGTCTAAAGGAGCGGCACTGTATCGACCTGTTCTCCATCACCGATAGGAACATTCATGATCGGAAGACCAGGCAATCCGCCACCGCGGGAAGCCGGAAGAGCCAGCGAGATGCGTTCAGGGCCGCCAGAGGTCACCGCGGCGAGATCGGCATTGCTGGTACCGCCGATTCTTCGGTTCGCGTTCTATGGGCGCGTCTCGACCGAGGACAACCAAGACCCGGCGGCCTCGCGTGCCTGGCAGCTTCGCCGGGCCCGGGCGCTCATCGAACCCAAAGGCGGCTCGATCACCGCCGAATTCTTCGACGTGGACAAGTCCCGATCGATTCCCTGGGCTCGCCGTCCGTACGCCTCGGCGCTGATCGAGCAGCTCAAGAACCCAGCACGCGACTTCGATGCGGTTGTCGTGGGGGAACCGCACCGTGCCTTCTACGGCAACCAGTACTCGCTGACCTTCCCGTTGTTTGAGCACTTCAATGTGCCGCTGTGGGTTCCCGAGGTCGGCGGGCCGATCGACCCGGCCAACGAAGCCCACGACATGATCATGGGGGTCTTCGGGGGGCTGTCCAAGGGAGAGCGGAACCGGATCAAGATCCGGGTCCGCTCGGCCATGGCCGCGATCACCGCGACCGAAGGCCGCTACCTCGGCGGGCGCCCACCCTATGGGTACGAGCTGTTCGACACCGGGCCGCACCCCAACCCCGCCAAGGCGGCCGACGGCAAGCGCCTTCGGCGGCTGGTTCCGCATCCGGTGTACTCGCTGGTGGTGAAATGGATCTTCGCCCAGTTCCTCCAAGGCAGGGGCCTGTTCGACATCGCCGAGGAACTCACCCGCGAAGGTGTGCCGAGCCCCTCGGCGGCCGACCCGGCCCGCAACCGTCATCGAGAACAGCGGGCCTGGTCGAAGTCGGCGGTGCGGGTCATCATCACCAACCCGCGTTACACCGGTCGCCAGGTCTGGAACAAACAGCGCAAGGACGAGGTGCTGCTCGATGTCAACGACGTCTCGCTCGGCCATGTGTCCAGGCTCCGCTGGAACGAACGCGACCAGTGGGTCTGGTCCGAGCAGCAGGCGCACGAGCCGCTGGTGTCGGTAGAAGACTTCGAGCGCACCCAAGCCGTTCTGGCCTCACGCGGACGTGGCCCCGCCACCCACAAGCCGCACCGGACCCGGCGCCCCTACGCGTTCCGAGGGCGCCTGCACTGCGGATTCTGCAACGCAGGATGCAAGGGAGCTGGAACAACGACCAGGCGTACTACCGATGCCGGTTCCCCGCGGAATACGCCCTGGCGAACAAGATCGTCCATCCCAAGGTGGTCTATCTACGCGAGGCCGAGATCATCGGCGACATCGACGCCTGGCTCATCACCGCGTTCTCTCCGACGCGGATACAGGCCACGATCCAGACGCTGACCGAGCAGACCACCGGCGGGCAGAACCCGGCCGCCGCCCGGCTGCGCACACAACTCGCCGATTGCGACCGGCGCCTCAATCAGTACCGCGCCGCTCTCAACGCAGGCGCCGATGCCGGCCAGGTAGCGAAATGGATCAACGAGACCGAGCAGGAACGTGCGCGCCTCGAAGGTGAGCTACGCCTGATCCCCGCTGACCAGGCGGTCTCCACAGACGGGCTGGCGGAACTGCTTCGCCAGACCGGAAAACTGGCTCACGCCGTCGTCAGCGCTGATCCTGGTGAGAAGGCGGAGCTCTATGCGCAGCTCGGGCTGAAGATGACCTACTACCCGCAGAAACAACTCGTGGAAGCCAAGATCGTCCCGGCTTCCACATGTGCGAATGGTTGGTGTCCGAGGGGGGACTTGAACCCCCATGCCCCGTAAAGGGCACTAGCACCTCAAGCTAGCGCGTCTGCCTATTCCGCCACCCGGACAGGTTGCAGGCCGCAGCCGGGGCTGCGGCGGGCTTCACCATACCAAAGGTCCCGAGTCGCGGCGAAGTCGATCGTAGGGGCACCATGGGACGTGTACGGAGGACGCTAGGTGCGAAGGTGATGACTGTGGCCCACCAGCCGACCGCTGAGGACGAGGTTGTCCGGCTCTGCCAGGAGCTGATCCGGATCGACACCAGCAACCCCGGGGATCATTCGGGGCCTGGGGAGAGGGTGGCGGCGGAGTACGTCGCCGAGAAGCTGGCGGAGGTGGGGCTGGAGGCGCAGATCTTCGAGTCGCATCCGGGACGGGCGAGCCTCGTGGCGCGGATCGAGGGGGAGGATCCGGGACGGGACGCGCTGTTGCTGCACGGGCACCTGGACGTGGTGCCGGCGCGTAAGGAGGACTGGACGCGGGATCCGTTCGGGGGAGAGATCGCGGACGGGTGCATCTGGGGTCGCGGGGCCGTGGACATGAAGGACATGGACGCGATGATCCTCGCGGTGGCGCGGCAGCGGTTGCGGGAGGGGCGCAAGCCCCCGCGGGACGTGGTGCTGGCGTTCCTGGCGGACGAGGAGGCCGGTGGGAAGTGGGGTGCCCGGTGGTTGGTGGACCGGCATCCTGAGCTGTTCGAGGGGTGCACGGAGGCCGTGGGGGAGGTCGGGGGGTTCAGCCTGACCGTGCCCGGAGACCGGCGGATGTACCTCATCGAGACGGCGGAGAAGGGCATGGGGTGGCTGAACCTGACCGCGAAGGGGACGGCGGGGCACGGGTCGATGGTGCATCCGGACAATGCGGTCACCGCTGTGGCGGCGGCGGTCGCGCGGCTTGGGGCGCATGAGTTTCCGGTGCAGTTGACGAAGTCGGTGCGCGCCTTCCTTGAGCGGGTGTGCATGGCGTACGGGGTGGAGTTCGATCCGGAGCGGCCGGAGGAGTGCCTGGCGAAGATCGGGCCGTTGGCGCGGATGATCGGGGCGACGTTGCGGCACACGTTGAATCCGACGCGGCTGGACGCGGGGTACAAGACGAATGTCATTCCGCAGAGTGCCACGGCTCAGGTGGACGGACGGTTCCTTCCCGGATACGAAGCGGAATTCTTCGCGACTGTGGACGAACTTCTCGGTCCGGATGTCGAGCGTGATTTCGTCCATCACGACCAGGCACTCGAGACCGATTATGAGGGGGCGCTCGTCGAGGCCATGGAGGCGGCGCTGACCTCGGAGGATCCCGGTGCGATGCCGGTTCCCTACTGCCTGAGCGGGGGGACGGACGCCAAGTCGTTCGCGCGGCTGGGAATGCGGTGCTTCGGTTTCGCGCCGCTTCGACTTCCCCCAGAGTTGGACTTTTCCGGAATGTTCCATGGGGTGGACGAACGGGTTCCCGTGGACGGTCTGAAGTTCGGTGCCAGGGTTCTCGATCGGTTTATCGATCGGTCCTGATTTTCTCGCGCATTACCGCCACCGGTGCGATCCGTGGTGCTATGGTTACCGTCTGTAGGGATGAGTCGGGCCATAGAAGGGACGACCGGTGGCGGACGAGCGGGCGCAGACGGGTTTCGTCTCGCTGCGCCGTGTCCTCCGAGGGTTGCTCGTCCTGGCCGGCCTGCTGTTCGCGGGCTGGCTGCTCGGTGGTCTCGCACAGTCGGCGCATGCCGACGAGCTGCCCTCGGCGACCACGATCGTCGAGCCCACGGTGGAGCGTGTGGTGAACGAGGTGATCCCGCCTCATACCGCCGTGGCCTCGCCCGTCGTAGAGAAGAAGGCGTCGAAGCCGGCGCCGCCTCCGGTGAGGGTCGCCTCGCCCGCCAGGCCGCGTCCAGTGGAAAAGGTCGTGCAGGCCCCGCGAGCACCGGAGAAGCGGCAGCGTGCGCTGCCTGAACGTTCTGTGGTGCGCAAGTACAGGGTCACCCGCCACCAGACCGCGGCGCCGGCCGAGGCTCATATTCCGGCTCCCGTTGTCCGGCCGGCGCCTGTTCCGGCGCCCGTCCAGGACGAGTCGACCGCGGCCGGCGCTCTCGTCTTCGGTGGCTCCGCAGGGCTCCCGGGCGTTCTCGTCTGGGCCCCGGCGCAGCCGCGGGCGTCGCTCTCGCACGCCTTGAGTCCGGTGCCCCCGGCCGTCCGCACTGCTGCGGACGAGCCGTCCTTCGCGCCCGACTAGTCCCTGATTCCAGGCTCCGGACCTCCCGCGCGGCTCGGGCGGTTCCGGGACGTGCAGTCGCGGCACGTCATCCCCATGAGATCCGAGTGCGTCGACGGACGCGCACGTCTCGTTCCCTTTCAACGAACAATCCCCCGAACGGAGCATCATGCGAACGTGGGCAAAGGGCACCTCGCGTGCCGCGGTGCTCACCGCGAGCTTTGTCGCTCTCGGTGTCACCGCCATCCCCACCAGCGCCTTCGCCGACATCTCGAACGGTGATGGCAGCGTTCTCGGCGGCAACCAGGTCAACCTGCCGGTCTCCGCACCGGTCGACGTCAGCGGCAACGGCGCGGGCGTCGCCGGTTCGGCGCACGGCGTCTCCAAGGGCGGTGCGTCCGTCGCCGGTGGTGGCGGCAGCGGGCAGAAGGCGTCCGGCAAGGGCAGTGTGGCGTCCGGCAACCAGATCAACGCGCCGATCTCCGCCCCCGTGAACGCCTGCGGCAACGCCGTCGCTGTCCTCGGTAAGGCGGAAGCCGGCTGTGAGGGCGGCGCCACCGTCAACAACGGTGCTGAGGGCGGCGGGGTCACCGATGGCACGAGCGGTGTGGTCGCCGGCAACCAGGTGAACGCGCCGATCTCCGCGCCCGTGAACGCCTGCGGCAATGCCGTGGCGGCTCTCGGCAGGACCGTGGCGGCGTGCGAGGGCGGTGCCAAGGTCAAGAACGGCGGCAACACCGGCGCCGGGCAGGCCACGTCCGGTGTCTCCAGCATCGGCGGCGGAAACCAGGCGAACGTCCCGATCAGCATCCCCGTGGACGCCTGCGGCAACGCGGTCGGCAATGCCCTCGCCGGTTGCGAGGGCGGTGCGTCCGTCCGCAACGGTGGGCACGGGTCGGGTAAGCAGACGACCGGCGGCGTCTCCAGCGTCCTCGGGGGCAACCAGGCCAACGCGCCCATCAGCATCCCGGTCACGGCCTGCGGGAACGCCGGGGGCGTGATCGGTGAGGCGGGTGCCTTCTGCGAGGGCGGCGCGCACGCGCGCAGCAGCTCCGGTGGGGACCAGAGCACCTCCGGGCGGGGCGGGATCCTGGCCGGTAACCAGGGCAACGCGCCCATCAGCATCCCGGTCACGGCCTGTGGGAACGCCGCCGCGGGCATCGGCGGAGCGGCCGCGAAGTGCACCGGCCAGACGCTGGTCACGGGCTCGCACGGGTCCGGCGCCCAGACCTCCGGGGAGTCCGCCGTCGGTGGCGGCAACCAGGCGAACGCCCCGGCCGTCGCCCCGGTCATCATCTGCGGCAACTCCGCCGCAGTCATCGGCGGCGCCGCCTCCGAGTGTGAGGGCGGTGAAGGCGGCTACCAGCCCTACGGCCGGACGAGGGGCACGGACGGGCTTTCGCCGGTCGCCGGTGCGGGCGAGTCCCTGCCGCTGAGCCCGGGGGCGGCCCTGCCCCTCCTGCCGAAGCTCACCGGGACCCCGGCCCAGGGGTCGGACTACCGTCTCGGGGCAGGCGGAACGCCGCCGCTGCCCGGTACCGGGGGTCTGACCGGGTCCAAGGGGCTGCCGGGAGTCAAGGCCCTGCCGGGAACCAAGGGGCTGCCGGGAACCAAGGGGCTGCCGAAGGTCCCCAGGACCCCGAAGATCCCGGGGGCGTCGAAGTCCAGGGCGATGCCCGAGGTGAACGGACTGCTCGGTTCTGGCCGGACGGACGGGATGCGATCCGCCGGTGCGGAGATGCCCGTCACGTCGCTGCCGATCGACCCGTCGGCGCCGATGGGAGCGACCCGGGTTCCGGGCGTGGGGCAAGGCGTGAAGCTGCCCGGGACGCCGGTCGTCCCGGTGCCCTCGTCCTCGCGGACGTCCGAGCCGCCGATCCCGGGCGCCCAGCTGCCGGGCGTGGAAGGCGTCACGTTGCCGCAGGTCGACACCATCAAGGTGCCGGGTCCGAGTGACCCGAAGCTGCTCGGCGCCGACGGTGTCACGGTGCCCGCGGACGACGGTTCAGAGCCTGCGGGCGAGGACGGCTCGGAGCTTCCGAAGGCGGACGCTCCGAAGCTGCCGAAAGTGAACGGCACGAAGCTGCCGGACGCGGACGCTCCGCAACTGTCGGGAGCGACCGGCGGGAACGGCACGAACGGCGCCGAGGCGCCGAGGCCGGCGGGCGCCGTGCCGTCCGGGCTGCCCGTCACCAGCGACGTCAAGGCGCCCCAGACCGACCCGCAGATCGGCCCGCTGAAGCCGGTCGCCGCCCAGGAGTCGATCAGCGCGGGCACCAAGTCCGGATCGATGTGGGTGCTGGGCGTGGCGGCGGTGTTCGCCGTCGTGTCCGGGGCGCTGGCGCTGACGCGGCGGGTCCGGCTGGGTGGCCGCCGCTGATCGGATGTGACCGGCCGGACGGCCGGTGACCCGGCCGCCGCCGGGGCCAGGGTGGTGCAGCCATGGCGCCGGCGGGCGGCGGAGGGGGTCGAGAACGCTTTGCCCGTCCCGGATGCGCGGTCTGGGGCGGGCAAAGCCATGTCGTCAGCGGTTATGATTACGCCATGTCATAGGATTCGTACGTAGTGCTACGCTCTGGGCGCGGACGGACGGGTCACCTGCGACGGGCGGGCTACGGACGTGAGAGACGCGAACCCACGCGGACGGTCAGAACGTGCGGATCTGACGGATGACCTTGCGGCGAAGTTGGATACGGCGGCTACCGTCGGGGTAGAGGCGCAACCGATCGATCTCCCAGCCGCCGTGTTCGGCGTGCTCGGTCAGGATCTGCCGGGCGGTATCACGCGTGGTGCCGCGGGGCAGTGACAAGACGAGGTAGGTGTACTCCACCATTGCGACCATTATTACTTGGTCCACCGGGGGCCGGACACCGTACGGTGGCGGCCCTGTCCTCGCTTGTGCCGGCGGCATGTCATCCTGTCGGGGGCGTGGACGGCGCCGGGAATTGCGCCCGCTCCACCGGGCGGGGGCGATGATCGCAGGGCGGGCCGCGGGAACCGCGGGGCATGACGCGCCGTCATGTGACGTTGTAGGAGCCTGAGCAAGCAGAGCCGAGTAAGCAGAGTCTGAGCAAGAAGACCAGGACAGCGAGGTTGGAGCGACTGTGCCAGCCAAGAACGGCACCGCGGGAAGTGGCCGGAACAATGGCGCCGGTACGCGCCTGGTGATCGTCGAGTCGCCGGCGAAGGCGAAGACGATCGCCGGGTACCTGGGCCGTGGCTACATCGTGGAGTCCAGTATCGGCCATATCCGGGACCTTCCCGGCAGCGCCTCGGAGGTGCCGGCCAAGTACAAGGGCGAGCCGTGGGCCAAGCTCGGCGTGAACGTCGAGCAGGACTTCGAGCCGCTGTACGTGGTCAACACCGACAAGCGGCAGCAGGTGGCCAAGCTCAAGAAACTGCTCGCCGAGGCCGACGAGCTGTTCCTCGCGACGGACGAGGACCGGGAGGGCGAGGCGATCGCCTGGCATCTCCAGGACGTCCTCAAGCCGAAGGTGCCCGTGCACCGGATGGTCTTCAACGAGATCACCAAGGACGCGATCCAGCGAGCCGCCGCCAATCCGCGCCAGCTCAACATGCGTCTGGTGGACGCGCAGGAGACGCGCCGCATCCTGGACCGCCTGTACGGGTACGAGGTCAGCCCCGTGCTGTGGAAGAAGGTCATGCCGAAGCTGTCGGCGGGCCGGGTGCAGTCGGTGGCGACGCGGCTCGTCGTGGAGCGCGAGCGGGAGCGGATCGCGTTCGTCCCGGCGCACTACTGGGACATCGCCGCGCAGTTCGACGCGGGCAAGGACGAGGAGCCCACGGCGTTCAAGGCCGGGCTCATCTCCGTGGACGGCAAGCGCGTGGCGCAGGGACGCGACTTCTCCTCCGAAGGCCTGCTTAAGACCAAGGACGCCCTGCATCTGGACGAGGCGGCGGCGCGCGCGCTGGCTGAGCGTCTGCGTGAGCGTCCGTACTCGGTCAAGTCCGTCGAGCGGAAGCCGTACACCCGCAAGCCGTACCCGCCGTTCCGTACGACGACGTTGCAGCAGGAGGCCAGCCGCAAGCTGAGCTTCTCCGCCAAGTACACGATGTCCGTTGCGCAGAAGCTGTACGAGAACGGCTTCATCACCTACATGCGAACCGACTCGATCACCCTGTCGGAGACCGCGATCACGGCGGCGCGGCGGCAGGCGGCGTCGCTGTTCGGTGGCGAGTACGTGCCGGACAAGCCGCGCGTCTACGCGTCCAAGGTGAAGAACGCGCAGGAGGCGCACGAGGCGATCCGTCCGGCGGGCGAGACGTTCCGCACCCCGGCGGAGACGGGCCTGTCCGGCGACCAGTTCCGGCTGTACGAGCTGATCTGGAAGCGGACGATCGCCTCCCAGATGAAGGACGCGGCGGGCCAGTCGGTGTCGATCCGCGTCACCGGGATCTCGACCCAGAACGAGACGGCGGAGTTCGGCGCGACCGGCAAGACCATCACCTTCTACGGCTTCCTCAAGGCCTACGTGGAGAGCGCGGACGACCCGTCCACCGACCGGGACGACCAGGAGCGGCGCCTGCCGAACCTGGAGGAGAACGACCCGCTGAGCGCGCTCGCCGTGGACGCCGAGGGTCACTCGACCCGCCCGCCGGCCCGCTATACCGAGGCGAGCCTGGTCAAGGAGCTGGAGGAGCGCGAGATCGGGCGGCCCTCCACCTACGCCTCGATCATCGGGACGATCCTCGACCGCGGGTACGTGTTCAAGAAGGGCACGGCGCTCGTCCCGTCGTTCCTGGCGTTCGCCGTGGTCAACCTGCTGGAGCAGCATTTCGGGAACCTGGTCGACTACGACTTCACCGCGCACATGGAGGACGGTCTCGACGAGATCGCCCGCGGTGAGGCCGAGCGCGTCCGCTGGCTGACGCGGTTCTACTTCGGCGCCAACGGCGAGGAGGGCCTGAAGGAGCTGGTCGGCGACATCGGCGACATCGATGCCAAGGGGATCAGCTCGTTCCCGCTGAAGGGCTCGGACATCATGGTGCGCGTCGGCCGGTACGGGCCCTATTTGGACCGCGACGGCGAGCGGGTCAACATTCCCGAGGACATCGCGCCGGACGAGCTGACCGCGGAGAAGGCCGAAGAGCTGTTCGCGCAGCCGAGCGGTGATCGGGAGCTCGGCACCGACCCGGAGACCGGTCACGTGATCGTGGCGAAGTCCGGGCGGTTCGGCCCGTATGTCACCGAGTTGCTCCCGGAGCCCGCGCCGCCCGCCGAGGGGGAGAAGAAGAAGCGGACGAAGAAGGCGGACGCCCCCAAGCCGCGCACCGGTTCGCTGTTCAAGTCGATGTCGCTCGACACGATCACGCTGGACGACGCGCTGAAGCTGCTGTCCCTGCCGCGCACGCTGGGCGAACTGGACGGCGAGCCGGTCACCGCGCAGAACGGACGGTTCGGGCCGTACATCAAGAGGGGCACCGACAGTCGTTCGCTCGGCTCGGAGGAGGAGCTCTTCACGGTCACGCTGGACAAGGCCAAGGAGCTGTTCGCGCAGCCGAAGCAGCGCGGGCGGGGCCGGGCCGCGTCCGCCGCGCCGCTGCGCGAGCTGGGCACGGATCCGGCGAGCCAGAAGCCCGTGGTGGTGAAGGAGGGGCGGTTCGGCCCGTACGTGACCGACGGCGAGACGAACGCGAGCCTCCGCAAGGGCGACGAGGTCGAGTCGATCACCATTCAGCGCGCCGCGGAACTGCTCGCGGAGCGTCGTGAGAAGGTGGCGGCGGGTGGCGGGAAGAAGAAGACGACGACGCGTCGCCGAACCTCCGCAAAGTCCGGCTCCTAGGGACATCTACGCCGATACCCTGACCGACATGACCAGAACGGGCGCCACCCGGCAGCACCCCGCCGAGCCGTCCCCGGGCGTCTCGTCGATCAGACCGTTCCGGCGGCTTTGGACCGCACTATCGGTGTCCGGTCTCGGCCAATGGCTGAGTGTCCCGGCGCTGACCGCCATGGCCGCGGTACTGACCCGCGATGAGGACGCGGCAGCGCGCGCGCAGGCGGTCGGTGGCGTGCTGGTCGCGCTGCTGCTGCCCGCCGTCCTGCTGCCGCCGCTCGCGGGCCTGGTCGCGGCCCGGCTCGACCGCCGGCTGACGTTGCTGATCGCCGACGCGCTCCGGGTCGTCATCATCGTGACGGTCCCGCTGGTGGACGCCCTGCCGTGGACGATCGCCGCCGCGTTCCTCGTCGCGTGCGTGACCGTGGTCTGGGCGACCGTCGCGACCGCGGCACCGCCCGCGCTCGTCCCGGAGGATCTACGGCCCGCCGCCCGCCGGTCGACCGCCCGCGCCGTGTACGGGCCCGCGCCCGTCGCCGCGCTGCTGTTCGCCGTCGTCGCGCTCGTCGCGGACGGGACGTTCGGCGTCGGCGATCGCGCCGACCTCGCGCTGTACGTGACGTCCGCGCTGTTCCTGGCCTCGACCGCCGCCGTCGCCGCGCTCGGCGAGGTGCCCGGGACGGAGCCGATCACCGTCCGGGCGCCGCTGAAGGTCCTCTTCCAGGGGCCGGGAAGCGGGCACGCCGCCCCGTCCGGCCACGCCGCCGCGTCCGCCCCCGGCGTCTCTGGCGCTCGCAAAGCCGGCAATCCGGCCGCTCGCGGTCTCGGCCTCGCGATCACCGGCGGGGCCCTGGCCGTGGCCGCGGTCGTCGCGGTGGCCCGCGTCTACACGGGCCAGCTCGGCGGCGGGGACGCGGGCTACGGCGCCGTCCTCACCGGCCTGACCGCCGGGCTCGGCTTCGGGCTGTTCCTCGGCCCGCGCATCCTCGGCCCGTTCAGCCGCCGCCGCCTTCTCGGCCTCGCGGTCATCGCCGCCGCGCTCGCACTGGTCGTCGTGTCGCTCGTCCAGAACCTCGTCGTCGTCGCGTTCGTGACGGCGTTCCTGGGTGTCGCCGCCGGGGCCGCCTGGTCCACCGCGACCGCCGCGCTCACCGCCCCGGACGCGCCCGACAAGCCGGACGACGACCGCCCGGTCGCCTTCCTGCGCTCGGTCGCACTCGTCACCGCGCTGATCGTGTTCGCCGCCGTCCCCCCGCTCACCGGGGTGATCGGCTCCCGCCGTCTCGACCTCGGCGGCGGCGCCTACGACTTCGACGGGACGGGCGCCACGCTGCTGATCGCCGGGCTGCTGGCCCTGCTCGCCGGCCTCGTCGCCTTCCGCCGCCTGGACGATCGGCACGGCATCCCGCTGGTCGCCGATCTGCGCGCCGCGCTGCAAGGCCGCGTCTACACGCCGCCCGAGCCGGCCGGCCCCGAAGATCGAGTGGTCGCGCGCCGCGAGCGCGGCGTGTTCATCGCGTTCGAGGGCGGCGAGGGCGCGGGCAAGACGACGCAGGCCAGGCTCGCCGCGATCTGGCTCCGTGACCACGGCTACGACGTGATCACCACGCATGAACCGGGTGCCACCAAGATCGGCATGCGGCTGCGGGCGATGCTGCTGGACCGCGACACCACCGGCCTGTCGGACCGCGCCGAGACCCTGCTGTACGCGGCCGACCGCGCTGACCATGTCGCGAACGTGGTCAGGCCCGCGATGGAGCGCGGCGGGATCGTCGTGAGCGACCGCTACATCGACTCGTCCCTGGCCTACCAGGGTTTCGGACGGCAGCAGCCGGTGGACGACATCGCCCGCGTCAACGCCTGGGCGACCGGCGGCCTCGTCCCGGACCTGACCGTCCTGCTGGAGATCCCCCCGCATGCCGGCCTCGGACGGCTGTCGGCCCCGGCCGACCGCATCGAGTCCGAGCCGCGGGAGTTCCACGAGCGCGTCCACGCCGGTTTCCGCGCCCTCGCCGAGACCGACCCCGACCGCTACCTGGTCCTGGACGCGAGCCGCCCGCAGTCCGAGCTGAGCCGCGAGATCCAGTACCGCATCCGGGAGATCCTCCCTGACCCCATCCCGGCAGGCACCGAGGACGTCACAAGCACCTTCCCCATCATCACCGACTGATGTACAGACGCTCAAGCTGCCGGGGGTTCGGATCCAACAGGCGAGCTATTGCGCTCGTGTGATGGTTGAGGTCGCTTTGCCGCAGACCCCCTAGCCTTGAGGGCATGAGCGTGTGGGATGACCTCGTGGGCCAGGAACTGGTTGTCGCGCAGTTGTCGGCGGCTGCCGGGGGTGCTGCGGGTGCTGCGGGCGGGCCGGGGGTGGCGGACGGCATGGCGCACGCCTGGCTGTTCACCGGGCCGCCCGGGGCCGGGCGCACGGCGGCCGCGCGGGCGTTCGCCGCGGCGTTGCAGTGTTCCGAGACGCCGCGCGGGTGCGGGTACTGCCCGTCATGCCACCAGGTGCTCCAGGGGACGCACGCCGACCTTGAGGTCGTCCGTCCGGCGGGCCTGTCGTACGGGGTCAAGGAGACCCGTGAGCTGGTGCTGCGAGCGTCGTCGTCCCCGAGCGGAGGGCGGTACCAGATCGTCCTGTTCGAGGACGCGGACCGGGCGACCGAGCAGGCGGCCAACGCGCTGTTGAAGGCGATCGAGGAGCCGCCGCCGCGCACCGTGTGGCTGCTGTGCACGCCCGCGCCGGACGACCTGCTGGTCACGATCCGGTCCCGCTGCCGTCTGGTGACGCTGCGGACGCCACCGGTCGCGGCGGTCGCGGACGTCCTCGTCCAGCGGGACGGGGTCGACCGGGAGACGGCGGACGTGGTGGCGCGGGCGGCGCAGGGACACATCAGCCGGGCGCGGAGACTCGCGACCGACCCGCAGGCGCGCGCGCGGCGGGCCGAGGTGCTCGCGGTGCCTCGCAGGTTGACGTCGGTGGGCCCGGCGGTGATGGCGGCGGAGGCCCTGGTGAAGGCCGCTGAGGCCGAAGCCAAGACCCAGTCCGAGGAGCTGAACGAGTCCGAGACGTCCGCCCTGCGGCAGGCGCTCGGGGAGAGCGCCAAGGGACGCATGCCGCGCGGTACCGCAGGGGCGTTGAAGGAGCTGGAGGACCGGCAGAAGTCCCGCGCGACGCGGGTTAAGCGGGACGCGCTCGATCGGGCGCTGCTCGATCTGGCGTCCTACTACCGGGACGTGCTGACGTTGCAGCTCGGCGCGGGAAGTGAGCTGGTCAACGCCGAGCTGGGACCGGAGCTGCGGACGGCGGCGGCGGGCGGCCGTCCGGAGGACACGCTCCGCCGGCTGGACGCGATCATGGAGTGCCGGGAGCGGCTGGAGGCGAACGTCAACCCCCTGCTCGCGGTCGAGGCACTGACCTTGGCGCTGCGCACCGGCTGACCGGACCGCGCATCGGCTGACCGGACCGCGCATCGGCTGACCGGACCGCGCATCGGCTGACCGAGCCGCGCACGGGCCGACCGGGGCGAACACGGGAACGACCACAATCTTGATTTCGGACGCAGGACTCACCGCACGACTTACAAGAGATGTCCCCTTTCGTTACATTCTTGTACGCCACTCTCGACAAGAACATCAGTAACGTTCCCTGGCTGAGCCCACCAAAATGGGGCATGCTCCCCCCACGCCAGGAGGTCTGCTTTGCGGCGCGTCCTGATTTCCGCTGCGTGCGCCGTCGTCACGACGACGGCCCTCGCCTTCCCAGCGTCCGCGGCTCCGAGCCCACCCGAGAACGAGGGTGTGACATCGGAGTATGTCGTCCTCTACAAGGAGGGCGTCTCTCTAGGCAAGGCCCACGCCGCCGTGAAGGCCGCCGGGGGCAGGATCGTCCACGAGAACGAGGACGTGGGCGTCGCCACCGTGCGGTCGAAGAACCCGGAGTTCACCACCGACGCGATGGGTCAGCGTGCCCTGGAGGGCGTCGCGCACAACCGCGTCATCGGCCAGGCACCCAAGGCACCCAAGAAGGCCGCCACGACCGTCGAGCGGACCACCGGCACGCAGGGCAAGGTGACCGTCGCGGGCAAGCCCAGCAAGGACGCCGAGCCTCTGGCTGATCTGCAGTGGGACATGAAGCAGATCCACGCCACGAACAAGGGCTCGTACAAGACCGAGCCCGGCGACAAGCGTGTGCTGGTCGGTGTTCTGGACACCGGTGTGGACGGCGACCACCCCGACGTGAAGCCTAATTTCAACAAGAAGCTCAGCCGGAACTTCACCCAGGACATCCCCAAGGACGCCGACGGGAACGAACTGGACGGCCCCTGCGAGTTCAAGTCGTGCGTCGACCCCGTCGACTGGGACGACAACGATCACGGCACCCACGTCGCGTCCACCATTGCCTCACCGCGCAACGGGCTCGGCATGTCGGGCGTCGCGCCGAACGTGTCGCTGGTCAACATCCGCGTCGGCCAGGACTCCGGCCAGTTCTACCTCCAGCCGACCGTGGACGGGCTGACGTACGCGGGCAAGGCCGGGATCGACGTCGTGAACATGTCGTATTACATCGACCCGTGGTTGTTCAACTGCGCCGACAACCCGGCGGACAAGCCCGCCGACCAGCTCGAACAGCGCACCATCGTCAAGGCGACGCAGCGCGCGCTGGACTTCGCGCACAAGCGCGGCGTCACCCTGATCTCGGCCGCCGGCAACGAGCTCATCGACTACACCAAGACCAACGTGGACGAGACGAGCCCGGACTTCCCGTCCGTCCCGGGTGAGAAGCCCTACAAGCGGACGGTTCCGGCGAGCTGCGCGTCGATGCCGACCGAGGGCGACAACGTGATCCCGGTGTCGGCGACCGGCCCGAGCACCCGCAAGTCGTACTACAGCAGCTTCGGCAACGGCTTCATCGCCGTCGCCGCCCCCGGCGGCGACAAGGTGGACGCGCCCGATGGCAAGCCCGACGACCGGCGCGGCATCTGGGCCGCCTACCCCGAGCGCCTCGCGAAGGAGCGGGGGGAGCTGAACTCCGACGGCAGCCCGAAGGTGCCGAACATCATCCGCAGCTGCGTCGACGGCAAGTGCGCCTACTACCAGTCGATCCAGGGCACCTCGATGGCCTCGCCGCACGCCGTGGGCGTCGCCGCGCTGATCGTCAGCAAGTACGGCAAGAAGGACCACAGCAACGGCGGGCTCACGCTGAACCCGCGGATCGTGGAGGGGGTACTGCGTGCCACCGCCACCACCACGCCCTGCCCGAACCCGAACACCGTCGAGTACGTCTGGTACAGGCTCACCGACGGCAAGTGGGTGAAGAACACGTCGAAGCAGACCTGTGAGGGCTCCAAGGGCCGGAACGGGTTCTTCGGTAACGGCATCGTGGACGCGCTGAACGCCGTCAAGCACTGACCCATCCCCAACGCGGCCCCTGACCGCGACCCCCGAACGCGGCCCCTGATCGGACACGGTCAGGGGCCGCGTTGCCGTCCTGTCGCTCCTGCGTCGGACGTCGGCGATATCAGGGCAGCGCGAGATGCGTCCACGGACTGCCGGGAGGGGACGCCGTCGTCGTGGCAGGACCCTGACCTGCGGCGGGGTAGGGGCGTCGGCGAGAGTGGGGGCTGCGGCATGATGGTGCCATGCCGTACCGGGTCACGTTCGTCTGCACGGGCAACATCTGCCGCTCCCCGATGGCCGAATGGGTCCTGCGCCACCACGTCGACGAGGAGGGCCTGGACGTCGAGGTGGACAGTTCGGGCACGGGCGGCTGGCACGTGGGCCATGCGGCGGACTCCCGGACGATCGCGGCCCTGCGTCGGGCGGGCTACCGCTCGGCGCACACGGCCCGCCAGTTCGAGGTCGACTGGTTCGACCGATATGACCTGATCCTGGCGTTGGACGAGGGGCACCTGCGGGCGCTGCGGTCGATGGCGCCGGGCGAGGAGGCGCGCGGCAGGATCCGGCTCCTGCGCGAGTTCGACCCGGACGCGGGCGCCGACCTCGACGTTCCCGACCCTTACTACGGGGGACGCGCCGACTTCGACCGTGCCCTGGAGATGGTGGAGGCGGCGATGCCCGGTCTTCTGGACGAGATCCGCGCCGAGCTCAAGGCCGCCTGACCGCCATGCGCGAGCGGATCGGGCGGCTGCTCGGGACCAGGGTCGACGACCTCGGCGACCTGGGGTCCAGCCATTCCTGGACGCTGCACCGCGCGAGAGTCGCCGACGGGCGCGAAGTGTTCGTGAAGGCCGCCCACGACCGGACCGGCGTCTTCGCTGCGGAGGCGGCCGGGCTGCGCTGGCTGGCCGAGGCGGGGCCCGGCATGCCCGTCCCGGACGTCCTCGCGGTGGACGGGCAGACGCTCGTCCTGCCGTGGCTGCCGTCCGCCCCGCCCACCGCGGAGATCGCGGAGCGTTTCGGACGCGAGCTGGCGGCCCTGCACACCGGCGCCCGGCCAGAGGCGTACGGCGCGCCGTGGGAGGGCTTCATCGCCGACCTCCCGCTCGACAACACGCCGGACCGGCGCGGCTGGCCGGCCTGGTACGCCGAGCGCCGCCTGGACCCGTTCCTGCGGCGCGCGTCCCGCCACCTCTCCAGTGCCGACCTGCGCCTCGTCGAGCGCGTCATCGCCGGCATCGGCGAGCTGGCAGGTCCGCCCGAGCCGCCGTCCCGCGTCCACGGCGACCTGTGGTCGGGCAATGTCCTGTGGACGGACGCCCGAGCCCTGGTCATCGACCCCGCCGCGCACGGCGGGCACCGTGAGACCGATCTCGCGATGATGGCCCTGTTCGGGACTCCGCATCTCGATCGGGTCCTCGCGGCCTACGATGAGACGGCGCCACTGGCGGACGGCTGGCGGCAGCGGGTCCCGCTGCACCAGTTGCACCCGCTGCTCGTCCACCTGGAGCTGTACGGCGGCTCGTACCGCTCGTCCGTCGTCGAGGCGGCCGGTGCGGCGCTCGCCGCGGGAACCTGAGGCATCGAAGTGACAACTCAGCATTTATGGCTGTTTGCCGGAAGGTAGATGAGATAGAAACTACGGGTCGGTAGAGCGGGATCAACGAAAGGCTGGTGCGGGGCAACCCCATGGACGGAAGTTCACGGATCGGCTCGGCATGGAAGGGCCTCCTCCCGGTCGGCGTCGCCACCGGTATGGCACTGGTCATCGGCGGTGGCCTGGACGTCGTCCACCACCGCCAGCGCGCGACGAAGACCGAGCACGCGGCCAAGCCCGCCGCCAAGAGCGAGCAGACCACGTCCCGCTTCGTCGTCGGCGTCCGCGAGGCCGGCACCGCCCTGCTCGTCCGCGATTTTCGAGGCGCCGACGTCGGACTGCCCGTCGCCGCACCGCGCGGCACGCGCTTCCGGCACGTGTCGGCGGTGAAGAGCGGCTCGTTCATCGTCTCGTCCTCCACTGCCCGGCAGGTAACGTTCCAACGCCTCAAAGTGGACGCCAACGGACGTCCCACGGCATTGCAGCCGCTCCCCAAGGCCACCATCTCCGGAGTCTCCACCGCCTATTCCGACCAGGCCGCCAACCCGGACGGCGACCGCATCGCCTACGTCACCTACCGCGGCACCGCGAGCCGCGTGGACGTCGTCTCCGCCCGCACCGGAGCGCGCAAGTCCTGGATCACCAAGGGCCCGGCGCATGTCAACAGCCTCTCCTGGGCCGGCGACACGCTCGCGTTCGTCTGGAGCCCGCTCCGCGACGTCAACGGCAAGGTGACCGAAGCCCGGCACCAGGTGCGCACCCTCGACACCACGGTCCCGTCCGGCGACCTCAAGGTCAGCAAGCCCGTCCTGAACCTGCCGAAGGGCGCCACCAAGGCCGTCCTCACCCGAGACGGCCGGACGATCATCGCCGGCGTCGCCCAACGCGGCCAGGTCACGCTGCAGGCCTTCGCGGTCGGCACCCGCAAACCGACCAAGGTCATCGCGCGGCAGAAGTCGGTGCGACCGAAGGTCAGACTCCACGTCTTGCGCCTCGACACCGACCACACGGGCCGCCACCTGCTCGCCGCCCTCACCGACGGCCGCCTGTACGCGGACGGCACCGCCCTCACTGCCCCGGACCTCACCGACGCCGCCTGGTAACCCGTAGGCCCGCCGTCCGGCGGATCACCGTCCGGGCTACCGCTCAGCGGATCACCGTCCGGAATACCGCCCAGCGGATCACCCGCCGGATTGCCGTCCGGCGGATTGCGTGCCGGATCACCGAACTGGATCACCGGAGCAGATCGCCAGGGACCGCCGGGCGGATGACGCCCTAGAGTGGTCCCCACGGAATCGGGTGAACGGAGCGAAACCGTGGGCATGGTGATGGCAGTCAGTTTCACCCGGTATGGCCGCCTGTACTATCTCGACCCCGGCCCGCACACCCCGAAGGTGGGTGACAAGGTCCTCGTCCCGACCGACTCGGGCCCCGAGGTCGCCGAGTGCGTCTGGGCGCCGCAGTGGGTCTCCGACGACATCGGCGGCCTCCCCGAATGCGCCGGACCCGCCGCCGACGAGCACCTCGCCCGCGACGAGACCAACCGCCGCCGCCGCGCCGAGGGCCGCTCCATCGCCAAACGCCTGATCCGCAAGCACGATCTCCCCATGAAGGTGATCGGCGTCGACTACCTCGACAACGACAACATCTTCAAGATCTACTTCTCTGCCCCGCACCGCGTCGACTTCCGTGCCCTCGTCCGCGACCTGGCCCGCGGCATCAAGGCCCGCGTCGAGCTCCGCCAGGTCGGTCCCCGCGACGAGGCCCGCCTGCAAGGCGGCATCGGTCCCTGCGGCCGCGACCTGTGCTGTGCCACCTTCCTCAAGGACTTCGAGCCCGTCTCCGTCCGCATGGCCAAGGAGCAGGACCTCCCCGTCAACCCGCTGCGCATCGCCGGTGCCTGTGGCCGCCTCATGTGCTGCCTGAAATACGAGCACCCGCTCTACATGGAGTTCAAGGAGAGCGCGCCACGTCTGGGTTCGCGGGTCAGTACGCCGGAGGGCGAGGGGCAGGTCATCGGCTACAACGTCCCAGGCGACCGCGTCACTGTGAAGGTCGGGTCGCGGCGCTGCTCCTGCCCGTCCGCCTCTGTCTGCTCACCCCGCAGACAACACGACGCGGCGTACGGCACGCCCCAGACGCCCCAGACGGACGACGCTCAGGCCGGCGACGTCCCAGACTGACGGCGCGCATGCTGGCGATGCTCGAACTGACGGCGCTCAGGCTGGTGGTGCTCGAACTACAACGCCGTCCTGCATGGTCCCTAGCGGTCAGGGCTTGCGAGCCACTCCGCAGAGCGCGTCGACCTCCCCGGCCTCGCCGAACGCGTTCGGTTCCGGACGCCAGCGGGACAGGCTGACGATGCCGGGTTCGATGAGTTCCAACCCGTCGAAGAAGCGTGCGATCTCGTCCGGGCTGCGCAGGTGGTACGGGATCGCGCCGCCCTCGTTGTAGTCCTCCTGCGCCTCGTCGAGGGCCTCGCCGGTGACAAGGTTCACGCCGTCCCAGATGGACAGGAAGCTGCCCGAGGGCAATTCCCGCACCAGGCGTTCGACGATCTTGTGCGGCTGCCGCTCGTCGGGGATGTGTCCGAGGATTCCCATCAGCATCAGCGCGATCGGCTTGTTGAAGTCGAGCGTGTCTTCGGCCTGCTTGACGATTGCGGCGGGATCGCACAGATCCGCGTCGACGTAAGAGGTACGCCCCTCGCGCGTGCTCGTGAGGAGTGCACGGGCATGCGTCAGGACGAGCGGGTCGTTGTCGACGTAGACGATCCGCGCGTCGGGCGCGACACGCTGCGCGACCTCGTGCGTGTTGTCCACGGTGGGAAGCCCGGTGCCGATGTCGAGGAACTGCCGGACGCCCTCCTCCCGCGCGAGGTGCTGGACGACTCGCGTCAGCAGGTGCCGGGAATGGCGTGCGATCTCGACGATGCTGGGAAACGTCGCGATGAAGTGGTCGCCGGCGGCACGGTCGGCGGGGTAGTTGTCCTTTCCGCCGAGCCAGTAGTTCCAGACCCGCGCCGAGTGCGGAACGGATGTGTTGAGATCCGGTGACTCGGTGTTACCTTGCGGGTCGTGTGTCATGGAGAACTCCCGTCCATGGCGAAGTGAGGCGATCCTTATCTTGTCCGGAAACGAGCGGCTGCGCGAGCCGATCCGCGCAGAACGGCCCGTCCTGGCCGCTGAGCAGAAACGGGAACGCCCTCCGTTTTATCGCCGCCGTCCTGTCGCGCACCGAGACCAGCCAGGCCACGGCGCGGCGACTCGCATGGGGATGACCGTTGCGATACCAAGGCCACCGCAGCGCACCCGGTGCCGAGGGTCCAAGCGATGCGGGCCTGAGCGGTGGACCCGCCATTCTTGACGGTGACCTCCTCCGACATCAATCCGGCCTTGGCGAGCTGCGTGGGCCGCAGTTCCTGGTTGATGCAGAAACCGGGCTCGAACCCCACGAACCGGATTATGTGCCGGTAGCCCTCAAAGGACCGTCGGAAGAACCGAGTTCGCGCACTTCGTGGTCACTCGACTACAGAACAGATTGCCGACCGGCTCGACCTCGCGGGCAGACAATCCGGCTCCTCCTTTCGGCGCCAGCCCGACTCGCCGAAATGGTCGTGCCCCTCTGAAGAGAGGATCGCCCAAGGTTCGCGCGAACCAGGGAGGCGCCGGCCGGGCCTTCCCGCCCCTCCCCCCTCCCGCCCTCCCGCTCTTCTGATCCTGTCGATCAGAGCAATCCCACTCCCTTCTGTTCCATCACCACGCGGCCGGGTTGGTGCCCGGACGAACGGCAATCTAGGGTCCGATAGGGCGGCGGCCGACACGAGGGGATGCCTGGATGGACAAGACGGTACGGCGGCTCGGACTCAACGACGTGCCGGCCTGCCAGAGTCTCGCCATTAGCCGCGGTTGGGGAGCCGAAGACCGCAAATGGCAACTGCTGTTCGCGGTGGGCGAGGTCTATGGCCTCGACGCCCCAGATGGGGACGGTCTCATCGGAACAACCGTGTCCACCTCGTACGGAGAGGACGTTGCCGCCATCAGCATGGTCCTGACCGCGCAACGCTATGAACGCCAGGGCATCGCCGGGAAGCTCATGCGCCACGCGATGGAACACGCGGGCACGGCCAGTCTCTGCCTCACCGCCACGGAGTACGGCCGTCCACTATATGAGCGTCTGGGATTTCGCTCGGTAGGACGCTGCACGACTTACAAGGGCACCCCTGTGGGTTACAGGGGTACCCCCGTGGGCCCGGATGGGGGAGACGTCTCCGCGTCAGCCGCCCCTAGCGACATCCCAGACGTAATCGGTCTCGACACCGAAGCCTTCGGTGCCCCACGTACGACCCTTATGGACAAGATGGTCTCGTTCTCTGACGAGTTCCGCGTCATCCGGGACGAGACTGGCTTGGTGGGCTTCGGAGGCCGATGGCGGAGTGGCGACCAGACCATGATGGGTCCTATCACCGCGCGGGACGAGAGGACGGCCATGACGCTGATCAAGGAGCTGGCCGTCCCGGAACTTCTGCAGATGGACATCGACCACAGGCATCCGGAAGTCATCGACTGGGCCGAGAAGCAGGGCCTCCGCGCCGCGTCCAGCACCGTGATCATGGAATACGGTGCTCCCATCGCGAACGACCCCGCACGTCTCTTCCTGCCGGTCGCTCAGGTGCTGGGCTGACTGACCCGCCGCCGGACTCCACACCGAAGGCGCGATCGGCCGCTCCGCGCGTATTCAAGCGCAGCAAACACCCGCAGCCGAACAAGGACAGCACGCCATCGCAGGAAGTCCCCGCCGATCCTGCACTGCTCTCGGCAGGGCAACCGCAGCGCTGCCCCTTCGAGCGAGCCCGTGAAGCGCTCGGCTCAGAATTTCGTCTTGGGCCGCTCCTGCAACACACCGTCCAGGTAGATGTCCACTTTCTCGTTGTAGAAGCAGACGAGACCGATCACCCTGCGGCTCTCGTCGAGCGGCCCCGGATACGACCACGCCAGATCTTTGTGGACCTTGCCACCCGCTCGCACCGCCCAGTACTCGGCATCCCCCTTGTAGGGACAGCGCGTGATGGTGTCAGTGTGCTCCAGCAGGTCCATGCGGACGTGCGTCTTCGGCAGGTAGTAGCGCACCGGCAGGCCCGTCTCGAACAGCAGCCGGGGGCTGGACGACTCCGCCACCGTCACCCCGTCCACCTCCACGCGCACGTGTCGCGAGCTGGGCAGGACGTCAACGCGCGTGTACGGGCTGCGCGGATGGACGAAGACCTCCTCGTCCTCCTCGAACCAGGCGTCCATCGCGCCCCATTCGAGCCGGACGAGGTCACGTAGCTCCTCCACCGGCGAATCGACCTGACGTAGCGCGGCACCGGGCGCCTGCGCACCATCCACCTTCACGGTGTAGAGGGTGCCGCCGTCACGCCCCGGCCCGTCCTCCACGAGTTCGGCCCGCACATCGTCCACCGGCAGATAGTAGGTCGGGTAGTAGGAGTTCTCCCAGACGAGGGACGGTGCCGTGGTGTCGGCCACCAGCTTGCCGCCGAGGTACGCCCTGACCCGCCGGACACCAGGCTCGATCCGGCCGCGCAATTCCACATGTCCTATGCCCATGACCGAGCCAACAGCCCGTCCCCCGCCCCTATTTCACGAACCCGCCCAAGAGCCGCCCACCGCCGAGGCTCGGAAATCCACCACCGTCACGCCGCGCGAAGTAGCCGGCTCACCCGGCCACGCAAACACGGCGGGCGGGTGAATGCGGCACGCCAAGAACGGCCAGGCCGCATGCACTAAAACCTTGCCTAACCGACCCGGGCTCCCGACCACGTAGCGGCACACAGATCTGCGACAGGTTCGGTCCACGCACATGTACACCCGATCGGGACGTCGCTGAGCAAGGTCTGTGGACGAGGGTGCGCGCCTACGAGGCGGCGGACATTCGCTTGCGGGGGACGGCAAGGACGGGGATGAGCGCGGCGAGCAGGATTGCGGTCGTCCACCAGAAGGTCTCGGTGAAGGCGTTCGTCAGCAATGCCGGCGAGTGCGTGGCTGCTTCGTTCAGACTGCCGCTCGACCCGGGAATCTCGTCCCGGATCGCGATCTGGAGGATGACGGCCGATACGGCTGTGCCGAACGAACTGCCGATGCGGACCAGGATGTTCGCGCCGGTCGTCGCGGCCGGAATCGCGACATGGGGGAGGCCCTGGTAACTCATCGCCATGAGAGACGGGGCGATCATGCCGTGTCCGAGCCCCACGACGAACATCGCCGTCATGATCACGATGCGTCCGGTCGAGGGATCGAGAGTGGTGAGGACGAGCGTCCCGGCGAGGACGACGACCAGCCCGGTCGCGGCTATCCAGCGCCCACCGAATCTGTCGGAGAGGCGACCGGAGACCAGCATCGTGATCATCGCGCCGACCCCCATCGGGGCCAGCAACCAGCCGGCGTCCAGCGCCGACTCGTCTCGGACGACTCGCGCGAACAGCGGAATGAGGATCATCACCCCGAACACCGCCCCGCTGTAGAGGAAGAACCCGCCTGTCGCGCTGGTGAAGGCCCGCGTACTCAGCCGCCGGACGTCGATGAGCGCGCCCTCGCCTTTGCGTGCCGCGTGGACGACGAATCCGGCCACCAGGACGCCGCCGGAGATGACACTTCCGAGGAAACGTCCGCCGGTCAGGCTCGCCCCGTTACCGGCCTCCGACAACCCGTACACCAGGGCGGCCAGGCCGGGCGAGAGGAACAGGATGCCGAGCAGATCCAGCCGGGCGCCGGCGTCGCGCTCGGTGTCGCGTGGCAGCATCCGAATCGCAGCCAGCAGCGCGAACGCACAGAACGGGATGTTGACGTAGAACATCCAGCGCCAGCTCAGATGATCGACGATCACGCCCCCGAGCAGCGGGCCGAGCACCGGGGCGAGCATCGCGGGGACCGAGACGATGCTCATCACCCGCCCCATCCGGTCGGGGCCCGCCTCCCGGACGAGCATGGTCTGCCCGATCGGCATCAGCATCCCGCCGCCGAGCCCCTGCAGAACGCGGAACGCGATCAGCGAGGGCACCGACCACGCCAGTCCGCACAGCAGCGAACCGCTGATGAACAGCCCGAGCGAGACGAGCCACATCGTCCTCGCGCCGAACCGCCGCACCGACCACCCCGTCAACGGGATCGCCATGGACAGCGCCAGCGTGTAGCCGGTCACGACCCACTGGATGGTCGCCAGCGAGGTCGTGAAGTCCTCGCCGAGCGCGCTGATCGCGACATTGACGATGGTGCTGTCGAGGACGGTCATGATCGCTCCGAGCACGACCACGATCGCGAGATTGCGCAGACGCGGGTCGATCCCCGCCCTTACCTGGGGAGATGAGGTCGTCGTGGTGTCCATCGCGCTTCCCTCCGTACACCGTATCGACATCACCGTACACCGTATCGCTCAATCCGTACAGCGTATCGATACGCCGTATCACGTACGATCTTTCCCGTGGCAGGTACTCCCAGGCGCCCCCGTGAGCGGCCCGGCGACGTATGGACGCGTCCCCGCGGCGGACGCCGTCCGAAGCTGACCCGGGAGGCGATCGTCGAGACGGCGGTCAAGGTCGCGGACGCGGAGGGCCTGGCCGCGGTCTCCATCCGCCGCATCGCCGCTGAGCTGGGAGTTCGGGCGATGAGCCTCTACACCCACATCGACGCCAAGGAAGAACTCTTCGATCTCATGTACGACGAGGTGGCGGAGGAGGTGCTGATCGAGGGTGACATGCCGGACGATTGGCGCGAGGCGCTCCTGGAGATAGCCCGCAGGGAACGCGAGGCCGGTCTGAAACACCCCTGGATGTTCGAACTCGCCGGCCGTGCCCCCCGTGTCGGACCGAACGGCCTGAGGCACGCCGAACAGTCCCTGGCCGCCGCCGCACGCCTCACCGACGACCCGAAGGCGATGCTGGCGATCATCACCACCGTGGACCACTACATGCTCGGCTTCATCCTTCGCGAGCAGCGCATACGTGAGCTGGGCGAGAACGGGCTACAGCAGGCCCAGAGCAGTCTGCTGGAGCAGAGCTACGTTCAGACCCTCATGGACAGCGGCGAGCTTCCCAACCTCAAGCCCGTGTTCGAGGCCGGCATCTTCGGACAGGAAGACTTCGACCGTGGCCTCCAGTGGCTTCTGGACGGCATCGGACTCGAATACGGAGAGAAGTAGCCTCGGACCATCATGCCGACGTAGCGTAGGCGTCGGCATACGGGGCGCTACGACGAGACGGGGACCAGAGTGCGGGCAGCGAGGCTCATCAGCGTGGCCACAGTGCTAGCGTTGGCAGCGACCGGTTGCAACGCGAGCGGGCAGAAGGAGGCCGTCTCCTCAACGGGCACCCCCACGGGGCTCGACCTGGTCTACAGCCAGCAACTGTCGTGGAAGGGCTGCGGCGGCGGCTTCCAGTGTGCGACGGCTCAGGTCCCTCTGGACTACGCAAAGCCGTCCGGTGAAAAGCTGGGCATCTCCCTCATCAAGCTCCCTGCACAGGACAAGTCCAACCGGATCGGCTCTCTCTTCACCAATCCCGGCGGTCCCGGCGGTTCTGGTGTCGACTTCATCCGCCAGGCGGCCGGCAGCTTCGGACCCGATCTGCGCAAACGCTTCGACATCGTCGGCTTCGATCCCCGGGGTGTCGGCAAGAGCGGTCCTGTCCGCTGCAACACCGGCTCCCAACTGGACCAGTTCTTCGCCACAGACTCCTCCCCGGATGACCGGCAGGAGACAGACGCCCTCGCCGCCGCCAGCAAGAACTTCGCCCAGAACTGCCAGGCCAAGGCCGCCGCCGAACTGCCGTACGTCGGCACCACCAATGCCGCCCACGACCTCGACGTACTGCGCGCCACCGTCGGCGACAAGCAGCTCACCTATTACGGCGCCTCCTACGGCACCTACCTTGGCGCCTTCTACGCCGAGCAGTTCCCGTCCAACGTCCGCGCGCTTGTCCTGGACGGTGCCGTCGATCCCACAGCCTCGTCCACCGGCCTCCTGATCGAGCAGGCCAAGGGCTTCGAGACGGCCTTCCGCGCCTTCGCCGACGACTGCGTCAAGAAGCCGAACTGCCCCCTCGGCACCTCCACCGACGCCGCCCTTGCCAAGATCACCGATTTCCTGAACCAGACCGACAAGAAGCCCCTCGCCAACACCCGCGACAAGCGACAGGTCACCGAGTCCCTAGCCGTCATGGGCATCGCCACGGCCCTCTACCTCAAGGAGTACTGGCCCGTCCTACGCCAGGCCCTCGCCCAGGCCATACAGAAGTCGGACGGCACGCTCCTCTTGACGCTCGCCGACCAGATGGTCGAACGCAAGCCAGACGGCTCCTACAGCAACCAGACCGACGCCAACATGGCCGTCAACTGCGTCGACAAGCCCAACCCGTCCTCCGCCAAGGAGTACGGCAAGGCGGCCGACGAAGCCACGAAGGTCGCCCCCCGGTTCGGCCCCTTCGTCGTCTGGGGCGGCCTTCCCTGCGTCTACTGGCCCGTCCAGACGAAGAAGCAGCCCGCCCCAATCACCGCCAAGGGCGCCAAGCCCATCGTCGTCATCGGTACCCTCCGCGACCCCGCCACCCCGTATAAGTGGGCACAGAGCCTCGCCTCCCAGCTCTCCAGCGGCGTCCTCCTCACCCTCGACGGCGACGGTCACACCGCCTACCTTCAGGGCAACCCCTGCATCACCCAGGCCACCGACAGGTACCTGGTCACCACCGAGCCGCCCAAGGCCGGGACGGTCTGCCGCTGATTAACCGGTGCGCACCCACACCCAACACCCGGTAGACTGCTTCCCGCTGTGCCTCGCGCAGCAAGCCGCCTTAGCTCAGTCGGCAGAGCGATTCACTCGTAATGAATAGGTCATCGGTTCGATTCCGATAGGCGGCTCCAGCTCATAGCCCTCCTTGCGATCTTCGCAAGGAGGGCTATTGCTAACAGGCTTGCTAACAGCGGCCCCGAGGCCTCACTCATGACCCGCGCGAACACGTCAGGCGCAGTCACCCCGGCCGACCGGATCACATGCGCGTAGACCCGCAGTGTGATCGCCGGGTCAGTTGTCTCGTCGTGTCGGTCGCCATCGTTTGCGTTCGTCCGGGTTCCGCGTCGGTAGAGCCAGGACGAAGACGGCGCCTTCCTGGGCGCTTGAGGTGACCGAGAGGGTGCCGCCGTGGGTGTGCGCGATCCATCGGGCGATACTCAGTCCCAGCCCGGACGAGCCCGACCCGCTCTGGAAGCGGGTGAAGATCGTGGCGGCGATGTTCGGGTGGATCCCGGGCCCCTGGTCGGCGACCGTGACCCGGCCGTCGGCGACGGTCACTGTGACATGGGCGAGTTCACCGGGGGCGTGCCCGTACCGCAGCGCGTTGTCGATCAGGTTGCCCACTGCCCGCCGCAACAGTTCCGGGTCGCCGGCGACCACGCTCGGCTGTAGATCGGCGACCGGTCGCTTCTCTTCGGTGTGCTCCTCCAGCACGCTTTCGACCAGCTGGTCGAGACGGAGCGGCTGCGGGAAGATCTGCTCGACTCCGGACGCGAGCCGGGCCCGGGTGAGGAGCCCGTCGATGAGGGCGCTCATTCGTTCCGCCAGCCGTATGGTGCGGGGGAACAGTTCCGCTCGCTGGGTCGGGTCCGCCTCCGCCGTTTCGGCGAGCACGCGCAGCGCGGCGACGGGGGAGCGCAGGTCATGCGCCGCATCGGCCAGCAGAGTCTCCTGCTGCTCCAGCGCCGTGACGACGGGACGCATCGCTGGACGGGCAAGGGTGTGGCCGGCCAGTCCGGCGAGGGCGAGCAGGGCCGCACAGCCCAGGCTGGTCAGGAGGATCACCTGCCGGTGGGCCGCTTCGACGCGTCCCGTCTCGGCCATGGCGATGACCGCTCCGCCCCAGGTCTCGGTGTCCTCGTTCCAGATCAGCTCCATGGAGATGCGAAGCCGTTCACCGTCGGCTGTACGGATCGTCCGTGGACGCGAGTATTCGGCGTGGTGTCGCATGGCCTCGGCGGCTTCGCCGTTCAGTTGGTTGGCCACTGCGGCACGGTCGAGGGAGACGCACTTACGCTGGCTCCAGTGCGCGGGGAATGCCGGAGCTGAGCCCGGCACCACCACGAAGCCTGGGCAGTCGGTGTGCAGATCGTCGGCTTTGATGTCGTCGAAGGCGATCCTGCCGCGGTGGAAATACGCGAGGCGGGTCTCGGCAACGCTGACACGACTCAGTTCGTCGTCGAGCTTTTGACGGCGGGACGCTCCGTCGGACCACACGATCGTGACCGCGAGAATCGCCAGTGCCGGGACGAACATGGTCGTGAAGAGGAGGGTGAGCCGCCATCGCAGCCGCCGTAGCCGGCCGCTGGCGGTGTGGAGGATCGCCGCGCGGCTCATGCCAGCCGGTATCCCGTGCCGCGCACGGTCACGATCGGTTGCGGGTCGCCGAGCTTGCGGCGCAGGTTGGCGATCACCACGTCGACGACGTTGGACATGGGCTCGGCCATCTCGTCCCAGCAGTGTTCGATGAGGACGCCGCGGCCGACGACGCTTCCCTCACGGATCATGAGTTGTTCGAGCACGGCGAATTCTTTGCTGGTCAGTGTCAGCAACACCCCGGCACGCCGGGCCTGACAGCGTGCAGTGTCCAGCTCGATGTCGGCGTGACGCAGGACCGGCGGCCGGGCGACCTGTCCACGACGGCACAGATTACGGACCCGGGCGATGAGCTCGGCGAGTGCGAACGGTTTGACCAGATAGTCGTCCCCGCCGTGTTCGAAGCCGGCCACCCGGTCGGCGGTGGAGTCGCGTGCGGTCAAGAACAGGACCGCCGAGGTCCACCCGATGCCGCGGCGCTGCCGTACGTAGTTCAGCGCGTCCCCGGTCGGGAGGATCCGGTCGAACACGACACAGTCGTAGTCGTTGACCGTCAGCGCCTCATCGGCCTCGGGGAGATCGGCGGCGGTGTCCACGGCGAGCCCCGCGGCGCGGAGCGCGGCTTCGACGCCGTATCGGAGGTCCTCGTCGTCCTCCACGATGAGTACACGCATCGCGGTAACGTATTCGCGCCGGTCAACGGGCGGCAACCTCGGTGTGCGCGTGCTGAGCCGCATCCGGGCGGGCAGTCCGGGGTGTGCGGAAGCCGTCACTTCATCAAAGCCTCATGTTGCCTCTCTTATCGTCCGTCGCATGAACGGTCACATCGTCAAGACGGCCGCAGGGGCGTCGCTCCTTGCGATCGGCCTCGCGGTCGCGACGGTCAGCGTGGTGGGTGCAAGGGACTCCAATCCTGAGGGGTCTCGTCCGACCGGTTGCGAGCGGGTTGGGGACGGCAGCTTCTACGAAGACAACCCGGTCTACCGCGATCCGGTACTGACCGAGTGGCCAAAAGCCAGTCCGAGAATTCAGGGTCTGGATTCTGCCCGTCTCAATCGGGGCGCCGAGCAGGTCGCACGGAAGGACTCCGCGCTCAGCCTCCTGGTCGTTCGCCGGGGCAAGTTGGTGATGGAACGCTATTTCCACGGTGCTGGGCCCCAGGGCTCAGCCAACGTGCACTCCTCTTCGAAGAGCATCCTGCGCATCCTTGCGGGAATCGCCATCGATGCCGGCTACAAAGTGGGCGGACGCCCGCTTTCCCTCGACACCCGCGTTGCCGAAGTGCTGCCAGAGTATTTCGTTGGCAACGAGCCGGGCAAGCGGGATATCAAATTGCGCGACCTGGTGGAGATGTCGGCAGGCCTCGACTGGCGCGAGGATGAGACCGAGGAACAGATCCAAACCAAGGACGACTGGACGGCCGCCATCCTTGGGCGCAGGTTGGGGTCCCGGCAGCCGGGGGAAAGTTTCCTCTACAATACGGGACTAACACATCTGCTGGCGGTTGTGCTCACCAGGGTCACCGGCGAGAGCCTGTGGGATTTTGCCCAAGATCACCTTTTCGGGCCGCTGGGAATTTCGCCCGAACATTGGGGGCGAGATCCTCAAGGGATCTGTTCTGGTGGCTACAACCTGTATCTCACCCCGCGCGAACTGGCACGATTCGGGGAGTTGCTCCTCCGCAAAGGCGTGTGGAACGGCCGGCGGATCGTCTCGGCATCGACGATCGCGGACGCGCGGCGGAAGATCTGGCGGGATCCGGGCGAGGGCAACTGGTACGGGCAACTGTTCCGCGTCAACACGATCAAGGGCGTCGAGGTGTTCTACGCGGAAGGGCACGGTGGCCAGTTCGTCTACCTGCTCCCTGACGAGGACATCGCGCTCGTGCTGACAGCCGCTACGGCAGCACCGTACGGGGACGACTACTACGACGCCCAGGCCTATGTCGAGAAGTACCTCATACCCGCGATCACGGATCGGATATGAGAATGACGGCGTAGCCGCGCCCTGGGCTCGCGGCCATCGAGCGGAAAAGCAACTTCGATCTCGTCGCTGGAACGACTCGCTGGCGCTATCCGTTCCTCTCGGTGCCCATCCGCGGTTGCGAACATCGGGTCTCGGCCCTCAAGTGCTCCGCGGGTGGCTGTCACGTTGGGTGAGGGCGAAGTTGCCCGCAATGGCCCCGTTTCCCGGGTGACGGGCCGCCGCGAGACCCAGCTTGTGACAACCTGGCTATAAAGAGCGGTCCTGAAGCCACCGCCGAGCGGTCAGAGGTAAGACTCCCGTACGGCGACAGATGTGTGTCCGACTACGCGTGCGCGATGTGGTCCGGGCAAAACCGGTGACCAAGTTAGCCCCCGCGCCTGCGTGCTCCCTCGTCGGCTTCCAGATGACCACCGGCCGGCTGGTTGTACTGGCCAACCCGGCCTCGGTGCCGTTCTATGAGCGCAGGATGGGATAACACCGGCAGAGCATCGTCTTCACCAAGCGGCTTCGCTGAGCTTGACCCTCTGATCCCTGAGCCCGGTATTCCAGCCCAGGCACGGCGGCGAGTTCGTCGTCGGCGGCCCGGAGGCCTACGGCGAACCCCACGCCGAGACCGTCCCGGCAACCGACCGTTGCGGCACCGCCGTCGCCGCCGGCTGGGACCGGCTCCTCCCCGCCTGACCCGCGGGGAAGCCTGGACCGGCTTCCCCGCCGAGCTCCCCATCATCGAGGGGACCGGCAGCCGCCTGCCGGTCGACCACTTACCGTCAGGCGGCGACGTCCCGGGTCAGCGCGGTTTCGGAACCTCCGCACGAAGTGCCCCCTGCCCACCAGTGCACCCAAACCGGACAGACTCGGCCCCGGTCGGCCTCCCGGCTCCCGCCCACCACAAGAAGGGCACGAAAGCTCGCCGCAGAACCGGAGAAATCACCCTCGGTCACTGCCCGACTGATACCCGGCTGCCTGGACCGCGTAGATCTAGGGTTAATGTCAGGCTCGGAGGTTGTGTTCTCCGGTCTTGAGGAAACCTCGCCTACTTCTCGGAAAGGTGGGTCTTGGCGTCGTCATAGGTCGCGTCGGCGGGCGGGTCGGCGGGACCATAGAAGAGGCTGAGCACACCTGTCTCGAAGGTCTCGGACGAGATCAGCTTCAGCGGGAGCGGGGTCTCGTCCTCGTCGAACAGGCGCATCCCCTTGCGGACAGCGATCGGGTGCACCAGCAGGTGCAACTCGTCGATCAGTCCGGCGGCCAGGAGCGCCCGGACGACCGAGATAGAGCCGGACATGCCGATGACACCGTCGCCCGGCTCGTTCTTCAGGGCGGTGACCTCCTGGACGAGATCGCCCTTGAGCCGCTCGGAGTTCCGCCAGGTGAACTCCAGTTGCTGGTTGGACACCACGATCTTCCGAGCATCGCCGAGGCGCTTGGCGAAGTGGGCGTCCTCCCCGCCCGCCGCCTCCCGGTCGGGCCAGGCCCCCGCGAAGCTGTCGTAGGTCTTACGCCCCAGCAGCAGCGTGTCCGCCACCCCCAGGGTGGCGTCGACCGCGGCCCCCATCTCGTCGTTGAAGTAGGGGAAGTGCCACTGGTCAGGCGCCTCGACCACGCCGTCGAGTGAGATGAACAGCCCGGCGATGATCTTCCTCATGGTGTGTCTCCTCGCATGTCGTCGCTACAGCCTGCCTCCTTTAGACCACACAAGCAGCCTGAACTCATCGGCGACCCGGCAGAAGGGGATCAATTGCCCGGCCCGGCTTCTGGACGCCCCGTTCGCCGGGCGGCGCAGCGCCTGGGCGGCACATCCGGCCGGATGTGCGAGTCTGGAAAGCTCTGTTGATGAAGTCAACTAAGTGTCGCTACAGCAATGCATGACGGTAGATCAAGTGCGCGCTGGGTGTTGACAATGACAACAGACGTGTTTGAGACTGCTGGCTCATCAGCCGTGCCCCTCCACAGATCCAGGAGCGCAGCGTGACCCCGCCCTCGCCGCGTAATGCCCGCCCCGCCTCCGGAACCGTCGACAGGACCTCCCGCGACGCTCTGTACCGGAAGATCGCCTTTCGCGTCATGCCCTTGCTGCTGCTGTGCTACGTGGTCAGCTTCATCGATCGCACCAACATCGGCATCGCGCAGGTCAGGATGGAGAAGGACCTCGGATTCAGTGCCCAGGTGTACGGGCTGGCCGTTGGGTTGTTCTTCGTCGGCTTCATCCTGTTCGAGGTGCCGAGCAACATGCTCCTGGCCCGCATCGGCGCCCGCAAGACGCTGCTGCGCATCATGGTGACCTGGGGCGTGGTCACCATCGTGACCTCGCTGGCGACCTCTCCGGTGCTGTTCTGCGGAGCCCGGTTCCTCCTCGGTGTCGCGGAGGCGGGCTTCTTCCCGGGCGCGCTGTTCTACCTCGCGCAGTGGTTCCCCTCGGCCCGCCGGACCAGGATGACCGGCCTGTTCTTCCTCGGCGTCCCGCTGTCGGGAATCATCGGCCCGCCGCTGTCGGGCTGGATCATGCACAGCTTCGGCGGCGTCCTCGGCCTGCACGACTGGCAGTGGCTGTTCGTCCTGGAGGGCATTCCGCCGGTGCTGCTGGGGCTGGCGGTGTTCTTCCTGTTCCCGGACCGGCCCGCGGACGCGGGTTGGCTTTCGGCGGAGGAGAAGCGCGTCGTCATGGACGATCTCGCCGCAGATCAGAAGCACAAGGGCGGTGCCGAGCGGCACGGGAGCATGCTGCACGCGCTGCGCGACCCGCGCGTGTACGTGCTGGGCCTGGTCTCCTGCGGCGCGTACACGCTCGCCAACGCGGTCTCCTTCTGGACTCCCATGATCATCGATACGTCTGGCGTCGGTGACGTCCTCGACATCGGGTTGCTCGCGGCGATCCCGCCGACGCTGGGCATGGCGGTCATGCTGATCGTCGGTCGGCACTCCGACCGGACACTGGAACGCCGGTGGCACGCCGCCGGCGCGGAGTTCATCGCCGCCTGCTGCCTGATCGCGCTCTCCTTCGCCGCCGCGAACCCGTATCTGGTGATCGTGCTGCTCGCGATGATGACCGCGGCGCACTACTGCGGGCTGACGGTCTTCTACTCCATCCCGTCGATCTATCTGTCCGGGCCGGCGGCGGCCAGCGGGATCGCCTTGGTGACCACGATGGGTTCCTTCGCCGCGGCCACCAGCCCGGCGATGCTCGGCTGGATCAAGACCACGACCGGGAGCCTCGACCTCGGACTCCAGATCAGCGCCGTCGTGGTCACCCTCGGGGGCCTGCTCCTGCTCGTCGGGATCCCGGCCCGGGCGCTGCGCGAACGTCCTTCATGAACCAACGCCAGGGCGACAGGACGTCACTTTGAGTCGCGCTCGATGAGGTCCGTCGCACGTCCGGAGATCATCCACGCTTCTGATCCGTCCGCTTGCGCCCGAGCCATCCGCCCTGCGCCGCTCCCAACTTTCGGGTGATGGGCGGGCGCAGCTTTGGCTGATTTGGCTCTGTGATGAGGGTCATGTCGGCAGTTAAGGTTCGGATGAACCTGATCTTGGAGTGGCCCGTGGAACAGCAGGGAGTCGACATGGTGCGGGACGAGGCGGAGACAGTCCTGCGGGCGTGGCATGCGTACGAGATTCGCCGCGGATGCTCCCCGGTGATCGACTTTGATTGTCACCCTGTGGATACGGATGTCGAACCGGCGGAAAGCAGGCTCGATGTCCATCGGCGGCTGAGCGAATTGAGAGATCGCGCCGATGAAGGCGTGGCCGAGCGCCTGGACGCGGACATCGCCTACCTCGGCTCACTGCTCGGTGAGCGGAGGCCGCTGACCGAGTACGTCCAGGTCACGCAAGGATGCGGGGCCGCCGGTTGGTCGGCGGAGTACGTTCTCGAGCGCGGGGAACAAGCCCGGGAGGCCCTGGCGGCGCTGGGTGTCGGCTGGGGTCCCGGCACCGGCGACGAACTGAACGAGGTCGAGGGACCGCTCGGCCTGGACGAGGCGCCGGACGCCATCCGCAAGGCGAGCGATCAACTTGAGGCCGCCGTCCGCGAGGCCACGGGCAGCGTCGCACCATTCGAGCTGGACATCGAGACCGCTCATGTGGACGCGTACTGGGCGTACTGGTTGGACGGTGCGGGGCATCGGGTGCGGTTGCGGTTGAATTTGCGGAACGCGGTCTTCACCGAGGTCGGTGCGAGACGTTTTGCGCTGCATGAGGTTCTGGGGCACGGCCTCCAAAGTTCCAGCTGGACCGAGGCGGCGAAGGTCCCCGCGCCATGGATCCGGCTGATGTCCGTTCATGCCTTGCAGCAGGTGCTCCTGGAAGGGCTGGCCCAGGCGTTGCCGCTCTTCGTCACCCCGGACGACGAGGCGCTGATCGCCCGAATACGGCTCGACCACTTCATCCAGCTCGTGCGCGCCGAACTGCACCTCGGTCTGGAGGACGGACTCCCGATCCGGGAACTGGCCGCCCATGCTCGCAGCCGCATTCCCTGGTGGAGCGACGCCGTGATCGCCGACACCCTGACCGATCGGGGTGATCCTCAGCTGCGGACCTACCTGTGGTCCTACCCGGCCGGTATCGACTGGTTCGTCCACCTCGCCGATGCCGACCCGGAAACACGTCGCAAGGTGCTCCACGCGGCGTACTCGAAGCCGCTGACGCCTGCCGACCTCGTCTCTCTCTGGCCGGACGGGCCTCAGATTGGCGGCCCGGGTCGCTGAGCGGATTCCCTCGTCTCCTCGGTGGTACGAACCGGGCCCGGCTTTGGGCTTGTCGACAGCTGACTGCTTGCTGACGGCTCGAATGTGTTCCGATAGGAGGCCGTGTTCGGTGTTGCTTGCTGAGTCCGTGTCCCTCTCCTTGCTCTGACCGCGCATGTCAGGAAGGTTTGTTCATCGGCAAGGTCACTTTGCGATGTGCGTTGTTGGTGGCAGTGCCGGGAAAACTCCTCTTCGGGTCCTACCGTCCAGGCTGCGCTTGGGCTCAGAGTAGTGCTCAGGTGGGGCACGCCTTGGCCTAGGACCGCAAGCTCGCTGGAGTGCTTAGGTCCGTCCGCGCCGGGGTGAGTTGGGGGCGTGCGGAGAGCGGTCGATGGGGTGAAGGCCGGAAGTACTTTGGGTGCGCGACGTCCGTGAGCTGACCGGCCTTGGGTCTGCTGCCCGCCGGATCAGCTACCCCGGAGATGCGCGGATGGATCCGGTGCGTCTATGACGCATAGTCGGGAGGTGGATACCTCCAGGTGTCCTGGCGGGTCACGCTGTCGGCAAGTCCCGGCGGGGAGTGCGAGCCGTCGCGCGGTGGGGAGTCGGAGAACGCCCCGCCTGATGGGGTCAGGCGACCGCTTGCGGGACGGGCGAAAGGTGCTTGGCGAGGATGTCCAGGTGCGTCTTGCTGGCCTGGGCGTGACACCGGCGGCCGGCCTCGGTGACCTCCACGAAGACGCCGCGTCGGTCCGACTCGCAGAGGCCGCGCTGGACGAGGCCGTTCTTCTCCAAGCGGGCCACCGTGCGGGAGAGGGCGCTCTGGCTGAGGTACATGGCCGCCGCTAGCTCCTGCATGCGGCGCTTCTCACAGTCGGACTCGACAAGCCGGTCGAGCGCCTCGAACTCGCTCATGGTCAGGCCATGGGCATCGTGCAGCGTGCGATCGAGATCGCACGCGATGGTGTTGTAGCAGGTCAGCAGCGACCGCCACCGGCCGACCAGAGCAGCGTTCGACTCCATGCCGCGCATCTTAGCATGCGCGCGCATCAGATGCACTCGCATTAAATTCTGAGGAATCTAGTGCGTAGACATTTGATGCATGTGCATGTACTGTCCTTCGACGTGACTATCACTGACACCTCACCTGCCTCCGCTGTCCGCGCGCCGGCAACCGGCGCGCCGGCCGAACAGACCTGGACTCCCCGGCTGTGGGGGGTCCTCGCGGTGCTCTGCGCCGTCCTGTTCCTCGACGGACTCGATGTCTCCATGGTGGGCGTCGCGCTGCCCTCGATCGGAGCCGAGCTCGGCCTGTCGACGACCTCGCTTCAGTGGATCGTGAACGGTTACGTGCTGGGTTACGGCGGGTTGCTTCTGTTGGGCGGTCGTACCGCCGACCTGCTCGGACGTCGCCGGGTCTTCCTCGCCGCGCTGGCCGTGTTCGCCGTCGCGTCGCTTGTGGGTGGCCTGGTCAATGACGGCACGCTTCTCATCGTCACCCGTTTTGTGAAGGGCCTCGCGGCCGCGTTCACCGCGCCGACCGCCCTGTCCATCCTGACCACCAGCTTCCATGAGGGGCCCGCGCGCAACAGGGCGCTGTCGGTCTTCTCGGTTTTCGGCGCCAGTGGCTACTCGTCCGGGCTGATCCTCGGCGGGCTGCTGACGAGCTTCGGGTGGCGTTGGACGTTCCTGACCCCCGTACCGCTCGCACTGATCGCGCTTGTCGCCGGTATCGCCCTCATCCCGCGTGACAAGCCGGCGGCGGAGGGTGGGCATGACCTCGTCGGCGCTATCACCCTCACCGGAGGGATGCTCCTCGCCGTCTACACCGTTGTCTCCGCACCGGATCGGGGCTGGCTCGACCCGGTCACACTCGGCTCGGTCGCGCTGGCGGCGGCCCTGCTGATCGGCTTCGTCATCACCGAGAACAAGGTGCGCCACCCTCTGATCCGCCTCGGCATCCTGCGGATCGGCACGATCGTCCGCGCCAACCTGAGCATCGTCGCGCTCTTCGGCTCGTACCTGAGCTTCCAGTTCATGATGACCCTCTACCTGCAGGACGTCCTCCACTGGTCGCCGTTGAAGATGGCCATGGCGCTGCTGCCCGCCGGACTGCTCGTGGCCTTCGGATCCCCGTTCGTCGGTCGCCTCATCGACCGGTACGGGACGGCGCCGCTGATCTTCAGCTCGATGCTGTCGCTCAGCCTCGGCTACGTGTGGTTCCTCGCGACCGCCGGTGACACGCCCCACTACGCGTTCACCGTCCTGCCCACGATGCTCTTGCTGGGCGGCGGGTTCGCGTTCGGATTCAGTTCGATCATGGCCCAGGCCACCGACGGCATCGACGACTCGGAGCAGGGCCTGGCCTCCGGTCTCGTCCAGACGTCGGGCCAGGTCGGTGCCGCCCTGGTGCTGGCCGTGGTGACCGCGCTGGTCGCCGGGGGGGCGCACGGCGGGGGTGGTGACTTCGGGGAGTTCCACCCGGGTGTCAACCTCGTCAGCGGCGTCGCGGTCGTGGGTCTGGTGCTGAACCTGATCCCGCTGCTCCGCCGCACCCGTTCGGCTCTCGTCTGATCGAATACCGGCAGTCACGGGGGCGCCTTCCAGCCGGGAAGGCGCCCCCGGCGTATGCCCACTTCTACCTCTTCTCTTCCCGCTGTTCGGCGGTGGTCGGGCCAGTCTGGGCACGGTTCGCTCTGGGGTCCTGTTGGTCTGCGCGAGGGATCGGCTTGTGAATCGCGGGCCCCGTAGTCATGACCTGCTACTTGCGGCGTTTCCAGAAGGGGCGGCGGGTGGACTGTTTGGTGAGGTCAGCAAGGGTCTGGAGTGCACGGGTCCATAGTTCGTTCACCCGTGGCCGATCGGACATGGCATCGAGTAGGCGGAGATCGTCACGGAGGGCCGTGAGAGCTGTGGTGTTCGGCCGACCGGCCTCCATCCGTTGGATCAGCGAGTCAAGGAGCGGGAGGAGCTCTGTCACCAGGTGGTCGAGTCGCTGGTCGTGAGCGTCGGGAATGCCGTGGAGCCGATCCAGCTCTGCGGAAAGCTCCTGGAGGAACGGGGTGCGAGCTCGGCTTGCGGACTCCGGCGCCCGTTTCCTCGCGGGAGTGTCGGTCGCGGGCGGCTCGTGTGAGTGTCCTCCTTCCGGCGTCGTCGACGCGGAGGTCTCCGGTACGGCCGCATCGTGCGTGGAAGCGTCGTGGCTGGATGCGTTGTGCATGGTGGTTTGCGGGGCTGGTGCCGGCGGGTTGGGCAACGCCTGTGGAGGCATCCCGTAAGCGCCCGCAGTTGAGCGGGCCGAGCCTCGGCGAGGGGGGCTGCTGGGGGGCTTGGAAGAGCCGCCGGCCGGTGGGGGACTACCCGGCGCTGGTGCACCGTAGGCCATGGCGGGTGGCGGGACAGGTGCGTCCATCGGAGCCATGAACGCCGCGTGCACGACCCGAGGGGCCGGCGGGGCGCTCCATCCGTCGGGCATCTCCACCGGCTGGACTGCCTGGTGGAGCGTGCCGCTCTCCGTTGCCACCCGGCTGTCGACGGCTACGAAGGCGGTGAAGCGGCACAGGACGCCGAATCTGAGAGACGTCTCCACGATGCGGCGTTCGAGATCATCAGAGCCATCGACCGTGTAGTGATCTTCCAGATCGCGCAGGTGTGCGCGGGCCCAGATCGACACGGCGGCGCGGTCGCTGGAGGTGACACCGGTGGCATGGTGTTCCCAGCTCGTGTCGTCGGCTGCGGTGCCCTGGACGGACACCGCACCAGAGGGCGCGCCCCTGAACCGGCCTGCGATCACTAGGGGAACGCCGGGGAAGAGCGCTCCCAGGCGCCGCGGGGTGACTGAATCAGGGACGACCTCCAGGCCGGTGGGGCGCAAGGTGAGGCCGGTGGCGATCGGTGCGCCGATCTGATGGTGAATGCGCTCCATCGCCTCGTCGAGGCGGTCTTCGGATTCGACGAGCTGGCAGACGCCCTGACCGATGGTGGCGAGCCGGTTCAGGAAGCCTGCGTTCACCGCTCTGTCGATACCGACCGTATGGACGCGGACGCCGTGCAGGCGTGGCTCCAAGCGGGCGAGGATCTGGTCTTCGTTTCCGATCTGGCCGTCGGTGATGAGGACGAGGACCCGGTCGCGGGTGGAGTCGGCGAGAAGGGTACAGGCCTCGTCGAGCGGGGCGAGCATCTCCGTGCCGCCGCGCGCGCTCAGCGTCGCCAGGTGCTCGACGGCGCGGAACCGGTTGCGGTCGGTACCGTCCGCCAGCCCGGAGGTCAGGTCGCCAGGACGCTCGATGACAGTGTCGAACGACAGGACGGCGAATCCGTCCTCGTTGCGGAGGGTGTCGATGATCCGGGCGGCGGCCCGGCGGGCCGCGACCATCTTCCAGCCCTGCATGCTGCCGGACCGGTCGAGGATGAGCACCACGTCGCGCGGCCTCGGCCGGGATTCACCGGACGGCAGGACGGTCAGGGTGAACGTTCCCTCCTCACCGGACTCGTCCGCGATCAGCGACAGGGACGCGCTCTCGCGCGCCGCGTAGCCGAGACGCAGGATGAAGTCGCGGTTCAGGCGCTCCCCCGGCTGGACTCGCAGGCGGGTGCGCTGGCCGTCACTCTCCTCTGTGATCACGTGCAGCGCGGAACGGATCTCGGTGAGGGGCAGGCCGGACGGATCGACGTCGGCGGTGATGGCCAACCGGACGGGATTGGGGAAGCCGGGCAGGAGGACGGGTGGGCTGATCCGTGAGGCGTCGGGCACCGCGTCGGTGTCGTCCGCCACTCCGCTGCCCGCGCGCTCGTCCTCCAGGGGTGTTCCGGGGATGTAGCGGGGGGCTACGACCAGCGGGAAGCGGAACGTCGCGGTGGAGCCCGACTCGTTGTTCTCATAGGACAGGGGCTGGTTGAGCGTGAGCCGGATCGTCACCCGCTCGCCCGGCAGGATGTTGCCCACCCGCATGGTGAAGACATCCGGACGGTCTTCTTCGGCGATAGCCGCCCGCTGGCCCGCCGCTATGGCGGCGTCGTAGTCCTGCCGGGCCTGTCCGCGCTCCTTCAATGTTCCCTCGACCACACGGTCTGCTGCTTCCATGCGCAGTGCCGTGACGGCGGCGCGGTCGGGAAGGGGGAAGACGTAGGTCGCTTCCAGCGGCATGTCGAAGGGGTTGCGGAATCCCTGGACGACGTCGATGCCGGCGGCCAGCCCTGTGATCGAGGCGTGGACATCGACAGAGTCGAGCGGCAGGTTGCCTTTGTCGGTGGTCAGCGCACCGAGGCCGCGATCCGGGGTCGGAGGCGTCGCGGTTTCGGGCAACGGCAGGATGCGCACGGTCACTGTGGCCTCCGGGGAGGATCGACGGGCAGGGGCACGGGCTCTTCAGGGGATGGCTGTGGGGGGAGTGGCGTTTCGGGGGGCGCCTCTGTGGGAGATGGCTCCGCGCGAGATGGCTCTGGGCTTGGTGAGACGAGACCCCGCCGGCGCAGCTCGTCGAGCAAGGGCCGGGCGGCGGCTTGGATTGCGGCGACGTCGTCGCCGCTCAGTGCGGGGACGTCCAGAAGTAGCGTCAGGCCAGGCGTCAGCCGGACACCTTGGACGACCCCCGGCGGGGAGGTTCCGTAGTCGACGGACGCGGCGGCGCGCCCATAGGAGACATCAGGACGGACGCTCCAGAAACGTGCTCGGCCGCGCGCATCCGGGCTTGAGCCTCCTGAACTACCTGCGAGGTCTCCTGCTTCTGCCGTGCCTGGAGTCTGTCCACGGGCGGCATCCGGTGCTTCGTTGACGTTGATCGTCGAACTCTGGGCGGGTTCGGCGGAGGGAAGCAGTGGTCCGGCAGGGCCGCTCTCGGAGACGTGGGAACCGTCCGCGGCGACTGGGTGTCGAGGCTCTTCCGGGACGCCGGCATCGGCGGGAAGGGCAGCGATCTGTTCGAGTCTCGCGTCGGTGGCGGCGGCCAGCTCCAGCTGGATCTCGGCGATCGTGCGACCCATGGCCTGGCGTCGCTTCACCGCGACGAGCTGAAGGAGGTGACGCGAACCGTAGAGCGCGGTGCGGCCGCGGCGCCCCAGCGGCGGGTCGACGAGGCCGATCGTGGTGTACCACCGGATGAGCCGTTCGTTGGGCATGTCCCGCACCCGGCCGCTGACCTGCGCGGACTCGCTCGCGGCGAGTGCCGCGGCGGCGCGGTCCGCCAGTTCGCTGATCGTCCAGGTGCCGTCCATGAAGCCATGGTGACACTGTCACGATGACAGTGTCAAATTTGAGATGTCTTGTTCGCGGCGAAAAGCAGCAAAGACGCCGAAGGTCTTGAATGAGCCGGTGGCCTGACGGACGCTTGTGCCTCCGGAAGCGGCTTCGGGGCGGGCGGAAGGGCGTTCACGTGCGAAGCAGCGGTGTCGGCGTGTCCCGTGCCGGAGCCTCGGCGCTGTTCCGGTATCGCAAGCTGGCTGCCGAGCACCGTTGGGAACGCCGCGCAGTGCGGGGAGTACTGGCGTGCAGCGCCGGTGTGGTCGCCGCGGGGGTGAGCGTCTGGTGGGCGGGGCCCGCTGTCGCCCTCCTGGTCTTTCTCGGGCATGCGGTGTTCATGCGGATTCGGCCTGGGCCTACGACGAACTGGCGTCGGGGTGCGAGGGCTGAACGTCGTACTGGGCGGCGACTGGCCAGGCTGGATCCAGCGGGGTATCACGTCTTGCACGATCGGGCACTGCCGGGGAGTTCGGCCAACCTTGATCACCTTGTGATCGGGCTGACGGGTGTCTACGCGGTTGCCAGCAGACGGTTTCGATGGGGGGCGCTGCTGCGTGTGGAGGATTCACGGCTGCGGGCGGGAACGCGGTCCGTCGATGACGTCATGCGCGCCGCCAAAGGTGCGGCCAGCGCGGTCGCCGAACTGCTCGCTGGGGAGTTGGACGGCAAGGTGCAAGTCCAGCCGGTGGTCGTCGTGCATGGGGCGAGGGTGAGGCGGGACGGCTTCCGGCAGAGCGGGGTGTTCTTCTGCCGAGCGCGGGCGGTGCCGCGTGCCCTTGCCGGACGGCCAGTGATCCTTACCAGTGCGCAGGTCACCACGATCGCCGCGGCCGCTGAACGGTTGCTGCGTCCGATGATGGAAATGCTGATCGTGGAGTGAGACCGATCCGACAAGATAGGACAGATTGCCCTCATGTGGCAAAAGTCGCACTCCGGAACTTTATCGCGTAACCGGCAAGAATGACATCTCATTGATCCATCGGATCTCTTGCATTTGCCGGTAAAAGGCTCCCTGAGCCTTTACCTTTTCTAGCATGGACGACCATCTTCTGGTCGATGCGCTACGCGCGCGTGATCCGGACGCCCTGACCGCGGTGTACAACGCGTATGCCGACCGGCTCTACGCCTACTGCTGGTTCCAGCTGCGCGATCGTGACGCGGCCCAGGTCGCGCTGCGCGACACGTTCGTGGTCGCGGAGGCGCACATTGATCGGCTTCGGGAGCCGGATCGGTTCGGGCCATGGCTGTACGCCATCACGAGGCTGGAGTGTGCGCGCCGGCTGCCCACCCGGAGCCGACCGCCCGATGTTCCGGTCGCAAGTCATGATCAGGAAGACGTTGACCAGCGCATCATGGCATGGCAGGCCGTCCTGGCGCTCCCGTTGCTGACGCGGGAGATCCTGGAGTTGCGGGTCCGCCACCAGCTGTCGGTCCCCGATCTGGCGGCCGTTTTCGACCTGCCGGTCAAGGACGCGCAAGCCTCGCTCGACCGCGCGCACGAGGAGCTGGAGGAGGCGCTGACGGCGGAGATCCTCGCGAACCAAGGACCATACGGTTGTGCAGAACGAGCTCTGCTTCTGCGTGAGAGGCAGGGCGAATCCGCTCCGGATCTCAGCGGTCGGCTGCTCAGCCACGCGCAAGAGTGCGTGACATGCGGAGCATTCCGTCCACGTACCGTGTCCGCTGCCAAGGTCTATGGATTGCTGCCAGCTGCGGATCTTCCGCCCGAGTTGCGGCTCCGTGTCATGAGTTGCTTTCTAGATCCCGAACTGATCGGTTATCGGCTTTTCGTTGGCACCCGAGTCGCTGAGTTCACGCCGAACGGGTTTCCGGTTCAGGCTAAGCACAATGCCGCCGCACTTGATTCGTCACGCCCCAGGCGCGGTCCCTTGTGGTTTGGCCGCTTTCGCAGGACGCGCAAGGCGCCGTACCGGAGCGATGTGGGGGGCCAAGCCGCCAGGTTGATCACGGTGCTCGCGTTGGTCGCGCTCCTTGTCGGTGGGGTCTTCGCCTCGGTGCACGGGCTCCTCCGCCTGATGGGGTGGGATACCGGCCCTGTGAGCACCGCCACAGGACGTCGTCCCACAGCCATACCTGGTGTCCCTCAGGAGCCGGCGGACGATGACCCTCCCCAGGCCAAGCCGGACGAGGACGGGACTATGGACGCCGCTCCCGTGTCGGCTACCTTCCCTCTCGGTTCACGCATGTCATCCGCACCATCGATCGCTCATCCCACGCCGTTGAAGACCACAACACCGGCGGGCGGAGGGAAGAGCGACAAGACGCCTGGTCCGCAGCATCTGCTCGATGTCACACCGCTCTTCCTCGACCTGGCAGGTGGTTCGGACGGCTCGATAGAACTGCGTGCAGAGGGCGGACCGATCACCTGGCACGCCACGCTCTGGGGTCGGATACGGACGAGCCAGTCGTCAGGGCATCTTCAGCCAGGGCGGGTGACAACCGTCACTGTGCACGCCGTGCGAGACGCAAGGTCGCGTGGGGAGGGCGGCATTACATTCCAGCCCGGCGGGATCCAAGTGCACATCACCTGGCGTCCAGCTGTTCCGGGCCCAGGACCCGAACCTTCTCCGACACCGACCCCCACAGGTTCGGAGCCCGGAGTGCCTTCGCCTCCGCCGGACTCTGAAAGGCCAGGCGGCCCGTCTTCTTCCTCCGAGCCGAAACCGCCGGTCTCGCAGGGACCTCCACGGTCTGAGCCCACTGCCTCCTCGGGGCCGCCACCATCTGGAGCCGGGCCGGATCCGCTGCCCTCCTCGGGCGCCACTCCGACTTCGGACACACCGGCTTCCCCCATTTCTTCTGGCCCGAGCCCTGCGCCAGTGAGGTCTGGCGGCTGATGACCATCCTCCGGGGCTGGGCTGGGAAAGTTCCGATCGTTGCCCAAGTGAACTACTCTTCGTAGGTGATCGTTTGCGCTAAGTAAAACAGGCTGCGGGGAGGACGTGTGCATGGCATCGAGCACAGCGGGTCTTCGCCATCAGCGGATCTCTTCCTCCATCTGCGGCGTGACGCTGCGCTTCATCGCGTTTTCGACCAGCATCGCCTTTTCGACCAGCATCGCGTTTTCGGTCAGCATGGTGCTCGGGATGAGCATGGTGCTGCCGACCACACCTGTGCATGCCGCGGCCAAGCCCGCACCCACCGCCGAGGATGTGGAGCAGGGCGAGCATCAGGCCGAGGCGCGTGCCGCCGAGGTGGGCCGGACAACGGCCATGCTCGTGCAGGCGGACGGTGAGCTCGACAGGCTCGCGGTCACCGCTGAGGGTGCTGTCGAGCGTTTCAACGGTGAACGGGTCAAGTTGGAACGTGCCCAACAGGCATACCGGGACAGCCAGGTGCGACTCGTCCAGGCAAGTCGGCGGGTGGCGCAGAGCCAGGCGGAACTAGCGACGTTCGCCGCGCAGGCTTATCAGCACAACACCGGCTATGACCAGATGTCGTCCGCCCTCGTCGGGAATGGTGGCCCCCAAGGCTTCATGGACAGGGCCGGGATCGTCGAGGTGCTCGCCAAGCAACGCGCCGGGTTCGTCCACCGGTTGGAGGCTTCCCAGAACGTCGCGGAAGTCTTCCGAAGACAAGCGAAGGTCGCGTTCGACGAACAAGGTGCCGCGACAAGGCGTGCCGAGGACACCAAACGCCTTGCGCAGGACGCGGTGGACCAGCAGCAGACGTCGGTCCAGCGCATCGAAGCGGATAAGCGAACGCTTGAACGACGTCTCGGCAAGGCCGAGGCGCATGTCACCGAGCTGAAGCGCTCGCGAAAAAGGGCATTGGAAGAGGCCAAGGCCCGTTCCGACTCGATGGGGTCAGGACGACCGGCCGCCGCGCTGGCCAGCTCTGCGGCCCGTGGCGCGCTCGTCGCGCGTGCGGCATTGCGGTGGCTTGGCACCCCGTACTCCTGGGGTGGGGGTACGGCCAACGGGCCTAGTTACGGATCGGGGCAGGGCACGGGAACCCTCGGCTTCGACTGCTCCGGCCTTGCCATGTACGCGTGGAACCAGGTCGGCGTGCGACTCGACCATTGGACCGGCACGCAGTGGACCTCCGGGCCTCACGTTCCGCTGGAGGCGCTCCGTCCGGGAGATCTGGTCTTCTTCGCGAGAGACACGTCCAACCCGGACACGATCCACCACGTGGGCATCTACATCGGCGCGAGGCGCATGGTGGAAGCCCCCTACACCGGCGCACGTGTGCGCATCTCCAGCATCGAGCGGAACGGCCTGATAGGCGCCACCCGCCCGTCCGGTTGACCTCCGGCATCAAGTCGGACCAGCGTCCCTTCCGGGCGCCCAAGGGCATCGTAGGCAGCACCAAGACAAGAACCCTTCCGTACGGCATTCCGTACGGAAGGGTTCCCAGATCTCTGTCGCGTGGGCGGCGGGAGCGGATCAGCGCCGTCCGCGACTCACTACCTGAGCGCGACCCAGCCGGTCACCAGGACCGGGCACCGCTCAGTGGCCGCCTTGGTCGACCGCGCGCTTGCGCGAGCGCTCGATCTCGGCCTCAGCCTCGACACGGCCCACCCAGCTGGCGCCCTCCACAGACTTCCCAGGCTCCAGGTCCTTGTAGACCTCGAAGAAGTGCTGGATCTCCAGCCGGTCGAACTCCGCGACGTGGTGGATGTCGCGCAGGTGCTCCATGCGCGGGTCTGTCGCGGGGACGCAGAGGACCTTGTCGTCACCACCGGCCTCGTCCGTCATCCGGAACATGCCCACCGCGCGGCAGCGGATCAGGCAACCGGGGAAGGTCGGCTCCTGGAGCAGGACCAACGCGTCCAGCGGGTCCCCATCCTCGCCCAGGGTGTGTTCGATGAACCCGTAGTCGGCGGGGTACTGCGTCGAGGTGAACAGCATGCGATCGAGTCGGATGCGGCCGGACTCGTGATCCACCTCGTACTTGTTCCGCTGACCCTTCGGGATCTCAATGGTGACGTCGAAATCCAAGATGTCCTCCGCTCCCTGCGCGGTCGCAGTGAATAGTCTTTCGGGACACTGTGCGGGGCGAGGCCGGCCCCACAGGGTGTGTTCCCTTGTATAAGGATGTCGCACGTTGGTGAGTGCTGAGTGGGAGAGGGGCGGTCACGTGCCAGGACGGGTCGGGGCCCTGGCGGTGCTGTCACTGTCCCTCCTTAATGTTTTCATCGTCGCAGCTGGGCTTGCAGTGGTAAAACTCACACCGGAGCGGCATCTGTCGCCACAACCGCCTTCCGTGGCCGCGCGTGACCTTGTGCAGGCGCCGGGCGGGATCCCCGCGGCCGATCCGGCGGCGGCCCGCGCTCCGAACGCCTCCGCTCTCGCGGGACGGTTGTCGCCTCTGATCGGTGGTCCGGGGGCGAAGATAAACGCGGTCGTCATCGACGCCGTGACCCGCCGCCCGCTCTTCGAGCAGCGCGCCGGCCAGCCGGCGACCCCGGCGTCGACGACCAAGCTGGCGACATCGGTGGCCGTGCTGGCCTCGGTCGGTCCCCAGCATCGGATCATCACCCGTGCGGTGCGCAATCCCGGCGGTGGTGTGGTCCTGGTCGGCGGTGGGGATCCCACACTGACGGCTCTACCAGCGCGCCCGGGCGCGGGTCATCCGCCGTATGCCTCGCTTGCGGAGCTGGCGAAGCAGACCGCTTCGGCGCTCAAGTCGTCCGGAGTGATGCGTGTGCGCGTGAACTACGACGCATCGGCGTATCAGGGGCCTTCTACGGCTCCCAGTTGGAAGCCCAACTACCTGCCTGATGGTGAACTCGCTCCCGTGAGTGCGCTGACCGTGGACGAGGGGCGAGTCTCCCCAGCAGACCCGACACGAAACGCCCGGGTCAACGACCCGCCCGCGGCGGCAGCTACCGCGTTCGCGCGTCTTCTCTCCAGGAACGGGGTCTCCGCCAAGGCCGGGCGTCAGGCCGTGGCGCAGAAGGGTGCGGCGCAGCTGGGCGCGGTGCAGTCGCCGCCGGTGTCGGCCCTGGTCGAGCACTTGCTGACCGATAGCGACAACGATGTCGCGGAGGCCATGGCAAGGCAGGTCGCCATCAAGATGGGCCGTCAGGCATCGTTCGCGGGGGCGGCGCAGGCGGTGCGCCAGGTACTCGCCAGGCTCGGAGTCGCGGACGGGGTCCTGGTCAACGACGGAAGCGGACTCTCGCCACGCAACCGGATCTCGCCTATCGCGCTCGCCCGTATCGTCTCGCTCGCCGCCGCACCGGAGCGTCCCGAACTGCGCGCGGTGATCACGGGACTGCCGGTCGCTGGCTTCTCCGGGACACTGCGTCCGCCCCGTTACACGGTCCCGGTGAGCCAAGCGGGCGCTGGGGTCGTGCGTGCGAAGACCGGGACGCTGTCGGGTGTCAGCACGCTCGCGGGCGTCGCTCATGACGCCGATGGGCGGCTGCTGGCGTTCGCGTTCATGGCAGGGGACGGCAAGGGGCCGGTGGATCCGGGGAAGCTCGACCAGTTGGCCGCTGCCGTGGCGACATGCGGTTGTGGCTGACGCCCCACATGGGACGGGCGAGGAGCGGCGGGTGGCGGGTGGCGTGCGGCGGTCAGTGTGTGGCGGTCAGTGTGTGGGCGGAGCCGTACGGGAGATAACCAGAACAGTTGTTCGTTGAACGATTGTGCAGGGGCGCTCCGGCGCCGTCTCCGAAACGTACGGTGGAGTACATGAGCGCCTCAATGATCGACTGGAACGTGGCGGTCCAGGCCGGTACCCGGCTCGTCAGGCCGGGCCCCCAGGTCAGCCATGCCGAGGCCCGTGAGGTGGTGGCGGAGCTGCGCGAGCTGTCGAAGCTCGCCCATGGGCACGTCCGAGACTTCACCGGCATGGCCTCCGAGGTCGATCCGGCCCCGGCGACGATCGTGGACAGGCCCGGGTGGATCCGGGCGAACGTGGACGGCTTCCGGGTGGTCCTCGAACCGCTCATGGAGCAGATGTCCGAGCGCCGCGGCGCCGGGCCACTCGGCGGCGCCGGGAACGTGGTCGTCCAGGCCGTCGGTTCACGTGTCACGGGCATGCAGGTGGGTGCGATTCTCGCGTACATGGCCAGCAGAGTCCTCGGCCAGTACGAACTGTTCCTGCCCCCGGACCCGTCAGGGCGTGCTCCTACGGGGAGGCTCACCCTCGTAGCGCCCAACATCGTGCACGTGGAGCAGGAACTCGGTGTGGATGCGCGTGACTTCCGCTTGTGGGTCTGCCTGCACGAAGAGACGCACCGAGCCCAGTTCACGGGAGTCCCCTGGCTGCGCGAATACGTGCAGGACCAGATGACCCAGTTCCTGCTCGCGTCCGACCTCGATCCCGGTGTCATGCTGGACCGCATCCGGGACGCGGCCGAGGCGGTCGCCGATGCCGTCCGCGGTGGCGACGCCAACCTCATCGACGCGATCCAGAGCCCCGAGCAGCGCAAGATCCTCGACCGGCTCACCGCGGTGATGACCCTGGTCGAGGGGCATGGCGACTACGTCATGGACGCGGTCGGGCCCGAGGTCGTGCCCTCGGTGCAGCAGATCCGGTCGCGGTTCCAGGGGCGGCGCGACGGCGGCTCCAAGCTGGACAAGACCATCCGGCGGCTGCTCGGTATCGACCTCAAGATGAAGCAGTACGCGGAGGGGTCGCGGTTCGTGCGCCGGGTCGTCGCCGAAGTCGGTATGAGCGGGTTCAACCAGGTCTGGGACTCCCCCGAGAGCTTGCCGACCCACGACGAGATCAAGGAGCCGGCTCTGTGGATAGGCCGTGTGGTCGGTCCTCAGGCCATCGATGCGGCACCGCCGGAGGCCAGTGAAGCCTGATCGACCGTTTCACGCCCACCACTGCGTGGTGGTAGAGGTTTTCCATGGGGCCTGATCCGGCGGTGGCGGCGGTACGTCTCGCCGTGCGCGGGACGATCGGCGCTCTGCCGCCCGGTGCGCTGGTGCTCGCGGCCTGCAGCGGTGGCGCCGACTCTCTGGCGCTGGCAGGGGCGCTGGCGTTCGAGGCTCCCCGATCCGGGCGCTCGGCGGGTGCGGTCACGATCGACCATGGCCTCCAGGACGGCTCCGACACGCGTGCCGACACTGTCGTCCGCACTCTTGTCGGCCTCGGCCTGGATCCGGTCGGTTCGATCGCCGTCTCAGTCGGTGCGCAGGGCGGAGTGGAGAACGCGGCTCGCAATGCCCGCTACGGCGCCTTGGACGATGCGGCGGGCCGCTTGAGAGCTGCGGCCGTGCTTCTGGGCCACACCAGGGACGACCAAGCGGAGACCGTTCTCCTGGGGTTGGCTCGCGGTTCCGGTGCTCGGTCTCTGTCCGGCATGCCCTCGTCCTTCACGCGGTCGGTCGCAGACAGGGGGACGAGCGTGAACTATCTGCGCCCCTTCTTGGAACTCGATCGGGCGACCATCCGCAGGGCCTGCCTGGCCATGGGGTTGGAACCGTGGGACGACCCGCACAATGACGATCCGTCCTACGCACGCGTGCGCGTCCGGCACGAAGCCTTGCCCGCTTTGGAAAAGGCTCTTGGACCAGGAGTCGCCGAGGCGCTCGCTAGGACGGCCCGGATGTTGCGGGACGACGCGGATGCTCTCGATGACCTCGCCGAACGGACCTTCGCAGAGCTCACAGACCCCGAGGAGGCCAGCACCGGGGAGGCCAGCACCGGGGAGACAGTCGTTCTTGTGGGGATCCGGCTGGAAGGGCTCGGTGACCTGCCCAGAGCCGTTCGTACCCGGGTGTTGCGGAAGGCGGCCGTCAAAGCCGGCAGCCCACCGGGTACGCTCGCGGCCGTCCATGTCGATGCAGTGGATCGGCTGGTCACGGCCTGGCATGGCCAGCGGCACGTCGATCTCCCGGGGGGCCTTCGAGCGTTCCGGAGGTATGGGAGGCTGCTGTTCGGCCCGGCTTGATGTCGCGCGGTGTGCGAAGCGTCACACGGTGCGTCCGCCGCGCCACGGCGGCGCCCGTCCCGCCGGGCGGGGGAGTGTCACAGCGATGAAGGTGGGGTTGTGGACGAGAAGGACCTGGGCACGGACCTTGCGAAAGTACTGATCCCCGAGAACCAGTTGCAGGACAAGGTCAGGGAGCTCGCCGGGCAGATCGACGCCGACTACGCGGGTAAGGATCTACTGCTCGTCGGGGTCCTCAAGGGGGCCGTCATGATCATGGCGGATCTTGCGCGCGCGCTTCATACGCCCGCGTCGATGGACTGGATGGCGGTGTCGTCGTACGGCTCAGGGACCAAGTCGTCCGGTGTCGTGCGTATCCTCAAGGATCTGGACACCGACATCCTCGACCGCCACGTGCTCATCGTGGAGGACATCGTCGATTCGGGTCTCACTCTGTCGTGGCTGGTCAGCAACCTGCTTTCGCGTGGCCCCGCTTCGCTGGAGATCTGTGCCCTGCTGCGCAAGCCCGAGGCGGTCAAGACTGAGATCGATGTGAAGTACATCGGGTTCGACATCCCGAACGAGTTTGTCATCGGGTACGGGCTCGACTATGCGGAGAAGTACAGGAACCTGCCGTTCGTCGGCACCCTGGCACCGCACGTGTACGGGGGGGCCGGCACCTGACCAGGTGAGGTGCGAGGCCGCATCCAGGCCAACTCGGACCCGGCACCAAGGTCGGTGGAACCCATCGGACGGACGTGCGGCAACGCCTTCTCGGACGTGCGCCGGACGGACCCGCGGATTCGGGTTGTCCGCAGGTTGGTGACGGGCTTGACGAGGGTGGCGGGGAACAAGGGACCGTGACGGATCGTTGCAAAGGTCGTTGACGGGTATATGGACAGGATCAGGAGATCGGCGCTGGCTGCGTCTCCTGCGCACTGCGGTGTACCGTCGGTGTTCCGGGCCATCGGGTCAGGGATCCATCTGAGGGAGATCGCCTCGGTGGGTCCGGAACCCGGGCGACGGGCCTTTGTTGGTCGCAGTGGCGTCCGCCCCCCGGGACGGGCGAGGATCGCACACAGACGTTGGTCAGGAGGGACGGGCCCCGAAGGGGTAACCGGATAAATGGACGTGAAGCGCTATTTTCGCGGGCCGCTGCTGTGGATCCTGCTAGCCGGCCTCTTGGTCGCTCTCATCATGTGGGGCGTCAACCCCGGTCATTCGTACGAGAAGACCGACACTTCCAAGGTGGTCCAGGAGATCGCCGAGGGCAAGGTGAAGTCCGCCAAGATCATTGACAAGGATCAGCGGATCGAGGTTACGCTCAACGACAAGACGCACCAGCAGGCCTCCTGGGTCGACGGCCAGGGCGTGCAACTGCAGCAGCAGTTGCAGAAGCAGGCGGACGCCGGGAAGCTGCCCGGCGGCTACAACGTCGAGGTGCCCAAGCAGAGCTTCTTCCTGAACCTGCTGTTCAGCCTGCTCCCCATCGTGGTCATCGTGCTGATCTTCCTGTTCATCATGAACCAGATGCAGGGCGGCGGCTCGCGCGTGATGAACTTCGGCAAGTCCAAGGCCAAGCTCATCACCAAGGACACCCCGAAGACCACCTTCGCCGACGTGGCCGGGGCCGACGAGGCCCTGGAAGAGCTGGAAGAGATCAAGGACTTCCTGCAGAACCCGGCGAAGTTCCAGTCGATCGGCGCGAAGATCCCCAAGGGCGTGCTCCTGTACGGCCCGCCCGGAACCGGTAAGACGCTGCTCGCGCGCGCGGTCGCCGGCGAGGCAGGGGTGCCGTTCTACTCGATCTCCGGTTCGGACTTCGTCGAGATGTTCGTGGGTGTCGGCGCCTCCCGCGTCCGCGACCTTTTCGAACAGGCCAAGGCCAACGCCCCCTCGATCATCTTCATCGACGAGATCGACGCCGTCGGGCGGCACCGCGGAGCCGGTCTCGGCGGTGGTCACGACGAGCGCGAGCAGACCCTCAACCAGCTGCTGGTGGAGATGGACGGCTTCGACGTCAAGGGCGGCGTGATCCTGATCGCGGCGACCAACCGTCCCGACATCCTCGACCCGGCGCTGCTGCGCCCGGGCCGGTTCGACCGCCAGGTCACCGTGGACCGTCCTGACCTGGAGGGCCGCAAGGGCATCCTGCGCGTGCACGGCCGAGGCAAGCCGTTCGCGCCCGACGTCGACCTGGACGTGATCGCTCGCCGTACCCCGGGCTTCACGGGCGCCGACCTGGCGAACGTCATCAACGAGGCGGCCCTGCTCACGGCGCGCTTCGACCGCAAGCTGATCGACATGGACACCCTTGAGGAGTCCATCGACCGCGTCATGGCCGGGCCCGAGCGCAAGACCCGGGTGATGTCGGAGAAGGAAAAGAAGATCATCGCCTACCACGAGGGCGGGCACGCCCTGGTGGCGCACGCGCTGCCCAACGCCGACCCCGTGCACAAGGTGACGATCCTTCCGCGCGGACGGGCGCTGGGCTACACCATGACGCTGCCGATGGAGGACAAGTTCCTCACCACGCGCTCGGAGATGAACGACCAGCTCGCGATGCTGCTGGGCGGCCGTACCGCCGAAGAACTGGTGTTCCACGAGCCGACCACCGGTGCCGCCAACGACATCGAGAAGGCCACCTCCATCGCGCGCAACATGGTGACCGAGTACGGCATGAGCGAGCGCCTTGGCGCCCGCAAGTTCGGCACTGGTGCCGGCGAGGTGTTCCTCGGCCGCGACATGGGTCACGAGCGCGACTACTCCGAGGACATCGCCTCGGCGATCGACGACGAGGTCCGCCGCTACATCGAGGGTGCGCACGACACCGCGTGGGAGATCCTCGTCGAGTACAGGGACGTCCTGGACGACCTGGTGGTCAACCTGATGGACAAGGAGACCCTGTCCAAGGACCAGGTGCTGCGGATCTTCGCGCCGATCACGAAGCGGCCGCACCAGAACTCCTACACCGGGTACGGAAAGCGCCTCCCGTCCGACCGTCCGCCGGTGCTCACGCCCAAGGAACTGGCCCTGCTCGGCCCGCAGGACGTGACCGACCTGACCAAGGGCAACGGCCAGAGCGGCGTGACCGGCGGAGTCCCCTCTGAGGCCGCCGACCCGGCCCCGGGCGAGAGCTGATCGTCTTGGCCATCCCGTACGACGATGCGCCGATGCAGGACGATCCGCCTGGGTTCGACCATGCGCGGATCGAGAAGGCGGTGCGCGAGATCCTGTTCGCGATCGGGGAGGACCCCGATCGCGACGGGCTCCGCGACACCCCGGCGAGGGTGGCACGGGCGTACGCCGAGCAGTTCGCCGGCCTGCGCCAGCGTCCGGAGGACGCGCTGACCACGGTCTTCGACGCCGACCATGAAGAAATGGTCCTGGTGAAGGACATCGAGGTGTACAGCGTGTGCGAGCACCATCTGGTGCCGTTCCACGGTGTCGCCCACGTGGGTTACACACCGAACAAGAAGGGCCAGATCACGGGCCTGTCGAAGCTGGCCAGGCTGGTGGACGTCTTCGCCCGCCGTCCGCAGGTGCAGGAGCGGCTGACCAGCCAGGTGGCGGACGCGATGATGAGCGTGCTGGAGCCGCGCGGTGCGATCGTCGTGATCGAGGCCGAGCATCTGTGCATGACGATGCGCGGGGTGCGCAAGCCGGGCGCGAAGACGGTGACCTCGGCCGTGCGCGGCGACTTCCGCGATCATGCAGAGACCCGCGCCGAGGCGATGAGCTTGATCCTCGGCCGCTCCTGATCGCCGAACCTATCCCGAGTCCTCGGAACGCCTGAACGGGCCTCAGCGTCAAACTGAGGCCCGTTCAGACGTTCTCTGTCTGCGTAGGCCCAGGCGCCGGGTTCCGGCCGCCGGGCTTTCTCGGGCTTTGCCCCACCGACGTTCGGCGGCTCGGGGGCCGCCCCGGAGCGGTGAGATCAAGGCATAGGCTTGGTCATATGACCAGTCCCGTTGTTCGGGGGTTGCCCGCGCCAGGGCGCTGCCTTGTCATGGGCGTGGTCAACGTCACCCCCGATTCGTTCTCCGACGGCGGCGCCTGGTTCGACCCGGAAAAGGCCATCCGGCATGGGCTGGACCTCGTCGCCGAGGGCGCCGACATCGTGGACGTGGGCGGAGAATCCACCCGGCCCGGTGCCCAGCGCGTGTCGCTGGAGGAGGAACTGCGCCGCGTCGTGCCGGTCATCGAGGCGCTTACCGATGAGAACGTTCCCGTCAGCGTCGACACCATGCGCGCAGAGGCGGCCGAGGCGGCGGTGGCGGCCGGTGCCCGGCTGGTGAACGACGTGAGCGGCGGCCTGGCCGACCCGGAGATGCCGAGGGTCGTCGCGGCCGCGGGCGTCCCTTACGTCGTGATGCACTGGCGGGGTCACAGCCACGACATGCAGACCCGCGCCGTCTACGCCGACGTTGTTCACGAGGTGCGTGACGAACTGCTGCACCGGGTGGACGCCGTGCTGGAAGAGGGAGTCGATCCGTCCCTGATCGTGCTCGACCCGGGGCTGGGTTTCGCGAAGAGCCCCAAGGCGGGTCACAACTGGGCGCTGCTGGCGCACCTGGATGCGCTCACGGCCACCGGCTATCCCGTCCTTGTGGGGGCATCCCGCAAGAGCTTCCTGACGACTCTCCTGGCGGAACCCGACGGGACCCGTCGTCCCTTCGCGGAATGCGATGACGCCACTGTGGCGACCTCGGCCCTCGCCGCATATGGCGGGGCGTGGTGCGTACGCGTGCACCGCGTCCGCCCCAACGTCGACGCCGTTCGTGTAGCCGCGGCCATGCGCGCCGCCCGTCCGGTGCAGTCCCCGCCAGATGCTCATGTAGCCGAATCTGTCGCGGCGGACGGTCGCGCCGACTCCGGGAGCGACGACCGATGAGCCGTGCCGTGAACCGTGCCGATCTGGACGAGGTCCACGCCGAGTTCTATGCCGCCTTCGAGGCCGGTGACTTCGATCGCATGTCGGCCGTGTGGGCGGATGGACAGTACGCGGCGGGCGTTTCCTGCGTGCACCCGGGCTGGATGATGCTGAGGGGTCGCGACGAGGTTCTGCGCTCCTGGGCCCTGATCATGGCCAACACGCCCTACATCCAGTTCGTGTTGACCGATGTCGAATCCGATGTTTACGGCGATCACGCGGTGGTGACGTGCAAGGAGAATGTTCTGACCGCCGATGAGGACACCGAGGCGGGCTTTCTCGCCGGGGGCAGCATCGTGGCCACCAACGTGTTCGTCCGGGCGGACGGAGAATGGCGCCTCCTGCTCCACCATGGTTCACCCGTGCTCAACGTCGTCGATGCAGAGGAAGAATGAGTCTCGACCGCATTGAACTGCGTGGCCTGCGGGCCAGGGGGCGGCACGGTTGTCTGCCGGCCGAACGTGAACTCGGGCAGGAGTTCGTGGTGGATGTTTCGCTCGGCCTCGACACCCGCCCGGCCGCCGCGGGGGACGACCTGTCCCGTACCGTCGACTATGGATCGCTCGCCGGCCGCCTGGTCGCGGTCATCGAGGGCGAACCCGTCAACTTGATCGAAACGCTGGCCGACCGGCTCGCGACAATATGTCTGGAAGATGCGACGGTGGCTGAGGCCGAGGTCACCGTCCACAAGCCGAGCGCCCCGGTGCCGCACCCCTTCACGGACGTGGCCGTGAAGATCAGGAGGAGTCGCCCATGACAGCGTCCGACCGCATGCCCGACCGCACCGCGACCGGCGGCCACATGCTGGTCCAGCACCGTGTGGTGTTCTCACTGGGCAGCAACCTCGGCGACCGCCTGGACAACATCCAGGAGGCCGTTGACGCGCTGTTCGACGCGCCCGGGCTCGAGTTCGTGGCGTTCTCCCCGGTCTACGAGACGGCCCCCTATGCGCCGCCCGGCGAGACCCTTCCCGAACAGGGCGACTACCTCAACATCGTCCTGGTGGCCGATACCCGCCTGCCACCGGAGAACCTGCTCGAACGCGTGCTCAACATCGAGAACTCCATGAGCCGCGTACGCGAGGTCCGGTGGGGTCCGCGCACCCTCGACATCGACATCGTGGTCTTCGGTGACATCTCGTCCGACGACCCCGACCTGACCCTGCCGCACCCGCGCGCCCACGAGCGGGCGTTCGTGCTCGTCCCCTGGGCCGACATCGAACCGGACGTGCTCCTGGTCGGGCACGGGCGGGTCGGTGACCTGGCCGAGGCAAAGCAGGCGGAAGGAGGGCCTTCGGCCGTGCGCCGCCGGGCCGACCTGACTCTGCAGCAGCCTGCATGAGACCGTCCCGTCCGCTGTTCCTCGTCGCGCTCGTGGTCGTCCTCGGAGTGATCGCCTGGGCGGTGTTGCGAACGGCCTACGTCTCCTTGCCGCCGCTCCCGTGGACGGCGGTGCCGACGCTGCTGCTGCTGGCGCTCGGCGAAGCCTTCACCGGTGTGAACGTGCTGCGGCGTATCCGGCGCAAGCCGAACACCAAGCCGGTGGAACCTCTCGTCGTCGCACGCATGGCCGCACTGGCCAAGGCGAGCGCGCATGCGGCCGCCGTGCTCGCGGGCATCTTCGCGGGGTTCGCCGCCAGCCTCGCCGACTCCCTGGACAAGCCGACCCCCCGGCACGACTTCTTCGTCAGCGGCGGCACGTTCCTGGCCGCCGCCGTGCTCGTCGGGGCCGCGTTTTTCCTGGAGTACGCGTGCCGTGTGCCCAAGGATCCCGATGAGGAGGAGCACAGCAGGGGCGCCTCCCGCGCCTGAGCATGGACGTCCGAGCGTGCCTGGGACGGGCAGGGGCAGGTACCGGACGCGCCGAAGGGACGGCGTGGACCGCCTACTTGTCGACGTCGCCGACGACGAAGAACATCGAGCCCAGGATCGCGATCATGTCGGCGACCAGGTTGCCCGGCAGCAGCTCCGCGAGGATCTGGATGTTGTTGAACGAGGCCGAGCGGAGCTTCATGCGCCAGGGCGTCTTCTCGCCCCGCGACACCAGGTAGTACCCGTTGATGCCCAGCGGATTCTCGGTCCAGGCGTAAGTGTGGCCTTCCGGAACCTTCAAGACCTTCGGAAGCCGCTGGTTGATGGGCCCGGGCGGAAGTTCGGCGAGACGGTCCAGGCACGCGTCGGCCAGGTCGAGTGACGCGTACACCTGATCGAGCAGGCATTCGAACCGGGCGAGGCAGTCGCCGTCCGCGCGGGTGACGACACGCACGTCGAGATCGCCGTAGGCCAGGTAGGGCTCGTCTCGCCGGAGGTCGAAGTCCAGGCCGGACGCCCGTGCGATCGGGCCGGACACCCCGTACTGGAGGATCTGCTCCTGGGTGAGCACTCCCACTCCGCGTGTGCGCGCGCGGAAGATCTCATTGCCCATGATGAGATCCGCGATGTCGCTCATCCGGGCACGGACCTCGCTGACCGCCTGCCGGGCGCGTCCCGTCCAACCTGCGGGCAACTCGTCCTTCAGCCCGCCCACACGGTTGAACATGTAGTGCATCCGCCCGCCGGAGATCTCCTCCATCACCCGCTGCAGTGCCTCACGCTCGCGGAACGCGTAGAAGATCGGCGTGATCGCACCCACTTCGAGGGGATAAGAGCCGAGGAACATCAGATGGTTGAGGACGCGGTTCAGCTCGGCGAGCAACGTCCTCGCCCAGACCGCACGTGGGGGGACCTCCATGCCCAGCATGCGTTCCACCGCGAGCACGACACCGAGCTCGCTGGAGAACGCCGACAACCAGTCGTGCCGGTTCGCCAGCACGATGATCTGCCGGAAGTCGCGCACCTCGAACAGCTTCTCCGCGCCGCGGTGCATGTACCCGATGATGGGCTCGGCGGCCGAGATCCGTTCGCCGTCCAGCGTCAGCCGGAGCCGGAGCACGCCGTGTGTGGACGGGTGCTGGGGCCCGATGTTCAGGGTCATGTCCTCGGTGGCGAGCTCCTTGGCGCCCGCACCGATCCCGACGATTCGTTCGGTGGTCATGGTTGCGCCTCCGCCGCTCCGATCACCGCCTCATAGTCCCATGGCGAGCAGTCCTCGTTTTCCGGTTGACTAGGGGGCAATGAACGTGAGCCGTGGCGAACCGCCGTTCGAGCCCGCCGCACATCCGGGAACGCAGGGTGCGGCGCATCCGCCCGCGCCGTCCGGGACAGGCCGAGGCGGGATGGGGCACGGGTACCCGGCCGGCCAAGCGCCCGCCGGGCAACCTGGGGGAATCCACTCGCAGGGCGGCGCCGCGGCCGCGCCGCCGATCTACCGGGCGGATCAGGCGTTCGCACCCGGGAGTGGCCTCCAGTGGTCACCCATCTCCAAGCGCCACACCTGGCACCGGCTGCTCGCGGCGGTGTTGTGGGCCCTCCCAATAGGTGCGCTAGGGGCGTTCGTGGTCTGGCGGAACGGTGGCGGTGCGGTGGGCGGCGCGATGTGGATCGGCGCCGTCGTCCTCGCGGTGGCCCTCACGGGGATCGTCGCCGAACTCGACCGCCGGTCGTTCGGGTACGCGGAACGCACCGACGACCTCATCGTCACGCACGGCGTGATCGTGAAGAGGCTCATCGTCGTCCCGTACGGGCGGATGCAGTTCGTGGACGTGACGGCCGGGCTCCTGGGACGGTGGATGGGCATCGCCACCGTGCGCATGCACACCGCCGCCGCGGCAACGGACGCGACCATTCCCGGCCTGCCCTCCACCGAGGCGGCGCTTCTGCGCGATCGACTCGCCCTCAAGGGTGAGGAGCGGAGCATGGGCCTGTGAGCGGCCCTTATGGCAGGCCTGGTCCTCCTCCCGGTGGCCAAGGTCCGCCCTACGGCCCGTATCCGGGAGGCCAAGGACCGTTTGGCCCGCCTGGCCCGCCTCCAGGCCAGCATGGTCAACCCGGTCCGTATGGGCAGCCAGGGCCGCCGGGCCCACCGGGTCCGTACGGGCCTCAGGGGCGGCCAGGTCCGCCCTATGGACCTCCACGTCCTCCCTACGGTCCTTCTGGGCCACCACCAGGCCCGCCTTATGGCCCGCCTCGTCCGCCTTACGGGTACGGTCAGCCTCCCGGTTACCGGGCCGCTCCGCCGGTGCGGTTCTCCGAAGGCACTCACAGGCTGCACTGGGCGACCGCCCCGCTGCGTGCGTTCTTCATCCTCATCGTCTACTTCGTCCTGCTCGGCTTCCCGCTACTGCTGACGCAGACGGACGAGGGCATCACCATCGAGCTCACGCCCGAAGTGATCGGCAGGTTCCTGATCGTGAGCGTCCCCATGACCATGATCGCGGTCGTGTCCGGCCTGTGGGCGTGGCGGGGACTGCGATTCCGGGTGGACGGGGACGACCTGGTCGTGGAGACCGGGGTGCTCCGCAAGCGCAAGCGCCGCATACCGCTCTCCCGGGTTCAGGCCATCGACCTCGTCCGCCCGCTGGTCACGCGGATTTTCGCGCTCGCCGAGGTCCGGGTGGAGCTCGCCGGTGGCGAGCAGAGCGAAATTGCGCTGCGCTACCTCGGACGGCATTCCGCGCAGCAGCTCCGGGCCGAACTCCTCGCGCGCGCGGCCGGACTGCCCGGCCACACTCCTGAGGCCCCCGAACGGCACATGTGGCGCGTCCCGTTCGGCGCACTCTTCGGTTCGCTTCTCGTCCGGCTGCCCGTGATCGGGACGATCGTGCTCTTCCTCGCGTCGCTGGTCTTCCTCGTGGCGTACGCGGAGGGCGGCATGCTGGCCGTCGCCATCCCCGCGTTGCTCGGGCTGGTCCGCGCCGTGGTCGCCCCGCTGGTGATGTACGCCAACTTCACGGTCGCGTTGTCGCCGGACGGTGTCCGGCTGCGGTACGGGTTGCTGGAGACCCGCATGCAGACCCTCCCTCCCGGCCGGGTCCAGGCGATCAGCATCGTCGAACCGGCGATCTGGCGCGGCCTCGGCTGGGCACGAGTCGAGGTCACGGTCGCCGGGTACGCGGGCGAGCGGCAGGCCCTGTCTTCCACCCTCCTGCCAGTGGCGCCCCGGCATGTCGCCATGCACCTGGTGTCGCAGGTGTTCCCCGGAACCACCATCGACGCCGTCCCGCTCGTCCCCGCCTCATCGAAGGCCCTGGCGATCGACCGCGCGGACGGTGCGGGCACTGACGATGTCGTCTTCGTGTCTCGCCACGGGTGGCCGTGCCGTCGCACGGACGTCATCGCGCACGCGCGCGCGCAGAGCGTGCGGCTCACGACGAACCCGTTCCAACGGCTCCTGGGGCTGGCGACCGTCCATGTGGACGCGCCTCCAGGGCCGGTCCAGGTCGCCGCCGCAGACCGCGACCTCGGAGAGGCCCGCGCCATCGTCGAGTCGACCGCCCGCCGGGCCCAGGCCGCCCGGCGAGCTTCGGGCGACCCGACCCACTGGGCAGCCCGCTGACCCCGTTATCCACAGAACTTCATTCCACTTCCGTGCCCACCCTCCGCGACCGACCATGGAAGTGGCCGGCCTGCCCGAGGGGGGAGGGCAGGTCGGCCATCGAAATGATCAGAACGCTCACCTGACCGGGCTTCTCGTGACGCCGCATGTTTCGGACGCAAAGTAGATGTTGATCTCTCAGAGTGCGGATGCGGTGCGGCGATGAGCCCCGTCGCGATGAGGAGGTTGCGGCAATTGGCAACATCTTCTTGTGGCCACGGCGGGCACCGGGTCAGGTGGTGAGGGAAATGACTTCGTGAACGCGGGCTGCGAAGGCGCGGGGGAATGCGGTGTTGCCGTTGTGGCCACCGGGGAACTCTGTGAGAGGCACATCCAGGAGGGCGGCCAGTTCCGTTCCGCACTGGTGGTTCCAGGCATCCTTCGAATCGGCGCCGGCAGCGGCGATGATCCGTGTGTTCCTGGCAGCGATGGTGACTTCGTCGTGACCGAGGGTGCTGCGGCGGAGTTCGCTCACGTCGTTGGTCAGGTAGTAGGTCATGTTGGCTGCGCGGTCTTCGGTCATGGGCACAGTGGTGACACCGGACTCGGTCTTCATGTTGGCGGGATCAAGGCCGGTGGCCGCCGCGACCTTGGCGATGGCCTCGCGCCAGCCGCCTTCACGCGCGGCGGCCTCGATGTCGGCGAGAGTGCGGTCGATCTTCGCGCGGTCCACCGGAGGGAGCAGGCCGGGAGCCGCCGCATGCATCAATAGTGATGCATCTAGGACGATGTAAGTTGAAGGCGTGAACGGAGTCGAGCTGTTCTTGTTGGGGCGGACCTTGATGAAGGTCGGCGAGGAGGCCATGCCGGCGGCGCGTGGCGAGAGGCCTGGGGGGACCCGGGCCGTCCTGATCGTGTTGAGCGACATCGTCGCGCATCCGGACAGCGCCGTCGGTGAGATCGCCGAGCGCACCGGGCTGCCGCAGAGTCAGGTCTCGACCGCGGTCGCACGGCTCAGGGAGGCGGGCTCGGTGGTGACGGCGCCGGACCCGGGCGACCGCCGGCGGTCCTTGGTACGCCGGGCGGACGAGACGTCCGAAAGGGTGGCCGAAGTGCGGGCGACCAGTATTGACGCGGCACTGACGACCGCCCTTGACGGTCCGGAACACCTTGCGGAGGTGACGGCGGCGCTGGAGATTCTGGTGCGTCATCTCTCGCCCGCGTCCGTCGTTCATCTGCGTTCCGGCTGATCAGGAGCGTCGTCGTCGTTTCGCGGCGAGTCCGGTGAAGTCGTTCGTACGTGAGGGCGCCTCGATGCGGGCACGGTCTCCGTGTAGAGGGTTTGTACTGATTCTCGGGTAGGTGTCCTGCGGGACGGGCTTGTGGGGGATTGTGGACGGGTTCGGGGCATCCCAGGGTTCCGAACCTTGCGGACGGTGTGGGGGTTTTGGGTAGGGCCAAGAGACGGGTTCGGGGCTTATCGTCAGGGCATGAGCGAAATGGTCTATGACCCGTGGTCGCCGGAGTTTGTAGCGGATCCTTATCCGGTGTTCGAGTGGCTGCGTCGAGAACGGCCGGTGTACTTGGACGAGGCCACGGGCCAATGGGTGATCAGCCGGTACGAGGACGTGAACGGGCTGCTGCGGGACAGGCGGCTCGGGCGAACGTACCTGCACGTCGCCGGCCATGAGGAGTTCGGGCAGGAGCCGGAGGCGGCGTTCCTCAAACCGTTCTGGGATCTCGTCCGGGCCGGGATGCTCGACATGGAGCCGCCCACGCACACCCGGCTGCGGCGGTTGGTCTCCAAGGCGTTCACCGCGCGGATGGTCGAGGGTCTGCGGCCGATGATCCAGCGGCTTGCCGCGGAGCTGGCGGGTGAACTGGCGGCCAAGGGCGGCGGCGATCTGCTCGCCGAGGTCGCGGAGCCGCTGCCGGTGAACGTCATCGCCGAGATGCTCGGGGTTCCAGTGGGGGACCGGCACCTGCTGCGGCCCTGGTCGGCCGACATCTGCGGCATGTACGAGCTCAATCCGTCCGAGGAGGTGCAGCGGGCGGCCGTCCGGGCCGCCGCCGAGTTCTCCGAGTACCTGCGCGAGCTGTCACGGTCCCGGCGGAACGAGCCGCAGAACGACCTCATCAGTGCGCTCGCCCAGGTCGTCGACGACGGGGACCGGCTCACCGAGGACGAGCTAATCGGCACCTGCGTCCTGCTGCTCAACGCCGGGCATGAGGCAACGGTCAACTCGACCGGGAACGGCTGGTGGGCGCTGTTCCGCCACCCCGATGAGCTGGCGCGGCTGCGGGCCGACCCGTCGCTCGTCCCGACGGCCGTCGAGGAGTTGCTGCGGTATGACACGCCGGCGCCGATGTTCGAGCGCTGGGTGCTGGAGGACATCAAGGTCGGCGGGGTCGACATTCCCCGCGGGGCCGAGGTCGCGTTGCAGTTCGCCTCCGCCAACCGTGATCCGGAGGTGTTCGCCGACCCGGACCGGCTCGACCTCGGCCGGGACCCGAACCCGCACATCACGTTCGGCCTCGGCATCCACTACTGCCTGGGCGCGCCCTTGGGCCGGATCGAGCTCGCCGAGTCCTATGGCGCGCTCCTGCGGGCGGCGCCCGATCTGCGGCTGGCCACCGAGCCGAAGTGGAAGCCCGGCTTCGTCCTGCGCGGCCTGGAGGCCCTGCACGTCGAACGGTGACGCGGGCGTGCTCAGCCCGGCGCGGCCAGGGAGGCGGGCAGGGGAATGGTGACGGTCTGGGCCAGCCAGCCGAAGCCGCCCAGGCCGGCGGGGTCGGTCAGCTCGGCGTCCTCGCCGGCGTGACAGAGGGCGGTGAGGTAGGCGCGGGGGTCGCGGTGGGCAAGATCGATCGGCGGGCGGACGCCGGACAGGCCGAGGCTGCGCAGAGCGGCGCGCTGGGTGGTCAGCCGGCTGGACGTGGCGCCCGCGCGTTCGCCCGCGAGGGCGCACGCGTCGAGAGCGACGTGCGCGGTGACGTCGCATGACCCGTCCGGGACGGCGGGGACGGTCGAACCGTCGCGGTAGCCGGTCAGTGTCCCGGACAGCGGACGGGAGCCGAAGGCGTGTGAGTAGTCCACGGCCACGGCGAGGCCGCTGCGGACCCGTCCTATGACCGAGGCCCATGCGGCGCAGCGCGGATGACCGATCTCGGCACGGTCGCCTGGTTCGGGCAAGGGCCACCAGCGTTCCAGCCAGTCGCGGTCCTCGTCGGTGGGGTCAGGGCCGGTGCGTTCGGCTCCGCTGGACGGGTCGACCAGGACGGTCCGGATACCGTCCGGGGTGCGTTCGACCACGTCCAGCGGGATGTTGTCGAGCCACTCGTTGGCGACCACGAGCCCGGTGATCTCCGGTGGGAGGTCCGGGCGCCAGGCGATCGGGGCCGGGAGTTCGGGGGGCCGGGGGGCGATCTCGACGGCGGTCGGCGCGAGCCGGTCGGCGAGACCGGGGGGTAGGCAGGCCAGGATGTTGGCGAGGAGCCGGCCCGAGCCGGCGCCCACGTCCACGAGGTCGAGCCGGTTCGGGCGGCCGAGCGCGGTGTCGACCTCGACCAGCAGGCGGGCGATGGCCGCGGCGAAGCGCGGGGAGGCGTGCACGGAGGTGCGGAAGTGCTCGGACGGGCACTCACCGCGGCGGTAGAAGCCGCCGTCCCCGTACAGGGCCCGCTCCATCGCGGTGCGCCATGTCAGCCATTCGGTCACCAACGCCGCCACTTATGTGACGTTACCGTGCGTGGCCTCGCAGGGCGGGCCATCCCTGCGGCGGATCCGGCTCCAACTTCCGGCTGATCCGAGGCTGACCTGCGTGTACATACGCTATCGGCATGGTCGGCAGGTTCTGGGAGTGGCTGCGGGGCAAAAAGCCGCTGGTCGATGCGTTCCTCATCGTGCCGGTCATGATCCTGTCGCTTCCGGAGCTGCTCAACGGGGGGCCGGGAACAGACACGCTCTGGTTGGTGACGGCCGCGCTGCTGGCCCCGCTGGTCCTACGCCGCACGTTCCCCCGGACGGTCTTCGCCGTGATCGCGCTGGTGTCGTTCGTCCAGTGCGTCGAGGGTTTCAGGATCGCCCCGGCGAATATCGCGGTCCTGATCGGCGTCTACACGGTCGCGGCCGGGTGCGCGTTCCGGTGGGGGTTGGCGGCGGCGCTGGTGGCGGAGGTGGGGACGGTCATGGCGACCGTCCAGTACTCGCAAGGCGGTGACGACAGGAAGACCACGTTCGTCGTGCTGACAGTGCTGGTGGCGGGTGTGTGGGTTCTCGGCCTGCACATGCGGACGCGCCGCGCCTACCTGCGGTCGGTGGAGGAGCGGGCCGAGCGGCTGGAGCGCGAGCGTGATGCCGAGGTCCAGATGGCGATGTCCGCCGAGCGGGCCCGCATCGCTCGCGAGCTGCACGACGTCATCGCCCACAACGTCAGTGTGATCGTGGTGCAGGCCGACGGCGCGTCCTACGCGATCGACACCGATGTCGGTCGGGCCCGTCAGGCGCTGGAGACGATCTCCTCGACCGGGCGGCTGGCGTTGGCGGAGATGCGGCGGCTGCTCGGCGTGCTGCGGGAGAGCGACGATGTGGGGGCGTACGCGCCGCAGCCGGGGGTCGAACAGCTGGACGAGCTGGTCGAGCAGGTCCGTTCCTCAGGGCTGCCCGTGACGTTCGAGGTGGACGGCGCGCCCGCGTCGATGTCGGAGGGGAGGCAGCTCACGGTGTTCCGGATCGTCCAGGAGGCCCTGACCAATACGCTCAAGCACGGTGGCTTGCAGGTGGCTGCGGACGTGCGGCTGCGCTATGGGGGTGACGCCGTGGAGGTCCGGGTCGTGGACGACGGCCGTGGTGCCGCGGCCACCGATGACGGTCGCGGCCACGGTCTGGTGGGGATGCGGGAGCGCGCGGCCGTGTACGGGGGCAGTGTCCGGGCGGCGCCGCGGCCGGGAGGCGGTTTCGAGGTGGTCGCGCGGATCCCGATTCGTGAGGATGGCCGCGTGATCGGGTGATGCGGGCTGTCCGGGGTGGTAGGGCTTGGCGACGGTGATCGGTTCTTGGGAGGCAGGGTGGACGAGGTGGACGAGGTGGACGAGGCGCCGATCCGGGTGGTCCTGGTCGATGATCAGGAACTGGTGCGGGCCGGGTTCCGGATGGTGCTGGACGCGCAGCCCGACATCGAGGTCGTCGGCGAGGCCGCCGACGGTCGGCAGGCGCTCGACCTGCTGCGCGTGACCCGGACCGACGTCGTCCTGATGGACGTGCGGATGCCGCGGATGGACGGCATCGAGGCGACCAGGCGCGTCGTCGCCGCGTCCGGCCCGAAGGTGATCATCCTGACGACGTTCGACCTGGACGAGTACGCGTTCGCGGCGATCAAGGCCGGCGCGGGCGGGTTCCTGTTGAAGGACGCCGGCCCGGCGCAGCTGATCGAGGCGATCAAGTCGGTGCACTCGGGTGACGCGGTGGTGGCGCCGAGCACGACCAAACGGCTGCTGGACCGGTTCGCGCTGCATCTGCCGGATGCGGAGGAGAAGGCGATCGGCGCGCTGGAGAGCCTCACCGACCGGGAGAACGAGGTGCTGGGCCTGGTCGCGCGCGGGATGTCCAACGCGGAGATCGCCGAGCGGCTGTATGTGTCGGAGGCGACCGTCAAGACGCACATGGGGCGGATCTTGATGAAGCTGGGCCTCCGAGACCGGGTGCAGGCGGTCGTCTTCGCCTACGAGACAGGTCTGGTCAGAAGCGGCCAAAGAGGTAACTCTCTGTAATAGAAATGTTGCTCCTTGGCGGCTATTTTCCACCAACTTGGAGCATTCACTTCTGTTGCCAGAAAGTAACTGGGTAACTACCGTACGCGACGCCCTCCGTCCGGAGGGCGTCGGCACTGTCAATCGGGTCCACTGCACAACCCGACGTACGGGAGGATTCTCGTGATCAAGAAGCTTGCCGCCACCGGCATCCTGGGCTTTGCCGTCGCCGGCGCCGCCCTCGCCGCCGGACCTGCCTACGCCGGCGGGCCCGACCACGGGCACGACCACGGGCACGACCACGGCCACGGCCACGGGCACGGGCACGGGCACGGCCATGACGGCCACTTCTCGAACAACCACACCAGTGGCAACTTTTCGATCCTGGGCGGCAACCAGGTCTTCGCCCCGATCTCAGTTCCGGTCAACGTCTGCGGCAACGCCGTGGCCGTCGTCGGCATCGCGGGGGCGAGTTGCAAGGGCGGCGCTTTCGTCGACAACTGAATCGCCGATCCACCACCGCCGGGCGCCCAGGCCGGATCCTCGGCGATCGTGACCGTCCGCGCGAGTGCCCGGCGGTGCGAATGCCGGGAGTCCCACCGGGGCTCCCGGCATTCGCACGTCCGGCGTCGGCGCGTCGGTGTAATGGCTGATGGCTTCGTACGTCTCAGGTCGTACGGGCCGTGGTGGACGCGCCGCAAGGCTGACCTGAAGCGTGGCCGCGGGGCTGATGGCGGGGAGCGCGCCGATTCCTAGCGTTGAGCAGGATCGTCCGCATCCACGAAGGAGTCGCCGTGACCAGCACGTTCACCAGCCCGCAGGGGAGGAACCCCGACGCCTCCACGGCGGCCGTCATGGCCGACGGCGTGTCGAAGGTGTACGGGTCCGGCGACGCGGCCGTGCACGCGCTGCGCGGCGTCAGCATCGGATTCGTCAGCGGCGTGTTCACCGCGATCATGGGTCCGTCCGGGTCGGGGAAGTCCACGCTGATGCACTGCCTGGCGGGGCTGGACACCGTCACCAGCGGGCGGATCATGCTCGGCGACGCCGAGATCACCGGGCTGAGCGACCGGCAGCTGACGCTGCTGCGCCGCGACCGGGTCGGGTTCGTCTTCCAGGCGTTCAACCTGCTGCCCACGCTGACCGCCGAGCAGAACATCCGGCTGCCGCTCGACCTCGCCGGCCGCAAGGCGGATCAGGCGTGGTTCGACCAAGTCGTGGATGTGGTGGGGCTGCGCGACCGGCTCGGCCACCGGCCGAGCGAGCTATCGGGCGGCCAGCAGCAGCGGGTCGCGTGCGCGCGTGCGCTCGTCGCCCGGCCCGATGTGATCTTCGCGGACGAGCCGACCGGCAACCTCGACTCCCGCTCCGGCGCGGAGGTGCTCGGCTTCCTGCGCGCCTCCGTGCGGGAGATGGGCCAGACGATCGTCATGGTGACCCACGACCCGGTCGCCGCGTCGTACGCCGACCGGGTGGTGTTCCTGCGCGACGGGGAGATCGTCTCCGAGATCGTCCAGCCGACCCCGGACGCGGTGCTCGACCAGCTCAAGAGGCTGGGGGCGTGATGCTGAAGACGACGCTGGCGGGCCTGCTCGCGCACAAGCTGCGCCTGCTGCTGACCGCCGTGGCCATCACGCTCGGCGTGGGTTTCATCTCGGGCACGTTCGTCCTGACCGACACGATGGACAAGGGGGTCGCCAAGACCTTCGCGCGGTCGGCCGGAAAGGTGGACGCCGCGGTCCTGCCCGGGCCCAATGCGCCGATCGAGCCGGGTGGTTCGGACGGGCAGGGCGGTTCGGACGAGCCGGGGGTCCCCACCGATGTCCTCCGCCGAGTCCAGGCGCTGCCGGGGGTGACCGAGGTGCAGGGCGCGGTGCGCGGGGACGCCGCACTGGTCGGCAGGGACGGCAAGACGATCGGCGACTTCCCGACCGCGGGGATCTCGGTGCAGGCCGGGCGGCTGCTGCGTGTCGAGGTCGAGAAGGGGCGCCCGCCGTCCGGGCCGACCGAGGCCGTGCTGAGCACGCGGGCCGCCGAACGGACGGCGTTCAAGGTCGGGGACGCGGTGACGGTCCTGGACCATGACGGCCGGCCGCATCGCTTTTCGGTCGTCGGCATCGTTGACTTCGGCATCGACCAGGAAGCGGACGCACAGGGCGCCGTAGGCTTCGACGCCGCGACGACCCTGGCGATGACGGGCGCGAAGTACTACGAGGAGATCGACGTCCTCGGCGCGGACAAGGCGGCGGTCGCCGCGGCGGTCGGCGGGTCGTACCGCGTCTACACCGGCGACGAACTGGCGAAGAAGCTCGCCAAGGAGGCGGGTGCCGACACCGAGATCATCCGGGCCGGGCTGCTGATCTTCGGTCTGGTGGCGATGTTGGTCTCCGCGCTCGTCATCTACAACACGTTCTCGATCCTGATCGCGCAGCGGATGCGGGAGATGGCGCTGCTGCGCTGTGTCGGCGCGACCCGCCGGCAGGTGTTCGGCGGCGTCCTGGTCGAGTCGGCGGTGGTCGGGCTGGTCGGCTCGCTGCTCGGCATCGTCGCGGGCGTCGGGCTCGGCGCGGGCGCGGTCGCGGGGATCGGGCGGCTCACCACGCAGGTTCCGGTGGAAGGGCTGGCCCTCGCCGGACGCACCGTCGCGATCGGCCTGACGGTGGGCGTCGTCGTGACCGTCCTGTCGGCGCTGCTGCCCGCCCGCGCCGCCACCCGCGTCGCGCCGGTCGCGGCGCTGCGTTCGGAACTGGAGCCGGGCACCGGGCGGTTCCGGCTGGGGCTCGTCCGGACCGCGCTGACGATCCTGCTCGCGGTGGCCGGGATCGCGCTGAGCCTGCTCGGAACCTTCCAGATGCCGAAGGGCACGGGTGCGATGTACACCGTCGCGCTCGCGGGCGGGGTGTTCTTCCTCGCGGTGATCGCGGGGATGCCCGCCCTGGTGCGGCCGTTCGGGCGCGTCGCCGGAGCGTTGCCCGCGCGGCTGGGCGGGGTGCCGGCACGGCTGGCGGTGGAGAACGCGCGCCGTACCCCGCGCCGCACGGCCACGACGACGATCGCGCTGACCGTGGGCGTCGGCCTGATGAGCCTGTTCGCGGTGATCGCCGCCAGTGGCAAGGCCACCTCCACCCGCTCGCTGGCCGAGCAGTACCCGGTGGAGTTCCAGGTGCAGGCGCGCAACGGCCATGAAGCCGGCCAGACGCCGCACGCGCTCACCGAGGCGCTGCGCAAGCGGACGGAGTTCTCGCTCGTCTTCGAGCTTCTCAGCAAGGACGCGCAGGTCGGGAGCAGGAAAGCCGAGGTCGCGACGGTGACCGGTCCGGCGCTCGGGACCGTCCTGAAGCCCCGCCTCGTGGACGGGTCGGCGGCGGCGCTGCGGCCGGCCGGGCTCACGCCGGGGACCGCGGTCGTGGAGAAGAAGTTCGCGGACCGGGGACACCTGCGGACCGGTGAGACCGTCCAGGTCAAGACCGCGCACGGCACCGTCCCCGTGAAGATCGTCGCCATAGTCTCCACACCGGCGCCGGTCGGCGAGGTCCTGGTGCCCGAGGCGGACTTCACCCGGTACTTCAGCCTGCCGGACGAGTCGACCATCTACGTCAAGGACCGGGACGGAGTGCCCGCCGACACGGCGCGCAGGATCGTCGAGGACGCTGCGCGGCCCTACCCGACCGCGAAGGTGTTCTCGTCCGCGGAGTTCGAGGAGAGCGTCAGCAACGCGATCGACATGATCTTGATGATCTTCGGTGGGCTGCTCGGTCTGGCGATCGTCATCGCGCTGTTCGGCATCGCGAACACGCTGACGCTCTCGGTCGTGGAGCGGACGCGCGAGTCGGCGCTGCTGCGGGCGCTCGGTCTCACCAAGCGTCAGCTTCGCCGGATGCTGTCGGTCGAGGCCCTGGTCATGGCCGTGATCGGGGCGTCCACGGGGGTCGTTCTCGGGGTGGCGTTCGGCTGGGCGGCGACCCACGCGATGTCGGAGACCTCGGTCTTCTCGCTGCCCTACCTCCAGGTCACCGGTTTCGTGGGGCTGGCCGGGGCCGCCGGGATGATCGCGGCGGTCATGCCCGCCCGCCGTGCCGCCAAGGCGTCGATCGTGGAGTCCCTGGCCACCGACTGACCGCCCGCCGGATCGCATCACGCTGCGTGATCGGCTGGGAGAGGGGACGGGCGGGCTCCGCCCCACCGCGGGGACGACTCGCCGCGGTGGGGCGGAGGGGATGCGGACGGCCCCGGCGCGGTGAAGGCGGGTCCGATCCTTGACCGCGGGCCCTCTGCCGTGGTGTGCGGGCCGGGCGGGGCACCTTTGCGACCCTCACTCCAACTTCACTCTGAGTGACAATGTCGCCACGAGTCGGAAGTGGCATCGCCGATGTGTGATGGTGTTCCGGGCGCGGGTAGTGTCCGCGCCCCGCAAGGTCGTATCGCAAGGTCGCATCGCAAGCCCCGCCGGACGCCGGGCCCAGGACTCGCGGGTACATTGGGTCGCGCACGTCCGGTACCTACCGAGGACTGGAACGAACAGATGGATCCACACGTCACGCCCGCTTCCGCCACGCCCGGAAACGGGCCGGACGGCGGGACCGAACGCCCCGAGGACAGGCCGGCGCGGCTGTCGGTCGGCGTCGTGGGCGCCGGACGGGTCGGGACGGCGCTCGGCGCCGCGCTCGTCCAGGCCGGGCACCGCGTCGTGGCCGCGGCGGCGGTGTCCGAACGGTCGCGGGCGCGGGTGGCGGAGCGCCTGCCCGGCGTCGACGTCGTGACCCCGCACGAGGTCGTGGCGGCCGCCGACCTGGTCCTGCTGACCGTCCCCGACGACGCGCTCCCCGAACTGGCCGCCGGTCTCGTCGCCGCCGGCGTCCCGGTCACGGGCAAGCTGGTGCTGCACACGAGCGGCCGGTACGGGGCGTCCGTCCTGGACCCGGTCACGCGGGCAGGTGCGCTGCCGCTCGCCCTCCACCCGGTCATGACGTTCACCGGGCGCCCCGACGACGTCAACCGCCTCACCGGCATCTCCTTCGGCGTCACCGCGCCCGAGCCGCTGCGTCCGGTCGCGGAGGCGCTGGTCCTGGAGATGGGCGGGGAACCGGTGTGGATCACCGAGGAGCGTCGCCCGCTCTACCACGCGGCTCTGGCCGGTGGTGCGAATCATCTGGTCACGCTGGTCGTCGAGGCGATGGACCTGCTGCGCGAGGCGGGGGTCGCCGAGCCGGCCCGGATGCTCGGTCCGCTGCTCGGCGCGGCGCTCGACAACGGGCTGCGTCTCGGCATCGGCGGGCTCACCGGGCCCGTCGCCCGCGGTGACGCGGGGACGGTGGCCGACCATGTCGCCGAGGTGGGGCGAGTGTCACCCGAGAGCCGCCGCGTATACGTGGCGCTGGCCCGGTTGACCGCCGACCGGGCGCTCGGTGCCGGACTGCTGAAGCCCGAGGACGCCGAGCGGCTCCTCGAAGCACTGGCCGACTGACAGCGAAGATGTGGATGAGCCCGGCGTGACCCGGACCGATCAGGGAGGATCCGTGAGCGAGGGTGCGAGGAAGCCGGTCGTCGCCGAGACCCGTGAGGAACTGTCCGCCGTCCGGTCGGCGGTGGAGGGGACCCTCGCGCTCGTCCCGACGATGGGCGCGCTGCACGAGGGGCACCGGTCGCTGATCCGCATGGCCCGGCAGAGCGCGGACGTGGTGGCGGTGAGCATCTTCGTCAATCCGCTCCAGTTCGGGCCGGGCGAGGACTTCGACCGCTACCCGCGGACGTTCGCCGCCGACCTCCAGGCGTGCGCGGACGAGGGCGCGGATGTGGTGTTCGCGCCGTCCCGCGAGGTGATGTATCCGGCGGAGCCGCAGGTCACGCTGAGGTCGGGGCCGATGGGCGCCCGGGTGGAGGGCGTGACGCGGCCCGGCCATTTCGACGGCATGCTCACGGTCGTGCTGAAGCTGCTGAACCTGGTGCGCCCGGACGTCGCGGTCTTCGGCGAGAAGGACGCGCAGCAACTGGCGATGATCCGCCGGATGGTCGCCGACCTGAACGTGCCGGTGGAGATCGTCGGCCATCCGACCGTCCGGGAGCCGGACGGGCTGGCGCTGTCGAGCCGCAACCGGTACCTGTCCGCGGCGGAGCGCGGTACGGCCCTCGCGTTGTCGCGGGCGCTGCGGGCGGGCGAGGCGGCCGTCCAGGGCGGCCCGGACGCGATCAGGGGCGCGGCCCGTGCCGTCCTCGACACGGCCGTCCACGCCGCGCCGCCGCTCGGGCTCGACTACCTCGTCCTCGTGGACCCGGCGACGTTCGTCGAGGTCACGGCGGCCCACCATGGTCCGGCCGTGCTCGCGGTGGCCGGCCGGGTCGGCGCGACCCACCTGATCGACAACCTTCCCCTCCAGCTCGGCAGCCCGAAGGAGCGCTGAAATGTTCCGGACGATGTTCAAGTCGAAGATCCACCGTGCCACGGTGACGCAGGCGGACCTGCACTACGTCGGGTCGCTGACCATCGACGAGGATCTGATGGACGCCGCCGACCTGCTGCCCGGCGAGCAGGTGCACGTGGTGGACATCGACAACGGCGCCCGCCTGGAGACCTATCTGATCGCGGGCGAGCGCGGGTCCGGTGTGATCGGCATCAACGGGGCGGCGGCGCGGCTGGTGCAGCCCGGCGACCTGGTGATCATCATTAGTTACGCGCAGCTCAGCGACGCCGAGGCGCGCGAGTTCCGGCCGAGCGTCGTGCATGTCGACCGTTCCAACAAGATCGTCTCGCTCGGCTCCGACCCTGCTGAGCCCGTGCCCGGCGGGTCCGGCGTGCGCGGTGACCTCGTCCGCTGATCCGCTGTCGCTGATCCGCCGTCGCCGTCGCCGTCGCCGACTCGTCGATTCGCCGATTCGCCCGTGAGCGGCCGCGCACCGGCCGGTGTGCGGTCGTTCCGCGGGGCGCCTCCCCGTCTTCACCGAATGTGACTTACGTCCGAAAACGGGACCGGCCATGGGAGCTTTCCGGGGTTAATGTCACAATGACGAGAACCGAAACCCCCGAGGAGGGCTCGTGATCCCTTCCGTTCTGGCGGCCCCCGCCCCCGGCTGGACCACCGAGACCGACGTCGTCGTCATCGGATCCGGTATCGCCGGCCTGGTGACCGCGCTGCGCTGCCGGCCGCACGGGCGGGTGCTGCTGGTCACCAAGGCATTGCTGGACGCGGGATCGACCCGCTGGGCGCAGGGTGGGATCGCCGCCGCGCTGGCCCCCGACGACAGCCCCGGCGAGCATCTCGCCGACACCCTCACCGCCGGGGTCGGCCTGTGCGACGAGGACGCCGTCCGCGCCCTCGTCACCGAAGGGCCGGGCGCCGTCCGGGGGCTCATCGACCTCGGCGCCGCGTTCGACCGGGCCAGCGGCGGCGGCATCGCGCTCACCCGCGAGGGCGGCCACCACCGGCGCCGCATCGCCCATGCGGGCGGTGACGCGACCGGTGCCGAGATCAGCCGGGCCCTGCTCGCCGCGCTCAAGGACTCCGGCGTCGAGGTCATCGAACACGCCCTGGTCCTGGACCTGCTCCGGGACGCGGCCGGACGTGCCACCGGTATCACCCTGCACGTCATGGGCGAGGGCCAGCCGGGCGGTGTCGGCGCCGTCCGGGCCCGCGCCGTCGTGCTCGCCACCGGCGGTCTCGGCCAGGTGTTCTCCGCCACGACCAATCCCGAGGTGTCGACGGGCGACGGTGTCGCGCTCGCGCTGCGCGCCGGCGCCGCCGTCACCGACCTGGAGTTCGTCCAGTTCCACCCGACGGTGCTGTGGCTCGGCGAGGGCGCGACGGGGCAGCAACCGCTGATCTCGGAGGCGGTCCGCGGCGAGGGCGCGCACCTCGTCGATCACACGGGCGCACGTTTCATGTCCGGACGCCACGAACTCGCCGAGCTCGCGCCGCGCGACGTCGTCGCCAAGGGGATCATGAACCGGATGCGCGAGACCGGCGCGTCCCACATGCTCCTGGACGGGCGGCACCTCGGGGCGACGATGTGGGAGAACCGGTTCCCCACCATCCTCGCCGCTTGCCGGCACCACGGAATCGACCCGGTGACGGAGCCGATCCCCATCGTCCCGGCCGCGCACTACGCGAGCGGAGGCGTCCGTACAGACCTCTACGGGCGGACATCCGTGCCGGGCCTCTATGCGTGTGGCGAGGTCGCCTGTACGGGCGTCCACGGCGCTAACAGGCTCGCCTCCAACTCTCTCTTGGAAGGGCTCGTCTTCGCTGGACGCATAGCCACCGCGCTCTCAGCCGACCTCACCGCTCTGGTATCGGACGAGCCCTCCATGGGCGACTCGTCGGACGCCTCGCCCGTAGGTGGCGCGCGCGCAGACGGCCTGCTTGCCCCGAGCACACGCGGGGACGTTCAGCGCATCATGACGTCCTCTGTGGGAGTGCTACGCGGCGCCGAGGGGCTCGCTGCGGCGGCACGTGAACTGGCCGACCTGCCCATCCGCTCCGGCGCCGACGTCCGGCCGGGCGTGGAGGCGTGGGAGGCCACCAACCTGCACACCGTCGCGTCCGCGATCGTGGCCGCGGCGCAGCGTAGGGAGGAGACCCGGGGCAGCCACTGGCGGGAGGACTTTCCCGAACGCGCCGACGCGATGTGGCGCGGCCACCTCGTCACGCGCCTGGACGGTAACACCCTTACGACGACCTACGAACCCTGGCGACAGAGCCGACGGGAAGGAGATCGCGGATGACACCGGAGCTGGAGGAGGCGCTCAGGGCCGCCGGGCTCGATCCACAGGCTGTGGAAAACCTTGTCCAGACGGCGCTGGCCGAGGACGGCGAGGTGGATGTCACCAGCGAGCCGATCTTCGCACCCCAGGACACCTCGACCGGGGACTTCACCGCCCGCGAGGCCGGCACCGTCGCGGGCGTCCCGGTCGCCTCGGTCGTGTTCGAACTGCTGGGCATCACCTACGAGACGAAGGTCGCGGACGGGGAGCGCGTCGTCCCCGGCCAGATCCTCATCTCGGTCGGCGGCCCGACCCGGGCCGTACTGCGCGCCGAGCGGACGGCCTTGAACCTGCTGACCCACCTGTCCGGAATCGCGACCGCCGCCCGCCGCTGGACGGACGCGATGGAGGGCACCACGGCCAAGGTCCGCGACACGCGCAAGACCCTGCCCGGCTTGCGCGCATTGCAGAAGTACGCGGTGCACTGCGGCGGCGGGGTCAACCACCGGATGGGACTGCACGACTCCGCGCTCATCAAGGACAACCACATCGCCGCCGCCGGAAGCATCACCAAGGCGTACGAGGCCATCCGCGTCGTCTACCCGTCCCTGCACGTCCAGGTGGAGTGCGACACGCTCGGTCAGGTCGAGGAGGCCCTCACGGCCGGCGCCCGCTCGATCCTGCTCGACAATATGACGGACGCCGAAATGTCAGAAGCGGTCAGGCTTGTGGCAGGGCGGGCGGAACTGGAGGCCAGCGGTGGGCTTACCCTGGACAGGGCCCGAGACGTCGCCGTGACCGGCGTGGACTACCTTGCGGTCGGCGCGCTGACGCACTCGGCGCGCGTGTTCGACATCGGCCTTGACTTCTCCTGACCAGCGGGGACCTGATGCTGCTCACCATCGACGTCGGTAACACCCATACCGTCCTCGGCCTGTTCGAGGGCGATGAGGTGATCGAGCACTGGAGGATCAACACCGATCCCCGGCGGACCGCCGATGAGATCGCGGTGGTCCTGCAAGGCCTCGTCCAGCAGAGCCCATTGCTCGCCGAGACCGACATCAGCGGCATCGCGCTGTGCTCCACCGTCCCGTCCGTCCTGCACGAGATGCGGGAGATGTGCCGCCGCTACTACGGCGACGTGTCCGCGGTGATCGTGGAACCGGGGGTCAAGACCGGGGTGCCCGTCCGGATGGACAACCCCAAGGAGGTCGGGGCCGACCGGATCGTGAACGCGCTGGCCGCCGTGCACCTGCACGGCGGGCCCGCGATCGTGGTCGACTTCGGCACCGCCACCACGTTCGACGCCGTCTCCGCCAAGGGCGAGTACGTGGGCGGCGCCATCGCGCCCGGCATCGAGATCTCGATCGACGCGCTGTCGTCGCGCGGCGCCCAGCTCCACAAGATCGAGCTGGTCAGGCCCCGCAGCGTGGTCGCCAAGAACACCGTCGAGGCGCTCCAGTCGGGGATCATCTTCGGTTTCGCCGGGCAGGTCGACGGCATCGTCGAGCGGATGTCGGAGGAACTGGCGGACGTGCCGGAGGAGGTCACGATCATCGCGACCGGTGGCCTCGCGCCACTCGTCCTGGAGGAGTCCCGCAGCATCGACGTGTTCGAGCCGTGGCTGACCCTCGTCGGCCTCCGCCTCATCTACCAGCGGAACACTCCCTGACCACCCTCAGGACGCACTGACGTCCAGGGGCAGTACAACCAGCCGAACCCGTCGAACTAGCCGAACCCGTCGAACCCGTCGAACCCTCGGACCCACCGGGCGCGCGGGTTCGCGCGCCGGGCGCGCGGACCCGTGAAAGCGGTTCGCGGGGCATCGGACGGGCTCGATAGCCTTGAGGCGTGAGTGACGAGACCAACGACACCGCTTCCAAGGGGGACTCCTCCGGCGCCGGGCGGGACGAGCTGCCCGAGCAGATGCGCGTCCGCAGGGAGAAGCTCGACCGCCTCCGCGAGAGCGGGATCGACCCGTACCCGGTGAACTTCCCGCGCACGGCGACCATCACCGAGGTCCGCGCGAAACACCCCGACCTGGAACCGGGCACCGAGACGGGCGAGAAGGTCGGCGTCACCGGTCGCGTGATGCTCGTCCGCAACACCGGCAAGCTGTGCTTCGCCACCATCCGCGACGGCGGCGGCGACATCCAGGTCATGCTGTCGCTGGCCAACGTGGGTCAGGAGCAGCTCGACTTCTGGAAGCGCGAGGTGGACCTCGGCGACCACATCGGTGTCGAGGGCGAGGTCATCACGTCCCGGCGCGGCGAGCTGTCCGTCATGGCGGACCGTTTCGCGATCACGTCCAAGTGCCTGCGGCCGCTGCCCGACAAGCACGCCGGCCTCACCGACCCCGAGGCGCGGGTGCGGCAGCGGTACGTCGACCTCATCGTCAACGACGAGGCACGCAGGATGGCCCGGATCCGCAGCGCCACCGTGCGCGCGGTGCGTGACTTCTGGCACGAGGAGGGGTACCTGGAGGTCGAGACGCCGATGCTGCAGCCGATCCACGGCGGCGCGGCGGCACGTCCGTTCCAGACCCATATCAACGCCTATGGCATGGACCTCTACCTGCGCATCGCGATCGAGCTGTACCTCAAGCGGCTCGTCGTCGGCGGCATCGACAAGGTCTTCGAGATCAACCGGAACTTCCGGAACGAGGGTGCGGACTCCACGCACAACCCCGAGTTCACCATGGTGGAGGCGTACGGCACCTACCTCGACTACAACGACATGGCCGACCTGACACAGCGGATGTACCAGCAGGCGGTCGTCGCCGCGCTGGACACCACCGTGGTCGTCCATGACGGCGTCGAGATCGATCTCGGCCTGCCCGAATGGCCGCGGGTCACCCTCCACTCCCTGGTCTCCGACGCGCTCGGCGAGGAGATCACGCCGCACACGCCGATCGAGGCCGTCCGCAAGCTGGCCGACGGCCGGGAGATCAGCTGGGACCCGAAGTGGGGGCAGGGCAGGCTCGTCCAGGAACTGTTCGAGGAGCTGGTCGAGCACACGCTCGTCCAGCCGACCTTCGTCATGGACTACCCGGTCGAAACGTCGCCGCTGACCCGCCAGCACCGCGAGGAGCCGCTGCTCACCGAGAAGTGGGACCTCATCGGCTTCGGGACGGAGCTCGGCACCGCCTACTCCGAGCTGGTCGATCCGATCGAGCAGCGCCGCCGGCTCACCGAGCAGTCACTGCTGGCGGCGGGCGGTGACGCGGAGGCCATGCAGCTGGACGAGGACTTCCTGCGCGCGCTGGAGTACGCCATGCCGCCCACCGGCGGGATGGGTGCCGGCATCGACAGGATGATCATGGCGTTCACGGGCAAGGGGATCCGCGAGACGATCCTCTTCCCCCTGGTGAAGCCGGAGTGATCCGGACCGGGAGCGACCGCAGGCCGCGCAGGACGAGGTTCTCCCGGTAGGCGAGGGGCTCTCCGGTGCTGAGGGCCACGTCGTGCTCGAACAGCCTCCTGAGGGCGATCTGGCCCTCCAGGCGGGCCAACGGTGCGCCCAGGCAGTAGTGGATGCCGTGGCCGAACGAGAGGTGGCGTGGCGTGTCGCGTCCCTCGGTGTAGCGGAGCAGGTCGAGCCGGTCGGGATCCTCGAACGCCGCCGGGTCGCGGTTGGCGGCGCCCGTCAGCAGCAGGATCAGGCGTCCGCGCTCGATGGGAGTGCCGTCCAGCTCGGTGTCCTTCAGTGCGGCGCGGAGGGTCAGCTGCACAGGCGGGTCATAGCGGAGTAATTCCTCCGCTGCCGCCGGAACGGCTTGGGGACGGGCCCGGAACGCCGCGAGCTGCTGCGGGTTGCGGAGCAGCGCCAATGCACCGTTCCCGATGAAGTTGACGGTCGTCTCGTGCCCCGCGACGAGGAGCAGCACGCATGTCGCGACCAGTTCGTCCTCTGACAGGACGTCGCCGCCTTCCGAAACGCCGACGAGTGCGCCGAGCAGGTCGTCACGCGGTTCGGCGCGCCGCTCGGCCGCGAGGGCGCGAAGGTAGGCACCGAACTCCTCGCGCGCGTCATTGCGTTGCGCGATCTCCTCGTCCGGCAGCAGGAAGTCAGGGTCCAGACCGCGGGCGAGGCTGTCGGACCAGCCCTTGATCAGGCCGCGGTCCCGGGCCGGGACGCCGAGCATTTCGCTGATCACGATGATCGGCAGCGGGTAGGCGAGCGCCGCGATCAGGTCGGTATCGCCGCTCGTGCCGTTCCCGGCGCTCAGGCCGTTCCCACCGGTCGTGCCGTTCCCACCGGTCGTGCCGTTCCCGGCGGTCGTGCCGTTCCCGGCGGTCGCGACGGCGGCGCGGGTCGCGTCGTCCAGGAGTTCGTCGACCAGCGCCTCGATCCGAGGCCGCAGCCGTGCGACGAGTCGCGGGGTGAACGCCTTGCTCACGAGACGTCGCAGCCGCGTGTGGTCGGGTGGGTCCATGAGCAGGAACGAGCGGTTCCGCGCGGGTACCTCGCGCCACAGACCGCCGTTGTCGGGCCGGTGCCCGAAGGCCGGATCGCGCAGGACCCGCTCGCACAGCTCGTAGGACGTGGTCACCCACAGGCCCACCGAGGTCTGCTGGAGCCGCCCGCCGTCCGCCAGCCCCCGGTAGCTCGGATAGGGGTCGGCTCGGAAGGCCGGATCGGACGGGTCGAACCCGAGCACCGCCGCCGCTTCGACCGCCGCCGGTTCCGCCGCTTCCTCCATGGCCTAAGTCACCATGATCTCGGACACCCTGTCAACAACCGTCCCGATATCCGGGCCCCCCGCGGTAGGGGTTTCCGGTCAGGCGGACTCGCGGATCACCAGTTCAGGGGTGAGGACGACTTGGCGGTGTTGGTGCGACTTGCCCTCCCTGATCTCGGCCATGGCCAGTTCGGCGGCCTCCTCGCCCAGTTCCCGGCGCGGCTGGCGGACGGTCGTGAGCGGCACGGCGGCGCTCGCGGCCAGCTCGATGTCGTCGTAGCCGATGACGGCGATGTCCTGCGGGACCCGGACGCCGAGCCGCGTCAGCTCGTTGATCAGCCCGATGGCCAGCAGGTCGTTCGCACAGAACACGCCGTCCGGCAGCGGCGTCATCGCCATGATCCGCTGCGCCGCGACCTGGCCTTCGGCCGGGCTCAGTGCGTCCTGAACAAGGGTGTTCGGCTTACCGAAACCCGCCTCGACGAGTGTCCGCGCGGCGCCGTCGCGGCGCTCGACGCAGGGCCGCGGTTCCGGCGCGCCGGTCACGAACGCCACGTGCTCGCGGCCCAGGCCGAGCAGGTGCGCGGCGGCGATCTCTCCGCCGGCGACATGGTCGACCTGTGCCGAGCACACGTCCTGCCCGTCCCGGTCGATCAGCACGACGCTGAGACCGGCGACGCGTAGCCGGGCGATGTCGCCGGAGTCCAGCCCGACGGGAATGATCAGCACGCCGGCGGCGCGCTGATCCTCCAGCAGTTCCAGTGAGCGTCGCTCCTTGGCCGGGGAATGGTCGCTGGAGAGCCAGAGGGCGTCATGGCCCGCCGCGTTGAGCGCTTGCTCCGCGCCACGCACGACGTCGGTCGCATACGGGTTGGTGAGGTCCTCGACGACCACGCCGAAGGCCCGGCGTGGTTCGTCGCCGAACTCGCCCGCGGTGCGCTCAGGGCGCTGCCGGAGCCGCCGGGCGGACTCGTTCCGCACGAATCCGAGCTCCTCGATGGCCGCACGGACGCGGTCACGGGTAGCTTCGGCCACGAGGTCTGGCCGGTTTAGGACATTCGAAACGGTCCCAACTGATACTCCCGCACGTCTTGCGACCTCACGAATACTGGTCTGTGGCAACTCGCTCCTCGTCCGCCCCGGATCTGTTTTCGCAGGTAGTGGAGTTTTTTCTGACCGACCCCCGCCCAGTTGATCACACAAGGCGACCATACGAGCACAGACAGCATTTAACCAACGCTTGACGGGCCGGATCCGGCCGCCTAGCGTTCCGAGCCGAAGCGTAGCTTGAAACGATTCACGATCTTCGTCCGCGGCGAGATTTCGTGGGTCCACCGAGAAGGGACGGTTCGGATGGCTGGCGATCATGATCCGTCCCCGACGAGACGCACCCCAAACCGGCGGGGCCTCCCCACACCCTCGTGGGCTGGCCCGGACCTGGGAGCACGTCATCGTCCGGATGACCAACGAGTGAATCGTCACCCGGAGTTCCCCCGCTCGACCCCGCAATCGGCCTATCGGCCACCTCCGGCCAAGCGCGTGAGACAGAAAAGGAACCCGATGATCTAAGTCCGGAAGGCTCCGGACCCGGCAACCCAACGCGTACAGATCGAGGCCCAACCCGTGCCTGTGCAGCGGACGGCTGCATCCCCGCGGTCATCAACCACGGACGAGGGAGGACGGAGTGGAACAGGCCACACTGCTGCGACGTGGCACCGACGATCTGCGGCTGAACGAAGAAGAGATTCGGCTGCTCGCCCAGATCGCCAGTGGTGTCACCGCCGATGTGGCGGCACGCAAGCTTGAACTGAGCGCAAGGACCTTGCGCCGCCGGTTGCGAACGATCTGCGACCGGCTGGAGGTCAACACCCCTATCGAGGCCGTGGTGTGGGCGGCCCGAAGGCAGCTCATCTAGCAGGCGTGCACGACGACGCCCGCCAGGGGACGGCGGGCGTTACAAGGAGGACCCAGGCGGCCAACACTCGCGAACTCCGTCCGACCCCGCAGCGGCGGCGCCGGCGCTCTGACAGGTAGGTCCCTGCAGGAGGCGTCGCCGCGGACGTTGTTTCGTGCACCACCGTTTTCTGCACCACCGGTTTCTGTAACACCGCTTTTCCAGCATCACTGTTCCGCGCGCTGTTTCACTAGCACCACGGTTTGAGCGTCACCCGTTGCGGCGGTTCGGGCCCGGACCAAGCCCACCGCCCATACGGCAGCACACCCGCATGGCAAGCACTTTTGCCAGGCAAGCACTTTTGTACGACAGGAACATTTGCACGACCGGCATCTTCGGCCGGCAGGCACCTCACCGTCGGCGGCTCGGCACGGGCGCGCAACCGTGCACGAGCGCACAACCCTGTACCAGCACATCCCTCTGCACGGACTACACCTGCCCAGGTCACACATACACCCAGCACTGGACACACCCTGCACGGCAGGCACCTCTGCACGGCGGGCACGCATGCATCTCACACGCGCCCGCTCGGCGTACGCATCCTTGCTCGGGGCTCAGGCGACCCGCACTCCGCCCGCGAAGGGGCGTCCCGCGATGGGGGCGATCTTCACGACGTCACCGGTGTGCGGGGCGTGGATCATCTTGCCGCCGCCCACGTACATCCCCATGTGATGTAGATCGGAGTGGAAGAACACGAGGTCGCCTGGTTGGAGCTGGTCCTCGGAAACGTGCGTGCCGGCGTTGTACTGGCTGCCGGTGTAGTGCGGCAGGTTGATGCCGACCTGCTTGTAGGCCCACATCGTCAGGCCCGAACAGTCGAACGTGGACGGGCCGGCCGCGCCCCACACGTACGGACGCCCGATCTTGGTCATCGCGTATCGCAGCGCCTGCGCGCCCTTGCCGGTGCCGATGACGGGAAGCTTGGCAAGCTCCGTGGGGTCCCGCTTGACCAGCTTGCCGCGGATCTTCTCGTAGGTCTGCGTGACCTTCTTGCGCTGGGAGTCGAGATCCGCACGGAGCTGGGACACCTGGCCCGCGCGCGCTTCGGCGGCTTTGCGCGCACGCTGGGCGGCCTGCATGGCCTGCATCAGCCCGAGGACTTTCGAACTGTCCCGGGTGGCGAAGAAGTTCAGTGTGGCGGCCTGGTCGAGGACGGCCTGAGGGTCCTGGGAGGCGACGAACGTGACCGTGGGGTCGGAGCCACCCTGCATGTAGCTGGTGGCGGCGAGCGCTCCGACCTTGTCGCGGATGCCCTTGAGTGACTCTTCCTGGCGCTTGGCGTTGTCGGCGGCGACCTTCGCGGCCCGCTGCGACTGCTGGAGCTTGACCTTGAGCCCGTTGTACCGCTCGGTCATCTGCTCCAGTTGGTCGGCGAGCTTGAGAGCCTGGGACCGGAGATCCTTCGTCGAGGGCTCCGGGTCGGCGTGCGCGACCGCGACGGTGTGCGGCGCCATCACGTGCGGTGCGACGGAGACGGCGGCGAGTGCCCCCGCGACGGCGATCGATCGTCCCCGGAACCGGGCTGCACATCCCTGTCGGGGACGCGCAGAGCGTGAAAATGATGCAGACCGCGACGGCTCCACCAATTCTCCTCTCCTCGTCCGCCTACCGGGTTAGCTGACGGGTTCGGGCCGGAGCAGCCCGTCCGCGGGCACGCGTGATCATCCACGCGTGGGTGCGGATTCACCCCTTCCGGATGTCGGCCCCAGGACGGTTCCCGGGGCGCTCCGGGAGTGGGGTCCCCGGCTCCACGGGGCGCTGGTTACGACCCGGGGACTCGGCGGGTCGGCCTCCGCCATGCGGCAGGCCGACGTCAGCGCAGGACACTAACGGAAGCCGCATTGGATGCCAACCAGAACATGCGAACTCCCAGGTCATGGTGTTAGTTCGCGGCATGGCGCCGGTTCTGTCCAGAGTCGGCCTTGTGCTTCAGATCACTTTTCGCCATAGCCGTCCCTTGGAACTAGTTGTTTTTAGCTAGTTACTTGCGGCCAACGCGATGGGCGGGCCGGGACCGACGTTCAGTGACCGTCCGCCGTTCGATAGTGTCGCCTGTTTGTGGAGGTTGTGATCAGGCGTGCCCGTACCGCCGACGTGCAGGAGATCCGCAGGCTGGTCGACCTGCACTCCTCGTCGGGACGACGCCTGCTCAAGAAGTCCACGGTGATGCTGTACGAGGACGTGCAGGAGTTCTGGGTCGCCGAGGACGTCCAACGCAGGCCGTCCGGGACGCTCGTGGGCTGCGGAGCGTTGCACGTGATGTGGGAAGACCTGGCCGAGGTCCGCTCCGTCGCTGTGGACAAGGGGTGCGAGGGGCGCGGCATCGGGCACCGGATCGTCACGCGGCTCCTGGAAACGGCCCGGGAACTGGGCGTGCGGAGGGTGTTCTGCCTTACCTTCGAAGTGGAGTTCTTCGCGCGCCATGGCTTCCAGCAGATCCTCGGGACTCCAGTGGCGCCAGAGGTGTACGAGGAACTTCTCCGCTCCTACGACGAGGGCGTGGCCGAGTTCCTCGACCTCGATCGGGTCAAGCCCAATACGTTGGGCAACACCCGGATGCTGCTTCGCCTGGAGGACTGACCCCCAATGAGTGATTCCCACGACCGCGGACGGCCTTACCAGCCGCCACAGGGGCAGGGTTCCTACGGACCGCCACCCCCGTACCAAGGTCCTCCACAGCGGCAGCAGCCACAGCAACAGCCACAGCAACAATGGCAGCAGCAGCCGCAGCAACAGCAGTGGCAGCAGGACCAATGGCAGCAGCAGTCGTACGAACAGCGGTCGTACGAGCAGCACGAGCCGTCCTATGACGAGTACGGCGGCTCCGGGGACGCCGCCGACCTGCCGCTCGCGCCCATCTACCGGCGCGCGGGCGCGCGTGTCATCGACAACGCGCTCGTCGCGGTCTTCGGCTTCGCGCTCGTCCTTCCGATCACGGTCGGGGCGTTCGGCTTGGGCAAGGCCGGCAGCAAGGCGGAGGACGAAGGGGGCATCTGGAACTGGCCCATCATCTTCACCCTCTTCTTCGTCCTGTCGGTACTGCCGTTCATCTACGAGGCCGTCCAACTGTCGATGTGGGGACGGACGCTGGGGAAGCGCATTCTCGGCCTAGGCGTCGTCCAGGTGCGGCCAGCCGGTGCCGCGGTGACGACCACCCAGGCGGTATGGCGCGCCGCCGTCACCCATGTCGCCTACCAGGTCGGTGTGTTCTTCTTCCTCATCATCGCGGTGATGGTGTGGAGCTACGCCGCATACGGGATGCTGCTCGTCTGGGCGGGTGCGTTGATGGCCCACCTCTGGGCGATCTGGGACCAGCCGTTGCACCAGGCACTGCACGACCGTTTCTCCGGGACGATCGTCATCGACGAGCGTGTGGACGACTCCGAGTATCACGAGTACGCGGAGTAGATCTGCGATGGACGCCTCACAGCGTTCCGGTGAGCCGTCCGAGGCGGATCTGACCGTCCCGGACGAGGAATCGCTCGCACGCGCCGAATCCGGTCACGTCGATCCGGGCCTCGTAGATCCGGCCCCCGCCGATCCGGATTCCGTCGATCCGGATCTTGGCGATCCGGTCATCGATCCGGATCTCGCCGATCCCGGACAGCGTCTCCTCGCGCGCATCGTCGACACGCTCGTCGTCGGGCTGCCCGTGATCATCGTCGTCCGGGAACTGGTGTCCGGGCAGCGCGTGGACGTGGTGGCGCCGCCCGCCGTGGCGGGATGCCTGCTGGTGTACGAGGCCGTCCAGTTGGCCGTATGGGGTCGAACCCTGGGCAAGCGGTTCGCCGGTATAGAGGTCGTCGCGGCGGCCTCACAGGCCGATACAGGGCCCGCGACGGTGCGCCGGCGCCCGGGACGCCTCGGGGCTCTACGGGCCCTGGCGCGGACGGCGGTCTACACCCTGCCGATCGCGGTCCGGCCGGTACCGGTCCTCGGCCTCCTTGCGAGCATCTTCTGGGTGGCGAACGCGGGGCTGCTGTACGAGGGCACGCGCCGCCAGGCCCTTCACGACAGGCTCGTCGGCACCGAAGTCCGGAAACGCGCGTCCGATGACCCGCCGCCTGCCTGACCCTTCCCGACCGATCCTCCACGGCCTGCGCTTAAGGACGCCTTGCCGTGCCCTTAAGGCGGTGCTGCCGCGCCCTAATGTTGCGCTATCGCGCCCTTACGCGTTGTGATGCTCGGCTAGATCCGGCTCTGTCACGCTGAGGCTCCACCGGGCAGTTTTGCACCGCACCATCAGACGGCGTGCTGCCACGTCTTTGGAAGGCAACACTGTTCCTTCCCAAGCGGCCCAGTCTTCTTCTCAGGATGTACAGGTGCCTCCTGACAGACGGCCGCTGCGTGCTTCCGGTTGGCTTCCAGGGCGCGCCCCATGTGCCTTCGCGCGAGTGTTAGAGCCGTCCAGGGCGCGGTTTTCGCGGTGATGCGCGGTCTTCGTTCACGAGGATCCGCGCAAGGGGCCGCTGGGTGTGTTAAGGCGCTCTGGGGGGCGACGGGAAACAGGGCTCTCAGGGCGAATGCCGCGCTCGTTCCGGTTACGGCCGCGAATCGAGGAGGATGTGTCCTGTCCCGGACGCGCCCTCCGCTTTGAGAGACGCTTCCCACACCCGTGGCGGCGCGGCTTCTTAGGACGATGGACTAACCCTGCATGGGACGCCGTCTCGCTTGGAACGGGCCTTTCGGTCGATGCACCCCGGCGAGCGCGGCTACGGATCGACGCGGCGCGCCCGTGTTCCGGACCTGGGGTTGAAGAAGCGGGGCAGGGAGTGGGATTGTGCCGCTTATCCGCTGATTTCGCGATGGGCTGTCGCCGGCCTGGTCGAGCAGGGATGGCGGATCGTGACTTCCCGTCACTCGGAGGTGGCAACAGATTTTCGTCGGCGGCGAGCTCGCCGTTATCCAGCGACATGCGCCGGTGGAGGGCGCCGGCCCTCCAGACGGCCAGGTCGTGGTCGCCTTGGACATTCCCTGGCCAGCGTACGGTAAGTCCCGTTACGTCAGGGTTAATCGTTGGCGCCGAGGTCGGTGTTGCCCTGCCTGTTAAGGTCCGTGCGGGCTCTTTTCCGGCCCGACGGCGCAGGCTCGGGAAAGCGACACGTCCCGAAACCCAGAGCAATCCGCGATCGGTGGCCCAGGTCAGGACCGGTGGACGGTGACGCCGGTCACGCCGAAATCCCGGCTGCGGCCCCACCCGTGTGCACAATTTCCTCGCAGGTGGCCCGCCCGACGCACGGTGCCCGACGCGGTCACGGTGGATTCGGTGGAGTCATGATTACGAAGAGTTACCCAGGTCCAACAACTTCATCGCGAGTGTTGAATTGTCATCGGCGGAGTTCTCGGTATATCTTTGTCAACCGAATGCAAGTTTGCTCCAGCCGAAAGGTCTGTCCCCATGGCACAGAAGGTTCAGGTGCTTCTCGTCGACGACCTCGACGGTGGCGAGGCGGACGAGACCGTAGCGTTCTCGATCGACGGCGCCTCCTACGAGATCGACTTGAGTGGCGCCAACGCAAAGAAGCTGCGGGATTCCCTGCACCCGTTCGTGGAGAAGTCGCGTAAGGCGGGCACGGGCACCCGTCGGCGCCGCCAGCGCGGCGCGTCCAGCCGCGAGCGCAGTGCCGAGATCCGTGCCTGGGCCAAGAACAATGGCATCAAGGTCAATGAGCGCGGCAGGATCCCGGCCACAGTGATCGAACAGTACGAGGCGGCCAACTGATCCGCCCGCCCGTCGGCCGGCCCGTCTCCGTTCGCGAGGCGGGCCGTTCGCTTGTGGCGTAGCGCCCGGCGGGTTAGCCGGGACCGCGGGGAGGTAGACCTCGCGCGGGGCGGAACACCGCTCCATTCGGCAATCCCTGGACGTGCCTTGATCGACCTGCGAAAACCCCCCGTTCGCTTGGGGCGTAGCGGGAACATGACGCACCGATGCGGTAGTTGGATGAGACTGAACAGCGCTTAGCTGGGGAACGTCTTCTGGTGGGAGTGCACCGGGCGGCCTCCTCGGGGCGGGCTAGCATGCGGAAGGACAGTTCCGGACGTTCCGGACTCTGCCCAACCGCTCTGTGAGGAGCGACGAGATGTTCGAGAGGTTCACCGACCGCGCGCGGCGGGTTGTCGTCCTGGCTCAAGAAGAAGCCAGGATGCTCAACCACAACTACATCGGCACCGAGCACATCCTCCTTGGTCTGATCCACGAGGGCGAGGGTGTCGCTGCCAAGGCACTGGAGAGCCTGGGCATCAGCCTTGAGGCCGTGCGCCAGCAGGTCGAGGAGATCATCGGCCAGGGCCAGCAGGCGCCGTCGGGCCACATCCCGTTCACTCCGCGCGCCAAGAAGGTCCTTGAGCTGTCACTGCGCGAGGCGCTGCAGCTCGGCCACAACTACATCGGCACCGAGCACATCCTGCTGGGGTTGATCCGTGAGGGCGAGGGCGTCGCCGCTCAGGTCCTGGTGAAGCTCGGCGCCGACCTCAACCGGGTGCGCCAGCAGGTCATCCAGTTGCTGCACGGCTACCAGGGCAAGGAGCCGGCCGCCTCCGGTGGTCCCTCGGAGTCGGCCCCGTCCACCTCCCTCGTGCTCGACCAGTTCGGCCGCAACCTGACGCAGGCCGCGCGTGAGGGCAAGCTCGACCCGGTCATCGGCCGGGACAAGGAGATCGAGCGGGTCATGCAGGTGCTGTCCCGCCGCACCAAGAACAACCCCGTCCTGGTGGGCGAGCCCGGCGTCGGTAAGACCGCCGTCGTCGAAGGTCTCGCGCAGAAGATCGTCAAGGGCGAGGTGCCCGAGACGCTCAAGGACAAGCAGCTCTACACGCTCGACCTCGGTGCGCTGGTCGCCGGCTCCCGCTACCGCGGTGACTTCGAGGAGCGCCTGAAGAAGGTGCTGAAGGAGATCCGCACCCGCGGCGACATCATCCTGTTCATCGACGAGCTGCACACGCTCGTCGGGGCGGGCGCCGCCGAGGGCGCGATCGACGCCGCCAGCATCCTCAAGCCGATGCTGGCGCGCGGTGAGCTGCAGACCATCGGCGCCACCACCCTGGACGAGTACCGCAAGCACCTGGAGAAGGACGCCGCGCTGGAGCGCCGCTTCCAGCCGATCCAGGTCGCCGAGCCGTCGCTGTCGCACACGATCGAGATCCTCAAGGGCCTGCGGGACCGCTACGAGGCGCACCACCGTGTGTCGATCACCGACAGCGCCCTGGTCGCGGCCGCCCAGCTCGCCGACCGCTACATTAGCGACCGGTTCCTGCCCGACAAGGCGATCGACCTCATCGACGAGGCCGGCTCGCGGATGCGCATCCGCCGCATGACCGCGCCGCCGGACCTGCGCGAGTACGACGAGAAGATCGCCGACGTCCGCCGCGAGAAGGAGTCCGCGATCGACGCGCAGGACTTCGAGAAGGCCGCCGCGCTCCGCGACTCCGAGAAGCAGCTGCTCGGCCAGAAGGCGCAGCGGGAGAAGGAGTGGAAGGCCGGCGACATGGACGTCGTCGCCGAGGTCACCGACGAGTTGATCGCCGAGGTCCTCGCGACCGCCACCGGCATCCCGGTCTTCAAGCTGACCGAGGAGGAGAGCACCCGCCTCCTGCGCATGGAGGACGAGCTCCACAAGCGCGTCATCGGCCAGGAGGACGCCATCAAGGCGCTCTCCCAGTCGATCCGCCGTACCCGCGCCGGGCTGAAGGACCCCAAGCGTCCCGGCGGCTCGTTCATCTTCGCCGGCCCGTCCGGCGTCGGTAAGACCGAGCTGTCCAAGACCCTCGCGGAGTTCCTGTTCGGCGACGAGGACGCGCTGATCCAGCTCGACATGTCCGAGTTCATGGAGAAGCACACCGTCTCGCGGCTGTTCGGCTCCCCGCCCGGCTACGTCGGGTACGAGGAGGGCGGCCAGCTCACCGAGAAGGTCCGTCGCAAGCCGTTCTCGGTCGTGCTGTTCGACGAGATCGAGAAGGCCCACCAGGACATCTTCAACTCGCTGTTGCAGATCCTGGAGGACGGCCGTCTCACCGACGCGCAGGGCCGTGTCGTGGACTTCAAGAACACCGTCATCATCATGACGACGAACCTGGGGTCCAAGGACATCTCCAAGGGCGTCTCCATGGGCTTCGCCCGCGCGAACGACGAGCAGGGCTCCTACGACCGGATGAAGGCCAAGGTCGGCGAAGAGCTCAAGCAGCACTTCCGTCCCGAGTTCCTCAACCGCGTCGACGACACGGTGGTCTTCCACCAGCTCACCCCGAAGGAGATCATCCAGATCGTCGACCTGATGATCGCCCGGGTGGACGAGCGGCTCCGCGACCGGGACATGGGCATCGAGCTGCGGCAGGAGGCCAAGGACCTGCTCGCCGAGCGGGGCTATGACCCCGTCCTCGGCGCCCGGCCGCTGCGCCGGACGATCCAGCGGGAGATCGAGGACAACCTGTCCGAGAAGATCCTGTACAACGAGCTCAAGTCCGGCCAGATCGTCATCGTGGGCACGGAGGGCTCCGGCGAGGAGGCCAAGTTCACCTTCAAGGGCGTCCCCAAGCCGTCCACCGTCCCTGACAGCCCGCCGCCCATCGAGGGTGCGGTCAACTTCAACAAGGACTGACCCGCCGCCTCTGAGGCCGCACGAAGGGCCCGTACCCCATTCCGGGGTGCGGGCCCTTCGACGTTATCCCCAGAATCCCGTTCGACTTCCTTCACCCCGGCCAGCCCCAGAGCATGAGACGTAACACCAAGCGCGACTGAGGGGGAGCCATGTGCCGATCACGGCGACAGGAGACGGGCCGGCGGCGCCAGACAGGGCGAGTGGCGGGGCGAAGCGGCAGAAGGTCAGCTGAGGCGGCGGCGGATGCGCTGGATCCGCTCCTCGGCCTGGACGGGATCGGCGTTCCCCCGTGTTGTCCGGCGGCGGAGCTGGAACTCGACGACCTGGGCCAGTGGTGCGTCGGCCGCCTTGCGCCACCAGGAGGCCGGTGGGCGGCCGGCGAGCCGCCGCTCGAACTCGTCGTCCTCCAGCCCCGCGGGGGCCTTGAGCGCCGTCCTGACGACCTGGCTCGCGCGATGGCGCGCCGCGCGGTGTCCCTGCTTGCGGCGTCGCGGGATGTTCTTGCGGGAGCCCTTGTCGTTCTCGCCGTAGAAGTTGCGGCGGTCCTTCACGTAGCTCAGCCGCTTCTTCTCCTGCGGGCTCTTGCGGCTCATGGAGGGGACGGTAACGCGGGCGCCCTGATCACGGTCAACCGCTTTTCGGGCGGCGGCCGAATGTCAGAGGCGAACATTAGAATTCGAACATGCGATCGAATGTGGTCGGTTCGGCGGCCGAATTCCGGCGACGTAAGGAGCAGATCACGCGGGCCTCCCTGCGGGACGTGCGGGCCCCGGCGCCACCGCAACTCCCGATCCTGCGGTCTCGGCTGCAAGGAGAACTGCTCGCCCGCCTGCTGCTGGGCCCGGAGCGCGAGATGACGATGCTCGATCTGGCCGTGATGCTCCGGGCCGACCTCGGCTCCGTGATGCGAGAGGCGGAGCGGCTGGCGCACGCGGGCGTCCTGACCCTGCGACGCACCCTGGCGGGACGCGTGATCGCCCGCGACACCTCCAGCCCGCTGCACGAACCGCTCGCCCAGTTGATCATGTTGACGTTCGGCCCCGCGGCCGTCGTCGCGGAGGAGTTCGGCCGGCTTCCCGCCGTCCAGGAGGTCCATCTCTTCGGGGTCTGGGCCGAGCGCTATGCGGGCATCCAGGGCGTGCCACCCGTCGACATCGAGGTCCTGGTCATCGGGCGGATCAGCCCTGACGTCGCGTTCGACGCCGCGCAGGAGGCGGCGGCCCGGCTCGGCCTGCCCGTCCACCCGGTCGTCCGTACGGCCGCGCAGTGGCGGGCCGACACCGACCCCTTCCTCCGCGAGATCCGCGCCGCTCACATGATCGACGTGACCCCCAGGCCGAGGTGACGCGCAGGCGCGGGGTCAGGGCGTCAGCCAGGTGTTGATCTCCTCGTGCAGGCGGGCCTTGGTAGACGCGGGCGCGAAGGACGCGTCCACGGCGTTGCGGGCCAGGCCGGCCAGCACGGTGTCGTCGTAGCCGAAAGTGTCTCGGACGCGGGTGTACTCGATCGCCAAGGGGGTGCCGATCAGGGCGGGGATGTCGGTGTTGACCGTGACAAGGAGGCCGGCGTCGCGGAGCCGGGGCAGGGGGTGCTCGGCGAGGGACGGGGCGAAGCCGAGGGCGACGTTGGAGGACGGGCAGACTTCGAGGGGGATCTTCCGGTCGCGGACCTCGGCCACCAGGTCCGGATCGTCCAGGACGCGGATGCCGTGCCCCAGACGTTCGGTGCGGTCGTCGAGGGCCTGCCGGATGCTCACCGCGCCCTCGCCCTCACCCGCGTGGTGGACGATGTGGAGGCCGGCCTCGCGTGCGGCGGCGAAGACCGCGGCGAAGGGGCCGGCCGGGAAGGACTCGTCGCCCGCCAGGCCGACCGCCACGACGTCATCATGACGTTTCGCCAGGTCAAGGGTGCGCCAGGCGCGGTCGAGCGAGCGGCGGCGGGAGTGGTCGAGAAGCAGACGGACCTCGGTCCCGAAGGCTTCGCGCCCCGCGGCGAGGCCCTCGCGGACGGCGGTCAGCGGCATGTCGAGGTCACCGAGGCGTTCGCCATGCGCGGCCGCGGTAAAGGACGCCTCGGCGTAGCGGGTGCCCTGGCGGGCCTCGTCCTGGCAGAACTCGTAGGCGACCCGGCGGAAGTCGTCCGGACGGCGCAGGCATGCACGCACCAGATCGTTCTGCGCGAAGAACGCGGCGAAATCACCGAACGTACCGATGTCGTCGGGCACCCGCACCCCGTTGGCCGCCCCGATGTCGCGGAGCGTGTCCCACCGAACGGTGCTTTCGAGGTGGACGTGCAGGTGGACCTTGGGCAAGGTGAACAGATCACGCACGGACGTACGCTATGAGGCGGTGACATCGCCCGCGAGGCATTTTTCTGCGGTGCTGGTGCTATTGGGGGGCGACCCCCAGACCCCCGACTGCGCGGCTCGCCACTGCTCCGCGTGCTGGTCTCGTAGCCGAGAGCTTGGTTCACTGCTTGCTCCGCGAGTCTGTGCCGCCCCCAACCGTGCGATGATTCGGCCGGTGAGCACCCCCCGAAGCCACGCCGAGATGACCTCCCCTGATTGCGCCACCACCTGGCCGGACGGCTGGACGCTCGTGCCATGAACCGTGTCTACCGCGTCGCCGATGGGCGGCGCATCGACGGTGTCGCGCGCCCGGTGTTCATCCACAACTTCTCGTATCACCTGACGAACCTGCTGATCTTCGCGGACGGGGCGATCCACTGCTGGGAGTGGGTTGACCTGGACGGGCTGCGCAAGAAGCTGGACAGCGGCTGGGTCGTGACGGACGTACCCGAGGGCGGGGAGATCAGCGCGTTCGAGCTGGGCCGCTGGAAGGCCGTCGATGCGCGCTTCGGTCTCACGGCCGAGATGCTGTTGGCCGAGGTCGCCGACGACATCGAGCGGCTGAACGGCCGTCCGGACTCCACGGGACGGTGCCTGGCGAAACTTGACCGCTACCTGGAGACGCGCGAGGAGGAAGACCGCCGCGCTCTGCGTGAGGCTTATCTAGCGATCCCGTCGCACAAGCGGCACTACGCGCTAGGGGACATGGACGCCAAGGACCGTCCGCTGGTCGTCCTGGCCACCGACATCGGAGAGCGGCCGATAGGCGGCTGGTTCCAGGAGCAAGACGACACGGTCACCGAACGCCTACGTGAGTGGGCGTTCCAGTACTTCGTCGACCGGGACCGTGTCCGTGTGAAGTACGAGAACAAACGGCCTGCGGACGACCCCGAAGAACCCCCCGCCGGGACGGTTCATCTGGGTGGACTGGTGTTCCCCAGGGGCTGGCCAGAAGACGTGGGGATCGCGGTGCTTCAGAACGAGTTCCCGTCCCCGATCGAAGTCGGTTCCGTGATCTACCCGACGGTGACGCACGCCTACTGGGCGCTGTCCACGGCCGATCCGGAGGCACGGGAGCGGATCCGGGCGGCTGAGCATCCCCATGAGGCTCAAACGCTCGCGGAGGGGACGTTACGGGTCGGGAACTGGTCGCAGGCGCGGACGGCCGTGATGGCGGGCCTTCTTCGCGCGAAGTTCGCTCAGCATCCCGAACTGGCCGAGATCCTGCTCAGTACCGGTGACGCTCCGATCGGTTACACCGGCGCCGATTCCGACTATTGGGCCGTATGGGGCGAGCGAGGTCGTAACTGGATCGGACGGCTGCTGGAACTCGTCCGCTCCGAACTCCAGGCGCAAAGGTCCGGAATCGAGATTCCCTGCGCGCCCGCTTGAGGCGCAGGTCAGCCACTTGACGCGGTGGATCTCCAGCGGACCGTCTCATCGTCCCCCTATGATCACGAACTTGCGCCGAAAAAAGGGGGACATCAGTGAGGCGTACGTGGGTGCACGGCACTGCGGGAATCGTGACGGCGGCGGCTCTGGCGGGCTGTTCAACGGGGCAGGCCACGGTCGATACGACACGGGTCGCGGACGTGAAGCAGGCGAGCAAAGTGGCGCAGCAACTGCGACAGGCGATGAACGCAGTGAAGTTTCAGGAGGTCCTCGACACGGCGCCTCCCAGCTCCGCGCAAGTTCGTTCCATGCAGAACCCTGTGGACAAGGAAGCCAATCCCCGGGCGCGTGCGTTCGCCGCGGCGGACCCAAAGCCGATCGTGCAGCAGCCGCAGATGGACGCGACCATCATCGAATTGGACAAGCGTGGACGGCCCGTCTCGTCCGGCACCGTCCTGATGAGCCCGCTCTACAAGGACGGCGTCGTCGTCCCGGTCGACCGGAACCTTTCCACCAAGAGTGTCCGCTGGCGTCAGTGGGATGACGCGGGCTGGTACAAGAACAAGGGGCAGGGCACCCTCGACGTGGTTCCGGGGAGGGAGAACGCGCCCATCGACCACATGCTCGACTATCCGGCATCCGTGCTGAAGCTTATGGTCAATTTCGGGGTTCTCCGGCTGGTCGACCAGGGCAAGGTCAAGCTGGACGACACCTACGCCTACAACCCCACTCAGATCAGTTCCCTCTGCGGCGGTGCCAGCAGCAGGACCATCCGCCAGTACATGGACGCGTCCCTTACCTACTCGTCCAATGCGGCGTCCTGTGCACTGATCAAGATGCTGCATGACAACCAGGCGATCGATCCGCTGAACAAGACCTTTCAGGACCTCGGTCTGGAGACTCTCCAGCTCAAGGGCACCAACCCGGTCAACGGCGGGCGCTGGTCCAACTCCATCACCATGAGTTCGCTCGATACGGCCAAGCTCCTGACCCTTGTCAATGGCGCCCCCGGTCGCGTGTGGACGGCACCTGACGGCAAGCCGGTAACGAGCGGGGTGCTGAGCACCGCGTCCCGCAAGTTCTTCCGTTCCGAACTCGCCCAGCAGGGCTTCAACGACATGTTGTCGTCCACAAACCGGTGCGGCGGTAAATACCCCGCGGCCGGTATCCCGAACGCCGCCCCGGCCCGCTGGATCGGGACGGACGGAACGGTGACCGTCGATGGGAACAAGTTCGGTCGTGACGTCCGTCCGTGCAACAAGAAGGCCGAAGTCACGTTCGCGCACAAGACCGGCTGGGTGAACAACACGGCCGCCGATGCGGGTATCGTCCGGGCCCTGCCGGGCAAGGGCGGCCGCAGTTACGTCATCGTCGTCTTCTCGAACCTGGGCACGCAGTACATCGACGCGTCGCGTCCCGCCACCCCGCCCGGCATCTACCCGTACACCTACACCGAGAAGTTCGGGAAGCTGGGCCGTCTCCTGGACACCTACGAAAAGCGTCGCCGCTGACCGGCATCACGCTGGTCGCCGGACGAGCGTCCTCAAGCCGGTGTTGGTCAGAAAACACCCGCCCGGCTTGAGGTGCTCGTCGGCACGGCAGAAAGCAGGGATCGTCGGCCGACTTCCCCGAGCGTTTCAGCGGTTCGATGGGCATAGGTGTGGCGGTCATGGCCATACCGCGCGCTCATTTCAGCCTGGCAGGGCGTACCGGCCGTCCTGAAGAGGATCTATCAGCCCGTCGGCAATGAGGGCGTCCAATGCGCGTTCGCGTTGGACGGGATCCGCCCAGACGACGTCCAGCGCGGGCTTCTCCACCGGGCCTTCGGCCTCGCGGAGGACGGACAGAAGGCGGCCCCTGCACTGGCGGTCAGTGCCGGCGTAGGTTTGGCCGCGGCGGGGCGGTCCGTCGTAGGCGGGCCGACCGTCGGCATGCCAGGCGCACTTGTCGAGGACGGGGCAGTCGACGCAGCGGGGCGTGCGGGCGGTGCAGACGAGGGCGCCGAGTTCCATGACGGCGACGGCCCAGCGCGCGGCGGTCGGCGGGTCGAGGGGCAGGAGGGACTCGGCGAGCCGGATCTCGGCTTTCGTCTGGGTCTTCGGCGGGTACTCATCGCCGGTGAGCAGGCGGGCGAGGACACGCCGGACGTTGGTGTCCAGCACCGCGTGACGCTGCCGAAAAGCGAAACTGGCCACCGCGGCGGCCGTGTAGGCGCCGATTCCGGGCAGAGCCAGAAGATCCTCGTGTGCGGACGGGACCTGGCCGCCGTGCCGCTCGGTGATCGCGCGGGCGCTCTCGTGCAGCCGCAGCGCGCGGCGCGGGTAACCGAGCCGCCCCCACGCACGGACGGCCTCACCGGACGGTTCGGCGGCCAGTGCGGACGGCGTTGGCCAGCGTTCCATCCAGGCGTGCCAAACGGGCAGGACACGGACCACGGGCGTCTGCTGGAGCATGATCTCGCTGACGAGAATGCCCCAGGGGGTGGCATCGGGGGCGCGCCACGGGAGGTCCCGTGCGTTCGTCTCGTACCAGTCGAGGATCGGGTCTGTGTAAGTGAGGTTCATGGCGGATCGCCATTGTGGCACGCGGCGGGTCGCGGCTATGTGCGGGTTCGCCGAATGCATACTGACCGTATGGGGGCGGATACCGGACGTGGCTCGGGTGGCTCTGGGCTGGATCGGTATTGGCGGCGCCGGGCCGTCGCCCTGGCCGGTGCCCTCGTCGTGGTCGCCGTCCTGGCCTGGGCTTGCACGGGCGGCGGAGGCGAGAGGGGGCGGGTCCGGGACGCGGGCGCGGTGGAGAACCGCCCACCGCCGACCGCGATGCCGACCGTCACCGTCACCAGGACGGTCACCCCGTCGCCCGACCCCGTCGAGGACGGCGGACCCTGCGAGGCGAAGAACCTGGTCGTCAGCCTGGCCACCTCCCGCGACACCTACGCCGGACAGCAGGAGCCGCGATTCCACGTCTCGGTGGTCAACGCGGGCAAGAGCGACTGCACCTGGACCGCCGGGTCATTGGACGTCCGCGTCACCTCGGGCCCTGATCGGATCTGGTCATCGGCGCAGTGCCGCGGCGGCGACCAGGCCCGCCGCACGCTGCGGCGCGGTATCCCTTATGTCGACGGCGTCGGCTGGAACCGCAGGCGCGGCTGCAAGGGCGACGGCGGCCCAGTCCGTCCCGGCACCTACATCGTGAGCGTCAAGGGCGCCAAGAAGCAGGTCTTCCACCTCCGCTGAACTAGCCGCCCAGCCCAGCCCCGCCCAGCCCTAAGCGGTAGACCCCCCGGCAGGTGAAGCCTCAGCCACCGGCCTGAACCGCACCCGGGAGGGTTGAGCCTCAGTCGACGGCTTGAACCGCACCCCGGCAGGGTTGAGCCTCAGCCTGCGGTTACGGGACAGGCACGCGGAGCGAGCTCTGCGAGCGCAGCGGGCATGCCCGGCGCGCCGCGCCCTCGGACGAGCGCCAGCGAGTGAGGAGGTGGCGAGCCCGCAGCCGGGGGTCTGGGGGTCGCCCCCCCCAGGAAAACACAGCTAGACGTAGCGTTCGAGGATGGAGGATTCGGCTAGGCGGGAGAGGCCCTCGCGGACGCTGCGGGCGCGGGATTCGCCTACGCCGCCGACGGCTTGGAGGTCGTCGATGCTGGCGGCGAGGAGTTTCTGGAGGCCGCCGAAGTGCTCGACGAGGCGTTCGACGACCATGCTCGGGAGGCGGGGGACCTTGGCCAGGAGGCGGAAGCCCTTGGGGCTGACGGGCAGGTCGAGGGCGTCCGGCCCGGCGAAGCCCATGACCTCGGCGACGGTGGACAGGTCGAGCAGTTCGTTGGCTGACAGGACGTCCAGCGCCGAGAGGATGGCGTTCACGCCGCGGGCGCGGGTGTCGGCGGACGGGTAGTCGCGGACGATCAGCTCCCGGTCCACGTCGACGCCGGAGACCAGTTCGTCGAGCTGGAGGGACAGCAGGCGGCCGTCGGTGCCGAGCTCGACGACGTAGCCCTCGATCTCGTCGGCGATGCGGCGCACCATCTCCAGACGCTGGACGACGGCGCTGACGTCGCGGACGGTCACCAGGTCTTCGATCTCCAGTGCGGAAAGGGTGCCGGAGACCTCGTCGAGCCGGAGCTTATAGCGCTCCAGTGTGGCGAGCGCCTGGTTGGCCTTGGACAGGATCGCCGCGGAGTCTTCGAGGACGTAGCGGGTGCCGTCGAGGTACAGCGCGATGATGTGCATCGACTGGCTCACCGAGATGACCGGGTAGCCGGTCTGGCGGGCGACGCGCTCGGCGGTGCGGTGGCGGGTTCCGGACTCCTCCGTGGGGAGTGAGGAGTCCGGTACGAGGTGGACGGCGGCGCGCACGATGCGGCTGTGGCTGCTGTCGAGGACGATGGCGCCGTCCATCTTGGCGAGTTCGCGCAGCCGGGTCGCGGAGAACTCGACGTCGAGTTCGAAGCCGCCGGTGCACAGTTCCTCGACCGGTTTGTCGTAGCCGAGCACGATCAGTCCGCCGGTGTGGCCCCTGAGGATTCGTTCCAGTCCGTCACGGATCTGGGTGCCCGGGGCAACCGCGGCGAGTGTGGCGCGGCGTCGTTCGTCATGACCCTTGTCGTGTGATGGCACCTGGCCCCCGGAGGTCGCTGGACGGCGTCAGTTTACCGAGGAGGGCCGCGAGCTGGTTCCTCCGCTGGTCGCAACCGCCTGACGTGTGGCGTAATACTCTGACGCTACGAACGTTACGGCGCGGTAAAGGCGACTTGGAGCGCCTGCTGGACGCTGTCGACCTCCATCACCTTCATACCCTCGAAGCTGGACAGCTGCGGGTCGGCGCGTTTCAGCGGTGACCCGTCGGCCAGTTCGAGGGAGCCGCGCGGGACGACGGCGTGCTTGAAGCCGAGCCGGGCCGCCTCGGCGAGCCGCCGCTGGACGCCCGGGACGATCCGCGCCTCGCCCGCGAGCCCGACCTCCCCGAGCGCGATGAGGCTGTTGGACAGGGCCTGCTCGACGGTGGACCCGGCGACGGCCAGCGCGAGCGCGAGGTCGACGGAGGTCTCGGTCAGCCGGACGCCGCCGACCGTGGAGACGTACACGTCCTGCTCGTGCATCGATATCTTGCAGCGCTGGGCGAGGACGGCGAGGACCATCGCGACGCGGGAGGTGTCCAGGCCGGAGGTCGCGCGGCGCGGCGCGGGCAGGTGCGACTTGGCGACGAGCGACTGCACCTCGGCGACGAGGGGACGGCGCCCCTCCAGCGTGACGGTCACGCACGTCCCGGGGACGGGTTCGTCCCGGCGGGTGAGGAACAGGCCGCTCGGGTCGGGCAGCCCGACGATGCCGACCTCGGACAGGTCGAAGCAGCCGAGTTCGTCGGTGGGGCCGTAGCGGTTCTTCACCGCGCGGATCATGCGCAGCCGGGAGTGCCGGTCGCCCTCGAAGTAGAGGACCACGTCGACCAGGTGTTCCAGCAGGCGTGGCCCGGCGATGGCGCCGTCCTTGGTGACGTGGCCGACGAGCACGACGGTGATGCCGCGCTCCTTGGCGACGCGGATGAGGTTGGCGGCGACCTCGCGGACCTGCGTGACGCCGCCGGGCGCGCCATCCACCTCGGACGTGCCGATCGTCTGGATGGAGTCGACGACCAGCAGTGTCGGCTGGACGGCGTCGATATGGCCGAGAATGGCTGACAGCTCTGTCTCCGCCGCCAGGTAGAGGTGATCGGTGATGGCGCCGACCCGGTCGGCGCGCAGCCGCACCTGCTGGGCCGACTCCTCACCGGTCACATAGAGGACGGGTGAATGCGACGCCTCGGCCGACGCCTGGCGTGGGACGCTCGCCCCCTCTGTCTCCGCCGCCTGGCCTGTGGAGGCCAGTGCCGCGACCTCCAGCAGCAGCGTGGACTTGCCGATGCCCGGTTCGCCCGCCAGCAGCAGGACGGCGCCGGGCACGATGCCGCCACCGAGGACGCGGTCCAGTTCGTCGAGCCCGGTGGGCCTGGTCTTGGCGGAGCGCACGTCGACCTGGCCGATCGGACGCGCGGGCGAACTGACCGGCCCGGCACTGACCACCCGCGCCGGGGTGGCCGACGTCGCCTCGGTGACGGTGCCCCACGTCTGGCACTCACCGCAGCGTCCGACCCACTTGGAGGTCTGCCAGCCGCATTCGGAGCAGCGGTAGGCCGCCCTAGCCGTCTTCGCCTTCGCCATTCGCGAAGCCTAAGGCCCTCCACCGACAGAAGGGACGCCATCACACAACGCGAAACATGCCACCGACCTCAACCGCAGGCACCCAGCTGTAAGAGCCCGAACCGTCAACAACCGGAAACGTTGCGATCGCGTGCGAAGCCAGGTTCGAGCGAAGCGAGAACCTGATCGCGGAGTGAGCCCTCTGGGGCGAGTCGGGAGCGATGCAGCGATCGCCGTAGTGCCCGTTGAAGGAGGGCGCTCCAGCGCCTGATGCCGAGGGCACTGCAATGAACACAGCTCTAGTTTCTGACGCCGAGGGCACTGCTAATGAGCTCGTTTACGACGTTCGGGCGTTCCAACATGGCCATGTGTCCGGCGGTCGGGATGACCTCCAGCCGTGCGGACGGGACACAGCCGGCGATCTTGAGGCTGTGTTCGACCGGGGTGAGGATGTCGTTCTCCGCGCCGATGACCAGGGTGTCGGCGCCGCCGAGGGCCGTGCAGTCGCTGATCACGTCTGTGGTGATCATGGAGCGGAAGAAGTGGACGAGGGCGTCCATCCGCGTGTCGGTCATCATCTCTTCGGCGAACGCGATGGCGGCGGGGCTGGCCTCGGGGCCGAAGGCGATCAGGTCCTTGATCAGGATGCGGCCCTCCCGTCCGAGGTGGCGGACCTTCTCGATGGCCGCGGAGCCGGCGCCGAGCGCGTGCAGTGTTCGGGGCAGGACGCGGTGGGAGGCGCGGGCGAGCAGGGCGGGCAGGCCGAGGGTGATCTCGCCGAGTCCGCCGGACGAGGTGCACAGCAGCCCGATGGCGACGATCCTGTCGCCGATCAGGTCGGGGTTCTCGTCGGCATATCGCATGATCGTCATGCCGCCCATGGAGTGCCCGATCAGCACGACCGGTGTGTCTGCGGGGACGGTGGTCTCGATGACGGCGGCGAGGTCCTGTGCCAGCCGGTGGATGGCGTAGCCGTGGCGGGAGCCGCCGTCCGAGCGGCCGTGGCCGCGCTGGTCCCAGAAGACGAGGCGGCCGTGGCCGCGCAGGGCCTTGCGCTGGAAGTGCCAGGAGTCCTGGGTGAGCGTCCAGCCGTGCGAGAAGACGACGGCGAGGTCGGTGCGGTCTTCGCCGTCGATCTCGGCGTACAGCCGGGTGCCGTCGCTCGCGCGGACGGGGACGGGGCGTCCGCGCAGGGAGCCGAAGGGTTCGCCGGCGTAGGGGTCGGGTCGCAGTTGGAGGCGGCGCATGGCGCGGCGCTGGGCCGCGAGCCCGGCGCCCGCGCCGGCCGCGCCCACCGCGCCGAGGGTGGTGGCGGCGAGGACACCGAGCCGCGGTCCGCGCCGTGGGGTCGTCCCGGAGTCGATACGGCCCGTTCTGGCGGCACGGCCCATGGCCGGTTCCTCCCATTCCTGGGGTCATGGGGCGCCGGCCGGGGTCGGGGGGCGGCGCCGTGAACGCCTGCGAGATCTATTGTTGTACGAGGAGTCCAGTAGTCGCCAGAGCGTGCTCCCGGGTGTGACCGACTAGTCAGTAACTCAGGGGCAACGCCACCACAGATTGACCGCGTAGTCCACCTCAAGGCCCTCGTGCTCGCGCAGGCAGGCGTCCGCGAGGTCCGGCGGGAACTCGATCCGCAGCACCGCCGCCAGGTCATCGCGGCTCTGGAAGGACCACCGGATCATCAGGGGTTCCCGGGTGTAGCCGCGCCGTGTCCAGAACCGCTCCACCTTCCTGGGGTCGTACTTCGGCAGGCTCCGCCGGAACCAGCCGCCGAACGTGGACCGTGTCGCGTCGTTGTCGATGATGAAGATCGCGCCGCCACGCCGGACGACCCGGTCCAGTTCCGCCAGGCCCGGTTCGCAGCCCGGCCCGAAGAAGTACGCCCATCGGACGTGCACGACGTCCACCGACGCGTCCGGCAGCGGCAGCGCCTGCGCCACGCCCACCCGGACCGTGACGTTCGGACGGTCCCGCACCCGGCGCCGCGCCGCCGCGGCGAGACCCGCGTGCGGCTCCACCCCGATCACGCGCTCCGCCTCGTCCGCGAAGACGGGCAGGTGGAAGCCGGTACCGCAGCCGAGGTCGAGGACCGTTGCCCCCGTCCATGGACGGACGGCCCGCATCGCCGCCGCCAGCACCCCGTCCGGATCGACCGCGCGGTTCTCCACCTCGTACACCTGCGGGGAGTTCCAGATGTTCGGGCTCGGTACCGCCCCCGGAGCTATCTCGGCCACGCAAGCAGAGCGTAGTGGGATGTCGTGGACCCGCCGGGAGCCGGGTGAGGGCAACGAGGATCACTATGAGCGAGGGTTTCATCGCCGCCGAGTGCGCATAGGCTTTCCGGTACGAACATTGCCGAGCGAGCATTCCTGGCGAGGGAGCCTTGACCCCGCAGCACAACGGTGCCGTGCCCTTCGAAGACAGGTCCTTCGAGGACGGGACTCCGGTCCTCCGCGTGCCGGACGCGCCGATCACGCTGTCCACCGCGTCGGTCTACCCGGAGAAGGTCCCGAGCGCCTTCGAGATCGCCGCGCTGCTGGGGTACGACGGCATCGAGGTGATGGTCTCCACCGACGCGTCCTCCCAGGACCTCAACGTCCTGCGCAGGCTCTCCGACTATCACCAGGTGCCCATCAAGTCGATCCACGCGCCCTGCCTGCTGCTCACCCAGAGGGTCTGGGGACGCGAGCCATGGGGAAAACTGGTGCGCTCCAAGGAGGTCGCTGAGGAACTGGGCGCGGAGGTCGTGGTGGTCCACCCGCCCTTTCGCTGGCAACGCGACTACGCCAAGGACTTCGTCGAGGGACTTGCCCGCATGCAGGACGAGACGGACGTGCTGTTCGCGGTCGAGAACATGTTCCCGCTCAAGGCGCGCGGTGCCGAGGCCGGGATGTACCTCCCCGACTGGAATCCCGTCGACCAGGACTACCCGTACGTGACGCTCGACCTCTCCCACACCGCGGTGTCGGGTTCCGACGCCCTCGACATGGCGGACAGTCTCGGTGACCGGCTCCGCCACGTACATCTGGCCGACGGGGTGGGCATCACGAACAAGGACGAGCACCTCGTCCCGGGTCGCGGCGGCCAGCCCTGCGGCCCGATGCTGGAGAACCTCGCCGAGAGCGGGTTCCGCGGGCACGTCGTCCTGGAGGTCAACACCCGCCGCGCGTCCAGCCGCGCCGAGCGCATGGAGGACCTCGCCGAAGCCCTCGCCTTCGCCCGCCTGCACCTTGCCGCCGCGCACCGTACCTGGGAGGTCAGCGCGGCCGGCGAAGTGACCCGCAGGGGAGCGCGATGACGGAGCCGGCGCGGCCCGCCCGGGGTCGCGGCCCCGGCCGCCGTCCCGGTCCCACCGAGACGCGCGAGACGATCCTCGCCGCCGCCCGCGACCTGTTCGCAGAGAAGGGCTACGACGGAGCCTCCCTGCGCGCCATCGCCCGCGCCGCCGGCGTCGATCCCGCCCTCGTCCACCACTTCTTCGGCAACAAGGAGGGCGTGTTCATCGAGGCGATGCGCTTCCCGGTGGACCCGTCAGTCCTGCTGCCGCGCATCCTCGCCTCACCCCGCGACCGGCTCGGCGAGGCCATGGTCCGCATCTTCCTGGAGGTCTGGGGCGACGCCGACCGCCGCGCCCCTCTCCTCGCCATGCTCCGCTCGGCCATGACCAACGAGCGCGCCGCCGCCCTGACACGCGAGTTCGTCACTTCTGCGCTGTTCGGACGCGTCGGCCAGGCAACCGGCGTCCCCCTCATCAACGCGCAGGCCGCCGCCGGCCAGATGATCGGCCTGATGATCCTGCGCTACGTCCTCCAGGTCGAACCGATGGCCTCCGCCACCGAGGACGAGGTCATCGCCCTGGTGGCCCCCACCTTGCAGAGGTATCTGGGGGAGTAGCCGGGCTGCGCGCGTTGGCTCGGGTTCGCTTCAGCGAGGCCCGGAGACGGCTGATGAGGCAGCACGGGCGCGCGTCCTGTTCTTCGCCCGCCCGCCGGACGGCGGCGGCCATGGCATGCGGTGCCAGCCGCGCGCCGATCTGTGCGACAGCTCCGGGGAGGTCGTGGCAGGGGGCCAGGGTGGCGCCGGTGGAGTCGATGAACCAGGGGACTCCGCCCTCGCCCGCCGCGACACGGATGCTCTCCCCGATCGTCGGGAGACAGGGCGAGAGCACATGCAGCCGTGCAGGTGCCCGGTCATAGCGGCGGCGCACCGTCCATCCCTCAGTGGCCAGGACTCGCGCGAGCAGATCGAGATAGGGGGCGGTGGTCACTGGCCGTCCCTCGCGATCTGCTCGATCGCCGCCCGCATTTCCACGATGGGGCCGATCTCCCGGCCGTCCGACGCCCAGCGGAATAGCCCGCGCTTGCAGGTGATCAGCTGTTCGCGGGCGTCGAGTCCGGTGACCAGTAGGGTCGTCCCGTAGACATGCGCGGTGATGTCGCGTTCGCGCAGTCCGGCGGCAAGGTCGCGGATGGCATGCCGGGAGTCGATCGCGTCCGTCTCGTCCAGCAGTTCACGCAGCATTGCGTGGTTGTCGCTGCACATGCCGATGATCCCGCCATGCCCCGGTGCGAGAGCGCGGCCCGCCTGCCAGCGGACGCCGAGCGTCGCCTCTTCGCTCACCTCTATCAGCCAGGTGGGGAAGTCCTCGGACAGGGCGCGCCTGATCTCATTGCGCCCGGTCATCGTTCCTTCCCGGCGTCGTCGCCCTCGCGCAGCATCGTGCGCAGCTCCTCGGCCGTGTCGGCGTCGAAGGTGGCGCCTTCAATGCGCGACAGGTCCTCGCTGACAAGGGTCACCCGTGTCGCCCACCATCGGCCGGTGTCGGTGGTGTGGATGATCGACCACGAAGGGAACTCTTCTCGGAGCGCCGCCTTCTTCGCTTCGATCTCGGGAGCGGACGCTACGGCTCGCATAAGCCGGACCTCATTTCCGGTCATGCCCGGGAACCCCCGGTGTTGGCGCACCGGCCCGGGCCGCTCTGTGTCTGGTGTCACCGTTCGGCCTCCACGAGACCCCATCCGCGATTAGCGTGAAAGCACTGCGACCTGCCGAGGAGCGCCCGACAGCGGCAGGCAGTAGGGGTATTCAGGTCGAAACGGGATGGGTCGATGGCGACTTTCGGAGAGAAGCTCTGCGAGCTCATGGCCGAGCGTCAGATCAGCCAGCGCAAGTTGTCCAACCTCGTCCCGTGTGATGACGGTTATGTGTCCAGGCTTGTCCGGGGTTTACGGATGCCCTCGGAGGAGATGGCAGCCCGCTTTGACGAGATCCTCGGCGCGGACGGATCGCTCGCCGCGCTCAGACCGGATCCCCCGAAGCCGAAGCGGTCGGGCGCCGCCGCCGCGGGTACCGTGATGCTTGGCATCAATCCTGACCTTTGGGACGACGACATGGAGCGTCGCGCACTGCTGCAACTCGCCGCGTTAGGGATGAGCGCAGGCGCGCTCGGCTCAACCGGGGAACCGGTCCGTCAACTGCTCGCCTTGGCGCTCAACAGCGAACCTCGTGGTGTCGATGAGTGGCACCTGACCCTGGCGGATCGCCTGTACGCGATCCTTACTCGTCCGCCCGCGCAGGCCCGCGATGGGCTGATGGTCGATCTGGTCGCAGCCCAGCGTCAGATACAGGCCGCAGAGCCGGGCGCGCCGGGGGAAGCGATCGAGTTGCGTCGGATCGTGGCTGCACTTTCCATGATGTACGCCGACACGCTCACCCGCCTGGGCGACCACGACTCCGCCATCCATTGGTGGCGGACGGCCAAGGCCGCCGCCGATATGACCGGCGATCTTGATCTGCGGCTGATGGTCCGCTGCGAAGAGGCCGAGTTCGGGCTGTACGGCCAACGCGATCCAGCGATCATCTTGCAACTGATCGACGCCGCGGAACGACTCGCCGGCCCTGCGCCGTCCTGCAGGAAAGCAGATCTTGCTGGAACGCGAGCCAAGGTGCTCACCCTGCAAGGCAGGCATGGCGAAGCCAGGGCGGCGTTGGATTCCTTTACCGACTCCGCTGGCGGGCAGGCACGGGGCGGCATCCTCCCAACCCACAGGAGCGAGAACGTCGTGCATTTCACGGCCAGCTGGGTCCACGCGGGTGCCGGGCGCGAGTCGGAGGCCGATGAGAAACGCGAGATCGTGCTGGCCAACACTCGTGGCTATCAGTACGCCGCGAACGTCCGTCTTCACGAGGCTTTGTGCACGGTGGTCAACGGGGGGATCGATCGCGGTGCTCGGCAGGCTGCGGAGATCCTTGCCGCGTTGCCGCCGTCCCGGCGGAGCCACATGATCACTGAGACGGGGAAGGCCGTTGTGCGTGCCGTTCCGGTCGAGCGGCGGGATCGGCCGGCCGTGCGGGAGCTTTGCGCGCTGACGTCCAGCCCTCATCTGTAAGCCACAGTCGACTTGCCTCATTCCGGTTCGGCGTACCGACGCGGCCCCTTTTTCGTGGTGACGGCGTTCGGCCTCCGCGAGGCTCGATCCGCGGTTAGCGTGAAAGGCACTGTCACCTGCCGAGGAGCGCCCGACAGCGGCAGGCAGTAGGGGTATTCGGGTCGAAACGGGATGGGTCGATGGAGACTTTCGGAGAGAAGCTCTGCGAGCTGATGGCCGAGCGTCAGATCAGCCAGCGCAAGTTGTCCAACCTCGTCCCGTGTGATGACGGTTATGTGTCCAGGCTTGTCCGGGGTTTACGGATGCCCTCGGAGGAGATGGCAGCCCGCTTTGACGAGATCCTCGGCGCGGACGGATCGCTCGCCGCGCTCAGACCGGATCCCCCGAAGCCGAAGCGGTCGGGCGCCGCCGCCGCGGGTACCGTGATGCTTGGCATCAATCCTGACCTTTGGGACGACGACATGGAGCGTCGCGCACTGCTGCAACTCGCCGCGCTGGGGATGAGTGCGGGGGCGCTCGGAACCGAGCCGTTGGGCCGCCTCGTCGATCTCGCATTGACGATCGCCCCTCGTGACCTTGATGACTGGCATCTGACCTGTGACGATCATCTGCACGCGATCCGCACCCAGCCGCCTGAGGACGCCCGCCGAGAACTGGTGATCGATCTCCTCGCACTGGACCGCCAACTCAAGGCGGCCGACGTCGGCGAGCGCACCGAACTACAGCGGGTTCAGGCGTCGCTGGCAACGCTGTACGCCAACGTGCTGACCAGGCTCGGAGACCATGGGCCCGCTATCCGCTGGTGGCGCACCGCCAGGGCCGCCGCCGACGCGACCGGAGACCTCGAATTGCGGCTCGGCGTGCGCGCCACCGAAACAGGGCATGCGCGGTATGGGCAGCGGAGCCCCGCGTTAGTGCTTCACCTCGTCCAGAATTACCAACACATCGCTGGCGCCAAGGGTTCACTGGGAAGTGCACTGCTGAAGTGCTCGGAAGCAAAGGCGTTCAGTGCCCTCGGGCGACACGAGGAGGCCAATAACGCGCTCCGGACCTGCGAGGATCTTTTTCCGGCCGTCAGCAACCGGTGCGACATCATGCAGGACTACTGGACAGGTGGCCAGCTCCAATTTGCCAGCCTCGTGATCTCCGCTGGCGCAGGAGATGAAGGTCCAGTTCAGGCCGCGTTGGCCAACTCCCTAGCCGTTCTAAGTCGCACTGGCGATCATCCGTATGTGACTCAGAACCAGCTTCAAGCGGCCCTGTGCACGGTGGTCAACGGGGGGATCGATCGCGGTGCTCGGCAGGCTGCGGAGATCCTTGCCGCGTTGCCGCCGTCCCGGTGGAGCCACATGATCACTGAGACGGGGAAGGCCGTTGTGCGTGCCGTTCCGGTCGAGCGGCGGGATCGGGCGGCCGTGCGGGAGCTTTGCGCGCTGACGTCCAGCCCTCATCTGTAGTCCGAGTCGCCAGTGACTCAAGTGCCGAGACGACCTTGACCGCCGCCTGAGCGTCGGACTCGGGCTGAGTCTCCAACCCCTGCTGGGCTTCACGCCGCCTGGCAGGGGTTTTCGCATGTCTGGGTCCAGAGGGCTTGACCGGGATGGGGTGGTCGCTTAAATTCAACACATGATGAGTTTTAGTGCAGCGGTCAGCGTGCGCGACCTCCGGGTGGCGCGCGGGGGCCGGGAAGTGCTGCATGGGCTGACCTTCGACGTGCCGGAGGGCTCGGTCGTGGGGTTGCTCGGTCCGAGCGGCTGCGGGAAGACGACGTTGATACGGGCCCTGGTCGGTGTTCAGATCGTCCAGAGCGGGACGGTGACCGTGCTCGGGGACGAGGCCGGGGCGCGGGGGTTGCGGCGGCGGGTCGGGTACGCGACGCAGACGCCCGCTGTGTACGCCGATCTGAGCGTCGCCGAGAACATCCGATACTTCGCGTCGGTGTTGGGTGCGCCGCGCAGCGACGTGGCGCGGGTCATCGACGAGGTCGGGCTCGGCAAGCACCGGGATCAGGTCGTGTCGACGCTGTCCGGTGGCCAGCTCAGCCGGGCGAACCTCGCGGTGGCGCTGCTCGGCACACCGGAACTGCTCGTCCTGGACGAGCCGACCGTGGGGCTCGACCCGGTGCTGCGGCAGGAGTTGTGGAAGCTGTTCCGCGAGCTGGCCGATCGTGGCACGACGCTGGTCGTGTCCAGCCACGTGATGGACGAGGCGGGACGCACCGACCGGCTGCTGCTGATGCGGGAGGGCAGCATCCTCGCGGACGGCGCGCCCGAGGCACTGCGATCCCAGACGGGTTCGGCGGACCTGGAGGAGGCCTTCCTCCGGCTGATCAACGAGAGGGCGGGGAGCCCGACATGAGCCTTGCGATCACGCTGGCGACGATGCGGCGCATCCTCGCCCAGCTCAAGAACGACCACCGCACGCTCGGCATGCTGATCGGCGTGCCCAGCCTGCTGATGATCCTGCTGCGGTACGTGTTCGACCAGCCGGCGCTGTTCGACCGGGTCGGTCCGATGCTGCTCGGCCTGTTCCCGTTCCTGATCATGTTCATCGTGACGAGCGTGGCGACGCTGCGCGAGCGGACGGGCGGGACGCTGGAGCGGCTGATGACCATGCCGGCGGGCAAGCTGGACCTGCTGTTCGGCTACGCGCTGGCGTTCGGGGTCATCACGCTGGTGCAGGTCGGGGTCGTCCTGCTGATCTCGCTGACGTGGCTCGGCCTGGACCTGAACGGGTCGCTGGCGTCGCTGGTGCTCGTCGCGGTGCTGGACGCGCTGCTCGGCATGGCGCTCGGCCTGTTCGCGAGCGCGTTCGCGCGGACGGAGTTCCAGGCCGTCCAGTTCATGCCGGCCTTCGTTCTGCCGCAGATGCTGCTGTGCGGGCTGATCGTGCCGCGGGACGACATGGCGTCCTGGCTGGAGGCGATCTCGAAGGTGCTGCCGCTGACGTACGCGGTGGAGGGCATGCAGGAGATCAGCCGGATGCCGGACTTCACCGGGACCCTCGCGGTGGACGTCGCCGTCATCGCCGGGTTCACGATCGTGGCCCTGCTGTTCGGCGCCGCGACATTGCGCCGCAGGACCGCCTGATCCGGACACCTGCGCCGATCCGGGCCTTCGCGTCCAGGAACGGCTGGTAATCTCCGGCGCCATGACCCCCCGAGACCCCGCCGGACCGCCCGCACCGCTTCCGTCCGACGTGTCCCCGCCGCCGCATGGGGCCCCGGGCGTCGCGGACGAGCCGTCCGGTCTCGGCGCTCTCGGGACGCTCGGCGGTGCCGATGACGACGGGGCCAAGGGGCATCGCAAGCCGCGCAAGCGCCGCTGGCCGCGGGTCCTGATCGCGGTCGGGGTGTTCTTCGCGCTGGTCGTGGCGGGCCTGGGCGGGCTCGTCTGGCAGCGTCAGTCGTCCTACAACGGCAACATCGACCGGATCAAGGGCGTGATGCCGGACCAGGGCGCCAAGCGGCCGGGTCCGAATGTGGCGGGTACGGAGAACTGGCTGCTCGTCGGGTCGGACACGCGCGCCGACGCCGCCACGACCGGGGACGGCGGGCAGGTGTGGAAGCCGGGCCAGCAGCGCACGGACACCATCATGCTGCTGCACCTTCCGGCGGATCGCAGCAAGGCTTACGTGGTGTCCTTCCCGCGTGACTCCTGGGTGGAGATTCCCGGCTACGGCAACCAGAAGATCAACGCGGCGTTCTCGTTCGGCGGGCCGAAGCTGCTCATCGAGACGATGGAGAACCTCACCGGCGTCCGCGTCGACCACTACGGTGCGATCGACTTCGAGGGTTTCAAGTCGATGACGGACGCGCTCGGCGGCGTCACCGTCGACATCAAGCAGAGCGTGTACGACCCGGCCCGCAAGGTGAACTGGACGGCGGGGCGGCAGAAACTCGACGGGGAGAAGGCGTTGCTGTTCGTCCGGCAGCGCTACAACCTGCCGAACGGCGACTTCGACAGGATCAAGCGGCAGCAGGCGTTCCTCAGCGCGCTCGCCAAGCAGGCCGCGGACGGCGGGACGCTGACCAACCCGCTGAAGCTCGACCGGTTCCTGTCCGCGTTCACCAAGTCGATCAGCGTGGACGAGAGCGTGTCGGGGGGCAAGCTGCGCTCGCTCGCGCTGAGCCTGCGGCATCTGCGTCCCTCGGACGTGACGTTCATGACGACGCCGTTCCGCGGTACCGGGACGCGCGGCAAGCAGAGCGTCGTCCTGTTGGACCCCGCCAAGTCGAAGGCGCTGTTCGAAGCGGTGAAGTCCGCGGGGATGCCCGAGTACGTCCGGCAGCACGGGGGCGGCAACAGCCTCGGCACCGTCTCGTGATCGCGGTCCCCTTCCGGGCATACCCTGGGGACGAGGACGCAGGACGAGGGGTTCACCAGTGCTTCGACAGGCGTTGCTGGCCGCGTCGCGCAGCGGCGGCGCGCGCAGGGTCGTGGAGACCGCGCCGTTCACCCGCGACGTGGTCCGCCGTTTCATCGCGGGCGAGACGATCGACGACGCGGCGCGTGTCACGGAGGGGCTGACCGGCGAGGGGCTGCTCGTCAGCCTGGACGTGCTCGGCGAGGACACGCTCGACCGGGAGGGCACCGAGGCGAACGTCCGGGGCTATGTCGAACTGCTCGAACGGCTGGGCGCTGCGCATCTCGGCGCGCGCGCGGAAGTATCGGTGAAGCTGTCCGCGATCGGGCAGACGTTGGACGAGGCGTTCGCCTTGGACAACGCGCGCACTATCTGCACGGCCGCTCGTTCCGCCGGTACGACGGTCACGCTCGACATGGAAGACCACACCACGGTCGACTCCACGCTCGGGATCGTCCACGAACTGCGCCGTGACTTCCCCGACACGGGTGCCGTCATACAGGCGTACTTGCGGCGTGCAGAGGAACACTGTGCCGAATTGGCGTACGAGGGTTCCCGCGTACGGCTGTGCAAGGGCGCCTATGCGGCGCCCGATGAGGTGGCCTTCACCGGCAAGGAGGACATCGACAAGTCCTTCGTCCGCTGTATGAAGATTCTGATGGCGGGCAAGGGATACCCGATGCTGGCCACGCACGATCCGCGCCTGATCGATGTCGCCGGCGCGCTGGCCGTCCTGAACGAGCGCGACGCCGACACGTTCGAGTATCAGATGCTCTACGGCATTCGCCCGCAGGAGCAGAGGCGGCTGTCCGGGCAGGGCGCGCAGGTTCGTGTTTATGTCGCCTATGGCCAGGAGTGGTACGGGTACTTCATGCGCCGCCTCGCGGAGAGGCCGGGCAACCTCCGTTTGTTGATGCGCTCCCTTGTCGGCCGCGCCTGACCCCGCGCAATCCCGGCGGCGCCCGGTTATAGGGTGGACCGGTCGTTGAAACCCCACGTCAAGGTATGCCGATGATCGCGATTCTGGGTGCCGGGAAGATGGGCGAGGCGCTGCTGTCCGGAGTGCTCCGGGCCGGGCGGCGCCCGTCCGAGCTGATGGCGACCGCGCGCCGCGAGGAGCGCGGCGCACTGCTGCGCGAGCGGTACGGCGTCGAGATCGTCACGAACGTGGAGGCGGCGGAGCGCGCCGGTACGCTCGTGCTGGCGGTCAAGCCGCAGGACATGGGCGCCCTGCTGGACGAGGTCGGCCCGCACGTCCCGCCCGGACGGCTGGTGATCTCGATGGCGGCGGGCATCACGACCCCGTTCATCGAGCAGCGGCTTCCGGACGGCGTCCCGGTCGTGCGCGTCATGTCGAACACGCCCGTCCACGTGGACGAGGCGATGAGCGTGATCTCCGCGGGGGCGCACGCGGGCGAGGAGCATCTCAAGCTGGCGGAGGAACTGCTGTCACCGGTCGGGAAGGTGCTGCGCATCCCCGAGTCGCTCCAGGACGGCGCGACCGCGCTGTCCGGCAGCGGGCCGGCGTACTTCTACTACCTCGTCGAGGCGATGGTGGACGCGGGCATCCTGCTCGGCATGCCGCGCGCGGCCGCGCTGGAGATGGTGATCCAGTCGGCGGTCGGCGCCGCGGTCATGCTGCGCGACTCCGGCGAGCATCCCGTCCTGCTGCGCGAGGCCGTCACCTCCCCGGGCGGGACGACGATCGCGGCGATCCGCGAGTTGGAGAGGCACGGGGTCCGGGCGGCCGTGCTGGAGGCGATCGAGGCCGCTCGGAACCGGGGTCAGGAACTCGCGAGCGGTTGATCCCCCGGCCAGGGTGTGCGGTTCCGGCGGGCTAGGGTCCCCCGAATCGGGCACAAATCCCCCTGGATGGTGGAAGGGGGGCGAACGCCGTGGTGAAGTTCATTTCTCAACAATTGAGCCAGGGTGGGGGTCGCGCCCGTGTAAGGGGTATGGGACTCTTCCTCCGCTTGCTCGTGGCCGCGGGACTGGCGGCCGATGCCATCGTGCACTGGAGGTTCGCCCCCGACATGGCGTATGTCCAGGGGGGCTCCATCGATGGCGACACGCTGTTCCGGATCCAGGCCGCGGTCGCGGCCGTGACGGCCGTGGTGATCCTGACGTACGCGCGCCGGTGGTCGTACGCGCTGGCGTTCGTCGTCGCGGCGAGCGCCGTCGGGGCGCTGTTGCTGTACTACTACGTCGACGTGGGCGCGATCGGGCCGCTGCCGGACATGCACGAGCCCGTCTGGTACAGCGACAAGACGATCAGCCTGGTCGGGGAGGGCATCGCCACGCTGGCCGCGCTGGCCGGGTTCGTGTTGACAGGTCCTGCGGATCGCGGTGCGAGGTCCCGAGCACGCGAGCACGCGAGTCCCTTCTAACCCACGGGGAACCATGCCCTCACTGGGCCGTTCGTCCCGGCATGGCCGGGAACGTTCTCATGATGCCCCGGTCGCCCCCCGCCACCTCAGACTGGCCATGATCGGCGTCCTGCTCGCCGGAGCGCTCGGCGCGTGCACGGGGGAGGACCACGGGCGGCGGCCGCGGATCGGCGCGGTCGCCAGGACCGACGTCTCCGCGATGGTCGAGGCCCCCGGTACGGCGTCGGGACGGGCCACGGCCGTCCTGCGCGCGCCCGCCGACGGGACGGTCGAACGCCTGTACGTGACGGACGGCGATCACGTCCGCGCGGGTGCCGCCCTCGCCAAGATCAGCTCACCGGACGCCGAGCAGCGGCTCGCCCGGGCGCGCGAGGCGGACCGCGTCGCCGCCGGCGGCGCACCCGTGCCCGCCGGAATCGACCTCACCGAGCTTCAGCGCCGGACGGACCAGACGGCCCGCGACGGCTTCGCCCAGGCGCGCCTGGCCGCGCAGAGCATCACCGACCCGCAGCAGCGCGCCCTCGTCCTCACCGGGATCACCCGGGCCGAAACCGAGTACCGGACCGCGGCCGACGCCGCCCGCGCCGCCGTGACCAGGATGAACGCCGGGCTCGGCACCCTCGACACGACGATCTCCTCGATCACCGCCGCGCAGCGGGTGCAGACGCGAGCGGCGCTCGACGCGGCCGAGCGCACGGTGCGCGCGCTGACGATCAAGGCGCCGTTCGACGGTGTCATCGGGCTCGGCGGGCCCGCCGGCAGCGCGCCCGGACTCAGCGGCCTCGCCGACCGGCTCCCACGGCCACTCCAGTCCCGGGGCGGCCTGGCGGGGTTCGGGAGTCTCGGAGCCGTCGGCGGCGAGGACGGCGCGCCCATCGCCACGGGGTCTCCCGTCTCGGCCGGTGACGCGGTCATCACGGTCACGGACGTCTCGACGCTCTCCCTCGGCGCCGACGTGGACGAGACGGACGTCCTCCAGGTCCGCGAGGGCATGCAGGCGAACGTGGCGTTCGACGCCGTCCCCAGCGGGACGTACACGGCGAAGGTGACCAGCGTCGGGTCGACCCCGAAGGAGGCGAACGAAGGCGGCGTCACCTACAAGGTGACCCTCGCGCTCAGTCCCGGAACCCTCGCGGACGGTGCGGCGGCCCCGTGGCCGAAGCCGGGCATGAGCGCCACGGTCTCCCTGCACGTCCGCGACGTCCATGGCGTGCTGTCCGTCCCGTCCGCGGCCGTCGTCAGCAGCGGACGGGAGCCGGTCGTCTGGGTCGTCTCCGGCGGCCGCGCCCAGCGCCGGGTGGTCGGGCTGGGCGTGCGGGGCGACGCGACCGTGGAGATCACGCGCGGCCTGCGGGAAGGCGAGCGGATCGTCGTGCACGGCGCGGACTCCGTCGAACAGGGACAGGAGCTGCCATGACGCCGGGGACGCGATGAGCGGGCCCGTGCTGGAGGCGGTCGCCGTCAGCCGCACGTACCGGGTGGACGGTGTCGACGTCGCCGCGCTGCACGCGGTGAACCTGAGCATCGACGAGGGCGAGTTCGTCGCGATCGTCGGACCGTCCGGCTCGGGCAAGTCCACACTGATGCACCTGTTCGGATGCCTGGACCATCCGACCTCCGGCTTTGTGCGCATCGCCGGACGGGACGTCGCCGCGCTCTCCGCAGGCGAACTCGCCGACCTGCGCAACACCCACATCGGCTTCGTGTTCCAGTCGTTCCACCTCCTGGCCCGGACGAGCGCGCGCGACAACGTCGCGCTCCCGCTGGTCTACCGCAGGGTGCCGCGGGCAGAACGATGCCGCCGCGCCACCGCGGCGCTGACCCTGGTCGGCCTCGAACACCGCCTCGGCCACCGGCCGGGCCGGCTGTCCGGCGGCGAGCAGCAGCGCGTGGCCATCGCCCGCGCCCTCGTCACGGACCCCTGCGTCATCCTCGCCGACGAGCCGACCGGCGACCTCGACGGCCGCACCGGCCACGACGTCATGGACCTGCTCGAACACCTCAACGCCGAACGCGGCGTCGCCGTCGTGCTGGCCACCCACGAACCCGAGATCGCCGGCCGTGCCCATCGCCGCGTCCAGCTCCGCGACGGCCGGATCGAGCACGACGACGGCGCCGGGCGCAAGGAACGCGCGGGGCGGGAGCGGGGGTGAGGTTCACCGAGTCGGTCCGGGTCGCCTCGGACGCGCTGCGCGGCAATCGGCTCCGCAGCGTCCTGACGATGTTCGGGGTGGTCGTCGGCGTCGCCGCGGTGGTCGTCCTGGTGGCGATCGGCACCGGGGCCCGCGATCTCGTCCGGTCCGAGATCGAAGGGCTCGGCTCCAACGTCATCTTCGTCGCACCCGGCGGGTTCGCGCGGTCGGCGCCCACGATCAGCCGGATGCGGTTGGAGGACGTCGGCTATCTCGGCCGCGTCACCGGCGACGAGAGCGACATCGCGGTCGCGCTCGGCTCTGGCGAGACACTCCGCGCCGGGCACGAGCAGGTGTCCGCGGGGGTCGTCGGCGCGAACGAGAACCTCCGCGCCGTCTTCGACCGCCCGCTGCGCCGGGGCCGCTACCTCACCCGTACCGACGTGGAGACGCGGCGCCGCGTGGTCGTGCTCGGGTCCGGCGTCGCGCAACGGCTGTTCGGCGACGCCGACCCCCTCGGACGGCAGGTGTCCATGGCGGGCGGCACCCGGTTCCGCGTGGTCGGCGTGCTGGAGGAGGTCGGGCAGGTGTCCGGTCCTGGCCGCGACTCGGAGGCGCACGTCCCGATCACGACCGCGCAGCGCATGTTCGGGGTGACCCGCGTCGACTACATCGCCGTCCGGGCCCAGACGAAGGACGACGTTCCCCGCCTGCAGACCGAGATGGTGGACGCGTTGCAGCGCAAGTACCGCGGCGAGAGCTTCTCCGCGATCACCCGGACGCAGCTCCTCGGCACCGTCGGGAAGGTCTTCGGCGCGCTCACCGGCGTCCTGACCGGCATCGCCGCGATCTCGCTCCTCGTCGGCGGCGTCGGCGTCGCCAACATCATGCTCGTGGGCGTCCGGGAGCGGGCGGGGGAGATCGGCCTCCGCAAGGCGCTCGGCGCGCGGCAGGGCGACATCCTCGCGCAGTTCCTCGTCGAGGCCGTGCTGCTGACGACCCTCGGCGGCGCCGCGGGCATCCTCCTCGGCGTCGGCGCCGCGCTGGCCATCGCGACCTTCTCGCCCGTCCCCACCGCCATCGCCTGGTGGTCCCCGGCGCTCGCCTTCGCCGTCTCCACGGCGATCGGCGTCGTCTTCGGCGCCGCGCCCGCCCACCGCGCCGCCCGCCTGGACCCGGTGACGGCACTGTGTTGATCTCAATCCCGGCCCAAGAGCTCGCCTGGCGGCTCGCCCTTGACCGTGCTTGGGCGAGCGCGACATCGCGTGATGGCTGAGGCTGTGTGGCAGGTCCTAGGCGACGGCCTCTGCGTCGGGCGCGTTCGCCCTGGTCGTGACGGCTCGGACGAAGCGGGCCGTCTCTTGCATTGCGGCGCTTGCCTCCGGCAGTACTCGGTTCAGGAGTTGGAAGACATGCATCTGCCCCTTCCACACCTGGAGTTCGCAGGCGCGGCCCGCGCGGTGCAGGGCGTCCGCGAGTGCCTCCGCTTCGGGACGCAACACCTCGGCACCGCCCACCTGGATCAGGACGGGCGGCGCGTCGCTCCACGCGCACGTCAGCAGGGCCAGCCGGGGGTCGTCGAACCCGGCCGGACCGACCACGAGGCGGGCGATCCGCTGGGCCATGCGGGCACTGATGTAGGGGTCGCGGGCGCCGCGCTGGGCGCGGGTGGAGAGCTCGCAGGTCAGATCGACCCACGGGGAGAACAGCACGATCCCGGCCGGCGCCGGAAGCCCGGTCCGGCAGATCTCGGCGGACAGCGCGGCGGCGAGGTGCCCGCCCGCCGAGTCGCCCGCCAGGACGACCCCGGACGCGGGGACACCGCTCGCCAGTAGCCACCGGTACGCCGCCACCGCGTCCTCCAGCGGCGCGGGGAACGGGTGCTCGGGCGCCAGCCGGTAGCGGGGGACGAGGACGGGCAGCCCGGTGTCGAGCGCCAGCCGCGAGGTGATCGGCCGGTGGGTGCGCGGCGAGCAGACGACATAGCCGCCGCCGTGCAGGTACAGGACCGCCGCGTCCGCGGCGTCGCCCGCACACGGGACGACCCATTCCCCGCTGATCGGACGCATCGCGGGGCCGGCCCCGACCTGCGGGTCGTGCAGTGGCAGGACGCGCACGCGGGACGTGTGCCGCATCAGCAGGGACGCCGCGTCCACGGTCGAACGGGCGGTGCGGATGCCGCCGGCGTGGCCGGGGAGGCGGTGGACGAACGGCCGGACGCCGAACCGGATCACCCCGCTGATCGCCCGGCTCCGGACGCTCGGCTCACGCGTGTGAACAGCCGGTTCACGGCAGCCGGTGTCCGCCTCGCGCTCGGCGCCGGTCGGCGGCAGGGGGGTCACCTCGACCGAATCCATCTCCACCCCATTTGCTGTCTCTGCTGTGTTACAGATATGCCCATATCTATGAGGTAATGCACGTCACACATTGGTCGCGTGGACTGTCCGGTCTCGGGCCGTTCACCCGATGCGTGTGATCCGCGCCACGCTGCCCGCGCGATACCGTGAGGTCATGAGCAGTCCCGCCGCGTCCCCGCCAACCCCACCGGCGAGCTGCGGACTCAAGATCCTCTGGGACGACCGGCTCGTCGCCTACGACTTCGGTCCAGGTCATCCGATGAACCCCGTCCGGGTCGAGCTGACGATGGCGCTGGCCCGCGAGCTCGGTCTGCACGACCGGGCGAACGTCCGGGTCGCCAGGTTCGATGCGGCCGACGACAAGCTGCTCCGGCTCGTCCATGAGGAGCCCTACATCGCCGCGGTCAAGCATGCGGGCGAGACCGGGCTCCCCGACGAGCGGCACGGGCTCGGTACGCCCGACAACCCGGTCTTCCTCGGCATGCACGATGCGTCCGCGCTGGTGGCGGGCGCATCGGTCGCGGCGGCCGAGGCGGTGTGGACGGGCGAGGCCGAGCACGCCGCGAACATCTCCGGCGGGCTGCACCACGCGCTGAGCGGCGCCGCGAGCGGATTCTGCGTCTACAACGACCCCGCCATCGCGATCGCCTGGCTGCTGGACAACGGCGCCGAGCGCGTCGCCTACGTCGACATCGACGTCCACCACGGCGACGGCGTTCAGGCCGCCTTCTACGACGACCCGCGCGTGCTGACGATCAGCCTGCACGAGACGCCGCGGACGCTGTTCCCCGGCACCGGCTTCCCGAACGAGACCGGCGGTACGGGCGCCGAGGGCACCTCGGTCAACGTGGCGCTGCCGCCCGGTACCGGCGACGTGCCCTGGCTGCGCGCGTTCGAGGCGATCGTCCCGCCGCTGCTGCGCCGGTTCCGTCCGCAGGTCCTCCTCACCCAGCACGGCGCGGACGGTCACGCGCTCGACCCGCTCGCGCACCTGACCCTCAGCGTCGACGGCCAGCGCACCGCGTACGCGGCACTGCACCGGCTCGCGCACGAGACCGCCGGCGGCCGCTGGATCGTGACCGGTGGCGGCGGCTACGAGCTGGTCCAGGTCGTCCCGCGTGCGTGGGCGCATCTGCTGGCCGAGGCGTCGGGCGCGGCGATCCCGCCCGAGACCCCGACGCCGGACGGGTGGCGCGAGTTCGTCCGGCTGCGGACCGACGAGATCGCCCCCAGGCGGATGACGGACGGAACGAGTGTCGTGGAGGTGCACAGGTGGGGGAACGGCTACGACCCGGCGAGCCCGGTCGACCAGGCGGTGCTGGCGACGCGGCGGGCGGTGTTCCCCGAGCACGGCCTCGACCCGATGACGGACGAGTGATGGCGGCTCCGGCACGGGACGAGCTGCGCGCGCATCTCGTCGAGACGAGGATCGCGGGCGACGTGGCGACGCCGCGCCAGAACAACCTGTCGCACTACCGGCAGATGGCGGCCGGCGACCCGTACTACCAGCTCGGGCTGGAGCTCAAGCCGTCGTGGACGGAGCGGGGCGTCCTGGAGATGATGGTCGAGCGCTGCGGCGTCCACCCCGATCCGCTGCACCTGTACGGCGACGACACCATCGACCCCGAGATCACGCTCGACATGCTGGAGGCGATGGGCGACCGTATCGGGGCCGCGGCGCGCCGCCGGGAGACGGTGCTGATCGCCACCGGCCATCCTGCGACGCTGACGCCGGTGTACCAGGCCGTCGCCCGCGTCCTGGCCGACGCGGGCTGCCGGATCCTGACCCCGGCCGCGGGCTGGACCTACGAGATCGACTCCACCTGGGGCGGCGTGGAACGGCGTCGCATCGTCTACGCCGAGGGCGGTGTGGCGATGCTGGAGGACGGCGGCCGAACCCATCACACGCATGACCCGCATCCCATGGAGGCGATGCTCCGGGAGCTCGCGACGGGCGGCGCGGCGACTCCGCCCGCGTCCGCAGCTACCGCTTCAGGCGATCTAGCGGGAAGAGAATCGGATGTTTGGCCGGATCTGGCCATTGCCGACCACGGCTGGGCGGGCGCGGCCGGTCAGGCGGGCATCGACACCGTCGGTTTCGCGGACTGTAACGATCCGGCCCTGTTTGCCGGCGCCGCGGAAGGCAAGATCGCTGTGGTCGTCCCGCTCGATGACGGCGTATCGCCGCACCATTACGCGCCAATGACGGCCTATCTGCTGGGACGGGTTGGGCTCTCCGTATCCGGCTGACCACGCTCACTCGGCGGGAAGGCCCGCGCGCCTGTCACTGCGTGTGACGTGACGGCCGTAGCGGGGCGCCTGCGTCCGCGCGAAGCCACCGAATGCGCCTGAGTCGCAGGTCATCGCCTGTTTTCGGTTGACAACCGTTCGCCGTGCCACTCCATGTGCCGTCAGCTCCACGCTGCGTGCGGACATAGCCCTGTGGCCGCCCGGTCAGGTCGGGATACAGAAATGGGTGGAACTCCCCTCTTGCGACTGCCGATACGCGATTTACGCTGGAGGAAGTACACGTGCGTGATCAAAGTCACCCAAAGGGCCGGTGCGCGGCACGTGTGGAAGAGGGCGTCCGATGAGCTCAGGCGAGCGACCTCTGAGTGAGGTCAGGTTCCTGACCGTCGCCGAAGTGGCGTCGGTGATGCGGGTGTCCAAGATGACCGTCTATCGCCTCGTCCACTCAGGCGAGCTGCCCGCAATCCGTGTGGGCCGTTCGTTCAGGGTTCCCGAGCAGGCCGTTCACGACTACCTGCGCGACGCGTACATCGAAGCCGGATAACGGGTAGGGGCGGGGGATGAGTGATCTCCCCGCCACGAACTCCACACCCGGCCGTGCAGGGGGCACCGGGACGGACCGAGAGGGCCGACCCGGAGCTGGGGAACAAGGACAGGGACCGGCCGGTGGCCGAACGGCCACCGGTGCCGGTGCCCGGGGGAACGGGGGCATCACCGATGCCCGCGGCGTCCCGGGCGCCGGGACGGTCAGGACACGACGCGGGACGGGCGATGCTCGTCCCGTGCGGAAGGGTGCCCGGCGCCGTGCGAGGCGCGGTGCCGGCTCCTGCGTGTCATGCCGCGGCCTGACCTTCGCCGGTACAGCGGTACCCTTGGGCAACGGACCGTGCGCGCATTTCGAGTGATGCTCGCCTGCGGCACGCCCGTCTCCTGCACATCACCCGATACGCCGAGCGAGGTCCCGTGGGCTCTGTTATCAAGAAGCGCCGCAAGCGGATGGCGAAGAAGAAGCACCGCAAGCTGCTGAAGAAGACGCGCATCCAGCGTCGTAACAAGAAGTAACACGCCGGCCACTCAGCCGAAGGGGTGGGCGCACAGTGTCCTCCATGCCCGCCGCCGCGGCCCGTGTCGTCCTCGTCACGGGCGTGTCCCGTTTCCTGGGGGCGCGGGTCGCGAACACCCTTCAAGCCGACCCGGGTATCGAGAGAGTCATCGGGGTGGACACCGTGCCACCCGAAACGTCACTCGGCCGCACCGAGTTCGTCCGCGTCGACATCCGCACACCGGACATCGCGAAGATCATCGCGTCGGCGCGCGTCGACACGGTGGTGCACCTCAACCTGGTCACCTCCGCATCGACGTCGCGGGCGAAGGCGAAGGAACTCAACGTCATCGGGACGATGCAGCTCCTGGCCGCATGCCAGCGCTCGCCCGACACGCGCAAGCTCGTCGTCCGCTCCTCGGCCGCCGTCTACGGCTCCTCGCCGAGGGACCCCGCGCTGTTCACCGAGCGGGACGAGCCCGTCGAGGCGCCAGCGTCCGGCTACGCCAAGGACGCGGTCGAGGTCGAGGGTTATGTCCGCGGGCTCCAGCGGCGCCGCTCCGACCTGAAGGTGTCGGTGCTGCGGTTCGCGAACTTCCTCGGGCCGGGCGTCGACTCGCGGTTCACCCGCTACGTGCGCATGCCGGTCGTCCCGACGGTGCTGGGCTTCGACCCGCGACTACAGTTCCTGCACGAGGACGACGGCGTCGAGGTGCTCCGGCGCATGGTCGTCGAGGACCACCCCGGCTGCTTCAACGTCGCGGGCGACGGCGTCCTGCTGCTGTCCCAGGCGCTGCGCCGCGCGGGCCGCCCCTTCATCCCCGTCCCGTCACAGTCGATCGCCGTCTTCGCCGACATGGGACGGCGCTTCGCCGGCATGTCGGGCTTCTCACCCGAACTGCTTCGCTGGCTGACCTACGGCCGCGTCATCGACACCTCGGCGCTCGTCCACGAGCTGGCCTGGCGCCCCAAGTACGGATCCGAGACCGCGTTCGCCGACTTCGTCGCCGCCCAAGGTTTGGGGCACGGCCTCGGACATGACATCGGACGCGGCGTGCTCGACCGGCTCGGCGCCGTGCTCGGCCGAGGAGGAACGTGAACGCCGACCACCTGGACGAGGACGCGCAGGTCATCCGTATCGCCGCCGCCCGCGATGACGACGGGCGCGGTTCCGGCGCACGCGGCCGCGGCGGACACGGCTTCGGTGAGCGCGGCCCCGTCGAACGCGGCATCGCCGCAGGCCTGGCCTTCCTGCGCCGCCGCCTCGCCGGCGAGTACGAGGTCGACGAGTTCGGCTTCGACCCCGAGTTCAACAGCACCGTCCTCCTGCCGCTCGCCCGCGCGCTCTACGAGCACTGGTTCCGCGTGGAAGTCTCCGGCCTGGAGAACATCCCCGCCGGGGGCGCCCTCGTCGTCGCCAACCATTCCGGCACGATCCCGGTCGACGCGCTCATGCTGTCCGTCGCCGTCCACGATCACGCCGGTCGCGACCTGCGGCTCCTCGGTGCCGACCTCGTCTACCAGGTGCCCGTCCTCGGACACCTGTCCCGCAAGGCCGGCCACACCCTCGCCTGCCCCGCCGACGCGTCCCGCCTGCTCGGTAAGGGCGAGCTCGTCGGCGTCTTCCCCGAGGGCTTCAAGGGGGTCGGCAAGCCGTTCACCGACCGCTACAAGCTCCAGCGCTTCGGCCGCGGCGGCTTCGTCGAGACGGCCCTGCGCGCGGACGTGCCGATCATCCCCACCGCCATCGTCGGCGCCGAGGAGATCTACCCGAAGATCGCCGAGCTGCGCCCGCTGGCCCGCCTGCTCGGTCTCCCGTACTTCCCGATCACCCCGACGTTCCCGCTGCTGGGCCCGGCCGGCCTCGTTCCGCTCCCGTCCAAGTGGATGATCCGGTTCGGCGAGCCGATGCCGCTGGCCGCCTACGACGCCGACTCCGCCGACGACCCGATGACCGTCTTCGAGATCACCGATCACGTCCGCGAGAACGTCCAGCAGATGCTCAACGAGACCGTCCTGCGCCGAGGCCCCGCGTTCTTCTAGCCGTGTCTCGAAATCCCGGCTCCGGATGCCGCCCGGCGCGAAGGATCGGCGATGCCGGGAGCGGCACCGCCGATCGCTGGGCGCCGGCCGCTACCAGGTGCCGGTCAGATCGACACTGGTGCCCGGGGGCACCTGCTTGGACTCGACATGGGTGCCCCGGACGCGGTAGAGCCGATCGCCGATCAGTATGACGAGCGCGTCCCCGGTGCCGCCGCCGGAGATCACCGGGTCGTCGGGTGAGCCGGGGGCCAGCGGGACCTGACGGGTCACGGTCTTGGAGATCAGCGAGTACCAGATCAGGCGGCGCTCGCGGCCGGTGGTCACCACGGCCACCAGGTGCCTGCCGTCCGGGGCGATGACGCCGATGTTCCAGCGGGTCCCGGGCGGGCCGAGACTCACCGGGGTCCGTGCGCCCGTGACCGCGTCGAGGACGTTCAGCCGGTATCCGTCCCACCCGTCCGCTGCCAGGCGGAAGGCGAGCTGCCGCCCGTCGGGAGCCCACCGCAGGTCGCTGGCCTTGGCACCAGGGGGCAGATCGACGACCCGCTGGGCGCCGGTGCTGAGGTCCACGACGGTGATGTGTCCTTCGGACGACTTGGCGCCGCATCCCAGGGTGGAGTAGGCCAGTCTTTCGCCGCCCTTCGCGACGGCCAGCTGGTTCGATCCCTCTCCCTGCCGTCCCGTCAGGTTGATGCCGGACAGTTCGCTCACGCTCGCGGGCGTGCCGTTGTCGCGCAGGGTCAGCCGATGGAGACGCACCCGGCAGGCTCCGGGGGCGGCGGTGGTGAGGACGAACGTCCGGTTGTCTCCGGTGCCGGCGGCATCGAGGAAGCCGGACGAGTCGCGCGGGGCGGGGACACGCGCGATGACGCGCCGGGAGGACACCTCGCTGATCGTCAGTTCCTCCCCGCCATTCGGCCAGGCGCCGTCCACGACGTATTCGGCCCCGGCGTAGGCGGCCAGGGACATGGCCGGTCCACCGGCGTCCCGCTGGTGCGGTCCGGCGACGACGAGAACGGCGACCGAAGCGGCGGCCAGTGCGGTGACGGCGGCGCCGGCCGGGATCGCCCACCGCCGGCGCCGGGGGCGGCGCGCGGGCGCGGCGAGCGGCCTGAGGTCGTCGTGGTCGATGACGCCGGCACCGTCCGACAGTGCCGCACGCACGAGATCATCGTTCAAACGGGTCATCGTTCCTCCTGGTAGCGCTCGCCGAGCGAGCTCAGCCCGCGTGCCACTGTCGACTTCACCGTGCCGGGACGCACGCCCATGGACGCGGCGGTCTCGGCCTCGGACAGGTCGAGGTAGTAGCGCAGGATGATCGCCTCGCGTTGCCGTGGCGGCAGCTTGAGCAGGGCCTGCAGGACGCGGCGCCGATCATCGGCGATCAGCACGTCGTTCTCCGCCGACCACACCGGTTCCGGTGCCTGGACCAGCCGGTTCATCAGGGCCCGGCGGCGCAGCAGGGTCCGGCACGCGTTCAGGACGGACGCGCGGGCGTAGGCGAGCAGTTCGTCGGGTGAGCCGGGCACCCGCGAGCGGCGTCGATGCAGGCGGGCGTAGACATCCTGCACCGCGTCCTCTGCCCCGGCCCGGTCGCCCAGCATGAGCAACGCGAGCCGGACCAACGCCAGGTGGTGGACACGGAACAGCTCCGCCACACCGTCGTCGGCCGCGCTCCCTTCGGAACGCCTGGCGCCGGCCGCAGTGAAGGTTCGGTCGAACGTCATGCCATGAGAACCATCGAATCGCCTGGAGGTTGCTTCGTTTCGAGCACTTTCTTGTCCCGGGCCACAACGGTAGGCCTGTCTCCGGGGGCCGGACGCCACCCCCGACCAGGCAACTTCGGTGCGGCATGTTCTGGTTTGATATGGCACGATTTACCTGGTGAGCAGCAAGTCCACCGCGGCGCAGCGTCTGAGCGACCTCGCACGGTTGCGCCGCGTCCGCGACCGGATCGACCGGGACTACGCGCAGCCACTGGACGTGGAGGCGCTCGCCCGTGGCGCGCACATGTCGGCCGGGCACCTCAGCCGGCAGTTCCGGCTTGCTTACGGAGAGTCGCCCTACAGTTACCTGATGACCCGGCGCATCGAACGCGCGATGGCGTTGCTGCGTTGTGGTGATCTCAGCGTCACCGAGGTCTGCTTCGCGGTCGGCTGCTCGTCACTGGGCACCTTCAGTACCCGTTTCACCGAGCTGGTCGGAATGTCGCCCAGCGTCTACCGGCGCGAGGCCGCGCGGTCGACGGCGGGGATTCCGTCGTGCCTGGCGAAGCAGGTGACCCGACCGATCAGGAATCAAGAAGCGCCCTCCGCCGGGCGGTACCTAGCCTGACCGGACAGGGTTCGCGAACGGCCACAGCCTGCGGGGACGCCGTCCGAGCCACGCCGTGGATCAGGTAGACATTGGACCGTTGCCGCCACCGCGCCGACGGGGGCCGCGGTAGCGGCCCCGCCCGAGAGATGGAGACATGATGAGCATGGCCACGAGGGCCGGCGCGCAGACGCCCGCGCCGCACGCCGCGGACAGCCACGATCTGATCCGGGTGCACGGTGCGCGCGAGAACAATCTCAAGGACGTCAGCATCGAGCTCCCGAAGCGCCGGCTGACGGTGTTCACCGGCGTCTCCGGCTCGGGCAAGAGCTCCCTGGTGTTCGCCACGATCGCCGCGGAGTCGCAGCGGATGATCAACGAGACCTACAGCGCCTTCGTGCAGGGCTTCATGCCGACGCTGGCGCGTCCCGAGGTCGACGTGCTCGAAGGGCTGACGACCGCGATCATCGTTGACCAGCAGCGGATGGGCGCCGATCCCCGTTCCACGGTCGGTACCGCCACCGACGCCAACGCCATGCTGCGCATCCTCTTCAGCCGGCTCGGGCAGCCGCACATCGGCGGGCCCGGCGCGTACGCCTTCAACGTTCCCTCGGTCCGGGCGAGCGGTGCGATCACGGTCGAGCGCGGTGCCGCCAAGGCCGTGAAGGCGACCTTCAGCCGTACGGGCGGCATGTGCACGAACTGCGAGGGCCGGGGCACGGTCTCCGACATCGACCTCACCCGGCTCTTCGACGACTCCAAGTCGATCGCCGAGGGCGCGATCACCATCCCCGGCTACAAGGTGGACGGCTGGTGGACGGTGGGGATCTTCATCGAGTCGGGCTTCCTCGACCCGAACAAGCCGATCCGTAAGTTCACCAAGCAGGAGATGCACGACTTTCTCTACAAGGAGCCGGTGAAGGTCAAGGTCAACGGCGTCAACCTGACCTACGAGGGGCTCGTCCTCAAGGTGCAGAAGTCGTTCCTCTCCAAGGACCGGGAGGCCCTCCAGCCGCATATCCGGGCCTTCGTGGACCGGGCGGTCACCTTCACGGTCTGCCCCGAGTGCGACGGCACCCGGCTCAGCGAGGCGGCCCGGTCGTCGCGGATCGGGGGAGTCAGCATCGCCGACGCGTGCGCGATGCAGATCAGCGACCTGGCCGAATGGGTGGCCGGCCTGGACGAGCCGTCAGTGGCGCCGCTGCTCACGACGCTGCGGCAGACCCTCGACTCGTTCGTGGAGATCGGGCTGGGCTACCTCTCGCTCGAACGGCCCGCGGGCACGCTGTCGGGCGGCGAGGCGCAGCGCGTCAAGATGATCCGCCACCTCGGCTCCTCGCTCACCGACGTCACCTACGTCTTCGACGAGCCGACGATCGGCCTGCACCCCCACGACATCCAGCGGATGAACGACCTGCTGCTGCGCCTGCGGGACAAGGGCAACACCGTGCTCGTCGTGGAGCACAAGCCGGAGGCGATCAAGGTCGCCGACCACATCGTCGACCTCGGCCCCGGGGCGGGGACGGCGGGCGGCACCGTCTGCTTCGAGGGGACCGTCGAGGGGCTGCGGGCCAGCGGCACCATCACCGGCCGCCATTTCGACGACCGGGCGTCCCTCAAGGAGACGGTGCGGACCCCGACCGGAAAGCTGGAGATCCGCGGCGCGGCGACGCACAACCTGTGCGACGTGGACGTGGACATCCCGCTCGGCGTGCTCACCGTCGTCACCGGCGTCGCCGGCTCCGGGAAGAGTTCGCTCGTGCACGGGTCGATCCCCGCGGGCGCGGGTGTGGTGTCGGTCGACCAGGGCGCCATCCGCGGTTCGCGGCGCAGCAACCCGGCGACCTACACCGGGCTGCTCGACCCGATCCGCAAGGCGTTCGCGAAGGCCAACGGCGTGAAGCCGGGGCTGTTCAGCGCCAACTCCGAGGGCGCCTGCCCCAACTGCAACGGCGCCGGCGTCATCTACACCGACCTGGCGATGATGGCCGGTGTCGCCACCACCTGCGAGGAGTGCGAGGGGAAGCGGTTCCAGGCATCGGTGCTGGACCACCACTTCGGGGGCCGCGACATCAGCGAGGTGCTCGCGATGTCGGTGACCGAGGCGGAGGAGTTCTTCGGCGCCGGTGAGGCGCGCCTGCCGGCCGCGCACCGCATCCTGGAGCGGCTCGCCGACGTCGGGCTCGGCTATCTCAGCCTCGGCCAGCCGCTCACCACGCTGTCCGGCGGCGAGCGGCAGCGGCTCAAGCTGGCCACCCACATGTCCGAGAAGGGCGGCGTCTACGTCCTCGACGAGCCGACCACCGGCCTGCACCTCGCCGACGTCGAGCAGTTGCTCGGCCTGCTCGACCGGCTCGTCGACTCCGGCAAGTCGGTCATCGTCATCGAGCACCATCAGGCGGTCATGGCGCACGCCGACTGGATCATCGACCTCGGCCCCGGCGCCGGCCACGACGGCGGCAAGATCGTCTACGAGGGCACGCCCGCCGATCTCGTCGCCGCCCGCTCCACCCTCACCGGCGAGCACCTGGCGGCCTACGTCGGCACCTGACCGGGCGGCGGGACGGGGGCGGCAGCCGAAGCGGGGGCGCGGGCCACGGTCATCGGGCGGTTGACGAGGTCCATCCGGCGCGCTCGCCGCGCGGCCGTCGGGTGCGGAGGAGCGGCGGGCCATGCGGAGGGCGGGGCTCAGTCGGTGCGGTAGTGCTTGCGCAGCGCGATGCCGGCGGCGACCCCGCCGGCCAGCGCTCCGGCTCCGGCGGCGGCGGGAAGCGCGACCATGGTCACCTTGCGTCCGGTCCGGAAGTCGTGGATCGGCCAGCCGTTCTCCTTGGCGTGCTCGCGGAGGGCGGAGTCGGGGTTGACGGCGTGCGGGTAGCCGACGGCGGTGAGCATCGGCAGATCGTTGAACGAATCGCTGTAGGCGGAGCAACGCGCGAGGTCGAGGCCCTCCCGCTGGGCCAGCGCGCGGACGGCCTCGGCCTTCGCGGGCCCGTGCAGCAGGTTCCCGACGAGGCGGCCGGTGTAGACGCCGTCCCGGGTCTCGGCGACGGTGCCGAGCGCGCCGGTGAGGCCGAGCCTGTGCGCGATCGTCCGGGCGACCTCGATGGGGGTGGCGGTGACGAGCCAGACCTGCTGGCCCGCGTCCAGGTGCTGGAGGGCGAGGGTGCGGGTGCCGTGCCAGATCCGGTCCGCCATCACCTCGTCGTAGATCTCCTCGCTGAGCCTGACGATCCCGGCGACGCGCTGCCCGGCGACGAACGCGAGCGCGGCCTCCTTGGCGCTGCCGATGTGCTCGGAGTTCTCGGTGCCGCGCAGCCGGAAGGCGGCCTGGCCCCAGGCGAACATGGCGAGGTCACGCATGGTGAACAGCTTGCGGGCGGCGAGACCGCGCGCGAAGTAGTAGATGGACGCGCCGCGCATCATCGTGTTGTCCACGTCGAAGAACGCCGCCGCCGCGGGATCGGGGACGGGGAGCGGCGTCGGTTGGGTCGCCGCCGCGGCGGCCGCCTCACCGGCCCTCACGTGGTCCTCGTCCCTTCCGCGCTGCCAGAATCGCCGCATGGCCTTGAGCCTAGAGTCTGTCTCCGAGCGACCTCAACCGCCGCGCGAGCGCGCTGGCCTGCTGGGGCGTGGCGATGCCGGCGGCGCGCCTCACCGGGGCATATCGCGAAGCGATGTCGCGCTCGCACGAGCACGGTCGGGGTGCGAGACGGCAGGCGAGCACGCGGGGCCGGGATGGTCGTGCGCGCAGTGATGATCCTCACCATGGTCGTCGGCGGCGACGATGAGCCGCTCCCTCAGCGCGGCGCGGAACCGGGGGTCCGGTCCGTCGTCGCTCGCCCGTAGCCGGGCCAACACGTTCCCCTTCTCCACGATCTTGCCTCGCCTGGTCCGCACCGGCCGCTCCCTCGCCGTCCAGGCGCGCGGGCTGCCCTCCCGAACGCGCTCTCCCGACCGCAAGAACGATCGGAGTCGCGTCAGGTTACGGGTCGGTAGTCATGGATGTCGCGTCCAATAGTGGCCGGGACGCGGCGGCGGGGTGGGAGGCGGGGCGGTCAGGCGGGTCAACCGCGCAGATCGTCCGGGAGCATCCGGGCCAGCGACCGGACGGCGCGGTACTGCAGCGCCTTGATCGCGCCCGGCTTCTTGCCCATCACCAGCGCGGTCTCGGCGACCGACAGCCCGTGCAGGAAGCGCAGGACCACGCATTCCTGCTGTTCGGAGCCCAGCCGGCGGACGGCGGTGAGCAGCGTGCGATTCGTCATCGAGTCGATGACGGTGCGCTCGGGTCCCTCCTGCGGACGGTCCGGCTCGACCAGTTCGGCCGTGCAGACCTCCAACCGGTAGCGGCCGGACTTGAAGTGGTCGGCGACCAGATTGCGCGCGATCGTGACGAGCCAGGCCCCGAAGTCCTTGCCCTGCCAGTGGAAGTCGTGGATGCGGCGAAGCGCGCGCAGGAACGTCTCGCTGGTCAGATCCTCGGTGAGGGAATGGGTTCCGACGCGGTAATAGACGTACCGGTACACCAGCTCGACATAGTGGTCGTAGAGGCAGCCGAACGCCTCGGCGTCGCCGTCGCGGGCCCGCAGGACGAGGGCCTTGAGCCTCGCGGCCCGCTCGCCCGCGAGGTCGGATCCCTCTCCCCGTTCGCGTACGCGGTCGGCGGTTCGCGGGGAGGGCCGGGGAAGTGGGATGACCCGGGTGTCGAGGGACAAGCTGCTCATGCAGTTCTCCTCGGGTCTCCGTGAGACATGGCGCGGCCTCCGGCGTGATCTGCCACTCTAGATACCGAGAGGTACGACGGGCAATGGGTGCGTACCGCCTGAATCGCCGTCCAATCCGTGGCCGCGACGCCCGACGCGCCGGTTTTCGGACGCCCTGACCGTGGAGCGGTTACCCGTCACCGCTCCGTATCAGGCACCATGGGGCGCGATGGTCGACGCTCTTCTCGCGCTGCTGGCGACCCTGGGTGCCCTGCTGGCCACCGGGTTGCTGATCTCACGCGCCTACAAGGACCGGCTGCTGTACTTGATCAGCTGGTCCCTCACCCAGGTCGGGGTGTCGCTCGCGCTGCTGTCGATGGGCGTGGGCTTCCTGGCCGGGTTCAACGGCCCGCTGTTTCGCATCGTGGAGATCGGGGCGGCGCTGATCGGGCCGGTCTGGCTCGCGCTCGGCATGATCGAGCTGATCGCGCGGTACGTGCAGGTGCGCTTCGCCGCGTGGCTGTTCGCCGTGTCCTACACGCTCGTGGCCATCGTCATCCTCCTGCTGGACCCGCTGACCGGCTCGCTGAACAAGAGCCTGCCGAAGCCGGGCGGCACCTACGACGCGCTGCCGCTGCTGCTGATCGACGGTGCCCACGTGGTGGCCGTCATCGCGCTGGTGGGCTGCACGGGCGTCACCGCGTGGCTGGCGAGCAAGCGCGACGAGGAGGCCGGCGAGCTGCTGATCCCGGTCGCCCTGGTCGCCCTGGCCGGGGTCCTGGTGGTCAGTGGCAGCCGCGGGCTGCTGCCCGCACCGCTGGCGATCATCGCGCTGGGCGCCGCGACCGGGCTGGTCTGGTACGGGGCGATGCGCACCATCCCGGTGTACGAGCACGAAGAGCGCTACGAGAAGGAGTACGAGGGCGAGTACGCGGCCGGGGAGTACACCGGGGACGAGTACGGCGACGACTCGGCGAACGGCTTCGAGGAGCAGGCGTACTCCTCCCGTCAGCCGGAGCCCGTCCCGGCACCCACACCGCCGGGCCTACCGGGGATGCCCGGCCCGCCGCCCGTGGCGAAGCGAGGGGAACTCCGCTTCCCCGAGCAGCCTTCGGCCGACGAACTGCGGTTCCCGGACGCGCCGGGCTTCCTGGACGACCCGTCCCGCAGCCCGGCGGGGCCGACCCTGGTGGACGGCCTGCGCGGCGCCGTCCCCGAGCCCGCCCGGCCCGGTGGAGTGCTGGCCGGCGCGCTGGGCGGGGCGCTGGGCGGGATGCCGGGCGGCACCCCGTCCGGCATGGCAACGGGCGCCGACCTGCCGGCGGGATGCGGGCAGATCACCGTCTACACGCTGCTGGACGGGCGGGAGGACGCCTTCGACCGGCTGGCCGCCGATCTCGTCCAGGCCGCGCGGGCCGCCGAGCCCGACACCGTCGTCTTCGCGTCCCACGAGGTGGTGGGCGCGCCCACGCAGCGGATCTTCTACCAGCTCTTCCGGGACGAGGCGGCGTTCGCCGCGCACCGGCAGCAGCCGCACCTCCACCGGTTCCTCGCCGAGTCCCGCACGCACGTGCTGGCCACGAACGTGATCGAGCTGCGGCTCGGCCCCGCGAAGGTCCCGCTGCCCGCGCCGGAGTATCCCGGGAGGTGACGGTGGACGGCATCACGATCACGCTGCTCGGCAAGCCCGGCTGCCACCTGTGCGACGACGCCCGCGCGGTGATCGAGCGGGTCGCGGGTGAGCTGGGCGTGCCGTGGGAGGAACGCGACATCACCCGCTCCGAGGAGGACACCCGGCTGTACTGGGAGCAGATCCCCGTCACGCTGATCAACGGCGTCCAGCACGACTTCTGGCGGGTGGACGAGGGGCGGCTCCGCACCGCGATCGCCAAGCTTCTCGATCGGCACCTCGATCGGTAGGGCACCTCGGTCGGCAGGCACCTCCATCGGGAAGCTCCACGATCCTCCCAATTTCCGGTAAGTCTCGGGGAATCGGGATGTCTCGTCGGTCACATCCTGCGCCCCCTCGCCGGCCCGGAACGGTCCGCGAACCCCCGTGAGCACGGGGGCCTCGCGTGACCGGCCTGGCCAGGCACGACCCCGGCAATCGGGACCCCACTTTGTGCGCGTATTCACAAGGGCTTAACCTGAGGGATAGCCCTGAGGCGGTCAGGCCACGGTCGTGAGGCCCGGCCGGACGGGCCGGGGCGAGGGGCCCGCGGGTCCCGTCCCCAGCGTCGAGTCCCGAAGAGCAGGCCGTGACATCTCGACAGAACCGCCAACGCGACCGCGGCATCCCCGAAGCCACCGTGGCGCGGCTCCCGGTGTACCTGCGCGCCCTCACCGGGCTCCAGGAGCGCGACGTGGCGACCGTCTCGTCCGAGGAGCTCGCCGCCGCCGCCGGCGTCAACTCGGCGAAGCTCCGCAAGGACCTGTCCCACCTCGGCTCGTACGGGACGCGCGGCGTCGGCTACGAGGTCGAGTACCTCATCTACCAGATCTCCCGCGAGCTCGGGCTCACCCAGGACTGGGTCGTCGCCATCATCGGCGTCGGAAACCTCGGCCGCGCGCTGGCCGGATACGGCGGTTTCGCCTCGCGTGGCTTCCGCGTCGCGGGCCTCCTCGACGCCGACGAGACCATCGTCGGGCAGGAGATCTCCGCCATGACCGTCGAGCACATCGACCGGCTGGAGGACATCATCGCCGATCACGGCGTGTCCATCGCCGTGATCGCGACGCCCGCCGGAGCGGCCCAGGGGGTGTGCGACCGCGTCGTCGCCGCCGGCGTGACGAGCGTCCTGAACTTCGCGCCGGTTGTTCTGTCCGTCCCGGATGGCGTGGACGTGCGTAAGGTCGACCTGTCGATCGAATTGCAGATCCTTGCTTTCCATGAGCAACGCAAGGCCGGGGGCCCGGGCGACTATGACCCGGTGGCCGATGCTGGTGAGCCTCCGGGGGCCACGCAGTACGTAGAGGCGGTAGAGGCATGAGCGAGCCGGAGGCGGGCGGGCGGCGCCGCACGACGCCCGAGGGAGAGGCGGAAGGGACGGCATGAGCGTTCTGGTGGTGGGGCTCAGTCACCGCAGCGCCCCGGTGGCGGTGCTGGAACGCGCGGCCGTGACCGGGGACGACCTGGCCAAGCTGCTGCACGCCGTGCACGAGTCCCCGAACGTCGTCGAGGCCGCGATCGTCTCGACGTGCAACCGGGTCGAGATCTACACCGTCGTCGACAAGTTCCACGGCGGTGTCTCGGCGATCTCCGAACTGCTCGCCCGGCACTCCGGCGTCCCGCTGGACGATCTCTCCCGGCACCTGTACGTCCACTACGAGGAGCGCGCCGTCCAGCACGCTTTCGCGGTCGCGTGCGGGCTGGAGTCGATGGTCGTCGGCGAGGGACAGATCCTCGGGCAGATCAGGCAGGCGTTCCGGCTCGCGCAGGACCAGGGGACGCTGGGCCGCGACCTGCACGACGTCCTCCAGCAGGCGCTGCGGGTCGGCAAGCGTGCCCACCACGAGACGGGCATCGACAAGGCCGGCGCGTCGCTGGTCAGCGTGGGCCTGGAGGTCGCCGTCCAGCACCTCGGGCCGCTGGAGGGCGTACGCGCCCTGGTCGTCGGCGCCGGCTCGATGAGCTCGCTGGCCGCGGCCACGCTGAGCCGCGCCGGCGCCCGGGAGGTCGTCGTCGCGAACCGGACCCACGCGCGCGCGGCGCGGCTGGCGAAGTCCCTGGACGTTCCCGCCCGTGCGATCGAGCTCTCCGCGCTTGACGAGACGATCGCCGAAGCCGACCTGGTCGTGTCGTGCACCGGCGCGACGGGCCTCGTCCTCACGGCGGAACGGCTGGCCGCGCGGGGCGCCGGGACGGACGGGCGCCGCCGGTTCCTGCTCGACCTCGCGCTCCCGCACGACATCGACCGCGCCGTCCGCGATCTGCCCGGCGTCGAACTGGCCGGGCTGGACGACCTCCGCACCGCGCAGGAGGCACAGAAGGCCATCGGCCCCGAGGCCGTCGAGGCCGTCCGCCGGATCGTGGGCGACGAGGTCGCCGACTTCCTCAGCGCCGCCCGCGCCGCGGCCGTGGCGCCCACGGTGGTGGCGCTGCGCAGCAAGGCGGCCGACGTGGTCGAGTCGGAACTGGCCCGCCTCACCGGCCGGCTGCCCGAGCTGGACGAGCGGGACCACAGGGAGATCGCCCAGACCGTCCGGCGGGTGGTCGACAAGCTGCTCCACGCGCCGACCGTCCGCGTCAAGGAACTGGCGGCGGCGCCGGGCGGCGACACCTACGCCGACGCGCTCCGCGAGCTGTTCGACCTCGACCCGAAGGCGCCCGAGGCCGTCGCGCGCGCCGACATGGCGGGCACGGGGACGCGGGAGGGCGGGCCGCCGTCCGGGCCCACCCCGTGGAGCGGTGCCGCGCGATCGGCCGACGCCGCACGTACGGTGGAAACGAGCACAGGTGTGACGAACGCGGGGGCGACGAGCACCGTGAGAGCGATCAACGTGGACGTCGACGCGGCGGAGGCGCGCGCCGTGGCGACCGGCATCAGGGAGCGGGACGGCGGCAGCGAGGGCGCCGAGGCCGCCGGCGTCGTCGAGACGGCAAGGGCGGCGGAGATCGCCCGCGTCGCGCGGATCGAGTGCGCCGAGGCCGACTGCGTCAGCACCGGCCCGGCCGATCCGGGGATCACCGCGGGCACCGTCAACGCGCAGGCCGCGAGCGTCCACGCGGTGAGCGGGCGCGACCCGCGGCGCGAGGGAGACCCGTGGCACGAGGAATGACAGTCGTGAACGGCGGCCCTGAGTCGGCCCGCCGAAAGCCGAGCGGAGCGAGGCATTGAGTACAGCAGGCAGGGCGGAGCGGGCGACGGGGCCGCTGCGGCTCGGCACCCGCAAGAGCCTGATGGCGATGACGCAGTCGCAGCAGGTCGCCGACGCGTTGACGCGGCGCACCGGGCATGCGGTGGAGCTGGTCGGGGTAACGACCGAAGGTGATGTTTCCAAGGCGCTGCTGGCCCAGATCGGGGGCACCGGGGTCTTCGTCAACGGGCTGCGGGACAAACTGCTGTCCGGTGAGGTGGACTTCGCGGTGCACTCGCTGAAAGACCTGCCGACGGGCGCGGCCGACGGGATCGCCCTCGCCGCGACCCCGCCGCGCGACGACCCGCGCGACGCGCTGTGCGGCCCGTTCAAGCTGGCGGACCTGCGGCACGGCGCCCGCATCGGCACCGGCTCGCCACGCCGCGTCGCGCAGCTGCGGGCACTACGCCCGGACCTGGAGGTCGTCCCGATCCGCGGCAACGCCGACACCCGGCTCCGCAAGGTCACCGATGGCGAACTGGACGCGGTCGTCCTCGCCTACGCCGGCCTCAAGCGGATCGACCGGCTCGACGCGGTCGCCGAGGTCTTCGACCCCGAGCAGATGCTGCCCGCCCCCGGACAGGGCTCGCTCGCGCTCGAATGCCGCTCGGACCGGGCCGACCTGCGTGCCCTCCTTGGAACGGTCGACGACCCCGCGACCAGGTGCTCTGTCACCGCCGAGCGGACGGTACTGGCGGTGCTGGAGGCGGGTTGCTCCGCGCCCGTGGGAACATACGCTGCCGAAAGAGAACAAGAGCTGCGTCTGACCGCGACCGTCGCCGCCTACGACGGGAGCCGGCAGATCAGGCTGTCCGCCAGCGGCCACCCGCAACGGGCCGAGGAGCTCGGACGCGAACTCGCGCACCGGCTGCTCGCCCAGGGGGCCGACCAGTTGATGGGGGAGCGCGACATTGAGCCCCGCTAGCCAGAGCGCCGCGAGCAAGAGCCACAGCGGCCGGGCATCCATCCCGGAAGCCACCACGCCCGGGGCTTCCCCAGGTACCGCCAGGGGGACGGGCGACGCCCCGGCCCGCCGCACCGCCGACCCCGGCACGGTCGCCATCGTCGGCATGGGTCCGGGCGACCCCGGTCTGCTGACCCTGCGCGCCGCCGCCGAACTGGAGCGCGCCGACACGGTCATCGTCGGCCGTGCGCTGTGTCCCGACGAGATACTGTCCCACTGCCGTCCGGACGTCGAGATCATCGACTCCGCGGACGGCGACCCGGCCAAGCTCGCCGCCCGCGCCGCCAAGGCGGGACGGCGGGTCGTCCGGCTGTTCCAGGGCGACCCGGGCCTCGGCTGCGGCCTGGCCGCCGAGGGCGCCGCGCTCGCGAAGGCCGGCGTCCCGTTCGAGGTCGTGCCCGGCGTGTCCGCGGTGACCGGCGTGCCGGGCTACGCGGGCATCCCGCTGACCGACGCCAAGCACACCGAAGTCCGCGTCGTGGACGCCTCGCACGGCGGCGTCGAGTGGGACCGCTTCGCCGACCCCGCCGCCACTCTGGTGATCCTCGGGGCCGAGGGGGCGCTGCCCGAGACCGTCAAGGGCCTGGTCGCCGCGGGGCGTCCCGACAACACGCCCGCCGCCATGACGAGCCTCGGCACCACCACCGAGCAGGAGACCGTCGTGTCGACCCTGCACCGGTTGGTCGCCGACACCAAGGGCATGGAGTCCCCCGCGCTGATCATCGTCGGCGACGTGGTGGGCTGGCGCGACAAGCTGTCCTGGTTCGAGACCAAGGCGCTGTTCGGCTGGCGCGTCCTGGTGCCGCGCACCAAGGAGCAGGCCGCGTCCCTGTCGGACCAGCTGCGCGGATACGGCGCCGTCCCGGACGAGGTCCCGACGATCTCCGTCGAGCCGCCGCGCACCCCCCAGCAGATGGACCGCGCCGTCAAGGGCCTCGTCACCGGACGGTACGAATGGGTGGTCTTCACCTCCACCAACGCCGTCAAGGCCATCCGCGAGAAGTTCGTCGACTACGGCCTGGACGCACGCGCCTTCGCCGGCCTCAAGGTCGCCGCGGTCGGCGAGCAGACCGCCGCGGCGCTGGTCGAGTTCGGCATCCAGCCCGACCTCACCCCGACCGGACAGCAGTCCAGCGAGGGCCTGGCCGAGGTGTGGCCGCCCTACGACGAGGACCTCGACCCGATCAACCGGGTCCTGCTGCCCCGCGCCGACATCGCCACCGACACCCTCATCGCCCGGCTGACCGAACTCGGCTGGGAATGCGAGGACGTCACCGCCTACCGCACCGTCCGGGCCGCGCCGCCGCCCGCCCCGATCCGCGAGGCGATCAAGGGCGGCGGGTTCGACGCCGTGCTGTTCACCTCGTCCTCCACGGTGAAGAACCTCATCGGGATCGCCGGCAAGCCGCACAACGTCACCGTCATCGCCGTGATCGGCCCGCAGACCGCCAAGACGGCCGAGGAGTACGGGCTGCGCGTCGACGTCATGGCGGACAAACCGTCCGTATCGGCCCTCGCGGAGGCTCTGGCCGAGTACGGTGCGAAGCGGAGGGCGGCCCAGATCGAGGCGGGGGACCCGCTGCGCAAGCCCAGCCAGATGCGCCGGGGCGCCCGTCGTCGCAAGTAGACAGCCACGGGAGAGAAACAGACATGTCCGCTCAGTTCCCCGTCGCACGGCCGCGGCGCCTCCGACGCACCCCGGCGCTGCGCCGCATGGTCGCCGAGACCCGGTTGAGCCCGGCCGAGCTGGTGCTTCCGATGTTCGTCAAAGAGGGCATCGCCGAGCCGCAGCCCGTCACGTCCATGCCGGGGGTGTTCCAGCACACCCGCGACAGCCTCCGCAAGGCCGCGCACGAGGCCGCCGAGGCGGGCGTCGGCGGGATCATCCTGTTCGGGATCCCTGCCGTCAAGGACGGGAACGGCTCCGCCGCCGACGACCCGGCCGGGATCGTCCAACTCGCCCTGCGCGACCTGACATCCGACCTCGGCGACGCCACCGTCGTCATGACGGACCTGTGCCTGGACGAGTACACCGACCACGGGCACTGCGGCGTCCTCACCGGCGCCGGCGAGGTCGACAACGACGCCACACTGGAGCGCTACGCCTCCATCGCCGTGGCACAGGCCGCCGCGGGCTCCGCCGTCGTCGGCCCCTCCGGAATGATGGATGGCCAGGTCGGGGCGATCCGCGAGGCCCTCGACGGCGCCGGCTACCCGGACATCGCGATCATGGGCTACTCCGTCAAATACGCCTCCGCCTACTACGGCCCCTTCCGCGAAGCCGCCGAGTGCGCGCCTCAGTTCGGCGACCGCTCCGCCTACCAGCAGGACCCGGCCAACACCGACGAAGCACTCCGCGAGGCCTTCCTCGACCTTGACGAGGGCGCCGACATGGTCATGGTCAAGCCCGCCGGCGCCTACCTCGACATCGTCCGCCGCGTCCGCGACAACGTCGACGTCCCCGTCGTCGCCTACCAGGTCAGCGGCGAATACGCGATGATCGAGGCCGCCGCCGAGAAGGGCTGGATCGACCGCGACCGCACCATCATGGAGTCCCTCCTGTCCATCCGCAGGGCAGGCGCCAACATGACCCTCACCTACTGGGCCACCGAGGTAGCCCGCAAGCTGTGATTTATTGGGGGGCTGGTTTTTGTTGGGGGGGCGACCCCCCATACCCCCCCCGGCTGCGCGGCTCGCCCCCTCCTCACTCGCTAGCGCTCGCTGCGGGGGCGCGGCGCGCCGGGCATGCCCGCTGCGCTCGCAGAGCCCGCTCCGCGTGCCTGTCCCGTAACCGCCGGCTGAGGCTCAACTGAGCGTTGGTTGAGGCTCAACCTGCCGGGGGGCGGTCTCAGATCGTCGGTTGGGATTCGGGGTTTTGGTGACGGTGGGTGATAGTTCCAGTGATCACAAGGTCCTAGTCACTTAGGGTTGTTTTAGGGGGTTGCCGTGTGCCGGTGAGAGCGGCGGCGGCATCATCGTCTATCAAGAACCCACGGTCGACCTGGGATATTGGGGGGCGGACATGCTGGCGGTCTCGGGGAGTAGGCGGCAGCGGGCGGCGCGTGACCGGATGGCGGCGGCGGCGTCGGAGTACGCCGGGCTGGGGTGGCCCTGCTTTCCCGGGGCGCATCCGCCCGCCGATGGTGACCGAGCGTGCTCGTGTGACCGGATCGGTTGTCCTGACCCCGGGGCGCATCCGGTATCCGCTGCGTGGGCGCTGGAGGCCAGCGTCGATCCGGCGGTGATCAAGCGGTGGTGGGCCGAGCGGCCGCGGGCCAACATCATTCTGCCGACCGGACGGGTCTTCGACGTGTTCGACATTCCCGCGGCGGCGGGCGCGCGGGCGCTGGAGCGGATCGCGCGGGACGATCTGCCGGTGGGGCCCGTCGCGAGCGTGGGCGGGGAGCGGCACCTGTTCTTCGTCGGCACGCGCGGGGCGCCCGCCGACGAGGACGAGTGGTGGTCCTGCCACCTCGACACCTCGCCCGAGACCGTCACCGAGACGCCGGGGATGCGCTGGCACTGCCGCGACAGCTACGTCGTGGCGCCGCCGTCCGTCCTGCCGCACGGGCGGGACGTGAGCTGGCTGCGGGCCCCGGAGGGCGGCGGGCTCCCCGACCCGCTGCGGCTGCTCGAAGTCCTCGCCGACAGCTGCGAGGCCCTCAGCGAGGGGTCTTGACCGGGGCCGTGCGGCCCCAGCCGGAGTAGGACGCCGTCAGTACCTGCGTGCGCTTCTTGGTGGCGTCCTGCGCGCGGACCCAGAGCTTGACCGGGAGGTTGCCGCGATCCAGCCGCACCGCGAAGCTGATCTTGTCGGTGCCGGTGGTGCGCGCCATCTCCGTGTACAGCAGGCCGACGCCCGGGGCCTGTGCCAGGGCGGAGAGGGGCGCCTCGCCCTGGTAGACCGTGCCCGCCTTGCGGAGCGTCGTGGCCGACCTCAGCAAGGTGGTCAGGTTGGAGACCGAGCTGCCCTGCCGTACCTGCTCGGCCAGCATCGGGTAGCCGCGCCCGCCGGCGGGTGAGTGCCGCCACCGTTTGCCCGCCCGCAGGTACACGACGTCGCGGACGAGGACGGTCTGGGCCGCCTTGCGGGTCGCGCCGGAGCCGGAGACCGTCATCGAGAACGAGGGCAGGCCGCCCTGGACCACTCCGAGCGAGCCCCTGGCGGTCGCGGTGCCGCAGCAGCCCTTCCGGCTGAAGGAGAACTTGGCGCCGGCGGCGCGGGCGGTCGCCTGGTCGATGCGCGCGACCAGCGGTGTCGGATCGACGCCGCCGTTGGGGAGCGCGGACTGCGGCGTGCTGCTCTGCGCGGGGGTCGGGTCCGGCGGCTGTTTCTGCCCGTCGTCCTGGAGCAGGGCGGCGCCGCCCACGGCCGCGCCGACCACGACCAGCCCGGCCACCGCGATGGCCATCCAGCGGCCGCGTGACCCGCCGCCGGCCGGCGTGGCCGCGACGATCACGTTGCGGCCGCTGGTGCGCGCCGGTTTCGGCTTCGGTTCCGGCCGCGCGGCGGCCTGCGCCGACAGCTCGGTGAGCCGGCCGCGGCCCTGCGCCTCCCAGGACGGGCCGTACGCCGACACCGCTGCGTCCTCGACGGCGCCGAGGAAGTCCGCGGCGGACTTCGGGCGCTCGTCCGGGTCCTTGGCCAGCCCCTGCGTGATCAAGGCGCGTAGCGGTCCTGGGACCGCCTCGGCCGGGATCGGCGACTCGCGGTGCAGCTTGGCCATGTTCCGGCCGGTGAACGGCGGCCGTCCGGTCAGGCACTCGAAGAAGATCGCGGTGGCGGCGTACAGGTCGGTGGAGACGCTCGCGGGCGCCCCGTCCCAGAGTTCGGGCGCGGCGTATGCCGGCCCCGACTGTGCCTCGGTGCCCGCCGGGGCCGTCGCGAAGTCGGCGAGCCGGGCGTTGCCCTCGGCGTCCACCAGGACGTTCGACGGACGGACGGCGCCGTGCACGATGTCGCGGCCGTGCGCGGCGGCCAGCCCGAGGAGCGTTCCGCCGAGCATCGACAGTGCCGCGAGCGGGCCGGTGGGGCCCTGCACGGCCAGGACCCGGCGCAGTCCGACGCCGGCCACGCTCTCCATCACGATCGCGGCGCCGTCCGGTGTCTCCACGAAGTCGTAGAAGTCCACCACGTTGGGGTCTTCGAGCTGGGACAGGCTCCGCGCGGCGGCGCGGAAGCGCGCCAGGAACGCCTCGTCGGCGCGCAGCGCTCCGACGAGGTACTTGATCGCGACCTTCGTGCTCGTCTGGTCGTCGACCGCGAGTACCACCCGGCCCGAGGCGCCACCGCCGAGATCCCGCTCGTGGGTGAAGCCCGGTACCGTCCAGCCGTCAACCACGGTGAAAGCCATCCCTCCGATTCGGCTGACGCCGGTGAGTAGGTGGCGCCGCTACCGGGCGCCATGTCGTACTTGGTGGAATATCGGCCCGTACCCGGCGAGGTCAAGGGCAGTCGCCGAACTGCAACTGAGAGGATTGGGACGTGACTGGAACCGATCGCTCCCAGCAGTTGTTCGACCGTGCCGGCGGGGTCGTCCCCGGTGGCGTGAACTCGCCGGTGCGGGCCTTCGGGGCCGTCGGCGGCACGCCCCGCTTCATGGCCTCCGCGCGCGGCCCCTATCTGACCGACGCCGACGGCAACGAGTATGTCGATCTGGTGTGCTCATGGGGTCCGATGATCCTAGGACACGCCCATCCCGCCGTGGTGGAGGCCGTGCGTGAGGCGGCGGCGCGCGGCACGTCCTACGGCGCCCCGACGCCCGGCGAGGTCGAGCTCGCCGAGGAGATCGTCTCCCGGACGCCGGCGGGGAAGGTCCGGCTGGTCAACTCCGGTACCGAGGCGACGATGTCGGCGATCCGGCTCGCTCGCGGGTTCACCGGACGCGCCAAGATCGTGAAGTTCGCCGGGTGCTACCACGGGCATGTCGACTCGCTGCTCGCCGCCGCGGGCTCCGGCGTCGCGACGTTCGGGCTGCCCGATACCCCCGGCGTCACCGGCGCGACGACGGCCGACACGATCATCCTGCCGTACAACGACGTCGCCGCGCTGGGGCTGGCGTTCGACGAGCACGGCCACGAGATCGCCTGTGCGATCACCGAGGCGGTGCCGTGCAACATGGGCGTGGTGCCCCCGCTGCCGGACTTCAACGCGCTGCTGAAGCGGCTCTGCGAGCGCAGCGGCGCGCTCCTGGTGATCGACGAGGTGCTCACCGGGTTCCGGGCGTCCAGATCCGGCTGGTACGGGATCGAGGGCGTGCCGGGCGACCTGATGACCTACGGCAAGGTGATGGGCGGCGGGCTGCCCGCCGCGGCGTTCGGCGGCCGCGCCGACGTCATGGACCACCTGGCCCCCGCCGGGCCCGTCTACCAGGCGGGCACCCTGTCGGGGAACCCGCTCGCCACCGCCGCCGGTCTCGCCACCCTGCGCGGCGCCACGGACGAGGTGTACGCGGCCATCGACCGGTCGGCGCAGATCGTGTCCAAGGCGGCCTCCGACGCGCTCACCGAGGCGGGCGTCCCGCACCAGGTCCAGAACGCGGGGAACCTGTTCTCGATCTTCTTCACCCCCGAACCCGTGGGCGACTTCGCCGCGGCGCAGCGCCAGAACTCCAAGGCGTACGCGGCGTTCTTCCACGCGGCGCTCGACCGCGGGATCTACCTCCCGCCCTCGGCGTACGAGGTGTGGTTCCTGTCGGCCGCGCACGACGACGCCGCCCTCGACCGCATCCTGGACGCCCTCCCGCACGCGGCCCGCGCGGCGGCCGCCGCGTCCTAACACGGGAGGCCGTGCAGGCTCTTACGCGCTCTGATGACGGTGGTGGGGTGCGGGGCGTGGAGTGGTGCGCGGACGGTGGCGGAGTCGATCAGGCCGGCGTCGGCGAGGCAGGCCTTCAGGACGGCCGGGGACGGCTCGCTGAACAGCGCCTCGACCATCGGGAGCAGGGCGTTGTGGAAGGTCAGACCGCGCGCCGTGTTCCCGTTGCGGGACGCCTCGGCCATCGCCGCGTACGCCTCCGGGGCCAGGCAGGCGGACGCGGCGATGGCCCCGCACGCGCCGAGCTGCATCATCGGGTAGGTGTAGGCGTCGTCCCCGCACAGGATCGCCTTGCCCGTCCCCGCGGCCAGCAACGCCAGGGTGTCCTGGCCGATGCCGCCCGGGCAGTGCTTCAGGCCCGCGACGGAGTCCAGCGACAGCAGCCGCAGGAGGGTCTCGGCGTTCAGGTGCTTGCCCGTCCGGTAGGGGATGTCGTACGGGAGGATCGGGACGTCCACGGCGGAGCCGATGGCGGCGAAGTGGTCGAGGACGCCCTCGTCCGACGGGCGCAGGTAGTACGGGACGACGACGAGCAGCGCGTCCGCCAGCGGAGCGCGCTCGCGGGCCTGCTGGATCGAGTCTTCGGTGCCCACCGTCCCGGCACCGACGATCAGCGGCGTCCCGTGCTGGATGGAGACGGCGCGGCACACCTCCAGGACCGTCCGCTGCTCGGCCGGGCTCAGCATCGGGGCCTCGCCGGTCGTGCCGAGCGCGACCAGCCCGGACGCGCCGCCGTCCAGGCAGTGGACGGCGAGCCGTTCGAGGGACTTGGCGTCCACCTCGCCCGAGCGGGTGAACGGCGTCACGAGCGACGCGTGGATTCCGTGCATGGTTCTCACCTCGTCTGGACGGGTTCGGTGATGGGGGGTGCCGGGGAGAGGGCGACATCGGCGGACGGACGGGTCCGCCGCAGCCGCACACTCCCCGCGGCGACCCCGGAGATGATCAGCGCCGCGCCGAGCAGCCGCGTCCCGGTCACCTGCTCGTCGAGGAACACGGCGGCGGAGACGAGCCCGAACGGCGGGACGAGCAGCGAGTACATCGCGACCGTGCTGGCCTCGTAGCGGCGCATCAGCCAGCCCCATGCGCCGAAGCCGAAGAGCGTGGAGACGTAGGCGATGAACGCCAGGGAGGCGACGCCGGCGAGGGAGACGTGCCGGACCGCGTCCGGCACCGCGCCGGGCCCCTCGAAGATCAGCGACAGGGCGAACAACGGGATGGGCGGCACCAGTGACAGCCACACCATGAACCCGAACGCATCGACCGGCTCCCGCGCCTCCTGGTTCATCCGCCGCATGCCGACGTTCGACAGCCCCCAGCTCGCCGCTCCGGCGAGGCACAGCAGGAACGCCAGGACCGGGCTTCCGCCCTCCGCCTGCGCCGCGCCGAGCAGCGCGACCCCCGCGAACGCCACGATCATGCCCGCGATCTGCCGCGGGCCCGGCCGCTCGCGCAGCAGCAGCGCCGCGAACAGCGCCGTGAAGATCGCCTGGACCTGGAGGACCACCGACGCCAGCCCCGCCGGCATCCCCATCCGCATCCCGATGAACAGCAGCGCGAACTGTCCCACCCCGAGCGGGATGCCGATCAGCGCCAGCCACCGTGCCGGGACGGCCGGCCGCCGGACGAAGAACACCGCGGGCAGCGCCGCCGCCGTGAACCGGAGCGCGGCGAGCAGCAGCGGGGAGAAGTCGTCCAGGGCCACCTTGATGGGGACGAAGTTGAATCCCCAGAGCGCGGCGATCAAGGTGGCCAGCAGGACGTGGCGCGGTTTCATCCCTCGATCGTCGTCACCGGTTTGTTTTAGGACAAGCTAGAACTCCTTGACACTTCGTTTTAGCATTGCTACATGCTCGATCTGGAACGGCTGCGCGCCCTGCACTCCGTCGCGACCTACGGCTCGGTCAGCGCCGCCGCCGACGTGCTCCACGTGACCACCTCCGCCGTCTCCCAGCAGCTCGCCAAGCTGGAGAGGGAGACCGGCCAGAAGCTCCTCGAACGCAACGGGCGCGGCGTCCGGCTCACCGACGCCGCCGAACTGCTCGTCGCGCACGCCGAGCGCATCCTGTCGCTCGTCGAGCAGGCCCAGGCCGATCTGGAGGCGCACCGCGGCTCGGTCGTCGGGCAGCTGTCGATCGCCGCGTTCCCCACGGCCGTGCGGGGGCTGATGCCCGCCGCGCTGCGCCGGCTGCGCGGCGACCACCCCGACCTGCGCGTCCTGCTCCGCGAGGAGGACCCGATGCGCAGCATGCCGCTCGTCTCCCGCGGCGACCTCGACATGGCCGTCGTCCAGGACTGGAACAACGAGCCGCTGCCGCTGCCCGAGGGGCTGCACAAGGGGATGATCTGTCACGACATCGCCGATGTTGCGCTGCCCGCCGGGCACCCCCTCGCCGGCCGCGCCGCCGTCGAGCTGAGGGAGCTCGCGGGCGACACCTGGATCAGCTCCTCGCCCGACAGCATCTGCTGCGACTGGCTCCTGCGGACGCTGCGCGCCATCGACAGCGAGCCCCGCATCGACCACATGGCCTACGAGTTCGCGACCCAGCTCGCGCTCGTCTCCGCGGGCCTCGGCAACACGATCCTGCCGCGCCTCGGCCGTTGCGACGTGCCGCCGGACGTGGCGGTCGTACCGCTGGCCGAGCCGTTGTCGCGGCGCGTCTACGCCCTCTGGCGCGAGGAGGCCGCCCGCCGCCCCGCGATCCGCGCCGCCGTCACCGCCCTGCGTGCCGCCGTCCCCGCGGGGGAGGCCGTCCCCGCGGACGGCGCCGCCGCCGTGATCGCGGATGTCCCCCGGCACCCCGCCGCCGCGCTCTGAAACGCAAGCCGCCGCGCGACTGGGAAGGGGCCCGCGGTGGACGGCGCCCCCAAGCCGCGTAGGTACTCTGACGGGCGATGGCTGACAAGACGATCGTTCACCTGCTGCGGCACGGTGAGGTGCATAATCCCGGCGGAATCCTCTACGGGCGGCTGCCCGGCTACCGGCTCAGCGAGGACGGCGTCCTCATGGCCAAGGCCGCCGCGAAGTGGTTCGCCGACCGGGACGTCACCGCGCTGTTCTCCTCGCCGATGCAGCGGGCGCTGGAGACGGCCGCGCCGCTGGCCGAGGCGTTCGACCTGCCCGTCACGGTGGACGACCGGCTGATCGAGGCCGACAACCACTTCGAGGGGCTGACCTTCGGGGCGGGGGCGGGCTCGCTGCGCCGTCCCGAGCATTGGCGACACCTGGTCAACCCGTTCAAGCCGTCCTGGGGGGAGCCGTACCAGGGCCTCGCCGCCCGGATGCGCTCGGCGGTGATCAGGGCGCGGGACGCCGCACGGGGGCACGAGGCGGTCTGCGTGAGCCACCAACTGCCCGTCTGGATCCTGCGGTTGCACGCCGAACACCGCCGGCTCTGGCACCATCCGAACAAGCGCGAGTGCGCGCTGGCCAGTGTCACGAGCCTGACGTTCGACGGCAGCCGCCTGGTGGAGGTGGCCTACAACGAGCCCGCCGCGGGCATCGCGAAGGGCCCCAGTGTCGCGGGTGCCTGACAGCGCCGCTAGATTGTGTACTACGTCCTGTAGTAGGAGGGTCTGTTGAGCCCCCGAGTCTCCCCCATGCGCCGTCCCGTACGCGCCGCCGCGGTGCCCGTCGCCGTCGCGCTCTGCGGGCTGCTGGCAGGCTGTGCCGGGAGCGGCGCAGCCGAGGACGGCACGGGCGGCAACGGCAACCGCTTCATCTCCGGCGACGGGAACGTCACGGAGTTCACGCCGGGCGACCGCAAGAGCGTCCAGGACGTCACCGGCGAGGGCCTGGACGGCAAGCCGTTCAGGCTGGCCGACCTCAAGGGCAAGGTCACGGTCGTCAACTTCTGGGCGTCCTGGTGCGCCCCCTGCCGCGGCGAGGCGCCCTCCCTGAACCAGGTCTACACCGAGAACAAGCCGAAGGGCGTGGAGTTCCTCGGCGTCAACTTCAAGGACGCCAAGGACAACGCCAAGGCGTTCGAACGCAAGTTCAAGGTCGCCTACCCGAGCCTGTTCGACGCGGACGGGCGGGTCACGCTGGCGTTCCGCGAGGTCCCGCCGAGCGCCGTCCCGAGCACCCTGGTCCTGGACCGGCAGGGCCGCATCACCGCCCGGATCATCGGCGCGACCACCTACTCCAAGCTCGGCCCGCTGGTCACCAAGGCCCTCGCGGAGAAGTGAGCGATGAGCGCCACCGAGACCGTCACGAGCGGATCGCTGTTCGCGGCGGCGCCGCTGGCGGCGCTGGCCGGACTGGTCTCGTTCGCCTCGCCGTGCGTGCTGCCGCTCGTCCCCGGCTACCTGTCCTACGTGACGGGCATGTCCGGCGCGGACCTGGCCGAGCAGAGGCGCGGACGGCTGCTGGCCGGAGTGTCGCTGTTCATCGCGGGCTTCACCGTGGTGTTCGTCAGCTACGGCGTGGTGTTCGGGGGTCTCGGGCGATGGCTCCTGGAGTACCAGGACCAGATCACCCGCGTCCTCGGCGCCGTGACGATCGTTTTCGGGCTGGCGTTCATGGGGTTCATCCCGGGGTTGCAGCGGACGGTGAAGTCCGGGCGGCTCCCGGCGGCGGGCCTGGCCGGGGCGCCGCTGCTCGGCGTCCTGTTCGGGCTCGGATGGACGCCGTGCATCGGCCCGACGCTGGGCGCCGTCCAAAGCCTGGCGATCACGGAGGCGAGCGCGGGACGAGGCGCGCTCCTGTCGCTGGCATACTGCGTGGGTCTCGGGCTGCCGTTCGTGGTGACCGCCGTCGCCTACCGGCGGGCGCTCGGCGCGTTCGGCGCGGTGAAGCGGCACTACCCCCTCGTGATGCGGGCCGGCGGCGGCATGCTGGTCCTCATCGGGGTGCTGCTGGTGAGCGGCCTGTGGGGCGATCTGACCATCGAGCTGAAGTCGTGGATCAGCGGCTTCGAACCGGTTATCTGAGATGAGCGACGTCAAGGACATGGAATCGGGGACGCAGGCGCCCTCGGCCCGGCAGGCCCCCGGAGAGGTCCCGAGGCCGGTGGGCATCGGCCTGCTCGGCTGGCTGCGCTGGGGCTGGCGGCAGCTCACCACGATGCGCACGGCGCTGATCCTGCTGTTCCTGGTGGCGCTCGGCGCGGTGCCGAGTTCGCTCTTCCCGCAGCGCGGCCAGGCGCCGGAGAAGGTCGCCGCGTACTTCGAGAAACACGAGACGCTCGCGCCGTGGCTGGACAGGCTGTCGCTGTTCGACGTCTTCGCCGCGCCCTGGTTCGCGGCGATCTACATCCTGCTGTTCGTCTCGCTCGCCGGGTGCGTCCTCCCCCGGGCGGTCAAGCACTACCAGTCGATGCGGGCGCGGCCCCCGGCGGCGCCCCGCAACCTCGGCCGGCTGCCGCAGTCGGCGTCCTACGAGACCGACGCACCGCCCGAGGACGTCCTGGCAGAGGCGCGCACGCTGCTGCGCAAGCGCCGGTTCCGCGTCGAGGTGTCGGACAGCTCCGCCGCGGCGGAGAAGGGCTACCTGGGCGAGACGGGCAACCTGCTCTTCCACCTGGCGCTGCTGGCCCTGCTGTTCGCGCTCGGCCTCGGCAACCTGTTCGGCTACCGGGGCAACGTCCTGCTGTCGGAGGGCAAGTCGTTCGCCAACTCGCTGAGCCAGTACGACGAGTTCGAGCCCGGCCGGGCCTTCGACTCCGACGATCTCGCCCCGTTCTCGATCACGCTGGACGACTTCACCGCCACCTACGAGACCAAGGGCGACAAGCGCGGCCAGGCCACCGACTTCCACGCCAAGCTCCGCTACCGGGACTCCCCGGACGGCAAGCAGAAGAGCTGGGACCTGCGGCTCAACCATCCGCTCAAGGTCGGTGGCGCCAAGCTCTACCTGCTGGGCCACGGGTACGCGCCGGTCTTCACCGTCCGGGACGCCAAGGGGAACATCGCCTACCGCGACTCGGTGCCGTTCCTGCCGATGGAGCCGCGCAACCTCACGTCCGAGGGCGTCATCAAGGCCCCGGACGCCGAGCCGGAACAGCTCGCCTTCTACGGGATCCTGTGGCCCACGGCGGTGGCGAGCGAGGACGGCAAGCAGATCATCTCGGCGTTCCCGGGACCCATCCGCCCCGTCGTGACGATCTCCTCGTTCAAGGGCGACATCGGCCTGGACTCCGGGACCCCCCAGTCCGTCTACAAGCTGGAGGGGATCGGCAAGACGCTCCAGCCCGTCAGGGGCGGCCAGAAGCTGCTGGAGCCGGGCGAGACCCTCACGCTTCCCGGCAACGCCGGATCGATCACCTTCGACGGGCTCAGGGAGTATGCGACCCTGTCGGTCAACCGTGACCCGGGCCGCCTCCCGGCGCTGGTCGCGGCCGTGCTGGCGGTGCTCGGCGTGGCGGCCTCGTTCATGGTCAGGCGGCGCAGGGTGTGGGTCCGTGCGAGCGCCGGAGAGGGCGGGCGTACGGTGGTGGAGGTCGGCGGCCTCACGCTGGGGAATCCGACCCCGGAGTTCGACGACATCGTGACCGCCCTCCGCGGTCCCGATGAGGACGCGGAGCCCGGCGAGAAAGCAGGGTCCGCCGAGAGAGCAGAGTCCGCCGAGAAAGCAGAGCCCACCGCGGGCGATCCCGACTCGACGCCTGACGGAGCGCCCGACTCGGACGGCCCCGACACAGAACCGAAGGAGTGACGAGGGTGGGCGACGCCGACCTCGCGAACCTGAGCGACAAGCTCATGCTGACCACGGTGGTGCTTTACATCATCGCGCTGTTCGCCTACGCCGCGGACCTCGGCTTCGGCCGCCGCCGCGTCGCGACCGCCGACGCGGCCGAGACGGCCGAGAAAGCCGAGGCGAAGGTTCTGGTGGCCGCCGGCGGCGCCGGGGCCGAGACCGCGGGCGCAGGGGCGGGCGAGTCCGCGGCCGCCTCCGCCGGGGAGGACGGCGAGCGCCGCCAGGTCGACTGGGCGCGCCTCGCGGTCCTGCTGAACGTGGTGGGCTGGGGCTCGCACCTCGGCGTCCTCGTGTCCCGGGGCCTTGCCGCGGACCGCTGGCCGTGGGCGAACATGTACGAGTTCCTCGCCGCGATCTCCTTCGCCGCGGTCACCGCGTTCCTGGTCGTGATGTGGCGGTACAAGGCGCAGTTCCTCGGCGCCTTCGTGATGGTCGCCGCCGTGGTCGCCCTGGGCGTGGACAACCTCTGGCTGTACGACTCGGTGGGCCCGGTCAGCCCGGCGCTCAACTCGTACTGGATCGCCATCCACGTGACCGCCGCGATCACCGCGACGGGGGCGTTCACCGTCGCGGGCGCGTCCACGATCCTGTACCTGGTCAAGGTCCGCGCGGAGGCCCGCAAGGCCGTCGCGGCGGGCGGGGCGCTGTCACGGTTGCCGTCCGTGGAGGCCCTGGACCGGCTGTCCCTGCGCGTGACGATGTTCGCGTTCCCGATCTGGACCGCCGCGATCATCATGGGCGCCATCTGGGCGGACGAGGCGTGGGGCCGTTACTGGGGCTGGGACCCCAAGGAGACCTGGTCGTTCGTCACCTGGATCATCTACGCGGCCTACCTGCACGCGCGCTCGACGGCGGGCTGGAAGGGACGCAAGGCGGCGATCCTGTCGATGGTGGCGTTCGCCGCGCTGCTGTTCAACTTCTTCGGAGTGAACTACATCTTCTCCGGCATGCACTCCTACGCCTGACTCGGCGAACGAGAAAGGGGACCGCTTCGGCGGTCCCCTTTTCCATTTTTCGGCTGTCCTAGACGTCGTCGCCGCCGCGCAGTCGCCGCTCGATCTCGCGGAGGAAGGCCGGGTCGTCGTCGGGCCCGACCGGCCCTTCGGCCGCCATCCGGGGCCAGGCCACGCGAGCGGCGTCGCGGCGCCGCGGTCGCCCGTCCAGCAGCCACAACATGGCCCCCAGCAGGAACCCGAACAGGGTCACGACGAACCAACCGGACTTGGACAGGTGCCGCATCTCCGACGCGTCCGTCTGGAGAACGTCAAGTAGGCAGAACAGCCATATTCCAAGCAGAAACAGCGTTACCAGCACATACGCCATGACCCGAGGGTAACCGGTGACCGATGGGGATGACGCGATGTCGCGTTCCGGCTTACTCTGCCTCCGGGACCCGGTCGCTCGTCGAACCCCCGCAGGGTCCCGCAGACAGAGGAGCCTGATGCGCTTCAAAGGCATCCACCGCAAGCCCCGGGAGCTGAAGAATCGGGAGGCCGCCCGGGGTGGCCAGACTCGCGCCGACGCTCGCGCCGACGCCCGCAGGGACGACTCCGCCTACTCGCCCTCACCGCCCGACTCGGGGCAACGGCCGGATTCGAACCAGGTACGTCCACGCAGTAACCAGCCCAGAGACCGGTTCGGCCGCTTCCGCAAGGCCGGACGTGACGACGACTTCGCACTCGGCCCCGACCGTCCCGGCGACGCCGCCGGGCTCGTCGGACGCCACGGACGGCGGCGCGCCGGCCGTCCACGGGCGGGCGACTACTCCTGGCGCGACTTCGAACTGGAGGACGACCGGCTCCGGGTGGAGCCCTGGCCACCGGGAATGCCGCATGTCGCCGACGGGCGACGTAACTGCGGCGTCCTGGAGGGCATCCTCTATCGGCAGTGGGACGCCCGGCACGGCCCGCCGACCCCCGAGGTGATCCGGGCGGTGGACAGCCTGGCCGAACTGCCCAACGTGCTCAAGGAGAAGCTGGCGAGCGGGCTCGACGGCATCTACGTGGGCCCCGGCGGTGTCCCGCAACTGGACGACATGGGCCACCTACGCGACCGGCCGCTGCCGTCCGGCCGCGCGACCTGGGACATCTGCGCGGGCGCCTACGGCGACCGCAAGATCATCGTGGGCGACCGGCCCTCGCCCACGCCGGATGTGATGCTGCACGAGATCGGGCACGCGCTCGACGACATCGACGGCGGCGAGGGCTGGACCTCTGACAGCCCGGCGTTCGTCGCGCTGTACGAGCAGTGCCTGCCGCACCTGTCGAGCGACTTCCACCGGCAGCCCGACGCGCTCGGGCGGCGCGAGTTCTTCGCGGACGCGTTCGCCGCGATCTCGTCCCGGCAGCGACCGGCCCTGGTGGATATGCTCGCCGGCAATATCCGGACGGCCCTTGAGGTCATGCTCTTCTTCAACCGTAAATACGGGATCTAGGGTGATTCTCGAAGTGACCTCAGCCGCAGCGCGGACGCGTGACCTGGCCGGTGAGGCGACGCCGGAGGCGGGCCCCGCCGGGCGGATCGCGACGCGATGCCGCGCTCACCCGGGCGCGGTGACGGTGCGAGCCGCCACGCGAGTGCCGTGGGCCGGGACTTCGAAACACTGCCCAGGACCCCGCGATGGACACCGAGGGTGATGGACGATGCAGGTGATCCGGCTCCCCGACGGCACGCTCCGGGTGCCCCACAGTGTCCTCGCCGAGCCGGACGAGGACGATCCCGGGCAGGGGCGGATCATCGCCGACGCCTACGTGGAGATCGGCCCGGACGACCCCGACTACGACCGGCTGCTCGGCCAGTCGCTCACCGAGGACGAACTGGCGGAACGGCGACGTCGCTGGCGGGACGAGGACGCGGATCTCCTCAGGCATTTCGAGGAGTGGAAGGCGGACCGTGCGGAGGACGAGGGCGCTTCCCCGTGATGCGCCTCGGCCGTGGCGGCGGTCCGAAAAGGGTTCAGGTCAGGTGCGCGGAGCCCGGTGCTCGGAACCGGGTGCCGGAACCCGTGCCTGGAACCGGCTCAGCGCGCCGAGTGTTCGGCGACGGGCTCGTCGCCGCGCAGCAGCGCGTGCACCTCGGACTCGCGGAAGCGACGGTGGCCTCCGGGAGTGCGGATGCTGCTGATCCGGCCAGCCGCGGCCCAGCGGGTGACCGTCTTCGGATCGACCCTGAAGAGGGCGGCCACCTCTCCTGGAGTGAGCAAGCGCTCGCTCGTGCTCTCCACGTTTTCTCTCCCCCTTTGTCCCGCTCTCGGCGCGGGTGGACTGTTTACAGTGTGGCGGGTCAAGACCGATTTCTCCCTTGTTTTCGGAAAACATGACGCTGGGTAGTCGGCCGAACTGGTCCGATCACGAGATGTACACGCGCCGTTGCGCACAATCGCCACGCAGACCCCGGTTGACCAGCCGTGTCACGTCCGCAACTGCGTGCTGACACGATGCCGGCCGGGAAGCGAATAGTCTCCGGGGTCATGTCGGACCTTGTCACCCTGGCGGAGATCGAGGACGCCGCCGGACGCCTCGCGGGCATCACCGTCCGGACGCCGCTCGTCCCGTTCCCGCAGCCGCCGGACTCCCCGTCGCTGCTGGTGAAGCCGGAGTCGCTCCAGCCGGTGGGGGCCTTCAAGCTGCGCGGCGCGTACGCCACCATCTCCTCCCTTCCCGAAGACGAGCGCGGGCGCGGCGTCGTGACGCACTCCAGCGGCAACCACGCGCGGGCCGTCGCCTACACGGCCCGCGCCTTCGGCGTCCGCGCCGTCCTGGTCATGCCGCACACGACGCCGGGAGTGAAGGTCGAGGCGTGCCGGGCGCTCGGCGCCGAGGTCGTGTACGTCGAGCCCACGGCCGAGGCGCGCGCCGAGACCGCCGGCCGGCTCGCCGCCGCGCACGGCTTCACGATGATCCCGCCCTACGACGACCCGCGTGTGATCGCCGGGCAGGGCACCGTCGGGCTGGAGATCGTCCAGGATCTGCCGGACGTGGCCGTGGTGCTCGTCCCGATCAGCGGGGGCGGGCTGATCTCCGGTGTGGCCGCCGCGGTCAAGGCGCTGCGCCCGGGGGCCCGGGTGATCGGCGTCGAGCCGGAGTTCGCCGCCGATGCCCGCGACTCCCTGCGGCAGGGCCGCCTCGTCTCCTGGGCGGCCGAGGAGACCGGCCGCACCATCGCCGACGCGCTCCGCGTCCAGCGGGTGGGAGACCTCCCCTTCGAGCACCTGCGGGCGCACGTGGACGCCATCGTGACCGTCACCGAGGAGGAGATCAGGGCCACCATGCGCCGTCTCGCCCGCGAGACCCGGCTCATCGCCGAGCCCGCCGGTGCCGTCGCCACCGCCGCCTACCTCCATCACCGCGACGAACTCCCCGAAGGTGACTCCTACGTGGCGATCCTGTCCGGCGGCAACGTCGATCCGGTGCTCCTCCAGGAGGTCCTCCGCTGACCTGCCGCGGGATCACGGAAGGCCGGGGGTAGGCTCGGAGGGTCATGCGTTCCGTACTCTTCTACACGGCCGCACGCCTGGTGATCTTCGTCGCCACCCTGGGCGTGCTGGCGCTGTTCGGCGCCCGCGGGTTCCTGCTCCTGCTGCTCGCGCTGCTGATCAGCGGCATCGTCAGCTTCGTCCTGCTCTCCGGCCAGCGCGACCGGATGTCCGCCGCGGTCGTGACGGGCGTGCGCGCCCGGCGCCAGCGGTTCGAGAAGGCGCGCACCAAGGAAGACGCCTGAGAACGAGGCGCTGAGAATGAGGCGCTGAGAATACGGCGCCGGGGCGGGCGCCGGGGTGGTGCCCAGGCCCGTGCCGCGGGGCGGGCGCACCGGGGGTCGAGCCTGCTCTTAGGGTGGACCTATGACCCGTGCCTCTCTGGATAAGCAGCCCGCCGACGTGGCGGCGATGTTCGACGGCACCGCCGAGCGGTACGACCTGCTGAACACGCTCATGACCGGCGGGCAGGACCGGCACTGGCGCAGGGAGGTCGTCCGGGCGGTGGACGCGCGGCCGGGGGAGCGGGTCCTCGATCTCGCCGCCGGGACGGGGACGTCGTCGGTGCCGTTCGCCGAGGCCGGGGCCGACACCGTGGCATGCGATTTCTCCCTGGGGATGCTGCGCGTCGGGGTGCGGCGGCAGGAGGGCGTCGCGCGGCTGAGCTTCGTCGCGGGTGACGCGTTGCGGCTCCCGTTCGCGGACGGCTCGTTCGACGCCGTCACGATCTCCTTCGGGCTCCGCAACGTCGCCGACACCGTCGGGGCGCTGCGCGAGCTTCGGCGCGTCGCGAAGCCGGGCGGAAGGCTGCTGGTGTGCGAGGTCAGCCACCCGCCGAACACGCTGCTGGCGCTCGGCCACAAGGCGCATCTGAGGTATGGGCTCCCCTTGCTGGCGCGGGTCAGCTCCAATCCCGACTCCTACCGCTACCTCGCCGAGTCGACGCTCGCCTGGCCCACTCAGGGGGCGCTGGCGCGGCTCATCCAGGACGCGGGCTGGCGGTCGGTGCGGTGGCGCGACCTCACCTTCGGGGTTGCGGCGCTGCACCATGCCACCAACCCGGAACGACGCAGCAGGGCCGGCGACGGGTGAGTGGCCGGACCGGTCCATGTTTGGATCGGCCCGGAAGTACCCACCAGTCGTGATAAAGGAATAGACTCCCCACCGGATCCTTGTGAAGTACTTCACAAGCGAACGAGCTGAAGAGGACCGCCGTGACCGACTCCACCCGACACGCAGACGTCATCGTCGTCGGGGCCGGCCCCGCAGGGGCGTCGACCGCCTACTGGCTTGCCCAGGCGGGTCTCGACGTGCTGCTGCTGGAGAAGGCGACGTTCCCGCGCGACAAGATCTGCGGCGACGGGCTCACCCCGCGTGCCGTCCGCGCGCTCATCGGCATGGGCGTGGACGTGAACGACCCCGGCTGGGGGCGCAACCGGGGCCTGCGCATCTACGGTGGCGGCGTCAAGGTCGAACTGCCGTGGCCGGAGCTCGCGAGCTTCCCCGACTACGGGCTCGTCCGCAAGCGCACCGACCTCGACCAGCTCCTCGCCGAGCACGCCGCCAAGGCGGGCGCCCGGCTGCTCCAGGGCTGCACCGTGACCGGCCCCATCCTGGACGAGCGCACCGACCGCATCACCGGCGTGACCGCCAGGTACGAGGGCGAGGACGTCCGCTTCCACGCGCCGCTGGTCGTCGCGGCCGACGGGAACTCCACCCGGCTGTCGCTGGCGATGGGCCTGCGGCGCCGCGAGGACCGTCCGATGGGCGTCGCCGTCCGCCGCTACTTCCAGACGCCCCGCCACGACGACGACTACATGGAGGCGTGGCTGGAGCTGTGGGACGGCGAGCGCCTGCTTCCCGGCTACGGCTGGGTGTTCGGCGTCGGCGACGGCACGTCCAACGTCGGGCTCGGCCTGCTCAACACCAGCAAGGCGTTCCAGAACGTCGACTACCGCGGCATGCTCCAGCGCTGGTGCGCGCAGATGCCCGAGGACTGGTGCTTTGACGAGGAGCACGCCACGAGCCGTATCCGCGGCGCGGCGCTCCCGATGGGCTTCAACCGCCAGCCGCACTACACCCGCGGGATGCTGCTCGTCGGCGACGCCGGCGGCATGATCAACCCGTTCAACGGCGAGGGCATCGACTACGCGCTGGAGTCCGGGCGGCTGGCCGCCGACATCATGGTGCAGGCGCTCGCCCGCCGCACCGCCGCCCAGCGTGAGCGGACCCTGTACGAATATCCGCGGATCCTCAAGGACGAGCACGGCGGCTACTTCACGCTGGCCCGGGTGTTCGTGCAGGCCATCGGCGACCCGCGCATCATGAAGTTCCTCACCTCGCACGGCCTGCCGCATCCGACGCTGATGCGTTTCACGCTCAAGCTGCTCGCCAACCTGACCGACCCGAAGGGCGGCGACGCGATGGACCGGGTCATCAACGCGATGCAGAAGGTGGCTCCCGCAGCATGAGCGAGGTTCGCGGGGCACACAGGTTGAGTTGTGTGACCGAACACCCCCGGAGGGAAGTGCTATTGATCACCTTGGCTAGGGTGGCGACCCGCGGCGGGGCCGCCCCGTACAGCGTCGTACGTTCCGAGGAGAGGCAGTAGAGACATGGATCTCTATGTTCCGATCATCGTGCTGGGGGTGCTCGCCCTCGCCTTCGCCGCCGGTTCGGTGGCGATGGCCTCGCTCACGGGGCCCAAGCGGTGGAACCGTGCCCGGTTGGACGCCTACGAGTGCGGCATCGAGCCGACGCCGCAGCCGGTCGGCGGCGGCCGCTTCCCGATCAAGTACTACCTGACGGCGATGCTGTTCATCGTCTTCGACATTGAGATCATCTTCCTTTACCCCTGGGCGGTCGCGTTCAACCACATGGGGATCTTCGGACTCGTGGAGATGGTCCTTTTCATCGTGACCGTGCTCGTCGCGTACGCCTACATCTGGCGGCGCGGCGGTCTGGAGTGGGACTGATGAGCGACGCGGAGGCGCGCGGCGCGCGCTGGACCGAGGAGCCTGCGACGAGGGAAGCGCGTGCCGGAAGGCGCGCCGGAGCGGAGCGGGGGCACAGCAATGGGTCTTGAGGAAAAACTCCCGAGCGGGTTCCTGCTGACGACGGTCGAGCAGGTCGCGGGTTGGGCGCGTAAGAGCTCGGTATGGCCCGCGACGTTCGGTCTCGCGTGTTGCGCCATCGAGATGATGGCGACGGGCGATCCGCGGCACGACTTCTCCCGGTGGGGGATGGAGCGCGCCTCGGCGACGCCCCGGCAGGCCGACCTGATGATCGTCGCGGGCCGGGTGAGCCAGAAGATGGCCCCGGTGCTGCGGCAGATCTACGACCAGATGACCGAGCCCAAGTGGGTCATCGCGATGGGCGTGTGCGCCTCGTCCGGCGGCATGTTCAACAACTACGCGATCGTGCAGGGCGTGGACCACATCGTCCCGGTCGACATCTACCTGCCCGGCTGCCCGCCGCGGCCGGAGATGCTGCTGGACGCCATCCTGAAGCTGCACGACAAGATCCAGAACACCAAGCTGGGTCCGCAGCGCCAGAAGCAGATCGCCGAGCTGGAAGAGGCCAAGCGCCGCCGGCTCCCGCTGCTCGGACAGGGGGCCTGATGTCGTCCCAGCACCCGGAGCAGAAGGCCGAGCAGGCCGCCGACCAGTTGCCCGCGCACTCCGCGGAGGAGCGCAGGGAACAGCCCGTGGTCCGCACGGGGATGTTCGGCGCGAAGACGACCGGCGACACCTCCGGCTACGGCGGGCTGGTCGTCCGGCAGAGCCCGAAGGTCAGCGCGCCGCGCCCCTACGGCGGGCCGGCCGGCGCCGCCGAGGCGGGCGAGTTCGACGAGATCGCCGACGAACTGGAGCGCGCCCTGCGGGGTCCGGGGTCGTCCCCGGAGGAAGCACAGCGGGGTCCGGGGTCGTCCCCGGCGGAGACGCTGCCGCTCTACGGGGACGCGATCGAGCGGGTCGTCATCGACCGCGGCGAGATGACGTTCTTCGTCAGGCGTGAGCATCTGCTGGCGGTCGCCCGGACCATGCGGGACGAGCCGTCGCTGCGGTTCGAGCTGTGCTCCGGCGTGTCGGGCGTGCACTACCCGCGCGACACCGGCGCGGAGCTGCACTCGGTGGTCCACCTGCTGTCGATCACGCGTAACCGGCGTGTCCGGCTGGAGGTGACCTGCCCCGACGCCGACCCGCACGTGCCGTCGCTGGTGCCGGTGTACCCGACGAGCGACTGGCATGAGCGGGAGACCTACGACTTCTTCGGAATCGTGTACGACGGCCACCCGGCGCTGACGCGGATCGAGATGCCCGACGACTGGGTCGGCCATCCGCAGCGCAAGGACTATCCTCTCGGCGGCATTCCCGTCGAGTACCGCGGAGCGGAGATCCCGCCGCCCGACGAGCGGAGGTCGTACACATGAGTTCCACGAAGTACACCGAGTACGACGCCTACGCCGCCGACGAGGCGGCCGAGGGCAGGGTCTTCGACGTCAACGGGCAGGACTGGGACCAGGTCGTCGCGGGCGCCGAGGAACTCGGCGACGAGCGGCTCGTCATCAACATGGGCCCGCAGCACCCGTCGACGCACGGGGTGCTGCGGCTGATCCTGACGCTCGACGGCGAGACGGTGAACGAGGCCCGGGTCGGCATCGGCTACCTGCACACCGGCATCGAGAAGAACATGGAGTTCCGTACCTGGACGCAGGGCACCACGTTCTGCACCCGGATGGACTACCTCGCGCCGATCTTCAACGAGACGGCGTACTGCCTGGGCGTGGAGAAGCTGCTCGGCGTCACCGACCAGGTGCCGGAGCGCGCCCAGATCATCCGCGTGATGATGATGGAGCTGAACCGGATCTCCTCGCACCTGGTGGCCATCGCCACGTTCGGGCTGGAGCTCGGCGCGACGACGGTGATGCTCAACGGCTTCATCGAGCGCGAGTACACCCTCGACCTGTTCGAGGAGATCACGGGCCTGCGCATGAACATGGCGTACGTCCGTCCGGGCGGTGTCGCGCAGGACCTGCCGAGCGGGGCGCTCAGCAAGGTCCGCGACTACCTGGACCGGATGCCGAAGCGCATCCTGGCGCTGCGCAAGCTGATGGACTCCAACCACGTCTACCTGGCGCGGACGAAGGACATCGCCTACCTCGACCTCACCGGCTGCATGGCCCTCGGCGTGACCGGCCCCGTGCTGCGCGCCACCGGCCTGCCGTGGGACCTGCGCAAGTCGCAGCCCTACTGCGGCTACGAGACCTACGACTTCAAGGTCGCGACGCAGGACACCTGCGACGTGTACGGCCGCTATCTCGTCCGGATGGAGGAGATGGAGGAGTCCCTGAAGATCGTCGAGCAGTGCGTGGAGCGGCTCCAGTCGGTCAAGGGCCCGGTGATGATCGAGGACAAGAAGATCGGCTGGCCGGCGCAGCTCGCGATCGGCGCGGACGGGATGGGCAACTCGCCCAAGCACATCGCGCACATCATGGGCACCTCGATGGAGGCGCTGATCCACCACTTCAAGCTCGTCACCGAGGGTTTCCGGGTGCCCGCGGGGCAGGCGTACTCGCACATCGAGTCGCCGCGCGGCGAGCTCGGCGCGCACGTGGTCAGCGACGGCGGCACCCGCCCGTACCGCGTGCACTTCCGCGAGCCGTCCTTCGTCAACCTGCAGGCCACCCCGGCGATGGCCGAAGGCGGCATGATCGCCGACGTCATCGCCGCCGTGGCCAGCATCGACCCGGTCATGGGGGGAGTGGACCGATGACGGAGACCAGCGCATACGAGCCCGACGTCCGGGAGCGGCTGGAGCGGGACGCCAAGGAGATCATCGGCCGGTATCCGAAGCCGAGGTCGGCGCTGCTGCCGCTGCTGCACCTGGTGCAGTCGGTGGAGGGGCATGTCACCCAGAACGGCATCGAGTTCTGCGCGGAGCAGCTCGGGATCACGGCCGCGCAGGTGACGGGCGTCGTGACCTTCTACACGCAGTACAAGCAGAAGCCGGTGGGCGAGTACCACGTCGGCGTGTGCATCAACACGCTGTGCGCGGTGATGGGCGGCGACCAGATCTGGGACGAGCTGAGCGAGCACGCCGGGGTGGGGCACGACGAGGCCACCGCGGACGGCAAGGTCAGCCTGGAGCGGATCGAGTGCAACGCCGCCTGCGACTTCGCGCCGGTGATGATGGTCAACTGGGAGTTCTTCGACAACATGACTCCCGAGAAGGCCAAGCGCCTCGTTGATGATCTGCGCTCTGGTAAGCAAGTGCTTCCTTCGCGTGGGCCGAACACCCTGGCCGGCTGGAAGGACGCCTCGCGGGTGCTGGCGGGGTTCCCCGACGGGCTCGCGCACGAGGGCGTCCAGGCCGGTCCGGAGTCGCTGCGCGGACTGAAGCTCGCGCAGGAGCGCGGGTGGGAGGCGCCAGCCACGGATGTGGACCGGGAGCGGCCGCACGAGCCCGTGAAGCCGGGCGAGGTCACCGACCCGCCGCCGAACGAGCCGGGCAAGCCCATCGGCGGCGATGTGAAGCCCGGCAGCCAGGAGGGGCGTAACCAGTGACCACGCTCACCCCGATCCTCACCAAGAACTGGGACCAGCCCGACTCGTTCACCCGCGAGGGCTACGAGCGCGAGGGCGGCTACGAGGCGCTGCGCACCGCGTTCCGGATGGAGCCGGACGAGATCGTCCAGGCGGTCAAGGACTCCGGCCTGCGCGGACGCGGCGGCGCCGGGTTCCCCACCGGCATGAAGTGGGGGTTCCTGCCGCCGAGCAGCCCCAACCCGCGCTACCTCGTCGTCAACGCCGACGAGTCCGAGCCGGGCACCTGCAAGGACATCCCGCTGATGATGGCCAACCCGCACGTGCTGGTCGAGGGCGTCATCATCAGCTCGTACGCGATCAAGTCCAGCCACGCGTTCATCTACGTGCGCGGCGAGGTGCTGCACGTGATCCGCCGGGTGCAGCGGGCGGTCGCGGAGGCCTACGAAGCCGGCTACCTCGGCAAGGACATCCTCGGGTCCGGCTACGACCTTGACGTGGTCGTGCACAGCGGCGCCGGGGCCTACATCTGCGGCGAGGAGACGGCGCTGCTGGACTCCCTGGAAGGGTTCCGCGGTCAGCCCAGGCTGAAGCCTCCCTTCCCGGCGGTCGCGGGCCTGTACGGCGGGCCCACTGTCATCAACAACGTCGAGTCGATCGCCTCGGTTCCCTCGATCGTGGCGAACGGCGCCGACTGGTTCGCCTCCATGGGCACCGAGAAGTCCCAGGGATTCGGGATCTTCTCCCTGTCGGGGCATGTCACGAGGCCCGGGCAGTACGAGGCGCCGCTCGGTATCACGCTGCGGGAACTGCTCGAGATGGCGGGCGGCGTCCGCGAGGGGCACCGGCTGAAGTTCTGGACGCCGGGCGGCTCGTCCACGCCGATCTTCACCGACGAGCACCTGGACGTCCCGCTGGACTTCGAGTCCGTCGGCGCGGCCGGGTCCATGCTCGGAACCCGGGCCCTCCAGATCTTCGACGAGACGACGTGCGTCGTCCGGGCCGTCCTGCGCTGGTCGGAGTTCTACGCGCACGAGTCGTGCGGCAAGTGCACGCCGTGCCGCGAGGGCACCTACTGGTACAAGCAGATGCTGAAGCGGCTGGAGGCCGGGCAGGGCGAGGAGAAGGACCTGGAGACCCTCCTCGACCTGTCGGACAACATCCTCGGCCGCTCGTTCTGCGCGCTGGGCGACGGCGCGACGAGCCCGGTCGTCTCGTCCATCAAGCTGTTCCGGGACGAGTACCTCCAGCACTTCGAGCAGGGCGGCTGTCCGTTCGACCCGTCCAAGTCCACCCTCTGGGGAGGTGCCAGGTGACGGTCACCGACGACAAGGCCGCCGTCGAGCGGCGCGAGGACCTGATCTCGTGCACGATCGACGGTTTCCAGATCGAGGTGCCGAAGGGCACACTGATCATCCGGGCCGCCGAGCTGCTCGGCATCCAGATCCCGCGGTTCTGCGACCATCCGCTGCTCGACCCCGTCGGCGCCTGCCGGCAGTGCCTCGTGGAGATCCCCGACGCCGGGAACGGCCGCGGGATGCCGAAGCCGCAGGCGTCGTGCACGACCACCGTGATGCCGGGCATGGTCGTCAAGACCCAGCTCACCTCGCCGGTCGCCGACAAGGCGCAGCACGGCGTGATGGAACTGCTGCTCATCAACCACCCGCTGGACTGCCCGATCTGCGACAAGGGCGGCGAATGCCCGCTGCAGAACCAGGCGATGTCCAACGGGCGCGGCGAGACCCGGTTCACCGAGGCGAAGCGGACGTTCCCCAAGCCGATCCCGCTGTCGAGCCAGGTGCTGCTCGACCGGGAGCGCTGCATCCAGTGCGCCCGCTGCACCCGGTTCTCCGACCAGATCGCCGGCGACGCGTTCATCGACCTGTTCGAGCGCGGCGCGAAGGAGCAGGTCGGCGCGGCGGACGGCAAGCCGTTCCAGTCCTACTTCTCCGGCAACACCGTGCAGATCTGCCCGGTGGGCGCGCTGACCGGCGCCGCGTACCGGTTCCGGTCGCGGCCGTTCGACCTCGTGTCCCAGCCGAGCACGTGCGAGCACTGCGCGGCCGGCTGCGCGCTGCGCACCGACCACCGGCGCGGAAAGATCACGCGGCGGCTGGCCGGGGACGACCCGCAGGTCAACGAGGAGTGGAACTGCGACAAGGGCCGCTGGGCGTTCACCTACGCCACCCGGCCCGACCGGCTGACGCACCCGCTCGTCCGGGGCGAGAACGGCGAGCTGGAGGCCGCGTCCTGGCCCGAGGCGCTCACGATCGCGGCCCGCGGGCTCGCGGCGGCGCGCGGCTCGGCGGGCGTGCTGGCCGGCGGGCGGGTGACGCTGGAGGACGCCTACGCCTACGCCAAGTTCGCCCGGATCGCGCTCGGCACCAACGACGTCGACTTCCGGGCCCGCCCGCTCTCGGACGAGGAGTCGCAGTTCCTCGCCTCGTCCGTCGCGGGCCGTCCGATCGAGGTGTCCTACGCCGACCTGGAGAAGGCGCCCGCGGTGCTGCTCGCCGGCTTCGAGCCGGAGGAGGAGTCCGCGATCGTGTTCCTGCGGCTGCGCAAGGCGTTCCGCAAGAACGGGCTGAAGGTCTTCGCGGCCGCGCCGTTCGCGACGCGCGGGCTGCGCAAGGTCGGCGGCACGCTGCTGCCGACGCCGCCCGGCGCCGAGGCCGAGACGCTCGGCTCGCTGATCGGCGACGACCACCGCGCGGACGTCCGCACGCTGCTGGAGACCCCCGGCGCCGTGATCATGGTGGGTGAGCGGCTGGCGGGCAGCCCCGGCGCGCTGTCGTCGGTGGTGCGGCTCGCGCAGGTGACCGGCGCCCGGCTGGCGTGGGTACCGCGCCGGGCCGGGGAGCGCGGCGCGATCGAGGCCGGGGCGCTGCCCGGGCTGCTGCCGATCGGCCGTCCGGCCGCCGACCCGGGGGCGCGCGCCGAGGTGGCCCGCGCCTGGGGCGTGGCCGAGCTGCCCGCGGCGCCCGGCCTCGGCACCGATGGGATCATCGCGGCGGCGGCGCAGGGACGGCGCGGCGCGCTGCTCGTCGGCGGCGTCGACCCGGGCGACCTGGCCGACCCCGCGGCGATGCTGGCGGCGCTGGACGCGACGCCGTTCGTGGTGAGCCTGGAGCAGCGGCCGAGCGCCGTCACCGACCGCGCGGACGTGGTGCTGCCGGTCGCGGCGGTCGCCGAGAAGTCCGGCACGTTCGTCAACTGGGAGGGCCGCGGCCGGCAGTTCGACGTGGTGCTGAAGTCCGCCGGGCGGCTGTCGGACCTGCGGGTCCTGGACGCGCTGGCGAACGAGATGGACGTCCACCTGGGGCTGCCCGGACCCGAGGCGGCGCGCCGGGAGCTGACCGGTCTCGGCGCCTACCGCGGCGAGCGCCCGGACGCGCCGAACGTGCCGCAGGCGCTCCCGCCGCAGCCCGGGCACGGCGAGGCGCTGCTGGCGACCTGGCGGCTGCTGCTCGACGGAGGCCGGCTCCAGGACGGCGAGCCGTTCCTCGCGGGCACCGCGAAGCCCGCGGTGGCCCGGCTGTCGCCCGCGACGGCCGCCGAGATCGGCGCGACGGACACCGGCACCGTGACCGTGTCGGCGGCCGGCGGCGCGGTCACGCTGCCGCTGGAGGTCACCGCCGACCTGCCCGATCGGGTCGTGTGGCTGCCGACGAACTCGGCGGGCTGTAGCCTGCACCGGGACCTCGGGACAACGGCCGGAGGCGTCGTCCGGATCGCGGCCGGTGAGCCCGCCGGTGCACCCGCGGACGGCACGGTCGCCGGCGTCACGCGCGTCCGCGCGACGCGGACCGGCCCGGCGCCCACCGGTGCCACCCGAGCCGACGCCACCGATGGCGGCGGGACCGAGAACACCGCTGGAGGCTCACGATGAGTCCGCACCTGCTCGCGGCGGCGCCCGCGAAGGAACCCGGGCTGAAGGACTTCGGCAGCGACCCGTGGTGGCTGATCGGCGGCAAGGTCCTGGCGATCTTCGTGTTCCTGGTGCTGACCGTCCTGCTGTCGATGTGGGTGGAGCGGCGCGTCATCGGCCGGATGCAGCTGCGCGTCGGCCCGAACCGGGTCGGCCCGTTCGGGCTGCTCCAGGGCCTCGCGGACGGTGTCAAGCTGGCGCTGAAGGAGGACATCGTCCCCCGCCAGGTCGACAAGCTCGTGTTCGTCCTCGCGCCGATCATCTCGGCGGTGCCGGCGTTCATCTCCTTCGTGATCATCCCGTTCGGGCCGACGGTGTCGGTGTTCGGGCACGAGACGGCGCTACAGGGCACCGACCTGCCGGTCGCGGTGCTGCTGGTGCTGGCGATGTCGTCCATGGGCATCTACGGGATCGTGCTCGCCGGCTGGTCGTCGATGTCGCCGTACTCGCTGCTCGGCGGGCTCCGCTCGTCCGCGCAGATGATCTCCTACGAGATCGCGATGGGGCTGTCGTTCGTCGCGGTGTTCATGTTCGCCGGCTCGATGTCCACCTCCGACATCGTCGCGGCGCAGCACGACAAGTGGTACGTGGTGCTGCTGTTCCCGTCCTTCATCGTGTACGTGATCACCATGATGGGGGAGTCGAACCGCATCCCGTTCGACCTGCCCGAGGGCGAGGGCGAGCTGGTCGGCGGCTTCCACACCGAGTACTCCTCGCTGAAGTTCGCGATGTTCTTCCTGGCGGAGTACATCAACCTCGCGACGCTGTCGGCCCTCGCCACGACGCTGTTCCTCGGCGGCTGGCGGGCGCCCGCGCCGATCTCCACGGTGTGGGAGGGCGCCAACGCCGGCTGGTGGCCGGTGCTGTGGTTCCTGGTCAAGCTGTGGTTGTTCATCTTCTTCTTCATCTGGCTGCGCGGCTCCCTGCCGCGGGTGCGCTACGACCAGCTGATGAAGCTCGGCTGGAAGGTGCTGATGCCCTTCTCGCTCGGCTGGATCCTGCTGGTCGCGACCGTCAAGGCTTTCCGCAACGAGGGCTACGACGTACAGAAGATCTTCATCGGCGCCGCGGTCGTCGCGGCGGTCGTGCTGGTGGCCACGGTGGTCTGGGAGATGTTCCGGGGCGAGGACGACAAGGAGATCGTCCCGGGGATGGACCGGGACGCGCCGCGCGACCCCGCCGCGGGCGGGTTCCCGGTGCCGCCGATGGACGCGCCGCACTACCACGGCGGCCCGGCCGGGGCGACCACGATCAAAACCCCTCCAGAGGAGGTCACCAGTGGGACTCACTGATTTCCTGAATCCGGTCAAGGGGTTCGGGGTCTCGTTCCACCAGCTGTTCAGCAAGAGCGAGACCGTTCAGTACCCCGAGGTGAAGAAGCCGACCGCTCCGCGCTTCCACGGGCGGCACCAGCTCAACCGGTGGCCGGACGGCCTGGAGAAGTGCATCGGCTGCGAGCTGTGCGCCTGGGCGTGCCCCGCCGACGCCATCTTCGTCGAGGGCGCCGACAACACCGCCGAGGAGCGCTACTCGCCCGGCGAGCGGTACGGCCGCATCTACCAGATCAACTATCTGCGGTGCATCCTGTGCGGGCTGTGCATCGAGGCGTGCCCGACCCGGGCGCTCACGATGACCAACGAGTACGAGCTCGCCGACGACAGCCGCGAGAGCCTGATCTACACCAAGGACATGCTGCTGGCGCCGCTGCGCGAGGGCATGGACCCGCCGCCGCACGAGATGCGGCTCGGCGACACCGAGGAGGACTACTACCGCCTCGGCCTCCAGCCCGAGACGCCCGGAGAGGGTGAGGGCAAGTGAGCGCCGCGCTGTCCGGGCACGTCCTGACGGGGCATCTCGCGGCAGGGCAGGTGCTGGCGGGGAACGTCGCCGACAAGCAGTCGGGCGAGCCGTTCTTCTTCTGGCTGCTGGCCGTCGTGTCCGTCACCGCCGCCCTCGGCATGATCTTCATGCGGAAGGCGGTGCACTCGGCGCTGCTGCTGGCGACCGTGATGCTGTCGCTGGCCGCGCTGTACGCGATCCAGGACGCGCCGTTCCTGGCGTTCGTCCAGGTGATCGTGTACACCGGCGCGGTCCTGATGCTGTTCCTGTTCGTGCTGATGCTGGTCGGGGTCAGCTCCACCGACTCGCTGGTGGAGACGATCCGGGGGCAGCGCTTCTGGGCGGCGATCGCGGCGCTCGGATTCTTCGTCCTGCTGGCGGTCGGGCTCGGGAACGCGGCGCTCGGCGACTCGGCCGGGCTGAAGACCGCCAACGCCGACGGCAACGTCATCGGCCTCGCCCGGCTGCTGTTCAAGGACTACGTGTTCGCGTTCGAGGCGACCAGCGCCCTGCTGATCACCGCGGCGCTCGGCGCGATGGTGCTCGCGCACCGCGAGCGGACCGAGCCGAAGAAGACGCAGCGCGACCTGTCCAAGGGACGGTTCCTGTCCGGCGACCACCCCGGCCCGCTGCCCGGCCCCGGCACCTACGCCCGGCACAACGCCGTCGACATGCCGGCGCTGCTGCCGGACGGGACGCCCTCGGAGCTGTCGGTCAACCCGGTCATCGCGGCCCGTACCGACACCGTCGAGCGGCACACCGACCTGTACGGCAGATCCGAGGAGGAGGCCGCCGGCCAGGACGTGGCCGCGGTGCGGGCCGTGACCGAGGAGTCGCAGGACGCGGGCGCCGAGTCGCGCGTCGTCAAGGCCGGGTCGCCGGTCGCGGGCGGGGACGCCGGCGGCGGGACGTCCGGCAACGAACGTGAAGGCGAGGCTGGTCAATGAGTCCGGGGCACTACCTGGCGCTCTCGGCGATCCTGTTCACCATCGGTGCCCTCGGCGTGCTCGTGCGCCGCAACGCCATCGTGGTGTTCATGTGCGTCGAGCTGATGCTGAACGCCACGAACCTGGCGTTCGTGTCGTTCTCCCGCATGCACGGCGAGCTCGACGGGCAGATCATCGCGTTCTTCGTGATGGTGGTGGCCGCGGCGGAGGTCGTGGTGGGCCTGGCGATCATCATGACCATCTTCCGGACCCGCAGGTCCTCGTCGGTGGACGACGCGAACCTGCTGAAGTACTGAGAGGCCGAGGATGAAAGCGGAAGGCATCCAGGCCGCGTCCTGGCTTCTCATCGCGCTCCCGCTCGCGGGCGCCGCGATCCTCCTGCTCGGGGGGAGGCGCACCGACAGGTGGGGCCACCTGCTCGGCGTCACGATGTCGGTCGCGTCGTTCGCGGTCGGCTGCGCGATGTTCGTCCAGATGCTCGGGTACGACGCCGAGGAGCGGCGCCGCACCCTGCACCTGTGGGACTTCATCGACGTCGGCACGTTCAAGGTCGGGATGGACCTGCTGGTGGACCCGCTGTCCATCAGCTTCGTCCTGCTGATCACCGGGGTGGGCTCGCTCATCCACGTCTACTCGATCGGCTACATGGCCGACGACCCGGACCGGCGCCGGTTCTTCGCGTACCTGAACCTGTTCGTCGCGGCGATGCTGCTGCTGGTGCTCGGCAACAACTTCCTGGTCCTGTTCCTCGGCTGGGAGGGCGTGGGTCTCGCGTCCTACCTGCTGATCGGGTTCTGGCAGTACAAGCCGACCGCCGCGACCGCCGCGAAGAAGGCGTTCGTCGTCAACCGCGTCGGTGACCTCGGCCTGATCCTCGCGATCGCGCTGATGTTCTCCACCTTCGGGACAATCGGCTTCGACCAGATCCTCGGCACCGGCGCCGAGCACGTGGGCCTCGCGTCGAAGCTCAGCACCGGCACCGCCACCGCGATCGGGCTCCTGCTCCTGCTCGGCGCCTGCGGCAAGTCCGCGCAGCTCCCGCTCCAGTCCTGGCTCCTCGACGCGATGGAGGGCCCGACCCCGGTGTCGGCGCTCATCCACGCGGCGACGATGGTGACCGCGGGCGTCTACCTGATCGTCCGGGCCGCGCCGATCTTCGAGATGTCCGACAACGCGCAGCTCGCGGTGACGATCGTCGGTGCGGCGACGCTGCTCGCCGGTGCGATCATCGGGTGCGGGAAGGACGACATCAAGAAGGCCCTCGCGGGCTCGACGATGTCGCAGATCGGCTACATGCACCTCGCCGCGGGGCTCGGCAAGCCCGGCTACGTCTTCGCCATCGCGCACCTCATCGCGCACGGCTTCTTCAAGGCGGGCCTGTTCCTCGGCGCCGGGTCGGTCATGCACGGCATGAAGGACGACGTGAACATGCGCCACTACGGCGCGCTCCGCACGATGATGATCGTCACCTACGCGACGTTCGGGCTCGGATACCTCGCCATCATCGGCTTCCCGGGCCTGTCCGGCTGGTTCACCAAGGACGGCATCATCGAGGCCGCGTTCGACAAGGGCGGCACGTCCGGGGCGATCCTCGGCTCGTGCGCGCTGATCGGCGCGGGCATCACCGCCTACTACATGTCGCGGGTGATGTTCATGACGTTCTTCGGTGAGAAGCGCTGGGAGGAGGACGTCCACCCGCACGAGTCGCCGAAGGTGATGACCCTCCCGCTGATCGTGCTGGCGTTCGGCTCCGTCTTCGCCGGTGGGTTCCTGATCCTCGGCGGGTTCGCCGACTTCCTGGAGCCGGTCGTCGGGGCGCCCGAGCACGAGCACGAGTTCCAGCCGCTCACCGGGCCGAGCATCGCCACGTTCGTGCTGATGGTGATCGGCGCCGGTATCGCCTGGCGGCAGTACGGCAGCCGGAAGGTGCCGCGCGAGGCGCCCGCCGGCTCGTTCGTCACCGTCGCCGCCCGCAAGGACCTCTACGGGGACGCGCTGAACGAGTCGCTGCTGATGCGGCCCGGCCAGTGGCTGACCCGGCTCGCGGTGTGGTTCGACGGACGGGGCGTCGACGGCGCCGTCAACGGCCTCGCCGCGGGAGTCGGTGGCAGCTCCGGCCGGGTCCGGCGGCTGCAGACCGGCTTCGCACGCTCCTACGCCCTTTCGATGTTCTTCGGTGCGGCGCTCGTCGTGGCGGCGCTCCTGGTGGTGAACGTGACATGAGTGACTTTCCCTGGCTGAGCGTCCTCATCGCGCTGCCGCTGGTCGGCGCGTTCCTCGTGGCGGTGCTGCCGCGCGAGCGGGAGACGCTGGTCAAGCAGGTCGCGCTCGGCGCGTCCGTGGTCGTCGCGGTGCTGACGCTGGTGATGGCCGCGCGGTTCGACGCGGACGGCGCCCGGTTCCAGTTCACCGAGAAGTACTGGTGGATCAAGGCGTTCGGGGTCCACTGGGCGCTCGGCGTCGACGGCGTCGCGCTGGTGCTGATCGTGCTGTCGGTGATCCTCGTCCCGCTGGTCATCCTGGCGTCGTGGAACGAGGCCGACCGTTCGGGCGGCGTGGACGTGCCGGCCAAACGGTCGGTGAAGACGTACATGGCGCTGCTGCTGTCGCTGGAAGCGGCGATGATCGGCGTGTTCGCGGCGACCGACGTGTTCGTGTTCTACGTCTTCTTCGAGGCGATGCTGATCCCGGTGTACTTCATCATCGGGTACTACGGCGGCGCGCAGCGCTCCTACGCCGCGGTGAAGTTCCTGCTGTACTCGCTGTTCGGCGGGTTGCTGATGCTCGTCGCGGTGATCTGGCTGTACCCGCTGTCGAGCAAGTCCGTCGCCGACGGCGGGCTCGGGCACGGCACGTTCATGTTCGACGAGCTGTCGAGGATGAACATCGACCCGACCACCGCCAAGTGGCTGTTCCTCGGCTTCTTCATCGCCTTCGCGATCAAGGCGCCGATGGTGCCCGTCCACACCTGGCTGCCGGACGCGGCGCAGCAGTCGCCGCCGGGCGCGCTCGTCCTGATCGTCGGCGTCCTGGACAAGGTCGGCACGTACGGGATGCTGCGGTTCTGCCTGGAGCTGTTCCCCGGCGCCGCCAAGTGGGCGACCCCGGTCGTGCTCGGGTTCGCGGTGCTGAGCATCATCTACGGCGCCGTCCTCGCGATCGGGCAGGTGGACCTCAAGCGCCTGATCGCCTACACCTCGGTGTCGCACTTCGGGTTCATCGTGCTCGGTATCTTCGCGATGACCTCGCAGGGCCAGTCCGGCGCGACGCTCTACATGGTCAACCACGGGTTCTCCACCGGTGCGCTGTTCCTCGTCGTCGGATTCATGATCGTCCGGCGGCGGTCGGCGCGGATCGGCGACTACGGCGGCGTCCAGAAGGTCGCGCCCGTCCTCGCCGGGACGTTCCTCGTCGCGGGCCTGTCCGGGCTGTCGCTGCCCGGCCTGTCCACGTTCGTGTCGGAGTTCCTCGTCATCGTCGGGACGTTCAGCCGCTACCGGTGGGCCGCCGTGCTCGCCGTCAGCGGCGTCGTCCTCGCTGCCATCTACATCCTGTGGATGTACCAGCGGACCATGGGCGGGCCGAAGGCCCCGGCCGTCGAGGGCATGCGGGACCTCACCGCACGCGAGAAGTGGGCGGTCGCCCCCATCATCGCGATCATCGTGGCGATGGGCCTGTTCCCGCAGCCGGTGCTGCACGTCATCAACCCATCGGTGAAGCACACGCTGGCCCGGATCGACCGGCACGATCCCGCGCCGAAGATCACCGGCAATGTGGCCGAGAACGGAGCCCGCCCATGAGCCGCAGCAGTCAGGTGAGCGCCGTCCTCGCGCAGGGGGGTGACATCCAGGCGCCGCACATCGAGTACGACCAGATCGGCCCGCTGCTGCTGGTCCTCGGCGTCGCCGTCCTCGCCGTGCTGGTCGAGGCGTTCGTCGGCCGCACCTGGCGGTACTACGTGCAGGTGCCGCTGGCGTTCCTCGGCCTGGCGGGCGCGTTCGCGTGGACGATCGTCCTCGGCTGGCGGGACGAGCCGCACCACGTCGCCGCCGAAGGCGCGCTGGGCGTCGACGGACCCACCCTGTTCCTCCAGGGGACCATCCTGATCCTCGCGCTGGTCAGCCTCCTGCTGATCGCCGAGCGGGGGAACGGCCGCGGCGGCATCGTCGGCGGCCACTTCGCCGCCCAGGCGTCCGCGCTGCCGGGCAGCGAGGCCGAGCAGCGCAGCAGCGCCGCGGGGCTCACCCAGACCGAGGTCTTCCCGCTGATGCTGTTCGCGGTCGGCGGGATGCTGATGTTCCCGGCCTCCAACGACCTGCTCACCATGTTCGTGGCGCTGGAGGTCATGTCGCTGCCGCTGTACCTGCTGTGCGGCATGGCCCGCCGCCGGCGCCTGCTGTCGCAGGAGGCCGCGGTCAAGTACTTCCTGCTCGGCGCGTTCTCCTCCGCGTTCTTCCTGTACGGGGCGGCGCTGCTGTACGGGTACGCCGGGTCGGTGAAGCTCGCCGACATCTCCGTCCAGATCGGCAAGGACGCCGGCAGCGAGACGCTCCTGCTCGCCGGCGTCGCGCTGCTGTCGGTCGGCCTGCTGTTCAAGCTCGGCGCGGTGCCGTTCCACATGTGGAAGCCGGACGTCTACCAGGGCGCCCCGACCCCGATCACGGCGCTGATGGCGTCCTGCACCCTCGTCGCCGCGTTCGGCGCGATCCTGCGTGTCTACTACGTCGCGTTCGAGACGCTGAAGTGGGACTGGGAACCGATCATGTGGGGTGTGGCGATCATCACCATGGTGATCGGCGCGGTCATCGCGATCACGCAGACCGACCTCAAGCGGATGCTGGCCTACTCCTCGATCGCGCACGCGGGCTTCCTGCTCACCGGCGTCGTCGCCACGTCCAAGGACGGCCTGTCCGGGACGCTGTTCTACCTCGCGGCCTACGGCTTCACCACGATCGGCGCGTTCGCGGTGATCACGATGGTGCGGGACGCGGGCGGCGAGGCGGCGCACCTGTCCCGCTGGGCCGGGCTCGGCAAGCGCTCCCCGGTGGTCGCCGGCACCTTCGCCTTCTTCCTGCTGGCCTTCGCCGGAATCCCGCTGACCAGCGGCTTCACCGGCAAGTTCGCGGTGTTCAAGGCGGCGGTCGAGGCGGACGCCACCCCACTGGTGATCGTCGGCGTGATCTCCTCCGCGATCGCCGCGTTCTTCTACGTCCGGGTGATCGTCGTGATGTTCTTCAGCGAGCCGGAGGCGGACGGGCCCACCGTCGTCGCGGGGCCGGCGACCGCGGCAGCCGTCGCGCTCGGGTTGACGGCTACTGTGGTACTCGGTGTGCTCCCCCAGCCGATCCTGGACCTCGCGGGGCACGCAACGACACAGATGTTCGTCCGGTAGGGAGTCATGGGTGAGCAACGCCTTCGCTGAGGAGCCCGGTCCGTTCCGGGGAGCGTGGGGGGTCGCCCCCCCACAGGAGAGCGGCCTGTTCGGTCTTCACCTCGACGCGACCCTCGCAGCCGACGCCAAGGAGCGCCTCGCCGCCGTCGAGGCGCTTCTCCTGGAGTCCGTCCACGGCGAGGACCCGCTGCTCACCGAGGCGTCGAAGCACCTGGTCGTCGCGGGCGGCAAGCGATTCCGCCCGATGCTGGTGCTGCTCGCCTCCCACTTCGGCGACCCCGCCGCGGCCGGCGTCGTCCCGGCCGCGGTGGTGGTCGAGCTGACCCACCTCGGGACGCTCTACCACGACGATGTGATGGACGAGGCGACCGTCCGCCGCGGCCAGGAGTCGGCCAACTCCCGCTGGACCAACACCGTCGCCATCCTCACCGGCGACTACCTGTTCGCCCGCGCCTCGGACCTGCTCGCCGACCTCGGTCCCGACGCCGTCCGCATCCAGGCCCGCGCGTTCGCCCGCCTCGTCCGCGGCCAGATCCAGGAGACGGTCGGCCCCGCCGAGGGCAGCGACGACCTCAAGCACTACCTGCGGGTCCTCGCCGACAAGACCGGCTCACTGATCGCCGTCTCCGGCCAGTTCGGCGCCCTGCTGTCCGGCGCGCCCGCGCAGGTCGTCGACACGATCACCTCCGCCTGCGAGAAGATCGGCATCGCGTTCCAGCTGTCGGACGACATCCTCGACATCGACTCCGAGGCCGAGCAGTCCGGCAAGACCCCCGGGACCGACCTGCGCGAGGGCATCCGCACGCTCCCCATGCACCACGTCCTCGCCGGCGCCGGTTCCGGCCCCGACGACGCGCGCCTTCGCGAGCTGCTCGTCCAGGACCTCTCCGACGACGCCCTGCACGCCGAGGCCCTCGCCCTCCTGCGCGCCCACCCCGCCATGGCCCGGGCCCGCGCCGACCTGCGCCAGTGGGCCGAAGGCGCCCGAGCCGAACTGCTCACCCTCCCCGACATCCCCGCGCGCTCGGCCTTCACCGGCCTCTGCGACTACGTGGTGTCAAGGACGGGTTGAGAAAGCGAACGTTCGTCAGGGGGGTGTGTGCGTCCAAGCGCACACACCCCCCTGACGCGTTTACGCCTTGAGGGGTTCCTGGGTCAGGCCGCGGGCTTTCATGGCGTGCAGGACGAGGTCGATGAGGACCTGCTTGCACGAGTCCATGCTGCGCGCGTCGCAGAGCATGACCGGAACCTTGGGACCGAGGTTGAGGGCGAGCTGGATCTCGTCCAGGTCGTATTGGCGGGCACCCTCGAAACAGTTGACGGCCACGATGAACGGGGTGTCGCGGCGCTCGAAGTAGTCGACCGACGGGAAGCAGTCGGACAGCCGGCGGGTGTCGGCGAGGACGACCGCGCCGAGGGAGCCGAGGGCCACCTCGTCCCACATGAACCAGAAGCGCTCCTGCCCGGGGGTACCGAACAGGTACAGGACGTACTCGTCGCGCATCGTGATGCGGCCGAAGTCCATCGCGACGGTCGTCGTCTTCTTGCGCTCGACCCCCGAGACGTCGTCGACGCCGATGCTCTCGTCGGTGAGGAGTTCCTCGGTGCGCAGGGGTTGCGTCTCGGAGACCGTGCCGACCATGGTGGTCTTGCCGACACCGAAACCGCCCGCGATCACGATCTTGACCGCGGTGGGGAGCCGGCGGGCGCGCACGTCATGCCTAGAGGGCCCGGAGACCATCGATCACCGCCTTGTAGAGCCTGATGTCGTGCATGTCCGCCTCTGGTTCGGGTTCCTGCATCGAGACGAACCCCTTGTCGAGCAGGTCGCCCAGCAACACCCGTACGGTCGCGACGGGAAGGTCGAGATGGCCGGTGAGCTCGGCCACCGACAGGACGGACTGGCACAGCCGGAGGATCGCCAGATGCTCGGGGCCGAGCCCGATCGCGCCCTCGGGTTCGGGCCCGTCCGCCACCACGAGCGTGATGAGGTCGAACTTGCCGCGGGTCGGCTCGATCCGTCCGCTCGTCATCACGTAGGGCCGCACCATCGGCCCGGCCTGCTCGTCGAGCCACCGGTGGTCCGGGGCGGGCGGGCGCGGTACCGGTTCCTCCGGCCAGTGCTCCTGCGGGGGGTCCTCGGGGGGGATCATCAGGTCCGTCCCTCCGCGGCGGCCTCCGTGCGGGACGGGGATGTCAGGTGGTGCCCCATCGCGGTGACGAGCATGGCCATCTCGTAGGCGATCAGGCCCACATCGGCGTCCTCCCCGGCCAGCACCGCCAGGCAGGCGCCCTTCCCGGCGACCGTCACCAGCATGAACGCCGACTGCATCTCGACGATCGTCTGCCGGACCGGACCGCCGCCAAAACGCGTCCCGGCGCCCTTGGCCAGGCTCTGGATGCCGGCCGCCACCGCCGCCAGGTGCTCGCCGTCGTCCTGCGTCACACCCTTCGAGGACGCCATCAAGAGCCCGTCCGCCGATAGCACGACCGCGCTGCGGGCGTGCGGCAGCCGATGGACCAGATCGTCCAGCAACCAGCCCAGATCGGATGAAGGACCCGCCTTCTGCATCACTGGTCTTCCTCGCCTTCCGCTGCTTGATCGCCGATGACCTCAGCCGCGTCGGTGCGGCCACGCCGAGAGCCGCGCTGGTACGAGCCCATGATCCGCTTGATCTCCTCGGGCGGACGGCCGGGGTCGTCGTCCTCGTCCGGTTGCTCGGCGACGACGGGCTCGTCGGTGCGCAGGGGCTCGGCGAGATTCGCCTGCGGCACCCGGACGGGCAGGCCGGACGGGGTGGTGGAGATCTCGGGCACGGGTGACTGGTCCTCCGGCTCGGTGATTTCGGGATGCCCCCCGTCCAACGCCCCGACCGCCGGTATTTCGCCGGTGTCAGCCGGTTCGACCAGCCGGTGCTTGCCGGTCGTCCTCGATTGGTCGCGCGGGGCGGAGTCGTCGTGGGAGCGCCTCCCGCGTTCGGGGTCATCGTCCTGCCGGTCGGGCAGGAAGGTCTCATCGCCATCGTCATCTCCCCGGCCGGACGGCTCGGGCGCGGGCGGCGGCACGGCCACCAGCGCCGGCCCCGACGGCTGGGCGGTCATCGTGAGCGTCCCGGTCGCGTGGCCCGCGCCGCCGCCGACCGCCGCCGGCTGCCGCACCTCTAGCCCGTTCCGCGTGGTGGCACCCGCGCCGACGGGCACCGGCCCCTCCTCGACCACGAACTCCTTGGGGATGACCACGACCGCGGTGGTGCCGCCGTAGGCGGACCGCTTCAGCGACACCTGGAGCCCGTACCGCTCGGCGAGCTTGCTGACCACGTAGAGGCCGAGCTGCACCGAGCTCTGCAGGTTGAACTCCGGCGGGTCCGCGATCCGCTCGTTGATCTCGGTGAGCTTCTCCTCGGTCATGCCGAGCCCGCGGTCCTCGATGTCGATGGCGAACCCGCTCGCGACGAGGTGACCGCTGACCTGCACCACGGTGTCGGGCGGCGAGAACGACACCGCGTTCTCGATCAGCTCGGCCAGCAGGTGCGTGACGTCGCCGACCGCCCGTCCGGCCAGCTCGTACTGTCCCAGCGGCAGGACGGCGACCCGGGTGTAGTCCTCGACCTCGCCGACCGCGGCGCGGATGACGTCGACCATCGGCACCGCGTTGCGCCATCCACGGGCGGGCAGCGAACCGGAGAGCACGATCAGGTTCTCCGCGTTGCGCCGCATACGGGTCGCGAGGTGGTCGAGCCGGAACAGCTCCTCCAGGTCCTTGACCTCGATGTCGCGGCGGCGCTCCATGGTGTCGAGCATGGTGAGCTGCCGGTGCACGAGCGTCTGCGTCCGCCGCGCCAGGCTCAGCAGGACGTCCCGGATGCCGCGGCGCAGCTCGGCCTGCTCGACGGCGGTGCGGATCGCGGTCTCCTGGACGGCGTTGAACGCCCGTCCCACCTGCCCGATCTCGTCGCGGCCGAACTCCAGCGGCGGCGCCTCCACCGAGACGTCCACATCCTCCCCATGCCCGAGCCGATCGACGACCCCCGGCAACCGCTGTTCGGCCAGCTCCCACGCCGCCTGCCGCAATCGTTCCAATTGCCGCACAAGCGCCCGCGCTGTCGTGATCGACAGGATGACGGACGCCACGACCGCGAGGAGGCCCAGCCCGCCGGCCAGCGCCAGCCGGACGACCACACCGATCGCGACCGGTGTGGCGCGTTCGAGGAGACCGTCGCCACTGTCGAGTACGAGCCGCTCGTGCCCCGCGATGACCGGCTGAGCTGCCGACCTCCATTCATCCGCCGTGATGGGGGCCTTGATCGTGGTACGCGACCGCTGGATCACCCGGTCTTCGAGGAAACGGAGCCGGGTGGAGGCGGCGCCGGCGCGGAACCTCTCGTAGGCGTTGCGGTCCGCGTCCGGCAAGTCGGAGACCGCCTCGTCGAACAGGAACCGCTGCGTGCCGACGAGCTGGGTGAACTCGACGGACTCGCCGCCGTTGAAGCGTCCCGCGGTCAGCGCGCCTGCCAGCAGAGCGTCCTCCCGGGAGAGGATCTCCCTGGCTCTGGTCAGGGAGATGAGGGTGCGGCTGTCTTTCGCGAGGTCCTCGTCGTTCAGGGCGGCACTCGAACCGAAGATCCGAAATGTGGAGTCGATGATGCCGTTGAACGTCTGCGCGGCCTGGCCGCGGCTCGCTCCGGTGTCGATGGCGCGACGGGCGGCGGCGAGGCCGTCCAGCCGCGTGAGCGTCTCCTTGGTCCACTTCCAGCCGCTGTCGCTCGCCGCGTCCTTGGTGTCGTCGCTGCCCGCGAGCCGGCTGAATTTGTTCGCGACCTTGTCGGTGTGTGCTCGCTGAGTTTGCAGCGCGCTGCGTTGCTGGAGGCTGGGGCGGCCCAGGTACACCATCGTCGCCCTGCGTTCCTCCTGGAGAGCGGTGATCAGGTCGGAGCCGGGCCGGCCGGTTTGCGCGTCGAGAGTGCTGACCGTGAGCAGGTCGAGGCCTTCGCGGAGGGTCACCCACGCGGCGAATCCCCAGAGTGCTACGAGCGACAGCAGTAGCGCCGTGACCTTGGCCCGCACGCGCGAATTGCGCAAGCGCATTTTACCTGCCCAAGAAAATAGAAAGCCGCCCAGGCGTCCCCGGGGGCCGGGGATCAAAAGGCCCGGCTCGGCGGGGGCCTGCCAGGCCGAAACAGGCCAGTGTTCCGAGCCAGGCAGAACTTTAGCAACGGTGCCATATCGCCTCAAGGTGAAAGCCGACAACAGGTGTGATGTCCCAGTTTTGGCAACTATGAGGCTTTTGGTGGCAGAGAGGAATCGGTGGTACAGCCGGTCAGGCCGTGCGCCGACCGAGATGTAGCGCAGCGAGGATTCCGGCCTCTACCACTGCCTTTGGCAGGTAGAGGTCCTTGTCATGCCACAGCGCCGGACGCTCCGTGTTCGGGGCGGCGCGAAGAAGATGATCATAGCCATCCGCGACCGCTCGTTCGATCGCGGGATCGTACCGTGGCCGGACCAGCAACAGGATCTGTAGCGCGTAAGCCGTCTCCTCGGCGGTGCCTTCCCACAGGCCCCACGAGCCGTCTGGTCGCTGGGTCGCCAGCACCCAGCCAATCGCCCTGGTCACGGCGGTCCTGGCGTCGCCGACCCCGAAGTCGGAGAGCGCTAGTGCGCAACATGCCGTCGCGTAATAGGGCGATGCGTGCCACCGATCGCGCCAGCCGCCATCGCTGTGCTGTTGCTCGCACAGCCACGATGAGAGCTTTCTCACAATCCCAGAAAAGCGCTGAACAGAGCCGTCTCGATGAGTGGACGCCTGCCGTCCCGTGTCCTTGAGGTATTGGCCGAATGCGTCGAGGACATGCGCGTTGACACTGGTCGAATGACCGTCCTCGCCGGGCCAGGTGCAGAAATGCGTTTCCGTCTCGTATCGCAACAGGACATCGGGCGTTCGCTTGACGCCGAGCAAGGCCAGTGAGTAAAGCGAGACCGCGGTCGTGTCCGCGTCGGCCGGAAGGCCGGAAGCGGCGGCGATCCCCTCCGCGCCGATGCCCGACACGAGGTTCGCCGTCAACTCAGGGGGGATGCTCGGGGACAGGCCGGCCCGCAGCAGGATGCCGATCACCCACGAGCGCTCGAACATCGTGATCGGGACTCCGCAGGGCACCAGGTCGTCATTCCCGCGCGCGACCGCCTCCAGGAACCGGCGCGCCGGGCTGTCGGGATCGTGATGCCCGCTCTCGCCGAGCCACGCGGCTGTGGCCGCCGGAGAGGCACCGACCGTGCCCGTCGAGGTGAGCGGCACACCGACCGCGTGGGACGCGGCGTGACCCGCTACCTCAAGCGCGTGGAAGAGCTTCTCAGGAAGAGGTGTCCTCGTCTCCAGGGCACACAGCACGGATTTCAGTCGCTTGCGGTCGAAAGCGGCTGGTAGAGGCGCTACCGCCCGATGGGGCCAGTGCCGGACACCGGGTGGGGGCGACAGCCGCAGGGCGCGCAGTCGATCGTCGATCGAGTCGGTCAGCGAGGCGGCGATGATGTCCACGGCGGGCATGTCCGGGAGGTTCGCCTCATCGAGGCCAGGCAACAACCGGGACAGCATCCGCAGTGCTCGGTCGGCGGCTCGCGCCAGGACCGGGTGATCGGTCCCGTTCGGCGGGCGCCGCAGGTCGGCGAGAAGCGCGTCGGTAGCGCTCAGCGTCGGGACGAGCGCGTACCCGCCCGGACCGCCCCACCCGCCGTCGGGGCGCTGGGTGCCGAGGAGGTACTTCACCCGCCTGGCGTGTCCCATCAGCCAGGGCGAGAGGGCGACGAGCCGCGCGGTTTCGTAGACCGACGGTGAGACCTGCCCCCAGGGCTCGCGGGTGAGGCTCCTGACCAGTTCGTCGGCCGAGGCGTCGGGACGAGCGGACGAGGAGGCGCCGACCCCCGGGTGATCGAATCTCACAGTGAGCCCCAGTAGTCGGTGGTCCCGTAGAAGCCGGTGCTGTAGCCGATCTGCCGTTCCAGATAGACGGCTTCGGCAGGGCACGTCACGCGTAGCGGACGCAGCATCTCGTGGCATTCGTCGACCAGGACGGCGATACGGGCGGTCACGGCGGCACGATCCACTCCGAGCATGAGGGCGTTCAGATCGCCCCAGGTGAGGTCGCGCTCGTATGACGCGAGATCGTTGAGCAGGCGCAGGACACGCTGCACCTGCTCGCTTACCTTCCATAGGTCCTCGAGGTGCCTGAGGGCGGCCGGTTCACAAGTGAAGATCCAGTGAGCGATGTTGACGAGTGAAGATCCGAAGTTGTCGGCGTTGGCCAGGTATCGCTCGAAGGTGAGCTCGGGCGTGACGCCGTCCTGTTCGCGGCGGGCATGAGCGGCCTTCCATTCCCACTCCTGCGCCACGGCGGCCAGGTAGCGCCGCACCTGGTCTCGCCACATCCCCCAGTGGCTGTCGCAACTCGCTACGGCGGCGAGGTCGGTCTGAATGTCGGCGAGGCAGCGCGCCAGTTCGAGAACCACTGTGGAGGTGCCGTTCTGCACGGGGTCTGCGATCTCGCCGGGGGGCCGCGGCCGCACGACGGCCATGCATTCACGGACGACGGCCTCGACCTCGTCGTAGGTCTTGGCGGTGTAGTCCACGACCCAATCGGCGGCGAAGACCCACAGCGAAGCGCGCGTGGCGACGCGCAGCCGCTCTGAGGTCTCCCCAGGGACCCCGAACGCGTTCGCCAGCGCGACCGAGCTGAAGAGACGGGCGTCGAAGGGTCGGCTTGGAAAGAGTGCGGGATACGCCGCCGCCCACTCCTGCAGGTCGCGCTGGCAATCCACGGCCAAAGCGGCGGTCAGACCCGCCTGAGTTGCCCTCTGAAGTTCCCCATCTGCCTCCGCTCCTGTGGTCACCGCGGACCTACGGGCTCAAGAACGATCTCGACCCGCTCGCGGGGGATCAAGGTGAGCCGCACCTGGGGCTCGATCGGGTTCTTGCTCTGGATGACCGGACGGAACCGCTGCAGCAGGATCGCCGTGATCAGCTGAGCCTCGACGGTGAAGAAGAGGTTCCCCACGCAGTGGTGGGCGCCGGCCCCGAATGCCATGTAGGCGAACCTGTGACGCTTCTTCGACCGGGCGACCGAGAAACGGTCGGGATCGAAGACTTCCGGATGCGGCCAGACGTCGTCGAGTCGATGGGTGAGGTAGGGGCTGATGAGTACGGTGCTGCCGCCCTTGATCCGGACGCCGTCGATGACATCTTCGGCGACGGAGGTGCGCGGAACGATCCAGCCGACGGAGTACACGCGCAGGAGTTCTTGGATGACCATCTTGGTGTAGCGGAGCCCCTGCAGGCGGTCGCGATCCGGCCGGGCCCGTCCGAACACGGTGTCGATCTCGGCGTAGAGCCGGCTAGCCACCTCCGGATGCGCGTTCAATACCACCCACAGCCATGTGAGGGCGGTCGCGGTCGTCTCCGTCCCCGCCGTGAACATCGCCACCACGCCGTCGCGGACCTGCTGGTCGTCCAGACCGCGACCCTGCTCGTCCCGCGTTTCGATCAGCATCGAGACGATGTCTCGTTCCGCCACCTCCCCTCGCCGTGCCTCACGGACCAGCGGAAGGATGACCTCGTCCACGGCCCGGACCGAACGCTGGAACGCCCGGTCGCCGGGGAGTGGGACGGAGAGGGGAACGAACGGCAGCAACATCCGGAAGCCGATCGACCTTGTAGCGGTCCTGATCGCGGAGCCCAGATGGTCCGCTTCGGAGAGTGAGATCCTGTTGCCGAAGAAGACGCGAATGATGGCGCGCTGGACGATGCGGGTCATCTCGGCGAGGGCGTCCATAGGCTGCCCCGGATTAATGCGGGCTTCGAGGAGATCAACGCCCTCGGTGATCGTCCGCACCATCTCATCGAAGACTGAGGCGATATTGGGTCCCGACAGGAGCCTTTGGAAGATTCCCCGGTTGAGGGCCCATTCCGGGCCTTCGGCGGCGATCCCGCCGACCAGCCGAGTGAGCGGCTTCCACATCATGCCCTCGCGAGGGTAGTTCGCTGCATGGTCGCGCAGGACGTGCTGGACATGCGAGGGACGGGTCACGAGGTAGGGGCGGGTGACGCCCAGGTTCACCCTGCTGATCTCCCCGTTCGAGGCTCGCCCGATCTCTTCGAACGCCCGGAGGGGATCTCGCAGAAGTCCAGGGAACCCAACGGAGAATGGAATTATTCCGGGTTTCCTGACTGGCTCGGTGAGGTCGACGGTCATGACTACCTGCCCTCATGGGAAGTTGTCCGCATTCCAGAGGATTCGCCGGGGGCGACGATCGGGTCGCCACGCCTTTCATGATCAGGTCGGAGTGAGGTGATAGAAGCAACAGGGGTTGAGGACAGGCACTTGGTTCGATTGGGATGTTCTGGGTGATTCGATGGAAGTATCACATGATCAATAAAGGGGATCAAGGGTACAGAGAGTGGCAAATGTGACGTTTTGCGCGCGTTCTCCATCACTGACAAGTGATGAGTCAGGTAAGTCGAATGATCTCTGACAAACGGCGCGGATGCGCCCCACTGTCGCGGACGGACCTATCTGGCGGCGCGGCAGATGGAATTTGCCGGACATGACACCCTGTTATCGAATATATGTTCGAATTTCTTGGATGACGCTCGTCTGTAGGTAGTGGACCGACAAAAGACGCACTGCGCTCACCGGATACCGCCGGTTTCGGGTAGCCCTTCGCCATCACCGCACCGGCTCGCAGCGTCCTACAGATCGTCCGCGCGGGTGAGGTCGGTGGGGAGGATGGCGGGCCAGGCGAGGCCGTTGGAGACCTTGAATCTGCTGGTCACCTTGCGGGCGCCGCAGCGGGCCTGGATGGTGTACATGTCCGGCTTGGCCTCGCGCCTGACGGTCGCTGTGCCGCGCCCGTCGCCGTCCAGAGGAACCCGCTTGGTGAACGCCGCGGAGACCGCCTCACGCGGGTGGGGGCAGCCGGGAACGGTCAATTCCACCCGCTGGCCGGGACGTGCCGCACCCGGCTCCACCGTGATCTTTCCGCGCCCGGTCGCCGTCGCCTGTCCCGCCGCCGGTGCCGCGAGCCCCGCCGTGACGAGTGCGGTTCCCAACACGGTGACGCTGAGCAGGCGCAACAGTGGCTCCTAGGCCGGGGGGAAGTGGCTTCCGGCACTCTAGTGCTTCTCGGGCCCTTGCTCCAGGGCTAGTGGACGGCCTCGGGCACCGGTTCCAGGGTCGGCCGTGCCCGCCGTGCGGCGCGCAGCCCGTCCCATGTCAGCGTGATGAGCGCGAGCCATACCAGGAGGAACCCCACCCAGCGGCTCGCGGGCATCTGCTCGTCCTGGATCAGCAGGCCGATGAGGAACTGCAGGAGGGGCGTCATGTACTGGAGCACACCGATCATGCTCAGGGGCAACCGGATCGCGGCCGAGTTGAAGAGCATCAGCGGCACCGCCGTCACGAGCCCCGCGGCGGCCACGAGCGCCGCATGCCCGATGCCGTGATGGCCGAAGGCCGCGTCCCTGCGCATCTGCAGGCCCACCGCGACCGCGAGCGCGGGCAGGAACATCACGGCCGTCTCGATGCTCAGGCTCTCCGCCGAAGGCGTGTTCGCGAACTTCTTGAGCAGCCCATAGGTCCCGAACGAGCAGGCCAGGACCAGCGCGATCCAGGGCAGCCGCCCATAGTCGATGGTCAGCACCACGACCGCCGCCGCGCCCAGCCCCACCGCGGCCCACTGCCAGAACCGGAGTCGCTCCCGGAAGATGATCACACCGAACACCACGCTGATCAGGGGGTTGATGAAGTACCCCAGCGCCCCCTCGATGGTGTGCCCGCTGTTGACCGCGTAGATGAAGGTGCCCCAGTTGATGGTGATCATCACCGCGGCCAGCGCCAGCAGCCCGGCCTGCCGGCCCGTGACCGCCCGGAGCCGGCTCCAGTTCCGCCCGGCCGCGAGCACCGCGGCCACCGCGACCAGCGACCACATGATCCGGTGGACCAGGATCTCCACCGCGCCCGCCGGCTTGAGCAGTGGCCAGTAGAGCGGGAACAACCCCCACAGACCGTACGCTCCAACCCCATACAGCACACCACGCTTCACAACCGGCACCCTAGCAGGCTGTAATCACCCAAAATCATTCACACTCATGACGCCGCTAGCGAGCTAACCTGAATCCATGTTCGGCTTTGCGAAGACCCACATGGTCGCCCCGGAGAAGGCCCTCCCCGGACGGGAGGAGCCCATCCCGGTACCGCCCCGCCACGAGATCCTGGACGCCCCTCTCGCCCCGCCCTTCCCCGACGGCACCGAGATCGCCGAGTTCGCGCTCGGCTGCTTCTGGGGCGCCGAACGCAAGTTCTGGGAGGTCCCGGGCGTCGTCTCCACGTCCGTCGGCTACGAGGGCGGCTACACCCCGAACCCCACCTACGAAGAAGTATGCAGCGGCCTCACCGGCCACACGGAGACCGTCCGCGTCGTCTATGACCCGTCCAAGGTCTCCTACGAGGCCCTTCTCCGCGTCTTCTGGGAGTCGCACGACCCCACCCAGGGCATGCGCCAGGGCAACGACGTCGGCACCCAGTACCGCTCCGCGATCTTCTACCGGACCGAGGCCCAACAGCGCGCCGCCGAAGCCTCCCGGGCCGCCTACCAGCCCGTCCTCACCGCCGCCGGCCACGGCCCCATCACCACCGACCTGACCCCGGCCGCGACCTTCTACTACGCCGAGGACTACCACCAGCAGTACCTCTCAGCCAACAAGAACCCGAACGGCTACTGCGGCATAGGCGGCACGGGCCTCTCCTGCCCCGTAGGCGTCGCCCCCGCCGAGTAGCGACAACGACTGAAGTTTTGCTACTTGAGGTAGTAAACTGCGGGCATGGCTGCGGAGGAGAAGGAGTTCGGGCTGGGTGAAGGCCCGGCGGTGAAGGCAAGCGTCTCATTGAGAGCAGGAAACATCCGTGCTGTCCGCGAACGGGTGGGAACCCGCGGCTTCTCCGCCTACGTCGACGCCGCCGTTGAGCGTCAGATAGAGCGGGACCTGCTCGAAGAGGCAATACAGGCCAATGAGAACGCCTCGGGGCCGATCCCGCTGGCGCTTCGCGACGAGGCCGCAGATCTCTTCCGTGCGGTCAAGGCGGCACCCGAGTTGCAGGAGGGCGCCGAGTGGGCCGGACACGAAGCAGGCTGAGTGCGGGAACGCTCGTCCTCGACTGCGAGGGTCTGGTCAAGTGGTGCGGGGCCGATCAACGCGTCACCGCTCTGGTCCGCGAAGCCCAGGACAACGACTTCCGCGTGGTGACCAGTGCGCTCACTCCGATCGAAGCCCAGGACGTCCGGACCAAGTCGGACAGGCTCCGTTGGTACCTGTCCAGGCTCCGCATCGAACCGGTCACCGAAGAGATCAGCCTGGCAGCCGTCGACCTCCTTCGCGCTCACCGCCTTCACGGGCACAAATACGCGATCGACGCGGTCGTCGCTTCGACTGCGCTCCAGGCTCCCAAACCCGTCGTACTGTTGACCTCCGACGAGGACGACATGACGACCCTCTGCGGAAAGAGCATCAAGGTCGTAGCCGTATAACCCGACCCCCAGCCGCGACTCATGTGCGCTGACGGCTGCCACCAGCAGTACCTCCACAAGGTCCCGAACGGATTTGCGGCATCGGCGGCACTGGCCTGAGCTGCCCCGTGGGCGTCGCCAGGGCGGAGTAGGGCTGACCTGGCAGAACGGCTGGGCGTAGCCGGGCTACCCGCGCGCACGCTCAACTGGAAGGAACCTCCTAGCCAGACAGCACGAAGCCCCGACCACACGAGGTGATCGGGGCTAGCGCCGTCCGCCGGTTAGGGCATGTCGTGGTTACCGGCCTTGACGTCGCGGACGAGTGCCCGGAACGGCTCCGGGGGCAGCGCGAGCGCGGGGCCGTGGGGGTCTTTGCTGTCCCGCACGCCAATCGCGAGAGTCAGGCGTGCCAACTCGACACAGTCTGTCTGCCCGGAGTCGGCGCTACGGCTGGACTTCCTCCACTGGATCACTGTTGTGTTCCTCGATCATCTCTTGGAGTCTCTCGCGGGTCGCTTCTGCCGAGAGTGCGTGCCCGCTGGCGCGATCAAACGCGACTGTGAGTCTGCGTAGGTCGTCGGTTTCGGTCACAAGTCTCCCACGCGCGGGAGTCTCGACATACCCGACTTCTCTCTCTGGCGTGCTGGACAGGTAGAAGCTGCCTACAAGTCCAGGATGGGGGCCTGCGTCGAGCGGGACCAAGCGAAGTGTGACGTTCGGGAGCACCGCCTGCGTCAGAAGCGTTCGGTGTGGCCCTCAACGAGGTCTCTGGGCACGTGCGGTCCCTGCTGGAGGAGGCCGGATACCTCCCGGGAACGGTCACCCAGATCCGGGACGAGGCTCACCAACTCGCCTACCAGGTGCACGGGACTGGCGATGCGTGGCATTCGGACTTCGTCCGGGCGGCCCGCGCGCTCATCCAGGATGGGCCGGGCGGGCCGGACGGGTAGCCCCCCAAGTCGTCCGCGTGACTCCGCGTGACAGAGCCGCCCTAGCTCGGCGTACTCACCACGCGGACAGAAGCCCGCACATCGTCGGTCCTGTTCCGGGCCGTTCGGTGCGGGCGGCGGGCCCCGGAGCGGCCGGGGTGGCTCTCTTCTCGGGGCCCGCCCAGACGGCTCACGCCGAACGAGTCGAGACGTTCGCGCGTGAGCGGCGGGCCCCGGGGTGTTGCCCCTCCCCCCGCGGCCCGCGTCAAAGCGCCCGTGCCGAAGTGGTGGGTCCCTTCCGGGCGGGCAGGCGGGCCCCGGGCGGGGATGCGTCGCGGTGACCGCACCCTCCCGGGGCCCGTACCAAAGCTCACACGCTCGGGGCTGCAACCGGGACGAGCGTGCGAGCCCCGTCCAAGGGTCGTCCCCCCGGCGCCCCTTCGGGCGGGGAGGTTGCCCGGCGCGAGCCCCCCGTCCTTGTAGCGACTGGCGGGCGCGCTCGTCCTTGACTGCGAAGGTCTGGCCAAGTGGTGCCGGGCTGACCAACGCGTCACGGCTCTGGTCCGCGAAGCTCAGGACAACGACTTCCGCGTGATGATCAGTGCGCTCACCCCGATCGAAGCCCAGGACGTCCGGACCGAGCCGGATAGGCTTCGCTGGTATCTGTCCAGACTCCGCATCGAACCGCTCACCGAAGAAATCGGTATGGCCGCCATCGACCTTCTTCGCGCTCGCCGGCTGCACGGGCACAGGTACGCGATCGACGCGGTCGTCGCTTCCACGGCGCTCCAGGCTCCGAAGCCCGTCGTCCTCGTGACCTCCGATGAGGATGACATGACGACCCTTTGGGGGAAGTCCGTCAAGGTAGTTGCCATATGATTCGGCTGGCCCTGACCTCGGCGTACGGGCCTGTCCTGTTCCGTCGGCGTAACCCCCTCGGAATGAGGTCCGACATCGTTATCCGATGACGAGCCAGGCCCTGATGTCGAGTTCCCGGTCCCGGTGTACTTGGACGCGGTCCTCCTTGAGCGCGATCTCCCCGGGGACCGGGTCCGAGTGGCCATCGACCACCGTTCGGTCAACGACGCAGGGTATGCCGAGTTCATCGTTTCGGCTCATCAGGTCCTCCGCTGAGCCAGACCGGGCGGTACGAGACTCAGTCGCCCGGTTTGCGTAGCCCTGCCGAGCGGCAAGCACCGGGGCATGGATGCAGAGGAGAAGTAGTTCGGGTCGGGTGAAAGCCCGGCGGAGAAGGCGAGCGCCTCGCCGAGCGAACGTCCATCGGTTTCACCTGGCGTCGGTGTTAGCACGCTGTTGTATCGGCATCGGAGACGGCGCATCTCACGGACAATAGGCTGGCGGTGCCGAGGGACGGAGGCACGTGATGGCGTCGTTAGAGATCAAGCTCTGGGAATTGGGTGACTTCACCCCGGGCACCAAGAGCGCCCAAGGTCGGTGCGCGTGGGGTGGTGATTCCTGCAAGGAGAAGCCCGAGTTCACGGTGACTGACCGGGCGGGCTCGAACATGGGGGCCTGCGAGAAACATGTCGTCACCTACATACGAGATCGATTGAAGAACGGGCCATTCGGCTGACCTGGAGTTCGCCTCCGAGTAGGCGGCTGTGAAGCAGACATCGAACGTCGGCAGACCTCATCGCCCGAAAAAGCGATGGTGTGGCTCGGTCGGTGTAGAGCCGACCCTGCCTCGTCAGGCGGCACGCGGGGCGAGGGCCTCGCGTACTCGAAGATGTCTCGGTACGGGTCAAGCTTCGTGAGGACGACGCGCGCTCGCTGGGTTGTGCGGTCGCTAGTGGAGTTGGACGACAGGTCGAGGATTTGGCGCGCGGTTTGGCGGCTTACTCGGGTTTCGTTGGCGTCCACCAGGGCGACGGCGAGCCGTGGCCGCGGGCGTCCTCAATCGGCGCGGGTTCCGGTGGCGCCGCGCGGCCGTTCTTGGCGAGGACGCGGCGAGCCTCGGTGACTGCTCGTTCGGGTTCGGGGAGGGCGTGCAGGATCTTGTCGGCGCGGTAGCCGGTGACCGAGCCGTCGTCGAGGGGCAGCGCGGTGGCGTCGGCGACGTGGAACTCGCCCGTGGGCCAGCGCTCGGCGGCGACCTCGATCATGGCGGGGTCCAGGTCGACGCCGATGGCCCACACCCCGCGGGCGGCCAGTTCGCCGACGGCCCGTCCCAGAATTCGCCCTGCAAGAGGTCGGTGAGGCGCAGCGGATCGACCTTCTCGGCCATCTGGGTGACGCTGAGGGGTTTCGCTAGACCTGCGCGGACGGAGCCCGTGTAGGTGTGGTCTGTCTTGTTCAGTTGGCCGAACTCCGCCAGCAGAGTCAAAAGTTGCTCGCGCTGGGCGTCGGTCAGCTTCTCGCTGCCCGGAATCCTCTTCTTGACAGCGGCAGCGGCGTACTCGGCGATATATCCCGCCGTGTCGAAGGCGATCCGGCGGTGGGTCTGGCTTGCCTTCACTGCTTTTCCATCATGTCTCCTTTTGAGAGATGCTGACGATGGTTTTCGGGCACACGAAAGAGAACGTTCGATGGGTGCGGGGTGTCGGCAGGGGAGCTAGAGGAGCCCCTGGTCTCGTGCGTAGAGGGCGGCTTGGGTTCGGTCGCGGAGGTTCAGGCGTTGCAGGATGCGTGAGATGTGGTTCTTGACGGTCCCTTCGCTGAGGTAGAGGCGGGTGGCGATCTCCTTGTTGGTCGCACCGGCGGCGATGAGCCGCAGGACGTCGGTCTCGCGGGGGGTGAGCGCGGCGGGATCGGGGAGCGCGGTGGCGAGCCGGCGCGTGATCGTGGAGTCCAGTTGCGCGACGCCGGAGCAGGCCAGGCGGACGGCCGCGGCGAGTTCGGCGGCGGGGAGGTTCTTGAGCAGGTAGCCGGTCGCGCCCGCGCGCAGCGCCTGGACGACGTACTCGTCGTCGTCGAAGGTGGTGAGCATCACGACCTTGCAGGACGGGGCGCGACGGCGGATCTCGGCGGTGGCGGCGACGCCGTTCATGCCGGGCATGCGCACGTCCATCAGGACGACGTCGGCCGGCACCTCGGCGGACAGGGCGGCGACGGCCTCCGCGCCGTCGGCGGCGGTGCCGATGACCTCGATCCCGGGCTGGACGCTGAGGAGGGACGCGATGCCCTCACGGACGAGTTCCTGATCGTCGACGACCAAGACGCGGACGGGATTCACCAAGGCACCGTGACCGAGACGGTGGTCTGGCCGGGTGCGCTGGCGAGTTCCAGGCGGCCACCGATATTGGCTATGCGTTCGCGCATTCCGCGGAGGCCGAACCCTTCGCGGAGGTCGAACCCGCGGCCGTCGTCGGTGACGACCAGGCTCGCGCCAGTGTCCTCGTAGGACAGGTGGAGGCGGATCTGGGTCGCGTCCGAGTGGCGGCAGGCGTTCGTCAGTGCTTCCTGGGCGGTGCGATAGACGGCTGTGAGGGGCGCCAAGGGACGGCCCCTTTCCTCACCGGTCACGTCAAGGCTTATGGCGAGGCTGTCGTTGTGCAGGTGGTCGATCAGCTCGTTCAGTGCTTCGGTAAGGCGGAAGGGGCGCCGTCCAAGCGCGCGCACGGACTGGCGTACCTCGGTGAGGGCGCGGTCGGCCGACCAGCGGGCGTTGGAGAGCGCGTCCTGGGCGGAGGCGGGGTCGAGTTCGGCGAACGTTTCCGCCTTCTCCAACTGGATGCCGATCGCGGTGAGGTGGTGGCCGAGGCTGTCGTGGATCTCGCGGGCGAGGCGGTTGCGCTCCTGCGCGGCGGACAGCGCCTCGACGTCGCGCATCGTCCCCTCCAGCCGGATGCGGGCTTCGCGCTCGCGGACGGCGACGGCGGCCATGGTGATGGACAGGACGATACCGAGGGTGAACATCACGACGTCGGAGATGTACTCCGAGCGGGTCTGCCAGTCCTCGACGCGGAGGGTGAACGCGGTGATGAGGGACGCGACGCAGGCGGCGCCCAGGGCGATGGAGGTTCGGCGGCCGAAGGCGAAGTACGCGGTGAAGGGGACGAGCACGAACAGCACGCGTGCGACCCCGGAGACGTCGAGTGCGTTGACCGCGACGTAGAGCGCGATCCGGGCCGCGAGCAGGACGATCGGTGGGAGGCGCCTGTCGAGGACGTCCAGTCCCACCAGGAGCAGCAGGGTCGCGGCGAAGCCCGCCGTACGCAGTGAAGCGCCCGCCTCTATGACGGCGTAGTACACGCCGCCAAGGAGCACTGCCAGGCAGAGCAAGGGTGACACCCAGGGCACCGGGCGCGTCATCACCATGGGTGAAGGCTACGACTGCCAGGACGTCCCCGACCACGCGCTGGCATAAATGTGGCGGATGGTCATGTGCCCATCGGCCGGCACGGGTCTGGCCATCTCCCACTTATCCGCCATAGGCGGCGCTTCCTACGTTGCGTGGTGTTCCTACAGAAGGAGTTCACCATGGCGTTGCGATCCGCCGTGCTTGTCTCGGCTCTGCTCGCGTCCACTCTGAGCCCGGCCGCGGCCGTGGCCGATACGGGATGTGGGGAGCGGAGTCTGCGCGTCCCGGGCGCGGAGCGCTCCGTTGCGTTCTGCTTGGACGATCTGACCACGGCTGGGACGGTGCCTAGCGGCCACACCGATCCCACCGACTGGGCTGGGTTGGAGGCTCCGAAGACCGTCAATCCGTCGGGCGTCCCAGGGATCCAGATCGACGGCTACTTCGCTGACACGTCCGCCACCAACCCGACTCATGGGTGGAACCACGATGCCCAGTTCGTCATCCGGCTTCCACGGAAGTGGAACGGTGGGCTCGTCGTCAGTGCCCCGCCGGGTGTGCGCGAGCAGTACGCGAACGACCGCATCATCGGTGACCATGTCCTGGCCAGGGGATACGCCTTCGCGGCGACCGACAAGGGAAACACCGGTCCCGCCCCCTACAAGGACGGCCGTCGGCCGGGGGACGCGATCCAGGAGTGGCATACGCGCCTAGCGCAACTGACAGTTGCTGCCAAAAGGGTCGCGGCACAGCGGTACGGCCACGCGCCGCGCTACACCTACGCGGCGGGCCTGTCCGCCGGGGGATACATCGTCCGGGGGCAGCTCGAACGCTACCCCGGGCTCTACACCGGCGGAGTCGACTGGAACGCGCTCCTGTTCACAGCCAAGGGGCCGAACCTGCTGACCACTTTGCCGCCGGCGTTGCGCGCCTATCCCCGGTACGTGGCCGGTAAGGCGGGCGCCCATGAGGAGATGCTCGCGGCGGGGTACCCGGCCGGTTCCGAACCGTTGTGGGGCCCTCACTACAAGACCTTGTGGGACTTCCTGCAACGGATCACCCGCGAGGAACTCGACCCGTCCTACGACGGGGCGACCGAAGGCGGCACGCCGTTCTGTCCGGAGGGGACCGGTGCCGGATGCGATACCGACTACGACTACGGGTCTCGCCCCAGGTCGGTGCATGACGCCGTGCAACGGGTGTCTCTGACGGGACGGATCGCACGTCCGCTCATCAGCGTGCACGGCACTCTCGACGTGCTCGCGCCGATCAGCAAGACCGGGGACGTCTACGCCGAGATGGTGCGGAAGTCCGGCCGGGGGTCGTTGCACCGCTACTACCGGGTGACTGGCGGAACCCACACGGATGGGTTCAATGCCGCGTTCCCCACGCTGGTCCGGCCGATGCAGTCCGACTTCATCGCCGCGTTCGACCGGCTCGCCGCCTGGACGCAGCGGGGTGTCCAGCCGCCGCCGTCCTCCTGATTCTCAGAGGTCCGTGCCTTTCCGGACGAGGTGGAGGAGCCTGTCGATCTGCGGGACGTCCTTCGCGGCCAGGGCGATCCCGTTGGCCAGGGTCACGAGATCTGTTTCGTTCAGATCCGGACGTACTTCTCCGGCGTCCTGCGCGCGCGCGAGGAGAGCGGACGCGGTTTCGTGCATCGCCGTGTGCCAGTCGTCGAACAGGGCGCTGCGCTCGTCCTGGGGTATGGCGCGGGCCAAGTCCGTCTTGGTCGCGACGTGGGCGATGAACGTCCGGAGCCAGGCGAACAGTGCGTCGGCGGGCGGGTCCGTGGCGAGCAGGTCCCGCCCCTCGTTCGTCAGGGCGGTGACCTCTCCGGCGTAGACGGCGACGAGGAGGTCGCGGCGGGTGGGGAAGTGCCGGTACATGGTCGCGTTGCCGACCCCCGCCCGCCGCGCGATCTCGTCGAGTGGCGCGTCGGGCCCCCGCTCGCCGAAGACGTCGCCGGCCGCGGCCAGCAGCAGTGCGCGGTTGCGCCGCGCGTCCGCCCGGGGCATGTTCCTCCAGGTCTCCAGACGAAACGGGGAGTTCCCCGGTCAGCCTACTCGGGGGGCCGCCGGCCGTAGAGGTGAACCGGGTTGCCCCGGTTGGTGATGTCGTGGAGAGGCCGGTGGCCGATGGGCGGGGGCCGGAGACGGTACAGGGCCCCCGAATGGGAGGCCCTGTCACGGTGTCGCTGAGTCAGTGGTGTGGAGCTTCAGTACGGCAGGAGGCGGCCCGAAGGCGTCCTCAGGTCAGGCGGGCTCGGTTGACGTGGGGGCTTGGGGCGCTTGATGAGCTGCTGCCGTGCCATGGTGATCATCTCCCCCGTCCGACCGGGTGTTAACCCGTTGATCGAGCCGATGTCGCATGCACTTAGTAGGACGCGCCTACCGCACGTCAGGTTCGCCGAGCTTATGTGACAACGTCTGCCCGTTCGACCGATTTTTGGGCCCGGGACGGTGTGACCTGGCCGTACGGTCAGGACACGATGTCGCGATTTCGGAAGCGGCGAAACGCCAGGGCGAACAGGACCGCTGCGTAGGAAAGCGATATGGCGGCGCCCTTGGCCATGCCCGTCCACTGGATCTGGGGCTGGAGTGCGTCCATCCAGGAGTACATCCAGTGGGTGGGCAGGAAGTCGCGCCACGACCCGAGCGCGGTCACCGCGTCCAGGATGTTGCTGACGATGACCAGGCCGACGGCGCCGCCGACCGCGCCGAGCGGAGAGTCGGTGGTGACTGACAGCAGGAACGCCAGCGCCGCGACGACGAACTGGGCGACGAGGGAGTAGCCGATGATGATCGCCATCCGGCCGAGCGCCGTGCCCACCGGGACGGTCCCGCCGGTCGGCAGCTCGACGTCGCCCCAGCCGAACCCGACGATCCCCGCGACCAGCGCCATCAGCGGGAGGCTGACGACGGCCACCACCGCGTAGGACAGCGAGACGATCAGCTTCTGGCGGAGCAGGCGGGCGCGGGGGACGGGCGCGGCGAGCAGGTAGCGCAGGGACGACCAGCCGGCCTCGCTCGCGACGGTGTCGCCGCAGAACAGGGCGACGGCGACGACCAGCAGGAAACCGGTCGAGACGAACAGGGCGAAGAGGGCGAAGTTCAGCGCGCTCGCGGTGGCGACGTCGACCAGGCTCGGGATCCCGTCCGGCCCCGGATCGCCGCCGATCTTGAACGCCCCGACCAGCACCCACGGCAGGACGAGCAGGATCCCGAACGCGACGAGGGTGCGGCGGCGCCGGAACTGGCGGACGGCCTCCACTCGCAACGGCAGTGTCCGCCGCACGTGGTAACCCGGCGATCCCCCAGCGCCGTCCGGCGACGCGGAGCCGGGCCCGTGGCCGGCCCCGGAGGCGGTCGTGGTCACGGCTTCTCCTGTGCTTTCTCCCGTGGTCATGGGGCCTCACCGATGATCTCCAGGAACGCGTCCTCCAGCCGGCGCCCGGAGCCGGTGATCTCGGCGACGGGTCCGGCCGCGACGCGGCGCCCGCCCGCCATCACGACCGCGTGCGTGCAGGTCTGCTCGACCTCGGCGAGCAGATGGCTGGAGACGATGACGGTCCGCCCGGCCGCCGCGTACCGGACGAGCACCTCGCGCATCTCGCGGATCTGCGGCGGGTCGAGGCCGTTGGTCGGCTCGTCCAGGACGAGGAGGTCCGGCAGGCCGAGCATCGCCTGCGCTATGGCGAGGCGTTGCCGCATGCCCTGCGAGTACGTCCGGACGGCGCGATCGAGCGCGCTGCCCAACCCGGCGATCCGCAGCGCCTCGTCCATGTGGGCCTCGTCCTGTGGACGGCCGGTCGCGCGCCAGTAGAGGTCCAGGTTGTCGCGACCGGACAGGTGCGGCAGAAACCCCGGCCCCTCGACGAAGGAACCGAGACGGGACAGGACGGGGGCCCCGGGCGTGACGCGGTGCCCGAAGATGCGGATCTCGCCCGAGTCGGGGTGGATGAGGCCCATCAGCATCCGGAGCGTGGTCGTCTTTCCCGCGCCGTTAGGCCCGAGCAGGCCGAGTACTTGCCCCTTCTCCACCCGGAACGACAGGTCGGCGACAGCGAGGTGGCCGTTCTTGTACGCCTTGGTGAGCCCGGTGATCTCCAGCGGGACGTCCACCAGGGTGGGCCGCGAGGCGCGTGCCCGGCGTCCGCGGACGAGGATTCCGGCGGCGACCACGAGCGCGGCGAGCGGCAGGCCCCAGACCCAGCCGGGGATCGGGGCGGGCTGCGTGGCCAGCGAGGGGACGGTCGGGACGGTCAGCCCAGACAGCACGGCCACCTTGTACGAGGCGGGTTCGGGTGGCGTCGCGAAGCCCATGTCGGTGGTGGCGAGGACGAGCCGGAGCCGGTGGCCGCGGTCGAAGCGGTAGTCCATCGCCGGGAGCGTCACGGTCGCCTCGCCGCCGCTCCCGCCGGTCACGTTCACCCGCAGGGGCGCGGCGATCCGGCGGGCGGGGGCGGCCTGGCCGTCCGGTGCGACGTCGTAGAGCTTGGCGAACAGCGCGACGTCCTTGCCTCCCGATGCGCCGTTGCCTCCCGATGCGCCACCCGTCCCGGACACCTTGATCCGGACGGTGGCGGCGCCGGTCAGCCGCAGCGGGTGCTTCAGCGGCCGGGTGTCGAAGCGGGCGGACTGACCGGGCATGTCGACCGGCAGCCCGCCGCCGAGCGCGCCGGCGCCCAGGTCACCGAGGCCGCCGAGCGCGCCGAGGCCGGGCAGCGCGGAGATGGACGCGGGGGAGCCGCCCGCGGGGTTGAAGATCGTCTGCTCGTGCCCGTCCAGGGGGAGGGTCTGCGGACCGGCGGCGAGCCCCGGGTACGCGCGGGTCGTCGCCTCCTCCACCACGACCTCCTGGGTGGAGGAGTCGATCCCGCCCGCGCGCGTCACCGCGAAGCCGTTCCTGGTCTCGTTCCCGGAGGGGGCGTCGTGCTTGAGCCGGGTGCCGAAGAAGTCGCGCAGCAGCCCCCGGACGCGGTCGGTCTCGGGGTCGCCGCCATCGTGGCCGCCCTGGTACCAGACCACCGAGACCGGCGCGCCGTTGCGGGCGATGGCGCGGGCGTTGGCGTCGGCCTGGTCGAGCGGGAACAACGAGTCGGCCTGCCCCTGGACGAGCAGCGCCGGCACCTTGATCCGGTCGGCGACCGACGCGGGGCTCGACCTGCGTAGCGTCGCGATCGCGTCCGGCGTGGGACGGCCGGACTCGGCGACCTTCTGGTACATCGCGCACAATGACGGCAGGAATCGTCCGCAGGCGGAGTTGCCGGCGCCGTCGGTGAAGAACAGGCCGGCCCACAGCTTCTTGAAGACGCCCGTCTCGGCGCCCCCGCCGGTGGAGTTGGGGAACAGCGCGCCGGCGAGGTCGTTCCAGGTGATCTGCGGCGCGATGGCGTCCACGCGCCCGTCGTAGGCGGCGGTCATCAGGGCGATCGCGCCGCCGTACGACTCGCCCGCCATGCCGAGCCGGGGGTCGCCCGGCCCGTCGAGCTGGACTTCGGGACGCTTGGCCAGCCAGTCGATGAGCTGCCGGGTGTCCTTCACCTCGTAGTCGGGGGAGTTCAGGGCGATCTCGCCGGTGGAGCGGCCGAACCCGCGTGCCGACCACGCCAGCACCGCGTAACCTTCCCGGGCCAGCGCGCGCGCCTCGCTCGCAACGCCGTACTTGTCGCCGCCGAAGCCGTGGCCCAGCAGTATGGCCGGACCCTTCGCACGGCCCACCGGCGCGTAGAACGTCGTGTCGAGGGTGACGCGCTGGTCGTCCTTCGGCCCGTCCACGACGGCGATGCGCTGGTCGGACGTCCGGACGTGCGGCGCGCCGTCCGCGCCGATCCCCCATGCAGCGCCGCCGCCCACCAGCGCGACCGCCGCGCCCGCGGCCGTCCAGCGCGCGGCTCGGCTCGTCCTGCCCCACCGTGCGCGGACCGCGCCCCCCACCCTCATGCGCAGCAGCCTATGCGCGGTGCGGCGCGGGCCGCTCCGCCCCGGTGCCGATCCCCGCTGCGCCCTGTGCCGTACGCGGCGTCTCGCCGTTACATCTCGCGGTGTACGGCCGTCGCCGTCACGCCCGGCCCCGCCGCGGGGGCGAGGGCGGCGGTGAACATCAGCGTGAGGCGGTCGGTGAGCTCGGCGGGGTCGGCGGCGCGCAGGTCGTTCAGGCCGAGCAGCCGCCGGACGGGACCGCCGCCCATGATGATCGTGGACGCGAGGAGGGCGCGGGCACGGGCGTCGGGGCCGTCGAGCTGGGCGACGAGCGGCTCGACGATGACGTCCTCCAGGTACCGCAGCAGGATCTGCTTGACCTCGGGGTGGCCAGCGGACCGGTCGATCATCCGGGTCATCGCGCTGACCGGCCGCCGGTCGATCTGCCGGACGAAGTGCTCGGCGAGCCGCCGGGGCAGCCCGTCCGGATCACCGGCGATGACGCCGCGCAGTGCGGACTCGCCCTCCAGGACCTCGCCGAACAGCGCCGCTTTGGAACCGAAGTACCGGTTGACCAGCGCCATGTTCGCGTCGGCCGCCGCGGCGATCATGCGGACGGTGACGCCCGCGTAGCCGTGCTCGCCGAACAGGTCGCGGGCGGCGTCCAGGATGCGCCGCCGGGTCGCCTCCCGGTCGCGCTTGGGCCGCACCGTCTCGCCGGCCTGCACCGTCATCGCAGTCCCATCCCCGATCCCCCGGTCGCTGAACGCTGTCCAGTATCCCCCGATTTGCAAGTAAACAAGCGTCTACATAACATACATGCAAAACACAGGTAATTAGGTGCTTTGGGGGGCAGGGTGGCGCAAGCGAGCGCGGCGGCGGAGCGACCGCACTACACGCACCGCCAGATCCTGGAGATCCTCTCCGGGCTGATGATGGCGATGCTGACCGCGATGATCTCGACCTCCGTCGTCAGCACCGCGCTGCCGACGATCGTCGGCGACCTCGGCGGCCAGGATCAGCTCTCGTGGGTCGCCAGCGCGTCGCTGCTCACCATGACCGCCTCGACGCCCCTGTGGGGAAAGCTGTCGGACATCTTCGGCCGCAAGCTGACGTTCCAGAGCGCCCTGCTGCTGTTCGTCGTGGCGTCCATCGCCGCCGGGCTCTCCCAGAACATCGGCCAGCTGATCGCCGCGCGCGGCGCCCAGGGCCTTGGCGTCGGCGGCCTGTCCGCGCTGGCCCAGGTGATCCTCGGCGATGTGGTCGAGCCCCGCCAGCGCGGCCGCTACTCCGGCTACATGGGCGCGGTCTTCGGCGTCGCCACCGTCGCGGGCCCGCTACTCGGCGGGTTCATCGTGGACGCCGACGGACTCGGCTGGCGCTGGTGCTTCTACGTCTGCATCCCGCTCGCCCTGGTCGCGTTCCTGGTCATCCAGAAGGTGCTCAAGCTGCCGAAGGTCCGCCGCGACACCCGGATCGACGTGTTCGGCGCGTTCACGATCACCGGCAGCGCCACCGCCGTGATGCTGCTGCTGTCCATGGGGGGCCAGCAGTTCGCCTGGAACTCGCGCTGGACCTACGTCCTGCTCGGCGTCACCGGCGTGCTGCTCGTGCTCGCGGTCGTCGCAGAGCGCATCGCCAGGGACCCGATCCTGCCGCCCCGGCTGTTCCGCAACCGGACCTTCGTGCTGGCCGGGTTCACCTCGGTCTGCATCGGCATCGCGATGTTCGGCGGCATGATCTACATGCCGCAGTACCTACAGATCGTCAAGGGGATGAGCCCGACCACCTCGGGGCTGATGACGCTCCCGCTGGTCATCGGCATGCTCGTCACCTCCACCGGCTCCGGCCAACTCGTCACGAGGACGGGCCGCTACAAGCTCTTCCCGGTGCTCGGCCTCGTCTTCGTCGGCGCGTCGATGCTCCTGCTGTCGCAGCTGCACGTCGGCTCGTCCAAGCTGCTCATCGGCGCGGACCTCGCCGTCCTCGGCATCGGGCTCGGCCTGACGCTGCAGATCCTGATCCTGGCCGCGCAGAACGCCGCGGCACCCGCCGACCTGGCCTCCACCACGGCCGGCGTCTCGTTCTTCCGTAACCTCGGCGGCGCGATGGGCGTGGCCGCGTTCGGCGCGATCCTCACCAACCGGCTCGGGGACGAGCTGGCCACGGGGCTGCGCGCGGCGCACATCGCGCCCCCGCCCGGCGGCGGCGAACTCGGCTCGCCCGACCAGATCCAGGCACTGCCCGAACCGTTCAAGCACATCGTGCTGACCGCGTTCACCAAGGCGCTGGAGAGCGTCTTCACGGTCGGCATCCCGGTCGCGGTGCTGGGCTTCCTCGCCGCCCTGGCGCTCAAGGAACTCCCGCTGCGCGGCTCCTCCGGACGCGCCTCGCAGGCGGGCGATGCCGCACCCCTGGCCGACACCCCGGTCGCGGGCGACGCCCTGGCCGCGGACGGCGTCGCCGCCGCGGACGGCGTCCCGTCCGCCGGCAGCGTCCCGTCCTCCGACGCAGGGGTGGTGGGCCGGCACGCACGCGGCTACGATCAGCAGCCCGCCACCGGGCAGGAGCTGGTCTCCATCGCCGCGGGCGCCCCTTCCGACGAGGTGGTCAGTGCGATGAACGAGATGGCGCGGAACGGCACACCGCCCAACGCAACACCACCCAACGGCACGTCCCCGGCCGGGCACCCCGAACAGCCTGGACAGCCCGGTCACCTGAGATATCCCGGGCATCCCGCACCCGGTATGGAGCGGTCCGAAACGGCGGACCCGGCGGCCGCACAGGCGCGCCTCCTCGGCCGGCGGAACGCCACAGGTGGTCGCGGCGGCGTCCCCGTACGGGGCGTCGTGCGGTCCGGGACCGGCGACCCCGTCCCGTCCGCGGCGCTGACCCTGATCGGGGCGGACGGGCACCAGCTCGGCCGCGCCCTCACCCAGGCGGACGGACGCTACATCCTGCCCACACCCGGCCCCGGCACGTACGTGCTGATCGCCGCGACCGGTGAGCACGAACCGCAGGCGGCGACGCTGGTCGTCGGCGAGCGCCCGGTGGACTTCGATCTCCTGCTGGCGGGCAACGGCGGTCTCGGTGGAACGGTCCGCAGCGCGGACGGAACCCCGATCGCGAACGCGATGGTCGTCGTGACCGATGTGCGCGGCGAGGTCGTCGGCACCGGCCGCACGGACACGGCCGGGCACTACGCGTTCAAGGACGTGATGTCCGGCGGCTACACCCTCGCCGTCAGCGCCGCCGCGCACCGCCCGGTCGCGCTGCCCGTCGAGGTGACGGGCGGCGGCCAGAACCGCCTGGACGTCGAGATGCCGCCCGGCTCGCGCGTCCGCGGCACCGTCCGCAACGAGACCGGCCACCCGGTCGCCGAGGCCCGGGTGACCCTCGTGGACGCGGCCGGCAACGTCATCGCGATGGTGATCACCGGGCCGGACGGGGAGTACGCCTTCACCGACCTTCCCGGCGGCCAGTACACGGTCATCGCCTCCGGCTACCCGCCGGTCGCCACCGGCCTGTCCCTCGCCGGCGGCGGCGAGGACGGCTACGACCTCAAACTCGGCTACCCCGACGAGTGAGGGCCCCGAGTGACCGAAGCAAGCGACGGATGCAGAGAGCACGAACCTGGAGTGCGGGTCGTTCATGGATGACAGTCACGGTCTGCGCGCATCGGTGCGGACGAAGGACGGCTGGGCCGTCCGGCACGCCGTCGTCACGGTCACGGACCTGGCGGGACGGCAGGTCGCGCGGGAGGGGACCGGGGAGGACGGCGTGCTCGCCGCCGGTCCCCTCCCCGCGGGGACGTACACGGTGATCGTGACGGCGGCGGGCTACCAGCCGTCGGCGTCCACGCTCATCGTGCACGGCTCCGGCGCGGCGGACCTCGGGACACTGGTGCTGGCCCGGGCGGGCGGCGCCGACCTCCCGCCGCCCGGCCCGTGGACGATCGACCCGGCGCACTCCACCGTCGGCGCCGTCGCCCAGCATCTCGGGCTGTCGAGCGTCCGGGGCCGGTTCGGGATGTTCGAGGGACGGATCGACATCGCCGAGCCGGTGGAGGCGTCGCGGGTCCGCGCCCGGATCGAGGCCGCGTCCATCGACACCGGGAACAAGCTCCGCGACGATCATCTGCGGTCGGCGGACTTCATGAACGTCGACGTCCATCCCGTCATCGAGTACGAGGGCGACGGGCTGACCGCCGCGGGCCCGGACCGCTGGACGGTCCACGGACGCCTCACCCTCAACGGCGTCACCCGGCCCGTCGACCTGGACATGACCTTCCTCGGCAGTGGCGGCGACCCGTGGGGCGGCGTGCGGGCGGCGTTCCGCGCCACGGCCGAGCTGCGCCGCGCCGAGTTCGGCATCCGCTACAACGAGGTGCTGGAGGCGGGCATCGCGATGGTCGGCGAGAGCCTCCGCGTAGAACTGGACATCCAGGTCGTCCAGGGTGCAGAACTCCCGCAGGTCTGAGCCACCCCCGGCCGCGGCCGGCCGGGGTCAGCGGCCCTTGAGCTCGCGGACGAGGCGGTCGGCGGCGGCGCGGGTCGGCGGGCCGGTCACGACGACCTTGCCGTCCAGGATCGCCATGTCCACCCGCGGCAGCGTGACCAGCCGCTCACGCACGACGAAGGCCAGATCGCGGCCCACCGTCGCGCGGGTGAGATCGGCGAACGCCCGGCGATCGACCGGGCGCAACGTGACCGCCACGTCGTAGCCGGTGCCCTTCGACCGCTGGACGCGCAGGTCGGCCACCTTGTGGATCGCGATGCCCTGGGAGAGCCGGTAGCAGGTCGGGCCGGTGCTCGCCTGCCCGGTGATGCCCGGGGTCCCGGCCGGGCACTGCCCCGGCGCGGACTGCAGGACGGGGTAGACGTGCAGCGGCGCCGCCAGCGTCACCGGCTGCGTCCGCCGCGACGCCGCGACGAGCCCGCCGGTCACCGCGACGGCCGCGATCAGCAGCCCCAGCGTCATCACCATGATGAGCAGCGACGACCGGTGCTCGGCGGCGGCCCGGGCGGGCCGGGGGGCCTGCCGTACCCGCTGCGCGGCACGGCTGCGCTTGGCCTCGGCCTGCGCGCGCTGCCGCTGGGCGGCCCGTTCGCGGCGCCGCCGCGCCGCGTCCGCATCCGATCCGGAGCCGCCGGCGCGGGGGGCGGCCGGAAGCGGCTGCGTCCCGGCGTCCGCAACGGGGGCGCCCCCGGCGGGCAGCGTGGCGCTGGAGGCGGACGGCCGATCCGGTGCGAGTGCCGGTTCGCGCGCTTGCGCGGGTGCCGGTGACTGTGCGGGCGCCGCGGGCTGTGCCGGGGCCGCGGGCTGTGCCGGCGCAGGCCGGCCCTGGGGGATCGTCGGTTGCGCGGGCGCGACGAGCTGCGTTGCGGGCTGGGGGGCGGTGGGTGCGGGCGACGGGCCGCCCGGGGACGGGGCGGAGCGCCGGTCCCTCGAACGATCCTTGCTACGGCGCGGAACGACCCGCATCGTCACCTCCCCGACTGCGTAATCTCCTCAGTCTTTCAGGACGACCGAGCGCGGCGCATCGTGCCATGGCCCAACATGGCGGTACGGCCGCGACGGTGCCCGTCCCGTGATAGACGGTGCCCCGTTCGCACGCTTTCAATGCGCGAGAAGGGCCCGCCCCTGGCTGGGAACCTGGGGGCGGGCCTGCGACGTCATGCCCTGCGAAGTGGCCTCGACCACCTCGCGGGCTCGGCGGCTGCCCGATCCCTGCCCGGCCCCGGGCAGGGATCGCGGGAGGCCCTGCTAGTCGATGCGCCAGGTGTCGCCACTGCCAAGAAGGGCTGCCAGATCGCCCTCGCCCTGCGCCTGGACGGCCTCGTCGACCTGCTCGCGCATCAGCTCGTCGTAGGACGGACGGTCCACGTCGCGGAAGACGCCGATCGGGGTGTGCTCGAACGTCGGGGAGTCCAGCCGCGACAGCGCGAACGCCTGCGACGGGTCCGGATTGTGGGCGTCGTGCACGGCGATCTCGGACGGGTCCACGTCCGCCACGTTCACGACCTCGAACGAGCCCGACCGGTTGCGGCGCAGCGCCTTGGTCCGCTCGGCGCCGAACAGGATGGGTTCGCCGTGCTCCAGCCGGACGGTGACGTCGTCGCGGACGGCGGGGTCCTTCAGCGGGTCGAACGCGCCGTCGTTGAAGATGTTGCAGTTCTGGTAGATCTCCACCAGCGCGGTACCGCGGTGCTGCGCCGCCGCCCGCAGCACCGACTGGAGGTGCTTGCGGTCGGAGTCGATCGTGCGGGCGACGAAGGTGCCCTCCGCGCCGATCGCGAGCGACAGCGGGTTGAACGGGGCGTCGAGCGAGCCCATCGGCGTCGACTTGGTGATCTTGCCGAGCTCGGAGGTCGGCGAGTACTGGCCCTTGGTCAGCCCGTAGATCCGGTTGTTGAACAGCAGGATCTTCAGGTTGACGTTGCGGCGCAGCGCGTGGATCAGGTGGTTGCCGCCGATGGACAGCGCGTCCCCGTCCCCGGTGACGACCCACACCGACAGGTCGGGACGCGACGTCGCCAGACCCGTGGCGATGGCCGGTGCGCGGCCGTGGATCGAGTGGAACCCGTAGGTGTTCATGTAGTACGGGAACCGGGACGAGCAGCCGATGCCGGACACGAACGTGATGTTCTCCCGGCGCAGGCCCAGTTCGGGCAGGAAGGACTGGACGGCCGCGAGGATCGCGTAGTCACCGCAGCCGGGGCACCAGCGCACCTCCTGGTCGGTCTTGAAGTCCTTCATCTTCTGCGGCTCGTCCGCCTTCGGGACGAGGGAGAGCAGCGACCGGCCCGCCGGCCCGCTGGAGCCGTTCACGCCGTTGCCGCCCACTCCGTTGTCACTCACTGTCGATCACATCCTGGATGACGCCCTGCAGTTCCTCGGCCTTGAAAGGCAGGCCGCGGACCTGGTTGTAGCCGATCACATCGACGAGGAACCGGCCGCGCAGCAGCAGCGCGAGCTGGCCGAGGTTGATCTCCGGCACCACGACCTTGTCGTAGGACCGCAGCACCTCGGGAAGGTTGGCGGGGAACGGGTTGAGGTGGCGCAGGTGGGCCTGCGCGACGTGCTGCCCCTTCCCGCGGACGCGGCGGACGGCGGCGGAGATCGCCCCGAACGTCCCGCCCCACCCGAGTACCAGCACCCTCGCCTCGCCGGACGGGTCGTCCACGGCGAGCGGCGCGATGTCGTTCGCGATGCCGTCGATCTTGGCCTGGCGGAGCCGGACCATGCGGTCGTGGTTGGACGGGTCGTAGGAGATGTTGCCGGACCCGTCGGCCTTCTCCAGGCCGCCGATCCGGTGCTCCAGCCCAGCCGTCCCGGGGATCGCCCACGGCCGGGCAAGGGTCTCCGGGTCGCGCTTGAAAGGCTGGAAGTCCTCCTGGTTCGCGGCGGCGAAGTTCGGCTCGATCTTCGGCAGCGACGCCACGTCCGGCAGCCGCCACGGCTCGGAGCCGTTGGCGAGGTAGCCGTCCGACAGCAGGATGACCGGGGTGCGGTACTTCACCGCGATCCGGGCGGCCTCGATCGCGGCGTCGAAGCAGTCGGACGGCGACTGCGGCGCGACCACCGGGACCGGCGCCTCGCCGTTGCGGCCGTGCATGGCCTGGAGCAGGTCCGCCTGCTCGGTCTTCGTCGGCAGGCCGGTGGACGGCCCGGCGCGCTGCACATCGATGATCAACAGAGGCAGTTCGGTCGCGACACCGAGGCCGATCGTCTCGCTCTTCAGCGCGATGCCGGGCCCGGACGTCGTCGTGACGCCGAGGGACCCACCGAACGAGGCGCCGAGCGCCGCGCCGACCGCGGCGATCTCGTCCTCCGCCTGGAACGTTCTGACCCCGAACTTCTTGTGCTTGGACAACTCGTGCAGGATGTCGGACGCCGGAGTGATCGGGTATGAGCCCAGGTAGATCGACAGTCCGCTCTGCTCACCGGCCGCGACCAGCCCGTACGCCAGTGCCACGTTCCCGGTGATGTTGCGGTACAGGCCGGGGGCGTGCTCGGCGGGCTTGATCTCGTACTGCACCGAGAACGCCTCGGTGGTCTCGCCGTAGCTCCACCCCGCCTGGAACGCGGCGATGTTGGCCTTCATGATGTCGGGCTTGCGGCCGAACTTCTTCTCCAGGAACGAGATCGTCCCCTCGGTGGGCCGGTGGTACAGCCACGACAGCAGCCCGAGGGCGAACATGTTCTTGGCGCGCTCGGCGTCCTTCTTGGAGATCTCAAAACCGGTGAGGGCCGTCACCGTCATCGAGGTGAGCGGCAGCGCGTGCACCCGGTACTCGGCGAGCGAGCCGTCCTCGACCGGGTCGGCCGCGTAGCCGACCTTCGCGAGGTTGCGCTTGCTGAACTCGTCGGTGTTGACGATCAGATCCGCCCCGCGGGGGAGGTCCCCGAGGTTGGCCTTGAGGGCGGCGGGATTCATCGCGACCAGGACGTTGGGCGCGTCGCCCGGCGTCAGGATGTCGTGGTCGGCGAAGTGCAGCTGGAAACTGGACACGCCGGGGAGGGTCCCGGCGGGGGCACGGATCTCGGCCGGGAAGTTCGGCAGCGTCGACAAGTCGTTGCCGAACGCCGCCGTCTCCTGGGTGAAGCGGTCGCCGGTCAACTGCATGCCGTCACCGGAGTCACCGGCGAAGCGGATGATGACCCGGTCGAGTTGCTGGACCTGTTTGGTCACAGAGGAAGACCTCCTCGACGCGTAGGGTCCGTCCCGGGGGAGGCACCCGGGATCGTGACGCTACTTAGGCTTACCTTCATGGTATGTCCGGGATGGAATGCTCTTCTCGGGGGACGGGGGGGATACCGGATGAGGTGCGGCGCTCACTCGCGCCCGCTCTCCGGCCCGTCGATGGCCACCGGTCGTAGAGGAATCGACCGGAAAGTACCACTCCGCCCGTCATGTGACGTCCCGCTTCCAGGAAGGTCGGCCCCGTAACACAAGAGGTATCACTGCGGCCTGAAGTTCATCTGAATCCCCTGGATTCGGGCAGGTCCTATCCGGTGGTACGACCTGGACGGGCCCCCGGGTTCACCGCGAACACAGGCAGCTGGCCTGGCGGCGGAGGTCGACGTGGAGCCGACGCACGAGCCGCGCAGGACTGGTCGAGGAGCCGAGGCTCCCGGGCACGGAGGTCACGCCCTGAAGTGTAGACAGTGTGGATTCTCGATCACGGGCCAGGGTGCTCGCCTTCGGCCTGCGTGCCCGCTTGGCCGGGGGGCCGGGCCGCGGGAGGCTTGGTCTTGCGGCGTTCGCGGTCGACCATGGCCAGCAGGTCGGGGACCGCGGTCACCGCCACCGCCTCCCCGATCACTCGCGCCTGCGCCTCGTACGGGTGCGGGCCGGGCTTTTCCAGGGCGGCCTTCATCCACGTGCGCCAGGCCCGTCCGGTGACCGTGCACCGCAGCACCAGGGCCCGGCTGGCCGGGACATCGCCCGAACCGGCGCAGGAGCCGAGCGGCCGGCCCTTCGAGACGACCGCGGCGTAGAGGGCGGCGCGGGCGCCGTCCGGCACCGTGGTGTCCGGGGCCGAGAGCGTGGCCGGCACGCTCACCGTGCAGCCGTTGGTGTTCTGGTCGCAGTTGACGAAGCTCAGCTTCCCCGGCGCGAAGCGCAGCGCGGGGTCGGCCGCTCCGCCGAGCTTGGCGACGCGGGGGCGCAGCTCGGCGAACACCGGTGCCGCGTCCGGCAGGGGGGTGACCGTGAACCGGGGATCGCCGCGCCCGGCCGTCCACACGCCCAGCAGCCGGTAGGGCACCGTCGCCGTGATCAGGTAGTCCGCGCCCGGCGTCTTGATCCTGTAGGCGCGGGTGCCGTTCACATCCTCGACGGGGGGTTTCGCCGGCGCCTTCGCCAGCCGCCCGGCGATCGCCTTCGGTGCCAGCAGGGTCGGAACGTCGAAACCGGGCACCGTGGCAGGGGCCTTGGACCAGCGTCCGGCGAAGTTGTCCGGGCGGGCGCCCTCTCCGGCGTAGTCCCGCCAGAACGCCAGCCCGGCCTTGATGTAGGTGACGCCGTCCACGGCGATGACATCCGCCTTCAGCTGGCCCGCCGTGAGCGTTCCGCTCGCCATCCCGGTGCGCGTGACCCGCAGGCGCGCCTGGACGGGCTTGCCCGCCACGGTCAGCGTCCCGTCGTAGCGGAGGCCGGGCGCCGCGGTGAGCTGCTGTCCCGCCTCCAGCGACCAGGTCGATGGCGCCGCGACGGTCGGCCTCGGCGCCTTCTTCTCCGATCCGCCGTCCCCGACGACCGTCATCGCGCCCACGGCGACCAGGGCCGCCGCGGCTACGGCCGCACCCGCGATGATCATTGCGCGCTTCCGCCGGACCGCACTCCTCCTGGCGAGGCCGCCCGGAGGGAGGGGGCCACCGGGGGCGGGACCTCCCTGGAAGGGGACGCCCGGCGGCGGCGTGCCGGCGGCGAACCCGTCCGGGACGGTCGTCCCCGCGACACCGGGCGAGGCCGGCGGAGGGAACACGGGAATGTCGCTGATCGTCGCCGCCGGGGACACGGGCTCGTCCGAAACCGGGGAGGGCTCGGAGGCGACGGGCTTCTCGGGTGGGGGGCCGCCCGCCGCCGGCCTGCCGGCCAGGGCGCCGCCCGCGACGAGCTTGTCGGCGGGGGGCCCACCGGAGGGGCGGGAGGCCGTGGGGGACGGCTCGTCCTGTTCAACGCTCACTCGGGGCTCACTCTGCTCGATTCCGGGCCCGGTGTGGCCCACTCGTGTCAGGCACAGAGGGTGGTTGCCGGGGGCTCGGAGGGAGCGCCCACCCAGAGCATAAGGGTGCCCGACGATGGGTCCCGCCGGGGCGGGGACGGCGCATCGCCGGGCACCGGGTGACGGAGGGTTCAGCGCGCCGGGCGCCTCACCAGCCGCTTCATTCGCTGTCGAGACCGCTCTGCAGTGCCGACACCTCGCTCGCGGTGGCGCCGATCACCTTGTACTCGGCGTGCTTGTAGAAGGTGCCGCCGGTCGACTTGGCCCAGCTCGACCAGGAGCTGCTCGTGACCCGGCAGCTCGCCCACTGCGGGGTGGTGCTGCTGATCGTGATCCTGGCCGTGCAGTTGCCGAGGTCGCGGCCGGTCAGCGTGCCGGCGGTGAGCCGGAACCGCACGTCGATCGTCACCGGCGTCTGCGCCCCGTACGGCGGTCGGATCTTGGCCTCGACGGTGCAGCCGGAGTTGCCGTTGCAGCCGCCCTTCTTCCACTCGTCGACCGTCGGGCGGGCCGAGCCGTCGAAGGAGTCCTTCAGCTCGCCCATGCTGGTGCGCATGTCCGAGATGATGGACGCCGCCTGGCCGGAGCTCTTCGGGGTGACGTCGAGGGACAGCCGCGGCGTGGTGGCTTCGTAGCGCAGCAGTTCCGCGTCGTCGGCGTCGGTGATGTAGAGCGTGGAGGAGAAGGTGCTGAACTTCAGCGCCTTCTTCCCCTGCCAGGTCGTCTTGATCGGCTTCACCTTCGCGGTGGCGGCCGCGCGCAGCTTGGTCGCCAGCGCCAGGGGCGTCAGCTCCTGCTTGAAGTCGATGTCGAGCTTGTCGGCGCTGAGCCGGCCCCACTGCTCGCCGGTGCCGAGGTAGTAGGGGGTCTCGGTGCCGGAGATCTGCCGCCGCCAGTAGGCCGAGTCGGCCTTGACGAACACCTTGCCGTCCGCGGCGAGCAGGGTCACGTTGTCGCTGTTCCAGGTGACGGGCCCCGTCACGCGGCCGCCCTTGGTGACGTTCAGCTCGCCCTGCAACGTCTCGGCGCCACCACCGAAGCTGCCCTTGAGACCGACGGCGCGCGCGGCGGCCACCGTGTCGGCCGCGGCCCGCAGCTTCTCCTCGGGCTTCTTGCCACCGCCGGACGCCAGCACGAACACCACGACGCCGATGAGGACGATGACGACCAGACCACCGCCGAGGAGCGCCGCGATCAGCGCGCCGCCGCCGCCCCGCTTGGGCGGTGGCCCCATCATCCCGCCCGGAGGGGGCGGGTAGAAGCCGGGCGGTGTGGTCTGCCCGCCGAAGCCCCCTGGAGGAGGGGCTGTTCCGCCTGGTCCTCCCGGCATCGCGGGACCGCCGGGACCCGGTGGGCCGCCGGGGCCCGCGGGCGGTGGCGGGGGCGGCCACGAGGCACCGCCCGGGGGTTCCCAGCCCGGGGGAGGCGGAGGGTTGCTCATCCGTTCACGTCCTTCCAGGTCAACTGACCCCATGCTTAACCCAGTGTGCAGCAAAACAATGACATTGTGATCCTCCGAGGTGGAGGTACGACGTCACACTCCCGCATACGGCGTTCAGGGATACTGGTTGGACGCTGGAACGGAGGTCCTGGTGCCGAACTATTTCGACTCCTATGTCGCCGTGGTCGCCCTGATGCTGGTCGGAGGCGGGATCGTCGGCGGTGGCCTGACCGCGAACCGGCTGCTGCGCCCGCACCGTCCCACGGCCGAGAAGCTGCTCACCTATGAGTGCGGCGTGGACCCGGTCGGCGAAGGATGGGCGCATTCATACGTCCGTTACTACGTCTTCGCCTACTTGTACGTGGTGTTCGCCGTGGACGCCGTGTTCCTCTTCCCCTGGGCGACGGTCTTCTCCGCGCCCGGCTATGGCGCGACCACGCTCGGCGAGATGTTCGTCTTCCTGGCCTTCCTGGCGGCCGGGCTGATCTACGCGGCCAAGAAAGGCGTCCTGTCCTGGGTCTGAGCGGGTGCCAATTGCGGCCCGTCCGCAGGTCCGCTCCCGGGCCGCTCTTTGATCAGGGGCCCTGGCGGGATCGGCGACGGCTGCGACAATGCCCTGTGTGAGTACTATCGATCTCCCGCCGCCCAGCGTCGGACCGCTCTCGCGGCTGGCGCCGAAGCCGATCAAGTTCGTGCTGAACTGGGGTCGCCGGTACTCGCTGTGGGTGTTCAACTTCGGCCTCGCCTGCTGCGCGATCGAGTTCATCGCCACGTCGATGAGCCGGCACGACTTCATCCGGCTCGGCGTCATCCCGTTCGCGCCGGGCCCGCGGCAGGCCGACCTGATGGTCGTCTCGGGAACCGTCAGCGACAAGATGGCGCCCGCCGTGCGCCGCCTCTACGAGCAGATGCCCGAGCCCAAGTACGTCATCTCGTTCGGTGCCTGCTCCAACTGCGGAGGCCCGTACTGGGACTCCTACTGCGTGACCAAGGGCGTCGACCAGATCATTCCGGTGGACGTGTACGTGCCGGGCTGCCCGCCGCGCCCGGAGGCACTGCTGCACGGGATCGTCCACCTCCAGGAGAAGATCGCGGCCGAGTCGCTCGGCGACCGGTACACCGGCGGTGAGTCGATGTCCCCGCCGCCTCCGCCGCGTCCGCTTTCGGCCACGGTCTTGCGCCGTCCGATCCAGCCTGATCCCGGCGGATCGACGAGCGAGCTCCCGCCCGTCCTGGAGAACGAGGCGACCGCCATGCACGAGGCGACCGCCATGCAAGAAACGACCGCCATGCAAGAGACGAACACCGTGCAGGAGACGACCACCGTGCAGGAGGACGGGGCCGCCGATGTGACGCGCCCCATCCCGCCGGTGGCCGACGAGACGCCCCCACCCGAGGGCGCGACGCCTGCGCAGGAGGAGGGCGCCGACGCTCCCCGGCCCGGCTCCTCGCCGCCCGAACGGAGGCGACCCTCCACGCCAGAGGACGCCGGTCCGCCCCGCGACCACGACCCGTCGATCATCCCCGGCCTCGCCGACGACGGGAACGACGAGATCGGACGCCACCGATGAACGCGACCCCCGCCCCCGCGCCCGACCCGGTGGCCCTCGCGGCGGCCTGGACGGAGCGGTTCGGCGACGAGATCACGACCGAGGAGACGTTCGGCGGGCTCGCCGTGGGGGTGCCGTCCGACCACTGGCTGGCGGCGCTCACCTTCGCGCGGGACGAGCTGGACTGCACCTTCTTCGACTGGCTGACCGGCGTCGACGAGCTGGAGGAGGGCTTCGCCGTCGTCGTGCACGTGTACTCGCCGGCGCGGCGCCACCACCACCTCGTCCGCACGCGCGTCCCGCGCGCCGACCCGGTGCTGCCGACCGCGACGGGCGTCTACCGCGGTGCCGCGTGGCACGAGCGGGAGACCTTCGAGATGTTCGGGGTGGTCTTCGAGGGCCACCCGCACCTCGTCCCGCTGCTGTTGCCGGACGGTTTCGAAGGCAATCCGCTGCGCAAGGACTTCGTGCTCGCCGCCCGTGTCGCCAAGGCGTGGCCGGGCGCCAAGGAGCCCGGCGAGTCCGGGCACGGTGCGCCGAGCCGCCGCCGCGTCCGCCCACCCGGCGTTCCGGAGGACTGGGGGCCGAATGCTTGAGATCGTCGTCAAGCTGGCGCTGGTCGCGGCGGCGTTCGCGCTGCTGCCGCTGCTGGTGGGGCAGGCCGAGCACAAGGTGATGGCGCACATGCAGGGCCGCCTCGGCCCGATGTACGCGGGCGGTTTTCACGGCTGGGCGCAGCTCGTCGCGGACGGGGTGAAGTTCGCGCAGAAGGAGGACGTCGTCCCGCGGGCGGCGGACCGGTGGGTGTTCAAGCTGGCCCCCGGCGTGGCGCTCGTCCCGTACCTGCTCGTCCTGATCGTGGTGCCGGTGGGCCCGGACGGGCAGGTGGCGCTGGACCTCGGCCTCGGGCTGTTCTTCGCGCTCGCGGTGATGGGCATCGGCGTGATCGGCGCGATCATGGCGGGCTGGGCGAGCGCGAACAAGTACTCGCTGCTCGGCGGGATGCGGGTCGCGGCGCAGCTGATGTCGTACGAGCTGCCGATGGTGTTCGCGGCGTCCTCGGTGGCGATGGCGGCGGGCACGCTGTCGCTGACCGGGATCGTGGACGAGTGGCGCTGGTACTGGCTGCCGTGGCAGGCGATCGGCGCCGTCGTGTTCTTCGTCGCGGGGCTGGCCGAGCTGCGCCGCCCGCCGTTCGACATGCCGGTGGCCGACTCGGAGATCATCTTCGGCCCGTACACCGAGTACGGGGGGCTGCGGTTCGCGCTGTTCCTGCTCGCCGAGTACGCCGGGATCGTGGTGCTGTGCGGCTTGACGACCGTCCTGTTCCTGGGGGGCTGGAAAGGCCCGTTCCTGGACGCCGAGCTGGGCTGGCTCTGGACGCTGATCAAGGTGGGGGTGCTGGCGTTCCTCGTCATCTGGCTGCGGGTGAGCTACCCGCGGATGCGCGAGGACCAGCTCCAGAAGCTCGCCTGGGCGTACCTGGTGCCGCTGTCGCTGGGGCAGCTCGCGCTGACGGGCGTCCTGAAGGTCGCCCTCGGCTGAGCGGGCGGCGCGCGGCCGCGGACGGCGCTCAGCCGAGCGCGGTGCGACGGCCTGCGCTACGGCAGGAAGATCGAGTACTCGGAGAGTTGCGGGAGGATGTCGGGCGGCAGGTCGGCGTCGACCGCCATCTCCTCGGCGGAGACGAAGGCGCCCTGCGCGTCCCGCCGCCGGATGACGCGCTCGGCCAGCTCGGCGTCCATGCCGGGCAGGGCGGCGATGATCTCCTGTGGGGCGTGGTTGACGTCCACGAGGCCGCCGTCGTCGTAGGTGCGGGGGACGTCGGGGCGGCCGATCCGCAGTTCGTGGGCCAGCGCCGGGTCCTCGGCGGCGAGCGCGCGGGCCTCCTCGCGCAGCGTCCGGCGGTACTTGGCGACCTCGATGGCGTGCTGGTTGAGCCGGCTGCGCGGGATCTCGCGCGGGAAGACCGACGAGCGGACGGCGAACGCGTGCGCGGTGCCCGTGAGCCACAGCATGACCGTCAGCATCGAGCCCAGGAGGACGAGGACCGCGCTGTCGGACGAGGTGAGGGCCAGGACGCCGGCGAGGGCGAGGCCGTAGCCGGCGGCGGTGGCGCCGAAGTTCGCCGAGCCGCGCCGGATGGCGGCGTACAGGAACGAGAAGGGCGTCCCGAAGCCGAACGTCAGGAACGGGACGAAAGCCCACAGGATCCCCTGTGGTCCTTCGCTGCCGGGTACCGGGACGGGCCGCGGCGACGGCGGCAGGGGGAAGGTGGGGCGCCAGCCGGGTGCTCCGTAGGGACGGCCAGGCGGATACGGATGGACATGCGGTTCCTGGGACGGATGCCCATAAATCGGGCGGTTGGGTGCGGGGTGCTCGTGTGACGGACGATCCTGAGGGGCGCGGCCGCGCGGCGGGGGTGGCTGCGGCGGGCGGCCATGGGAGGGACGGGGCTGGTCACGGCCTGATTCGGGGCCATAGGGCTCGTCCGCGTGATGGCTCACATGCCCTCCTCGCCCGCAGGCCGACCAAAGCACGGGACCAGAGGCCCCATGTGTGGTTCGACGAACGCGGCACCCAGCGCGTTCCCCAGCGGCGCTTCGTACGCAATCATGGGGCGCGTGGGACGGCTACCAGGAGGCGGGCTGGCCAAAGGGCTGGCCGTCACGTTGCGCACGATGACGCGGCGCTCCATCACGCGTCAGTACCCGGAGGTGCAGCCCGATCTGCCACCGCGCAGCCGGGGGGTCATCGCGCTGTTCGAAGAGAACTGCACGGTCTGCATGCTCTGCGCGCGCGAGTGCCCGGACTGGTGCATCTATATCGATTCCCACAAGGAGACGCTCCCGGCCGAAGGCGGCGGGCGCGCGCGCACCCGGAACATCCTCGACCGCTTCGCGATCGACTTCGCGCTGTGCATGTACTGCGGGATCTGCATCGAGGTGTGCCCGTTCGACGCGCTGTTCTGGTCGCCCGAGTTCGAATACGCCGAGTACGACATCGCCGAGCTGACCCATGAGAAGGAACGGCTGCGGGAGTGGATGTGGACGGTCCCGCCCCCGCAGGCCCATGACCCGTCCGCCGAGCCGCCCAAGGAACTGGGCGCCGCGGAGAAGGCGTCCGCCCGCAACGCGCGGCGTCCCGCGAGCCCGCCGGGCCCCGCGCCGGAGGCGGACGCGTGAGCGGGCAGGAGGTCGTCTTCGCGCTGCTCGGCGTGGTCATGGTCGGGTCCGGGATCATGGTGGTGACGACGCGGAACCTGGTGCACGCGGCGCTGTGGCTGGTGCTGTCGCTCGGTGGGCTGGCGGGCGGCTACCTGGTGCTCACGGCGGAGTTCGTGGCCTGGGTGCAGGTGCTCATCTACGTCGGGGCGGTGGTCGTCCTGCTGCTGTTCGGGATCATGCTGACCCGGGCACCGATCGGGGAGTCGGCCGACCTGGACTCCGGCAACCGGTGGGCGGCGGCGTCGGTCGCGGCCGCCACGGCCGCGGTACTGGTCACGGTGATGGCGATGGGCTTCCGGGATGAGCGCATGCCGCTGAAGGCGGGCTCCGGCTCGGCCGACGAACTGGGTGCCAGCGTGTTCCGGACGTGGGTCCTGCCGTTCGAGGTGCTCTCGGTGCTGCTCCTCGCCTCCCTCGTCGGCGCGATCGTCCTGTCGCGCTCGGACATACGCGCTCGTCCCGAATCGGGCGCGCGCGCGGACGAGGAGGACGGCGTCTGATGCATCTCGCCTATCCGACGATCGTCGCGTCGCTGCTGTTCTCCGTGGGCGTGTACGGCGTCCTCGCGCGCCGCAACGCCATCCTCGTCCTGATGTCGGTCGAGCTGATGCTGAACGCGGTGAACCTCAACCTCGTCACGTTCGACATCTGGTTGCGCGACCGGCTGCACGGCGGGCAGGTCCTGACGCTGTTCACGATCGTGATCGCGGCGGCGGAGGTCGGGCTCGGCCTGGCGATCGTGCTGCTGGTGTTCCGCAACCGCCAGATGATCGACATCGACCGGCTCCGTGCCCTGTCCGAGGACGGCACGGAGGAGACCACCGGGCAGGAACCGGCAGAGCCTGCGGGACCGGCGGGACCGGCCGGGAAACAGCACGAGGAGGCGGCGCCGTGATCTGGCTCGCCTCGCTGACCGTCCTGCTGCCGTTCCTCGCGGCGTTCGCCGGGATGCTGCTCGGCCCACGGCTGACGCGCCTGCTCGGCGGGCGCCCGCGCGAGGGCTCGGGCTCGGTTCCGCCGCTGCGCAACGGGCCCGCGCTCATCGCCTGCGTGCCCATCGCGGCGTCGCTCGCCTTCGCCGCGATCATCGCGTTCACCGTCTGGCGCGACCCCGGCGAGCGGACGGGCACGCTCACGACGATCGACACCGGATCCGTGCCGATCCGGGTCGCCCTCCAGGTGGACGGCCTGTCCGCGGTCGTCGCGCTGATGGTCTGCTGCGTGGCGCTGGCGGTGCAGGTCTACTCGATCACCTACCTCGGCGGGGACCGCCGCTACTCCTCCTACGCCGCGTTCATCTCCATGTTCACCGCCGCGATGCTGCTGGTGGTCTTCGCCGGCGACCTGATCGTCCTGTACGCCGGCTGGGAGGTCATGGGCGTCTGCTCGTACTTCCTGATCGGGCACCACTGGGAGGACCGGGCCAACTCACGGGCGGCGATCAAGGCGTTCCTCGTGACGCGCCTGGGCGATGTGGGTTTCCTCATCGGAATCCTTGTGCTCGGCGTAGGCGCGGGCACGTTCTCCCTCGACGGCGTCCTGGCCAAGGCCGACCAACTACCGCACACGACAGTGACGGTGGCCGCGCTGCTGCTGCTCGCCGGTGTCGCGGGCAAGAGCGCACAGTTCCCGCTCCACACCTGGCTTCCGGACGCGATGGCGGGCCCCACCCCCATCAGCGCCCTCATCCACGCGGCCACGATGGTCGCCGCCGGCGTGTACGTCGTCGCCCGGCTGTACGCGGTGTTCGTCGCCGCGCCGGCCGCGCTGACCGTCCTCGGCGTCGTCGCGGTGATCTCCATGGCCGGGTCGGCGCTCGCGGCCCTCGCCCAGGACGACCTCAAACGCGTCCTGGCGTACTCGACGATCAGCCAGCTCGGTGTGATGGCGGCGGGACTCGCGGTCGGCGGCGACACCGCCGCGATCTTCCACCTGCTCACGCACGGCGCGTTCAAGGCGCTGCTGTTCCTGTCCGCCGGATGCGTGATCGTGGTGGCGGGCTCCAACATGCTCGCGCACTACGGGGGCCTGCGGCGCGGCATGCCGGTCACCTTCTGGTCGATGACGGTGGGGTTGGCCGCACTCGTGGGCATCCCCCCGTTCAGCGGCTGGTTCAGCAAGGACTCCGTCATCGAGGCCGCCCAGCACTCCGCCCTCCACGGCGGCGACCACTCCGCTGTGGATCTGCCCGCCGGAGTCGCATGGCTGGTCTACCTCGGGCTGCTGCTGACCGTCGGGCTCACGGCGGCGTACGCCACGCGCGCCTGGCTGATGACGTTCTTCGGGGAGCCGCGCGGGTCGTACGAGATCCGGGAGGCCCCGAGGATCATGTCGTGGACGGTCGCGGCGCTCGCCGTCCCGGCCGCGACCCTCGGCTTCTTCGGGCTCGGTGCGGACGAACTGCGCCCGCATGTCGGATCGGCGCTGCTGGGGCTCCTCCTGGCGGCGCTCGGAGCGGGAGCCGCGTATGTGGTCTGGAACCGTGACCCCGCCCAGGACCCGGCCCACGCGCTGGGGCGACTCCTCCCGGTCTTCGCACGGGCCTTCTACGTGGACGATCTGTACGCGGCGGTGGTCGTCCGGCCGGTCCTGGCACTGGCGCGGTACGTCGTGGACATCGACTCGCGCGGCATCGACGCGACGGTCGTCGGGAGCGCCCGGGGCGCGCGGCGGCTCGGCGAGATCCTGCGCGTCCCGCAGAACGGCAACGCGCAGACCTATCTCACCGGCCTGCTCGCGGGCGTCGTCGTCATCGTGGCCGGGGTGGTGATCCTCCGATGATCTTCCTGTTGATGATGGCGATCCCGCTCTTCGGGGCGCTGGCGATGCTCGTCCCGGCGAACCGGTTCCTGCGCACGGACCTCGCCGTCCGGTTCTTCGGGACGGCGGTGTCCGGCGCGACGCTGCTGGTCGCGGTGTCGGCGATGACCGCCTTCGACTTCGACGACACGTCCGGGATGCAGCTGGAGGTGAACTGGTCGTGGGCGCCCGCGATCGGGCTCCGCTTCCATCTGGGCGTGGACGGGATCTCGCTGCCGCTGGTCGTGCTGACGGCGCTACTGACGTTCCTCTGCTTCCTCTACACGCTCCGGCACCCGCCGAAGGGCGGGCGGATCCGGCTGCTCACCGCGCTGCTGCTCGTCCTGGAAATCGGGCTGCTCGGCACGTTCGTCGCCCTCGACCTCGTGCTGTTCTTCGTGTTCTTCGAGGTCGTCCTGATCCCCATGTACGTGGTGATCATGATGTGGGGCGGCACGGCGCGCCGTGCCGCCGCCGACAAGTTCATCCTCTACACGCTGCTCGGCTCGGGGCTCCTGCTCGCCGGGATGCTGCTCATCGCGGTGAAGGCCGGCACGCTCGACATGACCGTGCTCGCCGCGCGGCACGGCGACGGGCTCTCCCACGGCGTCCAGATCACCGCGTTCGCCCTGATGGGGCTCGGGTTCGCGGTCAAGGCGCCGATGTGGCCGCTGCACACCTGGCTGCCGGACGCGCACACCGAGGCGCCGACCGTCGGGTCGGTGCTGCTCGCCGGCGTCCTGCTGAAGATGGGCACCTACGGGCTCGTCCGCGTCGCGCTGCCGCTCGCACCGCACGGCGCGCAGGTGTGGGCGCCCTGGCTCGGGCTCCTCGCCGTGATCGGCATCGTGTACGGCGCGCTCGCCTGCCTGGCCCAGCGCGACCTCAAACGCATGATCGCCTACTCGTCCGTGGGGCACATGGGGTTCGTGCTGCTCGGCATCGCCACCCTCACCCCCGTCGGGATCAACGCCGCGCTGTTCGGCAACGTCGCGCACGGCCTCATCACCAGCCTGCTGTTCTTCCTGGCCGGAGCGGTCAAGGAACGCTGGGGGACCTCCGATCTGAACGAGCTCGGCGGCGGGCTGCTCGGCACCTCCCCGCGGCTCGCCTCGATCCTGACGTTCGCCTCCGTCGCGTCCCTCGGGCTGCCGGGGCTCGCCGGGTTCTGGGGCGAGATGCTCGCACTGCTCGGCGCGTACCGTCCGCACGCCGACCTGCCCCGGGAGACGTTCGTGACGTTCATGGCCGTCGCCGCGCTCGGCGCGGTGCTGACCGCCGCGTACTTCCTGCGGATGCTCGCCAAGCTCACCCACGGCCCGTCCGACGGCCTCACCGCCTCGCGCGGCGAGATCGCCGGGCGTGCCGTGTCCGTGCAGGAGTACGCCGCCTGGGTGCCGCTGATCGCGCTGACGCTGCTCGTCGGGCTGTGGCCGAAGACCCTGCTGGACGTGACGACCGGACCCGTCCGCGCGCTGTTCGGAGGCGGCTGATGATCCAGGGCATCGACTACGCGGCGATAGCGCCGCCGCTGATCCTCGCCGTCGCCGCGATCGGGCTGCTGCTCGCCGACGCCTTCGACGTGCCGCGCCGCGTCCTCGGCCTGGTCAGCGGCGGGTCCCTCGCGGTCGCGTTGCTCGCCGTCCTCGCCCTCGCCGCCGGCGACCGGCGTGCCACCTTCTGCCTGCCGGACGGACTGCGCGCCGGCGGCCCCCGCTCCTGCTCCTACGTCGCCGACGACTTCACCCTGCTGTTCCAGGGCATCGTCCTCGCCGCCGCCGTGGTCGTCGTCCTGCTGTCCCTCCAGGAGATCACCGACTCGGAGATCCCGGTGGGGGAGTACCACTTCCTGCTGCTCGCCGCCGTGGTCGGCGCGCTGTCCCTCGTCGCCGCCCGCGACCTTGTCCTGCTCGTCGTCGCGCTGGAGACGCTGTCGCTGCCGGTGTTCGCGCTCGCCGGGCTCCGCCGCTACGACGGGCGCGCCTCCGAGGCGGCGCTGAAGCTGTTCCTCGTCTCCGTCGTCTCCGCCGCGATCATGCTGTTCGGCATCAGCCTGGTGTACGGCGCGACCGGCGCCATGCACCTGGACCGGATCGCCCCCGCCCTGGAGCGACTGCCCGCCGACCTCGACCCGGTCGCCGCCGTCGGCGTCGTCCTCGTCCTCGCCGGGTTCGCGTTCAAGGTCGCCGCCGTCCCGTTCCACTTCTGGGCCCCGGACGTCTACCAGGGCGCGCCGCTGCCGGTCGCCGCGTTCCTGTCCGTGGTCTCCAAGGCCGCCGGATTCGCCGGGCTCGCGATCGTGCTGGCCCTCGGCTTCCCCGCGTACGCGCACGTGTGGGGGCCGCTGGTCGCCGTCCTCGCCGCGATCACGATGACGCTCGGCAACCTCCTCGCGCTCCGGCAGCGCACCGCCATCCGCCTCCTCGCCTGGTCGTCGGTCGCCCAGTCGGGGTACATGCTCGCGCCCCTGTCGGTCGGCACCCACCGCCTGCCCGAAGCCGTCGCCGCCACCACCGCCTACGTCGCGCTCTACGCCGTCATGAACCTCGGCGCGTTCGCCGTCGTGATCGGTTTCCGCCGGCGCACCGGCGAGCGCCGCACGCCCTTCGACACCCTGGACGACTTCCGCGGCCTCGCCCGCACCAGCCCCGCCGTCGCCGCCGCCCTCGCGTTCTTCCTGATCTGCCTCGCCGGCCTGCCGCCCGGCGTCATGGGCCTGTTCGCCAAGGTCGTCGTGTTCCGCGCGACCGTCGCCGGCGGCGTCACCTGGCTGGCCGTCGTGATGGCCGTCAACACCGTCATCGGCCTCTACTACTACCTGGCCTGGGCCGCGCGGCTGTTCGCCGCCCCGGCCGGGCTCGGCGCCGGTGCCGGTGCCGGTGCCGTCGCCGGCTACGACGCCGCGCCGGGGCTGCCCGTCCGCGCCGCCATCACCGCGACCGTCGCCGGGGCCGCCGTCCTGTCGGTGGCGCCCCAGATCGTCCTGCAAACGGTCACCCAGGTCACCTGACCGCCACGTCGGCGAAGCCTCCGCAGTGGAAACGTTCCAATCCGCGCGAGGCCCTTTCGGCCACCGGAACCGGGAACGTTTAGGCAGGTCAAACCGTTGATGTTCATGGCCGGAAGTCGACGGGGAGGCACACGAAAGTGCAGTTCAACGGCGTCAAGACCGCGGCACTGATCGCTGCGCTGTCGGCATTGATGCTCGCGATCGGCTGGGCCTTCGGCGGTACCGCCGGCCTCGCGATCGCCCTGGTCATCGCACTCGGCACCAACGGCATCGCCTTCGCGTTCAGCGACCGGATCGCGCTGCGTTCGATGCGCGCCCACCCGGTCGGCGAGGTCGAGGCGCCGGTGCTCTACCGGCTCGTCCGCGAGCTGTCGACGTCCGCGCGTCAGCCCATGCCGCGCCTCTACGTCTCCGAGACCCGCCAGCCCAACGCCTTCGCCACCGGACGCAACCCGCGCAACGCCGCCGTCTGCTGCACCCGCGGCATCCTGCAGACGCTGGACGAGCGGGAGCTGCGCGCCGTCCTCGGCCACGAACTCTCCCACGTCTACAACCGCGACATCCTCATCTCCTCCGTCGCCGCCGCCATCGCCACCGTGATCACCTACCTGTCGCACCTGGCGATCTTCCTGCCGATCGGCCGCGCCGAGGACGACGACGGCCCCGGCATCCTCGGCGCCCTCATGATGCTCGTCCTCGGGCCGGTCGCCGCCGCCGTCGTCCAGATGGCCATCAGCCGCACCCGCGAGTACGCCGCGGACGCCGCCGGCGCCCGGCTCACCGGCGACCCCCTCGCCCTCGCCGCCGCCCTCCGCAAGATCGACGCGGGCACCCGGGCGATGCCGCTGCCCCAGGACCCCGAACTCGCCACCACCAGCGCCCTGATGATCGCCAACCCGTTCTCGGGCGCCGGCATCGGCCGGCTGTTCTCCACACACCCCTCCACGGCCGACCGCATCGCCCGCCTGGAACGCATGGCGGGCCCCCGCTAGGGCCGCCCGGCGCCGGCGGTCAGGGAGCGGTCAGGATCAGCGGGCCGTCCTCGGTGATCGCGATCGAATGCTCGAAATGCGCCGCCCGCGACCCGTCCGCCGTGGCGACGGACCACCCGTCCTCCAGGTAACGCGTCCCGTCCCGCCCGCCCTCGGTGACCAGCGGCTCGATCGCGATCGTCAGCCCGGCCCGCAACCGCATCCCGCGCCCGGCCCGGCCCGTGTTCGGGACCGCCGGATCCTCGTGCATCTCCGTCCCGATCCCATGCCCCCCGGACCCGTCGGCGATCCCGTACCCGGCTTCCCGCGCCGTCCGCTCCACCGCCGCCGCGACGTCGCCCAGCCGGTTCCCGGGCACCGCCGCACCGATGGCGTTCTCCAGCGCCGCCCGCGTCGTCTCGATCAACCGCAGGCCCGCCGCGTCGGCCGTCCCGACCATGAACGACACCGCCGCGTCCCCGCAGTAACCGCCGATCTGCGCACCGCAGTCGAGCGAGACGAGATCCCCGTCCGTCAGCGTCCGCCCGTCCGGGATGCCGTGCACCACCACCTCGTTCACCGAGACGCAGATGTTCCCCGGATACGGCCCGGGCGCCCAACCAGGCTTGTAGTGCAGGAACGGCGACGTCGCCCCGCACTCCTTCAAGATCCGTGCGGCCACGGCGTCCAGCTCGGCCAGCGGCACACCGGGCTCCGCCGCGTCCCGTACGTCCGCCAGGAGGCGGGCCACGATCCGTCCCGCCTCGCGCATGCGCTCCCACTCCCGTGGGCTTCGGTAGGTCACCATGGAGAATATTATAATACCAGTATTAGAATGCCCCCATGGTTCGTACACCGCTCACCGACGAGCAGCGAGACCGGGGCCGTGCCCTAGGCCAGATCCTCCGCGCCGCCCGCGGCCCCCGCAGCGCCGCCGACGTCGCTCGCGAGGCCGGCATCTCCCTCGACACCCTCAGGAAGATCGAGCGCGGGGCCATCGCCGTCCCCGCGTTCTACACCGTCGCCTCCCTGGCGCAGGCCCTTGACCTGGACCTCACGACCCTCGCCCGCTCGCTGGACGCCTTCGACGACCCCGCTCCCGAATTGGCCGGATGATTTCCGAACCATTTCGCCAACCCCCGCGTCATAACAGTTACGAGCGCGCCGACCACTTCTGCGGGGGAAGAAGTCGGCGCGCTCGCTACATTCCCGGCCACGCGAGCACGCGCCTGAAGCCCAGACCGAGCCCGAGCGCCACCCCGACGAGGACACCGCTCGTCCAGACGGGCCCGAGTTCGGCGAGACCGGTGTCCAGCGTGGTGGCGGCGATGAGCGGCCCCGCGGCGGCCCCGACGTTCAGCGCCGCGGTCGCATACGAGCCGGCCATGGTCGGCGCTCCCGCGGCCTCGTACAGGACGCGAGCGATGAGCGTGCTCCCGAGCGCGAACGAGAGCGCCCCCTGAACGAAGGCCAGAACGAGCAAAGCACCCGGGCTACCGGCAGACACGCCCAGGGCGACCCAGCCGAGGAACAACAGCGGGCCCCCGGTTGCAACGACGAGACCAGGGCGCTGATCCGACAACCGCCCGGCAACGGTGACGCCGACGAAGGATCCGAGCCCGAACAGCACCAACACCACGGATACCGACAGCGTCCCCAACCCCGCCACATCGGTCACGACAGGCGCGAGAAAGGTGAAGCTGCCGAACGTCGCCGCGTTCACCAGCGCACCCAACAGCATCACCAGCCCCAGGCGCGGCCGCCGAAGCTGGGCGAGTTCGGCCCGTAGGTCAGACCGTCCCGTACGTACGGAGCCAGCCCTCAGCACACCGAAAGCCGAGGGCAGGCACAGGACGGCCACCGCCCAGAAGGTGGCGCGCCAGCCGAACCACGCCCCCAGCAGAGCGCCACCGGGAACCCCCGCGATAGTGGCGATGGTCGTGCCGGACAGCAGCACGGCCAGGGCGCGCCCCTTCCGGCCCGGCGGAACCAGCCCCGCAGCGGTCGTGAGCGCGACAGCCAAGAACCCAGCGTTCGCCAACGCCGCGACGACCCGCGTCACGCACAGAACAGCGAAGCTCCCGGTGACGGCGCCGAGCACATGCGCCGCGAGGAACAGGCAGACGAACCCGAACAGGCTGACTCGCGGCGGCCAACCGCGGGCCGCCCCCGCCATCAGCGGCGCCCCGGCGACCATCCCGATCGCGAACGCCGAAGTGAGCAGACCCGCCGTCCCGACGGAAACCCCGTGATCCAGGGCGATGTCCGGCAGCAGGCCGGCGAGCATGAACTCCGAGGTGCCCATGGCGAAGACCGCCACGGCCAGCAGGTAGAGAGAAAGAGGCATCGAGTGACCCCGAGGTGAGAAGAGACCGGAAAAACGTCTCGTCACCGCGGCCAGCGACCCGAACATCCCGCCATCGGCGGAACAGGGCTACGACCTCACTGGTTCAAGGGGCTGACGGGGTGACCGAAAGCCCCACCCTGGACGCCTCTGGGCTCGACATAGCCGACACGCTACCCCAATCGCCCCCACCCGCCGGAAACGTCCGGAGGTCAAGGCGAAGAAGGAGACATCACCACCACCAAGGACATGCGGATCAACCCGCTCTGCTTCGAGCTCACCCACGACGACGGCATGCAGCGAAAGGCGGCCGAGGGCATCCCGCAGGCCGGATGGCCCACCACCACAACCGCCCCGAGCAGCACACGTCCCCGGCCAAGCGGTGACGATCTCCTCCGCAGTCGCTGCGCTGATCGTTCGCCCGCCTCCGCGAGGTCACCGCACGCGATCCCGGGCCGGTGCCGCGTGCGGTGGTGGCCGGGTGCAGACGCAGGTGAGAGCGCCGGCACCCGGCACTACTACCGGTAGTTCACGAACTGGAGCGCCACGTCCAGGTCCTTGCCCTTCAGCAGGTTGATGACCTGCTGGAGGTCGTCCTTCTTCTTCGAGCTGACCCTCAGCTCGTCCCCCTGGATCTGGGCCTTGATCCCCTTCGGCCCCTCATCCCGGATGATCTTGCCGATCTTCTTGGCGTCCTCCTGGGCGATGCCCTCCTTGAGGCCGACGTTCAGCTTGTACACCTTCCCCGACAGCTTCGGCTCCCCGGGGTCGATCGCCTTCAGCGAGATGCTTCGCTTGACGAGCTTGTCCTTCAGCACGTCCAGCACGGCGTTCGCCCGCTCCTCGGTGTTCGCCTGGATCTCGATGGTCTCCCCGGACCACTTGATCCCCGCGTCCACGTTCCGGAAGTCGAACCTGTTCGCGACCTCCTTGGCGGCCTGATTCAGCGCGTTGTCGACCTCCTGCCGATCGAGCTTCGAGACGATGTCAAA
>NZ_BCQT01000022.1 GCF_001552215.1 Actinomadura macra NBRC 14102 | reverse complement strand
CGAAGAGTCGGCCATCCACACACATCTCCTCAGCAGCAACTTCCGATCAGAAGAGCGTAGCGAGGATGCCGCACCTGTCACACCAACCCACCGCCCGCGGCGCCACCGACCCGTCCGACCAGCGCCACCAGCACCGAAACGAAGATCGCCCACGTCCCCGAGGAGATCAGCTCAGGCCGCCGCCCACCGATGTCACGACCAGTCCGCCCGTCCGCTATCCTTTCCAGTGCCGTCGCGAGAGCGACGCCAAGGCGGGTTGCCCGAGTGGCCAATGGGAGCGGACTGTAAATCCGTCGGCTTAGCCTACGCAGGTTCGAACCCTGCACCCGCCACACCTCGCAAAACAGCCTCTGACCAGGTGAAACGGTCGGAGGCTGTTCGCTTTCCAAGATCCCCCACGTGCAGCCAGACGCCCCCCCGGATACGGCCGTATGTCACTGGTCGTGGGATATTCGCGGGATGGGATCCGACCTGTTTCCGCAGGTCGCCCCCGCAACGAGCAAAGGGCCCGGGGATGAACCGGAGCCCCTCCACCGTACGGCCGATCAGTCGCCGAGCGCATCATCGATCCGCCTGTTCGCCCGATCCTGATGACCATCGACGCACTGGCGTAGATCTTCAGTAGGACCTTGACGCTGTGCCCGGCACGCTCGGCGACCTCAGTTGCCGGAACACCAGAGTTCAACCACAGCCAGACGCCCGCGTGCCGCAGGTCATACGGCCGCCGTGTCTACGGGGAAGCGACCTGATCAGGAGTGAGCGCCAGGGCGCGAGTCTCGGTCCAGACATCCCCGTACGCGGTCGACCCCACGATGCCGCCCCGCTCAGTCTGGAAGATCCGCCCGTCCGGCGCCGTCCCGAACTCCGCTATGTGCTCGCGCAGGAGCTGGACCAGGACCGGAGGAATCGGAACCGTGCGGATCTCTGTCACAGGCCGCAGCTTGAGCCCGCGCCGTTCATGAGTCGACCCGCTGTCCGTCCAACGCGACCCCGTCTCAGGCAACGTCCTGGCCAGGACGAGCCGCCCCCAGCCATTTGCCGGAAGGTGACAATCGTCCTTGTGCAGCGCGACCGCCTCAGCCGGACGAAGCGCCGCGTAGTACATGCAGGCGTAGAGTACGCGAAGCCGCCGCCCACGTTCCCGCTTGCCGACATAGGTGACCGCAGCCAGACACTCGCGCCACCAGGTAGCGGACGAAGGAGGGACGGTCCACTCCGGCCACACCCCGACCCCGATCCCGGTCAGGACCAGGACGAGGAGGGGGATGGCCCAGCTGTAGCGGACGCCGAGCCAGCCCAGTGCGCTGGCCACGGTGACCGGGACGATGTTGCGGACCAGGAACACCACCGTCCGCACCAGGCCGCGGACCAGGTCGACGAGCGGGACCAGGCCCTCAGGCATGTGCCAGACCGGCGGGGCCCACGTGGGGGCGGCGAAGGGGTCGGTTGGTGCTTCGACGGCGACGTTTTCACCCGGTCCGAGCTTGTGGAACTCCCTTTACCCTGGTCACCTCTTCACTTCATGGGATTTGTTGGGGAGAGAAGCGGGGCGGCCGGAGGTACCAGCTCCAGCCGCCCCACCCTTGGTCTAGGCCGCCGCAGCAGCGGCCGAAGGGGCAGCGGCGTCAGTGGTGGAGGCGAGGGCGCGCAGCCGCTCGCACTCAGCCAGGAACGTCCGCGCCGCTTCCAGCAGCCGCGCGTTGTCCACGTCCACCACCGACACGACCTCACGGCTTGCACTGGTCACCGCCACCGACAACCCACCGCCGGACAGGTGCGGCTCAGTGCCCGTCATGCTCCGCACGTTATCTCCTCAGGACGGCCTCACCGCATTCGCCTCGCAGGTTTGTCGATGACGAAGCCGACAGTCACCAGAACCAGTCCTAGGAGTGTTCTCGGCTCCAAAATTCAGTATGTCGGTAGATGATGATCACGTTCACTCAATGGAGCGTCATCGCCTCTCTGTACTGTCTCAATAGTTTTTCGATTTCTGATTGCAGTTTCTGAGGTTCAGATACGGGTTCTGGGAACCTGGAGAGGACCTTGAGTGCGTCCCCTTCAAGTCCGCTAAAAGCCTCAAGTCTTTTCTTGGCCGACTCTCGGCGAGTGTCGGCGCGGAAGACGAGTGACGCCATAGAGCATGCGGCCGCTGCAAGTACCAGGTAGGCCGTGTAGTCTTTGAAGTCGGTGGTGCTCAATGCCACGGTTCCGGCGACCACTCCACAGACGATCGAGATCAATCCCAGAGCGGTATGCGTGAAGTCCCAGCTATGCATGAGCCTTTTGCTTGTTCTGGACTTCAGATGAGCTTGGCCGCTATCGCTTTTGCTGTGTCGCGAGGGCCATTGATCTTTGCAATCTTGCTTTCCGTCTTTTCGGTAAGTGCGCTGAGTAGTGTTGCCGAGACAAGGTCAAAAATCATGATCGCTCCAAACTGTCTGCACGTCAGGTGCGAGTTTGCGTCATCGTGTTCGCTTGCCCGGCTGGGACGGTACATGGGGTGGGGATCCATGCTGCTCGACCGGGCGAGCGGAGGTGCCGGAACTCTGATGAAAGTCCGACTCTGGCCAATGTGGTCCTCACAGATGCTGTCAGTGCCCTCAACTCAGAGATCCCGTTCCTGTGGGCAGACAAAGGACGCTGGCGTTGCAGAAGGTAGAACGGTGGGATGCTCAACATTGGTTCTGGCCAACCGGTTCTTTGAAGCCGCGCACGGGACTGAGGGGGACATGTTGAGGGTCCACGCTGTCAACGTCGGGCGAATCAGACGTCGTCGACACACGCGACGGGTGTGCGCGTCTATGCAGGTCAGAGGACGAAGCCCTCGTGTGTGCGGTCTCTCGGCAAATCCGTCGGCTTAGCCTACGCAGGTTCGGACCCTGCACCCGCCACACCTCGTAAAACAGCCTCTGACCAGGTGAAACGGTCGGAGGCTGTTCGCGTTTCGAGATCCCCGGCGTGCTTCCAGATGTCGCTGCGTGCTCTTGGATGTCGCTGGTCGCGGAGCGCGGTTGGGGAGGTCTCGTTGTGTCGTGGTACTACCGATGGCGGCGAGGATCTGGTCTCGGCAACTCGCCGACCTCATGGGCCGGTCGGGCGGTGGTATTGGCCGGGGCTGTCCTGTACCTGCGGGTCTTGGGCGAGAGAGCCTGGGGGGCGCGAAGGAATAGCACTCCTGGTGGAGCGATCGACTTCGGAGTTCGCTGTTGGGTGATCAGATCCGGCAGGTCGGATCAGCCTTCCAGGTTGGAACGGCGCAAGAATCACTAACGATCTCGCCAGAGAGATTGCCTTTGCAGTTGGCGAACGGACTGCGGGATAGCTTGAACGGCGAGGGGAACTTCCTGCACTACCTCACCATCAGCCCCAACTGGATCGGTGAAATCGTGTGTGCCGCTCTCGTTTTCAAGTGGTCTGGGAGTGCTCGGAAATCTCATTGTTCCGGCTGATCTACGGCACGGTTTGGCAAGAAGTCTCGTTGTTCTGTGGTGGACAGGCTATGGGGCTCGTCCGGCTTCGGCCACGACGATCACTCGACGAACATGCGGGCAGCACATAGCTTCCAAAAGGGAGGGGACTCGGTATCGCCGCCGAGATCTCGTGGCGAAATTTCGTTTCAGGGAGAGGTGACCCTTGTGACAGAGGTTCCAGGTGACGGCTCCGATTCGGACAAAGAGAACATCGATGGCTCGGCTGCCCTGCCCGATGCGGTCTACGACAAGACAAGAGAGATCATCGGCGGTGTCTCCCTGGTGAACGTCGATACCAGCGAGGTGATCACACTGGACAACGACATGTGGGACCTCGTGATCCACTTCAAGAACGGTACGACCCGCCGTGTGCGGGTCGGTGTCGATGGAACCGTCATCAGCGACACCACGACCCAGACGAACCCGTTGCGCGAACGCAAGTAGTTCATCGGGCGTTCCGAGCGCCTGCGCTTCGCATAGTCGGGGCTATTCGGATCCGGTTCGAAAGACTGGAGTTGTCGGATCCGGGCGGCGAAGGCTCGCTCGTCCGTTGGAGGCGGGTCTTCGCGCGCCGGGAGCCCGCTCTCCCAGCGGACGGCGTTAGGCGCCGCGTGCCCATCCATCTCAGGGTGGGGGTAGGCGGCGCCAGTAGGCCACCCAGTAGCCGGCGAATACCAGCGAGAGTATGAGGAGAAAGAGCCAAACCCACCACACCCCGGATGCGGACGAGGATGCCATGTTGGAGATGGTTCCTGCGACGACCAGCGCGAAAAAGTCGATCATCAGGGCTAGCGCGATCGGTATCCATAGGAGCGGTTTGGTGCGGCGCATCGTCGAAGGCTCTCCTCCCGGACGACGTGAGCATGCCGTCCATTGGCCTTAGGCGTTCATGGCGGAGGCCAGCTTGGCTTCACGGTCGCGAAAAAGTATTTGGTGTCCGATAAAGGGTATTTCTATAGCTTTAGGGAGTCGGGTCAGGTATCGCGTCGGTCGGTTGCGGCGAAGGGGCTGGTAGGGCGGGGTTGTCCAAGATGTCCGCCTGGGTGTTGGGGCTCGTCGTCGGACGGGTGCCAGTCCGGGGCTGCACGTGCTCTCGGCCACAGGTCACGCCGTTCTTGGTGTTGCGACACACTTGGGCCGTTGGCGGACAGGTACAGGTATGAGCAATCCTTCTCGGGCTCCGGACCCTGAGGTCATCTTCGAGTCGCTGTACGAGGCGGTCTATGCGGACTTGCTGAGGTTCGTCCAGCGGCGAGCGCACCCTGATCACGCCGAAGACGTGGTCGCGGACGCGTTCCTGGTCGCGTGGCGTCGCTTCGACAAGCTGCCAGAACGGCGTGAGGACGCGCGGGCGTGGCTGTTCGGCATCGCTCGGAACGCGCTTCTCAATGATCGGCGGGGAGCGGAGCGCCGGCGTGCGCTCGGGGTGCGGCTACGGGAGATCTCGGCCGGTACTCAGATCGATCAGGATGCGGACCTGGTCGTGCAGGTGGACCTGGCCGAGGCGTGGAGTCGATTGTCGGAGGTCCATCAAGAGGCGTTGAGCCTGAACGTTTTCGAGGAGCTGGGAGCGCCGCAGGCAGCGGCGGTCATCGGGATCTCGCCGGTCGCGTTCCGCCTGCGCCTGAGTCGGGCCCGACGGGCTCTCCGGCGTCATCTGGACCACCTGTCACAGCCGTCCGGCATGCCGGTCAGCGTCCCTGAAAGGATCAGCAAGCCATGAACCGCGGCCAGGACGTCCTCACCATCTTGCGAACCCTCGACGCCGCCGACCGGGACGTCGATCCTCGGGGCGCGCGGGCCCGCGGCGATCTCGCGCGTATCTTGGCCGACCGTCCATCACGACGCCCGTCTCAGCGGGTGGGTGGGCGAATCATCTGCGCGGTCATCGGGGGATTGGTCGTGGCGGTTGCGGTGACGGTCGTTGTCGCCCTGCCGTCGATGACCGGCGGGGACCGCGCGTTCGCGACCTGGACGCCGGCCCCGCAAGGGATGTCGGCGAAGGCCCGCGCCGCTGCGGCCGACAAATGCCGCGAGGCGCAGAGGGGCGGTCCGGGGAATCAGTACGCGAGGGAACTGCGTGATGCGGATGCCGCAATCGTCGAGCGGCGTGGTGTGTGGACGACCGTAGTGCTCGCGACTGGGAAGGGCTTTTCGGCCCTGTGCGTCACGGACGGCTCGACCCGCCTGTTCAAAGATTGGTTCGGGTCGATCGGGACGCCCACCGGATACACCGCACCCGGCCCACGCGATCTGGTCGCGACCGATCTCGGCGTCGGCGTCATCGATGCCGGTCACCTTTCGCTCGCGGCCGGCGCGGCCGGCTCTGAGATCGCGAAGGTCGTCTACCGCAGCCCGTCCGGCCGTGTGGTGGCCGCGACCGTTTCGAAAGGACGCTTCGCGCTTTGGCTGCCGGGCGACGACCTTGAGGATGCCGCAAAGAACGGCGTCGAGGTCGAGGTGACGTATAGCGACGGCAGCGCGGGAACCAGCCGTTTGCGCCTTTGATCGCGCACACGTCGCTGGACTTCTGCGGCACAGAACCACGTTCCGGGTACTCGTTGGCGCGAACGAGTGCTCGGAACGGCCTGGGCGGAGTGCTTTTGCTTGATGGGGTCCAGAAGATCGTCAGGGCGCGTCCGATCCCTTGCCCTCGTGAGCAGGCCGGCGACGGGAAGATCAAGTGGGTGGTAGGACTGCGGTATGGAGTTCTTCTGCTACCACCGAGATCGGCCCGGCTCGGTGGCGCTGCGCGACGAGCTGCTGGAATCGCACTGGTCCTACATGGACGGGTACGCGGCGGGGATGATCGCCCGCGGCCCGACCTTTGTCAGCGACACAGATACGCCGAGCGGCAGCGTGCATATCGTTGACCTGCCAGATCTTGCCGCTGCTCGCGCGTTCGCCTTCGACGAGCCCAACTACCAGGCCGGCGTGTACCGGGACGTGCTGCTGCGCCGGTGGCATAACGCGCTGGGGCGCACGATGTGGGACTTTCCCGGTGGCTCGGAGGACGGCAACCGGTACCTCGTGCTCGGTCTCGGCGCAGGGCCGGGGGCCGATCTTGATGTGCCGGCCGATCAGGACGAGCTGATCGCGTACGGGCCGCTGCTGTCCGATGACGGCGTCACCTGGCTGGGGACGGCGGTGCTGGTCCGGGCACCGGACCCGGCGTCGGCGCGGGCCGTCCTGACCTCGGATCGGTACGCCGACATCGAGGTCCATGACTGGGCGTTCGGTGGGCGATCGTAGATCAGACGCCGGTGGTGAACTCGTAGAGGTCGTGTGAGACGAGGGCCAGGCGGCCGGGGTTCGTCGTCCAGCCGAGGGCTGAGCCCAGGGGGGCGGTGACCTGCTGGTATCCGAGGACCTTGAGGTCGGGGGTGCCCATCCAGAGGGCGCCTTCCTCCGTGGAGACGAACCAGCACGGGCCCTGGGGGTAGGCGGCCCAGACGACGCTGAAGGCGAAGGCCTGGGGCCTGCGTTCGTCGACGAGGAGGTTGGTGCTCGTCTTCAGGGTCGGTTGTCCGGTGGTCGGGTCGAGGCTGAAGAGCCACAGGTTGCGGTCCTGCGGGCCGACGGAGCAGTTCACGACCAGCAGGTCGTTTCCCCGCACGTCGAGATCGTTGATTCCGCGTTGGGCGGTCGGGTTGAAGACGGTCTGGGAGAGGATCTTCTGGGATCGGACGTCGACGACGCAGAGATAGCCGTCCTCCGAGCCGGTGATGACCTTGGTTCCGGCGGCGGGTTCGATGGCACGGATGTCGTGGAGGTCCCATGGGTTGACCGGCGCCGGGTTTCTCAGGTCGAGGGTCTTCTGGAGCGTGGCGGTGCCGTCCGAGATCGACCATAGGGACAGCCGTCCGGTGGTGTGGCCCACACACAGGATCCTGCGGCCGGCGACCGTGACCGTCCTGCCGCTGGTGGCCACGCCGAGGGCCGGGTCGTAACCGATCTTCTTTTGACGCAGGGCGGTCCAGCCCCGGGTGCCCCTCCACAGGATGAAGGAGCGGTCGTCGTTGGACGAGGCCAGGAGGTTGCCGGTCACCGCGGTGACCATCTGTACGCCCTGCTCGGACGGGCTGTTGACGGCGACGTCGATGGTGGGGCCGGAGACCGCGGAGGGGTTGTAGGTGAAGACGCTCATGCTGCCGTCCCAGCGGCCGACCGCGAAGTGGCCCGCGTCGAGCCAGGCGAGGGACTGTGCCATCTGGTAGGTCGTGCCGTCCGTCTTGATGGGGAGCGCGGTCGGTGCGACCCCGGGGGCCCGGATGCCTCGGGCGGCCAGGTCCGCGTGCGAGCGGAGGAGGGGTGGCAGGGGAGCGCCCTGCGGGGTTCGGGACGCAGCGGTGGCGGCTGTGGACGTGGCCGGGGTTCCCGCCGCGAGCGCCAGGCCGGTCAGGAGGATGGTCCTTCGGGAAGCGGACATGTCTCGCCTCATTTCGCGTTTCGGATGGCCGCTGCGACTCTCGTGACGAAGTCGATCACTCGTGGGCCCCAGCGGGAGGCCACGTCGTCGTCCAGTTCGACGACGTGGCCAGGGGAACGCAGGGCCGCCATCGTGGCCCAGCCTGGTCTGGCCCGGACCGTTTTCTCGTTCTGGCCGCAGCACTTCGTGTCAGCAAGGAAGACGAACTGTGGGTCCCGCTCGATGACGTCGCGCGAGGTGATCTTCGGGTAGCCGGAGTTCTTCGTGTCGTAGGCGTCGGCGATGTTGCGCAGGTTGAACAGCCGGTAGACCGAGCCGATGAACGTGGTCGAGGTCGCCGTGTAGAAGCCCTTGTCGATCTCGTGGAAGTAGGTGCGCTCCGGGCCTTTCGGGACGCTCGCCACGGCGGCGTCGATCTGGGAGCGGAGGGTGCGCGCGAGCGATGCGGCGCGGTCGGTCCTTCCCACGATCGTTCCGAGTCGCCGGATCTCCCCGTAGAGGCCGTCGAGGTTCTTGGGGGGTCTTTCGATCTCGACCCGGACCTTCGCGTCGCGGAGCTCGGCGATCACGCCCTGGTCGGCGGGTTGGCCGTCGATCCTGGTGATGATCACGATGTCGGGGTCGTGCCGCATGACGTCCTGGAAGCTGGGGTTGATCGCTACGAGTTTCGGGTCCTGCTTGGCCCTGGCCTCGGACGGATGGTCGGAGACGTTGTCGACCGCGACGATCTCGTCTCCGGCTCCGGTCGCGTAGAGGATCTCGGTGGCGGTGGGGGACAGCGACACGATCCGGAGCTCGTCCGACTCGCCGCATGCGCTCGTCAGCGATAACAGGAGCCATACCGCGCAGGCCATGATCGAGGACGTGCGCATCGTCACTCCTTCACTTTGATGATCTTGCTGCCGGTCCAGCCGAAGCCGGGGGGAAGCCGGGTGGCCTTGGTGCTCCCCACGGTCTTGTGGAGTTGACCGAGGGTGAGGTTGCGGGCTCTGGACAGGTCCGTTCCGCCGATCTTCGTCTGGGTGAGGTCCGCGCCGGCGAGGTCGGCTCCGGACAGGTCGGCGCCGGTCAGCGTGGCTCCGGACAGGTGCGCCCCGCGCAGGTCGGCGTTGGCGATGTGCGCGTCGCCGAGCCAGGCGCCTTCCAGCTTCGTGCCGGTCAGACGGGCGTTCTGCAGGCCAGCCCCGTCCAGCCGGGCGCCCCCGAGGTCGGCCCCGGTGAGATGGGCGTCGCCGAGGACGGCCTCGTGCATCTGGGCTCCGTTGAGGTCGGCGTGCTCGAGATGTGCGCGCACGAAGGTCGCGTTGTAGAGGATGGCGACGTTCAGATTCGCCCTGGCGAGCGAGGCGCCGGTGAAGTCGGCGCCGCGCAGGCTGGCCCGGTGCAGGTCGGTCCCGGTCAGCACGGCGCCGGCGAAGCGGGCACCGTCGAAGTGGGTGAATCCGAGGTCGATGCCCGGCAGGCGGGTCCGGCTCAGGTCGACGACCGGCAGGCGGTCGCCCTCCAGGTCCCGCTGATCGGTGTCGGGTGCGAAGGGGAGCGCTCCGAGTGCGCGCACCGCCGCCTTGACGTCTTCGTCGGGGGCTCCGGCGGCCTTGCCGGCGGCCGGTGCGCGGGCGAGGACATGCTGGCAGAGCAGCGAAAGGATGATCTTGCGTCGGTCGCTCGACCGCGACGCCAGATTCGTGAGTTCGAGCACTCCGCTGACCCGCTGGGTGACGTCGGAGTTCGCCTGGAGATGGGCCAGCCCTTTGTCGTATGCCTCGACCTCCTGCTCCCGGCGGTTCTGGTCGAGTTCCGCGCGGGAGGCGTCGACCCCGAGGTAGGCGACGGCCGAGGCGCCGATCGCCGCCAGCGCGGTCACGATGTTCACGAGGATGACGGCTCCGAACTCCAACCGGGATGAGGGCTCGAACGGTTCCGGTGACTCTTCGGCGCCGGCCTCGGACGGAACCGGCGTCGGCCGGGCCGATCGCCGCCGGCGGTCGCGCCGCTTCCCCATCACCGACCCTTCGGATCAACTCAAGGTTCCGCTATGAAGCCTACAAGTGAACGCCGCGTTTACCGTCGCATTCTATTGACCTCGTACGAAAGTTGGAATGGTCATTTCCGGCTTTCTGGAAATGGATGTTGATCGGAAAACATTGTGGATGCCGCTGTGGTGCCGGTGGCGTTGTTGAGGTCGGCGAGGTTGCGTTGGGTGCCGGGCCTGGTTCGTCTGGAGACGGTTGACCTTGACGTTGCGGCAAGGTCTGTAATGGGGGTATGCGGATCGGGGAGGTTGCTGCGCTGGTCGGGGTCTCGACCCGGACCGTGCGCCACTATCACCATCTCGGGCTGCTGCCCGAGCCCGCGCGGCTCGCCAACGGGTACCGGGAGTACCGGGTGCGGGACGCGGTGCTGCTCGCGCGGGTACGGCGGCTGGTGGAGCTGGGGCTCTCGCTGGACGAGGTCCGGGACGTCCTGGCCGATGATCGCGGCCGGGAGTTGCGGGAGGTGCTGGGCGAGCTGGACGCCGACCTGGCGCGGCGGCAGGAGGCGATCGCAGAGCAGAGGGCTCGGCTGGCAGGGTTGCTGGCGGAGGCGGAGCTGGGACCTGATTCGGCTGTTTCGCCGGAGATGGCGTCGGTGCTGCGAGAGCTGCCGCGGGGCACGGGATTCGCTGCGCTGGATCGCGGTCTGCTGGCGCTGGTCGACACGGCGGCCGGGCCGGACGATCGGAGGCGCTTCGCGCATCTGCTGCGGCCTTTCGCCGAGCCCGGAATGGTGGCGCGGGTGCGTGCGCTTTATGCGCGGCTCGATGAGCTCGTGGGGGCCGAGGCGGACGATCCGCGTATCGGCGGAGTGGCGGCGGCGATCGCGGCTCTTGTTCCGGACGACATGGCCGCATTGATCGTGGAACGGGGAGAAGAGATCGGCTGGATCGAAGAGATGCCTCGTGCGCAGGGCGCCGTTTTCCGAAGGGTCGTCGATTTGCTGAGGGAGCGGAAGTGCTGAGGGTCGCGCGTGCGGCATTGTTCGCGATACTTCCGGCGGAGGCGGTGCTGCTGGTTCTGGTGGCGTCGGGGATCTCGTTGCCCCGGACGCTTGTGGATTCGGGCGAGGCCGTGGTCGGGGCGGTTCTTGTTCTGGAAGTCGCGGTGGGGTGGCGGCTGTACGGCAAGAGGCGTCGGGACGGGGCGCGGAGGTGGGCGGCGTTGCGGGGGAGCGTGGACGAACTGGTGCCGGAGAAGGTGCGCCGGGTTCTGGGGTTCGACACCAAGGGCATGGTCAGTCTCGTTCTGCTGGCCGTGCGGCGCCGGCATGGGGTGCCGCCGGGTTCTGTCGGCGTCTCCTATTCCGGCGCGCAGACGTCCATGCAGCTGGCGTTTCTCTTCGTGATGGCGTTGGAGGCCGTTGTCACGGAGGTCCTGCTCCAAGGGGTCGGGGCTCCTGGGCCGGTGCGCAAGGTCGTCCTGGCGGTCGACCTGTATTCGGTCCTCATCGTGCTTGCGGTCATCGCCGCGTGCGTGACACGGCCGCATGTGCTGTCGGACGGGGAGATGCGCATCCGGTACGGCGCCTTCTTCGATCTGCGTGTTCCCCGGGACCGGATCTCCTCGATGCGGCTCGTGCGCAATTACAGCGAGAGCGGCATGGTCCGGGTGCAGGACGGGAAACTGTCAGTGGCGGTGGCGGCGCAGACGAACGTGGTGGTCGAGCTGAAGGAGCCGATCGCCGTCGTCCGGCCGCTCGGGCAGCGGGCCGACGCGCGGGTCATCCGCTTCTTCGCCGATCGTCCGGACGAGCTCATCAAGGCCCATCAGAGGTGGTCCTGAGCCGGGGGCCAGAAGGGGCGGGATTGCGGGTAGAACTGCACTCGTGCAGGTGAGTTATGTGAGTGAACCGGTGCCAGGACAGGCCAACGAGGATTTCGTCGCCGCGGGGCCCGGATGGGTCGTGTTGCTGGACGGGGTGACGGCGCTGCCGGGGATCGACAGCGGCTGCCGGCATGACCCGGCTTGGCTGGTGCGGCGGATCGGCGGGCAGATCGCGGCGCGGATGGCGCTGGAGGACGGTGAGCCGCTGCCCGATCTGGTGGCGGAGGCGATCAAGGTGACCGGGGAGGCGCACACCGGGACATGCGACCTGGAGAATCCGGACAACCCGTCGGCGACGGTGTCGTTGCTGCGACGGCGGGGCGAGGTCGTGGAGTGGTACGTGCTGGCGGATTCGCCGATCGTGGTGGACACCGGGGAGATCGTCGTCTTCCGGGACGACCGGGTGGACCGGCTGCCCAGCTACACCGTGGAGGCCGTGCGGAAGGTCAGGAACAGCCCGGGGGGGTTCTGGGTGGCGGCCTCCAATCCGGAGGTCGCGTATGAGGGCCTGACGGGTGAGGTGCCGGTCGCGGGGCTGAAGCGGGCGGCGGTGCTGAGCGACGGGGCGTCCAGGCTGGTGGAGGTGTTCGAGACCATGAGCTGGGACGGGCTGCTCCAGGTCCTGGACGAGGAAGGGCCGAGGGAACTCGTCCGGCGGACGAGGGTCGCCGAGGCGTCGGGGGTCGTCGAGAGGGGGAAGCGATACGACGATGCCACCGCGGTGCTGGTGCGCTTCTAGCCGGCCGGAGCGGTGATCACCCTGCTGCGGCGTGTCGGCGGGACGCTCGATGGTGCTGGAAGCGGCTCGCGCCCACGACGCCGGAGAGGACAGGCACGAACCGTCCTGCGCCAAGTACTTCTGTTCCGAGATGGTCGGACGTGTCGCCGACCGCGCCGTGCAGGTCTATGGCGGCATGGGCTACATGCGCGGCGTCGCCGTCGAGCGCTTCTACCGGGACGTCCGCCTGTTCCGCATCTACGAGGGGACGAGCCAGATCCAGCAGCTCGCCATCGCCCGTGATCTCCTGCGCTGACCAGCGGCGGAGCACGCCTCCGCGCGATGCCCCAAACGATTTCGCAACCGGGCCTCGAACCCTGTATGGTTTTCATGCGCGAACGACGCAGGCCCCTTTAGCTCAGTCGGCAGAGCGTCTCCATGGTAAGGAGAAGGTCTACGGTTCGATTCCGTAAAGGGGCTCCACACGTCACCGGCCGTTCCCGAGATCATCGGGGGCGGCCTTTTCGGTTTATCCGGACTCTGGTGAGCGGCCGGGCCGGTCCTTGCGGTCCACCGGGGCGCTCGCGCGTTCCTCTCCCGCGGCGCTCGCGGTGAAGCGCTCGCGGACGGGTTCCGCCGGTGCCCCGGCCTGCCGCATGGCCTCCATCTCGTCCGCGCTGACGGTGGCGGGGCCGCCCTTCTCGCTGACGAGGTGGCCGATCTCTCCGCTGGGCCGCGCCGCACGTATCCGCTGCACGGCCGGTTCCGCCTCGCCGCGGTCGCCCGCCAGTATCGCGACCTCGGCCTCGGTGAGCGGGACGGGCTCGTGCGCGGTCACCAGATGTACATCTCCTTCACGCGGCCGTCCTCGACCCGGACTTCGACGAAACGGTTGCCGTCCTTCGCGTGCGCGGCCAGCACCGCGAAGTCCGTGCACGCGTCATCGTGGACGTCCTGGAACTTCCCCGCCACGCGCCGTCGATCCACCCGTGCACGTTGGAACGCTGCTCGTTCGACCACAGCGCGTCCACCTTCTTGCCGTTCAGCCATGCCATGTGGGCGGCTCCCCCTCTCGCCATGGCCGCGGCGACGGCTCGTCCATCAGCCGTCCCGCCACCTCGTAGATGGCCTCCGCCGCCCGTTCGTGCTCGGGCTCGCACAATCGCTGGACGACCTCGGTGTTGTCGTCCATGACGGTGCCGGTCCCGACCGGACTCCGGTCGGGGCAAACGCCGTCCCGATATTCGTCTGGGTGCCCGAGCAGATGACCGAATTCGTGGGAGGCCACGTCACCGGAGTCGCCGGTGTACCACAGCCCCAGGTTGCTCCGGCCCGCTCCTTTCTTCACCTGGACGCTGAGGTGCTGGTCCGACTCCACCCATTGCACTTCGAACGTCAGCGCGCAGGGCGCCGGGCAATCCGCGGTACGGCAGCACGCGAAGCGCCAAACTCCACTTCTTCTCGATTCCCTTCTTCCAGCGGCCCTTGACCTCTCCCAGCAGTTCCGCCGGCACGTCCTCGTCGGGTACGAGCTCGTCGGGTACGAGCCTGATCCGCGCGGAGATGTGCGTGCCCTGCTGCCGGAACGCGGCCGTCCAGCCGTAGATGCACTCGGAGACCCTGGAGGAGACCTCCTGGGCCACCGGCGGCGGCGAGGGGCGCAGGTCGTAGATCTCGGTGACGAACCAGCGATCGCCGCGCAGCACCTCGCGGACGCGCACGGTCGCCCCTCGGCCTTGGCCTGGGCGGCGATCAGGAGAAGATCGGTACAGGCGTCGTCATTGGTATCGTCGAGCTTTCGCCATCCGACATGGTCGAGATAGACCCAGGCGTTTGAACGTTCTTCGTTCGCCCATAACGCGTACACCCGCCGATGACAGGAAACGGTCATAGAAAGACCCTCGCCGATGCCGATGCGCGCGTTACCCGATCTTCATTCCGACGGACGTGATTCCCCTGCCGGATGCCATTCAACGTCGCTTACCGGTTCATTGGCCAGTGTTCGCTCTGGAGTTGTCGCGATGCGGTCACTTTCTGACCAAGGGGTGGCGCCTCAGAGACCGCCACGGCAAGGCGTGCCGGTCGAGCTCCGTCCCCGGGTGACCAAGAGCACCTCGGTGGAGCCGCTCGCCCGTGACCGGCGATCACCAGGCCGAGCCGTGACCCGGCCCTCCTGCCGCCGCTGCCTGATTCGCTCCATACGGGGGCCTGTGGTACCGTCCCACCGGTTCCAGCAGGGCGTTTCGCAGGTCGTCGGCCATACCCGGTAGCCTGGGAGACGGTCCCGGGGGCCCACGAACCGATTCCCCGATCATGGCGTGCCGGGGGCTTCTCGTTTCCTGGGCTCGGTGAGCATCCGGTATCCTTGCAATCCGGTCCACACCGACCATCACGGCGGGGTAGCTCAGTCAGGCAGAGCAAGCGGCTCATAATCGCTGTGTCGCCGGTTCAAGTCCGGCCCTCGCTACTACCCATGTCTCTCACCTCCAGCCGGAGGTGAGAAGGCTGGGTCGAATCGCCGGCCGCCCTCCCCGGGTGGCCGAGGTACGTAGTCCATGTCCCTAGCCCAGAAAGGCACTCCATCGTGGCTGCCACCGACGTCCGGCCGAAGATCACGCTGGCCTGCCAGGAGTGCAAGCACCGCAACTACATCACGCGGAAGAACCGGCGCAACGACCCGGACCGCCTTGAGATCAAGAAGTACTGCCCCAACTGCAGGACCCACCGTCCGCACAAGGAAACCCGCTAGCTGATGTTCGGACGGGAAGTACTGCCCGCTGCGCTTTCTCACGGGGCCAGGACCCACCGTCCGCACAAGGAAACCCGCTAGCTGAACCGGGCCCAGCGGGGCTACTTCTTCGCAAGCTTGCCCTGACGTGAATCAGCCCGTCCTCGCCAGTGAGACCGGCGAGGACGGGCTGAACGTCGTTCTGTTACGGTCCGTCCGAGAGGGCATGTGTCTCGGGCGCGGGCACCCAGGGCCCCGCGGCCCAGGACGAGCTGGAGGGACGGAATGCATGGCACTCAACCCTGACTTCATCGGGCGGAGCTTCCCGCCCACCCCGCCGTACGAGATCAGCCGGGTGAAGATTCGGGAGTTCGCGGACGCGATCGGGGACCCCAACCCGGTCTACCGCGACCAGGAGGCGGCCAAGGCGGCCGGGCACTCCGACGTGATCGCGCCCCCCACGTTCCCGATCGTGGTGTCGTTCGGCAACAACGCCCTGGCCGACCCGGAACTCGGCCTGAACTTCGCGATGGTCGTGCACGGCGAGCAGCGGTTCGAGTACACCCGTCCCCTGCGCGCCGGGGACGTCGTGACCTGCGAGTCGACGATCACCGAGATCAGGTCGATCGGCAACAACGAGAAGATGGTCATCGAGACCGATGTGCGGACGGTCGAGGGCGAGCTTCTCTGCAAGTCCTACAACGTGATCGTGGAGCGGGGTGCCTGATGAGCGCCAAGGTGAGCTACGCCGACGTCGAGGTCGGCACCGAGATCCCCGAGCAGAGCTACCCGATCGACCGGCAGAACCTCGTCATGTACGCGGGCGCGTCCGGTGACTTCAACCCCATCCACTGGCGCGAGAGCCACGCCAGGGCGGTCGGGCTGCCGGACGTCATCGCGCACGGCATGTACACGATGGCGCAGGGCGGACGGTTCGTCACCGACTGGGTGGGCGACCCGGGCGCCGTGGTCGACTACGGGGTACGGTTCTCCACGCCGGTCGTGGTGCCCGACGAGGGCGGCGCGATGCTGGTGATCAGCGGCAAGGTGGAGCGGAAGCTGGACGACAACAAGGTCGTCGTGGCGCTCACCGCCAGGTCGGAGGGACAGAAGGTCCTCACGCGCGCGAAGGCCGTCGTCCAACTCGCCTGAGGCGCGCCGGGAGGCCGTGCGGGCGCGATGTACGGGAGGGGTAGGACGACGTGGCGGTGTTCGCTGAAGAGGTGAACCTGGCCGGGTACACCACGCTGCGGCTGGGCGGTCCCGCCCGCCGCTTCGTCGAGGCGACGACCGAGGCGGAGCTGGTCGCGGCGGTCCGCGCGGCCGACGGCGAGGGCGAGCCGGTGCTGGTGCTCGGCGGCGGCAGCAACCTCGTGGTGTCGGACGACGGCTTTCCCGGCACCGTGATCCACATTGGGACGCGCGGCACCGAGCGGGTCGGCGGCGAGGGCGACACGGTCCACGTCCGCGTCCAGGCCGGTGAGGACTGGGACCCCTTCGTCGCCCGCTGCGTGTCCGACGGCCTCGCGGGGATCGAGTGCCTGTCCGGCATCCCCGGCCGGGTCGGCGCGACCCCGATCCAGAACGTCGGCGCCTACGGGCAGGACGTCAGCGAGACGATCGTCGAGGTCCGCGCGTACGACCGGGAGGCCCGCGCGCTCGTCACGCTCGACCGGGACGCATGCCGTTTCACCTACCGGCACAGTGTCTTCAAGGGAAATGACCGGTATCTCGTCCTGGACGTGACGTACGCGCTGCGCGAGGCGGAGGAGTCGCAGCCCGTCGCCTACGCCGAGCTGGCGAAGCGGCTGGGCGTAGGGGTGGGTGAGCGGGTCACGCTCAAGGAGGCGCGGGACGCAGTCCTGGAACTGCGCCGTGGTAAGGGCATGGTCCTGGACGCCGCCGACCCCGACAGCCGTAGCGCCGGGTCGTTCTTCACCAACCCGATCCTGGACGGCGGTCAGATCGCCGAGCTGGAGCGCCGCGTCGCCGAGCGGCTCGGCCCGGACGCGCGGTTCCCCCGCTATCCCGAGTCCGGCGGGCGGGTCAAGACGTCCGCCGCCTGGCTGATCGACCGCGCGGGCTTCGCCAAGGGCCACGCCCTCGGCCCGGCGCGGATCTCCACCAAGCACACCCTGGCGCTCACCAACCCGGGCGGCGCGAGGACGGCCGACCTGCTCGCGCTCGCCCGCGAGGTCCGCGGCGGCGTGCGCGCGGCGTTCGGGATCGAGCTGGTCAACGAGCCGGTCCTCGTCGGCATCACGCTCTGAAGCGCTTGATAGTGTGAGCGGCGTCGAGGGGGAGTAGTCCCAATCGCGTGATCGACACGCTGGCGCCGTGTGAGGCGCCCGGTCGCGCGGGCCTCGGGCCAGGGCGACGCCCGGCCTTCGAGGCGGACGAGACCTTCGGCCCGGCGGTCATGCCGGGCCGAGGTCGTGTGCCCGCATCCGGCGCTCCCGCCCTCCGCCCGGCATCCGAGCGAGAGGGACCCGTGTACGCCTTCATCATCAGCCTGGCCGTGATCTTCGTGGCCGAGCTCGGCGACAAGAGCCAGCTCATGGCCATGACCTTCGCGACCCGTTTCCGCGCGCTGCCCGTCCTGATCGGTATCACCGCGGCGACGGCGCTCGTCCACCTGGCGAGCGTCGGCCTCGGCGCGGTGCTCGGCGCCGCCATCCCCACCGGCCCGATCTCGATCCTCGCCGGGCTGGCGTTCCTCGGCTTCGCGCTGTGGACGCTGCGCGGGGACGAGCTGGACGCCGAGGAGCGCGACAAGGCCAAGCACGCGACGGGCTCGGCGATCCTGGCCGTCGGCGTGGCGTTCTTCCTCGCGGAGCTCGGCGACAAGACGATGCTCGCGACCGTCACGCTGGCCGCCGACCACGGCGGTCTCCTCGCGCTCACCGGCGTCTGGGCGGGTTCGACCATCGGCATGGTCGCCGCCGACGGCCTTGCCATCGTGGCCGGGCAGATACTCGGCAAGCGGCTCCCCGAGCGCGTCATCACGTACGGGGCCGCGGCCGGTTTCGCCGTCTTCGGTGTCCTGCTCCTCGTCGAGGGCGTCACCGCCTGACCCGAGGCGACGAGCTAGAGGCCGGCCCAGGAGTCGACGCCGGACAGGAGCCGGGCGCGGATGTCGCCGGGGGCGGCGGACGCGCGGATCGACTGGCGGGCGAGGTCGGCGAGCTCGGCGTCGGTGAAGCCGTGCTCGGTGCGGACGAGGTCGTACTGGCGGGCCAGCCGCGACCCGAACAGCAGCGGGTCGTCGGCGCCGAGGGCAATGGACGCGCCCGCCTCGTACAGGCGGCGGACCGGGACATCGGCGGCCGTCGCCGCCACGCCGAGGCTCACGTTGGAGGAGGGGCAGACCTCCAGCGTCACGCCGCGTTCCACGATCCGCTCCACGAGGCGGGGGTCCTCCACCGCGCGGATGCCGTGGCCGATGCGGTCGGCGTCCAGCGTCTCCAGGCACTCCCGGACGCTCGCCGGGCCGAGCAGCTCACCGCCGTGCGGGTCCGACAGGAGCCCGCCGCGTTTGGCGATCCGGAACGCGCCCTCGAAGTCGTACGCCCGGCCGCGCCGCTCGTCGTTGGACAGCCCGAACCCCACCACGCCGCGGCCGGTGTACTGGACGGCCAGCCGCGCGAGCGTCTTGGCGTCCAGCGGATGCCGGGTCCGGTTCGCGGCGAGCACGAGACCGATGCCGACGCCGGTCGCCTCCGACGCCTCGCGCGCCGCGTCCAGCACCAGCTCCACGGTCGGGGTCAGCCCACCGAAGCGCGCCGCGTACCCGCCGGGGTCCACCTGGATCTCCAGCCAGCCCGACCCCTCCGCCGCCTCGTCCTCGGCGGTCTCGCGCAGCAGCCGGCGCAGGTCGTCCGGTTCCTGTAGGACGGAGCGGGCGATGTCGTAGAGGCGCTGGAACCGGAACCACCCCCGCTCGTCGGTCGCGTGGAGCCGGGGCGGCCAGTCCTCCACGAGGGCGTCGGGCAGGTGCACGCCGCGCAGCGCGGCCAGCTCGACGAGCGTCGAATGCCGCATCGATCCGGTGAAGTGCAGGTGCAGATGCGCCTTGGGGAGCAGGGCCACGTCCGGGCGGGCGGTGCGGGACGCCGCAAGGGCGCCCTTCTGGCGGTCCGGCGCGGAAGGTTCCTGGGCCGGGCGGGGTGACACGGTGCGGGCCTCCATGGACGTATGTTGCCGGATCTTGCCCGGCGGTGAATCCCCGCCCCACCAGGATCACCTGACCGGACTACCTGCCATGACACACGACGACCATGCCGCGCATGGGTAGCGCGGCCAAGCCGCCCATGGGCATGCCCGAAAAAACTTGGGAATCGCGTGCAACCCCCGATCGGGGTCGTGCGTATACGAGGGGCGCAAGAGACATACGGGCAGAGAGGGATACACGATGATCACGCTGAAGGCCGTCCTGATCGCGGCGTCCGCCGTCGGTGCCGTGGGCGTGGGCGGCGGCGCGACGTGGGCGATGACCGGCTCCCACCAGGACGCGGGCCTCCAGTCCGAGAACTCCAAGACCGCGGCCGTCCGCCACCTGAAGGACATCGCGCCCAGCGCCCCGCCGACCTGCCTTCCGGCCAAGCCGGGACTGCCCAAGACCAAACTGCCCCATGGTCAGCTCCCGGACACCAAGCTCCCCAACACGCAGCTGCCCGGTGGCAAGCTGCCCGACGGCAAGGTGCCGGGCGCGAAGCCGGCCCTGCCCGAGGGCGCGCCGAAGCTCAAGGCGCCCAAGCCCGGCGTTCCCGGCGACACTCCGACGACGCTGCCGTCCGTCCCGGCGGGGAAGCCGAACCTGCCAGGAGGGTCCAACCTCCCCGGTGCGCCGAACGTCCCTGGCAGGCCGAACCTGCCCGGGAAGCCGGGTGTTCCCGCGGATCTGCCCACCTGCCTGCCGAACGCCAAGCAGCTTCCCAAGGGCGCCCCGTCCAAGGCGCCGTCCGTGCCCGTCCCCGCCAAGCCGGGCCTGCCCGCGCTCCCGGCGCTCGACTGCTCCACGCTCCCGCCCGCGGTCAAGATCGGCGGCCCGGCGGAGAAGGCCGTCATGCTCACCAAGGGCCTGCGCTACGCGGCCACCACCCACGGCTCGAAGGTGCTGGAGAAGAAGCGCATCTGCGCCGTCACGCAGAAGTGGACCGGTAAGGCCGGCCAGTGGCTCACCGTGGAACGCCTGAAGACCCCCGCCGGTCTGTCGCAGAATGAGCTGCGCAAGGCGCTGGACCTGCCCGAGGGCGGCACCCCCGTCACCGTTGCCGGGGTGGCCGGCTGGCAGGGGCCGGGTGCCACCGGGGTCCTGCTGTTCGACCCGAACGGCTACTCCCTGTTCGTCAACGGCAGCCCGGTCCTCGCGGGCGGCCTCCAGGACGTGGCCGCCGCGCTGCGGCAGGCCCAGTAGGACCCCGGACGGGCGGCTCCGGCGCGGGGCCGCCCGTCCTCGGACAGGCGTATCCGCTCTCAGCCGGACGGAGCACAGTGGGGCGTCGAGACGACAAGTCGTTCGTGGAGTTCGTGACGGCGCGCGGCAACGCGTTGCTGCGCACGGCGTCGCTGCTCTGCGGCGCCCATCAGGACGCCGAGGACATGTTGCAGTCCGCGCTGGAAAAGGCGTACCGGCACTGGGGCCGCCTGGACGCCGACACCGACCCCGAGCCCTACGTCCGCCGGATCCTGGTCAACCTCGTGATCAGCCGGTCCCGGCGGTGGAAGGTGCTCAGGGAGATCCAGATGGCGAGGTTGCCCGAGACCCCGGCCGCCTCGTCCGACCATGCCGTGGAGCTACGGGGGACGCTCATGAACGAACTGCGCAAACTGGGGCCGCGCCAACGCGCCGTCCTCGTCCTGCGCTTCTGGGAGGACCTCTCGGAGGCGGAGACGGCGCAGGCTCTCGGCTGTTCCGTCGGAACGGTCAAGAGCCAGGCATCCCGGGGGCTCGCCAGGCTCCGGGAACGCCTTGACAAGAACCTGGCCCCACTGGGGAGCTGAACGATGGACCTGGAGAGTGAACTGCGGAAGGCCATGGCCGAGCAGGTGGCCGAGGCCGCCGCATCGCCATCGCTCGCCGCCGACGTCAGGCGCCGCCACCGGCGCCGGGTGACGCGGATCCGCACCACCATGGGCGTGGCCGCCGCGTCCGTCGTCGCCGTCGCCCTGGTGCCCACCTACCAGTCGTTCCGGGCCGCACCTGCCGGGGCACCCGAGACCGCGGCACCGTCCAGCGGTGTCTCGATGTACCGGCAGCCGGAACGACCGCCCGCCCCGGGCGTCCCCGCATCCTCGCCGGCGGCGGGGAAGCCCGGGGCGGGCGAGGTACCCGGGAAGGCCGGAGCCCCCCCGACCGGCGGGCCCGGCGGGCGCCCGGCCGAGCCCGGCCTTCCCGACCTCCCGAAACCGCCCCGCTGGGTGACGTACCTGCCCGGCGACCTCGCGGCGCACACGCCGTGCGCGGTGACGGGCGGCGCCAAGCGCAGGACGACCGTCTGCACGTGGCGCGGCGGCGCCGGCTGGGTGGAGATCACGATCGTGCGCGGGACCGGGTTCGGTCTTGAGGACCTGGCGCCGGTGCACGGGGTCCCCGGTCACGCGTCCGTGAGGGGGACGCCCGCGATCACCGGGAACGGGCCCGGCTCGGGCCGCCAGATCTCATGGCTGGCACGTCCCGGGGTCGGCGCGGTCGTCCAGGCGGGCGGCGGCGCCGAGAACCATCTGATGCGTATCGCCGAGGGCGTCCGCCCATAGGGCGTCCAAGGCGATTTCCCCGCTCCGGCGGGGTGTCCCGCGGCGGAAGAGGGGCCGCGGCGGGACACCCCGCCGAAGCACAGCCGGTCGGGTTGCCAGGCCCGCTCCGGACGCGGACCGGCCCCGGGGCACTGGGGTGCACCCGGGGCCGGTCGCCGCGTTCAGGGCGGGGCGGGGAGGCGGGGGTCAGGTCGCCTCGGCCAGCAACTTGCCGACGCGTGACACGCCCTCGACGAGGTCGTCGTCGCCCAGCGCGTAGGACAGCCGGAAGTAGCCCGGCGTGCCGAACGCCTCGCCCGGCACCAGCGCCACCTCGGCCTCCTCCAGGATCAGCGAGGCCAGCTCCACCGACGTCTGCGGGCGCTTGCCGCGAATCTCCTTGCCGAGCAGGCCCTTGACTGACGGGTAGGCGTAGAACGCGCCCTCCGGCTCGGGGCACACGATGCCCGGGATCTCGTTCAGCATCCGGACCATCGTCTGCCGGCGCCGGTCGAACGCCGTGCGCATCTCGGCCACCGCCGACAGGTCGCCGGTCACCGCGGCGAGCGCCGCCGCCTGCGACACGTTCGCCACGTTGGACGTCGCGTGCGACTGCAGGTTCGCCGCGGCCTTCACCACGTCCGCCGGGCCGATCAGCCAGCCCACCCGCCAGCCCGTCATCGCGTACGTCTTGGCCACCCCGTTCAGGACGAGCGTCCGGTCGGCCAGTTCGGGGACCACGACCGGCAGCGAGTGGAACCCGGCGTCCCCGTACACGAGGTGCTCGTAGATCTCGTCGGTGATCACCCAGAGGCCGTGCTCGTCCGCCCAGCGGCCGATCGCCTCGATCTCGTCCCGGTTGTACACCGCGCCGGTCGGGTTGGACGGCGAGACGAACAGCAGCACCTTCGTCCGGTCGGTGCGGGCCGCCTCCAACTGCTCCACGCTCACCTTGTAGCCGGTCGTCTCGTCCGCGACCACGTCGACGGGCACCCCACCGGCGAGCTTGATCGACTCGGGGTAGGTCGTCCAGTACGGCGTCGGGACGATCACCTCGTCGCCCGGGTCGAGCAGCGCCGCGAACGCCTCGTACACCGCCTGCTTGCCGCCGTTGGTCACCAGCACCTGCGCGGCCTCGACCGAGTAGCCGGAGTCGCGCTCGGTCTTCTCGGCGATGGCGGCGCGCAGCTCCGGCAGCCCCCCGGCCGGCGTGTACTTGTGGAAGCGCGGCACCCTGCACGCGGTCACCGCGGCCTCGACGATGTACCCGGGCGTCGGGAAGTCGGGCTCGCCCGCGCCGAACCCGATGACCGGGCGGCCCGCCGCCTTCAGCGCCTTGGCCTTGGCGTCGACGGCCAGCGTGGCGGATTCGGAGATGGCGGCGATGCGCTTGGAGATGCGAGGACGGTCGATACTCATGTCTCTATCGTTACAGACGCCGGTCTGTGCCCCGAGCCATATATCGGAGCCGGTCGGACGGCACGTCCTGCCGCCTGGCAGACCAGCCGCGTACGGGCACTCCACGGCACGGCGCGCCGCCGCGCGATGATCTACGGCGGTCTGGTTCGACGCGGGGGCCTCCGAGACGTAGACTCACCGTCCTAGTGACGCCTCGCCGGTATACGCGCCTGTCCGCACACGGACGTCCGCGGCAGGCCGTAAGCTGGTGGGCGGTACGATCCTGGTCCCGTGGCCGGGTGTTCTCCTTAGCCGGAGAATGAAGGGCAGTGGCTCAATTGGTAGAGCTCCGGTCTCCAAAACCGGCGGTTGGGGGTTCGAGTCCCTCCTGCCCTGCGAGGTGCGGTGCTCGCACCGTACCGTCCGCGCCGCGGCGGTCGCCGTGGCACCCCGTGGCACGGGCACGCGCGACAACCACAGGGTGGTTGGCACACGACCTATGAGGTGAACGGCGGCAATGGCGACTGAGATGCGCGGCGAGGCCGCGGAGAAGGACGAAGGCAAGGGTAAGCCGGCGCGCAAGCGGACGGGCCCCGCACTCTTCGTGCGCCAGGTCGTCTCCGAGCTGCGCAAGGTCATCTGGCCCACGCGCCGGGAACTTGTCACCTACACGACCGTGTCACTGGTGTTCGTGCTGGTGATGGTGGGGATCGTGTCCGGCGTCGACTGGGGCCTGCAGAAGGGCATCTACCAGATCTTCGGCTGAGCCGAGGCCCGCCGGAGCGGCTCGCGCCGCCCCACCGTACGTCCAACATCGCAGAACTTACGAGAGAAAGAGTTACCGTGTCCGAGCCCTCACAGCCCTACGACGAGGCCGTTGAAGAGGCCCAGTCCGCTGCGGCTGCTGCGGCAGACCAGGTGGCCGAGCCCGCCGACGAGACGGCCGAGGCGGCCGTCGCCGCCGGTGAAGCCGAGCCCGCGGACACGAAGGCCGAGGGCGAGGACGAGCCGCCCGCGGACGCCGCCGAGGGCGCCGCCGACCTGGCCGACGCTGTCGCGGCCGCGGACGCCGCCGAGACCGCGGACGCCGAGGAGCCGGCAGAGGCCGAGGAGCCGGCAGAGGCTGCGGAGTCGGCAGAGGCCGGGGAATCGGAAGAGGCCGCGGAGGCCGAGGACGCTCCCGAGCTGCCGCCGGTCGACCCGTACGCCGAGTTCAAGCTCCAGCTGCGGCTCCAGCCGGGCGACTGGTACGTCGTGCACTCCTACGCGGGGTATGAGAACCGGGTCAAGACCAACATCGAGACCCGCACCCAGACCCTCAACATGGAGGACTTCATCTTCCAGATCGAGGTCCCCCAGCACGAGGTGACCGAGATCAAGGGCGGCAAGCGGCAGAAGGTCAACGAGAAGGTCCTGCCGGGCTACATCCTCGTGCGCATGGAGCTCACCGACGAGTCGTGGGCCGCGGTCCGCAACACGCCGGGTGTGACCGGCTTCGTCGGCCTGCTGAACAAGCCGTCCCCGCTGAGCCTGGACGAGGTCGCCAACCTGCTGGCGCCCGAGCCGGAGGAAGGCGTGGTCAAGACCAAGGAGCAGGCCAAGGTCGCCGCGACCGTCGACTTCGAGGTCGGCGAGTCCGTCACCGTCATGGACGGCCCCTTCGCCACCCTTCCCGCCACCGTCAACGAGATCAACGGTGAGCAGCAGAAGCTCAAGGTGCTGGTCTCGATCTTCGGTCGGGAGACCCCGGTCGAGCTGTCCTTCAACCAGGTCTCCAAGATCTGACCGGCCGTCCCGCTCGCGGGACGGACCTGGTCGCAAGTGATCCTTACACGGCGGACGAGTCCCGCCGCCGTGTTGCCCGCGAAGCGGGAGTCGGGATCAACATCAAATGGGACGTAGGGGTTTTGCATGCCTCCGAAGAAGAAGAAAATCGCCGCGCTGGTCAAGGTGCAGCTCCAGGCCGGTGCGGCGACGCCGGCGCCGCCGGTCGGTACCGCGCTCGGTCCGCACGGCGTCAACATCATGGACTTCTGCAAGCAGTACAACGCGGCGACGGAGTCCCAGCGCGGCAACGTCATCCCCGTAGAGATCACCATCTACGAGGACCGCTCGTTCAGCTTCGTCACCAAGACCCCGCCGGCCGCGCAGCTCATCCTGAAGGCCGCCGGTGTCGAGAAGGGCAGCGGCGAGCCGCACAAGAACAAGGTCGGCTCGGTGACCCGCGACCAGGTCCGCGAGATCGCCACGACCAAGATGCCCGACCTGAACGCCAAGGACCTCGACGCCGCCGAGAAGATCGTCGCCGGCACCGCCCGCTCGATGGGCATCGAGGTCAAGTAACGCGTCACCCGTGGAAGGGCCGGCGCTGGCCCGTACCACAAGTTCCATAGGAGGAACGGAAATGAAGCGCAGCAAGGCTTACCGCGCCGCCGTCGAGAAGATCGACCGCGATCGCCTGTACAGCCCCGTCGAGGCCGTGAAGCTGGCCAAGGAGACCGCCGTCACCAAGTTCGACGCGACGGTCGAGGTGGCGCTGCGGCTGGGCGTCGACCCCCGCAAGGCGGACCAGATGGTGCGCGGCACCGTCAACCTGCCGCACGGCACCGGCAAGACCGCCCGCGTGCTGGTGTTCGCGGGCGGCGCCAAGGCCGAGGAGGCCCGCGAGGCCGGTGCCGACCTGGTCGGCTCGGACGAGATGATCGAGCGGATCCAGGGCGGTTTCCTGGACTTCGACGCGGTCGTGGCGACGCCGGACCAGATGGGCAAGGTCGGCCGGCTGGGCCGGGTGCTCGGCCCGCGCGGCCTGATGCCGAACCCGAAGACGGGCACGGTCACCATGGACGTGGCGAAGGCCGTGACCGACATCAAGGGCGGCAAGATCGAGTTCCGTGTCGACCGGCACTCGAACCTGCACTTCATCATCGGTAAGGCGTCCTTCGAGGAGCGCCAGCTGGTGGAGAACTACGCCGCCGCCGTCGATGAGATCCAGCGGCTCAAGCCGTCCGCCGCCAAGGGGCGGTACGTCAAGAAGGCCGCGCTGACCACCTCGATGGGCCCGAGCATCCCGGTGGACCCGAATGCGGTCCGCAACCTCACCGCGGAGCTCGACGAGGCCTGATCCGGGTCGCGAGACCCGCGGGCGAGACCCGCACCCATGCAAGATCATCAGGATGGCAGGGCGTTCCCGAGCAGGGGACGCCCTGCCGCCGTTTCACCGGCTCCCGCGCGTGCGCAGGCGTGCAGTTGCGCGTTTTCGGGTCGTCCCGGGGGTACGCCGATGGTCGTACCGATCAGCCGTTCATTCGTACCACCGGGGGATGTAGCGCCGTTAGCACCCGGCGAGACTGGGGACACCAACAGGGCGACAAAGGAGGCTCCAACCCCCATGAACCGACGAATCGTGGTGGCGGCGGGTGGTACCGCAGTCGGCGCAGCACTCGTGCTGTCCGGGTGTAACGGGGACGGGTCGGGCACCGGCGCGACCGAAAACATGAAGCTCAGCGCCAACGAGGCGCTGCTGAAGTCGTCCCAGAAGACGGGACAGGCCGACACGTTCAAGGCCGACCTCACCGTGACGAGCACGGGCTCCGGCGGCGGGAAGGTCCACGCGAACGGGCAGTTCCGGCTGCGGCCCACGCTGAAGTTCAGCGCGAAGCTGGACGAGTTCAGCCACGGCGGGCAGTCCGTCCCGGGCGCGAAGGGACAGGCGATCTTCACCGACAACACGTTGTACGCGAAGGTCCCGCAGCTCGCGCAGTTCGTCAGCGGCGGGAAGCCGTGGGTGAAGATCGATGTGAACCAGGCCGCGAAGGGCACCGGGCTCGACGTCCAGGATCTCGTCAACCAGGTGCAGAACGTCGATCCGGCAGGGCAGACGAAGATGTTCACCGGCTCCAAGGACGCCCGCAGGGTCGGCACCGAGACGGTCGACGGCGTGAAGACCACGCACTACGCCGGCACGGTGACCGTCCAGGACGCGCTGAACCGGCTCGACGCGCCGGCGCGGGCGAAGATCAGCAAGTGGCTGCCGAAGGACAGCGCCAACGGGAAGATCAACTTCGATCTGTGGACGGACGGCGACAACCTGCCGCGCAAGCTGGTCTCCAAGGCCACCGGCACACAGGGCGACAGCGGCTCGGTGACCGTGCTCTACAGCGACTACGGCAAGTCGTTCAGCGTGAACCCGCCGCCGTCGGACCAGGTCGGGCAGCTCTCGCTGGGATCGTTCCTCGGCGGGAACTGATCTTCCGCCACACCGGCATCTCGCGGCGAAACGAACCCCGCTAGTCTCCCGTGCGTCCAAGGAACGTCCGGCCGCAGCGCTCGGGCACCCACACCAGACCAAGGAGACTCCCAGAATGATCCGTCGCATCGCCGCGGGCACGGCGGTGGCCACCGGTCTCGCCCTCACCCTCACCGGTTGTCTCGGGGACGCCGGCACCAAGGTGGACGAGGCCGGCAAGAACATCCGGCTCTCCGCCGCGCAGGTGCTCGGCAGGACGGCCGAGAAGACGGGTCGAACCGACTCGTTCAGGGCCGACCTGTCGATGCAGATGACCGGGGGACCGGCCGCGGTGGGCAACGTGTCGATGTCGGGCACGATGCAGTACCGCACGAAGCCCGACCTGGCCTACAGCATGGACTTCGAGCAGATGTCGGTGGGCGGCCAGTCGATGCCCGGCATGAAGCAGGTGCTGGTGGGCCGAACCATGTACATGAAGGTCCCCGCGCTGTCGCAGTTCGGTGGCGGCGGCGCCGCGGCGAAGCCGTGGATCAAGATCTCGCTGGACGAGCTGGGCAAGAAGTCGGGCATGAGCATCGACCAGTTGCTACAGCAGTCCCAGCAGATGGATCCGGTGCAGAACACGAAAATGCTGACCGCGTCCAAGGACGTCCGCGAGGTCGGCAAGGAGACCGTGAACGGCGTGCAGACGACGCACTACACCGGCACCTACCGGCTGGAGGACGCCCTCTCCAAGCTTCCGGCCGAACAGCAGCAGCAGTTGCGCAAGAACTCCGGCAGGCTCGGTACGGACGCCATGGCCTTCGACCTGTGGGTGGACGACCAGCAGCTCCCCCGGAAGATGTCCATGAAGTCGGGACAGACGTCCGACGGCACGATGAACCTGACGATGAGCTACCACGACTTCGGGAAGCCGGTGCAGGTCAGCGCCCCGCCCGCGGATCAGGTGGCCGACTTCGGTGCGCTGATGAAGAACCTCAGCGGCGCTCTGCGGCCCCCGATGGGAACCTGACCCGCACGTTCGCACGATGAGGGGGCCGCGCCGTGAAGGCGCGGCCCTTCGCGTTCCGTCCGCCGATTTGGAAAGGCGACGGCGAGCACGTACTCTGTTTCCTGCCGAAGACCGCCGGTCGTCACCTCCCGCGAGGTGACCGAAGGACCCGAAGAGATTCGGGCGGCCCGCGTAGGTGAGACGAGAGCTTCCGCATGACCTCCGTGTCGTGCCACGCCCCGTGCGCCTGCGCCGGGGCGTTCCTGCTTTTCTGGAGCTTTTCGCCCCGGCGGCTTCCCCAGGTAATCGGAAGGAGGCCCCATGGCCAAGGCCGAAAAGGCCGCGGCGGTCGCCGAGCTCAAGAACGAGTTCGAGAGCTCCAGCGGCGCCGTGCTGACCGAGTACCGCGGGCTCACGGTGGCGCAGCTCAAGGAGCTGCGCACCAATCTCGGCGAGAACGCCAGGTTCGCCGTGGTGAAGAACACGCTGACCAAGCGCGCGGCGGGCGAGGCCGGTGTCGACGAGCGGTTCAGTGAGCTGCTCGAAGGCCCGTCGGCCATCGCGTTCGTCAAGGGCGACGTGGTCGAGGCCGCCAAGGGCCTGCGTGACTTCGCCAAGGCGAATCCGCTGCTGGTGATCAAGGGCGGCTTCATCGACGGTCAGCCGATGGACGCCTCCGAGGTCGCCAAGCTCGCGGACCTTGAGTCTCGCGAGGTTCTCCTCGCGAAGCTGGCGGGGGCGATGAAGGGCTCCATGGCCAACGCGGCCGCCCTGTTCAACGCCCTGCCGACGCAGGCCGCGCAGCTGGTCGAGGCCCTGCGCGTCAAGCGCGAGGCCGCCGGCGAGACCGCCGAGGCACCGGCCGACGCGCCGGGCGCCGACGCGGCCCCGGCCGCCGAGGCGAACGCCGACACGGCTCCCGCCGAATAGGCACCCGCGGTTCCCCTAACACCCCAGTTTTAGCCATAGCGGAGGAAACATCATGGCGAAGCTCAGCACGGACGAGCTGCTCGACGCGTTCAAGGAGATGACCCTCCTTGAGCTGTCCGGGTTCCTGAAGGAATTCGAAGAGGTCTTCGACGTCAAGGCCGCCGCCCCGGTCGCGGCCGTGGCCGCCGCCCCCGCGGCGGGTGGCGCCGGCGGTGCCGAGGAGGCCGCCGTCCAGGACGAGTTCGACGTCATCCTTGAGGGTGCCGGCGACAAGAAGATCCAGGTCATCAAGGAGGTTCGCGCGCTGACGAGCCTCGGCCTCAAGGAGGCCAAGGACCTGGTGGACGGTGCGCCGAAGCCGCTGCTGGAGAAGGTCAACAAGGAAACGGCCGAGAAGGCCAAGGAGGCCCTGGAGAAGGCCGGCGCTTCGGTCACCGTCAAGTAGGACGGCTCCAGAGCTTCGGAGCGTTCGCGGTACACGCGGGCTCCATCGCTCGTCGAGGAGGCGGTCACCCCACCACGGGGTGGCCGCCTCTTTGCGTTGTGCCTGGTCACGGCACAGGGTCGGCTGATCGTCGAGGGGGCGCCGGGGCCGGCCGGCGGGGGCGTCCTCCTGTGCGGGAGTGATAAACCCCAGCGCGAAAGCGTGCGCCGGAACGGGTTGTGTGGATCTCGACGCGCGGCGTAGCGTCCCCTCGTGGCGCTGCGGCCACACCCGGCCGCGCAGTCACCGGCGAAGCCCGCCACGCGTCCTCATCACCCGGCTGAGGTGCTGGTTCTCGGATCACTCGTCGCACAGGTGACGTAAATAACGATTGTCTTACAACGTCACATTTTGCGGCTGATCTCGGACCGAACCTCTTCCATTTGGACGAGGGGCCGCTACGGTAGTGGAACCCGTCACAGCTACCGAGCGGTAGCAAGTGGGCGGACACGCGGTGTGACGACGGAGTGCGACGACAGCAAAGAGCCTGAGTGCTACTCGCTCATTGGTTCGGGAGTTCCCCCGGCCTGGACGAAAGGTGACGAGTGGGCGTCGAGATCAGGGTCGAGGGTCTGACCAAGTCCTTCGGCCGCCAGACCATCTGGCAGGACGTGTCGCTGACCGTGCCCGCGGGAGAGATCTCCGTCCTTCTCGGTCCCTCCGGCACCGGTAAGTCGGTGTTCCTGAAGTCGCTGGTCGGCCTGCTCAAGCCGGACCGCGGCCACATCTGGATCGGTGACCGGGACCTGCCGTACCTGCCGGAGTCCAAGCTCTACGACACCCGCAAACTGTTCGGCGTGCTGTTCCAGGACGGCGCCCTGTTCGGCTCGATGAACCTGTTCGACAATGTCGCCTTCCCGCTGCGCGAGCACACCCGCAAGTCCGAGTCCGAGGTCAAGCGGATCGTCATGGAGAAGCTCGAACTGGTCGGGCTGGTGGGCGCCGAGAAGAAGCTGCCCGGCGAGATCTCCGGTGGCATGAAAAAGCGCGCCGGGCTGGCCCGCGCGCTCGTCCTGGACCCCGAGATCCTGCTGGTGGACGAGCCCGACTCCGGCCTGGACCCCGTCCGCACCGCCCTGCTGAACCAGACGATGGTCGACCTCAACGCCGAGATCGGCGCGACGTTCCTGATCGTCACCCACGACATCAACACCGCCCGGACCGTCCCGGACAACATCGGTCTGCTGTTCCTGCGCGAGCTGGTGATGTTCGGGCCGCGCGAGATGCTGCTGTCCAGCGAGGAGCCCGTCGTCCGGCAGTTCCTCAACGCCCGCACGGTCGGCCCGATCGGCATGTCGGAGGAGAAGGACCTGTCGGAGCTGGAGGCCGAGGCCAAGCTCGGCCACGACCCCGGCAAGCTCCCCCCGATCCCGCCGCAGCTCATGACCAGCGACGGCCGGATCCGTCCGGGCCAGCACGCCCCCGGCGCCTGGTGCGCCGCGCACGGTGTCACCCCGCCGCCCGGTTCGTTCGTCGACGACCTGGGCCGCAACTGGGTTGAGGAGTGGCCGCGGTACGTGGCGTCCATGGCGCCCGTCGGCGGGTCCGTCCCGAGCGGCCCCGGCGCGCCGCCGCCCGGTACGCCCGGTGGCCACTTCCCGGGCAACCCGCCGCCTGGACGGCCCGGGGCGGGTGCAGGGTACTGATGTCCACTCCTGGTGTCGGTGCGGACCAGCGAGAGGCCGGGAAGGAGGAAGGCTCCTCCGGCGTGTTCCGCAGGGTCGGGGACGGCGCGACGAACGTCATGATCAAGGAACCGGGCCGGTTCTTCGCCCTGTGCCTGGACACCTTCCGCGCGATGTTCCGGTGGCCGTTCCAGTGGCGCGAGTTCATCGAGCAGGCGTGGTTCATCGTCAGCGTCACCGTCGTCCCGACGATGCTGGTCGCGATCCCGTTCGGCGGCGTGCTGTCGCTTCAGGTCGGCGGGCTGATCCGGCAGCTCGGCGCGCAGTCCTACACCGGCGCGACCGCGGTGGTCGCGATCGTCCGCGAGGCGAGCCCGCTGGTCACCTCGCTGCTGGTCGCCGGCGCCGCCGGCTCGGCCATGTGCGCCGACATCGGTTCGCGGAAGATCCGCGAGGAGATCGACGCCATGGAGGTGCTCGGCATCAACCCGCTGCACCGTCTGGTGGTGCCGCGGATGCTGGCCTGCGCGTTCGTCGCGATCTTCCTGAACGGGCTGGTGTCGGTGGTCGGCCTGATGGGCGGCTACTTCTTCAACGTGATGCTCCAGGACGGCACGCCCGGCGCCTACCTCGCCTCGTTCAACGCCATCGCGCAGCTGCCCGACCTGCTCCAGGCCGAGTTCAAGGCGTTCGTGTTCGGCATCACCGCCGGCCTGGTCGCGGCCTACAAGGGCCTGAACGCCAAGGGCGGCCCCAAGGGCGTGGGCGACGCGGTGAACCAGACCGTCGTCATCACCTTCATGCTGCTCTTCCTGGAGAACTTCCTGATCTCCACCCTGTACTTCCAGTTCGTCCCCTCGAAGGGGATGTGATGGCGGGTAAGCGCGCGTTCGGCGCCCCCTTCCAGCGGCTGGACGACTTCGGGCATCAGCTCTCGTTCTACCTGCGGGCGTTCGCGTGGACGTTCCGGGTGCTGCGCCGCTACCGCACCGAGGTGCTGCGGCTGCTGGCCGAGGTCAGCCTCGGCACCGGCGGGCTCGCGGTGATCGGCGGCTCGGTGGTGATCGTCGGCTTCATGACGTTCTTCACCGGCAGCCAGGTGGGCCTCCAGGGCTATGAGTCCCTGAACCAGATCGGTACCGCCGCGTTCACCGGGTTCGTCGCGTCGTACTTCAACACGCGCGAGATCGCGCCGCTGGTGTCGGCGCTGGCGCTGTCGGCGACGGTCGGCTGCGGGTTCACCGCGCAGCTCGGCGCGATGCGGATCTCCGACGAGATCGACGCGTTGGAGGTCATGGCGGTCCCGTCGATGCCCTTCCTCGTCACCACCCGGATGATCGCCGGGATGATCGCGGTCATCCCGCTGTACATCGTGGGCCTGCTCGCCTCCTACGGTGCGACGCGGCTGATCGTGACGCTGTTCTACGGGCAGTCGACCGGCACCTACGACCACTACTTCCATCTGTTCCTGCCGCCGAACGACATCCTGTGGTCGTTCGGCAAAGTGATCGTCTTCTCGGTGCTGGTGATGCTGATCCACTGCTACTACGGCTACCACGCGAGCGGCGGCCCCGCGGGCGTCGGCGTCGCGGTCGGCCGCGCCGTCCGCACCAGCATCGTCGTGATCAACGTGGCGGACCTGCTGCTCGGCATGGCCATCTGGGGCGCCACCACGTCCGTCCGGATCGCGGGGTGAGGGCGCGGTGAAGGAGCACATCCGGTACCGGCTGCTCGGGCTGTCGATGCTCGTGGTGATCGCGCTGCTGCTGGCGCTCACGGTCGCGCTGTTCAACAAGGCGCTCACGCCCGTCGTGAAGGTGGAGGTCGCCGCGGAGCGCGCCGGGCTGCAACTGCTGCCGCGCTCGGACGTCAAGGTCCGCGGCCTGATCGTCGGCGAGGTGCGGAGCACGAAGGCGACCGCGGACGGGGCGACGCTGCACCTGGCGCTCGATCCGGATAAGGCCAGGCTGATCCCGAACAATGTGCAGGCGCGGCTGCTGCCGAAGACGCTGTTCGGCGAGAAGTACGTCGACCTGGAGATCCCGGAGCAGCCGGGCCCGGCCGGGCTGCGTAAGGGCCAGGTGATCCAGCAGGACCGCTCCCAGGCCGCCGTCGAGATCGGCAAGGTCCTGGACGACCTGCTGCCCCTGCTCCAGGTGGTGAAGCCGGCGCAGCTGAACACGACGCTGAACGCCCTGGCCACCGCGTTGCAGGGCCGCGGTGACCAGCTCGGGCGCAACCTGGAGCAGGCCGACGAGCTGCTGAGGAAGATCAATCCGGAGCTCGGCACGCTGGTGCACGATCTGCACGCCCTCTCGGACGTGTCGGACATCTACGCCGCGGCGGCACCGGACCTGCTCCAGACGCTGCGCAACCTGAACGTGACCAGCAAGACCATCACCGCCAAGAAGGCGACGATCGAGCAGCTCATCCCGGCGGTCACCGGGCTGGCGACGGACGGGAACACGTTCATGCGCCAGAACGGCCCGAAGATCATCGGCTTCAACATCGCGAACCGGGACGGCCTCGAACTGATCGCTCGCTACTCGCCGTCGCTGCCGTGCGTGTTCGCCGGGATGATGAAGCTGAAGCCGGAGGCGGAACGGGTGGCCGGCGGTAACGGCTCCACGACCTTCAACCTGACGATCGAGATCGTCAAGCCGCGCCCGGCGTACAAGTACCCGCTGGACCTGCCGGAGGCCAAGGACCAGCGCAACCCGCGCTGCTACAACCTGCCGAACCCGAAGGTCCCGTTCCCCGACTACCTGGCTCTGGACGGCACCCAGGACGACCTGTGGTGGAAGAACCCCGATCCCCCGAACGGCGGGAGCGGGAACCGCGGCCGGGCCCTGTCGAACGTGTTCGTCGACCCGGGCTCGATGAGCGAGAACGAGCAGATCAAGAACGTGGTGGGCCCGATGACGCGGACCCCGGCCGACGAGGTCTCCGACGTGGCACAGCTGATGTTCGCGCCGCTCATGCGCGGTTCGGTGGTGACGGTCAGATGAGAACGACGAGCGCCGCCGTCAAGCTGGGGATCTTCGTGGTCCTCACCTCGCTGGTCACCGGCGTGCTGGCGATGACGATCTCCAACGTCCACTTCGGGGAGACGCGCAGCTACAAGGCGATCTTCACCGATGTGGCCGGGCTGCTCGACAAGGACGACGTGCGCGTCGCGGGCGTCCGGGTCGGCCAGGTCCAGAAGATCAGGCTGTACCACGGGAACCAGGCCGAGGTGACGTTCAGCGTCCAGAAGGGCGGGGTGTTCCAGGCGGGGCTCCCAGCGTCCACGCAGGTGCACGTCCGCTACCGGAACCTGATGGGTCAGCGGTACCTCGCGCTGACCGACGGGCCCGGCGGCGCCAACGACTACCTGCGGCCGGGCGGCACGATCCCGGTCGGCCAGACGAAACCCGCGCTGGACCTGACGGCCCTGTTCAACGGGTTCCGGCCGCTGTTTCGGGCACTGGAGCCGGACGACGTCAACAAGCTGGCCTTCCAGATCGTCCAGACCCTCCAGGGCGAGGGCGGGACGGTCAACAGCCTGCTCGCGCACGTGGCGTCCCTGACCACCACCCTCGCCGATCGCGACAAGGTCATCGGGCGGGTGATCGACAACCTGAACGCCGTCCTCGGCACGATCGACGAGCGGCATGACGAGGTCAACCAGCTGATCACCGACCTGCGCGGATTCGTCGGCGGGGTGTCGCGGGACCGGCAGGCGATCTTCGACTCGGTCGCGGCGATCAACGACCTGACCGGCACCACGCAGGGACTGCTCAAGGACGTCCGGCCCGACCTCAAGGACGACATCGCCGGGCTGCGGCAGCTCACCGGGACGCTGGACGCCAACAGCGGCGCGCTCGACACGGGCCTCAAGCGGACCCCGGACAGGCTGCAGAAGCTCGTCAACATCTCGTCCTACGGCTCCTGGTTCAACATGTACATCTGCGGACTCGACGCGAAGGTGCGGCTACCGGGCGGACCGGTCTTCCAGACACCGGCGATCGTGAACGAGAACGCGAGGTGCAAGTAGATGAGGGTCCCCTTCCGGGAGCGCAACCCGGTCCCCATCGGCCTCGTCGGATTCGCGATCATCATCGTGGCGCTGGCGGTGGCGATGAACCTCGACAGCATCCCGCTGGTGTCCGGCGGCAGGACGCACACCGCCTCGTTCAAGGAGGCGGCCGGCCTGAAGACCGACGAGGAGGTCCGCATCGCGGGCGTCAAGGTCGGCAAGGTCACCGGCCTCGAACTCGACGGCGACCACGTCAAGGTCACCTTCCGGGTGGACGACGGGGTGCGGCTCGGCGACCGTACCGAAGCCGACATCAAGATCAAGACGGTGCTCGGCGCGCACTTCCTGTCCCTCAACCCGCGCGGGACGGGACGGCTCGGCCGCAACATCCCGATCGAGCGGACGCACACGCCGTTCGAGGTCGTCCCGGCGATCAGCGAGCTGAGCCGGCGGGTCAGCAAGATCGACTATCGGCAGCTCGCGACGTCGTTCGACGTGCTCTCGCAGACCTTCGAGAACTCGCCGGACGAGATCCGGGCGTCGCTGCAGGGGCTGCGCCGGCTGTCCACCACCATCGCCTCCCGCGACGACCAGCTGCACGAGCTGGCGGGCAAGGCCAAGGACGTCTCGCAGCTGCTCGCCGACCGCAACCAGGACTTCGCCAAGCTCATCCAGGACGGCGACAAGGTGCTCCAGGCCGTGCAGGCCCGCCGCGCCGTCATCCACCAACTCCTGATCAACACGGTCACGCTCTCCCAGCAGGTGAACGCCCTGATCAAAGAGAACGAGGGGCAGCTGCGACCGATGCTGGACAACCTCCAGAAGGTCAACGGGGTCCTGCTGAAGAACCAGGACAACCTCGACCGGATCCTCCAGCTGTTCGCGCCGTTCGCCCGCCAGTTCGCCGACGTCACCGGGACGGGACGCTGGTTCGACTCCTACATCCAGAACCTCCTCCCGATCCCCGCCTCTATCCAGAACCCGCCCCAGGGCGGCCAGAACAGCCCGAACGGCGGTCAGCAGAAGGGCGGCCAGTCCGGCAATCAGAGCGACAACCCGTTGCCCTTCCTCCCGTGAGCAGCAGGCAGGTCACCCGTGCGTAACTCCGCAACCGTCCTTCGCCTCGGCGGCGCGATCATCACCGTCGCGGTGCTGGCCGCCGCGCTGATGCTGCTGCTCCAGAAGCCGGAGCAGCGCCACATGACCGCGTACTTCACCAAGACCGTGGGTCTGTACAAGGGCGCCGACGTGCGCATCCTCGGCATCCCGGTCGGCAGGGTCACGAAGGTGACGCCGGTCGGAGACGCGGTCAGGGTCGAGCTGAAGTACGACGCGAAGTACAAGGTCCCCGCCGACGCGCAGGCCGTCATCGTCAACCAGACGCTCGTCGCCGACCGCTATATCCAGCTCACCCCCGTCTACAAGGGCGGCCCGGTGCTGGCCGACGGCGCGACGCTGACCGTCAGCCGCACCGCGGTCCCGGTCGAGGTGGACGAGATCGGCGGCAGCCTGAACGACCTCACCAAGGCGCTCGGACCACAGGGCGCCAACGCCCCCGGGACCGACGGCACGGGCTCGCTGTCGCGGCTGCTGAAGGTCGGTGCCGACAACCTGGAGGGCCAGGGCGAGAGCATCCGGCAGACGATCGGCGACACGTCCAAGATGCTCAGCACGCTCAGCACCGACCGCGGCGACGTCGCCGACACGATCCGGAACCTGCGAATCATCACCGACGCGATGACGGCGAACGACCAGCAGATCAAGTCGTTCACCGGGCACCTGAACGGGGTCTCGGGACAGCTCGCGGGGGAGAAGGAGGAGCTGAGCGCGGCGCTCAACACCCTCGCCCCGACGCTGCGGAACGTGCAGCGGTTCATCAAGGACAACCGCGGCGAGCTGTCGGCGTCGGTCCGGCAGCTCGCGCAGATCACCGGTGTGCTCGTCAAGGAGAAGGACGCCTTCGCCGAGCTGCTCGAAGTCGGGCCGCTCGCCATCAACAACCTGGCGCGCGCCTACGACCCGCTCAGCGGCACCATCCACAACCGGGCCGACCTGCGCCAGTTTCACGATCTGGCCGACTGGATCTGCTCGCTGGCCTACTCGGTCGGGACGCCGGCGAAGCAGTGCCTGGACTTTGTCCGGCCCTACAACGGGATCGGGAAGGCGCTCACGGGCCTCAGCCTGGACCTGTCCTGGATCACCGCGCTGACCACGCACTACGACCCGGTGCCGATCCCGCCGGACGCCTACGGGCCCGGCGGCAAGGGCGCGTCCGGCAAGGGCGCATCTGGAAACGGCGCCGCAACGCGACAGCCGCGGAACCAGCACAAGCCCCAGGACATCACCTCGCTGCTGCCCGGAGGTGGCCGATGACCAGGACACGGCCCAGCGCCGGACACAGCGCCGGACGTCGCGCGCGGCTGTTCGGCGCGGTCGCGGTCGCGGGCGCGGCGGCGCTATCGGGCTGCTCGTTCGGCGGCGTGGACACCCTCCCGCTGCCCGGCGGCCCCGACCTCGGCTCCGACCCCCGGACCGTCAAGATCGAGTTCGCGAACGTGCTGGACCTCGTCCCGCAGTCGGTCGTCAAGGTCAACGACGTCTCGGTCGGCAAGGTCGAGAAGATCGACCTCGCCGGCGGGACGGGCGGCTGGCACGCCGTCGTCACCGTCAAGGTGCGCCGGGACGTCCGGCTCCCCGACAACGCCACCGCGACGATCGGGCAGACCAGCCTGCTCGGCGAGAAGTACGTGGCGCTGGCGCCGCCCGCGAACCAGCCCGCCACCGGCGAGCTCGGCTCGGGCGACCTGATCCCGCTCGCGCGCACCAGCCGCACCACCGAGATCGAGGAGGTGCTGTCGGCGATGTCGCTGCTGCTGAACGGCGGCGGCATCGAGCAGGTCGCCACGATCAGCCACGAACTCCAGGCCGCGATGGGCGGACGGGAGGCCACGATCAGGTCGGTGCTGCACCGGCTCGACACCTTCACCGGCACCCTGGACCGCAACCGCGCCGCGATCACCCGCGCGCTGGACAGCATCGACCGGCTGACGGGCAAGCTCTCCGCCGAGCGCAAGACGATCACCGACACGATCGACAGGACCGGACCGGCGATCACCGTCCTCAACCGCAACCGCGCCGACCTCACCCGGATGCTCGTCGCGCTCGACAAGCTCAGCCGCACCACGACCGGCGTGATCCGGCGGTCGCACGCCGACATGGTGGCGAACCTGCGCGATCTCGACACGATCCTGCGCAACCTCAACAAGGCCGGCTCGGACCTGCCGAAGTCGCTGGAGACACTGATCACCTTCCCGTTCCCCGCGACGTTCGGGAACGTCATCGAGGGCGACTACGGCAACGTCCGGCTGACCATCGACCTGGACTTCGAGTCCATCGCCCGGAACCTGCTCGGCGGCACCGACCTGGAGGGCCTGCTCGGCAGCGGCCGGCAGATGCGCGACATGCTCCAGGTGCCGAACGTGACGCTGCCGCAGCCGCCGCTCGGCGTGCTGCCGCAGTCGCCGGGCGGCTCGCCCGGCACTGGCACGCCCGGCACCGGCACGCCCGGGACCGGGACGCCGGGATCGGGCTCCGGCGGCGGACTGCCCGGACTGCCCGGACTGCCCGAAGGTGGCAGCGCACAAGGCCGTCCAGGGGCGCTCGGGCCCGGGTCGGGCGACCTCCAGACCCTGATGACGGGAGGTCTCTCGTGATCCTCAAGCGCGGTGTCAAGCTCCAGCTGATCGCCTTCGCGCTCATCACGGTCATCGGCGTGACGATCGTGTCGGTGAACTACATCGGGATCGGGCGGGGGGTCCTCGGCAAGCAGTACACCGCCTACGTCGACCTCACCGACTCCGGCGGCGTGTTCACCAACGCCGAGGTCACCTACCGCGGCGTGCCCGTCGGCAGAGTCGGCCCGATCGAGCTGACCAAGGACGGCATCCGGGTCAAGCTGCTGCTGGAGCGCGGGAAACGGATCCCGCGCGAGGGCACGTCCGCCATCGTGGCCAACCGGTCCGCGGTCGGCGAGCAGTACATCGACCTCCAGCCCAGCAAGAACAGCGGCCCCTACCTGGACCAGGGCGCTGCCTACACGATCCCGCGCCGGCTGACCAGGCTGCCGGTCTCCACCGCCGAGCTGCTGCGCAATGTCGACTCGCTGGTCGGGTCGGTGGACACCCGGGACCTCGGCACGATCGTGGACGAGCTGGACAAGGCGTTCACCGGCTCCGCTGCGGACCTCCAGTCCATCCTGGACGACACCGACCGGCTGCTGAAGACCGCCGACCGGGCCTACCCGGACACCAAGAAGCTGCTGGACAACAGCGTGACGGTCCTCGGCACGCAGCGCTCCCAGGGCGCCAACATCCGAGGCTTCGCCCGCAACCTGAACGAGCTGACCACCTCGATCCGCAAGGACGATCCGGCGCTGCGCCAGACCATCACCAACGCGCCCGGCGCGGTGGACGAGACCCACAAGGCGATCAACCAGCTGGCGCCGACGCTGCCCGTCCTGCTGGCCAACCTCACCACGACCGGTCAGATCATCTCGTCCCGCAAGGCCGGGCTGCGGTCGCTGTTCATCCTGTACCCGGTGACGGTCGCCGGAGCGTTCACTGTCACGCCGGGGGACGGAACCCAGCACCTGGGTCTCGCCCTGAACATCGACTCGCCGCCCCCGTGCACGAAGGGCTACGAGAAGACCAAGCCCCGCTGGCCCCAGGACACGTCCGAAAGGGATCCCGCGCTGAACGTCGGCTGCAAGGACGCCCACAACTCGCCGAGCGCCGTGCGCGGTGCCCGCAACTTCCCGCGCGACGCCATCACGCCTTACCCGCAGGTGCCCCCCGGCGCCACCAGCGGTGCCGGGTTCCCGCAAGGCGGCGCGTACGGGACGAAGGGCAAGGGCGGCTCCGAGGCCAAGGGAACCGGCGGCTCCAAGGGCACACAACAGTCCGCGGCCGAGCCGACCGGGCAACTCGCGGATGGGCGTCTCTACCTGTCCTATCCGGCCGATTCAGTCGAATTCGCTGGATACGATCCATCGACGGGCGCCGTCTACGGGCCCGACGGCAAGCGCTACGTCATGCCCCGCAGTGCCGGGACGCGCCAGTTGGGAGAGGAAGCGTCGTGGAAGTGGCTCCTGCTCGGACCGTTGAGCCAGTGAGGCCGGGCCGATGAGACGCCTCCCCTGGACCCCGATCGCCACGATCGCGCTGAGCGTCGTCGTGGTCGGGCTGATCGTCGCCACCGCCTGGCTCGGCGTCCTCACCCTGCAGAAGAAGGACGACGCCGACCAGAGGGCCAAGGCCCTCCAGACGGCGCGGCAGATGGGCGTCAACCTGCTGACCCTCGACAACAAGACCGCCCAGCGCGACATCGATCGGATCGTCGCGGGCACCACCGGCGACCTGAAGAACACGCTGGGATCCCAGACCAAGTCGCTGCTGGACCAGCTCGCCAAGACCGGCGCCAAGTCCACCGTCAGCGAGGTGGACGCCGCCGTGGTGTCCATCGACGGTGACTCCGCCGAGGTGATGGTGTCCCTGAACGGCACCGTCACCAACGCCAAGGTCAAGGAAGGCGCCCCGCGTGCGTACAGGTACCTGATGGACCTCACACGGGTCGGCGACCGGTGGCTGGTGTCCAACCTGGAGGTGGTCCCGTAATGCGCAAGACCGCCAAGCAGCCCACGAAGGCGGAGGAGGCCGCTCGGCTCGCCGAGGAGGCCGCCGAGAGGGCCCGCGAAGCCGCCCGGCTGGCCGAGATCGCCGCCGCGGAGGCCGCCGCCGAAGCCGCGGCGGAGGCCGCCGCGGAGGCTGAAGCCGAGGCCGCCGCCGGGCCGCCCACGGATGTCGAGTCCGACGCTGAGTCCGACGTCGCCTCGGACGCCGAACCTGACGCCGAGGCCGTGAAAGCAACGGAGAAGCGCGAGTCCGGCCTGAAGGTTCCCCAAAGCCCCTCCGAAGGCGAAGAAGGCGCAGCAGCCGCCTCGGCCGGTTCGGAGGCCATCTCCGCTCCCGGGGGCGACGTCGAGCGGAAGTCGCCGAAGCGCGAGGAGTCCGTCCAGGCCGACACGCCCACCGCCGAAGCGGATGAAGTGGACGAGGCAGACGAGACGGGGGAGCCCGGCGAGACGGGGGAGGCCGACGAGGCCGAAGCCGTCGAGAAGCCCAAGCCCAGACGGTTCGCCAAGGCCGAGAAGGTGCGCGGCGATGAGGACGACGACTCGGTCCGGCGGTCCGGGGCGCTGCGGAACCGGACGCTCATCGCCGTCCTGGTGGTGCTCGCCCTGGCGCTCGGGGGCGGGACGACGGCGCTGGCGATGAAGGTGCGCGAGCAGAAGGCGACCGAGACCGCGTCCCGGGAGGGAGTGTTCGCCGCGTCCCGTGCCGCGCAGGCGCTGTCGTCCTACGACTACCGGAGCCTCGACAGCGACCTGAAGGCCGGCTCGGCGATGACGACGGGCAGGCTGCGCGAGCAGTTCGACAAGCTCGCCGAGACCCTCAAGACCCTCGCCCCGCGTCAGCAGGCCGTCTCCACCACCACCGTGATGAAGGCGGGGGCCGTGAGCGCCTCCCCGGGCAAGGTGGTGGCGCTGGTGTACGCCAACCGGTCGGCGGCCACCAGTTCCGACAAGGAGCAGCGGCTGCCCGAGCCGTTGCGGATCAAGATGACCATGGTCAAGGTCGACGGGAAGTGGCTCGCGTCGGAGCTCACGGTGATCTCCTAGAGACCCCCGGTCGGCCGCCGGAAAACCCTGTCTGAGCAGTTCCGATCCCGGCGGGACGAGACCCCTCCAGGGGGTCGTTCCGTCCCCTTTCCCGGCTTACCAACGGGTAGGTGACGGGATCTTAAACTATGGCGTTCCTCACTGCAGGTCAGAGCCCGAAAAGTCCAAGTCCGCTCTTGACTACAAGGCCCTGAGGGGCGATGCTCCAAGGCAACTGTGATGCATACTGCGGGCGTAGAGTTGCGAGCGGTGTGGTGGTCGGCTACACTGCCCCTTTGCGCTGCCCTCTGACTATCCACGTGTGAGAGCTCCCCCGCCCGGGGTCTGTTTTGGACCCTGAAGCGCGGGTCTTGGACGTGGATCGTCTGGCGTGCGTGTCGTCAGTTACGCCGCGAGCCCTCGGAAGGACCACTCTTGGCAGCCTCGCGCAACGCCTCGAATACCGCAACCGGTCCGAACCGCGTCTCCTTCGCGCGCATCAAGGAGCCGCTCGAAGTCCCGGACCTCCTTGCTCTGCAGACCAACTCCTTTGACTGGCTGCTGGGCAACGAGAGGTGGAAGGCCCGGGTCGAGGCGGCCCAGAAGGCCGGAAGTAAGAGCGTCCCGACCCAGTCGGGGCTGGAGGAGATCTTCGAAGAGATCAGCCCGATCGAGGACTTCTCCGGGACCATGTCCCTCTCGTTCCGCGATCACCGGTTCGAGCCGCCCAAGTACTCCGTCGAGGAGTGCAAGGACAAGGACATGACCTACTCCGCCCCGATGTTCGTCACGGCGGAGTTCATCAACAACACCACCGGTGAGATCAAGAGTCAGACGGTCTTCATGGGCGACTTCCCGCTCATGACCCCCAAGGGCACCTTCATCATCAATGGAACCGAGCGGGTGGTCGTCTCCCAGCTCGTCCGTTCGCCCGGCGTCTACTTCGACCGCGCGCTCGACAAGGCGTCCGACAAGGACATCTACGGCTGCCGGGTCATCCCGTCGCGGGGTGCCTGGCTTGAGTTCGAGATCGACAAGCGCGACAACGTCGGTGTGCGTATCGACCGCAAGCGCAAGCAGCCGGTGACGGTGTTGCTGAAGGCGCTGGGGTGGGACGAGGCGCGTATCCGTGAGCGTTTCGGGTCGTATGAGTCGATCAACGTCACGCTGGAGAAGGACCACACCTCCGGTCAGGACGATGCGCTGCTGGACATCTACCGCAAGCTGCGGCCGGGTGAGCCGCCGACCCGTGAGTCGGCGCAGACCCTGCTGGAGAACCTGTACTTCAATCCCAAGCGGTACGACGTCGCCAAGGTCGGCCGATACAAGATCAACAAGAAGCTCGGTCTCGACCTGGACATGAACCAGGGCACGCTGACCGAGGACGACATCGTCTCCACGATCGAGTACCTCGTCCGCCTGCACGCCGGCGAGGAGGAGGCCACCCTCGGTGCCGTCGCCGTGCCGATCGAGGTCGATGACATCGACCACTTCGGCAACCGGCGTCTGCGCACGGTGGGTGAGCTGATCCAGAACCAGGTCCGGTTGGGTCTGGCGCGGATGGAGCGGGTCGTCCGGGAGCGGATGACCACTCAGGACGTCGAGGCGATCACGCCGCAGACCCTGATCAACATCCGGCCGGTCGTGGCCTCCATCAAGGAGTTCTTCGGCACCAGCCAGCTGTCCCAGTTCATGGACCAGACCAACCCGCTGGCCGGACTGACGCACAAGCGTCGCCTGTCGGCGCTGGGTCCGGGTGGTCTGTCGCGTGAGCGGGCGGGCATGGAGGTCCGGGACGTGCACCCGTCCCACTACGGCCGGATGTGCCCGATCGAGACGCCCGAGGGTCCCAACATCGGGCTGATCGGGTCGTTGGCGGCGTTCGGGCGGGTCAACCCGTTCGGGTTCGTGGAGACCCCGTACCGCAAGGTCACCGACGGTGTGGTGACCGAGCAGATCGACTACCTCACCGCCGACGAGGAGGACCGCTACGTCATCGCGCAGGCCAACTCCCTGCTCAACGACGACGGCACCTTCGTCGAGGACAAGGTCCTGATCCGCAAGAAGGGCGGCGAGGTCGAACTGATCCCGCCGCGTGATGTCCAGTACATGGATGTCTCGGCGCGGCAGATGACCTCGGTGGCCACGGCGATGATCCCGTTCTTGGAGCACGATGACGCCAACCGGGCGTTGATGGGTTCCAACATGCAGCGGCAGTCGGTGCCGTTGCTGCGCAGCGAGGCGCCGCTGGTGGGGACCGGTATGGAGTACCGGGCCGCGACCGATGCCGGTGATGTGATCACTGCGGACAAGGCCGGTGTGGTGGAGGAGGTGTCGGCTGACTACGTCACGGTGATGAACGATGACGGCACCCGCACCACCTACCGGGTGGCCAAGTTCAAGCGCTCCAACCAGGGCACCTGCTTCAACCAGAAGCCGATCGTGGACGAGGGTTCGCGGGTGGAGGTGGGGCAGGTCATCGCCGATGGGCCGTGCACCGATGACGGTGAGATGGCGCTGGGCAAGAACCTGCTGGTGGCGTTCATGCCGTGGGAGGGCCACAACTACGAAGACGCGATCATCTTGTCCCAGCGGCTGGTGCAGGATGATGTGCTGTCCTCGATTCACATCGAGGAGCACGAGGTCGATGCCCGTGACACCAAGCTGGGGCCTGAGGAGATCACCCGCGATATCCCCAACGTCTCCGAAGAGGTGCTGGCGGACCTGGACGAGCGCGGGATCATCCGGATCGGCGCCGATGTGGTGCCCGGTGACATCCTGGTCGGGAAGGTCACGCCCAAGGGTGAGACCGAGCTGACGCCGGAGGAGCGGCTGCTGCGGGCGATCTTTGGTGAGAAGGCCCGTGAGGTGCGTGACACCTCGTTGAAGGTGCCGCACGGTGAGCAGGGCAAGGTCATCGGTGTGCGGGTGTTCTCCCGCGATGAGGGCGATGAGCTCCCGCCGGGTGTGAACGAGCTGGTGCGGGTGTATGTGGCGCAGAAGCGCAAGATCACCGATGGGGACAAGCTGGCGGGCCGGCACGGTAACAAGGGTGTGATCTCCAAGGTGCTGCCGGTGGAGGACATGCCGTTCCTGGAGGACGGCACCCCGGTCGACATCGTGCTCAACCCGCTGGGCGTGCCCGGACGCATGAACGTCGGCCAGGTCCTGGAAACCCACCTCGGCTGGATCGCCGCCCAGGGCTGGGACATCAGCGGGGTGGCGGAGGAATGGGCCGAACCGCTGCGCGAGAAGGGCTTCGACCGCGTCGAGCCACGCACCAATGTCGCCACCCCGGTCTTCGACGGCGCCAGCGAAGAGGAGATCATCGGTCTTCTGGGCAGCACCACCGCCAACCGCGACGGTGACCGGATGGTGATGCCTAGCGGCAAGGCCCGGCTGTTCGACGGCCGGTCCGGCGAACCGTTCCCCTACCCGATCGCCGTGGGCTACATCTACATCCTCAAGCTGCACCACCTGGTCGACGACAAGATCCACGCGCGGTCGACCGGCCCGTACTCCATGATCACCCAGCAGCCGCTCGGCGGTAAGGCCCAGTTCGGCGGCCAGCGCTTCGGTGAGATGGAGGTGTGGGCACTGGAGGCCTACGGCGCCGCCTACGCCCTCCAGGAGCTGCTGACCATCAAGTCCGACGACGTCCTTGGCCGCGTGAAGGTCTACGAGGCCATCGTCAAGGGCGAGAACATCCCCGAGCCCGGCATTCCCGAGTCCTTCAAGGTGCTCATCAAGGAGATGCAGTCGCTGTGCCTCAACGTCGAGGTGCTGTCCAGCGACGGCATGTCCATCGAGATGCGCGACACCGACGAGGACGTCTTCCGCGCCGCGGAGGAACTCGGCATCGACCTGTCCCGGCGCCCCAACGAAGGGGCGATGAACGTCGAGGACATCTGAGGAACGACCGACTAGCTCGGAGCCATCCGCCAAGGCGAGCGCCTAGGCCGGTCCCCACGGCCTGAGCGTGGTGGCCAAGCAATGACGCACGTTCGCGCGCAGAGATAACCCAACGAAAAGGCGCCGCCTCCGACCGGCTGAATAGGGTCGGAGGCGGCGCCGAACGTTGGCCACATGCAGGCCGCGATACCCCGCGTGTGGAACGGAGGGTCACGGTCCGATCATGCCAGGGGCCGGTCACCGCGCCACTTGAGCTGCGCGAAACCGGGCTTGATCACCCCGTTGATCAGTTCGAGCCGCTCGGTGAACGACACGAACGCCGACTTCATCGCGTTCACCGTGAACCACTGGAGGTCGTCCCAGTCGTAATCGAACACCTCGGTGAGCTTGGCGAACTCTTCCGAAAGCGTCGTCCCGCTCATCAGCCGGTTGTCGGTGTTGACCGTGACGCGGAAGCCCAGCCTGCGCAGCAGCCCGATCGGATGCTCCTCGATCGACGTTGCCGCGCCCGTCTGGACGTTGGAGGAGGGGCACATCTCCAGCGGGATCCGTTTGTCGCGCACGTAGTCGGCAAGGCGTCCGAGCCTGGCCTCGTCGCTGTTCACCTCGATGTCGTCGATGATCCGGACCCCGTGGCCGAGCCGGTCGGCCCCGCACCACTGGATCGCCTGCCAGATGGAGGGGAGGCCGAACCCCTCGCCCGCGTGGATGGTGAAGTGCGCGTTCTCCCGCTGCAGGTACTCGAACGCGTCCAGATGCTTGATCGGCGGGTAACCGGCCTCGGCACCCGCGATGTCGAACCCGACGACGCCGTCGTCCCGGTACCGGACGGCCAGCTCCGCGATCTCCGTGCTCCGTGCCTGGTCCCGGTTCGCGGTGAGGAGCGTCCCGACCCGGATGCCGAACTCCCGCCTTCCCAGCGCGAACCCGTCCAAGACGGCCTCGACGACCTGCTCCAGCGTCAATCCGGCGCGGAGATGCAGCTCGGGTGCGTACCGGACCTCCGCGTAGACGATCCCATCGTTCGCAAGATCCTCAGCGCATTCGTAGGCGACCCGCGTCAGGGCTTCAACGGACTGCATCACGCTGGAGGTATGGGAGAACGGCTCCAGGTACCGTTCCAGCGACCCTGAGTTGGCCGACTCCGCGAACCATGCCCGCAAGGCCTCGGGGTCCGTGGTCGGCAGCCCCCCGTACCCGGACTCCCGCGCCAGATCGGCGACGGTCCCGGGCCGTACGCCGCCGTCCAGATGGTCGTGCAGCAGTACCTTTGGCGCACGCCGGATGTCCTCAAGCGTCGGACGAGTGTTGAATCCGCCCGGCCTGGCCCCCAACGACCTCGTCACCCAGCCACCCCTGGACCAGCACCGATACCGCGCTTGGAGCCGGCTCCAGCGGTGGTCACGCGGACGCCGGCGCGGGCGACGATATTCCCGTTGGCGAGGGTGACGACTTGCAGGGCGCCCACGCCGTTCACACGGACATGGGGCACGATGACTCTGAGCATTGTTTGCTTTCTGGTGTTCGTTCGAAGTTGTAGCCGGCAGAGTCGCCGCGACGGTCATGGAGGTGCCCAGGCCGTAGGATCCCCTGCGCCCGGGGCCCACTGCAGTGAGCAGATCATCGGCGCTGCGCGGTGCCGCCCTTATCGCGAGCCGAACCGTCACCGCGACGATCCGTCCTCGCCTCCCTGCCCCTTTACGGTCGCGGTCCCGTCGCCGTTTGTGGTGAAGAGTTTTTCGGAGAGTTGGTCGCAGAGGGTGTGGAAGGCGGTGTCGTGGAGGATGTCGGGGGTGCGGGGGCGGGGGAGGTCGATGGTGATGGTGTCCAGGATGGTTCCGGGTCGGGGTGACATCAGGACCACGGTGTCGGAGAGCAGGACGGCTTCGGCGATGCCGTGGGTGACCGCGTCGTCTGCGCCAGCCGGGCCGCCGCCCGTTGCCGTGGTCTGCGGCAACGCTCCCTCCTCGGCCATCGCGGGGCTCACCCCCCGAGCAACTCGTTGGTGAACAGCGACTTGTCGGCCTTGATCCCGATGCTGGACAGGCCGGTGATCGTCTGCTCGATCAGCGCGTCGGACATCCAGAACAGGCCCTTGGACGCCGTACCCGGGCCGGTCACGTACGGCGCGAAGGCGGCAAGCGTTTTGATCTCCTCGTCGCGCTTCAGGCCGAGCTTGGCGCCGTAGTTCTTGATGATCACGTCGGCGGCATGCTTGTGATCGCGCAGTGCCGCCTCCCAGCCCTGCCTGCTGGCCGTCATGAACTTGCGGGCGCTCTCGCGCGCGGCGGAGTCGTCCAGGGTCTTCTGGGAGACGAAGAAGACGTTCTGCATTCGGTTGAAGCCGAAGTCGGCCAGGGGCATCACGTGCGTTTTGATCCCGCGTAGTGCCAGCGACACCGGCTGGTTTGAGGCGAACCCCCAGATCGCGTCGACCTCACGGGCGGCGAGGGGCGCGGGATCGAACTGGATCGGCACGAGCTTGACCTTGCTGACATCGACCCCGTTACGCTTCATGAACACCAGCGCCGTGTTCTTACCGGCCAGCGTGATACCGAGCTTCTTACCCTCGATCTCCTTCGGATTCTTGACCGGATTACTGGCGAGTGAGACCCAGCATTCGGGGCTCTTTTGCAGTCCGGCGCCGACGATCTTCAGCTTCGCGCCACGGGCAACGGCGGTGGCGACATTCTCCGGAATCGCCTCGATACCGACGTTGACGCGACTCGTCGTCACCAGCGGGACGACCGCGGAATTCGGCCCGCCCGGGAGGACGTCCACGGTGAGGCCCTGCTTGGCGTAGTAACCGTCCTCGGTCCCGAGGAAGATGCCGGAGTATTCCGAGTTCGGGATCCAGCCGAGCTTCACGGAGAATCGGCCGGTTGTGGAGCCGCCGGCGGCGCCGGTGCCCTCGTTGGTACCGCACCCGGCCAGCCACGGCACCGCCGAACCGG
>NZ_BCQT01000021.1 GCF_001552215.1 Actinomadura macra NBRC 14102 | reverse complement strand
CCTGGAGTCCTCATCGCCCCTGCGAGGGGTCGCAACTACGCGAGCAGGTAGTCAACGTAGTCCGGGTTGACGTCCTCATCGCCCCTGCGAGGGGTCGCAACCTGCACAACTGTGTAGTCTCACTGGTTGTAACTGGTCCTCATCGCCCCTGCGAGGGGTCTCAACGAGGATTCCTAGGGGCGGCGAAGGCCGCTCCGTCAACGTCCTCATCGCCCCTGCGAGGGGTCGCAACTGCGCGAACGCCTGGTTGAGGCGGGTGTACTCGGCGTCCTCATCGCCCCTGCGGGGGGTCGCAACGCGTGCGTGCTGACGCCGAACCCTGGGCCAGAGGTGTCCTCATCGCCCCTGCGAGGGGTCGCAACCGGGCATCAGAGGTCCGGGTCTGGGCGCTTGGCTGGGTCCTCATCGCCCCTGCGAGGGGTCGCAACCCAATGAACACGTCTGTTCCGTGCGTCGGCACTGCGGGTCCTCATCGCCCCTGCGAGGGGTCGCAACCGCTGCTGCCCGGCCTGGCCGCGGCTGCCGTTCAGGTCCTCATCGCCCCTGCGAGGGGTCACAACGAGGGCGGTCTGATGGCGGTGGGCGGATGGGCGCGGTCCTCATCGCCCCTGCGAGGGGTCGCAACATGGCGCGGGTCGGGTCATCTGGGTGAGCTGACCCAGATCGTGCCGTTCGAGATGGTCGATGAGGTGTTGGCGTCCACGGGTCGCACCCAGGCGCAGGTCCGGGGGCTGCCCCGCGGGTGGTGGTGTATCTGCTGCTGGCGGCCGGGTTGTTTGAGAGGTTGGGGTATCGGCAGGTGTAGGCCCGGCTGGTCGCGGGGCTGGACGGGCAGGGGCCGGTGCCCTCGTCATCGGCGCTGGCGCAGGCCCGCCTCCGGGTCGGGGCCGAGCCCTTCAAGGTGTTGTTGGCGCCCTGCGTGCCGCCCGCGATCAGATCGTCCATGCCGCCGGGATCATCGCCCAAACCCCCGTCGACCTGGTCAGCCGCATCGGCCGTGCCGTCCTGGCCGACCCCCTGCCCGCCCGCCGCGACCGCAACTACCCCCGCATCGTCAAACGAGCGGTCTCCAAACACCGGGCAAAAGGCCAGGTAGACCACACCAACCACCAGACAATCCTCACCGTCGTCGACCAACCCGGGTCGACAAACGCCCAGGCACCTTAACTACCCGGCATTGGCGGTTAGGGGACCGGGAAGCGGGACGGGATCGTTAGTTGGCAGCGGTGGGTGGTGGGGTTGTGTGTGCAGCCATGCGCATGGTTCCCCGTAGGGGGTACTACACCAGGCCAGTAGAGCGGGCGGCCTGGGACGCAGTTTGGCTCGTGCGGCCTCCAGGTCGGCGCCGTGGGCCGCAGCCGTTCCGGACGCCGGGCTAATCTTTGCGAATGAACGCCGATCGATCGCCCCTCTTCTGCGACGCCGCTCTGGCCGAGCGCATCGAGCGGGTCGAGGCGCAGCTCATCGCCAAGGCCAGCGAGGCCACGCACCGGCGCAGGGCGGACACGGTGGGATTCGTGATCCCTATCGCCGGTGGTGTGGCGAGTTTCGCCGAAGAGGGCTCGCCGTCCAACAAGGTCGCGGGACTCGGCCTCGACGGCGTACCGAGCGCGGCCGCCCTCGACGAGATCGAACGGGCCTTCGCCGCCTGCGGCACCCCAGTGCAGGTCGAGCTCGCCCACCTCGCCGACCCCGCGATCGGCGCTCTCTTGACCGAACGCGGCTATCGGCTCATATCTTTCGAGAACGTGCTCGGACTTGCCCTCAGCGGTGAGCCTGAGCGAGTCACCCCACCCGGGATCGAGGTCCGGCCGAGCGGCGACGACGAGTTCGAAGCGTGGCTCGACGTCGTGGTCGATGGCTTTGCCCACCCCGAGGAGCAAGGGGTGCCCTCGCACGAAGAGTTCCCGCGCGAAGTCCTCGCGAACGCCGTACGCGATTTCGCGACGGCCGGCGTCATGCGCTATGTCGCGCTGTACGACGGGATCATCGTCGGCGGTGCCAGCTACCGCATGGCAGAGGGCGTCGCGCAACTCACCGGCGCGGCGACCGCACCCGCGCACCGCCGCCGGGGCGTCCAGACCGCGCTGCTCTCGGCCCGGCTCGCCGACGCCGCGGCCGCCGACTGCGACATCGCCGTCGTCACCACGCAGCCGGGGTCCAAGTCTCAGCAGAACGTGCAGCGTCGGGGCTTCGATCTGCTCTACACCCGCGCCATTTTGGTCAAGAATCCCTGAGCCAACCGGGATACCGGCGCTCGTCCAGAGGTTGCCCGTCAGGTGATGGCGGCGCAGAGCGTGGTGAAGCTGGTGATCAGCCAGCGTTCGTAGGCGTCCAGGGTCCAGCCGTGCATGTGGCGGGCCAGCAGGTAGGTCTCGGCGTGGACGAGCAGGGCGCCGGTGTCGGTCAGCCAGGTCATGTCCGCACCGGGGGGAAGGAGACCGTCGTCGGCCATCTTGGTCCAGAAGGCGGCGATGTTGTCGCGCGTGGCCTCACGACCTGCCTGGGCGGCGGCGGCCAGATCCGGTTCGGTCGCGGCCGCCTGTAGCGCGACGGCCAGCAGATCACCCACGCGGCCCATCATCTGGCGGCTCCCCCCAGCCAGGGCGGCAATGCGTTCGGCGGCGGTGGGCGCGGTACCGGCACGGACGAACCAGTCGCGCTCGTGCACGGCCACCCGCGCGGTGTCCCCGGCGAAAGCGACGTCGACGGCGCGTTTGAGCAATGCGGCCTTGGTGCCGAATCGCACGTACACGGTGCGCGTGCCCACTGCGGCGTGAGCGGCGACCGCGGTCAGGGTGGTGCCGGTATAGCCGTCGCGGACGAACAGTTCGGTGGCCGCACGCAGGATCTTGCCCTCCGTCTCGGCGACACGGGCGGCGCGCAGGTTGGCGGGAAGGTTGTTGACGGGGTCGGACATATATTGCAGTATAACTGCAAGAATGCAGTGACACTGCAAGGAGATCACGATGGACGACACCACCGCCACCGCCCCCCACCTGGACGGTGTTCACCACCTCAAGCTTCCGGTGTCGGACCTGGCTCGCTCACTGGAGTGGTACCGTTCCCGGCTGGGCTATGAGGTCGAGATCGAGTTCGTCGAGAAGGGCGTGCTCATGGGGTACGCGCTACGCCATCCGGTGGGCGGGCCGATGCTGGCCCTGCGTCTGGACCCGCAGCGCGCGGCGGCCGCGGCCGGTTTCGACTACTTCGCCATCGGCGTCCCAGGCGAGGCCGCCCTCCGCGACCTCGCCGCCCGGCTGACCGCCCTCGGCGAGTCGCACGCGGGGGTTCACTTCGCCACCATCGGCTGGATCCTGCCCGAGCTGCATGACCCCGACGGCCACGAGGTCCGCTTCTACACCACTGTCCACCACACCGACCCCGGCCCGTCCGGGATGCGCGTCGAGGACCCTCGCGAGACCGCCCTGCGCCGGGAGCGGGCCGAAAGCGACGCTTGATGCCGCCCGGATCCGGTAGGCGCCACACGGACCGGCACGTTTCGAGCTTGGCAGCTGGCCCTGAGGATTCTCGGGACGCGCGATCCCTCGCCTCCGTCCACCGGTCCGAAGAACGATTCTGGATACGACACTGGCCAGCCTCCAGGCCACTCCGGGGCTCAGGTTGCGGGACTCGCGGAATCTCTGTCGCCGCGTTTCCTGAGTGCCGCGGAAGGAGCGTCCCCGGTGGCCGGCGGACGGGCCTTGACGCGGGCCCGGCGTCTGGGGGAAGGGGCCTTGGGGAGTGGGGCCAGGTACTCCTGGAGTTCGCTGTGGCGGAATTGGTAGGCGACGCCGGCCACCCGTAGGAGGCCGGCCGCGTAGGCCCATTCCAGGAAGCCTCCCAGTGCCCAGGGGAGGGGCCGCTCGTGCCATCGACGGGTGGCCAGGAGCAGGCCCAAGTAGCGGGTTCCCGCGACACCGAAGATGCTGAGCCCGAACAGCAGCCCTTCGGACATGCCGAGGCCGTAGCCGACGTTGTCGTTCCCAAGGAATTCGAGCACGCAGCCGAAGGCCGCGCCGATGGCGATTCCCACCGCCAGGTCGGCCTGGGCGGTCGCGCGTGACCTCTCCCGGATGGGGCCGGAGCTGATGGTGTGCAGAAAGTTCGCCGTCATCAGGATGGCCGTCGCCGCCAGGATCTCCTTTCCACCCACGATCAGCCAGGTCACGAAGCCGCCTATGCCCGAGCTGATCGTCCAACTGAGGGAGGACAAGGTGGGGAGTGACTTTCTGGGGTCACCACCGAACCAGCGCAAGTGGAAGCGTTTAGGCTCGGGCCATTTCCGTCCGAAGGGGTAGAGAGCGCAGATCGCCCCCACACCAGCGGGGTAGTAGAGATCCTTTTTGATGTCCTGACCGCTCCACTGGAGGAATCCGGCCAGGAAGCCTGCGGCGAGGATCAGCAGGAGAATGGCCGCCGCCTTCTTGCGGGCGTCCCACCAGGCGAGTGGCCAGAGTTCGTGCATGACGAATTCGGTGCTGGACAATCGCTTTCCGTCGACCTCGTAACCTGGCCGTGCGTTGTCCCGGAGGAATTCCGCGAGGGAGGTGAGCCAGCGCTCGACCTTCTTCTCAGACGCTCCGTGTGGAGGAGGGTTGGCGGCGACGATCGCCGGGATGTAGAGGCTGAGAAGATGGTCGCGGACGTCCAGATCGGGTGCGGTCAACTCGTCCGGATGGCGCAGGTAGCCCTCACCGTCCGGAGCCGGCTCCTCGTAGACCGATACGGCGAGGTTGAGCCGCCACGGGGTTGACAGCTCCCTGGTCAGACGCCCTTTTCGCTTGGTGGCTTCGAGGACGGCGTCCCATCGGCTCAGATCGACCACCCGGCGGCGCAGGAACTCGGTTCGCTTGGTCTGGGTGACGGGCACCAGTTCCACCTGGGCGGCGTACTTGACCCAGAAACGGGTCGCCTCCAGTGCGGTGTACTCCTTGGTGCGGCAGGTCAGGATGACCGCGCCCTTGCCGGCCGCGTGCTGGTAGTCGTTGATCGACTGCATGACCCTGCCGGCGCGGGACGGGAAGCCCTCCTCCCGGTCCATCTCGTCCAAACCGTCGATCACCGGGAGGATCCGCCGGGCGCCGACGAGCGCCCTCGCCCGGTGCGCCGGGACATTGAACACCGTGCGGAGGTGCCGGACGAGGTAGTCCTCCATCGACCAGCCCTCCAAGGATTCGGCGGCCATCCGGACCGGGACGGCATCCCCGGGCGCGTACTCGCCGAGCAGGTCCAGGACGATCTGGAGCGCGAGGACGGTCTTGCCGGAGCCGCCCTCGCCCGTGATGACCATCCGGCGGGGCCGCAGGGCGCGGTAGTACTCGACCACCTGCCGCAGGCTGCTGCGGGGACCGGCCCCCTCCGCATCGTGTGAACGTGCCGGCCGGAAGCGGAAGTCGAGGTCGATGGCGAGATCGTCCTCGCCTAGGAGGCGGCGCCGGGCCAGCTGCTCGCTCTGGAGCACGGACCGGGCCAACACGGCCGCGGTGTCCTCCTCGACCCGGGTCAACGGCAGGGGACGCGGCTCGTCCCTCGGCTGGGGGACGGCCCGGTCGGGGACCGGCCGACCCGACGGCGCGGCGGTGCCGCGCGGCCGCCCGCCGCGGTTCTTGCCACGTTCCCGCTCGGCGGCTCTACGACGGCTCTCCCACCACTCCAGCGGACGGGTGGGCTCTCCCGCCAACTCCTGGAGAGCGTTGATGAGAGCGTCGAAGACCTTGGTGCGGGACGGCACACTCTTGCCTGACAGCCATTCCCCCAGCGAAGTGGGCGACAACACCAGTCCAGGCTGCCTGGCCGCCACCCTGGCCTTGAGCTGCCCGGAGCTGGGAGAACCCGCCCGTTCGTAGAGTTCGGACAAAGCGTCCGCGAAAAGCTGCGCCGCACCGTCGTCGTCACTCACGGCCGCCCCTTCCTGACTGCTACGACCATGGTGTCAGGAAGGGGCCCTCGAACAGGGGTTGAGCCTAGATTCCGGCGATGAGTCGCGCGATGGTCAGAACGACCCCTACGACTTGTACATAGGGAATCCATTCGTGACGGCTGAGATGAACGATCTTGACGTACTCGATGATTCTCATGGCGCCATTGCGCGTCTTACGCCGGGTTTCCGGCGATCGACCGTAGCGCACTCAATGGCCCCTGAGCTGCGCGAACATCGCCCAAGGCTCTTTACGGGGCCTTTGCGGACCACGTGCGTACCCCGGGGGGCGGGTTCCGGGACGGCGCGGTTCCCGGAACCCGCTGGGAGGCGGCTAGTTGCTACCCGAGGTGCGGCGTCGCCGTGCCATGACGACGCCCGCGGCGGTCACCATGGCGCCCGCGCCGAGCGCGAGCAGCATGGGCGCCGGGCCCCGGTCCGACGTCCGATCACTGACGCCGGTCGTGGGCGAATAGCCGCCGAGCTTCCCGGAGCGCTGGTACGCGGAGCCAGGGAGCTTGTCGGCGTAGCGGCCGTGCACGAGCTTCTGGTACGACCCGACCGTCACGCCCTTGGCGACGGACGTCTTGGCGGTGTCGTTCAGAGCCGTCACGCGGCCGTCCTTGAGCCGGTACCAGGCGTGGATCTGCGGCTCGGTGAACACCATGCCGCCGTCCGCCTTCGCCGGGTACACGGCCTCGTCGGAGCCGGAGATCACATTCATGACCGACCAGCTCGCGCCGGACCCGGTCAGCCACATCGTCGCGTGCTGCCCGGTCGCCGACTTCGCGCCGACGGCCATGTAGGCGAACCTCGCGGCCGGGGCGTTCGGCGTCCCCTTCACGAACTCGGGGTTGAGGGAGTACACGCGGTGGACGTCACCCTCCAGCTTCGGCGCCTTCGCCGCTATCGCCGCCGGGGTGACGGGCTGGTTGGTGAGCTGACCACGCTGGTGCTGGTCGAGGTGAACGAAGAACCGTCCGAGCCACTGCTGAGCCGCTGCGGACGAGGCGACCTTCTGCGCGGCGGCCTCGTCCGAGGGCGGTCCCGCGGCCAGTGCCGCGCCGCCGCCCATGAGGACCGTTCCGTTGATCAGGGTCGCCGCGGTGACCTTCGCCATGGTTCGCATGTCACGCCCCTACCTTCGACAGGGCCTCGCCCCAGCGGAACTCGCCATTGCTCATGTAGCTGCGGTGGTTCATCTCGCCGTACCTGGGGCTGTAGGGCCACGGGTCGCCGTAGGAGAGGACCTGGCCCTGGTAGCCGTAGATCACCTGGGCGTGGCCGCCGCCCGCCGTCCAGTAGATGCCGGTCTCGATCGGGCGCTGCCCGTCGATCTCGGCGGACACTGCCTGGAACGACAGCGGTCCGGTCACCTGACCGGCCGAGAGTCCGAGCTGCCGGAACGCCGTCTGGTCCCACTCCAGTTCGCCGGGCTCGTTCGGGCAGTCGCTGCCCTGCGGGAGGTTCCGCGCGAGGTTGCAGAAGTCGTTCTGGCTGACGTCACCCTTGCCGTGGAACTTGGCGATGGTCAGCCCGCTGGCGGCCCAGCACCACTGATCCTGCTCCTGAACCTCTTGATCGATCTGGAGTACGCCTGCCGAGGCGACCCCGGACGACACCGCGAAGGTGGCGGCCACTGCCGCGACACCGGCTGCGAACCGCCGACGCGCGGGACGGGTACGCGTTCTCATTCGCTTCCGCCCTTCTCTTGGCTGGCCCTGCGGGCCTCTCGCCTGGGCACGGGGCGCGGACGTCCTCCGGTCGGATGGGAGCACTGGCCGTCGGGGGACGAGTCGCACACCTCGTGGGTCGCTTCGAATGCCGGGGAGCTTTCTGGGCGGGGAGCCCCGGGCGAGAGGCCGAAGGATCGCCACTACAGTCTCATTTGCGACAAAGCACAGGTAATGCCAGCAGGCGATAACTGGGGCCTATGTCCCTGTTGCCGCAGGTCAAGCAGGGGGCGATGACGTACAGGCCCCCGAGAAGGGCGCCTCAGGCTTGCCGGAAGGGTCGGGCGCCGAGCGCCGCGATGCCGATGGCGGTGAGGAGAAGCCCGTCCACCAAGGCGATCGTGGCGGGTCCGACCGTCTCGGCCAGCCCGCCGGATCCGACGAACGTCGTGATGACGCTGAGGTTCTGGGCGATGGCCATGGTGGCGGTGGTCCGGGACAGGTGCGATGGCGGCGACGCATTGATCACAAGCGGGGTGAGGTGGGTGGCGGCGACCCCGTAGCCCAATCCGCCCGCGGACGCCGCGACGATCGCGAGGGCCAGGTTCGGCGTCAGGGCGATGCCCACGACGCCCACGCCCATGATGACGATTCCCGCCGCCGAGGTGGGGCCGAGACGATTCAGCGCCCCGCGACGCGAGACCAGCGCCGCGACGATGAAGAAGGCCACGCTCTGGGCGGCCAGGATCCAGCCGACGGCGGTCGCCTCCCATTCGTGCATGCGCACGAGCAGCGGGATCAGGAGGGGTCCCACGGGCGCGAAGAAGGCCGCCGTCGCGGCCATGACGAGCAACGACGGCCGCAGCAGCGGGTCCCGCGCCGCGAGCCGGATCCCGCTGCGGACGTCCTGCCTCAGGCTCGTTGGCCGCTCAGCAGGTGCGGGCGTGAAGTCCGGCCGGACGGACAGGAGCGCGATGACGACCACGGCGAAGGCCGCGGCGTCGATGAGCGCCGCCGACGCGAGTCCTCCGGCGGCGGCCAGCACACCGCCCAGCGGCGCTCCCGCGAATGCGGCGATCTGTTGGCCCGCCTTCTGGGTCGCATGCGCGCGCGGTAGCTGGTCCTGATTCACGAGCCTGCGCACCATCGAGCTTGAAGCCGGGAGATGAAAGCCGTTGATGGTTCCGGCGATGGTGCTGTAGAGGACCAGCAACGGTACAGAGGTGCCCACAAGAGCGGCGATGGCGGAAAGGCTCAGCGCCACCGACACCATCGCCGCCAACGTAATGATCATGACACGGCGTGGACCCACCCGGTCCGCGACGGCTCCACCGATGAGCAGGAGGATCATCTGTGGGAGTACGCCGCAGGCCAGTACCAATCCCGCGGCGACACCGCCATGTGCGGTCGCCGTCCACTGGAGGGCGACGGTGAAGGCGACGTTTCCCGCTGTGGCGATCAGAGTGCCGCAGAACCATTTCTTGTAATCGCGGGGCAATGGCTCTTTGACAGCCGTCGCGGACCGGGTGAGAGTCACGACCGTGCTGGTGCCGGATCGGGCTGGATGCTCGCCACCAGGACGCGGCCGGCCTCCGTCAGCGGAAGCTCGGCACTGACGATGGCGTGCGCGGCGGCCAGGTCCTCACGCGCCTGGGCGGCCCTTTCGGGAACGGCATGCTCACCCAGGCGGGCATGCCACTCGCACAACCGTGCCAGGACGAAGAGCTGATGGAGCAGGCCCGCCGCGGGGCGTGGATCCTCCCGTAGCGGGGTGGGGTACAGGCGACCACCGTCGTCGTCCAGGCAGGTCGTGCTGGCGAGAATGCCGTTCAGGCGCACATGGGAGGATTCATGAATGATCTCCTCCGCCAGTTTGATCGGCCAGGACAGGTCGGCCGCCTGGAGGGCGATCAGCCCGTGCGTGTAGATGTCGGCGAACCCGATCGCCCTCCCCGCGGTGAAGAACGTCAGGCAGGACACGGTGGCCGCCATCTCCTCGAGCATCGCCGGCCAGTGCTCGCTGATCAGCCGGTGCGCCGCGCGGAGGGGATCGTCGCAGTCCAGGTCCTCCGGGTGATGAAAGACGATCGTCTCGATGTCACCGACCCGCCGCGCGTCGTCGACGTGCCGGCGCACGGTGCCCGCCATCACCTTCGGATCCAGCGGGACGAGATCGATAGCGAAGGATCCGTCCGCCGCGGCCTGCACCGCTCGGCCGCGGCTCTCGGTGACGGCGCGGACCATGGCCTGCTCGGACAGGGCGGGAGAGGCGCCGCTCTTTCCGGCGTAGGCGATCGAACACGTCACAGGATGAACGAAGTCCCCATCGAGATCGTGTTCGACCGGCTCACCGCCGTAGAGTTCCGCTAGTTGCGAGCCAAGGAAACGGGAGAGCGCGGCACGTTCGAGCCGCGCCCTCACCGAATCGGGCTGCCAATGCAGCTCCATCAGATTCCTTAGGCGCCGAACACCGTGCCGTCCCGCTGCTGCGAGAGCGGGATCTCCGGAAGGGTGACCACGGTGAGCTTGTCCATCTGCTTCCCCTATCTACTGGGCAATGGCCGGTCGCCGTTGCCGTCACAAAAGAAGTATCAGGGCGCAGTTTCATATCGGCTTCACATCTGCGTCATGCGAGCTCACCACCGTGCCGGCGGAGCGACAGCGGACACCGACGGCTGGTGGACCGCGCGTACAGGACGCCACGCACCGTTTTAGTTGTGGCCAAAAGGTCTAGCGTGATCCAGTTTGGCTCACGCACTCTTGATTCATCAAGTGCATCCGAAATCGGGTGACCGGGATCGACGAGGGCAGGACGGAGAGCGGACCGCGAGGTCGTTCGAGCGGAGGCGGCAGTCCCGACGCCACCATCCGCAGACCTCGCGCACGAACTGCCGTCCAGATCTCGGGAGTGAATGGCCAAGTTTTTCTGACCGCGTTTCCATCGGGTGATTTCGATCGCCATTCCAGCGTCACGGCGGGGTGTTCCGTGTATCTGAATGTCGAACAGTTGAAAATTCAAGAAGCGAGTCGCAGGGGAACGAGACATGCATGACGGGGAGACGGGGGTCCCATCCGATGATGAACCGGGGAACCGGTCGCGAGGGGTGATCTCGGTGAACTTGCTGGGGCCACTCCAGGTCTCGGTGAACGAGAACCGGGTTCCGGTGACGGCGGGCAGGCTGTGCGCCCTGCTGGCCGTTCTGGCCATGTCGCCGGGACGCACCGTTACTGTCGATCACCTGGCCACGGCACTGTGGGCGGACGAGGACCCGCCCGGCAACATCCGGCGCAGCGTGCAGACGTATGTCGCGCGTCTGCGAAACGCGCTCGGCGCATGGGCCATCGGTACTGAGCCGACCGGGTACGTCCTTCACGCCGATCCGGAGGACATCGACATCCTGCAGTTCGCCCGGCTCGTCGCTGAATCTGCGGCACCGAATGCCGTGGTGGAGCGGGCGCGGCTCGCGAAGGCACTGGACCTGTGGCGTGGCATGCCGTTCGAAGGAGTGCCGTGCGCCTCACTGAAGGCGTCGGAGGTTCCCTGGCTGCTCGAAAGCTACCTGACCGCATTAGAACGCCGGATCGACCTGGACATCTCTGTCGGCCGCCACGATGGGCTGGTCGTCGAGCTGAGCCGGCTGACCGCGCGCCATCCCTTGCGGGAGTCGCTGTGGGCACGCCTCCTCATCACCCTGGAGAAATCGGGCCGCCGTGCCGACGCACTGGCGCGCTACGAGGCCATCCGCTCCCGTATCGCCACTGAACTGGGCACAGACCCCGACCCCGTACTACAGCAGATCCACGCAGACCTGCTGGTCCGGTGACACGAACGCCGATCACCTGGGCCCACACCGCCCCACTAGCCCCACCGTCACGTTGATTTCTGCGGGCGGGATGGGGTTAATGCCAGCGAGTCCCTTTCACATCGGCACGGCGCCGGCGTGCCCGGGTTCCTCATCCCGCCACCTTGATGGACTTTCGCGAGCGGACGCCGAGTTGGAACTCATGTCCGGCGAGGGTCTGAAGACGGGACAGGTAAATGGAGACAGTGGACATCACATGGCCGCGGCCGGCAGGTGAGCGGTTCTCCTCCTGGCTGGAAGACATCTCGCAAACGGTGCTTCCCGTGAGGGTTCGCAGTGATGGCGCGGGCCTCACCCGGGCGAGGGTTCGGATGGTGCAGTTGGGGGAAGTTCGGGTGTCGTCCCTGGCCTTACCCGCGATGGAAGCCCAGCGCACCCCCAAGTTGATCCGGCGCAGCGACCCCGAGCTGTTCGAACTCCTGCTTCAGGGGCAAAGCACAGGACAGTTCAGCCAGCATGGCCTCACCGCCGTTGCGGAGCCGTCGGACATGGTGCTGCTCGACAGCTCACACCCGTTCCACAACATCGTCGGCGACAGTCGCACGGGCGCCGTCGGCGCGATCGTCCTGTTCCCCCGCAAGCTGCTGCCGCTGCCGGACAACACGACCAGCAAGCTGGTGATGACCGCGTTGCCCGGCAGTACAGGAGTCGGCGCGCTGGTCACCAGCCATGTGCAGCATCTGATCAAGCATTCCGATCACTACCGTCCCGCTGACGCCGGCCGCCTGGCGGCCGTCACCGTGGACCTGATCGCGGCGATGCTCGCCCACCACCTCGGCGAGGGCCGGACTCTGCCCGAACACACCCAGCGGCATGCGTTGCTGGCCAGCGTCCACGCCTTCATCGACCAGCACCTGGCCGACCCCGAGCTGTCGCCACAGACCATCGCGGACGCCCACCACATCTCGCTGCGGACCCTGCACCGCCTTTTCCAAGGCCAGGACGCCACGGTCGCCGGCCACATCCGCACTCGCAGACTCCAACGTTGCAAACGCGACCTGCGCGATCCGCTGCTCGCCGGCCAGACCATCGGTACCATCGCCGCACGCTGGGGATTCACCTACGCCGCGCACTTCACCCGCGCCTTCCACAACGCCTACGGGCTCACCCCCAACGACTACCGCGAGACCAACCCCATGACGGACGGCGCGCATCGTCAAACGGGTCGGCGCTGACCGGTAACACCTGGACAAGGAAGATCTTTAGCGTTTATGCAGAGATAGGGCAAAGCGGCCTGTCGGGGCTATCGCCAACGTCCGTCGCTGAACGCCAACGTCCGTCGCTGAACGTCAGGGTCCAATTTGAATGAAGTTCCGCGCATAAGGCCAAAATTGCAATCGGTGGAGCGCCGGAGTTCGCCGTGGTCACTGCCGGCGCCCCGGCCGCCGGCGTCGCGGGGTCGCGCCGCGCCGCCGTCCGCCTGCGCGCGTGAAGCTCGGGGATTACTGAAAATGTCCCCGTCCGTACGTACGGGTGTTCGATAATTTCAACGCCACGACCAACGCCGTCTCACTGCCTTGGCGGTTCACTGCCGCCGCGGCATCGTCCGCTGGGTGATGCCGGCCCTATCAGCGAAAGCTGAAGGACGGGAGGACATTTCATGGTGGCGCTCCACTTCACTGCTGATGATCTCCGTCGCATCACCATCGCCCCCAGGGCGGAGCCGATGGCCGAACTCGCCTTCAGCGCGATGGTCCTGCAGACGCCCGAGACCCGGGGCCTCGGCCAGGACTGGAAGCGCGCGGTGACGGCGCGGCTGCAGGCGGACGCCATGCCGATCTTCGACCTCACCCAGCAGTTCAAGTACTTTCCGGACTTCCTCAGCCCCTTGGGAGTCACCGATCCGGCCACCGGTATCGATACCGTCTTCGAAACACCGGTCACGGAGCTGGAATCGCAGCTCACCATGCTCAAGAAAGTACAGCGTCTCCCCCCATGGACCCGTGAGCTGGCCGCGGGTCAGCCTCGCGCCCGCAACGAGTTGCGGACCGCGTTGCGCCAGTTGTATCGCGTCGCCCTTGAGCCGTACTGGGAAACGATCACCGCTCGCGTCCTGACCGACCGGGTGGCCCGCGGCCAGGTCCTCCTGGACGGCGGTGTCGATGCCCTGCTCGCGACACTGCATCCCACCCTGCGCTGGCGGTCGCCGATCCTGGAGTGCGTCTCCACGGTGCCCGGGCGCAGGATCAACCTCCGCGGACGCGGGCTGCTGCTGATCCCCTCGGCGCTCGCCCCGCGGCCCGCCTGCGCCGTCATCCCCGGCAAGCCGCTCTGCCTGTTCTACCCCGTCCGCGTGACCGAGCGGCCATCGGACGGCGCCGCGCTGGCGGCGCTGCTCGGCGCCACCCGGGCCGCCGTCCTTCAGGAACTCCATCGCCCGTCCAGCACGACCCAGCTCGCCGACAGGGTCTTCGTCTCTCTCCCCTCGATCAGCCAGCACACCGCGGTGCTCCGCCGCGCCGGACTGATCACCACCCAACGCGTCGGCCCGGCTGTGATGCACAGCCTGACTCCGCTGGGCGCGCAGCTCATCCACGCCGGCCCCCTCGAAAACGGGCCGGCCGTGCCTGCCGGAGGACCGGAGCAGGCGTCCGGTGTCTTCTCGATACCGGCGCAGCCGAGAAATCCGTCCGGAGAACGACCACGGACGGCGACCATCGAGCACGCGAGAGGCTCGCGGGCGGAGGTCGAATAGAACCCGGCGTATCCCCCAAACACTCCGGCGTTCTTCGCCAAAGGGAGAAAAGACTTAAGGTGGGTCGTCTACCGACAGCTAGACGATCAGGGGATCCCCGTGACCGACCGCGAGCTGGATCTGAAGACCGAAATCCCCCATTCTGCCCGAATTTACGACTACCTTCTCGGCGGCAAAGACAACTTCCCCGCCGATCGAGCGGCAGCCACGAACATCGTCAAGGATTGGCCCAGCCTTCCGACGGGCATGCGCGCCAATCGAAGGTTCATGGCCCGGATGGCCCATCGACTCGCCGCCGAGCACGGCATCAGGCAGTTCCTCGACATCGGAACCGGACTGCCCACCTCCCCGAACCTGCACGAGGTGGTCCAGGCCGTCGCGCCCGAGGCGCGGATCGTATATGTCGACAACGACCCGATCGTGCTTGTCCACGCACGGGCCCTGCTGACCAGCACCGCCGAGGGCAGGACGGGCTATCTGGACGCCGATTTCCGGGACCCCGAGGCGATCCTGGAGTCCGAGCAGCTGCGCGGCGACCTGGACCTGGACCGGCCCGTCGCGCTGAGTCTGATCGCGATCCTGCATTTCATCGTCGACGACGCCGAGGTACGGCGGATCATCGACCGCCTCATGGAACCGCTGGCTCCCGGCAGCATCCTGGCGCTGTCCACGACCACGTTCGACAACAACCCCGAGGTGGTGGCCGCAGGCGTGGCCGCCTACAACGCTCACGGCATACCGACGGTGGCCCGCACCAGGACGGTGGTGGAGACCTTCTTCGACGGACTGGAGATCCTCGACCCGGGCGTCGTGGCCGTCCACCGATGGCACCCCGATCAGGAGTCGTCCAAGCTCGACGACAGCCAGATCACCATTCACGGGGGCATCGCCCTCAAGCACTGAGCGACGCCCGCCGGACGACGCCCCGGCCACCTCGTCCTTCCAGGCGCAGCCGGGCGCGGGACACGGTTCTGCTGCTCTGAGCGGATCCGCCGCAGGCAGATCAGGCTGTGGTCGGCGCTCGCCTCGGCGCAGAGTGAGGGCATGAGCGAGGAACAGAGAACCCCGTTGTTCAACGAACGAGTCCGGCGTGAGCTCTACCAGCAACGCGTTCTCGTACTCGACGGCGTGCTCGATGATGACAACGGCACGCTGCTGGCGACACAGCTGATCACCCTGGCGGGCGAGGACTCGTCCGCGGACATCGCGCTGTGGATCCACTCCCCTGGCGGGTCGGTCCCGTCGATGCTCGCGATCCGCGATGTCATGCGGCTCATCCCGTGCGACGTGGCCACGGTGGTGCTGGGCATCGCCTACAGCGCCGGCCAGTTCCTGCTTTCCTCGGGGACCCGCGGCAAGCGCCGCGCCATGCCGCACGCGCGGGTACTGATGCACCAGGGCTCCGCCGGTATCGCCGGCGCCGCGGTCGACATCGAACTCCAGGCCAACGACCTGCGCCACACCCGCGACACGGTGCTCGGACTCATCGCCGAGGACACCGGCCAGCCCCTGGAGCAGGTCTTCGAGGACTCGCTGCACGACCGCTGGTACACGGCGCGGGAAGCACTCGAGTACGGGTTCGTCGACGCGATCGTCAGCGCCCTCGACGAGGTCGTGCCGGCCGGTCGTCGCCCCATCGGGCTCGGTGTCCCCTCGGAAGGGGCGGTCCGATGAGCACCTACACGATCCCGAACGTCATCGCGCAACACCCTCGCGGTGAACGGATCATGGACGTCTACTCGCACCTGCTGACGGAGCGGATCATCTATCTCGGCACCGCCATCGACGCGGGAGTCGCGAACGCCCTGGTCGCACAGTTGCTGCATCTGGAGTCCGACAACCCCGAACGCGATATCCAGCTGTACATCAACTGCGAGGGCGGGGATCCGAGCGCGATGCTGGCGGTGTACGACACGCTGCGCTACATCCGCCCGCAGACCGCGACCATCTGCGTGGGGCAGGCGGTCGCCGTCGGCGCCGTGCTCCTGGCCGCGGGCACCCCCGGCAAACGCGCCGCGCTGCCCCACGCTCGCGTTGTCCTGCACCAGCCGACGGGGCAGAGTCGCGGAGCGATCCCCGACCTCATCCTCCAGGCGGACGAGGTCGTCCGCGTGCGTGCGGACCTCGAACGCATCCTCTCCCGGCACACCGGGCAGGACACCGCGACACTGCGGGCGGACACGGATCGTGACCGCGTGTTCTCCGCGAACGCGGCGCTGGACTACGGCCTCGTCGACCACGTGATCGAGGAACAGCAACCCCTGCCCGTGTAGGGCCGCGCTTACGCGGCCAGAGCGTAGGCCGCCTTGCAGGTCGCGCCCGCCGGAGCGGTCACGGCAGGCGCGGCCAGCAGGCTCGTCGCGACCGCGAGCGTCAGGTCACCGAGCGAGACGTCCAGAGCGCCGGCGACCGCGGCGATCATCTCGCTCGACGGCTCCTTGACACCCCGTTCCATCTCGGAGAGGTACTGCGGCGAGACCCCCGCACGACGGGCGGTCTCGACCAGTGTCTCGCCACGGTCGAAGCGCAGGCGCCTCAGGCATCGCCCGAGCGCGTCGCGCCACAACGGCTCGGTCGGCCGGCGCGTCGCGGCCGGCTCGCGCGCCCCCTCGTCGACGGTCGTACGCGGTCGGGTGCTCTCCATGCGCACATAGTAGGACGGCCGCGCTCACGGTCCTACCGGTTCCGCCGACCGCAGAACGGCGGCGAGCAGAGGGGGAAAGATCGTCGTGCGGCCGGGCGAGTTGCCCGGCGCCCGCCAGTGTCGAGGTGGACTTTCGGCACTGGCGGGCACGCGAGTTCCTCTCCCCGGGCGTCCTGGGGTGGCGGGAAGAGGAGCTTTACGGACTGGATACGCGACGGTTCTCGCTGCTGCGACCCAGGCCAGGCGACCTCGGGCATCAGCAACATCAGCACGCGCGTGGGTTCATCGGGGTTCTCCTTGTTGTGGCGGCCTTTTCGGCACACCACTTGGCGGGGTACTGGGAGCTGCTGCGCCGCTGTCCGCTGTAAGCCGCTTCGGGGCCGGGTACCGAGCTCTCACAGCGCGCGGGATGGGCGCCGGAGCTGCCGGGCGCCCGTCCCGCGAAGTCATGGTCCAATACGCGACCGCAGGATCGGTACTTCCAATCGGTCATAGCACCCGGCTGTGGGAGAACACCGCATCAGGGACGGCGACTCCGCAGGCAATTGTTCGGGATTCGGTAGGGTGTGAGTTCCTGGGCAGAGCTGGGCAGGGTTCCCCGGAAGGTGGGCATATGGGCAGTCCCGATGCGACGGACGGCGTGTCGATCTCCGAGGCGATGGAGAGCCTGCGGCAGCAGGTGCAGGCAGCGGCGTCACGTCCGCAGCAGGGCGGTCTGTTGTTCGACCTCAAGCAGATCGAAGTCGAGTTCCAGGTCGAATTGACCACCAAGGTGCAGGGGTCGGCGACGGTGAAGCTGTGGACCGTCCTCACCGCACGCGCCGGTGCGGAGCGGGCGCGGAGCAACACCCACCGGGTCCGGCTCACACTCGAACCCCATCTGGGAGTCCAGCACGCGCGGCCGGGAGCGGTGCCGCTCTCGGACGAGGACGAGGACTAAAGGCGGGTCGACAGCACCACCATTGCCGAAAGGTCGCTGTCGTCGCTCCGGGCGACACGGATGAGCTCCGTGTCGTGAGTGGAGGAGCGGAGCGTGACCTCCTCGATGGGGAGGTGCTCGTAGACGCACAGAGCGGTGCCGGGTTCGAGCTGGCGTACCGACCTGCGGCGCAGGCCGCGGCCCCGCTCGTCGGCGAAGATGCGGTCGACGAGATCCATGGTGGCCCGGTCCCGGTTGCCGGGCAGGACCATGAGCGCCGAATGGTTGTTGAGGATGCTGTCCGCGCGCGCCTGCCCGTACAGCGCCGTGATCTGTGAGACGTCGTGGAACACCGTGACCAGCTGGATCTTGGTCCCGGCGGCGGTGGTCGCGATGGTGTCCAGGTCGTCGATCCGCGCGATGTTCCCGGCCTCGTCCAGCAGGAGCAGGAGGTTGAGCTGTTCGCCCTGCCACTTGTACGCCTGGGTGATCACGGAGCGGACCAGCGCGGTGAAGAGCGGGGCGAGCTGTTCCTGTTCCTCGGGCGGCGCGCACAGATAGAGGACGTCCCCCTTGCTCGCCAGGAACTCCTTCACCGAGAAACCGGTCCGTGAGGAGGACCGGACGGCGGTCGACTCGTACGCGCGCAGGACGTCCCGGGCCGTCGCGTACACCCCGTCCCGGGTGGCGTCCACCATCACCGAGAACGTGCGGAAGATGTCCCCCGCCTCATGCGCCGCACCCGAGGTCTCCAGCCGCGCGAACACCTCGGCCCGCGTCCCCGTCCTGATCCACCGGCTCACCGCGTCCATCGTCTGCCCGGTGCGCGCCGCGGCGTGCAGGAGAGGTTGGAGCAGCAGGCTCGCCTGGGAGTACCAGAAGCGGCCGTTGTCCAGATTCTCCGCGCCCTGCCGTGCCGACTCCGTCAGCGCGTGGGCCATCGCGATGGCCTGCTCCCAGATCTCGCAGCCGTCGAGCGGGTTCCAGCTGGCCAGCGCCGTGCCCCCGGCGAACAGCGAGCGCGTCGGCTCGAACACCGACGTTCGCCCCATCCTGGCCCGGTGCTGGATGCTGCCCGTGACGACGTCCGAGCGGACCGACGTGACGAGGACCGGCCCGTCCCACTCCAGCAGGGTCGGGATGATCAAAGACGTGGTCTTCCTGCTGCGCTGCGGCCCCAGCACCAGGACCGGCCGGTACTCGCGCGCCGCCACCGGACCGCCCCGGAACTTCCCGAGGATCACCCGGTGCCGGCCGGGTTCCAGGTCGGCGAAGTCCTTCGGCGGCGTCTCGCCGACCGGCACCGTCTCGGGCGACTCCAGGCTGGCGATCTTCTGCCGGATCAGTTCCCGGTCCTCGGCGTCGCCCGGCGTCTCGTCGTCCAGCAGGAACTCCTCCAGCGTCCGGCGGAGAAGCAGCGCCCCGGCGGCCGGGTCGTCCGCGGCCTCGTAGCCGGAGGCCACGACGTAGCGGGCGAGCGCCAGAATCCTGCGGTTGAAGTCGTTGGGCCGCTCCACGACCAGCCGCTCCGCCTCGCCGAGGGCCCGCTGCGCCTCGGCGACCGCCTCGTCGGTGCGGCCGGCATCGTCCAAGGCGCCGACCAGCAGCAGACGCGCGCCGACGAGCAGGATCAGACCGCTCACGTTCGCCGGCTGGGCGGCCAGCTCGGCGTACGCCGCCACGGCGCGGGTCGCGGCCTCGACACTCTCCACCGGACGGCCCCGGGCGACCTCGACGTCCGCCAGCGTACGCGTGATCAACGCGGCGGCCTCGGCCGCCCGGGGCGCGAGCGCGGCGTCGAGCCGGTTCACCCGGTCCAGCGTCTGCTCAAGGATCTCGCTGGCGGCCGCGAAGTCGTCGGACGTGGCGCACACGTCGGCCTGGGCGACGGCCGAACTCACCATTGCCCACAGATACAGGACGGGCCGCTTCGCGAATCCGAGCCGTGCCGCGCCCGCCGCGGCTCGTGCGGCCTCCCGCGCGTCCTCAAGGTGACCGGTCTCGCAGTACATCCGCGACAGCTGCGCCTCGGACTCCACGTAGTACGCGCCGTAGAGGTCGGCGGACTCCCGGTAGAGCGCGAAGATCTCGTCCCGGGCCTGTTCTGCGAAGTGCAGGCCCTCGTCCTGATCCTCACCGATCACGATCGCGGCCGAGGCGAACCGGACCAACGCGAGCCGGAACCGCGCGTCCCGCAGGCCCGACGCGGCCATGTCGGCCGCGTACGCCTCGGCCTTGCGGGCCGCGACGACGGCCTCGTCCTGGCGGCTCAGCGTGGCATGCAGCAGCGCAAGCGCGCTCCACAGGCTGCTCAGCTCGGTGGCGTACTGCTCGCCGGCCTCCGCCTCGATCTCGGTGATGCCCCGCCGGATCAACGCCTCCGCCTGGGCGAAGTCGCCCTTGGTCTGGAGCAGGAAGGACGTGATCGACCAGAGCCGTGTCCTGGCGGCGACGTCCAGCAGTGGCAGATCTTCGGCGGTCCGCGTCGCGATCTGCTCGGCCTCCGCGTCCCGCCCGTTGGTCAGGTAGGCGCCGATCAGCAGCAGCCGTGTCTCGAAGAGCTGCGCGGTGTGGACGCCGGGCTCGCGGCGTTCCAGTTCCTCGACGACCTGCACCGCGTGCTCGGCGTCCTGCGCGGCGATCACGGGCCGGCTCGCGGACAGGTGGACGACGCTCCCCGCGCTCAGCACCCGGGCCATCTCCGGGCTGGACACATACGTCGGCGTCGAGCCGAGGTAGCTCATCGCCTGTTCGAAGGGGGTCTGGGCGGCGTCGTACAGACCCGCGGTGGTGAGCGCGCTCGCGGCCCGCGCGGACAACGCCGCCGCCTTGGCGGTGTCGTCGCTCGCGGCGGCCCACCCCGCCGCGCTCCGGTAGATCGCCGCCGCGAGCGTCTGAAGCTCGGTCCGCAGCGGGAACTCCGACTCCGCCGCCCGCGCCGCGGCCGCCGACGGCGGGCAGAGCTGGACACCCGACGCGAGCCGGGCGGGCAGCAGCCGGGCGTCGTGACCGGGCGCGGGCAGCCCGGGTGTGGTCACGTCGATCGCCTGCCGGACCAGGACGTCCAGATGGGAGTCGAGCAGCGCGACGAGCTCGGCCCGGGTGGTCGCCGCGACCGTGCCCACCGGCGAGTCGCACATGCGCAGCAGGACCTCCAGGGCGCGTGAGCGCTGCCCCGGCGAGGTGATCACGTCGAACAGGGCGCTCGGCCGGGCGCCGTCGAGCAGGGTGTCGGCGATGAGCTGCTCGCCGAGCAGGTCCGGTTGGATCTGCGGCAGCAGCCGGCCCGTCCCGTAGTGGGAGGCGATCCGCGCGAGGACGGCGTCCTGGGCCTGCTCGGACCGGACCTCGGGGGCGGCCAGAGCGGTGAGCGCGGCACGTGACTCCGCCTCCGAGTCCGTGCCGAACAGCGTCGCGACCGCGAACAGCTCACGCCGCGTCGACTCGGAGACGTCCATGCCCTGGAACAGGTCGCGCCAGTACCGCCTCTCCTCCCGGTCCAGCAGCCCGCGCAACACCCCCGCGGCGCCGCCGGGCGCGGCCGCCGCGGCCGTGCCGTCCTCCCGCTCCAGCAGGCGGAGCAGCGCGTTGGCGTGCACGAGCAGCGGGGTCGGCAGATCGGCCACGTCCTCGTCCGGGACGCTCGGCGACTCCTCTCCTTCCAGGCCCAGCGCCGCCGCGAACGCCTCGGTGGCCGCGGCGAAATGGGCGGCGCGTTCCTCGGCCGGCAGGGGTGCCCGGCCGAGGGTCAGCTCCCGTTCGGTGCCCTGACCGGTCGCGTCCACGTCGGTCTCCATCGCGAGCCGGCGCTGGAAGGCCGCTCCGTCCCGGACCACGGCCAGCACCCGCACCCGGTCGGTCCCGTAGGCCGCGGCCCCGTCGAGCAGATCGGCCACGTACGCCTGGAGATGGTCGGCGTAGTCCACCACCAGCAGCGTGGGCCGGCCCAGTTCCCCGATGCCCAGGTCGGCGGTGGCCGCGCCCTCGGCGATCACGGTCCCGCAGATCCAGCCCGCCCGGCCGAGTCGCAGGCAGAGCTCACCGGCCAGCCTGCTCTTGCCCGCGCCGCCCTCGCCCGCCAGGACGGCGTGGCTCACCTGCGCGTCGCTCTCGCACCAGTCCCGCAGCCACCGCTCCGGCTCGGCCCGCGGGATGAACGGCACGACCTCGGCCCTGGCCGCCAGCAACTCCACGGGGCGGGGACGCTCCGCCTGGCCCGTGTCCGAGGCGGCTCGCTGCCCCTGGAGCCGGAGGCGCTGGCGCTGGCCCACCTCGATGGTGACCTCGTTGCTCAGCCGCGGGAGGTCCTGCCGCCGCCACGCCTCGGGCAGGTGAGCGGCGAGGCCCGGGTCGGCGAGCACGCTCGCGATCGGCGCGGCGTGCAGCCGGATCGCCGGGAAGCCGCTGGGCGCCTCGGTGATGACACCGACCAGCAGCCGGCCCGGTCCGAACACCGCGGCGCCGGACAGCCCCGCCCAGCCCGACCTCGGCGGTCCGCCGCTCCGCGCGGCCGTCAGCTCGGGGGTGGCGGGCGCCGCCGAGCCGACATCGAGCACGAGGATCGTGTCCTTGGACCTGGTCCGCGTGTCCGGACGGAGCACGCCGAGAACGGTCTCGGTGTCGCGCTCGGCCCGGTTGCGGTGCACCGAGGGGAAGCCGCACACCTGGCAGGGGGCCCGCCCCGCGACGTCCACCAGCCCCGGTCGCTCGGCGGACACCATGGTCCACGGGGCGTCGACGAGAAGCAGTGCCACGTCGAGCCTGGGGCCCGAGGGCAGGACCACTTCGCGGACCTTGGCCCAGTCGTCCTCGCCGGTGGCGGAGGCTTGCCGGACCCGGATCGCGGCCGGCTCGCCGGCGGCGTCGACCACCACGTGCTGCGCGGTGATGATCAGTCCCGGCGCGATGACGTGCCCGGTACCACGACCGACCTTCGCGCCGAGCAGCCGGTGCTCGATCTCCACGACGCGGGTGAGGTCAGGCCGTCCTGGCGCCGGGCTCATGATGCTCCGCTCTCGTCGGTCGCGGGTGCGGGTGCGGGTGCGGGTTGACTTGCCGGATCGGGCTGACTCACGGGTTCACGTTCGGCTTCTGGTTCGGCTTCCCGTTCGGGCACGGCCTCCGGGTCGGACGCGGACTGAGATTCGGGCGCGGACTCCGGGTCGGGCGCGGGATCGGGATCGGGATCGGGATCGGGTGAGGTGATCGTCATCTGCACGGCATGGGGGTCCGTGCCGCACCGCCGCCAGATCCGTCCCGACAGGTCCCGGTACCAGAGGGCGACCTGGCCGACGTCGAGCTCGGGGTCGCCGGGTTCGAGGCTGAGGTACTGGTCGACCACGTCCGCGGGAGCGAGCACGGTCCCGCCGGCCATCCGTGCCGGCGCCAGATCGGGGTCACGGGTCACGCCCATGACGAAGACCGCCTCGCCGCCGACATTGCGGATCCCGAACACGCCGACCCCCTTCTCGCCGTAGGCGGGGTTGGCGGGATAGACCTCGATACGGGAGAAGACCACCGTCTTGGCGATGCCCTCGGTTCCCCCCAGCACCGCGTCGCTGATCCTCTGCTCGCGCTCGGCCCGGGCGGTCGCGATCGACAGGTAGTCGATGAGCGGTTTCCGGAGCTCGGCGAGGTGCCGGTTGACGGACTTGAGCTGAAAGCCGGCGTACACGCCGGTCCCCAGCAGAACGAGCAGCAATTCAATGATCACAATGTTGAGCTGGTCGTTCAATTCTCCCCCTGGTGACACGCACCAAGTCGCCCCGGACCTTCATCACACGATTCAGATCGGACATTGCACAAGAGATCTGCCCGGCCATCCACCGTGCCATGTCACGGTCGTCCGTTGCCGACGGGATATGGAGACCAGGCCGCTTCCGGACAATGTCCATTGGTCATGCGCCCGGCCGTGGGCGAGCGTCTCGCCGGGAACGGCAGTCGGCGGGCTCAGGAGGCGGGGGGATCGAAGGTCCGGGGACGGGCGTCGGGGTGATCGGCGAGCCAGGGCAGGGTGGCGATGTGGCGCTGAACGACCGCGTTGTACAGCTCGTGATGGGTGCGATGCAGGATGTCGATCTCGCCGACGCCGACGGTGGTCAGGCGCCAGCGAAGGACGCGGTAGGCGTCGGTGACGTGCCCGTCGAGGGCGACGACGGTGATCCCCTCCACGGGCTCCCAGGTGGGCGCGACGAGCGCGATGGCCAACCCGGCCGCGATGAAGCCGATGATGCCGCTCGTCTCCATGTCGGCGTAGCGGAACCGGGGGGTGAAGCCCGCGGCCTCGCACGCGGCGCGCAGCATGGCGGTGCCGCCGTCGTCGCCTCCCTGCGGCGGGATCCAGGTCTCGGCGGCGAGATCGGCCAGGCGGACGCGGCCGCGGGCGGCGAGCGGGTGGGCGGACGGCAGCGCGATGCCGCAGGGCTCGACGGTGATCAGGCGCTCGGCGGTGCCGGGCGGGCATGGCGGCGCGTGATGGTCGGCGACCCGTCCCATGAAGACCACGTCGACCTGGTCCTTGGCGAGCAGGTGGGTGAGGACGGCACCGGAGTGGTCCAGGCTGGTGGTGACGGCACGGTGCGGCAGTTCGGTCCCGAGGCGGCGCAGCCACCGCCCGAGCAGGAGGTGCGAATGCGTGCCGAGCCGGAGGCGCATGCGGGTGCCGCTGCCGGGCAGGCTGGCGAGCAGGTCGTCCATGTCGGTCAGCACCCCGCGGGCGCGGGCCACGACGTGCCGGCCCAGCGCGGTCAGGGTGATGCCGCGCCGGCTGCGGACGAACAGCGGACCGCCGAACGCCTTCTCCATCCGGCAGAGCTGCTTGCTGAGCGTGGGCTGGGAGACGCCCAGGTTCGCCGCGGCGCGCGTAATGCTCCCCGTCTCGGCGAGCTGGCTGAGCACGCGCAGATGGCGTATTTCAACTTGCATGGCGTGAAGTTATGCACTAATGGTAGGTCCCGCAAGTGTTCAGCGCTGTCAATCTGACTTTTTCGTGATCCATTCGCCTCAAATAAGAAACTTTCCTATTCATTTAGCCGGGTTCCGGAGAACACGCTCCGGCACGGTGATCACAAAGCACCCATCAGAAGGCGGCCGCCCACCCACTGCCATCCAGGACTGCCGCCCCGTCCCGGGTCTGAACGGTGCCGTTCACGCATGCGTACCGGGTCATTCGCGCCCTTCTACGCCCCTCGAATCAACATTGAAAATCTCCCATATTCACTCTATGGAAAGAGACACTACCCTCGGTTACCCTTTCAAGGTCATGCGCTTCGCCATAAGCAGAATAAGCCATCGCAGGCATCGTGGCCTGCGGTTTTATATTCTGCTGTCCGTCGCGGTTTTCCTCGCATACGGGGTGCCGTGCACGCCCCTGGGGGATTGTCACGGCGAACACATCGCCTCGACGGCGGCGGAGGCCATACCACTGCCGAGCGCCTGCGCCACCGGCACCTCGGTGCCGGCGCTGGTGCTCCACCACGAGAAATGCCATGAGGCCCCACCCGACGGGGCGATGCCGCGCGGTGAGGCGGTGGAAGCGCCGGATCACCCGCTCCTGCCCGTCCTCTCCGCGCCGGTCACCGTCCTGTGGGCCGGCCTGGACGGCGCGCCGTGCCCACCTTCCCTGCCGGGGGCGCGGTTAGCCGGCTTCGGCCTGGCGGAGCACCGTACGGGTGCCGCCGCCCTGGCCGCGCTGTGCGTTTTCCGGACCTGATCGGCCGCTCGACTCAGGCACCACGTCGAGCACAGAAACATGACCTGTCACGTTTCGCGGCCGAAGAGGACCATTCGCAATGAAGTCGATAAGCAGTACACGCATGCCCGAGCTCCTGGACGTCATCGGGCAGACTCCGGCGGTACGCCTGCGCAATCTCACGACCGACGGTGAGGCGCAGCTGATCGCCAAGCTGGAGAACACCAATCCCGCGGGCAGTCTCAAGGACCGCCCCGCCTGGTACATCGTCGAGCACGCCGAGCGGACCGGGCTGCTCCGTCCCGGCGGGACGATCATCGAATCGTCCTCGGGGAACTTCTCCATCGCACTGGCGATGATCGGCGCGTCCCGCGGCTATCGCGTGATCGCCGTCGTCGATCCCAAACTCACCCCCACCAACCGCGGCCTGCTGGAAGCATTCGGCTCGGAGATCGTCATCGTCGACGAGCCCGACGACTCGGGCTCCTATCACAAGACCCGAATCGCCTACGCCAACAAGCTGCATCGAGAAATCCGCAACTCGTTCCGTCCTGACCAATGCTTCAATCCGCTCAACAGCCAGGCGCATTACCGGACGACCGCACGCGAACTGCTCGACCAGGCGCGCCGCCTGACGGCGGTGGTGTGCACGGTCTCCACCGGCGGGCAGCTGGGCGGCATCGCCAGGGCCGTCAAGGAGCGCGCGCCGCACGTCGCGGTGATCGGCGTCGATGTGTGGGGTTCCACCGTCTTCGGGGGCGAGCCGCACCCGTACCTGGTCCCCGGCGTCGGGCTGAGCTGGACGCCCTCGAACCTCTCGGACCTGTCGCTGGTGGACCAGGTCTACAAGGTCACCGACGAGGACGCCTTCCGCGCCTGCCGCACCCTGGTGCGCAGCGAGGGGCTGTTCGCCGGTGTCTCGACCGGCGCGGCCCTCACCGTCGCGCTGGCGAAGGCGATGCGCGGCCGGCCGGGGCAGCAGGTCGCCTTCCTGGCCGCCGACCGCGGCGAGCGGTACCTGGCCACCGCCTTCAACGACGGCTGGCTGGAAGCCCACGGGCTCACGACCGCCACCGCCCCCGACGAGCTCCGCGGACGCGCGCGGGAGCTCACGCCCTACTCCACCAGGCCGGCCGCCGAATGCGCCAACCACCGCCCGGGGCTGGCCGCCGAACTCGGCTGCCCCAGCATCGTGCTGGCGCGCTCCGAGTGGAGGTGACGGGATGCTCACCGTTCTCCGCGAGCGGTCGTTCCGCCGCCTGTGGCTGAGCTACTCCGCCTCGGCGGCGGCGACCGGCATGATGCCGACGGCCCTGACGCTGGCCGTCCTGGACACCGCCGGGCTCTCCGCGCTCGGCCTGGTGCTGGGCGCGCGGACGCTGGGGTTCGTCCTCGGGTCCCTGCCCGGCGGGATCATCGCCGACCGTTATCCCCGCGCCGTCGTGCTGACCGTCTCCAGCGCGGTCCGCGGCGGCGCCACGGCGGTGGTCGGCCTCGCCGCCGGCCTGCCCCTCGTCGCCGTCTGCGCCGCGATCTGCTGCGCGGGCGCGGGCGAGGGCACCTTCCGCAGCGCCTACCAGGCCCTCACCGCGGATCTCGTCGACGAGGACCGGCTGCACCAGGCCAACGCCGCCACCACGCTCAGCCTGCGGATCTGGCTCGTGGGCGGCCCGACCGCGGCGGTGGCGCTCTACGCCCAGTTCGGCCGGGGGGCCACCCTGACGATCGCCGCCGCCCTCTGGCTGGGCTCGGCCCTGCTGGCCGCGACCGTCGCCACCGGGCGCCCGTCGTCGCCGGCCGCGGCCGTCCGGTCGTCCATGCTGGTGGAGTTCCGGGAGGGGCTGGCGGAGGCGCGCCGCCACCGCTGGTTCCTCGCCGGCATCACCGCCCTGGTGTTCTGGCTCGCCCTCGGCGAGGCGGCCAAGTACGTGATGTTGCCCGTGGTGAGCCAGCAGCGGTTCGGCTCGAACGCGCTGATCGGCGCCGCGCTCGGCGCCTACTCGGCCGGCGCGATCGCGGGCGCCCTGCTGATGAGCCGCTGGCGGCCCCGGCGGGTGGGCGTGCCCGCCATGATCATGCTGGGCTGCTACGGCCTCGTCCCGCTCTCCCTCGCCCACGCCTCCCACAGTTGGACGATCATCGCCGCCTGCGCCCTCGGCGGGGTCGGCATCGAGGTCTTCAACATCCCCTGGTTCACCGCGATCCAGCGCGAGGTCCCCACCCGGCTCCAGGCTCGTATCTCGTCGCTGGACTTCCTGGTTTCCTACGGGATGAGCCCGGTCGGCTTCGCGGTCATCCCCGTCGCGGTGGACGCCCTCGGCGCCCGCACCGTGCTCGACACCGCCGGCCTCCTGGTCATCGCCAGCGCGCTGGCCACCCTGCTGGTCCCCGGCATGGCCCGCTTCAGCGACCCCCGCAACGAGGAAGAGGAGCGCCCGCGTCCGGTCCACGTCAGCACCTAGCGCCCGTTCGGCGGTCAGTCCGCCGCGCGCTCGGTGGAGGTGTGATCCGGGACGAGCCGGTCCGGGCCGGTGAGCCAGCCGAGTCGCGTCGCCATGGTGCGCGCGCAGTTGACGATGGCGGCGACATAGTCGGAGTCGTTGTCCGCGCGCCAGAGGACCGACCACGGGTAGTGCGCGGCCGGGTCGGCGAGCGGACGCCAGAGGGTGCCCGGAAGCGCGCTGATGCAGGAAGACGGCACGCAGTACAGGCAGCGCCCCTGCGCGACGAGGTCAGCGGCCGCCCGGATGCTCTCGACCGTCCCCTCATGGACCGTGGGGGTGAAGCCGGCGGCGCGGCACAGCTCGACAGTGAACTGGTTGAACTCCGGGGCCTGGGCCTCCGCGGCGAGCAGCAGCGGCTCCCGCGCCAGGACGGCGACCGGCACGGCCTCCATGTCGGCGAAACGATGCCCGTACGGGATCAGGACGCCGAGGGGGTCGTGGCGGAACACCTGCGAGGCGATCTGGCGAGGGGCGAGGGCGGCGCGGCCGATTCCGACATCGAGCCGGCCGTCGGTGAGCAGCTGGAACTGCTCGGGCACACCTGCCTCGATCTGGTGGATGACCAGGCCGGGGTGGCGCGCCTGCGCCTCGTGCAGGATCTGGGGCATCGAGTCGTAGCTCGCGTCGATGATCCCCACCCGGAGGGCGGGGGCCGCGCCGGCGGTGCCGCGGGCGACATCGGCGGCCCGGTCCACGTGTGCCAGGATCTGCCGTGCCTCGACCAGGAACGCCGCGCCGGCCGCGGTCAGCGCGACATGGTGCGTGCTGCGTTCGAGCAAACGGATGCCCAGCTCGCGTTCCAGCCGCTGCACCTGCTGGCTCAGCGCCGACTGGACGATGTGCTCCCGGGCGGCCGCCCGCCCGAAGTGCAGTTCCTCGGCGACGGTCACGAAATAGCGAAGCTGGCGCAGCTCCAAACCGGCACCCCCGGTATACGTCGCCGCCCTCCAACGGCAAAATCCGCTTCTGCCTCGTCCGGGACGGCCTGTTCCGGGCGTTAGGGGGCCGGAGCCGTCCCTGAGCTTGAAGGGCTCTCAACCCAGAGCATACGTTCGTCCGCGGCCGGGGCAGGAGGGCCCCGCAGCCCAGCCCGCGGTTGTTGGGTCCGGGTGATGAGCTTCGCTCCGCTTGCCTGTTTCCAACGGAACGCCGGCGCGATTCACTCGATCATGAGGGCCGACAACCACCGAGCAGGAACGGCGATCACAGAGAGGGAGGGCCTGCCATGGACACCAGCCGGGACGGGGCCCATCACCTCATGTCCTCAAGCGCAACCCCGATCAGCCTGAACGGATCGGCGCCCCGTTGCGGGCATCTCGACGAGTTGGGGCCGGTGACCCCGCGATCGGGCGGATGCCCGGCATGCCAGGCCGCCGGCGATACCTGGACGAGGCTACGGGTCTGCCTGAACTGCGGCTGGGTGGCGTGTTCCGACGACTCGCCCCAGCAGCACGGCCGGGCGCACTACCAGGAAACCGATCACCCGCTCGTCGGCGCCCTTGAGCCGGAATCGACATGGCGATGGTGCTATGTCCATCAGCGCCAGGTCTGACCGGGCGGCGAGAGCCACGTCCCCCGGCCCCCGGCCGCCAGGACTGCTCCAGGCGCTCACCACGATCGCCCCTGTAATGATCGTCTGAACGCACTGGGTTCGCCCGGGACGGCCGGGGAATCGGCGGGGGGCGCAGGAGGGCGGAGGAAGCGTGCCGCGACGCAATTGATCGCCTGGTGCGAGTCGTCCGAACCAAGCGTGGATCAGTACTCCAGCTCCGGACGCAGGGGGCCGCCGACCGCGTGCAGGTGACGCAGCACCTGTGCGTAGGAGGCGGGGAGACTCGTCTCGTAGTAGGCGATCTCATGGCGAATGCAGAAGGCGTGCACGAGGGCCTTCGCGCGTCGCAGGTTGGGGCGTGGCATGGACGGGAAGAGATGGTGTTCGATCTGGTAGTTCAGTCCGCCGAGCGCGAAGTCGGTGACCGGACCACCGCGGATGTTGCGCGCGGTCAGCACCTGCCGGCGCAGGAAGTCGGTCTTCTGGTCCTTGCTGAAGATCGGCATGCCCTTGTGGTTGGGCGCGAACGAACAGCCCAGGTAGAGCCCGAACAGGCCCTGCTGAAGGAGCAGGAAACCCGCGGCCTGGAGAGGTGGGAGCACCCAGAGCAGGACGGTGAGGTATCCGGCGATATGAACGAGGAGAAGACCGCCCTCAGCCAGACGAGTCCACCCGGAGACGCTCTCGCGCGAGCTCGCGCCACGCTTGAAAAGGGCACGGGCCCCCGCAATATGCAGATGGAACCCTTCCAGGAGCAGCATCGGGAAGAAGAGCCAGGCTTGGTGGCGAGCCAGCCACGCGCCGGCTCCGCGCCGGGCCCGGACGTCGGGGCGGGTGAAGGCGATCGCTCCCGGGGCGATGTCGGGGTCACGGCCGGCCTGGTTGGGGTGGGCGTGGTGCCGGTTGTGCTTGGAGGTCCACCACTCGTAGCTGAACCCCACCAGAAGGTCGCCGTGCAGGCGGCCGAGCAGTTCATTGACACGCCTGGAACGCGCTATCTGCTGATGGCCGGCATCGTGCCCGAGGAACGCCGTCTGGGTGAACGTGACCGCCAGGAACGCCGCCACCAGGAGTTGCCACCATGACTGTCCGATCAGGACGAACGCGACCCAGCCGGCGGCCAGCAGGACAAGGTTGCCCACGATCTTCGCCCAGTAGTAGCCGGGGCGCCGGGCCAGCAGCCCGGCCTGTCTGACCTCGCGGGACAGCATCGCGTAGTCGCTGCCTCGCCGGGCTCCCCGGGCATCGTCCTGGCCTGGGGAGAGCCGGCACGCATCGTCGATGCGCACGCTTGTCGTCATGGGTACTCCGCTCCGATGGGGGATGGCCATCCAGGCCAGTACGTGGCCGGCCCGGGGCGACCACGCCCGGTGCCCAGGCGCGAATCCGTCCCCCGCCAGTCAAGCTCGACGTTCGGGTCGTCGAAACGGCCGATCTGAGCATGGTTCATCAGCGAGACCGATAACCGTCGGGCGCCGTGCGCCCCGCCTGCGCCTTCAGCCGGGGACGCGGACGGCGAGGAGCGCGACGTCGTCCTCGCCGCTGGGATCCATGCGCAGGAGGAGTTGGTCGCACAGGTCGGGCAGCGGGAGCTGGGCCAGATGAGCGCCATGGCGGCGGAGACCGGTGAGGCGGTCGGTCAGGTCGGCACCGCGGGTCTCGATGAGTCCGTCGCTGTAGAGCAGGAGGGTGGACAGCGGCGGGAGGACGTGTGTGCCGTCGGGGCGCGTGCCGGTGAGCTCGGGGCTGCCGAGCAGCATTCCGTGCTCCTCCAGGAAGAGCGTGGCGCCGTCACGGGTGATCAGCAGTGGCGGTGGATGGCCCGCGTTGCACCAGCGCAGTCTCCATCCCTCGCCGGCGTCCCCGTCGACGAGGGCGTACACGGCGGTGGCCATCTCGGTGTCGCTGACCGCGGCCATCACGCCGTCCAGGCGTTCCAGCACGATGCTGGGCGGCGTGGCCAGATCCCAGGCCAGCGCCCTGAGCATGTTGCGGACCTGGGCCATCCGGGCCGCGGCGTGCAGGTCATGGCCCACGATGTCCCCCAGGACCAGGCCGGTCGCCCCATCGGGCAGCAGGAAGGCGTCGTACCAGTCGCCGCCGACCCAGCTGGCCTTGGTCGCGGGCACGTACCGGGCCTGCAACTGCAGGTCCCCTGGCTGGGGCAGCGGGGTGAGCAGGCTGCGCTGCATGGCCTCGGCCGTGTTGCGCTGCGCCGCGAAAAGGCGGGCATTGGCCAGGACGAGACCGGTGCGGCGCGCGACGTCCTCGACGACGAGCCTGTCTTCCGGCCCGTAGCCCTGCCCGGGGCGCGAGTACCCCAGGGTCAGCGCGCCGTAGGTCTCGCCCCGGGCCGCCAGCGGCGTGATGATCGCGCTCTGGGCGTCCATGACCCGGAAGAGCTCGTACTGGGCCGCTGCCAGCGGTTCGTCGGCGTAGGCACCGGTGTCGCCGCTGACGACGACCGTCGCGCCCCCGCGCAGCACCTGGGCCAGCGGCCCGCGCGGGATCCGGGGAAGCGGCGGAAGCGGACCCTCCAGCCGGGCGAGATCGGCGAGATCGGCGGCGGAGAGGTCGCGGTGCGTCGCGGTGACCCGCTCGACGCGGCCGTCGGAGACCAGCAGGTCGACCTCCGCCCAGTCCCCGAGCGCGGGCACCACGAGCCGGACCAGCCGCCGCAGCACCTCCTCCTCGTTCAGCGTGGACGACAGCACCGTGGTGATCTCGGCCACCAGCGCCAGGCGGGACTGGGCCCGCCGTGCCTCGCCCATCCGTTCCCGCTGCTCACGCTCGGCCCTGAACCGCTCGGCGGCGTCCTGTAGGACGATGACGGCCCCGGCCACCGCCCCCGCCTTGCGTCCACCGCCGGCCGGCTCGCCGGTGTAGATCGGCGCCGACGACCAGGAGCACATCACCAGCCGACCGTCGCGGTGGGCGAACCTCTCGCCGTCCCCACGGTCGGGGATGCCCGTGCGCAGCGCGCGCATGAGGCGGCTGTCGCGTTCCCGCGGGACGCGCCCCTGGTCGTCCCGGAGGAGGAGCCGGTGCAGCGACCTTCCCAGCACGTCGTCCCGCGTGTAGCCGAGAAGCTGTCGGGCCCGTGGGTTCCACGCCGTGATCCGGCCGGACTCGTCGATGGCGAGGACCCCCGAGTTCATCGCCTCGACCAGAGGATCACGGTTCGTGTCCGGCCGGTCGTCCGTCTCACCGCTCATCTGGTCCCCCCGGGTCGAGCACCTCGGTACATTTCCCTGCTGACCGGGATCACTCCCCGGCTGATCGAACCGTCTCATGGGAAGTCCTCGGCCCGCGGGCAAGCGCACCTATTCAGGGCTCACTCCGCGAAATTGTTTGCAATATTCATGGATATCTAACGCAAATACGCGTAGTATTTGAGATATCCGGCAATGACGACATCCCCATCCTGAGGTTGGCCCGCCACACCGGCTCGAACCCCCAAAGGGGGCGTCATGCCGATCCTGCATCGCACACACCAGAGTGACGGCTCCGGCGCCGCGGATCCCCCGCCGGTCCGGCGGACGCGACGTGCCGCCTCACCGCCGGCCCGAGCGCGGCGGCTGCCCACTCCTCCCCTGACGAAGTGGGGCTGGCCCGCCACCCTCGTGATGTTCACGACGATCGTGTTCGTCGTGTTCCTGATCCAGAGCACGCTACTGATGGCGCTGGTCATGGCGGTGGCGACCATGCTGGCCGGCGGAATCCTGCTCACGCTGGTCACCGGAACCGCCTGGATCGACCAGCTCCGCGGTAGCGCCGCGGAGCCGCGGCGACGGCACTGATCTGAAGTCCCACCCCGACCAAGGCCCTTCACTCCGGACCGCCCGCCCCGCGGCCCGGGGCGAAGGGCCTGCCTCCATGTGGGCCATCACTATGGCCGCGCCCACGCTCGGCCGCGCACCTTTTCGCCTTTGAGGGGATACGTCCCAGAGGCACGGATAACCCAGTCTGGGAAGAATGGGGCGCCGGCTGTTGACCCGTCATCGGCGGGAAATTCAGCCGAATCTCTGCATGGTCCCACCATCCGGCGTTCTCGTGATCGGCCCTGGTGATGAGCTTTGTCACGATCAACGGTTTCCCGCCTACCCGGAAGTGGGCTTAGGTGGTAGTTGCCGGCTCATTACCGCAGGGCCGTGCCGATACCCCGGCGCCCGTCCGCGCGCCCCGCCGACCAGGCGGATCCCGAGCCACCAGTAGCCCGTTCACCGCCTGTAGAGGATCCGATGAGCACCCATCCGATGAGCACCCAACAGTCCACCGGCACCGGCCCCCGCGTCAGAGCGCCCTCCGGCCGGTGCCCGCCGGCCGGCCGGCTGATGGGCCTGCCGGCTCCGCTGCCCGCGCAGGTGCGCGCCGCCCGCGCCCACCTGACGCCTCTTCACGCCACCGGAGTGGATGCGGTGATGTGGGAGGCCAGGAGGCATCCCATGCCCGACAGAGCCGCCATCAGCGCCGTCATCGCCGCCTCCGAGGCTGCCCGGTCCGGCACCGGCGTCCAACCGGAGCCGCTCCAGGTGGCGGCGGCGCTGGTGCTGCTGGGAGCGGTTCGCCTGGAGATGGACCAGACCGAGGCGCGCCTGCTGGACACCGCGCAGGCGGCGGCCATGGGCTGGGAGCAGATCGCCGCCGTGCTGGACATGGGCGTCGCGGAGGCCGAGGAACGCTTCAGATCCCTCAAGCCCCGGCTGGACGAGCCGGTCGCCCATGTCGCCGCGCCGTTCCCGGGTGCGGCCCCGCACCGTGGCCCCACCAGGGGGCATGCTCCGAACTGGGACGGCTCGGCTCGCACCCAGGTGTGGGACGAATGGGACGAGCAGGCCGGCGAAGGCCGGTCTGTCCCGGAAGCCAGGACCTGGCGCTGAAGGACCGTCCCGCGCCGGACGCTGGGCAGAGGTTCCGGCGGCGGCGTGGAGGGAAGGGGATACCCGTGATCGAGATTGCCGACATCCGTGAGTGGCGCGCCCAGCCCGTGGTCGACTCCGGCGGGCACAAGATCGGCATGCTGGAGGCGATCTACGTGGCCACCAGCACCGATGAACCCGCCATGGCCACCGTCCAGATCGGCCTGCCCACGCGGCACCGGCTGGTCTTCGTTCCCCTGGACGGCGCGGTCGCCGGGCCGGGGTATGTGCGGATCGCCTACGACAAGTCGCTGGTCAAGCAGAGCCCGCCGATCGGCACCGACGACGTCCTGCCCGCCGAGGACGAGGAAGCGATCTTCCGGCACTACGGCCTGGCCTACCGGCCCGGCGCCGCGGGCGAACGGCAGCTCGCCCGCCGCTGAGCCCCCTCACCTCCCACGGTGAGTGCCCGGGCCGGCTGTGAGAGCCGAGGGCCCGTCGGTATCCAGCCCGCGCAGTGTCCCGCCCGCGCGAGTACGCGACCGGCCGCGGACGAGCTGAGCGGGGCTTTCTCGCCCGCCCATGTTTCCTTTGAGTTTTCCTTCGGGATCGTGGGGCAAATTATGCCGCCCCATGATTCTTCTGGGTTCGGATCGCCAATAGTCTAGAGGAGCGTCAGGTGGCGCGCCTGAAGGGCTCTGGCCGCATGAGACGATGGGCATATGGAATTCCGATCCTCTCCAGGATCGATGAATGGATGCGTGAGCGGAACTCCTGGGTGCTCTGTGAGGAGATCCGCGCCAATGCGCGCGAGCTGACCTGCCAACTGGACTCCAAAGCGGCCCGGCTGCGCAAGGCCGGAGAAGACGAACGCCTGCTGGAAGGCGCGCGGGGCGCGCTCCAGAGCGCGCTGAGCGTCATCGATTTCGACACGCACCGCCGGGGCCCGACGGCGTCCCATGTGACGACCGCGCAGCTGCATCTGAACTCGGCCCGGTCCCTCTGGATGAAGACCCTGACCCCCGACGAACTCCGGGCGCACCTGCCGAGCATGTTCGAGCTGGTCACGAAGCATCTGGCGGCCACCGACCCGCGGCGGGTCGCCGCCGAGAAGGTCGGGGGCGACCTGGACACCGCGGCGGCGCAGGGCCGGTTCGACCTGTCCGCCCCACAGCTGCAGGTCATCATCAAGGGCGTGGACGCGGCCCGGGAGAGCGCCCTGCTGGAGAAGCTGCGCGCCGAGAGCTTCGCCCGCATCGTCCGGTGGATGGCCGCCGCCCTGTTCTGCCTGGCGGTCTCCATCGCCGCCCTGTCGGCGATCTGGAAGGCGTCCGTTCCCCTGTGCTTCACGCCGTCCGGCGGCACCACGATGCAGGACGGGGTCGGCATCGTGTGTCCCACCAGGTCGGCGCCGCCCATGCCGGCGGACCAGGTCGGGGCCGAGACCGGCAGGATCGCCGAACGGAGCGACTACATCATCGTCGAGATCGTGGGTATGACCGCGGCGAGCATCGCCGCGGCCTCGGCGTTGCGGAAGGTCAGGGGGACCTCCACGCCCTTCGGCATCCCGGTCGCCCTCGCCGTGCTGAAGCTGCCCACCGGCGCGCTGACCGCGGTCCTCGGGCTGCTGCTGATGCGCGGCGCGTTCATCCCGGGACTCAGCGCGCTCGACTCGCCGGCCCAGATCATCGCCTGGGCCGTGATCCTCGGATATTCGCAGGAGCTGTTCACGAAGTTCGTCGACAGGCAGGGGCAGGCCGTTCTGGAGGGGGTGCGCGGACCCACGGAACCACCGGCTCCGCTACCGAACTCCGGCGGGCTCGCCGACACGGCACGCCGAGCCTGACAGCGGTTCGTGGATGCCATTGAATTTTCATCTCACCGCCTCGGTAAAATGCAGAGGCGACCTCTTTGCTCGAACCTTCCCTGACGGGCGTTGCGGCATTAACGCGGCATTGTGGATTCTGAGGGAGAAGCACCCGTTCCCGTCGAGGAGGGATTTGATATGGCTGAGCCTGAAGTCACCTCAGCAAAAACCACGGCGCCGCCCTGGCCCGGTCGCTACCTCAAGCAGCCGCCGCCGATGGAGGGCAAGAACAACGACGTGCGCACCTGGCAGACCCAGATGCACAAGCGCGGCTGGAAGATCAAGGTCGACAACTGGTACGGCCCGAAGTCCGAAGCCGTCTGCGTGGCCTTCCAGAAGGAGAAGAGGCTGAAGGTGGACGGGGTCGTCGGACCGGAGACCTGGAAGTGCACCTGGGAGTGTCCGATCACGTAGCCGCAAGGCTCCCGTGAGCCGTCACCCGCTCTATGGGTGAGGCTCACCCAGAGGCGTGCCGGAACCCCGTCCCGGCACGCCTGTGATTTCTCCCGACGCAAGTGCCGCTGATCGGCTCTGGAGGATCGTCCAGCCGGCCGGGAGTTTTGTCGCCTCGGGCACCGGAAGGCCGGCGGCGGCAAAGAGGTCGTGCCATTCGGCCAGCGGACGGAGCCGTCCGCCGAAATGCAGGAGCAGATCCAGGTCGCCCAGGGCGTGCTCCGTCTCCCCCGGCAGCGGAACCATTTCGATGATGAGCAGGTGCCCGTGTTCGTTCAGGGCCGCCTGGCAGTTACGAAGGATCTTCGCGGCCGTCTCGTCGTCCCAGTTCGCCAGGACACGGCACAGTATGTAGACGTCCCCGCCCGGCGGCACCCATGTGCGAATGTCCGCGCCGACCCGCTCGATCCCCTGCGGGCTGGGAGTCGCGTTGAGCGTCGCCTCCAGTTCCACCAGCGTGCCACGCGCCGTGGTGTGCTTGACAAGGATTCGGTCCAACAGGTCACCGAGACCGCCACCCAGATCGATGACACGTTTTCCGGAGAAGTCGTAGGCGGTGGCGACCGCGTCGAACAGGCCCGGTGCCGGAATGGCGTGGCCGTACGCCGACGCCAGATCCGGACGTTCGTTGAGACGGTTGTACAAGTGGGTCCCGAAGTGCTTCTCAAATGGGCTCGCGCCGCTCATGCCCTCGGCGAGGGCGGTGGCGGCGGGCGCGGACATCTCGGCCGCCACCCGCGCGATGTGCCGCAGGGGGTTGTCCGCCGAGGTGGTCAGCAGCCGCCCCTCCTCGGTCAGTGAGTACAGGCCGCCGGGGACGGAATGGACGATCCCGATGGCCGCCAACGCGTCCAGGAACTGCCTCATCCGAATCGGGTCGGTGCCGGTGCGGCGGGCGAGCCCGTCCGGTGTCGCGCCCGGAGGCGTGATCAGGTCGGGGACGCCCAGCCGGACGGCCGTGCCGACCAGCGCCGTCCCCCGGTATCCAAGTGCCAGGGACAGTACGCGCTGCGCGGGATCCATCGTCAACCCTCCATGAGGCGGTATCCGGGTGTACATGCCTCCGCCAACGTCCACAGGCATCCGACCGTGACGGGCAGGTAGAGCCGGAGCTCCGGGATTCCTGTCCGTTCGGCGAGTCCGTGGAAGTCGCCAAAGCGGCCGTCCGGCCACTGGCGAGCGGCGAGAAACCCCACCGGTTCGGCCGGTATGGGGTGATCGAGGTAGCCCGTGGTCCGCAGGAGGAGCGCGCCCAGCTCCAGGTCGGCGCAGCGCAGCGCCCGGATGGCCAGGGCGGGCAGCACCAGCGCGGCGGCCGGTTCGCGAAAGGCCGTCGGAACCTGGAGCGGATCCGCTCCGAAGCCGGTGACGGCGCTGATCGCGTCGCAGCAGTCCCGGAGCTCGTCCGGTCCCTTGGTCAGCAGGTCGTACGGGTCGGTGTCGGCGGGCCATTCGGGGGGTGGTGGCACCGCGACCGGAGGGCTGAGGGCGGGGAAGCCGAGGGCTTCCAGCGTGCAGTGGGTGAGCCGGACGAGCGTCGGGTCGTACGACGTGAGGTCCACGTGGGCGAGGAGATCGGCGCAGCGCGCGGCGGCGTTCTTCAGGACGGTCGCCGGCGCCGAACAGAGACCCAGCCCGGCCAGGCCGTACATCGCGGCCCACGGGTCCTGAGTCGGTTCGTCCGCGAACAGGCCGGCCAGCCAGGCGGCCGAGCGTTCGAACGTCTCAGGACGCATCGGGCGCCTCCCACACGATCGCGGCCATGGCCGTCACGAGGGTGGTGTGGTAACAGGTGGCGAAGATCTGGCCGGGTCCCCCGCCGTCCCGGGGGTCGTGGTGCGGGCCGGGGACGAGGCCGTCTGGGCGCTGGTCGCCCTGGAGGCAGCGCCAGGCGAGGTCGGTGAGGCCGTCCGGGGGGAGGCCGAGCGCGCGCCAGCACAGCAACAGCTCGGCGGTCAGGTCCCAGTTGCGCCACGCCACGTACTCGGCGAGGAGGAGCCGTACGAGAGCGCGCGCGTTCCCCATCGTCTCGCCGCGCGGGTAGGGGCGCGCACCCATGTCGGTCACGGCGAAGATGACATGCGTGATCGCGTAGGCGTCCAGGTCGGACAGGTGGCAGAGGCTGAGCCGCTCCGCGAGCAGCGAGCGGCCGATCAGGTCGCTCACCGGTGGCAGCAGGTGCTCGACCGCGCCGAGGTCGAGGTAGTACCGCAGTTCCAGCAGCCCGGCCGCCGTCCGGGCCAGCGCGTGGGTGGAGCCGCCGGCCGCGGCCACCCGGTCGCGCAGGTAGGAGTTCAGATGCGGGACGGGGGTCCGGCCCGTCCGCTCCAGCAGGATCGCGAGCGCGGCGTAGTACGGGAACAGGGAGTGGACGCGGGCGAACCGCTCCTGGCAGGCCGGTCCGGCGAGGACGGCGGCGGCCAGGTCCAGCGACCGGTCGGTCTCCAGCCTCGTCACGGCGCCGAACCCGCCGCGCTCGGCCGAGAGCCGGCACAGGATGACCAGTTCCAGCAGCGGCCCTTCGGGGAACGCGTCCGGGTCGGCGGGCGGGCGGCGGCGCCGCGGGTCGAAGAACGGGAGCCGCTGGGTGCACCACAGCAGGGCGCGCTCACCGACGTCGCGGATGTCCAGTTCCTTCGCAGGCCCCACCTGACCGACTCCGACGGTGCCCTCGGGCGGATGTGCCGACAGGGCCTGGCGCACGTCCTCGTCCAGGCGGCCGAAACGGTGGCGGGGGACGGCCGTCATCTGATGCCGCTCCCGGCGCGCTGTCCCGTCCGCGAGGAGTGCAGCAGGTAGGCGTAGGCGTCTTCGAGGGACACCGGGACGGGTTCGGCGGAGTCGCCCGGCGCGCTGGTCACGACCCGTTTGGCCTGCCCGTACGCCGCGGCGACGGTACCGAGGACGAGGCTGCCGGGCGGTTCGAGCCCGTCGGCGGGCACGAGGAAGACGCGGCCTCGCACGGTCTCCAGGAGGTCGGCGGTCAACCCCTGGAAGAGCACGCGCCCGTGGTCCAGCACGACGAGCTGCGGGCAGGTCTGCGCGACGTCCTCCAGAATGTGCGTGGACAGCAGGACCGTCCGGTCGCCGCCCAGTTCCGCCAGCAGCGACCGGAATCGGATGCGCTCCTCGGGGTCGAGCCCGGCGGTCGGCTCGTCCACGATGAGCAGCTCCGGGTCGCCGAGCAGCGCCTGCGCGATGCCGACCCGGCGGCACATGCCGCCGGAGAGCCCGCGGACGCGGCGGTCCGCGAACGCGGCGAGGCCGACCAGGTCCAGCAGCCGCCGCGCCTCCTCCCGGCGGCGCCGGGCGGACAGGCCCTTGAGCAGCCCGATGTACTCGACGAACTCCTGCGCGGTCAGCTCCGGGTAGAGCGCGAGTTCCTGCGGCAGGTAGCCGAGGACGCGTTGCAGGTCGCGGCGCCGGCGCCGGTCGGTGATATCGCGTCCGCCCAGCGAGGCGCGCCCGCCGGTGGGGCGGACGACCCCGACCAGGATGCGCATGAGGGTCGTCTTGCCGGCCCCGTTGGAACCGAGCAGGCCCACCATGCCGGGACCGAGGTCCAGCGACACGTGGTCGAGCGCGACGACCCCGCCGCCGTAGGTCTTGCTCAGGTTCTCGGTGACGATCCGCACCGCTACTCCCAACGGTAACCCGCCGCGAGGCGGTTCCGGTTGACCATGACGAGGGCCGCCGCCATCAGCGCGAGCGCGGCCAGGACGAGCGCGGCCGCCGACAGCACCGCGGTCCCCGCCGTGACGTCGGGGGACAGGACGGCGAGTCCCAGCCCCTGGTACGAGCGCTCGCCGCCGACGGAGATCGCGACGTACTCGCCGAGCGGCGAGAGCAGGGTCCCGGTCGTCGACGGGATCGGGATCACGTTCGGGTTGAGCATGCACGCCCACAGCCAGTACGCCACCAGCAGGACGCGGGCGGCGGGCAGCGGCATCAGCAGCGCCAGCAGCGACGCGACGGCGGTGGCGACGAGCAGTCCGGGCAGGATCATCGCGACCGACAGCAGCAGCGCCGCGCCGATCGCCTCCGGGCCGCCGTCCAGGACGCTGTGGACGGCGCCGACGGCCAGCAGCGTCCCCGCGACGAGCGCGTACGGCCCGGCGAACGCGCCGGCGAGGACGACGACGGCGCGCCGCCACGGCGGGACGGGGGTGGAGTTCAGGAGGTCTCCGAGCCCCTCGTCACGTTCCCGGACGAGCCGGTCGGACAGCAGCACCCCGACGCCCATGGGGACGATGTACATCAGCAGGTTCGCCCACGCGGCCACCGCCGCCGCTCCGTGCCGTCGCGGGTCGGTGAGGCCCATCAGCAGCACGACCGCGATGAGCGCGACGACCACCAGCGACGACCGTCGCCGGACGAGCATCAGGCCCTCGTAGCGGATGAGCCCGGCCAGCGGGAGGCGGCCGCGGACCCGGGACACCGCCTGTTTCCCCGGTGCCGGGGCGGTCATTGCCGGCTCCGTTCGAGGAGGCGTTCGGTGTCCCGGCAGGCGAGCAGGACTCCGGCGACGGTGAGGGCCGTCCCGGCGGCGACGAGGGCGAGGCGCCCGGTCAGCCAGTGCGTGCCGAGCCGCGCCACCGGGGACTGCGCGAGCCACACGATCAGCACGCAGACCGTGGCGGCCGCGCCCGACCGCAGCACCAGCCCGCCGACGGCGCCGACCCCGGCTAACGTGACCCCGGGGCCGACGGGGATCAGCGGGGCGAGCAGCAGCGGCGCCGGATGGTTCCAGGCCCCGACCAGATCGAGGCCGCCGATCAGCAGCCAGGCGAGGACGACCGACGCGGCGAGCAGGATCCCCACTCGGCGCAGCACGGAATGCCAGTACGGCGACGGCAGCGACAGTTGTAGCTCGATGATCCGCTCCCTGGTGACGACCGTGGCGGCGGCGAACCCGATCGCGATCGGGAAGGCCATCGCGGCGACCCGCACGGTCGACAGCCCGACGGCGCCGGCGCCGGTCTGGCCGGACGCGCGGGCGGCCGCGCCGGCGACGGCCACCAGCAGCGCGGTGGCCAGCGGCGCGGCGAACCCGGCGAGCCCGACCCGGCGGGCGTCCGCCCGCAGCAGCGACAGAGGCACCATGGCCCGTACGTAGCGCCGTGTCCCCGCGAGGTTCACCCCGACCGTCGCGTGTTTCATCGGACGAGCCGCGCGGAGAGCCGGGCGGCGCCCGCCAGTGAAAGCGCGCCGATCGCCGCGAGCACCGCGACGGCGGCGGGCCAGGGCGCGGCGGCGGGCGCGCCCGAGCCGAGCAGCCCGGCCCGCAGCAGGTCGACGGCGTAGGTCATCGGGTTGACGCCGACGAGTGCCCGCATCCAGGCGGGCAGGGTGTCGGCGCGGAACACGGCGCCGGACAGCATGAACAGCGGCGTCATCGCGACGCCCATCAGCGCCGCGACGGTCTCCGGCCGGCCGGCCGCCACCGACAGCAGCACGCCGAGCGCGCCGAAGGAGACGCTCAGCAGCACGGCCGCCGCGAGCGTCCCCGCCAGGCTCGCGGGGGTGACGCGCACGCCGAGCACGGCGGCGAGCGGCAGCAGGGCGGCCATGTGGGTCAGGGCGAGCACCGCGGAACTGCACGTCTTGGCGACGGGCAGCACCCAGCGCGGGATCGGGGCGACCAGCAGCTCGCGAGCGAACCCGTACGTGCGGTCCCAGGCCAGGCTGACGCTGCTGGTCAGCGCGGTCAGCGTGACGTTCATGCAGGCGATGCCGGGGAAGACGTAGACGCGCATGGGGATGCCGTCCACCTCGTCCACCATGCCCTGGAACGCCACGCCGAACACCAGCAGCATCACCGCGACCTGGCCGGCGCTGGACAGCAGCAGCCCCCGGTTCCGGACGTGCCGCAACAGGTCGCGCTGGCACAGCAGGTACACGCAGACGAGATGGTGCCCTGTCATGACGCCGGGCGAGCGGTGCGTCATGGCGCCGCCACGCACGACAGGAAGACCTCTTCGAGGGACGACAGCCGCAGCTCCACCCGGTCGATGTGCAGCCCGTGCCGGGCGGCGAGCGCGCAGAGCCCGTGCACCGAGGAGGCCGGGTCGTGGTGCGGGACGAGCACGCCGCCCGGCGCCTCCATCGCCAGGATGCCGGCGGCGCCGAGGACGGTCAGCAGCGGCCCCGGCGCGGCGACGGCGAGGTGCACGGACCCGGCGCCCGCGGACGTCCGCAATTCGAGGGGACTGCCGGAGGCGACGGTGCGCCCGCCCGCGACGACGTGCACCCGGTCCGATACCTCCGCCTCGTCCATGTAGTGCGTGGAGAACAGCACGGTGGTCCCGGCGGCGGTCACCTGCGCGCGGACGTCGTTCCAGAAGGCGGCGCGCGCCTCCGGGTCGAGGCCGGTCGTCGGCTCGTCCAGGACGAGCAGGCGCGGCCGGTGCAGCAGCGCGCGCACCAGCTCCACCCGCCGTGCGAGCCCGCCCGACAGCCGCCGGATCCGGTCGCCCGACCGTCCGTCCAACCCGAAGTCGCCGAGCAGTCTCCGGGCGTCCGACCGGGCCGCCGAGCGGGACATCCCGAACAGCCGTCCGTGCAGGACGAGGTTCTCCAGCACGGTCAGCTCCGCGTCCAGGGTGGGCTCCTGGAAGACGACTCCGAGGGCGCGGCGCAGCGCGGCGGGCTCCCGGCCGATGCGCACGCCGAGGACGGTCAGGGTGCCGGCCTGGACGGGCGCCAGGCCGCAGACCTGCCGCAGGAAGGTCGTCTTGCCCGCACCGTTCGGGCCGAGCACGGCGGTGATCTCCGCGGTCCCGACCGCGAGGTCCAGCCCGTCCAGCGCGATCACCTCGCCGTAGCGGAAGCCGAGCCCCTCGGCCCGCACCGCGTCCGGCGGCCGGGTCACGCGCCCGCCTCCCGCAGTGCCGGGCCGACGCACTCCCGCGGCATCGGGGCGAGGCGCCCGCGCAGCTCGGCCTTGACCGTCGCGACGAGCTCCTCGATGGGCGGCGGCGCGATCCCGGGCACGATGCCGCCGCTCGCCGCCTCGTAGACCTGCGCCGCCACCGGCTCGACCAGGTGATGGCCGTCCTCGCGCAGCGTCGCGACGTTGCGCCGCACCGCGGGTGAGGCCCACATGTCGGCGTTCATCGCCGGGACGATCAGCAGCGGGCGGCGGTGCGCGAGGGCGGTGCTGGTCAGCAGGTTGGGTGCGGCGCCGTGGGCCAGGTTGGAGAGCGTGTGCGCGGTGCAGGGCAGGACGACCAGCAGGTCCGCCCAGCGGGACAGCCGAACGTGCCCGTCGCCCGGGTCGCCGTCCGTGACCGTCTCGATCAGGTGGGCGAGGGTCGCGGCCGGCAGGAACCGGTCGGCCGTCGGGGTGAGGACGACCTTGAGGTCCAGGCGGACCGAGCGCAGCGCGCCGAGGAACGCCGGCAGCTGGAGGATCGCGATCGATCCCGTCGCCCCGACGAGCACGCGAGCCGGACGCTTGCCGTTCATGCGCCGAACGCCAGCTCGGCGAGCAGGCTCGGCCCCCCGGCCGTGCCGCTCTCGTCCGTACCCTGCTTGTCCACACCGTGCTCGTCCACAGTCAGCAGGACGGCGGCGACGCCGGCCGCGCCGTCCAGCACGCCGGCCACGTCGAGCATGAACCGCCGCTCGTCCAGGGTCCCGGTCTCCGTCGCCGGGACGGCGTGCCGGTAGCCGAACGGGAGCCGCGGATCGTAGGCGGCGGTGATCTCGCCGGCGAGCCGCGCCGCGTGCCCGCCGAGGCTTCCTCCCCCCTCGCTCCCGGCCAGCCGGTGAGAGGCGGCGAGCAGGCCCGACGTGCCGTGGCAGACGGTGAGGCCGTCCAGATGCCAGGCGTCGCGGGGGCGGGCGAAAACGGCGTGCATCCCCTCCAGCGCGAGGCGCGACCACTCGGGACGGGCGAACGCGCGGCCCGCCGCGTCCAGCGCGAGGCCGAGCCCGGGCGCGCCGTAGCACCAGGCGCTCCGCGAGATCACCTCGCCGTCCGGGGCACCGTCCAGTTGCTCCTGCCAGGTGACGCGGCACGGCCAGTAGGGCCCGGCCTCGTCCCGCAGCGCCCGTTCGGCCAGCCATTGCGCGGCGTGGGACGCACTCTCCTCGGCGCCCGCCGGCGCCATCCCGCACGACGCGGCGGCGGCCAGCACGCTCATCGGCCCCGCCGGGCCGTGCGCGAACCCGGCGTTGAAGTCGCCGAGCGGGTAGGCCCGCTCGTCCTCCGCGGTCGGTTGCAGCCGGGAGGGCACCCACCAGCCGGGGACCTCGTGGCCGTCCACCCGCACCGGCCGCAGGACGGCGACCAGCTGCTCCAGCCCGGCCTGTACCGCCCGCCGGGCATGGTCGAGGACGGCGCGGTCGCCGGACGGCTCGGCCGCGACGATCATCAGCAGCCGGGTGAGGCCGGCGATACCGGCGACGACGTCGTAGCCGTGCCAGCCGACGCCCGGCCCCCGGGCGCGCAGCTGGGCCTCCTCGGCGCAGCGTCTGAGCAGGTCGTCGGCCACCCAGGGGACGAGCCTGGCGTGCAGCCGCCGGTACGACGCGCCGGCGCGGCGGGCGGCGGTGACCGCGGCGAGGATCGCCGCGGGGCCGCAGTAGAGCCCGGTCGGCGGATGGGTGCGCACCGAGTCGAGCGCGGCCGTGATGTGCGCGTGTGCCATCGGGAGCCAGCGGTCGTCCTGGACGGCGGCCTGCGCCGCCGCCAGCGCGACGCCCGGATGCCCGTGTGCCAGCGAGACGGGGTGCCATGTGGAGAGCCCGTAGTAGGGGATCTTGTTGCGCGGGTTTCCGGCGATCTCGGCCACGTGCGCCGGGTCGCGCATCTTCGTCAGGACGTGCTCGGCCACCTCGCGCGAGGCGGTCGGGTGTGTCACGGCGGGGGGCGGAACCACAGGGGAGGCGGGGGGCGTGGGAGAGGCGGGGGGCGCGGGGGGAGCGGGGGTCAAGGATCTTCCTTCCGGGTATGGCGGCGACGCTCGGCGTGGTGGAGCGCGCACGCGCGGGCCAGTGTCATCGCGGCGGCCTCCCGCTCAAGGCCGCCGACACCGATGATCCGGTTGCAGTGCATGTGGAGGAGACTGCCGACGATACGGCTCTCCGGCGTCCACGGTTCGACCACGTTCCGGGTGAGGTCCCGGTAGGCCGGAAGTGATGCGTTCCGGCGGTCGAGAAGGTACAGCACCGCAGGGCCGCCTGGCAGCCCACGCAGGCCCGGCCACCCGCCGGCCGGGTCGATGAGCGCGGCCCTGCGGTGCCTGTCCCGCCGGAACCCCGGCGGGACGTCATGGGCGGACCCGGTGGTCGACAGCCAGGCCGCGACGGGATCGTCCCGCCAGCGTGGCTCGACGGCGCCCAGGTCCGGCTCGACCGGTCCGCCCCACGCGTGGACGATCGCGGCGACCCCGATCGCGGCCAGCTCCACCGGATCGAACCCGTGTTCCCGGGCGAGTCGCAGCAGCCCTACCGTCGCCTCCGAATCGGCTTGGAAGAAGCGCTCCGCCGCGTCCATCGCCTCGGGGCCGCCGTAGCGTTCGTATTCGGGGTCGTAGCCGTCCAGGACCATCCGTCCGGCGAGCCCTGCGTGTTCCCAGGCCGAGGCGGTGTCGTGCAGCAGGGAGAGCACCGGTCCGTTCAAAGCGGCGGCGTCCCCATGCAGGCGCGCCCGGATGTGGAACGCGGGGTCGGTGTAGCGGATGAAGAACCAGCGGTCCACGCCGCCGAGCGCGAGCGCCTTGTCCACGAATTCCGGCAGATGGTCACGGACGAACATGTCGCTGCGTTCCGGCGCCATGTACAGCTTGGCGAACAGCCAGTCCGCTCCAGGCTGCATCACGCGCGGACGTCCCGCCCGGGGCGGCGACCAGGTCGGGCGCGAGCGCCGGTCGGGCTCGCGCCGCCGGACGGGCAGGACGATCTCCGCGACGTACCCGGCCTCGGCCCCCTCCGCGCAGGCGCCTGCGCCTGCGCCGCCCGGTGTGTCAGGGGACGTGTCGCCCGGGGAGAACCAGCCGTCGGTGAAATCCTCACCGCCCGGGACCTCCTGCGCCACCAGGCTCATGCCCCGCTTCAGCTCGTTCCTGAGCAGTTCCACGTCCCAGCCGTCCCGCAGGTCGAGGCGGATCCGCTGGTCGTTGCTGGTGGCGAGGATCCGCGCCGGGACGGCCCAGCGGTCCCGCCAGTCCGCCAGCGCCGCCGCGAACCGCGCCGGGTCCGGCGCATCCGGACGCAGCGGCTCCAGGGACCAGGTCGCCGGCCACAACACCGTCCGGCCGTAGCGGACGCGCGGCTGGTAGGGCGCCGCTCCCATCGCCGACCAGTCCCATGGCGACCACATCTGGTGGTGCTCGAAGGCGATCTCGCACAGCAGCCGCACCGCGTTCGGTGCCTGCGTCAGCACGTTGAGCATGTTGTAGAACAGCGGCCGGACGGCCCTGGCGCTCGGGGTGTGCACCGCGTAGAGCCCACCGAGCGACGCGCCGACGGCGATGTCGTCCAGGTCGAGCTCCTCCGGGCCGCCTGCCGGGCCGCCTTTCGGGTCGCCTTCCGGGTGGCTCTCCCCGGTGTCCGGGAGCGCGGTGACCCCGACCGACAGCCGCGTCCCCGTCCAGCCGGGGTCGCGGGCGATGTTGCCGCTGCGCGCGTGCCTCGGCTCGTAGCGGACGACGACCGGGAGCGGCTCCCCGCGAACGGCGTCGCGGGCGCAGCCGGCGAGCATGTCGCGCGCCGGTTCGGCGAGCACGTCGGCGAACCGCCCGAACGTGGAGCCGTCCAGGTGGGAGCCGGGGTTCGGCGACACCACGAGACGGAAGTCGCCGCGATCGACGGCCGCCTCGTCCGCCGCGACGACGTGCAGGTAGAGCTCGAACCCGGGCGGCGCGGAGGCGGGGTCGTGTTCGCCCTCGCACAGCGCGTCCACGAGCGCGTCGTCCAGCACGACCTCGCGGCGGCCGTCACGCACCGCCTCGAAGACCAGCGAGGCAAGGAGCCGCGCGATGCCGTGCGGCCGCACGCCCGGCGTGTCCTCGCCCTCGGTGGGGCCGCCGCGCGGACCGGGCGGCCAGGAGTACCCGGCGGGCGCGCCGAGCCCCCGATCGGCGTCCAGCAGCTCTTTGATCGGCACGAGCCGGCCGAGACCGTACCGCTCGACGAACTCGGCGTGGTACCCGCGCAGCGCGGGCGTGCCCAGCAGGGGAGGGGCGAGCCGCCACAGCACCTCGGCGGCCCGCGCACCCTCGGAGGCGACGTCTGCGGGCAACTGCACCCGATGTCCAAGCCCGAGATCCACGTGGACGGCGGAGTTGGTGTAGGCGTTGGCGTCGTCGCGGACGTCCCGCAACAGCCGCACGACCTCCTGCGGTGCGGCATCCGGAAGAGCGCCGACGACCCGGGTGAGCACGTCCACCCTGGCCCGGACCTCCGCGTCCCCGACCCGGGCGTCCGTGCCGCCGGCGGTCGCGGCTTCGCGGTCGATGCGGTGGAGGGTGGCGTGCATCTCGGCCAGTTGGTCGGCCGGGCCGAGCCGCGGCCGGAGCTCGGTGACGAGGAGCTGTTCGGCGACCAGTCCGCGCACCAGCCGCAGGACGGCCTGCTCCGTCGCCCGCGCGAACCGGGCGAGCAGCGCGGCGGCGAGCTCGCGCACCGCGACGGGACGCCGCGCCAGCTCGATGGCCGCGAGCACGACCGGTGTCGCCCGGACCGAGGTGACCGCCCTGCCATCGCTGCCCGGATCGATGTCCGGATTCGTGGGATTCGGCATGACCACTCGGTCGCCATGGGTCTCCACGAGCTGGTGGGTCTGGACGCGCAGCCACGGCAGCACCGTCGCGTCCAGCTCCAGGACACGCGCCAGCCGGGCGAGGACGGCGGTGTCGGCGCGGGCCACGACGCGGTGACCCGCCGGCTCCGACCAGCCGACCTTGGTGTTGCCGGCGAACGCCACGGCCGTCACACCCGCGAACAGGCCGAACGGCGTCGGCCTCGTCGCGGCCCGCCGCGCGTACCGGTGGACGGCGAGCGCGGTGCGCATGACGCCGCCCTCCCCCGTCCCGGCCAGCCCGGACCGGACGCCGCGGACGAGGTCGGGGCTGGCCAGTTCCAGCGCCGCCATGAACCACGCGTCGGACGCCGCGGCGCGGAGCAGCCGCAGCGCGTCCCGGACGCCCGGTAATCCGGGGGCGCCGGGCAGCGGGTCGAGGCGGAACCCCACGGGCAGCACCGGCGCACGCAGCATCCCGGCAGGCCATGCCTCGAAGATCGGCGGCCTCACCTCGACTGGTGACTGGGACACCCGGAATTCCCTCTCCCCGGCTGGACGCGCACTCCACCGGAAAAGTTCTGAGCGGCCGGCTCCGACCCCGCCCGAAGGTCGGAGCCGGCCCTCATCGGACTAGCAGCAGCACCAGCTGCAGAAGCTGCCGCCGCCTGGGCTGGTACAGCCCGGAGTGCAGACCGAGTGGCTCGTCACGGATGGCCCGGTGGTGACCGTGACCAGGGAGCTGTCGATGTCGAGGTCGAAGTCGACATCGAAGTCCATGTCCGAACCGGGGGTCGTCGTGCCCTCCGTCGCGTTGACCGGCATTTCTTTCCCTTCCCTGGGCGTGCTGACGGTTCACTGGAAATCCTCATGGAGTTCCAGCCGCCCTGACCTGGTGCCGAAACGACTCGTGCACCTCCGCCTCCCGGGCGACGAATTAGCCGCCTCCTCAAACCGACCGGGACAAGGTGACTGCCATGATCTGTGTTGCGTGCCAGCGGTGTTCAAGAGGTGGCTGTGAAGCTGGCAGTAATGTCACTCGGCGCTGACGATGCGCTAGAACCATGCCACGTACCGTGACGACTTTCGTCCAAGTCGCATTGCGTCGGCGACCGTGTTCGCAAGGCGATGAGGCGTGCCCGCGAAGCCCTCGCACACCGGGTCCACATGCGCTGAGCTGGCGACCTTGACCTTATTCAGTCATTCAACTTGATGACCTTGAAAATGGTTTCGGGGTCGAACTACACAGGAGCACTCGGCCAAGGGTGTCCACGGATGGTGATGGCCGTTAGTCTCACCGCGGTAACGAGCGATGCCCGAACTTTTCCGGCTGCCAGGACTGCCAGTTACGGCTCGTCCGAGGACGGCGGTTGCCGGGAGGCTCGGCGATGGCTATCGGGGAGCAGGACCATGACAGATACCGACAGCTATGACCTGCCGGGCGGTGACATCGGCGACGAGGAACTCATGGCCGAAGTGTGCCGTGGACGCGAGCCCGCCCTGCGGGTGCTGTACGACCGGCACAGCACCGCCATGTTCCGCCTCCTCCTGCGCCTCACGTCCAGCCGTCCCCAGGCGGAGGAGATCCTCCAGGAAGTCTGGCTGGCAGTCTGGCAGTCCGCGTGCCGGTTCCGCGGCGAGTCGTCCGTCCGCGGCTGGCTGCTCGGCGTCGCCCGCCGCCAGGCCCACAACCGGCTGCGCCGTCGCGAGTTCGCGCTGGCCCCGCTGGAGGAGGCTTCGCACGTCCCTGACCCGGGTGCCGACGTTGAGGCCAGCGTCCTGTCGGCCGCCGCCCGCGAAACGCTCGCCGACGCCATCACCGAGCTCCCCGAACACCTCCGCGAAGTCGTCGTCCTGGCGCTGGTGGATGAGCTGCCATACCGCGACGTGGCAGCCGTGCTCGGTATACCCGTCGGTACGGTGAAGAGCAGGATGTCGCACGTGCGGGCCAGGCTCATGCGATCGTTGGTGGAAAGGCAGGAGTCGCTGTGACGCATTTGTCCAAGGAAGAGATCGCGCGCGCGGCCCGTGCCGCCGACCGCCGCCTGACCGGTGACCCCGACGTCCCGTCCTACACGGCCCTCCTCGGCGGCCGGCTGCCCGCTCGCCACGCCCCGTCCCGCCGCACCGCCCGGCCGCCGTGGTCCACCCGATCCCGCCGGCGGCACGCGCCGGCGCACGCCCCCCAGCGTGCCCGGCCGGCCCAGCACGGGTCACCGGCCCGGCGCGCGCGCCCCGTCCAGCGCGCCACATCCGCCCGGCCCTCGCTGGCCGAGGCGGTCCGCACCGCCGCCGAGCTCACCTCGGCGCAGGTCAGGCTGTTGCCACGCGCCCTGCCCGCGTTGTCGGTCATCGGCCTGACCGGGGCCGTCCTGCTGGCGCTGACCACGCCCGGCGCGGCGGCCACCCGCCTCTTCGGTGCCGCGGTCACCCTGATCGTGCTGGCCGGGGCGCTCTGTGTCCGCGGGGCGCGCCGCGATCCGCGCGGCGAGTTGCTGCGGACGCTGCCGATCGGCCCGCGCGCCGTCTTCCTCGCCCGGCTGACGCTCGTCCTCGGCTGCGACGCCGCCGCCGCGCTCGTCGCCTCGGCCACCGCCGGGTTCGCCGGCGACGCGCTGCGGACGAGCGAACTGATCTCCGCATGGCTCGGCCCGTCGCTGCTGTCCTCCGCCGTCGCGGTGACGCTCACGGTGTGGCGCTCCTCGGTTCTCGGCATGCTCGGCGGCGCGCTGACCTGGACGCTCGTCACCCTCCCCGGCACCGGCGGCGCGCACGAGACCGGGCTCGGCGCGCTGTTCGGCCGCACCTGGGCCACCACCCCGTGGAGTGCCCCCGCCGCCGTCCTGCTCTTCGCGCTCGCGACCCTGCTCGCCGACCATCCACGGACCTCCCGCCGCGAACGGTGAACCCAAGCCCCCCTAGTCGCTACGTACTACCCGTAAGAGCGACCCGAGGGAGGCGCGGTGGGAGAACTCCGCCTGATGAGCCGGACGGCCGGCGTCATGGTGATCTGTGACAGCCTCGGCGACCAGTTCGAGCCCTATACGTCCTGGTTGGACGGGCTCGGCGTCCGCTGCGCCTTCACCGGCGACGTGCCGTCCGCCGTCCGCCGAGACCGGCCGCCGCTGGTGGTGCTCCCCGTCTTCACCGAGGTGAACGCCCGGCGGCTGCACGAACTGACCGACGAACATCCCGGCGTCGCCGTCCTCGGCGTCGTCCGCGACCTGACCGGGCACCAGACGCACCGTGCCATTCACCACGGCGCGACCTGGGTGCTCAACATGCTCCTGCCGACACAGTGCTACAAGGATGTCCTCTTGACTCTCGCCGGCACGTACCTGACCCGCGGCCCCACATCGGCGCCGACCAGCGAAGACGAAGACGAAGAACTGATCCGCCTGCTCTGCGGAACGGCCACCGTCGCCGAGATCTCGAAGCACTTCTACTGCTCCGAGCGCTCGATGTACCGCAGGCTGCGCTCCCTCTACTCGCGGCTGGGCGTCCGCGGGCGGAACCAACTCCGCGCCCATGTCGCCCGCTCCCGTCAGGACGTCACCTAGGGAGGACCTCGCCATGCCGATCGGACAACCCATCCCGAACCAGCAAGCAACCGTCCATTCCCGTCCGAACATGGTGACCTGAAGCGGTGCGCCCCATCACCGCGGCCGTCCTCACGCTGAGCCTGAGCACCTGCCTTGCCGCCAAGTGCGAACCGGTCCACCCGTCCACCCAGTGTTCGGCGAAATCGTGCGACATCACGATCGGCCGGGCGGCGACGCGACGCCAAGCCAACCGATTAGGCGACGGCGGCGCCGGAGGTGCCATCGTCACCGCGACGGGCCACGTGGCCTGCGAGCTCCTCACCCACGCGCTGCCCATGCAGATCGTGTGCGAGGTGACCGGAACCCTCCTCGGCCAAAAACTGATCAAGTCGCTGCGCCGGGCCGCCCGAGGCGGCGACTGCCTGCGGATCCACTTCAGCGCCCCGTCCCACAAGCACTGGAAGGCGGTATCGGCCACCCCGTACTCCGGCCGCGCCTGTCCCCCGTGACCGACGCCAGCAGCAGGAATCCATCCCTTTCCCTCCCGGCACTTCCGCGCCACCGTAACCTGACCGATGGTGGTCGCACGCGTGCGGACAGTCGCGTCCCGCGTCACTCTTGAGTGCGGAAGAAAGGACGGGTGATCCCGGTGTCGGAACCTGCGGAGAACGCGACAGTCCAAGCCCCGGAGTCCGAGGCGTCGAAACTGGGCCGCTTCGTGGCGCTGTTCACCCCGGTCTTCGTCGTCGCCGCCGGCTGGTTCGCCGGTCTGGTCGCCCAGGTCGTCCCCGGTGCCCACCTCGACGAGGCCCAGCTCACCACCTTCATGATCGCCGCCATGACCGCCGCCCTCGGCTCCGGCTGGAAGTGGCTCCAGGGGTGGCAGCAACACGAACGTCTGGTAGCCGAAGGCAAGGCCACTCCCCTCAAGCCGGTCAGCCCCAAGTAACCCCGCCGATTGCCGGAAACTATGGCGAGTCTAGCTGTTCGGGCGTTTCCAGATGTTCACCTTCGGGTCGTTTTCGGTTGGTAGCTGTGGCGCGTGAACAGCGCATTCGCTCGTGGTGTGGCGGTGGCATGCCTGGGGCTCACCGGATGCACGGCGGCCACGGCATCGGTCTCCGGCAAGGACACGCTTGTGATCGGGGTCAAGGCCGACCAGCCGGGGCTGGCACTGCTGGAAAAGGGGACGTACCGCGGCTTCGAAGTCGATGTGGGGTCCTACATCGCCAAGCAGGTGGGGGCCACCAGGGTCACGTTCAGGACGGTGACGTCCGCCAATCGGGAAGATTTGCTGAATGACCACTCCGTAGACCTGGTTCTGGCCTCCTACTCGATTACGCCTGACCGTGCCAAGCTCGTCACTTTCGGTGGGCCCTATTACGTCGCCCATCAGGACATCATGGTGCGCCAAGAGGAGAACGGCGTACAGAATGTGCGGGACCTGGCGGGACGCCGCATGTGCCAGGCCAGCGGGTCGGTCTCGACAGAGCGTGTGGTGACCGGTCTGGGGATCAAGCCACGGCTCGTCCCGTCGCCGTCCTACAGCGACTGCGTCCGCAAGCTGCTCAACGGTGGCGTCGATGCCGTGTCGACCGGTGATCTCGTGCTCGCCGGCTTCGCGACCCGGTTCCGGAACCGGGTGAAGATCATGAATGTGCCCTTCACCGACGAGCGGTACGGCGTCGGGTTGCGCAGCGGCGACGTGGACGGGTGCGAGAAGGTCAACCGGGCTCTGACCCTGATGTACCAGGACGGGACGGCCGCGCGGCTGCTGCACAGGTGGTTCGGCGCGTCCAACCTCGCGCTCACCACCTCGGTGCCCGAGTTCGAAGGCTGCTTCTGAGCCGGGCCGGGATCGCGGCGGACACTCTGTCGGTGGCGGTCGCTAGCGTGGGGGCCGTGGAGGAACGCAGGGTTTGGGGCGAGCTACATGCGGCCGGCTTCCTGCATGCCGTGAAGGAGGCGCATCGCGAGGCCACGCTGGCGGTGTTCGGGGGGTTGAGCAGGGCGGCGGGGTTCAAGGAGCGGTCGTTCGGGGTCGGGGCCTTCGACGTGCTGGAGTCGCAGATCGACCGGATCTTCGAAGGCGACGACCGGGTCTTCCGGGACGACCTGAACGGCTCGCCGGGATGGCGGTACGGGCCGTACCGGATGCTGACGAAGCGCCACGAGTTCGGTGCCGTCCGGGCCGTCCGGTGGGATCGCGACAGTCCGACCAAGCAGTCCGTGGCGCGGCAGGGGTACAGCGAAGACCCGCAGCTGGCGCTGGACCTCGGGATCGCACGCGACACGCCCGGGGTGTTGACGCTGGTGCTGGCCCACAGCGCCAGCGAAGAGCCGCTGGAAATGGAGCTCTTCCTGGGGCGGCCCAGGTGGAACGCGGACGGCGGGACGGCCTGGCACTGGGTACGGGAGCTGAGTGACGAGGCGCTCGGACGTGATCCACGTCGTAAGCTCGTCGAGCGGACATTGCCGCTGTGGAGCGATGAGGCCGATGTGCCCATGCGGCTCCGAACAGAGACGAGCACTGAAACGGCTTAGTGGACGATGATCGGATGGCCCGGCGGGCCGCCGGGCTGCTGTTCGACTGCGAGCGGCTGACGCTGGCCCGGCGGCTCAGGGGGCTGCGCAAGAACCAGCTGGCGCAGAGCGTCGGGACGACACCGAAGGCGATCGGGCAGTACGAGGCCGGCGTGCACCGCCCGTCGGACGGGACGCTGTCGCGGCTGGCCATCGCGCTGGGCGTGCCGGTGGAGTTCTTCCGGCCGGGGCGTAGTCCGGTGTCCATGGACGGGGCCCATTTTCGGTCACTGAGGTCGACGACGCAGATCGAGCGCGACCAGGCCCTCGCCTACGGGCGGATCGCCATCGACGTGGTGGCGACCCTGGAGGATCTCGTCGACTTCCCGTCCGTCGACCTGCCGGAGTACTCCGTGCCACCGGACGAGATCGCCGGGAGCGGCCCGGTGGAGGCGGCGAGGGTCACGCGGAAGGCACTGCTCGACGAGCCGGGCCCGGTGCCCCACATGGTGCGGCTGCTGGAGGCACGGGGAGTGATCGTGCTCGTCCTGCCGGACGCGGCCGAGCGGGTCGACGCGTTCAGCGTGGGCGTCCATCCGCGTCCAATGGTGTTCTTCAACCCGGCAAAAGGCGATTATTGGCGGAACCGATTCGATGGAGCGCACGAACTGGGGCATCTGGTGATGCACGCCGACGCGGAGCCCGGCGGCAGGATCGTCGAAGATCAGGCACACCGGTTCGCAGCGGAATTCCTGATGCCGGAGCAGGACATCGCCCAGGAATTGCCCGGAATCCCCGATTGGGACCGCCTCTCCGCGCTGAAGAACACGTGGGATGTCAGCATGGCCGCGCTGCTGTACCGGGCACGCACGCTGGGGATCATGAAAGAAGGCGCGTACCGCAACGCGATGAGCGCGATGAGCTCCCGAGGGTGGCGGCGGCAGGAACCCGGGCAGGTCAGGGCGCTGGAACAGCCGACGATGCTGACCAGAGCGGTGGAGCTCGTGGGCGAGGCCGGCACCGACCGCGACCGGCTGGCCGAGCGGGCCCGGGTCACCCGGGCCGATCTCGACCTCCTCGTCCCGCCGCGTTAGGGCGCCGAAATCGGAACGGTCCCCGAACCGGGACCCGGAGAATGCAAGTTACATATCTCTGTCTCACGGATCCCTGCGCACGCACCTTTAGCTATGAGAAGCTCCGAGGGTTGTCAGGAACGAGACGCTGGAGATCTTGTGCTGGACAATCGGCAGGCCGGGCCCACGGCACTGCGCATGCAGATCGGCGCGCGACTGCGACGGCTGCGGGAGGAGAGGGGAATCGGGCGCATGCAGGCCGGGGCGGCGATCCGCGGCTCGGCGTCCAAGATGAGCCGGTTGGAACTCGGACGGCACGGCTTCAAGGCCCGTGACGTCCGCGATCTTCTCGACCTGTACGGCGTGAACGACGCCGACGAACGCGCGGGCCTACTGGAGCTCGTCCGGCAGTCGAAAGAACCGGGCTGGTGGCAGGCGTACGGCGACGTCGTGCCGAGCTGGTTCGAGCAGTACCTCGGGCTGGAGCAGTCGGCCACCGCGATCCGCGGTTACGAGGTGCAGTACATCCCCGGCCTGCTCCAGACGCGCGACTACGCGCGGGCCGTCATCGGCCTGGAGTACCACGACGCGCAGCACGACGGCCTCGACCGGCGGCTCACCCTCCGGATGACCCGGCAGGAGATCCTGTTCCGGCCGGTCGCCCCCGCGACGATGTGGGCGATCATCGACGAGGCGGCGCTGCGGCGCCCGATCGGCGGCCCCGAGACGATGCGCGGCCAGATCGAGCATCTGATCGCGGTCGCGGAAGGCATGAACAACGTGAACGTGCAGGTCCTGCCGTTCGCGGCGGGCGGGCACCTCGCGCTGGGCGGCCCGATCTCGATCGTCCGTTTCGCCGCGCACGACCTCGATGACGTCATCTACCTCGAACAGCTCACCGGCGCGCGCTACCCCTACGGCCCCGAGGCGACCCGCTACCAGGAGGTCATGGACCTGCTGTCCATCCGCGCGTGCCGCCCGTCTCGCACCGCCGCGTTCCTCAAAGACCTGCTCACCGAGTTCTGACCGCGTGTCACCGCACGGGTGATCGGCGGCCGTCGCGGGCTCCCTCGGCCGGGGGAGGTACGGCGTGACCTGCGTTCTTATGCTCGCCGGGTGCAGTCACGACCCTCCCGGCCCTCCTCGCCTTCGCCGTGGGCACCCTCGTCAGCACGCTGATCATGGCGTACGGCGCGCGGCGGCTGCTCAACGCCCCCGTCGCCGCTGTACTGGTTCGGCAGCGTCCGCTCCCGGATGGCACGAACCCGCCGGTACTGGCAGATCACGTTCGTGTTCCTGCGCCGCGGCCTCGGCCCCTACCTGCGCGGACGTGCCCGGCGCGGGCCGAGCACCCCGGCGGGCCGGGCCCGGCTCGCGCGGTCGCTGACCTCGGCGCTGGAGGAGGGCGGCGTCGCGTTCGTCAAACTCGGCCAGGTGCTGTCGACGCGGCGGGACGTCCTGCCGCCGGAGTTCGTCACCGAACTCGGACGCCTCCAGGACCGCGCCGCACCCGTCCCATGGCCGGACATCGAACAGATCATCCGCGACGAACTGGGCGCCTCACCCGAGGACGTCTTCGCCGAGTTCGACCGCGTCCCGCTCGCGGCCGCATCGGTCGCGCAGGTGCACACCGCCCGACTCACCTCCGGGGAGGAGGTCGTCGTCAAGATCCAGCGGCCGGGCATCCGCGCCCTGGTCGAACGCGACCTGGACATCGTCGGACGGCTCGCGCGCACCCTGCACTCCCGCGCCGCCTGGGCGCGCTCCCTCGGCGTGGTCGATCTCGCGGACGGTTTCGCCGCCGCACTGCGCGAGGAACTCGACTTCCGCGTCGAGACACGGAACATGGCCTCCGTCGCGGCCGCCGCGACGGCCCGCGGGTCGGACGTCCGCATCCCGCACCCGCACGAGGACCTGTGCACCGGCCGCGTCCCGGTGATGCAACGCCTGTCCGGCACCGCGCTCAGCCAGGCGGGACCGTCGATCGACGCCCGCGGCCTGGACCGCGGGCGACTGGCGCACGTCCTGCTCGACACCGTCCTCCGGCAGATCGTCTTGGACGGGATCTTCCACGCCGACCCGCATCCCGGCAACGTCCTGCTGCTCGACGACGGCCGTCTCGGCCTCATCGACTTCGGCTCCGTCGGACGCCTCGACACCGAGCTGCGGGCCTCGCTCCAGCGGATGCTCCTCGCCCTGAACCGCGCCGACCCTATGGCGGTCGCGGACGCGTTCCTGGAGGTCCTCGCCCGGCCGGACGAACTGGACGAACAGGGCCTCGTCCGCGCGCTCGGCGCGTTCATGACCCGCCATCTGGGCGCCGGGACCACCCCCGACATGACGATGTTCACCGACCTTCTCCGCCTGGTGGCCCGGTACGACCTGGCCGTTCCCGCCGAGATCGCCGCGGTCTTCCGCGCGCTCGCGACCCTGGAGGGCGGCCTCACCGACCTGGCGCCGGGCTTCGGCATCGTCACCGAAGCGCGGGCGTTCGGCGAAACGTACCTGCGGGAACGGCTCCGCCCCGGCTCCCTCCAGGACGCCGCGACCAACGAGTTGACCGCCCTCCTCCCGACGCTGCGCCGCCTCCCCCGCCGTCTGGACCGCATCACCGCCGCCGCCGAGGCCGGCCGCCTGACCCTGAACGTCCGCCTGTTCAGCGACGACCGCGACCGGCGCACGGTCACCGGCCTCCTCCAGCAGGTGCTGCTCACGATCCTCGCGTCCACGGCCGGGATCATGGCGGTGATGCTGCTCGGCCTCAAGGAAGGCCCGTCCATGACCAGGGAGGTGACCCTCTTCCAGTTCTTCGGCTACTGCCTTCTCGTGGTCTGCTCAGTCCTGGCGCTACGCGTCCTCGCCATCATCTTCCGCCGCTGACCCCGCTCTCAGCCACGCATGGCAGCGCGAACACGATCGACAAGCCGACGCGGCACCCCGTCCCCCTTCTCCCTCACCACCGCAGCCGTCGCCACGTACGGCCCCAGCCGCGCTCCGATCTCGTCCACCGCACCGGCAAGGTCATGGCATGGACCGATCGGATCCCCCGACGAGCCGACGAACCACGGCACCCCACCCACTCCCGCCTTGACGCGAACACTCTCCCCCAGCGCCGGCAGGCAAGGCGAGAAGACATGCAACAGCGCCGGAACCTGCTCATACCGAGGACGCGACGACCACCCCGCCGTCGCCAGCACCCGCGCGAGCTGATCCAAATATGGCGTCGACATCATCGGATGTCTCCCTTACCGGTCACCCTGAACTCACGGATCTTGGCTCGCAGACCGTCCGGCGTATCGGCGTCCACGCTCGCGTCCTCGTTCATCGCCTCACGGACCAAGGGCCCGCGCATAGCCCACCACCGACCCGTATCGCGCGTGTGGATGATGCTCCACTCCGGGAACTCTTCCCGAAGCTCGGCCTTGATCTGCTCGATGTCGTGGGACGTCGTCACGATGATCACTTTCTACGGCGAGAGTGGCGAATCGGTCACTATCAGTGAACAGGTGGCAGGGCCCACTCCCCAGATGGAGACTGGAAAGCCAAGGGAAGGCGGCGTCCCCTTCCCCCGAAGCCCGGCGAGAGGTGCGTCGCGACATGCCCGCCGCCCGAAAGATCATCGGCGCGCGTCCGCGCAGCCTGCGCGGAGAGCCGCGCGACCGGCACGGCCGCGCACGCTGGTCCCGCGAGAAGTGGGCCATCAAACTGCGCCGCGCTTCCCCCGGCTCCATCTACCGGCCTCTCTACGCCCACCTCACCGGCACTAGCGAAGCGGAACTCTTCGGGCTGGCAAAGGAGGGCCGGACACCGAACGTGGAAGCGTTGAACCTA
>NZ_BCQT01000020.1 GCF_001552215.1 Actinomadura macra NBRC 14102 | reverse complement strand
GTGGCCGATGCACATGAAGGTGTCGTCTTCCAGACGGCTCAGGCGAGAGGTGTTGTGACATGTCCGCCGCTAAAAGGATCATCGGCGCGCGTCCGCGCAGCCTGCGCGAAGAGCCGCGCGACCAGCACGGCCGCGCACGCTGGTCCCGCGAGAAGTGGGCCATCAAACTGCGCCACGCATCCCCCGACCCCGACAGCCTGCCCGCAGTGACCAGCCTGGCCAAAATGATCCAGCAATGGGAACGCGGCGACCACATCCCCGGCCCCATCTACCGCCCCCTCTACGCCCACCTCACCGGCACTAGCGAAGCGGAACTCTTCGGGCTGGCAAAGGAGGGCCGGACACCGAACGTGGAAGCGTTGAACCTGGCCGGAACAGCATGCCTCTCAGAGGTGAACAGCCGCCCGGTCGACGCCGAGTTCGTCGAGTCGCTTCGCGAGACCAATCAGGACCTTGTCAGACTCGATGCCCTCTGGGGCGGGCACGAGGTGTTTCCCTTGGCCCTGCGAGTGTTCCGCACAGTGCACCAGAAGCTGGGCTCCGGCGCCTACGTTCCGCCGGTGGAGCGCGACCTCTTGGCGGCGGCCGGGGAGACCGGCGAGATCGCCGCGTGGCTGGCCTACGACGCCGACAAACAGCCGGAGTCTCGGCAGCTCGCGCACGAGGCGCTGATGTTGTCCCAGCATGCGGGAGACCGCGACATGGAACTGTTCCTCCTGTCCCACCTGGCAATGCAGTCCCTGTATCTGCGCCGCCCGGCCGACGCGATGAGAATCGTCACCGCTTCCCTTGGCGACGAAGTTCCGCCGAGAGTGGCCGCGCTGTTCGAGGTACGCCGCGGGCGGGCGCTCGCCCAACTCGGCGACGGAGACAGCGCCTCCGATGCGTTCGACCTCGCCGAGAGCACGATCGCTGAGAGCATCACGTCTCGTGATCCACGCTGGACATGGTGGGTGGACGGAACGGAGCTGACCAGGCACAGGGCGACGGCCCATACGCAACTCGGCCAATGGGACCGCGCAGTTCCCCTGCGTGAGCGAGTCGTGGAAGGCTGCCAAGGTCGGTACCTGTACGGGAAGCTCGATCTGGCTCAGCTGCTCGAAGCCCTGGTCCACGTCCACGACTGGCAACGCGCCGAGGACGTCATCACCGATGTCTCAAGCATCGTGGAGTCCCTCGGCCCCGGCCGCTCCGCGAATCTTCTCCGCAGAGTCTTCGACCAGATCAGCGGCGAGAGCGGCGCCCCGTCCACAGTCATGGACGCCGCTTCTGAACTTCGGGGCTTACTGCCACAGACACAAGCACTTCCCTGACGGGACGACGCGCCGGGGTCGCACCTTGGGTCAGGGGTTTTCGATGATGCCGCGGGCTTGGCGGGTGGCGGGGTCGAGGTCGGCGGGCCAGGTGGTGGCCGCGTCTGCTCGTGCCCCGGTCAACACGGTTCCCTCCAGGACGGTGTCGCTCAGGTCGGCGCCGCGGAGATCGGCACCGCTCAGGTTCGCGCCTCGCAGGTTCGCGCGTTGGAGGTGGGCGCGTCGGAGGGTCGCATCGGAGAGGTCCGCGTCTTCGATGAACGCCTGGCGAAGGTCGGCCGCGGTGAGATCCGTGCGGTCGAGCTTCGCCCCGGCCAGGACGGCGCGGGCGAGGTTGGCGTAGCGGAACTGCGCGCCGGTCATCCGGGCGCCGCGGAGGGAGACACTGCGCAGGTCCACCCGGGACAGGTAGATCACCTGGTCGTCTCGCGAGGGAGGACGGCGGCCCAGGACGCCCGCGGCGGCCTGGATGTCGGGAGCCCGGACGCGCATCCAGGGCAGCTGGTCGTCCACCCTCGCGGTGGGGTGCTGCGGGACGTCGGGGCTGCCGACGAGCCACGGGGCATGGTTGCGGACGAAGGCGCCGAGCAGGAACTGGATGGAGTTCCGGTCGGCGGAGGAGTTCTTGGCGATGCGTTCGAGCGCGTAGATGCCGCCGATGCGGACGTCGACGTTCTGGCTGCCGAGCTGATCCACCGCCCGGGTGAAACGTTCGGTGATCTGGCCTTCGCGGCTCACATGGACCTGCCGCCAGGTCGCGGCGGCCCCCAGCACCACCAGGAGTCCGACGCCGCCCTGTAACAGCGCCGACCGCGCGTCGTTGGCGAGACTGGACTGGGCCTGCTGCAACTCGATGCGCGTGCGCGGATCGGAGACGCCGCTCAGCTCCGTCGCCGACAGCGGCGGGTAGAGCCATCGGGGGATCATGAGGATTCCGCCCGCGACCAGGGCGATGAGACCGCTGAGCATCAGCAGGGCGAGCCAGGTCGCGCGTGGATTCATGGTGCGCTCCTTCGGTGGTCCTCTCGCGGCGCATCCTCAGAATCTCAGTTCGATGGGCCAACGGAATTACGGACAGCAGATCATCACTTTTCGGTCGAATGATCTAAAGAGGGGCTCTAGGAGCTTCCCCGTGTTTGTCTTAACTTGAGATCGAGACTTCGGTAAGAGGAGCGACGCGCGTTCTCCAGGAGGCGATTGGAGCGCGCGTTGTCCGTCGCGTCAGCTCAGCGGTCGCACCGTTGCCGAGTCGGGGGACGGCATATCGCCACGGTGTGGCCATGGTTCGGGGCCAGCCGAAAGGTGATCGAGTGATTGCGCGCAGTCGAGTGGGCACCGCCCTGCTGATCACGGCGTTGGTCGCCGTGGCCACCGGATCCGGGCCCCTGTCCACCGGCGTGGGTGCGGCCGCACTGCCCCAGACCCCGAAGGTCGAACCGCCCCCGCTCCCCGCCGACCCGAGAACGCCCCAGGAAGGGTTGGACAGCCTCGGGATCAGCGGGTACGCGGACCGGCTGAGCGTCGAGCCGGGCGAGTCCGTCAAGTTCCGGGTGAGCACCAAGAGCACGGCGTTCAAGGCGACGATGGTGCGGGTGGTGCACGGCGACGCGGACCCGCGCGGGCCGGGGATCAAGGAGCAGGTCATCGCGTCCGACGCCAACAAGGAGTATCCGGGCCGCTACCAGACACTGCCGCTGGGCTCGTATGTGACCGTTCCCGACAACGACGACCTGCGGCTGGACGGGAGCTTCACCATCACGGCGTGGATCGCGCCCACCACCGTCCCCGGTTCCAAGCTCAACCCCACCGCCTACCAGCGGACCCCGGTCGGCACGGGGGCGGTGCAGGGGATCGTGACCAAGTGGTCGGACGAGGAACAGGCCGGGTACGGCATGGTCGTGGACCGGGACGGGGGGCTGGGTCTGCGGCTGGCCGGCCGGTCCGGGCGCGCCAGCACGGTGAGTACCGGCGTGAAGATGAAGCCGTGGACCCCGGCGCTGCGGGGAGTCGAACCCGGCGGCGCCGTCCGGCCGCAGCATGTGAACTCCTCCGGCTGGTACTTCGCCGCGGTCTCCTACGACGCCAAGACCGGCAAGGTGAGGCTGCACCAGTACCCGCTGACCGGGCACCCCAACGACTCCGAAGCCGTCGTCACCCGCACGATCGAGGCCCGCGGGCTGAAGAACTCCAAGGCGCCGCTGCTGATGGCCGCCTACCAGGGCGCCCAGAAGCGGCCCACCGGGTTCTACAACGGCAAGATCGACGCGCCGCGGGTGTACGACCGGGCACTGGACGAGAAGGAGATCCGCTCCCTGCAACGCGGCGGGTCGGCCGGCGGGGCGGTCGTGTCCTACGACTTCTCCCAGAAGATAGACACCGATCGGGTCGTGGACACCTCGTCCAACGGGCTGCACGGCCGCGCGGTCAACCTGCCGGTCCGGGCCGTCACCGGTCACAACTGGAAGGCCGACGAGCAGAACTACACGCGGGCGCCCGAGCAGTACGGGGCGATGTACTTCCACGATGACGACCTGGGCGACGCCGCCTGGGAGCCCAGTTTCACCTGGCGGGTGCCCGCCGACGCCCGCAGCGGCGTGTACGCGGCCAAGCTGGAGGCGGGCGGGCGCGTCTACCACGCCACCTTCGTGGTGCGTCCCAAGCACGGCAAGCCCACCTCGAAGGTCGCCCTGCTGGTGCCGACGTTCAGCTACCTGGCCTACGGCCTGACGGGCGACTTCGTGAGCGGGCTGAGCCAGTACTCCCGGCACACCGACGGCAGCGGCGTGGTCTACTCCTCGGCCCTGCGCCCGATCACCAACATGCGTCCGATGACCACCGGCCCCAAGGGCGAGGGCAGGCCGTGGCAGTTCGAGGCCGACACCCACATCATCGACTGGCTGGAGTCCACCGGCCGCAACGTCGACTACATCACCGACCACGACCTGCACCGGGAGGGCACGAAGCTGCTGGACGACTACCAGGTCGTGATCACCGGCAGCCACCCCGAGTACACCTCCGAGCCCATGCTCGACGCCCTCCAGAGCTGGCTGAACGACGGCGGCCGCCTCATGTACCTGGGCGGCAACGGCTTCTACTGGGTCACCCCGCTCGACCGCACCGGCACCTACACCGAGCTGCGCCGCCACGACGGCACCGAGGCATGGCAGGGCGCCCCGGGCGAGCACTACCACAGCACCACCGGCGAGTACGGCGGTCTCTGGCGCTTCCGCGGCCGGCCCCCGCAGCAGCTGGTCGGCGTCGGCTTCACCGCGCAGGGCTTCGGTTCCCGCATGGGCACCGGCATGTACAGCCGGCCCCTGGACCGCTCGGCCCAGAGCCGCGACCCGAAGGCCGCCTGGGTCTTCGACGGCGTCAAGGCCACCGGCCCCATCGGCGACTTCACCTCCCTGCAAAGCCCGGGCGGACCCATGGGCGAGGAACTCGACCGCGCCGACTACGCCTTGGGCAGCGCCGACAACACGATCGTCCTGGCCTCGGCCACCGGGTTCGGCGACGAGTACCTGTTCGTGAAGGAGGAGAACAACACCGCCAACCTCATGGAGGGCGGAACCATCAACTGGCTCGTCCGCGGTGACGTCACGCTGACCCGGTACCCGAAGGGAGGCGCGGTCTTCTCGGCCAGCTCCATCTCCTGGGCCGGCAGCCTGTTCTTCAACAAGTACGACAACGACATCGCCACCATCACCGGGAACGTCCTGAACGCCTTCTCCGCCGACAAGCCGCTCCCGGGCACCGGCTGACCCGGATCCGCGCCGACCCAGCCCGCTGGTTTCCTTCGGAGGCCGTGTGTACGTATCAGTCCGCGGAATCCCGCATGGTACGAGATCGGCGACCCGGGTTCCCCGGGTCGTCGTCGTGCTCGGCCTGGTGAGCCTGATCACCGACGTCTCCACCGAGATGGTGACGGCCGTCCTGCCGCTGTTCGCGACCCTCGCCCTCGGCCTCACCCCCTTGGCGTACGGGATGCTGGACGGCCTCTACCAGGGCGCGACCGTCCTGGTGCGGCTGCTCGGCGGCTTCTTCGCGGACCGGCTGCGCCGTCCGAAGCTCGTGGCGGGCGCGGGATACGCCCTCGGTGCCGCCGCCAAGCTGATGCTGCTTCCCGTGACGGGTGCGGGGGCGCTGTCGGCGGCGGTGGGGGTGGACCGCGCGGGCAAGGGGTTGCGGACGGCACCGCGCGACCAGCTCATCGCCACGGCGGCCCCGGCGGACCGGCTCGGCAGATCCTTCGGCGTGCACCGGGCCCTCGACGCGACCGGGGCGCTGCTCGGTCCCATCGTCGCGTTCGGGCTGCTCGCGCTCGCACCCGGCGACTTCGACATGATCTTCGTCGTCTCGTTCTGCGCGGCCGTCCTCGGCGTGCTGCTGTTCATCCAGCACGTACCCGAGCACCGCGCAGGGCGGCACGGCGGGCTGAAGCAGGGTGGGTTGGAGGACGATGTGCCGGGCTCGGACGACGGGGCGCGGCCGGTCTCGCTTCGCGACGTCGCGGCGCTGCTGCGAATCGGCGGGTTCCGGCGGCTGCTCTGCGCCGCCGCCGTGCTGTCGGCGGCGACGATCGGCGACGGTTTCCTCTATCTCGTCCTGCTGGACAACGACGCGGTCACGACCCGTTGGTTCCCGCTGCTGTTCGTCTGCACGAGCCTGGTCTACCTCGCCCTGGCCGTGCCGTTCGGCCGCGTCTCCGACCGCTACGGCAGGAACCGCGTCTTCGCCGCCGGGTATGGCCTGCTGCTGTGCGCGTACCTCGCCGCGATCCTCACCGGCGGGGTGGCCGGGGCCGGGCTGAGCCTGTTGTTCCTCGGCGCCTACTACGCGGCGACCGACGGTGTGCTGCCCGCGGCGGCCGCGCCGCTGCTGCCCGCCGAACTGACGGCGACCGGGATCTCCGTCGTCCAGGCGGCGGTGGCGGCCGGGCGCGCGCTCGGCGCGGTGGCCTTCGGCGCGGTCTGGACGGCCGCCGAGGGCGAGGCCGCCGTGTGGACCTTCACCGCCGCCCTCACGGTCGCCCTGATCACGGCCGTACCCCTGATCACCCGAGCCCGCGACCACCGGACGGAGACCCGATGACCCAGCTCGGCCCGCGCACCCTCGGCAACGGCAAGATCATGACGGCGATCGCGTTCCTCGTCATCGCCGTGGCCGCGGGCTGCGTCACCTCCTCGGTGCTCCGCGCGGGCGCGGCGGGCGACGAGCGGGGCGGCGGCTCGGTGGAGCTGCCCAAGGGACGGCTGATCGTGTTCCGGTCGCTGCGCCCCGGATCCGCGTTCGGCCATGTCGCCGCGCTTCCGGCCGCGGATCTGAGCCGCGAGCGTGTCGTCCTCCCGACCCGCTGCGAGCGGACGGCCGCCTCGTCCGCGGGCGGCCTCTGCCTGCGCCAGACGCGCAACCCCATCCAGCTGTTCGCCGCCGAACTCCTGGATACCCGGCTGCGGCCCGGCAAGCAGGTGCCGCTCAACGGCATCCCGAGCCGCGCCCGGATCTCCGACGACGGCCGCTACTACGCCACGACGGCGTTCGTGACGGGGCACTCGTACCTCTCCGACGGCTTCTCCACCGAGACCGTCATCGGCAGGATCGGCGGCGACCCGGTCGGCAACGTCGAGCAGTTCACCTTCCTGCTGAACGGGCAGCCGAACGCCAACGAGGACCGCAACGTGTGGGGCGTGACGTTCGTCCCCGGCGGAGAGCGGTTCTTCGCCACTGTGGCCACGCAGAACCGCAGATACCTCGTCGAAGGCGACATCGGGCGGCGTACCCTGACCGCCCTGCGCGACAACGTCGAATGCCCGTCACTGTCCCCGGACGGCCAGCGCCTCGCCTACAAGAAGCGGACCGGGCTCAACTCCGACGTCTGGCGCTTCCACGTCCTGGACCTGGCGACCGGCGTCGAGACACCGCTCGCGGAGACCCGCAGCGTGGACGACCAGGCGGCGTGGCTCGACGACGACCACGTCATGTACGCGGTGCCCAAGGGCGGCGCGGGCGGCCGCAACGCCGACGTCTGGGTCGTGCCTCTGCGGGGCGGTGCGCCGCGCCTGCTCATCCCGGACGCCGATTCGCCCACCGTCCGAAATCCGGCCAGGGACCGGCCGCTGCGCTGACCCGCCGCGCGTCCTCGGTGGTATCGCCGGCGGTTCCGCGCTCAGCCGGTCTGGCCGGCGAGGGCGCCCCTGACGCACAGCAGCGACGCCGAAGCCGACGTCCGCGCCGTCAGGACCGAGGTCGCGAACCCGTGCCGCTGGAGTGTCCGATCGAGATCGGCGGTCAGCCGCGCGGCCTGCGCGCTCGACGGAGGCTCGTAGAACAGGAACAACGCGCCGCCCGGCTTCAAGATCCCGCTGAGCAGCCGTAGTTCCGCCGCTGGATCGCGGACCCAGAACAGGTTGACGTTGACCGCAAAGATCTTGTCGAACCGCTCGCCGCCGAAGTCCGCCGTCTCCAGGTCGGCGGTACGCACCACGGCTCTGCCCGCCGCGAGTGGCCCGGCGTTGCGCCGCTCGGCCCGGGCGGTCTGCGTCGCCGACCGGTCGATGGCCGTGATCCTCCCCGTCACCAGCGCCGGGCAGATCAGCGCGACCGCGACGCCGCCGCCACAGCCGATCTCCAGCACCTCGTCCGCGGGCTCGATCGCGAGCGTCCGCACCGCCCAGCTCAACCGCTCGGGAACCGGCTCCATGGCCCGACCGTACTGGCCACCGCCGACGAAGCGGCCACCGCGGTCGCGACCGTGTCCACACTGGTCGTCTCCACCCTGGCTTCCTCACACGCAGGAACACCGGTCATGGCCGTCGCCGGAACGTCGCCGCCAGGACGAGCGGGACGAGCAGGAATGCACCACCTGCTGTCGCCATCGCGCCGGCCGCTCCCCCGGTCAGCGCTACCAGGCCCGGGACGGCGGAGGAGCCCGCCGAGCCAGCGTGAGAGGAGGGCCGCGACGCCGAAGACGCCGAGCGCCCAGGACGCCAGACCGGGCCCCGCCAGCACGGCGAGAAACGGCAGGACGTACGCGCCGAGCTGGTTGAGGACGCGCACGCCCACCAGCGCCTTCACGTCCCACGGCAATGTCCCCCTCACTTCGGGCAAGCGTACGAACCGCCTCCGACAGTTCAGTAGCGTTCACGTCCATGCCGTCCACAACGAGGCCCTCCGCAGCGAAGTCCCCCACGACGAAGAAGCCGAAGGAACCCGCACGTCCGAAGCTGCCCGCATCGCCGAAGGTGGCGGGGCCCGAGCACGATCTTGTGGACGACGGGCTCTACCGGGAGCTGGCGTTCGGGGTCATGGACCTGGCCGGAAGGATCGCGCAGGACGTCGAGTTCGAGCGGTGCGTGTTCGACGGGACGCTGCTGCCGGCCGCCCTGCTGGAGCGGGCCACCGTCTCCGACTCCGCGTTCGACCGCTGTGACCTGGCGAACCTGAGGTTCACGAATTCGCGGGCGTTCGCGGTGGCCATCACCGGGTCACGGATGACGGGCGCCGCGTTCACCGACTGCGCGTTCCAGGACGTGGTGTTCGAGTCGTGCCGCGCCGATCTGGCGGGGTTCCGGTTCAGCACGTTCAGACGGGCCGTGTTCCGTGACTGCAATCTAGAGGGGGCGACGTTCCAGAGCGCTGACCTGCGCGGTGTCCGGTTCGAGGGGTGCCGGCTGGGCGGGGCGCAGTTCAGCGGGGCGACGATGGCGGGCGCCCGGTTCGCGGGCTGCGACCTGCGGGGCGTGGCCGGAGTGCAGAGCATGGGCGGCGTCACCGTGGCGGCGGAGGACGCGCCGGGGCTGCTGGCCAGCTTCGCGGCGGAGTTGGACATCACCATCGAAGGCTGATCGAACACATGTTTGACCCGGTGAGTACATTGGGGGCATGACAGGCGCTTTCCAAGGCTCGCTGCTGGACGAGCCTGACGAGACCACGCCGCGTCCGCTCCAGGCCGCGCGGCGGACTCCGCTGGCCCACGGCGCATGGATCGACGTCCTGCCCGGCTGGATTCCCGGCGCGGACGCGCTGTTCGAGCGGCTGCTCACGTCCGTCCGGTGGCGCGGCGAGAGCAGGCGCATGTACGACAAGGTGGTGGACGTCCCGCGCCTGCTGTCGTTCTACCGGGAGGGCGCCGCGCTGCCCGACCCCGTCCTGGACGAGGCGAAGGCCGCGCTCGATGCGCACTATGCCGCGGAGCTGGGCGAGCCGTTCCGCACCGCCGGGCTGTGCCTCTACCGGGACGGCCGCGACAGCGTCGCCTGGCACGGCGACACCCTCGGACGCGGCGCGACGGAGGACACGATGGTCGCGATCCTGTCCGTCGGAGCGCCGCGCCCGCTGCTCCTGCGTCCGCGCGGGGGCGGCGCGACGATCCGGTACGAACTCGGGCACGGGGACCTCATCGTGATGGGCGGGAGCTGCCAGCGGACGTGGGAGCACGCGATCCCGAAGAGCGCCCGCGCGAGCGGGCCGCGGATCAGCGTCCAGTTCCGCCCCCGCGACGTCCGCTGAGACCACCCCAGAACGGGGCCAAGCCCTCGCGAGGGGTCGAACGGCGATGGCACGATGAACGGTGATCCTTCCTGGCGGCTGAGGAGGCCCGTTTGCTGCGTCTGGTCGTGTCACAGACCTCCCCCCGGGCGTATCGGACGGTGCTGGACGCGCTCCAGGCACCGACACCCCCTTACGGCCCGCACGGACGGCACATCCTGATCGAGCCGGGCCAGTACCCGGCGACGGGTTTCCGTAGTTCGGGGGACTTTGTTCTGACGGCGGCCGGAGGCCCCGGGTCGGTCACGCTGGACGGTGCCACCGACGCGACCATCGAGGTCACCGGCAACGTGACGCTGCAAGGGCTGATCGTCCGGAACTGGAGCGACGAGGGCAACGCGCTGGACGTCGCGGAGGGCAGCGTCCTCGCCGAGCAGTGCCGGTTCGTGAGCCGCACCGGGTCGGTCGCGGTGAGCGTCTGGAACGGCGGGCGGCTGGCGCTCAGGAACTGCTTCGTCCAGGACGGGGCGGTGGTGTACTCGGCATCGTCCGGGCTCATGGAGGGAACCGACCTCGCGGGTGCGGAGAGCAACGCGCTGGCGATACGCAAGGGCAGCGCGGTGACGGTCCGCGGCTGCCGGATCGAGGGCGCGTCCGGTAGCGGGATCTGGGTGACCGAGGGGTCCAAACCGCTGATCGAGCAGTGCACGATCAGCGATCCGGGGTCGGCGGCCGTCCTGGTGGACGACCACGCGGACGCGGCGATCCGCAACTCGGCGTTCCACGGCACCGGGACGTGCTCGCTGGTCGTCCGGGACAAGGGCAACGCGCTCGCCGAGGACTGCCTGATCACCGACGCGAGCATGGAGTCGGTCTGGGTGACCGCGGGCGGTTCGCTCACCGCGCGGCGGCTGCGGCTGGAGGCGCCCCGGCGGACGGGCGTGGTCGTCGAGGAGGGCACCGGGTTCTTCGAGGACTGCGAGATCCTCGGCCCCGCGAAGCACGGCGTGTTCGTCGGCGACCGGGGCCGCGGCACGTTCGTCCGGGGGCGGGTGGCGGACGCGGCGGAGATCGGCGTCGCGGTCGTGGCGGGCGGCGGCGGCACGTTCACCGGCGTGACCGTGACCGGCAGCGGGCTGATCGGCGCGAACGCCGACCCGGACTGCGAGATGTCCCTGCGCGACTGCACGATCGTGGACAACCCGGGGTCGGGGATCGTCACGGCGCGGTCCGCGCAGGTCCAGATGGAGGCGGTGACGAGCGAGCGCAACGGCCAGCCCGACGTTCTGGACTTCGAGCCGGAGGTCGTCACGGCGAAGGTGGTGGAGACGGCGCGGGCCGCGGCGGCCCGCGCCGACGCCGGCGCGGCGACCGCGCTAAAGGCCCCTGACCAGGCACCGACGGCCGCGTCCGCCGACGAGTTGCTCGCCGAACTGGACGCGATGATCGGCCTCGCCGGGGTGAAGCGGGAGATCAGGAAGCTCACGAACCTGCAGAAGGTCGCCGAGCAGCGGCGGCTCGCGGGCCTGCCGCCCGGCCCGACCATCGGCCGGCACATGGTGTTCGCGGGCCCGCCGGGGACGGGCAAGACCACCGTCGCGCGCCTCTACGGCCGTATCCTCGCCGCGCTCGGCGTGGTCGAGAAGGGACAGGTGGTCGAGGTGAGCCGGACCGACCTGGTCTCTGAGAATGTCGGCGGCACGGCACTGAAGACGACGGAAGCGTTCGAGCAGGCCAGAGGCGGTGTCCTCTTCGTGGACGAGGCGTATGCGCTCACCCGCGAGACGACGGGCACCGACTTCGGTCGCGAGGCCATCGACACCCTCGTCAAGCTGATGGAGGACCACCGCGACGAGGTCGTGGTGATCGCGGCCGGGTACTCGGCGGAGATGCGGGAGTTCATGGCCGCGAACCCGGGCCTGAAGTCGCGGATCTCCCGGACGGTCGAGTTCGAGAACTACGGCCCCGCCGAACTGCTCCAGATCGTCGAACTCCAGGCGGGCAAGGACGGCTACCGTCTCGCCGACGACACCCGGGCGGCCGTCCTCGACCACTTCACGACGGTCAAACGGGACGCGGGCTTCGGCAACGGCCGCGCGGCCCGCCGCGTCTTCGAGGCCGCCGTCGAGCGCCAGGCGCAGCGCCTCGCCGACCTGACCGAACTGCCGTCCGGGGAGGAGCTGAGCCTGCTGCTCGCCGAGGACCTCGACGTCGACACGGGTCTGGCCGCCCGGTTCGGTGAGGCGCGCGACGCCGCCCAGGTCCGCGGCGTCCTGGCGAAGCTGACCGGGATGACGGGGTTGGCGCAGGTCAAGCAGGAGATCGGCGACCTGCTCGACCTGCTGGCATCGGCGCGGCGGCGACGCGAGGCCGGGCTGGAGGCCGAGCCGTTCACCGGGCATCTGGTCTTCGCGGGGCCACCCGGGACCGGCAAGACGACCGTCGCCCGCCTCTACGGTGAGCTGCTCGCGGCGCTCGGCGTCCTCGCGCAGGGCCAGGTCATCGAGGCCGCACGCGTCGACCTGGTCGGGCAGTACGTCGGGCACACCGCGCAGAAGACGGCGGAGGTGTTCGAGCGGGCCCGGGGCGGCGTGCTGTTCATCGACGAGGCGTACACGCTGGCGCGGTCCGGTGGCGGGACGGGCCCGGACTTCGGGCAGGAGGCCATCGACACGCTGGTCAAGCTGATGGAGGACCACCGGGACGAGGTGATCGTCGTCGCGGCCGGCTACACGTCGGAGATGGGAGACTTCCTGGCGGCGAATCCGGGCCTTGCGTCCCGGTTCGCCCGCACGCTCACGTTCGAGCCGTACGACGTGGACGGGCTCGTGTCGATCTTCCTGGGGAAGGCGGCGGGCGCCGACTACCTCGTCCCGGACGGCACGCGCGAGGCCCTCAGCACGCACCTGGAGGCGGCGCGCGACCGGTTCCGCGAAGGCAACGGCCGCGAGGTCGACAAGCTGTTCCGCTCCGCCGTGACCGCGCACGCCCGGCGCACCGAGCGGCTCGCGGACGGCGGGGAGCGACTCACCCGGGAACAGCTCGCCACCCTCCTTCCCGAGGACATCACCGGCTGACGATTTCCGAGCGCCTCACTGGCTGACGTCGCAGGTCAACGGCTCGGGAAGCAGAGTGCAGAGCAGGTCACGGATCGCCGTGCGGTGATCGTCGGCACGCCAGGCGACGGCGAGGCGGCTCGGCGCCAGGCCGGTGACGGGGAGCGCGGCGATGCCCGGCCGCCGGTAGATGGCGGCGTTCCCGGACGCCATCAGCACGATGCCGCTGCCGTCCTCGATGGCGGTGAACGTCTCATCCGAGTTCGCGACGGTGGCGCCGATGCGCACGGGATGCCCGGCGCGCTCGTCCAGCGCGAGCCAGAAGTCGCGCAGCGGGCCGGCGCCCTCGGGGAGCGCGAGGAACGGCTCGTCCAGAAGTTCGGTGAACGCGACGCTCTCGCGCCCGGCCAGCGGGTGATCGTCGCGGACGGCGACCCAGCGCGGTTCCTCGGCGACCACCTGGACGGTGAACGCCTCCTGGCGCGGGATCGGCAGCCACACGAACGCGACGTCCACCTCGCCCTCGGCGAGCCCGGCGGTCGGGTCGCCCCAGTCGACCTGGCGAAGCCGGATGGTCCAGGACGGACGGCGCTCGGCGAATCGCGCCCGCACGTCCGCGAGCAGGCCGCGCCCGACGCTGGTCGACAACCCCACGGTCAGCATGGACGCCTCGGCCGCCGCGGCGTCGCTGACGGCGCGCTGCGTCTCGTCCCAGGCCAGCAGCATGTCGCGGGCGGCGGGCAGCAGTGCCCGACCCGCGGCGGTGAGCGCGACGGTGCGGCGGTCGCGGTCGAGCAGCCGCACCCGCATCAGCTCCTCCAACTGCTTGAGCTGCTTGCTGAGCGCGGGCTGGGAGACGAACAGCCGCTCGGCCGCGCGGGTGAAGCTGAGCTCCTCCGCGATGGCGACGAAGTACCGCAGATCCCGTAGGTGTGCGTCCACCGGCCTGAGCGTAACGGCTCGCCGGTTTGTCGGTGGTGCACAAAAACGACCCGCCCGTTGCGTCGCCATCCCCATTGGATTGAGTGTCCAATTACCTTACGGTCAGGTGGCCGTCGCCCGGACGGTATGGGGGATGACGAAGGGTTCACGGGTCATGTCCACCAGAGTTCGCCGGGTCCTGCACGCCGTGCTGGCGACCTGCGCCGGAGTCGCCGTGACTGCGGCCCTGACGGCGACCGCCCCGCACGGCGGCGCCGCGGCCGCCGCGCAGGGCGCCACGCCTCCCGCCGAAGATCCGTTCTACACACCGCCTGCACCGCTCCCGCCCGGCGAGCCGGGCGATCTCATCCGGTCGCGCGAGTCGGTGTTCACGATCGATCCGATCGGCCGCTCCCCGTACCGGGGCGTGAAGTCCTGGCAGGTGCTGTACCGGTCGGAGTCGGTGCGGGGCGCGCCGATCGCCGTGTCCGGCACCGTCCTCGTCCCGACCAAGGCGTGGACGGGCCCCGGCAAGCGGCCGCTGGTCTCCTACACGGTCGGGACGCGCGGACTCGGCGACGCCTGCGCGCCGTCCTACACCCTCACGCGCGGGCTGGACTACGAGGGACTGTTCATCGCCGACGCCCTCGGCAAGGGCTGGGCCGTCACGATCACCGACATGGAGGGGCTCGGCACACCCGGCCAGCACACCTACGAGGTCGGCGGCTCGCAGGGCAGGGCCGTCCTGAACATGGCGCGGGCCGCGCAGCGGCTCCCCGGCGCCGGGCTGGGCGGGAATCCGGTCGCCGTCTGGGGCTACTCGCAGGGCGGGACGTCCGCGGGCTGGGCCGCCGAGTTGGCACCCACCTACGCGCCCGATCTGCGGCTCACCGGCGTCGTCGCCGGTGGCGTCCCGGCCGACCTGCGCGCCGTCGCCAAGAGCCTGGACGGTTCCCCGTTCGTCGCGCTCATGTTCATGGCGGCGGTCGGCTACGACACCGCCTATCCCGGGCTCAACCTCGGCGACTACCTCAACGACAGGGGGCGTGAGCTGCTGAAGAGGGCCGAGAATCTCTGCCTGCTGAGCTTCGACGGCTTCTCGACGCTGCTCACCACCGCCTTCAGGAAGATCAGCGACTACACCACCAGCAACCCCCTCGACACCGAGCAGTGGCAGGCGCGGCTGGACGCCAACAAGCTCGGCTCCACGGCCCCGGGCGTCCCGGTGTTCCAGTCCCAGGCTTTCCTGGACGAGATCATCCCGTTCGGGCAGGCCGACACCCTGTACAGGGCATGGTGCGCGAAGGGCGCGAACATCACCTGGAAGACCTACGGACTCGCCGAGCACGTCACCGGCGCCGTGCGCAGCGAACCGGACGCCATCGCGTTCCTCACCGACCGCTTCGCCGGCAAGCCCGTCCGAGGCACCTGTCCCTGACCGGCACGACACGTCCCTGACCGGCACGACACGGCATACCGCCGCCATCGGCCGCATCGGCGGCGCGCCGGTTCCACCCCGGCCGGCGCGCCGCCGATAACGCACGGCTATCACCGCAGCTATTGGACGTCTTCGCGCCGTCCAGCGATCATGCTGTCATCCGGGCGAGGGGAGGCGACATGACGGTCTCGCTGGTGACGGGCGGCAACCGGGGCATCGGGCTGGAGGTCTGCCGGCAGCTCGCGGCACGCGGCCACGAGGTGCTCCTCGGCGCCCGCTCACCCGAGCGCGCCGCACGCGCGGCCGCGGTCGCCGGCGCGACGCCCATCCGGCTGGACGTCACGTCCACCGAGGACATCGAACGGGTGGCGGCCGAGATCGAGCACCTGGACGTGCTGGTCAACAACGCGGCCATCACCTACGACACCTGGCAGCGCGCGGTCACCGCGGACCTCGGCGTCGTCCGCGAGGCCGCCGAGACGAACCTGTACGGGCCGTGGCAGCTGACGCAGGCCCTCCTTCCCGCGCTGCGCCGCAGCCGGCACGCGCGGATCGTGAACGTCTCCAGCGAGGCCGCGTCCCTGACCAACCTCGGCGGCGGGACGCCCGCCTACACCTCGTCCAAGGTCGCGCTCAACGCACTGACGCGGATGCTCGCCGCCGAGCTGCGCGCGGACGGAGTCCTGGTGAACGCCGTCTGCCCGGGCTGGGTGGCCACCGACATGGGCGGCCCCGGCGGACGCCCCGTCGCCGACGGCGCGGCCAGCGTGGTGTGGGCGGCGACCCTGCCCGACGACGGCCCGACCGGGGGCTTCTTCCGGGACGGCCGTCCCCTTCCCTGGTGACATCTGGTGACTTCTCCGCTGGAGGGCAACGCATGATCCTCGTCACGGGCGCCACCGGCAACGTCGGCGCCGACCTCGTCCGCATCCTGGTCGCCGCGGGGAGGCCGGTGCGGGCCCTCGTCCGCACCCTTCCGTCCACGCGCACGGACGGCGGCGAGCACGGCAGCGAACACAGCCACGGACACGGCGTCCAACCCGGCGTCGAGCACGTCCTGGGCGACCTCAACGAACCGGCGTCCCTCGCCCCCGCGCTCGACGGCGTGACCGGCGTGTTCCTCCTCCCCGGCTACCACGACATGGCAGGCGTCCTGGACGAGGCGCGCCGTGCCGGGGTCGAGCGGGTCGTCCAGTTGTCCGGCGGCTCGGCCGGCAGCGGCGACCTCTCCAACGCGGTCACCCGCTACATGGTCCGCACCGAACAGGCCGTCTACGACTCGGGGCTGCCCTGGACCGTCCTGCGGCCGAGCGCGTTCATGTCGAACGCGCTGCGCTGGCTGCCGCAACTGCGCGCGGGCGACACCGTCCGGCTGCCGTTCGCGGGTGTGCGCGCCGCGACCGTCGATCCCTACGACATCGCGGCCGTCGCTGCGGCGGCACTGCTGGACGACGGCGACGAGCACGGCCGGACGGGCGGCCACCAGGGCAGGATCTACCACCCGACCGGCGGCGAGTCCCTCCTGCCCGCCGAGCAGGTCCGCGTCCTGGCCGAGGTTCTCGGCCGCGACCTGCGCTTCGAGGCTCAGCCGGACGACGAGGCACGGGCGGAGATGAGCAGGACCATGCCGCCCGAGTACGTGGACGCCTTCTTCGACTTCTACGTGAAGGGCACGCTCGACGAGTCGATCATCCGCCCGGACGTCCAGGTGGTCACGGGCCGTCCACCCCGCACCTTCCGCGCGTGGGCCGAAGCGCATCGTGCCGCGTTCCAAGCGTGACCCGGCTGGTCAGGCAGTCGTCTCGGGGACCGACGCAAGCGCCCGTTGGAGGACTTGGGCCAGGTGAAGAGCCTGATGGCCGGTTCCCTGCGCCACCTGGGTCCGGCAGGAGAAGCCATCCGCGAGGACCAGTTCACCGTCCGCGCCGCGCACCTTGGGAAACAGCTCGCGCTCGGCGCAGCTCTGCGAGACGTCCCAGTGGCCCGGTTCGAAGCCGAAGTTGCCCGCGAGACCGCAACAGCCCGCCCCGATGACGTCGGTGTCCACCCCGAGACGCGCGAGGACGGCGAGGTCAGGCGCATACGAGCCCTTGGCCTCCTGATGGCAGTGGACCTGCGCCACCGCGGCGGCGTCCAGCGTCCCGAACGGCCAGTCGCCGTCGTGCCCGGCGACCAGTTCGGCGAGGGTGACGGTGACGTCCCCCAACCGCCGCGCGCGCGGGTCGTCCGGCAACAGCTCGGGGGCCTCGTTCCGCAACATCACGGTGCAGGACGGCTCCAGCCCGACGATCGGGAGACCGGCGTCCAGCGCGGGCGCCAGAATGTCGAGCGTGCGCTTCAGGACGCGCCGAGTGACGCCCAGCTGACCGGTGGAATGCCAGGTCAGCCCGCAGCACACACCGCCGGGCGGGATCAGGACCCGGTATCCGAGCGCCTCCAGGACCTCGACGGCGGCCCGACCCACCTCGGGTGAGTGGTACTCGGTGAACGTGTCCGGCCAGAGGACGACCGTGCCGGAACGGCCGGGCCTCGGCCCACCGTGCGGCCCGCGGAACCAGGCGCGCAACGTGCGGTCGGCGAAACGGATCATCTGGCGGCGCGGCTCGACCCCGGCGGCCCGCTTGACGGCCCGCGCGACCGGCTCGCGCGCCAACGCCGCGTTGACCAGCCGGGACGTTCCGGGGACCGCGGTGGCGAGACGCGACCAGAGCGGCAGCCAGCCCATCGAGTAGTGCGCCATCGGACGGCGGCGCCCGGCGTAATGGCGATGGAGGAACTCCGCCTTGTAGGTCGCCATATCGACATTCACCGGACAGTCGCTCGCGCACGCCTTGCACGACAGGCACAGGTCCAGCGCCTCGCGCACCTCCTCGGAGCGCCAACCGTCCGGCAGCGACTCGCCGCGCAGCATCTCCGCCAGCACGCGGGCCCGGCCGCGTGTGGAGTGCACCTCGTCCCGGGTCGCCTTGAACGACGGGCACATCGCGCCCGCGCCGAGGTCGCGGCACGCGCCCACGCCCACACAACGGTGGACCGCCGCGGCGAACGAGCCGTGGTCGCGGGTCAGCGCGTGCACGGGCGTGATCGCCAGCGCGTCCCGGCCCGGCCCCGGCCGCAGGTCGGCGTCCAACGGCGCCGGATCGACGATCACCCCCGGGTTGAGGCGGCCGTCCGGGTCGAAGACGGCCTTGAACGCGGCGAACGCGCGCAGCACCTCGGGCGGGTACATCGCGCCGAGCAGTTCGGAGCGGGCACGGCCATCACCGTGCTCGCCCGACACCGTCCCGCCATGGGACACGACGAGGCGCGCCGCGTCCTCGACGAACGCGCGATACCCGGTGACGCCGCGCGGCTCGTCCAGCCCGAAGTCGACCCGCAGGTGCAGACATCCCTCGCCGAAATGCCCGTACGGGACACCGCGCAGGCCGTGTTCGCGCATCAGGTCGTACAGCTCGCGCAGGTATCCGGCGAGCCGGGCCGGCGGGACGGCCGAGTCCTCCCAGCCGGGCCACGCCTCACCGCCGTCCGGCAGCCGGGTCACGATCCCCGAACCGGCCTCGCGGATCCACCACAACGCCCGCATCCGTCCCGGATCGTCGACCACGACGGACGTCGTCCCGGGCACCCGTTCGCGGACGGACTCGACGAGCGCGTGCGCGGCCTCGCGCGCCGCCGCCACCGTGTCGCCACCGACCTCGCAGTAGAGCCAGCCACCGCCGGACGGCAGGTCGGACCCCGCGTCCGCGCGTCCCGGCTGCTGCCGCAGTGCGGTCAGGAGGTCGGCGGCCATCCCCTCCACCGTCAGGGCCCCGGACTGCGCGGCGAAAGGGGCGACCTCCGCGGCCACGAACACGTCCGGGAAACCAAGGACGGCCAGCGCGCGCGCCTTCGGCACCGGGACGAGGTTGACCGTGGCCTCTGTGACGAGACCACACGTCCCTTCCGCACCGACAAGGGCCTTCGCTACGTCGAACCCGTTCTCCGGCAGGAGATGATGCAGCCCGTAACCGGACACCTGGCGGCTGAACTTGCCCAGTTCCTGCCGAAGCGGACCCAAATGCGCGTCCCGTAGCCGGCGCAGCTCCGCGTCGATCGCCACATCGCCGGACGTGCCGCGCGCGGCCGCCAGCTCGCGCCCGTCCGGAAGGAGCATCCGGAGCGCCTCGACGTTCGCGGACGTGATCCCCCAGGCCACGCTGTGCGACCCGCACGCGTTGTTGCCGATCATCCCGCCGAGCGTGCAACGCGAGTGACTGGACGGGTCGGGCCCGAACGTGAGCCCGTACCGGCCGGCCTCGGCACGCAGGTCGTCCAGCACCACACCGGGGCCGACCACGGCGGTGCGCGTCTCGGGATCGATCGCATGGATGCGCCCGAGGTGGCGGGAGGTGTCGATGACGATCCCGGAACCGATCGAGTTGCCGGCGATCGACGTTCCCCCGCCACGTATCGTCACGGAAAGGTTCTCATCTTCGGCCAGCCTGAGAACCCTGGCGAGGTCACCGACCGTCCGTGGCTCCGCGACCGCGACCGGGACGCGCCGGTAGATCGAGGCATCCGACGAGTAGGCGGTCCGAACGGTCAGACCGGTACGGAAGACCCCTGGGAGCGCGGCATCCAGCCGGCGAGCATGATCGACCACAGTCCATTGTCTCAACCCACCCCAGGTACACGCCTGGCGGCTCGCCCGCTGTGTCGATAGCAACCCAGGTCGATAGCAACCCCGGCGTCGATAGCCGGCCCACGGACACGGCGCCGGGCGGGCTCACCCTCGACCGCGCCTGGGCGAGCACGTCTGAGCGCGCTCGCGCCGCGGTGGAGGCCGCTGAAGCTCGGGTTCGCATCAGATCATCAATTCGGCGGTCGTCCGCGCCGCGCCCGTGCCCCGGAGGAGGGATGTCCGACCCGTCCGGGCCTCGGCGGCCTGAAGGCCGCGGAAGCGGGAGCGGAAGGGCCGGGTTTCCAAGACCCCCGGAGCGGGGGCGAAGTGCGCGCTTGACGGCCTTGTCAAAATTCGCCGGAAAAGGTTTCACATCATTGTGGAACAGAACAATTTCTGAGGAGGAAGGGGCGATTGAGCCGCGTGACTCAGCAGCCGTCCAGTCGCCCGTCTCGGATGGCATGCACAAGTGCACGCCACTGCGTGGAATTCAGGGAGAGCATGCCCGCGGCGTGGTCGTGCGAGTCGCGGACCAGCACCGACGGGCCAAGCGCCGCAACCTCTACGCATTCGGAAGCTCCTTCGGCGCTCGCGCTGCCCTTGCGCCAGTTCAGCACACTCACCCGTTCCGATCGATTCACCATCCAGCAACCCTCCATCCATTGCCGGCGGGTGCCGTCTCGCCAACCGATCGAGCAAGCACACCCGCCAGCCGAGAGCCAAGCAGGGCACGACAAACCACGACCTTGTGGAATTTTTCCCGATCACGAGTGTAAACGGTTCTAGTTATCCCGCCTACACGGGGAACACAAGATCACTCTGTGTGCTATGAGGGCTACTCGCCTTGGGGGTCGTCCGGAACGGCGGTCACCTCCGATCGATTGACGTCGTTCAGCGCAGCGGTCAGGCCATGAGATCTTCGGCGGCCTGTCTGATCATGGCAATGGACTCCTCGGACGGGAGCGCCTCGTCCAGCAGGGTCTCGAAGTTGTCCCGGTACTCGGAGATCCGATCGTCGTCGCCGGTGACCATCACGCTCGCACTGGCACGGCCCTCCAGATAGAGAACGTCACCGAGACCGCCCTCGAACTCCAGGATCGTGAACGGCCCGTAGATGCCCAGGTGCGCGCCCACACTGAACGGGATGACGCGCACGGTCACCAGATCGTCCCGCTCGGCCGTGTCGGCGATGTGCCGGAGCTGGTTCGGCATGATCGCCGGGTCGACCTTGATGCCGACATGGCGGCGGATCACCGCCTCGTCGATGATGTAGTACTGGCGCGGCGGGTCGGCCCTCTTGGCCAGTTCCTTCTGCCGCTGCATGCGCAGCTTGACGCCGAACGCCTGCTCCTGCGGCGTGACGACCCCGGTTGAGAGCACCTGGGCGTATTGCTCCGTCTGGAGAAGGCCGGGAACCAGCGTCCCGTGGAAGTTGCGCATGTACGCCGCACCGGCGGCGTAGCCCACATAGGTCAGGAAGGAGTCGTCGAACTCGCCTCGGTAGGCGTTCCACCAGGCGGGCTCGCGCGCGCCCCGGGCCAGTGCCTGCAACCGCTCCTGGCGACTCTCCGAAGTCAGATCGTAGACCGACAGCAGCGCCTGCAAGTCGGTGCGGGTGATGGCGTTCTTCCCGCCCTCGACCCGGATGAGCTTCGACGGGGACCATTCGAGCTGGCGCACCACCTGCTCCTGTGTCAACCCTTTCTCCTTGCGGAGCCGGACGAGCTCTGTGCGCAGCAGCGCGCTCTGGACGATCGGTCCTTGATCACTGGTCATCTGTATCGCTCACCCTGTGTGGTCGATGCCAGCAGCCGCACTGCCAGATGGCATGACGCGATCCGGCGGCCTACATGGCGCCACTTCGCCATGTTTCCTCCTGTGTGGACCTTGATCCACTGGTCTATCCCCCGTCACGTCGGTGAAATTTTCTTCTGTAGCTGGCAGCCTGCTGCATGTCGGCTAACTATGTTGTAGCGTGCTAGGTAGCAGATTAGCAGGCTTCGCGCAGCCATAGGGCACACTGCTACCGACAAGTGGAGGATCCGGTTAACGGAGGGTGAGGAGCAGGCGTCGGCCATCGGTCGGCGTGCGACCCGCCGGACGGGAGCCGATCAGGAGGTCAGAGCAAACCGACATTTCGGCAGTTCCAGAAAAACAAAAAGAGCCGCTCCCACTTCCCGTCGGTCACCGGTTGCAGCCAAGACGATCGACGAAAAGCGTGAGCGACTCCTGGAGACCGCGAGGTACGTGACGCCCGACCCTCCGGGTACGCTGCGAAGACGCAGAGACACCCGGCTTGACCTGGCAAAACGTTCCCTGCGGACTCACCCAGTCTAACCGCGATCTCGCGGTACGGGCTATAGGTGACCGCGACTTCGATAGGCGAGCGACCGACCCCGCGGGTGATTCCGCTGGCCGGTGCGTTGCGTCCGGAGACGCAAATCCAGGTATGGGGTCTCGAACATGATGTCAAGACAGCACCACCGTCCCCCGATCCATGACGTCCACCCCTTTCGATCCGCCGCCGGCCGCCGGGCCCCGAAAGGGGTGTGATGATGGCCGAACGCGAACACCGGCACGACCCGGACGAGTTCGTCCACCCGGTACCCGACACCGCTGACGCCGCGCCCTCCCCCGCCCCGTCCACGGAACGCGGCGAGTCCCCTTCCCGCGACCTCGCGGAGCTGGGCCGCCACTACGACCTCGTAGGAACGCACCAGGGCTACACACCGCCGGTCGCGCCGACGGAGCCGCCCGGGCCCGAGAACGCCGCCACGGCATCGTCGGGCTTCTGGCAGGCCCTCACCCCCGTCGAGAGATCCGCGCTCGTCGTCTCCGCCCGTGAGATCGCCTTCCTGATGGGCGACGTCCTCTGGTGCGAGGGCCAGATCGCCGATCACGTCCTGCTGATCCGGTCCGGCTGGATCAGGGTCTGCATCGAGCGGGAGGGACACGAGCAGATCATCGCCTTCCGCGGTCCCGGCGACATTATCGGCGAGCGCGCCGCCCTCATGCTGCGGCAGCGCTCGGCCACGATCGTCGCCATGGACGACGTCCGGGCCCTGCGCATGACGACGCAGGAGTTCGCCGCCTACCTCAACACCTTTCCGCGTGTACTCGGCGTGCTCGAACGTGAGATGTACGAGCGGCTGACCGAACAGGCGGGTTCGCTGGCCCAGACGGCACCGGGCGAGCCCATTCCGCAATACGGCACGCACCCGGTCACGCACCCCTACGGTCCTGCTTCGCAGTTCGGGCCACCACAGCGCTACGCGGGCGAACCGCCGTTCCTAGGCCACCCGCACGTGACGCACCCGCACCCAGCATGTCCCTTCGCGTGGCACCTGTACACGGGTCTCAACCCGTACGCCGGCATCTCGCCTTACCAAACCGGGTCTCACCCTGCCCCGAGCCAGGTTCCGCATCCCTCGCAGGCGCACCAAAGCCAACCAACGCATCACATGGCCACGCATCACATGGCCACGCAGCCCATCGCGACGCGACCCATGACCACGCACCCCATGACCACGCACCCCATCGCGACACAGCACACGGCCCTCGCTCCGCTCACCGACCCCGCAGACATGACCACCACACCGTCCTGGGCCGGCCAGAACTGCACCATCGTCTTCACCGACATCGCGGGCTTCAGCAACGAGGTGTCCCGCGACGACCTCGACCGCCGCGCAATGCGCGACGCCATGTACGGGTTCCTGCGGGAGGCCTTCGAGGAGTCCCACGTGCCCTGGGACTCCTGCCACCGCGAGGACCGCGGCGACGGCGCCCTGTTCGTCATTCCGCCGGAGACGCCGACCAGCACCGTCATCGACCCGATGATCGCGCGGCTCGGCGCGCTACTGCGCCGGCACAACCGCCGCTCCAGCGAGGCCGTCCGCATGCAGCTCAGGGTCGCGCTGCACGTCGGCCCCGTGATGCCGGACGGCGAAGGCGTGTCCGGCTGGCCCGTGATCCAGACCGCCCGGCTGCTGGACGCCCCGATCCTCAAGGACAGGCTCGCCCAGAGCGGCGCCGACCTCGGCTTCATCGCCTCCTCGTTCGTGTACGAGTCCGTCATCGCCCACAGCCCCGGTTACGTGAACGCCGCCGACTACGAGCGCGTGCGCTGCCGGGTCAAGCAGACGGACGTCGAGGGCTGGATGCACCTGCTCGGCACCCCGGTCCAGCCTGCGCGCTGACCTTCTCTACCCTCTGTCCTGGTCCGTCCCCTGTCCAAGGCACTCGGCCCGCTCCCCGCGCGGGCCCCTAGTGCGGGCCCCCGACCCGCACCCACGCCCCCGCGTGCTCGTCTCGCGGGGTTCTTCTTTTTGCGGATGTAGCACCCCTCGCCAGGACGAGCCACCTCACGCCACGCACCCGCGGACACGGCACCATCACACACTTCGCATTCATCCCCAAAGCCCCAGATGCCGGGCCTCCGACGCGGGCGATAGCCCCCGGAACGTGGCGGCCGTCAGTACGGCTCGTCGTGGCGGCGGGGGGTGCTGAGAGCGACGCGCATGACGAACCGTGCGCCGCGCTCGCTGTCCTCGATGGTGAGATCGCCGCCATGCGACTTGGCGATCTCGCGGGCGATCGGGAGACCGAGGCCGGTGCCGCCGGCATCCCTGTCCCGGCCGTCCCTGAGCCGGGCGAAGCGCTGGAACACGATCTCCCGGTCCGCCTCGGCCACGCCCCCACCGTCGTCCAGCACCTCCAGGACGCCCGTGTCGCCCTCACGGCGGACGCTGACGTCCACCCGCGTCTCGGCGTGCCGTTCGGCGTTGTCGAGCAGGTTCGTCAGCAGCCGGACGAGCCGCAGCCGGTCACCGTTGATCGTCACGCCCTCCTGGAGGTGGGTGACGATCCTCTTGCTCCGGTCCGCCCTGGCCAGCTCGATCGTGACGAGCGCGGCGAGGTCGACCGGCTCGGTATCGCTCCACTTACCGGCGTCGAGGCGGGCCAGTTCCAGCAGGTCCGTGACGATCGCCTGAAGACGGTCCAGGCTCTGCAGGACGGATCGTCCGGTCCGCGGCCAGTCGACCTCCTCGGGATACATCAGCGCCTCCTCCAACTGCGCCCGCGCCGCGGTGATCGGGCTGCGCAGATCGTGGGACGCGTCCGAGGTGAAGCTGCGCTGCCGCTCCAGCGCGGCGTCCAACCGGTCGAGGGTCGCGTTCGCCGCCTCGGCCAGCAGCCTGACCTCGTCCCGGTTCTCCGGCACCGGGACGCGGTGGCCCGAGCGGCGCGCGGTGATCTCGGTCAGCTCCGCCCGGATCGCGTCCACCGGGGCGAGGGTCTGGTCGACCGTCCGCCAGGTCCGCAGGGCCGCCAGCAAGATCACTAGAAGCGACACGCTGACCAGGAACGTGCTGAGGCTGGAGTTGACGTACCAGGGGATGCTCTTGGCGGCCGCGTAGACGGTCCAGTCCCCTCCCGGCTGGTAGACGCGGAACGCCACGACGGACATGCATCCGCTGAGCCCCGTCGGAGGGCACAGCACCTTGGCCGCGTAGACGCTGTCCCCTTCCGGGACGAACGAGGCCATCGGCGTGCGACCCCGCACTCCGGGCGTGGCCGCGATCACCATCCGCCGGTCGTTCAGAACCTGAACGTCGACCTTGTCCGGCGCGGCCAGCTGCGCGGACACCCGATCCCGCTTGATCTGGTAGGCGAGTTGCAGCGCAGCCGTGGTGGCCTGCTCCCGCCGGTACTCCGACTCCCGCCCCCGCACACCGGCGCCGATCACCAAGGTCAGGACGGCACAGATCACGGCGGTGACCGCCGCGGCCATGACGGTCATCCGCACCCGTATGGACCATGTGCGCCGTCCGTACACCCGACCTCCCGCAGGTGAGGTAATCACCCGCCAGACCGGAAACAAGCCTGAGAACGGGCTTGCTGTGCCCAAGAGACGTCAAAGAATTGGTTTACCCGGTCGCTTTACCGCCCACCTTTTGCACTCGGCGAGCGACACAGGACTGCCGATCCGACCACCGGGTCCACGGTCATGAAGCATGTCATCCAGAAGCCTCGGAAATGGACGACAGCGCTGTTAGCATCGTTCGTTATGGAGCTGCGCCAGCTGGAGTACTTCGTGGCGGTGACGGAGGAGGCGAGCTTCACCAAGGCGGCCGCCCGTCTGCACGTCGCCCAGCCCGGTGTCAGCGCCCAGATACGCCAGCTCGAACGCGAACTCGGCCAGCCACTGCTCGACCGGTCGGGACGGACCGTCCGGCTGACGGAGGTGGGCGCCGCGGTGCTGCCCTACGCGCGGGCGGCGCTCGCCGCGATCGAGGGCGCGCGGCTGTCGGTCGACGAGCTGACCGGTCTGCTCCGCGGCCACGTCACGATCGGCACCATCGACTGGATCAGGTCCCTGGAACTGCCCGCGATGCTCGCCGGGTTCCACCGCGACCATCCGCAGGTGGAGATCACCGTCACGCAGGACGACTCCGCCACCCTCGTGGACGGGCTGCTCACCGGGCGTATCGACCTCGCGTTCATCAGCCTCGGATCCGAGCGGCCCGAGGGCCTGCGGACCCAGGTCGTCATCGAGCAGGCCCTGTACGCGGCCGTCGCACCCGATCATGAGCTGGCGGGACGGTCCGCGGTCGCGCTGCGGACGCTCGCCACGCGGGACCTCGTCAGCCTGCCGAAGGGCACCGGGCTGCGCGCCGTCCTGGACGAAGCGTGCGCGGACGCCGGCCTGCGCCCGCGCATCGCGTTCGAGGCCGCCGAGCCGCCCGTCCTGGCCCAGCTGGCGGCGCAGGGGCTCGGCGTCGCGATTCTGCCCGAGTCCGCCGCCCGCGCCTATGCGGACGAACTGCATCTGATGCCGATCGTCCGTCCCCGCCTCCAGGGCCGCATCGCCCTCGCCTGGCGCGCCGAGGGCCCCCGCAGCCCCGCGGCGCGCGCCGTCATATCCCGGGCCCGCGACCGATGGCCGGGGTGAAGCACAGGGCCCGGGATATCGAGGGCACCGTCGTCTCGGTCAGGCGTCCTTGGCCTTCGCGGCGCTGAGGACGCCGTACAGAACGTCCGGCCTGTTGGTGATGATGCCGTCCACCCCGAGGCCGACGGCCTTGCGCATCCTGGTGCGGTCGTCGAGCGTCCAGGTCTGCACCCGCATGCGGGTCGCGTGCACCTTCTTGACGTAGGACGCGGTCAGGGATCCATAGGTGGGATTGATCTGGTCGGCGTACTTGGCGACTTTCGGCAGGTCGGCGACCTCGGGCTTGCCGAGCAGGGCGGTCGGCACCGCGGGCAGGGCCGAATGGAAGCGCTTCACCGAGTTCCAGTCGAAGGACTGGACGGCCAGCCGGCGCTGACGCGGGTCGGGACGCAGCCAGGACGGGTGGCGCTTCAACTCCGCGGCGATCCGGCGTTCGATCCCCGGGTAGCTCGCCGGGTTCTTGATCTCCACGAGCAGCCCCAGGCCGCGGCCGTCCATCGCCGTCAGCACCTCGCTCAGCGTGGGGACGCGCTCGCCCTTGTACTTGGCGGCGAACCAGGACCCCGCGTCCAGCTTCTTGATCTGGGCGAGGGTGAAACCGGAGACCTTGGACGTGCTGCGGGCCGGGTAGACGCTCTCCAGGTTGGTGGTCCGGGTCAGGGTGGAGTCGTGGACGACCACGAGCTTGTGGTCCTTCGTCTCCTGGACGTCGATCTCGAAGACGTCCGCGTGCTTGGACCGGGCCAGCCGGAACGCCGCGAGCGTGTTCTCCGGCGCGTACGCGGACGCGCCCCGATGCGCGACGTTGGCGATCTTCGCGCTCAGCGCCGCCACCGGGACGAGGCGGGGACGGGGTTCGGGAAAGCCGGGAAGGGAGGAGGGGGCGGGGGGCGGGTCCGCGGCCGCGGCATCCGTCATGGATCCGGTGATCGTCGTCGTGGCCGCGACGAACGCGAGACCATACCGTCGGAACATCTTCACCTCTCGAATGCTGGACGGTGTCACCCCCACGGTTGATCGACTCGATGACACGGGGGTGACAGCCCGGAAGCAGACCATGTACGGCCAGTGACAATACGTATCCGCGAAGGTGAGATGCGAGCGGAACACGGCGTGCGCCTGGAACGTGGCAGTTACTCGCTTTCTTCCGACTTTTCGGGTGGAACCGCCGATTCCAACGTCCACTCGGGCCCCAGCTCCAGCTCAGGCCCCAATCGCAACTCCCGCCCCACGCCCGTCTCCGCCCCCGGCACCGCGTCTTCCCCCGGACCCGGTGTCAGTTCCGGCTCCCTTCCGTCCGGACGGGAAAGCCGCGCCGCCCGGGCGAGGATCAGCGTTCCGAGGACCAGCTTGCGGGTTCTGCGCAGACCCGGCGGGCGTGGGAAGCGGATGCGGCGGGCCGACGGCGCCTCGTCCTCCGGCGGCGGCACGGGCACCGGGACCGAGTGCGGGCGCGGCGAGACGAGCCGGGTCGGACGGCTGCGGCCGCGCAACGTCACCGACTTGCCGAGGTCCCACTCGTCCGCCTCATCGAGATGCGCCCGGTCCAGCACGGGGGCCGCGGCGAGGACACGTCCGGGCGAGACCTTCGCCAGGTCACTGAGCCGGGCGGCCTCGTTGACCGGATCACCGATGACCGTGTACTCGAAACGCTGCTCGGCACCGATGTATCCGGCGACGACCGGGCCCGCCGAGACGCCGATCCCCGCGTCCAGCATCGGCACGCCCTCCCGCAGCCGGACCGCCAGCTCGCGCGCCGCGCCGAGCGCCCCGCCCGCCGGGTCCGGCAGCTCCGCCGGCGCCCCGAAGATCGCAAGCGCCGCGTCCCCCTCGAACTTGTTGATCCAGCCGCCGTGCTTGGCCACGACGCTCACCACCACGCCGAAGAACCGGTTGAGCAGACCCACCACCGCGTCCGGGCTCCGCGTCTCGGCCAGCCGCGTGGAACCGGTGAGGTCGACGAACAGCACCGCCACCTCGCGCGTCTCCCCGCCGAGCGTGATGTCGTGCTCCAGCGCGAGGCCCGCGACCTCCTCGCCGACATGCCGTCCGAACAGGTCCCGGAGCCGCTCGTGATCCCGCAGCCCGGCGACCATATGGTTGAACCCGGCCTGGAGCTGCCCCACCTCGCTCGCGTCGTACACCGAGACCTCGGCCTCAAGATCGCCGCGCTCGACCTGCGCCATCCCCGTCCGCACCGACTTGATCGGATCGGCGATCGCCCGTGTGGCCATATAGGTGACATAGACGCCCGCTACCAGCGCGGCGCCGCCCAGGCCCAGAATGGTGATCGCGAGCTGGGAGGCAGCGATGTCCGGTGCGGCGAGCGCGGCGACGGCCACACAGATCAGCCCGAACACCGGGATCGCCGTCCCGAGCGCCCACGCCAGCATGACCCGCGTCGTCACCCCCGGCAGCCGGAACCGCCGGGGCCCCTCCGCCGCGAGCACCAGTGCCGCCGCCGGCCGCAACAGCCGCTCCGACAGCAGATAGATGATCGTGCAGGTCGTGGCCGCACCGAGCAGGCAGGTCAGCCCGGTCTTCACCGCGAGCCGCCCGGTGAACAGCACACAGTCGAGGACCGCCCACCCGACCGCCCCAAATCCCCACAACCCGCCCACAAGCAGGGTCAGCCGGAGCGGCCCGAGAAGCACCGCCCGGCCCTGCCGGCGATCGGGGACCCCGCCGTCCCGCACCAGGCTGACGACGGGGCGCCACAACCGCAGCCCCATGAAGAGCGCCACCGGCCCCGCGACCAGGGGATAACTGAAGAACGCGACCGCATTCACCAAGTGGACATGGTCACGGTCGTCCAACGGTGGGTCCGGAACCACGAAGGTCGCGAACAGCAGCACCACCAGCGCCCCGACCAGATTCGCGACGCCGACCACGACCAGCAGGACCCAGCGGACGCGGACTTCCAGCCTGGTGCGTGGCACGCCGGGCACAGGCGCCTCCGAGGGTCAGGCCCATCATCGCACTAGGACGGGACGTCCCGGGGCCGGGACGTCCCGTCCCGCTCACGCGCTCGTACTCTCCTCCGCCAACGCGACCTTGACCTTCGTCGCGTCCTGCGACGCACGCCGCACGAGCGGCCAACCCGCGACAATCACGACGAACCATCCCGCCATCACGTACAGCGCGATCCTGGTATCGGCCTCCCACGCGATCGTCACGGTGACGAACACGAAGAAGGCCAGCACCATCCAGTTCGTGTACGGCGCCCCCGGCATCCGGTACGGCGACTTCGGCAACGCCCCGGCCGCGACCCGCCGCCGGTACACCATGTGCGCCACCACGATCGCCGTCCACACCAGGATGGCCCCACCAGTGGAAACAGACGTGATGTACTCGAACGCCTTCTCCGGCACCACCGCGTTGATGATCACACCGATGCCCATGACCAGCGTCGAGATCACCACCGTCAGAACCGGCACACCGCGCCCGTTCAACCCGGCCATCACCTTGGGCCCGTCACCGTTGACACCCGCCGTCCGCAACATCCGCGACGTCGAGTACAGCCCGCCCGCGTTGCAGGACGACAGCGCCGCGGTCAGCACCACGAAGTTGACGATGTCCGCCCCGCCCGTGATGCCGATCTTGTCGAAGGCCAGCACGAACGGGCTCGCCCCGTCCTTGAACTCCGTCCACGGCACCACCGACAGGATCACCAGCAGCGACCCGAGGTAGAACAACGCGAACCGCAGCGGCAGAGCATTGATCGCCTTCGGGATGTTCTTCTCCGGATCCTTGGCCTCGCTCGCCGTCACACCCACCAGCTCGACGCCCAGGTAAGCGAACATGACCATCTGCAACGTCATCAGCGTCGGGCTGAGCCCCTCGGGGAAGAACCCGTTGTGCGACCACAGGTTCCCCACCTCCGCGGTCTTCCCCGCGTCGCTGAACCCGAAGACCAGCACCCCGATCCCGACAAGGATCATCATCACGATCGCCGCGACCTTGATCATCGCGAACCAGAACTCCAGCTCGCCGAACAGCTTGACCGAGATCAGGTTGACCACGAACAGCACCAGCAGCGCCACCAGCGCCGTCTGCCACTGCTCGACCCCGGGCCACCACTTCTGGATGTACTTCCCGGCAGCGGTCAACTCCGCCATGCCGGTCGTGACCCAGATGATCCAGTACGTCCACGTCGTGGCGTACCCCCAGAAGGGCCCGAGGAATTCCCGGGCGTACCCGGCGAACCCTCCCTCGGCCCTCCGGTAGGTCAGCAGCTCACCGAGCGCCCTCATCACGAAGAACAGCATCAGCCCGGCGACCGCGTAGGTCAGGATCAGACTGGGGCCCGCCTTGGCGATGTTCTCTCCGGCGCCAAGGAACAACCCCGTGCCGATGGTCCCGCCGATCGCCAACATCTGGATCTGGCGGGTGCCCAGACCTCGTTGGTAGTCATCTGCGGCCTGGTCTGGGAGCTTTGCGACCATGCGTTTCGGCCTCTCTCACACGCACAACATCTCTGACCCGGGTCAGAGTAGGAACTTGGACAACAAAGCGAAACCCCGCCTACACCACCCTTGAAACCCACCCCGGATCGGTATCCGCCCGGCATCTCTCCGTTACCACCCCTCCTCCCCCTCCGCCCGTCCACCAACCCCTTAACAAGTTGGCGCCGCCCTCGGCCATCGCGTATGCTCTCGGACGTCGCCAAGCGCCGGATCACCCGGCCAAGACACCCTCCAGAGCCGCTAGGCTCGGAACAGCAAGGTCCTGTGGAGCAGCTAGGAGTGCTCGCCACCCTGTCAAGGTGGAGGCCGCGGGTTCAAATCCCGTCAGGACCGCCAGGCGCCCCGCGCGTCCTGGGCAGGTAGCTCAGTCGGTACGAGCGTCCGCCTGAAAAGCGGAAGGTCGGCGGTTCGACCCCGCCCCTGCCCACCTCTCTGAGCAGCGAAAAGGCCCGAAACCGTAATCGGTTCCGGGCCTTTTGACGGCAACCCTGACGGCAACGTCCTCAGCCGAGCGCATCCCCCAGCTTCCGAAGCGCCGCCCGCTTGTCATCCAGCGAGGTGTGAGCGTAGATCGTCATCGTCACCTCGATATCACTGTGCCCGACGATGTCGCGGACGACGTTCGGCGCGATGCCCAGGTGGAGCAGCAGCGAGACGCAGGTATGCCGCATGTCGTGAAAGCGCATCTCCTTCAGGCCAGCGACCGCGCGGACGCGGCCCCAGCTACGGCGAAGGTTGTCCGGCTCCATCGGTGTACCGCGCCGGGAGGGGAAGACCAGGCCGTAGTCCTGCCAGCCCTCCCAGGCGTCCGTCCGTTCGCCCGCTTGCCTCACCCTGTGCTCGCACAGAGCCGTGATGCAGACCGGAGGCAGCGGAATGGTCCGTTCGGAGTCTTCTGTTTTGGGACAGACGAAACGTAGCGCTCCCCCGACCCGTTGGAGTGTCTGCGTGACTTCGAGCTTGCCGCTTTCGACTCCGCTACCGGTGCAGGTTTCGCATTCGGCGCCGTCCACCTCACCGCCCTCCCCGTCGCAGGCCCGGCAGCCGGCGAGGGTGATGTCCTCCCAGCGCAGGCCGAGCAGCTCGCCGCGCCGCAGGCCGAGGCAGAGCGCGAGGACGTACAGCGCGTAGAGCCGTTCGTCACGGGCAGCCTTGAGGACGTCGCGCGCCTGGCCGACGGTGAGCCCGCGGTTCACCTTGTACTTGGGAGCGCTGACCTTGACCAGCTTGGCCACGTTGCGGGGAATGACCTCTTCCCGGACGGCCGATTCCAGCGCGTTCCGCAGGACGGCGTGAATGGACTGGACCATGCGTACGGACGGGTGCGATTCGCAGCACTGGCCGCCCTTGAGGGCGCAGCACCGGGGCTTGTCGCGGGCCGCGTCGACGCCGTGTTTGCAGCAGAGGCATTGCGCCCGGACGCGGTTGATGAGGGCCCGGACGTCGAGCGCGGCCAGCTTGCCGAGCCGCTTCTTGCCCAGTTCGGGGATGAGGTAGAGGCGAATGACGCCCTCGTATCCCTGGGCGGTGCGCGGTTTGCGCTCAGGCCGGACGACGTTGTCCAGCCAGTACGTGAGGTACTGCTCCACCGTCCAACTCTCGGCCGATATGGGGATGCCCTGGTCAGCTTGTTCCAGAGCCTTTGTCAGCTTGCGTCGCACCTCCTCACGTGTCCGGCCGTAGAGACGGACCCGCTTGTAGGTGCCGGCGGTCGTCGGCACGAAGGCCGCACCCTCGTATCGTCCGTCCTTCCGTTGGTAGATCGTCCCCTCTCCGTTGGCACGCTTGCGCGAACGGCTCTTTCGAGGCTTGGAGTTCGGTGTCTCTTCGGGTTCGTCCGGGACGGCGAGCAAGGTGACGGTCATCAGGCAGCAACCTCCAAGAGCTTGTCCAGGCATTCGGCGAGAGCGTTGACGGGGACGAGACGGCGACGGCCGATTTTGACCGTGCGGAGCTGGTTGGAGCGGATGAGGTTGTAGAGCGTCCAGCGGCTCACCCGGAGCCGATCGGCCGCTTCATCGACGGTGAGAACCAGATCGGTCAATTGCGCTCCCTTGGATTTGCGTCGACGAGCCGAAATGCGGCAGCGGCTTGCCGGTGATGGCGGCTGTGAGGAGTGCTTCGCCGGGGGTCATGCCTTGGCCGAGGTAGCGCCAGTGGGAGATGACGAGGACCTGGTCGTCGTCGAAGGGCAGGCGTCCGGTGGTGATCTCGGTGTGTTCGCGCCGGTTGTGTTCGATGCGGTCGGTTCGAAGGCGCCCGAGGGTGACCGAGTAGTGGCGGGATTTGGTGGAGAAGTGTCCGCGGAAGCCGAGCATGTGCGCCCATTCGGCCAGCCGCAGGCCCGCGAACTCTTCGACGGCACCCAGGCGGAGGCATTCGGCGATGAGGCGTCGCGCGTGCCCGGTGACGGGTAGGTCGGTCAGGTCGTCGGTTGCGCGGATGCGTCGGTCGAGGGTGCCGACGCATTCGGCGGCCTTGGTGGCGTACTTGGCGATGTAGCCCGCCACCGCGTTGTCGGTCAGCTCTCCCGAGGTGGTGATGGGCCGGATGTCGATCTGTGAGCCCCACGCATGGGTCTTGGCCGGACCCCCGCCCGCCGCTGGGGTGGTGACAGTGACCGCGCCCGCCGCGTGATTCACGGCCGCTTTGAGGAGGTCGAGGGTGGCCCAGTTGGGCGGGTTAGCATCGGGACCGCCGGGTCCGTCGAAGCGGATGACGGCGTGAAAATGGACCAGGCCGCGCCGCTGGTATTCGGCGACCTTGGCGAAGGAGACCGTCAGCACCTCGCGCAGTTCGGCGACCCGTACCCCCGCCGACCGCGCCAAGTGACGCCGAACGGCCAGGGTAAAACGGCGCCACAACTCCGGGGCGTGGGCGTTCCACAACACGGCGCCGGGGTAGTCGAAGCAGTCCGGGCAGATCGGTTGCCCGACCCGCCCGTCATCTGCCCCGTGGCGGACGGTGCAGGAGACCGGGCGTCCGTGCGGGCAGGTTCCGCCGCCGCGCCGGGGGTGGCAGGGCGCCACGGTCCCGCCGGTGGTTTCGCGCCGGGAGTGCACCGGCCCGAAGGAGGGCGCGGTCAAGGTGACGAACGCGGCCGGATGCTGCGTGACTGTGGCGGGGACGCCTTTCCCGCCGACCAAGCCCGCGCGGACGAGTTGGTAGGTGTCGGCGCGGTAGGTCTCGGCGCAGGACGGGCAGCGGGAGGCCCGCCGGGTCTTGCACGCCACCCGCAACGCCCCACCGGGTTCACCGGCGGTGGAGTAGTGGTGCAGCAGGGCGCCGGTGAGCGGGTCGCGGTACTCCACCCGCCCGCGGACATGGACCGGTTGGGCACAGCCGCCGGTCGCACGGGCACGAGCGGCCCACCGGCCGAAGTCGGGACGGTTGAACCGTGCGGCCATGTCACGCGCGGCCAGGCCGGTGACGAGCGGTGCAGGGTGCGGCACGATGGACGGGTCTCCCTATCGGATGCATGTGGCTGGTAGGGACGAGGCCCCCGGCGCGGTGTGCTTGCTTGGCGGCTTTGCGGGCCGCGCCGGGGGCGTGTTCAGAACGCGGCGACGAACCGCGAGAACGCGTCGGCCAACACCGCCAGCGCCCCGAAGATGGCCTCTACGGCGTGCGCAGCGTTCTCCGGTTGGCGGACCAGGAACAGGCCCAGCACGCTCCAGAAGGCGAAGAACCCACAACGGCGCAGGAACATGACGAGGTCCTCCTTGTCTCAGTGGTGGCCGTGGCCGTGGCAGTCGGGGCAGGTGGAGCCGTCGGAGGCGACGCCGCCCCCGCCGCAGGTCCCGCAGGCCCAGCCCGTGACCGGACCGCAGGCCCAGGCGAGGAGGACCAGGAGCGACGAGTGATGCGGGTCGGTGGTGTTGGTCGTCATCAGGCCACCCGCCCGGCGATCTCGCCGACGCCCTGGCCCTGGTTGTCCTGGCCGTTGTCGAGGCGGATGTTGCTTTCGTAGCTGGTCCGGGCGTGGAACTCCCGGTGGGAGCGGTCGGGGATGTGGACGATGCTGTAGGAGATGCGGCCGAAGGTGCGGGTGGCGGTGTAGTGGCCGCCGTTGTCGCGTTCGTCTGCCACCTCGACACCCAGTAGCGCGGCGACCTGGTCGACCAGGGCCGCCGCCGAGGTGTCGTCGCCGGTTCGGACGCAGACCAGGAGGTCATGGCCGTGTTTGTTGACCGGGACGGCCGGAGTCGTTTCAAGGAAGTCGGCGAGGGCTCGCAGGCCGGTGATGGTTTGGTGCCGGGCGTCCAGGTCACCGAGCACGGCCGAAGCGGTAGGACGGGCAGTGTGTGTGGTGTTGCCGGTCATAGGTGTGTCTCCTGTCAGGCGACGGGCGCGGTTTCGGTGCGGATGTGGCGGAGCAGGTCGGACGCGAGTTGGTTGGACACCCCGAGCCGAGCGCGCAGTGCGTCACGGGTGATCGGGCGTCCGTGGGCGGTGTGGTGTTCGGCGGCCACCCGCCGGGCGAAGGCCACCAGCGGAGCCGCCGGAGATGCCCCTGCCGATTCCTCGTCGCTGGCCTGTGAGACGGGGACGGGGATCGTTGTTTGGCCGTCCTGGCCCTCGTGGTCCTGGCCGTCCTGGTCTCGGTTCGGGTCGGAGGTATCGGCCGGGACGGACGGAACGGTGACACCACCTTCAGGACGGTCGGCCTCCCACACCACCCACGGCGAGGACGGTGGGGACGGGACCGGCGGAGTCGAGGACGGGGACGGGCCGCCGTAGGAGGACGGGACGGCCGGGCCGTCCGCGATCAGGTTGGGCGCGGTCGCCGGCACCGCTGCCGGTGTCGCGGCTTTGCGGCGTTCGAGCATCGACACCGCGACCAGGAACGCGCCCGCCGGTGTCGCCGCCATCACCCAGCCCCACACCGACGGGTCGGCTTGGGCCAGGTTCGCCGCCAGCGACAGCAGAATCCCGCCGACCAGGACCAGCGTGGGCCACGACAACCGCGCCGTTTCCCGTCGGGTGCGCTTGTCGCGCTGACGCTCGCGAGCGGCCATGACACAGGTCAGGTCGATGCAGACCGCGATGGCCCAGGCCATCCACCCGTCCTGGCCGTGCCCGGTGGCGGTGTCGCGGATGTGGGAGAACGAGCCCGCCGCCGCGATCGAGGCCAGCACCAGCACCGGCCCCGAATCGGCCACCACCCCGGCAACGCGGCGGGTCATGCCGCCCGCCGGTCGGTGACCAGTGCCAGCAGCGCGGCCAGCTCAGCGTCACACCGGTGAGCGTCGGCCCAGTCGTCCACCTCACCCGCACGAGGCGAGGCCATCGACTCGGCGCACCGGCCGCAGACCGCCACGTCCAAACTCCGAAGGTCGTCCCAGCCCACCCGGACCGCCGAGACGGCCGAGGACGAGCAGGACGAGACCGGAGCCGAGACGGGGACGAACCCAGGACGGGGACGGGGACGAGCGGGTAGGGAACGGGCGGTCATCGAGGAGCCTCCAGGCGGTTTCGGGCATGAATCGGGTAGGGACGTGGCGCGAATGGGAGTCGGAGAAGCCCAGCCAGCTATGCGGCCGGACGGACAGCCGGGACCGAACCGATCAGGACACCCCAGTCCGGGGTCAGGTGGGCATGGTCACGGGCGGCTTGCTCGGCGACGGCTTCAGGCACAAACACCGACCGGGCGCGGTGCCAAGACCCGTCTTGACCGGCGACCACGCACACCCCCGGCGTCTCGGCCGGGATCGCTCGCGCGGCGTCCAGCGCGGCCGGGTCCAGGTCCCCCAGCGTCATGTTCGCCGTCTCCGGGTCATTGACCCGGTGACACACCCGCCCCGACAGCTGCGCGCGTAGCGCGGTGACGCCCGGACCGAGGTCGGAGCCGATGCGCTGACCGCACACCACCAGGTACACCGCGAACGCCCGTCCCAGCTGCGCCACCCGCAACAGCGCGGTAGCCGACTTCGACACCTCGTCCTTCTCGGATTTGTCGGCCATCAGGAACAGTTCGGCGACCTCGTCCACCAGCGCCACCACCGGCACCGGGCACAGCTCTTCTGGCAGCGTCCAGACGTTGCGTGCACCGTGCGCGCGGCACAACGCCATCCGGGATTCGACTTCGCCGACCAGATCGGCCAGCAGATCCACCGACTCCTTACGGCTGGTGGCCAGCGCCGACAACCGCGGGGCGTAGGGCGTGAACTCCACCCCGCCCTTGAGGTCGAACCCCACCAGCGCGACCGGTTGCGGAGCCAAGCCCTTGATGATGGCGTTCGCGAGGTTGGACTTGCCCGACTGCGTTGCACCTGCGTTGAGCCAGTGCGGGACGACGCGAAAGTCCATCACCCAGTCGGTACCGTTCTCCAGCTTGCCCGGCCGCACCCGCAGCAGCTCCCCCGTCTCCGGTTCGACCGACACCTCGGTCAGCGGATCACGCATCGTCGCCCACAGGGTGACAAACCCGGGACGCACGTCCACCACCCGCACCGAGTGCACACGCCAGGCGTGCGCGATCCCTTCCGCCGCCTTCTCGTAGTCCGCCGGAACCTGGCCGTCGTGCAGGCGAAGCCGCATCCGCCAGCCCAGCCCGGTGGGCCGCAGCACACCCAGCCGGGGAGCGCGCTCGACATCGACCCGCCGCACTCGCCGTTTGTGCTCCACCACCGTTGCGGCACCCCGGCCGGCGGCCCCCAGGACGGGGACGGCGTCCAACGTGACCCGCAGCCGCCGCCGCTTCAGCGTCAGCTTGCAGCCCGAGGCCACGTGATGCCAGGTCAGATACACCAGCACCGCACGGACCGGGAAGCCCACGCCGTACCAGAACGACACCGGATGCCACCGGCGCCAGGCCCAGAGCCCGGCCGCCGCAGCGGCCAGGACCCCGAGCACCAGACAGACAGCGTTCACGACCATCCCGCCGTTCAGGCAGCGTCCGCAGCAGCGGACGACGCCGAGACCGGGCCGGAGGAGACCGCCCCCGCCGGGACGATCTGAACGGCGCGGTAGGCGATCCCCCACCGCTTTTCGCCGTTGCGGACCTGTTCCCACGGGAACGCCAGCAGCCCGACCGGCGACACGATCTCGCCGATCGTCACCGTCTGGTCGCCGGGCACCGACACGTTGAGCAGTTCCACCCGCCCCATGGCGTCGGCGGCCGACAGGCCCACCGTGAACACCGTCTGGCCGTTGCGGTCCACCTTGACTTCGCCGGTGTCCTGGTCGACCAGCTTGGGACGCGGCGCCGACACGCACACGAAGGTGAGCGCGGAGACGTCGACAGGGATGTTGCGCATGATGAGTACACCTCTCGTCCACCTGCTGAGCAGGCGTTACGGAACCGAGGGAGCACACACGCCATCAGGACGAACGAGGTAGCATCGAAGCGCCAACTAGGGTGCTAACCGCATCCGGCCTGGGCGGGTCTCCCGCTCAGGCCACTTTCATGTGTGGCCTGTTTCGCCGTCCAAGAACGGACTTCCGCCCCTGAAACACGAAGAGCGTTCGTGTTGAGCTTTCACCTCCTCTGAGGAGTGCTTCAGCGTCAACACGAACGCTACCCCGTACTCAGGGTTTCTACTAGTACTTTGAGTACTAGGAAGCGTACTTTTTCTACGCCCCCACCCTGTCAGCGAGTTCTCGCAGGTCAGAGGAGGGCGGATCCTGCATGGTCAGCAGATCGGACACGACTTGCCGCACGATCCGGTGGTTCCGTATCTGCTCCGGTGTGATCGACTCAGCCTCCAGCAGCGCCGAGACGGCCTCGTCGACCTGCCGCCGCTGGGTGTGCGCACGCGCCAGATCGATCTGTAGCCGCGCCCGACGTTCCGCGGACAAGGTCGAGGTGTCCGCCTCGCCCCCGGCCCGGAGCGCGTGACCCGCGTCCCCCAGCTCAACCGCCACGGCGACCTCGTGGAGCATCACGTTCGCCGGACCGAACTCGGTGTTGTAGTCGTTGTGACCGTCCCCGAGCCGTTCGGCGACCTCGCGAGCCCGCGCCAGATGCTCATACGCCACGTCCGCCTGATTGAGCCGGGACGCGGCCACGGCCCGTTGCAGCGTCAGCCCACCCCAAAGCGACATGGCCTCCGGCTTGCCCTGGTCAACGAGGAACCACAGCGCCTCAGCGGCCGTCCGGGCGTTCTCTTCCGCCTGGTCGAAGTGCCGCGCCCCCAGGAAGACGAACCCGAGCCGGAAAGCGCCGGCGGCCATCATCAGCGCATCGCCCGCACGTTCAGCCGCCACGGTGGCGCGGTCAGCGGCGATCCAGGCCGCCTCCGGTTCGCCGAGCTTGGCCAACGCCGCCGAGCACGCCTGGTAGGTCACCGCCAGGAGATCGAACAGCTCTGTGCGCCGCTCCTCAGGCGCCGATCGCACCGCGGACTCCAGCGCGGGCACCAGCCCGCGAAGCAGATCCGCCAACTCGACGTACTGACTCCCATGGGCCAGTTCCCAGGCGCGATCTACCCGCGGCTTGATCTCAGCTGTGGACGGTACGGGCGCCGAGTGCAGCATGGCCCGCAGCGAGTGAGCGCCCGACAGGACGAGCCGCAGGCCAGCCGACCCCGGGAGTTCCTCGGTCGTCGCAGCAACGACCGGGGCCTCAGCCGCCAACTCCGACAGCGGTAGTTCCAGGACCTCGGCGACCTTCTCCAAGACCGACATCCGGTCGACCTTGCGCACGCCACGTTCCACCTGGGAGACCCAGGCCACCGAGCGATCGATCAGCCGCGCCAGCTCAGGCTGAGACAGCCCCCGCCGCTTGCGCTCCTGGGCGATCCGCCGTCCAAGCGCCCTTTGATACTCGGTACTCACCCGGTCGTCCCCTTGCCCGCATGAAGGTTCAGCCAGTCGACTTCTACCGAAGCGAGCAGCTCGTCGCGTGCGCCGAGGAACCGCCGAACGTGCTCTTGTTCCTCGTGTGCGTCGAAGGCCGACCGGTCCCGGTACAGCTCGTAGAAGATCCGCTGTAGCGGCTGCCCGTCAACGCCGTGTACCGCGTACACCAGCGTGCCCGGCTCCTCCGTCTCGATCTTCCCGATCGTCTCGGCCACCAGCCGATCGAACGCCTCGGCGCTGTCTTCATCCTTGCAGGTGAACCGAACCATCAAGCCGAACATCGGCACCCTCCTCTGTGGATCTCTACGAGATCAGTACATATTGTGCGACGCAATACGCGAAGTGACTTGTACTTGAAGTACTGTACCCGTACTTTGAATATCAATCACGGAGACCTGGCTCTGACCAGCAAGATCACCGCGAGCAGGTCACCCATCACCTGATAGGACCCGTCCGAAGGGACCTCAATGTCTGCTCCCCAAGACGCCCCGAGACAAGACGCAGCCGACGCATGGCCCCATCCGTCGAGCGATCAACGCGAGTGGCGAGACGCAGCCCTCTCCCTGATAGCCGCTCTGGACCAGCATGGTCTAGCGGCCAAGGCATGGGGACACGGCGCGGTCATGGCCGCGAACCCGCACGGGGAACCAGCACCCGACAACACCCTTGGTCAGTTGATGAGCCCCGGCCTACGGCAAGAGGTCAGGTGCCGCCCGCACGGCCCCGCCGGCGAACTGTGGTGGCACTGGGTCTGGTCAGGCCCGACCCGCAAGTCAGAGCCCGAGCTTGAACCACTCTGCCCGCTCTGGGACACCCAGCACGCCGCCGACCGCATCCGACACGTCCTCGCGCTCACCGAATCGAACGGCCGATGATCGACGAGTCCGCCCTGACCGTGCGGCACTGGGGACGCCGCGCCCGCCGCTTTGTCCGCTGGTTCATCACGCGAGACCGTCATGACCGGCTGGCGATGTGGCACTTGGACCGCCTTGCCGAAGCACTCGCGGCACGAGGATGGCGCACGAAACGGCGCTTCGAGGTGTCCCCGGTGACGCTTCACGTCGGTCCGACCAGGCACGCCCCGGCGAGCGAGGAGCTGACGGCCACCCACTTCGGCGGATGGGTCTACCTCACCCGCAGCAGCGCCGTCCCTATCCCTTGCGCCGACCTGGCAGAGGCAGTGACCGAAGTCGAGCGCATCATCTGGCGACGGCTCAAGAAGGCGAGCCAGGCAAGCGCCAACCGCTCATGAACGGCAACGCTGACGAGCACCGAGCCGCCCAGGGCATCACGCAGCAGTTCCCCGACGTCCAAGCCTGGTACGGCCAGCACACCCGGGAGTGGTGGGCCATGGTCCCCCTTCGCGACGGCCCCCGCCTGCTCTCGGCCCCAGACATCCGACAACTCCGTGAAGAGATCATCAACGCGAGGGCGTGGCCATGGCGGCACAGATGAACGAGGCCGAGCATCACCCGCACCCCACAGGGCTCACGATGCAATGCCCCGTGAGCTGTCTAGGGCTGCGCACGGTCGCCGACCTGGTGAACCTCCTAGCCACCGCGACCCGCACAGCACTCCTGGACGGAACGCCCAGCCCGGCCCCCGAAGCACCCCCGGACAACGACCAGCACTCCACACGCTGCCCGATCTCCTGCCTGGACCTGTCCACCAGGATCACCAACGCCTTACGCATCGACCCCGCCAGACCGAAGACCATAGGCGACCTGATCAACATGAGCCGCCAGCAGCAACTCAGCAAAGTCCACAACATCGGCCAAGGCCACCTCAACGACATCCGCACAGCCCTCATAACCGCAGGCATCGACGTCCGCCACACCGAGCTAGCCTGACAGCCGCCTCCCGCAGACCCGCTCCTAGTGCCACCACACCGCCGGAACAGCAAGCACAGACACCGCCCGTCCCGTAGACCGAACCAAGATCATCCGAAGCCGTCCGACCCGGATGAGTACTTTCAGTACGTCTTCAAGGGCGCCGCTCCGCGCCGCCGGCGGCCGCCCGCCCCGGCGCGCCGGGCATGCGGCCTGTCCCGTCCGGTCCCGCCGCGCCGCGCCGCCCGTCCGCCCAGGCTGTGGCGAGACTGGGATCTCGACATAGTCCATGGGTCGCGAGGTCCGCGACACTCAGGCGTCCTCTTGCCCTTGAACCCGAGGTACGACCCCGACGTACTCCGCTCCCTTGTGGTTGCCCACAATCAAAGCGAAGCTGTGGCCGTCTGAGCATTCAAGATCTACCCGAACGTACCCGCCGCGCGTCCCCAGAGGGCTGTCGTAGTCATCTCGGTCTGGATGCACGGTCACAACTTCATGGTCCGGGGCATAACCCATGTTCTCAACTTCGCCTATGCCACATGCCGGGCACATCAGCTGCCACTGCCGACTCCATGGGGAGCCTGGCTTGTTGGTTGGAACCAGGATTTCAGTGTGGGACTTCGGCAACGTGTTCCTCCAATGGTTGGAGAGATAGTACATGAGCCGTTCTGCCCAGCAGCGAGGCACAATAATCGCAGCCGCCACATATGAGTCTTAACCCCCGCCCGTATCGTCCGGATTTACTCGATAAACTTCGCCGGGCAATTGATCGAGCGTGAAGCGGGGGCCTCGCGGCCCCCAGCCCCCCGCGAGCCGGAGGGCACGTCCGCGCGAGACTGTCTGTCTCAACGTCTCGCCGTTCGCGCGGACGTACCCTCCGGGACGGCGAGCGGCTCACGTGAGCGCCCCCTGCAAGTTCACGGCAGGCGTAGTTGCTCGTCCAAAGGGACAGTCGCTGGTGGAAGCGTCGTGATCAACAATTCGTCGGCTGACCGCTTCCCAACGCGGCCAGCTGCAGAGTAGCGCGTGGTTACTAGTCGCTTGCTAATGCGCCAACTGCGTACACCGAGCACTTCACGATCAAGTGCGGACGGGGTCATGCGGTTGTGAGCGTACAGCCACGCGCTTTGCGTAAGCATCGGGTAGCTGTCATAGCTGAGCAACCACCGGAACTGCGCCTTCGTCCGCAGGTAGTCAGCGAGACTTAGGTGGAGAGTGTCGTCACTTGGTCGGGACGCGCCGAGTCCGTCGCCGCCATAACCGCCTCGCGGGTCAAACGAGGTTCGGTAGAGGACCGACGACTTCTCGACGTATGGTGGGTCGAGGTAGGCAACCACCCTGGACGGTAGAAGTTGCGGATAATGCTCGGGCACGTCGTCGAGGGTTTGGCGCCAATCCTTGCGCCACACGTCTACGAGGCGACCGACATCATAGAGGTGACCGACGTACCGGAGTCGCTCAGCGATCGCGTCGGGATTCCAGCGGCAGCCGATCGGGTAATCACTGGTCTGCGCACGTCCACCAAGAGGGCCGGCCTTACCGTGCAAGATCCCCGAGAAAGTGGTCCGATTGAGGAACAGACATTTAATGGCGGCCGCCAGGCGACGATTGCGGGCCGTAATGTTCGACCGCGGCTTCCATGCCTGCCAATAGTCCCATCGCTCGACGGCCGCCTCTCCACCGTCACGTACATAGCGATTCCACTCATCATACATTTGGTCGACGAGCCGCTCGGTGTCGTCAGCGGCGGCCTGCCAGAACGCGGTGACGAGTGGGTCAGCATCTGCGAGGAGGATGCGGTCGACGATGCCCTCACCAACCATACGCAGTGATGCTGATGCGCCACCGGCGAAGGGCTCAACGAGGAGATTGATCTCAGGCACCTCCCGCGACTGTTTTGCCGATGTAATCACACGTGCGATGACAGGGGCGAGCGACGACTTGGCTCCTGGGTAGCGCAGGGGCGACTGGTAGCGCCCGCGGGCCAGCACATGTGAGATGGGTTCAAGCTCTTCAACCAAGGGGCGAGCCTGGACGTTGATCGCCTCGCCAGTGCCAAAGAGATCGGCGACTCTAGCAAGTTCGCTGGCAGCGACGTTGGCCGACGGCGAGGTCAGAGTAGGCATGATCGTATCTTGCCGGATGGCCGGATGTTTGGGCGCACGATGCTGCCTACTTTTTGAAGTAGGTCGGCGGTTGCACCGCTTGGATGTCAAGCTTCAGCCCAGGGACGTTCTGCTGCGCCATCATCGTCAGGACAGATCGTCCGACCCCCAGTGGCAGCGCAGCCGCCGAGTGCGCGAGTGCGATGGGTACGACTGCATGCTGGTACATGCGGGTCCTGAGCGCGTCGAGAACCTCACAGATCAGGCGAAGCGTCGGATAGGCGTCCCAACCTTCGACCTCGGCACCTCCTTCGTACGGCGAATGTCCAGGCGCAGGGAGGACTGTGATGACCAAGGGGTCCCCAGCGCGAGTTCGATAGATGAAGCGGCGACCGTAGAACTCATCGATGCCGTAGCGGTTGTTCGCTGGTCTCCCGGAAATCCGGTTGATGTAGTCGTTGGTAAGCCGCATGACGTGCCCGGTGGGGATTAGATCCTTGATCTGCTCAGCGTGCTCGACAAATGCACCGGTTTTCTCGATTCCTACTATGAGTGGGGCAACGATGTCGCGCTGCGCACACCAGCTACTCAGATTGCCGAGGTGTTCTTGGAATCGGCGTTTAAGTGGTGCCAGCGGACCAAACAAGGCAAGCGGCCCGTCGGTAATGAAGATGGTGTGCCGGAGAACCTCAGGTGCAGTGTCGGCGAAGAAGTTCAGGTAGCAAAGAGACATCAGTCGCTCGGCGGCAGTCATAACGCGGCCCATGGGTGTGAAATTCGAGCCTTCAACATTGTATTCCTCGTGGGTTCGGAGCACATCCGCGAGGTAGAGCTGCCCGTTGCATGATGGGCAAGTGCCACCCGTTGCGGTGACTGTGAGGGTGGTTTCATCCGATGCCTTGAGCTCGCAACCTGGGCACACCCGGAGTGCGATCTTAGTTGCAGGTGCCCCACGTGTGCCGTGTAGGTTGAGGAGACCATCGCTGAGGGTCATGGTCGTGCTTGAGTCGAAGCGTGAGCTCTGGAGGAATGCGTCGAGCTCTGTACGCCAGGTCTCGGCGCCGCTCATACCTGGGCGAGCTAGTTGAGAGCCGGGAAGCGCGACGTCGAAGGCGTATTCGGTGTGGGATCGGCGGACTTCCTGCGGATCGATGAACCTTACCTGTGCGAGATTTTGGAAGACATCAAGGCGGACCATCGAGCCCGCGATCCGGAGGTAGCCGACCTTCACGGTTGGATGATCGCGAGTCGTTTCAACTTCGGTATCCGAGCCGTCCACTGTAATGGAGAAGTCAACAGCGTCCAGGTTGCCGACCAGCGCCAGGTCTTCGAGTGGAGAGCATAGCCCATCGATGTCGTCCCTACTGCTGGGGCGAGCGCTCGTAATTGTCCAGCGTTGCAGGGCAGCTTTGACCGCCTCGTTGCGAACGGTGCCTACATGCCCGAGGCGAGAAGCCTTTTCTCCGGCGTAGGGCATGGACTACTCGCCTTCGATCTGGAAGTCAACGACCGCAAGGCCCGCGGCCTTTCGCGCGTTGTTGACCATCGCGTGGTCGAACTTCGCGATCTGCACTGGGACGATGTACTTCCCTGAATACGTCTTCATGCGAACGAAGCCGACATCCTCGGCCCGCATAATACTGGGAACCCAGACTTTAAAGTCGTAGTAGTGCGCCAGTTCACGGGTCTCGTGGTCGGAGTTAAGGTGGGCGATCAGCCAGTTCGAGGTATTGGATAGGATCCGCTTGTCGACGGAGGTAACTTCCTGTGTCGCGTAGATCAGTCCCATCCGATACTTCGCGGCTTCTTTCGACAAGCGTACCCAAGGGTCGTCAACCACGTCGCGGCTGCCGCGCTCGAACAGGTTGTGGGCCTCCTCGACGATGATCTGCATGTCGACCGGGTCGTTGTCATTGCGGAACCGCTCGCTTGCTCGGTTCAGCAGATGCGTTACGATGCGCTCCGACATCACCTTGGCGACGTGATCGTTGCCGCTGGAAAGGTCGACGATCGCAAGCCGTCCCGCGAGCATGTCCTGCCACAAGTGCTCCCCGACATCACCAACCGACTGGGCCCCGTGAAAGGCGCGGATGGTTCGAATGGCGGCTGTGACGCCTGTGTACTTGTAGACTCCCCAAATGTCTACGAAGTGACACTTTTCCCTTTCGTGCCATTTTGGAAAATCATCGGGTCGTTCGCCTACCCATTCTGCAAGTGCGAGTGCGCCAGCAGGGGTTTGCACGCGGTAGCTACCGGGCCGACCAGCCTGAGTAACCGCGCCAGAGTTGGCGGCTATAAAGGCACTCATCGGGTTTGCCTGCGCCACGACGATGAGGTCCTGTGGCAGCGAGCCTCCTTGGAAACCACACTTCGCCAACAGTCCATAGAAGGCGACCATCGCCCAGGCCCAGCGGGTGTAGGCACTGCGATCGTTCCGGTCAGGCTCGGAGAGAACCGCGGACCGGAAGTCCTTACCATAATTGGTGTTAACCGGTGCGGTTGCTTCGCTGACCAGGCTCCATGCCGCGTCCAGGACTTCGCGATCATAGAAGTTGATACGCAGCGGCTTCTCTCGGCTATCCGCCGGGTTAGGCTCTACTTTGAAGATCCGAACCGTGCTGTCGTCATCGCCGAGCAGCCGAAGGCCAGTGCCGTCCTGCTTGTTTACGTTAGCGTACTCGCCTTGAGGGTCGAAGATGAGCTGCCCGATGGAGCGCTGATGTTCCGAGCCGTAGCGATGCACGGCTGTAACCAGGGTCTTGATGGTGTTTGACTTCCCGGTCCGCGTCATGCCGAACACGGCAGTCTTTCGGCCGATGAAGTCTGACACGTCGATGCGAACGTCAGCCTGGTCGGTCCCGGCCATCAACGCCTTGCGACGCGTGGCGGCGAAACGAACCCTGCCGACTGTGAGGGCATCCCGCTTGTCAACGGGCTCAGGGTAAGACGCTAACCAGGACAGCACCTCTGTCGAAGGAAGAAAGACCTGGTAGCGAGCCGAGACGACCACGTTGTCAAGGTCCGCGCCGTACTCAATCTGCGCTTCGCGGGCATCAGTCTCGGTGTAAAAGGTCCCGAGTACCTCGCAGTCGAAGGCAGACTGCTGCAACTCGTTGCGGGTGAGCACGTCGGTAACGTCGTCGAATCCCACGCCCGATGCACCAGCGTCGCGAACAACCGCCAGTCGCGTCTGGATCAGCTCTGATTCGTTAGGGAGCGGCGCGGTGCCGCGCACGCGGAGCAGGATGACTTCCTGGTCCTCAAGTATGAATCCAGAGTCAGTGTTCTCGCCCGCAACTGCGAGGAGGAATCCACCGCGGGGCACGCCTCCGGCCTTGTGTTTCTTGAAGTCGTCGGTCAGAACGACGGCGGAGTCGTAGTCGAGCCGGAAGATGCCACCAACCGGCACGCAGCCTTTGTTGACCAGCGCTGTCAGCGGCTTCCGGAGTTCTGTAGTCCTCTGAACCGTCTCTGCGATCCCTGCCACGTGTTGCCCCTCCATCGGCCGCGCAGCAGCGCGGCAAATGCGCCCAGCCGCCGTCATTCTACGCAACCGGGACGCTACGGGTGGTCCCTGTTTCAAGAGTCGTACACGAAAGGAGCCGGCGTAGCCGACTTCTAGGTTCTCCAATGTCCACACGTGGCCGGTCACCACCCGGCTTACAGGTTTCGGTGCCGCATGTTGTTCGCCGCTCAGGTCTGTAAGCCTCCAGACTGACGAGGGCAGCTCTGTGATGGCTGTGCCTAATGTGGGCCGAAGTTGGGCGGCTGTGCCACGTAGGCGCAGGTCAGGGGAGTTTGGCGGTGGGACTGCAAATCCGTCGGCTCACTAAGCTGAGGTCAAGGTGCTGACGCGCCGCTGCCGGCGCCGGTACTGGTCCAGCGCTCCGGGTCGGCTTGTCCTCGGACTATGGCTGTGCTGGCCCTTGGCCCGTCGGCGGTATGTGCGGGGGCGTGCGGCTGGTAACCCGTGAAGTCCGGGCGCATGGCCGACTGGGCGTGAGAGGGCCATGAGCATTGGAAGCGAGTGAGGATCCACTCGCAGGTGATGCGGACTATCAGCAAGGTGACCATGCCTGCGCCGAGCACGATGGGTGCCGCCAGCCAGAGCGCTCCGCCCATCCAGGTAGCCAGCGACCAGACCCAGAGCAGGCAGAAGACGACGCCGAAGACGACGATGACGAGGGCGCCGAGGTAGACCCACCGGACCAAGAGTGGAGTCACTGCCCGTTCGAACTTCACGTCAACCAGTGCAGCGAACAGGCCGGGGCGGTGCGGAGCATTGTCGTGCTCATCTGGTGGCATCACGGTTCCAGCGGATCGCAGACGTTCGGGCCGGTCAAACACCTTGGAGTTGGCCTGAGCGTGTCTACCTCATGCCTTTGCAACCGCTCCTACTGGGTGCATGGGCAGCGGTAGAAGGAGCAAGGTCGACAGCCAAGGGGTGACGGCAACCCTGACGGCAACGACGCCTACCAACCAGCACCACGGGCGCACGTCGGGCACCGTCTGACCTCGGTGGACGACGTGGGTGCAGGGTGGTTGCTACCTCTGAAAAGCGGAAGGTCGGCGGTTCGACCCCGCCCCTGCCCACACAGGTCCTCTGACCAGCGAAAACACCGATAACGGGTTGATCACCACCGGTGTACACCGCTTGAACAGAGGAAAACTATCTCCCGATGGGTACCGCCCGCACGCGGCGACCGAAGGACCTGCGAGCAGGCACCTTCCAGCCCGCGATCAACTCGTTCACCCTCCACCTCAACGCCGAGGGGAAGTCCCCGAAGACCGTCCGCACCTACGCCGAAGCGGCACAGTGGTTCGCGGCCGAGCACCTTCGACGCAACACCCAGCACTCCGACTGGGAAGACGTCACCGCCGACGACGTCCGCGCCTGGACCGTCCAGCTCCTGAGCACCTACTCCGACAGCTACGCCAACAACCAGTACCGGGCTCTGCAGCAGTTCTTCAAGTGGTGGTCCACCGACGAAGAACTCCCCAACCCCATGGCCAAGCTCCACCCGCCCGCCGTCGGCGAGAAGGTCGTCCCCGTCTTCACCGACGAGGAACTCACCAAGCTCCTCAAGCACTGCGAAGGCAAGACCTTCACCCAACGCCGCGACTACGCCATCCTCACCCTCTTCAAAGCCACCGGCCTGCGCCTGTCCGAACTCGCCGGCATCACCCACGACCCCGAAGACCCCGAACGCGGCGATCTCGACCTGATGCACCGCGAACTCCTCGTCACCGGCAAAGGCAACAAACAACGCATCGTCCGGTTCGGACACCCCTCAGCCCGCGCCATCGACCGCTACATCCGCATCCGCACCAAACACACCTACGCCACCAGCCGACGCCTCTGGCTAGGCACCAACAACCGCCCACCCATGACCGCCAACGGCATCTACCAAATGGTCGTCCGCCGCGGCAGCGAGTGCGGCGTCACCGTCCACCCACACAAATTCCGCCACCACTTCTCCCACACCTGGCTCGACAAAGGCGGCGCCGAAGGCGACCTCATGGAACTCAACGGCTGGACATCACCCCAGATGCTCCGCCGCTACGGCCGCAGCGCCGCCAGCACCCGCGCCCGCCGCACCTACGACCGCATCATGGAGGACTAGCCAGACAACAGCCAAGCCCCGGCGCGTGAAAGCGCCGGGGCTTGGCTGTTGTTCATCCCCTCTTTCTCACCTGGGCCGACCGCTTGGCCAGCCGCAGCATGTAGGCGCGCTTGGCCAGCTCGGCCCGTTCCCGGCGTTCCCGTGGTGGGAGCACACCTTCGGGGTCGACCTCTCGCTCGAACCGTGCGAGGAATGCCTCTCGCGCGGGTTTGGTCCGCTTGTTCTTGTTCGCCGTTCTGCTCCAGGACTCCAGTGCAGCGATTCTCTTGTCGATCTCCGCCAGTACGACCTCCTCTCCGAAGTATCGGCTCAAGACCTTGGCCCTCTCCCTCACCGACGGAGCCCAGGAAGCATCGACGAACTCATGGGTGCTCGCGCTCGTCGTGCTCGGTCTCGATAGGGCTCAGGTGAGGCACCAGCCGCTGTCGCAGGTGCCGTCGCTTTCGTCGAAGGGAAGCGGGACGCCGGTAGGGATGACGTCGGCGAGGGGGGCGTTGTAGCGGGTGAGGTAGACGGGGTCTTTGCTGAGGTGTGCGCGGCGTTTGTTGATGGTGGCTTCGAGGTGGCATGCCTTGGTGAAGAGGGCAGGTTGGTCGCGTCGCATGTCCTGCCATGTGGTGAGGCGGTGGAAGGGGCAGAACCAGCAGGCGGATTTGGGTGGGATGGGGAGGCCAGCGGAGCGGATGATGCGGGGGCAGTCACTGCGGCGGATGCCGAGGTCCAGGAGTGGATAGACGATGCGTTCGTAGGGTTCGTGGCGTCGGGCGTTGGCGCGGTGGATTTCGTCGAGGCTGATGCCGATGGCGATGGTGGCGGGGTTGGTGGGACTGGCGCCGTGGGCTTTGAGCCAGCGGCCGATGACACGGATCTTGAAGTCGGCGGTGCAGGAGCGGGTGCCGGGGGCGCCGTTGCTCATGCGGACGGGGATGGGGATGGAGCGGGATCCTTCGCGCATGAGGCGGCCGTAGAGGGTTTCGGTGGTGCCGTCGCGGCGGATGCGGCGCAGTTCGCGGAGGTCGATGCCGTGTGCGGCGGCGTAGGGGGCGGCGTGTTCGCGGATGTAGCGCAGGGTGGCTGGGTGTTCGGAGTCGTCTCCGACGTTGGCGAATAGGAAGCGTCGGAAGTCGATGCGGCCTTGGGCGGCCAGGACGAGCGCGGCGGTGGACTGCCAGCCGCCGCCGTAGCTGAAGGCGCGGATCGGCCCGCAGGGCGGTGGGGTTCTTGCCTTCCTCGGGGACGGGGGTGTCTTGCGGTGTTGGCGGTTGGCTGCTGAGCGTGCGTTGGCTCGGGAGGTTGCGTGATCCTTTGGGTGACGGCTTGAGCTCGCTCGCTGGTTCAAGGGATGGGCCTCCGGTCAGGTTTGTGTGGTGCGGGCCAGCGTGGGGCGGGTGGCGCCGATGTATTGGCGCTCGCGGTAGGTGTTGCCGGTGAATGGGGAGATGCGGACGACGTCGCCGGTGTGGGGAGCGTGGATCATGCGTCCGCGGCCGTAGTAGATGCCGACGTGGTGGATAGTCGTGGGCTCGGCGGGGTTGGTAGCGAAGAAGAGCAGGTCGCCGGGCTGGAGTTGGGTGCGGGGGATGTGGGTGCTGGCTTTGTATTGGTCGGCGGCGACCCGGGGTAGGTGGATGCCGGCTTGGGCCCAGGCGTATTGGGTGAGGCCAGAGCAGTCGAAGCCTTTGGTACCGGCTCCTTGGGCGGTGCCATAGGTGGGGCCAGAGGGTCCGCCGCCGCTCCAGGAGTAGGGGGTGCCGAGCCAGCGCAGGGCGGCGCGGACGGCGGTTGCGCCACGCCCGGTTGTGGTGAGAGTGGCGTAGCGGGCTGCTTGGGCGAGGACTTTGCGGACGTACCAGTCGGCGTGGTTGTACTGCCAGATCGCTAGATAGAGGTGCTTGCCGCCTTTCCCCGCCCCGTTGGCGCATAGGTAATGGGCGGCGCCGTAGATGGCGTCGGCGGGGTTGTAGCGGTCTGTGCGTCCGTCGTCGTCACCGTCGACGCCGTAGGCGGTCCAGGTGGAGGCGAGGAATTGCATGGGGCCGCCGGCTCCGGCGGAGTTCTGGCCGAAGTGGATGCCGGGGGTAGTGGAGCGGCCGTGGTCGGACTCGACCTTGCCGATCGCGGCCAGGACGTTCCAAGGCAGGTCATGGCAAGTCTGTGCGGCATCCAGGTACCAGCGCAGGTAGGTGGGTGGGATGTCGCGTTCGGCGTAGGCGGTCGGCGCGCCAGCCGATCCTGAGCCGGTTTCTGCGGCGGAGTTCTGGCCGGCGAACAGAATCACCAGCGCCATGGGCAGCGCAAGGGCGGCGATGCAGATGAGGGCGGCGGCCTTCACCGGGTAGGCCGCCGGGGCGGGTTATTCCTGGGCGCCGGTGCGGGCTCGGCGTTGGGCGCGGTAGCCGGCGCCCTTCCTCGGCTGGTTGGTCGGGTCATCGGCGGCTTCCCCGGGTTGGTGGTGGGGCTGCCGCAGCACCTCGCGGACCGCCTCCCAGGAGTAGCGGAAGTCCTTGCCGGTCTTGAGGGCGGGGATCTGCCCGGCGTTGGCCATCCGGCGGACGGTCTGGGGCGACAGGCCGAGTTTGGCCGCGAGTTCGGCGGTGGTGAGGACGTCGGGGTCGCGGCCGGGTGTCTCGGTCATCGCGGGGGCTCCTGGGTCGAGGGTCATGCTCGTCCCTTCAGTGTGGTCGGCGGGTGCTGCAGAAGCATGATGTTCAGCGTGATGGCGTTCTAAGAATTCGTTTGACGATGCTTGCGCTCCATAATTCTGCCACGTACGGTGATTACTCGGCAACTCAGAGCATCGATTCGGGGGTATGTGGGTGAGTCTTCGACAAACCGGACCGATCCCGTCCGGCCGGACGGGTGAGGTTCTGGACGTGGTCGTGGCCGGCGCGCACGGCGGCGCCGGGACGTCCACGCTGGCCGCGCTGCTGCCCGCGGCGTGGGACATGGGCTCGATCGCATCGCTGCTGGAGCTGGACCGCTCCCCGTTGCGCGCCAAGGGCCGCCCGGTGGTCCTGGCCGCGCGCAACACCGCGATGGCGGCCAAGCACGCGACAGCGGCGATCGGGGCACTGCGGGACTGGGACGAGCAAGTGGCGGCGCTGGCGATCGTCAACGACGGCGGCCCGGAATCGCGTGATGCCATTGCCCGGTTCGCGCTGTTGGAAGGTCGGGTGGGCGGCATGGTCCGCATCCCGCACGCCCGTGCGCTGCGGATGGCGGAGGACCCGTCCATGGTCGTCTTGCCGGGCAAAGCTCGGCAGGCCGTCAATGAACTCCGCAGCTTGCTCGGCGCGCCGAGCGGTCAGGGGCGGTGATGGGGCCGATCTCATTCGGGCTCACCGCTCTGAGCCGTGTGCCGCTGCTGCTCGATCCCAAGGAGACCCAGAGCCCGGAGGTCAAGGTGCCCGACCCGGTTCCGTCTCCGCCGCCGGGTCTGGATAAGAAGATGGAGACGCTGCTGGCGTGGGGCAAGTGGGGTGTGCTGATCTGCGGCATCGCCGGCCTGTTCATCTGCGCGGGCCAGATGGCCATCGGGCGCAAGAACCGATCCACGTTCGCCACCGATGGCGCGACCGGCATCCCGTGGGTACTGGGCGGGCTGAGCCTGGCGGCGACGTCGGCTCCGATCGTGGCTGTGTTCTTCAAGTGAGCCGGCAGCGAGAAGGCGTGGCATGGTCGCGCCGCGGTCGGGTCGTCGCATTGGCGGTAATCGGTGGCGGGGCACTATTCGCCCTGGTCGTACCCCCGGTGTTCCGCACGGAGCCGAAACACACAACGCCAGCCGCCCGGTCGACCACGCAGGCAAGCCAGCTGTCGGACGCGCCGCAGGTGTCGTTCACCGGTATGTCGTGGCGGGACTACCACGGCGTCGGGCTTCCCTACTCTGCTGCGGACGGGCCACGCGACACCGGCGGTGACTTGGCGGCGGGGTTCACCCAGACGCCGCAGGGCGCTCTGCTTGCCGCCGTCCATATCGCGGTGCGGGCGAACGTGCAGTGGGGGCCCACGGTGTTCGAGCCCACCATCGACCGGCAGGTCATCGGCCCCGACGCCGGCGCCCTGGCCGACGCGACAAGCCGGGCGTATGAGCGCCAGCGCGGCAAGCGCCCGGTAGGCGCGGCGCTCGGGCGAGGTTATGTCGTCCTGGAGGGGTTTCGCTGGCAGGGCTACTCCCCCGAGGCCGCGAGCCTGGATCTGGTGTCGGCCGGTCCGGGCGACAGCGATGTGACCGTCCGCGCAGTGACTCGGCTCCAACTCCATTGGCGCGATGGCGATTGGCGTGTGGTCGCGCCTCCAGGCGGGACGTGGGCCGGGGCGGCGGCCCCTATCGAGTCGCTGGACGGCTACGTCCGCTTCCCGGGCGGGGGTGGGTGATGCTTCCGTTCGTTCCGTGCTCGCCGGTGATGGACCCGGCCTGCGTCCAACCGGTCGACAACGACGGAGGTGGGAACCCGTTCGGTCCCGCGCTGCCCGATGTGCCATCCATGATCGGCGGGCATGTGCTGGACGAGGCGGCCAAGTCCTTCCAGGCGGCGGTCGGATGGCTGATCTCCAACACCGCGTCTTGGTGGGTGCAAACGCCGTCACCCGACCTGGAGGGCGAGCCAGCGATCGGATACCTGCAGTTGCTGGTCCGGCCGCTGACGATCGCGGTGGCGATGCTGGCGTTGCTGGCCGTCGCCGCGCGCATGGCGTTGTCGCGGAAGGCGGTTCCGCTGGTGGACGCCGGCCGTGGACTGGTCGTCCTGGCCGTGGTCACCGTGATCGGCACCCTCGTGCCGAACCTGCTCTTGCAGTGGGGTGACCAGTGGTGCGGCTGGGTGCTGGACGCCTCTGCGCACGGCGGCTTCGCCATGCGCATGGCCCAGATCGTGACGGTGCCGAGCGGGGTCCCGGCCGCGCTCGTGCTGATCCTCTGCCTGATCGCGCTGGTCATCGGCATCATCCAGGCGCTCCTGCTGCTGTTCCGCGGTGCGGCGCTGATCATTCTGGCCGGGCTGCTGCCACTGGCGGCCGCGGGCGTGATCACCACCTCGACCCGGTCATGGTTCACCCGGGTCGCGGGCTGGATGCTCGCGCTGATCTTCTACAAGCCGGCGGCTGCGGCGGTGTATGCGACCGCGTTCACGCTGGTCGGCAATGGTAAGGACCTGCACGCGGTCCTCATGGGCTTCGCGATGATGCTGATCAGCCTGATCGCCTTTCCGGTCCTGCTGAAGTTCTTCACCTGGACCACCGGCGGGTCCGAGACCGCCACCGGCGGCGGCGTCCTCGGCGCGCTGATGGGCAGCGCCGCCGCGGTCGGTGCGTTGCGCGGCTACGGCGGCGGGTCTGGAGGCGGCGGATCCAGCTCGGCTGGCCAGCATGCCGACTACCTCAACCAGCAACTCGGAGACCAGGCCACTCCGGCGCCCCTCGACGCGTCCTCCGATCAGTCATCCAGCCCGCCTGCACAACCTGGCGAGGGAACGCTGGCCAGTGAAGTTGAGCGCCAGACCTCCGACCCGAGCGCCTCGACCGGAAGCGGCCCCACCGGCGCCGACCAACCGGGGACGGACCAGGGCGGCCACGGGTGGGCGCCACCGAACGGTAACCAGGGTGAGCCGGTCGCTCCCACCCTCATCCGTACGGCGGACAAGGAACGCCAGCGCGGTGAGGACACGATCCGCTCAGCCGCCACCGCCGGCACCGGCGCGCCGACCGGCGCCGCCGAAGAAGGGGGCGGCGCCGATGGGCAATGAGGTCCGCACCTACGGCGGCTGGCGGCGCCGCCACGGCATCGGCCTGCTCGGCATGGACACCACCGCCACCTTCGTCGCGCTCGGCGCCGCGATGCTGCTGGTCCTCGTCGCCGCCACCGCACCACGACTGCTCGTCTATGTGGTGCCGCCAGCGTTGATCGGCGGTGGGCTCGGGCTCATCCGTGTCGGCGGTGTTCCGGTGGCGCGGCTGGTGCTGGGGCGGTGCCGATGGCGGTGGGGCGTCCTGCGCGGGCACAACCGGTACCGGGCCGGAGTCGTCATCAACCATCCCCGGGCGTTCCAGCTTCCGGGAGTGCTGGCGCCGTTGACCCTGCTCAGTGCCGAGGACGGATACGGCGGACGGTACGGGATCGTGTGGGACCGCCGCACCGGGCTGCTGACGGCTACCCTCCGGGTCGTCCCGACCTCCACCTGGCTGGCCGACCGCGGCGACGCCGATTCCTGGGTCGCGTCCTGGGGCGGCTGGCTTGCCACGCTCGGTCACATGCCTGTAGTGCGGTGGGTGACAGTGGCGGTGGAGACCGCGCCCGAACCCGGCTCCACACTCGCCGACGCCGTCGACCGGGCCGTCATCCCTGCGGCGCCTGCCCCGGCGCGCATCATCATGAGCGAACTCGTCCGGACCGCTCCGGCGGCAGCCGCCGACGTCGACACCCGCGTCTCGATCACCTTCGACCCCAAAGCGTCCTCGGCGACGCCCAAGGACTTGTTCGAGGCGGTAGCCGAGTTGGGCCGCACGCTGGACGGGCTGGCGTCCAGGCTCGGTGGTTGCGGCGTCTCCGTGCTGGGACGGGCGACGGCGGCCGAGATCGCTGGTGCGGTGCGGATCGCGTTCGACCCGGACGCGCGCGGCGAGGTCAACCGGCTCCTTGCCCGTCCAGGATCAGAAGACGTTCTGTCCTGGGCTGATGCGGGGCCGGTCGCCGCGACCGAGCACACCGGCCACTACGAGCACGACGGCGGGCATTCGGTGAGCTGGGCCTGGCACGAACCGCCCCGCCAGAACGTCCGCTCCGACATCCTGGCCCGGCTGGTCGCGCCCGGCCCCTTCCCCAAGCGCATCACCCTGCAGTACCGGGCCCTACCCGCCGCCGCGGCGAGCCGCGTGCTGCAGCAAGAGGTGAACGCGGCCGCGTTCCGTACCCAGTTCCGCCGCCGCACCGGACGCGACGAGACCGCCCGCGACAGCTGGGACGCCGCCCGCGCCCGCCAAGCCGCCACCGAGGAGGCCATGGGCGCCGGGGTCTGCCTGGTCTCGATGTACGCGACCGTCACCGTCACCGACCCCGAACAGCTCCGCCGCGCCGTCGCGCACGTCGAGGCAGCTGCCGACTCAGCCAAGATCCGGCTGCGCCGCCTGTGGGGAAGCCAGGCCGCCGGATTCGCCACCACCTTGCCCTGCGGCATCTGCCCACCCGAACTGTCGCGCCGCATCATCCACTGAACCGGAGGACCAGCAGTTGCCCAACGTCGAGGCGGAAGCCATGTCCGAGCCGCTCGCCGCGCCTTGGGGCTGGCGCGGGCCTGGCACTGGACGCGCCGCGCACGTTGAGCCCGCACCCGAGTTCCAGGCCACTACCAACCAAGCCTGCGGGCTGTACCCCTTTACCGCCGGCTCCGGCACTCCCACCGCCGGTACCCCGGTCGGACGCCACCAGCTCTGGGGCGAGGTCGTCTGCCTCGACCCGCTCGCCTGGCTACGCGAAGGGCTGGTCACCAACCCCGGCATGTTCGTCCTCGGACAGCCCGGCACCGGCAAGTCCACCCTGGTGAAACGCCTGGTCACCGGGGCCGTGGCCGCTGGCACCACACCGATCATCCTCGGTGACACCAAACCGGACTACACCAGGCTGGTCGAATACCTCGGCGGCCAGGTGATCCGCGTCGGACGCGGCCTCGACCGCCTCAACCCCCTCGACGCCGGGCCCCTCGACGAGACACGGCGCCGCCTCGCCGGAGCCGACGCCGAAACACTCCGCTGGGAGGTACGGTCACGGCGCCTCTCGCTGCTACTGGCGCTGGCGACCCTGGTGCGTGAAGCCCGCATCACCAACGCAGAAGAGGTCGTCCTCGGCCGCGCCATCGACATCCTCGATGACCGGCTCGAACACGAACCCACCATCGTGGACGTCCTGCTGATCCTGGAACAAGGACCCGACGAGCTCCGGACGGCCACCCGCACCGACACCGCCGACGCCTACCGAGCCCAGACCCGTGACCTGGTCTTCACCCTCGACCTCCTCATCTCCGGATCTCTGGCCGGCGTCTTCGACTCACCCACCACCCGCCCCCTGAACCTGGACGCGCCCGCGATCAGCGTCGACATCTCCCGCGTCCGCGCCGCCGGCGACAAGCTCCTCACCGCCGCGATGCTGTGCACCTGGGCCTACGCCTTCGGCATGGTCGACGCCGCCACCGCCCTCGCCGACCTCGGCGCCGGCCCCCGCCGCTCCTACCTCGGCGTGATGGACGAACTATGGCGCGCCCTACGCGGCGCGCCCGGCCTGGTCGAACACGCCGACGCCCTCACTCGTCTCAACCGCGCCAAGGGCATGGCCTCCATCATGATCACGCACTCGCTCGCCGACCTCGACGCCCTGGCCACCGAGGAAGACCGCGCCAAGGCCAAGGGCTTCGCTGACCGATCCGCCATCACCGTTCTGGCTGGGCTCCCACCCCGCGAGCTGGCCCGCGTCCACGAGATCGCCCCGCTCACCGGCCCCGAACAGCAACTCGTCACTTCCTGGTCGGCGCCCGACTCCTGGCAACCCGGCGCCCGCCATCCCGGGCGCGGGAAGTACCTCATCAAGACCGGCGAACGCCTCGGCATCCCGGTCGAGCTCTCCCTCGTCGGCCCTGAAGTCGACCTCTACGACACAGACCAGAAGATCCGTCAAGATTCTGGACAGTCTCGGCGGAACTCCGGGGCGGTGCTCCCGTGAGGCACTGTAGCCCGCCTGGAGTTGGTGGAATTGACCGTCTTGATGCGGAGTCAGGGCAGGGCGTCCGGGCTCATGATGCGGCCGGCGAAGTCGCAGAGCTCGGCGGTGTGGCGCTGGCTTTCACATGGATCGCGGTCGGCGAATGCCGAGCGATGCCAGAGCCCGAGGTAGCTGTCAGCGCGGTTGGTGCCGAGTTGTTCATCGAGGTAGAGCAGAGCGCCGATGGCCGCGTCCTGGTTGTAGCGGCAGTCGGGACGTGGCAGGTAACGGTCCAGGTAGGCGGCGAGGATGTCGGCGTCTTCGGGTTGAGCGAAGCGGGCCAGGGCGATGCAGTAGCCGATTCCGGCGTGGACCAATTCGCTGGCGAGCAAGAGCTCGCCGAGAGCGTCCCTGAACTGGATGCGCCGGTCCAGTGCGATAAGCCATGCAGCAGTGATCCTGGAGCGCCATTCCAGGTCCAGCAGTGTGCTCAGGTCCTCATCGCTGATCTCGCGAGCGTCGTTTGCCAGGGCTGTCTCGAAGGCTTCGAGGTCGGTCCTGTCGGGCTGTATCGGGTTGATCAGGTCGTGGTAGCGGCTGGTGGTGTAGGACTCGGGATCCCAGATGACATAGCGGCGGATGAGGGCCCGGTCCTCCGGTGTGCTGGGAACGCGGAAGGTCATGCGCACATCCTGGCCGGTGGCGTGGTCGGTCATTCAGGCAGGCGGCCCGGTTCCCTTTGCGATCGTGCTGGGGATGCGGTCGATGGCGGCGGCGTAGCGGGCGGCTCTGGCGATGGAAAGGCCGAACAGGTCGGCCAAGGTGCGCAGATCGCCGCCAGTTTCCTGGGCTTCGGAGAAGTTTCGGTCGAGTCGGATCTGCTGGCAGGGCATGCCGAGTTGTTCGCGCGTCCAGCTCTCGTGCACGGGCCGGGTGTGGGTCCAGCTACGGACGTTGACGGACAGGTGTGGGTTGATGGTGGTGGGCCAGGCCGCCGATCTGAGGTCCAGGTAGTCGCGGAGCCGTTCACGGACCGGGACAGCGAGCAGGATGGTCTGCCCTGCGTGGTGAAGCTTGCCGTCGTGAAAGTCGGTGAGCTTGAGGTCGCGGAGCTGGTGGATCCGCACAGCATGGTAGGCGATCAACGCGCGGGCCGAATCGAGAGACACAGATCGATCTGGCCCCTTTGGACTCAGCAAAGGCTTGAACAGTCACGCAGCAAAGATCACGAACTTCGAGGAGTTCCTGGAACCGACCAGGCCATCCGGGGCGGCGCATGACGCGTGCGCTGGGGCCTCGGGCGTCATTGTGGCATTCCAACGCCGGTGGCGGATGGTTGGTTCTCGTCGCCTGCTGGGCGCCCATTGTCGGGCTGTGGATCGTGTGGCTTGCCGCCAAGCTGTGCGCGTTCGCCACGGGTGGCGTGGTCATGTCGTTCGGTGCTGATTTCGCGATTGCTCTCGCCCGGGGCCAGACCAATGTCACGTGGCCGGGGACATCGACTCCGCTGGTCCTGCTCACCCTCGTACTTCTGATCACCGCTCTCGCGATGGGGGTCTGGAGAGTCTGGCGGCGTATCGCGGAACGTTTTCCACAGCCTGGGGATCCCGTCGCCGCGCTCGCCGACAATCCCGGTCTCGCAGTGCTCGGACCTGACGCAACCGCAGACAAAGCGATCGCGCTCAGGCGTTCACTGACGAAGGCTGCCCGCGAAAGGCTGATGCCGGACGACATCGGCCTGGTCTTGGGGAATGCCCTCCTCCCTGGCGACCGCAGCGGCCCGACCTTGTTCGCCTCGTTCGAGGACACGGTGGTGGCGTTCATGGCACCGCGCTCGGGTAAGACCACCACTCAGTCCGTCCCGCACGTCCTGTCCGCACCCGGCCCGGTCATCGCGACCAGCAACAAGGCCGACCTGTGGTCAGCCATCGCCACCGTCCGCGCCGAACGCACCGGTGGGAAGATCTGGCTGTTCGACCCGCAGCACGTCACCTACCAGCCACAAGCCTGGTGGTGGAACCCGCTCGCCGGACTGTCCACCGTCGAGGACGCCCACCGCCTTGCAGGGCACTTCGTCCTCACCGTCGACGACGGTCAGAAGAAGGACCTGTGGGGACCGGCCGCCCAAGACCTGCTCTGCGCATTGTTCCTGGCCGCCGCGAACTCGGGCCGCTCCCTGCACCACGTCGCGCAATGGCTGGACGAGCCCGCCGTCCCGACACCGATCGAACTGCTCCAAGAGGCCGGATTCCAGCTCATGGCCTCGTCCCTCAAAGGCACGCAGAACGGTGCCGTCGAGACCCGGGACGGGATCTACCAGACCGCCCGCACCGCCGCCAAAGCCCTCCGCGACCAGGAGATCCTCGCCTGGGTCACCCCTGACCGCGGCCTGCCGGTCTTCGACCCGGACGCGTTCGCCACCTCCTGCGACACGCTCTACCTACTGTCGAAGTCGCTGTCGGCCGCCGCGCCACTGATCGCCGCGCTGACCGACACCACCATGCGCGCGGCCGAACGCCGCGCCGAGCAGGCCGGCGGACGCCTCGACCCGCCGCTGATCGTCGCTCTGGACGAGGCCGCCAACATCTGCCGCATCGCCGACCTGCCACAGCTGTACTCCCACCTCGGGTCACGCGGCATCATCCCGGTCACCATCCTGCAGAGCTACGAGCAAGGCGTCACCGTCTGGGGAGAGCCCGGCATGGCCGCGCTGTGGGGCGCCGCGACCCGCAAAGTCATCGGTGCCGGCATCGACTCGCCCCGCCTCGTCCGCGACCTGGCCACTCTCATCGGGCAACACGACGTGCCAATCCGCTCTATCACCTACACCGACGGACGCACCAGCGAGCAGATCTCGCTGCGGCGACAAGAGATCCTTGAAGCCGCCGACATTCGCGCGCTGCCCACAGGAACCGCGCTGCTGCTGGCCACCGGGACCAGACCCGCCCTCATCCGCCTCCGCCCGTGGTACTCCGGCCCGCACGCCGCAGCCATCAAACAGGCCATCAAGACCGCCGACACCGCCATCGCGGATGCGGCCCGCCGCCACTACCACCGCGACGACCACCCGCCCATGCCGTAGTTAACGTCCGACAGAAAGGCACCCTCACATGCACGAATCCAGAGCTTTGGAGGCTCGATGTCCACTCCCGACACGTCCCCGACAGGCGACAGGCATCCCGAGTCGCTGTACCCGGATGTCACCGCCTGGGTGACCCAGCATTTCGTCCCGATGTACAGGCGCACTCTCGGCGGCGAGTTCCGCTGGTGCGCCGAATGGTGGCGGCACGGCGAAGCCATCTCCCGCCTCACCGCATTGTGGTTCGCCTGGGAAGCGATGCGTCTGCAAGGCGCCACCGGGATGGCCCTGTGGTACCGCGACCACCTCGACCACCAGCTCCCCATTCTGCTCGGACCACGCGGTCCCTTCTACCAGTGCACCGAAAACGAGCACCTGTCCCCGCACGAAGCCCGGATCGTCCCGGTCCCCTATGGATGGCTCGGCTTCGATCAGAACGAGCCGGTCCCGGTCGACGCCTGATCCCGTCCTTCACGGCTGGAACCCCTGACAGGAGATCCGCATGACCGAACGCATGCAAGCCGGCGCCCTTGCGCTGGACGCCTACGAACGGCACCTGTTCGGCAATCTGGCCAACGGGCACCGCAACATCCACGCGGAAGCCGAGGGGCTCCTCCATGCTCCCGTCGCCGACCTCATCCGCTACGGCGAGGGCAATCACCTCGACGTGGCCGACCTGGTGGACGCCAGAGTCCAGGCCCGTATCGACCGCGGCGGCGTCCTCGCTATCTCACCCAGTGGCATGGCCCAGTACACGGTGCGCGTCCCCGGCATCAACGACGGTCTACATACCACCGCACCCGAACTGGAGCCGGCTGATTCACCGCTGCTCCTCCTCACCCGGACGGCCGGAGTCAGCTCCTATGCACGAGACGAACATGCGGAGGTCGCATGACCGAAGCCAACGCCGGCGAGTTCGCCGAGTTCGGAGCCGCAGCCCTGGATGCCTTCCAAGGGCTCTTCGAGGAGACCGAACATCTCGACCACCGGGGCAACGACGCCCATGCCCACGAACTTCTTGGCGATCTGCTGATCGATCTGAAGCACTACGCCGAACAATGCGGTCTGGAATTCAACGACATCCTTGCCCAGGCGCATGGCTACTACCTCAGCGAACAGAACAGTCCCGACGTCTTCGCCATCGGTTCCTCCGTCCAGCTAGACGGACCCGCCGCAGCTGAAGCGATCCTCCTCGGCCAGCCGACACGAGGCAGCATCACCGGACTTCTCGTCCCAGAACACGGCCCGACCGAGTACTACGTACACTTCCTCGGCTCCACCACCTACCGCAGCATCATTGCCGCCGACCTGGAACCCGCCCCGCCTTTCCCTGACACACCCACGGCTGAGGGCGTCATCGACTCACCGCTCCGGGCGGAAGAGATCCTTATCGAGACAATTACCCGCATCGGTATCGCCGACGTCCGCGGCGTCTCTCCGCAGCCCGACGACTTCAAAGATCACCACGCTCTGCTGAACGCGCTGGCGGCGTGGAACGGCATGGACGAGCGAAGCGTCACCGATTGGCTCCTGCCCCATATCGCGCCACGTCTCCCATCTGCCGCACAAGACCAGCCAGAGATCGTCGCCTCGTCCCATCCACTCAGCCCAGGCCAGCTCGCCGCACAAGCCTTCCCAGTGCCGCTCGCCCGGGGCATCTCCTACCAGGAGCCTTATGAGCAAGGCGCACAGTCAAACCGTCCAGCCGACACGCTGACTCATCGATCCAGCTGCGGCCACTGAGACCGACGACGCGCAACGGCAGAACGCTTACCCCGACACACGGCATCGATAGTTGATCTTCAACTGCCGAACAGTCAGACTGCCATCGCATCAACTTTAGTAGACAAGAAGCGCCAATGTTGTCCATTGGCGTTGGACGTCGAAACACCGGAGGTCCCGCTGAAACAGTTCTTCGACTACGCCACCCGGCAGATCAAGACCACCGACACCCTCCCCGCGCTCCTCGCGTCCGCCTTCATCGGCCTGGACCTCATCGAGCGTGGCACCACCGTCCTCAGCCAGATCGCACCCGTGGACGCACACCAGACCGCGCTCGTTGCGGCCACCGACGCCTGGTGGGCCCTGTCCGAAGCCCCCACTCTCGCCTGGCCCGAACGTCCCATGCCGGACGCGGACGTCCAGCAGTTCTCCCAATCCATCGCCGCGCTGGTGATGGTCGTCGCCGAGGCCCTGCTGAACATCGCGTCCAAGACCACGGAGCCCGCCGACCGTGTGGCGTGCCTGAGAGCCGCCCACCACGCTGGCCACGTCCACGCCGCTCTCAAATAGGCACAACATGACCCACGCCAACACCAAGCGCATCGACCGTGCCATCCGAGCCCTGATTGCCTACGAGCAGGACACCTTCCGTAGAAAGCCCGCGGCACTTCAGCCCGACCTGCTCTATACCGAAGCACTCCTCGCCGCCCTACTCTGCGTTTTAGAGCACTGCGCCACCCGGCACGGCATCGACTCTTCCAGCACGGTCGACACCAGCTGCTCAATCAACACCAAAGAAGCCACCTACACGGTCGGCGACGAAGTACGGCTAACCCGCCAATCCGGCCGCTGCGGCACCATCATCGGCTGGAGCACCGGCGTGAACGCCGAGACGTCCTTCCACGTCGAGGTACCAGGCATTCCCTTCATCTACGCCGAACCGGAAACGCACCTCTCCCCAGCGCCACCGTTCCCGCCGACGAAGACGAGCCTGGGCACCGTGGCCTGGGCCGATCAGGCCGAACAGCTCTACATCAGCATCACGGCCCGGCTACCAGGTGTAAGAGGCTCAACCAGACGCAGACTCGACGAAGACCGCCACAACCTTCTGACGACACTGAGCTCTTGGTGCGGCGTCCCAATGAGCCGGTTACAAGACGAACTCACTCCTTAGCCTGACGCAACGCTCACGCCGACGCACCGGCATCGGCCAGATGGAACCAGCGGCCCGTCCGCCGCCGACCTCATTCGAGGCTCCACATCCAACCTGAGGCCATCGTCCATCAGAAGCCGCAACTCCCGTCTCCTCCGTCAGGCACGCCGCAAGCAGCCCGCACAAGAACAATGCGCTCCACCGCCCGCACGCGCGGATCCGTCATGGCCCCTGCAAAGGCGGCTTCCGCTCCACCCAGCCATCAACTGGAGGACAGCAAGATGACGCACGAACGCGAACACCACGAGGTCCGACAAGCCTGGTTCACCGAGATCCTCAACAACGCCCTCAACGACCTGGCTCACGCCGAGCGGGTCATCACCGCCTACGCCTCCCAAGAACCCGACGGCTTCATCGCCTGGGGGATGGCCGAAGGTGAGGCCGTCCAAGCCCACCAGGCCCTCCGCCAGGCCCCGTCTCTCCGCGCCACCGTCCCGGCCGACTACACAGCGGTGAACGCCACCGCCGACGCCCTGTTCGAACTCGCGCGAAAGATCCTTCAAAGCCTGGTCCGGGCCGCCGAACTGGCCAACGACCCCGACGACAAGATGGCCTGCCTCCAAGCCGCCCAGCACGCCGGACGCCTCCGCGACGCCCTCCGGTAGCCGCCGTGGTCACATTCGGGGAGATGACCGCCCTCGCCACCGAATATCTCACCGACCTTCAACAACAACTCCACAGCCCGCGCCTACATCGGGACATTCGCAGCCGCACTGCCCTGCCTGAGCTCTCACGCCTTACGCACGTCCTCGCCCGCTACCACGACCAGATCGCCAATGGCTTCGGCACCCCGGCCCCGGACCTCACCGGCGTGCGGGACGCCGCCCGCCGCGCCGGCACCCTCCTTGAACAAGGAGAACACCTCCTCGGCCCACCCTCGGACACCGAAACACCCGCCTCGACCCTGGCCCAGAAACTTCGCGCCGCCTCCATCGCCCTCGGCTGCGGCCTGGACCTACTATCCACACATTCCCCGCCTACCCAGGACCAGGTGACTTCAGCCAACGCGGTCGTGATCGCAACCCCCGACACCGCCCGTGCCCTGCTGCACCAGCTCAGCACCCACACAGCCACCGTCGGCCACCTGGCCAGGCGCACTAACGCACCGACCAACCAGGCCGGCGCGCTGCTCCTGAAGGCCGCGATACTCGACCGCATATACAGCGAGAACCGGACAGCATCCTCCATCGCCGCCCTCCCGCTCCACCACACGCCGGCTCGCATTCCGCCCGTGATCGGAGAAGACGATAGACAAGCCCTCGCCGGCATCGACGCCAGTATCCAACGCCTGAGCGCCCCCGCGGCCTTCACCTCGGTGACCACCTGGCGCTACCTCGCCCGAGCAGCCGCCATCGTCTGCGATCTCAACTCCAAGACCGTTCGCCAACTGATCCACCGCATCAACGAAATGAGCAGGCTCCACCACGTCCCTGTCCTCAAACAGGCGGTGGCGGACGTCCAGCACACCGGCCGCGCCTGGCGAACCGTCATCCAACGCTGGGACGGGCACATCGGCCACTACGGCCACCCCGCCAACGGCCCCGCAACCGACGCCGGTGACCTCATCGTTCGCCTCGGCCGCTTCATCCACGCCGATCCCGCCTGGACACCCAGCCCCCGCGCGTCCGGCCGCTTAAGACCACCCCACGAGCTCGCCGCGGACCTGACGCAGGCTGCGGATCTTGCCGTCGTCGCCCTCAAGACCATCGAAGCGTGCAACAACATCGCCGCCAGCCAGCACGCCGCCATTAACGACGCTGCCACAATCGGCGTCCTGGATCATCAGAAGAAGCACCCGACCCAGCGACCACGCGTACCAGCGTCAGTCCGCGAACTCTCGACCCGGTACGACATAGCTCAGACCAGAGGCCGCCAAGCCATCCTCACGCTCGGCCAAGCCATCCACAATCTAACTTCTCAATCTGCCGACACCCTCATAGAAGCGCGCCTGATCATCGACCGCACACTCGCCAACGCAGAGCAAAATCAATCTCCCCTAGCCGCAGCCGAATTTCCTAGAACGATTGGCAACTGCCTTTCCAAAGCGCCACCTTCTTCATCCTCACAAACCTCTAAAGTCCCAACAAATCAGCCGAATTACCAGCACAGACAGCAGGGCTGATGCTGATTGGCGAGAATTGCGCCTCGCCCCCTACCCCGATGCCAAGGGGTAGGCCACGCCACGACTGACGAACTAGCCACGACAACATGGAGAGGCGGACCGTAAGCTCAGCCCCCGCATGATCATTCTGACGGGTCGAGGACCGCGAAAACAATCTTGCCGATGTTGCCAGCCAAGGGACGTACCCCCCAGTAGCGGCAAAGCTGGTCCACGATGAGGAGGCCCCGACCCGCCTCGCTATTCACGTGCGTTGCCTGTATGTGCGGCAGGTCGTAGGTGGCGTCCTGGACCTCCATCCACAGCACTCCGTCCTCGGTTCGAATCAGACGCAAGATCACGTTGTCGTCTGGTGCGGACGCATAGCGGAGGGCGTTGGTGACCAGCTCGCTCGCCACCAAACACGGCGCGAAATCGTCCATGTCCCACTGGCCGGTGACGAGTCGCACAAACCGCCGCACCTCCGCGACGGCCTTGTGGTCCTGCTTCACCACCATCTCGTTCTCCGCAGGCGCCTGGCCCATGACGTCTCCTCACTATGTGTGGCATCCCTCACACAGTGAGCTACTTTCTAGCTACGATGGGCTTACCACACAGAGGTGGCAGACAGTGGTAGATCGACCTCTGAATCCGGCAGGTTCGTCGAGAGGTAGGAGCCATGCCCCCGCGTCGCCAACGCCCACGTGAGTCGCCCGCCCTCGTCGCCTTCGGCCGCCAGATGCGCCGGATGAGAGAGGCCAAGGACGTCAAGCAGGAGACCATCGCTCATCTGACGCAGGTGAGCGGCCCTCAAGTCAGTCGCATCGAGACCGGGAAGAAGCGCGCCACGCGGTCGTTCGTTGACGCCGTGGACGACTATTTGGAGGCGGGCGGCTCCCTCATCAGCCTGTGGGAGGACCTGAACAAGGACGGACACCCAGTCCCGATCTGGTTCGACTGGCCACAGACAGAAGCCGACGCGGTCATGCTCGTCTGCTGGCAACACTCGATAATTCCCGGCCTAGCCCAGACCCCGGCTTACGCTTTGGCGCTGCTACGAGGAAGTCGGGAAGCGGCAGATGCGCGCATCATCCGCCAAGCCATCCTCACCGGGGATAAGGACTCCAACCCTCCGATCGTCGTTTTCCTGCTCGACGAACACGTGCTCCATAACCTCGTGGGAACCCCCGAGACGATGCGGGAACAGCTTGAGCACCTGCTGGAGCTGATCTTGTTGCCCAACGTCACGGTTCAAGTAGTGTTGTCTAGCGGTGAGCACGAGGGCGTCCTGGGCGCGTTCGTGGTTGCGACGATGGAGGATCGGAGTGAGATCGCGTACATCGAGACAGCGATCCGAGGCATCACCACAGACAACCCGGCGGATCTGGCTAGCCTGGCGCGAACCTTGGTCGAACTCCGTTCTCAGGCTCTCACCCAGGACATGTCGCGTGAACTGATCCGAAAGGTCATCAAGGAGAGATGGACCTGACAAACGCCCAATGGCGCAAGAGCACGCACAGTGGACCCAACGGCGGCGAATGCGTCGAGCTGGTTGGGATCGCCGGTGCGGTGGCGGTGCGAGACAGCAAGGATCCGGACGGGTCTGTCCTCCTACTGATGACCCGCACGGCCCTGAGGACGGCCATCCAGTCGGCCGCCGAGACGCCCTGACCATCCGGCACCGAACACCCTGGGCGCTCCTCGCCCCGCTGAGTCACTGCGAGTCGTCCCGTCCCCAGTGCGGACGACCCGCCGCACTATGACGCTGTGGGGTGTTGCATGGGTTGGCAACACCCTTCGGTGGCCGACAGAGGTGACGGCCCGGCTCTAACCGTCGAAGATGTTCAGGGTGACGGACATCGCGCCCGCGGCGCAGGGCCGCTGGACTCCGCTGAGCCCGACCCTCAATGCCGCAACCAAAACCTGGGTCACCGAGCTGCGAAGCATGTTCGACACGACCGGGTTGTCTGTTCGAGCGCATCCGGCGTGATTCGCGGCGGGAGGGGCTGTCGGTCCGGGCGCTGGCCGCAGGTACGGGGTGATCCGGCGGCTGGTGCGGGAGGCGCTGACGCATGCTGAGCCGGCGCCGCGGAAGACGCCCGGAGAACCGCACGTTCGAGCAGACCAGGCAATCATTTCGCTGCCTGGCAGGAACCAACGCTGTCTGCCACCGGGGTCCGCGCCGCGTTCGGGTCATTGCGCTAGCGGGGCCTCCGGTCGTTCACGGCACGGTTGACGGCCTGATCTGGTTGTCGCCATTCTCCCAGCATGGGCTTGGGGGAACGCGTTCGCTACCAGACCTCCTTTACCGACTCGGCCCGCTGGGATGGGTTGGTGTTCCGTCCCGGCGACATCGTGATCAGCACCCCGGCCAAGTGCGGCACGACCTGGCTGCAGATGATCTGCGCCCTGGAGATCTTCAAGAGCGCGACATTCGACCGGCCGCTCGACCAGATCTCGCCGTGGCTGGACGTCCTGCTGCGCCCGCTCACCGCAGTGCTGGCCGACCTGGAGGCACAGGCGCACCGGCGGTTCATCAAGACCCATGCGCCCCTGGACGGATTGCCCTTCGACGACCGGGTCACCTACCTGTGCGCAAGCCGGGACCCCCGGGATGTGGCCGTGTCCCTGGACAGCCATGCCGGCAACACCGACCGGGCCGTATCCCTGGCATTGCGCCAGGATGCCGTGGGCGCCGTGGCCCTTGCCGAGTTGCTGGCCGCCGCTCCGTCCCTGCCGAGCGGGACCGCGCGCGAGCGCTTCTGGTCCTGGGTCAATCCGGCCGCGCCCGGCAAGGCCGTGTCCGACCTGGAGATCATGCTTCACCATCTGGACACGTTCTGGCAGGTCCGCGACCAGCCCAACATCGTGCTGCTGCGCTACGAGGACCTCCTTGATGACCTCGAAGGGCAGATGCGCTACATAGCGGCCCGGCTCGGGATCGCCATCACCGAGACAGCCTGGCCGGACCTGGTCCAGGCCGCCACGTTCGCGGTCATGAAGGGCCGGGCCGGCGAGCTCGCGCCCGAAGCCAGCCACGACGGCTTCTACCACGACCACAGCCGGTTCTTCCACAGCGGAACAACAGGCCAGTGGCGGCAGGTCCTCAGCGAGCAGGAGCTCCCCCGCTACGCCGCCCGAGTCGCCCAATGCGCGCCCGCCGACCTTGCCGCCTGGATCCACCGGCCCGCGCTGCCGGCGGCAGGCAACCTCTAAGGGCGCGGTGCATGAGTGAAGACGCACCGGAGCCGACCGCGGAACTGGCGGCGGACGGCGTCGTGCCGTCGCAGCCGGTGATCTCGCCCGACGGGTGCCGGATTGCCTACGCCATCGCTCCGGCCGGCCGCAAGACAGAGCGTCGAATGTGCGCGATATGGCTCGCCGCCGTTGACGGTAGCTCACCATCGGCGAAGCCGACCGCCATCAGCCTGACCGCCCGGCCTGGTCGATGAGGGCCCTGGCCACAAGCCCTGACCAGGCCCGTCTGCGATTGGACCCCGACTCCTCGGTCGCCGACGGCCGCTGGCCTTCGACACCTGAAACCGCAAAGGCGGGGCCAGTTCAAGCCGTCAGCGGCCTGTGGGCGCGAAGATGTTCCCAGTGGCGGTTCGGCAGCGTTCCATCTCCGACTGGTCAGCGCCGAGCTGCCGGAGAGCCAGCTCCACCATGGCCTCGCTGTTACACATCCCCACCAAGAGCCGGAGCTGAAAAGCCCAGATTCCCTCCCGGTAGGGGTAGGCGGTCTCGAAGCTGTTGGTCACTGCTTGTAGGACGCCCACTCTGATCAGGATGTTGGACACAGACCAGACGAGACCGGCATGCATGGTCGGCTACGCGGTGCTCAAACTCATCAACATTTCTTGCCTGATGATCACCAACTGGTGCCCGAACCGACCTACAAACGGTGCTGCTCTCGCTGGCAGAGCCATCCCCCTGCCGACGACACCCGGTCTGGGCAACGACACCCACAGACGGCCGCCGTAGACGATGGGTTGCCCAAGCGGGCAAGAGCGCGAAGGACCGCACGACGACGGCACCGCACAGCCCCGCACACGCCGCCTGTGTCAAAGAAGGGCGGCGAGCTCGCGTGCTCCCGGTATGCGGGGGCTGCGGTGGACCAGATCGATGGCGACGCGGCGGATGGAGTGCCGGTCGCGGACTTCGCCGGGGGCTTGATGGTAGGCGTCCAGGAGTCGGCCGATCGCCGGTTCGGGCCAGCCTCGTTGGGCGTAGGCGCGCGCCATGTCGATGTGAAGTCTGGCCCGTCGTTCGGGGGTGGGGAACTGCTCGGGTCGCAGGTCGGTTCCGGCGGCCAAGGCGGCGCCCGCGTCGCCGAGGCCCCAGCGGACGCTGACGTCGTAGAGTGCGACCTGGGCAGGTGTGATCGCGAATCGGTGAGCCGTGTTGAGGCGGGTGGGCCTCCGGGCTGGCAGGTGGCGGGCGGCGCGGTGGGCTTGGCTCATCATTTCCAGCGCGCCGTCACGGTCTCCGGCCAGCGCCGCGTTGTATCCGGTGGTACACAGGGTCTGTGCGTAGGCGGCGGCCTGCTCCGTGGTGGTGAGGCCGGTGGCCTCCAGCCGGGCGGCGGCCTGCATGGTGACGCGTTGGGCGAGCGTCTGCTGGTCCTCGTGTCGGAGTACGACGCCCAGCGAGCGCGCGGCTGCGGCCATCGCGATCGGGTCCTGCGATCGGGCCGCATAGGTCATCGCCCGGTCGGCGGTGAGGCGGGAGCGTGGTCCGGCGCCGATCTTGTGCAGTGCCTCGGTCGCCAGGTCGTACACGCCGGCCACCAGCACCCATACTGCCGGTTGGTCGGCATCTTGGTCGGCGGTACGGTGCGCGGTCGCCAGCAGGGTAGGCAGGCCCTGCACCACCTCGGCCAGCCGCCCGTCGTCAAAAGCCTGCCAGGCGGCCCGCAGGCGCGCAGTGACCTTGGCGTGGGAGACCGGGCCAGCCGTCTCTGGTGTCAGCGCGAGCGCTTCGTCCAACCGGGTCAGGGAGGCCATGGGCAGAGCGGCCAGACCGGCGGCGAGCAGGCTTCGTCGGCGCATCGGATCCTCCTGGACCGCAGGGGCCATGGTGGTGACCACCGTAGCCGCAGCCAACGTGCTGACACCCAGTAACGCGGCCAGCACGTCGGAAGGCATTTCGATAGCCGCCGCGACCGTCTTGGCCTTCGCCGCATCGACGCCAGCGCACCGGCCCCGCTCCAGCCGCGAAATCGTCGCCGCCGAGTAACTCGTCCTGCGGCCAAGGTCGGCTTGACGCCACCCGCGGTGCTCTCGCGCCAGCCGGATCACCTCCCCCAAGGCCCCGGCGTCGACCAGTCCTCTCACCACGGCCGTCCGCCAGAACGAGTCCGCTTGCATCGCCGCCGCCCCCCGGAGAGCACGGAAAGTCAAGACCTCACCACGCTACGAGATCAACGGGGTGTTGCCCAGAGCCGTGTGCAAATCCTGCAAACACGTGCGGCTCCTGCACACCACTCACCGAATCGCGCACGGGACCTGTGAAGTAGCGGTGACCGACCACCATCCATCTCAAGGAGCAGAACATGCACACCACCCCGCCGCCCGCGCACCCGCCGACGTCCGAGATCTTCGCGCGGTTGTTCGCCGGGCCCGAGACCCTCATCGCCCCGGCACAGGCTCACGAGTACACCAAAAAGGACGGCGACTCCGACCAGCCCCACAAGTACGACGAGATGTGACCACCCGCCCCCAGCGCCTGGGGCGGGGGCCAGCACGTATCACTGGTCCCCGCCCCAGATCGGCAAGAGGAGCTGCGATGTTCCGCTTCACTCTCGAGCACCCCATCACCCCTGCCAGCCTGACCTGGCGCCCCCGCCCGCAAGGCGGCTACTGGAACCACGGCCACGGCCAGATCGAACCGTTCACCCACCCTGCCCTGGAGCACCAGCTCGTGCTCGGACCCGACAGTCACGGTTTCATCGTCAACCGCGAACGACGCCGGGGTGTCCTCTCGGCCTCGCCGATGTACCGCGCCCCCGACACTGCCTCCTACGCGCGGCTGCGCGCCCAATCCGCCGCGTGGCCGCTTGGCTTCATCCTGGTAGACCTGGATCCCGGTGCCGTCCGTATCACCGCCAGTCCGTGGGGGGTGGCACCAATCCACCTCACCACCACTGGCGGCGGTGCCCTGTACGGCTCATGGGACCTGCTCGACCTGATCGGTCACATCGGTGTCGAGCTCGATCCGGTCGAAGCGGTGCGGTTCCTGACCTACAGCCCTGTGTACTCCAAGCGCACGCTGCTGGCCGGAGTGCAAACCGTCACCGAGCGAGCCACCGCCACTTTCACCCGCTCGCCTGGCACGGCTGGCCGGGTGCGCATCGACTACCCCGAGCCCGGCCTTCACGCCCTGCCCCGTGAGCTGCGTCAGGGAGCCGACCCCGTCGCCGCGTTCGAGGACCTGATGGCGGCAGTGATCGACCAGTGGGACTTTCATCCCGACACCGCCGTGGCCGACTTGTCCGGCGGCATGGACTCCACCAACGTCGCCTTGTCCCTCGCCCAGCTCCACCCCGGCCAGGTCGCCACGGGCGCGATGCTGCTGACCGGCCCCCAAGGTGAGCAGCAGATCCGGCGGCGCGCACTGTTACGGCAGTCCGGATTCGCCGCCGACCACCGCCTGCCGATGGCCGCGCACCTGCCGTTCGCGCCCGGCGGCCCCCGCGCCGTCGGGGCACGGTTCCACCCTCAAGAAGGGCCCTACGCAGAAGCCCGCAACCTGTTGCTGGACCGTTACGCCGCCGCCGGCGCGAGCGTGGTGTTCACCGGCCTGGGCGGCGACGAGGCGATGAAGGTCCGCGCCGACGAGCTCGCTGCCCCGACGCCGCAGCCAGGGCCGCTTTCCGTCGACCACAACGACGTGCCGGTCTACCTCGGCGCGCACGCCCGCAGGCTGCTTGCGGCTCGCTACGACGACGCCGCGCCGCTGGGACCGGCCCTGTGGTCCATCCTGGACTGCTTCGCCGCCCTGTACCCGCACTACATGCGACGCGGGTTGTGGCCGATCAACCCACTGGCCGCCCCTCAGTTCGTCCGCCTCACCGAATCCCTGCCCGCGCCCTGGCGCGCCGGCAAACGCCTGCTCCGCGACCGCCTGACCCGCCGCGGCTTCTCCCGCGAGGTCACCCATCCCCCGTTGCAGGAAAACTTCCAGCACATCCTGGACCTGGCCATGCGCCGCCACGGCGTAGCGCTACTGGAGTCGCTATTAGACGACCGGTCGTGGCTCGTCGCCGAGGGATACCTGGACGAGGGCGAGTTGCGCCGTGCCTGCCGGTGCTTCGCCGCCACGGGCCAACGCACCTACGAGATCTACCGGCCACTGATCCTGGAAGCGGGATTGAGGTCCCTCACCCAGCCGAAATCGCCTCGGTCCGCACCGCAAGATCCGGCTGCAATGCAGCGGGCCGGGACATGATGTAGGCGGTCTTGCCCCGCCGCTCGATCTCCCGCAGCAGCGTCCACCCCTGCACACCGCAGTAGTACTCGGCGAGCGCAGGATGGAACGCGCCGCGGCGTACGTGCAGCCGTCCCGTACGGGCCGCGTGATCTAAGGCCCACCGTGCCATCACATGCCCCAGCCGGGCACCGTCGGTCGGCAACGTCCACGTCGACACCAAGAACACCGCCGGCTGCTCCCGCTCGGCAGCCGTGAAGGCCCAGACTGGGCACTCATCCAAGGTCGTCGTGCACCCGACCACCGCCTCACCGCATTCCAGCACCCACACCGGCCAGCCCGGCTCACCGAGCTGACCCGCCAGCGTCTCCACGATGCCCTCGGGCACACCAAGGCCCTTCTCATGCAGCCATGCCACGCGGGTGCTCACCATCTCGATGACACCCACCCGGTGCCGGGCCGGATCCGCCGGGCTCATACGGAAGACCACTTCCACCTCCGTTGACCTCGTTTCCCGGCCGGCAGTACTGATCGGGCCGCAACACCCTGTCGATGTCCTGGTCGATGACGCTCCAAGCCACCGGCGGCCATGGCGCCATCGATGCCCAAGTCGTTGTAGCAGGTTCGCTGGCCGTAACTCTCTTGTCCTGGGCTGGAGGGCAGGAGCGATTCGTGAAATCCAACAGGTGCGCGAGAAGATTGCCCGCTGAGGGCCTCCACGGGGCGCCGGAGACCAGCGCCCAAGGTCCGCTCGCCCTCTCCAGTGGCATCAGGACGTCAGCCTCGTCCGGCAGAGAGCTCCCCAAGGTCTTGCACGATGGTCTCTTGCGAGAACTCTTCAATGCGCCCGTCGAGTTCCGCCGTCGCTTGCGTGCCTGCATATCGAGGATCGGCGAGTTCGGGGCGTACCTGATAGCGCAGGCGTTGCAGAAGGGCTTGGATTCGCCTGTTAGGTGGCAGGTTCAGAATCGGTTGCAAGGTATCGGTGGCGGCGTCGAGGTGGCCGTTGCGCAGCAGGGCGGTGGCCAGGGCGACTCCATTGCAGGCGATGTAGCCGTCGTAATGGTCTTCGCCGCGAGCGGGGCCTGTGGTGTAGAGGTCGGCGGCTTGACTCAGTTCGTGGATGGCTTCGTGGTGGGCATTGGGAAGTTCCAACATGATCGAGCCGGCGAGGAAGTGACGGGTGGCGGTGGACAATCCGAATTCGCCACCGATGTCAAGGACGTCGTCGTGATGGGGTTGCGAGGCGGCCTGGTGGGCAGCGGTGATCGCCTGGCGGGCGGTGTCGGCATCGCCCAGGCGCGCGGCGGCGCGGCCGTGACGCAGGTGCAGTTGAGCGGCCGTTTGGCCTTCGGAGAGGTAGCTCAAGCCGGAGCGAGCCAGGTCGCGGGAGTTGCGTGGCCGGGTCCAGAAGACGATGTTGGCGAGTTCCAAGCGCAGATGCGCCATCAACGGCCGGTGGTCGATACCGGTGGCGTACGCCCAGCCGGCGCGGATGAGTTCTTCTGCCGCCTGTCGGTTACCTAGACCGTGTGCGGCCGCCGCCATCAGCACGTGTAGCACTCCGAGCAGGAAGTACAGCTCGGTCTGGTCGCGTGGCCAGAGGCGTCGATCCAGCGCAGCCCAGATCCGGTGCCGAAGCCGGGTCATCTCCTGGAAGACGGGGAACGGTTCGCCGGTCATGTAGTCGTGGGAGAGTCGTTCGACGTCGGCGCGCATCTGGGCGAGCGTGGCGTCTCCGATGTCGCGTCGTTCGGCCTGTTCGGCGTGTTCGCTGCCTTCGTGTGCAGCCATCGCCACCACCCTGTGCTGGCTTCCCGGATCAGACGGGATGTCCGCTTCCCGCCAACCACGATAGGCGCTGTCCGGCGGTATCGGCGCGGCGGTGGACGAAGGCGCGGGAGCGGTGTTGCGGATGTCGCGCAGTGCCCGCTGGTCGGTCTCGGGCATGTGGGCGAGATCCTCGCCGTCGATGACCTGGTCCACAGTGGTGTCGAAGAGCTCGGCGAGCCGGACCAGAACCTGGAGGCTGGGACGCTCTCGTTGGTCTTGCGGCCACTTTTCGTAGGCCGCGATCCGGCCATCTGACATCGGGGCTCGGTCGGGCTCGGCGTAGCGTGCGTTGTAGCGCGCGGCCAGGGCCGACTGGGACCAGCCGTGGGCGAATCGCCACGCCCGTCGCGGTCGCAACCCCCAGCGCCGCATCATCTCGTCCTTGATCACGCGATTGGGAGCGCCTGCAGCGAGGAGCATTTGTCGCAGTTCGTCACGTTGACGCTTAGTACACCTTTCAGGATGACTTGGGGCGACCATCACTGTTCCTTTCGGCCAGGGCGTCATCGGGACCCATTAGGCCCCATTGCCGCGGTGATCGCATCTTCCCGTTCAGCAATTCCTGCGGTGATCTCGGAAGAACAACCGGCTTCACCACATTGCTGCAGCTCAACGCCATGACAAGCGGGCAGCATCGCCTCCGGCGAACTCACCTGGCACCAGGTGGTAACCCAGCGTTGACTATGCAGCACTTCACAGCAACCCCGCTGCCAGGCAGGAGCCGGAACGGTGCCCGCAACCGTCACGCCCGACATCTCCCCATCTTCCTCGCGCGCGCTCCAGCAACTCGCCGACGAGCTGGCCGCCTACCACTGGACCGGTGAGCTCCTCACCCTCGAAGAGGAACCGATGCTCCGGCTGGAGCCGCTCGACGGACACGGCGACCCCAACCGTGCCGTCGATGTCGTGGTCCGCGACCGCGGTGACGGGCCGTACTTCGCCTACCCGCGGACGCCGCACCGCTCGATCGCCCCGGTCGACCAGATCGACCAGGCGGTTTGGGCGATCCGGCACGTCAACAGTGCAAATCCCATCCTTGTCTCGCCCTCCCCGAAGCCCTGACCATGATCACCGACGCGACCGCCGCGGCAGACGGCGGTGCGGCGCAGCGTTCCGGCGGCCCCTAGCCGGGTGGCGGCGGGCTCACGATTCCTTGTGCCTGTGGGCGTCGCGGTGAGCGGGCACGCCCCCGCCTGCTCGTCGAGGCGCTCACCCTCCAGGTCTCGGGCAGGGGCTGCCTGAGACCGATCCGGCTGGATGGTTTCGGCGGGGCGTGCAGCTGCCGCCGAACCATCCGGCCCCGATGAGACCGCGGCGGTGGGGCAACCGCCCCGCACGGAGCCCCACCGCCGCCACCACCCCTCTTCCTCCTTCCTCTCTGGATATCGCCATGCCCACAATCACCACCCGACGCCGGCCCGACTGGGCGGATCAGGCCAAGGCCGCCCTGCACCGCGACTTCCCCGACTGCAACATCGTGCTCACCGACCGAGGCAACTGGTGGGCCCTGCGCGGCCCACTTCCCCCCGAGCGGATGCACGAGCCGGACACCGTCGAGGCCACCACTCCAGACGAACTCCGCGCCGCCCTGACGCGCCCCACCACGGCGGCCGCAGCGTGAGCCGACAGCCAGGGCAGGACGCCGACGAGCCCATCGACCTTGGCCAGGACGTGGCGAACATTGCCCGCGTCTACGACTGCCTGCTGGGCGGCAAGGACAACTACAGCGCCGACCGGGAGTTCGCGCGCACACTCCTGCTGGAGAACAAGCATGTGGAGCGGCTGGTGCGCGACAACCGGGCGTTCCTGGGCCGCGCGGTCCAATTCCTGGTCCAGGAGGCCGGGGTCCGGCAGTTCCTGGACATCGGCTCCGGTCTGCCGACCCGCGAGAACGTCCACGAGGTCGCGCAGCGGTCCGCGCCCGAGTGCCGGGTGGTCTACATCGACCACGACCCGCTGGTCGCGGTCCACGCCCGCGCCCTGCTGACCTGCACTCCGCAGGGCCGCACCGCCTACATCCACGCCGACGCCCGCGAGTCCGCCACCATCCTGGGCAAGGCCAGCCGCGCCGGCCTTGACCTCTCCCAGCCGGTCGGGTTGCTGTTCGTGGCCATCCTGCACTTCTTCACCGACGCCCAAGCGGTGGTGGCGCCATTCCGGGACGCGGCGGCCCCGGGCAGTCATCTGTTGATCTCCCACGGCGTGGACCGGCCCGAGATGGCCGGGATCGCCGCCGCCTACCAGGACCAGCTCGGCGTCGGAACACCCCGCACCGCCCAACAGATCCTCGACCTGTTCGGGACCTGGGAGCTGGTGCAGCCGGGGATGACGGCGCTGCCGGACTGGCGCCCAGCCGATAAGGCCCCCGCCCCCGACCGGGCAGCGGCCGAGCTGGGCCTGTGCGGGGTCGCACGCAAACCCGAGCCCGTGATCGGGCGGGGGTGCACGCGATGACCGGGAAAGCTGCGGCGTTCGACTGGGCGGCGGCTCAGCTCGACCTCGACGGGTTCGACACCGCACGGTCCAGGATGACCCGGCTGTGGGGCCTGTGGGCCGGCGGCAAAGAAGCCTTCTGCGGCGATCGAGAGTTCTGCGACCGGGCGCTGGAGGTGTGCCCGCAGCTCACGGACCTGGCACGGTACCGGCTGGCGTTCCGGGCCCGCGCAGTGCGGGCCCTGGTGACCGGGTGCGGCATGGATCAGCTGCTGGTCGCCGGCACCGACCTGCCGCTGCATTCGGAAGTCCATCACATCGCCCACCGGCTCAACCCCCAGGCGCGGGTGCTGTACGCCGATTCCGACCTCTTGATCGCCAGGACCGCCGAAGCGCTACTGACCCCGGCCCCGGGCAGCGTCTGCGGGTATGTCACCGCGGGCCTGGACGACCCCGCCGCACTGGTGGAGGGCGCCGCCCGACGCCTGAATCTGGACCGCCCCGTCGGCGTTCTAGTACTCAACAGCCTGGACGTCCTGCCGGACGCCACCGCAGCGGCCGCGATGGACGCCCTGCGCGCCCCCTTGGCACCCGGAAGCGTTCTGGCGATCTGCCACCTCATCGACGACGACTACGGGGCGACGCTGTTCGAGGCTCTTGGCGCCGGACAATACCCCGGCCTGGCGGTCCCGCGCAGCAGCGCCACTCTCCGCGAATTCCTCGCCGGGACACGACTCCTTACGCCCGGGGTCGTCCCAGTATCACGCTGGCGACCAGAGGCACCCTCGCCCGAGCTGGATACGGCCGGTCTGTGGTGCGGCGTCGGCCAGATCCCGGTGCCGACTGCCACCTCCCCAACCTCATCACTTCCGACGTATCGACAGCCCGGCCCAATCCTGATCGAAAGCCGCGCATGAACCACCACGATCCCTCGCCCCATACCCTGCCCCAGCTGCGAAGGGCGGCCCATGAGTTCCTGTGCCGCTACGCCGCGCTTGCCTGGGCGGACGACTCCGGCGGCGAACAGTGGCAGATCTTCCTGCCGCCCGAGATCCAACGGCTGCCCGAACGCAAGCGCTACCGCGCCCACGCCCGCCACGAGGCCCAGCGTCTGACCGACGCGGCCCTGTACGAGCTGGACCTCGACACCACACGCCGCGCGGTACAGCTGGGCGCCACCATCCGCGAACACCGGCACCACAACGCCACCGCCGCGACCGACCGGCTCGACGTCGTCGACACGATGAACATCCACCCCCCGCATGCGACGGGATTCCTGCGCTGGCGCGACCCCCATGGGATCGGCTACAACACCCGTGGCGCCCCGTTCGTGGCCTGCCATTGGGGACCCACCGCCCAGGGAATCTGGATCGTGTGGTGGGCCGATACCCGCGCTGTGATCAAGTCGTACGAGGCCGAGGTTCAGGGCACGGCGGCAGAGTCGATCCTGACCGTCACCGCGGCCCTGCCGATCTTCGGGCCGCTGTGGTACGGCACTCAGGAGATCATCCGTCCTTACCGCAACGGTGCGTCAGAAGGCGCCACGGCGCAAACGCGCGCCATGCCGACAGACCAGAGCAGGCCCGCCGCCGCTGAACCGGCCGATGTCGACGGCCGGGTCATCGCCTTGGTCTACACCACGCTGGCGACCTGGTCGCTGCTGGCAGACCCGCCCCCAGACATCCGTCTCCACCAACACCCCCCAACATCAGACCAGCAGACCGCCGACCGTTCCGCCGGGCTGCCCTCCCACCCGATCACCCACGCCACGATGGACAAAGCCGCTCGGTGATGGCAGCGACTCACTCCCTGCCCTGTCCGACGCGCTCACCGCAAGCGGACCAAGCATGTCTGAGCCGCCCATGGCCACCGCGTGGATCACCGGATACGGCGGCGACCGGTCCGGGCACTGGCTGGTCGGGGCGGAGCCCACCTCCCGGGGCGAATCGCACCGCGCATGTTCTGTGACCACCAACTTGAGACTAGAGACCCACTTCAGATGACCAAGTCCTCTCTCTGGCGCGGTGTTGCGGCGCTAGTGGTCCTGTTCGGTCCGCACTCGGCGGCATCCCTGAACACCGCCGCCGGGATGGTCGGAGCCGATACCGATTGGCCCGCGTTCGCGGTTAACCCCTCGGCCGCCAGCCTCACCGCCACCGGGATCTGGCTGCTGCTCCGTAACTGCCGCTCCGCCCACGGCCGCGCGGCCCGCTCCGCGGCCTTGGGCGCGGCCGGGCTCGCCCTTGCGGGGGCCGTGCTGCTCCCGTTCCTGGACCAAGCCGCCGACACCATAGCGACGCTGCTGCTGACCGGGGCCGGCGCATGGCTGTGCGCTCAGATCGCCGCCGACGCCGGGGCGCCACTGTGGCGGGGCCGGCTGTCCTGCGAAATCTTCCGGCGCTGGAACATGGACGCGGTCGCGGCCTGCGCCGTGGTGTTCGCCGGGCATACCGCCACGATGCTCCTGGACGACTGGATCACCCAACTCGGCCCGGCCGTGGCCGACCAAGCCGCGCAAGCCGACGCGACCGGACTGCACAACCCGATCTGGTTCGCCGCCCAAGCCCTAGCCGCCGGCATACGCGAAGAGATCCCGCTGCTCGCCCTGCCCGCCGCGCTCATGGCCGCGGCCCGCCGCCCGCCCTGGCAGATCCTGACCGTGGTGTGCCTGCTCCGCGCGATCCCGCACGCCTACCTCGGCACCCCAGCCCTCACCACCGTCGTGTTCGCCGGGGTGGCCTGGTGGATGTACCGGGCCACCCGCCGGATCGGCCCCATCATCGTCGGACACACTCTGTTCAACGCCATCGCCCTGTTCAACAGCCCGGCTGCATACGTTCTGCTGCTGGCGGGACCGGCGGTTGCCGCGCTGCTGCTGGCCGGCGCACCCAATGCCGCCCCTGCCTGGCTCCGCAAACGACCACGCGACAAACCCGCCCGCAGCGACCACCCCGCCAAAGGCCCGGTGCTATGACCACCGGTCCCCTGCAGCCGACACCAGAAGGCGACACCATCCTGGATGACCAGGACGCCCGACTACTGCTGACCCCGGCGATCAGCGACCCCTCCAGGGTGTGGGCCTACGCAGCGGCGGCGCACGCACCTGGAGCCGCGCCCGTCGACGAAATCCTATTCACCGAGACCAACGGCACCGGCGCCGACATGGGAGTGGTGTGGGTCCGCCACCCCGGCTCCTACACCGGCGCCACCGGCCACCTGGTCACCGACACCACCGGCAACTCGGTCAACCTCCTACTGCGGCGCTGGGAACACCTGGTCTTCGAGCTGGCGGATCTAGTCGAGCACCACGCCGACCCAACAACGGCTGACGACGGCGGAGATGTCATATTTACCGTCATACAAGCGGCTCATCTACGGTGGGCGGCTGGCTACGGAGTGACCGTTGCCCTATGCGGTATCGCCCGCGACGCCATCCGCGACATCCTCCGCGACCAACTTGGCGGCGGGCTCGACCAGGACCTGGGCGACCTGTCCCCAGAAGACGCCGCCCATTTCGCCGACGGCACCACCGACGGGCCAATCACCCCAATCCCGCCCGGTTGGGACCTGTCCGGATGGGACCACACCCGGCTCCGCACCCACCCCATCCTGACCGGCCTGCGCTGACGGCCGTCCCAGCACGATCCGACCACTGACCGTCGACCACGCACCCCGGAGTTCGGACACCTTAGTGACGGCAGGACCAATGGACGCCGCCCCCTGGCAGCGCGGTAGCGAACCCAAGAAGAGGCGAACAGGCTATGCCCTGCTGGAGGAAGCACTCGCCCCCTTCGCCGAGCGGGGGTGGCATGCAACCACGATGGAGGAGGTCGCCGAAACCGCAGGCGTGAGCGCCACCACCGCCCACAGCCATTTCGCACCAACCAGTCCCACGTCGGCTCCGCCTTTGCGCCCTTGCTAACAGAGTTGCTCGAATCGGCGAACCAGGCGATCAAGAACAGACATCCGCCCGTCCGTCGCCATCGGGAAGTACCTCTCCGATCTATCCCTCCTGATCCACACTCATCGCGACCTTGCGGTCTTCCTGACTACCACGATGCAGGAACCGAGCCACAACTCAGGGGACACACTCACTAACCCAGAGGGACGAGGACGAGGACGGGCTCGACCTGCCAGCCGAGCCTTGCCAAGCTCATCTCCTACGGCTAGGACACCTGAGCACTGCGAACCGATCCATCGGCGGACGGCGCCAGCGTTTGCCACACCAGTGCTCTGCTCTTCCTTGTGCGGAGCAGACCACACGAATCGGCCGAGGAGACCGCGGCGGTGACCTTGAGCCAACTCCTGCCCGCCCTGGAAGAGCACGTCAATGACGGAAGCAACACCCCACACCATCGACGGCTGGGCGGTGTGAAACTGGCTCCGCCGTCGTCGTCCAGGAGCACCCATCCCGCCCCCCATTACCGCCTTCACGTCCCCGCGTTGGTGGGAGCCAGGTCATCCGGCCCCGGCATGACTCAAGGCCCCCTGCGCACGAATGATTCGGGAGGATGTTGTCACCGGGCCAGGCGGCGTCGGTGGACCGCTCATAGGGGCAGCGCAACCTTCCGTGACGAAGACATCGTCTCGCCGTAACGTGGATGCCGGCCACCGACGCCAGGACTTGTGACCAGGCCGGGCACCTCCCGTTGGAGGCGAACGTGAGCGCCGAGTACGCAGTGTGCCTGGCCTTGGACGTCGGCAAGGGCGAACATCACGCCTGCGCCCTGGACCCGTCGGCATCAAACTGCACGACAAGGTGCCCAACCCAACGGCGACCTCCAACCAGGCAGCAACGACCAACTACATCGAGGGATCCACTCTTAGACGTTCCCAGGGGTCAAAAGGCTGGGATCAAGCCGCTCTTCATGATCCAATCGGCATGTACGCTTCGGAGTTCTGACCGGTAGTCGGCTAACGGGTACCACTCCCGCGTGCGCGGGGCAGCATTCCTCGATCTCCTCCATACGCCCGACCGACTCGGGGCCACCCCCGTGTACGCCGGGCCGCTGCGAGAGGCGAGTGTTCGGTCTGATGCGTTCCCAACTCCAGATGCTCAAGCGTTATCCAGGATATCGGGCTGTCTTCTTCTCTTCAGTGCTTCGACCTGAAAGAGACTAGGCACGATACTGGACGTAAGATCAACAAAAAGATAGGCCGTTTGGCCTGCGGCGACGAGCCGGTCATGGCGATTCGGCGGTCCTCGTGGCCACGTGTCCGTTTCGTCTCGGCCGATACAACTTCCCCCTGACTCCGTGACTAGGTCGGGGAGTACGTGCTTAAGTTCTGGTGAACGCGTTTAAGGACTTCGTACACCCAAGGACATCAAGGCGCATGAACAATAACTCGCAGTCTCCGCTCGATCTGTACACGCTCGGCATCCTCCTGATCGCAGCGGTCGTGGCTGGCTCTGCAGCCGTCCTGACGTACTGGGCGCAGCAGGAGTTGCCCCAGTCGCTGTTAGCTGGTGGTGCGGCAGGCGGCGCCGCCGTCGTCTGGGCTCTGGCCGTTTTCAAGCGCCCTCCACCGGGACGGGATTCGGGGGCACGCAGTAGTGACTCCTCGCCCCAATGATCATCTCCCGCATTCCTAGTATGGCGATAGCCTCCCGGGGACGGCGGCCGTTCCCTACGCATGTGGGGTTGACTCCGCGTTGAAGGAGTTCGTCACCTGCTCCCCGCGCATGCGGGGATGAGCGCGGCCGCCGTCGCTCTTCTAGCACGATCGGATGCGGTGGGTAGTGGGTTGTCCGAGTCTGGTCCGGTTGGTAGAAGCGCCTTACGGTTTCGGGGCGGGCGGGTTGGATGCTGGTGTGCTGGATGTGGTGGCAGGGCTGGCGCGGCTCGGGTCGGGGTTGTCTGAGGCTGCGCGGCAGGTGTGGGCCAAGCATGATCGCGATGAGGATGACTGGCTGCAGTTGTGGCGTCATCTCGCCGATAGCGGCGCGGTCGCGGGGCTGTTATGGGACGAGTGGCTTCCCGCGCAGGTGCGGGATGTGATCGCTGTGGCACTGCCCGGCGGTGCGGAGGATGCGCGGCGGTTGGTGGTGTGGTCGGCGGCTACCCATGACATTGGGAAGGCGACGCCGGCTTTCGCATGTCAGGTCGAGCTGCTGGCCAACGGTATGCGCGGGGTCGGGTTGGATATGCCGCTGCGTGGCCAGATGGATGATCGGCGATTGGCTCCTCATGGGCTTGCGGGAATGCTTTTGCTTCATGAGTGGCTGATGGAGCGGTATGGCTGGCGGAAGCGGCCGGCGTGGCAGTGGGCGGTCGTCGCGGGTGGTCATCATGGTGTTCCGCCTTCGCCGTCGGACATTCGGGAGTTGGCCGCGCGACCGCGGTTGCTGCGCGCTCCCGACAGTGCGGGTGCATGGCGTGATGTGCAGTGGGAGTTGCTGGACGTGTGCGCGGGGGCGTGCGGGGTGGACGAGCGTCTGCCGGAGTGGCGTGAGGTGAAGCTTCCTCAGCCGGCGCAGGCGTTACTGACGGGCGTGGTGATCGTCGCTGATTGGATTGCCAGCAACGCCGACCTGTTCCCCTACGTCCGTAAGGCCCGGGACAGCAGCGATCATGAACGGGTTGAGGCGGCGTGGCGGGGTTTGGCGCTTCCCTCGCCCTGGCAGGCTGTGGCCCCCGGTTCCGATCTGGCGGAGTTGTTCACTTCCCGCTTCGATCTGCCGGCTGGTGCGCGGATTCGGCCTTTGCAGGAGCAGGCGGTGCAGGTCGCCGGCGGCATGGCACCGGGCTTGATGATCATCGAGGGGCCGATGGGGGAAGGGAAGACCGAGGCTGCGCTTGCGGTGGCTGAGGTTTTCGCGAGCCGGTCGGGTGCGGGTGGAGTGTTTGTCGCTTTGCCGACGATGGCGACGAGTAACGCGATGTTCTCTCGGGTGTTGCGCTGGTTGCAGCGTTTGCCCGATGCGCGGACCGACGTGGGTGCGTGGTCGGTTCAGCTCGCCCACTCCAAGGCGGCGCTGAACGAGGATTTCAGGGCGCTGACGTGGGCTGATCTGCGAGCAACCCGCGGTGTGCAGTCGGACGAGGAGGATTCGGACGGCGCGTCGGCGGAGTTGGTGGCTCATCAGTGGCTGCGGGGTCGTAAGAAGGGGATGTTGGCCTCGTTCGGGGTCGGCACGATCGACCAGTTGCTGTTCATGGGCCTCAAGAGCCGACATCTTGCTTTGCGGCATCTGGCGCTGGCGGGCAAGGTTGTGATCATCGATGAGGCGCATGCCTATGACGCCTATATGAACTCCTACCTGGATCTGGTGCTGTCCTGGCTGGGTGCCTACGGGGTGCCGGTGGTGGTGCTGTCGGCGACCTTGCCGTCTGGTCGCCGCCGCGAGTTGGTGGATGCCTATTCCGGTACCGGTGATGCGGACGCTGTGGGTGAGGCGGTCGGCTATCCGTTGATCACGGTGGCTGCGAAGGGTGGGGGGAGCTCCGTCCACGAGGTGTCGGCGTCGGGGCGGCGTACTGAGGTGCAGGTGGAGCCGCTCGATGACGATCTTGAGCTGCTGGCCGATCGCCTCGACCGCGAGTTGGCCGCGGGCGGGTGTGTGTTGGTGGTGCGCAACACCGTGGACCGCGTGCTGCAGACGGCCGCGTTCCTGCGGGGACGGCTGGGAGAGGGAAACGTCAGCGTCGCGCATGCTCGTTTCCTCGATCTGGATCGGATGCGCAAGGACGCCGATCTGGTGGAGCGGTTTGGTCCTCCCGGGGCGGGTGGCGACCGTCCGGATGGCCCTCACGTGGTGGTGGCCACCCAGGTGGCTGAGCAGTCATTGGACATTGACTTCGATCTGCTGGTGTCGGATCTGTGTCCGGTCGATCTGCTGTTACAGCGGATGGGACGGCTGCATCGTCATCAGCGCGGCGAAGGGCAGTGCGATCGTCCCGAGCGGTTGCGTCAGGCCCGGTGCCTGGTGACCGGGGCGGACTGGAGCACTGCGCCGGTGGAGCCGGTGGCGGGTTCTCAACGGGTGTATCAGCGGTATGTGCTGCTGCGTACGGCCGCGGTGCTGTGGCCGTACCTGACGGGGGCGGCGCCGGCGGAGCGGACTGTGCGGCTGCCTGAGGAGATCAGCCCACTGGTTCAGAGCGTCTACGGATCGGCGGCCGTAGGGCCGCAGTCGTGGCAACGGGACTTGGACGCCGCTCGCGCTCAGTACCGGGTGTACATCGAGAAGCAGCGCAAGAAGGCGGAGAGTTTCCGGCTGGCGGCGGTGGGGCGGGACGGTAGTGCGCTGCTGGGCTGGATCGACGCTGGAGTAGGCGACGCCGACGACACTCCCGCCGGGCGGGCGCAGGTCCGCGACGGTGTGGAGTCGCTGGAGGTGCTGGTCGTTCAACGATTGGCGGACGGGACGGTCCGGACCGTCCCATGGCTGGATGCCGGCAAGGCAGGGTGCGTTCTGCCCACCGATGCTGTGCCTGAGCCGCGGCTGGGCCGCATTGTCGCAGCGTGTGGCCTGCGGCTCCCGTTCCAATTCACCATTCCTCAGATCGCCGAACAAGCCATAGCAGAACTGGAGGAAGAGGTCATTTCGGCGTGGCAGTTCCGGGACAGTTCCTGGCTCGCCGGAGAATTGATCTTGTTTCTGGACGAGAACTGTCGTACCCGGCTGGCAGGTTACGAGCTGAGTTACCACCGTGACGATGGCCTGGAGGTCACCCGTGTCGAGTGAGACCCCGTCTTTCGACCTGACTCGTCAGGCTTGGATCCCGGTGGTCGGCGCCGACGGCACCAGCAGCATGGTGTCGCTGCGCGAGGTGTTCGTCCAGGCCCGTACGCTGCGCCGTATCGCCGGGGACCTGCCCACGCAGGACTTTGCGTTGATACGGCTGCTGCTGGCAATCCTGCACGATGTGGTCGACGGCCCGCAGGACCTGGACGAGTGGGAAGAGCTATGGAGTGGCGATCTCCCTCTCAGCCGAATCCATGAATACTTAGACGATCATCACGAGCGTTTCGATCTCCTCCATCCGCAGACGCCGTTCCTGCAGGCGCCTTCGCTACACACCGCGAAGAACGAGGTGTCCTCCCTCAACAAGATTGTCGCTGACGTGCCCAACGGCGCCGCGTACTTCACGATGCGGGGACGCGGAGCACAGCGGCTGGGTTTCGCGGAGGCTGCGCGGTGGCTGGTGCACGTGCAGGCTTTCGACACCTCGGGGATCAAGTCGGGGGCGATCGGGGACCCGCGGGTCAAGGGCGGCCGGGGCTATCCGCAGGGTGTGGCGTGGGCGGGCAACCTCGGCGGTGTACTCGCCGTCGGCGAGGATCTGCGGGAGACGCTGCTGCTCAACCTGATCGCCTTCGACACCACCACGCTGCGCTGCGACCCGAAGAAGGATCGTCCGATCTGGCGGCGGGAGGTTCTCGCCGCCGCACCGATGGACGAGGTCGAGGCCGTCCGTCGGCCGTACGGGCTGCGGGACCTGTACACCTGGCCGTCCCGACGCGTCCGGCTGCACTTCGACGAGCGAGGGGTGCACGGCGTCGTCCTGGCCTACGGGGACGCCCTCGCGGCGCGTAACAGGTACGCCGAGGAGCCGATGACAGCGTGGCGGCGCAGTCCCTTTCAGGAAAAGAAGCTGAAGCAGGCGCAGGTCTACCTGCCGCGCCTACATGATCCCTCCCGCAGCGCCTGGCGGGGGCTGGGTGCACTGGTCGCCGGCAAGGCCCAAGGCTTCGAGCAGCGCCAGGAGGCGGCGCAGATCGTGCGGCCGCGAATCCTGGACTGGCTGGCCCGGCTGACCGTCGAGGGCTCGCTCCCGCCGGGCTTCCTGCTGCGGGCACGGCTGATCGGCGCGGTGTACGGAACACAGCAGTCGGTCATCGATGAGGTGATCGACGACGAGATCCGGATGCCGGTCGTCCTGTTGCACGAACAGGACGCTGAGCTGGGCATGGAGGCGATCGACGCCGTTTCCGACGCCGAGAAGGCCGTCGGCATCCTCGCCGACCTTGCCGCCGACCTCGCCCGGGCCGCGGGCGATGCGGCCGAGCCACGGCAGGAAGCGGCCCGCGGCTTGGGCTTCGGCTCGTTGGACGGCCCGTTCCGCGAATGGCTCGCCGCGCTGGAATCAACCGATGAACCGCGGTTGGCCCGGGCCACCTGGCAGAGGGTCGCGCATCAAACGATCCGCGCCCTGGGCAGAGACCTGGTCGAAGCCGCCGGCCCCTCCGCCTGGGAGGGCCGCGTCGTGACAACCAATGACGGACGTGCGGTCTGGCTGAGTTCCACGCGCGCCGACCAGATCTTCACCGCACGGCTGGCGAAGATCTTGCCCGGCGCACGACCCCACGACGCCACAACGGAGGTCCCGGCATGACAACGGCACCCGATGTCCAACAGCCCGCGGACTTCGTGGAGGACGCAGCCGACCGTTTCATCGCCGAAGTGCAGCAGGGTTACCTGGCGGACAGGTCTGCTGCTGTCGGCGCCCTCGCCCAGCTGCGCCGAGGTGCGGGCAAGCTACCTCAGGACGTTCCCGACCTGTGGGGAGTCACCGGCGCGGAGCGATTGTTCGAACATCCGCTCCTGTCGCGTGACGACAAGCAGGCGACCCGCGCCGAGGCGGCCTACGTCCTGGCGGTCACCCTCTACGCCCTGCATCAGCAGTCACAAGGCCGCCCGATGCACAAGAAGGGCGTGGACCTGGGGCAGGCGGTTCGGCGGCTGATGCCACCCAACGACATCGACGAGCCGATCCGACGGCGCTTCGTCCGGGTCGGTACCGCCGCGACTCCCCAGGCCCTGGCCTACAGGCTCCGCGAGATCGTCTCCCTGCTGCGCGGGCACGGGGTCCCGCTGGACTACGGCCGGCTCGCCCGCCAGCTCTACCAAGCACAGACCCCCGACGGTATGAGCAAGGTCCGCCGCGACTGGGGACGCAGCTTCCACACCTACAAAGCCGATGCCGGCGACGACACCTCCACAGACAAGGACACCGCATGACCACCCCACGGACCATCGTCGAGGTGCACGTCCTGCAGACCGTCCCGCCGAGCAACCTCAACCGGGACGACACCGGCACCCCCAAGTCCGCCGTCTACGGCGGCGTGCGCCGAGCCCGCGTTTCCAGTCAGGCGTGGAAGCGCGCCACCCGCCGAGCGTTCCAGGACATCCTGGACCCCCAAGACCTCGGAGTCCGGACGCGTCGTCTGGCCGAACTGCTCGGCGGACACATCCGCGACCTGGACGAGTCCATTTCCGAAGCCGACGCGTGGGCCCTGGCGGCCGAGACCATCACGGCCGCGACCGGCGCCAAGGTCGAACCCCCCAAACGCAACGCCAAAGACGCCAAGGACGGCAAGCCGGAACCGGCACCAGAAGGCAAGTACCTGATCTTCCTCAGTGCCCGCCAACTGGATGCCCTGGCAGAGCTGGCGGTGCAGGGCCGCGACGACATCAAGGCATTCTTCAAGGAGAAGGAGAACAAGGCCGCGGCCAAGCAGTACGCCAACAGCCGCCACTCGATCGACATCGCCCTGTTCGGCCGGATGGTCGCCGACAACACCGACATCAACGTCGATGCGGCCGCGCAGGTCGCCCACGCCATCAGCGTCCACCGCGCCGATGTCGAGTCCGACTACTACACCGCCGTCGACGACCACAAGGAGCGCGAGGAAGACGACAAGGGCGCAGGCATGATCGGGACCGTGGAGTTCAACTCCGCGACCCTCTACCGCTACGCCGCCCTCGACGTCGACCTGCTCCGCAAGAACCTCGGAAAGGGCCTGCGCGAGGACGAACCGCTGGACACGCCCGTCCGCCGTGCGGTTGAGGCGTTCGTGCTCGGATTCACCGAGTCCCTGCCCACCGGCAAGATCAATACATTCGGGCACCACACCCTGCCCGACGCGGTGGTGGTGAAGCTCCGCTCGTCGCGCCCGGTCAACTTCGTCAGCGCGTTCGAACGGCCCTGCCAGGCCGACCAGGACACCGGCGGTCACGTCCGCGAAGCCAGCGAACGGCTCGCCAAGCACATTCCCGCGATCGAGACCGCATTCGGCGTCGACGAGGACACCCTCACCTGGGTGACACGCGCCGGCGACGACACCCAAGCCTTGGCGGCGCTGGGCACCGAACTGCCGCTACGGGATGCGGTGACCGCGGTCGGCGCTGAAGTCGAGCGGCGGCAGAACGGCTCGGCATGAGCGTCCTGCTCCTCCAGCTCGCTGGCCCGCTCCAGGCATGGGGTTCCTCGGCGCGCTTCGCCAGGCGCACCACCGAGTCGGCCCCCACCAAAAGCGGTGTCCTAGGGCTGCTTGCCGCAGCACTCGGCCGCCCCCGCACCGCCGACCCGTCCGACCTGGCCGCGTTGCGGTTCGGTGTCCGCGTCGACCAGCGCGGTACCCCGCTCCGCGACTTCCAGACCGCCCACGATATCGACACCGGCGACGCCTTCCCCGTCTCCGAGCGGTTCTACCTGGCCGACGCCGTATTCGTCGCCGCCCTCCAAGGGCCACACCAGCAACTGGCGGAACTGCTCCAAGCACTTAGACGACCCGGGTACCTGCCCTACCTGGGCCGCCGGTCGTGCCCACCCTCACGACCCATCGAACTGAATCTGCACCAGAACCTCGAACTCGAAGCCGCTTTGGAAGCCGAGACCTGGCGGGCATCAGAGTGGCACCAATGGCGCCGACGTGACGAGTCACGCGTGACGCTTGAGCTGCTCATCGAGGCGACCGGTGAAACGCGACGTGCTGACATGCTCCGCGACCAGCCGCTCAGCTTCGACCCCGCACACCGCCGGTACGCCTTCCGCGGCGTCCGCAGCTCGACGGCCACCGTCCCGAACCCGCGTGCGCTTCAGACCGTCGCGCACGACCCGACGTCCGTCCTGAGGAGCGAGTGACATGTACCTGACGCGCTTGCGCATCAACACCGGACGTGTCGGCGCCCGCAAACTACTGTCCTCCCCCCAGACCATGCACGCAGCCGTCATGACATCCTTCGCCGAACCTCCAACGTCCGGAGGGAACAGGCCTCGTGTCCTGTGGCGGCTAGACCGCGACAGCAACGCCGCCACACACCTGTGCATCGTCAGCCCCATGCGACCCGACCTCACCCACCTGGTCGAGCAGGCAGGCTGGCCCACCACAGCCCGCTGGGACACCTTCGACTACACGCCCTTCCTCAAACGCCTCACCAAAGGCGACACCTGGAGCTTCAGACTCACCGCCAACCCCGTCCACAGCATCCGCCGCAACGCCGACGAACCGACCAAGGTCACGGCGCACATCGGCCCCACACACCAACTGGGTTGGCTCCTCAAACAGCAGGAGAAGGCGGGCTTCAGGGTGTCGGAGAAGCCCTCCGAACAGCAGCTGATTCCCGGCCACGACACCCACGACCTGCTCGTCCACGGCCGCCGACAGCTCCGCTTCGCCAAGAAGGGCAACAGTGGCCAGGTCACCGTGGTCGCCGTCACCTTCGACGGACGCCTGGAAGTCACCGACCCCGACGCTTTCCGCTCCACCCTGACCCAAGGACTCGGCCGCGCCAAAGCCTACGGTTGTGGCCTGATGACCCTGGCGAAGACCTGACCGATGTCGACCGTCGGCAAACGCCGCGCGTCCTCACCCCGCGAACTCACGCGGATGAGCGACCGGCTCTCCTTCATCTACCTCGAGCGCTGCACCCTGCACCGCGACGACAACGCCATCACCGCCGAGGACGCCGAAGGCATCACCCACATCCCCTCCGCCACCATCGGCACCCTGCTACTCGGCCCCGGCACCCGCGTCACCCACCAAGCCATGAGCGTGCTGGGCGACAGCGGAGCCGGAGTCGTCTGGGTCGGCGAACAAGGCGTCCGCTTCTACTCCGGCGGACGCTCCCTCAACCGCTCATCCGCACTGGTGGAAGCCCAAGCCACCAAATGGGCCAACCGCCGCAGCCGACTCGACGTCGCCCGCGCCATGTACCGCATGCGCTTCCCCGGCGAAGACCCCGCCGGACTCAGCCGCCACGAACTACTCGGCAAAGAAGGCCAACGAGTCAAAGAGCGCTACCGCTACGAAGCAACCCGCGTCGGCCTCCCCTGGACCGGCCGCCAATACAAGCCAGGAGAGTTCGACTCCGGCGACGCCGCCAACCAGGCCGTTACCGCCGCAGCGCAATGCATGTACGGCGTCGCCCAGACGACCGTCTCCGCACTCGGCTGCGCTCCCGGACTCGGCTTCATCCACTCCGGCCACGAACTCGCCTTCGTCCTGGACATCGCCGACCTCTACAAAACCGAGATCGCCATCCCCGTCGCCTTCGAAGTCGCCGCAGACAGTCCCGCCGACATTGGCGCACGCACCCGCCGCGCCATCCGTGACCGCGTCAACCAGGTCAAGCTACTCCAGCGATGCGTCGCCGACATCAAACAACTACTCCTGCCCGACGACACTCGAACCGACCCCACAGCAGACGACACCGACCACGTCACCCTGCAAAGCGATCACGGCATGAACGTCGCCTCAGGCCGCAACTACGCCGAAGACGTGAACTGGTGACCATCATCATCCTCACCAACTGCCCCGCCGGCCTACGCGGCTTCCTGACCCGCTGGCTCATGGAAATCGCTCCCGGCGTCTTCATCGGCGGCCCATCAGCACGCATCAGGCAAGCCCTCTGGGACGAGGTCCACCAATACGCCGACACCGGCCGAGCCCTCCTCGCCTACAGCACCAACAACGAACAAGGCTTCACCTTCGAGTCACGCGACCACAAGTGGCACCCCATCGACCACGAAGGTCTCACCCTGATCCGCCGCCCCAAAAACCAGCCCACCATCTCAGCAACCCCTTCACCGACCGGCTGGAGCAAAGCCAGCAAACGCCGCCGGTACGGCAAACGCTGACCACCAAACGCTCACCTCCCGACGCCCCCACTTCCCCATCGCCTTCATGCCGTGGCTACCCCCAACGGCCCGGCCCTGTTGCCACAAAAGGGGTTCGTGCAGCAATGTCCGATTCCAGAGAAGTACTCAAAAGCAGCCCCTGCCGCTGATAAACCCGCAGGTCAGGAAGTCTGCTCCCCGCGCACGCGGGGATGGTCCCCCGTATTCGCTCAGCCCAGGCGAGTCCGGAGACTGCTCCCCGCGCACGCGGGGATGGTCCCAGGTCGCCGCAGGGGTGCTCCGCCCGTGACCACTGCTCCCCGCGCACGCGGGGATGGTCCCACAAGCCTACGGCCGGTTCGGGCTCGCCGTCTCTGCTCCCCGCGCACGCGGGGATGGTCCCTGGAGCGTCATCGCGCGCCGCGGCCGAACGAGCTGCTCCCCGCGCACGCGGGGATGGTCCCCATCGGCTCTGTTCGCGGCCACCCCACACGTCCTGCTCCCCGCGCACGCGGGGATGGTCCACATGATCGCGAGGCCTCCCGCTCGCACCATCCGCTGCTCCCCGCGCACGCGGGGATGGTCCCTTGCACTGGTTGATAGAGGTGACCGGCGCAGACTGCTCCCCGCGCACGCGGGGATGGTCCCTACCTCGCCGGCCTGTGCCTGTCGGCTGCCGACTGCTCCCCGCGCACGCGGGGATGGTCCCGCCCCGCGCCGGGGGATGCGGGGCGTCTCGTCCTGCTCCCCGCACGCGGGGATGGTCCCTCGGCAAGACGATCGAGCGGGCCGCAGCCGAACTGCTCCCCGCGCACGCGGGGATGGTCCCTGGCCTAGCGGAGTGGCCTCGTCGACCTTGGTCTGCTCCCCGCGCACGCGGGGATGGTCCCTGCCACCCGAGACCCGAGACCCAGCGCGCGTCTCTGCTCCCCGCGCACGCGGGGATGGTCCCGACCGGTGTCGACCACGTGCCCGATGCGGATCCTGCTCCCCGCGCACGCGGGGATGGTCCTGGCGTATGACGTGACGGGGGAGTGGCATAAGGCTGCTCCCCGCGCACGCGGGGATGGTCCTCCGGCGTTCAGCCAGTCCTGCACGGTCCGCTGCTGCTCCCCGCGCACGCGGGGATGGTCCCGCGGACCGGACACGGCGCGGACCCGGGGCCCGCTGCTCCCCGCGCACGCGGGGATGGTCCACGGCAGGAACCCCATCAGCAACCCCAACATCGCCTGCTCCCCGCGCACGCGGGGATGGTCCCTGGCTCAGCGACACCGTCGTGGGCACGTCCACCTGCTCCCCGCGCACGCGGGGATGGTCCCTGAGCACCTGGAACCCGGCGGTCTGGGCGTAGCTGCTCCCCGCGCACGCGGGGATGGTCCCAGAGAGGAACGACCGGGAACACCCGGGTCACACTGCTCCCCGCGCACGCGGGGATGGTCCCGCCGGGGGATATGGAGACGGCAGGCAGTGAGTCTGCTCCCCGCGCACGCGGGGATGGTCCCCACGTGAACGCGCGGTCATGCTTGCGTACGGGCTGCTCCCCGCGCACGCGGGGATGGTCCCCTGTGGGTTCGTGAGACTCGGAAGCTGCTCGACTGCTCCCCGCGCACGCGGGGATGGTCCCTGACGCAACTCCTTCCTGTTCCTCTCGATGATCTGCTCCCCGCGCACGCGGGGATGGTCCCGCCACCGCCCAGCAGGCCAGCCAGCCCTGGCGCTGCTCCCCGCGCACGCGGGGATGGTCCCGCCAGATCCACCGCCATGCGGCCGGCCGTGCGCTGCTCCCCGCGCACGCGGGGATGGTCCCGGCGACCGCCTCCACCTGCGACTGCGACAGGTCTGCTCCCCGCGCACGCGGGGATGGTCCGAGCACTACGCGGCGATGAAGGCCGGGCCCGGGCTGCTCCCCGCGCACGCGGGGATGGTCCCAACCAGTCGTACAACGTCCCCTGCACGCTCGGCTGCTCCCCGCGCACGCGGGGATGGTCCCGCGAACGTCGCCCCGTCCATCGTCACGAACCACTGCTCCCCGCGCACGCGGGGATGGTCCCGAGCCGTCACCGGCCGCCCCACCCCCGGCGGGCTGCTCCCCGCGCACGCGGGGATGGTCCCTGAAGGAAGGACCCAGCGCGTGAGCAAGTCCACTGCTCCCCGCGCACGCGGGGATGGTCCCCACGCCCTGAACAAGGCCGCCTTCAGCCTCGGCTGCTCCCCGCGCACGCGGGGATGGTCCTGATGCAGAACCAGCTCTACCGCTACATCGTTGCTGCTCCCCGCGCACGCGGGGATGGTCCCGACACCACCGCGGGCGCCGTCCGCAAGCTCAACTGCTCCCCGCGCACGCGGGGATGGTCCCAAGAGCCGCGGCGATGGCTGGCCGGACGTGATCTGCTCCCCGCGCACGCGGGGATGGTCCCAACGAGCCCTGTCCCGTTTCCGTAGGTGCCGGCTGCTCCCCGCGCACGCGGGGATGGTCCCCCGGTCGGAGTCGAGCCGCCTTCGACGTTGGACTGCTCCCCGCGCACGCGGGGATGGTCCTCCGGTCGGTTGGATGGCAGGAACGCCGTGAGGCTGCTCCCCGCGCACGCGGGGATGGTCCCGCCGGTACTGACTTGGTATGCCCATCCAGGAGCTGCTCCCCGCGCACGCGGGGATGGTCCCAGCGCCGGCTCGCTGCGGCGCATGTCCTGCCACTGCTCCCCGCGCACGCGGGGATGGTCCCGTGGCCGTCACGATGTGGAGCGCGGCGACGGGCTGCTCCCCGCGCACGCGGGGATGGTCCCCGGCTCTACCCCACCGCCGCCCACGGCATCGGCTGCTCCCCGCGCACGCGGGGATGGTCCCGCTGGGTCAGCGGCATGGTCGTCGAGGACGAGCTGCTCCCCGCGCACGCGGGGATGGTCCCCTCGACAACCCCGACGCGCCTGACGCGATCTACTGCTCCCCGCGCACGCGGGGATGGTCCCCCGTGGCAGTTCACGGCGCTGCTCGCGTCGATGCTGCTCCCCGCGCACGCGGGGATGGTCCCCACACCGAGACGCCGGTGGAGTTCGAGGTCGGCTGCTCCCCGCGCACGCGGGGATGGTCCCTCGGCGTCGCCATGGCCACCGGCTCTGGCCCTCTGCTCCCCGCGCACGCGGGGATGGTCCCCGTGCAGATCACCGCCGGTATGGCCTACGTGACTGCTCCCCGCGCACGCGGGGATGGTCCCTCCGCCGGGTTCCTGGTCACCATCGCCCCGGGCTGCTCCCCGCGCACGCGGGGATGGTCCCCGCCCGATGCCACGCTGAGACGCTGTGCGTACCTGCTCCCCGCGCACGCGGGGATGGTCCCGACCCGCCGGAGATCGGGACGTGCAGGTACTCCTGCTCCCCGCGCACGCGGGGATGGTCCCGGCGGCCAGGCCCCTTCAGGTGAAAGCATCACCTGCTCCCCGCGCACACGGGGATGGTCCCTGTTTGGAAAGAAGGAGAACGCCTGATGACTGCTGCTCCCCGCGCACGCGGGGATGGTCCCCCGACGCGGACGCGCCGCTGGATCGTGGTGTGCTGCTCCCCGCGCACGCGGGGATGGTCCCGCCCACCGCGCACCCAGCGCCTTGAGCCGGTGCTGCTCCCCGCGCACGCGGGGATGGTCCCACCTCCGGCCCCTCCCACCCGGCGCCGCCACTCTGCTCCCCGCGCACGCGGGGATGGTCCCGATCGGAGTGCCATCCTGGCTGCGCGTCAGCACTGCTCCCCGCGCACGCGGGGATGGTCCCCCGTACGCGCCGGATCCGAAGGTGGCGGTGTTCTGCTCCCCGCGCAGGCGGGGATAGTCCCAAGAACACGATGATGCTCGCCGCGGTGTTCCTCTGCTCCCCGCGCACGCGGGGATGGTCCCGGAGGATTCTGGAGGTAGCTGGACGGCAAGGGCTGCTCCCCGCGCACGCGGGGATGGTCCGTAGGGCAGGGGATCGCCCTCCGGCTCGTAGTGTCAACGGCGGCTGAATTCTGACCCCCTGGGGACGTCTGAAAGTTGACCCCTTGATGTTGTCGTTGGTTACGAGTTGTTACTGCTGGTCGTTGGTGGTGCTGGCCGCGGGGACGCGGCCCAGGTCGCGGTTCTTGAGTCGGTAGCTGTCTCCCTTCAGGCTGATGACCTCGGCGTGGTGGACGAGACGGTCGATCATGGCTGCGGCGACGACGTCGTCGCCGAACACCTCGCCCCAGCGCCCGAACGGCTTGTTGCTGGTCACGATCAGCGAGGCGCGCTCGTAGCGGGACGAGACGAGCTGGAAGAACAGGTTGGCGGCCTCGGGCTCGAAGGGGATGTAGCCGACCTCGTCGACGATCAGGACCGGGATGCGGGCGAGCTTGGTGAGCTCGTCCTGCAACCGTCCGGCGGTGTGCGCTTGGGCCAGGCGGGCGACCCACCCGGCGGCGGTGGCGAAGCAGACACGGTGTCCGGCCTGGCAAGCGCGGATGCCCAGCCCGATCGACAAGTGAGTCTTGCCGGTGCCGGGCGGTCCCAGGAACACCGCGTTCTCGCGGGCGGCCACGAAGTCCAGGGTGCCCAGGTGGGCGATGACCTCACGTTTGAGTGATCGTTGGTGGTCGTAGTCGAAGTCTTCCAGGGCCTTGCGGGCGGGGAAGCGGGCCGAGCGGATGCGGGCCTCGCTGCCGTGGGCTTCACGGGCGGCGACCTCGCGTTGCAAGCAGGCGGCTAGGAACTCCTCGTGCGTCCAGGACTCGGCGCGGGCCCGTTCGGCCAGCCGCTGGACCGAGGCCGCTAGGGACGGGGCCTTCAACACCCGGGTGAGATAGGCCAGTTCGGCATCGACGTTGCGGCCGCTGTTGGGCGCTGTCGCGGTGGTCTTGGCTCGGACTCCGGCCATCACGCCACTCCCTCGGTGCCCTCGATGCCGATCAGGGCGTCGTAGTCGGCCAGCCGCCGCTGTTCGACCTGGGTGTCGACCGGCGCCCTTGTGACCTGCAGGCCAGAACGGCGCATCGCCGCGGCGGCCTGGGCATGGACTGGGTCGGTGATGGACTGGTGGACGGCCCAGCACCGCGGATGCGCTGCGACGTTCTGCCCGCCGCAGGTCACCGTTACCTGCTCCAGATCGGCCACGACCTCGACCAGCCGGCCGATCGCCGAGGGATGGACCGAGTAGTCGTTGGAGGCGATGCGGACGTAGTGGTCGCGGGCCAGCCGGGTCGAGGTGCGCCACCCGACCAACGGCTCGACCGGCGGCAACGCCACCATCGCCGCCCGGTCGGCCACCAGCCGGTCGGCCGGGCGGCACTCGATCCGCCGGTGATGACGGACGTTGGCATGGTGGCCCAGCCACCCGGCCAACTGCGCGTTGAAGTCGTCGGGACCGCTGAACGACCGGCCCGGAAGGAACGAGGTCTCCAGATAACCGTTGGCCCGCTCGACCACGCCCTTGGCCTCCGGGTCACCGGGCCGGCACTGCACGATCTTGATGCCCAGGGTGCCGCGGAAGGCGTTGGCCTCGGCGGTCAACCGTGGACGCCCACCGTTCCATTGCCCGATCGCGCCCTCGTTGTCCCACACCAGCGTCTTGGGCGCCGAGCCCAGCATCCGCAGCAGCGCCCACATCCCGGCGAACAGATCACCAGCCGCCCGAGACGGCAGCATCCGCGCCATCAGCCACCGCGAATACCCCGACACCATCACCAGCACCGGCGGGCTGGTCTGCTGCCCGGCCCCGACCGGCACCTTGGTCGGAGGGAACCACAGATCACATTGGGCCAGCTCACCGGGCTGATACGTGGTCCGCGACGCCGGATCGGGCGACCGGTACTGCGGTCGCAGCACCCGGACCCGGTCCTTGAGCACCGTCAGCGACCGTGCCCAGCCGATCCGCTCGGCGATCACCGTGGCCGGCATGTCCGGGAACTCGGCCAACAACTCCCGGATCTGTGGCTCCACCGCGTCCACGATCGACCCCTTCCCCGCCCGCCGGTACTTCGGCGGGTCATCGGCCGCCAGCGCCCGCTTGACGGTGTTCTTCGAGACGCCCAACCGCCGAGCGATCGCCTTGATCGGCATCTGCTCGGACCGGTGCAACCGGCGGATCTCCGCCCAGTCCTCCACCTTGATCACCCTCCAGAGAGTGAAGGGGGTCAGAATTCGGCCGTCGCCTGGGGGTCAGTTTTCACCCGTCGTCGACACGTAGAACTGCTCCCCGCGCACGCGGGGATGATCCCGCCCGTCCCCGCACCGGCGCGACGCCGAGCCCCTGCTCCCCGCGCACGCGAGGAAGGTCCCCGCGAGCCCAATCTTCGCGAGGTCGGTCTCACCTGCTCCCCGCGCACGCGGGGATGGTCCCACCGCCAGGCCGTCGTGCACGCTGTAGACCGGCTGCTCCCCGCGCACGCGGGAATGGTCCCGTCTACGACGCCCAGGGCAAATTCATCGGAATCTGCTCCCCGCACGCGCGGGGATGGTCCCTCTCCCGACGACGGGTAAAAAACTGAACCCCCGGCGACGGGCGGTTGCTTGGCGGTTGCGTTCGCCCTGGGCGCGGCCGACGAACCGCCAGCCGCCGCCGTCGGGGATGTTGCCCAGTTTCTTGACGTCGGCGTTGAGCGTCGCGCCGGGGTGGTCGTGCTCGTAGCGTCGGATCGGCTCGCCGGTGGCGCGGTCGATGTGCGAGAGCCGGTTGAGGCGGCAGCGGGCGAGTACGGCGTGCACGGTGGAGACAGGTAGGCCCAGCAGTCCGGCGATCTGCACCGGGCCCAGCCGCTGTTTCCAGCGCAGGTGAACGCTGGCAGTGTTTCGGTGGGCAACCCGCTTCAACATCAGACGCCGTCACTCGGCGCTGGGCCAGATAAGCCCGATCAACTACGAACAACAGTCGCCCAGGGTGGCAAGTCGCATAGCAACCGTGTCCACGGTTCAGGGGAAAGCCCCTACGGCGTAGTGGAGACCCTGTTCCCTGATGCCGTCTGCCCGTCGCGATGCCGAGCGAGCGTCGGCATGGACATGAGCTGGTTGAGGGCATCGGTCTTCGACAGCAGCGGCAGGTGGTTGATCGAGGACGAGTCTGCGTCGTTGCTGCTGGTAATCGCACCGTTCGCCAGGATCTCCGTGGGCGCCCATGCCCGGGGCGACAGAGAGACGACGGCCAGTTGGCCCTGTTGGTGGTTGAGGACTTCGCGGAAGTCTTCGGTTTCGTCGTAGGTGACGAGGACGCGCCGGGTCATGGTGTGCCGAGCGAGGAGGGCGTGCGTTTGCTCGGGGTCGTCTGTGAGGAGGAGACCGGGAACCAGGTCCTCCCGGAAAGCGCCGATGTCTGTACCGAACAATCGTCGTGCGTCTGGGCGGCTGAGTACGAGTTCGGCGGAGTCCCCTTGCCGCCGCCTCAGGATGTTTATGGACAGGTGACGGACGGCGTCTTCGGCGCCTGGCCCGGTGAACGAAGTTCCGTTCGCGGTGAAGGGGAGGAATCGAGGTGCGTTGGGTGACGACTGGCCGGCTGCTGCTGTGGAGTCGGGGCGCACGATGGACCGGGGCTGTCGCGTCACGTACCTGAGCATCGATCTCGTTGCCAGGATGATGCCCCGACGATGTCTGGTTGCGCAGGCGGCACCACTGATCAAGGCGAGTAGCGCGATGGCTCCGGTACAGAGGATCAACCAGGGCCCATGGTCATCTGACACGGTGCGGAGCGTTGCGGTGGGCTGAGGGTGAGGTGGCCCTGGTGTCTCCGGTGCTGTAAACGCTGGTGCCCCTGGTCGGGGCTGCATTTCGGTTCGGCTTGGAGGCAAGGTTGGCCCGGTTGTGGGTGATGCGTTCGGCGGTGTCGGGTTCGTGTTGGGCTTCCTCGCAGGCTGGCGGTGATGCTTTGAGTTCTGGTGGCGGCCGGGCCGTTCGGACGCCCTCGGTATGGAATCGCGGATGACATCGTCCCAGTCCGGGTCTTGGCCAGTGTGGAGGCTTCGCAGTACTTCCTGACGGGCGCGGCGACAGACCTTGTCTTTGTCGACGTACTTTTCGGCCACCGGACCGAACGGGCCACATGCCACCACACGCCGAATGGCGACCGGGCCCGTGCTTACGCACGAGGAGTGAGTGGTTAGGGCGCCCGTGCCGAAGAGGAACGTGGAGTTGATGATGACGGGGAGCCAGCGCGTGGACGTTCGGATCGATCGTCCTGCGGTTCGATGAACGCGTCTGTTCGTGCGTCCTCGCCGACGGAGTGGTTTGCCGATGGCTGAACGGTCACGCATATGGCCTCCGTTTGCCAGTGTCGTTCCGGTAGTGGCCGTCGGGCACCGGGGGCGGGCGTTGATAGGAGGGTCGGGCACGGCGTGGATCGCGACGAGGCCAGGTGATGGCGGCGATCAGTGCGATCGGCCAGGCGAAGCCGATGGCACAGCAGACCGCGTTGATCAAGATGATGTGGCCGATGTCGTCGGCTCCGCGGATGACGCGATGAGGGTCGGCAACACCGCCAGGAAGGCCAGAAGGCCGATCAGTCCGAGCCAGAAGAGGATGCTGTTCTGGATGGCAGCCATCGGTTTGTTCCCTTCGCTTGGTCAGAGACTCCGTCGTCGGTTCCGGTCGAGAATCTGGGAGGGCGTGCGTCGGTCCGCTGTCGTTTCGCGGGGCTGGTTAGCACTCATCTCCAGCGCCTCGTCGATGGGGATCGGGAAATCCTCGGCTGCCCCTCGTACGTCCGGGCTCGGGGTGAGGTGCGAATACGGGGCTATTGGGACGGCCTTGGTGATGACGTGTTCAGGAAGGTTCGTGGTGATCTCCAGGATCGTTCGCAGCTCTTCGGGTTGAGGCTGGTGTCCTTGGAGGCAGAGCTTGCCCCGTAGCTGGTCGGCGATCTCGCTCGCACGCTGCTGTCGGCGGGACTCCTCCCATTCGCTCCGATCCGGGCCGTGGAGCCGCGCTGCCCACTCGTTGCCGGTGCCTTCAAGCAGTTCGGCCTGTGGGGGTGCCGGATGACCGGTGCGGACGTGCGGCTCTCGGGCGAAGAAGGGGGCGGCCTGGATCATCGCGTCGAGGGCGTCCTTGCCTTCACTGCGGAACCGGTCGTAGTGGCTCATCGCGTGCGGGTGCAGGTGGCGGAGCTGTTCCTCGCATCGGTCGACGGCGCGGGCTGCTGAGCTGTTGTCCTTGGCGTACGGGATGCCGGCTGCCCAGGCGTCGGCGACGTCCAACAGACTGGCGTAGCGCAGCCAATTGCGGTCGTGGGCACGACCCCAGCGGGTACGGGCGTGGGCGCGCGTGGCTCTTCGTTTCTCCTCGTCCGCTCGTTGATCTTGTTCGTTCAATGCTTGCCGGGCGGCCTTTAACCGGTGCTTGCGCTGGGCGACGAGCTGCTGGACGCCAGCGGCGGCGGAGACGAGCTGGATGAGTCGTTGCCCGGTGTGCTGGAACCCTTCGGCGATCGGGTCGGGGTGTTGCTGGGTCATGCGGTCCTCCGGTGGGTGCGTTCGGGAGAGGTCGTGCGAGATGGACGCCGGTCGCCGGGTTGCTGTTGGCCGGTGTTGAAAGGCTGGGCCTGCGCACTGTCCGGGGCTGGGTCCGGGCTGATCGCTGAGGCGACAAGCGCGGTGACCTCGGCCGGGGCCATGCCTGTGCGGGAGGCGACGCGGGTGACCTGTCGAGCGATCTGGTCGAGTGGCAGCTCGGCGATCAGTGCGGCGGCCGCCTGGGCAGCGGCCAGGCGGGACTCGATGAACTCCAGACGTCCCCCGGACTTCTTGATCTTCTCATCGATTACCAGGTCAGCGAGGGGTGTTACAGAAAGTAATGCTTCGCGGACACCTGCTTGTCTCGATCGAGACAGCAGATCTGCCGGGTCCTGAGCCTGAGGTAGGACGGCCGCCTCAACCGGGCCGGTGATGTTCCGCAGGACCTGCCAGGCTCGGACTGCCCCGGCTTGTCCTGCGGGGTCGCCGTCGAGCGCGATGACCAGTCCGGACTTTCCTAGGTCGATGTGTGCGGCGATCGCGTCGATGTGCGCGGCGGTGATCGCGGTGCCGCAGGGCGCGATTGCGGCGTACTCGGCCGGCAACGTGGCGTTCACCGCAATCGCGTCGAGCGGGCCCTCCACAAGTAGGGGACGTGTCGTGCCGCAGAGTCGGGTGCGCCCCTCATGCAGGCCGAAGAGCACGTTGCCCTTGTGGAAGAGCGTTGTCTCGGGTGTGTTGAGGTACTTCGGGCCTGGGGCTTTGTCATGACGGCGGCCGATGAAGCCAGTGATCTCCCCTTCCTCATCGCGGAAGGGGAAGAGGATTCGGTCTCCGAACAGGTCGAGAAGATCCCCGTTGTCTTTTCGTTTGATCAGGCCGGCTTGGAGGAGTGTCTCGTCGTCATGTCCGAGGTTGCGTAGGTGACGCAGCAGGGCCTGGCGGGAGCGTGGGGCAAGGCCGAGCTCCCATTGCTCCTGCATCGCATGGGTGAAGCCGCGGCCGGCAAGGTAGCGGGCTCCCCAGCTCCCGCGAAGGTTCCGCTGGTAGAGGCGATGTGCATCGGCCAACGCGGCACGGACATCTGGCAGGGCCCTGCCAGCCGGCACCTGCTGCACCGGCCTGGTCGGGCGAGTCAATTGTGGTGCGACGGTCTTCGTGGTGGCGGAGAGGGCCGGGGTAGGTGCCGAAGGGAGATTGCCCGCGGTGGCTTCTATGAGACGGCGGCTGATGCGCGTGGCCATCCGGACGATCTGATCTCCGACGACGCGGACCGCAGCCGAGGAGTCTGTGCGGACGTCCGTTCCCGCCCACAGCCGAGGCCCCGGAAAGGACAGGTGCGAGACCGGCAACCCCAGTTCGGCGAGAACGAGGGAGGCGACCGAGTCCGCCAGGACGCGCCGCACACCGTGGCATGGTGCCGCATAGGTGCCAGTGGTGTCGATATGCCCGCCGGGCCGCAGCGCGTGGGCGATTTGGTGGGCAAGCAGTGAGGCCGCGGCGATGTCGTCCAGTTCTGGGGGAAGTTGGACGCGCTGCCCCTGCTGTCCGAGGTAGGTCCAACCTTGCCCCCGATCCAGGTAGAGACCGAGGTCGGCAGCCAGCCCCGCCAACCGGCGGAGTCCCTCCGCCGGGGAAATCGGAGCTTTCTCGATCACCTCGCCATCGGTTTGCTCCATGTCGAAGACGGTCCGCGGTCTTCCCCGGGTGGAGATGATCCGGATGCCCGTCTCGCCGCGGCGGACCTGTCGTCCACGCTTCTGCCAGGCGTTATAGGAGCCAACATCGGTCGCTGTGGGGCGTTGAGCCGGAATTAGGAGGGTGTTGGGGAAGCCGTATCGTCCGTGCCGACTCGCCTGCTCCAACCACTCGTCCCATGTGAGGCGTCCGCTGGCGAGGCGGGCGACCATGTGGTCTGTGATTCCTTGCAGAGCTTCCAGCCGGTGTCGTTGCTGCTCGTCCTCAGCCATCACGACTCCCGCCTGGCCGACTCCGCGCGCACAGTGGCAACCATCTGGGTGAGCCGGTGGTTGGCGATCGTGAAGCCCCGCTCGCGTAGCCTGCGGCCGAGCCGATCCCGGCTCAGGTGGACTCCGTCTCGCTCTACTTCCCGCTGAAGTTGCCGGGCGATGGCCATCAGCTGGTCGTCCTGCTTGCTGTCATCGGATGTGTTCTCACCTGCGTCCTTTCCCGAGGTGAGTTGGAGGCACGGCAGCTGATTCATCCCGAGTCGGTCGGCCAGCGGTGCTCGCCACCGCCACGCCCACCTGCCGTAGTCCTGCTGTAGCAGGGAAACGACCATCAGGCGGCGGTGCTCCAGTTCGAGCCCCTGCCGGTACTCGGTGATGTGCCAAAGGATCATGCGGCGCCACAACAGCAGGCTGGAGATCGGCGCGAGCGTCCAGCGTGCTGCTGGAACTCGTTCGACCCGGCTGGTGGACGTCAGCCCGACCCACCGGCGGATCAGGTTCCGGACCCCTTCGACCACTGTGATGAACAGGACGGGCATGGCCGCGTTCATCACACTTCCGGCGAAGCTCCCCTGCGCGGCGGCCACATTCACCAAGACGGTGCCGGCGATGTAGAGCCAGGCGACCCAGCGCAACACCGGCCAGGGCAGGTCCAGGTACTCCATCAGCAGATCCCAGGCCAGCAGGATCAAGATCCCAACGTCCATCCCGACCGGGACGATCCACGCCAATCCGCCGAAGTGCGGGGCGGCCATCTGCCGGATGGTGGTGAACGAGCCGAGGCCACCGAGCGCCGCCAGCGCCACGATCAGTGGAGCGATCCCGACGGCCACCCACTTGACGACCCGTGTTTCTCGATGCACTCGCGCGGCCTTCTTCGTGCCGTCGGTCAGAGCCGTCGAATCTGGTGGACGATGCGAGGTCACCGGAGGCGCCTTTCGACCATCCAGACCAGCAAGCGGGCGACATACCGAACCTCGTCGGTGGTGCCGAGCAGACGACCGTGGGCGGTGACATAGGCGTAGGCGCCCTCGGCTCCAGCACACAGGACGGTCTCTGACCATCCGTTGTGGCTGACCCTCAGACGCCAGCGTCCGTTGCGCGGTTTGCGGGCTCGTGCGCAGGCCCCGATGTGCCGCAGTTCGTAGTGGAGACGGAGGAGTCGGGCGCGCCGTTCCTCCAGCTCAGCCTGTGTGGTCGTTGCCTGCGTCTGCATTGCATCCCCCGGTGATGTCAGTCGATGAGCCGGACGACCATCAACTAGAATTCTTGATCAAGAAGATGCATCACACCTGGGCTATCGTCAATTAAAGTAGCCAGTCGGCGTGTCAGCACCTCAGAAGCATCGAAATCGGGTTCAGAGAACTCGCCGACTCACCGGCAGACGACTAGCGATCGGAGCCGGGCCGACCGCGCTCCCACCGCCTGCAGGGGCCCAAGGATCGGGGAAGGCCGCCATGGCCAATTGGAACGGCGACGGTTGAACGAGAGCTTCATGGCGAGCCGCCTGGGCGGGACCTGTCGCCGCTTGACTCAACTGCAGGCTCGCGGCACGCGCGGCGCCCGCCTGCGCCGAGCGCTGCTGGAGCAGCCGGAGTTGGGTGATGGCGTCCAGGAGAGCGATCAAACGGCTGACCAGCACCAGGACCGACACAGAACCTCGATCCGGTGTTCCAGCCAGCACCATCAACCTGGCCGCAAGGCGAAGTCCGTGACCGGCCGAACTGGGACGAGGGATACGACCATACGGAGGCCGGGCCACACGACCATATGTATCGGCCGCACGCACGAGATGGCGATTGCCGGTGACCTTGGCGGCCACGCGCAGGACGTCAGACGCAGCCCAACAGGCGTCCTCCGCCCCATAGGGATCGGTGGCCAGGTTCCGGCGGATCTGGGATGTGGCGTAAGCAGCGGCCCGGACAGCATCGTCGTAGAACGCCTGACGCTCTTTAGGCGTCAGATCGTCCCCCTCCGTCTCAGCGTCACGCTCTGAATTGCTCATGCGTTGCTGAATGCGAGGCAGAGCGAGTTCGAGACCAAGCCGACCACCGGTGTACCAGACCGGCTCGTCCGTGTCGGGGAACGCGACGGCGTATCCCGTGAGCTGATCGGGGTCGATTCGGCTGTAGCGGCTCCTGACCAGCAACCCCTGCTGCTGGAGTAGTTCGAGGAACTCCGCTGTCGTCCGCGCTTCGTCCGCTGCGCGGCGGACGGTCGTCCGCAAGACGGCGCGGCCCGTCCGCACCGACACATACCGTCCGGACAGCGGACGAGGACCTGGACGAGCAAGACTCTCCGTCCCCCACCGGCGCCGCAACTTGGGCAGGGTCAGGTCGCTGGCCAGTTTCCCACCGCCGAACCACACCGGCCGTCCATCCGCGCTCAGATCATCAGGCACCGCGACGGCGTAACCGGTGACCTGGCCGACGAGCCGCGTGCTGAATCGCTCGCGTACCAGGACTCCCTCAGCCCTCAGAGCGGCGAAGAAGTCGACCTCTGTCCGTGCCCCGGCCACCGCTGTCGCGACGTGCCGCCGCAACACATCGCGCGCCGCCTCGCTACGACCAACCCGCTGGGCTTTCTCCACCTCCGCCCGTTTGGTTCGCCGCGCCGCCGTCCGGTCCGCCGGTGCCGTGGACCGCAGCCCGAACCGTGCCTCCATCACGCGACAGGCGTCCCGGATCCGATATCCGTCGTTCCAGACCTCCGGCCGCAGCCCGTCCGCGCGCGCCAGCGTGGCCACGATGTGGACGTGGTCGTCGGCATGGCGAACCGCGATCCACCGGACGGCATCCTCGTCGCCATGCTGGACCAGTCCAGTCCGGGACATCATTTCGTGCGCGATTTCGGCCCACTGCCGATCGTTGAGGATCGGATCCTCCGGCGCTGCGCGCACCGACAGATGCCACACCGGCTTGCGGTAGTTCCGTTCGCCCAGCAGAGCGAGTGGCTGAGTGAGCAACCCGTCCAGATGGCGAAAGTCCTGGTGGCCGTCCGCCCGCAAGGCCGGCTCTAACTCGGCGGGACTCCGAAATCCCGCCACAATATGGGGATCGCTGTGCTCCTCGCACCGCCCAGGCCCATACAGATACCGGACCAGGCCCTGCACCCGTAGGCCCCGCTGCACCTTCCCGATCAATGCTCGCGAGTCACACTACGGAAGACGCTGACACAACTCGTCAGCGAGGTCATCGAGCTTTCTGACGGTCCGCGCCGCAGCCTCGGCGTACCACTGCAACTGCGGCGGCGGCTCCCCTGAATGCAACGCAGCGACCACCTGGTTGAGGTTCACCCCGATCCGCCGAGCCTGTCCGGCTGCGTGCATCACCGTTGCCAACGTCTCCCGGAGTTCGACGTACTCGGGCCGCTCCGTACCGCGCGCCGCCGCCAGCAGGACTTGAGCCGCCCAAGCCCCCGTTGCCAGACGCTCCCGCCCTGCGGCCGCCACTAACAAGTGATGCTCATCCTCAGACAAGGCGACGAACAAGGCCCGACCGCGCCGTGGCGTACGGTGCGCCCTTCGGTTTCGTTTGGTTGGTCTCCCGGGCAACGGGCCCGCGGCGCCTTCAGTCATCGGACCTCCACCCGGATCGCGCTCGATCCGCTCCCAACCCAGTGGGCCGCGCTCGGCCCACTGGCCAAATCCTTAGGATTTCCATTTCTTGCTCCGCGTCGGCCAGCCTCCAGCGGACAACTCACGCGCACGAGTGAGCAGGCCGGCCAACCCGCTCCACCGTCTCTCTTTGTATGGCGTTGCCGACACGGCCGCCGAACCGCAGCGCGTCAACGACTCGCGTCCACATCACACAGGAGAGTGCCGACTGATGAGCGTTGAGCAAGGGACGGATCTTCCTAAGCTCGCCGCCCTGGGCTGGGCAAGCGCTCGCAGGCGTCGGCACAGCACCTCCGAACAACTCGCCCAGGCCAGGAAGCTTCTCGCAGCGCTGCACGGCCTGGCCCTTCGCGAGGAAGACGCTACGGCTTTCCAGCAGCACCGCAGACTCCTCCCCTCGCAACGCCGGAGACGTTCCGCCAACCGTCCGTCGGCCTCAGCTCACCGTTCGCGACGCGGATGCGGTATCGGCGGTGACGAACGGGGCGGTGCTGGCGACTGCTCAACCGGAGCCGAGTCGCCGAGGACGTCATCGATCGGCTTCGGGAAGCCCTCTGCCGCAGACTCCACCTGAGCATCTTCCTGGCTGTTCACGTCTGCCAACGGAGACCTGTCCAGGGATGGTTGTTCCTCGGGGTCAAGGGCGTGGATGGACGCGACCGCACCTGCGGCTCGACGGAAGGTTTCACCGAGGTCGGCTGCTTGCTCGGTGGCCCGCGCCAGTGCGGCATGCGCCTTCGTCACGGTAGTGACGGGATCGTGGCCCTCGTCGTGCCCTAGGCGCCCAGCGTCCAGCTGTTCGGTAAGGAAACAGTCGAGTTGCTCGGCGGTCTGGACGAGGCGGAAGGCGGTCTGGGCCAAGTTCCCCAGGACCGTGTAAGCGGCCGCCGGCTGGGTGAGTCCCAGCGGGCCTTGGGTTACGTGGTTGAGCCTTCGGACGTTTTCATGCAACTCGCCAGCGAGCCGCTCGATGTCCTCGTCCGTAGTTGTCTCGCGATCGTTCAACGGAGTTGTCCTCCAACTTCATCGTCAGTCGGACCATGCAGCGCTCCCTTCGTTGACAAGCGTTCACAGCCCTTGCCTTGTACTAACAAGCTCTAAGGCTGTTTGCGCTCCATGATCAACCAAGACCTCGGACGTGACCAGCATGCTGAAACGGCGTGTTGAAGCCTGGAGGGGTTCCGCCGTCCTTTCGCTGTCCCATCCGCTCCGGCTCGGTATCGCCGGAGTCCAGTTCCACAAGAGGCCCAGCAACGCCCTGCCCATGGAGCCGCTTGAGAGACTGATAGACGACCGCAAGACCCAGGTGCCGAACGTCACGACATGGGTGACGTTGGTGCTCGTTCGTCGGTCCGGTGTCCCTCGACGTTCACGGTGCGGGCTTCCGCGAAGGCGATGAGGACTCAGCGACTCCGCTACATCCGTTGCTCGCGCACTGGGGTCGCCAGAGACTCTAGGAGAAGGAGGAGGTCCTCATCAGGGCTTGGAAACCGATGGTGCTCTGAGCTCGGCGGGGAGGCGGCTCGCAGGGTCTTGCCCTCATCCAGCGCGCTCACCTATTCGACGAGACCCTGCTGCACGGCAACGACTCCGAGCGCAAAGCGGTGTTGGACACCAAGGGCTTCGCGGATGGCAGTGACGTGGCGGCCAACCGTCGTGACGCTCACGCCCACCCGTTCGGCGACGACGGTGTCTGAGAGCCCCTGAACGAGGAGACGCAGAATCTTCATCTGGATCGGCGGCAACGGCCCTTCCTCCACGTCGGGTACCCCGTATGGGGTGGCGCGCTCCCAGAGAAGCTCGAAGTACTCCCTCAGCGCCCCAACGATCACAGAAGACTGGATGAGCAAGGCGCCCGATGGATTCCTCTCAGACAGCGGCAGGAGCGCGATCGCCTCATCCGCGAGCCTCATACTCATGCCGACCCTTGGCGCCAGCCGCACCATGCCGCCAGCTCGGATCACCGCTTCTACACTCTCGCGCTCGCCCGCCGAGGCGACGCAACGGCTCTCGTAGAGCGCCCTGCAATTCGCACTGGTGGACGTCGCATCCGAGGCGTCTGCGGCCATACGTGCGCCGAGGATCAACCAGTCACGCTGCGCAGATCCGGCCAACGTCAGAGTCAGCTCGGCGATCTTGCCCCCGTCGGTGAGAATCTGGACCAACTGGTCCATCGCGCCACCCGCCGTAGCGTCCGTCGGGGCCTGGATGGCACGAAGGCGTTCCTGCCCGTCCAGCAGCCTCTGGTGTTCGGCTGCGAGGTGCCCGGCCATGCGGGCTAGGGCTCGCTGCAGTACAAGATCCGGCGAGGCCGCAACCAGCATGGAGTGATCATCCCCGTGGCAGTAGGCCATGCCTTCGCGGATGAGAGCATCGATGTTCCCAGCTCCGTCTAGAAGCCCAGGTGCCTCCTCCACAGAGAGACGCCCTCTCGCAAGCAACGAGAGGTAGTGGAGCAGCAGTTCGCCCGGGACTACGCCTTCCAGAAGCCGCCGCACCCGTGATGCCATAGAACCATCGCCTACGTCGTACACAATTACCGAGAGTAGCGATCTGCGTGCTCGGTTCAAGCATCAAACGTACGCCTACGTGTACCGAAGGGCGCCTGGTGCAACGGATACGGTCCGGATCCGCTGAATGTCGTCTCGCTGCGGCCAGAAGCGCGACACGATCTCGGCCGGACCGATCGAAGTTGTTGCGGCTCGGTGGTCGCGCATGCTGGCACCAAGGATCCGCGTAGGTGGGTCGCGAACTGTACGTCGCGTTGGTCGATGTCGGCGTCGAACATGGTCATCACTGAACGTGTACGGGTGCATTCGCAACGCTCGTCGCCTTGAGTAGCGGGCCTCGTGGAAGGTTGTTCGCGGTCAGCCGGTGGCAGCCCTGTCGGTTTGGAGCGCTGAGGGAGTTGGCTCGTGCTGCGCCTCGGGATCTTCAGTGGGGAGGCGGGCTACGGAGGCGAACAGTAGGACAATCAGCGTGACGACGGTTGCCGTGATTGCGGATCCGGCTGCTGCTAGAACGATCGGTTGTGGGCCGAACGCGGTTACCAGGGGTCCCGACAGGAGGACGATAAGCGGCATCAGGATGTAGCTCGTGATGATGTTCCAGCTGTTCACACGCACCAGTACCGCGCGCGGGATCCGGTTCTGCAGCGCGGTCGTCCAGAAGACGTAGTACACGGCCTGCAGCACGCCCGGAACTACTGCTGCAAGGGCGATGAGTTGCCACGATGTTCCGCTGCCCATCAACAGCATGGGGAGCGATACCGATGCGGGCAAGGTTGCCGTGACGAGGAGGAGGCGGGCCGGACGCCAGCGGGCGCCGATGAGGGCGCCGGCTAGGGCGCCGAGGGGCTGGGCCGCGCTGATGACGCCCCACGCCCACGCGCTGCCATGACCGTCCTGGGTGTAGAGGGGGCCGGCGATCTTCATGTAGCAGACCAGCGCCGTGGTGATCGCCGTGTAGTGCAGGGTCATGATCCAGACCCAGGGACGGCCGATGAACTCACGCCAGCCTTCCCGCAAGTCCCGGAGAACGCTGGCGTCGGCTCGGGTTGGTCGTTGGGTCACGAGGCGGCTGAGCAGCACGGCGCTGATGCCGCACAGTATCCCTCGTGCTCCGGCTGCCCAATCAGGGCCGACCAGGGTGACCACCGCTCCCGATGACACGAAGCCGATCAGTTGGCCGACCGACTCGGTCTGGTTGATCAAGGCGTTTCCCGCAGGACGCTTGTCTCCTTCGAGGAGGTCGGCGATGACTCCACGGACAGTCGGCAGGAAGATCGCCGTCGCGACGCCGCCGAGCCCTGCCAGCGAGCAGAGCAGTGGGAGCGGGGCCCGTTCCATAGTGAAGGACGCTCCCAGCGCCAGCCAAGCGAGGCATCCCGTCAGTTCAGCGCCAACGAGCACATGGTGGCGGCGGAAACGGTCGCCGACGATGCCGCCCCAGAGGATGAGCAGCGCGGGGAACGCGTTGCAGGCAAGGACGATCGACAGTTCACGGGCGCCGTAGCCCATGCTCATGACGCCCCAGGCAAGGGCAAGGTGCCCCATCCCCACGCTGATACTGGAGATCACGCGGGACATGAACAGCGGCGTGACAGACGCGTCCTTGTACAGGACGAGTGGGGACAGGAGGCCCGACATTGGTGGATGCCCTACTCGCCGAGCAGGTGGGTGATGACGAACTCCGCGACGTCTCCGTACGCTTTGATCTCGTTGTCGCGGTTGGCGAACCCGTGCCCTTCATCGGGGTAGATGTCGTACCGGACATCGACACCACGGTCACGGAGTCGGGTGACGATCTGGTCGGACTCGTCCTGCGGGACGCGCGGATCGTGGGCTCCCTGGACGACGAAGAGCGGTGTGTCGATCGCGTCCGAGTAGGTGATGGGTGAGCGGCGGAGCAAGTGCTCGGCGTCGGTGTCCGGGTCGCCGAGGACGCTGGCGACCACGGTCTTCCAGGTTGGTGGGCATGCCTGCGCGAGGGTGAGCAGATTTGTGGGGCCGCAGATCGAGGCCCCGGCCATCCAGGGGTGGTGGAGGCGGCAAAGGCACGACAGCGCGGCGAATCCTCCGTACGAGGCACCCATCACGGCCATTCGCTCGGCTTCGACGTCGGGCCGGGACCGTAGGTAGCGGACGGCGTGGTCAAGGTCGTCCAGGTCGGCGCCGCCCCAGTCTCGATAGATCAGCATTCGGTGGGCGAGACCGTAGCCAGTGGAGCCGGCGATGTTCGGCGCGAAGATCGCGATGCCGTTGGCCAGGAGGTGCTGGTAGAGGCCCGAATATGCGTACCGGGGACGTTCCTGCGCTTCGGGGCCACCGTGGATGGATAGCAGTAGGGGGTGCGGTCCGGGCGTGCGCGGCTGGTAGAGCAACGCGTGCACATGGCGCCCGTCGCCTGCGGTGTAGCTCACCATGTCGGGCTCGATGGCGGCGGACGTCCGGAGTGTGGGCGGGCGGGTGTCGGTGAGGTAGCGGAAGCCAATCGAGGGGTCGAGAACGCCGATGTCCTTGGGGCGGGTGGCCGAGTCGATTTGTAGTACGACCTGGTCGGCAGCGGGCGTGGGAGCCAGATTGTCGACGACTCCGTCAGGGAGCTGTGTGAGTTGGACGGTGCTGCCGTTGGTGCGTGCGTGGAGGGTGGATTGTCCGTTCCGGTTCACTGCCCACAGCAACGTGTCGCCGGCGGCTTCGATCAACTCGACATCCCAGTCGTCGCTGGTGATCTGCACCAGTGCTGCGTCGCGGAGTGAGTACAAGCCGACCGCGTTGAACTCGCCCCACAGGTCGGTGAGCAGGTAGAAGCCGGACGAGTCGGGCTTCCATGGTCCGGGTGCGAAGAAGCCTCGTTCGTGCTCGGCGGTGAGGCACTCGGGGGCTGAGCGGTTGTCGACGAGGTCGATCAAGTATGCGGCAACGTCAGTGTTCGAGCAGCTTCCTGCGACCGTCAGCCATCGTCCGTCAGGAGAGATTCGCGCGGGTCTGAAGATCACGCCCGGGGGTGGGCTGACCCGGCGTTCGGAGTCGTCGGACAGGTCTCGGATGAGGATGTCCTGGACGGTCGCGTCGCGGTCGTTGGCAGCGTAGACGAGGTACCGTCCGTCGGCGTCGAAGGGGTCGTCGGCGAGAACGCGCTGGCAGTCGGGGCCGGAGCTGAGCTCGGTGGGTTCCCCGCCGGCCGCGGCGATCGTGTAGATGCGGTACTGCTCGTTGCCTGCCTGGTCAGCGGTGAACACCAGGCTCTTGCCATCCGGTGGGTAGGCGATCTGCGATACCGCCTGGTTCGTCAGGTGCGTCAACCGGCGTGGTCGCCCTGTTGCGATGGGGATCGTCCAGAGATCGAAGGTCCCGCCTGCGTTGCTGGAGTACGCGACCGTCGTTCCGTCCGGGCTGACGGCTAGAGCCGGGCGGAAGCGTTCTCGGGGTACGAAGTCGAGGTACTCGGGCACGGGTCTCTCCGCTCTGTGGGCATCACTTGATCCAGCCGCGCCGAGCGGCGGCGGCACCGGCGGCCAGGCGGTTCACAGCACCCAGCTCATTGCGGATGGCGGCGATGTGCCGCCGCACGCTGTTGGCGTTCAGCCCGATCTGGCGCGCGATGCGCTCGTCCGTCATGTCCTGGGCGAGCAGTTGCAGGATCGTTCGCTGGACGGCGCTGAGCGGCGACTCGGCCTCCTCGGCGCCGATCGGGACCGCCCGCTCCCACAGCAGCTCGAAGTACTGCCGTAGCGCACCGACGATGAGGGGCGCACGCACCAGCAACGCCCCGGAAACGCCGGTGGGCATGAGCGGCAGCAACGCCACCGCCTCGTCGGCAAGCTTCATCTTCATGCCGATCCGCGGGACCGTGCGGGCTTCTTCGCCGCCGTCCATGTGGATCTCGATGATGCGCGCCCCGATCGGTGTTTCAGCGCAGGACGCCTGGTAGATGCAGCGGCACCTGACCTCGCCCTCGAAGGCGGGCAACGGCGGCATCGCGACCAGCTCTTCCAGCGGCCGTTCCATGACGAAGTTCTCGAGGGTCAGCCAGTGGTGCCGGGCGGTGCTGAGAAGTGCGCGGGAGACGTCACTAATCTCCGCCCGGTCGGTCAGGATCCGGACCAACCGGCTCTCGACGGCCTCAAGGGCTCCGGGGAAGGGATGCGCGCCGACCATCCGGCGGTGGCCCTCCAGAAGCTGCTCCTGCCGCGTGACAAGCCTGCGTGAGAGCACGGCAAGGCTGCTCTGCAGGGCCAGGTCGGGCGGGATGGCCACGAAGCGCGGTTCGAGCGCCAGTCCAGCGGGCTCGACGTAGGCCATGCCAGCCTCTGTGAGCGTCGCGACCATCTGCGGGCCACCTAGTAGATCGGCGGCCTCGCTGTTCGGGCAGCCATCACGCACCAGCAGTTCCTTGTAGGAGGCGAGGACCTCGTCGTCGACGATGCCCTTCAGAAGCTTCGTCGCTGTCTCTCCCGCCTCAAGGCTCACCACTCACCTCCGAGCACAGAGAGTAGTGACTAGCGGTGTCTGCGTCACGAAGGAGGAACATTTCGCATCGTTGAGGCCGTGTTCCTGCCGAGCGGTTCGCAGCAGCCTCGCTGGACCAGCACCTTGAAGGACGCCGTCAAGGACGTGAAAGAGGGGGAACAGCTAGAGCCAAATTCCGACGCGTCCCGGACCGGTCATGGGGCCGCGGCCCCAGAGTGCGATGCCCCCATCGTCCATCAGAACTTGGAAGGCCCCGGCAGCGAAGGTCACGGCTGCGCGACCCCCCGGCCGCGTGCTAGCCGTCGAACCTGCGAACACGACCTGATTTCGGAGTGACAGTTAGTGCTCAATGAACGAAAGTCGCCACTCCCGCCCGCGACCGCCCAACGGCCCTACCTCGCTGGCGTTTCGTTCCTCGGCCACCTCGGGACGACCACTAGAGGTGACCAGTTCTCACCAGCATGAGTTTCGATCATAGGCGCGGCCTGATCTCTCCGCTTTCATCGTGCTTCATCTCGAACACGACCTGGGAGGTCATCCCTTGAACGTCCTCACCCGCACCTGCCCCTGCAAGAAACGCACGACGACGAAGCACCAGCCTCACGGCAATCTCGACCGCAGCGCCAACCGCGCCCACCCGCACGCCCTCGCCCGTCTACGAACGCTGCTCCAACGCCGTATCCCCGACCGATTCCAGAACTCGATCACGCCCGACCGGCCGAGTGAACCGCTCGCCCGCGTCTTCGGCCACCCGCAGGGCGCCGGCTTCATCGGCCCCGGCGCCGACAGCCTCCTGCGCGCCATCCTGACCGAGGCCCTCACCAGCAAGATCGGGGTGTCCTGGATCATTGCGACCCAGCACGACCTAAACGCGCTATGGTCCGACGCCCTCAACGACACCCAGCTCACCAAGTTCCCCGCGCGCCTTCACGTGGCCGAGACCCTGGAGGCCGCCATCGAGCGACTGGAGTTCGAGGCTAACGCCATCGCAGCGCCCAGCGATGGCCGCCGACCGCCCACCACCTCTACCGTTCTCTGGTTCACGAAACCTGGCCCGGATGCCGACGTCGTCCACCAAACGCTCCAACGCTGGCCTGACAGCAACCTCATCGCTCTCATCGCCGGCGCTTGGCCCTACGGCCCCACCCACTTCACCGACCACGACGGGCCCCGAGCCCTCCCACACCAACCGATCAACCTGCTGTCCGCCCACCAGGCAGCCGACAAACTTCGCGCCTTCGCCGCACTGAACTGACGCATCCCTCACGGGGCAGCCGGTGTGGTGCGGGGAGGTCATCCTTCCCCGCACCACATCGCCCCAGTTCGATCGATGCGAAGATCGCTACCTGAAATCCGCAGGCTCCCATGACCCTCGGCTGTATGACCTGGTTTTGACTTCTTCACTGCAGGTCAACGGCGGCGAGCAGCAGGCGCACCTTCTCCTCCAGGGACTGTACGGTGGTTTCGGCTCTGTCCCGTAATCGGTGGTGGCGCTGCGTGACCGTTACCGCAGAAGGATGCGGTGGCGAAGCAGGTCGAACCCGGCTCTGCCGTGCATTTGCCGCATGATTCTCTTGGTTCGGGTGTTGACGCCTTCGGTTCGGCCGTTGTGGTGCGGCAGGGTGAGGCCGGCGTTCACCGCGTCGCGGTCGAGTTCGAGGCCGTTGGCGAAGCCGTGCAGGTGGGGCAGGTCAGCGGTTCGGGCGTCGGTGATCCAGGCGGTGAGTTTGGCGTCGTTGCCCTCGAGCGGGTGAGGAGTTCGGCGAAGCCGCGGACCAGGCGGGCGAGCTCGGCCAGTTCGGGGCAAGCAGCCGTGAGTTCCTGCAGTAGCCGGGTGTCGGTCTCCCACAGGTTTTCGGGGCGGGTGAGCAGGAGCCGGGTAAGACGGCGTGGGGTGATGACGGGCCGGTCGCCCTCGGCTCGACCCTGGGTGATGTAGCGGTAGAGCAGGTTGAGGCTACCGGTGTAACCGAGTTCCTTGATCTCGCGGAACAGCTGGAGAACCGGGACGGCCGGATCGGCGGCGCGCCGCTCCCGCAGGTGATCACGGTAGGGATCGACCAGGGTGGGCCGGTAGCGCGGAGCGCGGCGCAGGGCCTCGGGCTCGCGGGTGCGGGCGTAGCGCTTGACGGTGTTCAGGGACAGATCGAGGCGGCGTGCGCATTCCAGCAGGCCGACGCCCTTGTCCAGCAAGTCGTGGATCTGTTGCCAGCGTTCCCGGGTGGTCTGCTCCCGGGTACCGGCAGGCCGGGCCGGGTTGACCGTGGCCCAGCAGGAGCTGTGGGAGCGGATCTCGGCGAGGGTCTTGTCACAGAGGTTGTTGGGTCGGGCCGGGGCGCCCTGCCGGGATTGCTCCCGGTGGGTTTCCCCGACCCGCCCGCCGAACCCGGCGTGCGACTTTCACCGCACCGGGCTCTCCACGAGGTCATGCCGTTGGGATCGGCCCGTCCAGAGCCTCTGGCCAAGGGCTGAGGATGCTGTTGCCTCGGTAGCGGTACCGGGTGATCGGTACTCGGCCGAGGTCGAACAGGGTGATCCCGTCCAGTTCGATGGGTTTCCAGTGCCCGTTCGGATCTCGGAGCCATCGTCGGACGGCCGTCCACGTCATGCGGTGCCGGTGCATTACCCAGCGGATCACCCGCCACCAGACGAAGGTGTGCAGGCGTTGCAGGGTGTGCTTGGCAACCGCGTGTTTGAAGTAGTTGGCCCAGCCGCGCAGGACCCGGTTGATCTGGATCAGCGCGATCTTGTAGTCGAGATGCGACAACCTCTGGGTCAGTGCCTTGATCTTCCGCTTCAAAGATGCGACCGGCTTGTCGGCGATGAAGGTATAGACGTGCCACTTGTCCGTTCCTCGTTTGCGCCTGCGCACGATGCGAAAACCGAGGAAGTCGAACCCGTCCGCAAGGTGAACGATTCTGGTCTTGACCAGTGACAGGGCCAAGCCCATCGGTGCCAGGACCTCACTCACCTGCCCGCGAAGCTGTTCGACGTGTCCGCGGGTGCCGTGGACCATGACGACGAAGTCGTCGGCGTAGCGGACCAGCCGCCAGGTCCCCAGTCCGTGCTGTCGTCGTCGTTCGCGATCCCACCGGGTCGCCATCGCCGTCTCCCAGTGCTCGGCGGCAAAGTCGTCGAGCACCGACAACGCGATATTGGCCAGCAGGGGCGAGAGCACGCCTCCTTGCGGTGTTCCGGAGCTGGTCTGGTTCCGTTCGCCGAGCTCGGTCATGATCCCGGCTTTCAGGAACGCCTTCACCAACGCCAGCACCCGCTTGTCCTTCACCCGCATCCGGACGCGGTCCATCAGGGCCGCGTGGTCGATGCGGTCGAAGCACGCCTCGATGTCGGCGTCCAGCACCCAGCGATACCCCTGGGAGCCGAACAGGTGAATCTCGGCGATCACGTCATGGCCGCGTGAGTTCAACCTCGGCGGCGGCATGGCGGTCGACTACGGCACGCCCGGCACCCGCTTCGACTGGAAGCAGTACGGCGCCGAGGTCGCCGACCTCGCCCAGCCGGGCGAGACACTGCGCATCGAACCGGGCCGCTCCATCAGCGTCTACGCCGGGTGGTACGTCACAGAAGTACTGGACGTGAAGAGGGCACACGGCCAGTGGTACGCCGTCCTACGCGGCGGCACCATGCACATCCGGACGCCGGTCACCAAGCAGCACAACCAGCCGTTCGACATCCTTACCGGCAACAGCGACGGCCCTGCAGTCGCCAACGAGCCCGTCACGCTCGTCGGCCAGCTCTGCACACCAAAGGACGTCTTCGCACGCGAGGTCCCCACGGACCGCATCGCAGTCGGCGACCTAGTCGCCTTCGCCATGGCCGGCGCCTACGCCTGGAACATCTCGCACCACGACTTCCTCATGCACCCGAAGCCCAAGTTCGCCTACCTGGGCGCGTAGCACTGCTCCCCGTCGAAGGCCCCGCTATCTGAGCGGTAGCCGGGGCCTTCGATATTGCAGAGCGACGTACCAACGCCCCAAACCCGGCTGGACGCAGATAGAGCCAACGAAAAGCCTTCGGAGGCGAACCTTTTCTGCACACTTGACCTAATTAATTTTTGGTCCTATCGCTAGCGCGAATCGCATTTGATCGTAGCCTATAGCCAATCGTTGCATCCACAATCCGGCTCTTCAATTTGGCTACTGTATCCGTCTTTGGTGTCGGCAGATCCATGGTTGAGGCAACTTGCCTGAGTGACTCCCTCGTCAATGCTAGATCATCTAGCATTGCAAGCGCATCCTCAAGGGTAGACTGAACCTTCAGCTCATCAATGACGCCGCCAATTTCTGACGCTGACAGGCTCTGCCTCTTCGACGACCTTCTTTCCGGACTTGCAGTCAGCGCAAGCTTAACGCGGCCAGAAATTAGATCATCAATCTGTTCGTTCGTGAGAGTCCTCAAGAAGTTCGACACCTTCCGAAGGACATTTGCGGTTTTCTCTGCCTCCTGCATAGCTCAAATTCCCAACCTAGTCTCAAATTCGGACACCAAATTTTCGATCTCACGTATGATATTTCGCTGCGGGTGGCGGTCACTAAGGTTGTTCAGCACCAAAGGAACTCCTTCCTGTGGCGGGTCAGCAAAGAGCGTCTTATTTTCCCGCAGGTAGTTATCGAATACGGATATACCCAATTGCTTTGTTTGATTGATGTAGGGGCGTTGGCTTGAGATTGGCTGCCCCCCATAGAATTGTACCATGGAGAACACTACTCCGAGTATATGTGGATCAATAGGGCTTTCGGAGGATGCACCGGAATCCAGGGCTGCGTACTCATTGTAGTCAGTGACAAGCTCTTCTAGACTGCGTTGTAGATAAGAGATTCCAAGTGTGGATAGATAGTCGGCCTTTGCTGGTATCAAAATAGAGTCGCTGGCGACTATCGCAGTCTTTGTGACTATGTTGAAATTGGGCGGGCAGTCAATTAGGATGACATCAAAGTCCACAAAAGCTGGCTTGCTAAGCTCATTAACCAGACGACGATGGACCTTGAGATAGTTGAGCTTAGCCTGCCTAAGGTTGGCACCACCCAATTCCGTAGCAAGCTCTAGATCCACATTGATGAGACCTAGATCTGACGGGATCAACTTTAGCCCTCCATTTGAATTCCTCAATGCCGAGGAGGTTTGCGAGGGTTCGATTATTATTGAGGCCAGATCCAATGACTCGTGGCCGCCAAAAGAGTCATACCACTTTTTGATTGTCTTGCTGGGGGCGAGTCGGCGCTGCCAAAGTTCTGGTTGGACGAATGAAAAGGTTAGACTGGCCTGTGGGTCGAGATCTAGCAGTAGAACCTTATGGCCACGAAACGCCAACTCCGCGCCGAGGTTAGCGGTCAATGTGGTCTTGCCAACACCGCCTTTGTAATTAATCACTGAAACGATACTCATTTCCCCTCCAAATCAATTGAGAAGCTGATGTACATCAGAGCAGCCCAGACTAAGCGCTTGCTACGGCCGGTTCTGTCCGATGACCCCAGCTCATCATGTAGCCCCCCCATGATGACACTTGATCGCGTGAACGCGGGCGGCCCGCGACCAACCCATCAAGCCGCGCGCACGCTAGGTGCGCCGAAGACAGACCAAGGTCGCACCCATGGACCACGGCGCCAGGGAGACCCTGACGGCTCCCCCACCGTGAGATCACGACCCTAGGTTTCGCCAGGTCAGATCCACGCTACCGGACACCCCCTGTTTCTCCGTGAATCTCGCTTGAGCCCACTCTGGCATGAGTCGGCTCCCCGAGCTCCCCGAGCTCCCCGAGGATCTTTCGCCGCGCAATCCGCGCAATCCGCAGAACCTGGCGGATTGAGGGACGGCGCGGTTGCCACTACTGGTCAGGGCCCCGCGCCCTCGTCGGGTACGGCGTGCTGGACAGTGCCGCACAACACCCCACCGCTGGCGCAACGAACATGCATCGTTGCAGTTCAGCGAATTATGCGGATTTCTATGGCATTGCGCGGCCCGGCCCCTCGTTCGAGGGCACGCTGCCCTGCCCTGCCCTGGAGGGGTTTTGTGGATTCTGTGGATTGCGCGACGGCTCATGGGGGTCGGTGGGAACAGCGAGAGCGTACGGCCCCCAACTCGACGAGACCAAGCTCTGGAGGGGCTCAGGGAGCGCCGTTCAGAGCAGGGGCACGGAAACTTTGGATGGGGGCGAGTCGATCTCGTCGGGGAGCCTCTGAGAGCTTGATCGTGCCCAATACGTGCCGAAGTCAGTGGTTCGAGATCACCTGCGTAAGGAGTCTCCCAAGGTAAACGGGGGTGCGCGCCCCGTTGAGAGTCGTTCACTGAAAAGCGGAAGGTCGGCGGTTCGACCCCGCCCCTGCCCACCTCTGAGCCTCTTACCTGCAGAAACACGGTCAGAGGCCCTCTCGTTTTCGGGTCCGAAGCGGCCTCAAGCGGATGTACACCGCTCGAATATCTTCCGCCTATCGATTCGAGCGGTCCAGGACCGAGAGCGCACCCAAACTGAAACCCCGACCGTGGCAAGCCTGACACCCCGCCGAGGACGGCTACCCCTCGTCGAACGTGAACTCGGTGCGGCCCGCCATCTGAACGTCCAACGCTCTTGGTGCACCGACGATGTGATCAGGACCTCGGTTAATCGCGATGCTGCAGTTATGGGAGTTGATCGGTGGGACCGCATGGTGCGTCGGCTACGGCTCGCAGGCTCATCATCAGCAGCCGGGATGTCAGGTGCCGGATACATGTCGGCTGTAAAGACGTAGTTGGTGTGGCGGTCGAGGCTGTGAAGCCTTGGTAGCTGTTCAGCCCGGCCTTCTCCACCATCTTCTCGTTGGCGGTTCGGAGGCGCGCCGACGCATCTCCGCATACCTGACAATCGAGTTTGGGCTCGCGGTCCTAACCCACAGGGGGGCTCCGACCATGATGCGTTCAGCGCCAGCGAGGCTTCCTCGAAGATCCCAGCGGTGGCCGTCTAGAATAGCGTCGGTGTAGATCTCGACCAGCCACTCACAATCTCTTGCGTGACCGAGTGTGTATCCGCGTGTCCAGGGCCTGTTCTCGTGCTCGGCGGTGTCGCCGGTGATGCCCTGACTGAGTGCGATCTTCAACGCCTCGACCGCACGAGATTCCTCGTCATCCCATTGAGAACTGTTCTGCCGGCCATGGCTCTGCAACAGTTCATCGATGGCCTGGCTTGCTGACGATGACCAGCCAACGTTCAGGGCATCGGAGCTGATGTAGCGGAAGAACGCCGCTCGGCGTCGACGCGTTTGGCGAATGCTGCGTTCGGCCAGTGGATCGGCCCGGTCTTAGCGGTGGATCGTAGGTCCTCCGCCAAGGCCGCGTCGCGGCTCCCGCCGGTCGAGCCGTTTACGGGTGCTTGCCCGCGTCGGACAGACACCCGGTGACCCAAATAGCGGTGTACTGACCGCCCCCTCCCGAGTCATGAAGGAACTGGCGTGCACAAGCGTCGCCCGCTGGCACAGGCAGCCACCCTCCGCACCACCACCGCCCAAAGCACCATGTTCCTGGCCGAGGTACCCCCGCGGCCCGTCCTGGCGCCTACGCGCCATCGGCAAAGGCTTTTCAGCGCGACCACGATTCCGGCAGCCGGACAGACACCCAGATAGCCAGGTCCGCGAACCATGCCTGGACTCGGCGACTCGCCAATCGAGCCCATGCTCCAAGTTACGGAACCCTGCCTTCTTCAGTTCGAGCCCAGAGGTATCCCGTGACCTCTCGCCGCTTCAAGCCAGGTGGGGAACTCGGAGAGGATGCGCTCGTAGAGTTCGCCGTCGCTGATTTCGGCGATATCGTCCACGGCGAAGAACCCAGCATTGTCGATGAGCCGTCCGCCAAGGGTGTCGAGTCTCTCCAGGATGCCGTACCGCCCGTGGCCCAAACCGATGAACTGCCAGAAGATCGGCCGGTTCGACGCCTCACGCAGCAGGCGGGCGATCTGCGCGTCCTTGGCCACGCCGCCGTCGGAGAAGAACAGCACGAGAACCGGTTCGCCCGGCTTGGCCTCGTAGTACGCGAGGATGTCCTGGATCACCTGGGGTTCGTTGTTGCGGCCGCCGATGTTGACCCGGCTCCCATCGAAGGCGACGGCCTCGTGCATGCGGACATTGTCCCGCGTCCACGCCTCGATCTCGGCGACCCGCAGCGGCGGCAGCCGCGCGAACTCCGTCGCGAAGATCCACGCATCCAGCGCGCCGTCGTCGTCCACCTGCAGCGCGATCGCCGCCATCCGCTCCACGATCTCGGCGACCACGCCCTCCTTGTACAGCCTGCGCATCGAACCGGAGGCGTCCAGTGCGACGGCCACCCGTGCCCGTACCCCGCTGATGCCCCTTTTCTCCAGCGAGACGCGGACGGCCTCCTTGCGCAACGAGATCCGCTTCCGCAAGTCGACCTCGGGCAGAGCGACCTCGACGGGCCGCTCATCGGTCACGTCCACACCGAAATCGGTGGCCAGGCCAGCGAGCCCAGTCTCCCACCCTTGCCCCACTGCGCGGATCTTCCACGCCCCCGCGCGCCGGTATACCTCCACGATGTCCACTACCGTCTCCCCCGCCGCCGCCGCTGGAGCCATGAATCCGCGCCCACCCCGCACATCGGCGCGCACCGAGAGGCCATCGAACGTTCCGGGCCCATCCACGCTGGCGATAATCGCGATGGTCGAAACGTCATCGGGAACCACGTCCAGGTCGACCATGACCCCGGCGCCGTCCAGCCACACGCCATCCTGCGCAGGATTGTTGAAGAAGACCAGATCATCGTCAGACCGCACCCGCCGGTCATCGCGCAGCAGCACCGCTGACACATCGATCGCCGTCCCCGCAGCGGTCACAGCGACCCTGATACGACCGCCGTCCAGCGTGGCGTTCTCGCCCTTGCGCAGCATCGACCGCCTCCATCTCGGACGTCAGACACCGAACACTACGGTCTGCCCGCCCCCCAGAACGCCACATTCGTCTACCTGCCCACTCCCGCCGACAGCGGCAGTGTCGATGCCTTTGCAGCGCCGATTCGTACGTAGTCGACCGGGCTCCCCACCGCCGTGGTCGAGTGGTGTTGTAATCATCGATCGGGGTCGCACTACATCCACGTGACTCCTGCATGCCCCCTTTTGATCACCAGGTGACCTCTCAGTGCAGGTAGCGGGCTGGCCGGGAATGCGAGGCACCCTTATCACAATGCCCTGCGGCCTTCACTTCCGATGGAGCCGTTTTCGTGATCGCAGCGACCCGCGCGGGCCCCAGTCCTATCCAGAGCTCGAAGGCTCGGAAGCTTCTCAGGGATCACCGCGCGGGTGGCTCGGACCACGACCGGCAACCCTGCCGTCTACGGCCCCGCGATAAAGCCCATCTGCCGGACTCGACCTGAACGCCAACCCTCCTGATCGGAACTTCCTATGTCTTCAAGGACGTCCCGCTTCGCGGGTCGCCAGCATCCGCACCCGGCTCTGCGAGCCAGGCATGCGACCTGTTCCGTCCGGCCCCACCCCGCGTTCGAGGATGTTGCCGCAGACGACCGCGCCGACGTGTCCTTACACAGCGATGCTTCGCGGAGCCCAATAAGCGGTCTGGTCGTCGCGGGGCTCTGGGCGGCCAATCAATCTGAGCCCCTTCCTCGGCAGACCAGTCAAAGCCACACCCAGAACCCCCGGGCCTCCCGATCGTACGAAGGACCAGGAAGACCACGCCTAGGAAGGTAAGGATGGACGAAAGCCATACCCAAGGCCCTTCCCTGCGAATGCCTGAGAACCACGTCCTGAGGCTAGGGAACCTGTAGGGGATGGGGACCATCTCCCGACGCGATGACCGTGACATAGGCGTCCAGGGGGATGAGTGCGACCAGGTCGCGGACGACGGACTCGATTCGGCCCGACGTTCAGTGGGTGGAGCGTCGAGCGGGGTGCCGAGATCGGCGATGCGGTCGGCGATCGGCCTTTTCAGGCCGAGCTTCACGAACTAGATTCACAGTCGTCCGCCGACGCTCCTGGGTTCCCTCTCGTCCGGACCGGGCCAGTCCCGCCGTTAGGGGCCGCTCATGAGATGGCCCGAAGCGTTTGATGGCATCCCGCTCGGTCGTGTTGATCGGGTGGATCGTGGCGTTGGAGGGGATCGTGAGGGTGGGCCTGTGGGCCGGCATGGTCGGTGGTTGCGGGAGGCTTCCGACGTTGTTCGTGTGCCGCGAGGGTGGGGACCGGCCGCGGGAGGCGGGCGCCCGCGTCTGGGCGGCGAGTCGTTCGGTTGCTTGGGAATGACTGGTCTGGGGGCCGCGGGAACAGGCTCAGATGTCTGACGGGTCTGTTCTCAAACCGTGGAGATCTGCAGGTTCGTGACTATGATCACCAGAGCGGTGCAGGCTGAGGTGCCCCGGGCCTTCCGGACAGGTCCCCAACTAGGGTTGGGAGAACTGGAAGGAAGGTCGTTGGCACGACAGAGGCGGTATTTCACCCAGGAGCACAAGGACGAGATCGTCCGCATGGTCCTGGATGGCCCACGCCCCATCGCCCATGTGGCCCGTGAGGTTGGGATTCACGACACCACGCTCGGCAACTGGGTCAAGGACTACCGCAGACGGCACGGTGGTGGCGCGGCGACCGGAGACTCCGGCGGCGAGAAGATGAGCGCGCGGGAACTTGAGCTCGAGCGGGAGAACCGCAGACTCCGCGAAGAGAACGACTTCTTGAAAAAAGCCGCGGCCTTCTTCGCGAGGGATCACCGGTGAGCGCCAAGTACGAGCTCATCGACGCGGAGAAGGCCACCCACGCGATCGTCGACATGTGCATCTGGCTGCGGGTGTCGCGGTCCGGGTTTTACGAGTGGCGCACCCGTCCGATGTCGGCGACTGCCGAACGTCGTGAACGCCTCAAGCCGGTGATCGAGGCGGTGTTCGCGGCCAATCACGAGACTTATGGGTATCGGCGGATTCACGCGGTGCTGGCTCGCTCGGGCGAGGAGGTCTCGCCGGAGCTGGTGCGGCAGCTGATGCGGGAGCTGGGCCTTCAGCCGGTGCAGCCGCGGTCGTGGCGGCCGGTCACCACCCAGGTGGGTGAGCCCAACGCGATCCCCGACCTGGTCTGCCGGGACTTCACCGCCGACCGGCCCGGTATGAAGCTGGTCGGCGACATCACCTACATCCCCCCTGGGATGGCTTTCTTTACCTGGCAACGGTCATCGACTGCCATTCGAAAATGGTAGTCGGTTGGGCGATGGCCGATCACTTCAAGACCTGCCCGCGGGCACCGAGTTCGTCCAGGACGGCATGGTGCAGCCGGGGCCATAGCCCCGCTTTGGTCCAGGCGGTGAACCGGCGGTGCGCGGTCGGCACGCTCACTCCGAACTCGCCCGGCAGATGCCGCCAGGCGCACCCGCTGGTCAGCACGTACACGATCGCGGTGAACACCGCTCGATCGTCCACCCCGGCCGTCCCGCCACCCTGCCGCCGAGGCGCGAACCCCGGCACAAGCGGCTCCACCAGTTCCCACAACTCATCCGGCACCAGCCGTCACGCAAGATCTGACGACACAATCCCGCATTATCCCGCAGGCCATCCACAACCCACATGAGAAACGCTCTTAATCCTGGGTTCGCGACTACCGCATTGCCGCCCATTGACCTCGATCTCGATAACACTCGCGACTCTGTGCTTCGACAGCATCAAATAACCGCTATCTCATTTCCAGGCTCAGGAACCGCAGGACAATTAGCACCACGCGAGCACCTTCCCTCTGGCTGCAATCCCAAATTGTCGACTCTGATAGACCAACCCGATCGGATCGCTCGCGCAGCTCGTGCCAAGCCTTTCGCACATCGGCAGATCAGTGCGCTCCAACCTTGAACTCCGACAGGTACCGAAAGTCGTGTCGACGCCGGTAATTCAGCTGGCGATGGTGTCCGAGACCGTTAAGGCTCGGTGGTCGCGCATGCTGGTACCAAGGGTCCGCATTTATTGATCCGAAACGCTTTGGGTTCAGGTTCGTTGGCAGTGCGTGAGTGAGCTGGTGGGTGATGCGCGGACCTGGTCGCCGGATGCGCAGGAGGCTGTGCGGTTACTGGCGGTGTCCGCACTGGTGGAAGGCCGGGACCGGGTAGATGTCGCCGCCCTGTTCAAGGTGTCGCTCAAAGCCGTGGACAACTGGTGGGCGAAGTGGCAGATCGGCGGCCGGGACGCACTGCTGTCCCGCCCGCGAGGCCGCCGCGCGGGGGAACACCAGGCGCTGTCGGAGGCCGAACAGGCCGCTGTGCGGCAGGCCGTCCTCGATCACACCCCCTCCGGGCTGGGGCTTTCCGGTCAGCTGTGGACGCGGGGGCTGATAGGCGAGCTGATCTTCAAGCTGTACGGGGTCCGGTTCACCGAGCCCGGGGTGGGCAAGTACCTCAAGCGGTGGGGGCTGACCTTCCAGCGTCCGGACAAGCGGGCGGTCGAGCAGGATCCGGAGGCGGTCCGCGTGTGGCGCGAGGAGACCTGGCCAGCGATCCGGGCCCGAGCGAAGGCGGAGAACGCCGAAGTCCCTGTTCGCCGACCAGGTCGTGGTTTGCTCGGACCAGGTCACCGGCCGCACCTGGGGTGAGCAAGGAAAGACTCCGGTCGTCCGTCGCACCGGGAACCGGTTCTCCGTGAACGCGATGTCGGCGATCAGCACCCGCGGCCGGATGCACTTCATGGTCTTCACCGGGTCGTTCGACGCGAAGGTCATGTGCCGGTTCCTCGCCCGGCTCGTCGGGCACTTCCACCGGAAGGTCCACCTGATCGTCGACCGGCACTCGGCCCACCGCTCCAAGACCGTCCGGGCCTGGCTCGCCGACCACAAGGACGAGATCGAGCTGCACTTCCTGCCTTCGTACTCACCCGAACTGAACCCGGACGAGCTGGTCAACTCCGACCTCAAACGTAGCCTGCCCCACACTCACCAGGCCAGGAACCAGGCCGAACTCGCCGCCGAAACCCGAAGGTTCTTCCACCGCCGACAACGCCAACCCCACGTCATCACCGGCTACTTCAAAGCCCAGCACGTCCGCTACGCCCTCGACGAGTGAACCCAAGACGCTTCTGATCAGACGGCGCTCGATGTCAAGCACACTTGACATCGAGCGCGGCGCCTCGTAGCGTGTCAAGTGTACTTGACACCACACCGGGGGATGGCACCCGTGCAAACGCATAACGAGATCAAGGCGAGCGCTCGGCTCGTGCTATGGACACTCGCCTGGGCGGCGACCCTTGCCCTGGCCAAGTTCGGCCCGCAACTCCTATGGGATCCACCACAGCGGGTGGCGAGCTGGGCCGCCGTTGCCGTCAATCTCGCCGTCGGCATCGGCTGGATCGTCGCCTTCACGCGTTTTCTCCGCGCGCTCGATGAGCTGCAACGGAAGATCACGCAGGATGCGCTGGCGGTCACCCTCGGCGTGGGATGGGTCCTCGGATTCGCCTATGTCGTTGCGGACGCCGCCAGCCTCGTCACCCGCGACGTCGATATCGCCGTCCTCCCTGCGCTCATGGGAGTCGTCTTTATGGTCGCCTTCGTCGTCGGCAAGATCCGATACCGATGAAGAACCGCATCACCGGCCTTCGCGCCGAACGGGGGTGGACGCAGGCGGACCTGGCTAAGCGTACGGGCGTGTCCAGGCAGACGATCAACGCCATCGAGACAGGGAAGTTCGACCCGAGTCTTCCCGTCGCCTTCCGTCTCGCCAAGCTCTTCGACCTGAGGATCGAAGAGCTCTTCCTCTACGAATGGACCCAAAGCGTTTTTGATCAATAAGTCATGAATTGTGTGACGCCTAGGCGCATTTGAGATGCTCGTCGCCTTGAGTAGCTGCCACCATGGGAGGTTCGTCCGCGGTCATTCGGTGATCGCCCTGTCGGTTTGGAGCGAACGCACGGTCAAGGGGTGTCGGCATGCAGCCCCACTTCTGGCACACTTCAAACCGTTCGACACCGAGCAAAGGCTCATGTACGGCTACAGTTGGCCTCTTTCTCGGATATCGGTCTGACCATTACCGATCGCCCGGAGACGCACATGCGCAAGCACGGCAGCGCTGGCTCGCGCAGGCCGATGACGTTCCGCGGGCCGCGGCGACAGCGGGGCACGGTCGGGCAGGCGGCCCCTCTCCGAGGCCCATAAACGAAGCGCGGTTCGGTCGCGCTCGTCACGTTCTACGGCGTTCGGGAAGGAATCGATGGCGGAGAAGCAAGCCGGGCCGTACCCCATAGCTCATTTGCACCGTGCGGTGCAGTTGGAGATCGCGGCGATCCTGCACGACGACATGACGAATGCCGAAAAGGTGTCGCTGCGTGACGGTCGACTCGTCCAGCAGTCCGGCGCCGAGCGGGAGTACCTGTTCTCCTGCAAGGGGTGGAAGGAAGCCTTCGGCGGCAAGGACCTGCTGATCCGGACGTCTCGGTCCCGTGGCCCGTGGGAACGCGCCGAAGCAGCACGGTCACCGGACGGGAGGATCCGGGTGACCACCGAGGCTGACCTGGGTACCGCGCCGACGAACGCGCAACTGGTCGAGGACGACACCGCGGGCCTCGTGGCGCTGACCGAACGGCTGGAGCAGTTGGGTGCCGGCGCATCGACGATGAATCTCACCGCCTCGGGGTGGCTGGTCGGTCAGGGCAAGCCGAAGATCAGCCGGTGCGCCGACACGGAACGATTCGTCCCGGGGTATCGGAACCGCCAGCTGAACACTCGGCAGCGACGCGCCGTGGAACAGGCGCTCGGCAGCGAGCTGACCTTCGTTTGGGGACCGCCGGGCACCGGGAAGACCGAAGTGGTCGCGAGCATCGTCGAGGGCTGCTACCGGCAGGGCCTGCGCGTGCTCTTTCTGGCGCCCACGCACGTCGCGGTCGACCAGGCGCTGCTGCGGGTGTGCGACCTTCTGGCCCGGGAACCCGAGTTCGACTCGGGATTGGTTCAGCGCGCCGGGGACATCGCCGTAGCGTCGCTCGCCGAGAAGTACGGGGAGCAGATCGACCGGAGCCGCATCGCCGACAGGCTGGCCGCCGAGCTGGACGCCGAGATCACGCGGGTCACGATGGAACTCACCGCGGTACGCGGGGGCATCGCCCGCCACGAGGAGGCGGCGCGCACCACCACCGAGCGCCATGAGCTCGGGCGGCGGCTGGCGGCCACCGGCCAATCCGTCCTCGATGCCGAGGCGGGAGTGAACGCTGCCGCCGGGCAGATCGCGCGGGTCCAGGAGCTGATGGCCCAGATCGGAAGCCCTTCGGGGCTGTTCGCCCAACGCAAGCAGGCGAAGCTGGATGCCCTCGACAACGAGCTGTATCACCATCGCCATACGTGGGAGGCCTGCTCGCAGCGACTCGGAGCCGCTCGGGCGGACCATCAGCGTTGCGAAACCGAACTGGCCGCCATCGACTCGGCCTTGCCCAGCATCCTGGCCCGAGTACAGGGGCTGGCTCCGGTGGAGCGGCTGCGGGAGGACGCCGGCCTGCTTCAGCAGCGACTCGACGACCTGCAAAAGGAACGCCAGAAGATCGCGGACACGGTGCGGAGCCGCTGTCGGGTGCTGGGCACGACGGTGTCCAAGGCAGTTCAGACCCGCCGGCTGCTGGACGAAGTCGATGTCTTGGTTATCGACGAGGCGGGGATGGTGAACCTGCCGTCCGCCTGGTACACGGCAAGCCTCACCCGCAAGCGGGTCGTGCTGGCCGGTGACTTCCGGCAGTTGCCCGCCGTCACACGCGGTTCGAACAACCGCAAGGCACCGGCCCAGGACACCGAGCACTCGCGACTTTGGATGGACCGGGATGCGTTCCACGCCGCCGGGCTCGTCGATCCGCAGGGCGGCGCCCGCGTCGGCGACTCCAGGATGGTCGCGCTCAACGAGCAGTACCGCATGCGCCGGGCGATCTGCACGGTGGTGAACGAAGTCGCCTACCCGGACGCGCCGCTGCTGACCGGCCGGCAGGAGGGGACGCGGCTGCCGCCCTCACCCCTGATCGAGGGCCCGCTGGTGCTCATCGACACCTCCAGCCGGGTCCCTGACCGGGGAAGGAGGAACGCCCACACCACCAACGCCGTCCATGAAGCCGTGATCCACGAGCTGATCCGGGGCTTGCAGTACGACACGGTCCTGTCCGCCCGCAAGCACACCGTGCACGCTGAAGGGGAAGGACCGGCCGACCGGCTCGCCGTCATCTGCCCTTACAAGAACCAGAAGAAGGCGCTGAACACGAGCTTGACCCACCGCTTCGGCGAGACCTACGACGGTGTGGTGGACACCGTCCACCGCTTCCAGGGAAGCCAGCGCCCGCTCGTGGTGATCGATACCGTCGCGGGAGCCGGCGACCGGCTCGGCTACTTCTACGAAGGTGTCGGGCTGTCCTCGGCCACCTGCCGGTTGCTGAACGTCGCGCTGAGCCGCGCACAGGACCATCTCGTCCTGGTCGCCAACACCGAGTTCATGCACCGCAGGCTCAGCCCCGCAAGCGAGGCCGCCCGAATGCTCGGGTACTTCGAGAAGCACGCCCAGCGGCTCCCGGTCGAGGAACTCGTCCCGGTGCGCAACGCAGCCGACCTGAGCGGCCTGGACCCCGAAGAACTGGCGCGGCCCGCGTTCTTCCCCGCTGACGAGGTCTCCCGCGGCGTCGAATGGGACATCGCGCGCGCCCGTCGCAGCATCGACATCTACTGCGCCTTCCTCTCCGCGAACCCGGTGAGGTACTGGCTCCGGCGTCTCGAACCGCGCATCGCCGCCGGCGCGCGTGTGACCGTGCACACGCGGCAGCACGAACCCGGCACGAAGGAGGCCGACCTCGTCGCGACACTGCGATCGGCCGGCTGCCTGATCGAGGCCCGCGAGCGCATGCACGAGAAAGTCCTGATCGTCGACGACACCGTCCTCTGGCACGGCTCCCTGAACCTGCTGGCCCATGGCGGCTCGACCGATCTGATGATGCGGATTACCGACCCGACGTCCTGCGAACGCGTGCGGCGCATCGTCGACCGCGCCCGCATGGACCGGCCCGCCCGCTCCTGGCCCTCGACGCCCCATCAATCCGCGAAGACAGCACCGGCAGATGGGATCTCCCCCGGCGACGTGGTCGACGGCCGCCTCTACCTGCGCGTTCCATACGAGGAGAAAGACGAGGCCAAGCGTCTGGTGCAGGCGAGATGGGACCCCAAGCACCATCTCTGGCACGTCGCTGCGAGCGTACCGAGGACCAGCCTGAGCCGTTGGCTTCCCGAAGGCCCGTGACACGCGCTGGCGAACCCCTTTCAACGAGGCTTGCCGATCGGCCACAGGGCAGTAGCCGGTGCGCCTCCGCCCGAGGGGAGGGGCGTGGGTACAGATCTTCGTTCTGCTTGTGCCTGTCGTGACCGGTTTCATCTCGGAAGCTCCGAACTGGTCAGGTTCGTACCGAGGGGCTGCCCGCTGAAGGGCGATCCTGTGACTGCAGAACCCTCGTCCTCCAAGTTCTCAAGTCACACATGAAGACGTGCCGGCAATCCGCGCGACCGGGGCAGCAAGCCTTCTGCGAGGCTTGACCGCCGTACGCATTGGGTAGCAACCATGTGACGCAGCGCGCTAGCCTGAGGTTGAACACAATCCGCTTATCGACTTCTCGCTCGTGAACGACCTGGGTTTTCGCAGGTCAGTACAGCGCTCAGGCGTTGTGACCTGAAAAGCGGAAGGTCGCGGTTCGACCCCGCCCCTGCCCACCTCTCTCGCCAGCGAAAACGCCCGAAGCCAGCTGGCTCGGGGCGTTGTCTTTGACGGCAACGGACGTCCTTCAGAGGCGGACGGTCGACCATCAATATGAGCTACAGGTTATATTGATGGCGTGCCCTGGGACGTCATCCTCCCCGGTCGAGAGCTGGTTCCTCAAGCTCTGCGAGTCCGATGTGGACACCGCAGCCTTGATCGAACAGGCCATCGACAGGCTGGCCGCCGTAGGGCCAACGCTGGGACGGCCGCTCGTCGACACCCTGGAACACAGCGAGCTGCGCAACCTCAAGGAGTTGCGGCCCGGCAGCAGCGGGAGGTCCGAGATCCGCATGCTGTTCGTCTTCGATCCTGACCGCGCCGCGATCTTCCTTGTGGCCGGAGACAAAGCCGGGCAGTGGTCCCGGTGGTACGACCAGGCCATCCCACTGGCCGAAGCCCGCTACGCCGATTACCGGGCCGCAAAAGACAAGGAGGCCGGACGATGAGCACCGGACGCCGGTGGCAGGACATCAAGGCCGAAGCTCACCGCCGCAACCCCGAACTGGCCGACCCCCAGCGGCAGGCCCAAGCCCGTGCTGAACTGGACGCCTATGTCGCCGGCCACCACCTCAAGGAACTTCGCATGGCCATCGGCAAGACACAAGCCGAGGTCGCCCAGATCCTCGGCGTCTCCCAGTCCCGCGTCTCCCAGATCGAGAACGGCGACCTTGAAGCCATGGAACTGGAGACACTCCGCGCCTACGCCACCGCACTCGGCGGACACGTCGACATCACCGTCAGCGTCGGCCCCCACTCCATCAAGGTCGCCTGACAGCACCGACCGGTGACGGCAACCCTGACGGCAACGTCACCGCACGGCGCCCACCACGGGTACACGCCGGGCACCGTCTGACCTCGGGTGACGGGGTGGGCGCAGGGTGGTTGCTACTTCTGAAAGCGGAAGGTCGGCGGTTCGACCCCGCCCCTGCCCACACAGGTCCTCTGACCAGTGAAAACACCGATAACGGGCTGATCACCACCGGTGTACACCGCTTGAACAGAGGAAAGCTATCTCCCGATGGGTACCGCCCGCACGCGGCGACCGAAGGACCTGCGAGCAGGCACCTTCCAGCCCGCGATCGACTCGTTCACCCTCCACCTCAACGCCGAGGGGAAGTCCCCCAAGACCGTCCGCACCTACGCCGAAGCGGCACAGTGGTTCGCGGCCAAGCCCTCCAATCGGGTCTGAGTGGCGGGGCGGGTGGCGCCGGTGTATTCGCGTCGCGGTTAGGGTTGCCGGTGAACGGGGAGATGCGCACGACGTCGCCGGTTTGGGGAGCGTGGACCATACGGCCTTGGCCAAGGTAGATGCCGACGTGGTGGAAGGTGGCCGGGCGGCTGGGTCCCGACTGCACAGCAAGGAGCTGACAGTACGACAAGACGTGGCGTCCGCATGGACAAGGAACCGCGCGAAGTCCGCCGCGAGTAGGCCAGTGCGCCCGGGCTGTCATTCCGGGTTTTCGTAGCGGACGTTCAGTTCCTCGTGCACGACGGTGATGTGGATGGTCGCGCCGTCCCGGACGTCCCCCGCGATGAGCGCGCGGCCGATGCGGGTCTCAATCTCGCGGGCGATGAAGCGGCGGAGCGGACGGGCGCCGTACACCGGGTCGAAGCCCTGCTCGGCGATCAGGCGCCGGGCGTCTTCGTCGATCATCAGGTGCATCTGCCGGTCGGCGAGCCGGGCGCGGAGGTCGTTGAACATCAGGTCGACGACCTGCTCGATCTGCGGCAGCGTGAGTGGCTTGAACAGGACGATGTCGTCGACCCGGTTGAGGAACTCGGGACGGAAGTGGCGGCGCAACTCGCCCATCACCCGCTCGCGGGCGTCCGGCTCGATGTCGCCCTCCGAGGTGACCCCCTGCAGTAGATGCTCCGATCCGATGTTGGACGTCATGATGATGACGGTGTTGCGGAAGTCGACGGTGCGGCCCTGCGCGTCGGTCAGGCGGCCGTCGTCGAGCACCTGGAGCAGCGTGTTGAAGACGTCGCCGTGCGCCTTCTCGATTTCGTCGAACAGGACGACCGAGTAGGGCTTGCGTCGGACGGTCTCGGTGAGCTGGCCGCCCTCCTCATATCCCACGTAGCCGGGGGGCGCGCCGACCAGCCGGCTGACGGTGTGACGCTCCTGGTATTCGCTCATGTCGATGCGGACCATGTTCTCCTCGGTGTCGAACAGGGCGGCGGCGAGGGTGCGGGCCAGCTCGGTCTTGCCGACGCCGGTGGGGCCGAGAAAGACGAACGAGCCGATGGGGCGGCGCGGGTCCTTGATGCCCGAGCGGGCGCGGATGATGGCATCGGACACCAGCTGGACGGCCTCGTCCTGCCCGACCACGCGCTCGTGCAGAACCTTGTCGAGCCTGAGCAGCTTGTCCCGCTCGCCCTCCTGCAGACGGCTCACCGGGATGCCCGTCCAGCGGGACACGATCGCCGCGATCTCCTCCTCGGTCACGACCTCGCGCAGCAGCCTGCCGCCGTTCTGCTTGTCGGTCAGCCGCTCCTCTTCGGCGCGCAGCCGCCGCTCCAGCTCCGGCAGCCGGCCGTGCCGCAGTTCCGCGGCACGGTTGAGGTCATAATCGCGCTCGGCCCGATCGGCCTCCTGCCCGACCTGTTCGATCTCCTGACGCAGCGCCTGCACCTTGCGAAGCGCCTGGCGCTCGGCCTCCCACTGGGCGCGCATGGAGTCGGCCTCGGCGTGCAGCTCGGCCAGTTCCCCCCGGAGTGTCTCCAGGCGGGCCTTACTCCCCGCATCTTCCTCCTTGGCCAGCGCGGCCTCCTCGATCTCCAGGCGCATGACGCGGCGGGTGAGTTCGTCCAGTGGCGCGGGCAGGGAGTCGATCTCGGTGCGCAGCATGGCGCACGCCTCGTCGACCAGGTCGATGGCCTTGTCCGGCAGGAACCGGTCGGAGATGTAGCGGTGGCTGAGCGTCACGGCGGCGACCAGGGCGGCGTCCTGGATCCTCACGCCGTGGAAGACCTCGAGGCGTTCGCGCAGACCGCGCAGGATGGAGACGGTGTCCTCCACCGTGGGCTCGTTGACCAGGACGGGCTGGAAGCGCCGCTCCAGGGCCGCGTCCTTCTCGACGTGCTTGCGGTACTCCTCCACCGTCGTGGCGCCGATCATGTGAAGTTCGCCGCGGGCGAGCATCGGCTTGAGCATGTTGCCGGCGTCCATGGCCCCTTCGGTGGCGCCCGCGCCGACGACGTTGTGGAGCTCGTCGACGAACAGCAGGATCCGGCCCTCGGCCGCCTTGACCTCGTTGAGCACGGCGGTGAGGCGTTCCTCGAACTCGCCTCGGTACTTGGCGCCCGCGACGAGCGAGCCCATGTCCAGATTGAAGATCGTCTTGTCGCGGAGGCCGTCGGGGACGTCGCCGTTGGTGATGCGCCGGGCGAGCCCTTCCACGATGGCGGTCTTGCCGACGCCGGGGTCGCCGATCAGCACCGGGTTGTTCTTGGACTTGCGGGACAGGATCTGGACGACACGGCGGATCTCGGTGTCCCGGCCGATAACGGGGTCGAGTTTGCCTGCCGCGGCGTCGGCGACCAGGTCCCGGCCGTACTTCTCCAGAGCCTCGTAGGCGACCTCGGGCATGGCGGACGTTACCCGCTGGTGACCGCGGATCCGGGTGAGGGCCTCCAGGAAGGAGTCCCTGGTGATGCCCTGACGGTCCAGCAGCCGACCCGACGCCGTCGCCGAGCCCTCCCCAAGCAGCGCGATGACCAGGTGCTCCACGGAGACATAGTCGTCCTTCAGCCGTTCGGCCTCTTGCTGGGCGGTGTCGAGCAGGCGGGAGAGCCTCTGGGTCACCAGAACCTTGCCTGGCTCGGTGCCCGGACCGCTCACGCTCGGGCGGTGTGCCAGCTCGGCCTCCAGCGCCTCGCGCAACCGTGCCGGATCGGCCTTCGCCTCGGTGAGCAGCCGCGGGACCAGTCCATCGGCCTGGTCGAGCAGGGCGAGCAGGAGGTGTTCGCCGTCCACTTCGACGTGCCCGAAGCGCAGGGCCTTGGTCTGGGCGTCGTGCAGGGCCTCCTGGGATTTCTGGGTCAGGCGGTTGGGATCCACGTTCGGCCTCCGGAGTGGTGTTGGGTGCGCAATTCCCGCTCGAGTTCGGCGATGCGGTCGAGTAGTTCGACCACGAGTGCCAGCGCGGCGTAGTTGAGGCAGAGTCCCGTCCGCAGGCGTTCGAGGCGCGCGTACGCGGCGACTTGCGCGGGCGGGAACCAGAGCCGGCCGGACGGGTCGCGTTCGGGATCGAGCAGGCCGAGACGCACCAGCCGGCGTGCCATCTCGGGATGGATTCCGGCGGCGTCGGCGAAGGTGTCCAGGTCCATCCGCCGGGGACGGGCCGGGATGATGGCGTAGACCGTGCCGGGTAGCAGATGTTCCATCACGATCTCCTCGGATCGAACGACGACGCCGAGGCGAGCTCCTCGAGGAGCCGGCGTTCCGTTTCGGACGGCTCGGAGGGAACCACGATGCGGACCTCGGCGAACAGGTCGCCCGGGGCACCGCGGGGGTTGGGCAGCCCGCGGCCGCGCAGTCGGAGCCGCCGCCCGCTGGACGTGCCGGGAGGCACCTTCACCTTGGCCTCGCCGCCGGGCGTCTGCAGCCCCGCCGTCGTGCCGAGAGCGGCCTCCCACGGAGTGAGTGGGAGGTCGGTGTACACGTCGCGCCCCTCGACGCGGTAGCGGGGATGTGGGGTGAGCCGCACCACCAGGTAGAGGTCTCCGGCGCTGTCGCCGCTCCCGCCCTGCCCGCCCAGCCGGATGCGCTGGCCGTCGGTCACACCGGCGGGCACGGTGACGTCCAGGGTGCGTGGGCCCTCTGGACGCTGGAGGGTGATGGTGCGTCTGGTCCCCTGGTACGCCTCCTCGACACTGACCTCGATCTCGGCCTCCTGGTCGGCGCCGCGCGACGGCGACCAGGCGGACCACTGGCCGCCGCCCCGCCGGCGGCCGCCGAAGATCCCACCGAACAGCTCCTCCAAGTCGATGTCCTCCCCGAACCCACCGGTGTAGACGCCGCCCGTGGTGGCGTAGGGACCGGCGCGGCCCCCGCCAGCGCCAGCGCCAGCGCCCGCACCCGCACGGGAGCGCGCCCACACATCCGGGTCGACGTCCTCCGGGACCCGCCGGAAGTCGGGCCCGAAGGCGTCATAGCGGCGGCGCTGTTCCGGATCGGACAGGATGGCGTAGGCCTCGGAGACGTCCTTGAACCTCTCCTCGGCTTCGGGGTCCTTGTTGATGTCGGGGTGATGGGCACGGGCGAGCTTGCGGTAGGCCCGCTGGATCTCGTCCTGGCCTGCGTCCCGGGAGACTCCGAGCGCCGCGTACGGATCTTGGACGGCCATCGGTCACCCGGCCTTGGCCGATACCGACACCAGCGCCGGACGCAACTGGTTCTCGTCGACGCCGTAACCTGGCTGGTGCACCTCGACCACTGTGCCGGGCGGAACGTCGGGGTCGGCGCGCACAGCGACCGCCTCGTGCCGGGCCGGGTCGAACGGGACCCCCAGGTCATCGCGGCGCGGGTAGCCGAGATCGCGCACAGTCGCCACGGCCCGGTCCCGGACGCTGCGCACGCCCTCGACGACGCTCGCCGGGTCGGACTCGGCGTGCTGGAGGGCGCGTTCGAGGTCGTCGAGAACCGGCAGCCATGCCGCGGTGACCTCGGCCCGCTGGGCACGGTGCTGCGTCTCAAGCTCGCGCGCCATCCGCTTGCGCAGGTTGTCGAGGTCGGCGCTCGCACGCCGCCACAGGTCCTCGAGTTCCTCGACCCGCGCCCTGAGCCGTTCGACCTCGCCGGAATCCTGGCCGGCCGCCTTGGCGGCCTCCTCCTGCTCGGGCCCCTGCGCGGCGCGCTCGGGCTGCTCGAGCGGCCGGTCCTGGTCGGCCGACTCCCAGGGCTGCTCAGTCCGTCGTGAATTCGGCGTCGATGACATCCTCGTCCGAGCCTTCCGTCGTGGCCCCAGCGGGACGCTCGCCCGCGCCCGCTGCGGTGGTTCCCAAGCCGTGCAGAATCTGCTGGAGTTCGGAGGTGAGCGTGCGCAGCCGGTCGAGCGGCGCCTCCTCCTTGATGGCCTGCCGGGCGTCCTCGATCAGCCCCTCGGCCCGCGCCTTCTCATGCACGGGCACCGCGTCACCGAGTTCGCCGAGCCGGTGTTCGACCTGGTAGATGGCCGAGTCCAGCTCGTTGCGCGCGTCGACCTGCGCGCGGAGCCGGGCGTCCTCCTGCCGGTTCTGCTCCGCATCGGCGATCATGCGCTCGACCTCGCTCTCGTCGAGGTTCGAGCTCTGGCTGATCGTGATGCGCTGTTCGGCGCCGGTGTCCTGGTCGCGCGCGGAAACGTTGAGGAGGCCGTTGGCGTCGATGTCGAACGTCACCTCGATCTGCGGTTCCCCGCGCGGCGCGGGGCGGATGTTCTCCAGCCGGAAGCGACCGAGCACCCGGTTGTCGGCGGCCCGTTCCCGTTCACCCTGTAGGACCACGATGTCGACCGCGTTCTGGTCATCCTCGGCGGTGCTGAACGTCTCGGTACGGCGGGCGGGGATGGTCGTGTTGCGCTCGATGATCTTGGTCATCACCCCGCCCATGGTCTCCACACCGAGCGACAGGGGCGTGACGTCGAGCAGCAGGACGTCCTTGACCTCGCCCTTGAGGACGCCCGCCTGGATCGCGGCGCCCAACGCTACGACCTCGTCGGGATTGACCGACATGTTGGGGTCCTTGCCGCCGGTCAGCCTGCGGATGAGGCTCTGCACGGCGGGGATCCGGGTGGACCCGCCGACCATGATGACCTCGTCGATGTCGTCGGCGGCGACCTTGGCATCGCTCATCGCCCGTTCCACCGGGCCGACGCAACGCTCGATCAGGTCTGTGGTGATCTGCTCGAACGTGGAGCGCATCAGCGAGGTGTTGAGGTGTTTGGGACCACTGGCGTCGGCCGTGACGAACGGAAGACTGATCTGTGTCTGCGACACCGTGGACAGTTCGACCTTGGCCTTCTCGGCGGCCTCGAACAGCCGCTGCAGGGCTTGGGGGTCCGTCCGAAGGTCGATCCCGTTCTCCCGCTGGAACTCATCGGCGAGGTGATCGACGATCCGGCGGTCGAAGTCGTCGCCACCGAGATGGCCGTCACCGGAGGTGGCGCGGACCTCCACCACGTCGTCGCCGATGTTCAGCAGGCTGACGTCGAACGTGCCGCCGCCCAGGTCGAACACCAGCACGGTCTCGTTGGCCTTCTTGTCGAGGCCGTAGGCCAGTGCCGCCGCCGTGGGCTCGTTGATGATGCGCAGGACTTCGAGCCCTGCGATCTTCCCTGCGTCGCTCGTGGCGTGCCGCTGGGCCTCATTGAAGTAGGCGGGCACCGTGATGACCGCCTCGGTGACCTTCTCGCCGAGCGATTTTCCGGCATCGTCCGCCAGCTTGCGCAGAACCAGCGCCGAGATCTCCTCCGGCGCGTACTGCTTGCCGCGCACATCGAAGCGGGCAGTCCCGTCAGGCCCTGCGACCACATCGGAGGAGACCGCGTCCTTCTCGGTCTCGATCTCTTCGTAGCGTCGTCCGATGAAGCGCTTCGCCGAACTGACGGTGCCCTTCGGGTTCAGGATCGCCTGCCGCCGGGCCAACTGCCCGACCAGCCTCTCCCCCTGTTCGGTGAAGGCCACCACGGACGGGGTCGTCCGTGATCCCTCCGCATTGGGGATGACCCGGGGCTCGCCGCCCTCGGTCACCGCGATGACCGAATTGGTCGTGCCCAGGTCTATGCCGACTGCTCTGGCCATCAGCTTCCCTCCGATGGTTCTCACGCGCATTCCGGTGAGATGGCGTGCACCGTTGCCGGAGATGGCAACGCCTTCGTGACCGACGCTGCGTCATCAGATGATTGGGCACATCCACCGACCGTGTAGGTCTGTGCGCGCTCCTCCTGGCGCGTCCCTGAACTCGCCGTGAACGGAAGGGCACCCGGGCAGGCGGGCTCACGGGGTCAGGCACCCCGACTGGCCCGAGCGCACGGCCTCGTCGCGCGGACCTGGTCCTACAAGATCTGACGATGTGACGCCCTCTCCGAGCGGGAAGGCTGGACGAACTGGACTTCCTTCCCCTCCTTTCAGGAGACGACAGGCGAGGTAACTGGCATGGCCGTGATAGGAATCAGCAGGTTCGAGCGCTTCTTCAAGGCGGCTGCGGGGCTCGATGTCGATAAGAACGATCTGCGGCGCTACCACGACTTCCTTGACGCAGAGCTGTACGACCTGCTTCTCATCGGACAGGCCAAGGCGAAGGCGAACGGGCGCGACATCATCGAGCCGTCCGACCTGCCGATCACGAAGGGCCTGCAGGAGAGCATCCACCAGTTCCGCCGGCTGGACCAGGAGATCGAGGTCGAACCGATCCTGGAGCTGCTGGCGAGGCGGCCGCCGCTGGATCTCGCGGTCCGCGACGCCACCGACGAGAAGCTCCCCGAGATCGCGGGCGGCCTTTCCTACGCGCTGTCACAAGCCTTCCGGATCATGTTCCCGGACCGGCGCAACCCACAGACCACGCAGTGGGAGCAGGTCCGGCGCATGTTCGACCTGCTGTTGTGACCCGGACTGCCGCTTTAACCGGCGCGCGGCAGACGGTCCGACTTTGTTCAATGTTGACCTGGCCCGCCCAAGAACAGGACAGCGGCGCGTTGACCGTCACGTATCGCCTGCGCGATCCGGGGCACGTTGCCTGTATGGACGGCAGGCCGCCGACACAAGGCACGACCTTCGGTCGCCAACGGGAACGAGCGAGCATCGACGAGTTGCTGACGCGCGTCGATGGTCCGAGGATCATGCTCGTCGAGGGGGAGGCGGGCAGCGGGCGGACCCGCCTGCTTGAGGAGGCCGCACGGAGGGCCGCTGACGAGGGTTTCGCGGTGGTGGTCGCGGACACGGCCCCCGAACTGCGCCGGCCCGCGGTCCTAGAGCGGTTGCTGTCGGTACTCGGCGAGCCCGGCCGGCATGCGCCCCCCACCGACGGACAGGACCGGCTGGCCGAGCGGCTGCGGGCCGCGCTCGAGCGGCGGGCCCGCGCCACCTCGTTGTTGGTCGTCCTGGACGATCTCGAATGGGCCGATCCCGCTACAGTCCTCGCGCTGCGGACGCTGCCGATCCAGCTCGCGTCGTCTCCGGTGTGCTGGATCCTCGCACGCCGCACCAGCTCCGGTGGCACCGACCTCGACCGGCTCTTCCTCCGGTTGCAGACGGGCGGTGCGGTCCTGCTCCAGCTTCGCCCACTGTCGGGTGAGGCCGTCTCCGACCTGGTCACCGCCGCTCTGGGGGCGCGCCCTGACTCCGGCCTGCGCGTGCTCGCGGACCGAGCGGGCGGCAATCCGCTGCTGCTTCTCGAGCTGATGAACGGACTGCTCGACGAGGGCGGGGTGGTGATCTCCCAGGGCTACGCCCGCCTGGTCACCTCCCGGCTGCCGGAGCGGGCCCGTATCGTCATCCAGGGCCGACTGGACGACCTGGATCCGGAGGCCCGGCGGCTTCTCGAGGTCGCGGCGATGCTGGGGCCCACGTTCCACCCCCTGGCAGCCGCCGATCTGCTTGGCATCTCCCCCTCCGGGCTGCTGCCCTCACTGGAGGCGATACTGGCGACCGGGTTGCTGACGGCGCGTGAGGAGGCTCTGGTGTTCCGGCACGACGTAGTGCGCGAATCGGTGATCACGAGTATTCCCGGTCCCGTCCGGCAGGCGCTGCACGTGCAGATCGGCAGGACCCTGCTAGAGCACGGCGGCCGGGTGAATGCCGCGTCGACCCACCTCATGGCCGGGGCGGTCCCAGGCGTCCCGGAGGTCCTTCAGAGCCTGGACGAGGCGAGCGCCGAGATGCTCGACACCTGCCCGGCGGCCGCCGCCGAGCTGACCCGCCGGGCGCTCGACCTCACCGAGCCCACCGACCCGCGGCGGTTCGCGCGCACGATGACGGCGATGCGGGCGCTGGTCGCCGCCGGTAACCTGATGGGAGCCGCAGAGCTCGCGGAGGCCGCGCTCGACCAATGCGCGTCCGGCCCGTCCACCGCCGAACTGCTGACCACGCTGTCCTTCGTCCTGGTGCCGATGGGCCAGGCGGCCAGGGCGTCGGACACGGCCAAGGTCGTGCTGGACATGCCGGATCTGCCGGACGAGGTGCGCGACCGCGCCGAACTCGCTCTCCTGCAGGCCGAGGCCGGACTGCAGGAGAGCGGGAACGTACTGGACCGGGCCAGAGCGATCGTCAAAGCGGGCGACGTGCCCGGCCGTGGTCTGGTGGCCGGGGCGCTCATCGTCCTTGCCTTGAACGGCTGGGACGAGGGCGACCTGATCGGCGCGCTCGAGTTCACGCGGACCGGTGTGCGGCAGGCGTTCGACGACGGCGTGCATGAGTGCCGCCTCCACCCCGGTCTGATCCTGGCCTCTTTCCTGGTGGACGTCAGGCTCATGGACGAGGCACGGCAGGCGATGGTGCTGGGGACCGGCGGGGCCGACGGGATCGGACGGGACGGCTGGGCGGCCGGACCGGCGATCGTGCGATCACGCATCGACCTCGCGGAGGGACGTCCGGAGGAGGCGATCCGCGGGGCGAGGGCGGCGCTGGAGGCGGCCGACGCGGTCGGGGCGCACCTTCTCGGCGCCTGCGCCCGGTCCGCGCTGGCCCTCGCGGCGCTGCGCTCCGGCGATCTCGAGACGGCCACCGAGCACAGCCTCGGCGACGCGGGCGGCTCGGCACCACCGCCCTTCGACCTGACCCGAAGTGAGCTGGTCCGGGCGCAGGTGACCGAGGCGTGCGACGGGCCGCGGGCCGCCCTGCCCGGATTGAGCCGGCTCCTCGACGGCCTGGCGGCGCACAATCGGGCGCTGACCTGCGATCCGACGGCGGCGGCCTGGCTGGTCCGGACGGCGGTCGCGGCGGATGAGACCAGATCGGCCGAGGAGGTCGTCGCGGCGGCCGACCGGCTTGCCGACATGAACCCGGGACTGCCCAGCCTGGCCGCCTCCGCCGAGCACGCCCGCGGGCTGTTGCGTGGCGATCCGGACCTCCTGCGAAACGCGGCCGCCGTGCACGCGGACCACTGGGCGCGCGCCTCCGCCTACGAGGACCTTGGCATCCTGCTGGGCGGGGTGGGCGACGCGCGCGGCCGGACGATCCGGTTTTTCGACGAGGCGCTCTCCAGTTACGCGGCGGCCGGGGCCGAGCGCGACGCCGCCCGGATCCGGGGGCGTCTGCGGCGGATGGGGGAACGCCGGCGGCACTGGAACCACCGCGACCGGCCCGCGACCGGCTGGGACAGCCTCACCGGGACCGAGCAGAGGATTTCCGGGCTCGTCGCCCGGGGACTCACCAACCAGCGTATCGCCGATCAGTTGTCCGTCAGCGTTCACACCGTCGCGTTCCACCTGCGGCAAGTCTTCCGCAAACTCGACATCCGCTCGCGCGTCGAACTGGCGCGGCAGGCCATCGAACAATCCGACGACCCACCAGACGTGCATTCCACGAAGAGCCCCGACGGCGCGTGAGCCAGTCCACGGCACGCTTCTCTCGGCCAGCTCACCGATCGCTTCGGACGCAAGAAGCTTCCTCAGTACGGGTAGCCGCCGCCGCTGAGCACCCTCGAGGTGGCCGGGCGGTGTCGCCGGAGAATGGGTTCCGCTTGTACATTCCCTACCTTCGTCTTCGGCTGGGCAGGCCTCTTCAGGGAAGGCCGCGATCATGGGTCCGGAATCCCTGTTCATCGCTGGCCTAGCCATCACGGCCGTGGTACTGCTCTCCCGGACCCTGGCCGCGCGTATAGGAGTGCCCGACGCCATCCTCCTCGTCGTGCTCGGGGCAGCGGCAGCGTTCCTGCCTGGGATGCCCGAGATCGAGCCGCCACCGGACGTGGTGCTTCTGGGCTTCCTGCCCCCGCTCGTCTACTACGCCGCCTTCTTCAGCGCCCCGCGCGAGGCGAAGGCGGACGCCGTTCCGATCACGGCGCTTGCGATCGGCCTGACGACGGTGACCACCTTCGCCGTTGCCGCGGTCCTGCGTTGGATCCTGCCCGACCTGGGATGGGCGGCGGCCATCGCCCTCGGTGCCGCCGTCGCCCCCACCGACCCCGTGGCCGCGATCTCGATCATGAAGCGGCTGAACGCGCCGGGCCGGATCGTGACCATCGTCGAAGGGGAGAACCTCATCAACGACGCCGTCGCGCTCACCGCCTTCGTGCTGGCCGTCGAGGCGCTGACGGCGCCCTTCAGCATCGGCCACGGCATCGCGCGGCTGGCCGAGGTGACCGCCGGCGGCGTCGCGTACGGCTTGGCGGTGGGTTTCATCGCGTCCCGCCTCCGCCGCCGGATCCGCGATCCCGGCAGCCAGATCGTCGTGTCCCTGCTGACGCCGTACCTCGCGTTCGTTCCGGCCGACGAACTCGGCTTCTCCGGGGTGCTCGCCACCGTCTGCGCGGGCTTCTATCTCGGCACCCGCGGAGAGGGCCTGCTCCAGCCGGCGTCCAGGCTGCCCGGGCAGCTGTTCTGGCAGGTGCTGGTCTTCCTCCTGGAGTCGGCGTTGTTCGTGCTGCTCGGCCTTGCGGCACGCGTCATCGTGCGCGACCTGACCGGCGCGGCATGGTCGTCGGCGATCCTCGGCGCGGCCGCCGTCACGGCCGTCGTCGTGGCCCTGCGGCTGGCCTGGACACAGCTCGTCTTCCCGCTCTCCCGGTACCTGCCCGGCAGGCACATCGCTTTCGACCACCTGCCCTGGCGCCACCGGCTCGTCATCGGCTGGAGCGGCATGCGGGGCGCGATCTCACTGGCGATCGTGCTCTCCCTTCCGGTGTCGGCGCCGGGCCTGCCACCGGAACGACGCGGCGAGCGGCTCTTCGTGATCGGCGCCGTCGTGTTCATCACCCTGATCGGGTGTGCGGCCCCGCTGCCCGGCCTCCTGAGGCGGCTCGGCCTGGCCGAGTCCGACCGTGCCCGGATCGAGTACCAGGAGACGCGGAAGGCCGTGGTGGAAGCCGCACTGGCGCGGCTCGACGAGATCATCGAGAGCGGCGGCGTCGACGATCGCACCGCCAGGACCTTCCGCCAGTTGTACGAGGAGCTCCTCAACCAGATCCGCACCGAATCCGGCGAGGACCTCGACGAGGAGGTCACCGACGTCCTCGGCCTCCGCCGCGAACTGGTGCGAACGCAGCGCGAGAAGCTGCGCCGGCTCTACTCCCAAGGAGAGATCAGTGCCGAGGTCCTGCGAGCCGTGGACCGGTGGCTCGATCTCGAGGACCCCGACATCCGGGAAGTCGGCTGACAGGGAGTCACGCGCGTCCCAGACCTGTCAACTCTGAGGATGTGCCACTCCGGCCGAACGGGCAAAGTCCCATTGAGGGAACGTCCAACGAGAGGATCAGAACATGGCACTGCCCAGCATCCGTCGTCCCGGAGACACGATGCTCACCCAGAGGCCGCGAGCGTTCGACCCCCTCTACGAGCAGATGGAACAGCTGGTCAACGCGGCCTTCGCCGGTACCGCTACGGAGATGCCCTGGGCGCCGGCGGCGGACGTGAGCGAGACCGAAGACGCCTACGTGATCGAGACCGAACTTCCCGGCCTGAAGAAGGACGAGATCGACGTATCGCTGCACGACCGGGAACTGACCATCACAGGGGAGGTCAAGGAAGGGGAGAGTCGTGGGCTGCGGCATCGCAAGCAGCGGCGCACCGGCCGGTTCGAGTACCGCGTGTACCTGCCCGGTGACATCGACGCCGAGCGGGTCGAGGCGAACCTCAGCGACGGCGTGCTCACCGTGACGGTCGCCAAGGCCACGACCGAGAAGGATCGCCACATCGAGGTCAAGGGCTGACCCCACACCGGGCAATCCCCCACACCCCCGGGAGGGGCCGATGATCGTCCGTTGCGAGCACTGCGGCACGAAGAACCGCGTGCCGTCCGCCGCCGACGGCGGTCCCGTCTGCGGCAATTGTCACCGGCCGCTCCCGTGGATCGCGGACGCCGGGGAGGAGGATTTCACCGAGGTCGCCGAACGCTCCTCGGTCCCGGTCATCGTCGATCTGTGGGCGACATGGTGCGCGCCGTGCCGCACGGTCAGCCCGGTACTGGAGCGCATCGCCCACGAGATGGCCGGGCGGCTGAAGGTCGTGAAGATCGACATCGACCGGGCGCCGAAGATCCAGGAGCGCTTCGCCGTGCGTGCCGTTCCCACACTGCTGCTGATGCGTGACGGGAAGCTGATCGACCGGAGAGCGGGCGCCCTACCCCCCGGTCCGCTCCGAACCTGGGTGAGGGAAGCCATTGAAAGAGACACCTGATCTGTACGGCGCCTACCCCCGACTCGACCGGGAGCAGATCGGACTGGTCGCGGCATATGGGGAACGACGTCTGACCCGCGGCGGCGACGTCCTCTTCTCGGACGGGGACCGCGACTACGACTTCTTCCTGCTCGTGGCCGGGACGGTGGCGATGCTCGACAAGGGCGAAGTCATTCGCATGCACGGGTCCGGACGCTTCCTCGGCGAGCTCGGCCTGCTGACCGGTCAGCCCGCGTTCGTCACCGCCCGCGTCGAGGAGCCCGGCGAGGTGATCGCGGTGCCGCCGCGACGGCTGCGCGAGTTGGCCGGCCGGGAACCCTGGTTCGGCGACCTCGTCCTGCGCGCGTTCCTCATCCGCCGCTCCCTGCTCATCGAGCAGGGCGCCGGGCTGCGGATCATCGGCTCGCGGTTCTCTCCCCGCTCCCGGCGACTGCGCGACTTCGCCGTGCGCAACCGGCTGCCGCACCGATGGATCGACGTCGAGGATGACAAGGACGCCGAATCGCTGCTCAGGGAGCTCGGAGTCCCGGTGTCGCAGACACCCGTCGTGATCCTGTCCGGTGAGCGGGTGCTCCGCAATCCGGGAGATGACGAACTCCCCCGGCTGCTCGGGCCGCCGCCACCGGCACCGGCCTCCTCGGCACACGACATGCTCGTCATCGGCGCGGGCCCAGCCGGGCTGGCCGCGGCCGTGTACGGCTCCTCGGAGGGCCTGGACACGATGGTCGTCGATGCCATCGCCACCGGTGGACAGGCCGGCACGTCGTCCAAGATCGAGAACTACCTCGGTTTCCCCACCGGCATCTCGGGCACGGAGCTGGCCGAACGAGCGGTCATCCAGGCCGGGAAATTCGGAGCGAAGCTCCGCGTGCCCGGCGACGCCATGGCGTTGCGGGCGGGCAACGGCCGGTACATCGTCGACCTCGGCGGAGGCGGGCAGCTGTCCGGCCGTACGGTCGTCATCGCGACTGGCGCCCGCTATCGCCGACTGGACGTCCCGCACCTGGACGACTTCGACGGCGCCGGCGTGTACTTCGCGGCGACCCAGGTCGAGGCGCTGCAGTGCCGGCACGTGCCGGTGGCTATCGTCGGGGGCGGCAACTCGGCTGGTCAGGCGGCCGTGTTCCTGGCCCGGTACGCCTCCCGTGTGTTGCTCTTCGTCCGGGGCGCGGAGCTCGGCGAGAACATGTCACGCTACCTCGTCGATCGGATCGAGCATTGCCCCGCAATCGACGTCTTCCTGCGCACCGAGATCCGTGAAGTGCACGGTCACGATCTCTTGGAGGAAGTCGTTACAGAGAACAAGCGGACCGGTGAAATCCGCCGCTTCAAGGTGCGCGCATTGTTCGTCTTCATCGGAGCCGACCCCTGCGTCGCCTGGTTGTCCGGCACGGTCGACCTCGACGACAAGGGATACGTGCGCACCGGCGGCCCGCAGGCCCTGCCGTTGGAGACCAGCCTGCCCGGCGTGCTGGCCGCCGGCGACGTGCGGAGCGGCTCGATCAAGCGGGTCGCCTCGGCAGTGGGAGAGGGCGCGATGGCCGTCCGCCTGGCGTTCGAGCGCCTGAACCGGTGACCGGCCGTCGGGAGTGAGATGAGCGGTGGTCGCGGCACTGCTGTCGAGCCTGGACAGCGCCAGCTAGGCCCTCGGCCTGGCAGCTCTCTCCACGATCAGCGCCCAGACCAAGAGGCTGCGCACTCGCACCGCCCTGCTGGAGGCGGCCGTGGCCCTGTTCGATGTGCTGCCTGACGGCGGCTATGGGCGGGTTTCCGCTCTTGATCGCGCGGCTGCCGCCTCGATCAGCCAGTTCAGGACTGGCGCGTAGGCGGAGCCGATTAGGGAGTGCTTGGTCCTGAAGTGGTTGTAGGCGGTGGCGGCGCTCACGCCGGAGGCCGTGGCGATGTCCTCCACTTTGGCGGCGTGCCAGCCTCGTTCGGCGTCGGCGACCCAGGCGATCGTCCCGGTCTTCTCACGTAGCTCAAAACCATCCGGACCGCGCGTTCACGCAGCTCAGCGGAACACTTCCTTGGGTGCCATAGCCCCTCACCTTCCAGGGATCAGGGCCTGCACCCAACCCGCGGCGCTCCAGAGTCTCCGCAGCGGCAAACCAGGTTGTTATGCCCCTTCCCTACAGACGCGTGACCCCATCAGCGCGGCCGTCAACTCACCCAATCCGCACCCGCCGAACGGTACGTCGTCTGCACGGCTCACGACAGGCCGGCCTCTCCGGCGCCGCCCAGCACTGGACCGGACGTCTCGGCCTTGCCCTCCACCAGAACTCCCACGCATGCGCCGTGGCCGGCACGACCGACAGCCGGTGGCACAGCTTGCCGAGCGTCCGCAACACCGGGGACGGCCGGCAGTAGCCTGGTCAGGCTCCGGAGTGCGCTTCCTCTTCGTCGCGGAGATGTTCGAAGACCTCCAGGGAGACCTCAAGCCTGGCCAGCAGGCGGCCGAGTTGGAGGCGCTCGGGTCGGCTCAGAGCGGAGAGCATCCGCTCCTGGGCGCTGAAGTGGATCTCCACCACCCGGTCGATCAGCTCGTGCCCCTTCTTGGTCAGCTCGATGTAGACGATGCGCCGGTCGTTCTCGTCCTTGGTGCGCCGCACGAGCCCGGCGCTCACCAGCCGATCGATGCGCTGGGTCAGCCCGCCCGTGGTGATCAGCCCGATCTGCGCCAGCTCGCCGGCCGTGCGCCGGTAGGTCGGTCCGCTGCGGCGCAGGGACGCCAGGACGTCGAACGCGGCCGTGGTGAGGTTGTAGCGGCCCAGTACCTCCGACACCAGCGCCTGGTAGCGCAGATCGCAGCGGTGGAGGCGTCCCAGCACCCTGATGCTGCCCGTGTCGAGGTCGGGCCGCTCCCGGCCCCACTGCTCAACGATGAGGTCGACAAGGTCCGCGGACGGGTGCCGAGACGTCACAGAAATCTCCTAAGCGGTGAGGGAACGCGCCGACCGGCAGGGGCCACCGGCGGGCGCCTCCACGCTGCTGGCATCAGGAGTATATGGGGTTTGAGAGGCGTTCTTGGCATCGGTGCCGACGATGACCCGGAGCCGCACGCTCTGCGGAAAATAGTTAGGTCTTGACATCTTAGCGGTAAGGCTGCTTAGACTCTAGCCCTGATCAGAGCCCTGATCAGGCGATATTCCCCTCCGTTCCGGCAGGAGCACTCCATGAGGTTCAAACGTTGGGTTGCTGCGGCGATGGTCGCGACGATGGGCCTGGCGGCTTCGGGCTGCGGCGGCTCGGACGGCGGCTCCAACGGCGGCAGTGGACTCGAGAAGACCGACATCAAGATCGGCGTGCTCCCCCTCGCTGACTACGCGGCCGTCTATTGGGCCGATCAGAAGGGATTCTTCAAGAAAGAGGGGCTGAATGTCACCCTCCAGCCCATCCAGGGCGGCCCGGTGGGCGTCCAGAAAGTCGTCTCGAACGAGCTCGAGGTCAGCTTCTCGAACTCGATCAGCTCCTCCATCGCCAGTGACAAGGGCGCCCCGATCAAGACGATCGCGATCACCTCGAGCCTCGGCCCCGGCACCAACACGATCTTCGTGAAGCCGGATTCACCCATCAAGGACATCAACGGGCTCGACGGAAAGACCATCGGCGTCAACACCGTCAACAACATCGGCGACGTCACATTCAAGAACCTAGCGACCTCCATGGGCCTCAACGTGAAGCCCAAGTGGGTCGAGGTGCCCTTCCCAGAAATGATCAATGGCGTCAAGAGCGGGTCCATCCAGGCGGGATACCTGCCCGAGCCGTTCGCCACCGCGGCGCGGAAGGAGCGCCTGCGGCCGGTCGTCGACCTCACCAACGGCCCGAACCGGGCGCTGCCCGCGGCCACGTTCGTGATCAGCACAATGTTCGCCAAGACCAGTCCCCGGACCACCGAGGCCGTGCAGCGGGCGATCAACGCCGCGTCGAAGGACATGAGCTCCAAGGAGGCCGAGTTCCGCGCGTGGATCCCGTCGGTGTCCAACACCTCGAAGGAGGCGGCCGAGGTGATGAGGCTGCCGATCTTCGAGTCGGAGAACTCGGTGGAGAAGCTGCAGCGGGTCGCCGACACGCTGATCCGGCTCGGGCTCGTCAAGAAGGGGTACCGCGCGTCCGAGTACACCTTTGTCCCTGGCAAGGGCTGAGGGATGCGGCTCATCAGGGAGGACATCGGCGGCAGGGCGCGCGCCGCGCTCGGCGTGGCTGGGGTCGTCGGCGCCGGAGTCCTGGCCGAGGCGCTGGTGCGCGGCGGGGTGATCACCGCCGCGGGCGTCCCGCTGCCCAGCGCCGTGCTGGAGCGGGCGGGCGGTCTGCTGGCCGACGGCGAGTTCCTCGAGCAGGTCTTCTTCACCCTGCGGGAATGGATGCTGGGGGTGGGGATCGCCACCGCCGTCGGCGTCGTGCTGGGCGGGCTCATGGGGGCGATCACCAGGGTGTTCGTCATGTTCGAGCCCACGGTGGAGCTGTTGCGCCCGCTTCCCTCGATCGCGGTGGGGCCGCTGCTGGTGCTGCTGCTGGGCTCGGGCATGCTGCCGCTGTCGCTCACGGTGGCGGTGGCGTGCCTGTGGCCGATTTTGTTCAACACGATCTACGGGGTGCGGGCGGTGGAGGCGGTGGCGGTGCAGACGGCCCGTACCCTGCACATCTCCCCGCTGGGCATCATCGCCAAGATCAGGCTGCCCAGCGCGCTGCCATTCGTCTTCACCGGTGTCAGGGTCGCCGCCTCCATCGGCCTCATCGTCGCGGTGAGCGCGGAGCTGCTGATCGGCAACGGGTCCGGCATCGGCGGCTACATCCTGGTGAAAAGCACCAGCGCCACCAACCTGGACCTGGTGTACGCCGCCACGCTGGTGGCGGGCCTGCTGGGGGTGCTGGTCAGCATGGCGTTCGCGGCGATCGACAAGCTGGCGTTCGGTTGGCGGAAGGGACTGGCCCAGTGAGCGCCGCGCCGCCTCCCGCCGCGTCTCCTTCCGCCGCGACGCGTTCCGCCGAGCCCAGTCCTGCCGCGGCCGATCCCGCAGCGGCCTCCCGGCCCGGAAACGGCTCGCGCACGGCCGGGTTGCTCGGCGGAACGGCCTGGCGGCTGATCGCGCCGGCGGTCCTGCTGCTCCTGTGGTGGCTGTGCTCGCGGCACGAGACCTGGGGGCTTTTCATCGCGCCGCCGCAGGACGTGTTCCCCCGGTTCTTCCAGGACTTCCTGAGCACCCGGCCGTCAAGGCTGTTCCTCGGCGAGGTGGCGTGGGACCACCTGCTCCCCAGCCTGGGCCGCGCCCTGCTGGGCTTCCTCCTCGCCCTGGTGACGGGCGTCGTCATCGGCGTCGCCCTGGGGATCTGGCCGGTGATGGCGGCACTCTGCGAGCCGCTGATCCACCTGGGCCGATCCCTGCCGACCCCGGCGCTGCTGGGGGTGTTCTTCTTCCTGTTCGGCACGGGAGACTGGCCGAAGATCCTGCTCATCGCCTTCGGGGTCGTCTGGCCCATCCTGTTCAACACCATCGACGGCGTGCACTCGATCGGCGCCGTACGGGCCCAGGTGGTGGAGGTGTTCAAGATCCCGGCGCGGCGGGCGCTCGTCCGGGTCGTCCTCGCCGGGGCATCGCCGAAGATCTTCGCGGGGGCCCGGATCGCGCTGTCGCTGTCGCTGATCCTGATGATCATCTCGGAACTACAGAAGTCCAAGAACGGCCTCGGCTACCTGCTCGTCACGACCCAGCGGAACTTCGACTACGTCGCGTTCTGGACGATCCTGGTGACGCTGGCCGTGGTCGGCGTGGTCCTCAACGTCGTCCTCATCCGTATCGAACGCCGGACGCTTGCCTGGCATCGAGGGGAGTCCTCACAGCATGACTGACGTGCGCGTGCCCGCGGAGCTGGAGATCAAGGAGGTCTCCAGGACGTTCGGGACCCACACCGCGATCGCCGACATCACGGCCCGGATCCCGGCGGACAAGGTCACCTGCATCGTCGGCCCCTCCGGGGCGGGCAAGACGACGCTGCTGCGGATCATCAGCGGCCTGGACAAGCCGACCACAGGCGAGGTCGTCTTCGAGGGGTCGCCGGTGGACGGCGTCCCCGACGACCTGGCGATGGTGTTCCAGGACTACTCGCGCTCGCTGTTCCCGTGGATGCGCGTGGGGGCCAACATCGCCTTCCCGCTCGGCCACCTGCCCAAGGGCGAACGGCGCGAGATCGTACGGGAGAGCATCGAGGCTGTCGGCCTGGCCGGCAAGGAGCGCCTCTACCCGTGGCAGATGTCTGGAGGCATGCAGCAGCGCGTGGCCATCGCCCGCGCGCTGGCCTGCCGCCCCCACCTGCTGGTCATGGATGAGCCATACGCGTCGGTGGACGCCCAGACCCGTGCCGGCCTGGAGGACCTCCTGCTGCAGATCCAGGCCCGGCTGAACATCACCGTGCTGGTGGTCACGCACGACATCGACGAGAGCGTCTACCTGGCCGACACCATCATCGTGATGTCCCGTGCGCCCAGCGTCGTCACCGAGGTGATCGACGTCGGGCTGCCCCGGCCGCGTGACCAGATCACCACCAAGCAGGAACCGGAGTTCGTCCGGATCCGGACGCGGGTGCTAGGGCTGCTGCGCGGAGTCGGGCAGCCCGCCGAGGACGATGTCTCCGCCCATGCGTGACCCGAGGTGGGAGGGCGGGAGAGCGCATGCGCAATCCGGTGCTCGGAGCCGGGCTGGTCGTCGGCAGCCAGTGGGCCCTCGCCCCCTTCGAGCTGGTGCTCCCGCTACCGTGGCCTGAGGCCGTCGCCGCGCGAGGCCCGGCCCGGCGGGGTCTACGTGGCGGGCATGACCGACCTGACCGCGCGGTTCAGGGCGGCCCTGCGACCATCGGCGTGCATCGTCCCGTCGCGGGCCTGGCCGAGCTGCGTCGGGTACGCCGGGACGGTGATGGGCTGCGGATCGGGGCCCTGCTGACGCACCCGGTCCGGCCGACCGGGTGCTGCGGTCGAACGGGGCGGCTTCCAGTGGCTGGAGAGGACTGAAGTGACGGCTCAGATCTCGGGGCGGGACGGCACCCGCCGGGACCGGCCAGGCCAAGGTGCCGATGGCCGAGGACATCCCCGTCCGCTTCGCCTCAATCACCCAGGAGCAGGGCCATGGCGCCGGCCCGTTCGGGACCAACGGAATGGGCGAGGGCACCACGCTCCCGGCGGCCCCCGCCATCGCCCAGGCCATCGCCGCCGCCACCGGCGCCCAGCTCACGGCCCTCACCATGTCCCGAACGGGTCCTCACCGTCCTGGACGCCCGCTCCCCTCGCATCCCCCGGTCGTGACCGTCGTGACCGGGATCAGGAGGCGGCGGAGCCGCCGATGACGGCCTCGGCCTCGATCTCGACGGTGAGGCCGGGCTCCACCAGGCGGCTGACCTCGACCAGGGTGGAGCAGGGGAAGTCGCCGGTGAAGAACTCGGCGCGAGCCCGGCCGACCTCGGCCTTCTCACCGATGTCGGTGACGTAGACGCGCAGGGTGACGATGTCGTCCATCCGGCCGCCCGCCGCGGCGAGCAGGTGCCGGATCTTCAGCAGCGTCTGCCGGGTCTGGTCGTAGGTGGAGCCGTCGCCCAGGACTCCCCCGGCGTCGTCCCCGGCGTGCATGCCGGAGGAGTAGAAGTGCCCGCCGACCACCCGGGCGTTACTGAACATCGTCGACCTGGGCGGCTCGGCGACCTGGGGCGAGCGTACGGCGGTCATGCCGGCACCTCCGATGCGTTGTCGTTCGCCGCCGCGCGCTTGCGTTCGGCGAATTCCCGGGTGAGGCGTTCGCGGACCGGGACGAAGTCGTAGGTAGGGTAGAAATCGGTGGAGAACACGCCCCAGGCGCGCCGTTCCAGCTCGACGTTGACCAGGTTGAGCTCGGCGACGGGCAGGCGGAGCGTGACGATCTGGCCGATGCCCATCGCCACCACCCAGGACACGATCTCGCAGCCCTCCGGCGGGAAGCCGGTCCACCAGTCCCGTTCGTCCAGCTTGCCGTGGATCTGGTCGATGTTCTGCGACTGGTCGTGCCGCAGGAACACCGTCAGCATCATCGTGTCGCCCGGCATGAGCGCGCCCTCTCCTGTTCCGCTGATCACTTGGCGTGTTGGAGGATCCGCTCGGCCTGCGCCCTGGCGGCGGTGTCGTACATCCGCCTGATGCGGGCCACGCCGAGGTCGTGCTGGTACATGTGCTCGCCCTGGTCGGCGTCGGGCGCCATCCGTTCGAGCATGTCGCGGTCCTGTTCAAGCACGGCCCAGTGCTTCTGCTCCAGGGCCGCCCGGTAGAGGAACCGCCACACGTCCCGCTCCCAGCCGCCGACCCGCCGGGTGCGCCAGTGGAAGACGGCGGACTCGGCCGAGGTGATGGGGGTGACCATGCCGACGATGCCGAACGGGCCGCCGGGGCCTCCCTCGGGGCCGTACGGGATCTGCAGGTCCACGTAGTGCAGAGCGGCGTGGTCGACGAACTCGACCCAGTCGAAGTTCTTGCCCACCTGGTCGGTCTTCTCGAAGAAGAACCCGCGCTCGGTCTCCCTGATGCGGAACCGCGCGGAGGTGTCGCCGGCGAACATCGAGTGCGACTGCCGGTGCAGGAAGGTCCCGTGCATCGGGTCGAGCACGTTGTCGAGGTAGAACCGCCAGGGCGTCCGCCACTCGGCGTAGTTGGGAAAGTACGCGACCTGCGGATCGGCCAGCCGGTCGGGCAGGACGAACTCGGGCGCCTTGGTCGCGGGGATCGCCGGAAAGAAGGCGAAGATCGTGTCGGCGGCCTCGACGACCTCCAGGCTGATCGCGGCCTGCTTGCCCTCCAGCGCGCAGCCCGGCATGCCCGGCACCTTGCGCACGGTGCCGGTGCCGTCGACCTCGACCCCGTGGTACTGGCACATCACCCGGTCGCCGAGGTGCTGCCCGGCCGACAACGGGGCGTTGCGGTGCGGGCACCGGTCGGCCAGCATGGACAGCGTGCCCCGCGAGGTGCGGAACAACAGCCAGTCCTTGCCGAGCCGGGTCACCTTGCGCATCTCGCCGTCACCGACCATGCGCGACGGCAGCACCGGGTACCAGCGGTCGCGCAGGCCGGTGGCCCGCAGCTCGTCGTAGGTCAGGGGGCCGACGTTGCGGCCCGGCGTGATTCGCTGTGTCGTCGTCATGTCAGGCCCCCAGCCTGGCGATCTCGGTGCGGAACGACTCTTCGGTCCAGGGCTCCCCCGCGGGCGACCGCGAGCCGCGCTCGTTGAGCCCCTGGACGAGCCGGCCCAGCTCGTAGGCTCCGCTCGCGAAGACCTCCTGGAGGAGCCCGGCCAGCTTGTGCTCGTACGGGGACAGCTCGCCCTCACGAGTTTGGTGGGGCTCCAGATATTGGTGGGGTTCCAGATAGGGGTCGCTCATTGTTCCTCTCCATGGGGCGTGGGTACCGATGCGGGGACGACGCGCGGAGCCAGCGCCGCCAGGCCGTTGACAATGGCCACGAAGGAGCCGATCCAGGCGCCGACCGAGAGGGGCCGGGTGGCGTGCGCCGGGGGGTCGGCGTGGTCGATCAGGACGAAGACACCGTTGTCGATCTCTCCCGCGAGCCGCTGCGAGGCCGCGATCCCGGACGTGCCGCCGGGGCCCGTCCCGCCGTCCCGGGCCGCGCACAGCACCAGTGCGGGCACGGCGACGACGGGCAGCTCGGGCGTGACGTCGCCCCAGCGGGTGACCGGATCGCAGTCGGCCAGCAGCAGGCTCGCCACCAGCTCGGGCCGGGTGGTCGCCAGCCGGACGGCGACAGCCCCGTCCTCGCCGGTGGCCAGGACGTGCGCGGGCGTCCCGAGTTCCTCGATCGTGGCCGCGGCCGTCGCGGCCCTCTCGTCAAGGCCGGCGCCCTCCGGAAGCACGACGGTGCGGCTCGGGACCTCGCGTGCCTCGGGTGGCGTCCAGCCCTGTGCGGCGTCGGCGCTGTGCAAGCGGAGCACGATGCCCGTCCTACGGGTCTCCATGATCACTCCGTGGTGTGGGGGACGTGGACGGGAGGGACGAACGGGCGCGGCGCCGGGCTGAGGGCGGTGACGTCGACCTCCAGGACGAAGGGGGCGCGCAGGGCGAGCGCCTTCTCCAGGGCGGCGTCGAACTGCGCCGCGCTAAGTGCCAGCTCGTACGGCAGGCCGACCGAGGCCGCGAGGAGGGCGAAGTCCGGGGTCAGCAGGTCCACGCCCGAGCGCCGGCCGACATGCTCGTCCTGCATGTTGCGCAGAACCCCGTAGCCGCCGTCGTTGAAGACGATCAGTACGCACCACGGGGCGGCTTCTGCGAGCGTGGCCAGCTCGCCCAGGTGCACGGCGAGGCCGCCGTCGCCGGCGAGCACGGCCGTGGGGGCGTCCGGGCGGGCGAGGGCCGCGCCGATCCCCATGGCCAGGCCCTGGCCGATGCCGCCGCCCAGCGGGAAGATGTTGGTGCGCGAATCGTAGATCTCCAGCAGCCGGTTGCCCCACGAGGAGGACGGGATCGTCACGTCCCGGGCAACCACCGACGCGCGCGGCAGCCGGGCCCGCAGGGACGCGCAGACCTCCCGGTAGGCGCCGATCTCCTCGCCCAGCGCCCGCCGCGCTCGCGCGCGCGTGTCGATCACCCGGCGCCGCCAGGCGGGATCGGCGACCGGCGGACCCAGGGCCGCCAGCAGCGCCGGCAGGGCCTCGGCGGCCTCCGCGGCGATGCCCTCGGTGACCGGGTACACCCTGCCGATGGCGGCCGGATCGAGGTCGATCTGCACATGGGTGCGCGGCGGTTCGAGCCCGTAATGCCGGGTCTCGTTGGAGCGGAAGTGCGTGCCGATGCTGAGCAGTAGGTCCGCGTCGGCGATCAATGGAGCGAGCTCGGGACGGGCGGCGAAATTGCCCAGCACCAGCTCGTGGTCCTCGGGCACCGTTCCCCGGCCGGCGTTGCTGGTCAGCAGGCCCGCGCCGAGGCGTTCGGCCAGCTCGCCCAGCGCGGGTCCGGCGGATCGCGCGCCGCCGCCCGCCCAGATCAGCGGGCGCTCGGCCGCCGTCAGCAGCCGGGCCGCCCGGGCCAGTGCGGCGCCGTCCCGTACGGGAGCCGGGCCCGGTGACGCCGAGGGCGGCGCGCCGCCGTCCTGGTCAGCGGGCGAGGCCGCGTACTGAAGGTCGATGGGCCATTCCACACTGGCGGGTGCGTACGGTGCGGTCAGCAGGTCGTCGATGGCCTCGCGCAGGACCCGCCGCGCGTCCCGCGCACGCCGGACGGTGGCGGTGAAGCGGGACACCGCGGCCAGCATCTGCGGCTGCCGGGGGACCTCGTGGATCACCCCCCGTCCCGCCCCCAGGAACTCGCTCTCGATCTGCCCCGTCACGTGCAGCACCCGGCTGCCCGCCGTCAACGCCTCCACCAGCGAACCGGCCGCGTTGCCCGCGCCCGTGCCGGTGCTGGTGATCGCGACGCCGAACGCGCCGCCCGCCCGCGCGTAGCCGTCCGCGGCGTTGACGGCGGCGGCCTCATGCCGGACTGGCACGAAGCGCAACCGGCGTTCGATCGCCTCGACCAGCGGCAGGTTGTGCACGCTGACGACGCCGAACGCGCACTCCACGCCGTGCTCTTCGAGCAGGGCGACGAGGATGTCGCCGCCGCTGGCGCGGCGGGCGGCTGGGGGGGACATGCTTTCCTCCTGAAGGGTCGCGGGCGGTGGACGGTCAGGCGTGCCTGGCGATGCCGCCGCCGATGTCGAGGGTCGCGCCGGTGGTGTAGCCGGACAGCGGGGACAGCAGCGAGACGATGGGAAACGCGACCTCCTCGGGCCGGCCCAGCCGACCGAGCGGGATGCCCCGGTCCGCGGCCAGCTCGCGGGTCCATTCCTTGTAGCCGAGCCCACCGGCCGCGGCCCGGTGGCGGCGCCGCCACTGGCCGGTGTCGATCAGCCCGAGCAGTACCGAGTTGACACGGGTCCCCTGCGGGCCCAGCGTGCCCGCCAGCGTGCGGGTCAGGTTGAGCAGCGCCGCCCGCGCGGACGAGGTGACGGCCAGCCGCGCCTCCGGCTGGCGCGCCAGGATCGCGTTCACGACAACGATCGAGGCGTCCGCGGAGTCCGCCAGATGGGGGCGGGCGGCCCGGACCGCATGCAGCGTGCCGAAGATCTTCAGCTCGAACTCGGCGCGGATCTGGTCGTCGGTCGTCTCGTCCAGCGGCGCCATCAGCGACCGCCCGGCGTTGCACACCAGCCCGTCGATCCTGCCGCCCAGCGCCCCGGCGGACGCCGCGACGAACTCCTCGACCTGCTCGGCGCGGGTCACATCGCAGGAGGCGGCGTGCAGCCTGCCCGGGCCCGCCTCGGCGTACGGAGCGAGCGCGGCGCGCAGCCGATCGCCGTCGCGCGCGCAAGCCGCGACGGCGGCGCCCTCTGCCAGAAGCATCCGGGCCGTGGCCAGCCCGATGCCCGAGCTGGCGCCGGTCACCACGACAGCGCGGCCGTTCAGTCCAAGATCCATCTCATCCTCTCCACCGATGACCTGAGCGCTTTCCCCGAAGCACGCCTCAGTGCATGACGAAGCCGCCGTCCACGACGAGCGTCTGGCCGGTGATGTAGCCCGCGTCGGGTGACAGCAGGAAGGTCACGGCACCGGCGACGTCTCGCGGTTCCTGGTCGCGCGGCAGCACCCGGTTGCGCTCGTAGAGCTCGTACCGCTCTCGCGGGACGGTCTCGGTGGCCTCGCCGCGGACGAGTCCGGGGGCCACGGCGTTCACCCGTACCCCATCAGGCCCGGCATCGCGGGCCATGCTCCTGGTCATCGCCGCAACCGCGCCCTTGGACGCGACGTAGTGGGCCAGCCTGGGCGACCCGTACAGCGCCGCGTCGGACACCATGTTCACGATCGCCCCTCCGCTGCGGGCGAGCTGCGCGTACAGGGCGCGCGACACCAGCCAGAGCCCCCGGACGTTGACGGTCAGGACACGGTCGAAGGACTCCACGTCCAGGGCGTGAAACGGCAGCCCGCCCACCCCGTCGGCCAGCGCGGCGTTGTTGACCAGGCCGGTGGCGCCGCCCAGCGCCTCGACCTCGGCGGCCAGCCGCTCGACGGAGCCGGGGTCGGCCACGTCGGTGTCCACCCGGTGGACGGCGATCCCCCGCCCGGCCAGCGCCGCACAGCCGCGCTCGGCCAGCTCGGGACGCAGTTCCGCGACGACGATCCGGGCTCCCGCCGCGCCCAGGCGTTCGGCGATCGCCAAGCCCAGCCCGCGTCCCGCCCCCGTGACGACCACCAGCGCCTCGCTCATCGAGCCGCCCTCCCCCGCCGGGAACCCGCAGCGGCCATGAAGGCGGCGAGGTGACCGGCGACGAGTTCGGGCCGCTCCTGGGACGCAGCGTGCCCGGCGCGCGGGACGATCTCGAAAGCGGCACCCGGGATGCGCCGGGCCAGCAGCCGCGCCTCGGGCACTCCGGTCACCCGGTCATGCTCGCCGACGAGAACCAACGTGGGGATCTCGATGGCGGCGAGGAGGTCGCCGTGGTCGGTGCCGGCCATCATCTCGGCCGCGCCCCGGTAGCCGGGCAGCCGCACGGTGCCCATGTGCCGCTCGACCTCGGCGAGGACGGTGGGGTCGGCGTCCGGCCGGGTAAGGCGCGGGCTGCGCCGCCGGGCGAACTCGGGCGCGCCGAGCACCTCCAGCTCCGCTGCCCGATCCCGCATGGCCCGTGCCCTGTCAGCGTCCACACCCGAGCCACGGGTGCTGTCGATGAGGGTGAGCGTGCGCAGCGACTCCGGGTTCTCCACCGCGACGCGGGTGGCGATCACACCACCCCAGGACACTCCCGCCAGGTGCGCGGGCGAGGCGTCCAGCGCCGCCAGCAAGTCCACCACGGCGGCCGCGTACCCCTGGACATTCGCCGGGACGGGACCGTCGTCGGACTCGCCGTAGCCTGGCGCGTCCCACGCGATGACGCGGAAACCCGCCGAGACCAGCCGTTGCGCCACCGCGCGGAAGCCGTCAGCGCGGCCTCCGATGCCGTGCAGCAACATGACCGGCGGCCCGTCACCCGCGACCCGGGCGGCGATGCCCCGGTGCCGGACGCCGGCGCCCCAGGCGGCGCCGTCGAACGTGGTCATATCAGCGTCACCGCCCGTCCGGCGATGTCGCGGATCGCCCTCAGCACCGCGTGCGGGACCAGCGCGCTCGTCGCGGGATTGTCCGGGGAGGGCACGTTCCTGATCTGGAACGAGTGCTCGCCCGCGTCGCTGCCGACCTCGATGCGGTGGACGGTGTCGGCGCAGGCGGGATCGGCTCGCACGACGGCCTCCACCAGGTCCCAGTTTCCGGCGGCGCTCGCCACCGAGGCCGCGACGTTGGCCGATCTGGGGAACGCACGGGCGACCGTGGCCGGAGAACCGCGCAGCAGCTCGACGGGGGCTGCCAGGGTGCGCAGCCGCTCCCGTTCCGCCTCGTCCATCCAGGGTTGGACCAGTGTCGTGGCGCGCTTGGTGGTCTCGATCCGCACGCGGCGCAGCGCGCCGGACTCGGCCAGCGCCCGGATCACCTCCAGCCCGCCGATCGCGCCGGTCGACAAGTAGAGCCGGCCGGGCCCCCCGGTCAGCACGGACCTGGCCGCCGGGGCGCACAGCGCGCCGACCGAGACGGCGAGCAGGTCGATGCCGCAGGCCACCACCCGCGCGCCGAGGTCCTCCAGCACCGGGTGCCCCGCCGCCTCCACGACCAGGTCGGCCGTCTCCGGCAGCGACTCCGGCGGCAGCGGCGCGCCGTCGGCCGGAAACGGCGGCACGCCCTGCTCGTACCTGACACCCCCGCGGGAGTCGAACACCCCGGCCAGGCGGGCGCCCTCCACGTGCCCGGCGGCGAGGGCCAGCGCGACCGGCCGCCCGATCGCGCCGCGCCCGAGGACCACGACCCGCAGCGGAACCCGGCCGGGGCTCACCGGTCCCCCGCGCGGCCGAAGTATCCGGGATCGGGGATGCCCGCCATGTGCTCGCGCACCGACGCGGGAGGCGGCCCGGCGGTGCCCCACTGGTCGGACAGCTCGGGGGTGCGCGGCCACACCCGGCACAGCCAGGCGTCCTCGTCGATCTGCGCGACCTCGGAGGTGTACTCGCAGACCAGCCCCGCCGGGTCGGTGAAGTAGGAGAAGGTGTTGTCGCCCGGCCCGTGCCGTCCAGGCCCCCACATCGGGGCGATGCCGGCGCGCTTGAGCTTGCCGATGCCGCGCATGAAGTGATCGATGGACGGCAGCTCGTAGGCCACGTGGTTAAGGGACGTCCACGGCGCCTGGTTGAAGGCGATCACGTGGTGGTCGGAGTTGCAGCGCAGGAACGACATCTGGTGCTCGGACCAGTCCGACACCCGCATGCCGAGGACCCGGGTGTAGAACCCGGTCGTCGCGTCGATGTCCACGGTGTTGAGGACGGCGTGCGCGAGCTTGCGCGGCACGGCCTCCCGGCCGCGGATGTCCCGGTAGGGCACGGCCTCCAGCTCGACCGACAGCTCGACCAGCCGTCCCTCCGGGTCGACGAACCAGAGCCCGTACCCGCCGCCGGCGCCGTCCAGCGGGCCCGGCTCGCGCACGACCGGGACGTCCAGCGCGGCCAGCGCGCGGGCGGCGTCGTCGACCTCCCGGCGGGTGCGCAGTGCGAATGCGATCTTGCCCAGCGCGTTCCGCTCGCCGTGGGCCAGGTGCAGGATGTGGTGCTCGGTGCCGGTGCCGCGCAGCCAGGCGGCGGTGCCGTCGCGCTCGACGGCCGACAGCCCCCATGCCTCGGTGTAGAAGTCGGCGGCCGTTCCGGGATCGGGCATGAGCAGGGTCACCGAGCACAGCGAGTGCGGGAGCGCGACCGGGGGGCCGGGTTCGAAAGTCATCGGGATTCCTTCGTTCGGGGGCGGCCGGTGGGCGAGACGGCCGGGCGGGGCGGGACAGACCGGCCTGGGGGGAAGCGGGCCGACGTCAGACGTCGAGCGTGATCTCCGATCCCGTGGCCCGGGAGACGCAGACGAACATCGTGGCTCCCGCCGCACGCTCGTCCTCCGACAGCAGGAAGTCGCGATGGTCGACCGCTCCGGCCAGGACCTTCATCTCGCAGGTGCCGCAGATGCCCTCGGTACACGAGCTGGGCACGTCGATCCCCGAGGCGGCCAGCGCGGCCAGCGCGCTGGTACTGGCGGGCACGGTGACGCGGACGTCCGACCGGGCGCAGACGATGTCGAACGGCGCGTCGCCGCCCGCGGGAACGCTCGGCTCGGGCGCCCTGAAACGCTCGATGCGCAGGCACCCCCTGCCGCGCAGCGCCTCCTCCGCGGACCGGATCATGGCCTCCGGGCCGCAGCAGTAGACCAGCGTGCCGGGATCGGGATCGGCGAGAAGGTCCGCGAGCGGCGGTGGGCCGCCGGCGACGTCGTCCTCGTGCAGGACGACGCGGTCGGCGCCGAGGGCGAGCAACTCGCCGACGAAGGCCATGCGCGGCCGTGACCGGCCCGCGTACAGCATCCGCCAGTTGGCCCCCCGGGCGTGCAGGTCGCGGGCCATGGCCAGGATCGGGGTGATCCCGATGCCACCGGCCACCAGCAGGTAGCCGCTCGCCGGTTCGAGCGCGAAGGTGTTGCGGGGGCCGGTCACGGTGACGATCTCGCCCACCCGCAGCCGCTCGTGCACGTACGCGCTGCCGCCGCGCGAGGCGGGCTCGCGCAGCACCGCCACCGCCCATCCGGTCCTGTCGTCCGGGCGCGAGCACAGCGAGTACTCCCGCGTGAGCCCGCCGCCCAGCCCGAGGGAGAGGTGGGCACCGGGCTCCCAGGCGGGCAGCGGCCTCCCGGACGGGTCGGCGAGGCGCAGGCTCAAGACGCCCTCCGCCTCCCAGGTCATCTGGGTGACTTGGAGCGACCGCGACTCGTCGTTACTCATGGCTGGGCCTCCCGGACTGTGCTCGCCCATGAACGCATGCGCGCGGTCAGCGCGTGACGCCGTACATCTCGGAGGACTCGGGATAGGTCGGCAGCCGCGGCTTGCGGGAGCCGATGACGACGCAGAACAGCGCGTCCGTCTCGCCCACGTTCCTGAGGCTGCGCGGCACCCCGGCGGGCACCCGGATCAGGTCGCGGTAGCCCAGCACCCGCTTCGCTGTCTTGGTTCCGTCCTCGACGTCGTGCAGCGCGACCTCCAGCGTCCCCTCCAGCACGAAGAAGACCTCCTCGGCGTCGTGGTGGGTGTGCTCGGGGCCGACGGCGCCGGCGGGCAGGCGCATGTTGGAGAAGGTGAAGTGCTCGGCCGGGAGGGTGCGGGCGTCGTCCTCGTGGTTCCCAGTGGCACCCGAGCCGATGTAGCGGATCTGGCCACGCCGGAACCGGTCGCCGCCGGCCGCCGCCTGGAAGCCCAGCGTGTCCCAGTCCTCGTAACGGCTCTCCCGCGAGGCGATGCACGCATCGATCAGCGTCTCGAGGTCGGTGTGCGTCTCCACGGTGCTCATTCGGGCTCCCCTCAGTCATTTTTGCCTCAGTGCTAAGCTACTTCTATCATGGATCGCGCAACCTGAGGGAGTCAACCGGGCACTGAAGCCTCTCCCTTGTACGGAGTTCCTGCTTGAAGTCCCGCCGAGCATGGGTGCGCTGAGCGCACTCAGGTGGTCGAATCTAAGAGGTAAGTATCTTTAATCTAAGGAGACAACAGGTGAGGAAGGTACCACTCGGCGCCGACGAGATCTTCGTCGGCGGGCGCTGGGAGCGCGGCGGCGGCGAACCGATCGAGGCCGTCGACCCCGCCACCGGCCGCGTCTTCCACCGGTTCCACGGCGCCTCGGTGGACGACGTGGAGAACGCGGTGACCCGCGGCCGAGCCGCCGCCGATGACAGCGGCTGGCGGGACGCGCTGCCGCACGAGCGCGCCGCCGTGCTCCGCGCGATCGGTGATGCGATCGCCGCGACCGCGGAGGAGATCTCGGCAGTGCAGACGACGGACACCGGTAAGACGCTGGCCGAGACGCGCGCCCTCGCGCTGAGCGCCGCCGGCACCTTCCGCTTCATGGCCGCCGCGCTGGAGACGATGGAGGAGGCGGTCACCCCCTCCCGGGGCCCCTACCTCACCATGACCGCACACGAACCGTACGGCGTTGTCGGCGCGATCACGCCGTGGAACTCCCCGATCGCCAGCGACGCGCAGAAGGCGGCGCCGGCGCTGGCGGCGGGCAACGCGGTCGTGCTGAAACCCTCGGTCTGGGCGCCATGCGTGTCACTGCTGCTGGCCCGGGTCTGCGAGCGGGCGGGCCTGCCGGCCGGGCTGCTGTCGGTACTCCCCGGCTCCGGCCGGGTCGTCGGGGACGCGATCGTCCGGCACCCGCTGGTCGGCAAGGTCTCCTTCACCGGGGGCACGGCCACCGGACGGGCCATCGGCAGGCTGGCGGCCGACAAGATCATGCCCGTCACCCTGGAACTGGGCGGCAAGTCGCCGACCATCGTTTTCCCCGACGCCGATGTCGAGCGGGCCATCGCCGGGGTGCTGTTCGGCATCTTCTCCTCCACCGGGCAAAGCTGCGTCGCCGGCTCGCGAGTGTTCGTCCACGAGAGCGTCTACCAGGACTTCGTCGGCACACTGGTGTCCCGGACGCGGCGGCTGCGGGTGGGGCCCGGCACCGACCCCTCTACCCAGGTGGCGCCGCTGGTCACCGGCGAGCACCGCGACCGGGTGGCGCGGATGGTGGAGGCCGCAGTGACCGAGGGGGCGCGGGTGCTGTGCGGCGGCTCGATCCCGCTGGGCGGCGTCTACGACGGCGGCGCCTACTACCTGCCGACGGTGCTCGCGGGAGTCTCCAACGACGCGCCGATCTGCCGTGAGGAGATCTTCGGGCCGGTCGCGGTCGTCCTGCCGTTCGCCGACGAGGCGGACCTGGTACGGCAGGCCAACGACAACGACTACGGGCTCGCATGCGGCATCTGGACCCGGGACTACCGCCGCGCCTACCGGATCGCGCGCGCCATCGACGCCGGCACCGTGTGGATCAACACATACAAGCAGTTCAGCATCTCCACCCCGTTCAGCGGCCACAAGGCCAGCGGCCTGGGCACCGAGAAGGGCCGCGAGGGCATCAAGTCGTACATGCGCCAGAAGAGCCTGTACTGGGACCTCGGCGACCATCCCCTCCCCTGGGCCGGCGGCCAGTAAGTGTGGTCACATCTCAACCGATCCCTGGCCACCCTCAGCCGCCAATCGGTAAGCCCTCACAAACGCCAGGCGTTCGGCGGGTGATCGACGATCCGTTGTAGCCCGGCCTCGCATGGTGGCAGCTTCGCCAGGCTCCGGACGGGTGGTCTTGAGTGGAGGCCCTGGGATCGCCCGGCCTCACCCAAGATTCGAGCGGCACAGGCGCGGCCGGCCGCCGCGCAGATGTTCGCGGCCGGGGCCGCCGACGACTGGTCGCCCTGCGGTTCCGGGTGTCGCGGATGTCGGCGGACGGTGGGACCGGGCCGCGCAGGCCAACGTCCGGGTGGTGGCGATGAGGCTGAGGGGACGTGCTCCGGCCGTGCGATGGGCAGGGGCCGCAGGCCCACGACTCTTCTCCTTTCGAGCCAGGGATGAATTAACGCTGAGATGTTTCGATGCCAACGCGGGCACCCCTCAGACCCACCCCTGCGCTTTGTCACCTCCGCACGTACCGGCTGAGCTGGCACTCCTTCCTGCGGGAGATGCCGATCCGACGCCGAACACTCGATTGGGGTTGACAAGTTCTCTCACCTATAAGAGTCTTTGCTCTGAACAAAGTGGCACACGATCGGAGGCCAGGATGTCGCCGTCCATCGCCGCGATCCGCTCGATCCGCTCGGATCCAGCTCGCGACCTCGGCTCTGTCCATGTCCGCGGACATCTCGGTCAAGGTCAGCCGCAGCCTGGTGGCCATGTTGGTCGCCTGTATCCCAGCAATGAGTCGCCGCATTCCTTGGGCGAGTGCTGATCCGCGACCCGGCGTAGACGACGTCTTCCCTCATCGGCTCATTCCGGCAGGGGCCGGATCCCATCTCGGCGACCTTCCGACGTCGTGAACCGAGACTCCAAATCCGCTGGCAGCTCGTGCTGTAACGCGTTTTGGTCCAGTGACCAACAACCCCATCAAGAAACCGATTAGGAGGGTCCGATGCGACTGTTTTCGGCAGTAGCGGCTACGTCGTTCATCACCCTGGCCGGACTATCGATCGTGGCCGCGAGTCACGGGCAGCACCACCTGGTCTCGCGAGTCAACGCCGCCGAACCCCAATACCTCACATCGTCTCGCGGAAATGTGCCCAAAACCGAGGTGAGGCCTGGTCAGCTACTCACCGTACGTGCAGCGAGCGGCAACGGGATGTCGGCAGCAGCCAAGAGCTATTCGTTCTCCTACGTTTCGACCGGGTCATCGGGAGAGAAGACCGTGACCTACGGCCGACTGGACCTGCCGCGCGGCACCGCGCCGCGCCGCGGCTTCCCCGTTCTCGGCTGGGCGCCCGGTACGTCGGGTTTCGCTCCGCAGTGCGCGCCGTCGCTGCTGGGGGGCCGTTCCCTCGACGCCACGCTCAACGAATGGCTGGCACGCGGTTACGCGGTCGTACGCACCGACTACGTCGGTTGGGGGCAGGCGGCGCCGCGGCCTCTCTTGCACGGACGCAGCAACGCGGACGCGGCGATCAACGCCGTGACGGCCGCGCACGACATCAGCCACAAACTCGCTGACGACTGGATCCTGGCCGGTCACAGCGAAGGCGGCGGAACCGCAGTGTGGGCCGCCGGTACCTCGTCGGCCACGAGGGGGCACTTGAGACTGCGCGGCGCGATCGCATATGCCCCCACCGGCCCGGGCGTGGAGAAGTTCTTCCGCGATGTGCTGAACGGCGAACCGGTCGCTCAAGGAGCGCAACCCTACATCTCGGTGACCGCACTCGCAGCGTGGGCCGTCAATCCTGGGATCGACCTGAACAAGCTGGTGGCCGACCCGATGAAGCCGCAGCTGAGCAAGGCTCGTACCGAATGCATCGGTGCACTGTTCGGACTCCCGCAACTCCAGCCGGGTCAGTACCTGACCAAAGGTCCGGACGCCGACAAGCTGATGAGCTACATCAAGGCACAAGATCCGTCCTCGCTGACCATGCGTGTACCGGTCGCCATCTTCCAAGGCGGCAAGGACGAGTCCACTGTCAAGCCACCGACGACCAAGCGGATGATCCGCAATCTGTGCACCCGGGGCGCCGACATCTACTACAAGGAGTTCCCGGACGCCAACCACTCCGGTGTCATCCCCGCGGCGCAGAGCGGTGGCACCCCCTTCGACCTCGCCGCCGACATGCTCAAGGGCGAGGCAATTCCCAACGACTGCAACTAGCCTCCCGCTTTCGCGGGGGCGTGGGTGTCGCCTTGTGGTTGACCTGAGAAAAGTGCTCCTGAACTGGGAGGACAGGGCTTGCTGAAGGTCCTGTCCGTCCGAGTTCGGGAGCACTTTTCACGTGCAGACTAAACGCCGGAACGCCAAGATCGCGGCTTGTCGCGGGCGCTCGCGCGGTGGCGGGCGCCGCGGGCGGTGCACGAACTGGGGAAGATCGTGGCGGATCGTGCGGTCGCGCTGGCGCTGAGCGAGGACTGCCTTGCGACATCGCAGGACTGCGATCTTCGTCGCGGTTGTTCGGGCCGGTGGCGTCCGATCCGACAGTGTCACGGCTGGTCAAAGCGCTTGCCGAGGCCGGACCTCAGGCGTCGCGGGCGATCCGCACGGCGCGGGCGGGGGCACGCCGGCGGGCGTGGGAACTGGCGGGTGAGGACGCTGAGGTAACGCTGATTGAAGTGACCCACATGATGAGTTTGTGTGCAATTCTGCATTGTGATCAATCGATGGTCGGTCGCATCATTCGCTCATGGCACGCTGCCGGGCGAGAACTGATCGCGGGACTCTCTGCAAAAATCCAGTGAAGAAGGCTGGTCAACGATGTCGGCACCACAAGGGGATGCCGGAAGCCGGGCCGAAACCATCTAAAGCGAGAAGTCCGCGTAGGAGAACCTATGCTCCTCAGTCGCCCCGTCGCCAAGCACCGCCAACTCGAAGGCCGAGCAGTGCTATCGGCACTCAGAGTGTCCGTCGGACGCAGGAACAGCGCCTGCGAAGGGTGCGAGAAACCGCCAATTCGTGTAACCAGGTGATCTCTGGTGCATGGCAAGATGCCGTCAACCATCGCGCCAGGCGATACGTCTCTGAAGATACTTGGCTTCAGATAACTTCCCGTCGTCACCACAGGAAGTGCACTCTTTTGGCGGAGATTGCTTCGGCCATTTTGAATGGCAAGGACGCAATTCATGGCTTTGTAGGTTCCGTCGCTGGCGAAGTCGCGTTTCTCTTCGGCGCCGGCAGGGTAGTCAAGACTTTCGCTCAGGAGTTGACCTCAAGACTTCCATTGCCTATGGAAACCGAACTAGTAGCCGTTGCCCGTGCCCTACAAGTAACCGGCGTGTTCTTGTGTTCCTTGAATGGCGATGATCTTACTAGCTGTCAGTGCTTCATCGAGCTGGCTCTTGCGGAGACTAAGGAGACCGTAGGAAACCTGCTGACGGCTGCCATGAATGATTGGGTAAATCTAGGAAGCTATACCTAAGAAGGAACGCCACAAGCGAGCCGCGAGCTCCTGAACAGGTAACACGCCCTGGCTATGATCGGGTCATGTCGGTAGCCGCGATCGTCGGTACGGCTCATGCACCCTGCTGGGTTCGGCGCTGGGTTCACCCTCCTCAATTGGGCGACCAGAACGAGCACAACGCAGTCCCCCAAACTCGGGGGATGAAGGCCGGAGTCTCCTCCGATCCTGGGGCTGCCCAGTATCGGAGGAGACTCCGATACTGGGCAGCCCCAGGATTAAGGGGGCCGACCGCAGCGGGCGGGACCGTACCATCGGGCCGACACGGTTCCCCGGACGGCAATCCTGAGCGCGGCCGACGGTGCGAGCGTGTGTATTGCGGTCTGTGGTGCGCTTAACGGCTCGAGGTGAGAGTGATCAACGCGAGCGATTGGTGTGCTGGTGGTACGAGGTTTCTGTGGTGTTCAAGCTCGGCGGGGTCGGACCGGCCAGGTGCCATCGATGGTCTTGTCTTGGCCCTGCGACTGCCAGTACTGGTTGAGCGAGTCGGCCCACTGTTGGGACCACGCCACCTGTTTGTCGTACAGTTCCGATAATGCCAGCTCACCAACTTGTGACGGATAGCGCCGGGCAAGCCTCCAGGCGAGTCGGGCAGCGGCGAGGGCGTCCTGGGTGGCGTCATGTGCGCTGTCGAGCTTCACTCGGTAGTGACGACAAGTCTCTTCCAGGGTCCGCTTGCCACGACGACGGTCCAGCGCCCGATCAATGATGTGCGGATCCACCACCGGACCGGTGACCGAGACCTCGGTATCCAGATGCCTACCCAGTTCCCGGTCAAGGACGGTGAAGTCATAGGAACCGTTGAATGCCACCACCGGTACATCGCGTTCCCACGTCGTATGCAGGAGCCGCATGATCTCGGCCAACGCGTCGGCGGGTGCACGGCCCTCGGAGCGGACCTGCTCGGTCGTGATTCCGTGCACCGCGGTCGACGCAGCCGGAATGTCGATGCCCGGATCAATCAGCAGGCGGAACGCGTGACGAGGCCGATCGGCGCCGACCAGAACAAGGGCGGCGGCGACGATTCTGGCCTGATCCGGATCCTCACCGGTGGTCTCGACATCGAACCCGCCCATCCGCCCATCCGACCATCCCACAGCGGCCCTCCCAACCCATCCGATTCACCGACAGTGTTCCATCTCGTCCCCCACAGCGGGACAATTCCACCACACCGCCTTCGACCGCCCGGTCTACCGGGCAAAGATCTGTAAGTGGATCAACCACAGACCGCCCACCGCCCGCGAACAACAGCGGCGCGCTCGGCTGAATGGGGTCTGTCCAGTGTTAACGGCTCTGTCCCGTAATCGGTGGTGGAGGCCGGCGTTCAACGCGTCGCGGTCGAGTTCGAGGCCATTGGCGAAGCCGTGCAGGTGGGGCAGGTCAGCGGCTCGGGCGTCGGTGATCCAAGCGGTGAGATTGGCATCGTTGCCCTCGAGCGGGGTGAGGAGTTCGGCGCCGCGGACCAGGCGGGCGAGCTCGGCCAGCTCCGGGCAAGCAGCCGTGAGTTTCCGCAGTAGCCGGGTTTCGGCCTCCGCAGGTCATCGGGGCAGGTGAGTGAAAACCGGGCGAGGCGGCGTGGGGTGATGACGGGCCGGGCGCCCTCGGCCCGGCCCTGGGTGATGTAGCGGTAGAGCAGGTTGAAGCTACCTGGAGAAGCGCCGGATCGGATGTCCTGCCGACCGGCGGCTGAGGGATCGCGTGAGTCAGGCCTTGGCGCGCTGCTGCTTGAGGCGGAGGTTCTCCTTGCGGACTTCGGCCTGGATGGCTTGCTCGCGTTCCAGCCAGTCAGGGTTCTCGGCCTTCAGGTTCTCGATCTCGGTTGTGGTGAGGGGGCCCGTGATGCCGGCGCGGGCTAGACCTGAAGCGGAGACGCGGAGCCTGGCAGCGACGACCTGGCGGGGGTGAGGGCCCTCGCGGCGCAGGTCGGCGAGCCACGAGGGCGGGTCGGCTTGGAGCGCGTTCAATTCGTTTCGAGAGACGGGGCCTTCCTGAAATTCGGCGGGCGCTGCTGAAAGCAGGATTCCCAGCTTCTTGGCCGCGGTCGCGGGTTTCATGGTCTGCGGCGTCTTCGTCCTGGACGTGCTCATGATCCAAGGGTATCCAGCGGGAGGGAGCCACCTGGGCGTGGCTAGGCTGAAGAAGTGACCAATGGTGAATTCCGGCTTGCCTACGTGCCAGGGGTGACGCCCGGGAAGTGGGCTCGGGTGTGGGCCGAGCGGGTGCGGGAGGTGCCACTTCGGCTGGTGCAGATGCCCGCCGCAGAGGTCGTCCCCCTGCTGCGGGACGGTGGTGTGGACGCGGCGTTCGTACGCCTGCCCGTCGACCGTGCGGCCCTTCATGTGATCCCGCTGTACCTGGAGACGACCGTGGTGGTGGTGCCGAAGGATCACGCCGTGGCCGCGGTGGAGGAGGTGGAGCTTGCCGATCTCGTCGACGAGGACGTGTTCGAACCGCTCGACGACGTCTTGGCCTGGGACGACCGCCCCGGGCAGCTCGCCTTCACCCGTCCCGAGAACACCGCTATCGCGATCGAGTTGGTGGCGTCAGGGGCCGGCGTCCTGCTGCTCCCGCAGTCTTTGGCCCGCCTCCACCACCGCAAAGACCTCACCTACCGCACCGTGACCGACGCTCCTCAGTCCCAGATCGGTCTGGCCTGGCTCGAGGCTGTGACGACCGACCTCATGGAGGAACTGATCGGCATCGTCCGCGGCCGCACCCCCAACAGCTCCCGTGGCCGCAAACCGCAACAGCAGCCCACCGGTAAGAAGCCCCCGCCGAAGCGCTCCACCCCCAAGCGTCGCCGCCAACCGCGCCGCCGGACGTGAAGAGGGCCATGCCCGGCGACATACGCGCGAGCACTACATCCGCATTCCGACACGACTGCTGGAATACCGCTTAGCAAGGTGGCCGACGAGGCCAAACCGGATCACCCACCAAACGAAGGCCTGCCCCCCAGTTCGACCCCGGCGGCGTTCAGGCGACCCTGAACGCGATTCCTCAAGTTAAAAGATGAAAGAAACTGAAGGAATTCAACATTGACAAGGTTCATTACCCAGAATTAATATGATCATGGATTCCCGGCGCCAGGGTCACCGCGGCTGTACCGCCCACCGGCACGGCCTTCACACACGCCTGGCCTGGAGTGCTGCCCAATGATGAACACCGAACGCACATTGCTCGTGGCCCTGAGTGCCACTCTCGCCCTGCCCTGCCTGGCCTCCACCGCGGCATCCGCGGACCCCCTCCCGCCGAAGGAGATGACCCTGGAGGTGGTGGGATACGAAGGTACAGGATGCCCACCCGGACCGCCTGAAGAGGTAGAGATCTCTCTTAAGAAGGATTACACCGGATTCACCGTCCGGCTGGGCTCAATGGTCGCCAAGGACGGCGCCGGCTCAGGGTCAAATGATTACCGGAAGCATTGTGACCTATTCCTTAATGCCCATACTCCGTCAAGCCACACCTTTGCCGTCAGGCCGGTGGACTACACCGTTCGGGGACAACTGGGATCCGGTGCCTCAGCTGTTCTGACCTCGCGGATCTTCTTCCCGGGCGATCCGGGTCCGATGACGAGAGTAGAGAGGATCAGCGGCCCGTTCAAGGGGGTCCGGCAACTTCCAGCCCCCGACACCGAACTGAGGTACAAACCTTGCGGTGACGAAAGGCTCATCCGCATCCAGACGGGCCTGCTCGTCGACATCGGCACCTCGGACAAGTCGAAGAAGAATTTTATAGAACTGCCCAACGACGACGTCTACAAATTCGCCTGGAGAGAGTGTCCCGACCCAGCCCGACCCCGGTAAACGGCGGTCCCGGCGCATCCCTGCTTCTATTGGCGCGATGTGTCTACTGTCGTTCATAAGGTCGAGGGACGTCGGTGTCGTGGAAGTCATCGTGGTGGGCGCAGACCCGCCATGGCCGATCCCGGGCCCCGGGGGGCTTGACCGCTGCGAAGGCGTGACGGAGTCCGTGCGGGTGCCTGTCCTGTGGCAGATCGGCAGGTCGTTGGGGCGTAGGGGCCTTGGTCCACGTACGGCCCAATTCTCAGGACGCCTTGGGTGAGTGACTGTCGGGCTGCGGCGGCTCCGCACCTGCGAGGCATGCCCGGCAGCAGCTTGGCCTGACGAGCGCGTACACGCACGCCACCGGGCGCAACCCAGCCATCGCCGTCCCCATGGCGATCCGGTGGCGGCGAAGTGGACCGTGCATCGCTAAGCGACACATCCGCCAGATGCCGCAGGACATCTACGATCACCACCTGGGCGGCCGTTGGCGGGGGTGGCGACGATGGCGGGAATAGCACCAATCCCGTCAGTGCCAGGGCCCCCATCAACACCCACCGGGCCGCCGAGTCGAATCCGGCGGACGTCCCTGGCACGGCAACGACGAACGTGCTCAGGACGAATCCGGCGCCCGCTCCCCCGGCCGTCCACAACACCGCTGGCAGGACGTTGGGGTACCGCGTGTCCAGCTGCCGCAACCCATTTCTCGCCGCGTCCAAGAGCCGCGGTGCGGCATCCCGGGGCCACCGCCACCGGCACATGAACGGCCAAAGGATCCTCGCGGCGATTCCAATCGGCGTCGAGAGCAGGCCCGCTTTGACGCCGTCGGTATCCCAGAGGGCGGCAGCGGCCATCCCACCGACGACGTAGGCCCCCAACGCCCAGAGCAACCATGGCAGCATGCAGGAGACCGCACGGCCGAGCAGGGACGATGTGACCCGGGCGGGCCGCGAGCCGGTCAAGGCCGAGCGGGCCTGTCCCAGGGCGTTCCGGGTGCTGGAGATTGACCACCATTGGAGCAGCACCTCGTAGTCATTGGCCGCCGAGCCGGTGGTGTTGGTCGTCCACGCGGGAGTGGAGCGGATGGGGACACGGCCGTCCGTTGTGAAGTCGTCTTCAGGCCGTCCCGCGAGATACGACCGGAAGCTCGTATGGACGAAGCGGTATCCGCCTGCCTCGCGGAACAGCAGCGCGCGTTCGGCCGCCTGGTCCAGGAATCGGTACAGCGTCCACGGCAGGACGGCCCGGATGGCGAAGCTCCACCGGGTCGACCAGTAGGCAAGCCAGCTCCGGGCGGGTCCTGAACCGGCCAGCAGGGCCAGGCCGACCACCAGAACGGCGGTGGTCTCGGGCACAGGTCCGTCCAAATAGCCGACGGCGCCGAGGGCGAGCGCGGCCAGGGCGATGTACGCGCCGAAGATGACGGCGGCGACACGTGCCGACGTCCGGAGCGCGGCGGCCGGGGTGGCGGGTGCCGCCTCCTCGTCAGGCACCATGCCGTGGCCGAGGGCGAACACCAGGGCCATCACCAGGCCGCCGGGCACCGAGCCGAGCAGCGCGAAGCAGAACCCGAAAGCGACACCGCCGGCCCAGCCGCCGACGGCCGCGCCGAACAGCCCTGCCGCAGCGCCAACGTTCACGCCGCTGAAGAAGCCGTCCGGGAAGTGGGCGAACCAGTAACCGAGTGTCTCCCTGACGCCGGGCCAGCCGTGGACGAGGTTGTGTACGCCCAGCGCGTCCTGCCAGACGCTCTCGATGCCACCGACCGCGACCCCGACCGCCAGCCCGGCGGCGGCACCCAGCACGGCGCCACCGCGTGTCGCGGCCGAGTCCACACGATGCAGCGCCATGTGAAGGGCCCAGAAGGCGAGGACGATGCTCCCCCAGCCGATCCAGACGAAGATCCCGTTCGGGATGGTGGACTGGAGGGTGGTCATCACCACCGCGTTCACCGTCAAGGCGACCGCACCGCCCTTGGCCGCGCCCACGGCGGCCTGCCGCCAGGACCACGTCCAGCTGGCGAACGGCGGTGCCGGGGCGACCTGGAGGCCGCGACCGAGCGCGAATGTCGCGGTGCCCACCGCGGCGAACACCAGGCCGTCCGTGATGCCGAGGGCGAGGACCCCGGCCGTCGCGGCCCGCCGCTGGGGACCGGCCCCGCATCGCCTACCTGCTCGGTGCCTGGCCCCCCTCCACCGTGCATCACGTGCTGACCCGTTCCTGCACAGCGCCGTCGACGACCACTCCCGGTTGGCCTACACCCAGATCCTGCCCGACGAGCCCAAGGAATCCCCACCGCGTTCTGGCACCGGGCGCAGTCTTTCCTCGCCGTCGACATCACCGTGGCCTGCGTCCTGACCGACATTCAACGGCGCTTGCTATCGCTCCCGGCTCTGGCGCGACACGTTGACCGACGCCGGCATCACCCACAGACGCACCCGCCCCTACCGGGCGCAGACCAACGGCAAGGTCGAACGCTTCAACCGGCCTCCCACCGCCAGCCGAGTTCGCAACCTCACGAGACCGAGCAACGACTAGGCAGGGAGGATGTTGTGGGTGCGCCGGAACACGTTGCCGGGGTCGTAGCGGCGTTTGACCGCGGCCAGGCGCCGGTAGGTGTCCGGCGGGTAGGCCGCCGCGACCTCCGAGGGTTCGGCCGAGCCGAGGAATTCGATGTAAGCGCCCGAGCCCAGGGCGCTCACCTGCGACCACCGGCGCAACGCCTGATCCAGGAGCCCGGGCGGCGCGGCGTCCGGGACCAGGAAGGCGGCCGCCGCCATGACTTCGGCGTCTCGGTGGGCGAAGGCGGTCGCGTCCCGGCTGACGCGTGCGGCCGCGCCGCCCATGCTGCGTAGCGAGAGCGCCGCTCCGCCGCCGGTGAACAGTTCGGCGACGGCGGCGACGCGCGCGTCGTCGAGCGTGCTGAAGAAGGTGTTGCGCACCTCCATGCGCAGTCCGGGAGGCAGCGGTCCGGCGTCCTCGAACACTTCGGCGTAGGGCACGGCTCTGATGCCGTCGGAGGTGACCGGGGCGAGTTCCCGGAACGGACGCAGCGCCTGCTCCGCCTCACCGCCGTCCGAACCGGCGTAGCAGCACGTCAGCGTGACGCCCGCCAGATGCCCCGGCATCGCCGGCATGAAGCTGAGCGTCGTGGTCAGCCTCTCGTCGGCGGCCCGCATCAGATCGCGCCAGCCGGCGATGAGTCCCGGCAGGTCGCCGGCCTGGTAGCTGATCGTCCCGAAATGCACGGAAGTGATCGGCTGGGCGATGAAGTCGAAGCCGACCGCGACGCCGAAGTTGCCGCCGCCACCACGCAGCGCCCAGAACAGGTCGGCGTGCTCGACGGCGTCCGCGCCGATCAGCCGGCCGTCCGCGGTGACCAGCCGAACCGCCGCCAGGCTGTCGATGGCCAGCCCGTGCCGGCGTACCATCCAGCCGATGCCGCCTCCCAGCGTCAGCCCGCCCACACCGACCTGCCTGGTGTCTCCCGCGGTCAGCCCCAGCCCGTGCGGGCTCAGCGCCGCGGCCACCGCACCCCAGGTCGCGCCCGCACCGACGCGCACCCGCCCGGAGGCCGGGTCCAGCAGGCGCACACCATCGATCCGCCGCGTGTCGATGATCATTCCATCGGTGTTCGTGCTCAACCCCGCCATGCTGTGTCCGCCCGACCGTACCGTCACGGTCAGCCCGGTCTCGGCCGCGTAGCGCAGCGCCGCCGCTACCCCGGCCGCATCGCGGGGACGGACCACCAGGTCGGGCGTGCCGTCGGCGAACAAGATCGACGCGGACTCGGGATAGCCTTCGTCCCCCGGCCTCAGCACCTCCGCGACCGTGTCCAGCGCTGCTGCGGGACGTTCGCTGCTCGATATCTGTGTCATGGGGACGATGGTGCCGACCCCGCAGGTTTCGGTCGTCGGGTACAGGACGTGTCTTTTTCCTGCTCAGCAGGGAGTCAGCCGTCCGCCCGTGTACTACGGCGGGAGTAGCCGGCAATGGGTCCAGCGGCAGGACGCGTCCGCAGAACCGGCCCGTATCCTCGGAGAATGCGTACCGATCGCGGCTTGCGGAGGCTCTACGGGGCCGGATGGCTCATCTCCGCCGGCGTCATGCTCGTCGCCGCCCGCATGTGGCTGCTTCACCTGCGCGAGGTGGAGCAGCGCGCCGAGGAGGCGGAGCGAACCAAGGACGAGGCCGCCAGGCGCAGAGCCGTAGAGGAGCGGTTGCGCATCGCACGGGAACTGCACGATTCGCTCACGCACAGCATCTCGGTGATCCAGGTGCACGCCGGCGTCGAGGTGCACCTGGCGGGCAAGCGCGGCGAGGAGGTGCCGCCCGCGCTGCTGGCGATCCAAGAGGCCGGCGCGGACGCCGCCAGGGAACTGCGGGCCACACTCAGCGTGCTGCGCACCGACGAGGACGGCGCGAGCAGCGGCCTCGGCCAGCTGGAAAGCCTGGTGGCACGGGCACGCACGGCCGGGTTGCAGGTCACCGTGACGGTGACCGGCGCGCGATGCCGGCTCACGCGCGACGTCGACCAGGCCGCCTACCGCATCGTGCAGGAGGCGCTCACCAACGTCTCGCGGCACGCCGCGGGGGCGAGCGCCACGGTGCAGGTGCGGTACGGGCCGGACGAGCTGATCGTCCAGGTGGACAATGACGGCGCCGCAGCCGGTGTCCCGTCGGCTGGCCAGGGGCTCGGCCTGATCGGCATGCGCGAACGGGTCGCCGCGCTCGGCGGCCGTCTGCACGCCGGGCCGCACGGGGACGGCGGCTTCCGGGTACGCGCCGAACTGCCGATCCGGGCGGCGGCGTGATCCGTGTCCTGCTGGCCGACGACCAGGTGCTGATCCGCAGCGGGATCCGGTCACTGCTCGACTCCGAGGACGACATCGAAGTGGTCGCCGAGGCCGCCGACGGGCAGCAGGCGATCGCTTTGGCCGTGGAGCACCGCCCGGACATCGCGCTGGTCGACATCCAGATGCCGGTGCTCGACGGCATCGAGGCGACCCGGCAGATCGTCGCCGACCCGCGGCTGGCCGGCGTCCGCGTCGTCATCCTCACCAACTACGGGCTGGACGAGTACATCTTCCGCGCACTGCGGGCGGGGGCGAGCGGCTTCCTGCTCAAGGACACCCACCCCGCCGAGTTGCTCCAGGCGCTACGGGTAGCCGAGCGCGGGGAAGCCCTGCTGTCTCCCGCGGTCACCCGCCGGCTGATCAGTGAGTTCGTCGCCCGGCCACCGGACGTGCTGGCCGCGGCTGGAATGGAGTCGCTGACCAACAGGGAACGTGAAGTCGTCGCCTTGGTCGCCCACGGACTGAACAACGACGAAATAGCCGAAACCATGGTGCTCAGCCCCACCACGGCCAAGACCCACGTCAGCAGGGCGATGACCAAGCTCGGCGCGCGCGACCGCGCCCAGCTCGTCGTGTTCGCCTACCAGAGCGGCCTGGTAAGCCCCCGCGATCCAAGCCCACCCACCAGCGGCACACGCTGAACCAACCGACGGCCCCTCGAAAAGCTCTTCTGGTGGGGCCGTCCCTGGCGACCACAGATGGATACAGATCCGCTCACCCCCAACGCCCTCTGCAACCCCGCGCCAAGCACACCGATCTCCCACTCATCGGCAGAAGAGGGCATTCCCGAACGCTCGGTGGCAAGAGACGATGTCAGGGCTGAAGCAGCACCCGGGATAGATCATTCGGCCAAGGACCGTAGGTAGGCCATGACGGTCCTGCCACGGGGTGAGAGGCGGTAACCGGTCTCCAGGCTTTCTGTGAGTCCGAGGGCTTTCAGACGGCGGACGTCGGCTTTGAAAGGGAGTTTGTCGCGGTCCAGGTGTTCGGCCAGGTCCAGGGCGCGCAGACCGGGGTGGTCCTCGATGAGACGGAGGACCTCGCGGGTCCAAGGGGCGCGGCGGCTGCGGGTGTCGATGGCGTCCAAGGCGGCTTTGAGGTCGGCCAATTCCTGGTCGGTCAGGTCGGCGTTGTCGGCCAGTTCCGACCTGGGGTCGGGCCCGCCGAGATGGAGCATGACACGGTGGTAGCCGCCCTCCTTGGTGCTCTTGGAGAGAGCGGTAAGCAGCGCCGCGCGGCCGTTGAAGCCCGAACGCAGGGCGTCCTCTTCTGTGATCTCCTCGGGGGTGACGGCCGTGACCGAGTCGATCACGATGATTCCCGCCCAGGTGCGCTGGGTGCTCCCCGCACGGACCCGCGGTTCGGCCCACACCCGGAACACCCGGTCGATCCGCCCGCCCGCGATCCCCTCAAGGACCTCCCGCCTGAACAGCATCGTTCCCTCCCAGGTGATAGGCCTCGCCTTCTGCAACTTCATACAGGCCACCCAATAGATCATGCTAAGCGGGTTGCAGGAGGCCGCCCGGAGCAGAGGCGGCAACCCGGACGGCTACCTCGACTCGTCATCGACCAGACTCGCCGCCGGACTCCGCGACTGGGCACAGCGCTACGAAGGACTACCGCAGAACGCCGATTGCTCGCCACAGCCGACTGAACAAGGAACCGCTGGTCACCGCTGGCGAACGAGTCCGATTGAGGGTCAAGCCGTCGCTGTCTGCGGCAGAAGAGGATGTGGCCGGGTGTCGTCAGGCTCGCCTTTCCTCTCCACGGGCCTCCCGGTAGGCGGCGGTGAGCAATGCGAGGACGTCCTGGTCGAGTGGGCTCGTGAGGTAGTTGTTCTGCCGAATCTCGCCCGGGAGACGTTGGTCCAGACGGGCTAAGGTTTGCGGTGCCTCGGCCTGGAAGACCGACCGCTGCGGGCTCAGGTAGGCGCCGCGGTCGTTCCAGACGGTGACCAGCCCCCGGCCCTGGCCGGGAAGGCGTGCATTGAGCACCCAGCGTCCCTTTCCGACGGTGGTGTAGAGAGTGGCCAAGCCCTCGGCTTGTAGGTGCTGTGCCCAGTCGAGCAACCGTCTTAGCAATTCCTGGTGCGCGGGATCGGCAAGGTAGGAGGCATAGCCGAGCGTCTGGGTGAAAACCTGCCTGCGGTCGGCGTTGGAGGCGAGTTTCACCTCGATCACCACGGGCCGTCCGGTCTGGGCCTCCACCGCGATCAGATCGGCGTAACCATTGCCAACTGCACTTCCCGCCCCAGTAACACCAAAGTCGGCTGACCGGGGAGTGGAAGCATCGCCGCGCCCCGCTCGATGCTGTCGTGCAGGATCTGCTCCCGCTCGAACGGCTCGGCCTGTAACGCCACCTAGCGGCCGCCTTCGAGCTCGTGCCAGATCCCCGCCATCGGCGCCCTCCCATCTTCGCCGCCACAGTCGGTACACATCAAAGCACCAAGTGGGTATCGCCCGGAGCGCCATTCCAAGCACCGTGAAGACGGCGATGATGGATGGCGCGGTGATCCGTCAGCCGAGCATGCCCGCATCATCCACTGCTACCTGTGACTGGAGCGCCCGGTCGCGGCAGAAAAGTGCGCTGGGGGTCGTCAGACTTCCGGCGGTGGGAGGTCGAGGATCGCCGCGGCCACCGTGTCCACGTACCAACGTTGGAAACGTTCGGGTGACCAGCCGCGTTCGCGTACGAGCCAGTCGTAGTTGGTGACGTCCATGGCGAGGAAAAGGACGTCGGCGGCGCTGTCGACGTCGTGGTCTGGCCGCAGGTGGCCGGTGGCGGCGAGTTCGGTGGCGAACATGGTCATGCCCCGCCGACGTTCCTCGGTGTTCTTACGCCAGATCGAGGCGACGTCGGGGTCGGCGGTGGCGGCGCCGGCGAGCGCGATCATCACCTCGGCCTGGCGGACGTGGGTCTGGTACAGGTGCCGGGCATAGCAGGCGAGCTTGTCACGGGGGTCGGTGAGCCTGCGGATCTCGGCGACGAAGGGCCTGTCGGGCAGCGCGGTCGGCTCGTCGTCACCGGCGATGGTGACGTCGACGAGCTGGGAGAGCAGGTTGCGTTTGCTGCCGAACACCGCGTACACGGTCTGGATCGCGACTCCGGCATCGGCCGCGACCGCGGTCAGCGGGGTGGCGGCGTAACCGGGATCGACGAACAGCCGGCTCGCCGCGTCCAGGATCGCCCGGCGGGTCTGGCTGGCCTGCTGCCGGCGCCGTGCCGATTCATAGCGTCTCTTGACAGCCACGTGAGAAGCGTAGTCTTCTATTGGATAGAGGTTTCATCTAACGAAAGGTCGCCCGGGATGCCGTTCGGAGTGCTGCAGGAGATGCCCGGAGTCACCGAGAGCGAGTACCGGCTGGTGGAGAAGCACCTGGGGCCGGATCGGCCGCCCGGGCTGCTCGCCCACGTGGCCGGTCCCGCCCCCGACGGCTGGAGGATCATGAACGTCTGGGAGAGCGAGGAGGCGTTCCGTCGCTTTCAGTCCGAGCGGCTGATCCGCGCGGCCGGTCTCGCGGCACAGCAGGAGGGGTTCGACCCCGGCAAGGCCGCCGGATTCCGGTCGGTCACCCTCGACGGCACCGAACTGCCGTTCTGATGCCCGACGCCGCGTCCCTGCGGGCACGCAATCTCGCATTCTGGACGCAGACCGCGCCCGGCTGGATCCGGCACGCCGACCGGCACGATCATCTCGGCCGGCCGCTGGGCATGCCGGCGATGGCCTGGTTGCGGCCACGCGCCGGCGAGCGGTTCCTGGACGTCGGCTGCGGTTGCGGGGGCACCACCGCCGCCCTCGCGGCGGCCGTCGCGCCGACCGGCCAGGCGGTCGGCGTGGATCTGGCCGAGTCGATGGTGGCGGCCGCCCGCCGGCGCTTCCCCCCGGACCGGCACCCCGGCCTGCGATTCATCGCCGCTGATATCGAGACGGCCGACGTCGTGCCCGGCGCGCCGTTTGACGCGGTGTTTTCCCGCATGGCGCTGATGCTGCTGGCCGACCCGGTCGCCGGCTGCATCGCCATACGACGGTCGTTGCGCCCGGGTGCCCGGCTGGCCGCGACCGTCTTCCGCGACGGCACGGCCAACCCCTGGCTTGCGATGGCCGTGCTCGGCGCCGCACCCCATCTCGACGCCCTGCCACCGCTGCCGCTGGGCGAGGAACCGGGCCCGTTCGCCTTCGCGCAACCGGCGCGCATCAAGCGCATACTCACCGCAGCCGGCTTCGAAGGCATCACGATCCAGCCACACGATGTCACCCTGCAGGTTACCGACGAACCCGACACGGTGGCCGAATGGCTTATCGAAATGGGCCCCGCGAGCGCGGCGTACCGGGCCGCCTCTCCTGCACGGCAGGCAGCCGCCAGGTCAGCAACCGCCGGCCTCCTCACCCGGTTCGGTGTCCCTGACGGTGACTCCGGTCCCAGCTACCGGCTCCCGGCCGGCTACTGGCTGATCACCGCGACGACCCCCGGGTGATCACACCGTAGATCGTCATCGTCACCTCGATGTCACTGTGCCCGACGATTTTCCGGACGACGTGCGGCGGGACGCCGAACTCCAGCAGCAGCGAGACACGTGTGCCGTCTGTCGTGCAACCGCATCGCGCCCAGGCCGGCCGCCGCCCGAATACGGCCCCAACTGCGCCGAAGGTTGTCGGGCTCCATCGGCGTACCAAGGTGGGAAGGGAAGACGAGCCCGTGATCCTGCCAGCGTGGCCAGGCGTCCGTCCGCTCCCTGTCCTGGTTGACACGGTGCTCGCACAATGCCGTGACACACAGGTCAGGTAGCGGAACCGTCCGCATCGAGTCATCGGTCTTGGGCGGGACGAACCGCAATTCGCCGCCGACCCGCTGGAGCGTCTGAACCACTTCCAGCTTGGCAGCTTCAATGCCCGTCTCGGCGCAGCGCGCACACGGCGCACCATCGAGACCGCCGCCCTCTCCCCCGCACGCGCGGCACAGCGTCAGATTGCCGACCTGTGACGGGCAGGGAGGCTGGTGCGAGTTCGGCAGCGGCCAGTAGACCGAGGCCAAACCCAAAGAGTGGATCAAGTGCCAGGACTGCGGGCGAAAGGGTAGGACGTGACCGCCGCCCCCCAGGACGGCCCCACATGTCCCACGAGGGAAAGGCACGGCACCGGTTGAGAGCGTGCGGGTCTGGGGAAGTCCGTTGTTTTCCAGACCCCTCCTAGGGCTGGGGTCCTCCTTCGCACGAAACGGTCTGTCACGAAATTGTGCACCGTTCGCGCAATTGAGCACCCCGGAGCCTCGTTGAGCAGTGCAGGGTATGGATGGTTGCCGAGCCGGATCGGTGAAGTGGTGGGTGGGCCGGTTTCGGTCGTGGAGAGTGTTTACGTCCCGGACGCAGGGTGGTGCGCCTAGCCTCCCTGGTGACGGTCAGTGGCTTTGCGGTCACTGGTGATCGTTTAGGGAAGGCGCGGGGATGTCTGGGGATCTGGTGCGGTTAGCCGGGGACGTGACGCAGTACGTGACCACGGCGGCGAGCGCCTATCGGGGTGCAATGTTCGCGCGCACGCTGGGACAGGTGGCCGATGCCACGATGGGGTTCGGGCAGCGGCCCGTGCAGAGGATCTTCGGCGTCCACGCAGACGGCGAGGAGGTGCCCGAGCCGCTGGGCGATGTGGTCGACGGTCCCGACGTAGCTGACAACGAGGCCGCGTTGCGTAAGGCCATCCGCACGATCCTGGCCACAGACACCGAGTTGGCCACGCAGGTCCAGCAGTTGGTCCGGCACGCGCACAGAACGGGGGTGCAGGTGATGACGTCCGGGGAGCGGTCCCCGGCAGTGCACACCAACCACGGCATCATCGCGACCGGCGATGGCAACACCTTCCAGTAGCGAGTCGGCCATGACCGACGACGCCACGGGAGCCGAGCAGCGGTTAAGCTCCCCCCCTGCCACCCACCTACAAACTTCAGGGGCCCGATCGCCAGGGGTCGGTGTCAACTTTGGCAACGTCAAGACCGGCGATGAGATCATCCAGGCTGCGGTGTCGCTCCCGGCGCCGGAAACGGTGCGGCCCGCCGCACGAATCGTCGGATTGCCGCGCCCGGCCACGCCTGTGTTCCTCGGACGCCACGACGATTACCGGTGGCTTGAACAGGTGTTGGCCGCCGCAGATAAGACGGTGGTGGTGACGCAGGCCCTGTATGGGATGGGCGGGGTGGGCAAGTCGGAGATGGCGTTGCAGTACGCCCACCGGGCCCGGGAGCGGTATGAGGCGGTGTGGTGGATCACCGCCGAGAGCCCCGAGCAGGTCGAGGCCGGGTTGGCCGCGTTGACCCATCACCTGGTCCAGGATGCCGCGCGGGCGGCGACCACCGAGGATGCCGCCGCGTGGGCGGTCGGCTGGTTGCGGGCCCATCCGGGATGGCTGCTGTTGTTGGACAACGTCACCGACCCAACCCATGTCGCCGCGCTGTTGGGGCGTCTGGAGGGTGGGCATGCGCTGATCACCAGCCGCCGGGACGTGCGCTGGCCCGGCACCACGCGTACCTTGCAGCTCGGGCTGCTCGACCCAGCGCCGGCCGCCGAACTGATCACCACCATCACTGGGCACACCGCCCCAGAAGACCGGCAGACCTCTGCGGAGATCGCCCGGGAACTCGGGTATCTGCCGCTGGCGTTGGACCAGGCCGCCGCCTACATTCGTCAGACCCGCATCAAGTTGGCCCGCTATCTGGGGTTGCTGAAACAGCATCCGGCCCGCTACTACGCCAAGGCCGCCGACGGCGACAAGGCCCAGGCCACCATCGCTCGCCTGTGGGACATCACCCTGGAAACCCTTCAAGAGCAGGCCCCGAAGGCCGCCCAACTTGTTTCGGTACTGGCGCAGTACGCGCCTGCGGACATTCCTCGGCTGATGCTGGGCGGCGGGGACGAGGAGGCCGCCGAGGCCGCAGACGAAGCGTTAGGAGTCCTGGCCTCCCACAGCATGATCGACCTGACCGATGAGGTGGTGGCGATGCACCGCCTCACCCGAGCCGCCGTCCTGTCCCAAGCCCAGGACACCAGCGAAGATGACGGGCACAGTACGGCCCGCGACCTTGCCCTCGACTGGCTCCAGACGACCATGCCCGCCGACCCCGACTCCGCAGTGGCCGGTTGGCCCGTCTGGCGATCTCTTGTCGTCCATGTGGAAGCGATCACCGCCTCTGCCTCATCCCGCCCATCGGAGCAGCTCAGCCAAGTGCTCAACCAGACAGGGTTGTTCCTGATCGCGCAGGGCGAGTATCAACGCGCCAATGACATGCTCACCATCGCAGCCACCATCGCCGAGGCCGCACTGGGCCCTGATCACCCCGACGTCGCCATCCGGCTGAGATACCTGGGCGGCACGCACCGTACACTCGGGCGGGCCGCCGAAGCCCTGCCATTGGAGCAACGGGCGCTGGCCATCGCCGAGGCCGCGCTGGGCCCTGATCACCACGAGGTCGCCATCGGGCTGGGGCACTTGGCCGCCACCCATCGCGCACTGGGACGCGCCGCCGAAGCCCTGCCATTAGAGCAACGGGCGGTTGCTATCGCCGAGGCCGCACTGGGCCCGGACCATCCCAGCGTGGCTCTCGGGCTGGGGAACTTGGCCGTCACGCTCCGCGCACTGGGACGGGTGGCTGAGACACTGCCGTTGGAGCAACGGGCGTTAGCCATCGCCGAGGCAGCGTTGGGCCCAGACCATCCCGACGTCGCCATCGGGATGGGGAACCTAGCCGTCACGCTCCGTGCACTGGGACGGGCCGCCGAAGCCCTGCCATTGGAGCAACGGGCGTCGGCTATCGCCGAGGCCGCGCTGGGCCCGAATCACCCCGACGTCGCCACCCGCCTGGCAAACTTGGCCGCCACATATCACGCACTGGGGCGGGTGGCTGAGGCAATGCCGTTGGAGCAACGGGCGTTTACCATCACCGAGACTGCGCTCGGCACCGATCACCCCGACGTCGCCATTCGCCTGGGGAACCTGGCCGCCACACACCGTGCACTGGGACGGGCCGCCGAAGCCCTGCCATTGGAGCAACGGGCGCTGGCCATCGCCGAGGCCGCGCTGGGCCCGAATCACCCCGACGTCGCCACCCGCCTGGCAAACCTGGCCGCCACGCACCGCGATTTGAGGCAGGCCGCGGAAGCGCTCGCAGCGATCACCAGAGCCGAACGATGCGCATTGGCTGCTCTTGGGACACAACACCCCACAACACGGTCACTGCAGCAGTCCGTCAACCACTTGAAAGATCTGTTCGGAGTTCCGGATTGAACCAGAGCCGTACAGCACACGAATGCGGCAACACAGGCATAGTCGCTTACATGTTCTTCTATCGACCTACGTCACAGGAAAGGAGAGACGCCAAGGATTCATGATCGCCGGGCTCGCATCGGGGCCCCTGCTCGAACCTCGCCAATAACGCCTCCCTCTCCGGCTTCGTGCGCTGCTTCCGGTACCCAGGCCTATTCCACGACGCCAACACGGCAATCCTCTTGTCGATTTCCGCCAGAACGGCCTCCTCACCGACTCAACACACCTCAACCACTCCCCTCGACATCGGGCACCAGGGCGGCCGGGGCGAATGGACGGGGCGAAGGCATTTCCACCGAAACCTTTGGGCACGATCAGGAGTTCAGGTGGAGGCGTGGAAGGAAGCTCCCGGCGCGGTCGGGGAAGGACTGAATGTAGTTTTGCCAGATACTGCGGCATGACTGGCAGAACTCCACCCGGCCGAACGTGCCGATCTCTTCTGCACCGTAAGCGGGACGGCGGCGGCATTGCGGGCATTTGTCACCGTCGGGTCGGGTGAGCATCTCGGCGAGCCCGTCGAACAGCACCCGGTCCCTGTGGGTCATGACGGCCTTGTACCGTTCGATGCCGGTCTTGGCGCTGGTGGCATCGTTGCGGTACCAGAGCTTTCGGTTCTGGCACGTCTCGTCGACGACTTGCGCCGTCTCCGTTTGCCGAGCAGGAGCCCGTCCTCGACGAAACGGTACCTGCGCATCGTCACGTGGATCGGGCCACCGAGCAATCGCGTGAAGTCCACCGCGCAGCGTCTGGCGGTGCTACGGGCCCAGTGCGCGTCCAGCGCCCACAGCACCTCGCGGTAGGCTCCCGGCCGAAGTGCGGGACCGACGTAGGCGTCGGTGTGTTCGTGGGCCCGTTGCTTGCGGGGCCACGCGGCCGCCGTGATCAGAGGCATCGCTCCGGTGGCGCCTCGCGCATGAGCGTCGCGCTGGCCGCTTCGACCGGCAGCATCTGCGTCGCGGGCGACACGAGTACTGACGCCAGGACGACGGCGGGCGCGCCGAGTAGCCGCCGCGGCAGCTGCGGCCGGCGGGCGCTGGAGGAATGATCGCCCAGACTCGATCACCTCGGCGTCCCCGAAAGACCCAGGTCGCCTGTTGTTGATGTCAACACTTGAATTGGCGAAAGTGTCTCACCAGGGAGACAGCGATCGAGTCGGCCCCCGCAGTGGACGCCGAGGATGTGCGACGATCTCACCAAGGCCACTGAGAGGCGTTCGATAGACCGGTGAATCGGGCGGCGGCGCCCTGGAGAGAGCTCACAGCGACATGGAGAACATGCAGTTCAAGATGCTGATTGATGTTCTACGCCGGATGCCCACGCCGGACGTGGCGTGCTTCGTCCGCGCCGGCCCGACTCCCCGGTCTGGCGGGCGGACGACGCGTTCGCGGCTCCTCACAGAGCCGGTGATCGACCTGCGGTACGCCGGTACCCGCCCGGACGCGCAGTTGCCCTAGCCGCGACGGGGAGGGGGTCCACGAGGCCAGCGCCACCCTGCTTTGGCCGGACCGTACCGAACGCGATCAACGTCTCTACCACGGCGAATACGGCCGACGGCTCCGAAAGTCGACTGCGCGGCCCGCGATCGGGGCGGCCCGTGGCGCCGTCCCAGAAGGCTCACTTCTTGACCTGTTGACAATTACAACACAGAATCACATACTCAAACCCGCTCCAAAAGGGCCAATGCGCCCACTACGGGCGGTCCGGCAGCCGAGCGAATGGAGAGCGCGAGTGCAGAAGGTCTACTGCTTGTACAAGCTGAAGCCTGGTGTGACGGCCGATGAGTACATCGAGTGGTCGAAGACCGTCGATCAGGCGATCACCAGTCAGCAGCCCTGCGTGCACCGGTTCCGTGTGCTCCAGCTCGCCGGCTCGCGCGGCGGTGCGTCCCCGTGGGACGTCGTCGAGGACATCGAGGTCGAGTCGTGGGACGCCTGGGAGCAGTGCCTGACCACGCCGGAGATGGCCGAGGTCGTGGCCGGTTTCCGCAAGATGGCCGACCGGGAATCGGCCGTCACCGTGTTCGGCAGCGAGATCGTATAGCGGGGGTGAGGGGACATGGGGATCGTGCCTGACGACGTGGGGCCCGTTGCCGACAGCGCGGTGTCGCGGCTTTCGGTCGGGGCGCCGAGCACCCCGGACCTGCTCGTACCGTTCGCACGGCGCGCGGAGCGTCTCGGGTTCGCCGGGATCTGGACGCAGGACTCGGTGAACAGCGACAACTTCTCGCTCGACGGACTGCACGTGCTGTCGCACCTGGCAGCGGTCACCGAACGGCTGCGATTGGGCATCGGCGTGCTGTACTCCGGACGGCGGAACCCCGCCGTCCAGGCCCGCGAGTTGGCCACCATCGACCAGCTCTCTCGTGGCCGGCTCACCGTCGGGCTCGGCATCGGCCTTGCCTATCACCGGGCGGGCCTCGCCGCGCTGGGTATCCCGACCGACCGGCCGATCCGCCGGCTGGTCGAGGGAATCGATGTGATGCGGGCCTTGTGGGGCCAGACCGAGGCCGGCTACGACGGTGAGCTGTACTCATTCTCCGGCATGCGGGCGCAACCGGAACCGGTCCAGCGGCCCGGCCCGCCCATCTGGATCGGAGCCCGGGCCGAGCCGGCGCTACGGCGTGCCGTCCGGATCGCGGACGGGTGGACCGGCGCCGGGCCCGTCGGGACCGAGGACTTTCTGCGGCAGCTGGCGATCGTGCAGGAAGAGATGGCCGACCAGGGACGCGACCCGGCCAGTTTCACCATTTCCAAGAGCGTCTACATCGCGGTCGAGGACAGCGAGGAGCTCGCGCGGCGGCACCTGATCCCGGCGTTCGAGCAGGCGTTCGGGGGGAATCCGGTCTACGACGCGGCCGGCATGGCCGACCGGGTAGCCGTGTACGGCCCGCCGGATCACTGTGCCCAGCGGTTGGGGGAACTGTTCGATGCGGGGGTGGACGAGCTGATCCTCTATCCGATGTATGACCGGCTGGCCCAGCTTGAGGCGATCGGGGAGTTGGTTCCCGCGCTGGCCGGAGCGGGCCGGTCATAACGGGCGGGACGGCGCGGCCCGGGGCCGAGCCGTCCCTCTCCCGGGCCGGGTCGGCGCTGCTCGGGTGCGTCGACCCGCTCGGCGTCACGGTGGGCGACGAGGTCCGGCCGTTGGTGAGCGCGACCGTCGACGTCGAGCTGGTACGCGTTGCGCACGGCTGATGATGTGCCTGGGCGGCGACGGCTGCTCCTGGGTGCCCGGGAGGTCGCCGCAACAGGGGACGGCTGGGCGCCGACGGTACGCCATCCGGTGGCCCCGACCCGGTGTGCTGGACCACCTACCAGCCACTTGACGATCATCTGGGGAGGGTGATGACGAGCGACCAGCCGAACGCGCTGCCGGCGGGAATCGATCCGGACCGGCTCGCCGCGCTGCTGGACGGGGAACGCGCCAGGTGGATCGAGGCCCGTCCGCGGGCTGTGGCGCTACACGAGCGGGCGCGCCGTTCCCAGGTGCACGGCACCCCCCAGCATTGGATCAGCCAGTTCCCTCCGCCGGTGCCGCTGATGGTGGACCGTGCGGAGGGCACCCGCCTGTACGACATCGACGGGCATGAGTACGCCGACTTCGGGCTGGCCGGCACGGCGGCGCTGTGGGGGCACAACCATCCCGCGGTCGTGGCGGCGGTGCGGGACCAGCTCGTCCGGGGCAGCGTCACCCTTTGGCCGAACGAGGACCACGTGGCGGTGGCCGAGGAACTGCGGCACCGCTTCGGTCTGCCGTTCTGGCAGTTCACCGTGTCGGCGACGGACGCCAACCGGTTCGCCCTGCTGCTGGCCAAGGTGGCGACCGGACGGCAGCGGATCCTGATGTTCAACCGCGCCTACCACGGGTCGCTGGAACAGACGGCCGCCGTGCTGACCGCGGACGGCGTGGTACCGGAGCCCGGCGTCGAGCCCAACGGCGTGGACGTCCGGCAGACGACGAAGGTCGTGGAGTTCAACGACCTCGACGCGCTCGAACGGGCACTCGCCCCGGGCGACGTCGCCGCGGTGCTCGCCGAACCGGTGTTGACCAACGGCGGCGCGGTGATCTGGCCGGAGCCGGGGTTCCACGCCGGCCTGCGCGACCTCACCCGTCGTACCGGCACTCTGTTGATCATCGATGAGACGCAGACGATCCCGGCCGGTCCGGGCGGCTGCGTCCGGGAACTCGGTCTGGACCCCGACCTGATCACCATGGGCAAGTGCATCGCGGGCGGCATCCCGGCCGGGGTGTACGGGATGTCCGACGCGGTGGCCGCCGCTGCGGCGCGCTACACCAGGGACGGGGACGGCGGTCTCGGCAGCACCATGGCGGGCGGGCCGCTGGCGTGCGCGCGATGCGCGCGGTCCTCGGTGAGGTGATGACCGAGGGGACCTACGCCCACATGAACCGCCTGGCCGAACGCTATGCGCGTGATGTCTCGGCGGTCATCGCCCGGCACGACCTGCCGTGGCATGTCGGACGGCTCGGAGGTCGCGTCTCGTACGCCTTCACACCGGTTCCGCCGCGCAACGCCGGGCAGTTGTATCCGCGTGTCGGTTCGTCGGTTCGCGACGCGTTGTGGCTCTACCTGGCCAATCGGGGCATCGTGCTCAACGGGATGAGCGGCGCGGCGCTGATGTCGCCGATGACGGCCGAGTCCGATGTGGCATTGCACGGCACGTTGTTCGCCGAGGTGATCGGGGAGCTCACCGGCCGGGGAGGGCGGTAGCCGTGGACGATCTGACCGAGGCGCAGGTCGAACGGATCCGCGCGGACATCGGCCGGTCGAGGACGGCCGGCGCGTACGCACCCGGCCGGTGGTCGGTGGCTCCGGGAAACCGGGATACGGCGGTGACCGGTGTGCTGCCCGAACGCGTCCGGTTGCGCGACACTTCCATCCGCGCGATCGAGTCGATGCCCGGGGTGGTGGCGACTCGCGAGGCGAAGACCGCGTTCCTGCGGCTGCTGGCCCGCTCGGGCGTGCCGGAGATCGTGACCTCGGGGCCGGGCCGTGACCCCGATGCGCTCCGGGCCGACCTGGCAGTGATCAAACAAGAGCAGCCGGACTGCACGGTGGCCTGCCCGTTCGTGTCCACCATGGACGGCGTCGATCTGGCGCGGGACATCGGATTCGACGCCGTGCAGGTGTCCGTGCCCGGATTCGGCCCAGCGTCCGGAATCTATGACCCACCTGTGCCGGCGTCCCGGGAAGAGGTCGTCGGACGAGCGATCGCGGTGGTGGAGCACGCCCGCGCGCAGCGGCTCCGGGTCACCGCCGCGTTCACGATGGTGTCCTATCTGACGGACGAGATGCTCGCCGAGACGGTGGCGGCCATGGCCGGCGCGGGCGCGGGCGAGATCGCCCTGTTCGACGGTCCGGGCGCGGTCGGGCCGGAGGCGTTCGGACGGCTCGTCCACGCGACCAGGTCGGCCGCGCCGGACCTTGAGGTCGGGGTCCACCCGCACAACACCTTCGGGCTCGGGGTCGCGTGCGCGGTGGCCGCGGCGCGGGCCGGTGCGGCCGTGGTGGAGTCGTCGGTGAACGGGTACTGCGGCGGCCCGGGTAACGCCGATCTCGCCGCGACCGCGGCCGCCTTCGAGGCGCTGTACGGGGTGCGCACGGGCATCCGGCTCAACGCGCTGACCGAGCTGGCCCGAGCGGGCGCCGAGCTGACCGGCCACATGCCGGCGCTGAACCAGCCGATCACCGGCCGGGACGCGTTCTGCTGGGGCGGCGGCGACTGGGTCACCGTGGAGTACGAGGTGGATCCGCTGCTGCACAACTGCGTCGAGCCGGCTTTGGTCGGCAACGAGCGCCGGGTGCCGTTGACCCCGCAGAGCGGGCCGCGGACGACCGCGGCGACCCTGCACGGGCTTGGCATCGACGCGGATCCGGCGCTGGTGCCGGCCATCGTGGAGCGGTGTCGCGCGGAACTCGACGCCCTGGGACGGTTGCTCACCGACGAGGAGATCCGGGCCATCGCACGATCGGTCCTCGCGAACTGACGGCCAAGCACCGGACCGCGAACCCCCAGCACCCACGCCCCGCACCCGGACCTCCGCCGGACCTCGGCCGGCGCGGCGTAAGGCAACCAGGGAGCCTGACGTCAGATTTCGGCTTTCCGGGCAGGCCTTCTCGGCGGCGGGCACCGTCAGGCGTTCACCGGAACGCTTGCAGGCCGGTGAGCGCTCGGCCGACGACGAGAGTGTGGATCTCGGAGGTTCCTTCGTAGGTGAGCACCGATTCGAGGTTCGCCATGTGCCGCATCACGGGGTATTCCAGGGTGATGCCGTTGGCACCGAGGACGGTACGGCAGGTGCGGGCGATGGTGAGGGCCTCGCGGACGTTGTTGAGTTTGCCGGCGCTGACCTGTTCCGGGCTCAGGGCGCCGGACTCCTTGAGACGACCGAGATGGATCGCCAGCAGCAGGCCCTTGCCCAGTTCCAGTGCGGCGTCGGCGAGCTTCTCCTGGGTGAGCTGGAAGGAGGCCAGCCGGCGGCCGAAGATCTCGCGTTCGAGGGCGTAGGCGATGGTCGTTTCCAGACAGTCGAGTGCGGCGCCCAGCGAGCCGAAGATGATCCCGAGGCGTGCCTCGCTCAGGCACTGAAGCGGGCCGGCCAGGCCGAGGGCGTCGGGGAGCGCGGCGTCGGCGGGCAGCCGGACGCCGTCCAGGATCAGTTCGCTGGTCACGCTGGCGCGGAGTGAGAGCTTGCCGCCGACGTCGTGCGCGGTGAAGCCGGGGGTCGTGGCCGGGACGAGGAAGCCGCGGATCCCGTCATCGGTCCGTGCCCACACCACGGCGACGTCGGCGATCGCCCCGTTCGTGATCCACATCTTGGTTCCGTCGAGCACCCAGTCGCCGCCGTCGCGCCTGGCGCGGGTGCGCATCCCGGCGGGGTCGGAGCCGGCGTCGGGTTCGGTGAGACCGAAGCACCCGATGCGCTCCCCGGCCGCCATCGGGGGCAGCCACTCCCGCTTCTGCTCCTCGCTCCCGTACCGCCAGATCGCGTACATCGCGAGCGAGCCCTGCACGGACACGAGGCTGCGCAGGCCGGAGTCGGCCGCCTCCAGTTCGAGGCAGGCCAGGCCGTACGCGACGGCGCCGAGCCCCGCGCAGCCGTGACCTTTGAGGTGCATGCCGAGCAGTCCCATGGATCCGAACCGCCTGGCCAGTTCCCGTGCGGGGAACCGGCCCTTGTCGAACCACCCGGCCAGATGGGGGCGCAGTTCGTCGTCGCACATCCGGCGCACGGTCTGACGGATCTCGCGTTCTTCGTCGGTCAGCAGACCGTCCACGGCGAACAGCGCGGACGGGTGGACCGGTTGTGGTGTGTTCACGGCGCACACTCCATCATGGATTTAATTTTGGATCCAGTATTGATTATCCAAGTTACCTGACCTAGGGTCCCGGCCAACAGGTGGGGAAGATCTCGGTCGGCGGACTGCGGAAGGTCCTCGGCCCGACGCGGCTGGAGCTACACGGATGGAAGTCACCGGCGATGATCGCGCTTGCGGCGGCGCAGGCGATGTGACCGATTCAGGCGGTATCGGCGATTCGAGCGACGCCGGGGCCGGGGCCGGCGCGCTCGCCGGGCTGCTCGTCGCCGACTTCACCCGCGTGCTGGCCGGACCGTACGCGACGATGCTGCTGGCCGACCTCGGCGCGGAGGTCGTCAAGGTCGAGCGCCCCGGGAGGGGCGACGACACGCGTTCGTGGGGGCCACCGTACGCGGACGGCGAGGCGACGTACTTTCTCGGCCTCAACCGCAACAAGCGGTCCATCGCGCTGGACCTGCGGGATCCTGGTGATCTAGAAGTCGCCCGTGCGCTGGTCGCCCGCGCGGACGTGCTCATCGAGAACTTCCGTCCCGGCACGATGGAACGGCTCGGCCTCGGCCATGCGCAGGCGGCGGAGCTCAATCCCGGGCTGGTCTACTGCTCCATCACCGGGTTCGGCACCGGCAAGGGCGCCGACCTGCCCGGCTACGACCTCGTCGTACAGGCGGTCGGCGGCCTGATGAGCGTCACCGGCGAACCGGAGGGTGGCCCGGTCAAGACCGGCGTGGCGCTCGTCGACGTGATCACGGGACTGCATGCGGTGGCGGGTCTGCTGGCCGGGCTGCGGTACCGCGACCGCACCGGCCAGGGGCAGCGGGTCGAGGTCTCGCTGCTGACCTCGCTGCTCTCGGCGCTGACCAGCCAGGCCTCGGCCTACGTCACCAGCGGGGTGGTGCCGCGGGCCCTGGGCAACCGGCACCCGAGCATCGTCCCGTACGAGGTGTTCGAGGCCGCCGATCGTCCGATGGTCATCGCCGCTGGGAACGACCGCCAGTTCCGCGCGCTGTGCGCGGTTCTGGAACGGGACGATCTCGCCCGAGATCCGCGGTTCGCCACCAACTCCGGCCGGGTCGCCGCCCGCGAGCCGCTTGCCGCCGCCCTGTCCCAGACTCTCGCGCGACGTCCGGCCGACTCCTGGTGCGCGGCGCTCACCTCAGCGGGAGTGCCGTGCGGCCCCATCAACGACCTCGCGGCGGCCTGCGACCTCGGCGCGAGCCTCGGGCTGGAGCCGATCGTCCAGTTGGACGATCCCAGACGCGGGGAACGCGTGCCCCAGGTCGCCAACCCGATCCGGCTCGGCGCCACCCCGGCGCGCTACCGGCTGGCGCCACCTGGCCTGGGAGAGCACGGCGTATGGGTCCGTGAGATATTGGGCCGATGAACCCGGCCGAGGGACATCGCAGGCCACCGACGGCACAGGAGTTCGTCCTGACCGAACTCCGGCGCGCCATCACCACCGGCCGGTTCCGTCCCGGCGCGCCGGTCCGGCAGGACGCGATCGCCGAGGAACTCGGCGTCAGCCGCGTCCCGCTACGCGAAGCCCTCAAAACCCTCCAGGGCGAGGGGCTGGTCACCTATCACGCCCACCGCGGCTACTTCGTCGAAGAACTGTCCCTGGACGATCTGCGCGAGGTGTACCGGATACGGGAACTCCTGGAAGGAGAGGCGATCCGCCAGGCCGTCACCCACCTCACACTCGAACAGCTACAAGAACTGGAGCGCGCCCAGGACGAGGTGGAGCGCGCCGCCGCCGACACCGATGTGCTCACCATGGCCGCAGCCAACCGCAACTTCCACATGACGCTGTTCGAGTACGCGGGCATGCCCCGGCTGACCCGTCTGATCGCCACCCTCTGGGACGCCACCGACGCCTACCGCTCCATCTACTACGCCGACGGCGACAACCGGGCACGCGTCATCGCCGAACACCGGGCCACCCTCGACGCCCTCCGCCACCGCGACACGGACGAGGCCCTCCGCATCCTCGACCTCCACCGCGCCCACGCCGTCTCGGCCCTGGAGCACCTGCTGCCCGGCCACCCTGCACCCACCTGACGCGCCGCGCACCACTCAGTAATCGGCCCTACTCTGTCGAGATCCTCGGGACCCCACGAGGCTCGGGGGAACGCACTCAGCCCACAGGCATTTGCGCAGCGCCGACACCGCCGTCCTGGCGACCTACTCAACAAGACAGCCACGCCGCATTCGAGGACTGCCCCCGCGTCGCGCGGGAGCTGGCAGATTTCATCCGCGGCATACCGTCACGTGCTCGGGTCCGTCTCCCAGATCGACACATGTTTGGTGCTCTCGGCCGTGAGCTCCGAGCGGTCCCAACCCGCCCAGCGGTACTTCAGCCTCAATCCGGCGATGCGCGCCATGAGGTCCATCTCGGCCGGCCAGGCATACCGGAAGGGAATGCGGCGGAACTCCCCTGTCCCGTCCCCTGACACAGTGACGTGGTTCGACGTGAACTCCTGCGTGACGACGTCGTACTGGTCGAACCCGACATAGCCGTCGCCGTCGGCGCCGGGTGACACTGCGAACGGGACGGTGTCCTGCCCGGGCGGTAGGCGACGCAGGTCCGGCAGACCCACCTCGACGAGGAACAGCCCGCCCGGCCGCAGGTGCGCGGCCGCGTTGCGGAAGACGTCGACCTGCCCGTCCTGGGTGGTGACGTTGCTGATGGTGTTGAACACCAGATAGACCAGCGAGAACCGACCGGCCACCCGGGCCGTCGTCATATCGCCGATCGTCACGTTGACGGCGTCGCCGCCCGGCTTGCTCGCGATTCGCGCCGCCATCGCCCGGCTCAGTTCGATGCCGCTCACCCGCACGCCGCGAGCGGCCAGCGGCGCCGCGATCCGTCCGGTGCCGACGGCGAACTCGAGGACCGGGCCGTCGGCCAGGTCTTCGAGGACGTCCACCGCGGGCGTCACCACCTCAGGCGCGTTCTCGCCGCCCGGGGCGTCATAGCCCGCGGCCACGCTCTCGGGGAACCAGCCGTCCCCCGGGTCGTCCTCCGCATTCGCCTCACTGATCATGGTCACTGACGCTATGCCCGCGACCGTGCGCTCCTCACCCCATTTTTCGGCGCCCGGTAAGGCCGCGTCACCAGAGCGACATGAGGGCGCTCGTCGCGTTGGCGGCTATCGACTTCACCAGCGGACCGGCACCGCTGACCTCATGAAGGCGGTGGCGGTCCGGAAGATGCTGAACCGTGCCCATGGCCGTGGCCTGCCCGTGCCCGTGTCAGTGGCCGTGCCTATGGCCGTGACCGTGGCCGTGATGTCCGAGACAATGCCAGTAGCCAGCGCCGCAAGCATCGGCGCACGCGTTGAATTCCTTGCTGCCGTACGGGTACTCGCGCTGGCAGTGGCCGAAGCACTCCTGGTAGGCGATATCGCAGTAGATCCCGTCTGCCCGCACTTGCCGGTGCGGACGAGATCCAGGGTGTGGAGCTCTCCAGGGAGCCTCTCGTGGGAACGCTCTGCTCAGTTGCCGGAGCACGTCGTTCAAAATCGGATCGGCGAAGGTGAGCTCCACAACTGAGGACTCCTTGCCGTCGCAGCAGGTAGAGGACTCCTCGGTGCCGGTGACGGACTCAACGGCGTCCTTGGGCACAACAAAGGCGTGGGCACGGAGGGGACCGACGCCGACGACATACGGCGTGATCTTGACATGATCAGGTCGGTCGGCGACGGCTTCGACAATGCTCGACAAGCCTTGCTGCTCTTGCTGTGCAATCAGATCGTCCAATGAGATCGACTCGCCCGCCATCTCGACCTCCGGTCGGCAGGAGACATGCTTTCCAACCTGACCTGCCCGGTGTCGTGGTGGATGCCGCATACGACATGCCGATCCATACGGAAGGCTGAATATCTTTATGCGATTCACCTGACCTGCGGGGCGTGTGCAGCCCCCGTCCATAGCAAACCGTGTGACACCTGATGCGGCCCACGGGCGCGTGGTCCCGCTGGCCATCACTGAGATCGATCTTGGTTGCGCGGGGTCCAACGTCGCGGTCGAGAGCACCGGCCAGCTTGACCTATCGCGGAATAGTGCTAATAATACTAGCACCATGAGATGGACCGTTGATCACTCCTCCCAGGAACCGCTACAGCATCAGATCGCCGGCTGCGTCCGTCACGGGGTGGCATCGGGCGAGCTGGCCACCGGTGAACAGCTTCCTCCGGCCGTCGAGCTGGCGGCGGCCCTGTCGGTCGACCGCAACACCGTGCTCGCCGCCTACCGGCAGCTGAGAGACGAGGGCCTGCTGGAGTTCCGCCGGGGCCGCGGAGCCCGGGTGACCTCGGCAGGTGCACCACTGGCCTCGGTCACCGAGGCGGCCCATGCCTTGATCGCCGTCGCCCGTGCCCAGGGGCTCGGCCGTACCGAACTGATCCGCCTCATCGAGGAGCTGACATGACCGCATCCGGGATCTCCGGCGCCGACCGGAACTCGATCTACACCGGCCGCGTGACCAACTGGCCCCTGGTGACCGTCAGCGCCGTACTGCTGCTGCCGCTCCTGATCATGAGTGGAGGCCCGGACGGGAACTGGTGGGACCTGGCGCCGATACTGTTCTTCGTCGTCGGCGTGGCCCTCTACGCTCTCACCGGATCCAGCGTCAGAATGGCGGCCGGCCCCAACGGAGTCGCCATTCACTTCGGAGCGCTCGGGTGGCCACGCTGCACCTATCAGCTCGACCAGATCCAGCGCGCCGAAGTGATCGACCTCCACCCCGTGTACGTGGCCTTCGGTTTCTGGTGGACCCCACGACGCACCTGCTACACGGTCCGCTCCGGCCCCACCCTGCGGCTGCTGCTGAGCAACGGCCGCACCGTCACCGTTACCACGCCCCACCCCCACACGGCCGCCACCGCCATCAACGACGCGAAAACGCCACCGAGCACACACAGCCACGCATAGCCATCACGCACATTCGGTGGAATAGCGGCGTTGCCGCAACCGCCGGTTACGCGCGGGTCGGCGCCGCCTATCTGTCCGCCGGCTGGGCCGCCGGTCGATCGTTCCGCCGCGCCAGGGGTATCTGGCCATGTCACCGGCACACGTCCACACCGGCGGCTCGTCCGCTCAGCCAACCACCGTGACCAGGTTTGCGCTGGCTGGTCTCTCCGGCGCACCGGCGCCATGATATCCGGCGCCTCAAATTGATGTGGACGGGGAGGGATGTGCCCCGGGAACAGCACCTGCCACTGGAAGCAGATCATGTATTGAGTTTCAATGGATCACATGCCGTTATCCTCGGCACCTCGTGCAACAGCACTGCGCAAGGCGACCGGAGCACTTCGGATCGACGCTGGGGAGATGTGGTGAGGGACCAGAAAAGGGAGCTGCTGGGATCGGGTTTTGACATTGACCCTTATCCAGCCCATCAGCGGCTTCGAGAAGAAGCCCCCGTCCACCGAGTACGTCTCCGCGACGGCTTGTACTGCTGGTGGATCTCGCGCTACGAGGACGCCAGGGTGGCGCTCGCCGATCCCCGACTGAGCCGAGACCCGCGCAACGCGGTGCCCGAATGGCGCGCGGCCGATCGGGGTCGCAGGCTGGAGGACGAGTCGGAGCTGGGCATGCATCTACTCACCCTGGATCCGCCCGACCACACACGGCTGCGCAGACTCATCCACGAGGCGTTCTCCGCACGTGCCGTCGAGGCGATCGAGGACCATGTCCAGACGACCGCCGACGCGCTGGTCGACCGCTTCCAGGACCGTGGCACCGCCGAGATCATCGGCGAGTATGCCTACCCCTTGGCGGCCGCGGTGATCGGCACGATCATGGGCGTTCCCCCGCGCGACCAGCACATCTTCCGGCAATGGACCTCGAACGCCGTGCCTGGCGCGGGACCCGTCGCGTCGCCGGGCGCCTACATCGACGAACTGGTCGCGGACAAGCGCCGCGCCCCGGGCGACGACCTGATCAGCGCGCTCATCGCCGATGGCGGGCTCAGTGTCGTGGAACTCCGTTCAATGATCTTCTTGCTCCTGATCGCCGGGCACGAGGGGAGCGTCGCCATGGTCGGCAACGCGCTGATCGCGCTGCTGCGCCACCCGGACCTGCTGCGGCTGCTGCGGTCCCGCCCTGACCTGCTGGGGCCAGCCGTCGAGGAGGCGCTGCGCTGGGACGGCCCCATGGAACTGGCCGCATGGCGTTTCCCCAAGGAGCCCGTCGTGTACAGCGGGATTCATATTCCGGCAGGCGAACCGGTGGTGATTTCCCTGGCGGCAGCGCATCGCGATCCTGAAGCGTTCCCCGACCCCGACGAGTTCGATATCGGCCGGGCCGACAACCGGCACATGGCGTTCGGCCGCGGCACTCACTACTGCGTGGGCGCGCAGCTGGCCCGCCTCGAAGGACGGATCGCCATCGGCACGCTGATCAACCGCCTCCACGATTTGGCGGTGACAGTTCCCGTGGAGGAGTTGCCCAGGCAGCCGAGTTTCATCGTCCGGGGACTGCACGAGCTTCCGGTCACGTTCTCACCGACCGGGCACCGATAGCGTCCCGGCGCGCCACGCGCCGGACCTCACCGTCGCAGACGAAGCGAGACTGCAATCCTCGTCCACCGGTTATGGCGGGACGCCACGTCGTCGCTGCCGGTGCTGTATGCCTTGCCAGATGGGTTGCGATTCTCGCCCGCCGGTGCAGGCGACCGCCACCCCCGGCTTTGCCGCGACACGTCCGACTCGGATGCGGAGGTCCAGGCCATGACCCCGGGGCGGATGCTCACCCACCCGTCCCGGGGCCACGGGGTCTAGCGCTGGAGCCGCCGGGCGACGTCCAGGTGCGGATCGGGAAGGTGCGCTGGGACGTATAGGCGGCGAACGCGGCCGTGCAGGATCCCGCGCCACCAGTGAGGGTTCTCCTCCTCCGCGTCGGCGGCACTCACCACCTCGCGGGTTGCGGCGTCCACGATGATGATCATCTTGGTGTCGCCGATGACCTCGTACGCCCTAGCCATCGGAGTCGTCCTCCCGGCGCGGGCGGGCGGCGGCGGGAAGGGCGGACTCCCCGCCGCCGCGCTCTGCCGTACGGCTGCCTGCGGTCCGGCTCTGTGGCGCTGGCCGCACGGACGTCGGGTGCAGGTGGCGAGGTCCGCTCAGCAGCCACCACCACGTCCAGGGGCCGTCCCTCGGGTCCTCCCACTGAACCGGTGCGTCAGGCGACATCTATTGCCCCCTGCGATGGGGGTGGTGGTGAGACGAGCCCGCCGCGCCGGTGAGGTCGCGCGGCGCCGCGACCGCGGGAGCCGCCGCGGTGAAACTGCCCTCCCCCGCGCTGGACGGGGACGGCGTGGCTGCTGCGACGCCGCCCCCCGCTCGTGGTGTTCCGCCGTCCAGCCCGGGAGTGCCCTTCATGACCTGGCGGACCTCGTCGGCGAGCGCGTCCTCGGTCACTGCCTCTATCAGCCGGTATCCGTGCTCACTCCAGGGCCAGGGCACAAGCGCCCAATAGTGTCCGGTCCACTGGCCGCGCCAGTGCCGCACTCCTCGCGGGAAGCGCACCGGGACGGGTGCCGCGAGCAGGGGCGCCCGCGGGCCCTGCGGCGGGATCGGCGTGCCTGTCATGGCGGGCACCCCTTGACGGCGTCCACGACGTGCCCCACCGCTGCGTCCAGGTCCGCGATGGGGCCGATGTCCTGGCCCATCGCCCAGCGGAAGGTGCCGCGCTTGCAGGTGATCAGCAGCTCCCGCCCGTCCGGCCGCGGGACGATCAGGTTGGTGACGAAGGTGCGGACGGCGACCCCGCGCTCGCCCAGCCCGGCGGCCAGCGCCTCCAGCGCCAGCCGGTGGTCGCAGTGCTCGACCACCTCCAGCAGCTCCCGCATCACCTCCGGGCCATCCGCGTGCATCCCGACGATCCCGCCACGCCCCGGCGCGAGCGGCCGGCCAGCCTGCCAAACGACGCCGGGTGCATCTCTCACCTCGATCAGCCAGCCGGGGAACCCCTCACGCAGTGCACACAGGGCCGCCTCGTGCCGGCTCATCGTCCGCTCGCCTTGGCGCCCGCGGCCTCCCGCAGCTTGGCGCGCAGTTCCTCGGCGGTGTCGGCGTCGAAGGTGGCGCCCTCGACGCGCGACAGGTCCTCGCTGACGAAGGTGGCCCGCGTCGCCCACCAGCGGCCCGTGTCGGTGGTGTGAATGATGCTCCAGTCGCTGAACTCCTCGGTCAGCGCGGCCTTCTGTGCCGCGTCGGCATCTGCTGGTGGAGGTTGCTGTACCTTGCCCATAGCCGGGACCTCACTTCCGGTTAGGTCCCGGCCGGTGGTCAGATCACCGCGTCCGGGGCCGCCTTGTCTCTGGGCGAGGCCACGCACCGTGGTGTTGCTGGTTACTTCTTACTACGCACAACCACACGGGAACTTCAGTGACCGGTACGTGGCCCCGCTGATGACAGTGAATCCGAGACGGACGCCCCAGGTCAGCGTGATAATCGCGGCAGGAAAGCAGAGGCGAGCCCGCGCTTCTCCCCACATCCCGTCGAGGTGTATCGCAAAATGTCCGCCGAAAACCCCCATATCGGCGCGCGATTGCGCACCGAACGGAAGAAGCGCGGCTTGGTCGTGGCCGATCTCGCCGCACTGTTCCGAGAAGTCGCACCCGACCGCGTCGCCGCCACACTGCCCACACGCAGGAATATAGAGCGGACCATCCGCGGGCATGAGGCAGGCGAGCACGGCGTAGGCCCGCGCTACCGGCTGCTGTACGCCGCCGCGCTGAAGATGACCGAGGAGGAGCTTTTCCCCGTTCCTCCACAAGAGCCGACCGCCGCTCCCAGGGGTACCGTGGCTCTTGGCAGCATTCCCGACCTTTGGGACGACGACGTGAACCGTCGCGAACTCCTCTACGACTCCGGAGCCTGGGCCGCCGGCGCGGCAATTGCACCGATTCTTGCGTCCCTGAACAGGGCATGGCAGGCCAGCCAACGTGCTCTTCCGGGCGCGAGCGTGTCCCGGGAAATGATCGACGACTGGGAGAACGGCTATGACGTCCACGCTGCCAGTTGGCGGCACGATCATCCCTCCACCGTGCTGGCAGCACTCGCAGCGGACTGGAGTGACATCGCGCCCCACCTTCGCCGCACCCAGCCGGACGCCGTTGCCCGCGACCTCGCACACGCCGCCGCCCGACTAGCGTTCTTAATCGCGGGAGGACTCTCCGAGGCCGGGGACCGCCGTCACTCACGACGCTGGTGGGACACCTCCAGGCATCTCGCCGACAAGTCTCAAGATCAAAAACTCGCGTCCCAGTCCCGCAGTTTTGAAGCCACCATGCGGCTTAATGATGAACGTGAAGATCCCGGTGCCCTTATCCTCCTCGCCCAAGAAGCACGACGACTCGCCGGAACCCGCCCCAGCATAGCCCGGATCTACGCGGTAGCCGTTGAAGCGGAGGCGCACGCAGCAGACGGAGACCTAGCATCAGCGATCACTGACGTCCGGGAAGTAGAAGCACTCTTCTCACGGCTCCCGGCATCAGAATCGCCGTGGGGTGAAGATCGTTTGCGTTACATCCAGAGCATGATCTATGCGTGGGCTGGCGATGTGAAGCGAGCTAGCGAGGCCCACAGCGCCGCACAGACCTACTACGGGTCAAGTGATCACCAGGCCGTCCAACTCCATTTGCATGTGCCCCTGGTCCGGGCGCGAACCGAGACGGAATCTGCTCTCACTCAGGCGCTCGAAATCATCGACGCGCTTCCAGCGGAACGGCGCATCGCGCGCGTACGAGGAAATGCACGGCGCATCATCACCGTGATCCCCGAGCAGGCACAAGCGCTTCCGGCCGCACGAGAGCTGCGGGCACTGACTGTTGGAATCTAACTCTGGGCAACCACACCGACGCGAACCCCGCCGAGCCACTCGGCGGAGTTCGCGTACTTTGAGAGCCTTCTCCGGGCCGCCGGGCGGCACTGAGGGCATCTCCGGGCTCACCCCAGCCGGGGCTCCTCTCCGGCTCTCGGACCGTGCGTGACCACCATGACGTGACCCTCAGCAGTTGCGCGGCCTTGCGCAACCCCATTGCCACCAGCACGCGATCCTCGGCTGGAGCGGGGACGCCGCGCTCCTCCGCCGGGCCGGCGCCCGGGTCTCGCCGCTCGCCGCTCGCTGCGGGCTCGCCGGGAACTTCGGCATAAGGAAGGGCCACGAGACGTCCGTCCAGGTCGCCGAAACTGCCCTGCTCCCCGGGCTCAGGCCGGCTCCTCCCTCCGATGTGGTGCTCGCCTCGTGGCCGACCGCCGCGTCCGCCCTCCCCAAGCGAGGACGAGAGCCTGGAAGGGACGTAACGGGATGGGTCGAGCAGCTCGCGCTCGCCGAGTTCGGCCGATCACGGCGCGCAGAGCACTTCTTTTCGTGTCGGCACGGCGGTGACCGCTCGTCAGCCCCGGCCGATGACGGCCTGGATCTCCCGCTCGATAATCTCCTGAAGCGGCGCGCCGTCGCGGTTGGTGAGGATCACGCCGACCCAGTCGGTGTCGGGGTAGATGGTCCAGTTCGCGCCGACACCGGGGTTGGCGCCGGCGCGGCTCCACACCCACTGGCCGTTAACGAGGCTGACCGGCATCTGGTACGCCCCGAACCCCGCGTCGGCGGAGGCCGCCCGGCGGGCCAGGCCGCCTCCCTCGGGAGCGAGGGGGATCTTGGCACCGGTGAAAAGTTCGGCGTAGTGCCGGTCCAGCAGCGTGCCGTCGCCCAGCGCGAGCGCGAACCGGACCAGATCCGGCGCGGTGGCGAAGCCGCCGTCCCCGGGGGCATCGATGAAGGCGCGGCCCGGGTTCTTGCCCAGCACGTACGGGTCCGGGCTGCCCTTGTCCAGATTGCGGACCGCGTCCACCTGACTGCCGTCGGCCAGCGTCATGTACGGGTGCGCGATGTGCTCGTCGGCGAGCCACCGCGGCCTGGTGTAGAACCCCGAACCGGTCATGCCGCAGTGCTTGAAGATGTTCTCCTGGACGTAGTCCCAGTAGGTCTTGCCGGTCACGGCTTCTATGATCTGCGCGGGGATGGCGACCTCGGCGCCGGAGTGGCTGCTGGATGTGCCGGGAGGAGCCTCCGGCGTCGCCTGCCGGGCCCACCGCTCGTAATACTCGTGCACCTCCTTCTGGCTCTGGAAGATCCGCCGCACGTCCTCATCCGGGGTCTTCATCCCGGATGTGCCGGTGAGCATGTGGTGGATGGTCACCTTCTCGGCGATGTCCTTGGCGTAACCCTCGAGGTAGGTGCCCACCGTGTCCCACAGCTTCACCTTGCCCTGCTGCGCCAGTTGCAGGATCGCCACCGCATGGAACGGCTTGCCCGCAGAGCTGAGGCTGAACGCGATGTTCTCCCCGTTGGGGATCCCCTTCTCCCTGTCGGCCATGCCGTAGCTGCGCGACAGCACCGTCCGGCCCCGGTGCGACAGCAGCACCACGCCGGAGAACCTGCCCTCGGCGGCCAGCTTCGCCACGTACCGGTCATAGGCTCCGCCGGGCCGGGTGTCCGGCGGGATCGGGCCGGTTAGAGCGGGGGCGGCGTGGCCGGGCCGGGCGCCCACCAGCGGCGCGCCGGCCGCCACCACGCCGGCGGCCGCCAGCCCACCCCACCCGAGCAGCCGCCGCCGGCCGACACCACCTACGAAATCCGAGCCCATGATCACGGTCCTCCACCGATCGACGAACCGACCACTGATGCACTGTGGTCCGCCTCCACCCAAGACCCAGGACTGTTGCGGCGGCGTATGCGATTCTCGATACGCCCGCGATACATGTTCCATCGGGAGCGGGTCCCGCGGCGGTACCAGGCTCACGACGGCGCCGGCCTCGTCGCCCGGAGCATGATCGGCCCCCGAGCTACTGGCGGCGCCTGCGGACCTCCTCGATGGCCTGCGGGATCACTGTGTGAAGGTCACCGACTATGCCGTAGTCGGTGAGCTCGAAGATGGGTGCCTCGGTGTCCTTGTTGACCGCGACGATGGTCTTGCTGGTCTGCATACCGGCCCGGTGCTGGATCGCTCCGGAGATGCCCAGCGCGATATAGAGCTGGGGCGACACGGTCTTCCCGGTCTGGCCCACCTGGAACTGGTGTGCGTAGAAACCGGAGTCGACCGCGGCGCGGGAGGCGCCGACGGCGGCGTCCATCAGGTCGGCCAGTTCCTCGACCAGGGCGAAGTCGTCGGCGCTGCCGACTCCGCGCCCACCGGACACCACCACCGACGCCTCGGTCAGTTCCGGGCGGGCGCCCTTGGCTTCGGCGACCCGCTGGGTGATCGTGGCCAGCCGGTCCGCGTCGGTGAGCACCACCTCCACCGGCGACAGGTCGGCGCTGGCGGGGGCGGGGACGGGCGTTGTCGAGTTGGGTCGCACGGTGAGCAGGGGCAGCCCCCGGGTGACCCGGGACCGGACGATCGTGGATCCCGCGAACGCCACCTGCTCGGCCGTCCCGTCGGGGTTCACCGACACGACATCGGTGAGCAGGCCGTTGTCCAGCTTGACCGCCAGCCGCGCGGCGATCTCCTTTCCCTCCTGGGTGGACGGCAACAGCACCGCCGCCGGTTCGCGTGCGCGGATCAGCTCAGCCAGCACGGTCGCCTTCGGCGCGACAAGGAAACCGTCCAGGTCGGGGTGCTCGGCGGCGTGGATCTTGTGCGCGCCGTACTCCCCCAGCTTGTCCCGCAGCGGCTCGGCGGCGCCCGGCCCGCCGAGCACCACCGCTGACGGCGTGCCCCACTCGCGGGCCAGCGTCAGCATCTCCAGGCTGACCTTCCGGACCGTCCCACCGGCGTGTTCGACGACAACCAGCACTTCGCCCATGATCACGTCCTCACACGAACTTCTCGGTGGCCAGGAACTCGATCAGCCTGACCCCGCCGTCGCCGTCGTCGGCCACCTTGCTGCCGCCGGTACGCGGGGGACGACGGCTGTGCTCGATCACCGCGCTGGTGGCGCCGGCGAACCCCACCGACCCCGGATCGATCTCCAGATCGGCCAGTGACCACAGCGTGACCGGCTTCTTCTTGGCCGCCATGATCCCCTTGAAGGACGGGTAGCGCGGCTCGTTGATCGTGTCCCACACCGACACCACCGCCGGCATCTCCCCGGACACGACCTCGAACCCGTCCTCGGTCTGGCGCTCGATCGTCAGCGCACGGCCGTCCACGGTGAGCTCGCGGGCTCCGGTCAACGCCGCCGCCCCGAGCCGCTCGGCCACCATGTGCGGCATCACCTGGACCCGGCCGTCCGTCGACTCGGCACCGCACAGCACCAGGTCGGCGCCCAGCGTCCGCACCGCCGCCGCCAGCACCACCGACGTCCCGAGCGCACACGAACCCCGCAATGCGTCATCGCTGACGTGGACCGCTCGGTCCGGCCCCATCGACAGCACCTTGCGCACGGCCTCCCCGGCTCCCGCCGGTCCCATGGTCAGGACGGTCACCTCACCCCCATGGGCCTCCCGGAGCCGCAGCGCCTCCTCGACCGCGTACTCGTCCATCTCGTTGATCACATTGGTGGCCGTCTCGCGGTCGACGGTGCCGTCGGCCGTGCTCAGGCTCCGCTCCCCACCGGAATCGGGAACCTGCTTCACCAGGACCACGATGTTCATGGCCGTCTCCCTTGGTCGTCCTGGACGGCACCGGATGTGCTCCGCGGTACCGCGTCGAGAAAGGTCAACACCGCTTCGGTGAACTCCGCCGGGCGCTCCAGATTGGACAGATGCGCGGCATCGAGCAGGACGAGCCGCGCACGCGGGGCACTGGCGGCGAGGAGTTCGCTCCGCGCGGGCGGTGTGGCGGGATCGCGTAGCCCTCCGATGACGAGCATGGGGACGTCCGCGGTCATGATCCGCTCACGGTTGTCGAGCGTCCCGAGCGCGAGGAGGCAGCCGGAGTAGCCCTCCACGGAGTTCGCGCCGAACGTCCGCTTGAGCTCGTCGACCAGGTGGGGATTGCGGGCGGCAAAGTCATCGGTGAACCACCGGGAGACGATCTGGTCGGCCATGCCAGCGAGCCCGAGCCGCTCGACATCGGCGAGCCGGGCGGCGAGCCGGTCCGGGGCGAGGTGGACGCCAGCGTTCGCGACCACCACCCTGCGCACCCGGTGCGGGTGGTCGATCGCCAGTTGCTGTCCGATCATGCCGCCGATCGACAGGCCGCAGAAGTCGGCCCGCTCGATAGCGAGCGCGTCGAGGACGGCGACCGCGTCCCTGGTGAGCAGGTCGAGATCGTACGGCGCCGACGTCGCCTCCGACAGACCGTGCCCGCGCATGTCGTACCGGATCACCCTGAACACGTCCGCGAAGGCGGCGAGTTGCGGCCGCCACATCGCGACGTCCGTGCCGAGCGAGTTCGACAACAGCAGCGGCGGGCCCGCGGGCTCCCCGTCCTCGCGGACGTACAGCCACGCCCCCTCGGTCGACACGTACCGATCGTTCACGGCTGGTCCGCCTCCTGACAGGGCAGGTCCGGAAGCCTCGCGCCGATCGCCTCGGGAACCGGGGCGTCGTGCGCCACCAGGGTCAGCGACACGTTGGTGTAGTGACCGACCAGCACCGTCAGCTCCACCTGCTGGGCCACGCCGAGCAGGTCGCGGATCAGCTGGTACGTCTCGTCCTGGACGCGGTGGTGCGTCAGCAGCTCGGTGCAGTAGGCGTGCACCGCCTGTTCGTCCGCCGGCGTGGCACCCGGGCTCCGGCCCCACCTAATCTCCTCGATCGTCTCCGGGCCGACTCCGGCGGCGAGGGCCCGCTGTTCATGGACCGCCCACGCGAACGACGCGCCCCAGAAGCGCGCGGTGGTGAGGATCGCCACCTCGCGCAAGCGCGGCGGCAGCGCGCCCGCCGTGAGTGCGCCGCCGAGCGCCGCCCACGGGTCGAACAGGTCGGGGGTGAACAGGAGCGGCAACCGCGGCCCCACCGGCGCCCCGAAGTAGGCCACGAGCCGGTCATAGATCTCCCGCTGCCGCGGTGACAGGTCCGCGTGCTCGGGCATGGGGAGCCTCGGCCAGGTCACGGCGTCGCCGTCCTGGTCACCCGCCGCCATCTCATGGTGCCCCGTCATGTCAGAGCCCCAGCAGCGCGACGGCGTTGTCCTTGAGCACCAGCGGGCGTACGGCGTCCTTGATCGGCAGTTTCTCGAAGTCGGCCAGCCAACGGTCGGGAGTGATGGCGGGGTAGTCCGATCCGAACAGCATCTTGTGTTTGAGCGGGCCGTTGATGTACCGGACGAGGATCTCGGGGAAGTACTTCGGCGACCAGCCCGACAGGTCGATGTACACGTTGGGTTTGTGCGTCGCCACCGAGAGCGCCTCCTCCTGCCACGGGAACGACGGGTGGGCGAGGATGATCTTCAGATCCGGGAAGTCGGCGGCGACATCGTCGATCGCCAGCGGGTTCGCGTACTTCAACCGGATGCCGCCACCGCCCGGCATGCCGGCGCCGATGCCCGTCTGCCCGGAATGGAAGAGCGCCGGCAGGCCCGCCTCGGCGATGACCTCGTACAGGGGGTAGTACTCGTGGTCGTCCGGCCAGAATGCCTGGGTGCTGGGGTGGAACTTGAACCCCCGGACGCCCTGCTCGATGTAACGGCGTGCCTCGCGGACGCCAGCTTTGCCCTTGTGCGGGTCGACCGACGCGAACGGGATCAGCACGTCCGGGTTGGCCCGCGCGGCCTCGATCACCTCGTCCGTCGAGGCGTTCACCGCCCCGGTCCCGGCGCCGGAATCGACGGTGAAGATCACCGCCGCCATCCGGCGCTCGCGGTGGTGGTCGGCGACCTCCTGCGCGGTGGGACGATCACCGGCGCCTCCGAAATAGCGCTGCGCCGCGGCGAAGAACTCATCGGCGACCGCATCGACACCCATCCTGGTGCCGGCATGCGTGTGCATATCGATGGCGATTATCGAATTGATGTCAATCGTCATTGTGTGTTTTCACCTTTCGCTGGGCCAACGGCAGATGCCCCGTAAGCCGCGGACACCGGTCAGGCCAGGCCCAGATACGCGGCGCGCACCTTGTCGTCCCCGGTGAGTTCGGCGGCGGAACCCTCCAGCACGACCCGACCGCCTTCGAGCACGTACGCACGCGCCGCGATGTCCAGCGCGATGTGGGCGTTCTGCTCCACCAGGAGCACCGACAGCCCGTCAGCGTTGATCGACTTGATCTCCCGCGCCACCGTCTCGACCAGGATCGGCGCGAGACCGAGCGACGGTTCGTCCAGCAGCAGCAGCTTCGGCCGGCCCATGAGCGCCCGGGCGATGGTGAGCATCTGCTGCTCCCCGCCGCTCAGCACCCCGGCCGCCAGGCGGCGCTTCTTTCCCAGCACCGGGAACATCTCGGTGAGACGGTCCATGTCCTGCCGGACGCCCGTGCGCTCCGGACGCGAGTAGGCGCCGAGCCGCAGGTTGTCCTGGACCGTCATCGCGGGGAAGAGGTGACGCCGTTCGGGGCACAGGGCGATACCGCGGCGGACGATCTGGCGGGTGCTCAGCCCGGTCAGCGGCTTGCCGCCCAGCCGTACCTCTCCGGAGCCCGGGGAGAGCATGCCCATGATGACCCGCATGAGCGTCGACTTGCCGGCGCCGTTGGGCCCGAGCACCGTGACGATCTCACCATCACCGACCCGGACCGACACATCCGAGATCACATTCGTCTTGGCCTCGTACCCGGCGCTGACCGCCACCACGTCAAGCATGCGTCACCCTCCGAGATACGCGGCGACCACCGCGTCATCGGCGGCCACCTCGTCCGGAGTCCCCTGGGAGATCAGTTCCCCCTGGTCCAGGACGTAACAGCGGTCGCAAAGGGACATGATGACCTTCATCTTGTGCTCCACGAGCAGGATGCTCATGCCGTCGCGGCGCAGATCGACGAGCAATCGCTGGAGGCGCTCGGTCTCGGTCTCCCGGAGCCCGGCGAAGGGCTCATCGAGGATCAGGACTCTCGGTTCGCTGGCGAGTGCCATCGCGATGCCGAGCACTTTCTGCTCCTCGACCGTCAGGGACTCGACCGGCGTGTCCTCCATGCCGGTCAGGCCGAGAACCCCGATGACGTCCCGGAGCCAGCCGATGTGCCGGCGGACCTTGCGGCGCGTGCCGGGCGGCTGCACCAGCGACTCCACCAGGTTGGTCGAGAAGTGGACGTGGCTGGCGATGAGGAGGTTCTCCATCACCGTTCGTCCCGCGAGGATGCGGTTGGTCTGGAAGGTGCGTCCGATGCCCCGGCGGACCCGTTTGTGCGGGGGCTCCTTGGTGATGTCGCGACCTTCGAAGATGATTCTTCCGCCGTTCCTGGCGACCGTTCCGGCGATCAATCCGAAGAGCGTGCTCTTGCCCGCGCCGTTGGGTCCGATCACGCCCACGATCTCGGACGGGTAGGTCACCAGGGAGACACCCGCGACGGCGCGCACGCCCCCGAACCGCTTGCTCGCGTCGATCACCTGTAGCACCGGCGCGGGCTCCGTCCCGGATTCCTCGTCTCGCGAATGGGCGGCGTGGCGGGCCTGGCGCGGTGGCAGGAGCCGCTCGGACCGCGGGATGGTCTCGGCGGCGGGCGGTGGTCCCTGGCTCTGCGGTGTCGGCGGGGCCACGCCGTCCAGGATCTCGTTCTCGGTGCGCAGCCGCTTCCAGTAGACGGCGATGCTGCCCGATATGCCACGCGGGAAGAACAGCAGCACGATGACCAGGACGACCCCGAACACGAGGTTGCTCCACAGATCCGTGAACCGGAGCACCTCGGCGAGGCCGACCACGAGCAGCGGGCCGACGATGGGGCCGGTCAGGGTGGCCGCACCGCCGAGGATGACGTAGATGCAGACGTTGAAGCTCGGCAGAATACCGGCGTCGGCCGGGTTGATGTACGACGCGTAGCTGGCGTACAGGCCACCGGCGGCGCCGGCGATCGCCGAGCTCAGGCAGAACGTCTTGACCTTCTCGGCCGTCACGTTGACGCCCAGCGCGGCGGCGAGCACATCGTCGTCGCGAATGACTTCGAGGCTGCGGCCATAGGCGGACGTGCGTATTCTCGCGATGATGCCGACCACTACCAGCAGCAGGATCAAAGCCAGGTAGTACTTTCCGCCGAGCGTTTCGAAATCGAAGGTGACGCCGAAGAGGCTCAGGTTCGGCGGTGACGGTATGCCGTAGATGCCGAGGTCGCCTTGGGTGACGCTCGTCCACTGTGTGAGGATGACGACCACGGCGCCGCAGAAGCACAGCGAGCTGATCGCGAAGAAGTGCCCGCGGGTGGGCATCGTCACCACGGCCAACGCCAGGCCGACGATGCCGGTGACGATGATCCCGGCCACCCATCCGGCCCAGTAGGGCCACTGGTGGGCGGTGGTCAGGATCGCGAGGGTGTAGGCGCCGGTCATGAACAGGGCGGCGTGGGCGATGGAGGGCAGCCGCAGCCGGCCCAGCACGAGGTCCAGCGATTGCGAGAGCGTCGCGTACAGCAGGATGAGCACGAGCACGCTCATGTGGTAGTCGGAGGTGACGAAGAGCGGAACGAGTGCCGCGGCCACCACGCAGGCCACAATGGCGATAAGGCGAGGTTTCGGAAAACGTCGCTGTCCTGGCCCGGCGAGGCCGGGGCGCACGACATTCTGGAAATGTGTCGTCATCTGGCGGCCAACCTCGGCGCGAAGAGCCCACTGGGCCGGACAATAAGGGCAACCATCAGGAGCACGAAGGCGTAGACGTCGGTGAACCCGGCGGACAGGAAGAGGGAGCCGAAGCTCTCCGCCAGGCCGAGGAGGATGGAGCCGACCATGACCCCGGCACTGCTGCGCATGCCGGCGAGCACCACGACGATGAACGCCTTGATCACGATGGTCGAGCCCATGTGCGGGTAGACCAGGTAGATCGGCCCGAGCAGGCCGCCGGCCGCGCCGGCCATCGCGCTCCCCACGGCCATGGCGAGCAGCGCCATCCTGGTCGGCGAGATGCCGACGACCAGGGCTCCGACCGGGTCCTCGGTGCTCGCCCGCATGGCCCGCCCGCTGTCGGTCAGGCGCAGGTAGGCGTGCATTCCGACGATGAGCGCGAGCGCGATGAAGGCCGCCATCAGCCGCTGCTGGGACACGGCCGCGGAGCCGATGTGAACGATGGTGTTGTCGTACGGGCTGTCGAACTTGCGGTAGTCCGCCCGCCAGAGCACCTGCGCGCCGATCTCCATCGCGGCCAGCAGGGCCAGCGCACCGATGAAGCCGTTGGTCGCGGACCCTCGTCTCAGGTGCCGGTAGACGACGACCTCGCTGAGGAGGCCGAGCACGACGGCGATCGCGATGGACGCCAGCACGCCGACCCAGTAATGCTGGTCGAACCGGGTCACCATGAAGTATCCGCAGTACGCCCCCACCATGAGACGTCCACCGAGCGCGAAATCGGGAATGTCCAGGATCCCGAAGATGAGCAACAGCCCGGACGCGACCAGCGCGTAGAGTGCGCCAAGGGTCAGACCGTTGACGAGCGCCTGCATCATAGGCCGGCCGCCCTTCTTGGTAGCAGAGACTGTCGAGGCGAAACGCTCGTGGGGATCCGGTCGGAAGCGACGGCCCTGATGCGAGGCCCGCGGACCGGGCATTGGCGACTCGGACGCGGTAGGGCCGCCGGGTCTCGTATCTCCATGGGCCCTACTCGGGGAAGGCTTTCAGCTCTCCGGCCGGCGACGTGATCCCGACCTTCATGCTCATCTCGATGTTGCCGGTGGCGGGGTCGTAGGACTTGACGCTGAAGAGGTTGTCGTCGCCGAGTCCGCCGAGCGCGTCGTCGAACGCCCCATGGATCGCCGCCAGATCCTTGGTCGTCCCTGCTTTCTGCACCGCCTGGGAGAACCACTTCACGCCCTGGTGCGACGCGCCCGCCGCGGGCCCGTTCGGCAGGCTGCCGTACTTCGCCTTGAACGCCGTCTCGAACTTCTCGACGCCGGGAGTGGTGCGGAACGCCGACGGCACGGCCTCGCTCAGGAACGTGCCGACCAGTGACCCCGGCACGTTCGCGGTGAGCTGCTTCCCGCCCGAGCAGGACGAGGCGCTTAGGAAGACCCCCTTGAACCCCATCTGCCGTGCCTGCTTGATCGCCAGCGCGGTGGGCTCGCAGGTCGTGGTCAGGACGATCGCGTCCGGCTTGCGTTTGAGCAGGGACACCAGCTGGTTCGTGTAGTCCGTCGCGTTGGTGTCGTAGCCGGCGATTCCGGGGACGGTGCCGCCGTTGCCCTTCCACGCCTTGTCGAAGGCCGTCGTCCAGGAGGCGCCGTACTCGGTGTTCACCTTCAGCACCGCCGCCGACTTCACGGTGAGGTTCTTGGCCTTGAAGTAGTTCTGGAGCTCACCGACCCACCTCGGCACGGTCTGCGACAGATCGTTGATCATGCGGACGACCAGCTTGTTGCCCTGGGCGGTGAACGAGGGCCCGTTGGCGATCGCCATCAGGATGAACTTGGGGCTCTTCTCGTTGAACGCCATCAACGGGAACGCCGTCACCGACGACGCCGAGAAGATCATCGTCGCGCCGTCGCGGCTCGCCAGCCTCCGTCCGCATTGGACGCCCTGGGACGCGGTGAACTCGTCGTCGCAGGACTTGGCGCGAAGCTGGTACTTCTTGCCGGCGACGGTGATCCCCCCGTTGTCGTTTATCTCCTGCACGGCGAGTTGAACGCCCTGCCAGATGCCGATGCCGTAGGCGGCCGCACCACCGGTCAGCGGCGTGATCACGCCGATGGTCACGGTGCCGCCGCCCGAGCCGCCATCCGAGCCGCCGCCACAGCTCGCAGCCGCCATGGCGAGCGCAAGACATGCGGGTGCGGTGAGCCCGAGCCGCCGTCGCCTCATGTGCCCTGCCTCCTGTTCGGGAAATCTCCAGGTCCCGCCTGTTCGGCGGTGCACCGTCAGCGGCGAGCGCTTCGGAAAGGCTTCCCGTCCGACCGATGATGTTTGGTACACGATACTTCGCACTTCGGCCTTGTCAAGGCGTTGGACCAGGCCAGATTTGCTATGAGCAGGGAGATGCGTGCTGCTTTGGACATTTTCGAGTGATGGTATACCATCTTGCATCCGTGACTCGCGGTCGACTTGGACGATCAGCGGGGACGGTGCTGAACGCTCCGATGGAGGCGGTCCGATGACTCTCTCGGTCCTGGACGGGTTTCGCGTGCTCGACCTGACGCAGTACCTGGCCGGCCCTTACGCCACTCTGGTCCTCGCCGAGCTGGGCGCGGACGTCGTGAAGATCGAGAAACCGGACGCCGGTGACGATGCCCGCGCCATGGATCCACAGGTCGGCGGGGCGAGCTACCCGTTCGGCATGCCGAACAGGAGCAAGCGTTCGATCGTCATGGACCTCAAGGCGGACCGGGGACGCGAACTGTTCCTCGGGCTCGCCCGCCAGGCCGACCTGGTCATCGAGAACTTCAGGCCGGGTGTGATGCAGCGGCTGGGGCTCGGCTACGACACGTTGAAGGAGGCCAACGAGGGCCTGCTCTACTGCTCGATCAGCGGGTACGGGCAGAGCGGGCCGTACCGCGGGCGGCCCGCCCTGGACATCATGATCCAGGGCATGACCGGCCTCATGCGGATGACGGGTGAACCGGGCGGCCGGCCGGTCAAGGTGGGGATCGCGGTCAACGACCTGATCGCGGGGGCCACCGCCACCTACTCGATCCTGGCCGCCGAGCTGGCCCGCAGGGTGACCGGGCAGGGCCAGTACATCGACGTGTCGCTGCTGGACAGCGGCCTGGCCTGGATGTTCTGGGAATCAGGCGCCTACTTCGGCAACGGCGAGGTGCCCGTCCCCACGGGGTCACGCCACCGGCGGATCGCTCCGTACCAGGCGTTCCGCACAGCCGATGGATACGTCACCATCGGCGCCGCGAGTGAGCGCCTGTGGCGCAGGCTCGCCGAGAGCGTCCTGCGCCATCCGGAGTGGGTCGCCGACCCGCGGTTCGCGACGAACACGGCGCGCGTCGGCAACGCCGACGTGTTGGCGGCCGAGATCGAGGCCATCACCCGGCGGCGACGCACCGAGGAGTGGCTGGCGGATCTGGACGAGGCCGGCGTGCCCGGCGGCCCGGTGTTCGGGTACGAGGAGGCGCTGCGGAGCCCGCAGGTCGCCGCCCGCGGCCTCATCGCCGAGGTCGAGCACCCGACCGCCGGCACGATGCGCACGATCGGTCCACCCACCAGGTTCTCGGGGATGCGCTTCGCGGTCCGCGGCCCGGCGCCGTTGCTCGGTCAGCACACCCGGGAAGTGCTGCACGAGTACGGCCTCACGACGGCGCAGATCGACGAGTTGCTGGCCACCTCGGTCGTCGTGGAACACCAGAGGCGGCAATGACGCCGATCCGGCCGGACCTGTCGCGGGATGTGCGGGTGGTGGACGCGCCCGGTGGCGGTCTCGGCCATGCGTGACCGGCTCACCCCGCTGGTGCGCGACGATCCCGTGGAGACCGCGGTCCGGCGCACCTACCTGGGCTGGGCCGACCGCGGCTTGCAGGTCGTCGAGGGCCTGGCCCGGCGTACCGGCGCCGCCACCGACTTCGTCCCTCAATCGCGCGAGTCGCGACCGGCGCCCATGCCGACGACCGCCGGGGACGGCGATGAGGATCGCCGGGTCGCGCACGCACGAGCCGCGGGCTGGCTGGTCACCGGGCCGGAGCCCGCCAGGCGGCGCGGTGGGCCGCTGGAGGCGGTCGGTGTCGCGGTCAAGGATGTCATCGACGTCGCCGGGCTGCCCACCGTGAACGGATCTCGCACCGGCCGCGGCCGGATCCCCGACGTCGCCGCGGCCTCCTGGCAACGGCTCGCCGACCGGGGCGCGTGGTGTGTCGGCAAGGCCGCCACCCACGAGTGGGCCTGGGGGGTCACCACGTCCCCTATCGACAACCCGGTCCGGCCGGGTTTCATCACGGGAGGCTCCTCGGGCGGCTCGGCGGCGGCCGTCGCCGCGCGGGCGGCGGTTGCCGGCCTGGCCACCGACACCGGCGGGTCGATCAGGATTCCGGCCGCTCTGTGCGCGGTGGTGGGCCTGCGGCCGACCACCGGTGGTGTTCCCATGCGCGGGGTCACACCGCTGGCGCCCAGCCAGGACGTGGTCGGGCCGATCGCCCTCACTGTGCGCGTGCTGTCAGCGGTTCAGGAGATGTTGGAGGGCCGTCCGGTGGCCCCCGTGCGCGAAGACGTGCGGGACCTGCGGCTCGGCGTCCTGGACCCGCCCGGTCCCTTGACCACGGTCGTCGGGATTCACTACCGGGCCGCGCTAGGCGATCTGCGCCAAGGCGGTGCGGAATGCGTCCCGGTGGACGGTACGGCGTTCCGGGCCGGGGCCGGCGTCTCCCTGCTGACCATGCTGCGGGAAAGCTCCGAGTTGCACGCCGCGCGCGTGCTCGCCGACCCGCTGGACTTCGGGCCCGCGGCGCGGGCACTTCTCGTCCTCGGCCACGGCCTGGTGCACGAGGAGATGCTGGCGCTGGCCCGCCGGCGTCTGCGCTCCGACGTGGCGGTGCTGTTCGCCCGCTCCCGGTTGGACGCACTGGTGACGCCGGGGACGCCCTGCGAGGCCGTACCGCGCGGCACGTGGACCGTGCCGCTGAGGGACCGGCGAGAACACGTGGATGCCGCGCTGACCCGCTACACCGCCCTGGCCAGCGCGGTGGGCCTGCCCGCCCTGGTCGTCCCCGCGGACCGCGGAGGGCTGGGCACCTCGATCCAGATCATCGCGCGCCCCGGCCGGGAGGACGTCTGCCTGCGGGTGGGCCGGTTTCTTGATCAAGTCGTACGCCACGAAGGGTGAGACCACATGTCCGACGAACCGCTGGAATCCGACGATCTGGCCGGGGTGTCCGGGCTGAACGAAGCCTCGACCGAGCTGGTGACACGGGACGGGCGCCACGGCGAGCTGCGTATCGAGCTGCACGGAGCCGAGCGCCGGAACGCGCTCGACGGCGCCGTGGTGGCGGCGTTGACGGCGGCACTGGAACGGGAGCCGGAGCGCATCGCGGCGGTGTGCAGCTCGACCGAGGGTGTGTACTGCGCCGGTGCCGATCTCACCATTCCGGACGCCGAGCGAGCCGCGCTGAGCGATTCGCTCTACCGGCTCTACGCGGTCATCGTGCGGCGCCCCGGGCCCGTGCTCACCCTGGTGGACGGCGCGGCGGTCGGTGGCGGGGCGCAGCTGGCCACGGCGGCCGACATCCGCGTCATCACCGGGCGCGCCCGGTTCCGGTGGGTCGGTCCCGCGCACGGTCTCGCGGTGGGCGCGTGGGCGCTGCCCGCCCTGGTGGGACGGGGGACCGCCCTCGAGCTGACGATGACCTCGCCGTGGATCGAGGCCGAGGAGGCGGTGCGGATCGGCCTGGCGCGGTCGGTCGCGTCCGACGGTGAGCGGCTGCTCAGCGAGCTTATCGGCACCTTGAGCGCCGCGGACCCGAGCGCGCTGGCCAGGATCAAGGCGATCACCCGGCCTGGTCTGCTGGAGTGGCTGTACGACGAGCAGCGGCGCAACGGGGAGTCTTGGCAGGGCCAGGTGGCCTGGGAGGGCCGGGCGCCCTGACCGGGGCGCCCGCTGGTTGACAGAACACCCCCGCCGCGTTTTGATATACCAAATCTTATCGAGGAGGCATGGTGGATCTTTCACTGCGGGGCAGGACGGCCCTGGTCACCGGTGCGAGCAAGGGCATCGGCCGGGCCGTGGCGGAAGCCCTGGCCCACGAGGGTGTGGATGTCGCCATCACCGCGCGGAGCGCGGACCCGCTGGCAAGAGCGGCGGCCGAGATCGAGGCCGCGACCGGGCAGCGGATCCTCCCCCAGGCCGGCGACATGGGCGTGGCAGCGGACGTGGAGCGCTGCGTACGCGACACCCTGGCCCGATTCGGCAAGATCGACATCCTGGTCACCTGCGCCGGCAGCTCCCCCGGCGGGCTCCTTGAGGACCTCACCGAGGACCAGTGGTCGCAGAGCCTGAACCTCAAGTTCCTGGGCTACGTGCGCACGGTGCGCGCGGTCGTCCCGCACATGGTCGGCGCCGGCGGCGGGTCGATCGTCCTAGTGGTCGGCAATGACGGGCTCAAGCCGAGCTTCTGGGAGATGACGGCGGGCGCGGCGAACGCCGCCGACCTCAACTTCGCCTCCTCGATCGCCGACCAGTACGGGCCGAAGGGCATCCGGGTGAACACCGTCAACCCGGGGCCGGTCGACACCGACCGCTGGGACACCCTTGAGAAGGCGTTCGCCCGGGACATGGGCGTCGACCAGTCCGAGGCCCGCCGCCGGACCGAGGCGTCCATACCTTTCGGCCGCATCACCCACCCGAAAGAGGTGGCTGCACTCGTCGCCTTCCTCGCCTCCGATCTGGCGGCCAGTGTCCACGGCGCGCACATTCCCATCGATGGCGCACAGCGCAAGGCCCTGATGGAACGCTGACCGAATCCAGGAGGTGCGCGATGCCCCACGCGGCAACCGATGACGGCCAGTCGCTGTATTTCGAGGAGGCCGGCGCCGCAACCGGCACTGTGATCATCTTCGTGCACGAGTTCGCCGGCGATCATCGGTCCTGGGAACCACAACTCCGGCATTTCGCTCGCTGGTTCCGGTGCGTGACCTTTGCCGCGAGGGGCTACCCGCCCTCCTCCGTCCCGGTCGATCCCACCGCCTACGGGCAACTGCGGGCCGCCGACGACATCGTGGCCGTGCTGGATGCCATCGGCGCCGCGAAGGCGTATGTGGTCGGGAATTCGATGGGCGGATTCGCCGCCCTGCACTGCGCCCTCCGGCATCCCGACAGGGTCATCGGTGCGGTGGTGGCCGGGTGCGGATACGGGGCGCACCCGGTTCAGAATCCGCGTTTCCGGACGGAATCAGAGGTGATCGCACGCGCGTTCGACGAGGACGGACCCGAAGGGGTGGCGGAATGGTACGGAGTGGGGCCCGCGCGGGTCCAGTTCCAGAACAAGGACCCGAGGGGCCATTCCGAGCACGTCCAGATCCTGCGTGAACACGATCCCACCGGGGCCGCCCTGACCATGCGCAATGTGCAGATCACCCGGCCCTTGCTCTTCGCCATGTCGGACGAGCTCAAGGAATGCGCGAGACCGGTACTCGTGATCGCCGGCGACGAGGACGACGGCGTCCTCGACGCGGCGCTGATGCTGAAACGGACCATGCCCCGGACGGGAATCGCCATCCTTCCCCGGACCGGCCACGTCTCCAACCTTGAGGAACCGGCGGCCTTCAACCACCTGGTCGAGCGGTTCGTCCTCGGCGTCGGTTCCGGCGGCTGGGGCCGCCGGGATCCGCGCTCGCAGACGTCATCGCTCACCGGCGCTCCGTGATCAGAGAGCCGCCCGCCCGCCTCGCCGGCGCTCCCCGCGCGGACCTCGGTTCACGGCGTCACCGGCATCCTTCTCCCAGGCCAGGACGTGCGTGTGCCGCACAGCGCAACATGATATACAATGCGTCCTGTGGGTTGAAGCCTGTCATGAGAGGGGTGCGTGGATGAAGAGCGGGCTCGATGGTATCGCTCAAATGCAGTACTCATCGAAAAGCGACATTGTCTGCGCGGTTCTCCGCGAGCTCATCATCAGTGGCGAATTCAAGGCGGATGAGCCGCTCCGGCAACGCGACCTGGCGCAGCGATTCGGTTTCAGCCAGACGCCCGTGCGGGAGGCACTCCGCCGGTTGGAATCAGAGGGACTGGTCAACAACGACCCCCATCGGGGCGCCACCGTGGCGGGCTCGCGGGGAAGCCCGCTTGAGGACAACTTCCAGATAAGGGCGGCCCTGGAACCGCTCGGGGCGAAGCTCGCCGCCACGGCCATCTCGGATGACACCATTGCCCAGCTACGCCGGATCAACGAGGAGATCCGGCGCCTCGCTGAGGACGATCCCGCGTACGCCGCCCTCAACCGGGAGTTCCACTTCACCATCTATGAGGCGGCCCAATCGCCCGTGCTCATGTCCATGATGGGGCTGCTGTGGCAGGCGATGCCGAACGGGCCGAGGGTGAAGCGGTCCAGGCGGGAGTCGGTCGAACAGCACGACAGGCTCATCGACGCGCTGGCGAAGCATGACAAGCAACTCGCCAGTGACCTGACCTATGAACACATCATGGGCAGCGCTCCCGTCGAGAATGGCTGAAGGCCTCAACCGGGCTCCGAAGGATCAGCCGAGTCCGACCGGGCCCGCGGCCGGTCGGACTCGTTGACGGCGCGGGCCGGCTCGCCGCCGGGCCCGTCCGCACCGACCTCCGCCAGCAGCATCGGCATCGCCATCGTCGCGGTATGGATGCCGAGGACGGACGCTATTTCGAGCACCTCGGCGACCTCCCCCGCGGTGGCGCCCGCGGCGAGCGCCGCGCGGAGGTGCCGGGCCGTCGCGGCCGCGTTCAGGTGAGTCGTCGAGGCGTTCACCGCCACCCCCACCAGCTCGATGACCTTGGGCGCGAGCGGGCTCCGGGCACGAACCGAATCCCGCCATCGCCTGGCGGCCTCGCCACCCGCCGGGTCAAGCGAGGCGAGCCCGTCAAGCCAGGCGTCTTCGCCGGCCGAACCGGTCGCCGGGGACGACGACGGGCACCGGGACGGGGACGGGCACCGGGGCGGGGACTCCCCGCAGGCGGCGAGTAGCGCCGGGATGCCGACCTCCAGACTCTGTAGGCCCAGCAGACTGACCAGCTCCAGGACGGAGACGATCTCGTTGGGCGTCGCTCCGCGCCGCAGCGCGTGCCGGATGTGCGCCGCCGTCCCGCCCCCGTGCAGATGGGTCACGGCGGCGTCCACCGCGATGTACATGAGCTCCTTGACGTGCGGTTCGAGCGAGCCGCGCCGCCAGGCCCCCGAGGAGAACTCGACGTACGCCGCGAGGTAGTCGGGGTCCACCCGCAGGATCGGCTCGAACGCCGGCGCCCAGAATCCCCGCTCCCGGACGAAGGCCGCCCGGACCTCGTCGCGCCGGGCGGCGGAAGCGCGCTCCGTCGTGGCATCGCCCATGATCGGCGGCCTCCCTCGCTGCCCGGTGATCGCCCACCGGCAAGACGCTGTCCCGGTCGTACGTGACGTAATGATATAAGGTATACCTTCCAATAGACTTGGTATAGCATCAAGCGACCGTTTCTCCACCGATGAGGAAGGAGGGCATTCCGGCGTGATCGTGCCTTCGCCTTCGGTCGACTCCACCTCCCGAACCGCGCCGCCCTCCGACGCCGGCCTCCCCGGCCCGGCCGGCGGATGGGCGCGGCGCGAGGACGTCAGGCTCACGACCGGCACCGGCACCTTCGTCGGCGACGTCGTGCGGGAGAACCAGGTGTGGCTGCGGGTGGTCCGCAGCGCGCTCGCGCACGCAACGATCACCAGCGTGCGCACCGAGGCGGCACGCCGGTCGGCGGGCGTCATCCAGGTGCTGACGGCGGCGGACCTTCCGCGTCCACACCGGATCCCGCTGCGGATCATGAGCCGCCCCGACCTGGATCGGTACCTGCAACCGGTACTGGCCGCGGAGCGGGTGCGCTATGTCGGCGAGCCGGTGGCGGTCGTCGTGGCGACGACACAGCGCGCCGCGGAGGACGCCGCGGAACTCGTCGATGTGGACCTCGTCCCTCTCCCGGTGTGGACCGATCTGGACGCCGACCGGCAAGGCCCGATCTGGCCGCAGGCGGGCGACCGGATGTGCACCTTCCACGCGGCGACCGGGGACACCGCCCGGGCGTTCGACGCCGCCGCACACGTCGTCACCGCGACGTTCGAGACCGGGCGGGACACCGGCCTCCCGCTGGAGACGCGGGGGCTGGTCGCCGAGTGGGCGGACGACGGCCGGACGCTGCATCTCTGGGGGCCGACCAAGTTCCTGCGCTTCACCCGTCGCACGGTCGCCGACTGGTTCCAGCTCGCACCGGGCGACGTGGTGTGCCATCACGTCGATGTCGGAGGCATGTTCGGCAGCCGCGGTGAGGTGTATCCGGAGGACTTCCTGGTGCCCTGGGCGGCATCGGTCTGCCGGCGCCCGGTGAAGTGGATCGAGGATCGCAACGAGCACCTGGTGGCGATCAATCACTCCCGCGGGCAGACTCACCAGATCACCATCGCGGCCGACGCGGAGGGCCGCTTCCTCGGCATGAAAGCCCTGGCGAGGCTCGACATGGGCGGCTACGCGCGCCCGATCGGCGGCCGGGTGGTCGAGATCGCCGCGGAATCGCTGCCCGGCCCGTACCGCTGGCCGGCGCTGCACATCACAAGCCATGGCGTGGCGACCAACAAGACGCCGGTGGGCACGATGCGGGGGCCGTCCACGTTCGACACCACGTTCGCCCGCGAGCGCCTCATCGACCTGCTCGCCGCGAAGATGGGGATCGACCCCGTGGAGCTGCGGCTGCGCAACCTCATCCGCGCCGACGAACTCCCCTACGCGCAGGACTTCGGCCCGGCCATGCACCCCACCGTGTACGACAGCGGCGACTACCACCGTGTCGTGGCGGCACTGCTGGAGCGGATGGGGTACGACCGCCTCCGGACGGACGTGGAACGGAGACGCGCAGGCGGGGAGGCCGTGGGCCTCGGGGTCGCCTTCTTCCTCGACCATTCTGGGCTGGGTCGCGAAGAGACAGTGCGGATGGACCACGACGGGGCCGGACGCTTCACCGTCCACACGACATCGTCGGAGATCGGCCAAGGGCTCGCGTCGATGATGGCGCGCGTCGCGGCCTCGGTGCTCCAGGTCCCCGAAAGCCGGATCGAGACGCGGACCAATCAGACCGTGGACTTCGACGGCGGCAACGGCACGTTCGCCTCCCGAGGCGCGATCTTCGTGGGCAGCGCCGTCCATGACGCGGCGAGCGCGCTCCTGGCCGAGGCGCGGCGCGCGAGCCCCGGCGTCCACCCGGATGACCCGCCGGACTGGCACGCCCTTGGCCGGCGCACCGTGGTCGGCAGGCACGCCGGCGACAGCCCGACGTACGGGTTCGGTGCCCACCTGGCCGTCGTGCGGGTCGACCCGCGGACGTTGGGAGTGATCGTCGAACGCCTCGGCGTGGCCTACGACTGCGGCCGGGTCCTGCACCCCGAGTCGGCCCGAGGCCAGCTGGTCGGGGCCGCGGTGCACGGGCTGGGCGGCGCCCTGCTCCAGGAGCTCACCTATGACGCGCAGGGCCAGCCGCAGAGCACGACGTTCATGGACTTCCTGCCGCCGACGGCGTGGGAGGCACCCCGGGTCGACGTGGTCCTCCTGGAACTGCCCGGCACCGTCGGAAACCCGCTCGGCGTCAAGGGGGTGGGGGAGGCCGGGATCATGGGCGTCGGCGGGAGCGTCGCGAACGCCGTCTCCGCCGCGCTCGGCGAGCCGGCCGCGGTGACCCGCCTGCCGGTGCGCCCGGACGACCTGATGCCGCATGCGCCCGCGCTCCCGGCTCCGCCGCCCCGGGAAGGCCGTCCCGCTGATGTACCCGCCGGCCAGGCGACGGCCGTGAACCGGGCAACGGCCGAGGGACGGGCGGCACGCCGTGCACGCCGTGCACGCCGGGTCACGGTCGCGCTCGCAGCCATGGTCGCGCTCGGAGCCGCGACAGCTATCACGGTCACCGTTCTGGTTCGTGGCAGGAAGAAGTGAAGCCCATGGGCCCGTCGCTAATCGATGTGCACGCGCACCACTACCCGGACGCGTACCTGGCCGCGTGCCAACGGCCGGACAGCGGGTTGTCCACCTATCTCCGCGACGACGCGCGGCTGGTCGTCCGCCAGGACGGCGCGGTGGCGCTGGCCGCGCCGCAACCCATGCCCACGGTGGCCGAGCGGCTGCGCGCGATGGACGACGCGGGAATCCGCACGCAGCTCGTCTCGATCTCCGCGCCCAACGTCTACCGGTTCCCGCTCGGCTGGCGCGCCGCGCTGACCCGCGATCTCAACGACGAACTGCTGGACATGTCGGCCGTGTCGGACGGGCGGCTGCGTTGCCTGCTCAGCCTGCCACTGCCCGACCTGGACCAGGCCGCCCGCGAGCTCGCCCGGGGGCTGTCCCACCCGGCCGCCGCCGGCGTGATGCTGACCACCACCATCGCCGGCCGGCCCCTCGACGACCCGTCCCTGCGGCCGATCCTGGCGGACCTCGACGCGAGCCGGTGCGTGGTCCTGGTGCACCCGACCACCGCCTGCGCCACCGAGGGAACCCGGGAGTACGCCCTGTCGCTGGCGCTCGACTTCCTGGCCGAGACGACCAACTGCATCGCCCGGCTGGTCTACTCGGGCACGTTCGGCCGGTTCCCGAACATCCGCTGGGTCTTCTCCCACCTGGGCGGGACGACCCCCTTCCTCATCCACCGCTTCGACAACTACTTCCACCAGTTCCCGGAATGCCGGGAGCACATCACCAGCCCGCCGAGCGAGATCCTGCGCGGGGTCTGGTTCGACACGGTGAGCACCCACCCGCCCGCGTGGCGCTGCGCGCTCGACACGTTCGCGAGCGGACAGTTCGTCTTCGGCACCGACTATCCGCATGTACCCGGCGGTCTGTCCCGCTTCGTGGACACCTTCGCCGCGGTGGACCTCGACCCCGCCACCCGCGCGGACATCGGCCACGGCAACGCGGCGAAGCTCCTGGACCTGCCGTGAAGGCCGCGCCGTTCGCCTACCTTCGGCCCGGTTCGCTGGACGAGGCCGTGGAGCTGGTCGCCGAGGTGGGCGACGACGACGGGAAGATACTCGCCGGGGGCCAGAGCCTGCTGCCCGTCCTCAACCTGAGGCTGGCGCATCCCGCCGTCCTGATCGACATCGCCGGGCTCGGCGAGCTGAGGGCGATCGAGCCGCACGGCACCGGCGGCGGGCTCACGGTCGGGGCCATGGCCACCCACCGGGTACTGGAGCGGGGTTCGTCGCCGGCGCTGGCCGGCTTCGCACCCCTGAGCAGGGTCGCCGAGCTGATCGGGCACCTGCCGATCCGCACCAGGGGAACCATCGGCGGCAGCCTTGCCCACGCGGACAGCGCGGCGGAGTGGCCGCTGGTCGCGCTCGTCCTGGACTGCACGATCCACGCGCTGAGCCGGCGCGGGGTTCGCGGCATCGACGCGAACGACTTCTTCGAAGGACCTTTCAGCACGGCGCTGGAACCCGACGAGATCCTGACCGGAATCCACTTCCCGCGCCCGCCGCACACCCTCAACGTCGTCGAGTTCGCCCGCCGCAAGGGCGACTTCGCCATCGTCGCCGCCGCCACCGTTCTGGGGCGCCGCGCGGACCGGTGCGAGCACGCCCGGATCGCGGTCGGCGGCGTGGCGTCCACACCGGTCCGCATCCCCGAAGCCGAGAAGGTCTTGGAGGGCTGCCCGCTCTCGGACGTGCATCCGGCGGTACTTGAGGCGGCCTACGTGTGCGGTGAGACGGTTGACCCGCCAAGCGATGTGCACGCCTCCTCGGCCTACCGCAAGCGGCTGGTCAGGGTGCTCGTGGAGAGGGCTCTTCTCCGCAGCCACCACGATCTGGAAGGGACACCGTCGTGACCGTCCCCGTGAACCCGCCACACGACACCACGGTCGGCTTCGAATTGAACGGCTCGCCGTTGCGGCGGACCGTCCTCGCCGCGACAAGCCTCATGGACCTCCTCCGGGACGAGGGCTGCACCAGCGTCCACAGCGGATGCGAGCACGGCGTGTGCGGGGCCTGCACCGTCCTGGTGGACGGCGAACCTGCGCGTTCCTGCATCCTGCTCGCCGTCCAGGCCGACGGCTGTGTGGTGGAGACCGTCGAGGGTCTCGGCACACCCGAGGCGCCCAGCTCGCTCCAGCTCGCGTTCTCCCGGCACGGTGGGCTCCAGTGCGGCTTCTGTACGCCCGCGTTCATCATGCTCGGCACCGGTCTGTTGCGGAGCAACGCGGACCCCGCCGACGAGGAGATCCTGGACGTGGTGTCGTCCAACCTCTGCCGCTGCACCGGCTACACGTCCATCTGTGAGGCGATCCGCGACGCGGCGGGGCGCACGGGCTGACACCGTGAAGGGATACACCTAGATGGAGCTGCATCACACGTTCGTCATCCCGGCGGACCAGGAGATCACCTGGGCGACGCTGCTGGACGTCCCCGGCCTCGCGGAGTGCTTTCCCGGTGCCGAACTGGAATTGACCGACGGCGACACGTTCCACGGCAGGGTGCGCGTCAAGCTCGGCCCGATGTCGCTGACCTACCGGGGAGTGGCGACCATCGAGGACAAGGACACCGAGCGCAAGCGGCTACGGGTCAGCGCGTCCGGGCGGGAGGCACGGGGAGGCGGGACCGCCGCGGCCACGATCCGGGCCGAACTCACCCCCGACGGAGGCGGTACCCGGGTGGACGTGCACACCGACCTGAACATCACCGGAAGACCGGCCCAGTTCGGTCGAGGAGTGGTCTCCGAAGTGACCAGCACGATCCTCGGTACGTTCGTGAGCAACCTGCGAGCGCGCCTCGCTGGTGACGCGGATGCCTCCTGGACCGACGCGGTCGCCGAATCGGCGCGCCCGGCCAGGCCCGCCGCGGACCGGCCCGCGCCGACCAGGCCCGCCGCGGAAGACAGCCTGGACGCGTGGCGCACGGTCGCGATACCCGTGCTGAAGCGGGCGGCACCGTTGCTCAGCGCGATTCTCGGCGCGGCGGTCATCGGCTGTCTTCTCCTGCGCCGACGGCGCGGGAACGTGCGCGGCTGACCCGTCCGCGGCTGGCGTGGGTTCGGGCGTCCCCCACAGGGGTGCGGCCCTAGCTAGGACGGCCTGCCGCAACGTGCCTCAGCCGTGGCGCGAGCACGCTACCTGGGTTCAGAGGTCAGGGGACTCGATGCGCCGTGCCACGGCGTCGAGGAACCGGGCGGCCGGCGCCCCGTCGTTCACCGCGTGGTCGAAGCTGAGGCTCAGCCCGAGCATGGCGACATCACACGGCTGCCCGTCCACCAGCCGGACCGTCGGCACGATGGCCCCGATGCCGAGAATGCCCAGCTGAGGCGGGTTGATGATGGGCGTGAAGTGTTCGACCCCGTACGTGCCGAGGTTCGTGATGGTGAACGTCGCGTCGGCCAGGTCCGCCGGGCTCAGCCGGCCGGCCCGGGCGCGGCCCGTCAGCCGGGCCAGTTCCACGGCCAGCTCGGCGAGGGGGAGCCGGTCGGCGTCGCGGATGACCGGCGCGACGAGACCGTCCTCCAAGGCCACCGCGACCGCCACATTGACCTGCCGGTACAGGCGGTGCTCACCGTCCTCGGTGCGCCCGTTCATCCGGGGGACGTCGCGCAGCGAGGCGGCGACGATGGCGACGAGGAGCACGGTGAGGGTCACCCGCGCGGCGGCGGGATCTCCCCGCGCCGCGCGGATACGCGCCTGCTCGTCCCGCAGCGCCTCGACGCTGACCGAGCGGTGCAGTGTCACGTGCGGCATCTCGGTGACCGCGGCTCGCATCCGGCGCCCGATCGCGCGCCTCAGCCGGGTGACGTCGAGGACCTCGTAGTCCGCGCTGCCGGTCATCCCGCTGCGTCCGTTTCGAGGCGGCCGACCACTTGTCCGGGCTTCACCTCCTCATCGGGCTGGACCAGGATCTCCGCCAGGGTTCCGGTCTCCGGGCTGACGATCTCACCGCTGGCCTTGTCCGTCTCGATCTCGGCGACGGGCTCGTCCTGCTCCACCCGGTCCCCCACGTTCTTGAGCCACGCGATCAGGACCGCGTCCTCCATCGTCATCCCCCACATGGGGACGGTGATGTCCGTCACCAGTTCCTCCCAAGCGCTTCACAGCCGGCAACGCTAGGCATTGCACAGCTTCAAGACTGAATCCGAGATGTCGGCGGACTGCGGGTAATAGAGCTCCTCCAGATGGCGCGCGGAGGGTACCGGCGCGAAGGGTGGGGTGAGCCGGAGCACCGGCGCCCTCAGGTCACCGAAGATGTGCTCCGCGGCCAGGGCGGCCACCTCGGAGCCGACGCCGCAGGGCGCGGTGGCGTCCTGCACGACGACCAGGCGGCCGGTGCGGGACGCCGACTCCAGCACGGTGGCGGCGTCCAGTGGCAGCAGCGACCTGAGGTCGATCACCTCGGGGCTGACACCCGCGGCCTCCAGCGCGTCCGCCGCCGCGAGCGCCCGGGGCATGGCGGCTCCCCACGACACCAGAGTCACGTCGGCGCCGGTACGGCGGATGGCCGCGCTGCCGATCGGCACCACGTCATCCGGGTCCTCGGACACCTCGCCGCGGGTGGCCCACAGCGCGGTGCTCTCGATCACCACCACCGGGTCGTCGTCGCGGACCGCCGACTTCAACAGTCCCCGGGCGTCCGCCGGGGTGGAGCCCCACACCACCTTCAGGCCGGGCACCGCGGCGATCCACGCCTCCAGGTTCTGCGAATGCTGCGGGCCGGAGCCACGATGGGCGCCGCACAGCGTCCGGACGACCAGCGGCAGGTGGTACTCGCCGTTGGACATATAGGTCATCTTCGCGGCCTGGTTGACGAGCTGGTCCATGGCGAGCGTGAGGAAGTCGAAGAACATGATCTCTCCGATCGGGCGCATACCGGCCATCGCGGCGCCCACCGCCGTGCCCATGATGACCGCCTCGCTGATCGGCGTGTCCCGCACCCGCCATTCGCCGAACCGCTCCTGGAGGCGCATCGTCGCGCCGAACGGACCGCCCGCCTCGCCGACGTCCTCGCCGAAGACGCACACCCGTTCGTCGCGTTCGAGTTCCTCCGCCAGCGCGGTGTTGATCGCCTGCCAGTACTTGAGGCTTCGCATCGGATCACCTGGCCGGATCGTGAGGGGCGACGGCGTCGTGTCGAACCATGCCGTCCTGGAGGGGTACGGCAGGGGCCGTTCGGAAGGGCCCGTCGTCGTGGTAAACGTGGGCGGCCACTGCCTCGGGACCCGCCGGCTCGGCTGCCTCCGCCCACTCCACGGCGCGGGCGACCTCGTCCCGGACGGCGGCGTCGATCTCCGCGAGGTCATCGCCCAACCCGGACGCGGCGACGTAGCTCTGGCGCAGCCGCTCCAGCGGGTCGTTCTGTCGCCACCGCTCGACCTCCGCCTTGTCGCGGTAGCGCTGCTGGTCGCCCTCGAAGTGGCCCATCCACCGATAGGTCTTGCACTCCAGCAGGGTCGGGCCGTCGCCCGCGCGGGCCCGGGCGACGGCCTCGGCGGCCTTCTCGCGCACGGCGACGGCGTCGTTCCCGTCCACGATGACGCCGGGCATCCCGTAGGGGGCGGCGAAGTCGGCGACGTCCCGGGTGGGCAGGTGCACCGAGATGTGGCTCAGCTCCGCGTACTCGTTGTTCTCGCAGACGAAGATCACCGGCAGCCGCCACAGCGCCGCGAGGTTCAGGGATTCGTGGAACGCCCCCTCGGCCACCGCGCCCTCGCCGAAGAACGCCACCGCGACATGGTCGTCCCCGCGCGCCTTTCCGGCGAACCCGCTCCCCACCGCGATCGGGATGCCGCCTCCGACGATCGCGTTCGCACCGAGGATCCCCGACCGCGGGTCGGCGATGTGCATCGAGCCCGACCGGCCGCCGCAGTACCCCGCCGAGCGGGCGAACAGCTCGGCCATCATGCGCCCGGGCTCCCCGCCTTTGGCCAGGCAGTGGCCGTGGCCGCGATGGGTACTGGTGATGTGGTCGGCACGGCGCAGCACGTCGCAGACCCCGGCGGCCACCGCCTCCTGTCCCACCGACAGGTGCAGACCGCCCTTGATCCGGTTCTGCGCCAGCAGCCGTTGTGCCGTGATCTCGAACTCCCGGATCACCCTCATCGTCCGGTACAGCCGGACAGGCACGGAATCCGACATCAGTGCCGTCGACATCAGTGCCCCCTTTCCCGCTTGTCGGTCGCCCGCAGCGGCAGTGCGACAGTTGCCCAGCCCGGCGCGCACAGGAGGCCGTCCTGGTTGCGTTCCTCCATTTCGATGTCCACCAGACCCCACCCGTCCTTCTGGTATGTGTCCTTGACGATCCCGGTACAGGTGAGCGTGTCCCCCGCTACCGCGAAGTGCCGGTTCTCCCAGCGGAACCGTCGCAGAACTCCGCTGCCGCTCGTCCAGGCCAGCGCAGCCTGGGCGAGGAAGCATCCGTGCAGATGCGACTGGACCAAGATGTTCTGGTATCCCTCAGCGGCCGCGTAATCCCGGTCGTAATGGATCCGGTGAGCGTTCCAGGTGACCGCGCTGAACCGGAACAGCTGCACGTTGCTCGGCGCCTTCCGCAGCGGTGACAATTCGCACCCGGCGTCAACGTCCTCGAAATACACGTCCTGGGTCCCCTCTCCTAGCGGCCGATGTAGCGTTCGCGGCAGCGCACGAGCTCGTGGCCATGCTCATCCAGGAAACGCCGGAGGAAAGTGCAAACAATGAACCGTCCGGAGCGGCCGTTTTTGAGATCGACGGCTTCGACCACCACTTCCTGGGTCACCTCGCACCCATCGACCACGGGCTTCAGGAACTCCAGTTCCTGACCGCCGCCCACGAGGCGCAGTCCGTCGGCCAGGAAGGCGACCAGGCCATCCCGACCGGTACCGTCCGGACGCAGGTCGGCCTCGTCCGGGCCCGCTCCCCAGTTCGACGTCGCGGAGAGGAAGAGCGGCGGCGCGACCGCGCCGGGAAACCCCTCGGCCCGCGCCTGCTCGTCACTGAAGTAGCGGGCGCCGGAGTCGCCGGCCGCCACCGCGAACCGCTGGAACTGCGTGGCGCTCACGCGTCCGAGCCGGCGGCGCGTGACCTCGCCGACATGCCCGCGGGCGGATTCATAGACCGCGTCCCAATCCACCATGCTCACTCCTCGGTCGTCTCGCTCTGGGCCTCGGCCCGCAGCGCCGCCTTATGGACCTTGCCGACGGAGGTCTTGGGCAACTGCGCGCGGATGTCGACGACGGTCGGCACCTTGAACCCGGCGAGCCGTTCGGCGCAGTGCGCGACGACGTCCTCGGCCGCCAGCTCGGCACCTGGCTTGGGCACCACGTACGCCTTCACGGCCTCGTCGCGCACCTGGTCCGGAATGCCGATGACCGCCGCCTCGGCCACCAGCGGATGATCGCCGATGATGATCTCGATCTCGCTCGCCGAGATGTTCTCGCCGGCGCGCTTGATGACGTCCCTGCGGCGATCCACGAAGTAGAGGTAGCCCTGCTCGTCGAGATAGCCGAAGTCGCCGGTGTGCAGCCAGCCGTCGCGCAGCGCCTCGGCGGTGGCCGCCGGGTCCTTGAAGTAGCCCTTCATCAACGTCCGCCCGGGGACGCCGGAGACCGTGATCTCCCCGACCTGGTGAGGCGGCAGCTCGTCGCCGTCCTTGCCGACGATGCGCACCTGCCGGTCGAAGGCGGGAAGACCCACCGACGGCCAGCGGCGGTCGCCGTGGACCGGGGCGTGGGTCACCCCGGTCATCGCCTCGGACAGCCCGTATCCGTTCATCAGCTCGATGCCGAAGCGCCGCTCGAACTCGTCCTTCTCGCGATCGGCGACATTGATCGCGTAGAAGTTCCGTCTGATGCCGTGGTCCCGGTCGGCGGACGAGGGTGGCTGCGCGAGCAGCGTGCGCACCTGCATCGCCACCAGGCTCGTGGTCGTCGCGCCGTGCGCCTTCCACTGCTCGCGGAACTTCGAGGCGCTGTACTGCTCAAGCAGGATGCACGTCGCGCCCACCGTCAGGGAGGCGAGGATCGCGCCCTGCGCGTTGACGTGGAACGCCGGCAGCGCGGTCAGGAACCGGTCGCTCTGGTCGAGGCCGACGGTGCGTGCCGAGCGCTCGCCGGCTCGCAACTGGTTGGCATGCGTGAGCAGCACGGCTTTCGGGAGCGACGTCGTTCCGGACGTAAAGATCATCTCGGCGATGTCCTCGGACCGCACCGCCGGCGACGGCGTCTCCCCCGCAGCGGCACCGGCACCGGCACCGGCCAGCAGGTCCCCGAACGGGACGGTGCCCGCATGGGGCTCCGCGGTCCGGGCGAGTACCAGGAACTTGATCGATGGAGCGTCCGGCCGTAGCGACCGGAGCAGTGCCAGGTGCTCCGGGGAAGTGATCGCGCCCACCGCCTCGGAGTGGTTGAGCACGTACCCCAGCTCCGCGGAACGGTGCGCCGTGTTCGAGGGGACCAGGACGGCGCCGATCGAGGCCAGACCGAACCAGGAGATGACGAACTCGGGGCAGTTGGCGAGATGCACCACCACCGCGTCGCCCTTGCCGACCCCGAGCGCCGCGAAGCCGCGCGCCGCCGCGCGCACCGCGTCCGCGAAACCCCGGAACGTGTACTCCGTGCGGTCGCCGTGCCGGTCCTCACAGACCAGGAACTGCTTGTCCATGTACCGCGCGACGCGCTCCTCAAGCAGGTCGCGCAGGCTACGCTCACCGACCAGGTCTATCAATGGTCCCTCCTTTCGGGCCCCCACCCGTCACGCGTCGCGGGACGACAGCCCGAGCATGTTGCGGGCGATCATCCACCGGTGGATCTCGCTCGTCCCGTGGCCGATGCGCCACACCCGCACCTGGCGGTAGAAGCTCTGGATCGGCACCTCACGGCTGTATCCGAGCCCACCGAAGATCTGGAGGCAGCGGTCGGTGACCCGCTGCGCCATCTCCGAGGCGTAGAGCTTGGCCGCGAACGCCTCGTTGCGGATCGGCAGCCCTTCGTCCGCCATCCACGCGGCGCGGTAGACGAGCATCCTGGCCGCCTCCAGCTCGACCTCGGAGTCGGCGAGCATCCACTGCACCGCCTGCCGGGTGGCGATCGGCTTGCCCCAGGTGACCCGCTGCTTCGCCCACTCCACGGCCAGGTCGATACACCGCTGGGCGACGCCGAGCTGGCAGGCGGCGATCTTCGCACGGCCCCGGGTGAGCTGGAAGTTGGCGATCTCCCAGCCCTGGCCCAGCTCGCCGAGCCGGTTGGCGTCCGGAACCACACAGTCGTTGAAGGTCAGCTCGTAGGGCTCCCAGTCATCGCCCATGGTGGGGATGGGCCGGGACAGCTCGAACCCGGGCGTCCCCTTGTCGACCAGGAAGCAGGTCACGCCACGGCTGCCCGCCTCCGGGTCGGTGGTGGCGTAGAGAATGACGAAGTCGGCCCGGTCGACATGGGAGATGAAGGTCTTCCGGCCATTGATGACCCAGTTGTCCCCGTCACGGCGGGCGACCGTACGGATGCGAGCGAAGTCGGAACCAGTGTCTGGCTCGGTGAAGGCGTAACAGCTCTTTCTCTTGCCCTCGATGATGGGGAAGAAGTACCGCTGCTTCTGCTCCTCGTTGGTGTAATACATCGAGGACTCCGGGCTCCCGCCGAACTCGAACATGGCGGGATGCTTGTACAGCTCCTCGGTGACCAGGCACTTGCCGAGGAACCCCAGGCCCTGGCCGCCGAACTCCTCCGGCACGTCCAGCGCCCAGAAGCCCTGCTCGCGAGCCTTGTTCTCCAGCGACTTGCGCACGTCGAGATCCAGCTTGCCGTTGATGAGGAAGTCGTGCTCGACGGGCATCAACGCTTTTTCTCGGAATTGGCGAACGGACTCCACCAGGTCCTTCAGCTCGCTGGGAATCGTGAAGTCCACGGCGTCTCCTAGGTCTCGGTGTGGCGAAGCGGTGCGAAACAGACTCCCGGCCGGCCTGGGCCGGGGATCGAGCCGCGGCCTACCTGGTGGAGTCACGGGCCACCGCAGGCGGCAGCCCACGGAACCATGCGGATGATGTTTGGTACACCATACCTGGTACAGCTTTCCGGTTTCAATGTGCAGCAGGTCACCACCTCGGCCGCTCAGCACCTGGTCGCCGCGGTACCGCCACCACGCGACCATCGCCCCGCCGCCACGCACAGGCCGCCCTTGGCCCAGCGCGAGACTTGTGCGGCCCCACACATCACCGGTGGGGAGAACTACCGGCCGTCCAGGAGCCCGTCATGCGATCCGCCGGTACTTCAGCCGCCACCGGACGTCCCTGTCCCGCCAGGCACGCGGCCCCTCCGACAGCGGCGACGCTCCGGCGGGCGGATGGTTCTCACCAGCCGATCCGTAAACGGCGCAGTACCGGGGGCATCCGGGCACGGGGTGGCGGAACTCCCGCCACAAAGCCAGCCGGATACCCCGGTCGTAGCCGAATCCTGCTACCAGCTCGGGCAGATGAATGCGCGTGTAGAAGTCGTCGAACTCCGCCGTCTCGGGCTCATCGGCATCCGGCGCCGGGTTCATCCCGACCAGGAGGATCCGGCTGGGGCTTACATCGGCGTCACCGGTCATCGCCATCCGGCGCCAGATCAGCCGCCACTCCAGGGCGGCCCGCTGCCAGGCGGCCGGCCCCGTCGAGTACCGAAGCCGGGCCTCGACCGGACCGGCGGTCCGAGCTGCGAACCGCATCGCGGCGTCCACGCTCTGCACTCCATACACGGCCAGGAAACGCGGCGCCGGAACACCGCGGGCGTCGGGCTGGCTGAGTTCATAGCGGGCGGCGCTGACGAATCCGGGGTTGCCCGCCATCACCTCGGCCAAGTGGGTACGGCTATAGAAATCGTTGAACTCGGCGAGGTGACCTGGGGGCTCGTCCGGCTGCGTGGTCATTCCGACCATGTACACGTAGGGAGAGTCGAGCGGTTCCGTCATGCCGCCAGCACCAAGCCACCCGCGACCCCGACCTCGTCTGCGGCGTTCGCCAGCGGGTCCGCACTCCGCCTGGTGATGGCGACATCCACACCCTCGTCGGCCAGGGGCGCCCTACGCTTCGGCAACGGATACATGATACCTCCTCGATAAGATTTGGTATATCAAATCCAGGCCGTGGTGGTCCGTCAACATCGGCTCGACCCGTGGCAGGCCCACGTAGGCCGGGGAACCGACCGGCCCCGCTACAGCGATGGTCGCGGCCGAGCGCAGCCATCCGGACGTCGTGACGAGCGGTTCGCCAACGGCATCGCCTTAGGGAACCCGTGGTGATTCGTTTTCCGAGAGTTGCTCAGCACTCTGCGCACGGCAGGTTGTCCCCCGACCTCGCTTCCATTACCGTCCAAACCTGAATGATTACTCTATGTAATCACATGTTGAGAACCGGGGAGAGCCATGTCGATCAGGCATTTCATTGGCGGCGCCATTGCGCTGGGCGCCGTCGCGGCCGGCACCTTCGGCGCCGCGGGGACGGCGTCCGCCGCAACGCCGTCCGCCGCCATCACCGTCCACGGTGGGGACGGCAAGGGGCACGATGAGGCCACGGCACCGGAACGGGTCCTGACCAACAGCGCACTCGTCCGGGCGTCCAAGGCCCTGGTGGACTCGGCCCGGCGGCACGGGAACCAGCACGTGACGATGGTCATCATGGAACGATCCGGCACCATCCGGCTCGTGGTCCGCACTCGCAAGGCAGGGCCGCAGACCTACGAGTCCGCCAAACGCAAGGCATACACCGCCGTGGCCTTCGGCCAGCCCACGAGCGCCCTGGCCGGAAACGAAACAATCAAGCAGATCCCCGGCACCCTGGTCCTGCCCGGCGGCGTCCCCGTCAAGTACAAGGGCTTCCCCATCGCCGGCATCGGAGTGGGTGGCGCACCCGACGGCAGGATCGACGAAGCCATCGCCAACGACGTCCTCGCAGCCATCGGCCACTGACCAAGAGACTCCTCAAGCCGTCTCGTTAGTCAGCCTCATCGATGCCACCATTCCCGGGCGAGCAGTTCGGCCGTCGCCTCGTCCCGGCCGAAGAGCCACTCCGCGTCCTCGACTCTGAAAAGCGGTCACTTCTCCCAGCGGACGGCGACGTTCTGACCGGACTCCGTGGACGCTTCGCCGACCACCTCGCCGCTATTGCTGATCGCCGTCGCCTCACTGTACTTACCACCCGGCAGTTGCGGCAGCGGCACAATGCGCCAACCATTCTCCTTTTGCCGCCAGAGGACCGCGCTGCGGTCGCCGGGAGTGCTCGTCGCCGAGGCGCCGACGATGACACCTGCGGCGTTGACATCGTTCGCCATGCTGTTGTCGCTGCCGCCGGGCAGCGTACCGAGGTCGGTGGGCGCAGAATTGCCAGGACCCCACAGAGCCGCGTGGATGGGGTAGTTGGTGGGAGAACCGGGGCCGGACTGCGAATAGCCGACGATCATCCCCTGCTCGTTGATGCCCCGAGCGCTGCTGCGCGGGCCGCCGCCGGCCAGCGGCGGCAGTACCATCGCCGTGGTGCCTGCCGCGGTCCAGGTGACGGCCTCATGGTAATGGGCCGGCGACACCGCGTAGGTGACACCGACCACCACGCCGTGGTCGTTGATCGCGGCGGCGGAGGTCGACCCCAGCGGGGAGTTCGCTCCGATGTCGGAAACGGTTCCGTCCGGCTGCCATTTCACCGCATGGTAAGTCCTGGACCGGATCGGCGCGTAGCCGACCACGCGCCCCTCGTCGTTGATCCCGTAGGCGTAGCCACCGGTGTGGCCGGGAAGGCTACCGAGATCGGTGATGCTCCCGTCCGGAGCCCAGCGCACGGCCCGGTCGTCACCGCTGGCCGTGTTCGCGTAACCGACGATGTCGCCACGGTTATTGATGCTGTAGGCGTAGCTGTAGGTGCCACCGGGAAGGGTTCCGAGGTCGGTGATACGCCCGCCGGGGTTCCAGCGGATGGCGTGGTTTTCACCGTTGGTCGTATCGCCGTGACCGACAATGACGCCCCGGTCGTTGATGGCGGTCGCTCGGCTGGTCGTGCCACCCGGCAACAGGCCGAGCCTTACGATGGCCGGCTCAGCCGGGGGCGCCGCTCTCGCGCTTTCCGATGGTTCGATCATTGTTAACGCGATAGCGGTCAGTCCGGCCAGGAACACGCTTTTCGATCTCCAGAGGTCGCCCATGCGGCCATTACACCGCCGACTGAGGCGGTCCACAACCAGGTGATCTCAGAGCGGCACCCAACGGGCCTTTCTCGGCTCCCAGGTCACTGCGTCGTCGCGACCCGCGGCAGGTGCGGCGGTTCAGCAGGTACAACCGATGAGGATGGAACGATGCCCGGCCGGCATTCTCTTGCTTGACCCGTAGCGAATGCTTTCCCAGCCCTGGGTCAACAATGGCCTGCGAAGGGGCTGCTCTCGGCGCGGCCGCCGACGATGCCGGGGCGGGCGTCGGCCTTGGAGGTCAACGCCTGCGATCAGCCGCCCACGCTACCGTCGGGCAGCTGGGTGACCTTGGGCGGTGCCGGGACCAGGACGCAGGGCGCGACGGGGCCGGTGGCGGAGCCGACGAACATCGAGGCGGCGGAGGCCCCCCGGCCGAAGCTGGTGAAACTGACCTCCAGCACCAGGGTCCGCCCGGGCTTGAGCCGGTCGGGGTGCAGGCGGCTGAAGTCGCCCTCGCTGTCGTCGTCCTCCGGCCGCATGATCGTGACCAGGGTGCCGTCGTCGGGGGCGATGGTCCCGCGCGGAGGGCGGCAGGCCTTGCCGTTGGGGACGAAGTCGACGGCGGCCGGTACTCCCAGCGCGCGCAGCCGCGAGGCGATGATCTCCGGGTGCCGGTAGTCGCGGATGTAGAGCCGGATCGAGCCGTCGGGATCCCGGACGACCGCGTTGGCCTTGGGCGCCCGGTCCCCGGACATCACCGGGATACCGATCGCCATCGCCGCGGCGGCCCCGGCGGCGGCGGTCACCAGTCCCGCCCGCCGCCACTTGACGGCCGGGGTGCGCGACTGCGCCGGAGCCGATGCGGTGCGCGTGGCGACGACGTCCTTGAGTTCGGCGAGGAGACGGTCTTCGAAGGTCTGCACGTTCACTCCTTGGAGTAGGCCGGGGCGGCGGGAAGCGTGGGCAGTGCGGCGCGCACCGCGGTACGGGCCCGATGGAGCCGGACGCGGGCGGTGACGGGCCGGATCCCCAGGGCGGCGGCTGCCTCGGTGATCGTGAGGCCGTCCACCATGATCAGTTCGAGTACGGCCCGGACGCCCTCGGGAAGCTCGGCGAGCGCCTCGTAGGTGCGGCGTCCGGCACTTTCGGCGTCGATCCGCTCCTCCAGTCGGGCGAGGTCGCCGGCATCCAGCAGCCGCCGGCCGGCGATCCGCCGCACGGCCTTGGCCTCGCGTGCCGCCCTGCGATGCTCGGCGGCCACGACGTTGCGCGCCACCCCGTACAGCCAGCCCAGCTCGCTGCCCCTGGCCGGCCGGTAGGTGTGCGCCGAGTCGATGACGGCCAGGAACACCTCCGCGGTCAGATCGGCCGCGGTGTGCGGGTCACGGACCCGGCGGGCGACGAAGCGGCTGACCTCCTCGATGTGCCGCCGGTAGAACTCCTCGAAGGCGGCGGGATCCCCGCCGACACCGGCAAGGCCGTTCACGGGTTCGACCATGCTCTCTCCCCTCTCGATCACACCCCTACTTGGCGCGGGCCCGCCAGGGCGTTACCGGACTGCGTGGGCCGGGCGAGATCCGATCGGCGACGCCGCGGGCGATGCTGCCCGCTTTGGCAATTCGGCAGAGGACAAGTGAATGGCGCAGTTCAGACCGCATAGCCGCGAAGCTATGCGCAAGTGCGAGGGTCCGAAAATGGTCATCAGATGTCAATCTCATCTTCGCAGGCCGCGACGGCCGTCCACTCGCGCCGCACAGCTCCCCAGTCCGTGTGCGCGCTGCCCCTTTCGGTTTCCGCCGTCGCGCCGGCCGCCGCCCCGACCCCGCGGGGCGGCCTCACCCCCGCCCTGTTGGAGGCATGCGGCTGTGAAACGCAAAAATCATCTCCTGGTGACCACTGTGGTCACCTCGCTCGCGGTCACGGGCATGGCGGCTCCCGCCATGACGTCCACCCAGAGCAATCGAGCACCCAGCGCGGACCCGAAGGCTGCCGCGATGGCGTCCGCGGACCGGCTGATCGCCGAGAACGCCGCCGAACTGCACACCGGAAAGGATGAGAACTACATCCGGACCCAGGTGGTCGGCACACCGTGGGACCAGTACTACGTCGCCTACGAGCGCACCTACCACGGGCTCCCCGTGGTCGGCGGCGACTTCGTGGTGGCCACCGACGGGAAGGGCCGTGTACGCACCCTCTCGGTGGCGCAGAAGCAGCAGATCAAGATCGGCGTCACGCCGAAGGTCACCGAGGCCGCGGCCGCGGGAAGCTCCCGCAGCGCGCTGACCACGCCGGACAAGGCCGAGCTCAAGCCGCGCCTGGTCGTGTACGCGATGGCCAAGCCGAGGCTGGCGTGGGAGACGGTCGTCTCCGGCCGCGACGGCAAGGAGCAGAGCCGTAAGAAGGTCTACGTCGACGCCCAGACCGGCAAGCGGTTCGCCTCGCAGGAGACCATCCTCGCGGGTACGGGCACCGGCATCTGGGAGGGCTCGAACCTGACCATCGGAACGACCCAGTCCGGCAGCACCTACACGATGCGGGACCCGAACCGGGCCGGCATGACGTGCGCCGACCACAGCGGCAACCGGATCTTCAGCGGCCCGGACGACACCTGGGGCAGCTCGTCCAAGACCGACAAGGAAGCCGGCTGCGTGGACGTCATGTACGCCGCCGCCGGGTTCTGGGACCTGCTGAAGGGCTTCGGGCGTACCGGCCTGCGGAACAACCAGTGGTCCCCGGCGAAGGTCGGCCTCAACGAGGTCAACGCCTACTGGAACGGCAGTGACGCCAGCTTCGGCCACAACCAGTCCAACCAGTGGATCACCTCGACCGACGTGGTGAACCACGAGTTCGGACACGGGCTCGACAACTTCACCCCGGGCGGCATGTCCGGCGGCGGCACCCAGGAGTTCGTCGGAGACGTGTGGGGCGCTGTCACCGAGCACGTCCTCAACAACCCGGCCGACCCGCCGGACTACACCGTGGGTGAGCAGGTCAACCTGGTCGGGAAGGGCCCGATCCGCAACATGTACGACCCGTCGAAGGTCAACAACGACCCGAACTGCTACTCCGCCTCCGTGCCCCGGATGGAAGTGCACAAGGCGGCCGGACCGGGCAACCACTGGTTCTACCTCCTCGCCGAGGGCTCCAGCCCTGGCGGCGGCAAGCCGAACAGCCCCGTCTGTGCGGGCGGTCAGGTCACCGGGATCGGCGTCATGAACGCCGCGAAGATCTTCTACAACGCGATGATGCTCAAGACGTCCGGCACCAGCTACGCCCGGTACCGGACCCTGACGCTGACCGCGGCGAAGAACCTTGACAAGACCTGCGAGCAGTTCAACAAGGTCAAGGGCGCCTGGGACGCCGTCCAGCTCGGCGCGCAGTCTGGCGACCCGACCTGTACGCCGGGTGTGAACAGCTCCTCCTACACGGTTGTCGGTGGTTCCCCAAAAGTAAT
>NZ_BCQT01000019.1 GCF_001552215.1 Actinomadura macra NBRC 14102 | reverse complement strand
CCTTGGTGGGGTAAGGCCCCCGGTAGACGATCGGGTTGATAGGCTGGAGATGGAAGCGCGGTAACGTGTGGAGTCGACCGGTACTAATAGGCCGAGTGGCTTGAACACACGATACGTTCAACCCGAATCGCTGTGTGGTGTTCGCGTCCCTGTGTGGTTCCTGGAAAACAACCGGGAACCCGCGTTGATACTTTGATTCTTTGTTTTTTTGATGTGTGAATACCGAGCCTGGTCTCGGATGCCTGGGTTTGCCTGCCCCTTTGTTTGTGGGGGTGGTGCGTGAGGCGTTCGGTGGTTTTGGCGAGGGGGAAACACCCGGTCCCATCCCGAACCCGGAAGTTAAGCCTCTCAGCGCCGATGGTACTGCATGGGAGACTGTGTGGGAGAGTAGGACACCGCCGGACTTATATTGGTCGAGGGTCGCCCCGATTTATGGGGGCGGCCCTCGACGCATGTGTTGGACCTGCCAAAGTAGGCTGTAAGTGTCCAGGAACCACCATCAAGAACAGTGACGGACGTGATGAGCGCGGAAGACGACGGCCGCAGCGACGACAACCGCGGGCAGCGGGGCGACAACGGGGGGCGCAACAAGCCTGGCCGTCGTGACGGCAACGCTCGTGGCGGTCCAGGTGGCTCCGGAGCACGCAAGGGCGGTGGGCCTCGCGGGGCCGCGCCTCGTGGCAACGCATCCCAAGGGGGTCGTGGTCGGCCTGGGGGCGGAAGCTGGAAGGACCGAGACGCACGCGGTCAGCGTGATGAGCGGCGGCCGAGCCGTCCGTTCAAGCGTTCCGATGACCGCCGCACCGACTCCCGTGAGGGACGCCGGCCTGACGAGAATCGTGAGAGGCGCTCCGGTGGTCCCCGTACCGGTCAGGGCGGTCCGCGCACTGGTCAGGGCGGTCCCCGCACTGGTCAAGGTGGTCCCCGTACCGGTCAGGGTGGTCCGCGCGCCGGTCAGGGTGGGGAGCGTCGTGAAGGGCGCTTCAGCGGTTCTCGGGGTGGCCAAGGTGGTAGTAGTCGTTTCGGTAGCCCGCGCACCGGTCAGGGGGGCGGCGAGCGCCGTGACGGCCGTTCTGGGCCGCCACGCGAAGCGCGCGGCGGCGGAGGCCGTGAGGGACGCTATGGTGCACCGCGTGGTGAGCGTGGCGAACGCGGTCCGCGTCAAGAAGGAGGTTCCGGTGCGCCGCGTGGTGAGCGTGGCGAACGCCGTGAGGGTCGCTATGGCGCGCCGCGCACCGATCGAGGTGGCGAAGGGCGTGGCGGACGTCCCGGAGCTCAGGGTGGTGAGCGTCGCGAGGGGCGCTACGGCGCTCCACGTTCCGGTCAGGGTGGCCGAGGCGGTCAGGGTGAGCGTCGGTCCGGGGGACGGAAGTTCGAGGGGAAGCGGGAAGGGCGTCCTGGCGAGAGAGCTGGGGGGTTCAAGGGACGGGACGGGAAGCGTCCCCAGCAGGGTGGGCGTTCTTACGGACCTCCTCGCGACCGTGTCCGCTCGGACGAGCGTGAGCGGCCCGCGCCGAAGCATGATGACCCGCTGTTGCCCGACGAGGTGACGGGCGAGGAACTGGACGCCGACGCGCGTGTGGAGCTGCGCACGCTGCCGAAGGAACTGGCGACCAAGGTCGCCCGTCATCTCGTGATGGCCGGGCAACTCGCCGAAGAGGACCCGGAGAAGGCGTACAAGCACGCGCGTGCGGCGCGGCGGCTCGCGTCCCGGGTGGGGATCGTCCGGGAGGCGGCGGGGCTGGCCGCCTACCATGCGGGGGAGTGGGCGGAAGCGCTCGCCGAGCTGCGCGCCGCACGGCGGCTTAGCGCGGGCAGCGACTCCTACCTGCCGGTGATGGCGGACTGCGAACGCGGTCTCGGACGTCCTGAGCGTGCCCTGGAGCTGGTCAAGTCGCCGGAGGCGGCGAACCTGGACCCGATGGGCCGCGTTGAGCTGTGCATCGTCGAGTCGGGTGTGCGCCGCGACCTCGGCCAGTACGGGGCGGCGGTGGTGACGCTCCAGATTCCCGAGCTTCGCGACCGGCGGCTGCGACCATGGTCGGCGCGGCTGTTCTACGCCTACGCCGACACACTGGTGGAGGCCGGACGAGGGGAAGAGGCGTCCGACTGGTTCGCGCGAGCCGCGGCGGCCGACCGGGACGGCGAGACCGATGCCGCCGAGCGTTACGCCGAACTTGAGGGTTTGCACATCCTCGACACCGAGGACGCCGACGGCGGGAGCGCCACGGAAGAACCGGGTATCGTCCTCGAAACCACAGACGTGGACGAGGCGACCGGCGGTGAACCTGCGGACGAGCCGGTCGATGATTCTGCGGACAGGCCCGTTGACGAGGACGTCGACGAGCCCGCTGACGAGGACCCTGAGGAGCCCGTCGAGAAGCCCTCAGACGCGGCGCCTGAGATCGTCGCGGCCACTGCCATCGAGTTCAAGCCCGCCGAACACGAGGGGCCGGACGTTTCCGCGGAGGACGCGCCGGAGGCCCCGGCCGTGTTTCTGGAGCCGAAGCGGGCAGAGGATGAGGAGCCGCCCTCCGGATCTTGACGGGGGCGGCACATTCGCCGGTTGTGCGCCTTGGACGGAGGCGCCTGCCATGGCGGCCGAGACGGAGATGGCCGCGTGCCACCACCTCGGCGTGCACTGCTTCATCGTCGGCCCGCAGATGGTCCTCACCCCAACCTTCATCGGCGCCGAGCCCACCGAGGCCGACCGCGGTACCCACAAGGGCCTGCGCCTGTTCGACGAGCAGCGGACGGCCGGACTCGACCTGCGGCGCAGCTTGCACCCTGAACAGGCACGTCAAGCCGTTCTTTACACCTCGATCCGCCTACAGGACCTGCCCGCCGAACTCGCCGACCCGGTCAACGGCAGGCACCTGGGTGGCGCCGCCCAGGACAACCGGGTCATTCCCTACACGGGGCTACCGGCCAATCGAGCGGCATCTCGACGACACGCACATCGCCGTCCACACCATCGTGCGCACCCCCAACGGCGGCGACTACGGGCGCGACCTGCTGCGCCGACACCTCGCCCGCCACCATCCACAGCAACGCATCGGACGCTGACCCCTCGCCCGCCCCAGACCGCGTCACCGTGGTCCGATACGCACACCGCAGCGGAGCGATCCGCGACCGGCAGCCCGGTTTCTCACCGTGAGGGGATGGTCTCGTGGACGTTCGGCGGTGACCGCTACCGTTACCGCGCCGAAGCTCGACGACCCGCGGTTCGCCTGGTGGCCGACGTTCACTCGCGTCCGCTGAGGTAGGCGTCCAACTCGGCGGCGCCGGTCAGCATCGCGCGCCCGCGGGCGGACAGCCGGCCATGCCAGTCGCGCAGGGCGCCCTCCAGCGGCTCCAGCCCGCCGGCCGCCCGCACCTGGGCGATCAGCGGGGCGATCTGCTCCAGGAGGTAGCCGCCCCGCCTGAGCTGGTGGGCCAGCCGGGCGTCCCGCACGTCGGTCTCGTCGTAAACGCGGTACCCGGTCAGCGGGTCACGGCGCGGGCGCACCAGCCCTGCGCGCTCCCATTTGCGGAGCGTCGCGGGCTTGATGCCGAGCTTGCCTGCCAGCGGCCCGATGAACGTGCCACCGGTCCCCGGCCCCGAAGCCGGCTTGGACGTCGCGGTGGGCTCCAGGTCCCGGAGGGCGTTCTCCACGGCCTGGAGAGTCCGGCGGTCGTCGAGAAGTTGGGCGTGACTCTCGTCGATCAGGCGGAACGCCTGGTCGACCGCGTCCTGGTTCACCGCCTGCATGATCGAGGTCGCCGTCCGGTGGCCGTGGCCGGGCACGAGGGCGAGGAACGCGCGCAGAGCCTGCGCGTGCAGCGGGGTGTAGGTGCGGTAGCCGTGGGGTGTGCGACCGGCGGCCGGAAGGACGCCGTTCTCCTCGTAGTTCCTGATCGCCTGTGTGGACAGACCGTGCTCGCGTGCGAGGTCGACCGGCCTGAGCCGTCCACCGTTTTGAGAGTACCGTTCCATTGGCCTGCTGGTATCGCGGAAAAGTTTCAACCGAAGGTTCAACGATACCGTTCAAGGTATGGCTACTGACATCACCGACACCGTCCATGCCGTCGAGGTCAATGCCGTCATGAGGCTGCTTCCGGCCCGGCCACGGCTGCTCGCGCTGGGCGAGCCGACCCACTTCGAGGACACTCTGCTCGACCTGCGCAACGAGCTCTTCCGGCAGCTCGTCGAGCAGGAGGGCTATCGGACGATCGCGATCGAGAGCGACTGCCTGATGGGCCTGGTCGTGGACGACTACATCAACTCGGGCACGGGCACCCTGGATGAGGCCACGGAGCGCGGCTTCAGCCACGGGTTCGGCGCGTCCGCGGCCAACCGTGAGCTCGTGCGCTGGATGCGCGCCTACAACGACGACCGGCCCGCACCTGAGCGGGTGCACTTCGCCGGTTTCGACGGCCCGCTGGAGATCACCCACGCCGCGAGCCCTCGGCAAGCCCTCACCGCACTCCACGGCTACCTCGCGGCCTGGACGGACGCGCGCATGCTCCCCTGCGCCGCGGAAAGGCTCGACCACCTATGCGGCGCAGAAGACCCCTGGACGAATCCCGCCGCGATGATGGACCCGTCCCAGTCTGTGGGGCGGTCGGCCGAGGCAAGGGAGTTGCGGTTGCTTGCGGACGATCTGGTGGCGCTCCTTGATGCGCAGACGCCACACCTGACCGCAGCGTCCTCGCGGACGGACTGGGATCACGCGCGCCTGTCCGGGCGCACCGCAGTCGGCCTGCTGCGTTACCACTATTGGATGGCCGACACGTCCCCGGGCCGTATGACGTGGCTGTGCGCTCTGCGGGATTCGATGATGGCCGCCAATCTGCTAGCCGTCGCCGAGCGGGGCCCGGCGCTGGTACACGCCCAGAACGGGCATCTCCAGCGGGACAAGAGCAGGATCCAGATGGGCGGCCAGCCGGTGGAATGGTGGAGCGCTGGCGCGATCGTCAGCGCTCAGCTGGGCGAGGGGTACGCCTTTGTCGCCACGGCCCTCGGCACGATCCGTCACCGCGGCGTGGATGTCCCGCCCCCGGACACCATCGAAGGGCTCCTGTACGCGCTCCCCGAGGACCGATACGTCGTCGACTCTCGCCGACTGGCCGCTGTCATCGACGACATGCCGCCCGCTCCGCGCGTGTCCCCCTGGTTCGGCTACTCCCCACTGGAGCCGGCCCATGTGGCCAGCACCGACGGGATCGTGTTCCTCAAGGACGTTCCACAGAGCTGAGCTCTGTCTCGCAGCCCCGGCCCCTGGTGACCGTGCCTGGGCGAGTGTGACATCGCTTCGCGATCTGCCCGCGCGGCTGAGACCACTGCGAGGCACCCCAGGCGCCCGGTGGTCACGCGTGTCGGTCGAGGGCGTGCATGATCCCGGCGACGTTGCTCTCGGCGCTGTTGAGGATCTCGTACTTGGCGGCGAGTTCCGGATCGACGTCCTCGCGCGTGATGGCGTAGCGGTCCCTGGTGCGGTCGGTGACCATCGCGACGGCGTGGTCGAGGTCGAGGCCCCGGTCCCGGGCGTCCCGGACGGTGTCCACCCAGATCCGCAGCTCCTCCGCGGACCGTTCCAGGGTGTCACGCACCGTGGAGACAGGCCCGTAGTGTGCGAACAGGAGCCGCTGCGGTCCGAGCGACCGGAAGGTGTCGAGCGACCTCAGGGCGGTGTCCAAGTCGAAGTCCGGAGGCGGTGTCGCGGGACGGATGTCCGCGGTCTCGGGGATATAGATACCGGCGGCGTCGCCCACGTACAGGTCGCCGGTCAAGGAGTCAATCAGCCCGACGTGGTGCTTGGCGTGCCCGGGCGAGTAGTGCGACTCCAGCCGCCGTCCGCCGCCGAGGTCGATCACGCCGGTGTCCTCGACGGCGCGGATCCGGGTGGCCTCGGTCGGCTTCAGTTCGCCGAAGAGGCTGTCGAGGCTGTCGCCGTACACCATGCGGGCGCTGCGCATCAGTCGCTCCGGAGAGGCCAGGTGCCGTGCGCCCTTCTCGTGGACGACGACCTCGGCGTCCGGGTACATCTCCGCGATGTCGCCCACGCCGCCGGCGTGGTCGAGGTGGATGTGCGTCACGACCACGCTTGCCAGGTCGCCGGGGCCGACGCCCAGTTCGGTCAGGGCCGGCTGGACGACGGGCGCGGACCCGGCCGTCCCGGGCTCGACGAGGCAGGGCCGGTCGGAGCGGATCAGGTAGCCGGCGGTGATGCCGCTGAAGCCCGCCATCCGGGTGTCGATCTCGTAGACGTCCCCGCCGAGCGGCGTGATCGTGGTCGTGGTGTCCATGGGACGATCATCTCCGCTGGACGGGTCGGGGACCACCGCTCAGCCGGGCCGGCCGCCCACCGGGTGGATGCAGGCGATCTTGCCGATCATCGGTCGCTTCCGGGTTCGAGGAGGCGCAGGACGAGGCCAGTGCGGGGCTTCGGGCCGAACGAGGTGGACTTGCGCGGCACCCGCTCGCCGCCGCCCGCGACGGCGAGGACGTCCTCGACCCTGAGGGGATTGAGGACGACCGCGGTGCCGCCGGTGCGGCGGGCGCGGGCGATGGCCACGGACGGGTCGTCGTGCACCACCTCGATGGCGTTCTCGTTCTCGGGGACGTTCCACACGCCGCCGATGAGCACGTGGTCGAGGACGGCGGTGTCGAGGCCGCGCCACCGCGTGGAGTGCCCGGCGGGCATCGTCCGTCCGAGGACGGACGGGTCGGGGGCGGTGAGCAGGTGCAGCCCGTCGCCGCCGCCCAGCAGGAACGCCGGACGGGGTGCCGCGGCGAGGGCGTCGAAGGCGGCGGTCTCGTCGTGAATGTCGGTGACGTGGAACACCGTGCGGGCCTTCTCCAGCGCGGTGCCCGGGGGAAGGCTCGGCAGGACGCGGTGGATGGCGCCGAGGTGCGGGGGGTAGCGGGTGGAGTCCACGAGGAGCGCGAGGCCCCGGTCCCAGGGGCCCGGGCCGTCTCCGGCGGCGTGGTGGCGGGCCTGGAGCGCGCGGTAGGTGGCGTAGCGGTGGTGACCGTCGGCGATGAGGGCCTGCCGGTCGCGCAGGTCGGCGGACACGCGGGCGTGCAGGGCCGGGTCGGTGATCGGCCAGAGGCGGTGCGACAGCCCGTCGTCCGTGCGGAAGTCCAGCAGGGGGTGGGTCCCGGTGGCGTTGTCGACGATCCGGGCGGTGTCGCCGCCGCCCTCGTACACCAGGAAGATCGGCTCCAGGTTGGCGCGTGCCGCCGACATCAGCGCCAGCCGGTCCCGTACCGGGCCGGGGAAGACGTCCTCGTGCGGCAGCACGACCCCGTCCGACTCCGCGCGGAGCCCGAGCGCGCCGATCAGGCCGCGTTGCAGGACCGTCCCCTCCCCAGCGGCCTCGTAGACGTAGAGGGCGGGTCCGGGGTCGACCGTGAGCGCGCCCTCGGCGAGCCACCGGCGCAGCAACTCGGCCGCCTGGTGATAACTCTCACCTGCGGCGCGCGGCATGTTCAGCCGGACGATGTTGTGTCCGCCGCTCGCCATCAGCAGCCGAGCGGCTGGCTGGTCGATCAGGTCATAAGGGGGCATCGTCACGGAGGCCAGGTCACCCACTGTCTCTGGGACGAAGCGGACGCCGCGGAACGGGGCCAGTTCGAGGCCGCCACCGGTCCGCGGTCCCGCGGTCCCGAAGATCCGGGCACTGAACTCTTCCGGCCCGAGTCCGGAGGGGAGGTCGTCTATCACTGTGGGCATGGTAATCATCGGGGGCTCTGTGTCCAGCCGCCGGGTACCGTCGGGGTGATCAGAGTCCGAGGGGAGGTCCACATGAGCGGTCAAGGACCGGGACGACCGGCGGATTCCCCGGGGGACGACCCAGCCGGGCATCCACCCGCTCCCGACGGCGGGGTTTACGAGTGGTACACGCGGGGGCTGGAACTGTTGCGGGCAGGCAGTGCCTCCGCCGCGCTGCAGCTGCTGGCACGGGCCGCCGACGCCGAGCCGCAGTCGCACAGCATCCGCGAGGCCCTTGGCCGCGCGCAGTTCGGGGCCCGGCAGTTCGAAGCGGCGGCCCAGAGCTTCCGCTGGATCGTCGAGGAGGAGCCGGCGGAGGACTACGCGCGGTTCGGCCTCGGACTGGCGCTCAGCCGGATGGGCGACTTCGAGGGCGCCGTCGAGCACCTGGCGCTCGCGGCGGCGATGCGTCCCGACAACAAGGATTACGAGCGGGCCCTCCGGCACGCCAGGGCCACCCTGGCGTCCCGCCGCTGACCCGTGGACACCCGGTGCCCGTTCACCCCCTGTACATAAGCGAGGAGCACGATGAAGGCAGGCCGCGTTGAAGGGCAGTGACCGTCCTCTGTGCGAGGCGTACGACGTCGCATTGCTCGATCTGGACGGTGTCGTCTACATCGGCCGGCGTCCGGTGCGCGCGGCGCCGGAGTCGCTCGCCAAGGCCCGCGCGGCGGGGCAGCGATTGGCGTTCGTCACCAACAACGCCTCCCGGACGCCGGCCGCGGTCGCGGAACTGCTGTCGGACGTGGGCGTCCCCGCGTCCCCCGACGACGTGGTGACCTCGGCGCAGGCGGCGGCCCGGCTGCTCGCCGAGCGGCTGCCCGCCGGCGCGAAAGTGCTCGTGGTGGGCGGGATGGGGCTGCGGCAGGCCCTGTACGCGCAGGGGCTGCGGCCGGTGTCCCGCGCGTCCGAAGAGCCCGCCGCGGTCGTGCAGGGGTTCTCACCGGGCATCGCCTATGACCAGCTTTCCGAAGGGGCACGGGCGGTCAGCGCGGGTGCCCTGTTCGTGGGCTCGAACGGCGACCTGACCATTCCGGGCGGGGACGGGCCGCCGAATCCGGGCAACGGGTCGCTGCTGCGGGTGATCAGCTCGTCCACCGGCGTCGATCCGATCATCACGGGCAAGCCGGAGCGCCCGCTGCACCAGGAATCGATCCGGCGCACCGGTGCGCGGCGGCCGCTGGTGGTGGGTGATCGCCTCGACACCGACATCGAGGGCGCCCACAACGGCGGCGCCGACAGCCTGCTGGTGTTCACCGGCGTCACCGACCCCCTCCAGGCGCTCACCGCCCCGCCCCGGCAGCGCCCGACCTATGTCGCCTCCGACCTGACCGGGCTGCTCGTCCCGCATCCCGAGCCGGTCCGCGACGGTGAGGGCCACCACTGCGGCGGCTGGACGGCCCGCGGGGACGGCGGCCGGTTCACGCTCTCCGGCTCAGGCGACCCCTACGACGGGCTGCGCGCCCTGGCGAGCGCCGCCTGGGCGGACGGTGGCCGGCCGACGGCGGAGGCCCTCTCCGGTGCGCTGGACGCCCTCGCCCCGCTCCGCTGATCACAGCAGCCTGCGGAGCCGGAGCAGATCGAAGATGCTCGCCTCGATCTTCAGCCGCCCCGTGGCCCAGGCCTTGGCCGGGTTCAGCTCGTCGCGGGCCAGCGCGACCAGGTCGTCGCTGTCCACGGTGAGCCGGACCTGGGCGGACCTCGGGTCGTCGTCGGGGACGAAGCCGTCCAGGCCCCCGGCGTGCAGGCGGGTCCGGAAGGCCAGCCCGAGGTCGGGGACCCAGCAGCTGATCGTCCGCTCCACGACGTGCTCGGCGAGGTGGTCGGCGTCCACATCCGCCAGTCGCTCGGCGATCCGGCCGAGCGCCGCCCGGCAGTCCTCCTCGTTCGCCATGGTCAGGGCGTTCTCCCGTTCGGTCGACAACGATGTCGTGATGGGACGGTAGCGTTCTGACCGAGACCGGAGCGACTCGGTGCGCGCGCCCGGGTGCGACTGGGAGGTAAACGTGATGTCCGACGAGGAGCGGGGCCCGGAGGGGGAGCCGGAGGAGATCCCCGCCGCACCGCTGCCCGAGCCCACCGGTGACCCGCGCGTGGACGCCGCCCTGGCCCGGCTCGGCGACCTGCCCGGACGCCCCGTCCCCGAGCATGTGGAGGTCTTCGAGGACATCCACCAGCGGCTCCAGGACCTGCTGGCCTCCGCCGATCAGGACGACCCCGCGACCACTGGTGAGGGCCGGCCCGAGTCCGCCGGCCCGGTCCCGCCCGTCCAGCCGCGCCCCGCGTTCCCCACCGCCCTGCGCCCCCGTCCCGGAAACCCGGCGTGACCAGGCGGCGCCTGGACGCGGAGCTGGTGCGCCGCAAGCTCGCGCGGTCGCGGGAGCACGCCTCCCAGCTCATCGGCGACGGCCGGGTGCGGGTCGGCGGGCAGCGGGCGGGCAAGGCGGCCACGCAGGTCGAGGCCGGCGCCGCGATCGTGGTGGACGAGGCCGACGCGGGACCCGAGTACGTCTCGCGGGGTGGCCACAAACTCGCCGGCGCGCTCGCGGCGTTCACCGGCCTGGCGGTCGAGGGCCGCCGCTGCCTCGACGCGGGCGCCTCGACGGGCGGGTTCACCGACGTGCTGCTGCGCGCCGGCGCCGCGCACGTGGACGCGGTGGACGTCGGCTACGGGCAGATCGCCTGGTCGCTGCGGACCGATGAGCGTGTCACCGTGCTGGAGCGGGTGAACATCCGCGATCTGGAGCCCGGCATGCTCGGCGGCCCGCCCGGCCTCGTCGTGGGCGACCTCTCCTTCATCTCCCTGAAACTCGTCCTCGGCCCGGTGCAGCGCTGCGCCGCCCCGGACGCCGACTACGCGATCATGGTCAAGCCGCAGTTCGAGGTCGGCAAGGACCGGGTCGGAGCGGGCGGCGTCGTCCGCGAGCCGGAGCTGCGCGCCGAGGCGGTGCGCGGGGTGGCCGCGCACGCGCTGACTCTCGGGCTGGGGGTGCGCGGCGTGACCGCGAGCCCCTTGCCGGGCCCGTCGGGCAACGTGGAGTACTTCCTCTGGCTGCGGGCGGGGGCCCCGCCGCTGGACGAGGCCGACCTGGCGAAGGCCATCGCCGAGGGCCCGCAGTGAGCGTCCCGGGGACGCCGGCCGTACAAAGGGCGTTTGTACAGACGGCGGCCGTACACCGGGACGCTCCGGGGAGTGACGTGCCGGGGAGTGGAGCGAAAGTATGAGCACAAGGTCGGTGCTGGTCGTGACGCACACCGGGCGCCCCGAGGCGGTCCGCAGCGCCCAGCTCGTCATCGAGCGGCTCAGCACGGCGGGGATCGCCGTCCGCGTGCTGGAGAACGAGGCCCGCGACATCGGCTGCACGGGCGTGGACGTCATGCCCGGCAACGCCGCGGCCGCCGAGGACGCCGAGGTCGTCATGGTCCTCGGCGGAGACGGGACGCTGTTGCGCAGCGCCGACCTGACCCGCGGCTCCCGTACCCCGCTGCTCGGCGTCAACCTCGGGCACGTCGGGTTCCTCGCAGAGGCCGAGCGCGACGACCTCGCCGCGACCGTCGACCGCGTCGTCGACCGCCGCTACGACGTCGAGGAGCGGATGACGATCGACGTCACCGTCCGCCGCAACGGGTCGGTCATGGGCACCACCTGGGCGCTGAACGAGGCGAGCATCGAGAAGGCCGAGCGGGAGCGGATGCTGGAGGTCGTCGCCGAGATCGACGGCCGTCCCCTGTCGAACTGGGGCTGCGACGGCGTCGTGTGCGCCACGCCCACCGGGTCCACCGCCTACGCGTTCTCCGCCGGCGGACCGGTGGTGTGGCCGGAGGTCGAGGCGATGCTGGTCGTCCCGATCAGTGCCCACTCCCTGTTCGCCCGCCCGCTGGTGGTGTCGCCGCGGTCGCTGGTGGCGGTCGAGGTGCTGGACGGCACGCCCCGCGCCGTCCTGTGGTGCGATGGCCGCCGCACGCTCGACCTGCCGCCGGGGGCGCGGGTGGAGGTCCGCCGGGGCGTTGAGCCGGTGCGGCTCGCGCGGCTGCATCTCACTCCCTTCACCGACCGGCTCGTCACCAAGTTCGGGCTGCCCGTGACGGGGTGGCGGGGGCGTGTGCGGCAGCCGTCCCACCCCTCGCTCACCGCGGACGGGGAGGCGTCGGACGGGCAGAGGGGATAATCTCCACAGGCGCTGAACGGGGATCTGTTTGCGGAGGGTTGTGACGCTGGTGCGCCCGATGATCGATGAGGTGCGGATCCAGGGCCTCGGCGTGATCGACGAGGCCGTACTCGATCTGTCGCCGGGGTTCAACGTCGTGACCGGGGAGACCGGCGCGGGCAAGACGATGGTCGTCACCAGCCTCGGGCTGCTGTTCGGCGGTCGCGCCGACCCGCAACGGGTCCGGCCGGGCGCCGGGCGCGCCACCGTGGAGGGCCGGATCGTCGTCGACCCCGGTGGCCGCGTGGTCGACCGCGTCGAGGAGGCCGGCGGCGAACTGGACGAGGGCGCGCTGATCGTCACCCGGTCGGTGTCGGCGGAGGGGCGCTCCCGCGCCTTTCTCGGCGGCCGGTCCGTCCCGGTGAGCCTGCTGATCAACCTCGCCGACGACCTGGTGGCCGTGCACGGGCAGTCCGACCAGCAGCGGCTGCTCCAGTCGGCGCGGCAGCGCGGCGCGCTCGACCGGTACGCGGGCGGCGCGCTGACCAAGCCGATGCGCGCCTACACCAAGGCCTACCAGCGGCACCGCCAGGTCGACGCGCTGCTGGAGGAGCTGACGACCCGGGCGCGCGAGCGCGCCCAGGAGGCCGAGCTGCTGCGGTTCGGGCTGGAAGAGATCGAGAAGGTCGAGCCCAAGGAGGGCGAGGACACCGAGCTGGCCGCCGAGGAGGAGCGGCTCGGGCATGCCGACGCGCTGCACGGCGCCGCCGAATCCGCGCACGAGGCGCTGCTCGGCGACCCCGCCGCCGCGTTCGAGGCCGCGAACGTGGTGAGCCTGCTCGGCACGGCCCGCAACGCCCTGGACGCCGTCCGCGACCATGACCCGGAGCTGGCCGCGCTCGCCGATCGCCTCGCCGAGGCCGGCTACCTCGTCTCCGACGTCGGCACCGACCTGGCGTCCTACGCCGAGTCCGTCGACGCCGACCCGGCGCGGCTCGCCGCCGCCCAGGGCCGGCGCGCCGAGCTGACCGCCCTGACCCGCAAGTACGGCGGGACGGAGGGGACGGTGACGGAGGTGCTGGAGTGGGCGCGGAGGTCGGCCGCCCGGCTCACCGAGCTGGAGGGCGACGACGACCGCATCGAGGAACTGCGCGCCGAGCACGCCGAACTGGCCGAGCGGCTCGCCGCCGAGGCGGGCGAGCTGACCGCCGTCCGCACCCGCGCCGCCGAGCGCTTCTCCGGCGCGGTCACCGAGGAGCTCACCGCGCTCGCGATGCCGCACGCGCGCGTGCACGTCACCGTCGGCCGGTCTCAGGACTACGGCCCGCACGGCCTCGACGAGGTGGAGGTGCGGCTCGCGCCGCACCCCGGGTCGCCGCCGCTGCCGCTGCACAAGGGCGCCTCCGGCGGCGAGCTGTCCCGGGTGATGCTGGCGATCGAGGTCGTGTTCGCCGGCGCCGACCCGGTGCCCACCTTCGTGTTCGACGAGGTGGACGCGGGCGTCGGCGGCAAGGCGGCCGTCGAGATCGGCCGCCGGCTGGCCCGGCTGGCCCGCAACGCCCAGGTGATCGTCGTCACGCACCTGCCGCAGGTCGCCGCCTTCGCCGACCAGCACCTGCTGGTGGAGAAGTCCGACGACGGCACCGTCACCAGCAGCGGCGTCACCGCCCTGGACCGCGAGGGCCGGGTCCGGGAGCTGTCGCGGATGCTCGCCGGGCTGGAGGACTCCGAGCTCGGCCGCGCCCACGCCGAGGAACTGCTCGCGATGGCCGCCGAGGAACGCTGATCGGGCGAACGGCGATCGGGGGAGTGAAAACTACAGAGGGTGCGCGAACGGACACGCCTGGACGTCCGGCCCTGCCCATGTTCACCGCCGCCCTCTGGCAGGATGGTCGGTGATGAACGACCCGTCTCCCACCACCGAACGGCGCGTCCGGCTGGCCCAGAAGCTGCCGCGGCGCGTGCTCGCGCTGGGGCGCGGCCGCGATGACGGCCGGACGGGTGTCAGCGCCGTCGCCCGGCTCGACCGCCGCACCAAGGACCTCACCAAACGGCTGCAGCCCGGCGAGGTCGCCGTGATCGACCACGTCGACCTCGACCGCGTCAGTGCCGAGGCGCTGGTGTCATGCGAGGTCGGGGCCGTGGTGAACGTCGCGCCGAGTATTTCCGGCCGCTATCCCAACCTCGGTCCGCAGATCCTCATCGAGGCCGGCATCCCGCTCGTCGACGACGTCGGCCCGGAGATCTTCAGCAGGCTCGCCGAGGGCGACCAGGTCCGCGTCGAGGAGTCCACGGTGTACCGCGGCGAGGACGTCGTCGCCAAGGGCACCGCGCAGACCGCCGAGACGGTCGAGACGGCGCTCACCGACGCCAAGGCGGGCCTCGCCAGCCAGCTGGAGGCGTTCGTCGCCAACACGATGGAGTACGTCAAGCGCGAGCGCGACCTGCTCATCGACGGTGTCGGCGTCCCCGACGTGACCACCAAGCTGGCCGGCCGGCACGCGCTGATCGTGGTCCGCGGCTACCACTACCGCGAAGACATCGCCACCCTGCGGCCCTACATCCGCGAGTACCGTCCTGTGCTGATCGGGGTGGACGGCGGCGCCGACGCGCTGCTGGAGGCCGGCTACCGGCCCGACATGATCGTCGGCGATATGGACTCGGTCTCCGACGACGCGCTGACCTGCGGCGCCGAGATCGTCGTGCACGCCTACCGGGACGGCCGGGCGCCAGGCCTGAAGCGGGTGCACGAGCTCGGCACCGAGGCGGTGGTGTTCCCCGCCACCGCCACCAGTGAGGACATCGCGATGCTCCTCGCCGACGACAAGGGCGCCACGCTCATCGTCGCGGTCGGTACCCACGCCAACATGGTCGAGTTCCTCGACAAGGGCCGCGCGGGCATGGCCAGCACGTTCCTCACGCGGCTGCGCGTCGGCAGCAAGCTCGTCGACGCCAAGGGCGTCAGCCGGCTCTACCGCAGCCGGATCTCCACCTGGTCGTTGCTGTTCCTCGTCCTCGGCGCCTTCGTCGCCATCGTCACCGCCGTCGCCATGTCACCGGCGGGGGACGTCCTCAGTCCCCTGCTCGCCGACCGCTGGCACGCCTTCGTCTTCTGGCTGACCGGACTCTTCACGTGATCGATTTTCGCTACCACCTCGTCTCCATCGTCGCGATCTTCCTCGCGCTGGCGCTGGGCATCGTGCTGGGCTCCACCACCCTGTCCAACTCGGTGAGCGACACGCTGCGCCAGCAGGCCAACTCGGCGGCCAAGTCCGCGCAGCAGGCCCGCCTGGACAAGCGGCGGATCGAAGGACAACTGCGGGGTGAGAAGCAGTTCGCCGCGGGGCTGGCGCCGCAGCTCGTCGCCGACCGGCTCAAGGGCCAGTCCGTGGTGCTGATCGAGACGCCGGGTGCCAGCAACGACAGCATCGAGCAGCTCAGCGAGCTGGCGAAGAACGCCGGCGCCGCCGTCACCGGCCGCGTCACCGTCCAGAAGAAGCTCCTGGACGACGAGCAGCGTGACACCGTCGACGAACTCGCCAGCCAGCTCAAGGGCGACGGTGTCGAGTTCCCGGCCGATGCGGACGCCTACACCAAGGCGGGCGCGGTGCTCGCGGGCGCCCTCGTCACCAAGGACGCCGCCAAGACCGGGCGCGAGGACGCCTCCGGTGGCGCGGTCCTGAACGGCTTCAAGCAGGCCGGGTACGTCACCACCAGCGGCAAGCCCGGGCAGCACGCCACCCTCGCGGTGATGGTCGCGCCGTCCGCCGCCTACGCCTACGAGGGCGGCGACGAGGACAACAAGGCACTGATCTCCCTGGCGACCGCACTGGACGCCGCCGATCGCGGTACCGTCGTCGGTGGCCCGACCACCTCCGCCGAGGAGGGCGGGCTGATCGCGGCGCTGCGCGACTCGGGCGCCAAGGACGAGGTCTCCACGGTCGATGCCGTGGACAGCTCCTCCGGTCAGGTCGTGGCGATCCTGGCGCTGCAGAACGAGATGGGCGGCAAGTCCGGACAGTACGGCACGGGCGACGGCGCGAGCGGCTACCTGCCCTCGCCCGCGCCCACAGCGGGGAAGAACGGGTGACCTGATGGACCGACGCATCGCCTCCGGCCCGGTGCGGGGTGCGCGGCTGCTGGCCGGCGCGCTGCTGGGCGCCGCCGCCGCGCGCGCCGCCTACACCGCGCTGACGCGCCGTCCCCCCGGCCTGAACGGGCTGCCGGGCGAGGAGGTGTGGGGGCGCACCAACCACCGCGGTGAGCCGGTGACCCTGCTGGAGGGGCCCGCGTTCGTGGCGGGCGCCGCCGCCGGCGGGCTGCTGACCCCCGGCCTCGGCGGCCGGACGCGCGCCGCGGTGCTGCTCGCGGGCGCCGGGTCCGGCATCCTCGGCGGCTACGACGACCTCGCCGGGTCCGCCTCGTCCCGCGGCTTCAAGGGGCACCTCGGAGCGCTCGCCCGCGGTGAGGTCACCAGCGGCGCGGTGAAGATCCTCGGCATCGGCGCGACCGGTCTGGCCGCCGCCGCGCTCGCCGGGTCGCCCGCTCCGTCCCGGACCGGCCGCGCGTTCGACACGCTGGTGAACGGTGCGATCGTCGCCGGCGGCGCCAACCTGATGAACCTGTTCGACCTGCGGCCCGGCCGCGCCATCAAGGTCGGTGTCATCACCGGGACGCCGTTGGCGCTGACCGCGTCCGGCTCGGCCGTCGTGGCCGCGCCGCTCGGCGCCGCCGCCGCGCTGCTCGGCGAGGACCTCGCCGAGCGCGCCATGCTCGGCGACACCGGCTCCAACGCGCTCGGCGCGCTGCTCGGCCTCGCCGCCACCCGGCTCGGCCGCGGGCCCCGGCTCGCCGTCCTGGCCGGGCTCGCCGGCCTGAACGCCGCCAGCGAGTTCGTTAGCTTCACCAAGGTCATCGCGGCGAACCCGGCGCTGAACCACATCGACATGCTCGGCCGCCGTCCGGCAGCTCCCGCCAAGGGCACCGCCTCCGGCGGGACGGTTCCGGCACCCACCGACAGCGCTTCGTCCGAGAGCGGCTCCGATGCGGAGATCTCCGATGCCGAGATCTCCGGCGCGGACGAGCCGTTCGTGCCGAGGCAGGCGGGCTCGTCCAGCAACGGCGTCGCCGCCGACCCGGCGTAGGCCGCCCCGGCAGCGCCCCCCGCCGCGTCCACCGCCACGTGTCCCCTCGCGCCTCCTCCATGCGCCGCCTCACCGGCGGCCTCGCCGGCGCCGCCGTCGTCATCGGGGTCATCACGATCCTGTCGAGGCTCGCCGGGTTCGGCCGTACCTACGCCTTCTCCCAGACGGTCACCACCTCCTGCCTCAGCCAGGCGTACTTCACCTCCACGCAGTTCCCCAGCATCGTGTACGAGATCGTCGCGGGCGGCGCCCTCGCCAGCATGGTCGTCCCGGTGCTGGCCGGGCCCGCCGAGCGCGGCGACCGAGAGGAGGTCCGCCGGATCGGCTCGGCGCTGCTGACCTGGATCGTCGCAGTGATGGTCCCGCTGTCGGCGCTGATGGCGCTGGCCGCGCGTCCGATCATGGAACTGCTGGTGGGCGGCGATCTGAAGGGCTGCGAGCGCGGGCAGATCGTCGACGTCGGCGCGACCATGCTTGCGGTCATGGCACCACAAATGATCATGTACGGGCTGGCCGTTGTGTTGTACGGGCTGCTGCAGTCGCACCGCCGGTTCGTCGCGCCCGCGTTGGCACCGCTGATGTCCAGCCTCGTCGTGATCGGCGCCTACCTGGTGTACGCGCCGCTCGGCGACGGCTACGAGAACGACCTGGCCGGGCTGCCGCTGGACGCGGAGCTGACCCTGTCGATCGGGACGGCGCTCGGCGGCGTCGCGATGGCCGCGACGGCGGGTGTGGCGGCGTGGCGCCTGCGGCTCGGGCTGCGACCCACGCTCCGCTTCCCGGACGGGGTGGCGCGGCGGGTGCGGCGGCTCGCCCTCGCCGGTCTCGCCACGGTCGCGGCGCAGCAGCTGTCGGCGCTGCTGGTCGTCCGGCTCAGCTATGAGGGGACGGGCGGCGCGCTCGCCAACTACCAGTACGCGTGGGCGGTCTACCTGCTGCCGTGGGCGATCCTGGCGGTGCCGATCGCGACCAGCGCGTTCCCGCTGCTGTCGGCGCGGATGAGCGCGGGGGAGCAGGACCGGTTCGACCGGGTCACCGCCGCCACCACCCGCGCGGTGATCCTGGTGTCGTGCGGCGGTGCCGCGGTGCTGGCCGCGGTCGCGCTGCCGGTGTCGGTCGTGTTCAACCCGGGCGACCCGAGCCAGCAGGACGTGTTGTCGCGCGCCGTCCTCGCGTTCGCGCCCGGGCTGCTCGGCTACGGGCTCGTCGCCCACCTCGGGCGGGTGCTGTTCGCCTGCCACCGGGGGCGGATGGGCGCGCTCGCCGTCGTGGCGGGGTGGCTGGTGGTCATGGCCGCCGACGTCGCGCTGGTGCTGTCGGTGGACCGGCAGTGGGTGGTCGCGGCGCTCGGTCTCGGCAACGCGGCCGGCATGACCGTCGCCGGCGCGCTGCTGCTGGGCACGCTCGTCCGGGCCCGGGGATCCGCTGCGGTGCGCGGCGTGCCGCGGGTGCTCGCGGCCGGGCTCGCGGGCGGCGCCGGGGGAGGCGCCGCCGGATACGCCGCCGCCGCGGCCTTCGGCACCGGCGGGCAGGCCCGCGGCGCCGCCTCCGCTGCTCTCGCCGCCGTGGTCGCCGCCGCGGTGTTCCTCATCATCGCGTTCGTGATCGACGGCCGGGACCTGCGGGCCGTCCTCAGCCGGAAGGTCACACGGAATGCCTGACAAGCCGATACCCGAAGAGCCGGTGCTGCGGAACGGTACGACGAGCGTGGACGGGCTGCGCGTGGCGCTCGTCCTCGGGACGAGCGCGGGCGGGGTCGGACGGCATGTGCGGTCCGTCGCCGCCGGGCTGGTGGCCCGCGGGGCGCGGGTGCTGGTGTGCGGGCCCGCCGCGACCGAGGAGGCGTTCGGGTTCGTGGCCGGCGGCGCCCGTTTCGCCGAGGTCGACCTGGCCGACCGCCCGCGCCCGGCGCGCGACGCTCGCGCGGTCGCGCGGCTGCGCGGTCTGCTGCGCGACGCCGACGTCGTGCACGCCCACGGGCTGCGCGCGGGCGCGCTCGCGGTGGCGGCGTCCGCGCGCGTCGCGCCCGGTCCGCTGCGGTTCTCGCGGGGCGGTGCGCCCCTGGTCGTGACGTTGCACAACGCGGTCATCACCGGCGGGCGAACGGCCGCGATCCACGGCGCGCTGGAACGCGTCGTGGCGCGCGGCGCGGCCCTGGTCCTCGGTGTCTCACCCGATCTGGAAGAGCGGATGCGTGCCCTCGGTGCCCGGTCGGTGGGGCACGCGCTCGTCCCCGCGCCGGCGCCGCTGGCGCAGCCCGGGCCCGCCGCCCGCTCCGACGTTCGCGCCGCGCTGGGGGTGGGGGAGCGGCCGCTGATCGTCACTGTCGGCCGGCTCGCCGCGCAGAAGGGCCTGCCGACCTTGCTGGACGCGGCGCGCGGCTGGGCGGGCCGGACCCCGCCGCCCCTCGTCGCCCTGGCCGGCGAGGGGCCACTGGAGGATGAGTTGCGCGCGCGCATCGAGGCCGAGGACCTGCCCGTCCGGTTGCTGGGGCGCCGCTCCGACGTCCCGGCGCTGCTGGCCGCCTCCGACGTGGCCGTGGTGCCGAGCGTGTGGGAGGGGCAGCCGCTGATCGTCCAGGAGATCCTGCGGGCGGGACGGCCGCTGGTCGCCACGCGCGTCGGCGGGATCCCCGACATGGTCGGCGTCGGTGCCCGACCCGCGAACGGGCCGGGGCTGCTGCACGGACCCGAGAGCGAGGCGGCGCTGCTGGTGCCCGCGGGCGACGTGGGGGCGCTCGAACGCGCGGTGAGCCGTGTCCTGGACGACCCGGTGCTCGCGGTACGGCTCGGCTCGGCCGCAGCGCAGCGGGCCGCTCTGCTGCCCGGCGAGGACGACGCCACCGACCAGCTCGCGGGTCTCTACCTGGAGTTGAGGGCCGCCCGTCGTTGACCGGTGGCCGGGCGCCGGGCGCCGGTGGGAACCGGCGGCGATCGGGCCTCGGACGCGGCCTCCGACGTTCCGGTTCGCGAAACGATCGGAAACGTCTGCGGAGCGGGAACCCCACCAGGGCGTCGCGCGTTGGACAGGACAGTGGAGGGGAGTATCCCCGCGCGCGGTTCTCGTCAGCACGGTCGGTCCATACCGGCCCGGGGCCGTAGCCCTCGTCCCTCAGGGCGGGAGAGACCTCCGGCGCTCTTTCATGTCCGCCGGAGGTGTCACGTTGTCCGTCTCTCCTTGGGTGTGGGCCCTGACCTTGGCAGGGATCCTCGCCGTCATCGCCGCCGACCTGTTCCTCATCCACCGCAATGACACGCGGGAGTTCACCACCCGCCGCGCCGCGTTCTGGTCGGTGATCTACATCGGGCTCGCCGTCGCCTTCGGCGCCGGAGTCTGGGTCTTCTCCGGCGGCGAGTACGCCGCCCAGTACTTCGGCGGTTTCGTCACCGAGAAGAGTCTCAGCGTCGACAACCTCTTCGTGTTCATGGTGATCCTGACGCGGTTCGCCGTGCCCAAGCACGCCCAGCACACCGTTCTGATGGCGGGTATCGTCATCGCGCTGGTGTTGCGCGGGTTGTTCATCGCGGTCGGCGCGGCGGCCATCGCCACCTTCACCTGGGTGTTCTTCATCTTCGGCGCGTTCCTCATCTGGACCGCCTACGGTCTGGTGCGCGGCGGCGGCGAGGACGAGTTCAAGGAGAACGGGCTGCTGCGGTGGGCCAAGCGCGTCATCCCGACGTCGGAGGAGTACGACGGCACCCGCTTCCTCGTCCGCCGGGACGGCCGCCGCATGGTGACACCGCTGCTGATCGTGATGATCGCCATCGGGTCCACCGACGTGCTGTTCGCCCTGGACTCGATTCCGGCGATCTTCGGGCTGACCACCGAGCCGTACCTGGTGTTCACCGCCAACGCGTTCGCGCTGATGGGCCTCGTCCAGCTGTACTTCCTGCTGGGCGGCCTCACCGACCGGCTCGTCTACCTCGGCCACGGGCTGGCGTTCATCCTCGGCTTCATCGGCGTCAAGCTGATCCTGCACGCGCTGCACGAGTACGGCGTGGCGTGGGCGCCCGACGTGCCGATCTGGCTGTCCCTCGCGGTGATCGCCGGGACCCTGGTCGCGACCACCGTCGCAAGCCTCGCCGCCGGTCGCCGCGCCCTCGACCAGGGCGGGCAGACGTCCCCGGCGGACAGGCCCGGCGACGCGGAGGCCGAGCCCGCCGCGGAAGGCCCCCCCGTGCCGTAGGCACAGAATCAGAATCCTGTTCTAGAATCTGTGTCATAGGGGTTCGAGGAGAGGGTGACGCATGGCCATCGGGCTGACCGAGGAGCACGAGGCGCTCGCCGACTCGGTGCGGGGGTTCATCGAGCGCAACGTGCCGGCGACGGTCGTACGGGCCGCCCTGGAGGCGGACGAGGAGACCAGGCCGGCGTTCTGGCCGGCCCTGGCCGAGCAGGGCCTGCTCGGCCTGCACCTGGCGGAGGAGCACGGCGGGCAGGGCTACGGCCTGCTGGAACTGGCCGTAGTGCTGGAGGGGCTGGGCCGCGCCGTCGCGCCCGGCCCGTTCCTGCCCACCGTGCTGGCGAGCGCGGTGATCGACGCCTGCGGCAACGCCAAGGCCCGTGCCGAGTTGCTGCCCGTCCTCGCAGACGGCTCCAGGACCGCCGCCGTCGCCCTGGAGGGCGGGTTCACCGGCCGCCGCGACGGCGACGCGCTCGTCGTGACCGGTACGGCGGCCACCGTGCTCGGCGCAGCGCTCGCCGACGTCCTGGTCCTGCCGGTCGCCTGCGAGGACGGCGAGCGGTGGGTCGTGGTCGATGCGGCCGACCTGACGGTCACCCCCGTCGAGGCCAGCCTGGACCGCGTCCGCCGCGTCGCGTCCGTGGCGGCGGACGGGATCGGCGTCGCCGCCGACCGGATTCTGGACGGCCTCGGCACCGCCCGGGTCCGCGACCTCGCCGCCGCGCTGTTCGGGGCCGAGGCCGCCGGGCTCGCCGGCTGGCTGGTGACCACCGCGGCCGAGTACGCCGGGGTCCGCGAGCAGTTCGGTCGGCCGATCGGGCAGTTCCAGGGCGTCAAGCACAAGGCCGCCCGCGCACTGACCGCGCTGGAACAGGCCCGCGCCGCCGCCTGGGACGCGGCGCGCGCCCTGGACGAGGACGCGGCCGACTCCGGGTTCGCCGCCGCCGTCGCGGCCGTCATCGCCGTGGAGGCGGGCGTGCGGACCGCCCGCGACGCCATCCAGATCCTCGGTGGCATCGGTTTCACCTGGGAGCACGACGCGCATCTCTACCTGCGCCGCGCCGGAACGCTGCGGGCGCTGCTCGGTCCCGCCAAGGACTGGGCCGCGACGGTCGCCGCCCTCGCGCTGGACGGCGGTCGCCGCCCGGTGGAACTGGAGCTCGACGAGGGCACCGGGACGCTGCGCGAGCGGATCCGCGCCGAGATCGCCGTGCTCGCGGCGATCGACGATCGGGACGAGTTGCACGCCGCGATGGGAGACGGGGGCTGGACCGCTCCGCATCTCCCCGAGCCGTGGGGGCGCGGGGCCGGGCCCGTCGAGCAGATCCTCATCCAGCAGGAGCTGCGGGCCGCCAAGGTCAGGGCGCCCAACCTGATGATCGGCGCCTGGCTGGTGCCCTCCCTCGTCCGGTACGGGACGCAGGAGCAGAAGGAGCGGTTCCTGTGCCCGACGCTGCGGGGTCAGCTGTCGTGGTGCCAGCTGTTCTCCGAGCCGGGTGCGGGCTCCGACCTGGCCTCGCTGTCGATGCGGGCCGAGCGGGTCGAGGGCGGTTGGCGGCTCACCGGGCAGAAGATCTGGACGTCCATCGCGCAAATGGCCGAATGGGGTTTCTGTATCGCGCGCACCGACCCCGACGCGCCCAAGCACGACGGGATCACCTACTTCCTGGTGGACATGAAGTCCGAGGGCGTGGACGTCCGCCCGCTCAAGGAGCTGACCGGCGAGGCCATCTTCAACGAGGTGTTCCTCGACGGCGTGTTCGTCCCGGACGACCGGGTCGTCGGCGAGGTCGGTCAGGGGTGGCAGGTCACGCGCAACACCCTGTCGAACGAGCGGGTGTCGCTGTCGACCGGCGGCGGCCTCGGCATGGGCGTCCCCGAGCTGCTGGCGTTCTTCGCCGGCAGGGACCTGGACGCGGTCGCCGCGGCCGAGGTCGGCGGGCTCCTCGCGCAGGGGCAGTCGATCGACCTGCTCGGCCTGCGCACCACGCTCAAGCAGCTGAACGGCGTGGAGCCGGGCGCCGAGGCCAGCGTCCGCAAGCTGCTCGGCGTCCAGTTCAACCAGGACGTCGCCGACTACTGCTGGGCGGCGCAGGGCGCGGCGGCGGCCACCGAGGTGCCGATGGCCGAGAGCGGCGTCATCGCGCGCGCCATGCTGTTCAGCCGCGCGATGACGATCTACGGTGGCACCACCGAGGTGCAGCTCAACATCATCGGCGAGCGGCTGCTCGGCCTGCCCCGCGACCCCGAGCCGGGCAGGTGAGGCGGCCGTGCGGATGCGATCAGAAGCGGCGCGGCCGGTAGGTGTAGGTGACGTTCACCAGCACGATCATCGTGCAGGTGAACAGCAGTCCCGGGAGCCCGGCGTTCACCACGGCGATGGCGCTGAGCGGGATCGCCGCCAGCAGCGACAGCACCGCCATCGCCAGGCTGTGGTCGCGCTCCCCGGTGAAGCGGCCCGGCTTCGGCGGACCCGCCGCCGGCGCGGCGCGGCCGCCCGTGCGGACGGCGAGCGACTCCTCGATACGGTCCACGACCGTCTCCAGGAACGCCTCGTCGTAGTCGGGGCCGAGCTCGCGCCGGGCCGCCAGCGCCGCCTTGAGGTCCTCGCGGGGCAGGCGTGGGGTGGTGGTCGTCATACCTCGGTTATAGGCAACCGCAGGCGTCGCCTGCGTCACCCCCCGGGGCGAACCGGTACCTACCCCTCAGGGATGAGCCGGAGCAGGGCATGACCGTCGATGACGATTTCGTCGGCGGGTCGTTCACCTCGCCGGCCGATGCGGGCCGGAGGCTCGCCGAGGTACGCTACCTCGCGGACGAGGCCATCGCGACGACCGTGTACCTGGCGCAGGCGCTCGGCAAGCCGCTCCTTGTGGAGGGACCGGCCGGGGTCGGCAAGACCGAGCTGGCCAAAGCCGTCGCCGCGGCCACGGGTGCCGCGCTGATCCGGCTCCAGTGCTACGAGGGTCTGGACGAGGCCCGCGCGCTCTACGAGTTCAACTACAAGAAGCAACTCCTCGCCATCCAGGCCGCCCCGGCGGACCGTGCCTGGCAGGAGACCCACGACGACATCTTCTCCGAGGAGTTCCTCCTGGAGCGGCCGCTGCTGGCGGCGATCCGGCGGCCCGACCCGACCGTCCTGCTGATCGACGAGGCGGACAAGGCCGATGTCGAGGTCGAGGGGATGCTGCTGGAGGTGTTGTCGGACTTCCAGGTGACGATCCCCGAACTCGGCACGGTCGCCGCCGTCCGCCGCCCCTTCGTGCTGATCACCTCCAACGCGGCACGGGAACTGTCGGAGGCCCTCAAGCGCCGCTGCCTCTACCTGCACCTGGACTACCCGCCCCCCGAACGGGAGCGCGACATCGTCCTTGCACAGGTCCCGGGAATCGAGGCGGAGCTGGCCGAGCGGCTCGTCCGCACCATCGGCACGCTGCGCGCGTTGGAGGTCAAGAAGGCGCCGTCCATCGCCGAGACCGTCGACTGGGCCCGCACCCTGCTCGCCCTCGGCCTGGACGAACTGGACGAGGCCGCCATCGCGCGGACGCTCGGGGTCGTGCTCAAGCACGCCTCCGACCAGGACCGCGCCGTGCGGGAACTGGGTCTGAAGGGCTGACCGGAACGCCGAACCGCGGAGCTGACATGGCCTCTCTCATCGACCGCCACACCGGTTTCGTCGCGGCGCTGCGCGCGGCGGGACTGCCGGTGTCGGTCGCCGAGGGCCTGGACGCCGTGCGCGCCATGCGGGCCGTGGACCTGCTCGACCGCGGCGCGCTGCGCGCTGCCTACGCGGCGACCGTGGTGAAGCGGCCCGCGCACCGTCCGACCTTCGACACGCTGTTCGACCTGTGGTTCCCGGCGGCCGTCGGCGACGGCGCGCGGGCGGTCCGGGACCCGGACCGCCCGCCCCGCACCCTGGACGGGGCCGGGCGTCCCGTCCCGCCGGCGCTGGACCCCGAGGTGCAGGCCCGCCGCACGGAACTGGCCGAGATCTTGCTCACCGGCGACGACGCGGGCCTGCGGCAGTTCGCGCGGGGGGCCGTCGCGGAGTACGGGCGGACTCCCGGCCAGGAGTCCTGGTTCTCCTCCAGCGTCCTGCGCGCGATGTCACCGGAGACCCTCATGGCGGGGCTGCTCGCCGCCGTCCTGAACGGGCGGGAGCGCGGCGGCATGGCCGAGCGCGTCGCGCGCCGGACGTTCGGCGACCGCATCTCCCGTTTCCAGGACCTCGTGGCGGCCGAGGTCCGCCGCCGCATCGCCGAGGACACCGGCGTCGCGCGGACGGCGCGCCTGGCCGTGAGGCCGCCGTTGGAGCGGCTCGACTTCACCTCCGCCAGCCGGGCGGACATGGCGGCGCTGCGGCGCGAGGCGTACCCGCTCGCGCGCCGGCTCGCGTCGCGGCTCGTCCAGAAGCAGCGGCGGGGCCGCCGCGGGCGGCTCGACTTCCGCCGGACGGTGCGCGCGTCGCTGGCCAGCGGGGGCGTGCCGCTCACCACCCACCACCGGCCGCGCCGCCCGCACCGGCCCGAGCTGGTCGTGCTGTGCGACGCCAGCGACTCGGTGTCGGCGTTCGCGCATTTCACGCTGCTGCTGACGTTCGCGCTGCGAGAGCAGTTCGCCCGGGTCCGCGCGTTCGCCTTCATCGACACCACCGACGAGATCACCCGGTACTTCGCGCCCGGCGCGGACGTCGCGGACGCGATGACCCGGCTGGCCGCCGAGGCCGATCTGGTCTGGATTACCGGCCGCTCCAACTACGGCCACGCCTTGGAGGTCTTCGCGGACCGGTACGGCGACGCCGTCGGGCCGAAGACCACGCTGCTCGTCCTCGGCGACGCCCGGTCCAACTACGGTGACCTGGCGTTGCCGGTCCTGCGGACCATGGTGGATCGCGCCCGCCACGCGTACTGGCTCAACCCTGAGCCGCGCGGCCAGTGGGACACCGGCGACTCCGCCGCGTCCCGATACGGCGACCTCGTCCCCATGTACGAGTGCCGCAACCTGGTGCAACTCGCGGCGTTCATCGAGGAGTTGGCCTGAGCGCGACCGCCAGGGCGGCCCCGGCCAGCGCCACGACCGCAGAGACGAGCATCGCGATGTTCGTGCCGTGCGCCAGCCCGGACGGCCCGTCCCCGGACCCGGTGGCGATGGCGCCGACGATCGCGACGCCCACCGACGCGCCGATGTAGCGGGCCGTGTTGTTGGCGCCCGACCCCATGCCGGCCCGGTCGGCGGGGACGCTCTCCACGGCGAGCCGCGCGAGCATCGCGTTCGCGAGACCGCTGCCGACGCCGGACACCGCCAGGCCGGGGACGAGGCGCCACCAGTGCGCGTCCGGCGCGAGCCCGAGCATCGCCACCTCGCCCACCGCGCTGAGCGCCAGCCCGGCGCCGAGAAGCTGGCCCGCGGGCAGCCGCGACGGCAGGCGGCGCGCCTGGAGCGCCGCGACGAACGACAGCCCCGACCAGATCGCCAGCACCAGTGCCGAGGCGAGCGGGGACAGCCCGAGGACGACCGTCATCACCGTGGCCAGGTAGCTCATCACCCCGATGACGGCCAGCCCGGTGACCAGCGCGCCGGTGATCGACAGCAGGAACGCCGGCCGGCGGAACAGCGCGAGGTCGAGCATCGGCCGCCGGCGCCGCACCTCGATCGCGGTGAACGCGGCCAGCAGCACCGCCGACGCCGCGAACAGCACGAGGAGGGCCGGGCGGGTCCAGCCCGCCCGCCCCCATGTGATCGCCGCGACCAGGGCCGCGACACCCAGGCTCAGCGTGGCGAGGCCGGGCAGGTCCAGGCCGCGTGGGCGGGCCGCGCGGGACTCCGGCAGCGTACGGGCCGCCGCGAGCAGCGCCACCGAGGCCGCGGCCGCCACCCAGTACCAGACCCGCCAGCCCCCGGCCGAGGTCGTCCCGGCCGAGGCGATCGGGCCGAGCGCGATGCCGAGCCCGAGCATCGCGCCCCAGACGCCGGTGGCGTGGGCGCGGCGCGGTCCCGGCTCGAAGGCGGCGGCGACGATGCCGAGCCCGGCGGCCAGCAGCGCCGCGCTCGCCGCGCCCTGCACGATCCGCCCGATCACGAAGACCAGCGCGGTGGGCGCCACGGCGCAGGCGACGCTGGAGGCGGCGAGCGCTCCGGCGCCGAGCGCGAACACCCGGCGGCGCCCGTGGTCGTCGGCCAGGCTGCCGAGGGCCAGCAGCGCCGCCGCGAGGCCGAGGCTGATCGAGCTCATCAGCCAGATACGGGCCGTCCCGCCCGCGTGCAGCCCGTGCGCGGTGTCGGTCAGGACCGCCATCGGCGCGGTGTAGTTCATCAGCGCCAGCAGTGTGGCGGCGGCCGGCAGCGCCAGCGCGGCGGTGGAGCCCGGCGCGCGGTGCCCGGCGCGAGGGGTCGCCAGAGTCGTCATGCGGTCTCCCTGTTCCACGAACCGATTCGGTTCAGTGAATGAACTCAACTGGGCGACCGTAACATGATCTGGTTCGGTGATTGAACCTCGGGGGCGATAGTGTGACCTTCATGGCACTCGGCAAGGACTACGCCGCGCAGGACTGCTCGCTGGCCCGGGCGCTGGAGGTCGTGGGGGAGCGCTGGACCCTGCTGATCGTCCGCGACGCGATGTACGGCGTGCGCCGGTTCAGCGACTTCCTGGCCCGCCTGGACATCCCCCGCGCGGTGCTCTCGGCACGGCTGCAGGTGCTGGTGGAGACCGGCGTCCTGATCAAGGACGGGCACGACTACGTGCTCACCGAGATGGGCAAGGAACTGTTCCCCGTCGTGCACACGCTCTCACGCTGGGGTGAGCGGCACCTGTCCGCCGAGGTGTGCCGCATTTTCGTCCACGTCGAGTGCGGCACGCCGGTGGAGACCGACGGCACCTGCCCGTCGTGCAGCCGTCTCGTCCCCATGGACGACCTGGAGATCCATGCCGGCCCCGGCGCCCTGTACCGCGACGACCCGGTCAGCGTCGCCCTGCGCTCCCCGCACCGGCTGATGGAGCCGGTCCGTCTCTGACCTGGTACGGCTTCGCGTCAGGCGCCGAGCGCGCGGGCGATGAGGTCGGCCACGGCGTCGGGGTCCATGTGCTGGCCGGTGAGGGAGGCCAGGTTCTCCTGGTAGATCAGGACGGCGGTGAAGGTGGCGGCCGCGACCTCCAGCCGGGCCTGGTCTCCGCGGGCGCCGGGAAGGGCCAGTTCGAGGGCGTGCCGCGCACGCCGGAACACCTCGCCGTTCAACCGTCCGAGCCTCTCCCGGACGGACCGGTGCGTGTCGGCCTCCCGGAACAGGATCCGGCGCATCGCGGGCGAGGCGTGCAGCGGGAGGCGGCGCGCCAGCCGCGACAGCGTGCCGGCGGGGTCACCCGGCAGCGCCTCGACCGCCCCGTCGGGCAGTTCCTCGACGAACGTCCGCTCGTCGACGAGGGCCAGCAGCACGTCGATCTTCTGCGGGAAGTAGTGGAACACCAGGCCCTTCGGGACCTGTGCGTGCCCGGCGATCCGGGCGGTGGAACTGGCCTCGTAGCCGCGGTCGGCGAACAGCGCCTCGGCCGCGTCCAGGATCCTCGTGCGCGAGTCGGCCGTGCCGGTCCCGCCGGATGCGCTCATCGGCTCCGCCCCCGAACGGCCGCTGGGCCCCAGGGCGCTCGCGCGCCCGGGGACCATGACTCGGTCTCTGTGTCGGTCTCTGTCTCGGTCAGGCCGCGGCCTTGCCGCCGCGCGCCTGGGTAGCTCCCCACACGCCGACGATAGTCGCGACGCCGCCCGCGATCCATGCGGTCCACGCACCGGCGTCCTGGCCACTGAAACCGAACGCCCACGGCGCCACGAAGATCAGCAGTGCGAACGCGGTCGCCGTCCAGGCCGTGGGCCCGGCCGCGCCGAGCAGCGCGTACAACCCCGCGGCCGTCAGCAGTGCGCCGAGCACCATGAGCGGTTGCTTACCGGCGTCGTCGGCCCACAGTTCGGGGGCCAGGAGCGCGGCGAGGCCGGCCAGGAAGGCCACCCCGTCCTGCCATGCGAACCTATCCATCCGCCACCTCCAGTATGGAGTTATCGTCCTCCTCGTGATTCCCTGATTGACCGCCCGGTCAATCTTTCCCGGACGCCCGTTCGATAGCGCCCCGGAGTGAGGTCGTCGGGACGTGGGGAAAGCTGGACGGGTCATGATGGGACGACCGGATACCCCGCACCTCATGGAGCGCCCATGGGACGCCTGTGCTCACTGCGTTACGAGGACGGGCCGATCGTGGCGCCGCGCAGCGTCGTGTAGAACGGCGACTCGGCCAGGCGAGATCCGGTCTCCTCACCGATGTAGACGTCGGCGTGGTCCTCGCCACCGTAACCGGGGCGGAACAGATCGGTGACCGTCCAGCGGGCCTTCTGGAACTTCCGGCACACCTTCGCCTCGACCGGGTGTCCGTTCCCCTCCCGCCCGCAGTCGGTGATCACGAAACGGCGGCCCCGCGCGAGGACGGACCTGTCCGCCGCCGCGGACGTCCAGGCGCGCAGCGGGCGGCCCGCCGAGTCGCGCGTGGTGTCGTCCAGCCAGAAGCCGACGCTGGACGACCAGTTGAGGTAGCGGCCGCGCTCCGGTCCGGACGTGATGCGCCCGCTGCCCTCCGTCTGGATCACCTTGAGGAAGTCCTGCGGATAGGAGCCCAGGGGATCCTTCCCATGCGAGCAGTGGAACTTCAGGCAGCCGCGCACGGCCTTGGGCTTGCCGCGGTAGAGGCTCTGCAACGCGGTGTAGTACGTGGTGATGCGCCACTTGCCGGGCCGCCCGAGGGGCCGGCCGTCCGGAGTGGCGGACGCCGCCGCGCTGGGAGACATCGCCGTGGGGGAGGCCGAGGGCGCCGGGCCGGGTGCCGAGGCGGGCGCGGTCGGGACGGTCGCCGTCGGCGGCGGGACTTCCAGTTCCCCGGACGCTCCCCGAGCGCTGCGCCCGCATCCCGCCGCCGCGCTCAGCAGCACGGCCGCGCACAGCATCACGGCCGTACGGAGGGGTGGCGCGAGCGGTGTCCTGGGCTGCATCCCACCCCCAAGCTCGCCGTGGAACTAGCTCACCGTGGAGCCCCGCGAAGGCTCCGCCGCCACCGGGGACCCTATCGCGGCGCTCGTGCCCGGGCGGCCCGGCAGCGAGAAGCTGAGCCGTCCCGCGATGGGCATGCCGAAGAACGCGCCGATGCCCTGCGGGACGAGCAGGAGCCCGGCCGAGAGCGCGCCGTGTCCCTTGACCTGCTGGTAGTAGAGCGGGATCAGGAACTGACAGCACGAAGGCGGCGCTCCTCCCGGGGGCGCCGCCTCACGTGGGCCGATCAGTGACCGCGCGCTATCCACTCCTCCAGATGCGGTGCCTCGGCGCCGACGGTGGTCGAGTCGCCGTGGCCCGTGCGGACGACGGTCTCGGCGGGCAGCGTGAGGAGCCGCCCGCGGATCGAGTCGATGATGGTCGGGAAGTCGGAGAACGACCGGCCGGTCGCACCCGGCCCACCCTGGAACAGGGTGTCGCCGGAGAAGACCGTCCCGAGCGCGGGGACGTGCAGGCAGACCGCGCCAGGGCTGTGCCCCGGTGTGTGCAGGACGGTCAGGCCGGTCCCGGCGACGGTGACGACCTGGCCGTCCGCCAACGCGCCGTCCGGGGCGGTCCCCGGGTGGCACTGCTCCCACAGCATCAGGTCGTCCGGATGCAGCAGGACGGGCGCTCCGGTGCGCGCGGCGAGCTCGGGTGCCGCGTCGATGTGATCGTCGTGGCCGTGCGTGGACACGATGGCCACCAGCCTCCGGCCCCCCACCGCCGCCGCGATGGCCTCGGCGTCGTGCGCGGCGTCGATGACGATCGCCTCCGCGTCGTCCCCGACGATCCAGACGTTGTTGTCGACCTCCCAGGTCCCGCCGTCCAGCGAGAACGTCCCGGACGTCACGACGTGGTCGACGCGGGCGCCCATCAGAGGACCACCACCGAGCGCAGGACGTCGCCGTGGTGCATCTTCTCGAACGCCGCCTCCACACCGTCCAGCGCGATCGTCTCGGACACGAACGCGTCCAGGTCGAGCCGCCCCTGGAGGTAGAGCTCGATGAGCATCGGGAAGTCCCGGGACGGCAGGCAGTCTCCGTACCAGGACGACTTCAGCGACCCGCCGCGGCCGAACACCTCCAGCAGCGGCAGCTCCAGCCGCATCTCCGGGGTCGGGACGCCGACGAGCACGACCGTCCCGGCGAGGTCCCGCGCGTAGAAGGCCTGCCGGTAGGTCTCCGGGCGGCCGACCGCGTCGATGACGACGTCCGCGCCGAAGCCCCCGGTGAGGTCCCGCACGGCCTCGACCACGTCGGCGTCCTTGGCGTGGACGGTGTGCGTCGCGCCGAGGGACGTCGCGGCCGCCAGCTTCCGCTCGTCCAGATCGATCGCGATGATCTTCGCCGCGCCCGCGAGCCGTGCTCCGAGGACCGCCGCCGATCCGACGCCGCCGCAGCCGATGACCGCGACCGAGTCGCCGCGCCCGACCCCGCCGGTGTTGATCGCCGCCCCGAGCCCGGCCATCACGCCGCAGCCGAGCAGCCCGGCCACCGCCGGCTTGGCGGCCGGGTCGACCTTGGTGCACTGCCCCGCGGCGACGAGCGTCTTGTCCGCGAACGCGCCGATGCCGAGCGCCGGGGACAGTTCGGTGCCGTCCTCCAGGGTCATCTTCTGCGCGGCATTGTGCGTGTCGAAGCAGTACCAGGGCCGTCCGCGCCGGCACGCGCGGCACTGCCCGCACACCGCGCGCCAGTTCAGGACGACGAAGTCGCCCGGCGCGACCTCGCTCACCCCGGCGCCCACCGACTCCACCACTCCGGCGGCCTCATGCCCGAGAAGGAACGGGAACTCGTCGTTGATCCCACCCTCGCGATAGTGCAGGTCGGTGTGGCAGACCCCGCACGCCTGCACCTGGACGACCGCCTCCCCGGGCCCCGGGCCCGGGACCGTGACCGTCTCCATCCGCACCGGCTCCCCCCGCCCCGGTGCGACGACCCCCCGTACCTGCTGCGCCATGCTGCCGCCTCTCGTCGAATCCGTGCTCTACGACCCTATAGATGCGTCGGTTCGTCGCGCTCAGCCGAAGCGGATGACCTCAAGCTTGTCGGCGGCGTCACGGTCCAGGACGGTGACGCCGGCGGCGGGCGGCACGGCGCCGCCGCGCGCGCGTTCCACCAGCGGCAGCCAGCGCCGGCAGTGCCGGGCGAACGTGGCGCCGGTGACGACCCGCCCGCGCGCGACCTGTCCGGCACGCGCGGTTTCGGGGTCGACGTCGATGAGGACGAGGTGCACCTCGCCGCCGCGCAGGCGGGCCAGCAGGGCGAAACAGTGCAGGATGTGCGGCCAGGTGCCGCGGGTGTGCGCGACGACGCCGTGGCCGCCGGCGACCGCGCGGCCGATCCGCCACACATGCGTCGCATGGACGAGGGGGGTGCGCAGGCGCGGGGGGAGCGGGCGCAGGAAGCGTGCCCACCAGTTGCGGGACTGCCGCGAGTCGATCACCCGGACGTCGCCGAACGGGACCGGCGCGGTCTCGTCGCCGCGCAGCCGGTAGATCCGGTTGAGCAGGGTGCTCTTGCCCGCCCCCGGGAGCCCCGCGACGAGCACCAGCGAACCGGCGGGGAAGCGCAGAGCCGGTCCCGGGTCCACATCAGTGGGTTCGTGGATGGTCCATCTCCTGGTTCGGCCCCGAGGTCGGTGGGAGTGTAGTTGGAGAAACGAACACTCCACACCCGTTGTTCCTCGGTCCGCCAGGCGGCGGTCACCAGCCGCGGGAGCGCCATTCGGGCAGCGAGGGGCGCTCGCGGCCGAGCGTCGAGTCCTTGCCGTGACCAGGGTAGAACCAGGTGGTGTCGGGGAGGCGGTCGAACACGCGCTCCTCCACGTCCGCCAGCAGTTGCTTGAAAAGCGTCGGGTCGCCCCAGGTGTTGCCGACGCCGCCGGGGAACAGGCTGTCGCCGGTGAACAGGTGCGGGGTCGCCGCCAGCTCGCCGCCCGCGTCGTACAGCAGCGCGATCGAGCCGGGCGTGTGCCCGCGCAGGTGGATGACCTCCAGCGTCGCGCGTCCCACCCGGATGGTCGAGCCCTGCTCGACGGGCTCGGTGACCGGCTCGGGCAGCGCCTCGGCGTCGCGGGGGTGCGCGACGACCGGCGCGCCGGTCGCCCGCGCCACCTTGCCCAGCGCCATCCAGTGGTCCTGGTGACGGTGGGTGGTCACGATGCGGGCGAGCGGCCTGTCTCCCAGCAGCTCCAGCAGCCGGGACGCCTCGTTGGCCGCGTCGACGAGCAGCTGCTCCCCGGTGGCGGTGCAGCGCAGGATGTAGGCGTTGTTGTCGTAGGGGCCCACCGCCACCTTCGTGACGGCCAGGCCCGGCAGCTCCCGGACGTCGGGGCGGCCGCCGGCCTCGACGTTGCCCGTGTAGCTCATGAGTCCTCCCGCCGGGTGGTCAGGGGTTCCATCCTCCACCATCGGCCGCCGTGGGCACCGGCGGGTGGTCCACTGAGTGGAATGCGTCACCAGACTCAGCCAGTTCGTGCGCCTGCGGACGGACGTTTCACCCTTGTTGCCCCACCATGGTTTGTGGAAGATCAGATCGACCCGTGAGGACGGTGACGCGTTGGTTACTGCATTCCGTCCCGGACAGGGCGGGGAGGCGCCGGAGGACATACTCGGGCACGCCTGCGCCCTGGTCCGGCTCTGCGGCCAGGACGCCGTGATCGCCGCGGTGCTGCTCGCCCTGGTCCTGGTGGGGACCGTGACACGACTGGCGGCGGGCCTACCTGGTGCCGTCGCGCTGGCGCTGCTGCCGGTAGTGGCGGGGACGTTCGCGGTCTCGGCGGTGTATGCGATCCGGTCCCGGCGGACCCTGGTGTCGGTGCTCGGGCAGGTGCGCGGCAGCACGGGCTCGCCCGTCGACCCCGGCGTGCCCTGGACGCCGTTCGGCTCGTCCGCCGTGCTGGACGAGCGGGTCCGCGACGTGCAGCTGCGCCGGCTGCTGTCGGCGGCGCACCGCTGCGGGGAACTGTCCTGGCAGGCCCTCGCGTGGGCGGTGACGACCGCCGTGTTGTTCCTGTTCTGGACACTGGCGACGGCCATGGCGGGCGGGTGAGCGGGTGATCGACCACGATGTGCGGCCGGGCAGCTTCTGGGGGCTGCTGTCCCCGACGGACCGGCAGGCTCTGCGGGCGATGGGGCGGCGCACCGACATCCCGCCGGGCGGGATGCTCTGCCATCAGGGGGTGACGGCCCCGGCCGTGTACGTGGTCTTCAAGGCGGCGCCACGCGCGGCGAGCAACGCGGTGGCCAAGGAGTTCGTCGACTCCAGCGAGGGCGACGAGTCGATCATCGACCTGTTCGGGTCGGGCGACCTGGTCGGTGTGCTCGGTCCCTGGGGGCACCCGCAGCGCGGGACGGTCGCCGCGTTGGACCAGGTCGCCGCGCTGCGCGTGGACCGCGGCAAGTTCCGCAGCCTGCTGGCGGCCAGCCCGCAGGTCGCCGAGGCGATGATGCACACCGTCTCCGAGGCCGTGACCTATGGCGGCAGGCGACACGCGGTGCGGGCGGCCGAGCACCCGCAGCGCCTGGCCTACCACCTGCTGGAGCTGGCCCACCGGTTCGGGGAACGCACCACACGCGGTACGGAGATCCCGCTGAGGCTCAGCCAGGCGGAGCTGGCCAACTGGGCCGGGATCTCCCGCGAGACGCTGGTGCGCTGGTTCCGGTTGTGGCGGGAGAAGGGCATCCTCGACCGCAAGCCGCGTCCGCTGACCGTCCTGGACAGGGAGAAGCTGCGCCGCGCGGCCAGCCCGTGGGGTGACGAGTGGCCGGTCGCCGCGCACGACCACGGCCCCCACGTCCCTCTAGGACGGCCTGAACCGGCGCCTGTTGCGGGCGCCGGAATCGCCGCGCGCGCGCCCGTGCGCATCGAAACCCCTGGCGGACGGCCACCCGGAATGCACCTCCCGGCAGACAATCCATTCTTCGCCGGACGGAATGTGAGCCTTGGCAAACTGGACATGCTGGTGGCGCAGGCGGAGTGGCCGCGCGCGGTGGTCGTCCAGGGGATGGCGGGTGTCGGTAAGACGACCCTGGCCCTGCACTGGGCGCACCGGGTCGTCGACCGGTTCCCCGACGGGGTCGTGTTCGCCGACCTGCGCGGGACGACGCGCAGCCCGGTCACGCCGGCCGAGGCGATGGGGCAGGTGCTGCGGGCGGTCGGGGTCCCCGGCCACCAGCTCCCGCGGACCGAGTCCGAGCTGGCCGCGCAGTGCCGGTCGCTGCTGGCCGACCGGCGGATGCTGCTGATCCTGGACAACGCCGTGCGGCCCGAGCAGGTCCGGCCGCTGCTGGCGGGGACGGCGTCGGGGCTGGTGGTGGTGACGAGCCGGCGTCGGCTGCCCGCCCTCCTGGAGGGTGCCGACGTCCGGACGCTGGAGCTGCGGGAGATGGTGACCCAGGAGGCCGTGGACCTCATCGCGGGCGTCCTTGGCCCGGCCGACGAGCGCGTCCGCGACGAGCGGCGGGCGGTCGAGCGGCTCGCCCGCGAGTGCGGGCACCTGCCGCTGGCGCTCGCCGTGATGGCCGGGAAACTGGCGGAGAACCCGGGCGAGTCCATCGCCGAGACCGTGCGGGAGCTGACCGCGCGGGACGGGCGGACCGCGCCGCCGTACGGCGCGGGCGTGCCCGGCGCGGGCCTGCACGCGGGCCCCGCCGTCGGTCCGGAGCTGCAGAGCGTGCTCAGCCCCACCTTCGACGTCGCCTACCGGGGGCTGCGCCGCGACCAGCGCGAGGCGTTCCGCCGGCTCGGCCTCATCGCCGGACCCGACTTCACCCCGACCGCCCTCGCCGCGCTGCAGGACCGGACGGTGGAGGAGTCCGGCGAGTGCCTGGAGGGGCTGCGGCAGGCGTACCTGGTGCACGACGTCGGCCCGGGCCGGTACCGGATGCACGACCTGCTGCGCGATTTCGCCCGCGAGCGGGGCCTGCGCGAGGACGCCGACAGCGACCTGCTCGCGGCGCAGCGGCGGCTGCTGGCCGGGTATCTCGCCGAGGCGCGGGAGGCGGGCGCGGCGCTCGCCGGGCGCCGCCGTCCGGTCGTCCACGGGGGCCGCGGGGAGGATGTGACCCGGCCGCGTCCCCCGGACGCGTCGGAGCGGGCGGCGGGCTTGGCGTGGTTCGAGGCCGAGCGCCGCAACCTGGTCGCCGCCGTGCGCCAGGCGGCGCGGCTCGGGCTGCACCGCACCTGCTGGGAGCTGGCCGACGCCCTGTTCGACTTCCTGGAGTTCCGGCGCTACAGCGAGGACAACATCGCCGTCCACCAGGTGGGCCTGCACGCCGCCCGCACCGAGGAGGACTGGGCCGCGGCCGCCGTCATGCTGCACAACCTGGCGGTCGCGCATCTGGAGCTGGGCAACTCCGTCCCGGCCATCGGCTACGGGGAGGACGCCCGCCGCGGGTTCCGTGCCGTCGACCCGCCCGACCGGTACGGCGAGGCCGCCGTGCTGGCCACCCTCGCCGATGTCCATGCCGCCCTGGGCCGTTACCTGACGGCGATCCAGCACGCGCGCCGCTCCCTGGAGATCTACCGGGACCTTCAGGACGACGGCGGCGTCGCCAAGGGGCACGACACCCTCGCCCGTGCGGGCCTTGGCCTCGGCGACTACGAGAACGCGCTGCACCACGCGGGTGAGGCGCTGGACGCGCGCCGGCGCCTCGGGGACCAGCCGGGCGTGGCCGAGACCCTGCTCACCCTGGCGCAGGTTCACCGGCGCCAGGGAGACGTGCACGAAGCGGTCTCGCACGCACTGGAGGCTCTCTATCTCCGGCAAGAGCAAGCGGATCGGCACGGCGCTGCCCAAGCGCTCACCGAGCTCGCGCGAATGAACGCCTCGCTCGGCCTGCGCGACATGGCGCAGCGGGACGCCGACCAGGCGTTGCGCGCCTACCGGGCTTTGGGTGCGCGGCACGGAGAGGCGCGCGCGCTGACCACGCTCGGGATGCTGAGCTGCGACGCCACCCGCTTCGCCGAGGCGTTCACCTACTGCGGGCAGGCACTGCGCCTGCACCGCGACATCAGCGACCGGCACGGCGAAGCCGAGACGCTCGCGCAGATCGGGATCGTCCACTGGCGCCTGGGCCGCTACCGGGAGGCGCGCGAGCACCTGCTGCGGGCACTGGAGATCCGCCGCGAGATCGGCGACCAGCACGGCGAGGCCCACGACCTGGAGCACCTGTCGGTGGTCATGCGCCGGCTGGAGCGCCCCCAGGAGGCGTTCGTCCTCGGCCTGGAGGCCCTGGACCTGTGGCACCACCTCGGCGCCCAGGCCGGTCTCGCCGGCACCCTCGGCAGCCTCGCCCGCACCTACCTGCGGCTCGGTCTGCCCGCCGACGCCGAACGCGCCGCGCGGCAGGCCCTCCAGATCCGCCGCGACACCGGCGACTCCTACGGCATGGGCGTCGGCATGGACACCTTCGCCGCCGTCCTGCGCCGCAGCGGCCGCCCCGAAGAGGCACTCCAGATGGAGCTGGACGCGCTGCACCTGCTCGGCGAGGTCGGCGACCGGCACAGCGAGGGCACCGCCCTGGCCCACCTCGCCGGCATCTACCTCGACCTCGGCCGCGCCGACGAAGCCCTGGAGACCGGGCGCCGCGCGCTGGAGCTGGCCACCGAACTCGGCGACACCCGCGAGCAGGCCTACGCGCTGCACACCATGGCCTGCGCGTCCCAGACGCTCGGCAAGCACGCCCGCGCCACCCAGCACTGCCACGCCGAGATCGCCATTCGCCGCGACATGGACGACCACCGCGGCCAGCGGCAGGCGCTGGACCTGCTGCGCGACTCCCACCTGGCCCTCGGCGATCAGGCCGCCGCCGCCGACTGCGCCCGCCGCGCGCGGGCCCTCGACAAATGGCTGGAGGATCTGTTGCTCGACGTGTGACGAAAGACGCAGTCCGTCGCCGCACCGACGCGTTGACTGGAGTCGGGGCGTACCGCCCCTGCCCGGATCCGGCGAGGAGGCGAGATGGAGACCACGCGGTTCTGGGACGCGCTGCCCGTCCGGGCGCGGGAGGCGCTGCGGCAGGCCGGCGCCACGGCGATGATCAGACCAGGCGCGTTCCTGATGCGCGAGCACACCCGCGCGTCCCAGGTCTTCGTGCTGCGCGCGGGCGTGGTGAAGGTGTGGGTGGACCGTGACGGCGAGGTCGCCATCCTCGACATCCTTGGCCCCGGCGACCTGGCGGGCGAGTTGGAGGCGGTGGACGGCGGGACCCGGCACGCCAACGTCGAGGCGCTCACCCCCGTGGAGGCGCTCGTCCTGCCCGCCGCCCGCTTCCGGACCGTCCTCGACGACCACCCCGGCGCCGCGTGGGCCGTGGCGGGCGTCCTGGCCGAACGCCTCCGGGACGCCGACGAGCTGCGCATCGCCCATTTCCCCGACGATCCCGAGCGCCGTCTGGCGAGCCGTCTGCTGCGGCTGGTCGACCGCCTCGGCTCACCGCTCAAGGAGGAGCAGCCCAACGGCGTGACCCGCGCCCTGGAGGGCGGCTACCAGGTCCAGGTCCCCGTCACCCAGCAGGACCTCGGCCGCTGGGCCGGGATGGGCCGCCGCAAGGTCGCGCAGATCCTCGCCTCCGCCCCCGTCCGCGGCCGCATCACCGTCGCCCGCAACATGATCGTTGTCCGTTCCGTCGACGCCCTGCACGCCCTGGCACGCCGCGAGGAGTAGCCCCGACCTCGGACGAGCTCGTTCAGAAACCGGCCGGATGGTGGGGCCACGGGGGCGGTGCGGGGAGCGGGCCGTCCGGGCGTAGGGCCACACCGGCGCCGGACGAGCGGCCGCTCAGCCAGCCCAGCAGCGCCCGGCCCGATCCGGACGCCTCGGGGCCGCCGGGCGCCCAGCCGAGCTCCGCCGACTCCCCGGAGTCGGTGGCAATGAGGCGGTGCCCGGCGAGGCCCCCGCGGTGCTTCTCCGGGAGCGCCGACAGGTCGTCGAGCGTGCTGGTCAGCGCCCAGCGCACGTAGGACTCGGGCCAGTCTGCGGGCCCGTAGCCCGCCGCGAGGTCGACGTGGTGGGCCTCCACCTCGTGCCAGCGCCGCATCACGCTGAACCACGCCGGGTGCGGCCAGCCGGGCATCGCCCGGACCGGAGCGTTCCACACGTCCTTCGGCAGTGTCCGTGCCTGCTCGGAGAACCTCGCCGCGGTGGCCCGCAGGTCGTCGATCATCTCGTCGCGGCCCCGCCGGGCGCCCTCCTCCAGCGCCGCGTTGCGCGCGTCCACGCTGGGGTACTGCGGTAGCTCTACGCCGGTCCGTGCCCATTCGAGCAGGTTCCACAGGGAATCGGCGTTGCGGGCGATATGCGTCGCGACATGGCCGCGGCTCCAGCCCGGTAGCGCGGACGGTGCGCGCACGTCCTCCTCGGTCAACGCGGACAGTGTCGCCGCGATGCGCTCCACGCCCGAATCCAGCTCGCCGATGACGTTCCGCCACTCCATCGAGGCCCTCTCGTCCGCAGGAGGCTCCATCCTGTCGCACCCACCGCACCGGTGCCAGGGGACAACGACGATCATGGAGCTGCCCGCCCGCGCGACCTGCCACCTCCGCGACGCTGCTCGGCAGCCTTCCCGACCCCGTGCCCTCGACGGGTGGCTCACCCCAACGCCGCTGCCATCGCCGCGCGTGCTGGATCGCCGTCCGTCCCGATGTCCGCCTGGACGAGGTCATGGCCCTGGTCACCGCCACCGGTCACGGCGCCCTGGCCGGCGGCTGGTCCGACGACCTCCGGCGCCGGACACTGGCCCTGGTCTTGACCGCCCTTCGCCCCGCCACCTCCTAGTTGTGGTGGCGGGCGGTGTTCGAACACGTGTACGGTGCGAGGGTGCCGCCGGGGGCCGCGAAATGCGGCGGCGGGCACCGCTGTTGATGGACTCGGGGGATCCTGTCGGAGTCACTTCTGTCGGAGCCCCTGGCTAGCCTTGATGCCGCCACCACCGCGCCCAGAAGAGGAACCGGAAGTACGCCGTGCATGACCGACTCATCGTGCGTGGAGCACGCGAGCACAACCTGAAGGACGTCTCGCTCGACCTCCCGCGGGACTCCATGATCGTGTTCACCGGTCTGTCGGGGTCCGGGAAGTCGAGCCTGGCGTTCGACACGATCTTCGCCGAGGGCCAGCGCCGGTACGTCGAGTCGCTGTCGGCCTACGCCCGGCAGTTCCTCGGCCAGATGGACAAGCCCGACGTCGACTTCATCGAGGGGCTGTCGCCCGCGGTGTCCATCGACCAGAAGTCGACCAGCAAGAACCCCCGGTCGACGGTCGGGACGATCACCGAGGTCTACGACTACCTGCGGCTGCTGTACGCCCGGATCGGGCATCCGCACTGTCCCGAGTGCGGCCGCCCGATCAGCAGGCAGGCGCCGCAGCAGATCGTCGACCGGGTCCTGGAACTGGAGGAGGGCACGCGGTTCCAGGTGCTCGCGCCCGTCATCCGCGGTCGCAAGGGCGAGTACCTGGAGCTGTTCCGCGAGTTGCAGTCCAAGGGCTACTCGCGGGCGCTGGTCGACGGCCGGATGGTCCGCCTTGACGAACCGCCCAAGCTGAAGAAGCAGGAGAAGCACGACATCTCCGTGGTCGTCGACCGTCTCGCGGTAAAGGACACCGCGCGGCAGCGGCTCGCGGACTCGGTGGAGACCGCGCTCGGCCTCGCCGGCGGCACCATCGTGCTCGACTTCGTCGACCTCGACGAGGGCGACGAGCACCGGACGCGGATGTACTCCGAGCACCTGTACTGCCCGTACGACGACCTGTCGTTCGAGGAGCTGGAGCCCCGGTCCTTCTCGTTCAACTCCCCGTACGGAGCCTGCCCCGACTGCACCGGCCTCGGGACGCGCATGGAGGTCGACTCCGAGCTCGTCGTCCCGGACGGGGAGCTGACGCTGGGCGAGGGTGCGATCCAGCCGTGGTCCAACGGGCATGTCAGCGACTACTTCCTGCGGCTGCTGTCGGCTCTGGGCGACGCCATGGGCTTCGACCTCAACACGCCGTGGGACGACCTGCCCGCCAAGGCGCGCAAGGCCGTCCTCAACGGGCACGAGACCCAGGTCCACGTGCGCTACAAGAACCGGTACGGGCGGACGCGCTCGTACTACACCGCCTACGAGGGCGTGATCCCCTACATCCAGCGGCGGCACGCCGAGTCCGAGAGCGACTCCAGCAGGGAGAAGTTCGAGGGCTACATGCGGGAGATCCCGTGCCCGACCTGCCAGGGGGCCCGGCTCAAGCCGGTCGTGCTCGCGGTCACCATGGGCGGGATGTCCATCGCCGAGGTCGCCGCGATGCCGATCGGCGAGGCCGCCAAGTTCCTGCTGGCGATGGAGCTGAACGAGCGCGAGACGCACATCGCCGAGCGGGTGCTGAAGGAGATCAACGCCAGGCTCGGGTTCCTCCTGGACGTCGGGCTGGACTACCTCACCCTCGACCGGGCGTCGGCGACGCTCGCGGGCGGTGAGGCCCAGCGGATCCGGCTGGCCACCCAGATCGGGTCCGGGCTCGTGGGCGTGCTGTACGTCCTGGACGAGCCGTCCATCGGCCTGCACCAGCGCGACAACCACCGGCTGCTGGAGACGCTGCTCCGGCTGCGCGACATGGGCAACACCCTGATCGTCGTCGAGCACGACGAGGACACCATCGCCGCCGCCGACTGGGTCGTGGACATCGGCCCCCGTGCCGGCGAGCACGGTGGCGAGATCGTCGTGTCCGGCACCGTCGACGACCTGCTGACGTCGGAGGACTCGCTCACCGGCGCCTACCTGTCGGGACGCCGCGAGATCGCCGTCCCGCAGATCCGCCGTCCCCGGGCGAAGGGGCGCGAGGTCACCGTCAAGGGGGCCCAACAGAACAACCTGCGCAACGTGGACGTGGCGTTCCCGCTCGGCGTCCTCACCGCGGTGACGGGCGTGTCGGGATCGGGTAAGTCCACCCTGGTCAACGACATCCTCTACAACTCGCTGGCCAAACAGCTGAACGGGGCGCGTACCGTCCCCGGCAAGCATCGGCGGGTCAACGGCGTCGACCAGCTCGACAAGGTCGTGCACGTCGACCAGTCGCCGATCGGGCGGACGCCTCGGTCCAACCCGGCCACCTACACCGGCGTGTTCGACCACATCCGCAAGCTGTTCGCGCAGACCACCGAGGCGAAGGTGCGCGGCTACCAGCCCGGCCGGTTCTCCTTCAACGTCAAGGGCGGCCGCTGCGAGAACTGCTCCGGCGACGGCACGATCAAGATCGAGATGAACTTCCTGCCGGACGTCTACGTCCCGTGCGAGGTCTGCCACGGCGCCCGCTACAACCGGGAGACCCTGGAGGTGCACTACAAGGGCAAGACGATCTCCGAGGTGCTCGACATGCCGATCGAGCAGGCCACGGAGTTCTTCGAGCCGATCAAGGCGATCCACCGGCATCTGAAGACGCTCAACGACGTCGGCCTCGGCTACGTCCGTCTCGGCCAGCCCGCGCCGACCCTGTCGGGCGGCGAGGCGCAGCGCGTCAAGCTGGCCTCGGAGCTGCAGAAGCGGTCCACCGGCCGGACGATCTACGTGCTGGACGAGCCGACCACCGGCCTGCACTTCGAGGACATCCGCAAGCTCCTCGGCGTGCTGAACGGCCTGGTCGACAAGGGCAACACCGTGATCGTCATCGAGCACAACCTGGACGTCATCAAGACCGCCGACTGGATCATCGACATGGGCCCCGAGGGCGGTTCCCGGGGCGGCACCGTCGTCGCGACCGGAACGCCCGAGGACATCGCGAAGGTCGAGGCCAGCCACACCGGCCAGTTCCTCACCAAGATCCTCGGCTGACCGGCCAGGACGGCGGGTCGCCGCGCGGTCACGCGGAGCCGTCCTGGATCATGGGCGCATGACTGATGAGGTGACCCCCGGGGCCGGCCCCGGGATCGGGCGCCGCACGGCGCTGTGCTGCGCCGGGGCCGCCGGGGCGATGCTGCTCGCCGGCTGCGGTGGCGGTGACGAGAAGCCGAAGGACCTGTCGGGCAGGGAGATCGCGAAGGCCGCCGACATCCCGGTCGGCGGGGGGAAGATCTACCCCGACACCAAGGTCGTCGTGACGCAGCCGACCCAGGGCTCGTACAAGGCGTTCACCGCCGTCTGCACGCACCAGGGCTGCACGGTCGGGTCGGTGTCCGGTGGGCTGATCAAGTGCCCCTGCCACGGCAGCGAATTCACGATCGCGGACGGCTCCGTCCAGCGCGGCCCGGCCAAGAGCGCGCTCAAGGAGTACCCGGTGCGGGCCGAGGGCGGCGGCATCGTGGTCATCTGACGGATGATCACCGAGTTGGTTCGGAATTGAACCTTCGTCGTCGCGCGTACGTGCTTTCCGGTAACAGATCGCGACCAGAGCGCGCCGGAGGGCGGAGAGCATGGCACAGGGTTCCGAGACGAAGGCGAACAGGGAGCGGGCGGCGGACGGGGCGGCGGTGGAGGCGGTGCCGGCGGCTGATCCGGTGGCCGGCGACGCGGCGGACGCGGCGCCGGTCCCGTCACCGGCCACGGGCAACACCCGCCGGGGGCTCCTCATCGGCGTCGGGCTCGCGGGCGTCGCCGGTCTTGCGGCGGCGTGCGGCGGGTCGGACGACTCGTCCGGTGGATCGGGGAGCGGCGACACCGGGAGCGCCGGCCAGAGCCCTTCTCAAGGCGGGTCGGACGGCGGTGCCGCCGGCGCGGGCGGCAAGGCGCTCGCCTCGTCCGCGGACATCCCCGTGGGCGGCGGCAAGATCTTCGAGGCCGAGAAGGTCGTGGTGTGCCAGCCGACGCAGGGCGAGTTCACGGCGTTCTCCACGACCTGCCCGCACCGCGGCTGCCCTGTCGGGTCGGTGTCCGGCGGCACGATCAACTGCCCCTGCCATGGCAGCAAGTTCAAGATCGCCGATGGCTCGGTGGCGAACCCTCCCGCGAAGGAACCGCTGAAGGAGCGGAAGGTCACCGTGCAGGGCGGCAAGATCATGCTCGCCTGAGGGGCTCCGCGCGCACGGGGCCGTCCCGCGGCGGGGCGGCCCCGTCGCCGATCCGGTCGCCGGTCCCGTCACCGGCCTCGCTCTCGTCCGAGGAGCCGTCCGAGGGGCCGTCCGGGGTCTGCTCCAGTGATCCGCCGGAGCCGGTGCGGAAGCGGGGGAGCGCCTCGGGATGGGCGGAGCGGATGTGGGCGACCAGGTGCTCGCGCACGTCGCAGCGCAGGTCCCAGGCGCTGGCCGAGTCGGCGGCGCTCATCATGGCGCGCAGCTGGACCAGCCCGTTCGGCAGGACGTCCACCGCCTGCAGGACCCATTCGCGGCGATCCCACAGCGGATGGTCCCGGAGCATCGCGTACAACTCGGTCCGCAGCTCCTCGATGGGGACGGTCCAGTCCACGTGCAGGTCGACCGAACCGAGGACCCGGCTGCTGTGCCGCGTCCAGTTCTCGAACGGCTGCTCGGTGAAGTGGGAGACCGGGAGGATGAGCCGCCGGTCATCCCACAGGCACACCACCACGTACGACAGCGTCAGCTCCTCGACGCGCCCCCACTGGCCCTGGACGACCACGACATCGTCCAGCCGCAGCGCGTCGCTGAACGCCAGCTGCAGCCCGGCGAGCAGGTTCCCGAGCGTCGGGCGGGCCGCGATCCCGACGACCAGGCCCGCGACCCCGGCGGAGGCCAGCACGCCCGCGCCGACCGCCCGCACACCCGGGAAGGTGAACAGCGCGGCGCCCACCGCCAGCACCACGATCACCATGGCCGCGATGCGGCGCAGCAGCATCATCTGGGTGCGCGCCCGCCTCGCCCGCCGGTTGCGCTCGCCCTCGATGCGCATGAGCCGCGCCAGCGGCGGGTCGGTCAGCGCATAGGTGATCCTCAGCACCAGCCACGTGGTGGCGCCGATCGCGGCGATGCGCACCGCCTGCCGGACGGGGCCGTCCGCGCCCTCCGGCAGCAGCCGGTACGGCATCGCCGTGCTGGCGCTGACCACCACCGCGAACACGAAAGCCGGCGCGGTGCAGCGCCGGGCGACTCGTCCCGCGCCCGGCCAGCGCGACGACATCCGGTGGCCCGCCAGCAGCCGCCGGCCCCCTTCCACGACGATCACAGACGTGGCGACGACGGCCGCCAGAGTGATCCATGCCCACAACGCGGACATGTTGCCCATTACCTCCTCCGAGCGTGCGGATACTCCCGTTCGGGCATCCCTTTCCGTTCCCTTTGCGGTCATCCGGGTGCATGGGGGAGACATCCGTCACCCGGCGGACGCCCCGGCGGCCCGCGCGCGTCCGGCGTGTCGGTGGGGCCCACTAGGCTTTTACCGTGGCAGATCCGGCGACCTACCGACCCGCCCCGGGCTCCATTCCGGAGTCGCCCGGGGTGTACCGATTCCGTGACGAGCATGGCCGGGTCATCTACGTGGGCAAGGCCAAGAGCCTGCGCTCGCGGCTCAACTCCTACTTCGCCGACTACTCCTCGCTGCACCCGCGCACGCAGACGATGGTGCAGACCGCGGCGCGGGTCGACTGGACGGTCGTCGGCACCGAGGTCGAGGCGCTCCAGCTGGAGTACTCCTGGATCAAGGAGTTCGATCCGCGGTTCAACGTCCGTTACCGCGACGACAAGTCGTATCCGTATCTCGCCGTCACCCTCAATGAGGAATTCCCGAGGGTGATGGTGATGCGGGGCGCGAAGAAGAAGGGCGTGCGCTACTTCGGGCCGTACTCCCACGCGTGGGCGATCCGGGAGACGGTCGACCAGCTGTTGCGCGTGTTCCCCGTCCGGACGTGCAGCGCCGGCGTGTTCAAGCGGCAGCACCAGCTCGACCGGCCCTGCCTGCTCGGCTACATCGGCAAGTGCTCGGCGCCGTGCGTCGGTCGCGTCTCGCCGGACGAGCACCGGCAGCTCGCCGACGACTTCTGCGACTTCATGGCGGGCAACACCACCCGTTTCATCAAGCGTCTCGAACGCGACATGCGTGAGGCGGCGGCGTCCCAGGAGTACGAGCGCGCCGCCCGGCTCCGCGACGACGTCCGCGCGCTGGAGCGCGCCCTGGAGAAACAGGCGGTCGTCCTCGCCGACTCCACCGACTGCGACATGATCGCCTTCGCCGAGGACGAGCTGGAGGCGGCCGTCCAGGTCTTCTACGTGCGCGGCGGGCGGATCCGCGGCCAGCGCGGCTGGGTCGTCGACAAGGTCGAGGACGTCACCACCGCCGACCTCGTCGAGCACTTCCTGATCCAGATCTACAGCGAGAGCGACTCGGTGCCCCGCGAGGTGCTGGTCCCGGCGCTGCCGCCGGAGGCGGAGGCGATGACCGAGCTGCTGGGCGAGCAGCGCGGCGGGCCGGTCCGGCTGCGCGTCCCGCAGCGCGGCGACAAGAAGACCCTGCTGGAGACCGTCGCGCGTAACGCGCACGAAGCGCTCAAGCAGCACAAGACGCGCCGCGCCAGTGACCTGACCACCCGGAGCCGCGCGCTACAGGAGATCCAGGACGCGCTGGAGCTCGACGACGCGCCGCTGCGCATCGAGTGCTACGACGTCTCCAACCTGCAGGGCACGAACGTCGTCGCCTCCATGGTCGTGTTCGAGGACGGGCTGGCCCGCAAGAGCGAGTACCGCCGGTTCACGATCAAGGCCGTCGAGGGCCAGGACGACGTCCGCTCCATCCACGAGGTGATCACCCGCAGGTTCCGGCGCTACCTCGCCGAGAGCGAGAAGCTGGGCGAGCTGGACGCGTTCGCCGATCCCGCCGACGAGCCCGCGGGCGGAGCCGGCACGCCGTCCCCGCGGGCGGAGGGCGGCGTGGACGGCGACGGCGCGCACCAACCGATCGATCCCGAGACCGGCAGGCCCCGCAAGTTCGCCTACCCGCCGAACCTGGTGATCGTCGACGGTGGCCCGCCGCAGGTGGCGGCGGCGCGGAAGGCTCTGACGGAGCTGGGCGTCGAGGACATCGCGGTCTGCGGCATCGCCAAGCGGCTGGAGGAGATCTGGCTGCCAGGCGAGGACGATCCGGTGATCCTGCCGCGCAACAGTGAGGGCATGTTCCTCGTCCAGCGGGTCCGTGACGAGGCGCACCGGTTCGCCATCACCTTCCACCGGCAACGGCGCTCCAAATCCATGACGGTGAGCGAACTCGATAACGTTCCGGGTCTGGGACCGGCACGGCGCGCGGCGCTACTGAAACACTTCGGATCGCTGAAACGACTGAAGGAGGCGACGCCCGAGCAGGTCGCCGAGGTCCCCGGAATCGGGCTGCGCAGCGCGGAGGGCATCGTCGCCGCGCTGAACGGCCCGCCCGGCACGGCCCAGGCGGGTGACGGTGCCACGGACACGGGCGCCGCAGGCACGGGCGCCGCAGGCACGGGCGACGGGGAGCACAGGGGGAGACGGGAATGAGCGGCGAGACGAAGATCCCGGACATCGTGATCGTCACCGGCATGTCGGGGGCGGGGCGGAGCACGGCGGCCAAGTCGCTGGAGGACCTCGACTGGTTCGTGGTCGACAACCTCCCACCGGGGCTGCTGGCCACGATGGCCGACCTCGGCGGCCGGGTGAAGGACGCGGTGCCCCGCATCGCCGTCGTCGTGGACGTGCGCAGCCGCGCCTTCACCGACGACCTGCACTCCTCGATCGCCGAGCTGGAGGCCCGCGGCGTCCACCCGCGCGTGGTGTTCCTGGAGGCGAGCGACGCCGACCTGGTGCGCCGGTTCGAGAGCGTCCGCCGTCCGCACCCGCTGCAGGACGACGGGCGCCTCGTCGACGGCATCGCCCGCGAGCGGGAACTGGTGCGGGAGGTCCGCGCCGAGGCCGACCTGGTGATCGACACCAGCGGGCTGAACGTGCACGAACTGCGCAACAAGATCATCGGGTTCTTCGGCAACGACACCGGAGAGTCCAGCCTGCGCGCCACGGTGGTCTCGTTCGGCTACAAGTACGGCCTGCCCGTCGACGCCGACCTCGTCGTCGACTGCCGGTTCCTGCCGAACCCGCACTGGGTGCCCGAGCTGCGCCCGAAGACCGGCCGCGACGGCGCCGTCCGCGACTATGTGCTCGGCCAGCGCGGCGCCAAGGAGTTCCTGGACGCCTACTCCGAGGTGCTGCGGCTGCTGGCCGACGGCTACGAGCGCGAGGGCAAGCACTACGTGACGCTGGCCGTGGGCTGTACCGGGGGCAAACACCGTAGTGTGGCCATGGCGGAACAGATCGCCGCCCGGCTGAGGGACGAGGGCATCGACGTACAGGTCGCCCATCGTGACCTCGGCCGTGAGTGAGACCCGTGGCTGAGACCCTGCCCGGGTCCCGGACAAGGAGAGAAGCGGCACGGTGAAGCCCCTCGGCCCGAAGGTCGTCGCGCTCGGCGGGGGCCACGGCCTGTACGCCTCACTGTCGGCGCTGCGCCGCGTCACCGACCGGCTGACCGCGGTCGTCACGGTCGCCGACGACGGCGGTTCCAGCGGCCGGCTGCGCCGCGAACTCGGCGTGCTGCCGCCCGGTGACCTGCGGATGGCGCTGGCCGCGCTGTGCGGGGACGACGAGTGGGGGCAGACCTGGCGGGACGTGGTACAGCACCGGTTCCGCAGCGAGGGCGACCTGCGGGACCACGCCGTCGGCAACCTGCTGATCGTCGCGCTGTGGGAACTGCTCGGCGGTGGTGAGCCCGGTGGGGTGCCGTCCGGTTCGACCGTCGCCGGCCTGGACTGGGTGGGCCGGCTGCTCGGCGCGCACGGCCGGGTGCTGCCGATGGCGGCCGTCCCGATGGACATCGTCGCCGAGGTGCGCGGCGCCGACCCCGCCCGCCCGGACGAGATCAGTCACGTCAAGGGGCAGGTGGCCTGCGCGAAGACGCCCGGGAGCGTGCTCGGGGTGTCGCTCGTCCCCGCCGACCCGCCCGCGTGCCCGGAGACGCTCGCCGCCGTCGAGGACGCCGACTGGATCGTGTTCGGCCCCGGGTCGTGGTTCACCAGCGTTCTGCCGCATCTGAAGGTCCCGGCGCTCGCCCGCGCCCTCACCTCGGCCCGCGCCCGCCGCGTCGTCGCGCTGAACCTCGCGCCGCAGCCCGGCGAGACCGACGACTTCTCCCCGCAGACGCATCTGGAGGTGCTGCAGGCACACGCGCCCGACCTGAGCGTGGACGTGGTCATCGCCGACTCCGGCGTGGTGGACGACCCGGACGCCCTCGACAAGGCCGTCCAGGAACTCGGTGGGCGGCTCGTCCTCGCCGGTGTCGCCGCCGACGACGGCTCGCCACGTCATGATCCCGCCCTACTGGCCCAAGCCTTCGTACAGATATTCAGTGAGTGACGTCCGGCCGGGCCGTCATCGGCGAGACTGCTGGAAGTCCGATAGGGGGAGGGTTCATCTATGGCGATGACCGGTGTGGTCAAAGACGAGCTGAGCAGGCTCACGGTGCTGAAGCCCTGCTGCCGCAAGGCCGAGGTCTCGACGCTGCTGCGCTTCGCGGGGGGTCTGCACCTGGTCAGCGGGCGCATCGTGATCGAGGCCGAGATCGACACCGGGGTGGCGGCACGGCGCCTCATCAAGGACATCGCGGAGGTGTTCGGGCACACCTCGGAGGTGGTGGTGCTCGCGCCGAGCGGGCTGCGCAAGGGCAACCGCTACGTCGTCCGCGTGTTCCGCGACGGTGAGTCCCTCGCGCGGCAGACCGGGCTCATCGACAACAACGGCCGTCCCGTCCGCGGGCTGCCCCGGCACGTGGTCGCGGGGGCGGCCTGCGACGCCGAGTCGGCCTGGCGCGGAGCGTTCCTCGCGCACGGATCGCTCACCGAGCCGGGCCGGTCGATGTCGCTGGAGGTGACGTGCCCCGGCCCGGAGGCGGCGCTCGCGCTGGTCGGCGCGGCCCGCCGGCTGAAGATCCACGCCAAGGCGCGCGAGGTTCGCGGCGTCGACCGGGTCGTGGTCCGCGACGGCGACGCGATCAGCGCGCTGCTCACCCGGCTCGGCGCGCACGACAGCGTGCTGGCCTGGGAGGAGCGGCGGATGCGCCGCGAGGTGCGGGCGACCGCGAACCGGCTCGCCAACTTCGACGACGCGAACCTGCGCCGCTCGGCGCGCGCGGCGGTCGCGGCGGGCGCGCGGGTCGCCCGCGCACTGGAGATCCTCGGCGACGACGCGCCCGAGCACCTGGTGAACGCGGGCCGGCTGCGGCTGGAGCACAAGCAGGCGTCGCTGGAGGAGCTCGGCCAGCTCGCCGACCCGCCGCTGACCAAGGACGCCATCGCCGGACGGATCAGGCGGCTGCTCGCCATGGCCGACAAGCGGGCCGGTGACCAGGGCATTCCCGGCACCGAGGCGAACCTGACCGCCGACATGCTGGCCCCCTGACCCGCGGTGCCGGTCATTGGCGATCGCCGATGACCGGCACGCCGTGGTCAGGGGCCGTGGTCAGGGGCCGTGGTCAGGGGCCGTGGTCAGGGGATGCGGCGGAGTGCCCCGTCCGGTGCGGCCTCGAAGATGAGGCGGCCGCCGCCTAACGCCGCCTCCACCCGCACCCCGCCATCCGGGAGCGGCCGCACCCGCACGCTCGGCCGCGCCTCGCCGCGGACCGGCACGATCAGCGTCAGCATCCGCACCTGGGATCCCTGCGCCGGAAGCGACACCACCGGCGCGGGGATCGTCTTGCGTGCGGACGGGACGACCCACCCCTGCGGCGGGTCGAGGCTGCCCCGGACGACCGTCGCCGGCAGCGGCACCGTCCCGGGCAGCGGGATCCGCAGGAAACAGACGCTGACGCGGTCGCCGGCGCCGGCGTGGCCCGCGGTGGCGACGGCGCCGCTCCCGTCCGGGACGGCGGTGAACGCGGCGGGCAGGTGCCAGAGCTGTTCCACGCGGCGGGGAGCGGTGGAGCGGGCCTCGTCCAGCACGACGAGCGCGTCGGGGTCGGCGGCGGCGAGCACCGAGCGGGACCTGACCGTCCCGGTGAAGGCGGTGTCGGAGAACCGGAACGTGTCGGCGCCGCGCTGGAACCGGTGCGCGGTCAGGGCCGTCGCCACGCCCTCCCGGAACGGTATGCCCCGCACGACGAGGGTGTTGTGCGCCTCGGGGGAGCGCAGCCACGTGTTCCAGGCCGGGTCGCTGTAGCCGATGTGACCGCTCGGGACGAGGATGTCACGGCCGAGAGTGTGGAAGGTGAGGGCCATGTGGTCGTTCTGCCCGTGGGCGTACCGGCCCGGCCCGAAGCGCGCCGTGTAAGACATCTCGTCGGTGAACGCGCGGTCCCTCCCGCCCCACCCGGAGCGGCCCATCACGTAGCCGGCCTGGTAGACGCGCGCACGGTGCGCGGGCCGGGAGCCCTGGACGCCCTTCGTGGCCACGTACCGGATCGGGCCTCTGCCGGGTGACCCCACCCGGGACACCGTCGCCGCGTACGACTCGCCGAGCTGGAGCAGGTCCCCGGCGGGCGTGGTCTGGAACGCGATGAACTCGTCCAGCAGAGCGTGCCGCCGGGTCAGCTCTGCCGGGACCGGCCGCCCGCACGCGCGTATCACCCGGAACGCCAGCCGCCACCGGCTCCGGTTGTAGACGGCGTAGTGCGTCGACTGCTCGTTGTTGGCGCCCTCGGCGTCGATGGCGGGCGACGCGCCGCCGGGCGGGGCGAGCACCGCGTCGAGCAGCCGGCGGTACCCGAGGTCGGCGAGGTCGGCGCGGCCGATCCCGCAGCCGGCCGTCATGAGGATCATCGACTCGTCGGTGCCGTGGTTCCAGGGGCCGGAGTAGTGCTCGGGGCGGGCGAGCCACTCGGCGTGCCGGGCGATGGCCTCGTCCAGCCAGCGCCCGCCCTGGTACTTGCGCAGGCAGACGAGCGTGGCCAGGCGGAACTTGGTGCCCTCGGCGATGGCATCGCGCCGGTCCGCGCCGAACCGCTGGGGGAGGTCGTTGTCGGCGATCCAGTCCCGCGCGAGGGCGGCGGCCGTGTCCAGGGCGCCGCGGTCCCGTGTCCGCGTGTACTCCTTGATCGCGCCGCCGAGCCATTCGAGGGAGTGGAGCCACAGCTGCCAGGTCCGGTCGTTGTAGGGATCCAGGCCCCAGTCCACGTCCGTTCCGGTGGCGATGCGCACGGGCGCCGTGCCGGGCGTCCGGAACAGCCCCGCGCGGACCTGCGCCACCGGGTTCAGCGTGTCCAGACCGTTGAAGCCGAGGCATTTCGCCTTGTCCGCCGTTCCCACCGGGGTGCCCGGCACGGCGGTCGCGGGCGAGGGCTTGGCTTGCCCGGCAGGCTCCGCGCAACCCGCGGCCAGCGACAACGCCACGACGGCGCTTCCAGCGCGGCGGATCCCTACCGAAGATCGTATGTACACACGTCAAAGACACATCCTGGGGCCCTCCGGTTGACCCGCCACGGTGACAGGTGGGTGAACGCTCGGCGACGGTACGGAACGTACGCGGTGTGCGCGCGCAGGCGAAGAGGGGATTCGCCCCCGCAACTCCCCACGCAGCCGGTGTCGGGCTACCCGCGGGTCATTGGATAGGGTCGAGCGCAGGGGGAGACCCCGGTTCGAGCTAAGAGGACGGCCCGGTCACACCGGGTAAAACGACGTATGAGGAGAGCCGTTCCGTGACCATCCGAGTAGGCATCAACGGGTTCGGCCGGATCGGCCGTAACTTCTACCGCGCCGTGAAGGCGAGCGGGGCCGACATCGAGATCGTGGCGGTCAACGACCTGACCGACAACGCCACCCTCGCTCAGTTGCTCAAGTACGACAGCATCCTCGGCCGCTTCCCCGAGGAGGTGCGCGCCACCGCGGACGAGATCGTCGTCGGCGGCAAGGCGATCAAGGCGTTCGAGGAGCGCGACCCCGCCAACCTCAAGTGGGGCGATGTCGGCGCCGACATCGTCGTGGAGTCCACCGGCTTCTTCACCGACGCCAAGAAGGCCAAGGTGCACGCCGACAACGGCGCCAAGAAGGTGATCATCTCCGCGCCGGCCAAGAACGAGGACCTCACCGTCGTCCTCGGCGTCAACGAGGACCGGTACGACCCGGCCGCGCACACGGTGATCTCCAACGCGTCCTGCACCACCAACTGCCTGGCGCCGCTGGCCAAGGTGCTGCACGACAGCTTCGTCATCGAGAAGGGCCTGATGACGACGATCCATGCCTACACCCAGGACCAGAACCTCCAGGACGCCCCGCACAAGGACCTGCGCCGCGCCCGCGCCGCCGCGATCAACGTCGTGCCGGCCTCCAGCGGCGCCGCCGTCGCCATCGGCCTGGTGCTGCCCGAGCTGAACGGCAAGCTGGACGGCTTCGCGATGCGCGTCCCCGTGCCGACCGGCTCGGCGACCGACCTCACCGCGACCCTGTCCCGCGAGGTGACGGTGGACGAGGTCAACGCCGCGTTCAAGGCCGCCGCCGAGGGGCCGCTCAAGGGCTACCTGACCTACACCGAAGACCCGATCGTCTCCAGCGACATCGTCACCGACCCGGCGTCCTGCATCTACGACTCCGGGCTGACCAGGGTCATCGGCGACCAGGTGAAGGTCGTCGGCTGGTACGACAACGAGTGGGGCTACTCCAACCGGCTCGTCGACCTCGTCAAGCTCGTCGGCTCGCAGCTCTGACCCGCTGACCGCGCCGTGGCCACCCCCCGGGGCGGGCCGCGGCGCGGCCGTATCCGGAAGGACAACGCATCCCGATGCGCACCATTGACGATCTGGACGTCGCCGGTAAGCGGGTGCTCGTCCGGTCGGACCTGAACGTCCCGCTGGAGGACGGGCAGATCACCGACGACGGGCGGATCAGGGCCGGCCTCCCGACCATCGAGGCGCTGCGGACGAGGGGCGCCAAGGTCGTCGTCTGCGCGCACCTCGGCCGGCCCAAGGGTCAGGTCAGACCCGAGCTCTCGCTGGCCCCCGTCGCCGAGCGGCTCGGTTCCCTGCTGGGCGCCGACGTCGCGCTCGCCGACGACGTCGCCGGCGACTCGGCCCGCGCCACCGTGGACGGCCTCGCCGACGGCGACGTCGCGCTGCTGGAGAACCTGCGCTTCGAGCCGGGCGAGACCAGCAAGGACGACGCCGAGCGCGGCGCGTTCGCCGCCCGCCTCGCCACCCTCGCCGACCGCTACGTCGGGGACGGGTTCGGCGCGGTGCATCGCAAGCACGCCAGCGTCTACGACGTCCCGGCGCTGCTCCCGCACGCCGCCGGCGGGCTGATCGCCGCCGAGGTCGCGGTGCTGCGCAGGCTCACCGAGGACGTCGAGCGGCCCTACGCCGTCGTCCTCGGCGGGTCGAAGGTGTCCGACAAGCTCGGCGTCATCGACAGCCTGCTCGGCAAGGCCGACCGCATCCTCGTCGGCGGGGGCATGGTCTTCACCTTCCTCAAGGCCCAGGGCCACGAGGTCGGCCAGAGCCTGCTCGAAGAGGACCAACTCGGCACCGTCCGCGAGTACCTGCGGCGCGCGGAGGAGACCGGCGTGGAGTTCGTCCTCCCCGTCGACATCGTCGCCGCGACCGCGTTCGCCGCCGACGCCGAGCACGGGTCCGTCCCGGCCGACGCGATCCCCGCCGACCGGCTCGGGCTGGACATCGGCCCCGAGTCCGGCAAGCTGTTCGCCGCACGCCTCGCCGACGCCCGGACGGTGTTCTGGAACGGCCCCATGGGCGTGTTCGAGATGGAGCCCTACGCGAACGGCACCCGCGCCGTCGCCCAGGGCCTCATCGACTCGGGTGCGTTCACCGTCGTCGGCGGCGGCGACTCCGCCGCGGCCGTCCGGCGGCTCGGTTTCGACGAGAGCTCCTTCTCCCACATCTCGACGGGGGGCGGCGCCAGCCTCGAATACCTCGAAGGCAGGACGCTCCCCGGCCTGCAGGCCCTGGAGGACTGACCGATGGCCCCCGTCACCCCTTCCCGCAAGCCGCTCATGGCCGGCAACTGGAAGATGAACAAGAACCACCTGGACGCGATCCTGCTCGTCCAGAAGATGGCGTTCGCGCTCAAGGAGGCCGACTACGAGGCCGTCGACGTGGTCGTGCTGCCACCGTTCACCGCGCTGCGCTCGGCGCAGACGGTGATCGAGGCCGACCGCTACGCGATCCAGTACGGGGCGCAGGACGTCTCGCAGCACGCCTCCGGCGCCTACACCGGCGAGATCGCCGCGTCGATGCTGGCCAAGCTGGGCTGCTCCTACGTCGTCGTCGGGCACTCCGAGCGCCGCCAGTACCACGCCGAGGACGACGCGGTCGTCAACGCCAAGGCCAAGGCCGCGCTCGCCGCCGACATCACCCCGATCCTGTGCGTGGGGGAGGGTCTCGACGTCCGCAAGGCCGGCGAGCAGGTCCCGCACGTCCTCGCGCAGCTCGACGGCGGGCTCGACAAGCTCACCGCCGAGCAGGTCCGCCGCACCGTGATCGCCTACGAGCCGGTCTGGGCGATCGGCACCGGGGAGGTCGCCACGCCGAAGGACGCGCAAGAGGTGTGTGGCGCCATCCGGACGCGAATCGCCGAGCTCTACGACGGCGGAGTGGCCGACCAGACGCGTATCCTGTACGGCGGCTCGGTCAAGGGGAACAACATCGCCGGGATCATGGCGCAGTCCGATGTGGACGGTGCCTTGGTCGGTGGTGCCAGCCTCGACCCGGGAGAGTTCGTCAAGATCTGCCGGTACCGGGATCTCCCCGTCTGATCACAAACTGATCAATTCTGTGTGACATGGGAGTTCTTGCCGTACCAGGGGAGACTTCGACGTACCCTTCGTAGCGGACGGGTAAACCCGTCCGGCTCGACCCTCCGTCCTTGAACGACAGACAAGCCCCGCTCCCCGCGGGTCTGGCCAGAGAAGGCGCTGAAGAACTGTGATCATCGCAACCTCTATCGTGCTCATCGTCACCAGCCTGCTGATGGTGGTCTTCGTCTTGATGCACAAGGGCAAGGGCGGCGGCCTTTCCGACATGTTCGGGGGCGGCATCTCGTCGTCGCTGGGCGGATCGTCGGTTGTGGAGCGCAATCTTGACCGGCTGACCGTTGGCGTCGGCGTCATCTGGTTCGCCTCGATCGTCGTCCTCGGGTTGCTGTTCAAGCACAAGGGCGTCGGCTGAGCCTTCTGTTCCATACGTACGAGCGCCGCGCCGCCCTCGAGGTCACGGGTGGCAAGGGCAAACTGAGCGAGGAGTAGTCCGTGGGTAGTGGCAACGCGATTCGGGGCAGCCGCGTCGGGGCCGGTCCGATGGGAGAGGCGGAGCGCGGCGACGCCGCCCCCCGCGTGTGGGTGACCTTCTACTGCGCCAACAGGCACGAGACCCGCCCCAGCTTCGCGACCGACGTCGCGGTCCCCGAGACGTGGGACTGCCCACGCTGCGGGTTCCCCGCGGGTCAGGACTCGGAGCACCCGCCGGCTCCGCCGAAGACCGAGCCGTACAAGACGCACCTGGCCTATGTGAAGGAGCGCCGCAGCGACGAGGACGGCGAGGCCATCCTCGAAGAGGCGCTCGCCAAGCTCCGCCAGAAGCGCGCCGCCGTCAAGAGAGCACTGGAGGCCGCGGGCCGCAGCTGACCGGTCCCGTACTCCACGCGCATGGCCCCCGCCGGGGGCCATGCGCTTGTCATGTCACGCGCCGTCCTCACTTCACATGGCCGGGCAGGACGCTGCCGACGCCCTTGACGTTCCGCGCGATGGGCGTGGTCTCCACATGCCCGACGTCGGGCAGGGCCGCCACCCGCTCGGTGAGGTAGCGGTAGATCTCCCGGGAGTCGCGGCAGACGATGGCGACATTGAGGTTGGCGGGGCCGGTCGTCGCGGCGACGAACACCGCCTCGGAGTGGGCGGCGAGAGCCCGTCCGGTGACCTCCAGCCCGGCGGGCGGCACTGTGATCCACAGCCGGGCGGCGGCTCGGAAGCCGACGTAGCGCAGGTCGAACTCGGCGTAGTACCGCAGCGCGCCGGTGGCCCGCAGGTGATCGATACGGCGGCCGATCGTGGACGGCGACCAGCCCGTCGCCGCGGCCAACTCGGCGTGCCCGGCCCGGCCGTCCCGGGCCAGCACCTCCAGCAGGGCCCGGTCGCCGGGATCGGGCGGCTCGGTCGCGGCGGTCTCCTCCGCCGGCTCGACGGCGGGCCGCAGCCGCCGCGCCTCGTCCGGGGTGAGCGCCCCGAGGAAGCGCACCCGGCGCGGTGAGCCGTAGAAGGTGTGCAGGACACGGTGCGCGGCCACCGCGATGACCCGGTCGGTGCGCGGCAGCGCGTCCAGCAGGATCTGCTCGCTGTCGTCGGCGGTGACGGGCCGGACGATGCAGAGGATCTCGGTGCCGCCGGACACGAGCTGCACCCAGATCGTGTCTGGCCGGCGCGCCAGTGTGGCGGCGACCCCCTGGACGGCGCTCGGTGCGCACTGGAGCCGGACGATCCAGCGGCCGTGGTCGGCGCCGGGTACGCCGACGACCCGGAGCAGGCCGGCCGAGCGGAGCCGCCGGTAGCGGCGCGCCACGGTCTGGTCGGAGACGCCGAGGACGTCCGCGATCCGGTTGAACGGCGCGCGGCCGTCGAGCTGGAGGGCCTCGATCAGCCGGCGGTCCAGTTGATCGGCTTGAGCGGAAATCACCATCTGAGGCTACGTCATGTCGAAAATCATGGAGTTCGGAGCCGTTGAGTGGATTCTGGGCGTTCTCGCGGTGAGTGTTGTCGGATCCGAGAACGACGACGAAGGGATCCGCGATGGGCAGGTGGGGGCCGCTGACGGCCGTGTGCGCGGGAACGTTCATGCTGCTGGTCGACGTCAACATCGTGACCGTGGCGCTGCCCGAGATGGCGGTGGGCCTCGGCACGTCCTACGGCGCGCTGCAATGGGTGATGGACGTCTACGCGCTGGTGCTGGCCGCCGCGCTGCTGGCGGCGGGCGGGCTCGCCGACCTGGTCGGGCGCCGCCGGGTGTACGTGGCGGGGCTGGCGGTGTTCACGCTGGCGTCGCTGGCCTGCGGGGTCGCGCCGGCCTCCCCGGCGCTGATCGCCGCGCGGGCCGTGCAGGGCGCCGGCGCGGCGGCGATGTTCGCCACGACCGTGGCGCTGGTGAACGCCTCCTACCAGGGCCGCGACCGGGGCGTGGCGTTCGGTGTGTGGGGCGCGGTCAGCGGCGCCGCGGCCGGGGCCGGGCCGGTCATCGGCGGGCTGCTGACCGCGCACCTCGGCTGGCGATGGATCTTCCTGGTGAATCTGCCGGCCGGGGCGGCGGCGGTGGTGCTGGCGCTTCGCGTGCTGGCGGAGTCCCGCGACCCGGCGGCCCGGCGGATCGATGTGCCGGGCGTGGTCTCCTTCGCCGCGGCCGCCGCGACCCTCACCTACGCGCTGACCCGCGCGGGCGAGGCGGGCTGGCGCTCGCCCGCCGTGATCGGCACGGCCGCGGCGGGGCTGCTCGCGCTGGCGGTGTTCGCCGCGGTCGAGGCCGGGAACCCGCACCCGCTGCTGGACCTGCGGTTGTTCCGCGGCCCTTCCTTCACCGGGATCATGATCGCCTCGCTGGTGCTGTCCGGCGCGGCGTTCTCCTACCTGCCCTATACCTCGCTGTGGCTGCAGACGGTCCAGGGCCAGGACGCGGTCGCGGCCGGTCTGGTGCTGCTGCCGATCAGCGGCCTGTCCTTCGCGGTCTCCGCGCTGGCCGGGCGGTTCCTGAACGGAGTCTCGCCCCGCTGGACGGTCGGTGCCGGGATGCTGCTCATCGGGTTCGGGACGTTGGGCCAGGCGGTGCTGGCGGCCGGCTCGGGTTGGACGGCGCTGGTCCCCGGGCTGGCCGTCACCGGTGTGGGCGTCGGACTGGCCATGCCGACCGTGACGGCGGCGGCGATGGCCTCGGTGCCGCCCGAACGCGGCGGGATGGCGGCGGGCGCGGTCGGGACCGTCCGGCAGCTCGGCTACGCGCTTGGCGTCGCGGTGCTCGGGAGCGTCTTCCGCACTACGATGGAACGTTCCCTCGAACACCGGGTTCCCGACGGGGACGCGGCCGCGCACGCTCTCACCGGCGGCCGGGCGAGCGGCGTCCCGCAGGCCGCCGCGCACGCGGCCTTCGCGTCCGGGCTGAACGCCGCGTGCGCGACGGCGGGGGTGGTCGCGTTGGCCGCGGGTGTGGCCGCGCTCGTCCTGATCCGCCGTCCCGCGTCCGCGCCCGTGCCGGCGACGCCGGTGGCCGCGCCGGTCGAATAATCTTCGGTGGACGGGGTGTCAGAGCGCGTTTCCGCGTGCGGGAGTTCGGCACCCGCCGACGATGGGAGGGACCTTATGGACGCGGTGGACCAGGCGATCCTGCGGCGGCTGCAGCGCGACGGGCGCCAGACGAACCGGGAGCTCGCCGAGGCGGTCGGGATCGCCCCGTCCACGGCGTTGGAGCGCACGAGGGCGCTGCGGTCGCGCGGCGTCATCACCGGCTTCCACGCGGCGGCCGACCTGGAGCGGCTCGACCGCGGTGTGCAGGCGCTGATCTCGATCAGGATCCGGCCGCAGTCGCGGGAGGCGATCGAGTCGGCCCGCGACAGCATGGCCGCGATGCCCGAGGCCGTCGGAGTGTTCGTGGTCACGGGGAACGAGGACCTCCTGGTCCACGTGGCCGTGCCGAGCACCGCGTACCTGCGGGACTTCGTGCTCGACCGGCTGGCCCGCCGCAAGGAGTTCGTGGACGTCCGCACCACCGTCGTCTACGACTACGTCCAGCCGGTCGAACAGGCCGAACTTCCGTCACCTGAGCGACGGGAGCGCCGAACGTCCTACAGCTAGCCACCAGAGACTGGCCCTGTGCCCGAATAGGTGACGGTGCTGACAGCCCAGACCGAATGAAGAGCGGTCGTGAACGTAATGGACCGCACGTTCTCCTAGCGTCGGGGCCATGGACCGATGGAACAACTCTTCGGGAGTGCTGCTGGTGCTCGTCGCGGGCATTCTGTGGGGGACGGTCGGACCGGCGCAGGCACTGGCCGAACCGTCCGCGAGCCCGGTCGCGGTCGGCGGTGCGCGGATCCTCGGCGGCGGCCTGGTGCTCGCCGCCGTGGTGCTCGCGACCCGTCCCCGGACGTTCCTCACCCTCGCGCGTGGGCCGCTGGCACGGGGGACGTGGCCGCCGCTTGCCGCAGCGACCACCGCGACCGGCACCTTCCAGGCGTCGTTCTTCAGCGCGGTGGACCGCACCGGCGCCGCCGTCGCGACCGCGGTCGTGTTCGGTCTGGCGCCGGTGTCGACGGGCCTGTGCGAGCGGATCGTCCTCGGGAGCGCCCTCGGACGCCGCTGGTGGGCGGGGACGGCGTGCGCGGTCGGCGGCGTCGCACTGCTCATGGTCCCCGGACCGCAGGTCCACGCCGACCCCGTGGGGATCGGGCTCAGCCTCGTCGCCGGGACGTGCTTCGGCGTCTACACCGTGTCCGCCAAGGTCCTGACCCGGCAGGACGTGGGCATGACCGCCGCGGTCTCGGTCACGCTTCTCGCCGGTGGCACGGCGCTGCTGCCGTGGATGCTCGCGGAGACGCCGAGACTCGCCGCACCGCGCACGGCCGCGCTCGTGGCCTGGCTGGGGATCGCCGCCACCGCCGCCGCGTACACGGCCTTCGTCGCAGGCCTCCGGCGGGTGAGCGCGGCGACCGCGGGGACGCTCAGCCTCGCCGAGCCGCTGGTGGCCACCGGCATCGCCGTCGCCGTCCTCGGCGAGCGGATGTCGGTGCCGGTCGGAGCCGGGTCCCTGCTCCTGTTGGCCGGGCTTGTCATCGTCTCGTTCCCCGCGCGGACGCCGCGCCCGGCGGGCCGGGATCGCTATGATGGCGCCAACGCGACTGGCGCAGTCAAGGTGGAGACAACCACCGGGAAGCGACACTAGTTCCGCACACCGCGCGCCTGGGTGTACGGGTCCCCACCCGCCGGGGCGCCCGAAGCGAGCCCGGCGCGAACAGTGCGGAGGCAGTCATGCACGAACCGGCCGTTCCCCACCTGCGGGACCAGGACCCCGAGATCGCCGGACTGGTCGAGGCCGAGGCCCGGCGCCAGTTCGAGAAGATCCGGCTCATCGCCTCGGAGAACTATGTCTCGCCCGCCGTGCTGGAGGCCACCGGCACGGTCCTGACCAACAAGTACTCCGAGGGCTACGCGGGCAAGCGCTACTACGAGGGCCAGCAGAACGTCGATCCGATCGAACTGCTCGCCATCGAGCGGGCCAAGGCCCTGTTCGGCGTCGAGCACGCCAACGTCCAGCCGTACTCCGGCTCGCCCGCCAACCTCGCGGTGTACATGGCGTTCCTGGAGCCGGGCGACACGGTGATGGGGCTGTCCCTGCCGATGGGCGGTCACCTGACGCACGGCTGGTCGGTGTCGGTCACCGGCAAGTGGTTCCGGCCGGTCCGCTACGACGTGCGCGCTGACACCGGACGGGTCGACATGGACCAGGTCCGCGACCTCGCGCTCAAGGAGCGGCCGAAGCTCATCTGGTGCGGCGGCACCGCCGTCCCGCGCACGATCGACTTCCCGGCGTTCGCCGAGATCGCCCGCGAGGCCGGAGCGGTGCTGGCCGCGGACGTCGCCCACATCGCGGGCCTGATCGCGGGCGGCGCCCATCCGTCCCCGGTGGGCCACGTCGAGGTGATCTCCACGACCACGCACAAGACGTTGCGCGGCCCGCGGGGCGCGATGATCATGTCGTCCGCGGAGCACGCCAAGGCGGTCGACAAGGCGGTCTTCCCCGGCCTTCAGGGCGGACCGCACAACCACACCACCGCGGCCATCGCCGTGGCGCTGAGCGAGGCCGCCCGCCCGGACTTCGCCGGGTACGCGCGGCAGATCGTGGTGAACGCCAAGGCCCTGGCGGCGGCGCTGCTGGAGCGCGGCTACGACCTGGTCTCCGGTGGCACCGACAACCACCTCATCCTGATCGACCTCACGAACAAGGGCGTCCCGGGCAAGGTCGCCGCGCAGGCGCTCGACCGGGCCGGCATCGAGCTGAACTACAACGCCGTCCCGTTCGACCCGCGCAAGCCCTTCGACCCGTCCGGGCTGAGGCTCGGCACCGCCGCGATCACCACCCGCGGGTTCACCGAGGAGCGGATGCCACGCGTCGCCGGCTGGATCGACGAGGTCGTCCAGGCCGCCGCCAAGCAGGACGAGACGGTCGTCGAGCGGGTCGCCGGCGAGGTCCGCGAGACGCTCGCGGCCTACCCGATGCCCGGTTGGGCTCCCGCACCCTGATCACACGGGACGCAGCACGGTGATCATGCGCCACGCGCCGGGGTCGGTGAGCGGCACGGTGTCCGCCCCGGCCCCGAAGTCGCCGTACCGGCCCGCGACGCCCAGCCCGCCCGCGAGGCGGATCGCGGCGTCCAGCTCGGTGGCCGTCCAGAACCGGTAGGGGACGACATCGCGGATCACCCGGTCGCCGTCGATCGTCACCGTCACGTGGTCGTCGGCGATCTGGGTGACCGGGTCGAGGCGGTCGGTGGGCTCGCCCCACCGGACGGTGGCCTGGACGCCGTCGCGCTCGACCGTCCAGCCGGTGCTGACGCTCGGGTCGTCGCCCAGCCGGTCGCGCGGGTGCGACATCTCCACGATGTAGAGCCCGCCGGGGGACAGGTGCGCCGCGACGCGCCGCAGGTGCGCGACGAACGCGTCCAGGGTCATCAGGTGGGACGTGGAGTCGAGCATGGTCACCACGAGGTCGAAGCGGCGACCCAGGTCGAACCGGGTCATGTCGTCCTGGACGACCTCCAGGGCGACCCCGGCGCGGCGGGCCTCGGCGGCGGCGTAGGCGCACATCGCCGGGTTCAGGTCGAGCGCGGTCGCGGTCAGTCCGCGGCGCGCGAGTTCGCGGGCATGCTCGGCGGGCCCGGCGGCCAGTTCCAGCACCGTCCGGACGGGACCTGCGCTCTCGGGGCGATGCTCGGCGCACCACCGGAGCAGGACGCCGGCCTCGGCGGGCACGTCGCGGAACGAGCACGCCAGCTCGTACGCCCAGGGGTCGTCATAGATGCCGTTCACCGGGACATCCTCCCAGCGGGGCCCGGGTGTCACGCCACCGCTACGTCATCGTGCGTGCGGGGTTTCACATTCCGGACGAGGGGTTGAGGCGGCCGCCCTGACGCCCTAGCGTGCGGTAAGTGATCGACCCCGCGAACGGTGAGTATGTCAATGACCGACACGCCGATGATCGACGGAGGCGCGAGCCGTTCGCGACCCGCCTCCCGCTGCTGTTCCCCGGCTCCCTGGGTGAGGAGCAGCGTGCCGTCTACGAGGCGGTGACCGGTGGTCCCCGCGCCGGCCGCGCCCCGGCCGCCGCGACCGACGACCCTTCGACGCCGCCCCCCACGGGCGCGGACGCCCTTGCGGCGTCGCCGGACTTCCGCTTCGTCGACGGCGCGGGACGGCTCCTCGGTCCGTTCAACGCGATGCTCTACAGCCCCGCCGTCGGGCTGCCGCTGCAGGACCTCGGAGCGGCGTTGCGGTTCCGCACCGCCTTCACCCAGCGGGAACGGGAGATCGCGACGTTGGTCGTGGCCGCGTACCTGCGCTCGGACTTCGAGTGGTACGCGCACGAGCGGGTCGGCCGCCGCGCCGGCCTGGAGGAGGACGAGCTGTGCGCGCTGCGCGAGGGCCGCGCGCCCATGTTCGCCGACGTCCGCGAGCGGGTCGTGTACGAGGCGGTCCGGCAGCTCGCCGCCGAGCGGGACCTCGGCGACGCGGTGTTCACCGAGGCGGTGGCGACCCTCGGCCGGTCCGCCCTCGTCGAGCTGGTCACGCTCGTCGGCTACTACTCGACGCTGGCATTGCAACTGCGGGTGTTCCGGGTGGGCGTACCGGACGGCGAGCCCGCGCCGGACTGGCCACCGGAGGAGGAGCATGAGTGAGGTGCTGCGGACCGGACGGCTCGCGCTGCATCCGGTGAGCATGAGCGACCACCGTGCGCTGCTGGCGCACTGGACGGGCCCGCTCGTCCGGCGTCACCTGTTCGACGACATGGTGATCTCGCCCGTCCAGGTCACCGAGATCATCGCTGCCAGCCAGCGTGACTTCGCGGTCGAGGGCTACGGGCTGTGGACGCTGCGGCCGGGTCTGCGCGGCTCGGTCGACCCGTACGGCGGCCCGCTGGTAGGGGTGGCCGGGCTCCGCCGGCACGACGGCCCGCTGCACAGCGCCGTGGACGTCGAGATCCTCTACAGCCTGGAGCCGGACCGGTGGGGCCAGGGGCTGGCCGTCGAGGCGTCCCGCGCGGTGCTCGGGTACGCCTTCGAGGTGGTCGGGCTGCACCGCATCACCGCCGAGATCGACGCCGGCAACACCACCTCGGCCGCCGTCGCCGAGCAGCTCGGCATGCGGCCGTGGCGGGCCGGTCCGGACGGTCCGGACGGCGCGTCCTACGTGGCCGCCGACCGTACCCACTGGCTCGGATCCCGCCGTGGCATCGACGCCGTTCCCTGACCCGTGTCCTGACCCGTTCCCTGACCCCGTCCCTGGAGCCCGCCGTCCTTCGGCCGCGCGTCCGGACGGCGATACGGTGCGATCACCGCTCGCTGGAAACGCGGCGGAATGTCAGGGGCACCTGCGATGATCCGGGCATGGTCAACACGACGTACCGGAGCCTGGCGGGCCGGCTGGCGGAGCTCGGCATGGTGTCCGAGGACGAGGCCACGGCGGCGCTGGCGGCCCTCGGCGAGCCGCCCCCCGACCTCGACGACGAGCCCGAGGAGGCCGACGTCCTGGACGTCCTCGACGAGTGCGGCCTGGTCGTGTGGGCGCCCGCCGGGGACGTCGACGATCTGGAAGAGGGCTACCGGGAGATCCTGGAGAGCGCCGCGCAGTGCGGCGGCGGCCTGTCGGTGGCCGGCGTCGAGCTCGTCGAGGACGAGGACGGCGAGGAGAGCCTGCATTTCCTGCGCGACGGCGAGCCGGTGTGGTGGGTCCTCGAGCACGAGTCCGGCGAGCAGCTCGACCTGCTCACCGTGATGGAGTGCATCGACGACCTCGAACCCGGTGGCGCCGACCCGCGGATGTTCTACGCACTACCGGGGGAGGAGCACGACGAGGACGACGTGTACGTCCTCGCGACCCCGGAGCAGGCGCGGGCGCTGCACGACGAGTTCGGCCTCGACCTGGAGGGCCTCGACCGGGTGAAGCAGCCGCACACCGAGCCTCCCTCGGCCGAGCCGGGCACGCTCGACTGGTACATGCAGAGCGACCGTGGCCGCATGACGGGATCGGCCCGTGACTTCCTCGACCGCTGGACGTCCGGAATGGACGCCGCGCTCGCGCGATGGCGGGCGGAGTACCTCCCGGCGGACTTCCCCTTCGACTTCTCGCCCGGCTCCCTGGACGCGCTGGAGCCGCTCGTCCTGGAGCGCCTCGCCGACTGGGACTCCGTCATCGTCGCCGGTAACGACCCGTTCGTGTCGGGCGCCGTCCGCTACCTGGGCGAGTCGATGCTGCGGGAGGTCCCGAGCCGCTGGGGCTACCAGGACCTCGGTCTGTCCGACTCCTACGACCGCATCCCGATGATCCGCTCGAACACGCCGCAGGGTTTCACGCAGACGGTCGTCCCGCTGCACCGCATCGCCGCGCTGGCCAAGGAGCGCGAGCGCGGCATGCTGGCCGAGTCGTCCCGTTTCCTCCAGGACGCCGTCGACTCCCACCGCAAGGCCGTGGCCGCCCGCCGCGCCTGACCGCTCCCGGAACCGGCTGGTCATCGTCGCGCCATGCTTACCCGAGCCGTGTTCCCGCATGTCGTGCTTCGTGTGCTCACACTAGGGACGATCTGCGTCGTCGCCGGTCGAACCTTCGCGCGCGCGGACCACGATGTCGGTGAGCAGTGAGACGAGCCGGTCCCGGTCGTCCGCGCCGAGCCGGCCGAACAGCCGGGCGCTCACCACCGTGGCCGCCTCCGCCGACGCCCGCGCGAGCCGCTGCCCTTCGGCGGTCAGCTGGATCGCGTAGGCGCGGCGGTCGTGCGACGCGCGGTTGCGGACCGCGAGACCCAGCCGCTCCAGCTCGTCCATGATCCGGACGACGGCGGACTTGTCCAGGCCGAGCAGGGCACCGAGCCGCCGCTGGCTGGTGGGCCCCTGCCGGTCGAGTGTGGCCAGTATGCCGAAGTGCCGCGTCTCGATTCCGAGCGGGCGCAACTCGGCGTTCAGCGCCGACCGGGCGGCGTCGTGCGCGGTCGCGAGAAGGAGGCCGAGCGCGGGGTCGTCGGCCCGGGGGTCGCCGAGCGCCGTCGGCCGGCGCTCCGGAGATTCGTTGTCCACGTCCCGAGTTTAGGCGCGATCAATATAGTCTCGAACGAGACAGTCTCATATACTCCTTCTGGGCGGCTTCGACGCGAACGTTGGGAGAACCGATGCACCCCCAAGAAGGCGACCAGCCGTCCGGGCCGGGCAGGCGGGGCGTGGTGCGGACCGCCGCGCTGGCCACCGTGGTCGGCGCCGTCACCGCCGCCGGGCTCGGTCCCGCGCGGACGGCCCGTGCCGGAAACAGCCTGCGTGGCGGCCGGATCGACACCCACCACCACGCGCTTCCGCCCGCGATGCGCCGATGGGCCGTCGAGCACGGCCTGCTGCCGCCCGAGGGCGGGCCGCGGTGGGCCGACTGGGACCTGGCGCGGACGTTGGACACGATGGACGCCAACGGGACCGCGGCGGGCGTCGCCTCGGCGCCCGCGCCGGCCGAGGCGTTCCGCGACCGCAAGCTGGCCCAATCGGGCACGCGGGTGTTCAACGAGTCGATGGCCGACCTGGTCAGGGAGCATCCCACCCGGTTCGGCTTCTTCGCCTACCTGCCGCTGCTCCACGTGGACGTGGCACTCCAGGAGACGGCCTACGCGCTGGACGAGCTGGGCGCCGACGGCGTCCTGATGATGGCCAACGCGGACGGCCGCTACCTGGGCGACTCCGCGTTCGAGCCGCTGTTCGCCGAGTTGGACCGGCGGCGAGCCGTGGTCTTCACCCATCCCGTGGGCCTCGCCGACGCCCGCCCCCTCCCCGGGATCGAGGAGTGGGTCGCCGACTTCATGCTCGACACCACCCGTACCGCCCTCAGCCTCATCACCGCGGGCACCCTCGACCGGCACAAGCGGATCTCGGTGATCCTGCCCCACGCCGGCGGTTTCCTGCCCTACCTCGGCGGACGGGTCGAGCAGGCCGGCCGGCTGGGCGAGGGGCCGAGACCCGAGGCGTTCCGGCGGGCCGTCCGGCGCTTCTACTACGACTCCGCGATGCCGGCCTCCCCGTACGCGACCCCGACCCTGCTCGCGGTCGCCGGGCACCGGCGCCTGCTCTACGGCACGGACTGGCCGCAGGTCCCGGCCGGCGAGGTGGGCCGGACGACCGCGCTGCTGGACCACGACCCGGCCCTGGACGCGGGGGCGCACGCCGCCGTCAACCGTGAGAACGCCCTGCGCCTGCTCCCGACCCTCGCCAGGAGGCTACAGAACTGAGTCACCCCGACCGTCCGTGCCTGGCCGTTCGAACGTGCGGTAGTGCGTGGTCAGCCGCCGGTCCTCGGCCAGGGCGTGGAAGGCCACCCCTGGTGGCGCCGCGTAGTCGACGACGCCCTTCTGACCGGGAAGGGTGAGCGTGGAGACGACTCCAGGCGCCACCAGGAGAGGCCGTCCCGCGAACGTGGTGGCCGCCGCCGTGTGCGCGTGCCCGCACAGGATCGCCACGACCTGCGGATGCCGCGCCACGACGTCCGCAAGCCGGTCCTCGCCGAACTGCCGGATCTCGTCCACATACGGGATGTGCAAGGGGACCGGGGGATGGTGGAAACAGACGAACGCGGGGGTCTCCGGCTCGGCGGTCAGGACGGTGTCCAGCCAGCCGAGCGTGTCCTTGTCGAGGAGCCCGTGGTCCTCGCCGGGGACGGTCGAGTCGCACATCGCGACCACCACGCCCGCGATCTTGTGCACCCGGTTCACCGGCCCGGTTTCCGGCGGCTCACCGAGCAGGACCTCCCGGTACGGTCCGCGGACGTCGTGGTTGCCGGGGCAGACGAGCACGGGGAACCGGGACGTCAGGATCTCGCGGGCCCGTGTGTACTCGGCCGGCTCGCCGTGGTCGGCGATGTCCCCCGTCACCAGGATGGCGTCGAGCGGCAGGGCGTTCAGATGGCCCATGACCCGTTCGGCGCGCTCGGCGGCGCGGTCCCCACCGTCCAGATGGAGGTCGCTGAGCTGGGCAAGAACGATCATGAGGCGAATCTAGACGGGGACTGGCCGAGTCTGAAGATCCAGTTCCATGGCAGTGGACTGGACCAATTCCGGATCGGACCTTCACCACGGACTCCTTGCGAACAAACTGTGATCGTCGGGTTTGTCGGCTGGGCGCCTTGGCCCCTCGGGACCGCTCCGGCGAGGATCGTCCACCATGAGCCTTCTCGAAACGCTGGCCGACAAGGGGTTGCGGCGGGAGCCGCCGACGCGGGACGAGGCGCTGGCGCTGCTGGCGACCTCCGACGACGACCTGCTCGACGTCGTGGCCGCGGCGGGCCGCGTGCGGCGCCACTGGTTCGGGCGCCGCGTCAAGCTGAACTACCTGGTGAACCTGAAGTCCGGGTTGTGCCCCGAGGACTGCTCCTACTGTTCGCAGCGGCTCGGCTCGAAGGCCGAGGTGCTCACCTACACCTGGCTGAAGCCGGAAGAGGCGGCGGACGCCGCCGCGGCGGGGATGGCGGCGGGCGCCAAGCGGGTGTGCCTGGTCGCCAGCGGCCGCGGCCCCACCGACCGGGACGTGGACCGCGTCGCCGACACCATCGCCGCGATCAGGGACCGGCGGCCGGACGTCGAGATCTGCGCCTGCCTCGGCCTGCTGCGCGACGGCCAGGGGGAGCGGCTGCGCGACGCGGGCGCCCACGCTTACAACCACAACCTGAACACCTCTGAGGAACAGTACGCCGACATCTGCACCACACACGGTTTCGCCGACCGAGCCGACACCGTCCGCCGGTCGCGGGATGCTGGCCTGTCGGCGTGCTCGGGGCTGATCGCCGGCATGGGGGAGAGCGACGAGGACCTGGTGGACGTCGCGTGCGCGCTCCGCGAGCTGGACGTCGACTCCGTCCCGGTCAACTTCCTGATCCCGTTCGAGGGCACCCCGCTCGCCGGCCGGTGGGAACTGACACCGCAGCGCTGCCTGCGCATCCTCGCGATGGTCCGCTTCGTCTGCCCGGATGTGGAGGTACGGCTCGCCGGCGGCCGCGAGATCCACCTGCGCAGCATGCAGCCGCTCGCCCTGCACATCGTCAACTCGATCTTCCTCGGCGACTACCTGACCAGCGAGGGCCAGGCCGGGAAGGCCGACCTCGACATGATCGCGGACGCGGGCTTCGAGGTGGAGGGCGAGGACGTCCCCACCCTGCCCGGCCACCGCCGCGAGGGCACAGACCATACCCCCGAGACCGAGACCGAGACCGAGACCGAGACCGGGGCCGAGCCGGCCTCCCGCGCCGACCTGGTCACCGTCCGCCGCCGCGGCGCCGGGACGCCCCTGCCACCCAACGCCTAGAGCCCCGCCGCCCCCGACGGCTCGGGCTCGTCTGCCTCCGATGAGCCGATCCACGAACCGTGGAAGCCCACCGGGACGCCGCGTGGCAGATCCACGGTGGCGACCGGTCCGGCGGGCAAGTCCGTGGCGTCCAGGACGAGGAGCCGTGAGGCGGTGCCGTCGCGGGTGGTGGCGATGGCGATGAGCCAGCCGCCGTCCTCGTCGCGGCGGGCGTGGGCGGGAACGAAGACCGCCTCGCCGATCATCGTGTCGGGGCCCAGGTCATGGCAGGTGGTCGTGCCGCTGGAGGTGTCGTACTTGACGATCGCGCACTCGTCCGGGCTGAGGGGTTCGGTGCCCGCGACCGAGTAGACATAGCGGGCGGGACGGCCGGTGCGGTCGTCGTCGAGGGTCGGGAACTCCACGGCGCGGTCGTCCAGCGGCTGTTCGGTCGCGGTGCCGCGGGCGGGGTCCAGGGTCCAGCGGTGAAGGCGGGCGCGCCCGACGGCCGGCGCGGACGGGCCGGGCGGCTCCCTGGTCCGCGACAGCAGGTCCCACAGAGCCGTGAACTCGCCGGGGGAGTACCGGACGGCGTCCAGGACGATCCGTCCCGCCACCTCGTGCGCGTTGGCGACGTGGAAGACGAAGCAGGGGTCGATCTCGAACCATCGGACGGGCGCGTCCGGGAGGTCGTGGCGCATGACGCCGAGGCGGGCGCCGTACGCGTCGTCCCAGCCGTAGGGCATGCCGCGGCCGACGAGGCCGAGTTGAAAGGTCATCGGCAGGTCGAGCCAGACGACGTGGTGTTCGGTGATGGCGAAGTCGTGCATCATCGTGCCCGCCGGGACGGCCACCTCACGGCTGTGGACGAGATCGCCGCGCGCGTCGAGCCGGTGGTAGGTCAGGAACGGCGGCCGCATACCGTAGCCGAAGAAGTGCAGGTCGCCGGTGGACGGATCCTGCTTGGGGTGCGCGGTCATGGCCGTGGTCAGGCGCCCGCCGAAGTCGCACGGGCCGAGGGTGGCCAGATCGGGGGTGACCTCCTGGGGGAAGCCCACCTCGACCAGCGCGAGGACGCGACCGGCGTGGTGAATGACGTGCGTGTTGGACGAGGGCGCGGTGAGGTCGATGGTCCCGTCGGGACCGACGAGCGAGCGGCCCTCGAAGATGCCCGTCCGCACCCAGCGGTTGCGGTACCACTCGGCGCGGCCGTCGCGCAGGCGCACTCCGTGGAGCATGCCGGGGCCGGTCTGGAAGTGCGTGCTGGTCATGCCCGGCAGGGCGTTGGGGCCGTTGCGGATGTACCGTCCGTCCAGGTCGGGCGGTAGCGCGCCGGAGACCGGCAGGTCGCACGCGTCGATCTCGTCCGGTACGGACCTGAGGTAGCCCGGCAGGTCGTAGGTCGCGACGGTCTCGGCATCGATCACCGCAAGCCCCGTTCGGCCGGACGGCGCCCCGCGCGCCGCCGAGAACACCAGGCTCGGCCTTCCGGCGCCGGATGTCATCCTGTTTTCCGTGCGCCGCGGGGCCGTCAGTTCTCGTAGGTGTGGACGAAGCGGGCCAGGAGGCGGGCGAACTCGGCCTGCTCCGCCTCGGTCCACCCGGCCATGGCCTTGGCGAAGTGGTCCTGGCGGGTGCGGCGGGTGGCGTCGACGACCGACCGGCCGGCGGCGGTGAGCTCCAGGTGGATGCGGCGGCCGTCCTCCTGGGAGGCGACCCGCCGGACGTAGCCGAGCTTGACCGTCTCGGCGACGATGCGGCTGCCGCGGGAGGCGTCGACGCCGAGCCGGGCGGCGACGAGGCCGACGCTCATCTCCTGGCCGTCGTGGTCGGGTCCCTCGTCGATGACGTCGACGACGTGCAAGACCTGGACGTCCACCGGAAGGTTGTGCTCCCGGATCGCCGCCTTGCCCAGCCGCTGCCGCGACATGCCCCGGCGCAGCTTGACCATGCTCCGCTCGACGGCGTCCACCGCCTCCTCGCTCATGGCCGCCAGTCTACCCCGCCCTGTTGCGCTGCTCATCTAGATGTGACTAGCATTTTAATGCTGAAGTCAATTAACTGCGAGGTGCACATGATGGGGCGACGGGACCGGCTGCTGGTGTTCGGCGGGCTGATGCTCGCCGGGCTCATGTCCTCGCTGGACGCGACGGTGCTCGGCACCGCGCTGCCGGCGATCGTGGGCGACCTCGGCGGGCGGGACGGGCTGGCGTGGGTGTCCACCGCCTACGTGCTGGCCACCAGCGTCACCGTTCCGCTGTCGGGACGGCTCGGAGACCTCTTCGGACGCAAGCCCGTCTTCCTGGCCGGGCTGCTGGGGTTCCTCGCCGGGTCGGCGGCCTGCGGGGCGGCGCCGTCCATGGGCTGGCTGATCGCGTTCCGCGCCGTTCAGGGCGCAGCGGCCGGCTGCCTGATGAGCTCGATGTTCGCGCTGTCGGGCGAGCTGTTCGAGCCACGGGAGCGGGCGAGGTACCAGGGCTACTCGGCGGCGATCTTCGCGGTGTCCGCCATCGCGGGACCGTTGATCGGCGGATTCCTCACCGACCACGCGTCCTGGCGGTGGGTGTTCTACGTGAACCTGCCGCTCGGCGCGGTGGCGCTCGCGACGACGCTGCTGTTCCTCCGGCTGCCCCGGCCGGAGCGACGGCCGCGGATCGACTACCTCGGCATCGGGCTGCTCGGCGCGGCGGTCACCTGCTTCACCCTGTTCACGAGCTGGGCCGGGACGAGGCACGGGTGGGACTCGCCGGTCATCCTCGGACTCGGCGCCGGCGCGGTCGTGCTGTTCGCGGTGTGGGTGTTCGCGGAGCGGCGGGCGGCCGAGCCCGTCATCCCACCGGAGTTGTTCCGCGACCGGTCGTTCAGCGTGGCCTGCGTCGTCGCCGCGGTGGGCGGCGCCACCGGATTCGGGCTGGCGACCTACCTGCCGATGTTCTTCCAGGTCGTCGGGGGAGTGGGGGCGACGGAGTCGGGACTGTTGCTGCTCCCGATGATGATCGGGCTGCTCGCCGCGTCGATGGGCGCGGGACGCCATATCGCCCGGACGGGCCGGTACCACCGGCTGCCCGCGGCGAGCATGCTGATCAGCGCGCTCGGCGTGGCGCTCCTGGCGACGATGGACGTCCACACCGGGTTGGTCACGGCGGGGCTCTTCATGGCGATCCTCGGGTTCGGCGCCGGGCTGTCGCAGCAGGTCGTGGTCCTCATCGCGCAGAACGCGGCGCCGCGCCGCGACCTCGGCGCGGCGAGTTCCGGGGTCTTCGCGACGAGGATGCTGGGGACGGCCGCCGGCATGGCGGTGTTCGGCGGCATCGTGTCGAACCGTTTCGCCGAGGAGGTCGCGAGCCGGGTGCCGGACGGGCGGGTGCCGCCGTTCGAGGACGCCGTCCGCCCGGAGGTGCTGGGCACACTCCCGGCTCCGGTCAGGGACGGTGTCGCGGAGGCGTTCGCGCGGGCGTTCTCCGACCTGTTCCTCGCGGGGTTGCCGCTGCTGGCGGCGGGCGCCGCCGCGGCGGTGCTGCTGCGGAACGTCCCGCTGAAGCCCCGCGAATGACCTCGCACGCGCCCGACCGGCCCCCGCGGCACGGCGCGGGTCAGTCGGGCCGGCCGGCGGAGTCGGTGATCGCCGCGTCGTGGACCAGCAGGGCGATCTGCACCCGGTTGTTCAGCTCCAGCTTCGTCAGCAGCCGCGACACGTACGCCTTCACGGTCGCGACGCTGAGCGACAGGTCCCGGCCGATCTCGCTGTTGGTCCTGCCGCGCCCGACGAGGGCCGCGACCGCCCGCTCGCCCTCGCTCAGCCGGCCGAGCAGTTCGCGGGCGCGGTCGCGGCGCGGATCGACGCCGGCACCCGCGACATAGGTCATCATCTTGCGCATCACGGCGGGCGACACCATCGGCTCGCCCGCCGCGACCTGCCGGATCGCCCGGACGATCTCCGGCGGCGGGGTGTGCTTGAGCAGGAACCCGCTCGCCCCGGCCCGCATCGCGCGCAGGATGTGCTCATCGGTGTCGAAGGTCGTCAGGATGATGATCTCGGGCGGTTCGCGGCGGGTGCGCAGCCGCTCGGTGGCCGCGAGTCCGTCCAACCGTGGCATCCGGATGTCCATCAGGACGACATCGGGCCGGTGGGCGTTCACCGCGGGCACGACCTCGGCGCCGTCGGCGACATCCCCCACCACCTCCAGGTCCCCGGCGCTCGCCAGCATCATCGACAGCCCCGCCCGCACGAGCGCGTCGTCGTCCACGATGAGCACGCGGATGGGTGGTGAGTCCATCCCGTCACTCTACGGCCCCGGACGCCTTCGGACCGCCCGGATCACGGCTCGCCCAGGCGGCGGCCGCTCACCTCCGTCGCCGCCAGCCGGAACCACGCCTCCCGCTCGCCGCCCGGCCACGGATCGACCCGCACCGCCTTGTCGCGCTCCTCGTCCGACAGCCGGTGGGCGCCGCCGCGCAGCAGCACGCTCCACCCCTGCCGGCTCGTCTCCTCGATGTGATCGACCTCGAACGCCGCCCGGACGTCACCGCCCGTCACGGCCGTCAGCAGGCTGCGGTTCAGCCGTCCCGACACCGAGGTCCGGAAGATCACCGATTCGCCGTCGACGGCGTAGTTGACCGGGACCACCGTGGGCCCCTCGCCGTCGTCGTAGGCCACCCGCCCGATGCCGCCCGGGGCGATCAGGCGCAGGCACTCCGCGCGATCGAGCTCTTCCAGAAGGGGTCTCGCGGACGACTCAGATGCCATGTCCTACCCCATGCCCCCCACCGCCGCGGCCCATGCATGACGGATGCGCGAGATCGATCACTAGGGGAGGGGCAGGCGTGCGCGCAGCCGGAACCGGCCGCCGTCGGTACGGCCGTGCTCCAGCGTCCCGCCCAGCGTGGCCACCCGCTCGCCGAGGCCGACGAGCCCCGCCCCGGCACCGGGCAGCGGGCGCGGCGGCGGGCCGGGCGCCAGCGCGTTGACGATCTCGATGGTCAGGGCCGTCCCTCCGGACAGGTCCAGCACGACGCGCACGGGGGCGCCGGGCGCGTGCTTGCGGGCGTTGGTCAAGCCCTCCTGGACGATCCGGTAGGCGTGCCGGCCCACCCGCGCCGGGACGGCCGCCGGGTCGGGGACCCGGTCGTCCAGGGTCACCCGCGCCCCGGCGCGGCGCGACTCCCCGACCAGCGCCGCCACGTCGTGGAGCGTGGGCTGCGGGCGCTCGGGGTCGTCGCCGGGCGGGCCGCCGTGCACGTCGTCGCGCAGCACCCCGATCACCTCGCGCAGGTCCTCCATCGCCTCGTAGGCGCTCTGCCGGATGATCCCGGCGGCCTCCCGCTGGTCGGCGGGCGCGTCCGGGCGGAACTCCAGCGCGCCCGCGTGCACCGCCAGGAGCGAGATCCGGTGCGCGAGGACGTCGTGCATCTCGCGAGCGATGCGCTCGCGTTCCAGCAGCCGGGCCTCCTCGACGCGCAGCCGCTGCTCCGCCTCGGCCGAGCGCGCCCGCTCCCGCAGGGACTCGATGAGCTGCCGCCGGGAGCGCACCAGCATGCCGGTGCTGACCAGCGCCCCGTACATCAGCCCGAAGGTGAGGACTCCCTCGCGGAACTCGCGATCGGACAGGGGCGAGAGCCAGAACACCATGACGAGCACGAGCATGTTCGTGAGGGCGACCATCAGGGACGTGCGCCAGGGTCGGTGGACGGCGACGGAGAACACCGCGAGCGCGGCCGAGCCGAGCGCCGTGGAGGCCAGCACCTGCCCGGCCATCATCGCCACCGCGACCGGCACCGGGTGGCGGCGGCGGAACAGCAGCAGGACGACCCAGGTGACCGCGCCGATCGTCACGTCCCGCGAAACGGCGATCTTCTCCGGATCGGGAAAGTCGTTCAGCGACGCCTGGAGCATCACCAGCCCGAGCGCCACGGCCGCGGCCGTGACGCCCACGTCACCGAGCCAGTCGCGCCACGATCGCCGGAGGTCCACCTGCTCAACGCTATCGACTGCCGTCCCGTCCGGCAGTAGGCGCAGGTCGGGAGCCTCGTGACTTAGGTCGGTACCGTCCCGGCGCCGATGGCGCGGGGGCGTACATGGGGCTTGCCCCAGTTCGCCCGTGCGGCTGTCCCGAGGCGCGTCCGGGGTGATCGCCGCACTGCGCGGACGACCCCGGCCGCATAGCGTCAGAGCACATGACAGACACAGAACCCAGACGGAGCAAGGGCGCCCGGCGGGCGGTCGCGCTGTTCGCCGGGGGCGCCGTGATGGCCGGCACCGCGGCCCTGCCGGCCCCGGCGCGGGCGTGGGAAACGTCCGGAGGCGGGGGCCTTGGGCGCTTCTACTCCCAGCACCCGCAGTGGAAGGCGTGCACCCTCGGCCCCGACGACCAGGTCGGCCGGGAACTGGACGAGGCCGGTGCGCGGTGCGCGGACGTGACCGTCCCGCTCGACTACGCCCGGCCCGGCGGACGCACGATCAAGATCGCGATCTCCCGGCTCCCGGCGTCCGACCGCGAGCACCGGATCGGCACGATGATCCTCAACGGCGGCGGTCCCGGTCCGGCGATCGACATGCCGCCGTACATGCGCGGGATCATGGGCGAGGCGGGGCCGCGCTACGACCTCGTCGGCATGGACCCGCGCTCACTCGGCCGCAGCGCGCCCGTCGACTGCGGCTGGCCCAGCGGCACCTGGATCAAGTCGGCGGGGGAGGACCGGGCCGGGTTCGATCGGGCCGTCGCGTTCGCCAAGGACCTGGCGGGACGGTGCGCACGGACGAACGGCGACGTGCTGCCCCACATCAGCACCCGCAACATCGCCCGCGACATGGACATCGTCCGCGGCGCGCTCGGTGAGCGGAAGGTCGCCTACAACGGCGCGTCCTACGGCACCTATCTCGGGGCCGTCTACGCGGCGATGTTCCCCGGCCGACTGGCCCGGACCGTCCTGGACAGCTCGGTCGACCCGGCGCGCTGGGGACCCCGGCTGCTGATGGGGACCGAGACCGCGAACGAGCGGGCGCTCGGCGACTGGGCGGCCTGGACGGCGGAGCGGAACGCCCGGTACGGGCTCGGAGACACCCGCGCCGAGGTGCTCGCCACCGTGCGCGGGATCCTGCGAGCCTCCGCGCGCGAGCCGCTGCACGTGGGCCGGCACCGCGTGGACGATGGAACGGTCCCCGTCGTGCTCTTCGACAACCTCGGCACCGACGAGGACGCGGCGCGGGCCGACCTCGCCGAGTCCGTCCGGGTGCTGCGGAAGGCCGCCGCGGAGGGGGCGGCAGAGCCGACCAAGGCGCTGGACGAGGAGCTGGCGTTCCTGCTGACCGGCGCCGAGTCGCGCTATGGCAGCGGCCAGAGCGCGATCCTGTGCGGAGACGCCGCGCCGGTCCGCGACCCGGAGGTCTACTGGCGCGATGTCCAGCGGCACCGGAAGGACAGCCCGTTCTTCGGCGCCCTCGCCTACAGCGTCAACCCCTGCGTGTTCTGGCCGGTACAGCCCCGCGAGGAGCCGGTGAAGGTCGGTGGTCACGTGCCCGCGCTGATGGTCGCGGCGACCGGTGACACCCGCACCGACTACGCGAGCAACGTGGGCCTGCACCGTCTGCTGGACGGCTCCCGAATGATCACGCTGTCCGCGAACGTCCACGCGCCCTACCAGCGCGGCTACCCGAACGCCTGCGTGAACGACCGGGTCAACGGCTACCTCGCCACCGGCCGCCTGCCCGAGCACGACCTCACCTGCGCTCCACAGCGCTGACCTGCGCATCCCTACGCAGTGCTGATCTGTGCATAGCTGAGTCGCACGAAGCTGACGTGCGAGCGGGCGGCGTCCGGCCGGGCGCCGCCCGCGTCAGTTCAGCGGGGCGCCGGTCACCGGGGCTCCGAGCGCGCTGCCCGCCAGCCACGCGTCCCAGGACTTGGCCCACGGCGTGGGGCCGTTGCCGAACTGGAGCCGCCGGGAGGTCCCGGTCACCTTGATGACATCGCCGCGGTTGGTGAAGTCGAAGAACCACTTGGCGTCCGACGGTGAGGCGTTCACGCATCCGTGGCTGACGTTGTCGTTGCCCTGCGAGTCGGTGGACCACGGCGCCGAGTGCACGAACGTCCCGCTGTAGGTCATCCGGACGTTCCATTTCGTCGGGATGCGGTACTCGCCGGGGTCGCCGGTGGTGGCCGAGTCCATGACGATGTGCGCCGCCTTCTCCTGCGCGATCATCGTCCCGCTGTAGCTGTCGTGGCCGGGCTTTCCGAGGCTGACCTTCATGGTCCGGACGGTCGCGCCGCCGTTGGTCACCGTCGCGCGGTGCTGCTTGGCGTCGATGGTGGTGATGTGCCGGGGGCCGACCGTGAAGGTGAGGGTGCGGTCCCTCATGCCGTACATGCCCTCGCCCGCCTTGAGGCCCGCCAGGTGCGCGATGACCTTCACCTTCTCGCCGGCGGGCCAGTAGTCGCGGGGCCGGAAGTCGACCTCCTTGTCGCTGATCCAGTACCAGGCGCCCTGGACGGGCTTGGACATCCGCACCTCAAGGGCGCGCTCGACGGCGGACTTGCCCTCCTTGGTGCTCACCGGTCTGGACAGCAGCAGCTGGACCGGCATCCCGACGCCGACGGTCTCGCCCTCCAGCGGCGACATGCCGCTCTCCAGCTTCTTGCGCGGCGTGAGCGTGGTGAACGTGGACGTCGCGGTGACCTGCGCCCCTCCGTCGCCGCTGCCCCGTGCCGTCACCGTGTAGGTCGTGGCCGGGCGCAGGTTCGACGCCGACTTCCAGGACGTGCCGTCCGCGGCCAGCTTGCCCGCGGCCTTCTGGTTCTTGCCGTAGGTGAGGGTGACACTCGTGAGCTTCCCCTTGTCGGCCTTGACGGTGACGGGCTGCTCGGGAGCGACCTGCCTGGTCCCGGTCGCGGGGGTGATGGCGAGCTTGGCGGGTTCCCTGGCGTCGCCGCCGCTTCCGCCCTTGCCGCCGCCTCCGGACGAGCATCCGGCGGCGGCGACGGCCACCGCCGCGATGATCGCCGCGCTCGCCGGTCCGACTCGGCCCTGGAGCACTTCGGACCCTCCTCTTCACTCGACGCGGGTCTTCCCTGTGAGGGTATGCACGGTTTCGTCGAATAAATGCGGATGTGTCGATAGCGTTCGCCCGCCGCGCCGCCCTCCGGCCACCCACCAGCACCGCGCGGCCCGAGCCTCCGTGCCGCGCGGCACCGCCATGACCTCAAGAGGAGGCGCTCCGCCCGGCGCCCGGCGGCAGCTCCGACGCGGCGTCCCGGTCGAGCAGGAAAAGCGTGCGCTCACGCCCGCGCGCGCCCGCGACGGGCGCCTGCTCAGACGTCGGCTCTGTCAGCCCCAGCCGGACGGCCTTCGCCTTCGACGCGCCCGCGGCGAGCACCCACACCTCGCGCGCCGCGCGCAGGGACGCGAACGTCAAGGAGATCCGGGTCGGTGGCGGTTTCGGCGCGCCGAGCACCGCCACCACCGGGCGCTCGTCCCGCAGCGCGGGCATCCCGGGGAACAGGGACGCGACGTGCGCGTCCGGCCCGACGCCCAGCATCAGCACGTCAAACGACGGGACCGGGCCGTGGTCCGCGGGGCGCACCGCCGCGCGCAACTCGGCGGCGTACCGCGCCGCGGCGGCGTCAGGGGCGTCGCCGTCCGCCCCGTCCGACGGCGCCATCGGATGCACCCGCACTGGATCCACGGGCACATGGTCGAGCAGCGCCGCCCGGGCGCCGGTCTCGTTGCGCTCGGGGTCGCCGGACGGCAGGAAGCGCTCGTCCCCCCACCACACGTCGAGGTTCCGCCAGTCGACCGCGTCCCGCGCCGGCGAGGCGGCGAGCGCGGCGAGCACCGCCGTGCCCACGCCCCCGCCGGTCAGCACGACCGACGCCGACCCGCGCGCCGCCTGGGCGTCGGCGATCCGCGTCACCAGCCGCGCCGCGACAGCCGCGGCGAGCACGTCCTGGTCGCGGTGGATCACGATGCCGGGGGGCGTCACGCGTCCCCCGCCGGTCTGCCGTGCCCCGGCTTCCTCGCCGTCGGCTTACCCCCGGGTGGCCGAGGAGCCGCGGGCTTGGGGGCCGACGGCTTGGGCGTCGCGGACCGCGGCGCCCCGTCCGGCGCGGCGGGACGGCCACTCTCCTCGGCCTCCCGCCCCGCGGCCTCGGTCGTGGCCGCCTCGGCCGTGGCCGACACCGGCTCGCTCGCGAGGCCCTCGCTGGTCGCGCCGCCCGCCAGGTCCTTGGCGAACCGTGCCGCCGCCTCCTGGTAGACCTCGTCGGGGTCGAGGCGCCGCAGCTCTTCGGCCAGCAGTTCGGCCATCGGGCGCCGCACCAGCGACACCTGGCGGTCGGGCTGTCCGGGACGGCACAATGTCGCGACGCGTCCGTCCGGGCGGTGCAGCACGATGTCGCCGCCCGTCGTCGTCAGCTTCACGCCGGTGATGCCGGGGCCCTCGGAGACCGTCCGGTCGACGGCGACGCCGAGCCGGATCGACAGCCACGCCGCCAGCAGCTCCGCGCTCGGGCTGTCGGGCTCGGCGACCACCTCGCCGGACACGATCTCCTCGTGGTCCTGGTCGAGCGCCGCCGCCAGCAGCGACCGCCACGACGTCAGCCGCGTCCAGGTGAAGTCGGTGTCGCCCGGACGGTAGCCCTCGGCGAGCTGGGCGAGCGTGCCCAGCCGGTCGCGGGCCGCGTAGGAGTCGGTGACGCGGCGCTGCGCGAGCCGCCCGAGCGGGTCCATGGCGGGCTGTTTCGGCACCTGGCCGCCCGGCCACCACGTCACCACCGGGGTGTCGGGCATCAGCAGCGGGACGACCACCGAGTCGGCGTGCTCGGCGAGCGGCCCGTACATGCGCAGCAGGACGGTCTCCCCGGGGCCGGTCTCGCCCATCCGGATCTCGGCGTCCAGCCGGGAGGAGCTACCGCGCGGATCGCGGGAGATGACGGTCAGCACCCGGCACGGGTGCTCGCGCGCCGCCTCGGTGGCCGCGCGGACCGCGTCGTACTGCGCCGACTCGTCCGTCACGATGATCAAGGTCAGCACCATGCCGACGGCCGGGCCGCCCATCAGGTGCCGCGCCTGCGTCAGCGCCTCCTGGATCCGGCGCGTGGAGGTGCCGGTGAGATCGATGTTCATCGTTAGAGTCGCCTCCAAGAACGCCCGTCACGCGCCATCAGTTCGTCGGCGCTGTCGGGCCCGTAGCCGCCGGACCGGTACTGGTCGAGGCTGCCCCGCTCCGCCCAGTACTCCTCGATCGGGTCGAGGATCTTCCAGGACAGCTCGACCTCCTCCTGGCGCGGGAACAGCGGCGGGTCGCCGATCAGCACGTCCAGCAGCAGCCGCTCGTAGGCCTCGGGGGAGGACTCGGTGAACGACTCGCCATAGGCGAAGTCCATGTTGACGTCGCGGATCTCCATCGAGGTGCCCGGCACCTTCGACCCGAACCGCACCGTGATGCCCTCGTCCGGCTGCACGCGCATCACCAGCACGTTCTGCCCGAGTTCCTCGGTGTCGGTGTGGGAGAACGGCAGGTGCGGCGCCCGCTGGAACACCATCGCGACCTCCGTCACCCGGCGGCTGAGGCGCTTGCCGGTGCGCAGGTAGAACGGGACGCCCGCCCAGCGGCGGTTGTCGATCTCCAGCTTGACCGCGGCATAGGTCTCGGTACGGGAGTCGGCGGGGATGCCCTCCTCCTCCAGGTAGCCCTGGACGCTCACGCCGCCCTGCCAGCCCGCGGCGTACTGGCCGCGCGCGGTGGACTGGGCGAGGTCGCCGGGCACCCGCACCGAGGAGAGGATCTTCGCCTTCTCCGCGCGGACGGCCTCGGCGCTGAACGACGTCGGCTCCTCCATCGCCGTCAGCGCGAGCAACTGCAGCAGGTGGTTCTGGATGACGTCGCGGGCCGCGCCGATGCCGTCGTAGTAGCCGGCACGCCCGCCGATGCCGATGTCCTCGGCCATCGTGATCTGCACGTGGTCGACAAACGAGCGGTTCCAGATCGGCTCGTACATCGTGTTGGCGAACCGCAGCGCCAGGATGTTCTGGACCGTCTCCTTGCCGAGGTAGTGGTCGATCCGGAAGATCGACTCCTCGGGGAACACGCGGTGGACGGTGTCGTTCAGCTCCTTGGCGCTCGCCAGGTTGTGCCCGAACGGCTTCTCGATGACGACCCGCCGCCAGGCGCGCTCCTTGCGCTCGGCCAGCCCGCTGCGCTGCAGCTGCTCGACGACCTGTGGGAAGAACTTCGGGGGAATCGACAGGTAGAAGGCGTAGTTGCCGCCCGTCCCGCGGTTGTCGTCCAGCTCCTTCACGGCCATCGCGAGCGTGTCGAACGCGCCCGGGTCGCTGAACTCGCCGGGGACGAAGTGCATGCCCTCCGACAGGTGCGTCCACACGTCCTCGCGGAACGGGGTCCGGGCGTGCGCCTTCACCGCCTCATAGGCGATCTGCCGGAAGTCCTCGTTCTCCCAGTCGCGGCGCGCGAACCCGACGAGGGAGAAGCCCGGCGGAAGCAGCCCCCGGTTCGACAGGTCGTAGATGGCCGGGAGGAGCTTCTTGCGCGCCAGGTCCCCGGTGACCCCGAAGAGCACGAGCACGCACGGCCCGGCCACCCGCGGCAGGCGCTTGTCCCGCGGGTCCCGAAGCGGATTGGCGGTGTAGGTCACGTGGCGGCCCCCTCTGCAACTGCGTGGACCGTTCCTGCCCACTGTCCCGTCCTGATATCGCGGCCCGCCCCGGGTGGACGGCCCGCTCTGCACTCACTGCGCATCCTGATATGACCACGCATTTCGTGTTGACGACGTGTCAAGCCTTGTGCTGATGCGACATGGGGCATCGCGAACATGGGTGTCGCCGCCGGCGGCGCGCTCATGCCCCTCCTCGGGCGGAGTCGAGCAGCCGGGCGAGTCCCGCCCAGCGGTCCTGCAGGTGCAGCCGGACCACCGGGCGGCCGTCTCCGCGCGCCGCACGGGCGTCGCCGAGGGCCTGCGCGAGCTGGAGCATGCCCAGCCGGTGGTGCCGGTCCGGGACCGGAACGTCGCGGACGACGTTACCCGTCACCAACAGGTATACGCCCTTCTCCCGGAGATCATTCCCGAACGCGGGGTAACGGCACCCCCAACTGACGGTGACGGGCCGGGCGCACCGCGAGGCGAGCAGCGCCGCCAGCCGCCGGACCTGCGCACCCTGCCCGCGCGCCTCATCGGCGTCGAGGTAGGCGACGATCGCCAGGTGCTCGTCCGGGCCGACCCGCCGGGCCAGCCCGTCCAGCAGCGGCGTCAGACCGGGCGCCTCCGCGAGCGCCGCGTCGGTGGTGTACGCCTCCACGGCGCTGCCGGGTTCCCCGTCCACCACGAGCGGCTCGCCCGTCCCGCCGTCGAGGGTCGGCGTGGCCGGGTGGGCGGGTGGCGCGAGCGGGTCCAGCTCCAGCAGGTAGGCGGCCACGGCGGCGGCGTACTCCCACACGACCAGCTGCGCGGCCAGCGGCCCGGAGACGGTGGCGTCGTCCTGGCGCGGGCGTCCGTCGAGCGTCACCAGGAACAGGTCGTCTGCCGGCGCCAGCGGCAGCCCCCCGGCCTGCACGATCGGCATGATCCGTCCGTGCACGGCCTCGTCCAGCAGGTGCCCGATCCAGGACGCGACGCCCGGGAGGCCGGCGGGGTGGCCGCCCAGCACGACCGTCCGGCGACCGGCGCGCGCCGCGCCGCCGAGGATCGCGCCGAGCACCAGTCCCGGATTGTTCTCCGGCCGGGTCAGCGACGGCAGGATGGCGGCGGCGCCGTCCAGCAGCGCCGTCGCGTCCGCGCCGGCGAGGGCGGCCGGCACCAGTGCGTAGGGGGACAGGGCACCGAAGGCGGTCGGGGCCGGCGCCTCGATCACGGCATGCCCGGCCTCGGCGGCGAGCTTGGCCGGCGCCGCGCCCGGCGCTGCCACCGTGACGAACCGGCGCGCGATCTCGGCGGCGGACAGGCCGAGTTCCGCCAGCATCCTCAGCAGGATCCGGCGGAGCGTCTCGGTGCCGGCGTCGTCGCCGGTGACCACGACCATCGTCCGGGCGAGCCGCTCCGGGTCCTCGCCGATGCGCACCAGCGGGCCCGGCTCCGGGCTGTCCAGCACGGTGAGGGAACCAGGCGGTTCGAACGGACCGGTCGCATCGAGCGGGTCCAGGGGACCGGACACGCTGGAGGCATGCCGGACGATCGCCTCCGCGGCACGTGCGGGAGCGCCGCGGCCGAGCAGCAGCACCTCGGTCAGCCCGTCCTCGCGCGCCCGGTCGCGCAGTTCGGCCGCGCGGTCCAGTACCGCCCGCGCCGGACCCGGCTGGCCGGGCCAGCACAGCGTCCTGCCCTCCGCCTCCGCGGCGGCCGATGACGGCCACAGCGTCGCCTCCTCCGAGGCGAGCCGGACGGGCACCTGGTCGATCCACAGGCGTCCGAGGACGCGCTCGGCCGCCTCCCGGAGCATCCCCCGGGCGGTGATCGCCGTCTCCCCCGAGACGACCGCCGTGAAGCCGGTCACGTTCCGCGTCCCACTCCCGCCACCGCCCGCACCGCCTCGGTGAGCAGGCCGGCGCCCTCGACCGGATCGCGCAGGTGCATCCGAAGGACGGGCAGGCCGCGATTGCGCAGCGCCCGCACCTCGGCCAGCGCGCGCGCCATCTGGAGCTTGGCCAGGCTGTAGGGCCGTCCGGGCACGGGGTGCTCGGCCAGCGAGTCGCCCGGCGCGGGATCGCCGGTGATGACGAGGAACGCACCGTTGCCCGGCCCGTCCTTGTGGATGGGGCCGGTGGCGTGCGGGTAGGCGGGACCCGGGCCGTACACGACGGGACGGCCTGCCGCGCGTGCGAACGACGGGGCGAGGTAGCGGCCGGAGAAGTCGCCGGACAGATACGTCACCACCGACAGGTAGCCCTCCGAGGGCACCGCCGCCGTCAGCCCGCCGAGGACCGTCCGCAGATCGGCGCCGGGCGGCCACGGGAAGTCGGCGTGCACCTCGATGCCGTCCTCCACGTACACCGGCGGCTCGGCCGCCAGCGGGCCTCCACGCGCCTTCCGCAGCAGCGCCGCCGCCTCGTCCTCGGTCTCCTGGACGGACGTTCCGCCCGGTTCGAACGGGTTGACGCCGAGCAGCCACCCGGAGACGGCCGTCGCGTACTCCCACAGCAGGAACTGCGCCCCCAGCGGCGCCCACACCGACGTGTCGGCGTCCTCCTGCGCCGCCGACCGCGGGTTCAGCGCCACACCATGCACATCCGGGAAGGTGCCCTTGACACCGGGCGGCTCGAACGCGAGCACGCCCCGTCCCCGCTTGCCGGTGCCGACCGCGAGGAGCTGGGAGATCCACGCCCCGAGCGCGCCGGGCCCGCTGGGCTCGCGCAGCATCACCTTGTTCCGTGCGATCCCACCGGGGCCCTGCTGCGCGCTGCCGCCGAGAATTGCGCCGAGCAGCAGTCCGGGGTTGTCCTCGTCCTTGGACAGCGACGGCACCAGCGACGCCGCCTCGTCCAGCAGCGCCTCGGCGTCGGCGCCCGCGAGCACCGCGGGCACCAGCCCGTACGCCGACAGCGCGCCGAAATGCCCCGGCAGGTACGGATCGGTCAGCCCGATCCGGTACCCGCACTGCCGTGCGAAGTCGTGCAGCGGACTCCCATGATCGGTGATCACCAGGAACCGGCTTGCGATCTCCCGCTCGGACAGTCCCCGCTCGCGGAACGCTCCCGCGAAGATCCGGCGGTAGGCGTCGCCCTCCAGGGACACGCCCACCTTGCTGGCCAGCACGACGAGTGTCCGGTCGAGCCGCTCCAGGGCGAACGCGAGCCCGGCGGTGTCACTGCCGTCCAGGACGGTCAGCTCGCCGCCCGGCCGGTCTGGCGCGTCCTGGCGTCCCACCGAGGCGGGCACGTGCGCCTCCACGATCGCCTGGGCGGCCAGGCTCTCCGCCCCCACCCCGATCAGCACGATGTGGTCGAGGCCCGAGTAGCGCGCCTCGGCGACCAGCCCGTCCACCTGCTTGAGCAGCCCGCGGGAGGCGAACGGCAGGTCCAGCCATCCCAGCCTGCTGTGGTCGACCGCGCGCCGCCCCCACAGCCGCGGGTCCTTCGCGGCGAGCGCGCCGGGGACGCCGCAGCCGACGAGGTAGTCCCTCGCCTGCAGCGCCGAGTCCAGCACGTCGCCGCGCGTCAGTACGTCGAATCCGGACACCGTTCCCTCCTCCCCCCATCGTTCCAGGAGAGAAAGGGCATCCGCGACCATCTCCCACGATCTTCTGCCCACAGGTGAATACGGCTCAGGCCAGGGCGTCCCTCAGCTGGGCGAGACCCTCCCCGCGGTCGCGGAGGTGGAGCCGCACGGCCGGACGCGCGAGCGAGCGCAGGACCCGCAGGTCACCGAACGCCTGGGCCAGCTGAAGCTCACCCAGGGAGTAGGGGCGCCCCGGGACCGGGACGTCGGTGGTGACAGCCCCGGTGATCTGCAGGAACGCGCCGTTCTGCGGGCCACCCTTGTGATACTGGCCGGTCGTGTGCAGGTGCCGCGGGCCCCACCCGAACGTGACGGGAGCCGGGCGTTTGCGGAGCTTGGCGCCCCGCGTGGCCAGCAGCGCCCGCAGGTCGGCGGCCCCGGCTTCGCCGGTACGGTCCAGGTAGGCCAGGACGGCGAGGTAGCCGTGCTCCGGGACGGCGTCGAGGAGCACCTCCAGGGCGTCGGTGAGGTTCTCCGCGCCCCTGAGCAGCTCCGCCGGCGCGTGCACCTCCACCGCGCCCGCCACCAGGGCCGGCGGTGTCCGGACGACCGTCGGCGCCGCGCCCTCCTCCGAGCGCAGCAGCGCCGCGGTGGCCGCCGCAGACTCGCCGACATCGGGCTCGGCGAACGGGTCCACCCCGATCACCCGCGCCGCGACCGCCGTCGCGTACTCCCACAGCAGGAACTGCGCGCCGAGTGGGCCCGCGACGCTCAACCCCGCCTCGCGGCCCGGCCCCGGCTCGTCCGGGCGGCGGCCGAGAATGACGCGCCGCACCTCACCGGTCAGCTCGAAGCCGGGAGAGTCGACGCCCTCCACCACGACCGGCAGCATTCCCTTGCCCTGTTTGCCGGTGGCCCCCGCCACCAACTGCTCGGCCCACCCGCCGAACCCGGCGAGGCCGGAGCCCTGGTCGGCGATGATCAGTTTGTCGCGGTGAGCGAGCACCGAGGAACCGAGGGCCGCGCCCAGCGCGAGGGCAGGGTTGTCGTAGGGCTGACGCAGCGCGCCCGCCAGCCCGGACGCCTCGTCCAGCAAGCCGCCGAGGTCCACTCCGGCGAGCGCGGCGGGGACGAGGGCCTGCGCGCCGAGCGCGCCGAACCGGCCGTCCACGTCCGGTTCGGACTGCACGACGGGGTGGCCCGCCTCGCGGGCCGCGCGTTCCAGCGGCGATCCGGCGTCCGCGACGACGACGAACCGGCGCGCCAGCGCGTCGCCCGTGACCCCCGCGTCGGAGAACGCCCCCGCGAAGACGCGGCGGAGTGTTTCGGCCTGGAGGCTCTCGCCGGCCACGACGACGAGCGTCCGGTCCAGGCCCGTCGCGAGGACGCCCGACACCTCGTGCGGATCGGTGGTGTCCAGGACGGTCAGCTCCACCCCCGCCGTCCGGCAGATGGCCTCGGCGGCGAGCGCGGCCCCACCCGCCCCGGCCAGCACGACCCGGTCCAGGCCGGCGTCGCGGGCCTCGTCCGCGGGCCCCGCCAGCCGGGCCGCCAGCGACCGTGAGGTTTCCGGCAAGCCCAGCCAACCGAGGCTGCGGGCGGCCAACGGGGCCGCGTCCGGACCCCAGAGTTTGGAGTTGCGCGACGCCAGTGAACCCGGCACCCCGTCGGAGACGAGCCGGTCCAGGACCGTCTCGCCCTCCTCGACGACGGCGCCGCGGATGGTGACCGAGATCCCCCCGGCGGTCACCACCGAGGTCACGCGCCGGCCCTCGTGGCTTTCAGCTCACCGGCGATGCTCTCCAGCAGTTCCTTCCAGGAGGCCGCGAACTTCTCGACGCCCTCGTCCTCCAGGACCCGGACGACGTCGTCGTAGTCCACACCGGCGTCCTTCAACGCCTTCATGTGCGCGCGGGCGTCGTCGTAGGCGCCGCGGACGGTGTCGCCGCGCACCTGGCCGTGGTCGGCCTCGGCGACCAGCGTCGCCTCCGGCATCGTGTTGACCACCCCGGGCGCGACGAGCTCGTCCACATACAGGGTGTCGTTGAGGTCCGGGTCCTTCACACCGGTCGACGCCCACAGCGGACGCTGCGGGCGGGCACCGGCGTCCTTCAGCGCCGTCCAGCGGTCGGTGCCGAACCTCTCCTCGTACAGCGCGTACGCCAGCCGGGCGTTCGCCAGGCCGGCCTTCGAGCGCAGGGCCTTCGCCTCAGCCGAGTCGATCTTGTCGAGGCGCTTGTCGATCTCGGTGTCCACCCGGCTGACGAAGAACGACGCCACCGACGCGATCTTCGACAGGTCGTGTCCGTTCGCGCGGGCCTGCTCCAGGCCCGCGAAGTACGCGTCGATGACCTTGCCGTAGCGCTCCAGGGAGAAGATCAGCGTCACGTTCACGCTGATGCCCTCCGCCAGCGTCGCCGTGATCGCGTCGAGCCCCTCCTCGGTCGCCGGGATCTTGATGAACAGATTCGGCCGGTCCACCAGCCACCACAGGGCGCGCGCCTCGGCGACCGTCTTGGCGGTCTCGCGGGCCAACCGCGGGTCCACCTCGATCGAGACGCGGCCGTCGAGCCCGTCCGTCCGGTCGTAGACGGGGCGCAGCACGTCGCAGCCCCAGCGGATGTCATAGGTGGTGATCGCGCGGGACGCCTCCTCGACGTCCACGCCGCGCAGCGCCAGGTCACGGACCTGCTCGTCGTAGGCCGATCCCTTGCTCAGCGCCTTCGCGAAGATCGTCGGGTTGGACGTGACGCCGACGACGTGCTTGTCCTTGACCAACTCCGCCAGGTTGCCCGTCCGCAGCCGCTCGCGGCTGATGTCGTCGAGCCAGATCGACACGCCCTCGTCCGAGAGCCGCTTCAGACTGTCACTCATCGCCTTCTCCTCGTCATCGAGTTCTCACCGGGGACCGTCCACGGCGTCCCGGCCCAGGCACCGTCGCGCGAGCGCGCCACCTGTCCGGTGGGGCGGGCCCAGGCCGGGACGGCCGTGAACACGGTCAGCTGCCGGTGGTGAAACCGCGCCCGGCGTCCTGGACGCCGGCCTTGATCAGGCTGGCCTTCGCCGCCGCGACGACCCGCTCGGAGGTGATCCCGAACTGCAGGAACAGTGTCTTGTAGTCGGCGGACGCGCCGAAGTGCTCCAGGCTCACCGACTCGCCGACGTCGCCGACGTAGCCGCGCCAGCCGAGCGCGATCCCGGCCTCGACCGAGACGCGGGCCCGCACTCCCGGCGGCAGGACCTCCTGCCGGTAGGCGTCGGTCTGCTCGTCGAACCACTCCACGCACGGCATCGAGACCACCCGCGTCGGGGTGCCCTCGGACTGCAGCGTCCGCCGGGCCTCCAGTGCGAGCGAAACCTCGCTGCCCGTCGCGATGATGATCACCTCGGGGCGCCCGCCCTCGGCGTCCGCCAGCACGTAGCCGCCCTTGGCGACGCCGTCCGCGGACGCGATCTCGCCGCCGCGCTCCAGCGTCGGCAGCTTCTGCCGGGTCAGCGCCAGCCCCGCCGGGCGGTCGGTGTGCTGGAGCACCGTCCGCCACGCGACGGCCGTCTCGTTCGCGTCGGCGGGGCGGACCACGTCCAGGCCGGGGATAGCGCGCAGCGCCCACAGGTGCTCGACCGGCTGGTGGGTGGGACCGTCCTCGCCGAGGCCGATCGAGTCGTGCGTCCACACGTAGGTGACCGGCAGCCGCATCAGCGCCGCCAGCCGCACCGCCGGGCGCATGTAGTCGCTGAAGATCAAGAACGTGCCACCGTACGGGCGGGTGCCGCCGTGCAGCGCGATGCCGTTGCAGATCGCGCCCATCGCGTGCTCGCGGACGCCGAAGTGCAGCGTGCGGCCGTACCGGTCGCCGGGGAACTCCTTGGTCTGGAACTCCTCGGGGATGAAGGACGGCTCGCCCTTCATCGTCGTGTTGTTGCTCTCGGCGAGGTCGGCCGAACCGCCCCACAGCTCCGGCAGCACCGGCGCCAGCGCGGTCAGCACCTCACCGGACGCGGCGCGGGTCGCGAGGTCCTTGCCCGCCGCGAACTCCGGGAGCGCGCTCTCCCAGCCCGCCGGGAGGGTGCGGGCGGAGATCCGGTCGTACTCGGCGGCGCGCTCGGGGTTCGCCGCCCGCCATGCCTGGAAGGCCGCGTCCCACTCGGCGTGGTCGGCGCGGCCGCGGGTGGACACCTCGCGGGAGTGCGCCAGCACGTCCTCGGGGACGTGGAAGGTCTCCGCCGGGTCCAGGCCGAGGATCCGCTTGGTCGCGGCGACCTCGTCGGCACCCAGCGCGGAACCGTGGATCTTGCCGGTGTTCTTCTTGTTGGGCGCCGGCCAGCCGATGATCGTCCGCAGCGCGACGAAGGACGGGCGGGACGTCTCGGCCTTCGCCGCGGCGAGCGCCGCGGCGAGCCGGCCGACGTTCTCCTCGTAGTCGCCGTTCTCGGTCCAGTCGACGCTGTGCACGTCCCAGCCGTACGCCTCGTACCGGGCTCGCACGTCCTCCGACAGCGCGATGGCCGTGTCGTCCTCGATCGAGATGTGGTTGTCGTCGTAGAGCAGCACCAGGTTGCCGAGCCGCTGGTGCCCCGCGAGCGCGCTCGCCTCGTGGGTGATGCCCTCCTCGATGTCGCCGTCGGACGCGAACGCCCAGATGGTGTGGTCGAAGGGGGATTCGCCCTGCGGCGCGTCCGGGTCGAACAGGCCGCGCTCGCGGCGCGCCGCCATCGCCATGCCCACGGCGTTCGCGACACCCTGGCCGAGCGGTCCGGTGGTCGTCTCCACCCCGGCGGTGTGCCCGTGCTCCGGGTGGCCGGGGGTGAGGCTGTCCCACTTGCGCAGCGACTTGAGGTCGTCCAGCGTCAGCGGGTAGCCCGACAGGTAGAGCTGGATGTACAGGGTCAGGCTGGAGTGCCCGCAGGAGAGCACGAACCTGTCCCGGCCGGGCCAGTTGGGGTCCGTCGGGTCATGCCGGAGGAATCGCTGGAAGAGAAGGTAGGCGGCTGGTGCGAGGCTCATGGCGGTCCCTGGGTGACCGGAGCCCGCCTCCTCGACCGCGTCCATGGCGAGGGCGCGGATCACGTCCGTCGCCCGCCGGTCCAGGTCGGACCATTCAAACGTGCTGTTGTCCCCACTCACGGAACGCCAGGCTCCTCTCGAACCGCTCTCTGGAACCACTTGTCAGCGATGCCACTTGCCAGTGATGTGCCTCGCGCGGACGCCGGGCGCGTCTTCCGCGGCGGCCTCCATGGGCGAAACGCCCGGCGGCGCCGTGCGTCTTCCCTTGGGCCCCTCGCGACCGTCGTCCGCATGGTCGGCGAAGATCATGCCGCGCCTGCTGCGAGCCTATCGCGCAAGCGGCCCGTCGCAGGCAGGACGGGACAGAAGGCGCACGAGCCGGGACATGCCTGACCGGCGCCGCGTCCCGCCGACCGGTCCGCCCCGCTTCGCCCGACCCTTGCCCGATCGGCTCGTGGCTAACCTTCCGTACGGGTGAACTCGATGAGGGCATCTCTTCCGGAGAGGGCAGGCGCCCTCGCACCGCCTCTCACCTGATTGCGCCCGCCTGTCGGCGCCCCGGTGATGGACCCGCCGAGGGGGCGGACTACAGTGATGGCGCGGCGGACGGCAGTCGCCGCGGTATCTTCACCAAGCCGAAGTCGCACCCAAGCCGAAGCCGGCCCGGATCGCGGGGGGCACCGCCGAGGCGGCGCGCGATTTCCCATCCCTAGTTGGACGTGGACCCGATTGTGACGGTGCTCAGTAACAAGCGCGGGGTCGAACTCGACGAGCAGGTGCCGGGGGCGCCCGCGGGCCCCCTCGAAGCGGTGGCCGGTCCGGTGGCCGCCGGGCGGTCCCTCAGCGGGGTGCGAGCGCTCGGCGCGAGTGTGCGCGCCTACGTGGCGCTGACCAAACCGCGCGTCATCGAGCTGCTCCTGATCACCACGATCCCGGTGATGTTCCTGGCGGAGCGGGGCGTCCCGCGGCTGTCGACCGTCCTGCTGACGCTGGCGTTCGGCACGATGTCGGCCGGCGCCGCCAACGCGATCAACTGCTACATCGACCGCGACATCGACGCCAAGATGCGCCGCACCCGGCGCCGGCCGCTCGCCCGCCACCAGGTCACCCCCGCCCGCGCCCTGATCTTCGGGATCACGCTGGCCGCGCTGTCCACCGCCGGGTTCCTCGTCGCGGTGAACCCCCTGGCGGCGGTGGGCTCGCTCTTCGCGATCCTGTTCTACGTCTTCGTGTACTCGCTGCTGTTGAAGCGGCGCACCTCGCAGAACGTGGTGTGGGGGGGCATCGCGGGTTGCATGCCCGTCCTCATCGGGTGGGCCGCGGTCACCGGCGGCGTCGCCTGGACCCCGTTCGTGCTGTTCGGCGTCGTCTTCCTCTGGACACCGCCGCACACCTGGACGCTCGCCATGCGCTACCGCGAGGACTACGCGGTCGCCGAGGTCCCGATGCTGCCGGTCGTCGCCACCGAGCGCCGCGTCGTCACCGAGAGCCTCGTCTACACCTACGCCACCGTGGCCTGCTCCCTGCTGCTGTGGCCGGTGGCCGGGATGGGCCCGGTGTACGGCGGCGTCGCCGTCGTGCTCGGGCTGGTGTTCCTCGCCGAGGGACACCGGTTGCTGAAGGCCGTCCGCGCCGGGGTGACCGGCGTCCACCTTCGGCCGATGCGCTTCTTCCACCTCTCCAACGTCTACCTCGCGCTGCTGTTCACCGCGGTCGCCGTCGACCCGTTGCTCCACTGAGCCTTACCGGCGGACCCAGCCGCCAGGCACTCGTCACCTTCGGTGCAGGGACGTGCTTCGCGCTCCACCCGACGTGCCGATACGCTCGCGTCATGGCGCGTGTCGATCCGAAGGCGGTGCTCGAAGGGCGCATCCCGGGCAGGCCCCCCGTCGCCCTCATCGCGGGACTGACCGTCTCGGGACTGTGCGCGGTCATCGCGCTCGGCATCGACGCGCTCTACGGTGGCGCCGGGTTCTGGGTCGGCCTCCTGCTCGCGATCATCCCGATTCCGCTGCTGGTCGCCCTCGCGCTCATGCTGGACCGGCTGGAGCCCGAGCCGCCGCGCGCCCTGATCTTCTCGTTCATGTGGGGCGCGGGCGTCGCCGTCCTCGGCGCACTGATCCTCAACACGCTCGGCCTCCTGTACGTGACCGTGCCGATCTTCGGCGAGCAGAAGGGCCACTTCGTCAGCGCCACCTTCGGCGCCCCGCTGATCGAGGAGTCGCTCAAGGGCGCCGTCCTGTTCGGCCTGCTGTGGTTTCGCCGCAACGAGATCGACGGCTTCGCCGACGGGCTCATCTACGCCGCCATGGTCGGGCTCGGCTTCGCCATGATGGAGAACATCACGTACTACATGCGGGCCTACGACGGCGGCGGCGCGCAGCAGCTCACGTCGGTGTTCGTCCTGCGCGGCCTGATAGCGCCGCTCAGCCACCCGCTGTTCACCTCGATGACCGGCCTCGGCGTCGCCTATGCCGCGACGCACCGCAAAGGCCAGATCCTCGCGCCCGTCGTGGGCCTGCTGGGCGCGATGCTGCTGCACGGCCTGTGGAACGGCGCCACCACCTTCGGCCTCGGCGGCCTCGGCATCGTGTACGTGCTGGACTTCTGCGTCCTGGTCGCGCTGATCGTCATCGTCTCGGTGGAGCGGCGCCACACCGTCCGGCGCATCGAGACGTACCTGCCGATGTACGAGGGCACCGGACTGGTGACGCCGCAGGACGTGCGGATGCTGCGCTCGATCCCGTCCCGCCGCGCCGCCCGCCGCTGGGCCCGCTCGGTCGGCGGCGCGCCCGCCGGCCGCGCCATGGTCGACTACCAGCTCGCCGCGACCGAGCTGGCGCTGCTGCACAAACGCGCCGACCGGGGCGTCGCCGAACCGCACTGGTTCGCCGCCCGCCGCGAGGCCCTGCTCAACCTGATGTCGCTGGCCAGGCAGGCGTTCCTGCGCACCCCGCCGCAGGCGCGGCAGAGCCCGCCGTGGGCGCCGGAGGGCCCGTCCGGATTCCTCCCGCCGCGCGCCCCGGGCCCGTACGGCGGGTGACCGGGGGGCGGGTCACGGGCGCGGGCACCCGCCCATACGATGGTCACCGTGTCCGAACGATCCCCGAACCCGCTGACCCGAGCACGCGACGCCGTCTGGCGCCCCACGCCCGGGTCGCTGCGCCTCCTGGCCCTGCTCGGTGTGATCGGCAACGCGGCGATCGTCGCCACCGGCGGCGCCGTCCGGGTCACCAAGTCGGGGCTCGGCTGCCCCGAGTGGCCCCGCTGCACCGGTGACAGTCTCGTCCCGACGCACAGCCCGGAGCACCCCGCGCTGAACATGACGATCGAGTTCGGCAACCGGATGCTCACGTTCGTCGTGCTGGCGGTCGGCGTGCTGGTCTTCGTCGCCGCGCTGCGCCTGCGGCCACGCCGCAAGGACCTGGTCTGGTGGGCGCTGGCCCAGCCGATGAGCGTCGTCGCCCAGGCCGTGATCGGCGGCATCGTCGTGCTCACCGAGCTGCACCCGGCGTCGGTCTCCCTGCACTTCCTCGTCTCGCCCGCCCTGCTGGTCTTCTGCGTGATCCTCTGGGTCCGCGCGGGGGAAGGCGAGGCGCCGCCCCGCCCCCTCGCGCCGATCCGGGTCCGCCGCCTCGCCGCCGGCCTCGTGGCCGCCTGCGCCGCCGTCCTCGTCGCGGGCACGGTCGTCACCGGCACCGGCCCGCACGCCGGGGACGCCGAGTCCCGCCGCTGGGGCTTCAACATCGAGGACGTCACCCGCGTGCACAGCGCCCTCGCCTGGATCACCGTCGCGCTGACGGTCCTCACCGCCGTGGCGCTCCACCGCACCGGCGCCCCACCGGCCGCCCGCCGCCGCGTCCACGAACTGATCGCCCTGGAACTCGCGCAAGGCGCGGTCGGCTACATCCAGTACTTCATGGGCGTCCCGGGGCCGCTGGTGGTCCTCCACATGCTCGGCTCCGTCCTCATGTGGATCGCCGCGTGGCGCCTCGTCTGCGCCCTGCGCGACCGGGGCACCGCCCCGGCACCCCGCACACCCGAGCCCACAGCAACCGAGGCCCCCCAGCCCGCGTGACGCCCGCTGGTGGTTGACCAGCGCCGCCCCCTGAAGGCTCAGCGCGTTTCCTGGAGGAAGGCGCGGAGGCGGGGGAGGGGCCAGGTGTTGATGACGTCGTCGGTGGTCAACCACCCTCGCTGGGCGGTGCCCACGCCGTAGCGGATGTTGGCGTGGTGGCCGACGGAGTGGGCATCGGTGTCGATCGCGAACACGACGCCGAGCCGCTTGGCGCGGCGGATCAGGTCGGCGGGCAGGTCGAGACGGTCGGGGAACGAGTCGATCTCCATGGCGGTGCCGGTACGGGCGGCGGCGCGGAAGACCTCGTCCCAGTCGGCGTCCACCGGGGGGCGGCGACCGATGCTGCGGGCGGTGGGATGGCCGATCACGTGGACGTGGGGGTTCTCGCACGCGCGGACGAGGCGGCGGGTCATGGCCTTCTGGTCCTGCGTGAAGTGGGAGTGGACGGAGGCGACGCAGACGTCGAACCCGGACAGGAAGTCCGCGTCCCAGTCGACCTCGCCGTCCGGGTCGATGTTCAGCTCGGTGCCGTGGAGCAGCACCAGGTCGGGGTAGCGCTTCTGGAGCTCGGCGACCTGGTCGCGTTGGGCGAGCATCTTCTCGTCCGTCATGCGCTGCATGACCAGGTTCGGCGCGTGGTCGGTGATCGCGTAGTACTCCAGCCCGCGGGACGCGGCGGCGGCGACCATCGTCTCCAGGGGCGCGGTGCCGTCGGTCAGGTCGGTGTGGCTGTGCAGGTCACCTCGCAGGTCGTCGACCGTGACGAGGGCGGGCAGGGTGCCCTTGAGCGCGGCCTCGATCTCGCCGGTGTCCTCCCGGAGGGTGGGGTGGATCCAAGGCAGGCCGAGGCGCTCGTAGACCTCCTCCTCGGTCTCGGAGACGATCAGATCGCCGGACTCGGCGTGGAACAGGCCGTACTCGGAGAGCTTGAGGCCGGCCTTGACGGCGATCTCGCGGGTGCGGATGTTGTGGGCCTGGGAGCCGGTGAAATATTGGAGGGCCGCGCCCCAGGACTCGGGCGGCACGACCCGCAGGTCGACCTGGAGGCCCTTGGTGGTGCGGATCGAGGTCTTCTTGTCGCCGCCCGCGACGACCTCGGCGACGAACGGCAGCGCGATGAACGCCGCCATGATCGGATGCGGGTCGCGGGACGCGGCGAGGACGTCGACGTCGCCGATCGTCTCGCGCATCCGGCGCAGCGATCCGGCGTGCGCGCAGCGCTCCACCTGCGGCAGCCGGGACAGCGCGGCGACGACCTCGTCGGCGACGCCGGCGGCGGCGTTGACCAGGACGCGCTCGCCGGAGCTGCGCATCAGCTCGATGCCGCGCAGAATGTTCTCCTCGGTCTTGGTGCCGAAGCCCTTGAGCCCGGCGAGCCGGCCGGCGGCGATGGCGGCGGCCAGCTCGTCCACCGAGGAGATGCCGAGCTGCTCGTAGACGGCCAGCGCCTTCTTCGGGCCGAGGGTCGGGATGGCGGTGAGGGCCCGGACGCCCGCGGGGATCTGTAGGCGCAGTTCCTCGACCTGGCGGATCGTGCCCGTGGTCTTGTAGTCGAGGACCTTCTTGGCGATGGCCTCGCCGACCGAGGGGATCGCGCGGAGCCCGGCGAGGTCGAGGCCCGCGATGTCGTCGGGGTGCCCGGCGATGGCCCGCGCGGCCTTCTCGTACGCCCGGATCTTGAACGCGTCGCCGCCCGTGATTGAGAGCAGGTCCGCCAGTTCCTGGATGAGGGCCGCAGCCTCGTCGTTCGCCCGTGCCATACGGGCGAGTCTACGAGCCGGGTCCGACGTTCTCCGAGATCGGCGGGGTGCTCAGCGCAGCGGCGCGACCGGGCCGCCGGGGGCGGTCAGCCGGCCTTCCAGGACCTCACCGGCGATCGCGGAGACCTCGTCCTCGGGCAGGGCGCGGTAGCCGTCCTCGGTGACGACCGCGATGGTCGGGTAGATGCGTCGTGCCGGGTCGGGGCCGCCGGTGGCGGTGTCGTCGTCGGCGGCGTCGTAGAGGGCCTGGACGCAGACGGTGGCCGCGTCCCGGATCGACAGGTCGGGCCGGTAGAGCTTCTTCAGGGCACCCAGCGCGTACGGGGAGCCGGAGCCGTCGGCGTGGAAGCCGCGGGCCTCCTGCGGGGCGCCGGTGATGTCGTAGGTGTAGATCCGCCCGGTGTCGGCGCCCGCCTCGTAGCCGGCGAACAGCGGGACGACCGCGAGGCCCTGCAGCGCCTGCGCGAGGTTGGCCTGGATGACGGCGCCGAGGCGGCGGGCCTTGCCCGGCAGCGACAGCGGGACGGTCTCCATCTTCTCGTAGTGCTCCAGCTCGACCTGGAAGAGGCGCACCATCTCCAGGGCGAGCCCGACCGTGCCCGCGAACGCCACAGCCGAGTACTCGTCGCCGCGCTGGACCTTCTCCAGCTCCCGGTAGGCGATCCGGTTGCCCTGCGTGGCCCGGCGGTCCCCGGCCATCATGACCCCGCCCGGGAACGTCAGCGCCAGGACGGTCGTGCCGTGCGGCAGCTCGGGAAGGGTCCCGGCGTCCGGCACCCGGTTGACGGGCAGCAGGTCGGGGGAGTGGACGCGCAGGAAGTCGACGAACGACGCCGACCCCGCCTCGAAGAACTCGGGCGGGATTCCCTGGTCCTCGGTCCGGCCGGCCACGGCGGCTCCTCTCCGTTCGACGATCGTCCCCACCGATCCTTGCACGACGCCGAGGGCGGTCGCGACCCGGCGGCGCGCCACGGGTCAGACCTCGGGCGCCTCGGGCGGGTCCTTCTGGCTCCGGGTGGCACCTGCACACGCCACGATCACGCAGCCGATCGCGAACCATTGGCGTCCGTTGAGGACCTCCCCGAGGATCGTCACACCGACCAGCGCGGCGACGGCGGGCTCCATGCTCATCAGGATGCCGAAGACGCGGGCGGGCATCCGCCGCAGCGCCTCCAGCTCCAGCGAGTAGGGGATCACCGAGGACAGCAGGCCGACGCCGACGCCGATCAGCAGCAGCTTCGGGTCGAGCAGGGCGGCGCCGCCGGACGCGACGCCCAGCGGCAGGACCGCGACCGTCCCGACGACGCTGGCCAGGGCGAGCCCGGTGGAGCCGGAGAACCGCCGGCCGGTGGCGGCGGTGAGCAGGATGTAGGCGGCCCAGCACCCCCCGGCCAGCAGCGCGAACCCGATGCCCACGAGGTCGATGTCCCCGCCGCCCTTGGCCAGCAGGACCACGCCCGCGCCCGCGAGCGCGGCCCAGAGGAGGTCGCGCGGACGTCGGGACGCGACGATGGCGACCATCAGCGGCCCGAGGAACTCGACGGTCACCGCCACCCCGAGCGGGATGCGGGAGAACGACTGGTAGATCGAGAAGTTCATGAGCGCCAGCGCCAGCCCGAATCCGGCCGCGACGGCCAGGCTGGAGCGGGAGTGATCGCGCAGCACCGTCCGCAGCGCCTTGCGGGCCAGGAACGCCAGCACGATCGCCGAGGTGAGCAACCGTATCGTCACGACGGCGCTCGGCGGCATCCGGTCGAACAGGTGCTTGGCCAGGCCCGCCCCGACCTGGACGGAGATGATACCGACCAGGATCAGCGCGGGCGGCGGCACCGAGCCGAGCGACAGCGTCCGGCCGCGTCCGGCCGCCCGGGCCGCGCTGCCGAAGGACGGGCCGGGCGCCTCAGCGAGTGCCACCGATCACTCCCATTCGAAGAACCGGGCCGCCAGGGCGAGCCCCGCGACGGCCCATGCGGCCAGGACCAGGAGCGGCTTGCCGGGGAATGCGGCGCCGTCCTGCAGGACTTGCCGCAGACCGTCCGCCAGCGCCGCGACGGGCAGCAGCTCCAGCACGTTCCGTACCCCGCCCGGGAACTTCTCCAGCGGGAACACCACACCGCCCACGGCCAGCAGCAGGATGTAGACGAGGTTGGCGGCGGCGAGGGTGGCCTCGGCACGCAGCGTCCCGGCCATGAGCAGCCCGAACCCGCTGAACGCGGCGGTGCCCACCAGGATCAGCGCGAGCGCCGACACCGGGTCGCCGTGCGGGTGCCAGCCCAGCGCCAGTGCGACCGCGCAGATCACCGCGGCCTGGAGCGCCTCGACCGCCACGACGGTGAGGGTCTTGGCGGCGATGAGCCCACCGCGCGGCAGCGGCGTCGCGCCGAGTCGCTTGAGCACGCCGTACCGCCGCTCGAAGCCCGTTCCGATCGCCTGCCCGGTGAACGCGGTGGACATCACCGCCAGCGCGAGGATCCCGGGGGCGAGGAAGTCGATGCGGCGGCCGGCGCCGAGATCCAGCAGGGACGTGGCGCTGAACAGCGTGAGCAGCACCACGGGGATGATCAGCGTCAGGAGGAGTTGCTCGCCGTTGCGCAGCAGTGTCCGGAGCTCGTAGCCGGCCTGTGACAGCACCATCCGCGACAGCGGGGCGGAGCCCGGCGCCGGAGTGAGGTCCAGCGGGACCGCCGGGGCGCCGGCGCGGCGCGGTGTCGTGGCGGTCATGAGCGCAGCTCCCGTCCGGTCAGCTCCAGGAAGACGTCCTCCAGCGTGCGGCGTTCGATCCGCAGGTCCTCGGTCAGGACGCCGTGCGAGGCGCACCAGGCGGTGACGGTGGCCAGCAGTTCGGGCCGCACGTCCGCCTCGATCATGTAGTGCCCGGCGGGTGACTCCTTGGCGGCGCTTCCGGCGGGCAGGGCCGCCAGCAGCTCCTCCAACCCGAGCCCGGGACGGGCGCGGAAGCGCAGTTGCCGCTCGGCGCCGGTGAGGTCGGCCGGGGCGCCCTCGGCCACGACCCTGCCGTGATCGACGATGACCACCCGGTCGGCGAGGCGTTCGGCCTCCTCCATGTTGTGCGTGCTGAGCACCACCGACACGCCCGCGGCGCGCAGGGCCTCGATGAGCTCCCAGGCGGCGTGCCTGGCCTGCGGGTCGAGCCCGGTGGTGGGCTCGTCGAGGAACACCAGCTCGGGCCGCCCCACCACGGCGACCGCCAGGGAGAGCCGCTGCTGCTGGCCGCCCGACAGCCGCCGGAACGGGGTGCGGGCGTGCTCGGTGAGGCCGAGCCGCGCGAGCAGCGCGTCCTGGTCGAGGGGCGAGGAATGGAACGAGGCGACGAGCCGGAGGAACTCGGCGGCGCGCGCTGTGCCCGGCACGCCGCCCGACTGCGGCATCACGCCGACCCGCGGCCTGAGCGCCCGCGCGTCGGCGGCCGGGTCCAGGCCGAGTACGCGGACGGTCCCGGCGTCGGCGCGGCGGAAGCCCTCGCAGATCTCGATCGTGGTGGTCTTGCCGGCCCCGTTGGGCCCGAGCAGCGCGGTGACGGCGCCCCGGGCGGCGCTGAGCGACAGGCCGTCCACGGCCGTCACCGTGCCGTAGCGCTTGACGAGCGAGTGCAGCTCGAGCGCGCCGTCTGCGGGGGGTGTCATGCAGATGAGTTTAGGTCTGGGTCTGGGCTGTCCCGCGCCGGTACCGCCGCCGGCGCGTTTCCGACGCCCGGGCGCCGGGTAGCTCACCGCCCGTACGGGTCGTACGCCATGGGGCTCGTCCCCCCGAACATCATGAGGCGCACCAGGGACGGAGACGGGGCCATGGCCTACAACCTGCGGGGTCGCAGCTATCTCAGGGAGCTGGACCTCTCCCCGCGGGAGTTCGGGTTCCTGCTCGACCTCGCGGCCGAACTGAAGGCGGCCAGATACGGCGGGACGGAGCAGCCGCGCCTCACCGGCAGGAACGTCGCGCTGATCTTCGAGAAGACGTCCACCCGTACCCGCTGCGCCTTCGAGGTCGCCGCGCACGACCAGGGCGCCCACGTCAGCTACCTCGACCCGGGCCACTCCCAGATCGGGCACAAGGAGTCGATGAAGGACACCGCCCGGGTGCTCGGCCGGATGTACGACGGCATCGGCTACCGCGGGTCCCGGCAGCGGCTCGCCGAGGAGTTGGCCGATCACTCCGGGGTGCCGGTGTGGAACGGCCTGACCGACGACTGGCACCCCACGCAGATGCTCGCCGACATGCTCACCATGCGCGAGCACAGCGACAAACCGCTGCGTGAGGTCACCTACGCCTACCTGGGCGACGCCCGTTCCAACATGGGGCGCTCCTACATGGTGACCGGGGCGCTGCTGGGAATGGACGTCCGGATCGTCGCGCCACGGGCCCTCTGGCCGGACGAGGACCTGGTCGTCAAGCCCGCCAGGGAGGCTGCGGCCGGCACCGGCGCCGAGATCACCCTCGTGGAGGACGTCACGGAGGGCGTCCGCGGAGCCGACTTCGTCCTCACCGATACCTGGCTGTCCATGGGCGAGCCCAAGGAACTGTGGGACGAGCGGATCGCGCTGCTCAGGCCGTACCAGGTGAACACCGGGGTTCTGAAGGCGACGGGCAACCCGTGGGTGAGGTTCATGCATTGCCTTCCCTCGTTCCACAACCGGGAGACGGCGGTGGGGGAGGAGATCTTCCAGAGGACCGGCCTGGACGCGCTCGAGGTCACCGACGAGGTCTTCGAGTCGGGAGCCTCGATCGTCTTCGACGAGGCCGAGAACCGGATGCACACGATCAAGGCGGTCATGGTCGCGACGCTCGGCTGAGCGGGGAGGGCGGGAAGGGATGCGCGTACTGGTCGCGCTCGGTGGGAACGCGCTGGTCAAGCGGGGGGACACGCCCGACGCCGATCTCCAGCGGGCCAACGTCATGAAGGCCGTACGCGCGCTCGCACCGCTCGCGGAGCGGCACGAGCTGATCGTCACGCACGGCAACGGACCGCAGGTCGGGGTCCTGTCCCTGGAGAGCGTCAACGACCCCGAGCTGACCAGGCCCTACCCGCTGGACACCATCGGCGCCGAGACCCAGGGCATGATCGGCTACTGGATGCTCCAGGCACTGCAGAACGCGCTGCCCGGCCGCCAGGTCGTCGCGATGATCAACCAGACGCTCGTCTCGGCGGTCGACCCGGCCTTCGCGAATCCCACCAAGTTCGTCGGCCAGGTGTACCCGCGGGACGAGGCGGAGCGCCTCGCCGAGAAGTACGGCTGGACGATCGCACAGGACGGGGACAGCTGGCGCCGCGTGGTGCCCTCGCCGCAGCCGCAGCGGGTGATCGAGACCCGGCTGATCAGGCAGCTCGTCCGCAGCGGGGCGGTCGTGGTCTGCGCGGGCGGCGGCGGGATCCCGGTGTTCCGCAACGACGTCGGGCAGCTGGAGGGCGTCGAGGCGGTGATCGACAAGGACCTCACCGCGTCCGTCCTTGCCGAGACCCTGGAGGCGGACGCGCTGCTGATCCTCACCGACGTGCCGAGGGTGATGCGCGGTTTCGGCACGCCCCAGCAGGAGGAGATCGGCCACACCACGCCGTACGAGCTGCGCGACGAGAAGTTCCCCGCCGGGTCGATGGGTCCGAAGGTCGAGGCCGCGGCGGGGTTCGTCGAGCGGACGGGTGACATGGCCGCGATCGGGATGCTCGACCAGTGCGTCCAGATCCTCGAAGGGACGGCCGGGACGATCGTCACACCGAACGCGACCTGGCCGTTGGCCAGCACGCTGTGACCGCCACGACGGGGGAGGGGCCCGGGCCCGGCGTCCTGCGGGGCCTGTTCCGGACGAAGTCCGTCGACCGGATCGTCGCCGAGGGCGGGCACGGAGAGGGCGGCGAGCTCCGGCGGACGATGAGCCTGCTACAGCTCACGCTGTTCAGCGTCGGTGCGACGCTCGGAACCGGCATCTTCGTCGTGCTGGGGGAGGCGGTGCCGAAGGCGGGTCCCGCCGTCGTGCTGGCGTTCGTCCTCGCGGCGGTCACCGCCCTGTTCTCCGCCCTCTCCTACGCCGAGCTGGCCGGGACGATCCCGGTGTCCGGGTCGTCCTACTCCTACGCCTACGCCACGCTCGGCGAGTTGGTGGCGTGGGTGTGCGGCTGGTGCCTGCTGCTGGAGTACGCCGTCTCGGTGTCGGCGGTCGCGGTCGGTTGGGGCTCCTACCTCAACGAGTTCTTCGGCAGCGCGCTCCACTTCACGATGCCCGCCGCGATCAGCAACTCCCCGGGTGAGGACGGCGGGATCGTCAACCTCCCCGCCGTGGTCGTGGTCCTGATCGCCACGTTCCTGCTGCTGCGTGGCACGTCCGAGAGCGCCACCGCCAACACGATCATGGTGTTCCTCAAGATCGGGGTGCTGGTGTTCTTCTGCGTGGTGGCCTTCACCGCGTTCGAGGGCGGGAACCTCACCCCGTTCGCGCCGATGGGCTGGGCCGGGATCAGCGCCGCCGGATCCAAGGTGTTCTTCTCCTACATCGGCTTCGACGCCGCCTCCACCGCGGGTGAGGAGGCCCGCAACCCCCGCCGTGACCTGCCGCTCGCCATCGTCCTGTCGCTGGCCATCGTGACCACCGTCTACGTGCTGGTGGGGCTCGCGGCCGTCGGCGCGATGCACTGGGAGCAGTTCGAGCTGAGCGGTTCCGAGGCGTCCCTCGCGCGGGTGCTGGACGAGGCGACCGGGCGGTCGTGGCCGTCCATGATCCTTTCTCTGGGCGCCGTGATCGCCATCGCCAGCGTCGTCCTCACCGTCATGTACGGGCAGACCCGCATCCTGTTCGCCATGTCGCGCGACGGCCTGGTGCCGGACGTGTTCCAGAAGGTCAGCCCCAGGCGCGCCGTCCCCGTCGCCAACACCCTCATCGTGGCGACCTTCATCTCCGTGCTGGCCGCGCTCATCCCGCTCGGCCGGCTCGTGGACGCCACCAGCATCGGGACCCTGTTCGCGTTCGCACTGGTCAGCGTGGGCGTCATCGTCCTGCGCCGGACCAGGCCCGAGCTGCCTCGCAGCTTCCGTACCCCGCTCTACCCGCTCACCCCGCTGCTCGGCGTCGGGTTCTGCGTGTACCTGATGGTCGGCCTCGGCGGGGTGACCTGGCTCGTGTTCCTGCTGTGGACGCTCGTCGGGCTGGCCGCCTACTTCCTGTACGGGCGCCGCCACTCGCGGCTCGCGACGGGCGCCGGGCCGACCGGCACCGGGAAGGACTCGCGTGAGTGATCCGGACGGCATGAGCGTCCTCGTCGGCTACTCGCCCGACGAGCGCGGCGAGGACGCGCTGGCCCTGGCCGCGCTCGTGCTCCGGGCCGGCGGCGGGCCGCTGACCGTGGCCAACGTCCATCCGCCGGGCTGGCGCACGCGCGGCCCCGGCTCCGTGGACGCCGAGTGGGTCGCCTACCTCAAGGAGCGGTCGGACGTCGCGCTCGCCCGAGCGGCCGAGCGACTCGACGAACTGGAGGTGCCTCGGGACCGCGTGACGCTGCGGGTGCGGGCACACCGGGGCAGCGGGCGCGGCCTCATCGATGTCGCCGAGGACGTCGGCGCCGGCCTCGTGGTGATCGGCTCCGCGCCGCGTGGTCGGCGCGGCCGGATCGCGATCGGCAGTACCGCCGATCAACTGCTGCACGGCTCGCCCGTGCCCGTGCTGCTGGCGCCGCGCGGGTACGCCGCGGAGGCACCACCGCGGTTCGAGCGGCTGACCGTCGCCTACTGGCACGCCTACTGGCGCCGCCAGGACGCGGGCGGCCCGCTCGCCGCGGCGGCCGGGATCGCGGAGCGGCTGGGATTGCCGGTGCGGCTTGTCACGCTGGTGCTGAGGCCGCCGGGCCTCGCGGCCCGGCTCCCGCACGCCGATGACCTGATGGCCCGGCAGCTCGCGCAGGCGGAGGAGGACCTCGCGCAGGCCGCCGCCCTGTTCGCGGACGGGGCGGACGTGGAGACCGAAACGGCTGCCGGGACCGGCATCGCCACGACCCTCGCCGGCCTGGACCTGGTGCCCGGCGAGGTGCTCGCCTGCCTGTCCAGCCACGACGGGCCTCTCCGCACGGTCTTTCTCGGCGAGGGTTCCGGCAAGATCGTCCGCGCGGCGCGGTGCCCGGTGCTGGTCCTGCCGCGCGGAGCGGCCCTGCCCCCGGCCCGGCCGCCCGTTCCGCCGCAGGGTCACGCCGTCCCTGGCGATCGTACAAATTAGGTAAGGCTTACCTGCGTGAGGCAAGACATCGGCATTCCGCTGTTTCAATGGAAGGAATTACGGCACACTGATGTTGTGAAAAACGTGAGCGAGGGACAGAGGAGCACCGAGGCCGCCACCGCGCGGCCTGTCGGCGTGCCGTCATCCCCTGCTCACGGCGGGACTGGGGGGCCGGCGAGCGCTGGTATCCCACCGGGTACGGCGCTGTCGGGCCCGGCCCTGTCAGGCGCCAACGCCGAGCGCGACACCCGCGCCCGCGTCGCCCGCTTGATCCTGGAGCACGGCCCGGTCACCGCCTCCACCCTAGGGGAACGCGTCGGCCTCACGCCCGCCGCGGTCCGCAGGCATCTGGACGCGCTGCTGGCCGAGGGCATGATCGAGGTTCGCCGGGCCAGGCCCACGCAGACCCGGCGCGGCCGGGGCAGGCCCGCCAAGTGGTTCGCCATCACCGACGCCGGGCGCAGCGCGTTCGTGCACGCCTACGACGACCTCGCCACCAGTGCCCTGCGCTTCCTCGCCGAGACGGCCGGTGACCACGCGGTCGCCGAGTTCGCGCGGCGGCAGATCGCCGACCTTGAGCGGCGCTACCGCCCCGTCGTGCAGGCGGCCCCGCCGCATCAGCGGGTCCGCACGCTCGCCGAGGCGCTGTCGGGCGACGGCTACGCGGCCGCGGCCGCCAAGGCGCCGCAGGGCTCCGGCGAGCAGCTCTGCCAGCACCACTGCCCGGTCGCGCACGTCGCCGCGGAGTTCCCGCAGCTGTGCGAGGCCGAGACCGAGGCGTTCAGCAGGCTGCTGGGCACACCGGTCCAGCGGCTGGCCACCATCGCCCACGGCGACGGCATCTGTACCACCCACGTCAGCTCCCGGTCGCTGTGCGGGCCGGGCGCGGGAGGCGTCGCCCCGCGGGGGGACGCGGGGGATCGGTCCCCCGAAACGACATTGAACACTGACGAGGAGTCCGGGAGGACACCCCTATGACTACGGCAGCCCACCCCGAGCTGGAGGGGCTCGACAGGTACAAGTTCGGCTGGGCCGACTCCGACGCCGCCGGCGCATCCGCCCGGCGCGGCCTGAACGAGGATGTCGTCCGCGACATCTCAGGCAAGAAGGGCGAGCCGGACTGGATGCTCGACCTGCGTCTCAAGGGGCTGCGGCTGTTCGACAAGAAGCCGATGCCCACCTGGGGCTCGGACCTGTCGGCGATCGAGTTCGACAACATCAAGTACTTCGTCCGCTCCACCGAGAAGCAGGCGGCGTCCTGGGAGGACCTCCCCGAGGACATCAAGAACACCTACGACAAGCTCGGCATCCCCGAGGCGGAGAAGCAGCGCCTCATCGCCGGCGTCGCGGCCCAGTACGAGTCCGAGGTCGTCTACCACAAGATCCGTGAGGACCTTGAGGAGAAGGGCGTCATCTTCCTCGACACCGACACCGGCCTGAAGGAGCACCCGGAGATCTTCCAGGAGTACTTCGGCTCGGTGATCCCGGTCGGCGACAACAAGTTCGCCGCGCTGAACACCGCCGTCTGGTCGGGCGGCTCGTTCATCTACGTCCCGCCGGGCGTGCACGTGGAGATCCCGCTCCAGGCCTACTTCCGGATCAACACCGAGAACATGGGCCAGTTCGAGCGGACGCTGATCATCGCCGACGAGGGCTCCTACGTCCACTACGTCGAGGGCTGTACCGCCCCGATCTACAAGTCGGACTCGCTGCACTCGGCCGTGGTGGAGATCATCGTGAAGAAGGACGCCCGCGTCCGCTACACGACGATCCAGAACTGGTCGAACAACGTCTACAACCTGGTGACCAAGCGCGCCGTCGCCTACGAGGGCGCCACCATGGAGTGGGTCGACGGCAACATCGGCTCCAAGGTCACCATGAAGTACCCGGCGATCTACCTGCTGGGCGAGCACGCCAAGGGCGAGACCCTGTCGATCGCGTTCGCCGGCGAGGACCAGCACCAGGACGCCGGCGCCAAGATGGTGCACGCCGCGCCCAACACCTCCTCCAGCATCGTCTCCAAGTCGGTGGCGCGGGGCGGCGGCCGCACGTCCTACCGGGGCCTGGTGCAGATTCAGGAGGGCGCCGAACGCAGCAAGTCCACCGTCAAGTGCGACGCGCTGCTGGTCGACCAGATCAGCCGGTCCGACACCTACCCCTACGTGGACGTCCGCGAGGACGACGTGGAGATGGGTCACGAGGCCACCGTCTCCAAGGTGTCGGAGGACCAGCTGTTCTACCTGATGAGCCGCGGCCTCACCGAGGACGAGGCGATGGCGATGATCGTGCGCGGGTTCGTCGAGCCGATCGCGCGCGAGCTGCCGATGGAGTACGCCCTGGAGCTGAACCGGCTCATCGAGCTGCAGATGGAAGGAGCCGTCGGCTGATGGGGCTCGACACCGGCCCTCTGTCGACGCTGCACAAGAAGGCGTCGTACGAGGTGGGCGATTTTGATGTGCCCACGGGACGCGAGGAGGAGTGGCGGTTCACCCCGCTGCGCCGCCTGCGCGGGCTGCACAACGGTACCGCCGACGGGCACGGCAAGATCCTGCTGGAGGTCGAGGCGGCGCCCGAGGTGACCGTCGAGACGGTCGGCCGCGACGACCTGCGTCTCGGCCGGGCCTACGTGCCCGCCGACCGCGTCAGCGCGCAGGCGTGGACGTCGTTCGCGCACGCCACCGTCGTGACCGTCCCGAAAGAGGCCGTCGCCTCGGCGCCGACCGTCCTGCGGCTGCGCGGCGAGGACGCCTCGTCCGCCGCCTACGGGCACACCACCGTGATCCTGGAGCCGTTCGCCGAGGCCACCGTCGTGTTCGCGCACCGCGGCTCGGCGACCTACGCCGACAACGTCGAGTTCGTCGTCGGTGACGGCGCCCGGCTCTCGGTGATCAGCCTGCAGGACTGGGCCGACGACAGCGTCCACGTCTCGCACCAGCACGCCCGGCTCGGCCGCGACGCCCGGTTCGTCTCGCACAACATCACGCTCGGCGGCGACCTCGTGCGGCTCTCCCCGTCCGTCTCCTACGACGCGCCCGGCGGCAACGCCGAACTGTACGGGGTGTACTTCGCCGACGGCGGCCAGCACCTGGAGCACCGCCTCCTGGTCGACCACGCGGTGGCGAACTGCCGCAGCCGCGTGGACTACCGGGGAGCGCTCCAGGAGCAGGACGCGCACGCCGTCTGGATCGGCGACGTGATCATCCGGGCGGAGGCCGAGGGCACCGACACCTACGAGCTGAACCGCAACCTCGTCCTCACCGACGGGACCCGCGTCGACTCGGTGCCGAACCTGGAGATCCTCACCGGCGAGGTGACCGGCGCGGGGCACGCCTCGGCGTCCGGCCGGCTCGACGACGAGCACCTGTTCTACCTCCAGGCCCGCGGCATCACCTTCGACGAGGCGCGCCGCATGGTGGTGCGCGGCTTCCTCGGCCAGCTCATCGAGCGCATCGAGGTCACCGAGGTGCGCGAGAAGGTCCGCGACGCCATCGAGGCGGAGCTCGACCGGGGGGTCTCCCGATGACCTACGTCCGGGTGTGCCCGTTCGCCGACGTCCCCGCCGACGGCGCCCTCGGCACCGAGATCGAGGGGACGCCGGTCGCGATCGTCCGCAGCGGCGAGGACCTGTTCGCGCTGAACGACATCTGCTCGCACGCCGAGGTCTCCCTCTCCGAGGGCGAGATCTACAACGGCACCATCGAGTGCTGGCTGCACGGGTCCTGCTTCGATCTGCGCACCGGCAAGCCCACCAACCCGCCGGCCACGCAGCCGGTCGCCATCTACAAGGTCAAGGTCGAGGACGGCGACGTCTACGTCTCGCTCGGCTCCGACGACTAAGGAATAGCAAGCACTATGGCCACGCTAGAGATCCGCGACCTCCACGTCTCCGTCGCCGACGGCTCCGACGGGACGAAGGAGATCCTGCGCGGGGTCGACCTGACCGTGAAGGCCGGCGAGACCCACGCGATCATGGGGCCGAACGGCTCCGGCAAGTCGACGCTCGCCTACGCCGTCGCGGGGCACCCCAAGTACGAGGTGACCTCCGGCGCGGTCACGCTGGACGGCGAGGACGTCCTCGGCATGTCGGTCGACGAGCGCGCCCGCGCCGGGCTGTTCCTGGCGATGCAGTACCCGGTGGAGGTCCCCGGCGTCTCCGTCTCCAACTTCCTGCGCTCGGCCGTCACCGCCGTCCGTGGCGAGGCGCCGAAGCTGCGCGAGTTCTCCAAGGAGATGAAGAAGGCGATGGACGACCTGTCCATCGACCCGGTGTTCGCGCAGCGCAGCCTGAACGAGGGCTTCTCCGGCGGAGAGAAGAAGCGGCACGAGATCCTCCAGCTGGAGATGCTCAAGCCGAAGGTCGCCATCCTGGACGAGACCGACTCCGGCCTCGACGTCGACGCGCTCAAGGTCGTCTCCGAGGGCGTCAACCGCTTCGCCTCCGGCGACACCGGCGTCCTGCTCATCACCCACTACACGCGCATCCTGCGCTACGTGAAGCCCGACTTCGTGCACGTCTTCGCCGGCGGCCGCGTCGTCGCCGAGGGCGGCCCGGAGCTGGCCGACGAGCTGGAGAACGAGGGCTACGAGAAGTACGCGAAGGCGGGCGCATCCCTATGAACCTGCTGCCCGAGGAGCTGAAGAAGGACTTTCCGCTCCTTCAGCGCACCGTCCGCGGCGGGCGTCCGCTGATCTACCTCGACTCGGGTGCCACGTCGCAGAAGCCCGTCCAGGTGCTGGACGCGGAGCGCAGGTTCTACGAGCGCCACAACGCCGCGCCGCACCGCGGCGCGCACCTGCTGGCCGAGGAGGCGACCGAGGCGTACGAGAACGCGCGCGCCTCGATCGCCCGGTTCATCGGCGCGACGCCTGGCGAGATCGTGTTCACCAAGAACGCTACCGAGGGCGTCAACCTGGTGGCGTACTCGATGAGCAATGCCGCCACCGCGGGCGAGGAGGCCGCGCGGTTCCGCGTCGGCCCCGGCGACGAGGTCGTGGTGTCGGAGATGGAGCACCACGCCAACCTGGTCCCCTGGCAGGAGCTCTGCCGCCGCACCGGCGCCACGCTGCGCTGGTTCGGCATCACCGACGAGGGACGTCTGGACCTGGACGGCCTGGACTCCCTCGTCAACGAGCGCACGAAGATCGTCGCGCTGACGCACCAGTCGAACGTCCTCGGCACCGTCCCGCCGATCGAGCGGATCACGGCCCGCGCGCGCGAGGTCGGCGCGCTGGTCCTGCTGGACGCGGCCCAGTCCGTCCCGCACCAGCCGGTGGACGTCCGCGAGCTGGACGTCGACTTCCTCGCCTTCTCGGGGCACAAGATGCTCGGCCCGACCGGCATCGGCGTGCTGTGGGGCCGCCGCGAGCTTCTGGAGGTCATGCCTCCGTTCATCACCGGCGGGTCCATGATCGAGATCGTCCACATGGAGACCACGACGTTCCTGCCGCCGCCGCAGCGGTTCGAGGCCGGTGTGCCGATGACCGCGCAGGCGATCGGCCTCGGCGCGGCCTGCGACTACCTCGCCGACCTCGGCATGGACAGCGTGCACGCCCACGAGGAGGCGCTGACCGCCTACACCCTCGAACGGCTCAGCGAGATCCCCGGCGTCCGGATCGTCGGCCCCGGCACCACCGAGGCCCGCGGCGGTGCCGTCTCGTTCACGGTCGCCGACATCCACCCGCACGACGTCGGTCAGGTCCTGGACGACCTGGGCGTCGAGGTCCGCGTCGGCCACCACTGCGCCTGGCCGATCTGCCGCCGCTTCGGCATCCCCGCGACCACCCGCGCCACCTTCTACCTTTACAACACCCTCGCGGACGTGGACGCGCTCGCCGACGGGGTACGCCATGCACAGAAGTTCTTTGATACCCCCTGACCAGGGGGCCCAGGGGGGCGCCCCTCCTGGCAGGAACAGCCTGATGGATGCCCCGGTTGTAGCGAGAAAGAAAGGATGACATGCAGCTCGAGGCGATGTACCAGGAGGTCATCCTGGACCATTACCGCAACCCTCATCACAAGGGGCTGCGGGAGCCGTACGAGGGCGAGGCGCACCACGTCAACCCGACCTGCGGCGACGAGGTGACGCTGCGCGTCCACCTGGACGGCGCCGGCCAGGACGCCGCGGTCGCCGATGTCTCGTACGACGCCATGGGCTGCTCGATCAGCCAGGCCAGCGCCTCGGTGATGGCCGATCTGATCATCGGCAAGACCGTCAAGGAGGCGATGGCGGTCGGCGAGGAGTTCCTGGCGCTGATGCAGTCCCGCGGCCAGGACGTCTCGCCCGACGAGGACGTCCTGGAGGACGCCATCGCCTTCGCGGGGGTGTCCAAGTACCCCGCCAGGATCAAGTGCGCCCTGCTCGCCTGGATGGCGTGGAAGGACGCGACCGCCCGCGCACTCGGAGAGGCATCATGACCGACACCACGGAGACGACCGACACCACCGAGACCGCCGTCCCCGAGGAGGAGATCCTCGAAGCCCTCAAGGACGTCGTCGACCCCGAACTCGGCATCAACGTCGTCGATCTCGGCCTGGTGTACGGCGTCAACCTCGCCGACGAGGTCGCGACCCTGGACATGACCCTCACCAGTGCCGCCTGCCCGCTCACCGACGTGATCGAGGATCAGGCCCACAGCGCCCTGGAGGGCCTCGTCAAGGACGTCAAGATCAACTGGGTGTGGCTGCCGCCGTGGGGCCCCGACAAGATCTCCGACGAGGGCCGCGACCAGCTCCGCGCCCTCGGCTTCAACGTCTGACCCAGCACTTCGTCCGACCCACCGCTTCTGAGGCCGCGTCCACCAAGGACGTGGCCTCAGGTGTACCTGAGGAACTCGGACGTATCGAGCGGGGCGCCGTCCATGCACAGGACGCCCTCAATGGGCTGCTCGAACTTCGTCGTCACGATCCGCTCGTAGGTGCCCTCACTCTTGATGGGCTCGGTGTATAGCACGCACACACCGTCTCTCGGATCGACCAACAGGTACTGGGGCGCGCCCGACATGGCGTACCGGCGCCGCTTGCCCTCGTAGTCCTCGCGATAGTTCCGCTGGGAGACGACCTCCACCAGCAGTTCGGTCTCATGGGCCCACGGCTTCGCGCCCGGAGCCAGCGGCTCCGGCACGATGATCAAGTCGGGGATGGGCTCTCTGGGCTCGTCGCCTACCGACTCGAACTTGGCGAAGGTAAAGCCCTTCGTCTCGGCGAACTCCGCCAGTTGCTCCAGCGCTTTGGCGCAGGTCTCCTCGTCGAACACTCTCACCTCCACGCTCAGAACCTGCCTCTCAGCCTACTGTCCGACGCGCTCGTCAGCTTGGCCGTGAGCGCTCTGCGGCGTTCCGCGTAGCGGTGTTCTTGGGCTTGGACGGCCAGAGCGTGTAGGTGATCGGCCACAGTGACCAGATCGCCAGGATCGTGCCGAGGCGGAGGGTCCAGCCGGTGAGCTGACCGGTGCGGTCGGGGTCGTCCACGAGGACGATCATCAGGAGGAGGATCCCGCAGGACAGGGCGGTCGCGGTGACGGCCTTGGCGAACTCGCGCCACTCGTAGCGAGTGCGTGCCCAGCCGTGCTTGGGCTTGCCGCGCGGCGGGGGGCCGCCCGCGAAGCGGTGCGCGAAGCGCTCGTCGGCCCAGCGGACCATGCTGTGGCCGAACGCGACCGAGTAGCCGATGTAGGCGGCCGCCAGGCCGTGGCCGAAGCCCGCGGTCGCGCCGCCGCGCAGGTCGATCACCGTCACCGTCAGGAGCACGACGTCGACCAGCGGAACGCAGAGGAGCAGCGCCGCGCCGGTCCGGCGCATGCGCAGCGGGTACCGGGCGACGAGCCCGGCGGCGAGGACGACCCAGAAGCCGATCTCGCATCCGGCGATGACTGCGAGGAGCATGTCCCCATGGTCGCCGTGCGGAGGGGCCCGCGGCCTCGTCTGGGGTGAGGTTTCGTGGGTCCTCCGAAGGATGTACGCCGGGCCCTCAGCAGGTCGGACGCGGGAACCGGGCAGAGGATGCTGAGATGGGGATGTGCTCGCGATCCGCCGCCTGACCACCCGCCAGGACGCCCTCCTCGCCCTCGCGGGGCTGGCGGGCGGGCTGGTCATGATCGCTGTGCACGGGTACACGACGTGGGGACGGCACTGGGACCCCTCTCCCTGGTGGCGGCTCATCCCGCTGCTCGGGTTGTGCTCGACGATGCTCCTGCGGCGGACGGCGCCGCTGACGTCGCTGGCGCTGGCCACGCCGTTCAACGTCGCAGACGTGATCATGGGACCCAGCTTCGCCACGGCGGTGATCTACGGGGACACGCTGTACGCGGCCAGCCTGTACGGGCGGCGCCGGACGGCGGAGTGGCTGCTCGGGACCACCATCGCCGGGACGCTGGCGGCGGGGTCGGGCGCCGGTCTCGCCCTGGGCGAGGTGCCGGTCGGTGTGCTGGGCGCAGCGGTCGCCGGCGTGACGTGGGTGGCGCCGGTGCTGACGGCGATGGCCGTGCGCGAGCACCGGTTCACGGCGGAGTCCGAGCGGCAGCGGGCCGAGCAGGTGGCGCGGCTGGCCGAGATGGACCGGCGGGCCGCGGTGGGCAACGAGCGGGCCCGGATGGCCCGCGAGCTGCACGATGTGATCGCCAACCATCTGAGCGCCGTCGCCCTGCACTCCTCGGCGATCCTGAAGGTGCGCGACCTGGACCGGGCGGGTCTCGACCGGGCGATGGAGGTCATCCGGGAGAACAGCGTCCAGGGCCTCGCGGAGATGCGCCGGATGATCGGCCTGCTGCGGGACGGCGGGGAGGAGGACCCTCCGTCCGCGCCTCGGCTCGCCGAGGTGGGGCGGCTCGTCGAGCACACCGCGCGGTCGGATTTGTCGGCGTGCCTGGAGGTCGTGGGCGAGCCACCGCCCGAGCTGCCGGCCGCGGTCGAGCTGGCGGCGTACCGGATCGTCCAGGAGTCGCTGACCAACGCGCTCAAGCACGCCGGGCCCGGGCACGCCGAGGTGCGGGTCGAGTACGCCCGGGGACGCGTGGTGATCGAGGTGCTGAGCCCGCTCGGGCGGGACGGCGCGCGGCTGCCGGGGACCGGCAGCGGGCTGATCGGGATGCGGGAACGGGCCGCGATGCTGGCCGGGGAGTTCGCCGCCGGGCCGGTGGACGGCCGCTGGCGGGTGCACGCGGAGCTGCCGCTGGACTTTGAGAGGACGCCATGATCGAGGTGCTGGTCGCCGACGACCAGGCGGCGGTGCGCGCCGGGCTGGTGCTGATCCTGGGGGCGGCGCCGGACGTGCGGGTCGTCGGCGAGGCCGCCGACGGGGAGGCGGCGGTGGCGCTGGCCCGCGAGCTGCGCCCCGATGTGGTGCTCATGGACGTGCGGATGCCCCGGCTGGACGGCATCAGCGCGACCCGGGAGATCGCCGGCATCGTGGACGTGCTCGTGCTGACGACCTTCGACCTGGACGAGTACGTCTTCGGCGCGCTGCGGGCGGGCGCGGCGGGGTTCCTGCTCAAGGACGTCGACGCCGACCGGCTGGTGGAGGCGGTGCGGACCGTGGCGGCCGGGGAGGGGATCATCGCCCCGCGGGTCACCCGCAGGCTGATCGGGGCGTTCGCGGCGCGGCCCGCCGCACCGCCCGGGGGGCCGGGCCTGCACGACCTCACCCCGCGTGAGCGTGAGGTCTTCGGCTGTCTCGGCGAGGGGCTGTCCAACGGGGAGATCGCGCGGCGGCTGGACATGGCCGAGACCACCACCAAGACTCACGTCAGCCGCATTCTGGGCAAACTGGGGCTGCGTAGCCGCGTCCAGGCGGCCATCCTCGCGCAGGAGACGGCCGCCGGCGGGTCGCCGGGCCCGGGTGGCCACAACGGATCACCCGGGCCCGTCTGACGCCCCAGCGTCGCTCTCAGAGGACTCTCCGGCGGGCCGCCGTCAGTCGACGGCCGCCCGGGACCGGCTCAGGGGGACAGGCTGCGGATCAGGTCGGCCACGCGGACGATGCCGAGGCAGCGCCCGACCTCGTCCACCACGACCAGGTCGTCGTAGACCCGTTCCTCCTCCTTCCCGGCCGCCCGGAGCGCCGCCACGGCCGGAACCGTGCGCGGCACCGGACGGGGCGGGTCGGCCAACCGCGCCGCCGGCCGGTGGGCGTGCAGGGCGTGCCCGTACGCGCCGGACAGCCGCAGCAGGAACCGGGTCCGGTCCACCGTCGAGCGGGGCCGCTGCCGCTCGTCGACCAGGATGACGCTGGTGATGCCCGTCTCGGCGTTGAGCACGTTCAGCACCTCGTCCGCGGTCGCGGTGTGCGGCAGGGTCACCGCAGGCAGCGTGAACTCCGAGACGCGCGGGCCGAGCCCGAGGTCCTGCGGCGTCGGTTCGTCGCGTGCGGCGACCGGCACGGTGATGGGCATCCCCGGCCGCCACTCCGGCGGTGCGAGCGCCGGCCCCTGGACGAGCCGGACGCCCAGCTCGCGCAGGTGCACCACCTGGTCCTGCGTGGCCAGCCCGGGCGCCAGGACGTGCGTGCCGAGCCGGTGCGCCAGCTCCACCAGGCTCGCCACCAGCGCCGAGCGGCGTGGCTCCGCGCGGGCCCTGCGGGCCAGCTCGGGATCGAGTTTCAGTAAATAGGACGCGCCGTCCACCAGCAGGTCCAGCGGCGCATGCCCGGCGCCGAGGCCCGCGAGGCCGACGAGGTAGCCGGCCCGCCGCAGCCCCGAGAGGGCGGCGGCGACGGTCGGCCGTTGCGCGGGCGGGAAACCGCCCGCGACGCAGATGATGAACTCTTGTGGACGCCGTCCCGTCTCCCCGAGCCCGTGATGCAACTCGCCGAGGAAGGCGTCTCCGTGGGTCAGGGTCTCGGCCCGCAGGCCGATCTGCAGCGGAAGGGGGGTGCCCAGGTCCGCTGTCGCTCGGGCCGCCTCGACCGCGCGCCGGACGTCGTCCGCCGCGGGATCGACCCGTGGCGACGGACTGGACGCGGCGGGCGGGCCCGCGTGCGTCTCCACGGCCACGACGGTGCCGGTGCCGAGATCGACCACCGGATGGAACACCGCACGCGCCGGGAGCAGGACTTCAACGGCTGACACAGCCGCATCATGTCCCCCCTACTCCCCCGAAACGGTAGTTGTCAGGAGAAGTTAACCAACAATTCGCCGGGCATCAGCGCAGGTCGCGGTGCATGTCACGGGATGCGGCCCATCCGATCACAGCCCGCGCCCGCCGGCGAGGGCTGACAGCAGATACGTCGCGCCCGCGAGCGCCGCGAGCCAGGCGTAGACGGTGATGTCGGCGCCGCGCAGCGCCTGCACCACCAGCGCCCCGACCACCGCCACGGTGAGCACGTCGCCGGTCATCGCCGCCGCCCGCAGGTGCGCGCGTGCCCGGTGGCCCGAGCCGAAGCCCTCGCTGAGCGGCAGCGCGGGCTCGTTGCGCCGGTACGCCAGGTACGCCGAGTACCCGATCAGGGCGGCGAGCGCGACGAGGGCCGTCCCGGACCGCCCATCGGCGGCCAGCACGACCCCGACCACCACCCCCGCACCCAAGACGAGCCCGGGTACGGCCCACCGGCTGAGGCTGCGGCGTTCGGGAGCGATCCACATGAGGACATATCCTTCCTGATCCGCGGACGCAACGGACCGGCAACGCGCCGGTGCGATCAGGCCAGGTGCCGGTATGTTCTCCGTCCGTGGCGCAATTTCGAATGAACGGCTCGAAAATGCTCGCCGTCGATCTCGCGGGGGAGACCATCCGGGCGCTGAACGGCTCCATGGTCGCCTACGAGGGGCAGATGGCGTTCAAACGGCAGGGCATGACCGGGGGCGAGGGCCTGCGCGGGGCCCTGAAGCGGAAGATCGCCGGTGAGGGGATGACCCTCATGGAGATCACTGGGCAGGGGACGGTGTACCTGGCGAGCGAGGCGACCGAGGTCACGCTCGTCCAGCTCGCGGGCGACACGCTTTTCGTGGAGTCCGACAGCCTGCTGGCACTGGACGGGAATCTGAAGACCGGCGTCCAGTTCATCGGCCTGCGGGGGATGGGCACGGGGCAGGGCCTCGCCACCACCAAGGTCGACGGGCACGGCACGGTCGCGGTGCTGTCGGACGGGCCCGCGATAGCGCTGGAGGTGACGCCGCAGATGCCGCTGTGCGTCGACCCGCACGCCTACGTCGCCCATCACGGGCAGCTCCAGCAGGACGTCGTCACCGACGTCAACTGGCGGACGGTGCTCGGCCAGGGATCAGGGGAGAGCGTGCAGTTCCGGTACCAGGGCCACGGCCTGGTCTACGTCCAGCCCGCCGAGCGCGGCGGAATCTTGGAGATCTGATGCCGGGATACCAGTCGATCAACTCCAAGATGCTCCAGGTGCCGGTCGGTCCGGGGCAGGAGGTCTACAGCAAGCGCGGCGCCATGCTCGCCTACGCCGGGCCGGTGTCGTTCGCGCCGTCCGCCACCGCCGGGCAGGGCATCGGCGGCACCCTCGGGCGCGCCGTCGCCGGCGAACGGACCGCGATGATGCACGTGACCGGCCAGGGCACCGTCATGTTCGGGCATGGCGGGCTGCACGTCACCGTCGTCGACCTGAACGGCGCCGACAACCTCTACGTCGAGGCCGACCGGCTGCTGGTGCACGACGCGACCCTCCAGGTCGGGACGATGTTCATGGGCGAGCAGGGCGGCGTCCGCGGCGTCATCCGCGGCGCGGTCACCGGCCAGGGGCTGTTCACCACGACCCTGGCCGGGCACGGGTCGTGCGGGCTGCTGTCGCACGGCGGCGTCATGGAGTTGCCGATCAGCCCGCAGCGTCCCGTCCACGTCGATCCGCAGGCGTACGTGGCGCACCGCGGTCAGGTGCAGAACAAGCTCACCACCGCGGTGGGGCTGCGGGACCTGATCGGACGCGGGTCCGGCGAGGGCTTCCAGCTGGAACTGAGCGGCTCCGGTGTCGTCTACGTCCAGGCCAGCGAGAGGAAGATCTGACCGTGAGCATGTTCGGCACGCAGACCTGGAACGCCGGGACGCTCCCGTCCAACGACAACGTCAACCCCTACGCCTTCAGCGTCGACCTCAACGGGCAGTGGTTCGCGCAGAAGGGCAAGATGATCGCCTACTACGGGCAGATCAGGTTCGAGGCGCTGTCGGCGGGCCCGCTGGACGCGCTGGTCGCGCACACCTTCAACTCCCCGCTGTACGCGCACGACTGGATCGTCGCGCAGGGGCAGGGCAAGCTCGTCCTGGCCGACCGCGGGTTCGACGTCAACTCCTTCGACCTGGACCAGGGGAACCTCACCGTCCGGGCCGGGAACCTGCTGGCGTTCGAGCCGGGCCTGGAGCTCAAGCAGTCGATCATCCCGGGGTTCCTCACGCTCATCGGGACGGGACGGTTCGTCGCCGCCTCCAACGGGCCGGTCCATTTCGTCGAACCGCCGATCAGGGTGGACCCGCAGGCGCTGCTCGGCTGGGCCGACTGCCCGTCCCCGTGCCACCACTACGACCACTCCTACATGCGCGGCGCGTTCGGCGCGGCGCGGATGATCTTCGGTGTCGGGGGATCCTCGGGTGAGGAGCACCAGTTCGACTTCTCCGGGCAGGGCACCGTGCTGATGCAGTCGTCCGAGGTCGTGATGAACGAGGACGTCCTGCTGCGGGACCTGGAAGGCCAGATCGGCCTGGTCGGCACCTCCGGGCTCCAGCGGCTCCAGCACACGATCTCCCAGCGGCTGTCCGCCGAACGCCAGGGCTGACCCCTGCGGCGTCCCGGGGCTCCGCACGTGCGGAGCCCCGGGACACCGGGCCGTCCGGAGATCACGCCGCCGGTGTCACGACCCCGGGGTGGGCGCGGTCTTCATCACCCGGAAGGGGACGCCGAACGGGTCGCGGACCGTCGCGATGCGTCCGTAGGGGGTGTCCTGCGGCTCCTCGTCCACGGTGCCGCCGCCCGCCCGTACCCGCCGGACCGCCTCGTCGGCGTCGGCGACGTCGAAGTAGGTGACCCAGGACGCCGTGGCCGCCGAATCCCCGAGGATGCCGCCGATGAAGCCGCCGTCGGGACGACGCAGGGCGGTGTAGTCCATGTCACCCGGGACGGGCTCCAGCCCGTAGTCGAACACCGACGTGTAGAAACCGCGGGCGGCGTCGGCGTCCGACGTGATCAGATCGTTCCAGACCAGCGTCCCGGGCTCGTTGACGTAGGCGCTGCCGACCATGGCCTGCCCCTGCCAGAGGCCGAACTGGCCGCCCTGCGGGTCCTTCACGATCGCCATCCGGCCCTGCCCCATCACGTCCATCGCGGGGTGGACCACCTCTCCGCCCGCCTTGGTGACGCGGTCGACGACCTCCTCGGCGTCGTCGGCGGCGAAGTAGACACTCCACCAGAAGTCGGTTGCCTCCTCGTCAGGGTTCTGCATCATCCCGGCCACGGGCTCCCCGCGCAGCGTGCACATGTTGTAATGCCCGCCCTCGGCGCCGACGTCCTGGAACTGCCACCCGAAGAGCGTCCCGTAGAACGTCTTCGCCCGGTCCAGGTCGGGGATGCCGAGGTCGAGCCACGTGGGCGTCCCGGTCGGCGCGTTGCTCGTCACATGGGTCATCTGGCCACCATTCCTCGATGCCGGGGCCGGGTTCCGACTCCGGGTCCGTTGCCGCACGCCCGTACCTCCACCATCCTGGCCTCTCGGCGGTCGTTCACACATGTGTTCGGACGGATCCGTAAGGTTCGGCCATCGTGGACGGTCGGGGCAGTACGTCACGTACACTGATCAGATGGTTTCGCTCCCGAGCTGACAGGCCGCCCAGGCGCGCCCCGGTCGCAGGACCGCGCGGCGCGCTGTTTTGCGCCTGTCCATCGAGCCGTCCGTCAGGGGAGCCCTGTCACTGTGATCATCGCGAACGACATCGAGCTGCGCGCCGGGTCCCGGCTGCTGATCGAGACCGCGTCCTTCCGGGTCAACCCCGGCGACCGCGTGGGCTTCGTCGGCCGCAACGGCGCCGGTAAGACCACCCTCACCAAGGTGCTGGCGGGGGACGCGCTGCCTGCGCAGGGGAGCGTGACGTCCTCGGGCACGATCGGCTACCTCCCGCAGGACCCCCGTGGCGTCGACCTTGAGGAACTGGCGCGCGACCGCATCCTGTCCGCGCGCGGCCTGGACGAGGTCATCCGCAAGCTGCGCGCCGCCGAGGAGGCGATGGCGGCCGCGTCCGCAGCCGACCGCGACAAGGCCGTCCGGCGCTACGGGCGGCTGGAAGAGCGGCTGCACGTCCTGGGCGGCTACTCGGCTGAGGCGGAGGCCGCCTCCATCGCCTCCAGCCTGGGCCTGCCGGACCGGGTGATGACCCAGCCCCTCGGGACGCTGTCGGGCGGTCAGCGGCGGCGTGTGGAGCTGGCCCGCATCCTGTTCTCCGACGCCGACACCCTGCTGCTGGACGAGCCCACCAACCACCTGGACGCCGACTCGATCGTCTGGCTGCGCGACTTCCTCAAGTCCCACCAGGGCGGCCTGGTCGTCATCAGCCACGACGTGGAGCTGCTGGACGCGGTCGTCAACCGGGTGTTCCACCTGGACGCCAACCGCAGCGTGATCGACATCTACAACGTCGGCTGGAAGAAGTACCTCGACCAGCGCGAGACCGACGAGCGGCGCCGCAAGCGCGAGACGGCCAACGCCCACCGGCAGGCGTCGGCGCTGCTGTCGCAGGCCGACAAGATGCGGGCCAAGGCGACCAAGGCCAAGGCGGCGCAGCAGATGGACCGCCGCGCCCGGCAGCTCCTCGCCGGGGTGGAGGGCGAGCGGCAGGCCGACAAGGTCGCCAAGATCCGCTTCCCGGATCCGGCCTCCTGCGGCCGGACTCCGCTCACCGCGGAGGGTTTGTCGAAATCGTACGGATCTTTGGAGATATTCACCGACGTGGACCTGGCGATCGACCGGGGCAGCCGCGTCGTCGTGCTGGGCCTGAACGGCGCGGGCAAAACGACCCTTCTCCGCATGCTGGCGGGGGTCGACAAGCCCGACACGGGCGCCGTCGTGGCCGGTCACGGCCTGCGCATCGGCTACTACGCGCAGGAGCACGAGACGCTGGAGGTCGAGCGCTCGGTCCTTGCGAACATGCAGTCCGCCGCACCCGGGATGGCGCCGGTCGAGGTCCGCAAGATCCTCGGCTCGTTCCTGTTCTCCGGCGACGACGTGGACAAGCCCGCGGGGGTCCTGTCGGGCGGGGAGAAGACCCGGCTCGCCCTGGCGATGCTGGTGGTGTCGAGCGCCAACGTCCTGCTGCTGGACGAGCCCACCAACAACCTCGACCCGGCCAGCCGCGAGGAGATCCTGGCGGCGCTGCGAACCTTCGCCGGAGCCATCGTGCTGGTGACCCACGACGAGGGCGCCGTCGAGGCGCTGCGGCCGGAAAGAGTGATTTTGCTGCCGGATGGTGTCGAAGACATCTGGAGTGACGAGTTTGCTGATCTGGTGGCACTTGCGTGACCTGCGGACTGCCTTCCGCAGATCTTTTCTGGCCGAGTGGGTAGCCGAACGCGCGGGAATGACTGATCATGGCGGGGGATAACGCAGCGGTCACCACATCACTACGGGAGGTACTCGTGGCCGAGACCCTTAAGAAGGGCACCCGCGTGACCGGTGCCGAGCGCGACAAGCTGGCGGCGGACCTCAAGAAGAGGTACGACTCCGGCGAGAGCATCCGCGCCCTGGCAGCCGCCACCGGCCGCTCGTATGGGTTCATCCACCGGATTCTGACCGAGTCCGGCGTCAACCTGCGCGGTCGCGGCGGCGCGACCCGGGGCAAGAAGTCCTGAACGGACACCGACCCCCGGATGAGCGCACCGCCTGATCCGCCGTCGCGGCCGGCCCAGTAGGGTTCGGTCGCGGCGGCGGACGGGATGGGTCCCGCCCCGTGGACGGCGGGGCGGGCCCCAGTGCGCCCCCATGCGTCCTTCCCTCCCGCCTGGCGGCTGGGCCTCTGGCCCGTCACCGACAGGACAGGTCACAGCGGAGAGGGAGCGCCATGGCGGACGCGAGTGCGGATCGGCGACCGGAATCGGTCACGGCCGAAGGCGAGGCAGACCTGGCAGGGGTCGACCTGGCCGGGGCCGGGCTGCGACTGGACGTGGACGGCGCCGTCGCGACCGTCACGCTGAACCGGCCCGAGCGGCGCAACGCCCTGACGTTCGCCACATGGCGGGGACTCGCCGCCATCGGCCGGTCCCTGCCGTCCGATGTGCGCGTCGTCGTGCTCCGCGGCGAGGGCCCGTCCTTCTCCGCGGGCATCGATCTCGCCCTGTTTTCCAATGCCGGGCTCTCCGGTGACGGCGAGGGCTTCGCCGACGGCTCCGATGCCGAGGCCACCGATCGATTCATCGCCGAGCTACAGGAGGGCTACACCTGGCTGCGGCGCGCCGACATCGTCACGATCGCGGCCGTGCACGGCCATGCCATCGGCGGCGGCTTCCAGCTCGCGCTGGCGTGCGACATCCGCGTCGTCGCCGACGACGTGAAGTTCTGCATGAAAGAGCCCGCGCTCGGGCTCGTCCCCGACCTGACCGGCACCAAGCCGCTCGTCGAGATCGTCGGCGTCCCGCGCGCCCTGGAGCTGTGCCTCACCGCCCGCACCGTGCAGGCCGAGGAGGCCGCCCGGCTGGGTCTGGCCGAGACCGTCGTCCCGCGCGAGGGCCTTGACGCCGCTGTCTCCGACCTGGTCACCGCCCTGCTGGCGGTGAACCCGGGGGCGGCCGCCGCCACGAAGCGGCTGCTGTGGCAGGCCCCGGAGAACACGCTTGAGCAGCAGTGCGCCGCCGAACGCCACGAGCAGATCGGCCGCCTCCGCGAGCTGTTCGCCCGCTGAGCCCTGGTGGGCCCGTCGAGCCCTGTCCATCACAGGCAGGTCGAGGCGGGTCGTCGTCAGGGCGACTGCCAGAACGACGACCCGCCGCGGGCGGACGGATTCGGTTACCGGCGGGACTCGCGGGCCAGCGGAAGGAGCAGCTTGCTGACGCCGGGTGTGAGGGCGACCTTGGTGCCCGCCGGGTAGCGGAGCGTGTAGTCGTAGTCGGTGGACAGGACGATCACGCCGAGCCGGTGCCCGGCCTTGACGATGTAGTCGGTCGGCTCGAAGTCCCAGCGGAACTTGTACGCCTTGCCGGGTTCGAGCGGGTCGGTGTGGCTCGGGCTGTGCCGGTTGCGCGCGTCCAGCCATCCCCGTGTGATGACCTTGAACGGGGCGGTCTCGGTCAACAACGCCTGGCGGGTGGTGCAGCCGTCATCTCCCGGCACGCCCTGGCCGTAGCAGACGCGCTCACCGGTGTCGCGGCGGGCGCCGGTCGTGCGGGTGTCGGTGCCGTAGTCGACGAGCAGCGCCGTCAGGTACGGCGACCGTCCGTCCAGCGACGCCTTGACCGACATCCGCGGGATGCCGTTGACGCGGAGCGGCTCCTCCAGCGCGGGCGTGAGGTAGGCCAGCCGGTTGGGGTCGGCCTTGTCCTCGTTCACCAGCAACTGCTCGGCGGTCCGGGTCTTGCCCGCGTCCACGAAGCGCTGGGCGTCACCGTGGCGGGGACGGCCGCCGAGGATGCCCGGCTGGCCGGACTCACCGGCGTTCAGACTGAACGGGACCGTCCGGGTGCCGGGGACGGGCCAGTCCTTGGCGGTCTCCCACTGGCCCGGGGCACGCTCGATGTCGACCCGCGGCTCGTTCTCGATGCCGTTGCGGAGGTCGTACAGGTACCGGTCGAACCAGGCGTGCGTCTGGCGCAGCCACTCCTCAAGGCGCCAGCGGAACGGCGTCGCATGGTTGGCCTGGTGCAGCCACAGCTTGCGCGGCACCCCGGCCTCCTTCAGCGCGTTCCACCACTGGACGGAGTTCTTGACCTTGACGTTCCAGTCGTTCAGGCCGTGCACCACCATGACCGCGGCGCGGACCTTCCTGGCCTGGTCGACGTAGTCGCGCTGCTCCCACACGTCGCTGTAGTCGCCGGTCTCTCGGTCCTGGCGGGCCGCGATGTCGTCGATGACCTTGCCGCAGACCTCGGGGTTCTTCCGGGTGAGCACGATCTTGGCCATGACGTCCAGGTCCTCGCCCTGGTAGCCGCCGGGCGCGAGGACGCCGCCGTTGGCCCGGTAGTAGTCGTACCAGCTCGAAATGGCCGCGATCGGCACGATGGCCTTGAGGCCGCGGACACCGGTGGCGGCGGCCATGTTCGGCAGCGTCCCGTTGTAGGACTGGCCGATCATGCCGACGTTGCCGGTGGACCAGCCCGCCTGGACCGGCGTACCGTCCGGTGCCCAGCCCTTCGCGCGGCCGTTCAACCAGTCCACCGCGGCCTTGGCGCCCGCCTGCTCGTCGCGGTCGCCCGCGGTCGGGCAGCCGGTGGACCCGCCCGTCCCGATGCTGTCGAGGTTCGCGATGGCGTATCCGCGTGGAAGGAAGTAGTTGTCGTAGTAGCCCGGGAAGACGTCGGCCACGTTCCGCTTGCCGTTGGCCAGCGCCCGCGCCTGCGGGTCGTCGATGTCGACCGGGTGGTTCGGGATGTTGAGGGTGCCCGCCCAGTACGGGCTGGCCTCCAGGATCGTCGGGACCTTGAGCCCGGCGGTGTCGGTCTCCTTCGGACGCATGATCCGCATCTCGACACGGTCGCGGACTCCGTCGTGGTCGCTGTCGGCGGTGGTCTCGATGCTGACGGTCTGGGTGACCGCGTCGGCACGGGAGAAGATCGGCTGTGTCCGGCCGTCCTTCACCGTGACCTTCAAGGCGGGCTCCGGGGAGCGCGCCGGCCTTGTGGGCGCGGCGGCACCCGCGGGGAGTGCGGTGGTGGCGAGCAGCGCGGCGGTGAGGGTGATCATGCCGGCGCCGCTTCGCAGGAAGCGTCGTCTCACTTGGGGGCTCCTGGGGGGTATGAGCCGGAGGTTGCTGATCACTCTTACTACCGGTACCGCGGGAAGTCCATAAGATCACCCGCCGGCGGTGCCGGGTGCGCGGCGGGTGGACCTCGCGCCGGCTGCGGGTTACGCCGTGAGCGGAGCGGGGAAGCGCGACGGGGGAGGGGACGTTGATCCTTCCGGAGACTGAGATGCTTACTTGATTACGCACTTGCCCGCCCGGCTCTGAGGGCGGGCAGCGACCCCTCGGAGGCGCTTGTGGGGATGCCGGGATCGCCGGGCAACGGCTGGCAGGTGATGGCCTCGTTCCGCCGGGACGGGTCCGTCACCCAGCAGAAGCTCAAGCCCGGCACCGTCAGGCGGATCGCCGGCTACGCGCGCCCCTACGTTCGCGAGCTGGTCCTGTTCCTCGTGCTGAACACCATCGCCGCGGTGATCGTCGTCGCGAACCCGCTGCTGCTCAAGTCGATCATCGACCGCGGCATCGTGCCGGGCCGGCAGGATCTGGTGATCTGGCTCGCGGTCGCCGTCGCCGGGCTCGCGCTGCTGGAGGCGGTGCTCGGCCTGGCCCAGCGCTGGTACTCGGCGCGCATCGGCGAGGGACTGATCTACGACCTGCGCACGCAGGTGTTCGGGCACGTCCAGCGCCAGCCCGTGGCGTTCTTCATGCGCGCCCAGACGGGCTCGCTCGTCAGCCGTCTCAACAACGACGTCATCGGCGCGCAGCGCGCCCTCACCACCACCCTGTCGTCGGTGGTGTCCAACGTGATCAGCCTGATCCTGGTGCTGGTGACGATGCTGATCCTGTCCTGGCAGGTGACGCTGATCGCGTTGCTGCTGCTCCCGATCTTCATCCTGCCCGCCAAGTGGGTGGGGCGGCGGCTGTCGCGGATCAGCCGCGAGCAGATGGTGCTGGACGCCGAGATGAGCTCGCTGATGACCGAACGGTTCAACGTGGCGGGCGCGATGCTCGCCAAGCTGTACGGCCGCCCGGCCGAGGAGGAGGTGAACTTCTCCCAGCGGGCCGAGCGGGTCCGGGACATCGGCATCGTCGCCGCCATGTACGGCCGCGTGTTCTTCACCGCCCTGACGCTGGTCGCGGCGCTCGCCACCGCCATGGTCTACGGCATGGGCGGCTTCCTCGTCGTGGACGGCGGCCTCGAACTCGGCACGCTCGTCGCCCTCGCGACCCTGCTGACCCGTATGTACGGACCGCTGACCGCGCTGTCCAACGTCCACGTGGACGTGATGACCGCCCTGGTGAGCTTCGACCGCGTGTTCGAGGTGCTCGACCTCAAGCCCCTCATCCGCGACCGCAAGGACGCCCGCACCCTGGGCGAGACGCAGGGCACCCCGCAGACACAGGGCACCCCGCAGGCGCAGGACGGACCGCAGGCGCAGGACGGGCTCACCGCGCGGCCCGCCGCTCCGGCGATCGAGTTCGACCACGTCCGGTTCGCCTACCCGTCGGCCGAGGAGGTGTCGCTGGCCTCGCTGGAGTCGATCGCGCGGACCGACACCGCCCCCGCCCGCGAGGTCCTGTTCGACGTGGACTTCACCGCGGCGTCCGGGCAGCTCGTGGCGCTGGTCGGGCCCTCCGGCGCGGGCAAGTCGACGATCACGCACCTGGTCTCGCGGCTCTACGACGTCTCCGGTGGCGCGATCCGGATCGGCGGGACCGACGTCCGTGACGTCACGCTCGATTCGCTGCGCGGCGAGATCGGCGTGGTGAGCCAGGACGCGCACCTGTTCCACGACACCATCCGCGAGAACATGCGCTACGCCCGGCCGGACGCCACCGACGCCGAGATCCTGGAAGCGCTGGAGTCCGCGCAGGTCGGCGGGCTGATCGCGTCGATGGCCGAGGGCCTGGACACGGTCGTGGGCGACCGCGGGTACCGGCTGTCGGGCGGCGAGAAGCAGCGGCTCGCGATCGCCCGGCTGCTGCTGAAGGCGCCGTCGGTGGTCGTGCTGGACGAGGCGACCGCGCACCTGGACTCCGAGTCCGAGGCGGCGGTGCAGCGTGCCCTGCGGACGGCCCTGGCCGGGCGCACCTCCCTGGTGATCGCGCACCGGCTGTCCACCATCCGGGAGGCCGACCAGATCCTGGTGATCGAGGGCGGGCGGGTGGCCGAGCGGGGACGCCACGAGGAACTGCTACTGCGCGGCGGCCTCTACGCCGAGCTCTACCGCACGCAGTTCGCCCGCCAGGACGGCGGCGCGGAGGAGACCGGCAGTCAGGCGTCCGCGGCCAGCCGGTAGCCGAGCCGCCGCAGCTCGGTGCCGGCGACCTTCTCCACCTGGGCGGCCTGCCGGGGCGACAGCCGCTCGCGCCAGGTGCCGACCCCGTGCTCGTCGGCGGCCCACGCGCCGGACCTGACCAGGCCGGACAGGACCGACTTGGAGATCGCCGCGTCCAGGTACTCCGACACCTCGGTCGCGACCCGGTGCGGCCGCGCCGCGAGGTCCTCGTACCGGATGGTGAACAGCTGCTCCTCGGGGACCTGCTGCCGGAGCCGCGCGCTGAGCCGTACCGACCCGCGCCAGCGCAGCGCGCACTTGACGGCGGGTGCGGCGCTCGGCCACCGGTTGCGCTCGGTGTGGTCCTCGACGCCGAGGAACGGGTTCGGGAACACCGCGTCCAGATTGGCGAGCCCCGGCTTGAACCAGGCCATGCAGCGGGCGTCGTCCAGCATGTCGGCGACCGCGTCCCGGCCGTCCCTGATCACCTGGAGGAGTTGGGCGTCGGGGAAGGCGTCCAGCAGGACGTCCGCGCTGTAGATCAGGTCGGGGGAGGCGTCGGCGAACCGCACGATGTCCGCGGGCTGGACGCAGGGGCCGGGCTGATCACCGTCCCGGGCGGGCTGCCCGGGAGGGGCGGGTTCGGCCGGCGGCAGCCCGCCCAGTTCCCGGCATTCGGGCGAGCATTCCGCGCACGCCCGCGCGGAGATCTGCCAGGTTTCGGCGTAGGCGTCGCGCAGGACGCGGGCCGCGCCCTGGCCACGCTGCGTGGCGATCGACGGCTGCCGGGCGAAGGCGTAGGTGACCCGCAGGACGCCGGGGCGGCCCGTGGTCAGATGGAAGCCCGGCGAGCGTTTGACCGCACGCGCCAGCAGGTCCGCACCGGAGTGGGGTGCGCCCAGAACGAAGACCGGGCGGCGGACCTTGGTGCCGTTGATCACGAGGATGTGCGGCGTCGATCTCATACCGGAACAAGTTTGGCACCTTTTGAGGGCCGAGGGACCGTGACCCTCCGTGCGGTCTGACCGAAATCCCGGGAAGGGACGCGGCGTGAGCCGGCGTAACTCGGATGTGAATCGGATGTGAATCGGATGCGAATACGGCCGCGAATACGCGCCCGCAGCAGGCTTTCCGGGCCTAGCCTTGGGGGATGGACGCTCCCCAGATGCCTGCCTGTCCTCACCGGCGGGCCGAGTCTGACGCGGCAGTCGCCGGGCTCGCCGCCCCGGCCGAATTCGGGGGGACTGGCCGGGCAGGGGCGCTGACCACGGCGAACATCGAGGGCGCGCTCCGGCGGCGGGGGTCAGGGCCCGGCAAAGGCGGACCGGCCGCGTGCCGGGCGCCCGGAAACGCGAGATGATCTGTTGGCGGGTCGTGACCGGTCGCCCCTTCCGCTGGCGTCCGGATCCTGACAAGCTCTATGCGTCGCGGTGCGAGGAGGGATCGGGTTGATGAGCGGGGGCGCCCGCGCGGAGGTGGCCGACGAGTCATCTCACGCGCCCGCCGTCGGCATGCCCGACGGGCGGGCTACACAGCACGAAGCTCGCCGATACAGGGCGTTGCGGCCCGGCGACCGGGTCGCGGTCGTCGCGCCCAGCGGCCCCGCCGAGCCGGCGAGGCTGGAGGCGGGCTGCGCGGTCCTGCGTGATCTCGGCCTTGACGTCGTGGTCGGAAAGCATGCCCTCGACCGAGTCAACCTCGGCGCGGCCGGCCCCCTCCGGGACGACTGGCACCAGCTCGCGGGCGGTGACGCCGACCGTGCCGCTGACCTCGCCGCCGCCTGGTCCGACCCCAGCGTTCGCGCAGTCGTGTGCGCGCGCGGCGGCTACGGCGCCACCCGCGTCCTGGACCACCTCGACTGGGACGCGCTGGCCGCCGTCACCGGGCCGGACCCCAAGATCCTGCACGGATCCAGCGACATCACCGCGCTGCATGTCGCGTTCGGAACGCGCCTGGGCGTGACCACCTCGTTCGGACCGATGACCGCGGGGCGCATCGCCGACCTCGGCCCGGCCGCGACCGGCGCCGACGACGTCCTCACCCGCGACGGCCTGCGGGCGGCGCTGTTCGGCACCGACCAGGACGTCCTGACCGGGACCCACGCACTCGCCCCGGGCCGGGCGGAGGGCCCGCTCACCGGCGGAACCCTCACGCTCCTCACGGCGCTGCTGGGCACCCCCTACGCGCCGCCGCTGGCCGAGGGCCGCATCGTCTTCCTGGAGGACGTGTCCGAGGCGCCGTACCGAATCGACCGGATGCTCGTCCAGTTGCTCCAGGCGAGGTGGTTCGACGGGGCGGCCGGAGTGGTGCTCGGTTCGTGGGAACGGTCCGGCGACCCCGCCGAGCTGGACGCGGTGTTCTCGGCGCGGCTCGGGCCGCTCGGCGTGCCGGTCCTCGCCGGCGTTCCCGCCGGGCACGGCCCACGCCAGCGCACCCTGGAGCTCGGCGCCCCCGCCCTGTTGGACGCCGAAGCACTCACCTTGCGAGCGCCGGGAGGTGCGCGATGAGGGGACGGCACGCCCGTCCCGTCCCGGGGGACGACGGGACCCTGGAGACGCTGGTGGTGCTGGTGGCCGAGAGCCTCGGCTATTCCTGCCGCCGCTACCCCGGGGAAGTGATCATGCTGGAGGGTGCCAACCGGTTGCCCGTCAGCCTGCGCGACCTGCGCCAGCTGGCGCGCCTGGTGCCCCGCGACGACTGGCCCGCTCTGGTCTCCGACCAGGTCACCACGATCGTCACCGCGATGGAGGAGCCCCTCGACCTGTCCGACTTCGACCTTGCCCAGCATCTGCTGCGCACCCGCATCCACCCGGTCGAGGCCGACAACGGCGGGTTCGCCGCCCGGCCCTTCGCCCCCGGGCTGATCGAGGTCGTGGTCGTCGACACCCCCACCAGCGTCCGGACCGTCAGCAACGAGGAGATGCACGGCTGGCCGGTGTCCGGCGACGCGCTCTTCATGCTCGGCCGCGCGAACGTGCGCGGGGACGGGGCGCTCCAGCACGACGAGCAGGAGCTCGGCGGCGTCCGGGTGTCGGTGCTGCACGGCTGGACGTTCTACGCGGCGACCCACCTGGCGTGGCTGGAGGAGTATCTGCCGATCGGCCCCTACGGGGCGCTGGTCATCGCTCCCAACCGCAGCCTGATCGTTGCGCACTCGCTGCGGATCGCCGAGAACTCCCCGCGTGCCCGCTACCGGGCGGCCGTCGCCGCCGCCCACGAGCTCCAGGCGCAGGCCCACCGCGCCTACGAGGAGGGCCCGGGATCGCTCAGCCCGCACCTGTACTGGTGGCGGGCGGGGGAGCTGACGTTGCTGGAGACCCGGTACGAGGGCGACACGCTGGTCCTGCCGGAGGAGTTCGCCTCCGTCCTCACCGCTCTCGCCGCGGAGCACTGACCCGCGTGCGCGTTGTCATCGCGCCGGACTCGTTCAAGGGCAGCCTGTCCGCGGCGGCCGTCTGCGCCGCGATCGAGGCCGGGGTGCGCCGCGCCGCACCCGCCGCGGACGTGGTCGCCGTGCCGATGGCGGACGGCGGTGAGGGAACGCTCGACTGCTTCCTGGCCGCCCGCGGCGGCGTGCCGGTGGAGGTCGCCGCCACCGATCCCCTGGGACGCCCCGTCACGGCCCGCTACGCGCTCTCGGGCGACGGGTCGTCGGCGGTCGTCGAGCTCGCCGCCGCGTCCGGGTTGCCGCTCGTCGAGGACGTCCCGCCCGACCCGCTGGGCGCCTCGTCCACCGGCACCGGCGAGCTGATCGCCGATGCCGTCCGGCGTGGTGCCCGCGACGTGCTGGTCTGCGTCGGCGGCAGCGCGAGCACCGACGGTGGCGCCGGCCTGCTGGGTGCGCTCGGCATGCGTTTCCTCGACGTGTCCGGCGGCGGGCTGCCGCCGGGCGGCGCGGCGCTGGCCCGGCTGGAGCGCATCGACGACTCCGGTGTCCCCGCCGAGGTCCGCGCCACCCGCGTGCGTGTCGCCTGCGACGTGACGAATCCGCTCGTGGGGCCCTCCGGCGCCGCGGCGGTGTTCGGGCCGCAGAAGGGCGCGACGCCCGCCCAGGTCCGCGAGCTGGACGCGGCGCTCACCCGGTTCGCCGACGTCCTCGCGGCCCGCTCGGGCGTCCGCGTCCACGACCTTCCCGGCGCGGGCGCGGCCGGCGGGACCTGCGGCGGTCTCGTCGCCGCACTCGGCGCCGAGCCGGCCCCCGGCGCGGCCCTCGTCGCCGAGGCCGTGGGGCTCCCCGCTGCCCTCACCGGGGCCGACCTGGTCATCACCGGCGAGGGGCGGGTGGACGGGCAGTCCGCGGGCGGCAAGGTCGTCTCCGCGGTCGCGACCCTCGCCAGCGAGCGCGGCGTGCCCGCCGTGGCCCTCGCCGGAGGTGTCGCAGGCCCGCTCGGAGGGCTCCACGAGCTCGGCCTCACCGCGGCGTTCAGCCTCGCCGACGGTCCGCGCACCCTGGACGAGCTGAAGTCCGAAGCGGCGCCCCTTCTAGCGGCTCTGGCAGACCAGGTGATCCGTCTCCTCAGGTAGATGACCGCCGTGCCAGGCGGGTTCCGGCGCGGGCTTGTCGACCGTCAGGACCGGGAGGAAGACGTGCGTGAGGGGACCGATGGCCACCGCGTAGAGGACCGTTCCGATCCCGACCGTCCCGCCCAGGAGCCAGCCGGCGGCCAGAACCGTCAGCTCGATGCCGGTGCGGACGACGCGGATCGAGCGTCCCCGCGCCGCCAGGCCCGTCATCAGGCCGTCGCGGGGTCCGGGGCCGAGCCCCGCGCCGATGTAGCAGCCGGTGGCGAAGCCACCGACGAGAACGGCCGCGACCAGGTACGCCCACCGGGCCGCGAGGCCGCCGGGATCGGGCAGCAGCCACAGGAACAGGTCGGCGAAGGCCCCCAGGAGGACGACGTTGCAGATCGTCCCGAGGCCGGGCCGTTGCCGCAACGGGATCCAGCCGAGCATCACCAGCGCGCCCGCGATGACGATCCACGCACCGATCGACAGGCCGAACCGGCGGGACAGGCCCTGGTGGAGGACGTCCCACGGGTCGTTGCCCAGGCTGGACGAGACCTGGAGGGCGATCCCGAGCCCGTACAAGGCCAATCCGGCGTGTAGCTGCACCAGACGGCGTACCATCAAGGCCATTGTCGCGCTCCATGCTCATGTCGTCGCCTGATGGCTCCATGGTGGCGGACAGTGGCCTGGTATTTGCAGGGCCAATATGTGAAAGTGGTCTGTATGACCATGCGTTACGTGAACGGTGTGCAGCTGGCCCGGCTCCTCGGTGACGTGCCGCGCGAGCGCCCCGTCTACGCGGCGCTTGCCCAGGCGGTGCGCGGGCTCGTTCTGGACGGGCGGCTCGCGCTGCGGATGCGTCTGCCGGCCGAGCGCGACCTGGCCGCCGCGCTCGGCGTCAGCCGCACCACCGTGACGGCGGCCTACGATCGGCTCCGCGAGGAGGGCTACATCGAGAGCCGCCAGGGCGCGGGGAGCTGGACGGCACTGCCGCCGTCCGGGATGTCGGGCGCCGAACCCCGCCCGCGCCCGGGGGCGACCTCCAGCGGGCGTTTCGGCAGGGCCCACCTGCCGCCCGGCGGCGGCTTCATCGATCTCGGCTGCGCCACCCCGGGCGCCCCGAAGATCTTCGAGGAGGCGGTCGCCGCGGCCGTCGCCGAACTGCCCCGCTACAGCGCGGGCCCCGGGTACGAACCGGCGGGGCTGGCGGGACTGCGCGAGGTGATCGCCGCGGGGTACGCGGCGCGCGGCGTCCCCACCCGCGCCGACCAGATCGTCGTCACCACCGGCGCACAGCACGCCTTCACGCTGCTGACACACTCGCTCGTCGAGCCCGGCGACCCCGTCATGGTGGAACGGCCGACCTATCCCCACGCCCTGGGCGCGCTGCGCCGCCGCGGCGCCCGGCTCGTCCCGGTCGGCGTGAACGGGGGCTGGGACGTCGAGCTGGCCGCGGCAAGCATGCGGCAGGCCGCCGTCCGGATGGCCTACATGATCCCCGACTTCCACAACCCGACCGGCCATCTGATGACCGGGGAGGACCGCGCGGCGCTGGTGGAGGGGGCCCGCCGCGCCGACGCCTTCCTCGTCGTGGACGAGACGTTCGCCGACCTCGCCCACGACCCGGACGCGCCGCGCGAGCCGCCGGCCGCCGCGTTCGACACCGGCGGCCGGGTGATCACGATCGGGTCGGCGTCCAAGCTGCTGTGGGGCGGGCTGCGCATCGGCTGGATCCGCGCGACGGCGCCGCTGGCCCGCCGCCTGGTGCTGGCCCGGGAGCCGTTCGACATGGCGAGCCCCGTCCTCGACCAGCTGATCGTCCAGGAGTTGCTGCTGCGGGTCGAGGAGGTCCGGGCCGAGCGGGCGGCGAGCCTGCTACGGAGCCGCGATGCCCTCGCGGAGGCGCTGCGCGAGCTGCTGCCCGGATGGGAGTTCCGGCTGCCCGCCGGCGGGATGTCGCTGTGGGTACGGATCGGCGCGCCCGTCGCGACCCTGGTCGCCGAGGCGTCCGAGCGCTCGGATGTGCGGGTGGTGCCGGGCCCGGTGTTCGGCGTGGACGGAGTCCTGGAGGACTACGTCCGACTCCCGTACGTGCTGCCACCTGCCACTTTGCGCACGGCGATCGAGCGGCTCGCCGGGGCCTACCGGGAGGTCCAGGCGGCCCCGGCCGGGCGTCCCCTGCCCGCCTACGTCTGATCCCCGCGTCGGACGCAGGCGGCGGGACGAGGGCGGGTCAGGGCGCGCGCTGGATGTAGTCGACCAGATGCTCGCGCTCGCTCTGCAGTTCGTCGATCGCGCTCTTGACCACGTCGCCGATGCTGACGATGCCGGCGAGCCGGCCGTCCTCCACCACCGGCACGTGCCGGAACCGGTGCTCGGTCATCGTGTGACGCAGGTCCTCCACCTTGTCGCCGGGGCCGCAGCTGCGGACCTCCGAGGTCATGATCTCCGAGACGGGGCGGTCCAGCAGCGCCGCGCCGTGCTCGTGCAGGCGCCGCACGACGTCGCGTTCGGACGCGATGCCGGCGATCGAGGCGCCGTCGGGCGACACGACCGCCGCCCCGATGTTGTGCTCGGCCAGGACGGCGAGCAACTGCCGCACGGTGGCGTCCGGCCGGACCGTGGCCACCGTGTCTCCCTTCCTCCGCAGGATGTCGCGAATCCGCATGCCTCACGCTCCGCTGCCGGTTCGGACCCGGGGGACGACGGCCGCCGGGGGCCGGTCGCCGGGCTGTGTCCTGCCAAGGTCGCACGTTCCGGCCCTGAGGAAAACCCCGTGGCGGTAAACCCTCTGGCGGCGACATCGGCATAAATGTCGTAAATGGGGAACCGTGCGAGGGTGAAAACGACGCTCAGGACCGCGGGTCTCGGCGGTCGCCGCCGGCTACTTCCTCGGCGCCGCGCTGATGATCGCGGCGGGGATCGTCGAGCTGCTCATCGGGGTGGAGGCCGCCCGTAGATCGCTGGAGGACGTCGCGCGTCCCCTGTCGGCCGAAGAGGCGCCGGCGGGCGCGGGCTAGCAGCTGCGGTGCCGGCCAGGAGCGGTGCCGGTCACGAGCGGTGCCGATCAGCCGCGGTGCGACGTCGACCGGGCCTCCGCGTCGTTCCACACGGGTTTCGCGAGAGGACGCTCCCGATCCTCGAGGAGGTGGCCGACCAGCCCGATCGCCCGTGCCATCACGCCGAGGCCGCGGGCCACGTTCCAGGGCACCCGCAGGGTGCTCGCGATCGCTCCGATCGCGCCGGTCGCGTTGATCGGGAGCACCGTGCCGGTGGCGTCCTCGGCGCGTGCCCGGATCGTGCGGAACAGGCGTTCGTTGGCATCGTCGAGACCGTTCTCCCGTGCGATCTCGAACAGGCGCTCCGCCCGGGGGTCGTTCGGCTTGTGCACGGGATGGCCGAGGCCGGGGATGCTCTTGCGCGCCGCACGCGACTCGTCGACGATCGCCTGGGCGTGCTTGCGCAGCAGGGTCTCGTCGCGTTGCCAACCGTCGTCGGGCAGGGACTGGCAGATCCTCGCCGCGCCTTCGATCGTTCCAACGAACGTGTCGCCGAGTCCGAGCAGACCGGCGGCCACGGCGCCCTGGAGCGACTCCGGGGCGCCGAGCGCCGTGAGGCGCGACACCAGTGCGCTCGGCGTCAGACCGTGCTCGACGAGGGAGACCACCAAGGAGTTGAAGACGATCGACTCCTGGGCCGTGGGAAGGGTCTTGAACAGTTCGAGGTAGGCGAAGTCGCCCAGGTTGACCTTGCCCAGCAGGTCGTGCGGGAGGTCATATCCGTGGACGACGACGCGGTCGGGGGTGGCCCACGCGATGTCGGATCGGATGGGCTGGGGTTCGGGAGAGCTCATGAGACCGTCCTTGTCGCGAAAGGTGGGCGTGGGGATTCCGAGTGCCCACGCCGCCTTGGCGCGGAGCTTGTCCTTGCGGATCTTGTCGCCGTTGGCGCTCGCGGTGGTGGGGAAGTCGTCGACGACGCGGACACGGGTGGGCACCTTGAAACTCGCGAGGTTCGCTCTGCAGTGGGCGACCAGGTCCTGTTCCGAGGCGGTGGCGCCCTCGCGCACCTGGACGAAGGCGACGGCGAGATCGTCTCCGCTCCGATGGTCCCGGACGCTGACGACGTGCGCCTGGGCGACCGCCGGGTGGCCGTTCAGCGTCGACTCGATGTCGGCGGGGTTGACGAGGTAGCCCTTCAGCCTCATCGCGTCGCCCAGGCGCGACCGGTACTCGAACGACCTGCCGTCGGCCCTGGTACATCCCACGTCGCCGGTGCCGAACCAGCCGTCCTCGGTCCTCGAGTTGGCGGTGGCATCGGGATTGTTCAGGTACTCAACGAACAGCGTGTCACCGCGGAACTGGAGTTCCCCGTCCTCGCCCGGCGGCAGCACGGTGGTGTGGTCTTCGGTGGAGACCGCGCGCACCTGCATCGCCGCGTCGACGAGCATTCCGCCCGGGACCGTGCGGGTTCCGGCATCCGAGTTCGGCGGCCATTTCCCGGCGAAGGCGAACAACTCCGACGAGCCGTAGACGTTGAACGCGGCGATGCCCAGTGTGGCGGCGGACGAGACGATGTCGGAGATCGCCGTTCCGGCCGTCACCACGGTCCGCAGCGTGCGCGGTTCGATCCGCCGGAAGGTGTCGTCCTCCAGCAGTTCGCGCAGGGGGCCTTCCGCGCTGACGAGGTAGTCGACGGCGTGCGAGGTGATCGCGTCGACGATGCGCCCCCGGTCGAACGCGGGCAGGAGCACGGCCGTGGTCCCGGCGGCGATCCCGGCGATGAACGGCACGAAACCGAAGGTTCCGTTCAGGGAGAGGACGTTGAGCTGGGTGGAGTGCTCCGGCAGGTTCTCGCGGTCGGCGACGGCGTTCGCGTGGAGGGTGACGGTGTGGTGCGTGTGCACCGCGAGCTTCGGAGCCGACGTCGTGCCGGAGGTCCCGAAGGCGATCAGCGGGTCGTCCGGGCGGGCCGTCGCCTGGCCCGGTCCGTTCGACGAGGCGACTTCGGCGAATTCCATCGTCCGGACGGAGTCGGGGAGCGGACCTTGCGGCGGGGGCCCGACAGTGATCAACCATTCCAGCTTGACGGACTCCGGCGCTTCGCGGATCCGCTGCCAGACGTCGTCGAGCCGCCGCCCGAAGTCGATGCCCTCGAACATCGGGGCGGTGATCAGGCCGCGCGCCCTGCTGGTCCGGAGCAGATGGTAGATCTCGTTCGCCCGATAGCGGGTGTTGAGCGGAACGAGCAGCACACCGATCTTCGCCGCGGCGAAGAACACCGTCGGCCACTGCCGGCAGTTCGGGAGGTACAGGGCGAGGGCGTCGCCGCGCCGGAAACCGAGGGCGGCCAGGCCCGTCGCGAACTTGTCGACGTCCGCGAGCAGTTCGGAGAAACTGCGGGATCGACCGCCTTCGACCGCAGACTCGTCGATGACCGCGGCGGCGTGCGGCCGGCGTGTCGAAGATCGGGCCAGCAGGTGGTAGACGGTCTCGGTCACGGTCGTTCCTCTCGAATCGGCGCGTCGACACGCTGACTTTCAGTGATGTTCGACAAGCCGGGTGGCGTAATGGGCGAACTGCTCGGCTATCTGGTCTTTGGTCATCGGGCCGTCGGGGCGATACCACTCGGCGATTCCCGCGCACATGGTCAACAGGTTCCTGGCCACGTCGTGGGGATAGGGGGTATGGAACTCGCCCGCCCGCATCCCGTCCTGCACGATGTTCTCGAAGATCGCCTCAAGCCGGTCGCGGGCGATGACCAGCCGTTTCCGTGCGTCGTTGTCCAGGTACCGCAGCTCCGTGTGGGCCACGAGCGCTTCCAACGGATGTTCGAGGATGTAGGTCACGTAGGCGCGGGTGGCCATCTCAAGCCTGTCCACCGCCGTCGGGCCCGCCGCCGAGACCGCCCACTCCGTCTCGGTGAGGTGGTTGTAGTTGGCGGTCTTGAGCAACTCGACCAGCAGGTCCGATTTCGACGGCGAGTGGTTGTACAGGTTCGACAGGCTCATGCCCGCCCGGTTCGCGATCTCGCGCATCGACGCGCCGTGGAAGCCGCGCTCGGCGAACGCCTGGAGAGCGCTGGCGAACACGACCTCGCGAGAGGCGACCACCTTCGTCTGACGCTTGGAAGAACGTTCGTTCATGTGAAGATACTGCTCCTGCTTCGGCCTTCCGTCAAGCACTTGCCCTGATCATGTGGGTCGTCAAGCTGCTGGTGAAAGAGTTGTTGACGAGCTGAGCATCTGCGGCTACCGTCCTGAACGAACGAACGTTCACTAGATCGACGAACGGACGACGCTGTGACATCACCGCCTTCCGCCACGCCGGATCCGGCGCCTTCGCTGTATCTGGAGGACTTCCGGCTCGGTATGCGTCACCGCAGTGGCGACTGGATCGCCGACGCCGGGGATCTGCGGGCCTTCGGCGAGGTCTCCGGCGATCTGCACCCGATGCACCTGGACCCGGAACGCGCGGCCACCTCCGGCTATCCCGGCCTGGTCGCGCAGGGTCCCCTCGGCCTCGCGCGGTACTTCGGCACCCTGCACGAGAGCGGGATCGTGGCCGACACCGTCCTCGGGCTGCTCGACACCCACTGGCGCTACCTGCTGCCGGTGACCACCGACACGAAGATGCACTACGAGACCACGGTGACCTCGGTCCGGCGGACCAGTGCCGGCGACCGGGGCGTGGTGGATCGGCATATCGAGCTGAAGGACGACGCCGGACGCGTGCTCCAGTGGGGGACCAGCGCGTTCCTGGTGCGCGCCCGATCGTCCACCGCCGGCGCCGGGGAGGCGGCCGCCGCGCCCGTGACCCTTGAGTGGGGCAGAGCGCTGGCCGAACGCCTCGCCGCCGACGCGGACTTCGCGGCGAGCGCGCAGCTGTTCGACGGCTCGATCGCGCTCGCCTCGGAGAAGAACACGATCCAGTTCCGCATCTACCGGGGCGAGATCCTCGAGGTCACCCGGCGTACTCCCGCCGGCCCGACCTTCACCGTGCACGGCACCGAGCGGGCGTGGGCCGAACTGCTCACCGCCGATCGCAACGACTTCGTCGTCCGCGCCCATCGCGGCGAGTTCTCCGCCGGCGGCAACGCGTACGTGTACCTGCAGATGACCAGCACACTGCACCGCCTCGTCGAGACCGCCCGCACGATGACGTCCTTGGAGGCACCCCGGTGACATCCACAGCCGGCACCCCGGAGCCCGCGCCGGCCGCGATCTCGGGTACCGCCCACTACTTCCCGCTCTGGGGACGGACCGCCTTCGCCGAGTCCTACGGTGCGGGTGAACCGATCCTGTGCGTCCATTCGGCGGGCCAGAGCGGAGCCCAGTGGCGCGCCGCGGTCGGTGGTCTGGCCGCCCGCGGATACCGGGCCGTCGTGGTGGATCTTCCTGGCCACGGGCGGTCGGAGATGCTCGACGCCGGGCCCGTCACCGACCTCGGTGTCTACGCGCAATGGTGCGTCGAGGTCATCGACCATTTCCGCCTGGCGGATCCGTACGTGGTCGGATGCTCGATCGGCGGAAAGATCGCGCTGGACATCGGCACCCGCATCCCGAACCGGCTGGCCGGGATCGTGGCGATGGCCGCGGACGCCCGCAACGACGGCCAGAACGAGGCCGGCCTCAACCGCGCGCTGCACGACACGGTGTCGCCGAGCCGTTCCGACCGAACCTACTACGGCACCCTCGCCGCCTGCGGCGCCGCCGTTCCCGGTGCACGGGCCGAGATCATCGCCCGGATGCACCGGCGCGAGGACCCGCAGGTCTCCACCAGTGACCTGATCGGCTGGGCCCGCCACGATCTGCGGGACCGCCTCGCGCGCATCACCTGCCCGTGCCACGTGGTCGTCGGCGCTGACGACTTCTGGATGGACGCGGACTCGGCCGAACGCACCGCCGCCGCCATCCCCGGCAGCGGGTTCACCGTCCTCGACGGCATCGGCCACTACCCGATGGAAGAGCTCGACGACTTCGCCGCCGTGCTCGACGACTGGCTTCACCCCGGCAGCCCGCCGGACCTCACCTGACCCGGAAGGTTCAACGATGGACTCCATTCCGTCGGACACATCGGACACCGCGGTCCGCAGTCGACGCGCCACCCGCGGCGCCGCCATCGGCTTCGCGATCGACTGTTACGACATCTACCTGCCCGTCATCGCGCTGGCGCCCGCGCTGCACTACTTCATGGCCAAGGACGTGGCGTCCGGCACCAGCGCCCTGGCCAACGGCCTCGTCTTCGCCGCGACGCTGCTGGGCAGGCCCCTCGGCGCCGTCATCTTCGGCACCGTCGCCGACACCGCCGGCCGGCGCAGGGCGACGCTGATCGCGATGTACGGCAGCGCGGCCGGGACGCTGCTGCTCGCCTTCGTCCCGTCCTACTCGGCCATCGGCTTCGCGTCGATCGGGTTGCTGATCGCCCTGCGGTTCGCCACCGGCGTGTTCCTCGGCGGCCAGTACACCGGCGCGATCCCGCTGGCGATGGAAAGCAGCCCGGTCCGCAAACGCGGACTCTACGGCGGCTTGATCACGATGGGGTTCCCCATCGCGTTCTGCATCGTGTCGCTCTTCACCTACCTGCTGCTGAGAGCCACCGGCGGTTCGGGCGGCGGCGATGGCGGCTCGGCATACGAGGTGTGGGGCTGGCGCATCCCGGTCGTCGTCGGCGCGTTCGCGACCTTCGCGTTCGCCGTCTACTACGGCCGCACGGTCCAGGAGTCGCCCGCGTTCCTCAAGGTCGAGGTCAAGAAGGTGAGTCCCGCGCGGCAACTCGTGCGCGGAACCGCGGCCAGGAGCCTTCGCCAGGTCTTGATCATGATGACGGGCGTCTGGATCCTGTCGAACGCCACCTCGGCATCGTTCCCGGTGACGCTGCGGTCACTGGACGGGGTCTCCTCCCAGCGCGGTACCGCGATCATCGTGGTGGCGCAGCTCTTCCTGATCGCGGCGTATCCGCTGTCCGGAGCCCTGAGCCAGCGGATCGGGCGGCGTGTCTTCCTCGCCTGGTGCGGCGGCCTGGGAGCGGTGGTCGCGCCGCTGTTCTACCTCGCCGTCGTCAACGAGGTGGCTACGTCGTTCGCGGGTCTGGCGGCACTGACCACCGGACTCGTGCTCAGCTCCATCTGCTGCTTCGGCTGCACAGCGGCCTACATCTCCGAACGGTTCCGCACCGAACTGCGCGCGACCGGCTACGGGATCAGCTACAGCTTCGCCATCATCGTCCCTGCCTTCTACGCCTTCTACGAACGAGGGCTGGCGCACTTCATGGAGGCCGCCCACACGACGGTCGTCCTCTATCTGGTCGGCGGGGCCCTGCTCCTCATCGGTGCGTTGCTCGGACCCGAGACCAAGGAGGGCGTGCTGACCCCCGTCGAAAGAGCGGAGGCGAAAGTCGTGGAGGACGTGACGTGACCGGCATCGCCAGCGTCATCGAGAACACGAACCTGCTGATCGGCGGGCACTGGGTGCCTCCGATGTCCGGACGTACGATCGCCTCGATCGACCCGGCGACCGAGGAGGTGTGGGCGACGGTGCCCGAAGGCTCCCGGCCCGACGTCGACCTCGCCGTCGCCGCGGCGCGCGACGCCTTGGGCGGGCCGTGGTCACGGCTCACGGCCACGCAGCGCGGACGACTGCTCCACGTCCTGTCCGACCTCCTCGAACGCGACGCCGAAAGGCTGGGCCGCATCGAGACGAGGGACAACGGGAAACCGTTGCGGGACACGGTGGGCGAGGTCCGGCGCGCGGTGCAGTGGCTCCGGTATTTCGCCGGTGCGGCCGACAAGGTCGAAGGCACCGTCGTGCCGTACCAGACCGATACGCACGCCTTCACCCGCGTCGAACCCGTCGGTGTCGTCGCCGCGATCACGCCGTGGAACTCGCCGATCAGCCTCTACGCCTGGAAGCTCGGACCCGCCCTGGCCATGGGGAACACCGTGGTGCTCAAGCCGTCCGAGCTCACGTCGGTCTCCGCGATCGCACTCGGGAGGCTCATCGTCGAGGCCGGCTTCCCCGGCGGCGTCGTCAACATCGTCCCCGGGTTCGGGAACGACGCGGGGACGCACCTCGTCGGGCACCCCGGCGTCGACAAGGTCTCGTTCACCGGCAGCTATCCGACGGCGCAGGCGATCATGAAGGCGGCGTCCACCGGGCTCAAGAGAGTGTCGTTCGAATGCGGGGGAAAGTCACCGCACATCGTGTTCGCGGACGCCGATCTCGACCGCGCCGCGACGGTGGCGACCCACAGCGCGTTCCGTTCCACCGGCCAGTCCTGCTCGCTCGGGTCCCGGCTGTTCCTCCAGCGCGAGATCTACCCGGAATTCCTCGACGCGATCGTCCGGCGAACCGAGCGGATCCGTGTCGGTATGCCGCTGGACCCCGCGACGCACATCGGCCCGCACACCTCCGCCGAACAACTCGCCAAGACGCGGCACTACCTCGACGTCGGTCGCGCGGAAGGCGGCCGAGTCGTCACCGGAGGCGGACGACCCGAAGGCTTGGATAAGGGCTACTTCGTTGAGCCCACCATTTTCGAAGGGCTCGACAACAGGTCGACCGTCGCCAGCGAAGAGGTGTTCGGCCCGGTCCTGACCGTCATCCCGTTCGGCGACGAGGAGGAGGCGGTACGCCTGGCCAACGACACCAGCTACGGGCTGGTCGCCGGCCTGTGGACCCGTGATGTCTCCCGCGCGCACCGGGTCGCGGCCCGGTTGGAGGCAGGGACGGTGTCCGTCAACACCTTCCGGCCCGTCCACTGGACGCTTCCCTACGGTGGTTACAAGTCCAGCGGCCTTGGCAGGGAGAACGGGCTCGCCGTGCTGCGCGAGTACACCGAGATCAAGAGCGTCGTCATCGACTACTCCGACGCCGAGCCCGACGACCCGTTCGCCGCCGCATGACCGCCCGCCGCATGACCGCCCGCCGCATGACCGCCCGCCGCATGACCGCCCCACACATGACCGGCCCACACATGACCGGCCCACACATGATCGCGGAGGACAGGAGCACGACGATGACCCCTGACACGATCGCGACGCGGACCAGCCGGGCGGCGGTCTTCCACGGCGTCGGCTCGGGCCTGCGCATCGAGGAGGTTCGGGTCACCGGCCCCGGTCCGCGGGAGGTGCTGATCGAGGTCGCCGCCTGCGGCGCGTGCCACAGCGACGTCCACAAGCTTCAGGGGCACGGCACGGTCGCGGCTCCGAACATCTTCGGACACGAGGTGGCGGGCGTGGTCCACACCGTCGGGGCCGGCGTGGACCATGTGCGACCCGGTGACCGCGTCGCCTGCACGTTCCTCGTACCGTGCGGTGCGTGCGCGGCGTGCCGGTCCGGCGCCGAGGACAACTGCGGCCCGTTCCGGACGATGATGCAGGCGAAGGGGCTCCGCTACGACGGAACGCCCAGGTACTACGAACTCGACGGCACCCCGCTGCGCGCGTCGGGCGTCGGCGGGCTCGTCGGAATGGTCGCGCTGCCGGCGGGAGCGGTGTTCCCGCTGCCGGGCGGGTGGCCCGAGACGATCCCCCTCACCGACGTCGCCGTGCTCGGGTGCGCGGGGCTGACCGCCTACGGCGCGGTGAACCGGGCGGCGAAGGTGCGGCCGGGTGCCAACGTCGTCGTCCTCGCGGCCGGCGGCGTCGGCCTGTGCACGGTCGCCCTCGCCAGGCACGCCGGCGCGAACACCGTCACGGTCAGCGACGTGCGGGACGAGTCGCTCGCCGCGGCGACGGGATTCGGCGCGACCGGCACCGTGCACGCCGACGAGAAGGACTTCGCCGCCAAGGTCGGTGAACGTGCCGGGGGAGCGCCGATCGACGTCGTGTTCGACACCATCGGCACTCCGGGAACGATCTCGCAGGCCCTCGACATCGTCGGGATAGGCGGCACCGTGGTCGTCTCCGGTCTCGCCGGAACCGGGGGGCCCGGCCGGATCGAGAACCTGAACGGGTTCGTGCGCAACAAGATCACCCTCGTCGGGTCCTACGCCGCGGTTCCGGGGGAGGACATGCCGAAGCTGCTCGAAGCCGTACGTGACGGCGCGCTCGATCCGGTACTGCTCGTCTCGGCGCGCTTCCCGTTCGACCGGGCCGAGGCCGCCTACGACGCCGTCGCGTCGGGCACCGTCACCGGCAGGGCCCTCATCGAGTACTGACCGTCCGCTCTGCCCGCAACGGATTCCAGGAGTCACACGTGCCCACCGAAACACCCGATTCCGGCGACCTTCCGACCCTCCACACCGAGGTGCTCGTGGTGGGCGGAGGCAACGCCGGCTTCACCGCCGCACACGCCGCGATCGCCCGGGGCCGCGCCGTCGTCCTGCTCGAGAAGGCCGAGGAGCACGCCGCCGGTGGAAACAGCTACTACACGGCCGGTGCGACGCGCATCGCCCACAACGGGTTCGCGGACATCGCAGACATCGTCGATCCCGACGAACGGCATGCGGTCACCGTGGTGCCGCCGTACCCGGCCGAGCAGTACGCCGCGGACCTGGCCAAGGTCACCGACGGCCGCAACGACCCCGATCTGACGAAGGTCCTGGTCGAGGAGAGCCTGGAGACTCTGCGGTGGCTCAACGGACGCGGCCTGCGGTACCGCCTGATGTACGAACGGCAGGCGTATGAACGTCCCGATGGCAGCTACCTCTTCTGGGGCGGACTCCACATCGGGAACACCGGTGGGGGTGAAGGGCTGATGGCGGACCACACCCGTGTCGCCGTCGAGGAAGGCGTGATGATCCGCTACGGCCACGTCGTCGAGGACCTCATCATCGCCGCAGGCGCCGTCGTCGGCGTGCGGTACCGCACCACAGAGGGACGTGCCGGGGAGGTGAGGGCACAGAGCACGATCCTGGCGGCCGGCGGTTTCGAGTCATCCGCGCAGATGAGGAGGAAGCACCTCGGTCCCGGATGGGAGAACGCCAAGGTGCGCGGGACGCCCTGCAACACCGGCACCCTGCTGGAAGCGGCCCTGGCGATCGGCGCCCGCCGCGGCGGCGACTGGAGCACCTGTCACAGCACCGCATGGGACGCCCTGGCCGACCACAACGAGAGCAACCGGGCGTTGACCAACAGGCTCACGCGACAGTCGTATCCGCTGGGCATCGTGGTCAACAATCGCGGCGACCGTTTCCTCGACGAAGGCGCCGACTTCCGTAACTACACCTACGCGAAATACGGGCGTGAGATCTTGGCGCAGCCCGATTCGATCGCCTACCAGCTCTTCGACGCCACCCTCCGGCCGATGTTGCGCACCGAGGAATACGACATGCCCGGCGTCTCGGTGTTCGAAGCCGCCACGATCGAGAGCCTGGCCGAGAAGATGGGCGTCGACGCGGAGAGACTCGGCAGGACCGTCTCGGAATTCAACGCCTCGATCGACAGATCGATCACGCTGGACCCGAATGTGCTGGACGGACGCGCGGCCCGTGTCGAGCCGCCGAAGAGCAACTGGGCCTCACCGATCGAGACCGGCCCGTTCTACGCCTACCCGGTCACCTGCGGTATCACCTTCACGTTCGGCGGGCTCGGTTCCGATACCCATGGCCGAGTCCTCTCGGAACGCGGAAACCCCATCCCCGGGCTGCTGGTCTGCGGGGAGATGCTCGGCGGCCTGTTCAGCGGGAACTACCCCGGAGGGTCCGGGCTCGCGGCGGGCTCGGTGTTCGGCCGCCGCGCGGGAAGCATCGCCTAGAGGCGCTACCCACGGGACCTGCCCGGGACCTGCCCGTGGCCGGCGTCCAGACGTCGCTAGGTCAGCAGGCGGCGTAGCGCAGCCAGGCCCGGTGTGAGGACGAGGCGGCCGGCGGGGCCGTCGTGGGCCAGCGCGGCGCGGGCCGCGTTGGCGCCGCACGCCCCGTGCACCCCGCCGCCGGGATGCGCCGACGCCGACGCCAGGAAGAGCCCGGCGACCGGCGTCTCGGCCCGCCCGAGGCCCGGGACGGGGCGCAGGAAGAGCTGCTGGTGTGCCAGCGCGGTGCCACCGTTCAGGGCGCCGTTGCGCAGGTTGGCGTCGTGCTGGCCGAACGCGGGCGGCGCGATGATCCGCCGGTCCACGACGCGGTCGCGGAAGCCGGGCGCCAGGCGTTCGAGGGCGGCCTCGATCCGGCCGGCCATGGCGTCGCGCTCCCGCTCGTCCCAGGCGCCGGTGATCCCGTCCGGGCCGGCGTCGCCCCTGACCCGGTGGGGGACGTGCGTGTACGCCCAGACCGACTCGGTGCCCGCGGGGGAGCGGGTCGGATCGGCGGTGGTCATCTGACCGAGCAGCGCGAACGGCTCGGACGGGACGTGCCTGGTCGCGAGCTGCGCGCTGTACTCGGTGAGCGCGTCCATCCCGGGGGACAGGTGCACGGTCCCGGCCCGTCCGGCGCCGGGGGACGCCCAGGGGATCGGGCCGGACAGCGCCCAGTCGACCTTGAACGTCGCGTGGTCCCAGTCGAAGCGCCGCATGTCCGCGCGGAGACCCGGACGATCACGGGAGGGCACGTCCGACCAGTCCACCAGGCCGCCGTAGAGCGCGGGCGCCGACACGTCGGCCAGTACCGCCCTCGCGCCCCGCACCGCCTCCCCGGATGCGGTGCGCACGCCCAACGCGCGCCCGTTGCGGACGACGATCGAGGTGACCTCGGTCCCGCAGCGGACCCGCCCGCCCCGTGCCTCCAGCCGCCGGACGAGCGCCGCCGTCAGCGCGCCCGCGCCCCCCTCGGGCACCGGCCAGCCGTCCCGCTGCCCGGCCATCGCCAGCAGCCACCCGAACCCCGAGCCGCCCGTCGTCTCGGGGAACACGTCGGTGTGCAGGGCCGAGCCCGCGAGCAGCAGCGGTCCGCCCGGCCCGGTGAACTCCTGCTCGCCCAGACCGCGCACCGGCATCGCCAGCGTCCGCAGGACGCGCAACCCGCCGGCCCGCCGCGCCGCCGTGACCAGCGGCAGCGCCGCCCGGACGGGCGGGAACGGGCTGAACAGGGCCCGCAGCAGCGCCTCGCCCATCTCCTCCCACAGCCCGTACAGCCGCAGCCACGCCTCCCCGTCCCCGTCCCCGAGCGCGTCGAGGCCCTCGGCGGTCGCCCGCGGGTCACGTTCCAGGACGGCGCAGCGGCCGTCCGGTAGCGGGTGGGCGAGGACGGCCGGGGCGTGCCTCCACCGCAGCCCGTGTCGTTCCAGGTCGAGCGCCCGCATGGCCGGGGACGCCACGCCGAGCGGGTAGAAGGCGCTGCACAGGTCGCTGACGTAGTCCGGGTGCACGCCCCGGTCGCTGCGCACCGCCCCGCCGGGCTCTGGCTGCGCCTCCAGGACCTGCACGTCCCAGCCCGCGTCGGCGAGCATGTTGGCCGCGACCAGCCCGTTGGGCCCGGCTCCGATGACCACCGCGTCCGCCATACCGATCAGCTTAGGGGCCGGGCCCGCCTCAGCCGACGTCGAGGCGGGCCAGCAGCCGCATCGCGCGCGGCGACACGCGCGAGGCCAGGTAGGCGAGGCGGGCCTCCGGCGTGACCGGGACCAGAGCCTTGTCGTCCCGGACGGCGGCGACGATTTGGTCCGCCACCTCCTGCGGGCCGAAGCCGCGGCGCGCGTAGGCGCGGGCGGCGCGCTCCCTGCTGCGCGCCTCCTGCGCGTCGTCGGCGCCGACGAACCGAGACGTCCGCGTGATGTTGGTGTCGACGATGCCCGGGCAGATCGCGCTGACCCCGATGCCCTTGCCCCTCAGTTCGGCGCGCAGGCACTCCGACAGCATCAGCACCGCGGCCTTGCTGGTGGCGTAGGCGGGCAGGGTCCGGGACGGGGTGAACGCGGCGGCCGATGACGTGTTGACGATGTGGCCGCCCTGCCCCTGCTCCGCCATTCGCGCGGCGAACAGCCGGGAACCGTGGATCACGCCCCACAGGTTGACGTCCAGGACCCTGCGCCAGTCGTCGGCGGTGTGGTCGAGGAAGGCTCCCGCCACCCCGATCCCGGCGTTGTTGACCACGACGTCCGGGACGCCGTGCCGATGCAGGACGGACACGGCGAAATCCTCCATCGCGGTCGCGTCGGACACGTCCACCTGGAAGGCGTGGCCGGGCGTCCCTGCGAGGCCGGCCAGCTCGGCGGTGCGCCGCGCCGTGCCGAGATCGAGGTCGGCGGCGACGACCTCCGCGCCGCGCCCGGCGAACGCCAGCGCGGTGGCACGGCCGATGCCGCTGCCCGCGCCCGTCACGACGACCAGCGATCCCTCGAAGGGGCGGCGTCCCCGCCCGACCTTGGCGCGGCGCAGCGCCCTGGTCTGGGCGGCGGTGAGCGGCCCGCCCTCCACGCCGGTGATGTGCTCGGCCACCCAGCGCGCGATGACGTCCGGGTGGCTGCGCGGCACCCAGTGCCCGGCGACGATCGGGCGCAGCGACAGGTTCGGGACGTGCTCCGACAGCCCGCCCACGAGGTGCGGCGAGACGAACAGGTCCCGGGTCGGGACGACGACCTGCGTGGGGACGTCCGTCCGGCGGTCGCGCGGCCTGCGCAGCCGCCGCAGCATGTTCGCCCGGTAGAGCCCGACGCCGGCCGCGCCGTCGCGCGGCATCGTCCTGGCCGGATGCCCGTCGCGGGCGGGGACGCCCTCGCCCCGTTCCAGGGCCCGCGTGAACGGCCCGGACAGCCCGGCGCGCCACAGCAGCTCGGGCAGCACCGGTGTCTGGAAGAGGTAGATGTACCAGGACCGGACGCCTTGTCCCGCCGCCCGCTTCAGGTTGGCCGGGGTCGGGCGGGCCAGCCCGCGCCGCGTCCAGCGCGCCACGTGGTCCAGGCAGGGGCCGGAGATGGAGGTGAAGGAGGCGAATCGCTCCGCCATCGTGCAGACCGCCTCCCACGCCTGGATTGAGCCCCAGTCATGCCCCACCAGGTGCACCCGGCGGCCGGGCGCGGCGGCGTCCAGCACCGCCCGCATGTCGGCTATCAGATGGTCGAAGGCGTATTTTTCGCGCCCGTACGGCCGGGACGAGGCCCCGGCACCGCGCACGTCGTACCGGACGACGTGGTAACGGTCCGCGAGCCGCTCGGCCACCTCGTCCCACACCGCGTGGGTGTCGGGATAGCCGTGGACGAGCAGGACGGTCGGCCGCGACCGGTCGCCCTGCTCGTACACGGCGAGGTCCACCCCGTCGCCTCGAACCCACCGTACGGTCTTCGCCGCGCTCATGCCGCCCTCCGGGAGCGGGCGCGGGCGAGCACACAGTTATTGGACACGGTGTTAATTAACCGCCCGGAGGGGTGACAGGTCAAGGTGACGCGCACCACTGGTCCGTGCTCAGGTGGCGATGCGCTCCGCGCCCGCGTAGACGTTCATCGTCTCTCCGCGCAGGAACCCCACCAGCGTCATCCCGGCGTCCTCGGCGAGATCCACCGCCAGGGACGACGGCGCCGACACCGCCGCCAGCACCGGGATCCCCGCCGTCATCGCCTTCTGCGTCAGCTCGAACGACGCCCGCCCGCTCACCATCAGGACCCGCCCGCCGAGGGGGAGCAGCCCCTCGCGCAGTGCCCACCCCACCACCTTGTCGACCGCGTTGTGCCGCCCGACGTCCTCCCGGACGGCGAGCAGCGCGCCCGCGGCGTCGAACAGCCCGGCCGCGTGCAGCCCGCCCGTCCGATCGAAGACCCGCTGCGCCTCCCTCAGCCGTTCCGGCAGCGACGCCAGGACCGCGGGTGTCAGCCGCACCGGGTCGTCCGCCACCGGGTAGGGCCGCTCGGCTCGCAGCGCCTCGATGCTCGACTTCCCGCAGACACCACAGGCACTGGTCGTGGTGAACGCGCGCGTCATCGAGTCGTCCGGCGGCGCCACCCCGGGCGCCAGCGTCACGTCGAGGGTGTTCTGCTCCTCGGTGTCGGCGCAGTAGCGCATCGCCGTCAGGTCATCGGCGCCCCCGATGATCCCCTCGGCCGCCAGGAATCCCGCGACGAGGTCGAAGTCGTGCCCGGGCGTCCGCATCGTGATCGTGAGCGGCTTGCCCGCCACCCGGATCTCCAATGGCTCCTCGACGGCCAGCGTGTCTGGCCGCCGCCCCCGCGTTCCGGTGGTGCTCAGCCTCAGCACTGGCCTGCGCACGGTGATCCGCCCCATGACCGTGACGTTACCCCCCGGAACCTGGAGGAGACGAAATGCCCTGGTCCGTCCTAGTCCGGGACGCCGCGGGGACGCGGCGCGCGCCAGCCGTACCGCATCGCCATCAGCCGCAGCCCCGATGCCAGCACCGCGGCGCCCGCGGTGACGACACCGCCGTGCAGGTCGGCGGTGTAGGCGACCGCCATCACCGCCGCTCCCAGCATCGCGGGCAGCGCGTACAACTGCCGGTCGTACAGCACCGAGGGGATCTGCCCGCTCAGCATGTCCCGCAGGACACCGCCGCCGACCGCGGTGACCACGCCGAGCAGCACCGAGTGCAGTGGCGACAGCCCGTGCTCCAGCGCCTTCAGCGTCCCCGTGACGCAGAACAGCCCGAGCCCCGCCGCGTCGAACAGCAGCACCGCCGGCAACAGCCGTGTCACCTGCGGATGCCAGAAGAACACCAGCACCGACGCCGACAGCGGCACCAGCACGTAGCCGAGGCTCGTGAACGCGGCCGGCGGCACCGCCCCGATCAGCAGATCCCGCAGGATCCCGCCGCCGAGCGCGGTGATCTCCGCGAGCACCACCATCCCGACGACGTCCAGCCGCTGCCGCACCGCCGCCAGCCCGCCGGACACGGCGAAAACGAAGATCCCCGCCAGGTCCAGAGCCCCGGCCACCCCGGGCCCCGTCACACCGCGCCCCCGCGCGCCGGGGCCTGCCCGGCGCTCACCTGTCGCGCCGGTCCGTCCGATCGATGTTCCAGTTGGCCACCACCGCGGCGAACGGCGGGATCACCGCCGCCACCACCGACATCGCGACGGCCGCGGGCGGCGAGAACCGGCGGACGACCGCCCAGGCGAGCACGAAGAGCGTGAGGCACACCCCCATCATGATCCCGTACACCATCTTGCGCCGCCTCATCCCCCCACGCTACGCCGCGCGCCCGGCCCCGGACGTGGGGCGTCCGGTGGTCAGGCCGGCCATCCGCCTGCGGCGGCGGTGGATTCGGCGAACTCGGCGAAGGTGCGCGGTGGGCGACCGAGCGCACGCCGCACCCCGTCGGAGACGTACGCGTCCCTGCCCTCCCTGAGCGGCTCGATGACGTCCGCGAAGGCTTCGGCGTCCGGGGCCGGCACCCCCTGCGCAACGAGTTCGGCGACATACTCCCCGGCGGAGAGCGGCACGTACCGGATCTCCCGGCCGGCGGCCTCGGAGATCGTGGCGACCGCCTCGCTCAGCGTCACCGCCCGAGGGCCGGACACCTCGTAGATCTGCCCCGCGTGCCGGTCCTCGGTCAGCGCGGCGACGACCACCGCGGCGATGTCCTCGGCATCGACGAAGCTGGCGGCCCCATCGCCGGCGGGCAACCGCAACTCCCCGGTCCGGATGGCGTCGGCGAAGAAGCCTTCGCTGAAGTTCTGCGCGAACCAGCCCGGCCTGCTGATCGTCCACTCCAGACCGCTGTCCCGCACGGCGGCCTCGCTGTCGATGATGCCCTCCAGGACACCGCCGCTGTCCTTCGCGTAGCCCGGCACGTCGATCCCGCGCCCCGAGGCCAGCACGATCCGCCGCACCCCATGCCGCACCGCCCGTTCGATGAACGGGCGGACAAGCTTGGTGCCGTCCAGTTGCACGATGTAGGCGGACCGCATGCCTTCCAAGGCGGCGTCCCAGGTGCCCGGGTCGGTCCAGTCGAAGGTGTGCTCGCCGCCCCGCGCCGCCGCGCGAACCGGGAGTCCCTGGGCCCGCAGTTGGTCGACGACGCGGCGCCCGGACTTGCCGGTCGCCCCGGTCACCAGAATTGAATCAGCCATGCCCCCAGTCAACCGGCGAGCCGCGAGACGCTCCATGGCTGTAGAGCTCCCTTTGATGTCTGAGCGTCTACACTGCGGTCGTGGACGCGATGTCGGATCTGTTGGCAGGGGTTCGGGCGCGCGGCGCGGTCTTCCGGCAGGCGATCATGCGGCCTCCCTGGGCCCTGCGGATGGCCAGCGGCGCCCCGCTGACGCTGGCCACGATGCTGCGCGGCCATGCCTGGATCGTCCCCGACGATCACGTGCCGGTGCGCATCGAGCCCGGCGAAATCGCCGTCATCCGCGGCGATGTGCCCTATACGGTGGCCGACGACCCCGCGACAACACCCGCATTGGTGGTCACCAGCGCCGACTACTGCCCGACGGTCGAGGGCCTTGAGCCCGCCTCCGGCCCCGCCCGAACCTGCGGCACGCTTGTCGACGGGTCCGCCGTGCTCCTCAGCGGGGCCTTCGAGCGCCGGGGAGAGCTCAGCGAGCGGCTCCTGCGGGCCCTGCCCGCCGTGCTGATCGTCCCGGCCGGCCCGTCCGCGTTGACGGAGATGGTGGCCGGTGAGGTCATCACCGACCGGGCGGGACAGCAGCTGGTGCTGGACCGCCTGCTGGACCTGATGCTCGTCTCCGCGCTGCGCAGCTGGTTCGACAACCCCGACACCAACGCCCCGGCCTGGTGCCGCGCGCTGGACGACCCGGTGGTGGGTGCCGCCCTGCGATTGCTGCACGACGCCCCCGCCCACGCGTGGACGGTGGCGGACCTGGCGACCAGGGTGGGGGTATCACGTGCGGCGCTGGCCCGGCGTTTCACCGCGCTGGTCGGCGAACCGCCGATGGCCTACCTGGCAGGCTGGCGGATCGCCCTGGCCGCGGACCTGCTGCGCGAGACCGACCAGACGGTGGACACGATCGCCAAGAAGGTGGGATACGCCAACGCCTTCGCCCTGAGCGTGGCGTTCAAGCGCCTGCGCGGCACGCGCCCCAGCGATCACAGAAACCAGGAAGCCCCGCAATGGCGACCCGGATGAGGCCAAGCCTCGCGATCGAATAGGTGGTGGCGGAGGCGTACGGGGATCGAACCCGCCGTCCCGAGGTCCTCGGGACCATCGATTTTGAAGATCGTGGAGGCCACCAGGCGCTCGCACGCCTCCGTGGGCGATCTTAGTTGTCGAGGGCGTCGATCGCGTCCGTGTACCCTCGTCCGGTCTGGGGCTGCCGCCGTGCCGCGCGGTGGGCGGTGCCCACGGGGTCTACGGTAAGTGGTGACTTGCAGGTCAGAATCGCCTCACGTCGAACCGTGTTCGGACAACGGTGACGGCGCGATTCCCGCAGGCCTGGGCAGGGGAAGGCCGCTGGGTGACCGTGTCCGTACCGTCCGTTTGTTGATCAGTTGTAATGGTTGTGGGTAAATCTCCGGGTGAACCGCCTCGTCCCGCCTGCCCGTCTCACGCAGTACGCCCACGGCGGGGGCTGCGCGAGCACCATTCCCCCGGGTGAGCTGGAACGGGTCGTGGCCGGCCTCACCGGCGGTGGGGACGCCCTGGTCGTCGGCGGCGACGACGGCGACGACGCGGCCGTTCTGAGGGTCGGGGAGGGCCGGGCCGTGGTGTCCGCCGCCGCCTTCTTCCCGCCGGTCGTCGACGACGCCTACGACTGGGGACGCGTCGCCGCCGCGAACGCCCTCTCCGCCGTCTACGCGGTCGGCGGTGAGCCGCTCATGGCGCTGAGCCTGCTCGGCTGGCCGCGGGACGCGCTCCCGGCCGAGTTGGCCCGCGAGGTGCTGCGCGGCGGGCGGGACACGGCGGCGCTCGCCGGCTGCCCGGTCACCGACGGCCACGGCGCCGACGACCCCGAGCCCAAGTACGGCCTGGCCGTGACCGGTATCGCCGACCTCGACCGGCTACTGCGGCTGGACGCGGGCCGTCCCGGCGTGCCGCTCTCGCTCACCAAGCCGCTCGGACTCGGTGTGCTCAACGCCCGGCACAAGGCGACGGGCGAGGTGTTCGGGCACGCGGTCGAGACGATGGCCGCGCTCAACGCGGACGCGTCGCTGGCGGCGCTGGAGCGCGGCGTCCGCTGCGCCACCGGCGTCAGCGGGTTCGGGCTCCTCGGGCACCTCTACAAGCTGGCGCGGGCCGCCGGGGTCAGTGCGGTCGTGGACGCCAAGGCGGTGGAGTACCTGGACGGGGCGCGCGCCGCCGTCCGGGACGGGTTCGTCCCCGGGGCGACCAGGCGGAACCTCGCGTGGGTGACGCCGCACACCGACTTCGGCCGGATCGCCGAGGAGGAACGCCTGCTGCTGGCCGACGCGCAGACGTCCGGCGGGCTGCTGGTCGCGGGGGAGGTGCCCGGCGCGCCGGTGATCGGGGAACTGGTCGGCCGGGGCCGCCGCACGCTCCGGGTGCGCTGACGTCTTCGCAGGTCGTGTCTATGATCGCGAAGCGGGTAGGTCACCTTTCGGACGCGATCGAAGGAGCCGGCATGACCATCGGGGGGATCTCCGCCGCCATCGTCCTGGGCGCCGTCATCGGCGTGCTCGGGCGGCTGATCATGCCGGACCGGCGCAGCATGCCCGGCTGGCTGCTGGTCGTGGTCGGCATCGTCGCGGCCATCGCGGGGACGGCGCTGTCCCACCTGTTCGGGCTGGAGCGGCGCGGCTGGGACTACTGGGAGACGGTCTTCCAGATCCTGCTGGGCGCGCTCGGGGTGTACCTCGTGGCGGCATTCTGGCCGAAGTCGGGGACCCGCTAGTCCCGCGCCGGCGGGCGCAGGACCGGGCGGAGGCCGTCCAGGACGGCCGCGTCCTCGATCGTGGACGGGACGGTGACCTCCTGCCCGTCGGCGATACCGCGCATGACGCCCCGCAAGATCTTGCCCGACCGCGTCTTCGGCAGTGCCGGGACGACCGCGATCTCCTTGAGCGCCGCGACGGGGCCGACCTGGTCGCGCACCATCCGCACCAGCTCGGCGGCCAGCTCGTCCGCCTCGGCGAGCACGCCGCTCTTCAGCACGACGAGCCCGCGGGGCACCTGGCCCTTGAGCGCGTCGTGGACGCCGATCACCGCGCACTCGGCGACCGCGGGGTGCGCGGCGATGACCTCCTCCATCGTCCCGGTGGACAGCCGGTGCCCGGCCACGTTGATGACGTCGTCGGTGCGGCCCATGACCCACACGTAGCCGTCCTCGTCGATGTGCCCGCCGTCCCCGGTCAGGTAGTGGCCCGGGTGCCGGGTGAGGTAGGACTCGACGAACCGCTCGTCGTCCTGCCACAGGGTCGGCAGGGTGCCCGGTGGCAGGGGGAGCCGCAGCGCGATGTCGCCGTCCTCGCCCGGCGGGACGGACGCGCCGTCCGGACCGAGGACGCGCACGTCGTAGCCGGGGACCGGCACCGAGGGGGACCCGGCCTTGATCGGCATCGGCTCCAGGCCGCGCAGGTTCGCCACGATCGGCCAGCCCGTCTCGGTCTGCCACCAGTGGTCGACGACGGGCCGCTCCAGGACGCGGGACGCCCAGCGGTAGGTGTCGGGGTCGGTCCGCTCCCCGGCGAGGAACAGCGTGTCCAGCGCGGACAGGTCGTACCCGGCCAGCAGGGCGCCCTCCGGATCCTCCTTCTTGATCGCCCGGATCGCGGTCGGCGCGGCGAACAGCGCCTTGACCCGGTGCTCGGCCGCGACACGCCAGAACGCCCCCGCGTCGGGCGTGCCCACCGGCTTGCCCTCGTACAGGACGGTCGTGCAGCCGGTGAGGAGCGGCGCGTACACGATGTAGGAGTGCCCGACGACCCAGCCGACATCGGACGCGGCCCAGAACACGTCGCCGGGGCCGACCCCGTAGACGTTCTCCATGGACCAGCGCAGCGCCACCGCGTGCCCGCCGTTGTCGCGGACGACGCCCTTGGGCCGCCCGGTCGTCCCGGACGTGTACAGGATGTAGAGGGGGTCGGTGGCCGCGACCGGCACGCACTCGGCGGGCTCGGCGCCCGCGACCGCCTCGTCCCACTCCACGTCCCGCGGCCGGACGAGGTCGGCGTGCAGCTGCTCGCGCTGCCGGATGACGCACCGTTCGACCTTGTGCTTGGCCAGTTCGAGCGCCTTGTCGAGCAGCGGTTTGTAGGGCACGATCCGGCCGCCCTCGATACCGCAGGACGCCGACACGACCGCCTTGGGTCGAGCGTCGTCGATCCGGACGGCCAGCTCCCGCGCCGCGAACCCGCCGAACACCACCGAGTGGACGGCGCCGAGGCGGGCGCAGGCCAGCATCGCCACGACGGCCTCGGGCACCATCGGCAGGTAGATGATCACGCGGTCGCCCCGGTCGACGCCCAGCGCGCGCAGCGCCCCGGCGAACCGGGAGACGAGGTCGGTCAGCTCGTGGAAGGTGTAGGTGCGAGCCGTCCCGGTGACCGGACTGTCGTAGATCAGCGCGGCCTGGTCGCCGCGCCCCTCCTCCACGTGCCGGTCCAGGGCGTTGTCGCAGGTGTTCAGCTCCCCGCCGGTGAACCACCGGTAGAACGGCGGCGCCCCGTCGTCCAGGACGCGGTCGGGCGGGACGAGCCAGCGGATGTCCCGCGCGGCCAGCCCCCAGAAACGGGTCGGATCGGCGATGCTGCGCTCGTACGCGGCCGCGTAGGCCCCCATTTCGTTCCTCCCGGTGCGGGTTCCCCTGGCCCCAATCCGCATTTCGGGGCGCACACCTATAGGGCACGGCGCGGGTGCCGTTCGTCAAGGCCCCGCGCCGTCACGATCGTCCGCGCCCATGGTCAGCCGGGCCTGCGGCGCGGGTGCCGCAGCCCGTGCACGACGGCGACCAGGGCGGCCAAACCGCGCCGGCGGCGACGATCCAGAAGCACGGCTCGTAGGCCCGGCGATCGCGAACAGCTCGTGGGTCTCGTCCACCGGATGCTCGACGACTTCGAGGCGCACCGCGACCGACTCGACGCCCCCGGCGGCCAGGAACGGGACGTGACCAGGCCGAAGACCCGCCGTCACCACCGGATCGCGGCGCCTCGTGAGATTTGCCATCTCGCAGTGTGAGCCCGATCGGGTTTCCCTGTCGGCCCAGCGTCCTTAGGGTTGCCTTCCGTGGACCTTCGTCTGCACAACCCCCGCACCGCGGCGCCCCGGGCCGTCCCCCATCTCGTCCGGGGACGTCGCCGATGCAAGTAGTCGCCACCGCCGGCCATGCCGGTCACGGCAAGTCGGCGCTCGTACGCGCCCTCACCGGCATGGACCCGGGGGAGCCCGGGCAGCCTCCCGGCCGCGCCTGGACGGACCTGCCCTCGGGCGGCCGGGTCGCGTTCGTGGACGCCCCCGGCGACGAGCGGTCCGTCCCGGCCGTGCTCGCCGCGGCGGGGGCGGCGCCCGCCGTGCTGTTCGCCGTCGCCGCCGACGAGGGCTGGCGCCCGCAGTCCGGCGAGCACCTGGCGGCGCTCGACGCCTTCGGCGTCCGGCACGGCGTCCTGGCCGTCACCCGGTCCGACGCCGCCGACCCGAGGCTCGCGCTGCGCCAGGCCCGCGAGCGGCTCGCCGGGACCTCGCTGCGCGGCATCGAGACCGTCGCCGTCAGCACCGTCACCCGAGCCGGCATCGACGATCTGGTGGCCGCCCTCGGCCGGCTGGAGGGCCGGGTCCCGGTCCCCGTCCCGGACGCCCCCGTCCGGCTGTGGGCCGACCACACCGACGGCGCCGGCGGGTTCACCGTCGTCACCGGCACGCTCGGCGCCGGGACGATCCGGACCGGCGACGAGCTGCTCCTCGTGCCCTCGGGCGAACGCGCCCGGGTCGAGACGGTCGAGTGCGGCGGCGAGCCCCGCCGCTCGGTACGCGGTTTCGCCCGGGTCACCCTGACCCTGCGCGGCGGGGGCCCGGTGACCGCCGTCGTCAGCCCCGGCCGCTGGACCCACACGACCTGCGTCGACGTCCGCACCCGCTTCAGCGAGGCGGCCGGACGGCTCGCGCGGCAGATGACCCTGCACATCGGCGCCGCCGCCGTCGCGGTGCGGCTGCGTCCGCTCGGCCCCGACACGGCCCGGCTGACCCTCAACGCGCGGCTGGCGCTGCACGTCGGTGACACCGGCCTGCTGCGCGACCCCGTCCGCCGCACCGTCGCCGGCGTGAGCGTGCTGGACGTCCGCCCGCCGACCCTCGTCCGCCGCGGCGCGGGGGCGGCGCGTGCACGGGAACTGGCGTCGTGGCCGGACCGTCCTGGCGGCGCGGTGGTCCTGCGCCGGCACGGCCTGCTCCGGCGGTCCGAGCTCGAGCTGATGGGCTGCGCGCCGCCGAAGGACGCGGTCGCCCTGGACGGCGACTGGTACGCGGACCCGGCGTACTGGCGGTCGCTTCACGGACGCCTCGCCGAGGAGGTGGCCCGGCATGCCGCCGATCGGCCGCTGGCCCCCGGTGTCTCGCTGGAGACCGCCCGGCTGCGCCTCGGCCTGCCGACCCGGCGGCTGACCGCCGCGCTCGTCCGACCGCCGCTGCGCCTGTGGGCCGGGCGCGTCCACGGCCCCGCCCCCGCCATATCGGCGGGCATCGCCGCCGCCGTGGACCGCCTCCGCGCCGATCTGGCGCGGGCACCGTTCGAGGCACCCTGCGCCGAGCGCCTCGCCGAGCTCGGCCTCACCGGCGGCGCCCTCGCCGCCGCCGAGCGCGCGGGCGCCGTCCTGCGCCTCGCAGACGGCGTCGTCCTGTTGCCCGGCGCGGACCGGGAGGCGCTGCGGATCCTCTCAGAGCTGCCCCAGCCGTTCACCCCAGGCCAGGCCGGCGACGCGCTGGCGACCAGCCGCCGCGTCGCCGTCGCCCTGCTGCGGCATCTGGACGGGCTCGGATTCACCGAACGCCGCCGGTCATGATGTCCGCGCCCGCGGGAAAACCCTTTGAAACGCACCCCCCGTTTCTGGCGTCATAGATCACGGTTCGGATCCCACACCGAGGAGAAGGCATGCCGTTCCAGACGCTCAAGGGCGGCCGTGTCCCCATCCGGATGTGGGCCGACCCCGACACCGTCGAGGACATCGCCCTCGACCAGCTCCGCAACGTCTCCGCCCTGCCATGGGTGGCGGGCCTGGCGGTGATGCCGGACGTCCACTACGGCAAGGGCACGACGGTCGGCTCGGTGATCGCGATGCGGGACGCGGTGTCCCCGGCCGCGGTCGGCGTCGACATCGGCTGCGGGATGACCGCGGCGAAGTCGTCCCTCACCCTCGACGACATGCCCGACGACCTCGCCGGAATCCGGCACCGGCTGGAGAAGGCGGTCCCCGTGGGCCGCGGCGCGCACCGGCAGGCGGTCGACCCGTCCGGGCTCTCGAACCTGAAGGAGCGCGGCTGGTACGACTTCTGGAAGGCGTTCGACGACCTGCACCCGGCCGTGCAGGCGCGCCTCAGCCGCGCGCGCAAGCAGATGGGGTCGCTCGGCGGCGGGAACCACTTCCTGGAGCTGTGCGCGGACGACGACGGCGCGATCTGGCTCGTCCTGCACTCGGGGTCCCGCAACATCGGTAACGAGCTCGCCGAACACCACGTCGAGGCCGCCCGCAGGCTCCCGCACAACCAGGACCTCCCGGATGCCGACCTCGCGGTGTTCCTCAGTGGCACCGCGAAGATGGACGCCTACCGGCACGACCTGTTCTGGGCACAGGAGTACGCGCGCCGCAACCGTGCGGTCATGATGGCGCTCGCGCAGGAGGTCGTGACCAAGCGCTTCGGAGAAGGCCGCTGCCGCTGGGGCGAGGTCATCTCCTGCCACCACAATTACGTGGCGGAGGAGGAGTACGACGGCGTCGAACTGCTCGTCACCCGCAAGGGCGCGATCCGCGCCGCCGCCGGCGACCTCGGCATCATCCCCGGCTCGATGGCGACCGGCACCTACATCGTCCGCGGCCTCGGCAACGAGACCGCCTACAACTCGGCCTCGCACGGCGCGGGCCGCCGGATGAGCCGCACCAAGGCCCGCAGAAGCTTCACCGTGGAGGACGTGGTCGAGCAGACGCAGGGCGTCGAATGCCGCAAGGACAGCGGCATCATCGACGAGATCCCCGCCGCCTACAAGGACCTGGAGTCGGTCATCGAGGCCCAGTCCGACCTGGTAGAGGTAGTAGCCCACCTCCGCCAGCTCATCTGCATCAAGGGCTAGTTCTCGGAGCTACGCCCTCAAGGCGCCCCAGAGCTCCCGCCCGGGAGCTCTGGGGGCGCCCGGTTGCACGAGCTTGCCGCGCTAGTCGAACGGCTCCATCATCTCGACGCCCTCGTGGCTGTGGCTGCGGAGCTGGATCGGCCGCGCGGTGATCCTGCGGGAAGGGACGTTCACGTTAACGGCGACGCTTTGGTGCTGGCCGGTAGAGGCATTGCCATCGACGAGGGGTAAGGTCCTCTTACGTGTTCGCATCCGAGGAGAAGTCATGAGTTCGAACCCGAGGATCGACACCACCGTGCCGCATTCGGCGCGGGTCTGGAACTTCCTGCTCGGCGGGAAGGACAACTATCCCGTCGACCGGCAAGCGGGCGAGAAGGTCTTCACGACCTTTCCGGGGATGGTCGACATGGCCCGCCACTCCCGGCACATGCTCATCCGAGTGGTGCGGTACCTGGCCGGGGAGGCGGGGATCCGACAATTCCTCGATATCGGCACCGGGCTGCCCACGATGGACAACACCCATGAGGTCGCCCAGCGGATCGCACCGGACGCCCGCATCGTTTACGTCGACAACGATCCGCTGGTGCTGGTGCACGCCAGGGCGCTGCTGACCAGCAGCTCCGAAGGCGCCACCGACTACATCGAAGCGGACGTCCGCGACCCCGACGCCATCCTGGCCCACGCCACCAGGACCCTCGACCTCACCCGTCCGGTGGCGCTCATGCTCATGGGCATCCTGGGGTTGGTGGACGACTACGACCTCGCCCGATCGATCGTCAAGCAGCTGATGGCGGCCCTGCCGGAGGGCAGTTACCTGGCGATCTACGACGGCACCGACACCGATCCGGCCTACATGGAGGCCATCCGGGCCTACAACGCCGGTAGCGGCGCGGTCTCCTACACGCCCCGCAGCCCCGCGGACATCGCCCGCTATTTCGAGGGCATGGAGGTGGTCGAGCCCGGTGTCCTGCCCGTGACACAGTGGCGGCCCGAAAGCACTCCCTGGGGCGAGGCGCCCGAGGTCGCCTGCGTGGGCGGCGTTGCCCGCAAGGGTCCGTCCAGGGCATAGCAGCCTCCGCAGGATCGCTGCCCTGTCGCATGCGACGGGGCAGCGGCGAAGGCCCATGTGACGCAAGCCGGTCTGGCCGGCCATTGGACGCTCACTTTCCCGCCAGGGTTGCCCTCGGTCCCTTGTCCCAGCGCTCCAGCTATGTAGAGTACGAGTATCCGATGCTGGGGGTGCGAGGGCGATGAGCGTACCGGCCGGAGACGGGCCCAAGAGGCGGTGTGGGGCGCTCTTCTCGACTGATGTCCTGGTCGTCGGTGTGATCGTCATGGTCGGGGTCGTCGTGGCCGCCGTGGCGATGGTGTTCCCGGTCATCGGGCTGCCGGTCGGCGTGGGGACCGCGGTGATCGGATTGCTGTACGGGATCTACCACAACACCCGGATGCGCCGCTCCCAGGCGCAGATCGTCGGCGGGCGCGGCGACCCGCGGGGCGGTGAAGGGCATGGGCTCGCCGGTGCGGAGGGTGGGAAGCGTGGCTAAGGGCCCGCGGATGACGTTGCAGACCCAGATGGTGCTGCGCCAGGCCCTGCTGGAACCGGCACGCGAGTGGTACGGACTGGAGATGGTGCAGGCCACCGGCCTGCCCTCGGGCACGGTGTACCCGATCATCACGCGGCTGGAGGAGTGCGGCTGGATCGCCTCCCGCTGGGAGGACGCCGCAGAGCACGAGGACACGGGCCGCCCACGCCGCCGCTACTACGAGCTCACCCCTGAGGGAACCCAGGCCGCCCGCCTCGCCCTGGCCAAGGCACACCAGAACCGCGCCACCACACCTGTCCCGTGGGGCAGTCTGCGCCCCGGCACTCCTGGAGCCAGCCCATGAACCCCCACCGGCAGCAGGCCGCACCGGACCACTTCGCCGACACTCTCCTTCCCGCGGCGCGTGCTGCGGCCGACGCGGTGAGCGCGGCGGACGCGGCGGCGCGTGCGGCGGCGGGTTCGGCGGACGGAGTGGGGGCGGTGTACGCGGCGTCCAGAGCGCGTGCCGTGGCGACCGCGGCGGACGCGGCGGCGGACGCGGCTGCCGCCGCGGCCCGTGCGGTGGGTGCGCCGCGTGCGCTGGACGCGGCCTTCGCGGCCGTCCGCGCGGCGGATGCGGCACGCACGGCGGTACGCGCGGCGACCGCGGCGCGTGCGGTGTACGTGGCGGCGGACGTGAGCACGATGCTTCAGGCGGAGCACGCGGCCGTGGCGGCGCTGGGGGAGTGCGAGCGGGTCTTCACCCTGATGGCGCCGGGGCCGGTGGCCGCGACGTGGCCCGGCCGCAGGACCGACGCCCGGCGATTAGGGCGGGGGTCGGAGCGGCTGGTCGCGGTGGCGGTGCTCACGCTGCCGGTTACGCAGCGAGCCCGGTTCCGGGAGGAATGGGTGGGGCTGCTCACCGAGTTGCCCTCCCGGCGCGCACGGGCCCGGCAGGCGTGCTCTTTGCTGGCCGGGGCACCGCGGCAGAGCTGGGTCCTCCGCCGCCCCATGTCGCATGGACGCGCCTGAGCGCGTCATGCGATGTCGTGGAGGTGCGCGGCGCGGACGTCGTGCAGCCACTCCTCGACACGGGCGCGGTCGGGCTTCTCGGGCAGCGGAGTGCGGGCGGCGGCGAAGCCTTCTTCGGCCTCGGACAGGACGCGACGCGCCCTGGTGAGGTCGCCGCCGGCCACCCGCTCCCCGAAGTCGAGGTACCACTGCGGGTCGGGCAGCCGGACGTCGAGCGTTCCGCTGCGGTACAGCAGCAGCCCTTGGTGGACGAGGCGGGCGAGGTGCCGGGCGTGCTTGGCGGTCTTCTGCCTGGTTCCGGCGTTGAACGAGCCGTCCCCACGGGACTCCATCCGGCGGAACTGGGACACGGCGTAGCCGAGATAGGCGTCCTTCACGCGGCGCGCGGACAGGAACGCCTCCCGGATGCCGATGAGCTGCCCGCCGAGTGGCGTGCGGGTCTCGTACAACTCGTCCGGCAGCCAGAGCAGTTCGGTGACCGTGGGGTTCATGCTCAGGCACAGCGTCGCGTACTTGGCGGCCTCGTGGAACGTCACGTCCGGTTCGGTGGTGACGATGGTCGCCTGGCGTCCGGTGGGCGGGGCCAGGCCGTGGAAGGCGATGGTCGGCGAGGCGTAGACGCCGAGCCGGTCGATGTCGGAGCCGGGACCGGCCAGGCCATAGGCGGTGGACCCCACAATGCCGTACAGGAGCACGTTCGCCGGATCCGCCATGCCTTCCATCATGGCGGAGTCGGCGGTGGTCCGGCATGTCATTTTCATCGTTGTGGGCTTCGCCGCTCCCAGTAGGTGAGGAATAGCGAATTGTGCAGCGCAGGCCAATGCTGTCGTCGCCGGTGGCATCGGCAGAAATTCGCTTGCGGCGCCTGGTTATGGTTCCTCTCTGGATCGAATTGTCTGCATGAAGGGCTGAGAGGTGGGGAAACGGCAGCGGCCGGGGACCACGGCGCGCTTCAGCACCAACCGGTTTCACGACACCTGGCACGTGCTGTCGGACCGGCATGGCGCGGGTCCTGGCCAGGCCGGGCTAGGCGAGCGGGCGCCGCAGCACGTAACCGACGCCGCGGACGGTATGGATGAGCTTCGGCTCGCCGGCGTCGACCTTGCGCCTCAGGTAGCCGATGTAGGACTCGACGATGCCGGCGTCGCCGCCGAAGTCGTAGTCCCACACCCGGCCGAGGATCTGCGGCTTGGACAGGACATGGTCGGCGTTCTCCATCAGGTAGCGCAGCAGCCGGAACTCGGTGGGGGACAGCCGCACCGGCTCCCCGCCCCGGACGACCTGGTGGGAGTCGGGATCCAGGCTCAGGTCGGCGACGGTCAGCAGCCCGCCGGGGCCGCCGCCGGTGCGCCGCAGCACGGCGCGGATCCGGGCGATCAGCTCCGGCAGGTCGAACGGCTTGGTGACGTAGTCGTCGCCGCCGGCGGTCAATCCCCTGACCTTGTCGGACGGGTCGTCCCGCGCGGTGAGGAACAGGACCGGCAGCGGGCCGCTGCGCTCGCGCAGCCGGCCGATGACCGAGAAGCCGTCCAGGTCGGGCAGCATCACGTCCAGCAGCACCAGGTCGGGCCGCTCCCGGGCGGCCGCGGCCACCGCCTCGTTCCCGGTGGCCACGGCCGTGACGGCGAAGCCGGCGAACCGCAGGCTGGCGGCCAGCAGTTCGCGGATCGTCGGCTCGTCGTCCACCACGAGCAGCCGCGTGCGCTCCTCCATGATCCAGAGACTACGGTGTGCGCTGCTCCACCGGCTCCGGGACGGGGCACAGCGGCGGCGGCTCGTCCCCGTGCCCGGGCCACCAGGCGCGGTGCCCGATGAGGGCGGTGACGGCGGGGGTGAGGAACAGCGCCATGAGGAACGCGGCGACCGCGATGCCGAACGAGATCGCGAAGCCGACCTCGACGAGCGCCTTGTTGCCCGCGAGCGTCAGCGCGGCGAACGAGCCGCACAGGATCAGCCCGGCGGCGGCGATCGTCGGCCCGGTGTGCCGGATCGCGGCGGCCAGCGCCGGCCGGGGCGCGAGCCCCTCGCGGGCCTCCTCCCGCAGCCGTGCCATGATCAGGATGTTGTAGTCGGTGCCGAGCGCCACGACGAACATGTACATGATCAGCGGTAGGTGGAACAGCAGGCCCGGTTCGCCGCCGACCTTCTGGAACAGCAGCGTCGCGGCGCCGAGCGTGGCGCCGAAGCCGAGCCCGACGGTGGCGAGCAGGTACCAGGGCGCGATGACGCTGCGCAGCAGCAGCGCCAGCACGATGAAGATGAGCGCGGCGGCGGCCGGGAACACGACCGAGTAGTCCCGGTTCATCGCGCTGCGGATGTCGACGAAGACCGCGGTGCCGCCGCCGACCAGCACTCGCGTCCCCGGCGGGGCCGCCTCGTGGGCGGTGCGGCGCAACGGCCCCCGGACGGTGTCCAGGGCCTTCGCCGACTCCGGCGCCACCGACAGGACGACCGCGAACCCGGCCGTCGTCCCGTCGCGGCTGACCTCCGGCGGTGCGACCTCCCCGACGCCGTCCACGGACTTCAGCCGGGTGGCGAACCGGGCCAGGGACGCCTGGTCGAGGTCCTTGCCCTGGACGTACACGTGGGTCGGGTCGGTCGCGCCGGCAGGCAGGCCCCGCTTCAGGTCCTCCAGCGCAACACGCGACTCCGCCGAGGACGGCAGCGCGCCGGACGCGAGGTCGAAGTCGGGCTTGAAGCCGAACGAGCCCACCGCGAGGATCGCGAGGACACCGCCGGTGACCGCGGCGTACACGGCCGGACGGCGGGCGAGCGAGCGGCCGAACCGGGCGAACCGCGCCGCCTCGGGCTCGCGCCGCCAGGCGCGGGACGGCCAGAAGACCTTCGTGCCGAGCAGGGAGACGACGGCGGGCACGAGCGTCAGCCCGCCGAGCAGCGTCACCGTCACGGCGATGGCCAGCGACGGCCCCCAGGACCGGAACAGCGACAGCGACGACAGCGTCATCGCCAGGAACGCGATGATCACGACCCCGGCCGCCGAGGTGATCGCCTCGCCCACCCGGGCGAGCGCGCCGACCATGGCGGTCTTCGGGTCGTCGCCGGCGCGGAGCCGCTCCCGGTACCGGAACATCAGGAACAGGATGTAGTCGGTGCCGACGCCGAACAGCACCACGATGAGTAGTTGCGAGGCCGAGCTGTCCGCGCGGAGGCCGAGGGCCCGCACGGTCGCGGCGATCAGCCCGTTCGCGACCTGGGAGAGCACCGCCAGCACCAGGATCGGCAGCAGTGCCGTCACCGGGCTCCGGAAGATCAGCAGCAGCAGGACGAGGATCAGCGCCAGTGTCGCGATCATGACGAGGGCGTCGGCGTCGCCGCTGGCCTCCTGGTCGTCGAGCGTCGCGGCGGCGGCGCCGGTGGTGCGGGCCCGCAGGCCCGTGCCGCCGGTGAGCCGGTCCAGCTCCGCGCGCAGCGCCTGCACCGCGTCGGCGGCCTCGGGGCTGCTCGTGCCGACGTCGCCCGGCAGCCGGACGCCGATCGTCTGGACGAGCCGGTTCGGCGCGGGCGGGGCCGCCACGAGCCCGGCGATGCCGTCGAGGTGGGCGGCTTCGGCCGACCTGGCGAGGCCGGTGACACGGGCGGAGTCGGCGGCCGACAGCGGTCGCCCGTCAGCGCGGCGGACGACGATCACCGCGGCCGGCGTGAACGCCTCGGGGAACGCCGTCTCCTGGACCTGCTGCGCCTTGGCGGACTCGTAGTGACCGGGCAGGAAGTCGCTCTCGTCGCTGCTGGTCGGGAGGCCGGGGGCGAGCGCGACCACGGCGATCGCGGCCACCACCCACACCGCGATGACGCGCCACGGGTGGCCGACCACGAACCGGCCCAGCCGGGCGAAGGGGCCCGTCTCTCCTTGGGTTTCGTTGGTATTCACGCGGATCAGGTTCGCGTTGCCGCCCGCCCGGCGGCTGGGAGCGGGCCGGGCGCCGGCTGGGCGTGAGAGGCTCCCATCCCGCCACGCTCCGTGAGGGGTGCTGGTGGCCGGAGCGCACTCCGCCGGAGCTCCCAGGAAGTTCCCAGGAAACTCACGGCCACCGTTCACCCCGGCTCGGCGTCCTCCTCCAGGACCGGCAGCGAGACGCGGAACGTCGACCCGCGCCCGGGTTCGGTGTCCAGCTCGATCCGGCCGCCGTGCGCGGCGACCAGCGACCAGGCGATGGACAGGCCAAGGCCCGCGCCGCCGTTCCCGCCCCGCCTGCGGGAGGCGTCCGCGCGGTAGAACCGGTCGAAGACACGCTCCGCCTGGCCGGGCGCGAGGCCGGGTCCCTCGTCCTCGATCTCCAGGACGGCCCGGCCGTCGCGCGCGCCGACCCCGATCCTGATCCGGCCGCCCGCCGGGGTGTGGGCGACGGCGTTGCCGACGAGGTTGCCGACGACCTGCCGGAGCCGCTCCTCGTCCCCCAGCACCGGCGCGGCGCCGGGCGGCCCGCCCCCCGGCCCGGTGAGCTCGATCGGGCGGGAGGGGTCCAGCGCGCGGACGTCGTGCTGGGCGTCGGAGGCGAGCGTCCGCAGGTCCATCGGGCCGAGGTCCATCGGCGGGGCGCCCTCCCCGGATCCGTGCCCGTCCAGCCGGGCGAGGAGCAGCAGGTCCTCGGTCAGGTTCGCCAGCCGGGCCGCCTCCCCCTCGATGCGGCGCATCGTCCGGTCCGGCTCGTCCGGCCCGGACAGCCCGCCCATCCGATGCAGCTCGGTGAACCCCTTGATGCCCGCGAGCGGCGTCCGCAGCTCGTGGCTGACGTCGGCGACGAACCGCCGCATCCGCGCCTCGGACGCGGCGCGGGCGGCGAACGCGGCGTCGAGCTGGGCGAGCATGCCGTTCAGCGCCGCCGACAGCCGCCCGATCTCCGAGCCTGGCGGCGCGAGGTCGGGGATGCGGTGGCCGAGGTCGCCGGCCGCGATGGCCGCGGCCGATCCCTCGATCCGGCGCAGCGGCCGCAGCCCCGCCCGGATCGCGAAGAAGCCGAGCCCGGCGAGAGCGGCCAGCACCGCACCGCCGGTGACCAGGCTCGTCACCCGCATCCGGGCGAGCGTCGCGTCGATGTCCCCGCACGGCGCGGCGACGACGACGCTCCCCACGCCCGGCAGGCTCGCGTCGGAGACCGGCACCGCGATGGCCCGCCACCGGTCCGAGCCGCCTTCCCCGGGCGCGTCGAACGGGCGGCCGCGGCGGCGTGCCACCTCCGCCGTGTCGAGGGCGGGCAGCCGCGGGCCGGGCCTTCCCTGGATCCCTGGGCGGTAGATCACCTGGGCGACGCCGCCGTCCGGGCGCAGAAAGACCATGTAGGAGAACCCGAGGATGTCGAACACCGGGGTGAGCCGCCGCGGGTCGGGCGTGGTGCGGGTCCCGTCGTCCGGCAGCATCGGGCGGGCCGCCATCACCCGCGCCGTGGCGGAGATCCGGTCGTCGATCCGCTCGGTCTGGTAGCGGCCCAGCGCGCCGATCATCACGGTGGCGCCGATCGCCAGCCCCGCCGCGACCAGCGCGGTCGTGATCGCCAGCAGCCGGGCGCGCAGGGAGGTGCGGGTCAGGCGCCGCAACGCCGTCCTCGCGGGCATCCGCCGGCCTCAGGCTAGGACGCGGTCGACGAACGCGGTGACGTCGCCGAGCACCTCGGCGCGGTTGGTCTCGTTGAAGACCTCGTGCCGGGCGCCCGGGTAGTGCCGCTCGGTGAGGCGGTCCCCGCGGACGGCCTCGACGCCGATCCGGCTGTCCTCCGGCCGGACCAGCTCGTCGTCGGTCCCGTGCACGTACAGGACGGGCAGCGCGCCAAGCGAGCCGTGCCCGTTGACCCGCCGGAGGGCGGTGTCCAAGGCCCGGACCGTGGCCTTCTTGAACGGTCCGTGCCACACGAGCGGATCCTCCACGTACGCCTTCCCCACGGAGGCATCGCGTGACAGCGTGGACGGGTCGATCGGCGCGTCGGGCATCTCCTCCAGCGGGAGCAGCCCGTCCACGACGTGCCAGCGGCCCAGCACCGGCCCGGACAGGACCAGCGCGGCGAGCCCCGCGCCGTGGAGCTGGGCGTACCGGGTGGCGATCAGCCCGCCCATCGAGTGGCCGATCATCACGACCGGCAGCTCCGGGTGGTCGCCGCGGGCCGCCGCCACGACCGTGCGGACGTCGGCGACGACGTCCTCATAGTCCTCGATCAGGACGCGGTCGCCCGCCGAACGGCCGTGCCCCATGTGGTCGGGCCCACAGACCGCAGCGCCGTGCCGCACGAGCGCGTCCGCGACGTGCCCGTAACGGCCGAGGTGCTCGCCGTACCCGTGCACGAGGACGGCGATGTAGCGGGGGGCGTCCGCCGCCCAGATACGCGCCGTGACGGCGCCCCGCGTCCCGGCGAACTCCCACTCCCGCGGCGTTGTCACTCCTGACCTCCCACGATCGGAACGCGTCGTCGACGATTTTCCAGCAGGCAGGGCGATTCTCCAGCACGACGGACCGCCCCCGCATCGCGCGATGCGACGGATCGTCATTCACCGGAATAGTCTGGAACGACTGACCGTGAACCAACGGCGACCCGCGAGCCGGGCCGCCGGGCAGCAGAGAAGGGGTGCCCGTGCTTGTCGACACCTTCGGCCGCACCGCGACTGACCTGCGGGTCTCGCTCACCGACCGGTGCAACCTGCGGTGCTCGTACTGCATGCCGCCCGAGGGGCTGGACTGGCTGCCCAAACCCGAACTGCTCACCGACGACGAGGTGCTCCGGCTCGTCGGCATCGGCGTCCGCGACCTCGGGATCACCGAGGTCCGCTACACCGGCGGCGAGCCGTTGCTGCGGCGCGGCCTGCCCGGCATCGTGCAGGCCACCGCCGCGCTCGCACCGCGTCCCCAGGTGTCGCTGACCACCAACGGCATCGGTCTCGACCGGCTGGCCGCGCCGCTCGCCGACGCGGGCCTGGACCGGGTGAACGTCTCCCTCGACACCCTCGACGCCGCGACGTTCAAGCGGCTGGCGCACCGCGACCGGCTCGGTGACGTCCTCGCGGGCCTCGCCGCGGCGCGGGCGGCGGGCTTGGCGCCGGTGAAGATCAACGCGGTGCTGATGCGGGGGATCAACGACCACGAGGCCGTCCCGCTGCTGCGGTACTGCCTGGAGCACGGCTACCGGCTCCGGTTCATCGAGCAGATGCCGCTGGACGCCCAGCACGGCTGGAAACGCGACGACATGATCACCGCCGACGAGATCCTCGACCGGCTGTCGGCCGCGTTCACGCTGACGCCGGACGAGGCGCACGCCCGCGGCAGCGCCCCGGCCGAGACGTTCCTGATCGACGGAGGGCCCGCGACGGTCGGCGTGATCGGCTCGGTGACCCGTCCGTTCTGCGGCGCCTGCGATCGCGTCCGGCTCACCGCGGATGGGCAGATCCGCAACTGCCTGTTCGCCACCGAGGAGTCCAACCTCCGCGACGCCCTGCGCGGCGGTGCCGCCGACACCGTGCTCGCCGACCGCTGGCGCGCCGCCGTCCGCGCCAAGCGCGCCGGTCACGGCATCGACGATCCGTCCTTCCTCCAGCCGTCCCGCCCGATGTCGGCCATCGGCGGCTGACCTCGGATGGCGTTCGACGCGGTGGTGCTGGCCGGGGGCCGCGCCCGGCGGCTGGGCGGGTCGGACAAGCCCGCCGAGCCCGTCGGGGGACGTCCTCTCATCGCGTGGGTGGCCGCCGCGGCGGCGGACGCGTCCCGGTTGATCGTCGTGGGGCCGCCTCGGAGCATCCTGCCGGGTGCCGTGCTCGTCCAGGAGGATTCGCCAGGTGGGGGACCGGTCCCGGCCCTACGCGCGGGGCTCGCCGAGGTCCGGGCGGACCGGACGGCGCTGCTGGCCGCCGACCTGCCGTTCCTGCGCCCCGCCCACCTCGCCCAGCTTGTCGCCGCCGCGCACGGCCGCAACGGCGCCGTGCTGGTGGACGGGGACGGCCGCGAGCAGTGGCTCGCCGGCTGCTGGCGGACGGACGCGCTCCGCGCCGCTCTCGCCGGGTACGCGGGAGCGTCCCTGCGCGGGGTGCTCGGCCCGCTGGAGCCGGTCGCGGTCGCGCTGCCCGCCGGGCCCCGCCCGCCCTGGTACGACTGCGACACGCCGGAGGACCTGGCCCGCGCAGAAGAGCTCGCCGGGCCTGTCCCCGGTGGGAGGACTACCTCCCACACTTCACCGAACGGTCCGGACGCGCTTTGACCGTGCGAGAGTGGGCACCGCGTATGACGACGCGGAAGGGGGACACATGTCGGTTCTTGAGGACTGGATGAAGGCGGCCTGCCTCGAACTGGGCTTGGAGCGCGGCGACATCGACCGTGACCTGGTGCTCGACCTGGCCCGCGACGTCGCGCACGGCGTCGCCCGGCCGGGCGCGCCGCTCACCGCGTATCTGCTGGGCCTCGCGGTCGGTCGCGGCGTGCCCGCGCGGGACGCCGCCGCCCGGCTCACCGAGCTCGCCGAGGGCTGGGAGGCCGCGGCACCCGAGCCCGCGCCGTCCGTCGCCGGATCAGACGCGGTGTCCTCGGCCCCCGAGGCCGCGCACCCGGCCTTCGATGCCGTGCCGGGCCAGGCCCCGCCGCCCGTCCTCGACGAGGTATAGCCGGGGCCTGCTGCAGAGTGTCCTCGGCTGTCGCGCTGCTCGTGGAGCACTGTCTAGGCCCCTCCGCGGTCGGCGACCGGGACGACGTCGCGCAGGAAATCGCGGCGGTCCAGGAACGCCGAGAGGCTCTGCCGGTGCTCGTCGCAGGCCAGCCAGATCTTCCGGCGGTCCGGCGTGTGGATCTTGGGGTTGTTCCAGCGCAGCGCCCAGACGGCGTCGGCGCGGCAGCCCTTGGCCGAGCACTGGAGCTCCTCGGGGCCGGTCTCCGGCGCGGATTCGGTCATGCGGCCACTCTGACATAGCGGGCGACCGCGTTTGACCGGGCCGTCTCCGGATAGGACCCGGCTCGTGCGCACCGGGACCACGGCCGCGTCCGGACACGGCGTCGGCGGGCGGCGCCGCTGGCGGGCGCTCTCGGTGTGCCTGGTCGCGGCGTTCATGACGCTGCTGGACGTCAGCATCGTCAACGTGGCGCTGCCGTCGATCCGGGACGGCCTGCACGCGTCCGATGCCGGGTTGCAGTGGATCTTGTCGGGGTACGCGCTGACGTTCGGGCTGATCCTGGTGCCGGCGGGGCGGTTCGGGGACGCCCGCAGCCGCCGGGCGGTGTTCATGGCCGGGCTGGCGCTGTTCACCGCGTCCAGCGCCCTGGCGGGGATCGCGCCGGGCATCGGCTGGCTGATCGGTGCGCGGTTGGTCCAGGGCGTCGCGGGCGGCATCCTGAACCCGCAGGTTGCCGGCTTCATCCAGCAGCTCTTCCAGGGCGCCGACCGGGGGCGGGCGTTCGGCCTGCTCGGCGGCGTCATCGGCATCGCGACTGCCGTCGGGCCGCTGCTCGGCGGTGCCCTGATCGCCCTGGCGGGCCCGGACGAGGGCTGGCGATGGGTGTTCTACGTCAACGTCCCGGTCGGGCTGGCGGCGCTCGTGCTGGCGTGGCGGCTGCTGCCCGAGCCGATCTACGGGGAGCGGCAGGGGCTCGACCCGCCCGGGGTGCTGCTGCTCGGGGCCGGCGTGCTGTGCGTGCTGCTGCCGTTCGTCCAGGAGCAGCAGTGGCATGGGGCCCTGAAGTGGCTGCTGGTGCTCGCGGGCGGCGTGCTGATCGCCGCCTTCGTGTTGTGGGAACGCCGGACCGGGACGCCCATGGTGGACCTTGGCCTGTTCCGGCTGCGTTCGTATGCGCTGGGCGCCGCGATAGCGCTGCTCTACTTCGCCGGGTTCACCGCCGTCTTCTTCATCTTCACCCTCTACCTCCAGAACGGGCTGCACTACAGCGCGCTGGAGGCCGGCCTGGCGATCACCCCGTTCGCGGTCGGGTCGGGGGTCGCGGCGACCATCGGCGGGCGGGTCGTCTCCCGCTACGGGCGCCCGCTCGTGGCCGCGGGGCTCGGCGTGGTCGTGGTCGGCCTGGTCGCCGCGTGGATCGCGGTCGAGCTGAGACCTGGAGGCGGGGTGGGGTGGGCGACGGCGCTGCCGCTGCTGGTGGCGGGCATCGGGAGCGGCATGGTGATCTCCCCCAACCAGACGATCACGCTGTCGGAGGTCCCCTACACCGAGGGCGGCAGCGCCGCCGGAGTCCTGCAGACCGGGCAGCGCGTTGGCACCGCGACGGGCATCGCCGCCGTCGGCTCGGTGTTCTTCGCCACCGTCGCCGGGACGCGGGGGGACTGGGCCGCCGCGTTCCGGCACGGTCTGGTCGTCATCCTGGGTTTCGTGCTCGCGGCGCTGGGCGCGGCGGTCGTGGACCTGGTCACCGGCCGCGACGATGGCGACGGACGCGCGGAATGAGGGCCCGCAGCCCGAGCCCGAGGGCCGTCCCGGCGCCGACGACGGCGAGGGCCAGCACACGGTTCTGGCGCCGGATACGGGACGGGATCTCCGCGTACGGGATCGTGGAGAACGACACCAGCTCGTACCGGGAGACGTAGCGCCCGGCCAGGCGCCGCTCCAGTGCATGGGTCGCGAACTGCTTGGCCCGGTAGACCGGCGAGGACACGCGGTCGCGCATCTCGATGAAGTTGTCCAGCGCCATCTCGGCGATGGCGTCGGTGTTGGCCTTGCGTCGCTCCTGGTAGAGCGAGAGCGCGCGGGGCCAGTGGCCGTCCGTCTCGGCCAGGCACCGGTCGATCTCGATGCAGTCCTCGAACGCGCAGTTGGCGCCCTGCCCGAAGAACGGGACGATCGCGTGGGCGGCGTCGCCGAGCAGCGCCACGATCGCGCCGTCCCCGTACCGTACCCACGGCCAGCACCGGACGGTGACCAGCGACCCGACCGGGTTCCGCTGGTAGTCGTCGACGAGGTCGGGGATGAGGCCCGCCACGTCCGGGTAGTGCTCGGCGAAGTACGACGTGACCTTGCCGGGCGAGTCGAGCGCGGCGAAATCGGACTTCTTCCAGAACAGCGTGCAGGTGAACGACCGGTCGAGGTTGGGCAGCGCGATCATCATCGAGGTGCCGCGCGGCCAGATGTGCAGCGCGTCCGGGTCAAGCGCGAACTCCCCGTCCCGCGGCGGGACGGTCAGCTCCTTGTAGCCGTGTTCGAGGAAGTCGGTCTCACCGTCCGGCCGCAGGGAGTCGCGGACGGCGCTGTAGGCGCCGTCGCCGGCGAGGATGACGTCGGCGGGCTCGGTGCTCGGACGGCCATCGGCGTCCTCCAGCAGAAGGGCCCCGGCCTTGGTGTCCACTCCGGTGACGCGCCGGGAGAACACGAGCGTCACACCGGGCGTGGCCTCGGCGGTCTCCAGCAGGGACCGGTTCAGCTCGGCGCGGCTGATGGAGTTGATGTGGCGCTCGCCGTCGGCGCTGTAGGGCTGGAAGTTCGGGTCGCCGCCGCGCGGGTGCACCATCCGCCCGTGCATGGGCAGCGCCTGCTTGAGCGACTGGTCGCGCAGCCCCACCTGCTCCAGCGCCGCCAGCCCGCGGGCGGAGATCGCCAGGTTGATGGAGCGGCCGCGCTCGGCCCCCGCGACCCGTGGGTCGGGGCGCCGCTCGTACACCGTGACCTCGACACCGCGGCGGCCGAGCAGGACGGCGAGCAGGCAGCCCGCGAGCCCCGCGCCGACGATGGCGATGCGCCCGCCGTGGCCTCCGTCGTCAGGCCCCATGAGAGGGGACCTCCTCGGTCTGGGAGCGGACCTCCCAGAGGTCGGGGAAGGCGGGGGAGAACAGCGTGGAGCGCAGGTAGTCGGCACCGGCGGACCCGCCGGTGCCGATCTTGGCGCCGATGGTCCGCTCGACCATCTTCAGGTGCCGATACCGCCACTCCTGGATGCCCTCGTCCACGTCGACGAGGGCCTCGCACACCTCGGCGGCGGGCCCGTTCTCGTCCGCGTAGACGGACAGGAGCACCTTCTGGACGCCCGCGTCGGGCTCCCACGTCGTCGAGGTGTCCCGGGAGAGGGCCTCCGCCGGGACGGGGTGGCCGCGTCCGGCGAGGTAGCGCAGCAGGGAGTCGAACAGCGACGGGCGGGCGAGCGCGGCCTGGAGCCGCTCGTCGTCACGCAGGTCGGAGGCGGGGAAGGCGCGGCGGCCGAGCACCGCCTCCAGTTCGCGGAACTGCGCGCTCTGGAAGCCGCTGGAACTGCCGAGGGCGTCGCGGAAGGACGCGAACTGCCGGGGCGTCATGGTCTCCAGGACGTCCAGCTGACCGACCACGGTCTTGAGGATCTTGGCGATGCGGCGCGCGGTGTGCAGCGATCCGGCGCTGTTGCCCTCCTCCAGCCTGCGCTGGAGCAGGGCGGCCTCGTGCAGGATCTGCTTGAACCACAGCTCGTAGACCTGGTGAATGATCACGAACAGCAGCTCGTCGTGGGCCTGGGTCTTCGGTTCCTGGCACGACAGGAGCTTGTCGAGCCGCAGATAGCCGCCGTACGTCATCGTCGGCGAATCCGCCATCACCGCCTCCTCGCGACACCGCAGATGTGATTCGCAGATGTGACTCGCAGCATAAGCGAATCTCGTACCCTCAAGATCAGAACGTGATTCGGCCCGGGTGGGGAGGGGCGCGGATGGGCGAGGCCGGAAGCGGGTGTCTGCGGGAGTTCGTGGGATCGCCGTCGCCGCTGGTCGGTAGGGCGGGCGCGGGCGGCCACCCCTGCCAGGGCGTCTACCACCGGCCCGTGGGGGAGCCACCGAAGACCGCCTTCATCGCGGCCCACTACGACGTCGATTTCTCCGAGCACTACATGGCCGAGCACCTGGCCGCCCGAGGGTACGGATTCCTCGGCTGGAACACCCGCTTCCGCGGGAACGGGGCCTACTTCCTGCTGGATCATGCCCTCGCCGAGATCGGCGTCGGGGTCCGCTGGCTCCGCGAGCGCGCGGGCGCCGAGCAGGTCGTCCTGCTCGGCAACTCGGGCGGCGGCTCGCTGATGGCCGCCTACCAGTCGCAGGCCGTCGCGCCCACGATCACGCCGGTCGCCGGGATGCGGCCCGTTCCCGCGATCGAGGACCTGCCGCCCGGTGACCTGTTCATCGCGCTCGCCGCGCACGCGGGACGTCCCGAGGTGCTCACCGCCTGGATGGACCCCTCGGTGACGGACGAGACCGACGCCCTGTCCGTCGATCCGTCCCTCGACCCCTTCGACCGGGACAACGGCCCTCCCTACAGTGCCGAATTCCAGGCCCGCTACCGCGCCGCCCAGCGTGCCCGCAACGAGCGCATCACCGACTGGGCCCTCGGGAGGCTGGACGAACTGAAGGAGACCCGCGCCCGCGACGCCTTGTTCACCGTCCACCGCACCTGGGCGGACCTGCGGATGATCGATCCGACGATCGAACCGTCCGACCGCAAGCCCAACCGCTGCTACCTGGGCGACCCGCGCCGGGCCAACTACGGCGTGTTCGGCATCGCCGCCCTGTGCACGCTGCGGTCGTGGCTGTCGATGTGGAGCCTGCGCACGTCCCAGTGCACCGCCGCCCGGCATCTCGCACGCGTCACCGTCCCGTCCCTGGTGATCCACGCCACGGCGGACGAGGGCGTCCACGACGTCGACGCCCGCGCGATCGTCGGGGCGCTGGCGGCGCCCGACAAGACTGTCGAACGCGTCCGGGACGGCCATTACCTCCTCGGTTCGCGGCCCGAGGTCGCCGACATGATCGACTCCTGGGTCCGCGCGCGCCTCACGAGCTGAGGTCGCCGGCCGAGACGCGGACGGCGCGCAGCGCGGTGGCGATCCGGGCGGCCTCGGCGGCGGGCAGGTCCGCGATGCCGAAGCCGGACTCGTTGAGCGCCGCCGTGGCCTCCTCGGCGAGCTCGCGCCCGGGACCGGTGATCGTCGCGAGGACGACCCGGCGGTCGGCGGGGGAGGGGCCGCGGCCGACCAGGCCGCGCTGCTCCAGGCGCCCGATCACGTTGGTGACCGACGCGGGGTGGACCATGAGGCGGGTGCCCATCTTGCCCATCGGAAGGGTGCCGGTCCGGGTGAAGGCGAGCAGGCGCAGGGCCTCGTAGGCGGCGAAGGTCAGCCCGTACGGCTTGAGAACGGCCTCGATGCGGCTCAGCAGGAGCTGCTGGGCGCGCATCACCGAGGTGACGGCCGCCATGTGGTCGGCGTGCTCGGGCCAGCGCGTGCTCCACTGGCGGTGTGCCTCGGCGATGGGATCGGCGACCGAGGCGGGTGTCGGGTCGGGCTTGTCGGGCATCGCCCGAGCGTATGTGTCCTTGACCGGATCGCGCACGGAAACTATTTTAACTTCCAAATATTGGATGTCCAAGGTTTGGGGTGGAGACGGTGACGGGGCAACTCCACGCGCCGGTGCATCCGGTGCGCTTCGTAACGGCGGCGGCGCTGTTCGACGGGCACGACGCGGCGATCAACATCATGCGGCGCATCCTGCAGTCCCAGGGCGCCGAGGTGGTGCACCTGGGCCACGACCGCTCGGTCCGCGAGGTCGTCGACGCCGTCCTGGAGGAGGACGCGCAAGGCGTCGCGGTCAGCTCCTACCAGGGCGGGCACGTCGAGTACTTCGAGTTCCTGTCGCGCAGCCTGAAGGAGGCCGGCGCCGAGCACGTGAAGGTGTTCGGCGGGGGCGGCGGCGTCATCGTGCACGAGGAGATCACCCGGCTGTCGGACGCGGGGGTGCGGATCTTCTCGCCGGAGGACGGCCAGCGCCTCGGCCTGCCCGGAATGATCAACGAGCTGGTGCGCGACTGCGACGTGGATCTGGCCGCCGAGCCCGCCCCCGTGGACGGGGTGGTCGCCGGGGACCGGCGGGCCCTCGCGCGGGCCATCACCTGCCTCCAGGCCGGAAAGCTGCCGGACACCGATCGCGCCCTGCTCGCCGAGGCGGCCGGGAAGCGGCGCGTGCCCGTGCTCGGGATCACCGGTACGGGCGGCTCCGGCAAGTCCTCCCTCACCGACGAGCTGGTGCGGCGCCTGCGCGTCGACCAGCAGGACAAGCTGCGCGTGGCGGTGCTGGCCGTCGACCCGACCCGGCGGCGCGGCGGCGGCGCGCTGCTCGGCGACCGCATCCGCATGAACGCCCTGGACGGCGACCACGTCTTCTTCCGCTCGCTGGCCACGCGCGGCGCCCGCGAGCTGCCCGAGAACATCGAGGACATCGTCGGCGCCTGCAAGGCCGCCGGGTACGACCTGGTGATCCTGGAGACGCCGGGCATCGGCCAGGGCGACGCCGCGATCGTCCCCCTGGTCGATGTGTCCCTGTACGTGATGACACCCGAGTTCGGTGCCGCGTCCCAGTTGGAGAAGATCGACATGCTCGACTTCGCCGACGTGGTGGCGATCAACAAGTTCGAGCGGCGCGGCGCCGCCGACGCGCTGCGCGACGTCGCTCGTCAGATGGTCCGCAACAGGGAGGCGTTCGGTCGGCGGCCCGAGGAGATGCCCGTCTACGGCACCAGCGCCGCCACGTTCAACGACGACGGCGTCACCGCCCTCTACCAGCACCTGGGCGGGTTGCTCAGCGAGCACGGGCTGCATCTGGAGCCCGGCATCCTTCCCGAGGCGGTGACGAAGACCTCCACCGGCGCCGCCACGATCATCCCGCCCGCTCGCGTCCGGTACCTGTCGGACATCGCCGAGACGGTGCGCGGGTACCACGCCGACACCGCCCGGCAGGTCGAGGCGGTCCGGCGCGTCCAGCGGCTGGACGAGGTGCGCGCGGAGCTGACCGACGCGGCCGAGGTCGAAGGGCTGCTGGAGCGGGCCCGCCGGGACGTCAACCCCCGCGACGCCGAGCTGGTCGAGGGCTGGCCGGCGGTCGTGGAGTCGTACTCGGGGGACGAGCAGGTCGTCCGTATCCGCGACAAGGAACTGCGCACGCCGCTGACTCGCGAGTCCCTGTCGGGCAGCCGGATCCCGCGCGTCGCGCTGCCCCGTTACACCGACCACGGGGAGTTGCTGAGGTTCCTGCGGTCGGAGAACCTGCCCGGGCGGTTCCCGTTCACCGGCGGGGTGTTCCCCTTCAAGCGCGACAACGAGGACCCGGCGCGGATGTTCGCGGGGGAGGGCGACCCGTTCCGCACCAACCGCCGCTTCAAGCTCCTGTCCGAGGGCCAGCCAGCGACCCGCCTGTCCACCGCGTTCGACTCGGTCACGCTGTACGGCCGTGACCCGGACGAGCGTCCGGACGTGTACGGCAAGGTCGGCACGTCCGGGGTGTCTATCGCGACGCTGGACGACATGAAGGCGCTGTACGACGGGTTCGACCTGTCCTCGCCCACCACGTCGGTGTCGATGACCATCAACGGGCCGGCGCCGACGATCCTGGCGTTCTTCCTCAACACCGCCATCGATCAGGGGATGGACGCGTTCCGCGAGGAACACGGGCGTGACCCGTCCGCCGAGGAGGCCGGGCAGGTCCGCGCGCGCGTGTTGTCGACCGTGCGCGGAACCGTCCAGGCCGACATCCTGAAAGAGGACCAGGGGCAGAACACCTGCATCTTCTCCACCGAGTTCTCGTTGCGGATGATGGGCGATATCCAGGAGTGGTTCATCGCCAACGCCGTCCGCAACTTCTACTCGGTGTCGATCTCCGGCTACCACATCGCCGAGGCCGGGGCGAATCCCATCAGCCAGCTCGCGTTCACGCTCGCGAACGGGTTCACCTACGTCGAGTCCTACCTGGCGCGTGGCATGGACGTGAACGACTTCGCGCCCAACCTGTCGTTCTTCTTCTCCAACGGCATGGACCCGGAGTACAACGTGCTCGGACGCGTCGCCCGCCGTATCTGGGCCGTGGCCATGCGCGACCGGTACGGCGCCAACGAGCGCAGCCAGAAGCTGAAGTACCACGTGCAGACCTCCGGGCGCTCCCTGCACGCGCAGGAGATGCACTTCAACGACATCCGCACGACGCTCCAGGCGCTCATCGCCATCTATGACAACTGCAACAGCCTGCACACCAACGCCTATGACGAGGCCGTCACCACTCCCACCGCCGAGTCCGTCCGGCGGGCCCTCGCGATCCAGCTGATCATCAACCGCGAATGGGGGTTGGCGATGAACGAGAACCCGCTCCAGGGGTCGTTCATCATCGACGAGCTGACCGATCTGGTCGAGGAGGCGGTGCTGTCGGAGTTCGACCGCATCAGCGAGCGCGGCGGCGTGCTTGGCGCCATGGAGACCGGCTACCAGCGCGGCCGCATCCAGGACGAGTCGATGCTCTACGAGCAGCGCAAGCACGACGGCTCCCTGCCGATCGTCGGTGTCAACACCTTCCGCAGCCCCGTCGCCCACGACGGCACGCCCGAGACGATCGAGCTGGCGCGCGGGACCGAGGAGGAGAAGCGCTCGCAGCTCGACCGGGTCCGCGGCTACCAGGACGCGCACCGCGGCGACGCGGAGGCCGCCCTCGCCGCGCTCAAGGACGTGGCGGGCTCGGGTGGCAACGTGTTCGCCGGCCTGATGGACGCGGCGCGGGTGTGCAGCCTCCAGCAGATCACCGACGCGTTCTTCGAGGTCGGCGGCCAGTACCGGCGCAACGTATGACGCGTGCCCCCACCGGCAGAACCGGCACGGTCCGGGACGGCACGGTCCGGGACGACACCGGCGCGCCGGTCCCCGTCCCGGACCGGGTCCGCCGGGTCGTCTCGCTCGTCCCGTCGCTGACCGAGACCGTCGCGGACGCCGCCCCGGGGCTGCTCGCCGGGGCCACGGACTGGTGCACCCATCCGGCGGACCTGGACGTGCCGCGCGTCCGGGGCACCAAGAACCCCGACCTGGAGCGGATCGCCGAGCTGCGGCCCGACGTCGTCCTCGGCAACACCGAGGAGAACCGGCCCGCCGACGTCGAGGCGCTGCGGGCCACCGGCGTCCCGGTCTGGATGACCGAGATCCGCACCGTGGACGAGGCCCTGCCGTCCCTGCGCCGGATGCTGACCGAGGCCTGCCGCGTCCCGGCGCCCGCCTGGCTGGACGAGGCGGACCGCGTCTGGGCGCGCACCGCGCCGATCTGGCCGGACGGCCCGCGCGCGGCCGTCATCCCGATCTGGCGGCGGCCGTGGATGGTCGTCGGTCGCGACACCTTCACCGGCGACGTGCTGGCGCGGCTGGGCGTCGCGAACGTCTACGCGGGTCACCCGGACCGCTACCCGAAGATCCCGCTGGCGGAACTGAACGCGGCGGGCGCCGGCCTGGCCGTCCTGCCCGACGAGCCCTACCGGTTCAGCGCCGACGACGGCCCGGAGGCGTTCCCGGGCCTGGACGCGGCGCTCGTCGACGGCCGGTACCTCACCTGGTACGGCCCATCGCTCGTGGACGCCCCGTCCGTGCTCACCCGTCAGTTGTCGGCCGCCCGCCGGTACCGGGCCGGCTGAAGGCGGGGCGCCGCCGGGCGGGCGCTCAGACCTGGATGTCCTTGGCGATGATCGTCTTGAGCACCTCGCTGGTGCCGCCGTAGATCCGGGCGACGCGGGCGTCGGCGTACAGCCGCGCGATCGGGTACTCCAGGATGTAGCCGTAGCCGCCGTGCAGCTGGAGGCATTTGTCGACCACGCGGGCCTGGACCTCGGTGCAGAACAGCTTGGCGATGGCCGCGTCGGCGGAGGTGAGCTCTCCGGCGTCCAGCGCCTCGATCGCCCGGTCCACCAGGGACCGGGCGGCCTCCACCTCGGTGGCGCACTCGGCGAGGACGAACTTGGTGTTCTGGAACGAGGAGACGGTTTTGCCGAAGACCGTCCTGTCCTGGACGTACCTGCGGGCGAACTCGACCGCCGCGGCGGCGGAGGCGTAGGAGGCGGTGGCGATGCCGAGCCGCTCCTCGGCCAGGTTGTGGGTGAGGTACTCGAACCCGCGGCCCTCCTCGCCGAGCAGGTCCTCGGCGGGGACCCGGACGTCGGTGAACGACAGCTCGGCGGTGTCGGAGCTGCGCAGCCCGATCTTCTCGAGCTTGCGCCCGACCGCGTAGCCCTCGCTGGCGGTGTCGACCGCGAGGATGGACAGGCCCGCGCGGCGGTCCTCGGGCGTGGCGGGGGACGTGCGGGCCACCACGAGGACCCGGTCGGCGAGGACGCCGCCGGTGATGAACGTCTTGGCGCCGTTCAGGACGTAGTGGTCGCCGTCCGCTCTCGCGGTGGTGCGCATCCCGGCCAGGTCGGAGCCGGTGCCGGGCTCGGTCATCGCGATGGCCGTCATCATGTCGCCGGACACGAACGGCGGCAGCCAGCGCTTCTTCTGCTCGGGCGACCCGTACTTGAGCAGGTAGGGCAGCACCAGGTTGACGTGCACGCCGTAGCCGCCGAAGCTCACGCCCGCGCGGGCGCACTCCTCGGAGATCACCGCCTGGTACTTGAAGCTCGTCTCGCCCGCGCCGCCGTACTCCTCGGGGACCTGGACGCCGAGGACGCCGAGCTCGCCGAGCTGGTTGTAGAAGGCGCGCGGCGGGTGGCCCGCGTCCTCCCACTCGCCGAAGACGGGGGCGACCTCGGCGGCGATGAAGGCCCGGATCGTCTCCCGGAACGCCTCGTGGTCCTCGTTGAACAGGGTGCGGCGCACGCGGTGCCCCTTCCGGATGCGGAACCTTCCGAACGCTAACGTAACTCGAATCTTATTCTAGTAACAAACGTCCAGGTCGAAGCCGTGGCCGCGGCGAAGAGCCCGGCCACCGCGGGTGGGACGGGCGTTGGCTCGGATCTCGGCCGGACGTCACGGGCCGAAGGTCCCGCAAGGCGGAACGTTCTTGACTCGCCGTCTGTCGGGCGACGCGTCGCGGCGGGAATGGTTCGGCGGGGACGAGTTTCGGCTTGTGGCCGGACCAGGCCAAGGTTGGGTCTATGCAATTCTCAGCGGATGTGCGTGGCCTCCACGGCCGGGGTCAAGGGCGACCTGCGGGCCGGTCAAGGAAAACCCCCGGACATGAAAAGCGGCGCCGGGTGGATACGGGGGCAATCCACCCGGCGCCGCATCATCGGTGTTCCGACGGGGGCCCGGAACACCGGCACGGGCGCTCCGACGGGGGACCAGAGCGCCGGTACAAATCGTACACCGAAACCCCCCGCGGTTAGTCAAGAGAATGTCACGACCCGATTTCCGGTCGTTGTCCGGAAACCGGCTTCTGTGCGGTCCTTGTGGGATCACCGGCGGGTTCTTCGAACCGGGCGGAAGGAACCGGTTCGCGGCCACCGTTCGCAAAGATCACACTCACGTACGGCAGGAAGAGGGCGCCGGCGATGAGAATGCCCACGAGCCACAGCGGGGCGCCCGCCACGGCGGCCAGGACGGCGCCGATGAAGCAAACCGTTCGGATGCCCATGGACACCAGGTAGCGCCGCTGCCGGTGCCCGATGTCCTCCGACATCGGGCGCGGCGCGTCCGTGACCGTGTAGACCTCGGTCTCGGGTCTCCGGCGGGGATTGACCTTCACGATTCCACGGTAAGCCCATGGAGTCCGGCAGGCGACAGCAGGTCGCCACGACATCGGGAGGAACGCGATGACCGATCGCACATATCGGGTGACCGAGATCGTGGGGACCTCGCCCGAGTCCGTCGACTCCGCCATCCGCAACGGGATCAGGCGTGCCGCGCAGACGCTGCGGCACCTGGACTGGTTCGAGGTGACGGAGGTCCGGGGCCAGATCGAGGACGGAGAGGTCGCCCACTACCAGGTCGGCCTGAAGCTCGGATTCCGCCTGGAGGACGACTGAGACGCGCTCCCCGCCCGGCGGACGGCAGAGGCGTGGCCCGCCGGGGCCGCCGACATCGGCGGCCCCGGGCGGGCTCTCAGGACGCCTGGGAGACCGTCGACATGTTGAAGTCGGCGACGCGGAGCGGCGGCATCGCGGCGCGGGTGAAGTAGTCCGACCACTCGCGGGGGAGGGTCCTGCCGGTTCTGCCGACCTCGGCGAGGCGCGACAGCAGATCCACCGGGCTCTCGTTGAACCGGAAGTTGTTCACGGCTCCGACGACCTCGCCGTCCTCCACCAGGAACACGCCGTCGCGGGTGAGGCCGGTCAGCAGCAGGCGCTGCGGATCGACCTCCCGGATGTACCACAGGCACGTCAGCAGCAGCCCGCGCTCGGTCCGGGCGACCATGTCCTCCAGGGAGGCGCCGCCCTCCGGCCCCGCCATGATCAGGTTGTCGGCGGGCGGGGTGAGCGGCAGCCCGGTCCGCTGCGCCGAATGCCGGGTCTGGGTGAGCGAGGTGAGCGCCCCGTCGCGGATCCAGTCGGTGGCGCCGAGGCCGAGACCGTTGTCGAACACCGACGACTCGCGGCTGGAGGCGTGCGCGATCACGAACGGGGCGCACTCCAGGCCCGGCGCGGCCGGGTCGCTGGACAGCGTGACGGGCAGGCTCGCCAGTTCCTGCCCGACGCGGGTGCCGCCGCCGGGGGCGCTGAAGACCGTCCGGCCGTCCTGGGCGTCGCGGGCGCCCGCCGACCAGTACAGGCAGATCATCAGGTCGGCGACCGCGGTGGGCGGCAGGATCGTCTCGTACCGCCCGGCGGGCAGGTCGACGCGCCGCTCGCCCCACCCGAGCCGCCGTGTCAGGTCGCCGGTGAGGGCGCGCACGTCCACGTCGGCGAAGTCGCGGGTGGACACCCCCGACCAGGCGGACCCGCCGGCCCCCTTGGCGTTGAGCTCCAGCAGCCCGGTCGGCTGGTCGTGCCGGAGCCGCAGCCCGGCGGAGTTGCCGAGGAACGTGGAGGTCACCATGTGGTTGGCGAACCCGTACAGCCGCCGGTCGGCGGCCTCCGCCTCGGCGAACGCCTCGCCGAGCGCGGGCGCGACGCCCTCGAAGACGCCGATGCCGGTCTCGGCGGGGCCGTCGTCCCAGCCGCCAGCCGGGCCCTCGGTGACCAGCGGCGCGGCGTCCTCGGCGGGCTCGTTGGCGGCGGCGTCGGCCTCGGCCGCGCGGACCAGTTCCTCGATGCCGTCGGCGTCGACGGCGGCCCTCGACACCACGCCCGCGGCGACACCGTCCCCGGTCTCGCGCAGCGCGATGACGGTGAGGCGGCTGGAGCGGGTGACACCGTTGGTGGTCAGGGTGTTGCCCGCCCAGCGCAGGTTCGCGGTCCCGGACTCGTCGGCGATGACGACGCAGCCGTCCGTGCGCGACAGGGCGAGGGCCCGCTCGACGGCGTCCTGCGGCCTGATCGTGCTCACTGGCCGGCCTCCTTCAGCGCGTTGAGGATGTTGACGCCGCGAAACAGCGCCGCCGGGCAGCCGTGGCTGACCGGCGCGATCTGCCCCGGCTGGCCCTTGCCGCAGTTGAACGCGCCGCCCAGCACGTACGTCTGCGGGCCGCCGACGGCCTCCATGGAGTTCCAGAACTCGGTGGTGCTGGCCTGGTAGGCGACGTCGCGGAGTTGCCCGGCCAGGCGACCGTTCTCGATCCGGTAGAAACGCTGCCCCGTGAACTGGAAGTTGTGCCGCTGCATGTCGATCGACCAGCTCTTGTCGCCGACGATGTAGATGCCGCGCTCCACGCCGGAGATCAGCTCGTCGATGGACGGCCCGTCCTCGGCGGGGCGCAGCGAGACGTTCGCCATCCGCTGGATCGGCATGCTGGCCGAGGAGTCGGCGAACGCGCATCCGTTGGAGCGGTCGGCGCCGGTGAGGCGGGCGATGCGCCGGTCGGTCTGGTAGCCGGTGAACAGGCCGCCGGAGACGATGTCGAACGACTGGGTCTGCACGCCCTCGTCGTCGTAGCCGATGGTCGCGAGGCCGTGCTCGGCGGTGCGGTCCCCGGTGACGTTCATGACCTCGGACCCGTACTGCAGCGTGCCGAGCTTGTCGGGCGTGGCGAAGGAGGTGCCCGCGTAGGCGGCCTCGTAGCCGAGCGCGCGGTCCAGCTCGGTGGCGTGCCCGATCGACTCGTGGATGGTCAGCCACAGGTTGGAGGGATCGACGACGACGTCGTAGCGTCCCCCCTCGACGGAGGGCGCCGCGAGCTTCTCGGCGAGCAGCTCGGGGATACGGGCCAGTTCGCCGTCCCAGTCCCAGTGGGTGCCGGTCAGCCACTCCCACCCGTACCCGGCGGGCGGCGCGAGGGTGCGCATGGTGTCGAACCCGCCGTCGGCGATGCCCACGGCGTTGACGACGGGATGCAACCGGACGCGCTGCTGGGTGGTGACGGTCCCGGCGAGGTCGGCGAAGAACTTGTTCTCCTTGACCTGGAGGAGGGTGGCGTCCACGTGGTCGACGCGGTCGTCGGCGAGCAGCCGGCGGCTCCAACCGGCCAGCAGCGCGACCTTGTCCCCGGTCGGCACCTCGAACGGATCGGTCTCGTAGGCCGAGACCCACGTCCGTTCGCCGTGGACGGGTTCGGGCGCCAGCTCGATGGGCTCGCGGTTGACGGCACTGGCGACGGCGGCGACCTCGACGGCCTGGGCGGCGACGCGGGCGGCGCCGGCGGGCGTCAGGTCGATGCCGGCGGCGAAGCCCCAGGTGCCGTCCTTGACGACGCGGACCGACAGGCCCACGTCATCGGCGTCCAGGGCGGTCTCCAGGGCCGCGTCGGCGAGGCGGAGGGTCTGGCTGCGGATGCGCTCCAGGCGGAAGTCGGCGTGCTGCGCGCCCAGCTCCCGGGCCCGGCTCAGCGCCGCGTCGGCCAGTGCGCGCAAGGGGAGCGCGGTAAAGGCGGGATCGATGTCATGCACCTTCAGCAACCTACCCCTCGCACCTGCGGAACGGCCCGAACAAACCCAGGTGAGCGGATCTTGTCGGGTCGGCACATCCTCTTCCCGATGGCGGGCCGCTAATGTCCCTTGCTGTCGTCGCAGAAGCCAACGAGAGGGTCGTGATGAGTCGCTCTGTCCTCGTGACCGGCGGTAACCGGGGCATCGGCCTGGCCATCGCCCGCGAGCTGGCCGCCGGGGGTGACGCGGTCGCCGTCACCTACCGGTCCGGGGAGCCCCCCGAGGGGTTGTTCGGCGTGCGGTGCGACGTGACGAGCTCCGTGGACGTGGACGCGGCGTTCGGCAAGGTCGAGGCCGAGCACGGCCCCGTCGAGGTGCTCGTGGCCAACGCCGGGATCACCAAGGACACCCTCCTGGCGATCATGAGCGAGGAGGCGTTCACGTCCGTCCTGGACACGAACCTGACGGGCGCGTTCCGGGTCGCCAAGCGCGGCGTGAAGGGCATGATGCGCAAGCGCACCGGCCGGATCGTGCTGGTGTCGTCGGTGGTGGGCCTGCTCGGCTCGCCGGGGCAGGCGAACTACGCCGCGTCCAAGGCCGGCATGGTCGGGTTCGCGCGGTCGCTGGCCCGCGAGATCGGCTCCCGGGGCATCACGGTGAACGTGGTCGCGCCCGGGTTCGTCGACACCGACATGACCGCGGTGCTGACCGAGGACCAGCAGAAGTCGATCACGGCGGCGATCCCGCTGGGCCGCATCGCGCGGCCCGAGGAGGTCGCCAAGGCCGTGCGGTTCGTGGCGAGCGAGGACGCCGCCTACATCACCGGGGCCGTGATCCCGGTGGACGGCGGCCTGGGGATGGGGCACTGAGGTCATGGGAATTCTCGAAGGCAAGCAGATCCTGGTCACCGGCGTCCTGACCGACAAGTCGATCGGCTTCCACATCGCGCGGGTGGCGCAGGAGCAGGGCGCCCGCGTGGCGCTGACCGCCTACCCGCGTCCGACCCTCACCCAGCGCACCGCCAAGCGGCTGCCGTCCGGCCCGGACGACCCGCCGCCGGTGCTGGAGCTGGACGTGACCAGCGTCGAGCAGCTCGACGGTCTGGCCGACGCGCTGCGCGGCCACGGCTTCGACCGTCTGGACGGCGTCGTGCACGCGATCGCGTTCGCGCCGCAGACCGCGCTCGGCGGCAACTTCCTCGACACGCCGTGGGAGGACGTGGCGACCGCCGTCCATGCCTCCACGTACTCGCTGAAGTCGCTGACGATGGCGTGCCTGCCGCTGATGAAGGACGGCGGCTCGGTCGTCGGCCTGGACTTCGACGCCAGCAAGGCGTGGCCGGTGTACGACTGGATGGGCGTGGCCAAGGCCGGGCTGGAGTCGTGCTCGCGCTACCTCGCCAAGTACCTCGGCCCGCAGGGGATCCGCTGCAACCTGGTCGCCGCGGGACCGCTCGCCACGATGGCCGCCAAGAGCATCCCCGGCTTCGAGGGACTGACGGACATGTGGCCACAGACCGCCCCGCTCGGCTGGGACCTCAAGGACAGCGAGCCCACCGCCCGCGCCTGCGTGGCGCTGCTGTCGGACTGGTTCCCCGCCACCACCGGCGAGATCATCCACGTCGACGGCGGCCTGCACGCCATCGGCGGCGCGTACGCCTAGTCCCCCTCAACGCAGACCGGGCCGGTCAGGGGCGAGGGCGGCGGCGGGGGGCGGGGCCCGCGACGCTGATGTTGAGGGCGGTCACGGCTCCCGCTACGCCTGCCGCGGCGGCGACCCAGGGTATTTGGTCGCCCTCGTGCCGGGAGGCCGCCACGGGGGAGATGAGGCGCGTCTGCGGGCCGTCTCCCGCCGGGCCGCCGTGCGGGTCGGAGGCGGCCAGCGGGGCGGGGGCAGGCTCGCCGGCGCGCCTCCGCCGCTCGGCGCGTGGACGGGCCGCAGCCCCTCCACCAGCGCTGCCGCACCACCGGCTTCACTGCACCACGAGCCTCGCCAGCTGGGTGCGCCGCTCAGGCACGCCCGTCTCCCGGACGGCGCGCGCCAGCGCCGGACCGGCGGCCTGGACGACCGACAGGTGCCGCCGCGCGAGCCCGAAGGCCGCGGCCACCAGCGGCCGTGACAGCCCCTCGGGGGACATCACCGCGACCACGGCCGGGCGGGGCGTCCCGCGCCCGTGGGCGACCGTCACGGCCCAGCCGTGCCGCAGCCGGGACGCCTCCGCGGGCGCGAGGGTCGCCATCCCCCCGGCGAACTCGACGTCCAGCCCGTGCGCGCCGCCGCCGAGCACCACGCCGGTCTCGCCGACGGCCGCCTGGGGGAGGGGCACGGCGACCACGACGCGGTCACCCGGGTCCATCCCGGCGAACTTGCCCGGGCCGGGGTTCAGCCGGGCCTTGAACGCCGCGTTCAGGGCCGTCGCGCCCGCCTCGCCGCCCGCGGTGGACGCGACGACCTGGACGTCCTCCGGCGGGATGCCGAGCGCGCGCGGGATCGAGTCTGTCAGGAGCTGGACGGCGCGGTGCACCGCCTCTGCGGCGTCGGCCGCCGGGACGATCACGACCTCCCGGCCGGGTGCCTCCACCGCGACCAGCTCGCCGTCCCGCACCGCCGCGGTGAGCGCGCCGAGGGGCCCGTCCGGCGGCGCGGTGTCCAGCACGACGACCGGGACGGTCTCGGACGCCTCCAGGTCGTCCAACGGGCGGCCAGGTCCGGCCGGCGGCGGCGCGCCCACCTGCGCGCACAGGACGAGGTGGGTGCCGTCAGCGCACGCCTCGGCCAGCACCGCGCACAACTCGACGTCGAACGTGGACGCGTCGGTGACCAGGATCAGGTCCAGCTCGAAGGGCCGCTGCTCGCCGCGCCCGAACATGACGGCGCCCGGTGCCGCGGACGGGGCGTCCTGGGGCTCCAGCAGCCGGTGCAGGCTCGTGACCGGGGGACCCTCGCCCGCATCGGCGGTCAGGTCGGCGGCGGCCCGGTCGGTGGGGGTGACGACGGCGGCGCGGACGCCCCGGCCCGCGGCGGCCGAGGCGATGTCCAGGGCGGTGCGCTCGACGTCGCCGGGCGCCCCGCGCAGGACGCTGACGCCGGTGCGGAGCGCGGCGGTGAGGGCGAGGGAGCGATCCTCGGGCAGCCCGGCGCGCAGTTCCCTGACGGCGTCGTCCTCCAGCAGTGGCGTCGCGGTGAGCGTCAGCCGCTGGAAGCCCTCGGCCGCGGTCTCCTCGGCCAGCGCCCACCGGGCCAGGCCGAGCGTCTCCTCCGGCTCGGGGACGTCGGCGTCCTCCTCGAAGTCCTCCCCGTCGGGGTCGAACTCGGGCTCCTCGGTGAGCACCAGCACGTCCGCCTCGTCCAATGCGGCCTCGACGGCCGCACGTGGATCGCGGACCTGTAGGCGCTCCAGCGCGGTGGTCACGTCCCCGGCCGGGGTGATCGTGTGCCCTTCGCGGGCCGCCTCGGTCAACAGATGCGCGACCAGGGCGCGGCCCCGCCGAAGGTCCTCGGGGCGCGCGTCCTGCCCCAGCAGCCGCTGGGCGAAGTGGTCGGCCTGCCGGGGCAGGACGCCGGGGATGCGCAGCAGCCGCCACGGGTCGGCGCGCAGCAGGGCCGCGGCGCCCGGGCCCAGCCGGGCCGCCGCGCGGGCCGCGAACGGCGCCGGGACGCCCGTCTCGGCGAACAGTTCGGTGAGGGCGGCGAGCCCTTCACGGGCGTCCGGCGCCGCCTCGGGGGGACGCGGCGGAGCGGGCCGCGCGCCACGCTCGGCGTCGGCGGCCTGAGCGGCCTGCGTAGCCGCGCGCATGACCTCCGCGGCGCGCGCCGCGCGCTCGGCCGGCGCGTTGCCGGAGGGGTCGGTGTCGTGGGGCCTGCTGTCGTGGTGCGGTTCGGTGTGGGAGTCGGTCACGGGCTTCCCGTCGCGGGTGGTCACGGTTGGCAGTGGACCGTCCTGAGCGTGCCACGGACGGCCGGGCTGGTCACGGATGCGGTCATGGATGCGCCGGTGACATGTCGGACACGTCGTCCAGCGCGTCGCGGATCTCGCCGGGGAGGGTCAGCTCGTCGGCCTCCAGGATGGCGGTGAGCTGCGCGGCCGTCCGGGCGCCCACGATCGGAGCGGCGACCCCGGGCCGGTCGCGGACCCACGCCAGCGCCACGCCGAGCGGGGACGCGCCAAGGCCCTCCGCGGCGGTCACCACCGACTCCACGATCCGGGCGCACTCCTCGTCCAGGTACGGCTGGACGAAGTCGGAGAAGTGCGGCGCGGCGGCCCGCGACCCGACGGGGATGCCGGTGCGGTACTTGCCGGTGAGGACGCCCCGCCCGAGCGGCGACCAGGGCAGCAGCCCCGCCCCCGCGTCCAGCACGGCCGGGACGACCTCCCGCTCGATGTCGCGGCGCAGCAGCGAGTACTCCAGCTGCGCCGACACCACTGGGGCGCGGCCCGGCCAGGACTTCTGCCAGGCGGCGGCCTTGGACACCTGCCAGCCCGCGTAGTTCGACACGCCGACGTAGCGGGTCCGGCCGGAGGCGACCGCCTCGTCCAGCGCCGACAGCGTCTCCTCCAGTGGCGTCGCCGGGTCGTACACGTGCAGCTGCCACAGGTCGACGTGGTCGAGGTCCATCCGGTCGAGGGACGCGTCCAGCGCGCGCAGCAGGTGCCGGCGGGAGCCGTCGTAGCGGCCGTTCGGTCTGATCGCGGCCTTGGTGGCGACGACGAGACCGTCACGGTCCACCAACTCGCGCAGCAGGTGCCCGAGGATCCGCTCGCTGTCGCCGTCGCTGTAGACGTCGGCGGTGTCCACCAGCGTGCCCCCGGCCTCCACGAACGCGACGAGCTGCGCCGCCGCCTCGTCCGGCGCGGTGTCCTGCCCCCAGGTCATCGTGCCGAGGCCCAGCCGGGACACCAGCAGTCCGCTCCGCCCGAGGTGACGCTCCTTCATAGGCGGTAAATCTAGCGGTCATCGCGGACGGCCCTCCCGGCGGTCACCACCCGTGACCACCCCCTCCCCGCCGCCGGGCGGGTGACCAGAACATGAGCGGAAGATGTCCGGGAGGGGGCTCGATCGTGGCCAGGTGTGGCATTTGTGCAGGTGAAAAGTAGGGAATCGGGGCCGGCCGTCCCGGCCTGCCCCCCGCGCCGGCGTCCGGCCGCTACCCTTCCTAGGGGATCGGGCGCCGTGGCCCATCTCGCACTCTGGGAGGGGACGCGCCGCCTGTGAACGTCGTGGAAGCGACCGTGCTCGGAATCGTCCAGGGACTCACCGAGTTCCTGCCGATCTCCAGCTCGGGTCACCTGTTGTTCGTGCCCAAGCTGCTCAACTGGGACGACCCGGGTGCGCCCTTCACCGCCGTGATCCAGCTCGGCACGATGGCCGCCGTCATCATCTACTTCTGGCGCGACCTCGTCCGCATCCTCACCACCTGGACCAAGAGCCTGTGGACGCCCGACCTGCGTCCCCATCAGGACGCGCGGATGGGCTGGTACATCGGCCTCGGCACCATCCCGATCTCGGTGTGCGGGCTGGCGTTCAAGGACTTCATCGAGGAGCCGGCCCGCAACCTGTGGATCAACTCCACCTCGCTGATCGTGATGGGCCTGCTGCTGATGGTGGCCGAGTGGGCCGGCATCAGGAAGCGCGAGGTCGCCGACCTCAACATGCGCGACGGCCTGCTGATCGGCGCCTTCCAGTGCCTGTCGCTGATCCCCGGCTCGTCGCGGTCGGGGTCCACCATGACCGGTGCGCTGTTCCTCGGGTACACGCGGGAGGCCGCCGCGCGGTATTCCTTCCTGCTGTCGATCCCGGCCGTCGTCCTGTCGGGGGCGTTCGAGATGCGCAAGGCGTTCGACGGATCGCTCCAACTGGTCCCCACGGTGGTCGCCACGCTCGTGTCGTTCGTCGTCGGGTACGCGTGCATCGCCTGGCTGCTGAAGTTCCTCACCCGCCATTCGATGATGGTGTTCGTGTACTACCGCGTCGCGCTCGGCGGCATCCTGCTCGGCCTGCTCGCCGCGGGAACCATCTCCGCCACCTGACCGCGAGCGCAGCACCCCGGGCCCGAGTGCGGCGTTCGCGTCCTCAGGACGAGCGGGCGGTCAGACTCCGGCGGTCAGGGCGCGCAGTTCCCGAGCGGCGGGAAGCGCCCGGGCCCGCTCGTCCGGCAAAGCCCTGATGATCTCGTTGGCGATGCGGCGGCGGGCGGTGCTGTTCGGCATGGCCTGCATGCTCTCGATGGCGGAATCCAGCCCATCCGAGGTCTCGTGCTCGTGCACGAGGCTCAGCGAACGCATGAGCTTGAGGTTCACCCGCGTGCCGCTCCGCTCCGGCGGCAGCAGTTGCAGGCCCTGGTCGATCGCCGCCTTCGCCTGCGCTGTTTTCCCGAGCACCGAGTAGACGAAGGATTCGCTGAATCGCAAATAGTCCTCCGGCCAGCCGCGGGGCGAAATATGGTCCGCGGTTACCTGGTCAGGAAGGGCAGCGTGGACGCGCCGCAGCTCGACTAGGGCTTCCTCGGCTCCATCCGCGTCGCCCTGGTCGGCGAGCACCTCCGCCCGGGTCTGAAGCGCGGTCGCTAGTCCAACGCTGGGCGTGCCTCCCGCATTTTTCAGGGCATCATCGATCAGCCGGGCTACGGCCGTCGAATCCCGCCCCTCCCAGGCGGCGCGGGCGGCATGGTACGCACGGACCCAGGTGGCCAGGCCGCAATCCTCCGATTCGTCCGCTGCGCGGATCGCGGTCTGGAAGCAGCGGCGTGCGCCGCGAATGCGTCCCATGTCGGACAGTTCCTGGGCCATATAGGCACTGATCTCGGCGCTGGATCGCAGCAGTTTCTGCCGTGCCAGCCACCGGCTCTCCCGCCGCAGGGCTGTGCCGAGCGCGAGAATATCCGCGGCCAGGTCGCCGACCAGTGCACCGGTCGGCTCGACCCAGATGGCGCGCGAGTGCTCCCATGCGCAGTCCTGCCAGTGGTTCACGTCGACGTCCGCCCGTTCGGACAGTGCCTCTTCAATGCCGGACAGGACGGTGGACAACGCGTCGGTCGGCAGCGCTGCGCCCGCGCCGAGCGCGGTGACGAGTTCGAGGAGTGCACGGCGTTTCACGGCATCGTCCCCACCGTCGGCAGAAGGGCTCTGGCCCACTCTACCTATCGGGGTGCTCTGCGATTTTTGTGTCATCGGTTGGGGTGGAAAGAGGACGTCCGGTTCGACATTGAACGCGGAGGCGTAGGCGCCTGCCCAGTCCCTCGGGAAATGCCTGCCCGACTCCCAGCGGGCGACCTGGCGGGCGAGACCCTTGACCTGGAGGGTGGTGGGTTCCTGGATACCCACCGCAGTGTAGAGCCGCCGGGCCATGTCCCATTTTCCCCAGCCACGTGACCCGCGTTCGGTTTCCAGCCTGACGGCCCATTCGGGACGGAAGTCCTCGCTCATGTCGCACACCCTTCTGGGGCAGCCCGGGGGAGGGGAGCAGGGGACACGGAGCACCCCCCACGCTCGCCCACCGTCTCGTCGTCACCCATCGTGAACTATCCGCGCACTGTGCGTCATGGATTCACTGGGATCGGAGGGCTTGTCCCGGCGCGGCATTGAGAACCGGGCGGGCCCGCACAACAGAAGCGACCCCGGCCCGGCGCGCGAACGCCCGGGAGTTCCGGGGCCTGACCGGAAGGGAGGTCCGGCCTATGGGCACGGTACCGCCGTCGGCGGACGCGGACGCGGAGAAGGCCGCGTTGCGTGCGGAGTTCGGTGAGTGGAGCATCATCCACACCACCGATACCGGGCGCTGGTGGGCGACCCGGGTGACCCTTGTCAGCGAGGATCTGTCCCGCGTCGAGGGCGCCACCTTTGACGCCGACACCGCCGAGGGGTTGCGCGACCTGCTGCGCGAGCACGCTGGGGGGTCGTTGTGATGACCTGGTCGCAGGCTCCTGTCGACACGGCGGTGGCGGCTCTGGTGGCACGGCAGGCGGCGCCGGCGCCGGACGTCCGCGTGCCTGAGGGCATCCAGTACTGGTACGGGCGGGCGACCGGGCATTGGTTCGCGGTCGTGCCGTGGCCGTGGGCGCGGTGCGGGGCCCGGCTGGTGGAGGCCGGTACCGAGGGCGCGCTCGCCGTCGAGGTGCGGCGGCTGCTCGTCCACGTCGGCTGGTGAGGTCACCCCGGCCATGTTCGCGTCACGGCGTCAGACCGTAGAGGGCCGCGTCATTCCGGCGCGGCCCGCTGCTTTTCCGCCGCTCCTGTCAGCCGGTCTGACTCCCGCAGGGACCTGCAGGCGGCTTGCCGATGCTCGCCAGGAGGGCGTCCTGGACGAACTGGTTCCATTGCCGCCCGGCCACCGGCTGCGCCTGGGTGAGGGTGCCGGTGACCGCGACACGCTTCTTCGGCACGTAGAACTGGAACGCGCCGAAGAAGCCGCCGTGCCCGTAGGCGGTCTCGCCTCCCACGGTCGTCCGGGCGAGGCCCAGTCCGTACGACTCGCCGGCCTTGATGCTCTGCGGGCTGGGGCGCAACATCGCGTGGAGCGTCGCCGGACGCTGGAAGACCCGGCCCTCGAACAGCCCGCGCATGAACCGGTTGAGGTCGGTGCCCGTGGAGACCAGGCCGCCCCCGCCGAACGTGTCGAACGTCGGGTTGTAGTCGTAGGTGTCGCGGTCGCCGAGGTAGTTGTGGGCGCGTGGGCCGCGGTGCCCCTCCCACCATTCGAGATAAGTGCGGTCCATCTTCAGCGGCCGTAGCAGCAGCGACCGGTACAACCGGTGCAACGGCTCGCGGGCGGCCTTCTCGATGACGAGTCCCGCCAGGACGTAGCCGGTATCGGAGTAGTGGTAGCCCTGGGCGGGAGCGAAGTAGGGCTTGCCCGATCGCAGTGCCCAGTCCACTAGTTCCCGCGGTTTCCAGGTCTTGTACGGGTGGTCGAGGACGTACTGGAACCATTCCTCGTTCTCCACGTAGTCGTAGACCCCGGCGGTGTGCTCCAGGAGTTGCCGGACGGTGATCCGCGAGCCGTACGGGATGCGCGCGACCAGCGCCGGGTCCAGATAGCGGCCGATGGGGGCGTCCAGGCGCAGCTCGCCGCGCTCGGCGAGCCGGAGCGCGACGGTGGCGGTCATGGTCTTGGTGACGCTGGCGGTTCGGAAGGCGTCGGCGGTGCGCAGGGCCCGCCCGCCCAGGACGTAGACGCCGGCCGCGCCGTTGAAGCTCCGGCCGGGTCCGGTCACGGTGAGGATCGCGCCGGGCACGGGCGGCGCGACGACGCCGTCCAGCAGGCAGCGGAGCCGCACGTCCGTGACGGTTCGGCTCACGGCGGGGACGGGCGCCGTCCGGGCCGAGGCCGGGACGGCGAGGCCGCCGCCGAGTACCGCGCCCGCCAGGATGGCACCGACGATCCTTACTCTCTGGCCCTGAAGACTATTTTTTAACCGCATGACCAGAATTCAATCCAGGTGGTATGAGTTGAGACAAGAGGTCCGCGCGAATCCTGCGGTTTCCCGCACCGAGGAGGTGCCGCCATGCCCGACTCCGGCAGCGACGATTCCGGCAGCGACGACGCCGGCAGCGACGACGCTGGCTGGGGCGACTCCCTGCTCCCCCGGGAGCGCGAGGTGCTCGCCCTGATGGCCGAGGGCTGGTCCAACACCGGCATCGCCGACCAGATGTACGTGTCGCTGAGTGCCGTCGAGAAGCATGTCACCGCGGTGTTCGCCAAACTCGGGCTGCCCGCGTCGGCGGCCGGCAACCGCCGGGTCCTGGCGGTGCTGCGCTACCTCGCGGCGAACGGCCGGGCTGGACAGTGGGCCGCGCCGGGTGGGGGAAACCGCACAGTCGCCGGTCAGGGCTTGCCTCGTGGTGGCCCCCGAGCTTGAATTCTGGCCATGCGGTCAAAAATTGATCAGGACGGCCAGAAGAAGACCTCGTTCATCGAGGAGGCCCGGCGGCGGCAGATCGTGGAGGGCGCCATCGGCACCATCGCCAGCGCCGGGCTGCCGCAGGCGTCGCTGGCCCGGATCGCCCAGGACGTCGGCGTCAGCAAGGGCGTGATCTCCTATCACTTCGCCGGCAAGGACGAGCTGATCGAGCAGGTCATCAACGCCCTGTTCGCCGAGACCAACCGGTTCATCAAGGACCGGGTGGACCGGGCACCGGACGCCCCGCGCCGGCTGCGCGCCTTCATCGAGGCCAGCTTCGAGTTCATGGCGGCCAACCGCACCAACTTCGTCACGCTGGTGGACATCTGGGGCAGCTTCGGGTCGCCGGAGGCCAAGCGTCGTTTCAACGCCGACATGTACGACCCGTGCCGCCACCACCTGGAGGGCATCCTGCGCCGCGGTCAGGACAGCGGCGACTTCCGCGACTTCTCGCCGGGCACGCTGGCCGCCACCGTCCAGGGCGCGATCGACGGCGTGATGCTCCAGTGGGTCTTCGACGAGGAGGCCATCGACCTCGCCGACTGCGCCACCGAGCTGGTGACGATGTTCGACCTGGCGACCCGGCGGCGGGCATGACCGCCGCGCCGCCGTCCGGCCGGAGCCGGGCCGAGCACGTCGCGGGAGGCCTGGGCGGGTTGCTGCGCGCCCGCGCCGAGACCGCCGGCGACCGGGTGCTGTTCCGCTTCGCGGGTGTGGAGACCACCGTCGCGCAGGTCGAGGACCGTGCCAACCGGCTGGCGGAGGTGCTGGCCGGGCACGGCGTCCGCCGCGGCGACCGGGTCGCGGTGATGCTCACCAACGGCGTCGGCTTCCCCGTCGCCTGGCTGGCGATCGCCAAGCTCGGCGCGGTGATCGTCCCGCTGAACCCCGGCTACCGCAGCGCCGACCTCGCCCACATCGTCGGGGACTCCGGCGCCGGGCTTGCCCTGGCGGGCTCGGCCGCGGCCGCGAAGTCGCTGCTGGCGCTGGGCTTCGGCGAGGTCGGGCTGCTCGACCCCAGCGACGCGGGACCCGCTCCCGAACCCGTCGGGGCCGCCTTCGACGCGGGCGCCGAGCTGGCCGCCGCGTCCGGCGTTCCCGACCTGCCCGGCGTCGGCTGGGACGACCTGGTCAACCTCCAGTACACCTCGGGGACGACCGGGTTCCCCAAGGGCTGCATGCTGACCCACCGCTACTGGCTCCACCTGGCCGAGCTCGCCGCCGACGTCGCCGCCGTGACGCGGGACGACGTGGACCTGACCGCGCAGCCGTTCTACTACATGGACCCGCAATGGAACACGGTGCTGTGCCTGCTGACCGGCATCCCGCTGGTGATCCTGCCGCGGTTCTCCGCCTCGGGCTTCTGGCCGTCGGTCCGCGACCACGGCGTGACCTTCTTCTACGTCCTCGGGACGATGCCGCTGCTGCTGCTCAAACAGCCGCCCGACCCCGAACTCGACCGGGCGCACCGTGTCCGGCTCGTCCTGTGCTCGGGGATCACGCCCGCCGTGCACGCCGCCATCGAGGAGCGCTGGGGCGCGCCCTGGCGGGAGGCGTACGGCAGCACCGAGGCGGGCGTCGTGCTGACCGTCCGGCCCGAGGACACCGCCTGCGTCGGCACCGGCGCGATGGGACGTCCCGTCCCCGGCAAGCAGGCCAAGGTCGTCCGCGAGGACGGGGCCGACGCCGCCGACGGCGAGGTCGGCGAGATCGTGGTGCGCGGCGAGCCGATGCTGACCGGCTACTGGAACCGCGACGAGCCGCTGCTGCGCGACGGCTGGTATCCCATGGGCGATCTCGGTTACCGGGACGCTCGCGGTCACTACCACCTGGTCGGACGGCTCAAGGAGATGATCAGGCGCGGCGGCGAGAACATCGCCGCAGTCGAGGTGGAGGCGGTCTTGACCGGCCATCCGGCCGTGCGCGCCGCCGCCGTCGTCCCGGTACCCGACGAACTGCTCGGCGAGGAGGTCAAGGCGTTCGTGCAGGCCGCCGAACCCGTCGAGCCGCACGAACTGGTGGCCTACGTCCGCGCGCGGCTGGCCGACTTCAAGACACCGCGGTACGTGGAGTTCGTCGAGGCGTTCCCGATGACGCCCTCCGAACGCATCGCCAAGCACCTGCTGCCCACCGCGCCGGGCGGCGGCTACGACCTCCGGGAGGAAACCCGATGAGCACCGATCTGCGGGTCCGCCGCGCCGGCTCGGCCCTGGTGGTCGCCTTCGACCGGCCCGAGGTGCTCAACGCCTTCCGGCGGCGCACCTACGGCGAACTGGTCGCCGCTCTGGACGAGGCCGCCCGCGACGACGCGGTGGGCGCGGTGGTGCTCACCGGCACCGGCCGCGCCTTCTCGGCCGGCACCGACCTGAAGGAGGCCGGCGCGCAGCTGGCCGCCGGGTCCGACGCCGACCTGGTCGAGCAGACCGCCGCGCTCCAGGACCTCACCCGCCGCTTCACCGGCCACCCCAAGGTGATCATCTCGGCGGTCAACGGGATCGCGGTCGGCGTCGGCGTGGAACTGGCCATCGCCAGCGACCTGCGGCTGGCCGGCCGCGCCGCCTCGTTCGCCTTCAAGGAGGTGCACCGCGGCCTTTTCCCGAGCAACGGGGTGCTGTACTCGCTGCCCCGCCTGGTCGGTCACGGCCGAGCGGTGGACCTGCTGCTGTCCGGCGAGACCCTCGGCGCCGCCGAGGCGTACCGTGCCGGGCTGGTCAGCCGGCTGGTCCCCGACGCCGATCTGCTCGACGCCGCGCTGGAGCTGGCCGAACGCGTCTCCGCCGCCGCTCCCACACCGATCCGCCTGATCAAGCAGGCCATGCAGCGGGTCTGGGAGCTGGACCTGGAGGAGGTGCTCGACCTGGAGACCGAAGGGCTGCTGACCTGCCTGCGCGGCCGGGACGTCCTCGAAGGCGTCCGGTCCTTCACCGAACGGCGCCCCGCCGTCTACCACGGCGACTGACCGCCCCGCGGCGGCCCGCGAGCCGCCCGTCCCGCCCCCCCGCGATCAACGGGGCCCGGCCCCGGGCCGGGCCCCTGACCTCCCCTACCCGAAAACAGCAGGGAGCCGAACGCCATGACCGGGCACGACAGCGGGGGATCGCTCCACCGCGGACTCAAACGACGGCACATGACCATGATCGGACTCGGCGGCGTCATCAGCGCCGGGCTGTTCGTCAGCAGCGGCAAGGTGATCGCCGACACCGGCCCGGCGGCGCTGGTCGCCTACGTCCTCGGCGGCCTGATCGTCATCCTGGTGATGCGGATGCTCGGCGAGATGGCCGCCGCGCGGCCGTCGGCGGGCTCGTTCGCCGACTACGCCCGCACCGCCCTCGGCCCGCGCGCCGGGTTCCTGGTGGGCTGGTGCTACTGGCTGTTCGCGGTCGTCGCGGTCGCGTTCGAGGGCGTGGCCGGCGCCAAGCTGCTGCACTCCCTGTCCAGCGGCGTCCCCGTGCTGCCGACGGCGGTCGCGCTGCTGGCGGCGCTCACCGCCGCCAACCTGGTCTCGGTGCGGCTGTTCGGCGAGACCGAGTTCTGGCTGGCCTCGGCCAAGATCGCGCTGATCGTGGCGTTCCTCGGCGCCGGGACGCTGTACGTGCTCGGCCTGTGGCCCTCCGACGGCGCGGGCACCGGCCTCGCCGCGCTGACCGACCACGGCGGTTTCGCCCCCAAGGGCTGGGGTGCGGTCCTCACCGCCCTGGTCACCGTGCTGTTCTCCTACTTCGGCGCGGAGATCGTCACCATCGCGGCGGCCGAGTCGGCCGAACCGGCCAAGGAGGTCGCGCGGGCCACCCTGCGGGTCGTCTGGCGGGTGCTGATCTTCTACGTCGGCTCGGTGCTGGTCATCCTGGCGGTCGTGCCGTGGAACCGCGTCCCGGCCAACGGCACCGACAGCCCGTTCGCCACCGCCATCGCCGAACTCGGCGTCCCCGGCGCGGCGACCCTGATGACCTGGGTCATCCTGGTCGCGGTCCTGTCGGTGATGAACGCCGCGCTGTACGCGGCCTCACGCGTCCTCGGCGCGATGGCCGTCCGCGGCGACGCCCCGGCGGCGGCGGCCCGGGTGCGCGCGTCCGGGGTGCCCGCGCCCGCGCTGCTCGGCGGCGCCGTCCTCGCCCTGCTCCTGATGACCGCCGCGTCCGCGGCCGGCGACGACGCCTTCGACCTGCTGATCAACACCGCCGGGCTGCTGGTCCTGGTGCTCTACGTCTTCGTGGCGCTCAGCCAGCTGCGGCTGCGCCGCCGCATGGAGGCGGAGTCGCCCGAGCTGCTCCGGCTGCGGATGTGGGGCTTCCCCTGGCTGAGCCGCGTCGTGGTGGCGCTGCTCGTGCTGGCGTTCGCCGCCGTCGCCTCCTCCGCCGACGCGCTGCCGGTCGTCGCCGCGGTAGCCGTGGCCGTCGGCGGCACCCTGCTGGCCTACGAGATCAAGTCACGACGTAAGGAGACCACCGATGCCGTTGCGTAAGCTCACCGCCGCCGCGCTCAGCGTCCTGTCCGTATCGGTCCTCGGCTCCCCGGCCACCGCCGGGACCGACGACCGGCCGGCGTTCCGCTCCCTGTACGTGAGGGGGGACGGAACGCGCCTCGCCGTGGACGTCTGGCTGCCGCCCCAGGCACGCCGCGGCCGCGTCCCGACCGCGCTGCGCACCACCCGCTACTGGAGAGCCTCCGACGGCGATCCCCGCGACCCGTCCGGCAACGGTGAGGCCGCCCGCTGGGCCGCCGCGGGATACGCGCTGGTGCTGGTCGACGCCCGCGGGACCGGCGCGTCGTTCGGCGACCGCACCACCGAACTGTCGGACGCCGAGATCGCCGACTACGGCCGGATCCTGGACTGGATCGCCGCGCAGCCCTGGTCGACCGGCCGCGTCGGCATCTACGGCGGCTCCTACGAGGGCGACACCGCCGAGCTGACGGTGCGCCTGGCCAACCCGCACCTCACCGCGGCCTCACCCCGGTTCAACGACTACGACCCCTACGAAGACCTGGTGCGGCCCGGCGGCGCGGAGATGAGGATCATCTACGACTGGCTGCTGGCCAACCGGGCGCTGGACGGCATCGACGGGGCCGTCTGCGAGCTGGCCGCCCAGCAGAACGTCCCGTGCGAGGAGTTCGCCGCCGAGTTCGGCCGGCCGCGTCCGGTGGACGGCCCCACCGGACCCGCCCTGGCCGCCGCCGCACAGCGCGAGCACCAACGCAACCTCGACCTCGCCCAGGTCATGCCGAAGGCCCCCTACCGCGACGACCGCGTCCAGGGGTTCTCCTGGCTCGGAATGGCCACCGCGACCTACCGCAAGCAGATCTCCCGCTCCCGCGTCCCGCTCCTCGTCCCCGCCGGATGGCTGGACGCGGCCACCGCGAACGGCGCGCTCTCCCGTTTCCTGCGCTTCGGCAACCCCCAGCAGGTCGTGCTCGGCCCCTGGAACCACGGCGCCTCCCACGACGCCGACCCGTTCAAGCCCCAGGCGACGCCGGTGGCGCCCACGCAAGGGGAGCAGTTCACGGAGCTGGTCGCGTTCTTCGACGAGCACGTGAAGCGGGCCACCCGCACGCGGGCCAAGAGCGTCCGCTACTTCACCCTCGCCGAGAACCGCTGGCGCACCACCACCGTCTGGCCGCCCACCGGGACCACACGCCGTACCTGGCACCCCGCGCCTGGCGGGGCCCTGACCACCGTCCGGTCCGCCGGCCGCGACCACCACGAGATCGACCCGAACGCCACCACGGGCCCGGGGAGTCGCTGGAACACCAACCTCACCGAGGACGACGTCGTCTACCCCGACCGCCGCGCCGCCGACCGGCGCCTGCTCACCTACACCACCGCGCCGACGCGCCGGGACCTGCGCGTCACCGGGATGCCGGAGGTCGCACTCAGGCTGGCGATCGACCGCCCGGACGCCGACCTGCACGTCTACCTGGAGGACGTCGCCCCCGACGGCAAGGTCACCTACGTCACCGAGGGTGTCCTGCGGCTGTCGAACCGGGCCGCGACCGCCCGGGGCCGCGGGGACGCCGCCGTCCGCGTCCCCCGGACCTTCGCCCGCCGGGACGCCCGTCCCATGACCCCGAACGTGCCGGCCGACGTCACCATCGGGCTCCTCTCGACATCGGTGCTGTTCAAGGCGGGCCATCGGATCCGCATCGCGATCGCCGGGGCCGACGCGCACAGCATCCCGGCCGCGCCCGGATCGGCCACCCAGTTCACCATCGTCCGGGAGGCATCGCAGGTCATCCTGCCCGTGGCCCGCTGACATGCGCCGACCTGAACGCTAGAGGGGACCGGGCGGGCGCCGCATCACCAGCGACCCGCCGCCGGGACGGGCCACGACGAACCCATGCCGGACGTACCAGGCGATCAGGCGTTCGAGATCCACCTCATCGTCGCCGGTGACGGGCTCCACGGTCAGCCGGAGCGGGACGCCCCAGCCGTCGGCGAGGGCGGTCACCTCGCGCAGGGCGGCCTCGGCGAGGCCCCGCCCCCGGCGCGCGGGCAGGGTGCGGATCAGGGCGAGGGTCACCGCCTCGTCCGGCCCCGTCCAGACGAGGTGAAGCTCGACGTCCGGGTGCGCGGCCTGTACCCCCGTGACGTCCCGGCGGAATTCCGCAAAGGTCGGCACATTGACGAGATGCCCGCTGACCAGCGGATATGCGGGGAGCCATGAGATTGCGGCGTGGTCAGGCCCGGCGCCTCAGCGCCGGGGGATCGCGTGTATCGCGGGCGTATCGAAAAGCGCGTACGCCACCGCAACACTCTTGGGTCTTCGGTGGGGGTCACGGACCACAGCGGTCCGTGCCGAGGGCATCGTGCCCCGGCTCCGGAAGGTGATCACGGAAGAGGAGAAGACCGTGGCTGATGGCGGGGCATGGGAGCGGCGTTCGCTGCTGCGGGGCGCGGCCATGGTGGCCGGTGCGGCCGCGGCCGCACCGCTGCTGGGCGGGGCGGGCAAGGCGCACGCCGGCGGCGGTGACGCGGACGCGTTGTTTAACGCCGGGAAGTTCGAGCAGGCCGGCCGCGCCTATGAGGAGATCCTGAAGAAGGACCCCACGAACCTGCGCGCGGCTCGCCAGCGCGGCTATGTCGGGCTACTGGCCAACAAGTTCCCCGAGGCCGAGAAATACCTCACGATGGCCCTCAAACTGGCGCCCGACGACAAGGAGACCAACACACTGCTCGGTGACTGCTACATCCGGCAGGACAAATTCTCCCTCTCCGTGCCGCGCTGGCAGGCGGCCGGCGAGGAATCCTATGCCAAATGGTTCGCCGCGGTCGGTGGCGATGCGTACCAGATCCACGGCGATATCGGCCGGGTGAAATGGAAGCAGATGGACCCGGAGCCGCTGGTCGAGGTCTCGGTCAACGGCGGGCCGCCGAAGCTCTTCAGCTTCTACACCGGCGCCGGGTGGCTGGGCATGTCCGCGAGGGTGGCCAAGGAGGCCGGGGTGCGCCCCGTGCACAAGGAAAGGGTCGAGTTCGAAGGCCAGATCTTCTGGTCGTACTACGGGGTGCTTGACTCCTTCAAGCTGGGCGGCATCGAACTGCGCAACGTCCCGGTGAACTGGTCGGAGGCGGAGTCGGCCGAGGACGAGCCCCCCAGGACCAGCGACGGCCTCATCGGCACCTGGGTCTTCTACCACCTGCTGACCACCTTCGACTACGCGGGCCAGTGGCTGATCCTGAGCCGCCCGACCCCCGAGGCGTCCAGGAAGGTACGCGCCGACGCCGCACGGGCGGGCACCAAACCTCTCCCGCTGTGGATGTCCCGCGACCACGACCTCAGCAGCCTCGGCAGCATCGCCGGCTCCGGCCCACGGGTGGTGGGCGTGAACTTCGGCGGAAAGGGCGGCGAGGCCGCCGCGGGCATGCCCGGGGAAGTGGCCAAGCAGTTGGGGATCCGCACCGACTACGACCGCCCGATCGAGACGGCCGCCCACAGCCACCCGACCGTCACCTATCCCTGCTACCCGGACAAGATCCGCCTCGGCGACGCCGTCGCCAACCAGGTCTACAGCGAAATGGACCCGACCATGCCGGTCAACGTGCCCTTCCCCTACGGGCCGGGGTACGACGCGATCGGCCACTTCGCCCACTGTTTCTTCAAGCCCTTCAACATCACCCTCGACTTCACCAACATGAACCTCTACATCGCCCGCGGCAAAGCCACCTGACCGCCGGCAGGGGCGTCATGGGAGCAACCCGCAACCGTCGGCGCCCACGGTCGTGGGGTAGGGGCGAACCAGCCGCCCTTACCCCGCTCGCCCGATCTCGTACGGGGCGGTTCAGAGCCAGCCGCTCTTGCGCAGGCGGCGGAACAGCAGGGTGCACACCACCGCCATCGCGCATATGACCAGCGGGTAACCGAAGGTCCAGTTCAGCTCGGGCATGTGGGTGAAGTTCATGCCGTAGATCCCCGCGATGGCCGTCGGCACCGCGATGATCGCCGCCCACGCCGAGATCTTCCGCATGTCCTCGTTCTGCTGCTTGCCGAGCAGCGCCAGATGCGCGGTCAGCACGCTGTTCAGCAGCTCGTTGTGCGCGTCCACCTGACCGTCCACCAGCAACAGGTGGTCCAGGACGTCGCGGAAGTACTCGCGGGTGCCGCCGCACTCGGCGACGCGGCCCTTCACGATCTCCTGGAGGACGGGGACCAGCGGGTCCTCGGCGCTGCGGAACTCCAGCACCTCCCGCTTCAGCGAGTAGACCTCGGCGGTGACGTCCCGCGCGCTCGGGTCGAACACGGCCCGCTCCAGGCCGATGATGTCCACCTCGACCTCGTGCACGACGAGCCCGTAGCGGTCGACGATCTCGTCGCACACCGCGTACAGCACGGCCGTCGCGCCGTGCTTGAGCAGCTCCGGCGACTCCTCCAGCCGCTTGCGGACGGGCCCCAGCGGGTTCCCCGCGCCGTGCCGGACGGTCACCACGAAATCCGCGCCGAGAAACACCATGATCTCGCCGACCTCGATGTCGGACGTCTCGTCGACATAGGTGAGGGTCTTCAGCACCACGAACAATGTGTCGTCGTAGCGCTCCATCTTCGGCCGCTGGTGCGCGGAGACCGCGTCCTCGGCGGCCAGCGGATGCAGCCGCAACTCGTCCCGGACGAGCTCGAACTCCTCCTCGTCGGGCTCGAACAACCCGATCCACACGAAGCACTCGCCGTTCTCGCGCGCGAGATCGAAGGCGTCGCTGATGTCGCCGTCGATGTCGCTGCGCGTGCCATTCGCGTAGATGGCCTTGTCCACGATCACGCCACGCATTGTCGCGCATTCGCGACGCACCCCGGAACCGCGCTCGCGATCACGGCGGCGCCCGCGATCTCCTAGAGTGCAGGGTGTGACGACCCTTCTCCTGCTTAGGCACGGCCTGACCGCCATGACCGGGCCCGTGCTCGCCGGCTGGACCCCCGGTGTCCATCTGGACGAACGCGGTCGCGCGCAGGCATCGGCGCTCGCCCGGAGGCTGACGCCCGTCCCACTCGCCGCGGTCGTCTCCAGCCCGCTGGAACGGTGCGTCGAGACGGCCGATGCCGTCGCCGCCGGACGCCCCGGATCCGCCGGCAAGGTCGAGACCGACGACCGGTTCGGCGAGGTCAGGTACGGCGACTGGACCGGCCGTCCCCTCAAGGAACTGGCGGAGGAACCGCTGTGGCGGGTCGTCCAGGCGCACCCCAGCGCCGCGCGGTTCCCCGGCGGCGAGGCGATGGCCGCCGCGCAGCACCGCGCCGTCGCCGCCGTCCGCGAATGGAACGCGCGGATCAGCGCCGAGCACGGCGAGGACGCCGTCTACGCCGTGTGCAGCCACGGCGACATCATCAAGGCCGTGGTCGCCGACGCGCTCGGCCTGCACCTCGACCAGTTCCAGCGCATCCACGCCGACCCCGCCTCGCTCACCGTCGTCCGCTACACCGACCTGCGGCCGTTCGTCGTGCGGGTCAACGACACCGGCGGCGACGTCCACGACTTGCTGCCGAAGCCCCCGGGCGAGGGCGGTTCCGGGTCGAGTGACGCGCCCGTCGGCGGCGGCGCGTAGGGTCGAGACATGCCCGTCATCTCCTACGACCTGCCGGACAGATTCATCGCCGGCGCCGTCGGCCGGCCGGGGGACCGCACCTTCTACCTGCAGGCCCGCTCCGGTCGTCGTGTCACCAGCGTCGGTTTGGAGAAGTTCCAGGTGACACTGCTGGCCGAACGGCTTGAGGAACTCCTCGACGAGGTTCTGCGCCGCAGCGGCGGCGACGCGCCCGTCCCGGCGGTCACCCCTTCGGAACTGCGTGATGACGGCCCCCTGGACCAGCCCGTCGAAGAGGAGTTCAAGGTCGGCACCATGGCCCTCGCCTGGGACCCCGACGACGAGCAGGTCGTCATCGAGGCCCAGGAGGTCACCGAGGGCGACGACGACGCCGAGGTCGGCGAGGACGACCCCGCCATCGCCGTCCTGCGGGTCCGCATCAGTGCCGCGCAGGCCCGCGCGTTCGCCGAACGCGCCCTCCAGGTCGTCGCCGCCGGCCGCCCCCCGTGTCCGCTGTGCGGGCTTCCCCTGGACACCGAGGGCCACGTCTGCCCGCGGCAGAACGGATACCTCGGCTGACATGGCGCCGTACTGGATCATGCACGTGCGGGTCGGGAGAATGGACGCATGACGCAGTCCTCCCGGGACCGGGCCACCGCCGGTGACGGTCCCCCCGCGAGCACCGTCTCCCCCCGCGACGCCGCCGCCGCCGAAACCCTTCTGCTCGGCGGGAGCCTCACCGTCGAAGGACGGCTCGTCCAGGCGTCCAACGCCACCCTCTACTGCTCCGTCGAACACGACGGCATCAGCGCCCACTGCGTCTACAAGCCCGTCGCCGGAGAACGCCCCCTGTGGGACTTCCCGGACGGCACCCTCGCCGAGCGCGAGGTCGCCGCCTATGAGGTCTCCAAGGAGATGGGCTGGGGCACCGTCCCCCCCACCGTCCACCGCGACGGCCCCTACGGCCCCGGCATGGTCCAGCTCTGGGTCGAACCCGACCCCGACATCGACCTCGTCACCCTCTCCCGTTCCGACGAGGACTCCATCCGCCGCATGGCCGTCTTCGACGCCGTCGTCAACAACGCCGACCGCAAGATCGGCCATCTCCTCCCACCCGGTGACGGCCACGTCTACGGGTGCGACCACGGCGTCTGCTTCTCCGTCGAGTACAAGCTCCGCACCGTCCTGTGGCAGTGGCGCGGCAAACCCCTCACCTCCGAGGCACTGGAAGCGTTGACCCGCGTCTCCAAAGCCCTCCGCGACGGCTCCCTCGCCACCCGCCTCGCCGAACTCCTCACCCCGGAGGAGGTCGACGCCGCACGCCGCCGCGTCGACCTCATGCTCAAGCACCGCATCCACCCCTACCCCCCCGAAGACTGGCCCGCCATCCCCTGGCCGCCGTTGTAATTGTTTGTGCTGCTTTCTTGGGCTTTGCGGGGGGCGGTGGTGGGAGATGGGCGGGGGTGGTGCTGCAATTGGGGGCATGTGTACGGCGGTCGTCAGTTTTGATCCCCTCTCGCCGGTTCCTGTGCTTCTGGTGGGTGTGCGGGACGAGTTCCTTGCCCGCTCGTGGGAGCCGCCTGGGCGGTACTGGGCGGATCGGCCGGGAGTGGTCGGCGGGCGTGATCTGCGGGCCGGGGGGACGTGGTTGGCGGTCGAGCCTGAGGCGCCGCGGGTCGCGACGGTGCTGAACGGGCGGGGGCGGATGGCGGCCGAGGATGGGCGCGCGTCGCGGGGGGAACTGCCGTTGCGGATGGCCGCGGACGGGAAGCTCGGCGAGATCGAGTTGCCCGCGTTCGATCCGTTCCACCTCGTCTGCGCTGAGCCCGACCGGGTGCGGCTCTGGAGCTGGGACGGCGAGGAGATGGTGGAACGGTCCCTCGCGCCGGGCCTCCACATGATCGTCAACAGTGGGTTGGAGGGCGAGGGGCAACTGGAGGGGCAGACCGAGGACGCCTACATGTCGGCGCGGCTGGCGCACTTCCGGCCCCGGTTCGCGGCGGCGGCACGGCCGGTGCCGGGGGAGGGGCCGGTGGAGGCGGCCTGGGGTGCCTGGTTCGCGCTGGCGAACGGAGACGGGCTGGTGCGCGCCGATCATCGGGCCCTGCTGCCGGTCCTCGACCTCGGGGAGGGCCGGGTGTGGGGCACGACGTCGGTCAGCCTCACGGCGCTGGCGGCGGACGGGGCGCGGTACGACTTCTCCGCCGTGCCGGGCGACCCCGCTTCGTGGAACCGGGTGCTCTGACGGCTTTCCCGGCGCGTGCGTGACACTGGGTGCTAGCTTGACTACTTCATGCGATCTTCGCGTGCGGGGAGTCCGGGATGGCGCCAGGGGGATGTGCGGCGGTCGCGCGTGCGCCGGAGGCGGTGCGGGGGCGTTCTCCTTCACAGCTCGCCTGGCGGCGCTTCCGGCGTGACCGGGTGGCGGTCGCGTCGCTGGTCGTCCTCTCGCTCGTCGTGGTGTTCGCTCTGCTGGCGCCGCTGTGGGCGCACTGGACGGGTCATCCCTATGACGCCACCTTTCCCGAGACCGGCCTGGACGCGAACGGGTTGCCGCGCGGGCCGGGTGGAGGGTTCTGGCTGGGCGCCGATCAGCTCGGACGGGACGTGCTGGTGCGGGCCGCCTATGGGGCACGGATCTCGCTGGCCGTCGGGGTGCTCGCGGCGCTGCTGGCCGCCGCGGCCGGGACACTCGTCGGCACCCTCGCCGGATACCTCGGCGGTGTCGTGGACGCGCTGCTGGCCCGGCTGATGGACGTGACGCTCGCGCTGCCGTACCTGCTGGTGGCGATCATGCTGGCGACGACGTTCCCGATCTCCTCGGCGGGCGCGAGCCTGGCGATGACGGTGGTGGTGATCGCGTTCTTCTCGTTCGCGTCGGTCGGCCGGGTCGTCCGCGGCCAGGTGCTGTCGCTGCGGCGCCGGGAGTTCGTCGAGGCGGCCCGCGCGCTCGGCGCCTCGGACGCGCGGATCATGGTCGTGGACGTGCTGCCGAACCTGGTCGCGCAGGTCACGGTGCTGACCTCGATGCTGGTCCCGGCGTCGATCGTGTTCGAGGCGACGCTGTCGTTCCTCGGCGTCGGCGTGCGTCCCCCGGTGCCGAGCTGGGGGTCGATGCTCGGTGAGGGCGGCGAGGTGTTCCGGACCGCGTGGTGGCTTCCGGCCGTGCCCGGCGCGCTGCTGCTGCTGACGACGTTGTCGTTCACCCTGATCGGCGACGGGATCCGGGACGCCGTGGATCCGCGCGGCGGCCGGGCGGCCGGGAGGGGGTGAGCGGACGTGTCGCGCCTCGTCGCCGGCCGCCTGCTCTACGCGGTGCTCGTGGTGTGGCTGGTGTCCACGCTGGTGTTCGTGTTCCTGCACGTCTCCCCGCTGCCGGTGGAGCGGGTCATCGGCGGGCCGCGCGCCACGACCGAGACGCTCCAGCAGATCCGCGGGAACCTGGGGCTGGACGAGCCCGTCCTCGTCCAGTACGGGCAGTTCATGAAGCGGCTGCTGCGCGGGGACCTCGGCGATTCCTACGTCAACGGCACCCCGGTGACACGCCTGATCGCTGAGCGGCTGCCCACCACGCTGTGGCTGGTGGCCGGCGCGGCTGTTCTCTGGTTCGTCGGCGGCGTCGCCATCGGGGTGCTCGGCGCGGTGGGGGCGCGGGGCGTGTGGGACCGGGCGGCGACGGTGTTCGTGCTGGTCGGCCTGTCCACACCGCCGTTCGTCATGGCGCTGGCGCTGCTCCAGGTGTTCGGTGGCGGCTTCTTCGAGGCGGGGCCGCCGCTGCAGGAGCACTTTCTCCGGCGGATGACCCTGCCGTGGATCGCGCTGGCGTTCCTCATGATCGCCACGTACACGCGGCTGACGCGCGGGGCGATGCTGGACGTGCTCGGCGAGGACTACGTCCGGACGGCGCACGCCAAGGGGCTGTCGCGGGGGCGGGTCGTCTGCCGGCACGGGCTCCGCGCGGCGCTGACCCCGGTGGTCACCCAGCTCGGCGTCGACCTCGGCGTGCTGGTCGGCTCGACCATCGTCACCGAGAAGGTCTTCGGGCTGCAGGGTGTGGGTCAGCTCGTCTACCAGTCGATCGCGCTCGGCGACACCCCGGTGATCATCGGGGTGACGCTGCTGGTGACACTGTTCGTGAGCGTCGCCAATCTCCTGGTGGACGTCGGATACAACCTTCTGGACCCGCGAGTTCGGCCGGCGTGACCTGGGTGTTCTCCGCCGGACGGACACTCCCCGCGTTTCATGGCGATCTCGGAGTAATCCCACCGAGCAGGCATGGATAAGCTTTCCGTATGCGATCGTGGCACGCCTCCGATATCCCCAGCCTCTCCGACGCGGGGCTTCCCGCCGCGACGCGGCCGCTGCGCCTGCACGACACGGGGACGGGCACGGCACGGCAGGTGGAACCGCAGGCGACGGCCCGGATGTACGTGTGCGGGATCACCCCCTACGACGCGACGCACATCGGTCACGCGAACACCTATGTGGCGTTCGATCTGGTGAACCGGGTGTGGCGGGATCTCGGGCACCGCGTCCATTACGTCCAGAACGCCACGGACGTCGACGACCCACTCCTGGAACGTGCCCAACAGACGGGGGAGGACTGGCGCTCGCTCGCCGACCGGGAGATCCAGCTGTTCCGCGACGACATGACGGCGCTGCGGGTGCTGCCGCCCGACCAGTACGTCGGCGCGGTCGAGGCGATCCCGCTGATCGTCGAGATGATCGAGAAGTTGCGCGCCAAGGACGCCACCTACGAGGTGGGCGGCGACATCTACTTCCCGGTCGCGACCGACCCCGACTTCGGGCAGGTGAGCGGGCTCAGCCGCGCGGGGATGGTGCCGCTGTTCGCCGAGCGCGGCGGTGACCCGGACCGGCCCGGCAAGCGCGACCCCCTCGACGCGCTGCTGTGGATGGCCCGGCGGCCCGGCGAGCCCGGCTGGGAGTCGCCGTTCGGGGAGGGCCGCCCGGGCTGGCACGTGGAATGCTCGGCGATCTCGGTCGAGTACCTCGGGATGGCGTTCGACGTGGAGGGCGGCGGCTCGGACCTGGCGTTCCCGCACCACGAGATGGGCGCCTCGCACGCCCAGGTCGCCACGGGGGAGCGGCCGCACGCCCGCTCCTACGTGCACGCCGGCATGGTCGGGCTGGACGGCGAGAAGATGTCCAAGTCGCGCGGCAACCTGGTGTTCGTGTCGCGGCTGCGGCGGGACGGCGTCGACCCGATGGCGATCCGCCTGGCGCTGCTGGCCCATCACTACCGTTCCGACTGGGAGTGGACGGGAGCGGAGCTGGAGTCGGCCTCGGCGCGGCTCGAGCGCTGGCGTGCGGCCGTGGCGCGCCCCTCGGGCCCGGCGGCCGCGCCGGTCGTGGACGCGGTGCGCGCGCACCTGGCCGACGACCTGGACGCCCCGTCCGCGCTGGCGGCCGTGGACGCATGGGCGGCCGTGCACGGTACCGACACGTCCGCTCCGGCGCAGGTGAGGGCGTTGTCCGACGCGCTCCTCGGCGTCGTGCTCTGACCGTCACTTCACGACGTGGCGGTCCCAGCCCGCGAGGAGTGAAAGCGGCCAGACCGGGCGGCCGGTCAGCCGGGGTCGCGGCGCCGCAGGTAGCGTTCGAACTCGCGGGCGATGGCGTCGCCGCTGGCCTCGGGAAGCTCGGTGGCGTCCTTCTGCTCTTCCAGGGTGCGGACGTACTCGGCGACCTCGGAGTCCTCCTCGGCCAGCTCGTTGACGCCGTTCTCCCAGGCGCGCGCCTCCTCGGGCAGCTCACCGAGGGGGACGGTGACGTCCAGGAGGTCCTCGACGCGGCGCAGCAGCGCCAGCGTCGCCTTGGGCGACGGGGGCTGCGCCACGTAGTGCGGGACGGCCGCCCACAGCGACACGGTGTCGAGGTCGGCTCTGGCGCAGGCGTCCTGCAGGACGCCGAGGATCCCGGTGGGCCCCTCGTAGCGGGCGGGCTCCAGGTGCAGGGTGTTGACCAGGCCCGCCTCGGACGCGGCGCCGGTGACGGGGACCGGACGGGTGTGGGGGGCGTCGGCGAGCAGCGCGCCGAGGAGCACGACGCTGCGCACGTCCAGCTCCAGCATCAGCCCGACCAGCTCCCGGCAGAACGAACGCCACCGCATGTTCGGCTCGATGCCGTGCACGAGGACCACGTCGCGGCCGTTGGGCAGCCGCGCCCAGGAGATCCGGGTGGTGGGCCAGGTGATGCCGCGGGTCTCCCCGTCGATCATCTCGACGATCGGGCGGGTGACCTGGAAGTCGTAGTAGTCGTCGGGGTCGAGTTCGGCGATGGGCACCGCCTCCCAGGTCGACTCCAGGTGCTGGATGACCCCGCTGGCGGCCTCGCCGGCGTCGTTCCACCCCTCAAAGGCGGCCACGAGCACCGGATCGACGAGTTCCGGCACGCTTTCGAGCTCGACCACGCGCTGCCTCCTTCCGACGTCGGTACAGCGTCACCGCGGGGGCCGTCATTCCCGGGGGCCGGGGGGTCCCGCTCATGATCGGTGGCTGTCAGCCTACGTGCTGACACTGACCTACCCCACCCTTCCGGCGCCAGACCCCGGCGCTGTACGCCCGAGGCAGAACGCGGGTCACGATCGGGTCACTTGCCGTCGGTGGTGTGGACGATCAGCACGTCGCACGAGAGGCGGTGGGACAGGTTGGCAGGGACGGACCCGAGGATGCGTCCGGCGAGGCTGTTGAGGCCCCGGTTGCCGATCACGACGAGGTCCGCGGAACGTTCCCGGGCCAGCCTGGAGATGACGTCGACGGCGTCGCCCTCGACGGCGGCCTGCTCGATGTCGGTGGCGCCCGCGGCGACGGCCCGCTCCCGCGCGGCGCGCAGCGCGTCGTCGGCGGGGGTGGAGCCCTGCACCTTGTAGGCGAGGTCGCCGAGCCGGTCGGCGGCACTGGCGCGCTCGCGTTCGGGCATCGGGCTGTAGGCGGACGCGAGCAGCAGCGTGGCGCCGGTGGCCGCCGCCAGCCGCGCCGCGCGGTCCACCGCGCGGAACGAGGAGTCCGAGCCGTCGGTGCCGACGAGGATGATGCGGTACGCGCTCATGCCGTTCCTTACCCGTTAGTAGTTTTCGGGCACGCTACCGTTCCGGTGCCTCATCCGTCACTGTCCGCTGCACGGATAAGCTGGGATCTTTCGGGCACTTCCGGGTGGTCGGGTGCTCCGGCACCGGACGATTCCGCGACGACGTGGGGAGCGACGTGGGGGGCACAGGAGGCACGGTGGGGGGCGCTGCGGCCGGCACCGCTGCGGACGGAGGGCTCCAGGCCGTCCTGTTCGACATGGACGGGCTGCTGATCGACTCCGAGCGCGTCTGGCTGGAGGTCGAGTCGGAGGTGATGGCCTGGCTCGGCGGGACGTGGACCAGCGCGCACCAGGAGCGGCTCGTCGGCGGGTCCCTGGACGTCGCCGTGGCCTACATGCTGGAGCTGACCGGGGCGTCGGCGGCGCCCGCGGAGGTCGGGCGGCGGATGCTGGACGGGATGTTCGAGCGGCTCAGCAGCTGCGTGCCGCTGATGCCGGGCGCCAAGGACCTGCTCACCGAGCTGCGCGCGGCGGGGGTCGCCACCGCGCTGGTGTCTTCCAGCCACCGCAGGCTCATCGAGCCGGTGCTGGACGCGATCGGCCGCGAGCACTTCCGGCTGAGCGTGGCGGGCGACGAGGTGGCGCGGACCAAGCCCGCCCCCGAGCCCTATCTGACGGCCGCCGCGCGGCTCGGCGCGGAGCCGGGCCGGTGCGTGGTGCTGGAGGACTCCCCGAACGGGGTGGCGGCGGCCGAGGCGGCGGGGTGCGTCGCCGTCGCGGTGCCGGGTGTGCTGCCGATCCCGCCGGCGCCGGGACGCACCGTGGTGCGCTCGCTGCGCGAGGTGACCCTGCAACGGTTGTCGGCGCTGGTGGCGTGAGGTGCGGCCGGGGTGGGAAACGTTCCCGCTCCACAGCTTCGACGTCCAACCGTTGCGCGATGTTGATCTCCGTGCGGCACGGCGGGGGTGCTCCCGGCGCGGTAGCGCTCCGCTGCTACCTGCGGGGCGGTCCCTAGGGGACGCATCACGCCGGAGGAGGAGGCGCGGCGGGCGGCAAACCGTCCGCCGGTAGGAGCGGCATCGGCGCCGGGACGTGTGACCATGGGAGGAGCATCACCGTACGGAGTGAGGGGCCGGCATGAGCGACACAGCCATTTTCGCGATCAGTCTCGGGGTGACCCTGGTCGGGCTGGTCACCAGCTGGGGGGTCTACCGGCGCCGGGGCGCGGCGTCGGGCATGCGCGGCGCCGCGCTGTCACTGGTGCCGCTGGCGGCGGCGATGACGGGGGTGACCGAGTTCTTCGTCGACCTGGCGTTCAGCCCGGTGAAGTGGGCGGGCGTCGCGGTGGCGGGGCTCGCGGTCCTGCTCTACCTGACCTCGGGCGCGATGCTGAGCCGCCGCGCGGGGGGCACGGAGGGTGGCGGCGGGAAGGCCGCCGGCGGCGGGCGGCAGAAGTCCGCGGGGCGAACTCCGAAGTCCAAGGGCGCGGTGGGCGGAGCGCAGCCGTCCGGTGACCCGGAGCTGGCGGAAATCGAACAGATCCTTCGCAATCGCGGCATTTCCTGATCGTCCGGGCCGACCCGCGGCGCGCGGGACGGCTTCATGTCACGGTCCGGCGGCGGGCCGGGCGTTCCTGGTGATCATCGCCTTGTGCGTGTGCGATCCTGGGGGCGTCCCGGCCCGCCGTTTGTGCGTGCCCAGCGGCTGACCTGCGGACGATCGATCTCGGAACGGACTCAGTACGGTAAAGCTTCCCGGTCTAGACCGGTTTCGTGTTGCCGTCCGGGGTGTCGGCGAACGTACTATTCGGGCGATTTGCCGGATGTGAAGTGCGGACACGTGTGCCCAAGATGACGACGAGATCACAAGTCAGATACGGGTACTGGCGAAGGCCGTCTCACGGATGGACAGTCGTGCCCGAAGGGCTACGTTTCCCTTCAGCAAACACGGCGTAACGGGCACGGGGGCCGCGGACGATCTTCGCCGCCGCCCGGAGCGTGTACGTCGGCGGCCATGTGGCCCGAAGGCCTAGGAGGTACGGAGCGTGACCGCACCGATCGAGGTGTCCGGATCAGAGGGCGAGGCCCAACCGGACGCCGTCCTCGCGGGCGTCGATCGCAAGGCGATCCAAGGTCGTTCCCTCGGCCAGATCGCATGGCTTCGGCTCAAGCGCGACAAGGTCGCCATCGCGGGCGGGATCGTCGTATTGATCCTGATCGTGTTGTCGCTTCCGGGCGTCACCGGCCTTGTCGTCGGCTGGTTCGGCAGCCCGCCCAACGAGTTCCACCAGAACCTGGTGGACGCGACCCTGGGCGGCCCCACCAAGCCGCTCGGCGGCATGAGCGGCGACCACATCTTCGGCGTCGAGCCCATCAACGGGCGCGACCTGTTCAGCCGCGTCCTGTACGGGGCGCGTGTCTCCCTGCTCATCGGCGTGCTCGCCACGCTGGTGTCGGTCGTCATCGGCACCGTCATGGGCATCACGGCCGGCTACTTCGGCGGCTGGGTGGACACGCTGATCGCCCGCACGATGGACGTCTTCCTCGCCTTCCCGCTCGTGCTGTTCGCGATCTCGCTGGTGGGCGTGATCCCCAACAGCCTGGCCGGGCTGGAGGGCAACAACCTGCGGATCGCGATCCTGGTGTTCATCATCGGGTTCTTCAACTGGCCCTACATCGGCCGGATCATCCGCGGGCAGACCATGTCGCTGCGCGAACGTGAGTTCGTGGACGCCGCGCGCAGCATGGGCGCGCGTAACTCCTACATCCTGTTCAAGGAGATCCTGCCCAACCTGGTCGCGCCGATCCTGGTGTACTCCACCCTGCTGATCCCGACCAACATCCTCTTCGAGGCAGCGCTGTCGTTCCTCGGTGTCGGCATCAACCCGCCCGATCCTTCGTGGGGCGGGATGTTGTCGCAGGCCACCGAGCTGTACTCGGTCGCCCCTCACTTCGTGATCGTCCCCGGTCTCGCCATCTTCGTCACCGTGCTGGCCTTCAACCTGTTCGGCGATGGGCTGCGCGACGCTCTGGACCCACGGGCCCGATGACCCCGGCGAACGTCCGGTATTAGCGAAAGGGAACTGATGAAATCTCCCAAGGTGGTGACCAGCGCGGCGGCGGGGATCGTCGTCCTGGGCCTCGGGCTGTCCGCCTGCGGCGGCGGTGACGACGACGGCGGCGGCGGTACCGGCGGCTCCAAGTTCGACGCCGGCTCGACCGCGGTCGTCAACGCGTCCGACCACAAGGGCGGCGTGCTGAAGTTCGCGCAGCCGGACGACTTCGAGTCGCTGGACCCGGCGAACATCTACTACGCCTACGGGCTGAACTTCGTCCGGATCTTCTCCCGCAGCTTGATGACCTACAACTCCAAGCCGGGCACCGAGGGCACCAAGATGGTCCCCGACCTGGCGGAGGCGCCGGGCACGCCCAGCAACGGCAGTAAGACCTGGACGTACAAGCTCAAGCGCGGCGTCAAGTACGAAGACGGCACCGAGATCAAGGCCAAGGACATCAAGTACGCGGTCGCGCGCACGTTCGACCGCAGCGTCCTGCACAACGGCCCCTCCTACTTCCCCCAGCTCCTGGCCGCCGACGGGTACAAGGGTCCGTTCAAGGACAAGAACCTCGACAACTTCAAGGGCGTGTCCACGCCCGACGACTACACGGTCGTGTTCAACCTGAAGTCGCCGTTCAGCGAGTTCGACCAGGTCGTCGGATTCTCCGGGCAGACCGCTCCGGTCCCGGCGGCCAAGGACACCGGCGCCCGCTACGGCATGCACCCGGTCTCCAGCGGCCCCTACAAGCTGGAGGGCGACTACACGCCGAAGAAGGGCGGCACCTGGGTCCGCAACCCCAACTGGGACCCGGCGACCGACCCGAACCGCAAGCAACTGCCCGACAAGATCGAGGTGCAGTCGGGTCTGAAGGCGGAGGAGATCGACAGCCGCCTACAGGCCGGCACCGTCCAGATCGACCTGCCCGGCTCGGGCGTGCAGGCCGCCGGCCGGCAGCAGATCCTGACCAACCCCAAGCTCAAGGCGAACGCCGACAACCCGCTCGCCGGCTTCCACTGGTACATCCCGATCAACGTCAAGAATATCCCGAACGTCGAGTGCCGCAAGGCGATCGTGTACGCGGCGGACCGCTCGGCGATGTACCGGGCGTACGGCGGTGAGGTCGGCGGCCAGGTCTCGACTTCGATCCAGCCGCCGTCGGTGCAGGGCCGCGAGAAGGGCACCGACTTCTACACCAAGGCGGACCCGACCTACACCGGCGACCCGGCGCAGGCCAAGGCCGCGCTCGCCAAGTGCGGTCAGCCCAACGGCTTCTCCACCACGATGATCTTCCGCAGTGACCGGCCGAAGGAGAAGGCCACCGCCGAGGCGCTGCAGCAGTCCCTCGCCAAGGTCGGCATCAAGATCGAGCTCAAGGGCTACCCGTCGGGTACCTACACCAACGAGCAGCTCGGCGCGCCGAAGTTCATGGCCAAGGAGAAGATCGGCCTGGGCACCTACGGCTGGGCCCCCGACTGGAACACCGGCTACGGCTACCTGCAGCCCATCACCGACGGCGACGCGATCGTCCCCACCGGCAACGCCAACCCCGAGGAGCTGAACGACCCCGAGGTCAACAAGCTCTGGGATGACGCGGTCAAGATCCAGGACGCCGCCGGCCGCGCGAAGGTCTACAACCAGATCGACGCGAAGGTCCGCGAGCAGGCCGCGATCCTGCCGAACGTGTACGCCAAGTCGCTGCTCTACCGCCCGACGAACCTGACGAACGTCTACTTCCACGCGGGCTACGGCATGTACGACTACGCCAACCTCGGCGTCACCGGCTGACGCGGTTCCCGAGCTACCTGAGAGAAGGCAGGTGAAGGCATAGGGCGGCCGCCGGGGGGATCCCCCGGCGGCCGCCTGGGCCGGACACTGTGATCGCATTCATAGTTCGCCGCCTGTTGGGCGCGGTGGGGTTGCTCCTCATCATCAGCGCGGTGACGTACGCCATCTTCTTCCTTGTCCCGCGGGCCGCGGGCGTGACCAGCGACGACATCGCGGGCCGCTTCGCCGGCAAGCAGCCGGACGCGGCCACCCTCGCCGCGATCAAGGACCGCTTCGGGCTCGACGATCCGATCCCGGTGCAGTACGGGAAGTTCATCAAGGCGATCGTCGTCGGCGACACCTACGACACCGGCACCGAGGAGATCGACTGCCCGGCGCCGTGCCTCGGCTACTCCTTCCGCACCAACCAGTCGGTGACCGACCAGATCGTCGACCGCGCCCCGGTCACGTTCATGATCGCGATCGGCGCGGCGGTGCTGTGGGTGCTGGCGGGCGTGTCGATCGGTGTGCTGTCGGCGCTGCGCAGAGGCACGATCTTCGACCGGGCGGCGATGGGTATCGCGCTGGCCGGCGTATCGCTGCCGATCTTCTTCACGGGCCTGTTGTCGCTCGCGTTCGTCGTTCACCGATGGGAGATCCTCCCTGCGGTCAACTACAACGACGTGACCGACAACCCGTTCAATCTGATCCTGCCGTGGATCTGCCTGGCGTTCCTCTACGCGGCGCTCTATGCGCGGCTGACACGGGCGGGCATGCTGGAGACGATGAACGAGGACTTCATCCGGACGGCGCGCGCGAAGGGCCTGCCGGAGAAGACGGTGGTGGTCAAGCACGGGCTGCGCGCGACGCTCACCCCGATCATGACGGTGTTCGGTCTGGACATCGGGCTGCTGCTCGGCGGCGCGATCATCACCGAGAAGACGTTCTCGATTCCCGGCCTCGGCCAGCTGGCGCTGGACGGGGTGAACCAGAGCGACCTGCCGGTGGTGCTGGGGGCGACGCTGACGACGGCGTTGTTCATCGTCCTCGCCAACCTGGTCGTGGACGTCCTGTACGGGGTCGTCGACCCGAGGGTGAGGCACAGCTGATGGCGCGCAGGAAACCGGCCGAGCTGGTGAACGGCTCCGCCGAGACCGCGGCGGAGCGCGGGGCGCCCACCTCCTTCCTTGAGGTCCGCGACCTGAAGATCCACTTCCCGACCGACGACGGCCTGGTGAAGTCGGTCGACGGGCTGTCGTTCTCGCTGGAGCGGGGCCGCACCCTCGGCATCGTGGGCGAGTCGGGCTCGGGCAAGAGCGTGACGAGCCTCGGCCTGCTCGGGCTGCACAACCGCCGCAACGCCAACGTGTCGGGTGAGATCTGGCTGGACGGCGCGGAGCTGGTCGGCGCGTCCCCCGGTCAGGTCCGCAGGCTCCGCGGCCGGAAGATGGCGATGATCTTCCAGGATCCGCTGTCGGCGATGCACCCCTTCTACACGGTCGGCAACCAGATCGTCGAGGCGTACCGGGTCCACAACGACGTGTCCAAGCAGGTGGCGCGCAAGCACGCCATCGACATGCTGGGCCGGGTCGGCATCCCCAAGCCCGACAAGCGGGTGGACGACTACCCGCACCAGTTCTCCGGCGGGATGCGGCAGCGCGCGATGATCGCGATGGCGCTGTCGTGCGACCCGGAACTGCTGATCGCCGACGAGCCCACCACCGCGCTGGACGTGACGGTGCAGGCGCAGATCCTCGACCTCATCCGGGACCTGCAACAGGAGTTCAACTCCGCGATCATCATGATCACCCACGATCTGGGGGTGGTCGCCGAACTGTCGGACGACATCCTGGTGATGTACGCGGGCCGGTGCGCCGAGTACGCCTCGGTGCAGGACGCGTTCCATCGTCCGCTGCACCCCTACACGTGGGGGCTGCTCGGGTCGATGCCGCGGCTGGACCGCGAGCGCACCGAACGGCTGATGCCGATCAAGGGAACGCCGCCGAGCCTGATCAACGTCCCGGAGGGCTGCGCGTTCAACCCGCGCTGCGCCTACTGTGACCTGACGGGCGGCAAGAGCACCACCGAGCGGCCCGAACTGCTGGAGGTCGAGCCGGGCCACAAGGCGGCCTGCCATCTTCCGCTGGACAAGCGGCGGGAGATCTGGGACTCCGAGATCCGGCCGAAGCTGTGACGAGCACGGGTGGGAACGAGACTGTGAGCACTGAGAAGACCGCGGCGGGCGACACCGCCGCCGAGGCCCCCTCCACGGCCTCGACCGCGGCCGCCACGGCCACCGAGACGGCCCGCGAGTCCCGTCCGATCCGGGACGGCGAGCCGCTGCTGGAGGTGGAGAACCTCGGCAAGCACTTCCCCGTCACGGCGGGACTGCTGCGCCGGCAGGTCGCGGCGGTGAAGGCCGTCGACGGCGTGTCGTTCTCGGTCCGCAAGGGCGAGACGCTGGGACTGGTGGGCGAGTCGGGCTGCGGCAAGTCCACGACCGGCCGGATGGTGATGCGGCTGCTGGACCCGAGCTTCGGGAAGATCACCTTCGAGGGTGAGGACATCACGAAGATGTCCCAGGGGCGGCTGCGGCCGCTCCGCCGCGACCTTCAGATGATCTTCCAGGACCCGTATTCGTCGCTGAACCCGCGCAAGACGGTCGGCGCGATCGTCGGGGCGCCGTTCCGGCTGCAGAACATCGAGACCAAGCAGGGCGTGAAGAAGGCCGTCCAGGAGATCCTGGAACTGGTGGGCCTGAACCCCGAGCACTACAACCGGTACCCGCACGAGTTCTCCGGCGGGCAGCGGCAGCGCATCGGGATCGCCCGGACGCTGGCGCTCAAACCGAAGCTGATCGTCGCGGACGAGCCGGTGTCGGCGCTGGATGTGTCGGTGCAGGCGCAGGTGGTGAACCTGCTGGAGGACCTGCAGGACGAGCTCGACCTCACCTATGTGGTGATCGCGCACGACCTGTCGGTGGTGCGGCACATCTCCGACCGGGTCGCGGTCATGTACCTCGGGAAGATCGTCGAGGTGGCGGACCGCGCGGACCTGTACGAGCGCCCGATGCACCCCTACACCAACGCGCTGCTGTCGGCGGTGCCGATCCCGGACCCGAGCGAGCGCGGCGACCGGCAGCGGATCCGGTTGCAGGGCGACGTCCCGAGCCCGCTGGACCCGCCACCGGCGTGCCGCTTCCACACCCGCTGCTGGAAGGCACAGGACATCTGCAAGCAGGTCGAGCCGCCGCTGGTGGAGCTCAGCCCCGGCCACCAGGCCGCCTGCCACTTCCCGGAGAACACCACGGTGAGCGCGACCGACGAGGTCGCGCGGGCCGCGGTCGCCCCGGCGCCGGGGGCGGGAACCACCACGGTGGTCGACGACCCCGAGCCGGAGTCCTGACCCGGCGCTCCCCGCGTTCCACACGCCGAAGGCCCGGTCCCCGCCCGCGGGGACCGGGCCTTCGGCGTCTGCGGTGTCAGGGGGTGCGGGCGAGCGCGTCGCCGAGAGGCGTCCGGCGGTACAGGACGGCGCGCCCCGCGCGGGACTTGTCGAGGAGCCCGGCGCGGCGCAGGACGGTGAGGTGGTCGCCGACGGTGCCGGGCGCGACGCCGAGGGCGCGGGAGAGCTGGGTGGTGCCCGCCGGTTCGGCGAGGGCCAGCAGGATCCGGGCGCGAGTGCGGCCGAGGAGGCAGGCGAGGGCACCGGGCTCGGCGGGCGGCGCGCTCTCCCAGAGCGCGGAGATCCCGCGGGCCGGGTAGAGCAGGGCGTGCGGCCACGGCTCCTCGGTGTGCGCGGCGATCCCCGGCCACACGAACACCGCCGGGATGAGCAGCAGGCCGCGCCCGCCGAGCGGGACGGTCTCGCTGACGGCCATGCCGAGCAGGTCGATGCCGCCATCGCGCCACCGCACGCGCGGATGCAGGTCGCGCAGCGCCGCCTCCCAGCCGCCGCCGCTGAGCCGCCCGGCGCGGTGGAGGACGTCGCGCTCGCAGATCGCGCGCAGCCGCGGCCAGTCGGGAGCAAGGAGCGTGCGCCACGCCGTCTCCAGCGTCTCGGCGACGACGGAGACCACGTCGGGACGATCCAGGATCGCGCGAGCACGGTCACCGGCCGGCCGCAGCCCCAGCGCGTGGTCGATCTCGCGGCGCGCCACGTCCGGGGGAGTGGCGCGGACGGCGGCGAGATCGTCCTCGACCGTCTGGGCGAGGCCGCGGGGCGGCGGCGCCGCGAACGCCGCGCCGTTGCGGTGGGACTGCAGGGCGAGGACGGCGTCCAGTTCCGTCCCGGCGCGCAGCGCGCGGAACTCCGGTGCCAGCCGCGCCGCCCAGGCGCCCGGCAGGGTCCGCTCGGACAGCCCGGCGAGGGCGCGCAGCAGCCCGTCCAGTTCGAACAGCGGCGACAGCGCGAACCTGCTGTGCAGCAGGTCGTCCGCGGACACCTCGAAGCGGATCACACCCCCGACCTTACGGCACAGGGCGTAAGGTTCGCGGCTCCGGAGCCGGGCCCGTGAGGCTGGCCGGATGACGGTGACCACGGGGAAGGAGCGGCGCGCCGGGTACCGGGAGGCGCTGGCCGAGCAACGGTTCCGGGTGCTGTTCGGCAGCCGGACGCTGGCCATCGCCGCGGACACGCTGCGGATGATCGCGCTGTCGGTGCTGGTGTACGGGCACACGGGATCCCCGCTGCTCGCGGCGATCGCCTACGGCATCGGGTTCCTGCCGCAGCTCGCGGGCGGGGCGCTGCTGGGGTCGCTCGCCGACCGGCTGCGTCCCCGGCCTCTGATCTGGGGCGCCTACGCCCTTGAGGCGGCCGCGGCGGCGGCGCTGGGCCTGCTGGGCATGCCGGTCGCCGCGGCGCTGACGCTGGTCGCGGTGGTGGCGTGCGCGACACCGGTGTTCGCGGGCGCCTCCAACCGCCTCGTCGCCGAGGTCCTGGACGGTGACGCCTACGTGCTGGGCCGGTCGCTGATGACGATGGCGTCGGCGGCGGCGCAGCTGCTCGGGCTCGCGTTCGGGGGCATCGCGGTCGCGGCGGTGGGGGCCCGGCACGCGCTGCTGGCGGCGGCGGCCGGGCACCTGGCGGCCGCGCTGCTGGTGCGGCTGCGGCTGCCGGACCTGCCGCCCCCGCCGCGTGCGGCCGGCGGGTCGGTGGTGGGCGACAGCTGGGCGGGGAACCTGCGGCTGCTGCGGGACCCGGTGGTGCGGGCGCTGCTGCTGGCGCAGTGGCTGCCGCCGGCGTTCGTCGCCGGCGCCGAGAGCCTCCTCGTCCCGTACGCGGGAACCCGCGGATACGGGGACGGGGTGGCGGCGCTGCTGCTAGGCGGTTCGGCGGCGGGGATGCTGCTGGGCAACCTCGCGGGGGCGCGGCTGCTGGGCCCGGCGGCGCGGGAGCGGCTCGCGGTGCCGCTGATGGCGACGTTCGGGCTGCCGCTGCTGCCACTCGCGTTGCCGCTGCCGGCGGCGGCCGCGGCGGCGCTGCTGGTGCTGTGCGGCTGCGGGTTCGCCTACGAGCTCGGCATCCAGCGGCCGTTCGTGGACGCGCTGCCGGAGGAGGGGCGCGGGCAGGCGTTCGGGCTGCTGTCGACGGGCCTGATGACCGCGCAGGGCGTGGGCCCGGTGCTGCTGGGCGGCCTGGCGGAGGTACTGCCGGTGGGGGAGACCCTCGCCTGCGCGGGCACCGCGACGCTCGTCACGGCGCTGCTCCTGCGCCGCCCCCTGCACCAGGCCCGCCTGACCACCCGCACACTCCCGGCCACCACCTGAAGGCGCCTGCTCGGACGGGGCGCCACTGTGGGACGCGAGACGCCCCGTACGGCCTACTGGCGGCCGTACGGGGCGTCGCGGCGCGGGCGCCGCGGGAGGTGTGCGGCGCCCGCGCCCTGGGGGAGGAGGTCACTCCGTGGAGATGGCCTTCAGGACGTCCATCCGCCCGGCCCGCCACGCCGGCCACAGCGCGGCGAACACGCCGATCACGGCGGCGACCACCAGGTAGATGACCAGCGTGCCGATCGGGATGGACAGCTCGCTCAGGCCCTTGTCCTTCAGCGCGTTCTGCAACGCCGCGCCGAACGACACGCCGATGCCCATGCCGAGCAGCGCACCGAACACCGCGATCACGATGGACTCCATCCGGATCATGCGGCGCAGCTGGCGGCGGCTGATGCCGATCGCGCGCAGCAACCCGATCTCCCGGGTCCGCTCGATCACCGACAGCGCCAGCGTGTTGATCACACCGACCGCCGCGATGATGACGGACATGGCGAGCAGCACCGACAGGAACGTCACGAACGTGTCCACCTCGCTGTGGGCGCTGTCCTTCAACGCCGCCTGGTCGGACACCTCCAGGTTCGGGTAGTCCTTCAGCGTCGCCTCCAGCGCCGCCTTCGTCGCCGCGTCGGTGTTCGCCGTGTCAATCACCATCGCGTCGGCGGACGGCCGGGCGGTGTGCGCCATGTACGCCGGCAGGGAGATGACCGTCCCGCCGATCAGGTCGCTCTTGGCGAAGATCCCGGCGAGCCTCAGCTGCTGCACCTTGCCGTCGGTGAACTGGACGGGGATGCTGCTGCCGACCTTCCAGCCGTGGTCCTTGGCCAGGCTCTCGGTCACCATCATCCCGGCCGGACCGAGGTCGGAACCGCCCGACACCATCTTCAGCCGCGCGGCCTTCGTGATCGCGGCGACGTCACCGGACATGTACTCCAGCTTGTCCCCGCCGACCTTGGCCCTGCCGGGATAGGTCGCCGACGCGGCCAGCACGCCCGGGGTCGCCTTCACCTTCTGGACGGTGGCGTCGTCGATGCCGCTCCCGCCGCTCGGCTCGACGAGGTAGTCGGCGCCGAACTGCCCGTCGATCTGCGCGTCCACCGACGCCCGCATCGACGACCCCATCACGTTCACCACGGTGATCAGCGCCAGGCCGATCATCAGCGCGGCGGCGGTGGCGGCGGTCCGCCGCGGGTTGCGCAGCGCGTTGCGCTGCGCCAGCCGGCCCGGCGTGCCCAGCAGCTTCGCGAACGGCGCGGCCAGCACCCGCACCACCGGGACGCTGATCACCGGCGCGAGCATCGCCACACCGATGAACACCGCGAACGCGCCGGCGCCCACCGCGACCACCGGGCTGCCGCCGCCCCCGCCGAGCCCGACCCCGATGAGGCCCGCACCGATCAGGGTGAGCAGCGACCCGAGCGCGACCCGGATCCGCAGCGACCGCTGCGGCAGCGCGACGTCGTCGCGCATCGCCGCGACCGGCGGGATCTTCGCGGCGCGCCGCGCCGGGAAGTACGCCGACACGACCGTGACGACGATGCCCACCACATACGACCAGATCACCGGGGTGGCGGTGAACGTCAGCCCGCCGTCCATACCGGCCGCGGCCTGGAGCGCGGCCGCCAGGCCGGCCCCCGTGACCAGCCCGAGCGTCGACCCCACGATCCCGACCGCGACCGCCTCGCCGATCACCGCCCGCGTCACCTGCGGGCGGGCGGCGCCGATGGCGCGCAGCAGCGCCAGCTCACGGGTCCGCTGCGCGACGAGCATCGAGAACGTGTTGAAGATGATGAACGCCCCGACGAAGATCGATATCAGCGCGAACACCAGCAGGAAGGTGCGGAAGAAGTTCAGGAACGACGCGACGTCGCTCTTGGTCTCCTCGCGCAGCTCCGTCCCCGTGACGGCCTCGACACCACCCGGGAGCACCTTCGACACCCGGTCGCGCAACTCCGTCTCGGACGGGCCGGACGAGCCCATCTCGATGTCGGAGAAGTAGCCGGGCTTCAGCAGCAGCCGCTGCGCGGTCGGCGTGTCGAACGCGGTGACGGTGGCGCCCATCAGGTCCCCGGCGTCGATCAGCCCGACCACCGTCATCTGCCGGGGCTTGCCCGAGGTGACGACGCGGGCGGTGCCGCCGACGGTGAGCTTGCCCTTGGCCGCGGTCTCGGCGTCGACGAGGACCTCATGGGGTCCCCGCGGCGCCCGCCCCGACTTCAGGTCGAAGGACCCGGAGTCGGTCCAGTTCGCGCCGAGCTGCGGCGGACCGTTTCCGCCGCCGATCAGCTTGCCGTTGGGGCCCACCACCGCGGCGAACCCGTTGACGTTGCCGACGGGGTTCTTCACCCCGTCCACCCCCTGCACGGTCGCCAGCACCGACGCCGGCACCGGCTGCGCCGGGGCGGTCTCGTCGTCGCCGCCGTCGACGACCTTCTTGGCCCGCACGTCCACGGCCACGTTCGTGCCGATCCGGCTAAACAGGTCGTCGAACTGCTTGTTCATCGTGTCGGTGAAGATCAGCGTGCCCGCCACGAAGGCCACGCCGAGGATCACCGCGACGGCCGTCAGCACCAGCCTGATCTTGTGCGCCGCGAGATTGCGGAGCGTGACCTTGCCCATCATCGCGCCGCGACCCCCGGCCCCTGCCCGCCCGCGGCACCGGCCGCGCCGGGAACACCCGCGCCGGGACGCGGCCCTGCCTCGAAGCCCTTCATCCGCTCCAGCACCCGCTCCGCCGTGGGCTGGGTCATCGTGTCGACGATCTGCCCGTCGGTCAGGAACAGCACCTGATCGGCGTACGCGGCGGCGGACGGGTCATGCGTCACCATGACGATCGTCTGGCCCATCCGCCGCACCGAGTCCCGCAAAAACCCCAGCACCTCGGCACCGGACCGCGAGTCCAGGTTGCCGGTCGGCTCGTCCGCGAAGATGATCTCGGGGCGGGCGGCGAGGGCCCGGGCGCACGCCACGCGCTGCTGCTGCCCGCCCGACAGCTCGGTCGGACGGTGCTTGAGCCGCGGCCGCAACCCGACCGTGTCGATCACCGCGTCCAGCCACTGCTGGTCGGGCTTGCGGCCGGCGATGTCCATGGGCAGCGTGATGTTCTCGATCGCCGTCAGCGTCGGCACCAGGTTGAACGCCTGGAAGATGAACCCGATCTTGTCGCGGCGCAGCCGGGTGAGCTGCTTGTCGCGCAATCGCGTCAGCTCGGTGTCGCCGATGTACACCTCCCCGGAGTCGACCGAGTCCAGCCCTGCCATGCAGTGCATCAGCGTGGACTTACCGGACCCGGACGGGCCCATGATCGCGGTGAAGCGGCCGCGGGGAATGCCCACGGTCACGCCGTCGAGGGCGACGACCTGCGCGTCGCCCTTCCCGTACACCTTCGCGACCTGATGCGCCCGTGCGGCGAAATCGCCCGCCCCCGGCGCGGCGTGCGCGTCAGCGGTCGATGGGGCGGTGTTCGTCACGTGAACTCCCTGTTTCGGGTGAAAGCGGAATGAGATCTGTGTCCGGACCGCGCCTGACCCCCCGGCGATCCGTCGTAAGAAACAGTAGGAGTCCGGCGCGCCCGTGAGATGCACCCCAGGAAGGGAATTACCACTCCAACCCTGGCAGGAGGGCACCTCCACCCCGTCGTCCTCCCGGAGTAGGACCCCCGTGACAAAGGAGGGGGTACCCCGGAGGTACGGCCTAGGGGAGAACCCCGGCAACGCGAAGGCCGGCCCTCCCCGAAACAGGCAAGGACCGGCCGGAAAGCACCAGAACGGCCCGGCGGGGCACCCACCGGCGTCATACCAGGGTTTGGTCCACCCGCCAGGGTCAGATTCGCCAGGGTCGATTCGCGAGGGCCAGATCGCCGGGGCGGGTCAGATCTGCCAGAGCGGGTCAGATCGGCTGGCAGCGGATCAGATGGGTTCGGAGCGGATCAGGTGTGCCCGGAGCGGATCAGGTGTGCCCGGGGCGGCTCAATCCCGTCTCATACGCGTACACCACGGCCTGCACCCGGTCCCGCAGCCCCAGCTTCGCCAGGACGTTCCCCACATGCGTCTTCACCGTGGTCTCGCTCACCACCAGCTCCGCCGCGATCTCCGCGTTCGACTGGCCCCGCGCCACATGCGACAGCACCTCCCGCTCCCGCTCGGTGAGGGTGTCCAGCCCCGGCGGCGGGGAGGAGTCACGCACCGCCGGCAGCCGCGTCGCGAACTTGTCCAGCAGCCGCCGCGTCACGCTCGGCGCCACGATCGCGTCGCCCGCCGCGACGATCCGGATCGCCTGCACCAGATCCTCGGGCGGCGAGTCCTTCAACAGGAACCCGCTCGCCCCCGCCCGCACCGCCTCGATCACGTACTCGTCCAGGTCGAACGTCGTGAGGATCAGCACCCTCGGGTCATGCGAGGCGGCCTCCTCCCGGATGATCCGCCGGGTCGCCTCGATCCCGTCCACCCCCGGCATCCGGATGTCCATCAACACCACGTCCGGCAGCAGCGACCGCGTCATCTCCACCGCCGCCGCGCCGTCCCCGGCCTCACCGACCACCGCGATGTCGGCCTCGGCCTCCAGGATCAACCGGAAACCCGTCCGCAGCAGCGGCTGGTCGTCGACGAGCAGCACCCGCACCGTGCTCATCGGTCCACCCCGCGGCACCGTTCCGCCACGCGCCGCCGCACCGTCCCGCTCGGTTCCATCGTCCCAGCTCCTCGCCTCGCGCCGCTCATCCTCAACCTATGCCTCCAGGGGGAACCGGGCCCGCACGCCGAACCCGCCACCGACACGCGGCCCGATCCGCAGCTCGCCGCCGTACAACGCCACCCGCTCATACATCCCGACCAGACCGTGCCCGGGATTGTCCCCATTGTCAGCCATGATCGTCGCGGTGCCGTGCCCGTCGTCCTCGATCTCCACGGTCAGGTCGTTATCGGTGTAATACAGCCGGACCCAGGCCCGCGCCTGCGAACCCGCATGCTTGAGCGTATTGGTCAGCGCCTCCTGGATCAGCCGGAACGCCGCCACGTCCACCCCCGGAGACGGTGTCCGCGCCTCACCCTCGATCCACAGCTGCACCGACAGGCCCGTCTCCCGCACATGGTCCAACAGCTCCCCGAGATCCCCCAGGCCCGGCTGCGGCGCCAGCTCCCGGCCCGCCTGCTCCACGTCCCGGTCCGTGCGCAGCACACCCACGATCCGCCGCATCTCGCTCAGCGCCGTCCGCCCGACCTCCTCGATCGTCGACATCGCCTCCCGCGCGCTGTCGGTGTCCCGGTCGATGATCCGCCGCGCCGCCCCCGCCTGCACCGTCATCACGCTCACATGGTGCGCCACCACATCGTGCAACTCCCGCGCGATCCGCGACCGTTCCTCGATCCGCGCCGCCCGCGCGTCCGTGCCCCGCGCCCGCTCCAGCCGCGCCGCCCGGTCCTCCAACTCCGTGAAGTACGCCCGCCGCAGCCGCAGGTTCCGGCCCAGCACCCACACCCCGACCACCAGCGCCGCGTCCGTGATCAGCACGACCGGCGACATGTCGATCGGCAGCATCACCAGCGACACCACGAAGTACACGAAGCCCACCACGCCGCCGAGGGCGCTGTGCGCCAACCCCCGGTGCGCCGCGACGCTGTACACCGCGATCAGGAACGCCACCACGTCCGGCACCGACGGCGGATAGTCCTGCACCGCCATCGCCAACTCGCCCGCCACGATGAACATCAGCACCGACAGCGGATACCGCTGCCGGAACGTCAGCGCCATCGTCACCATCGCCACCAGCAACCCGTTCACCAGATCCGGTGACTGGAAATGCTCGTAGCCCTCCCCATGCGGAAGGTCCTCCACGAACAACTGCGGCAGCCCTACCAGCAGCAGCCCGAGCGACAGCACCGCGTCGGCGGCCAGCGGGCGCGACTGCAGCCAGGCACGGCAGGTACGAAGACCACGAATGCGGGGTGACACGACTCTCACCCTAGGAGGTCATGCCAGGTCGTGACCCCTCCTGTACGTGGATCTGTCGTCCTCCCCAAGGAGGATCCGGAGCACCGTCCAGGTTCCGTCCGGTGCAGACCACGATCGTCCTACAGATCGTCCTACAGATCGTCCCGTTCGCGGGCCGCGGACTCCAGATCCGCCGGGGACGGGCGCCGCACCGGCACCACCGGCAACGGCGGGGGAGTGCCCCCGAACTGCGGGCACCGCTCCTTGTGATCACACCAGTCGCACAGCCGGCTCGTCCGCGGCCGCCACTCCCCGGTGTCCATCGCCCGCCGGATCGCCTCCCACAGCGCCTCCACCTTCCGCTGCGTCGCCCGCAGATCCGCCTCATCCGGCTCGTACCGCAGCACCTCGCCATTGCCCAGATACATCAGCTGCAGCAAACGCGGCACCCGCCCCTGCAAATGCCACAACACCAGCGCGTAGAACTTCATCTGGAACAACGCCCGCGCCTCGAAGTCGGCCCGCGGAGCCGTCCCCGTCTTGTAATCCACGATCCGCACGTCACCACTCGGCGCCACATCCACCCGATCGATGTAACCCCGCAGCTTCAACCCCGAATCCAGGACCGTCTCCACGAACAGCTCCCGCTCCGCCGGCTCCAGCCGCCGCGGATCCTCCAACGTGAAGTACCGCTCCACCATCCGCCGCGCCTGCTCCAGCCACTCCGCCCGCTCCGCGTCCCCGCCCTCACCCGCGAAAAGCCCCGCCAGCTCCGGCTCCGCCTCCAGCAGCCGCTCCCACTGCGGCCCCAGCAGCTCCAGCGCCGCCGCCACCGTCCGCCCGCCCGTCGGCAGATCGAACAGCCGCTCCAGCACCGCGTGGACCAACGTCCCCCGCGCCGCCGCCGCGCTCGGCCGCTCCGGAAGCTTGTCGATCACCCGGAACCGGTACAGCAGCGGGCATGTCATGAAATCCCCCGCCCGCGACGGCGACAGCGAGCCGACGACCCGGACGCCCCCGTCCTCGGTGGACGGGACACTCGCCTCACTACCGGCCTCCGTGGTCGTCATGGCCAGCAGCGTAGGCGACACCCCCGACGAAATCCCGCAACCGGGCCACCGCGCCGGGCCACCCCTACGGGGCCGTAGCATCGGTGACGTGACACACAGCGCGCCACCCGCCGAGGGCAAGACGCCCGCCGGAGACCCCGGCTCCGACGACGACCGCACCGGCCGCCCCGGCCTCCTCATGGGCCGGCCCTTCGGCGTCCCCGTCTTCGTCTCGCCCAGCTGGTTCCTGGTGGCAGTCCTCGTCACAATCATGTTCGAGGGCCAGGCCAACGACGTCATCGACCGGCCCGCGAGCTACGCCGTCGCGTTCGCCTACGCCCTCCTGCTCTACGGCTCCGTCTTCATCCACGAACTCAGCCACGCCGTCACCGCCCGCGTCCTCGGCCTGCCCGTCCGCTCCGTCACCCTGCACATCCTCGGCGGCGAGACCTCCATCGGACGCGAAGCCCCCACCCCCGGCCGCGAATTCCTCATCGCCTTCGCCGGCCCCCTCGTCAACCTCGTCCTGGCCGGACTCGGCCTGTTCGCCCACGCCGTCCTCACCCTGCCCGACGTCGCCCTCCTCCTCCTGGAAGCCCTCACCTTCGCCAACCTCCTCGTGGGCGTCTTCAACCTCCTGCCCGGCCTGCCCCTCGACGGCGGCCGCCTCGTCCGCGCCGCCGTCTGGAAGGCCACCGGACGCAGCCGCAGCGGCGCCATCTTCGCCGGCTGGGTCGGACGCGGCGTCGCCATCGCCTGCCTCCTCGCCGGCGCCTTCCTCGCCACCTACCAGACCGACGGCGCCGGGTTCGGCTGGCTCGCCCTCCTGTGGTCCGCGCTCGTCGCCTCCTTCATCTGGGTTGGCGCCACCCAGGCCATCCGAGCCGAACGCGTCCGCGACCGCATCCCCCTGCTGTCGGCCCGCCGCCTCGCCCGCCGCGCCACCCTCGTCACCGCCGACGTCCCCCTCGCCGAAGCCATCCGCCGCGCCCACGAGGACCACTCCGGCGCCCTCGTCATCGTCGACCACGACGGCATGCCCCGTGGCCTCGTCAGCGAGAAGGCCGTCACCGCCATCCCGCCCCAGCGCCGCCCCTGGATCTCCGCCGGCGACCTCTCCCGCGGCATCGAGGACGCCCTCACCCTCCCCGCCGACATCACCGGCGACGACCTCGTCACCGCCCTCCGCCGCGCCCCCGCGTCCGAGTACCTCCTCGTCGAACCCGACGGACGCGTCTACGGCGTCCTCGCCGTCACCGACGTCGACCGCACCTTCACCGGCGTCTGACCCGCCGGGGGAGGGGCCAAGGCGGCGCCACAGCCGGTCTGGGCTGCGCCCACCCGGCGCTAGCCTTGACCACCATGAGCGAACCCCAGCCGAAGCCCCCGTCCACCGGCCGCATCCCCCACGGCCCGTTCCGGCACGGCGACCAGGTTCAGCTCACCGACCCCAAGGGCCGCATCAACACGATCACCCTCCAGACCGGCAAGCTCTACCACTCCCACAAGGGCTCCGTCCCCCACGACGACATCATCGGCAGCCCCGAGGGCACCGTCTTCCGCTCCACCGGCGGCACCGACTACCTCGCCTTCCGGCCCCTCCTCGCCGACTTCGCCGTCCGCATGCCCCGCGGCGCCGCCGTCGTCTACCCCAAGGACGCCGCCCAGATCGTCGCCATGGCCGACATCTTCCCCGGCGCCCGCGTCATCGAGGCCGGCGCCGGATCCGGCGCCCTGTCCTGCTTCCTCCTGCGCGCCGTCGGCGAGCACGGCCGCCTGTCCTCCTACGAGCGCCGCCCCGACTTCGCCGACATCGCCCGCGCCAACGTCGAGAAGTTCTTCGGCGGCCCCCACCCCTCCTGGCACCTCACCGTCGGCGCCCTGGAGGACGCCCTCACCGAGACCGAGGCCGACCGCGTCGTCCTCGACATGCTCGCCCCCTGGGAGACCCTCGACGCCGTCGCCAAAGCCCTCATCCCCGGCGGCCTCATCTGCGCCTACATCGCCACCACCACCCAGATGTCCCGCGTCGTGGAGGACCTGCGCGCCCACGGCGCCTTCGCCGAGCCCTACGCCTTCGAGACCATGCTGCGCTCCTGGCACGTCGACGGCCTCGCCGTCCGCCCCGACCACCGCATGATCGGCCACACCGGCTTCCTGGTCACCGCGCGCCGCCTCGCCGACGGCGTCACCCCGCCCCCGCGCCGCCGCCGCCCGGCCAAGGGCGCCCACCCAGAACCCGCCCGCCCCGCCACCGGCGCCGCGGCGGCCGACACCGACCACCTCAACGGCGCCCACCACGACGGCGCCACCGGCGAGAACGGCGCCGCCACGCCGGACGACGCAACCGAGTCGTAGATCACATTCTGGAACCGATCACGCCGGGATTCCGTACGATCTGACACCGGACGGATCCGTACCGTCACATCCCCGGCGCCGCGGGTGCCCGGCCCCTCACCGTCCGAACCCGGCAAACCGCCCATCGGCTCGGGGTGGGACCAGCGAAATCCCCACCCCGCCACCCCCACCTCCGCACCACAACCGCCCAGGCAGCCGCCACCCCGACCCTGCCGCCCGCACCCACCGAACGACACGAGTACCGAAAGGGCAGGTTACGGAAGCCCTCCAGATAGGTAGGGTCTCAGTAGGTCGTCGGCTCTCTTCGTGAGGAGGTGACGGGGCGTGGCCGCTCGTGACGATGCTGGGGCGCGCAGGGCGCAGCACGACAAGGAGGTTAGAGACCTCCAAACGCAGATCTCCTTCCTGGAGGAGGAGATCTCCGTGCTGCGCCGAAAGCTCGCGGAATCCCCGCGCCAAGTACGTGTTCTGGAAGAACGCCTCCATGAGGCACAGGCCAACCTGGCCGCCGTAACCGGACAGAACGAGCGACTCGTAGCGACCCTCAAAGAGGCTCGCGAACAGATCGTGGCGCTCAAGGAGGAGGTCGACAGGCTCGCCCAACCACCCTCCGGATTCGGGGTCTTCCTCGAAGCCCGCGACGATGGAACGGTCGACATCTTCACCGGCGGACGCAAACTCCGCGTCAACGTCAGTCCCGCCGTCGAAGTCGACGAACTCCAACGCGGCCAAGAGGTCATGCTCAACGAGGCCCTCAACGTCGTCGAAGCCCTCGCCTTCGAAGAACAAGGCGAAGTCGTCATGCTCAAGGAGATCTTCGACGACGGAGAACGCGCCCTCGTCATCGCGCACGCCGACGAGGAACGCGTCATCAAGCTCGCCGAGCCGCTGCGCGGAGTCCCCCTGCGCGCAGGCGACTCCCTCATGCTCGAATCTCGTTCCGGATACGCCTACGAGAAGATCCACAAGGCGGAGGTCGAGGAACTCGTCCTCGAAGAGGTCCCCGACATCTCCTACGACGAGATCGGCGGCCTCGGATCACAGATCGAGATGATCCGCGACGCCGTCGAACTCCCCTACCTGCACGCGGACCTCTTCCGCGAGCACCAACTCCGCCCCCCCAAGGGCGTCCTGCTCTACGGACCCCCCGGCTGCGGGAAGACCCTCATCGCCAAGGCCGTCGCCAACTCCCTGGCCAAACAGGTCGCGGAGAAGACCGGCCAGGAAGGCAAGAGCTTCTTCCTCAACATCAAGGGCCCGGAACTGCTCAACAAGTACGTCGGCGAAACCGAACGGCACATCCGCCTGGTCTTCCAGCGAGCCCGCGAAAAGGCGTCCGCCGGAACACCCGTCATCGTGTTCTTCGACGAGATGGACTCCATCTTCCGCACCCGCGGCTCCGGAGTCTCCTCCGACGTCGAGAACACCATCGTCCCGCAACTCCTCAGCGAGATCGACGGAGTCGAGGGCCTGGAGAACGTCATCGTCATCGGCGCCTCCAACCGCGAGGACATGATCGACCCCGCGATCCTGCGCCCCGGCCGGCTCGACGTGAAGATCAAGATCGAACGCCCCGACGCCGAAGCCGCCAAGGACATCTTCTCCAAGTACATCCTCAGTGGCCTTCCGCTCCACCCCGACGACGTCAAGGAGCACGGCGGCTCCGACGACGTCACCGTCGAGGCAATGATCCAACGCGTCGTCGAACGCATGTACACCGAAACCGACGAGAACCGCTTCCTGGAGGTCACCTACGCCAACGGAGACAAGGAAGTCCTCTACTTCAAGGACTTCAACTCCGGAGCGATGATCCAGAACATCGTCGACCGCGCCAAGAAGATGGCCATCAAGCAGTTCCTCGACACCGGCCAGAAGGGCCTGCGCGTCAACCACCTCCTCGCCGCCTGCGTCGACGAGTTCAGCGAGAACGAAGACCTCCCCAACACCACCAACCCCGACGACTGGGCCCGTATCTCCGGCAAGAAGGGCGAACGGATCGTCTACATCCGCACCCTCGTCTCCGGAACCAAGGGCGCCGAAGCCGGCCGGTCCATCGACACCGTCGCCAACACCGGCCAATACCTCTGACCGACACCACACCCGAAGCGACACGCGCGGCGGCCACCCCCACCGGGGAGGCCGCCGCGCCCTCATTCATCGGAGAACCCCCATCACCCAGCCCCCCGCGCACACGCCCGCCCGCACCCCGACACACCCGAAGAACACACCACACCAGACACCGCTCAACCCAACCCGCCCACACACCCACGCCCAGACCACGAACCATCCCCGCACGGCGCCGGGAACCCCGGCGCCCGCCCCTCAAGAGGAGCCCCATGGCTCCACCCCCGCCGCCCCGATAGGCTCGACGATATGAGTGTTCGGCGGGTGATGGGCATCGAGACCGAGTACGGCATCTCCGTACCCGGCCAACCAGGGGCCAACGCGATGGTGACCTCCTCCCAGGTCGTCAACGCCTACCTCGCGGCATCGGCGGCACGCGCCCGCAGGGCCCGGTGGGACTTCGAAGAGGAGAACCCCCTCCGCGACGCCCGCGGCTTCGACCTCGCCCGCGAGGTCGCCGACCCCACCCAGCTCACCGACGAAGACCTCGGCCTCGCCAACGTCATCCTCACCAACGGCGCCCGCCTCTACGTCGACCACGCCCACCCCGAATACTCCGCACCCGAATGCACCAACCCCCTCGACGCCGTCACCTGGGACAAAGCAGGCGAACGCGTCATGGCCGACGCCGCCGCCCGTGCCGCCCTCGTCCCCGGCACCCACCCCATCCAGCTCTACAAGAACAACACCGACAACAAGGGCGCCTCCTACGGCTGCCATGAGAACTACCTCATGAAGCGCGAGACGCCCTTCGCCGACATCGTCCGCCACCTCACCCCCTTCTTCGTCTCCCGACAGGTCGTCTGCGGCGCGGGCCGCGTCGGCATCGGCGTCGACGGCCGCGGCGACGGCTTCCAGATCAGCCAGCGCGCCGACTTCTTCGAGGTCGAGGTCGGCCTGGAGACCACCCTCAAACGCCCCATCATCAACACCCGCGACGAACCCCACGCCGACCCCGAGAAGTACCGGCGGCTCCACGTCATCATCGGCGACGCCAACATGGCCGAGCTGTCCACCTACCTCAAGCTCGGCACCACCGCCCTCGTCCTCGCCATGATCGAGGACGGCTTCCTCACCGTCGACCTCTCCGTCGACATGCCCGTCGCCGCGCTCCGCGCCGTCTCCCACGACCCGTCCTGCAAGCATCTGCTCACCCTCCGCGACGGCCGCAAGATGACCGCCGTCCAGCTCCAGATGGAGTACCTGGAGCAGTCCCGCAAGTACGTCGAGGACCGCTTCGGCGCCGACGTCGACGACATGACCAAGGACGTCCTGGACCGCTGGGAATCCGTTTTGCACCGCCTCGGCGAAGACCCCATGCAGCTGTCCCGCGAGCTCGACTGGGTCGCCAAGCTCGAACTCCTGGAGGGCTACCGCAGCCGCGACGGCCTGGACTGGTCCCACCCCCGCCTGCAGCTCGTCGACCTCCAGTACACCGATATCCGCCCCGACAAGGGCCTCTACAACCGCCTCGTCGCCCGCGGCCGCATCGAGCGCGTCGTCACCGAGTCCCAGGTCGAGTCCGCCATCGAGGATCCGCCCGAGGACACCCGCGCCTACTTCCGCGGCCGCTGCCTGCGCCAGTACGCCGAATCCGTCGCCGCCGCCTCCTGGGACTCCGTCATCTTCGACGTCCCCGGCCGCGAGTCCCTCCAGCGCGTCCCCACCCTGGAGCCCCTGCGCGGCACCAGGCAGCACGTGGGAGCCCTTCTGGACCGCTGTCGCACCGCCGCCGACCTCGTGGCCACCCTGACCGGCCAGAGCTGACACAGCCCCTCACAGGCCCTCACAGGCCCCGCAACCCGACCGCCACACGCGCCGCGACGGCTGTGGACGGCCCAATTGGATAGTGTCACTATCGAAGTCGAACATCCCGCTGACCTGCGGCTTCGGGAGAGGTCTCGGATTCGTGACCGCTATGCCCGTTTCAGTAGTCGGGGCTGGGGCGATAACCGGAGCAGGCCCCCGGCTCCATCGCGGCGGTGTAGCGGACCCGATAGGTCCGTTCGGCGCAGAAGATCGGCGGATAGGGTTGGGGGTACCGGCAGAGCGGAGGTACGGAATGGCCACGAAGGACACCGGCGGTCAGAAGCAGACCACTCGGCGCACGGAAGAGGTCGACGAGACCGAGGCCACGACGACCGAGGACGTCCAGGAGCGCCAGGACAAGCTCACCGACGACGTCGACGCAATTCTCGATGAAATTGACGAAGTCCTCGAAGAAAATGCGGAGGAATTCATCCGTAGCTACGTCCAAAAAGGGGGAGAGTGACCCTATAAGGGAGAGGATGTCCGAGTTCGAGGAGTAAGAACCGGAAAGTCATCTAGCTCCCTAGCTCGATCCACCTATCAATCGTGGTTGTTCGCTCCACGGGCTGAGAAAGGCATGGGCGGGACTGTAAAGTCCTGCCCATGCCTCGTAAGCGATGCCGGGACTGTGGCCAGGTGAAGGACGCCGCAGAATTCTCGAAAAGGAAAGCGTCTGCCGACGGCCTGGCTCTCTACTGCAAGGAGTGCTTTGCCTTGCGCAACGCGGCCTCCTACAGGAAGAGGCAGGAGCGACTGGGCAAGCAGGTGAGAGCCTTCAGACGATACTCGGCAGTCCCGGACGGGATGAAGCACTGCGCCCGCTGCGGCGAGATCAAACCAGTCGGAGAATTCGGTAGAAATCGTGCTAACAAGTCAGGGCTCGCTGGCTACTGTCGTCCCTGCCACAACACGGCAATGGCAGAGATCAAGCAACGAAGCCATGGAAGTGAGCGCAACTACCTTCTGAAGCTCCGCTACGGCCTCACGGAGGAACAGGTGGGGCAGATGATCGCTCGGCAGGGGGGCGTCTGCGTTATCTGCCTTCGTGAGGAGGCGAAGCATGTCGACCACAGCCATCTCACTGGAGTCGTCCGAGGAATCCTCTGCTTCAGGTGCAACGGAGCGCTCGGCCAGTTCCACGACGACCCGCGCTGCCTGGGCGCCGCCGCCGACTACGTGGAGTTGCGGGGCCCGCACGCGCGCAGGATGAGACTCGAAGTCGGCGCCGCGGTTCTGGGAGGGCCCGAGCGCAGGCGGCAGGACCCGCAGTGGACGATGAGGGCCGCGAAAATCAACACGGCTCGGCACTACCACCTGCGTCAGAAGTACGGGATCAATGACGAGGATGCCCAATGGCTGCTCGGGATCCAGGGAGGGCTGTGCGCGGTCTGCTGGGACGTTCCGGCCGAGCACGTCGATCATGACCACCAGTCGGGCGCCGTGCGCGGGATGGCCTGTGGTGGTTGCAACACGGGCATGGGCCAACTGGACGATGATCCCGTCTCGCTGCGCCGCGCGGCGGATTACCTCCTGGGTCAGCTGATGACGGAGGTTCCGGTGGCCGGCAAGGGGACTCGGCTGTCGTTCACGCTGCCGGACGTCGATCCTTCGACGGTGCCCGTGGGTGGCTGGGCGGAGTATCGCGCCGCGGACGGGCTGCATCGGTCCAGGCTGTGGCGGGTCGACGACGACCATGAGGGGCCGACGTGGCTCTCGCTGGGTCTGAAGCGCCTCCTGGACTCTCACAGGGCGCTGGCCGAGGGGTACGCGGGTTCCCGGTAACGATCGCCGCGGTGAGGTTCGCCGTGGGCGGACTGGAGCGGGGATCACGCGGCATGCGGTGGACGACCGTGAACAGTAGGGTCGTAGTCGTCCCGCGCCGGTGGGGTTATGGAGGAGCCGGTGCCATGACAGAGGGAAGGGAGTCGCGTGGCGTCCCACGATTCGCACACCGGACGTCTGCCGAGGTTGTTCGCCAGCCCGGATTCGTCCTCGTTCACGGAGTTCCTGGGGGCGTACTCTCCGGAGCTGCTGCCCGGCAGGCGGACTCTTCCGGCGTCCTCGGTGAGGGATGAGATCCCGCACGGTACGACGATCGTCGCGGTGGGGTTCCCCGGCGGGGTGGTGATGGCGGGGGACCGGCGGGCGACGGCGGGGAACGTGATCGCTCAGCGCGATATCGAGAAGGTGTTCCGCGCGGACGAGTTCTCGGCGATCGCGATCGCGGGGACGGCGGGCATCGGGATCGAGATGGTGCGGCTGTTCCAGGTGGAGCTGGAGCACTACGAGAAGCGCGAGGGCCGGACGCTGTCGGTGGAGGGTAAGGCGAACCGGCTGGCGACGATGGTGCGGCAGAACCTGGGCATGGCGATGCAGGGTCTGGCGGTGGTGCCGTTGTTCGCGGGTTACGACGAGGAGCGCGACGGCGGGCGGATCTTCTCCTACGATCCTGCGGGCGGCCGGTACGAGGAGAGGGACTTCTACTCGATTGGTTCGGGTTCGGTGTTCGCGCGGGGTGCGCTGAAGAAGCTGTACCGGCCGGATCTGTCGGTCGAGGACGCGGCGCTGGTGTGCGTTCAGGCGTTGTACGACGCGGCGGACGACGACTCGGCGACGGGTGGCCCTGACCTGACGCGGGGGATCTTCCCCGTGGTGGCGGTGGTGACGTCGGACGGGTATCGCCGGCTCGGTGAGGACGAGGTGGGCGCGGTGGCGCGTTCGGTGGTCGAGGGACGTTACGACTCGCCGGGCGGGCCGTCCGCCCCGCTGCGATAGAAGGGATCCAGTTCGGTGTCCATGCCGTTCTACGTGTCGCCCGAACAGCAGATGAAGGACAAGGCGGACTATGCGCGGAAGGGGATTTCGCGTGGCCGCAGTGTCGTGGTGCTGCAGTACGACGATGGCATCTTGTTCGTGGCGGACAATCCGTCGCGGGCGCTGCACAAGATCAGTGAAATCTACGACCGGATCGCTTTCGCGGCGGTGGGGAAGTACAACGAGTTCGAGAACCTGCGGCTGGGCGGGGTCCGGTACGCGGACATCAACGGGTACCAGTACGACCGTCGTGATGTGACGGCGCGGGGGCTGGCGAACGTGTACGCGCAGTCGCTGGGGACGATCTTCACGGAGACGAACAAGCCGTACGAGGTGGAGTTGGTGGTCGCCGAGGTGGGCGACGACGCGGAGACGGACCAGATCTACCGGTTGACGTTCGATGGTTCGGTGGCCGATGAGCACGGTTACGTGGCGATGGGCGGTCAGGCGGACGCGGTGGCGCAGGCGTTGAAGGACGGGTACCGGGAGGGCTCGTCGCTGGTGGAGGCGTTGCGGACGGCGGTCCGGGCTTTGGAGGCGCAGGATTCGGAGCGGCGGCTGGAGGCGACGTCGCTGGAGGTGGCGGTGCTGGATCGCAATCGTGAGCACCGGCTGTTCAAGCGGTTGACGGCGCGGCGGATCGAGGAGTTGCTCGCTGAGGGTGATTCGGGTTCGGCGTCTTCGGGTGCCTCGGGTTCGGCGTCGCCGGCGTCGGAGGACGCGGACGAGGAGTGACGTCCGGCAGGGGCCGGCGCCGCGTGGGCGGCTCCGGTGTGGTTGTGGCCCGTCGTGGTGGGGTGGCTGGGGCCGCCCGGCTGCGGCGGGTCCTGGCGTCTGGGCCGTTGCGGAAACGGTGTGCTTGAGAGACTGCCAAGACGGGGCCGGGCCGCATAGGGTCTTGGTGTGGACAGGCGCATTTTCGGGCTTGAGAACGAGTACGGCGTCACCTGCACCTTCCGGGGTCAGCGGCGGTTGTCACCTGATGAGGTGGCGCGCTATCTGTTCCGGCGAGTGGTGTCGTGGGGTCGTAGCAGCAACGTGTTCCTGCGCAACGGCGCGCGGCTCTACCTGGATGTGGGCAGTCACCCGGAGTATGCGACGCCGGAGTGCGACAGTGTCGTGGATCTGGTGACGCATGACAAGGCGGGGGAGCGGATCCTGGAGGGGTTGCTGGTCGATGCCGAGCGGCGGCTCCGGGAGGAGGGCATCGCGGGTGACATCTATCTGTTCAAGAACAACACGGACTCGGCGGGGAACTCCTACGGTTGCCATGAGAACTATCTGGTGGGGCGGCATGGGGAGTTCGGGAGGCTCGCGGACGTCCTGATCCCGTATCTGGTGACGCGTCAGATCATCTGTGGTGCGGGGAAGGTGCTGCAGACGCCGCGTGGTGCGGTGTACTGCGTGTCGCAGCGGGCGGAGCACATCTGGGAGGGTGTGTCGTCGGCGACGACGCGTTCTCGTCCGATCATCAATACGCGGGATGAGCCGCATGCGGATGCGGAGCGGTTCCGCCGGCTGCATGTGATCGTCGGTGACTCGAACATGAGTGAGACGACGATGTTGCTGAAGGTCGGGGCGAGCGATCTGGTGCTGCGGATGATCGAGGCCGGGGTCGTGATGCGTGATCTGACGTTGGAGAACCCGATTCGGGCGATCCGGGAGGTCAGTCACGATATGACGGGCCGGCGGAAGGTGCGGCTGGCGAACGGCCGTGAGGCGAGTTCGCTGGAGATCCAGAAGGAGTATTTCGGCAAGGCGCGGGACTTCGTGGACGCGCGGGGTGGGGACGCGACGGCGAAGCGGGTGCTGGAGCTGTGGGAGCGGACGTTGCGGGCGGTGGAGACGGGCGATCTGGACATGGTGGCCCGTGAGATCGACTGGGTGACGAAGTACAAGCTGATCGAGCGGTATCGGCGGAAGTATGATCTGCCGTTGTCGTCGCCGCGTGTGGCGCAGTTGGATCTGGCGTATCACGATGTGCATCGGGATCGTGGGCTGTACTACCTGCTGGAGAAGCGGGGGTCGGTGGAGCGGGTGTCGCGTGATCTGGACATCTTCGAGGCGAAGTCGGTGCCGCCGCAGACGACGCGGGCGCGGCTGCGGGGGGAGTTCATCCGGAAGGCGCAGGAGAAGCGGCGCGATTTCACGGTGGACTGGGTGCATTTGAAGTTGAACGATCAGGCGCAGCGGACGGTGTTGTGCAAGGACCCGTTCCGGTCGGTGGACGAGCGGGTCGACAAGCTGATCGCGGGGATGTAGGGGCCGGAGCGGTCGTGGTGGGGCGCTGCGGGTGTGCGGCGCGACCATCGCTGGGATGGCTCTGGTCACGGGGTGTGGCGCGTCCGTGGCTACTCGCAGGTCACTTGGCGGTAGTGTGAGCGCCCAGCAGCGCTCGTCACCCCCCGTGAAGGACCACCTGTATGCGCCGAGGTCTCGCCGCCGTGTCCGTGGCCGCCGTGCTGGCGGTTCCGTTCGTGTTCGCCGCCGGGTGTTCGGGTGGCGGGGGCGTGCGGGTGACGGTGAAGGGGGAATTCGGGCGGCTTCCGGAGGTGTCGTTCCCGAAGGGGGCGCCGGGTGGTTCGCTGGCGGTGGAGACGCTGTCGGGTGGGCGGGGTGCGGGGGCGCGTAAGGGTGATCTGGTGGTGGCCGACTATGTGGGTTACCGGTGGAGTAGGAGCGGGCGGAAGCTGTTGGCGAGCAGTTTCGCGGCGGGGCGGCCGGAGGCTTTCCCGACGTGGGGGCTGGTGCCGGGGTTGCAGCGGGCGTTCGAGGGCGCGCGGGTGGGGTCGCGGGTGGTGGCGTCGATCCCGCCGAAGGACGGGTTCGGGGAGCGGGGGAATGCGGCGCGGCAGATCGGCGGGGGCGACACGTTGGTGTACGTCCTGGATGTGCGTGGGGTGTATGGGAGGTCGGCGGGTCCGCGGGGGCGGGTGGAGCCGCCGCTGGCGGATCCTCGGTTGCCGAGGGTGTCGGGTGGTGGGGCGCCGAGTGTGACGGTTCCGCGGGTGGCGGCGCCGAGGGGGTTGCAGGTGCGGGCGCTGGTGCGTGGGGACGGGCCGGTGGTGCGGAAGGGGCAGTTGTTGGCGGTGCAGTATGCGGGGTTCTTCTGGCGGGACGGGAAGATGTTCGACTCGTCGTGGGCGTCGGGGCATCCGAACGGGGTGACGGCGGGGACCGGTCAGGTGATGAAGGGCTGGGATCAGGGGCTGATGGGGCAGCGGGTGGGCAGCAGGATGCTGCTGGTGGTGCCGCCGTCGTTCGGGTACGGGGCGAAGGGGCTGGCGCAGGTGGGTATCAGGGGATCGGACACGCTGGTGTTCGTCGTCGACATCCTCGGGGCGCACTGAATCCCGCTGGACGCCTGGGCGGGCTGGGGGCGTGTTGATCCGCCCCGCGAGTTCTATGTCCTATCTCGGTTGTTCTTAGAATGGCGGGGTGGACGATATCGATGCGGTCGCGTCGCTACAGGATCCGGTACGGCGGCGGTTGTACGAGTTCGTGGCGGCACAGGACCGCGAGGTGGGCCGGAACGAGGCGGCGGAGGCGGCGGGCGTCCAGCGGACCTTGGCGGCGTTCCACCTGGACAGGTTGGTGGAGGTGGGGTTGCTGGAGGCGGCCAGCAGGCGGCTGACGGGTCGTTCGGGGCCGGGCGCGGGGCGTCCGGCGAAGGTGTACCGGCGGTCGGTGGTGGAGCATGGCGTGTCGGTGCCGCCGCGGGATTACCGGACGGTGGCGGGGCTGCTGGCGGAGGCCGCGGACGCGGCGGGCCTGGACATGGAGGTGCAGGACGCGGCGCGGCGGCGGGGGAGGGCGCTGCGTGGGCCTGGCGGGTCGTGCGGGGATCTGGGCGCGGTGGCGAAGGTTCTGGCGGAGCGCGGGTACGCCCCGGTGTTGGAGGACGGGCGTGACGGGGGCGAGGGGAGCGGGGGGCGTCCGGTGTTGCGCATGCGCAACTGCCCGTTCCGTGTGGTCGCGGAGCAGTTTCCGCCGCTGGTGTGCGGGATGAACCTGGCGTTGCTGGAGGGGCTGGTCGAGGGTTCGGACGGTGTGCGGGTGCGGATGGACCCGCGTCCGGGGTGGTGTTGTGTCGTGGCCGAGACTTCTAAAAATAATGATCGTTGACATAGAGATCGTGGACGTGGTGAGGTGGCGGACATGACCGACGACACCTCAGCGCGCCTCCATCTCGCCCAGTTCAACGTCGCGACCCTCCACTTCCCCCTCGACGACCCGCGGATGAAGGACTTCGTCGAGCTCTTGGACCCCGTCAACGCCCTCGCCGACGGCGCGCCCGGGTTCGTGTGGCGGCTGATCGAGGAGGGCCAGGCCGACGCGACCGGCATGCGCCCCGCCGGCACCGACGTGATCATCAACTTCTCGGTGTGGGAGTCCGCGCAGACCCTGTGGGACTTCGTGTACCGCAGTGCGCACCTGGAGACGATGCGGCGCCGCCGTGAGTGGTTCCGGCGGCATGTGGACGCCCATCTCGTGCTGTGGTGGATCCCGGCGGGACACGTCCCCACCGTGGAGGAGGCTCTGGAGCGCCTCGAACTCCTCCGTGGCGAGGGGCCGTCACCGCTCGCGTTCACCTTCAGGACGTCCTACACGGCGGAGGAAGCCACCCAGGCAGCCCAGGCGCCCGGGATGATCAGCACTTCCGGAGACGCTCAGCCGGCGGCACTCTGACCCGGACCGCACGGACGCGGGCCGGCGGCGCCACATGACGGGCACGTGACCGGCATGGGGGAGCCAGGGGCCGGGTCAGGAAAGGAGCGTGGCGGTGTGGCGTCCGGCGGCGGCGGCGGTGAGGAAGTACGGGAGGTCCTCGTCCAGACGGCGGCCCATGGTGGACAGGCGGACGCCCCAGTCCTTCTCGGCGGCGCGCAGCGTCTCGTGCAGGCCGTCCACGGGGACGGGGACGAGGGTGTGGCGGTCGCCGAGGGGTGCGGCGTCGGCGGCGACGCGGGCGCCGAAGGGGCCGCCCAGTCCGGGGACGGGGATGTCGGCGGCGGCGAGGGCGACGCGGCCGTAGGCGGTGAGGGAGTGGTGGGACACGCCGATGTGACGCTCGCGCCGGTCGCCCTCGCTGACGCGCAGCGATCCGACGGGGCGGCCGCCGAGGACCGCCGCGGCGTTGACCGCCTCGCCGGCGGACACGCCGGAGAAACCCCAGCGGGTGCCGGTGCCGAGGTTGCCGGGGCCCTGCGCGACGATGATGACGTCGGCGCCGAGGACGAGCCGCGCGGCGAGCAGACCGGTGTGGACGGTGACGGCCTCCAGGTCGCCGCCGAACGCCTGCCCGACGGTGACGGTGGCGGCGAGGGCGCCGGCGCCGGTGAGCTGGGCGATGGACATGGAGAACCAGGACGGCAGCGCCCCGCCGTCCGGCATCACGTACACGGCGCGGGTGCCGGGCCGGGCGGCGAGGAGCCCCGCGAGGATCGGCGGGAGCGCGGAGTGCAGGTCGGCGACGATGACGGGCGCGCCGCCGAGGGAGTCGGCGTCGCGGAGGACGGCGTGGTGGGGGGAGTCCTGCTCGTCGGCGCCGAGGACGGTGGCCTGCAGGGGGGTGTAGCGGGCCTTGACCAGATGTCCCGGGCCGGTCGGGTCGGGCGGTAGCCGGTCGGGGACGGCGACGACCATCGCGTACCCGCCGGTGCCGAGTCCCATCGCCAGGGCGGTGGTGTTGAGCAGTACGGTGTCGCCCGGCTCGGGCCGCCCCACCAGGGCGGGGTAGGCGAGTGCGCGGCGCTGTCCGTCCCCGGGGATGTCGACGGTCAGTTCCACCGCGCCCGGCCATTCGCGGCGGACGCCCTCCACGGTCCCTCTGCGCCATCTGATCACACCGGAAAGGTAGCGTCCTGGCCTGCGCGGTGGGGGCTGACCGCCCTTTCCGCTGGCGGGAGATGCCCGCCATGTCGTCCAACTCCGGCAGGAGCCGGGCGTGGGTCCGGTAGCGTGTCCGGCGGGGAAGGGGGGTCCAATGTCACGGCGCAAGACCGAGCGTCTGTTGAACCTGGTGGTCTGCCTGCTCGCCACGCGGCGCTACCTGACGGCCGAGCAGATCCGCCGGGCGGTGCCGGGCTACCCCGAATCCGACGAGGCGTTCAAGCGGATGTTCGAGCGCGACAAGGAGGAGCTGCGCGAGCTCGGTGTCCCGCTGGAGGTCGGCAGCGACCAGCAGGGTGGCGGCGGTGAGGAGATCGGGTATCGGATCCCGCCGCAGGCGTACGAGTTGCCCGACATCCATCTGACGCCGGACGAGGCGGCGGTGCTCGGCCTCGCGGCGCGGGTGTGGCAGCGCGCCAGCATGGCGGAGGCGGCCTCCGGTGCGCTGTTGAAGCTGCGCGCCGCCGGGGTGGAGACGGACGTGACGACCGCGGTCGGGATCGAGCCGCGGGTGAACACCGGTGATCCGGCTTTCCCGGCGTTGTGGGAGGCCGTCCGCGACGGCCGTCCGGTCGCGTTCGACTATCAGGGGATCGGCCGGACGTCGGTGGTGCGGCGGCATCTGGAGCCGTGGGGCGTGGTCAGCCGGCGGGGCCGCTGGTACGTGGTCGGGTTCGATCGTGACCGGGAGGAGCAGCGGGTGTTCCGGCTGAGCCGCATCGTCGGCGATGTCGGCGGCGACGGCCCGTCCGGGACGGTCACCGTGCCCGACGGGGTGGACGTGCGGCGCATCGCGTTCGACTGGGGCGACCCGGTGAGCGAGCCGAGGCCCGCGACGGTGCGGCTGCGCGCGGGCTCCGCGCAGGGGCCGCGGCGGTGGGCGCGGGATGTGCGGCCCGCCCCCGCCGATGAAGGGGACGGCGACTGGGACGAGGCGACGCTGACCTTCCGCGATGTGGAGCGCTTCGCGCCCTACCTGGCGCGCTTCGCCGATGACGTCGTCGTCCTGGACCCTCCTGATCTGCGAGAGGCCGTGATCCAGCAGCTGAAGTCGGTGCTCGCCGTCACCTCCCACGACCCTGGGGCGGCTGACGTGCGGGGCGTCCAGGAGGGGACGGTGGGCGGCCGATGAGCGCCGGGATGGCGTCCGGTGGGCCCGCGGCGGCTCCCCGGCAGGGCGGCCGGCCCGCCGCGACGACCTCCACCGACCGGCTCGCGCGGCTGCTGGCGCTGGTCCCGTACGTGGTGAACCGGGACTCGGTGGCGCTCGGCGAGGCCGCCGCCGCGTTCGGGGTGACCGAGAAGCAGTTGATCGACGACCTGAATCTGCTGTGGTGCGTGGAGCTGCGGGCGCCCGACCCGTACTGTCCGATCGACCTGTCCTACGAGGGCGGCGAGATCACCGTCACCGAGGCCGAGTCGATCGCGCGGCCGCTGCGGTTGAAGGTCGATGAGGCCAGCGCGTTGCTGGTGGCGCTGCGGATGCTCGCGGGGATCCCCGACCTGCACGACCGGGATGCGCTCAGCCGGGTGATCGCCAAGTTGGAGAGCGCCGCGGGCGCCGCGGCCGCGGTCAGCAGCCAGGTCGCCGTCGAGGTCGATGCCCGGGGCGGGGTCGCCGGTCCGGACGGGGCGGGCACCGCGCTCGGCCGGCTCCGTGACGCGATCGGCGCCGGTCGCCGCGTCCACCTGACGTACTACGTGCCGGCACGGGATGAGAACACCGAGCGGGACGTCGACCCGATGCGGCTTCTGGTGGTGGAGGGCAACACCTACCTGGAGGGCTGGTGCCGCCGCGCGGAGGCCGTCCGGTTGTTCAAGCTCGACCGGATCGCGGGGCTGACCGTGCTGGACGTGCCCGCGCAGGTCCCCGACGACGCGGAGCCGATCGACGTGGACGCCGGCCTGTTCCGCCCGTCCCCGCAGGATGTGCGGGTCACGTTGGAGTTGACGCCGCGGGGCCGCTGGGTCGCCGACTACTACCCGTGCGAAAGCGTCGAGGAGCTGGGGGAGGGGCGGCTGCGGGTGGTGCTGAGGACTCCCGACACCCGGTGGGTGCGGGGTCTGGCCCTGCGTCTCGGCGATCAGGGCCGGGTGACGGCGCCGGAGTCGCTGGGTTTGGCAATCCGTGACGACGCCGTCCGAGCTCTGGCACGGTACGGCATGGCGTGAGCTTGACCTGGTCGGCTACCGTGGCGGACGTGGCGTGGGTTCCGGTGTCGGTGTCGTTGGGGTTCGTGGGCTTGGTCGTCCTCGCCTACTGTTCTTTCAAGGTCTACCTGGGCGTACGGCGTTTCGGGCGTGAACTGGAACGCACCAGGCGGCGGCTCGGGCCGAAACACACGGCGCTGCGGGATGAACTCCGTGATCTCTAAAACCTCGGGCGCCACAACGGCCCGGGGACGGCGTACGATCGGTCTAGCACGATAACCGGCTGAAGAGGATTTGCAACGATGCTTCCCAACCTTGGCGGCGGCGAGTGGATGATCATCCTCGTCGTTGTGCTTCTGTTGTTTGGATCGGCGAAGCTGCCGCAGCTCGCCAGGTCGCTGGGCAAGTCCGCGCGGATCTTGAAGGCCGAGACCAAGGGCCTGCACGATGACGACGAGGGCGCCGAAGGCAAGAAGAGCGAGTCCACCGAGGCCCGTGACAAGGCCGCGCGGCTTCGTGAGGAGGCCGCCCGGCTCGAGCGCGAGGCCGCCGCGGGTGAGGGCGGTAACGTGCAGCGTCCCCGTGGGGCGTTGGCGTCCGGTGAGCCGATCCAGGGCATCCCGGTCTCCGACCCCGGCCAGGTCCGCAAGGGCGGCTGACCCCTCCCCACGCGCATGACCGCGTCCCCGCCCCCGCGCATGACCGTGCCCCCGAGCGCGTCCCCGACCGTGTGCGCGACCGCGCACCCGGGTGGCCGGACGTGTCCGACCCCGCCGCCGGAACCGAGCCCCGAATGCCCACAATGAAGCTGACCAGGCAGAATGCCGCCAACGGCGGTCGCATGCCCCTCATGGACCACCTCCGTGAGCTGCGCAACCGGCTGATCAAGGCGATCCTCGGCCTGGTCGCGGGCGCGATCATCGGCTGGATCTTCTTCGGCCCCATCTGGGACTTCATCAAGCAGCCCTACACGCGCATCCCGCAGGAGCACTGTCTCGGCGGCAAGTGCGACCTCGTCGTGCACGGGATCTTCGACGGTTTCTTCGTCCACCTCAAGGTCGCCCTGATCGCCGGCGCGCTGATCTCCTCCCCGATCTGGCTGTACCAGATCTGGGCGTTCGTCGCGCCCGGCCTGTACAAGCGGGAACGCCGCTGGACGTACACGTTCCTGTGTGCGGCGGTGCCGTTGTTCCTGCTCGGCGGCGCGCTGGCGTACCTGACGATGGACAAGGGCCTGAAGATCTTCATCGGGCTCGCGCCGGGCGACACCACGGTCCTGGTCGGTGTCCAGGACTATCTCGGCTACGCCCAGGCGATGCTGTTCATCTTCGGGCTGACGTTCGAGCTGCCGCTGTTCGTCGTCATGCTCAACCTCGTCGGCGTCCTCACCCACCAGCGGATCCGCAAGTCCCGGCGATTGCTGATCTTCGGTGTGTTCGTGTTCGCCGCCGTCGCCACCCCCAGCCAGGATCCGTTCACGATGCTGGCGCTGGCGCTGCCGACGATCGTGCTGTTCGAGTTCGCCGAGGTGATCGCGTTCTTCCACGACCGGCACAAGGAACGCGCCCCCGTCATGGACGACGACCTGTCCGACGACGAGGCGTCCCCGCTGGACCTGGAGGCCATCGACGCCGAGCTGGAGAAGGGCGAGCTGGAGAAGGGCGACCGCACCCGCTGATCCCCGCCCGCGGTCGTCCGGGCGAAACGGGGCCCGAATTGGGAATCGGGCCGGTCGAAACCGTAGGCTCGATGTCATGACCACCCCCGACACCACGTCGGCCGAGCAGACCCCGGCGCAGCGGTACGCCGCCTACCGCAAGCGCACCGCCGGGAACGGCCCAGCCCTGCTGGACTTCCGCACCCTGTACGACTTCGAGCTGGATCCGTTCCAGATCGAGGCGTGCCAGGCGTTGGAGGACGGCAGCGGCGTCCTGGTCGCGGCGCCCACCGGCTCCGGGAAGACCGTGGTGGGGGAGTTCGCCGTCCACCTGGCCCTCACCGGCGGCACCAAGTGCTTCTACACCACCCCGATCAAGGCGCTGTCGAACCAGAAGTACGCCGACCTCGTCCGCCGGTACGGGCCCACGAAGGTGGGGCTGCTCACCGGCGACAACAGCGTCAACGGCGAGGCGCCCATCGTCGTCATGACGACCGAGGTCCTGCGGAACATGCTGTACGCCGGTTCCCCGACGCTCGGCGGGCTCGCGTTCGTGGTCATGGACGAGGTGCACTACCTCGCCGACCGGTTCCGCGGCGCCGTCTGGGAAGAAGTGATCATCCATGTGCCGGACTCGGTGCGGATCGTGGCGCTGTCGGCGACCGTCTCCAACGCCGAGGAGTTCGGCGAGTGGCTGCACGCCGTCCGCGGCGACACCGCCGTGATCGTCGATGAGCACCGGCCCGTCCCGCTGTTCCAGCACATGCTCGTCGGCACCCGCATGTACGACCTGTTCGTCGACACCGGCAAGGGCAAGGACCGGCAGGCCCGCCTCAACCCGCAGCTCACCCGCATGGCCGTCGAGGAGGTCCGGCGCGCCAAGGTCAACCAGGGCCGCCGCACCGGCCGTCGCCGCGCGCCGCGCCCGCAGCGGTTCCGGCCGCCCGCCCGGCCCGACGTCATCGAGCGCCTCGAACGCGCCGGGCTGCTGCCGGCGATCACGTTCATCTTCAGCCGAGCCGGCTGCGACGCCGCCGTCCTGCAGTGCCTGCACGCCGGGATCCGGCTTACCTCCAAGGAGGAGGCGGAGGAGATCCGCGCCCACACCGGGCTGCGGACCGCCGACATCCCCGCCGAGGACCTGCGGATCCTCGGCTACGACGACTTCCTCGCCGCGCTGGAACGCGGCGTCGCCGCGCACCACGCCGGGATGCTCCCCACCTTCAAGGAGATCGTCGAGGAGCTGTTCACCCGCGGGCTGATCAAGGCGGTGTTCGCGACGGAGACGCTCGCGCTCGGCATCAACATGCCCGCCCGGACCGTCGTCATCGAGAAGCTCGACAAGTGGAACGGCGAGGCCCACGTCGACCTGACGCCCGGCGAGTACACCCAGCTCACCGGCCGCGCCGGGCGCCGCGGCATCGACGTGGAGGGCCACGCCGTCGTGGTGTGGGGGCCGAACGTCGAGCCCGCGTCCGTCGCCGGGCTTGCCGGCACCCGCACCTACCCGCTCAACTCCAGCTTCCGGCCGTCCTACAACATGGCCGTCAACCTCGTCGGCGCCGTCGGCATCGAACGCGCCCGCACCCTGCTGGAGGAGTCGTTCGCGCAGTTCCAGGCCGACCGCGCCGTCGTCGGCCTGGCCCGGCAGGTGCACAAGAACGAGGAGGCCCTCGCCGGTTACGCCAAGGCGGCCGAATGCCACCTCGGTGACTTCATGGAGTACGCCGCGCTGCGGCGGCAGCTGTCGGACCGCGAGTCGCAGATGTCGCGGGAGCGGTCGTCGGCGCGCCGCGCCGAGGCGGCCCGGTCCCTGGAGCACCTGCGGCCCGGCGACGTGATCCTCGTCCCGTCCGGGCGCCGCTCCGGCCTCGCCGTCGTCCTGGACCCCGGGGTCGGGCGCCGTTCCGACGGGCCGGCACCGCTCGTGCTGACGGTCAACCGGTCCGTGCAGCGGCTGTCCATCCAGGACTTCCCCCGCGCCGTCGAACCCGTCGAGCGGATCCGCATCCCCAAGTCGTTCAGCCCCCGCAACCCCCAGGATCGCCGCGACCTGGCCTCCACGCTGCGCGCCAAGGTGCCCGACGAGGCGCGCGAGCGTCGCCGCGGCCGCGCCGACGCGCCCGTCGTCGACGACGCCGAGATCTCCCGGCTGCGCACCGAGCTGCGCCGCCACCCGGTGCACGGCTGCGACCAGCGCGAGGATCATGCCCGGTGGGCCGAGCGTTTCCACCGCCTCGAGCGGGAGACCGAGCAGCTGCGCCGCCGTGTCGAAGGCCGTTCCCAGGTCATCGCCCGCACCTTCGACCGCGTCTGCGCCGTCCTGCAGCAGCTCGGCTACCTCGAAGGCGACTCCGTCACCGACGAGGGACGCCGCCTCGGCCGTATCTACAACGAGCTGGACCTGCTCACCGCCGAGAGCCTCCGCGAGGGACTGTGGGAGCGGCTCGGGCACGCCGAGCTCGCCGCGTGCGTGTCCGCGCTCGTCTACGAGTCGCGGCAGCCCGACGACGCCACCCCGCCCCGGACCCCGCCCGGGCCCGCCCAGGATGCCCTGGCCGCCATGGTCCGGCTGTGGGGAGAGCTCGACGCCGTCGAACGCGACAACCGCGTCTCGTTCCTCCGCGAACCCGACCTCGGGTTCGCGTGGACCGCCTACCGGTGGGCCAAGGGCGACGAGCTCGACGAGGTCCTGCTCGAAGGCGACCTCACCGCCGGCGACTTCGTCCGCGCCGTCAAGCAGCTCCTCGACCTGCTCGGCCAGGTCAGCGATGCCGCGCCGGAGAACAGCCACATCCGCAAGACCGCCCGCCGCGCCATGGACGCGATGCGCCGTGGTGTCGTCGCCTACTCCTCCGTCACCTGACCGGCGCCGGCGACCGGGTCCGGACGACCGAGCCGGAACCGATTCGGTTGCCCGGAACCGGCTAATGCCATGAAAACCGCACAGAAATGCCGCTTCGGTGGCACAATCGGGACGCCCGACAACCCTTGAGGGACGTGGGGACCCAGCGTCGTGCCCGCGCGCCCCGTGTCGGCGGCCACTGCCCGGGATGCCCATGCGCTACGTGAGAAAGGTCCGGACCGTGGCTATCCGCGACAAGATGCGCGCCAACGCGGCCCACGTGCTGCAGCCCGGCGAGAACATCCAGGCGGTGTTCTGCGCCCAGACGACCAGCCAGTACTTCGCCCTGATCTCCTATTGGATCATCATCTTCAGCAACGCCTACCGTGTCGTGGTCGTCACCGACCGGCGCATCCTGGTCTGCCGGTCCGGGCGGCTGCGGATGACCCCGGTGAACGAGGTGCTCCGCGAACTGCCCCGCAACACCCGGATCGGCCCGCCCAGCGGCCTGTGGTGGCGCAGCGACCACCTCGGTGAGCGCCTCTACGTCAACAAGCGCTTCCACAAGGACATCAACGCCGCGGACGGCGTCGCCGCCGCCTGACCGGCACTGACGCCGACAACGACACCGGCGCCCTTCCCGCGGTCGGGGAGGGCGCCGTCGCGTCCCCGGAGGCGGGCCGTTGCCAGGTCGGTGCGGGCGTGGGCGTAGCCTCCTGCTGACCACCAGGTCAACAGGAGGAGGCGGGGTGAGGGGTCCGGAACGGCGGATCCGCGTGGCGCGCTGCGCGGTGACGGCGGTGTTCCTGCTCAACGGGGCGGTCTTCGCCGCCTGGATGCCGCGCATCCCCGAGGTCAAGTCCGACCTCGGGCTCGGCGACGCCGCGCTCGGCGCCGCGCTCGCCGGCCCCGCACTGGGCTCGATCGGGGCGATGGCCGTCACGGGAGCCCTCGTCGCGCGGCTCGGCAGCCGCCCGGTGACCCGCGCGGCGTTCGTGGCGTTCTGTGTCCCACCCGCGCTGATCGGCCTCGCCGGGTCCTGGGCCGCGCTGTTCGCCGTCCTCACCGCCTGGGGCGCCGCGGTGGGCTGCCTGGACGTCGCGATGAACAGTGCCGGGATGGCCGTCCAGGAGCGCTACGGGCGGTCGATCATGTCGGGCCTGCACGCGAGCTTCAGCGGCGGCGCCCTCCTCGGGGCCGTCGGGGGTTCGGCCGCCGCGCACCTCGGACTGCCCGTCGCCTGGCACCTCGGCCTGACCGCCGCCGCAGCGCTCGCGGCGGGCCTCGCGGCGACCCGGGGGCTGCTGCCCGCGGGCGCCGACGCCCAGGCGGGCGGTCCCGCGTTCGCCCGCCCCACCCGGCCGCTGCTCCTGCTCAGCGTCCTCGCGCTCGCGGCGCTGCTGTCGGAGGGCGCCGCCGGTGACTGGAGCGCGGTCTACCTGCGGGACGTGCTGGACGCGGGCCCCGGCGTCGCGGGCGCCGGGTATGTGGCGTTCGCGGTGATGATGACGGTGGGGCGGCTCGCCGGCGACCGCCTCGTCGGCAGGTTCGGGCCCGTCGGCGTCGTCCGGGTGCTGGCCGCCGTCGCCGCCGCCGGATTCGGTGCGGCGCTGCTGGCCGGGCATCCGGCACTCGTGCTCGCCGGGCTCGCCGCCCTCGGTCTCGGACTGGCGTGCGTGGTGCCCGTCGTGTTCACCGCGGCGGCGCACGCGGGCGGCGCGCCCGGCCCCGCCATCGCCGCCGTGTCCACCTGCGGCTACCTCGGGTTCATCGCCGGCCCGCCGCTGATCGGCGCGGTCGCCGAGGTCACCGGGCTCGGTGCCGCGCTCGGGATCGTCGCCGCGCTGACCGCGCTGCTGGCCGCCGCGGCGGGCTCCGTCCGCCCCGCCGCCGCCGTCACCGCCCCGCCACCGCCCCGATCGCGTCCGCGACCGGACGCGGATGGGACACCAGCGACAGATGCCGCGCACCGGGGATGAGCACCGGGGGAGGGGCGCCGATGCGCCGCGCCGTCTCGTGAGGGGAGGAGGGGGAGAACACGTCGTCCTCGGCCCCGAACACCACCGACGTGCGCAGCCCGAGCTCCGCCAGCGCCGCCACCCGGGAGGCGGGCAGACCGATCACGCCCCGCATCGCCCACAGCGCCCGCTCGGCGCCCGTGACCTGCAGCGGGCGCCGCCACCGGTCCACGCCCTCCCGGTCCAGCCGAGGGCAGGACGGGCCGCACTGCGCGCCGTAGATCGTCCGGATGACCCAGTCCGACCGGACGGCCAGCCGCAGCAGCGTCGTCCGGTACGGGTCGCGCAGCACGAACCGCAGCCGGTCCGCGCCCGCCCCCGCGCCGGTGTCCAGCGCGTCGCCGTCCAGGAACACCACTCCGCCCACCCGGGACGGCGCCTCCAGCGCCGCCGCCGCCACGACGCCCGCGCCGCTCGAATGCCCGGCCAGCAGCGCCCCGTCCAGACGTAGCGCGCCGAGGAATCCGAGCAGTTGCGCCGCCTGGTGCGCGGTGTCGTAGGGGCCGCGCCGCTCGCTGTAGCCCCACCCCGTCAGGTCCAGCGCGAACACCCGGTGCCGTACCGCCAGCAGCGCCGCCACGTCCTCCCAGGTGTCGGCCGACTCGGCGGCGCCGTGCACCAGCACGATGGGCGGCCCCTGTGCGCCCCAGTGCCGGTACCGCGTGCGGATCCCGCCGGCCTGGACGAACTCCATCCCCGCCGGCTCGCGCGCCCGCCCGGAGGTCGCCGCGTTGTAGCCGAGCGAGAAGCAGGTGCCCGCCAGCAGCAGCGCCAGGAACACCACGGCGAGCCGCCGCGCCCACCGGCGGAGCCCGGGTCGGATGGTCATGCGCCTCCTCCTGTCCGGGAGAAGCATGCCCGCAGGCGCCCCCGGCGGTCATCGGACACCGGGACGAGACGCACCTGCTCCGCGGGAGGTAGACGAAAGTGCCGCCGTACATCCTGAGGATTCCCCTACCCAGGTCGGAGGCGGATCGGCTTCCAGGAGGATCCGCCATAGGCGATCATCACGTTAGTGTGATCCGGGTCACCGGACCCGTCATCGACCCCCCAGGACGCAGACATGATCGAGGCGGAGAACCTCACCAAACGCTACGGCGACCGGCTCGCCGTAGATGATCTCTCTTTCACCGTGGTGCCCGGCCGGGTGACCGGCTTCCTCGGCCCCAACGGTGCCGGCAAGTCCACCACCATGCGGCTGCTGCTCGGCCTCGACCGGCCGAACCGCGGCGACGCGCGGATCCACGGCCGGCACTACCGCGACCTTCCCGAACCCCTGCGGGTCGTCGGCGCGCTGCTGGAGGCGCGGGCCGTGCACACCGGCCGCAGCGCCTACAACCATCTGCTGTGCCTCGCCCAGACCCAGGGCGTCGGCCGCAAGAGGCTCGACGAGGTGATCGAGCTCGTCGGCCTCACGGGCGTCGCCCGCAAGCGCGCCGGGGGCTTCTCCCTCGGCATGGGCCAGCGCCTCGGCATCGCCGCCGCGCTGCTCGGCGACCCCGCGGTGCTCATCCTGGACGAGCCGGTCAACGGCCTCGACCCCGAGGGCATCGTCTGGATCCGCACGCTCATGCAGCGCCTGGCCGCCGAGGGCCGCACCGTGTTCGTCTCCAGCCATCTGATGAACGAGATGGCCGTCACCGCCGAGCACCTCATCGTCATCGGCCGCGGCAAGCTGATCGCCGACTGCTCCACCGAGGAGTTCATCGAGCGCAGCACCGAGAAGATGGTGATCGTGCGGACTCCCGAACCCGCGCGGCTCACCGACCTCCTCACCGCCGAGGGCGCCAAGGTCCAGCCCGGCGGCGAGTCCGGCGACGCCGCCGCGCCGCTCACCGTCACGCACATGGAGGCGCCGCGCGTCGGCGAGCTCGCCGCCGCCGAGGGTCTCGTGCTGCACGAGCTGACGCCCCGGCGCGGATCACTGGAGGCCGCGTTCATGGAGCTCACCCGCGAGAGCGTCGAGTACGGCGCCACCGGCGCCGAACCGGGCGCCGCGCCCGGCGCCGTCCCGGGTGCCGTTCCCGCGCAGGAAGGGAAGACCCGATGACCGCCGTCACCGCCACCCCCGCCACGCCCCCGGCACCTCCCGGGCCCACCGCGTCGCGCGGCAAGGCCTTCGGGCGGCTCATGCTCGCCGAATGGACGAAGATCCGCTCGGTTCGCTCGACGTTCTGGTCGCTGATCCTGCTGGTCGTCCTCGACCTCGGCTTCACCGCCCTGTTCGTCGGCCTCACCGTCGGGCAGTGGGACAAGACCGAGGAGTCCGACCGCGCGTCCATCATCGCCGACCCCACCAGCATGATCCTCGGGAGCGGGTTCTTCCTCAGCCAGCTGACCGTGTGCGTGCTCGGCGTGCTGGTGATCGCCTCGGAGTACTCCACCGGGATGATCCGCGCCAGCCTCCTCGCCGTGCCCGGGCGGCTGCCGATGCTGTGGGCCAAGGCCGCGGTGTTCGCGCTGCTGGTGCTCGTCCTCGGGGTGGCGGTCTCCTTCGCCTCGTTCTTCATCGGCGCCGCGTTCCTCAACGACAAGGTCTCGGTGTCGCTCGGCGACACCGGCGTGCTGCGCGCGGTCGTGGGCGGCGGGCTGTACCTGGCGATGCTCGGCCTGTTCGCCATGGCCGTCGGCGCGATCGTCCGGCACCCCGCCGGCGGCATCACCGGCGTGATCGGGTTCGTGCTGGTGCTCGCGCCGCTCACCGCGCTGCTGCCGGGCAGCATCGGCGACCACGTCCACGCCTACCTGCCGTCCGAGGCGGGGCACCTCATCGCCCAGGCCCACCAGGGCAAGGACGACCTGCTCACACCCTGGCAGGGCTACGGTGTCTTCGCCCTGTGGACGGCCCTGCTCCTCATGGTTGCCGCCGTCCTGCTGAAGCGCCGCGACGCCTGACGCGCGAACGGGCGCGGCCCGCCGGCCCGCCGTCCGCTGATGATCCGCCGCAGGGCGGGCCTGCGGGCGGCGGGCCGCACGGGGGCGAGCCGTCCCGCGACGACGACCCCGTACAGGACGTGGTCCAGCGCGACCACGACCCGCCACACGACGCCCCGCTCGCGCACGGACCGCACCCCGAGGGCCGGCGCGACACCGGTCTCGAACCCCAGCCAGATCGCCAGCCCGTAGGCCGGGCCCGCCGCGGGATGCGCCCGCACCCGGGAGGGCAGCACCCCGAACACGACGCCGCCGGTCGTCCCGTACGCCCAGTGCACGAGCTCGATGATCGCATCCCGGTACCGTTCGGGAAGCCGGTGCACGACCGGCAGGTGCTCCTCCACGATCGCCTCGGGCGGGGTCCTCTCGTGCGGGCCGACCGCCGCCGTCACGGTGCGGACGCCCGTCATCGCCATCGCGGCGACCAGCCCGCGCGCGCCCGCCCGGATGATCGCGCCGCGTCCCGTGTTCACCCCCAGTGGCGCCACGTCCACCTCCCCGATCTCTTCTGAGCCCGCCCACGGACCTGCCCCGTCCGTCCCGGACCAAGCCCCGGCGCCGGTCAGGCGGAGGTCAGGCGGAGGTCAAGACCGCCACGGCACCGCCGGCGCGGTGGACGCGCCGGCGCTCCAGAGGGGAGCCTCACGCCGGACGGGCGGCCACCCACCCGCCGGTGTCGTCGAGGAAGCGGTCGAAGCGCAGGCCCGCGGCCTCCAGCGCGGCGGGCAGCTGGTCGTCGTCGAGCCGCCGCGAGGTGAACGAGTGTGTCCAGCGCCGCCCGCCCATCCGGTACTCGATCGTCGCCGCGACGGCGCCGGGCCCCCGCGGCTCCACCTGCGTCACCCGGAAGTCGATGCCGTCGTGCGACCAATCGCGCGGGCTGCCCTCCTCCCACTCGAGGGTCTCGCGCTGCAGGATCACCAGCCCGTCCGGTGCGGCGTGCCGGCGGCAGGCACGCAGCAGCGCCTCCCGGTCGCCGTAGTTGACCAGGTACGACATCATCAGCACACAGCCGAACCGGTCCGGCAGGTCCAGATCCTGGATCGCCGAGTGCACCGTCGTCGCGCCCTGGATGTGGGCGAGCATCTCCGGCGAGTCGTCCACCGCCGTCACCGGGTGGCCGAGGGCCAGGAGGGGAGCGGTGACCCGGCCCGTGCCCGCCCCCAGTTCGAGGATCGCCGTCCCGGGCGCAAGGGCGCCGTGCACCAGCGCCGCGCTGCGCTCGTCGAACGGCATCGCGGCGTAGAACTCGACCGCCGAGCCGTCGGGTGCGATCTCGCCCGGCCCCGTCCCGCTCATCCCTGTCCCCGTCACCGGCGTCGCCTCCGCTCGTCCCGACCAACGGCGTTGTTGATCACCCGCATCGTCGGACGCGGCGGCGGCGCCCGTCAAGGCCGCCCGCAGCCGCCCGCAGCCGGCCGGCGCCGTGCCCCGGCTGGTCCTCGGGGCCGGCCGGCCCCTGCAAGCCGCCGCTGGGGCCGAACCCGTCCTAGCCGCCGTGCCCGGCCGGGCGCGGCATGACCAGCGCCCACGACTTGACCGAGCCGTGCCCCTCCCAGGGCAGATGGTCGGCGACGTGCCCGAACGACCCGCTGCTGTCCCCGTTGAGCAGCGTCACCTCGGTCACGGGACCGTCGGGCATCCGCGCACAGAACGTGTACAGCCACAGGGGCCGGTCGGGCAGCGCGAAACCGCCGAACAGCTCCTGCACCACGACCATCGTCGGCGGACGCTCCGCCGCCGCGGCCCGCACCGCCGGCGCCAGCCCGCCGAAGTCCCGGAACGCCAGCGGCCCGTAGTAGACGTCCGCCGTCCGGTCGCCGCTCGTGAGCGGTATCGCGGCGGCGTTGCGGGCCAGGTCGGACGAGGGCAGCAGCGGGGCGGCGAACACCGGGAAGACGTTGTGCGCCCACCCGTCCAGGGCCTCGGCCACCGGGTGCCGCTCGCCGCCGCCGACCCCCACCGTCTGGTCCCAGGCGAACATCCCGTCCCAGCTCGGATGCGCCACCCCGATGGGCACCCGGATGCTGCGGCCGTCCATGTACGTCTCGGGCTCGGCGACGGCGACGCGCACGCCCGTCCCGGTGACCTCCACCACGGCCCCGTCCCTGGTCACGGGCAGGCCGTGCCCCTCGCCCAGCATCCGGGCCACGTACTCCGCGACCTCCTGCGCACCGATCCCCATGCCGATCCCCTCATCGCCCGCGAAGGGATCACCGTAGCGGGGCGAAGGCGCATGATCACCCCTTTTCGGCGGGCCCGGTCGGGCCGAGCTCCGCCAGCAGCCCGGCGAGCGCCCGGCCGAGCGGCATGTCCACGGTGACGAGCGCGTGGGCGTCACCGCGGGTGGCGCCCTGGTTGACGATCCCGACCGGGATGTCGAGGCCCGCCGCGTGCCGGACGAACCGGTACCCCGACAGCACCGTCAGCGACGACCCGAGGACCAGCAGCGCCCCGGCGCCCCCGGTCAGCGCGAAGCACTCCTGGACACGGGCGGGCGGTACGTTCTCGCCGAAGAACACCACGTCGGGTTTCAGCGGGCCGCCGCACCGGTCGCAGTCCACCATCCGGAACGCCGCCACGGCCACGTCGTCCAGGACGGCGTCGCCGTCGGGGTTGACGGCCTCGGCCCGCCCCTCCCAGCCGGGGTTGGCGTCGCGCAGCCGCCGCTCCAGGTGCTCGCGCGGCGTCCGGTCGCCGCAGGCCAGGCACACCACCCGGTCCAGGCCGCCGTGCAACTCCACCACGTCCCGCGCGCCGGCGGCCTGGTGCAGGCCGTCGACGTTCTGGGTGATGATCCCGCGGACCAGCCCGCGGCCCTGCAACGCGGCGACCGCGCGGTGCCCGGCGTTCGGACGGGCGCGGGCGATGTGCCGCCACCCGAGATGGCTGCGCGCCCAATAGCGGCGTCGCGCCTCGGCGCTGCTGGTGAACCGCTGATAGGTCATCGGCTCCGCCCGGCGCCGCCGCCCGGTCTCACCGCGATAGTCCGGGATTCCCGACTCGGTGGACAGGCCGGCGCCGCTCATCACCACCACGTCGCCGTCCGCCACAAGATCCGCCAGCACCCGCAGCCCGGGCCCGGCGACCGCCGCCCCGGCCCGCCCGGCCGCCTCCGCCGTCCCGTCCACCACCTGCGTCATCTCTCCATGGTGCCCGACGCGCGGCGATGGGCGCGTCAGTGGGCGCGTCAGTGGGCGGGTCAGTGATCGGCCGAGCGCTGTGGTGGCCCCTCTCCCGCCCCCGGCGGACGGACCGGAGGGCCCATGAGGGGTATTGCGGGTGTCCGAAACGGGGGTTCGGTTTGGTGGGGGCGGTGCTGGACATCCGGTAGGCACCCCTCGGGGCGCCCGCGCCCCCGACCGACCGGAGGTCCGCCATGCTCGCGATCGTCGCCGCGATCGTCTTCGTTCTCGCCCTGCTCTTCGACCTCGCCGACGTCACCTCGGACGCCCTGGACTACCAGACGCTGATCACCCTCGGCCTGCTGCTGCTCGCGCTGCACCTCGCCGGTGTCGGTGCCGGTACCGACTGGCGCGCCCGCCGCTCCTCCCGGCGACGGCGCTAAGAAATCTACAACGTAAAGGACGGTGCCGATGGTCGTCAGTCCTGCCCATGGGCGAAGGCGCGCAGGCCGGGGAGGTCCACGACGCTGATCCTCCGCCATCCGGTGCTGACCAGGTTCTTGCGGCGCAGGCTGTTCAGGGCGCGTGCGACGGTCTCGCGCGAGGCGTCCATCCAGCTGCCCAGCTCCTCCTGGGACAGCGGCGGCGCGATGTCGATCCGGCCGTCCGCCGCCGGCGGGCAGTGCCGCGTCGACAGCTCGGCGAGCTCGGTCAGCAGCAGCGCCAGCCGCCGCGCCCCGCGGGCCGACACGTGCGCCTGCAGGCGCCGGTCAGCGTCGTCCAGCCGCCGCACGAACGTGCCGCTGACCAGCAGCCACACGCTGGGATGAGCGTCCAGGAACCCGGTGAAGCGCGCCGCGGGCACCACCAGTGCCCGGATCGGGCTGAGCGCGGTGACGGTCGCCGACCGCCCCCGCCTGCCGAGTACCGCGCTCTCGCACACCAGGTCGCCCGGCCCGCGCACCGCCAGCACCACCTCGTGCCCGTCGGCGGTGGAGGAGGTCACCTTCGCCCATCCGCTCTCGACGATGATGATGTGGTCGGATTCCTCGCCCTGGTAGCACAGCGGCATCCGCGGCTGGTAGTGGCGCGGCCGCGCGACCTGCCGCAGCGTCGTGCGCTGCGGGCCGTCGAGGTCATCCCAAAATCCCTCGCCGCGCTGCAGCGTGGCGGCGGGGTCGGTCCTTTCGCTCACGAGGGGGATCCGCTTTCTGGGCCGGGGCCCGCCGGTCGAAGCGCGGACGTGCCGCCAGGTGAACCGGTACCCGCGGCATGTGGGGGGAGTGGGGCAGTGAGGCCCAGTGCCGCGGATACCAGTCCGCTCATGCGGCCGCCACGGCGCGGGCGCTCGTCATGGCCTCTCCCGCGGCGGTGTCCGTGCCAGGTGCATGGTCCCAAGCAAAGCCCCTCATCGAACGCAAGGCTGCACTCGCGGACCCGCCCTGTCTGCGTCACCTGACACAGTGGACCAGGTGAGAGTCAAGTCCCCAGCTCACGGTACCGGGTGGGGCAGACGCCCCCTCAGCGCGCGAGGGCGTTCAGGAGGCGGTTCACGGGACCGTCCAGGTTCCAGCGCTCGGCCAGCGCGACGAGCGCCTCCGGATCGCGCGGTGCCGACGGCAGCCGGTCGTCCAGCCCCGCCAGCGCGGGGGCGCCGATGTCGGTGACGACCCGCACCACCGTCTCGGCGGACGCCAGGTACTCGCGCGCCGCCTCCATCCGGCGCCGCGCACCCGCCGGGAACCCCTCGTCGGTGCCCGCGTCCAGCGCCGCGAGGATGCCCTCGACGGACCCGAACCGGGTGACCAGCGCCGCCGCCGTCTTGTCGCCGACCCCCGGCACGCCGGGCAGACCGTCGCTGGGGTCCCCGCGCAGCGTCGCGTAGTCGCCGTAGCCGCGGCCCGGGATGCCGTACTTGGCCGCGACCTCCTTCTCGCCCATGATCTGTAGGTTCCTGATTCCGCGCGCGGTGTACAGGACGGCGACGGGACCGTCGTCGTCGACCAGCTGGAACAGGTCGCGGTCACCGGTCACGATGTCGACCGGGCCGTCGGCCGCGCCCCGCACCGCGAGGGTCCCGATGACGTCGTCGGCCTCGTATCCCGCGACACCGACCCTGGCCAGGCCGAACGCGTCGAGTACCGCGTCGATGACGGGCAGTTGCGCCTCCAGCGCGTCCGGCGTCTGGTCGCCGCCGTCGTCCGCGACCCGGTGCGCCTTGTAGGACGGCAGCGCCGCCACCCGGAACTCCGGCCGCCAGTCGGCGTCCATGCAGCACACGAGCCGTTCGGGGGAGCGGTCCTGGACGAGCCGGGCGATCATGTCGATGAGACCGCGCACCGCGTTCACCGGCGTCCCGTCCGGCGCGGTCACCGACTCGGGCACCCCGAAGAAGGCGCGGAAGTACAACGACGGCGTGTCCAGCAGCATCAACCCGCTCATGGGCCCATCGTCGCACGGCCGTGGGACGGTTCTAGGCGACCTGGACGGCGAGGACGCAGGTGTCGTCGTCGGGATTGGCGGCGCCGAGGGAGCGCAGGACATGGTCGATGACCGCGTCCGGGGGCGCGGCGGCGCGTTCCTCGACGGCCGCGCGCAGCAGCCGGAACCCCTCGGCCAGATCCCGGTCGCGGCGCTCGATGAGGCCGTCGGTGTAGAACAGCAGCAGGTCGCCGTGCTCAAGGCGGGTGATGGCGAGCTCCAGGCAGGGCGCCTCCAGGGCGCCGAGCAGCACACCCTCCGGCGGGTCGAGCAGTTCGGCGCGTCCGCCGCGCAGCAGCAGCGGCGGCGGGTGCCCGGCCTGCGCCCACGTCAGGACGCGCGGACCCGGCTCGTAGCGGGCCGCGATGGCGCTCGCGGTGGGCGTGGAGTGCCGGTCGGGGGACGGCCGTTCCAGCAGCAGCCGGTTCAGCCACGCCAGCAGCCGGTCAGGGGCGGCGCCGGTGCAGGTCAGGCCGCTGAGGGCGTTGCGGAGCCGGGCCATCTGCGCGGCGGCGGGCAGGCCGTGTCCCGACACGTCGCCGATGGCGAGGAACACCTCCCCGTCCGACAGGGCGGCGGCCTCGTACCAGTCGCCCCCGACGCGCGTCTCGCTGCGCGCCGGCAGGTAGCGGACGGCGGTGCGCAGGCCGGGCAGCGCGCGCGGCCCCCGCGGCAGCGGCAGGATCGCGCGTTGCAGCTCCACGGCGATGTGCCGCTCCTCGGCGATGCGGCGGCGCTGCCGCATGAGCTGCCGGCGGGTCGCGGCGAGCGTCTCGTCGCAGCGGCGGCGCTGGGAGACGTCCTGGAAGACGGCGTGCAGGGCCGCCGGTTCACCGAGCGGGTCCAGGACGGGCTCGGCCGTCACCCGCACGTGCCGCACCTCCGCGCCGGCACGCAGCCGCAGCTCGGCGTCGGCGGGCTCGCGGTGAGCGAGCAGGCTGCGCAACAGATGCTCGGCCCGCGGCAGGTCGGCGGGGACGACATGGTCGGCGAGCCGGTCCAGCGGCGGCGGTCCGGCGGCCCGGTCCCGGCCGAAGATCTCGTAGACCTGGTCGGACCAGCGCGCGTCGCCGGTGGCCAGGTCCCAGCGCGCCCACCCGATGTTGCCGAGCCGTTGCGCCAGCGCGAGCTGCGCGGCGAGGTCGGCGGTGTCGTCGTGGAACCGCCAGCCGACCAGGACCCCGTCGCCCACCCGGCACGCCCGCACGCTGGGCCCGCCACCCGCGTGGCCGCGCCGCAGCGGGACACCGGTCTCCAGAACCCGGAGGTACTCCTCGAACAGCCCCGGGAGCGCGGTCGCGTCGGCGTTGACCGCCTCCACCCGGAACTCCACCACCCGTCCGGACGCATCGCGCACAGGCGTCATGAACGCGCCAGGCCCCTGCATGACGTCCAGCACCGCCTGTGGCCAGGGCTCGGGAGGCCCCTCGCCGGCTCCCTCCACCGGCCGCGCTCCGACCTCGGCTTGAGACGGCGCCGAGCCGCGGGCCCCGTACCGGAGCTGGGCTCGGCCAGGGCTTTCGAGCCCGCGCTGGGAATCGTGCAGGCTCTGGGCCGCGCGCCCCTCCAGGACCTCACGCTCGTGTGGACCCCCGTGCCCGCTTCGCCCCGCCGGGCGGCGGGGTTCGTGTGAAGTCTCCGGCCCTTGCGGAGCGAATGGCCGGAGCGGGGGGCCGGGGAGGGCAGGCGGCTCGGCGGTGCGGGGCGCGGGGATCGCGGGAGCGGCCGGGTCGGTACCGAGGAGGAGCGCGGCCGCGGTGGCGGGTTCGACGCCGGTGTCGGCGGCCAGCTCCAGCAGGTGGTCGTAGGCGGTGTCGAGCCCGCAGCCCAGGCGTTCGGCGAGGACGCCCTTGGCCTGCTCGACCGCCATGCGGGCGCGGCGGCCGCGCCGCTCGGCGTCCAGCTCCAGGCGCAGGCGCTCGACGGTGGCGGCCAGGGCGGTGCCGGCGTCGCTGTCCATCCCGAGCCCCGCGGATCAGCCGCCGCGTAGCGCGGTGACGGGCGGGCCGGGGCGGCGGCGCGCCCGGGTTCTTGGGATCCTGGTGCCGTATCCGAAGCGGGCGGTCCTGTATCGGAACACGTACAGAAGGTAACAGAACCAGGTCACAGGGAGGAGGAAGCGGCGGTTCGCGGCGCGGCACGTGCCGCGTGCGAGGCGCCGCGACCGGAATGGAGACGGATGTGACAACGGAGTTGTATCCGCGCGAGCGTCTGGGGCAGGTGCAGGAGGCGACGGCGAAGGCCGGCCTCGGCGCGGTGTTCCTCACGCCGGGCCCGGACCTGCGCTACGTCAGCGGCTATGACGCGCTGCCACTGGAGAGGCTCACCTGTCTGGTGGTGCCCGCTGCGGGGGAGCCGTTCATGGTCGTGCCGAGATTGGAGCTGCCCGCCGCGCAGGAGTCGCCGGCCGGTTCCCTCGGCGTGGAGCTCGTGCCGTGGGACGAGACCGAAGACCCGTTCGCGTTGGCCGTTGGCCGGTTGCCGCAGGGGGTCACGAAGGTCGGCGTGGCCGACCGCATGTGGGCGGTGATGGCGCTGCGGTTCCGTGCGGTGTTGCCGGGCGCCGAGCAGGTCGCCGCGGGCGGCGTGCTGCGCGAGCTGCGGATGCGCAAGAGCGCCGCCGAGGTGGAGGCCCTGCGGGAGGCGGGCGCGGCGATCGACCGCGTCCACCGGCGCGTGCCCGGCTTCCTGACGGCGGGACGGACGGAACGGGAGGTCGGACGCGACATCGCCGATGCGATCATCGCCGAGGGGCACGCCCGGGTCGACTTCGTCATCGTCGGGTCGGGGCCGAACGGCGCCAACCCGCACGCTGAGCTGTCGGACCGGGTCATCGCGCCGGGCGAGCCGGTCGTGGTCGACATCGGCGGGACGATGCCGAGCGGCTACTGCTCGGACTCCACCCGCAACTACTGCGTGGGCGAGCCGCCCGCGGCGTACCGGGAGTACTTTCAGGTGCTGGAGGAGGCACAGCGGGCATCGTGCGAGGCCGTCCGCCCCGGGGTGACGCCCGAGGCGGTGGACGCGGCGGCCCGCGACATCATCGCCGCGGCCGGGCACGGCGCGCACTTCTTCCACCGCACCGGCCACGGCATCGGGCTGGAGTCGCACGAGGAGCCCTACATCGTCGCCGGCAACCGGGAGCCGCTGGAGCCGGGCATGGCGTTCTCGATCGAGCCGGGCATCTACCCGGGCCCGCACGGCGCCCGCATCGAGGACATCGTCGTGTGCACCGAGGACGGGTACGACCCGATGAACGTCACCGGGCACGGCCTGGTGATCACGGGCTGACCCCTGCCGCCGTGGGGGCGGGGACGCACACGCGTCCCCGCCCCCACGGTGCTCCCGGAGTCTCGTGGGACGCCCGAAAGACCCGGGAGGCCGGTGGATAACGATCGCTGCACCAAATGTGTCAGCGCGCACAGTTCATATTGCACTGCGGGCGTCACGGCCTGTACCAGTTTGTCTCGTTGTTACGCGGGGGTAGCGCCGAGAGGAGAAGCCGTGGCAGGGGTCGATCTGACCAACGTCGGGAAGGTCTATCCCGACGGCACCCGGGCCGTGACCGACCTGACCCTCGGCGTCGCCGACGGGGAGTTCCTCGTCCTGGTCGGGCCCTCGGGCTGCGGAAAGACCACCGCGCTGAGGATGGTCGCCGGGCTGGAGGACATCTCCGAGGGCGAGGTGGCGATCGGCGGCCGGGTCGTCAACCGTGTCCCCGCGCGCGACCGCGACGTCGCCATGGTGTTCCAGAGCTACGCGCTGTACCCGCACCTGTCCGTCCGCGACAACATCGGGTTCGGGTTGTCGTTGCGCAAGGTGCCCAAGGCCGAGATCAGGGAGAAGGTCGACCGCGCCGCGCGGATCCTCGGGCTCACCGAGCACCTGGGCCGCAAGCCCCGCCACCTGTCGGGCGGCCAGCGGCAGCGGGTCGCGATGGGCCGGGCGATCGTCCGGGAGCCGCAGGCGTTCCTGATGGACGAGCCGCTGTCCAATCTCGACGCCAAGCTCCGCGTCCAGATGCGCGCGGAGATCGCCCGCATCCAGCGCGACCTCGGCGTCACCACGATCTACGTCACGCACGACCAGACCGAGGCGATGACCCTCGGCGACCGTGTCGCGGTGATGAAGAAGGGCGAACTGCAGCAGGTGGCGCCGCCCCAGGAGCTCTACGACCGGCCGGCGAACCTGTTCGTCGCCGGGTTCATCGGCTCGCCCGCCATGAACCTGCTCCAGGGCACGCTGTCCGGGGACGCGGGGCATCCGCTGCTGGAGGTCGGCGGCCAGCGGCTGTCACTGCCGGCCGGAACGCTGACCGAGCGCCCGGCCCTGGCGTCCTACCTGGGACGGGACGTCGTCGTCGGTGTCCGCCCGGAGGACATGGAGGACGCCGAACTCGTCGAGACGTCCGAGGGCGGCGCGCTGACCTCGACCGCCGAACTGGTCGAGGCGATGGGCTCGGACGTGCTGGTCCACTTCGCGGTGGAGGCCGCTCAGGTCGTCACCGAGGACACCCGGGAACTCGCCCGCGACGCGGGGACCGACGTGCTCGGGCGGCTGGAGAGTCCCCGTACGGACCTGGTCGCGCGGTTCAACCCCCGCACCCGCGTGAAGGTCGGCGACCCGGTGACGATCAACGTCGACACCGGCCGCCTGCACTTCTTCGATATCGATACCGGCGCGTCGATCTGGGGATCGGACGGCGCCGGGGCGTCCAGGAGGGATGAGGAATGAGGGTCGGCAGGCATGCGAGGGGCAGGCGCTTCCTGAGCGCGGCGGTGGCGACGGGACTGGTCCTGTCGGCGGCCGCATGCGGCGGCGATGACGACAAGAGCGACGAGGCGTCGGCACCCGCCGGCGGGGGAGCGCTCAAGGGCACCAAGATCGAGGTCGCGGCCAAGTGGACGGGCCCGGAGGAGGCCAACTTCCGCAAGGTGCTGCAGGCGTTCGAGAAGAAGACCGGCGCGACCGTCACCTACGCCTCGACCGGCGAGAACACCGACGCCTACCTCGGACCGAGGCTGGCGGCCAAGACACCGCCGGACGTGGCGATCCTGCCGCAGCCGGGCCTGATGCAGCAGTACGCGGCCAAGGGATCGCTGAAGCCGCTCTCCGCGGCCGTGGTGGCCGAGGTCGGCACGAACTTCTCGCCGTACTGGAAGGAACTCGGCTCCGCCAAGGGCCAGACCTACGGCGTGATGGTCAAGGCGGCCTACAAGTCGATCCTGTGGTACCGGCCGCAGGTGTTCGCCGACGCGGGCGTGCAGCCACCGGTGACGTTCGACGAACTGGTCAAGGCCGCCGGCACCCTCCAGGACTCGGGCACCACCCCCTTCACCCTGGCAGCCGGACCGCAGGACTCCTGGACGCTGACCGACTGGTTCGAGAACGTCTACCTCTCCCAGGCCGGACCGGACAACTACGACAAGCTCGCCAAGCACGAGATCAAGTGGACCGACCCGACGGTCGGCAAGGCGCTGCAGACCCTCGCCCAGATCTGGGGCAAGCCCGACCTCCTGAGCGGCGGCGTCGCGACCGCCACCAAGACCAAATTCGACGAGTCGGTCACGCAGACGTTCGGGCAGAACAAGGCGGCGATGGTCTACGGCGGCGACTTCGCCGCCGCGAACATCGCCACCACCAAGGCCAAGGTCGGCACGGACGCCAAGGTGTTCGCCTTCCCGAAGGCCGGCGGTACCGCGCCCGCGATCCTCGGTGGCGACATCGCGGTCGCGCTGAAGGACGGCAAGGGCACGCAGGAGCTGATGAAGTTCCTGGCGTCCCCGGAGGCCGGCAAGGTCTGGGCGGGGCTCGGCGGATACCTGACGCCGAACAAGGGCGTCGCCCCGGACGCCTACTCCGACCCGGTGGCCAAGCAGCTCATCACCCAGCTCCAGCAGGCCGGCGACGCCGCCCGCTACGACATGTCCGACCTGACGCCCGCCGCGTTCGGCGCGACCCCAGGCAAGGGGGAGTGGGAGGCGCTGCGGACGTTCGTGCAGAGGCCGTCCGACGTCAAGGGCACGCAGGCCAAGCTCGAAGCCGAGGCCGCCAAGGCCTACGAGTAGGCGGCCGGCATGCGACGGACAGGGACCTTGGATGATGGCTTCGCATGAGGGGACGCCGCCGGTCGCCGCGGCCGGCGGCGCCGCGGCGGTTCCGGACGGGCCGGCTCCCGACGGGCCGGCCACGCGGCCCGGTGGGACCGACAGACGCCGCGGCAGGCGCGAGCGGCTGACTCCGCCGTCGTGGCTGGCGCTGCTGTTCCTGCTGCCCGCGCTGCTGCTGCTCGGTTTCCTCGTCGTCTACCCGATCGTCTATTCGGTGATCCGCAGCTTCTTCGACGCCTCCGGCGACTCGTTCGTCGGCGTCGACAACTACACGGGGGTCTTCCAGGGGCACGACAACCTCGTCGCGGTCCGCAACACCGCGATCTGGGTCGTCGTCGCGCCGACGCTCGTGACCATCGCCGGCCTGCTGTTCGCCGTCCTCACCGAACGGATCCGGTGGTCGACGGCGTTCAAGATGGTGGTGTTCATGCCGATGGCGATCTCGTTCCTCGCCTCCGGTGTGATCTTCCGGCTGGTGTACCAGCAGGACCCCGACAAGGGCCTGGCGAACGCCGCGATGGTCGCCGTCCACGACATGTTCCGCGGCGGGACGGCCTATCCGGGCGCGGGGCCGCGCAGTGGCGGGAACCAGCCGATCCGCGAGGAGGGCGGTGCGGTCGTCACGACCGCGTCGTTCGCCGCCGGGCAGAGCGTGCTCGTCCCGCTGCTGAAGGTCAAGCCGGAGTACCTGCCGGGGAACGCCAGGCCCGCCGCGCCCGCGCCCGCCGCCCGGCCGGGGCAGCTCACCGGGACGGTGTGGTTCGACTTCACCAAGGGAGGCGGGGGCGCACCCAACACCCCCAACGCCGGGGAGGTCGGGCTGCCGGGCGTCAGGGTCGAGGCGGTCCAGGGCGGCAAGGCCGTCGCCAAGGCCACCACCGGCCCCGACGGGACGTTCACGCTGACGAAGGTGCCGTCCGGCCCGGTGACGGTCCGGCTGCCCAAGGACAACTTCACCGCCTCCTACGGCGGCGCCGAATGGCTCGGCGGCACCCTCATCACCCCGGCGATCATCGGGTCCTACCTGTGGGTGTGGTCGGGGTTCGCGATGGTGCTGATCGCCGCCGGGCTCGCCGCGATCCCCCGGGACGCGCTGGAGGCGGCCCGCGTGGACGGCGCGACCGAGTGGCAGGTGTTCCGGCGGGTGACGATCCCGCTGCTGGCACCGGTGCTGGTGGTCGTGCTGGTGACGCTGGTCATCAACGTGCTGAAGGTGTTCGACCTGGTGTTCATCATCGGCGGCGGCGACCCGGACGCCAGCGTCCTGGCGCTGCAGATGTGGACCGAGTCGTTCGGCGGCGGCAACGACCAGGGGGCGGGCAGCGCGATGGCGGTGCTGCTGTTCCTGCTGGTCCTGCCCGCCATGGCGTTCAACATCTGGCGACTGCGGCAGGAGCGAAGATGAGCACCGCTGACAAGGGCGCGCCCGCCGGCGGCGCCTCGGGCGCGCCGCGGCGGGGCCTGGCCGCGGCGGTCGTCGGGCGGCTCGGCGGCGGCGCCGTCCAGGGGGTGCTGGCGCTCGTCGCGCTGTTCTGGCTGGTGCCGACGCTGGGGCTGCTGGTGGAGTCGCTGCGCTCCAACGAGGACAACAACGCCGGCGGCTGGTGGAAGGTGTTCACCCAGCCGTCGCAGCTCACGTTCGGGTCCTACTCAGCGCTGCTGGACAAACCCGACTTCGTCGACTCGTTCTGGAACACCGTGCTCATCACCGTCCCGGCGACGGTGCTGGTGGTGGGGATCGCCTCGCTGGCGGCGTACGCGTTCGCGTGGCTGGAGTTCCCCGGCCGCGACTGGCTGTTCCTGCTGGTGGTGGCGCTGCTGGTGGTCCCCGTCCAGGTGGCGCTGCTGCCGGTGGCCAAGCTCTACGGCAGGATCGACTTCGGCGGGTTCACGATGTTCGGCTCGGTGACCGGTGTGGTGCTGTTCCACGTCGCGTTCGGGCTGCCGTTCGCGATCTTCCTGCTCCGCAACTTCTTCGCCGCGATCCCCCGGGACCTGCTCGAGGCGGCGCGGATGGACGGCGGCTCGGAGTGGACGATCTTCCGGCGGGTCATCTTCCCGCTGGGCGGCCCGGCGATCGCCTCGCTCGGCATCTTCCAGTTCCTGTGGGTGTGGAACGACCTGCTGGTCTCGCTGGTGTTCGCCGACACCGAGTCCCAGCCGATGACCAAGTGGCTGCAGTCGCAGATGCGGCAGTTCACCGGCAACATCGACATCCTCGCGCCCGGCGCGTTCCTGTCGCTGATCGTCCCGCTCGCGGTGTTCTTCGCCTTCCAGCGCTACTTCGTCCAGGGTGTTCTCGCGGGCTCGGTGAAGTGACGACGGACGCCTGGCCGCGGCGCACTCGACCGCCACGCGGCTGGACGCGGTGATGCCCCGGCCCGCCCGGGCCGGGGCATCACCGCGTCCGGTGCCGGTGCGGCTCTACTTGCGCAGGCCGTCGGTGACGGTGTCGGCCGGGGCCGGTCCGCCGGCGTCGGGGTGCCCGATGGCAAGGCCGCTGGCGAGGTCGAAGAAGTGCAGCCGCTTGGTGTCCACGGCCAGATCCACCTGCTGCCCGGGGCGGACGTGGGAGCGGGAGTTGACGCGCGCCGTCCACAGCGCCCGGTTGTCGATCAGCGGGATCGCCTCGCTCTCGCCTTCGGCGGCGTCCTCGGCGAGGTCGGCGGTGTCCTTGTGCTCGACCGGCGGGGCGTCGATGGCGAAGATGACGTTGATCTCGCTGCCGAGCTCCTCGGTGACGGTGCTCTTGACCGCCATCGGCGCCCAGTCGGGGTTGGCGTGCGCGGCGTCCTCGAAGTCGGAGGGGCGGATGCCGAGGATCACCTGGCGGCCGAAGTAGTTCTGCAGGCCGGGCTTGTCGGTGAGCGTCGCGTCCGGTACCGGCAGCGTGTATCCGGCGAACGCGACATGCGCGCCGCCGTCGCCGCGTACCAACTCGGCGGAGACGAAGTTCATCGCCGGGGAACCGATGAAGCCCGCCACGAACAGGTTGACGGGGTTGTCGAACAGCCGCTGCGGCGTGTCGACCTGCTGGAGCCGCCCCTCGCGCAGCACGCACACCCGCGAGCCGAGCGTCATGGCCTCGACCTGGTCGTGGGTGACGTAGACGGTGGTGACGCCGAGCCGGTCGTGGAGCTGGCTGAGGGACGCGCGCATCGACACGCGCAGCTTGGCGTCGAGGTTGGACAGCGGCTCGTCCATCAGGAACGCCTGCGGTTCCCGGACGATCGCCCGGCCCATCGCGACCCGCTGCCGCTGGCCGCCCGACAGCGCGGCGGGCTTGCGGCCGAGGAACTGTTCCAGGCCCAGCATCTTGGCGGCCTCCAGCACCTTCTGCCGGATCTCCGCCTTGGGCGTGCCGCGCAGCTTCAGACCGAACGCCAGGTTCTGCTCGACGGTCATGTGCGGGTACAGGGCGTAGTTCTGGAAGACCATGGCGATGTCACGGTCCTTGGGCGCCAGGTCGTTCACGACCTGCTCGCCGATGGAGATCTTGCCGCCACTGATCTCCTCCAGACCGGCGATCATCCGCAGCGCGGTCGACTTCCCGCACCCCGACGGCCCCACCAGCACCATGAACTCGCCGTCGCGGATTTCCAGGTCCAGGCCGTCCACGGCCTTGACGCCACCGGCGTACACCTTGTCCACCCGGTCTAGAACGATCTTTGCCATCAGCTCCCCTTCCGATGGAAACGTTTCCCATCCACCCTGTCCAACAGGGAATTCACGTCAGTGTGAGGAGTAAACAACATGGAATCGTTTCCAGGGGAGGGGTGGTCATGAGAAGATGATCGCCAGACCCGCGGACCGCGAGGAGACCCGACGATGACACCGGCGCGCTCGGCGACGATCAAGGACGTGGCCGCCGCGGCCGGCGTCGGTATCGCCACGGTGTCGCGGGTGTTCTCCGGGACGGGCTCGGTGAGCGCGGCGACCCGCGAGCGGGTGCTGGCCGCCGCCCGCGAGCTGGACTACCGGCCGAGCGCCCTCGGCCGCGGCCTCAAGCTGCGCCGCAGCGGCGGCATCGGGCTGATCGTCCCGGATGTCACCGACCCCTTCTGCGCCGACCTGGTCGCGGGAGTGCTCGCCTGCGCCCGCACCCTCGGCGAGCACGTCATCGTCGACGCCGCCCACGGCGATCCCGCCCGCGAGGCCGAGATCGTCGACCGGCTCGTCGAACAGCGCGTGGACGGGGTCATCGCGGTGCCCGCGGGCGAGGACGCCGACTGGCGCGCCGCCGCCCGGGTGTGCTCCAGCGTCGTGTTCGCCGACCGGGTCCTGCCCCGCCTGCCGGAGATCCCCGCCGTCCTCGCCGACGACGCCGGCGGCGTCCGCTCCCTCGTGGAGTACCTGGTCGGGCTCGGCCACCGGCGTATCGGCTTCCTCGGCGCCGCCCCGCCCGGTGCCCCCTCCGGAGCCGCTTCGACCGGCCGGGACGGCCCGCCCGGGGCGTCGTGGGGAGTGCGGGAGCGGGCCTTCCGCGACACCCTCGCCCAGCTGCGCGTCCCGCTGGAGGAGGACCTGATCGTCGCGGCCCGCTCGGCGGGTGATGCCGCCTACGCCGCCGCGGCCGGGCTGCTGCAGCGCCGCGCGGACGTCACCGCCGTGCTGGCCGCCGGCCACCTGCTCGGCGAGGCCGCCGTGCTGGTGGCCCGCGGGCTTGACCTGCGGGTCCCCGCGGACGTGTCCATCGCGATGGTCGACGACGTCGCCTGGGCCGAACTGTGCGACCCGCCGCTGACGGCGGTGGCCCGTCCCGCCCGCGACATCGGCTACCGGGCCTGCGAACTGCTGCTGCGCGACCGGGCCCGGCGCGGCAGGGGCGGTCCCGTGCTGCTGCCGACGGAGCTGGTCGTCCGGGGCAGCTGCGGCCCGCTTCGCACCGCCCGCGCCCCCGGGCGTGGGACGGCCCGGCACGCCTGAAACCTCCTGGACGCGCGTCCAACCGTCCAGATGGCGAGACGATCGGGGCGGGGACCTCGATATGTGATCCGCAGGGGCCCAACCACCGCGCCGGGCGCGCTAGATTTCCTGGGTGGAGGAGATCGATCGTCAGATCCTGGCGCTGCTGGCCGACGATGGACGCATGAGTTTCACCGATCTGGCCAAGGAGACCGGCCTGTCGGTGTCGGCCGTGCACCAGCGCGTCCGGCGGCTGCAAAAGCGCGGGGTCATCAAGGGATTCACCGCCCAGCTCGACAACGAGCAGATCGGGCTGCCGCTCACCGCGTTCGTGTCGATCAAACCGATCGACCCCGCCGCGCCCGACGACGCGCCCGACCGGCTGACGCATCTCGCGGCGATCGAGGCCTGCCATTCGGTCGCCGGGGACGAGAGCTACATACTCAAGGTCCGCGTCGGCTCACCGAACGAGCTGGAGGACCTGCTCCAACGGATCCGCGCGGCGGCGAACGTCGCGACCCGCACCACGGTCGTCCTCAGCACGCCCTGGGAAGGCCGGCGCCCGCCGCTGTAGATATTCATCCCAGCCCGTGGGCCTCGCCTTCGGCTTCGCCTCACGGGTCAGGTAGCGCGCTTGCGTGATGCTCTGGGCTGACGGGCCAGAGGGCCGGGTCACATGCTCGGTGTGATCGGGGCGAAGGCGTTCAGGGATTCGTGGGTTCGGCGCATCGCCTCGGTGGCGGCGGTGTCGGGGGCGCTGAGCTCGGGGTCGAAGTTCAGGTCGACGAACAGTTCGGTGACGCCCTGGGCGGCGATCGCCTCGAAGTCGCTCCTGATCTCCTCGTGGGTGCCGGTGAGCGGCCTGCGGTCGGGCTGGCCGCCGGGGCGGACGCGGACGGCGGCGCGGCACACGAAACGCAGGGTGGCGGGGTCCCGGCCGGCCTGCTCGGCCGCCCCGCGGACGATCTCGATGGACCGTCCGAGCGTGGTGGGGTCGGCGCGGCTCGCGCTGACCCAGCCGTCGGCCAGGCGGCCGGCGCGGCGCAGCGCGCCCTCCGACGCGCCGCCGAGCAGGATCGGCGGCCCGCCGGGCTGGAGGGGACGGGGGTCCATGGTGACGGGCGGGATGTCGTAGAACTCGCCGTGGTACTCGCTGGCGTCGCCGGGCCCGCCGCCCCACAGCGCCCGCAGCGCGCCGAGGAACTCCTCGGCGCGCGCCCCGCGCCGTTCCATCGGCGCGCCGACCGCGGCGAACTCCGCGGGCATCCAGCCGAGCCCGAGGCCGAGGTCGAACCGTCCGGCGGTGACGTGGTCGAGCGTCGCGGCCTGCTTGGCCAGGATCGGCGGCGGGTAGAAGGGCAGGTTCAGCACGGCGACGCCGAGCCGCGCCCGCCGGGTGAAGCCGGCGAGGTAGGCCAGCGTCACCAGCGGATCGGGCACCTCCCGGTAGGTCTGGTCGGCCGCACCGGCCGGATTGAGCAGGCGTTGTAGCGTCCAGAGCGAGTGGTAGCCGAGCTCCTCCGCCCGCTGCGCGATCTCGACCTGGTTGGCGGGTGTGGCCCACGCCCCGGTCACCGGCACCGAGAAACCGATCTGCACGGCGCGTTCCTCCTCGTCATCGCCCTCCAGCTCGACCTTACAACGTCAAGGTCCGGGGCGGTGGAAGCCGGCCCGGAGCGTCGCGTGGGCGGCGGGCGGGGCGGCCAGATGGTCCAGCCCGAGCAGCGCGGCGCCGAGGAGCGGCGGGGCCTCGGGGACGAGGAGCCGGGCGTGGGGGGCGACGCCGGCGTAACGTTCGGCGATCGCGTCCATCAGCAGGGGCCGGCGGGCGCGCAGGATGCCGCCGCCGAGGACGACGTCGGCGGGGGAGTCCAGCAGGTCCAGGCGGCGCAGCGCGACCGAGCCGAGGATCGCCACCTCCTCGGCGAGGCGGGCCACGACGCCGCGGGCCACCTCGTCGCCCGCCTCCGCGGTGTCGATCATCAGGGGGGACAGGACGGTGAGGTGGTCGAGGCCGATCTCGCCGCGGTGGATGGCAAGGCCCACGTCGATGGCGCGGGCGACACCGAAGTACGCGGCGACGGCGGCGGTCAGGGCGGTGGCGGGGCCGCGGCCGTCCTCGCCGCGGATGCCGTGCCACAGCGCCGCGCGGCCGAGCTCGCCGCCGCCTCCCCAGTCGCCGGTGTGGGGGCCGAGGGAGGGGAACCGGGCGGTGCGGCCGTCGGGGGCGACGCCAGCGCAGTTGATCCCGGCGCCGCAGACGACGGCGACGCCCCAGCCCTCGCTCACGGCGCTGCGCAGCAGGGCGAAGGTGTCGTTGCCGGCGGTGACGCTCGGCGCGGGGCCGCGGGCGAGCAGCAGCTTCTCCAGCCGCTCCTCCTCGCCCGGCAGGTCCACGTTGGCCATGTACGCGGCGAGGTGGGCGACGCCGCCGGGCGGGACGCCGGCGCGGTCGAGAGCGGTGTCGATGACCGCGCCGAGCGTGTCCACGGCGGTGTCGAGGCCGTCGGCCTGCGGCCGGAACCCGTCGCCGCGTGCGGTGGCGAGCAGGTCGCCGGCGGGCCCGACGACCGCTGCGTCGGTCTTGCTGTTGCCGCCGTCCACGGCGATGAGGACCCCCTCCGGACGGGTCATCGGGTGGCCCAGGGCAGGTGGGCGCGGTTGGCGGCGACCAGCTCGCGGGCGAGGCGGTCGGCGGTGTCGCGCTGCCCGATGAGGGGGTGGGCGAGCAGCGCGGCGGCGACGCGGTCGACTCCGCCGCGCAGCGCCGCGTCCAGCGCGAGCTCCTCGTAGGCCGACACATGGGCGACCAGGCCGGCGAACAACGGCTCCAGTGGTGAAACCGGCAGCGGCTCCGGCCCGGCGGAGGTGATCCGCGCGGGTACCTCGATGACCGCCTGCTCGCCCAGGAAGGGGAACGTGGCGCCGTTGCGGACGTTGACCACCTGCGTGTCGCCGCGTCCGGTGAGCAGGGACGCCGCGAGCTGGACGGCGGCCTCGGAGTAGTAGGCGCCGCCGCGCTCGTCCAGGCGGGCCGGTTTGGTGTCCAGGGTCGGGTCGGCGTACAGGTCGAGCAGGTCGCGTTCGAGCGCGGCGACCGTCTCGGCGCGGGTCGGGGAGCCCCGTTGTTCCTCGACCACGCGGTCGTGCTCGTAGAAGTACCGCAGGTAGTAGGAGGGGAGGGCGCCGAGCCCGCGCAGGAACTCCGCGGGCAGGCCGGACGCCCCGGAGAGCTGTTCGGCGTGCTCGTCGAGCAGCGCCGGCAGGACGTCCTCGCCGTCCACCGTCACCGAGCGGACCCAGGTGAGGTGGTTGAGGCCGGCGTGCCCGAGACCCACCCGGTCGGGTGGGACCTCCAGCAGACCGGCGGCGCGGCGCTGGACCCCGATCGCGACGTTGCACAGGCCGGCGGCGCGGTGGCCGGCGTCCAGCAGGGCGCGGGTGACGATGCCGACGGGGTTGGTGAAGTCGATGATCCAGGCGTCGGGGGCGCGGGCGGTGACGCGCCCGGCGATGTCCAGGACGACCGGGACGGTGCGCAGCGCCTTGGCGAGCCCGCCCGCGCCGGTGGTCTCCTGCCCGACGCATCCGCAGGTCAGCGGCAGTGTCTCGTCCACCTGCCGGGCGGCCTGGCCGCCGACGCGCAGCTGGAGCAGCACGACCGAGGCGCCCTCCACCGCGTCATCGAGGTCGGCGGCGGTGTCGAGCACGGCGGTGCGGACGGTGCCGGGGTGCCCGGCGCGGGCGAACATCCGTGCCGCGAGCCCGCCGACGAGCTCCAGCCGCCCGGCGTCGGGGTCGGCGAGGACGAGCTCGGAGACCGGCAGGTCGGCGCGCATCCGCGCGAGCCCGTCCACCAGTTCGGGGGTGTAGGTGGAGCCACCCCCGACGACTGTCAGCTTCAACCCTTCACTCCCGTCAAGGTTACGCCCTGGATGAAGACGCGCTGGGCAAGGAAGAACACCACCAGGACCGGCATGATGGTCAGTAGCGTCGCGGCCATGGTCAGGTTCCACTCCACGTGGTGGGCGGCGCGGAACGTCGCCACGCCGATGGCCAGTGTCCAGTTCTCGGGCTTGGCGTAGACCAGCGGCCCGTAGTAGTCGTTCCAGCAGTAGAAGAACTGGAACAGCGCCACCGCCGCCAGCGCCGGCCTCGCCATCGGCAGGACGACCCGCAGCATCGTCCGCAGTTCCCCGCAGCCGTCCACGCGGGCGGCGTCGGCGTACTCGCGCGGGATGGTCACCAGGAACTGGCGGAGCAGGAAGATGGAGAACGCGTCACCGAACAGCTGCGGGATGATCAGCGGCCAGAGCGTGCCGGTCAGCTGGAACCGGGACCACACGATGTACAGCGGCACCATCGTGACCTGCGGCGGCAGCATCATCGCCGAGATCACCACGACGAGCGCGGCGTTGCGGCCGCGGAACCGGAAGCGGGCCAGCGCGTAGGCGACCGGGACGCTGGAGACCAGCATGAACGCCGTGGACGCCAGCGCATACATGGTGCTGTTGAGCGTCCAGCGGACCATGTCGCCGGTGAAGACGCGGCGGAAGTTCTCGAAGTGCCACTCGCGCGGCCACAGCGTGGAGCTGAGAGCCTGCTCGTCGCTCATCACGGCGGTGAGGAACATGAATACCAGCGGTGCCAGGAACATCACCGCGAGGGCGACGGCGACGGCGTGGGTGGCGATGAACAGCAGCGTCCGCCGCGACCGCGAGGGCCGGGCGCTCGCGCGGGCGGTCACGACGCCTCCTCGCCGGCGAACGCGCGGAACTGCCGGAGCAGGACGAGCGTGAACGCCATCGCCAGCAGGAACATGACCAGCGCGAGCACGCAGGCGTAGCCCATGTTGAACTGCCGGAACCCTTCGTCGTAGAGCCACTGCGGGAACGTCAGCGTGGATCCCCCGGGGTAGCCGGGGGCGAAGTGCGTGCCGGCCAGGTCGGCCCGTCCGGAGGCGACCTTGGCCGCCACCATCGCCTGCGTGAAGTACTGCAGCGTCTGGATGACGCCGGTGACGGCCGCGAACGCCAGGACGGGCGAGACGGTCGGCAGCGTGATGTGCCGGAACCGCGCCCACGGCCCGGCGCCGTCGATCGAGGCGGCCTCGTACAGCGACTTCGGGACGTTCAGCAGCGCCGCCAGCAGGATGATCATCACGTCGCCGACGGCCCACAGCCCGAGCAGGCCGAGGCCGGGCTTGGCCCAGGCGGCATCGTTGAAGAAGTCCGGCAGCGAGAAGCCCAGGTGGCGGGTGATCACCGGGAAGGGGCCGGTGCCGGGGTTGAGCACGAACACGAACGCCACGGTCGCCGACACCGGCGGGATCAGGTACGGGACGTAGAACACCGACCGCAGCAGGTTGCCGCCGCGTCTGATCCTGGTGAGGAGCTGGGCGACGCCGAGGCCGAACAGGACCCGCAGCGGGACCACGATCGCCACCAGCCACAGCGTGTTGCGCATCGCCTTCCAGGCGTCGCCGTCGTTCAGCAGGAAGCGGTAGTTGTCCAGGCCGACGTACTCCAGCGTGAACAGGTTGTAGCGGGTGAAGGAGAAGTACACGGTGGCGGCGAGCGGGTAGGCGAAGAACATCCCGAACCCGATCAGCCAGGGGGACAGGAAGGCCAGCACCTGGAGCCGGCGGCGACGCCGGGCCCGCGGCGCCGCCGCCCGCGCGCCCCGGCCGGCCCGGCGGGAGGGGCCCCGCGGCCCGGTGCCGGAGGAGGCGCGCGGTGCGACGGAGGTCACCGGTCAGCCCCCGGCCAGCTTGAGGGCGTCGTCGACCTTGCGGTCGAGGCCGGTGAGCGCGGCGTCGAGGTCTTTGACCTTGCCGGGTTCCCACTCGTCCTGGACGAACTGCTGGAACTTCACCATGTAGTCGTTGCCGTTCGGGGTGGGCGGGGAGGTGGAGGAGTTCGGGTTCTTGAAGATGTCGAGGAACGTCTTGAACTGCGGGGGGAGGGTCAGGTTCGGCGAGGACAGGGACGCGATCGTGGTGGGGACGTTGCCGAGCGCGTTGGCGAAGGTGACGAGCGAGCCGGTGTCGGTGGTGAGGTACTTGATGAACTCCCATGCGGCCTGGGCGTGCTTGGAGCCGCGGGGGACCCCGATGACCGTCCCGGTGACGTAGCCGCCGCCGTAGTGGGCCTCCTGGCCGTCGGCGACGGGGGCGGGCGCGGTGCCGTAGTCGACCTTGGGCGCCTCCTCCTGGAGGAACTTGGTGCGCCACTCACCGTCGATGGCCATCGCGACCTTGCCCTTGTGGAAGGGGTTGGACGCCTCGAACTCCTGGCCCAGCGAGCGCAGGAACCGCTTGACGTTGTCGTATCCGTACCAGTCGATCAGGCTCTTGGTCCATTGCAGGTAGGCCTTGAACCCGGGGTCCTTGGAGAAGCCGGCGTGCCCGTCGGGGGTCAGCCATTTGACGCCGAACTGCGTGGTGACGTGCTGGGGCATGTGCTCGTAGTACTGGACGGACGGCATGAACCCGGCGACCTTGATCGTCCCGTCGGGGTCGCGGACGGTCAGCTTCTTGGCGAGGTCGGTCAGCTGGGTGATGGTCTTGGGCGGCTGCTGGCCCTTCATCAGGGCCTTGTTGTAGTAGAGGCCGTAGGCGTCGGCGAGCAGCGGCATCGCGCAGCGGCGGCCCTTGTACTGGGTGTACTCCTGGACGGCCTTGGGGAACTGGTTCAGGTCCAGCCCGGACTTGGCGATGTAGGGCGCCAGGTCCTGCCAGGCTCCGCTCTGGCACCACTGGCCGACGCTGTCGGTGGTGAAGGAGGAGACCACATCGGGCGGGCTCCCGCCGCGGATGGCGTTGGAGATGCGCTCGTCGGTCTGGTCCTTGACCAGCTTGACGGTGATGTTGGGGTGGGCCTTGTGGAAGCCGGCGGCGGCGCTCTCGAACGCCTTCACCTCGTGCGCGGCGCTCCAGCCGTGCCAGACCTCGATGGTCTGCGCCTCCCCGGCCTTGGGGCCGCTGGTGGACTGGTCGCCGCTGCCGCCGGCCGTGCAGGCCGCCGTGAGGCCGAGCGCCGCGGCGGCCAGGGCCGCCGCGACCCGGCGCGGTGTCGTGGTGCGCACTCCGGTTCTCCTTCGGGGGAGGGACGGCTGGTGGCGCCGTCCACGGGGGGAGGGATCTAGGGGGCGGTGCTGGAGAAGACCTCCTCGCGGGTCTCCTGGAGTGCCTGGCGGAGCGCCCCGGCCAGGACGGGGTTGCCCTCGACGGAGCTGAGCCGCACCTTGGGGCGCGGGATCGTCAGGCTGTGCAGGTGCTGCTGGACGCGGGCGCGCAGCGGTTCCCCGCCGGCGTGCAGGACGTCGCCGGTGAGGACGACGAGGGCGGGGTCCAGGACCGCCACGACCGTGGCGAGGGTGGCGCCGAGACGCGCCGCCAGTTCGGTGAGCGCACGCTCGGCGCGTGCGCCGGCGTCGGAGGCGCCGGCGGTGTGGCCGGCGGGGCGCGCCGCGCCGATGTCGGAGGCGGCGCGGCTGAGGGCGGTCGCGGCGTCCCGGCCGCGGAACCCGTGCTCGCGCATCAGCCGCAGCACGGCCACGCCGCCGGTGATGCTGTGCACGCCGCCGGTGTGGGTGCGGCGCACGTCCCGCATGAGGGGCGCGCCGACCACCGGCATGTAGCCGATCTCGCCGGCGCCGCCGGTCGCGCCACGGTGCAGCGCGCCGTTCAGCACGACGGCCATGCCGACGCCGTCGGCGACCCACAGCAGCACGAAGTCGCCCGTGCCGGTGGCCCGGCCGCCGGCGAGTTCGGCGAGCGCGGCGAGGTTGACGTCGTTCTCGATGGCGACGCGGACGCCGAGGCCGCCGGCGAGCGTGCCGGTCAGGTCGGGGATGTGCCAGCCGGGGATGTGCGCGGCGTACCCGAGGCGGCCGGTGCCCGGGTCGACCGCGCCCTGGATGCCGATGACGGCGCGGTCGAGGTGGGCGCGGGTGAGGCCCGCGGCCGCGGCGGCACCGTCCAGCGCCTCGCCCACCCGGGCGACGACGTCCACGTGCGTGCGGCCGGGGGTGCGCAGGGTGTGTGCGCCGACGACCGTCCCGGTGAGGTCGGCGACGGTCGCGCGGATCCGCGCGGGGGTGACGTCGGCGCCGGCGACGTGTGCGACGGCCGCGTTCAGCCGGTAGAGCTCGGCGGTCCGGCCGGGCAGGCCCTCGCGGATCCCGTCCCGCACGACGAGCCCGGCCTGCTCCAGCCGCGCGAGCAGCTGCGAGGCGGTGGGCTTGGAGATGCCGGTCAGCTCGGAGATCTGCGGGCGGGTGAGCGGCCCGCGGGCGAGCAGGGCCTCCAGTGCGGCGCGGTCGTTGATGGAGCGCAGCAGGCTGGGGGTTCCGGGGCTGGGCGTCCCGGGGACGGGCGAGGGCACGGCGCTCCCTCCGAATTAGGAAAGTTTCCTAACTTGGAGGAGAAAGTAAGGACTCTAAACGATCACGTCAAGACCCAGGACCGAGAAAGGTCGCGGGGAGTGGGGGCCGTCAGGGCGCGGTGACGATGAACGCGGCGTTGCCGAAGCCGACCTCGTCGCCGGGGCGGACGCGGGCGGGGCCGGTCAGCCGCCAGCCGTTCACCCGCGTGCCGTTCATGGAGCCGAGGTCGGAGATCATCCAGCCCTCGTCGGACTGGTAGATCTCGGCGTGGAAGCGCGAGACCGTCAGGTCGGTGAGGACGAACTGGCAGCCGGGGGCGCGGCCGACGACGATCCGGGTCAGCTCGCGCGGCGGCAGCGCGAAGCGGGGCAGCCGCGGCGCCCGCCAGGCGGCCTCGATCCGCGCGGTCACCTGCGAGACCGAGGAGATGATGCCGGTGAGCCGGCCGACGACGCGGCCGGCGGGCGGCAGGTCGTGCACGATGTCGGCGAGTTCGGCCCGGCTGCGCGCTCGCAGCACCTGGTCGACGCGCCGCTCGAACGTCTCGTGCGACATCCGTCCCTCGGCCACGCGGTCACCGAGGGCGCGCAGGACCCGGTCGCGTTCCCGGTCGGACGCTCGCACCGGATATGAGGGCCGACCGTCCATGCTGTGAGTATCCAGTTCTCGTTGTCGCCTGTCCAGAACGAGCCGGGAGACGGGCGCTCGCCCGCACCCGCCCCCCACCTGTTTCGACGTCGCGCGGTCTCGAAAGGTTCGTGCCGTTCCCTCCGAGGCGGGGTCCGCTAGCGCGAGAGGAGGTCGCGGGCGATGTGGGTCACCTGGATCTCGTCGGTGCCGGCGTAGATCTGGAACGACTTGGCGTCGCGGGCGAGCTGCTCCACGCGGTACTCGCTCATGTAGCCGTTGCCGCCGAACAGCTGGACGGCCTCCTGCGCGACCTCGCTGGCGGCCTGCGCCGAGTACAGCTTCATCGCCGACGCCTCGGCGAGGGTGGGCGCGCGTCCGGCACGCTGCATCTCGATGTGCCGGAACACCAGGTTCTGGACGTTGAGCCGCGCGACCTCCATCTTGGCCAGCTTGAGCTGGATGAGCTGGAAGTCGCCGATGCGCTGGCCCCACAGCTCGCGGGTCTTGGCGTACTCGACCGACAGTTTCAGGCACTCCTCGATGACGCCGAGCGCCATCGCGGCGACGCCGGCGCGTTCGGTGACGAAGTTCTGCCGGGCCGACTCCTTGCCGCCGCCCGCGCCCGCCGCCAGGAGCCGGTCGGCGCCCGCGCGGACGTCGGTGAGGTACAGCTCGCCGGTGGGGGAGGAGTGCAGGCCCATCTTGCGGAACGGCTTCGTCTGCTCCAGGCCCGGCATGCCGCGGTCCAGGACGAAGGTGAGGATCTCTCGCTCGCGCGGGTCTCCGCCGTCGTCGAGCTTGCAGTAGAACACGATCGTGTCGGCGTAGGGGCCGTTGGTGATGAAGGTCTTGCCGCCGTTGAGGACGTACTCCTCGCCGGCCTTGCGGGCGGTGGCCTGCATGCCGCCGAACGCGTCGGACCCGGAGTTCGGCTCGGTGATGGCCCACGCGCCGACCTTGTCCAGGGTGAGCAGGTCCAGCGCCCAGCGCCGCTTCTGCGCGGCCGTCCCCCGCTTCATGATCGTGCCGGCGGCGAGGCCGAGGCTGACGCCCATCGCCGAGACCAGCCCGGGCGCGACCCGGCACATCTCGATGACCGGCAGCAGGGTCATCGCCGCGTTCCCGCCGCCCGGCCGTCCGCCGTCGGCGCTCTCGCCGTCCGGGGCCGCCTCGCCCGGCGTGCCCCCGTGTGCCCGGGCCAGCCTGGCGTGGAAGGACGAGCGGGCCATCTCGTCCATGCCGAACGTCTTGTACAGCCTCCGGATGAGGTCGTAGGGCGGCAGATCGCCCGACTCCAGGGCGTCCAGGTTGGGGCGGACCTCCGTGTCGATCCAGCCGCGCACCGCGTCCCGGATCATCAGGTCTTCCTCGGACCACTCGATCATGACCGCCCGCCCCTCGACTCCCGCAGGTCTGCGATCCCATCCAAGCAGACGTCGAAAGTGAGCGCTTATTCAGGTGGTGTACCGAGGTCGATCACGTCGGCGACTACGCCGCCGTGCGGGGTGAGGCGCCCGGGGGAGGGGCTGTCGTAGACCACGAGGACACGGGTGCCCGCCGCGTCGGCCTCGTCCAGCACGGCGATGCCCTCGGCGTGGTCGTCGCCGTCGCCGTACGGGAGGTCGCCCACCACCTCCAGTTCGTCGGCGGGCACGATCTCGGCGGCGTCCGCCTTGACCGCGCCGCGCCACCGCACGACGCGGACCGGGCCGTCCAGGTCCATGCTCGGGCCGGTGAGGACGAGCAGGTCGTCGCCGTGCGGGCACAGGTCGCGGATGCCGAGGCCGCCGAGGTCGAGGAAATGGGTGCGGTACAGCTCCTTGCCGTCGCCGACCGGGCGCAGCCGCAGCCGGTGCGGGTCGTCTGGATCCTGGTCGGGACGGATCTCGATCAGGACGGCCCAGCCGCGCAGCACCGGCCCGCGCAGCCCGATGTAGAGGCGGTCGCCGTGCGCGGCCACGCCTTCGACGTCGATGCCGTTGTCCTTGCTGGGGATCGACAGGAACGGCGCAAGGTGCGGGTCGTCCTCCAGCAGGTCGGTGAGGGAGTCGCCGCGCCCGCCGAGCACGGCGGCGGTGCGGTCGCCGTCCGCGCGGACGACCTCGGGCAGCCCGTCCTCACCGGTGACGAGGGGGAGCCGCGCGAGGATGAAGCGGTTGTCCTCGCGGACGATCGTGGCCAGGCGCTTGCGGGCCTTGGACGCGGACTGCCCTGGTTTGATCTTCTTGCGCTTGAGGCTGTGCGAGCCGATCGCCCACAGCCACCCGTTGGCGCGTGCCAGGCCCTCGATGTCGGCCTCCTCGTCGGGCCCGGCCGGCAGCGGGACCAGCTCGGCGAGCGCGATCGTGGCCTGGCCGTCGTAGCCGGTGACGCGCCCGTCGCCGTCCAGGGTGGCCGTGAGCCGCTCGATGGTGGCGGTCTCGTCGCCCGCCACCCACAGGCAGCGGCCGTCCTGGCGCACGGCGGACAGGTTGGTGTGCGTCTCGGCTTCCCGGCTTTCATGCCCGAAGCGCAGCTCGACCCGGCGTTCGACGATCATTTGGAGATGTTCCCACAGAACTCGGATCCGAATGCCCGGTGGGCCGGTCCTGGACGGGCCGCTAAACGTCCCACAGCACGTGCAGGTGGGGTGGTTTGCGGAACACCAGGCCGTGCGGCGCGGACGGGCGGGACGGGTCGAGCCGCAGCCCGGGCAGCCGCTCCAGCAGAGCGCCGAGCGCGGTCCGGGCCTCCAGCCTGGCCAGGTGCGCGCCGAAGCAGAAGTGCGGGCCGTGCGCGAACGCCAGGTGCTCGCCGGCGTTGGCCCGGCGGACATCGAACCGGCCGGGGTCGGGGAAGGCCGCCGGATCGCGGTTGGCGCCCGTGATCGAAACCCGGACGAGGTCGCCCGCCCGCACGGCTGCCCCGCCGAGGTCGGTGTCGCGGGTGGCGTAGCGGTCGACGACCGATGCCGAGGGTTCCAGCCGCAGCGACTCCTCGATGGCGGCGGGCAGCAGGCCGGGCTCGTCCAGCACGAGCCGGAGCTGCGCGGGGTCGCCGAGCAGGTGCCACGCCAGGTTGGCGATCATCCCCTCGGTGGTGTCGATGCCGCCGAACATCAGGATGGCGGCGTTGGCGACGACCTCGGCGGTGTCCAGCCCCGCCTCCGGGTGCGCGGCCTCGGTGAGCACCGACCCGGGGGCGCCGTCCCGGATCGCCCCGGCGACCGCGTCGCGGAGCAGCGCGTACGCCTGACTGGAACGTTCCGGCGCGCTGCCGCCGGCGGTGATGGCGGACACGGCCTCGACGAACGCCCCGTACCAGGAGCGGACGGTCGCGGCGTCCACACCGTCCAGGCCGAGCGCCTCGGCGACGACCGCGACGGCCAGGGGCCCGGCCAGGTCGCCGCGCAGTTCGCCGCGGCCCGCCGGGGCGAGGCCGCCGACGAGCCGGTCCACCTCGTCTCGGACGAAGGCGGCGAACCGCTCGCGTGTACGGGCGGGGCGGAACGGCCGGGCGAACGGGTCGCGGTGCCGGGTGTGGACGGGGCCGTCCAGCGACAGCATGCTCGGCCCGACCAGCTGGGCGGTGGAAAAGCGCGGGTCGTCCACCGTGAACGCGGCGGCGTCGCGCATGACGCGCAGGGCCGGGGGGCGGGAGGTCACCAGCCACCCGCCGAGGGCGGGCAGCCACGAGACGGGTTCGCTTCCGCGCAGCCGGGCCAGCAGCGCGTACGGATCGTCCTGCAGTTCGGCGACGGTCGCCGATGAGCCGAGAGGGTACCGGGCCGTCAGATCCGCCCGCGGGCCGTGGGGCAGGGGGCCGGCCGGGGCGCCGGGCAGGTCATCGGAGGTCACCCGTTCGAGGATATGCGGCGATCCGGCCCCTCGGCCTATCTTTGATCTACAATGTAAAGGCGTCGGGTGGGTGTCGCCGAGATCAGGCCGCCTCGGAACGTTCCCGCCACCACTCCCGGCCCGTGTCCGGCAAGGTGTAGATCGGGTCGTGGTACTCGTAGCGCCTGGTCAGGGCGTCGGGGTCGGCGGCCTCAAGGCCGGTGCGGTAGTTCTTCGTCCAGTACGAGATGCCGCGCTCGCGGTCGTAGCCGGCGAGCTGGTGCACCCACCGCTTGCCCACGTAGGGAACGTCGCACACGATGCGCGGGGTGGCGAACCCGGGCAGGTAACCCATGATCGCGTGTTGCAGTTCCTGGGCCTCCCAGACGGCGAGCCGCCAATGCTCGCTGTTGGGGATCATGTCGCACATGTACAGGTAGTAGGGCATGATTCCGGCCTCGTCCAGCAGCGCGAACGACAGGTCGAGCAGCGCGGCGGGGGAGTCGTTGACGCCGCGCAGCAGCACGCCCTGGTTGCGGACGTCGCGGATCCCGGTGTCGAGCATCGCGCGGGCGGCGCGGGCGACCAGCGGGGTCACCGACTGGGCGGCGTTGACGTGGGTGTGGATCGCGATCTGGGCGCCGCGCTCGCGCGCCTTGGCCGCCAGGCGCTCCATGCCCGCGCGGACCTCGTCCTGCAGCCAGTGCTGCGGCAGGCCCATCAGCGCCTTGCTGGCCAGCCGGATGTCGCGGACGTTCTCGACGTCCAGCAGGGAGTCGACGAAGGACTCCAGGCGGGGCCAGGGCAGGTTGGCGACGTCGCCGCCGGAGACCACCACGTCCCGGACGCCGGGGGTGCGGTGCAGGTAGTCGATCATGGCGCCGAGCCGGTCGGCGGGCTTGGCGGCGAACCGGTGCTTGTCGACGTTGGGGGTGGAGTTGCCGACCAGATCCATCCGGGTGCAGTGCCCGCAGTACTGCGGGCAGGTCGGCAGCAGTTCGGCCAGGACCTTGGTGGGGTAGCGGTGGGTGAGGCCCTCGACCGCCCACATCTCCGCCTCGTGCAGGGAGTCACGTGTGGCGTGCGGGTGGGAGGGCCAGTCGGTGCGTCGGTCGCTGAGAACGGGCAGCATGTAGCGCCGCACGGGGTCGGCGTAGAACGCCTCGGTGGAGGTGGAGTCCATGGTGTTGAGCATCTGCGGCGGCAGGAGCATCGACATCGTCGCCCGCTCGGCCATGTCGCGCTCCAGGTCGGCGTAGAACCGCTCGTCCAGCAGGTCGCTCATGACCTGGCGGAGTTGCCGCGTGTTCTTGACGCAGTGGGCACGCTGCCACTGCGCGGACTCCCATTCGGCGCTGGTGACGTCCCGCCATCCGGGTAGGCGGCGCCAGTCGGGCTCCTCCAGGGGGCGGCGGCGGTAGGCGTAGGGCTGGCCGGTGGACTCCCGGCCGCCCGCCGATGAGGACCGGACGGCGGCGTCTGGGTCCGGGTGCAGGCCTGTGGTCATCGTCGACTCCCTCCTCGCCTCACATTGATCGCATAAAAGTCTTGTATGAAGCCGACGCTACGGGAAGACTTTCGTTGAAACCAGTGGTGTTCGGAATATCTTCCGGGAGATGGGGAGATGGCGAGATCTCAGGGGTGATCATGGGTGCTGAGGGTGCCGCGGCGGGGCTGCGCCGCGTTCTGGAACCCGCCGGGGTCCTGCCCCAAGCCGCGCTGCGGCTGGACACCGACCCGCGGATCCACCCGGACGAGGTACGCGTCCGGGTGGAACGGCTCAACCTGGACGCCGCGTCCTACCGGCAACTGCACACCGCGCACGGCGGCGACCCAGACGCGATCAGGGCCGAGGTGCTGCGCATCATCGGTGAGCGCGGCAAGATGCACAATCCCGTCACCGGGTCGGGCGGCATGCTCGTCGGAGTGGTGGAGGAGGCGGGACCGGACTCGCCGCTCGGGCTGAGACAGGGCGACCGCGTCGCCACCCTGGTCTCCCTCACCCTCACCCCGCTGGTGGTGACCGACGGGCTGGCCCGCTGGGACGGCCTGTCCGAGCAGGTCCCCGCCGAAGGCCACGCGATCCTGTTCGCCCGCTCGATCGCCGCCGTCCTCCCGGACGACCTGCCCGTCCCGCTCGCGCTGTCGGTCATGGACGTGTGCGGTGCGCCGGCCCTCACCCACCGTGTCGTCGCCTCCCGCACCTCCGCCGGGAACCCGGTCAAGGCACCGGTGGTGGCGGTGCTGGGCGCCGCGGGCAAGAGCGGCTCGCTCTCGCTGGCCGCCGCCCGCCGCGCCGGCGCGTCCCGCGTGATCGGGCTGGTCCCCACCGCGGCGGAGCAGGAGCGGCTGACCGCCGCGGGCCTCGCCGACGCGGTCGTGCGCGCCGACGCCCGCGATCCCGTCGCCGTCGCCGAGGCGCTCGGCGAGCCCGCCGACGTCACGATCGTGTGCGTGGACGTGCCCGGATGCGAGCACGGCGCGATTCTGGCGACCGCGCCGGGTGGCACCGTCGTGTTCTTCTCGATGGCGACGTCGTTCTCGGCCGCCGCGCTCGGCGCGGAGGGGCTGGCCGCCGACGTCACGATGCTCATCGGCAACGGTTACGTTCCCGGGCATGCCGGCATGGCGCTGGAGTTGCTGAGGTCTGAACCGGCGGTTCGCGCGTTGTTCACCGCCCGAGTGGGCGCCGATTAGGCACAATGACCGGAAACGGCCCGGCGGGGCCGCCCGATCATCGAGGAGAGAGCCTGATGGCGAGCATCACCGAGGACCTGCGTGGGCGCGACCCCAAGGAACGCCAGGCGCAGATCGTGGACGTTCTGGTCGACGCGTTCTCGGACCTGATGGAGCGCAGCCCCGCCGAGTTCCGCCGCCGCTTCCGCAAGATGGCCTCCGACCCCTTCGCCTTCTACCGGGGCAGCGCCTGCCTGTTCTACGCCGACATCGTCCACGACGAGGACCCGTGGGCCGACGAGCGCACCGCGCGCGTCTGGATCCAGGGCGACCTGCACGCGCAGAACTTCGGCACCTACATGAACGACGACGGCGTCTTCGTCTTCGACGTCAACGACTTCGACGAGGCCTACGTGGGCCACTTCACCTGGGACGTCAAGCGGCTGGTGGGAAGCCTGGCGTTGCTGGCGTGGCAGAAGGCGATCTCCGACGACGACATCCGCCGGCTCATCGAGACCTATGTGCGCGCCTACGTCGACCAGGTCCGCCGCTTCGCCGCCCACGAGGGTGACCACCGCTTCGCGCTCACCCTCGACACCGCCGACGGCTACGTCCGCGACGTGCTCGTCGCCGCGATGACGGGCACCCGGATCGGGCTGCTGGAGGGCATGACGGTGGTCGAGGGCCACGAGCGCCGGTTCCGGGACCGTCCCGGCGTCCGCCGTCTGGGCGACGCCGAGCGCGCCGAGGTCGAGGCCGCCTACCAGGAGTACCTGGGCACCATCCCGGCCGAGAAGCGCTTCGGGAGTCTCACCTACGAGGTCAAGGACATCGTCGGCGCGTCCGGGTTCGGCATCGGCTCGGCGGGACTGTCGGCCTACAACATCCTGGTGGAGGGCAACACCCAGGCGCTGGAGAACGACGTGGTGCTGTCGATGAAGCAGGGCAACATCGCCGCGCCGAGCCGTGTCGTCGACGATGCCCGCATCCGCGAGTACTTCCAGCACCATGGTCACCGCACCGCGGTGTCGCGCCGCGCTCTGCAGGCCAACACCGATCCCTGGCTCGGGTACACCCAGATCGGCGGGGTCGGCTACGTCGTCCAGGAACTGTCCCCCTACGAGGAGGACCTGGACTGGGGTGGCCTGACCGAGCCCGAGGAGATGCTGTCGGTACTGGACGACCTGGGCCGCGCCACCGCCAAGGTCCACTGCGTGTCCGACACCGACTCCGACCACACGCTGGTCGGTTTCCAGGTCGAGGACGCCATCGGCTCGGTGATCGGCCCGGACGAGGCGGCGTTCGTGGAGGCGATGGTGGCGTTCGGCACCCAGTACGCGGAGGTCGTCCGCGCCGACCACGCCTTGTTCGTCGACGCCTTCAGGAACCATCAGATCCCTGGCCTGTGAGCATTGCGGTTTCGGCCCGGCGTGAGGGTGCGGGTGGCGCCGACCCCGAGCGGTTCGTGAGGCTCGGGGTCGGCGCCGCCTCGCGGCGCGGCGGGGTCAGCGGGCGAACGCGATGGCTGTTCCGGCGCTGACGACGACGGCGATGACCACCAGCACCAGGGTGATGTCGAGCGGTGCGCGGCGGCGCTGTGGCGTGGCCGTGTGCGGTGCCGCGTTGCGCACGGTGACCTCGGCCGGGGGGCGTTGCCGGGGCTTGGCCGAGGCGGGCGGTGCCTGTGGCGCGCGTGTCAGAGGCCGGGCGACCGGTGCCGGAGTGAGTCTGGGGCCGATGGTCCCCGGCGGGGTCGGTCGCGGTGTCGTGGGCGGCTCCGGCGAGGGTGCCGGCGGTGAGGGCGTCGGCGGTGAGGGCGTCGGCGGCTCGGGCGGGGTCGGCTCCGGGGGTGTCGGTTCGGGGGGCGTTGGCGGCTTCGGTGGCGTGGGTGGTGTCGGGGGCTCGGGCGGTGGTGGCTTCGGTGGTGGTTTGGGGGGTGGCGGGCAGCCGGGGGAGCCGACGCTGACCTGGGCATGGATATGGGTGGTGACATGTACGTCGATGCACACGCTGACCCCCGGCCCTGGACCTGACCGCAGCCCTGGACCTGACCGCGGCTCCGGGCCCGACCGCAGGCCCGGTCGTGAGCGTGGGAGGAGGACCAGGCGTGGAGCCGGTTCCGGCCGCCGGGCCGGTCGTGCGCGGGGGGCCGGGTCCGGGCGGGGGGCCGGGTCTGCTCTCGGGGTCTGGCTTTCCCCGGCGTCGGGCCCCGGGTGCGGTTGGGGGATGGCGGCGAGCGCGCACTGCGGGAGGGCCAGCGTTCCGGCGATGGCGGCGGGCAGGATCACCGCGGCGCGCAGCGCCGCGGGACGGGTGCTGGTGAGCCGGCGCATGTCTATCCGCCTCCGGAGATGCGCTGCATCTCGCCCAGCAGGTTGGTGAACGCGTCGGGTGACACGGCCAGCGCACCGCTGAACACATGCGAGATGTCGATGGTGAGGTAGGCGCCGGCGGCGAGCAGCGCCGCCATCAGCCCGACCGGGACCAGCGCCGTTCCGCGCGGCCGGCTGCCCGCCATGAACGGCAGCAGCATGACCGCGGTGCCGGTGATCAGGGTGATGACCAGCAGTCCGATGGGCGGGGTGGTGCGGGCGTCCACCTCGCGCTGGCGTCGGGCGGCGGAGACCTCGGTGAGGTAGTTGAGGATGGTGCCGCGGGCCTCCTTCGCGTCGTCGTTGCGGGGATGCAGCGCGATGACGTCGCGGCGTATCTGGTCCAGTCGTGTCCATCCGTCCGAGCTGAGCCGGCTCCTGTCGCGCATCAGGCGCCATTCGGGGCCGCGGACGAGGTCGGTGTAGCCGCGCAGCGCGTCCCGGGTGCGCTGGGCGTCGGGGGCCGGCAATTGCCCGGCCGCCCAGTACGCCTCGGTGATGGCCTGGGTCTCGGTGAAGGTGTTGGCGCGGGCCGAGTCCGCCGTGGACCAGGGCACGACGATGGCGATGGCGAACGAGAGCAGGAACAGCGCGGACAGCATCGCGCCGGCGTGGGAGGTGCTGGGGCCGCCGGGTTCGGCATCGTCGAGGCCGTGCCGCAGCCACCGGAACAGGCCGCTGGCGATCAGCACGACCGCGATCGCGCATACCGACGCCAGGACGTAAATGATCATGACCCTCCCTGGATCGGATCTCGGGAGGCCGCAGCGCGGCCACCGTGACGTCAAGTGATTATAGATTCACTTTACGTGTCTAATAGCTGGTCGTGAGCAGGTCGTCACCCATTGGTGAGGTCGATGGGCGGATGCGCGAGGTTCGTCTGTCGGTTGCGGACCGCGATTTCCGGGTTCGGCGGGTTCGGCGGGCGGTGGACGGTGGAGGGGCGGGAGGTGGCCGATCCTCATGCGAGATCCGAACTCGTGATGGTTCTTGCGGATTCTGGGGTATATGCCGGAAGATCTCCTGTAGTGGGCTCGCTGATACGGATGATTGTCAGTGTCCGGCCTGAGAGGGGCGGCTGTGTGAGGGGAGACGGCGATGGCGCCGCAGGGCAAACTCGATCTGGACCCGGAGGCCGTGCGCGCCGCCCGGCGGCTGGCCGCCCGCGCGGCCGAGCCGATCATCGCGATGGCGCGGTCCCACACGACGGTCTCGGTCGAGCGGGCGCTGCTGCGCCTGGCGGGCCTGGCGGGCGCCGACGACGGCGGTCGTCCCTGGGTCAACCACCTCGCCGACGCCGTCGCCGGCCAGGTCGGGCTGGAGCACGGCCTCGCGCTGCCGGTGTGGGACGCGCTGCTCAACGGCCCCTACGGCTCGCTCGCCGACCTCGCGCGCGACGCCGCGCTCGGGCGCGCGGCGTTCCGGCTACCCGAGGGCGCCGGGGCCGCCAAGGCCCGTGAGGCCGCGCGCCGGGCCGCCCGGGACGGCATCGCCCGCGTCGATCGCCGGCGCGCCGAACGCGACCGCCTGCTGGGCGAGCTGCCCACCGCCGGCGCGGCCGGCCCGCCCCAACCACTGATCTACCTGATCGTGGCGACCGGCGACATCTACGAGGACATCCCGCAGGCGCAGGCCGCCGCACGCGAGGGCGCCGACGTCGTCGCGGTGATCCGCTCCACCGGTCAGTCGCTACTGGACTTCGTTCCCGAGGGCGCCACCCGCGAGGGCTACGCCGGGACGTATGCGACACAGGAGAACTTCCGGCTGATGCGCGCGGCGCTGGACGAGGTGTCGCGCGAGCTCGGCCGCTATGTCCGGCTGACGAACTACGCGTCGGGGCTGTGCATGCCCGAGATCGCGACGCTGGCGGGGCTGGAGCGGCTGGACATGATGCTCAACGACTGCATGTACGGCATCATCTTCCGCGACATCAATCCCCGCCGCACCTTCATCGACCAGCGGTTCTCCCGGCAGATCCACGCCCGCGCCGGCATCATGATCAACACTGGTGAGGACAACTACCTCACCACCGCCGACGCGGTCGACGCCGCGCACACCGTGATCGTCAGCCAGCTCCTCAACGAGCGGTTCGGGCATGAGGCGGGGCTGTCGGACGCCCAGCTGGGCCTCGGTCACGCCTTCGAGATCAACCCGGCCGTCCCCGAGTCGTTCCGGCTGGAGCTGGCGCACGCGCAGCTGGTGCGGGAGCTGTTCCCCGACGCGCCGCTGAAGTACATGCCGCCGACCAAGCACATGACCGGCAACATCTTCGCCGGGTACCTGCTGGACGCCTTCTTCAACCTCGCCGGCGTGATGACCGGGCAGTCGATCATTCTGATCGGGATGATGACCGAGGGCATCCACACGCCGTGGTTGTCGGACCGCGACCTGGCGCTGGAGAACGTCCGCTACGTCCGCGACGCGTGCGGGGGCCTGGCGGAGGACTTCATGCCCCGTCCGGACGGGATGCTCGTCCAGCGCGCGCGGCAGGTGCTGTCGGAGTCGGTGGAGTTGCTGGAGCGCGTCGCCGGCGACGGGCTGCTCACCGCCATCGCCGAGGGCACCTTCGGTGTCACCCGCCGCCCGCCGGACGGCGGCAAGGGGCTGGAGGGCGTGGTCCCCCATGCCGACGGCTACTTCAATCCCGCGATCGAGATCCTCGACACCGAGGACCCGCACGGCGCCCGCTCCGAGCAGGAGGTGCACGCATGACCCTGCAGACTCCCGGCACGCACACCCCGGTGGAGCCCGCCGACACCCGGCAGGTGATCCGTCCCTACGGGGACACGACCGGCGACGGGCTGGTGCAGATGTCGTTCACGTTGCCGATCCCGGCGGGACGCCGCGCCGACGCCGCAGCCCTGCAACTCGCCGGGAAGATGGGCCTGGACCCGGCCAGCGTGGTGCACGCCAAGCCGATGGGCCCCCACTTCACCTTCTTCATCGTGTACGGGAAGGTGGGCCATCTCATCGACTACGCCTCCATCCCCGTCCCGGAGGAGCGCGCGTATCCGCTGTTGACCGCGCAGGAGGTGAACCAGGCGATCCGCCGGGCACTGAACCGGCGGCTGGTGGTGGTCGGCGCCTGTATCGGCACCGACGCCCACACCGTGGGCATCGACGCGATCCTCAACGTCAAGGGGTTCGCGGGGGAGAAGGGCCTGGAGTACTACCGGGAGATCCAGGTGGTGAACATGGGCGCGCAGGTCACGGTCGCCGAGCTGGTGGAGCGCGCCAAGGCCGAGGACGCCGACGCGGTCCTGGTGTCGCAGGTCGTGACCCAGCGCAACGCCCACCTGCACAACACCAAGCAGATGGCCGCCGCCTTCCACGCCGAGTACCCGACGGCGGTGGCCGCTGGGATCGGACGTCCGCTGCTGGTGGCGGGCGGCCCCCGGTTCGACACCGTCACCGAGGGGGACCTGGGCGTCGACCGGATCTTCGGCAAGGGCACCACGCCCGCCGAGGTCGCCAGCTACCTCGTCCATGCCCTGTTGCCCGACGACGCCCCTTCCGACGACGACGGCCCACCCGGGCAGGAGGGCGGGCAGGACGATGCGGGCGGCGGCCAGGGGACCGGCCGGGGCGGCGCCGGGGAGGAGGGCCGATGAGCGGGGATGCGCGACGGGGGCTGACGGTGACGCATCGCCGGTACGTGCCGTACTCGCACGCGCATTACGCGGGTGACCTGGTCGACGGCGCCTACGTGCTGGGCCTGTTCGGGGACGTGGCGACGGAGGTGTGCATTCGCGCCGACGGTGACGAGGGGCTGTTCGCCTCCTATTCCGATGTGCAGTTCCGTGCGCCCGTCCGGGCCGGTGACGTGCTGGAAGCCACCGCCGTCGTCGTCGGTGTCGGCACCCGCAGCCGGGTTCTGGAGTTCGAGGCGCGGGTGGTGTGCCGGGGCCGCCCGGAGCGGGGCGCGTCGTCGGCCGGGCTGCTCGCCGAGCCCATCATCGCGGTCACCGCAACCGGAACGGTGGTCGTGCCCGGCCCCGGCGTCTGACCCGTCGCCGTAACGGGCCGCTACCCTCCGCCCCGCCGTTCGGTGGGGGTTCGCCACGACCGAAATGTCCACACGCCCTGATCATGGTCCTGAGCTGGGGAAACAGTGAGTCGCCGCAGAACATGCGGCGGTTGACAAGGCTGGGGAAGCCGGTAGTTTTGCTGCAGTCCAGCATGGGACTCACCGATCGGCCGCCCGAGGCGCCACCGGGCACCGCGCCGCGACGGGACGGACGCGGAAGACGCCCCGCCCGTCCGAGCCAGTGCGGTGATCCGGAAGCCGTGTCCGAGCGGAGCCGCCCGATCGTGCGGGGGCTTGGACCCGGGAAGGGCCCGGACATCCAGTAGAAAACGGAGTTTTCGTTCCCACCGCCTGTGGGGCGGCTCCGGCCCGATGGATGTCGCGGGCCCTCTTCCGTGTCGCGGGCCCTCTTCCGTGTCCCGGGCCGGCCCCCCGGGGCCCGTCTCCCCGGCCGGTCTCGGGAATGCTTGCGGGGGCTCCTCCTCGTTTCAGTTGGATGTCGCTCACTTCCGGATAGAGCGGATCGGGCGCGGGCACGCGATGATGGTGCCGGCGGCCGGGTCGTGGTCGCCGTGGTGTCCGCGGGCCGGTAGCGTTCCCGCCAGCAGACCGAGCGAACGAGGTGTGGAGTTGGCCCAGGAGACCCTCCCGGAACGCCCCCCGGCCCCCGGGCCGGCCCGGGGTGCCCGCCCGGGACGGCTGACCCGGCTGCGTCGCGGCGGCCGTGCGGGCTGGCCCCGCACGCTGCTGGCGGTCGCCGGGGGCCTGGTGATGTGGCCGGCGTTCCCGCCCGCCGACCTCACCCCGCTGGCCCCGCTCGGCGTCGCGCTGCTCACCCTGGCGATACGCGGCCGGGCCGCCCGCACCGGCGCCTGGCTCGCCTTCGTCGGCGGTGCCGCCTTCTTCCTGCCCGTCCTGGACGGCATCATCAAGATCGGCCCGGACGGGTGGGTGCTGCTGAGCCTGGTCCAGGCCGTCTACTTCCTCCCGCTCGGCGCCGGGATCGCGCTGGTGACCCGGTTGCCCGGCTGGCCGGTGTGGACCGCTGCGCTGTGGGTCGGCGAGGAGTCGCTGCGCGGCCGCGTCCCGTTCGGTGGCTTCCCGTGGGCGCGGCTGGCCTTCAGCCAGACCGCGACGCCGTTGACGCCCTACGCGTCGTGGGGCGGCGCGCCTTTGGTGTCGTTCCTGACCGCGCTGATCGGCGGGCTCCTCGCCTTCGCCGTCGTTGCCGCCCTGCGCGTGCGCTCCACGGCCGGCACGGTCACCGCGACCGGTGGCGGCGGTGAGGGGGAGGCCGGGGACGATGTGCCGGCGGCCCGGACGCGGCGGGCCGCGCTGCCGTCGGTCGTCCCGGCGGGCGTGGCCCTCGCGGTAATCGCGGTGATCGCCGGCGGCGGGACGCTGATCCCCACCCCGACCGCAGGGCGTCCCGTCACCGTCGCGGTGGTCCAGGGGAACGTGCCGCGGCTCGGGTTGGACTTCCTTGGCCAGCGCAAGGCCGTGCTGAACAATCACGTCCAGCGCACCCATGAGCTGGCCGCGCAGGTCCGCGCGGGCAGGCTCGCCCAGCCCGAACTGGTGGTGTGGCCCGAGAACGCCAGTGACCTGGACCCCTACACCGAGCCCGAGGCGCGCACCGCCATCGACAGCGCCGTCCGCGACATCGGGGTGCCGGTGCTGGTCGGAGCGCTCACCGACACCCCCGACGGGAAGAAGGTCGAGAACCGCGGCATCGTGTGGGATCCGCGCAGCGGGCCCGGCGACTACTACGTCAAGCGGCACCCGGTGCCGTTCGGGGAGTATCTGCCGTTCCGCGATGTCCTCACCAAGCTGATCACGCGGTTCGAGCGGATCCCCCGCGACTTCGCCCGGGGTGACCGGTCGGGGGTGATGCGGCTCGGCCCGGTCGACATCGGCGACGTGATCTGCTTCGAGGTGGCCTACGACAAGGAGGTCCGGGACGTCTCGCGCGGGAACGTCCTGGTCGTCCAGACCAACAACGCCACCTACGGCCGCACCAGCCTGCCCCCGCAGCAGATCGCGATGTCGCGGCTGCGCGCGGTGGAGCATGGCCGTACGATCTTGGTTGCCGCCACGAGCGGCATCAGCGCGATCGTCGCGCCGGACGGCCGGATGGTCGACCGGTCGCGCGAGTTCGTCCCCGACATCCAGGTCGCCCGTGTGCCGGCGCGTACGTCGCGCACGCTGTCGGACCGGCTGGGGGAGGTGCCCGAATGGGTGCTCGCGGCGCTGGGCCTGGGGGCGGTCTGCGCGGCGGCGTGGTCAACGTCCAGAAAGAACGAGGGGAATTGACACCGATGGAGATCCCAGCCGACCTCGGCCGGGTGCTCGTGATCATCCCGACCTACAACGAGCGGGACAACATCGAGGACATCGTCGGCCGGGTGCGCGCGGTGGCGCCGCCGGTGGACGTGCTGGTCGTCGATGACGCCAGCCCGGACGGCACCGGTGCGGTGGCCGATGCCCTGGCCGCCGCGGACGCGCAGGTCCAGGTCTTGCACCGCACCGGCAAGGATGGTCTGGGCGCCGCCTACATCGCCGGGTTCGGCTGGGCGGCCGAGCACGGCTATGACGTGATGGTGGAGATGGACGCCGACGGGTCCCACCAGCCCGAGGAGTTGCCGCGGCTGCTGGCGGCGCTGGAGGACGCCGATCTGGTGATCGGCGCACGCTGGGTGCCGGGCGGCAAGGTGCTGAACTGGCCCAAGCGGCGCGAGGCGCTGTCGCGGGGCGCCAACACCTACGCGCGGCTGATGCTGGGCTTCCACCTGCACGACGCCACCGGCGGCTACCGGGCCTTCCGCGCCGCGACGCTGGAGAAGATCGGGCTGGAGGGCGTGGAGTCGCGCGGCTACTGCTTCCAGATCGACCTGGCGTTGCGGGCCCTGAACCAGGGCCTGCGGGTGGTGGAGGTCCCGATCACCTTCGTGGAGCGCGTGCACGGCACGAGCAAGATGAGCCGGGACGTGATGGCCGAGGCGGCGCTGCGGATCACGCAGTGGGGCATGTCGGACCGGGTCGGCCGGATCCGGGGCCAGCGCCCGCCGGGCGGCGGCTCCCGCCGCTGACCCGCTCCCGCGGCGGCCCGGCGAGGACCGACCTGGAGACGGGCCTGAAAGGCGCTGGAACGGCCTTGGGGTGGCCGGTCCGGGCGGGTGCCGCCGGGGTCCGGCCAGGGGCGGGCCGGGAAACGTTCGGGGCCTGCCCGGCGTTGGAACAGGCGAAGGACGTTCCGCAACCCGAAGATGGAGCCATGCTGCCGCTCGCACTCGTCCTGGCGTTCCTGCTGCTGCCGGTCGTGGAGATCTATGTGATCATCCAGGTCGGCCAGGAGATCGGGGCGTGGCCGACCGTCGCGCTGCTGGTCGCCGAGAGCCTGCTCGGCGGCTGGATCGTGCGCCGTGAGGGACGCCGCGCCTGGCGGGTGCTGCAGGAGACGTTCGGGCGCGGCGCGATACCCGACCGCGAACTGGCGGACGCCGCGCTGGTGCTGGTGGGCGGGGTGCTGCTGCTGACGCCCGGGTTCGTCACCGACGTGCTGGGATTTGCGTTCGTGCTGCCGTTCACCCGGCCGCTGGTGCGGCGGGCCCTGGCCCGGTACGCGGCGCGGCGGGTCCGGCGCGCCGAGGCGCGGGCGGGGATGTTCCCGCCGGGTCTCGGTGGTCTCGGTGGCCTGAGCGGAGATCCTTTTGGGCCGTCCGATGTGTCCGGCCTCGGCCGGGACGGGGGCGGTGCGCCGCGGGGGCCGGTGGTGCGCGGCGAGGTCATCGACGACGAACCCGAGGGCACCGGCGACGCGGGCGGACGGGCCGGGGGCGGCAGCCCGTCCCGCGCGTGAGGAACGCCGGGCCCGGTCAGATGTCGCGGGCCGTGAACAGCACGCCGCCGATCACCAGGACCACCGCGGTGTAGGCGGCGAAGACGCCGAGGCCCGCCCACGGGCCGATCGGCAGCCGGTCCAGGGCCCGGGTCGACCGGATGGCCAGCCCGGCCGACATCGGGGCGTACTTCTCCAGCCGGTCGCGCCAGTCCGGGTCCCCGACGAACCGAGTGATCACCGGGGCGATCCACAGCAGCGCCAGCACGGCGGTGATCGCGCCGGCCGAGTCCCGTAGCGCCGCGCCGGCGCCGAGGGACAGCAGCGCGACCAGGACGAGGTAGAGCACCGTCCCGAACGCCGCGCGGGCGGTGGGCCCGTCGGTCAGTGACAGCGGAGGGTAGCCGTGGGCGGGGGTGAACCCCCCGCGCGGCAGGATCGTCCGGGCGGTCGCGAGGGACGCCAGCACCCCGGCGGTCCCGGCGGCGGCCACGACCGCGCCGACCACGACCGCCTTGGCGAGCAGCACCCTGAGCCGCCGGGGGACCGCCGTCAGCGTCGCGCCGATCGTCCCGGTCGCATACTCCCCGCCGATCGCCAGCACCCCGAGGACGACTGCGACGACCTGCCCGACCTGGACGCCCGACAGCGCCAGCTTCGGCGTGTCCTCCGCGCATCCGGCGGGCGTGTCGCAGTGCGAGGTGTCGACGGAGCCGGTCACCGCCGCGCCGACCAGGACGGTCGTGGCGATCAGGGCGAGCAGCAGCCACGCGGTGCTCGGCAGCGTCCGCAGCTTGGTCCATTCGGCGTGCAGTGCGTGGCCGCGATCGCCGCGGTGCCCCTGCGCACGCCCGCCCCGGGGCGCGGTCATGGGCGCGCTCACGCGTCGCGCCGCTTCAGCAGCCACGCCGCGGCGCCCAGCGCGCACGCGGCGTAGGCGCACAGCACCGCCAGCCCGGTCCAGGGGCCGATGGCGGTGTCGTAGCGGACGAGGGTGCGCTGGACCGCGAACCCGGCGGCGGGGGTGACCCGGTCCAGCCACCGCGCCGCCGACACCGGGAGCCCGGTCGCGACGATCTGCGGGACGAGCAGCAGCAGCAGCACCGCGGTGATCGCGGGGGCGCTGCGCCGCATGATCGTGGCCATGGCCAGGCTGAACACCGCGATCACGGCGAGCAGCACGGCGGTGCCGATCGCGGCGCGCAGGACCGGGCCGTCGGTGATGGGCGGCGGCGACATCCCGTGCGAGCGCAGCACCGGCCCGGCCAGCAGCAGCGACCCGAAGCCGGCGATCAGTCCCGCGACGAACACCGCGGCGCCCACCACGACCGCCTTGGCGGCCAGGACACGGCCGCGACGCGGGCTGGCGGCGAACGTGGTGCGGATCGTCCCGCGCCGGTACTCGGCGGTAACGAACAGCACGGCGAGCGCGACGACGGCGGTCTGCCCGATCAGCACGCCGGTGAGGGTGGTCTGGGTGATGTCGTCGGCGAACAGATCGCGGCCGACGTCCCCGGACCCGGCCAGCAGGAACGTGCCGCCCTCCTGCGTGGACTCGTCGGTCCGCGCCCCGGCGGCGGGGCCGCCGGGGCCGCCGCGGTCGCGCCACGGGCCCGCCGCCCCGCCGGAGGTGGGGGCGAGGGTGACCTTGTCGAAGGTGGCGCGGGTGTCGGCGGGGGACCCCGACACGGACTCGCCGCCGAACATCCGCTTGACCTTGATGTCGTCGGGGACGGCCACGAACAGGCCCGCGGCGGCCGCAGACGGGAGCCCGCCGAGCCGGACCGCGCCGACGCGCCGCCAGTCGCGGCCGTCGCCGGACTCGTAGCCGGTGATCGTCGTCCCGGTGCGGGTCAGCTTGAGCCAGCGCGGGAGCGGGCCGGTGCCCGCCGTGCCGGCGGGGCCGCCGGAGCGGTAGCCGGTCTGCATCCGGACGCCGTGCCCGGGGGTCACCGCGATGGCCGCATAGGGGGTGCCGCGCCGCACGTCGCCGCGGATCATGAGGCCGGCCTTGGCCCAGGCGCGGCCGCGGTCCTGGGAGGTGACGCGGGCGACGATGGAGCCGTCGCCGGTCAGCGTCCGGTAGGTGAGGTGCCCCTGGTCGGTGATCCCCGCCGTCCGGGGCGGCGGCTCACCGCCGGCGCCGTTGCCGGAGGTCTGCGCCCCGGACGCGGTGAGCAGCGCGACCAGGACGGTCAGCAGCACCGACATCGCGAGGGTGAGCATCCAGCGGGGCACCGAGCGCAGCTTGGTCCACTCGGCCCGCAGCAGCCGCCCGAACCCGTCGCGGGCCTGCGCCTGGACGGTGCTGCGGTAAGGCGTGGCGGTGGTCATGACGCGTCGCCGCCCGTCCGGTCGGCGCCCGTGCGGCCGGTGACGGCGTGGAACTCTACCGCGTCGCGGGTCAGTTCCATGTACGCCTCCTCGAGCGTCGCGCGGTGCTCGGCGACGCCGGTGAACGGCACTCCCGCCCGGCCGAGCAGCACGATGATCTTCTCGGGGGTCAGCCCGGAGACGGTCACGGTGTCCAGGCCACCCGCCGCGACCTCGGCGCCGGCGCGTGCCAGCACCGTCATCGCCTCCTGGCGGCTGGTGGTGCGCAGCTCGACCCGTCCGCCGGACGCGGCGGCCAGCAGCTCCCCGACCCCGGTGTCGGCGATGACGCGGCCCCGCCCGATCACCACCAGGTGGTCCGCGCCGCCCTCCAGCTCGCTCATCAGGTGGCTGGACACCAGCACCGCGCGGCCCTCGGCGGCCAGCGCCCGCAGCAGCCCCCGGATCCAGGCGATCCCTTCGGGGTCCAGGCCGTTGACCGGCTCGTCGAACATCAGGACCGGCGGGTCGCCCAGCAGTGCGGCGGCGATGCCCAGCCGCTGCCGCATGCCGAGGGAGAACCCGCCGGCCGGGCGGCGGGCGACGCCGGCCAGCCCGGCCAGCTCGATCACCTCGTCCACCCGCCGGACGGGCAGCCCGTTGGCGTGCGCGAGCCACAGCAGATGGTCGCGGGCCCGGCGGGCGGGGTGCACGGCCGCCGCGTCCAGCATCGCGCCGAGACGGCACAGCGGCGTCCGCAACGACCGGTATGGTTGCCCGCCGACCAGCGCCGTCCCCTCGTCGGGCCGGTCCAGCCCGAGGATCATCCGCATGGTGGTGGACTTGCCGGCGCCGTTGGGGCCGACGAACCCGGTCACCCGCCCGGGGGCGACGGTGAACGACAGGCCGTCCACGGCGACGGTGGGCCCGTACCGTTTGCGCAGGTCCCGCACTTCGATGGTTGCCTCCATGCCACCGGAGGCTACGGACTGGGGCGGGGCCGGGTCATCACGCCGCGGGGTCGTCTTGCGCGGCCGTGGCCGGGGGACGCGCGTCCCCCATGGGAGGGACGCCGGGCCGGCGCGGCGCACGCGACAATGGCGTGCGTGGCGGACAACGGCGCGGACGCGCGGCCGGGGCCGGGACCGGCGGTCCGGCCGAAGGGGCGGTATGGGGCGGTGGCGTCGTGGGGGGTGTGGCCGGGATGGTGGCGGGTGGCGGGGGTGTGCCTGGCGGTGGCGGGCGTGGTCGAGGCGGCGCAGCGCAAGGGTGATTCGGGTGTGGTGCTGCCGTTGGTGATCCTGCTCGACCTGTGCGCGACGCTGCCGCTGGTCCTGGCCCGCGACCATGCCCTCGCCGCCGCCGTCACGATCACCGTCGCGGTGGTCCCGGCGTCGGCGCTGCACCGCGGGCCCGCGGTCGCCGGGCTCCTCGCCCTGGTCGTCGTGTGGACGGTCGTGGTCCGCCGCCGGGTCCGCCGCCGGCGTGCCGAGGCCGCCGAGCGTGATGCCTCCCGCCGTGCGTTCGAGGACACGCTGCTGGAGCACACCGCGCGGGGGGAACGCGCCCGCATCGCCCGGGAGCTGCACGATGTCGTCGCCCACCACATCTCGATGATCTCCGTGCAGGCCGAGACGGCGCGGCTGGCCACCCCGGGGATGCCCGAGGAGGGCGCCAGGCGGCTGCTGGCGATCGGTGACACCGCGCGGACGGCGCTGACGGAGATGCGGCGGCTGCTCGGTGTGCTGCGCGAGGACGCCGGGGCGGAGCCGACGCGCCGCCCGCAGCCGGGCCTGCAACAGCTGCTGGAGCTGGTCGATGAGACCCGCGGCTCCGGTGCCGCGGGCACCCGGTTGATCGTCCGGGGCCGGGTCGCGGCGCTGGACCCCGGCGTGGAGCTCACCGCGTACCGGATCGTTCAGGAGGCGCTGACGAACGCGCGACGGCACGCGCCGGGCGCGGCCGTCGACGTGGAGATCGACTATGCCGGGGAGGCGCTGGTGGTGAGCGTCCGCGACAACGGCCCTGGCCCGCCCCCGGATCACCAGCATGATCAGGAGCATCCGGGCCGCCGGGACGACGGCGGGCGCGGCGCGGGCCCCGGGGCGGGGCACGGGCTGCTGGGGATGCGCGAACGCGCGGCGGCCATGGGCGGCGACCTGCGGACCGGGCCGGGGCCGGTCGGCGGGTTCCTGGTCCAGGCGACGCTGCCGGTGGCGCCCGCCGAGGAGGGGACGCTGCCGTGAGCGCGCCGGTGCGGATCGTGGTGGCCGACGACCAGGAGGTCGTCCGCGCGGGGTTCAGCGCGCTCCTGGGCACCCAGCCGGACCTGTCGGTCATCGGCGCCGTCGCCGACGGCGCGGCCGCGGTGGCGGCGTGCCGCGAGCACGGACCCGACGTGGTGCTGATGGACGTGCGGATGCCGGTGATGGACGGCATCGAGGCCACCCGCCGGATCGCCGCGGCCGACCAGGCGCCGCGGGTGCTGATGTTGACCACCTTCGACCTGGACGAGCACGTCTACGACGCGCTCGTCGCGGGCGCCAGCGGGTTCCTGCTCAAGGACGTGACGGCCGAGCGGCTGTTCGACGCGGTGCGGGTCGTCGCGGCGGGGGAGGCGCTGCTGGCCCCGGCGGTGACCCGCCGGTTGATCGGGGAGTTCGCGCGGCTGCGGCCCCGGCCGCCGTCAGAGGTGCTGGAGTCGCTGGAGGCGCTGACGCCGCGCGAGACCGACGTGCTGCGGTTGATCGCCGAGGGGCTGACCAACGCGGAGATCGCCGCGCGGCTGGTGGTGGGGGAGCAGACCGTCAAGACCCACGTCAGCCGTGTCCTGCGCAAGCTGGGCCTGCGTGACCGGGTCCAGGCGGTGGTGGCGGCCTATGAGAGCGGGCTGGTGCTGCCCCGTCTCGGCCGTTGAGACGCCCGGTCGCGGGCCCTTCTGCTGTCCCGCCGAGGCCGGGGCCGCGAGACAGGGAAGGGCCCGCACCGCCCCTGTCGGCGGTGCGGGCCCGTCCTCGAAGTTCCCGGTCGGTGCGGGTCAGCCGGTCATGCCGACTTTCTGCGTCCCGCGCGCAGGATCTCCAGGCGCTCGGCGAGGACTTCCTCCAGGTCCTCGACGGTGCGCCGTTCCATGAGCATGTCCCAGTGGGTGCGTGGCGGCTTCCCCTTCTTGGCTTGGGGTAGCTCGCCGTCCACTCGCAGGGCCGCGGCGCCGCAGCTGCGGCAGTCCCAGGTCATCGGCACCTCTGCCTCGGCTGCGAGCGTCACGGTGAACCGGTGTCCCTTGGTACAGGTGTAGTCCACCTCTTGCCGAGGGGCCAGATCGGTGTTGCGATCGTTCTCGTAGCTCGTCGCTCCGAGTCGGGTGCCGCGAAGTGCGCGCTCGGCCATCGTCAAGTGCCTCCCAGACGGCTTGCGGTCTTGCCCTGACCAACGCTGATAACCCCGACAAGATTCCCTGTACCGGAGGGATCCAACCCTGTCGTTTCCGGCCGCACCGGGCCGTCCGGGGGAGACCTTCCGGACGGGGCGCTATCTACGGGTGGTGAGCACCTCGTCGATCAGCCCGTACTCTCTGGCTTCGGCGGCGGTGAAAAAGCGGTCGCGGTCCAGGTCGCGGCGGACGGTCGCGGCGTCGCGTCCGGTCGCCTCGGCCACGATCGCCTCCGTCTGCTCGCGCAGCCGCAGCACCTCCCGGGCTTGGATTTCCAGATCGCTGGATTGGCCGCGGGAGACCTCGATCGCCGGTTCGTGCAGCAGGATCCGGGAGCGGACGAGAGCGGCGCGCTTGCCGGGGGCGCCGGCCGCCAGCAGGATCGCCGCCGCCGACCCGGCCTGCCCGACGCAGGTGGTCTCGATCTCCGGGCGGATGAACTGCATGGTGTCGTGGATCGCCATCATCGCGGTGAGCGACCCTCCGGGCGAGTTGATGTAGAGGGCGATGGGACGGTCGGGGTCCATGCCTTCCAGCGCGATCAGCTGCGCGGTGACGTCGTTGGCGCTGGTGTCGTCGACGGGCGTGCCCAGGAAGATGATGCGGTCCTCGAACAGCTTGTTGTAGGGGGTCATCTCCTTCAGTCCGTACGACGTCCGCTCCACGAAGGAGGGGAGGACGTAGCGGCCTTCGGCCCGCATCAGGATCCGACCCGGTCGGTGGTGTCGATGACGTGGTCGACCAGGCCGTACTCGCGGGCCTGCTCGGCGGTGAACCAGCGGTCGCGGTCCCCGTCGGCCTCGATCCGCTCCAGCGGCTGCCCGGTGTGGAACGCGGTCCGTTCGGCGAGGGTGCGCTTGAGGTACAGCGACTGCTCGGCCTGGATCTTGATGTCGGAGGCGGTGCCGCCGATGCCGCCGTGCGGCTGGTGCATCATCACCCGGGCGTGCCGCAGCGCGTACCGCTTGCCGGCGGTGCCGGCGCACAGCAGGGTCTGCGCCATCGAGGCGGCCATGCCCATCGCGACCGTGGAGATGTCGTTGGGCACGAACTGCATCATGTCGTAGATCGCCATCCCGGCGTCCACGACGCCGCCGGGAGAGTTGACGTACAGGGTGATGTCGCGGCGGGCGTCTTGCGCGGCGAGCAGCAGCAACTGCGCGTTCACCCGGTTGGCGATCTCGTCGTCGATCTCTGAGCCGAGGAACACGATCCGCTGCGCGAGCAGCCGTTCGTACAGCTGCGCGTCGGCGAGCCGGGGGGCTTCTGCGACCTTGGCCCAGGACCTGCCCACGTACGTCTCCGGCCGTGCCGCGGGCGGGTTCCCCTCGGGTGCCTCGAACCCCGCTGTGCCGAATCCCGCTGGGCCGGATCCCGGTCGGTCGAACATGGCGCCTCCTTGAAATGATCTGTACAGAGCGTACGCTATGTACATGTGCGGAGCGTACATCCGCCGCCCGGGAGGGACCAGGAAAGTTCGCTATACGATGAACAGCGTGGAAAAGCCGGTGACGGAGGCACGCAAGGAGTTCGCCGACCTGGTGAACCGGGTGGCCTACACGGGTGAGCGTGTAGCGCTGACCCGTCGCGGGAAGATCATGGCCGCCCTGGTCTCGGCGGAGGACCTGGAGCTGCTGGAGAGCCTGCGCGCCGGGAGGTTGGACCTGAGCCAGGCGGGCCCGGTCGCCCAGCCCGCCGACCGCTCCCAGCCCGGTCCGCTGCGGATCGCGGCCGAGTACCGCCCAGGTGGCCCGCCACGCCCCCCCGGCTTCGGCCGCTGATCTCTCGCTGCGGCGCGTGACGCGCCACCCCGTCACTTACTTTGTAAAGGTAGGGGGCGGTGGTCCTGCGGTGGCCGTCAATCGTCCTGGGGGATATCGGGCGAAGTGGGACGGGGCCAGAGGCCGCGGGCCGCCATGACGTGGCGGAGGGTGACCAGTTCGTCGGTCATGATGCCGTCGATGCCGAGGTCGAGGAGGCGCTGCATGGCGGGGGCGTCGTTGACGGTCCAGGCGTGGACCTTCAGGCCGAGTTCGTGGGCCTGGGTGATGAACGCCTCGGTGACGAACGGGACGGGCCCCAGGCCGTAGGGGACCTGGGCGCAGGCGACGCCGGTGGCGGCGAGGCGGACGAGTTTGGCGGTGGGCCCGCCGTAGGACTTGGCGCGCAGGGCCATCAGGCCGCGGGGGCCCAGGGCGGTGCAGACGTCCTGGTCGGTGAACAGGGGGAGCCGGGCGCGCATCTGCGCGAGGCGACGCGTGGAGAAGGAGGTGATGCACACCCGGTGCCAGGCGTTGGTGCGGTGCAGCGCCTTGGCCAGGGGCCCGATGACGGGGGCGTCCTTGAGGTCGATGTTGACGCGGGCGGCGGGGAAGGAGCCGAGGACGTCCTCCAGCCGGGGGATGGGCTCGGTGCCGCCGATGCGGGCCTTGGCGACCTCGGTGTAGGGGAGGCGGGCGATCGCGCCGGCGCGGTCGGTGACGCGGTCCAGGGTGCGGTCGTGGAAGGCGACGACGACGCCGTCGGCGGTGGCGTGCGCGTCGGTCTCGAGGTAGCGGTAGCCGAGATCGCAGGCGCGCTGGAAGGCGGCCATGGAGTTCTCGGGGCGGCCGCCGGCGCCGCCGCGGTGGGCGAAGGGGATGGGGCCGGGATGGTCGAGGAACTCGTACGAGCGGCGCACCCCTCCGATTATGTCGGACCCCCGAAACCATCGGGACCTTACTATGTAAAGCGCGGGGGTGGTGTTACCGTCGACGCCCCGACGATCACCAGGAGGAACCCGGCGATGGCCACAGTGGACGAGTATAGGGCGACGTTCGATCTCGTGGACGTCGACGGTGACGGCTACATCACCACGGCCGAGCTGAAGAACCTCATGAGCGCGCTGGGCGAGCGGATCAGCGAGACGCGAGCGGTGGAGGTGGTCGTGGCGGCGGACGCCAACCATGACGGGAAGATCTCCCTGGCGGAGTTCACGGCGCTGATGGAGCGCACCGCCGGCCGGTAGCCCCCGATAGCCCTGGCCGGGGGAGTCTGCTGGGGACGGGTCCCCGCACCGCACGCGAGGGCGTGCGGTGGGGCCGTCTGCGGCTGCGCGGGCGCGGCGCCCGCGCCGTCAGGTGGGCAGGCGCCGCATCTTCAGGACGTTGTCCGTGCGGGTGCCGGGTTGTCCGTCGGGGCGGGTCTGGATGCGTTCGTGTTCCTCGCTGAGCTGGAGTTCCCATTGCTCGCTGGGGAGCCCGAGGGAGAGGTAGACCTCGTCCGGGGTGGGGAAGTGGACGTCGTGGTCGTGGTCGTGCTCCCAGGACGGCCAGCCGGCGTGCCCGACGACGAGGAGGATTCCGCCGGGGGCGACGGCCGCAGCGGCCGACCGTAGGACCTCCTCGCGGGGCAGCAGGTCGCCGGGGGAGTGCAGGAAGTGCGCGGAGACCAGGTCGAAGGTCCCGGCGGGGAAGGATTCGCCGAGGTCGTGCCGCTGGAAGTCGATCCGTCCGGCGACGCCGGCGTCGGCGGCGTGTCGGGCCGCGCGGTCGAGGGCGACGCGGGAGATGTCGGTGGCGGTGACGCGCCATCCGTGCCGGGCGAGCCAGACCGCGTCGGCGCCCTCTCCGCAGCCGAGGTCCAGGGCGATGCCGGGCGGTAGGTCGGTGGTCTCGCGGACCAGGATGGTGTTGGGGTCGCCGCTCCAGATCCGCTCGTGTTCGGCGTAGCGGGCGTCCCAGAACGCGGCACCGGAATCGGTCTGTTCGCTGTGTTCGGTCATCGTTCCTCCTCACGGCTGTGCTCCGCATCATCGGCGCCGCAGCGCCGTTTCGGCGAATCTTGTTGCCGTTCCCGCAAACATCCGAACGTGGCTAGATTGCTAGCATCCTAGCCCCGATGCTAGCGTCGGGTAGTGGGCGATGAGGATGTGAAGCAGTTCAACGTGTATCTGCCGGTCGGGCTGATCAAGCAGGTCAAGCATCAGTCCGTCGAGTCGGGTCTGTCCCTGTCGGCGCTGGTCGCCGAAGCGCTGCGCGCTTACCTCGCCGGCGTCCACGGGCAGCAACAGCAATCGTCGGAGAAGGAGAGATGACATGACGACCGAGGGCATCGAGGCCGTGTTCCTGGAGACCCACAACTGGGGCAAGGCGGCCAAGTTCTTCCAGGCGCTGGGCTTTGAGCTGGAGTTCGCGACCGACCATGCCTCCGGGCTGCTCCGCAACGGGGACGGGCCGTATGTCTTCATCGCCGAGGTTCCCGAAGACCGTGAGCCCGAGGTCCGGCTCGCGCTGAAGGTGCCCGACGCCGACGGGTTCCGCGCGGATCCGTCCGTCGAGGTGGTCACGCCGTTCGAGGAGACCCACTACGGCACCAGGGAGATGACCGTCCGCGATCCCGACGGGCGGCTCTGGAGCCTCCAGGCCCCTGCCAAGAGCTGACGTGAGGGGCGGCCGGGTGGTCCGCTGAACAGGCGGCGTGGCAACCCCTGGGCGGTCCTGCTGACGCTCAGCCTGGGGTTCTTCATGACGCTGCTGGATCTGACGGCCGTCAACGTCGCCATCCCGATGGTGACCGTCGCGATGCACAACGTGGAGCCCCGGGTGGCCGGGGCGGCCTCCGGCGTGCTGAACACCATCCGACAGATCGGCACGATCGTCGGTAGCGCCGCGGTCGGCGCGGTGCTGCAGAGCCGGCTCGCCGTCGCGCTTCAGGACGAGGCGTCCCGGCGGCCCATGGCTCTTCCGGTGGGCGTTCGGGGCGGGCCGGCGCGACGCTGACCGTGCCGCCGGGGCTGGCGCGCCAGATCCATCAGGTGGCGGCGGCCACGTTCGAGCAGGGGTTCGTGCACGCGTTGCGGCCGACGCTTGCACTGCCCATCGCGGTGGTCGCGGTCGGTGCCCTCTCGTGCGCCCTGGTACGTCGCCGGCCGGCCGACGTCCTGGCCGGTGCCGGTGAGCGTCCCGCCGAGCGGTCGCAAGCCCGACCGCCTGATCCTCAGGATCGTCGAGGGGGCGGAGAGGTGGGGGAGGGGTCAGTCGGCCCATTCGCGGCGGCGGGCCTCGGCCAGGGCGATCGCGGTGGCGACGGCGACGTTGAGGGAGCCGACGCGGCCGATCTGGGGGATGTAGGCGACGGTGTCGGCGGCGGCGAGCAGGGCGGGGGAGCAGCCGTGGTCCTCGCCGCCGACGGCGAGGCAGACGTCGCCGGACAGGGGCGCCTCGTGCAGCGGGACGGCGTCGGTGGTCAGCTCGATCGCCACGATCCGCAGGCCCTCCTTGCGGACGGCGGCGGCGGCCTCGGCGGCGGTGCCGGCGTGTTCCCAGGGCAGGAGCCGTTCGGTGCCGAGGGCGGTCTTGGCGACGTTGCGGTGGGTGGGGGGTGTGGCGTTGCCGGCGAGCCAGAGGTGTTCGACGCCGAAGGCGGCGGCGCTGCGGATGATGGAGCCGGTGTTGAACGGCTGGGTAACCGATTCGACGAGCAGTCCGAGGCGCGCGCCGGTGCGGCGGCGCCAGTCGCGGTTGAGGCGTTTGACGTCGGTGGGGCGCAGTTGCCGGCGTCCCTGCGCGGGGTCGGGGGTGCTCATCGGGGTGCTCCTTGGGGGGTGCCTTCCGCGCGGAGGGAGACGCGCAGGACGCGGTAGGCGGACCGGGACGCGATCCGTTCGGCGGGCAGTCCCTGGGTGTCCAGCCAGCGTTGCAGGGAGTCCGAGCCGAGGTGCTTCTGGACGACGAGGTGGGCGGTGCCGCCGGGGGACAGGCGGGGGAGCCAGGCCAGGAGGAGGTCGTGGAGGGCGGCCTTGCCGATACGGATCGGTGGGTTGGACCAGATCGCGTCGAAGCGCAGGCCGGGGTCGATCCCGTCCGCCAAGCTGAACTTTACATTGTCAAGCCCGGCGGCGGTGGCATTACCTTCCGCCAATTCCAAAGCCCGCTGATTGACATCCAAACCCCATACGCTCGCCTGCGGCGAGCGGCGGGCCATGGTGAGGGCGATAGGGCCGTATCCGCAGCCGAGGTCGAGGAGGTTCCCGGTCGGCGGGGGAGGGGGGACGGTTTCCAGCAGGATGCGGGTGCCGGGGTCGACGCGGTCGGGGGAGAACATGCCGCTGTCGGTCTGGAGCCGCAGGTGCAGGTCGGGCAGGACGAGGTCGATGGTGCGGCGGCGTCCGGCCGCGGTGGGCCGTTCGGCGAAGTAGTGTTCCCCCACGTCGGCCGACCGTATCAGCGTCCGGGAGGTCCCGGCGCCACGATACGGGCGGTCAGGGCAGGCGCGAGAACCAGGCGAGGGACGCGCCGCCGGCGGCGAGCGCGAACAGCAGCGCCAGGCCGGTGTAGCGGGCGGCGACGTCGCGGTGCTCGGTCTTGAAGCCGAGGGAGCTGCCGATGTTGGCGTAGACGTCGTCGAGCTGCCCGGCGTCGGCGGCCTCGTACGCCTTGCCCTGGGTGCTGTCGGCGAGGGTCTTGAGGGTCTCCTTGTTGACCGACACGCTGGTGGTCTCGCCCTCGATGTCGACGGTGCCGTAGGGGGTGCCGAACGCGATGGTGGAGACGGGGACGTGGGCGGCGCGGCTGGCGTCGACGGCTTCCTGGACGGTGCGTCCGGTGGTGTTGTCCCCATCGGACAGCAGCACGATGTGGGCGGGCGGCGGGTCCTGGCTGGCCTGGGCGTCGAAGGAGCGGATGCCCTGCAGGGAGGTGAAGACGGCTTCGCCGATGGCGGTGCGTTTGGCCAGGACGAGCTGGTCGAGGGAGGCGATGGCGGCGTCGCGGTCGGCGGTCGGCGCGGCGACGAGGTTGGCGTTGCCGGCGAAGGACACGACGCCGACGTTGAAGCGGGACGGTAGTTCGCGGATGAAGGTCTTGGCGGCGCTCTTGGCGGCGTCGAAGCGGGAGGGGGCGACGTCGCGGGCCATCATCGACAGGGAGACGTCGACGGCGACCATGATGGTGGCGCGGTCACGGGGGACCTTGACGGAGGTCGCAGGCCGCGCGAACCCGACCATCATCAGGACGATCATGATGAGGAACAGGGCGGCGGCGACGTGCCGGCGCCAGCCGGGGCGTTTGGGGGCGACCTGCGACAGCAGCGCGAGGTTGGTGAACCGGACGGCGTACTTGCGGCGGCGCATCTGCAGCAGCAGGTAGGTGGCGGCGAGCAGCGGGGCCAGGATCAGCAGCCAGAGGCGTTCGGGTGACAGGAAGGTCATGGGCGCGCTCCGGCGGTGGTGACGGCTCGTCCGGCCGCGCGGCGCTGGCGGAGGGCAAAACGGGCGATGTCGGTGATCCAGTCGCGGTCGGTGCGCAGGACGAGGTGGTGGGCGCCACTGCGGCGCAGCGCGGCGCGGGTGCGGTCGCGTTGGGCGGCGGCCGCGGCGGCGTAGCGTTCGCGGACGCGGCGGTTGAGGACGATCTCGTGGACGGCGCCGGTCTCGGGGTCGCTCATCTCGATGAGGCCGACGTCGGGGAGGTCGAGTTCACGGGGGTCGATGATCTCGATGGCGAGGACCTGGTGGCGGGCGGACAGGCGGCGCAGGGGACGTTCCCAGGGCGGCTGGAGGTGTCCGTCGGGCTGTGCGGTGCCGCCGCCGGGGTCGTCGAGGGGCGCGAGGAAGTCGGAGATGATCACGCGGAGGCCGCGGCGGGTCTGGCCGCGGTCCAGGGAGGTGATGGCGGCGGCGAGGTCGCCGTGGGGGGTGGTGCCGTGCGACAGGCCGGCGCGGGCGCCGGTCATGGTGGTCTCGCCGGTGGCGGTGCCGGTGGTGGGGGCGTCCAGGACGGCCTGCAGGAGGGCGTACATGGCGGCTTTGCCGGTGCGGGCGGGGCGGCGGCGTAGTCCGTCGCGGTGCAGCAGGTAGGCGCCGGCGCGGTCGCCGAGGCGGACGGTGAGGAATCCGACGGCGGCGAGCGCGGCGGCGGCGAGGTCGCGTTTGACCAGGGTGTCGGTGCCGAAGTCCATGCTGGGGGTGAGGTCGACCAGGGACCAGGCTTCGAGTTCGTGGTCGGCGATGAGGTCGCGGACGTGGGGGGTGGTGGTGCGGGCGGTGACGGCCCAGTCCATGTGGCGGACGTCGTCCTCGCCGGGCTGGTAGACGCGGGCTTCGGCGAGTTCGGTGCCGGGCCCGGGCAGCAGGCCGAGGTGTTCGCCGTTGAGGAGGCCGTCCAGGCGGCGGGTGACCTGGAGTTCGAGGCGCCGCAGGGTCCGTTCGGGGGCGAGTTGGGCGAGTTTCGCGCCGCGGCGCGGGCCAGGTGGGTCCGCCGTGTCGGGGGGTGGGGGCGGCGCGTAGTGGGGTGCGGGGCGGCGGCTCATGCGGTGGTCACCGCCGCTGCTCCGTGGTTCCAGACCACGCGGGGCGGGGGGACGGCGGTGAGGATCTGGGTGACGACGTCGCCGGGGTCGATGCCGTCGGCGAGGGCGTCGAAGGTGAGGACGAGGCGGTGGGCGATGACGTCGCGGGCGACGGCGCGGACGTCGTCGGGCAGGACGTAGTCGCGGCCCGACAGCAGGGCCAGGGCGCGGGCGGCGGCGACCAGGCCGAGGGTGGCGCGGGGGCTGGCGCCGATCTCGATGACGGTGCGCAGGTCGGGCAGGCGGTACTGGTCGGGTTCGCGGGTGGCCATGACGAGGCGGACGATGTAGTCGGCGATGAGTTCGTGGACGGAGACCTCTTCGGCGGCGCGTTGGAGGCCGGCGAGGCGTGTGGTGTCCAGGAGGGGGGTGGCCTCGGGTGGGTCGACGCTCATCCGCTGGAGGATCTGGAGTTCCTCGTGGGCGGCGGGGTGGTGGACGTCGATCTTCATGAGGAAGCGGTCGCGTTGGGCTTCGGGGAGGGGGTAGACGCCTTCGGATTCGATGGGGTTCTGGGTGGCCAGGACGATGAAGGGGCGGGGGAGGGGGTAGGTGTTGCCGCCGAGGGAGACCTGGCGTTCGGCCATGACCTCCAGGAGGGCGGACTGGACCTTGGCGGGGGCGCGGTTGATCTCGTCGGCGAGGACGAAGTTGACGAAGACGGGGCCGAGTTCGACGTCGAACTGTTCGGTGGAGGGGTGGTAGATGCGGGTGCCGACGATGTCGGAGGGGACGAGGTCGGGGGTGAACTGCAGGCGGGCGAAGGTGCCGCCGACGACGCGGGCGAGGGTGCCGACGGCGAGGGTCTTGGCGACGCCGGGGACGCCTTCGATGAGGCAGTGGCCGTGGGCGAGGAGCGCGACGACCATCCGTTCGACCATGTGTTCCTGGCCGACGATGACCTTTTTGACCTCGGTGACGGTGCTCTGCAGCTGGGCCGCGGCCTCGTCGACATCGTGCGCGGCGATGGTCATCTGGTGTCCCTCGGTGTCCTCGGGTGTGCGGGCGGGCGCCTTCTGACCCTACGCGATCACTTGTACCCGTTCGTGCCGGATACCTGCGTGTCGGAGGTGATCGGTTGGGGGGTGTGTTCGGAGGGTTATACGGGCGGGGGCGGGGTGGGGTTCCGGGTGTGGTCGGGTGGGGGTTTGCGGGCCGTCGGGGCGGGGGCGGGTTGTTAGTGTGGCGGCATGTCGAGGCCGTTGCCCCCGGGTGATCCCGCGCAGTTGGGGCCGTATCGCTTGTCGGCGCGGTTGTCGGAGACGCCGGCGGGGATCGTGTTCCTGGGGGTGGACGGGGAGGGGCGGCGCGCGAGCGTGGCGGTTCTGAACCGGGGCGCGGCGGGGGATGCGGCGGCGCGGGACCGGTTCCGGGCGGCGATCAACGCGGCGGTGCCGGGGCGGGGTGGGGTGCCGGGGCTGGTGCCGGGTGGGCCGGCGCCGGTGGTGGCGGCGCAGCCGGATGGTCCGGCGCCGTGGGTGGCGACGGCGTATGAGGCGGAGCGGGCGGGCGCGGAGCGGTTCTTGGAGCCGGTGTTGTTGGAGGGGTCGTTCCGGGGCCGGTGGGGGCGGCGGGGGCCGGGGTTTCAGCCGTACTGGTTGGGGTCGGGGGAGCCGGCGTTGGATCGTCCGCTGGAGCGGCCGGTTCCGGGGCCGGAGGTGGTGGGGGAGCGGCCGCCGGAGCGGAACTTGGTGGCGGCGGTGCTGTCGTTGGCGGCGGCGTTGGTGGTGCTGGCGTTGCTGATGGGGGTGTTGTTCGCGTGCCAGCCGAAGGCGAAGGAGCCGCCGCCGTTGCCGCCGGAGCCGACGCCGACGGCGCAGGTGCCCTCACCGTCGCGGAAGCCGTCGTCGCCGCGGCCGTCGCCGTCTCCGCCGCCGGTGAGCCCGTCGGCTCCGACGACGCCGGGTCCGTCGCCGTCGGGTGGCGGCGGAGACGACGGTGGTCCGGTCTGACCTGGTTGGCGGCGTTCTGTGGGGTTTGGTGCTGGGTTTTTGCGTTGCGTGGTGGCGTGGGGGTGGGCAGCATGAGGGGATGCTGGAAAGTCTGATCGCTTTCACGGGCGCGGCCGTGCTGATCGCGGTGGCGCCGGGCCCGAGCACAGTCGTGATCATGCGTCAGTCGTTGCGGACGGGGCGCCGCGGCGGGCTGGCGACGGTCCTGGGGAACGAGGCCGGGGTGCTGGTGTGGGGGCTGGCGGCGGCGGTGGGACTGTCGGCGCTGCTGGCGGCGTCGCGGCTGGCCTATGACGGGCTCCGGGTCGCGGGCGCGGCGGTGCTGGTGTGGTTCGGCGTGCGGGCGTTGTGGCGGGCGCGGCGCGGCGCGTCCGGTGACGGGGCGCAGGACCCCGGCATCATGGACGGGATGGACGCGGGCGGCGCCGGTGAGGACCGCGTGTCGGGGTGGCGGTGTTTCCGGCTGGGCCTGGTCACCAATGTCGCGAACCCGAAGGCGGGGGTGTTCGCGGTGTCGTTCCTGCCGCAGTTCGTCCCGGACGGATGGTCGGTGCCGGTGACGCTGGCGGGGTTCTCGGTGCTGTGGGCCCTGATCGACCTGGCGTGGTACGCGGCGGTGGTGTGGCTGGTCGGCTCGGCGCGGCGGGTGCTGGGCCGTCCGGTGGTACGGCGGCGGCTGGAACAGCTGTCGGGCGTGGTGCTGGTGGGGCTGGGAGTGCGGCTGGCCGCCGAGGCCCGGTAGAGCCCACCTGCACGTCCGGCCGCCGGGACGGGTACCCGGCGGGGGAGGAAGCTCATCGAGTCAGGGCACCGGAGGGGGTGGCGGTGGGCAGGCCGCGCGATCGGGGGCGCCGCACCGAACTGCTCGACCAGGTGATCGACTATCTGGCCGCGCACGGCCTGGCGGGGCTGTCGATGCGGCCCCTGGCCGGGCATCTGGGGCAGAGCACGCGGGTGCTGACGCATCATTTCGCCGACAAGGCCGAGCTGGTGGGGGCGGTGCTGGCGCGGCTGGACGAGCTGCAGCGCGAACGGCTGCGGGCGCTGCCGGGCTGGGACGGCGAGCGCCCGATGGGCGAGATCGTCCAGGCGGCGTGGGAGCGGCAGCTGGCCGAGGAGAACCTGCCGTTCACACGACTCGTCCACGAGATCGAGGGTCTGGCGGCGGGCGGGCGGCTGGCGGGTCAGGTGACGCGGCTGCTGGCCGACCGCGTCGAGTTCGTTGCCGCCTCGTTTCGGACACGGGGGGTTACGGACCCGGACGCACGGCATTATGCGACGGTTCAGAACGCGGTGTTCGCGGGTCTGCAACTGGACGTCCTGAACACCGGCGACCGGGCACGCGCAGACGCGGGCATCGCGTGGCTGGCCGCCACCGCCGACGGCTGGGTCGCCGCCGCGCACCCCCGGCGGCCCTCACCGTCCCGGCGGCCCCGGCGGTCCACGCAGGTCACAGCCCCAGGCGACTCGGCTGCCGAGACGGGTGGGGACGGTGGTGCCGAACGTGACGGCGACGGGCGGATGGCGCCCGGGTGACACACCGGTGAAGATCGTGGCCCGCGGGGCGGGTGGTTCCCCGGGAACGCTCACGGACACATGATCGCCCTACCGGGGCGGCGCGCCGTAGCCTTGGGCGATGACCGCACTGGATGACCTCGTCGACCGTTACATGGACGAGCTCGCCGTCCTGGACCCGTGCCAGGCGGCGATCATGGGGATCGCCGGGCAGGACTCCCGTCTGACCGACTACGGCCCCGACGGGCTGGCGGCCCGCGCCGACCTGGCACGCGCCACCCTCGCCCGCCTGGACGCCCTGGCTCCCGCCGCGCCCCCCGCTTCCGCTTCCGCCGCCGGTTCCGGCGGCACCGCGCCGGACTCCCCGCCAAGCACCACCCCCCGAACCGTTCCCGGCACCGCCGCGGGCACCGCGCCAGGGACGGAGGCCGACTGCGACCGGATCGCCGCGGCCGTGCTGCGAGAACGGCTGGAGACCGACCTGGCCCTGCACGACGCCCGTGTCCACGACACGGCCCTGAACACGCTGGAGGGGCCACTACAGCGGCTCCGCATCGCGATCGAGCTGCTGGACCGCGGCCCTGACACCGATTGGGACGCCGTCCGGGGCCGGCTGAGGGCGCTGCCGGGCGCCCTGGACGCGCTGCGCACCGGCCTGGTCGCGGCCTGCCAGAACGGGCGGGTCATCGCGCGCCGCCAGGTTGCCCGCAATGTCCAGGGCTGCCTGGAGACCCCCGGCTGCCTGGCCGAACTCGCCGCCCGGCACGGCGCCGGCCCGCTACGCGCCGAACTGGACGACGCCGTCGCCGACGCGTCCCGGGCGCTCACCGAGTTCGCGGAGTTCCTGTCCGGGGAGCTCGCCGCCCGCGCGCCCGAACGGGACGCGTTGGGCGCCGACCGGTACCAGCTGGGCGTCCGCGACCTGCTCGGCACCACCCTGGACCTGGAGGAGACCTACGCGTGGGGCTGGGAGGAACTGGCCCGGATCGAGACCGAGATGGACGAGGCGGGGGAGCGGATCCTGCCGGGCGAACCGCTGCCGGCGGTGCGCGCCGCGCTGGACGCCGACCCCGCCTACCGCATCCGCGGCGCGGACGCGTTCCGGGCCTGGATCCAGGAACTGGCCGACCGTGCCATCGGCGACCTGGACGGCGTCCACTTCGACATCCCCGAGCCGCTGCGGCGGATCGAGTGCCGGATCCCGCCGGTGGAGTCGGGCGTCTACTACCTGGCGCCCTCGGAGGACCTGTCGCGTCCGGGCAGGGTGTGGTGGACGGTCAAGGACCGTGACCAGGACATCGTGACGTGGACGGTGCCGGGCATCATGTTCCACGAGGGTGTCCCCGGGCATCACCTGCAGCTCGGCGTGACCATCCTGAACACCGGCCTGAACCGGTTCCAGCGGCTGTCCAGCGAGCTGTACCCCGGGTACTGCGAGGGGTGGGGCCTGTACGCCGAACGGCTCATGGGAGAGCTCGGCTACTACCACGATCCGGCGCACCGGCTGGGGATGCTCGCGGGCGGGCAGCAGTTCCGCGCGGCCCGGGTCATCCTGGACATCGGGATGCACCTGGAACTGAAGATCCCCGCAGGCGCCGGCTTTCACGAGGGCGAGCGGTGGACGCCGCAGCTCGGGCTGGAGTTCCTGCGGGCCCACGCGGGCCCCCAGCCGGAGGCGGCGATCAACTTCGAGATCGACCGGTATCTGGGACTTCCGGCGCAGGCCATCGCCTACAAGGTGGGGGAGAAGGTGTGGCTGGAAGCCCGGGAGGTGGCACGCGCCCGCGCGGGCGCGTCGTTCGACCTCAAGGACTTCCACCGCCGCGCACTGGCGCTGGGGCCGATGGGCCTGGACCGGATGCGCGCCGAACTCACCCGCCCCTGACCCGTTTCCTCCGGTATCGGCGCCACCGGCACCGGCTCGCCCCGCAACGAGCCGGTGCCGCAGCGCCCCCGGCCGCCAGACGGCCGGGGGCGCTGCGGGACCCGGCGCCGACCCGCCCCTCCGGCCCCCGCAGCGAGCGGTGCACCGGCCAGGGCCGTCATCGCGGCCCGCCCCGGGAAGGCCCTCACGGGTTGACGGCCACACCCTTGACGAAGGTGTAGTGGAACGTCCCACCCTCACGGGCCGTGGCCTCCAGGTCGGCGATGCCCCGATCAAAGGACCCGGGATCGGTGAGCCCGGCGGCGACGGCCGCGTCACGGACGGCCGCGACCATCGCGATGAACGTGGCACGAGTGAAACCCTCCATCAGCGTCGGCCGCGTCCGGTCGGCGTAGACGGTGCGGGGACGGACCTCGACACGCTCGAACCCGGCGGCCGACAGCAGCGGCTGGAGGCGGCGGCCCAGCAGCGCGTCACCACCCGCGGCGCCCTGCAACCGCACCAGATGGCCGATCGCGGCGCGGGCGGCGGCGCTGTCGGGGTGGAAGAACGCCGACCCGTGGTCGCCCTCGATCACAGTGATCGTCCCGCCGGGCCGCAGGACCCGCCGCACCGCCGCCAGCGCCGCCGCCGGGTCGGGCAGGTGCTCCAGCACGAAACACACGAACACATGATCGAACTCGGCGTCGGCGAACGGCAGCGCGTGCAGGTCGGCGCGCACGAACTCCACCCGCCCGGCGCCCGCTGACAGCCCACCGGCGGCCGGGACGGGGGAGAGGGCCGTCAGACGGGCATGGGCCCGCGCCAACGACGCGGCCGACACATCCACCGCGACCACGTCCGCACCGGGACTGGACGCGGCCAGGTGCACCGTCTGGGCGCCCACACCACAACCGGCCTCCAACACGCGGCTGCCCGGGGGATAGGCGGTCCCGTCGTGCAGCAGCGCCGCAAGGGTGTCGGCCTGATCCCCGAGCCGGCGTGTCTCGTCCTCGGAGTAACCGTGGACATAGCGCCGCGCCGCCCCCGTATGCGTCCCGGTGCGTGTTCCCATGGAGCCCACCGTGGCGCCACAATGGCCTGATGAACAGGTCCAATGATGCGGGCGATGACCGGACCATAACGGGGACCGGCGCGGACTTCCTGCAACTGGACCCCGCCGACGCCCCGCCGGGTGGGCTCTCGGACTGGCTGGCGGGCCGGCTACGCGACGCGATCGGCGACGGCCGGCTCCCGCTGGGCGGCCGCCTGCCGGCCAGCCGCGTCCTGGCCGCGGACCTGGGCGTGTCACGGGGCGTGGTCACCGAGGCATACCAGCGGCTCGTCGACGACGGACACGTCGCCGGACGCGGACGCGGCGGCACCGTCGTCGTCGCCGCACCCCTCGCCCCACCCCCGCCTTCCTCGCCGACACCGCCGCACCCCGCCGCGCCGCCGGCACGAACCGAACTAGCCGACACCACCGACAGCGCCTTCCCCGGCGTTCCGGGCAGCGAGGTGTTCGACGCGCTCCGCGCCGCACCCGCCCGCGTCGACCTGTCACCCGGCGTACCCGACCTGGCGGCATTCCCCCGAGCGGCGTGGCTGCGCGCCGAACGGTCCGTCCTGGCCGAGCTGTCGGCACCCGCCCTCGGCTACGGCGACCCGCGCGGGACACCCGCACTGCGCACCGCCGTCGCGGCGTGGCTGGCCCGCAACCGAGGGATCCGCGCCGACCCCGACGACATCATCATCGTCGCGGGCACCGCACAGGCCCTCGGGCTCCTGGCCCGCGTCCTGACCGGCGACGGCATCCAGGACATCGCCGTCGAAGACCCCGGCTCCCTCGGCACCCGCCAGCACCTGGCGTACTGGGGGATGGGCACCCCACCGATCCCCGTCGACGCCGGCGGCGTCCGCGTCGACCGGCTCCGCGCCTCCGGCGCGCCGGCCGTGCTCCTGACCCCCGCCCACCAGTTCCCCACCGGCGTCGTCCTGGACGGACCCCGCCGCCGGGACCTGATGCACTGGAACGCGGCCGGCGGCATCGTCATCGAGGACGACTACGACGCCGAGCACCGCTACGACCGGCCGCCCGTCGCGGCACTGCGCTCCATGCTCACCGAACGCCTCTTCTACGCCGGAAGCGTGTCCAAACTGCTGGCACCCGCGCTGCGGATCGGCTGGGTCCTCGCGCCACCCGGTCACCGCGACGCGCTCGTGGACGCCAAACGATTCGCCGACCTCGGCAACGCGGCCCTGCCGCAACTGGTCTTGGCGCGGCTGATGGAATCGGGGGAGATGGAGCGGCACCTGCGGCTGCTGCGCCGCCGGCACCGCCGCCGCCGCGACACAATGATCACCGCGATCCGGGCGCACCTGCCCGGCGCGGTCGTCCACGGCGCCGCCGCCGGCTTGCACCTGACCGTCACCTTCCCCGGAACCTTCCCCGACACCGCCCTGGCCGCCGCCGCTCTGGCACGCGGCGTGAAAACCCAGCCACTGTCGTGGCACGGACAGCGCCGCCACCGCCCCGGACTGGTCCTCGGCTACGCCGCCGCGACGCCCTCGAGCATCACCGGGGGCATCGCCGCCATCGGCGACGCCCTCCACCACCTCACCTGACCCCGGCGGCCGACCCTCACCCCGCCGCGATCAACCGCCCCGGGGATCACCGCTACTTAACATAATGTTCATTATCGACCAACGATCAGACCCCGTGAGAAGGGGGCAAGTCGGTCACTTTCGTGCGCCGGTTACACCTGGAGCGTCCGGGAGCTATTTGAGTCGGCGACTCGTCCGGGCCCGGGGATCGGTGAGGTGGCCGGGCGGTTCGCGGCCATCAGCTCAATCGCCCGGATAATCTTGCGTCAAGGTCAAGATCATCAATGTGGGCGGGTCTGGTGGGCCGGCGTCGGCCCGCCTCGGCGGGCCGCGCGGACGGTTCGGACCCACGCCGCGCCGCGCCGACCGGCGCCGAGCATGTCAGAACCTTCGGGGGCGCCGGCTGCCGGATCTGGATGTGGTGGATAGGTGGTGGATGCGGCGCCGGTCAGGGCTTCGGGGTTCTGGTTCTGATACCGAACAGAATTCAGCTTCTGTCTGCTTTACATAGTTTGTTGTCTTTTGTCGGGTTAGGTGAGGGTGATGAAGCGGTGGGCGTTGCGGATGGCGGCGGCGCCCTGGTCGTTGTTGAAATAGACGTAGGCGTCGTCTGCGGGCGCGATACGATGGGCCCAGCTTCTCAGGGCGCGGTCCCCGTACAGCGGCCTCGGGGACGCGGCGCCCTCGTGGAGCCGCAGGTAGAGCCAGTCGGCCGTCCGCCACAGCGGGGTGATCGGCCTGCCGAGGCGGTCGGCCCAGCACAGAGCGGCCCCGCGGCGTTCCAGGACGCGACGGACCTCCCCCGTCCACCAGGACGGGTGCCGGGGCTCCACGGCCACGCGGACGCCGCGGGGGAAGCAGCGCAGGCAGGCATCGAGGCGCTCGGGGGCGCACCGCAGGGTCGGCGGCAGTTGCAGCAGGACGGGGCCGAGCTTGCCGCCCAGTCCCCCGGCGGCGTCCATGAGACGCGCGACGGGTTCCCGCGGGTCGTGCAGCCGTTTCATGTGGGTGAGATACCGGCTGGCCTTGACGGCCATGACGAACCCCGGCGGGGTGGCGTCGCGCCACCGCTCGAACGTGGCGTGGTCGGGCAGGCGGTAGAAGGCGTTGTTGTTCTCCACGGTGCGGAACTCTTGCGCGTAGTGGTGGAGCCAGCGGTGTTGCGGCAGGCCAGAGGGGTAGAGCACGCCGCGCCAGTCGGTGTACTGCCATCCGGACGTGCCGACCGCGACCACGGCTCTCCCTCCCCTCGTCCAGGGTGCTCTACCCGGTCCGTCCAGGATTGAGCGTCACCTCTCCCCCGGGCGTCTGGGCCCGGCGCGGCGGCCGCGGGTTCGTGGTGCCCGTGGCGGTCAGCGATGGGGTTCGAGGGCGCGCATGTAGTCGACGAGGCGGACACCGATCTCGAAGGGGACGTCGGCGGCGTCCAGGTCGGGGTCGGGCCAGGTCTCGGAGATGCGGCGCCAGATGCCGCGGCCGAGGAAGACACCGGTGTCGGGGTCGTCGCCGAGGTCGGGGCGCCAGGCGGCTTCGACGGCGAGGAGGCGGGTCAGGACGGCCTGGTTGTCGGGTTCGGCGGGGTGTTCGGCGTGGAAACCGATCTCCAGGGCGCGGGTGCGGGCGCCGGGGGCGATCTCGGCAGGGATGATCTGGGCCTCGTAGTGCTCGCGTTGCGTCCCGGGGTCGCCGAACCAGGCCTTGAGGCCGTTGTGGCGGACGTGCAGGTGCAGCCGGCCGAGGGCGGGCGGGGCCGCTCCCCGGACGACCTCGCCGACCTGGTCGAACAGATTCCGGTCGGTCACGTTCTGGATCTTATGGGTTTCGTCGGTGGGGAACGGTAGCGTCCGGCGGGTGCGTCCCAGTGATGTCCAGCGGCTGACGGTGACCGAGACGGTCGACCGTTATGTGGAGATGGTCCGAGCGAAGGCGTCGACGGGTGCGCTCGCGCCCGGGACGGCGGAGGTGTATGCGCGAGACGTGGTGACGTTCGCGGCGCTGGCGGGACCTGAACGGGTACTGGACGATCTGTCGGGTGAGGACGTCGACGCGGTGCTGCTGCGGTTCGCCCGCAAGCCGGACGGGCGGCGGTCCCGTCCCGCCAGACCGGAGGCCGAGGCGGCTGCGGTGCCCGGCGGTGAGCGCGCGGGGTCGGGTGCCGGCGCTCCGTCGCAGAGCGCGGCGTCGCAGGCGCGGTTCCGGCGTTCGGTGTCGGCGTTCTTCCAGTACGCGCTGGTCGCGGGCTGGGTGCAGCTGAACCCGATGCAGGCGGTGACGTTGCGTCCCCGGCATCGGGGCGGGCTGCGGGCCGAGCGGCGGGCGTTGACGGCCGAGCAGGCGGAGGGGCTGCTGGGGGCGGCGCGGGAGCTGGTGGAGGTGGCGCCCGCGGCGGGCGGGCGGCCCGATCAGCGGACGGAGTTGCGGGACGGGCTGATCGTGTTGTTGCTGGCGGCGGTGGGTCCGCGGGTGTCGGAGCTGACGCGGGCGAACTCCGAGGACTTCTTCGTGAACGCCGGGACGCGGTACTGGCGGATCTTCGGTAAGGGCGGGCGGACGCGGGACGTGCCGCTGCCCCGCCCGGTGGTGGAGGTGCTGGACGCCTACCTGCGTGATGGCCGCCGGGTGCTGGACCGGGGGCGCGAGCCGCGGGCGCTGCTGTTGTCGTGGCGGGGGCGGCGGTTGGCGCGCGGTGACGTGCAGGCGGTGATCGACCGGGTGCTGGCGCGGGTGGAGCCGGGCCGGCGGCGGGGGGTGACGCCGCACGGGCTGCGGCATACGACGGCGACGCATCTGCTGGCGGCGGCGACGGACATGGACGCGGTGCGGCGGGTGCTGGGGCATGCGGACCTGTCGACGCTGGCGCGTTACCGCGACGAGTTGCCGGGTGAGCTGGAGGCGGCGATGCGGGTGCATCCGCTGCTGGGGCCGGTCGAAGGGCGTCCGCGTCGCGGGTGAGTCGCGGTGAGGTGTGTCGCTGCCGCGGTGACGGCGGGGAGGCGGTGGGTCACCCGTCCGATCTGCGCGGGTCAGCGGTCGTCGTGGGAAGGCCAGATGGCGTAGGACAGGAGGATCGCGGCCCAGATACGGCGTCCCGGTCGCTGTCGGACGCGCGCACCGTCCCCGCAGCCGTGGGGGTCGCGGTGACGGGGGTGGTGGTGGACGCGGTGGTGTCGTCCTGCGGTTGCATGGCGGGCCTCCCTCCACATGTTCGTGTTCGTGCCTGCTTCCAGGGTCGCCGGTGGTGGGAGGCGATGTCGTCCTGCGGGGTGAGGATCCGCCGGTACATCGTTCGCAGGACCCGTGTCCGTCCTGGCGGTGTACTGCCGAAAGTGGGGGTCGGTCCTGGTCTTCCGTCCGATGCGCTCCCGGTGATCGTTTTCTAGCGTCGGGGAGATGGACGGTGTTGTGGAGTTCCTGCACACGGCGGTGACCTCGCCCTGGTTCTATCTGGCGTTGTTCGCGGTGGCCGCGATCGACGGGTTCTTTCCGGTGGTGCCGAGCGAGAGCATGGTGATCACCGCGGGGGTGTACGCAGCGTCGGGCCGTCCGGAGCCGGTGCTGGTGGTGGTGCTGGCGGCGCTCGGGGCGTTCGTGGGAGACCATGTGGCGTATCTGATCGGGCGGGGTTCGGGTGGGCGGTTGACGCGGGGGCTGCGGCCGGGGACGCGGCGGCACAAGGCGTTCGTGTGGGCGCGCCGCACGATGGACGAGCGCGGCGGGATGATCCTGGTCGTGGCGCGGTATGTGCCGGGTGGGCGGACGGCGGTGACCATGACGATGGGCGTGGTCGCGTATCGGCTGCGGTCGTTCTCGCTGTTCGCGGGGATCGCGGCGGTGTCGTGGGCGCTGTATGGGACGGTGCTGGGCTACGTCGGCGGGGTCGCGTTCGAGGACGATCCGATCAAGGGGGTCGCGGTGGGGCTGGGGCTGGCCCTTGCGGTGACCGCCGCGGTGGAGGTCACCCGTTTCCTTCTCCACCGTCGCCGTGCCGCCGCACCGGTGGAGGCCGCTCCCCCGCGCGACACCGCGTCGGAGGATGAGAAGGCCGTAACGAAGACGGGCGTCCGGTAGGGGGCCGCGTCCGGGGTTCTTGTGCGTGGGGAGCACAGGTGCGTGGCGGGCGAAATCGAAGTATCGGGGACGGTGGGGTGGATTCTCGGCGCGTGGGCGCCCTTACGTGACAGGCTTTACGTGTTCGTGAACGTAGAGTGAACTTTGGCGGTCTGTCCGGGATCTCATTTCCTGGAGAGGCCGCCTCGATCGTGAGGGAGAGTATGCGAGCGCCAGACTTCAGTGCCGACCTGTACCGGGACATCACCGGGTTCGCGCACGGCACGCCGTCGTGGGTGCATTCGTTGGCGGAGGTCGGCACGGACGCGGGGCTGCTGCTGTTCGCCGTGCTGTTCGTGGCGGGCTGGTGGCGGGCGCGCGGCGGGGACGCGCGGGCGATGGGGCTGGCGCTGTCGGCGCCGTTGGCGATGGTCGCGGCGTATCTGGTGAGCGAGGTCTCCAAGAGCTACCTGCGGGAGGAGCGTCCGTGCCGTGCGGTGGCGGGTGCGATGAACATCGCGGCGTGCCCGTCGCCGGGTGACTGGTCGTTCCCGAGCAACCACGCGACGATCGCGGCGGGGTCGGCGGCGGCGATCGTGGTGGCGTGGCGGGCGATGGCGCCGCTGGTGCTGCCGCTGGCGGCGCTGATGGCGTTCTCGCGGGTGTTCGTGGGGGTGCACTACCCGCATGACGTGGCGATGGGGTTCGTGGTCGGGGTCGTGGTGGCCCCGGTCATGGCGCTGGTGCTGGTGCGGGTCGCCGAGCCGCTGGTGGAGGTGCTGCGGGGGGTCCCGGCGGGGGTGGTGCTGCTGGGGGCGCGTCGGGTCCCGGTACCTCCGGTGGGGGTGCCGGAGGCAGCGACGGGGCGTCCGGTCGTGCCCGCGGGTGCGGTCGGTGCGCCGCAGGCTGCTCCGGCCGGTGCCCCCGCGGGTGCGGTCGCGGGTGGTGGGGAGGCGGCGGTCACGATGCCGGACGTGATGGGCGGTGTCGGAGGGGGACGTCCGCTCCGGTAGCGCGGGCGCGTTGGCGAGGCCGGGCCGGTCTCTGGGTGGTGCTGCGGCGCCGTCTGGAGGCCGGCCCGCTGGTGTGGTGGGGCCGGCGTGGCGGGTCAGGCATGGCTGTGGTGTGCCCGGGGTGGGCCCTGACGAAAGTGGGGGTCGGACGGCGACGTTCGCGCACTGCGGCGCCCCTCCCCCGCCTCCTAGCTTCGGATCCGTGACGGCACACCACGGACGGGAGGCTCGATGATCACGCTGCGGGGTCTGACGAAGCGGTACGGGGACAAGACCGCGGTGCGGGACCTGACCCTGGACATCGCGCCGGGGCGGGTCACCGGGTTCCTGGGACCCAACGGGGCCGGGAAGTCCACGACGATGCGGATGATCCTCGGTCTGGACCGCCCGTCCGCCGGTGAGGCGCTGGTCGGCGGCCGCCCGTATGGGCGGCTGCGGCACCCGCTGCGGGAGGTGGGGGCGCTGCTGGACGCCAAGGCGGTGCATCCGGGACGGTCGGCGCGCCGGCACCTGTTGGCGATGGCGCGCAGCAACGGGATCGCCGCGGGCCGGGTGGAGGAGGTGCTGGCCACGGTCGGGTTGCAGGCGGTCGCCGGGAAGCGCGCCGGGTCGTTCTCTCTGGGGATGGGGCAGCGGCTGGGGATCGCGGGGGCGCTGCTGGGGGATCCGGCGGTGGTGATGTTCGACGAGCCGGTGAATGGGCTGGACCCCGATGGGGTGCTGTGGGTGCGGCGGTTGATGCGGTCGTTGGCGGCCGAGGGGCGCACCGTGTTCGTCTCCAGCCACCTGATGAGCGAGATGCAGTTGACCGCCGACCAGCTGGTGGTGATCGGGAAGGGGCGGCTGATCGCGGATGCGCCGGTCGCGGAGGTCATCGCGGGCAGTTCCCGCAACGCGGTGCGGGTCCGCAGCCCGAGGTCGCGGGAGCTGGTGGCGCGGCTGGAGGCCGAGGGCGCCGAGGTGAGGCGGGCGGGCGAGGACGCGCTGATGGTGGCGGGCCTGCCGATGGAGCGGGTCGGGCTGATCGCCTACCAGGGCGGGGCGCCGCTGCTGGAGTTGAGTGCGGTGGCCGCCTCGCTGGAGGAGGCGTACATGGAGTTGACGGGCGCGAGCGTGGAGTACGCCGCGCCGCTGCCCGGCGCGGGGACGGGGGCCCGGTGATGACGACGGGGACGCCAGGGACGACGGGTGTGACCGGGGGCCGCGCCGCGGGAACGGGCGCGGGGACGCGGGAGGCGCGCGGCGGGCCGTCGGAGGTGACCGGGGGCGGCACCCGCGGGGCTGTCGCCGCCGAATGGACGAAGATGTGGTCGCTGCGCTCGACCGCGTGGGTGCTGGCCGGTGCGCTGGTGATGATGGCCCTGATCTGCCTGATCAAGGCGTCCTCGACGGTGGCGACCAACAATCACCCCGGTGTCGGGGACCATCCCGCGGGCGTGGTGTCGGCGAGCGGGGTCGCGGCCAGGGCGATGGACATGGTGCAGTTCGTGGTGCTGGCCCTGGCCATCTTGACGCTCACCGGGGAGTACGCGACCGGCAGCATCCGCACGACGCTGCAGTGCGTGCCGGTGCGGTGGCGGATGATGCTGGCCAAGGGGGCGGTGGTCGCGGGGGTGGTGTTCCCCGCGGGGATCGTGCTGACCCTGGTGGGGACGGCGACCGCGGATCCGGTCCTGAAGGAGTGGGGGCGGTTGAGCGGTGGTGATCTGGTGCGGGACGCGGTCGCGTCCGGTGTGTACCTGACGTTGGTGAGCCTGATGATCCTGGGGGTCGCGGCGGTGCTGCGCAGCACCGCCGCGACGCTGACCTCGGCGTTCCTGTTTCTGATGGTGGTGCCGGTCACGCTGGCCAACAGCCGTTCGGAGCTGCTGGTGCGGGTGTCGGACGGTCTGCCCAGCAGCGCGGGGCGGTACTTCCTGGCCGGCGGCGGAGGCCCCTACCCGGGGTCGGTGGGGCTGGTGATCCTGGTGGTGTGGGCGGGTGCCGCCTTGTGGGGCGGGGTGGTGGTCCTGCGCCGCCGCGACGGCTGACCACCTCGCCCCCGTCCCTTTTCGGCCGGGGGCGGGTGGTGCGTGTCAGGCGGTGCCGGGGGGTCAGGGGGTGCGGGGGGTCTCGTCGATGCCGTCGACGAGACCCGCCTCGTAGGCGATCACCGCGGCCTGGACGCGGTTGCGGACGTCCAGGCGGGTCAGGATGGCGCTCACGTACGCCTTGACGGTCCCCTCCACGACGTGCAGCCGCCCGGCGATCTCGGCGTTGGACAGGCCCGCGCCCAGCAGCGCGAGGACCTGCCGCTCGCGCGGGGTGAGGCCGTCGGTGCGTTCGCGGGCGCGGGCGCCGCTGGACATGCGGCCGCCGCTCAGATCCGTGATCACCCGGTGGGCGACCTTCGGGGACAGGTAGGCGGCGCCGTCGGCGACGGCCCGGACGCCGGCGATGAGCTCGCGGGGATCCCCGGACTTGAGCAGGAAACCGCTCGCGCCGCCCGACAGGGCCTGGGCGATGTACTCGTCCTCCCCGAACGTCGTCAGCATGATCACGCCGGTGGCGGGGGCGACGCGGCGCAGCTCGGCCGCGGCGGCCAGGCCGTCCAGCCGTGGCATCCGGATGTCCAGCAAGGTCACGTCCGGGCGGTGGCCGAGGGTCAGCTCGACCGCCTGGTGGCCGTCGGCGGCCTCGGCGACCACCTCGATCCCCGCGTCGGCGGACAGGATCGCCCGGACTCCCGCGCGGATCATCGCCTCGTCGTCGGCGAGCAGAACCCGGATCACTGGCCGTCCTTCCCGGTGGTGCCGCTGGGGTAGGTGTTCTTGCTGGTCAGGGTGCCGTTGGTGAAGCACAGCCGGTAGATGCGGCTGAGGCCCAGCACGTTGGCGTCCGGGCGGTAGTAGCGGCAGTCCGCGCCGGCCGGTTCGGGGTGTTGGAGCCGGATGTCGCCGACGCCGATCGCCTCCCGGGATGGCAGGACCCGCTCCACCCGGGCCTGCGGGTCCCCGACGCGCAGCGCGTCGTAGTCGGCGGGCCGCAGCACCGAGTCGAACGTGGCGGACACGAAGTAGACGACCATCACCGCCGCCAACACCATGATCAACCCGGCGGGGACGGCGATCGCCACGATCAGGCCGCGCCGCACCTGGCGGCGCTCGCGTTCCAGGTACCGCGCCGACTCCGACGCCCACTCCCCCGCGCCCGGGGCGGCGTCGGTGGAAGCGGGGTGGCCGGAGTGGGGGGCGCCGGCGGGTGCGCCGTGGTCGGACACCGCCCGCGGCGCGGCGTCCTGCACCGTCGCGGACGCGTCGGCGGAGGCGGGCGGTGTGGTGGGCAGGTCGGCGACGATCTCGAACCCGCCGCCGGCGGTGGGGCCTGCGCGCAGCGTCCCGCCGGTCAGGCGGACACGCTCGGCCAGGCCCGTCAGGCCGCTCCCGCCGCCGAGCGGCATCAACGGTGGCGCCTTGGGGGGCTCGTTGGTCACGGTCACCCGGACCACCCCGTCCCCGCCGGCGGTCCCGTCAGCGTCGGTGTCTGTTCCGGTTTCTCTGCCGGCGGCCGCGTGCACGGTGGGGCCCAAGGTCACGGTGACGGCGGCGCCCGGGGCGTGCTTGACGGCGTTGGTGATGCCTTCCTGAACGACACGGTGCGCCGCCAGGCCGACCAGCCCGGCCAGCGCCGGGAGCGGGTCGCCGTCCGCGCCGCCGCCGCTGCCCGGGCCGCTGGGCGTGCCGGTGAACGCCAGGCGCACCGGGATTCCCGAGGCGCGGGCACGCTCCACCAGATCGGGGATGCTCTCCCCGGTCGGGCGGATCCGCGGGCCGCCCCGGCCGTCGCCCTCGCCGGCCTCGGCCTCGCCGGCGGTGTCCACCCGCAGCACCCCGATGATCTCCCGCAGGTGCTCGGTCGCCTCGGCCGCGCCGGCGCGCAGTTGCGCCGCCGCGTGCCGGTGCCGCTCGTCCAGCCCGGACGCCACCTGCAGCGCCCCCGCCCGGACCGCGATCAGCGCCAGTTCGTGGCCGAGGGAGTCGTGCATGTCCTGGGCGATCCGGGCGCGCTCGCGCAGCCGCTCCCGGTCGGCGATGATGCGCTGCTCGCGCTCGAGCCGGTCCGCGCGCTCCCACCCGGCGCGCAGCAGTTCCTGGTACTGGCGCCAGTAGCGGCCCACCAGCCAGGGCAGGACGCCCAGCAGCACCAGCCAGATCGTCAGCGGGAACCAGGTCGTCACGTCGATGCCGCGGAGCAGGTTCAGCACCGTCCCGCCGACGAACACCCCGGTGAACACCCACAGCACCGGGCGCGCCCTGGCGGACCGTCGCCCCGCCAGGTAGGACAGGACCGGGATCGCGAACCCGTAGTTGCCGTTCAGCAGGAGCAGCGCCACGACCGCGATCAGCGCCGCCAGCGGCCAGATCCGCGACACCGTGATCGCGGCGAGCAGGATCACCAGGCCGGCGGCCTGGGCCCACCAGGCCCCGTCGGCCTCGATCGGGGTGAGCAGGCCGACCGCGACCGGGAACGCCAGCACCGTGTACAGCACGATGTCCTTGACGAGCATGGACCGGGTCGGGCGTCGTAGCCGTGCCCGCAGCGCGCCCGTGCGCACGTCCCGGGTGAACGTCCGTGCCGCGGTGCTGACGGCGGGTCTGGCCGCGCCGAGGCTCGCGCGTGCGGCCGCTGCCCGGCCGGCCAGGCCCCGCCCGGTGCGCTGGGAGGTGGTCGCCGAGTGGTTCACCCGTCCCACGCTACAAGCCGGTGATCTGCGCTGATACTGCCGAAAGTCAACCAGCCCGCAGCCGGCCCGGACGGTCGTGGCCGCCTGCGGCCGGTGACCGGCCGAGGGTGGGACGGGTGGGCCCGCTGGTACCGCTACGCTGATCATCGGTGCGGTCCCGGCCGGGGGTCGCTGAAGTGCTGAACTACGGTGGGGCCGTGACTGAGACCCGACCGCCCCGACCGGTGCGGGCACCCGGAACCGGCGGGACGGCCGAGCCGGGCGGGAGGGCCCGCCGGACGCGCCGGCAGCGCGTGCCGCTGCGGCCCGGCCCGCTGCTGCTCCGGCCGGGGGACGCTGTCCTCGCGGTGGGTGTTCTGCTGGTCACCCTGACCATGAGCACGATCGTCGAGCGGCCGGGTGGGTGGGCGCGGCCGCCGTTGTCCGGCCTCCACGAGCACAGGGAGGAGATCACGTGATCCGGGTGGCGCTGGCCGACGACCAGACACTGGTACGGGCGGGGTTCCGGTCGATCCTGGAGGGCGAGGACGACATCGAGATCGTCGCCGAGGCCGGGAACGGGGAACAGGCCGTGCGGATGTCCGCCGACCTGCGCCCCGACGTCGTGTTGATGGACATCCGCATGCCCGTCCTGGACGGGCTGGAGGCCACCCGCCGCATCATGACCGACCCGCGGCTGGAGGCCGTGCGCGTCGTCATCCTCACCACTTTCGACCTCGACGACTACGTGTACGGGGCGATCAAGGCCGGTGCCAGCGGGTTCCTGGTCAAGGACACCGAGCCGCCCGAGCTGATCCACGGCGTGCGGGTCGTGGCGCGCGGCGACGCGCTGCTGGCCCCGACCGTCACCCGCCGCCTCATCGCCGAGTTCGCGTCCCGGATCACCGCGCCGCCCCCCGCCACCGAACTGGCGGCGCTCACCGACCGTGAACGCGAGGTCCTGGAGCTGGTCGCGGCCGGGCTGTCCAACGAGGAGATCGCCGGGCGGCTCGTCCTCAGCCCCGCCACCGCCAAGACCCATGTCAGCCGTATCCTGGCCAAGGTGGGGGCGCGGGACCGGGCGCAGCTGGTCGTCCTGGCCTACGAGACCGGCATGATCCGCCCCGGCTGGCTCGGCTGACCCCCCTTCGCCCGGCGCCGCCTCGGCCGGCGGTCGCCCCGAACGGGAAGGGGCCGTGCAACCGGGCCGGTCACCGCGGTGTTGAACGGATGTGACGGTCACGGACGAAGCACTCCCCCACACGCCCGCTCCCGACCCCGATGCCGCCGGCGCGGGGCCGGGCCCGGCCGGCGAGACCACCGGCCCCGCCACCGACGTGGCGGGGCAGGTCACCGCGGCGCTTGCCCAGGATCTGGACGCCGGATTCGCCGTCCTGTACGAGGCGTACCGGGGTGCGGTGTTCTCCACCGCGTTGCGGCTGTGCGGGCGGTGGGCCGAGGCCGAGGACCTGGCCGCCGAGGCGTTCCTGCGCGCCTACCGCGCCCTGTGCGGGTACCCGCCCGAGCGGATCGCGGCGCTGCGGCCCCGCGCGTGGCTGCTGACGATCCTGACGAACCTGTGGCGCAACGGGCTGCGGGCTGCGGCGCGGCGGCCGCCGCCCACGCCGCTGGAGGACGCCCCCGACCCGCCCGACCCCGCCGAGCCCGTCGAGGACGCGGCCGCCCGCCACGAGACCGGACGCGAGCTGGCCGGGCTCCTGGACGCGTTGCCCGCCGCGCAGCGTGCCGCCATCGTCTTGCGGCACGTCACCGACCTGCCCGTCGCCGAGATCGCCGCCGTGCTGGGCCTGCCGGAGGGGACCGTCAAATCCCACATCTCCCGGGGCCTGGCCCGGCTCCGCACGCTCCATCACCCGCAAGGGGGCACCCCATGAACCGCACCGACCCCATCCCCACGATGTCCGCCACCCCGGCCGGTGGTCCGAGCGGCGGCACGGCCCCGCGGCACGGCCGCCCCGCCGACCCGCTGGTGGACGGCCTGGCCGGGCTGGTCGCCGACGCGCCCGACGGGCTGCTGGACCGCATCGCCGCGCGCCGCGTCCACGTTCCCGGCCCCCTGGAGGACCTGCAGGTGGCCTTCACCGACCACGGCATCGCCTACCTGCGCGCCGGGATGGACGAGCCCGCCTTCACCGCCGCGTTCCGCGCCCGGTTCGCCCGGCCGCTGCTGCCCGCCGCCCGCCCGCCCGCCGGGCTGGTCCCGGCGCTGCGCACCGGGCGCCTGGCCGGGCTGCGCCTGGATTTGCGCGGCCTCTCCGACTTCGAGGCCGCCGTGCTGCGCGCCGCCGCCGCCATCCCCCGCGGGCAGACCCGCCCCTACGCGTGGGTCGCCCGGCAGGCCGGACGGCCGAAGGCGGTGCGGGCCGTCGGGTCCGCGCTCGGCCGCAACCCCGTCCCGCTGCTGATCCCCTGCCACCGTGTCACCCGCTCCGACGGCGCCGTCGGCGGGTATGTGTTCGGTGCCGCCGCCAAGGAACGGCTGCTGCGCGCCGAGGACGTCGACCTTGAGGAGCTCGCCGGGCTCGCCGCGCGGGGCGTCCACCTGATCGGCAGCGACAGCACCGGCATCGTCTGCTACCCCACCTGTGCCGACGCCCGCCGCATCACCCCCGCGCACCGGCAGGGGTTCCGCGACCTCACCGCCGCGCGCGCCGCCGGCTACCGTCCCTGCCTGCACTGCCGCCCCGGCCAACCCGAACCCGCATGACCCCACCCCGGCCATGGCACCGACGCGATCCCGGGCACGCTCCACGGGACACGGTCACGGCGACCGCACGGCGCGGGGAACTCGCTGCGGGGTGCGGTCGGCCGATCACCGGCGCATAGATCGACGTCAGGCGGGAATGGGGCGGACTCGTCCACCTGACCGCTGGACGGCCGACGAGGGGGAGTTCACATGCGGGTCGTCGTCATCGGCGCCACCGGCAACATCGGCACCTGCACCGTCCGCGCGCTCGCCGCCGACCCGCGCGTCACCGCGATCACCGGACTGGCCCGCCGCCGGCCCGGCCGGCTGGCCCCCAAGACCGACTGGGTCCAGGCCGACGTCACCGACACCGACCTGGTCCCCCTGCTGCGCGGCGCCGACGTCGTCATCCACCTGGCCTGGCTGTTCCAACCCACCCACCGGCCCGCCGTCACCTGGGACACCAACGCCGTCGGCAGCGCCCGCGTGTTCGACGCCGCCGCCGAAGCCGACGTCCCCGCGCTGGTGTATTCCTCCTCCGTCGGCGCCTACTCCCCCGGCCCCAAGGACCGCGCTGTCGATGAGTCCTGGCCCACCCACGGCTGGCCCGGCGCCGCCTACAGCCGCGAGAAGTCCTACGTCGAACGGCTCCTGGACGCCCACGAGGCCCGCCACCCCGGCCGCCGCGTCGTGCGGATCCGGCCCGGGTTCATCTTCGAACGCCAGACCGCCGCCCAGCAGCGGCGCCTGTTCGCCGGGCCGCTGCTGCCCAGCAGGCTCGCCCGCCCCGGCCTCATCCCCATCGTCCCCGACCTGCCCGGCCTGCGCCTGCAGGCCCTGCACTCCGCCGACGCGGGACGCGCCTTCGCGCTCGCCGCGCTCGGCGAGGCCCGCGGCGCGTTCAACATCGCCGCCGACCCCGTCCTGGACGCCGCCGAACTCGCCGACCTCCTCCACGCCCGGCCCGTCCGCCTGCCCGCCCGCGGGATCCGCGCCGCGCTCGCCGTGGCCTGGACCCTGCACCTGGTCCCCGCCTCCCCCGGCCTGTTCGACCTGGCCCTGCGGGTCCCCCTCATGGACGTCTCCCGCGCCCGCGACGAACTCGGCTGGATCCCCGAACACACCTCCCGCGAGGCGATCGAGGAGTTCCTGGACGGACTGCGCACCGGAGCCGGCCGCGACACCCCGCCGCTGTCCCCCGGCACCGGCGGCCCCGCACGCGCCCGCGAGTTCACCACCGGTGTCGGCCGCGCACCCTGACCGCCCGCCGGCACCCGCACCCGCACCGATCAAGGAGGCCGCCCATGCCGACGATCACACCCGCCCACCTGCACGCCCTGCTGGCCTCCGCCGACCGCGACGCCGCGCTCGTCATCGTCGCGGGACAGGCCGCCGTCGTCCCCGGCGGAGCCGAGGACATGATGGTCATCACCACCCGCAACGCCGTCATCGCCGAACTCGACACCGGCGCCAACGAGGAACAACTCGAAAGCCTCGCCCAGCGCCTCGACGTCGCCCTCGACAGCCTCGGCGGCTGAACGCCCCCGCTCGTCACCGCTTCGTGTCGCCGCGCGGGGAGCGACGAGGCGCGGCCCGCACGTGCGAACGCACCCCGTGCAGGCCGAACAGGATGAGCAACTCGACCACGCCGCCGTCCGCGCTGCCCAGCCAGTGCGGCAGGGACGTGTCGAACTCGGCCGCCTCACCGGCCGACAACCTCAGGTCACGCTCGCCGAGCACCAGCCGCAGGCGCCCGTTGAGCACATACAGCCATTCGAACCCCTCGTGGGTCTGCGGGGTCGGTTCCCGGGGCGCCGGCCGAGCAGGGATGATCATCTTGAATGCCTGCGTGCCACCGGGCCGCCGCGACAGCGGGATGAACACCATCCCGAACCGCCGGATCGGCTTCAGATGGATCCGCGGGTCACCCGTGCGCGGAGCACCGACAAGATCGTCCAATGGGACGTCGTAGGTACGGGCCAGCGGCAGCAGCAACTCCAGGGTCGCCCGGCGCTGCCCGCTCTCCAACCGCGACAGCGTGCTCTCCGACACCCCGGTCGTCGCCGCGAGGCTGGCGAGGGTGATCCCCCGGTCGCGGCGCAGCGCACGCAGCCGCGGCCCCACCGCATCGAGCACGTCCTCTGTTTCGCCGTCCACGACACCACCTTGCCAGAACCGCAAGAATCCGTGCCAGATCGGGGCCGGTCTGGCAAGACTGAGGGCGTCCCGAGTGAGGAGCCCCGATGAACACCACCGACACGATCACCTTCTGGGACGGCGTCTACGCGGCCCGGCCGGCAGTCACCGATCCGCGGCCGAACGACCGTCTCACCGAAACGGTCACGGGCCTGCCGCCCGGCGAGGCGCTGGACCTCGGATGCGGTGACGGCGGCGACGCGCTGTGGCTCGCCCGCCGGGGATGGCACGTCACCGCCGTCGACATCTCGGCCGTGGCGGTCGGCCGGCTCACCGGCCTCGTCCGCTCCCGCGGCCTGCAGGCCCAGGTCGCCGCCCTGCGCCACGACCTGCATGACGCTTTCCCGCAGGGCCGATTCGACCTGATCTGCGCCCACTACCTGCACACCCCCTTCGAGCTGGACAGGGCGACCGTCCTGCGCGCGGCCGCCGACGCGCTGCGCCCGGGCGGGCGGCTCCTGGTCGTCGACCACGGCTCGACCGCACCGTGGTCATGGAACCAGGATCCCGACGCCCGGTATCCGACCCCGCGGCAGGTCGCGGCGGGACTGGACCTGGACCCGGCGACCTGGACGATCGAACGGGCCGACACACCCCGCCGGATCGCGACCGGGCCGGGCGGGCGCACCGCCGAGGTCACCGACCACGTCCTGCTCATCCGCCGCACCACCTGATCGCCGCACCACCTGAAGGAGACCACCATGACCGCCAAGCCCACGGCCCCCCGCCGCCGCGACGCCCCGCCGCCCCAGACCGCACCCAGCGAGGCCGACACCCTGCGCGGGTTCCTGGACTACCTGCGGGCCTGTATCGCCGCCAAGGTCGACGGCGCCCCCGAACCGCAGGTCCGCACGGCCGCGGTGCCATCGGGCACCAACCTGCTCGGCCTGCTCAACCACCTCACGTTCGTCGAAGGCGCCACGTTCCTCGGCGACAACGTCACCAACTGGAAAGCCACTTTCAACGCCGCACCGACCGACAGCGTCGCCGACGTCGTCGACCGTTACCGCACGACGGTCCAGCGCGCGAACAACGTTCTGGACGGATGCACCGACCTCGGCGCACCCGTCCCGCGGCCTCGGCCCGGCCGCCCCGCTCCCAGCGTGCGCTGGGCGCTCGCCCACATGATCGAGGAGACCGGCCGGCACGCCGGTCACGCCGACATCCTGCGCGAACTGATCGACGGAGCCACCGGCCGCTGACCCACAGCTCACCCGTCCCCGTCCCCCCTCCTCGCCCGGGGAGCGGGCCGCCGGCGGGCGCCGTGTGCACCACCACCAGCGACCACCACCCCCGGCAGCACCGGCACCACTCGCCCTGCGGCACCCCGCTCCACGATCATGGTTCCTCCGTGCCAAGACGGACGTCGTGACGCAGGACCCGCTCACGCCCGCTCCACAGCCCCCGCCGCTGCGCCCCTGCCTCCGCCCCTGCCTCCGCTCCCGCCTCTGGTCCGCCACCGGCGCCGGCAGCCGCCAGGCCCGGCAGCCGGCCCCCCTCGGTCTGCCGGGCCAGCATCTCCACCAGCGGCCGCATCCCCCCGCGCGCCGCGTGCCGCTGCCGCCGCGCCCCCGTCCCGGCCCGCCGGACGGCCTCCACCAGCGCGGTCACCTCCGCCAGGTCACCGGCCTCCGCCAGCGCCGGTGCGACCCGGGCGAGCAGGTCCTCCAGCAGGTGCCACGCCGGCACCACGCGCCCGGCACAGATGTCCACCGCCGGGCCGTCCATGCCATGGCGGGCCGCGCTCCACAGCCCCGCCGCGCACAGCTGATCGTCCACCCGCGGCGCCTCCCGCCCCGCCGCCAGCGACGCCAGGGCCGTGCGCACCAGTGCCCGGACCAGCGCCGCCTGCAACACGGCCTCGTCGGCGGTCGCCGCCGCGTCGGCCGCCCGCACCTCCACCGTCGGCCACCGCGGCGAGGGCCGCGCCAGCCAGAACGTCATCGAGGCGTCCACCAGCGTCCCCGACTCCACCAGCATCCCCACCCGGCGGTCGTGGTCGGCCGCCGAGGCCGACCACGGCGGCGTCCCCGCGCCGGGAAACCGCGACAGCTCCACCAGCCGCTGGCTGGCGTAGCCGGAGTCGCGGCCGTGATCGAAGGGGGAGTTGGCCGACAACGCCAGCAGCATCCCCAGCCACGGCCGCAGGTGGTTCACCACCGCCACCGCCGTGTCCCGGTCGGGAACCCCGACGTGCACATGGCAGCCGCATGCCTGGTAGTCCTGCATCACGTGGCCGTACAGGGCGGCGATCCGCCCGAACCGCTCCCCCCGCGCCGGTCGCGGGGGAGCGCCGTCCAGCACCGGCGTGCCCGAGGACACCAGCCGCAGCCCGCCCTCCCGCGCCGCCTCCGCCAGCCGGGCCCGCGCGAACCGCAACTGCGCCCGCAGCCCCGCCAGGTCCCCGCACACCCCCGTCGCCGCCTCCACCTGCGACGCCAGCAACTCCGTCTGGAACGACCCGTCCCACCGGTGTGCGCGTACCCGCGCCAGCACAGCCTCGGCCGCCGAGACGCACTCCCCCGAGCCGTCCACCAGCAGGAACTCCTCCTCCACCCCCAGCGTCACCCCGGGCGCGCCGGGACCCGCGACCACCGCGGTCTCGTCCATGGCCACCCCCCGTCCAACCGGACCCGTCCATTCCGGACATGCCCGATCACGGCCTGCCGTCCCACCACAAACCAAGATCCTTTTGTGGGGGGCGGCGGCCGCGCGGACGCCCACCCCCGGTTCCGATGACCGGATCGTTCCGCATCACGCCGCGATGATGCCTCCCGCGCACCCCCGCCGCGCCGCCATCATCGACCCCATGACCCGTGCGCTCCTCGTCATCGACGTCCAGGAATCCTTCCGCCGCATGCCGCTCTGGCCGGCCGTCTCCGCCCCCGACATCGCCGCCCGCACCGCCCGCCTCGCCGACGCCGCCCGCGCCGCCGGCGACCTGGTCGTGTGGATCCTGCACACCGAACCCGCCAGCGACACCCCCTTCGACCCCGCCTCCGGGCACGTCCGCCTCATCGAGGGCCTGCAGGCCCGCGACGGCGAACCCGTCCTGACCAAGACCTCCCGCAACGCCTTCACCACCACCAACCTGCAGCAACTGCTCACCTCACGCGGCATCCGCGAGGTGCTCGTCTGCGGCATCCAAACCGAACAGTGCTGCGAGACCACCGCCCGCCTGGCCGCCGACCTCGGCTTCACCGTCACCTTCGTCACCGACGCCACCGCCACCTTCCCCATCCCCCACCGCGACGCCCCCGCAGACCGGCCCCTGCCCGAAACGCTCGCCGACCCCGCCACCCTGCCCACCGACCAGATCATCGCCCGCACCGAGTACGCCCTCGCCGGACGGTTCGCCACCATCGCCACCCTCGACTCACTCACCGGGTAGGATGACCGGATCGTGAGCCAGATCGTCTTCCTGCTCGTCCCCGGACTGCACCTGCTCGACCTCGCCGGACCCGCGCAGGTGTTCTCCACCGCCGCCGAGAGCGGCCACCCCTACCGGCTCGCCTACGTCGCCGAACAGGAAGACCTCACCAGCGCCCAGGGCCTGCCCCTGCGGGCCACCACCACCTGGCCCGACCTCACCCCCGCCGACATCCTCATCGTCCCCGGCTGGCACCAGGACCCCACCGGCCCCCACACCGCCCCCATCACCGACGCCACCGCCGAGCGCCTCGCCCGCCACCACGCCGCCGGCGGCCTGGTCGCCAGCGTCTGTGCCGGCGCGTTCGCCCTCGGCCACGCCGGGCTGCTGGACGGCCGCCGCTGCACCACCCACCACCGCCTCCAGGACGCGCTGGCCCGCCGCCACCGCCGCGCCACCGTCGTCCGCGACGTCCTGTACGTCACCGACGACCGCGTCATCACCGCCGCCGGCATCGCCAGCGGCATCGACCTCGCCCTGCACCTGACCGCCACCCGCCACGGCCCCGGCGTCGCCGCCCGCATCGCCCGCGCCATGGTCGTCTACGCCCGCCGCAACGGCGACGAACCCCAGACCAGCGCCATGCTCCGGCACCGCGCCCACCTCAACGACGCCGTCCACCGCACCCAGGACCTCATCGACACCGGCTACACCCGCCCGCTGCCCCTGGCCGGCCTCGCCGCCGCCACCGGCGTCAGCGCACGCACCCTCACCCGCCGTTTCACCGCCGCCACCGGCCTCACCCCCCTGCGCTACCAGCAGGAACTCCGCCTCGAACACGCCGAACACCTCATCGGGCAAGGCGCCACCACCCAGGCCGCCGCCCACGCCGTCGGCTTCACCGACGCCCGCATGCTCCGTCGCCTGCGCGCCGCCACCTCGCCACCGGCCCCACCCCCTGCACCAAAGGCCACCGACACTCCCGTCCAGGCCCTAACCTGACCAGCAGACTCGCCCACCCGACCTGATCAGGGGACCGGTACCTCCACGAAACCCGCGGCGCCCCGCCGGACCCGCGCCCGGCCGCCGGTGACCTCCGCCGCCCACGCCTCGAACGCCGCCACCTCAGCCACCGGCACCACCACCTCCGCCTCCACCCCCGCGCCGTACCGCACAGCGGCCGGCGCCGGCCCCCGCCCATGCAGATCCCCCAGGAAACGCCCCGCCAGCGCGTACTCCACCCCCACCGTCATCCACACCACCGGACGCAACTCCACCAGCCCCACCGCCTCCAGCGCCCCGGCGACCGCCTGCCCGTAGGCGCGCACCAGCCCACCCGCGCCCAGCTTCACCCCACCGAAATAGCGCGTCACCACCGCCGCCGTCCCGGTCAGGCCCCGCCGCAGCAACACCTCCAGCATCGGGACCCCCGCCGTCCCCGCCGGCTCCCCGTCATCGCTGCTCTTGGCGATCTCACCGCGCTCCCCCACCACATAGGCGGTGCAGTTGTGCGTCGCGTCCCGATGCGCCCGCCGGTGCGCCACCAGGAACTCCACCGCCTCCGCCTCCCCGGCCACCCGCGCGAGCGTGCACACGAACCGGGACCGGCGAACCGCCAGCTCATGCGAACCACCACTCCTGATCATCCGCATGGTCACCTCCCGGGGGCCCTCGCGGGGCCGTTTGACATTCCCGCGGGCCGAACCCCAGCGTAGAGGGCATGAACACCCCGACCGATGCGCTGCAGGAGCTCTACCGGCGTTGGCTCTTCGAGGTCTGGACCGGCGCCTTCGACGTCGCCGAGGAGATCCTCACCGCCGACTTCACCGGCCACTGGCCCGGTCTGCGCGTGAACGGCCCCGGTCAGGCCGCCGACCAGGTCCGCCGCTCCCACGAGTACTTCACCGCCGTCCGCACCACCCTGGACGTCGGCCCCGTCATCAGCGACGGCATGATCGCCGCCGGATGGAGCTTCCACGGCACCTACCGCGGCGGCATCCCCGGCGCCACCGCCGCACCCGGCACCCCCATCGCCTTCGCCGGCCACGACATCTTCCGCGCGCGCGACGGCAGGCTCGCCGAATACTGGGTCGTCTCCGACACCCTCGGCATGATGACCGCCCTCGGCGCCTTCAGCTGACCCTGCCAGCACCCCGCCGGCCCCTGCCGCGACCGTCAGTCCCGCGGGAACGGCCACGGATTCGGACGGCACCCGCCCAGCGACTTGGTCTGCTGCACCATCACCGGCGCCCGCACCCCCGCCCCCGGGCACCGCTGGTGCCCATGCCCCAGCGCATGCCCCACCTCATGGTTGATGACGTACTCGCGGTAGGACGCCAGATCCCCGCCATAGGTGACCGCGCCCTCCCCGTACCGGCGCGCGTTGATCACCGAACGGCCCCCGCTGCTGCACGACAGTTCCCCGCCCGTCACCAGCGGCGCGCACATCCGGTCGGTCAGCGCCGGACTCGACAGCGCCACCCGGAACCGCACCGGCCCCCGATCCACCCGCTGGAACCGCAGCACACCGCCCCGCCCCCAGCCGCGCGGATCGTTCAACACCCGGTGCACCTCCGCCGCGAACCCCCCGCCGGCCACCGGCAGCCCCCGCTCCACCTCCACGGTGTACCGGAGGAGGGTCCCGCCCGACGCCCGCGCCGGGACCGCCGTCCCCGGCACCCGCTCGTACCGCCCGCCCGCCGACTCCGGGACCGGCACCCGCGCCGGCTGCCGCCGCCCGTTCACCACCGGACCGGCCGGCGCCGCCAACGCCGACGCCGCCCCCGGCCGTCCGCCCCCCAGACCCGGACGCCCACCGGCGCCGCCACCACCTTCGCCGAGGGCACCGCCCGGACCACCGCCGGAACCAGCGCGATCCCCACCCCCGGCCGCCAGCAGCGCGGCCGCCCCACCCGCCCCGAGCACCACCGCGGCCAGCGCGGCCGCCGCCCCGACCTTCCAGCCGCGCCACCACAGGCCACGCTGCCCCGGACATCGCACAGCGGACGGATCGGTGGGCTCGTGCACGATGCTCCGGTCGGCGTCGGGCACCACAACCGCGCAGCGGAGGCACGGCGCGGACACCCGCCGGCGCCCCGCGCCGCTCCGCCACGCCCCCCGGCCCCCGATGCGCCGCCGGTGCGATGGGATGAACTCCCGGGGATGTAGCCATCGCGGCACCGCCCAAACATGGCCGCCTCACCAGCCGGGCCAAGCGCCGCCGCGCAGGTCAGACCACCAGATCGAGCAGATCCGCGATCGAGGGCACCACCCGGGACGGACGGAACGGGAACCGCTCGATCTCCTCCTTGCGCGTCACCCCCGACAGCACCAGGATCGTCTCCAGCCCCGCCTCCACGCCCGCGACGATGTCGGTGTCCATCCGATCGCCGATCATCGCGGTGCGCTCACTGTGCCCGCCCACCACGTTCAGCGCCGTCCGCATCATCAGCGGGTTCGGCTTGCCGACGAAGTAGGGCTCCACCCCCGTCGCCCGGGTGATCATCGCCGCGACCGCGCCGCACGCCGGCAGCGACCCCTCCGGCGACGGGCCGACCGGGTCGGGATTGGTCGCCACGAACCGCGCGCCGCCCTCCACCAGCCGGATCGCCCGCGTGATCTGCGAGAAACTGTAGGTACGGGTCTCGCCCAGCACCACATAGTCGGGATCGATGTCGGTCAGCACGTAGTCGGCCTCGTGCAGCGCCGTCGTCAACCCCGCCTCACCGATCACATACGCCGCGCCCTCCGGCCGCTGATCGGCCAGGAACCGCGCCGTCGCCAGCGCCGACGTCCAGATCGACTCGGCCGGGACCTCCAGGCCAAGCGCCGCCAGCCGCGCCGACAGGTCGCGCCGCGTGTAGATCGAGTTGTTGGTCAGGATGAGGAACGGCTTACCCGACGCCGACAGCGCCCGCACGAAGTCCTCCGCGCCCGGAACGGGCCGGCCCTCGTGCACCAGGACCCCGTCCATGTCCGTCAGCCAGAACTCGATCGGCCCGCGCTCGGTCATACCCCCATTGTCGCAGGCAAGGATCATCACCGGCACCGGCGTCCCTCCGGGGGCGGGCCCCACCCGCACCGGTAGCGTGATCTTGTGACCGAACACACCACCCCGCGCGCCGGCACGGGCATCCGCGAGATCAACGCGCCCACCGTCCCGCCCGGCCCCGGATACAGCCACGCGGTCTGCATCGACCTGCCCGGACGGCTGATCGTCCTCAGCGGCCAGATCGCCCTGGACGCCGCCGGGAACCTCGTCGGTCCCGGCGACCTGGAGGCCCAGACCCGGCAGGTGTTCACCAACCTGCACGCCGCACTCACCGCCGCCGGCGCCGGCTGGGAACACCTCGTCCGGCTCGGCTACTTCCTGCGCGACGCCCGCCAGGTCGGCATCGTCCGCGCCGTCCGCACCCAGATGCTGCCCGCGGGCCTGTCCCCCGCCGCCTCCCTCATCGAGGTGCCCCGGCTCGTCCGCGACGACCTGCTCGTCGAGATCGAGGCCATGGCCGTCGTCCCCGCCTGACCCCGTCCCCGCCCGACCCCGGCCGGACGCGCGGCGGGGCGCCCCGGACCAGCAGGCCGGGACGCCCCGCACACGCCGGACCGGGACCCTCAGACGTTGACGCCAAAGTCGGAGGCGATGCCCGCAAGGCCCGAGGCATAGCCCTGACCCACCGCGCGGAACTTCCACTCCGCTCCGTTGCGGTACAGCTCACCGAAGACCATCGCCGTCTCGGTCGAGGCGTCCTCCGACAGGTCGTAACGCGCGATCTCGTTGCCGTCGGCCTGGTTCACCACGCGGATGAACGCGTTGCGGACCTGCCCGAAGCTCTGCTGGCGGCCGTCGGCGTCATAGATGGAGACCGGAAAAACGATCTTGGACACCTCGGCCGGGACGGTCGACAGGCCCACCTTGATCTGCTCGTCGTCACCCTCGCCCTCACCGGTGAGGTTGTCGCCGGTGTGCTCGACCGAGCCATCGGGGCTCTTGAGGTTGTTGAAGAACACAAAGTGCTGGTCCGAAAGGACCTTGTTCTCCGCCGAGCACAGCAGGGCACTGGCGTCGAGGTCGAAGTCGGTTCCGGTCGTGGTCCGCACGTCCCAGCCCAGACCCACCACGACGGCGGTCAGTCCGGGAGCCTCCTTCGTCAACGAGACGTTGCCGCCCTTGCTCAGACTGACTCCCACTGTGTCTACCTCCGTATCGGCCGGTGCGGGTGCCTGTCACCCGCGCGGTCTGTAACGAGAACGGTAGCCACCCGACGCGGGTTCCCCCGCATCCTTCGCGAACTCGCGGCGTGGCGTGGCCTTTTCCTCCGCTTCAGACCTCCGTGACCCGCCCACCGGACGAGCCGGAACCCGAACCGGGGCACGATCCGGTGAAGGACGCGGGCGGCGCGGTGACCGCGGCCGGCAACTCGAACGCCGCCACCAGCTCCGCCGCACGCGGCGCCAGCGCCTCGCACGCCCGGCGCCGCAACGCCCACACCTCGTCCAGGACCCCCGGCGCCACCACCCCCTCGTTCAGCAGCTCCCCGGCACGGCGGTCCAGCCAGTTCAGCGCATGCAGACCCAGCACCGGACGCAGCACTGCGGGACCCGACTGCACCGCCGCCGCCACGATCTCCAGGATCATCCGGTCCGCGCACGCTGTCGCCGTCCGCGCCGCCAGCACCAGGTTGTCGTTCCAGGCGGCGAAGGGGTCCCCGCCCGCCCGCAGCGCCGCCTCCACCCGCCCGGCGAGCCGGTCACGCATCCGCCGCTCGGCCTCACGCGCCACAAACAGCCACACCCGCGGGGACTCCAGATCCCCGCCGTCCGGCGGACCCGCCCCGCCGTCCGGTGGGGCGTCCGGTGGGGCGTAGCCGTCCAGGCCGGCCATCGCCCGCGCCGTGTCGTACAGGATCAGCTGGTTGTCCCCACCGGCGCTGGTGTAGGCGTGCGTCAAGCCCCGGTAGGCGTTCAACCGCTCCACCGCCGCGAACCCCGGCGCGCCGCTGTGCACCCGGCACAGCGACACCGTCTCCTGCGCCTGAGCGGTCGTGGCGGCCTTCAGCAACGCCAAGTCCCGGTCGACCGCCGACCAGGGCGCCCACGCCGCCCCTTGCCCAGCCCCCGCCCCGGCTGTCCCCGGCCCGGCCGCGGCCGGCCCTGGCGTCGGCTCTGGCCCCGGTCCGGGCGCCGCGCGCCGCGACGTGACGTGCCCGGCGACCGCCGTCAGCGCGTACGCCGACGCCAGCGCCCCCAGCATCGCCTCCTGCTGGTTGCGGTAGTCGGTCAGCAGCCGCCGCGGCGCCAGCCGCCCCAGCGTGCCGCGGCCCGCCGAGTGCGCCAGCAGCACCCCGGCCGACGCCCGGCACACCGCCGCCGACGCCGAGATCACCGCCCGCCACACCGGCGGCGCGATCCCCATCGACCGTGTCAGCCGCGCCGCCGCCGACCCCGCCGGATCGTGGAACGCTCCGGCGGCGTCGATACGGGCGCCGTCGCGCAGCCACGACTCGTACGGCACCCGCAGGTCCTCCAGCAGCACCGCCGCGTAGTCGACCGGCAGACCCGAGGTCTCCGGCGCCGCCACGACCCGTACCCCGTCCGCGACGGCGCCGCCACCGTCGCGCAGCGGCACCACGAACACGAACACCCCGCGTTCGACGCCCCCGTGCACCAGCGTCGCGTACACCGCGGCGGTCTTGGGGACCTGGGGATGCGCGGTGTTGGTGGGGAACTTGGCGGCCGCCGCGTCCGGGGTGGTCAGCACGAACCCGCCGCCGGAGGGGTCGTGGCGGGCCACGGTCCGCGGCGACAGGTGGCTGTTGCTGCGCCCGACCTCGGTCATCAGCAGCGTTCCGAACGTCTCCATCGACTCTAGCGCCGCGCGTTCGGCCCGCGGCCCCTCCTGCTCCGCGCCGAACCGCAGGATCGGCGCCAGCGCCAGGGTGTAGTGCAGCAGCATGACGTGGAAGAGCGCCGGATCGGCGGTCGCCGCGCGCTCCAGCAGCGCGCACAGCGCCGCGGGATCCTCCAGTAACGCCGCGGCGGGTGGCGCCGCCCGCCCGGCCCGCCGCAGCCGCGCGTAGGTGAGGGCCTGCCGCTCGCGGGCGGTCAGCCCGTCGGGATACTCGACGCAGTCCGGCGGGACGGCCTTCGCCAGCCACGCCCGCGCCCGGCCGTCCAGGGACGGGCCGTGCACGAACTCCAGCAGGCCCTCCGGCACCCTGCCGGCATGGGCGCCAGGATCGATGCCCGAGCCTGCGCCGAGGTCACCGCCGATGTCCGGGGCGGGATTCGAGGAAGGATCCGGGGCGGGGGCAGGTGCGGGATCACCGGTGGTGTCGCTGCCATCGGTGTCGCTGCCATCAGTGGCCATCGTGGTCCTCCTGTTCACGGTCACTGTCCGGGGCGATGCCCGCCGCGGACTTGCCGGGCCCGGGCGCGGCCAGCGCGTCCCCGTGCGCGTCTCCTGGGAGGCCTCCGGGAGCGTGGTGAGCCACCCGGCCCGACGTCCCGGACGGCTCCCGGCCCGCCGCCGTCTGGCGCGACCGGGAGCGCAGCGGCGCCAGCGTCCGCGCGCCGGGCACTGACAGCCGCGCGCACTCGCACAGCGCGCTGCCCGGGCCGGCCTCGGTGAACACCGTGGCGCCCGCGGCGTGCACGGCCCGCAGGGCCTCCGGCAGCCGTACCGGCCTGACGATGCAGTCGGCCAGTGCCCGGTGCAGGTCGTCGGCGTCGGTGTAGGCGCCACCGCGCACCGGGGAGTGCACCCGCACCTCCAGGGTCCGCTGCGGGAACCCGCGGATCATCTCGTACCACTCCTGGTCGGCGCCGGCCATCGCCGGATGGTGCGACAGGTAGGGCACCGCGAGCCGCACGGCCCGCACCCCCCGCCGCGCGGCGGCCGCCAGCACCGCCTCCAGCGGCCCGGCGGGGCCGCTGACCACCGTCACCGACGGCGCGTTCAGGCAGGCCACCACCACCTGCGGCGCGCCCGCCGCCCTGATGCAGTCGCGGGTGCCGTCCTCGCCGGCCTCCAGCAGCCCCATCCCGCCGCCCGCGCCGCGGCGCGCCAGCACCTCCACCAGCCCGGTGGCCATCCGGGCGCCGTCGGCGACGCCGAACGCCCCCGCGCACACCAGTGCGGCGATCTCCCCGAAACTCTGCCCGACCGCGTGGGCGGGCTGGATGCCGGCCGTCCGCAGCGCCCGGTCGACCGCGACCGACGCCGCGTACCCGCACAACTGCGCGACGCCCGGGACGCGGACCGCCGCGCGGTAGTGGGACGGGTCGTCCAGCAGGATCGTGCGCAGCGACGGCCAGCGGGGCGGCAGGCCTTCCTGTGCCGCGTCCAGGACGTCGGCGACGGCGCGGGCGGCGGCCGGTCCCCAGCGGGCCGCCGACAGCAGGTCGGGTACTCCCGTCGAGCCGGTGCCGGCGAACAGGAAGGCACAGACGTCGTCGGGCTTGAGCTCCTCGGCCGGACGGAAAGAGAAGAACATGCCGGGTCTCCTTACCTGAACGGAAGGCTCTCTTTTCTTTTCGGCTGAAGGCCGTTGAACAAGCAGTTATAGAACAAAAACCCCGAAATGGGATTATTCATTCAAGGGATCAGGCCGGCAACCGTCAGTTGTACGAACGCGTGGCGCCGTGCGGGGGGAGAGAGCGGACGGCCACCCGCCATGCGGGCGCGGCCGACGCGCCCGCTACCCGGCTCAGAGCGGACCACGACCCCGGCCCCGCGCCGGCGGAGGGAGCGACCCATGACCTGGCAACAGGCAGGCCGGCGGAGGGCTGACCAGCGGCGGGCGGTGCGACGGCGGGAAGTACGGCACCGGGCCCGCCCCCCGCAACCCGGCTGGGCGATCCGGGGCACCGGCTCCTACCTGCCCTCACAGCACGTGCCCAGCAGCGACCTCGCCCTCGCGATGGGCCTGGACCCCGACTGGATCGAACGCCGCACCGGCATCCGCCGACGGCACCTCGCCGCCGCCGGACAGGCCGCCTCCGACCTGGCCGCGGCGGCCGCCCGGCGTGCGCTGGAGCAGGCCGGGCTCACCCCCGCCGACCTCGGCCTTATCGTGCTCGGCACCTCCACCCCCGACGAACTCGGCCCCTCCACCGCCTGCCGCGTCCAGGCGCTGCTGGGCGCCCACCGCGCCGCCGCATTCGACGTCTCCGCCGCCTGCACCGGGTTCGTCTTCGGGCTGCAGGCCGCCGTGGGCTGGCTGTCCACCCAGCGCGGCGCCGCCCCCTACGCGCTGGTCATCGGGGTCGAGGTGTACTCCCGGTTCCTCGATCCGGCCGACCGCGCCACCACGGCCCTGTTCGGCGACGGCGCCGCCGCCGCGGTGGTCGGGCCCGTGCCCTGGCCCTACGGGATCGGCCCGATCACCCTCGGCTCGGACGGCGCGCACGCCGGTGACGTCCTCATCCCCGCCGGCGGCAGCCGCGCGCCCGCCAGCCCCGGCACCCTGTCGGCGCTCGGGCACACCATCCACATGGACGCGCGGGCCGTCCGCGACTTCATCGAGCGGATCTTCCCGCGGCTGGTCGCCGAAGCGTCCGAAGCCGCCGGGATCAAACCCGCGGACCTGGCCCTGGTCGTCCCGCACCAGCCCAACCCCCGGCTGGTCGCCTCGCTGGCCGCCCAGGCCGGCCTGGACCCCGGGCAACTGGCGATCGCAGGCCGCGACGTCGGTAACATCGGCGCCGCCAGCCTCCCCCACGCCCTGGACACCGCCGTGCGCACCCGCGGCATCCGACCCGGCGAACTGGTCCTGCTCGCCGGCTTCGGCGCCGGCCTGACCTGGGGGCACACCCTCATCACCTGGCCCCCGCCCGCAAACCCCGGCGGGAACTGAACGCACATGAACGCGGTGGACGGCCCGGGGCCGCGCGGGCCCGGGCCGTCCACCGCACCGGGGGCAGAGTCAGCGCCGCAGCGCGCGCAGCAGACCGCGGGTCTCGGGGCGGCGGTCCCAGGCGATCGCGGCGAACACCAGCGCCAGCACGGCCGGCATCACCGCCAGCGGCGGGTCCAGGGCCAGGATCTGGGCGAGCACGGCGCCGATCATCACGCCGATCAGCCCCGTCGCGGCGAGCCCGGCCAGCCGCGGTACCACCAGCCCGATCGCCCCGGCCGCCTCCACCACACCCGTCACGTACCGGAACCACTGACCCCAGCCGATCTTGGTGAAGCTCTCCACCGCGTCGGACTGGCCGGCGAGCTTCGGCATCGCCGACACAAAGAACAAGAACGCCGCCAGCAGGATCTGGGCGCCCCACAGCACCTTGCGGCGGGTACTGAGGCTCGTACTGCGGCTGGTGTTGCGGCGAGTACCGCGGTGGTCGGTGTCGGAGGTGGCGCTGACGCCGTGGTTCGTGGTCATGGCGGTGGTCCTTCCGGGCGGTACCTGTCCTCGGTGCCTGTCATCGGCCTTCACTAACGCGTCGCACGGCCGCCGCCCGGATCGACATCCGCCTCGATTTTTCTTCGAACTTTCTTTCCGCCCCGCTCACCACTCCGACAGCACCAGCGCCTGGACGGCCAGCGCCGTCACCGCCTGCGCCGCCAGCCACCACCGCGCCCACTGCCCGCCCGGCCAGGCCAGCGGCACCGCCGCCGGCAACCACGCCGCGAACGGCAACCAGATCCGCTCCACCTCCCCTTTGACCACCCCCGACACATCCAGCGCGAGCATCCCCACCAACGCCGCGCACACCGGCAAAGCCACCCCCACCCCCGGCGCGCACGCGCGCGTCCCGGACAAGAGCGCACGCGGCCCCCGCCGCAAGGCCACCCGGACCGCCCGCCCCACCACCGCGAACGTCCCGGGCAGCGCGTAGGCGACGGCGGGCCCGGCCAGCAGCCCCAGCACCGCCAGATCCGCGAACACGAAATAGGAGTAGGACCGCCGCGCCGACCCGCGGCTGATCAGGTAGGTGTCCAGGGTGGCGCGCACCCCCTCCGGCCACCAGAAACCCGCCGCGGTCAACGCCGCCGGAACCACCACCAGCCCCACCGAGAGCCCGACCAGCACGGCCGGCCGGGGACGGCACAGCACCAGCACCACCAGCGGCACCGCGAACAAGGGCAGCAGCCCGTAACTCAGATAGGGCAGGCAGCCCAACAGCAGCCCGCCCGCCGCCGCCACCCCCACCGCGCGCCACACCCCGCCGCGCCCGCGACGGCGCCGCCGGGCCGCCAGCGCCACCAGCGCCGTCCCCCACGCACCCACACCCAGGAACAACGCGTCCATCGCGGTCGCGATCCACAACGCCGGAGGCGCCAGCACCAGGAACGGCACCGCCGCACGCGCCGCCCCCTCACCCGCCACGCAGCGCAGCGTCACCGCGATGGCCGCCATCGCCGACGACCCCGCCGCCACCACGAACGCCGCCGCCCACCCCGTCCCCCCGAACCCCGCCTCCTCCAGCAGCCACAGCACCAGCGTCGGCAGCGGCGGATGCCCCCGCACATGCGTGGTGTAGCCGCCGAGCCGCTCGGTGAACGTCCGCACCCACGCCAGCGGATCCGGCCGCACCTGCGCCAGGCCCGCCGGATACTCCGTCGGCGCCTGCAACGGCCCGGCCAGCGCCCCCGGCCCGTCGCTCACCGCCAGCGCCACCGCCCACAGCGCCGACCCCGCCCACGCCACCGGCGGCAGCCACCGCCACGCCAGCCGCGCCGCCACCGGCGGCAGCACCGCCACCGCGACCGCCGCGACCGCCACGGCCGGGAGCATCGGCCACACCAGCGGCCGCTCCCGCGCCCGCGCGTGCAGCGGCGGCAGCGCGTCCTCGGTGGCCAGTCCCGCCCGCCGCAGATGCCAGCCCACCGTGAACGCCGCCGCGATCCCCGCCGCCCACACCGCCACCGCCACCCACCCCGGCCACCGGCCCCCCGCGGACGCCACGGCCCCGGCGACCGACCTGCGCGCGTCGGCGACCGTCACCGCCGCGGCCCCCCGTCCTCCCGCCGCGCACCGTCCCGCGCCCCAGCCCGCCGTGAAGCGGGGGGCCTGCGCCGGCGCCGCCCGGCCCACCACCGCGCCGCACCCGCCAGCACCGCGGCCGCCGCGATCAGCGACAGCACGACCGTAAGGTTGCGCCCATACGGCAAGGGCAACTGGGACGGGACGTCCGCGCGGCGGCCGTACCCGAGCACCAGCGGCAGCGCCACCGCGCTCACGCAGCCCGCCACGATGAGCGCCACCCGCACCGGAGGCCGCCACGCGGCCGGCAGCAGACCCGTCGCCGCCCCCGCGACCAGCACCGCCGGCACCAGGACACCGTCGTGCAGCACCGCCGCACCCACGAACCACACCGCCCAGCCCGCCACCCCGACATCGGCGACGACGCCGCGCAACCCCACCCCGATCAGCGCCAGGCCCGCCACGTACATCACGACCCGTCCCTTCACAGGACCACCACCCGGTGCACCCACTTGGTCTGCATGACGCCAGGACGGTCGGGCGCGATCAGCCGGCACGGATAGCCGTGATCCAGGTCCAGCGGCGCACCGTTCAGCCGCAACGCCAGCAGCGTGAGCGGGTCACGCCAGTGCGCCGGCGCGACCCGCGACGTCCGGTAGCGGCCGCCGCGCTCCAACGACTCCACCCGCACCTGCGCGTCACCGTCCACCCCCGCCAGTTCCAACACGTCACGGAGCCGGACACCCTCCCACATCGCCTCGGCGCTCCAGCCCTCCACGCACGCGATCGGCAGCCGCGCCGCGTGCGCCGGCAGCGCCCGCAGGTCCGCCAACGACAGCGTGACCTCCCGCGCGACGCGTCCGGTCACGATGAGCCGGTACTCCGGATCGCGCGCCGCGGCGCCCACCCCCGCGCCGAAGGCCGACTTGTTGACCGGCAGGCCCTGCGCCCCCACCCCCGGACGGCGCGGCGCCAGCACCGCCAGCCGCGCCAGCGGCGAGAACGCCTCCCCCACCGTGGTCAGCACGATCGCGCCGCTCGCCGCCGCCACCCCGAGCAGGAACCCGCGCCGCCCGACCGCGTCCCCCGGACGGGTCATCACCGTACGGCGCACCTTGTGCCACTCGTCGGCGACGTGGATCAGCAGAGCGCCGATCAGGATGTAGGCCGTCCAGTAGTGCGCGGTGGTGAAGAAGAACGGGAACGCATACCAGTAGGAGATGTTCAAGATGCCGGTGACGAGCTGGAACAGCGCCCCGCCCACCAGCAGGAACACCAGCAACCGCCGGACACCGTCGGCCGCCGAACGCGCCGGCGGCCATTGCAGCAGCTTGGGGTAGACCGTCCACAGCTTGGCCAGCAGCAACGGCACCGTCGCCAAGCCGCCGATCACGTGCAGGCCCTGGGTGACCCGGTACAGCCCCACCGGCCGCGACGGCCACTGCGCCCACCCCGGCGGATGCTGCATGAAATGGCTGACCAGCCCCGTCGCGAACGAGGTCAGCACGCTGACGCCGAGCGCGATGCCCAGCCACGCCGCGACCCGCTCGTCGTGCAGCCGGCTGCTGAACCGGGCCGGCAGCTCCGTCAGCGCCCGCACCGCCCTGCGTGCGGCGGGCGGCGGCGTGAACGCGGCCGCGGTCAGGAACGCAGGGCGACGAACCACCGGCCCGCCTCCTCCCAGAATCCCGTCACCGTCGCCGCGCACCCCGCGGCCAATCCGGCGACCGCGTCCGCGGGGACATGCGCCCAGGCGAACCATTCGCCGACCGACCGGTGTGAACGCAGCCGCAGCGGCTCCACGCGCGCACCACCGCCCGGTGGATCCACCTCCAGCAGCACCCGCCCACCCGGGACCGGCAGCGCCAGGACGCGCCGCAGCAACGCTTCGGGATCGCCGCCGATGCCGATGTTCCCGTCGGCCAGCAGCACCGTGTCCCACCGGCCCGCCCCCGGCACACGCCCGAACACATCCCGGCACAGCGCCGGCCCGCCCGCCGCGACCGTCAACGCCACCGCGGATGGGGCGACATCGATGCCCAGCACCGGGATCCCGCGGCGCGCCAGCGCCACCGTCAACCGGCCCGGCCCCGATCCCACGTCCAGCGTCGCGCCCGCGCACCGCGCCAGCAGCCCCCCGTCCCCCGGACGCAGCCGCAGCCAGTCCTGAACGGGCAGCGGCCGGCGGCGCCCGTCGGCGTGCTCGATCTCCACCGGCGGGCCGCCCCGCAGCGCCTCCTCGTACAGTGCGCCGATCATGCCGGGACCGTCCGTGGCCCCAGCGCCCGCACCGCCGCCGCGAACCGGCCGTCCCGCGCGCACGCGGCCACCGTCGCCGCGTCGGCCGCGGTGTCGACATCGATCAGCTCCGGCAGCGTGCCCACCCGCAGCCCCGCGGCCAGCAGGCGCCGCAACTGCGCCGCCCCCGTACCCGGCCGCGACATCGGCACTCCCCGCAGCAGCGCCGCATCCGGGCGGCGCAACCCCAGCAGCCAAAAGCCGCCGTCGGCCGCCGGGCCGAACATCGCGTCCCGGCGCGCCAGGCCCCGGCAGGCGCGCCCCAGCAGCGCCGGCGTCACCTGCGGGGTGTCCATCCCGATCAGGACCAGCGGGCGCCCGGCATAGGCGTCGGTGAACGCGTGCGCCAGCCGCTCGTCCAGCCCGCCGCCGCGCTGCGCCAGCACCACGAACCCCTCCGGCAGCCACGGACCCGGCGCGCCCTCCAGCACCAGCGTCCGCCGCACCGCCCGCGCCGCCGCGACCGCCGCCAAGGTGTCACGCAGACACGCCTCGGCCAGCGCCGCCGCCTCGACCGGCGTGTAGGCGGGGCTCAGGCGCGTCTTGACCCGCCCGGGGACCGGTTCCTTGGCGATGACGACCAGGTCGGCGGCCGGTCCGCCGGTCACGATGCGACCTGCCCCAGCACCCGCCGCATGTCGCGGACGGCGCGGACCGTCCCGCCCAGCGTCCCGGTCACCTTCGAGGACCCGACGCGGGGCCGGTAGGCCACGTCCACCTCCCCGATCCGCCACCCCGCCCCGGCGGCGCGCAGCACCATCTCCAGCGGATACCCGAACCGCCGGTCCGCAAGGTCCAGCGCGAGCAGGTCCGCCCGCCGCGCGGCGCGCATCGGCCCCAGATCGCGCAGCCGCGTCCCCGCCCGCCGGTTCAGCGACCGCACCAGGACCGCGTTGCCGAGCCGGGCATGCGGCGGCCACGCGCCCCGGCCCACCGGGCGCCGCCGCCCCAGCACCAGCGCCGCACCCGCGGTCCCCGCCGCGGCCTCCAGCCCGCCCAGCGCCGCCACCAGCCGCGAAAGCTCGGCCGGATCCAGCGAGGCGTCGGCGTCCATGACGCACACGACCTCGGTGCCGGCGGCCAGCAGCCCGGCATGGCAGGCGGCGCCGAACCCGCGCGCCGGCGCCGCGACGACACGCGCGCCATGCTCGGCGGCCACGCCCGCCGAGCCGTCGGTGGAGGCGTTGTCGACCACCAGAGCCCGGAAACCGTCCGGCATCCGCGACAGCACCCAGGGCAACGCCGCAGCCTCGTTCAGACACGGCAGAATCACATCGATCACGAATCCGACGCTACTTTCGGTGACGGGTGAACAACCCTTACGAACTGGTGACGGGCCGCCGCGCGAACTCGGCCATGCCGTCGGTGAACGCCACCGACGCGCTGAAGCCCAGCTCACGCCGGGCACGGTCGGGGCGGGCGACGATATGCCGCACGTCCCCGAGCCGGTAACCGCCGGTGACGCGCGGGTCCGGCCCGCCGAACGCGGCCGCCAGCGCCGCCGCCATCTCGCCGATGCTGCGGGGCTCACCGCTGGCGATGTTGTAGGCGCGCGACCCGCCGGGTCCCACCGGGCGGCCCGGACCGGCCGGGCCCGAAGACGGGGCGGTGACCCGCTCCAGCGCCAGCACGTTGGCGTGCGCGACGTCGCGCACGTGCACGAAATCGCGGCGCTGCGCCCCGTCTTCGAACACCAGCGGCGCCCGCCCGGCCAGCAACCGGGACCGAAACAGCGCCGCGACCCCCGCGTACGGGGTGTCACGCGGCATCCGCGGCCCGTACACGTTGTGGTACCGCAGCGCCGCCACCGACCCGCCGGTCATCCGCGCCCACGACGCGGCCAGATGCTCCTGCGCGAGCTTGGTGTCGGCGTAGACGTTGCGGGGATCGGCCACCGCCTCCTCGCCGACGACACCCGGCCGCAGCGGCTCACCACACTCAGGGCATTCCGGGTCGAACCGCCCCGCCCGCAGCGCCCCCTCCGGACGCGGGCCCGGACGGACCCCACCGTGCCGGACGCAGGTGTAGGCGCCCTCCCCGTACACCACCATCGAGGACGCCAGCACCAGCGCGCCCACCCCCGCACGGGCCATCTCCGCCAACAGCACCGCGGTGCCCTGCACATTCACCGCCGTGTACCGCGGCAGATCGGACACGTCCACGCCCAGCCCCACCACCGCGGCCTGATGGCACACCGCGTCCACGCCCTCCAGCCGACGCGCCACCGCCCCGGCGTCGCGGACGTCGGCGGGCTCCCCGCCCAGGCCGTCCGGCCGCGGGTCCAGCCCGCGGACCCGGTGCCCCGCAGCCGTCAACGCGGCGGCGATATGTGAACCGATGAACCCGGCCGACCCGGTGAGCAGCACGTCCATGGGGACGAACGTAGGCCGCCGGGCGCCCCCGCGAAGGCCCTGAACGGCCCGTCGGCGCTCCTTGTTCGAACCTTGTAAGAATGTCGACCCGCGGTAGGGACGGACGGCCGCGTCTTCGGCGTCCCCGGCGTCCCCTACCGGCTCCGCGTGCCTCCTGCCCGCCGTTACCGCCCTGACCCGCCGGACCCGACAGCCAGGTGCGCGGACAGCGCGGCGAGCGCACGATCCACGTCGTCTTCGGTGGTGGACAGGTGAAACGAGCACCGCAGCCGCCCCGCGCGCACCGAAGCGATCACCCCGTCGCGGCGCAGCGCGTCGGCGGTGCCGTCCGGGACCGGGACCGACACGATCGCCGAGTCGCCCGGCGGGAGCCCCAGCCCGGCCTGGAAACGGCGGGCCAGCGCCACATCGTGGTCGTGGACGGCCGCCACACCCACTCCGGCCAGCAGTTCCAGCGCGGGCGCGTGGCCCGCCCAGCACTGCCAGGCCGGGGAGATGTCGAACCGCCGGGCGTCCGCGGCCAGCCGTAGCGGCAGCCCGTAGATGGAGTCCCAGACATCCTCGCCCGCGTACCAGCCCGCCGCCAGCGCCGAAAGCCCGGCGAGCGCCTCCTCGGTACCGGTGAAAAAGCAGGTACCGCGCGGCCCCATCAGCCACTTGTAGCCGCTGCACACCAGCCAGTCCACGGCTGCGGCGGGCACCGGCAGCCACCCCGCCGCCTGCGTCACGTCCAGCAGGATCCGCGCCCCGTGCCCGCGCGCCGCCGCGATCAGCTCCTCCAGCGGCGCGATACGGCCGTCGGACGACTGCACCGCCGACACCGCCACCACGTCCACGTCCGCGCGTACCGCCTCGGCGATCCGCTCCAGCGGCACCGACCGCACCACCACTCCCCGCCGGGCCGCGAACGGGAACAGCAGCGAGGTGAAGTCCCCGTCGGCGACCAGCACGACCGCGCCGCGCGGCAACGACGCCGCCACCAGCCCCACGAAATAGGACGCCTGGGGTCCGCACGCCACCCGCGCGGCCGGCACCCCCAGCAGCCGGGCGAACGCCGCACGGGAGCGGGCCACCGCCTCGTCCAACTCGGTCGGGACCATCAGCCCCGCGGCCCGGTCCCGCTCGGCCGCCAGCATCGCCTCGTGGGCGGCGAGCGGCGGCAGGCCATAGGTGGCGGTGTTGAGGAAGGCGACGCCGGCACCGAACTGCCGCTGCGCCTCCCGGATCGAAATGCCCATGCCCCCGATCATCGACGACCAGCAGGCATAGGACAAAGTACGGTCTTCTTGGTGGCCCATCAATGGTGTCGATACCTTGCGGGCATGCTCGACCTGCATCGCGGCCGGATCCTGCGCGAGGTCGCCCGGCTCGGCTCCATGACCGCCGCCGCCCGATCCCTCGCCTACACCCAGCCCCCTGCGCGAGGACCCCATCCGGATCGCGATCCCCGCCGCTCGCCGCGGCCGGCCCCCTGCGGCTGGAGGACCTGGCCGGCGAGATCTGGGCGTCGGGCTGCGCACGCTGCCGCGACTACCTGCGCTGGGAATGCGGCAAGGCCGGATTCGTGCCCGACATCCGCTTCGCCACCGAGGACCACGTCGCCCTCCAGCGGCTCGTCGCGCGCGGCCTGGCGGTCACCGCCCTGCCCGCCATGGCCCTCGGCCTGCACAGCGAACCGGGCGTCGCGCTGCCGCCCGCACCCGGCCTCGGCAGCCGCCGCGTCAGCGCGCTGATCCCCGCCGGACCGCGACCACCCGCCGTGGTCGCGCTGCTGGACGAACCCGCCGCCCTCGCCCTGCCATCCGCCCTCTCCCCCGCACCTCCTACCGCAGCCCCTACCGCAGCCCCTGGCGCGGTCCCGGCGCGGCGGCGCGCGGCGCCGGTCAGCCGCCCGGCAGATGCCGGTGCAGAGCCGTGAGCCGGTCGGCGGCGGCCAGCACCGCCTCGGCCAGCGCCGGCATCCGGTCGGCGCCGAACCGCACCGCCGGGCCCTGCAACGCCACCGCCGCGAACACCCGCCCCGAGCCGTCGCGCACCGGCGCCGCCACCGCCCGGACCCCGACGATGCGCTCCTCCTCGTTGAGGGAGAACCCCCGCTGCCGGACGCGCGCCAAGTCGCCCTCCAACTCCGCCCGGGTGGTGAGGGTGGAGGGGGTGTAGCGGGGCAGCCGCTCCGGCAACGTGACCACGCCGTCCTCGAACGCCAGCAGCGCCTTGCCCATCGCGCACCCGTGGATCGGGTTGCGCGCCCCCGGCGGCTGGTCGTAGCGCAACGGATGCGCCGAGGGCAGGTGCAGCAGTACCGCGACCTCGTCACCGACCCGCACGCCCAGGCTCACCGCCTCACCCGTCCCATCGCGCAGCGCGCTCAGCTCCGGCTGCAGCAGCGTGGCGCCCATCCGCTCCAGCGCCAGCCGGCCCAGGATCGCGGCGGTCGGGCCAAGGTAATACCGGTCGCTCAGCGCGTCGCGCCCGAGCATCCCGGTGTCGTGCAGAGCGCGCACGATCCGGTGCGCCGTGCTGACCGACAGCCCGAGCCGGTGCGCGACCTCCGTCGGTGTCTGCCGCGCCACACCCTCGAACGACCGCAGGACCGCGATGGCGCGGTCCACCGACTGCGTCCCCGGCTTGGGCCGCTCCGCCGCCCCGTGCGCGCCGCTCTCCTCAGTCACGGCCCCCATCCTCGCACCGGAACCGGCAGGCCCGCCGCGGGGGGCTACTGCCGCAGGCAGGCACAGAACGGATGCCCGGCCGGGTCGGTGAGGACGATCCACCGGTCGCCGCCGGGCTGGAAGTCCGGCCTGCCCCCGCCGAGCTCCCGCACCGTCTCCTCGGCCTTGACGAGGTCGTCGACATAGAAGTCCAGATGGAACTGCTGCGGGCGCTCCTGGCCCGGCCACTGCGGCGCCCGGTGCTCGGCGACGCCCTGGAAGTACAGGTCCAGGCCGTTCGGCAGCTTCACCGCGGCGGCCTCGGCGGTGCTGTAGGTGACCTCCCCGCCGGTCAACGCGCCGTAGAACGCCGCCAGCGCCGGCGGCTCCGGGCAGTCGAGGTTGACAGCGATGAACTCCGCGATACCGGACATGGCACTCCTTCGCGTCCTGAAGATGATGCGTCCACGCTGCCAGCAGAAACTGACAACCCCTGTCAGGTACACGCCCCTCTCGGGCACATCACCCTCCGGCCCGCCGCCCGGTCACCGGCGGCCGGCGGCGCGCAGGAGACGACGGCCCACCTCGGCGAGGTGCTCGGCCAACTCCGGCGGCTCGCGGACCTCGAAATCCAGGTCCAGGAACGCGATGCGCAGCGCCGTCCACTCCAGCGAGTCGGGTGCGGTGCGCAGCGTGCAGGTGCGGTCGTCGACGGGCTCGACCTCCGCCCCGGTCACCCGGAACCGGTCGATCAGCTCCTCGGCGGAGGCGTGCACGGTCAGCACCGCCGGACGGACCGGCCGCGACCCCGCCAACGACCGGGTGACGAACGCCGCGGCATCGGCCGCGGGCAGCTCACGCGGCGGGCACCTCACACCGGTCGGGCGCGGGTCGCCGATCCGGTCGACGCGGAACGTCCGCCAGTCCCCGCGGCCGACGTCCCAGGCGACCAGGTACCAGCGGCGCCCCGCCGAGACCAGCCCGTAGGGCTCCACCAGGCGACCGGTCTCGGTGTCGTCGCGGTCCCGGTAACCAAACCGGAGCCGCTCGCGGTCACGGCAGGCGACGGCCAGCACGCTCAGCGCCGCCGGATCCACCGCCGGCCCGGCGGGCGCGCCGGTCAGCGGCGTGGTGGCGGCGTGCAGCGCGTTCACCCGGCGCCGCAACCGGTCGGGCAGCACCTGCTCCAGCTTGGCCAGGGCCCGCACGGAGGTCTCCTCGATTCCCGCCACCGCTCCCCCGGCCGCGCCCCGCAACCCGACCGCGATGGCGACGGCCTCCTCATCGTCCAGCAGCAGCGGCGGCATCGCGGTACCGGCCTCCAACCGGTAACCGCCGGTGGCGCCCAAGGCCGCGTGGACGGGATAACCGAGATCGCGCAGCCGCTCGACGTCACGTCGGACGGTGCGGGCGCTCACCCCGAGCCGCTCGCGCAACTCCGGGCCCGACCACTCACCGCGCGCCTGCAGCAGCGACAGCAACCGCAGTAGCCGGCCTGAAGTGGTGTCACTCACGCCCTCCAGCATGCCACCCAATGAGGCCAGAAATTGACCTCATTGGCTCCTAGCGTGGACGCATGAGCACAGCCCACACCCGCGCCGGCAGCATCGTTGTCACCGGCGCCAGACAGAACAACCTCAAGGACGTCTCCCTGCGCATCCCCAAGGAGCAGATCGTCGTCTTCACCGGGGTCTCGGGCTCGGGCAAGTCCTCGATGGTGTTCGGCACCGTCGCGGTGGAGTCCCAACGGCAGCTCAACGAGACGTTCACCTGGTACGTCCGCGACCGGCTGCCCAAGCACGAACGGCCCGACGCCGACGTCATCGACCACCTCGCCCCCGCCGTCGTCGTCGACCAAAGGCCCATCGGCGGCAACGCCCGCTCGACCGTCGGCACCATCACCGACATCTACTCGATCATGCGGGTGCTGTTCTCCCGGCACGGGACGCCCAGCGCCGGCGAGGCCGGCGCCTACTCCTTCAACGACCCGCAGGGCATGTGCCCCCACTGCGACGGCCTCGGCCGCGTCGTGCGCGTCGACCTCGACCGGTTCCTCGACACCGCCAAGACCCTCAACGAGGGAGCGGTGAACTTCCCGCCGTTCGGCGTCGGGACGTTCGTATGGCAGCTGTACGCCGAATCCGGGCTGTTCGACCCCGACAAGCCGCTGCGCGACTTCACCACCGAGGAATGGGACACGCTGCTGCACGGCAAGGGGTTCCGCGTCCCCCGCCTCAACCGGACCGGGTCGATGGGCCACAACGCCTACGAGGGCCTGGTCGAGCGGTTCGCCCGCCTCTACATCAAGCGCGACCTCAACACCCTGACGGGCCGCAACGGCCAGGCGGCCCGCGCCGTCGTCCGCGAGGACACCTGCCCCCAGTGCCACGGCGCCCGGCTCAACCGCGCCGCGCTCGCCACCCGGATCGGCGGCCACAGCATCGCCGACCTGAGCCGGATGGAGATCGGTGACCTGACCGCGGCGCTCTGCGAGATCACCGACCCGATCGCCGCGCCGATCGCCCGCGCCGCGGTGACGCGGCTGCGGCGGCTGCACGACATCGGCCTCGGCCACCTCAGCCTGCACCGCGAGACCCGCACCCTGTCGGGCGGCGAGGCACAGCGGCTCAAGGTCGTCCGGCACCTGGGCTCCAGCCTCACCGGGATGACCTACATCTTCGACGAGCCCAGCGCAGGACTGCACCCCCGCGACGTGGACCGCCTCAACCGCCTGCTGATCCAGCTGCGCGACAAGGGCAACACGGTGCTGGTGGTCGAGCACGACCCCGGCGTCATCCAGATCGCCGACTATGTGATCGACATGGGACCGGGCGCCGGTGCCCACGGCGGTGAGGTCGTCTACACCGGCACGGTCGACGGCCTGCGCGCCGCCGACACCCCCACCGGCCGATGCCTGCGCCGCACCACCCCGGTCAAGGACACCGTCCGGGAACCCGACGGCTGGATGACCGTCACCGGCGCCCGCACCCACAACCTCAAGGACGTCACCGCCCGGCTGCCCACCGGCGTGCTCACCGCCGTCACCGGAGTCGCCGGGTCGGGCAAAAGCACCCTGATCATGGACGAGCTCGCCGCCCGGCACCCCGACGCGGTCGTGGCCGGCCAGTCGGCCATCGCCGCCTCCCGCCGCTCGACCCCGATCACCTTCATCGGCGTCATGGACCCCCTCCGCCGCCTGTTCGCCAAGGCCAACGGCGTGGGCCCCGGCCTGTTCAGCCACAACTCCACGGGCGCCTGCCCGGCCTGCGACGGCGCCGGCGTCATCGTCACCGACCTAGCGTTCATGGACCCCGTCACCACCACCTGCGAGCTGTGCCGGGGCCGCCGCTACCGCGCCGAGACCCTCGGCCACACCCTGCACGGAAGGACGATCGCCGACGTGCTGGAGATGACCGCCGAGCAGGCCCTCGGCTTTTTCACCGGCGACGGCGCCGAACGGGGCATCGCCGCCCGCCTGCGCGCCCTCAACGACGTCGGCCTGCACTACCTCACCCTCGGGCGGACGCTCACCGGCCTGTCGGGCGGCGAGCGGCAGCGCATCAAGCTGGCCGTCGAACTGCACCGCACCGGCGCCGTCTACATCCTGGACGAGCCGACCACCGGCCTGCACATGGCCGACGTCGGTGCCCTGCTCACCCTGCTCGACCGGCTCGTGGACGCCGGCAACACCGTCATCGTCATCGAACACGACCGGGACGTCATCAAGCACGCCGACTGGGTCGTCGACCTCGGCCCCGGAGGCGGCCGCCACGGCGGCGAGGTCGTCTTCGCCGGCACCCCCGCCGCGCTGCTGTCCCACCCGTCCTCGGTCACCGCCGCCTTCCTGCGCACCGACCTCACCGGCGAAGCACCACCCGTCAACCGCTGAGCGACGCGAACACGCCCACGCCGACGGAGGCGGACGGCTGCCGCGGCGCCGCAGCGGGAGCGCCGGCGAGGAGCCGCCGGGAGCCGCAGGGCCCTGGGCGTCCGCCGGGCGGCCCGTAGGCTCGGCGACCATGAACGATGCGGCCCGCGAGGGCATACCCGACGCGCCCCCGCCCGCCCCCGCCGCGTACCTGTCCGGTCTGTTCTCGCTGGAAGGCCGTGTCGCCGTCGTGACCGGCGGCAGTTCCGGGATCGGCCGCGCCATCGCCGGGGCGCTGGCCCGCTCCGGCGCGTCCGTGGTGGTCGTCGCGCGCCGCGAGACCGAGCTGGCCGCCACCACCGCCGAACTCGCGGCGCACGGCTGCCGCGCCGCCTGGGTCAGCGCCGACCTCGGCACCCGCGACGGAGTCCGCACGGCGGCCGAGGATGCGGCGGCGGCGTTCGGCGAACCCGACATCCTCGTCAACGCCGCCGGGATCAACCTGCGGCCCCCGATGGACGACCTCGGCGAGGACGTCTGGGACGCGACCATGGCCGTCAACCTCGACGCGCCGTTCCTGCTCGGCCAGCGGTTCGCCCCCGGCATGGCCGGGCGGGGCTACGGGCGGCTCATCCACATCGCCTCCCAGCAGGCATTCCGCGCGTTCGTCACCAGCGGCGCCTACGGGGTGTCCAAAGCGGGCCTCGTCGCGCTCGCCCGGTCACAGGCCGAGGCATGGTCGAGCCGCGGCGTCACCGCCAACACCCTCGTGCCCGGCGTCGTGCTGACCCCGCTGAACGCCCGCATCTCCGCCGATCCCGCCCGCGCCGAGGCCCTCGCCGCACGCACCATGACCGGCCGCAACGGCCTGGCCGACGACTTCGCCGGCGCCGCGGTGTTCCTGGCGGGCCCCTCCGCCGGCTACGTCACCGGGCAGGCGATCTTCGTGGACGGCGGTCTCTCCGTCCACTGACCTCCCCGCCTCCGGGCCTACGCGGGCCTCACGACCACAGGCCGGTCATCGCGACCGCCTCCTGCGGATCGGAGGCGTGCAGGACGCCACCGGGCGGGCGGCCGTCCTCGTCCTGGACGTGCCAGCCGCCCAGCTGCACCACCGGGACCCGCCCCCGGCGCATGGCGAGCGCCAGCTCCGACAGCGTCCCCCACGACCCACCGACCACGATCACCGCGTCGGCGGCGTTCACCAGGACGGTGTTGCGCCCCTGCCCCATCCCCGTCGGCAGCGCGACCGTCAGGTCCGGGCCCGCGCCGGCCCGATCGGCCGCCGACAGCACCCCGACCACGATCCCGCCCGCCGAGCGCGCACCCGCCGCCACGGCGGCCATCACCCCGCCGTACCCGCCGCACAGCACCACCGCCGAACGCGCGGCCAGCAACCGGCCGGTCTCCTCGGCCTGCCGCCACTGCGGCGCCGAGCACCGGCTCGGCCCGCACACCGCCACCTGGACGGCCATGCCCGGCTACTCCGCGCCGTGCTCGCCGGCCAGATCCTCGATCCTGCCGGCCAGATCGAAGTCCTTGCCGGTGAGACCACCCGCGCTGTGAGTGGTGAGCGCGAACCGCAGGGTGCGCCACCGGATGTCGATGTCGGGATGGTGATCGGCGTCCTCGGCGGCGCGTGCCACCGCCGCGACCAGGTCGACCCCCGCCAGGAACGAGGGCGCCGTCACCTCCCTGCGGATCTCGTCGCCCGCGCGGGTCCAGCGGGGCAGCGCACGCAGGCGGTCGGCCACGGCGGTGTCGTCGAGCGTGTCGGCCATCGGGGCTCACTCCCGTTGTCGTCGGCGTGATGACCACTGCCCTCCGAGTACATCACGCCGCGTACATCACGCCGCCCCCGGCGCCAGGTCGTACAGGGTGGCGCCACCGACGGTGGTCGCGGTGAAGGTCGCCGCCACCCACGCCGTGATCCGCTGCGCGGCGTCGCTGCCGCCCGTGCCAGGCCCACCGCCGCGGCCAACCCGTCCGTGAGGATCACCGGGGCCAGCCAGGGGTTCCAGCCCGACGCCCGCCCCAGCAGCACGTACGCCCACACCGACGTCACCGCGACCGCCAGCGGCAGCGCCACGGCCGCCACAGCACCGCCGCGCCCACAGCACCGCCGCGCCCATGCCCACCAGCGCCGCGACCGCCGGGGCGAGCGCGACCGTGTAGGGCTCATGGAAGATCCCCCGCATGAAGCTGAAGACCGCCGCGGTGACCAGCAGCCACCCGCCCCACAGCGCGAACGCGGCCCGCACGGGATCGGGACGGGGCGAGCGGCGCGTCGCCCACAGGCCCGCCGCCAGCAGGATGAGCGCGGCGGGCAGCAGCCAGGCGATCTGACCGCCGATCGCGGGACCGAACATCCGGTCCCACCCGGCGTCCTGGTCGAGGTTCCCGAGACCGCCGGTCTCCGCACCGTTCAGACGTCCGAGGCCGTTGTAGCCGAGCGCCACCTCCAGCACCGAGTCATGCTGCGAGCCGCCGACGTAGGGCCGCGACGACGCGGGCACCAGCGCCACCGCCGCTACCCACCACCCCGCCGACACCAGCAGCGCGGCACCGGCCAGCAGCAGCTGCCACAGCCTGCGCCTGACCGGCGTCGGCGCCGTCACCGGGTAGACCACCGCGAACACCGGCACCACCAGGAACGCCTGGAGCATCTTGGCCAGGAACCCGGCTCCCACACACGACGCGGCGAACACCAGCCACCGGGTGCTCGCGTCCTCCTGCGCGCGGGTCATCCCGTAGGCGCCGAGCGTCAACAGCAGCACCAGCAGCGCGTCGGGGTTGTTGAAGCGGAACATCAGCGCGGCCACCGGCGTCACTGCCAGCGCCGCCCCCGCCAGCAGGGCCGCCCACGCCGGGAACCGGCGCCGGACGGCCGCGTGCAGCACGCCGACGGTGGCCACACCCATCAACGCCTGCGGGACGAGAATGCTCCAGGAGTTCACCCCGAAGATCCGCGCGGACAGCGCCACCGGCCACAGCGCACCGGGCGGCTTGTCGACGGTGATGGCGCCGGCGGCGTCGGACGAGCCGAAGAGGAACGCCTTCCAGCTCACCGTCCCCGCCTGGACCGCCTCCGAATAGAACGCGTTCGCCCACCCGGACGCGCCCAGGCCCCACACGTACAGCACACCCGTCGCCGACAGCGGCGCCAGCAGCGCGGGCCGCGCCCGGGACGGGTCGTCGACCCGGCCGCGCCACAGCGCCGTGGCCCTGCCCGTTGTCCGTTGCAGGGTTGTCACGATCAGCCCAGCCTGTAGAGCCGTGCGCCCCACGACTGCGCGTCCCCGGAGCCGCCGTACTCGCTCGCCTGGACCGGGGTCCCGTTCTTCTGGACCCAGGCCGTGACGTCGGAGCCGCCGCCGTCGGGGCCCACGCCAGCGCGCCCGCCGACCAGCACGTAGTGGAGCCTGCCCTCGGCGACGTACCGCTGGAGCTTGGCGACCGTCATGGCGGGGTCGCGGCCGGTGAAGCCCCCCATGGCGATGACCGAACGTCCGGTCTGCAGGATCATCGAGGACGCCTCCTGGGCGCTGGACACCGCGACCAGCCAATCGGCCGATCCCTGATTCTTCTCCAAATAGTCGATCATCCGTGCGGAGACACCTCCGCCAGGCCCTCCGGCCAGCCCGCCGCCGGGTGCGTTGCCGGCACCGTCGCGGGCAAGGCCGGCCCCACCGGGAGGCATGCCGGCAGGTCCGCCTGCTCCGGGCGGCCCGCCGCGTCCCATCGGACGGGCACCGGGCCCGCCGACCCCTTCCCCAGACGTCGGCCCGGCCAGCGGGTTCGTGGCGTTGGACGTGGCGGACGCAGCCGACACCGCGTAGGCGCCCGGCCCGGACAGGCCCGCCACAGCCGCGAACACGAGCCCCGCGGCGATCAGCCGGGGAACCGTTCGGCGGCCCAGCCGGCCCAGCACCAGCCCCAGCACGGCGAGCACGGTCGCGGCGGCGATCAGCCAGCGCAGCCACGGGTTCCAGGACGGGGTCCGCTCCAGCAGCGCGAACGCCCACGCGCCCGTGACCGCGATCCCAGCGGGCAGCACCCACGACCACGCGGCCGACCGCCGGTACGCCCCGTACAGCACGACGGCGCCGCCTCCGGTGAGCGCGGCGATCGCCGGGGCCATCGCCGTGGAGTAGTACGGATGGAAGGTGCCCTGCGCGAAGCTGAAGACGGCGTAGTGGACGGCCAGCCAGCCGCCCCACAGCAGCAGCGCGGCGCGCGCGAGGTCGGTACGGGGCCGCCGCAGCAGCAGGACGAACACGGCCACGAACGCGATCACGGCGAACGGCAGGAGCCAGGAGATCTGGCCACCCAGAACGTCGTTGAACAACCGTCCCGCCCCGGACCGGCCGCCGAAGCCGCCGCCCATCCCGCCGCTGCGCCCCCCGCCGGGACCGGTGCCCTCACCGACTACCCGGCCAAGGCCGTTATAGCCGATGACCAGGTCCCACACGCTGCCGTCGGTGCTGCCGCCGATGAAGGGCCGGCTGCCGGCGGGCAGGGCGTCCACGACCAGCATCCACCACGCGCTCGACACCGCCAGCACCGCGCCCGCCGCCACCAGATGCGCGACCCGCCGGAGCGGCCCGGCCCGTCCGGCCACCAGGTAGACCAACCCGAACACCGGGACGACCAGGAACGCCTGGAGCATCTTGGTGTTGAAGCCGCAACCGACGACGAACGCCGCCAGCAGCAGGGGCCGCACGCGCCCGGTCTCGACGGCGCGCTGGCACGCCCAGGCGGCCAGCACCAGCAGCAGGACCAGCAGCGTGTCGGGGTTGTTGTCACGGTTGATGGCGACGGTGATCGGCGTCAAGGTCAGCACGGCCGCGGCGATCACCGCCGCGGGGGGACCGAACGCGCGCCGCACCGTCGCGTACAGGACCGCGACCGCCGCGACGCCCTCCAGCACCTGCGGGAGCAGCAGACTCCACGTCCCGAATCCCAAGACCCGCGCGAACAGGCCCATCACCCACAGCGCCAGCGGCGGCTTGTCGACGGTGATGAACGACCCGGAGTCCAGCGCACCGAAGAAGAACGCCTTCCAGCTCTGCGTCCCGCTCTTGACGGCGGCCGAGTAGTAGGAGTTGGCATACCCGGACTTCGACAGCCCCCACGCGTACAGGGCGAACGCCAGGACGAGCAGCGCCCACAGCGCGGGGCGCGCCCAACGCGGATCCCCCGGTGGCCCGAGGAACAGCCGCCGCGTCCGTCCACCCCGGGCGGGCTGGTCCCGCTCGGGCGGCGCGGTCATGCTCTGCGTGGCGGTCATGACGGTGTTCCTCCGGCCTTCTCAGCGGACGTGGCGGGCACGCCGGGCAAGGGCGCCCGGTCCTGCGCCGTGCCGCGTGGACGCAGACGGCGCGGGTGAAAGATCCACGCCCGCATGAGCAGGAACCGCACCAGCGTCGCCACCCCGTTCGCGGCGACGAGCGCCGCGACCTCGACGGCGCGGGAGGCGCCGGGCGCGGCGGCGTGCAGCAGCGCCAGGCCGCCCGTGCTCAGCGCCAGGCCGAGCAGGAACGCCAGCCCGCCTTCGAGTTGCTGGCGGAACGCGCGCTCGGCGCCGGTGACCCCGAAGGTGAAACGGCGGTTGGCGGCGGTGTTGCCGATCGTGGTGACCACGAGCGACAGCGCGTTCGCCCACAGCGGCCCCGTGACCATCCGCAGCAGGACGAACAGGACGAGCTGCGCGGCGGTGCTGATCACGCCGATGACGGCGAAGGCCGGCAGCTGTCGCGCCATCCCGGCGGGCAGCTCGGGCCGCGCCCGGCCGACCGGGGCGCCGAACGCCCCCGTCAGCATCCGGCGCGCGACGCGGGCCATGCCGCGCAGATCGTCGCGGGCAGTGCGTACCACGTCCACGCGGCTGTCGGGGTCGTCCACCCAGTCCACCGGCACCTCGTGGATGCGCAGCCCGTTGCGCTCGGCCAGCAGCAGCAACTCGGTGTCGAAGAACCACTCCTCGTCCTCGACCGACGGCAACAGCGCCTGGACGATCTCGGTGCGGGCGGCTTTGAACCCGCACTGCGCGTCGGTGAACCGTGCGGCGAGGGTCGTGCGCAGCAGCAGGTTGTAGCAGCGGGAGATGACCTCCCGGCGAGGACCGCGCACGACGGCCGAGCCGCGGGTGAGGCGGCTGCCGATGGCCAGGTCGCTGTGCCCCGACAGCAGTGGAGCGACCAGCGGCAGGAACGCGTCCAGGTCGGTCGACAGGTCCACGTCCATGTAGGCGACCACGTCGGCGTCGCTGGTGCTCCAGACGTGCCGTAGCGCCCGCCCGCGCCCCTTGAGGTCCAGCCGGACGGCCTGGACGTGCGGGAGCCGCGCCCTCAGTTCCTCGGCGGCCCACCACGTCCGGTCCGTGCTGGCGTTGTCGGCGATCGTGATCCGGAAGGGATAGGGAAAGGTGTCGTGGAGGTAGGCGTGTAGCCGCTGCACGCTCGCCGCCAGGACCCGTTCTTCGTTGTGGACGGGGATGACGACCTCGACCAGCCGCCCCCGCCCGCCGCCGTCCGGCGCAGGTGGGGGCGGCCCGGCGGGCGTGCCCCGTTCGCTGACAAGGTGACTCATGGGGACGAGGCTGGCCAGCGGGCGTGGGAGGCCCCTGAGCCGTTCATTAATGCCGCATGAGAAACCGCCGGCCTTACCTGAGCGTCCCGCAGAGGGGCTCCAGGGAGGCGGGGGCACCGGGCCCGCCAGGACCTGGTGAAGCCCGAGGCGGTCGGGCTCCCCGCCGGGTGTTCGGCGTCAGGTGTTTGGCGCCGGGTGACCGGACGGCGCCGTCAGGAAACCACGGCGTTGGCGGGGTCAGCGCCCCTCCCGCACGCCTGCGGCCCTTGACCTGCTTGCGTCCCGCCTCAGTCGGCGAGGTCCGGTGTTCCCGGGAGGCGGACGCGGGCGAGGGTACCGCCGCCGGTGGCCGGGTCCAGGTCCACCCGCCCGCCACACTCCTCCACGACCCGGGCCACGATCGACAGGCCCAGCCCCGACCCGGGCAGGCTGCGCGCCGACGGTGAACGCCAGAACCGCTCGAACACATGGGGAAGGTCCTCGGCGGGGATCCCGGGCCCGTGGTCGCGGACGGTCAGCTCCCCCGCCTTCAGACCGACCTCGACCGTGCCGCCGGGCGGGCTGAACTTGACCGCATTGTCCAGCAGGTTCACCACGGCGCGCTCCAGCGACGCCGGGTCGCCCATCACGTACCAGGGCTGCGCGGCGGCCTCGACGGCCAGACCCGGACCGCGCAGCCTGGCGCGCTCCACCGCGCGGGCCACCACCTCGTGCAGCGCGACCGGCTCGCGGACCGGTTCGGCCTCGGCGGGACGGGCCAGCTCCAGCAGATCCCCGACCAGGCTCGACAGCTCCCGCATCTGCGCCTTCACGCTCACCAGCAGCCGGTGCCGGGTGTCGGCGGGCAGGACGCGGCCGCTGGCCTCGGCGCGCAGCAGCAGATCGATATTGGTGCGCAGGCTCGTCAGCGGCGTGCGCAGCTCATGTCCGGCGTCGGCGATGAGCTGCCGCTGCCGCTCGCGGGAGGCCGCCAACGCGGCGGTCATGCTGTTGAACGAGCGGCTCAGCCGGGCGATCTCGTCCGTTCCCTCCTCGGGGATGCGGGTGCCGAGATCCTCGGTGCGGGCGATGTGCTCGACGGCGCCGGTCAGCTCGTCCACCGGCCGCAGCGACGCGCGAGCGATCATCAGCCCGGCGCCCGCGGACACCAGCACCCCCAGCGCGGTGACCGCCACCAGCAGCAGCGCGAGGTTGTCGAGCGGACCCTCCACCTCCTTCAGCGAGATCGCGAACGACACCGCGAACGGCACGCCTTCCGGGGTCCGGAACGACCGCGTCAGGATGCGCACGTCGATCTGGTCGCCGGCGGAGGTGACGCCGGTCCCGTCGTGCACGGCGCGCTCACGGGCACCCCGGGCGACCGCGGCGTCGGCGCCGGTCACCACCAGCGTCCCGGCGCCGGGCAGGGTGCACGCGCGCCCCCGCACGTCCACCACCTGTGTGATCTCCGCGGGTCCGGGGAGGGACGGCCCGGTGCCGGCCTGCGCGTCGGAGCGGCAGGACACCAGCGCCGCCCCGAGATCGCGTTCGAAACGCTGCATGCGCGGCGGCATGCCGCCCTCCGGCGCCGGCGGCCCGCCCACCGCGCCCAGCCTGCGGTCCAGCTCGTGGTAGAGCTGGTTGCGGGTCAGGTACCAGCTCGCGGTGGCGCAGGCGGCGACCGCCAGCGCCACCGCCGCCGCGGTCAGCAGCGCCAGCCGGGCCCGCAGCGTCAGCCGGCCGGCCACCGGCCACCGCCGGATCACGGTGGCGCCGCCTGGCGCAGCACGTACCCGACGCTCCGGACGGTGTGCAGCACCCGCGGCATCCCGCCCGCCTCGGTCTTGCGCCGCAGGTACATCACATACACGTCCAGGGAGTTGGAGGCGGGCTCGAAGTCGAACCCCCACACCGTCTCCAGGATCTGCTCGCGGGTGAGGACCTGCCGGGGGTGGGCCAGGAACATCTCCAGCAGCATGTACTCGGTGCGGGTCAGCCCCAGCGGCCGGCCCGCACGGGTGACCTCGCGGGTGAGGGTGTCCATGCGCAGGTCGCCGAAGGCCAGGACCTCCTCGCGGCGCGGCCCCGCGGCGGCCAGGGCACCGCGCCGCAGCAGCGCCCGCACACGCGCGAGCAGCTCATCCAGCTCGAAGGGCTTGGCCAGGTAGTCGTCGGCGCCGGCGTCCAGCCCGGTGACGCGGTCGCCGACCATGTCGCGGGCGGTCAGCATCAACACCGGCATCGTGGCGCCGAGGGCGCGCAGCCGCCGGCACGTGGTCAGGCCGTCCATCCGCGGCATCAGCACGTCCAGCACCACCAGATCCGGGGGTTCGCGCTCGACCCGGTCGAGCGCCATCGCCCCGTCCGCGGCCTCGACGACCGTGTACCCCTCGAACGTCAGGCTGCTGGACAGCGACTCCCGGACGGCGGGCTCATCGTCCACGACCAGTATCCGTGCGGGCGACGCCCCCCGCCTGTCGGGCTCCATGCACTCACCGTAAACACTCCCGGTGGCGGCTCCGGCCACCGGACGGCGTTTCTCATCGTCCTCTCAGGAACTTCTGAGGCCGGGTTCAGCGGCGGGCCCGCCGGGCGCGGGCCGGGTCGCGGTGATCCAGGTGGTCTTCATGACGTCGACGACCACGTCCCGCGCGACGTCGAGCATCAGCTCGCGCAGTGCGTCCTTCATCGCCAGCCGCAGCGCCTCGCGCATCAGCCCGGCCATCACGGCCTCGATCGCGGTGGCGGCGGTCCGGGCGGCCAGCCGCAGGGCCAGCTCGGCCGCGGTACGGGCGACGGCGCTGCCCGCGGCCGCGACCACCAGGTCCCCGGCCGAACGCGCGGCCTCGCTTCCGGCGGCGCGCGTGGCGAGATCGGCCGCCGCCCCGGCGAGCGGCGCCAGTTCGGGCGAGCCCGCGGCGTCCCGCGCCCGGTCGCGTAGCGCGCCGCCAAGGCCGAGGGCGGCCTCGCGGGCGGTCTCCCGGACGACCCGGACCATCAGGGGCCGGGCCATGTCCATCGCGACCTCGACCGCGACGTCGGCGACGGCGTCGAAGGCGCTGTCGACCACGATCTTCGTGGCGGCCTGCACGGCCGGAGCGGCCGCGGTGCGGCCCGCCACGTCCAGCGCGGTGGCGGTGGCCGCGCGGGCGAAGGGGTTGCGGGTGGCGAGCCGGCGCGCGGCGACGGCCATCGGGTGCTGGGCGGCCTGTTCGGCCAGCGTCATCGCGGTCGCGGTGACCTCGAACGCGGTTCCGGTCACGGGGTTGGTCCCGGCGGCGGCGCGGGCCTCCAGCACCGCCCGCTCCGCCGCCGCCGACGCGATCTTGACTGCGGCGTCGCGGGCGGCCTGCTCGATGACGCGCATCGCGGGCGTGCCCGACAGCTGCTCGACGAACCGTGCCGCGGCCACGGACGCGGCGTCGCGGGCGACCTGCCGGACCGGTTCGCTCACGGTCCCGGCGAGGCGGGCCGCGCCCGCCGCGGCCGGCACCAGCCCCTCGACGAACTCCTCGATGCGCTCGGCCGCCGCCCGGTCCAGCCGGTCCAGCCGGGCGGCCGGGTCGGCACCGTCCTCACCGTGCCTGGCCAGGGCTTCCCCGCCTGCCGGCTCGACCTTCTCGTCCACGACCACGCCCCTATCACGGTCCGGCTCCTTAAATCACCTTAACTTTTCTTTGCCGTCTTCACTCCTCCTCCGGTGCGCGAGGGTCAGGGCCCGGCCCGGAACCCGGCGCCAGGGCGGCGCGGATAACCAGTGGCCCCGCGCGGGGGCGGCCGTTATCCTTACGGCGGAACGCGAAGGAGGTGGGGATCATGGCCGTCATTGCGGTGGCTGCTGCCCGCAGCACTCAGCCAGTCCTCATCTCCCGGGCCACCGGCTGACCTGACCGCCCACCGTCGCGGCATCCTCGCCGGGGCCCCTTCACACAAGGGTTCCGAACCGTTGTCTTTCACATCCACAGGATCGTCCCCTCTCGCCGCCTACGGCTGGGACGAAACCCTGGAGAACGATTTCGCCTCTCGTCGCGCCGCCGGGCTGGCGCCTGCCCGCGTCATCGCGGTCGACCGCGGCCTGTGCGACGTGGCCACCGAGAACGGCCTGCTCCGGGCCGAGACCGGCCCGGTCGCCACACCCGATCCCATCGCCGCGCCGTGCACCGGCGACTGGGCCGTGCTGCGGCCCGGCGACCACCCTGATGACCGGCCGGTCATGGCGGAACTGCTGCCCCGCCGGACCGCGATCGTGCGGTCCACGGTCTCGCGCGAGTCGCGCGGGCAGGTCCTGGCCGCCAACGTCGACACCGTCGCCATCGCCGTCTCCCTCGCCGACCACCTCGACCTCGGCCGCGTCGAGCGGCTGCTGGCGCTGGCCTGGGAGAGCGGCGCCCGGCCGGTCGTCGTGCTGACCAAGGCCGACTCCCTGCCCGGCACCGCCGAGGCCGAGGCCGCCGTGGCCGCCGCCGCGCCGGGCGTCGACGTCGTGGCGTGCAGCGCCACGACCGGGGACGGGGTGGACGCGGTCGCGGCCGTCCTGCACGGCACCGTGGTGCTGGTCGGCCCGTCCGGCGCGGGCAAGTCCACGCTGGGCAACGCCCTGCTGGGCGCCGAGGCGCTCGCGACCGGCGCCGTCCGGGAACGGGACGGCAAGGGGCGGCACACCACCGTCCGCCGTGACCTGCTGCCGCTGCCGGGCGGCGGCGTCCTCATCGACACGCCCGGCCTGCGCCGCGTCGGGCTGTGGGACGCCGCCGAGGGCCTCCAGCAGACCTTCGCCGAGATCGAGGAACTCGCCGCCGCGTGCCGGTTCGGCGACTGCGCCCACGAGGGCGAGCCGGGGTGCGCCGTGCTCGCCGCCGTCGAGGACGGCGGGCTGCCTGCCCGGCGCCTGGTCAGCTACCGCAAGCTGATGCGCGAGAACGCCTGGATCGCCGCGCGCAGCGACGCCCGGCTCCGCGCCGAGCAGCGCAACCGCTGGAAGGCCGTCTCCAAGGCGCAGCGGCAGATGTACAGGGAGCGCGGGAGGGACCGGTGACCGCGAGGGAGCACGCCTGGAAGGTCAGACCGGAGACGGGCGCGGACACGGCGGCGGTGCGCCGCGTCGTGCTGGCGGCGTTCCCGACCCCGCTGGAGGCGGACCTGGTGGACGCGCTGCGTGCGGACGCGGCGTGGCTGCCCGGCCTGTCCTTCGTCGCCGAGACATCCGGTGGGGAGGTCGGCGGGTATGCGCTGCTGACCCGGTGCCGGGTCGGCGGGGACGAGGCGCTCGCGCTGGCCCCGGTGGCGGTTCTGCCCTCCCACCAGCGCACGGGCGCGGGCGGTGCCGCGGTCCGCGCGGCGCTGGACGCCGCGGCGGGGCGCGGCGAACGGCTCGTGGTCGTCCTCGGGCATCCGGAGTACTACCCGAGGTTCGGGTTCGGCCGGGCGTCCCGGCTCGGGATCACCGCGCCCTTCGAGGTCCCGGACGAGGCGCTGATGGCGCTGGTGTTCAGCGGTGCCGGACCCGTCCCCGCCGGGACGATCGAGTACCCGGCGCCGTTCGGCGTCTGACACCCCGGCTCCGCGGCCCCCCGGCGCCCCCACGGCGCCGGGGTCGCGGAGCCCCGTCAGCGGCCCCGGTACTGGTAGGTGCGGATCGACAGCGGCACGAACACCGCCAGCAGCACCCCCGACCACAGCAGCGACGCGGTGACCGGGTGCGCGACCGCCCACGCCACGTCCCCGGTGGGCGCGCCCGGGTTGCCGAACAGCTCCCGGGACGCGGCGGTGAGGGCGCTGACGGGGTTCCAGTCGGCGGCGGCTCGCAGCACGGCGGGCATCCCGCCGGTCGGCACGAACGAGTTCGACAGCATCGTCACCGGGAACACCAGCGGGACGAGCTGGTCGGCGGTCTGCTCGTTCTTCACCATGAGCCCCAGGTAGCAGCCCGCCCAGCTCAGCGCGTACCGCATGAGCGCCAGCAGCAGGAACGCCTCGACGGTCGGCACGAACCCGCGGTGCGCCCGCCAGCCGACCAGCAGCCCGGCCGCCGCCATGATGAGCAACCCGAGGACGCCGTTGAGGATCTCGGCGCCGGTCTGCCCGAACGGCACCGCCGACCGGGCCATCGGCATCGAGCGGAACCGGTCCATCACCCCTCGGGAGGCGTCGGTCGCGACCCGCATCGTGACCGACATCACCGAGGTGTAGGTGACCATCGCGAACAGGCCCGGCATCAGGTACTCGCGGTACCCGCCGCCTCCCGGCACCTCGATCGCGCTGCCGAACACGTACCCGAACAGCACGACCATGATCGCGGGAAAGATGAGTGCGACGACGAGCTCGCCCGGTTCCTGACGGAGGCGGCTCAGCTCGCGCCCGATCAGCGTGGAGCCGTCGGCGAAGGTCCAGCGCAGGCGCCCGGCCCACGACGGCCGCCGCGCGGAGAGGGTCGGCGCGGTCATCGGACGACCTCCTCGCGCCGTCCGGCGTCCCTGTCCCCGGCAGGGCCGGTCTCGTCGTCGGTGCCGGCCTTCGCGGGACGGCCGGTGAGGCGCAGGAACACCTCGTCGAGGGTGGGACGTCTCAGCCCGACGTCGCCGACGGCGACCCCGGCGCGGTCCAGTTCGCGGACGACGTCGGTGATCCGGACCGTCCCGGAGGCGAGGGCGACCGACAGCCGGTCCCCTTCGAGCGCCGGATAGGCGCCGGCCAGCCGGTGCAGGACGGTCACGGCGCCGGGCGCCGCCGCGGGATCCGCCAGGACGACGTCGAGCCGGTCGCCGATGGAGGCCTTCAACTGGTCGGGGGTGCCGGTGGCGATGACGCGGCCGTGGTCGACGACCGCGATGTCGTCGGCGAGCCGGTCCGCCTCGTCCAGGTACTGGGTGGTGAGCAGGACGGTGGTGCCGTCGGCGACCAGTTCGCGGACGCTGTCCCAGATCTCGCCGCGGCTGCGCGGGTCCAGGCCGGTGGTCGGCTCGTCCAGGAACAGCACCTGGGGGCGCAGGATGAGGCTGGCGACCAGGTCAAGGCGGCGGCGCATCCCGCCGGAGTAGCCGCTCACCGGACGGTCGGCGGCGTCCAGCAGCCCGAACCGCTCCAGCAGCTCGTCCGCGCGGCGGCGGGCGTCCGCGCGGGACAGATGGTAGAGCCGACCGAACAGCCGCAGGTTGCCGCGGCCGGTGAGCTTCTCGTCGACGGCGGCGTACTGCCCGGCCAGCCCGATCCGGGCCCGCACCCGGTCGGGCTCCCGCGCGACGTCATGGCCGGCGATGCGGGCGTGTCCGGAGTCGGCGTCGGCGAGCGTCGCGAGGATCCGCACCGCCGTCGTCTTGCCCGCCCCGTTCGGGCCGAGAAGTCCGCACACCGTCCCCGCGGGGACGGACAGGTCCAGCCCGTCCAGGGCCCGGGTGGCGCCGAAGCGCTTGCGCAGCGCCTCGGCGACCACGATCGGTTCGTCCACCATCACAACCTCCATTGGGTACACCGTACGCAGGCGATGGGGTTCAGGGTAAGCAACTGGGTACGATGTACGCAACTAGGATCTCAGGGGGTGGGGTCGTTCGGCCCCCAGATGAACGAGGGGGGTGCCGTGTCGGGCGGCGAGCACGTCAGCATCTGGTCGGTTCCAGAGCGCCAGGGCCGCGGGCCCCGGCCCGCCTACAGCCGCGGCCAGATCACCGAGGCCGCCGTGCGGATCGCCGACGCCGACGGGCTGGAGGCCGCGTCGATGCGCCGCATCGCCGCCGAGCTCGGCACCGGCGCGATGTCGCTGTACCGGTACGTGCCCAGCCGCGACGACCTCATCGAGCTGATGTACGACCACGTCGTGGGCCAGCCGGACCTCCCGGACCGCCCCACCGGCGACTGGCGCGCCGACCTGACGCTCGTGGCCCGCAACACCCGCGAGACGCTGCTGCGCCACCCCTGGGTGGCCGCGTTGCACCGGTCCCGGCTCACCTACGGCCCGAACCAGCTGCGCCTGCTGGAGTTCACGCTCGGCGCGCTGGACGTGGGCATCCCGGTCGACGAGATGCTCACGCTGGTCGGGATGCTGAACGGTTACATCGAGCTGGACGTGCGCGGCGAGCTGGAGTGGCAGCGCGAGTACAAGCGCAGCGGGCTGACGCCCGAGGACTGGATGATGCGGACCGTCCCGCGAGTGCGCGAGCTGATGGACAGCGGCGACTACCCCATGTTCACCCGCATCATCGTCGACGCCCGCATCCCTCACATGAGCAACGACGAGCAGTTCGAATACGGGCTCAGCCGCGTCCTGGACTGCATCGCCTCCGCCCTCCCCGGCTCCTAGGGCCGGCACATGCTGTGGGGACGAGAGGCAGACCGGGCCGCGATGGAAGGGCTGATCACCGGGGCGCGCGAGGGGCTCGGCGGCGTGGTGGTGGTGCGCGGAGAGGCGGGCATCGGCAAAACGGCACTCCTGGACGAGGGCGCCGCGATGGCCGCGGGGCTGCGCGTCCTGCGTGCGACCGGGGCGGAGACGGAGGCGGAACTCCCGTTCGCCTCGCTGCACATGCTGCTGCGCCCCGTCCTGCCCCGAGTGGAGGCGCTCCCGCCAGGGCAGGCACGAGCGCTGCGAACCGCGCTCGGCCTAGGCGGCGAAGAGGGCGAAGGCGGCACGGACGGCACGGACCGGTTCCTGATCGGGCTGGCGGTGCTGACCCTGCTGTCAGACGTGGCGACCGAACAGCCGGTGCTGTGCCTGATCGACGACGCGCACTGGCTCGATCCGGCATCGGCGGACGCGCTGCTGTTCACCGCCCGCCGGCTGGACACCGAGGCTGCGGCGATCGTGTTCGCGGCCCGCGACGGCTTCACCGCCCCCGGCCTCCCCGAGCTGCCGCTGGCCGGCTTGGACCGCCCGCAAGCCGCCGCGTTCCTCGCCGATCAGGCACCCGACCTGGCCGCCGCGGTCCGCGACCGGGTCATCGACGAGGCGGCCGGCAACCCGCTCGCCCTCCTCGAACTGCCCGCCGCCCTCAGCGCCGGAATACGCGCGGGCCACACCGTTCCCCCGCCCGCGCTGCCGGTCTCCGCCCGTGTGCAGGCCGCGTTCGGCACCCGGATCGAGAAGCTGCCACGGCCGTCGCGGCTGGCCCTGTCGATCGCCGCCGCCGAGGGCACCGGCGAGCTGGCGACGGTGCTGCGCGCCGCACGGACACTCGGCGCGGCGCCCGCGGACCTCGACGCCGCCGAGCGCGCCGGTCTGCTCCGGCTCACCGAGACGCGGGTGGAGTTCCGGCACCCGCTCGTCCGCGCGGCGGCCTACCAGCGCATGCCGCTGACCACACGGCTGGCCGTGCACGGCGCCCTCGCCGAGGTGTCCGGCGGCGCCCGCAGGGCCCTGCACCGCGCGGCGGCTTCCCCCGAACCGGACGAGAGCGTGGCCGCCGAACTCGAGGCGTCCGCCGACGCTGCGCGCGGACGCAACGCGCCCGCGGCCGCCGCGTCCCTGTACGAGCACGCCGCGCGGCTCAGCCCGGCCGACGGCGACCGGACGCGGCGGCTGATCCGCGCCGCCCAGTCGGCGATCACCGGGGGCCGCACCGGCCATGCGGCGGACCTGGCCGAGCGGGCGGCCGCCCGCCGGCTCGGCCCGGTGCCGCTCGCCGAGGTCGCCATGGTCCGCGCGACGGCGGAGTTCGAGCGGGGCGCGCCGGTGGGCACCGCCCGGTACCTGGCCGACAGCGCCGCCCAGGTGGCCGAGGCGGACCCGGGGCTGGCGTTGACGCTGCTGGTCATGGCGGCGGGCAACGCCTGGTCCACGGGCGAGGACGGCGAAGTGCGCCGGGCGGCCGGCCTCGCCGCCGGGATCGGCGCCGCCACCGCCGGAACCTGCGTCACCCGCGCCGCTGGGACGACCGCCTCGGTGGCCACTGCGCTGGTGGGCCTCGGGCGCCTCGCCGCCGGGGACACCTCGTCCGGTGCGCCGCTGCTGCGGAGCGTGGTCGCGGCCGCACACGCCGATCCGCCCGGCAGCCTCATCGCGCGGCTGCTCGTCCTTGCCGTGGCCCTGCTGGTCGGCGATGACGAGGCGGCGGCGCAGCTGGCCGCCGCCGACGTCGCGCACGCCCGCCACCGTGGCCTTGTCGGAGCACTGCCCACGACGCTGCAGGTCGTCGCGCAGACGCAGGTGGCGGCGGGGCTGCACCGCGACGCCGCGGCGACGGCGGCCGAGGCCCTCGCGCTCGCCCGCGAGACCGGCCAGCGTCACCGCCAGGGGCGGCTCGCCGCCCTCACCGCCCGGATCGCCGCGATCGAGGGCGAGCAGGAACGGTGCCGGGAGCTGGCCGCCGAGGCCGCGGAGTCGGTGGCCGAGGCCGCCGCGGAGGGCGCCTGCGCGCTCGGGCTCCTGCACCTGGGCCTCGGACGGCATGAGGACGCGCTGCACGTCCTGGAGGAGACCGCGGCCGGGCCCGCCCGCCGTACCGCCACCGTGATGTTCGCGGCGGCCGACCTGGCCGAGGCGGCGGTGCGCGCCGGGCAGCTGGAGCAGGCGCGGGCCGCGGGCGAGCGCCTCACCGCGTGGGCGGCCGTCCTCGACCGCCCGTGGATCTCGGCGGTCGCGCTGCGCTGCCAGGCCCTATTGGCGCCCCGCGACGAGACCTTTCAGGCGGCGCTCCACCTGCACACCGCCGGCGGACGGCCGTTCGAACACGCCCGCACCGCACTGACATACGGCGAGTGGTTGCGCCGCGAGCGGCGCCGCTCGGACGCCCGTGCCCCGCTCCGCTCCGCCCTGTCGATCTTCGAGCGGCTCGGCGCCACGCCCTGGGCCGACCGTGCCCGCGGCGAGCTGCGCGCCACCGGCGAGACCGCGTCCGGCCCGCCCTCCGGCGACGACCCGCTGGCCCGGCTCACCCCGCAGGAGCTGCAGATCGTCCGGCTCGCCGCGTCCGGCGTCGCCAACCGTGACATCGCGGCGCAGCTGTTCCTCAGCCACCGGACGGTCGAGTACCACCTCTACAAGGCCTATCCCAAGCTCGGCGTCACATCACGGACCGAGCTGGCGCGCTTCTCCTGACGCCCCGCCACCGTGACTACGGTGATGTCACGGATTCGGCGCCCCGCCCGCGCCACCTAGCTTCGTGATCGTCGGAACGGCCGATCAGGGAGCACGCGATGAGCAGAGCGATCGTTTTCGAAGAGCCGGGCGGGCCCGAGGTGCTGCGCCTCGCCGACGTGGCGGAACCGCAGGCCGGGCCGGGGCAGGTACGCGTCATGGTAAGGGCGGCCGGAGTGCAACCGTTCGACGTGGCGGTGGTCGAGGGCTGGCTGCCCGCCGGGGCGGACGCCGCCTACCCCCGCACGCCGGGCAACGAGTTCGCCGGGGTGATCGACCGGCTCGGCGAGGGCGTGACGGGATTCGCCGTGGGCGACGAGGTGCTCGGCTTCACCGTCCTCAACGCCTATCGCGAGCATCTGGTGATCCCCTCCGAGCAGGTCACCGCCAAGCCGCCCGGGATGCCGTGGGAGGTGGCGGGCGGGTTCACCGCCCCGGCCCAGACGGCCTACAACTCCCTGGAGGAACTGGAGGTAGGTGAGCACGACACGCTCCTGGTGCACGGCGCGGCGGGTGCGGTCGGCACGGTCGCGGTGCAGCTCGGACGGCTGTGGGGCGCGACGGTGATCGGCGCCGCGCGCGAGACCCAGCACGACTACCTCCGGTCGCTGGGCGCCCTGCCCGTCGACTACGGCGACGGTTTCACGGGCCGGGTACGCGAGCTGGCACCCAACGGGGTGGTGACCGCTGCCCTGGACGGCGTCGGCGGCACCGCCCTGGACGCGACACTGGAACTGGTCGAGGACCGCTCCCGCATCATCACCCTGTACGACCACGACCGCGCCGCCGCCCTGGGCGTCCGCCTGTCCCCCGCGCGGCGCACCGCCGCCCGGTTGGCCGACATGGTGGCCCTGTACACGCGCGGCGAGGTGAAATGGCACATCCACCGGACATTCCCGCTGGAGCGGGCCGCCGACGCGCACCGCGCCTACAAGGCAGGCGGCATCCGCGGCAAGATCGTCCTGACGGTCGACTGACGGTGCGGGAAAACCACAAGGCCGGTGCCGCCTGAGAGCGGAGGTCGGCACCGGCCCTGAGTTCGTGGGCTGATTCAGAGGGTCACTTCCGGGAGGTCACTTCAGGCCGTCGTCCACCGCCTTGGTGAGGACGCCGGGATCGCCCGACATCTCCCAGATCATGGCGCCGAGCAGGCCCTTGCTCTTCAACCAGGCCATCTTCTTGCCGATCGACCAGGCGTCGTCGAACGTCCACCACTGGCCGTTGTTGCCGGTGTAGCAGGTGGTGGCGATCGCCTGTTCGTCATGGTTGATCGTGCAGTTGGGCACGCTGGCGAGCAGGTTGCTGTACCCGCGGGTTCCGGCCTCTTCCTGGAATTGGCCGGGCGCCGCGCCCTTGGCGTCCTGCCAATCGCCCTTCTTGCCGCCATCGGTCACGTTCTGCCAGCCACGTCCGTAGTAGGCCAGCCCGATGGTGATCTTGCGTGGGTTCACGCCGGCGTCCAGGTACGCCTTCACCGCGTTCTCGACGCTGAAGTGGAACGGGTACGGGTCGTCGGTGTCGGTGTAGAGGTTGCCCTGGTGCCCGGTCCGGTTCGGCTCCCAGGAGTTGTCGCTGCCGGCGCCGTGGAAGTCATAACCCTGGACGTTGAAGATGTCCATGTACTTGGCGACCTCGGCGAGCTCCCAGCCGGCCTCGATCTTCGCGGGGTCGGCGGGCGTGAAGGCGGTCAGGTCGTAGCGCTTGCCGGTGCTCTTGGTCATCTCGTCGAGCTGGCGCCGGAACTCGGCGATGAGCAGCGTGTTGTTCTTCTTGTCGTCCTTGCCGATGTGGTTGCCTGCGTGGCCCTCGGCGCCCGGCCACTCCCAGTCCAGGTCGATGCCGTCGAAGATCCCGGCGGCCGTGCCCGGCCCGCCGGCGCCGTTGTAGTCCGGCAGGTTGCCCTTGATGTAGGTGTCCAGGCAGGAGGCGACGAACTTCTTGCGGCTGGCGTCGGTGGCGGCGACGTCGGAGAAGTACTTGGAGTACGTCCAGCCGCCGATCGAGATCAGCACCCGCAGCTTGGGGTACTTGGCCTTGAGCTTCTTCAGCTGGTTGTAGTTGCCGCGCAGCTTCTCCCAGCCGGAGTCGGCCTGGCCGTCCACCGACTGCCCGGCGCTGAAGGGACGGCCGTAGTCGGCCTCGGCGTCGCCCGCGCCGTCACCCTGGCTCGGGTCCTGCGGGTTGGACGTGGTTCCCTTGGTGACGCCCTGCAGGCAGGTCAGGTTCTTCGGATCGATGTTGGCGAACGCGTAGTTGATGTGGGTCAGCTTGGCCGCGTTGCCCGTCGTGTCGAGGTTCTTCACGAAGTACTGGCGGCCGTAGATGCCCCACTGGACGAAGTAGCCGACGCGCGCGTACCCGTTGGCGACCAGGTCGTCGGTGGTCACCTTCACCACCGAACTCGCGGCCGACACGTTGTCGTAGACGTCGCGGGCCTGGACGGTGAAGGAGTAGGCGGTGGACGGGGACAGCCCCGCCACGGTCGCCGTCGTCCCGGTCACCGTCGTGGCGACCTTCCCGTCCACCAGCACGTCGTAGTTGGCCACGCCCGACTTGTCGGTCGAGGCGGTCCACGCGAGCTTGACGCTGGCCGAGTCCTTGCCGGTGCTGCGCAGCCCGCTCGGGACCGACGGCGCCTCGGTGTCGTCGGCCGGGTCGTTGGTCTTGGCGGTCACCGCCTCGCTGGCGGGCGACAGGGTGCCCTTGCGGTCCCGGGCCTTGACCGTGAACGAGTACTCGGTGTTGGGCGTCAGGCCCGTGACCGTGGCGTTGGTCTCGGGCACCGTCGTCGCGAGCGCCGAGCCGTTGTACACCTCGTACGCGGTGACCGGCAGGCTGCCGGGCTTGGCGGCGTCCCAGGTGAGCGAGACGGTCTTGGTCGTCTTCACCGGGGCCTTCAGGCCGCCGGGCGCGCTCGGCGCGGTGTCGGCCGAGCCGTCGCAGTTGACGTCGTTGACACGGCAACTCGTCGGCTGCGCGCCGGACTGGCTGACGGTGAACGTCGGGCTGTAGGGCTCGGTCGTCCGGCCCGCACCGATCGTGGCGTTGAAATAGGCGGGGCTGAGGGTGACCGTCCGGCCGCTCTGGGCGATCGTGCCGTTGTCGGCGCTGCTGGCGGTGACGCCGGCGGGCAGGTCGAACACGACGGACCAATTGGTGATCGTCGCCGCGGAGTTGTTGGCGACGATGAACTTGGCGCGCGATCCCTCGACCGAGTAGGCCGCGGTGACGCCCGCCGCGGCCGGCGGTGGTGCACCCGTTCCGTCGCAGTTCGCTCCGTTCAAGGTGCACTTAGTGGGATTCGCAGCGGAGCTGAGCGTGAACGAGGGGCTATAGGGCTCGGTGCTTCCGCCCGCGCGAAGGGTGCTGATGTAGTGGGCGGGGGTCAGCGTCACCTTCGTCCCATTCTGGGTGAGGCTGGCGTTCTGGGGGTTGCTCGCGGTCACCCCCGAGGGGAGCTCAAAGGCCAGCGTCCAGTTGCTGGCCGAAGCGGACCCGGGGTTGCTGACCACGTACTTCCCGGTGGTGCCGGAAAGGGTGAACTCCGCGGTCAGGCGGTCGACGGCCCGCGCCGGCGCGACGGCCAGCGCGGACACGACGACGAGGGTGAGCAGGGCACTGATCAATCGGCGCATGCGTACACCTACTTCTGGGATGGGTTGTGCGGGGAGCGGGGGCCGAGGATGGTCAGCATCCGCGTGATCTGCGCCGACCGGGAGCGGTCGACGTTCTCGGCCAGCCGACGGGTCCACGCGTCCTGGCCGCCGCCGGTCTCCATCCGCGCCATCTGGACGGCGTCGTCCTGATGGGCGATCAGGAGGTTGAGGAACGCACGCTCGAACCGGTCGGCGGGGGTCCGGTCCAGCGCGTCCAACTCGGCCTGGGGGGTCACGGGCATTCCGCCGTGCGCGGCGTGCGCGTGCGCCGGCGCGGTCGGCGGCCGCCGCCACTCCCGCAGCCGGGCCGCCATGTCCTTGACCTCCCTGAGTTGCGTACTCTCGATCGCCGCCGCCAGCGTCGCGACCTCCGGGCGGACGGGACGCCCGCGGGCCAGCCGCACCAGGCGCACGCCCTGCCCCTGATGCGGGACCATCATCTGCAGGAACATCACGTCCGTGGCGTTGAACCCGCGCCCGCCGCGAGCCCCGGCGGGGCCGGACGGCGAACCGCCGGCGACCCCGCACTGGAGGGCCAGCAGCAGGACGCCCGCGGCGAGCAGGGCCAGTGCGCCGTACCTCATGGCGCCGCGCTCAGGCCGTCCGCCAGAGCGCGGCGGTGGACGCGGGCTCCCAGCCGGAGATCGCGGTGTGCGGCTGCAGGCACTCGTAGGTCACACCGTTGTAGGTGACCTTGTCGCCCGCGCTGTAGGCGGTCCCGGCCGTCCATGTGCCGCTCGCCGGCGGAGTGGTCGGCGGTGGCGAGGACGGCTGCGCGGTCGGGGACGGGGTCGCCGGCGGTGTGGTGGGCGGGGTGGGCGTGTTGGTGCCGCCGAAGTCCACGTCCGAGCAGGTGTAGAACGCCTCGTTGCTGCCCATGACCCGCTGCCAGATCGAGTAGATCAGGTGCCGGCCGGTGCGCGGCGGGATGGTCAGCGTCCACTTGGTGAACGTCGTCGGGTTCTGCTTGGTGAAGGTCTGCAGGTGCACCAGATCCGCCCAGCGCAGCGGCTGCGAGGGGTCCCAGCCGTCGCGGGTGATGTAGTACTCGAAGTTGCTGGCCGCATGCGGCGCTGTCGCGTGGTAGGTGATCGTGAGCGGGCCGGGGGTGATCTGCTTGGCGGGCCAGTCGGTGCGCTGCAGGTCGAGGCCGCGGTACTTGGGCCGCCCCGCGCTGCACAGCTGCCCGTCCGGGATGAGCTCCCGGTGCCGCCCGCCGGCGTCCAGGATCGAGACGCCGTTCCAGTCGTAGAACGCCTGCGTGCCGGCGACCGCGACGGCCGCCTTGCACGCCTCGGAGCTCGGCTTCTCCGGCCCCTCCTCCTTGCAGACGTAGACACGACTCGGCGGGTCGGACATCGATCCATGCGCGTTGGCGGGCGCCGCGGGGGCCAGCACGGCGACCGCGGACGCGGCCGGCACGGCCGCCGCCGCGACGGCGACCTTCGCTCGGGGTGATCGCATCGTGTTCCTTCCAAATGGGGGTGGGGGCGTTCCGGAGCGATGCTCGGGGTCTCACGGAAGCGCGTCGAGGAACGGCCTGTGGGCCTTCATGAACTCCCAGTTGAAGTAGCGGTCCCAGTTGATGGACCAGGTCATCAGGCCGCGCAGCGCCGGGGACGTCCCGCCGCGCAGCGTGTACGACCCGCATCCCTGCCCCTTGACCAGGCAGTTGACCGCCTGCTGCACCTGCGCCGGCGACGTGTGCCCGTTGCCCGCGCTGACCGCGGCCGGCACCCCGAAGCCGATCTGCTCGGCACGCAGCCCCGGGAAGGTCTGGCCGGTGTTCGCGACCGGGAACCCGGCCTTCACCATGTCGGTCATCGCGATGTGGAACTCGGCGCCGCCCATCGTGTGGTACACGCCGTCCAGCCCCATCACCGGCCCGGAGTTGTAGTCCTGGACGTGCAGCACCGTCAGCGCGTCCCGCATCGCGTGGATCACCGGCAGGTAGGAGCCGGTGCGGTTGTCCGCGCCGCCGTTGCCGCCGTAGAACTGGTGGCCGACCTGCACGAAGAACGTCTCCGGCGCCATCGTCAGGACGAACTTCTCCCCGTACTTGGCCTTGAGCGTCTTCAACGCCGAGATCAGGTTGACGATCACCGGGGTCTTGGGATTGCGGAAGTCGGTGTCGCCGGAGTTCAGGTACAGCGAGTGGCCTTCGAAGTCGACGTCCAGCCCGTCCAGCCCGTACCGGTCGATGATCTCTCCCACCGACCGGACGAAGGCGTCCCGCGCGCCCGTCGTGGTGAGCTGCACCTGGCCGTTCTGGCCGCCGATCGAGATCAGCACCTTCTTGCCCTGCGCCTGCTTCGCGCGGATCGCCGCGATGAAATCGGCTTCGCTCTCCACGTTCGGGCACTCGCTCGCCGGGCAGCGATTGAAGCGGATGTCGCCGGAGGTCACCGACGTGGGTTCGCCGAAGGACAGGTTGATGATGTCCCATGCCGCCGGGACGTCGGCCATCTTGATGTATCCCGAGCCGTTGGCGAAGCTCGCGTGCAGGTACCCGATCAGCGCGTGCTTGGGCAGCCCCGTGTCGGCGCATCCGCCGGTCGTCCCGCTGACGGCGTCGGACTTGGCCGACTCGCCCGCCTCGTTGTACGCCGCGACGGTGTAGCTGTGGGTGCCGCACGCCGCGAGACCCGACAGTGTCGCGCCCGTACCGGTGACGGTCGCCCGTACCTCCGAGCCCTCGTAGACGCGGTAGCCGGTCACGGTCCCCGAGGCGGCGGCCCACGACAGGGAGATCGAGTCGTTGGTGACGGACCCCAGCTTGGGCGCGTCGGGCCGGCCCGGCACACCCGCCTGCGGGCTGCCGGGACCGTCCAGTTCCACGTCGTCTGCGTGGTACGTTCCTGCGCCGAACCAGCCGTGCAGATAGATCTGCGCCGATTTTTGGTCGGCTCCGGTCGTGAACGACAGCGACAACTTGGTGTAGGCCGACGACGACGGAGTCCAGGTGGAGGCCCCGCCGGTCACGCCCAGGTACACGTAGGTTCCGCGCACCCAGGCGGTGAGGATGTAGGCGGTGTTCGGCTGGACGCCGACCGTCTGCGAGCACTGCCCGGTGTCGCCCGCGGTGACGCCGCCGGCCAGCGCGTAACCACCCGTCCGCACCGGCGTGCTCACCACCGATCCGCCTCCCGCGCAGGACCAGCCGTTCAGCGACCCGGTCTCGAAACCGGCGTTGGACAGCACGTTCTCCGCCTGCGCGGGGCCGTTCCCGGTGCCGACCAGCAGGCCGGCGACCAGGACCGCCAGGACCCAGATCTTCCTCATGTCGGCCCCTCTACGGCAGCGTGTTCAGGTGCGGGCGGATGGTCCTGGCGAACCCGCCGCCGTTGGTGACGTCCCAGTTGATCGACCAGGTCATCGCGCCGCGGATGTCGGGGTAGGTGCGCGTCGGCTTGTAGTTGCCGCACCCGGTGCCCTTGGCCAGGCAGTCCAGCGCGTTGTTGACCATTCCCGGCTGGACGACGCCGCCGCCCGCCGCGCCCGCCCCGGCCGGCAGGCCGAGCGCCACCTGATCGGGGCGCAGCCCGTTCTCCAGCTGGATGCAGGCCAGCCCGGTCATGAAGTCGACCGTCCCCTGCGAGTACACCTTCTGGTCGCAGCCGAGCATCGCGCCGGAGTTGTAGTACTGCATGTGGACGACCGTCAGGATGTCCTTGATCTTCAGCGCGAGCTGGAAGTAGGAGCCGCCCGTGGACTGCATGTCGATGGTCTGCGGCGCCATCGTGATGATCAGGTCGGCGCCGGCCTTGGACCGCAGATCGCGCAGCGCCTGCCCCATGTAGGTCGGGTTGAGCCCGTTCTCCAGGTCGATGTCGACGCCGTCGAACCCGTACTGGGTCATCAGCGCGTGCACCGAGTTGGCGAACGCGGTGGCCGACGAGCCGCTCGCGACCTGGATGGAGCCCTTCTCGCCACCGACCGACAGGATGACCTTCTTGCCCTTGGCGTGCAGCGCCGCCACGTCGGCCTTGAACTGATCGTTGGTGTACCCGCCGAGGGACTTCGACAGCCCCGGGTCGACGGCGAAGGAGACCTCACCGGCCTTGGAGGTCGCCTCACCGAACGCCACCGCGACGAGGTCGTAGTCGTTCGGCACGTCCGACAGCTTCAGCTCGCGCGCCGGGTTGTCGAAGTTGTGCCAGTACCCGGTAAGGAAATGCTTGGGCAGCGGCCCGGTCGCGCAGCCGCCGGTCGTGCCGGTGACCACGGCGCTGCCCGCCGACTCGCCCTTCGCGTCATAGGCCTTGATGGTGTAGCTGTGCGTGGAGCACTTCTCCAGGCCGTCCAGCGTCGCGGTGGTGCCGGCGACGGTCGTCCGCAGGTCGGTGCCCTCGTACACCCGGTATCCGGTCGGCGTCCCGCTGCCGGCCGACCAGGCGAGCGCGAGGGAGGTGTCGGTGCGTCCGGTGACGCTCGGCGCCCCGGGGGCGCCGAGCCCGCCGGGCTCACCCGGACCACCCGAACACGGCTGGCCGTTGAACTTGCAGTTCTCCGGAGCTCCCGGCCCGGTCCCGGAGAACCCGAACGTCACCGACTTGCCCGGCGCGAGCGAGCCGTTGTACTCGCGGTTCCGGAACGTGTGGTGGGACCCGTCCTTGGTCAGCAGGGCGTCCCAGTACGCGCCGACGCTCGTCCCGGACGGGAGGTCGAACTCGACCGTCCAACCGTCGACGGCCGAGCCCGAGGCGTTGGCGAGGGTGAACTTGCCCTCCCACCCGGTCCCCCAGTCGGCGGACTTGGCGAACGTCGCGGTAGGCGCGTCGGCGCGGGCGCCGAGCGGCAGGACCAGGACGAGCAGCAGGGCGGCGAGGACGCTGAGAACGGTGCGGGGACGCAACACTCACTCCATGGCACGGTAGGGAAGCTGGCGGGAATTCCCCCGAACCCCGAGTCAGGCGCGAAATGAACAGTAAGGTTTCCTATAAATTTGAGAGCACGTTAACCAGCGCCTCCGCGCCCGGCAAGACCCCGGGCTCGCCGCTGGAGCGCCTCCAAGGAACCACCGCAGGTAGCACGCCGAACCAGCCCCGCCGGGCGGGAATCTTGGCACGAATCACCAAGAAATCCCTGCCACACCAGCACATCAGACCAAACCAGAGCCTCCACCCCTAACCCCACCAGCAACAACGCCCCAAAAGCGGATGCCCCTCCTACTTCCCATCCGTCGGCTCCGGTTGCCGCGCCTTCAAGAGAGAGTCGATCTCGGCTCACGGCGCCGTCCACCTTCGCTGCGCCTCTGGCCGCACCACCGTCTCACCGTCCCGCCCACCCGGGGCGCTGAGTCCGCGGGGTGACGCGTGGTTCAGGGCGTCAAGTAGGTGGCCAGCCAGGTCAGGGCGGGAGGCTGGCGGTACTCGACGGCGAAATGGCCGCCGTCGAACAGCTCGAAGTGGACTCTGTCATCGGGGACGCCTGCCGTGGCGATGGCCTGGCGGAAGGCCAGGGCACCGAGGTCGAGGAACCATTCGTCGCGGGTTCCGGCGTCGATCCAGATGGCGCGCATGGCGCGCAGCGCCTCGGCGTGGTCGGGAGCCATGCGGACCGGGTCCCAGTCGAGCCACCGCTGCCAGATTCGTGGACGCAGCGCGCCGGTGATCGGGTCGAAGGGCAGTTGCGGCATGCCGTCGTCGGCGGGCGAGAAGCAGGCCGACACACCGAGGATCTCCAGCAGCCGCATGTCCTCCGGCTTGGTGAAGGACACGCGGGAACGGAAATCGTCCCACCACCGGAAGATGTCGCCGTCATAGGCGCGCAGATGGCGGGCGGCGTGCAGGAAGTGGGGAATGTACTGGGCCTCCGACAGCGAGTCGCCCGAGTGGGCGGCGAACGCGCCGAAGAGGTCGGGCCGCAGCATCGAGGTGATCGCGGCCCCCAGACCGCCGCTTGACTTGCCCGCTATGGCGCGATGGTCACGGTCGGGGAGAGTCCGGTACCGGGCGTCCACCCACGGCACGATCTCCTCGCACAGGTAGGAGTGGTAGCGGCCGGTCCCCAACGAGTCGATGTACTGGCTCCCGCCGTAGGTGGTCCAGGCGTCCACGAAGACCAGGATGGCCGGCGGCGCCTCGCCTCTCGCGAACAGGCCGTCAGTCGCCACGGGGACCGGTGTGCGATACGCGGCCTGGTTGCTCCACGCCGCGAGGGTTCCGGTGAATCCCAGCAGGAGGTAGACGGACGGATACCGGCGTCCGTCGCCGTCGTAGCCGGGGGGTGTGTAGACCCACAGCGGTCTACGGTGCGGGTCGCCCAAGGGGTTTCCGCGCAACAGCTCGCTGTCGATGGTGTGCTCGTCGACGCGTCCGGCCAGGCCGGCTGGCCATCGAGACATCGGGAACCTCCTCAGTCGGGAACGCGGCGACATTACTACGATTTCGAAATTTTCGAAATGGTACTATTTCGGCCATGGCGCAGGACTCGATCGACCGGCACATCGCCTTCTGGTCCCGCGAGGTCACCGACCTCGATCCCGACGTGGAAGGGGCCGTCACCCGCATGCAGATGCTCGTCCACCATCTGCGCCGGCACCGGGAGGCCGCGCTCGCCGTCCAGCGTCTGAGGGGGTGGCAGTACGACATCCTGTGGCGGCTCCGCTCGGCCGGCCCTCCCTACGAGGGCACCCCCTCCTGGCTCGCGGAGGCGCTGGACGTCCCGCCGGCTACCCTCACCAGCCGCCTGGACCGGCTGGAGCGGCAGGGGCACATCGCCCGCGCCGGCGACCCCGCCGACCGCCGCCGTCTCCTGGTCCGCCTCACCGAACAGGGCCAGGACGCCTGGCTGGCGGTCATCCGCGAGCAGACCATCGCCGAGCACGCGCTGCTGGACTGCCTGACCGGCGCCCAGCGCCGTCAGCTGGCCGAACTGCTGCGCGCGGTCGTCGTCGCCGCCGAGGGCCAGGGACCGCCGCTGATGCCCGTCCCCGACACCGCGTCCTGAGCGGCCGTGGCATGGCCGCCGTTTCGCACGACGGGCCTCGATCGGCGGCACACGATCATCGGCCCCGGGCGGCCGCCGTGGCTCGCGCGGCCAAGCCGCGGAGGTGGGTGCGGAGTTCGGGCGGGTCGTGCACCTCGAACTCGCAGCCGAGCATGAGGAGGCGGGCGGCGAGCCATTCGAGGGTGTCGGCCCGATGCCGGAGATGGCACCGGCCGTCATCGAGCGGCCGCACGTCCTCGGAGGCGGCACCGAGTCGCGCGATGACCTGGTCGGCGGGCAGGTGCACCGTCACCTCGGCACGATAGGTAGGGGCGAGAGAGAGCAACTGGCGCTTGAGGAACGCGGCGGCGTCGCCGCCGGGAACGGCGCGAGGGGTTCGGCGCTGGCCGGTGGGATGGGGGTCGACGATGCGGTCAACGCGGAACGTGCGCCAGTCGTCGCGGTCCACGTCGTAGGCGATGAGGTACCAGCGCCGGCCTGTCGGGACGATGTGGTGCGGCTCGGCCAGGCGGCGGGTGGGGGTGCCGTCCCCGGACAGGTAGGTGAAGCGGACGCGCTCGCGGTTGGCGACGGCGGCGGCGAACGTGGCCAGGTGCGCGGGATCGACCGTGGTCGCCTCCGCGCCGAGCCAGGACAGCGGGACGGTGGCCGCGCCCAGAGAGGCGACGCGGTGCCGCAGGCGGGAGGGGAGGACCTGCTCCAGCTTCGCCAGGGCGCGGGCCGAGACCTCGCCGATGCCGTCGACGGGGTGTCCGGTGGCGGTGCGCAGGCCGACCGTGATGGCCACGGCCTCCTCGTCGTCCAGCAGCAGGGGCGGCATCGCGGTGCCGGCGACCAGGCGGTACCCGCCGTCGGGGCCCTTGGTCGCCTCGACGGGGTAGCCGAGCTCGCGGAGCCGTTCGATGTCGCGGCGGACGGTCCGGCCGCTGACGGCCAGGCGTTGCGCGAGCTCGCCGCCAGGCCATTCGCGGGGCGTCTGGAGGAGGGACAGCAGGTTCAGCAAGCGCATCGACGCGTCGGCCATATCTCCAGCATGCCGCAGCTTAGGACAAAACCTGGCCTAAATCGCTCCTAGTGTTGGCCCCCTGTGGCGCGGTGTCAGGGAGCAAGGAGGAGCTGATGTCGAAGGCAGGGAAAGCGCTGTCGTGGGCTCAGGTGTGCGCGCGGCGGCTGGACCGCCACGCGTTGACGGTCGCGTCGTCGGACGGTGCGGCGCGGGTCGTGGCGGACGTCGCCGGCGTCCACGCCCAGGTGATGTCGGCGGCGGAGTTGGGGATCGGCATGCGGATGGACGGCGCCACTCGCATGGACGTGCGGAAGGCACTGTGGGACCAGCAGACCCTCGTCAAGACCTACGGCCCCCGGGGAACGGTGCACCTGCTCCCGGCGCAGGACCTGCCCATGTGGGTGGGGGCGCTGTCGGCGCTCCCGCCCGCGACGAGCCCCTTCCCCGATCCGGTGCGGATGACGCCGGAGCAGACCGCCGCGGTGGTCGCGGCGATCGGCGCCGCCCTCGCGGAGGCCGACATGACCGTGGACGAGTTGGGCGAGGCCGTGGTCGAGCGGACCGGGCCGTGGGCCGGAGACCTGGTGATGCCGGCGTTCCAGACCTTCTGGCCACGGTGGCGGCAGGCCATGGCACTCGCGGGCAGCCAGGGCGCGCTGTGCTTCGGACCGGCGCGGGGACGGAAGGTCACCTACTCCAGTCCGCGTCGGCGAATCCCCGGCTTTCGCCCGATGGAGGCCACGGGGGCGCTCGGAGGGATGGTGGAAACCTATTTGCACGCCTACGGTCCCTCGACGCCGGAACGGTTCGCGCACTGGCTGAACGCCCCCCGGCCGTGGGCGGCGGAGCTGTTCGCGTCCCTCGATCTGGAGCCGGTGGACGTGGAGGGCTCGACCGCCTGGGTCGCCGCCGGGGACACCGGCGCGCCGCAGGAGCCGGCAAGGGGCGTGCGGCTGCTGCCCTACTTCGACGGCTACGCCTACCGGGTCGGCAACCAGCCGTCCTCGCTGCTGTATCCGGGACGCGCGTCCGATCGGGCCCTGCCCGGCAACTTCCAGATGATGCTGGTGGACGGCGTCGTCGGGGGCGTGTGGCACCAGCGGCGCTCCGGCCGCCGGATCGACGTGACGGTGGAGCCGCTCGTCCCGTTCGGGCGGGCGCGACGCGCGCAGTTGGACGAGCAGGTCGAGCGCGTGGCGCACGTCCTGGAGGCCCGTCCGGAGCTAACGGTGGGCCCCGTCACGGTCGGCGGCCACGCCTAGATCGAAGCGCCACTCGTTGGAGCGCATGATGTGGCCGGGCGGGTACTCGAAGTCACACTCCCCCACCAGGACGAACCCGGCCTTGCGGCAGACGCCGTTGGACGCCACATGCTCCACGGACGGGAAGGCGTGCAGGTAGCGGCGCCCGCCGCGGTCGCGGGCGGCGGCGACGACCTCCCGGACGGCGGCGACCGCGACGCCCCGACGCTGGAACCCCGGCAGGACGCTCCAGCCGCTCTCGTAGACCGGCTCGTCCCGCCAGTCGCGCGACCAGAAACCGACCGTGCCGGCGGGCTCCCCGTCGGCGACGATCCGGTACATCTGGCCGCCGATGTCGTCGCTCCGCAGGTAGCGCGCGTGACGCACGCGTACCTGCTCCTCGGTCTCGGGGCCGCCGAGGTGCTCCTTCATCTCGGGGGCGTTGACGCGGCGCAGCAGGTCGAGGTCGTCCTCGGACCACGGCTGGATACGCACACTCGGCATCGGTGATCTAGTGCGTGCTTGTTGGTGATGCGCTGTCATGTTCGGTGGCCGTCGGCCTCATGCGCAGGAGTTGCAGTGCGGCGTGGGAGGGGTCGCCGACCGGGGCGCTGTACATGAGGATGCGGTGGCCTGAGCCGTCGGCCAGGGTCAGGGTTTCGAGTTCGAGGATGAGTTCTCCGACCTCGGGGTGTCGTAGGTGCCGCGTGCCGTAAGCGTGGTTGGCGACCGGGTGCCTGGACCACAAGGCGGAGAACTCCTCGCTGTTCAGGGACAGATCGCCGATCAGTTCGGCCAGCTCACGGTCGTTGTTGTCGCGGCCCGCCGTGATTCTGAGGGAGGCCACGGCGCAGGCGGCCGCGGTCTCCCATCGGGGGTAGAGGTCACGGTGGTGCGGATCCAGGAACAGCATCCCGGTCAGGTTCGGGCGATCCGCGGGGCGGTCGGGGGCGTCGGGGTCGAGGTGCCCGGCGAGCAGTTGGTGGCCGAGCGTGTTCCAGGCCAACACCTCGGTGCGGGTGCCGATGACGATGGCCGGTACGTCGCTCAAGGCGTCGAGAAGCCGGCGCGTACCCGGACGCGCGGTCGCCGGTTTGGCCGGACGACGAGGCCTGGCCGGGGCGGGCCGGACCAGGGTGTGCAGGTAGGCGCGTTCGGCATCGCTCAGCCGGAGTGCGTCGGCCAGGGCCTCGATCACCGATGGTGACGCCTGGTGACTTTGCCCCTGCTCCAGCCGGGTGTAGTAGGTCACGCTCACCCCGGCGAGCTGGGCGAGTTCTTCGCGGCGCAGCCCGGGGACCCGGCGAGCGCCGTAGGAGGTGATGCCCACGTCCCCGGGCGTCAGCCTGCCGCGGCGGGTGCGCAGGAAGTCGCCGAGCGTTGTGCCTTCGCGCATGCGTCCATTGTGCCTTCGCTGCCGGTTGTGTGCCTGGCCCTCCCGGTGCCAGGCAACAGCTGAGTACCCACGCCAGGGTGTGGCCGCCGGCCCCCGGTGTGGCGACAGTAAGTACCGCATGCGGCTCCACGCATCGAATCGCGCAATGCGGTGGGCCCCGGACGGCTGCCCCACCGTTCCCGGTCGGGCAGGCCCCGAGGTCCTGGTGCGTGATGTGACATGGGACATCGCCTAGTCGACACAGGAGATCGAAATGCAGGTCGCCATTTCCGCGCGAGCGCTTTCACCGGCTGACTCGTGGTCGCGAAACTCGCTCGCAGATGACTGACGTCATGAAGTACTGGACGATGAGCGCGGCCGGCCGCGACAACCTCGAACTCGCCGAAGGTCCGATCCCCACACCGGCGCCGGGACAGATCCTGGTGAGGGTCGCCGCAGTCGCGCTGAACTTCCGCGACCACCTGGCGATCGACGACGGGCTCACCATGATCTTCCCCGAGCCCGAGCCCTTCGTACCAGGCTCGGACATGGCCGGAGTGGTCGCCGCCATCGGCGCGGGTGTCGATCGGTTCACGCCGGGCGATCGAGTGATCTCCACATGCCTTCCGGACTGGATCGACGGCCCTGGCCCCGGCAACGCACGCCTTGGCGGACCCGAAGCGCTCGGCAGCGGGCACTACCCCGGCGTTCTGGCCGAGTATGCGCTTCTGAACCAGAACTGGGCGGTGCGCGCTCCCGACGGCCTCAACGACGCCGAGGCGAGCACGCTCCCGATGGCCGGGCTGACCGCCTGGAACGCCCTCATCGAAAACGGACACCTGCGCGCGGGTCAGACCGTGGTGGTGCAGGGCACGGGCGGAGTCGCTCTGTTCGGCCTGCAGATCGCGGCCGCGCACGGCGCCGAGGTGATCGTGATCTCAGGCGACGACGCCAAGCTCGCAGACGCCAAGGCCCTGGGCGCTGCCCACGGGATCAACAGAACCACGAGCGATTGGGTCGAAGCCGTCTACTCCCTCACCGATGATCAGGGCGCCGACCACATCCTCGAAACCATCGGCGGTCACCATCTGGCGCGTTCGATCGAGGCCGCCGCGGTCGGCGGCCGCATCTCACTGATCGGCATCCTCAACGGCTATGAGATCTCCGGCGGCATCGCGCACCTGGCCCGCAAGAAGCTGACCATCGACGGCATCCAGGTCGGCCACCGCCGCGCCCTTGAGAACCTCGTCCGCGCCGTCGACCGGATCGGCATCAGTCCGGTCATCGCCTCCCGATACCCACTCGCCGACCTGCCGTCCGCCCTTGATCATCTTGACCGCGGGGCCTTCGGCAAGGTCGTCGTAACCGTCGCATGACGCCATACCGCGAGGTCAGGGAACCACGTTGGACAACGAAACGCCGCGACAGGTCACAGAAGTGGTCTGGTGAGGTGATCGGCGCTGCCCCCGCGCCACTCGATGAGGAAGAGGCTGGCGTCGTCGCTGGTGATGCCGCCTCTTTCCCGCTTGAGCGTGTGGGAAAGGTCCCGCACCATCTGCTGCACGGTCACGCTGGCGGGCCCGACGCGTTCAATGGTGGCGATCAAGCGCTCCTCACCGAACTGTTCCCCGCCGGCGGTGTGCTCTTCGACGAGCCCGTCGGTGTAGGCCAGGACCCGGTCGCCGGGGCGGAGTTGTTCACTGTTGACCTGAGGTGTCGAGCCACCGAATCCGACCGGCAGCGTGCCGGGACCCTCCAGCGTGCCGATGACACGGTGGTCACGGATCAGCATCGGCGCCGGGTGACCGGCGTTGACCCATTCCAGGTGCCCCCTCCCGATGTTCAGGCGCATCATCTGCGCGGTGACGAACTGATCGGGACCGAACTGCGCGTCGATGGCGGTGTCCATGAACGAGTACAGCTCGGCGAGGCCGGCTTCATAGCGCCTGGCGTGCCGATAGGCGCCCACGGCAACGGTGGCCAGTACGGCGGCGTTCAGGCCGTGGCCCATCGCGTCGATCATGGCGAAGTGCAGGATGTCGTCGTTGAGGGCGTAGTCGAGGCTGTCGCCTGCGACGTCATAGGCGGGTTCCAGGATTCCGGCGACGGCGACCTGCGGCGTCGTCATGGTGAGCGGGGGCAGCAGCGACCATTGGATCTCCGCGGATACGCTCATCGGCTCACGCCGTCGTGTCAGAAAGAACTGGTCGGTGTAGCTGTTCTTGGTCACCAGCATGTCGGCGACCAGGCCCGCGAGCCGCCGCAGCAACCTGCGGTCGTCGTCATTGACCTTGCGCAAGGTCAGGGCCATCACGCCGATCTCGTCACTGCCGTCCAGCAGCGGCAGGAACATGCGTATGCCGTCGGTCTGCGGGTGTTCGACCACGGTCTCCGACAGAAACGCACGCCCTGCGGGGGAACCCTCCAGGGGCAGTGGTTCACCGCCAGTAAGGCCCCTGCCCGGCAGCGGCACGAGTGACACCTGGGCATAGTCCTGCAACAGGATCGAGACGTCCCGGCCGCCGATCGCGCGCACCTCCTCGGCGACCAATGGAGCGATGAGCTGCGGCGGCATCTCGTGCGCCCGGTCGAGCAGTTGTCCGAGCAACCGCTCACCGAACCCCTCATGCCGGTCTACCGCGTTCTCTGGCCACCCCATCAGCTCCCCCTCAGCCGACTATGCCCCGCGACGCATCGATGACTCCACGTAGCCGGGAATGCCTCACTCGAACCGGGTTGCGGAACACCCCCATCGGGGCGTGAGGGCGCGTTCGTTGCGATCGCTTGCACCACGCTGGTCCGGAAGGCCCGCTGCCGCGATGATCGTCGCTCTCACCCGAGAGCGGATCCTGGGTCGACGCCGGTGAGGTCGACGCTTGCATCCCATATGCGGGCGGAGAGGGTGCTGTCGGCCAGTTGGCCTCGGAGAGATTCGAGCCTGGGCTTGCCGTGGAACCCGAGCATGCGGGGGGCCCACATCTGGCCGCCGTGAACGGACGGGTCGAGTACCGCTCGGACGGCGGGCCACGCCGCGGCTTCCTTGCCCTGCAGGACGAGACCGGCAGGCAGGCTGCGCAGCCGCTGTCCGATGCTTCGGGCGTGCACCGGCGGCCGGGACGGGGTGAGGGAGTCCAGCGCGCCGCCGGGGTGGTTCACCACGCTCAGCGTCGTGCTGCCGGCTGCACGCAGGCGGCGGTCGAGCTCGAAACCGAACAGCATCTGCGCCAGCTTCGACCGGGCGTAGGCGCGCTTTGGCTGGTAGTCCCGGCTGCTCTGGAGGTCGTTCAAATCCAGCCGCGTGGATTTCCCCACGAAGCTTCCGGTGGTGACGACCAGAGATGCCGGCGTGGCCGTGAGCAGGGGCATCAGCCACCGGATCAGCACGAAGTGCCCGAGGTGGTTGGTGCCGAACATCAGCTCGTGGCCCTCTGAGGTCAGACGCCGCCGTCGCTGGTCGAGCAGAACGCCGGCGTTGCACACGACCGCGTCGAGACGGTCGTCCTCCAGCGCGTCCACCGATGACTTCAGCGAGGAGAGGTCGGCGAGGTCCAGTCGGAGGTTGCGCAGGTCCGCGCCGGGGACGCGGGAGCGGATCGTGGTCATCGCGGCTTCGGCCTTGGTGGTATCGCGGCTGCCGAGGATGACGGTGGCCCCGGCGCCGGCCAGTTGCTCGGCAACGAAGTATCCGATGCCCGCGTTACCGCCGGTGACCAGGAAGGTCTTGCCCTCGGCGCGCCCGGCAACGCGCGGAGGGAGTCTCGATCCTGCAGGCTCTGCACGGGTTCCTCGCCACGCGGGGCCCCTTCGACCCCGCGCCCGATCCCGAGTCCAGCCGCGTCGCCGAACTCGTGATCTCCACGCCGACTCTGCGGGCCTACGCCAGGTCTCTGTGGACCAGTTGCGAGGCCGCGCTCGCTCACGCCATCGCCGAGCAGACCGGCCGCGACGCAGGCGACGTCTCCCTGCGCATACTCGCGCGCTACGTCCTTGAAATCCCCGATCTCGCAGGCACCGAGCCGGACCCACCAGCCGCGCTCACCGCCGCGTTCACCCACCTCCAACGCGGCTGGCCCGACCTTTGAACCCACTCCGTCACCCCGCGACAGCCGTTCGGCTGGGTGACCATTCACAGGCGGGGGCGCGTCACCGTGTTCTCTCCACATTCCATTGAATGGAAAGCTGATGTTCCCCCACGCCCGCGGCATGGTGAGGCTTGGGGAGGGGATCTGTGCACCCTGCGGATCTTCGCGCGCCCCACCTGAGGAGGAACGATGACGCTGCTCGATCCCGGCCTGTGGACCGGCAAGATCTTTGACGGCGGCTGGGTCGCCGGGCGGGGTGGCGTCTACGACGTCGTCGAGCCCGCGACCGGCGGCACGCTCGGCACCCTGGGCCAGGCCGACGGCGCGGACGTCGCCGGCGCGGCGTCGGCGGCCGCGGCGGCGCAGCGGGCCTGGGCGGCCCGTCCCTACGAGGAGCGTGCGGCGATCCTGCGGCGCGCGGGCCGGCTGTTCGAGGATCATGCCGAGGAGATCCGGGACTGGATCGTCCGCGAGGCGGGCTCGATTCCGCCGAAGGCCGATCTGGAGACGCATTTCGCCGCGAACCTGTGTTACGAGTCGGCGGCGCTGGCCTCGCATCCGCAGGGCCTGGTCCTGCCGTCGGCGCAGCCGCGCTGGAGCCTGGCGCGGCGCCGTCCCGCCGGGGTGGTGAGCGTCATCTCGCCGTTCAACTTCCCGCTGATCCTGTCGATGCGCTCGGTGGCGCCGGCGCTGGCGCTGGGCAACGCGGTGCTGCTCAAGCCCGATCCTCGCACCGCGGTCTGCGGCGGGGTGGTGCTCGCGCGTGTGTTCCAGGAGGCGGGGCTCCCCGAGGGGCTGCTGCACCTGCTGCCGGGCGGCCGCGAGGCCGGCGAGGCCGTCGTCGCCGCGCCGGAGGTGCGGGTGGTGTCCTTCACCGGCTCCACCGCGGCCGGACGCAAGATCGGCGAAGTGTGCGGGCGGCTGCTCAAGCGTGTGCACCTGGAGTTGGGCGGCAACAACGCGCTGATCGTGCTGCCTGGCGCGGACGTGTCCAAGGCGGTGTCGGCGGGCGCGTGGGGTTCGTTCCTGCACCAGGGCCAGATCTGCATGACGACGGGCCGGCACCTCGTCCACGAGAGCCTGCACGAGGAGTACGTCGCCGCGCTGGCCGACAAGGCCGACAAGTTGCCGGTCGGCGACCCGGCGGCAGGACCGGTCGCGCTGGGTCCGATCATCGACGAACGTCAGCTCGCACATGTGGACGAGTTGGTCCGCGGCACGGTCGAGGCGGGCGCGCGGCTGGCGGCGGGCGGGACCCACGAGGGCCTGTTCTACCGTCCGACGGTGCTCGCGGAGGTCAGCCCGGAGATGCCCGCGTACGCGCAGGAGGTGTTCGGTCCGGTCGCGCCGGTGGTGCCCTTCGCGACGGTCGACGACGCCGTCGCACTGGCGGCCGACAGCGAGTACGGCCTGTCGCTGGGCATCCTCGGCGACGTCGGCCAGGCCATGAAGATCGCTGACTCCGTTCCGACCGGGCTGGTCCACATCAACGACCAGACCGTGAACGACGAGCCCGTCGTCCCGTTCGGCGGCCTGGCCGCCTCCGGCAACGGATCGCGGTTCGGCGGGCCGGACGCCAACATCGAGGCGTTCACCGAGACGCAGTGGGTGACGATGCGCCCCGAGATCGCGCCGCATCCCTTCTGACCGGGCGTCACGACGCGAGGCCGGGTCGGACGACCCGGCCTCTCAGATCATTTCGGGATGGCCCAAGTGGCGGGCCTTGCCCGTCTCGCGCAGCCACCGCCGCTCGTGCTCGCCCGTCTCGCTCGCGGGACTGGCGGTCATCTCCAGCGCACCGACGTGGCCGACCAGTTCGTCGCCCGGTTCGATCACGAGCTTCTCGTAGTGGGGAGGCCACCTCAGCATCAGCTTGCGGCCACAGGTCGGGCACGCCCATTCCTCGTAGCCGGACTCCTCGGTTCTGACCATCCGCATCTCATGCACTCTGCGCAAGACGGCCCTCCTCACCGCTGGTCCCACGCCGCGGTGATCTCGGCGAGGTCCCGGTCTCCGGTACGCCTACCGTCATAGCCCTTGACAGCGTCTTTAAACGGCTTTGCCCCCTCTGACCTGCCCGGATGCCGTGTCGGGAGGTTCAGGGCCCGGATCGGCGGGTCAGGGCGGCATGGACTGCGGCACCGATCTCGGCGACGGCCTCGGCGGGACGGCTGGCGAACGACCCCCACCCGAGGAAGCCGTGGTCCAGACCCGTTCCGGTGATCAAGGTGACCGGTACTCCCGCCGTCCGCAGCCGCGCCGCGTGCTCCTCGGCCTGCGGGCGCAGCCGATCGTATTCCGCCGTCGCGATCAACGCCGGGGGGAGGCCGCCGGGATCAGGGTCCAGCAGCGGCGACACGTCCGGGCGGGCGCGGTCGACGCCGCGCAGGTAGACCTCCAGGACGCTCCTTACCTCGGGCGGGGGAAGGACCAGCCCGTCGGGGTCGGGCAGGTCGGGCGGCTCCTCCCGCAAATCGAGCGCCGGATAGAGCAGCACCTGCAGGCTCGGCCGGGCCGGTCCCGCTGCCCGCAGGAGGGACGCGGCGGTCGCGGCGAGCTGCGCGCCCGCGCTGTCGCCCGCCACACCGAGGCGGGCAGGGTCGAGCCCGAGCCTGGCGGTGTGGGACGCGGCCCAGCGGACGGCGGCGACGGCGTCGTCCAGTGCCGCCGGGAAACGATGCTCGGGCGGCCTGCGGTAGCCGATCGACAACCAGCCGACGCCGCTCGCCAACGCGAGCGCCCGCACCACGGGGTCGTAGCTGTCCACATCGCCCAGTGCCCAACCGCCGCCGTGGAAGTACACCAGCCCGGGGACCGGCCCGTCGCCGGCGGGACGGTACAGGCGGGCGGGCAGGGGCCCGGACGGGCCGTCCACGGTCAGATCTTCGACCACGCCGACGGGCGGGCGGGGGCTGCGTGCGAGGTCGGCGGCGTGCTCGCGGCGCGCGTCCTCGATCGTGTGGTCCCGCCCCGGTGCCATGGTCGCCGCGGAGCCGGCGGCCAGACGGCGGCGCATGTAGGCGAGGTACTCGGGATCGCGGCCCATGGCACCCCCGTGACGGCCGGGTGGACGTTCCTCAGCCTACGGCGCCCGGAAAACCCGGTGGAGGTCACGGCGAGGTGCCGATACCCTCACCTGGTGTTCGGATCTGTAGCGAACGCGGTCCTGGGGACCGCCCACGCCGCCTACATCCGGCCGCGTGCGCGCCGTCCGGCCCTGGACCGCCCAGTGCGCGCTGACGCCTGACCCTCCGCCGGGCCCCATACCCGCCGGAACGCCGCGCCGCTACGGGCGCGGCACCACGAATGCCTCCACGTGAGTGGATCATCACACCGTGGCGTGCGTTCCGCGGCCACCGGCGGACGCCACGACTCGTGACGGCCGGCGTCACGGGCTGGCATCGATGGTGAGGACCTAGGAAGTCTCGGCGGAGATGTCTGAGGTGTGCGCGGCCCGGGATCGCCTACGCACCGGCGCGGGTGCGGCACTAGGGCTCGGGTGATGTCGAGTGGTCAGGCCAAGGTGAGGAAGAGCTTCTCCAGTTGGGCTCGGTCGACGGCGGCCTGGGCCGGGTCGTCGCCCTGGATGACGCACTGCTCCAGACCGGTGGCGATAATCTTGAATCCGGCTCGATTCAGGGCCCGGGACACCGCAGCGAGCTGGTTGATCACGTCCTTGCAGTCGCGCTCGTTCTCGATCATCTGGATCACGCCGCCGAGCTGGCCCTGCGCGCGCTTGAGTCGCAGGATGACGTCGGCCAGTGAATCTCGCTCCAGCTCCATGGGACCTCCTCCCCGATTACCCCCTAGGGTATCTCGCCCGGCCGTCTGCGGCACCCGGTCAAGGCCTCCCGGCCTGCGGACCCGCGGCCACATTGGATACCCCCTAGGGTATTTGCCGATCGTGCCGATCGCGAGCTAACCTGATGATAGGGAGATACCCCCCGGGGTATCTGTACACGAGGAGGGGCACGTTGATCGAGATCGTTTCCATTGACACGCCCACCCTGGGCGACCGCGGGTACCTGGTCACCGACGCTCGGGTGGCGTTCGTGGTGGATCCGCAGCGCGACATCGACCGGGTCCTGGACCTGGCGGCCGCGCGAGGCGTCACCGTCACCGACGTGTTCGAGACCCACATCCACAACGACTACGTGACCGGCGGGCTCGCGCTCGCACGGGCGACCGGGGCCACCTACCACGTCAACGCCGCGGACCCGGTCGCGTTCGACCACCACCGGGTGGACGATGGTGACGTCATCGAGATCGGCGAGGAGATGCGCCTCCGGGCGATCGCCACGCCCGGCCACACCTTCACCCACCTGTCGTATGTGCTGGAGGCGCCGGGCCGTGCTCCCGCCGTGTTCACCGGTGGGTCCCTGCTGTACGGGTCGACCGGCAGGCCCGACCTGCTCGGCCCGGACCACACCGACGCGCTCGCGCGCGCCCAGTACGCCTCGGCGCACCGGCTGGCGCGCGAGCTTCCCGAGGAGGCGGAGATCTTCCCCACGCACGGGTTCGGCAGCTTCTGCTCCGCCACGCAGTCGCAGGCCACCGCGTCCACCCTCGGCGAGGAGAAGAGCGCGAACCCGGTACTGACCCTGCAGGAGCACGAGTACGTCGAGACGCTGCTGGCCGGGCTCGACGCCTACCCGGCGTACTACGCCCACATGGGCCCGGCCAACACCGCCGGCCCGGACGCCCCGGACCTGTCCGAGCCGCGCCGCGCCGGCGCCGCGGAGATCCGCGACCGGATCGACGCCGGCGAATGGGTGGTGGACCTGCGCACCCGCACGGCCTTCGCGGCCGGGCACACGGCCGGCGCCCTCAACTTCGGGCTCGACGGCGCCTTCGCCACCTACCTCGGCTGGCTCATCCCCTGGGGGACCCCGGTGACCCTGCTGGGCGAGACGGCCCAGGACGTCACCACCGCCCAGCGGGAACTGGTCCGCATCGGCATCGACCGGCCCGCCGCTGCCTCCACCGGCGGCCCGCACGACTGGTCGACCGGCGCGCCGAAGACCCTGCCGACGGCGACGTTCGCCGACCTGGCGTCCGTCCGCCACCACCGCCCCGTCGTGGTCCTGGACGTGCGCCGCGACCAGGAGTGGGCCAGCTCCCGGATCGACGGCGCCGTGCACGTTCCCCTGCACGACCTGCTCCGGCGCCTGGACGACGTCCCGCCGGGAGAGGTCTGGGTGCACTGCCAGAGCGGCTACCGGGCGTCCATCGCCGCCTCGATCCTGGCCGCCGCCGGACGGCACGTCGTGGCGATCGACCAGGACTATCGCGCCGACTCCCTCACCTGCCTCCCCATCATCGCGGCCGCCTGACACCAAGGAGACCTCAGATGCCCTTCACCCCTGCACAGCTCGACGCCACGGCACTCCGTGAGCGGCTGGCGCTGCCCGATCCGCCGCGGCTGCTGGACGTGCGCACACCCGCCGAGTTCGCCTCCGTGCACATCCCCGGCTCGTACAACGTCCCGCTCGACCTGCTGCGCGAGCACCGGGACGAACTCGGCCGCCACCTCGGCGAGGTCGTGCTGGTCTGCCGCGGCGGCGCCCGCGCGGCCCACGCCGAACGCGCCCTGAGCGAAGCCGGGCTGGCCAACGTGCACGTCCTGGACGGCGGCATCACCGCCTGGCAGGCGTCGGGCGCCCCGGTGAACCGCGGCCGCGCCGCTTGGGACCTGGAACGCCAGGTCCGACTGGTCGCGGGCGCCCTGGTCCTGGCCGGGGTCCTCGGCGGCCTCGTCGTGCCCGTCCTGCGCTGGCTGGCCGCCGCGATCGGCGCCGGGCTGACCATCGCCGCGCTGACCAACACCTGCACGATGGGGATGCTGCTGGAGCGTCTGCCCTTCAACCGGGGACCGGTGTGCGGCACCGACGTCATCGAGCGCCTCATCCGCGACGGGGGCCCTGGATGACCCTCGTCCTGACTCTCGCCGCGGCGGTCGCCGTCGGCGTCACGCTGGGCCTGCTGGGAGGCGGCGGGTCGATCCTGACCGTCCCCATCCTGGTCTATCTGGCGGGTGCCGCCCCGGAACCGGCGATCGCGATGTCCCTGTTCGTCGTCGGCGCGACCAGCGCGATCAGTGTGCTCCCGCACGCACGCGCGGGTGGCGTGCGCTGGCGCACCGGCCTGCTGTTCGGCGCCGCCGGCATGGCGGGCGCCTACCTGGGCGGACGCCTCGCGGCGTTCCTGCCCGCCGCAGTTCTGCTGGCGGCATTCGCCGTCATGATGGCGATCACCGCGATCGGCATGCTGTGCCGCGGCCCCCGCGCTTGCGACCAGCCCCCCGATGACGCCCCGCGCCCGCGCCCGATCGTTCGGACCCTGCTCACCGGCGCCGCGGTCGGGCTGGTCACCGGCCTGATCGGGGCGGGCGGCGGGTTCCTGATCGTGCCCGCGCTGGTCCTTCTGGGCGGGCTGGCGCTGCCCGCCGCCATCGGCACCTCGCTCCTGGTCATCTCCGCGAACTCATTCGCCGGCCTGGCCGGACACCTGCAGAACGTCCACCTCGACTGGCGCCTCACCCTCGCGGTCACCGCAGCCGCCGTGGCCGGAAGCCTCGCCGGCTCCCAGCTCACCGGCCGCGTCGACCCCGACCGGCTCCGGCAGATCTTCGGCTGGTTCATCGTGGCCATGGCGCTGTTCCTGCTCACCAAACAGATCCCCGACGGGCCGCGTCACGCGCTGCTGAGCACACCACCGGGCTGGGGGATCTTCGCCGTAACGCTGGCAGCCTCGCTCACCGGAGCATCGCTGTTGTGCCACACCCTCCGCCCTCGCCCTGAGCAGGGTCGCCCGGCCTAGGCCAAGAGCGCCCGGGCGCCCATCGTGCCATGACGCAACTCCCCGAATGCGCTACCGCCCCGACCAGCCGCAGTCGGCCAGCATGGCGGGTGGGGACACGTTCGGGAGAGGGTCACCCGCCCAGGTCGTGGAGGGAGACGTTGGGTCACGACGCGCTCAGCGCTTTACCAAGAACGCGAATGCGTGAGGGTACGGGACACCACACGCGACCACGGCTGAACAAGCCCTGGAGAACAAATACACCGGACGCGGCCGCACTTCCCACACACCGGAACACCCATGACATCCTCCTTCAAAGGGGGGTGCTTACCCATCCCTTTACCCGCCATTACCCGATTAACCGGAAACCCGCGTCCGTGCGCTTCGGTGTTGGGCAGGACTGCGGAGTCGCGATCGGGAAGGCGGTGAGCCAGGCGCTCCTCAGATGACGGCATCCGGAGACGACCGCTCAGCGCTCGGGGAGCAGCGTCCCGAGCGGGCCCAGATCGAGGTTGAGGTCGTGGTCGTCGAGGCCGAAGTGATCCTTGAGTTTGACCATCGCCTCGTCCAGCCGCATCAGTGCCAGGCCGAGCCGTTCGACCTGCTCGGCCGTGAGGTCGCCGCCCTCCGCGCGGCGCAGTGCCTGCCGCTCCATCAACTGGCGGATCAGCTCGACCAGGGTGAGGACGAGCTTCACCAGGTCGCGTTCCACCGTCTCGGGGTCGGTGCGCAGGCGCTGCGCCACCCGCGAGGAAGAAGACGGTCCGGGCCCGCGGGCAGACACGGCCCGGACCGGGCCATGGGGGGCCGCGCCGTCGCCGCGGCCGGCCAGGACATCGTCGGTGAACCGGTCCCCTTCCTGGGGGTCGCTTACCGACACCTCACCTGTGACGGGCTCTCGACGCGTCCGGCTCATGACTCCTCCTCGGGCAGGATCTCGTCGCGGATCGTGGTGATCAGAGCGCGCAGCGACACCTGCACGAGGTCGACGTCGGCGACCGAGATGACCAGGTCCCCCACGATGACGACGCCGCCCGCCAGCAGCCGGTCGAGCAGGTCGACCAGAGCGATGCGCTGCATCGGGGCGCCGCCGCCGGTGTCCAGGGCCGCCGTCACGGTGCCGTGTCGGGCGTCACGTCGGCGTCGATGAAGGAGTACGGCGGCCACGGCCCCGTCACCTCCAGCTCGACGCCCTCGATGTGGCCCGAGGCCGCGCGGGTCGCCGCGAGGAAGGCCGCCTCCCGCTCTTCGTCGAGCAGGTAGGCGACGTTGAGGATCTGTGTGCCCTCCCGTCCCGACAGCCGTGGGTCCTGCGGTGGATGGTGCCGTGAGGCGATGGCGTGCTCCGCGAGTTCGGCGTGCAGGCCGGCGGCCCGCTCGGCCATCCGGCGCCCCGCGTCCTCGCGGCGGCGGTGCTCGTCCTGACGGCGCCGCAGGTACGCCGTGCCGGACCCGGGCGGAGGGAACTGGGAGCCGGTGGGGGGCTCGGTTCTCGGCGCGAGCCCCCCACCGGGGCCTGTTCCGGCCGGCTCGGCGGGCGGCTCCGGGCTCGCGTACACCTTGACGCCCCACTCCGAGCGCCCGGCGATGCCGTCCAGCACCTCACCGAAACGGTCGCGCTGGGTCGCGAGGATCTCCGCGACCCGCGCGTCGTCGCGGTAGAGGGTCGCGATCCGCACCGGCGCGGTGGGCGCGGCGTGTGCCGCCCGGTCCACCACGTCGTGGTGGGCGCGGGCGGTCTCCTCCAGCCACGCCAGATTCTCCAGGTTGGCGCGCAGGGCGGCCTCGCCGTAGTCGTCCAGCCGGACGGTGCTGACCAGCGCGGTCAGCCCACCCGCGACGACGCCGCGGACGGCCGCGCCCGACACGCCCGAGGTGCCGCCGAGCGCGGCCGGGTCGAGCCCACGGGCCACCCCGTACAGGTAGACGGCGGTGCCGGTCATGAGCCGTCCTCCTCTCGTGAGGTCGCCTGGCCGGCTTCGAGCGCGGCGAGCCGCTCGCGCAGCAGCCGGTTCTCCTCCAGCAGCGCGCTCTCCGAGTCGCTCTCCGCCCGTCCGTCGACCTCGCCGTTCTTGTGTCGGGCGCGCGACGACAGCGACGGATCGTGTTCCCACCAGTCGATGCCCATCTCCTTGGCGCGGTCGACCGAGGCCACCAGCAGCCGCAGCTTGATCGTCAGCAGCTCGATGTCCAGCAGGTTCACCCGGACGTCCCCGACGATCACGATGCCCTTGTCGAGGATGCGTTCCAGCAGGTCGGCCAGGTTCGCCGACTGCTGGCCCGGCGGCCCGGACATCGATCGCGCCGGCGGCCGTCCGCCGGTCCAGGAGATATCGCTCAACGTTTCTCAGTCCCTCTCCACTCGTCCGCGGGGGTAGCGGCGGGCGCGGCGGTAGGCGACCAGCTCGCCGTCGGCGTCCACCTCGGTGTCGTAGACCGCGAGGATGTCGGCGGAGTCGGGGATGCGGTGGGTCTCCACCACCTCCACCGTGATGCGCCACCCCTCGCCGGCGCGCTCCACCCCCACGATGCTCTCGGCACTGCGGCCGGTCATCGCGGTGACGTGTTCGGCCGCGCGCTTGGCGGCCTCTGCCGCGGACATCATCACTGGTCTCCTCGCTACAGGCCCCGCGCGCGGCCCTCGTTGAGCCGGCGGATCAGGTCCTCTTCCCGCGCGGCGGCCTCCTCCTCGGTGATCTCACCGCTGGCCACCTCGTCGGCGACCTGCTGCATCTCGGCGGCGATCCGTCCCGGGTCGTACAGCTGCGCCTCCGCCTGCTCGGTGAGCACCCCCGCCATCCAGACGACGCCGCGGACGGGCGCCAGCGGCAGCGTGACCAGCCCGGTGAAGAAGCCCATCCGTTCACGCCTCCGGGACGAAGTCGTAGGGCGGCAGCGGTCCGATCAGCCGGATGCGGACGCGTTCGGAGTGCGCCTCGCCGAGCTTGTCCACAGCCCGCTCGAAGTCCGCGCGCCGCCCCTGATCGACCAGGAACGAGGCGTCCAGCACGTCCTCCTCGCGGGCGGGCGTCTTACGGACGAACGCCTCCGCGCCGGGTGCCGCGGCCTCCAGCAGCGCCTGCCCGTCGTGCTCGCGGCGGCGTTCCATCGCTCGGGCGATCAGCTCGCCGAGCCGGACACGGTCGTAGTAGACCGCGTCGGCGGCGTCGGCGGGGACCTCCCGCAGCCGCGCCGCCAGCTCGGCGACCTCCGGCTCATCCTGCATGATCTCGGCGAGTACCGCGTCCTGGACGTAGGTGGCCTTCACCCGCATCTCGACCCGGCCCTCCAGCTGGTCCAGGACCTGTCCGAGCCGCTCGGCGTTGCCGGCCAGCAGATCCTTCTCCACCGCCGCTCGGTCCGACAGCGCCGCGCCGAATCGGAACGGCACGACCGCGACCCCCGCGTCCAAGAGGGTGTTCAGCACCCGCTGGTGCGCGACCAGGTCCGCGCGCTCGCCGAGCGCGCGGCCCGCGGGCAGGTCGCTGATGACCGCGGCGCAACGGCCGCCGTCACCGGCCGCAGTCACAGGACGGTCGTCCAGGCCGGTGATACCGGAGGGGATTTCCGCTCCGGCGTGGATGACCCCGTACACGTACTGCGGGGTGGGGCCCTGGGGCTGCGGCGTCGTCATTCGTCGTCCTCCTTCTTGCGGGACGAGCGGCGTCGCGCGGGCTGCTTGCCCTCGTCCTCGTCCTCCTCGGAGTCGTCGGACGAGCCGAAGGTCTCCTTCAGCCGTTCCTGGGCACCTTCGAGGGCGCCCTTCGTCTTCTTCTTCGCGCCGGACTCCTGCATGCCCTCGACGAACTGCGGCAGCCCCTGGGAGGTGCCGTCGTGGGCGATGTCGAGCCGGTTGACCGCCTCGGCGAAGCGCAGGTAGGTATCCACGCTGGCCACGACGATCCGCACGTCGACGGTGAGGATCTCGATGCCTACCAGTGACACTCGGGCGTACAGGTCGATGACCAGACCTTTTTCAAGGATCAGGTCCACGACGTCAGCCAGGCTGCTGCCCGTGCCGCCGCGCTGGACGGTACTGCTGCCCGAGGTCTGCTGGGCGATCGGCCCAGTCATCTCATCCACTCCTTGGGGGGTTGGGGGTATTGATGTGGCTTGTGGGGATTTGATCGTTCCTTCGCCCCTGTACCCGCACTGATCTCGCTAAACGGGGCACCACGTTCCGGTCACCCGCGGGCATCAGGTCAGCGCTTGCGCGCCACCCGCCGCCCGACGACGACCGCGGCGCCGGCGGCCGCCACCACGGGGGCGGCCTTCAGGAGCCGGCGCAGCGTCATCAGCCGCGTGAGCATCGCGACACGTCCGGGCAGGGCCGTGACTTGCCCGCCGACCTTGGCGCCGGCCTGACCGGTCTTCTTTCCGACCTGGCCGGTCTTCTTTCCGACCTGCGTAGCGCTCTTCTGAGCGTTCCTCGGCGTGTCCTTGGCCGCATTTCCGGCCTGCTTCACGGTGGGGGGTTTCATGCTGCGTTCCTTCTATCTCGGGGATCGGCCTTCCACTGTCGGCCGCCTTTGCGGCCGCGTCCGCGCTGTACCCGACCCAGCGAGGACAAACCCGGGGGTTGGTCGGTGGGCAGGTAGCGGGCGCCGGCGCGTCCGGGTGTTGTGTCCAGGTCCAGGTCGTAGCGCAACGGTTGGAACCGTCTGGTGGGGTGTGCGGTGCGCCTGAGGACTGGATGGACCGCCCTCTCACTGCCGGCCTACGATCCCGGTAGAGTTAGCGAACAGTCATTCACAAACTGGAGGCGCGCATGACTCCCGACCGACCGTTCACCGCCTCGGTCTTCATCGCCACCAGCCTGGACGGGTACATCGCCCGCGCCGACGGGGACATCGAGTGGCTCACCAGCCGAGGAGAGCAAGCGAGCGACGCCGGCTACGAGGAGTTCGCCGCCGGCATCGACACGCTGGTGATGGGACGCGGCAGCTACGAGAAGGTCCTCACTTTCGGGGCGTGGCCCTACGCGGGAAAGCGGGTGGTCGTACTGAGCACCCGCCTTCCCGAGGACGCGGATCCGCGCATCACCGTCGTCCGTGACCTGGACGCGCTGGTGAAGGACCTTGCCGCCCACGGGGCGCGTCACGTCTACGCCGACGGCGGCCGGGTCGTCCAGGCGTTCCTGCGCGCGGGCCTGCTGGACGACCTGACGGTCACCACGATCCCGGTCCTGCTGGGCGGCGGCCTTCCGCTGTTCGGCGCCCTCGACCGGGACATCGACCTGGCGCACCGGTCGACCCGGGTCCTCGGCGCGGGCCTCGTCCAGTCCACCTATGCCATCGCACGCGGCTGAGTCACCGGAGGCGACTCCGGCGCATCACGGGTAGTAGCCCTCGACCGGCACGGCTGCCTCGTCGGGCAGCGCCGGGCCGTCCAGGCGAACGCCCAGGCCCGTCACCGGCGGCGGCTTCAGCGCGGCCAGTTGCTCGGCCGACAGCGCGAACACCACCCGGCCGAGCCCGGAGCGCTCGATCGCGCCCGCGCACATGCCGCAGGGCTGGCAGCTGGTGTACATCGTCGCCTCAGCGGCGGCCGCGGGATCGAGTTCGCGGCCCGCCCACCGCGCGAGCTTCAGCTCGGGGTGCGCGGTGATGTCGGAGTCGGTGACGCTGGAGTTGCGCTCCTCCACCAGGACGGCGCCGTCGCCGCCGACCAGCAGCGACCCGAACGGCGGATTCCCTCCCTCACGCGCCGAGATGGCCAGTTCCAAGGCCCTGCGTAGGAAACGCACATCGTCGTCGGTCATGGAGTCTCCGTCCGTCACGCCCCCGGCGACGCCGCCGGGACGACCATGATCCCTGGTGGCGTTCATACGGTCCACAACCGGCGCTTGCGGTAATGCGGCTCCCACGTCAGCCGGTTGTGCTCCCGGACGGCCTTCGGCAGGGCCGTCAGGAACCGGCTCCGCTCGATCGGCGCGATCCCGTCGACGATCCACGGAACGAACAGTGTCATCCAGGCTCCGCACTCGCGGCGGACCGAGTCGCCGAACCCGCGCCACTCCTCCGACCCCAGCACCGACTCCGCCAGCGGCAGCGCGCTCATCTCCTCATGGCGCAGATGCATCTCCAGCCCGGCCCCGAGTCCCCGGACGGCGTCCACCAGATCCCCGCCGTCCTCCAGCGCCGCGTCGACCGCCACGAGCAGCGGCTCGATCCCGGTGTGCTCGGCCTCCATCTCCGCGAGCACACCCAACTCGGCGCGCCGGCCCTGCACCGCCCGTGCGACACGGGGCCACAGCAGGGTGTCCTCCACCTGGTGGTGCAGGTGAAGCTGCTCCTTGAAGTTCTCCCAGCCGGCACGGACGTGCGGGGCTCGGGCCTTGCCCGCCGCCGCGGCCGCCGCGAGCCGCTCCAGATCACGGCGGAGGGCGTCGTGCGCCGCGTGGACGACGGCGAGACGGTCCGTCCGCTGCGGCAGGGGCGCGAAAGTCTCCATACCTTGAAGAGGGGCACGACGCCCCCGATGTGACGTCGGCGGCGAAACCGAGACGTACCTCACAGGCCGCCCGGTGTCGGGTTGGCGCCGGTACGGGCGATGGCGGCTTCGATACCGTCCAGGACCAGCGCGAGCCCTCCGTCGAACGCCTCGCGGGCCGCCTGCTCCAGATAGGGGACGGTCTCGTCCGCCGCCTCGGGCGGGGGCCCCTCGGTGTCCAGCCACACGGTCGTGGGGAACCGGTCGGCGAAGTCGGGGACGAGGTTCTGAAGGACCCCCGTGCGGGAGTACCACCACTCCTCCTCCGACTTCCCCGTCGCCCGCACTGCCTGCCGTGACTCGGCCACGGTCTGCGCGGAGCCGCGCACCACGCTCGACAGCGTCGACACCGCACGCCGCACGTCGGGCGCGCCGAGGCCCGTCTTGGACAGGACGTTCAGGAGCGTTTCCAGGGCCCGGTACTCGTTCGGCCCGAGTACCGGACGCGCCTGGGAGACCTGCAGCATCCACGGGTGGCGCAGGTAGAAGGCCCAGGAGTCCTCCGCCCAGGACATGATCGCCGCCCGCCAGCCCGCGCCCGGGTCGTACGCGGCGGGCAACTCGGCGAGCGCCCGGTCATACATCAGGTCGACCAGCTCGTTCTTGCCTGGGACGTAGGTGTACAAGGCCATCGCCGTTCGTCCGAGGCGCTCCCCGACCGCGCGCATGGACAGCGCCCCCATTCCCTCGGCGTCGGCGACGGCGATGGCGGCGACCACGATCGCGTCCACGGTCAGGCCCGGTTTTGGGCCGGGACCGGACGGCCGCTCCCCCGGACGCCACAGCAGGTCCATCGTGCGACGGGCGTCGCCCTGCCCGGCGAAGACGACCAACTTGCAACTCCTTATGCCGTAAACTAACGTTCCTCCAGCTCATCTCTTTACAGCCTAAGCCATACGCAGCCGAAGGAACGTGATGACCCAGCCAGCGCCGGCCCCCCGGACGGCCGCCGACAGTCACGACGTCATCGAGGTCCGCGGGGCCAGGGAGAACAACCTCTCCGACATCGACCTGGACCTCCCCAAACGTCGCCTCACCGTGTTCACCGGCGTGTCGGGATCGGGCAAGTCGTCCCTGGTGTTCGCGACGATCGCGGCCGAGTCGCAGCGCCTGATCAACGAGACCTACACCGCGTTCATCCAGTCGTTCATGCCGAATCTCGGCCGTCCCGACGTCGACTCGCTGCGCAACCTGAGTGCGGCGATCATCGTCGACCAGGAGCGGATGGGCGCCAACTCGCGCTCCACCGTCGGGACGGCGACCGACGCGCACACGATGCTGCGGATCGTCTTCAGCCGGCTCGGCGAGCCGCACGTCGGCACCTCCACGGCGTTCAGTTTCAACAACGCCGAGGGCATGTGCCCCGAGTGCGAGGGCCTCGGCCGGGCCACCCAGATCGACATCGACGAACTCGTCGACCGGGACCTGTCGCTGAACGAGGGCGCCGTCACCGTCCCGAACTTCGCGGTCGACTCCTGGTACTGGAAGGTCCTCGCGGGGTCCGGCTTCGTGGACCCGGACGTCAAGCTCCGCGACTACACCGACGAGCAGTGGAACGACTTCCTCTACAGGCCGGCCACAAAGATCAAGAACAGTGGCATCAACACCACCTACGAGGGCTTGGTGGTCAAGGTGCAACGGCTCTACCTCGGCAAGGACAAGGAATCCCTCCAGCCCCACATCCGCGCGTTCGTCGACCGCGCCGTCGCCTTCAGCATCTGCCGCGCGTGCGACGGCACCCGGCTGGCGCCCGCCGCGCTGGACAGCAAGGTCGGCGGTCTCAACATCGCCGAGTGCTCGGCCATGCAGATCAGCGACCTCGCCGAATTCGTCCGCGGCATCGACGACCCGTCCGTCGCGCCGGTGCTGGCGACGCTGCACGACACCCTGGAGGCCCTCGTCGAGATCGGCCTGGGCTATCTGAGCCTGGACCGGGAGTCCACCAGCCTGTCGGGCGGCGAGGCGCAACGGGTGAAGATGGTCCGGCACCTGGGCTCCAGCCTCACCGACGTCACCTACGTCTTCGACGAGCCGACGATCGGACTGCACCCGCACGACATCCGGCGGATGAACAACCTGCTGCTTCGGCTGCGGGACAAGGGCAACACCGTCCTGGTCGTCGAGCACAAACCCGAGACGATCGAGATCGCCGACCATGTCGTGGACCTCGGTCCCGGCGCGGGCGCGGCGGGCGGCCAGGTGTGCTTCACCGGCGACGTCTCGGGGCTCCGCTCGTCCGGCACCCTGACCGGCCGCCACCTCGACCACCGCGCCCGACTGCGCGAGCGGGTCCGCGAGCCCGCCGGGCACCTGGCGATCGAGGGCGCGAACCTGCACAACCTCAAGAACGTGGACGTCGAGATCCCGCTCGGCGTGCTGACCGTCGTCACCGGCGTCGCCGGGTCCGGCAAGAGCTCGCTGATCCACGGATCGCTGCCCGGACGCGAGGGCGTCGTGGTCGTCGACCAGTCCGCGATCCGCGGCTCCCGGCGCAGCAATCCCGCCACCTACACCGGCCTGCTCGACCCGGTCCGGACGGCCTTCGCCAAGGCCAACGGCGTCAAGGCCGCCCTGTTCAGCGCCAACTCCGCGGGCGCATGCCCCGCCTGCAAGGGCATCGGCGTCATCTACACCGACCTCGCGATGATGGCCGGGGTCGCCTCGGTCTGCGAGGAGTGCGAGGGCAAGCGCTTCACATCCGAGGTGCTCACCTACAAGCTGCGCGGCAAGGACATCAGCGAGGTGCTGGCGATGCCGGTCGCCGAGGCACGCGCGTTCTTCACCGGCGGCCAGGCCCGCGCCGTCCTGGACCGGCTGGCGGACGTCGGCCTCGGCTACCTCGGCCTCGGTCAGCCGCTCACCACGCTGTCCGGCGGCGAGCGGCAGCGGCTCAAGCTGGCCATCCACATGGCGGAGAAGGCCGCGACCTACGTGCTGGACGAGCCGACCACGGGCCTGCACCTCGCCGACGTCGACCAACTCCTCGCCCTGCTCGACCGGCTCGTGGACGGCGGCAACACCGTCATCGTCATCGAGCACCACCAGGCCGTCATGGCGCACGCCGACTGGATCATCGACCTCGGGCCCGGCGCGGGCCACGACGGCGGCGAGGTCGTGTTCACCGGCACCCCCGCCGACCTGGTGGCCAAGGGCGACACCCTCACCGCCCACCACCTGCGCGAATACGTCGCCTGACCGGCCACCCTGGCTCGTCTGGCCGGGCGCTCCACCCGGTCAGACGAGCCAGGCGCCGTCGCGCATCAGGTCGCGCCCCGCCAGCTCGTTCACCTCGCGCCACGCCTGAAGCCTGTCCGGGCGTACGCGGAAATAGGTGTAGGAGATCGTCTGCGCGCGGGGGTCGAACCCGGTCTTGGCCGCGAAGGCGACGCCGAGGTCCTCGGAGATCTCCTCGTCCGGGACCGGCTCGGCCGTACCCTCGATGAGGACGACGTCACGGGTCCGCCCCACCCCGAGCCGCACCTTGCCGGACGACCGCAGGTTCCGTCCGGTCGGGGTGCCGCCCGGCGTGGCGATCAGCAGGGTCGCTCCCTCCCAGAAGAACGACAGCGGCACCATGTACGGCGTCCCGCTCGCGGGATCGGCCGTGGTCACCCAGGCATCGACGTCGTTCTCCAGCCGGTCGAGCACATCCTGCTTGCGCTGCTCGGCCGTCCGTGCGGGCGGGGTCATCTGCGTCAGCCTCCTGATCGTCTTCGTCCGTCACCAGGATGGCCCATCGGGGTGGCCCCCTGTGATGGAGCCCCTTCACTAGGTCGTTGGACGTCCTAGAAGCCGGGCATCATGGGAACATGCGCGATCCCTCCGGACGGCTGCTGCGGCTGCTGTCCCTGCTGCAGACCCCGCGCGAGTGGTCGGGTACCGAACTCGCCGAGCGCCTGGACGTCACCACCCGTACCATCCGCCGCGACGTCGACCGGCTGCGCGAGCTCGGCTACCCCGTCCACGCCACGCACGGCAACACCGGCGGCTATCGGCTGACCGCGGGGACGGCGATGCCACCGCTGCTGCTGGACGACGACGAGGCGATCGCCATCGTGCTCGGCCTGCGCACCGCAGCCACCATCGCCGTCGAGGACACCTCACTGCGCGCCCTGGCCAAGCTGGAGCAGGTCCTCCCCCATCGCCTTCGACACCGCGTGGCCGCGCTGTCCCAGGCGGCGGTCGCGTTGCCGCCGCAGGACCGTGGCGTCCCGCCGGCCGATCCCGACCTCCTCGCCGCCCTCGCCGCCGCCTGCGTGATCCACGAGCAGGTCCGCTTCGCCTACACCCGCGCGGACGGCGAGGCCACTCGGCGCCTGGTACAGCCGCACCGGCTGGTGGCCGCCGGCCGGCGCTGGTACCTGGTCGCCTATGACGAGGATCGCGCGGACTGGCGCACCTTTCGCGTCGACCGGATCTCCGCACCGCACCGTACGGGTGTCCGCGTCCCGCCCCGCGAGCTTCCGGGCGGGATGGACGCGGTGTCGTGGGCGATGGACTCCCTGGCCGGGGGCTCCGGTACGATCCGCGCCCGGCTGCGCCTGCACGTCCCCCTGGCCGAGGCCTCCGAACATGTCACCGCCTGGCAGGGCTTCCTGGAACCCCTCGACGACCGCTCGTGCCTGCTGCACACCCAGTCGGACTCGATGCACTTCCTGGCCTACCGGATCACGCTGCTGACCGTCGACTACACCCTCCTCGACCCGCCCGAACTGGCCGAGCACCTGGCCGCCATCGCGCACCGGGCGACCCGCGCCATCGAGTCCTTCACCTGTTGAGGATCTCCTGTAAGCGAGGCAGGTCGATGGCGTCCGCCGAAGTAGCCCGCCGTCGGCGAGCCCGACCGTCTGCACGCGGTCAGCGAAGGGAACTGTCGCCGAGCGATTCCAGGAGCGTGCGCAGAAGCCCCGCCAGCAGGTCGCGGTCGTCCGGGTCCAGGGAGTCCAGCAGGCGCGCCTCGTTGGCGGTGTGCAAGCCGACGACCTCGTCCACCAGCGACAACCCGTGCGGGGTCAGGCGGATGCGCACCGATCGGCGGTCCGAGGCGTCGCGGACGCGCTCGACCAGCCCGCGGGCCTCCATCCGGTCGATCCGATTGGTGATGGCTCCGGAGGTGACCATCGCGGCCTTCAGCAGCGCCCCGGCGGTCAGCTCGTAGGGCGCACCGGCGCGGCGCAAGGTGGCCAGGACGTCGAACTCCCAGTTCTCCAGACCCTGCCGGGCGAAGAAGTCCTTGAGCTCGCGGTTCAGGACGAGCTGCAGCCGTGAGATCCGGCCGATGACGCCCATCGGCCACACGTCAAGGTCGGGCCGTTCGCGCCCCCACTGGGCCAGGATCTCGTCCACCGCGTCGGCCATCCCCACCTCCCCATTAGCTCAATGTTGAGATTATCAACCGGCGGGGACCTGCGGGCGACAACCACGATAGGCGGTGCAATTACGGCCCTCCCGCCGGTGCTCCCCTCCGGCAGGCGCTTCGCGAGGCGCCCCACTGGGACTGGCAAGCCACCCCCTGATCCCATCGTCGTGCCCCTGGCATCGTCACGACAGGGGCACCAGGCCGGTGTAGTCGGCGTCCCCGTGGTCCTCGACACCGTCGGGCAGAATCCCTGGTACGTCTGAGCAGGGCGAACTCGGGTTCGGCAGGCCGGTGAGCCGGTGTTCACCAGCTGATTCCGGCCGCCACCGGCAGGTGGTCGCTGCCGGTAGCCGGCAGTACCCACGAGCTCTTCAGTTCCACGCCGCGGACCAGGATCTCGTCGGCGCGCACCACTGGGAAGGACGCCGGCCAGGTGAAGCCGAAGCCGTTCCCGGCCGCCTTCTGGGCCGGGTGCATCTTCGAGGTGATGTCGTTGAACGCGCGATCGTCCATGGTGCCGTTCAGGTCGCCGAGCAACACGACCTGCTTGTTCTTCTCGGCGGCGATGGCCTTGCCGAGCGCCTGCACACCTATGTTCCGCGAGCCCGTCCAAAAGCCCGCTCTGGGATTCACCCGTACGGACCCCAGGTGGGCCACGTACACCGCCAGTGGCCCGTGGTCCGTGGCCACCACGCTCCGCAGCGCCCTGTTCGGGCCCATCCTTGTCTTAGCCCGTATGGTTCCCGCCAGCGGCCCGTAGTTCGTGATGTCGATCGGCTGGGCGTCCGACAGCGGCAGCTTGCTCCACAGCCCGACCGTGCCCAGCACCGAGTGGTACGGGTACGCCTTCGCCAGTTCGTTCTCGTACGTGGCCCTGGCCTCCTGGGTCAGTTCCTCTAGTGCCAGCACGTCCGTTCCGGAGGTGGCCAGGTCGCGGGCGGTGCCGACCGGGTCGGTGTTGGCGGCGCCGACGTTGTGGCTGGCCATGGTGAGGTCGGCACCCGGGCGGGACTTGTCGCTGAGCACCTCGCCGAAGAGGTACACCCACACCACGACAGGCAGCAGCAGCGCGGCCACCGCGGAGGCGGAGCGGCGCCACAGCGCCCCGGCCAGCAGCACCGGAATGCCGAGACCGAACCATGGCAGGAAGGTCTCCACCAGGCTGCCGAGGTTCCCGGGCCAGTTCGGGATCTTCGCGTGCAGCAGCATGAACAGGCCCAGCAGCGGCGCCAGCGCTGCGAGCACAAGGCCACGCCTCCAGGGCTCCGGTCGAGAGGTGACCAGGATCGCTCGGCGGACGCCCGTGCGCCAGCGGCCGGCACCGCCCTGTCCGGACTCTGCCCTGTCCACCAGATCCTGTGCTTGCATACTGTCAGTCACTTCCGCATCCTGGGGTCCTGGGTGGGGTCGGCGTACATGCGCGGGCAGCCGTGATCGATCGCCTCGCGGCGCAGTTCGTAGTGCCAGGACTCGTTCCTGTAGATCTGACACAGCCCGTACTCGGCCCCGTGTGTCGACAGCCACGCCGTGGCATCGGAATGCCCAATGTCCACCGCTTCTCCTTTCACGTGAAGTGAGGTCTCCGCAGTCGAGACCCATCGAGCGGCCTCTTGCTCGGAGCCGTACTTGGAAACCGCTTCGCGCAGAAGCTGATTCTGGTATGCCGGAGACCGCCAGCCGCTGTTGACGTAGAATTTGATGTTGTCATTCGCGGCGTCCAGCGCGGCCTGGCGAAGAGCCTTGAGAAGGTCGGTATCAAGGTTGGTCACGGCCGGAATCGCTTCGGCGAAAACTGTGACACCCTCGGGTACGACACCGTCGGCCTCACCAAGCGGACCACGGTGTTCACTGCGAGGTCCCTTCTTTCCGGGCGCATCACGTTGGACATTGCGCGGAACTTTCGACGACGATGCGGTGGGGAAAGAATGCGACGCGGCCGAGGAATGCGGGGAACTCCTTGACTGATAGCCAAGGACCGCACTGATCACCACGATGACGAACACTAGGCCGATGCCGAGAATCCGGCAAACTCTACGGGATGCTTTACGTGTCGAGGCCGGTATTTGGTGCATGATGCCAGTCAAGACAGCGCGAAGTTGCCAGCACGTATGAAATTTTCGATACGCAGACGATATACGCCGACCCATAGCATCGATGGCATGCGTCTGTTGATCGCCGAGGACGAACCCTGGATCAGCGCGCCCCCCCGGCGCCGGCTACCGCATCGACACGCAACCGGAGGCCGGACGCGAGGGAGGAGACCGTGGATAGAGCGCCTGGGCTGAGCGTTCGCCTCAAGTTCACGCTCAGCTACGCCGGATTCCTCGTCCTCGCCGGCGCCCTGCCGCTCGCGGCAGCGTGGATCTTCATCCTGCGCCACCTGCCCAAGTACACGGGTGTCGACGGAGGTGTGCTGATCCGCTCGACCCTCCTGCACGACTTCGCCTCGGCCTCGGCCGCGGTGCTGGTCGTCCTGCTGATGGTCGGCCTCGGTGGCGGATGGGTGCTCGCCGGCCGGATGCTCGCCCCGCTGACCCGCATCACCGACGCCACCCGCATGGCCACGAACGGGTCACTCTCTCACCGAATCCGGCTACCGGGCCGCAAGGACGAGTTCCGTGAACTCTCCGACGTCTTCGACGGGATGCTCGAACGGCTCGAAGTGCACGTCGCAGAACAGCGGAGATTCGCGGCCAACGCCTCGCACGAGTTGCGCACCCCGCTGGCGATCTCGAAGGCGCTTCTCGACGTGGCCCGCACCGATCCGGAACACTGCACCGGCGAAGTCATCGAACGTCTCCACACCGTCAACACCCGGGCGATCGACCTTATCGAAGCATTGCTCCTGCTCAGCCGTGCCGACCAGCGGTCCTTCACCCGGGAACACGTCGACCTGTCCCTTCTGGCGGAAGAGGCCACCGAGACGCTCCTCCCCCTGGCGGAAAAACGCGGCGTCACCATCGAGACTTCTGGTGACATCACCCCCACCATCGGATCGCAAGCGCTCCTGCTGCAGCTGACCGTAAATCTCCTGCAGAACGCGATCGTCCACAATCTGCCTGGCCAGGGCACCGTATGGCTGAATACACGCGTCTGTCCCAAGACCGTGGTACTCACTGTCGAGAACACCGGCGAGAAGCTCACCCCGCAGCTGGTTTCGACGCTCACCGAACCCTTCCAGCGTGGCACCGAGCGCATACACACCGACTACGCAGGCGTCGGCCTCGGCCTGGCGATCGTCAAGACCATCACCGAGGCACACGACGGAAAGCTCACACTCACCCCGCGCTCTGCCGGCGGGATCCGCATCACCGTGGAACTACCCGTGGTAGCCGCACACCTGTGAAGAGCAGGGAATCACACCGCCGTCGTCGCCGCCTGGGCGAGGCCATCGCCGCGGGTCAGACGACAATCCGGTGGACTCTAGGCGATTGCCACCGGAGCTCCTCGCAGGCCGGGGGCCAAGGCGAAGGTGACCATGACGGACGCCGCCGCCAGCACCGCGATGGCCGTCGAGGGGGAGGTCACCTCGGCGACAGCGCCCGCGATGGCCGCGCACACGCCCTGCATCGCGAGCATTCCGGAGCCGTGCAGACCGAGCGCGTGCCCGCTCAGCTCGTCCGGCGTCAGGGCCATCAACCTGTCCTGCAGCAGCAGCGTCGCCGAGTACCCCACGGTGGCGAGGGTGACGGCCGCGACCGCGATCGGGAGCGCCGGTTGGAAGACGAAGAGCAGGTGCGGGGCCGCCAGCAGCAGCCGCAGCGGGGCATCGAGCCTCCTGCGCCAGCTCTGCGGGACGAACCGCCCGGTCAGGGTGTCCCCCGCCAGCATCCCGAACGCGGCGAAGGCGAACAGCACTCCCGCGTGATCGGGTGCGTAGGGGACGTAGAGGGACTCGCAGCCGACGATCAGCCCGTTGGGCACCCACAGGGCGAGATAGACGTAGCGGCGGGGCCTGGACGACCACAGTCGCGCGTTGTTCCGCCAGGTGTCCGCGGCCGACAGGCGGCCGGCCGCGCGCGGGCGGCGGCGGGTGAGGCCAAGGCGAGCGACTGCTGCGGCGACCAGATACAGGACCGCGCCCGCGAGCAGCGTGCCACGTGCCGACAGGGTGGCCACGAGCACGCCGCCGACCGCGAACCCGAGGATCTGCATGGCGCCGACCGACATGTTGAGCACCGAGCGGCCGAGCAGGTAGCCGTCCCGCGCGAGCATCTCGTTGAGCAGCCCGTAGCGCACCCCGCCGCCGAGCGACGCCGTCACCCCGAGGACCAGCAGGATGGCGAACACCCCCCACACCGGCATCCCGGGGATGGCCTGCGCTGCGGTGCCGAGACCGAACAGCAGCGCCAGGCCGCTCAGCGCGGCGCGCGGGGGAAGCCGGTCGGCCGCGGCCAGCAGCGTGGTCGCGCCGATCAGCTGGGCGAGCGAGGGGCCGAACATGGCCAGCGACGACAGCAGCGGCGACCCCGTCAAGGAGTAGACCATCGTGCCAAGGGCCAACCCGCTCACCGTCTGCGCCGCGACCTGCGCGGCGGAGGTGAGGAAGAGCGATGTGAACTCAGGCGTCCGGAAGAGTTCCCGATACGTGCGCATGGCCGGAGTCTCCGGGCCACCGTCGCGCGGCCGGTAGAGTTTCGCGGGGGTGCGAAACCATGGGGTGGTGGGACCTCAGCGCGGACACACTCGTCGGGAGCCGGTTCCTGGTGTCCCCGCTGGCCGAGACGATCGCGACATTGAAGATGCTGGAGCGGGGGACGGCGGCGCATCCGGCCGAACGTTCCTGGCTCGACCTGCACCTGCCCGCCTATCGGAAACGGTTGGCCGGCGACCCCCTCACGGCCCTGACCATACGGTCCGCTCTGGGACGCACCTGGAACGCGGACTACCTCACTCCCCCGCCTACCCACGGGGGCGAGGCCACCTTCGCTGAGGAGGTGCGGACCGTCCGGGAGGCGTCCCCCGGCGGCGCCCGCGAGGATCTGACCGTGTCACTCGGCGGCCCGCTGCCGGCTGAACTGCACCGCGACGACCTTCCCGAACGCACCGCCGGACTGTTGGAGTGGGTGTGGACCCACGCCGTCCTCCCCGATTGGACGCGGCGCCGGCGCATCATCGAGGCGGACGTCGTCGCCCGCACCGCACAGCTGAGCCGGGGCGGCTGGGCCGAGGCGCTGGATGGACTGCGGCCCGGCATGCGCTGGCTCGGCGGAAGCCGGCTGCAGGTCAACACCCACGACTACCCGCCGCGCCGGATCTCGGGGGCACGGCTGATGTTCGTCCCGGTGACTCCACGCCACGGATGGGTCTCCTGGGACGAGACATGGCGGCGGTTCGCCATCGTCTACCCGTGTTCGGGCACGCTCGCCGAGGTGGGCGCCCCGGTGCCGGAGGCGCTCGGCAGGCTGCTCGGGACCTCGCGGGCGGGCGTGCTCGTCCTGCTGGAGACTCCGAAGAGCACCACGCAACTGGTCGCGCTCACCGGCCAGGGACTCGGCTCGGTGGGACGCCACCTGAGGGTCCTGCTCGACGCGCGGCTGATCGAGCGACGCCGCGCCGGGCGGTCGGTGCTCTACTACCGCACGACCGCCGGCGAGATCCTGGTGGCGGCCCAGCACGACAACTGATGGTCGGTGCCGGTCGTCATCGGCCAGATCAAGGACGTCCAGGTGACGCAGATCACCTTGCCTTCACACTAGGTGTGAAGGTTCCAGCATGGCCGCATGTCGACCGTCGCGGCGGCGGGCCGCGCCACCCGGCCGGCGATGCCGTGGCCGCGGCTCATGGCCCTGTTCACCGCGGCGTTCACCGCCGTGATGACCGAGTTGCTGCCGCGGATGAGCGAGGCCCTGGACGTGCCGGAAGGCCGGGTCGGCTTCCTCGTGACCGGCTACGCCACCGCGTCCTTCGCCGCCGCGATCCCGGTCACCGCCGCGCTGCGCGGGCTGTCCCGCCGTCCTGTGCTGATCGGGACACTCGCCGGGTTCGCGGTGTGCAACGCCGTGACGGCCGTGTCCTCGTCCTACGTCCTGACGTTCGGCGCTCGGCTGTTGGCCGGCGTCATGGGCGGGACACTGTGGGCGATGCTCGTCGGGTACGCGGCGCGAATGGTGCCCGCCGAGCGGCGCGGCCGCGCCATCGCGGTGGTGCTGGCGGGCATCACCGTCGCGCTGTCCCTGGGCATCCCCGCCGGGACGGCCGTCGCCTCCGCCCTCGGCTGGCGCGCCACCTTTGCTCTGCTGGCCGCCCTCGGCATCGTGCCCGCCGGCTGGGTCAGGTGGAAGGTCCCGAACTTTCCCGGCGAGCCGCCCACCGAACGGACGCCGTTGCGCCGCGTCGCCACACTGCCCGGTATCCGCTCCGTCCTGTTGGTCACCCTGCTGTTGTTGCTGGGCCATCAGGTCATGTACACCTACATGGCGCCGTTCGCCGACCAGGCCGGCTTCGGACGTGCCGGACTCGTCCTGCTGGTCTTCGGGCTGTCGACGGTCGGAGGGGTCTGGCTCACCGGCGTCCTCATCGACCGGCTTCTCCGGACGACCCTGGTATGCGCGCTGCTCCTGCTCGCGGCCTCCATGCTCACCTTGGGGCTGGCCGGTGATGTGCCCGCCGTCCTGCTGGCCACCGTCGCGGTCTGGGGCGTCGCGTTCGGCGGCGCGCCGACACTGATCCAGACCGCGCTGGTGAACGCCTCGGGGACGGTCGACGCCGATGTCGCCACATCCATGCAGACGACCGTCTACAACGCGGGGATCGCGGGCGGCTCGCTTCTCGGCGGCGTTCTGCTGGAGGGCACCGGCTCCGACGCCCTGCCCTGGACGGCGCTGCCGCTCGTCGCCGCGTCCCTGGCCGTCGTGATCACCGCGCGTCGCCACGCGTTCCCATGACGGATGACCGAAGTCGTCCAGCGGGGAAGGCGGCCCAGCGGGCATGCCGTCGAACGGCCCTCGACCAGCAGACGCAACCGTCCGGCAAGGACGCGCTCGTACCGAGCGATTGTCCAGATCTCCTTCCCAAGGAGCCTCCTCGTGTGGGTGACTTGACGTTTTCCTCAGGACATGCGATTCTGAATGCGGGATCAAGGTTGACAGTACATTTATGAGTGGACATCTGTCTGCGCTGTGCTTTATGCTGCCCCTTCGCGCTCGCCTTGGTATCCCACTCTTCCGTACCGGCTGTGATGCCGTCTGGCGTGCGCGTGCTCAGTCCGCCGCGAGCCCTCGGAAGGACACCTGTTGGCAGCCTCGCTCAACGCCTCCGCCGTATCCGCTGGTCCCCGTCGCGTCTCTTTCGCGCGCATCCAGGAGCATCTCGAAGTTCCTGACCTTCTCGCCGTGCAGACCGAGTCCTTCGACTGGCTGCTCGGGAACGACAGGTGGCAGGCCCGGGTCGATGAGGCACGTCAGGCCGGAGGCGGAAACGTCCCGGACGAGTCGGGCCTCGAAGAGATCTTCGAAGAGATCAGCCCGATCGAGGACTTCTCCGGGACCATGTCCCTCTCGTTCCGCGATCACCGGTTCGAGCCGCCCAAGTACTCCGTCGAGGAGTGCAACGACAAGGACATGACCTACTCCGCCCCGATGTTCGTCACGGCGGAGTTCATCAACAACACCACCGGTGAGATCAAGAGTCAGACGGTCTTCATGGGCGACTTCCCGCTCATGACCCCCAAGGGCACCTTCATCGTCAACGGCACTGAGCGTGTCGTGGTCTCGCAACTGGTCCGTTCGCCCGGCGTCTACTTCGACCGCAACCTGGACAAGACGTCCGACAAGGACATCTATAGCTGCCGGGTCATCCCGTCGCGGGGTGCCTGGCTTGAGTTCGAGATCGACAAGCGCGACAACGTCGGTGTGCGTATCGACCGCAAGCGCAAGCAGCCGGTGACGGTGTTGCTGAAGGCGCTGGGGTGGGACGAGGCGCGTATCCGTGAGCGTTTCGGGTCGTATGAGTCGATCAACGTCACGCTGGAGAAGGACCACACCTCCGGTCAGGACGATGCGCTGCTGGACATCTACCGCAAGCTGCGGCCGGGTGAGCCGCCGACCCGTGAGTCGGCGCAGACCCTGCTGGAGAACCTGTACTTCAATCCCAAGCGGTACGACGTCGCCAAGGTCGGCCGATACAAGATCAACAAGAAGCTCGGTCTCGACCTGGACATGAACCAGGGCACGCTGACCGAGGACGACATCGTCTCCACGATCGAGTACCTCGTCCGCCTGCACGCCGGCCAACAGGAGAGCTCTGTCGGCGGTGCCCCTGTGCCGATCGAGGTCGATGACATCGACCACTTCGGCAACCGGCGTCTGCGCACGGTGGGTGAGCTGATCCAGAACCAGGTCCGGTTGGGTCTGGCGCGGATGGAGCGGGTCGTCCGGGAGCGGATGACCACTCAGGACGTCGAGGCGATCACGCCGCAGACCCTGATCAACATCCGGCCGGTCGTGGCCTCCATCAAGGAGTTCTTCGGCACCAGCCAGCTGTCCCAGTTCATGCAGCAGAGCAACCCGCTGGACGGGTTGACGCACAAGCGTCGCCTGTCGGCGCTGGGTCCGGGTGGTCTGTCGCGTGAGCGGGCGGGCATGGAGGTCCGGGACGTGCACCCGTCCCACTACGGCCGGATGTGCCCGATCGAGACGCCCGAGGGTCCCAACATCGGGCTGATCGGGTCGTTGGCGGCGTTCGGGCGGGTCAACCCGTTCGGGTTCGTGGAGACCCCGTACCGCAAGGTCACCGACGGTGTGGTGACCGAGCAGATCGACTACCTCACCGCCGACGAGGAGGACCGCTACGTCATCGCGCAGGCCAACTCGGCATTGGCGGATGACGGCTCGTTCATCGAGTCCCGCGTGCTCATCCGCAAGAAGGGCGGCGAGGTCGAGTTGGTGGGCCCGCGTGATGTCCAGTACATGGATGTCTCGGCGCGGCAGATGACCTCGGTGGCCACGGCGATGATCCCGTTCTTGGAGCACGATGACGCCAACCGGGCGTTGATGGGTTCCAACATGCAGCGGCAGTCGGTGCCGTTGCTGCGCAGCGAGGCGCCGCTGGTGGGGACCGGTATGGAGTACCGGGCCGCGACCGATGCCGGTGATGTGATCACTGCGGACAAGGCCGGTGTGGTGGAGGAGGTGTCGGCTGACTACGTCACGGTGATGAACGATGACGGCACCCGCAAC
>NZ_BCQT01000018.1 GCF_001552215.1 Actinomadura macra NBRC 14102 | reverse complement strand
ACCCCGACACCACCAACTCACGTTCGTCGGCGGCGAGGAAGTCCACGTCGTCCACCTGGACGTCGGGGTCTGTGGTGAGTGCGTCCAGCAGGCGCACGAAATGGCGGCCGAGCTGCTCGACCGTGGTGGCGTCGAACAGGGCGGTGGCGTACTCGAAGGCGCCCACCAGAGAGCCGTCGGGGCGGCGCCGCATGAAGAGGGTCAGGTCGGTCTTGGCGACGTGCCAGCTCTCCTGGTAGGTGTCCAGGTCGGTCAGGTCGGCGCCGCCGCTGGTCAGCCGCTCGTCGTGCAGGTCGAAGGCGACCTGGTACAGCGGTGTGCGGGACAGGTCGCGTTCGGGCTGCAACTCGTCGACCAGGTGCTCGAACGGCAGTTCCTGATGGGCGAAGGCGTCCAGGCACGTGGCGCGCGTGCGGGCGAGGACCTCGTGGAAGGACGGGCCGCCCGCCAGGTCGCAGCGCAGTACCAGGGAGTTGAGGAAGAACCCCGCCACCTCCTGGATCTCGGGCTGGCTCCGCCCGGCGACCGGGGTGCCGATCGTGACGTCGTGCTGGCCCGCGTAACGCCCCATCAGGATGGAGAATGCCGACAGCAGCGTCATGAACGGGGTGGTCCCGGCGGACCGGCCGAGCGCGTCGAGGGCGCCGGCGAGCGGTGCCGGGACGGTGAAGGGCACGACGGCGCCGCGGGCGTCGCGTTCGGCGGGGCGCGGCCGGTCGGTCGGCAACCGCAGTTGCGGGAGGCCGGCGAGCGCCGTCCGCCAGAAGGCCAGCGCGCGTTCGAGCCGTTCCGGCGTCAGCCATTCGCGCTGCCAGGCGGCGAAGTCGGCGTACTGGACCGGCGGCCGCGGCACGGTCGCGGTACCGCCCGTCGCGGGGGTGGCGCACAGCTCCCGCACATCGCGTTCCAGCAGCGCCGCCGACCAGCCGTCGCAGGCGATGTGGTGGATCGTCAGCAGAAGCAGCGGCGGATCATCGTCGAGCCGCGCCAGGACCGCGCGCCAGACCGGGCCCGTCTCCAGGTCGATGCCCCGTTCGAACTCGGTCTGGAAGATCTTGGCCAGGCCGGCGCGGTCGGTGTCGAGCACGGTCAGGTCGGGCTCGACCTCGGCGTCGACGATCTGCCGCGGCTCGCCCGCCTCCTCGGTGTAGCGGGTCCGCAGGATCTCGTGCCGGCCGGCGAGGTCCACCAGGGCGCGGCGGACGACGCCGGGATCGGTGCCGGCGTCGAGCCGGATGAAGACCGGCGCGAGCCACTCCGGGCTGCCCGGCCGCATCCGGTCCAGGAACCACAGCCGGCGCTGCCCGAACGAGACGGGCAGCGTGCCCGCCGCGGGACGCGGCACGGCCCGTACCGGCGGCAGTTCCTCCCCGGCCCCGGAGAGCAGGCGTGCCTGCTCGGAGACGGTCGGGGCGCCGAACAGGCCGCGCAGCCGGTCCCGGCCGCCGAGCGCGGTCCGCAGCCGGCCGGCGAGCCGCGTGAGGATCAGCGAGGTGCCGCCGAGCTGGAAGAAGTCGTCGTGCACCCCGACCCGGTCGACCTTGAGCAGCTCGGACCAGGTCTGCGCGATCAGTTCCTCGACGGGGTCGCGGGGGGCGACGTAGGGCGGGCGGCCGGGGTTCTCGACCAGGTCGGGGACCGGCAGCGCGGTGCGGTCAACCTTGCCGTTCGCGGTCAGCGGGAAGGTGTCGAGGCGGACGAACACCGAGGGGACGAACGGCTCGGGCAGGCGGTCGCGCAGGTGCCCGCGCAGCATGTCCACGGACGTGCCGTCCGGGCCGACGACGTAGCCGACCAGGCGGTCGGTGCCGTCGGGGGCGGGCGCCGTGGCCACGACCGCGCCCCGCACTCCCGGATGGGCGAGCAGCGCGGACTCGACCTCGCCGGGCTCGATCCGGACTCCGTTGATCTTGACCTGGTGGTCGAGGCGGCCGAGGTACTCCAGCGTCCCGTCGGTCCGCCACCGCACCCGGTCGCCGGTCTGGTAGAGGCGGGATCCCGGCGGCCCGTACGGGTCGGGCACGAAGCGGCCGGCGGTCAGGCCGGACCGGCCCAGATAGCCCCGGGCGAGTCCGGGGCCGCCCGCGAACAGCTCACCGGGCAGTCCCGGCGGCACGAGCGAGCCGTGGGAGTCCAGCACCAGGACGCGGATGCCGTCGATCGGCCGGCCGATGGGCACCGGCCCGGACGACTGCGCGGGGTCGAAGCGGTGCGCGGTCACGTCGATCGAGCACTCGGTCGGGCCGTAGGTGTTCCAGATCTCCACGTCCGGGACGAGCCGGCGGAACTCCTGGCACAGCTCGGCGTGCAGGGCTTCCCCCGCGGAGAACAGCAGCCGCAGCGAGCCGCACCCTTCCCAGCCCGGCTCACGGACGAGCAGCCGCAGCACGGACGGGACGACCTGCAGCACGGTGACCCGGTCCCGCGCGATCGCGCCGACCATGGCCGCCGGGTCGCGCTCGGCGCCCACGGGCGCCATGACGACGGTTCCGCCGCTCACCAGCGGTGCGAAGAATTCCCAGCAGGCGGCGTCGAAGCTCAGCGACGTCTTCTGCAGCACCCGGTCCCGCTCGTCCAGGCCATGGGCGTGCACCGTCCAGAGCACCCGGTTGGCGATCCCCTCATGGGTGATCACGACGCCCTTGGGGACGCCGGTCGAGCCCGAGGTGAACACGACGTACGCGGCGTCCGCCGGGCCCGGTCCGCCCTCCGGCAGGGTTCCGGGTAGCTCGGCGAGCATCGGTTCGGCGTCGGCGTACACGGCCTCGGCGTCGGTTCCGGCCAGATCGGGGGCGAGCGCCCGCTGCGTCACCACGAGCGGGTCGCCGGTCTCGGCGAGCATCCAGCGCAGCCGTTCGGCGGGATGTCCGGGGTCGAGCGGGACGTAGGCGGCGCCCGCCCGCCAGACTCCGAGCAGCGCGGCGGCCAGGTCGGGGCCGCGGTGCATGCGGACGCCGACCAGGGAACCCGGTCCGGCGCCGCGGGCGCGCAGCAGATGGGCGAGCCGGTTGGCGCGGCGGTCGAGCTCGGCGTAGGCAAGGCGCTCGCGACCGGCGACGACCGCGACCGCCTCCGGCGACCGCTCGGCCCGCCGGGCGACCATGTCGGGAAGGAGGCGCTCGGTCATGGTCAGCCCGCGCTCTGCCCGGCCATGCGGCGGCGGAGGCTCAGCGGGCGCAGGTCCGTCCAGATCTCGGCGATGTGCGCCAGGCACTCCTCGCGGGTGCCCTCCGTGCCTTCGGCATGCCAGCCCTCGGGCAGCGGCCGGTCGGCCCACCACACCGAGTACTGCTCCTCGTCGTTGCGCACCACGCGGTAGAGCACGTCGTCCTGCTGCTTGTCAGCCACTTGAGCTCCAGTCCTTCCTTGCGATCAGCTGTGGTGGGTCGCGGTCCGCCGTCGCGGCGGCCCGTCCACGGGGTCCTTCCAGAGGTGGAACACCTCGCCGAAGTGGGCGCGCACCCAGTCGTCGGAGTAGACGGTGCCGAGGTAGCGGTCGCCGCCGTCGGGGAAGACCAGGACGCAGTTGGCGCCCGGCTCCACCTCGGGGGCGAGCCTGGTCAGCGCGGCGACGGTCGCCCCGGACGAGCCGCCGGCGAGGATGGCCTCCCGGCCGATGAGCCGCCGGCAGGCCGCGACGCACTCCAGGTCCGCCACGTGCACGACCCGGTCGGCGAGCTCCGGTGCGGCGAGGGCGGGCATGATCGAGGCCCCGTGGCCGGGGATGAGCCGGGACGCGGGGGCACCGCCGAACAGCACGCTGCCGACGGCGTCCACCCCGACGACGGTCGTGTCCATCCCGTGCGCCCGGATGTAGGCGGCGCAGCCGCGCAACGTCCCGAAGGTGCTCGTGGCGCAGAACAGGTAGTCGACCCGTCCGTCCAGCGCGGCTGCGATCTCGCCCATGGTGCGTTCGTGCGCCAGGGGGTTCAGCGGATTGGAGTACTGGTCCGGCCAGAACGCGTGCGGCGTGTTCTCGACGATCTCGCGGACCCGCCGCACGCGGACGGGGAGGTACTCGCCGGATTCCGGGTCCGGCTCGGAGACCACCTCGACCTCGACCTGGTAGGCCCGCAGGATCGCCAGGTTCTGCGTGGTGGTCTTGGCGTCCACCACGCAGATGAAACGCAGCCCGAGGTACCGGCAGATCTGGGCGAGGCCGATGGCCAGGTTGCCCGAACTGGACTCCACGACCACCGACCGGCCCGGCACCAGCTCGCCGGAGCGGAGCCCGCCCAGCAGCAGGCTGAGCGCCGACCGATCCTTGATGCTGCCGCCCGGATTGAACCGCTCGAGTTTGGCGAAGACCCGTCCGGGAAAGTCGGGCAGCAGCTTCGCCAGTTCGACGAGCGGTGTGTCACCGATCGTCGAAAGCACTCCCGCGGCCGTCATGTCGTCCACGACTTCCCTTTCCGCCGGTAATTCCGAAGACTCGAACACCCGATTCGCCCGTCATGTTTTTCTATAGTGCGAAGTACCGCTATACCGGAGCTATATATGACTCAGGCCAGCACATTGCCGTTCTCGGCGCGCAGGGCGCGGGAGCGCCGGTGGTCGAGGTGGACGAAGGTGCGGTACAGCCAGCGGTCGTTGCCGTCGTAGCGGGGCGTGAAGGCGGTGCGCCCGTGGATCGTCAGCCGGTTGTCGACCAGGGCCATCTCCCCCGTCCGCAGCACGAGCGTCCTGGTGACCTCGGTGAACGCCATCTGCAGCGCCCTCATCGCCGCGCGTGCGCCGTCGTCCTGGGGGTGGGTGCTGAGGAAGTCCACCCGCACATCCGGGTCGTCCCAGGCGCCGGTCAGCACGGCGTGCGGGACGGCCGCCCCGGCCATGTCGCCGAACGAGGGCGGCGGCTCGGTCACGAACCGTTCCTCCGACAGCACCTTCCGGTCGTCGTCGGTCAGCAGCGCGGCCGCGCGGCGGATGGAGCCGACCCGCAGGCCGGCCTTGCCCTCGTGGTCGTTGCGCAGGCACAGCAGCGCGACGAAGTCCGGCCGGTGCGGGTGGAAGGCGTTCTCGATGTGCATCTCCAGCACCTCGGCGCCCGCGTTGCTCTGCGAGCCCTCCCGGCCGGGCACCGGCACCACGTTCTGCACCAGCGCGCCGCGCTTCTCGTTCCGGAACGCGATGATCTCCCCGAGTTGCAGGGTGATCAGCGCCTGCACGGCGGCGGCCACGGTCGCGGACCGCTCCACCGAATCCGGGACGCTGGGGGTGGGCGGCAGGGCGGCCGCGTCCACCGGAAGCCCGGAGATCAGCAGCAGCCCGTCGGGGCCCGGATCGTTACGGAACGCGCGCAACCGCTCGCGCAGCCGCCGCGGCGCCGCGCAGGACAGCGCCCTCGCCGCCTCGATCCACGGCCGCTCGTCCACCTGCCGTGGATCGGTCCGCGTCAGCCGGTCCGCGAGCCGTTGTAGCTCGTCCCGCTCGGCTTCGGTCGTCGCCAGCCTTTCGATGTGCGTCGTTGCCATGCTCGGTCCCCGTTTCTTCGGTGGTCAGTTGCGGCCGGTGGCCGCTCCCCCTGACATGCGTCGTCTCACAGTGCGGCGGCGCCCTGCCCCAGCCGGAGCAGCCCGCGCAGTTCATCCGCGGTCATCAGGGAGACGGCGCCGATGCGCGCACCGGGCTCTTCCACGGCGGCACGCGCCAGCAGCAGAAAATGGTCGCCAAGGCGCTCGATGGTCGATAGATCGAACAGATCGGTGTTGTAGCGCAGTACGGCGGTGAGGGAATTTCGGCTCCGCCGGAGCTCGACGTTCAGATCGAGCTGACCCTCCATGTGCGCGACGTCCATAATCGACAGGCGCAGCCCGCCGTACTCCAGCTCCGCGGCCGCGTCGTCGGCCAGCAGGTCCAGCAGCGGCTCCAGCCGGCTGGTGGCCACCATCGTGGCCGCGATCTGGAAGACCGGCGGACGGTCCTGCTCCCGCGGCAGGTCCAGCGCGCCGGGCACCAGCGGGAAGGGATAGCGCGCCACCCCGACGGCGTCGCGCATCTGCCGCTGCGCCGACTCCACCGCCTGCGCGAAGGTGGTGTCGGGTGTGAACGCGGCGCGCAGCGCGACCGTGTTGACGAGATATCCGACGACGTCCCGCATCCCGCCACCGAAGCGGGTGGCGACCGGGCAGCCGATCAGGAACTCCGGTTGCCCGCCGTACCGGTGGAGCAGCGCCTGGAAGATCCCCAGGAGCTGGACGAAGGGGGTGACGCCCGCCCGCTCGGCGTTCTCGCGCAGCCGCCGGTCGAGGTCGGCGGGGAAGGTCACCCGGTGGGTGGCGCCGCCGAAGGTCTGCCGCGCCGGGCGCGGCCGGTCGGCGGGCAGCTCGGCCGCCGGCACCCCGGCACAGAGCCGCGACCAGCGCTCCTCCAGTTCCGCCCGGCGCGGCGAGGCCAGCATCTGCCGCTCGGCCACCACATGGTCGTCGAACGACGCCTTCAGCGGCCGCCACGCCGGGCGTCCGGACGCGGCCAGCCCGCAGTAGGCGTCCAGCAGGTCACGCATGATCAGCCATTGGGAGGTGCGGTCGGACACGATGTGGTGCGCGACGACGACCAGCACCGCGTCGTCGGGGGCGCGGCGCAGCAGCACCACCCGCAGTGGCGCCTGCGTGGTCAGCCGGAACGGCTCGGCGCCGACCGCGCCGACCAGATCGTGCAGCCGCGCCTCGTCCGCACCGGCGACCTCCCGGACGTCCAGGGCGACCAGGTCCGCCGGGCCGACCAGACGGACCGGGCCCGCCTCCTCCTCGGCGAAGGTCGAGCGCAGCACCTCGTGGCGCCCCGCGAGCGCGGTCACCGCGCGGCGCAGGGCCGGCACGTCCAGCGGAGCCGACGCGCGAGTGCGGACCCGGAAGGCGAGCGTGATGTTGTAGGCGGCGCTGTCGGGGGCCATCCGGTGGACGAACCACATGGCCTCCTGACCGGCCGAGAGCCTGCGCTGGATTCCCTCCATCAGCGCTGCCCCAGTTCCCCGATCAAGAAAGTGGTGATGGCGTTCACCGTGGGGTGGTCCCAGCCCAGCGTGGGCTCGACCTCAAGGCCGAACTCGTCCTCGATGTCCCCGCACAGGTTCAGCGCGTAGACCGAGTCCAGGCCCAGCTCCACGATCTGAATGTTGGGGTCGACCGCGTCGGGGGCGCGTTCGGCGTAGAAGGCGACCCGCTCGATCAGCCAATCGCGGATGGTCTGCTCCGACGGAACCGTGCTCGCATCCGGCATTGTCGCTGCTCCTTTGGCCGGGGATGAATTCTGGTCAGCCGGCGAGACGCCGGGCGTACATATCGAAGGTCAGATGAGCGTCCGAACGGCCGAACAACTCGGCGGTCAGGCGCGACTCGGTGTCCTCGGGGAGCCGTTCGCGGCGGCCGAGGCGTGCCTCCAGCCGGGCGAGCGCACCGACGATCCAGTCGGGCCCGGCGAGGAAGCCGGTACCGTGCCGCCGCACGCCGACGCACGCGGCGGCCGCGAGCAGCACGATGTAGCGCTCGCAGAGGTCGAAGGCCGCGCGGCCCGCGAGGGCGGTCCGGTCGCGCGCCGGCAGGGCCTGGCATGCCCGCCGCAGCCGGTCCAGTTCGGCGAGGAGGCGGGCGCCGGGTTCGGCGACGCGCGGATCGGCGTCGCCGGCGGCCACCGCGAGCATCGCCGACAGCCCGTCGGCGCCCCGCGCGTTGATCGCGAGCCGGTCGAAGGCCAGCGGCGGCAGCGCGACGCGGGTGTCGAACAGCGCGTCCGGCGGCGGCTCGGCGCGCAGCCAGCTCCGGGCCGCCAGCCGGGGCAGCTGCGGGATGATCGTCGCCTGGCAGACCGCCGCGTTGGCGTGCGCGAAGGTCACCAGCGGCAGGTCGCGCATCGTCTTCTCGAAGATCGCGTAAGGCCCGTCGCGCAAGTAGGAGCGAGCGCCCACCAGCACCGACAGCTCGTAGGACGCCTCCCGCAGGATCTTGGGCACCAGGTACTTCACGGCAGCGGTCAGCACGCTGGTCTCCGCGGGAAGCAGGTGCAGCGCGCGGGCTCCCACCGTCGCCAGGGCGTCGCAGATCAACAGGTCGAGGAAGGCGCCCACCAGGGTCGACCGGGCGTTCGGCAGGTCGGCCACCGTCCCGCCGTACAGGACGCGGCGGCGGGCGAAGTGAACGGCCGTGCGCAGCTGCGTGTCCAGCGCGCCGATGACCACTCCGGGCAGCACCGCACGGGTGACCTGGAACGCCTTGAGCACGGTCTCCATGGCCCCGCCGCGCTCGCCGAGCAGACGGTCGCCGGGCACCGGGCAGCCGGCGAACTCGATGCCGCCGAGCAGGCAGCCGCGCACGCCCACGGTCGGGAAGCGCGGCAGCTGGCTGCGGCGGTCCGCGGGCAGCGCGGTCATGTCGACCAGCAGGTGCGAGTGGCTCCGGCTGCCCGGTCCGTCGTCGGTACGGGCGAACAACACGATCGCGTCGGCGCGGCCGACGTTGTTGACGAGCTCCTTGCGCCCGTCCACCACGAACCCGTGGGCGGACGGGCGCGCGGTCAGTTCGTTGCGGATGAAGTCGTTGCCGTGCGGAAGTTCGGTGTAGGCCGCCGCCGCCCGGCGGTTGCGCAGCAGCAGGCTCGCGAGCCATGCCTGCTGCTCCGCGTTCCCCGAGGTCCAGACGGGAGCGGCGGCGACGAAGTTGGTGATGCCGTACCCCAGCCCGAGCGTGACGTCGCGGCGGAACACGGCGCGGACGGTCTCGGCCAGCCGGTCCGCCTGCTCGAACCGGCCGCCGAGCGAGCGCGGCACGAACTCGGCGTTCAGGCCGTAGGCGTCGAGCGCGTCCTCCCCCGCGGCGAGGATCTCGCCCCGCTCGTCGGCGGCCACGACCGCCGCGTGACCGAGCGGGTTCGCCGGGTCCAGCGGATCGCCGAGGCAGGCCTCCAGATCGGTCGGACCGGCGAAGCCGGCCTGGTGGGCGGGGGTGGCGGTGGCGTGTGTCATGGCCGCTCCTCGGGCAGTCGGCAGAGCAGCGGGGAGAACAGCAGTCCCGCGCGGTACTGGGCCAGAAGGGCGGGCAACAGCCGGTCGTAGACCGCGCCGCCGGGCTCACCGGCACCGTGATCACCGGCACCGTGATCGGTGGCACCGTGCTCGGTGGGCGCGCCGGGACGCAGCCTGCCCAGCAGGCGGGTCAGGCTTGCCTCCAGCCAGAGCGCGTCGGCCCAGAGCTCGGCCGTGGGCTCCTCGGCGCCGGCCCGCTCGCGGTTGTGCAGCCAGAACCACAGGCAGGCCGCACCGGTGACGCACAAGGTGTACTCGCGGGCGAGATCGAAGGACTCACCGGGGACGCTCCGGGCGGTCGGCCGGTGACCGGCCATCCGCTCGTGCACGTCGGCGGCGATGTCGCGGAGCCGCCGCGCCAGGGCGGCCACCGCGGGGGGCGTGCCGGTGGGCAGCGCGGCCACCGCGGCGGGCAGGCCCTGAAGCAGCGAGCAGCCGGTGCGGGAGACCAGTTCGAGCCGGTCCGGAGCGAACTCCGGAGGCGCCTCCCCCACGCCCGCCGCGGCGGCCACGGCGGGCTCGTCCGCGCGCTCCCGGGCGAACATGCGCGCCAGCACCGGGAAGTGGTTGATCACGACGTTGAGGTTGACCAGCGTGTTGCCGTCGAAGATGCCGACGATGCGATGGTCACGTTCGACCTTCTGGAACAGGCCGTGGTCGTTCTCGGTCGCGAGGAAGGCCCGCGCGCCCATCGTCTGCCCGAGGCTCGCGATCAGCGCGTCGACGCTCGTCGGCACGTGGTACTTCACCACTGCCGACAGAACGCTGAGCTCGCCGGGGAGTGCGTGGATCGCACGCGTCGCCACCAGGCTCAGCACCTCCGCGGTCAGCAGGTCGGTGTAGGACTCGGTGAGGGTGCGCGCCGCGTGCGGGAGGTCCACGAGGCGCCGGCCGTACAGCTCGTGTCCGAGCGCGAAGCCGGTGCACAGCCGCAGCGCCCGATCGGCGGCGCCGAGGGACAGCCCGGCGACCAGCGTCCGGGTGAGCTGAAGTCCTTTCAGGACGGTCTCGACACCGCTGCCGGGCGCGCCGAGCAGGTCCCCGGCCTCCACCATCGCGCCGTCGAAGCCGATGCCGCTGATGTCGGCGCCGCGCACCCCGTGCGTGCGGACCTTCGGCAGGCACCGGTAGGCGTCCGGGCCGAGGCGGTGCTTGTCCATCAGCAGCAGGCTGAAACCGCGCGGCCCGCCGTCGGGGTCGGTCCGGGCGAGCAGGCACACGAGATCGGCGCGGGTGGCGTTGTTGATCAGCCATTTCTCGCCGGCGACCCGGTAGCCCCCCGCCACCGGAGCCGCGGTGACCTCGCCCGCCAGCAGGTCGCTGCCGTGCGCTTCCTCGGTGAGCCCCCAGGAGACGACGCTGCCGCCGAGCACTTCGGCGGCGATCCGCCGGGCCTGGTCCGGTTCGGCGCCGACCCAGGCCGAGACGCCGCCGAGGAACGTCTTGCCGTGCCCGATCGCGACGGTGAGGTCGCGGCGCGCCATCAGCCGGACGACCTGGAGCGTGTCCTCGAACGTGTGGACGGCGCCGCCGAAGCGGGCGGGCACGTAGTAGCCGGCGACCCCCGCCTCGTCCAGTGCACGGCAGATGTCGGCGGGGAACTCCTCCCGCCGGTCCAGCTCGGCGCAGCGGGCGAGGGAGAAGGTGCGGACCGCGTCGCCGGGGTCGCCGAAGCGCTCCTCCAGGCGCTCGGTCAGCGCGTAGGGCTGATACTTCATGCCGGGTTCCTCACGGGCTCGGGTACGCGGTACCGGTCGCGGACCGCGGCGTCCAGGTCCTCGTGGACGGTGCGCAGCTCGCCGTCCACGAACCGCTCCCGGACGCGGAGCCGCTGGATCTTCCCGCTGGTCGTCCGGCTCACCTGGCCCACCCGGACGAGGACGAAGCCCGCGACGCTGACGCCGAGCCGGGTGGACAGCGCCGTCCTGGCCCTGCGCGCCAGCGCGGGCAGCTCCGCCGCGTCCCGTCCGCGGACCCTGACCTCCTGCACGACGACGATCTCCTCGTGCGGCGCGGGCACCGCGAACACGCAGCTCGGCAGGCCGGTGAACGCCTCGTCGAGGGTCTCGGCCTCCCGTTCGATGTCGTGCGGGTAAAGGTTGCGGCCGTGCACGATGAGCATCTCCTTGAGACGGCCGGTGATGTACAGCTCCGCGCCTTGCCGGACGCCCAGGTCGCCGGTGCGCAGGAAGCCGTGCTCGCCGCGGGCGGTGACGGCGCCGAAGGTCCGCGCGGTCTCTTCGGGCCGCATCCAGTAGCCCAGTGCCACGCTCTCGCCGCGAACCCAGACCTCGCCGACCCGTCCGTCGGGCAGCGCCCGCGCCGTCGCCGGATCGACGACCCGGACGTCCAGATCACGGACATGGCCGCTGCTGACCAGGGTCGCCGAGCCGTCGGTGGCCGGGACGAACGCGTCCCGGTGCAGCGCCTCGGCGTCGACCCGGGTGACGACGGGGGCGGCCGTCGTGGGCGCCCCCGAGACGTAGAGGGTCGCCTCGGCCAGTCCGTAGCCGGGCAGGAACGCCTCGGGCGCGAACCCCGCCGCGGCGAAGCGCTCGCTGAACCGCCGCAGCGTCTCCGCGGCGATCGGTTCGGCTCCGTTGCACGCCTGGCGCCAGCGGGACAGGTCCAGCCCCGCCGCCTCCTCCTCGGTGACGCGGCGCGCGCAGAGGTCGTAGGCGAAATCGGGTGCACAGCTGACTTGGGCGCCGGTGTGGTCCATCAGCTGGAGCCAGGTCCGCGGACGCTTGAGGAAGTCGGTCGCCGACATGAGCGCCGCGGTGCCCCCGAGGTAGAGCGGCATGAGCAGCATCGCGATGAGCCCCATGTCGTGGTAGAGGGGCAGCCAGCTACAGAAGCCGGTGTCCTGGTCCCAGCCGTGGCTGCGCCGCATGAGGTCGAGGTTGTGGGCGAGGTTGGCGTGCGTGACCATCACACCCTTGGGCGCGCTGGTCGAGCCGGACGTGTACTGGAGGAATGCCAGGTCGCCCGGGTCGTGGGGCGGGGTGTCCGCGCCGCCCGGGTCCGCCGTCCGGGTGGTCTCGATCGCGACCGTGTCGAGCCGGTCGAGGCCGTGGTCGGCGAGCCGGGCGCGCACGTTCGCCTGTGCCGCCGCCTCGGTGAGGACCAGGGACGGACGGGCGTCGGCCGCGACGGATCCGGTCCGGTCGATCTGGTGCTTGGACCGCGCGGGCGCGGGCGCGGGCACCGGGACGAGCCCCGCGTACTGGCAGCCGAGGAACGCCTCGGCGAAGCCCGGACCCGGCGCGAAGGGCAGCAGCACCCGGTCTCCGGGACGGCACCGGTCCCGGAGCACGACGGCGGTCGCCCGCGCCGAGCGGTCGAGCTCGCCGTAGGAGAGGATCTCCTCGGTCCGGCGCTCGCCGGCGCCGCGGAAGAACCGGACGGCGGTGACGCCCGGGGTCCGGCCTGCATGGCGCGAGACCACGGTCATGAGATCAGTCAGATCAGACATGCCGGACCCGGACCTCCCCACGTCCTCTGGCTCGTTTCGATGAGCGATTCGATAAGTGATTCGATGATCGGATCGTCACGGCCGCCCCTATACCTGGGCTATACGCGGCCTATGTGCCCTACGTGCTCCGCCGGGCGGGCGGCCGCTCAGCCGCAGCCCCCGGCGTGGCCGTCGTCGACGAGGGTCGAGACGGCACCTCCCTCCGCGAGCGCGGTCCCGCCCTCCGCGAGCGCGGCTCCGTCGCCCGCCGTTCCGGGACGTACGGACGCGGCGAACGCGGCCAGCCGGTCCACGCCCCAGAACCTCTCGAACCCGTTCACGAAGTACGGCACCCCGAAGACACCGTCCCTGTAGACCTCCATCAACGCCCGCGCGCCCTCCGCGCGGACCCGCGGGTCGTCGACCGCCTTGGCCGGCTCGGCCGCGTCCAGCCCGAGTTCGGTGCCGATCCCTGCGACGGTCGCGGGATCGCAGATGTCGCGTCCCTCCTCCCAGCGCGCCCGATAGGCCAGCGCGATGAACTCAGAACCCCGGCCGTGCCGGTGGGCGACCAGGTAGGCCAGGTGCGGCACCTCCCACCACGGCTCCCGGTCCACCGGCCAGGCGATCGCGAGCCCGCGGCCCGCGGCGAGGCGCCGGACGTCCTGCAGGATGTAGAGGTGCTTGGCCTTGGACATCGGCGTGAAGGGGAACTCCCCACCCGCTTCGGCGAGCAGCTTCAGGCTCGTCTCGTCCGGCTCCCAGAAGGGTGCCCACTCCACCTGCGCGGCCACGTCCGGGTACTGGTCGAGCAGGTCGCGGTAGGCCAGCCAGGAGTAGGGGCTGCGCAGGTTGAAGTAGAAGCGCGGCGGACGATTCCGGCGGCTCACAACGCCATCCCGCCGTCGACCCGGAACACCTGTCCCGTGACGTACGAGGCGCGGTCCGACACCAGGAACGCGACGAGATCCGCGACCTCCCCGGCCCGTCCGAACCTGCCCAGCGAGATCCGTTCCAGCACCTGCCCGGCGACCTTGTCCCGGAGCCCGGCGGTCATGTCGGTCTCGATGAAGCCGGGGGCCACCACGTTGGCCCGCAGCCCGTGCGGGCCTACCTCCTTGGCCAGCGCCTTGGTGAACCCGATGATGCCCGCCTTGGACGCCGAGTAGTTCGTCTGCCCCGCGTTCCCGGCCACGCCCGCGACCGAGGAGACGGTGACGACGGCACCCGCCTTGCGTTTCAGCATCGGGAAGACCGCCGCGCGGCACACGTTGTAGGTGCCGTCGAGGTTGGTCCGCAGCACCGAGTCCCAGTCGTCGTCGCGCATCAGCACCAGCGGCCGGTCGGAGACGATCCCGGCGACGCCGACCAGCGCGGCGACCGGGCCGAGGTCCTCCTCGACGGCGCCGGTGAACGCCTTGACCGCGGCGCGGTCGGTGACGTCGACCTGGCGGGTCAGCACCCGCGCGCCCCGCTCGCGCGCCTCCTTGGCGACCAGTTCGGCCGCCTCCCGGCTGCTCTGGTAGCAGAAAGCGACGTCGTGCCCCGCCTCGGCGAGCCGGTGGACGACGGCGCGGCCGATCCCCCGGGAGCCGCCGGTGACCAGTGCGACGGGACGTTCCGTGTCCGTCACGGCCTCCTCCTTCACGCGACCGGCTCGGGCGCCGGCCCGAGCACCTCGATGGGACGCAGCGCGACCACGAAGTGACCGACGGACATCACCGCGTCGCCGTCCACCGTGGTCGCGCCCGCGAGGATGGCGGTGTCCGCGACCGCCCTGACCATCCGCACCTCGTGCCGCAGCACGTCGCCCGGGTGGACGGGCCGCTCGAAGCGGATGTCGTTGATCGCCCCGGCCAGCTCGACCTTGCCGGCGAGGACGTCGGGGTTGGGCTGCTCCCAGACCGACAGCAGCACCGCCGCCTGCGCCCACGACTCGATCAGCAGGGACGGGGGATAGCCGTGGTCCGCCTCGTCCGGGACGCCGGCGTAGCACGGCTCCGCCGCGGTCACCGCCTTGAGCGCGGTGAGCCGGGCGCCGGGTTCGACCGACAGCACCCGGTCCACCAGCAGGATCGGATGGCGGTGCGGGATGATCCGCTTGATCTCCTCGACGCCGATCATCCGCCCGCCTCCCGCCGGTACGACAGGGTGAGGTCGGCGACGGGGCCGCGGCCGGTGGTCACCTTGGCCGTGCACCGCAGACCCGTGTCGGTGTCCTCGGTGGCCAGATCGAAGGTCACCACGTCGCCGGGATAGACCGGAGCGAGGAAACGGCAGCGCTCCACCGCCGCCAGCCGCACCGGCGGCCCGCCCGCGGACAGGTCCGGCAGGGCGCGCACGGCGCGGTCGGCGTACTCGATCAGGTACACGCCCGGCAGCACCGGGTAGCCCGGGTAGTGGCCCGGGAACACCGGGTCGCCGGCGTCGACCGGGAACGACGCGACCGCCTCCGTCCGTCCGGCGGTGGCGGAGCGGCCGCGCGGCTGGCACTGCGTGATCGGTGTCACGACACCGCCCTCAGCCGGTTGTCCAGCAGGTCGTAGGTGGCGGCGAGGGTCGTGATGGACTCGAGCTCGCTCTCTTCCAGCCGGAGCCCGTACGCCTTCTCCAGCCGGACCATGATCTCCAGTGCCATCAGCGAGTCCACTTCGAGGTCGTCCAGGAAGTGCGCCTCGTCGGTGATCTCGGCCACCGGGAGGTCCAGCACCTCGGCGATCAGGACCCGCAGTCCCTCCTTGTCGAGCCGGTCTGCCATGTCACGCTCCCTTCTCTCGGTCGCCGCCGTCGGCGGCGGGCAGGTCGAACAGCGCGCAGCCGACCGTGCCCTCGGCACGGTCGAGCGAGGTCACCAGGGCGACCCCGGAACGGTTCGCCGCGGTGGCGAGCACCGCCGCGACCTGGAAGGCGGCGGACGCGGCACCGGTATCGCCGAGCGCCTCGCGGCAGTGCACGGCGGGGACCGCGTCGCCGATCACCTCGTCCAGCGCGGCCCGCTCCTCCTTGCCTTCCGGGCCCTCCGTGGCGGACGGCGCGACCAGGCGGACGTCGGCGGCGTCGCGGCCGGCGCGGTCCAGTGCCCCGCGGACGCACCGGACCAGCGCCTCCCGCGGGGACAGTCCCGGGCCCGCGGCGGCGAAGCCGAAGCCGAGCACGGTGGCGAGCGGCGCGCGGCCGCCGCGGGCGGCGTCGGCGGCGCGCTCCAGCAGGAACATCGCGCAGCCCTCGCCCGGTGCCGCGGCGTCGCCGCCGGTCGCCCGCCACTCCAGCCAGGCCCGCCGCGGAGTGAGCTCCTCGGCCGCGCCGCACAGCATCGTCCCGGCATGGCCGCAGCGCTGGAGCCGGGCGGTGTAGTTGAGCGCCGACAGCCCGGTCAGCGCGCCGGCGGCGACCGTGGCGTTGGGACCGCGCAGCCCGTGCCAGATGGCGCTCTGTCCGGCCATCCGGTTCATCACCGTGTTGGGGAACAGCGCGGGATCCACGTGGTAGGGCTTGTCGCCGGTCAGGCCGTCACGGGTGAAGTCCATGATGCTCTGCACGCTGCCCGAGCCGGTGCCGAGCACCAGCCCGACGTGGTCGGGATCCTCGGTCAGCCCGGGGCCCGCCGACTCCAGCAGAAGCCCGGTCGCGGCGACCGTCAAGGCGGTGACGCGGTCCATGGAGCGGGTGCCCTTCTTGCCCAGCACCTCCGCGATCTCGAAACCCGGGACCGCTCCCCCGCACTCGAACGGCCCGAGCCCGCCGCCGAGCCCCGTCCCGGCCTCGGCGAGCGGCCGCACGCCGGAGCGTCCGGCCCGCAGTGCCCCGGCGAAGGCGTCCGCGCCCAGCCCGAAGGCCGAGATCGCCGACCACCCGGATATCACCAACGTTTCGGCACTCATCGCGTGCCCTCCTCACTGTCGTCCGGGGATCCGGCGGCGGGCCGGGCGGCCGCGCGGGCGCCCCACACCGTGCCGGGCGCGTACAGTTCCCCGCCGTCGATCCCGATGGTGTTGGCGGTGATCCACGAGGAGTCGGTGCGCGACAGCAGCACCACCGCCTCGGCCACGTCCTCCGGTGTGGTGAGCCGTCCGTGCGGGTTGGACAGGGCGGCCTCGTCCACGAACTCGGCGTGTTCGGGAATGCGCTCCAGCGCGGGCGTGATGGTCGTCCCGGCGCGCAACGCGTTGACCGCCACCCGCCGGGGCGCCAGTTCCAGGGCGAGCTGACGCACATGCGACTCCAGCGCCGCCTTGGCCGCGCTCACGGCTCCATAGCTCGGCAACATCTGCGTGGTGCCCGAGCTGGTCATCGCGTAGACCTTGGACCCGGGCGGCAGCAGGTCCGCGGCGACGAGGTCCTGCACCCAGTAGACGAGGCTGTGCGCCATGACATCGAGGGTCATGGCCAGTTGCCGCTTGCCGATCCCCTTGGGGTCACCGTCCCTCGGCAGGAACGGCACCAGGGAGCCGAACGCCAGCGAGTGGACCAGGATGTGCAGGCCGGTCCCCCCGGTCAGCTCGGCCACGCGGGCCGTCATGTCGGCGCGGGTCTGCTCCGCGGCGGCGTTGACGTTGAAGAAGTGCGCCTGCACACCGTGGCCGCGCAGCTCCTCGACAAGGACCGCGACCTTCTCGGCGCGCGCACCGGTGTCGAAATGGACGCCGATGACGTTGACGCCCTCGCGTGCCAGGCCCTCGGCGATGGCCTTGCCGATGCCGCTGGACGCGCCGAGCACCAGACACCAGGCGCCCTTGATCGGTATCAGCACGATCGGCTCCTCTCCACGCGCGCGAGCGCGAGGTTCCCCTCGCCCGCGGCGGCCACGATGATTCGGTCCCCGGACGCGCCGGTCAGCGCTTCGGCCAGGCGTGTCATCGGGGTGAGGCAGCCGTGTCCGGCCGGCGTCCGCCGTACCCCGGCCGCGTTCCCGGCGGCCTCGACCAGCGCGCGGTACGCCAGGTCGGCGACGGGCGAACCGTCGTCGACGACCTCCGTCGGAAGGTCCGCGCCGTTGCCCAGGTCCTTGGCCGCCGCGTGGATCGCCGCGAAGATCCGGTCCCGTCCGCCGTCGTCGCCGAGCAGGCGGGGCGGGGCGAACATCGTCCGGACCCGGCACGTGCCGTACGGGCGGACGCCGCGCGCCGCGGCCGCCGCGCGGGGCTCGAACGCCAGGGCGACGGCGCCCTGCTCGGGCGCGCGGTCCGGCAGACCGTCCTCGGTCGCCGCCACCAGCAGCGTCTCGCACCGTCCGGCGGCCATGGCCCGCAGCCCCGACTGCACGGCCTCCAGCCCGGCCACGCGGGGGGAGGTGACGGTGAGGGCGAACCCCTTCATGCCGTGGTCGGCCGACAGCCGGTTCCCCAGCACGTTGATCGCGAAGAACGGGGCGCGCGCCGGGCTCAGGTCGTCGGCGCCCGGGCCGGCGACCGTACGGTCCATCTCGTCCAGCGTCGCGGCCAGGCCGTTGTTGGTGGCCAGCACGGCGCCCCGGCGGTCCTCCGGAACGTCCGCCTCGGCGAGCGCGTCCCGGGCGGCCGCCACGAGGTACTGGGCCGCGCTCGGCAGGTACTTGTACCCGCGGCCGCCGAGCCGGGTCCGGACGTCGAACCAGGTCCCGGGGTCGTCGCTCGCCGCCGGGACGACCACGCCGATCCCGGTCACGACGGCATCCATGGAAGGGGTCATGCCGCCTCCAGAACGACCGAGCAGTTGTTGCCGCCGAAGCCGTAGCCGTTCACGAGGACCCGGCGGCCGGGCCCGGCGAGTTCCTCGGGGCCGGACTGCGGCAGCCACACCGGGCACTCGGGGTCCTGCTCGTCCAGCGGCACGTTCGGCGGAATCGTCCCGCCGCGCAGCATCAGCACGGCGGCGCATGCCGCGATCGCCGCGGACGCTCCGCCGGTATGCCCGATGAGCGCCTTGAGGCTGTAGAGCGGGACACGGTCCAGGATCGGACCGATCACCTCCCGTAGGGCGCCCGCCTCCAGGACGTCGTTCAGCCGCGTCCCGGTGCCGTGCGGGATGACGCAGTCCGGCGCGCCGCCGTCCCCCAGCGCTTCTCGCGCAGCCCGCGCGACCTGTGCCCCGCCGGGCTCGGGCGCCGTCGGATGGTGCGCGTCGCAACTCCAGCCCGCGCCGCCGATCCGCGCGAGCACGGTCGCGCCCCGGGCCTCGGCGCGCGCCCGGGACTCCAGCACGAGCATCCCGGCCCCCTCACCGAAGATCGTCCCGCCGCGGTGCCGGTCGAACGGGCGGCAGCGGACCGGGTCCACCGCCCCCAGGCGGTTGAAGCAGCCGAGCGCGATGCGGGAGTAGCCGTCCGCGCCGCCCGCGATCACCAGGTCGGCCTCGCCCGCCCGGATCAGGTCGGCGGCCGCGCTCACCGCGAACGTGCCCGCGGCGCAGGCGTTGGCGACGCTCAGGTTCGGCCCGATGGCGCCGAGCCGGTCGCCCACCTCCGCCGCGAGCCGGAAGGCGGGGTCCCACGCGGCCCCGGTCGCGGCGCGCCCGCGTTCGCTCGCCGCCACCTCGCCCATGCAGCTGCCGACCACCACGGCGGCGCCCGGCACTTCGGCCAGGCCCGCGTCGCGGACCGCCTCGTCGGCGGCGGCCAGCGCGAACCGGGCGGCCCGGTCGGCCTCGCCCCCGCCGTCCGGCACCAGGTGGATCAGCGGCAGCGCCATGTGCGCCAGCGGGTCGGCGGGCCGGTCGGGCCTGCGTGCCGTGGCGGCGCTCATCGCCTCCCACAGCGTCGCGGCCCCGTAGCCGAAGCAGGTGACGGCGCCGATGCCGGTCACCACCGGTTCGCCTGCGGGATCCCCCGTCATCGGGTCACCCCCGCCCCGTGCCGTGCCCCTGCCCGCCGGTGCCCTCCAGGGCGCCGGCCAGGCGGTCGTCAAAGGAGACCAGGCTCCAGTCACGGCGGTTCTCGATCACCGCGTAGCCGTGCGTGATGTGTCCGGTGGCGGTGGGCACGAGGACACCGTCGCGCAGCACGTAGCAGTCCATCCGCGCCGTGTAGGTGAACCGCTTGAAGACGTTCTCCACGGTGAAGACGGTGTAGAGGTCCTCCTCCATGCGCGCCTCGTCCAGCAGGGTGATGCGCGAGTGCGGGACGACCGGGATCCAGTTCTGCTCGTCGAGCAGCCGCTTGATCGACACGCCGCGGTCGGCGAGGAACAGGTCGACGACCTCCTCCATGAGCCGCAGGTAGCCCGACATCTGCACGCGCTCGGTGAAATGGCAGTAGAAGTAGGGCATCCGCCACGTCCACACGAAGGAGTTGCCGCCGCCGAGGGTCTCGGCCGGGCCGCCGGGCCCGACCGGAACGGCGGCGGTCTCGTAGGGCGCGGGCAGCCCGGCGTAGGGCACGGTGAAGGGTGCCAGGTGCGCGGGCACGTCCTCGGCGGCGCTGCCGTGCGGGTCGCGCCGCAGGACCACGCGGACCTTGGCGGAGACCGCGATGTTGCCGGGATCGGCCTGCCGGTTCAGCCGCACCGCGAACGCCAGTTCGTCGCCGGGAGCGCTCTCCAGCGGGGCGACCTCGCCGACCGCGAGGTCGTCGATGTGGAAGGCGTGCAGGATGCGGGTGTCGATGTCGGCGATGTCCACACACAGGCCGTAGCGCTCGTACAGCTCGCCCGCCGGCGCCCCGCGCCGGCGCAGGTGCTCGAGGACGGCCTCCTCGACCAGGTAGTTGACGTACTTGAACCCGATCCAGGTGCAGATGTTGGACCCCTCGTACCGGGGGCGGATCTCCAGGTCGGTCGGCTGCGCGAGGGGGCTGGCCGGGCGGGTCGCGTCGGTGATGGTCATATCGGCTCCGGTTGCTTGCGGATTCTCGGGACGAAGCGGGCCAGGAACTCGCGCACGATGACGGCGAAGCGGTCGGGGTGCTCGATCATGGCGTTGTGCCCGCAGGAGGGCAGCAGCTCAAGGCGGCAGTCCGGCAGGGCGGCCGCGAGCGCCCGCGCGTCCTGCGGCCGGGCCGCCGGGTCCTGCTCGCCGCCGACGATCAGCACCGGCAGGTCGAGGGCGGCGGTGTCGAGGAACGGCGTGCGCAGGTAGGCGTCGAAGAAGCGGATCCAGCCGTACGGGCCGAGCCGGTCGCGTACCCGCGTCGCCATGCTCTCCCGCACCTCGCCGGACAGCCGGCCGGCCGAGCCGAGCCGCAGACCCTCGTCGATGAGCGGGAGGAACCCGTCCATGTAGCGGGTCATCTCCGGCCAGGTGAAGTCCTGTTCGGACGCCCGGTAGAAGGGCGCCACCAGGACCACGGCCGAGGGCCGCGGACGCGTTCGGTCCGCGAGGAGCGTGAGCAGGACGTTGGCGGCGTAGGAGTGCGCGACGACGACGTCCGGCACGCCGCCGGAGGCGGAGGCCGTCATCGCGTCGGCGAGAATGCGGACCGGGTCGGCCCGGTGATCCCAGCGCGGCCCCTCGCCGGCCGACCAGGGCAGCTCGGGCGACCACACCGGCAGGTCCTCCGGCAGCCGGGCCCGCAGCGGCGCCCAGGCGAGCCGGCCGCCCGCCAGCCCGTGCAGCAGGAGCAGGCCGCCGTTCACCGCGCGGCTCGCAGGATCAGCGCGGCGGCGGCGTCCGTGCCGCCGTCGCGGCCCGTTCCGGCCGTGGCCAGCGCGTCGGCCGCGGATGTCTCGCCGTCGTTCAGCCAGGCGGTCGCAGCGGCCGCCTGGAGCACGCCAAGGGCGCCCGAGCACTCGCCCAGCATCGCCGTGAGATCGCAGACCCGGGCGGGCTCCAGGGCGTGCGGCGGGACAACGCCCCCGGGCGTGCACCACAGGCCGACCGGCTCGGCGCCGGACTCGCGCACGGTGGTGACCGCCTCCGTCCAGGTGCCCTTCCGGGCGTACGGCCCGATCTCGGCGAGCCCGGGCGCTCCGCGTTCGCGGGCGGACTCCGCCGTCTCCATGACCAGAGCCGCCGCGCCGTCGAGCAGGCGGACATCGGCGCCGGTCCCGCCGGTGGCCAGGTGGCGGACGGGCGGGTTGACCGGCTCGACCCCCACGACCAGCACCCAGCCGACCCGGCGTGCGGCGATCAGCTGCCGGGCCCAGTGCACGGCGTCCAGCCCCGAGGTCTCCCCGTTGCACAGCGTCAGGTTCGCGCCGCGCAGGCCATGCGTGATCGCGACCCAGGAGGCCACGACGTTGCTCGCGGTCGCCGGGAGCGCCATGGGGCTGGTGCCCGTGTAGGTCTCCTTGGCGATGGTCGTGACCGCGTCGCAGACGGTGTCGATGTTGCCGTAGTTGGTGCTGGCGACCACGCCGGCCCGGTGCGCGGGCACGGTCAGGGAACCGTCGCGGACCAGCCCGGCGGCGGCCAGCGCGTCCCGCGCGGCGCACATCGCGAGCCGCGTCGCGCGGTCGCGGTAGCGCAGCCCGCGCCCGGTGAGCCGGGCGACGGGATCGTCGCCGTCCGGCGCGGGCGGGTCCGGCGCGAGGAGCCGGCGGGCGTCGTCGACGCCGCGCAGCGCGAGCCCGAGACCGGTGACCACGACTTCCATGGTTAGACCGCCTTCTCCACGACCGCGACGGCGTTGAGGCCGCCGAACCCGAACGAGTTGACCTGGGCGACCGACAGCCCCTCGGCATGCGCGGCGGCGCCCCGGACCAGGCGGAGGCCCGCCACCTCGTCGATCGGGTCGTCCAGATGCACGATGGGCGGGACGGTGCCGGTCCGCATCGCCTCCACCCCGGCGACCAGGCTGTGCAGCCCGGACGCCCCGGCCGTGTGCCCGGTCATGCACTTGATGGCCGTCAGGTACGGGGCGGTCGCGGCCGGTCCGAAGACCTCGGCCACGGCGGTCGCCTCGGCCTCATCGTTCAGCGGCGTGCCGGTTCCGTGCAGCATGACCAGATCGATGTCCTCCGGCCGCACCCCGGACCGCTCGTGCGCCTCGCGGATCGCGACGCCGATGTTCCCGGCGTCCGGCGCGGACGGGTGCGCGGCGTCGCAGTTGATCGCCACGCCGCGCACGGTGGCGTGCCACCGCCCGGCCGGGCCGGGGTCGTCGGCGCGGCGCAGCACGACGGCGACCGCGCCCTCGCCCTGGAGCATCCCGCGGCGGTCCCGGTCGAACGGGCGGATCCGGTCCGGCGCCTCGGGGTAACAGCGGTCCAGCAGCCCGTAGGTGCTCTCGGTGATCGTGTCGACCCCGGCCACCACGACCGTGTCGCACTCGCCCAGCTCCAGCATGTCGGTACCGAGGCCGAGCGCGTAGAGCGACGCCGAGCAGGCGTTCGCCACGGTGTAGGTACGGGTCGCGCCGAACCGGCGGCCGAGCGCGGCACCGAAGTGCAGGTCAGCGGGATCGAACGGGATACCGTCGCGCCAGCTCAGCTCGACCGAGCGCAGTTCCCGCAGGGTGGTGCCCACCAGCACCGGGACGTCGCCGAGCGACTCGTCCATGCCGGCGTCCCGCAGGGCGGCGGCCACCGCCCGCTCCAGCCACCGGCTCGCGCGCAGCGGCACGTCGCCGGAGTCCGGGCGGTCGTCGATCTCGTAGGCGTTGCGGGCCCGGTACCGGGTCGGATCGAAGCCGCGCAGCGGGGCGTGCGCGCTGCGGCCGGCGCACAGCGCGTCGAAGAACCCGGCCACGTCGTCGCCGGGGGCGGCGACGGCCCCCATGCCCGTGACGATCCAGCTCATCAGGCCACCCCGGACACAGGTGCGGACTCGGGCGCGCGTCCGAGGATGAGGACCGCGTTGTTCCCGCCGAACGCCAGCGCGTTGTTCTGGACGACCCGCAGGTCCGCCGGGCGCGCCCGGTTGGGGACGCAGTCGACGCCGCACTCGGGGTCGGTCTCGACATGGTTGATGGTGGGCGGGATGAAGCCCTCGCGCAGCGCCAGCGCGCACGCCGCCGCGGCGATCGCGCTGGCCCCGCCCATCGTGTGCCCGATCATCGCCTTGATGGAGATGGTGGGCGGTGGCCGGTCGCCGAACACCTGCCTGATCGCGCCGGTCTCGGTGACGTCGTTGGCCTTCGTCCCGGTCCCGTGCGCCGAGATGAAGTCGACGTCGCCGGGCTCGATCCCGGCGTTGCGATGGGCCATCGTGATGCCGCGGGTGATCCCGTCCCGGTCCGGGGCGACCGGATGGCGGGCGTCGCACGACAGCCCGTAGCCGAGCACCTCGGCGTAGATCCGCGCGCCCCGGGCGAGCGCGGAGTCCAGGCTTTCCAGGACCAGGACGCCGGCGCCCTCGCCGGTGAGGATGCCCTTGCGGTCCTTGTCGAACGGGCGGCAGACCTCGGGGGCGATGGTGCCGAGCCGGTAGAAGCCGGTGAAGGTCTTGCGGCAGACCGCGTCCGCCCCGCCGACCAGGGCGATCTCGGCGTCCCCGCAGCAGATCGCGTCGAACCCGCTGCCCACCGCGAAGTTGCCCGCCGCGCAGGCCGTGGGAAGGGTGGCGGCCTCGACATCGGTGAGCCCGAGCTCGGCGACGATCGAGGAGGACAGCCGGACCGCCCCGACCCGGCGGGCGATCACCGGGTCGTAGGCGCCGGGCTCCTGGTCGAGCTCGCTCTCCACCAGATGGTCCAGGTCGCGGGACTCGCCGTCGGTGGTCCCCATCGACACAAGGGCCCGCCGGCCCCGCAGTTCCGCCAGGCCGAGACCGGCGTCCGCGACGGCCATCCGCGCCGCGGCGACTGAGAACCGGGCCGCCCGGCCGAGCTCGTCGAGCCCGGTCTCGGTGATCCAGTCCGCGGGCCGGAAGTCGTCGATCTCGCACCCGTTGGCGTGCGCGAACCCGGCGGTGTCGAACGCGGTGATCGGCTTGGCGCCGCTCCGCCCGGCCCGCAGCCCGGCGGCGAAGTCCGCGACCCCGATGCCGATGCTGGTCACCAGTCCGAGCCCGGTGACCACCACCCGCCGGGACGCCTCCAGACCGGCCATGGCCCGGCTCACTCCCGCTCGGCGTCGACCACGACGGCGTAGATTCCGTCGAGGTTCACCATCCGATCCATCGCCGCCTGGTCGATCGTCACGTGGAACGTGCGCTCGAGCGCGGCGAGAATTTCGATGGCGCGCAACGAGTCGGCGCCGTGATCCTCCTTGAAAAGGCTTGCGTCGGTGAGCTCGGTGGGGTCGATCTCAAGGATCTCGCACACGATCTCCTTGATCTGGCCCTTTTGCTCGCCATCCAGGACCGCCGTGACATTCGAGCCGGACATGTGGCCTCCGCGATTCAACGTACCGGTTCAGGTCAGTCCCGCAGAGCGTGCAATTGGGCGCTATATCTTTCCTATACGGGAGCGATGGCACCTATGTCGCCGAAATGGGGACCTCGGGGGCGCGCGGCGAAGACGCTGATCACCGCGTCGGCGGCACCGGACGTCGGGCCGGCTCGACGACCTGGACCGCCACCACCGAGCGCAGCCACCACCGCGTCCGTCGAGCTCGCCCGGTCACCCCGCTCGACGACCCGGTCGACCGGCACTCCTCCAGCGGCAATTCACTCGACAACACCGCAGATCACGACCCTCTCGGGAGTACCCGCCGACAAGTCCGGGGTTGCGGCGCGAAGATGTGCATGGTTACGGTGATGCCTCGCCATGGCTCTGACATCAGACCTGCGGCGAACTTGGGGGAAGATGAGGAAATGCGTCATCAGGTGAAGGCAAAAGCACGCCGATAGTCACCGGCCGCAGATACCCATGTCGACGACCTTTACCTCGACTTACGGAACGTCATCGACCGCCGGCTCCACCTCGAATGCGGGGCATCGGGTCACGGGCCCGGTCGAGCCGATGGCGGCCGCCACGACGGCGGAGGCGGCGCCGCCGTCCCGCCGCCCCCCGCCCCCCGGTCATCTAGCCGACACGGAGTCTCCATGACACAGGTCCCGACATTCGCCGTGATCTCCGGCGCCCAGGTTCACGCGGCGGTCGCCGGACGTGAGAAGCAGGTCATCGAGCTGGTCGAGGCGGCCTACCGGCTGCACGGCGAGGGCCGCACGGTCAACCCCGATTCCTACTTCCTGCGCTTCCCCGACCGTCCGTCCGACCGGATCATCGCGCTGCCCGCTTCCGTCAAGGGCGACGCCGGTGTGCACGGCATCAAGTGGATCTCCAGCTTTCCCGGCAACGTCGCGAACGGCATCCCCCGCGCCTCCGCCGTGCTGATCCTGAACGATGCCCGGACGGGCTACCCGTTCGCGTGCCTGGAAAGCTCCATCATCTCCGCCGCCCGCACCGCCGCGTCCGCGGCCCTCGCCGCCGCGGTGCTCGCCGACCGCCGCGGCGCCCGCCCCCGCCGCGTCGGCTTCATCGGCGCCGGCCTCATCGCCCGCTACATCCATACCTACCTGGCCGCCAACGGCTTCACCTTCGACACCCTCGGCGTCCACGACCTCTCCGCCGCGCACGCCGAGGGTTTCCAGGGGTACCTGCAACGCACCGAGAAGGGCGTCATCACCGTCCACGACACGGCCGAGGCCCTCGTCCGCTCCAGCGACCTGATCGTCTTCGCCACCGTCGCCGCCGGTCCCCACGTCACCGACCCCGCCTGGTTCGCGCACAACCCCCTCGTCCTGCACATCTCCCTGCGCGACCTCTCCCCCGAGATCATCCTGTCGTCCTGCAACATCGTGGACGACATCGAGCACTGCCTGAAGGCGAACACGTCCACGCACCTGGCCGAACAGCACGTGGGCCACCGTGACTTCGTCACCACCCTCTACGACGTCCTCACCGGCAAGACCACCCCACCTGCCGGCGAGCCGGTCATCTTCTCCCCGTTCGGGCTGGGCGTCCTGGACCTGACCGTCGCCCGCCACGTCTACGACCACGTCGCCGCCTCCGACGGCCTGCACACCGTGCCGGACTTCTTCAACGAGCTGGCCCGCTACGGCTGACGCGACGGCCACGGCCGCTCAGCCGAGTTCTTCCTCGGGGACCTGCCGGCGCGCGGCGAGCGTGGACGCCGTCAGCGCTTCCATGCGCCGGCAGGCGCGTTTGTAGAACCTGACCTGCGTGACCCGGCCGAAGAGGATGAAGCCGAGGCGCACGATGGGGTTCGAGATGGGCGCCCGCTGCGAGTAGGCGTGGATGTGGAACTCCACCTCGCCGGTGTCGAGCCATTTGCGAACCTCCTGGTCCATCTGGCCGCGTTCGAGGTGGCCCTCCAGCGTCCGGTAGTTCCAGCCCCACACCCGCGCCTGGCGTCCGTCCTGCTCGATGACATCGTCGACGACGTCGCCGACACGCAGGCCGAGGTAGAAATGCAGCCCGTAGAACCGGCCCTCCAGCAACATGCTCCGGCCCGGCTCGGGAGGGCCCGCACGGCAGATCTCCCGGATGATGCCGGGATCGGCGTAGCGGTAGTTCCGGACGAGGTGCCGGGCGGTCTCCCAGCTCCCTCCGGGGACCGGCGGACCGGGCGGCTCCGGCGGCAGCGGCTGCCGGTAGTCGTCGACATGCCAGCCGCACTCCGTGCGGCCCACGTCGTGGTGGTGTGGATCGAAGTTGAGGGGAAGCCGGCGCAGGTCGGCGTGAAGTCGTCGCATTCGTCGCTGGACGCGTGCGCTCCTTCTCATGGGGATGCCTTCCCCTGCTGACGACGCCGCTCAGAGCGGGCGGCCCCGGCGCGGCGCACGGCGGCGTAGGTGGGGCCGCGCACCTGCTGGAACAGCCCGACGGGGCTCAGTCCCCGGATGGGATGGCGCGCGGGATCGAAACGCATCGGTGCACTGTCGTCGCTCCGCGCCGGCCCTTGCAGCCGCAGTTCGCCGAATGGCTGCCATGCACCGAACTCGGTGGCCGCCACCAGATCGAACAGCAGCGGCCGCTCGGCCAGGGCGCGCGCGAGCGCCGGGAGACCAGCCGGAACGATCTGGGTTCGCCGCGCGACGGCGCCCAGCAGGATCCGACGATCACCGGCCCGGTAGGCCAGCAGGGAACCGTAGAACGCCGGGCTCCATCTGGCCGCGGGCCGGAGCAGATGGCGGCCCAGCCGGGTATGCCCGGTCGTGGCCAGGAGCAGCTCCGCGGTGGCCTCCGGCTCGGTGTCGCCGGCCCGCGGCTGCCGCCATCGCAGCGCGAGCCCCAGCAGGTCCGGGAACACGGGCGGCAAACCCAACGCGCGGGAGAGCCGCACGTGGCCTCGCAGCTCCGCGCGATCATCCAGGAACGGAACCCCCCAGTATCGGGACGTCCCGTGCAGGACCAGAGTGGCGTCGAACACCAGACCCCGGTGGCACAGAGGCCGGTCACGCAGCCGTGCCGCCAAAGCGAAGGTCCGGACGAACACCGAGGTGAGCGCCCGGGCGATGAGTCGCCGCCCGCCGGGCCCGGGGGCGTCGGCCCGCTCGGTCTGGACCACCACGTCGCCGACCATGTGCCCACCCGACACCTCGGCGACCCGGCGGCAGAAATGCGCCCACATGTGAAGTTGCATTTCCTTCGCGAGACCCAACCGCTGATAGAGGATCTCCGCCAGCCAGTCACCGCTTCGCGCCCAGGACTCGATCGTGAACACAAGGCCGTCCTCCCCTGTGCCCGTCGCCCGGAACTCGATCTCCCCGGCCTCCATGTGTCCGCTCAGCGTCGCGAACCGGAAGGACGCCGGTGTCTTCTCCACCACCCGGACCGGGCAGTTCCAGGGGCCCGGCATGTGGACGACGTACTCGTCCCCGATCTCAGGAGGCCGGGACGTACCCGAGATCTTGTCGAAGACGGCGACCTCGACCGGTGAGGCGGCGTTCAGATCGTCCCCCAGTCGCTGCATCAGCTGTGCCGCGGTCAGGGGGCTGCCGGAGACACGGACCGTGTAGCGTCGCTGGTAGATCGGTCCGACGCCCTGGTGCGAATCCTGCACCTGGCCGCCACCACGTGACGGAATCCCCTCGATGCTGGAGACCGCGTCAGTACGGAGTCGGCGCCGCACTATCGAGCGAGAACGCCGGAACCACCGCCACCCGGCGATGCCTACTCCCGCCGGCCAGCGCGCCGCACGCGCGCGCCGCCGCCAACGTACTCGCACGGTGCCCTCCGATGTCGCCCTCGTGCCCTCCGCCGCTCCGCCGGGTCGACTGGCAGGCCCTTACCCAGGCTGATCAGCCCGAACCCGGGCAGCCCGAACCCTGATCAGCCGCTTTCACGGCACGTGCGCTCACGTTCTTCCCTCCGGGAAAGGGGCGAACACGGGGGCGGGACGGCGCCGATCCTCCAGCGCCATCGAGGCCAGGAGATGGCCGAACCCGCGCGGCGCCCGAAACTGCCGGCGAGCGGAGGTGACGACGTTGACCGCCGCGGTCCGCAGCACCCGGAGCGACGCGGCCTCCATCGCGGCGACCAGTGCGCGGTCCTCCCCGGTGCGCAGCGGCGGAAAGCCGCCCGCCGCCCGGTACGCCTCGGCGGTGAAGCCGAGGTTGGCGCCGTGCAGGCCGGGACCGGGATAGCGGCGGGCGTACAGCCGCGAGAGCCACGCGGGATGCTCGCTCCAGTCGGTGACAGTGACCGAGCCCGCGATCGCGTCCCATCCCCGCGCCGCGAGCCCGAGCTGGGTCCGCAGCCAGCACGGCGGCACGAGGGTGTCGGCGTCGGTGGTCGCGATCCACTGGATTCCGGCACGGATCAGCTGGGCCGCCCCCGCGTCCCGGGCGACACCGACGTTCCGTGCGGTGATCTCAAGGACGGTGACGCCGAAACCGCGAGCGATCTCGGCGGTCCGGTCGTCGCAGGCGTCCGCGACGACCACCACGGGCGCTCCGGTCGTCCGCAGAGCGCTCAGGCATCTGCCCAGGTGGCGTTCCTCGTCATGGGCCGGGACCACCACCCCGGCCCTCACACGAGCCCCTCGGCGCCGGCGACGGAGATCGGCTCGCCGCTCACGAACACCTCGCACAGGAAGTCCGTCTCGACATGCGCGGCGAGGCGGTTCAGCGGGGTGCGCCCGAGGGCCAGGTGAACATCGTTGCCGGTCTGCGGGTACTCGGCGACGGGGTGCCGCCAGTGGACGGCCAGCAGAGTCCCGCCGGGCGTGAGGGCTCCGGCGGCCAGGTCGAGCACGCGGGCCAGATCGTGGTCGTCGAAGTAGTACAGCATCTCCGAGAGCACGATCAGGTCGAACCGCCCGTCCGGCCAGTCCCGCGGCATCGCTCGCTGCTCGACACGTGCCGCGGGCACCCGGGCCCGGGCCTGTTCGACGGCCGCCGCGGACATGTCACAGGCCAGAAGCGAGTCACAGCGCCGCGCCAGAAGCGCGGTCAGCACGCCGATGGAACAGCCCGGCTCGAACGCCCGCGCGTAGCGGGGTCTGGGCAGCATGGCGAAGCTGATGTCGTACTTGCGCCGCTCGTACCATCGGGACGCCAAGCCCCACGGATCGGCGGAGGCCTCGTACATGCCGTCGAAGTACGCGGCGTCCAGCGTCACCGGAACAGCACCTCCTCGCCGCGCCTGAAGTGCTCGACGATGGCCGGGGGCAGGATGGTGCCCAGTTGGCTGGTGAAACAGTCGATCGCCGCCCGTTTGGAAGCGGCGGCGTCGGCCGTCAGCGTCACGCGCACGGCATCGTCCCAGGGCAGCCGCGGGTCGCCCGGCATTGCCCAGTGCCACGCCCAGATCGGGAAACGCAGGACCTCGACACCGGCGGTGGCTCCGGCGGCGAGCGCGGACCGGCCCACCGCCTCGTGGTCGCGATGCGCGTCGGCCTCCCACGTGGCCAGGCAGGCGTCGAACCCGCCCAGCAGCTCCGTCAGGACGGGCGTCAGCCGTTCGTCGCGGATTCCGCCGTCCGGAAACCCCAGCCGGTGAACGTCAGCGCCCCTCCCGAGCCGGGCCCGGACCTCGGCCAGCGCCGCTTCGGTCTCCGCTCGCCGGACGGCCGCGATCTGCTCTTCGGGCAGGTCCGGGTGGGATCCCTCGCCGTCTGTCACCGCGATCAACGTGACCGGGACGTCCAGCATGGCGAGCAGGCCACCGACACCGAGGATCTCGTCGTCGGGATGCGCGGCGACGATCGCCGCGTTCCGCCAGCGCGAAACGTCCAGCTCCGGCAGGGTGCGCAGTCCCGGCCACTCGCGCCACGCCCGCGCGGGAGTCCCCGGGGCATCGATCCGGTTCACCAGCCCTGCCCTTTTACCTGCTCACCCAGCGCGGCCAGGTCTCGTTCGGCATGGTGCTGGCCCAGGTAGACCGTCAGGTCGGCGACGTGCCGACCGTGTGCCTCATCGTGGGAGAGGGGGCCTGCACCCAGCGCCCGCCCTACCCGGTCCATGACCTCGTGACCGGTCTCCGCCACCAGTGCCCTGACCCGCAGCGCGCGCAGCGCGGCCTCCTTCCCGTGGTCGAGAGGGTCGGCGTCGATCTCATCGGCGGCCTCGTCCAGCGCGGCCCGCGCGGCCCGCAGGGCCACGTCGACGGCGCCCAGATGAGCGAGGGCATGCGGGGATTCGGCGCCGAGCAGTGTGCGGGCGATCGACCGTGCCCCGCCGTACCAGACGGCCGCGACCCCCACCCCGCCGTGGTGGAAGCCGGGACGGTCCACATAGGGTCCGACGTACTCAGCCGGAACATCGTCGAACCGCACGTCCAGGCTGTCGCTGGCGGCCATTCCCGTCGCGGGCCAGGTCCCCGGCAGCGGCTCCCCCGCCTCGACGGCGTAGAGATCCGGGCCGACGGTGACGAGGGCGTGGGTACAGACCCGGGCTCCCGAACAGTACGGACGGACGCCGCGGACACGGCCGTTCGCTAGATCCAGGGCTGTCGGTTTCGCCGCCCACACGGCCCAGAGGCTGCCGGGCGGCGGTTCCGGCCGATCCAGCTCGGCCAAGATCGCCAGCGCGTCGAAATGCCCCTCGGCCAGCCGCGCCAGCGACAGGTCCTCCTCACCGAGCTCGGCCAATGCCGCCCAGCGGCGGCGGGTCTCGCCTCCCCCGGGAAGCGGCAATGGCCGCGCCGTCACCTCGGCGAACCGCTTCTCGACCTGTTCTCGCCAACCCCGCATGGCACCCCCTTCACCTCCGCCTCTACCCCCCTCTCATGTCAGAAACCAGTACAAAGTGCTTCATCGGGGGATGACGGCCCGCGGGTCGCAGGCCAGCCGGTAACCGCGCTTGACCACCGTCTCCACGATCCCCGGGCGACCGAGCCCGCGCCGCAGCCGGGCCACCGCCATCTCCACCGCGTGCTCGTCGGCCGGCGGCCGGCCGTCCCGCGGCCAGGAGCCGACGCCCACCATGAGACGGCTCGGAAGCACCCCGCACAGCTCGGCCCGCGACACCACGTGCCCGGGACGCCGCGCGAGCGCCCGCAGGATCGCCATCGGCGCCGGCGCGACCGGGCGCAGTTGCCCGTCCAGCACGACCGCGTGCCCGCGCAGCTCCAGCGAGACCCCGCGCACCTCCAGCAGCCGCGACCGGCGGCGCGGCAGGTCCGACACCAGCGCGCGCACCAGCGCCCCGAGCCGGGCCCGTTCCGGCTGTGCCGTCGGCACCCCTCGCTCGACCAGCGGCTGCGCCGTCACCGGGCCCACGCAGGCCGCGACCACGTGCGTGCGCAGAGCCTCCAGCAGCGGTTCCTCCAGCCCGTCCTCAGCCGCCACCGCCAGCGTCGCGACCACCGCGGGCGCGGACGTGAACGTGATCGCGTCCACCGTCCCGGCCACCGCCTGCCCGACCAGCCTGCGCAGCGGCGTGCAGTCCTCGGCGCGCGACCACCGGTACACCGGAATCTCGATCACCTCGGCGCCGGCCGCGCGCAGCGCCCCGCTGAACTCCGGGAGCCTCTCGCCGTACAGCTGGAGCGCCACCCGGGTGCCGGCCAACTCCGTGCCGAGCAGGTACTTCAGCACCTCCGCGCAGCTCTCCGACTCCGGTGACCAGCGCTCCTGCAACCCGGCCTGGCGGATCGCGCCCCGCGCCTTCGGGCCGCGGGCCAGGATGCCCGCACCGCCGAGCCTGCCGATCAGCCCGTCGCGCAGCCCCCACCCGTCGGCGGTCTCCAGCCAGGCCCGGAACCCGATGCCGGTGGTGACGACCACGTGGTCGAGAGAGCGGTCGATGCACTCGGCGGTGGCCTTGAGCAGCCCGGCGTCGTCCAGCAGCGGGACCAGCCGGATGGCGGGAGCGTTGACGACCCGCGCGCCGCGGCGCTCCAGCAGCGTGGCCAGTTCCTCGTGGCGGCGGGCGGCGGTGACTCCGACGGCGAATCCGGCGAGGGGCTCACTCTCGGTCTTCATGCGGCAGCGCCACCTCCACTCGGTCGGCGGCGGGACTCCGCCGGATCGCGAAGGTGGGCAGCGCCACGTCGGGCTCGTCCAGGCAGCTTCCGGTCCGCAGGTCGAAGACCTGCTTGAACATGGGCGAGGCGACGGTGGGCGCACCGCCTCGGGTACCGAGGATCCCCCGCGAGATCACGTACGCACCGCTGAACGGGTCCAGGTTGGACGTGGCGAACAGCGCGCCCTCGTAGGTCCGGAAGAGGGCCACCTGGACGCCGTCCGCGATCGCGCAGGCACCGCGCTCGGGCATCAGGTCGCCGTAGGAGCAGACATCGTGCCAGCGCACCGCCGCGCCGGCGGTCTCACGGGTGTGAGCCGGCTCGCGGGTCGTGGTCATCGGGCGGCCACCTCCAGGCTCGGGCCGGCCATGAGCACCGGCTTGATCTGTTCGCGCTCGGGTTCGAACACGATGCTCGGGTCGGGGGTGTCGGGAGCGTTGACGAAAGAGACGAAGCGGCCGAGCTTCTCGGGGTCGTCGAGGGTGTCGCGCCACTCGTCGGAGTAGGAGCCCACGTGCCGGTCCATCGCGGCGTCCAGTTCCGCGCACAGGCCGAGCGAGTCCTCGACGACGACCGCGCGCAGGTAGTCGAGGCCGCCCTCCAGGCCCTCCAACCAGGACGCCGTGCGCTGGAGCCGGTCGGCGGTGCGGATGTAGAACATCAGGAAGCGGTCGATGTAGCGGACCAGTGTCTCGTCGTCCAGGTCGGTGGCGAACAGGTCACCGTGCCGGGGCCGCATCCCGCCGTTGCCCGCGACGTAGAGGTTCCAGCCCTGCTCGGTCGCGATGATCCCGAAGTCCTTGCTCTGCGCCTCGGCGCACTCGCGGGCGCAGCCCGACACCGCCGACTTGAGCTTGTGCGGGGCGCGCAGCCCCCGGTACCGCAGCTCCAGCTTGATCGCCATACCGACCGAGTCCTGTACGCCGTACCGGCACCAGGTCGACCCGACGCACGACTTCACGGTCCGCAACGCCTTGCCGTAGGCGTGCCCGGACTCGAACCCGGCCTCCACCAGCCGCTTCCAGATCCGCGGCAGCTGCTCGACCCGGGCGCCGAACAGGTCGATCCGCTGCGCGCCGGTGATCTTGGTGTAGAGGCCGAACTCGCGGGCCACCTCGCCGATCACGATCAGCCGCTCGGGAGTGATCTCACCGCCGGGCACCCGCGGCACCACCGAGTAGGTGCCGTTCTTCTGCAGGTTGGCCAGGAAGTGGTCGTTGGTGTCCTGCAACGCGGCCTGCTCGCCCGCCAGGATGTGGCCGTTGCCCAGGCTGGCCAGGATCGAGGCCACCACCGGCTTGCAGATGTCACAGCCCCGGCCCCGACCGTGCCGTTCGACCAGTGCGGTGAACGTGCTGATCCCGGTCACCCGCGCGATGTCGAACAGCTCGGCCCTGCTGTGGTCGAAGTGCTCGCACAGCGCTTTGCTGACCTCGATGCCCGCCGCGGTCAGCTCCGCGTCCAGGATCTTCTTGGCCAGCGGCACGCAGCTGCCGCAGGTCGTGCCGGCGCGCGTGCATGTCTTGACGCCGCCCAGATCGGTCAGGCCCTCGTCGCGGATCGTGCACCGGATCGTGGCGGCGGTGACGTTGTTGCAGCTACAGATCACGGTCGCGCCCGGCAGGTCGCCGGCCGCGGCCTGCGTCCCGCCGAACAGCACCTGCTCGGGCGAACCCGGCAACTCGGTGCCGAGGTAGGCGCGCAGCGTGGGGTAGGACTCGGCGTCGCCGACCAGGACGCCGCCCAGCAGCATGCGGGCGTCGTCGCTGACGACCAGCTTCTTGTAGATCCCGGCGACGGGGTCGGTGTAGGTGACGTCCAGCGCGTTCTGGTCCGGTCCGGCGAACGGGTCGCCGAAGCTCGCCACGTCCACGCCCATCAGCTTGAGCTTGGTGGACGTGTCCGCGCCCTCGAAGCGAGCCCCGCCCGCGCCCCCGGCGGCCCGCGCAAGCAGCTGGTCGGCGACCACCTCGGCCATGCTGAAGCACGGAGCGACCAGGCCGTACACCTGGCCGCCGATCAGGGCGCACTCGCCTACCGCGTAGATCGCGGGGTCCTCGGTCCGGCAGGTCTCGTCCACGACGATGCCGCCCCGCTCCCCCACCGGCAGGCCGCATCCGCGGGCCAGGTGGTCGCGGGGCCGGATCCCGGCCGAGAACACGACCACGCCCGCGTCGATGGACGTGCCGTCGCTGAGCGCGATCCGGTGGACCACGCCGTCCGCGCCCGCCTCCAGACCCGCCATCGGAGTGCCGGCGTGCACCTCGATGTCCAGCGCCTCGATGTGGCGGCGCAGCATCGAACCGCCGCCCTCGTCGAGCTGGCGCGGCATCAGCCACGGCGCGACCTCGACGACGTGGGTATCGACGCCCAGGCCCTGCATGGCCCGCGCCGCCTCCAGACCGAGCAGCCCGCCGCCGACGACGACTCCGGCGGGCCCCGGCGAGGTGAGGTCCGCGCAGTGCGCGCGGATGTCTTCCAGGTCGTCGATCGTCCGGTAGACGAACACACCCGGCAGGTCGTGGCCGGGCACCGGCGGCACGAACGGCGCCGAGCCGGTGGCGATCACGAGCGCGTCGTAGCCGACCTCCCGGCCGGCCGCGGTCCGGACCGTCCGGGATGCCCGGTCGATCTCGGTGACCGGATCGCCGGTCAGCAGCTCGACGGCGGCGTCGTGCGGCGCGCAGGCCAGGTCGGCGTCCTCGGTCAGGTACGAGGTGAGCGCCACCCGGTCGTAGGCAGGACGGGTCTCCTCGCCGATCACCGTGACCTGCCAGGCGCCGGCCGTGTCGCGCTCGCGCAGCGCCTCGACCAGCCGGTGCCCGGTCGGCCCGTGGCCGACGACGACCAGCCGCGCGGGCCCCCTGGGGACGTCTCCTACGTCGTTCATGAACCCGATCCTCAGCAGCGGCCGTTTCACGGTTGCGTCCCCTTTGTCACCAGCGTGTTAAAAGGCGCTCACGCCGCGCCACGCGCTGCGCCGGACACGCGGACTCAGCGCGCGGGGACCGACTCCCGCTCGGCCAGCCACGAGACGATCCCCTCGACGGCGTCCCGGCAGCCACCGCAGCCCGTCCCCGCCCGGGTCCGCGCACACACCTCGTCGGCCGTCCGCGCACCGCCCTCCCAGCACGCGCGAATCCCGCCCTTGGACACGTTGTTGCAGTTGCAGATCGTCGCCCCGTCCGGAATCCGCACCGGTGAGTCCACCGGCTGCGCGCCGCCCAGGCCGGGGAAGAACAGGCTCAGCCGGTCGGTCGGCAGCGGCGCCGCCCGGTCGTACAGCCGGGTCAGCGTGCCGGCCGTGCCGGTCTCGCCGAGCAGGATCGCGCCGATCACCCGGCCGTCCCTGATCGACACCTTCTTGTACGTCCCGCGCCCGGCGTCGGCATACTGGATGATCTCCACCTCGGGATCGTCGTCGCCGTGATGGGTCTCCCCCATCGACACCAGGTCCACGCCGGCCGCCTTCAGCCGGGTGATCTCCCGCGCCCCGGTGAAGCGGGCCGCGGCGTCCGTGCCGGTCACCAGGTCGGCCAGCACGCCCGCCTGCTCCCACGCCGGCGCCACCAGCCCGTACACCGTCCCGCCGTACTGCGAGCACTCCCCGAGCGCCCGCACCGACGGATCGGTCACCGAGCGCAGCGTCTCGTCCACCACGATGCCGCGGTCGACCTCCAGTCCGGCCGCCCGCGCGAGCCCCACTTCGGGACGCACCCCGCACGCCACCACGACCAGATCGGCCTCGACGACCTCGGGCCCGCCGCCGCCCGCGGACGCGGCCAGTTCCACGCCTGTGACCCGCGGCCCCGCCGCGCCGTCCCGGTCGATCCGCAGGCCGGTGACGTCGGCGCCCAGCCGTGACCGGACGCCCAGGAGCCGCAGTGTTCGGGCCAGGACCTTCCCCGCGGCGGGGTCCAGCTGGCGCTCCATGAGGTGCCCCGCCCGGTGCAGCACGACCACGTCGAGCCCGCGCCCGGCCAGGCCGCGGGCGGCCTCGATGCCCAGCAGCCCGCCACCGATCACCACCGCCCGGTGCGCGCCCCGCGCCGCCTCGATGATCGCCCGGCAGTCGTCGAGCGTCCGGAACGCCACCGCGCCCGCCGGCAGGCCGCCTTCCGTCCCCGGGAAGGGCGGCACGAAGGAGTTGCTCCCGGTCGCCAGCACCAGCGTCTCGTACGGGACGGCGCCGCCGTCGGACCCGTGCACGACGCCAGCCTCGCGGTCGATCCTGACGACCTCCACGCCGAGCCGTGCGTCGACGGCGTTGTCCCCGTACCAGGCCGGGTCGACGAGGCCGATCTGGTCCGGCCGGGACCTGCCGGCCAGCACGTTCGACAGCAGCACCCGGTTGTAGGGCTGCCGCGGCTCGGCGCCGTACACCGTCAGCGGCACCCGCGAATCGCGGGCGCGGACCTCGGTCACGAACCGAGATCCGGCCATGCCGTTGCCGACGACGACCATGCCTTTCGGCTGTGCGCTCGTGTTCACGCGACGGCTCCTTCGATGACGGGGACGGACGCGGAGAGCACCGGTTCCAGCCGTACGGCGCAGACCTTGAACTCGGGCATGCGCGACAGCGGATCGAGCGCCGGGTTGGTGAGGAGGTTGGCCCTTCCCTCACCGGCCCAGTGGAACGGCATGAAGACGGTGTCGTACCGGATCGCCTCGGTCAGCCGGGCCCGCACGGTCGCGCTCCCCCGGCGGCTGACGACCCTCACCCGGTCGCCGTCGGCGATGTCCAGCCGCTCGGCAAGATCGGGATGCAGCTCCACGAACGCTTCGGGCGCCGCGTCTACCAGGGGCTTGACGCGGCGGGTCTGGGCGCCGCTCTGGTACTGCGCCAGCACCCGTCCCGTGGTCAGGTAGACCGGGTACTCGGGGTCGACGTCCTCGGCCGGGCCGGTGTACTCCACCGGTGTGAGGCGGGCCCGCCCGTCGGGCGTGGCGAACCGCTCCAGGAACGGCCGTGGCGTGCCCGGATGCTCCTCGGACGGGCAGGGCCAGAAGACCCCGCCCTCCTTCTCGATGCGTTCGTAGGTGATGCCCGAGTAGTCGGCCGGGCCACCGGCGCTGGCTTCGCGTAGTTCCTCGAAGACCTCGGACGGCTCGCCGCTCCAGGTCCCGGGCGCGTGCAGCCGGTCGGCCAGCACGGCCAGAATCTCCAGGTCGGTGCGGACGTCCGCCGGTGGTGTGACCGCGCGGTTGCGGCGCAGGACCCTCCCCTCCAGATTGGTCATCGTGCCCGACTCCTCGGCCCACTGGGCGGTCGGCAGCACGACGTCGGCCAGGACCGCGGACTCCGACGGAACGAAGTCGGCCACGGCCAGGAAGTCCAGAGCGCGGATCCGCTCCTCGACGGCGGACGCTCGCGGCGCCGACACCACCGGGTTGGAGCCGAACAGCAGCATCGCCTTGGGCCCCTCGGCCGTCCCGAGCGCCGACAGCAGTTCGTAGGCCGAGCGTCCCGGCCCCGGCAGGTCCGCGGGGCGCACGCCCCAGACCGCGGCGACATGGGCGCGCGCCTCCGGGTCGTCGATCTTGCGGTAGCCGGGCAGCTGGTCGGCCTTCTGGCCGTGCTCGCGGCCGCCCTGACCGTTGCCCTGACCGGTCAGGCACCCGTACCCCGATCCCGGACGTCCCGGCAGGCCCAGCGCGAGCGCCAGGTTGATGAACGCGGTCACCATGTCGGTGCCGCGGGCGTGCTGTTCGGTGCCGCGGGCGGTCAGGACGTAGGAGCGACGGCCGCGGGCCAGCAGCCGGACGGCCTCGCGCATGGACGGCACCGGCACCCCGGTGATCCGCTCCACGCGGTCGGGCCAGTAGCCGTTCACGACCGTGCGGACGGCCTCGAACCCGCCGGTGCGCGCGGCCAGGAACTCCTCGTCCAGCAGGCTCTCTTCGATGGCCAGGTGCAGCATCCCGTTCGCCAGGGCCAGGTCGGTGCCGGGCGTGGGCTGGAGGTACAGATCGGCCTGCCGGGCCGTGGCGGTGCGGCGCGGGTCGATGACGATCAGCGCCCCGCCGCCGCGCTGGGCGTCGGTGAGGTGCCGCATGAAGGGCGGCATCGTCTCGGCGACGTTCCCCCCGGTCAGCAGGATCGCGTCGGCCCTGCCCAGGTCGGTGACCGGCCCCGGCAGCCCGCGGTCCAGCCCGAAGGCCCGGCCCGAGGCGGCGGCCGCCGAGGACATGCAGAACCGGCCGTTGTAGTCGATCTGGGAGGTGCGCAGCGCGATCCGGGCGAACTTCCCCAGCTGGTAGGCCTTCTCGTTGGTCAGCCCACCGCCGCCGAACACCGCGACCGCGTCCAGGCCGTGCGCGCCCTGCAACCGGGTGATCTCCGAGGTGATGCGGTCCACCGCCTCGTCCCAGGTGCAGGGCTCCAGCGGCGCGTCCCGCCTGGAGCGCATCAGCGGGCTGGTCAGCCGGTCCGGGACGGTGAGCATCTCGGCGGCGGTCCAGCCCTTCTGGCACAGCCCGCCTCGGTTGGCCGGCACGTCCACGCGGGGGGTGACCCGCAGCGGGCCCGCTGCGGGAGCGCCGTCCCGGCCCAGTGACATCCCGCATTGCAGGGCACAGTACGGGCAGTGCGTCCGGGTATCGGTCATGTCCCCGAGCGTGTGCGAGCGCCGTTTCGCGTTCGGGTCCCGCGTGTGACCCGGGTGTTAAAAGCGACTCACGCCCGGCCTCACATCGCGAACCGGTGCCCGGTGCGGCGGAATTATCACTGCCGCATTACAAGAAGCACAACGGCGAAATCCCGGGCTCCTACTTTTCGTGGCGTCTCGCCGACCACGAGGAGTCTTCCCATGACCGTCACCACCGATGTCGAACAGAAGGGCCGCGGTTCCTCGCTCGCCCGCCTCAAGGGCCGCTGGATCGATGACTGGCGGCCCGAGGAGCCGGAGTTCTGGCACGGCGGCGGCGCCCGCGTCGCCCGCCGCAACCTGATCTTCTCGATCTTCTCCGAGCACATCGGCTTCTCGGTATGGACGCTGTGGTCCGTGCTGGTGCTGTTCCTCGGCCCCGCGTACGGGATCGACCCGGCGGGCAAGTTCGTGCTGACCGCGGTACCGGCGCTCATCGGCTCGGTGCTGCGGCTGCCCTACACCTTCGCCGTCGCCCGGTTCGGCGGCCGCAACTGGACGATCTTCAGCGCGGCGCTGCTGCTGGTGCCCTCGGTGCTGGCCGCGTTCCTCATCGAGCCGGGCGTCTCGTACTCCACCCTGCTCCTGCTGGCCGCGGTGGCCGGGGTCGGCGGCGGGAACTTCGCGTCCTCGATGGCCAACATCAACGCCTTCTACCCGCAGCGTCTCAAGGGCTGGGCGCTGGGCCTCAACGCCGGCGGCGGCAACCTCGGCGTCGCCGTGGTCCAGTTGGTCGGCCTGGCGTTGCTCGCCACGGCCGGCGACGCAAGCCCCGGGCTGGTCGCCGGGATCTACATCCCGCTGATCGTGCTCGCCGCCCTCGGCTCGGCGCTCTACATGGACAACCTCTCGCAGGCCCGCAACGACGGGCGGGCGATGCGGGACGTGTGCCGCGACCCGCACACCTGGATCATGTCGGTGCTCTACATCGGCACCTTCGGCTCGTTCATCGGCTTCGGCTTCGCCTTCGGACAGGTGCTCCAGGTGCAGTTCACGGCCGATTTCGACACCCCCATCAAGGCCGCGTACCTGACCTTCCTCGGGCCACTGCTCGGCTCGCTGATCCGCCCGGCCGGCGGCTGGATGGCCGACCGGCTGGGCGGGGCCAAGGTCACGTTCTGGAACTTCGTGGCGATGGCGGTCGCGGCCTCCCTGGTGCTGGTCGCCTCCGGGCAGCGGTCGCTGCCGCTGTATCTGGCCGGGTTCATCCTGCTGTTCGTCTTCAGCGGCGTCGGCAACGGCTCGACCTACAAGATGATCCCGGCCATCTTCCGGGCCAGGGCCGAGCTCGGCGTCGCCAACGGCGGCGATCCCGCGGCGGCCGAGCACGAGGCGCGGCGCATGGCCGGCGCCCTGATCGGCATCGCCGGTGCGGTCGGCGCGTTCGGCGGGGTGCTGGTCAACGTCGCCTTCCGCCAGTCGTTCATGGCCTACAGGACCGGCGAGGCCGCCTATGTCGCGTTCATCGCCTTCTACGCGCTGTGCTTCGCGCTGACCTGGATGGTCTACCTGCGCACCCACCCGAAGAAGCTGGCTGGGGTCTGACCGCGTGCAGGGCTTGATCGAGGTCAGAGGCCGCCGCGTGCACAGATGGTCGCGTCTCGACTACGCCGATTGGAGGATGCCCATCCTCATGCGGAATGTGACGATCTAGTGACAGTACGGATCATTACGTCCGGGAGGCGCGATGGACTCCGCGAAGCTCACCTCGGGGACCCCGGCCGTCGTCTATGTCCACGGCGCCGGCAACAAACCGCCCCGCGAGGATCTCAAGCGCAGTTGGGACCAGCATCTGTTCGGCGCGGACATGGGCGAGCGGACGCGCATGGCCCATTACGCCGATGTGCTGCACCCCCAGCCAGGCCAGATCAGCGCCGACGCGTGCAACCAGGAGCAACTGCTGGCCGCTCTGGTCAGCAGGGCCATGAACGACACCACGGCGGCTCTGGATGAGGTACTGGCCAGTGAGGAATCCGGCGAAGGCGCCCAGGACACCGAACTGCTGGAGAGGTTGACCCCGCGCGGACGGCAGCTGGCACTCAACCTGTCGCTGAGCATGGCGGCACGCGCCGCCGGTCGCCCGCCGGTGGGCGCCGCGCCGAACGGTGCCCTTGAGGTCTCCGCGCTGATGCCGTTGCCCGCGACGTTGCGCCGTCTGCTGCTGCGGCAGCTGTTACGCCGGCTCATCCCCGACGCCGACGCCTACTTCTTCACTCCCAGCAACGAGCCGATCCGGGCGCGGCTGCGCCAGGTCCTTGAGGCGGCGAGCGGTCCAGTAGTGATCGTCAGCCACAGTCTGGGGACCGTGGTCGCCTACGACGTGCTGAGGGAGCGGCGCTTCGCCGATCTGGCCGTGCCGCTGCTGGTCACCGTCGGATCACCGCTGGGCTATGCCGAGATCCAGGACGTGATCACCAGGCCCTTACGGGTGCCGTCCCAAGTCGGACTGTGGGCCAATTTCGCCGACCCGCTCGATGTCGTCACCCTTGACACCACCCTCGCCGACGACTTCCGGGCGGCCCCGCGGATACTCGCCGACGCACGGGTCGACAACCGCTCACCCAACAACCACGCGGTCTGCGGTTACCTGACGACCAGCAAAGTCCGTGCAACCGTGGCCGCCGCCGTCCCCGGCCCCGGCGGCTGACCCCGGCCCGGCGGCTGACTCCGGCACCGGCCCGCACGCCTGCCCGGCACGGCGGCGCTCGGCAGATCAGAAGGTGAGAATTCGGCCGACTTCGCTGGAGAACTTCCGCCATGCCTCGGTGGCCCCCAGCAGATCACCCCATGGCTGGTTCCGGACGACCTCGATCGACACAGAGTCGCCCCACACCACGAAAATCGATCTTCATCGAGGTCCCGCTGAAACCGTCGACGCGTGGGACCACCTCATCACGGACACCTGAGAGCACCGCGACAGCGATGGAACGGTAGTGAAGTCTCTCCTCCCGAACGTAGCGCGGCGTGCCCAGTCAAAAGCAATCTGTTACTACGCATCTGCTGATGACGCGGTAGGTCACGAACAGGTCCCTTCGGCGAGGAAGAGGAAACCATGACGGGAAACTCGCGGGGCAACCGATGTCTCCTGGCCGGATCGGCCGCCCTTCTCACGACGGCCCTGGTCGGCGCAACGCCGTCCGAGGCATGGCCGAGCACGACGAGTCGGCCGGCCCATGACGTCGCCCCGACCCGCCAACTTGACGGAGATGTCGGCCCCAGGTCGGCCTACAACGGCCGCTGCCTGGACGCCGACCTCAATCAGATCGGCCACAACGGCACCAAGGTCCAGCTCTGGGACTGCATCCCTGGCGCCGCCAACCAGCGGTGGATTCTCACCACCTTCGGTGATGGCACATCCACGATCAAGAGCGTCAGGAGCGGACGCTGCCTGGACGCCGACCTCAACCACATCGGCCACAACGGCACCAGGGTGCAGCTCTGGGACTGCTACAGCACCTACAGCCACCAGCGGTGGATCCTGCGCGATTACAACCCCGACGGGACCTTCCGGATCATCAACGTCAGAAGCCGCCGCTGCCTGGACGCCGACCTCAACCACATCGGCGGCAACGGCACCCCGATCCAGCTGTGGAATTGCCTGCCCGGCGCCGCCAACCAGCGCTGGCGCTAGGACGGTCGGCGACGGCCGTCGGGCGTCGGCCAGGCCAGGCTCGGTGGCGTGGCCCTGACGGTCGGACGGCGACACGGTCGCCCCCGGACGGGACCGCTCACCCGGCCGGTCATCATCAACAGCGGCACGCACTCCCGGCGGCCGGGTTCGACGATGCCGCCGTTCTCGGACCAACAGATCCCGGGCCGCAAGCCCGGTATCTCGTACAACGGTGGCCGGCTCGTTGAGGAGAAGGCGTAACAGCTGGACGAAGGGTCGGTACGGGGTTCATCGCAGGGGTGCGTGGATGCTCTTCAGCTGTGTGTAGGAGTGCAGGTCTTCGATGGATTCCTCGCGGCCCAGGCCGGAGTGCTTCCAGCCGCCGAAGGGCGTTCCGGCGAAGTGCCGGGACACCTCGTTGATCCAGACGTAGCCGGTCTCCAGAAGGTGGGCGACGCGCAGGGCGCGCCCGACGTCGCGGGTCCAGACGCTGCCGGTGAGGCCGTAGGGCAGCGCGTTGGCGATCCGCACCGCCTCGTCCTCGTCCCGGTAGCGCAGGACCGACAGGACCGGGCCGAAGATCTCTTCCCGCGCGACGCCGTGTTCCGGGCGTACGCCGGTCAGCACGGTGGGGCTCAGCCAGTGCCCGCGGACGAACGACTCGCCGGACGGGCGGGTCGCGCCGGTGAGCACCTCCGCTCCCGCCTCGACGCCGGCCTGGATGTGACGGTTGACGCTCTCAAGGTGGGCGGCGGAGACCAGAGCGCCCATCTGGGTGTCCTCGGACTGGGGGTCACCGACGCGGATGTCCTCGGTCAGGCGGCGGACGCGGTCGAGGAAGTCCGCGCCGATGGACTCGTGCAGGAGCAGCCGGCTGGTGGAGCCGCACGACTGCCCGGCGCTCCAGTGGAAGTTCATGCCGCGGACGGCGGCCTCGGCCGCCGCGTCCAGGTCGGCGTCCGGGAACACGATCATGGCGTTCTTGCCGCCGAGTTCGAGGGTGATGTGTTTGATCCCGGTTTCGGCCGCCGCACGGAGGACGGCCTGGCCGGTGCGCACGCTGCCGATGAGCCCGATGCGGTGGACGTCCGGATGGCGGACGAGCGCCTCGCCTGTCGCGGGGCCCCTCCCGGCGAGGGTGGACAGCACGCCGGGAGGGAGCTCCCCCGCGAACAGCTCGCCGAGGCGCAGAGCGGACAGCGGAGCCTGCGGCGGGGCTTTGAGGACGACCGCGTTGCCCGCGAGGAGCGGTGCTGCGATCTTCGATGCGGCGAACATCACGGGATGGTTGTAGGGGACGATGCGCGCGACCACTCCGTACGGCTGCCGGACTGTGAAATGCAGCCGTTCGGTGGTCGAGGGGATGGTGTCCCCGCCCAGGCCCAGGGCCCAGTCGGCGTACATCTCCAGGGCGTCGACGGCGAGGGCGACGTCGCCCAGCATCGCCGTGCGCGGGTGGCCGCAGTCGAGCGCGTCGAGGGTGGCGAGGTCCTCACCGTGCTCGGCCACGATGGCCGCGAGCCGGCGCAGCGCCCGGGCGCGTTCGCGCGGCGCCACCCGCGCCCAGCCCGGGTACGCCCGGTGGCCAGCGGCGACGGCGGCCTGGACATCCAGCGCGCCCGCGTCGGGGACCTCCGCCAGCGGGGTGGCGGTGGCGGGGTTCTCGGTCTCGTAGCAGGCGCCGGAGAGGGCGTCGACCAGCCGGCCGCCGATGAGGAGCTTCCAGTCGCGGGGCATCGTGCCGTCCTCAGATGCGGTAGTGATCGTGGACCTCGGGGGCGAACAGGTCCTCGGCCGTCAGCGGGTTCGGGGTGATGCCCTGCCGCCGGCACATGCCCAGGAACGCCTCCAGGGTGGTCCGGTTGGCGTCGATGCCATAGGGCCAGAAGTCGTCGCCGAACAGATGCCGCGCCCTTTCTGTGTGCGCCGCCTGCCACGGCACGGGAATGCGGGAGGCGTTCATCTCCAAGGCCCTGTCCAGGCTGCGCCGCTTGGCCTCCTCGAAGGCGGTCATGAGGTTCATCGCGACCCAGGGGTGCCGGGAGTGCAGGTCGGAGCGCAGCACGATCACATGCATGATCGGGAAGATGCCGGTGCGCGCGAAGTAGGCCCGCTCGACCGCCTCGGGGTCGTCGAACAGACGGCGCAGCCGCGTGCCGTCCCGGGGCGGGTGGGCGGCGATCACGGCGTCCAGGTCACCGGCGACCAGCAGGTCGTTGAGGGTCGTGTCGGGTCTCGGTTCGATCCGGATCCCCGCGGGCGGCTTGAGGGGGATGCCCTCGACCCGTCCGGGCTCGTTGGTGCCGGCCTGCACCCAGGTGACGTCCTCTGGGCGTACGCCGTAGTCGGACTCCAGCAGTTCCCTGGCGTAGACGGTGGCGGTCTGCGACCACTCGGGGATGCCGATGCGGCCGCCGCGCAGCGCGGCGGGGTCGTCCACCGGCCCGTCCGCACGGATGAAGATCGCCGAGTGGCGGAACAGGCGCGACGGGAAGATCGGGATGGCGGTCAGCGAGTCGTCGCCGGACCCGCGCAGGGCGCAGTACTTCGCCATCGACAGCTCCGAGACCTCCCACTCCCGATGCCGGGCGAAACGGAAGAAGATCTCCTCGACCGGATGGTTCAGCGCGGTGAGCGTCACCCCGGTGACGGGGACGGCGCCCGTGCACAGGTCCCTGACATGGTCGTAGTCGTTGACGGCGAGGCTGACATGCACTCGCGAGGTCCGTGCGTCCACCGGGGGCTACTCCTCGCGGCCCAGGAAGTCGAGCACGGCCGCGGTGAACAGTTCGGGCTGTTCGATGTTGGACAGGTGCGCGGCGTCCAGCATGAGCAGCTTCGCGCCGAGCACCTTCTCGGCGAGCTCCCGGCTGTGCTCGGGCTTCGTGGCCGGATCGTGGTCGCCGCCGATGACCAGGACGGGCACGGTGACCGTGCCGATCAGCCGCCGGTGGTCGAGGGTGCCGAGCGCCGCGCTGCAGCCGTAGTAGCCGTCCTCGGAGTTCGCGAGGAAGACCCGCTTGAGGTCCTCGACCACGCCGGGGTGGCTTGTGATGAAGGCGGGGGTGAACCAGCGCGGGACGATCTGCTCGACCAGGCCGGCCAGCCCGACGTCGCGGATCGCCTCAAGGCGCGGCGCGATCGCCTGCGGCGGGATGAAGATGCCCGCGTTGGCGAGGACGGCGCGGCCGAGCCGCCCGGGTTCGTTGATCGCGAGCCACTGGCCGACCATGCCGCCGAGCGACAGCCCGCAGTAGTCGGTGGCGGTGAGGCCGGCCGCGTCGAAGACCGCGAGCGCGTCGCGGGCCAGCAGTTCGATGTCGTAGGCGCCGGTCGACGCCTCGGAGCGGCCGTGCCCGCGCATGTCGTAGCGGATCACCCGGTGCGTCTCGGTGAACGCCTGGAGCTGCGGCTCCCACATGGAGATGTCGGTGCCCAGGGAGTTGGACAGGACCAGCGGCGGAGCGCCGGGCTCGCCGTCCTCCCGTACGTACAGCCGGACGTCCTTGGCCTGGGCGAAGTACTCCCTCATGGCCCCTCCTGTTCGGTCGGTGTGGACAGCGGCCGGCCCGCGTCGCCGGGCAGCGGCGCGGCGTGCACAGCCAGGAGAAAGGCGACGCCGGTGTAGTGGCTCACCAGCACCGTCAGCTCCACCAGGCATCGGGCGCCGATCAACTCGACGATCCGCGCGTGGGTGTGATCCTCGACCCGGTGCCGGCTGAGCAACTCCGTGACGACCGCGGCGACGGCGCGCTCGGCGTCGGTGCCGTCGACCGGTGCCCCCTCCCGGATCAGATCGAGCGTTCGGGTTGTCAGGCCCGCGGCGAGCGCCGGGTCCTCGTGGGCGTACCAGATGAAGTCCGCGCCCCAGAAGCGGGCGGTCACGAGGATCGCGAGCTCGCGCAGCCGTACGGGCAGCTCGCCCGCGGTCAGCCGTCCGGCCATGTCCACCCACGGCCCGTGCAGTTCGGGTGCGAGGACCAGCGGCAGCCGGGGCCCGTACGGACCGCCGAACCGGGCGATGGACGAGTCGTGGATCGCGGCCTGTGGTGGCGACATCCGTTCCGGCAGCGGCAGCCGGGGCCAGCCCTTCACGCGGTCCTCCCGAGCTTCAGCAGCCGGGCCGCGTTGTCCTTGAGGACCAGCGGCCGGACCTCGTCGCGGATCGCGAGTGCGGCGAAGTCTGCGAGCCAGCGATCCGGCGTGATCATCGGGTAGTCGGAACCGAAGAGCACCTTGTGCTTCAGCGGGCCGTTGACGTACCGGACGAGGATCTCCGGGAAGTACTTCGGTGACCAGCCGGACAGGTCGATGTACACGTTCGGCTTGTGGGTCGCCACCGCCAGCGCCTCCTCCTGCCAAGGGAAGGACGGGTGGGCGATGACGAGGTCCATGTCCGGGAAGTCGGCCGCGACGTCGTCGAGGAGCATCGGGTTGGAGTACTTCAGCCGGATGCCGCCGCCTCCCGGCATGCCGGCGCCGATCCCCGTCTGCCCGGAATGGAAGAGGGCGACCAGTCCGGCGGCGGCGATCTCCTCGTACATCGGATAGTGAACGTGATCGTTGGGCCAGAACGCCTGGGTGTTCGGGTGGAACTTGAAACCGCGGACGCCGCGCTCGATGCACGACCGCACCTCGCGTACGCCCAGCACGCCTTTGTGGGGATCCACCGAGGCGAAGGGGATCAGGACATCAGGGTGCTCGGCGGCCGCGTCGATGACCTCGTCGTTGGGGATGCCGGACTGCCCGCTGCCCGCGCCCGAGTCGACGGTGAACAGGACCGCCGCCATGTCGCGGGCCCGGTAGTGCTCGGCGAGGTCGGCCACGGTCGGCTCGTCGACCTGTCCGCCGAAGTAGCGCGCGGCGGCGTCGGCGAAGGCCCGGGAGGTCTCGTCGAGAGGAGCGCCGTCGGCCCGGCGCTGTACGTGGGTGTGCATGTCGATGGCGACGACGACTTCCGGATCAACGGGCATGGGACTCACCGTAGTCGATCGATCGTTCGATCACAAGAGATTGTCAGAGCGCGCGGATCGGCTGGTATACATGAGACATGGAGCCCACCCGGACGGGTCGAGACACAGCGGACACCATCCAGCAGGCGGCCATCAAGCTGATCCATAGCAAGGGATACGAGGGAACCTCGATCCGCGACATCGCCCGTGAGGCCGATATCGGGATCGCCACCCTCTTCCACCACTTTGGCAGCAAGGCCGAACTACTCGAACGAACGCTCAAGACGGAGTTCGACTACCTGCTCGGGCAGATGGAGGCGGCCGTCGCCGGAGTTGACGATCCGCTGGAGCGGTTCGCGGCGGCGGTGCGCGTCCACGTGGTGCTGCACTGTGAGAAGCCCGAGAGCTCGATCGTGAACACCGAGCTGCGCAGTCTTGAGCCGGTGCCCCGCGCCGAGGTCCAGGTCAAGGTGGAGCGCGTTCAGGCGATCTTCAGCTCGACGCTGCTCGCCGGGGTGGAGGCGCGCCAGTTCCGGTGCGCGCACCCGCGAGAGACGGCGCGGGCCGTGCACGGCATGTGCTCGTCGGTCACGTCCTGGTACCACCTGGGCGCCGGCATGACCCCGGACGAGGTCGGCGACCTGTACGTCGAGCTGGCACTGCGGTTGGCCGAGGCCGACCCCGCGGCCTCCCCAGCGCCGGGGAAGGCGCGGGCAGGCCGGAGCCGCGCCCGGCGGTCATGACTCCCGCGTGTCGTACATGATGCGTCGGTAGAGGTCGTAGAAGCCGCGGATCGGCCCCTCCGACACCATGTCCCCGGCCACCGGCGGCTCGATCCCGCGCCCGCCCAGCTCGACCACGCAGGTCCGGTCGGGGTTGGCGGACATTCCCGCGCGGGAGAACTCGAACACTTCGGTGTCGTCGATGGAGATGAGCCCGGCCGCGCCGACGAGGTTGGCCATCCGGACCCGCCGCCGCCGGAGGTCGGCGTCGTCGTCGGCGTAGCCGAAGAAGGTCCAGACCAGCTCGAACTCCTCGGGCCCCTTGACGATGACGTTGCGGCACTGGAGCAGGTTGTTCTGCTGCTGGACGGTGAAGCCGGGGAACATCGTCACGATCTGGATGGTGATGTCGTCGTCGTACTCCTTGACCGCGGCCAGCGGGCGCATGTCGTTGAGCTGGAAGTCGCGCTTGAGCGAGCGCATCTCCTCCGTACCGACGACGTCGTCCAGGTCGTTGCGGATCGAGGAGACCACGTTGTGCGCCCGCGTTCGCGGGTCCTGCAACAGCTCGCCCTTCTGGTCGATGCGGTAGAGCCCGAAGCTGATCAGGAACACGTGCAGCAGGCTGGCGTGGTAGGAGTCCTTCATGTTCTCCGGGTAGAGCTTCCAGTTGGCCCGCACCCGCTGCCGGTGGTAGCCGAGCACCTCAAGCTCGCGGCCGTCGAAGACCCGGGTGAGGCGGCCCCAGATCTGCTCGCCGAGGTAGTCGCGCATCGCCGGCGCGTTCTCGTCGAACGTGGCGAAGACGGCACCGTTGACGGTCTCGACCCGGAGCCGGCGCAGGCCATGGGCCGCGGGGTCGAAGTCACGCGGGTAGCCGCCCTTGCCCTTCACGCCGCGCCGGAACGGGACGCCGATCAGGTTCCCGCGCAGGTCGTACGTCCATTGGTGGTAGGGGCACATGAGCTCCTTGCCGTTGCCGAACTTGTCGCGGCACACCTCCAGCCCGCGGTGGGAGCAGATGTTGAGCACCACGCCGATCTCGCCGTCGGCCGCGCGGGTGACCAGCACCGACTTCTCGCCGACGACCGAGCGCATGTAGTCGCCCGGCTTGGGGATCTCGCAGGCCAGACCCACGAAGCTCCAGAACGGGCCGTAGAAGATCCGGTCGAGTTCGCGGCGGTAGTTCTCGGGGTCGGAGTAGACCCAGTTCGGAATCCGACTGTTGTCCTCGGATGGCCAGGGCCGCTCGTCCAGCTCGGTGCGCATCGGGGGCCTCCTAGAGCGGGTAGATGATCGTGCTGGGCAGGGACTCGGTGTCGCAGACCACGACCCGCTCGGCGAAACGCAGCGTCCCGTCGTCGTGTCTGAGCCGGTCGAAGGTGCGCGCGGTCAGCAGGAGCTCGGTGGGCTGGTCGCTCATCGTCTGGTGCACGGTGAGCATGCTGCGGGTGATGAGATCGTCGCCCTCCTGCCCGGTGACGCGGACCGAGGTCACCGTGTGCGAGATGTACCGGGGGGCGAACACCATCGTGTTCCGGATCGCGGTCAACCGGTCGACGATGCCGCCCCTGCTCTCGGCCAGGACCAGCGACACCGGGAGCCCACGGTCGTTGTTGATGCGGGGCACGATGCGGTAGAGGCACTCCTCGACGAAGAACCCGGGCCAGTCCTCCAGCGCGTCGTCGCAGATGCACTCGCAGTAGCGGGCGTAGAGATCCTGCACCTCATGCCGGGTGTCGATCATGGTTGGGCCTCCGTCCTCGTCGTCACGCGGATCTCGCCGTCGTGCTCGGTCACCGGATAGGTCGTCAACGGCTCGTCGACCGGCGGGCCGAGGCAGGATCCGCTACGCACCTCGAACCGGCCGCCGTGCAGGGGGCACTCGATGACGCCGTCCTCAAGCCAGCCGTCGGTCAGCATCGCCCGGCCATGCGTGCAGACGTTCGTGGTGGCGTAGAGCCGGCCGTCGACGCGGTAGATCGCTATGTCGAGGCCCTCCACCTGGACGTCGAGCATCTCGCCGTCGGCGATCTGGTCGCTGCGCGCGACGACGGGGCCCAGATCATCGGTCACGGTCACTCCTCACCAGCGCCGCCAGGGGAACCGCCGGGTCGGCCAGGGCAGCGCGGTCGATCGGCCGGCCGCGGGCGAGGAGCGTCCGGGCGGCGCGCATCTCCCGGGGCTGGTCCACGGTCGCCGCGGCGACCGGCACGCCATCGCGCAGTGCCAGGACGGTGAAGCCGCGCCCCCGCGGGTCCCGGCGGCACACCGGGTCGGGCCACCCCTGCGCCGCACCGGCGATCTGCACGTTGACGTCGTACTGGTCGCTCCAGAACCACGGCACCTCGTCGTAGGGCCGCCGGTCGCCGGCGATGCCGCGACCGACCGCGATCGCCTGGTTCTGGGCGTTGTGCCACGACTCGAGACGGATCCCGCGCCCGAGTGGCGGATGGTGGAACCGGGCCACGTCGCCTGCGGCGTACACGTGGGGGTCGCTGGTGGCGCCGAACTCGTCCACGAGGACGCCGTCCCCGACCGCGATGCCGGCCGCCGCGGCCAGTTCGTCGTTGGGCACGGCCCCGATACCCGCGACGATGTGGTCGGCGGTGGCGACGCTTCCGTCCCCGAGGTGGACGCGGACGTCGCGGGGGCCCGTCTCGATTCGCCGGATCTCGGCCCCGACCCGCAGGTGGACACCGTGGGCGGTGTGCACCTGCGCGAGATGGTCGCTGATCTGAGCCGGCAGGACGCGTTCCATGAGCCGTGCGGCCTGTTCCAGCACGGTCACTTCCAGGCCCCGCCGGGCGGCCGCGGCCGCGACCTCCATGCCGATCAGGCCGCCACCGACGACGATCAGCCGCCGGCCGTCCGCCAGGGCGTCGCGCAACCGTTCGGCGTCGGGGATGCCGCGCAGGTAGAGCACGCGCTCGGCGGCCCCGCCCGGCACCGACAGCCGGCGCGGCCGCGCACCCGTCGTGAGGACCAGCCGGTCGTAGCGGGTCTCGCCGCCGCCGCGCAGCGACAGGGTGCGCCGATGCCGGTCGAGCCGGGTGACCTGCTGGCCGAGCCGCAACTCGATGCCGGCGTCCTGGTAGAACGACGCCGCCTTGATGGCCATCCGCTCCGCCGGCACCGGCTCGGACAGGAACTCCTTGGACAGCGGGGGCCGCTCGTAGGGTGGGTACGCCTCGTCGCCGATCAGCGTGATGGTCCCGCGGTAGCCGTGCTCGCGCAGGCTCACCGCGACCCAGCCGCCGGCCTGGCCGGCCCCCACCACGACGAGCCGCTCCTCAGCGCCCGCCGAGCTCGCCATGTGACCCGCTCGCGGGCTCGCCCTGCGACTCGCTCAGCAGCCCCAGCCGCTCGTAGACCTCGCGGTTGCTGACCTGGAAGATGCGCGCCGGGCCGCCGGTCGCGCGGTGCGCGGCGGGCGACCGGGACGGGATCGTGAACACGTCGTTGGCCGTCCAGGAGATGCGGCGCCCGCCGATGACCGACTCCCCGGAGCCCTCGATCGGGACGCAGACGGTGCTGGCGGTCGACTGGATCGGGACCGTGAGCTCCTCGGAGTCGACCTGGAGCATCGTGCAGTCCAGCATCGACATCGTCGGGCCGCCCGTCAGCGGGTTGACGTACCGGACCCGCCGCGACCCGTCGGGGGCCGCGGGCGCGTGCTCCAGCGCCCGCACGACGTCGCCCAGCGGGTAGCGGAAGACCGGGGAGTGCGGCCGCGCGGCCGCCTCGGCGAGATCCTCCTGGCAGGGCGCGACGTTCGCGACGGCGTACGCCGCGTCGGCCGGGTGCGTGGGAGCCCCGACGATCGGGCCGGGCTGGAACTCGTCGGTACCGAGCGCCAGGTGCAGCGCGACGTCGAGGACGTCCACCCACACCGTCCGAGCCGTTCCGGGGGGCGTGGGGGGTCGCCCTCCCACAGGAGACCGCCTCGTCCCGTCGGAGACGTGCTCGTGCCAGCACCAGGCCGGCGTGATGATGAGGTCGCCGCGCTCCATCGGGCAGACCTTGCCGTCGACGATGGTGGCCGCTCCCGACGCCTCCAGGACGAAGCGCAGCGCGTTCATCGAGTGGCGGTGCGGACGTGCCCGCTCGCCCGGCAGCAACATCTGTAGCGTGGCGCTGACCAGGCCCGTGGTCGCCTCGTCCTCGGGGCTGGTGGACTTCGGGTTGACCAGGGACAGCACCCGCCGCTCGACGACCTCGGGGGAGGCGATCGCCGCCACCTCCGCGAGCACCGGGGCGAGCTCGCGCCACGGCCACAGGTGGGCCTGCTCGCCCGCCCGGTCGGTCTGGTGGGCGGTCGGGCTCTCCCACAGCGGTACGACGTGCGCGGCGGCCATGGCCTTCCTGACGTGCTCGGGCACCGTGGCGCGGCGCTTCTGCGCGACGTTCATGACGTTCTCCTCTCATCGGCTTCGTCCGACGGCCAGGGGACGACGACGCCGGCCCAGGCGACCACGGCGACGTCACCGGACTCGTGACGTTCCTCCAGCTCGTAGTCGATGCGCAGGCCCGCGTCGGCCGGCTCCGCCGCGACGGCCCGGCCGCTGATCAGCAGCCGCTGGCCGGGGCAGGCGATGGCCCGGTTCCGCCAGCCGAAGCGCACCAGCCGGGCCTCGTCGCCGACGGTGCTGAGCAGGGCCTGGCTCAGGAAGCAGGCGTGCAGATGGGCCTGGACCAGGATGTCGGGGTGGCCCTCACTCCTGGCGTAGTCGCGGTCGTAGTGGATGCGGTGGGGGTTCCAGGTCGCCGCGCTGAACAGGAATGCCTGGAGATGGGTCGCCACCCGTTCGACGGGCGCGATCTCGGTGAGCTCAGGGGGGATGTCCACGGTGTCACGCCGCCCTCGCGATCGGAGTCTCCCGGCACGTCACCACGGCGGTGCCGTCCGGCTTGCGATAGGTCGTGACCAGCGACAACAACAGGAATGCGCCGGAACGGCCCTGCTTGAGGGAGACGTCCTCCAGCGTGCAGGAGATCGTCAGCTCGGTGCCGTCGAGGACCGGCTCGTGCAGGTCGAGATCCTGGCCGCCGCCCATGAGCCGAAGCCCGTCGAGCGGCAGCCAGCCCGTCCGTTCGCTGCCGGTGCCGTCCGCGCGCAGCGCCGCCATCGGCTTTCCGGTCCCCCACTCCTGGACGGAGGACACGAAGATCGGCGGCGCGATGTCCTGACGGATGGGATTCGGGTCGTCGGCTGCGAGCGCGAACCGTACGAAGTCACGCCGGTCCACGCGTCCGCTGGTGGGCGGCCCGGAGGTGCCGATCATGGCGCGTAGTCGCTCGTAGGCCGCGGTGAGGTCGGTCACGATGGCCTCTTCCTGGCATCGGCGCGCAGCAGCCGCTTGTCGATCTTGCCGACCGTGGTCAGCGGCAACTCCGCGCGGAACTCGACGATCGAGGGCACCTTGTAGGAGGCGAGCCGCTGCCGGCAGTAGGCGAGCAGTTCGGCCTCGTCCGGCGCGGCGCCGGGCACCGGTTCGAGCACCGCCATCACCGCCTCGTCGCGGATCGGATCGGGCACGCCGACGACGGCGGCCCGCGCGACCTGCGGATGCCCGGCGAGGACCGCCTCCACCTCGCTGGCCGAGATGCTCTCCCCCGCCCGCTTGATGACGTCCTTCTTCCGGTCGAAGAAGTAGAGATAGCCCGCGGCGTCGGCCGTCGCGTAGTCGCCGGTGCGCAGCCATCCGTCGCTCATCGCCGCCGCGGTGGCCCCGGGATCGAGGTAATAGCCCAGCATGAGCGTGCGGCCGGGGACACCGTGCACCTCGATCTCCCCGACCTCGCCGGGGCCCGCCTCCTCGCCGTCGTCGCGGACCAGCCGGACGCGGCGCTCCATCGCGGGGAGCCCGATGGACGGCCAGCGCTTGGGCCCGCTGACCGGGCACACCGACACCCCCGCCACGGCCTCCGAGAGCCCGTAGCCGTTGATCAGCTCGACCGCGAAGCGCTCCTCGAACGCCGCGCGCTCCTCATCGGTGACGTTGAGCGCGAAGGGGACCCGGCGCAGCCGGTGCCGCCGGTCCGTCGCGGCGGGCGGCTGGGCGAGCAAGGTCCGCACGAGCATTCCCACCAGGCTCGTCTGGGTCGCGTCGTACTCGCGGATCCGCGCCCAGAACGCCGACGCGTGATAGCTCTCCAGCACGATCAGCGTCCCGCCGGCGGTCAGCGCCGCCAGCATCGACAGCGCCTGCGCGTTGAGGTGGTACAGCGGCAGCGCTGTCAGCAGGCGGTCGGTGTCGTCGAGCAGGTAGGAGCGGACCACCATCTCGCCGGCGAAGATGCAGTTGGCGTGGGTGATCAGCACGCCCTTCGGGCGGGACGTGGTGCCGGAGGTGAAGAGGATCTGTACCGGATCCTCGTCACCGGCCTCTGCTCGTCCGTCCCAGGGTTTCGCCGTGCGAAGCCCGTCCCAGGCCCAGCGGCCGACACGCAGGAGCTGGTCGGTGCCGGGCAGGACGTCCGCGAGGCGTTCGAGCATGGCGTCGCTGCCGATCAGCAGCCGGGCACCCGCCCGCTCGATCACGTACGCGATCTCGGCGGGATGGTCGCGGACGTTGCACGGGACCACGACGGCCCCGATCCTGATCACCGCGAAGTAGGCGACGACGAACTCCGGCGAGTTGCCGAGCGCCAGCGCGACCCGGTCGCCGGCGACGATCCCGAGGTCGCGCAGCCCTCCGGCCACGGCGCGGGTCTCCTCGGCGAACCGCGCGTAGGAGTACCGGGTGACCTCACCGACGTCGTTCTCGCAGATCAGCCATGGCTTGTCCGGATACCGTGCCACCCGCTCCGCAAGCAGGTCGGTGAGGGTCCGGTGGCCGAGCATGTCCAGCATCAGTCGTCCCGGGCGCTGAGACCGAGCATGTTGCGCGCGATCATCCAGCGGTGGATCTCGGAGGTGCCATGCCCGATCCGCCACAGCCTGGCCTGCCGGTAGAGGCTCTGGACGGGCGAGTCGAGCAGGTAGCCGCGGCCGCCGAGGACCTGAAGGCACCGGTCGGTGACCCGGTTGGCCATCTCGGTCGCGGCCAGCTTGGCCATGAACGCCTCGTTCTGGATCGGCTGCCCGGTGTCGGCGAGCCAGGCCGCCCGGTGGACCAGCAGCCGGGCCGCCTCCAGCTCGACCAGCGAGTCGGCGAGCATCCACTGCACGCCCTGCCGGGTGGCGATCGGCTTGCCCCAGGTGGTGCGCTCCTTCGCCCACGCGACCGCCTCGTCGAGGGCCCGCTGGGCGATCCCGAGCGCGATCGCGGCGATCTTGAGCCGCCCGTGCGTGAGCTGCCCGGCGGCCACCGCGAAACCCGCGTTCCACCCGCCGAGGATGTTTTTCATCGGCACCGCGCAGTCATGGAAGGCCAGCTCGAACGGCAGCCAGTCGTCGCCCATGGTCGGCATCGGACGGACGATCTCGTAGCCGGGCGACCCGCTCTCGACCAGCAGGCACGTGACCCCGTGCGCGCCGGCCGCCGGGTCGGTGGTCGCGAACAGGATCACGAAGTCGGCGACGTCGGCGAGCCCGATGAACATCTTGCGCCCGGTGACACGGACGAAGTCGCCACCCGGGTCGTCGATCACCGTCTCCAGGTGGCCGAAGTCCGAGCCCGCCTGCGGTTCACTGAAGGCGAAGCAGCTCTGCTTGGCGCCATCGAGGACGGGGCGGAGAAAGCGTTCGCGCTGGTCGTCGTCGGCCAGGAACAGGCACGGCTCCGGGCTGCCGCCGAACTCCAGCCGCAGCGGGGAGCGGTAGAGCTCCTCGATCGTCAGGCACAGCCCGAGGTGGCCGTGGCCGAGCCCGCCGAACTCCGGCGCGACGTCCACGCCCCACAGGCCGCGCTTCCTGGCGCTTTCCTGGAGGTCGCGCCGGCTCGCGTTGTCGAGCGTGCCCGCCTCCAGGAAAGCCGCCTCCAGCGGTGCCAGCTCCTCGAGCCGGAACCGCCGGGTGCGGTCGACGAGCTCGCGAAGCTCCGCCGGAACTGCGAAGTCCATGGTCCTCCTCGGCTAGCTAACCGATCGATCGTTCGATCTGAGTGTAGAACCTGTTATTCGTGCTGGTCAACATCCGAGGACGACCTCAGGGGCCGACGATGAGGTCGATCGCCGCGATCACCCGGTCGCCATGACGCTCGGCCACCAGCCGGCACTCCGGGGTGAAGAGGAAGTCGGTCTCGTTGCGGGTGTCCCGGACGACGTGCTCGGTATAGGGCGCCACGGTCGTATGGATCTCGTCGCTGAGCTCGTCGTCGAGGTAGAGCTGGGCGGTGAGCACGTTGCGGCGCTCCCGGTAGACCTTGACGTGGACGTGCGACGTGCGGCTCACGTACCAGCCGGGGTAGATCGTGGTGAAACGGGCGATCCCCGCACTGTCGGTGGGTTGGGCACCACGCAGATAGGTGGCGTCGTCCGTACGCTTGGACTCCGGTTCGCCGTGGCTGTACGAACCGTCCGACGGGCCGGCGTCCCCGCCTGGCATTGGTCCGACCGGGAGCCCGTCGTCCCCCATCGGAATGGGTATCTCCATGCGGGAGATCTCCTCGAAGCCGGAGTAGACGCCGAAGGCGTCACAGTGCCAGACCTCGACCACCGCGTTGTGGACCGGGACGGCCTCGCCGTCGCGTATTTCGAGCACGCGCAGCACGAGGCGGGTCTCCAGGCCGGGCCGGTCCTCCCGCAGGTCGGTGCGCAGGAGGTCGACGTCGAACCAGTAAGGCCCGTCGATGGCCCCGGGAGTCGGCCCGGTACGCGGCGACCGGCCCAGCAGCACCGCCGCGATCTCGTCCTCCTGCGCCACAGCGACCTCTCGTTCCACGATGACCTCCCGAAATAGATCGAACGTTCGCTTGGTATGCTAGTCTCGGACGATGCCCCCGACCAGCGATACGGTCACACACGTACCCGAGCCGGTGTTCTCCGGCGTGCGCGCGGACCTTCCCGTGCCGGATGCCAGGCTGACCTACTGGGACACACGGCGGCCCGGCCCCACGGTTGTCCTTCTCCATCCGCATACCGGGAACGGGGCCGTCTGGGCGCACCAGCACGCCAAGTTCGCCGCGCGCGGCTACCGGACCGTCTCCTACTCCCGGCGCGGGCACTGGCCGTCCGAGACGACACCGCGGTCCGTGGCTGACACACAGCACACGGAGAACACGGAGAACACGGCTGCCACGGCGCCTTCCGGCGCCGACGACCTGGAGGCGCTGCGCGTCGAGCTCGGGCTGGAGCGGCTGCACCTCGTCGGCGCCGCGCTGGGCGGCGCGTACGCCGTGGACTACGCGCTGCGCTTTCCCGCCAGGGTCGCGACGATGACCCTGGCCTCCAGTCTGGCGGGGATCCGCGGGGCGGGCACCCTTCCGCCCGGCTGGGACGACCTGCCCGCCGCGGTTCAGGAGCTCGGCCCGGTCTACCGGGCGGCCGATCCGGCCGGAACCCGGCGCTATGCGGAGCTCACCTCGCTCCCCCGCCCGGCCGTCCCGCAGCCGCTCACCAGCGCCGGCACCGTCGCGGCACTGGCCGAGCTGTCGGTGCCCACGCTGGTGGTCGCCGGAGGGGCCGATCCCTACCAGCCACCGCCGAAGGCGCGGGAGCTCGCCCGGCACATCGCGCGGGCGGAGCTGGTCGTCCTGCCGGAGGCCGGGCACGTGGGCTTCTGGGAGTTCCCGCGGCTGTTCAACGAAGCGGTCCTGGAATTCCTCGACCGGCACCGGGATCAGCCGAACTCGCGCTGCAACGCGGCCCAGCGCCGTCCGCACTCGACCGAGCCTGCGACATAGCCCGCCGGGGCCTCCAGGTACGGCGGTCTGCAGGGCCCGATGTCCACCAGCCCGGCGTGCTGGAAGCGGACGTGTCCGAGCTGGATGCTGTAGTTGACGAACTCGGCCAGCCCGCCGCCCGCGAACATCGGCGCCTCCGCCCAGCCGACACGCCGCGAGACCTCCTCGGCCCGGTCCCAGTCCCGGCCGAGGACGGCCGTCTCCAGCGCGGCCATCGCCGCCGGCGCGCAGGCCACCGCCCCCGACCAGCAGGCGCGCGCCAGATCGGGATGTTCACGTGCGACGGGATACCAGTCCGGGGCGTTGGGGAGCACGCACAGGCGTCCAGCGACCGCCACGAGGTCGCGCTCCAGCGCCGGCCCGCCGGTGTGCTTGGCGGCGATGACCTCGGGAATGTCGGCGAGCCGCTCGTACGCCTCGGCCGAGATCTTGCCCTTGAACGCGGGCGGGTTGTCGTAGACGACCAGCGGGACGCCGGGCAGTGCCTCGGCGATGTCCCGGTAGTAGCGGACGATCGCCGCGTCGTCCATCGCCAGCCACATCGGCCGGCCGACGAAGAGGCCCGTGGCCCCGGCCTGGACGAGGGCGCGGCCGCGGTGGATCGTGTCGCGGGTGTTGAGCGTGGTGATCCCGGCGAACACCGGGACCCCGTCGCCGGCCGCCGCCACGACACAGTCCACGAACTCCTGGAGTTCCCCGGCCGTGAGGGTCGCGCACTCGCCGAAGGTGCCGGTGGTCATGAGCGTCGTGATGCCGTCACCGATCACCGTGCGGACCATGCGCTCGGTCTCGGGCAGGTTGACCGTGTGCTCGGCGTCCCAGCGCTCGGCGTCCGGGGTGGCCGGCGTGGGCACGATGCCGATCACGCCGGCCAGATCGGTGGCTGTGATCATCGGTGGGCCGCCACCTGCGCCGGTGCCGTCAGCAGTTCGCGCGCCGCCGCGGCGATCTCGTCGGCCCCGGGGTAGTACGCCCGCTGTAGCGGTTCGGGCAGGGGAATGTGCGTGAACGGCGGGGCGACGCGGCGGACGGGCGCCTTGAGCCAGGCGAACCCCGACTCGGCGGCCAGGGCCGCGATCTCCGCTCCCGGGCCGTAGGGGGCGACGGCGTCGTGCACGACCACCAGCCGGCCGGTGCGGCGCAGCGCGGCAAGGACGGTCTCGCGGTCCAGCGGCATCAGGCTCCGCAGGTCGACGACCTCGGCGTCGATGCCCTCAAGGTCGAGCAACCGCGCGGCCTCCATGGCCCGGGCGTGGGCGCCGCCCCAGGCCACGAGCGCGACGTCGGTGCCCGGACGGGTCACCGCGGCGCGCCCGATGGGCACCAGGTGATCGCCACCCGGAACCTCTCCCTTGACCCCCCACAGCGCGAGGCTCTCCAGCACGATCACCGGATCGGGGTCGCGGATCGCCGACTTCAGCAGGCCCTTCAGGTCGGCGGGGCTGCTGGCCGTCACGACCTTCAGGCCGGGCACGTGTGCGAGCCAGCCCTCCAGGCTCTGCCCGTGCTGGGGCCCCGCGGCCTTGCCGGCCGCCCCGATCACCCGCACCACCATCGGCACGGAGAACTCGCCCCCGGAGACCGAGCGCATCTTGGCGGCGTGGTTGACGAGCTGGTCGGCGGCGAGGGTGAGGAAGTCCGCGAACATGATCTCCACGACCGGGCGCAGGCCCGTCATGGCGGCACCGACGGCCGCTCCGATCAGTGCGCCCTCGCTGATCGGAGTGTCGCGCACCCGGGACTCGCCGAAGCGGTCCAGCAACCCCTTCGTGGCCAGGAAGGTGCCGCCGGCGCGTGCGACGTCCTCGCCGAAGACCACGACGGCGGGATCGCGCTCCATCTCCTCGCCGAGCGCCTCGGCGACGGCCTCGCGGTACTTGATCGTCCGGCCGGGCCCCGTGACGGCGGGGACCGGCTCCTGTGGCTCGCCGTAGACGTCGTCCAACAGGTCGCCGGGGGTCGCCTCGGGGTCGCGGAGCGCGGCGGCGGCCGCGGCCTCCAGCGATGTCAGCGTGTCCGCGTCGATCTCCGCGGCCAGCCCCTCCGGCAGCGCCGGGCGCAGCCGGTCGAGCGGATCGCGCCGCTTCCACTGCTCGACCTCGGCGCGGTCGCGGTACCGCTGCGGATCGCCCTCGTAGTGCCCGCTCGTCCGGTAGGTGACGCACTCCAGCAGGGTGGGCCCCGCGCCGCTCCGCGCACGCTCGACGGCCGTCTCGGCGGCGGCGCGCACCGCGAGCGCGTCGTTGCCGTCGACGCGCACCCCGGGGATGCCGTACGGCTCCGCCAGCCGGTACGGCTCGGCGGCCAGGTGCAGGTCCGTCGGCGTCAGCTCCGCGTACTGGTTGTTCTCGCAGACGAAGACCACGGGCAGCCGCCACAGCGCGGCGAGGTTCAGCGACTCGTGGAACGTGCCCTCGGCCACCGCGCCGTCGCCGAAGAAGGCGACCGCCACGTCGTCGCTGCCACGTACCTGTGCCGACCATGCCGCGCCGACGGCGATCGGCAGTCCGCCGCCGACGATCGCCGTGGCGCCGAGGATGCCGCTCCCCGGGTCCGCGATGTGCATGGAGCCCGCCCGGCCCTTGCAGTAGCCGGTGACCCGGCCGGTGAGCTCGGCGAACATCCGCCGCGGGTCCCCGCCCTTGGCCAGGCAGTGACCGTGGCCGCGGTGCGTCGTGGTGATGGTGTCGGCCGGGGCGAGCACATCGCACACCCCCGCCGCCACGGCCTCCTGCCCGAGCGACAGGTGCAGGTTCCCGCTGAGCTCGCCGGCGCGCAGCAGGCGGGCGGCGGTGGTCTCAAAGCCTCGGATCAGGGCCATCGTCCGGTACAGCCGGGTCACCGGTTCGCCGCTCATGACCGGTCCTCGAATTCCGCGAGGAGCTGGCCGACCTCGATCTCGGCGTCCTCCGCGACGTGGATCGCCGTGACGACACCGTCGACCGGCGCCTCCAGCTCGCTGGTGGCCTTGGCGGCCTCGATCTCGACCACGGGGTCACCGCGCCGTACGGCGTCGCCGACCTGGACCAGCCACCGGGACACGGCGACCTCGTCCATGGCGGTCCCGAGCTGGGGCACCACGAGGGGCACGAGTGCGGACTCCATTTGACACCCTTCTATATCGAACGTTCGGTTAGCGTGGATCCGGTGTGGTCCGGGGGAGGAAGGCCGCGCCCAGCAGCGTCGACGCCAGCGCGCAGACCCCGCAGATGACGAAGGCCAGAGAGTAGGAGTGATCGAGCGAGTCGAACGCCACGCCCTTCAGCGGATTGAACGGGACCGGGGATCCATTCGGGCCCGGCACCGTCGCGGGCACCGAGACCGCGCCCAGCGGCCCGGAGTTCACGCCCTCGATAGCGCCCTCGACCGCGGCCTGCCGTCCCGGCGGGACCTTGTCCGCGGAGGCGTTGAACGCCGCGAGCGCGCTCTGGAGGGCCGGGCTCGCGGCGACCTTCTCGCGGATGGCGGATTCGGCGCGGGAGAGCGCGATCGCGGCGAGCACGGTCGGCCCGAGCGTGAACCCGAAGTCGCGCAGCATGCTGGTCGTCCCGCTCGCCATGCCCGCGAGGTGCGGGGGCACGGAGTTGACCGCCACGGCCGTGGCCGCCGTCACCGATATCCCGAAACCGAAGCCGCTCGCCAGCATCGGCAGGGCCACGCTGGCGGTCGAGGTGTGCGTCGCCGAGATCGTCGCCGCCCAGAACGCGCCGACGGCCAGCAGGAAGGTGCCGAGTACCAGCAGCCACTTGGCCGGGTAGCGGCGCAGCATCCACGCGTTGAAGGGGAGCATGACGACCGCCCCCGCGGTCAGCGGCAGCATGCCGATCGCGACGTCCAGCGGTGAGTGCCCCTGGATGACCGCCATCCGGATGCTGACGGCGTAGCCGGTGCCGAGCTGGGCGAACATCGCGACGACCGTGATGATCGACACGATCGCGAAGTTGCGGTCGTGGAACAGCCGCAGTTGCAGCAGCGGCGCGGTGGACCGGGTCTCGGCGACGACGAACAGGACGAAGAACACCACGGAGACGACCAGCGCGCTCAGGATAAGCGGGTCGCCCCATCCGTCGGACGGGCTCTGGACCACGGCGAACAGCAGCGCGAACAGGGCAACCGCGATCGTCACCTGGCCGGGGGCGTCGAGCGAGCGCCCTTCCGGAGCCGACGAGTCGGTGGTGTAGAGCGCCGTGAAGACGAAGCTGACCAGCGCCACTCCCAGCACGATCAGCAGCGTCCACCGCCAGCTCGCCGTCTCGCTCCCGTTGAACTTCAGCTTGCTGACGGCGCCGCCGAGCAGCACCGCCACGGTGCCTCCGAGCGGCACCGCGACGCCCCAGATGGCGAGGCCGCGGGCTCGTTCCCGGGCGGTGAACGTGCCCGCGGCGACCATGGCCAGGGCGGTAGGGAACAGCATCGCGGCACCGATGCCCGCGAGCGCCTGCCCGACCCACAGGACCGCGACCCGGCCGCCGGTGGAGGTTCCCGTGCCCGGCGTGAGGACGGAGACGAACTCGCCCAGCGCCGTGACGGCCGCACCGATCATCAGCAGCCGCTTGCGACCGAACAGGTCGCCCAGTACGCCGAACGTGAGCTCCAGCAGGGTCACCGGTACGAGGAATGCCGCCGAGATCCAGGTCAGCTGGGAGGAGGACGGGCCGAGATCGGCCTGGAACAGGCCGTTGAGGACGCCGGGCACGGCGAGGGCGAGCTGCCCCACCAGGCCGGCGAGGGTCGCTCCGACGAGCGTTCCCGTCGTGAGCGCGGCGCTCGGGGTCTCGCTCTCCGGCACCTGTTGGATCGGGGGTTGCGGGGTGGTACTCATGACGGTCCTCCAGGTAGTGCGGATGGCCCCCGATCGGTGTTCGTCGTCGCAGCGCCGTTTCGTCAGCCGGCGCTGGAGAGAGGGGTGAACCACAGCCGCCACCGTGTGGTGCGGCGCTGCCACACCTCGGGGCCGCGGGACAGCAGCCCGGCCCGGCCCGCCTTCGCGAGGGCGGACTCGGGGTCGGCCTCGTCGCGCGGGACGTCGGTGGTGTAGAGCGAGCAGAAGCGCGGGTAGTCGCCGAAGGCGCTGGGGAGGTCGGCGACCCTCTCGTACCGGGCGTAGCTGCGGTAGCCGCCATGCTGGAGGATGTCGGGGATATGGCCGGTGTCGTAGAAGTCGGTGAACTCGGCCAGCTCGGTGTCGGTGGCATCGGACGGCGGGTCCACCCCGGCGACCAGCAGGCCGGTGACCGGGCCGGCCAGCGGCGCCGAGGCCGTGACCCTCCGCCACAGCACGCGCCACACGAAGCTCGCGGAGCTCCAGACCTCGGGGCCCGCAGTGTAGGTGCGGGCGTTGAGGCCGGGGTCGCGCTGCCGCTCCAGATAGCCGTCGACCTGCCGTTCCTCCTCGATCGGATAGAGCGCGAGCCACCGGGGCGTCACGGGGTCGGGCTCATGATCGAGCTCGTAGCGCAGCGGCACCCCGAATCCGGGGTTGGCCGCCAGCACCTCCTTGACGTGCACCTCGTCGTAGAAGCCGTGGAACCGTGCGATGTCCTCCGGCGTCGCCCCTGCCGCCGTGGTCATTCCGACCATGCTGAGGAAAGGGCTCCAGTTCCGCGCCGCTGACTCTCCGGACTTCATCGCCGCCTCCAAGCTCGCCGCCACGTCGGTCAACTGCGGGCAGACTAGCCGATCGAACGATCGATCACAAGAGATCACATCATCCCCGATCACCCCGTCGTCGCTGGCCACCGGCCTGTTCCGGCGACGGTCCGACGACGGATCGATTGCTCGGTCGCAGGCCAACCGCTGTGCCAGAGCATGGGATTACGCCGACCGGCAGCCGGGCATGCAGGCGAGAACACCGGCCCAACGCGCCCCGGGGAGGCGACATGGTGCTGGACCAGCCCACCGGCCACAAGGCCACGACCCGCCGCTTCCTTGAGGAGGACCGCGGCGGGGACCGCGTGCACGAGTACGGCGAACTGTGCACCGCGGACTACGTCGAGCACGACCCGGCGATGCCCCACGAGTCGGTGGGCGGGGCTACAGGAGCAGCTCGGCTACGGCTCCGGCCCTCCTCCCGCGCGACAACGGGCCCTGACGGCCGCACCTGAGGCGCGCTCCGCCTTCGCCCGGGCCCATCACCGTGGCGCGAGCCCCTCGACCACCAGTCGCAGGAGACGATCGGGATCGGCGGTGGCGTAAGGGCTCGCGGCGCCCGCCCCGCAGGCCAGGGCGAACACCTCGGCGGGGGTGACATCGGACCGGATGGCGCCGGCCTTCTGCGCTCGGACCAGGAGCACACCGGCGGCGGCGCGCATGCTTTCGACGCCGGCGTTCAGGTCCGATTCCTCCACCGCGGCCGCGGCCAGGATCGATTCCGCGAGGCCCCGGTAGGCCGACGCGCACCGGCCGAACTCCTGCAACCACTCGATGAGCGCCTCGTGCGGCGCGTCGGAGTCGGCGAGCCGCTCCGCGTTCTCCCGCAGGCTCGTGACCTGATCGTGGATCAACGCCTGGAGGAGGGCCTCGCGGGTCGGGAAGTGCCGATAGACGGTACCGATGGCGATCCCGCAGGTACGTGCGATCTCCGCCAGCGAGGCTTGCACTCCCTGTTCGCGGAAGGTCGCGTCCGCCACCCGGAGGAGCTGCTCGCGGTTATGGCGCGCATCGGCACGCATCGCTCTGGCTCGCGGCACAGGGCCCCCTCCTTAAGGTGATAGCCTCTCACTATTGCTTAAGTGAGAGGTTCTCATCCTACAGGAGGACGGATGGAGACAGCAGTTGGCCACCTTGGCCTGTGGACCCTGGCCCTGGACGCACAACCCGCCACGCGGGTACGCGAACTGGCGGCCGAGATCGAAGGGCTCGGCTTCGGCGCCCTATGGATCGGCGAGGAGTTCGGACGCAACGTGCTGACGCAGGCGGGGATCCTCCTCGCCGCAACGAACGATCTCGTGGTCGGCACCGGGATCGCCAACATCTTCTTCCGCGACCCCATCGCCATGGCCGCCGCGGAACGCTCCCTCGCCGAGGCGTATCCCGGCCGGTTCGTCCTCGGCCTCGGCGGACATCGGGTCGATGACCGGCCGCTGACCTACCTGGGGCATCGCGTCCCCTCCGCCGGACGTCCCGTCTCGACGATGGGCGCCTACCTCGACGCGATGGACGCGGTGCCTCTACAGAGCCCTCCCCCGGCCGTCTCCAACCCCCGGGTCCTCGGCGCACTCGGACCGAAGATGCTGAACCTGGCCGCCGAAAGGACCAGCGGCGCGCTTCCCTACCTCGTGCCGGTCGCCCACACCGAAGACGCCCGCGCCCGGCTCGGCCCTGACGCGCTGCTGGCCGTCGAGCAGGCGGTCGTCCTCGATCCCGACCCCGGCGCGGCCCGTGACCTGGCACGCGCCCATGTCGGCAAATACCTCGCGCTCGGCGGCGCGCACGTCAAGGACATGCTGCGTTTCGGCTATACCGATGACGAGCTGTCCGGCAGCCCGGACGACCGCGTCGTCGACGCGCTGGTGGCGGGAGGTGGACGCACAGCGCTCGACGCCATCGCCGAGCGTGTACAGGCCCACTTCGACGCCGGTGCCGATCATGTCTGCCTACAGGTTCTCACCACCCAGCCGACCACCGCGCCAATAGCCGAATGGCGCGAGCTGGCGAAGCTCACCGCCCTACGACAGCGAACCAGCACATCATCCCGTCACCCTATTCAATGATAGGCGAGGGTGCCCTTTCTGATGTAGGCGAGGTCGTGCGGACCCGTGATGCCGACATACGGGCAGGACGCCGGCCCTTCTCGGAGACTAAGCGTGGGATCGTCGGGGGCAATCCACAGCAGGCGTCCGGACGCAAGCCAGGGTTCGAGGTCGAAGTCCCAATCCGCGGGCCAGGGAACGTTCTGCGACCAGCCCTTCCACTCCCCCGCCTCATCGTAGACGTCGTATTCCTTGGTGCCCCAGATGTTCTCCAACCGCACGTCCGGCCGGGGGCCGAAGTAGGCGATGGACCAGCCGGTGTGGCGGCCGACCATTGTCTGCGAAATGACAGCGCGGACATCAGGGGATTCCAGGATGCGCGGGACGACGTACGGGGCACCGGGGCCGGGCTTGCACAAGAACGGCGCGTACGTCACGGGCGTGGTGATCCGCATCGCGCCGGTCAGGGTGAGCCAGGTTCGGGGGAGCTTGGCCGGATGACGGCGGACGGGTGCCTCGTAGTTCCAGAACCAACCGTCGAGGTCGACTGGGTCCATCGGCAGCTCGACCGCGGCTCCGGTGTGCGGGTCGCGGGTGAGAGGAATCTCCGGGAGCCACTCGCTGTAACGGTTCGTCAGATCATTGCGGTGCTCCCGGGCTTCGGCGAGCGCACGGTCCAGGTCGTCCGACTCGGCGTCGTCCTCGGCGAGCCGCTCGATCTGTTCCTTCCAGTGGTTGCCGACGTCGAGCAACTCGGCTCGGATGGCCAGCCCTTCGGCGTCCAGGGGACCGCTCATATCGGTACTCCGTCTCCGCCGACCACGGACACCGGCTGGTTCGGGGTGAAACGCACGACAGGCTCCATGTTCGGATTGGCCGGTGAGTGATTGTATTCGATCCTGTCGCGGATGCCCTGGTTGACCTCGTTCTCCGGCACCCAGTACTTGTGCGCGCCATGGTTGACGCCCATGTCGTTGTCCATCATCTCGCGGATCGTCTGTTTGTACTCGTTGGGTGTCAGCTGCTCACCGCTCGGATGATGACGGATGTCATAGAGATCGTTGTCTCCGGCGAACGGTTTGGGCTGCCCGTCCTTGGGATCGGTACCGCGCACCACGCCATCGTCGCCGACCTCCAGTTTTCCTTTCTGCCCGTATTCTTCCATCGCGCCCTGCTGGTCGTAGTACTCCTCGTGCCGTTGCCGGTAGCGGTCGTTGAGCCCCTCCCAGTCCTTGTCGGACATCCCGTCCGGCTTGGTCTTGGGAGGCGGATCGGGCTTGAAGTACCCCACCTGGCCTTCCTTGCCCTTGAGATCCTGCTTGAGCATCACATCGTATTTGTTGATGGTCTTCGACTTGACGAACTGCGGCTTGGGAATCGCGTTTCCATGCCGGAGATGTTTCAGCGATTCGGGGTTCACCGGACGGACGTCGATCTGGAGCTTCTTGCGTTCGGCGTACTCCTGGAACTTCTTCTGGTCCTTGCGCCGGATGCCCCATCTGTTCTGGATGTCACGGGGGCTGTGCCGCGGCTTGGGCGCCGCACCGCCGAGGTTGTTGCGGCGAGAACCCCGTGGAAAGGGACCGCCGCGCCTGCGCGGGCGACGGAGAAATCGCACGGCCGCACGGCCGATGACACCACCGACCTCGCCCGTCCCCCTGCCGCCGCCCCGCTTGGCCCCCACGGCCGACCTCCCGGTGTCCTAGTCGTTGAGAATCGCGTTCAGTGCCAGGTCGATGAGCTGGTCGACGATGAAGCCGGTGATCTCCTTGAAGATCGGAATCTCGGCGAGAGACGCCCCGAACGTCGCGGGGGCCGTGGCGATGGCCTGGGCGATCTCCACGGCCAGGATCACGAGCTGGACGATCGTGTTGATCTTGAGATACAGGACGATCGCCGCGCAGACGATCAGGCCCGCGCCCATGAGCTGGGCCGCGGTGCGCGCGTCCTCCAGGTTGGCACGCGGCGCCTCGGCGCCCGACCACGCCTCCTGGAAGGCGGTGACTCCCTCGGCCTGGGCGGCCGTCCAGACGAGCTGGGCGTACCCATGGGCATCTCCGACCGGTCCACCGAGAGTTCCGGCGAAACGAAGCCATGCCTGGCCCATGTCGAGCAGCTTGGTCTCGTCGGCCTCCGGCCACGTGAAGCCGAGCATCGACAGCAGCGATGCCAATTCACCGGGCAGCTGGAGGCCCATCAGAGGAAGTCCTTGACGCGGTTGACCTCGATATGCGAAACGTCCTCCGCCTCGCGGTAACCGTGCGCCATCTCCTGGACGCCCGTGGCGTATTCACCGACCGCGTCGGCGTTGTCTCCCAAGCACTCCTGGAAGACCTCGAAGATGGCTTGATAGCAGCCACCGATGAGCGAGCCGATGTCGTCCTGGCCCCACGGCTGACCGAACGAGTCCAACTCGCCTCGGAACTGTTCCCAGTGGGACCGCACCCCTTGGGCCGCCTCGTCGAGGCGGCGGCCGGTCTTCAACATCTGCTGGTGGTCGACCCTGAGTTCGGGTGCCATGAGATCTCCAGGTGTCGCAGACTTACTTCGGCTGTGCGCTGTTCATCAGGCTTTGCAGGGACGCCGCATATTCGCGGAGTAGTGTCACCCCGGTCTCCTGGACGGCGCGAACTCCATCGGCGAACTCGGCCGAAGGCTGGGCGGCTCGACGGGCGCGGCTCTCGGCCTCGGCGAGCGCCTCGTTCACAGCCGCGCACACCCCGTCCGCGACATCGACGAGACCGAGGCCCTGATCGAGGACGAGCCGCACGACCTGGCCGTCCCAGGACGCGACGGCGTGCACGCGGCCGTTCACCGCGGACGCTTCGGCCCGTTCGTCGGCCTGCCCTCGGTGAGCGGAGGCCACTACAGCCCGGGTCTGCTCGAACAAAGTCTCCAGATCCGGCGGCTCGAAAGAACCGCGCATTGTGGCACGCCGATTGATCTGGGCGACGGCCTCCCCGAGCGAACTCGTCATCCGCTGCATGCCGATCAGACCGTCGTCCAGGACGCCATCGAGCTCCTGCCGGATCGATTCCATGTCCACGTACGGGACGTCCTCGGCCCTTGCCGATAGAGCACGCCCCTGCTTCAACGCGGCATTCACCACGGCGGCGAGGCGGTCGGCCAGTTCGGCCGGCTCCAAGCGCAGCAACCGGGCGTCCAACTCGATGTTCTCGACTCGCCGATTCACAGCGGTCACCCGGATGCGCTCGTCCTCGGAAGTGGCGACCGCCCTGAGCGGGATGCCCCTGACCGGTGCCTCACCGCTGTCGCCATCGGCTCGCAGGGCCGCCAACTTCTGGCGTGCCCGACTGATCTGATCGTCCATGCCCCCGCCTGGTCCTCGCAAAATGAGATCAGCGGCTTTCGACGCTATCAGCGAGAACGATCTTTCATCCCGACCGTCCGGCTCCGGACACCCAGGAATAATCCACGGCTCCCTGACTCGGTAAACATTTCGAACATCATCGCAATATGGCCTTCGTTTATCGACGCGCCGAAGCTCCTGGTGGACGGGCTGGCCGCGACTAGCGGGTCCGGCCTCACCACAAGGTCGGGATGCGGTGGCCGTTTGCGACTCTTCTGAGATTCGCCAGTCGTCCGGTTCGCGAACCTTCGACCGGGGGAAGTCCTACTTCGATCAGGGCCGGGTCGAGGATCTGTCGGTCACGGAGACCACCGCGACCGCCAAGGTCGTCGGTTCGAATTCCTACGAGGTGGATCTCTACCTGACCGGCACGGGAGTCAGCGGCGGCTGCACCTGCCCCCAGGGAGCCGACGACAGGTTCTGCAAGCACTGCGTGGCGGTCGCCCTCGCCTGGCCGGCGCAGCCGGGAACGCTGATTCCGCCCGAGCCGCCGGAGAAGATCACCGATGCCCGGCTGCGCGCCTTTCTCGCGGGCCAGGACCATGGGTGGCTGGTCGAAGAGCTGTTGTGCGCAGCCAAGATCCACCCCATGGTGCGCGCCCGGCTGGAGGTGACCGCCGGCGCCGATATGCATGACGTTCTCGACGCTCAGGGCCTACGCCACCGTGTGGGGCGCGCGATCAAGGTCGCGTGCGTCCCTTCCTACGAGGATCTCGAAGAACGGTTCGCCAAGGCCGAGGCGGTCCTGGGAGCGAGGCCATCGAGTGCCACTGCTGGAGGCGGCGAAGGAACGCGCGATCTCCCACCCCGCCGACGTGATCCCGCTCTTCGTCGAGCTGGCGGAGCGGGAGATCACGAGCAAGCAGAAGCAGGGGTACTCGCGGGCCGCGCGACTGCTCGCCGAGGCACGGCTACTGGTCGAGCGGGACGGCGAGCACGGCGGCTTCCGGCGCGAGTTGGCCTCCCTACGCGCTCGGCACAAGGCCAAGTCCGCTCTCAAGAACGAACTTGACCAGGCTGGATTGCCTTGAAGGGATCCCTTCGGTCGTGGGAGAGCACGGGGTCGGTCAGCTGACCGGTTCCCGCGCCGGCCGCCGTACGTCCGGCCGGCGATCTAGCCGGCGCCTCCGGGAGAGCTACCGCGCCGACGCGCCAACAGTGTCGAGACGGCGACCGCGACGATCAGTGCCGCGCCGTTGAACACGGCGGGGACCCACTCCGCGGCGCCGGCGAGCGTCAGGCCGCTGACCGACACGGCGACGAACAGGGTGCCGACGACCGCGCCCAGCACGTTGTAGCGGCCCGGATCGATCGCCGTGGCGCCCAGGAAGACGGCGGCGAGCGCCGGAAAGAGGAGGTCGACGCCACTGTTGACGAGCCCGCCACCGTTCCGGGCGGTGAGGATCACGCCCGCGACGCCGGCGAGGCCACCCGAGATCCCGAGCGCGCAGAAGGTCAGCGCGGTGACGGGGATGCCGACCAGCCGGGCGGCGGACGCGTTGCTCCCGACCGCATAGAGCCGCCGGCCGAAGGCGGTGTGGGCCAGGACGAACCAGCAGACGGCGGTCATGAGCGCCACCAGCCAGATGACCCGGGGAAGCCCGAGCAACGTGAGCGACCCGAAGTCGCGCAGCGGCTGCGGGATGTCGCGGACCAGGTCGACGCCGTGCGTGTACCACTGCACCAGTCCTGGGAGAAGCGTGGCCGTGCCGATCGTGATGATGAAGGCGTTGAGCCGCAGAAGGGCGACGAGCACGGCGTTGACCAGACCGATCAGCACGCCGGCACCCACGCCGCACAGGACCGCGAGTACCAGAGGGGCCTGGTGGTTAGCCATCATCGCGGCACAGACGATCGACGACACCAGCGACGTGGCCGCGATCGAGAAGTCGAACTGCCCGCATGCGAGCGGAAAGACCGTGGCGATGGCGAGCACCGAGACGACGGCGATGCTCGCGAGTACCGACTGGATGTTGGCGGTGGTGGTGAAGGCCGCCGAACTCGCGGGCAGCACGCTGAAGAACACGATGACCCCGGCGAGCAGGAAGACGAGTCCGTATCGTTCCCCGAACGCGCTGAGGCGCCTGGTCCTTGCGACGACCGGCTGATCCGATGCCGATTCCCGCGTCGATTCACGCAAGCGGGTGCCGCTCATGATGCCTCCTTGTCCGCATATGAGTATTTGACGATGTCGCGAACGGAGATCTCCGTTCCGGAGAGCTCCGCGGTCACGCGTCCCGCCCTGAGGACCACCACCCGGTCGCAGAGGTGAGCCAGCTCTTCGACATCGGACGAGGCGACGATCACGGACGTGCCGGTCGCGGCGACCGTGCGCACGCGCTCGTAGATGTCGGCGCGGGTCATGACGTCGACGCCCTGGGTCGGTTCGTCGAGGAGCAGGACGCGAGGGGCGCGCTGGAGCCAGCGGGCGACGACGGCCTTCTGCTGGTTGCCGCCCGAAAGGCGGGCCACCGTCTGGTCCGGGCCGGTCGTCTTGATCTGTAGGTCGCCGATCATGTCTGCGGCCACGGCCCGCTCGCGTGAGCGGGAGAGCCGCAGCCAGCGCACGTAGCGCGCCAGCGTGGCGATGGTGATGTTCTGCGCGACCGATGACTCGTGGAAGAGGGCATCGGCGAGCCGGTCCTCGGGCACGAGCGCGACTCCGCGGCGCATGGCCGTCTTGATCGACGGCGACGTCACCGCCTCACCCTCGAGCTTCAACGTCCCGGACGTCGGGCGAACGGCGCCGAAGATCGTCCTCAGCAGCGTCGACCGGCCGGACCCGAGGAGACCGGCAAGGCCGACGATCTCCCCGGCTCGTACGTCCAGGTCGATGTTGCTGATCCGGCCGGCCGACAGCCCTCGTGCTTCGAGCACGGGAGCCGGACGGACGGACGGCTCCGGCTCGGCCGCCGAGCTCGGGTGACGCTCGTCGCCATAGAGCGTCCCCAGGGAACGGCCGGCCATGAGTTCGGCGAGTTGGAGCTGGTCCAGCCCTTGGGTGCCGCGGGTGGCCGCGACCACACCGTCGCGGAGGACGGTCACCGAGTCGGCCACCGACAGCACCTCGTCGAGCCGGTGGCTGACATACAGGATGGTCTGTCCCTGCTTCGCACGCCGGGACAGCCCGTCCAGGAGGATGTCGACCTCGTGGTGGGGGAGGCTGGCCGTCGGTTCGTCCAGGACCAGAACCTGGTCCGGGTCGTCATCGGCCAGCGCACGCGCGATCGCGACCATCGCGCGATCCGCGGGACGGAGGGTGCGCACGGTCGCGCCGGGATCGACGTCGACCTCGAAGCGCGCGAGCAGTGCCCGCGTGCTGTCGTGCAGCCTCCGCCACGCGATCCGGCGACCACCGCGCTTCGGAAAGCCTCGGGCGAAGGCGACGTTCTCGGCGACGGTCATGTCGGGCAGGAGTCCGAGGTCCTGGTGCACGAACCGCAGCCCGGCCTCCCGGGCCTGGACCGGAGTGAACCCGGACAACTCGACCTCGGAGCGGCCAGGACGGCTGAGCACGCCGCTGTCGGCCCGTTCGATCCCGGCGAGGACCTTGATCAGGGTCGACTTACCCGAGCCGTTGCCGCCGGCGAGCGCGTGGATGTGCCCCCGAGTGAGCTCGAAGGACACTCCACGCAGCACCGACGCCGGCCCGTACGACTTGTTCACCCGCGCCACCGCGAGCGATGCCGGTGGTGCGGCCACCGGCGCCGAGCCGGCGCCGGTGGCCGCACCGGTGTCCGGGGAGGTCACAGTCCCCACGCCCGTCGATAGGCCGACCTGAAGTCGACCGGGGCCTGGTACGCGCCGGCGCCCGGCAGGTTCTTGTCGTCGATGATCTGGAAGCCCATGCCCGCCGGCGCCGGGGCCTCCTTGGCGAAGGCCCGGACGAGCGTGTCGATCGAGGCCCAGCCGTACCAGTCGATCGGCTGCCCGACGGCCGCGCTCTGGCCCTGGTTCTGGCGGATCAGGTTGAGGTTCGGCGGCAGCCCCTCGCCGCCGATCAGCTTCAGGTCCGCCCGGCGCGGCGAGCCGGCGACGGCCTGGCCGGCGCCCGCGAGCACGAGCGAGTCCAGCGGCACCGCGACCCAGTTCGCCTGCGGGTTCTTGAGCAGCGCCGATTCAATGATCTGCCGGGCGTTGCCGAAGGTCTGGTGCGTCACCTCGACGGTCTTGACGGTGCAGTCCGCGCACCCCTTCATTCCCCGCTGGAATCCCTTGTGCAGGGCGGCACCGATGTTGGTCCCCACGAAGTCCAGCTCGATCACGGTCGCCTTGCCGCCGGAGCGCGCTTTGATCCACTCGGCACGAGCCTCCCCGATCGCCTCCTGATACGCCTCGTTGGTCGCGTGGCTCTTGGAGGGAACGACCGACGCGGTGAACATCCGCTCGCCGGTGGCGCTCTGACCGGTATCGCAGTCGAAGCCCCAGAAGTTGATCGTGGTGATCTTGGCGGCCTTCGCCTCGCTCAGCGGCTCCTTGACGGCCACGCAGTCGATCGCCTCGGTGATGATCGCGTCGACCTTCGCCGCGGTCCCCTGGCGGACGCAGCCGGCGAACGCGCCGCCCGCGTTGAGCTTGCCGTCACAGATCTGGGCGGTCCAGCCGAGCGCCTCGGCCGCCTGCTTCGCGCCTTCGGCCCCGGTCTGGCAGCCGATGGCGCTCTGGCCACAGGAGACGATCCAGACCTTCTTGCCGGCCGCCACCGCCGGCGCCTTCGTCGGTGGCTGCCCATAGGTCTCGGTTCCGGTCAGCGCCTTGAGCGCCGTACTCGTGGTGTCCGCGGTGCTTCCGGACGACGATGTGCCCGACGATCCACAGGCGCCGAGCGCGAGCATGAGAACGCCTATCGCCGCCATCGCCTGGATGCGGTGTGAGCCTGCCACTGTCGTGTCTCCTCAATCTGACCTGCGCGGTGCGCGGGTTCTCGTTCGCTGGTTCGCCGACTGATCCGGCCAGCCGAGGCTGTGCCCGAGGGGCCCGGTCGGCCCGGTCGGCTCGCTGACCGCGAGGTCGGTCGCAGGTGAAACCCGGACATGCCGGACTCGGGGTGAATGAGATCGGAGGAGGCTCTCAGGGGCGCGGGGTCACCGCGCTGAAGGAGTCTCCACCAAGGACGAGGTCGTCATCGCGAAGCAGGTCGAGCCAGCGGGCAGCCGCCGTCGGCGGCGGCGCGCCCGTCGCCGTCGCCACTCCCCATCGTTGATCTCTTGTTCGCACAGCGGCGTTCTGTGCGCAGTGCGGTCGAAGCTATGTGGCTCCCGTCACCACTGTCAAGGGATTCGAGCGTTCTACCTGCACCTCAACCCCGATCTGCTTCTGCCGTACAGTTGTGCGCTATACGGTTGCCATCGGGTGTGTTCAGACGTACTGGAGAGGTTCCTATGTCGCGCGACAAGACCAGCCCCGACTTCGTGGAAGCGCTGGCCCGCGGCCTCGATGTCATCAAGGCGTTCGGCTCTCATCAGCGCGCGATGTCGCTGACGGAGGTCGCGGGCGAGACCGGACTGGCCCGCGCGACGGCGCGCAGGATCCTGCTGACCCTTGAGCAACTCGGGTACGTACGATCGACGCCGGCCGGTTTCCTGCTCACCCCGCGCGTCCTCGAACTCGGCGTCGCCTACACGCTCTCGGCCGGCCTCTGGGAGATCGCCCAGCCCCATCTCCGGGAGCTGGTCATCGCCACCAACCAGGCGGCGTCGGTCGCGCAGCTCGACGGAGCGGACATCATCTACGTGGCACGCGCCGCGGTCCCGAAGGTCGTCGCCACGACCATCACCGTCGGAACACGATTCCCCGCCCGAAGCACCGCACTGGGGAAGATGCTGCTCTCCTCGCTGGCACCGGACGACCTCGCGCACGCCCTGGCGACACCGTCCACGTCCTCGGTTCCGGCGTTTCGGGAGCAGCCGATCGAGCTCCTGGAGGACGATCTGCGCGAGATCAGGTCACGAGGGTGGGCCGCGACCAATGAGGAGATGTCCCCGGGAGTGTGTTCGATCGCCGCGCCGATCCGGGACGGTGACGGCGAGGTGATCGCGGCGGTGAACCTGAGCGCCATCGCGGCAGAGGTCACGCACCAGAAGATGACAGAGGAATACCTTCCGCTCGTCCTGCTCGCGGCGAGCGAGATCGGCCGCAACTACACCCTCATGCGGAACACGCCCCAAGAGCTGGTCTCGACACGCTCGACCCCGCGCTAGTGCGGAGAACTCGCTCATAGAATCGGACGGAGCGGCGTCATGGTCGGCGTGTAACGGGGGCATACGGTGCGCGTCGGCATTCTCGGTTCCTTGGTCCTGGACACCGCCACCGGCCCGGCACGGGTCGGGGGCGCACGGCTGCGCGCGTTGCTGGCCCGGCTCGCGCTGGACGCCGGACATGCCGTCCAGCCGGGGACCTTGGTCGAGGCGCTGTGGGGCGAGACACCGGACGAGCATCTGCACGCGCTGCACTCCCTGGTGTCCCGGTTGCGGCGCGTCCTGAACGACCCCGGGCTGCTGACCTCGGGTCCCGACGGGTACCGGCTGGCCGTCGAGCCGGAAGCGGTCGACGCCGTCCGGTTCGAGCGGCTGGCCCGCGCGGGGCGGCGCATGCTCGAGCAGTCCCGATCCGCCGAGGCCTCCGCCACCTTGCGCGAGGCGCTGAACCTGTGGCGCGGGCCCGCTCTGGCGGACGTGCGCGAGGCGCCGTTCGCCGCCGCCGAGGCCGAACGACTCGACCGGGCCCGGTTGGCCGCCCTGGAGGACCGGGTCGAGGCCGAACTCGCGCTGGGCGCCGATCTCGATCTGGTCGCCGAGCTGGAGTCGCTGGCCGCCGCGCATCCGCTCCGCGAACGGCTGCACGCCCAGCTGATCCGAGCCCTGGCGCTGAACGGCCGCGGCGCCGAGGCACTGGCCGCCTACCAGCGGATCCGCGTTCTGTTGGCGGACGACTTCGGCAGCGATCCCGGACCGCAACTCCAGCAGGCCCACCTCGCGGTGCTACGTGGTGAGCTCCCCCGAACCCGCCGATCACACGGCAATCTGGAGGTTCCGCTCACCAGCTTCGTGGGACGCGACGACGAAGTCCGCCGTGTGGTCGGGCTGTTCGACCGCGTTCGGCTGGTCACCCTGGTCGGTCCCGGAGGAGCGGGCAAGACCCGGCTGGCCAGCACCATCGGCCGGCAGCTCTCGCCGTCCGATGGGGTGTGGTTCGTCTCGCTGGCCCCGGTCGGCGCGGACGACGTGCCCCGCGTGGTGCTCGACCTGGTGCGGGCACGCAAGGAGAGCGTGCCCGTCACCCCGGCGGGAGTCCTGGACCACCTGGCCGAGACGCTCGCGGACGACGACCTGGTGCTGGTGCTGGACAATTGCGAACACGTGATCGAGGCCGCCGCCACGCTCGCCGGTGCCCTGCTCGGCCGGTGCCCGGGGCTGCGGGTGCTCGCCACCAGCCGGGAACCGTTGCGGATCGATGGCGAGACGCTGCACCCGGTGCTCCCGCTGGAACTGCCCGAGCCGGGGGCGCCGGCGGAGCGGTCCCGCGACTGCGCGGCGGTCCGGCTGTTCCACGACCGGGCTGCCGCGGTGCGGCCGGGCTTCGCTCTGGAAGGTGACGCGCTGACGGCGGCGATCGAGATCTGCCACCGCCTGGACGGGCTGCCGCTGGCTATCGAGCTGGCCGCGGCACGGTTGCGCGCCCTGCCGGTCGAGGTGGTCGCGGCACGCCTGGACGACCGGTTCCGGCTGCTCACCGGCGGCAGCCGCACCGCCCTGCCCCGCCACCGGACCTTGAGCGCCGCGGTGGGCTGGAGCTGGGATCTGCTCGACACCGACGAGCGGACGCTGCTGGAGCGGCTGTCGGTCGTGCCCGGCTCCTTCACCGAGGACGCGGCGGAGGCGATCGGCCGGTCGAGCGACGTCCGGGAACTACTCATGGCGTTGGTCGACAAGTCCCTGTTGCACCCGGTGGAGCCTGCCGACCCGATCGAGCCGCGCTACCGCGTGCTGGAGACCGTCCGGGAGTACGGGCTCGATCAACTGGCCGGGCGAGGCGAGGTCGACCTCGTCCGCGCACGGCACGCCGAGTTCTTCCTCCACCTGGCCGAGACCGCTGACCCGTACCTGCGCACGTCCGGACAACTCCGCTGGCTGGTCCGCCTGTCCACGGAACGGGACAACCTGTCGGCGGCGATCCGCTGGGCGGTCGAGTCCGGTCACGGCGACCTGGCGGTCCGGTTCGGTACCGCACTGTGCTGGTTCTGGTTCCTGCGTGACCACCCGCCGGAGTCGCTGGACCTGCTCGGCCGGGTGCTCCAGACCCGCGGCTCGACCGAGCCGCGGGCGCGCGCGCTGGTGGCGGTCGCGCATGCGCTCGCGACGACCGAGACCATCAGCCGACCGGACGAAGCGCAGGCAACGCTAGATCAGATCAGGAAGGCGCTGGAGAACGCCGCCCCCGGCACCCACCCCATTCTGGAAATGGCCTGGTTGGTGCTCGCCATAGGTTCGGGCGATCGAATCGCGCCGGACATGCTCGGTGTCCCGGACGAGCGGGCGGATCCTTGGAGCCGGTCGTTGGTCCTGCTGGTTCGAGGCGTGCTGGCCATGAACACCGGACACGCCACCGAGGCGACGCGCCTGCTGTCGCGCGCGCTGACCGGCTTTGAGGAGGTCGGGGAACGCTGGGGCCTGGCGATCACGCTGAGCACCCTCCATGCGGCGACGCGGCGGGCCGGCGAACCGGCCGGTGCGCCCGCGCTGGCCGAGCGGGCCACCCAGTACTTCCGGGAACTCGGCATGCCCGAGCACTCGATGGAGAACGAGGTGGCCGCCGCGCTGCACCGGGCTCAGGACGGCGACGCCGACGCCGGACGGCGGCAGCTGATGGACCTCCTCGACCAGGTCAAGCGAACCGGATCGGCGGAATCCCAGGCCCAGGTGTACCTGGGCCTGGCGCGGTTGGAATGGCGAGCCGGGCGGCCGGGGCCGGCCCGTGACCACGCGCGCGCCGGCCTGGCCGAGGCGGTGACCTACCGGTCGCCCCCGTATCTGGCCGCGCTGCTGCTGGCCGTGCTCGCCCAGGTGGACGTCGCGGAAGGTCGTCCGGACGAGGCGGTACGCCGGCTCGACCACCCGGCGGTGCACCTGACGCTGACCTGGCACACACCGGTCGCGGCCGCGATCACGGTCGTGGTCGCGGCGATCGAGGTGTCCCGCGATCGTCCGGAGCGGGCGGGACGGCTGCTCGGGGCCGCCACCGTCCTGCGGGGGTGGGACGACTTCGGGGACACCGACGTCCCGATGATCACGCGGCGGGCCACGTCCGCCCTGGGCGGCGCGGCGTTCGCGGCCGCGCACGCCGCGGGTGCGGCGATGTCACGGACCGAGGCCGAAGACCTGGTGTCCGCGATCATCACCGCACCCGGGGACGGCCGTGACGGTCAGCCCGCGTGAGCCGCGGCCGGCACGGGTTTGCCGAACATCGAGCAGATCAGAGCCTTCTGGAGTGACTGGGCAGCCTCGGTCATCTTCGGGTCGGCACCGAACTCGGCCCAGGACTCCGTCGAGACGAGCATGGTCGCCGTGCGGCCGCCGGTGCGGTCGGTGATGTTGACGCTGAGGTAACCGGGCATACCGCCGTCGTGACCCCAGAAAGTGCCGCACGCGCTGGGACCGGTCTGGATGCCCAGGCCGTAGCCGGGCCCGTCCGGCTGGTGCGGATCCACCGGCACGGTCGTGCGCATCTGGGCGAGTTGCGCGGGCGGCAGCAGCTTGCCGGACATCAACGCGGTGTAGAACCGGGACCAGTCCCGCGTGGTGGATACCACCGCCCCGGCCGCCCCGCCCCATCCGGGGTCGTTGTCGGAGACGTCCACATGACCATGGCGGTGCACACCGGCGATATCCCGGAACTCGGGCGGCACGCCCGGTGGCAGGTGCGCGGCATCGGGTTCGTAGCCGTGGGCGTGAGGGCCGCGCCAGGTGGAGTCGGTGGCGAAGTAGGTATGCCTGAGGTCGAGCGGCCGGGCGATCCGATCCCGGAGCACCACGTCCAGACTCGTCCCGGTGACCTGCTCCACGACGGCGCCGATCGCGGCGTAGTTGGTGTTGCTGTACGACCATTTCGCGCCCGGCGCGAACAGCGGATCGTGCTTCACCCCCACGGCGAGCAGGTCGGCCGAGGTCCACCGTCGCTGACTCCTGCCGAGGAGCGACGGCCGAAGCACGGGGTCCTCGGTGTAGTCGAACAGTCCGCTGGTGTGGTTCAGCAGCATGCGCAGCGTGATCGCCTCGCCGTTGGGCACCTTCCCCGGCAGCCATTTCTCCACCGGGTCGGTCAGGTCGAGCTTGCCCTCGGCGACCAGTTGCAGGACGAGCGTGGCCATCATGGTCTTGGTGTTGGACGCCACCCGGAACTCGTCCCCCACCCCGAGCAGGTGATCACGTCGGCTCCAGGCGGCCTGTTCGGCGATCTCGACCGGCCGGCCGCGGCCGTCGTCCACTCGCACGAGCACGCCGGGTGCACCGGCGTCCACCAGCGTCCGCGCCAGCTGCCGCAGCTGAGCGCGCTGCTCGCCGGCACCGCTCTGAGACGCGGACGGTGCGGCCGCCGCGGCGACCGGGAACGCCGCGGCCACCGCCAGCGCCGAGGCCACGACCGTGCGTGTCCACCGTGGCCGCACCGCACGATCCGACGAGAGAACACGTCTGGGCATCAACCCATACCCCCTAGTGATTGACGACGGGAACGTCCTCACCCTCCACCCCGCCGCTCACAAACCACTCCCAGCGCGCTGTCAGCCGTCTGCCGATGCGGCACCAACGGAACAGATCCCGCCGAATACGCCGGACGTCGTGCCCTCCGACCTGTGCTGAACACGCTCGGCCCACGTCAGGGACGAGTGGTCGTGGCGCGTTCGATGACGTCGGGCCGCACAAACGATCGCAGGCGTGCGTAGGGCACCGTGAACTGCCTTCCCCGCTCGGTTCCGTCGCAGTCCAATCCGGAGATCTCGGTGATGACGAAGGTCATGCCGCGGGCCGTCGGCAGCAGGCCCAGCCACTCGCGGGTCAGGTCCGTGGCCGCGAGAGGCCGGGCCCCGAAGCAGATGGAGCCGTCGGGGATCTTCCCGTCGGGATCGCCCCGAGTGATCTCCCTGGCCAGAGCGCGGAGCCCGGCCGTGGTGAAGGCGGAGGGCAGCAGGAGGTCCCGGGGCCCGAGCCGCCGTCCCTCGGTCAGGTCCACGGCGACGACCAGGCCACTGATGTAGCCGCTGGTCGTCTGGGGGCTGGTCAGTTCGTCGTAAACGGACAGGAGGCTGGGCCCTCGCGCGCCGAGGGTCGCGGTCGCGGCGGCCAGCCAGCGCTGGCCGCTGGGATGCAGGCCGTACTTCGAGCTCTCGTCCGACCATCGGCGGACCAGGCCGTCGGCCGAGTTCCTCAGGATCGTGTTGATCCTGGTCTCCTTGGCGGAGTCGCGAATCCCGTCCACGGTGACGTACTGCGTCGTCGCCTCCGTCAGGCGGGTCTTGTAGGTCGCGGAGGTCAGTTTGAAGGTCACCGCGTCACCGGTGCTCCCGGGTGCCTCATCGCGATTGGCGGCCACGTAGGCGCCACCCGCGGTGATGGCCACGGCTGCGCCTACAGCGACCGCGGTGGCTTTGGCCCCCAGAACGCTCGTCACACCCACCGCGGCCGTCCCGGCGGAGAGCCCGGAGGCGACCAGCGGGAAGACCGCGGCGAGCGCGACGGCCCCGCCGGCCAGCGCGTGGACGCCGCGCCGCTCCCAATCCGCACCGTAGGCCGCGGCGGCGACCTCCTCCAGCTCGGCGACCAGGTCTCGGGCACCTGCCGGACGGTGGGCGGCGTTCTTGGCCATTCCGCGCGTGAGAAGGGGGTGGAGTGGCTCGGGCACTCCCTCCAGCGGGACGGGCGCGGTGAGGTGCTGCCCCATCAGCGCTGATGAGGCGGACACCGGGTAGGGACGGCGACCGGTGATGCACTCGAAGAACACGCAGGCGGCGGCGTAGACGTCGGTGGCCGGGGTGGCCGGCTCCCCCCGCCACTGTTCGGGTGCCATGTAGAACGGCGTGCCGGATCGGGACCGCCGCCCCACCGGCGTCGCCACCCCGAAGTCGATCAGCTTGCTGAGCCCGTCCGCCCGGACGACGATGTTGGCGGGTTTGTAGTCGCGATGGATCACGCCGACGGCATGCGCCGCGGCAAGCCCGAGCAACGATCCTTTGAGCACGGTCAGCGCGGCCTCGGGGGCCAGCGCGCCGTGCTCGGCCAGGATCCGCTTCAGCGAGACGCCCTCGACCGCCTCCATGACGATCGCCGTGCCGTGCTCGCCTTCCACCAGGCTGTAGAGCCGGGCGACATGGGGGTCACGGATCCGGCCCAGCATGACCGCCTCATCACGCAGGCGAGCCCTTTCGTCTTCCGCCTGGCGAGTCAGGTATTTGATCGCCACCGGTGTGCCGGTGTCCTCGCGGCGGGCCAGGACGACCCGTCCCTGAGATCCCGAGCCCAGTTCGCGGACTTCCGTGAAGCCAGCGATCCGCCAATCGCCCACCGTCAGTCTCCCTCACGAGGCTACGCGGCAGCGGCGTCGCCTCATTCCGCTCGGTGACACCAAGGAAGCCCACGACTCGGTGACCGCACTCACCTGGTGGAACCGCACGAACGAAGCCGGACAAGGTGTCAAGCGATGTCGCAGCGGGTTTGCGTTTGATCGAGCAAATCCCTCTCCAATTCGCTGGTCCCCAGGCCGGCGTTCGTTCCCAAGAGGTTGCGGCGTACCGCCCACACGACAGCCTCTATCGGTGTTCTCACCTGGAGATGATCGCAGATCGAACGCACCTCCCGGCGAAGACCGCCGGGGGTGAGTTCCAACTGTGCCGCGGCCTGGGGGACGGGCACACCTGAGGCGATGGCGTCGAGTATCCGGATCTGGGCGGCCGTGAGAGAGGTCGGTGAATGCCGGGCAGGACCTACTTCTCTGGGGGATACGGCGTTCTCGCCTTGCGATGTCGGAGCATACCTCCATCCGATGAGTGGACCATTGTCACCGGTTCCGAGTTCTATGTGCTTGAACTCCGCCTGGAGTTCCCAGGGCACGATGTGATGGAAGAAGAGATCGGAGGCCATGAAGCTGACGGGAGACGAGCCGGTGGCGGCGCCCTGGCTGGGTTCGGCCGATTTCATGAGGACGCTCACCAGCGCGATCGCCTCGTCTGGTATGTCGCTCATCGCGTCCCACTCGGGGCCGAGATGGCCACCCAGGCGCACCCGGATGCGGGAATGTTCGCGAACCGTCAGGTTGTATCGGCGTACTTCGCTGCCGAGGCCCGGGAATACCTGGTCAAGGATACGACGTCCCGGGATCGAAGGCGGGATAGCCAACAGCAGGCCGTCGCCTCGGTCCTCGTGGTAGCACGCATCCCAGGAGATCAGAGCCATTTCCAGTGCCTTGCGCAGGCACAGGTACAGCGCCCGACGTGCTCCTTCTTGCTCGGATGTACCCCTTCGGGAGAAATCGGCGATGTCGGCGGTGAGGATGCTGCAGTTTCCCGGGGGGAAACGGTTGAAGTCCACCTCGCCTGCGACCGGCCCGGTGGTGAGCAGCCTGGTTCTGGCACCCTTCGCCCTGCGATGCCGGCGTTCTCCCAGGAACACGTCGGTTTCGCTGGGCTCCCCGAATACCGGCTCCCCCTGCACCGCCGAGGAGGAGGAGCGCCTGCCTCTCGAACGGTTGATGCCGCGTCGGTGCCGGCCGACGGCACCTGGAAGCGACGGACCCGTCAGGGCTCCCTCGCCGTAGGTGTACGTCCCGTCGAAGATCATCCCTATCGACCTCTGCGCGGCATCGGACGGGTTCTTCGGGGAATTGCCGACCGGTCGCACATAGGGAGATCTCGTCGATGGAGCATTCCATTCGCCCCAGACCGATTCCCTGGGTTCCTCGGGTGATGGGCGGGCCGCGGCACTGGACTCCGCTTGGACACGCATCACCTGAACCTGATGCGTCAACGTTCGGACCTGTTCGCTCAAGGAGGTGATGAGCGCTCCGAGACGATCCGTGGCCTGCTCCGCCTGACGAGCCCTCTCTTCAGCCGCCGCGCAGGCCCGGCCGGCTTCTGTCAGCTGTCGCTGGAAGTCGGACCGCATTTCCTCGGCCTTGCCGAGCGCGTCCCTGTACAGCCTTTCGGTCTCCTGGAGGACCGTGCCGACCCTGTCAGATGCTCCGGCCAGCGCAAGGCTCACGTACTCCTCCACCGCCTCGGTGACGGCCGAGTCGATTTCGTGAGCCTGGAGTGGGCCGACGCCCACGCGCTTCGTCAGGTCGACGGGCGAAGGGGCCGCCGGCTGGGACAGGGCGACATAAACCCCTTCGGCGCAGTCGGTGTACGCGTCGTCTCTTGGAACGGTGGACTTTGTCTTCGCGGTCGAGGACGATTCCGGGGGCGATGTCTCGGGGAACGGGGTGGCCGCCTGGATGATCTGCGCCAGCATCGCGTCGAGATCCGTGTCGCTTATCTGCTCGTCGACGACCCGATCGATCTCATCCATGTAGCCGGCCAGTTCCCGTGCCAGCTCGGCCGCGGGGTCATCTGCCGAGACGGGGTCGTGCAGTTGATGGGAAGTGCCGACCTCGTCGTTCCAGTACTCGTTCACGTCATCATTCACCGGGACTCCTCCCCCCTGTCGTCTGTAGCCGAGGTGCTGGGCTGGTCAGGCAAGGGGCTTGGCGGGTTGGAAGGAACTTTCTGCAATTGGGAGCGGAGCGTTCTGCGCGCGTGCCTTAAATTCTGCCGGACCGTATCAGGTGTCTTGTTCGTTCGCTCTGCGATCTCTACCGGGGACAGGCCCTTTATCACCCATCCGAGAACCTCACGCTGAGCCGGTGGTAGCCGGCGCAGGGCTTCTTCGATCGTCTGCGCGTTCTCCAGGCGCGACAGGGTGTCGTCATCGGCGCCCTCGCGGAGGCAGTAACCGTTGCTGACCAATCTCTGAATCAGGTTTCTCTCGCGCTGCGCCTGATACTTGACCGCGTTGATCACGGCGCGACGCGCATAGGCTGTGGGGTGATCTATCCTTTCTCCTCGCCGGGCGCGGGCGACCATGTCGGCAAGGACCTGGGAAACAGCGTCCTGCGCGTCATGGCTGGAAGCGCCGGCTGCCATCGCTGCCTTGATCAACCTTCGTAGCTCCCCGTGACCGAACTGCTCGAACCAGTCCGGAAGTGTGGTCGGACGTGCCTTCACACCGGAGGACGTGGCCGGGGAAGTGGCCTCGCCGTTGTGCACGTACGTCCCTCCCGTCCGTCGGGCTCATGGGAGCCCTCCTTCCCTGGTCTCATGGACTAGGGGGTTGGGAGGGCCCGGACGTGAAAACCGATCTGAAGATTCTTTGAGTCGGAGGTCTGGCGGGTCGGGTACCCGGGCCGGCGCAAGGATGCCCGGCGCCGAACCTGTCGGGGTCGGCACCGGGCTCGTCACGGCGCTACGCCTGCCTCACCGCCGTTTCATCACCGCCGTCACCAGAAGGGCGATCACCGCGGCGATCACCACCACCGTGATCGACTTCGTCGTGGTGTAGGCACCCACGACGGCCAGCATGACGCTGATGAACACATGCTGGGGTTCGAAGCCGCGGCCGCCCTGCGGAGTGCCGCGTGGCGGGCCACCACCGGGGTGATGCTCCTCCCGCGGCTCCGGCGTGGGCGAGCCCTGGTCGTCAGGATCCGACGGCTCCGGGGTGTAGGGCATCGCAGGCTCCATGGCTTCTTCCTCCAGCAGGACCTAGCCGACTCGACACCAACTAGGTCCCTGGCCTGACGCAGACGTGAAATCCCCAGGTCGGCGGGGGCGACGGGCACGCAACCGCTCGCCCGTTTGGTCGATCAACCGGCCGGCCCGGCTCCTTCTCTGTGATGCACTACCTACAACTGAACTCTTGAGTACAGAAGCAACTGTCCTGTACAGTTCAGTTCAGTTCACAGGAGATACAGCACTCTTCGAGGAGAAACCGATGTCCTCCGCCTCAACCACCCCCGCGGCAGTCCAGACCCTCCGGGTCCCCGGCGCACGCCTGCACTATGAGCTGCGCGGCCAGGGACCGCTGGTGGCGCTCGTCGGCGCGCCCATGGACGCCGACTCCTTCGCACCGTTGGCCGACCTGCTCGCCGACGACCATACGGTGCTCACCACCGACCCCCGCGGAATCAAACGCAGCACCCTCGACGACCCCGGCCAGGACTCGACGCCCCAGCTACGCGCCGACGATCTCTCCCGGCTGCTGACCCATCTGGACGCGGGACCGGCCGCGGTCCTGGGGTCCAGCGGCGGCGCCGTGACAGCGCTGGCTCTTGCCCAGACCCGTCCCGACCTGGTCCACACCGTCATCGCTCACGAGCCGCCGGTGGTCGACCTGCTCGACGACCGCGACCAGATCTACGCGCAGACCGACGACGTCATCGCCACCTACCTGTCCGGCGACGTCGTCGGCGCCTGGACCAAGTTCATGGCGCATGCCGACATCGAGGTGCCCGAAGGCGCGCTGGAGCACATGTTCGGCGGCGAACGCGATCCGCAGCAGGTCGCCGACGAACGCCGCTGGTTCGCCCACGAACTTCGCGCGACCACCCATTGGCGCCCCGACCTGGACGCTCTTCGCTCGACCACGATCCGCCTCGTGATCGGTATCGGCGAGGACTCGACCGGGCAGGAGTGCGACCGCACCTCCAGGGCGCTCGCCGCGGCGCTGGGCATCGAGCCCACGATGTTCCCCGGCGACCACACCGGTTTCGCCGAGGAACCGAACCGGTTCGTCGTCCCGCTGCGCACAGTTCTGAGCCGGCGCTGAAGACGACCCGGACGGCGTCACGGCCGTCGGAAAGCGCAGCGTCGCCGTCTCGATCAACCTCACCTGCTCGGGCGGCGATCGGGAGGCCGACCTCATCACCATCCGTTCGCTGAACGCCCTGCTCAACCAGGCTCTCTGCACCTGACCTGGCCGGCGGTTCACGCCTCCACACCGCGCTCGGCGTAGGGGACGAGCCGCACCGGACCGATCAGCCCGTAGGGCTGCGTCTTGACGGGACGCTTCAGAAAGCGGGAGTAGCCGGGCTTCCCTTGCTCGGCGAGCGCGGTGAGCCGGTTCCTGAGCGTGGTGGTGACCTCGACCTCGATCGTGTTCCGGCCCGGTCGCAGGAAGGGCCCGACATCGATCCGGGGCGGGGCCACGCTCGCCGGGTGGACGCGCCGCCCGTTGACCCGGACCTGGACGCCGCCCTCGACCCGGCCGAGTTCGAGGTAGGCGCCACGGCCCTCCCCGGTCCAGCTTCCGTCGAGCCTGACCGTCGTCCGGTAGGTGCCCGTTCCCGACGTCTCCCGCAGCCGGGGGATGGCCCGCCAGTCCGCCAGCCGTCCGAGCCGGAGCTCGTGGCGGTCCTTCCCGCTCGGGACCGCGCCCTCCACGCGCAACGTCCAGCCCGCCGGCTCCAGCGGCGTCGGGAGCCGCCCGAAGTCCACCATCGCCGTTCGCCCGTCGGCCAGCCGGGCGGACGCGGCACCCGCCCGGGTCGAGCGCAGGCGCAGACCGTCCCCGCGGACGATGACCGCCTCGGCCGTGGTGAGCTCGACGTGTGACCCGATCGGGCGCTCGAAGCCGATCACCACGGTCTCCCCCGGGGCCAGCTCGACCGGCACCGCGACCCGCCCGTCGGCGACCCGGAAGCAGCCCAACCCGCGAATCTCGCCGGTCCACAGGTCCCAGAGGTCGGGAGCCCGGTCCCCCACCGCGAACGAGGCCGTGAAACGCGCAGTCGTGCCGCCGACAAGGCGGATGCTCTCGTCCAAGGCGCCCGAGGTGTTGCACAGGAACCAGTAGTCGCCCGTGGCGGTCCGCCGGTGCACGCCGTACACCTGCTGTGGACGGTCGAACGACAGGTCAGGCCGGACACCGAGTTGCGCGAGCGCGGCCGGGACGGCGGCCTCCCCGTCCACCAGCCGGACCCGTGGCGAGCGCCGGAGATCCGCCACGGCCGCACGCACCGCCGTGTCCTCCCGCGCGGGGTCGCGGTGGCTCACGCCCCGGTCGGGGAAACGGCCGACGAACACGATCGGCAGGCCGTCACGCGCGAACGACACCAGCCGCTGCGCCACGGACACGGACATGGCGTCGCTGTTGTCGACCACACCCTGATTCTTGGACGCGTCCAACTCCACGACCAGCGCGCTGTATCCCGGTGCCTGGACCACCAGCCGTTGGTCCCGCACCACCGTCTCCTCCTGGGCGAGGGTGCCCGGATCGACGATGTCGAAGCTGTACCCGGAGGCGGCCAGGGCCGCGTTCAGCAGTGGATCGCCGCGCTCGTCCGTACGCGGGTCCTCGACGCGGCCGTATCCGTGGATGTCACGGTAGATGGCGATGTCGGTGACCGGACGGCCCGCCCGGAGCACCGTCTGTGCCCTGGCGAGGTAGTCGGCGAACGGCCGGAGGTGCCGCCACAGTGGGAGTGCCGGCGTGAAGCCTTCACCGAACCCGTAGTCCCGTCCACCCAGGTCGTACTCGGAAGACCACGGCCACCACGACGGCCAGCCCGCGCCGTTCGCGAACCTGTAGGGGAATCCGTGGAAGACCTGCTCGTTCGCCCCGCCGACGAAGCCCTTGTCGGCCATGTACTTCAACGCCTCAAGGGTGATCATGTAGTCGCCGTAGGTGATGTCCCCGATCTCCAGGGAGGCGATCTCGTTCCCGGCCAGGCGGCCACCCGAGGTGATCATTCGCGTGATGCCGATCGGGCCGTCGAACGGGTCGGCGTCCGGAGCCGCGTACGCCTTGTTGACCGCGACGATGTCCATGCTCAGGTTGTGCGCGCGCCCCTGGAAGTCAAGGCCGTGGCCTTGGGCCCACGTGCGCGCCGGGCGCACATGGTTCTCTATCCACAGCTCCGTCAGCGTCTCGTTGTAGTCGTGCCGGACGCGCTGTCCGGCGCTGCCGGCGAAGTCGTAGACCTGCCTGCTGGCTTCGAAATCGTCGGAGTGCCAGCTGACCACGGCCAGCGCCGGGAGGTGGACGGTCAGGTCATAGCCTCTGCGCGCGCGGAACTCCTCTAGGAATCGGCCCGTCCACAGCAGGCCGGTGAACTGGAACTCCAGCGAGTCCTCGTGGAAGCGATCGGCCACCTCGGCGGCCAGTGGCCCGAGGCGGTCGAGGAGACGCCGGTCGAGGTCGGCGGTCGCCGCCCTGGTGGCCTCGGCGTTGAGCTGGTCCAGGACCAACGGGTCGTTCGGGCTCGTGCTGTCGTTCGACTTCTGGCCGGTGGGCACTTGCCAGAACCCGAACACGGCCCATCTCCCCTCGGGCACCGTCCAGTGCACCCTGCCCTGCCCGTCCAGGAACGGTGTCAGGTCGGTGATGTGCTTCGGGTCCAGGATCGCCTTGGTCTGAAGCCGGGCGGCGACGGCGGCGACCAGCCGCGCGTCTCGCCGGTCCATGTCAGCGGGACGGGGCGGAACACCGTTGAACCTGGACGGTCCGGCCACCTCCTGATGACCGAACACGAGTTGCTGTTGTGCAAGGGCGGCGTGCTCGCCGGACACGGCAGGGCTGCTCCACGGCCAGCCCGAGCTCACCTGGAAGTCGATGCGGAAGTCGTGGTGCCGCGCCTCCCGCAGGGCCGTCTCCACTCGGCGGTTCCAGTGGGGGGTGCCCCACTGGAACCGCTCGGGAGGCCGCCGGTCGTGCGGCGGGTGGGCAAGGCCGGGGGCCTCGAAGAACTGCGCCCCGCCGAAGCCTGCCTCCACCATCTCCCTGACCTCGGCGCGGAGTTCGGCGTCCTTCACCGCCGGGCCGGGCCACCACCAGGTGAACCGAGGCCGGAGCCGCGGGCCGGGATCTCGGAACGCCTCCGCCAGACCTACGGAGGGCGACGCGGGCGCGGGCGCGCTGGTGCTGGTCAGGGCGAGCGCATCACCGGCGGGCAGCGCCAGGGCCGCGCCGAGTGCTCCGAAGCCACCGAGGAACTTGCGTCGATCCAGGCCGGCGGCGGTCCGGTCGGTGGTCATCTGCCGTCTCCTCACAGTCGAGCCAAAGTCGTCAAAGGTGTGCGTCCAGCGCGGCTCACCCATCACGGGGCAAGCGCCAGACCGGGATCTTCGCGTTCGTGACGGCGCGCATGACCCACTCCACGGGTCCGTAGGGGTGCCGCTTCAGCCACCAGGCACTCGCGACGAGTTGGAGGATGTAGGTCACCACCGCGATGGCGACGACCCCGAGGGGCGGCACGCGGTCGACGAGGGCGAACCCGTAGCCCGTGTAGACGACGGCGAACACCACTGACTGGGCGATGTAGTTCGTCGCCGCCATCCGTCCCGCGGGCGCCAGCGCGGCGGCCAGCCGAGACGTGCCGCCGCGGCCGGCGAGCCGCACGATCGTGACGGCGTAGGCGAAGGTGACCAGCGGGTTGGTGAGAGTCTGGAGCGCGCCGCCGATGGCGGGCAGCTCACCATCGTCCGTGCCGACGAACATCCAGATCGCCATCGAGCCACCCGCCAGCAGGCCGATCCACTGCAGGCGGACGAGCCACGGCGACAGGCGCGGCCCGCTCTCCAGCAGACGCACCTTGCCCGCGGCCAGCCCGAGCAGGAACATGCCGAACGCCTGCGGCCCCTGCCCCGTCCAGATGACGCCCATGAACTTCGGGGCAAGCGTGAGCTGTGCTCCGAGGGTGTCCAGCGGATTGCCGGTGTAGGCCTCATGGGCCCAGGCGAAGTCGAGGAACTCCAGGTCCGGGCCGCTGCCGTCGCTCGGCACCAGGGCCAGCAGGGAGGTCGCGACGAGAAGCCCGCAGCCGAGGACCGCGGCGGTGAGCGGTCGCAACCTCCGCAGCAGGATCAGAAGCAAACACAAGACCGCGTACAAGGTGAGAATGTCGCCGAACCACAGGAAAAAGGCATGGACGAGGCCGATGGCGAACAGCACACCGCACCTGCGCAACAGACGCGGAACGGCCGCGACCCCGGCCCGACCGGCCGCCTCGATCTGAAGCGTGAACGAGTAACCGAAGAGGAAGGAGAAGAGCAGAAAGAACTTTCCCAGAAACAGCACATCCGTCGCCGCCAGCACGGCCCTGTCGGTCGCGCTGTCGAAAAGCAGGAGATCATCACCGTCGCCCACCAATGTCAATAACGTCGAAACGACCATGACATTGGCGATCAGGATGCCGAAGAGCGCGAAGCCGCGGAGCACGTCCAGGATGGCGATGCGGCGCGGCGCGGCGCTGATTGACGGGTCCGGCGTAGTCATCGCGATGTCCATGAAAAAGACCGTAACCTCGCGATTTCGGCATCGCCTCGCCCCGCCCGACGACCTCCACGCGCCGGGGTAGGACCTGGCTCCTAGTCCTCGGGTAGAGCAGCCGGTGCCGTTCCTGTGCCTTCGGCCGCGGCTGCGCCCGGCGTGACCAATCCCGCCTCGTAGGCGGCAATGACTGCCTGCGCGCGATCCCTGATTTTCAGCTTGCCGAACAAACTCGTCACGTGGTTCTTCACCGTGGACTCGGCGATGCTCAGCGTCCCGGCGATGCCGGTATTGGACATTCCGCGGGCAATGAGGACGAGAATGTCCAGTTCACGCGCGCTCAGGCCCGCGAGACTGGGCGGCACGATGGCATGCCGAGGCCGTGACGTCTGGATGAAGGTCCCGATCAGATAGGTCAGCAGGCGCGGTGCCACCGCCGAGTCCCCCCGATGGACGATCCGGATCGCCTCGGTGAGTTCCTCAGGGGAGACGTCCAACGGCAGAAACCCCGACGCGCCGGCTCGGAGTGCGGCCACGACATGCTCGTCCAGATCGAAGGTGCTCAGGGCGAGCACACGGACGTGCGGCAGAACCTCGACGATCCGCCGGGTCGCCTGGATACCGTCCAGCTCCGGCATCCGAACGTCCATGAGCACCACATCGGGCCGCAGCCGCCGAGCCAGCGCGACCGCGACCGCTCCGTCGGCGGCCTCGCCGGCGACCTCCATATCCGGCTGCGCACCCACGATCATCCGGAACGCCACCCGTATCAGGGCTTGGTCGTCCGCGATCAGGACCCGAATCATGGCAGGTGGTCTACCGCATCGAGGCCGAACCCACGATTCGCCGTCGGCACCAGCAGCGGAATGTGCGCCGCCACGCGGAACCCTCCCTCCGGACGAGGCGCGGCCTGCATCGTCCCGCCGCAGAGAGCCACCCGTTCGGCCATTCCCACCAGCCCGTATCCCCCATCGGACGGCCCTGGCTCAGCGGCGGGCGAACCCCGCGGTGGACCGTCATCGACGATTTCCACGCTCACCGCGTCCGGCGCGTATCGCAGGTGAACCGTCGTGGTGGCCCCGTCCGCGTACTTGCGAACGTTGGTCAGGGCCTCTTGCGTCACGCGGTAGATGGCACGATCGACCGCCGACGGCAACGGACGCGAGTCGCCGAACACCTCCAGTCCGGCCCGCATCCCCGTCTCCCCGGCCCGCCGCACCAACTCGTCCACCCCCTCGGCCGTCGCCGACTCGCCGACGTCGACGATGCCGACGTCTTCGGCCCGCAGCACCGCCAGCATCTGCCGCATCTCGAACATCGCCTCCCGAGCCGTCCGCTCCGCCGCCTCCAACGCCTCCCGGGAACTCCCCGGATCGTGTGTCATCGTCGTGCGGGCGGCGCCGACCAGCGCGTTCATGACGCTGATGTGGTGCGCCACGACATCGTGCAGCTCACGTGCGATCCGGCGCCGTTCGGTATGCACCGCCCCCTCGACCGCCTGCGCACGATGGCGACGCGTCAACTCCTCCCGTGCCCCCGCCAACTGCCCCACAACGACCACCAGGAAGTTCGTGAGGGCGTCCGGCCCCAGATCCTCCACACCCGCCCGAACGGCGACCGGAACAGCCAGCAGCAGGACCGCAGCGCCGCCGGCCACCCACCCCTGCGCGGCCGGCAGGTACCGCCCGGCGTTGTAGAGGGCGACGAGTGACACCGTGCCGATGAAGCCGCTCTGCGGCCCGGCGAGCAACCCCAGCACCACGTCGGCGACGACCACGACGACAAGCGTCACCATCGGCCGCCGCCGCCGCACCATCAACGTCGCGGCCGCGACGGTCAGCGCGCCCGCCGCCACAAGAATCCGGTACGAAGGCACAGGGCCGACCGCACGAACCAGCAGGTCGGCCAGATCCACGGCGAACGCCATGGCAGCGACAGCCGCATCGGCCCGACGGCCATGCGGGAAGCGATACTCCCCCATGCCCACAGGCTAATTGCGTCCTGATGAACGTGCCCTGGATCAGTTGATCTACAGGGCACGCGAGGCTACGACGACCTCGGAGCCCGGTGATGCGAACGCGCTCTCCGTTCGATAGTATCGAACACATGTTCCCACGGGCAGCTCCACCCGAGGAAGGCGAGCATGCGATGACCCCCTCTCCCGATGTCCTCCCGGCTCCCGTCAGAGCGATCATGAACGCCCCGGGACGCCGACACCCCCTCGCCATGATCACCTGTGATGCCGACGGCCGCCCCCGAGCCTGCCGGCCGGCCGACGAAGACCTCCGCGTGGTCGACGATCGGCACATCCGCGTGGCCCTCTGGCCGACGAGCCCCACCGCGGTCAACCTGGAGCGCGGCGCCCTCACTCTGCTCATCGCCACCGCCCCGCCGGACGTCTACCTCATTCACGCCACGGCCCGTCGGCTGGTCGGCGCCGCGATGATCTGGGCCCACTACGAATTGACCATCAGCTCCACAGAGTTAGCCGATCACGGCACCGGGCCACAGGCGCAGCCCGTGCGGTTCGGTGATGCACCCGACACCCGCAGAGAGATTCTGGAGATGTGAAACGACCTATATCGCCAACCTAAGGTCCGTTCACATGGCTACGAAGTGCGTGTTCGTTTCGTGCGCTGCGCGAAGCCGATCCGACGCGTGTGCTGCCTGCTCCGCGCGGCACGTCCGCCCGGTACCGGCTGCGGGTCGAAGAACCGGACCAGTAGGGCCACGACCCCCGGCGCCCCGCGCAAGGGACTCCCAGGGGTCGTGGCGTTGGAAGGAGTGGCGCGGCTGTCCGCAGCGGTCGGTCCCAGCGGCGCCACCCCCGCTCTACCCCCCGGAAGGGGCCGGGGCCACCGGCGCGCCAAGTGCCCTGCCCACCCACATCGCGGCCTGCTCCGGATCGGCGGGCAACTGCACCCGGTAGTCCGGACCGGACGCCCACACATAGGCATCGGCCTCGCCATCCCAGCGGATCCGCCGCGCCTGACGGCCCCGATAGGACACGTGCAACCGCAGTTCCAGCACACCGACCGTCCCGAGCTTGGGGATGCCGTACTCCTCCGAGACGCGAGCGCGCGTTACGGCCACCTGCGGAGCGCATCGTCGGACGGCGGCATACAGCGCGTCCAACGGCCCGAACGGCTCGACCTTGAGAACGTCGAGTTCAGCCATCATGCCGCCTGAGCCGGGTCTGCCGGGTCTGGAGACACCGGACGGGAAAGCGCGGGGGTGCGTCCCGCCGTGCGGGGCAGGCCAGTCGTTCGATGGCCTCCGCCAGGGCGTGCGGTGTGAGCCGCGCGCCGATCGTCGCGACCGCCCCGGGGAGGTCATGGCAGGGGGTGAGCCGGTCACCGGTCGAGCCGACGAACCAGGGCACCCCACCCTCGCCCGCCTCGACGAGGACGCTCTCCCCGACCATGGGAAGGCTGGGACACCGCACGTGCAACAGTGCCGGGTCCCGGTCGTAGCGGGGATGCACCGTCCATCCCTCGCTGATCAGGGCCCGTGCGAGCAAGCCGAGATAGGACACGGCGTCTCCCGCGCTCATGGCGCCGGGAACAGGTTGCCGCTGACGATGACGGCGGCGCCGATAATGTCCTCTGCCTCGGCGATCGGCTCCCCGTTGGCCTCATCGAGGAACCACATCCGCTCCTGGTCGATGACGCGCGGCTTGCACGTGATCGTCTGAACCGCGCCCGTGGGATCGTCCGGGCGCGTCACGATGATGGCCAGCGGGCTTGCCCGCAGTTCCACGGCGAAGCCGCGCCCCTGCAAGGTGGTCATCAGGTCGTAGAGCTTCGGGTACGCGTGCCGATGTTCGGTGCCATCGAACCGGTCACCGGCGGCCGTTCCGCGTAGTTCGTTACCCTTCTCCATAGCCGGACTCCGTTTCCGGTTAGACCTCGGCCGGTGCTCCTAACACCGCGTCCGGGGTCGCCTTGTCTCTGGGCGGGACCACGCGCCGATGGTGGCTGCGTCGGACCACCCGGGAACTTTCAGCGGTTGGCGCGTGGCCCCGCATCACTGAGTGAAACCCCTGCACAGTGCGTCACGGAACGCCCACAATGGCTTGTAGCCATGGGGTGTTGCCTCACCGATATCCCCGTCTTCGCGACGAAGGGTGCGTCATGACCGACCAGCAGCGTCCGGCATGGGCGGTTCGTCTCCAGGCCGAGCGTGAGGCGCGCGGGTGGGGTCCCTTCGAGGCCGCCCGCCGGTTACGCGAGGCGATCAACATCAACGAGCACCCCGGCGACAAGGTCAAGAGCCTCGCCGCACAGATCACCCGACACGAAAAGGGGCACACGTTTCCTGTCGCGTGGGCCAGGGCTTACGCCATCGTCTACGGCATCCCCCGCGAGGAACTGTTCGGCACCGAGAACGCATCGGTCATACCGGGCGCTAGCGTGGACATCCAGGCACCTCCACTCCTGTGGGAGGACAACATGGAGCGTCGCGTATTACTGCAACTCGCCGCGCTGGGGATCAGCGCTAACGCGTTCGGCGTGACAGGGGAACCGGTCCGTCAGCTACTCGCCCTCGCCTTCAACACCGAACCCCGTGACCTCGATGGCTGGCACCTGACACTCTCAGACCACCAGCACGCACTCCTGACCCGCCCGCCTGCGCAGGTCCGCGACGGTTTGATGGTGGATCTGGTCGCAGTTCAGCGTCAGCTACAGAACGCCGTACCCGGCGAAGGGACGGAGCTGAATCGGATCGCGGCCGCGCTTTCCATGCTGTTCGCCGCTGCACTTTCCCGGCTCGGCGATCACTGGGCCATCCATTGGTGGCGGACTGCCAAGACGGTCGCCGACGCTACGGGCGATCTGGATCTGCGCCTGATGATCCGCTGCGACGAAGCACAGTTCGGGCTCTATGGGCAACGCGACCCGGCGACCGTTATACACCTGACCGACGCCGCCGAGCGGCTCCCCGGGATGACGCCGGCCTACTGGAAGGCCAACCTTGCCGGGACGCGAGCCACGGCGCTCACATTACAAGGCAGGCACAACGAGGCCGAGGAAGCACTGCACGTCCTCACCGACTTTCCCGGCGGCAGAACCGAGCCGGGCCTCCTTCCGACTCTGTGGAGCGCGAGGCGAGTGCACTTCTCGGCGAGCTGGGTTCATGCAGGCGCCGGACGGGAGGAGAAGGCCGACGAAGAACGTGAGTGGATGCTGGCCAATGCTGGTGGTGGCTATCAGTACCCGGTGAACGTCCGACTTCACGAGGCACTGTGCACCGTGGTCAACGGTGGGATCGACCGCGGCGCCCAGCAGGCGACGGAGATCCTCGCCGCGCTACCGTCGGCCCAGAAGAGTCACATGATCACCGAGACGGCGAAGCACGTCCTGGGTGCGGTCCCGGTCGAGCAGCGGGACCGACCAGCCGTCCGGGAGTTGCATGCGCTTACAGCCGGGGTCTGACCCTTGACACGTCGACGCCCCGCCGATCATCGCGACCGGTGGGGCGTCGACGTGTCCGGGTTGTCACCCCTGCTTCGGGGCGAGGCTAGCGACGAGACGGTATGGCCGCCGCGATGGAATGGGGATCGGTGATCGTCACGCCTTCTCGTTGTGGGGGCGCAGGGCGCGTTCTAGGTCGTCGAGTTCGTCCGGGGTCAGGGTGAGCAGTGTCGGCGCCGGCTCCGGCGGGGTATCGGGGGCGACGGGTTGGGCTTCGGCGGCCAGGCGCGACACGGTGCGTTGTTCGAAGATGTCGCGTGGTGTGATCGCCAGACCTTGCGCCCGTGCGCGGGCGACGAGCTGGATCGCGATGATGGAGTCCCCGCCGGCTTCGAAGAAGTCGTCGTCGATCCCGACATGGTCTCGTGCCAGGGTTTCCTCATAGAGGCGGCAGAAGATTTCTTCGGCCGCGCTTCTTGGCGCGCGGAACTCCGCGGAGAGGGCCGTTTCGGGCACCGGGAGAGCGCTGCGGTCCACTTTTCCGTTGGCGGTCACTGGAATCGCGTCCAGCAGGACGAACGCCGAGGGGACCATGAAGTCCGGCAGGACGGCGGCGACGTGGTCGCGAACCTCGGAGACGTCCAAGCCGTCGTGGGCCGGGACGATGTAGGCGACCAGTCGTTTGGTGCCCGGCTGATCCTGACGAACGATCACCGCCGCCTGCCCCACCGAACCATGTACAGCCAACGCGGCCTCGATCTCGGCCGGCTCGATCCGGAAACCGCGGACCTTTACCTGATCATCAGCGCGGCCAGCGAACACCAACCGGCCCCCCGCATCCCACCGCACCAGATCACCCGTCCGATACATCCGAGCCCCCGCAACCCCGAACGGATCAGCCACAAAACGCCCCGACGACAAACCCGGACGACCCACATACCCACGAGCCACACCACGGCCAGCGATGTACAACTCACCCACCACACCCGGCGGAACAACACACAACCCCGAATCCAATACGTAGAGATGCGTCCCATTCATCGGGCCACCAATCGGCACCACATCCGCAACCTCTGCCACCGATGCCATCACATGACGAGAGGCGAACACCGTCGTCTCCGTCGGACCATAACCATCCACCACCACCAAACCCGGACACGCCTCCAACACCCGACGAACCGCCACCGACGACACCACATCCCCACCCGTCCACACCTGACGCAACCCCGCCACACACCCCGGATCCTCCGCAGCCACCAAATTAAACAAACCCGCCGTCAACCACACCGCCGTCACACCGAACTCCTCCACCAGCCGCCTCAGCAAAACCACATCGACATCACCCGGACACACCACCACCGCACCACCACTCAACAACGGCACCCACAACTCAAAAACCGTCGCATCAAACGCCTGCGCCGAATGCAACAACACCCGACCAAAATCCCCACCAGACCAACACCCATCCCCCACCAACTCCAACACCGCACCATGCGAAACCCCCACACCCTTCGGCCCACCACTCGACCCCGACGTCCACATCACATACGCGAGAGCATCGCCACCTGTCACCGTCGGGAGACGGGAGGGGACGGGCCGGCCGGTGAGGTCGAGGGCGCCGATCGGCACCACCGCGATGTCCGGTCCGAGGGTGATGCCTGCGAAGGTTGCGTCGGTCAGGACGATCCGCGCTCCGGTGTCGCGCATCACCTCGCGCAGCATCGCTTCTGGGAACCGTGCGTCCAAGGGCATGTAGGCGCCGCCGGCCTTGAGCACGGCCAGGAGCGAGACCACCTCGTCCGCCGAGCGGGACTGGAGGATCGCGACCCTGTCCTCGGGCCGGACGCCTAGCCCGACCAGCTGCTCGGCCAGCCGCTCCGATCTGGAGTCCAGTTCGGCGAACGTCAGTGACGTGTCCTCGCATATGACGGCCACCGCGTCCGGTGAGGAGGCCGCCTGCCGGGCGAACTGCTCCGGTATCGACGACCCGGACGCGGTGCACGGTGCTCCGCGTCCCCAGTCCCGCAGCAAGAGGTCGCGCTCGTTCTCAGAGACGGTCCCGAACCGGGACACGGGCATGTCCTCATTCCCGGCGAAGGACTCCAGCAGGTGCCGGAGTCTCGCCGGGATCATCTCGACGGTCGCCTGAGTCAGCAGGCCCGCCCGATGGTTCAGTTCGAGCCGGAGCCGCTCGCCCGGGAACACCGTCAGGCTGAGGGGGTAGTGGGTGGCTGCCACGACGGCTTTGGAGCGGCCGACCGTGACCTGTAGGTCGTCGGTGACGGTGGTCCGGGCGAGGGCGTCGCCTACGGGGACGTTCTCGTAAACGATCGTGGTGTCGAACAGCTCGCCGACACCGGCCGCGCGCTGGATGTCGGCCAGTCCGAGGTGCTGGTGGGGCAACAGCGCCATCTGCTCGTCCTGGACGCGTGTCAGCAGTTCGCGGAGCGTTTCGGCCTGGGTCATGCGGACGCGGATCGGCACCGTGTTCATGAGCAGGCCGACCATGGACTCGATCCCGGGCAGTTCCGGTGGGCGCCCGCTCACCGTCGTGCCGAAGAGCACGTCCCGCCGCCCGGTCAGCATGGCGAGGAAGAAGGCCCACGCGACCTGGACCAGGGTGTTCACCGTGACTCCCATGGCGCGGGCCGACGCGACCAGTGCGGCGGTGGATTCCTCCGTCAGCTCCGCCACCAGAAGTTCCGGCATGGCGACGGGGTCCGACGCCGGCGCGCCGAGGACGGTGGGCTCCTCGACGCCGGCGAGCGCGTCGAGCCAGGCCGCCTCGGCGAGAGCGACGTCCCGTGCCGCGAGCCAGGCGAGGTAACGGCGGTAGGGCACCGGCTCGGCGAGCTCCGCGCCACCCGTGGCCTGCGCGTACAGGTCGAACAGGTCCTGGAGCACCTGAACGAGCGACCAGCCGTCCAAGAGGATGTGATGGTGCGTGAAGGCCAGTACGTGGCGGTCCGCGGCCAGCCGTATCAGGACGAAGCGGACCAGCGGTGGCCGGTCCATCGCGAACCGGCGGGTCCGTTCGGCCGCCATCACCTCCGCCGCCCGGACGGCGCGGGCCGCCTCGTCCAGGTCGGCGAGATCCACTTCGGTCCACGGCACGTCGGCGCTGCCGCTGATCGCCTGGACGGTCTGCCCCGACCGCCGCTGCACGAACCCGGCGCGCAGGGCGGGGTGCCGGTCGGCCAGGCGTCGGCATGAGGTCCGCAGGAGTTCCGCGTCCAGCCGTCCCGTCAGTTCGCAGGCGACCTGCACGTTGTAGAAGTCGACGCCGTTGGCGTCGTACAGGGCGTGGAACAGCAGTCCTTCCTGCAACGGCGACAGCGGGAGGTACTCCTCAGCCCTGCCGATGGCGGAGGCGGCCAGGTACGCGAGTTCGTCCTCGTCGAGGTCCAGCGGCGGCGGTTCGACGGGCTCGGCGTCGGTGACCTGCCGGGCGACCTCGGCGAGCGCCGCGGCCGTACGGTGGGCGTACACGTCGCGGGGAGTGATCTCCCATCCGCTGCGTCGCACGCGGGCGACGAGTTGGATCGCGGTGATGGAGTCTCCGCCCAACTCGAAGAAGCCGTCATCGGCACCGACTCGCTCCGTTCCGAGGACGTCGGCGAACAGGCGGCACAGCACGGTCTCGCGAGGGCCGCGCGGTGCACGGTGGTCCGCGGCGCCGGTGTACTCCGGAGCGGGCAGGGCACGCCGGTCCACCTTGCCGTTCGCGGTCGTCGGCAGTGCCTCGATCTGCACGAATGCCACGGGCAGCATGTAGTCGGGCAGGAGCGGGACGAGGTGTTCGCGTAGGACGTTCGCGTCCATGCCCTCCGTACCGTCGGCCGGGACGATGTAGGCGACCAGTCGTTTGGTTCCGGGCTGATCCTGACGGACGATCACCGCGGCCTGCCCCACCGAACCATGTACAGCCAACGCGGCCTCGATCTCGGCCGGCTCGATCCGAAAACCGCGGACCTTTACCTGATCATCAGCGCGGCCAGCGAACACCAACCGGCCCCCCGCATCCCACCGCACCAGATCACCCGTCCGATACATCCGAGCCCCCGCAACCCCGAACGGATCAGCCACAAAACGCCCCGACGACAAACCCGGACGACCCACATACCCACGAGCCACACCACCGCCAGCGATGTACAACTCACCCACCACACCCGCCGGAACAACACACAACCCCGAATCCAACACATACAGATGCGCCCCATCCATCGGAACACCAATCGGCACCACATCCCCAACCTCCGCCACCGATGCCATCACATGACGGGACGCGAACACCGTCGTCTCCGTCGGACCATAACCATCCACCACCACCAAACCCGGACACGCCTCCAACACCCGACGAACCGCCACCGACGACACCACATCCCCACCCGTCCACACCTGACGCAACCCCGCCACACACCCCGGATCCTCCGCAGCCACCAAATTAAACAAACCCGCCGTCAACCACACCGCCGTCACACCGAACTCCTCGACCAGACGCCTGAGTGAGACCACATCCACATCCCCCGGACACACCACCACCGCACCACCACTCAACAACGGCACCCACAACTCAAAAACCGTCGCATCAAACGCCTGCGCCGAATGCAACAACACCCGACCAAAATCCCCACCAGACCAACACCCATCCCCCACCAACTCCAACACCGCACCATGCGACACCCCCACGCCCTTCGGTCCACCACTCGACCCCGACGTCCACATCACATACGCGAGGGCGTCACGGCCATTCGCGGTCACCAGGGGGCCGTCGATGTATGTCGGCTCGTCATCCTGAACGTCGACCACGACGGCGACGTCCGCGAACTCCTCGCCGCCCGAGGGCCGGTCGGTCAGCAGCACGGCGACCGCCGCGTCGCGCATAATGCCCCGCACCCGGGCCGCGGGGAAGCGGCGCTCCAGCGGCAGGTAGGCGGCGCCCGCCTTCAGCACCGCGAGCAGGGTCACGACCAGATCGGCCGTCCGCTCCTGGAGCACGGCCACGACGTCCTCCGGCCCCACGCCGAGCCGGCGCAGGCGGTGGGCGAGTTCGTCGGAGCGGGCGTCCAGTTCCGCATACGTCAGCTCCCGGTCGCCGGAGATCACCGCCACGGCATCGGGCGTCCGGACGGCCTGGCGGGCGAACTGCTCGTGGATCGACGGCGCCGTGTCACCGGCCGGGCGGGCGCCTCGGCCCCACTCCTCGACGATCACGTCCCGGTCCGCGGCGGTCACCATCGCGAACCGGCCGATCCGCTCTTCCGGGTCGGCCGCCGCGAGGCCGTCGAGCAGGTCGAGGAAGCGGGCGCGGTGCCCCGCGAGGTCCGCGGGATCGTACCCGCCGGAGGGCGCGTCGAAGTCGATGACCAGCCCCGCGGACGCGCCGTCCGCCGTGATCGTGAGGGCGAGGTCTCTGACGGGCCCGTTGTGGACGGTGCGGACCGTCGCGCGGTGACCGGCGAACTCCAGGCCGCCGTCGAGCGGCATGATGTTGACCGAGACTCCGAACAGGTGCCCGCCGTCCCCCGTCAGCCGCAGCTCGCGGCGCAGGTCGTCGTACGGGAAGCGCTGGTGCCGCAGCAGATCCGTCAGGTTCGCCGAGACCTGGCGGAGTAGGTCGCCCTTCGTCGTCTCCGGACGGATCGACAGGCGTAGCGGCAGTTCGTTGGAGACCATTCCAGGGCTGGCCAGCATGTCGCCGCGCCGCGCGGTCACCGGGATCCCGACGGCCAGGTCGGTGGCCCCGGTCATCCGGTGCAGGTAGGCGCCCACGGCGGCGATGACGAGCACGGTCCAGGTCGTCCGCTCGGCGCGCGCCGCCCGGGTCAACGCGCCGAATGCGTCGGCGGACAGGCCGGCGGTCTCCCGCCAGAACGGCGGGGCGTGCGGCGGACTCGCCACGTGACCGCCCAGGCTGACGGCCTCCGGCAGGTCCGCAAAGCGCCGGGTCCAGTAGTCGCGGTCCCGCTCGAACTGGTCGGAGGCCCGGTAGTCCGCCTCCGCCCGGAGGAGGTCGGTGAGCCCGCCGAGCCGGGTGCCCGCGGACGGTTCGGCGCCGAGGACCGCCGCGGTGTACAGCGCGGCCATCCGGCGGTGGTAGAGCGCACCGCCGAAACCGTCGACGACCAGGTGATGGCTACGGCTGTACCAGCGGTAGTGGTCCGCGGCGAGCCTGAACAGCACGTCCCTGGACAGCCGGTCCCGCAGGATGTCGAAGGGGACGGCGCGGTCGCCGGCCATCCAGCGGTCGGCGGCGGCCGACGGTTCGGGGTCGCCGCTGAGGTCCACCACCGGCACCGGGCCGGGGGACGGCCCGTCGAGTCGCTGGTACGGCCCGCCCTCGTCCTCGCCCATGCGGACGTCGAACGCGCCGCATTCGCGCTCGGCCTGCCGGAGGGCGTCCTCGAAGGCGGCGGTGTCGACGGGGCCGTGGATGTCGACGCATTGGACCAGCTCGTAGGCGCGTGAGGCCGGATCGATCCGCTGAGCGAGCCACACTCCGAGCTGGGCCGCGGTCAGCGGAAGGCATACGGGGGCGGCGGTGGACATGCTCATCGATTCGGGTGCCTTTCAGCGAGGAAGGACGGTGCGGTCCGCGTCGGCCGGTTGCCAGTGTGGGCCCGTGCGAAAGGGCGCCGACAGGCAAGAGGCCCGGAAATTCGAGAGGCCGATTGCCGCGGGCATCGGACGGAGTTGCCGGGCCGCTGCCTGGATGCCCATGGCCGCGGGTGCCCATCATTGCCAGATGTCTCCCTTCTCAGCAGTGTGAAGAAAGGAAGGCCGGACGTGCGGATTCCGGACAGGACTCTGTTGCAATGGCTCGACGACCCGGCTCCCGACCGTGGCCTGCATTTCGCACAGCCTGATGGCACCTGGGATTTCTGGCCGTACACGCGCCTGTGGAATCTGTCCCTGCGGGTCGTCTCCGCCTGCGCCGAGCGAGGGCTGCGGAACGGCGACGTCGTCGCCATCGTCCAGCGGTGCGGGCCCGGTTTCGTCGCGGGCATGTTCGGGGCTCTCGCCGCCGGCGCGACCGTCACCTCGATCGCGCCGCCGTTCGCGTTCCAGCGCGGGGACGACTACGAAAGACATCTCTCGCACGTTCTTGGAATCGCGCGTCCCGCACTGATCGTCGTCGGTGACGACGGTGATCTGGCGAGGGTGGCGCCGATCGCGGACGCGGCCGGGCTCGCCGCGCCCGTCCGGTTCGACGACCTGGTCGCGGGACGGGCGCCGGAGTGGCCGACGGGCCGTGCCGAGACGGCGCTGCTCCAGTTCACCTCCGGATCCAGCGGCTTCTCGCGGGGTGTGCGGATCTCCCCCGATGCCCTGGCCGCCAACGTGAACGCCATCCGCCGCCACCTGCTGCTGACCCCTGACGGCCCCATCATCAACTGGATGCCCGTGCATCACGACATGGGCCTCATCGGTGGCCTGATCACCAGTGTCGTCACGGGGTGCGACGGCTGGCTGATGCAGCCCGAGGACTTCATCCGCACGCCGCTGCGCTACCTGTCCTGTATCAGCGACCAGCGGATCCGGTTCGCCCCGATGCCGAACTTCGGCCTGGCGTACATCCTGCGGCGGATCCGTCCCGAGCAGCTGGCGGGCCTGCGGTTCGACTCGCTGCGCGCGGTCATCCTCGGCGCGGAGCGGATCGACCCGCGGGTCCTGGTGGAGTTCGAGCGGCTGCTCGGGCCGAACGGCCTCGACCGGCGGGCGCTGACACCCGCGTACGGCTCCGCCGAGGCGACGCTCGCGGTCACGATGCTGCCGCTGGAGGAGACGTGGTCGACGGCGGCGCCGGACGGGGCGTCGACACCGCTCGTCGGCTGCGGGCGTCCGATCGGCGGGACTCCCGTCCGGGTCGTCAACGCGCGGGGCGGGCCGGCACCCGACGGTGAGGTCGGGCAGATCGTCGTCGGCGGGGAGTCGCTGGCCACGGGCTATGTCGGCGACTCCGGGACCGCGTCCGGCACCAGCATCCAGGACGGCCTGCTGTACACCGGGGATGCCGGCTTCGTCCGGGACGGGCAGTTGTTCGTGCTGGGCCGGCTGGGCGACGGCCTCAAGGTCCGCGGCCGCATGGTGTTCGCGGAGAGCCTGGAGGCGCGCTTCTGCGAGCTGGGCATCCCCGAACGCCGGGCGGCCGCGCTGCTGGGGATCCGGGACGGCAGGCCGACGGCCGCCGTCGTCCTCGCGGCGCCCAGGCCGGAGTGGCCGGCGATCGCACGCCGGGTGCTGGCCGAGCAGATCGAGGGCGCGGACCTGGTCGCGGTGACCGTGCCGCGGGCCGGGCTGGCCGTCACCTCCAGCGGCAAGCCCCGGCGCCGGGTGATGTGGCAGGCGTTCTGCGACGGGACGCTCGAAGGCGACATCCGCCCGCTGGCGCCGGAACCGGCGCCAGCGGGCACGCCGTGACACAGAACGTGCCGCACGACCAGACCTATGACCAGACAGGAGACCCACCCCATGCCCGAGGCCCATTCCACGACCGGCGCGGACCTGGTCGCGCCGGTGATCCATGAGATCGTGCGCATCCTCGCGCCGGCCCCGACCGAGGTCGTCATGGCCGATCACCGGCTGATCCACGACCTCGGCTTCCACTCGCTGACCCTTACCGAGCTGGCCTTCGCCCTGGAGGACCTGTTCGACCTGGACTCCGTCACGCCGGAGCAGGCGATGCTGCTGACCTCCGTCGGCGACGTCGTCGGGCTCATCGAGAGCGCGGTGGCCAGGTCCGAGGCCAGGCCGGCGAACGACGCGGACGTCACCGAGTACTGCGCGCGGTACGGCGTGACCTGGGACCCGCGCGGATGACGGTCGCACCGGAGGAGTTCGCTCCCCCCGTCCCGCCCGCGTCGGAGGTCTTCGCCGACGCGCTGGCCCATCTGGTCTCCGACACCGTCGAACGGCAGCGGATCCTCGGGTCCGGTGCCTTCGAGGCGATCGGCGAGGGCGCCGAGGTCCGGCTGTCCAGCGGCCGGACGATGCTCGATTTCGGCAGCTACGCCGTGCCGCTGTTCGGTCATCGTCCCGCGACGGTGACCCGCGCGGTGCGCGCCGCCCTGGAGACGTTGCCGACCTCGACCCGGCTGCTGACCAACCCGTACGCGGCCGCCTTGGCCGCCCGGCTCGCCGCCCTGGTGGATCCGGGCCGGCTGGACAAGGTCTCCTTCGGGCTCAACGGCGCGGACGCGGTCGAGACCGCGCTCAAGCTCGCCATCGCCCGCACCGGCACGCCGTCGGCGCTGGCCGTGCAAGGGGGATTCCACGGCAAGAGCATGGGCGCGCTGGCCCTGACCCACGATCCGCTTCGCCGCGGTCCCGTGCGGGGCTTCCTCGGCGACGTGCGGCATCTTCCGCTGGAGCCGGACGCGGTCGCGCGGGCGGCGCGGGAGGCTCCCTTCGCGGCGCTGATCTTCGAGCCCGTGCAGGGCGAGGGCGGCGGGCGGGCCATCCCGCCGGAGCTGCTGCGCCGGTGGAGCGCGGACGCGCACGCGGCGGGGGCGTTCGTCCTGGCCGACGAGATCCAGTGCGGGCTCCGCCGCTGCGGGCCGGTGTCGGTGTCGGTGAGCGAGGGCGTGCGGCCCGACGCGGTCCTGCTCGGCAAGCCGCTCGGCGGCGGCGTCATGCCGCTGTCGGCCGTGGTCGGCACGCGGGAGCTGTTCGCCCCGCTCGCGGCCGATCCCTACTTCCACACCGCGACGTTCGGCGGGCACCCCGCCTCGTGCGCCGCGGGCCTGGCGGCGCTCGACCTGCTCGACACGGTGGCCGAGAGCCTTCCCGCCGTGGCGGCCCGGCTGGCCGCGGGGGTCGCGGCGCTCGCCGCCTCCCGTCCCGGGAGTGTCGTCGGGGTCCGCTCCACCGGCCTGCTCGCGGCCGTCGAGTTCGGCGACGCGACCGTCGCGGGGCTCGCGGTCCTCGAAGCGGGCCGGCGCGGGCTGCTCGTCGGCCAGAGCCTGAGCAGACCGGCCGTGCTCAAGCTGCTGCCGCCGGCGGTCACCGACGCCGCCCAGATGGACCGCGCCTTCGCGATCCTGGACGCGGGCTGCCGGGCGGCCGAGCGCCGGGCGGCGAGATCCGGCTGACACGATCTCCCCGTGCGACGGCGCCGGCGGCTCGGATGAGCCGCCGGCGCCGTCGTCTGTGGAGCCTCCCCCGCGAACATCAGGCCTCCGTGGGCGCCTTCTCCTTCGGGGACGTGACGCGGACATCGTCGGTGAGGACGTCCATGGCGTCGAGGGAACGCGTCGCGTGCAGGGCGAGGGCCAGCAGCGCCACCGGCACCAGAAGCGAGAGCACGGCGCCCGGAACGCCGAACAGGCTCGCCAGGAGCCCGGCGACCAGCGGTCCCGTCCACTGCAACGCCATCGTGCCGAACCGGCCCACCGCGGCGACCCGGCCCGAGAACTCGTCGGGCACGACCCGTACCACCGCGGCCTGCAGCACCACGTTCAGCGGGACCATGGTCAGCATGGCGACGGTCACGACCGCGCCGATCTGCCACGGCCGCGGGACGAAGGCGCAGGCCGCGAGGGTGGCCGCGAACGCCCACGCGGCCGCGTACAGCACCCGCTGCGGGCGGACCCTGCGGGCGACCGACGGGCCGATCACCGCGCCCACCAGCCCGCCGAGCAGCGCGAGCGAGCTGATCAGGCCGACCTGGGCGGGACCGCCGCCGCGGTAGCGGATCAGCGCGATGAACAGCAGGGTGAACGCCTCGGTGACGGTGTTGAGCAGGGCGCCCCAGATGACGGTGAACCGCAGGAAGGGCTGCTCGCGGACGAACCTGATTCCGGCCGCGATGTCCTGCGTCACGGAGTTGCGCCGGACGGCGGCGGACCGGTCGGGTCCGAGCGGCCGGCGGATCAGCAGGGCGCCGACGGCCGCGAAGACGAAGGACACGGCGTCGGCCGCGAACGGGAACCAGCGGGTGACGGCGAACAGCACGCCTCCGAGCGGGGCCCCGATCAGGTCGGCGCCGAGGTCGCGTCCCATCATCTGACCGGTCGCGACCGGCAGCTGTTCCTTGGGCACGATCCGGCGCAGCGCGGACATCTCGGCGCCGGTCACCACGCCCGCGGACAGGCCGCCGGCGAGGGCCGCCGCCACGAGCAGCGGCAGCGAGGCACGGTCGGTCGCCACGGCGGTGGCGACGGCGGCGAGCACCGCGCCCTGGACGAGCGGGCTAAGCACCAGGATGGCCTTGCGGGACACCCGGTCGGCGAGCGCGCCGCCCAGCAGCGTGGTGATGAGCATCCCCGCGAGGTTCGCCGCGCCGATCATGCCCGCACGGGCCACCGAACCGGTCGTGTAGAGGACCAGGAGGGGGAAGGCGATGGCCGACAGGCTGGTGCCGACGGCGGAGACCGTGTTCCCGGTCCACCAGCCGACATAGTCGGGGCTGCGCCACAGGGAGGGGAGCGGGCCGTCCTCGGACGGTTCCGGCGCCCTCCCCCGATCGCTCATTTGGCGAACACCTCCGGCTGCGCGAGGGACTCGGCGAGCATCAGGTCCCGGACGGCCGGGGTGAGCATGCCGATCTGCCGCAGCACCTGGACGACCTTGAAGAACAGCAGTTGCCGGAAGGCGACCATCCGCGGGTCGTTCCGGACGAACCGGCGGCCGGCGGCGACGTCCACGCCGAGGTGTTCCCAGACCTCGCCGAGCAGGAAGCGCTGGGACATGACGTGGACGGCCTCCTGGAGGAAGTCGTCGCGGTCGGCCAGCTCGCGGCTGGTCATGTCCTGGTACATGCCGTCGAGGGCGACCACCCCGAACGAGATGTGCCGCGCCTCGTCCCGCGCGATCATCCGGGTGATCGAGGTGATGACGGGATCGCCGAAGCTCGTGCTCGCCACCCGCGTCGCGACCAGCGCCAGCCCCTCGATGACGACCTGGACGCCGAGGTAGAGGACGTCCCAGCGGGACTCTGCGAGCAGGTCGCGCAGCAGTTGCTCCAGACCGGCGTTGATCGGGTACGAGACGCCCAGCTTCTCGTCGATGTAGCGCGCGTACGCCTCCACGTGCCGGGCCTCGTCGGCGACCTGCGCCGCCGCGTAGGTCTTGGCCTCGATGTCGGGAACGACCTCGACCAGCCGCGCGGTGGTGAGCAGCGCCCCCTGCTCGCCGTGCAGGAACTGGCTCACCATCCAGACCTGGAACTCCCACAGGAAGTCGTTCCACCGCTCGGGGGACACGGGGCTGCCCGGCGGCGCGGTCGGGGGCACCAGTCCGTCGCGCGGACGCAGCAGCGACCCCACGTGGACCTCGGGCGTCCAGTCGATGTCGGTGGAGACGTTCCACTGGGCGACCTTGCTGCGCTCGTACAGCTGCCACATCCGGCTGTCGCGGCGGCCGTAGTCCCAGTTCAGACAGGAGCGAATATGGGCGTCGACCTCGACGAGGGTGCTGTGGGGGCCGGGCGGCGACATCAACGGTCCTCGTTCTCGAGTTGGGCGACGAGGCTCTTCGGCCGCATGTCGGTCCAGTGCTCCTCGACGTAGGCCAGGCAGGACCGGCGGTCGGTCTCGCCGTGGACGGGCTGCCAGCCCGCGGGCACGTCGGCGAAGGACGGCCACAGGCTGTGCTGGCCCTCGTCGTTGACGAGCACCAGGAACCGGCCGTCGGGGTCGTCGAAGGGGTTCTTCACGAGAGAGGTCCTTTCATCGGTGTGCAGGGCTCGGAACGCCGAGCAGCGCGGCAAGCGCGGCGGGCGTCGGGGCCTCGAAGACGGCCCGGACGTTCAGCTCGGCCCGGGCACCCGGCGTCGTCCGGAATGTGGTGCGGAGCGCTCCGTGCAGGCGGAGCGCCTGGATCGAATCTCCGCCGAGGACGAAGAAGTCGTCGTCGGCCCCGACGTCGTCCACGCCCAGGACCTCACTGAAGAGGCCGCACAGCGCCTCCTCCGTCTCATCGCGGGGAGGGCGGTAGGCGCGCGCCGGATGACCGGGCGCCTCCTCGGGTACCGGCCGCATCCCGGCGCACTCGTGCTCGGCCATCGCCAGGAGCGTCGCGACCGGCAGGTCCGGGGCCCTGTCCATCGCTTCGAGCAGGCGGCGCAGGCACGCGAGCAGCGTGCCGGCGGCGGAATCTGCGAACAGCTCAGGCCGGTAGTCCAGACGCAACAGCAGCCGCTCGGCGGGTACCGCCGAGAGCCTGAGGGGGTAGTGGTAGGCGTCCCGGCCGTCGAGCCGGACGACCCGCAGGTCGTCGTCGACCTGTCGCGGCCCCGCCGGGCCGGCGGAGTGGTTCTGGAACACCGTCGAGGTGTCGAACAGCGGCCCGGCACCCGCGAGCCGCTGGACGTCGGCGAGAGCGAGATGCCGGTGCGGGGCGAGCGCGGACTGCTCGTCCTGGAGCCTGACCAGCACGTCCGCGACCGGCTCGGACGGGGACAGGCGGACCCGGACCGGCATCGTGGTGACGAGCAGCCCGACGGTCTCCTCCACCCCGGCGAGTTCGGGGGGACGGACGGCCGCGGTGGCACCGGACACGATGTCGCGGCGGCCGGTCAACCCCGCGAGCAGGATCGACCAGGCACCCTGGACCAGCGTGTTCAGCGTGAGCCCGTGCCCGCGTGCGGTCCTGGCCAGCGCGGACGTGTCCGCTGCGGGTAGTTCGGTTTCCACGCTCTCCGGCAGCCGGTCGGGGGCGGTGAACCGCGCGCCCGGCGCGACGAGCGTCCCGCCGGGGAGGCCGGCCAAGGCGCTGCGCCAGGCGCCCTCCGCCGCGCGACGGTCCTGTCCGGCGAGCCACGCGAGATAGTCGCGGAGGGGAGCGGGTGCCGGCAAGGAGGAGCCGCCGCCCCGCGCGTACGTCTCGAAGATCTCGCCGATCACGTGGGAGAGCGACCAGCCGTCGAGGACCAGGTGATGGCAGGTGAACACGAGCAGGTGCCGCCGGTCGGCCAGGCGGATCAGGGTGAAGCGCAGCAGCGGCGGCTCGTCCAGGTCGAAGCGGCGCAGGCGATCCCGCGCGAGGACGTCCGTGAGGTGCGCGCGGCACCGCTCCGCGTCCAGCGCGCGCAGGTCGAGCTCCTCCCACGGCGCGGCGACGGCGCGGGCGATCCGCTGGGCCGGCGCGCCCCCCGGGGGACGCACGATGGAGGCCCGGAGGCTCGCGTGACGATCGATGGGCGTCTGGCAGGCGGTCCGCAGAAGCTCGGTGTCCAGCGTCCCGTGCAGCTCCACTGTGGTCTGCATGTGATAGACGTCGACGCGCCGCTCATCGAGGCTGGAGTGGAAGAGCAAGCCCTCTTGCAGCGGGGTGAGCGAGAGTACTTCCGGGTCTCCCCCGTCCAGCGGCGGAGCGGTGTGCGCTGAAGAGCGCGCTCGGGCGTCGTCAGGCGGGGAGTCGTGTGTCGCTTCCGCCAGTGCCGCGACGGTCCGGCAGGTGAACACCTCGCGAGGGGTCAGTACCAGCCCCGCGGCGCGCGCCTGTGCGCAGAGCCGGATGGAGATGATCGAGTCTCCGCCCAGCTCGAAGAAGTCGTCATCGACACCGACCCGCTCAAGTCCCAATGCCTCGGCGAACACCCTGCACAACAGCTCTTCACGCGATGTGCCGGGCTCGCGGTACTGCGCCGTGCCCGTGATCTCTGGCGCCGGAAGCGCACGGCGGTCCACCTTGCCGCTCCCCGTCGCCGGGAGCTCTGCCAGCTCCACGAACGCCGCCGGGACCATGTAGTCCGGCAGCGCCGCCGCCAGATGCCGCCGGAGCGCCTCCGGGGCAATAGCGTGACCGTCCGCCGGAACCACATAGGCGACCAGCCGGGCGCCGCTCGGCCCGTCCTCTCTGGCCACCACCGCCGCCTGCGCGACGGCGGCCGAGGTGCGCAGCGCCGCCTCGATCTCACCGAGTTCGATCCGGAACCCGCGGACCTTCACCTGGTCGTCAACGCGGCCCGCGAAGTCCAGCAGGCCCTCGCCGTCCCAGCGCACCAGATCTCCGGTCCGGTACATCCGGGTTCCCGGCGCACCGAACGGATCAGCGACGAACCGCTCCGACGACAGACCCGGACGACGCAGGTAGCCCCGAGCCAACCCGGCACCCGCGATGTACAGCTCCCCCACCACACCCGGCGGAACCAACCGCAACGCACTGTCCAGCACGTACACCCGGGTATTGGCGAGGGGAAGGCCGATCGGGATCGAGAGTTCCCGCGTGCCCGTCCTGGACTCGAACGCGGTGGAGGCGAGCGAGGTCTCCGTGGGGCCATAGAGGTTGTGCAGTTCGGCGTCGAACAGGGCATGGAACCGTTCCGCCAGTGCCGTGCCGAGCGCCTCACCGATGCACAGGACGCGCCGCAACGTGGAAAGTGCCGGTAGGCCCGGCGTCCTGACGAAGGCCTCCAGCATGGAGGGGACGAACTGAACGGTGGTCACCCTCTCCCGTTCGATCAGTCCGGCGAGGTAGACCGGATCCCGGTGCCCGTCGGGCCGGGCGACGACGAGCGTCGCGCCCGCCATCAGCGGCCAGAAGTACTCCCAGACCGACACGTCGAAGCTCGCGGTCGTCTTCAGCAGCACGCGGTCGTCCGGGCCGAGCGGATACCTCTCCTGCATCCACAGCAGCTGGTTCACGACCCCGGCATGGGGCACGACCACACCTTTCGGCCGACCGGTCGATCCGGACGTGTAGATGACGTAGGCGGCGTCGAGCGGCCCCGGTCCAGGCGGCGCGGTGGGCGAGGGCACCGCGTCGCCGGTCAGTTCCCTGTAGCTGTCGGGGGTGAGGACGGCCACCGCGTCGGTGTCCTCGACGATGAACCGCGCCCGGTCCGGCGGGAGGCCCGGATCGACCGGCACATACGCCGCGCCGGTCCGGTGGATCGCGTGCAGGGCGATGACCGCCTCGGGTGAACGCGGCAGCGCCACCGCCACGACACGCCCGCGTCCGGCCCCCGCCGCGTAGAGCCGGTTCGCGAGGCGGTCCACGCGCGCGTCGAGCTCGCGGTACGTCAGGGACTCGCTCCCGGCGACCAGCGCGACCGCGTCCGGAGTGCGCCGCACCTGGGCGCGCATCAGCTCGGGCAGCGTGCCCGGCGGGTAGGGGGCGGCGGTGTCGTTGCGCGCTTCGAGGAGGTCCCGGCGCTCCCGGGCACCCAATGAATCGAGCTTGTTGAGCGGGATGTCCAGATCGTCGGCCGGCACGGTCAGCAGGCGCTGCAGCCGGTCCATGACGTTCGTCGCGGCGCCGGCGTCGATCAGATCCGGCCGGTAGCTGAGATGCAGGCGGAGCCGCGGCCCCGGCATCGCGATGAGGGTCAGCGGGTAGTGCGTGGTCCCCACCGTCTCGTTCCCGCCGTCGGTGACGGTCACCTCGACGTCCGCGACCCGGTAGCGCAGGGGCCCCTCGTCGTCGCCGAGATTCTGGAAGATGATCGAGGTGTCGAAGAGCTCGTGGCCGGCGAGGCGCTGGATGTGGGACAGGGCGAGGTACTGGTGGGCGGCCAGGGCGGACTGCCGGTCCTGCAACCGGGCCAGCATGCGGCTGAGCGGTTCGGCCGGGTCGAGGGTGACGCGCACCGGAACGGTGTTCATCAACAGCCCGGCCATGTCCTCAACGCCGGGCAGCTCGGCCGGACGCCCGGCGACCGTCGCACCGAAGACCACGTCATCGCGGCCCGTCAGGATGCCTACGAGCACCGCCCACGCGCCCTGCACCACCGTGTTCAGCGTCAGGCCACGCGCACGGGCCATCGCCGTCAAAGCGGCGGTGGCGGTCTCCGGCAGCTCGATGCGAACCCGCCGCGGGAGCACCGGCAGGCCGCCTCCCTGCGCGGCCGGGGCCACGAGAGCCGGCTCGTCCAGGCCCGCCAGTTCGGTACGCCACGCACGTTCGGAGGCGTCCACGTCACGGCTCGCGAGCCAGGCCAGGTAGTCGCGCAGGGGTACCGGCGGCGGCAGCCGGTCGTTGTCGGCGCGGTGCCCGTAGAGCTCGAACAGATCGCGCAGGACCGCCGGTAGGGACCAGCCGTCCAGCAGGATGTGATGGTGGGTGAAGGCCAGCACATGCCGGTCCGGGCCGAGCCGGATCAGCAGGAAGCGCGCCAGCGGCGGGCGGTCCATCGCGAACCGGGCCGTCCTCTCCTCCGCCAGCAGCCGTTCCAGGCGCCCTCGCCGCGCCGGCCCCTCGGGCCCGCCGGCATCGACGCGCCTGAACGGCACCTCCACGCTCTCGGCGATGGCCTGGACGCTCCGGCCCGAGCGGCCCTGCACGAACCCGGCGCGCAGTACGGTGTGCCGGTCCAGCAGCGCCTGGCAGGACGCGCGCAGCATCTCCACGTCCAGATCGCCGGCCAGCTCACACGCCACCTGCACGTTGTAGACGTCGACGCCCTCCACGTCGTACACCGCATGGAACAGCAGGCCCTCTTGCAGCGGCGACAGCGGTAGGTACTCCTCGACCTCCGTCGGCTGCGAAGCCGAGAGGAAGGCCAGTTCGCCCGCGTCGAGATCGAGTAGCGGTCGCGCTGCCGCCTCCCCGGTCGCCGCGTCCGGGACCCGCGCCGCTCGTGCCAGTGCTGCGGCGTTGCGGCAGGTGAACACCTCGCGGGGGGTCAGTACCAGCCCCGCGGCGCGCGCCTGTGCGCAGAGCCGGATGGAGATGATCGAGTCTCCGCCCAGCTCGAAGAAGTCGTCATCGACACCGACCCGCTCAAGACCCAACACTTCGGCGAACACTCTGCACAGCAGTTCTTCCCGCGATGTGCCGGGCTCGCGATAGTGCGCCGTGCCGGTGATCTCCGGCGCCGGAAGCGCACGGCGGTCCACCTTGCCGCTCGCCGTCACCGGCAGCTCTGCCAGCTCCGCGAACGCCGCCGGGACCATGTAGTCCGGCAGCACCGCCGCCAGCCGGTGCCGCAGCGCCTCCGGGTCCATCGTGTGACCATCGGCCGGGACGATGTAGGCGACCAGCCGCTTGACCCCCGGACGATCCTCCCGGGCCACCACCACGGCCTGCCCCACATCGGGAAACCCACCCAGAACAGACTCGACCTCACCCGGCTCCACCCGGAACCCGCGAATCTTCACCTGCTCATCAACACGACCCGCGAACACCAAACGACCCTCGGAATCCCACCGCACCAGATCCCCGGTCCGGTACATCCGGGTCCCCGGCACACCAAACGGATCAGCGACGAACCGCTCCGACGACAAACCCGGACGACCCAGATAACCCCGAGCCAAACCGGCACCCGCGATGTACAACTCCCCCACCACACCCGGCGGAACCAACCGCAACGCACCGTCCAGCACGTACGCCCGGGTGTTGTCCAGCGGCCGACCGATCGGCAGCGTGTCCGGCACGTCGTCGGGCGAATGGATCGGAAAGTAGGTCGCGTACACCGTCGTCTCGGTCGGGCCGTAGACGTCGACCAGCACCAGACCAGGGCACGCCTCCAGCACGCGCCGGACCCCGGCGGCCGACACCACGTCGCCGCCCGTCCACACCTGCCGGAGACCCGCGAGCGTCCCTGGCGCCTCACTCGCCACCGCCCGGAAAAGGCCCGACGTCATGAACACCGCGGTGACTCCGTGGTCGGCGATCACCTGGCCCAAGGTGGCGACGTCCAGATCCGGGACCGGGCACACCACGACGCGGCCACCCGTCAGCAGCGGCACCCACAGCTCGTAGACGGTGCCGTCGAACGCCTGCGCCGAATGGAACAGGACGCGGGCGTGGTCCTCGTCTTTCCATGCCTGGTCGGCCGCGAACTCCAGCACGTCGCGATGGGTGGTCGCCACGCCCTTGGCCCCTCCGGTAGACCCGGAGGTGTACATCACGTACGCGAGCTGGTCGGGACGGCCCCGCACCGGGACCGCCGGCCCGCCGCCATCGACCTCCGGCGCGTCGTCATCGACCACGATCACCGCCGCGCCGTGGGCGAACTCGATCCCGCGCGACGCCGCGTCGGTCAGGAGCACGGCGGCGGCGGTGTCGCGCATGACGTCCCGCAGCCGGGCCTTGGGGAAGCGGCGCTCCAGCGGCACGTACGCCCCGCCGGCCTTCAGGACGGCCAGCAACGAGATCACCAGGTCGGCCGTCCGCTCCTGAAGCACCGCCACGGCGTCCTCGGGTCCCACCCCGAGCCGGGCCAGCCTGCGCGCCAGCGCGTCCGAGCGCGCGTCCAGGTCCGCGTACGTCAGCTCCCGACCGCCGAACACGACCGCCACGGCGTGCGGCGTCCGGGCGACCTGGCGCGCGAACTCCTCCTGGATCGACGAAGCCACGCCGGCCCCGGGACGGACAGCGCCGTTCCACGCCACCAGCATCGCGTCCCGCTCCGAGGCGGTCACCGTGTCGAGGCGGCCGAGCGGGGTCTCCTGGTCGTGGACGGACGTCTCCAGCAGGCGGCGCAGCCGCGCGGCGATGAGCTCGGCGGTCGCCCGGTCGAACAGATCGGGCCGGAAGTTCAGGTCGAGGCGCAACCGCTCACCGGGGAACACCGCCACGCTGAGCGGGTAGTGGGCGGCGACGGTCGCGTCCGCGGCCTCGCTCGGGGTGATCTCCAACCCCGCCACTTTCTCGCGCAGGGGCCCGGCACCACCGGGGACGTTCTCAAAGGCGATCAGGGTGTCGAAGAGTTCGTGGCCGGCGAGCCGCTGGAGGTGGGAGAGGCTCACGTGCTGGTGGGGCGCCAGGGCGGACTGCCGGTCCTGCAACCGGGCCAGCATGCGGCCCAGCGGTTCGGCCGGGTCGAGGGTGACGCGCACCGGAACGGTGTTCATCAACAGCCCGGCCATGTCCTCGACGCCGGGCAGCTCGGCCGGACGCCCGGCGACCGTCGCACCGAACACCACATCGTCGCGGCCCGTGAGCACACCGATCAGCACCGCCCACGCGCCCTGCACCACCGTGTTCAGCGTCAGGCCACGCGCACGGGCCATCGCCGTCAAAGCGGCGGTGGCGGTCTCCGGCAGCTCGATCTGCACCCGCCGCGGGAACACCGGCATGCCGCGGGCATGCCCGGCCGGGGCGAGGAAGGTCGGCTCCTCCACCCCCGCCAGTTCAGTGCTCCACGCCTGCTCGGACGCCCCCGGCTCGCGTTCCGCGAGCCAGGCCAGGTAGTCGCGCAACGGCGCCGGCGTCGCCAGCGCGCCGGCGTCGGCCCGCAGCCCGTACAGCTCGAACAGCTCGTCCAGCACCCGCGGCAGCGACCAGCCGTCCAGCAGGATGTGATGGTGGGTGAACGCCAGCACATGCCGCTCGGCCTCGACACGGATCAGCGTGAACCGCACCAGCGGCGGCCGGTCCATCGCGAACCGGGCTGCCCGGTCCTGCGCCAGGATCTCTTCCAGACGCCGTCCCCGTGCCCGGTCGTCCAGCCCGGTGAGATCCTCTTGCTGCCACGGCGCCTGGACGCCGTCCGCGATGGCCTGGATCGTCCGGCCCGAAGGCCGCTGCACGAAGCCCGCACGCAACGCCGCGTGCCGGTCCAGCAGCGCCTGGCAGGACGCGCGCAACGTCTCCACGTCCAGGTCGCCGGCCAGCTCACAGGCCACCTGCACGTTGTAGATGTCGACGCCCTCGACGTCGTACACCGCGTGGAACAGCAGGCCCTCTTGCAGCGGCGTCAGCGGAAGGTACTCCTGCACGTCCGGTGCACCCGAGGCGGCGAGAAAGGCCGACTCCCGCTCGTCCAGCTCCACGAGCGGCCGCGGAGCCGGGCTCCCGGTCTCCGGGTCCACGTCCCGGGCCGCTCGCGCCAGGCCCGCCACCGTCCGGCACGTGAAGACATCACGCGGCGTCAGGGCCAGCCCGGCCCGGCGGGCCCGTGCGGCGAGCTGGATCGAGGTGATCGAGTCTCCGCCCAGCTCGAAGAAGCCGTCGTCGACCCCGACCCGCTCAAGGCCCAGCACCTCTGCGAACACGCCGCACAGGAGTTCTTCCCGCGGTGTGCTGGGCTCGCGGTACCGCGCCGTGCCGGTGATCTCCGGCGCCGGAAGCGCACGGCGGTCCACCTTGCCGTTCGCGTTCGTCGGCACGGTCTCCAGTTCCACGAACGCCGCCGGGACCATGTAGTCCGGCAGCGCCGCCGCCAGCCGGTGCCGCAGCGCCTCCGGGTCCATCGTGTGACCATCGGCCGGGACGATGTAGGCGACCAGCCGCTTGACCCCCGGACGATCCTCCCGGGCCACCACCACGGCCTGCCCCACATCGGGAAACCCACCCAGAACAGACTCGACCTCACCCGGCTCCACCCGGAACCCGCGAATCTTCACCTGCTCATCAACACGGCCCGCGAACACCAAACGGCCCTCGCCGTCCCACCGCACCAGATCTCCGGTCCGGTACATCCGGGTCCCCGGCGCACCAAACGGATCAGCGACGAACCGCTCCGACGACAAACCCGGACGACCCAGATAACCCCGAGCCAAACCGGCACCCGCGATGTACAACTCCCCCACCACACCCGGCGGAACCAACCGCAACGCACCGTCCAGCACGTACACCCGGTTGTTGGCGGCGGGACGGCCGATGCTCGGGGTCTCGACCTCCTTGACCGCGCAGTACAGCGGGTCGATGGTGCACTCGGTCGGCCCGTAGGCGTTGAAGACGGCGATGAGCGACGAATCGCGCAGTTCCCGCCACAGCGTGCGGGGCACCTCGTCACCGCCCACGGCCAGCACCTTGAGCTGATGGCCCTGTCCGCCGGTCAGCCCCGCGGCCAGCAGTTGCGCACCAAGGCTCGGCGTCGTCTCCAGAACATCGATCTCGTGCTTGGCGACGTACTCGACCAGCGCCCGGGCGTCCTTCCGGGTCTCGTCCGCGACGAGGTGCAGTTCGTGGCCGGCGATCATCCAGAACAGCGGGCTCCAGATCCCGTCGAAGGTGAAGGAGAACGTGAAGGTGACGCGGATCCGCCGCGTCCCCGCCGCCCGCTCCGTCGGCAGGTAGATGTTCCGGTGGTGGCTGAAGAACATGTTGGACAGGCTGTGGTGCTCCACCGCGACGGCCTTGGGCTCGCCGGTGGAGCCGGACGTGCCGATCGCGTACGCCAGGTGATGCGGCAGCGGAGATGCGGGGCGGGCGAACGGCCCGCCGAGCACGGCGTCCTCGACACCCCCGGCGTCCCCTGTGTCCCCGTCGTCCTCGACGTACAGGCGGACCGCGCCGTTCGCCTCAGGCAGCCGCGCGCCCGACGCGCGGGTGGCCAGCAGGACCACCGGCTCCGCGGCCGCGATGATCGCCGTGTTGCGCTCCTCCGGCTGCTCCGGGTCGATCGGAAGGTAGACGGCACCGGCCTTCAGGACGGCAAGGGTCGCGACGACGGCGTCGGTGGTCCGCGGCAGCGCCACCGCGACGAACCGGTCCGGGCCCGCGCCGTGGCGGACCAGCCGGTGCGCCAGCCGGTCGGCCCGCACGTCGAGCTCCTGGTAGGTGAGGGACTCGTCGCCGCAGACCAGCGCGACCAGGTCCGGGGTGTTCTCCGCCCGCGCCTCGAAGACGGTCGCCAGATCCGCCCGCGGGAACGCATGGGCGGTGTCGTTCCAGGCACCGAGGATCGTCTCGGTCTCCGCCGGCGTGGTCAGGGCGATCGCGCCGACTCCGGTGTCGATGGCGGTGACCGCCGTCTCCAGCAGGTGCCGCAGCCGGGCCGCGCAGACCTCGGCGGTCTCCCGGTCGAACACGTCCGGCCGGTAGCTCAGTTCCAGGCGCAGCGCGCGGCCGGGGAAGGCCGCCAGGCTCAGCGCGTAGTGGGTGCCCTCGGGGTCGGCGTCGTCGTCGACGAGCTCGATGCCCAGCCCCGGCACCGCGGACCCGATGGCGGCCTCGTCGAGGGGGGTGTTCTCGAACGCGACCGCGGTGTCGAACAGCTCGCCGATCCCCGCCAGGCGCCGGACGTCGGCCAGGCCCAGATGGTGGTGCGGGCCGAGTTCGAGCTGTTCGGCCTGCACGCGTGCGAGCAGGGCGCCCAGCGTCTCGGCGGGGTCGAGACGGACACGCACCGGCACCGTGTTGATGAGGAGCCCGACCATCTCCTCGACCCGGGGCAGCTCCGCCGGACGGCCGGACACCGTCGCGCCGAACACCAGGTCGTCCCGCCCGGTCATCGAGCAGAGCAGCAGCGCCCAGGCCACCTCGATCACCGTGCTCATCGTCAGTCCCCGGCGGCGGGCCAGCGCGCCCAGCGCCGCGGTGGACGCGGCGGGCAGGTGGACCGTCACCCGCTCCGGGGCCACCGGCGTCCGGGTGAGGCCGGCGTCCGGGTCGACGAGCGTGGGCTGGTCGACGCCGGCGAGCGCGGAGCGCCACGCGGACTCTGCGGCGTCCCGGTCCCGGGAGGCCAGCCACTCAAGGAAGCCGGTGAACGGGACGGCCGGAGCCAGCGCGCCGCCGTCCCCACCGCGGGCATAGATCTCGAACAGGTCGCGGAAGACCAGCGGCGTCGACCAGCCGTCCAGCACGATGTGGTGAAAGGTGCAGGCCATGACGTACCGGTCGGCGGCCTTGCGCACCAGCAGGAGCCGCAGGAGCGGCGGACGATCCACTTCGAAGCGCCGTGCCCGCTCGTCCGCGAGCAGTTCCGCGACGCGTTCGTCCCGGTCCGCCGGGGCCAGGTCGCCGAGATCCACGTCCGTCCAGGGCGGATCGGCCGTCCGGGCGATCGCCTGGACGGTCCGCCCGGATCTGCGTCGCAGGAATCCGGCGCGCAGCGCCACATGCCGGGCGACCAGCTCGTGCCATGATCTCCGCAGCACCGCCACGTCCACGGGGCCCGCCAGCTCGCAGGCGATCTGCGCGTTGTAGACATCGACCCCGTCCTCATCGAACAGGGCGTGAAACAGCAGCCCGTCCTGAAGGGGGGTCAGCGGCAGCACTGATTCCAGGGGCGACCGCGTCACTCGTGGGCTCCCATCAGGCTCGGCGAACGCAGCCGTGCCAGGCTCTCGGCGAGACGGCGGTGCCCCTCGGCGGTGCCGACCCCGATCCTGATCCAGTCGTCCAGGCCGAAGAAGTCGCAGGACTTGACCCGGATCCCATGACCCGCCAGCGCCGCGACGAGCGCCTCGGCCCGGCCCGTCGCCACCCGGGCGATCACGAAGTTGGTCTCGGTGTCGCGGACGTCCAGGAACATGCCGCTGTCACGCAGCAGCGCGACGAGCGCGGGCCGCTCGCGGCGCACGTGCGAGGTCAGCGTCTCGACGAAGCCGGGCTCCTCCAGCACCCCGGCCGCCGCGCTCAGGCTGATCGCGTCGATGGGCATGAACCGGCGCAGCGGAGCAAGCCTGGCGATGAGGTCGGCGTCCCCGACCAGGCAGCCCACCCGGATCCCGGCGAGCCCCCACGCCTTGGCGAAACTGCGGTAGACCAGGACGTTCGCGTCGAGCTCTCCCGCCAGAATGCTCGGCGCCGAGCAGAATTCCTGGTAGGTCTCGTCCTGGAAGTAGAAGCCGGCGACGGCGCGGACCTCGTCGATCCAGCGCTGCTCGATCAGGTTCCCGGTCGGATTGCCGGGCTGAGCGAGGAACACCGCGTCCCTCGCGCCGATGTCGTGCCGCCCCACCGGCTGCCAGTCCGGCCCCAGCGGAATGGGATGGAAGGGCTTGCCGCTGGCCACCACCCGCGCGTTGAAGTCGAACCCCGGCTCGACCGCCCAGCCGCGGTCCACGAGCGTCATCGCGATGTCGAGGGCCTCGTCCACGCCCGAGGTCAGCAGGACCTGGGACGGCGCGACGCCCAACCGGCCGGCCGCCAGCCCGGTGACCTCCTCCAGCAGGTGGCGCGGGTACTCGTGCAGCCGCTGCGCGGCCGCGACCACACGGCGCACCGCGGCCCGCGGGGGCCCGAGCGGACTCTCGTTCCAGTCCAGCCAGAGCACGTCGGCTCCCGATCCGTCCAGCGCGACCACATCGGCCTCCTGCCATATCGACGTCCACTGAAGACTGGCCGCCGCGGAGTGCGGAATCCAGGCAAGAGCGCGGCAGTTCACGCCGGGAGAATTGCCTTCCCCGCAGCCGGGAATTGCCGCATTCCTGCCTTGGAGTGCCCGAACCACTGCTGGCAGCATTCCGATTCACCCACGGTCCCGAAAAGGTCGGGAAATCCAAACGGGAGGCGCACGCCATGAAGAGACCACCACCTGACTACGAACGCCGCGCGATCGAGCACATCCAGCCGATCCGGCAGTTCTTCCTCGCGAACGTCCTGCATCACTCCCTGCAGCTCGGCGTCTTCGCCGCGCTCGCCGAGGAGCCGGGGACGGACACGATCTCGCTCGCCTACCGTCTCGGCCTCGACGCCCGCCGCCTCGGAGCGCTGCTGACCTACCTGGAGAACGAGAACTACGTGCTCGACGACGAGGGCTGGACGCTGACCGGCAAGGGCCGGGGGCTGCCCACCTTCGCGCCCTGGTACCAGATGCTCGTGGGCGGCTACGGCATCACGTTCCAGCAGCTCAGCGACGTGCTGAGGGCCGGCGCCGGGTACGCCGACCGCGACACGCTCCAGGTGGGTGCGGGCAGTTGCGGCATCGGCGTGACCGACACGCTGCCGCTCGCCCTGCACCTTCTCGACACCGCCGGCACCGACCCCAGCACGCTGGTGGACCTCGGCTGCGGCGACGGCGCCTTCCTGATCGAGATCCTCGACCGCCGTCCCGGGCTCCGGGGCATCGGTGTCGAGCCGAACCCGGCCAGCGTGGAGCGCGCTCTGGAACTGCGAACCGAGCACGGCCTCACCGAACGTCTGGATTTCGTGACGGCCACTGCCGCCGACGTCGCCAAGCTCGACCTGCCGGACGGTGGGCGGGGCACGGCCTTCATGACGGCCTTCGTCCTGCAGGAGATGCTCGAACAGGACGGCGAACAGGCCGTCCTGGACCTGCTGACCGCGACCTTCGACGCCTTTCCCAGCACGCGCTGGGTCGTCGTGGAAATGGACCACCAGCCCACCTCCCCGCTCATGGGGACGCATGGAATGGCACAGGCCTTCTACAACCCGTATTTCCTCATCCACACCATCACCGAGCAGCGCCTGGAGACCGGCGACTGGTGGAGCCGGCTGTTCACCCGGGCCGGCCTGACCGCCACGCGCGCCACCACCGATCCCCGCGTCGACTCCACCGGCTTCGAGATCGGCTTCCTCCTCGCCCGCCCCTGACGGGACGGGCATGACCTGATGGGACATCAAGCATGCGGACGATCGTCATCTCGGGGGCGTCGCGGGGCATCGGGCAGGCGACCGCGGAGCGGTTCCGACGCGCGGGCGACCATGTCTACAACCTCGACGTCCGGCCGCCGGAGGGACGGGCGGAAGGCATCATGTGGCTGGAGGCGGACGTCGCCGACTGGACTGCGGTGGAGGCGGCCTTCGCCATCGTCCACCGCGAGCGGGAGCGGATCGACGTGGCGATCGCGAACGCCGGTATCAGCGTCCCGCACGGTGTGCTCGAACTCACCGAGACCGACGCGCGCCGCGTGATCGACGTCAACCTGCTCGGGGTCCTCGGGATGTGGCGCTGCGCCGCCCGCTCCATGATGTCCGCGAGCGGCGGCGTGCTGCTGGCGACCGGGTCGATCAACGGCCACCGCGGATTCCCGTACTACGCCGACTACAACGCGGCGAAGGCCGGCATCGCGGCGCTGTGCCGCACCTTCGCGCTGGAGCTGAGCCCGACGGTCCGCGCGGCCTGCGTGACCCCCGGTGCGGTGCTGACCCCGATGCAGCTCGCGGAGTACACGCCGGAGATGCTGGCGGACATCGACGCGCGCATCCCGTCGCGCCGGCACGCCGCCCCCGAAGAGATCGCGGACGCCTTCTTCTACCTGGCCTCCCCCGAGGCGCGCTACATGACGGGCCAGGAGCTCGTCCTCGACGGCGGCGAGATCGCCGGCGGCACGACGTCCGACCACGGCACCGGCGGCACCGGGCGCGCGGAATCCCCGCCGGCGGGCACGGCCCGGCGTGACCCACGCGGACGACTCGACCCATCACTCCGATAACGGACAGAAGCGATGACCATGTCACCGACACTCGAGTACACGTTGAACCCCCAGGAAGTGACCGACCTGCGGGCTGCTCTGGCCGGGCTGCGGGCGAGCGCGCTCTCGCCCGTCGAGCCCGAGTTCTATGAGCGGCACTGGGACGGGCCGTCCCTGCTGCCGGGCAACCTCCGGCGTCTCCTCGACGACTTCCGGCGCAACGAACCGTCGGCGGCCTGCCTGGTGCACGGATTCCCGGTCGACGACGCGGTCGCCGGCCCCACCCCGGAGCACTGGGAACGCCCCGAGGGATACGGCTCGACGATCGAGTCCGACCTCTACATGGCGCTGTGCGGCCTGGCGCTGGGCGAGCCGTTCTCCTGGGCGACGCTCCAGTTCGGCCGCCTGCTCCAGGACGTCTTCCCGGTGAAGGGGGACGAGCAGCGGATGAGCGGGCACGGCAGCGAGGCGTTCCTCCTTTTCCACACCGACGACGCCTTCCGCCCGGACTCCTGCGACTACCTGCTCCTCTTCGGTATCCGCAACGAGGAGCGCATCCCCACCTACATCTCCTCGGCACGCGATGTGTCGCTCGACGACGAGCACCGCCGGCTCCTGGCGGAGGCCCGGTTCCACATCGTCCCGGACGAGGAGCACATCAGGCAGCTCGAACTGCGGGCCCCCGACGACCCGGCGTTGCTGCGCGCGCTTGAGGCGCGCGACCGGCCGCGCCCGGTTCCGGTGCTCTTCGGTTCGCCGTCCAACCCGTACATCCGGCTGGACGCGCCGTACATGAGCTGCGCGGGGGACGATCCCGCTGCCGAAAGGGCCCTGGACGCCTTGCATGCCGAACTGGAACGCGTCCGGCGGCCCGTCGTCCTTGACCAGGGCACCCTGCTGGTACTGGACAACCACATCGCGGCGCACGCACGCGAGTCCTTCACCGCGCGGTACGACGGCACCGACCGGTGGCTGCGCAAACTCATCGTCAGCCGGGGCAGGCGCCGGTGGGCGGGCGACAGCACGCGGCCGGGCGGCAGGATCGTGCTGTAGCGGGCCGCTTCGGCGGACCTGGGCGGCGCCGACCACATGTGGACGGCGCCCCGTCCGATCCGCCCCGCCGCCGCGGGGATCAACGCGGCCGAATTGCGAATTTCCAGGCAGGACTACACAGCGTGAAAGGACATCACCTGTAACCCGCAGCCCTATCTTCTTCTACAGATGCGCATCGACGGCGCACAGCACCCATCCACCCGAGCATTCCCGACGAATAGGAAGCGGCGATAGCTAAGGGGGCGCTCTTCCTTGATACACGAAAGCAGTCTTAGTGAATATCTTGTCACTCAGCGTCGGAACGCCGGATGGTCTCAGGAGGAACTGGCGGAACGGTCGACGGTCAGCGTACGCACCATCAGGAATCTGGAGAGAGGTCTGATCAAGAACCCTCGGCGTGCGTCGATTGAGCTGCTGCTCGCCGCTTTCACCGCCGCGGGCGCGACCGAATGGGCGCGGGACCGGCCGGGGCCGTGGGCCGGACCCCGCGGTGACGCCGAGCCGCTCGTCGGTCGCGCAGCCGACCTCCGTCAGATCAACGAACTGCTCTGGCACGAGAGATGCGTCGTCCTCACGGGGCCGGGCGGCGTGGGGAAGACCAGGCTGGCGCTGGCGGCCGCGGACCAGGCGTCCGCGGCCTTCCGCGACGGCGTCGCGATCCTCGAGGTGGGCGATCTGCCACCGGAGAGGAAGGCGCCCGACTGCAGCCTGAACGAGCTGTGGCACGCCGTCCAGACCGCCATCGGGCCTGCGCCCGAGTCCACGGGGAAGGACGACCGGCGGATGCTGCTGGTCATCGACAATGCCGAGCATGTGACCGAGACGCTGACCGAGCTGGCCCGGCCGCTGCTGGCCGGATGCCCGGGGCTCAGCCTGGTCGTCACCTCGCGGCGCCCGATATCGGCGCCCTTCGCCTGCTCGTGGGAGGTCACGCCACTCGCGGTCACCGGCGACGAGCGGCCCGACGCGGTGGAGCTGTTCCTGCGCCGGGCCCGGTCCGCCTGCCCCACCCTCGACCTCACCGGCCAGCTCGGCCCCATCCGGAGACTGTGCGAGCGGCTCGACGGCATCCCGTTCGCCATCGAGCTGGCCGCCATGCGGCTGCGGTCGATCTCCCTGGCCAGGCTGCTCCGGGACGAGACCATCTCCCAGATCATCGATCAGACCAGGCCGACCGGCCTGCCCCACCAGCGCACTCTCACCAACAGCGTCGAATGGAGCTATGACCTGCTGGAAGAGGAATCCCGGGCGGTGCTCCACCGGCTCGCGGCACTCAGCGGCGTGTTCACCATCGAAGACGCCGAAAGCGTGTGCGACCGGGGGGACGCGCCCATCCCCGACCTCGTCGGCCGGCTGTCCACTCTGGTCGACTCGTCACTGGTCCAGGTGCAGCGCGGGCCGCGCTACTCCTACCGGCTGCTCGGCTACGTCCGCGAGATCGTCACCATGGTCGGCGAGCGGCCGTCCCCGAACGGCCGCACCGGCACGTCGATGAGGCGGACCCCCTGGATCGATCGCGCCCTCACCCACGACTGCCGCTGACCCCCGACCCGGAAACGCGGAGGTGGCAGGGGGTCAGGGCAGGGAAGGTATCCCCCCGGGGGGTGCTGAACGTGGGGCAGTGGTTCGCACGAGAAATCGCCGACACCGGTCGGCTCAGGTTGTTCTGCTTCTTCGTCGCGTTCATCGCCGGGTTCGTGTTCATCCGGTTCAGCGTGCGGATGATCCGCCGGCAGGTGCGCTGGTGGCCGGGCAACGTCGCGCCCGGAGGCCGGCATGTCCATCACGTGGTGTTCGGCCTGGTGTTCATGTGCGTGGGGGGCGTCGGCGGCCTGGCCGTCACCGACGGATCGTCCGGCTGGGCAGCGGCCACCGCCGCTCTCTTCGGGGTGGGCACGGCCCTGGTCCTGGACGAGTTCGCCCTGGTACTGCACCTGGAGGACGTCTACTGGAGCGAGCAGGGCAGGCTATCGGTCGAGGTCGTGTTCATCATGGTCGCGCTCTGCGGGTTGCTGCTGCTGGGCCTTCGGCCGCTCGGGGTGGACGATCTCGTCGAAGAAGGGGGATCCTCCGGCGGCGGCTTGTGGAACATCGTCTTCGTACTCCTGTTCGACCTGTGCGTGTCCGTGGTGGCCCTTCTCAAGGGAAAGATCTGGACGGGCTTGATCGGGCTCTTCATCGGGATACTGGCGCTCGTCGGCGCCGTCCGGCTCGCCCGCCCCGACTCGCTCTGGGCCCGCCGCCGCTACCCCGCGGGTTCCCGCAAGGAGCGCCGCGCCCAGGCCCGTGAACGCCGGTACCGGCGCCCCATCGAGCGGCTCGGCACCGTGGTCGGCGACCTGATCGCCGGCCGCCCGTCCGCGAAATGACCCGTGAACCCGCGCCCCGGAGCGGCGGGGTCAGGGGGCGGTTACCGCGGCCGTGCGGCGGAGCCGTGTTCGGACGATCGCGGTCAGTTCCGCGCGGGCCACGGACAGCTCCTGCGACCGGGAGTTCTCCATGCGCCGCCGAATGTCCGCGACGAGATCGTCGCCGCTGCGCCCCTCGGAGGCGACCAGGTAGGTGAACCCGAAGCGGGCCCGGTAGTCGTCGTTGAGGCGGGCCATCTCGCGCTGCACCGTAGGGGACGTCCCGAGCGAGGACTGTTCGAGCGTGGAGAAGGTCGCCGCGAGGTCCGCGTTTCCCGTGTCGGTTCCGATCGGCGGGTGCTTGTCGATGAGCGTCGCGAGCGAGTCCTCGTCCAGGGATGCCAGGCCCTTGCAGGCAGCCTCGTCCAGAGCGTCCCAGGTGCGGTACGGCCGGCCGGTGGTCAGGCGGTCCGCCCACGGCGCCCAGCAACAGCAGGCGTACGCCAGCTCGGCGGCCCGGCGTGCGTCGAGCGCGTCGAACGCCGCCACCCCGGCCTCGACGGCGGGCTCGGTCATGCCGGTCGGGACCACGGTCCCCCGGCCGCGCAGGTCGGCGAGCGTCTGGTCGACGATCTCGGTCACGCGCTCGGGCTCCAGCCACCGCGGGTACCGCTCGATGGCGGCCACCGCCGCGTCGAGGGCCCGCCGGACGGCGGTCGTCTCCTCGGCGCTGAGCGTCTCGCCGCGGGCCTGCGCCAGAGCCGCGGCCATGTCGTCGGTGCCGAGGCTGTCCCACACCCACTCCAGCCGCCCGCCGACCATCTCGGGGGCCACACAGGACGAGGGCGGCGGGAAGGCGTCCGGCCCGTCGCGCAGCGCGGCGGCGACGTCGCGGGGCATGTGGCGCAGGTAGGCGTACCGTCCGACGACCGGCTTGAGCGGCGGGATGGGCAGGCCCGACTCCTCGGCCACCGTCCGCGCGAGCCGGGTGAGCGCCGACAGGTCGATGCCGGTGCGCACGCCGTAGAGGGTCTCAAGGGCGAGCGTCACCTCCTCCATCGCCGCGAAGCCGCACCGGTACGACACGCCGCCGGCGGCGACGTCGGGGGACGCGCCCGCCGTCGCGGCCGCGATGGTGCAGGCCGTGGCGAGGCCGAAGTCGTCGTGGGTGTGCATGGTCAGCGGCACGGGGGCCACCAGCCCGTCGCGGAACGCCCGGACGAACGACTTCATCGCCTCCGGGCCGAGGCTGCTCACCGAGTCCATCAGGTCGATCCGCAGGGCTCCGAGTTCGATCGCGCGGTTGGCCGCGGACACCATCTCGTCCAGGTCGCGCAGGCCCACCTGCGCCACGGTGATCGTCACCCCCACGCCCAGGCCGCGGGCCACGTCGAAGAGCGCCTCCAGCTCGTCCATCTGACGGGCGCGGGCGTCCGCGTCGGCCGCCGGGACGATCCCCGGGGCCAGGGTGTCGGCGCCGAGGTCGACGAGCAGCTCGGCGGTCTCGCGCATGCCGACCGGCGGGGCGTGCACCCCGTCGGACAGCAGCGTGTCGGCGAACACGTTCAGGCTGAACCCGAAGTCGCGGGAGCCGATCGCCCGGACCAGTTCGAGCTGGCGTTCGGGCGGCGTGGTGGCGCCGGTCCAGTCGACGTTCAGGCATTCGTGCCGCACCCCGGCCAGCGCGAGCTGTTCGGCGATGCGCAGGAACCCGTCGATGCTGGTAACGGTGCCGGCCGTGAACAGCGTCTTGCGCAGGGTGCTGTCGATGAGGGTGAACGGGTCGGGCCAGTCGTACCCCTCGTGGAGCTCGGGCCGGATGTTGAACGGGCTGACCCGGAACGCGCCGTCCACGTCCCAGGCACGGTCGTCGTGCATGTACTCGTCTCCAGTGAAGGTCATTGCCGCCGGGCTCAGGTCACCCGGTCCAGGGTCCGGCGCTCCAGCCGGGTCGCGGCGACGAACGCCACGACCGCGAGCGCCGTGGCGACCACACCCGTCCCCCACGCGCGGGCGTAGTTCGAGTACGACACGGAGTCGACGAACATGAACCCGAGACCGCTCTTGCCGATGAGGAACTCGGCGAGCATCGCCGACAGGATCGTGCTGGGAGCGGCGATGCGGACGGCCACCAGCGCGTTCGGCACCGCGCACGGGATCAGCAGGCGGACCAGGGTGGCCCGCTTCGACGCACCGAGCACCGCGAAGACGTCCTGGGTGCTCACCGACGGTGATCTCAGGCCGGAGGCGACCAGGCTGAACGCCGGGAAGAAGGTCACCACCACGGTGATGGCGACCACCGCGGGCTTCCCGGTGCCCAGCAGCCCGATCATGACCGGCACGATCGCCACCACCGGCACCGATCGCATCAGCACCGCCGCCGGGGTCAGCACCGCGGTCAGGATCCGCGAGGACCAGACCAGGATGGCGAGGACGCTTCCCACGAGCGTCCCGATGACCAGGCCGGCCAAGGCCGTCCAGGTCGTGGTGAGCACCGGTCCGAGATAGGCGCCCGAGTGCGTGACGATGTCCGCGGCCACGCTCTGGGGCATCGGGGCCACGAGCTCGGTGTAGCCGTTCACCCTGACCCACAGCGCCCATCCGCCGATGAGGAGGACGGTCGGCCATGCGACCTGGAGGGAACGCAGCAGGATCTGCGGGGTGCGCGCGTGGTTCACGAGGTCCTCCTCAGGTGAATCGGCGGACCGAGGCCCGGCGGATGCCGGTCAACGCCCCGTAGACGGCCAGGGACACGATCGAGATGCACAGCGCGGCCGCCCACAACTGGACGATCTCGAAGTTCTGCATCGAGCTCACCAGCAGGAGGCCGATGCCGCGCGGGGCCCCGAACCACTCCCCCACGACGGCGCCGAGCAGCGCCGCCGGGGCGGCCAGCGCCAGCCCGTCGAAGAAGGCCGGGACGGCGGCCGGGGCGCGCAGCCGCACCATGGTGCTCGTCCGCGAGGCGCCGAGGACCTCGAACAGGTCGTCCAGGTTCGTCGCCGGGCGCGAGAAGGCGGAGGACATCGCGACGAAGACCGCGAAGCCCGAGCCGAGCGCCGCGATCACCGCCGGTGTCCGCTCGTTGCCGACCGTGTTGACCAGGACCGGGCCGAGCGCGATCAGCGGCAGCGTGCTGAGCAGGATCGCCAGCTGGTTCATGCCGGTCCGCAGCCACGGGACCACGAGGCCCAGGCCCGCGGCGACGACCCCGGCGAGGACGCCGATGGCGAGCCCCGCGAAGGCTTCGGCCACGGTCGCCTTGACCGCGCGGGTGAGGATCACCCGGCCCGGCTCACCGGTGCTGAAGGTCAGGACCGAGGACAGCGGCGGCCAGGTCTCGCCGGCCGCCCCGGTGCGCCCGACCAGCTCGAACAGGCCGAGCAGGAGGGCGACGCCCAGGACGCTGGTGCCCAGTCTGCGCGCGGTGATCATTGCCGGCCGCCGGAGGGGTCGTCGAGCAACGAGACGAGCCGGTCGACGACCTCGTGGAACGCGTGGCTGCGGGTGAAGTCCTCCCCGCGCGGGCGCGGTGCCGGGATCAGCTCGACGTGGGCGAGCGAGCCCGGACGGCCGGTCATCACCACCACCCGGTCGGCGAGCAGGACGGCCTCGGCCACGTCGTGGGTCACCAGCACGGTGGTGGTGCGCTGCTCCGCCCACACGGCCCCGAGTTCGAGGTTGAGCCGGCGGCGGGTGACGGCGTCCAGCGCGCCGAACGGCTCGTCCAGCAACAGCACGTCCGGGTCCAGCGCCATGGACCTGGCGATCGAGATCCGTTGCCGCATCCCCCCGGACAGCTGCTTCGGACGTGCCCGGGCGAAACCCTCCAGCCCGACCGTCTCCAGCAGGGAGCGGATCCGCTGCTCGGGCACCGGACGGCCGGCCAGCCGGAACGGCAGCGCGATGTTGTCCCAGGCGCTCGCCCACGGCAGCAGCGCGGAATCCTGGAACGCGACGCCGAGGCGGTGCTGGGCGATCAACGCGGACGGGGCGCCGCCCTCGACCTGGACGGAGCCGGCGGTGGGGGCCTCCAATCCGGCGATCATTCGCAGCACCGTCGACTTGCCGCAGCCCGACGGCCCGAGAAGGGCGACGAACTCACCGCGCGCGATGGTCAGGTCGATTCCGTCCAGGACGCGCAGGGGCTCGCGCCGGCGCGACAGGGTGAACTCCTTGGCGACCCCGCGGAGCTCCACCGCGGCGCGGTCCGCGGCCGGCTTCTCCTGCCCTTCCCTGGGTGGGCGCCCGTTGTCGACCACGGCGCCGCTCAAAGCCGGGGTCCGTTCTTGAAAACCTCGTCCAGAACCGAGGTTTCGATGACCTTGCCAACGTCCGGTAGCTGTGTCGCGCCGGCCAGCCGGAGCCAGGAGTACATCTGGGTCTTCATGACCTCCGGATCGATGCGCAGCATCCCCTTGGACTTGGTCAGCCCGCTCTCGGTCAGCGGTGTCTGTAGCTGGTTCGCGCGGGTCTGCTGCTTCTCGTTGAGACCGAGGTCGACGCCGTACTTCTGCATCACGAGCTTCACCGCGGCGTCGGGGTCGGCCAGGTTGTCCTGCCAGCCGCGGGCGGAGGCCCGCATGAACTTCACGACGACATCGCGACGCTGCGCCACCATGGAGCGCTTACACGAGATGATGTTGGCGTATGCCGGACAGCCCAGCGCGCCGAAGGTCACGACCTCGTAGCCCGAGCCACGCTGGAGGCCGAACTTGGTCTCAAGAGTGATGGGCTGGTTGGTCACGAAGCAGTTGTAGGCGTCGCCCTTGCCCTGAACCAGCGCACCGGGGTCGAACCCAGTCGGGATGAACTTGAAGTCCGGCTTGAGGTTGTTCGCCTTGTAGAGGCCCTCCAGCAGCGGCTGGGTGCCCTGCTGGCTGAGGATCCGCAGGCCGGGCAGGTCGCTCGCCTTGGTCAGCGGACGCTTGGACAGCGAGAGCAGGCCGTTGGGGTCGGTCTGGAACTGGGCGCCGAGCATCACCAGGTCGTTGCCCTTGCCGATCACTTCGAGCACCTGGCGCATGTTCGGGTCGACCGCGAGGTCGGCCGCGCCGGAGGCGAGCTGGACGTGCGGGAGCGGGGAGTTGGTGCCGCCGCCCTTGAACACGACGTCGAGGCCCTCGTCGCGGTAGTAGCCCCGCTCGGCGGCCAGCCAGAACCCGGCGAACTCGATGTTGGTCACCCACCCGAGGGCGACCTTGAGCCGGGTCTTGGGCCCGGAGCCGCCGGACGTCGAGCCGCCTCCGCAGGCAGCCGCCAGCGACCCGGCGCCCACGACCAGCGACCCTGCCGCCACGGCCCTGAGAAAGCCACGGCGGGACGGGGCCGGGGCCCCCGGGGCCGTGCCGGCCGAACCAGGAATGATCTGTGACTTTTCGATCATGATGGCACCCTTCATGGGTTGGGGTGGGACTAGCCGGGGCCGGTGCCGAGCTGGACGAGGCCACGCGGAGATGAGGTGAGCCAGGAGGCTCCGGTCGAGGTCACCCGTGCCATGTCCCCGGCGCACACGTGCCCGAGGTCCGGCACGGAGTAGTTCGGGTGGACTTCCACGACCATGCCTTCGGTGAAGACGGCGTCCGCGAACCGGGGGCCGGCCTGGCCGGCACCGCTGACGGCTCGCATGGCAGGTTCGGTGTAGCTGAGCCCCAGCCCATGGCAAAACTGGAACCGGAACGGGTCCTCCCCGGCCGGGTAGGGGCACCCGTCGTCGACGAGTTCGGCCGTGCGGGCGGCGACGTCCGCGAGCGGGACACCGGGCCGCATCAGCGCGGCGATCTCGTCCTGGATGCTCGCGAGGCGGAGGGCATGCTCCTCCAGCAGCGCCGGCGGCCGGCCCACCACGGCCATTCTGAGACTCTGGCCGTAGAAGCCCTCGTAGCGGACGGTGGTCCCGAGCTGGAGGCGATCCCCGTCGGCGAGGACGTCGAGCAACTCCCGCTGCTCGAAGTAGGTCGTGGGCGGTGTCGGGCCGGTCGCGATCCAGCACCCCGCCGCCTCGGCGCCGCGGGACCGCCCGACCTGCTCGGCCAGGACCATCAGCTCGGCGCCCGTACGGGGGCGCGCGGCGGCCGCGGCGAAGACCTCCTCGATCATCGCGTCGGAGATCGCCGCGACGGTCGCCGCCTGGTCCGCGAAGTCGCCGTAGTGGCGCACCCTCATCGCGTGGACGTGTTCGTCGACCGGCCGCGGCTCCCCCAGCGGCCCGCGGAGCGCGTCGACCAGGCCCGCGGACTGCTCCGACAGCCCGGCGACGCCGATACCGGTCCGTGATCCCCCGAGGAGCCCGGTCACCGCGTCGGCGAGCGCCGCCGCCCCGGCGACCTGCCGGACGTCGGCGGTGTCGCCCACCCGTGCGCGAAACCCCCGGGCGTCGTGCGGTCCGATGGCGAGGACGACCGGCTGCTGGTCACGGCGGAGCACGACGGCGGCCGGGCTGAAGGGCGGCATCCAGCCGGTGAGGAACCGCACGTCGCCGGGTGAGTCGGCGGAGGGCCCGAGCCCTCCCGGAGCCCCGAGGACCACGATCGTGTCGAGCGCGTCGTCACCGGCCCGCTGCCAGAGCTCGTCCCAGCGGGCCGGCAACGCCTCGGCCACCGCCGCTACGTCGTGCATGGCACACTCCCGACGGGCGCGAGCGAGCGCAGGTGGGCGGCCCCGGCCTGGACGAAGGCCACGGCGTCGGCGTGGGTGAACGGACGCGCCGCGAACGCGGGGATCGATTCGATGTCGCCCTCGGCCACCCGGCGGTCGCCCTCCGCGGCGAGCCGGACGGTGGTGGCGAATTCGGCGGACGTCAGGTCCGGGTGCATGGCGTGCCAGTACGGGTCGTACATCTCGATCGTCAGGGGGCGCAGATACGGGTGCAGGCCGTCCTCGCCCCCGCCGGACTCCGCGGCGGAGGTGAGGGTCTCCAGGCTGAGGTTGGGCCGGGCTCCGGCGTCCTGGAGCAGCCGGAGGATCGCCTCCAGATCGAGGGCCCCGCTGCCCACCGGCCGGAGCTGGTACCGCATCCCGTCCTCGCCGATGCCGAGGAGGCAGTCCTTGACGTGGGTCTGGCGCACGTAGGGCGCGACCCGCCGGGCGCTCGACAGCGGGTTCTCCCCGCGTTGCAGGAGGTTGGTGGTGTCGAAGGTGATGCCGAGGACGTCGGGGCCGACGTGCTCGATCAGCCGGACCAGCTCGAAGGAGGTGATCTCCTCGTGCGTCTCCAGGTTGAGGTGGACGCCGTGGTCCCGGCAGATCGGCGCGAGCAGTTCCAGGAAGCGCGCGGTCTCGGCCAGCTGGGCCTGCCAGTCGACGTCGGTGCGGAAACGGTCGTAGGCGAACCGTCCGGGATAGTTCTTGAAGCCACCGGTGACGACCCACAGCTCCCGGCACCCGATCCCGGCCGCCGCTTCGATCGCGCGCCGGAAGCCGAGCACGGTGTCGCCGTCCCCCGCGCGTCGTAGATGGGGGTGCTCGGCCATCGCGTACGGGTTGACGTTGCCCACCCCGGCCTCAAGGTAAAGCCCGAGATCGTCGGCGTGGTGGCGGTGCTCGGCCAGCCGGCCGGCGTCCAGATCGGGGTCCATGTCGAAGACGGTCCGGTAGAACACGCCGTCAAGGCCCAGGCCCTTGGCCAGGTCCAACCGCTCGATGGCCGGACGTCCCGCGGCACCGGGCACTTTGCGTCCGTCGATTCCGACCTGCATGGGAGCGGGGTCCTCCTCTGGTGGCTGATGCGGTGTGATGACTGAAGTCGGGCCCGGGGGCGAGTCCTGTACGGCCGTCATGCCGGCACCGCCGGGGGGTGGGTCGCGGCCGCCACGCGGTCGCGGACCTGGGTGAGATGGGCCAGGCTGCGCAGCACGGCGGCCATTGCCTCGTCGTCACCGAAGTGGGCCGGTGACGCGGGGGCCCACGGCTGTGATCCCGGCGCTGCGCGGTCGTACGCCAGGCCGGTGAACGCGGCGAACTCGGGAACCGTCAGGTCGGCGTGCGAGCCGACGAAGTCCGGGTCGCGGACGGGCAGCACCGTGACCGGTGTCGGGCCGGGGAAGTCCGCACGCGACTCCTGGTTCTCGATCGTCAGATTCACCCCGGGAGCGGTGCGGGCGAGCGCGGACAGGATGTAGGCGAAGTCGACCAGGCCGTCCCCGCAGGGCGTCAGGTCGAACCGGTAGCCGCCCTCGACCGGGGTGATCGAACAGTCCTTGAGCTGGGTCTGCCGGACGTAGGGTGCGACGCGGTCGGCGGTGTACCGGGGGTGTTCGAGCCGCTGCAGCGGGTTGGCCGTGTCGTAGACGATGCCGCACACGTCCGGGCCCACCGTCTCGATCAGGTCGACCAGCTCGAACGAGGTGATCTCCTCGTGTGTCTCCAGGTTGATGTGCACGCCGAGATCGAGGGCGATCGGGCGCAGCCGTTCGAGGAACCGTCCGGTCGCCGCCAGCTGCGCCGACCAGGTCACATCGGTGCGGAACCGGTCCCAGACGAACTTGCCGGGGTAGCCGAGCTGGTAGTTGGTGGTGGCCGCCCACAGCTCGACGCACCCGATCCGGGCGCTCGCCTCCATCATCCGGCGGAACCCGAGCAGAATGTCGCCGTCCCCCGCCGCCCGCAGCTCGGGCGTTTCCGGCGTGGCGAACGGGTTGACCTTGCCGAGGCCGGCCTCCAGATACATACCGAGATCGTCGGCGTGATCGCGGATCTCCTGTAGCTCGCCGGCGTCGAGAGTCGGGCTCATGTCGAGCACGGTGCGGAAGAAGACCCCCTCGAATCCGGCCTCATGGGCGCGAACGAGCGTGTCGTGGCACCCGCCCCGCATGGCGCCCGGGAACTTGCGACCGTCGACCCCGATACGCGGGGCCCACGGCACCTTCGCGGGCTCCGGAACAGGCTTGCTGTCACGCACCGGTGAGCACCCCTCCTTCACAGGGTCATACTCTGGTATTACTGGTCTTACCAGTTGTCGGGAATGTAGCAACGCCCTCTGCTCCTGTCCAGGGCCTTCACGCAGATTGGAGTCGGGTTCGCGCCGACCGCGGGCGAGGCGCCCGGTATGTTGCACATGCGCCACCCCACGTGGCCGGTCGCCCGCGGCGCCCACCGCGAACCGGGTCCGCGCACCCGCGCAGGCTCAACGGACAGGGGCGTTCGGCCGACCCGGCCGCGCAGACCGGCGGGTAGCGAACTAAGGAGTCGACCCAGTGAGAACGCGGCGCAGTAGTGACGACCCGAACGGCCGGGGCGCTCCACCGGATGCGCACACCGCCGGCGTCCCGGCCCCGCGACCGGACAGCAGACGCCGGTGAGCGGAGGAACACAGCGCTCGCGCGTCGCCGACCAGCTGCTCCAGGACATCCGGGCGGGCCGGTACAGCCCCGGCGAGCGCCTGCCGTCAGAGCGGCGGCTGTCGGAGACGTTCGGCGTCTCCCGGCCCGTCGTCCGCGAGGCGCTCGGCATGCTGAGCTCGCTCGGCCTGGTCGACATCCAGGTCGGCCGGGGCGCCTTCGTGACCGCGAAGGACGTCACCGTCCAGTCCCAGGACGCCCAGCGGTCCCTCATCGAGGTGACCGTGATGCGCGAGGTGCTCGAGTGCGGCGTTCTCGGCGTGACGACCCGACGGGCCCCCGGCGACCTGGACACCACCGAGGTCGAGGCCGCGCTCGCCGAACTCGAACAGTGCGTCGCGCACGGCGCCCAGGCGACGAGCGCCGATCACCGCTTCCATCGTGCGATCGTCGCCAGCGCCCAGTCCGCGACGGCGGTCCGTCTCTGGGACGACTTCACCAGCGAGATCTCGACCGTGATCAAGATCAGCCCCAACGGCAACACCATGGACGAGGCCACGCTGGAGCAGCACCGCGTCCTCGCCAACGGCGTGCTCAGGGGCGAGTTCGAACCGGCCCGGCAGGCGTGCCACGACCTCCACGAGGACTACCGCCGGTTCCTACGCGACCTATTGAGCTGACCCGCGGGTGACGGAGCGCCCTTCGGACCCCTGGGCCGCAGTGTCCGGGCGGCCGTTGCGCTCTGGTCCTCGGGCTGCGCCCGCCCGTCCATGGGCGGTTCCATGATCGGTACCGAACGTCTCCAGCACCCGTTCCAGGACGGCGTGGACGTCGCGAAGGTCCCGGTGGGACTGCTCCCCGGACGCGACGGCGTGCAGAAGCGACAGCCGTCCCTTCATGTCGGCGACCACACGTTCCAGGAGCCGCGCGGAAAAGTCACGTGCGTGGTCGTGATCCCATCTCCCGGAGGTCAGGTGCCTGACAAGGGCGGCGCTCCACCGCCGGGCTGATCGGGGCATGACGCCCTGCCGGACGAGCGCCGGTTCGAGCCGGCAGACGACGGTCACGGCGAGGACGGCCGGCCAGGAATCGGGGCCGAGCCCGTCCAGGCATCGTTCGGCGGTCATGCCCTGCCGGTAACCGGCGACGAGGTCCTGGACGATCGCGTCGGCGTCCCCTCCGACGGGTCGGTTCGTGACCGGCCCCAGTGCTTCGACCAGCAAGGCCCGGAGGGGCGGGGTGTGCTCTGAACCGTCCGGAAGGGTCAGGCGAGCCTCGCGGGATCCGCTCTCGTCGAGGATCTCGGCCAGCACGGCGGCCGGGCCTCGCCCGTCCGGCCAGGGCAGCGCGCACGTGCGCAGGAAATTCCTGCGGTAGGAATCCTCTGCGTCCTGGGCAAGATGGCGGAGTATGTCGGGACGGCCACCAAGCACCAGGAGGAGGACGTCGATCACCCCTTGGAACCCGGGGTCGGAGAGCCGCAAGCCGCTGAGCCGGTCGGCCCAGTAGCGGCTCTCGTCCCGTCGAATCGATCTGCCTTCGATGAGCATCTCGACGAAGGCCTGCAGCACCAAAGGGAGCCGCCCCACCGCGCAGGCAGCCTCCAACAGGGCTGCCACGCAGCTGCGTCCGGACTCGGCGAGCCCTTCGAGGCGCTCCAATGGCAGCGGGCTCGGATCACGGGCGAGCAGGACGTCGCGGAGCACCGACAGCACCCGCGGGTCCTTCGCGCGCACCGTCCCGAGCCAGTCCATGCTCGGCTCCAGCCGGGCGGGATCGGACGAGGCGAGCTGCGCGACCAGCTCGCACATCACCTGCGGATGGTCGACCAGGCTCCGCAGCGTGCGAGGGTGCGCGGCCATCGCGCCGGAGACGATCGCACTGTCGTAGACGGCCTGGGCCGTGGCGCTCAGCCCGCGCTCGACCCTGTCGCGGGGCAGGCCGGGAGGGACCACGAGCGCCGCGAGGAAATCATCGCCCTGCTCGTACCGGTAGGCGATGAGCAGTTGCGTCTGGATCTTGCCCGGCTCATCCGACCACAGCCGGGCACGGCACTTCTCGAACGCCGGCGTCAGCAGACCGACGAAGTCGTCGCCCGCCAGATCCCGCCACCAGGCGTCGATCGTCGGCCAGTCCTGCGGTTCGGCGAGCTCGACCAGCCGGGACATCGCCCGGCGAGCGCTCTGGTGATCCAGGGCCAGGACGTTCTCCGGCCGTTCGAACAGTGCCCGGAGCTCGGCGAGGCCGGTGACCTCCGCCCGCGGACGAGGGGTGATCATGGCATGCACGGCTCGCACGGCAGGCCCGGGATCGTTACAAGACCTGGGGTCCGAATCTTCCAGAAATGACCGGATCACCGCCTCGGCGCCGAGCCGGTCGACCGCCGCCTTCAGCGGACCGAGGTGGTCACGCTCGGTGACCGATTCGCTGAGAGGCGCGGCAGGCCCCCGAAGGGGAATGCCGATGGCACCGTTTCCGGCGTGCCGCGCGAAGAACAGCCGGAAGGGGTGGCGCGTCGCGCTGTTGGCCCAGGTGGTCGTGGTGAGCTTGGCACGGTAGCCGTACGGGAGCAGCGCCGCCACCGCGTCCAGGAAGCGCAGCCGTTCGTCCAGAGACGTGGACTCCGCCTGGACGACGCACACGTTCCGGCCGCGGGCCACGAGAGCGGCCACCCACGCCGGACCTGCACCCAATTCCTGGATGTCCGCCGCGACGGCCCGTGTGTCGAGTAACGGCGGCCGCACGGTGACCGGCGGCCCCGTCATGGAATCGGGAAGCGCGGCGTCGGCCAGGTGTTGATAGAGGGCGCGGTAGGCGACGGCCCGCCTACTGAGGACGCTGTAGGGAAAGACGAAGAGCCGCATCGTAGTGACGCCCTGGTCATCCCGGACGGGCTGCGATGTCTGGAGACCCAAGGCCAGGTGAGGAACCTTGGAGATGTCCAGGGCACCGATGGTGACGCGAGGGAGCGCACCGTCGGTGTCGGGCGTTCCTGGAGAGAACCGGGTAATGATCTTCTCGAAGTGGGCGCGGCGGAGCCGGCCATCGCTGCACGCCAGGACCACGTGGCCGGCGCCGCCGCCCGCCGGACGCCCCCAGAGCGCCCATTCCGCCTCCAGGGAGGCGCGACCGGCAGGAGTCATTCCACCGCGCCCAGCTCCGCGGAGGCAGCCTCGTCCAGCGTTGCCGGAGGCGCGGGCTGTTGACCGTCCGCCTTCGGCTTGTCCCGGCCTCGACGCGCCCGGCGCCTCGGCGCCTTCCCCTTGTCACCGACCACCTGGAGAAGCACTTCGGCCGTGTTCCTGACCCTTCCGGCGTTCTCCCTGTCATTGAAGAAGTCCGCAGCGGAGGCACTGAAGATCTGAAGCTGTCTGATCTGATCGGACATGACCTCAAGTATGAATTTCAGATACAGCGTCTTAAATTCTTCGGCGAGTTCCGCACCGAACTTCTGCTGGCAGAGTGCCCCGATGAGATTGTTCGTCCAGTTGTAGCCGGTGTTCAGCGACACACGCTGACCGATCGCCCCGGTGAGCGAGGCCACGATCTCCACCGCGACCTCGGCATCAGTCAGCAACTTGTGCTCGCTCAGATGGGCGTAGAAATGGGTTGAATTATCGCCGCGGAGGGCAGCCGCGACGATGCGTTCGATGAGGGACTCGGCGGCTCTCCGTACCGCTTGCCGATGCTCGTACGGAGTCGGACGCGGCGGATCTTCCGAGACCGTCAACGGCTGGGGCTGGGGCTGTTGCGCGGGCACGGGGCGCTTTGCGCTTGTCCGACGCCCTCCCATGGTCTCCAGCCACATTTCGGCGTCGGCGTCGGGCGAGAGGTCGTAGGCGTTGGAGAGACTCTCGATCAGGGCGTTCTGCACCGTCGGCTGCTCATGCAGATGCACAGCGGGAAGCAAGCTGATGATCTGCGTCGCTCGGCCGGGTACATCATGCCACGACTGGTTGCGCAGGTGACCGGCCAACTCGACAATCATCTGGGGCCGATTCGACCAGGGACGAGACCAATGGGCGGCAAACGAGTCCTGGTAATCCCGCCAGTTCTCTCGCGGTATCTCCATCATCCAGCGGGGACGATGGCTGGTCGCGAGAAGCGCAACGTCGATCATGGCCAGGACGGAATGGTCATCGGGAATGAGCGCGGACAGCACGTTGCCCCAGTAGCCGCCACCAGGCGAAGGGCAGCCTTCGCGGGAGACCAGCCAATCCATGAACCCCTCGGCGACGAGATCGAGTTTGCCCTTCCAACAAGCGATATTCAGCATCATGGACACGCAGCTGGCGCCGCAATGAGCGATGTCCTCCATGAGTGCCAGGGTGAAAGGCTCATCGGACGGGACTCTGAAGAGCAGTTCGGTGGGGGCGATCAGCACATCGGGCAGCCGATCGAAGGCCCAGCCGATCCCCGCGCTCGCCGCGCTCGCCGGTCCGTCGGCAAGGAGGGCGTCGATCAGGGCGAGTGCGATGGCGCCATCGCCCGTCAGTGCCGCCTGGGTGCGGGGATAGGCTCCCGGGTCGGGCACGACCTGCCCCATGAGCAACTGTGCGATGGCACCCAGCCCGCGCGTGACCTGCGTGGTCTCTTCCGGTCGGGTCGCGATCAGGTCCGCGAGGAACGCGTCGATCTCCCGTTCGTCGCGCAGGGCCCGAAGCAGTTCCGCCAGCCGTGCCCCCTCCCTCCACAGCAGCCTTTTGGAGAGGGCGAGCAGTACACCCCGCCATGGCGTCAGATCTCCCGCGGCGACGATCGGCAGCCACCGCGCGATGGGCTCGATGTCCTTGCCCTGGGCCTTCGGAAGCAGCTTCGCGAGGATGCTCGACGCCTCGTCCTCGACGAGGTCCTCCGCGTCGAGCCATTTGCGCAATTCCGCCGTGGTGGGATCGCCGTACAGGAGGGCGTGGTCGCGGCGGAGCCGTTCCTCGATCGAGGCCAGAGTCTCGGCCGCCGCGGGGGCGTCCTCGAATGTTCGCGGGTGCGTGCGCAGGGCCAGCTGGCCGATCACCTGCACGGGCTGGTAGCGGGCGAGTATGTCGTTCAGCCGGCCGGCGAAGCCGCCCGCGGGAGGTTCCGCGGCGGACCCGTCCCACGGCACTTCCACCGTGCCGGAGTCATTGGCGCGCCGGGAGAAGAACATCCGGAGGAGGTGGCGGGTGGCGCCGTTGGCCCATGTCGTCGCGGTGATCTTGGCGCGATGGCCGTAGGGCAGGAGCGAGACGGCGGCGTCGAGATACCGCAGCCGCATCTCGGTCGTCGCCTGCTCGGCTCCCGTGACGCAGAGCCGTTCATTGTGGAGAAGGTGGGCGGCGGCGAAAGTGGGATCGGCACCCAGCAGCGTGATGTCCTCGGCGACAGTCGAGGCATCGAAATCCGGAACCTCGATCTGCAGCAGGGAGCTTTCCCCCGCCTCGGGCAGGGGGACCGAGTGCAACGACAAGTAGAGATCGTAGTAGGAAACCGGATTCCCTTCCAATGCTTTGTAGGGCATAAGAAAGAAGCGGGTCGGCGCGATTCTCCTTCCGGTCCCATCGTGCTGGTCTGACCGATCCTGAATCGCCATGCCGATATGCGGCTCTTGCGCGACGTCAACGGTGATGATGGTCACCCTGGGCAAGCCTCCCTGCACCTCGGCCGTGCCCGGGGAGAAGCGTGTGATGATCTTCTTGAAGTGGCCCGGGCGAAGCTGCCCCTTGCTGCACGACAGGACGGTGTAGTCAGCCCTCGCCCCTGGTCGCTCGCTCCACAGCGCCCATTCCATCGCGATCGTGACCATCGGGCACTCGCCTATCGCCGTGTCTTCTCGCCTAGCCACAAGAGCGGCTCCAGCACATTGATCGGGTGAATGTCCCCGCGGATGGTGTACTCGCTGTCCTGCGTCGGATGCGGGACGACGTTCTGGAAGTTGGCGGCACGAAAGCGGGTGGCCGTCCGAGCAAGGTAGAAACCGACGGACGAGGTGGCGAAGTAGCGTACCCGTTCGGCGTCGAACGCGGCGTTGATCGCGTCATGTACCATGAGCGCACTCCGGGTCGGAGAAAGGTTTCCCAGCTCCCGGAAGAGCGCCTCGGCCTTGTCCTCCCGCACTCGCGGAAAAAGGTGCGGATCGCTCGGGTCGGCCGTGAGGTAACTTCGCTTGTACGCGGTGTGGAACACCTTCGGGTCGTCCAACTTGGTGATGCAGACCGCGAGAAAGTGCGGCAGATATCTGCCATTGAGTTTCCCCTCGCCGGACGCGCGGTGCACGATGTTCTGCAGCGCCCACTGGAAATGCTGAAACTCGTCGCCCTCCTTGTTCTCGCGGACCGGATCGAACAGGTAGACGATGCCGTCACAGCTCGTCAGCTGGTCGATGAGTTCCTCCGGGTCGCTACCGGCGCCGCCACTGGAGTCGTTGAACTCCAGGTCGATCTCTCCGTCCGTCGCGTCGTCCTCGGTCGTCCCCTTGAAGAGGGTGCCCGCGGCGTCGAGCATGTCGAGCTGGAAATAGAGCGGAACGGACTCGACACGTTTCCGCCAGCGACTGCCGACGACCTGCTCCGTCTCCCCCATGACCGTCCAGCTCAAATTCTGGATGCCCTCGGTCTTGCGAGGAAAGCGGCGCTGCTGGGTGAGTGTGTCAGTCTTCTCGGTCAGAAAGTCCACCGACTCCTGATCGACCCCTCCGATGTTCCACTTCCTACTCTGGGTGACCGCGACGTAGAGCGCGGCCAGATAAGAGGTCTTGCCGCTGCCCGAGGCGCCCCACAGCCCAATCTTGGCCATCTTCGTCTCGGGGACGGGCCGCTCATTCGTCGAACCCAGCTTCATGGTTCACCTCAGTTCTCGGTATCCAGCATCGGGAAGACGAGCCGGCCAGAGTCGGGCACGATGACGTGCGTGGCGGCGGCCAGCTGCCCGGCGTCCGCCTGGTCCAGGCGCAACAGCGCCGTTCGGCCGAGCCGGCGCCACGCGGAGCCGAGACTCTCGGAGGAGTCCAGGACGACGGCGCTCGTCAGGCCCGGATGCTGCTCGATCCGCTGCAGTTGTTTCCGCCAGTCGATCCTGCCCGGGCACGGGAGCAGACCATCCGCGTCGTCTCGTGAGGGATGTGGCGGACGGTCGCCGAAGAACAGCGTGACCACCCTTCGTCTGGGCGGGATCTTCGCGACCCCCTGTGCCACCAGGTGGAGGGCGTCCTCAAGGGGAGCACCGGGCACCCGGTCGGGCCGGACGGAGCGGAGCCCCGCCAGCGTGTCCAGCGCCACCGCGGCGGGGGCGAGCCAAGCGCCCCCGAGGACACCGGAGCGCTCCTTCCCGAGCCGAAAGTCGTGCCGGCCGTAGCCGATGACCGCGACGCGGAGCTGCTCGGGGCGGGGGAATCGACGCTTGGCCAGCCTGACGAACTCGCTCGCCAGCCTGCGGCGGGATTCGAATCCGCCACCGCAGAGGTCGATCACGCAGACGACGTCGAGTTCGGTGACCTCCGGGACGAGCCGGTCGGGCAGCGTCGCCATCAGCTCCGACCAGGATCGGCGGTCGGGCACGACCCCGCCCGGCTCGATGAACTTGACCTGCCCCGCTCCGGCCAGGACGGCGCGTATCCGGTGCTGGCCGGCGGGGAGCCGCACGACACCGGTGAACAGCACGCGGGGCCCATCGTCCCGCCATGTCATGACGGCGAGGACGGTCCCCTCATCGTGCGGATGGACGCAGCGCAGGTGCACTGCGCGTTCGGTACCGACCTCGTCGCCCGCGGCGAAGAGCTGTGCGCCGGCCGGCAGGACCTTGCCGGACCGGGGCTCGACCTCCGCGACCACCAGCTCCAGGGTGGCGCGGAGCGGAAGGGCCGCCACCGCGTCGTCGACGGCGGCGGCGACGTCGACTCCGGTGAGGCGGAAGGGCGTCCACCGCGGATCGTGTGAATCCGGTGCCGTCCATGCCTCCGGTGGGTTCTGCCCGGGACCGTTCACGAACCCGGCGAGATCGGCCAACGCCCTTTCCGGTACGGGCCAGCCCGGCGCGGTGCAGACGAACTCAAGCCGGTACCCGTCTGGTAGCGGAACCTGATCCTCCAGATTCCGGTGCAGCTCTGTCCATAGCCGGCCCTGGTCGACGCCACCGAGACCGCCGGCCAGCCGGAACCGCAGCTCCTGGAGGGAGCCGGTGGCGAGTGCCGGCACCAGCGTGGTCCAGGGGACGGCCGGCCGCGGACGTGGACGGGGCAGACCGAACCCGTCCAGGTCGACGACGGTGACGACGATCCCGGACTCGCCGGCCTCGACGATCGTCAGGCGGCCCCGGTCGGACAGCTCGGTGATGGCCCGCTGGATGCGGGCGCGGAAGCGCTCGACCGGCTCGCCCCCGGTCTCGGCCCGGCGCAGCGCCTCGGCCCATTCCGCCGTGCTGGGCCGGCCACCTCGGATGAAGGGAAGGTCGCTGCCGTCGGCCGGTGACATCCGAGCGGCGGCGACGGCGTCGAAAGCGCGCTGGGCGGAGCGGAGCCGCTCCCCCTCGTCCGGCACCGCTCCGGGGCCGCCGGGTGGCTCGTCGTCCGCCGCGGCCGGTGGCGACGACGGCCATCCGCACGCACACGTCCCGTTCGTGTCGCTCAACACAAAACAAACCGGACACTTCACATAGTCTATCTCACGGTGCGACATAGAGGCTTTTCCTCACATCCCACATCATTCGCTCGGCGCCGACTGGGATGGAGAACCGTGATCTTTTCATACAGGCTCGCGCGCCCCCGCGAATATCGACTTCCCCGCTTGATCAAACTCCTTGACCCGACAGCCTCCGCGATGTCGGCCCCCTTCTCCGGCATAGTAGACACGCCCGGTCCGCTGTATGCAAAAGCGGGTCACACCGACCTTTGACCGGAACCGGTCAGCAGCGTCCCTTCGCCGGAACGGGCTCCAGCTGACGTTATGAGGTACTGCTAGATCTGTAGATTCAAGCGATTGATCGCCTCAATGCGCACATCTACCTATATCAGCGAGGTTCATGGGGCGTACCCTCTCCAGGAACCGGCGCCGACGGGGGCACGGGAGATCGACACGGGTCACACCTGCCCGGTGGCGGCAGCAAGGGGGAGCTATATGAAGAACGTTCTAGTGTGGCTTTCCGGTGCCCGCGAGGAAGTCCTCGAATTGAGTCCGGGCGACAAGCCGAAATACGTCGGTGTCGGCAGCGCCATAGCGATCACCGGCTCGATCGCCGGGGTGGCCATGGCGTTCGCGCTGCAAAGCGCGGTGCAGGTGGCGACGCCACTGGCGGTGGCCTTCGGGCTGGCCTGGGCGCTCGGGATCATCATGCTGGACCGCTGGCTGGTCAGTTCCATCCAGCGCGGCTCACGCCGACAGAACCTGCTGACCGCCGCCCCCCGCCTGGCGCTGGCCGTGCTGTTCGGCCTGGTGATCTCCACGCCGATCGTCCTGCGCATCTTCGAGCCGGAGATCGCGGCGGAGATCGCCAAGATCCATCAGGCCGACGCCGACACCTTCCAGGAGCGCCAGAAGAACGGGGACCTGGGCAAGGCGATCGCCGATCTCACGGCCCAGCGCGACGGCCTGGAGCGGATCGTCGCGACCGGTGGGGACGCGCCGCGCAACCCCGGCGACGACCCCGTGATCATCGGGTTGCAGTCCCAGCTCAAGCAGGCGCAGGCCGGCAGCGACGCCGCGTACAAGAAGCTACAGTGCCAGCTCTATGGTCCCTGCAAGCCGAAGGGGAACGGGCCGCTCGCAGTGGCGGCCAAGAAGGCCTACGACTCCGCCCAGCGGCAGGTCACCACGCTCAACGGCCAGATCGAGGACCGCAAACAGCGCCTCGCCTCGAACGACGATAAGAGCCGCGCCCAGCGCGTCGCCGACGCCCGGACGGCTCTGCCGGGAGTGCGCAAGAGGCTGGACGAGCAGATGGTCCGCCAGGAGGCGCTGCAGAAGTCCTTCACGGCGAAGCAGCAGAGCTCCAATGGCCTGCTCATCAGGATCAAGGCGCTCGACCACCTCTCCAGCCAGGACGGCTCCATGCGGACGGCACACCGCGCGCTGATCCTGCTGTTCACCGTGATCGAGATACTGCCCGTGCTGGTCAAAATGCTGATGCTGTTCCTGCCGGAGAGCACCTACGACAAGCTCATCAAAGTGCAGGAGAACGAGGACCTCGCACACGCCACACTCTTGATCCACAATTCCCCCGGCGCGAAGGAGGGCAAGATGGACGAGGCCATTCGCGAACTCTGGGGAATCCCCGCGGAACCCGCGGGCAATGGCACGTCGTCCACGGGCACACATCGCCTCCCACAGGATGATCCGGCCCGGGAGTGGAGCGACGACCTTCCCGAGGAACCCGGCAGCCCGCACCGATGGGACGCCGAGCAATTGCTCAACATGCCGGACAATCACGTGTACGGCCACGGCGAAGAGGACCCGGACTTCGACCAGGTTTCCCCGTCCCCCGGACCAGGGCGCGCGGAAAGGAACGAGGGACTTACCCCGGCCCCTGGCACGGATCTTCCGCGGCCTGGGAGAACCAGATTCTCGATGCCCGAGACACAGGACAAGCCGTCCACGTCGCGGCTCGACGCCGAGGACGGAACCGACCGGTTGCTCGAATTCGACAACTGAGCGGACCATGCGCGACGACAGTGTGGGAGTTCCCTGGGTGGCGGTTCATTCCGGCGGCGGCCGGTTCGAGCGAGTGCGCAAGCTCGGCGAGGGCGGCATGGGCAGCGTGTGGCTTGCTTGGGACAGCAGCCTGGAGCGCAACGTCGCGGTGAAGGAGATGCACACGGGCATGCCGGCGGCAGGGGACGGCAGGCCGCTGATCTCACCCTCTAGGGTGCTGCGAGAGGCGCGTGCCGCCTCGCGGCTCCGGCACCCGAACATCGTCCGGATCCTGGAGCTCATCGAGAGCACGGACGCCCCCCTGATTGTCATGGAGTACATCGAGGGCAAGTCGCTGGCGGAGTGGATCCAACGCAGGCCGGACACGTTGTCGGAGGTCCGGGTGGCTGAGATCGGGATCGCGGTGCTGAACGCCCTCATCGCCGCGCACGCCGAGAAGGTGGTGCACCGGGACATCAAGCCGGCGAACATCCTGATCGAGCGCGCCACCGCGCCGGACGACCCGCTCGGACCGCGGGTCCGGCTGATCGACTTCGGCAACGCCGCGGTCGAGGGCCAGCAGCTCACCACCCGCAGCGCCCTGGTCGGCACGCTCGGATACGTCGCGCCGGAGCGGTTCACCCGCGACTCGGGCGCCGAGGTCGATCTGTGGTCGCTGGGGGTCACTCTGTACCAGGCGATGGAGCACCGCCTGCCGTTCGCCCGCGAGCAGGAGGCGGAGGTGATCTACGCACTGCTTCACGAACAGCCGGACCCGATGGTGCGGGCGGGCCGGCTGGCGCCGGTGATCGTCCAGATGCTCGACAAGGATCCGGGACGGCGGCTGGACGCGAGGACGGCGCGCGACATGCTCGCCCGGGTCCTCGGTGGCCGGCAGGACGCCCCTGTCCATCGAACTCCCCGCGCAAGCTCCGGCGAGCCTTCTACCCGGGCAGGACAAGCCAGGCGGCGTGACCCGCCGGAGGCTCCGGCGCCCCAGCGTCCGCCGAGCGGGTTCGCCGCGATAGTCGCGCGTAACCCGAAGGAGGCCGCGGCGCTGCTCCGCGAGCAGGGTCCCCGGACGTCGGCCCGGGTTCTGGACCGGCTGGAGCCCGGCTCGGACGAGGCGGTGGCGGTGGCGGTGGCACTGGGTCCCGCCTTCGCGGCGGAGGTCCTCGGGCACACCCGGCCGGAGACGGCGGTGGCGGTGCTGCGCCGCTTCTCCCCGGAACGGGCCGCGAGGCTGCTCGCCCTCGTCCCGGCCAGGGGCGTCGCCCCGATCCTCGCCGCGATGCGCCCGGACGATCGGCCGACGGCCCGGCTCCTGTGCGCGCTGCCGTCCAGGCACGCCGCGCGGGTGCTGAACGACGTAGCACCGGCCCAGGCCATGGCCCTGCTGGATGTCCTGGAACCGGCGCGCTCGGCGGACGTCCTCGCGCAGATGAGCCCCCGCCGGGCGGCCGCGCTACTCGATCAGACGACCGAGGATCCGCCGCGCGCCGCGGCCCTCGTCCAGGCGCTCCCCCGCGAGCGGCGCGGGGGCGTCCTTGACCGGATGGACGCTTCGCGGGTGGCCGAGATCCTGCTCGTCCACCCCGACCAGGCGGCACATCTCCTCCAGCTCATGCGTCCGGCAGAGCGCCAGCGGGTCATCGACGCCCTGCATCGCCTGGGCTGACGCCGGACGGTCCGAGGCCGCCACGCCGTGATCGGCTAGCGGTCGGCGGCCTCCAGGGCGGGGTGAGGGGGGCGGTAGGCGCGGCGCCAGAGGAGTTCGAGCGGGCCTCGATCGAAGCGGCGGAGCCAGCCGGCGGCCAGCGGCATGGAGATCGCGCAGATGCCGGCCCAGGCGGCGAGCGTCCACCAGGGGCGCAGGTCGGCGAGGCTCGCGGCGAGGCCGAGGCCCCAGCCGTAGCAGAGGGCCGAGGCGACCAGGTTCTGGAACACATAGCAGGACAGGCAGGTGCGGCCCACCGCCGTCAGGCCGCGGCGCATCGCGCCCGGTTCAGCGCGCGTCAGCGGGCGCAGGGCCAGGGTCGTGATCAGGCCGAGCAGGCCGAGTGCGACGATCGGGGGCAGCAGGTAGCGGTTCACCAGGAACCAGGACGGCCCCGCGTAGGTGGTCAGCAGGTTGAGCGGGGCCGCGACGCAAAGGCCCGCGATCATCAGGATGCGGCGGAGCCGGGCACCGGCGGGCGTGTCCTCGAAGGCGCCCGCCCTCAGCAGCCGGACGCCGACCAGGAAGAGCGCCACGCACATCGGCACGATGAAGATCGACTCGGTGCGGTAGGCCACCCAGTCGTGGATCCGGGCCTCGACCTGGTCGGCCCAGGAGCCGCGCGTGAAGAGGGTCGTCCGGCCGTCGAAGTCCGCGCGGGGGTCCGTGCCGATCAGCCGGAGCGTGCCGACGGCGACCATCAGGACGTGCAGGGCGGCCATCGCGGCGATCCAGCGGTCCACCGCCCGGTCGCGGAGCCTGACCAGATACGCCACGATGACCGAGACGACCGCGTAGCCCATCAGGATGTCGAACTCGAACACGAGCAGGAAATGCAGGACGACGGCGGCTACGCGGCCCGGTTGGCCGCGATCGAGGCGACGATCCACCCGAAGCTGGTCATCGCGTCAGCGGACGCCCAGCCGAGCCTGCCCGCCGGGACGGCCGTGCTGCAACCCGCGTACGGGGACGATCCGGACGCCGCGCCAAGAGCGGCGGGTGAGGTCGCGGTGGTGCAGTTCACCTCCGGCTCGCGGAGCCGGCCGCGCGGGCTGCGGATCACCGTGGGCAACCTGGCCGCGAACCTGCGGATGATCCACCGCTGGCTGCGGGCCGACGGGTCCGGCGGGGTCTGCTGGCTGCCGCTCCACCACGACAAGGGGCTGGTCGGCGGCTTTCTGGCCCCGGTCACCGGGCAACTCGAACACGCCCTGATGCGGCCCGAGGACTTCATCCGCGACACCCTCGGATGGCTCGCCGAGTACGGCCGGGGCCGGTACGCCCACATGTTCATGCCCAACTTCGGCTTCGAACGCGTCCTCGCCCGGGTCCGGCCCGACGACCTGCACGGCCTCGACTTCTCGACGCTCGGCTCGGTGGCTGCTGCTGTGCCGCGTCGAGGACGACGAGCGGGATACCCGGGCACGGCTCGGTGTGTTCGCCGTGCCCGCGTCCGGTCTCACACTCCGCAAGCGGCTGGTCAAGGCCGGCACGTCGGGGCTGGACACGGCCTGGATGGCGGTGGACGCCGTCGTCCCCGACGAAGCACAGGTCGGGCGGCCCGGTCTCGGCCTGCTGGTGATCACCTGGGGGCTCGGCCACGAGCGGTTGTCCATCGCCGCCCAGGCCGCCGGCGGGATCGCGCGGGCCATCGGGCTGACCGCCGCGCACCTGCATCGCAGGGAGCAGTTCGGCCGCCCCCTGCACGAACACCAGGCGCTGCGGCTGCGGCTCGCCGAGCTGGCGTCGCGGCTGCTCACCCTCCGCTTCGCCGTCTACACCGCCGCCCAGGGCGTGCCCGTCGCCGGTGCCTGCGGCGCGCGCGAGACGGCCGCGTTGAAGGTCGTCGCCGCACGGTTCGCCGAGGAGGCGATGAGCGAGTGCATGCACATGTTCGGCGGCGCCGGCTATCTGGAGGACGAGACGCCGCTGGCCCGGATGTGGCGGGACGCCCGCCTGGCCCGGATCGGCGGCGGAACCGACGAGATGATGTGGGAGCTGGTGGCCAGCGGCCTGGTCCCCGACCTCCCCGGCTACGACGCGTCCGTCGACCTCACCACCACCGCGAACCGGGAGGAATCATGATCACTGAACACTCCGCCGGCATCATCGCCGCCCTGGAGGACATCTATGCCGAGATCAAGCACGTCCGCCGGGAGCTGAACCCGTCCGACCACATCGTGCGGGACCTCGACATCGACTCGCTGGCCGCCGTGGAGCTGGTGGTGGCGCTGGAGCGGCGGTTCGGCCTCGATCTCCTCGGCGACGGACGGGCGGCGGGCGCGCAGACCGTCGGCGACCTCGTGGCCCTGCTCCGCGAGGCGGGCGCCTGACGATTCACCGGTGCCTGCGCGGCGCATGGCAGCCGCAGCCGACCCGTGCCGCGGGCAACCCCTGGCGCGGCATGCCGGCGGCCCGCTCGACGTCCGCCAGCATCCGCCTTCGCCGGGCGGAGGTGATCAGCCGGCCGTCCGCCACCACCGCGTGGATCCTGGAGGTGTTGGTGATATCGGCCAGCGGATCGGCGTCCAGCACGACCAGGTCGGCGAGCTTCCCAGGACGGACCGAGCCCAGATCCCGCTCGGCGCCGAGATACCTGGCCGGTTCGAGTGTGGCCGTGGCGATCGCCTCCAAGGGGGACAGTCCGGCACGTACCTGAAGGGCCAGTTCCTCGTGCAGGCTGAAGCCCGGATAGGCGTAGATGAATCCCGCCTCGCTGCCGTTCAGCAGGCGCACTCCGGCCCGCCGCATCGCGCCGACGAAGCGCAGCCTGCGGTCGAACAACTCGCGCTGCTGCCCGATCTCCTCCGCCGTGCGTCCCGGGAGGTAGATGTTGTCCACGGCCCACCGCCACCACTCCCTGTCCTCGGCGGGGATGTACCTGAGCCGCGGATCGTCCTGCGGGAGGTCTTCGGGACGGTCCACGATCAGGTGCATGCTCAGGGTGGGCGTGACCCAGGTGCCGTTGGCGATCAGCCTCTCGAAGAGGGCGTCGGCGCGGCGGGCGCTGTGGTGGCTGCTGGCCAGCCATTCCACCTTGTGGAACTGGCGGAACCAACCGCCGTAGTCGCCCGCGTCGATCGCGATGGCGTCCAGTGCGCGGCGCACCTGCCGAGCGCGGCCGGAAACGGCGCACCACAGCGTGTGGAGGTGTTCGATGCTGCGCTGGCGAAGGTCGCTGGCCCGTGCGACGGCGACCTTGTCGGGACAGTGGCCGGCCAGCGGGAGGCCCTGCCGCCGCGCCTCGTCCGCGATCGCCTCGAAGGCTTCGGCGGACAGCCTGGAGTAGATCTTGACGAAGTCGGCCCCTTCCGCCTTGACCCGCCGCACCGCTCGGCGAGCCTCGGCCTCGTCCGTGACCAGGATGGCGCCGTCCGGATCGTCCGGTCCGGCCAGCAGCGAGGGCGAGCCGTCGATGATCGTGCTGGCGATCGTCCATCGCGGGCCGGCCAGAACGCCGCGCTCGATGTCCGCGCGCCACCTGTCGACCACCGGTGAGCCGCTCATCTCGCGCACCGTGGTGACCCCGTTGGCGAGGTAGAGCGGCGGTGAGATCTCGTGCGTTCCGATGCTGTGCGCGTGCATCTCGCACAGGCCCGGGATCACGAACCTGCCCGGCAGATCGACGACGGTGACGCCGTGGTGCACCGGCACCTCGTCTCGTCCCCCCACCGCGACGATGCGGTCGTCCTCGATCAGCACCGTGGCGTTCGGCCGCGGACGCGAACGCGTGGCGTCGATCACCGTGACGCCCCGGAGCGCCAGCCGGGGCCGAGGACCGGCGGCGGCCCGCCTGGGGTGCCGTGCGCCCACGGCCAGCGCGGCACCAGCCGCCGCGCCGCCGACGAGGACGCCTCTGCGTGAGATCGGACGTGACATGGGCCCTCCCCCTGCTTCGCCCGCCGTCCGGTGACGGCGCCACCCGAACGTATACAGCGTCTGAGACAAATTTCAAGACGAACGTCTAAGACGTTGATATCATTCGGCCATGGGAAACCGCGAGAAGCTGCTGGTCGCCGCCCGGGAGTGCCTGGAGCGAAAGGGCTACACGCGCACGACCGCCCGCGACGTCACCGACGCGGCGGGAGTAAGCCTGGCCGCCATCGGTTACCACTTCGGCTCGACCGAGACGCTGCTCAACACCGCTTTGCACCAGGCGATGGAGGAGTGGGGCGATCGCCTGGAGACGGCATTGGAAGGCGCCGCCGACGAGGCCTCCTCCCCGCTGGAACGCTTCGAGCTCATCTGGGCGCAGATCTTCGCGTCGTTCGAGGCCGACCGCCCGCTGTGGGCCGCGCTCTCGGAGATGCTGGTGCAGGCACAGCACGTGCCGGGCCTTCGCGAATCACTCACCGCGAGCATGGCCGAGGGACGCTCGGGCCTCGCGGAGATCTTCGGCACGGCCGGCCCATCCGGTGATCCTCGCAGCGCCCGGCTCGTCGGATCACTGTGTCAGGCCCTGCTCACGGGGCTGATGATGCAATGGCTGATCGACCCGGAACAGCGGCCGACGAGTGGCGACCTCACCGAGGCTTTGCGGCTGCTGCTCGGCTTGAACTGACCCGATTGCCCCGGTACGGCCCTGCGCGGCCCACCGGTCATAGCGAACTTCCCGGGCACTCTCGCTCTTCCTCCGGCCGTCGGCAATCGTCCGGAGTAGCGTGGCGCGAAACACCGCTGACCAGCCCATACGCCCGGACCTGCGGCGCGGAGCGGCGAGCGCGCGTGGCACTGGCCGGACGCGGTGAACCGCCGAGACGGAGGGAGAGTCCGACCTTGTCCAGTGTGGTGATCGCCGCCCTGCGGCGAAGGGCCAGGCCGCGACCGCCGCGGATGCCGGAAGCAGTGGCGACGGCATTGGCACTGGGGGTGCTGGGGGCCGCCTGGGGCGCGATGGTGTGGGCGCCGTCGGACACCGTCCGCTGGCTGCTGGGCGGCGGCTCGGTGGTCGGCGCGGCGACACTGGTCTTATGGACGCTGCTGGGACCGGTCGCCCGGTACCTGTCGGGCGAGCGGACCGAGTTGACCGCGGCCGAACGCGCCTCGCTGACGGCGGCCGAGCGGGTCGAGGCGGTCACCGGTGCCCGGTCGGCGCTGATGCAGTCGGTGACCGGGCTCGTCGTCATCGTCGGCGTGGTGTTCACCGCCGCGGGCCTGCTCTACACGGCGCGCACTCTGGACACCACCAGGCAAGGGCAGGTCAGCGACCGCTACACCAAGGCGATCGAGCAGCTCGGTTCGACCAAGCCCGAGGTGCGCATGGGCGGCATCTACGCGCTGGAACGGTTGATGATCGACTCTTCGCGCGACCTGCGCACCATCATCGAGGTGCTGTCGGCCTACATCCGCAGCCACGCCCAGGACGAGCCACCGATCGGATCGGACAAGACCCGCCTGGCCGTCGACGTCGAGTCCGCGCTGACCGTCCTCGGCCGTGCCCACATCCCCACCGACACCTATGTCGACCTCACCAACGCCGACTTCCACGACAAGAACCTGAGTGGCGCGGGCCTCAGAAGCGCGGGCCTGAGCCGTGCCGATCTGAGCGGCGCGAACCTGTCCCTCGCGGACCTGACGCAGGCGAACCTGACCCAGGCGGACCTCAGCGGCGCGAACCTCACCCGGGCGAACCTGAGCCGCGCGGAGATGCCACGCTCGGATCTGAGTGGTGCGGACCTAACCCGCGCAAGCCTGACCAGCGCGAACCTGGGCAGCGCGAAGCTGGTCCGCGCGGATCTGACCCTGGCCAACCTCGCCGCCGCGAACCTGACGAGCGCGAACCTGACCGGCGCGGGCCTGAACAGTGCCGACCTGACCGGCACGCTGCTGCTGAGTGCGGACCTGACCGGTGCGAACCTGGTCAGCACCGACCTGTCCCGCACCGATCTTGATCATGTGCGTGGTCGGCCGGTGAGGTGAGGCGTCCGCCGGGCTCAGTTCGATGGAAGGCGCAGGGGGCCGTTGCCCTCGCGGACGCCACGAATGATCTGTAGGTCGCTGACCGGGACGCCGTTGTCGTCGACCGTGACGCGGACGGCGTGGTCACCGAGGCAGGTGCGGTCATGTGCGGGTTCGTCGCAGAACAGGACGTATCCGGTGAAGCGATCGATGCGGCCCGGCTCCAGGCTCCACACGCCGTTGTAGGAGGAGAGGGCGACTCCCGGACGGGTGAGGCGGAGCCGGTCGCCGACGTGTTTCTGGACGCGCCGGCCGAACGCCTGCCGGTCCTCGAACGTGCGCGAGATCGCGATCCCGGAGGTCACCGGATCGTCCCGGCCGTCGCGCAGGGTGAAGGCCGCGGTGAAGTAGGTCCGCTTCGCCAGCGCCGCCTGGAGCTTGGAGGTGGTCAGCCGGGCCAGCGTGGGCCACGCCGGGTCGGCGGCCGGACGCCTCTGAGCGACGTCCGGCCGGACCACCTTCACCCGCAGCGCGCGGGCCCCGACCGGCAGGCCGTACGAACCGTCCGACTGCGGCGGCGAGCCGGCGGCGGTGAGGGACGCCGACCATCCGACGGCGCACCGGCCCAGTTCGCCGAGCACCGCCGTGACGTTGTCGTTCGTGAGGGTCGCCGCGACCCACGGCTCGCTGGCGGTGGGCCCGAGACCGATGATCGGATGGCCGCACCGTTCGAAGGCGGACCTCATGAGACGGAACTCCGCGGCCTGCTTGCGCCCGCGCGTGACGGCCTCCGTCAGCGCCCCCTCGCAGCGCTCGCGTTCGCAGTTGCCCTTGCCGCTGTCGATGCGCAACCGCACCACCGCGTCGGGGTCGTCCTTCACCGCGAAGGTGACCTCCGATCCGGTGCTCTGCGGGAACAGCGTACGGGCACCGATCAGCCTCAACTGCCCTGGATAGAGCCGCTCGGCCAGTTCCACGGCGTGCTTCTTGTCGTCACCCGTGCCCAGCGCGCACCCGCCGGCCAGCAGTGCGACGAGCGCGATACACGAACCCAGTACGGAACTGCGCAGCCCCGCCCTACCCGACCTGCTCATAGTGGCCCTCACCCAGATGCCGCCGTTGCTGTTCGCCACGCTAGATCTCGTCGGGACGACACAGATGAGCACGAACACTCACCAGGACTCAGATGAGGTACTCAACCCGGTCAGGCACCTGTCCGCACCGATGGGGTAAACGCCACCTGGTGATCTCGTCAGGCGGGACTGGCACGCAGGTGATGTTAGCCAACAGCAATCCGGGCACGGCTGGACATACCGCCCTTTCCTCGGTTGGTTGGAGCCTGCTGTGCCGCCTGCTCTCCCTTCCTTTCCTTTCCTGACCGACCACGCTCTGCACCCCTCTCCCCAACTCACCGAAGCCCGTACGGGCCATGCTCCCGTCCGGGTCCAGCCCCCCTACGGGGCGCCGGCCTGGCTGGTGACCCGCTACGAGGACGCGCGTTTCGTCCTGAGCAGCCCCCTCTTCGGCCGCGACCACGAACGCGCCGGGATCCCCGCCGACCGCATCTCCCGGGTGACCCCCCTGGAGGTGACCAGCGAGACCTTCGCGTCCCAGGACCCACCCGACCACACCCGGTTACGCCGGTTCGTGTTCCGCACCTTCACCCCGAGCCGGGTGGAGGCCCTGCGGCCCAGCACCCGGCGGATCGCCGACCGGCTCGTCGACGACATGATCGAGCAGGGACCCCCGCTCGACCTGTTCGAACGGTTCGGGCTCGCGCTGCCGGTGCAGGTCATCTGCGACCTGCTCGGCGTGCCCCGGTCCGACCGGGCGCTCTTCACCTCCTGGTCCGACGAACTCCTGGACTCCACGGGGTCGACCGAGCAGGCGGCGGCCAGCGTGGTGGAGATGAACGCCTACCTGGCCGAGCAGGCGGCCCAGCGGCGGCGGCATCCGACCGACGACCTCATCGGCGCGCTGGTACGCGCGCGGATCGAGGGCGACCACCTCACCGACGACGAGGTGAAGAACCTGCTGCGCATCCTGCTGGGCGCGGGGCACGAGACCACCGCCTCGCAGATCCCCAACTTCGTCTTCCTGCTCCTGAGCGGCGACGGCTACGCGCGGCTGGCCGCCGAGCCCGACCTGATCGGGACGGCCGTGGAGGAGTTGCTCCGCTACGTGCCGCTGCTCACCCAGGGGTCCCTGACACGCTTCGTCCTGACGGACATCGAGATCGGCGGGGTACTCCTGCGCGCCGGCGACCAGGTGCTCGTCGAGTTGGCCGCCGCCAACCGCGACGCGGCCGCCTTCGACGATCCCGAGAGCATGGACCTCGCCCGCAAGGACAACCCGCACATCGCGTTCGGCCATGGCCTGCACCGCTGCGTCGGCGCGGCCCTGGCGCGGATGGAAATGCAGGTCGCCCTGGCCACCCTGACCAGCCGGCTTCCCGGGCTCCGGCTCGCGCAGCCCGCCGATCAGATCCAATGGCACTTCGACCGTTTCGTCCGCCGCCCGAAGGAACTCCTCGTCACCTGGTGACGCGACGCGGCGCCATCGAGAAGGGCCGGACGCGACGGACGCGCGCCCGGCCCTCGCACCACCGTGAGATCCGCCGGGCTACTTCCCGGCCGCGGCCTGACCCGCCCAGTCGCCGTACCGGATCTGGCCGAGAACGGCGTCGCCCACCGGCACCAGGGACAACTCGGTCAGTTCCGCGCCGAAGTAGCGCGCGTGCAGATCGGAGACGACCTCCCGGGGGTCGTTCCAAGACGCCAGGGTGTCCCGGAAGAACTCGTCCATTCGGGACCGCTCCGGTCCGGCGATCTCAACCCTGCCGTTCAGGGGCGCCCCCACCACCACCTTCGCGACCGCCCGAGCGACGTCATCACCCGCGATGGGCTGGAACGCCACGGGCGGCATCCGGACGGTGTCACCGTCGGTGGCGTCGTCGGCGATGCGCCTGACGAACTCGAAGAACTGCGTCGCATGCACGATCGAGTAGGGGATCGGCGATTTCTCGATCAGGTTCTCCTGTGCGATCTTCGCCCGGAAGTATCCGCTCTCGGGCAGCCGTTCGGTCCCCACCACCGACAGCGCGACATGGTGCGTGACACCCGCCGCCGCCTCCGCGGCGAGCAGATTGCCGGTGGAGGCGGTGAAGAACTCCATCACGGCGGCGTCCTCGAACGACGGAGAGTTCGACACGTCGACCACCGCCGACGCACCGGCCAGAACGTCCGCGACCCCCTCGCCGGTCAAGGTGTTGACGCCGGTGTTGGGCGCGGCCGCCACCGCCTCGTGACCGTGTTCACCGAGTCCCGTCACAAGCTTGGAGCCGATCAGACCGGTGCCACCGATGACCACAATCTTCATGAACACTGCCTCTCTGTACGCCGGGGCCTCCCCGGCCCTCCGATCACCAGATACGACAAGGCAGCCCACCACCCTGTGACAGCTCAGGCGAAATTCCCGGGCCGAGATCAGGGCTTGCCCTCGCAAGGGTTCCTGGACTGCGAGAACCCAGCCAGCCTGTCCGGGTTCATCACCTACATCAGCTGGTAGATACCCTCATCGGAGGCGGCCATGGTCACCAACAGAAGGTCCGTGCCGTCCCGGGAGCGCGGGATCATCGCTGGTATCGACGGGCGGCCGTCCTAGACCGCGCGTTCGACCTCTTCGGGCACCTCCAGCGTGGCGGCGATGAGGCTCTGCGTGTAAGGGTGCGAGGGCGCCGAGAGCACGGGATCGGTCGCGCCCGACTCGACGACCCGTCCCTGGTTCAGCACGACGACGCTGTCGGCGATGCTGCGCACCACGGCCAGGTTGTGGGTGACGAAGATCATCGATAGCCCGTCGTCCAGGAGCGAGCGCAGCAGTTCCACCACGGACGCCTGCACCGACACGTCCAGGGCGGAGGTCACCTCATCGCAGATGAGGAGCTTCGGCTCGCACACGAGTGCGCGCGCGATCGCGACACGCTGGCGCTGTCCTCCGGACAGTTCGGCCGGGTAGCGGCCGGCGAGCCGGGAGGGTATCTCCACGCGCTCCAGCGCCTCCCCCACGCGCTTTCTGGCCTCGCGCGCGCTCATGCCGAAGTAGTGTCGCAGCGGAACGACCAGGCTCCCCTCCACGCTGCGATGGGGATTGAGCGAGCCGTAGGGGTTCTGGAAGACGTACTGCAACTCGCGGCGCGTCTCTTTCTCTCGTTTCCCCGCTCCGGCTGGAATCTGCCGCCCTTCGAACGTCAGGATTCCTTCCTGTTCCTCATGCAGGCCCACGAGGCAACGCGACATCGTGGTCTTGCCGCTGCCCGACTCGCCGACAAGAGCCAGGCACTCGCCTCGTTCGAGGCCGAAGGACACGTCGAAAAGGATCTGCCTGCCGCCATAGCCGGCGCTCAACTCCGCGACCGAGAACACCTCGTGCGCTCCGTCGGCGACCACATGCGTCTCGTTCAGGCGCGGCAGTACGCGGGGTGTCCGCACCACCTCCGCCGTGCGCAGGCATCGAGCCAGCGTTCCCGACGGCCCGTGCACGAGTTCGGGGCGGGTCGTGCCGCACTCGTCCACGGCGTAGTCGCAACGCGGCGCGAAGACACATCCCCGGCGGTCCTCATCGACACCGGGGGCGCGGCCGGGAATCGGGACCAGCCGGTGCCGGTGGGTCGCGGACGGGACGGCGGCCAGCAGGGCACGGGTGTAGGGGTGACCCGCGCGGGTCAGCACGTCCCGGTCGGTGCCGCTCTCGACCACCTGGCCCCCGTACATGACGGTGACATGGTCGGCCACGTCGGCCACGACGGCGAGGTCGTGCGAGACGTAGATCGCCGCCATGTCGTGCGCGCGGCTCAGATCGCGCACCATCTCCAGCACCCGGGCCTGGGTGGAGACGTCGAGACCGGTCGTCGGCTCGTCCAGCACGATCAGCCGCGGCCCGGCCGCGATCGCCATCGCGATGGCGACGCGCTGCTGCTGACCGCCGGAGAGCTGCCGCGGGCGGCGTTTGAGGAACGCGTCGTCGCTCGGCAGCCCCACGGTCTCAAGCAGCTCCCGGACGCGGGACAGCGCCGCCCGTCTGGGCTGCCGCAGTCCCTCGGTCAGCTGGGTCGCAAGGTTCAGGCTCGGGTTCAGCGCGGTCGCCGGATCCTGCGGAACATAGGCGACCTTGCTCCCCCGGGCGCGCCGCAGCTGCCCCTCCGGCAAGGCGAGCAGGTCGACGCCGTCGATGACGACCCGTCCGCCCGTGATCGTCGCGCCCTTCCGCGCAAATCCCAGCAGAGCGAGCGCGAGGGTGCTCTTGCCGGAGCCCGACTCGCCGACCACGCCCATGACCTCGCCCCGGCCGAGCTCGAAACAGATGTCCTGGACGATGTCGTTCCCGGTGGCGTCGACCGTCACGGTGACGCCGGAGACCTCCACCTCTCGTGCCACTTCAGCTCTTCCCTTCCGTACGGCCGACCGTTCGGGCGACGGACTCGGCGATGAGGTTGCCTCCGAGCGCCATCATGAGAATCAGGACGATCGGTGCCAGGACCGGCAGGGGGGCGACCGGAAGACCGTCCTGGTTCTCACCGACCATCAGGCCCCAGTCCGCCGCTGGTGGCGCGATACCGAACCCGAGGTAGTTCAGCGACGCCATCGCCGCGACCGCCCAGACGAGCCGCATACCGGTCTCCACCATGAGCGGCGAGGTCACGCCGGGCAGGACCTCCCTGATAAGGATGTGCCTCGGTGGCAGCCCGTTCGCTCTCGCCCAGAGCACGTACTCACTGCCGACCACCGGGAGCGCCGCTCCGCGCATCACGCGGGAGACGCCCGGCACGAACGCCACCCCGACGAGCACCGCGGTCAGCAGCGTGCTCCGCCCGAGCATGGACACGAAAAGGAGTACAAAGATGATCTCTGGGAAGCTCAGCAGGACGTCCATGGCGCGCATGAGCAACGTGTCGACGGCCCCGCCCCTGTAGGCGGCGGTGAGGCCGACAAGGCAGCCGAGGAACACTCCGAGACCCGCGGCGAGGATCGCCATCCACGAAAGACTCAAGCCTCCGTAGAGCAGGCGGCTCAGAACGTCGCGGCCGAGAATGTCGGTCCCCAGCGGGTACTTTCCGCTCGGGCTCTCCAGGGGCTGCCCGACAATGGCGTCAGGGGCATAGCCGGCGAAAAGGCGGCCGAAAACGATCAGAAGTCCCACCGTTGCGAGGAGTGCGATGCCGAGCCGGGCCTGACCAGTGCGGACGGCACGGCCGAGCACGGAGAGCCCGCTTTTTTCATTCGCCGTTGCGGCAGCGTCCAAGGGGACCGCGTCCCCGATCAGCAGATTCCCCGGCGATGAAAGATCGGGCGTCTGGTTCGCTGTCACAGATTGCTCCTTCATCGCGACCTGCTCATGACCGCGAACACGTCCGCGAGAAGGTTGAAGAGGTAGTACGCGGTGGCGAGTATGAGAATGCAGGCCTGCATCACCGGCAGGTCATGGGAGTTCACGGAACTGACGACCTGCGTCCCGAGACCCGGGTAGGAATAGACGTACTCGACCACGACGACGCCGGTGATGGTGATCGCGGTGACCAGGCTGGCCGCCGGGAGGCTGGCCGAGACCGCGTTGGGAAGAGCGTGCCGGAACAGGATGCGGCGGCCGCTGAGTCCCTTCAGGATCGCCGTCTGGACGTACTCGCTGTCCATCGCGTCGATGAACGAGGCGCGCACCAGACGGCCGAGGTACATGACGCCCATCAGGGTGAGCGTGGTGACCGGAAGAACGAGCTCCGCCGGATGCCACCAGGGCAGGTCTCCGGGCGGGATGTTCGAGACTCCGGGGAGCACGCCGAGAACCGACGTGGCGAAGAACGCGATCAACAGCATTCCCACGACGAAGGCCGGAAGCGCGGTGAAGAGCGAGGAGACCGCGATGAAGGCCTTGTCCAGTGCGCTGTCGCGCTTGTAGGCGCTGAAGACACCGACGCACACCGAGAGCGGGAGGATCAGGACCATCGAGAGGAAGCCGAGGGTGAACGAGTTGAACATTCTCGGCCAGATGATGTCGACTACGGGCTCACCGTTCTGGAGGGACGTTCCCATCTGCCCGGTGAGGATGCCGGAGAGCCAACGCCAGTACTGGGCGACGAGCGGCCGGTCGAGTCCCAGCTGCTGTCGAAGACTCGCCACCTGCTCGGCCGTCGCGTCCTTGCCGAGGATGATCCGTGCCAGGTCCCCCGGCAGCGCCTGCGTCACGAGGAAGAGCAGCACCGAGACCAGGAACAGCACGAACACGCCGATGATGAGCCGGCGTACCAGCCATCGGATGGTCGCGTTCCTCGGATTCGGTGATGCGCTGCGCTGGGAAGGACGTATCCGCGTCGCCAGTTGGGCCATGACAATTCTTGCCGTTCCGTGTGGTGAGGGGGCGCCGGCCGGAGCCGGCTCGGCGCCCCCTCCGTACCTGAGGTGAGTGTCAGCTTCCGACGGTCACGTTCGTCAGGAAGGAGAGCGGGGTGCCGTTCACGTCGGGCACCAACCCGCGAACGTTGCTGCGATAGGGCTGCAGAACGTCGACGAACGCGGGCAGGATCGCCGCGCCCTGCTCGTACTCGATCTTGTGCATCTGGTTCATGATCGAGCACTGCTGCGACTCGGGTGCCAGGAACAGCTTGTCGGCGAGCTTGACGAACTCGGGGTCGTTCCAGTGCGTGGCGTTCCCGACACGGTCGGGAAGAAGGTTGCCGATCACGGTGGGCAGGTAGGGGTAGGGGTTGAAGTCGATGAACACCGGCCACTTGCCCCACTTGGACAGCAGCTCCGGAACCGGGACGATGTTGACCTTGACCTTCACGCCGGCCTTCGCGGCGTTCTCGGAGAACACCTGGGCCAGTTCCCGCATGCCGGGCAGGAGCCCGTCGGTGGTGATCGAGAACGACAGGCCGCTCTGGCCCGCCTGGGCGAGCAGCTTCTTCGCCTGCTCGATGTCCTGGGTGCGCTGGGGGAGGTCGGGGGCGGGGCACGGCGTCACCGACTCATGGTCGTTCGCCACCCGCGCGTATCCGCCGAAGGCGTTGGACACGACCTGCTGCCGGTCGATGAGGAGGCGCAACGCCTGCCGCACCCGCACATCGTTGAAGGGCGCCACCGTCGTGTTGAGCCCGATCCGCAGTGTGAAGTTGCCCTTGCTGTCGAGAAGCTTGATGTCGTTCTTGCCCTTGAGCGACTTCGCGATGGTCGGGGTCGCGCCCGAGGCGACGTCGACCTGGTCCGAGAGCAGGGCGTTCGCCTGCGCCTGCTGGTTCTGGTACTCGATGATGCTGATCGCTTCGAGCTTGGGCTTGGTCCCCCAGTAACCGTCGAATCGCTCCAGCGTGGACTGCCGCCCGGCGGCGAAGGACTTGACGACGAACGGCCCGGTCCCGATCGGCTTCGCGGGCACCGAGCCCGCCTTCGTCATGGGCAGGAACGCGTTCGCCCATATCTCCTTGAAGGGGCCGAAAGGCTTGGTCAGGCCGACCTCGACGGTCAGCTTGTCCACCGCCTTGACGGCGTTCGCGTCGACCTTCTCGATGTAGGCCAGCCCCTGCACGGCGTGCTTGGGGTCGCGCAGGTACTTGATGCTCGCGACCACGTCGGCGGAGGTGAACTCGGTCCCGTCCGTGAACTTGACGCCGGAGCGGAGTTTGATCGTCCACTTGCTGAGGTCGGCGTTGGGGGTCATGTCCGTGGCGAGCCGCCACTCAAGCTTCCCCGTGGGGTCGAGATGCGTGAGGCCCTCGTACAGCTGAGCGCTACGGAGCTCCTGGGTAGGGCTCTGGTTGCTCGCATAGGGGTTCAGGCTCTCGCCCGCGTCGGTCGAGGCGGCGATACGGAGCGTTCCACCTCCGTCTCCGCCGCCGCCGGCCCGATCCGCGGGGGCGCAGCCCACGAGCGTCGCCGCGGTGACGACACCGATCGCGGCGCCGAGCAGCCTGAATGAGGGACGTCCGGCAGGCGTACAGGGCATGACGACACGTCCGGAGCGTGGGGATCTACGCACCATGGGCAACTCCAGTTCCAAGGATGACGGCCAAGGCTCTAAGCCGTTAGATCAGCTCGCCTTCGCCTGAGCCCGGACGAACTGCGCCTTAGAGTACGTCTCCGTCTGGCCTGGGGGAAGAGGGTTCCTCGAATCGTTTCCCGCAGAGCTCAGGGGCTGTCTAATCGATTAGAACATGCTACGTTCGGCCGGACCGCCAGGGAGCACCACAGGCAAGAGGAGGGGGACGATGAGCAGTCCGTACGAGCACCTGTTCGTGAGGAAGATGCAGAACTGCATCGACGACCTCGTCAACGAGGGAGCCGCCGCCGGCGTCGTCGAGCCGGACAATGTGGGCACGCCGCTCGCGCTGATGCGATCGAAGGAGGTCCCCGAGAGCAAGATCCACCTGACCTACACCTGGATCGGCACGTGCGACGAGCCCGTGCAGTGGGTGAAGGAGCACGAGCACGACTACGACGAGGTCCTGATCTTTCACGGCAACGACCCGGACAACGTGGACGACCTCGGGGCGGAGATCTATCTCGACATCGGGGGCGTCCGTCACACGATCACGACGAGCGGCGCCGTCTACATTCCCGCGGGCATCCGGCACTGCCCGCTCGGCTTCAACCGCGTCGACCGCCCGTTCCGTTTCAGCGCCCTGTCACTGAGCCCGAACTACGAGTCGGACGAGCACGAGCCCAAGCCGTAGAGGACGTGCCGAGGAAAGTCTGCCCCGCCGCGTGCTCGCGCGGCGGGGCAGACGTCTTGCACGCGCCCGACCACGCGAGCGGATCCGGTCACCGCCGCGGTGACTACACGCCCGCGGCCGCGCCGACCCGCTGGGAGCCCGGAGCGGCGCCGCGCTCGCACCCGCAGGTCACGCCGATGCTGAGCGCGCCGTCCAGAACCACGGAAGCCCCGGTGCCTTCGCCTTCGTAGAAGGTCTCCTCCAGGACGTCGAAGGCACGGACCGCGAGCTCTTCCAGCGGAAGGCTGATGGTGGTGAGCGGGATGCTTCCGAGCCGTGCCTCACGGATGCCGTCGAAGCCCACGACCGCGAGGTCGTCGGGGACGCGCAGCCCCAGGCTCGCCGCCGTGCGGATCGTCACGAACGCCTGCTCATCGGTCGTGGCGTAGATCGCGCGGGGCCTGCGCTCGCTCTCCAGGACCGGTCGCATCGCCGTCTCCGCCTCGACCCGGTCGAAGGGGACCCGGACGAACCTGCCCTCCGTCGGCAGGCCCGCGTTCTCCATCGCCCGGCGCCAGCCGCCCTCCCGGCCCACCGCCGGTCCATCCGCCAGCTCTCCGGCCACGCAGACGATGTCCTCGTAGCCATGCCAGAGCAGATGCTCGACGACGAGCTTCGCGCCCTGGAGATCGTTGAAGGTCACGCTCGGCGAGGTGGAGTCGGACGGGGCCCACTGCACGTAGACCCGGGGGGTCTCGTCGTCCTGACCGGGTTCTTCGCCGGTCGTCACGAAGATCCCGCGCGGACGCAGCTCCGAGAACGCCTCACCGTACTCGTCCCCGAGCGACGTGCCGTAGCCGGTGTTGCCGAGCAGCGTGAGCAGGCCCCGGCGGCGTCCCTCCGCCTCGATGTGCCGCGAGAGCTCACCGAAGAAGGCGTTCGCGGTGTCGGGAACCAGCAGGCCGATGAGGTTGGACCGGCCACCGCTCAAGGCGCCGGCAAGAGGGTTGCGCCGGTAGCCGAGCATTTGGATGGCCTCTTCGACCTTGACCCGCGTCTTGGCCGAGACCGGACGGGGCCCGCCGTTGAGCACGTAGCTCACGACGGCCGTCGACGTTCCCGCAAGGCGCCCGACGTCGAGGAGGGTGGGCCTGCGCGCAGGTCGCGCCGTGCTCTTGCTTCCCACGCTCCTGCTCCCTGTCACTTTCTCTGGCCGCCCGGGGTTACGGGAACCGTCCGCGCCGCCGCCGGTGACGTGGTCACACGGTCCATTTTAGGGTACGTGACCCGCCCGGGTTTCCTGGACACCGTCCAGGAAACCCGGGTCGGAGCGGTGCTCAGGCGGCCGGCCGGAACGGCAGGGCCTGGCCGGGGATACCCGCGAGCTTCCACGCCGCGTAGGCGGCGGCGTTGGTGCTGTGCCCCATCACGGACGACTCGATGTTGTTGATGTCGTCGCACTTGGAGTGGTAGCAGGGGTCGTCACCGCTGGTGATACCGCTGACCTCGATTCCGGCGTTCTTGAACGAGGCGTGGTCGGACCGTCCGGAGATGTTGATCCCCTTGGTCGCGATGTTCTTGCTGCGGAAGAACTCGGTGAACGTCGCGCCCAGGGTCGTGGAGTCGGTGTAGACGCCCCAGGTCTTCGTGTTCTTCGCGCCCACCATGTCGAAGTTGAGATAGGACTTGATCTTCGACCGTTCGGCGGCGGGCAGGTTGGCGACGTAGTACTTCGAGCCGATCAGGCCGAGTTCCTCGGCGCCCCACCAGCCGAACCGCAGCCGTTTGGTCGGCTTGGCGTCGGCGCGGGAGACGGCGAGCGCGGTCTCCAGGACGCTGCTGGAGCCGGAGGCGTTGTCGTTGATGCCCGGGCCGGCGGGGACGCTGTCGAGGTGCGAGCCCAGGAACACGATCTGGTTGGGGTCACCCTGCGGCCAGTCGGCGATCACATTCCAGCCGGTGGCGCCGTTGTGGGTGAAGGACTGCAGCGTGGTCTGGAAACCCGCCGCGTCCAGCTTGGACTTCACGTAGTCGGCGGAGGCGCGGTAGCCGGGCTTGCCGTGCGCTCGGTTGCCGCTGTTGGCGGCGGCGATGGACTGGAACTGCTGGGCGTGCGCCATCGAGTTCGCCGCCGGAATGTCCGGCGACTGGACGGCGGCGACCGCCGCCGGCCGCGGCGTGGACTGCGCCAGGGCGCCGCCGGGGAGGCTCAGCAGCGCCGTGACCAGACCGACGCCGAGGGCGGCCGAACTGAAGAGACTTCTGCGTTTCATCCGTCATTCCCTCCTGCGGGGGCTCTGGCGCGTGCGCACCAGAGGGGGGATGACCGTGGATGGTATTGCGCGGCGATAAGTACGGTAAAGGGCAATGTCTGACGAATAAGATTACAGGCGCGATTTCGATAGGCATTCCAGGATGGGTCGAGCGTTGAAGAATCACCTTCCAGCCTGACCGACCCCGGATTAATGTGCCTGTTCACGCCGCCTTGTCAATGTGAAAAAGGGGATTCAGTTGGAACGATCGAATCAATGGTCGTGCCGCGCCCGGACGGCGATGATCGCGGCCCACATGAGCGGCTCGGCGTTGCGCGGCAGCTCGATGGACGCCACCCCGGGTCAGCACAAAGGTCGCTCTGGGTGGAATCTCCCGGCCCCTCCTCGCCGACGCGCGACCACCGATCCGCCCCGTCCCGCTCGGACGGCACCGGCTGATCGGATCACCCCAGCCGGGACTCGATGGCGTCGATGATCCGTGGGCGCAGTTCGGCGGCGCCGATGACGGCGTCCACGGAGCCGACCTCGACCGCGCGCCGGATGTCGTGCACGCGATCGAACTCCGTGGCGACCTCGCCGAGCTTCTCCGCGCGGACCGACGAGCGCAACTCGTCGAGTTCCGCGGTCAGCGTGGCCCGGTCGGTGCCGGCGGCGGCGGCCACCCGGGCCTCCAGGTCCCGGACGCGTGGGTCGGCCGCGGTGCGGGCCTTGACGTCGCGGGAGAACACCGCGGCGGCGGCGGGGGCGCCGCCAAGCACCGACGCGAACGAGCCCTCCAGCGCCAGTACGGTCATGTTCGGGTTCAGCGCCTTGGAGAACACCACGAACGCGCCGCCGTGGTACCGCGAGATCACGCAGAACACGATGGGCCCGCGGAAGTTCACGATCGCGCGGCCGATCTCGGCGCCGTACTCCAGTTGCAGCTTCCGCATCGACTCCGGCGAGCCATCAAAACCCGACAGGTTGGCCAGCACCACCAAGGGCCGGTTGCCGCTGGCCGCGTTGATCGCCCGCGCCGCCTTCTTCGACGACCGCGGGAACAGCGTGCCCGCGGTGTAGGTGTCCGGGCCGTCGGTGGGCGGGAAGCCACGCCGCGGAACCGAACGCGACTCGATGCCGAGAAGGCACACCGGCATGCCGCCGAGGTGGACGTCCTGGACCACCGCGGTCTCCGCGTCGGCCATGCCCGCCCAGCGTTCGAGCACCGGGTGGTCCTGGTCGGAGAGCGCTCGCATCACGGTCCGGATGTCGAACGGCTTCTTGCGGTCCGGGTTGGCCTCGGCGGAGAAGATCTCGCCGACCGTGGTGAAGTCGCTGCCCTCCAGGGGGTGCGGGAAGCCGGAGATGTCCCGGTCGACCGGGTCGGACGTCTCGGCCCGCCGCGGCGCCTGCTCCCCCGGTGCGACGTAGGTATGGTCGTAGTGCGACATCAGCACGTCCCGCGCGGCGGCCAGGTCCGGTGCCCAGTACTGCGCCTGCCCGTTCGGGCCCATCACCCGGTCGTAGCCGCCGATGCCGAAGTTGTCCTCGGCCGACACGCCCCCCGAGAAGTCGAGCGCCTGCTTGCCGGTGAGCACCATCGCCGACTCCGGTGTCATGACCAGGATGCCCTTGGTGTGCATGAGCATCGTCGCCTCGGCGTTCCAGTACGGTTGCGCCCCGACGTTGATGCCGGCGACCACGATGTTGATCTCGCCGCCGTCCTGGGTGAACTCGACGATCCGCTTGAGCGCGGCCGCCACCCAGTCCATGTTCTCGGTGCCGGACTCCATGGAGATCCGGGCCCCGGAGGACAGCGCGTACCACTCCAGCGGCACCCGCAGGCGCTCGGCGAGGTCCAGCGCGGCGATCACGCGGCGGCATTCCGGTTCCGACAGCGCGCCGAGCGACTTCGTCGGGTCGCCGAGCAGCACGACCCTGGTAACGCCCTGCGGGTGACGGGGGGTCGGCGTGGTGACGACGCCCGCGACGAGCGCCGCGGTGTTGCGGCCCTTCGGCCGGTCGACCGGGACCAGGGCGTGATCGTCGTCGAGGTCGTGCTCGACGAAGTCGCCGAGCCGGCCGGTCAGCTCGTACGGGTACACCGTGTTGCGGCTGCTCGCGCGCAGCACCTTCTGCCGGTACCCGTCGACCGGCTCGACCAGCTCGTCGGACGGCTCCTCGATCGTCAGCTCGGTGCCGCCGGTGACGTCGAAGGAGACCCGCACGGCGACCTTGACCAGCTCGCCGGTCCGCCGGTCGCGGCGCCGCGCGATGAACAGGGCCTCCTCCAGCCCGGCGCCGGCGGTCGTCGGGAGCACCCGCCCGGCGATCGTCTCCAGCTCCGCGCGGGTGATGTCGCTCGGCGGCCAGACGTAGATCACGATCCGGTTGGTGTCGAAGCGCTCCTTGGACGGGCGCCGCGCCCGGGCACGGCGGATCGAGTCGAGGCAGGCGGCGATCGTGTCCTCGGCCGTCGGCAACGCGATCAGCCTGCCGTCGTGCTCGCGCAGCTCCGTCAGGTCGCGCACCTGCGCGAACGCGACGAGGCGCTCGTCCGACGGGTTCTCCCGCGCCACGCACTGGAACAGGTAGACCTCCTCGTCCGACGACGGCAGCCGGGTGAGATCGAACTTGCCCAGCCGCTCCATCTGCATCCGCTGCGCGATGTAGGGGTGCAGACCGCGGATCAGCCGTTCCTCGGTCATCCCGGTGGCGGACGGGCGGAACGTGAAGTGGTGGTGCATCACCGCGCCGCCGCTGCCCGCGACGGTGGCGGTGAGCCTGCGGATCTGGGGCGGCAGCGGGTGCGCGTTGACGACCTCGTGCAGCGCGGCCGCCATCGACGCGAAGTCCTCCGGCTGGTTCTCCCAGGAGAGGTAGATGTCGGCGTCGATGGCGTCCTCGCCGCCCGCCAGGTCAGCGAGCCCGCGCAGCGTTCCGCCGAGACCGTCGAAGCCCACCGCGGAGGAGACCACGCACGAGTCCGCGCGCTCGGCGACCACGAACGTGCGGCCCGCGACCGTGCTGGTGCGGACGCCGGTGAGGCCCTTGTTGCCGTAGTACCGCCGGGTCAGGACCTCCAGCATGACCGCGTTGTCATGATCGTCGCGGACGAGCCGGCGGCCGAGCAGCCGGACCAGCGGCTCGGTGCTGCGCACCATCTCGGCGATGCGCTCGGCGCGGTCCGGCGCGTCGGGGTGCGCGTCCAGGTGGCGCAGGTGCCTGCGGACGTCGGCGTAGACACGGGCACGGTTACGGCGCAGCAGCGGCTGGGCGAACCAGGCGAACACCACGCCGCGTGCGAGGTCGGAGACCGCGGGGAAGCGGACCTGCGTCGCGGCCACCAGCCGCTCCAGCGCGAGACCGGCGGGCTCGCGCAGCGTCCGGTCCGGCGGCGGCTCCCGCAGCCAGGCGCGCAGCAGCGTCGTGACGACCGCGACGTCGGCGGACGCGCGCTGCTGGGCGAGGAAGATCCGGAACACCGCCGCCTCGAGGTCGGGTGAACGCTCCAGCCCGGTGACCCGGTAGTGCGCGAGCGCCTTGCCGAGCTTGGCCTGGAACGCCGCCGGCAGCCCGGCCCGTTCGACGTCGAGGCTCTGCAGATAGGTGTGGAAGTACTCGCGGGCACTGTAGACGTGGCCGTCCCCGCTGTCGTCACCGCTGGCGGGCCGGTTGCGGCTCAGCTCGGCGAGGTCGGTGAACACATCGAGAAGCTCGAGCTCCTCGGCCAGCGGCCGGTGACCGTCCTCGGCGGCGGCCTGGCGCGCGGCGAGATAGTCCTCCAGCACCCGGCGCTCATCGTGGGGGTCGACGTCGAAGCCCAGCAGCAGGCAGCGCAGATCCTCGTGGCCGCGCCGGGTGCGCTCACGTGCCGGGATCTGCTCGGGCGCGGCGGGCAGGTCCAGTTCCACCGACTCGGCGGCCGCGGAATCCTCGGCTTCGGTGTCGTCGGCGAGCGGCTCCAGTCGCAGCAGGGCGGCGCCGGTCTCCACCTGGCTGCCCACCGACACGGTGCATTCCTTGAGCCGCGCCTTGAAGGGCGCCCGGAGCACCGTCTCCATCTTCATGCTCTCCAGCACCAGGACCGGCGCGCCCGCCTCGACCTCGGCACCGACCTTCAGCGGCGTGGCGACGACCAGCGCGGGCGCGGGCGAGCGGACGATACCGCCCTCGTCGCGGCTGACCCGGTGCGTCACGCCGTCCACCTCGATCAGGTGGATCGGCCCGTGCGTGCCGGTGAGGAGCCGGTACCGGGTGCCGTTGACGAGGATATGCCCGGCGTACCGGTCGAATCGGTCGAGCTCGACATCGGCGGTGTGGACCCCGTCGCCCGCCTCGACGCCGACGCGGAAGCGGTTCGCACCGACCCGCGCGACCCGCAGCCGGTAGCCGACGCCGCGCAGCTTGAGGTCCAGCGGCTGGCCGCTCTCATGGCGCACATGCGGGCGGCCACCGAACGCCGTCGACAGCAGCCGCTGCCGCTCGACGCGTTCCTCCTCCTCGTACGCCTCGATCGCGGCGGCCGCCAGCGCGACGGCGGAGTGCCGGTGCGAGACGAGCCGGCCCTCGCCGCGGACGCGGTCGATCCAGCCGGTGTCCGCACGGGCGTCGATCACTTCGGGCTGGTCGAGCAGGTCGAGCACGAAGCTCTTGTTCGTCGCGCCGCCCTCGATGATCACGGTGGTCTGCGCCATCGCCCGGCGCAGCCTGCCGAGCGCCTCGTCGCGGTCCCGGCCGTAGGCGATGATCTTGGCGATCATCGAGTCGAAGTCGGCGGGAATGGTGTCGCCCTCGCGGACACCGGTGTCCACCCGGATGCCGGGCCCGGCGGGCAGGTCCAGCCGCGCGATACGGCCCGGGGAGGGCGCGAAGTCGCGGTCGGGGTCCTCGGCGTTCAGCCGGGCCTCGACGGCGTGCCCGCGCTCCACCGGCGGACCGCCTTCGAGCCGGCCACCGGACGCCACCCACAGCTGCGCCTTGACCAGGTCGAACCCGGTGGTGGACTCGGTGATCGGGTGCTCGACCTGCAAACGGGTATTGACCTCAAGGAACGCGAACAGCCGGTCGCCGGGGTGGTAGAGGAACTCCACGGTCGCCGCGCCCCGGTAGCCGACCGCGATGGCCAGCCGTTCGGCGGACTCCTTGAGCTCGGCCGTCTGCGCGGCGTTGAGCACCGGCGACGCCGACTCCTCGATGACCTTCTGGTTGCGCCGCTGGACCGAGCAGTCACGCACGCCGAGGGCCCACGCGGCTCCCTGACCGTCCGCGATCACCTGGACCTCGACGTGCCGGGCACCGGTGACCAGGCGCTCCAGGAACACGACGCCGCTGCCGAACGCCCGCGCCGCCTCCTGGCTGGTGCGCTCGTAGGCGTCGGTGAGCTCGGCCTCGTTCGAGATCACTCGGATGCCGCGGCCGCCGCCGCCCGCGGTCGCCTTCAGCATCAGCGGGTAGCCGATCCCGGCCGCCGCGGCCAGGGCGGCGTCCAGGGTCTCGACGGCGCCGCGGCTCCACGGCGCGACGGGGACGCCGACCTCCTCGGCGATCAGCTTCGCGCCGATCTTGTCTCCCAGCTTGCGCATGGCCTCGGGGCTCGGCCCGACGAAGGTGACCCCGATCCTCTCGCACAGCTCCGCGAACGCCGGATCCTCAGCGACGAACCCCCAGCCCACCCACGCGGCGTCGGCTCCGCTCTCCACCAGCGCGCGCTCCAGCACCTTCAGATCGAGGTACGGGCGCGCCGACGCGGGACCGAGATCGTAGGCAAGGTCCGCCTCACGGACGAAAGTGGCGGTACGGTCGACGTCGGTATGCAGGGCAACGGTCTCGATCCGTGTCCCGTTCTCCGCGGCGATGTCCCGTACGGCGTGGATGAGCCGCATGGCGGCCTCACCACGGTTGACGATGGCGACACGACTGAACACCCGACCGAGCCCTCCTCTAGACCAGCGATGTGCGCGCCGGGATGCGGCGACCCCCGACGATCTCACCCTCCCGTCTAGCCGCCGTCCACGCCATGTCGCAGACGTCGCATGCTGAGCGGCTCAAGTTGTGGGATTCGTGCAAAGCCATCGGCCGCCGGCGCCTGACCAGGGCATGGGCGAACCGGCCGGTTCCAGGCCGATCGCAAGATCGGGACGACGCAAGGACCAGCCAAGGACGGGCCAAGGACGAGGGAAGGACGGCGGTTCCTATGGTCCTCGCGTGACCTATCAATGCCGCACGTCACCCGCCCGGTCGCGGCGTCTCCCCCGCGGCCCCGTGAAACCCCATCGGGATCCGGAACAGCCAGACGAACCGCAAGCAGGATCCGGCGAATTATCGCGGTACATGTTCGTGCCATCACGCTGTGTCATGAATTGGCCGACACCCACCAAGGAGACGCCATGACACGGCCGACAACGTGGACGCCCGCGGACCGGGACATCCGATGCTGACCGCGCTGAGTCCGGATCGGTACGCGGCCCTCACCTCACTGTTCGGTCCGTCGTATCCCAATCTCGCGTTCGTGCACGCCGCCCTTGAAGAGAAGATCCCGGCGAGAGTATGGGCGCAGTACGAGGACGACGGCGCTTCGGCGTGTCTCATCGCCACGCAGTCCCCCTTCTGCTTCGTCGCCGGAGCGATCACGTCCGCTCTGCTGAAAGAGATCTGCGTCCTGCTTCAGGACCGGCCACCCGTCACACTGATCGGTCCCGCAGATCACAAGATGGTCCCGCCAGACGGCTTCCAGAAAGCCGAGCGTGTCCAGTTCAGCCGCGCGGAACTCGACGGGATCAGCCGTGTGCCGGCCGCGGGGTTCGACCTGCTCCGGGTCGACGCACGGCTGTTCGAACAGCTGAACTGGCGGGACATGGTCCTTTCCATCTTCGGATCGGCCGCCAACTACCTCCGGAACGGGTACGGGTTCTGCCTGGTCAGGGACGGACAACTCGTGGCGGAAGGGCACGGGGTCGTGGGAGGAGGGCTGGTCGAATTGGGCGGCTTCACCCACCCGAAGTACCGGCACCGGAATCTGTACACCACCATGAGCGCCGAGGTCATCGCGTACGGCGCGGAACACGGCCTACGTCCGGTGCTCTCATGCCTGGCCGAGAACGAGGCGAGCATCGCCGTGGCGCACCGGATCGGGCTGACCATGGACTTCCGGCACGAAGTCGCGGTGCTGAGCCGATGACCCTGCACGCACCGGTCCCTTCCGTGGTGGCCAACACACACCAGATGATCTCGCCCTACATCCGGCGGACGCCTCTCGTCCGGTCAAAGGGACAAGGCGAGATCTTCCTCAAATGCGAGAACCTTCAGCTCACCGGGTCGTTCAAGGTGCGCGGCGCGTTGAGCGGCCTCCTCAACTACAGGCGTTTCCAACCTGACGTGTGGTCTCACATGAAGTCACAGGGAGTGGTGACCTGCAGCTCGGGGAACTTCGCTCAGGCGCTGGCATACGCGACGACCCGCCTGGCCCTGGACTACACGGTCATCGTCCCCGACCAGATAACGCCCGCGAAGGTGGCCGGCATCATCGGGCACGATCCCGGTGCACACATCGTCCGGGTCCCCTACAGAACGTGGCAGCAGACGATGCTGACCGGGGAGCACCCGGAGTTTCCCGGCTTCTTCCTCTCCTGCGAGACGGACGACTATGTGACGCAGGGAAACGGCACGGTCGGGTTGGAGATCTTTGAAGATCTTCCCACCGTCGACGCCGTCCTGGTTCCGTACGGTGGCGGCAACCTGACCTATAGCCTCGCGACCTACTTCGCCGGTCGAGGCATCAGTGTCTTCGCCGTCGAAGTCACCACCGGCGCCGCGCTCTCCGCCTCCCTGCGAGCGGGAGAACCCGTCGAGATAGAGTACAGCCCCTCCTTTGTGGACGGCATCGGAGCGAGCTTCGTCCTCCCCCAGCAGTTCTACCGGGTCAAGGACGTCATTGCCGGGGTCCTGACCGTGACACCGGAAGAAGTGGCCGAAGCGCTGGGCTCCCTCCTTCTCAAAGACAAGATGCTGGCCGAAGGCGCCGGGGCCGCCGCGCTCGCGGCAGCGCGCAAGTATTCCGACGTCTATCAGTGGAAATATCCGTGTGCCATCGTCAGCGGCGCGACGATCGACCTCCCCAACCTCCTCGGGGTGCTCAACGACGTCCCACCGGAAGGATACGACAATGCTCGCCATTGAACCGGTCAGCCTCGCCCTCGGCGCCCGCGTCACCGGGATCGACCTTTCTCAGGACCTGTCCGCGCAACAGTGGGACACGATCAGGCAAGCATTTCATCAGCACAGCGTGCTCGTCTTCCCCGACCAGAAAATCACCATCGAGGACCAGAAGAGATTCTGTCGCCAATTCGGTGACCTGCTGGTACACCAGCACCTGCTGCCGATGACGGTGGACGGCCACCCCGAGTGCATGCGCCTGCACAACGATGAGAACAACCCGCCCGGCCTCAACACCTGGCACACCGACAATAGCGGCTGGCCCAATCCGCCGCTGGGCACCGTTCTCTACGCGAAGACGACCCCCAGCGTCGGCGGCGACACGCTCTTCTCGAACATGTACCTGGCCTATGAGGCGCTGTCTCCGCCGATGCAGGAGATGCTCGGCCAGCTGACCGCGACCCACGACGCCAAGAAGGCGTTCGGCGCCGACTACCCCGAGCTGGGCGAGCTGCTCAAGAAGAAGTCCATCGAGGTCGATGACCGGTTCGGCAACGGCAAGGCCGTGCAGCATCCGCTCGTCCGGACCCATCCGGTGACAAAGAAGAAGAGCCTCTACGTCTCCGCCCCTTACATCACGCGTATCGACGGCCTGTCGACGACGGAAGGTCAGGCCGTACTCGATTTCCTCTACCGGCACATCGAGACGAACGAATTCATCTACCGGCACCAGTGGCACGCCAACGATCTCCTCATGTGGGACAACCGTTGCCTTCAGCACTACGCCGTCGCCGACTACTTCCCGCACGAAAGATTGATGTACCGGATGAACATCCTGGAGGAAGAGGACGGAAAATGGACGACGTCCTGAGCGGCAACCCCGCCGCCCTGGCCTGTCCCGCGGCGACCTACGAGCGCGCCCGCGGGCAGGGCGTGCACTTCTCCGAGGCGATGAACGCCTACGTGGTCAGCGCCCACCACGACGTGCTCAGCGTCGTCCTGGACGCGCAGACCTTCTCGTCCATCAACGCTTTGGGTGCCCCGGCTCCGGGGCCCGACAGCGAGATGTCCAACTATCTGCCCTACCTACTGACCTCCACCGGCACCGAACACGCCTATCGCCGGTCGATCGTCAACCGGGCCTTCACCTCCCGACGCATCGCCGAACACGAATCGGCCATCGACGCCATCTGCCGCACACTGGTGAACGGACTACGGCATCAGGACGAGGTCGACTTCGTCGAAGGCATCGCGATCCCGTTGCCGATCTCCACCATCCTGCACGTCCTCGGCCTGCCGGAGGAGGACCTCCCCGACCTGCTGCGATGGTCCCAGGCACTCGTTCAGGCCACGGTGGGCGTGGACGAGTTCGACCCCGGGCAGATCCTCCCGCCGGGACGCCCCCTCGCCGAACGGATCACGCAACGCTTCAGCGGTGCCGACCACGGTGTGCTGCCCATCATCAGCCGGTCGGGCATCCCACCCGCCGATGCCGCCCGTTTCGTCATCGACCTCCTCGTGGCCGGGAACTTCACCACCACCGCCTATCTGACCAGCGCCCTGCACATCCTCGCCCGCGACCCCGAGCTCGCCGACCGCCTCCGCGCCGACCCCGCCGGCATCACCGGATTCGTCGAAGAGACCCTCCGCCTGGAGAATCCCTTGCAGGGCCTGTTCCGGGAGGCGACCCGCGACTGCGAGATCGCCGGTGTCCCGATCTCCGCGGGCACACGAGTGCTGGTGCTGTTCGGATCGGCGAACCTGGACCCGGCCCAATGGCCCGATCCCACCACCCTCGACCCGCACCGCACCGACGCCGCCAACCACCTCACCTTCGGGCACGGCCCGCACACCTGCCTGGGCTCAGCGCTCGTACGACTGCAAACCCGGCTACTTCTCCACACCCTGTTGGCCAGTACCGAGCACTTCGAACCTGCATTTCCCGAGATCACTTACCTGCCCAATCCCATCTTCCGCAGCCCGACCGAACTCCATCTCAAAGTGACCTGGGCGACGCCGACGGCAGGGGGCTCCCAGCCCGCCTGATGCGCGGCGGTCAGTCGGGCGTAGCGCTTCCGGATCGGCGCCTCCCGGACCCGAAGGGAGCGGCGCACGGGCCTTCGGGGGTCCTCGACGGGTTGCACGTGTGGACGCACCGGTATCGTCCATACATGCAGATCACCGCGGCCCTCGTCGAGGGTCTGGACGCGCCGTTCACCCTCACGGAACTGGAACTGGACGACCCCGGGCCGGGCGAGGTCCTGGTCGAGCTGACCGCCACCGGCATCTGCCATACCGACGGGCTCGCCCGCCACGGCGATCTGCCCTTCCCGCTGCCCGGCGTGCTCGGCCACGAGGGCGCGGGCACCGTCGCGGCGGTCGGGCCCGGCGTCACCGGTTACGCCGAGGGCGACCCGGTCGTCATCGGGTGGCCGTCCTGCGGGGCGTGCCGCAACTGCCGGGCCGGGGAACCCCGCTACTGCGAGCGGCTCGGTGCCGCGCTGGGCGGCGGCGGGCGCCTCGACGGCGGAACGGCCCTGCACCGTCTGGACGGCACGCCGGTCTCCAGCCACTTCTTCGGCCAGTCCTCGTTCGCGACCCACTCCCTGACCACCGCCGCCGCGCTGGTCCGCGTGCCCTCCGACATGCCGCTGGAGCTGATGGGGCCGCTGGCGTGCGGGATCTCCACCGGCGCCGGGGCGATCTTCAACACCGTCCGGCCCCGGCCCGGGGACCAGCTGGTGGTGTTCGGCACGGGCACCGTCGGGCTTGCCGCGATCATGGCCGCCCGCAACTCCGCCGCCACCCGGATCATCGCGGTCGACCGGCACGAGGCCCGGCTGGAGCTCGCGCGGGAGCTCGGCGCCACCGACACCGTGAACGCGACCGACACGGACGTCGTCGAGGCCGTTCACGATCTGTGCGGCGGCCCCGCCGACTACGCGCTGGAGTGCACCGGCGTGATCAGCGTCGTCCGCCAGGCCGCCGACACCGTCGGCATGCTGGGCACCTGCGTGCTCATCGGCGGCGCGCCCGCCGAGGCCGAGTTCACGCTGGACCATCTGTCCACTCTGTGGGGGAAGCGGATCGTCGGGGTGCTGGGCGGCGGCGGGCGCAGCGAGGAGCTGATCACCTGCATCATGCGGCTCTACGCCCAGGGCCGCTTCCCGTTCGACCGGCTCGTGGAGTACTTCGACTTCGCCGATGTCCAGACCGCCCTGGACCGGTCCTATGCCGGCCAGGTCATCAAGCCCATCCTCCGCATGCCGAAACCCTCGGCCGCCGTCTAGCCACGCGTCACCCGGCCTCGGGCGTGGACGCTTCGCGGTCCGAGCGAGGCCACACGTAGGGCAGGTCGGCCGGCACGCCCGGGAAGATCGGGCCGTAGAAGGCGGGATCCTTGCGGATCAGGGCGGAACGGTGGCTGAGGTGCAACGCCGGATCGCCCAGCCACGGCGGCAGTTCCGCGGCGTCGGCCAGCCGTTCCTGGACGCGCGGCCGCTCGATGCCCACCACGGTGGACAGCTCGGACGTCAGCGTCGCGGCGCACGTGTCGCGATGCCCGAGGTCGCACCACCGGCCGCAGATCTCTAGGCCGTAGCGGACCAGGGCCTCCTCGTACCCGATCCACATCCGTACGGCCGGATGGTGCCGCCAGCCGTAGCCCGGCACCGTCAGCCCGCGCAGTACCTGGATCGTCTCGACACGCTGCTTTCCGAGCCTTCGCCGGTCCAGGACGCGGGCGGTGGCGGCGAAGTCCGGATGCGGAAGAAAGGTCTGCACCACGCCCCCCTGTTCACCCCGTACTGCCCGCGTCCGTCCTCCCCCGCAGACGCCTCCTCCCCGTCGCTACCCACTGAGCGCGGTTGCGATCATCCGCTCGGAGCGGCGAGAACGGTGCGCGGGATGCGGTCGAGGATGGGGAGGGGGACCAGGCCGTAGGCGTAGTAGTCGACGGTGGTGGCGCCGCGGGCGCGGGCGGCGGTGGCCTTGGCCGCGAGGTGGTCGGCCGAGGTGGTGTCGGGGAGGCCCGGGCGAAGGACGGCGCGAAGGGGGATCTCCGGGCCCAGCGCGGTGCGGTAGGCGGTGACGTCCTCGATGACGCGGGCGGTCTCGCGGGCGTAGCAGAGGATCGCGTACGACGGGACGACCGCGGCCAGGGTCGTCGGGTCGACGCCGATCCGCCAGCCCTCCTCGGCGGCCGGGGCGCCCGTGGCGCGGCCGTCTGTGTAGCCCTTCATGGCGCCGGTCAGGTCCAGGAACGTCAGGCGCGAGCCTTCGGCGGCGACGGCGTCGGCGACCCGCGCGGCGAGGGATGTGACGACGGGTTCGCGGGCGCGGGCGTAGTCGGTCAGGACATCAGGGAGACGCTCGGGGGGCGGACCGCCCTCCAGGACGGGTGCCGTGAGGCGGAGCGCGGCGGCGCGAGCTGCCTCGGCGTGCGGGACGCGGGTGCGGCAGTGGTCGCAGAAGCACAGGCCGAGCGCGAACTCGGCGGCGGGTCCGAGGTCCACGAAGGAGCGTTCGTGGTGGTAGCCGTGCCCGAACGTACCGAAATGGAGGGATTCCGCGACGACGGAGTCCACGCCCTGGCGCGCGATGGCGCGGGCCAGGGCGACGGCGTAGGCACGGACGTCGGGGTGTGACGGGCACAGGTCGGCGGGGGCCGCACGGTCACCGAAGCAGTTCTCCTGGGTGACGTCCGGGAACGCCAGGCCGAGCGTGGTGTTGTGCAGAAAGACCCCCCAGCCGTGCAGGGCGGCTCCCATCTGGCGGGTCTGCTCCCGGAGAACGCGCACGGGTTCGCGTGCCGCACCCTTCTGGACGGGCGGGACGAGGCGGAGTCCGTCGAACGGGCCGTCCAGCGGGAAGTGGACGCCGTCGTGGCGCAGGGTGACGCGTGTCCGGCCATGGGGGGTGACGTCGCGGGCGCGATGGTAGGCGGCGCCGATGGTGATCGAGGAGACGCCGTGGGAGAGGACCCGTGCGGCGTCCGCGCCGTCCAGGTCCTCCATCAGGACATAGAGGGAGGAGTCCTTCGGGTCGCGCTCGTGCATATCGGTCTCCCTAACGGGTCACGGTGTCTTCCGCGGTGTCGAGCAGGTCCAGGTCGGCGCGGCTGGGCAGGCCCTCCCAGTCGCCGCTGACGGTCACCGCGTAGGCGCCGGCGGCCGTGGCGGTGGCCAGCCGGGCGGCGACGGGCCGGCCCCGGACGAACTCGGCGAGGTAGCCGGCGGCGAAGGCGTCCCCGGCGCCGACCGGGTCGACGACCGGCACCCGGTGGGCGGGCCAGGCGTAGGGGAGGCCGTCGCACCGCGCGACCACCCCGGCCGCTCCCCGCTTGACGAGGACGTCGCGCGGGCCGAGGGCCGCCAGGGCGGCGGCGAGTTCGGCGGGGTCGTCTCCGGGGACGACCAGGCGCGCCTCCTGCTCGGTGGCGAAGACCAGGTCGGCGCGGGCGACGAGGTCGCGCAGGCACGCGCCGGCCTCGTCCTGGGTCCACAGCGCCTGCCGGTAGTTGAGGTCGAGGGAGACCGGGACCCCGGCGCCGCGGGCCGTGTCGACGGCCTCGCCGAGGGCCCTGCGGGCGGTGCCGCTGATGGCGGCGGTGATGCCGGTGACGTGCAGGACGCGGGCGGAGCGGACGAGGTCGTGGGGGACGTCGGCGGGGCCCAGCCGGGAGCCCGCGCTGCCCGCCCGGTAGTAGCGGACGCGGGTGAGCGTGCCGGAACGGCGTTCCTTGAACAGCAGCGCGGTCGGGGCGGTGTCGTCCACGACGGCGTGGTCGGTGCGGACGCCCTCCCCCGCGAGCACGGTGGTGATCAGCCGGCCGAACTCGTCGTCGCCGACGCGGCCGAACCAGGCGGCGGTGCCACCGAGCCGGCGCACGCCGATCGCGGTGTTCGACTCGGCGCCGCCGACACCGAGGTCGAGAGCGCGGGCGTGCCGCATCGGCCCGACGACGGGGTTCTCCAGCCGTGCCATGGTCTCGCCGAAGGTGACGAGGTCGATGCCCGCTCCGGTCATCGGGCGGCCGCCACGGCGGCGAGGAGCCGTCCCGCCCGGTCCGCGAGCGCGGCCGGCGGGCCGCCGTCCAGGGCGTCCCCGATGAGGGAGCCGCCGGAACCGACCGCGATGGCGCCGGCCGCGATGTAGTCCGCGGCGGTGTCGGGGCCGATCCCGCCCGTGGGCAGGAGCGGGATGTCGCGGAACGGCTCGGCGAGAGCGCGCAGGTAGCGGGGGCCGAGCGTGCCGGCGGGGAAGACCTTGACGGCGGACGCGCCGAGATCCCACGCGCGGGCGACCTCGCCGGGGGTGAGGGCGCCCGGGTAGTAGGCGACGCCGAGGTCGCGGGCCGCCGCGGCCACCTCCGCGCTGGTGTCGGGGGCGACGAGGAAGGTCGCGCCCGCGGCGACGGCGGCGGACGCCTCGGCGGCGGTCCGGACCGTCCCGGCACCGAGTTCGACCTCCGGGGGCAGCCGGTGCCGCGCCGCCCGCAGCCCGTCCAGGGCGCCCGGGGTGTTGAGCGTGATCTCCAGGCAGCGGACGCCGGCGGAGGCGAGGGTGTCCAGGACGTCGGCGAGGCGGTCGGCGCGGGTGCCGCGCACGACCGCGACGACTCCGGTCGCCGTCAGCGCGGCTCCCGGCGCCAGGCGGGGGATCATGGTCGTCCTCTCAGAAGTAGGTGCGGATCAGGTCGGTCACCGTGTGGTCGTCGTCGACGACGGGGATGACCTGCCATTTGTCGAAGGCCGTGCAGGGGTGGGAGATCCCCAGGCAGAGCAGGTCGCCGGGGCGCGGGCGGGGCGCGCCGGGGTCGACGGCGAGGTAGGCGTGGTGGTCGTTGGTGCCGGTGACGCGCAGGCCGTCCGCCGGGAGGAGGGTGCCGTCCGGACGCCGGAGCCGCAGCGGGACGGGCAGGCCGGCGTCGTAGGGCGCCTCCCGCTTGCCCACGCCCAGGATCGCGAGGCCGGGTTCGGGAACGGAGGTGACCTGCGCCCAGATCTCCAGCGCGGCGTCCAGCGAGCCGGGGATGCGGGTGAACGGCGTCCTGGCGGTGTAGATGCCGTCGTCGTGGGAGACGTAGGCGCCGCTGCGCAGGATCACGGTCAGCTCGTGGCCGGGCAGCCAGGCGCCCGCCAGCCGGTCGGCGACCAGGTCGAAGTAGGCGCTGCCGCCCGCGGTGACGATGACCTCGCGGGGCAGCAGGCCGTCCGCGGCGAGCGCGAGCGCGGCGTCGCGGAGCGCGGCGAGGTAGCCGCCCGCGGACGCGGCGTCCGGTAGCCCGCCCTCGTAGCCGGCGACGCCGGCGAGCTCGGTCCCCGGGGCGGCGGCCACGGCGCGGGCGACCGCGATCAGCTCGGCGACCGTGCGGCAGCCGGTGCGGCCGCCGGGGTGGCCGAACTCGACGAGCACCCGGAACGGGCGCCGCCCGGCCGCCGCGGAGATCGCGGCCACGCCCTCGACCGAGTCGGCGTACAGCAGGAACTCCATGCCGTCGTCGATCTCGCCGCCGAGCCAGCGCAGCGCGGTCGGGTCGAGCAGCTCGTTGGCCAGCAGGACGCGGGGGACACCGAACGTCCGGTAGGCGAGCACCTGGTTGGCGGTCGCCGCCGTGATGCCCCACGCGCCCGCGTCCAGCTGAGCCTGGAAGAGCGTGGGCGCCATGGACGTCTTGCCGTGCGGCGCGAACGCCAGCCCGCGGTCGGCGCAGAACGCGGCGAGGGCGGTGATGTTGTGCTCCAGCGCCGACCGCCGCGCCACCATGACCGGCCAGGTGAACGGGCCGCCGAACAGCGGGTGGCGGGCGGCGGCGAACGCGGCGAAGGGGACGGGCGGGCCGGGCACCCAGAGTCCCTTCGTCCGCCAGTCGACGTACTCGCCGGGAATGGTCAGGCTCACGGATGGTTTCCTTCGTGCTGGTCGGGACGGCGGCGGGTGCGCGACGAGCCGAGGACACGGGAGATCTCCAGCCCGGTCCGCTCCACCATCGGCCCCACCTCGCGGACCCGGGCCGGCGTCATCCGCGACGTCAGCCCGGACACGCTGAGCGCGCCCACGGCCCGGTCGGTGTGGTCGAAGATCGGCGCGGCGACGCAGCGGACCTCGGGTTCGTTCTCCCGGTCGTCGACGGCGTAACCGACGTGCCGGACCCGCTCCAGTTCGGCGGCCAGCCGGGCCGGGTCGGTGATGCTCCGCTCGGTGCGCGGCTCCAGGCCCGCCGCGACCACGGCCTCGAAGTCGTCGTCACCGAGCCAGGCGAGGATCGCCTTGCCGACCGCCGTCCGGTAGGCGGGCATCCGCATGCCGACGCGGGACGCCATCCGGACGTTGTGGTCGTTCTCCACCTTGTCGATGTAGACGACCTCGGGGGCGTCGTAGACGACAAGGTGACAGGTCTCCCCCACGACGTGCTGGAGGCGGCGCAGCGGGTCGGCGGCGACCGCACGGATGTCCAGCGAGGACAGGTACGCCTGCCCGAGCCGCAGCGCGCCGTGGCCGAGCCGGAACCAGCCCGTCTCGCGGTCGCGGGTGAGCAGGTCCTCGTCGAGGAGCGGGGCGGCGAGCCGCAGCACGGTGCTCTTGCTGATGCCGAGGTCCTCGGAGATCCGGGTCAGCGAGACGCCGCGCGCGTCCGCGGAGTCGCGGACGTGGTCGAGCACCGCGAGCGCCCGGCGCAGCGACGACGACTGGTTACGGGCGGGTGCCGCGCGCCGCGCGCCGGTCCCCTCGCCGCGGCCCGCTCCGGCGGCGGTGTCCTGGGCGCTCATGTGATGCTCCCCGGGAGCAGGCCGCGGGCGAGGACGTCCCTCGCGGCCAGCAGGTGGCGCGTGCCGCGGGCCAGGGAGACCTCGTGGTGGCCGGGCAGCAGCGCGTCGATCTCCAGTTCGGCGAGCCGTGCCAGGCTGGCGGCGTAGTCGGGGACCCGCGAGTCGTGCAGGTTCTGCAGCGAGATCCGCCCGCCGGTGAAGACGCAGTCGCCGGAGAACAGCGCCCGCCCGCCGGGGGCGTCGAGAAAGAAGCAGAGGTGGCCGTCGGCGTGCCCGGGGGTGGCGACGGCCCGGAGCGCGACGCCGCCGCCGAGATCGACCAGGGCGCCGTCCGCGATGGGACGTACCGCCGGGCACGGCCGGAAGGTGTAGCCCGGTGGGTACACGCCGGCCGCCTTGCCCCGGTCGACGCTGAGCCCCTCCTCCGCGCCGGACGCGATCCACTCGTCCGCGGGGGCTCCGGCGCGGACGTCCAGGCCCGGCACCAGCCGCGCCAGTTCGGCCGCGCCGCCGGCGTGGTCGGCGTGCCCGTGGGTGAGCAGCAGGTGCCGGTCCCCGGCGGGGCCGGCGGCCGCGAGCAGCCGGCGGGCGAGCGGCCCGGCGGAGGCACCCGCGCCGGCGTCGATCAGCGCCGCGCCCCGCGTGCCGCGCACGAGGTAGACGTGGCAGTCCAGCGGATCGGTGAGGTCGAAGCCCGCCGCGCCGCTGCCGACGAGGGCGATGTGCCGGGTCAGCCGCATGTGCCCTCCCCACCGGGGCGCAGCGACCGGACGGTCGCGGCGACGACGCGCGCCGCCGCCGTGACCTCGGCCAGCTCCACCGACTCGCCGGCCGAGTGCGCGTCCGCGATCGAGCCGGGCCCGAACACGACCGAGGGGATGCCCGCGACCGCCAGCTTGCTGGCATCGGTCCCGAAGGGCATCCCGCGGGCGGTCCCGTCGCGTCCGGCCGCCGCCAGCGCCCCCCGCAGCGCGGCGGGCACCGCGCTCGCGGCAGGGGTGTCCAGGGCGTGGTCGACGGTGAACGGCTCGTCCACCTCGATCCGGCCCGGGATCAGCGCCGTCAGCTCGTCCCGCTCCCGCCGCCACACCTCGCGCGGGTCCTCTCCCGGCAGGGTGCGCCGGTCGACGTCGATCTCGCAGCGCCCCGGCACGGTGTTCGGTCCCTCGCCGCCGCGGATCCGGGTGACGCACCGGGTGGCGGCGCCCAGCAGCGGATGCGCCGGAGGGCCCGGAGCAGTGGCGCCGATGTGGTCGATCACCCGGGTCATGAGGGACACTGCGTTGACGGCCTCGTCCGGGCGGGAGCTGTGGCCGGCCGTCCCGAGCACGCGGACGGTGTAGCGGACGCAGCCCTTGTGCGCGGTCGCCGGGACGAGCCCGGTCGGCTCCCCGACGATCGCGCCGGCGACCAGGGTGCTCGCGAGGTCGTCGATGAGGCCGAGGACACCGCGATAGGCGTGTTCCTCGTCCACCACCCCCGCGAGGACGACGCCCGCGGCGGGCGGTGGCCCGGCCGCGAGTTCGGCGACCGCCAGCATGAACGCCGCGAGCGGCCCCTTGGCGTCGCATGCACCGCGCCCGTAGAGCCGACCGTCCCGGATCGTCCCGGCGAACGGGTCGATCGTCATACCGTCGGTCTCGACGGTGTCCAGATGCGATTCCAGCAGCACCATCCGCGGGTCGCGGCCCGGTACGGTCGCGACGATGTTGGGCCGTCCCGGCAGGACCTCCCGCAGTTCGGCACGGATCCCGCGGGCGGCGAGCCAGTCCCGGACGTACCGGGCGACCGCCGCCTCGCCGAGCCCCGGCGCCGCGCCCGCGCCGACCGGCCCGCCGCGCGGGTTGACGCTGGCGATGCCGACCAGGTCCGCCAGCAGGTCCCCGGCCTTCCCCCACGCCGCCATCAGGACCGCCGTTCCCTGGCGTAGGCCAGCAGCAGCCCGATGATGAGCAGGCCTAGCACGATCTGCCGGACGCCCTCGGACATGTTCCAGGCGGCCAGCAGCGCCGTAAGCAAGGTCAGCAGCAGCGCGCCGGCGACGGTGCCGAGCACGTGCCCGCGCCCGCCGAGGATCGAGGTGCCGCCGAGCACGACCGCCGCGATCGACAGCAGCTGGTACGGGTTGCCCATGGTGAGCGAGCTGGTGGAGGTGAAGCCGAGCAGGACGAGCCCGGACACCCCGGCCAGCAGCGAGCACGCGCCGTAGGCGATGAACGCGGTCCGGGCGAGCGGCACACCGGACGCGCGGGAGGCCCGCTCCCCGTTGCCGAGCGCGAACATGTAGCGTCCGGCCCGCGAGGCGTGCAGCAGCCAGGCCGCGACCGCGGTGATGCCCATCCACAGGACGAAGGCGAGCGGCACGCCGGCGACGCGGTCGTTGGCCAGCGACGCGAGCAGCGGCACCTTCGCCGACTTCGGTGACCCGTCGGTGTAGACGAGCAGCGCACCGGCGACGATCGTGCTGGTGGCGAGCGTCATCACCATCGGCGGGACCCGCAGCCAGGTCACCCCGGCGGCGTTGGCGAGCCCGACGAGGACGCTCGCCGCGAGGGCCACGGCGATGCCGGCGGCTCCGCCCGACCCGGCGGCGACCTGGGCGCAGACCACCGCCGAGAGGGCGACGACGCCCGACACCGACAGGTCGATGCCGCTCATCATGATCACGAACGTCTGCCCGATGGCGACGATGCCGAGGAACGCGGCGGTCTGCACCAGGTAGCGGACGCTGGAGGTGCTGTCGAATCCCTTGGCGAACAGGATCGCGGCGATCCAGGTGACGATCAGCACCCCGAACGCCAGGACGGCGCGGTTGTCGCGGAGCGACCTCGGCAGGCCCGCCCCGGCTCGGGGCGCCGCGGTGCGCGGTGGCGCGGTCATCAGTCCGTCCTCTCCCGGGTCGCCAGCGTCTTGACGGTGATCGCCACGATGAGCACCGCCCCTTGCATGATCAGCTGGTAGAACGGCGACAGGCCCGTGAACAGCAGCAGGTTGGTCAGCAGCCCGATCAGCAGCGCGCCCAGCACGGTGGCCCGCATCTGCCCGACGCCGCCGAAGAAGCTGACCCCCGCGAGCACCGACGCCGCGATGGAGTTCAGCGTGTAGGGGGCCCCGATCGTGGCGTCGCCCGACCCGGTCTGGATGGCGAGGCCGATCCCCGCCAGGCCGATGAAGACGCCCGCGAGCCCGTAGGCAGCGATCTTCACACCGCGGGTGGCGATGCCGCTGGCGTAGGCGCCGTGCTCGTTGCCTCCCACGGCGTACAGCGACAGCCCGAATCGCGTCGTCCGCACCGCCTTCCACAACGCCAGCACCAGCGCGACCACCACGAACGGCAGCGCGATTCCGTTCCAGCCGTTGTTGTAGGCGTTCACAAGACCGGCCGGCACGCTGCCTCCTGGCTGGGGCAGCACCACCAGGGTGACGCCGCCCCACAGGAAGGACGCCGCCAGCGTCACGATGATCGGCGGCAGGCCGGCGTAGGCGACGAGGACGCCGTTGGCCGTCCCGGCCGCCACCGCGCAGGCCAGGGCCAGCACCGCGGCGACCACGACGCCGTCCTGCGCGCGGACGGCGAACACCGCCATCGCGAGCGCCAGCACCGAGCCGAGCGACAGGTCGATCCCGCCGGCCAGCATGACCGTGCTCTGCGCCATCGCGGCCAGGATCAGCGGCAGGAACTGCGCCGACAGGATGGTGATGGAGGCCGGCGTGAACACCGCGGAGTCGTAGTGCCGGTAGACCGCCAGCAGGACGATCATCAGCGCGCCGAGGCCCGCCACGTCGAGGTTGCCGCGCAGCGTCCCGGCGATCCGGTCAGGCATGCGCCACCGTCCCGGTGACGGAGGCGCGGACCAGCCGCTCCTCGGTGAGACCGCCGCCGGCCAGCCGGTCCACGACGGCGCCTTCGTACATCACGGCGACCTCGTCGCACAGGCCGACCAGTTCCATGGTGTCTCCTGAGGTGACCAGCACCGCCACGCCGCTGTCCGCCAGCCGGCGGAGCAGGTGGTAGATCTCGCGTTTGGTGCCGACGTCGATGCCCCGGGTCGGCTCGGCCAGCAGCAGGATCCGCGGCTCGGACGGCAGCCAGCGGGCCAGCGCGACCTTCTGCTGGTTGCCGCCCGACAGCCGCCGGGCCTCCTGCCCCGGCCCCGCCACCTTGATCCGCATCCGCTCGATGAGGTCGGCGACCAGCCGCGCCTCGGCGCCGCGGTCGACGGTGCAGAGCCGCTTCCCGGGCGTCACGACGTCGAGGTTGGTGAGGGCGAGGTTGGCCCGCACGGTCTGCGCCACGTGCAGCCCCTCGACCTTGCGGTCCTCGGGGACGTAGGCGATGCGCGCGCGGATCGCCTCGCGCGGGGAGGCCAGCCGCGCGGGACGTCCGTCCAGCTCGACCCGCCCGGTGTGCCGGACGAGCCCGAACAGGGCGCGCAGCACCGCGCGCTGGCCCTGCCCCTGGAGCCCGCCGAGGCCGATGATCCGGCCGGGGACCAGGTCGAGGTCGATGCCGGCGCACGCGCCGGAGACGGTCAGCCCCCTGGCGCGCAGCACCGGTTCCGTCGCGCCGGCGGCCGTCCCGTTCCGCGCTGCCGTCGCGTCTTGTCCGGTGGTGCCCACCTTGGCCGGGAACAGGTCGGTGAGCTCCCGCCCGATCATGAGGTGGACGATGTCGTCATGGCCGGTCTCCCGCCGGTCGCGGGTGGCCATGACCTCCCCGTCCTTGAGGACGGTCAGCCGGTCGGAGACGGCGAACAGCTCGCCCATCCGGTGGCTGACGATGATCACGGACGAGCCGGCCTCGCGCAGCTCGTCCACGACCCGGAACACGCCCTTGACCTGGTCGTCGTCCAGCGCGGAGGTGGCCTCGTCCAGGATCAGCAGCCGCGGCTGCGAGACGAGCGCCTTGGCGAGCTCGACCAGCTGCTGCTGGCCGAGGGGCAGGCGGCCGGCCCGGGTCAGCGGGTCGATGCCGAGACCGACACGGTCCAGCAGCGGCCGGGCCCGCCGGGCGAGGTCGCGGCGCAGGACCAGCCCGCGGCGGGCCGGCCACTGCCCGAGGAACACGTTCTCGGCGACGCTCTGGTGGGGGTTGAGGCTGAGCTCCTGGTGCACCGAGCCGATTCCGGCGGCACGGGCCCGGTGCGGGGACCAGGCCCGGACGGGCTCGCCGTCGTAGACCAGGCGGCCGGAGTCGGGCGCCAGCATTCCGGTGATGAGCGAGAGCACGGTGCTCTTGCCGGCGCCGTTCTCGCCCACGAGGGCGAGCACCTCGCCCGCGCGGACGTCGAAGCTCACCCGGTGCAGCACCGGGTTGCCCGCGAAGGACTTGGAGACCTGCTCGACGGCCAGGAGGGTCATCGCTACGTGCCGATCAGCTTGTCGATCTCGGGCTGCGCAAGCTCCTGGATCGGGTAGGAGTCGTCGGGCTGGTCGGCTTTGACGTACTCGTCCAGGTTCTCGTCGGTGATCTTCGGCAGCGGGACCATGATGCTGTTCGGCACCGCGGCGCCGCCGGCCTTGGCCACCGCCGCGCGCAGCGCGATCACGCCGAGGTAGTTGGGCTGCGCGGTGGACAGCGAGGAGAAGCCGGCGGCCTTGTGCTCCTTCCAGAGCTTCAGGAACCCGTTGTAGTTCTCGCCAGTGATCGGCACGAGCTTCTTCTTCTGCTTGACGAGCGTCTGGAGGGCCGCCGCCGACAGGGCGCCGCCCTGCGAGAAGACGCCGTCGATATCGGGGTTGGCGGAGTACGCCGAGGCGAACGCCTGCGCGGCTGGAGCCAGGTTGTACTCGCTGTGCACGTTGGCGACGATCTTGATGTCGGGGAACGTCTTCAGCGCCTCCTCGGCGCCCTGCCAGCGCTCCTCGCTGACCGCGACGCCGGCCGGGCCGTTGAAGGCGATGATCTTGCCCTTGCCGCCCAGCTTCTCGCCCAGCCACCGGCCCGTCATCCGGCCCCACTCCTTTTGGTCGGTGCCGACGCGCACGACCTTCTCGGAGGTGACCAGGCTGTCGAAGCTGACGACGGTGATGCCGGCGGCGACGGCCTGCTCCAGGGCGGGGTTGAGCGCGGTGGACGACCCGGCGTCGACCAGGATCACGTCGTACTTCTGCTGGATCATCGCCCTGATCTGGGCGATCTGCTGGGAGGTGTCGCCGTTGGCGTTGAAGGTCTGGTACGAGGTGATCTTTTTGTCGGCCTTCAGCTTCTCGACGTCGGCCTTCATCATCTTGTCGGTCTGCTGCATCCACGAGGGGGTCAGGTAGATCGTGGACCAGCCAACCTTGAGGCCGGTGGCCTTGCCGGAGCTGCCGGACGAGGCCTTGTCGTCAGAGCTGACGCCGCACGCGGTGGCGGCGGTCAGCGTGCCCAGCGCCGTGACGGCCACGACGGCGCGCGTGAACCTACCGATCATGGAGGGACTCCTTGTGACTGTCCGGGGCCCGGACGGGCTCCGGCGAACGGGGCGGGGGGATGTGGAGGGATCAGGCCGGTTTCAGGGCCCGTCCCGGCGGATGCTGTGCGGCGGCCCCGGTGAGGACGCCGCCGGCGAGGACGGGGACGCCGTTGACGAGAACGTGCTCCACGCCCTCGGCCGGCACCCGCGGTCGTTCGTAGGTGGCCCGGTCGGTGACGGCGGCGGGATCCACGACGACCAGGTCGGCGGCGCGGCCCGTCTCGATCCGGCCGCGGTCCGCGAGCCGGAACCGGTCGGCGGCGCGTCCCGCCAGGTGCACCGCGGCCTGCTCCCAGGTCCAGTCGCCGAGCTCGCGGACGTGCCGTCCGAGCAGCCGGGCGAACGCGCCCCAGCCGCGCGGGTGCGGGTGCCCGCCCTGGTAGACGGCGTCGGAACCGGCGATCTGGGCGGGATGCCGTAGCAGCGCCCGCACCGACTCCTCGCTGTTGGTCGGCGGGTGTCCGAAGACGCAACCCGCCTCCAGCCGGGTGGCCAGGAGCAGGTCGCAGCAGAACGCGCCGGGAGCTGACCCGGCCCGCGCGGCGGCGTCCGGCAGGGTCATCCCCTCGGCCCATCGCAGTTCCTCGGCGGGCACATGCGAGAGCGTGATCCTCGGCCACACCTCCGTGCGGCGCGCGAACCAGTCGCGTTCCAGCCGGTGCCGGACGGCCGGGTCGGCCAGCGCGTCCAGGGTGGCGTCCAGATCGGCGATAGGGAGCCAGGACGGCAGCGCCACGAGCGTCAGCGTGCTGGATCCCCGCAGGTAGGGGTAGCTGTCGAAGGTCAGGTCGATGCCCTCGGCGCGGGCGTCGTCCACAAGCGCGACCAGCTCGTCCCGGGGGCCGTGGAAGTGGGAGACGTGCGGGGCGACGCGTCCGGCGCGGGCGATCTCCAGTACCTCGGCCATCGCCCCGGACGCCTCGGACTCATACCCCCGCATGTGCGTGACGTAGGGCAACCCGGCCGCCCCGACCGGTGCGCACAGCGCGGCGATCTCGGCGGCGTCGGCGTAGGCGCCCGGGACGTACTCCAGACCGGTCGACAGCCCCGCCGCGCCGTCGTGCAGGCCGCGCTCGACCTCGGTGCGCATGGCGGCCAGCTCGGCGGCCTCCGGAGCGCGCCGCGCGCCGCCCATGACGCCGTGCCGGATGGTGCCGTGGGGCAGCAGGTAGACGGTGTTGAGGGGGGTGCGCCGATCGTAGGTGGCCAGCAGCCCGGCCACCGAGACAGGACCCTCGCCGAGCCCGGGGTGAGCGCCGTTGACCGGCGCGAAGTAGCGGCTGACATAGCGCAGGGTCGCCGCGCCCGCGGGGGCGTAGGAGACGCCGTCCTGTCCCAGCACGAACGTGGTGACGCCCTGGCGCAGCGCGGCGAGCTGGACGTCGGGGTCGAGGACGGCCGCGTCGCCGTGCACGTGGGTGTCGATGAAGCCCGGCATGACGTACCTGCCGGTGGCGTCGATCTCCCTGGCCGCCCGCGCCCCCGCCGGGGCGCCCACCGCGGCGATGCGGCCCGCGGACACGGCCACGTCGGCGCGGCGCGCGGCGGCGCCGGTGCCGTCCAGCACCGTGCCTCCGCGGACCAGAAGATCGTACATTGGACCCCATTCACCCTAGAGAGTGCGTTACGCGACATTCGTGCCGGTAGTCGTGGAGGTTATGGGGTGAACCACGTCCCGCACCAGATTTGCAACACATGATTTTGCAGTGCACAACCACCCTCTGACCTGCGAATCTACCCGCGAGCCAGCGTGCGGCCGCCACACCTTGAAATCCAGAAGCCCGCGGCGGGCCCGCCGCCCGGCAGGTGCGGCCCGTTCACCCGAAGTACACGAGCGTGACCTCGAAGGCGACCGCGTGGAGGAAAGCGAGTAAGGAGGTGACGCTCCCCCACCTGTGTCGCTCAACCCGCTGCTCGGAACGGTCATGAGACACGTGCACCCCGGTCCTCTTCGCACTGATCATCTCCACGGTCGGGCATCGGCGAGAGATACGAGTCCGCGGCGAACCACAAGATCTCGACCCCCTTCCCCTTTCGGGGGCGCTGGACGACCCTTGATCAGAACGCGACCGAGGATTGAAGGGAAACCCCTACATGCGCGAGGCACGCTCAACGGAGAGCGGTTGGTCCGTTGATGAACGCTGCACGAACTGCGATGTCGCGCGGCAATTGGCACCCGAGCTGATAGGCGAGGTGAATGGCCGCTCGCAGCTTCTACGCCAGCCACGGGACGAGGCGGAGACCCGGCTGCTGCACGGGGCTGCGAACGCCTGCCACACCCGTTCGATCCGCCCGCCGTCGGGGACCTTGGACCCGGCGCTGGACCCGTTTCCGCTCATGCTGGACCAGGGCGTCCACCTCTGCGGCCACAACTCCGCGGCCACCGCGGCCGCCAACTCCTATCTGCTGCAGCGCCCGGACGGCTCCGTGCTGATGATCGACACACCGCGGTGGAGCAGGTCGCTGGCCCTGCGCTGGCAAAGGTTCGGCCCCATCACCGACGTGCTACTCACCCACCGAGATCACGCCGCCCACGGTCGTGCCTACGCCGACCACTACGGCGCCCGGCTGTGGATTCACGAGGGCGACCTGGAGGCCGCGCCGGACGCCGACCGCGTCCTGCGCGGACTCGACCCCGTCGAGATCACCCCCGGCGTCGTCGCCCACCCGCTGCCGGGGCACACCGAGGGCAGCGTGCTCTACATCGCCGATCAGCGCCATTGCTTCAGCGGCGACAGTTTCTACTGGTCGCGAACCACCGGCGACATCGAAGTCGCCGAGAACGTCACCTGGTATTCCATTGAGGAATTGGCCGCCTCCCTGTCACGTACGGTCGACCGGCTCCGTTTCGAGTGGCTGCTGCCAGGTCACGGTGACCGCGCGAGATTTCCCGCCGACGAAATGTCCCGGCGACTCCACAGGCTCGCGGAACGCACGCGAAGGCTGCGCCCCCGCCCGATCGATTTCACGATCCACCGATGGTGACGGCGCTGGACGACGCACCGGGAAGTCGGCCGGACGTCCCGTTCTACGGGGTCGGTGCGTGCGCGGGCAGGTCGAGCTTGGCCGCCAGCGCCTCCAGCAGTTCGACCTGCCCTTCGGGATCGACGGGCAGGAAGTTGACCGCGAGGTGCATTTCGTCGACGTCGAACCGCGCGGCTCGGTCGAGGTCGCGCAACACGGCGTCGGTGAAGGCGGCTGGGGAGATCTGCTCGCCGAGACCGCCCAGGATCGTGGTCGCCAGGACGGTGCCGGTGCCGCCGGCCTCCCGGTAGCAGCGGACCTGGGCGCGGGTGTCGTCCCAGTCCACGGCGACGGTGATGAAGCCGTCGCCGATGCGGGCCGCCCGTTCGATCGTGTTGCGGGTCAGCGCTCCGATGAACAGGGGGATGCTGTCGCCCCACGGCTTCGGCCCGACCAGCGACGGCGGGATCTGGTAGTGCGCGCCGTCGAACTCGACGGGATCGGGTCCCCAGCAGGCCCGCATCGCCGCCAGGTTCTCGACGAACCCGTCGCCTCTGCGGCTCACCGGCACACCCGCGGCGACGAACTCCTCGGGGATGTAGAACGGCGGCTGCCGCGTGCCGCCGCCCTGGCCGACGCCGACGTCCAGGCGTCCCCGGGACAGCCGGTCGAGAGTGGCCAGCCGGCGGGCCAGGACGATGGGCGGCTGGAAGATCGAGTTCACGATGCCCGTGGTCACGCGGATCCGCCGGGTGTGAGCGGCCGCCCAGGTCAGCAACTCCAGCGTGTCCCACACGTGCGACTCGGGCAGGCCGGCGTCGTTCTGCCAGTCCGGCCCGACGGGCAGGAGCAGCCGTTCGCTGGCGGACACGGCGTGGAAGCCGAGCCGTTCGGTCGCCCGCGCCACCGTGACGACGGCGTCGGGACCGGCGTGCGGCCCGAAGTTCGGCAGGGTGACGCCGATGCGTGGAAGGTTCATCTCATCCTCCGGTCATGATCCTTGGGCGTGAGCCGCCCCAGGCGGAGCGCCCGCTCGAAGAAGGTCGGAGCCGACCACGAGATCTTGCGGTCCTGCCGCTGATGGACTCCGCCGGCGCCGGCCCCGTCAGGGAGCCACGTCCACCCGCGTCTTGTCCTTGCTGTCGGGAAGCAGGATGACCGTCGCCCCGTTGTCGTGCGTCCACCCGACCGGAAGCAGGAACCAGCGGTCCTCCACGTGCGCGAGGGTGCGCAGGCCGTTGTAGCGGTAGGTGAGGCCCTCCTCCTCGCCGGGCAGCCGCACCATCTCGACCCCCGGCCCGCTGATCTGCAGGCGCTCCCGGGCGTACACGACCGCCTGCGAACGGCCGGGCAGCGACAGCTCGATGGCCCGGGCGGCATCGACGCCGTGCTCCTGCGCGACGTTGGCCGTCGCCCAGAAGGCCGCGACGAGGGCGAGGGCGACGAGCAGCGCGCGGCGCAGGGCCCGGGTCGTGTCGAGGATCTCGGCCAGACCGCCCCGCACCAGCCCGTACCGCGTCGCGCTCTCCGCGGCGTACTCCAGCAGCACCGTCCCGCCGCCGAGCGCCGCGGGCGAGAGGTAGGGGCCGGTGATGGCGTCGCCCAGGCGGTGCAGGCTGATGGCGCCGATCGTGAGCATGCAGAAGCCCGTGACCGCGAGAGACGCGCACACGGCCTGCCGCCACCGGCGGCCCGCTCCCTTCATCAGTTGCAGGAGCAGGTGGTGGGCGATGAGAAGCCCCACGCTGAAGACCGCGAGGGAGGCCAGGGGCGAGAACACCGGCCCCGCGCTCAGCACCAGGTAGTCGGTCGTCGAGAAGCCGACGGCGCCGAGGTCCACGCCGAAATAGTCGAAGAGGGCCCGCTGCCGCACGTACCCGAAGTAGTACAGGATCGCGGTCAGCACGCCCGTGGACGCCAGGACGCGGCCGGCCACCTCGACCAGCCGTCCGAACGCCTTGTCGTCACCCGGTGTTCCGGCCGGCTCGCCGCCCACGGGATCAGGAACTCCCGCCCGAGTCCGGCAGATCGTCCGGAGGCTCGCTGTCCTCCCCCGGCTCCGGCGTCACCGGTTCCGACGTCCCCGGCTCCGGCGACTCGGAGCTGATGTCATCCGAAGGCGTGCCTTCCGGCTCCGAACCCGGCTCGCCGGACGGCCGGCCCGTCTCGCTGTCGGGCGGCTCGACGGGCCGGCCGGCGCTTTTCAACTCCTGCCACGCCTCCGGCGAGGCGACGCCGACCCGCATGCACACATCGCTCGTGCCCACCTGGCAGGACCTGTCAGTGATCGTCACCTTCCCGCTCAGATGCCTCTTCTTGAGCGCGGCCCCCTCGGGTTCGGACTTCCCGGGGGCGCCCGCCTTGGTGTTGGACACGCCGTTGTCCGCGATCAGGCACGCCTCTCTCTGTACACACGGATCGTTGTTCTTGAAGCCCTCCTTGATGGCACGACCGCACGCATCCTGGCTCGTGTCGGTGATCTCGACCGCGTCGCGGCACGCCGCGGTGATCTGCTTCGCCTGCGCCTCGGTGATCCGGGTCTTGATCGTGTCCGTCGCCTTGGGCTGCACGTCCCCGCCGATGTCCAGTCCGCTCGACTGCATCGGCAGCCGCGTCGCTGTGGGCTTGCTCTGCCCTCCCCCGCACGAGGCGGTGCAGAGCAGTGCGGCAAGGCCGCCGAGCGCGCACTTCCGCCAGAAACCCATGGCTCGCCCCCCAACTCGTCACAGGCCAGCACAGCGAGTGCGTCCTCGATGATTTCCTGTAGGACCGGCCGCAAACCGGGCCGCTGCCCGGGTCTGCCGAGGTCAGAGCCAGGAAACGCCCAACGATGGTCACGGCGATCAGTTCCGCGCCCTGCCGACTCAGCGGAACACAACGGTGGGAATTGTCCGGTTTGGCAGGAATTTCGGGTGTCGTGCGAGCCGGCCTCGGGGACGACGACCATGGTCATCCACCGAGGAGGTCCCCATGTCGTCTCCCCAGCGTCCCTACCTGGTCGCCGCCGGTCTCGCCGCGCTGGTCATCGGCCTGTCCGGCTCCCAGCTCGCCGCGAGCGCCACGACCGTGCGCCCCACCGCCTCCGCCCCAGCCCCACCGGCGTCCGGCGTGCATGACGTCGTCCTCGCGGTTCACGGGGGCGCGGGCTCCCTGCCGCGCGGCAGCCTGACGCCCGAGCAGGAGAAGAGCTACCGCGACGGGCTCACCAAGGCCCTGCGGACCGGATACGCCCTGATCAAGGACGGCAGGCCGGTGCTCGACGCGGTCGAACGAGCGGTCAACGTCCTGGAGGACGACCCGAACTTCAACGCGGGCAAGGGCGCGGTGTTCAACACCGACGCCGAACACGAACTGGACGCTTCGATCATGAATGGCAAGGACCTGCGGTCCGGCGCGGTGGCCGGCGTCCACCACACCAAGAACCCGATCTCCCTGGCCCGGCTGGTGATGGAGAAGTCGCCGCATGTGTTCATGGCGGGCACGGGCGCCGACGACTTCGCGCTCCGCAATGGCGTGCCCTTCACCACGCAGGATTACTTCTGGACGCAGCGCCGCTGGGATCAGCTCGTGGCCGCCAAAGGCAACCCGCAGGCCGTCCGCGGCGGCCGGCGGGGCGAACGGTCCGAGGTCGGCGGGACGGTCGGGGCGATCGCACTGGACGGCTCCCGCAACGTCGCCGCGGCGACCTCGACGGGGGGCCTGACCGACAAACAGGTCGGCCGGATGGGCGACTCCCCGGTGATCGGCGCCGGGACGTACGCCAACAACCGCACCGTGGCCGTCTCGAGTACCGGCACCGGCGAGGTCTTCCTCCGCAGCGTCGCCGCGTACGACATCTCCGCCCTCATGGAGTACGCGCGCCTGCCCGTGGCCAAGGCCGCCGCGACGGTCATCACCCAGAAGATCCCCGCGCTCGGCGCGACCGGCGGCGTGATCGCGCTGGACACCCGGGGCACGCTCGCGTCCCCGCACAGCACCAAGGGGATCATCAACGGCTATGTGACCGAGGACGGCACGATCACGACAAGGCTCTACGACGACGAGACGCCGGCCGAGTAGGCGAGGGTCCCGGCGACGGCACCGGCACCGCCCTCGCCGGACGGGTCATTCGGTCGTGACGGCGCGCAGCATCGGGGTGCGGGCGGCTCGCCGTGCCGGCAGGCCGGCCGCCAGCACGCCCGCGACGACGCCGAAGAAGGCCATGGCCACTCGGCCGTTCCCGCTGAATCCCTGGGCGGTTCTCGGCCTACCGGCGGGGGCGCATCTGCCTGCGCATCCGGGCGGCCTCCTGGTGGATCCTGGTCTCGGTCTCCAGCAGTTTGCTCTCGGCCCGCTCCGTCCGCATCCGGGCGTGCATCTCACGGAAGCTGGGGATGCGGCGCCGCTCACGGGCGGCTGCGTGGCGGCGGGCACGGCGGGACGAACGGCCACGCGCGAAACGGTCCAGGAAGCCCATCGTCCTCACTCCTCAGGCCAGGTCACTTGAACCTGCCTTTACCCGACTCGCAGGAGTTAATCCCGCTCAATGTCGGTTCGTCATCCCGCTCGGTGTCGGTTCGAGGGTGCCCGGGTCCCGAAAGCGGCGAACGCCCACCAAGGTGGCAACTTTCGGCTACCGATTTGGGACTCTCCGCCCCTCTTCGCTTGTTAGGGTTCCTTTGTTCGGGGGGTTCTCAACATTGAGGAGCGGCCTTGACGGCCGGGGACGGGGATACTCAGGTGACCGAGCTCCAGCGGTGGGACACCGACTCCGGGACGATCGTCGTCGAGGGGGACGACGAGATGCTCGGCTTCGCGTCGGTGGTGCGGAGCCCCGGCGAGGTGGCGCGCGTGGTGAACGTGCGGTTCGAGGAGGCGCTGAAGTCCTTCCGCGACTCCGCGTCCTCGGCGCTCACGGTCTTTCGGGACGACGCACTCCGCCCCGACGAGATCGAGATCGAATTCGGGCTGAAGCTGAACGCGGAGGCGGGCGCGGTGCTGGCCAAGGCCGCCGCCGAAGGCCACCTCAAGGTGACCCTGCGATGGGCCAGGAACGAGGCACCGGGGTCGGGGGCGTGACCGGAGACCTGCGCTGGCGCGTCCGCGTCGATGCCGGCCGGCAGGTGGGGGCCGGCATCCTGTCCGACGACCGGCACGTCCTGACGTGCGCGCACGTGGTGCGGGGACAGAAGAAGGCCACCGTCGTCATCGCCGGCAGGACCGTCGGCGCGTCGGTCGACGAGCGCGCGAACTGGGCGAGGGTCGGCGACCTCGGTGACGTGGCGGTGCTCCGGCTGGACGAGCCGAGCACGGCGCCGCCCGCGCGCTTCGCGAGCATGGACGCCCTCGGTGAGGGCAGGCCGGAGCTGGCGGCGCTCGGCTTCCCCGACCAGGAGGACGCCGGATCGGTCGTCCGGCTCACCTCGTCGCCGGGCCTCGGCCTCTACCACGAGTGGTGGCAGATCGACGTCGACGGTGCCCATCTGGAGACCATTCGCCACGGATTCAGCGGCGCCGGGATCTACCGGATCGACACCGGGCACGTCGTCGGCATGGTCTCGGACACCAACCTGAGACTCAAGGGCAACAGCGGCCGGATGCTGCCGCTGAGCAGCCTCCGCCGGTACTGGCCTGAGCTCGACGACAGGCTCCCGTTCGACTGGTTCAGCCTGCCGGCGCGGCGCGAGCTGCGGCGACTGCTGGCACAGGCCCCGAGCCGTCCCGACCCGAACGACGTCCTGCGGACGGCGTTCCCCTACCTTGCCTTCGCGCCGGACCTGACGTCGCATTGGGAGGCGATCTGCTACATCGGCGAGGAGGTCATGGTCTCCGTCGAGCGGGAGTCGCTCCGCGACGAGATGCTCGCGCACTACCTGGAGTCCCTGTCCCCCCGCCTGGAGCGGACGGGACGGCGCGAGCTCGACACCTGGTTCCAGAAATGGCTGCCCGACCACCCCCGCCCCACCGACCAGCCCGCGCGGTTCGCGTCCGTCCTCGTGCGGATCGAGCGGTACGCCGACGAGCCGACGACGCTGACGGTCGAGGCCCTGCTCGACGGCGAGGCTCAGGTGGAGAAGCGGTCCACGCCCGTCGAGTTGGACGAGGAGGACATCAAGACGAGTGTGGAGACCCTGCTTCCCGAGGTCTTCCGCAGCGTCCAGGACCTGGACCCGATCATCGAGTTCGCCCTTCCCGAGAGCCTGCTCAACCTGCCCTGCGAGACCTGGACCTTCGACAGCGCCGACGAGACCGCGCTGGACGCCTTCCCCGTGGTCGTCCGGGACGTGTCGCGGCTGCGGCCGGCCTCACCGCGCCGCCCGTTCGCCAGGCGGCGGTGGAAGGCCCTCCGGGAGGGCGGGAAGACCAGCCCGGTGGAGATCCACTGTGACTCCACGTATCAGCCCGGGGAGTACCGGGCGCTTCTCAAGCCGAGTGACGTGGGCGTCCTCGCCTACTCCCGCCATCCCTCCAAGGACCTGCTCGGACCGGCGCTGGGCGCGGGCATCCCGGTCATGCTCTGGTCGCGCGCACCCTGCCCGTCCACCGGACACGACGAGTGCGGCCGGATCCTGCGCCAGCTCACCAAGAACATCAAGGGCCTGCATCCCGACGACTACCCCGAGCGGGTCCGGGCACTGCGCGACAGCGCATGGCATCCGCTGCGCCGGAAACGCCACCAGTGCGGCCGTGAGCTGACGCTGTTCTGGGACGATCCGGCCCGGTGGCCCGATCCGCCACTGATCGGCGGGATCGTCTGACATGGCGAGCTGGAAGATCTTCGAGGGAACCCGCAGGCCGCACGATCGGATCCGCAGTGAGCTTCCGCCACCGCCGCGGTGGCGCGAGTTCAAGGGCGGCCCCGTCGTCGACCCCTTCCCGGCCGACCTGGACTGGGATTCGAGCCAGGCGGCGGCCTACCGGCCCACCACCGAAGCCGTCGAGCAGGTGAACGCGGCACTCTATCTGCGGCGTCCGCTGCTGGTCACCGGCCCGCCCGGGACGGGCAAGTCGACGCTCGCCGCGGCGGTCGCCTACGAGCTGGGGCTCGGCCCGCCGCTGCACTGGCCCATCACCAGCCGGGTCACCCTCCGCGACGGCCTGTACGAGTACGACCCGCTGACCAGGTTGTACGACGAGCGGCGGCGGCAGGTCGACGCCGACGACATCGGCCGTTACCTGCGGCTCGGACCGCTCGGGACCGCGCTGCTGCCCTATGACCGGCCCCGGGTCCTGCTGATCGACGAGATCGACAAGAGCGACCTGGACCTGCCCAACGACCTGCTCACCATCTTCGAGAAGGGCGAGTTCGAGATCCCGGAACTGTCGCGGCGGGAGAACCCGGCCGCGAACGTCCTCACCGCCGACAGCGGTACCGACCGGGTGCTCGTCGAGGACGGGTTCGTCCGCTGCCGGTCGTTCCCGTTCGTCGTCATGACCAGCAACGGGGAGCGCGAGTTCCCGCCCGCGTTCCTGCGCCGCTGCATCTCGCTGGAGCTGAACCAGCCGGCCGACGAGGCCGAGCTGACGGCGATCATCCGCGAGCATCTCGGTGCGCTCAGCGCCGAGCGGGCCGATCTCGTCAGCACGCTGGTCGGAGAGTTCTTCGCACGGCAGAACGCGGGCGATCTGGCCACCGACCAGCTCCTCAACGCCCTGTACCTGTGTCACCACGCCGCCCGGGTCGAGGCGGTGAACGTGGTGGAGCTGGCGGAGAAGGTGATGCCCTACATCTCGGGGCAGCCCGGTTCCGATGGACGCTGAGCGGCTGCGGACCGTCCTCACCGGGCTCGGGACGGCGCCCAGCACGCTGGAGATCGCCGAGATCCTCTGGCTGTCGGCGCACATGAGCGATCGGCGGCCCGCCCCCGAGCGGCGGGAGGAACCGCCGCCGCCCCCGGAGCCCGAGGACGTCGCCCCACCGGACCAGGACCACCAGGAGGAACCGGCACCGCCCCGACGCGCCGACGTCCCGGAGCCACCCGACCGGACCGAGCGCCGGGGCGTGCACGTCCAGGACGACGAGGAACCCGACGTCGACGCCCTGGTCCGCGAGACGATGGTGCCGACGGCGCCGATGCTGGCCGAGACGCTGGCCGTCCAGCGGTCGCTGCGCCCGCTCCGGCGGCGCGTCCCGTCCCGGCGCCTCATGGTCCTGGACGAGCGGGCCACCGCGGACCGGCTCGCCCGCGACCGGGACCTTGACGGTCCGTGGCCACCGGTCATGACCGCGGCCGAGGAACGCCTGCTCGGCCTGCTGCTGATCGTCGATACCGGTCCCTCGATGGCGATGTGGCGGCCGCTCGGCCGCGAGCTGCACGAGACGCTGGCACGCACCGGTTCCTTCCGCGACACCAAGGTCATGTACCTGAGCGGGGGTGCGGTGGGCGCGTCGCCGGGCGGGCCGTTCCGCGACGCCGCCACGCTCATCGACCCGACCGGCAGGCAGGTGGTGCTGGTGCTGAGCGACTGTTCCGGCGCGCACTGGTGGACGGGCGCGGCTCCGAGCGCGCTGAGCGGCCTGGCGCTGAGCGGGCCGCTCGCGATAGTCCAGCCGCTGCCGGAGCGGCTGTGGGGTCGGACCGCGAGCCCCGCGACGCCCGGGCACCTGCTCTCCCGGCGCCCGTTCGCGCCCAACAGCGCCCTCGACTTCGTCTCCTTCGACGGAGATCCCGGCCCCGTCCTCCCTCGGGTCGCGGTGCCCGTCCTGGAATGCGCGCCCCGTTGGTTCGCGAACTGGGCCGCGCTGGTGAGCGGCACCGGCGGCGCGCGGGTCGCGGCCGTGACGTCCTTCGGACCGGAGACGGGGCTGCCGGCGCCGGTCGAGCGCGAACAGCGGTTGCCGATCGAGACGCGGGTGCACCGGTTCCAGGCGACGGCATCGCGGGAGGCGGTCCGGCTGGCCGCCCACGTCGCGGTGTCCTTCCCGGTACTGCCGGTGATGCGGCTGATCCAGCGGGAGGTGCTCCCCGGGTCGACGCCGGGGAACCTCGCCGAGGTGCTGCTCAGCGGCCTGCTGCGGCCCCGGGAGGACCGGCCGCACGCCTACGACTTCGTTCCCGGCGCCCGTGAGCGCCTGCTCGCCATGCTCCCGCGGTCGGAGGCGCACCACACCTCCGAGGTACTGGACCGGCTGTCCAGGGCGATCGAGCAGCGGGCGGGGCGCGGCGCGGAGATGTTCCGCGCGTCCGTCCCGGCCGAGGACGGCACGGCGTCGGCGGGCTCGGCCGCCCGGCCGTTCGCGCTCGTCAGCACCGCCGCCCTGCGAATGATCACCCGAACGGCGCCGGCGGGGACCGGCCCGTCCCGGGCGCAGGGGCCTCGGCTCTCCCGGACCGGTGGCCACCTCGACGAGGTCGCCGGGAGGTACCGCCTGCTCGACATGAGGGCGGACGACGGCCGCACCCGGACATGGCAGGCCACGGACGGCGTCGCCGACCTGGTCGTCAAGGAGATTCCCCGCCGGCGGAACGCCGCCGAGCAGGCGGCCGTGCGGGAGCGGCTGGCCGAGCTCGTGGCGAAGTCGCCGCTGCTCGGCCCGGGCGCCGTCCGGTATCTCGACCTCGTCGAGGACGCGGACCGGATGTGGCTGGTGCTGGAGGCGTGCCCGGACCGTCCGCTCTCGGAGATCCTGCGCGCCCGCGGCAGGCTGCCGTGGCAGATGGTCGCCGACATCGGACGGCGGCTCGCCGAGACCCTGACCGCGTGCGCGGGCGCGGGTCTGGTGCACGGCTCGATCGGCGCGGAGGAGATCCTCGTCGACCTCAACGTCGCGGCCGTCACGCTCGTCGGCTTCGAGAACGCCGTGCTCGGCGACGGGACCGCCGGCCCCGCGTTCGCCGACCCCGCGCGGCCGCACGGGGAGCCCCTCGCGCCCGCGAACGACCTGTGGAGCACGGCGATCGCGCTCTACCTGGCCGTGGAAGGGGAGTTTCCGTTCCCGCCGAGCGGCGCACGGGACGGGGTGAAACCTCCCACGGCGCTCGCGGGGCCGCTCCGGGTTCCGCTCCGGCAGCTGCTGCACACGAGCCCGGAGCTACGGATGCCGCTGCCGTCGGTGCTGCGGCTCCTGACCAGCCTCAGCGACACGGCCCTCAAGGTCGGGCCCGCGGCGCCGTCCGACGACGATCCGTGGATCACCATGTGGGGGCCTCCCGGCAGTGGGAAGACCACGCTGCTCGGAGCTCTGACCATCGCCACGACCCGTCTCCGCGGCTCCTGGAAGGTCGTGGGCACGGACCACGCCTCAACGGACGCGCTGTCGACGACCACGACCATGCTCGCCACCCAGCGGCGGTTCCCCTCGGCCACGACATCGATGGCGGGATACCGCTGGCAGCTCGTCGGGCACGACGAGACCGTCACGGGGTTCCTGCGCAGACGCCGCCAGTCCCGCCCGGTCCGGATCGGCCTCAACATCTTCGACCCGCCGGGTGAGCTCCTGCTGACCCAGGGGTCGGAGGATCCCACCGGCCAGGACATGTTCGAGGACCTCGCCCGGAGCAGGGGGATCGTCTACATCTTCGACCCCATCCGCGAGTACGAGGAGGGCGACGCCTTCCACTACCTGAACAACATGCTCAGCCAGGTAAGCGTGCGCCTGCGCGGTTCCGGCGACTTCACCGTCGACGGGCGCCTGCCGCACCACCTGGCGGTCTGCCTCACCAAGTTCGATGATTTCCGGGTGTACGCGAGCGCGGAGAGGCTGGGCCTACTGTCGGACGATCCAGGGGACGCCCGCGAGTTCCCGGCCGTCCAGCCCGGCGACGCCCAGGAGATCTTCGACCGGTTGTGCGACGTGTCGAGCGGGAACGCCGCGCAGATCCGCACCCTGCTCGACACGTTCTTCCTGCCGGACCGGGTCAGGTACTTCGTCACCTCGGCCATCGGCTTCTACCTGCCCCCGGAGCGGGGAGTCTTCGACCGCCGCGACTTCGAGAACGTGGTGACCGAGACTGACGGCGCCGAGCCGAGGATCCGCGGGCAGATCCACCCCATCAACGTCCTGGAGCCGCTGCTGTGGCTCGGCGACCGACTCTCGGGGGCGCGGTGATGGGCCGGGACACGGTGCCGGGCTCAGAGGTCGTCGTCCGGGAAGAGGTCCAGCCCGTCGTCGAGCCGCTCGTGCCGGGTGTCGCCGAGCGCCCGCAGCGCTCCGTCCTCGACGGTCCGGACGCCGTCGTCGCCGTCCTCGTCGCGCCGGTCGCCGCGCGCCACCCCCCGCCCGGCCGCACGCGGGACCTCCCCGGACTCCCAGATGTCCCGGATCGCGCGGATCGCCGCCTCCCGGGACACCTCGGGTCCCGCACCCCGCAACCCGATGTAGGCGTCCCGTCCCTCGCGGAACTCGCTTCGCTCGGCGATCGCCAGAAGCCGTTCATAGACCCCCGGCCGCTGCAACAGCCGGACCGTCACCGGCAGGCACTCAAGAACGACGAACAAGAGGAACAGCAGGATCCGCGCGGCGTAGAGGGCGCGGTCGTTCGCCGACACCTCGTCGAGCGCCTGCAACCGCAACAGCAGTCCTCCGGCCGACCGGTTCTCGGCGTCGAAGGACGCCTGGAGGTCGGACCGCTGCCGGCTCGCGCTGATGTACTGGTCCCGGACCAGCGGCAGACGCGCCTTCGCCTCGGCGAGCCTGTTCGCCCGGGACGCCTGGTCGCTGGCCCTCAACTGCGCCCTGCGCGCGTCGAGCTGGGCCGTGAGCTGCTCGACACGTTTCGAGGACGCGTCGTAGTCCGCCTTCTTGGCGGCGGCGGTGGGTCCCTGCCCCGTCCTGCCGGACGGGCAGCCGCTCCCGCCGTAGAGCTCGCATTGCCATTCCTTGTACAGCGCCTCCCCGCGGGCAACCTCCTTCGTCCGCGCCGCGGTGAGGGAGATGATCGCCGGGTCGGTCGCGGGATCCGTCGGCACGTCGCCGCCGGTGGCGATGACCTTCTCCAGCTCCCGCGTCTCGTTGGCCAGCATGGCGATGCGCTGGCCGAGGGCACCTCGCTCGCTCTGCTGGACGAACGCGTCCGCCCGGCGCAGCCTGATCTCGGCGATCTGGGCGCCGATCTCGGCGTCGAAGATCCGCAGCACGAGCGGAGTGGACAGCACGAGCCCGAGCAGCAGCCCGAGCAGCACCCGCGGGAGCGCCAGGCTGAACCGCCGCCGGCCCTGGACCGGCATCGTCGAGACCAGCCAGCGGTCCAGGCTCATGATCGCCAGTCCCCAGCACACCGCGACGGGAACGGCGATGAACCAGGAGGTCTGGAAGGCGGTCCACAACGCGAACAGCATCGAGATGGCGGCAAGAACGGCGGTGGTGAGGACCGCTCCCCCGATGCCCTCGAACTTGGTCCGTTCCGTCGGGCATCGTTGCAGAACATCCCCCCGGGCCCCGGAGAGATAGATCAGAAGCCTTCTCATCCCGTCCCTTCCAGGACCACCGAAGCCATGTCAGCGCGCGTGGGTCAGCGTATTTCAGTGACCGTCCGCCGACCGGGGGCGTCACGAACGGGTGATCAGGCTGACCGCATGAGGCCAGCGGGCGGGAGCGGGCGGTGAGGGATCCGGACCCCCTGGCCGAGACGCTCGCACGCGCCGTCGCGGGACTGGCCGGGCGGCGGTCGCTGCTGGTCGTCGACGTCGGTCCGGCGAGTGTCGTCGTCTGGGAGATCCAGCGTGACGAGCATGGCCTTCCCCGGGCCCGGATGCGTGCGACAGCGGACCTCTCCGGGGCGCCCGATGTCTTTCTCGGCGGATCGGCTCGCCGGTTCGAGGGCACCACGATGGTGCTGGTCAACACTACTGGCGATACTACGGGCGACACGACCGGCGACACTGCCGGCGACCCATCGCCTGCCGCGCGGGTCTTCGACCTGCTCGGCAAGGCGTGGCCGCAGGCGACGACCATCAGCCGTCCCGGAACGTCGGTGCCCGACGTCCTGCGGGAGGTGATCTCCGAGGAGCCGCTGACGGTGGAGCACAGCCTGGTCACCGTCCACGCCGACCGGTCGGGGCGGCTGTCGCTCCGCAGCCTCCCGCTTTTCCCGGCCGGAGCCCGGCGCGGGGACGTCACCCGCTTCAGCGTCCGCTGCCACTCGGCGGATCCGCGTGGCACAGTGTTCGCGATGGTCACATGGACGTCGGGGAGGCCCCACCTCCTCTCGGTGGATTCCGCCAGGCTCGGCGTGGGCCGCCACGAGATCACGGCCGAGCTGACGCGGCCCGGACGGGTCCGCTTCCGCGGTGCGGCGGGTTTCACCACCGACGAGCGGTCCTGGCCCGAGTTGCTGGACGCGCTGCCCTCCGCCCTGCCCCCCGTTACGTCCCACCTGGTCTGCGCCGTCGAGGTCAGCGGCTCGCAGGAGCGCGTCATCGCCCGGCTGGACCGGTTGGAGGCGGTGATCAAGGCCGCGGCGTCCACGGCTCCCTCGATCTCCGTCGTCTCCTATGGGTCGCATGCGTTCGAGCGGCGGATCCAGCCTTCCCCGGTCACCGTCCTGAACTGGCGGGCGTCGCCGGACGCGGCCCTGAGCACGGTGGAGTCACTGCGTGTCCAGGGGCCGCGCCACCCGGGCTACCCGTTCGCGGCCGCGATCGAATGCGCGCTGCACGAAGTGACCGGGCGGCTGGAGGCAGGGGCGGACGAGCTGTCGGCGCTGCTCATGATCGGCGGCCGGCCGGCCCACCCGCCCAGGGTCAGCACCACGGAGATCCTGCCCTGCCCGGAGCGGATCGACTGGAGGAGAGAAGCCGCGCTGCTGCCCGTCCTCGCCCGGGTCGCCATCTGCGATTCCGAGGCGGATGCCGCGGACCCGATATGGAGCGTCCTCGGCGGCGATCGCCTGACCCGCCTCGACGAGCCCGACCTGACCGGGATCCTCCAGGCGGCGGCCCTGGACTCCCCCACCCCGTACATACCGTTCCCGCTGACCGAGGGGGACTGAGGACATGCAGCCCATTCCCCAGGCGGAGTCCCGGATCGCGATGTGGGGCCCTCCGGGCAGCGGGAAGACCACATTTCTCGCGGCCTTGAACATAGCGTTGGCCAGGCGCCGGGACGACTGGACCATTGTCGGCAACGACGACGCCTCCACCTCGGCCCTGCTGAAGATGACGTCGGAACTCGCCGACAGCAGGCGCTTCCCGCACGCCACCACCGGCTTGGAGCGCCTGAACTGGACGCTCCTCGGCAGCGTCGAGGAGCGCACGGGCAGACCATGGAGGCGCCGCGTCGTCCGGCACCCGGTCAGGATCGGGCTCGAACTGCTCGACCCGCCCGGCGAATCCTTCTCCGACACCCGCGCCGACCGGCGGGACCGGACGGAGCTGATCGACGATCTCGCCGCCTGCAGGGGGTTGATCTTCCTCTTCGACCCCGTACGCGAGTTCGAGGACGGAGACGCGTTCCAGTACCTGCACGGCGCGCTGGTGCAACTCGCGCACCGCATGGACGAGGCCGGCCGTTTCACCGACGGCCTCCTCCCCCATCACATCGCGGTCTGCGTCACCAAGTTCGACGAGATCAGGACGTTGGAGACGGCCCGGCGGATGGGTCTGGTGACCGTCGACCCCGGTGACCCGCTCGGCCTTCCCCGGGTCGACGACGAGGACGCGCTCGACTTCCTCCAGGTGCTCGGCGGGATCTCCTCCTCCGGTAACGCCGAGCTGGTGGTGCCGACGCTGCGGAAGTACTTCCGGGAGGACCGCGTCAGGTACTTCGTCACGTCGGCGATCGGATTCCATCTCGGCGGCGAGCACGGCGCCTTCGACGCCGACGACTTCCAGAACCTGGTCCCCACGGAGGGCGGCGGTCCCAGCCGGATCCGCGGAAACCTCCATCCGGTCAACGTCGTCGAGCCGCTGCTGTGGCTCGCGCAGCGCATCGCCGCGGAGCGTCCGACATGACGGCCTCGGCCAGGTCCGACTGGGTGAAACTCGACCTGGACTGGGCGCTCTGGGGCAAGGAGCGCGACGGGCTGGACTACCGGATCCTGGACTCCGGCGCCCGGCGGCTCACCCCGAAGCACTTCGCGGACATCATGATGCGGTACGCCACGGGATCGCCGACGCGGGAGCCCGTGGTCACGATCAGCCATTTCGAGCTCGCCAGCGAGCCCCACGTGGGGCTCGCGATCCAGGAACTGTCCGGCGACCAGGACAGGTACGGCCGGGACATCGCGACCGTCCGGTACTTCTGCCTTCCCTTCCGGCGTCTGAGCGAGCAGCCGGTCTCCTATGAGGACCTCTTCGACGCCCTCCGCGCCGTCCGGCTCCCGACGGAAGGCTCACTGCGCGTGGACGTCCCGCCGCTTGATCCGCACTACATCGCCGCGCGCATCGACCCCGCGACGATGTCGGCCGCGGCGAGGCTGATGAATGGCGAGCGGATCCGCGTGCTCGACGCCGAGGTGGTGCCACTGCGCGAACGCCTCCGCTACCTGGACACCGTCGCGGGCCTGCTGCCTTTCGGGATGCGGGCGAGGTTCTCCGCCGCCACGTGGGTCTCCAGCACGATCCGGCCGGTGTTCCGCATCTCGTTCGCCGAGTTCTCGGAGGACGATTTCACGACCGTCTACTTCGAAGGCGGCGCCCCCACCCTCATGCCAAGCAGCACCGGCGGCGCCTACACGGCTATCCTCCGCGAGGTCGGACCCTTCTCCGATCTGGTCGATCTCCTCGCGCGGGCGGACGAACCGCTCCGCTTCACCCCCGAGGACCGCTTCAAGGCCCTTGGCATTGTCTCCGCCGCGCGCGGGCCCCAGCCGGACGCGCCGGCCGCGGACCTGATCCTCTCGTCGTGTGTGGAAGCCCTCGATCAAGGGAACCTCTTCTATCTGGAGCACTTGCTGACCGAGTTGTTCCTCACGACCACGAACCGGCCACCGGCGGGCGCCGAGCGCGCGAACCTGCTGAGGCTCGTCGAACGCGACCGGCTGCTGGTGGAGGACCGGGTCCCGCCCCGCCTCACCGCACGGCTGCTCGACGCCCTGCTCGCCGGGGTCTGCGGCCCCCGCCTGACCTCGGACGAACTGGCCGACATCACCCGTGCGGCGGGCGGCCTCCACCCCGCGCTCATCGACGCGCTGCTCCGCCGTCCCAACATCGCGCCCAGCGCCATCCTGGCCCTGGCCCACCAGCAGGGCCCGAGCCGCCTCAGCGATGTGATCGCTCGGATGCCCGCCCAGGACCTTGTCGAGGCGGCCGCCGAGCCGCCGCCGCAGCGCTGGCTGATCGGACCGGTCTGCGCGGCACTGCGGCGCCGACCGGCCGAGGCCGAGCCCGCCCTGCGCCACCATCGCTACCTCTCCGAGGAGTTGGCCGCCGTCTATCCGGGGCGCGGGGACATCCAGGTCAAGAATCTGATCAACCTGCTCGGCGCCTGCTATGGCCCCAAGCTCACACCCGAGCAGTTCGACATGATCCTCGGTGGCGGCAGCACGCTGCCCTCTCCCGCCCTGCTCGGCGCCGTGCTGAGGATGTACGGCCCCGGCGGCGGGGAACGGCTGCTCACCGTGACCCTCGCCGGGATCTTCGCGGACGCGGGATTCGATGACGAGACCTTGGACGATCTCCTGCACACCCTCAGGCAGGTCCGGACATCACGACTCCCCCGCCGGGGACCGCGCTAGGTGAGGTGCAGGGCGCCGGCTCGGATGGTGGCCACCGGGGTCAGCCGGCGGTGGGTGGTCCGGTGGCCGCCGGCCGCGTCGCCGTAGCCGAACTCGCCCTCCTCCCATTCCAGCACGGCGATGTCGGCCTCGGCGCCGGGTCTCAGGGCGCCGATCCGGCCGGCCCAGGCGATCCGGTCGGTGAGGACGGCCCATCGGAGGGCGTCCGCCGGGGTCGCGGTCGCCGCCCGGATCACGTCGGTGAGCGGCAGCCCGAGCGACGTCGTAGCGGCCGTCCAGGCCCTCGCCCGGGGCCAGCACCCGACCGTTCTTGATCAGCAGGTCGAAGGGGAAAGCGGCGGCCGTCACCGGGACGACTCGAAGAATCTCTCCGTGCCCAGGCGCAGGACGCCGAACAGGATCGTGTTCTGCAGGACGCCGAGCAGCATCAGCACGGCCAGCACGGAGAACTCGGCGGCCACGTTGATGGCCTCGCTGTAGGTGAGTAGCAGTTGGCCGAGCCCGCCCGCCGAGGGGGCGACGAACTCGCCGACGATCGCCCCGATCAGCGCGAACGCCATGCTGATCTCCAGGCCGGACACGATGCCGGGGACCGCCGACGGCAGCGAGACCCGGCAGAACCGCTGCCAGCGGCCCGCGTGGAACGCGGTCGCCATCTCCAGCCGCGACTCCGGCACGGCGGACAGGGCGGCCTGCGTCGCGATCACGGCGGGGAAGAACGCCAGCATCGCCGCGAAGCTGAACTTCATCGTCAGCCCGAACCCCAGCCACAGCGCGCACATCGGCGCCAGCGCGATCTTGGGCAGCGACTGGAACGCGACGACGTAGGGGTAGAGAACGAACCGCACCGTCCGGGACTCGCCCATCAGCGCGCCGAGGACCACCCCCGATCCGGCGCCCAGCACGAACCCGATCAGCGTCGCCTTCCAGGTCTCCCAGGTGCTCTGCCCGACCTGCTCGACGAAGATGTCCGAGCGCATCACCGCGAACACGTCGGTCGGTTTGGGGATCACCACCCCGCTGATCTCGAAGCGGGAGATCACGAGCTGGACCAGGAGCACGCCGGCCAGCCCCACGACCACAGGGGGCAGCAGCAGGAACATCATCCGGCCCAGCAGCCCGGTACGGACCGACCGCCACGGTTCGGCGGGTTCCTTCGTCCGCCGCCGGACACGCTCGTCCGGCGCCTCGCTCACCTTATTCATCGGGCATCCGCTCCAGTACAAAACGCCGGGCGAGCCGTACCAGCAAGGCGAGCGCCAGCCCGACCACCACCAGGATCAACAGGACGGCGAACTCCTCGGCCAGCCGGAAGTCGCGCTGGTACACCTGCAAGATCACACCGACGCCGGCGTTGGCGCTGATCAGCTCGCCGGCGATGGCGGCGAGGAACGACAGCACCACCGCTATCTCCAGCCCGGCGAAGACGGGCACCACGAGCCCGGGAAAGACGATCCGGCGGCGGATCTGGCCCTTGGACGCGCCGAACGCGGTGGCCATCTCGATCCGTCCGCGATCGGTCTCGGCCACCCCCGCCATCGTGCTCACCAGAATGGGGAACAGCGTGGCCGCGCCGACCAGCCCGATCTTGGACTCCATGCCCAGCCCGAACCAGATCACGAAGATCGGGGCGAGCGCGATCGGCGGCAGCGCCTGGAGCGCGACCGCGTACGGGTAGAAGCCCTGCCGCAGGATGCGGGACTCGCCGAGCAGCACCCCGAGCACCACACCGGCCACGAAACCGATCAGCAGGCCGAAGAACGCCTCACCGAGGGTGGTGCGCAACGCCGTCAGATAGGTGCCCCACTCACCGGAGGGACCGAGCGCCTTCAGCACCGCGTCCAGTTTGGGCACCGAACTGCCGTCGCCCTGGACGTCGGACGGGAAGACCTGCCAGGCGGCCAGGAGAACGGCGGTGACCGCCACCAGCCCGCCCCAACGCAGCGCCGCACCGCCGCCCGGGAGACCGGCCGGCCCCGGGCTCTCGGCGACGGGCCCGGCGGGGCCGGTCGCCGGCGGGGCGGTCATCCGCCGACCTTCGGCTCGGCGGCGAACAACCGGTCGCGTATCCGCCCGCACACCTCGGCGAACTCCGGGGTCGCCATCAGCTCCTTGGTCCGCACCCCGGGGAACGGCGGCGTGACGACCTCGACGACGGTGCCGGGCCGCTCGGACAGGATCACCACCCGGGTGGACAGCAGCACCGCCTCGTCGATCCCGTGGGTGATGAGGATGGCGGTCTTCTGCGTCTCCCGCCAGATGCGGTTCAGGTCGATGTTCATCTGTTCCCTGGTCAGCGCGTCCAGGGAGCCGAACGGCTCGTCGAGTAGCAGCAGCCCGGGGTCGTCGGCCAGCGCCCGGCAGATCGCGACGCGCTGCCGCATCCCGCCGGACAGCTCCTTGGGCCGGCGCGATTCGAAGCCGGCGAGCCCGGCCCGCTCCAGCAGGCCCGACACACGCTCGCGAGCGGCGGCGGTGACCTTCCCGTGCAGCTCCACAGGGAACAGGCAGTTGGACATCACGTCCCGCCATGGCAGCAGCGTGGCGTCCTGGAGCGCGATGCCGATGTCGCGCCGCGGCCCGGTGACCGGCTCTCCCCAGACGCGCACGCTGCCCTGGCCGGGCCGCAGCAGGCCCGCGATCATCTTGAGGATGGTGCTCTTGCCGCAACCGCTGGGGCCGACGATGCTGACGAACTCCCCGGGCTCCACGGCCAGGTCCACGTCCCGGACCGCCTCGACGCCCTGGACGGCGCGCCGGCCACGGCCCCGCCCCGCGAACACGTGACGCAGGCCGGCCAACTCGACCGCGTGCCCTGTCGTCGCCATCTCAGCCTCCGAACCTGTAGTTCTTCGCCGCGTTCGTGATCTGCACGCTGTCGAAGTCGTTGAACGCCGGCACGAACTCGTTGGTCACGAACTGCTCGGGCTTGAACGCGCTCGGCGTCAGCTTGGTGGAGACCGAGAAATCGCTCCACGCCTTTACGCTCGCCGCGGGGAACGAACCCCAGCTCTTCTTTCCGGCCGGGTCTCCGCTCATGATGTGCGTGGTGCGCAAGGCGAGGATCCGCTTGTTGTCCGCCATCTTCTTGTCCTCCGGGACACCGGGGACGTTGGTCTTGGAGTAGACCTCGTACATCATCTTGATGGCGGCCTCTGGATTGGCGGTGGTGAAGACGTTCGCCTTGGCCATCGCCCTGCCGAATCCTTCGATCACCTTCGGATTGGCCTTCATGAAGGACTGCTTGGCGGAGAACCCGGTCGAGAAGAGCTGCTGGGACAGCGGTGAGTTGAAATAGCGGATCCTGGCGCCGAGGTTCTCCATCGCCGCGTACTGCGAGTCGAAGAGCATCAGCGCGTCGACCCGCTTGCTCTTCAGCGCGTGGTAGGCACCGGCCTCCAGCCCCACCGACACGAACCGCACATCCTTGGCGGGGTCCAGGCCCTGCTCCCGCAGCAGCGCGTTGGCCAGCGGGATCGTCCCGCTCCCCAGGCTCTGCGCGCCGATCTTCTTGCCCTTGAAGTCCTGCCAGCCGCGGATGGGGCTGGCGTCCTCGACGGCGAGGCTGGCGACCTGCGACCGCGCCCAGTTGAAGAACATCCGCTGATCGGACTTGTTCTTGACGACGTCGGGAATGAGGGACTGCGGCACCGGCGCGGCAATATCCATCTGACCGGCGGCCACCGCCTGGATCGCCTGGGTCGAGCCCGGGGTGAACGTGGTCTCGACCTTCAGTCCCTCCTCCTTGAAGTACCCGAGATAGCGCGCGACCGGAATGGCGGCGAAACTGGAGTTCATCGCCTTGATGGACAGCGCCACCTTGACGGTCCGGAGGTTCTCGCCGTCCTCCTGGGAATTGCCGCCGCCACCGCCGCAGCCGGCCGCCGCCAGCGCGACGACGAGGGCCGGCAGCACGATGCGGAACGCCACAGAGCCCGTTCTACGAGGTCTCATCTTCGTTCCTTCCACCACTTATCCGGCGGCGTCGGGGATCAGCAGGATCCGCCCGGTCGCCGAACCGCTTTCCAGGATTTCGTGGGCTCTCGGCGCCTCCGACATCGCGAGCGTTTCGGTCACCACCGGCCTCACCAGGCCCCTTTCCATGAGCGTCAGCACGTCCTCAAGCTGCCGCCGGGTGGTGCTCGCCGCCGACCTGATCGAGATGTCGCGGCCACGCCAGCCCACCAGGTCCACCTCCACCGGAGGCGGCACCTTCTGCACCTCGCCGACCAGCACGAGGCGACCGTGCAGGGCGAGGGTCTTGACGCTGGACAGGAAGGAGACGGCGCCGACGTTCTCCAGGACGATGTCGCAGCCCCGGCCGTCGGTGACCTCCAAGACGTCCTTGCTGTAGTCGACGCCCCGCTCGACGAGCACGATCTCGTCCGCACCGGCCTCCTGGATCGCCTCGACCTTGGTGCGCGACGTGGTCTGCGCGACCACCCGCGCCCCCGACGCCTTGGCGAGTTGGATGGCGCTCAGCCCCACGCCGCCGCCCGCACCCGTGACGAGCACCGTCTCCCCCAACTCCAGGTGCGCGACGTCGCGCAGCGCGTTGAGCTGGGTGCCGATGGCGCAGGACGCGACGGCGACGTCCGGGGAGGTGATGCCCGGCGGCACCTTCACCAGGCTGCCGTCAGAGACCGCCACCAGTTCGGCGTAGCCGCCGTTCAACCCGATGTCGCCGAGGAACACCTTGCGCGGGCAGCGGGTCTCGCGCCCCGACCGGCATTCCCGGCACTTGCCGCAGACCCGCTGCCGCTGGTTGGCGACCACCCTGTCGCCCACCGCGAAGTCCGCGACCGCGGCGCCGACCTCGACCACCTCGCCGACGACCTCGTGCCCGGGAATGATCGGAAATCCGGTGCCCTGTGCCCGGTCGCCCCGCCGGACGAGCACCTCGTGCATGCACGCTCCGCACGCCTCGACCCGCACCACGCACTCGTCGGGCGCGGGACTCGGCGGCTCCGCGTCCGTCCACTTCATCACGCTGGGCGGACCGGTCTGCAGGGCGACGACGGCCTTCATCTGGTCTCCGTTCTCGGTGTCGGCGATTCGGCCCCCGGTGAGGCGGGACGGTCCCACGCGGCGTCGACGAAACGTCCTCCGTCGGAGGGGAAGTTGCCGCTCCAGTCACGTACCGCGAAGAGCGATTCACCCGCGCGCACGCGCGGGGTCAGGGTCGTGGTCTCCCGCAGATCCCGGGCGGCGGCGGCCTCGGCGACCCGGCCGGCGTCCTCCAGCGGGACCACTGCCACACCGTCGCCGTCGGCGACGATGACATCGCCCGGCCGCACATAGGCCCCGCAGCACACCACCGGAACGTTGCCCCAGCCCACGCGGGTCTTGCCGGTGGCGGCCGGGGTCACACCGAGCGCCCACAGCGGGAAGCCGACCCGCTCGATGTCGGCGATGTCGCGGGCGTGCCCCTCGATCACCGCGCCCGCCAGGCCGCGCGCCGCGGCCGACTCGCTGACGTTCGCGCCCCACACGGCCGAGTCCACCGGCCCGTGCTGGGACGTCCACACCAGGAAGTCGCCGGGACCGGCGACCTCAAGCAGAGCGTGCAGGGTGAGGTTGCTCCCGCCCAGGTCGAGCGCGGTGACCGCCCGGCCCACAGCGCGAGTTCCGGGTGCCAGGGACCGGACGCCGCGCAGCAGGTTCCGCTGCCCCATCGCCTCATGGACGGACGCCACCGCCAGCCCGTCGTAGGCCCGCAGCACCTCCGCCTCCGGTCGCGGCGCCTGGGTGAAGACCGTGCCGCGCGGATGCAGCACGGTCGGGTACGGCATGGTCGGGTGCATCGAAGTTGGCTGCGGCGTGGGCGGCGGGACCGCCCCGGAGCTCATCGGGCCTCCGCAGGGAAGCCGACCAGGTGGGCAGGGTTGGTGACAAGGATTCGGTGCCGGGTGTCCTCGTCCGGGGCGATCTGTTCGATGAGATCGACCAGCAGGCCGTCATCGGGCATCTCGGGCACATTGGGATGCGGGAAATCGGTGCCCCACAGGCAGCGCTCGGGCGCCTGCGCAGCGAGCACGCGTGCCAGCTCTGTCGCGTCGGCGTACGGCGGCCCCCCGGCCGACAGGCGCTCCGGTGCGCTGAGCTTGACCCAGACATCGCCGGTGTCCAGCAGCCGCCGCAGCGCGCGCACCTGCGCGCCCGCCAGGCCGGCACCGAGATCGACCCGCGCCATGTGGTCGATCACCGCAGGAAGCCCCGTGGAGCGGAGCGTGTCGAACATGTCGACGACCGCGTTTCCGGCGATGTGGAACGCCACATGCCAGCCGTAGGGGCGCACGAGATCAAGGACCGCCCGCAGCTCGCCGGGCGTCGGAGCGGGTCCGAGATGCGGCATGAACTGGAGCCGGACGCCGCGGACCCCCGCCTCGTGCAGCTCCGCGACCTCGGCGGGCGCGGTGCGCGGTGTCACCAGCGCCACGCCCCGGTACCGGTCGCCGTCGGAGCGCAGGGCGTCCAGCAACGCGGCATGGTCGGTACCGTGCGCGGCGGACTGGACGATGATGGCACGGTCCAAGCCCAGGAGGTCATGCCGCCGGCGCAGATCCTCCTTGGTGACGTCGGGCGTGTCGTACGCCCTGTCCTCCGGGTAGGGGAAGACGGCACCGGGACCGAAGATGTGGCAGTGCGCGTCGCAGCTTCGCGGCGGCAACCGCAGGTCGGGGACCGTGGGGTTCGGATGAGGCGGAGCGGCGACCCTCCTGCCGCCCCGCGTCGCCTCCTGCGAGGTCATGGGACTCGTCTCAGCTGGGCAAGGGCGGGGGGCAGGGCGGGAGGAAGGACGGTACGCGGGACAACATCAGACACCTCAGTTCGCCTGACGCACATGTGTGCGTCGGTTGACGAGAGTGTGCATGACCGAGCATCAGCGGTCAAGGGCCCGGCCGACACCTCTCGCGCCCGGAAGCCACCATGGGCCACACCGTCCAGCGATCTGCGGGGCAATGGCGAAGGCGTTCTGCAACCGGCACGAAATCAACCCGCGAACTGGCACGCTCCCCGGGTGAGTGCGAGCCCGAGAACTTCAGGGCGACGGAAAGGTCTGAGACGACCCCAATACGCTCCTGATGCGAGAAGGCAGTGGCGTACGCATGCACAGGAGACTTTTCTGGCTTGACTAGTTCTGACCTCCCTGCCACGCTCCATACGTGGGCGTGTGCCGATAATGGGTACACAGGAACTCTTGCTGGAGGTGGCTAATCCGCCCGCCAGAATGGTCTCCTGCCGACGCCACTCATGATGACGGCCTCCCGCGACAGTTGACGTATGCGGAGTTCGTCGGCGAAACCCGGCGCCGGCTCGTCGCCGCGATAGTGGAACGACGCAGCGGCCACCTCTGCTCCTCGCTGTCCGTCCTGGATCTCCTGTGCACGGCGCTGTGGCGGACGTGGAACACACAAGCCGAAGAGTTGGGCGCCGACGTCATTCTCAGCAAAGGCCATGCGGCACCGGCCTACTACGCCGCATTGAGTATACTGGCCACCGATATGCCCCCCTTGTATGGGCACCTGCGACGAATGCCCGGGCCCTATGAAGGGCACCCGTCACGGCATTCGATGCGGCATGTTCCGGTCTCCACGGGCTCGCTGGGCATCGGCCTGGCGTGGAGTGTCGGCCGGGCCATCGGCCTGGAAAGGGAAGGCGGCTCGCGGCGTGTGATCACGATAGTGTCCGACGGCGAGTTGCAAGCCGGTCTGAGCTTCGAGGCACTCCGCCTCGCCGCGCACACGAGGACGCGCCTGCTCACCGTCATGGTCGACTTCAACGGATGGCAGACGGACGGGCCGGTGGGCATGGACCCGGCGGCCCTGCTACGCGGAATCGGGTTCACGGTGCGCACCGTCGACGGTCACGACACGGACGAGATCAGTGCGGCCCTGGAGTACGGCGCGGGCTCCGGGCCAGTGGCCATCGTGGCGCGCACCCGGCGCTGCGCGGGACTGCCCGCCGCTTACCAGAAGGGTCCTGAACTCTACGGCGAGCGAATCTCCGACCTCGACGTGCACATCCTGACCGAGAGCACATCCCACCCCGTTGGAGACGGATGACGAGCACGGCGATCGCGGAATACCTGGCCGGCGTCATCGATGATCCAGACTGTCCCTATGTCGTCACCGCGGATCTCGCCAACCCCCTGGGGCTCGTCGACTTCTCCGAAAGGCGCGCCGATCGTTTCCTGAACGTGGGCGTCGCCGAGCAGATGCTGGCGGCCGCCGGAGCGGGTCTGTCCACAACGGGCCGTCCCGCGGTGGCGGTCACATTCGCGTCGTTCGCCCTGCGTGCCGTCGAGATCTTCCGGCATCTGGTCGTCCACGACGACCTTCACGTCGTCCTCGTCGGCTCGCACAGTGGCCTGTCAGCCGGCCCAAACGGGGGAACCCATCAGTGCACCGAAGATCTGGGAATCTTCAGTTCGATGGAAGGAGTGGTCTGCTTCTCGCCCCGTTCAGTACCGGAAGCGGTCGAAGCGCTGAAATATTGCGTCGCCACGCCGGGACAGTATTACGTGCGGCTCGCCAAGTGGGAACCTCCCGCCGGTATCCGATCGGAGGGGACCACGCATGCCGCGAGCACAGACTTCTTCGCTTCCCATGGATCAGCGGAGCCACTGGATGTGGCGGTCATCAGCCACGGTGTCACCTGGAACATCGCGTGCGACGCGGTCGAGGTCCTGCTGTCGCGGGGAATCACTTCCTGTGCCTTCCACATAGGGCGGCTTCCCGCGGAGCCGCTCGGCGTGACGGCGCGGGTGGCCCTGACGATCGAAGACCACTCCGCACTGTCGGGGATAGGGAGGACGATCAGATCGTTCCTGCCCGACGCGCGGGCGTATCGGACCATCGGCGCCCCCTGGCCGCTGGGGAGCGATGACGCGTCCAGGCTCTACGAGATCGCCGGACTGTCGGTCGCCGGCATCCTCGACGAGATCGAGGATGCCCTCTGATGGTCGCTGTCGCCGCCATCGACATCGGGACCTCCACGATCAAAGTGTCCCGCCGGATCACGGCCGACGAGATCGTCACCGAGCGGGTGGCGCGAACAGCTGGCACACCGATCGAGATCCTCAACGTGATCGACCGGCTCATGCGGGACACCTCGGCCGACGTGACAGCACTCTCCACCTTCCGGCGCGCGCTCGTCGTGGACGATCACACCCTCGTGCTCGCGCGGTCGAGCCCGCCGAAGCCGATTCTCCGGCCGGAGTTCGCCGGCCGGCTCGACGCCCTGAACCCGCTGGCACCCATCCATCGCTGGGTGGACTCGGTCCGCCTGCGGTGCCACCGATTTCAGACGTTCGACGTCTGGCTGACGGAACGCCTGACGGGGCGATCGGCCTGCGCGGAGAGCCTCGCCTGGCTCACCGGAGTCTGGGACACGACCGGCGGTGCCTGGGACGAGTCCGTGTGCGCCGAGGCGCTGATCTCCCCGGACCATCTCCCCGAGGTCCTCACGGAACCGCTGCTCGCCGGCGGGATCTGCCTCCCGGTACTCGGGGACCACGAGGCCACCGCTCGTGCCTGCGCCTCGGCCGGCGCGTGGCCCCTGTGCGTCGCCGAGTGCGGGACGGCTCTCGCCTGCATGATCGGAGGCGGTTCCGAGGCGCCGCCACGGCTCGGACTCGAATCGCCCGTCCGGTGCGGCTACGCCGAACTGGTCGATCCTCACTTCGCGCGGCGGATGGAGAACCTCACGGCTCCGGCGCCCCGCTGGATGTCGGCCTCGACCTCCCCGTCCGCCGGAGAGGTCGTGACCGCGGCCATCGGCCATCGCAGGACGCCAGCCGCTCCCGTGCTGCTGTGCGGCGGGAACGCGACCCGAGGGCTGGCCGAGCATCTCACCACGGCCGGGCTCGATGTGCGCGTCGACGCCACCATCACATCGAGCGCCGGCGCGCTCATCATCGCCGAGCAGGTCGCATGAGGGCTTGACGCGCACCGACGAGGGACAGGCGTACTCAGGGCAGGGACGCGTCGATGCCGGCGACCGACCGCAGCGTCCGCTCGTCTGTGATCAGGACGTTCAGGAAGCCGCCACGCAGCGCACCGACGATCGGTTCGACCTTCTGGGTGCCGCCGGCCACGAGCACCATGTGTCGGTCCGCCCGGCGGGAGAGCTCCCGGAACGTCGCGAGATCGACGAAGCCGAACGAGTACGGCACCGGATGGGACATGATCCGCCCGTCCAGCGCATACGGATGCCAGTTCACCTCTCCGCACGCACCGGCCTCGTACAGCTGATGGGGATCGAAAGCCGGATCGATGAATCGATTGACATATTCCTTGACGACGCCGTACGAAGAACCTGGACCGAACGCGCCACAGCTGTAGAACGCCATGTTGACGTCACGGACCTGCCCGAGGATGGTGCGCACATCGGGCCGGTTCTCAAATGCAGCGCGCTCGCTCTCGGAGGCGAAGAACGAGGGAAAATTGACCGCATGGGCACGGCATTCAGGATTCCGCTGCCAGAGCTCGATCAGTGCCGCGTACGACGACATCACGCTCGTCAGCTCGGGCACGACATTGAACGAGATGGGGTAGGCGTCCATGGCAAGCCTGAACGGTTCGATGTTGCGGACCAGGGTGTGGATGGTGTTGGCGCAGGAGAACCCCACCCGGAAGTTGCGCTCAACGTGATCGCGGAAGTACTTCGCACCACCCGCGCCCAGGTTCTTGTACAGCTCGTCACCCGAGGCGGCCGGAACGATGACGAGATCGCGAAGTGAGTACTTCGCGATGAGCGCCGCCTGGATGTCGACCAGGGCGAGCGGTTGACTCACCGGCACCGGCGCCGGTGTGGCCGGCCCTTCGGTCTGCGCATTGCGCCACCCTGATCCCGGCCTGAAGGTGGGCTGACTCATCAGTACTTCTCCAGCTTCCCGCTCGGCAGCCTGCGCAGCCGACGACCCTGCGCATCGCGAAATTCCAACTGCACCCGGACCATGGCGTCATTGCTCGGAAGGGCCAGGCGAGCACCGTCGAACGCGAAGCTGTGACGCCCGGGCGGCAGCAGCCCATGCTCGGTGGAGCCGGTCTCGGCCTGCGCCTCCGCCCCCCGCTCATCGATCCACGAGACCTTGATATGCCACTCATAGATCGGAAATTCAGTGTTGTTGGTCAGCCACAGGATGCCCGTCCGTTCGGTCCCCTGAGTCAGCTCCATCCAGGCGTGAACGGACGCGAACTGAACGTTGCGTTGGGCCCGTTCCGACCGTAGCGAAAAGGTCAAGGCGATAATTACCGCCACGGTGGTCGCCAGACCTGAAACCCACCCGCTGACCGCACCCCATTCAATGTCGGCTGCGACGGCGATATTCTGCAGGCCCATTGCGGATGCTCACAACCCCAAAAGTGCGCGCGAACCGAAGCATTATCATTGTTGTAGGTCGTGGACGGTGATTGCGCTGGGGAACCGTCAAGCATCGAAGTCGTGCGCCCAACTTGTCCCCGCTCGGCATGGTGGCCAGTATAAGGCTTCCCTCCGGGAAAGGATATCCTCGGGAGGTGCCGCCACCGCCCGCCGCAAGCCGGCCGACCAGGGGCGACACCTCTCCCGTTCGATGCCCGCCCTGACAGGTCAGCCGGGTCTCAGGTGGAGGTGGTCTCCGCGGTGACCGCTGGTCTGGGCCGATCGGCCCAGAGGGCGCGCCGGCGAACGCCGTGATCTGGTCGTCGAAGTGGGTCGTCGGACGTGACCGTGCAGGCTGCGGCCGCTAATGGCCAGCAGCCGGGCTCCGGTGCGTCGCGGTCCCGACCGCGCCATGCCAAGCCCCGCTACCCCGTCCCAGTATCTGCGACCTCGTGTGCCAGGGGGTTCGCTACAGTGGACCCATGAGAGGACCTATGGCTGACGAACTACGGCGGATTGCGGAGGCGGATACCACCCGACTGCAATATCTTCCCGATCCGCTCGACCCTGATCTGCCATACGCTTTTGTCGACGCGCTGAAGGAGCCTATGCCCATAGCGGCCGTCGAAGCCATTGAGCGGGTCGCAATGGGATTGTTTCGCCAGCAGCTCCTCAAGCCGGATGTTCACGACATTTTTGCAGCACGATCTTTCGCACACTTTTTCCACACCCTGGGATTTTTGTACAAGTACAAGCCCTATGGCGTCAAAGCGGCCTCGCCTTTCGGCTATTCGCTGTTCGACCTGCACCCCGGTCAGGGCTTCAGTTTCCAACTCCATCTGGAACCCAAGTACGAAGCCTTCCATATTCTGCAAGCCCATCCGGATAGCTTTATCTATCTATCGACTCACCCGGAATGGCTGGAATCTGGGGAGGCGGCGGCCATCGCCTGGTCCGTCGGCGAGCAAAGAATCCCGGCCGCGCACACGTGGAGCCCGGAACCGGGCGATATCGCCCGCATCACATCGACCGAGATCGTCCATACGGTCATCGGATGTACGCTTGAAGAGTACGCGACCACCTCGTTCGACGCGGTGGAGCGGCTTCTGGACCAGAACGATCGAGCCGGGCTGATTCTGCCCGCGCGGCATCCCGAGATCGCCGCGATGGTTCATGATCTACATCCGGATCTTCCCCGTCGGCTCCTCGGCCCTGCGACGTCCACGTGGACCAGCGCCGATGTGCCCGCCGAAGAACCGATAATCGAAGTACCGGGCGAGCTGCTGGGGCAGAGGCTACGAATCGAGCGGGGAACGCAGATTCGCCTGGCGGCTCCGCGGTCGTGGGTGAAGGTCATCGTCCCGACGACGTCGGCGGTGTGCTGCTTTTTCGCCGACCAAGAATGGACCGTTGCACCCGGGCAGCTTTTCACCATACCACCCGGCTGGGACGTCGAGGTCGCGTCGGAGCATCCGACTGTGATCGCCATGCAATCCATCGCACCCGAACTCGTGCTGCGCGAATGGGCGGGTTGACCGCGCGCAGCGGCCTTCTGCCGATTTCATCATTCCTCTGCTCGACGGTGAGGTGGCCGATCAGTGGCAGGTACATCTCGACATGGCCTGTTCGACGCGGTCCTGTTTGATTGCGATGGCGTGCTCGTCGATTCCCGGGCCACCTGCCGAGACACCTGGATCAGGTGGATAACGAGAGTCGGTTTCACAGAACATTCCATCGCCGATGCGCTCGAAGCCAGACCTACGCGTGAGGCGATGTCGGAGCTCGTTCCGGCCGGCCGGCTCGACGAAGAGGTCGCGTGGTTCACGGCGATGGAGCTCCGTTCCGCGGAGACCATGCGCGCCATTCCCGGGGCACGGGACACTGTGCGTGGCCTGCTCGGCGCCAACTGGGCGGTTGTCACGTCGGCCTCGCGCGTGCTCGCCCGTGCCCGGCTGACCGCCGCAGATCTGCCCCTTCCGCAGGTCCTGGTCTCAGCGGATGATGTCCAGGCAGGGAAACCCGCCCCTGAGGGTTACCGGCTGGCCGCCCGGCACCTGGGTGTCGCCATCGAACGCTGTGTGGTGCTCGAAGACTCCGACGTCGGTGCCTGCGCCGCCGCCCGCGCAGGGGCGACGGTCGTGGGTGTGGGTGCCAGGATCGGGAGCTCGCAGATCCAGTTCGGTCCGGTGCCGGATCTACGCTCGATCGAACTACGTCCTGCCGAGAAGGGGGCCATCAGTCTCAGCCTCCTCCAGGATTCGGCTGGCACAGGCTAGGACTGAGCCCTATCCCTTTGGCGTTCAGCGAGAAGAAGAGTTCCGTCGTCATCACGAGGTGCCGGTCATGCGAAGGCAGAGCATCGAGTTGGTCGTCACCGACCTCGACGGCACGCTGTGGGACCGCACTTGTCGCGCTCACCCGAGTACCCTGCGCGCGCTCTCCGAGATTTCCACGGTGATCCCGGTGATAGCCGCCACCGGCCGCCGCCCGTCGAGTGCGTTCGCGAAGATGAGGACGAACGATTTCTCGATGCCGGCCGTTCTGTTCGATGGATCGATCGGGCTGCTCGCCGAAGAGGGGCCCAGATTTCACTACCGGACCTTCGACCCCGACGCCTACGCGACCGTGCTCGACATCTTTCTGAGGTTCGATCTGGAACCCATCGTCAATCTGGACGATGTGAAGTCATGTGGAATGGGGAAGAGCCCGGCCACCCATCCGAACCACCTGGCGGACAACATGCCCAATGCCCGCAGAGTGGAGCTCGCGGAGGCAACGGCTTCATGGAACGTCCTCGGGCTCCTGATCTGCGGCGGTGACGACCGGTTGATCAGCATATTCCACGAGGTGAGGGATATCGCCGCGGCCTCACTGACGCCCGACGTCCGCTATGGGGGTATTTCTCTCTCTGTGCGGCCACCCGGCGCGACAAAGTGGTCCGGCGTCTCTTCTTACTGTCATGAACAGGGAATTCAAACGGATCGGGTTCTTGCGGTCGCCGACGGCATGAACGACCTCGACCTCCTGGAGGCGTCAGCCATAGCGTGCGTTCCAGAGTCGGCTTGCGGTGAAGCCCTTGCTCTTGCCACTCATGTGATCGGCTCTCCTTCAGCAGGGGGCTGGGCAGAAGTGCTGGATATCATCCACGCGGTCGAAGGCTGATGGCAGATCACCGAGCCGATGGCGAAGGCCGAGGTGCTGGGATCACCCGATATCGCCCACCCGTGCCGTGGCGTCGTCCGATCCGGTCACGAACCATGTGGCGTCCGGCGCCAAGGCGATCCAGCGCGCAGCGGCGTCGTGTTCGATCACGGCGCGCTGGGTCCCGTCAAGTTCGTACACCGCACCCGTGCCGCGGTCGGACGCGGCTGCCAGCAGCGTGCCGTCGGCGCTGAAGACGATCGGGGCGATCCGCGTCGCCTGGTGCACGACGGTCTGCAGGTCGCCCGAGGGCAGTGTGAACAGCCGCAGCCTGCTGTAGGCGCCAGTCGCCAGTACCGTACCGGTCGGGCTGATGGCCACCGTGTCCACCTCGGTGCGCAATCCCTCGTCACAGGTGGGGTCCGGATGTTCGAGGCTCAGGAGTTCTTGGCCGGAATCGATGTGGAAGAGACGGACGAGCCCATCGGTGCAGGCGGTGGCCAGGGCAGCGCCATCCGGAGTGAACGCCACCGAACGGACCACTCCGTTGTGGGCGAACTGCCGCCGTTCAGCACCGGACTGGGTGGTGAACACCCGCGCGGAACCGTCGGTGCAGCCGGTCGCCACGAGATCGCCGTCCCGGCTGATCGCCACGCTGTGCACCGCACCGCCGTGCAGCCGGCGGAACCGCTGCGTCAGTCCGGCGGTGCCGAACACCCGCAGGATCCCGTCCTCGCTCCCGGTCGCCAGGATCGCGCCATTCTCGCTCGCGACGACGGTGAGGACTTTCCCGTCGTGCTCGAAGCGGGCTTTCTGGACTCCGGTGTCGGTGTCGAACACTCTCGCCGTGGTGTCATCGCTTCCCGTCGCGACCCACTGGCCGTCCGGACCGAAGACCAGGCTGCGCACCGGGCCACCGTGGGTGAGGCGGCTGTGCTCGTTTCCGGTCCGGGAGTCGAGGACGCGCGCGGTACCGTCGGCGGAGCCGGTCGCGACCCAGCGACCGTCCGGCGAGGCGGCGACGGCGTTGACCGCACCGCCGTGCACGATCGACAGCCGCGCCTGAGGGACGGCCGGGTCGACGATCCGTGCGCGCAGGTACGTTCCCACGGACGTCCGCGAACCGTCCGGGCTGAAGGAGACCGGACCGGCTTGTGTCCTGGCCAGCCTGCACCGCTCGGCTCCGTTCACCGGGTCGAAGAGCACCGCGCCCGCCCTGCCTGACGTGGCGACCCACCGGCCGTCCGGGCTGAACAGCGCGGAGTACGCCTCATCGCCGTGGTCGAAGCTGGACAGGAGATCGCCCGTCGTCGTGTTGAAGACACGTGCGATGCCATCCCGCCCCGCAGTGACCGCGCGGTTCCCGTTCCGGTCGAGGCGGATGTCCTGCACCAGGGCGGTTTCGCCACCGACCGGGTCGATCAGCCGGCGAAGGAGCGTGGCGGTGGCGGCGTCGACCAGGACCGCACCACTGTCGCCTCCGACGCCCACCAGCCGTCCGTCCGCGCTCCAGTCGGTCTTGTTGAACACCCCTTCGAGGTCAATCCGCCTCTGTTGGCTCCCCGTCGCCGCGTCGAAGAACCGCACACCTCCGGGGCCGGGCGCGAAGAACCCCACCGCGTGCGCCACGGCGATCCCCGTGCTGTCGGGGCTCCATGAGAAGTCGACGTTCTGGTCGGGTTCACCCAGGTTGGCGCATCGGCAGACCTCGGCGCCCGTGGCGGAGTCGAGTACGAGCACCGCCGCGCCGATGCAGACGCCCACCCGCTGCCCGTTCGGGCTCCACCGCAAGGCGTAGGCCGACTGATCATGGCGCACCCGCCACTGTTCGGCCCCGCTGACCGCGTTGAACATCACCACGGCCGGGCCCTGGTAGGTGCTCGTGACCGCCCGGTTCCCGTCGGGGCTGAACGCGACGCCGCCGAAGCCGGACCTGAGCAACGCGCATCGTTGGGCGCCGGTCGTCGGCGCGAAGACCCGTTCGGACGTGGCCGCCCACCGCCCGTCCGGACTGAACGGCACGGTGCCGTCCGAGGTATTCGAGTCCACAGCGCAGATCTGTCGGGCCAGGTAGGTCATGACCGCCTCTCGGGAGCGTCAGTTCGTCTGCGGTCTTCCTGCCGAGCCTAGGAACGCCGGACGTGCTCATGGACGGGTTCGACAAGCAATCGACCGCCCAGGCAAGCAAAAAGTAACTCTCTGTCACTGAAGCGGCGACGGTGATTCTCTGGCCGATCCAGGTAGGGGTGGAGAGGGTCGATTGAGATGGAGTGGGATTCATGGAGCCATCGCTGCGGCAGGTCGGGCAGGCGGTGAAACGCCTCCAGTGGCGCCACCAGCGCGAAGCGAACCGGAGGCTGGCCGAGGTCGGACTGTCCCTCGCACAGTGGGACGTGCTGCGGAACCTGGAGGAGCACCCGGACGCCTCCTTGCACCTGCTGGCTCAGTTGTCGTTCCAGACCGATCAGTCGATGGGGGCGCTCGCGACGCGGATGATCGACCGCGGGCTGCTGGAGCGGATCGATGGCCCGGGACGTGTGGTGCGCCACCGGCTGAGCGCGGAAGGAGAACGGCTGCGGCGTGCGGGCGCGGACGTCTTCGACGCCGTCCTGGCGGAGTCGCTGGGTACCCTCGCACCCGACGACCTCGCGACACTGCTCCGCCTGCTCAGCGCGGCCGCGGACGCCTGACCGGCACCGTCTCAAGGCGGCGCGCGGCGAGCCGGTTCAGCCGATGTCGGTCACCAGCACCGTGGCATCCGACGACCCGGTGACGAACCACGTGGCGTCCGGGGCGAAGGCGGCCGCCCGCACGCCGGAGTTGTGCACCAGCAGGGCGCGCTGGTTGCCGGTGGCGTCGTACACCGCGCCCGTCCCGTCGTCCGACGCGACCGCCAGCAACGCCCCGTCGGCGCTGAAGACGAGCGACCCGATCCGCGACCAGTGGAACGCGGTCGTGCGCAGGCCACCCGAGGGCAGTCCGAACAGGCGCAGATGGGTGTCCGCGGCGGCCGTCGCCAGCATCGTGCCGGACGGGTTGATCGCGACGACTTCCACCGCCGTGCGCACCGGGTCGTCGGAGTCCGCGTCGAGGTGCTCCAGGCGCAGCCGCTCGGCGCCGGTTGCGAGGTCGAAGAGGCGGGCGAACCCGTCGGTGCAGGCGGTGGCCAGGGCGGAGCCGTCCGGAGTGAACGACACCGAGCGCACCGGCTCGTCGTGCGGGAACTGCCCCTGATCGGCACCGGTACGCGTCTTGAACACCCGCGCGGTCCCGTCGGCGCACCCGGTGGCCACCAGATCACCATCTCGGCTGATCACCACACTGTGCACCGCAGCGCCGTGCACCCGGCGGAACCGCTGTGTCAGTCCGGCGGTGCCGAACACCCGCAGGAACCCGTCCGCACCGCCGGTCGCCAGGGTCGCGCCATCCTTGCTGGCCACCACGGTGAGGACCTGCCCGTCATGCGCGAAGGCGGCTTTCTGAGCCCCGGTTTCGGCGTCGAACACCCTCGCCGTCGCGTCCTCGCTGCCCGTCGCCACCCAGCGGCCGTCCGGAGAGAAGACCACACCGAGCACCGGGCCGTCATGGACGAGCCGACAGCGCTCGCCACCGGACCGGGAGTCCAGCACACGCGCGACACCATCGGCGCACCCCGTCGCGACCCACCGGCCGTCCGGCGAGACGGCGACGGCGTTGACCGCACCGCCGTGCGGGATCGACAGCCGCTCCTGACGCGCCGCCGGATCGAAGATCCGCGCCCGCAGGTACGTCCCGGCGGAGGCACGCGAGCCGTCCGGACCGAACATGACCGGGCCCGCCGCGTCCCGGGTCAGGCGGCACCGCTCGGCGCCGGTCGCCGCGTCGAAGAGCACCGCGCCACCGCTGCCGGAGGTCGCGACCCACCGGCCGTCCGGGCTGAACGAGGCGTGGAACGCCTGGTGGCCGTGATCGAAACGGGACAGCAGCGCACCGGTCACGACGTCGAAGACCCGCACGGCGCCGTCCCGCCCCGCGGTGACCACCCGCCGGCCGTTCCGGTCGAAACAGACGTCCTGCACCTGAGCGTCGAGACCGCCGACAGGTGCGATCAGGCGGATCCGGATCGCACCGGTGGCCGCGTCGACCAGCACCGCGCCGCCATCGCCACATCCGGCACCCACCAGCCGTCCGTCCGGGCTCCAGCACGTGATGTTGACCCACGTACCGAGTTCGACGCGCCTCCGCTCCACCCCGGCCGCCGCGTCGAAGAGCCGCACGCCTCCCGAACTGGACGCGAAGAACGCCACTCCGTGCCCGAGGGCGATCCGGTCGCCGTCCGGGCTCCACGAGAAGGTCCGCGACCGGTCGGGTTCGGGCAAGCCCACGCATCGGCTGCGCTGGGTTCCGGTGGCGGCGTCGAGGACCCGCACAGCCCCGTCCGAGACGGCACCCACCGACCGGCCGTCCGGGCTCCACCGCACCTCGTAGACCGACTGGTCGTGGCTCACCCGCCACTGCTCGACCCCGGTGACGGCGTCGAACATCACGACGGCGTTGCCCTCCCAGTGGCTCGTCACCACCCGATCGCCTTCTGGGCTGAACCCGGCGAGGCCCCAGCCTCCCAGGGGCGACAGCGCGCACCGCTGGACGCCGGTCACCGGCGAGAAGACCCGGTCGGACGTCGCCGCCCAGCGGCCGTCAGGGCTGAACGGCACCTGCGCGTTGACCGAAGGGGTGGTCGTAGAGACGATCTGGCGGGCCAGGTAGGTCATGGTCACCTCCGGTCGCCGGCGCGGACACGCCGGATCGTGCCGCGGCGGACGGTGGGCTCGGTCATGACCGCGGACGCCGCGGATTCGAGCGTGACCGTGACGACCGCCCCGGCCGGGTAGCGCAGACCGACGGTGGGCGGTGCGACGGTCGTGACGTCCAGCAGGAGGTCGGCGACGAGCCCCAGCGAACCGGTGACCGCGTAGCCCGGGGAGCCGAGGCCTGGCGGAGCTATCTTCGGAGTGAACATCGCAACCCCTACACGACCGTGACCAGTCGCTTGTAGTAGATGTCCGGGTTCCCCTCGCGGTCGATGGACCAGAAGACCCAGATCGCGCCGTCGGGCGCGACGAGAGCGTGCGCGGAGTTGTTGTGACCGTCCGCGGCGGTGAGACCGCGAGTCTCGCCCCAGGTACCGCCTGCCGGGTCGCGGCGCATCGCTCTGAGATCTCCCGAGCCGCCCCCGCGCGTCCAGAACAGCCAGATCCCGCCGTCGGCGTCCTCCACCGCGCACGGACTCTTGTCGGTCGTGGTCGTGCCGGGCAACGGCTGCGCCTCCCACCCCCCGGGCCGGAAACGGCTGGCCTTCAGGCCAGTGCCGGACGTCCAGAACGCCCACACCTCGCCGCTCCGGGTGGTGAGCAGGAAGGGCTGCGGGTCGAAGTTGCCGGCGCCCAGGGTGCTCTCGTCGAAGACGCCGCCAGAGCCGGGCTCGAATCGCAGGACACGCAGGTCACTGTCCGCCTTGAATACCGCCCAGACCGTGCCCGCCGGACCTGTGGCTGCGTGGAAGATCTCCGCGGCGGTGCTCGCGGTCGCCGACAGCGCGACCGGGCCCGCCGAATCGACCCACTCTCCGGTCGACAACCGCCACCGCCGGTACTGCCACTTGTTCACCGTGGCGGTGGCCAGGTGGAGGAAGACGGTGGCCAGGTCGCCGGTGACCGCCACGAAAGGGCGGGCCTCGGCGGATCCGGCGGAGTCGGCCACCTTGATCTCGGACGCCGCCGCCAGACCGGCCAGCGGTGCCCGCCGCATCATGACGTCGGCGTTGGCGCCGATGCCGGTCTGGTAGGCCACCAGGATGTCGCCGTTCGGCAGCCCCACGGCATGGGGAGCGAAGTGGGCGGTGCCGGTCGTCACCTGAATCGGGGGCGAGGTGAAACCGCGGGAGGTGTCGGCGAGGCTCATCCGCGCGGCGAACACCTGCTCGACGCCCGCGGTCCGGTCGCTGTACCAGAGCGCCACGAGCCCGCCAGTGGTGTCGGCGATGAAGGAGCGGCCTATGACGTCGAGCGCAGTGGACTTGTCCACCGCGGCCTCCGGCGTGGTCGGCAACGCGCCGCGCAGCAGCGCGTTGACCGCCTCCCGCAGGCTGATCGGCGGCCGGCCCCGGCCGGCGAGGTACTCCTCCGCCCGGGTACCGAGGACGTCCTCGATCAGTGTGGCGGGTGGGACGAACAGTCGCCGGCGCCGCAGGTCGGTGACGTCGCCGGGGCTGACGGCCGCCTCCCGCGGACGCCGGTCCACCGAGGCCAGCGGCGTGTAGGAGTGCCCGGCGATGAAGTCGGGATCGCCCGTTCCCGGCGGCGCGGTGCCGCGCCGGACCCGGACCGCCCATTCGCGCTTCATCCGGGCGCAACTCTCGGTGCCCAGGCCGCCGTGGACCAGGCTCGGATCCTCGGCCGGGGTGACCAGCCGCTCCCAGACGTCGAGGTAGACCAGCACCCGCCCGCCCTCGCCGGGCAGCGCCGTGATCTTGGGGACGCCGAGCCGGGCGGCCTCGGCGTCGGCCGCCGCGCCGCGCGACTCGTGCAGCCGCTGCGCGGTGAACGCGACGGTCGCGTCGATCATCACGTCGAGGCCGTCCACCAGGCACCGGCCGATCCGGCGCAGCGGATCCACCGCGCCGGTCACCCCCGCCCGGATCTCGAAGTCGTTGTCGGCGCCGGTACCGGCGATCCGGAACCCGTCGTTGCCGTCCGGCACGCCGTCGCCCACGAACCACTTCAGGAACGCCCGAAGCTCGAACTTCTGGATGTCCTCGCGCTCGTTGACGTCGGCGTCCACGATCGGCACGCCCTGCTGGAGCCTGACCCGCACATAGCGCCGCAGCGGGTCGAAGGTGTCGGTCGAGATCACTGCCATGGGACTCTCCCCCCGCTCAAAGGACCAGCCAGACGGTGCGCTGGAGGGTGCTCGCCGGATCCCGCGGGATCGCCGGATGGATCACGTAGTCGATCAGGACGGTGGCGCCGTCCAGCACGCCGACCAGGCCGAACTCGCGCAACGTGGAGTCGGTGTGGTCGGCGTCCGGCCAGTCGGGCACACCGGGGCCGAGGGTCGCCACGATCTGCAGCCTGTTCGTCGGCGCCGCGGTGACCGTCGAGCCGGTGAGGTAGTCGATCTGCAACGACCTGCGCGGCACGGTGAACGGATGCCGGTCGACCAGCGCCGCCTGGGCCGCGGTCGCCGGCGGTGACCCGGGCGGCTGGTCCCACGCCGGGTCGCCCTTGCCGACCTGGAGCCCGGTGATGCCGCCCGCCGTGGTGGCGGCCCCGTGCAGGAAGCCCGTCAGCAGCCGCCGGCAGTCGGCGACGATCACGTTCTTGCGCACGCCGCCGTCCCAGGCGACGCCGCCGCCGCGGTCCAGCAGCACGTCTCGGTAGTAGCCGGCGATCATCCTGCCTCCAGGTCAGCGGGGCGGCGGGTACCAGGCCCGCCGCCGCAGGGTGGTGGGATCGGACCGGTCGGCCGTCACGTGACCGGCGGTGGTCGCCAGCAGGAACGACCAGTCGGGCAGTGCCGCCGCGGTGGTCCCGGCAGGGCCCGCGTACCGCTCCACGAACGGGTGCACGTCCTGGAAGCTCTCCTGGATCGGCGCCCGCGGCGGGTAGAGGGCCTCGACGTCGATGCGCGGCGCGAACACCAGCACGGCCCGGACGTTGATCGGCAGGAAACGTTCCAGTAGCGGCCGCAGTCGCTCCTCGATCTGCGCCGACAGCGGCGCGTCGGGCAGCAGCGGGCTGAGGAAGAGCGCGACGGTGCCGCGGGTGTAGAGGTCGGCGTCGTCCAGCCGGTCGCCGGCCCGCGGCTTGCACGGCGTGTAGCAGAGCTGGTCGTCCCACTGGCGGCGCCGCCCGGCGCGGGCCGCGTCGCCGAGCACGACGGTGGTGCCGCCGGCGAACCGGCGCAGCGTCCCGGTGTCGGACGGCGGGTCGGCGAGCCCGGCGACCGCGACGCCGCGGTCGCTGCGGAACAGCACCCGGGGCGCGCCGGCTCCGGCACCGTCCGGGGTCGGCACCGCGACCGGGGCCTGGTCGGCGGCGGGACCGGTGAGCACCGGGACCGGGTCGGGCACCGCACCACCGGCCGCCGGGACGTCGACCGACCAGAGGTCGGTGCCGCCGGCGCGGTCGGACCGGAAGTAGACCCGCACCGTGCCGCCGTCCACACCGACCGCGGACGGCTCCCGGTCGGCGCAGCGCCTCGGCGCGGACGGGACGCGGGTGACCTCGGTCTGCGGTCCCCAGGTCCCGGTGGCCGGGTCCAGGATCCGGCGGGCGAGCGTCCGCACGTCCGCGGGGTCGCCCACCTTGTGCATCCGCGACCAGAGCAGCCAGAGCGCGCCGCCGCCCGCGCCCGGCACCCCGGATCGCGGTCGGCTCGCGGTTGCCGCCGGCACCGTCGGCGAGCACCTGCGGGGCGTCCCAGCCGGCGCCGGTCCAGCGTGCCGCCGCCACCGTCCACCGCGTCCCGTCGTGCGCGGACCAGAAGAGCCGCACGTGGGACGGGCCGTCCACCACCGCGTACGGGTCGGCGACGCGGCCCGCCGGCACAGCCGGGACGTCGAGCGGCGGTGTCCAGTCGACCCCGTCGCCCCCGTCGCCGACCGCCACGCCGTCCGGGCCCGTCCAGCCGAGCACCCCGGCCGCGTCCGAGGCGGCCGGCTCCACCGCGAGGCGCCGGTCGCCGCCGGCCGCCGCGGTGGCGAGCACGACGCGCCCGTCTGGCCCGGCGGTGCCGACGGCGCCGGCCAGCCGGGCGGTCAGCACCGCGGCCACCTCGGCGGCCGTCGCGACGGACGGGTCGGCGAAATCGCCCGCCGTGAAGATCACTCCTTGCCGGCGGCCGTCGACCCGGACCACCAGCCGCGCCCCCGGCCAGAGCGCGAACGGTGCCGTGTGGCCCGTGCGCAGCCGCGCCGGGGCCGGCTGCCGGACGGTGCCGAGGGAGAACCGCAGCCGGGCGGCGGCGCTCTCCGGCCGGTCGAGCCAGGCCAGAAAGATCCGGCCGTCCGGCAGTTCGGCCGCGGCGGGCGCGCCGGCCGGCGTGGCCGCGCCACCGGACGGCACCGGGATCGAGTCGTGCCAGGCGCCGCCCTGGAAGGTCTTGGCGCGCAACGTCCGGCCGGTCCCCCGCGGCGGGACGGTCTCGTAGAAGAGCCGCAACCGGCCGCCCGCGCTCGCGACGACGCTCAGCCGGCCGCCCGGCGCGCCCTCCAGCGTCACCAGTCCCGGCTCGACGTCCGGCCCGGTCAGCGCGAACACGTTGAGCCGGGGCGCGTCGCCGGACCGGACGATCGACTGGGCCATCTCGGCGACCCGGACGTCCCAGCCGGTGTAGCGGACGACGATCGCCCGCAGTGCGGGGACGGTGCCGACGCCCCGGTACAGGTACGGGGCTGCGGCGATCTCGTTGCGCTGCGCCGACACCGGCAGCGTCCGGTCCAGGTCCCAGCCGAGCCAGTGGGCCAGCGGGCCGAGGAAGTCCGGCGGCGCGATCTCGACGTCGTGCAGGGCCCGCAGCCCCTCGGCGGTACTGCGGGCCAGGTTCAGCGGGGCCGCCGCGGCCGACAGGAAGCGGAACAGCTGGCCCGGTGCGGGCACGTCCGCGCGCTGGTGGGCGGCGGGCAGCATCCGGTAGAGGCGGGCCGGGATGCCGTGGTCGGCGGTGGCGAAGGAACTGGCCCGCGACGCGCCGTCCGCGCGGTAGGCCGGCGGCGATGCGGCGTCGCGGGTGAAGACGGTGTAGTAGTGCGTGGCCAGCGTCCGGACGGCCGGGTCGGAGACGCGGTCCACGACCGGGCCGTCGTAGACCACCTGCCCGTCGTCGGGGTCGAGCGGGAACGTGCGCTCGCGGCGCACCACCCGGACGCCGGCCAGCGGCGGGTGCCCTTCGAAGTCGGCCGCGGGCGGGTTGGACCAGGTCAGGTCTATCCGGCCGCCCTCCAGATGGGGGGTGGCGCGGACGGCCGCCACGGTCCTCACGAAACCCCACCCTCGATGATCGTGACGATCGTGGGCCGCCCGGACAGGTCGAACCCGGACGTGGCGGGCGGGTTGTCGCGGTATCCGGGACGGGGCAGTTCCTGCGGCGCGAGCTCGATGATCCCGGTGGCGTCCACCCGCGGGTGCGCCACGATGTCGGCGGGCAGCGCGGGGTCGCGGCCGAACTTGACCACGGTCAGCGACGAGACCTGCTCCAGATCCTGGAGCAGGTCGTAGATCCGGCTCAGAAAAATCTTCTGGCCGAAGGCGACCTGCTCGAAGCCCAGGTACGCACCGATCGCGTCCTCGACCGCCCGCTGCACCGCCGACCGGGTGAAGTAGGGCTGCGCCCACACGCGCGCCGCCAGGTAGATGTCGGCCTCGGTCGGGCCGACCACGGTGACGAGCTCGGTGGCCATCCGGTAACGCTCGAAATGGGCCAGGACGTCCCGGACCAGGGTCTCGGAGGGCGGGGCGACCTGCCCCGCCGGCGCGACATGCAGCACCACCTCGTTCCAGCTCGCCGAGACGGGCTTGACCTTGCCCACGCCGGGCACCAGCCGGGCGATGTCGGCGTGGTCGTCCAGCGTGACGGCGCGGTCCTGGCTGCGGTACAGCCGCGGGGCGAGCGCGCGGGCACGCTCCAGGTCCTCGGCCTCCGCGCCGCCCGCCGCGGCCCGCGGGTTCACGGCCTGCTTGATCTGCTGCCCGGCCGGGACGAACGCCTGCCCCGCACCGATGTTGCCCACCCGTCCGCCGCCCACCCGGTAGCGGGCCGTGATGAGCACCGGGCTGGTCGGGCCCGCGGGCGGCGGCACCATCCCGTTGACCCCGTCGCCGAAGCGGATCTCGGCGCCGCCCGCGGCATCGCGCCGGCTCACATAGTGCCGGTCCACCGGGGTGCTCGCGGCCAGGCTGGGCACCTCCGTCCAGGACGTCGTCCCGCCGGGCTCGGTGACCGCCACCGAAATCGAACCGCGGATCACCGGCCCCCGGCGCAGCGGGTACAGCTGGTTCGGCCGCCCGTCCGACACGGCCACCGGATCGTCCACGACGGTGGTGCCCTCCACGACCGGCAGCGGGTAGAAGCGGCGCAGCCCGTCCACGCCGGGCGGGGGGAGCCGCTCCACGATCACCTCGCCCGGCGTCTCGAAGCGCAACTGGCGCCCGCCCGGCGCGGCGACGGTGAACGCGGTGCCGGCCGGGAGCGTGACGGGCGGGACGACGGCGGCGTCGAACGCGATCTCCAGATCGGCCGAGGCCGGCATGGGCGGCGCCAGTTCGTACCCGATCAGCCGGAGCAGCTGCACCAGCGCCTCCGGCTCGTCGGAGGTCTCCGGCAGCAGGTTGGCGGCGATCCGGGTCTGGTAGTAGAGGGTGAGGTCGGCGGCGTAGGCGAACAGCTCGATGAGCAGCACCCCGAGGTCGCCCTCGCTGTGGTCGGTCCACTCCGGCAGCTTGCGGCGGGCCAGTTCCAGCATCGAGGCGCGCAGCGCGTCGTACCCGATACCGGTGTAGTCGACCGGTGCCCGCGCGGACGGCGGAATCGGGCCGCTCACGGGAGCCCCAGTTCGAGTCGCCGGACGACGTCGTACGGCCGGACCACGTACTCGATCACGACGGTCAGCCGTTCCTCGTTCACGACGACCCGGACGGGCGCGGTCAGCCGGACCTCGGGCATGAACCGGCCCAGCGCACGCTCGATGTCGCGGCGCAGCAGCGGCGCCAGCGAGGCGGAGCCGGGCTCCTGGAGGCGGGCGGGCACCGCGGTGCCGTAGTCGCGCAGCATGACCCGCTCCCCCGCGCGCCCGGCCAGCAGGTGCCGCAGGTCGGCCTCGACCTTGTCGTCGTCGACGGCCCGGGCGACCCCGCCGGACTCGATCCGGAACGGGAACGCCGGGCCCATCAACCGGCCGGTCACCGCCCGCCCCTCACGCGAGCACCTGCGAGTTCGTGGTCACCGACATGACCACCGGGGCGCCCAGGTTGCCGATCCCGGAGTCACCGACCCGGATCACCGGTGCCGCGCCGGGACCGAGCTTGACCAGGGAACCCTTCATCTCCGCGATGCCCGGACCGGCGTCCACCACGATCCCGCTCGCGGTGAGCGCCACCTCGGCGCCGCCGGCGGTCCTCAGCCGGATCCCGCCCGCGTCGAGGGTGATGCTGTGGCCGTTGACACCGTCCCGCAGCGTGATGCCGGACGCGTCGAAGGTGACGTCGTGCGCGTGCGCGCCCTCGGTGATCTGGACCTTCTCGGCCCCCTCCGCGTCCTCGAACAGCAGCGCATGCCCGGCCGCCGAGCGGACGACGCGGCGCCGCGGCGGATTCGCCCTGGCCTCGGCAGGCCACTCCCCCGGCACGTACTGCACACCCGTCCACAGCACCAGCCCCGGATCGCCGCCCTCGAACTCGACCCAGACCTTGGCCTCGTTCTCCGGCACGAAGAAGTAGCCGTACGGCAGGGCAGGACGGGCGGTCATCAGCTCGTCCGGCGGGAAGATGGCCGGGACGGAGACCTTGACCTGGCCAAGGCCCTCATCGTCCCGGTTGTCCTTGACGATCCCCGTGTATTTCCCGAAGTACTGCCCCGGCATTGTGATCCCCTCACCTCACGCACTTGAAATCGGTCCGGTAGCCGCCGCCGTCGACCTTGTGAGTGACCGAGGAGACGTACCACTCGCCGTTGAACCGGTCGTTGACCCCGCGCACGACGACCGTGGACTTGGCGCGCAGCCAGATCGTGCCGGTGGTGCTGCCGGAGGCCGACATGCCGAGCCTGCGGGACTCCAGCGAGTCGTCGGTCGCCTCCAGCTCGTCCTGGTCGGGCACCACCAGGCCGACCGCGGGGCGCCGGGCCGACAGCTTCCGCTGGAGCTCGCGCTTGCGCCGCACGCCCTGCGCGTAGAGGAGCCGCAGCCGGTCGCGGTCCCGCGGGCCGACCCGGGCGAGGCGGCCCTCGTCCAGCTCCCAGATCACGACGTCGACCGGCTCGGCCGGTGTGGAGCCCACCTGCCGGCCCTGCCGGTCAATGTCGGTGACCTCCTTGAGCCGGTCGATGTAGCCGCTGTCGAACACCGGCGAGAAGCTCACGAGGTTGCTGTCCGGCCCGTCGCGGAAGCGCAGCACCAGCGTGTCGGCGCGGCGCAGCGTCACCACCCGGCGCTCGGGGATGAAGTACAGGACCTCCTGGTCGGACTCGTCCAGCTCGACGAAGCACTTGGCGTGATAGGTCTGCGCGAGCTCCTGGAGGAAGGCCAGGTCGGTCTTGCCGTCCTGGTTGATCGGCTTGCTCCTGACCGTCGGGTCGGGGCTGAGCGATGCCTCCACCCGGGCGAAGCCGTACGGCCCGGCCACCGCGCGGACGATGTCGGTGACGGTCCGCCCGCGCCACACCTTCTTGCGCTCGACCAGGCCCATCTCGATCGACCTGTCCTCGCCCTTGATCGAGACGGCGGGCACGCCGCTGTCGGGATAGCCGACCTCCACCTTCGTGATCACGGCCCGGATCAGCAGGGCGTGCTGGCCGGGCTCGGCGTACCCGAGGTCCACCTCGGCGAGGCTGCCCTCGAACAGCCCGTCGGCGTAGACGAGCGCGGGATCGGAGATCGCGATGGTGACGCTGTCGGCCTGCCGGTCGTCCTCGGTCACGGTGACCGAGGTGACCCAGTCGGTGACGTCCTGCCCTTCCAGGCGGACGTTCATGTACGGCACCCGCGTCCCCATCCCTAGCACCCCCGCATCCCTAGAACCCCCTCGCGCGGGTGGTGCGGGTGGCGGGGCCCGGCTCGGGCAGGTCGAGGACGTCGCCGGCCGCGACATCGAGCGGGAAGACCAGCGGGTTGGCGTCCAGGATCCGCCACCACAACCCCTCGCCGCCGTAGAACCGGTGGGCCAGCAGGTCCAGGTCCTCACCCTGGACGACCCGGTGCCGTCCGGTCGTGGCGGGACGCGGCCGGGTCAGCCGCAGCGCGACCACCCGGCGCTGCGTGCCGTCCGGCGCCGTGACGGTCAGGATCGGCAGCCCCGCGTATCTGGACTCCGGGCTCGGCGGCATCAGACACCTCCCGGCAGCGGTGCGGTGGAGACGGCCTCGTCCGGCATCCGCTCGACGAGGGTGACGGCGACGTCGGCGCGCAGCGGCGCGAGCCCGAGGGTGAACAGCGTCTCGGTGATCGCGACCTCGGTCACGACGCAGTCGATGATCCGGTCGCCGAAGCCGAACACGCAGTCGGGCGGGGCGGCGAAGCCCTCCCCCCGCCCGTACAGCCCGGTGAAGGTGCCGCCGGCGTCCGGCCAGGAGCGGCTGCGCGGCCACAGCAGGGCGCGGTACTTGTTCAGCTCGGGGGTGATGCCGCCGTCGTCGTCCCTGCCGATCGGGATCCGGTCGTCGGACGGCCCGGCGTACAGGCCGTCCACCCGGACGGTGAAGCTGATCGTGCGGTCGCCGCCCTGGGTGTACTGGCGCGACGGCAGGAGCTGCCCGGGGGCGTTGACCGTCGCGTAGCCGACGGCGCGCCGGTCGCCGAGCTGGGTGGGGTTGTACTGGAACTCGATCACCACGTCGGGGACGCCGGGATCGGGGATGAGCCCGACCAGGAAGCCGCGGTCCGGCTCGCGCAGGGTATGCATCGGCTCTCCCTCCTCACGCCGGCGCCGGGGCGCGGTTGCCGGTCCGGAAGTCCTGCTCGGAGCGCAGCGACCCGAGCCGCTCCTGGATCGCCCGGATGATCTCGTCGGACAGCAGCCGCGCCGCGTCGGCCTCCAGGCGTTCGGCGTTGATGTTCACGGTGATCCCGCCGTCCACCCGGATCGACTGGTCGGCGTGCCCGGCCGCGGCCGGCGGGGGCGCCGCCGGCGCGACCGGGAGCGTGGGGCGGCCCGGGGGCTCGGCCTCGCCCGGTGTGCCGGGGACCGGCGCGGGAACCGGTGGCGGCACCGCCGACGCCCCGGCGGGCGCGGCGCCGGGCGGCAGGACTGCGCCCGGTATGCCCGGCAGGCCAGGCGGTGTCGGTACTCCAGCGGACTCGGCCCCGGGAGGCGGGGTGGCGGCCTGCTTGGCGCGGCGGTCCTCGTCGTCCTTGCGGCCCTTGGCCACGGCCGCCTCCTGGGCCGCGATCTGGCTCTCCAGTCCACCGGTGACCTGCTGCGGGGCGAAGGCCGCCGCGACGTCGATCCGCGGCACCTCCTTGGGCGGAAGCAACCGGCTCTGGACGTCGACCGGGGGGAGCAGCGCCGCCTTGCTCAGCCCGGCGAGTTGCCCGGCGGCGCTGTCGGCGAACGCGTTGTACGCCTCCAGCAGCGAGTTGACCAGGCCGACGAAGAAGTTCCGCACCTCGGTGCCCGCGGTGATGAACGCGTTGATCACACCGATCCCGGCGTTCTCGGCGGTGGCGGTGATCCAGCTCCACACCTGGGCTGCGACGGTGCCGATGCCGAGGAGGTACTGGCCGATCCGCTGTGCCTGGATGGAGACGACGTTCGCCGCGACCAGCACCGCCAGCTTGATCTCGTCCCAGTACGCGATGACCACGATGATGATGCCGACGACACCGAGCATCACCGCGATCACGGCCAGCCAGGGATTGTCGCGCAGCGCCGCCTTCACCTCGTCCCAGTAGACGATCAGCAGCGCGACCACGGCGATCAGCGCGACCACCGCGATGACCACCAGGACGACCGGATTCAGCGCCATGACCGCGTTGAACACCGCCTGGGCCGCGGCGGCGATCTGGGTGATCCCGGTGAACGCCTGGAGCACCTGCCCGGCCTGGCTCACCACCCCGCCGCCGGCCGCGAGCAGGTCCATGTAGTCCTGGGTGGACTGGAGCGGCTTGTTCCACGCCTCGCCCAGCGTGGTCACCGAGTCGTAGAACGCCGGGACCGCGGTCAGCGCCGCACCGAGGGCATCGGCACCCGCGGTGACCCGCTCACCGAGCGACCTGGCGGCGTGCGCGGAGGCGCCGGCGCCGGCCTCGTCCAGGGCGGCGGTGACGCTGTCCTCGATCCTCTTCTCGAAGGTCTCCTCCGCCCCCTGGAAGCTGGCGCCCGTGGCCGCGTCGTGCGCGGCGTCGGCGAGCTTGCCGGACGCGCCGAACAGCACGTCCATCGCGGGCCCGAAGTCGGGGCTGTGGCTCGCAGCCTCCAGTGCCTTGCGCGCGATCGGCCCCTTGGGGCTCCAGGTGAACTCGATCGCGGTGCCGAAGGTGTCCTCGATCCGGAGGCTCTCCACCGCGCGCTTGATCTCCGTGTCGGATGCGCCGAACCTGTCCCGCAGGTGGTCGGTCCAGCCTCGGAGCCGCTTCTCCAGCAGGGACATGGACTGCTCGATCGGCTCGCCGGAGAACTTCCAGACGTTGCGCGCCTCGCCCTTCGCGCCGAGGAGGAGGTCGCTGCGCAGTTGCATGTTGCTGTCCTGGTAGGCCATGGCGACGGAAGGGAACGACCTCTTGAGCGAGCCGGTCTTGTGCTCGATGTGCAGGTCGATCTCGCCCGCCTTCTTGACGAACACGTCCACGACCCGGACGAGATCGACGATCTCACCCGACGCGGTCTCCACTCTCGCCTTCACGACCTTGTTGATCTCGGCGACCTGCTTTTGGGATGCGAATCGCAATGCGTCGATCATCTGGACGAGCGAGTGCAGCACGTCACCAGGGGCCATCTTGGATTCGCGTAGGACCGTGTGGATCTGGTCCAGCATCGTCACCACCGACTCCACGTTCACCTCTCCCCCTCACCTCCGCCTCGCCGCCGCGATCTCGTCCTGCTCGCTTTCGAGCTGTTCGGTCAGTTGCCGCAGGTAGTGCCAGCGCTCCTCGGTGGGCAGGCCGAGAATCTCCTCGACCCCCCAGCTCAGGTGGTAGGCCAGGAAGAACACCTCCCGGCGCAACCGGTCCTCCTCCCCTACGAAGCCGCCAAGAAATTCGACATGTCCAGCGAGGCCGTGTACTCGCGGCCGCAGCCGCCGCAGCTCACCGGGCGGCGCAGGTCGATGCCCGGCCCGTCGGTGTTGAGCGCCCGGTCGACGAGGCCGCGGTCGGAGAGCGTCATGTCCTTGAAGACGGCGGTGCCGAGCGCCTCCAGCTTCGGCCTCGGCATGTCGCCCATCTCCTTCAGGCAACGCGCCATCAGGGCGTTCTTGCCCTGGGACGCGTTCTCCTTGACGGCACCGGCCACCCGCTCCTCGTCCAGCCCGGTCGGGTGCCGGAACACCAGCACGTCGTAGAGGTCGCCGGAACGGTCGATGTAACCGTCCTCCAGCTTCACCGTCACGTCACCGGGCACCTCGCCGGGGCCGAGCCGGACCACCTCCAGCTCGGAGAGATCCTCGATGAGGATCGTCGACTCGTGGCACACGCCGCACGCGTAGCTCGCCTGCATCTGCGCCCCGAAGGTGATCTCCCGCAGCCGGATCAGCAGGAACTGCCGGTCGGCCGAGTAGAGGCCCTGGGCGGCGCGGATTCCGGGCGCCTCCAGCGTCCCCAGCCGGACCAGGCAGTTGCCGAGCAGCTCGGAGATCATCCGCGCGCCGTTGGCCCGGTGCCGGCGGTCGGCCAGCACCGCCTCGTCGCGCCCGGTCATCTTGCGGAGCACCGCGGTCCGGTGCACCTGCCCGTCGCCGTCCTCGTAACCGACCGGCAGCTCGAACTCGAACTCACGTGGACGGGCGGGTGCGGTCACGAGACCCGCTCCATCCCGTTGTGCTCGATCTCCACCGTCTGCTTGAACAGGTTGGTCGACCCGGCCTCCAGATCGGCGAACTTGGAGGACTTGACCCAGCCCTCGTAGAAGGCGAACCGGAGCACCTCCTGGCCGTTCTCCAGCTTGATCACCGCGCCGTTGCGGCGGACGGACGACCCTTTGCTCGGGCCGTTCAGCGCGAACATGTCCTTGAACCATTCCTGGAACAGCCGGTCGAACGGGCTGCCGTCCATGTTGCGCTCGATCACGAGGGGCTCGAACTTGACCACCCCGCTGGAGATCTTGAGCACCACCGGCGAGCCGCCCACCGGCTGCTCGATGGTGTCGGTGGAGCCCTCGCTGAGCCCGGTCACCTTGGTCACCGGGCAGGCCGTCCCCGCGATCTCCAGCAGGAAGCCGTGGGTGCGGTAGGACTCGCTGAACGTCAGTTCGGACATGCCGTCTCTCCTCTCACGTCTTCGTGGCGGCCGCTCACGTCTCGGTGGCGGCCGCGCCGCTGTCCTGCTGGCCGACGGTGACGACGATCGTCTCGGCGGGCTTGACCGGGTAGAACTGCACCTCGATCCGGAAGTTGCCCAGCGTCACTTCGGCCGGCGGGTTGTTCTCCTCGTCGCACTTGACGGTGAAGGTCTGCTCGGGCGGATCGGAGCCGAAGGCGCCCTGCCTCCACAGGCCGAGCAGGAACGGCGTCACCACGTTGAGCCGGACCCGCTGCCGCAGGTCCGCCGAGTTCGGCTCCTGCACCACCCCGCTGAGCCCGTCACGCAGCGAGGACTTGACGAAGTTGAACAGCCGCCGGACGTTGACGTAGAGCCACCGGGTATCGGTGGACAGGGTGCGCGAGGCGTCCACCACGATTCCCCGCCCGGGCAGCGCCCGCACCCCGTTCACCCCGCCGCTCTTGACCAGGTCGGTGTGGTCGGCGTCGGTCATGTCGAAGCGGACGCCGAGCGCCGAGGTCAGCCCGGCCTCCGCGCCCGCCGGGGCCTTCCACACTCCGCGTTCCTCGGCGATCCGCGCGTACATGCCGAGGACGTGCCCGACGGGTGGCACCCATAGCCGCGGCGCGCCACCGGTGCGGTCGAGCGGGTTGACCACCTCGATCCACGGCGCGTAGAGCGCGCCGAAGACCTTGCGTGCGCGCAGCGGCGCCGCGTACGCCTTGATCCCCTCCAGATCGAGGTCGACGGGGGCCGTCCCCACGAACATCAGGTCGCCGCGCCGCTCGGCGTAGCCGAGACACGCGCCCACCACCCCGGCCGCGGTGGAGTCCGGGCAGGCCAGGAGCTGGATGTCCACGGTGTCGAAGGCGTACAGCCCGGTCCGGGCGGCCGGGTCGCCGGCGAAGGCGGTCTCGTTCGGCGTCTGGCCGTCGGCGCCGGAGCGGCCGCTCGTCCCGGCGCCGACCTGGAAGAGGCCCGGCGCGGGCAGGTCGTCCACCGGACCGGAAGGGCTGCCCCGGTCGGTCACCGTGACATACCGCGAGCCCGACAGCTGGTCGTTCACCGCGGTGCCGACGTAGTGCGCCGCCCCGTCCTGCATGGTGAGCGACTCGAACCGCTCGACTTCGGCCCCGTCGCGGCTGACGATCAGGTCGAACTCCGCCGACCGGATCCGGGCGGCATTCGCCGCGATCCCGGCGCCGGGGAGCGCGCCGGTCCAGGTGACGTACCTCGCGTCCTCGGCCACCACCGCCAGGGTGCGGCGCTGCGCCGCCCCCGGCACCGACGTCGCGCCGGTCAGGCCGAGCGCGGCGGTGGCGTCCACCGTGCCGGGAGTGACGACGAGCCTGGAGTCGGATCCGTAGGAGTCCGACATCAGCACCAGCCGGCCGCCCGCGTCCAGCGCGGCCGTCGCGGACGGAAGGTACCGGTTGAGGACGGCGACAAGGTCCGCCGGCTGCACATTGGCGAGCCCGTTCGGGAAGTCGGCCGCACGCAGGACGACCGCGACCGGCGCCGCGCCATCGACCGCCACGTTGATCGCCGAGTCGGCGGGGACGGTCTGGCTCGGCGCCGCGGTGCCGACCACCCGGGCCCGGCTCTCGATGAGCACCGCCGCGCCCGGCAGCAGCCCGCCGACCGCGCCCACGGCGGCCAGCGTGACGCCGGCCAGGGCACCGTCGGTGGTGGCGGTCGAGCCGGCGAATCCGAGCACGGCCGCCGCGGACTCGCTGAGCTCCAAGCGCGACGCCGGGCCGGGCACCGTACTGGCCAGCAGGACCCGGCCGTCCGGGGTGACCGCGGCCCGCACGCGCAGCGTCTGCCGCGCCACCGCGGCGGCCACCTCGGCCGCCGACGCCGCACCGGGGTGGGCGAAGTCGGACGCGCGGAAGGTGACCGAAGCGGCCTTCACGACCCCGTTGACCGCGATGTCCAGTCTCTGGCCGTCGGCGATCGCGAACGGCTCCGCCCTCGACCCGGCGACCTGGGCGGGCACCGCCACGACGGCCCGGGGATGGTCGGCGACGCCTACCGACAGCGAGTTCCCCCAGGCGCCGGGGTCTTCTCGGCCGAGCGCGCCCGCGGTCACCTGGAGGGTGGGCACGCCTTTGCGGTCGGCCAGCGTCACCTGGGCCGCCCGTGCCGTCTCCCGGTCCACGACCCGCACCGCGTACGCCTCGGTTCCGCCGTTGTCGAAGAACCCGCGCATCGCGTGCGGCCCGAAGACGTCCGGGACGAACCCGCCGAAGGCGGCGGCGTAGTCGCCGGGGCCGTGCAGGGCGACCGGCACGTTGGGGATCCCGCGCTCGGTGCGCAGCAGGAACCCGGCGACCGAGACCGGCGCGGACGCGATGGCGGGAGCGGCGGGCCCGTCGATCTCCACGACGTTGACGCCGATGTTGAAGGCCATGGCTGCCCCTCCTACCTCTCCGCGGCGGATCCGCCGCCGGGCTGCTGGCCGACCACGATGAGCACCGTCTCGGCGGGCCGGACGGGATAGAAGGAGACCTCCACCCGGAAGTTGCCGAGGTCGACCTCGTTCGGCGGGTTGTTCTCGGCGTCGCATTTGACGGTGAACGTCTGCTCCGGAGGATCGCCGCCGAACGCCCCCTGCCGCCACAGGCCCATGAGGAACGGCGTGATCAGGTTGGCCCGGACGGACCGGCGCAGTTGCTCGGTGTGCGGCTGCTGCGGGACGGACCGGAGCCCGTCGCGCAGCGACGCCTTGACGTAGTTGAACAGCAGCCGGACGTTGACATGGAGCCAGCGGGTGTCGGTGGACAACGTCCGCGACGCCGCCACCACGATGCCGAAACTGCGTTGCGGCCGGATGCCGTTGACCCGCCCCGCCCGCACGAGGTCGGTGTGCTGGCCGTCGGTGAACCGGGCGGCCACGTCCAGGGCGCCGCGCACCTGGGCGGACGTGCCCGCGGGGGCCTTCCAGATCCCCCGCTCGGTGTCGGTCCGCGCGTACACCCCCATGATGTGACCGTCGGGCGGCACGAACCGGGCGGACGACGGCCCCGCGGCGGCCGGGTCGGCCACCTGGATCCACGGGGTGTACAGCGCGCCGTACACCTTGGCGCCCTGGAACCGGGCCGCGTAATCGGAGGCCGTCTTGGCGTAGTCATTCTCTGTCTGGTCGTAGTCGGCGGGCGCCCGCGCCACGCTCACCCCACCCCGGCGGCCCCGGTCCGGCACCGCACCGACGAACACGGCGTCGCCGCGTCCCGCGCAGTAGTCCAGCGCGGCCCGTACGACCTGGTCGCGTCCCGCGTCGCCCAGCCCGTGCGCGTCGGGCAGGGCGATCAGCTGCACCGCGACGGTATCGAGGGCGGTCAGCCCGGTCCGCGCCGCGGCGTCGCCGATCAGGTCGGCCGCGGTCGGCGCGGCGTCGGCGCCGTTGTCCAGCGCCTTGTTCGTGACGATCGCCGGGAGCCTGTCCCCCACCGGCGCGGCACCGCCCAGGTCGGTGACGGTGAGGTACCGCGAACCGCTGAAGGTGTGGTTGAGGCGAGCCACGACGTAGTCCGAGGAGTCGCTCTCCATGCTGAGGTTGCGCCAGGTCTCCACGATGGCGGCCGGCGCGGCCGGGTCGGGCTGGTGGCGCACCGTGAGCCGGAACTCGGCCGTGGTCACCACGATGGTCGCGCTCGGCAGTGCCCCGGAGAGCGGGTCCGCCCAGCCGACCGTGCCGGTGACCGGGTCGACCGATGTCACCCGGCGGTGCACGACCGGCGACGTGCCGCCGGAGAAGCGCAGCACCGAGCCGACGTCGATGCCCGCCAGCGACACGAGCCGCGCGCTCGTGGCGTTCGCGCCGGAGTCTGCGGCGAGCCTGGTGGTGCCGCGCGGGTCGTCCGACACCTCGACCCGCAGCCGCTCCCCCCACTCTCCCGGGTCCGGGCGGCCCCGGTACCCGGCGGCCAGGCGCAGCGCCGGGGCCGCGGCCTGCTGCCGGTTGGTCAGCGTCAGCGTCGCCGGAGCGCTGCCCGCGCCGGCCACCCGGCTGACGTAGGCCGTCCCGCCGCCGTTGCGGAAGAAGCCCTCCAGCGCATAGCCGAGCAGCCCGTCGCCACGGCCGAACCTGTCGCGGAACTGCGCCGCGCCGGTCAGCCGCACCGGCTGGTCGAGCGGCCCGCGCTCGGCCGGCCCGACGAACGCGGCGACCGAGGTCGGCGCCGCGGCGATCGCCGGTACCGCCGAGCCGTCGGACTCGACGACGTTCACGCCCACGTTCACTGCCATGTCATGACGTCCCTTCGGTTGCCGTGCGGTTCCGTCGGGCTCGGTCCACGCCGAGCGCCACGCGGACCGCCCTCGTGCGCCGTCATGACCCGACCACGATCCCCTCGTCGTCTTCGCCGGAGCCGCCCGGCTGCCCGGTCCGGGACTCGACGCGCGCCACGCACGCGATCTCGCGGCGGGCGGCCACCTCGGCACGCGCGCCCACCCGGACGTACACCGGTGCCGGGCCCCGGGAGTCGCGCTCCAGCAGCGGCGCCGGGACGATCCACACCGGCGCGGGCGCCCCGTCGATCCACAACGCCCGGTCGGCGGACAGCCGGCGCACCACCGCTCCGACCAAGGCCGCCCGGTCACGCGCGGCCACCACGTCGAGCTGGTAGTCGGCCAGGTAGGCGCGGGCGGCCCGGCGGACGCTGCACACCGTGAGCGCGCCGCGCGGCCGGAAGCTGTCCCGCTGGTCGAGCTGCCACGACCGGGGCAGGTCCTCGCGCACGTCGAGCGGCGCGAGGGCGATGCGCGGTGTGACCGGCTCGTCGGTCACCGGCACCAGCACGGTGACGGTGCCGCCGGACGGGGTGAACGCGCCGCCGAGCGGCCGGGCCAGGGTCAGCGTGCTCCGCCCCGTCGCGGGATCGGCCGCCGCCTCGACCAGGTCGTGCACCTCGGTGCCCGCGGTCCCGCCGTCCAGCCGGACCCTGTTGCCGGCCGCGAACCCCCGCCCCGTCACCGGCACGACGGTGGCCCCGGCGCTCACCGCCGCCGCGACCGGGATCCGGGCCAGCCCTGGCGGTTCCACACCTGCGAGCGCGTCGCGCAGCGCGCGTTCGACGTCGTCGAGCATCTCCTCGCGCACCGCGAGCAGTGGCGAGAGCCGGACGGTGAACGGCGCCGGGCCGAGGGGCTCCAGCGCGAACCGTCGGACCGCACCGCGCCGGTCTGCCTCGATGCCGATGCGGCGCTGCTCCCAGGTACCCGGCGCACCCGCGGGCAGGTACCAGCGGTGCCGGTCGGCCGGGCCGTCGGCGGCGTCCTGGTAGGTCAGCGCCAGGTAGTAGGGTCGCCGGCCCGACCCGTCGGCCGGGCGGTCGGCCTGGATCCACAGCCGCAGTTCCTCCGCCCCCGTCAGGTCGAGGGGCGCCGCCGGCACGAACTCGGCGGCTCCGGTCGCGCCGCCGTCGTGGCGCAGCCGCCCGACGACGGTCTCGGCGCCGAAGAGCGGACGCCGCTCCACCGTCATGCGCAGCGCGGGGTCGGTCGAACTCCACGGCACCGTCATGTCGTGAACGACCAGGCTCGTCACGGCGGGGCGCCCGTCGGTCGCAACTCGTCCATGCCCGGGACCCTAGGTTGCGCATAGTCACCGCGCCGTCACCGTCGCGTCGCATAACAGCACGGTGACGCCGTCGGGTTCATGGTGTGGGCATGCACGGACCACGCGCGCACACCGCGGTCTGCCTCCTCAGGGTGGAAAGCCAGCCAACGGGCCTGCTCATCTCACTGATCATCACTCGGGACGTCGTGCTCGGCTGCCCTGAACCCGTCCGCCACTTCTCCGACGCGGACGCGGCGGCCGCCGCGGTCGCCGACTTCTTGCGGTCCGCTCCACCGGACGGGGGTCGACCTCGCGTGTGACGTTGGGCGAGACTGTGACGAAGTGGTGACGGTAGGTGACCTACCGTCACGTGACCCCGTTCCACGGCAAGGGGAGCCAATGGACACGCAGGCGTCGATGTTGCATCTGTTCGAAGGCCCGTACGTCACGGTCGGCGGCCGGCGCCAGGACATCCCCCGCGGTAGCAGGCGGTTGCTGGCGTTCGTCGCCCTCAACCGGCGGCGGGTCGATCGCCGCTGCGCCGCCGACGCGCTGTGGCCGGGCAGCGACGGCGAACGCGCCTCCGGCAATCTGCGCTCCGCGCTGTGGCGGCTGCGGGGCGCGCAGATCGAGGTCCTGGCCTCCGACAAATGGTCGATCTGGCTGGACGGCGGAGTGGCGGTCGACGCCCACCTCATCGGCGACTGGGCCGGACGCCTGATCGCCGGCGCCGAGGAGCGTGCCGACCTGGACGTCTCTCCCACCTGCCTGGACGCGCTCGACCTTCTCCCCGGCTACTACGACGACTGGGCCCTGCTGGAGCGCGAACGGCTCCGCCAGCGAATGCTGCACGCGCTGGAGTCGCTCAGCCGCCGGCTGGCCAGGCTCGGCCGTCACGCCGACGCCGTCGAGGCCGCCATGCTCGCCATCAACGCCGAGCCGCTGCGCGAGAGCGCGCAGCGGGCCCTCATCGAAGCCCATCTGGCCGAGGGCAACGTCGTCGAAGCCCGCAAGAGCTACCAGCGCTACGCGAGCCTGATCCGCCGCGAACTGAACGTCCTCCCCTCCCCATCGCTCAGCCGCCTCGTCCAGCCCGCCCCCTATGCCGCCTCGTCGTTTCCAGCCCCCGACCCTCCGCTCCGGCGCCGGGACACGGCCATAGGTCGCCCAACCTCACATCTGCTCGATATCCCGACGCCGCGCCTGTGCGGTGTTGACGAGCGCGGTGGTGACGAGCGCGATGTGAACGAGTGCGGGGTGAACGAGTGCGGTGTTGACGAGAAGGCATCCGCTCCGAACGAGATGAGCCGGGGCTGAGGCTCGCGGGCTCGGCCCCGTTCCCGGTCGGCCCGGCCTGGTCGGCGCTCCGGTCAGCGCCGACCAGGCCGGGCCGGGTGACGCTATCGGGGGGTGCGGGTAGTGCAGGCGCCGACGAAGACCTGGCAGTAGGTTCGTCGGTCGCCCAGCGGGGTGGCGGATCGCCCGTGCCAGACCATCATGGGCGACCTGGGCCATCTTCTGGGCCTGGGCGGCGGTGAGGGTCGCGTTGGTGGCGACCACGCCGATGGTGGTGTTCTCGTCGACCTTGCGGTCGGTGTGACCCGGGCGAGGGTCGGACTTCGGACCCGCGGAGGTCTGGCAGCCGCGCGGCGGGCGCCGGGTGTCACCGAACTCGTTCCCGACCTCCATGTAGAGCGTGTACAGCTCGCACCCTTCGGCCTGGTTGTAGACCTTGCCGGCGGAGTTGACGACGACCAGCGCGCCGACGTACAGGCCGTCGCCGAGGTCGATGCTCACGGTTTGGCCGCCTGGTATCCCGCGTCCAGGCCGGGGATCTTCTCCATGTGGTCATTGGCGTCGGCGCCCTGACCGAGGTCGAAGACGGTCGCGCCGGGCACCACCGGGACCGAGCCCGCACCGAGCGGCACGGTCGCGGCCAGGACGGCGGCGAGCGCCAGGCACGCGGGGGTGTGGGGGGGATCGTTACGAAGTGCCCGCCGTAGGCGGTGACCCAGGCCGGTCCCGCCGACCGTAGGCGCTGCCAGCGGCGCGCGGCCCGATCCTCGGCCGCTCCCTGACCTTGGCCAATCCCAAACGCATGGGCTGGATCCTCGACCAGGCGGGGCGAGCCGTCCGCCACGTCCCCATCGACCTGTGGCAGTAGCCCTTTCGGCTGACGTCCGAACTTGCGGGTTCGGCAACAGAACTTGCCTGGAGGGGCGTCGGGTTCGCAGTGTGGTCAGTGGAGGTGGTCAGTGTGTCCGAAGACTATGACGTGGTGGTGATCGGCGGCGGTGCCGCGGGGCTGAACGGGGGGCTGATGCTGGCCCGCGCCCGGCGGTCGGTGGTGGTGATCGACGCGGGCGACCCGCGGAACGCGCCCGCCGGGCATGTGCACGGGCTGCTGGGCCGGGAGGGGATCGCTCCGGGCGAGTTGCTGGAACGGGGACGGGCGGAGGTCAGCGGCTTTGGCGGCCGGGTCCTGCGCGGGACGGTCGGTGCCGTGGCCCGTGAGGACGGCGGGTTCGCGGTCGAGCTCGTCGATGGTTCGAGGATCCGGGCGCGCCGGGTGCTGGTGACCACGGGGCTGGTCGACGAGCTACCGGACGTTCCGGGGCTGCGGGACCGGTGGGGACGTGACGTGCTGCACTGCCCGTACTGTCACGGCTGGGAAGTCCGTGACCAGGCCATCGGCGTGTTGGCGAGCGGACCGCTCTCGGTCCATCAGGCGCTGCTGTTCCGCCAGTGGAGCGACGATGTCACGTTCTTCTCCCACACCCTGCGGCCGACCGGCGAGCAGGTCGAGGAACTGGCGGCGCGCGACATCCGGGTGGTGGACGGGGAGGTGGCGTCCCTGGAGGTCGTCGAGGACCGCCTCACCGGTGTGCGGCTGAGCGACGGCACCCTGGTCGCGCGGGAGGCGCTGGCGGTCTCGCCCCGGATGGTGGCGCGGGCCGGGTTCCTGGCGGGGCTCGGGCTGCGGCCGGTGGATCACCCGTCGGGCGCCGGCGAGCACATCCCCGCGGACGCGGCCGGACGTGCCGAGGCGCCAGGGGTCTGGGTCGCGGGCAATGTCACCGACCTGATGGCGCAGGTCGGAGCCGCGGCCGCCGCGGGCGCCGCCGCCGCGGCCCAGATCAACGCCGATCTGGTCGCCGAGGAGACCCGGGAGGCGGTCGCGGCCGCCCGGAACCGGTTCTCCGCCGACACCGAGGCCCGCAACTGCGCACGGGTGGCCGCCGACCGACGCCACGGCCTGTGAGGAGTCACCGCGCGGCATCGCCGGGCGGCGCGGCATGGCCCCGAGCCACGGGGCCATGCCGATGATCCGACGTCAGACCCGGCGCTGGGTCTCCTCCAGATAGCGCAGGACGGCGGTGACCCTCCGGTCCGCCCGGTCCGAGGGCGACAGGTCGAGCTTGGCGAAGATGTTGCGGATGTGCTTGTGGACGGTGCCCTCGGCGACATAGAGCCGCTCGGCGATGGCGATGTTGCCCAGCCCCTCGGCCATCAGCGCGAGCACGTCCCCCTCCCGGGAGGTCAGCCGCTCCAGCGCGCTGTCGGGACGGATACGTGTGAGCAGCTGCGCGACGACGTCCGGATCGATGGCCGTGCCGCCGGCGGCCACCCGGTGCAGCGCGTCGAGGAACTGCTCGACGCGCCCGACCCGTTCCTTGAGCAGGTAGCCGAGCCGGTCGGCGCCGGCCGCGAGCAGCTCGGCGGCGAACGCGTGCTCGACGTAGGCCGACAGCACGAGGACGGCCAGCCCGGGGCGGCGGCGGCGCGCCTCGACCGCCGCCTTGATCCCCTCGTCGGTGTGGGTCGGCGGCATCCGCACGTCGACCACGGCGACGTCGGGCTCGTAGGCGTCGACCGCGTCCAGGAACGCCTCCGGGGAGTCGGTGGTGGCCACCACGTCCAGCGATTCCGCGCGCAGGAGCAGCGCCACCCCCTCGCGCAGCAGTGGGTCGTCCTCGGCGATCACGATCCGCATGGCAGGTCCATTCGGAGGGTCGTCGGTCCGCCGGGAGGGCTGGTCAGGGTGAGCTTGCCGTCATGCGCCTCGATCCGGCTGCGAATGCCGGCGATCCCCGTGCCGCTCTGCTCGTCCGCGCCGCCGACGCCGTCGTCCTCGACCAGCAGGGACAGCACGTCGCCCACCCGTCGGACGGTCACCGTGGCGCGCCGGGCCCGGCTGTGCCTGGAGATGTTGGTGAGCGCCTCGGCCGCCATGAAGTAGGCGGTGGCCTCGACGGACGCGGCGCAGCGGACGGGGACGTCGACGTCCACCCGGCAGGGGATTCCGCAGTCGGCCGCGAGCCCGGCCAGCGCGCCGGCGAGCCCCCGGTCGGCGAGGACGGGCGGCAGGATGCTGCGCACGACCGTGCGGAGCTCGGCCAGCGCCTGCTCGGCGGCGTCCTGGGCGCGTTCGAGGACGGCGCCCGCGCTGGCGGGATCGCGCGCCAGCGCTCGGCGCGTCGCACCGAGCAGCACGGTGACGGCGACGAGCCGGTTCTGGGTCCCGTCGTGCAGCGAGCGCTCGATCCGCCGCAGTTCCGTCCCGTGGGCGTCCAGCGCGGCGGCGCGGGTGGCCGACAGCCGCGCGACCCGCAGGGTCAGGTCGCTGTCGGCGTTGGGCACCAGCAGCCGCCGCCCCGGCAACGCCTGCAACCAGGCCATTCCCGTCCCAAGGACCAGGAAGGCGACGCCGAGCCCCACGCCGAGCAGCGAGACCGCCACGGCGTCGGTGTTGTCGCGCACCGTCCAGAACACCAGGTTCGGCGTGGCCTTGCCCTCAGGAAGCAGCCGCCACCACAGCGGGAAGGTGATGTCCTGCGCGGCGTTGATCGCGGTCGTCGCCCCCACCAGGCTGAGGAACAGGCCCAACGTCCCGTGGATGAACACCCAGCGCAGCTCACGCCGGAAGACCGGGTCCGCGTACGCGGCACGCGCGCGGTTGGGTACTGGTCCCGCGCAGATGATCTCCGGACCCCACCGGGAGAGCCTCGCGCGCTCCCGGTCGGCCGCCGTCCGCACGACGCGTGGCACGGTACGGGCTAAGAGGAGGCCCACACCGGTGAAGCACGCGAGCCCCACCACGAGGATCCAGGTCAGGGCGGTGAGCGCCAGCATGGCCGTGCCGAGGCCGCCCACGAGGTGTTCGAGCGCGTCGAGGATGGCGCGGGCGCGCGCTATCGCCTTCCCTCCGCTCCGCCGGGAAACGGCCGGTCCTGACTCCTCCGCGAGCATCTGTACCTCCTCGGCCGGTGACGCCAGGACAGCAGAGCGATCTGCGCCGACGGCCGCGCGTGGTACAGCCTGCTGTACCGAAGACGGCTCGGTGGCTGGATCGCTTTCCACCATGGCGGTTCCTAGCGTGTCTCCTGGCAATAGCACCACTGAATCAGGAGAACGCAAATGACGGACCCTGACGACTTCTCCGAGACGTCATCCGCGCCCTCCTCCACTCCGTCCACGCGCCCGCAGGGCGGGAAAACCCGGCCGATGCTCTGGCTGCTGCTGGTGACCGGCGCCGCCGGGACGACGGCGACCAAGGGCGCCTGCGACGGTGTCGCGGCCGCCTTCGGGGCCGCCACGCTCGCCAGCGCCACCGCTCTGATCATCCAGCATTACCGGAACCGGCGCCGCTGAGAATCACGTTCGGAGCGCACCGCAAAGGAGCCACCACCGGAACCGCCCGGTTGTGGACGGCCTCGGCGGTGGCTTTCGTGCGTCTCTTTCGAGTGGCATCCCCATTCCGGCCCGGTACTTTTACTTGGATCCGGCGGCGCACAACTCCCTGTCGATCAAAGCGTTCTGCGCACGCAGGGTGGAGAGGTCGGAGTTGGTACCGTCCCCCGTCGTCTCCACCACGACAGAGCGCGCGCCGTCGGTGGTGACACCGCTCCGGGTGGCATAGCCCGCGACGTCGCCAGGGTGGCCCCAGTAGCTCCCGCCGCAGGTCAGCGAGGCCTGGAGCAGTCCGAGCCCGTAGCGCGCCCCCGGCCACACGGCCTCCAGTTCCTCTGCCCGCACCGTGGTCTTCATCTCGGCCAGCTGCGCCGCGGGCACCACCTGGCCCTTCAGGAGGGCGGTGAAGAACCGGTTCTGGTCGGCGGTGGTGGTGACCATGGCCCCGGCCGCACCGCCCGCCGAGGGGTTCCAGTCACTGGTGTCGATCGCGTCCTCGACCGGCGGGTCCTGGTTGTCGGGGGTGGGGAAGGCCGAATAGCCACGCGTGTGGGGGGCCACGATGAAGGGCTGGTCGTAGGGAGCGGAGGTCCCGCGCAGTCCGAGCGGCTGAATGATGCGCCGGGTCACCTCCTGGTACCAGCCGCGGCCGGTGATCTTCTCGATGATCATTCCGGCCAGGGTGTAGTTGGTGTTGGAGTACTTCCAGCGGGAGCCGGGAGTGAATTCCGGCTTGTGCCGCATCGCGATCGCCACCAGTTCCTGACCGGTCCAGGTCCTGAAGCGATTGGCCTCGAACGCCTTCTTGTCGGTGAGCGGAGGAAAGTCAAAGGTGTAGTTGAAGATTCCGCTCGTGTGCTGAAGCAACTGCCGGATGGTGACCTTCGAAGCATCGTTGCCGTTGCCCGTCACCACCCCCGGCAGCCAACGCTCCACGGTGTCGTCGAGGGACAGCTTGCCCTCGGCCACCATTTGCAGCACCACGGCGGCGACGAACGTCTTGGTGGCGCTGCCCATCCGGTAGGCCTCCCCCGCCTCCACCGCTTCACCGGTCTCCCTGTCGGACACCCCGGCGGTGGCGTACTGGGAGCCCTTCGGACCGATCGACTGCGCCTGCACACCGACGACCGCCTTGGTCGCCTGGATCGCGTTCACCCGTTCCTGCAACGAGTCCTGCGCCGGCTTGGGCGCGGCGGCCGCCGGGTGAGCGAACCCGGCCCCGGCCATCGCGGTGGCGGCGAGCGCCGTGGCGGTAAGTTTCTTGCTGATCCTGACGCGCATCAGTCACGAACTCCCTCGCGAATCGGTGATGGCATCGCTATTGCGATGCCATCACCGTAGGAAGGAGAAGAGGGAGCGACGAGAGAGCGGGCTCCCATCTCTGTTGGGCGTGAACAAGCATGTTCGTGGTACAGCCAGCTGTACCACCGCGAGGGTACGCAGGCCACAGGGCCGGCCAAAACATGATCTTGAAGCACTAGAATGACCTCTGTCACCCCTGCGGCCGTAAGGGCGACGGATACCCTCCGGAGGAGACATGTCCCTGTGGAGAAATCGAAACTTTCAAACCTTTCTCACTGCGCAGACTCTGTCGGCGGTAGGTGACGCCTTTTCCCTTATAGCGGTGCCGCTCCTGGTCTTGCAGACGACGGGGTCACTCGTCCAGATGGGAATCGTGACGAGCCTCGCCGGTGTCTCCTCGATCGTCACCGGCCTCTTCGCCGGGTACGTGGCCGACCGGGTGAACCGGCGTGCCCTGCTGATCGTCTGCGATGTGGCCCGCTGTGTCCTCTACGGGGCGATCCCGCTCGTGTGGCTGTCCGCGCCCCAGGTATGGCTCCTCTTCCTGGTCGTGCCCCTGGCCGGCGCCTTCGCGATGCAGTTTCAGGTCACCTACGTGACGGTGGTGCCCGGACTGGTCGGCGGGCACGAGATCACCAGGGCCAATGGGCATCTCTACTCGGCCTACGCGGTGGCCGGCGTCGGCGGCCCACTGCTCGCCGGAATCGTTTCCGGCCTGGTCGGGCCGGCCATGGCCATCGCGGTGGACGCGGGCAGTTTCGCGCTGTCCGCCACCGGGCTCCTTCTGGTCAGGGTGCGGCCCCGAGAGCGTGGAGAGACCGGCGCTGACAATGCACAGCGCCGTGGCGTGATCAGGGATTTTCTCGCCGGTGTCGTCTTTCTGTGGAAGCATCCGGTGCTGCGCGCACTCACCGTTCTGCTGTCCCTGCTCATCTTCATCACCTACGGCCTGACCAACCTCATCATCTTTTACCTGAAACACGACCTCGGCCATTCTGACCGGGTCGTCGGATACGTTCTGGCCGCCGCCACGACGGGCTCGTTCCTGGCGGCGTCCGTCGTGGCGACCGCACGGAGACGTTTCGGTTTCGGCGTGTGCTGGATCGGTTCCTGGACATTGTGCGGCGCAACGATCGCCTTCCTCGGAGTGGCGCCGGGCGCGCTGCTGGTCGGTGTTCTGGCCACCGTCCGCTCGTTCTCCACCGGCGTCGCCGGCATCTGCTCGATGTCATTCCGCCAGGAGGTCACCCCCGACCATCTCCTCGGCCGCGTCACCGCCTCCTTCTGGACGATCCACAACACCCTCGGACCTCTCGGCGTGGCCGTGCTGACCGGGGCGGCGGCACGTTTCGGGGTCATGGCCGCGTGCCTGGTCGCTGGCACCGCCTGCGCGGTGATCGCCCTATGGGCCATGGCGACGCCGATACGCCTGAGGAGACCCGAACTCGCCTAGAAATTCCCGCCGTGGGTGTCATAGGACCGGGTGGCCGCAGGACGGGTGACCGATGATGGGGGCATGGCACGGCGTGTACTGGTTCGGGCCGGTGGTGCGGTCGCGGTGGCGGCGCTCGCCGGGATGGCGGTGTACTCGGTGGCGGCGGGCCTGGACAGGGCCGACAAGCTGGCCAGCGTGGTCGGGGTTTTCGTCGCGGTGGCCGGGCTGGCCGTCGCGGTGTACGGGCTGGTGGCCGACCGGCGTCCGGACGGCGGCGACGGCTCCGGCGCGCGGGTGGACGCCTCCGGGGAGCGGTCCAACGCCGTCGGCGGGGACAACCACGGGATCGTCGCGTCCGGGGACGGCGTCACCGTCGTGCGACAGCGGGCGCGGGCGTCCGGACGGAGCCGCGTCTACCAGGTCGGAGGCGACCTCAACATCGACGGACGGTGAGCCCTCGCACGAGGTCGACCGGGCAGGTCACTGCGCCGACGGTGGGCCTCCGCCGAACCACTCGCCCGCCTTCCTCTCGATGGCCGGCGATTGTGCGGGCGGCGGCGGCCCCGTCCTGCGGTCGCGGACCCGCCGTTCCAGCTCGGCCATGTAGAGCACCTCGTTCTCGTTCGGGTACACCGAGACGATCACCAGCAGGGCGACCGCCACGATGCTGACCCCGACGATCAGGGGCATCAGCAGGTTGCCGGCCTGGGCGCCGGACGCCGGATCGGCCCCCGGCAGGGACTGCACCCGCATGGCCGCCATCCCGGTGTAGTGCATTCCCGAGACGGCCACCCCCATGATCAACGCCGCGCCGACGGTGGCGGCGGTGCGGCGGACGTGGAGGGTGAACCAGAGCGCGGCGCTGGCGGCCACGACGGCGATCACGATGGAGAGCAGCACGATGCCCGGCTGGTAGGAGACGTCCGCGGGCATGTTCATGGCCGCCATCCCGGCGTAGTGCATGCTGGCCACCCCGAGCCCGGTGATGACGCCGCCCGGCAGGACGAAGCGCGCCTTCTCGCCGCCGAACCCGACCAGGAACATCCCGATCCCGACGACCACGATCGCGATGACGGCGCTGAGCAGCGTGAGGGGGATGTTGTAGCGGATGTCCAGGCCGCTCACGCTGAACCCGAGCATTGCGATGAAGTGCATGACCCAGACGCCGGTGCCGCCGATGGACAGCGCCGCGAGCGCCAGCCAGGACGCCTGCGACCGTCCGCTGGCGACCCGCGCCCGGGACGTGCACTGCAAGCCGAGCAGCGACCCGACGAAGGACATCACATAGGCGGCGATCGGGGTGAGCGGCCCATAGGTGAAATGGTGAACGTGTGTCATGAAGCCCAGCCCCCGGTGATTCCGTTCCGCGGCTAACTGGCGAGCCCGCGCGAACTTGACGAGAGGCTATCCGCGAACCCGGGAGCACTAGGTGACCGGTTTCGGACGATCTGTGATGACAGGCAGGTGACGGTAACGCCGGCCGGGTCTGGACCGATACAAGGCGCGCACGACCGCTCCTGAGGTCAGGACACCGGCATCAGGAGTCGCGATGCGGCACTATGGCCTGACCAGACAAGCTCTGAGCTGCCGAAACAGCAGTCCATTGGGTCACAGGAGCACCAGTTCCACCCAATGGAACGATCCCAATCCCCGTTGACCGCTTCCGGACTCCGGTCGTGATCGGCCTGGTCAGAGGTGATCTTGAGGTGGATCGCGGCGGTCCGGTCACCGCCCGGCGGAGGTGCCGGAACCGGCCCTGAGGACCAGCGTCGCCGCCCGGCCCTTCTCCCCCGCCGCCCAGCAGGCGCGGTCGGGGGCGCAGTCGACGGTGTCGAAGCTCCCGGCGTCGAAACGCGTCCACGAACGGCCTGCGTCGAACGTGCGATCGCTGCCCGTCGGCCCCACGGCGAGCGCGGCTCGACCGGTGTACGCCGGCCACACGACGCCGGACCTGTACTCGGCCGGAGGCCGCCGCGCGGGACGCCACGTGCGCCCGCCGTCGCCGGTGGTCGCGGCGGCCGTCGGGGAGGGCTCCCCCGGACGGTAGTCACCGCCCACCGCGATCCCGTGACGGGAGTCGCGGAACGCGACCGCGAAGACGCCTTGGGACGCGCTGCTGGGCAGGGGCGTGTCGGCCACGGTCCACGTGCGCCCGCGGTCCCGGGAGTGGAACACCCGCGCCTTGGACCCGCCTCCGGTCGCGAGCCACACGTCCCGCGACCCATGGCTCACCAGGCACTGCCCGCTGGCGGCGAACGCGGCCTCGCCGGCGAGGGCGTCGGGCATCCCGGTGTTGGGAAGCACACGCCAGCTGCGCCCGCCGTCGTCGGTGGAGATGATGCGGAACCGTCCGTCCACGGGGTCGCTGACGGCCAGCCCGTGCCGCCGGTCGAAGAACGTCATGCAGTCGTAGAACGCGCGGGGCTCGTCGTTCTTGAAGGCGAGCGTCCAGGTGCGCCCGCCGTCCGAGGTCCGGTAGACGCGCGACGCCTCGCCCTCCCCGATCGCGAGGACCACGGCCCGCTCGGCGTCGACGGCCTCGATGTCGCGGAACTCCAGCCCCGCCGCATCGGCCGGGCCGACCCGCTGCCAGGTGCGGCCGGCGTCGATGGTCCGCAGCACGGTCCCGCCGCTGCCCGCCGCCCAGGCGACCTTCCGGCCGACCGCGGCGAGGCCCCGCAGCCGCGAGTCCGTCCCGGTCGGGGTGAGCCGCCATCCCGGCTCGGGATGGGCCGCTCTCTCGGCGGCCCCGGCGACACCGGGCACCGCCAGGGACGCCGCGACCAGGCACACACCGGCGAAGGACATCTTCCGGGCGATCGGCTTCATGGCTCGCAAGCTAACGAAAGATGATCAACCCGTCCAGCCCCAGAACCGGCGCCGGATCGTCGCGGAGAGTCAGGCGCGGGCGGGGCGTTCGGCCCTCAGGGTGTAGAGGACGGGGAGGTCCTGGCCGCTCAGCTGGAAGCGGTAGCGGCCGTCGGGGCCGGGCGGGCCTCCCGGGCCCAGTTCCAGGGGCGAGTCGAGGTGCTCGTCCAGGCGGGTGATGCGCAGTCCGGACACGACGGCGGCGGTGACGATCTCGCCCAGCGAGTGGGCGAACTCGACCGAGGTCGTGGGATCGGTCTCGGTGGCGTAGGAGGCGGTCCCGCTGAACTCGTGGGGGCCGTCGAAGGCGTAGGGGAAGTCCAGGACGAGGGGATCGAGGCCGGCGGTCATCAGCGAGAGGGGGTGGCCGTCGATGAGGACGAGGCGGCCGCCCGGTCGCAGGGTCGCGGCGACCGAACGCATCCAGGCGTCGATGTCGCCGATCCAGCACAGGATGCCCATGGTGGCGTAGGCGAGGTCGAACCGGCCGTGCAGTTCCGGGGGCAGGTCGGTGGCGTCGGCTTCGACGAAGCGGACGTCGGCGGCGCAGCGGCGGGCCAGGTCACGGGCCTTCTCCAGGGCCACGGGCGAGAAGTCGACGCCCGTCACCCGGGCGCCGCGGCGGGCCAAGGAGATCGAGTCGAAGCCCAGGTGGCACTGGACGTGCAGGACGTCCAGGCCCGTCACGTCGCCGACCGCGGCGTTCTCCACGTCGGTCAGCGAGTCTGCTCCGGCGACGAGGCCGACGCTGTCGTAGTACGCGTCCTGCCCGTGCGCGGCGGCCCAGACGTCCCAGTTGGCGCGGTTGATCGCCGCCGTGTCGTCAGTCACGTCGACTGAGGCTAGGCAGGCGCCGGCGCCGCGGGCAAACCCATTCCCGGCGGAAGGCCGGGCGCCCCGGGGGGTGGGCGCCCGGCGGAGGGTCAGCCGACCGGCGTCGGCTGGATCGGGAGTTCGATCGAGGACGGGTGGGCGGCGTCGTGGTAGATCGTCTGGTCCGCCACGCGGGTGTGGCGGTCGGTCCCGAACGTGTGGCCGGTGTTCGGGTTGCGGTCGTACATCGGGAAGTTGCTGCTGGAGATCTCCAGCCGCATCCGGTGCCCGGCCTTGAAGACGTTGCCGGTCGGCCAGATCTTGATCGTGTACTTCTCGACCTTCCCCGGCTTGATCAGGGACGGGTGCTCCAGCGAGTTGCGGTAGCGGGCCCGCTGGATGCCGTACTGGACGAGCATCGAGGCGCCGTCCGGGGAGACGTCGGTGAGCTTGGCCGTCCAGTCGGTGTCGTGGGCGGACGAGGACGCGTACAGCGTGACCGAGATCGGGCCGGTGACCTCGGTGTCCTTCTCCAGCGCGGGCGTGTTGTAGACGAGGACGTCGGGGCGCTGCTCGATGAGCCGCTGGTCCTGGGGGCCGCCGGGGACCGAGTCCTGGAAACGCCCGCCGAAGCTCGGCACCGGGTTGTCCGGGTCGTAACGGTAGCGGTCGGTCTGTCCGCGACCTGAGGGAGGTGTCGTGCTCAGCGTGCCGCTGCCGGTGAGCGTGTTCGCGTCGCCGTCGCTGTTCAGGTAGTACTTCGTGTTCACGGTGCCGGGGATCGGCCAGGCGTTCGCGGTGCGCCACTTGTTCGCGCCCATGACGAAGACCTTGACCGCCGGGTCCTTCTCCACCCCGTTCTGGACGCCCTTGAGCCAGTGGTCGAACCAGCGCAGTTGCAGCGCGTCGATGTCGACGGCGGCCTCGGGGCCGAAGTCCACCGCGCCCGACCGGCTGCCGTGCCCGCCGTGGGTCCACGGGCCGAGCAGCAGCGTGCTGCCCTGTCGTGCGGCCTGCGAGCCGCCCTTGGCGCGCATCCCGGCGAAGTTCTCGGCGGTGCCGTCCAGGAAGATGTCGTACCAGCCGCCGAAGTTCAGCGACGGGACCGTCACCTGCGGGTAGCGCGTGCGGATGCTCCAGCGCTGCCAGTACGCGTCGTTGCTCGGGTGCTTGATCCAGTCGTAGTAGTACGGCGCGACCCGGTGGTCCTTCGGGTACAGCGGCGGGAACGCGTTCAGCGGCAGCGACCGGTACCACGTGCTGAACAGGTGCCGGCTCGCCGCGTTCATCTCCGCGTCGAGCTTCGCCCCGTCCGGGTACTTGCGGACGGAGCTGTTGGCGAGCGAGCTGAGCGGCCACGCCTGCGTGAACGACTGGTACATCGCGCCGCCTTCGTAGGTCCAGCCGTCGTAGTAGTCGGACGAGGTGAACGCCGGGATGATCGTGACGAGGTGCGGCGGCCGCAGCGTGGCGGGCATCCACTGGGTGAGGCCGGGATAGGAGAAGCCGTACATCCCGACCTTGCCGTTCGAGTGCGGGAGCCGGGCGGCCCACTCGATCGTGTCGTAGCCGTCCGTGCCCTCGCTGCGGTAGGGGTAGAAATCGCCGTCCGACTTGTACTGACCGCGGACGTCCTGCACCACGACGACGTAGCAGGCGGAGGCGTACCGGGTCGGCCGGTCGTAGAAGATGTCCTCGGCGCGCTCCTTGTTGTACGGCAGCCGCATGAGGATGACGGGGAAGTCGCCGCCGCCCGTCGGGGTGAGAACGTTCGAGCGCAGGACCGTACCGTCGCGCATCTTCGTGGCGACGTCCTTCTGCTCGGTGAAGTCACAGCGCTGCGCCGTGCGGGGGGTGTCGGCGGAGGCCGCCGCGCCCGGGATCGCCGCGGTGCCGCCCAGCGCGAGGGCGGCGGTGGCGAGGACCAGCAGCCGTCCGGGGCCCGCTCCGGCGGGTCTGCTCGTCGCACGACCCTGACCGGCACGCCCGCTCGCGGCACGCCGTCTCCCCGTGTCACGCCGTCGTCTCATCTCACAGGTCCCTTCTGTCCGCTGCTGCCCGCTCCCCGATCGGTCCCGCCCGTACTGGGGCGTATATGGACTGGGCGGAGCGTGACATGATCAGGTGGCGGCGCGAAGAGGGGCGTGGCGGCGCTGCGTCGAGCAGCCGGTTCCGTGCGCTGAGCGCCCTGTCTTCGGCGGACGAACGGTGCGATCAGCACGATGGGCGGACAATCGATGGTGGCTTTGCCCCACTTCCTCCCGCTCGCCAGGACGGTGGCCGCGCTGTCAGCACGCCACCCGACGGGTCGTGACAGGTCATGAAAAGGCGCTAATCGCGGTTAATCGACCGTTCATCGGGGCGCGTCACCCGCGGGCGACGCGGACTCACCGCTTGCCGAAGGCGCCGCCAGGAGGACTGTCCCGATCCGTACGGGCGTCTTATCGTCGGTTCGCCGACCCGACCTCCACCCGATCTCCCGCAGACCTCCCGCACGTCAAGGCGCATTCCGCTGGGTGACGACGTCCGCTCCGTCGTCCATGACAAGGAGCAACCGTATGAAGCCGAAGCGTCTCCGAAATCCGGTCATCACTTCAGTGATCGCCGCCGCAGCGACCTCGGTCGCCCTACTCCTGACCTCCTTGACCGGTGCGCTGCCCGCGGCCTCGGGCACCACCGCGCAGGCGGCCGCGGACGACTGCGCGGACGGGACCGCCGTCCGGACCGACACCGGGCCCGTCTGCGGCGTCGTCGCGGACGGCGTCAAGTCCTGGTTGGGCGTCCCCTACGCCGCCGCTCCGGTCGGGAACCTGCGCTGGGCCGCGCCGCGCAAGCGCCCCGCCTGGACGGCCACCTACCCGGCGACCACGAGCGGGCCGAACTGCCCGCAGTCGAACGCGCTCGGTGCCGGTTCGGTCAACGAGGACTGCCTCAACGTCAACGTCCGGGCACCGGCGTCCCCGCGCGGCAAGAAACTGCCGGTGATGGTCGAGTTCCACGGCGGCGGGTGGCTGCTCGGCAGGCCGGCGGACGGCAGCCACCTCGCGCGGGCGGGCAATGTCGTCCAGGTCGGGGTGAACTACCGGCTCGGCATCTTCGGGTTCATGGCCCACGAGTCGCTCGGCCCGAACTCGGGGAACTGGGCCATCCAGGACCAGCAGGAGTCGCTGCGCTGGGTGAAGCGCAACATCGCCAAGTTCGGCGGGGACCCGGACAACGTCACCATCTACGGCGCGTCCGCGGGCGGCGCGAGCGTCTGCGCCAACACCGCCTCGCCCGGCTCGAAGGGCCTGTTCCAGAAGGGCATCGCGCAGAGCGGCGAGTACAACTCGCTGCGCGGCGGCACCGTCAACACCTCCTGGCAGCCGGGCGACTGCAAGTCGGAACTGCCGACGCTCAAGCAGGCCGAGCGGACCGGGGCGCGATTCGCGCAAGCCCTCGGCTGTGGCTCGGCCGCCACGGCCGCCTGCCTGCGCAACGTGCCGGTGCAGACGCTGCTCGACAGGTCGGGTGACGGGCTCGGACCGGACAAGGGCACCATCGCGCCCATCGCGGACGGCCGGACGCTGCCGATGTCGCCCGCGGAGGCGTTCAAGAAGGGCAAGGTCAACGACGTCACGCTCATGCACGGCGTGGACCGCGATGAGACCCAGTTGGAGAACGCCGACACCCCGGCCGACTACCAGCGGCTCGTCCGGCAGCAGTACGGCCCCCACGCCGCCGCCGTGTTCGACCTCTACCCGATCAAGCGGTTCCCGGAGCCGTCGGCGTTCATCGCCTACCGGACGCTCGTCGCCGACTCCAACTCCGTCTGCCCGGCGCTGCTCAACGACCAGCGCCTCGCCAAGCACCTGACCGTGTACGCCTACCAGACCGACAACGCCGACGCCCCGCCCGCGTCCTGGCTCGACAAGACCAAGCCGAACGGCTCGTTCCACGTCGGCGAGAACCAGTTCCTCGCGCCCGGCCCCGTTCCGCCGAACCCGAACCAGCAGGCGCTCGGCAACCAGATCACCGCGCAGTGGACGGGCTTCGCGCGCACCGGCAGCCCGACCGTGGACGGCGCGCCGTACTGGCCGAAGTTCACCAAGCGCGAGCAGCAGGTCCTGTCAATGGCACCCGCAGGTGACAGCGAGCTGACCACGGAGATTGGGAAGCAGCACCACTGCGGGTTCTGGAACGCGCTCACCCCCTTCAACCACTAGTCACCACGAGAAGCGTGCTGGGCTGCGGGGCCGGCCACGACCCGCAGTCCAGCCGTTCGTTCAATCTCCGAAACCCGCCATTGATCTGCCCGAAACGGGCGTGTCATAGTTGCCGCAATTGCGATCAAGGGCGTGTGCGGATGCAGACGACACTGGCCACACTCGTTATCACCGGCGCGGTCCTGGCGGTCGGCACGCTCCTGCGCGTCGTGACGCGGTCGCGCCGATATCTCGGCGGGCCGGCGGAACAGGCGACCTACCAGACGCTGCACACCGTCTCCGTCGCGGCGCGCTCGCTGCGCGGCGGCCTCGACGCCCAGGGCGCCGGACGCGCCGCCCGGCACCTGCGGGCCCTCCTCGGCTGCCAGGCGGTCGCGGTCACCGACGGCCAGTCCCTGCTCGCGTGGGACGGAACCGGTGAACGGCACGCCTGCGACGCCGTCCGGCACGCCCGCCGCCCGGTGGGCACCGGCCGCAGCGAGGTGCTCAAGTCCGACCAGGTGGCCTGCACCGACCCCGACTGCCCGCTCCTGCACGCGGTGATCGCGCCGCTGACGGCCGGCGACCACATCGTGGGCACCCTCGCCGCCTACGACTCCGCCGCCACCGCCGGCCTGGTACGCGCCGTCGGCGAGACCGCCCGCTGGGTCTCCACCCAGCTCGAACTCGCCGAGCTGGACCGTTCCCGTACCCGGCTCGCCGAGATGGAGGTGCGGGCGCTGCGCGCGCAGATCTCCCCGCACTTCATCTACAACTCGCTGACGACGATCGTGGCGTTCGTCCGCACGCAACCGGACCGGGCGCGGGAGTTGCTGTTGGAGTTCGCGCACTTCACCCGCTACTCCTTCCGCAACCACGGCGACTTCACCACGCTCGCCGAGGAGCTGCGCTCGATCGACCGGTACCTGCTGCTGGAGCACGCGCGGTTCGGCGACCGGCTCCGGGTGAGCCTGCGGATCGCCCCGGAGGTGCTGCCTGTCGCAGTGCCGTTCCTGTGCGTCCAGCCGCTGGTGGAGAACGCCGTCCGGCACGGGCTGGAGCTCAAGACCGGCGTCGGGCACGTCACGATCGTGGCGGAGGACGCCGGGCAGGAGTGCCTGCTCAGCGTGGAGGACGACGGCGTCGGCATGGACCCCGAACGCATCCGGCGGGCGCTGGACGGCGAGCGGCCGGGCGGTGACTCGGTCGGTCTCGTCAATGTCGACGAGCGGCTGCGCCAGGTGTACGGCACCGCGTTCGGCCTGGTCATCCAGACCGGGCCGGGCGCCGGAACGAAGGTGAGCCTGCGGATCCCGAAGTACAAGGCGGGGGTGAGCGTCTCATGACGGGTTCGGTCCGAGGGGCGTGGGGGGTCGTCCCCCCACAGGAGCACAGATCATCCCGGGGGGCGTGGGGGCCTGTCCTTCCACAAGAGCACGGCCAGGAGGTACAGGAACCGGACGAGGGCCTGCACGTCCTCGTCGTGGACGACGAACTGCCCGCGATCGAGGATCTGGCGTACCTGCTGGCCGCCGACCACCGGGTGCGGCGGGTGTCCACGGCGTCCACCGGGGCCGCCGCGCTGCGCGCGCTGGAGGACTCCGCCGTGGCGGCACTGTTCCTCGACATCCGCATGCCGGGGCTGTCCGGGCTCGACCTCGCCCGCGTGCTCGCCCACTTCGAGCGCCCACCGAAGATCGTCTTTGTGACGGCGTACGAGACGCACGCGGTGGAGGCGTTCGAGCTGGGCGCGGTCGACTACCTGCTCAAGCCGGTCGGCCAGGAGCGGCTGGCCGAGGCCGTCCGCCGGGTCGTCGAGGCGGTGACCGGGCGGCCGGGCCCCGCCGTGACCACCGACGACGAGACGATCCCGGTCGAGCTGGTCGGCGTCACCCGGTTCGTCCGGCGCTCGGAGGTCCGGTACGCCGAGGCGCACGGCGACTACGCGCGCCGGCACACGCGGCAGGAGAGCTACCTCGTCCGCACCTCGCTCACCGCGCTGGAGGATGCGTGGAGCGACGCGGGCTTCATCCGCGTGCACCGCTCGCACCTGGTCGCGCTCGCCTACATCGACGAGATGTACGTCGAGTCGGGCCGGTGCGCGATCCGCGTCGGTGACATGCGGCTCCCGGTCAGCCGCCGCAACACCCGCGCCCTGCGGGACCGCCTCGTCCGCAGCGCCAGGCCGGGCGCGTCCCGGCTATGACCGCCCCCGTACCGGACATCCCGGATCCGGACATCCCGGACCTGGACGTTCCGGACCTGGACGTCCCGGGCCTGGACACCCTGACCGCGGGGGACCTGACCGCGCGGCGAGTCACGGTGGAACGGTCCGGAGGGCGGGCGGCGGTGCTGCGGCCGGGCGCCGGCGGACGGCGCGACCTGCACGAGCAGACACAGCTCGGCGACCTGATGATCCGGTCGCTGATGCGCGTGCAACTGCATCTGGCGATCCGGGTGTGCGCGCTGTTCGGGGTGCTGCTCGGCGCGCTGCCGCTGCTGTTCGCGTTCGTGCCGCCGGTACGGGACGTCCAGGTCGCGGGACTACCGCTGCCCTGGCTGCTGCTCGGCGTGCTCGTGTATCCGGTGATGGTCGCGGGCGCGGTGCTCTACGTGCGCCAAGCCGAGCGCAACGAGCGCGCCTTCGAGGACCTGGTCGACCGTTCGTGAGCGCCGGCTACGCCATCGTCGCCATCGCGGTGGTCACGGTGGTCACCGTCCTGATCGGCAGCCGTGGGCTCCGCCGGTCGCGGACGACGTCGGACTTCTACGTCGCCTCCCGGACCGTGTCGGCGACCTGGAACGCCTCGGCGATCAGCGGGGAGTACCTGTCGGCGGCGTCGTTCCTCGGCGTCGCGGGTCTGGTCATGGCCTATGGCGCCGACATGCTGTGGTACCCGGTCGGCTACACCGCCGGATACCTCGTCCTGCTGCTGCTCGTGGCGGCGCCGCTGCGCCGCTCGGGCGCGTACACGCTGCCGGACTTCGCCGAGGCGCGGCTCGGGTCCCCGGCGGTGCGCCGGATGGCGAGCGTGCTCGTGGTCGTCGTCGGCTGGCTGTACCTCGTCCCCCAGCTGCGCGGCGCGGGACTGACCCTGCACGTGATCACCGGCGCGCCGCCCTGGCTGGGCGCACTGATCATCGTCACGGTCGTCGTCGCCAGCGTGTCCGTCGGCGGGATGCGCAGCATCACCGCGGTGCAGGCGTTCCAGTACTGCGTGAAGATCACGGCGATCACGATCCCGCTGCTGTTCATCGGGTTCGCCTGGTCCGGTCAGGGCGCGCCGCAGGTGACGGACCACGACGTGCCGGTGTTCCCGTCGGCCACGACGGTGCGGTTCGACACCGCGACACGCGTCAGGGTGCGCGCCCCCGTGGCGGTGACCGCGCACGGCACGGTGGACGGGCGGCGGGCCGGCGGCGCGCTGCCGCTCGCGGCCGGGCGGCACACGGTGGCGGCGGACGCTCACCTCACCTTCCCCGCCGGTGCCGCCGCGCCGGTGATGGACGGCTCGGCGATCGAGGGCAACCGTGCGTGGGCGTCACCACTCAACGGCGCGAACGGGCACGGGCACCCGCTGTACGCAACGTACTCGCTGGTCATCGCGACGTTCCTGGGGACGATGGGGCTGCCGCACATCCTCGTGCGCTTCTACACCAACCCGGACGGGCGGGCCGCACGGCGCACGGCGCTCGCCGTCCTCGGCCTGCTCGGCGGCTTCTACCTGCTGCCCACCGCGTACGGCGCGCTGGGCCGGATCTACGCCCCGGAGCTGCTGGTGACCGGCGACACCGACGCGATCGTCCTGCTGCTGCCCGGCCATCTGGTGCCCGGCCTGGCGGGACGGCTGCTCGGCGCCCTGGTGACGGCCGGCGCGTTCGCGGCGTTCCTGTCCACCTCGTCCGGGCTCACCATGTCGGTCGCCGGGGTGCTCGCCCAGGACATCCTGTCCGGGCTGCGCCGCTACCATCCGTTCCGCATCGGCACGGTGGCGGCGATCTGCGTCCCGTTCGCCATCGCGGTGTCGACCGGCGGCGTGCCGATCGCACGCGCGGTGGGACTGCCGTTCGCGGTCGCGGCGTCCTCGTTCTGCCCGCTGCTCCTGCTCGGGATCTGGTGGCGCGGGCTCACCGCCGCGGGGGCCGCTGCGGGCCTGGTCGCCGGCGGCGGCCTGGCCACCGCCGCGGTGATCGTCTCGACGCTGGTTCCCGCCCTGCGCGGATGGCCGCGCGAGTTGCTGGCCGAGCCGTCCGCGCTGACCGTCCCGATCGCGTTCCTGGTCATGATCGTCGTGTCCCGGCTGACCCGGCGGCGGTTGCGGCCCGGCATCGCGTCGGTGATGGTGCGGATGCACGCCCCCGAGTCGGTGCGGCCGGACACCGGCGACCCGCGCCGGGTGGACCGCTGATCGCGGTGGACGGACCGTTCGCTCGGCGGCGGGCGCACGCCGTCGCCCGGGTGTCACCACTTGCCGATCTGCTCTGACATGCTCTATTTCGCCCAACTCCGCAGCCTTATGTTCGCCCTAGTAAATAGGCGCGTCGCCAGACGCGCGATGGGAGGGAACAATGGCCGACATCGATGCGGGCAGGCTCCAGGCTCCGGCCCCGACCCAGGCTCCGACTCATGCACCCGCACCCGGAATCGCCGATCCCGGTCCGCTGGGACTGGCCGCATTCGCCCTGACGACATTTGTGCTGAGCTGCGTCAACGCCGGCATCCTCGAAGTGGGGACGAAGAGCGTCGTTCTCGGACTGGCGCTGTTCTACGGCGGGCTCGCGCAATTCGCCGCCGGAATGTGGGAGTTCAGGAAGGACAACACCTTCGGCGCGCTCGCGTTCACTTCCTACGGGGCCTTCTGGCTCGCCTTCGCCGGAATCCTGTTCTTCTACAAGCCGACCGGCGCCACCGCGGACCAGGCCACCCACGCCGTCGGCGTCTTCCTACTCGGCTGGACGATCTTCACGGCGTACATGACGATCGCCTCGCTCCGGGTGAGCGGCGCGGTCGCGGCCGTGTTCGTCTTCCTGACCGTCACGTTCGTCTGCCTCGCGATCGGCGACCTGGCCGTCAACGCCGACATGACGAAGGTCGGCGGCTACCTCGGCCTGGCCACCGCGGTACTGGCCTGGTACACCTCCTTCGCCACGGTCACGAACTCGACCTGGAAGCGCACCGTGATGCCCACCTGGCCCGTCCGCTAGCCGCGACCCGCGAGATCGGAAGGAGAACGACACCGTGACCGACACCTCCGGGACCGGGGCGACCCTGTCCAACCTGATGCGCGAGGAGCGGCGCTTCCCGCCGCCCGCCGCGCTGGCCGGCGCCGCCAACGTCACCGCGGCGGCGTACGCGGCCGCCTCGTCCGACCGGATCGCGTTCTGGGAGGAGCAGGCCCGGCGACTGGACTGGCAACGGCCGTGGACGACTGCCCTGGAATGGGAACGGCCGTTCGCCCGATGGTTCACCGGCGGCCGGCTCAACGTGGCCGTCAACGCCGTCGACCGGCATGTGGACGCCGGGCACGGCGACCAGGTCGCCATCCAATGGGAGGGCGAGCCCGGCGACACCCGCACCATCACCTACGCGCAGCTCAAGGACGAGGTGTGCAAGGCCGCGAACGCCCTCGTGGAACTGGGCGTGCGAGCCGGCGACCGAGTGATGATCTACCTCCCGATGATTCCCGAGGCCGTCTTCTCGATGCTGGCGTGCGCACGGCTCGGCGCGCCGCACTCGGTGGTGTTCGGCGGTTTCTCCGCCGAGGCCCTGCGCAACCGCATCGAGGACGCGCGGGCCACCGTGCTCATCACGGCGGACGGCGGGTTCCGGCGCGGCAAACCGAGCGCGCTGAAGACCGCGGCGGACGAGGCGGTGGCCGGCACCGGCGTGCGGCGCGTCCTCGTCGTGCGGCGCACCGGCGAGACGGTGCCGTTCACCGAGGGCCGCGACCTGTGGTGGCACGACCTCGTCGAGCGGCAACCGGCGACGCACGTCCCGGAGTACTTCGACGCCGAGCAGCCGCTGTTCATCCTCTACACCTCGGGGACGACGGCGAAGCCGAAGGGGATCCTGCACACCTCCGGCGGCTACCTCACCCAGGCCGCCTACACCCATCACGCGGTCTTCGACCTCAAACCGGACACCGACGTCTACTGGTGTGCGGCCGACGTCGGCTGGGTGACCGGCCACACCTACATCGTCTACGGCCCGCTCGCCAACCGGGCGACGCAGGTGATGTACGAGGGCACGCCGGACACCCCTCATCGCGGCCGGTTCTGGGAGATCGTCCAGAAGTACCGGGTGTCGTTGCTGTACACGGCGCCGACGACGATCCGCACGTTCATGAAATGGGGGGACGACCTGCCCGCCGGTTTCGACCTGTCCTCGCTGCGGCTGCTCGGGTCGGTGGGCGAGCCGATCAACCCGGAGGCGTGGATCTGGTACCGCGACCACATCGGCGGCGGCCGGACGCCGGTCGTCGACACCTGGTGGCAGACCGAGACCGGCGCGATCATGATCAGCCCGCTGCCGGGCGTCACCGCGGCCAAGCCCGGCTCGGCCCAGGTGGCGCTGCCGGGGATCGCGGCGGACGTGGTCGACGGCGACGGCGTCCCGGTGCCGGACGGGGGCGGCGGATACCTCGTGCTGACCGAGCCGTGGCCGTCCATGCTGCGCGGCATCTGGGGCGATCCGGAGCGCTACGCCGACACCTACTGGTCGCGGTTCGCCGAGCGGGGCTTCTACTTCGCCGGGGACGGCGCCAAGAAGGACGAGGACGGCGACCTCTGGCTGCTCGGCCGGGTGGACGACGTCATGAACGTCTCGGGGCACCGCATCTCCACGACGGAGGTCGAGTCGGCGCTGGTCTCCCACCCGCAGGTGGCCGAGGCGGCGGTCGTCGGCGCGACGGACCCGACCACCGGGCAGGGCATCGTGGCGTTCGTGATCCTGCGCGGCGAGGCGGCGGACGAGGGGCCGGCGCTCGCCGCGGAACTGCGCGACCACGTGGCGCGGGAGATCGGCCCGATCGCCAAGCCGCGGCAGATCCTCGTCGTTCCGGAACTGCCGAAGACACGCTCCGGCAAGATCATGAGGCGTCTTCTCCGGGACGTCGCCGAGAACCGCTCGCTGGGCGATGTGACCACGCTCCAGGACTCCTCGGTGATGGATCTCATCTCCGCCAGGCTGCCCTCGGCGAAGGAGGACTGACCGCACCCGGGCCTCCGTCCCCACCAGGGACGGAGGCCCGTGATAGAAGGGAGGCGGGTCGGTCTGCGAGGTGCTCATGACGGAATTCGACACGGCCGGGGTCCGGGTCGTGGCCTGCGACATCTTCGGCACCACCGTCGACTGGCGCACCGGCGTCGCCGACCAGGTGGGCGCGGTCGCCGCGGAGCTCGGCGTGCGCCTGGACGGCGGAGGCTTCGCCGACGAGTGGCGCGACCGCTACCTGCCGTCCATGCGACGCGTGAACGACGGTGAGCGTGACTGGGCCTACCTCGACACGCTGCACCGCGAATCGCTGGACGGGCTCCTCGATGACCGCGGTCTCGCGGACGCGTTCGACGGCGCCGCACGCGACCGGCTCGTCCGCGCCTGGCATCGGCTGCCCGCGTGGGAGGACGCGGCGGACGGGCTGGCGCGGCTGCGGCGACGCCATGTCGTGGCCGCGCTGTCCAACGGCGGGTTCGCCCTGATGACCCACCTCATCAAGGCGGCGGCCCTGCCCTTCGACTGCGTCCTGTCGGCGGAGCTGGCGCGCGCCTACAAGCCCGCACCTCAGCCGTACCTCACCGCCGCGAGACTGCTGGACGTCGCTCCCGCGCAGGTCCTCATGGTCGCCTGCCACACGTGGGACATCGACGGCGCCCGCGCGGCCGGGCTCGGCACCGCGTTCCTGGAGCGTCCCCTGGAGAAGGGTCCCGCGCGCACCGCCGACCGCGCGTCCGACACCGCGAGCGATCTCACCGTCTCCGGCTTCACCCATCTGGCCGACGTCCTCGGCTGCTGAACGTCGTCACTCGGGCGGCATCGCACCCCCGCGATGCCGCCTTTTCCCATTCCCTGCCAGCCGCCTCCCCACGCCTTGTCATATTGTGCCGAATTTCGCTGGGGGCGGGGTGGTTCGGTCTGTCAGCTGGGGTGGTCGGAAAACGGCGCGGCTCCGGATGGTACAGGGGGTTGCTCCACGGCGACGCGCTGGTTACTGTGCAGGCGAACTTATAGGAAACTTTCCTATTGATTCGAGGTCGAAAGTGGCCCGCTCCCCGCCAGCCCGTGCTCTGTGTCGCCCATCCTGACCGAACTCGGGGTTCCGGGGGATTCCCGCCGTGTCCGCGTCTCCTACCCGGGAGCGAAAGTTGAAAAGATTCCTGCCCGTCCTCGCCGCGCTCTGCGCGCTGGACCTCGCCCTGATGGTGCCCGGTTCGGCGCACGCCGCTCCGACCACCACGCCCGTCACCAAGCCCTCCGCTACCGAGAAGTCGGCCGTCGGAGCCGCCGCCCCGTACCTGTACATGGGATGGGGCAACCCGCCTGACCCGACCACGGTCATGACCGCCAGCGGGGTCAAGTGGTTCACGATGGCGTTCATCCTGTCCAGCGGTGGCTGCAACCCCGGATGGGACGGCCAGCGCCCGCTGACCGGCGGAGTTGACGAGAAGACGATCGCGAAGATCCGCGCGGCCGGCGGTGACGTGCTGCCGTCCATCGGCGGCTGGTCGGGCAACAAGCTCGGCCCGAACTGCACCTCGGCCGAAGCGCTCGCGGGCGCGTACCAGAAGGTGATCGACGCCTTCAAGCTCAAGGCCATCGACATCGACATCGAGAACACCGACGAGTTCGAGAACGCGACCGTCCAGGACCGCATTCTCGGCGCCCTGAAGATCGTCAAGCAGAAGAACCCCGGCATCCAGACGATCCTCACGTTCCCCACCCTCACGAGCGGGCCGAACGCCACGGGCAAGCGTCTCATCGACCAGTCGGCGAAGCTGCAGGCCGATGTCGACGTGTTCACGATCATGCCGTTCGACTTCAACGGCGGCTCCGACATGTACGGCAACACCATCAAGGCGTCCGACGGCCTGAGGGACGCCCTGAAGTCCGCCTTCAAGTGGACGGACGAGGTCGCCTACAAGCACATGGGCATCTCCGGCATGAACGGCATGTCGGACCAGAAGGAGCTCACCACGACCGCCACCTGGACGAAGATCCGCGACTGGGCCAAGTCCAAGGGCCTCGTCCGCTTCACGTTCTGGTCGGTGAACCGCGACCGCCCCTGCCCGGGCGGTGGCACCACTGAGACCTGCAGTGGTACCGACCAGCAACCCTGGGAGTTCTCCAAGATCACGGCCGGTTTCTGATCCGCCCCTGATCAAGCTCCCGGCGCGGCCTACGTTCCCCTGCCCCGAACGTAGGCCGCGCCCTTCTCCTGTTCAGAATGCGCTCGCGCGACACCTCGATCCAGCACCCTTCCGCGGCCGGGCTCTCCGGATGTGAAAATCTGCGAAAATTCAGTTACCCCGGCTGGTCCCTGGAATTTTCGCAGGTCGTTCCCCCTTCTCAGCGCACACCTCCTTCTATTGGACCGATTCGCACAAATTCTGGAAATGGAAATTTCCAAACTCTTGGTCAATAGTCGGGTGACCGGTCGCGCGGCGTACCCGCTCCCAGAACCGCCGTGCGGCCGGTGACCGGCAGGGCCCTGCGGTCGGCACGCCCCCCGCTCGCGTGAAAGGACGTCCCCGCTCATGAGAAAGCGCAGACTACTGGCCGCGGTGCCCCTGGCCTTCATGACCCTGTCCGGCACGTCGATGGCGAGCGCCGAGCCGCCGCCCCCCTCCGGCATCGTCGGCGGCGTGCCCGCCACCGAGACCTACTCGTTCATGGCGTCGCTCCAGGGCAGCGGCGGCAACCACTCCTGTGGCGGCTCGCTCGTCGCTCCGCGCTGGGTGGTCACCGCGGGCCACTGCGGTCAGCCCGCCCAGGTGCGCATCGGCACCAAGACCTACAACGCCGGCGGCGAGGTCGTGAAGGTCGCCGCCCGGCGGGCGGTCGGCGGAGACGTCGCCCTGCTGCAGTTGTCCTCCGCCGCGACCTCGGCGCCCATCGAGATCGCCGCCGACGCGCCGATCGGCGTGGCCAGCAGGATCATCGGCTGGGGGCAGACGTGCGCGACCCGCGGCTGCGGTGGCGCACCCGTCAACCTCCAGCAACTCGATACCAGCATCGTCGACGACAACCGCTGCTCCGGGATCACCGGCGCGACCGAGCTGTGCGTCAACGGCGGCGGCGGTAAGGGCGCCTGTTACGGCGACTCCGGCGGGCCCGCCGTGACCGGTGGGCCGGGAGCCTGGAAGCTGATCGGCGCGACCAGCCGCGGCACCGCCGATCCCTGCGCGACCTCTCCCGCCATCTACGGCGACGTCACCGCCTACCGCGCCCAGATCCTGGAGATCATCGGTACCGGCACGAGCCGCTGACCCCTCCCGGCCGCCGTCCACCCTGCTCATGACGACGAGTACATCTACGGCTCGCTCCAGGCGGGCGCGACCGCGTCCACCTCGTCATCGCCGCCTACCAGGCCGGCCTGGTGACTCCTTGACCGGTGCCACGTCCAGGCCTCAGCGCTGGGAGCGGGGCAGGAAGACGACCAGGGCCGTGCCGGCGGCGGTGATGACCGCCGCGGTGAGGAAGGCCGTGGTGTAGCCGGCGGTCAGGTCGGCGCCGGAGCGGGCGGCGGCCGTGGCGAGGACGGTGAGGCCGATGGCGCCGCCGATGGTGCGGGAGGTGTTGACGATGCCGGCGACGGCACCGGCCTCGGAGCGGCTCGTCCCGGCGGTGGACGCCTCCACCAGCGGGGTCATCAGGAGCCCGAAGCCGAGTGCCATGACGAAGCCGGGGCCGAGGATGGAGCCGAGGAACGTGCCGTGGACGTCCAGGACGGCGCTCTGCCAGCCGAAACCGGCCGCGGTCAGGAGGCCGCCGATCCCCGCGAGCAGCCGCGCGTCCATGCGGGCCATGAGGGTGGGGGCGAGCTTGGAGCCGATGATGATGCCCGCGGTGTGCGGCAGGAACGACAGCCCGGTGCGCACCGCGCTGTAGTGCAGGACGTTCTGCATGTAGAGCGAGAGGAAGTACCAGAGCGCGAAGCCGGCCATCGTGCTGACCAGGGTGGCGAGGTTGCCGACCGCGACGCTCCGCAGGCGGAACAGCCGGAGCTGGACGAGCGGCTGGGCGACGCGTGCCTCGACGGCGACGAACAGGGCCAGCAGCAGCGCCCCCGCCGCGAGGGAGAGCGCGGCCGTCCGGCCATGGGTCTGTGTCTCGCCGATGCCGAAGGCGAGCAGGCCGACCCCGGCGGTGACGAGGACGGCGCCGGGCAGGTCGAGGCGCGGACGGGGCCCGGGGGCGCGCTCGTCGCGGAGCCACAGGGCGGCGATCACGGCCACGACGGCGCCGATCGGCACGTTGATCAGCAGGACCCAGCGCCAGTCGAGGTAGTCGGTCAGCAGCCCGCCGACGAGCCCGCCGGTGGCGCCGCCGGCGGTGCCGACGGCCGTCCACATGGCGATGGCCTTCGTGCGGGCCGGCCCCGCGGGGAAGGTGGCGGTGATGAGGGAGAGCGTCACCGGGGCGATGATCGCGGCGCCGAGCCCCTGCACGGCGCGGGCGCCGACCAGCATCCCCGCGTCCTGCGCGAGACCGCCGGCGAGGCTGGCGGCGGTGAACAGGCCGAGGCCGGCGACGAAGACGCGCTTGCGCCCGAGGAGGTCGGCGGCCCGCCCGCCGAGCAGGAGGAACCCGGCGAAGGTCAGCGAGTAGGCGTTGACGACCCACTGGAGACCGGTGGCGCCGAGCCCGAGGCCCGAGCGCATGTCGGGCAGTGCCACGTTGACGACGGAGATGTCGAGGACGACGAGGAACTGCCCGATGGACGCGGCGAGCAGCGCGGCCCAGCCGGGAGTGGATCCCGCCGTGCGCGCCGCCGTCTCCCGGGCGACCGGGGACTGATGGGTCGTGGTCATGACGACCATGCTGCTCCGCCGGCCACCGCGTCCGCGTCGGCCGCGAGACCCGATCCAGCACGTCCCATCGGCCTAGGACTTGTGTTAGGACAACCCCGGCCCAGGGGCTCGCCTGGCGGCTCGCCCCTGACCGTGCTCGGGCGAGCGCGTCACCGCGTGACGGCTGAGGCCCCTGCGAGACGGAACGTGGTGAAGGCCCTGCTTCACGATCTGGCCTGGTGAAGACGACGTGTCACCGCCCGTCTGGGAAGCGATCAGCGAATGACAGCGGAGGCGGTGACACGTCGCAATGGGACGCTACAACGCCGGAAAAGGGCACGCAAAACTGCGCATTCCATTTGCGTGGATTGCCAGAAAAGAGCTTCCGCTATCTCCCCACCGTCGAGAGATGAGGAAGGCTCCCACCCGTACGGGACGGGCGCGCCCGCTGGGCACGCCCGCTCCGTATTCACTCCGGGTCGTAGGCGAGGTTGGGGCGCAGCCAGCGCTCCACGTCGGGCAGCGGGACGCCGCGGCGGCGCGCGTAGTCCTCGGTCTGGTCGCGCCCGATCCGTCCGACCGTGAAGTACCGCGCGGCCGGATGAGCGAAGATCAGGCCGCTGACACTGGAGGCGGGCGTCATCGCGAACGACTCGGTCAGCTTCATGCCCAGCCGGCCCGCGTCCAGCAGGTCGAACAGCAGCTCCTTCTCGCTGTGGTCGGGGCTCGCCGGGTAGCCGAGCGCGGGGCGGATGCCGCGGAAGCGCTCGGCGTGCAGGTCCTCCAGGGCCGGGTCGGCGTCCGGCTCGAACCAGGCGCGGCGAGCCTCCAGGTGGATGTACTCGGCGAACGCCTCGGCGAGGCGGTCGGCGAGGGCCTTCACCATGATCGAGCGGTAGTCGTCGCCCGCCTCCTCGAAACCGGCGGCGAGGTCGTCGGCGCCCTGGATCGTCACGGCGAAGCCGCCGAGGTGGTCGCCGGACGGGGCGACATAGTCGGCGAGGCAGCGGTTCGGACGGCCGGTGGGCTTGGACGTCTGCTGCCGCAGCATCGGGAATCGCTCGCCGTTGTCCAGGACGATGTCGTCGCCGTCGGAGTGCGCGGGCCAGAACCCGTAGGCCCCGTGGGCCTGGAGCGTCCCCGCCTTGATGATCTGGTCGAGCAGCTCGTTGCCCTCGTCGAACAGCTCGCGGGCCACCGGCTGGTCGAGGATCGCCGGGTACTTGCCCTTCAGCTCCCAGGCCAGGAAGAAGAACTGCCAGTCGATCATCTCGCGGAGCGCGGTCAGGTCCGGCTGGACGACGCGGACACCGGTGAAGCGGGGCACCGGCAGATCACCGAAGTCCACCTGCTCGCGGTTGCGCCGGGCCTGCTCGACCGACAGCATCGGGCGGCGCTGCTTGGTCTCGTGCTCCTTGCGGAGCCGCTCCTGCTCCACCCGGTTGTTCGTGTCCAGCTCCTTCGCCCGGTCGGGGTCGAGGAGGTTCGACACGACGCCCACGACGCGGGAGGCGTCCAGGACGTGGACGGTCGTCGACTCGTAGGCGGGCGCGATGCGCACGGCGGTGTGCTGGCGAGACGTGGTCGCGCCGCCGATCAGCAGCGGCAGCCGCAGCCCGCGGCGCTCCATCTCGGCGGCGACCGAGACCATCTCGTCCAGCGACGGGGTGATCAGGCCGGACAGGCCGATGGCGTCGGCGCCCTCGGACACGGCGGTGTCCAGGATGCGGGCGGCGGGGACCATCACACCGAGGTCGACGACGTCGTAGTTGTTGCAGCCGAGGACGACGCCGACGATGTTCTTGCCGATGTCGTGGACGTCGCCCTTCACCGTCGCCAGAACGATCTTGCCCTGGCCGCGGGTGTTCGGCTTCCCCTCCTTCTCGGCGTCCATGAACGGTTCGAGGTAGGCGACCGAGCGCTTCATCACGCGGGCGCTCTTGACGACCTGCGGGAGGAACATCTTCCCCGCGCCGAACAGGTCGCCCACGACCTTCATGCCGTCCATGAGCGGGCCCTCGATGACGTCGAGGGGCCGGGGAAGCTTCTGCCTGGCCTCCTCGGTGTCGTCCTCGATGAAGTCGATGATCCCGTGGATGAGGGCGTGCGCGAGCCGCTTCTCCACCGGCGCTTCCCGCCAGGACAGGTCCACGGTGCGCTCGGTGCCCTTGCCGGTGACGGTCTCGGCGAACGACACGAGCCGGTCGGTGGCGTCGGGACGGCGGTCGAACAGCACGTCCTCGACGAGTTCCAGCAGGTCGGCGGGGATGTCCTCGTAGACGGCAAGCTGCCCGGCGTTGACGATCCCCATGTCCAGCCCGGCGCGGACGGCGTGCAGCAGGAACGCCGAGTGCATCGCCTCGCGGACCACGTTGTTGCCGCGGAACGAGAACGACAGGTTGGAGATGCCGCCGCTGGTGCGCACGCCGGGGCAGCGCTCCTTGATCAGCGGGAGGGCGTCGATGAACGCCTTGGCGTAGCCGTTGTGCTCGGCGATGCCGGTCGCGACGGCCAGCACGTTCGGGTCGAAGACGATGTCCTCCGCCGGGAAGCCCGCCTTCTGGGTGAGCAGGTCGTAGGCCCGCCCGCAGATCTCGACCTTGCGCTCGGTGGTGTCGGCCTGGCCGCGCTCGTCGAAGGCCATGACGACCACGCCGGCACCGTAGTCGCGGATGCGGCGGGCCTGCTCCAGGAACAGCTCCTCGCCCTCCTTGAGGCTGATCGAGTTGACGACGCCCTTGCCCTGGACGGTCTTCAGTCCCGCCTCCAGCACGCTCCACCGCGAGCTGTCGACCATGATCGGGATGCGGGCGGCCTCCGGCTCGGTCGCGACGAGGTTCAGGAACGTCGTCATCTCCCGCTCGCTGTCGAGCAGGTCGGCGTCCATGTTGACGTCCAGGATGTTCGCGCCGCCGCGGACCTGCTCCAGCGCCACATCCACCGCGGCCTGGTGGTCTCCCGCCTCGATCAGCTTGCGGAAGCGCGCGGACCCGGTCACGTTGGTGCGCTCGCCGATCATGACGAAGCCGGTGTCCGCGCCGATCGCGAACGGCTCCAGGCCGCTGAACCGGGTGGCCGCCGGTACGGACGGGACCTCGCGCGGCGCCATGCTCGCCACCGTCTCGACGATCTTCGCGATGTGCTCGGGGCCCGTCCCGCAGCAGCCGCCGACGGCGTTGACCATCCCGGCCTCGGCGAACCCGCCGAGCAGGTGGCCCGTCTCGTCCGGCGTCTGGTCGTAGCCGCCGAAGGCGTTGGGCAGCCCGGCGTTCGGATAGCAGGCGGTGTAGGTGCCGGCGAGCCGGTCCAGCTCGACCACGTGCGGGCGGAGCTCCTCGGCACCGAGCGAGCAGTTCAGGCCGACCAGCAGCGGCTCGGCGTGCTCGACCGAGCGCCAGAACGCCTCCACGGTCTGGCCGGACAGCGTCCGGCCGCTCAGATCGGTGATCGTCACCGAGATCCACAGCGGGAGCTGCGGGGCGACCTCGCGGGCGGCGGCGATGGCGGCCTTCGCGTTCAGCGTGTCGAAGATCGTCTCGATCAGCAGGATGTCGACGCCGCCCTCGGCGAGCGCGGCCATCTGCTCGGCGTAGCAGTCCTTGACCTGGTCGAACGTCACCGACCTGTAGGCCGGGTCGTCCACCCTCGGCGACAGCGACAGGGTCACGTTCAGCGGGCCGACCGAACCCGCGACGAAGCGCTCGCCGTCCGCCTCGTCCGCGGCCTGGCGGGCCAGCTCGGCGGCGCGCAGGTTCATCTCGCGGACGCGCGCTTCGAGCCCGTAGTCGGCCTGCGCGATGCTCGTCGCGGTGAAGGTGTTGGTCGTGGTGATGTCGGCGCCCGCCGCGAGGTACTGCCGGTGGACGTCCAGGATCACGTCCGGGCGGGTCAGGTTCAGCAGGTCGGGATCGCCGGCGACATCGCGCGGATGATCTTTGAGCCACTCGACCCGGTAGTCGTCCTCGGTGAGCCCCGCCCCCTGGAGCATCGTGCCCCAGGCGCCGTCGAGCACCGCGATCCGCCGGTCCAGAAGCCTCCGGAGCGCGTCATCGTTTTTGTGCACTGGCCACCTCCCGTTTCTGGGAGGCGCCCTTGTGTCCAGGGAGGACGACGCGAGCCGCCCGTCGGGCCGAGCGTGGCGGGCGTGGAGCCCGTTGCAGCGCCTCTCGGCCTGTCCCCGAGGTTACCGAACGATACGGCGACCTGAAACGCCTTTGCCCGCTTTTCAGTTCGGCCTGATGTTCTGGTTCAAGTGGAACAGGTTGCCGGGGTCGTAGCGGGATTTCACGTCCGCGAGGCGCCGGTAGTTGTCGGCGCCGAGCCCCGCCTTCACCCGGGTCCGGCCCTCGTCCCCGATGAAATTCAGGTAGACCGCCCCCGTCGACCAGGGCTTCACGGCCGCCCGCACGTTGTGCACCCAGGCGATGGCGCGCTCGTCGTCCGCCTCGTCCTCCCAGAGGGCGAGCGGGTGAGCGACCCACGGCGCCTTCCGCCACGGGATCGGGTAGTCGGCGCCGGCGTCCGCCATCGCGCCGCCGCCCGGGAGCAGGGTGTGCAGCGACGGTGACGGCACGACCATCTCGGACGCGCGTGCCGCGAACGCCGCGATCGCCTCGTCCGGCACCCCGTGCAGGTACTCCGCCGACCAGTAGTTCCGGAGTCCGGGCGGGTCGTCGAACATGCACTGCATGTCCGCGTACGGCATCTCCAGGACGACGCCCCCGGTGTGCCCGAGCTCCATCATCGGCGCCAGTGCGGCATCCGCGTCCTCCCCCGTCCCGGCGTAGATCAGCAGGGTCGCGAAGGCCAGCTTGCCCACCATCTCCTCGGGGACGAACTCCTCGGGGGGCGGTGTCAGGTACAGGGCCGCACCGCCGAGATCATCGGGCGCGTTCGCCATGCAGTCGCGGTAGGCCAGCGCGATCTCGGCGCCCGCTTCCGGTGGCCACAGCAGGAACGCCAGCGTCACCGTCGCCAACTCGTGCAGCCGGAACGTGAACGAGGTGGCCACGCCGAAGTTGCCGCCGCCGCCGTGCAGCGCCCAGAACAGGTCCGGGTTCTCGTCCGCGCTCGCCCTGATCTTCTCGCCCGCCGCCGTGACGACCTCCACCTCCAGGAGGTGGTCGCAGGCCAGACCGTACTTGCGTTCGAGCCAGCCCGAGCCGCCACCGAGCGTGAAGCCGCCGACACCCGTCGTGGAGACCCGTCCGCCCATCACGATCATGCCGTACGGCTCGGTCGCGCGGTCCATGAGTCCCATCGTCGCGCCGCCGCCGACCCGGGCCGTCCCGGCCTCGGGGTCGATGGTAATCGCGTCCATCCGGCGCAGGTCGACGACCAGGCCGCCCTCGCTGAGCGCGGTGCCGGCGACCCCGTGCCCGCCACCGCGCACGGCGATCTCCAGGCCGAGGTCGCGCCCGGTCCGCACCGCGCGTACGACGTCGTCGTCGTTCGCGCACTGGGCGATGAGGGCCGGGCGCCGGTCGATCATCGCGTTGAACAGCGTCCTGGCCTCGTCGTATCCGGGATCGCCTGGCTGAATGACGTCGCCCGCGAACCCGGTGTGCAGTTCCGTCACCGCCGCTGCGTCGATATGCGTGGAAGTCATGCCCCTCCCCTCTCGTATCCGCGCCCCGGAACGGGCACGGCCTTATCGGTGCGGGAGCGAGGGGTTGGGGTTGTGCGATTGCATCGGCCTGCCGTGGTGGCCGCATGACCCATTGTTCTCTCCCCCGAAGGCTATGAGAAGCGATAACTTGAACTAGACCCCTCCATCACCATTCCTTTAAGGGGCCGGGCATGCGTATCGGCGGCTACCTGGTGCTCCGGACGCTCGGCGAAGACGCCATGGGCGTCATGTACCTCGCGACGGCCCCGGACGATCGCGCGGTGGTGGTGCGGGTACTCGCACCCGGGATCGACGAGACGGTGCGCCACCGGCTGGGACGCGTGGCAGCGGCGCTCCGACAGGTACGCGAACCGCACATCGCGGAGGTTCTCGACGCCGACCTCGACGCCGACCTGCCCTACATCGTGACCCGTTACGTGCGGGGACGGACGCTTGAGGAGACCGTCGAGACGCTGGGCCCGCTCGGCGGGCGGGACCTGTGGATGCTGGCCGCCGGCCTCGCGTCGGCGATGGCGGCGCTCCACCGCGCCGGGATCGTCCACCACGACATGACACCCGGCAACGTGCTGATGACCAGCGGCGGACCGATGATCGTCGGCGTTGGCCTCGGCCTCGGCCAGTTCGCCGACTCGACCCGGCTGACCGCCACCGGCATCATGATCGGGAGTACCGGCGGCTACCTCGCGCCGGAGATCATCGAGGGCGGCGCATCGGGGCCGCCCTCGGACGTGCACGCATGGGCGGGCACCCTCGCCTATGCCGCGACCGGGCGGCCGCCGTTCGGCTCCGGCCCGTTCGAGTCGATCCTCCTCAACATCATGCGTGGCACGCCCGACCTGGACGGCGTGCCGGACGCGATGCTCCCGATGCTCCGCTCGGCGATGGCCAAGGCTCCGGCCGACCGTCCCACCGCCGACGCGCTGGTCCGGATGACCGGTGACGCCGACGACGACCTCGACCTCGACCTCGACGACGAGTGGGACACGACCTCCACCCGCACGCACCGGGCGCCACCGGCGGTGCGGCCGGGCGGCGACACGGGGCCGCCCGAGGGGGCCGGGATGGCCTCGCGGCCCGCGCCGATCCCGCAGCAGCCTTACACGGCCCCACGACCCCGGCCTGCCTCGGGGATCATTCCTCCTTTCAGTGGGAGGGGGACAGGGCAGTCCCCCTGGCGCTCGGCACTCATGGCACTGGTGCTCATCCTCGCCTGCACCGCAGGGGTCGTCTGGAGCACGCGGACAGGCCGGTCGTGGGTCGCGCTGGCGCCGATCGCCATCGCCGCCGTGATCGCTATGGTCTACGTCCTCGCCGTCCGCCTCCGGCGGTGGCGGATCACGGCCGACCACCGCCGGGTCGGGCGGCGCAACGCCGAGGCGCTGCGGTTGATCGGCAGAGCGGAGTACGGCGCGGCGGAGACGGCCCTCCGCGACCTCGTGGGCTCGCTCGCGGCGGACGATCCGCAGGCGGTGATCGCCCGGAACAATCTGGGCGTGGCGCTGCGCGGGCTCGGCAGACCCGAAGCCGCCGACACCGCCTTGTCCGCGGCCCTGGAGAACTCCTCCGCGGATGTGGGGCGCCGCGTGCGGGCCAACCTCGCCGCTCTCCGGTTCGAACGCGGGCTCGCCGGCCCCGACCAGCTCCGGGCGTCGCTCTCGGCCGCGGCGAGCGGGCGTCCGGCGGACGCGGTCATCCGCGGGAACCTGGCCGTGGCGCTGCACGGCGCTGGACGGCTGGAGAAGGCCGCCCGGGATGCGGCGAAGGCGCTGGAGACCGCCGTGGGGTCCTTCGGGCCCGACGACGCGAGGACTCTGGCCCTCCAAGCCAACCTCGGGGCGGTGCAGCGCGATCTCGGGGAGCCCGAGAGGGCTGAGGCGCTGTTACGGGAGTCCTTTGAACGCTCCCGCGCCATCCTCGGCGGCGACCACCCGCAGACGCTCGTCGCGCAGGCGGGCCTTGCCGCGCTGCTCGCCGATCGCGGACGGCTGGACGAGGCCCTCGCCCGGCTCCGGGAGGTCCGCGACGTCCGCATCCGCACGCTCGGGCCCGGCCATCCGGCGACACTCCGGGCGGGGACCAACCTCGGCTTCCTCTACCTGCGGGACGGCGACCTGCATCAGGCGGAGACGATCTTCGCCGCCGTCCTCGACGCCGAGGGATCCGCGGGCGGGCTGGAACAGATCATGGCGCGGGCCCGCGAGGGGCTCGCCAGGGCGCGGCCATGAGCCGCAGGGTCCGGCCGTTGCTCGTCGGCCTCGCCACCGCCGTGTCGGCGTCCGCGCTGGGCGTCGCGGTCAACATCGCGACCGACCTACAGGGGAATGTGCTGGCCTGGATCACGGTCGGCACGATCACCGCCCTCACCGGAACGGTCACCGGGGTCATCGACAGCGGCCGGGAGCCGGACGGCGAGCCGCAGGATCCGCTGGCGGACGTCGTCCTGACCATCGAGTGCGAGGTCAGGGCCGACGGCTCCGGGTCCCTCAACGTGAAGGTTCACGACAGGGAGGCCGAACACCTGCTGCCGCACCTGCCCGCGTTCCTTCCGCGCGTCGCGCCCGCTCCGAACGGGGCGCTGCCGCGCCCCCTGCCCGTCGCACTCGTCACCCGCAGCCGGACCACCGGGATCGCCCGGCGCCTCCGCACGGTGGACGAGCAGTGTTCCGGGCTCGCCGCGCTGGACGTCCACCTGTGCGTCACCGACAACCCGGACCGCCGCCGGGAGGCCATCCGGACGGCACCGGTCGTCCTCCTGGACGACCACTGCCACTCCGCGTCCACGCGCCTGCTGGTCGGTGGGCTGGACCTCACCGACCTGCGCGGCGCCGACGGCACCGGTCTGCGCACCCGCGTCATCGTCCTCGGCTGCGAGGACGGCGCCTCGGCGGCCCATACGAGGGCGCTGAGACGCAGCCTCGACCGTCCGGTGGCCTTCCTCGGCAGTTCTGATGCCGTCCCGCCCGGCCATGCCGCCGTCCTCTACCCGCATGTCCTGGGGGAACTGGCGGCATTGGCGGGGGGTCATGCCGGGGAGAGCGAACTGCAAGGGGCCCTCGAAACCGCACTCCACCTCGCCCAGCTCCAGAAGCCCCAACTCGACTGGAGCCGGTGGTTCACGACCGTCCTGCATCCGGCGCCCTAGAGGGGAAGGACCTCCTGGGCGCGAACTCCCTTTCTCGCCTAGGCTGCGGTCGTGAGCCCATGGTCCGACGCGCGGCCCGACGTACTCGGGCCCGGCTATGAGGCGATCGAGCTGCCCATGGGCGAGGACGGCGAGGGGCCCGTGTGCGCGACCCTCGTCCGGCGGGCGGCACCGGGTGGAGGGGCCGGCGCGGTCCTGTGCCTGCACGGATACAACGACTACTTCTTCAATACCGAACTCGCGGATTTCCTCGTCGCGCGGGGACGCGACTTCTACGCCTTGGATCTGCGTAAGTGCGGCCGTTCCTGGCGCCCTCATCAAACGCGGCTTCACTGCCGTTCCCTCAGCGACTACCTGGACGACCTCGACGCCGCCATACGGGTCGTATCAGAGGGGGACGGGCATGACGACGTTCTCCTTTTAGGCCACTCCATGGGCGGGCTCGTCAGCGCATTATGGCTGGCTGTGCAGGAGCCGGGAGGGCCTGTCTCCGCGCTGTGTCTCAATAGCCCGTTCCTCAGCAGCGGAGTGCCGCTGGCGATGCGCGCGGTGCTGGATCCGCTGTTGAGTCGGGCCGCGAGCCGCCGGCCGCTGGCGGCCTTTCCCGGACAGATGTCCCCCCGTTATCCGCGGAGCCTGCACCGGGCCCATGACGGGATATGGGACTTCGACGAGGACTGGAAGTCGACGAGCGGCACCCGGCTGCGGCTGGGGTGGCTCGCGGCGGTCCACGCAGGGCAGCGGACCGTGCACGCCGGTCTCGGTATCACGGTGCCCGTGCTGGTGCTGTGCAGTTCTCGCAGCAGCGGCCGCCGGGCGTCGCCCGCCCTGCTGCGCCGTTCGGACTGCGTGCTCGACGTCGCGGCGATCAGGAGGCTGGCGCCGCGCCTCGGCGCGGACGTCACCGTCCAGGTCGTGCGGGACGCCGTGCACGACGTGCTCCTGTCCGGGGACGAGGCGCGGCGGACGGCCTACGGCGTCCTGGACGGCTGGCTCTCGCGCCTGCCCCGTTCGACCCGGTGAAAGCGCGGCGATGGTGATCGCGTTCGCGGTGTGCTCGGCGGCGCAGGAGGAAAGCGCCGTGAGACTCGCTGACGAGTTCTTCTTCGATGGGTACGTTCCAAGAGTGTATGAGAGTGGAGAGAACCACCGATAGCCCGCGGAGAACGGAACATCTGGATGCGACTCGCGCGTTCCTCCGGACCACCGAAATTCCAGCCGCCCCTGGTGCCCCCGGACGCGGGTTTCCCCGCGTCGGTCGAGGCGTACGCGCTCAAGGTCCGCGATTTCTACGATCTTCGGGCGCGGTGGCACCGGCGCTTCTTCCGGGTGACCAGCATCCTGGTCATCCTGATCGGCGCGGGTTTGCCCCTGGCCGCGGGGCTGAAGTACGACGGCAAGTCGGTGGTCCTCGCCCTGGCCGGAGTCACGATCTCGGTGCTGACCGCGCTGCGCTCCTTCTACCACTGGGACCAACTCTGGGTGATGCTCCGCAACACCGAGATCGTCGTGCACGACGCCTACGTCACGTGGAAACGCAAGGACGCCGACATCGCGAGATCGGCGGCGCCGGACATGGCGGCCCTGCGCGACCAGGCCGCCCAGGAGTTGATGACACTGCTCCTGGACCTGCGGCGGGGGGAGGCTGAAACGTTCTTCAGCGCACTTCTCAGCTCTCAGCAGGCGGCGCGCGGGCCGGTCTAGCGCGGCTATTAGTGATCTTCCCGAGCACGTCCCGGTTTCGGCCACGATCCCCGCTCGATTCACCTGAACCGAAATCGCACAGCTTCTTGTACGCCCTTCCTGTGACGATGACATCCGGCCTTCGATGCCTCACCATTGGGGCACGATCGGTCAACGGGGGTCTTGATGAAGACAGAGTTTGGTGGCGACCCTTCTGGGCGAAATATCCGATTCATAGTCGCGCTGCCGCTGATCCTCTTAGTTCTGCTCGCGGCCACCTCGCTCCCCCGTGAAAAAAGTCTCTACATCACCGCCATTCTGGTCCTCGTCATGTTCGTCTTCAGCAGCATGACCATCCGCTCGCGGATGCAATCGCTGAACACGGTCGTCCCCTTCGGCGCCACCGAACCCCAGGCGTCCGAACACGAATACCTCGTCCCCCGGGAACTCCCGCCCGCCCCACCCGTCTTCGTCGGGCGGGTCGACGAGATCCGCAGGCTGAAAGACGAACTCCCGCCCGCGCGCCGGTCCCGCACATCGATCGCGATCATCCACGGCCCCGGCGGAATCGGGAAGTCGGCGTTGGCGATCACATTCGCGCACCAGGTCGCCGGCAAGTTCCACGACGGTCAGCTCTACATGCGGGTATGGCACGAGGACAATCCGTCCGACCTCACCGAACAGATCCTGGAGAAGTTCGTCCGGGCGCTGAAGAAGCCCGACGAGGAACTGCCGTCCGGCGAGGCCGCGCTCAGGAAACGCTATGCCGAGCTGACCTCGGGCCGAGTGCTGATCGTGCTCGACGACGTCGGCCCGGACTTCGATCTCACACCGCTCCTGCCGAGCGGCCCCAGAAGCCTGCTGATCGCGACCTGTCCACGCAGGCCCCGGCTGGCGGGCTCCCCGGCCACCGACATCTCGCTCATGGCTCTCCGCCACGACGAGGCCCTCGACCTGCTGCGGAACACGATCGGCGCGCAACGGGTGGACAACGAGCTGGACCAGTCGAAGGCGCTGGCCCGCCAGTGCCAGGGGCAACCGCTGGCGTTACGCATGGCGGGCACGGCCCTGGCCAGCCGGCCGAACTGGGCCCTGCAACTCGTCCTGTCCCAGGCGCGGCCCCCCGCCGGAGTCCCCGTCTCCCTGCTGCGGCACGGCGACGACCAGCAGCCTCGCTGGTTCGACGCCGTCTACGCGCTTCTCACCAGCAACGAGCAGGACGCACTGAGCGCCCTGTACAGGCTGGAGCGCCCGCATTTCACGCCGCGGATGCTCAGCCGGGTGCTGGGGACGGACGAGCGGCACGCCGGGCGCCTCGCCGCGCGGCTCGCCGACGCCGGGCTGATCGAACGCTACAACCCGAACTCCGCCGCAACGTCGTACCGGGTTGAGGAGACCGTCCTCAAGTACGCCGCCCTGCTGCGCGGCACGCCGCAGCGCCCTCGCCGCAGCGGCTCCTCGCCCGCCGGGCCGGAGGGCGGGGGCCCTCCGCAGCCACCGCACGACCGGACCCAGAGCCTCGACGAACTGCTCCAGGAGCACGGCGGTTTCACCCTGGCCATCTACGCCATGCGCGAGGCCATGGGAGCCTCCCGGGCGGAGGGGAAGCGCACGGACGAGGCCCTCGCCTGCGCGGCACTCGCCGAGCTGTACGCGGAGCTGGGCGAACTCCTCGTCGCCGAAGACCTGGCCTACCGCGCCCTGAACGACGCGGCGAGCATCGCCCAGGCGCGGCGCTGTCTCAGCCGCATCGAACGGCACCGCAACCGGCTGGAGGCGTCCGTCGAGCACGCCGCGGAGGCGGTGAAGATGGCGCAGGTCCTGGAGAACCGTCCCGAGCAGGTCCACGCCCTGCTCGCGAACGCCATGGCGCTCTGCACGCGCGGCGCACCGGACGACGCGATCAAAGCGCTCCAGGACTGCCTCGAAGCCAGGCATCACTGCGAGACCTACCCGGCGGAGTGCGGCCACCTGCTGCCCGCCGTGCTGTGGACGCACGCGCGGGTGCTCTCGATCGGCAGGGACCACCCCGCCGCCTTCGAGATCCTGGACGAGGCCGAGGAGCACATCGCCAAGAGCGGCCGGCAGTCCCTGTACACCCCGTGGATCGACCACCTGCGCGCGGGCATCGCGATCGAGCGGCTCGAACGCGAGGCGGCGGAGCGGTACGCACTCCAGTCCCTGGACGCGTTCACGCAGCTCAGGCATCGCTTCGGGGTGGCCCATTGCCAGTACGAACTCGGCCGCCTCTACCTGCGGAGCGAGCGTGCCAGGGAGGCGGTGCGCGTCCTGCGGCAGTCCGTGGAGACGTTCAGCAACTGCGGGGATCTGCTGATCTGGACACACGCCAGAATGGAACTGGCGCTGGCCTACGAGGTCCGGGCCCGCTACGGAGACAGCCGCAGGCTGCTGCGCGAGGTACGCGCGTCCTACTTTCAGCTGGAGTACATCCGGGGATGGTCGCTGGCCACCCAGGCGCGGCACCGGACGCGGTTATGGTTCGTCCGGCCGGCCAAGCTCCGGCTCTGGGGAGAGAGCCGGCGGCGACGCAGGCACAGCACCGGCCGCCTCCCCCGCCGGTGGCGTCTCCCGCGCCGGCCGGGCCTCGCCTCCCCGCCGCGGCTGTGGGACGTCGTCACCGGATCGGTCGCGGTCGCGGCACTCGCCCTCCAGCTGCTGCTGCCCGACCCGCAGTTACAGTTCGCGGCACTGGTGCTCGGCGCGTTCCTGCTCGGGCTCGTCCCGTTCCGGAGCCGGCAGACCCCGCTCGTGCCGGTGGCGCGGCCCCAGCGGATCGAGCTGCCCTCCTTCCACGGCCGGGAGGAGCAGCTCCGGGAGTTGACGGACCACCATGACACCTGGAGGCGGGACCATCCGCCGGGCACGCCCCTGGTCCTGGCGATCCATGGGCCCCCGGGGGTCGGGAAGACGGCGCTGGCCCAGCAGCTCGCGCTGCGCATCGGCCCGAGCTACGGGAAGTGGCAGCTCTTCACCAACATGGGAACGGCCGGTGGGCCCCGCCCGCCCCGGGACATCTTGTACGACCTGCTGCGGCAACTCGGCCGCACGAAAGGGGAACTGGAGGGGCTGGACGCGCAGTCGCTCGCGGGGATGTTCCGCGCCGTGACCGTCCATCGGGACATGCTGATCGTGCTCGACGCGGCGCGCAGCCTGGAGCAGGTCCTGGCCGTCCTGCCCGCCGAGAGCGGCTGCACGGTCATCATCACCAGCAGGGCCGGCCTCATGGCGGGCCGCGCGCAGCACACCGTGGCCCTCGGCGTCCCGAGCGAGGACGAGGCGACCCGGATCTTCCGCTGGTCGGCCGGCACGGACGGCCCGCCGCCGCCCCATCTCGTCGCCGAGGCCGTCGAGCTGTGCGGTCGCCAGACGAACGCGCTGCGGGTGGCCGCCGACCGGTCGCGGCGGCACGGGCTGGAGCCGACCCTCGCGCATCTGCGCGACGAGGGGAGGCGGCTGGAGTTCCTGCGCTACGGCGGCCGGGACGTGGCGGAGCGGTTCGAGAGCGAGTACGCCGACCTGGAGCAGGAGGAGCGCGAGGCTCTGCTGCTGTTGACGATCCCGGAGTCGCGGACGTTCGTCCCCTGGGTGCTCCAACCCCTGCTCGGCATCGGCTCCGACCAGGCGGGGAACCTGATGACGTCCCTCAGCAGGGTCGGGCTCCTGGACATCCAGGGCCAGGACGTCGCCGGTTTCGCGCGCTACCGCCTCAGCCCGCTGATGCGGCTCTTCGCCAGGCGGCAGATCGCCTGCGGCGACATCACGCGCGCCAGGCTCGTCCAGGCCCGGTCGCGGTTCCGGCACGCCTACCTCACAGGATCACTGCGGGTGCTCGCCAGGCTCGACATTCCCGAGATCCAGCCGCCCTGGACCGACGACGCGCCCGACACCTGGTTCCCCGAGATCCCCGGCTGGGAGTCGATGATCGCCGATCATCTGCCCGCGTGGGTGCGCGCCGAGTTCGGGAACCTCGTCCGTACCGTCCACGAGGCGCACCGGCGGGAGGCGCACGCGGCCTGCCGGCACATCGCGGCGCGGATCGGCGACTGCTATGCCTCCCCGGTCCGGCACCAGACCGTCCGCGAGGCGTTCGCCCTCGCCGTGGAGTCCGCGCGGACGGAGGGTTCCGTCGAGGGGGAGATCGACGTCCGGATCGCCCGGGCGGGCTACCTAAGCACGGTCACCGACTACCCCCTGGCCATCAGTGAGCTGCGCTCGCTGGAGGAGATGCCGCTGTCGGGGACCCGCCGCGTCGAGGTGGGGCGCCGGCTCGGCCACGCGCTGCACGAGATCGGCCTGCACCGGGAGGCCGACGAGGCCATCCGCGCCGTCTCCCCCACCGACGCCCACGCCGAGGTCGGCGCCGAAGGGCTGCTCCTGTGCGCCGTGCAGCACGAGGCGCGCGCGGGACGCGGCACTGGCCACGGCGCCGGCCGCTGGGTGTCCGGCGCGTCCGTCCCCGAACTCGGCTCCGACGAGCCACCCGCATCGCGCATCCTCGCGGGGGTGCTGGAGGCGCGCCGCGCCAGACGGCGGCGGGACGTGACCGTCGCGGAGCGGGCGCTGGACGCTGCGCGCGTGCTGTGCCGCGAGGAACTCGCCGACGGGGCCGCGCTCGACGGGGAACGCGTCGAGCTGTACCTGCACTGCCGCGCGTCCAGGCCCCGCGGACACGGACGGACGCCGGACGCCGAGGAGGTGACGACCCTCGCCGGGCGGGCGGTCCGGTCCTTCGACCGGATCGGACGTCCGATCGGGCGGGTGCGCGCCCGGCTCGCCTACGCGCGGGCGCTCCTGTACGCGGGGCAGACCGAGGAGTGCGTGCGGCAGCTGGACGACGCGCAGCGGATCCTGTGCGAGGTGCCCGACGTCGGCGCGCGGCGGCAGGCCGCGGGCCTCGCGCAGATCCGGGGCGAGGTGCTGCTGCGGCTCGGCGACCAGCGTGCCGCCATCTCGTCCCTGGAGAGGGCCGGGCGGTGGTTCACCGAGCACGAGACCTACTCGTTCGCGGTGACGCTGTCGCTGCTCGCCGACGCGCGCCGGCAGGCGGGCGACCTCACCGGGGCGCTGGAGGACTATCGCCGCGCGGAGCGGCTCTTCGCACGGCACGGCGACGAGGTCGCGGCGAGGGCCATGCGCCGCCGGCTCCGCGCCCGGCTCGTCCGGCGGGCGCTCGGTCCGGTGCCCGGGCATATCGCCGGGCCCCGCGCGGACGACGGACCGCCCGTCGCCGCCGATGCCGGGGACGACGAGTTGCCGGGGCTCTTCGTCACCGCCCGGCGCGAGCGCGACGAGCCGATGCACGCCGACGGCCCCGAGACGCTCGGCGTCGATATCAGCTGGCAGGAGGGGGGCGAGGCGACACCGATCCCCTCGCGGCTGGAAATGCGGGTGATCGTCCTGGCCGGGGACCTGCCCGTGCGTCCCGCGTCGCGGACCGGCGTCCTGACGCCGGACGGGATCGACCGGCCGCTCACCTTCGCCTTCACCCCCGGGCATCCCGGCGCGCTGGCCGTGCGCGTCAGGGTGTACGAGGCGAGGACCGGGTTCCTGCTGCACGAGATCACGGGGGACTTCGACGTGACAGCGGAAGCCGGAGCGAGTACGCATCGATGACCGAAGACCCCCCTTTCCGTTCCACCTACGACAACAGCAAGCGCCGCATCCCGACCAACGAGCTGTGCCGCAGCCGCACGATAGAGCTGCGTTTCGACCAGTTCGGCGACCGACTCCGGCTGCTCATGAGATGGACGGGGTTCGGCGAGGACGGCGGCGGCGAGCTTGAGGGCATGCTGCGCCAGCCCAGGGAGGTGATCGAGAAGACCGTCCGGGAGGTGATCGAGACCTGGGACGAACAGGTCATCTCCTATTACCAGGGCGAGCGGGGCGAGTATCCGTTCGAGAACCACTTCGACGTCTCCAGGGTGATCCCCGTCGCCGACCAGCAGAACATGAGGCGCAGGCTGGCCTGGAAGGGCACCCTGCTGTTCCGGCACCTCTTCCAGGACGGCGAGAAGATGGCGGAGATCTCCGAGGTCCTCGTCCACGCGCTCAACACCGGGCAGCAGCGCATCAGGGTCCGGGCGGACATGCTGTCGATCCCCTGGGCGATGCTCTACACCCCGACGGACTCGGAAGCCGACTTCTACGACCCCGACGCCGACTGCGACCCGCTGGGCTTCTGGGGATGCCGGCACCTGCTCGAACACGTGACGGAACGGGACGCGCAGTTCGACTCCCGGTTGTGCCGGGCGGGAGACCGGCCGCTGGTGGGCATGAACGTCGATCCCCGGCTGGACGAGGACTTCCCGAGAGCCCGCTGCGTCGCACCGATGATCGATTTCTTCCGGGAGCACGCCCGGCGGACGGACGTCCGCAGCGACTGGCACTCCCTGGCCCGCGCCTACCGGAACGGGCAGTTGGAGGACGAGATCAGCTACTTCGGGTTGCACGCCTCATCGGATGGTCAGGGCGGCTCCGGGCCGACGAAGTTCGAGCTGGGCGACGGGGAGGCCGTCTCGGAAAGCGACCTGGCCGGCTGGCTGGGCGGGCAGCGGCTCGGCTCCGGACCCGTGATCTTCTTCAACGCCTGCAAGGGCGGACGGCTCGGCTCGATGTACCACCCGTCGTTCGGCAAACTGCTGCTGGGCGCCGGCGCGAACTGCCTGGTCGGCCCCCAGGTCGACGTGACGCCGCGGTTCGCCCGCGACTACGCCATGGAGTTCTTCCGGCTGTTCTTCGAGCGCGGGACCCGCATCGGAGACGTCGTGCACCTGCTTGCACGGCGCCTTCTGCTGGACTACGCCAATCCGCTCGGGTTGGCGATCTCGCTCTATCGAGGGCTCGACACGCACCTGGCGCCCGCCGAGACCTTGGAGGTCGTGTGACCGTCCTGCTCGACCTCGATGCGCGGGGCTCGCTCCTGGATCCGGAGACCGGACGCCCGGTCGGCGCCCGCGCGGTCCCCGACACGCTCCACCGGCATGTGCGCGTTCCGCGCGAGGCCACCGACGTCGTCGTCTTCGTGCACGGATGGCGTACGTCGCAGCGGAAGGCGCGGCGGTTCTTCGACGGTGTCCGGTCGCGCTGGGAGACGGCCCCCGACCGGTATCCGGCGCTGGCCGCCTACCGTCCGTACAACGTGATCGTCCGCTGGCCGTCCATGAGCGCGTGGAACCGCCTGGGGTACGAGCGGATCCGGGATCGTGCGCACGCGATGACCACGCAAGGAGAGGCCGCCACCGTCATCGCGCAGCTCCTCGGCTATCTGAACCGGAACCGGCGGCCCCCGGCGCGCGGCCCCGCCCGCCTGCGCAGCGCCACCGGCCAGTACCTCCACTGCGCCGGTCATTCGTTCGGCGGACGCTTCCTCTGCCAGGCGATCCAGGAGGCCGCCGACCCGCGCCGCCCGCCCACGCTGGACTGGCCCTGGCGCGACGCCGCCTACCCCTACACGGTCGACAGTCTGCTCGTCTTCCAGATGGCCGCGCCGCCGGACGCCTTCGCCACGGCGTTCCCGAGGCTGCTCGGAGACGCGCCGATCAACTGCCCGATCGTGCTGACGCGGTCCGACTCCGACCATGCGGCCGGGCTCTGGCACCGGAAAGCGGAGGGCACGCCGGGCATCGGCAGTGTCGGCGCCGAGGCCCCCGCGGGCGAGATCACCTCGATCCGGCTGCGTCCCGCGAACGAGGACTACCGCCGGGCCGACCTCGGGTCGCGGATCGTGAACGTGGACGCGAGCTGGCGCTACCGGCGCGCCGGAGGGCTGTCGTTCACCGGCGCGCACTCCGCGTTCTGGCACGTGGAGTCCATGCACCTCTTCCTGAGCCTGGTCGCCCTCTCCCGCTGAGCCGGGCGGCGGATTGGACTGTCGGACCCGGCTGGGAGTGTTCTGGCGGCTGAGGGATTCGAACCCCTGCGCGGTTCGGGTCCCGGTAGCTTTTCCGGTTCATGATCGTCGTTCTGGCTGGGGGTCGGGAGCAGATGAGCGCGGACAGTACCGCGTGGGAACGGCGCAGCGCGGTGCGGGTGGTGCCACCCGCCGAACCGCGCAAGCTCGCCAAGGTGCCGTTCGTCGAACTGGCGGACGGGCGGCTGCAAGGCGTGGTGTCGAGCGGGTCGGACATCGCCCGCGTGTACGTCTCGTCCATCGCGGCGAAGACGCACGGGTTCAGTTGCAGTACCAACAACAACCGGCCGTGCGGCGGGCTGAGCGGGACGTACCCGTGCAAGCACCTGCACGCGCTGGCGGACGAGGCGGTGCGGCAGTACGGCCTCGACCGGGTGGCGCGCTACCTGAAGGTCGAGGTCGGTGCGGGCGAGAGCCTCATGAGCGGGCTGAACGGGACGAAGGAGCCGGCGCCCGCGGCCGTCGTCTTCAGCCGGTTCCTCCGGCACCTGGCGTATCTGGAGCTGCCCGGCACCGCCGAGCCGCTGGTGGAGATGCACTGGTTCCCCGCCACCGGGGCGGTGGGCTGATGCTCGCGGTACAGCTCGCGGAACTGGCCGAACCACCGGCGGGAGTGGACGAGGCGCTCGGTCTCGCCGACGGGTTCGACGACGCGCTCGTGCACGGGCTCGGGCGCCTCGACGAGCGGCGCGCGGCGGCGCTCGGCGCGCTCGCCGGGGCACTGGACGGCTCGCCGCTCGGGCGGCCGGCGGGTGAGGCGCTCGGGAAGCTCACCGCCGGGTCGGTCGGGGACGAGCAGCTCGCCGCGCTCGCCGGGGCGCGCGGCGCCCTGTTCGGGGCCGTCCACGACGCGCTCCTGTCGCGTCTGGACGATGCGCTCGGGCGGGAGCGGGACGGCTGGGACGGCCCCGGGGAGACCGAGGGCGTCCCGGAGAACCTGCTCAGCGGCTGCCGGTCCTGGCTGAACGAGCTGGCCATCGCGGGATGGCGCGGCGTCGACCACGACCTGGTGTCGGCCTCCGACCAGACGCTCGAAGCGGTGCTCGCCGAGCCCCGGCTGCGGCGGCTGGGCGTCCTGCTGGACGGCCTGGCCGCGGAGCTGCGGGCGTCGTGCCCGGTCGCGACGCTGGAGCGGCTGCCCGTGCGACGGTGGGCCGACCTGTGGGCGCGCGGCGTGCTGCTGTCGCACTCGGCCTTCCCCCGCGGGCCCGCGGAGACCGTGACCGGGCGCCTGCTCCCCCTCGGCGTGGACGTCCACGAGCACGGCACGGCCGTCCAGGTGGAGGTGCACGGCGTCCTGGAGTCGCCCGGCGCGCGGCCGCGGCTGGTGCGGACGGGTGTCGCCGCCGCGAAGGTCGACACGATCGTCGGCCCGGCGGTCTGGCAGCTGTTCGGCGGGCACCCGGTGCTGATGAAGGCGCTCGCCGAGCGCCGCGGCGTCGCCGTCGAAGACCTCACCCTGCGCGACGGCCACCTCCTGTGGGACGACTCCAGGGCGCGTCCCGACGCGGCGGCCGACCCGTTCGCGACCGCGCGGCTGATGCTCGGTGAGGCCGTCGCCCCGGCCGTCCCGCCGCTGGACCGGCACCCGGCCCGGATCTCCGAGCCCGTGCTGCTGGAGGGATACACGGTGGACGGCACCACCTGGGTGCTGGACGGCCACCGGATCGAGGTCGAGGTGGATCGGCTCCCGTCCTGCGGGCCTCTCACCCCCGCGCTGGTGGCCGCGTCGTCGGCCTGCGTGGGGCTCGTCCGCTGGGACGGCGGTGCGTGGCGGCTCCAGCCCCTCGCCGTCCAGGCGACGGTGAAGAAGAAGCCGGTCGAGGCGCATGGCGGTGACTGGGCGCTCGGCGCGACCGACCCCAAGGTCGTGAAGGCGGTGGCGCGCTCCGGGGACGTCGTGGCCGTGCTGCGCGAGCGGGCGGGACGGTTGCTGCGCAAATGAGCGATGCTGATGACAACCGGCGGCAGGTGCTCTACTGGCGGCTGCTGGCCCGCGTCTTCGACCCCGAGGAGCAGCCGTCACTGGAGTCGGCGAGCGTCGCGATCGTCGACGATCTCGGTCTCCCGCCCGCGCTGCTCGATCCCGGCGTCTCGGTCGACACCATCGTGCAGCGCTTCCCCGACCTCGCCACCGAGATGAACGACCTGATGGCTCCGCGCGAGGGGGCGGACGAGGCGGGTGAGCCCGCCGAGCGGGTGCGGCGTGCGGCGCTGGTCTCCAAGCTGCTACTCAACGTGTTCTGCACGGGGGCCGGCAACGTCAGCGCGAACCAGCTCGCCGATTGGCAGAAGGACGCGGGGTGGCTCAGGCAGGCACTCGGCGAGGAGGGCGCCGCGCAGGCGGGCGGCGTGCTGTCCGAGCTCGAAGGCGACCTGGTCAGGCGGATGCAGCTGCGGGAGGTGCTGGCCGACCCGCGGCTCGCGAGCCGGCTGACGCCGAGCATGTCGCTGATCGAGCAGTTGCTGCGCGACAAGGCGAACCTGTCGGGGGTCGCGCTGGCCAACGCCAAGGCGCTGATCCGCCGGTTCGTGGACGAGGTCGCCGAGGTGCTGCGAACGCAGGTGCAGCAGACGAGCGCCGGGACCATCGACCGGTCCGTCCCGCCCAAGCGGGTGTTCCGCAACCTCGACCTCGAACGGACGATCTGGAAGAACCTCACGAACTGGAGCCCGGAGGACGAGCGGCTCTACGTCGACCGGCTGTTCTACCGGCACACCGCGAAACGGACGACGCCCGCGAAGATGATCGTGGTGGTCGACCAGTCAGGGTCGATGGTCGACTCGATGGTGAACTGCACGATCCTCGCGTCCATCTTCGCGGGGCTGCCGAAGGTCGACGTGCACCTGATCGCTTATGACACGCGGGCGCTCGACCTCACGCCGTGGGTGGCCGACCCGTTCGAGGTGCTGCTGCGCACGAACCTCGGGGGCGGCAACGATGGCCCCGTCGCCATGGAGATGGCGCGACCGAAGATCACCGACCCGCGGAACACCGTGCTGGTGTGGATCTCCGACTTCTACGAGTTCGACCGGTCCCAGCCGCTGTTCGACGGGATCGAGGCCGTGCACCGCTCCGGCGTGAAGTTCATCCCGGTGGGCTCGGTGAACAGCTCGGGAACGCAGATCGTGAATCCGTGGTTCCGCGAGCGCTTCAAGAACCTCGGCACGCCCGTGATCTCCGGGCACATCCGCAAGCTCGTCGCAGAGCTGAAGACCTTCCTCGACTGACGCCCGGCCACCTGACAACTCACGGAGACATCATGACCGACGACATGCTGCGCGCGCCCGCCGAGGTGAAGTACGCCGAGGAACTCGACTGGCTGGAGTCGATCGACGACTCCCCCAAGCCGTTCTCGTGGCGGCTCAGCCCGAAGATGGTGCGGCTGTTCGTGCTCGGCTCCGAGCGCGCGGACGGCCTGGACCGCGAGATCCCGCAGAAATGGTTCGGTGACCGGAGCTTCGTCGAGCGCGCGATCGTGACGCTGGCGTCCGACCGGGGACTGCTGCTCATCGGCGACCCCGGGACGGGCAAGAGCTGGCTCGCCGAGCTGCTGTCGGCCGCGATCAGCCGGAACTCGACGCTGGTCGTGCAGGGCACGGCGGGGACGACCGAGGACCACATCAAGTACTCCTGGAACGTCTCCATGGTGATCGCCAAGGGGCAGTCCCGGCAGTCGATGATCCCCTCGCCGATCATGACGGCGATGGAGGCGGGGGTGATCGGCCGGTTCGAGGAGCTCACCCGCTCCACCAGCGACGTCCAGGACGCGCTGATCTCGATCCTGTCGGAGAAGTACGTGTCCATCCCGGAGCTGGACGACGACAACATCGTGTTCGCCAAGCCCGGGTTCTCGATCATCGCGACGGCCAACAGCCGCGACCGGGGCGTCAACGACCTGTCGTCGGCCCTGAAACGGCGGTTCAACTTCGTCCGCATCCCGGTGGTGACCAACAAACGCAGCGAGGCGGAGATCGTCCGGTTCCGGACGAGCGAGCTGCTGCGCCGGCACAGCATCGAGCTGGAGCTGCCGCCGACGCTGCTGGACGTGCTGTTGCAGAGCTTCGCCGACCTGCGTGCCGCGGCGGCGTCCGCCACCAGCGACGACGAGAAGCTGGAGTCGGCGCTGTCCACCGCCGAGCAGATCGGCGTGCTGGAGGACGCCATCCTGCACAGCCAGTTCTTCGGCGACGCGACCCTGCGCGCGGAGACGCTCGGCGGGTCCCTGGTCGGATCGCTCGCGCGCCGCAGCCCGGAGGATCTCGCGATCCTGAACAAGTTCTGGCATGGCGTCGTCGAGCCGCGCAGCAAGAAGGAGGGCGGCGGCCCGTGGACGGGCTTCCTTGAGGGCGGCCGCCAGGCGATCTCGACCCTGTCGTGAGCGTCGACATCGGCGCGGACGGCGCCACCACCGCCGGCGCCGCCACCGGCGCCACCGCCGGGAGCGCGTTCGGCGCGCTGCGGGACCAGCTCCAGGACGCCGCGCGGGTCTTCGGCGGGCAGGACGCGGTGTCGGGGATCCTCACGGGGATGGTCGAGGACGTCGGCCGCGCGCTCGGCGAGCGGCTGGAGATCTTCCCGGTGTGCCACCACTCGCCCGCGTCGGCGCTGGCGATGGCGCGGCGGCTGCGCGACAAGCGGCCGTCGGTCATCTACCTGGAGCTGTGCGAGGACATGGCGCCGCTGCTGGACGAACTGCGCAACTGCCGGCTGCCGGTGGCGTTGCAGGCGTTCGCGAGCGAGCCGGACGGCTTCCCGATGGCCTGGGCACCGCTCAGCGTCATCGCGCCGATCACCGAGGCGTCGGCGGAGTACCAGGCCATCGCGTACGCGCTGGACACCCCGGGCGTCGAGATCGTCCTGGTCGACCGGTCCACCGACCACGTGTACCAGTGGGAGCCGGCGGACACACCGGCGTCCGAGGCCGAAACCGGTACCGAGGACGAACCCGGCACCGAGGACGGCGACGCGGCGCTGCACGGCGACGCGGTCGGGGTCGAGATCGGCGACCTGCGCCCCGGCTTCGCCGAGCTGGAGGCGCACCTGCTGCACCACGGAAGGGTGCGGCACTGGTCGGAATGGTGGGACCAGTACGTCGAGCAGCCGCTGTACGGCGCCGACTACGACACCTACCGGCAGGTCATGGTGCTGATCGGCAGCCTCTTCCGGCGGCTGCGCCCCACCCGCGGCGACCGTGACCGCCGCGACGAGGACCGCGAACGGTACATGTGGACGCGGATGCGCGAGCACCTCGCGGCCACCGGCACCGCCCCGTCGGACTGCCTGTACGTGTGCGGCGCGTTCCACGCCGCCAGCCGGGTCGAGCAGTTCGGGCTGTCGGCGGACGCGGAACCGTACGAGATCAGCCCGCGGACGGCGACGCGCTGGCGGTACGGGCTGATCCCGTCCAGCCACTCGGCGATCGAGGCGCAGTTCGGGCTCGCGTCGGGTTCGGTGTCGATCGCGGCGGCGACGTTCGCGAAGGCGTTGAAGCGCGGCGGCGTGACACCGTTCCGGCTGGACGGGCAGAAGGGCGGCACGGCACCGGCGAGGAAGTCGAAGCGGGCGTCCGCGCCGGCCGTGGCGCCGGTCGTGGACGGGCCGGTCGCCGACCGGCTGTCGGGATACCTGTCGAGCCCACCCGTCCTGGACGGCCTGGACGAGGCGGAGCTGCTCGGCTGGTGCGTCGACATCGTCCGGCTGGCGCGTCGCAACGGCTACCTGTCCAGCACGGCCGACGCCATCGCGGTGTTCGAGACCTCGATCCTGCTGGCGGGGATGCGGGGCCGGGCACGCCCGACGCCGTACGACTTCCAGGACGCAGCGATCACCTGTATCGAGAAGGACTCGGTGCCCGGCCGCCGGGACGTACGGCGGCTGTGCGAGATCCTCCTCGGCGGCGACCGGATCGGCTCGGTCGGCTACGAATCGCTGCCACCGCTGGCTCGGGACGTCCTGGACCGGCTGGAGCCGCTCGGCCTGGACCTCCAGAAGCGCACCATCCAGCGGGCGCTGCTGAACCTCGACGCGGACCCGGCCCTCGCGCCCTGCTCGCGGCTGCTCTGGATCCTGCGGAGGCTGCTGCCCGACGGCGCCGTCCGCCCCATCATGGGGTCGAGGAAGCTCGGCGAGCGCTCCATCCAGGAGAGCTGGGACCTCGCGATCGGCCGCAACCAGCGCTCGATCGTCGAACTGGGCTACGAGGGCGTCACCGTCGAGCAGGTACTGGAACAGCGGCTCCGGCGGGCGGTGTGGGGGCCGAAGGCGACCGCCGCCGGCGCGCTGGAAGCCGTCGAGAACGCCGTCCTCTACCTCGGCGGGCGGCGGCTCCCCGATGAGCTCGGCGCGCGTGCGGTGGAGTTGCTGGCCGCCGAACGCACGGTGGACGACGCACCGGAGGTGCTGCGCCGCGTCCGGCGGCTGCTCGCCCACTACCGCGCCACGGAACCGGAGCTTCCGGCGTGGTGCAAGGCGTTCGTGACCGAGGGCTACGCGCACTACTGCACGCTGCTGCCGACCGCGTTCGTGGACGAGGACACCGGCGTGCGGCAGGTCGCCGCCATGCTCGGGTTCCTGTTCGGGATGGAGAGCCTCGCGCTGTCGCTCGGCTGCGACCACGCCCAGCTCGAACTCGCCGTCCGGCAGTCGCATCCCGAGGCGCCCGCCAAGGTCGCGCTGCTGTGGGCCGCGCAGTCGCAGCTCGGCCTGGCGCCGCTCGCCGAGCTGCGGCGGCGCTGCGACGAACTGCTCGCAAACCCCCTGGTCATCCCGGCGTTCCCGCTCTACATGAGCGGGTTCGTGCAGGCGCTCGAACCGTTCCCGGTGCTGGCGCCGCTCATCGTCGAGGTCATGTCGAAGGCGTTCGCCCGGCTGCCGGACACCGTCCTGCTGCCGTGGCTGCCCAGCCTGATCACGACGCTGCGGGAACACGCACGCGAGCTGGTACCGGTGCTCGTCCGGGAGGCCGCCCGGACGTTCCCCGCCGCGCTGCCCGCCGTGGACGCGTGGGAGCCGCCCTGGACGGCGGCAGGGACGGCCGCGGGCACGTCGGCAGGGACGGTGCCGCCCGTGTCCGTCGCCGCGCCGGGGCCGGTGACCGGGTTGCTGGCCACCCACCCGTCGACCTGCGATGCCGTCGCCACGCTGCTGGGGCATGGGGGATGGGAGGTGCCCGCGGCCCCGTCCGGAAATCCAGCGGTGAAGGCGCTGCTGGCCGCCCACCCCCAGGCTCCTGCCGGGATCGCAGAGGTATTGACCGCAAGCCCGGCCCGGGTGCTGGTCTAGCGGCTCGCGCCTTGACCGGCAACCCCGGCTGTGTTTACTGCAAACCCGGCCCAAGGGCTCACCTGGCGGCTCGCCCTTGACCACGTCTGAGCGAGCGGTTCCGTTTCCTCGTCCCGAACACGGAGGGCGTAGCCGCCTGACCGGAACGTTAGACGTTCCTCACCGATCGCCCGGCGAGGTGGTATCACGCAAACGCGCAGGGTTGTCAAGACCGATTTCGGCGACGCGTCTCCCACGAACTGTCAGTCGGGTGTGTTTCCGGGAGACGGTCACGTTCGGCGGACAGAGCAGAATCGTGAGCAGAACTCGCAATTTCGGCGACAGATCGATCGCCGTTCTGGCACGCTGCGTCCCGCACGTCCCGTGCGCTTCCGGCGTCCCCCGGCACGCTGAACCTCGCCGGCCGCTCCCCTCCTCCCGGACTGGCTCTGTACTGACCCGAATTGAGGGTTTACGGGGGCCGAAAGTTGCCCGAAACCGCAGCTCAGGCGACTCCGGACATCCTTCGGGCGACTCGTCGCGTGCCTGGCGGCAGGGGGTGCCCGCAGGAGACGCGAGTCACGGATTAATTACACAGAGTAACCCTTCGCAGGGTGACATAGGGCCCTTGCATGCGCGCAAGCGTCGGTGACTGACCCGGGTGCCGTGCGTAAAAGTGACTGTCGTGTGGGCGCGTCTCTTCCGGCCCGCATGCAAGGGCCGATGTCCGACTCCCAGCAGGCCATTGGAAGCAATGTTCGCTTACAGCCCGACACGGAGACGTGAAGCCGTCGCTGCCATGAACGCACCAGACGCATGGTCGGGAACCCCGGTCCTGGTACCGGCCCCGGCCCCCGCTCCTTCGCTGGAACTCGCAACCTCGTCCGCCTGGAACAACGGCAAGTCAACCGGGCGCCTCCTCGGCGAGATCGATCTCGCCGCGACACCGGCCGCCGTTCGGCTCGGCCGCTCCTATGTCCGCGAACTGGTCGGCCAGTACTTCGGCGCCGCCCGGTCCGAACTCGCCGACCTGGAGCTGTTGACCAGCGAGGCCATCACCAGTTCGGTTCTCTACGCCCGGCCGCGCCGGGACGGGACCGTCATGTTGTCCGCACTGCACATCGACCGCTTCGTCCGGGTCGAGGTCACCGACGGCGGTGGTCTGCGGGGGCAGGCCCGGCTGCCGGAAGAGCCCTCGCAGAACCACGCACGGGGGCTGGTTCTGATGCGGGCGCTCGCCGCTGACCACGGCACCCATCGCAACCGGAACGGGACGTCCACCTTCTGGTTCGGAGTGGCCATCAGAGAAGGATGGCGATTGCCGTGAACACCGGGTCGGTGCTCAACCTGAGCCGATGGGCCGTCGCCTCCCTCATGGAGGACGCCCATCGGCACCCGGAGACTCCGGCCGGTCTCGACCGGCCAGAGGTCCGGCCAGGGCTCAGCGCACCGGCCCCCAGCGCCGCCAGGATGAACGACTACCTCCTCGGCGGCAAGGACAACTACGCGGTGGACCGGGAGATGGTGGAGTGGGCGCTGTTGAAGGCTCCGATCATCTCCCGGCTCGTCCAGGCGAACCGGGCGTTCACCGAGCACGCCGTCGGTCACCTCGCGCGGGAGATCGGGCTGCGGCAGTTCATCGACGTGGGATGCGGGCTTCCCGGCACGGATGGCGTCGCGGGGGCGCTGCGGGGCACCGATCCGGCCTGCCGGGTCGGCTACGTCGACAACGACCCGATGGTGATCGCGCACGCACGGGCACTTCTCGCCGTGAACGCGGGGACGTGCGCGGTCGCCGCCGACGTCCGCGAGCCCGCCGCCCTGCTGGCGCATCCCGAGCTGCGGCGGGTGATCGATTTCGGGCGGCCGGCCGGGGTGCTGTTGTTCGGCGTCCTGCACTTCCTGACCGACGAGGACGACCCGCGCGGCGTCCTCGGCGAGCTGGTGGCGGGTCTCGCGCCGGGCAGTCACGTCGCGCTCACCCATGTCGAGCGAACGCCCGCCCTGGACACCGTCGCCGTGCTCTTCCGGGAGGCGGGCGTGCCGTTCACACCCCGCGGCCCGGACGAGATCGCCGACATCTGCGCCGGCCTGGAAATACGCGCCGGCCTGGAAATACTCGACGACTCTCGCACGCACCCGCCGATCATCTCCGGTGGGGAACCGCTACCTCTTGCCGGCTTCATCGGACGCAAGCCAGAGTGACACTCCGCCATGATATTAACGCTCAGTGACCGGAAGCCTTCCCGGACCCACGACCTGTTCCGCCCGTCTGAGGCTTCGCTAGGATCGGACTTCCACCAAGTCCAGGTCCAAGGGCGAGTCATGACAACGGACGGCGAGCCGAGGTCTCTCTCCGAAATCACCAAGGACATGGGTCTCAACATGTCCGACGTCGCGGCCTTCTCCGGGCTGGACGAGAGCACCATATTCCGACTTTGGGACAACACAGAATGGCTCGACAGGGTCAGCGGGAGATCCCTGCAGAGCCTCATGTCGTCGGTACCGGGAATCGCCGAGTACTCGATGGCGCACTCCGTCCGTAAGCGCCGGGACAGCCTTGTGGCCGACCTGCACTCCGAGGGGCTCACGGTCGATCTGAAGGCGTTCGAGAACTCCACCGTCTCCCAGCAGCATCTGCTGAACGCGTTGGAAGCCGGGCTGCACATCATGCGCGGCCAGGCGACCCAGAAGACCTCCTCCTTCATCGCCCGTTTCTGGGGACGTGAACAGGACCGCGCGCTCTCGGCCCTCTACTCCACCCAGCCGGGCGAGGGGCTGCTCGACGACCCCCAGAAACTGTACGAGTCGTCGATCGACCTGGCTCCCCGGCTGAACCGCAAGACGTACTCGTTCCACTCGATCCTGGCGCTGAACGTCCTCACGCACCAGGTCAGCAAGGTGACGGGGGCGCTGGAGGCCGATCTCGGCTTCGAGGTGCCCGGACGGCAGACCGCATTCATGATGCGCGGGGTCGTCATGGGCTACCTCATCAGCTCCGGCGACCTCGAGCTCGCCGAGCGGTACCGCAAGGAACTCGACACGACCCCCGTGTACGCGGCCCTTGAGGAATGGGCCTTCCCCACCTACTCGCGCGATGGCCGAATAAGCTCCGACTTCACACTGCCCAGCTCCCTGGTGCTCGTCAACACGGCACGAGAGGTCTTGCGGGAGATCGTCGTCTACAACGACGCCTACGTGTACTACCTGGCGTCGACGTACATCCCGCTGGCCCTGAAACGCGACCCCACGTTCGGCGGAAAGCTCAACGAGCTGATCCTGACGCTGGAACTGCGCGGGGCCGATTGCCAGGACAGAAAAATCCGCGACACCTGCCACGCACTGGTGAGGCGGCTCAAGGGCATGGTTTGAACCCCCATGCCGAGGGAGGGGAGCTGGTGGAAGACACGGCGCGAGCGATCGCGAATCTGACACAGAAGAGATGGGAGTCCAATGCCGAGTACTGGGTGAAGATCATCCGTGAACGCCGGGACCGGTACCGCAACGAACTGACGGACGCGGCCGTCCTGGACGCGGTCGGGCCGTGCGAGGGCCTGCGGATCCTGGACGCCGGGTGCGGTGAGGGCTACTTCGCCCGCACGCTGGCATCCCGGGGCGCGGACGTCGTCGGTGTCGACGTCTGTCAGAGCCTGGTCGACGCGGCGGGGGCCGTGCACCAGGACTCACCCGGCGGCACCCTGACGTTCACCTGCGCGAGCGTCGACGCGATGCCCGTGGAGGACAAGGGCTTCGACCTCGTCGTCTGCAACCACCTGTTCAGTCATCTACAGGACCCGACGGACGCGATCATCGAGTTCGGGCGGGTGCTGAAGCCCGGCGGGCGACTGATCATCCTCACCCTGCACCCCTGTTTCTATGTCGAGCACTCCGAGCGGGGCGCCATGCATGCCGTCCCGGCGACGCGCTACTTCGCCTCACGGGGCATCGACCAGCACTTCCTGGTGGACGGCCTGGAATCACCGGCGATGATCACATCGTGGCTGAGGCCGCTGGAGTTCTACTCTGGAACGCTCCGAGACGCCGGGTTCGTCATCGCGGACCTGCGTGAGCCTCACCCGACGCAAGAGCAGCTGACCGATGACCCGTGGTGGCGCCAGGGATTCCCGACCGCCATGTTCATGCTGCTCATAGCCGAGCGCCGCTGACCGGCACCGGCCGACGCCGGCGGGGGCGGGCGTAAAGTTCGGCGCGTGGCCGACACGGACCGGAAGCGGTGGAACACCAAATACGAGGGCAGTGCGGAGACGCCGTTCACGGCGCATCCGCTGGCGGCGCGTGCGCTGTCGCTTGCGCTCCCGGACGGCCCCATGCTTGATCTGGCATCGGGACCGTCCGGGAGCGCGCTGTTGGTCGCCCAGAGCGGGCGAAGCGTCCTCGCCGTGGACGTCTCCGACGTCGCCCTGCGGCGCCTCGCCGCCGAGGCGCGCCGTCGCGGCCTCGCTGAGCTCATCTCGATCGAGGAGGCCGATCTCGACGCCTGGCGTCCCCAGGCGGGCGCCTACGCGCTCGTCCTGTGCACCGGCTACTGGGACCGTGCGCTTTTCGAGCCCGCCGCCCGCGCCGTAGTACCGGGCGGACTGCTCGGCTGGGAGGCGTTCACCCTGGACGCGAAGCGCACCCGCCCGTCGCTTCCCGACAAGTGGTGCCTGGCCGACGGCGAACCCGCCTCCCTGCTTCCGGACGGATTCACCGTCCTGGGGCAGACCGATCTTCCCGAGAACGGCAAACGTCGGCTGCTGGCCCGCCTCTCCGATCAGCCGAGGTCGACGTCGACGACCACCGGAGCATGATCAGAGGGCCCCTTGCCCTTGCGCGCCTCACGGTCCACGTAGGCGGAACCGACCTTGCCGGCAAGCGACTCGTTCGCATAGAAGAGGTCGATGCGCATGCCCATGTTCTTGTGGAACATGCCGGCCCGGTAATCCTAGAAGGTGTTCTGATGTACCTCTAGGGAGGCTCCGTAGAGATGACCGAGAGTGACCTGATTTCCGTCGTGGACTACGCCCGAGCGAGCGCCGACAAGAGCAAGGACGAGCACACCGTCAAGGACCAACGACGCGTCAACGAACTCACCGCCAAGCGACTTGGCTGCAAGATCGTGGCCAGGTTCGCCGACAACGACAAGTCAGCGATGAAGGACGGAGTGATCCGCGACGAGTTCGAGGAGATGCTTGGAGTACTCCGCACAGGCCAACTCGCAGACGGCACCCGCGTCATGGGGTGCATCGTGGTGGCCGACGATCGACTCGTCCGCCGTACCGGAGACTACGAACGCTTCGTGGACGCGCTGACCTTTGAGGAGGGCAGGGTCTACGCCGACGCCCGAGGCTTCAAGGACCTCTACAGCGAAGACGTCGAGAGCATGGGTCTCATGGGCGCCGTGATCTCTCGTATGGAGATCAAGAAGATGCGCCGACGAGCACGTGAGTGGCACCGCGCCCGCGCACGGGAGGGCAACATCCTGCCTGGTAACCGTCCCTTCGGATGGCTGGAAGACCGGAAGACGCTGCATCCCGTCGAGGCTCCCCTCCTCCGCCAGGCAGCCCTCCGAGTACTGGCAGGCGGATCTGTAACGGCCCTGTGCAACGAGTGGCAGCGCAAGGGCGTCAAGACACCACGCGGGAACGATTGGGTCCACGTGAGTCTGTCCCGTGTCCTGAAGAACCCGCGCCTATGCGGATGGCGCATGATTCGCGGTGAACTGATCATGGACGACCGAGGCGAACCGGTGTCGGGGCAGTGGGAACCGATCATCACTCCCGGCCAGTGGCAGGCTCTACACGCGATCTTCGCCGAGCGAAAGGGCAAGGTCATCGACCGCTTCGGAGGGGACCAGGGCCAACTTCCGCGAGACTTTCGTGAACACTCCTACCTGCTGAGCGCCATCGCACGATGCGGTGTCGTCCTGGACGACGGCACGCTATGCCACCGACCACTTCGCGCAGGGCAGGTCACCAATGCCGACTACCACCGGTACCTGTGCAAGGCACCTGCGATTGGTGGTTGCGGTCGGCTCACCCGCCGGGGTGACGTAGTAGACGAATTCGTCACCGAGGCCGTCTTGGCGAAGCTTGAGGAGCGGACGACGGGCCCAACAGATGTCGGCCCCTGGCTCGGAGAGCGCGAGTTGGAGATGAAGCAGGAACAGATGCGCGAGCTTCGCTTGCGCTTCGCGAAGCACACGATCTCCAACACGTTGTTCTTCACAGAGGTCGAGCGACTCGAACCCGAGATCCAGCAGCTGAGGGCCGACCAAGAGCGCTTCAACCTGACCGCCCAACGGGCAGCCCAAGACCTGACTGCGATCCGCCGCCGTTGGTACTCCGAGACCGACGAGGATCGTCTGGACCTCTCACAGAAGCGCGGCTACATCCGGGAAGCACTACATGCGGTGATCGTTCATCCGGCGGGCAAGGGCCGCCGACCGTTCAATCCCGATCTGTTGGAACTCGTCTGGCGTGAGTGATCACCAACCTTGCCCAGACGCCCCAGGAGCGCGGATCCTGGGGCGTCCTTTATGACCTACGTCACTCTTTCACGACGTGCAGCCAGACGCCACCAGTCACCAGTGGACGCCAATGGATACCAGCGGTCATCAACGGACAACCACAAACGGTAGAAACTCCTACGCGACGGGGATCTTCGCAGGTTCGATCTTGGACGGCATCGGGTATTCCTGGTGATCGGGAGCCCGCGCTCAAAGGGACACCAGGACACCGAGTGAAGCCGGGTAGGCACCGGCACCCGGGGCCAGTAGGGACGGCCCCGCACATAGCAGCCAAAAAAAACTCCAGCTTATTAGACGTGAAATCTAATTACTCTCGTAGATCACTTCTCTGTTCTGGTAGTCGCGCGTGCTCCCTCACGAGAGGGAGAAGGAGTTGCCCAGGTTGGAGCCCAGCCCGCAGGCCCGTGAATGGGGCAAGCGCCAGGCCGCCAAGTCACCCCGCTGGACCGAAGCCAAGTGGACGCGCATCGCGACCATCTTCAACGTAGTTCTGACCGACACCGCCACGAACGCCGAACCCGACCAGCTCCAGGCCGCCGCCGACGAGCAGGCCAACCCGATGCAGGGCGCCGCATGAGCGCCCCGCAGATGCCGGAGCTACCGGCCGAGGTGGCCGCCGCCGTTGAGCGTGCGGCGATGCCGGACTTTGATCGCTGGCACGAGATGATCAAGTCTGCCGGTGGGTGTGAGCAGCCGGTACGGCTACGCGGTGAGCGTCTGACCGTGGACGGTGAGACGGGCGAGTTGATCGAGTCGTACTCCACCGCCGACGAGCCGACCGGGTTCCTGATCACCGGGTGCGGGAACCGTCGCGCGTCCCGTTGTGCCGCGTGCGCCGAGGTGTACCGGGACGACACCTATCACCTGATCATCTCCGGGCTGACCGGAGGGAAGGGAGTCCCCGACGAGGTGAGCGGGCACCCGCGCGTGTTCCTCACCCTCACCGCGCCCTCGTTCGGCGCCGTCCACGCCCGCAGGGAGAAGGCGGGCAAGGTGCTGGCGTGCCGTCCACGCAAGGACCGACCGACCTGCCAGCACGGACGCCAGGAGGGATGCGGCCGCCGCCACCAGGCCGACGACCCGCAGGCCGGACAGCCGATCTGCGCCGACTGCTACGACTATCCGGCCGCCGTGCTGTGGAACGCCCACGCTCCCGAGCTGTGGCGCCGTCTCACCCTCGCCGTGCCGAGGCTGATCACGGCCGAGTTGGGGATCACACACAAGGCTCTGCGAGAGCAGGCCCGTCTGTCGTATGCCCGGGTGATCGAGTACCAGCGGCGGGGGTTGATCCACTTCCACGCCGTGATCCGTCTGGATGGCCCCGATGGACCCGACCAGCCCCCGCCCGCATGGGCCAGCGCCGAACTACTCGCCCGGACGCTGCGCACCGCCGCAGCACAGGTGGCCGTGGACGTTCCGCACCCCGGAGGGGAGGGCCGCACGTTGACGCTGGGGTGGGGCCGCCAACTCGACATCCAGCCGATCCAGGTGGCAGCCGAGCTGGAGGGCATCGCCGACAAGCACGTGGCCCGCTACATCGCCAAGTACGCCACCAAGGGTGCCGAGGACTCCGGCACGGTCGACCGGCCGATCCGGTACGCCACCCAGATCCGCGCGTTGAAGGTGTCCGAGCACGCCCGCCGGATGATCTGGACGTGCTTCGCCTTGGCAGACCTCCCCGCGTACCACGACCTACGGCTACGGGGGTGGGCTCACATGCTGGGGTACGGGGGGCATTTCTCGTCCAAGTCCCGCCGCTACTCGGTCACGTTGACCCGGTTGCGCCAGGCCCGAGCCGACCACGCAGCCCACGCGGCCCGCCAGGCCGAGGGACTCCCCGAACCCGACGAGAGCCGCGCCACCATCACCACCGGTCGATGGACCTACCTCGGTAGCGGCCTCATGCATGGCGAACACTTCTGGGCGGAACAGGCCCGCGACCGTGTTCAGCAGGCCCGAGCCATCCGCAACCAGATCACCGAGAGTGAGAACCAGGAGAAGGCCAGCTAGCCCGGACCACCATCCGTCGAGGAGTTTCACTACAGAGTCAAGGACCCCCGCGCTGCGCGCGGGGGTCTCGCGCGTGGTGGGGCCCGCCCACAGCCGACCGGGGGCCGGTGGACGGCCGCACGCGCTTGCGCGTGCGGCGCTGGGGCGCCGTTCGCGCGCGGCGCCCGCCCACAGCCCCCGGTAACGCTGTGGACGGCCCGCCCGCACCGCACCGCGCAGGGCCGGGCCAAACCCTGGTGATGCATCCCCCTCGCCGACCGGGCCGGGCAGCGGCTTCTAGCTCGTCGCCGGTTGGGCTGGAAGGGTGCACGCGGCGCCGGCTGACTCCCTGCGGTCGCCCCTTCGGGGTGGCCTACGGCCATCGGACGGCCCCGCCATGTCGGCACGCAAGGGAAGCCGCGGCCCTGCGGTTGTCGGGTTCGACCGGCCGGGATTCAAGTCACTCGCCGCGCGGATGCGACCAGGCGAGGGGTTGGGGGCTCGCGCTGCCGCCCCTGCTTCCGTTCCTCGGGCCGTGAACGGCCCTGCGGTACGGGTCAGGGTTGCCACCGGACTTCCCGTGATGCTCCTTAGGACGAGAACAGCACGCCGGGAGCTGCCAGGCGATGAGCGCAGAAGGTTCGCGGTCACGGGGTGTTCGGTGAACGGCCCCCGAAACCCCGATGCCGGGTCGGGTTCCGGGGGCCGCTGTGCTGTCTAACGGACCGCGCCCGCCAGTCGCTACAAGGACGGGGGTCTCGCGTCGGACAGCCTCCCCGCCCGAAGGGGCGCCGGGGGGACGACCCTTGGACGGGACTCACACGCTCGTCCCGGTTGCAGCCCCGAGCGTGTGAGCTTTGGTACGGGCCCCGGGAGGGTGCGGTCACCGCGACGCATCCCACCCGGGGCCCGCCTACCCGTACGGAAGGGACCCACCACTTCGGCACGGGCGCTTTGGCACGGGTCCCGGGGGAGGGGCAACACCCCGGGACCCGCCGCTCACGCGGGAACGTCTCGACTCGTTCCGCGTGAGCCGTTCAGTGCGGACCCCGGAAAGGGAACCACCCCAGGCCGCTTCCGGGGTCCGCCGCCCGCACCGAACGGCCCGGGAACAGGACCGACTTTGCGCGGGCTCTGTCCGCGTGGTGAGGACGCCGAGCTAGGCGGCTCCGTCCACGCGGACGACTTGGGGGGCTACCCGTCCGGGCCGCCGTGGACGAGCGCGCGGGCCGCCCGCAGGAACTCCGAATGCCACGCGTCCCCGGTCGCGTGCACCTGGTAGGCGAGGTTGTGAGCCTGGTCCCGGATCGTGGTGACCGTTCCCGGGAGGTATCCGGCCTCGTCCAGCAGGGTCCGCACGTGCCCAGAGACCTCGTTGAAGGCCACACCGAACGCTTCCAGCGCGGGCGCCTCTGGTTCCTGTTTGAGCGCTGCCTCCGCCCGCTCGCGGGCGGTGTCGGTCACGTGCCGGATCGTCGACCGGGGCCGCTCTTGAGCCGCCATGACCTCCTCGAAAGCGGCGGCAGCGGTCTGGGCGAGTTGCGCGGGCCGCATCGTCGCAGGACTCACGTCAGCCCCTCCCGACGAAGCCGACAACCCACCCGAACCCCGCACACGCAGCGCCATAGACCAGGGTCAAGGCGAACAGTCCCGCGAGCTCGCGCAGCGGCATCATCGTCGCCGCGTTCTGTACCGCCGTCATGCAGCAGTCCTCCGCCGCATCTCGGCAATCACGACTTGGGCCACCTTGAGCGGTTCCCGGACCGGAGCAAGCCCCACGGTCCGACCGTCCGCGCGACGCGTCACGATCCACCACCGCCCTTGTACCGGGACGTAGCCACACCCCAGCGTGAGCGTGCCCCCGATGCCGTCCAGGCGGGAAACCGCGAGCGCCGGGTACCCGTCCGCCTCGACGAGTACGCACGCCATGTCCCGCACACGGAGGTCTGAGAAACACCCTTGAACCGCCCGGAGAGCCTCTAAGCGTTCCGAATGAACGGAAGTGATCACCGGCAACAGACCGCACGGAGGACGATCCTTGTTCGCGTCCAAGGCCGCAGGGGCCGGGCGTGCGTTGGTTCCGTCCGGTGGTTGAGTCGTCGGCGGAGTCGTTTGTGTCCGTTTCGCGTGAATGCCCATGTCCCGGTACCACCTCGTGGGGCAGGTGTTTCTGTCGAGGGTTGCTGTAAAGCGATGCTGCCGGGACGGGCTGTGACGAGGGACCCATTACCACCGAGACGACTTGGGCAAGTTCCGTCACGACTACGGGCAGGCCGTGAACACCCACGTAGCCTAAGTTCATGGATCTGAAAGGACAGAGCACCCCACTGGCGTTCTGGTCCACGCCTACGGTCGCCGCAGCCCTGGCTACCTGCGACTTTCCCACGCTGATGGACGAGGTTCGCCGCGTGCGCCGATGGACGCAAACGGACTTGGCCATAGCGTTGGGCTACTCCCAGAGCTGGATTTCCAAAGTGCTTAGGCACGCGCAGCCACTCACGATCGACCAGGTTCGGGACATATCACGCCAACTCGGAATACCGCTTCAACTACTCCGATTTGGCGACGTTGGAGGTGACGATCCCACGAAACGCCGAGACTTCAGCAAGGCCCTAGCACTGGCTTTGCTGCCTCTTCCCACACACGCCGAGTTCGACGAGACCACCGCGCCCACCCTGACGGCCATCACCGGCAGCCAACGGCGCTTGGACCCCACGACGCCAGCCCGTGAACTCGCTCGCGGCGTAGTCGCACACGTCGAGTTGGCCGATCGCCGCTACAACCAGGGGGGACGCTCGCCCTTCGCCTCCGATATCGCAGCCGCCGTCAGCGAGGCCGCAGGATTCGCCGCGTGGCTGCACACGGACATGCACGACATCGGAACAGCGCGCACCTACTACCGCATGGCGATCAACCGGGCACGCCAAGCCGGGCATGACCTGCTCACCGCCTACATGCTCGGCAGCCTCGCCACGTTCGAGGTCGAAGCAGAAGATCCCGATCTTGGCATCGCGCTGATAGCGGAAGCGCGCAAGCAGATCGGCCCCCGCCCGCACGCCACCCCCAGCGCGTGGCTTGCGTCACTTGAAGCCCTTGCCCATGCCGCCACGCAGAGGGAGGGACGTGACGCCCGCAGCACCGAGGCCCTTCTCAAGGCGGAACACGCCATAGAAGAGGACCGTTCGGCCGCCACCCCTTGGCCGTGGGTCTTCCCCTTCGACAATGCCAAGCTTGCCGGTTACCGGGCTCTGGTGTCCGTGCGACTCAACCTGCCGAGCCAAGCCCTGACGGCGTTCGCCGAATCTCTGACCAGCACACAGCCCGCGCCGAAGCAACGAGCCGCCGTCATGCTCGAAGTGGCCACCGCTGTAAGGCAGGGAGGAGAGCAGGACCGGGACACCAGCCAAGCGGACGAGGCTTTTCAACTCGGCATCGACGCACTCAAGATCGGTACCACCTATGCCTCCGAGCGGGTGATTCAGCGCGCCCGACGCTTCCGACGCGAGTACTCAGGCCCAACTACGCCCAAGGTCCGTGAGTTCGACCGTCACCTACGCGCCACTTTGCTTTAGAGGAGCAGTCTTGCCACGAATCGCCGTGTCCGGTCACCGGGGTATGCCGCCTGAGACGGATCGACTGATTGACCAAGCCATCCGAAAGCTGCTCGCCACCATGGCAAGCGACATCACTGGTCTGTCCTGCCTCGCGGATGGAGCAGACCAGATCTTCGCCCGCGCAATCGTGGAGCACGGCGGCTTCATCGAGGCCATCGTGCCCGCCCAGCGGTACCGCGACGGGCTCCCCGACGAGGCGCAGCCGGAGTACGACCGGCTTCTTTCTGCCGCCCGCAGCATCCATCGGCTGGAGTTCGTTGACTCCGACGCCGAGGCTCACATGACCGCTAGCGCCTACATGACCGATCACGCCGATGAGCTGTGGGCAGTGTGGGACGGCCAGCCCGCACGTGGCTACGGCGGCACGGCCGACGTGGTCGCCTACGCGCGCGAGCACCGCGTCCCTGTGCGGGTCATCTGGCCTGAGGGAGCACAACGCGACTGACTCAGACGGCGATCCCCCCGAGCACGACTTACGCGGCCGGGGGGTTCTCTGTGTCTGGTGTCTCGACAGAAAAGTAACATCAAGGTACCTTGTGGTCCCAGTAAGTAAAGGGGTGAGGGCCCTTCATGGGGGTGGGGACGACGTCGTGCAGGCCGAGAGCCTCCAGATCGCTCAGGGCCTGACGTTCCGGAGCGGTGACGTGGGTCGATCCCTGGAAGGCGGCCGGGTCCCACACGTCCGCGTCCGTGGGCGCCACGTTGTAGTCGCCGCACGCCACGAGTGGACGGTCATGCCGTAGCTCCTCGGTCAGCGCCGCTCGCAGGGCCTTGAACCAATCGAGCTTGTAGGAGTAGTGGGCCGACTCCGGAGTGCGTCCGTTCGGAGCGTAAAGAGACCAGACGCGTACCCCGCCACATGTGGCACCGATCGCGCGCGCCTCCGGGCCGGGCAAGGCCGGCTCCGCGAGATCGGGAAGCTGGGCCTGCCCGGTCTTCTCGGCTTGAAGGTCCGCGTCTTCGCCGCCATAGCCGGGCTCGCCTGGGAAACCTCTTGAGACATCTTCGAGGCCCACTCTGGAGAGCACCGCGACGCCGTTCCAGCGGCCGTCGCCATGGGCCGCCGCGGCATAGCCCAGTTCCGCCATTTCTGCCGAAGGGAACGTGTCCGCGTGGCACTTGGTCTCCTGGAGGCACAGGACGTCCGGTTTCGTCTCCTCCAGCCAGGTCAGCAGGCGCGGAAGCCGTGCCTTGACCGAATTGACGTTCCAGGTCGCGAGGCGCATTCTTCTAGCCTGCCACCCCGGTGGGCCCCGGGTGACGTGAGACCGCCGCCGCGCGGCAGTATCCTGGCGGCTTCCGTTCCCTGCCATGTGCCCTCCCGGACCGGCACCGGCCACGGTTTTGACCGGTAGATTGCGGGTCGGCTACTTTGCACGGTTTTCACGCTGCGCTTAGACCGGTGGTGGCAGGGTGGCCACAGTTCGTGATGTCGTCGAAGCCGGAGCGAGTGAGGAAACATGTCCGAGGATGACAAGCCCCGGGGCGAGCCGGCGGTCAAGGCGAAGGCGAAGATCCCGAACGCCAAGAACATCCGGAGCCCGGAGTTCACCCCGCACGGCATCAGCGCCGGACGCGGCAGCGGACCGTCGCGGCCCTCCGGGCTGACCGCGGCCCAGGCCCGCAAGCGGCGGATCGCCTCGACCGCCGGGGTCGTCGTCGCGCTCGCCGCCATCATCGGCGGCACCGCGTACTGGGTCACCCGCCCCGGACCAGACATCTCGGTCAGCGGGAAGTTTGCCGCCGAGCCCAAGGTCAAGATCCCCAAGAGCCTCGAACCGGCGGACAAGCTCAAGGTGACCACCGCCATCAAGGGCAACGGTCCCGCCATCGCCGACGGCGACACCATGTTCGTCAAGTACGTCTTCTACCAGTGGTCCAAGACCACCTCCGACGAATCCAAGGACAAGAGCACCAGCAAGCAGCTCGGCTCGTCCTACCAGCAGCAGCAGGGGCAGCCCGACCGGCCCCTCGTCGTCGGCAAGAGCGGCGTCAAGGGCCTGGACAAGGGCCTCATCGGGCAGACCGCGGGCAGCCGCGTGATCCTGGAGATCCCGCCGTCGATGGGCTTCGGTGAGCAGGGCTCGCAGCTCGGGCTCACCAACAAGGACTCCGTGCTGTTCGTCGTGGACGTGCAGGCGACCATCCGCAAGAGCGCGGCGCCGCAGGGCACCGAGAAGAAGCTCGACGACAAGAAGCTGCCCAAGGTCGAGGACAAGGGTGCGGGCAAGGCTCCCAAGGTCACGATGCCCAAGGAGGACGCGCCGTCCAAGCTTCAGGTCAAGACCCTCGTCGAGGGGACCGGCCCGGCGCTGGCCAAGGGCGACGAGGCGGTCGTCAACTACCAGGGGCAGCTCTGGAAGGACGGCAAGGTCTTCGACTCCAGCTGGACGTCGGGCCAGCCGGCGAAGTTCCCGATCGGCACCGGCGGCACCGTGCCCGGTTTCGACAAGGGCCTTACGGGTGCGAAGGTCGGCAGCCGCGTCATGCTCGTGCTGCCGCCCGCCGAGGGGTACGGCAAGAACGGCAACCCCCAGGCTGGTATCAAGGGTGATGACACACTCGTGTTCATCGTGGACATCCTGGCCAAGATGGCCAAATGATCCCCCGCCGCCGTCAATCCTCGGCGGCGGCACCGGGGTGGAGGGAGCGGCGGGGCGTCCGGTAGGGGCGCCCCGCCGCTCGACGTTCGGGCCCGTGCGGCCCCGGCGCCCGGGACGGCGATTCGCCGGTTGTGCGACGTGCGTCACGACAACCGGGCGACGGCATCGGTCGTCTTCTTCTTGATGAGGCCAAGAGCGTGCTGTGCCCGCCTTCAATCAGAGCTGCCCGACGCATGGACGCCCTCAGGTATCGTCAGTAACGCAATAATCACGGGGGGCTTGTGAGCATCGGCAGAAAGGGCCCGGAGGGCGACGCGCCCGGCGGGCAGGGCGAAGTGAATCGGGACGACACCGCGGCGAGGACGCCGCTGGGCGGCAGCGAAGCCGCCGCGGAGACCACGGGCGAGCAGGCCGCAGGCGAGCAGGTCACGGACCTGGCGCAGGCCGGCGAAGCCGCCCTGGCGCCGGCGAAACGGGCCGGCGCCACGCTGACCATGGACGACCGGGAACCCGGCGATCAGGATTCTTCCGGAGAATCAGAATTCTCCGACGAAGGCGACATATCTCAGAACGGCCACAAGAACCTCACCGAGGCCGTCCCGCACGAGGACCAAGCCGACACCCCCGAAGCCGAAAAGGGTCTGAACAACCTGAGCTCCCCCACCGACGCCACAGACGCCGCCGAAGCGGAGAAGCCCACGACCACCACGGACCCCACCGCGGACCCCACGGAGGCCACCGGGCGTCATGAGACCTCGACGGCGGGCGGCCGCGGCGGGCGGCCGCCGGGCGGGCCCGGCGGCAAGGGCGGTAAGAAGCCGCGCAGCCGCAAGGCACGGTACGCGCGACGGTTCCTGTTCCTGCTCCTCGGCTTCATCGGCTTCTTCATCGCCGCTTTCGGCATCGCGTACCTGTTCACGCCGGTCCCGTCCCCGCAGGAGCAGGCGGTCGCGCAGGGGCCGGCGTTCTACTACTCCGACGGCAAGACGCTCATCGCCAAGACGGGCGTCAACCGGGACGCGGTCACCCTCGACAAGATCCCCATGGGCGTCCGGAACGGGGTGATCGCGGCGGAGAACCGCAGCTTCTACCAGGACCCGGGCGTATCCGTGCAGGGCACCACACGCGCGTTCTGGTCGACGGTGACGGGTGAGCAGCTCCAGGGTGGATCCACCATCACGCAGCAGATGGTCCGGAACTACTACGGCGGCATCGGCAAGGAGCGGTCCGTCACCCGCAAGCTCAAAGAGATCATGGTCTCCCTGAAGGTCGGCCGGGAGAAGTCCAAGGACTGGATCCTGGAGCAGTACCTCAACACCATCTACTTCGGGCGCGACGCCTACGGGGTGCAGGCCGCCGCCAAGGCGTACTACGGCAAGGACGTCTCCGAGCTGACCCCGGCGGAGGGCGCCTACCTCGCCGCCGCGATCCAGCAGCCGAGCAACTTCTCCGACCCCACCGGCGCGCACCGTCCCTACGCCGAGCAGCGCTGGCGCGCGGTCGTCGCCAACATGGTGCGGGACGGCGCGCTCACCCAGGCCGAGGCGTCCGCGATGCAGTTCCCGCTCCCGGTCAAGCAGAAGATCACCGACATTCTCAAGGGCCAGAAGGGCTACATGGTCAATGTGGCCAAGAAGGAGCTCATCGAGCGCCGCGGCTACAGCGAGGACGAGATCAACCGCAGCGGACTGAAGATCACCACGACGTTCGACAAGCGGCTGATGGACGCGGTGAAGCAGGCCGTCGACGCCAACACCCCGGAGGGAATGAGCAAGCGCATCCGCACCGCGGTGGTGTCGGTCGACCCGTCCACCGGGCAGGTCCTCGCCTTCTACGGTGGCCGCGACTACCTGGACGAGATGGCCAGCAGCGCCTTCTACGACACCGCGCAGGTCGGCTCCGGCTTCAAACCGATCGCGCTGGCCGCCGCCCTGGACGACGGCAAGAGCCTGATGAGCAGCTACAACGGCAGCTCACCGCAGTACTTCAACAACACTCCGATCAAGAACGACAGCGGTGAGAGCTTCGGGCAGGTGAACCTCGTCACCGCCACCGAACACTCGATCAACACCGCCTACGTCAACCTCGGCCAGGACATCGGCACCCGGCGGATCGCGGATATGGCAGAGAAGATGGGCATACCCGCCGACCAGATGACCCCGGCGCAGCGGGCCGCACCCACATTCCCGCTCGGCGTCGTGTCGCTGCACCCCGTCCAGCAGGCGGGGGTGTACGGGACGTTCGCGGCCGAGGGCGTCCACAAGACCCCGTTCGTGGTCAAGTCGGTGACCGACAACAAGGGCGAGGCGCGCACGTTCGCCGAGAAGAGCAACCGGGCGTTCAGCACCCAGGTCGCCCGCGACGCGACGTATGCGATGCAGCGGGTCGTCCAGGGCGGCACCGGAACCGCCGCGCAGCTCCCGGACGGCCGCGACGTCGCCGGCAAGACCGGCACCACCAACGGGGGCCGCGCGATCTGGTTCAACGGCTTCATCCCGCAGATGGCGACGACCGTCGCGATGTTCCGCACCGACAACAAGCCGCTGAACATCCCCGGATACGGCGCGTATGGCGGCCAGCTCCCCGCGCAGATCTGGAACTCGTACATGAGCGACGCGGTGAACATCAAGGGCTACGAGCATAAGTCCTTCGGCTCGCCCTCGGTGCAGACCGGCGGCGGCTACGACGGGCCGACGTTCGGCGGCAGGCCGGGCGGGACGGAGCCGCCGCGCACGTCCCTCCCGTCACAGGACCCGCCGTCCAACGGGCCCGACGGCCCCGACATCCCGACGCCTCCCACCGGCCTTCCGACGCACTCCCCGAGCGAGCCCGGCGGAGGCGGGGACGAGCCGGGCGACGGCGGGGACGACGGCGGCTCCGGCACTGATCCGGGCGGAGGCGGCGGTCCGAGCCGTCCCCGCACCGACGGCTGACGGCGCGAGGCGGAGCGCAGTCAGTCGCAGGCTTTGCCGATCTGCGCGGGCGTGTCGCTGATCACGGTGTTGAGCTGGGACGCGTCCCCGGTGCCGACGGCCGTGGCGGCGGCGCGCAGCCGGTCCGCCTCCGTCTTGAGCGCCTTCTTCAGATCGCTGTCGCCGGTCTTGCCGGCGAGCCCGTCCAGCCGTCCCGCGAGTTGCTCGGTGGCCTGCCGCCATTGGCCGGGTTCGGCCGCCGACACGCTCCGCACCTGGGTGACGTACTGCTGGAACGCTTTCCTCGTGTCGGTGCACACCTGGCCGGTGTCTCCGCCGCCCAGCGCCCCGCACCCGCCCAGCAGGCCGGACGCGCCGAGCGCCACCGCGCCCCCGGCTAGCGCCCGAACCACCCCGTACCGCATCGCACCCTCCCTCTCGATCTCCGACGGGCCCTTCTGATCCCCGACAGGCTCCGCATATACTTCCGCACTAGGTCATGAGTGCCAGCGTCAAGCCCCGGCTTGCTGGCCGGCAACCCTTCGTCCGCGATGGGGTGCCCCGGGTGAGGACCTGGCCGGGCGCAATACCGCGCCCCGGCAAGCGCGGGCCCGCTCCCCGGGTCCCTGACCCGAAAGGTCCCGTATGTCCACCCTCGCCCCCGTCCGTTCCTCGCACACTGTGACGCACGGTCCCGGGGTCCGGGTTCGGCCGAAGGTCATCGGAGCCGACGCCCTCGTCCCCCTCGACGACGGACGCCGCGTCCCGTACGCCAACCTCGACTACGCCGCGAGCGCCCCGTGTCTGGAGGCGGTGCACGAGGCCGTCACCCGCGCGCTGCCCTACTACAGCAGCGTCCACCGCGGCGCGGGCTACCCGTCCCAGGTGACGACCGACGCCTACGAGGAGGCGCGCGACACCGTCCGCGAGTTCCTCGGCGCCTGGCGACGCGCCGCGGTGGTCTTCACCCGCAACACCACCGACGCGATGAACCTCCTCGCGCACGCCGCCCCCAGGGGCACGACGGTCGTGGTGTTCGAGACCGAGCACCACGCGTCCCTGCTGCCATGGCGGCGCGCCGTCCGCCTCCCGGCCCCCGCGACTCCCGCCGAGGCGATCACCCTGGCCGACCAGGCGCTCGCCGATGCCCCCTGCGGCCCGCGCCTGCTCGTCGTCACCGCCGCGTCCAACGTCACCGGCGAGCTGTGGCCGATCCGCGAGCTCGCCAAGGTCGCGCACCGGCACGGCGCCCGCATCGCGGTGGACGCGGCGCAACTCGTCCCGCACCGCCCGCTCGACATGAGCGAGCTCGGCCTGGACTATGTCGCGTTCTCCGGCCACAAGCTCTACGCGCCGTTCGGTGCGGGCGCCCTCGCCGGACGGTCCGACTGGCTGCGCGCCGCCGACCCCTACCTCAAGGGCGGCGGCGCCAGCGCGTCCGTCACCGCCTCCCGCACCCGCTGGGCGTCCGCCGCCGAGCAGCGCCACGAGGCCGGTACCCCCAACGTCCTCGGCGCCATCGCGCTCGCCGCCGCGTGTGATGCCCTTGTCCCGCACTGGGACGCGCTCGCCGCGCACGAGGAACGCCTCCTGAACCGGCTGCGCTCCGGTCTCGCGGCCATTCCCCGCGTCCGTGAGCTCACCCTGTGGGGCCGCGGTGCCCGCGTCGGCATCGTCTCCTTCACCGTGGACGGCCTCCCCGCGCGCGAGGTCGCCCTCGCCCTGTCGGGACGGCACGGCATCGGCGTCCGCGACGGCAAGTTCTGCGCGCACCCCTTCGTCCGGCACCTGCTGTCGGGTGACGGCACCGCCGTCCGCGCCAGCTTCGGCGTCGGCACCACCGAGGAGCACATCGACCGTCTGCTCGCCGCGCTCACCCGTCTGACCGGCGAACTCGCGGACTCGGACGATTGGTCCCCTTCGCCCATGTAGCGTAGGCAGTTCCGCTCCGGCGGGCCGGGGACAGCACGACAGGAATCAGGGGGTGCCGACCGTGGCCGACGCCTGGCGACCCACGTCGGACTTGGAGCGCCGGCTTCAGGACACCGTCCGGGCCGGGGATCAGGAGGGCTACTTCCGCCTCCTCGCCGACAGCGAGCTCGTGGTCCCCGTCCCACCGGACGTCATCGACGACGTGCTCGCGAACGAGGCCCAGCCCTCCTGGCCCACCCAGGAGGAGGACGGCCGCGTCCACGTGCTGGCCTACACCTCGGCCTCGGCGATGCACGCCTGCCTGGGCCCGTCCTACCGGCACTACCTCACGCTCCGCTTCACCGCGCTGGCCGAGACCTGGCCCGACGCCCGCTGGTGGCTCGCCATCGACGCCCCCGGCCGCGACGTCACCGGCATCGCCCTCCCCATCGAGGCCCGCATGCCCGCCTGGTTCGTCCGCCAGGTCGCCGAGGGCGACGGCCGGCCGCCCCAGGCCGGCCGACCCGACCTCATGGCACCGCCCGCGCCCGCAGCATCCACAGCACCGACCGTTCAGGTCGAGGCAACCGGTCAGGTGCCCCAGGACGCCCCGCAGCACGCGGATCACGACCTGCGCAACGACACACCCACCCAAGACGTGCCCCCCGCGCAGGATCCGTCGAGGACACTGATCGACCTTCCAGCGCACGTGGACCCGTCCGCGCGAGGCGGGGCCGCCGAACCGAGCGGCCCCTCGTCCGCCAGTGGCGCGTTCCCCCACCTCGGAACCCCGACGCAGGAGGAGCCCGCGGCACTGGACGTCGCCGGGCCGTCCGCCATGGATGACATGGACGGGCCCACCCCGCAGAACGTGCCTGGACCACGCGGTCACGACCCGCATTCCTCACCGGGTGTCGCCTCAACCGGCGGTGCCCACCCTCCGCTGGCCGAGACGCCTCCGGCAGGCCCGCCGGTGGCGCCGGTGGCGCCCGCCCCGCCGACTGCACCGGCTGCACAGGGCGAGGCCGCGGGCCCCACTGGTGCGCCCGCGGACGGGCCGTCCGCGCAAGGCGGCCCGGCGCCGCAGGACCCGCTGGCGACGCAGGCCGACCTGTCGTCGCCGCATGGTGAACACGCCGCACCGGCCACGCCGCCCGCACCAGCCGAGCCCGCCACGCCCGCCACGCCCGCCACGCCCGCCACGCCCGCCGAGGACGACGCCGGCTGGGAGGAGTTGCAGGCACAGCACCGGGAGCTCGTACGAGAGGAGCCCCGCCCGGCGTTCCAGCCGGCCAACGAGGTCGAGCGGGAGCTGCTGCGGGCCGCCGCGAGCAACGACCATGACCTGTTCCTCCAGACCATGGCCGGGGCCGAGGTGCTGCTGCCCACGCCCGAGGACATGGACTACACGCTGCGGCCCGGCCGCAGCGGCTTCCCGTGGCAGACGCGGGAGGTGGACGGCGCGACGGTCGTGCCCGTGTTCACCTCGCCCGAGCGGCTGATCGAGGCCGCGGGACCGGGGATGGAGTACATCAAGCTGCCGTTCACGGTGGCGCTGCGGTACTGGCCCGACCCCGAGTGGGTGCTGGCGATCAACTCCGGTTCCCCGGCGGGCGGGACGATCCTGGCGCAGCAGTTGCCCGGGCTCGCACGGTGGGCGGACCAGCGCGCCGCGCAGCGGATGACGGAGGGGTTCGAACCGCAGAACGACGTGGAGCAGCGGCTCTTCGACGCGGCGCAGCGGCGTGACACCGACACCTTCTTCAAGGTGCTGCTCGGCGCGCAGGTGCTCGTCCCGGCGGAGCCGGAGACGCCCTGGGGCATCGCGCCGGACGACGCCGACTTCCCGTGGCGGCCGGTGGCCGTCCACGGAGAGGTGTGCATCCAGCTGTTCACGTCGCTGAAGTGGATGAACGAGGCGATCGGTTCGTCACGGTTCGTCATGCCGAGCCTGTTGGAGATGGTGTCGGCGTGGCCGGACACGAACTGGACCCTGGTCCTCAACCCCGGCACGCCGATCGACGCGACCATGCCCGGCGCGCAGGTGCGGGTGCTGAGCGGCCCGTCCCGGAGCGTGCCCGAGGACACGCCGGAGCCCGCCGCCGCGGCGCCCCCCGTGGCGGAGGCACCCCCTCCCGCCGTGGACGAGGTTCCCCCTCCGGCCGTGACACAGGTTCCCCCGGCAGTGACGCAGGTTCCTCCTCCGGCAGTGACACAGACTCCCCCTCCAGCGGTGACGGAGGTGTCCGCGTCCGCCACGGAGACTCCCGCGGTCCCGGCCGAAATGCCTGCGGCCGAAATGCCGCATATCGCCGAAGCGCCGCCCGCACCGGCGGCGGGACCGGCCGTCCCCGCGGCGCCGGAGCCGGAGCCCGCGGCGCGGCTGCGCCCGGCGGAGCGCGAGTTCGAACCCGGCAACCGCATCGACCAGGAGCTGTACGAGGCGACGCAGGGCGGGGACTCCGACGCGTTCCTGCGGGTGCTGCTCAACGCGAACGTGCTGGTGCCCATCCCGCAGGACGCGCCGCTTGAGGTCACGCCGGTGCAGCGGGAGTTCCGCTGGGAGGCGGCGCTCCAAGCCGGATCGTCGGTGCAGGTCTTCACATCGCTCGTGCGGCTGCGGGAGGTGCTGCCGGAGTCGAGGTTCGTGTACGCGGACTTCCGGGAGCTGATCGGCGCCTGGCCTCGCAATGACTGGGCGATGCTGCTCAACCCGGGTACGCGCATAGGGGCGTCTCTACGCGGCGACCAGGTGCGGGAGCTGAGCGAGTGGGCGGTGCGGGTCGGGCTCGTCCAGACCAGGCCCGAGGCTCCGCTGCCGCAGTCCGAACCACCACCCGACCTCTCGCCCACGCCGTCGGCGCAGAGCGCGGTCCAGGACGCGATGACGCCGGCGTCGTTCGCCGAGTTCGAGACCGACCCGGTGACGCAGCCGGCCATCATGCAGAAGGTCGTCCCGCACGGCCATGTCGGGTGGTACCTGGAGCAGGGCTATGACCGGGTCGGCGGATTCGTCCACCCGACGGGCGACGTCACCGAGTTGCAGACGCCGGTCCAGTTGTACGAGGCGCTGGGCCTGCTTTACGAGGACTCGTCGTTCTCGCCGGGCGACGAAGGCGTCTACGTGATCCGGTGGCCCGCGTACTGCCCCGATCTGTACCGCGTCCCGTTCGGCGGGCGGGACGCGGAGGAGATGGCGACGTGGGGTGACGCCGGATGGGTGATCGAGCGTCCGCCGTTCCTCGGTACCGGCTTCGCGCCGGGCAGCGCCGGCTCCATCCGCGAGTACAAGGTGGACAGCGTCCGGCTCCCCTACGGCGCGGAGATGTACTACCTCGGCTCGGACGGATCCGAGCGGTTCATCGCGATGTACGACCCCGACAGGCTCGCCTGGCTCCGGCCGGACGCGGCGACCGGTCCCGAGGGCTGGGACGGACGGACAGGGGCGGCGCAGTGATCCGGGACGGCTACGTCGCGCGCTGGCTCGGCCGCGACTTCGAGGCCGCGCCGGGCGCGGACGGCGAGATCCGGCTGTACGCGCCCGAGCCCACCGACGGGTTCGAGGAGCTGCGTCCGGGACGTTTCCGGCGGATCGTTCCGGCTTCGGAAGTCGAGGAGCTACGCTACGTGCGGACGACGTGCACGTGGCGTGGTGAGAGGTTCGTCATTGTGGGCGAGCATGAATCCTGGTTGCGGGTGGAGTATTCCGGTGGCAGTGCCCCGGTGGCCGAGCGACTCGGCCTGGACCGTATCGACCAGGGGATCTGGCAGGCGTGGGCGCCGAGTTCGGAGATCGAGGATCTGCGTGAGGAGTACAGCTGACTGACAGGGATGCTCTTCTGGGCTTGATTTGACGCGTTCATCCGTGTTGGCATGATTCCGGCATGGACTCCCCGGGTAAAGTCGACGGGGCTCAGACGCTCAATGGCGATGCGGCGGAGGTGCGGCGACGGTGGCCAATCGATCGGCGACGAAACCGATCTTGCTGGGAATCGGAACGGCGGCGGTCCTCGCCGCGGGTTCCGGCTCCGCGATCGCCTACGGGTCGTCGACCCCCTCGTCTACCCCGTCCCCGTCCGTCTCCCCGACCGCGTCGTCGACGACGCCTCCGGTGGATCCGCCCGGCAAACTCATCGTGAGCATCGATCCCGTCGACACCAACGTCAACGCCGGCGAGCGCGTCACGGTGAACATCCACCTGTCGGCCAAGGACGGCACAGTGACGGGTGTCAAGGTCCTGGACATCCAGGCCACCGCCCCGAAAGGCGTCAAGCCCGTCCTCGGCGGCGAGTGCAAGAAGCCGTTCACGATGAACGCCTGCACCGTGGGAACGCTGAAGAGCGGGGAGCGCGACACCGTCGTCTCGACGCTGCTCGTCCCTGAGTCGATCAAGAAGAACGCGACCGTGACGATCACCGTCACGGTCGGCGCGACCGGCATGAAGTCCATGCCGGGAGCCGCGAAGGTCACCTACAAGGCGCCCAAGCCGAAGCCGAAGCCGACGTTGTCGCCCGGGAAGGGCAAGGGACCGTCGGACGGCAAGGCGGGCAAGGACAAGGACGGCTCGAACAGCGGCGGGTCCGGCGGCGGCAACGGCGGCTCCGGGACCGGCGGTTCGGGCACGGGCGGCACGGGCGGCTCCGGAACGAACAACGGCGGATACGTCCCGCCCGCACCGAATTCCTCGTTCGACCCGAAGAACCCGCAGGTGGCGCTGCCACCGATCGCGGCGCCGAACCCGTCGGTGGCACCGAGCCCGCAGCCCGCGGCGCCGGCGAGCCGGCTGCGCAACAACAAGGCGCCCGTCGCGCAGGAACTGACGTTCGACCGGATGGCCAGCACGCAGATCGCATGGCTGGCGGCGCTGATGGTGGCGTTCTTCCTGCTGATGACGCAGCTCCGGCTCGGACGCCGGGACGCGCCCGGCTCCGCCGCGGCGGCGCGGGCGCGGCGCGCGAAGGGCACGCATCGCCGTGCGAGGCGCGGCACCTTCGCCAAGTAGGCTCCCGCTGGCCTGTCCCGGTTCGGCGGAACGGACGGACCGGGACCGCGCCGTGCGGTCCGCGGGCGGTCCGCCGTGCCGCTACGAACGCACCGCGTGGACGAGCGAGTGGCAGGCGATCGCGGCGGCGGCGACCACGTTGAGGGAGTCCACGCCCGCGGACGTGGCGTGGGGGCTCATGGGGATGCGGACGGCCTCGTCCGCCTCGTGGAGCCAGCGGGAGGAGAGGCCGTCGCCCTCCGAGCCGAGCATGAGGGCGGTCCGGTCGCCCGCCAGAGCCTCGTCCAGGGGGACTGCCGACGAGTCGGGCGTCAGGGCCAGGAGAGTGAATCCCGCGGCGCGAAGGCCGGCCAGGCCGCCGTGCCAGTCGCTCATGCGGGCGTAGGGGATGGCGAAGACCGCACCCATGGAGACCTTCACGGATCGGCGGTAGAGAGGGTCCGCGCAGCGCGGCGACAGGACGATCGCGTCGACGCCGAGAGCGGCGGCGCACCGGAAGATGGCGCCGACGTTGCCGTGGTCGACGAGGTCCTCCAGGACGAGGATGCGGCGCGCGCCGTCGATGAGCGTCTCGACCGGCGGCAGCGGTAGCCGCGCCAGGGATGCCAGGGCCCCGCGGTGGACCTGGAAGCCGACCAGGCCCTCCATCGTCGCGTCGTCGACGATGTAGACGGGCGCGTCCAGGACGTCCAGGAGGTCGGCCAATGGGTCGGCCCAGCGGCGGGCCATCAGGAGCGAGCGGACGGGATGCCCGGCGGCGACCGCGCGGCGGATCACCTTCTCGCCCTCGGCGACGAACAGCCCGTGCTCGGCCTCCAGGCTCTTACGGAGGTTCACGTCCCGGAGCCGGACGTAGTCGGCGAGGCGCGGGTCGTCGGGGTCGGAGACGGGTACCAGGCGGGCCATCCCCCAATTCTGCCGGGGGACGCTACATGATCCGTACGGAGCCGTTTTGTTGGGAACCGAGCATCGCCGGCCGCGAACGGTCGAGAACCTTCAGAATTCGATCTTGATTATCGGAAGAACGCGCATCACGGTACCGTAAAGTACCGCTCCGATCGCGGGGCGTCACGGCCACCCGAGATGCCGGGGTTGTCGGGACATGCGCACATGACCTGCGTCATCATCAGTTTTGAGTTCTTTGTAACCTCTGGTTCGTACTACTACAGTGCCGGGGAACATCGGCGCGTTTCTGGTGAATCGAGGGCAGCCATGAGCGGACGTCATCGCAATGACTTCCCTGAGGGAACGGGCGACGACGGACCTGATCCCGGCACGCCGGTTTTCGGCCCCGCCAACGACGGGTCATCCGACTGGTTCGGGACACGCGACAGCCAGAGCCGCTCCTATCCGCAAGAACCCCAGAATCCTCCTCCCGGCCCCCCGCAAGGGCCCCCGCCCGGCGCGCCCCCGAGCTTCCCGCCGAGCATGCCCCCGATCCCCCACCTCCCCCAGAGCGGTCCCCAGTCGGGCTCTGGTGAGACGCCCCATTGGTTCACACCGCGACAGTCGTCCGAGGAGGCCGTCTACGGCTCGGCCTCGGGCGAGTGGGGCGGCGCCTCCGGCACCGGCGGTTTCGGAACGGCGGGCATGACCGGCTCGTCGGGATATCCGATCGTGCCGTCTCGGCAGGGTCCGGCGCAGGGCCCCGGCTCACCGCTGGCCGGAACCGGGTACAGCGAGTACGACTCCATCCGCAGCTCCGACGGCGGTCCGACCGGCTTCTTCGGCGGACGCGCCGGAGGCCCGGCCGGACCCGGCGGTCCCGGCGGCGGCTCCGGAGGATCCGGCCCGGGTGGGCCCGGAGGACCGGGCGGCCCCGGTGGCCATGGCACCGGCGAGCACGGGCGGCGCAGGCGCAAACGGAGCGCGGCCGCCCTGATCGGCCCGATGGCCGGCGCGGTCGGTCTGGCACTGCTGCTCGGCGTCGGGGTGTACGCCTTCGCCGAGAGCGGCGGCAGTTGCGGCGGTGACGGCGCCCTGACCCTGACGGTCGCGGCGGCGCCCGACATCGAGCCGGTCATCGTCAAGGCCGCGGGGCGCTTCAACGACGGCAAGCACGAGGTCGGCGGCACGTGCGTCCGGGCGGAGGTGCAGAAGGCCGAGCCTGCGGCGATGGCGACCCTGCTGTCCGGGCAGGGCGTCGCGAACCCCGCCAACCGCACCCCGGACGTGTGGATCCCCGACTCCTCCCTGTGGACGGCCTTCGCCCAGGGATCGGGCGACGATGCCCGGAAGGTGGTGCCGACGAAGACGTCCGTGGCGTCCAGCCCGATCGTCGTCGGGCTCCCCCAGACGCTCGCCGGGCAGCTGAAACAGCAGGGCGTCACCGCCACCCCGTCCTGGGACAACCTGCTGAAGGCCGCGGGCGGCGTCGCGGGCGGCGCGGTGACCAAGAACCAGATGATCCCGGCCGGCTCGGTGCGGCTGCTCGTGCCCGACCCGACGCGGAATGCGGCCGGGATGGGCTCACTGATGATCACCAACGCGCTGCTGGCGAACGACCCGAACCGGGAGTCGATCTTCACGGGAATCGTCCGGACCGTCCGGGAGAGCACCGTCCCGACCGTCCCGGCCGAGTTCACGCACTTCCGCAAGGACAGGCCGGGCAAGCAGCCGATCTCCCTGTCGTCCGAGCAGTCGCTGTGGAACTACAACCGCGGGCGGCCCGCCGAGCCCGCGGTCGCGCTGTACCCGCTTGAGGGCACCCTGTCGATGGACTACCCGTACATCGTGACCGGCGACGACGGCGACAAGCAGAAGGCCGCCCAGATGCTGGAGCAGGCGATGGGCACCGAGCGCACCCGCGCCGACGTCCGCGACCTGGGGTTCCGCTCCCCGGACGGCAAGGCGCCGACCGGGTTCGGCCCGAAGCTCGGCGTCAGCCCGGCGCGGCCGCGCCAGCTTCCGGTGCCCAAGAGCACCGAGGTCTCGCAGGTCATGCAGGCGTGGTCGAAGCTGTCGCTGGGGCTGCGCATCCTCACCCTGATCGACGTGTCGGGCTCGATGGCCGAGGAGGTCGGGCCGCGCACGAACCGGCTTCAGGCCATCGCGCAGGTGTCGCAGGGCGGGCTCAGCATGATGTCCAACGACACCGAGCTCGGCCAGTGGTTGTTCTCGACGGACATGCAGGGCAAGCAGCCCTACCGGGAGACCGTGTCGGTCGGGCCGCTCGGCGAGCGCGTCGGGTCCAACACGCGGCGCAACCTCGTCCTGTCGATGCTGAACCAGATGAAGCCGAAGCCGAACGGCGACACCGGCCTCTACCGGACGATGCTCGCCGCGTACGAGCAGATGAACAAGACGTACAAGCCGGAGTTCGGCAACTCCATCCTGCTGCTGACCGACGGTAAGAACGACGATCCCGACGGCCCGTCCCTGACGGAGACCCTGAAGCGGCTCAAGGGCATGCAGGATCCGAACAAGCCCATCCAGGTCAACATGATCGGCTTTGGGAAGGGCGTTGACCGGGGCGAACTCCAGCAGATCGCGGCGGCCACCAACGGCAATGTCCAGATCGCTATGACGCCTCAGGAGATTTCCAAGATCTTCCTCAAGATGCTGGCCCGACGTATCACTTCGTGATCTTCCGGACACGTATCGAATTTCTCGATTTTTCCTGCGATCTGTGTCAACCCCACGCCTCAGCCGATCGTCAATCTAGGTGGAGGCCCGACGGGGAGCGGGGCCGTCGGGCCTCCGACCTAAGTAAGCTCCCTCCCCGGCCCGAGACGGGGAGCGGCCACCGGCCCCCCATCAAGTCGCCGGGCCGGCCGACCGGCCCATAGGCCGGAAGAGCTCCCTTTTTGTAGAACGCCCCGGGCGCGCAGGCCGACCCCCGGCCCCGGGCGAGACCCTCATCGAAAGGCCGGGACCCGGCGGACCGTCGGGTGAACTCGGCCGATCACAAGCTCGCGGGAGGACCTCGTGTCCGGTTGGCCAAGCCTCGACCGCGCCGATGACGAACGGCTCGCGCGGTCGCTCGCCGCCGGCGACCCTGGCGCCCTCATCCAGGTGATGGACCGCTACGCGGCGCGCCTCTACGACTACTGCCACGCGCTTCTGCGCGACCAGGAGTCCGCCGCTCGCGCCCTGCACGACGCGCTCATCGCCGCGTACGCGCACGTCTCGGTGCTGCGCGAACCAGACCGGTTCCGCGGCTGGCTGTACACGCTCGTCCGCAACGAGTGCCTGCGCCGGCTACGCGACCCCGACCGTCCACCCGAGCGGCACGAGGCCCCCGAGGTCGAGGACGGCTTCGTGGACGATGCGGAGCGGGCACGCCGGCTGGAGGCCCGCCAGCTCGTCCACAGCGCACTGTCGGGCATGCGCGGCCGCGAGCGCGAGACGCTCGACCTGATGCTGCGGCACGGCCTGGACGCGGCGGAGATCGCGGGCGTGCTCGGCATGGACGTGCAGGAGGCCACCGTCCTGGCCGACGAGGCCGGCGCCCGGCTCGACGACGCGCTGGCCGCCGCGTACCTCGTCAGCACCGGTCAGGGCGAGTGCGCCGAGCTGGCCCCGCTCGTCGGCGACGGCGAGCTGCCGCTCCCGGCGCCGGTCACCCAGCGGGTCGTCCAGCACATCGGCGGCTGCGCGGTCTGCCACGCGCGGCGCGAACGCCTCTCCGCGGCGCGGCTGCTCCAGGTGCTGCCCGTCGCGATGATGCCGACCGACCTGCGGGGGCTCGTCATGGCCACCGCCACCGACCCGGCGCTGGCCCCCGACCTCGCCTCCATCGCGCACCGCGCGGAACCGTTCGACTCCTGGGGCTGGCCGATCAACGCCGACCACTCGGCACCGCAGGAGGCCCCGCGACGGCGCACCCCACGCGCGCTCCTGCCGGCCGTCGCCGCCGCGGCCGCCGTCATGTTCATCGTCACGGGCGCCTTCTTCCTGATGCCCGGCTCATCCAAGGAGCAGGCCGGGGCGAAGGGACCCGCGGGCATCGCGGCGTCCACGCCCGACCCGTCGGAGCCAGCGGACTCCTCCTCTCCGTCCGAGTCGCCGACCCCGACCAAGAGCAGCACCACGCCGACGCCCACGCCGACCCCCACCACGCCGACCCCGACGCGGACGCGGACCCGGCCGCCGTCCAGTCGTCCACCGAGCCCGACCCCGACCCGTACCAGGGCCGGGACGCTGTCGGTCAGCGGCTGCACGATCCGCAACTCCGGCAGCTGCTCGGTCACCGTGACGGCCGTCGGCGGCCCGGTGCGCTGGTCGGTGATCGATTCCTCCCCCAATCTCATCGTCGGCGGGGGCGGCGGACGGCTCGGCGAGCGCGGTTCGTCGACCGTCACCGTCACGCTCAGGGACGGCCAGTGCCCCGAGGGCGGCGGAGCGGGCGCGGTGCGCTTCTCCCCCAACGGTGTCGCGTCGATCACATTGGAGTGCGACGCGGCCAAGCCCTGACGCACCAGTAAGTCAAGAGTGATCCACATCACATTCAGTGGTGTAATCAACGCTCTACTAGGCGAGACGGCCACGGGGCGTACCGCATCGGTCACTTAAGTCCGCACATAGGGGAGAAATTCCAGGAACTTGGTGGCAAGATCAGGCAACCAGAGCGGGCCGAGAGGCGTCGGCGGCTCACCGGGGGCTTGTTCAACGACACCGATTTCACCTGGAGGGATCCCGTGGCCGGTGAGCCAGGGCCCGGGCGGTTCGACGACCAGCGGCTGGCAGAGGCACTGCGGGCCGGGGACGTCATCGCGCTGACCGAGGTCTACGACACCTACGCGCCGTTCCTCTACGACTACTGTCACGGCCTGCTGCGCGATCGCGTGGAGGCGGCCGGGGCGCTGCGGAACTGCGTCATCGCGGCCCGTGAGCACGTCGGACGGCTCGGCGAGCCGGATCGCCTGCGCGGCTGGCTGTACTCCATCGCCCGCAAGGAGTGCATGCGGCGGCGCGACAGCCCCAACCGGCACACCGGCCAGGAGGCACCGGAGGCCGAGGACGAGCTGAGCACCGAGCAGCTCGCCCGCCGCGAGGAGCGCCGGCTGCTCGCGCACAGCGCGCTCGCCGCGCTGAACGGCCGGCAGCGCGAGGCGATCGACCTGTCGGTCCGCCACGAGCTGGACGAGGTCGACCTGTCGGGCATCTTCGGCATCCCGCTGGAGGACACCCTGCGGCTGGTGGAGAAGGCCCGCGAGGACCTCGCCGCCGCGCTGCACGCGTCCCTCATCGCGCAGAACCACTGGAAGGACTGCCCCAGCGTCTCCGCGCTGACCGAGTCCTGGCCGCTGTCGCCGCAGACGTCGTCCTCCCTCGTCCGGCATGTCGCGAGCTGCCCGACGTGCGGTGCGCGCGACACCCCGCCACTGCCGGCCGACCGGCTGCTGTCGGTGCTGCCGATCGCCGCGATCCCCGCCGACCTGCGGCTGGACGTGCTGACCGCCGCCACCGCCGCCGACCGCGCCGACAACCGCCGCGCCATCGCCGCCTGGACCGAGCCGTTCGACGAGTACGGCTGGCCGCTCCCCTACGAGCCCGCCCCCTCGCGCGCCCGCGAGCGCTCCCCCCGCCGCCGCGGACCGCTGATCGGCGCCGCGGCGGCGGCCGTCGCCGCCGTGGTGCTCCTGATCGGTGCGATGTCGGCGTTCGGCGGCGAGTCGGGGACCAGCAGCGCCGGGAAGCGTCCCGCGCCGGGCGGCAGCGGAAGGGGGGAGCCGCCCGGGACCGGCCCGGAGCCGGCGCCGAGCGACCCGTTCCCCACCGAATCGTCCGCGTCGCCCTCGACGTCCCCGTCACCGTCGAAGTCTCCCTCACCGTCCAAGACCCCGTCCAAGACGCCTTCCAGAACACCGCAGTCCCCGGACAGCAAGCCGCCCACACCCCCCGCACCCGGCCAGCTCTCCGTTCAGGGGTGCGGCATGGGCGGCGACGAGGCGTGCTCCATCAAGGTCACCGCCATCGGCGGGCCGGTGGACTGGCGCGTCACCGGGACGCGCGGCGACGTGAGCGCGAGCGGCGGCGGGCATCTGTCCGCGGGCGGCACGGCCTTCGTGCGTGTGGAGCGCACGGTCACCCTCTGCCTTGGCCGCAGAAGCGGGTCGGTGTCGTTCTCCCCCGGCGGCTCGGCGTCAGTGTCCTACTACTGCTGAGGGGTGCACCTCTACCAGCGAGAACCGGCGTCCAGGACGCGATGCGCGCGACGTCCTGCAGGAAGCGGGCGTGGATTCCCTCCAGGATCACGGCGAGCCTGAAGCACGCGAACGCCACGTAGAAGTCAAGGTCGCCGAGGTCGAACCCGGTCAGCTCCGCATACCGGTCGGTGAACTCGCGGCGGGTGAAGAAGCCGGGCGCGGTCGTGATCGCCCGGCCACTTCCGGCCGCCGCCCGGCGGGCATTCACCCGGTTCACGGTTTAGGCTCTGACCTGCACAAACATACTCAACACAGGACGAAGGAGAAGAGGAATCCACAGGAATCGTCCGCCGCCAGGTGGATTCGGAGGACGGCCGGGGTACGCCTCAGCGACGACAGCCGGGCAGAGTGGACACCCACGGCCACGGAGGTCGATAGCCGTCATATCCGGCCCATGACGGCGAGCAGGACGTGCCCGTCCCGCTGGGCGACAACAGAGGACTAGACCATTCGGGACTAGGCCGCCCGATTGGGGGGACGCACCGTGGCAGACGCATGGCTGCCGGGAGCCGGTCGCATGCCGGCACGACAGGACGGAGGGGCACTGCAAGGAGGCGCGCCCCGAGTCGTCTGGTTGGCCAGCGAGTCCGACCCCCGTACCGTGTCCGCGCGCTCGGTCGCCGCCGACCTGATCAAAGAGGAACGGCCGGCCCACCTCGTGTGGCACCCCGGCACCGGCGAGATCGTCCAACTCCTGCCCGCCACCCGCGCGGCCCGGCTGCTCGGCGACCACGTCGGCCGCGAGGGGCGCACCTGCCTGCAGATCGTCGTCGTCGGCCAGGCCCGCTCCCCCTTCACCGCGACGCTCCTGAACGGCCTGGAGACCATCGTCCGCTGGCTGGACGCGTGGGGCATCGACCGCCGCTGGCCCGCCGGGCCACCGCTGCCCTCCCCGCAGTCCTACCACTCGCAGCGCACGCGCAAGGACTGGGCCCGCGGCGGCCACTTCGGCGCCTCCCAGGTCCCGATCGTCGACCGCCCCGACCCGGGCGGCATCGACATCCGGCGCATCACCGGCCCCGACACCCCCGTCGCGCCCATCCCCAAGCCGCGCCTCCCCGTCCCGGAGCCCGCCGCCGGCACCCGGCTGGTCTCCCGTGGAACCCGCGGCGGCGACGCCGCCCACCCGCCCCAGCCGGCCACGGGCCGTCCGTCCGCCCTGCCCCCCTCGAAGGCCACTCCGGATCACCCGCCCCCGTCGTCCGCACCGATCACGTCCCGGCCGTCGGTCATGTCCAGCTGACCGATGAGGTCGCGGACGATCTCGCAGCCACGCCCGAGATCCGCGAGGGTCGGAGCCGAGCCGTACCCGATCACCAGACCCGTCACCAGACCCGACCGGCGAAGATCGCTGTAGTTGCGTTCGAGCGTCTCCACCAGAACACCGCGCTCCGCCGCCCCCCGCACGACACGGGCGGCGACCGGCCCGGGCACCTCCACCACCAGGTGCAGGCCCGCGGTCCCGCCCCGCAGGCGCAGCCCGCCCAGCGCCCGGGCGACCACCTCCCGCCGCCGCGCGTACTCTCCCCGCATCCGCCGGACGTAACGGTCCAGGTCACCGCGTTCGAGCAGCAGCCTGAGCGCATGCTGCGGCACCACCGCCGTCCGGTCGTTCAGCTCCTCCCGCCGAGACGCGACCGCCCCCACCAGGTCCGGCCGGCCCACCAGCCAGCCGACCCCCATGTCCGCGGTGAGGATCTTCGCGGTGGTGCCGAGGTAGACCACCACGTCCGGGTCCAGGCCGTACAGCGCCGGCAGCGGCCCCACGTCGAAGCGGAACTCCCCGTCATAATCGTCCTCCGCCACCAGCGCGCCGGTCCGCCGCGCCCACGCCAGCAGGGCCTGCCTGCGCGGGACGGGCAGCACCCCGCCCAGCGGAAACTGGTGCGACGGCGTCGTATAGATCAGCCGCAGCCCGTCCGGAAGCCCGTCGACGATCAGCCCGTGCTCGTCCACCGGACACGGCACCGGCACGGCCCCCCGCCCCGCCAGCACCGCCCGCGCCCGCGGGTACCCCGGCTCCTCCACCCCGACCAGATCGCCCGGCCGCAGGACGGCCGCGGCCAGCAGATCCAGCCCGTTCGTCGCGCCCCGCGTGACCAGCAGCCCTTCCACCGGGCACGTCACACCCCGGCTGCGCCGGATGTAGTCGGCCAGCGCCGCCCGCAACTCGGGCACCCCGTGCGAATCCTGCCGCTGCTGCGGCGGCATCCCCGACGCCAGCCGCCAGGCCCGCCGCCATCCCGGCGTGTCCAGGGCCCCGATCCACGCGATACCCGGACGCAGGTCCAGCATCCCCGACGCGTCCACCCGGTCCACCGCCCCGGGCACCGGCCGCGGAAGGGGCGCCGGATCGGCCACGACATCGGTCACATAAGTCCCGGAACCATGCCGCCCCTCCAGCCAACCCTCCGCGTACAGCTGCTCGTACGCCTCCGTCACCACCGTCCGGCTCACCCCGAGCACCCCGGCCAGCACCCGGCTGCCGGGCAGCCGCTCACCCGAGGCCAGCCGCCCTTCCCGCATCGCGGCGCGCAACTGCGCCACAAGCTGGGCGTTCATCGGCTCGCCGGCCTCCCGGTCAACGGCGAGCGGAAGGTCGATCGACACAGAGGTCTCCGGCATTCAGGCTCAAGTGGCCCTACCGACCAGGCCACTTCCGTCCTAGCGTAAATGAACATGACCTCACTGTCCGCCACCGCCCGCACCCGGCTCGGCCGCCTCCCCGACCGTGCCGCCACCGACCGCGCCGCCCTCCACGAGATCCTCGACGACGGCATGATCTGCCACCTCGGCGTCCTCATAGACGGCACCCCGCGTGTAATCCCCACCTGTTACGGCCGTTCAGGCGACACTCTCTACCTCCACGGCTCCACGGGCGCGAGCAGCATGATGGCGGGCCCGTCCCAGGAGATCTGCGTCACCGTCACCCTCGTGGACGGCGTCGTCCTCGCCCGCTCGCTCTTCCACCACTCGATCAACTACCGCAGCGCCATGATCTACGGAACTCCCCGCACCGTCACCGAGCCCGCCGAGAAGCTCACCGGGCTCCGCATCGTCACCGAGCAACTCGCCCCCGGCCAGTGGGACATCGCCCGCGCCCCCTCACGCAAGGAACTGGCCGCCGTCACCGTCCTCGCCCTCCCCCTGGACGAGGCGTCCGTCAAGATCCGCCAGGGTCCGCCCGGCGACGAGGAAGAGGACTACGCCCTCAACATCTGGGCCGGGGTACTGCCCGTCCACCAGACGTTCGGCACGCCTTCTCCCGACCCTTTGCTCCGCCCCGGCATTCCCGTCCCGGAGCACATCGCCCTGCGCGGTACCGAAACGGCTCCGACCTCGTAAATCGATCCAACTCGATGCCCCGCGCAGTCGTTCATGGTCGTAGGGTGAAACCCATGAACGAGCGGCTGTGCTGGATCGACTGCGAAATGACCGGACTCGACTTGCGTCACGACGCGCTCATCGAGATAGCCGCGCTGGTGACCGACAGTGAGCTCAACATCCTCGACGAGGGCGTCGACGTTGTCATCAAACCTCCGCCCGAGTCGGTCACCCAGATGACCAAGGTCGTCCGGGACATGCACACCACGTCCGGCCTGCTCGAAGCCCTCCCCGGCGGTGTCACCCTCACCGAGGCCGAGGACATCGTCCTCAGCTACATCCGCACCCACGTCAAAGACGCCAAGAAAGCGCCCCTGTGCGGCAACTCCATCGCCACCGACCGCTCGTTCCTCGCCCGGGACATGCCCGCCCTGGACAGCCACCTCCACTACCGCATGGTGGACGTCTCGTCCATCAAGGAACTGGCCCGCCGCTGGTACCCCCGCGTCTACTTCGCCAGCCCCGAGAAAAAGGGCGGCCACCGCGCCCTCGCCGACATCACCGAGAGCATCCAGGAACTCCGCTACTACCGCGCCGCTGTCTTCGTCCCCCAACCCGGCCCCGACTCCGAGACCGCCCGCACCCTGGCCGCAGGCGTCACCGGCTGACCCACCCCGCGGAACCCGCTACACTACTTGGAGCCGGGCTACGCGCCCGGCCACGGTGGGTGTAGCTCAGCTGGCAGAGCACTTGGTTGTGGTCCAAGATGTCGGGGGTTCAAGTCCCCTCACTCACCCCAGCGAAAAGCCCTGGCCATCACCAAGATGCCCAGGGCTTTCCTGTGTCATGCGCCGCACCCTGACTCCCTTTTCAAGAGCGATCTCGCATCGAGAGTGCGACCCTGCGCTCGTCCAGTTCGCGATCGTCGACCATTCACGCGCGGCTGATACGTCTGATCCCCGGGAAGACACCTTCGGCGAACGGCCGCTCCCTGAAGCCAGGCAAGGTCGTGCCCCGGATAGCCGATACTGGTCAAGCCGGTCTGGCCGGTGACCTGATCGGCTGCGGACGGGCACCCAGGGTGGCAGCAGGTGCACACAGTCTTCCCCGCAGGTCACGCGGGCCCCTCAGTCCCGAAATCGAGACCGCCGCCCCTCCCCGACCCCGAGCACCAGGCCCCGATCACCCGCCGGAGCCTTCCTCACACCCGGCGTGGTTCATCGACTCAGAATGATCGGACGGTTATGCTCCGTTCATATAACCCCCCCAACGACACCCAAGGGCAACGGATGAGTGTCGATGCAACGGCGCCACTGCGCGTACTGGTAGTGGACCGCGACCCGCATGTCCGAGCGGACGTGGTCTCTCTACTCCAGGCCAGCGACGAACTCCAGGTGATCGCCGAGACCGCCAAGGCCGGCGATGCCGTTGACCTGGCCGAGCGCCTGCGCCCCGACATCGTCCTGCTGGACGCCGATGCCGCGCGCACCGGCCACGCCACCCCCCTCAGCCGCGCCTCCCGCGTCTTCGTCCTCGCCTCCCCCGACGACGCCGGGGTCGAGGCCGCTCTGCGCGGTGGCGCCTCCGGCCACCTCGTCCCCGGCTCCTTCACGGTCTGCGACCTGATTCGCGGTATCCGCGACGCCTCCCGGCTCTCCCTCGGCCTGTCCGCCCGCGAGTCCGAGGTCATGGACCTCATCGCCACCGGCCGCTCCAACGGGGAGATCGCGCGCCAGCTCTTCCTCAGCGAGAAGACCGTCAAGAACCACGTCAACCGCATCTACGCCAAGCTCGGGGTCGGCTCCCGCGCCACCGCCATCGCCCTCTGGCGTGGCATGATGAGCGTCCTCCCGGCCAAGGAGTAACCGATTCGCGCAGGTCCACAGCTGCTGCTACTGTTCTTCCTGTCGCCAGGGACACCGGCCACGGCCGGAGCCCCTACTGACAGGCGTCGTTAGCTCAATTGGCAGAGCAGCGGACTCTTAATCCGCGGGTTCGGGGTTCAAGTCCCTGACGGCGCACCCGCTTTCACTTGGACAAAAACCCATCGAGCGTGACCTATACAGGTACGCATGTGGCGGCAGGAACTGAGGCCGCGATCGCTGCGTTTGCAGTGATAATCGACGGGTCCTGCTCTCGCGCCAGGTTGGCGATGCTCGCGCGCTCCACGTGAAACTACGGATACTGTCGCTCGACGCCGACCACAGCGCCGCGATTCCTTCCTTCACGCTTCTGGAATTCGCACCTTCGTTCGAAGACGCCTCCCCCGCCGTTGTACAGAGCGAGAGCGACCCCCTCAGCCTCATTCAGGACGAAACTATCGCACACGAACATCGGCGGCGTCTTCGACTGGTTGTCGCAACAAGACCTCGGTAGCGAGGCCCATACGGTCGCCCGGCCATGGGTGCAGAGCAGCACCACTGAAACACCCCGCCAGCCCTCTTCCAGATCGGTAGCCGGTCTACTCGGCAACCGGTCTGCCCTGCCCTTGCCGTGGGGCAGAAAGTGACCGCGCGAGGCGGTGACGTGGTTAGTATTGTCCAAGCTGACGATCCGGTATGTACCGGCTCGGACTGGCATCGATGCTCCATAAGCGGCTGATGGGGATGGCTGTGCGACAGACGGGCCGGGAGCATGCCAGGGTGCTGGAGTTCTGGCGTGCGGTGGAGCTCTTTAGTCCGCAGGCCGTACCTAGAGTGAGCCGCCATGCCCGGGTGTTCGAGGTAAGGGCCGGCGAGCCTCTTCCCTGGGAGAACGGACATGAACTCCAGTCGGTCCGGCTGCGCAAGGGCATGACCTGGCGGCACACCCTCTACGGCGGGATCTTCTCGCTGGAGAACGTGCGCAACGTGCTCACGGGCGTCTTCGGCAAGGACCCCGAGGACCTTGAGGCGCGCAAGCTCGGGGAAAGCGCGCTGCTGGCATTAACGATCACCGGGTTTGGCCAGCCGCTGCTGGGTTCCCAGGAACTGTCGGGGTGCGCGTGGGCCACGGGGCGAACCCTGTCCCCTGGTCCGGACGACCCGGGTTGGTTGGACGGATTCGAAGAAGATTGCGACGGCTGCGCCAACGAGCTTACTCGGCTGGTGGGAGTCCAAGACGAGGATGACACTCCGCGTGCGGTATTGGAACGCGGGTTCCGGCTGGGCCTGGGGATCGGCTTTGACGAACTGGCGAAGTTCACGGCGGTGGTGAAGGAGGCGTTCGGTGTCACCGAGGTGCTCAACGCGTCCGAACTCCGCATCGCCAGCGTGCCGGTATCGGTGAAGTCCGAGTTCACCGGGGACTCTTCGGATTTCCTCAACAGCTTCTTCGTCCGGGACCTGGAACGGGTACGGGACCGGGTCGCGGTCGGCGACCACGGGCGCGCACTGGACACCTATCTGCGCGGTGGCGAGTCCCCCGACCGGGCAACGCGCATCGACGTCCGGGAGCGGCCTGGCGTGGTGTACGACCGGGTCGCCCCCGCCAACGTCCCGGCCGGCCGATGGCCGACCAGGCCGGAGTGGCCGCTGGCGCTCAGCCAGCAATTCGCCGTCGACACGGCGATCGGCGACCTGATGGACGGCGCCGGGCTGATCGCGGTCAACGGGCCGCCGGGCACGGGCAAGACCACGATGTTGCGTGATCTCCTGGCGGCCATCGTGGTCGAACGCGCGACCCGCCTGGCGGACCTGACCTCGCCTATGGCGGCGTTCACAGGCAGTGGGATGTGGAAGACCGCGAACCAGCCTTACCCGCGGCGAGTTCGCCTCTGGCAGCCGCGACTGACGGGCTTCGAGGTGGTGGTCGCCTCGGCCAACAACGGCGCGGTAGAGAACGTCTCCTTGGAGTTGCCGCAGCGCGGCGCGGTGCACATGCCCGCCGACTATTTCTCCGGCTTGGCCGCACGGGTGCTCCACAAGGGAGGCACGCCGATCGAGGCATGGGGAACGGTCGCCGCCCGGCTCGGCAACAAGAGGAATCGGCAGGAGTTCGTCGGCTCGTTCTGGTTCAGCGACCGGGATACCGATGAACCGGGTCTTATGGACATCCTCAAGCAATACAAACAGGGCGGCGGGAAGGCACCCAGCTGGCGGGAGGCCGTAGCAGCGTTCCGTCAAGCCCTGCATGAGGTGGAGCGTCTGCGCACCGAACGCGCCGATGCCCACGAGCTGACCCGCTCGCTCCCCGACGCCGAACGCGAACTCGACTCGTCGCTCGGGGCATTGAACGGAGAACAACAACGGATCACCGCGCTCCAACGCCACTTAGCGGACGCCCAGGCGGTCGTCCACCAGGCTACGCAACTGCACCGGCACCGCCAGGAGGAACGGGCGGCGCACTCCGCGGCCAAGCCCAGCATTCTTGACGCGCTTTTCACCTGGGGCCGGGCCACCCGCACCTGGTACGCCGAGAACGAGCGGCTGACCGCTGCGCTCATGACCGCGGGCCAACAACTGGCCACCGCTCAGCACGCCCTGGCCGTCCAGCAGGAGGCCGTGCGTTCCGCCAGTGAGAGAGTCGCCCACCTGAGGCGACGCTGCCGTTCCCTCGAAGACCAGATTACGACCTTGCGCGGACGAATGGATCGGGCGCGCGCCATATGGGGCGACTCGTTCCCGGACAGCGAACTCTGGGCGAACGAAGAATCTCGGGAGAAACAGACCCCCTGGACCGACGCACCATGGAATGAGGCCCGCAGCGCCCTCTTCCTGGAGGCGCTGCGCCTGCATCAGGCGTTCCTGGCCGACCAGGCCGGCACCATGACCGACAACCTGCGCGCGGCCATGGACGTCCTGCAAGGGGCCGTCCCCGGCGACGCGCCAGTCGCCGCGGTCGAGGCGGCCTGGCAGAGCCTGTTCTTCGTCGTACCGCTGGTGTCAACGACCTTCGCCTCCTTCGACCGGGTCTTCTCCCACCTCGGCCGGGAAAGCCTGGGCTGGCTGCTCATCGACGAGGCCGGCCAGGCCGCTCCGCAAATGGCGGTCGGAGCGCTGTGGCGGGCGCGGCGAGCGGTCGTCGTCGGCGACCCCCGGCAGCTCGAACCCGTCGTCACCCTGCCTTTCACCGCACAGCAGGCCCTGCGCCGCCACTTTCGCGTCCAGGAGACATGGCTGCCACAACGCACCTCGGCACAACAGCTCGCCGATCAGACCAGCCGCTACGGCACGTACCTGCCCGGAGAGGACGATCTCGTCTGGGTCGGGTCCCCCTTGCGCGCCCATCGCCGCTGCGACGAACCCATGTTCACCATCTCCAATCAGGTCGCCTACGACGGTCTCATGGTCTACAGCGTCACCGGCCGCGAGGGCCCGTTCCCCGACATCACCCCGCCCCCGCGGACGTCCACACCGGACAGCAAGTGGATCAACGTTGTCTCCACCGAATCCCAGGGCCACTGGATTCCCGCCGAGGGCGTCGAACTCCGCCGCGTCCTGACCGGCCTGCGGGACGCCTGTGGCATCGCTCTCGACCAGATCTTCGTGATCTCCCCCTTCCGCGACGTGGCCGTCCAGATCGACCGGCTCTGCCAGAACCCGGCCTTTCGCGGGCTACGCGGCGGCACGATTCACACTGCCCAAGGCAAAGAGGCCGACGTTGTCATCTTCGTCCTCGGCGGCGATCCGGCCAGGCCCGGCGCCAAGAGCTGGGCCGCGCAGAAGCCCAACCTCGTCAACGTCGCCGTCAGCCGCGCGAGGCGCCGCCTCTACGTCATCGGGAACCACCGGGAATGGTCTCGCCAGCGCCACTTCGACGTCCTGGCCGCCCGCCTGCCGTGCACCGACCCCCTTCCTCCCCACGCCCCTTGAGGGCCACCTCACCTGATCTCAGACTTCTGCCCGCGTCAGGTGTTCTCCGACTGGCTCTGGGTCGGGCCGTCTGGAGGAGCAGCAGGGCGTAGTCGTACATCAGGCCAGGGCGGCGCGCCAGAGGCGGGACAGTCGCGCCCGAGCTCGGACCGCCCAGTAGAACGTGACGAAGGCGACCTGGTCGGCGATCACCAGACGATACAGGTTGGGCAGGCCACAAAAACGCAATGCAACGGCGTCGTGAGGGTGCTCAAACGAGCAAAACCAGCAATAGCACTCTCCGGTTGTCGATGCCGTACTAGCTAATGAGGTCTCGGTCAACGTATGCGGAGAGAACCTGAGTAGCTGAGCAGAAATCTTCCGCGTCTCGCGACCGGGATCCTGCTTCTGGCGTCGCACTATGGGTTCGGCTATTTTACCTGATCCCAGCCGGGCAGCAACTGTCGACAGAAACGCCTTCAAATTGCGGCAGTCAATCTGGCTCTGATGCCTGAAATGCTCCTAGGCAGCCATGCTGCTGGAGAGTGGGACTTGTCGAAAGAGGCCCGCGGTGCTGTCATCCAGGCGTCATCCACATTTGATCAATTACTTCGTGACCGTCACCGGCCATCTCCTGATCAGGGGTGGCCGAACGCGGTTCTGCGAGCGAATGTGAAATTGGGCTTGCAGTCGAGATCACTCGCGTCGGGCGAGGAGGCTGCTGCTGCGTCGCGGTGAAAGGGGAGATCGAAATGTCACCCTTAGATGAAACGCTGGTTCGGGCGAACGCGGAAGCCAACGACACCTTCGAGCGATTGCGGGAGGTGGTCGAGGCGAGAGTTCAGAGAGGTCAACAGCAGATCCACGTCCTTGAGGCCGCGAGAGAGTCCGGCCTTGAACTGGACGAGCGGCACCTCACGGATCTGCAGTTGCCGGAGATCGTTCCGGTCAATCAGATACTTCCCTGGCATGACTGGTTCCCGTTCCGGCCTCTGTGGTGCTGGTGGTGGCACTACCGTTATCCGTACTACCGGTGCTGCCCGTGGTGGTGGTACCGCTGCCATTGGTACGCCAGTTGACCTGCCCAGCTCCGCCGGCTCACAAGCGGTGACCGCACTACGGCAGCCTTGCGCGGAACGCCATCGTTCATGATGCGTCGCTGCGCAAGCCATACGGCCCTTCTTCGAATGAATATGAAGAAGGGCCGACCGTGGTGCGAATCCCGCACGCTTTGGGCTCCCGGAAAGTGAACGTCAGATTAGTGCCGGCCAAAGCGATCGGTGTGAGGGCACAATTGAACGTCAGAGTGCACTGAAGCTATCCGGAACCTGTACGAATGCGTGTCTCAGTCGATACTGTCGGTGTACGACGTGAACCCTGCGACGGGCGTGCTGTCGCGCCGGTCGGGGTCGAGGAGCTCCTGGACGACCAGCCCGAACACGGATTGATCAAGCTCATCAAGATCGTCGAGCGACAGCTTCGACACGTCGATCAGGCCGTCTTGCACATCATCGAGCCGTCGCGGCTGCATGAGCCTCTCCTCAGGCCGGAGTCTCTGGTACCAACGTGACGAGCTTACATACGGACCCATACGTGGGCCTAGGGGCACCCGGAAAAGATTTTCTCCACTCTATATGCTCCACACTTAACCGATTCACACTGAATGTCGCAAAGGGTTGCTATCGAGACCGTCGTTTCTCCCCTACCCTGTAGGCAACAAGCCGACCACGCGGAGGCGACTCGTGGACCGTTTGCAGACGGCCGAGGAAGGCCAGCGACGGAGCCCGGCGGTGTTGGGCAAGCTGCCGCTGCGCAACAAGAATTTCACGGGCCGCGAGGAACAGCTGGACGCGTTACGCTCGAATGTCTCGGGAGCTTCGACCACGGTCGCGCTGCATGCTCTTCATGGTATGGGCGGCGTGGGCAAGACCCAGATGGCGATCGAATACGCTTGGCGCTATCTGGACCAGTACGACCTGGTCTGGTGGATACCGGCCGACCAGCCCATGCTGGTCCGCTCGTCTCTCGCCCAGCTCGCCCCGTACCTCGATCTACCCCAGGCGGCCGCGGCCGGCGTGGACGACGCCGCTACCGCCGTTCTGGAGGCGCTGCGGCGCGGCGAGCCGTACGGGCACTGGCTGCTGATCTTCGACAACGCCGACCAGCCCGAGGACATCAACCAGATGATGCCCCGCGGGCCGGGGCATGTGCTGATCACGTCGCGGAACAACCGCTGGGAAGGCGTCGTCGAGACGATCTCCATCGATGTCTTCACCCGGGAGGAAAGCGTCGAGTTCCTGCGCAAGCGGGTCTCCACGTCGATGAAACCGGAGCACGCTGACAAGCTCGCCGAGGAACTGGGCGACCTCCCGCTCGCCCTGGACCAGGCGGGGGCGCTGCTGGCCCAGACCGGCATGACAGCGGCCGACTATCTGGACGCCCTGCATCGGGAAACGGGACAGTTACTCTCGGTCGGCAAGCCGAACGAGTACCCGATGTCGATGACGGCCGCGTGGCGCATATCGGTCACCAACCTCGGCCAGCGGATGCCCGAAGCGGTCGAGCTACTGCGCTGCTGCGCGCTGTTCGGTCCGGAACCGATCCCCCGCGACGTTTTCCGATCACGCGGTGTCCAGCGGCCGCAACTCGCCGAACTGCTGTCCAGGCCGATCCACCTCAGCCAGGCGATCGGAGAGCTCGGCCGGTACGCCCTGCTGAGGATCGACCTGGACAGCCGGACCGTGCAGGTCCACCGGCTGATCCAGGCGCTCGTCCGCGAGTCGCTCCCCGAACCCGAGCAGGAAGAGATCCGGGCCGACGTGCATCAACTGCTCGTCGGGGCGTTGCCCAAGAATCCCGATGAGGCCCGCTATTGGGAGGAGTTCCGCAACCTTGTCGCGCACCTCGAGCCGACCAAGGTGGAGACCAGCGTCAACGACAAAGTTCGGTCCATGGCGCTGGACATGACTCGCTATCTGTATCTCTCCGGAAACTTCTCATCAGCCCAGCGATACGTCGACCGCTTCATCGAGAACTGGTCGGAAAGCTCTGAGGCACCCGGAGCCGACGCGCTACGGTGCCTGCGCGAGAAGGGCAACATCCTCCGCGATCTGGGCAGGTACGAGGAGGCCTACGCGCTCAACCAGAGCACCTTGCAGAAGATGCGCGCCGCCGGTCTCCCCGAGGACGACATCTTCCCGCTGATCAATAGCATCGGCGCCGATCTGCGGGCCCGCGGGCGGTTCCGCGAAGCCCTCACGCACGACGAGGAGTCGAGGAGCGCGCACGTCGAGGCATTCGGCAGCGACGATCCGCGGGCCCTGCGCGCGACGAACAACCTGGCCGTCGACTACAGCCTCAGCAGCCGGTTCCCCGAGTCGATCCTCCTCCACGAGGAGGCGTACACCCTGGCAGACCAAGCCGGCCGTACCATCGGCGCCGCCTTCGTCCTGGCCATCTGGAACGGGCTTGCCCGGGCCACCCGGCTCAACGGCGAGTACAGCAAAGCATGCGACGTCGGCGAGGAGGCGTACGCCTACGGCTTGGAGCACCTGGGCCGGGACCACCCTTGGACGCTTCGGACCGCCAAGGACCTGTCCATCGCGCTGCGTCGGTTCGGCGAGGTGAGCCGCGCCGAGGATTTGGCGGGCGACGTTCACGGCCGATGCCTTCGCCTGTTCGGCCTCGACCAGCCGGACACGCTGGCGGCGGCGATGTCCCTGGCGAATGTCCGGCGCAACGCCGACAGGGTGCAGGAGAGCCTGGAACTCGCCGCCGACACTGTGCAGCGCTACCGCAGGGTCTACGGTCCCGACCACCCCTACACACTGGCCTGCACCGGCAACCACGCGCTGCTACTGCGGCTGATCGCCTCTCCGCTCGAGGCACGTGATCTCAACGAGCGAACACTGGCGGCGCTCGAGACAGCAGTGGGCAAGGATCATCACTACTACCTGACCGTCGCAACGAATTTCGCGAGTGACCTCGCCGAACTCCGCGACTTCCGGCGAGCCGTCGAGATCGGCGAGGACACGCTGCCGCGGCTGCGTGATCTGGTCCGTGAGGACCACCCCATGACGCTGGCCTGCGCCGGCAACCTCTCAGCGGACCTGCGTGCCCTCGGCCGGACCGAGGAGGCGGAGGGGCTGGCCGCCGACATCGAGAGCCGGTACGCCCGCATCCTCCCGCACGACCACGCCGATTTTCGCACCTTCAAGGAGCGCCGCCACCTCGACCTCGACTTCGACCCGCCGCCGATCTGATGCCCGCCTGTTCGGGTTCGAGCAGGCGGGCATTCGCTTGATCACGGCGCGGCGACGGCCTCGCCGCGCGTCCGCTCCCGCCACCGCGCAAGGTGTCGGTCAGCCGCGACCGCGGCCTTCGCCTCGGCCTCTGCCGGGATGGGCTCGGCGCACCATTCCTGGAGAGTCCGGTTCATCCCAGCGACGAACGTCTCGCCGGCTTCGGTGAGCCGCCCGCTTTCCCGCAGCGTCGTGATCGCACGGGCGGTGGCCGCCCGCCAGCGGGCGAACTCGACCTGCGCGCGTCCGGCCGCATCGCCGTCCTGTGCGGACCGCTCCCTTCTCCAGAAGCCAGCGATGCCCAGATGCGCGTAGACGCCCTGCATCAGCCCGGCGAGCGGACGAGGATCTTCCCGCCAAGGGGCGTAGTACCGGCGGCCATCGTCCGGCAGCGTGAGCGGGACGATGTCGATCAGCGCGGTGAGCTTGACGTGCTGCACCTCATGCGCCAGGGTCACGGCCAGCCCGGAGGCATCGCGTGGAGTGGACAGCCCGACGTTCCCGACGGCCTCCTTCGACGTCGCGCTGGCATCGCCCGCGACCGGCGCGGTGAGCGGGGTCAGCGCGGTGATCAGAGACCGGACCTCGTCGGCCACCGCGCGGTGCCTGTCGACCAGCAGCTTCCACGCCGAGACCAAGGTGGCCCGCCAGTGCGCGAGCTCTTGCTTGGTCAGCGGCCGATGGGCGAGGTTGGCACCGGGCATCCGATCGGGGTCCCACTCGTCCAGCGTGAAGGCGACCCGCGCCCCCCCGTGTTCAGCGGCCAGGCAGGGTAGGGCGGTCCAGCCCGGCCCGTCCTGGTACGGGGTCGCCGGGAGGCGGACTGTGCCCACCGAGGCGCCCGCCGGCCCCGAGCGGACGACGGCCCGACCGCTCCCCGCACCGGTGGCCACACCCAGCGACGGCAGGACGATCCGGCCCTCGTTCACCGGAAGCTCGACGGAGGCCGGAAACCCGGCCCGGACCGCGGCTGCGGCTGCGATCGCGCCCAGCCGATCGGCGCAGTCATCCAGGTCGGGTGACTCGCCGGACAGGTTCATCCCGGCCCGCAGCATCGAGGAGGCGATCGTCGGGTATCCGAGGACCGCCCGCGCCGCCGCCGGGTCGGCGCGCTGCACCGAGGCGAGCAGATCGTACGACTCCCTCACCGGCCGGGCGGTGTCCGGGTCGATCCGCATCGCGAGGTCCCGCACGCCGCGCAGGAGCAGGAGCCGTTTGCTCTGCTGGGCCGCCTGGAGGACCGCGACGGCCTCAGCGCCGCCACCGCCTGCCGCCATCTCACGGAAAACCTCATCGGGCACGGTGTGCCGGGCCAGATCCCTCACGCGGTTCCTTCCTTCCGCCCATCGTCCTCGGTGCGACGCCGCCCTTCCTTCCCCAGCGCGGCCACGTCCCGGCGCACGGTCGTGACGATGTGCGAGATGAGCCGGAACAGGTCACGGCAGTAGACGCTCGGGTTGGCGAAGCCGCTGCTCGCACGGTAGCGGTGCGGATACAGCCCGCCGCCGCAGATCCGCACCAGGTCGCAACTCTTGCATTGCTCGGAGAGGGCGCGCAGGCCGATCTGACGGGCGGCGAACGACGGCAGCATCAGCGCCTCGTCGAAGCTGTCGCGCGAGACGTGCAGCGGTGTGCGGGTCGCGCCCTCATAGGCGGCCTTGAGTGTATCCACCTGCTCGATGGCGCCATTGGTCTCGACGACCGCGGTGGCGGCGGGCGACAGGCCGACCGCCTCCGTCCGTGACGGACGGCCGAACGCCATCCGGATGATCTCGTTGAACAGCCGGATCCGCGTCTCGCGGAACGGCGCCCGGTACCACCGGTCGAAGATCTGGATGAGCCAGTCGCCATACGGTGCGGCCGCTTCGTCGGCCCCCGGGGGCGGGCTGTCCCACGTGCCGTGTGGAAGCAGGAAGTCCACCGCCGGTGGCCCGAACTTCAGCATCGACTCATAGGTAGCAACCGGATCATTGCGTAAGTCGACGGTGCTCAGGAGTCCCGAGAACAGATGCCGGTACCGCGGCTTCATCAGCTGTTCCAGCCCGGCCACCACCCGGCGGTAGCTGCCGGTCCCGTTCGCCGTCAGCCGGTGGCGATCGTGGCCCTCCTCGTCACCGTCCAGGCTGACGCTCACGCGCATCTCCAGCTCGGCGAACAGGTCCAGGAACTCCGGATTCAGCAAGATCCCGTTCGTCTGGAGGCTGGCGCCCACGGTCACGCCGGGGCCGACCGCCGACCGCAGCGCGGTCACGGCGTGCCGCAGGCTTTCCCGCCCGGCGAGCAGCGGCTCGCCACCGTGAAGGATCGCTTCGATCCGGGAGAGCCCGTTCGACTCGACGTGCTCGGCGATGCGCGCGGCGACCGTGTCGATCGTCGCGGCCGACATCCGGCGCGGCTGGTTGCGCCAGCTCTGGTCGGCCATCTCGTACATGTAGCAGTACGTGCAGGCCAGGTTGCATCTGCTATGAATTTTGATCACGAACTCGCGGAACGGCGTCGGTCGCCAGCCGTCCTCAAGGAGCGCCCGGACGTCCAGCCACGCGGGCCACCCAGGCCCCTCCGGCGCAGCCTCGGCTCCAGGGTCCAAGGCCAAACCAACCTCCACGATGGGTTCCGCACGCAGCGCTGGGCGGTGGGAGTCCCCCCATGGTCCGGTCAGGGTTGATGATGACACGCCCCCTCGGGCCACCGGTCGGCAATTGCAATTTGGGCATGCTTGGAGCAAGTCTGGCGTCATGTCTCACGGACCGCCTCGACGCCGGCCGCCGGACCGGACAGTTCTTCCAGGACCAGCGCGCGGACCAGCGGGTGCACCCGGATGGCGTCGTCGTCGACGTAGGCCAGCCCGGACCGTCCCAGCTCCTCGACGGCCCCGAACCGGTCGGCCAGCAGGGCGGTCAGCTCCGCGCCGGATTCCGTCGCGGACTCGGCCGAATCCGCGCCCGGGATCGGGACCGGGTCGACCGGGCTGCGCGCGCAGTGCCGTAGCAGGTTGATCGCCTCCGGCGAGCGGGTGCCGAGCTTGTTGGCCGCCAGGCCCCAGGCGATCTTGAGGGTCACCGGGTAGCCGGCCGGAGCGGCTACGTTCAGCGCTCGACCGGGCTCGCGCGACAACCGGACCAGGTAGTCGGCGATGCGCAGCCGCGGGAACCGATCGAGGAGCGTCGCCGCCTGTTCCAGGCCGAGCGGCAGGTCCCCCAACGCCTCGGCCAGCCGGTCCGCGTCGGCGGCGTCGTAGCGCCGCTCGTCCAGTCCCTGGCGCAGCCGCCGCTCGAAGAACTCGGTGCTCTCGGCCCGGCTGAAGCCCTCGACCTCGACGGCCCCGCCGACCCCGTCGGCGACGGACCAGGCGGGGTCTCGCGAGGTGATGAGGACGTGGCCGCGGCCACGGGGGATGAGCTTCAGGAGTTCGTCGGTGACGTGGCCGGCGTTGTCGAACACCAAAAGCCAGCGCCCGTCGAACGCGCCGTCCCGCAACGCCGCCAGTACCGCCCGTGCCGCTTTCATGATGTGCATGGAGCCGGAGAACTCCAGGCCGAGCCGGGACGCGAGTGCGGCCAGCGATGAGCCCGCCAGCGACGGCTCACCGGCCGGAATCCACGCCACCAGGTCGTAGCCGGAGCCCGGACCACGCGCGTACTCCACCGCGAGCTGAGTCTTGCCCACGCCTAGCAGGCCATACACCACCTGCACCCGGCCAGTGGAGAACCCCGCGGACAGCCGGTCCAGCAGCCCGGTCCGGCCGGTGAAGTACGGGTTGCGCTCCGGGACGGGGCCCTCGAAAGGACCGATGGCTCCTAGGAAGGGCCGCCCCCCGGCGGGTTGCGCCTGGTCTGGCGACGGCTCCCGGAGCCCCTCCACGATCCGCTTCACCAGCTGATCGATGTCCGCCGCGACGGGGACGTCCTCGGCCACAGGCGTCAGCCGGGTCGGGTCGGCCGCCTCCCACTTCTCCCGGGCCCTGGCGTTCAGCCGAGCCCTGGCCTCGGCGTCGCCCCCGGCGCATGCCTTGGTCAGGGCCTCGACGAACTTCCAGGCCGGCCGCCTCTCCCCGGACATCCGTTCGGAGATGACCGACTTCGAGTACGGCATGCGCTGTTCGAGCTGCCGCACCGACAGCTGATACTGATCGACGATGTTCCGCAGGCACTGCGCGAGCTCCCGAGGCTCCACGTACTCGCCGCGGAGTTCGGCCCATCTCGCCATCACGCCTCCGTCCAGGCCCGGACACCGGACGTCCGCCATTTGTCCTGATGCACAGGCGCGCTGACCTGTGCCCGGCGCTCTACGTGACGCCGGACACCCCTTCTCCAGATCAAGGGTGAAGTCGAGCCCGATCACCACGTCAGGAGACACAGATGGCCACGCGACCTTCACCCGAATCACGGCGGCCCGCCCCATCCAGCTCTGTGACACGCCCGGAGCGGGACCTGTTCCCCTGCGGCATCGACATCCCCGAGAGGGCCGCCCCGCCGCGGCGCGCCGAGCCGGCCGCCGGCCGCGCCGCTCAGCCGGAGGTCGACGGGCCGAGCCGGACCGTCGAGACGGCGTCCGCCGAGCCCGCGTCGCAGTCCTCTCCGAAGGCGCGGGAGCCACAGGGCCCGGAGCCGACGGTGACCCCGGCGAGGCGCCGGTCCAAACGGCTCTGGACGCTCGGTGCCGTCGCGGCGTCCGGGGCGGCCCCGGCCGGGGTGTTCCTGCTCAGCCAGCGGCCCGCGGTGGCCGCGGCGGCGGGGGCGGTCGCCACCCTCTACATCGCGGCGCTCACCACTTACCGCGACATCCGCAATGCCCGTGACAACCACGAGATCACTGACCGGTGATCAGGGTCTCGACCAGCGCCTGCTGGTGCCCGGGCAGCGGCGGATCCGCCGCTGCCCGGGCCCGGACGGCCAGTTCGGCGGCTTGGGCGGCGTCACCGAAGAGCACCCACGCCCGGGCGGCGCGGAGCAGGACCGGACCGCTCCGGGGCGCGGACGCGACGATCTCGTCCAGCTCTTCCAGCAGGTCGCCCGGTCCGCCGCCGGCGTGCATGGCCAGGGCGAGCATCCGCGCGGCCCGCTGGGCGGCCGGCGCCCGCCCGTCGACGTGCGCCAGATCGTCCAGGGCGGGCTGGGCCTGCCCGAGGTCCGCCCGTAACTCGCCGCGCAGCCGGCGGGCTTCGACATTGCCCGGACCGCTCTGCCTGAGCACGTCGTCCAGGGCGGTGAGCGCGGACTGCGTCGAGCCGGTGGCCCAGAATGCCCTGGCCAGCCCGATCTGCACGAGCGGATCCGCGGGCGCCCGGTAGGCGGCGGTGCTCAGCTTCTCCATCGCCCCTTGGTGGTCGCCCTGCTCAAGCAGCAGGCGCCCGATGGCGGCGAGCAGGCGTCCGGTCTGGGGGAGGTCACCGACATAGGCATACTCCTCGGCGGCCACCCGGTAGTGCTCCTCGGCGTCCTCCAACTGCCGCCGGTGAAAGGCGATGTCACCCAGCAGCGACCGCGCCTCGGCCGAGATCCGGCGTTCCGGGCCGCCGCTCCGCAGCGCCGCCTGGGCATGGCGGGTCGCCATCGGCAGGTCGTCCGCGGACATCGCCAGCCGCGCGGCCATCAGGCTGTCCTGCGGATCCGGTGGAACGACCGGTTCCCGGACGTCCAGGATCCGGCGCAGAGCCCTGGCCATGAGCGGAAAGCGCAGGTCGAAGCCGGTCTCGCCGACCTTGATCAGGTAGCGGTTCTCCAGGGCCCGGAGCACCGAATCCGGCATCTCGGCGCGTGCGGCCGCCTGCGACACGGTGCGGGCCCCGTCACCGGCGTCGACGAAGGTCCGGCGCATCCACGTGCCGACCTCGCACGTCTGCATGCCGTGCTCGCCGGTGATGCCGTCCAGCACCGGAACGCAGTACGCCGCCAAGGCCAGTTCCGGCTCGGGCAGTTGCCCAGCGGAGATCGTCGCGTCCTCCGGGGACAGTTCCCCCCAGAGCGCCTGGAGGGTGATCTGCAGCAGCAGTGGCTCGACCGCCGGTTCGGCGAGTGCGTCCACCAACCGGCCGGCCACTCCAGAGGCGAAGCCCACCGCGGAGCCGACGGTCGGCAGCACGACGGCGTCGAGCGCGCCGTCCCGATCAAGGGGTCCGAGCACGTAGGGATCTGTGTGCCCGAGGACGTCGCGGACCGGGCCGAGGTCGGCCAGTTCCGCGATCCGCACCGAGACCAGCAGGTGGACGTTCGGCGCAGCCGCCGCGGCCTTCGCGAGTTCCTCCAGGAACTCCCGGCGCTCTGGTCCGGACAGGACGTGATGGAACTGGTCGACAGCCACCAGCGTCGGTACGGCCGCGCCGGCGGGACCGTACTGCTCCTGGCAGCGCAGGAACTCGACCATTCCCAGGCTTCCGCTGTGAGGCGGTTCATTCCGTTGCCAGGACAACAGCAGACCCATGACGTAGGGATTGCAGTCCGCCACCGCGGGGGCCGGGGGTCTCGGCACGGTGCCGTCCCCGACGTCCCCGATCGGCAGGACCCTGACCCCGTCGTCGTTCAGGCGCCGGACGACCCCGGCCCGCAGCAGGGAGGTCTTCCCCACCCCCGCTTCACCGGCCAGGATGGTCAGCCGGTTCCGCCGCCACCGATCCACCAGCTCGCGGATCTCATGCTGACGGCCGAAGAAGCGGCCCCGATCCTGCTCGTCGAACGTCTTGGCCCCCACCCACGGGCTGACCCGGTTCACCTTTCGGGCCGCTCCCCTCATCGCAGGCCAGCAGAACCACCCCCCGAGATCCGGCGGAGCGCGCAATGGCCAACTCCACTGAGAGTTGCTTATCACGTCAGCTTGGTAATTCACCACCTCGTGCGATGAATCCGGCGAAGGGCATTCACCGTGATCAGGCACGTGGAGTCGACCATCTTGCCCATCTCCGAGCAATCGGGGTTGTGCGCGGCAGGCGGTGCAGCGACACCCGGGGCTGGAGCTCAGAGGGTTTTGATCTTGGCTCGGGTGAAGAACTCGACTTCGGCTATGCAGACCTGGCGGTTGGGGGCGGCGCCGTAGGCGGAGCGGATGGTGAGGCGGACCCGGACGACGTTGTTTCCGCGGAGTTTGAGTTTCTGCGGGCCCGGGGCGTCGTCGAGTTGCAGTTCGGTGGTCCTGGTCGTGTCGTCAGAGGAGAAGACGGTGGCGTCCAGGATCTGGGGGCGGGCCTGGGTGGCGTACCGGTCCGGTTGCTTCGAGATCCCCGGGGTGATGATCACGTTGAGGAGGCGGCGGGGCTGGATGAAGGACGCCTCCAGGAAGACGCCCTGGCCACCGCCGCCGTAGCCGGTGCCCCAGAAGGTGTCGCTCAGCCCGTCGAAGGCGAGCCCGGCTCCGTGCTTGGGGTCGGAATGCGACGCCTTCGCCGTGTTGGACGTCACGGGCACCCGCCTGACGAAGTGGTCGACGATGCCGTTGCCCACGTCGTCCGCCTTCACGATGACCGTCCAGAGCAATGACACGCCCAGCAGGGACAGCACCACGAGACTCAGCATGCGGCCGGGGGCGCGGCGCAGCCTCGGCCGGTCGCCCGCCCAGGGCGCCTCCCGGTCCCGGCCGCCCTCGAAGATCCGCTGCCACCAGGTCCGGGTACGGGAGCCGTTCTTGTCCGCGGCCGCCAGGCGCATCGCGCATTGGCGGCAGAAATGCCGGTCGGGCGGGTTCGGGGTGTCGCACCAGGGGCAGGGGACGCCGCCGGACCAGTCCGGGCGCTCGATCGCACGCATGCGGGGGCGGGCGGCCTCGGGACGGCCGGGCAACACCGGCGTGGGGCCCTGGGGCGCGACGCGGGTGTCGCTCTCCGGCGCCACCGGGACCAGCAGCCGCCGGGCCCGCTCATCCCGCGCGGGCGGCTGTTGCGGCCGCGCGGCAGCGGACGGGACGTCCCGCGCGGCCGTCCGGGGGCGGGGGGAGGCCGCGGGCGGCCGCTCGGTGTGTGCGGGCGGCGGCTCTGGCGGCTCGGTGTGCGCAGGTGGCTCGGCGTGCGCGGGGGGCCGCTCGGTGTGCGCGGGCGGTGCGGGCTGGGCCGGGGCTTCGGGCTGTACCCAGCTCAGCACCGCGCCGCAGCGGTCGCAGAACGACCCGCTCTGATCGGTGGCCCCGCAGTCCGCGCAGGTTCCAGCGGAGGTCACTGCCCCGCTCCTTTCTCGACGACGTGCACGATGTAGGGGACGTGGGCGGGACGGGCGGCGGCGACCAGGGCGTCCAGCCGCCGCACGTCCACCGCCGACGGGTCGGGGACTCTGAGGGTCACCTCCAGGCGGGGCTCCGGCTCGCCCGGGAACGTGCCCAGCGGCCGCTCCGACCAGGCCGCGCCGCCGCTCTCGGCGATCTCGGGCGTCACACCGAAAGCCAGATGGACGGCCGTGGCCAGACCGCGGGGGGTGCCCCGCAGCCGGTGCAGGGCCGTCGCGGACGCGACCGCGCCGCGGGCCTGCGCCTCGGGCTCGTCACCGTGCAGCTCCGCGCCGACCCAGTCGGCCAGCCAGCCGACGAAGTCGGCCGGGGCCAGCCACGGCGAGAAGTACGCCTCCAGACAGTCCAGCGCCGACAGCAGCGGGGCGAACAGGTCGTCGAGACCGGCCACGTACCGCTGGGCGAGGTCGTCCTCCGCGAACACCGAGGGCAGTTGCGGGCCGAGCGGGTGCGGTGAGAGCAGCCCGTCGACGGCGCCTCTCATGACGCGCCTCCCAGCACCCGGACCTTGTGGTCGTAGGAGAACACCAGCGCGGAGGCGTCCAGGTCGATCCGCTCCACCGCGTCGCCGCGTTTGCCGGTCAGCGGGTCGGCGGCGTGCAGCCGCACCTCGTCGACGAGCTCCACCCCCGGCACCCGCTGGAGCACGGCGAAGACCTCGCCCGCCTGGAGGGGCCGCCCGAACGGCCAGCCCCGGCCGTCCGCGCCGCCGGTCAGCGGATCGAGATGGGCGTGCAGGGCGTCCAGCGCGGCGAGGCGGACCCGCTCGGCCTCGGCGCCGACGAACGCGTGCAGGGTGGAGACGACCGTGACGCCCTGGTAGAACGGCGGGCCCACCGCCAGCCGGATACCGATCGGGCGCCGCTCGTCCAGATAGCGGGTGACGCGGCGGAGCAGGTCGTCGCCGGGCACGAGCTGCTCGAACCGCAGCCGCCCGCCCGGGTCGGCCACCGCCTGCGGCACCACCAGGACCCGCACCGCCCCCGCGCCCGCCTCGTCGACGGGCAGGCAGCGGATCCGGGCGGTGTCCGGTGCGGCACGGCGGGCCAGTTCCTCGTAGTCGCGCGCCGTCACCGCCCGGTCCTGGGCGCGCAGCGCGACCGGGGCCCGCCGCTTGGCCTCCTCCAGGGTCTCGGCGTCGACCCCGCCGCGGGCGGCCTCCCGGTTCTCCACCCGCGCGACGAAGGGGATCGAGGTGCGCAGGACGCTCAGCGCCCCGCGCGCCACGTTGCCGATGCGGCCGCCGCCCGTCCGGTAGCGGCTCGCCCGCACCACCGCCCCCTTGCCCGGCACGGCGCCGTGCTGCCGAAGCAGTCCGTCCGGGGTGCGGACCGCGGGCCCGAACGAGATCTCGCCGGTCGCCGCGTCGAGCCGGAAATGAGGGTCGGCGGGCCCGGACGCGGCGAAGTGGTCGACCACCTCCCACCGCTGCCAGCCCTCACCGTCGGAGGACTCCAGCATGAGCGGCGGGTTCCCGGCCACCACGGGGGCGTACTCGGTCCGGAACCGCTCCCCCGGGACGCCCGCGGCCTCACCGAGGACGTCGTCCTGGATCATCTCGGCGTGAACCGCGCCGGTCGTGCCGCCGATGGTGGCGGCCTCGGCCGCTCGGACGGTCGGCGACACAGAGTAGAAGGGTTGGCCTGGCCTGGCCTCGGTCACGCGGCAGCGCAGCCATCCGGCCTCCTGGAGGCCGATACGGGACATCACGTGCCCGCCCGGGACGTGCAGGACCACCTCCCCGGGCCGGTTCAGGCCGCCGGTGCCGTCGGAGGCGACCTCGCACTCCCCCCAGCCCTCGCTGGTCCACGCCTCCCAGAGCAGCGGCGGCTGGCGGGGGTCGACGCCGACACCGTCGACCCGGCTGTCCACCTGGATCAGCACCGCGCACGACGGAACCGCCGCCGACAGCCCGATCGCCAGCACGTCCCCCGGCCGGGGCGCGGCGGAGAAGCAGGCGAAGTCCTTCTCGGCCCCCAGGTCGGCGGTGTGGTCGACCGGCGGCCCGCCCTCGGCCTGCACGGCGATCCCGGTCAGCTCGCACGGCACGATCCGCAGGTCCCGCGCGGTGGTGAAGACGACGGCCTCTTCCTGCTCGGTGCGCTGGGTGGCGATCTCCACACCGGTGGGCAGCCACACGTCCTCCTCCTGCGGCGCCGACAGCCAGAACGTCACGTCCGTGCGGGCGGCGGCGGGCGGCAGCAGCGTGATGCCGAGCAGTTCCAGGAACGTCACGTAGTTCTTCTCCGGCACCCGGTTCAGCCGGTAGACGAGCTGGTCGACCATGTGCGCGACGGCCTCGATCAGCGTCACGCCGGGGTCGGAGACGTTGTGGTCGGTCCACTCCGGGCAGCGCTGCTGGATGTAGCGCTTGGCGTCGTCCACGAACTGCTGGAACCGCCGGTCGTCGAGGTTGGGCGCGGGCAGGGGCATCAGGCTTCGCTCTCGGGGGACGGGTCGTCGTGCGACGGGATCACATAGAACGGGAAGACGAGGTTGCGCGGGTTGTTGGTACCGCGGATCTCGTAGCGGACGTCGATGAACAGCACCGTGCCGTCGTCGGGGGACACGCTCACCCGCACGTCGGAGACCTCGATGCGCGGCTCCCAGCGGTCCAGGCTCGCGCGCACCTCGTAGGCGATGCGGCCGGCGGTCTCCTCGTTGACGGGCGCGAACACCAGGTCGTGGATCGCGCAGCCGAACTCGGGCCGGGTCGGGCGCTCGCCCGGCGCCGTGACCAGCACCAGCCGTATCGCCTCCTCGATCTCCCGTTCCCCGGTGACCAGCACGATCCCGCCCGACGCGGTGACCCGCATCGGGAACCCCCAGCCCGCGCCGACGAACTGTTCCCCCATGACCTCTCCTCGCTCACGCCGGCACGATCATGACCGGCATGTGGTTCTGCGTGAGCACCCCGGTGACGTTGGCCTTGCCGAGGACCTCCAACATCCCGGTGACCGTGACGTTCGCCGCCGTCAGCGCGATGTTCGCCCCCGCGAGCCCGATACTCGGCGCCTGGACGGCGAGCCGCGTACCGGCGTTGACCGTCACCACGGCGCCCCGGAGCGTCACCGCGCGGGTACCGGAGATCTCCACGGAGCCGTTGCTGTCGATGGTGAGCCGGGTGCCGGTCTGCTGTAGCTCGATGGACATCCGGTCGTCGCCGCTGGAGACCGTGACGCCCCGCCGGCCGGGCGCGTCCACCAGTTCGATCCTGTTGCCGGTACGCGAGGCCACGCTGCGCCAGTTGACCCGCCCGCTCGGCCCGACCAGCGGCATCCGCTGGTACCTGGGAAGCTTGTCGCGGCCGTTGTACAGGCCACCGATGACATAGGGGTGGTCGAGGGCGCCGCGGTCGAACGCCACCAGCACCTCGTCCCGCACGTCGGGCATGAAAAGCCCGCCGCCGCGGACCCCGCCGTACTGCACGACCCGTGCCCAGTCACTGACGTAGTTCTGGTCCAGCCAGGGGAAGGTCAGCTTGACGCGTCCCTGCCGCTGCGGGTCCTGGATGTCGGTGACGACCGCGGTCACCACCCCGTGCATCTTGGGTGCGGCGGGCGCCCCGCCTCCGGAGGCCAGCCCGAACAGCGAGCGGTGCTGGCGACCGGACACCGTCAGCCACGTCTCGTACCGGTCACCGGCCATGAACACGTGCCGGGCGGTGGTGACGGTGTACTTGCCCTCGAAGGGCTGGCCGACCTTGTTCACCGCGACCGGTAGCCCGGGCCGCAGCTTCGGGTCGCCGCGCACCTCGGCCTCCAGCTCGGCGAACGCGCCGCTCACATCGGCGGCGAGCGATGCCGCGGCCTCCTCGACCTGAGCGTTGGTGTCGTACGGGACGTCGGTCCCGACCAGCTTGGCCGTCCCGAACGGTTTGGTCGCCGCCCCGCTGGCCAACCCGATCTCCAGTTCGGGATTGGAGACGGCCGGACTCCGCGCGACCATCGCCTTCTTGCGCTGAACGTCCCAGCCCCGCACCTGTACCTCGCGCACCTGGTCGGAGGCGGTCACCCCCATCCGGCAGCGCAGCAGGTTGACCCCGAACTGCAGGACGTACGGGCTGGACGCGGCCGTGGCGCCCTTGCCCGGGGCGCCCGACGCCGGCTTCGGGTCGACGAACTGGAACGCCCCGTCGTCGGAGAAGTAGACCTCGACGCCGTTCTCCCTGGCCAGCCTGGTCAGGAACTCCCCGTCGGTGACGTTCGGCTGGGTGATCATCTCGTACACCGTCCGGGTCTTGTCGATCCGGCCGATCTTCAGCCCGTTCTGCCGCGCCAGAATCCTGGCGATGTCGGAGGCGGTCATCTGCTGGTAGCCCTTGACCCGGCGGGTGCGCAGCAGCCGGTGCCCCGGATCGTGGCCCCGCACGACACTGAACTTCCCGGTCCCGTCGAAGTCGGCCTCCAGCGCGGTGACCTCCCCGGTGAGCAGCGGCTTGCCCCCGTCCCTGCCACTGGCCTGCGCGCGCAGCTCGACCTTTGAGCCGATCTTCACCCGCATCGCCGCCAGTGCCCGCCGGCCCGGATCCCGGAAGGTCAGCTGGAAGGAGGAGGGCACGTTCACGCTAGTGTCCACCCACGCCTCGATCAGCTTCTTCTTCAGCTCGTTCGCCAGCGGACGACCGTCGATCGTCACCTTGAGCTGGTTGGTGTAGGTCCCCTTCGACATGTGCTCCCCTTATCCCCGAACGTCCTCGGCGGCCGGCAGCAGCAGCTCCCGCCCCGGCGCGAGCCGCATCGGGTCGTCGATCCCGTTGGCCTCGGCGATCACCCGCCACTCCGTCGCGTCGCCGTACTCCAGCCAGGCCAGGGACTGCAACGTGTCACCCGCCACCAGCCGGTGGACGCTGCGCGCGGTGAGCGCCCCCGAGGTCGGGTTCTGTCCGGGCGTGTCCTGCGGGATCTCCTCCAGCGACACCTGGCAGACCGCGCGCACCGGAGCCCCGGTGGAGCTGAACAGCGTGTAGGACGCGCTCACCTGCCGCACGTACGCGACGAACCGCACGGTGGTGAACTCGCCCCACTCGAAGATCACCCAGGGTGGCGACCCCCGGTCCGGCAGGCTGGACGGCGCCGGCCGCAGACACGAGAACAGCGCCTCCACCTCGTCGCGGACCCTGATGTGCCCCGGACGGTCCGAGGCGTCGAGGAAGATCTCCAGATTGAGGCCCTGCTGCTCGCTCCCCAGGAACTCCACCTGGGCCCCGGCCCGGGTCGCGACCGCGGGGCTGTAGCGCCAGTTGGCCGACTTGGACAGCTCCAGCTGCGCCGGATTGAACTGAAACCTGATCTTCTTCATCAGCCCGCCCGGCCGCGTCCCGTCCCCCGCCGGCGGGTTGTGGATGCTGAGCGACGCCCGGACATGACTCGCCTTGCCCGCCATCAGCCCGTGAACCCGTGGTGCGCGATCTCCAGCACCTCGGTCGCCACCGCGGGGCTCGCGGGATCGAGCGTCGGTCCCGTCCAGCTCACCGGCACCACGTCCAGCAGCCCCCACCGGGCGACCAGCGACCCGTCCGCCCGCAGCGCCTCGATCTGCGCCGTCGGCCGGCGGATCCCGGTCGTCACCGAGGAGATCCAGGCCATCACCCGGGTCGTCTCCTGGTTGATCGGCCTGGTCAACCGGACGTTGGAGTGCCTGACACGGGACGGCAGCTGCCACACGTACCCGTTGTTGCCGCCCTCCTCCCGCTGTTCGATGTCCACCTGGGCGGCGAGCCCCTCGCATCCGTTGAAGTTCCCCAGGCTCTCCCCGTCGATCGTCAGCTTGAAGTACAGCGTCGAGCCGGGATCCTTCTTCTTCATCGTCATCGCATTCCGTTCAGTAGGTCCGCAGGTCGCGCAATCGCCCGACCCGCTCCCGGTCCGTCCGCAACTCCGCCCGCAGCAACCGCGAGAGCGGCCCGATCAGGCGCCGGGCGAGCTCGTCCAGCTCGGCGTCGTCCGGCCGTCCCCCTGCCCGGCCCTGCTGCTGCGAGGTCGATTGCGCGGGTGAAGGCGCGGGTGAAGGAGACGGCGCTTTCGGCGGAGGCGAAGGCGGAGGCGGTGGCAGTGCCGCCTCCCGGCGCTGCACCGGTGGCGCGGGTGCGGGAACGGCGACGGACCCGGTGGCCCCCCTCTCGACGGGGTGGCGAGGGGAGGCCACCGGACCGGCGCCGGGCATCTCCGGAACGGGTCGGATTCCGGGTGCCTGGCGTACCGGACCGGGCGGCGCGGCCGTGCTCGGGGATGCCGCGACGCGCTGGACCGGCGGTGCCGCCGAAGCGGTCGGCCGAACCGCACCGGCGATCTCGACACGCCGCCTGAGTACGGCCGGCGCGGCCGCACCGGCGGTTCTGGTCAGGGGCCGAGCCGTCCACGGGGCCGCATCGGCCCCGTCTTCAGGCACGGACTCGGCGACGGGCGCGCTCTGTGACGGGGCCTCGCCGCCCAGGTCAGGTCGGACGACTCTGCGAACAGGCCGACCGGCGACACCGCCCGCCGTCGATCGCTGGACCGGACGGACGGCTTCCGCCCGTCCCGGCCGCGGTGCACCGGACCCGTGCCCGGCCCGGACCAGGGAAGGTGAAGCCACCGCCCGGACGGGAGCCCTGCCCACCGGACGCCGAGCCGGTTGCTCGGCGATCGGGGGTTCGGGTGACGGAACACCCGAATCGGAAGACTCCTCCGTCGGCGTCGCGACGGGCGAGGGCGCGGCAGGCCCAAGGTCTCGGGCCGGCAGGGAGGACGCGGACGTCCCCGGCCCTGCCATCGAGCGCTGGACCGGCGCGCCCAGCCCCGCTCGCCGCGCCGGTCGCGAGGCAGGGCCGGCCCCCGGAGTCTCGGCTGACCCTGTATTCACCGGCTCCGCCGGTCCCCCCGAGACGGTCGAGGTCAGGCTCCCGTGCCGCCCTGTTCGGACGACGGTGGGCGGCGCGACTGGTGCACCCGGTTCCGCCGTCCCGTCACCCGTGAGGATTTCCGCGCCCGGACGCTGAACCGGCTGGACGGGCCCCGGCCGTACGGCCGCCCGTTGAATCTCCGTCCCGGCCGGGCCGTCTGTCTCCGGCGGCAAGGCTCCAGCGGGTGGGCGCATGCCTGATGGGGCAGAGCCGCGCTCCGCCGCATCACGCTGCCCGACCCCGCGCTGAACCGGAGGCCCGGCAGTCGGGACCGCAGGCAACGGCGCACCCAGCCCGGCACGCCGTGCCGGCGGCGGGACCTTCGAGCCCGAACGCTCGGGCCGGGACGTCGGAAGGGAGGCTGGGGCGCCCTCCACACCACGCCCCGACACCTCGCTCGGCGCACCCGGACGACCGCCACCACGCCTTTCCGGCTTCCCCGCTACCGCCGGCCTCCCCGCCGGACCCGGACTGGACCCGTCCTCCGGTTTGTCCCTACTCGGAGTACTTGCCGAACGCTGAACCGGACGCCCCGCCCCAGGCAGAGGAGACGAAGCGCCCTCACCACTGTGTCCATTCCCATCCGACCGAACAGGCGCAGATGACGCGTCCGCGCTCTCCTCCACTCCTGGGGGCCGCACCGAACGCTGAACAGGCTGCGGGGGCCGACCGACACCACGCTCCCGCGGCTCCCCCGGCACAACCGAACCACTGGGCGTGGCAGGCTGCCCCGTCGAAACAGCCCCACCCGACGCCGACCGCGCACGCTGAACCGGAAGCTCGGACTCGGGACGTACAGACGGGACGCTCTCCCCACCACGCCCTGGCAACTCACCCGGCACAACCGTCCTAACCGGCGAAGCGGGTCGGGTGTCGTCCGCGGGCTTGCCCTCGGCCAGAGCCTGCTGCGGAGGCTGAACTGGCAGTTCGGACTGAGGCGCGCGTGGACCAACCCCACGCTCTGCTGCCTCCCTCGCCGCCACCGGCCTCCCCGGCGAAACGAGACTGGACTCGTCCGCCGGCCTGTCCCTGCTCGGAGCAACTGCCGAACGCGGAACCGGACGCCCCGCCCCCGGCAGAGAAGACGAAGTGCCCTCGTTACCGCGTCCACTCCCATCCGACCGAACAGGCAGAGAAGACGCGTCCGCACGCTTCCCCGGCACAACCGAGCCAGCAGGCGGGACGGGCTGCTCCGTCGGAACAGCCCCACCCGAACCCGACCGCGAACGCTGAACCGGAAGCTCGGACTCGGGAAGCACAGACGAGGCGCTCTCCCGACCATGCCCCGACATCTCAACCGGCGCGCCAGGGGCGGCCCCGTCCGCAGGCTTCCCTTCGGTCAAAGCCTGTTTCGGAAGCTGAACCGGCCGCCCGGACTGCGGCGCGCGCCGACCAACCCCACGCTCTCCTCCCTCCCTCGCTACCGCCGGCCTCCCCGGCGAAGCGGGGCTAGACCCGCCTGCGGGCTTGCTTGTAGCGGAAGCCTCAACCGAACGCTGAACCGGACGCCCCGCCCCCGGTGGAGAGGACGACGTGACCTCGGCACCACGTCCACTCCCATCCGACCGAACAGGCGGAGAAGACACATCCGCGTGCTCCTCCACACCGGACGTCTGCAGCGGCCGCTGTACCGGCCGCGGGGGCCGACCGACACCACGCTCCCCCGGCACAACCGAGCCATCGGGCGGGATGGGCTGCCCGGTCGGGCCTCCCTGCGTTTCTACCGGCTGACCCGGCGAAGGCGGTTTTGCTGTGGAGCGCTGGGCTGGCGGGCCCGTGGGGGCTTCCGGTGATGCCGGCGGAGGGGTGTGCCGGCCCGCGCGCCGAGCAGGTCGTCCTTCGCGGGCTGGCATGCGCTGCACCGGACGCCTGGCGGTTGGAGGCGCGGACGCGCCCGCGCCTGGTCCGGACGGCGGTGCTGGTTCGTTGGTCGGTTCAGGCCCGGCACTGCCGCCCTGGTCGTCCGCGGGCGGGCCTTCCTGGCTGCGTTGGACCGGCGTGTCAGCGGACGGTGCCGGTGGCCGGGGCTTGAGCGCGCGGACCTGGCGGGTCGGCCGGCTCACGTCCCGGGCCGTGGTCAGGGGTGTCGCGGGACGCGAGCCAAGGCCGGTCGCCGGTGGCGGCTCCGGATCGGACGGCGGAGGGGCCAGCGGCATCGGCGGGGACGAGCCGGCCTGAATCGGGCGGGGTGGGTCCTGCGTAACGCTGCTCGGCGCGTCCAGGCGGATCCGGGGGGTGATCACTCCCGAGAAGGAGGGGGATTGCCAGGTGGACAGGGTCGTGCCGAAAGAGGCGTTGGAGATCGTGCCCATCGGGGATGGGCGGCTCGACGCCGGCAGGGTGCGCCAGCCGGCGTCGGGGCCGTCGGGAGTGTCCGGGGTCGCCGCCGGGCGGGGACGCCGGGAGAACAAGTCGCGGATGCCCAAGGGTCAGCCGCTCACAAAGGAGGCGATCTGGGTGACGTACCGGCGCCGGTCCGGGTGCTCCAAGTCCATGATCTCCTCGCGCGACCAGTGGAAGTGGTAGGCGAGGTAGGCGATCTCGTGATGCAGGCGTTCCGGCGGGTACGTCACGATTCCCCCAGGCGGCTCCCGGCGAAGTCCACCTCGAAGGACTCCGCGCAGGACGGGCAGGCCACGGTGGCCAGGGTGTGCCCCTCGGCGTTGATCTGACGGTAGAAGTCCTGAAGGAACGCCAGGTCGGAGGCGAACATGCCCTCCACGATGCCGTCATGGACCTGCGGGAGAGTGCCCAGCCGGGTGATCACCCGGCCGAGCAGCACCACCGAGAGGTAGGGCGGGTTCTCCCGCACGCGCACGTCCTGGAGGGGGACCAGTTCGTCCTTGGCCGTGGCGAGGCGCATCGCGCCGTCACGATGGAGCGTCCCGGTCTCGTCCATGTACCCGCGCGGGAGCTCGAAGGCGAACTCCGTCCGCATCGGGGCCGAGCCAGTGGTGGCAGAAGAGCGACGCATCAGCTTTCTTCGATCGTCATCTCTTCATAGGTGATGGTCACCGTCTCGGTGACCGGGGTGGTGCTGCCCGCTTCCAGGTCGTCGAACTGCTGGTCGCAGCACCAGGCATTGCGCAGGTTGAAGCGCCTGACGGGGTTGCTCTCGTAGTCCATCTGGATGATGGTGGCGTTCTTGCGGGCCTGGGCCATGTTGCCCTTGAAGGACTGCTTGATCCAGTCCGAGAACACCTTGCTGCCCGTCGTGGCGCGGACGACCTGGCACTCGCCCGCCTGGGAGACGCCGGGGAGTTTCCCGGTGGTCGGGTGCCCCTGCGCCGAGTTCTGCTTGAACTCGATCACGTCCTGCTTCTGGCCGAGCCCGGACACCTTGTGCAGATACTCGACCATCACGCCGTCAATCTGCAGTCCGAAGTTGTGCGCCGCCGCGGAGTCGGCCTTGTCGAACCGTGCCATGGTCTCTCCTTGTGACTAAGGGTGGCTGATGGGGAAGGTGCTCTACTCTTCGAGCTCGCCGCCGCCGGAGATCTGCGCCAGCCGGAACACGACGAACTCGGCGGGCTTGACCGGCGCGACGCCGATCTCGCAGACCACCCGGCCCAGATCGACCGATTCGGGCGGGTTGGTCTCCTCGTCGCACTTGACGTAGAAGGCGTCCTCCGCGCTGGCGCCGAACAGCGCGCCGTCCCGCCACTCGGTGACCAGGAAGGCGGAGATGTTGCGGCGGATCCGGGCCCACAGCGCGTGGTCGTTCGGCTCGAACACCACCCACTGGGTGCCGATCAGGATCGACTCCTCCAGGTAGTTGAAGTAGCGGCGGACGTTCAGGTAGCGCCAGGCCGGGTCGGAGGACAGCGTGCGCGCGCCCCACACCCGCACGCCGCGGCCGGGGAACGAGCGGATGCAGTTCACCCCGATCGGGTTGAGCAGGTCCTGCTCTCCCTTGGTGACCTGGAGGTGCAGGTCCACGGCGCCGCGGACGACCTCGTTGGCGGGGGCCTTGTGCACGCCGCGCTCGGCGTCGCTGCGGGCCCAGATGCCGGCGAGGTGGCCGCTCGGGGGGATCATCCCGGTCTGCCCGGAGGACGGGTCGAAGACCTTGATCCACGGGTAGTAGAGGGCGGCGTAGCGCGAGTCGTACCCGGCGGTCTCCTGCCGCCACTCGTAGACCTGGCGGGCGTTCAGGCCGGGCGGCGGGTCGATGATGGCCACCCGGTCGCCCATCAGCTCGCAGTGCGCGATCATGCCGAGCTGGACGGCCTTGACGCCCTCCAGGTCGATGGCACCGCGCTGGTAGGCGCTCATCAGGTCCGGCGCCGCGACCATGGTGATCGCGTCGAGGGCCTCCAGGCCGCCGAAGCCGGTGCGGTCGGCGGGGTCGCCGAGGTAGTGCTCGGGGCCGATCGCCTGGCCGTCGGCGGTGGGCGCGGCGGGTGCCGCGGGGGCGGCCAGGGTCACGCTCTGGTTGTCCGGCCGGACCAGTTGCCCGGCCGGCGCGGCCTCGGTCACGGTGATGAGCTTCGAGCGCTCCTTCACCTGGGTGACGATGTAGGTGCGGGTGTTCTTCCTGATCGACACGTTGAAGCTCTCGACCACGCTGTCGTCGATCTTGACCACGAGCTTGAAGCGGTCATCGGCCTTCTCCGCGGTCTTGTCGCCGCCCTCGATGTCGGCGACCTCCACCGAGATGGTCCCGGTGGCCGCGGAGGGGACGGCCGCGACGTGGAACCCGCCGAGCCGGGTGGGCGCGGGGGCGGTCAGCTGCTTGGACGCGTCGCTCTCGCCGTTCTCCGCCGCCCCGCCGACGCGGACCACGTAGCAGGTCGTGCCGCCGTTGTTGAAGAACCCGTACACGGCCTGGGCCAGGTAGTAGCCGTCGGTGAAGTCCCCGAACGAGGCGATGTACTGCGACCAGTTGGTGATCAGCACGGGGTCGTTCAGGGGGCCGGTCGGCGCGAAGCCGACGAAGGCCGCCACGGACGTCCCCACCCCTTCGATCGGGCGGGATCCGCTGGCCACCTCCTCGACGTAGACGCCGGGCGACAGATACGTAGGCATGGGCAGCTACTCCCCCGTTGAGTGGTCTGAGTTCTCCGAAAACCATGCCGCTCCGCCGTGCCGCTCCGAAACGTCCGTTCGTCCCATTCGAAGGGCACCGTGCGGTGCCCGTGCGGCCACGACCGGGTGGCGGGGCACTGACCGGTCCGGCGCCCGCGAGCGGTGTCATCGCAGGAACCGGTCGTGCGGACGGGCCGGGAGCGCTCCGGGCAGGCGAGGCGAGGGCAGGCGAGCGTGCACCCGAGGGTGCACGAGCGGTCATTCCAGCGGTTTCCGCGCCTGCCTAGAGTCCGATCGGTGAGTATTTGGAGTTCGCTCGATCCGGCGTCGGCCACCGTGGATCCCGGCGGCGCCGTGACGGTCACCCTGCGGCTGCGCAACACGACCGACCTGGTGGAGGAGTACCGGATCGCGGTCGCCGGCGAGCCCGCGGTGTGGGCGGAGGTGGAGCCGCGGACGCTGCGGCTCTACCCGGGGACGACCGGCTCGACCGAGATCACCTTTCGGCCGCCGCGCACTCCGGACGCGACGGCCGGCGGGCATCCGTTCGCGGTGGACGTGATCCCGACCGAGCAGCCGGGGGACAAGACCGTCGTGGAGGGGCACCTGACGGTGACGCCGTTCACCGAGGTGCGGGCGGAGTTGCTGCCGCACACCGTGCGGGGCCGGTTCCGCGGCAAGCCCAGGTTCGCCGTCGACAATCTCGGCAACACCCGGCTGACCGCGTCGCTGACCGGCAAGGACAACGGCGGGCAGCTCGGTTTCGAGCTGTCCCCGGCCAACGTGCAGGTCGAGCCCGGCCGGGCGGCGTGGGTCCGGGGACGGATCAAACCGGGCGCCATCACCTGGTTCGGCAGCCGCGAGTCGCATCCCTACAAGGTGAACGTCCTGCGCTCCGGCGTGGAACCGGTCGAGGTCGAGGGGGTCTTCCTCCAGCAGGCGATCATGCCGCGCTGGCTGCTGGGCCTGATGGGGCTGCTGCTGACGTCCGCGCTGGCGTTCACCATCGCGTGGTTCACCTTCGATCCCAAGTTCGGCTCGAAGGCACGCGAGGGCGGGATGGTCCCGGTGGGGAACCCGCTCAGCCTCCCGGACAACCAGCCGTCCGCCAAGGCTCCGGCGCCGGACCAGGAGCCGAAGCAGGCCCCCGCCGCCCCGCCTGCCGGTGACGGCGGGGAGAACGAGGGCGGGGGCGAGGGCGAGGGGCAGGGCGACGGCCAAGGACGTCCGCTCGGTGGCCCCGGGCACCACCTCCTCTACCTGAACAAGGCGGGGCCGTGGCCCGAGCCCGCCCCGGCGGAGGAACAGGCCACCAGCCGGACGATTCCCGTCGAGAGCCCCGGCTTCGCGCAGACGGGCCACGAATGGAAGTGCACCTACAGCCCCGTGAGGTTCACCATCTGCGGCCTGCACGACATCTACCAGGCGGGAACCGAGCCGACCTTCGACTTCTGGGTCCGCTCCAACGGCGATCCCGAAGCGAGCATCTCCGTGATCTTCGACTGGAACTTCGACGGGGACAAAGAGGTGCTCCAGCGCCGCGAGGTCTTCAAGACGTTCCGCCTCGAACCGAACCAGGAATGGCAGCGCTACACCGAGCTGGTCGGTTCGGATTTCGTCGAGGGCGACGACTATCGCGACCTCACGGGCGGCAAGCTGAGCATCGGGTTCTGGATCCGGTCGGGCAATTCCCCGATCGAGGTGCGGGCCAACGTGCCACGCGAGCAGGAGAACATCTCCGCCCTGCGCATCCCCTACGAACCGACCCCGGAGTAGAGCCCGGGTCCGCCGCGAATCGGACTCAACCGCCGGCCGAAGGGATGTCGCCCGGGAGCAGGCGGCCCAGCTTGCGGTACTCGCGGCGGGCACCGGCCAGCAGGTCGTCCATGGTGACCGGGTTCCCGGCCGCGGCCGCCAGGTAGCCGGCCGTGACGACCGCGCTCCGGATCGCGCCGCCCGCCAGTTCGTACTCCCGCGCGCACCGGTCGAGGTCGACGTCCCCGCCGACCGGGACCGGCGGGGCCAGGCAGTGCTCCCACAGGGCCCGGCGCTGCGCCTGGTCGGGGAAGGGGAAGTCGATGACCAGATCCAGGCGCCGGGTGAAGGCGTCGTCGATGTTGGCGCGCAGGTTGGTGGTGAGCACCGCGATCCCGCCGAACGATTCCAGCCGCTGGAGCAGGTAGGCGCTCTCCAGGTTGGCGTACCGGTCGTGGGCGTCCTTGACGTCCGAGCGTTTGCCGAACACCGCGTCGGCCTCGTCGAAGAGCAGCACCGCGTCCATCCGGTCCGCCTCGGTGAAGATCCGTTCGAGGTTCTTCTCGGTCTCGCCGACGTACTTGTCGACCACGGCCGACAGCTCGACGATGTACAGATCCAGGCCGAGTTCGGCGGCGAGCACCTCGGCGGACATGGTCTTGCCGGTGCCGGACTCCCCGGCGAACAGCGCCACGACGCCCCGGCCCCGGCCGCCGCCGCTGCGCAGCCGCCACTCGCCGAGCACCCGGTCGCGGTGGCGGGCCCGCTGGACGAGCTCGCGCAGCCGCCCGGCCGGCTCATCGGGCAGGACCAGGTCGCCCCACCCCACCGCGGGCACGATCCGTCTGGCGTGCTTGTGCAGTCCACCGGCGTTCTGTAGCCGCGCACCGCGATGCAGGTGCGCGGCGGTCAGGGGCACGCCGTCGAGAGCCGCGTGGTCGCGTGCGGCCCGTACCGCACGGCGGATCTGGCCGGGCGTGAACCGGTAGGTGGCGGTGGCCTCCGCCAGGTCGAAGCCGAGTTCGCCCGGCAGCTCCGTATGCCAGGCTCCGGCGGCGGGCGCCTGTGCCGGGGCGTCCAGGACCAGCGGTTGCTCCTCGCTCCAGACCGGGTCGAACGGCAGCGTCCCGGTCAGGAGTACCGGAACCTTGACGGCCGCCGCCGCGAACGCCCGCACCAGAGCGCCGTCCGGTAGCGGGCCGACCAGCACGGCCGCGCCGCGCAGCCTCGCCTCACGCAGAAGGGACGGAACCAGCGTCGGCTCCAGCCGGGCCGGATCGGCCACCAGCATGGGCAGACCCGCGGACATCGCGGCGGTGCGGGCCGCCGCGGCGCCCGCGCCGGGACGGTCCTCGTGCAGGTAGACCAATGGCGGATCGTCCGCCCGCAGCCGACCCGCCAGGCCGCCCGCGTCCGAAGGCGCGCCGCCGTCCTCCAGCCGCACCACGCCGGCCAGTTCGTCGTCCAGCGTGTCGTCACCGAGCAGGAACGCGGCGACCCGGTCAGGGACCCGCAGCACGCGGCTCAGGAACGGACGGTCCGCGTCCTCCATCACGAGGAGCCTTCCGGCGATCAGTGGGGCTCCCGCCGCGAACCGCGCGCGCGCCTGCGCCGAGGTCACGGGGGTGCCGCACAAGTCCAGGGCAAGGCCGGACGTAGCGCGGCGGCGGCTCACGTCGTCGTTGAGGTAGCCGTACAGCGCCTCGAACGAGCGGTCCAGGTCGGGCGCGAGCGCGACGAGCAGGATCTCCAGGTCGAAGTCGGTGAGACCGAACGCCTCCGCGAACCGATGCACGCGGGTCGCGGTGCCCACGGTCTCCGCCAACTCCTCGACGGCACGCTCGTACCCGAGATCGCGGGCGGGGCCGGGACCCGGCCCGTCCGCCAGCCGCTGCGCTGCCACGGGCGGGATGTACAGTCCGCGGAACTGGTCGCCGGCAGACGGGTCGGCCCCCGACCGTTCCCCGACCAGCAGCGCCACCCGGGCGCGCAGCAGTTCGATCCTGGCCAGCAGGTAGCCGGTCGAGTCGGTCATGCCAGCGGCTTCCTGCGGACCTCCGTGACCGCGTACACGTTGTCGCGCACCCGCACCTCCAGCTCGGTGACCTGCGGGCCTGCCGGGAACTCCGGCGACACCGGCAACGGAGCGACGACCACGACGTCCAGCGACGGCTTGAGCTCGCCGCCGAGCGCCGACCAGATGTCGGCGATCGACCGCGGCTCCGGTGGCGGGACGGCCACGGTGATCGGGATCGTGATCCCCGCCGCGGCCAGCATGCCCCCGGCGGGCAGCGTCTCCTCGGGCAGCGTCTCGTACCGCACGAGGCTTCCCAGCACCGCCGACAGCAGCCGATGCTCGTCCTCGGGCTGCTTGGTCCAGGCGGTGACCAGGTAGGAGAGGCGGTAGAAGCGGGGCGGCTGCCGGTAGGCGGTGACCTGGCCGTCCTTTCCGTGCATGCGGGTCGGCCCGCGTTCCCTCCGCGCCATGTCCTCGCGGACGTCGTACAGGTAGGCGTTGACGGTGGGGGTGTTGCGTTGTGCCGCCCACTCGCGGGTGGGCGCGTCGAAGACCAGGCGCACGTCACCGCCGGCCAGCGCGTGGGTGCTCACCAGCGCACGCAACGCGTCGTCGACTTCATGGAGCATCAGATGTAGCCCTCTCGGATGGCGTAGGCGACCGCGTGGGCCCGGTTGCGCAGTTGCAGGCGGGTCATCAGGCCGTGCAGGACGTTCTTGACGGTCCGCTCCGAGTAGGCGAGCTTCCTGGCGATCTCGGAGGTGTCCAGTCCGTCCGAGATGAGACGGAGCACCTCGCGTTCCCGTTCGGCCAGCCCAGCGGCGGAGAGGCCCTGGGGACCCGCGCCGCGCTGGATGCGGCCGATGTGTTTCAGCAAGCGCCCCTGCAAATCCGGAGGCAGGCTGCCGTTGCCTCCGGCAGCGGCGACGATGGCGCGGGTGATGCCGTCGGGCCCGGCCTCGCGCCGCCAGAGCATCGCCACCACGCCGCACTCCACGGCCTCCAGCAGGTGCGCCTCCTTCAGGTCGCTGACGATCAGGACCGAGCGGGCGCCGATCGACCGCGAGAACCGCCGCAGCACCCCTTTGACCTGCTCGTCCACGACCTCGGCGACGACCACGGTGACCACGGCGTCGGCCTCGTCCACCAGGTTCAGCTCGGGACGGTGCCGCAGCCCGCCGACCACCCCCTCGTAGGAGATGGGGTCCGACGCGTGCACCGCCACGGCGATCGTCTCCATCACGTCGTCTCAGCCGCTGCGGGATCGGTGGAGGCCGGGGCGGCGTCCTTCACCAGCAGATCGAACGGCGGCACGATCGATCCGTCGGACCGCACCCGCCATGTCGTCCCAACGCGGTCCGGCCGCCCGACCGCGACGACCGCCGATCCGGGCGGTGTCTTGGCGGGCACCTCCATGCCGTCGTTGATGAACACGACTCGCCCCCGTTCGGTCCCCTCGTCCGGCTCGATCGATGCTTCGGGTGGGAAGCCCACCATCCGGACCCGGACGCCCTCGCGCCACGGGTTCTCCCGCAGCCCCCGCGCCAGCTCGACCGCGGCTCTGCGCGCGGCCTTCCGGCTGCCCGCCAGCGCGATCGGCCCCGGCAGCGCCGCCAGGTTCGCCCACATGCCCGGGCGCACCATGGCGAGCAGCGGGTAGGGCGCGGCCGGATCGGCATCGTCGGTGAGCTCGTCGATGTCGGTGACGAGCAGGCGCCAGCTCCTTCCCCCGGGAGCGACCCGCCAGGGCTGCGGAGCCCGCTGGTCCGCGGCGGACAGGTGCAGGGTCACCTCGGTGGCGTCGATCGTCACCGCGCGGACCTTCGGCACCTCCCGCTTCTCCTGCTCGCAGTCGACCGCCAGGAGCAGCAGCGCACGATGGACCCGCGGGGCCGCCCCAGGGTCGGTAGCGGTACGAGGCACCGATACCGGGCGGCGCCTGCGGACGAACACCCCGCCGACGACCCCCAGGCCGACGAGCAGCAGGAGCACCGTCACGGCCCCCGCCACGGCCGCCACGAGCCCCCAGGGCGGGCCGTCCCCCTTCGCGGCGGCCCTGGGCGCGGCGATCCTGACGGGTGGCGCGCTGGGCAGCCGCGGCGCCTTGTCGTCCAGCGACGGCAGGGCGTCCTCGGGCGAGGGATCGGGGGTAGCGCGGGGGGACTCCTGTGGCTTGGGCTTCTGCACCGGGCTCGCCGGCTTCGCCGTCCCGGGCCGCTTTCTCGGTGCGGTCGGCCCGGGTCCGGTGTCGATCAGCTCCGGCTCCACGGCGCCGCCCGACCCGAGGCACGCCGCACCGCGGCTGGGATGGATGCGCAGGGAGCTGACACCATCGTCGATCCGCCTCAGCCGCGTGTTGGGCGGCAGGCACGAGATCAATCCCTTGAAGTCGATGTCGTTGTACAGGCCCACGAAGCTGTCGCTCCGGTTGGTCGCCGACCGTGTCCCGTCGTTGAAGAACGACCAGTCCCCGTCCATCTTGAGGTCGGTGTCGCCGTTGTTGGTGCCGATGAGCCCGCCGCCGTCCTGAAGGTCGGGCTTCCCGTACAGGCACCACCAGCCCTTGTTGTCGCGGCACGCCACGTCGGCCCGCACACCGGCCGGCGCGCTCACGAGCGCGGCGGCCACGAGCAGCGCACCGGACGCCGCACCGACCCTCAGCAGCCAGACCGGCGGGGAGTAGTACGTCATGCGCCGCCCCGTCCCGTGCAGCCGCTGGGCTGAGCCGAGGCGCCCACCCGGACGTCATGGTGGCGGAGAGTCAGGGTGACAAGCGCGCAGGCCACCGAGATCACACGTCTCGTCATACCGTCCAGCTTGTCGGAAATTGCCGGCGGTGGCAGTGCCGCACGCTATCCGTTTGTCGGTACAGCCTGCTATACCTTTGAGTATCGTGCCTGCTCAGCGCCATATTTGATCGATCTTCGGCCGCATGTCCCACCGCGGCGATCGCTTCTGGACCGCTCCCCCAATCGCTTTCAGAAAGACGACGCAGCCGGCTTGACCATTCGTTCCGAGATTCATCACCCTACGTAGTGACGCGATGTTCAGTTCGGGAGCCGTCCTGAGGTGGTCGGGCGTTCAAAGACGGCCCGGCCGGGCGATGCGTCGGCATCGCCCGGCCGGGCGGTGTGGGGAGTGGACGGCTCAGTAGGGGTTCTTGGCGGTCACGTCGCGCGGGCTGATCGTGAAGCCCTGCCAGTGCGCGGGAAGCGGATCGTGATCCTCATCGCGCGGGATGTGGTGGAAGTCGACGCTCACCCAGACGATCGGGTCGGTCAGCGTCTGCCCGTTGACGAACTTGTCCACCTGCTTGGCGCAGCGCGGCTCCTCGTTCTGAGCGGCCAGTTTCTCGCAGGCTTTGCGTTGGGTGACGTAGAGGTCGGACAGGGTGAACTGCTCGCCGGCCGCCGCGGGGCCGCGGAACTGGCTGCTGGTGATGTCGCTGATCTGCCATGAGATGGGATGGCCGTCGGCGTTCTTGACGGTGGGGTCCACCACGCGCCAGAAGCGGTCGGGGGCGAGTTTGACCGCCGCCTCCCGGGTGAGCGTCTTTCGCACGATCGTGCGCTTGAGAGCGCCCTGGCCGGTGAAGTCGAACTGCTCGACCTTGTCGCCGGCCGGCCCCCGCAGATCGAAGTCGGCGCGCCAGAACGCGTTGTGGAAGTGGTTCGGGGAGTAGTGGGTGTTCCCGCGTCCGATCGGCCAGCCGTGCTTGGCGGAGGTCCGGTCGGAGGCCAGCGAGCCGGTCGCGCCCAGCCGCGGGGTGATCTGCCCGTCGTCGGTGAACCGGTATTCGAGGACGTAGTCGTACCAGCCGACCTCGAAGACGCTGAACAGGACCAGCTCGCTGGACTGCCGCTGCTTCTCCTTCTCGGCGTCGATGTCGGTCTTCTTGTACCCGTAGCCGCGTCCGTTGGTGTTGACGCAGACGAGAGGACGACGGTTGTGCTTGCGGATCTCGCCTCCCGGACAGTCCCGCGGCAGGAGAGCGGCCGCGTAGTTCAGGTCGAGCGGCATGTCCAGGTGGCGCTGGGAGTCGTCGTCGTACGGCACGTGGACCTGCGTCAACGCCAGGTCGCGCAGCACCTTGACCTCACCGCTCCCCTTGGGGGTGTAGCGCACGTTGAGCATGCGCAGGCCCTCGCCGTCGCGGGCCTCCCAGCAGATCTGCCATCGGGCCCCGTTCGGGAACCTCTTGTCGATCTTGTATTGGCCGCTGCAGTCGGCGGGCGCGGCTGCCGGCGCGCTGGCGGATGTCCGGGCGGCCGCGGACGCACCCGGTGCCAGTGCGGCCGCGGACAGCACGGCGGCGCATGACACCGCCGCGCCGACGGCGATCCCGGCCCGGAGGCGGCCCTGTACACGTTCAAAGGTGTTCATGGCTTGCACTCCCGCCCTACCGGTCCAGAATGACGACGCGCTGGATGGACATGTTGATGACGGTGCGGCCGGTGTCCATCCAGGTCCCGTCCGGGAGCTTGAGGTTCACCGTGAAGCAGCGCTGGGCACCGCACTTGGCGACCGCGGTGGCGTTGCTCGCGCCGGCCGCCTGCGGGCCCCGGAAGATGTGCCCCCGGGTGTGGATGTCGGCGGCCGAGGCCGGTTCGCGGCCGGCGGCGTTCTTGTACGAGGCGCGCAGCGCCGGGCCGAGACGGCGGTCGGCCAGGATCAGCTCGACCGCGCGCCGCAGTTCGTCGACGGTCGCGATCGGCTGGGTACCGGCGGCACGTTGCGTCAGGATCACCCGGCCGGAGGCCAGGTCGACGTGCCGGACGACCATCTCATCGGTGCGGTAGTCGTAGAGCCGTACGTCCGCGACCCGCGGGGCGCCGTCCGGCCCGTCCAGCCGGTTGGCGCTCACGAACGCGACCTGTGGACGTCCGGTGACGGCCTTGTCCCGCGGCTGGTCGGGCAGCGCCGCGCTCCGCGACCTCTGGATCTCCTGGTCTGAGAGCGGATCGAGCCCGGTGCCCCGCGCGGCTCGGATGTGCGTCTCACGATCGGCCTTCACCGGTGTGGACGGATCGGACAACTGGTAGAACACGAGCGCCGCCATCCCGGCGCCGGCCAGCCCCGCCGCGATTCGCGCGCCGGGGCGGCGCCACGCGCGTGCCCCCGAAGACAGTCTCCTACTCATGATCGTCTCGGCCCCCCTGGACGTGGTGATCATCTACTTCTGACCGCTTAGATCACTAATGCCGGTCCAGAGTTGTCAGAAAGGCTCATGAAAAGTGGCATACTCCGGCCACCGAGTTGGTCCTTTGGGGGTTGTCCTGGCGGGCGATGAAGATGACGAGGCCCCGCCGCCGACACGACCACTCACCGCACGCCCTGACGGACGTCAAAGCGGGCACGGCCAGGGGCAAGGGCCCTGGCCGTGCCCGCGAGAAGCCGACCTAGTCGTTGATCGGGACCGACCTAGTCATGGATCGGAATGGCCCTGATTCCCTGGTAGGGGGTGTCCTTCTCCAGGTAGTCCACCGTTTCGAAAAGGCCGATCGCGTCCATCGGGAACCGGGCGCCGGCCTCGGCGGCGAAGATGCAGGGGAGGATCCGCTTGCGCTCCGACGCCCCGGCCTCGCCGCTCTTGCGCAGGTGCTTGTGCGTATGGATGAGGATGGGCATGAACCCGCCGCCGAGGAACGACCCGCTCTGCAGGATCGCGCCGCCGACGCAGTCGATCACCAGCCCCTTGCCGAGGATGGCGTCGCGTCCCTGGTAGTAGTAGGACGGCGTGGTGAGGGTGCCGTGCTCCACATGGAACACACCGGCGGACAGGCCGATGATCGAGCGTCCGCCGGTCCGCAGGACCGACCGGTAGAAGTCCACGAGGATCGGCCGCACCTTCGCGTCCGGCAGCTTGAACTCCGGGCACAGCAGCACGATGCGCATCAACTCCGCGAGGGTGAGCGCGACGCCGTTCTCACCGGGAAACTCCTGGTCCCAGGGGACCAGATAGTCCGAAGGCGAGATCATCTTGGTCCCGACGTCCTCGCTGATCAGGCGTTCCGCGTCCGAGGTGGGCACCTCGGCCCGAGGTGCCCGCCCGAGCACGCGCCGCGCGAGCAGGTACCGGCTCTCCAGCGTCTTCGCCCTGCTCGCGGCTGTCAGGACGTCGATTCTGCCCGCCACACTGTCCGGAATATCGAACAGATGGTCGATTCCGTCGGTGGGAACGCCGACCTTCGTCTCCAGCGTGCGGTACCCCAGCGGTTTGAAGGAGTCCACCGCCTCCTCAAGCGAGCCGGTGAACTCGCCGGGACCGACAAGGAGGAGTTCCTCCGCGGCCAGGGCGCGGTAGTCGTAGGGGATGGCCGTCGACGTGGACAGCAGGATGTCGGCCAGCGTGGCACGGTAACGCTCTTCGTCCAGCGCCGCCGCGGCCAGTTCCAGCGACAGGTACGGACTCTTGTCTCCGGGCCCGTGAATCCAGCTCGCGGCGAAGGGGGCCTCGAACCGGCACGCCTGACCGAACACCTCGTAAGCGTTCTCGTCGGAACCGATCTGGCCGGCGATCTGGGTCCGGGCCGACTCCTCGTCCGTGATCTCGGTCAGCATGCCGGGGGCGAGCCGCAGCAGTGTTGACCAGTTCTGCGTGTCCTGTGTCATTCCGTGCTCCTTATCGGGTGGGTAGCTTGCTGTCTGCTCATGGGCGTCGACCTACCGCCCGGCCTCAGATGGCGTGGCAGAGAACGGTGGAGGTGGCCCAGCTGAGACCGGCCAGGAACCGGTGCTCGGGCAGCCGCAGCACGCTCGCGCCCTCCGCCGCTTTCCGAAGCTGCTCCAGTTGCAGCAAGAGTGCTTCGTTGAAATGGTTCCCCGAGACCATGACGTGCTGCGATGAACCGGCTTCCCGAATATGTACGGTGTGCTTGTTCTTGTAGTCGGGATCCGCACCGTACTGGCTCTCGAAGACGAGCGTCACATGCCTTCCAGAGTCGAATTCCACATCCGCGAACCGGTATCTCAGATCCATCCCGTAGGGGATCGACGAACACGCGATATGCTGCTTTGCCGCACTCGCGGGGAAGGCGAAACCGGCCAGGTCGGCATGGCCGATGACGCCGGCCGAGGATGCGTACAGTTCAATGTCGGGCAGGTTTTCCGCGGCCGTCCGGACCCGCATCTCCGGAGTGACCACGTCCGGCAGTGTTCGCAGGTACCTCTGGTAGACCTCGGTGGGCAGAACCGCCCGGAGAATGCTCAACATGTGGAAGTATTCGTACCCGGCCTCGCCGTACTGCGTGTCGACGAACCTGCCGTTGGCGACGTCGAACTCCCGGTTCTTGGTGAACTCTATGGTCACCTTTTTCATCTGGTCGGTACCGTTGAGCCGGCGCACGGAATCGGCGAACAGCCGCACGACCTCGCTGCGGCCATAGACGTCGTTGACCACGATCCGGGATCGCGGGTACCGCCGGACCATTCGCTGGAGATCGGCGATCTCCAGCGGGTAGCAGGCCGGTTTCTCAAGCAGCACGCGGGCATCCGGACAACGCCGCAGGATCTCGCCGAGGACGCGAAGATGGGCGGCCGTCGGCGTGGCGATGACCCAGGCGTCGACGCTCCAGGAGGCCGGCACCCGCGCCACGTCGCCGAAGTCCGCACCACCCCGGGGGTCGACCGTGACGACCTCGTGGCACGCTTCCCGGAAGCAGACCGCGTGGCGTGATCCGATCCTCCCGGTCCCGACGATCACGATCTTCATGTCGGCTCACCGGTCGCCTCGGCATGCCGGCACCGGTATCCGGTGCCCCGAGTCTCAGCGGGGTCTCCCCCGAAGGCGGCGACCAGGCCGCCTGACGCGACGGTCGGCACGCTCAGTTCCCTCCGGTTCGGGCCGCGTGACCGGCCGCCGCCGTTCCTGCCGCCCGTCCAAGGACGGCGCCCGCCATCAGGCCCGTGCCCGCCGGGTATCCCTCGTCGTACAGCCCTCCGACGATCACGCCGGCCGCGTAGAGGCCCTCGATCGGCTTTCCACCACCGCGCACCTGGGCGTCCGTGGTCACCGACAGCCCTCCGTAGGTGAACGTCAGGCCGCTGACCACGGGGACGAACAGGAACGGGGGCGACTCCAGCCGTTTGGGCGTTCGCACGGAAACGTCAGCGACGGGGCTCACCGGATCGCCGCCGGCCTTGTTCAGCCGATCGACCTCATCGCGCAGCCGCACCGCGTCGATGCCGAGCCGTTCGGCGCCCTCTTCGAGCGACCGTACGGTCAGCGCAGCCGGGTCACCGAGATAGCCGAGCGGCAACGCACCGGCTTCGAGCACCTTCCCGTCGAAGATCTGAAAGGCGATCCTGCCCGGCTGTTCCATGATCTTCTGGCCCAGCGAGACGTAGGTGAGGTTGCTGTAGCCGGCCGACTCGTCGAAGAACCGGCGCCCCTCCCGATTGACGACGATGCCGAGGGGAAAGGCGTAGCGCGTCAGCAAGTGCGATTCGTGCATCTGTCTGGGAAGCACGTAGTCGGGCAGTCCGATCCCCTGCGGAGTGGCGTGGCACTTTCTCCAGTTGCCCGCGGTGTCGGCGCCGAGCGCGACCGCGGCCTCCAGCGGCGCCCCGTTGTTGAACGGCACCCCCCGCAGTTTCACGTCGCGCCACTGGCCGCCCAGATGGCGTTCGCGCGCCCGTGGATCTCCCTCGAAACCACCGGAGGCCAGCACCAGCGCGTCACAGACGACGGGAAACGTTCCGCCCGTACCTCGAACGAGGAATCGGTCACCGGAAAGCCGCTCGATATCGGTGACGGTGCTGTCGTAGTGGACGGTCCCGCCGAGCCGCTCGAACTCGGCGAAGTTCCGGGCTTGCAGGCCCTGCCCGCCGCCCTCGAAGACCACGGGCACGTCACCGGGCAGCGGGTCCGGCCTCGGCACCCAGCGCTGGCCGAACGCCCGCATCCAGGCGGTCGTGCCATGGGAGCGGCGCGTGATCGACTTGATGAGCGCGGTGTCCACCTGATCGCCGGAGACTCCCAGCCAATCGTCGAAATACTGCGCGTCGGTGTACACCGGCCGTCCGGCCAGAATCGTGTCCAGTCCGTACTGGCCCGGATCTCGGAGCAACGTGGCGATGAAGGCTCTGTCGTCCCAGGAAAAGCGCATGCTCTTCGTCAGCGCGCTGTTTCCGCCACGAAGGTCCCGCGGAGCGGAGTCGAGGATCGCAACGGAGATCGCCCCCGCCTGCAATGCCGCTATGCCGGCACAAAGACCTGCATTACCCGCACCGATGATAAGAACCTGCTGCTTGTTCAGGCCATCGTCCTGTTCTGGCAAGACAGCCCCCTCCCGTCTGCGTGCCCGAAACCACCGACCGGTGCCGGGGCATGTTTCAGCGATGTATGCCGGAATGTCATTTGGACAGCGTCCAGGCTGCGGTCCTGGTCCGGTCCTTGTTCGGTCCTCGACGGATCCTGAGCAGCAGAGGACGGCAGCAGGACGATCCGATGGCCGCCCTCCGCACCCACATGACTACTCGGAGTGCTGTGTGGTCGCCGGACGGGCACCCTTCATCTGTATTCGCCGGCCAGACGTCGCTGGATCACTGATGGCTGCAAACGGCCGCAAGCATCGAACCGCTTGCTGGCGCAATCGCGGGCAGTGTGAGGTGGTGGACATCGCAATCCAAGATCATGGCCCGAGGGGGAGAAACGATGGAGTTCAGAATTTTGGGCCCGCTGGAGATTCGCGATGGCGGACGACTGCTGAACCCCGGACCGGCACGCCACCAAAAAGTGCTGACCGCCTTCTTGCTGTCCGCGAACCGAGTGGTACCGCTGTCTCGGCTGATCGATGTGGCGTGGGATGAGAACCCGCCCGCGACCGCCAAGAAACAGGTCCGCAACATCGTTTCCGATCTGCGGCGAATACTGAACGGCACCGGTGAGGCGGGGCTGCTGTCGGCGGGGCAGAGCGGCTACCGGCTCCGGGTCGACACCGGTGCCCTCGACGCGATCATTTTCGACGACCAGGTCACGCGCGCCCGCCGGCACGCGGCCGACCATCAGACCAAGGACGCGGTCACCGGATTTCGCGCCGCGCTCGCGCTGTGGCGCGGCTCGGCGCTCGCCGGGTTGGAGAGCCCGGCTCTGGAGCCGCAACGGGCCATGCTCGAGGAGAAGCGCCTCACCGTCCTGGAGGAGTTCGCCGACCTCGAACTCACCCTCGGCCGGCATCATCGGCTCTCCACCGAGCTCGCCCAATGGGTGCGGGAGTACCCGCTCCGGGAACGGCTCACCGGCCTCTACATGCTGGCGTTGTCGCGGGCCGGCCGCCAGGCCGACGCGCTCCTGGCGTTCCAGGAGGCTCGACGGGTGCTGGTCGACCACCTCGGGATCGAACCGGGAGCGGAACTCCAGCGCTTCCACCAGCAGATCCTCACCGGTGAAGCCGATCTCGCCGCGCTGCAGAACCCGCGCGGCGGCTCCCACCATTTCCTGCCCCGCGACATCCCCGACTTCACCGGTCGCACGACCGAGCTCGATCGTCTCTATTCGCTGCTGCCGGCGGACGGTGACGCCACGAGGGCCGTACTGATCAGCGCGATCGACGGGATGGCCGGGATCGGCAAGACCGCCCTGGCCGTCCACGCCGCCCACCACCTGACCGAGCGGTACCCGGACGCCCAGATCTTCATCGACCTCTACGCCCACACCGCCGAGCACGAGCCGCTCAGCACCGCCGCCGCGCTGGACACGTTGCTGCGGGCGGTGGAGGTCCCCCAGGAAAAGATCCCGGAAGGGGTCGAGGAACGGGCCGCGCTGTGGCGCGCCCAACTCGCCGGGCGACGGGCCCTGCTGGTGCTCGACAACGCCGCCAGTGCCGCTCAGGTGCGGCCGCTACTGCCCGGCACGCCCGACTGTCTGGTGCTGATCACCAGTCGTCGCCGGCTCGCCGATCTGGAGGCCACCCACACGCTGTCCCTCGACGTCCTGTCCCCGGAGGACGCCGCCGCGCTCTTCACCCGCATCGCGGGCGATACCCACCCCCTCGCCGACCCGCTGGCCGTCCAGGAGGTGATGCGGTTGTGCGGGTACCTGCCCCTGGCGATCCGCATCGCCGCCGCGCGGCTGCGCACCCGCCCCGTCTGGAGCCTCGCCCACCTGATCGAGCGGCTAGGGCAGAAGCGGCGGCTGACCGAGCTCGCCGTCGGCGACCGCGACATCGCCGCCGCCTTCGCCCTGTCGTACCAGCAACTCACCGGCGACCAGCAACGCCTGTTCCGGCTGTTCGGCCTCCACCCGGGGCGCGACTTCGACGCGCATACGGCGGCCGCCCTGGCGAACGTCACGCTGGACGAGGCGGACCGGCTGGTGGAACAGCTTGTCGACGTCCACCTGCTGGAGCAGACCATCGCCGACCGGTACCGCCTGCACGACCTTCTCCGGCTGCACGCCGTCCACCTCTGCGACAGCGAGGACAGCGAGGCCGAGCGGCGCGCGGCCCTGAGCCGGGTGTTCGATCACTACCGGCACACCGCCGCCCTCGCCACGAACTCCGTCGACTGCTACGACCGGCCGCCGACGCCCCACATCCCCGCCTCCTCGACCCCGGCACCGACCTTCGCCGACTCCGATCAGGGGGTGGCCTGGCTGGAGACCGAACGGCCCAATCTGGTCGCCGTCGCCACCCATGCCGCCGAACACGGCTGGCCCGCGCACGTCGCCGACCTGTCCAGCACGCTGCGGTGCTACTTCGAACACCGAGGCGGCCATGACGAAGCCCTGCGCCTGTACACCTACGCGCTGACCACCGCCCGCAACACCGGCGACCGTGACCTCGAAGGCCAGGCGCTGCACTACCTGGGGCTGTTCCATCGGCAGCGGGGACGCAACGACCAGGCTCTCGTCCACTACGAGCAGGCCCTCACGCTGACATGCGAAACCGGCAACCACACTCTGCGCGGACGCATCCTCGGCGACCTGGGTCCCACGTTGTGGCATCTGGGGCGCGGTGACGAGGCGCTCGCGCACTACGGGCAGGCGCTGACGGCGGCACGTGACACCGGTGACCTCGCACTCGAGTGCGGGGCCCTGGAGGGCCTCGGTTCCATCTGCGGACGGCAGGGACGCTACGAGCAGGCCGTTGCCCACTACGAGCAGGCCCTTACCCTGGCGCGCGACACCGGTGACCGCAGGCGCGAGCCTTTCGTGCTACGTGAGCTCGGCGGTGTCTACGGCCGGATCGGACGCGACGAGGAGGCGTTCGGTCACCTCCACCAGGCACTCGAACTGGCCCGCGCGGCCGCCAGCCGTCTCCTGGAGGCTTCCGCGCTGTACGAGCTCGGCGGCGTCTACGCGCGGCTCGGACGCTACGACGAGGCGGCCGCCCACCTCCGCCGAGCGCTCGAACTGGCGCGCACGACCGCCAACGGTCTGCTCGAAGGATCCGCGCTGTGCGAGCTCGGCAGCGTCTACGGGCAGGTCGGACGCTACGACGAGGCGACCGGCTACCTCCACCAGGCACTCGAACTGGCGCGCCGGACCGCCGACCGTCCACTGGAGGACGAAGTCCTGAACCGGTTGGGCGAGACCGCTCGCCGCACCGGCGACGCAAGCCGCGCCCTCGCCCACCATCACGAGGCATGGGTTCTCGCCGGTGAGATCGGCAACCGGTATGAGCAGGCCCGTGCCCTCGACGGACTCGCCCAGGCCCATCGCGACCTCGGCCATCAGCGGCAGGCGATCGAGCAGTGGCAGCGCGCCCTGACCGCCTACACCGAGCTCGGCGTGCCCGACGCCGCTACCGTAAGCGCGCTGTTGGACGACTTGCGATCCGGCATGGGCCAATGACCATACTTGGCTATGTGGGTTCGGCCCATGACCGCCATCAAACCGCGTAGACGAGTGGGATGAATATCGGGGTGAATGATCGTTCCGACGTCGCGCGAAAGCAGAAGGAAAGGCAAGGACGCAAGCGACTGTCCGCTCAGCTCGGGGGGCTGGTGAATGCCTGCATAATGATTGTGTCGCCGGCGCGGACCATCGCGCGAGTACCGCACAGGCCGGCGGCAAGCTCCCGGTCGGCGTCGAAGCGGGCGCCCGCCGACCCAAGAAACGCAGCCATATGCGGAGTGACCAGCTCGGCAGCGGCCTCGAAAAAAGTTGATCAAGGACGGGCTCACGATGAGGTTCTTCCTTCTAGGGGGATTGGAAGTCCAAGACATCGACGGTCGTCGCATCAGGGTGAACCGCGTGAAACACCGGCAGCTCCTCGCCCTGTTGCTGCTCCGGGCGAACCACGCGGTCTCGACGGACCAGCTTGTGGACGGCATGTGGCCGGGCGATCCCCCGTCCTCCGCTAAGGGGAACGTCAAGACCTACATTTCCGTGCTCCGTCCGCTGGTCTGCGAGGCCGGAGCCATGATCGAGACCGTTCCGCGCGGCTATCGGCTGATCGTGCCGGTCGAACTCGTGGACGTTCTGCTCTTCGAAGCGCTGGTCCAGGCCGGCTCCCGGGCCGCACAGGAGGGGGACGATCCGCGGGTCGTCCAGCATCTGGAGCGAGCCACCGCCCTGTGGCGCGGTGAGGCCCTCCAGGACGTGCTGCCCTGCGGGGGGCCGATTCACTCGCCGCCTATCTGGAGTTCCGGGCGATCATCGTGAGTGCAGCCGGCCCGGAAGCCTGGCCGACACCTCGCAGATCAGGCAATCCAGATCGCCGTCCGGGACGAGCACCTCCGTATAGGGGACGAGGTCCATGCGCTCGGCCGAGTCGACCGGCTTGTGCGGTGCACCGACGGCGAGGATGAGGTGATCGCTGATGGCCCCGACCGCGTGCGGGACCTCACCCTCGACGAGGTAGATCTGGCCCGCTTCGGTCCGGTGAACCTGTCCCCCGTAGGTGATCGTCCCGATGCCCGCGAGGACCGCGAGGACGTGGTGGCCCGGGTGGGTGTGCGGGGCGAAGCCGGCCCTGCCCGGCAGCCGGATGACGTCCGCCCCCACACTCGGGAACGAGAGCCGCACCCCGTCGACGGTGTTCTCCATCCCGGCCCCGATCTGCTGCGGCCGAAACTGCAAGTACATGGCCCGGAAATGCCGTTCCCGGTAAATGCGCTTCACCTCGTCTTCGCGCGCCGACAATTCCGAGACCCTGATGTCCTGATGCATGTGCGTGACCCACGCGTCGGTCGCGACCGCGGACAGCGCCGCCCGCCGGCTCGGCGCACCGACGTGCCGGCGGAAAACGATGTCGGAGATCAGCAGACCCACCGTGTCCTGAAATTCGCCGCCACCCCGCCCGTGCACGATGCACATCGTGGTCACGTCGGGTTCTCCGGTCAGGCCGGCGACCGTTTCCTCGAACGCGGCGAGCGTCGCGTGGAAGAGGGAACAGCGCTGCTGCGCGCAGATCTCCTCAAGCAGACGGCGGGTCTCACCGTCGACCTGCCCGCGCACGAAGACCATCCGCTCGCCGGACGTGCCGCCCCGTGGCGGCCGTTCGAACGGCGACGGTTCGACGCCGTGCAGCTTCCGCGCCCAGAAGGCCGCCGCACGCGCGCCGGGCCCGCCCTCCCGCCACGTACGCTCGTCGTCGCAGACGGACCGGCGCTGCCTGAGGTGGTCGGCGAACTGGCGAGCCTCCGGCAGGACCGGCCGCTCGCCCTTGACCAGCGCCGCATAGGCGGTGAGCAGATCTCTGGTGACGATCCCGATGGACGCGAAGTCCGCGACCGCATGGGGCAGCGCCACATGGACGGCCAGCCGCTGCGGCGACTCCACCACGGCCGACACCCGGAAGACGGGCAGTACGGCCGGATCGACTGCCGGTCCACATCGAGATCCACCGTGGTGCGCGTCGCCTCATGCGCGCGGCACACGAACTGCGCCGCGGCCGTCAGGACTTCCAGATCATAGGGCCCGTCCATGATCACGGTGGCGTCCGTGATAATCGTCGGGCCGGTCACCGAGAATTGGACCGCAGAGATCGGTGGGCCCGCCTCACCCTTATCATCTGCCGGGCGTTCTTCAGTCACATGACTCAGAATATATAAATGACGCTACGGCTTGCGGGCGGCGGCGGCATACATGTTCGTAGCGGTGTCGGCGAGGGGCTCGTCGCCCGGTGCGGGGTGCCAGCGCGGCATCGGCACGACGCCCGGGTCGAGGACTTCCAGCCCGGTGAGGAGTCGCTCGACCTCGGCGCGATCGCGAAGATACATGGGAATGCCGCGGCGGGTGTACTCATTGGCCAGGCGACGCGACTCGGGGGCGAGGTCACCGGTGGGAATCGTGATGGCGAGGTAGCTGCCGGACGCGAGGGGTTCGACGATCGCTTCCATGAGACTCTGGGCGTCCTCGACGAACTGGAGCACCGCGATCAGGGTCACCGCCACCGGCCGGGAAAGGTCGAGGACGTCGTCGAGCACGGGGTCGCCGAGAAGCGACTCCGGGGAGCGCATGTCGGCCTGGATGTAGGCGGTGCGTCCCTCGGGGGTGCTGGTCAGCAGCGCACGCGCGTGCGCGAGGACGATCGGGTCGTTGTCGACATAGATCACCCGGGCGTCGGGCGCCGTCCGCTGGACGACCTCATGCAGGTTCGGTGAGGACGGAATACCGGTTCCGACATCGATGAACTGCCGTATCCCGAGGCTCGTGAGGTAACGGGCCATCCGGTGCATGCACGCCCGGTTCGCGAGCATCGAGGTGCGCAGTCCCGGCCAGTCCGCCAGTACCGTCGCCGCCGTTTCCCGGTCGGCGAGATAGTTGTCCTTGCCGCCCATGATGTAGTCGTACACCCGCGCCGAGTGCGGCCGGTCGGTCTGCAGGTCGATCTGGTCGAGCGGGTTCTGCGGATCGGGGCGTGTTCCCTGCGGGGCGTCCGACATCTGCGGTCCTGCCTTTCGCTCACGGGTCCCGTGAACCGCTGCCCCCGGCTCGCGTCCCCTCAGCGGAGCACTATAGCTTCGCGCCGTAAAGGAGCGGAGCCGAGCCAGAGCAGGTCCCGGGCGCGGGTCATGGCGACGAACAATTGCCGGCGCGCCAGTTCTTTGCGTTCGCGATCGGCGGCGTCCGACAGTGCGCTGTCGGAGAGGTCGAGGTCGTGGTGGGGCAGGAAGACGTGCTTGAACTCCAGCCCCTTGGCGCGGCGATAGGTTCCGAGCTTGACCGCGTCGACCGGCCGGCCGTCGTAGTTCTCCAACCGGAGGACGGGGATGCCGGCGCGGGTGAGGAGCCGGTGATACTGCTCGGTCTCCCGGCGTGAGCGGCACAGGACCACCGAGTCGGCCCACGCGGTGGAACCGTTCTCCGGCAGTGTTCTGAGCGCCTCGACGAGCCGGCGGTCGTGCTCCTCGTCGTTCGCGGCGTCGACCCGGAGGATCCGTCCCTCGTGATAGGTGAGGTCGATGGTACGGCGGCCGTTCGGGCTGGGCCCGTCCAGATCCTCGAAAGGGTCGCCGGAAACGAGCTCCATCGCCGTCTCCAGAATCCGCGCGGCATTCCGGTAATTGGTGCGCAGCACGGCTCCCCGGCCCTTGACGGCGATTCCGGCGTCGGCGAGCCGGAAACCGCCGGGATACACCGCCTGCTGTCCGTCGCCGATGAGCAGGAGCCCGTTCGGGCCGTCCCCCGCCAGGGCGTGCAGCAGTTTGACGCCGGTGAGCGTGAGGTCCTGGACCTCGTCCACGATCACGGCCGCATAGGGCGGGTCGGCGGGTCGCTCACCCAGTTCCTTCAGTGCCGCCAGGAGGACGTCATTGAAGTCTCCGACGCCGCGTTCGGTGCGGAGCAGTTCGTATTCCTCGTAGAGCAGCCAGGCGGCCTCGCGGTGTGCCGCCTGAAGCGCCGTCCGGCGGCCATGGCGGGGAACGGTGCGGTATTCCTCCAGTGAGGTGAGGCCGCGGCCCTTGATGACGTGGTCGATCTCTTCGCGCCAGTAGCCCGGTCGGGGATCGATCTCGACGAGCGCGCTGTCGCGGCCGGCGGTCATCCACGCACGGGAGAAGGCGTCGTCGGCGCGTGTCGCGCTCAACTGGACGTCGACGCCGCGGTCGGCCAGGAACGCCGTCGCCCAGCCGTGCAGGCTGGAGAATTCCACGCGGTCGGCGAAGGTGGCGGCCATCGTGCCGAAGAGCTGCTTCTGCACGCGCGGCAGGTTGTTGACGAAGGTGACATAGAGGATCCGGCCGGAGGCCCGCGCGGCCAGGTGCGCCGCGCGGTGCAGTCCGACGACGGTCTTCCCGGTTCCGGCGGGACCGCTGATGCGCGCCGGCCCGTTCCAGTCACGGCGTGCGATGGAGACCTGGTCGGGATGCAGGAACGTCATCCACCGTTCGATGGGCGCGTGCATCAGTGAATCCAGAGCCGCTTTCTCGACGTCCTCGGTGGGGAAGAGTGCGTCCTCCTCTCCCCCCACCGGCTCCTCTTCCGGTCTCGGGGCACCGGTGTCGCGGCCGTCGAGCGCGGTGGACTCGTAGGCCGGGAACGCGTCGGCCAGATGTGTGGTGACGGCCCGCACCAGGGCCGGGGTCAGCCGCTTCGGTTCGGCGACCAGCGCTTGGACGAGATCGGGGTGGCCGAGCAGGCGGATCCTGCCGAGGCATGTGTCGAGACGGTGCCCGGCGAACACCATGAGCGGGCGCAGCGCGACCGGCGACATGCCCAGCGCGGCGGCCTTCTCGTCCGCCGACCGTGTCATCGCCAGCAGCTTGTCGACCTCCCCGTCGCGGCGTTCTCCCGCGGCCGTCAGGTGGCCGTCCTCGACGAGCGGCGGGTCACGCCAGCGTTTGACGTCGATGACGAAGACGCCGCCGGGCCCGATGAGGATCATGTCGATGTTCGCACGCGTGCCGGGCCACCGGCGATCCACGAGTAGGTGCCAGCCGACCGCAGTCAGGCCGATGAGCGTGGCCGCGACCAGTCGTTCCGCCTCCGAGCCCGCTTCGAACCGTCCGGCCAGCCGGTACGCCTCGCGTGAGCGGCGTGCCAGTTCGAGCGCCTTCTCGCGGGCCTGCCGTCCCCGCTCCCCTGCCGAACCGCCTGCCGCCATCGCTTCGTCCTCGTCCTCGCCAGGAAACCACGCCCTTCAACAACTAGCAGCGATCACTGCCGATCAGTAGTCCCGTGGCGGTTTCGTCGCCGCGACGTGAGAACGGCGACGAGCGGGTCAGCGACCGAGGAGGAAGGCGGCTCTGGCGGCGGTCTGCTGTGCGATGGTGGCGATCAGCGGACGTGCGGGATGGTCCGGGCCGGGCGCTCCCGAGGCCCGTCCGGGATTCGGGGTCGCGTGCGGGCAGTCCGCCGTCGGACGGCGGGACGGCCAGTTGACGGGGTCGTTCGCCTGAATGGCCAGGCTGACCAAGGATTGCAGCAGGAAGAGGTCGCCATCGGTGTCCAGGTAGACCTGGACCCAGCCGATGTCGGGGAAGAATTCGATACGGCCGGACGTGCTGAGGGTCGCGGTGAGACGGCAGATGACGTCCTGCGTGAGGAATACTTCGGCCACGTCGCCCTGATGGAAGTGGACGATCTGTAGGCCGGGTAGGGCCAGGGCACGGCCGGGCGGGCAGGCTGCCCGGCATGCCTTCAGCGGCCAATTTCGGAATCGGTCGATCGCAAGGTCAGCGTAAGAAACGGAGCGGCGGCTGCGTCCTCGGCTCATGGTCCCCAGCGTGGTGGAATCCCGGCTCGCGTGATCGGTCGGCGGGTGTCCTGGTCGCCTCCGGCGCTTCCTGGTGCCTTCCAGGAAGGTTCGGGGCGTTCCTGGAAGCGTCCTGGACGGGACGGCCGATCGTACAGATGGGCACTAGAACACGAACTTTCGACCAACTCGCGGAGGTCGCACCGGTTCCGCCCCCATGCTGGATCGTCCCCCCAGGGTAGGCGCCCGGACGGGGGGATACGGGAGACGGACGGAGCGGGCGTTGAACTCCTATCTCGGCCGGATGGCGGAATTCACCCGTGAGCTGGCCGTTCATCTGGGCGGGGACGAGCCGGCCGTGCTGGCGAAGCGCACGGGCTTGCGGGAGGTGACCGTCCGGGCGTTACTGGCCGGGGACGGGGAACTGCTGTCCTGGGAGGTCGTCAGCGCGTGCCTGGCCGCGGCGGGTGTCGGCGGCGGCGAGTCGGCGGCGGTGCGCGAGCGGTGGGTGGCGGCCGAGCAGGCGCTGTGGGACGAGCGGGGCGGCGACCTGTGCGCGGCGTTCGAGCGGAACAGGAACGGCAAGCCCACGAAGATAGTCGAGACCTACCAGGCGAAGGTGCCGTGGCGGCGGCTGACCTCGCGCCATCCCGTGACGTTCGAACCATGGACCCTGCCGGGGTTCGCGGCCGAGCGCGAACTCCCCGACCCGTCGGCGGCGGCCGATATCCGGGACTTCTACCGCCTGCTGGCCAAGCTGAAGGGCTGGGCGGGCTCGCCCCGGCAGTCGGAGATCGAGAGGCGTTCGTGGGGCACGCTGCCCGACGCCACGATCAGCGCGATGCTCCAGAAGGACCGCTGGCGGACGACCAGTGACCGGGAGCGCGTCAGAGTCGGCTACTTCGCGGTGGCCTGCGGGCTGCCCGAGGCTGAGGTCACGCGTTGGGTCGAGGCGTACGAGCGGCTCCGGCACGTCGCCCCGCCCGACGACCTGGCCCAGGCCCGCGCCGAGGCGGCCAAGCTGCGGCTGCGGCTCGCCGACTCCGCGGCCGAGGTGGAGGATCTGCGCGAGCGCCTGGCGGCGGCCGAGAGCCGGGAGCCCGCGGAACCGCCGATGCCCGCGGCCGCTCCGCCAACGGGGAAACAGTGGAAACCGCGCGGCCGGCGGGGGACGGCGGCGGCGATCGCCGTGCTGCTGTTCGCCGGCGGCGTCGGAGTGGGCAGGGTCGCCGGCGGTGACGGCGCCTCGGCGGGCGACCCCTCGTGCTTCCACGGCAGGCTCCGCCTCATCGGCTCCACCGCGTTCGAGCGGACGGCCAACGCCATCCGGCGGGGCTATGAGTCCCGCTGCAAGGGCGCGACCATCGAGGTGCTGCCCATCGGCTCCAACGAGGGGGTCCGGGCTCTCACCCTCGGTAACGCGGCCTCGACGATCGCGATGCACGACGGCCACCTCGCGGCCGACTCGGACGAGATCAGGCTCCGGGGTTTCCGGGGTTTCCCGATCGCGCTGACGGCGTTCGCCGTCGTCGTCCACAAGGACACGAAGCTCACCGGGCTGACCGTCCAGCAACTGCGCACCATCTACTCCCAGAAGGGAGCGCCCACGAACTGGAACCAGTTCCGGGGCGGCGCCGACGTGCCGATCCGGATGGTCAGCCGGACCGAGGGCTCGGGCACCCGGACGATCTTCGAGGAGCAGGTGCTCAACGAGCCCGAGCCGGAGCTGTCGTCGCGGGACTGCCAGCGCAAGGACGCGATCCGCGCCGCCGCCCGCATCGTCCGCTGCGAGCGCAGCAGCCAGGCGCAGGTGCTCGGCACGGTCGACCAGACCCCCGGTGCGATCGGCTACGCCGAACTGCACGCCGCGACGAACCTCCGACGCTATCCGAACCTGCGCATCCTCACGCTCGACGGGAGGAGGGCGGGAATCTCCTCGGTGGAGAACCGCTACCCGTTCGTCGCTCCCGAGATCTTCTACACCTACGGGCTGCCCCCGAACCACAGCCCGGCCGCGGCGTTCCTCACCTATGTGGTCGGCGATTCGGCGAGGAGGCTGCTGGAACAGGCGGGGTTCATCCCCTGCCTGTCCGCGGCCTCGCTGCTCTCCCCGCCCTGCCAGGCCAGGTCGGCCTGACCTGCCGTGCGGGGGATGCGGGCCGTGCGGGCCGTGCGGGCCGGGATCGTCGACGGTTGCCGGACCTCCCGCGGGTTCAGCCGCCCGCCATCAGGTCGGCGAACGCACGGGCCGCGGGTTCGGAGGTGAACAGCCGGTCCAGACGGGCCCGCGCGAGCCCGCGGCGGAACGTACCGGCCAGCGTGGCGTCCCCCGCCTCGTGGACCATCTCCGTCATCCAGCAGGAGTACTCCTGGTAGTTCCACACCCGTTCGAGGCAGGTCGCGGAGTAGGCGTCGAGCGGCTCGCCGTCGCCGTCGCGTAGGGTCGCGCGCAGCGCCCGGGCGAGCACGTCCGCGTCCCCGATCGCGAGGTTCATCCCCTTGCCCCCCATCGGGGTGACGATGTGCGCGGCGTCGCCGGCCAGCAGGAGCCTGCCGTACCGCATCGGGTCGACGACGAAGCTGCGCATCTCCACGATGGCCTTCTCGGTGATCGGGCCGGCGGGCAGGTCCTCGTCGCCGAGGCGGAGCCGCAACTGGGCCCAGATCCGCTCGTCGCTCCAGTCGTCCAACGTGTCGTCCGGCGCGCATTCGAGGTAGAAGCGGCTGGCCTTCGGACCGCGCGGGAACTGCGCCGCGAACCCGTGCGAGGTGATCGCGAAGAGCGGGTTGCGGGGCGGCGGGACGTCCGCGAGGACGGTCAACCAGCCGATCCCGTGGTCGTAGGAGTAGGTGGTCAGGGCGTCGGCGGACACCGAGGCGCGGCTGACTCCGTGGTGGCCGTCGCATCCCGCGACGTACGCGCAGGCGATCTCGTGGACGGCCCCGTCCGCGTCCCGGTAGGTGACCCTCGGCTCATCGCCGTCGAGGTCGTGCGGGGTCACCTCCGCGGCGTCGAAGCGCAGGTCTCCCCCGCCCTCCAGGAACGTGGCGATGAGACGTCCGACCAGCACCTGCTGCGGGACGATCCGGCCCGTCCGGCCGTCCGACAGCGCGGGAACGTCGAGAAAGCGCGGCCGTCCGTCCACGCGGATCTCCAGGGTGCTGTCACCGGGCATGCCGGCCAGGACTTCGGCGAGCCCCGCCTCCTCGAAGATGCGCGTCCCGGCGTGGTCGAGCACACCGGCGCGCTGCCGCCGTTGCACGTACGATCGGCTCTGCCGCTCCAGGACCACGCACTGCACTCCGGCGCGCCGCAGCAGGTTGGCCAAGGTCAGCCCGGCCGGGCCCGCTCCGATGACGACGACCTCGCTGCTCTCGCGCACGCTCGGCATGGACGGTCTCCTCCGCTTCGACGACCCGACATCGGTCCCGCGTGCCGCGTACGCGACTCCCCCGGCCAGAGCCGTCCCGGACACCCACCTGATGATGCGACACGCCGCGGTCCTCCACCAGGTAGCAACCGACAAAGATCGTCAACAGCCCGCCACCGGGACGGCCCGAATCCGGGGGCGGGGACCGGCGGCGTGCGCGCTCGCACAATTAGACTGCGAAGTTAATGGGTAGAGGAAGCGGACGGGCGCGTAATGACCGGCGCTCCCTAAACGCACAGGCGAACCCTCTGATGCCTACCGGTTCGCACCGTCGCCATGCCAGTGAGTAGTCGGGACGCGCCTTACTGTATACCTGTATCGGCGCTGTGCACGGGGCCATTCCGGCCGCCCAGAGGTTGACACGGAAACATACGCGCGCAAATTATTCATTCAATATTTCAACCGTCCTGGCGGTAATGCAATGATCGGGGCAGCCAGACATATCCACATGGTGTCGACCCGGAGGACCACGATGAGGTCCAGTACCGCCCTGAAGTTGATTTTGTCCATCGCCGTCGCCGCCACCGGAATGACGGCGGCGCGCGCGGCGACGGCGGCGCCCACGGCCGCCGCGCCGGCATGCTCGGACGGCACCCTCGTGCAGACCGACAGCGGGCCGGTCTGCGGGACCACCGGCGACAACATCACGAACTGGCTGGGGATCCCGTACGCCGCCCCGCCGGTCGCGGGCCTGCGGTGGAAGCCGCCGGCACGGCATCCCGGCTGGACCTCGCCGCTCCAGGCGACCGAGCCGGGCAGCGCCTGCCCGCAGCCGGGCGACTTCAGGCCCGGCTCCACCAACGAGGACTGTCTGAAGGTGAACGTCCGCGTACCCGCCGGCGCCGGGGGCAAGACGCTGCCGGTCATGGTGCAGCTGCACGGCGGCGGGTTCCGGCTCGGGACGGCCTCCGACGGCACCCGTCTCGCCAAGGCCGGACAGGTCATCCACGTGGAGGTCGGATACCGGCTGGGCATCGTGGGCTTCCTGTCCCACGAGTCCCTCGGCGTGAACGCCGGAAACTACGGGCTCCAGGACCAGCAGGCCGCGCTCGGCTGGGTCCAGCGCAACATCGCCCGGTTCGGCGGCGACCCACGTAACGTCACCATCTTCGGCCCGTCCGCCGGGGGGTCCAGCGTGTGCGCCAATATGGCGTCCCCCACCGCACGCGGGCTGTTCCAGAAGGGGATCATCGAGAGCGGCGAGTACAGCTCGCTGCGCGGCGTCAACACGACATGGCAGGCGCAGGACTGCGCGACCACACTGCCCTCGCAGTCCGAGGCGCAACGCGCGGGAGCCCGCTTCGCCGCGGCGGTCGGGTGCGCCGGGTCGGCGGACGTCGCCGCCTGCCTGCGCAACGTGCCGGTGCAGACCCTGCTGGACAAGGCGGGCAACGGGCTCGGGCCGGACAACGGCACGATCGCGCCCATCGTCGACGGTAAGACCCTGACCATGTCGCCGGGCGAGGCGTTCGCCACCGGCAAGTTCAACAAGGTCTCGGTCATCCACGGTGTGGCGAGGGACGAGACGCAGACGCTCCCGGCCGAGACGCCGGCGGCGTACGAGGAACTGGTCCGCCGCCAGTACGGGACGCACGCGCCCGAGGTCTTCAAGCGCTACCCGCTGGTCCGCTTCCCCGAGCCCGCGGCCTATATCGCCTCACGGACCATCCTCGCCGACGCCAACTCCGTCTGCCCGGCGCTGCTCAACGACCGCCGGCTGGCCAAGCACGTTCCGGTCTTCGCCTACCAGTTCGACGACACGAACCCGCCGCCGCTGCCCTTCATCGACTCGACGAAGCCGGCCGGCGCCTTCCATGTCGGCGAGTTCAGCTACCTGTTCCACGGCACCTTCCCGGGCCACACCACGCTGAATCCCAACCAGAAGCCGTTCCTGGAGCAGCTCACCGCGCAATGGTCGGGTTTCGCCCGCACCGGTGACCCCACCGTGAACGGCACCCCGCGATGGACCCGGTTCTCGTCCGACGACGAGAATCTGATGTCGTTGCAGTCCGCCGGCGACAGCCGGATGAACTTCGACGTTTCCCGGCAGCACAACTGCGACTTCTGGAACCGGCTCGCACCCTTCACCCGATAGGCCCGGACACCCGGTAGGCCCGGGCAGGGGGTGTGAGGGCCGGATCCGCGGCCTCACACCCCCTGCGGGCGTCCCAGGGCCTCGACGGCGGCCGGCCCCGCTGAGCAGCGCGTCCACCACCACGGCGACATCGGCGACGGTGCGCCCGATCGTCCCGGCATGGTCCAGCGACCAGGCGAGCGGGATGATCCCGTCCGTCGGCAGGAGGCCGTAGGTCGGTTTGAGGCCGACGACCGCGCAGCAGGCGGCGGGGATCCGGACGCTGCCGCCGGTGTCGGTGCCGATCGCCGCGAAGCACATCCCGGCCCGCACCGCGGCCGCCGAACCGCCGCTGGAGCCGCCCGCGGTGCGCGTCTCGTCGAAGGGGTTCCGCGCCGGGCCCAGCGTGGTGAGGGCGAACTCGTCCTGGGTCGTCGAGGCGACGATGACCGCGCCGGCCCGCCGCAACGCGGCCACGACGGAGGCGTCGGCGGTGGCGACGGCGCCTTCCAGGACCCGCGAGGCCCGCGAGGTCGGTCATGCTCCATCACGTCAGGCGGGATCACGTCAGGCGGGATCGCCCCAGACGGGGCGTCCGCCGACCCAGGTGCTCGTGACGGGGATCTCGGCCAGGCCCTCGGGGTCGGCACGCAGCGGGTCCTCGGCCAGCACCGTGAAGTCGGCCAGGAACCCGGGAGCGATGCGCCCCTTGAACCGTTCCTCGCCGGATGCGACGGCGGACCCGACCGTGTACACCTCCAGCGCCTCGTAGGGGGTCAGCCGCTCCGCCTCGCCCAGCACGGCACCGTCCAGGCTCCGGCGGGTGGTCATCGACTGGAGCGCGAACAGCGGTTCCGGCGGCCCGCAGGGGTGGTCGGACGAGCCCGCCACGGTGATCCCCGCGTCCCGGAACGTGCGGTGCGGGCTGATCCGGGCAGCGCGCTCGGAACCGTAGTGGTCGAGCAGGTTGTGCCCGTGGTAGCGGACGAAAGCACCGAACGGCACCGGCACCACGCCGAGTGCGCGGATGCGTTCCACCAGGCGCGCGTCCACCACCGAGCAGTGCTCGATGCGGTGCGCCTGCCCGGGACGCGCGGGCACCGCGGCGGCGGCCTCCTCCATCGCGTCCAGGACCTTGCCGATGGCCAGGTCGCCGTTCGCGTGCACGGCCAGCCTGCCGCCGGCGGCGTGCACCCGGTGGACGACGTCGGCGATCTCCTCGTCCGGCATGACCTGGATGCCGCCGGTCGGCTCGCCCTGGGCGCCACGGTAGGGGCGCGAGCACAGGCAGGTGCCGCCGGAGACCGCGCCATCGGTCATCATCTTGACCCCGGTGAAACGCAGCCACTCGTCGCCGAAGCCGGTGCGCAGGCCGAGCCGCGGCGCGGCGTCGAAGAACTCGTACCACAGGAGCATCCCGATGCGGGCGGTGAGCGCATCGAGGTCGCGGGCGCACTGGTACAGCTCCCAGTCGGCGGGGTGGACCATGGCGTCGCAGATCGAGGTGACGCCCGCGGCGTTCAGCCGCCCCACGACCCGGCGCAGCGACTCCACGCGCGCCTCGATCGTCGGCGCCGGGACGAGCGCGGGGCGCGCGCCGTGCCCGAGGAAGCCCTCCATCCAGGCGCGCTCCCAGACCACGCCGGTCAGCCGTCCGCCGTCGCGCACCAGTTCGCCGCCGACGGGGTCGGGCGTGTTCTCGTCGTAGCCGGCGGCGGCGAGGGCGGCGGAGTTGGCCACCGCACCGTGGTAGGAGTAGTGGATGATCAGCACCGGGTGGCGGGCGGAGACCCGGTCGAGCAGGGCACGGTCGACCGCGCCGCCGTCCTCGGTGCGGGACACGTCGAAGTTGTGCCCGACGACCCAGGCGCCGTCCGGCGTGCGGGCGGCGCGCTCGGCCAGCGCCCGCCGCACCTCCTCGGCAGTGCGGGTCACGGTGGGCGCCAGGTCGACGTAGAGTCCGCCGTCGGCCAGCAGCGACGGGTGGGCGTGCGCGTCGTTGAAGCCCGGCACGACCACGTCCTGCCCGAGGTCGATCACGTCCGCCCCGGAGAAGCGGTCGAGCAGGTCGGGTGCGTCGCCCACCGCGATCACACGCTCGCCCAGCGTCGCGAAGGCGTCGGCGGTCTCGCTCGCCTCGGACGCGTGGCCGTCCATGGTGACGACGCGACGCGCCCGCACGACCCGCGGCCGGTGCGCCCCCTCCTCCCGGGTCATACGAGACCCGCCGAGTCGAGCAGCTTGAGCGCGGGAATCCCCAGCGCGCTGATGACGGTCATCGACATGACGCTCCCTCTGAACGGGTGGAAGTCGGCGGGCAGCCGGACGGCGATGGCCCGCGCCAGCAGCGGTCCGACGGCGGCTCCGGCGGTGGGGTGGGCATCCAGGGAAGGTGGCGGGCGATGAGGAAGGCCAGCAGCGTCCCGAGCGCGCCCGCCGTCAGCGCGATCCGCGCCCCGCCGCCGGCCGCGAGCAGCAGCCAGGGCCACAGCCCGGTGCCGTAGGCGATGTCGAATCCCCGGGCCCGCCACCGGCGGCGCGCCGCCAGGTGCGCGACCGCCGCGGCCGCGAGCAGCCCGGCCCCCGCGGGCCACGCCGTGAAGAACTGCGCCTCGGTGGTGTCACTGAGTATCCAGTCGAGCCAGGGGGCGACCCCCCGCCCGCTCGGCGTGGCCGCCGCCGGCCCGAGCGCGGACAGGTGGTCCTCGGCCGCGGTCATCGCCAGGTTGAGCAGCACGGCACCCGCGCACAGCAGCAGCACCTGCGGGATCGGGCTCGACCTTCGTGATGTGGCGACCTGCGTCGTGACCGCCATGGACCTCCCTTCACGACCCCGTGACCTGTGGTTGTCCATCAGAGGGGTGACTTAGGAGTCTGCGCAGGAGTGACCGTCGCCACAACGAACAGACTGCCCACCCTTCGTGTTCTCTGCTGACACTTTGTTCGTCGACAATGGTCCTGAGCAGGCTGTTCGGAGACATCCGGTGGAAGGAGCACGCATATGGGTGACGAGGCCGAGGGCCCCCTCGTCCGGGTGGCCCTGCCGACCGTCGCCGAGGTGCTCGACCTGCCCGCGCTGCGGGTGGGACGGCCCGAGGTGCTCGCCGCTCGCGAGCACCTGGACCGGCCGGTGCGGTGGGTGCACGTCAGCGAGATCCCCGACATCGCCGGGCTGCTGCTCGGCGGCGAGCTGATCCTGTCCACCGGCATCGCCCTGCCCGACGGCGACGATCTGCGCCGCTACGCCGCCGAACTGATCGACGCGGGCGCGGCGGGCCTGGTGGTGGAGCTCGGCCGCCGGTTCCGCCGCCTGCCGCCGCCGCTCGTCCAGGCGATGGAACGCGGGAACCTGCCGCTGGTGGCCCTGCACCGCGAGGTGCGGTACGTCAAGATCACCGAGGCGATCCACACGTGCATCGTCGAACAGCAGTTCAACGCCCTGCGCACGTCCGAGCAGGCGCACGAGACGTTCACGGCGCTGTGCGTCCGCGGCGCCTCACCCGCGGAGATCGTGGACGCGGTCGCCGACATGACCGGCTGCCCGGTGGTGTTCGAGGACCTCATGCACCGCGTGGTCGGCTACGCGGCCGGGAACATGCCGGTCGACGACCTGCTGCGCAACTGGGAGGCGCGCTCCCGGATGGCCCGCGCGGACGCGCGGACGGCGGTCTGCGGAGCCGAGCACTGGGCGGTGACGACGGTCGAGGCCCGCGGCGAGACCTGGGGGCGGCTCGTCCTGCTGCCCTCCGGCGAGCCCTCGCCGACCCAGCTGCTGGTCCTGGAGCGCGGCGCCACGGCCCTGACCCTCAACCGGCTGCTGGAGCGCAACCGCGAGACCCTGGAGCGCCAGGCGCACCGGTCCACGCTGTCGGAGATCATCAACGGCCGGTACACCTCCGCGCAGGACATCGAGGCGCGCACCGCCGCGCTCGGCGTCCCGATCGCCCAGTCCGCGCTGGTCGCCGTGATCGTCGAGCCCGACCCGGGCCCCGGAGAGACCGCCGAGCCCGTCGCCGCCGCGGCCCGCGCCGCCGGCGCGGGCGCCCTGGTGGGGGCGCTCGACGGCCGCCGCATCGGGGCCCTGCTGGCCCTGCCGGACCCGGCCGACCGGCCGCGCGTCCTGGACCGCTTCGCCCACGGCGTCCACGAACGGCTCGACCGGCCGGCGACCGTCGCGGCCGGGACCACGGCCCGCGAACTGGACGAGGTCCGGCGCTCGTTCGCCGAGGCCCACCAGATCGCGGACGCGGCCCCGCCGCCGCAGAACGCCCATCACCGGCCGTACTACGAACTTCCCGATATCCAGTTGCGCGGTCTGCTGTTCATCCTCGGGGACGACCCGCGGCTCCAGGCGTTCGTCGAACGCACCCTGGGTCCCCTGCTCGACCACGACAGCCGGCATGGCACCGCTCTCCTGGCCACCCTCCGCGCCTACGTCGCCCATGGCGGTAACAAGTCCGAGGCGGCCGCCGCCGCCCATCTGTCCCGGCAGAGCCTCTACCAGCGCCTCGCCGCGATCGAGCGGGTCCTCGGGGTCAGTCTCGAATCGCCGGACGTCCGCACCTCCCTGCACGCCGCCATCATGAGCCTCGACTCCTCCGACCCCCCACGCCGTTGATCCCGGCTCCACTTCGGTCCGGCCGCGCGCCGCCGTTCACTCGGGCAGGACGGGAAGGTCGTCCTCCTGCGCTTCGTGGCGCCGCGTCGCGTCGCTGAGCGCGATGCGCTGCCATGCCTGCTTCCATTGCTCGACGTCGGCGGCGTCACCGCCGCAGCCTTCGACGAAGGCCAGCAAGAGGTCGAGTTTGGCCCGGGTCGTGCGGTTGTGAAGGCTGGACAGGGTGTTGTGGGCGAACCGGTAGTCGATGGCGGCGGCCATCTTGCGGTAGCTCCGCTCCCCCGTCCACACGCGGTACGCCGGGAGCAGCGCCATCAGCTCGGCGAAGGTGGTGGCCGTGCTCGGATCGGGCTTCAGGCCCGCAGGTCCGGGGCTGCCGGGCCCGGCGTGGAGCGCCGGCCCCGGACTCGCCGCCGGTTCCGACGAGCCGTCATGATCGTGATCTTGTGATGCGGATCCGGTGACGACGGCGTCGCCGGCCTCAGACGCGGCTGGAGACGCGGCCGGAGACGCCGCCGGCGCGGAGGGCGGCGGGTCTGGCATGGGCTCCTCCCGGATGAGTTCGTCGAACAACTCCAGCGCGACCTCGATGCCGACCGGGTCGGCGCCGCAGCCGTCGAGCAGGCCGGCGAGCATCTCGCGGCGGAACCCGGAGGTCACCTCCCCGCGCAGGAACTGCCGGGCCCGGTCGTCGCCGATGCCGCGGCGGCGTGCGCAGACGATGATCCGCTCGTGATCGGCGTGTTGCAGGAGCACCCCCAGGATGATCAGTTTGAGCTTCTCCTTGGCGATGGCGCTGCCCTCGCCGGGAAAGACCTCGTCGAGGAACCGCAGCAGCTTCTCGCGCGTGCGGGCACGGCGCCTCCTCAGCAGGCCCGGCCAGATGCGGCGACACCAGGGTGTCAGTCCCATGATCGACCGGGCTCAGAGGGGCCGCGGCCAGGTCGCCGGCCGCTCGGGTACGCGGCGACCGCCGGCATCGGCGCTCCGGCCGGCGGCCGGCCGTCTCGGGACGGCCCGCAGCGGCTCGGCAAGCGGGAAGGTGGGCATGGCTACGCAGGTGAGAGCGCTTTCCATCTCGCTTCTCTTCCGGAGAGTGGGTCCAGGTTTCGACCGGGCGAATATTCGGGCTTACGTGTCGGCACCGTCGATTGGCGGTGAACGAGCGGCGACTTATACGCATCATGACCTATGTGATCCGGACTGTACGGACGTTCGGCCCGGCTCGTCGCCGTATGTGCAAAACAGAACACCGTCCGGGATTTGACCACTACCGACCAGGCCGGGCATCGCCGGGACGGCAGTGTTCCCTCACCCGGAGAACCGTTCACTTTCGTTCTGTCCACGCCCGGTGAGATTTTCACGCGATAATCGGCGGGCGAACTGGAGAGAACCGCTGCGTCATACGACACATTCGCGGCATATTTCTCCTATGGGTTAGTCCATCGACCGGGCGAACCTGACCAAAACGGCGGGCCAGTCGACGGAACTCCTGTTTGGCGGCAGGTGTCGGCTGGCCCGCCGACTCCGGGACGCCCACCGCGCGGATGGTCCGATGTGTTCACGCGTGGTCACGATGCGACTTTTCTGGCCAGCTTCGTTCCGCTCACCAAGACACCCCGGCCCGTAATCGGATGATGACTACAGGTACTCGCGCCTGATCCTGTTTCCACGCACGCAGGGAGTCATCGACTGATGTACGCGTCGTCCGGTCCGGTCGGAGCCCGCTCCGGCGAAGCCGCGAGGGTTCCCCGGGCCCCCTCCGCCGTCCGGCCGATGCCCGCGTCCGGAACGACCTCGCGCGAGTCCCCGCCCCACGGCCCGCGCACGGCCGAGGAGATCGCCATGGCGACGGCGATGACCGTCCAGTGGATGCTGCTCACCGGACGGCGGCTCGCCTATCCGAGCCCGATCGGCCACCCGCCGCTCCTGCACGATCTTCCGGCCGACGCGCTCATCGAGTTCTGGGCCGACGACCATATCCACTCACCTGCGCTCCACCCACCAGCGCTCCACCCACCAGCACAGACGGGTTGCCCTCCATGTCCTTCTCCACCGACCCCACGCCAGCCCGCCCGCCCGCCGGTGTGCTGCACCACCCGATGCTCGCCGTCGACATCGCCGGCTTCGGCCGCTGCCACCCGGCCGACCACCAGCACCTGCGCGACGCCCTCTACCGGATCCTCGTCGCGTCCCTCGCCGCCACCGCCGTGCCCCTTGAGCACTGCGCGCACGAGGACCGGGGCGACGGCATCCTGGTGATCCTTCCCACCGACGTCAGCGTGACCCCCCTGCTGGGCTGCCTGCCCCACCACCTGCACGCCGAGCTGCGCCGCTACAACCAGGTGTCGGCGCCCGCCGTCCAGCTCCGGCTCCGGCTCGCGGTCAACGCCGGGTACCTGCGTCCCGACTCCCACGGCGCGGGCGGCGGACGCGAGCTGCTGCGCCTGTTCCGGATGCTGGACGCGCCGGAGTTCAAGACCGTCCTCGCCACGGCCGGAGCGGACCTGGGAGTGATCACGTCCGCTCACCTCTATGAAGAGATCGTCTGCGGCACCCCGAGCCTCATCGACCACACCGCGTGGACCCGGTCCACCATCGCCGCGAAGGAGACCCACGCCACCACCTGGATCTGGCTGGCGCCGACCCCGTCCACCGGCAGGCCCGAGCCCGGCACCGCGACGACCGGCGCCGGTCACCGGCCCATCACCATCCCCCGGCCCCGCCCCGCCCCCCGCCCGCTGAACCGCCAGGGCCGCACCATCAAGCACTGACCTCGCACCCGCAGGTGGGGTGCCGACCAGCGCCCAGGTCGGCACCCCGTGCGGGGTCAGGTGCGGAACGGTCCGGTGACCTCGTAGGTGATGCCGCCGGAGGACGATCCGGTGGTGCCGCGCTGGGAGGAGAAGTACAGCCGGTTCCCGGCGGGGCTGAACGCCGGGCCGCACAGCTCCGACGAATTCTGGCCGGTGACGCGGAGGAACACCGAGATCTTGTCGTCCGGGGTGATCATGCAGATCTCCATGTTGCCGCCGTCCTCGGCCACGTACAGGTCACCGGAGGTGGAGCCGGTGATGTTGTCCACGCCGGTCAGCGGCGCCGGGCCGGGAACGACCAGGTTGTCGTCGTAGGCCAGCTCATAGGTGCTGGTGGCCAGGTTGACCTGCCAGACCCGGTTGTCGCCCTTGGTGGTGAACCAGACGGTGTCGTCGGCGTAGTGGCAGCCTTCCCCTCCGTTGAAGACCTTCATGCCGGACACCTGCTTGCGGGTGGTCTTGGGCGATCCGTCCGGATCGGGCACGGTGCCCCAGGTGAACGAGCCGGACGTGCCGCTGCCCGCCTTGAGGACCTGGAGCGTCCCCGCGGACAGGTTGCCCCAGGTGGTCGGGACGAAGCGATAGAAGCCGCCGTCGGTCTTGTCCTCGGTGAGGTAGATGACCCTGCGGACCGGGTCGGCCGCGGCGGCCTCATGGTTGAACCGCCCCATGGCGTCGCGGCGGGTGGGCGTGCCTCCCCAGGGGCTGGTCTCCCACACGTAGCCGGTGTCGACCTCCTCGCACGACAGCCAGGTGTTCCACGGCGTCGCGCCGCCGGCACAGTTGCGGTTGGTGCCCGACAGGATCGAGTACGCCGAGGTGATGATGGCGCTGGAGCTGAAGCGCAACGCCGAGGCGCCGCCGCCCCCGGACCCGACCTCGGCGTTGGACACGTAGATCCAGCCCGTTCCGTCGACGAAGCAGGCGCCGCCGTCCGGGGCGTCGTGCCAGGTGAAGGACGTGCCGGTCACCGTCTGGCCGGACCGGGCGACGACCCGGCTGGTGAATCCGGCGGGCAGCTGGATGCCGTCGGCGTTGGCGGGCTGGAGCGCCCCGTACGGCGGGGCGGGGTCGAGCTGGGCCGGGGCGGCGAGGGCGGCCTCGCGCCACAGGCTTCCGGAGAAGGCGAGGGTGCCTGCGCCGATGACCGAGGCGCGCAGGAAATTGCGGCGTTCCACGGACGTAACCTCCCTGAGCTGGGCTGGGACTCGGAGGAGTGATGGCCGTCACAACAATGCAAAAGTTAGGTAGATAGCCAGTCATTCAGCGGTAAGGGATCTTAACGGGGAATGAGAGGCTCATTACTTACCGTCAACAATGACAGGCCCGGTCACGTCGAGGAGGGGCGACGCGGCGATGAAGGACGCCCGGTGATCCGAATTTTGTCCGGCGATCAGTGGTCGATGGCGAAGCCCATGGACACCGCCGCGGTGATCACGATCTGGCCGGGGGCGAAATCCTCCTCCACGCCGCCGTGAACCCCGCCATGACTGTAGATCTTCAGGCGCTCGGGATCGACGTCCTCGATGTGCAGCACCCGGCCCAGCTTGATTCCGGCCGCGTCGGCGTACAGCGCGGCCTTGGCCCGTGCCGCGCCGACCGCGTCGCGGCGGGCCTGGGCGCGCAGGGTCCGTTTGGCCCGCACGTCGAACTCGATCCCGTTGATCTGGTCGACACCGGCGTCGACGACGTCGATCAGCAGTTGCTGGAGGGACTCGATCGCCCTCGTCTCGATCTCGTATTCCGCCTCGCACTTGAAGCCGGCCTTGCGGCGCGTCTCGTGCGCGGGGCTGTACTCGTAGTGCGTGGCGAGCTTGAGACGGGACGGCGAGACGCCCGCCACCGGGATGTGGTGCGCGCGGAGCACCGCCCGGAAATCGGCGATCAGCCGCTGCGCCGCCTGGAACGCCTCGGCGGGGCTCTCCTCAATGCTGGAGAGCTCGACCGTCACGCGGGCGAAGTCGGGCTCGGCCACCACGGTCGCGGCCCCGAACGTCGCCACTCCCCACGGCTGCGAGATCTTCGGATCGTTCAGCATTGCGGCCTCCGTCGGCAGATCCGGGGAATGAAGATCATATAGCCGCGGAGGCGGGCCGCCGATGGCCCGATGAGGTCGCGTGCGGACGTCCCGCCCGTGAACGGGAGTGCCCCGGCCCCTCCTCGGACGGGCGCGGGCGCACTCCCGGATCACGTCGTGGCGAGGGCCTCGGTGGGAGTGAGGCGGGCGGCGCGACGGGCGGGGTACAGGCCCGCGACGGCACCGATGGCGATGGCGGCGAGCGCACCGCCGGCGATGGCCTGGCCGGGCAGCACGAGCGGCCAGCCCCGGTATCCGGCGTAGCCGAGGCAGATGACCAGACCGAAGATCACTCCGGCGGCGCCGCCGAGCGCCGACAGCGACACCGACTCGGTGAGGAATTGGAGCCGGATCTGCCCACGGGTCGCCCCCAGCGACCGGCGCAGCCCGATTTCCTGCCGGCGCTCCAGCACCGAGATCACCATGATGTTGGCGATACCGACCCCGCCGGCCAGCAGCGCCACGGCCCCGAGCCCGAAGAACAGCGCGTTGAACGCGCGGTTGGCAGCGGCCTCGGCGGTGAGCACGTCCGACGGACGGCTGACCTCCATCTCGTCCGGATGCTCCGGGTTGACGGTGTTGGCCAGCACCGCGTTCACCGAGTGCACGCTCTCGTCGGTGGACCGCTCGTACAGGGCGGTGATGTACCCGTCGAACCCGAGCCGGGTGGCGTACGACCAGCCGATCAGGGCCGAGCGGTCGAGGTCGGGCGACAGCTTGAGCGCGTCGAGGATCCCGATCACCATGAACCAGCGGCCCGCGATGTAGACGTGCTCGCCGGGACGGTCGATACCGAGGCGTTCCGCGGCGACGGAGCCGAGCACGACCGATGGGTACCGGCTGGTGGCCTCGTTGAGGAACGCGCCGGTCCGCACCGTCCCGCCGAGCGGGACGAGCAGGTTCGTCCGGGCGGCCTGGACGGCGAGGCCGCTGGTCGTGGCCGTGGAGATCCTGTCGGTGCGGCGGACACTGGCGTCCGGCACCAGGCCGACCGCCGACACGCCCGTCACCCCGGGGATCCGGCTGACCCGGCTCTCCGCGCCGGCGGGCAGGTGCGAGTTCTTCCCGACCAGGGACGTGCCGGGCGTGACGGTGAGCATGCTGGTGCCGAGGTCCTCGATCTCGGCTATCAGCCCGGCCTTGCTGACGGTGCTGATGCCCACCAGCCCGACCATGGCGGCGACGCCGATGGCGATGCCCAGCGCGGACAACACGGCGCGCAGCGGGCGGCCGCGCAACCCTTCCAGGCCGACCGTGGCCAGATCGCCCCCGCGCAGGCGGACCGGCTCCGGTAGCGTGATCATGCTGGTACCCCCGTGTCGGCGCGGATCTGCCCGTCCCGGATCTCCAGCCGCCGCGGCAGCGCCGCCGCGACCTCCCGGTCATGGGTGATGATCACGACGGCGGTGCCGTCGCGGTTCAGCTCGGTGAGGACTTCCAGCACCCCCGCGCCGGACGCCGAGTCGAGGTTGCCGGTGGGTTCGTCGGCGAGCAGGAGCGGCGGGTCACCGACGATCGCGCGCGCGATGGCGGCCCGCTGCTTCTCCCCGCCCGACAGCTGGTGCGGCAGGTGGTGCATGCGGGGGCCGAGGCCGACGCGCTCCAGCGCGTCGCGGGCCTGCCGGCGGCGCTGGCGCGGCGGCAGACCGTGGTAGAGCAGGCCGGTGGCGACGTTGTCCAGAGCGGTCAGGTGACCGGTGAGGAAGAACTGCTGGAACACGAACCCGATCCAGCGCGCCCGTACCGCCGCCAACCGCCGGTCCGGCAGTTCGGCGACGTCGTGACCGCGGATGAGGACGCGGCCGGAGGTCGGCGTGTCCAGCGTCCCCATCAGTTGCAGCAGTGTCGACTTGCCCGACCCGGACGGCCCGACGACCGCCATCAACTCCCCGGCATGGACGGTGAGCGACGCCTCCCGGAGCGCCCGCACGCCACCGGGGTAGTCCTTGGTGGCCTTCTCCACCTCGACGACCGCCGGCTCCTCCTCGGCTGTCACGTCGATCATGACTTGGGCACCTGCACCTTCATGCCCGCCGTGAGGTTGCCGGTCACCTCGACGATGTCGCCGTCGAAGATGCCGAGCTTGACCGGGACCTGACGGACGTTCCCGGCGGAGTCCACCACCGCCACCGCGTAGGTGTTCTCGGCCGGGGCCAGCAGCGCGTTGATCGGGACGGCCAGCACGTTCTTGTGCTCGTCGCTGGCGAACCCGACCGTCGCGGGGGCGCCGTCGAGGCCGCCGGCGCTGCCCGGCTTGTCCAGGGTGACGTAGACGGGGATGGTGGCGGTCTCGGTCCCCTGGCCGGTCTGCGACTGCGCGTTGGTGGAACCTGCGGTGGCGACCGAACCGACCGACGAGATGCGCCCGGTGGTGGTCTTGCCGCCCGGCAGCGCGACCCGCGCCTTGGCGCCCTTCTTGGCGATCACCTGCTGGCTCACCGGAAGGTTCACCGTGACCTGGCGCTCGGTGCCGCTGGCGGTGTAGAGGGCGCCGCGGGCACTGCCGCCGAGGAGCACCTGAAGCTTGGTCACCCGGATCGCGCCCGGCTGGACCACGACGTCGTCGGCCTTCAGCACACCGGTCTCGGTGCGCCCCAGATCGTCCTGCCAGTCGATCAATGCCTGCTCGGTCGCGTAGGTGAACGAGCGGTCCACGGTCATGTCGTCGCCGTAGCCGAGCGCGTCCAGGTTGCGCTCCAGCTCCAGCACGTCGTACCCCTTGACCCCCTGCTCCAGGTCCCGCCAGAACGGCATCCGCCCGTACAGCAGCGGGACGCGGTGGCCGTCCACCCCGTACGCCCGCTCGCCGCGCTTGATCACATCACCGGCCTTGGGCACCCAGGTGACCCGTCCTTGCCCGCCGGCAAGCACGGTGTAGCTGTCGGCATAGCCGAGGGTGCCGTCCACGTCGGTGGTGTTGGTCACGTTGGTGCGTACCACCGACACGGTCGGCAACGCCGACGTGTTCTGCGCCGCGGTGCCGTTGCCGTCCCGGAGCACCAACGCCGCGCCGACCGCGCCGACCGCCAGGACCGCGGTCCCGCCCAGCAGCGCCCGGACCCGCCGGCGGCGCAGGAAGGGCGGCGGCGCCTCGTCCCGGACGGGCTGTTCGATGTCAGAATCCAGCATGGTCAGCCTCCGGTCATTCCCTGAGAATGACTTCATGACGAGCAGCCTGGACCGAGGCCGGTTTCCCGGCGGTGACCGCATGTGTTAACCGGGGCCTTATCGCGGATCTGCGGCAATGGGACCATGCGGATTCTGGTGGCCGAAGATGAGCGTTTCCTCGCCGACCTGGTGGCCGAGGGGCTGCGTGAGCAGGCGATGGCCGTGGACGTCGCCTACGACGGGGCCGCGGCGCTGGAACGTCTCGCGATCAACGAGTACCACGTCCTCGTGCTGGACCGGGACCTGCCGCTGGTGCACGGCGACGACATCTGCCGGGAGCTGTCACAGCGGGGGGACCAGGTGCGCATCCTGATGCTGACCGCATCGGGAGCGGTGCACGAGCGGGTCTCCGGGCTCAACCTCGGAGCCGACGACTATCTGGCCAAGCCCTTCGCCTTCGACGAACTCGTGGCGCGGGTCCGCGCCCTCGCCCGCCGTGCCGGTCCGCCGCTGCCGCCGGTGCTGGAGTGCGCCGGCATCACCCTGGACACCGCGCGACGGCAGGCCCATCGCGACGGCCGATACCTGCCGCTGTCCCGCAAGGAGTACGCGGTGCTGGAGGTGCTGATGCAGGCGCGGGGCTCGGTCGTCAGCACCGAGGAACTCCTCGAACGGGCCTGGGACGAGCACACCGACCCGTTCACGACCGTGGTCAAGGTGACGATGAGCAAGCTGCGGGCGAAGCTCGGTGACCCACCCGTCATCGCGACCGTCCCAGGAAGCGGGTACAGGTTATGACAGTGGTACGTCCCCTCCGGCTCGGCGGCTCGGTACGGACACGGATGACGCTGCTCTACGGCGGTGTCTTCACCGTCATCACCCTGGGCGTGCTCATCGCCACACAGCAGTTCCAGCAGAGCCTCGTCGGCAAGAAGCTGGCCAATTTCGCCAAGGTCGGCACGGACGGGGTCGTCTGCGACCGGAGACCCCCGGCGCCGCCCTGCCCCGCCAACACCTCCGGGCAGCTCCCGACCGACCGGAGGGCCGAACTGCGGCAGAGCCTCGTCAGCACGCAACGCCTCACCACCCTCATCGCGATCGCGGTGATCGCGGTGCTGGCGTTCGCGGTGTGCTGGTGGCTCACCGGCAGGCTGCTGCGGCCGCTGCACCGCATCACCGCCACCGCCCAGCGGCTGTCACTGTCCACCCTGCACGAACGCATCGCCATGACCGGCCCGAAGGACGAGCTCAAGGAACTCGCCGACACCTTCGACGCCATGCTGGACCGGCTGGAACACGCGGTCGCGAGCCAACGCCGCTTCGTCGCCAACGCCTCCCACGAGCTGCGCACCCCCCTCGCCATCCAGCGGACGGCCATCGAGATCGGGCTGTCCGACCCGTCCCCCGCGAAGGTGGCGCGGATCCGCACCGAGTTGCTGCGGGCCACCCAACGGTCCGAACGGCTGATCGAAGGCCTGCTCGTCCTCGCCCAGGGCGAACGGGGCCTGGACGCGCGCACACCGGTGGACCTCGCCGTCGTCGTCGACCAGGTCATCGGGGAGCACATGCCGCTCGCGGAGTCGCGGCAGGTCAGAATCGCCGTCGCGGCCCACCCCGTCACCGTCGCCGGCGACGAGGTGCTGCTCACCCGGCTTGTCGCCAACCTGGTGCAGAACGCGATCCGGCACAACCATCCCGGCGGGCACGTCCTGATCGAGCTGTCCCCGGACACCGGCCTGGTGGTCTGCAACACCGGCCCCGACGTCCCGGCCGACCGGGTGGACGAGCTGTTCGAGCCGTTCCGCCGGCTGCACCGGGACCGGACCGGCTCGTCCGACGGCGCGGGGCTCGGCCTCTCGATCGTCGCCGCCATCACCAAGGCGCACAACGGCACCGTCCAAGCCACAGCGAACCCGGACGGCGGCCTCTCCATAACCGTCGTCCTCCCCGCCCTGACCCCAGCCCCCACCCACCGCCCCCAACACCACGCCGAGCCGTAGCCGGCGTTCGCTCATCCAGGTGCCCGCCTCACTGCCGTCCCCACCCGGCGGTCCCTCGGCACTCCCCTCACCGGGCCGTCCGCGCTCGGATGTACGAGTTTCCCCGGATACTTCACCGCTCCATCACGTGCTGCAATCAACTCAGCACAGAAAGTGGCGATCGACCATCCGATGAGAGCCACTGATGCCCCGGCGTCCCACGCCGGACAGACGAAACAGGAATCACACATGCCAATTCGTAGAGCCATCCGCTGGACGACCAGCGCCCTGCTGGCCGTCGCCCTGGTGCCGCTGATCGCGGTAGGGCCGGCACACGCCAACAGTGGCCACTGCCAGGCGTATCTGAGGTCTCAGGGCTACACCGTTGGCCCGAAGTCCATCCATGCCTGCACCTGGGCGGCCAACCCGAACAACGGTCCGAGCCGTGGGGCGCAATGCCGGGACATGCTGATCCACATAGGAGTGGGCCAGTACCACGCCATCGCCGCCTGCCGCGAGGCGTTCAGATAGTCCCTCGCCGCTCGGGTGATGCACGGGTCGATGGCTCAAGAGAACAAGCAGCATGCGGGGCGGTATCGGGGGCCTGAGCAGTTCTCGTAGGCTGACCGCGTGGTTGAGGACGCTGCGGGAGTGGGGGCCCACGAGAGGCGGCGTAGCCGACCGCAGCGGTCGGTATCGCGGCCGCGCCGCTCCCGGGTCTGTTCGCGTCACGGCCGACTCGGACACGAAGGTCTCCTGATGTCAGGCCATGGCCCCGGGCCGGATGCTCACCCAGCCGCGTCCCGGGGCCATGGGGTCTAGCGCTGGAGTCGTCGGGCGACGTCCAGGTGTGGATCGGGCAAGTACGCCCGGACGTACAGGCGGCGGACGCGGCCGTGCAGGATGCCGCGCCACTAGCGGGGGTTCTCCTCTTCGACGTAGGCCGCGCCGGACGCCGCGCGAGGGTGCCGGCGCGGGAGCCGCCGCGTAGAAACTGCCCGCGCCCGCGTTGGACGGGGACGGCGCGGCCGCTGCGGCACCGCCCCCCGCTCGTGGTCCCCCGCCGTCCAGCCCGGGAGTGCCCTTCATGAGCTGGCGGACCTCGTCGGCCAAGGCGTCCTCGGTCGCAGCCTCCAGGAGCCGGTAGCCGTACTCACCCCATGGCCAGGGCACCATCGCCCAGTGGCGGTTGGTCCACCGGCCGTGCCAGTGCCACACCCCATGCGGGAAGTGCACCGGGGAGGCGGGGGCCATAGGCAACGGCGTTCGCGGGTCCTGCGGCGGGATCGGCGTGCCGGTCATGGCGGGCACCCCTCAACGGCGTCCACGACGTGCCCCACCGCTGCGTCCAGGTCCGCGATGGAGCCGATGTCCTGGCCCATCGCCCAACGGAAGGTGCCGCGCTTGCAGGTGATCAGCAGCTCCCGCATCGCCTCCGGGCCATCGGCGTGCATCCCGACGATCCCGCCACGCCCCGGCGCGAGCGGCCCGCCAGCCTGCCAAACGACGCCGGGTGCGTCGCTCACCTCGACAGCCAGCCGGGGTACTCCTCGGCCAGCGCATGCAGGGCCACCTCGCGCCCGCTCATCGCCTGCTCGCCTTGGCGCCCGCGGCCTCCCGCAGCTTGGCGCGCAGTTCCTCGGCGGTGTCGGCGTCGAAGGTGGCGCCCTCGACGCGCGACAGGTCCTCGCTGACGAGGGTGGCCCGCGTCGCCCACCAGCGGCCCGTGTCGGTGGTGTGAATGATGCTCCAGTCGCTGAACTCCTCGGTCAGTGCGGCCTTCTGGACCGAATCCCCCATGCGGGACGCCCTGAACTGCCGAGATCTTCACTCTGTGCTGCGGATCTACCTCGACGTGACCGGGTTGACCCAGGAGGCCGTTGGGTTCTTGATCGACACTTCACAGGCCAACGTTTCCCGGATCTATCGCGGCAGCCGGAAGCGCTTTTCGGTCGAGGAGGTCGAATCCTTTCGCGACGGGCTCCATATTCCCGGCCAGTTACTCGGTCTTCAGCCGGGTCGTCATGAAGACTCAGCAGGCACCCGGTTGGACACGGAGCGCGATCTTCAGAAGCCCATCGTCGGAAAGAACAAGCGAGTCATTCCGAGCGTTAGCGTGGACATCTCGGCACCTCCCCACGCGGCGTGGGCGAGGCCGTCTCGAAGCTCAAGTCCGCAGAAGTGGCGTTCAGCGAGATGTCCGCTCCCACAATCGTTGATCCCGATTGGGTACGGCGTGAAGAAGGGCTCTGGTTTGACAAGAGCTTGATCTACACCCTTGCCAACGACGTGCGACAGGCGACCGAAGCGCACGACACGCTGCTACGACCGGGCGCCGAGGAATTTGTCGCCGTGCCGATCGGGCTGCACCGGGCGGCGCTGAGGGCGCGCACCGACCCCAAGTCAGGACTGGAAGAGGCCCTCCGCCTAGTGGCCGCTGTACCGCCAGAGCGCCGGACGATCCGGTTCTGGGGGGAGGCCCGCATGCCTCTTGATGTCATCCCCCACCAAGCGGCAGCGCTTCCGGCCGCGCGGGAATTGCGGGCGCTGACCGCTGGAACCTGACCATCGGACAACGGTCCAGGACGACGAGAACCCGTCCTAGGGCCGCTCCGCGTGCCGCACCAGCGGCAGTAGAAGATCATCCACGATGGCCTCGATCTGCTGCTCGGTGCTCTTGGCCTGCCCGCTCACACAGTGGTAGACGATCATCGCGGGCCCCGCGGCGGCGACCACCGACACGTCCGTCGCGGTCACGCCGCCGTGGCGGCGGATCAGCTCGGCGATACGTCGCTCGCAGGGGCCCGCGACCGCCTCGTGGAACAGCTCCCGGAGACCCGAGGTCTGGTCGGCCCCCGCCGCCGCGACCGCCTGGAAGGGCGCTCCGCGTGAGTCGTACATGGCCTGGTTGAGGTAACCGAGCAGCGCCACCAGCCCCTCGCGCAGCGGTGTCTCGGGAAGGATCTCTGGGGGCGCGGGCAGCAGGTCGCGCAGGGCGTCACGGACCAGCTCGTCCTTGTTGCGCCAGCGCCGGTAGAGCGCGGCCTTGCCGGTGCCCGCCGCCGCGGCGACCTTGTTGGTGCTCAGCCGGGCGTACCCCTCCGTCCCCAGCTGCTCGATCACCGCGTCCAGAATGGCCCGGCGGAGCGCCTCGCCCCGCCGTCGCTGCGCCGGGGCCCCGGACTCCCCGGACACCGTCTCCGCACCGTCCGACGCGGCCATCGGAACCTCCGTTCGGACCCCGGCATCCCTGGCGGCAGGTCGGCGGGCCACGCCGCGGGGACATTGCGACCCACCCTACCCATGCTTATAGTGAACCAGGTGGTTCACTATTTCCTCTTCGTCCTTCGTCCTTAGGAGGGTTCTTGTCGAGTTCGATCGAGAGCGCCACCGTGGCGCCGGCACGGCCGGCCAAGCTGACCGGCGCCGCCGCACTGGCACTGACCATCATCGTGTCCTGCGAGCTGATGGTGATGCTCGACGGGACGATCATGAACGTCGCCCTCCCGGAGATCCGCGGCGGTCTCGGCTTCACACCGTCCGGGCTGTCCTGGGTCTCCACCGCCTTCCTGCTCGCCTACGGCGGGCTGATGCTGCTCGGCGGACGCGCGGGGGACATCGTCGGCCGGCGCCGGGTGTTCCTCACCGGCATCGTGATCTTCACAGCCGCCTCGCTGGCGGGCGGGCTGGCCACCGGGCCCACCTGGCTCATCACCGCCCGCGCGGTGCAGGGCCTGGGCGCGGCGCTGGCCGCCCCCAGCACGATGGCCCTGTTGATCACCAACTTCCAGGGGGCGCTCCAGGCCAAGGCGCTGAGCATCTACTCCTCGGTCACCGCGTCCGCGATGACGCTGGGGCTGGTCCTCGGCGGCATTATCACCAGCACGCTGTCCTGGCGCTGGGTGTTGTTCGTCAACATCCCCCTCGGGCTGTTCGTCCTGCTGTTCGCGCCCAGGTTCGTCGAGGAGTCGCCGAGCCGGCCAGGACGGCTGGACCTGGGCGGCGCGCTGACCTCGGTGCTGGGGCTCGTCGCCGTCACCTTCGGGCTGGTCCGCACGGCGGAGCACGGCTGGGACGACCCCGCCTCGCTCGCCGCGCTGGCCGCCGGAACGGTGCTGGTGGTCGCGTTCGTCCTCATCGAGACCAAGGCCAAGCAACCGGTGATGCCGCTGAGGCTGTTCGCCGACCGCACCCGGGCCGGGGCGTTCGCCGTGCTCCTCCTCATCCCCATGGTGACGTTGAGCATGCAGTTCCTCATCATCCAGTTCCTTCAGGAGGTCCTCGGCAAGAGCGCGTGGCAGTCCGGGCTGGCCTTCCTGCCGATGGCCATCGGGATGCTGCTGACCGCACAGAACGCGACGAAGGCGATAGCCAAGATCGGCGCAAGGTCCACCGCGCTCCTCGGCATGGTGCTGCTGGGGGCAGGCATCGGCTGGCTCGTCCCGCTGGCCGCCGGCACCGGCTACCTCACCGGGATCGCCGGTCCCATGCTGCTGCTGGGAGCGGGCTTGGGCCTGGTGGTCGTGCCGTTCAACATCGCCATCATGTCCACCGCCGACCCATCAGAGTCGGGCGCGGCGGCCGGAGTACTACAGACGGCAATGCTCACCGGCGCCTCGCTGGGCATCGCGGTCGCGTCCACCGTCTACGCCTCGGTCATCAAGGATTACGGCCCGCTGGACCGGCCCTCGGCCGAGGCGATGGCGGACGGCATGGGCAGCGCGTTCACCGTGAGCCTGGGGATCGTCGTACTGGCGTTCCTGATCGTGCTGTTCACCCTGAAGAACGAAACCGCCGAGCACGAGACCGCCGGGTAGGCACTCGCCGGTGGCGGCGGACCGCTCGGTCTCGTCCGCCGCCACCGCCGGTGCACACTCAGGCCGTCGCTGTGGAGTAGGCCCCAATTGGAGGCACTGTCAGTGCTTGGACTCCATCCATTCAGCGATTGCGGGCCAGGTCTGCCGGAGTATCTCCGGCTGCACTATGTCCCTGTGCCGGCAAGGGAGCCTGACCTCCTTGACCTCACCTCGCACGTAGGGCTCCCAAAGGCTGCCGTCCGGAGAGTTACCCCCACCGCCGCGCACATCGGCGACGAAGAGCAGGATGTCCCCCTCGAAGACGCTCGGCTGGTGGCTTCGCTTGATCAGCAGGTTGTTGTGGAAGATCTTCGCTCCGAGGAGCAGTTCCTCGTCGGAGATGCCACCCAGGACCTCGCCCAGTTCCTCGCGGAACATCTCCGCGATGCGCCGCTGATGGTCCTCCGTCGTCATCGCTCCAAGATCGTGAACCTCATCGTTTCGCTCCGGCGGCGCACCGGTCTCGGCGGGCTCACTCGGCCTGGACGGGTCTTCGTCCCGTTTGGTGGACGGGTAGGTGTCCAGGATGACCACCGCGGCGACGGTCTCCCCGGCGGCCTGCAACTGCACGGCGATCTCGTGCACGGGGATCCCACCGAACGAGAAGCCCAGCAGGTGATAGGGCCCGGACGGTTGTACCGCCCGAATCTGCTCGATGTACTCCGCCGCCATCTCCTGGATGCTGCCGGCCAACTCGCTGGCGCCGTCGAATCCTGCGGCCTGTAGGCCCAGCAGCGGAACATCGTCCGGAACGACCCTGGCCAACGGCCTGTAGCACCAGCTCAACCCGCCTGCGGGATGGATGCAGAAGAACGGCGGCCGGCTCCCCTCGGTACGGATGGGTAACACCCTGCCGAGGGAGTCGCCCAACGAGGACAGGCCCAAGCGGCTGACGATGCCGGCAGGGGTCGGCGCGGCGAACACTTCGCGTACGGAGACCGTGACCCCTCTGTCCTTCAACTTCTTGAGGAGCGTGACCGCCAGAAGGGAGTGCCCCCCAAGCTGGAAGAAGTCGTCATCGACGTGCACCTCCGGCACTCCGAGGACTTCGGCGAACGTCTCGCAGACCATCTCCTCCAAGACCGTGGCGGGGTTCCGTTCGACGTCCGTTCCGGCCGCCGTGTAGTCGGGGGTGGGGAGGGCCTTGCGGTCGAGTTTTCCGTTGCTGGTGAGGGGGAGTTCGGTGAGTTGGACCAGCGCGGCGGGCACCATGTGTTCGGGCAGGTTTCCGGAGAGGAATTCGCGGAGTTCGCCGGTGTTGAGTGGGTCGGTGGTGTCGGTGGTGGGGACGAGGTAGGCGACCAGGCGTTTGTCGCCCGGGATGTCTTCGCGGGCGATGACCGCGGCCTGGGCGACGGCGGGGTGGGTGAGCAGTGCGGCTTCGATCTCGCCGGGTTCGATCCGGAACCCCCGCACCTTCACCTGCTCATCGGCCCGGCCGGCGAACATCAGCCGCCCGTCATGGTTCCATTTGGCCAGGTCCCCGGTCCGGTACATCCGCTCACCCGAAGAACTGAACGGGCACGCCACGAACCGTTCACCGGTCAGCCCGCGACGAGCGATATAGCCGCGCGCCAGCCCGGCGCCCGCAACGTAGAGCTCTCCGGCCACTCCGACGGGCACCGGGGCCAGCGCCTCGTCCAGGACGTATAGCCGGGTGTTGGCGATGGGTGCACCGATCGGGATCACACCGGCCGCGACATCGTCGGTCGTGATCTGTGTGGTCGCCACCCCGATGGTGGTCTCGGTCGGCCCGTAGTGGTTGAACACCGGCCGATCCGACCCGGCAGCCCGCACCAACTCACCCACCCAATCGACCGGCGCGGCCTCACCACCCAGGACAATCGACCCGGCGGGCAGCATCCTTTCCACCCCTGCGGCAGACGACAGGGCGACCAGGTGGGACGGGACGGCCTTGAACGCCTCGATCCGGTGTTCGTCCAAATAGGCCGCGACCGCCTCCGGGTCAGTGACCGAGTCCGGGTCAAGGACGTGCAACCGCCCACCGGTGACCAGGCTGGCGAACACCACCGTGTTCCCCAGGTCGGTGACTTGAGATTGCAACAACGCATATCGGGCTTGCTCGCCGGTCCAGCCGAGCCGCGAGGATGCCGAGGCGACATAGTTGGCCAGGGCCGCGTGCGTGACCGCCACACCCTTGGGAGTCCCCGAGGACCCTGAGGTGTACATCACGTACGCCAACCCCGCCAGATCCACCGCCCTCTCCGGAGCCGACGCAGGCAAGCCCTCCAACAACGCCACGGTCATCGGATCATCGATCGCGACCAGCCGAACCCGTCCGGGCTCGAACTCGTCCAGCACCTCCTGGGTGCAGAGCACCGTTTCGGCGCCGCTGTCGGTGAGCATGAACGCGATCCGCTCCGCCGGGAGACGGCCGTCGATCGGCAGATAGGCCGCGCCCGCCTTCCACACACCAAGAACCGCGGTCACCATCTGCGCGCCACGCGGCAGACACAGTCCGACCACCGACTCCGCGCCCATCCCCCGGTCGAGCAGGTGATGTGCCAGGCGGTTCGCCTGTGCGTCGAGTTCGTAGTAGGTCACCTCGGTCCCGTCGGCGACCAGCGCCACTGCGTCCGGGGCGACCGCGACACGTTCCTCGAACCGGTCGAGGACAGCCGACGCCACCGTCGCGGTCCCGGTGTCGTTCCACCCCACCACCACCCGCTCGCGCTCCAGCGGATCCAGCACGTTCACCGCACGCAAGGTGAGGTCCGGAGCCGCCGTCACCGATTCCAGGACCCGCGCGAACCACCCCGCGAACCGATCAGCCGCCGGCGCGTCGAAGAGATCCGCCGCCACCGTCACCGACCCGTGCAGGCCCGCTGCGCGTCCGTCGCTGTCGAAGGTCTCCGCCAAGGTGAAGTCCAGGTCGAACCTCGCCGCCGCCGTTCCGCGCTCCAACCTTGCCGCCGAGGCGCTCGCATCGGGGAGATCCAGTGTCGCGCGCTCCACATTCTGGACGGCCAGAAGCACCTGGAAGAGCGGGTGCCGCGCCATCGACCGGGACGGCGCCAACTCCTCCACCAGCCGCTCGAACGGGACGTCCTGATGCGCCAACGCCCCCAAACTCGCCTCACGCACCCGGGCCAGTACTTGGCGGAAGTCGGGGTCGCCGGACAGGTCTGTTCGGATCACCAGCGTGTTGATGAAGAACCCAACGAGGTCGTCCAGCGCCTCGTCGGAGCGCCCGGCCACGCCCGAGCCGATCGGAATGTCAGTGCCCGCGCCGAGCCGCGACAGCGTCACCGCCAATGCGGCCTGCAAGACCATGAACGTCGTGGCGCCCTCGGACCGGGCCAGCGCCACCAGCCGACCATGCACCTCGGCGGGCACACGCAACGGCGCCGCGTAACCGACGTGCCCGGCCGTCGCCGGACGAGGCCGATCCGTCGGCAGCGCCAACTCCTCCGGGGCGTCCGCCAGCGTCCGCCGCCAGTAGTCGACCTGGGCCGACATGAGGCTGTCTGGGTCGGATTCCTCCCCGAGAAGTTCGCGCTGCCACATCGCGTAGTCGGCGTACTGGACGGGCAGCGGCTCCCAGTTCGGGGCCTCCCCCCGAAGCCGCGCCGCGTATGCCGTGGACACGTCCCGGCCCAGCGGGGCCATGGACCAGCCGTCACTGGCGATGTGGTGCATCACCACCAGCAGTACCTGCTCGTCCGGACCGGTCTGGAGTAGCCACGCCCGGATCGGCACCTCGGTCGCCAGGTCGAAGGGACGGCGTGACGCCTCCGCCACCGCTTCCGAGAGCCCCCCGGGCTCCACCTCGGACACTTGCAAGTCCCATTCCAGATCCTCAGGATCCAGAATCCGCTGGTAGGGCTTTCCGTCCGCGGATGGGAAGACGGTCCGCAGCGACTCGTGGCGCCCGATCACATCCCGCAGAGCGGCGGTGAGCGCCGCGACGTCCACTCCTGACAGCCGGAGCGGCATCGGGATGTTGTAGGCCGGGTTCGGTCCCTGCAACTGACCGAGGAACCACAGCCGCCACTGCGCGAACGACAACGGCACCCGCTCTGGACGAGGCCGGGCCCGCAAGGGTGTACGGGCGCGGTCTCCTCCGGTCTCAGCCAGATGGGCGGCCAGGCCTGCCACCGTGGGCTTCTCGAACAGCGTCCGGACTTCGACCTCCACACCGAGGACGGTCCTGATACGCGCCACCAGCCGGGCAGCCAAGAGGGAGTGCCCGCCGAGGTCGAAGAAGCCGTCGTCCACGCCGACCGAGTCCAGGCCCAGCACGTCGGCGAACGCCGCGCACAAGATCTCCTCCTGGACCGTCGCCGGCCCACGACCTCCCCCTGCACCAGCGGCATACTCCGGAGCCGGCAAAGCGCGACGGTCGAGTTTGCCGCTGACCGTCAGCGGCAACTCAGGCAGAGTGACAACGGCGGCGGGCACCATGTAATCCGGCAGCCTCGCCCCCACAAACTCCCGCAACCCAACGGCATCAACCCCGGCATCGGCTGGGACGGTGTAGGCGACAAGCCGCCTGTCACCCGGAGTGTCCTCCCGGGCGACCACCGCGACCTGCGCCACCTGCGGATGAGCCCGCACAACCGCCTCGATCTCCCCAGGCTCGATCCGGAACCCCCGCACCTTCACCTGCTCATCCGCACGACCCACGAACATCAACCGGCCATCCGACGTCCACCTCACCAGATCACCCGTCCGATACATCCGCTCACCATCAGCGCCGAACGGACACGCCACAAACCGCTCACCCGTCAAAGCCGGACGATTCACATAGCCGCGCGCCACACCGGCACCCGCGACATACAACTCACCCACCACACCCACCGGCACCGGACCAAGCGCCCCATCCAGCACGAAAAGCCGCGTGTTGGCCATCGGCGTGCCGATCGTCGGCTCATCCCCCACAGCCAACGGCACCGACATCGACGCACACACCGTCGTCTCCGTCGGACCATACGCATTGATCAAACGACGACCCGAAGCCCACCGCCCCACCAACCCCCCATCCAAAGCCTCACCCGCCGACACCAACGTCCCCACCAACGACAACGCATCGGCATCCAACGCCCCCAACACCGCAGGCGGCAACGTCGCATGCGTCACCCCCTGATCGGCGACCAACTCCACCAGACCCGCACCCGGGACGAGCTCCTCCTCCGCCGACGCCATCACCAACACCCCACCCGAACACAACGTGACGAGCACCTCCGACACCGCCGCATCAAACCCCGCCGACGCGAACTGCAACACCCGCGAACCCAACCCAACCCCGAAATGCCGCGCCTGCGCCACCACCAGATTCACCACACCACCATGAGTGGCCGCCACACCCTTCGGCGTCCCCGTCGAACCCGACGTATAGATCACATACGCCGCAGCGGACGGATGGATCGTCACGTCCGGCGACGCATCCGGGTATGCCGCGATCTGCACCTGGATCTGGGGGCCGTCCACCGCTATCGGCAGCACGCCACGTAACGGCAGCTCATCCAGGACGTCCTGGGTGCCCAGCACCACCAGCGTGCGGCTGTCGGCCAGCATGAATTCCACGCGCTCAGCAGGAAGCCGCGCATCGATCGGCAGATACGCCGCCCCCACCTTCAACACACCCACAATCGCCGCAACCAACTCCACACCACGCGGCATACACAACCCCACCACCGACTCCGCGCCCACGCCCAGCCCGCGCAGATAGCCCGCCAACCGATTCGCCTGCGCATTCAGCTCGGCGAAGGACAACTCGACACCACCCCCGACCACCGCCACCGCATCCGGAGTCGCCGCCGCCCGCTGCTCGAACAAGTCGAGCACCGTTGCGTCCCCCACCACCGTCGCGGTGTCGTTCCACCGGGTCAGTAGCTCGTCGCGTTCCTGTGGATCGAGCACGTTCACCGTGTGCAGAGGGGTGTCGGGGGCCGTGGTCACCACGTCCAGCACGCGGACGAACCAGCCCGCGAACCGTCCCGCCGTCGGCGCATCGAACAGATCCGCCGCCAGCGTCACCGACCCGCGCAACCCCGCAGGGCGCCCCTCGCCGTCGAACGTCTCCCCCACCATGACATCCACATCGGTCTTCACCGCGGCCACCGCCACGGCATCCAGGCCGGATACCTCGCCGGCCCTCGTGCCGGGCGACTCCAGCGCGGCCCGCTCGATGTTGTGCAGCGTGAGCACGACCTGGAACAACGGGTGGCGCGCCATCGACCGCTCTGGGGCCAACTCCTCCACAAGCCGCTCAAACGGGACGTCCTGATGCGCCAACGCCCCCAAGCTCGCCTCACGCACCCGCGCCAGGACCTGCCGGAACTCAGGGTCACCCGACAGATCCGTCCGGATCACCAGCGAGTTCAGGAAGAACCCCACCAAGTCGTCCAGCGCCTCATCGGTACGGCCCGCCACACCCGACCCGATCGGGATATCGACACCGCCGCCGAGCCGCGACAGCGTCACCGCCAGCGCGGCCTGCACGATCATGAACGTCGTCGCGCCCTCGGCGCGCGCCAGCTCCGCCAGCCGTTCATGGACCTCGGCCGGGACCCGGAGCGGTACGACGTGACCCTGGTGACTGGCCACCGCCGGACGGGGCCGGTCCACCGGTAGCGGCAGCTCCTCCGGAGCCCCGGCGAGCGTCGTTCGCCAGTACTCCACCTGCGCCGACAGCAGACTCTCCGGGTCGGACTCCTCACCCAGCAGCTCACGCTGCCACAACGCATAGTCCGCATACTGAACCGGCAGCGGCTCCCACTCCGGCGCCTCACCCCGAAGCCGCGCCGCATACGCCACCGACAGATCCCGGCCCAGCGGACCTCGCGACCACCCATCACTGGCGATGTGGTGCATCACCAGGACCAGCACCTGCTCATCCGGACCCGCCTGGAACAACGACGCCCGGATCGGGGCCTCCCTTGATAGGTCGAAGGCGTGGCGTGCCGCCTGCCTCACGGACTCCGGCACGTCCCCGGCCTCCATCTGGGAGACGCGCAGATCCCAGTCCAGGTCCTGGATGTCGACAATGTGCTGGTAAGGCTCGCCGTCCACGGTCGGGAACACCGTCCGCAGCGACTCGTGACGGCCGATCACGTCCCGCAGCGCCGCGCCCAGCGCATCGGCGTCCACTCCGGTCAGCCGGAGCACGACGGGGATGTTGTAGGTCGCGCTCGGGCCCTCCAACTGGGTGAGGAACCATAGCCGGCGCTGCGCGAACGACAACGGCACCCGCTCTGGACGCTCGCCTGCGCGGAGCGGTATCCGGGCCTCGACCGCCTCCAGGCCCGTGATGCGCGCCGCCAGTCCCGCCACGGTCGGCACGTCGAAGAGCGTCCGGATATCGACCTCCACGCCGAGCGTGACCCGGATGCGCGACACCAACTTGACCCCGAGCAGCGAGTGCCCGCCCAGGTCGAAGAAGTTGTCCTCCACGCCCACCGAGTCGAGCCCGAGCACGTGGGCGAACGCCCCGCAGAGGATCTCCTCCTGCACTGTCGCCGGGCCTCGCCCCGTCCCGACACCGGCGCCCGCCGTGTAGTCGGGGGTGGGGAGGGCCTTGCGGTCGAGTTTTCCGTTGCTGGTGAGGGGGAGTTCGGTGAGTTGGACCAGCGCGGCGGGCACCATGTGTTCGGGCAGGTTTCCGGAGAGGAATTCGCGGAGTTCGCCGGTGTTGAGTGGGTCGGTGGTGTCGGTGTCGGTGTCGGTGTCGGTTGTGGTGGTGTCGGTGGTGGGGACGAGGTAGGCGACCAGGCGTTTGTCGCCCGGGATGTCTTCGCGGGCGATGACCGCGGCCTGGGCGACGGCGGGATGGGTGAGCAGTGCGGCTTCGATCTCGCCGGGCTCGATCCGGAACCCCCGCACCTTCACCTGCTCGTCCGCGCGGCCGGCGAACACCAGCCGCCCGTCATGGTTCCATTTGCCCAGGTCCCCGGTCCGGTACATCCGCTCACCCGAAGAACTGAACGGGCACGCCACGAACCGTTCACCGGTCAGCCCGCGACGAGCGATATAGCCGCGCGCCAACCCGGCACCCGCAACGTAGAGCTCTCCGACCACCCCGACCGGAACCGGGGCCAGCGCCTCGTCCAGGACGTAAAGCCGGGTGTTGGCGATGGGTGCACCGATCGGGACCACACCGGCCGCGACATCGTCGGTCGTGATCTGTGTGGTCGCCACCCCGATGGTGGTCTCGGTCGGCCCGTAGTGGTTGAACACCGGCCGATCCGACCCGGCAGCCCGCACCAACTCGTCCAGCCATTCCACCGGCGCCGCTTCACCACCCAGCACCACCGACCCGGCAGGCAGCATCCGCTCGACCCCTGCCACAGCCGACAACGCGACCAGGTGGGACGGGACGGCCTTGAACGCCTCGATCCGGTGTTCGTCCAAATAGGCCGCGACCGCCTCGGGATCGGTCACCGAGTCCGGGTCAAGGACGTGGAGCCGTCCACCGGTGACCAGGCTGGTGAACACGACCGTGTTGCCCAGGTCGGTGACTTGAGATTGCAACAACGCATATCGGGCTTGCTCACCGGTCCAGCCGAGCCGGGCCGATGCCGAGGCCACATAGTTGGCCAGGGCCGCGTGCGTGACCGCCACACCCTTCGGAGTCCCCGAGGACCCTGAGGTGTACATCACATACGCCAACCCCGCCAGATCCACCACCCTCTCCGGAGCCGACGCAGGCAAGCCCTCCAACAACGCCACGGTCATCGGATCATCGATCGCGACCAGCCGAACCCGTCCCGCGGGCAGATCGTCCAGGACGTCTTGGGTCCCCAGCACCAGCTGGGTGCGGCTGTCGGTGAGCATGAAGGCGATCCGCTCGGCCGGGAGACGGCCGTCGATCGGCAGATAGGCCGCGCCCGCCTTCCACGCACCGAGAACCGCGGTCACCATCTGCGCGCCACGCGGCAGACAGAGGCCAACCACCGATTCCGCGCCCATCCCCATGCTGCGCAGGTAGCCGGCCACCTGGTTGGCCTGCGTGTCCAGTTGCGCGTAGGTCACCTCGGTCCCGTCGGCGACCAGCGCCACTGCGTCCGGGGAGACCGCGACACGTTCCTCGAACCGGTCGAGGACAGCCGACGCCACCGTCGCGGTCCCGGTGTCGTTCCACCCCACCACCACCCGCTCGCGCTCCAGCGGATCCAATACCTTCACCGCACGCAAGGTGAGATCCGGAGCCGCAGACACCGACTCCAACACCCGCGCGAACCACCCCGCGAACCGATCAGCCGCCGGCGCGTCGAAGAGATCCGCCGCCACCGTCACCGAGCCGCGCAGGCCCGCCGCACGACCCTGATCGTCAAAGACCTCCTCGGCCGCCACGTACAAATCGAACTTGGCCGGAGCCGGCGCCGAGCCGTTGGCCGCACCCGTCCCGCCTCCGCCGCCGACCTGCACGCCCTGGAGTTCCACTGCGGCGTCGCCGGCGTTCTGCATGGTGAGCACCACCTGGACCAGGGGGTGCCGCGCCATCGACCGGGACGGCGCCAACTCTTCCACCAGCCGCTCGAACGGGACGTCCTGATGCGCCAACGCCCCCAAGCTCGCCTCACGCACCCGCGCCAGGACCTGCCGGAACTCAGGGTCACCCGACAGATCCGTCCGGATCACCAACGTGTTCAGGAAGAAGCCGACCAGATCGTCGAGTGCCTCGTCGGTACGGCCCGCGATCGGAGACCCGATCGGGATATCGGTACCGGCGCCGAGCCGTGACAGCGTCACCGCCAGCGCGGCCTGCAAGACCATGAACGTCGTGGCGCCCTCGGACCGGGCCAGCGCCACCAGCCGACCATGCACCTCGGCGGGCACACGCAACGGCGCCGCGTAACCGACGTGCCCGGCCGTCGCCGGACGAGGCCGATCCGTCGGCAGCGCCAACTCCTCCGGCGCTCCGTCCAGGGCGTTCCGCCAGTACTCCATCTGCCTCGACAGGAGACTCTCGGGATCGGACTCCCCGCCCAGCAGTTCTCGTTGCCACAACGCATAGTCGGCGTACTGAACGGGCAGCGGCTCCCAATCCGGCGCCTCGCCCCGAAGCCGCGCCGCGTATGCCGTGGACACGTCCCGGCCCAACGGCACCATGGACCAGCCGTCACTGGCGATGTGGTGCATGACGACCACGAGAACCTGCTCGTCCGGACTGGCCTGGAGTAGCCACGCCCGGATCGGCACCTCGGTCGCCAGGTCGAACGGGTACCGTGCCGCCTCGGTCACGGCCTCCGGCAGTCCCTCGGCCTCGACGTCGGACACCTGGAGATCCCAGTCCAGTTCATCGGGCTCAAGGACCCGCTGATAGGGCTCACCATCCACGGACGGGAACACCGTCCGCAGCGACTCGTGGCGCCCGATCACATCGCGCAACGCCGCACCCAGCGCCGCCACGTCCACCCCGGACAGCCGAAGCGGCATCGGAAGGTTGTAAGCCGGATTCGGCCCCTGCAACTGACCGAGGAACCAGAGGCGGCGCTGCGCGAACGACAACGGCACCCGGTCCGGACGCGCAGCCGCCCGCAGGGCGACGCGCGTCCGTCTTGGTCCCATCTTCGCCAGTAAGGCGGCCAGTCCGGCGACCGTGGGCGCCTCGAACAACGTCCGGACCTCGATCTCCACATCAAGGACGGCTCTGATCCGCGATACCAACCGCACTGCCAGCAGCGAGTGCCCGCCGAGGTCGAAGAAGCCGTCGTCCACGCCGACCGAGTCCAGGCCCAGCACGTCGGCGAACGCCGCGCACAAGATCTCCTCCTGGACCGTCGCCGGCCCACGACCTCCCCCTGCACCAGCGGCGTACTCCGGAGCCGGCAAAGCACGGCGGTCGAGTTTGCCGCTGACCGTCAGCGGCAACTCAGGCAGAGTGACAACGGCGGCGGGCACCATGTAATCCGGCAGCCTCGCCCCCACAAACTCCCGCAACCCAACGGCATCAACCTCGGTGTCAGCCGGGACGGTGTAGGCGACAAGCCGCCTGTCACCCGGAGTGTCCTCCCGGGCGACCACCGCGACCTGCGCCACCTGCGGATGAGCCCGCACAACCGCCTCGATCTCCCCAGGCTCGATCCGGAACCCCCGCACCTTCACCTGCTCATCCGCACGACCCACGAACATCAACCGGCCATCCGACGTCCACCTCACCAGATCACCCGTCCGATACATCCGCTCACCATCAGCGCCGAACGGACACGCCACAAACCGCTCACCCGTCAAAGCCGGACGATTCACGTAACCGCGCGCCACACCGGCCCCCGCGACATACAACTCACCCACCACACCCACCGGCACCGGACCAAGCGCCCCATCCAGCACGAAAAGCCGCGTGTTGGCCATCGGCGTGCCGATCGTCGGCTCATCCCCCACAGCCAACGGCACCGACATCGACGCGCACACCGTCGTCTCCGTCGGACCATACGCATTGATCAAACGACGACCCGAAGCCCACCGCCCCACCAACCCCACATCCAAAGCCTCACCCGCCGACACCAACGTCCCCACCAACGACAACGCATCGGCATCCAACGCCCCCAACACCGCAGGCGGCAACGTCGCATGCGTCACCCCCTGATCGGCGACCAACTCCACCAGACCCGCACCCGGGACGAGCTCCTCCTCCGCCGACGCCATCACCAACACCCCACCCGAACACAAGGTGACGAGCACCTCCGACACCGCCGCATCAAACCCCGCCGACGCGAACTGCAACACCCGCGAACCCAACCCAACCCCGAAATGCCGCGCCTGCGCCGCCACCAGATTCACCACACCACCATGAGTGGCCGCCACACCCTTCGGCGTCCCCGTCGAACCCGACGTATAGATCACATACGCCAGACCAGACGGATCCACCACCACACCCGGCGACGCATCCGGATATGCCGCGATCTGCACCTGGACCTGCGGTTCGTCCACCGCCACCGGCACGACGCCTCGTAGCGGCAGCTCGTCCAGCACTTCGTGTGTGCCCAGCACCAGCTGCGTGCGGCTGTCGCTCAGCATGAATTCCACGCGCTCAGCAGGAAGCCGCGCATCGATCGGCAGATACGCCGCCCCCACCTTCAACACACCCACAATCGCCGCAACCAACTCCACACCACGCGGCATACACAACCCCACCACCGACTCCGCGCCCACGCCCAGCCCGCGCAGATAGCCCGCCAACCGATTCGCCCGCACATCCAACTCAGCGAAAGACAGCTCAACACCACCCCCGACCACCGCCACCGCATCCGGGATCGCCGCCGCCCGCTGCTCGAACAGCTCTACGACCGACGCATCGGGAGTCTCGGTCTCCGTGTCGTTCCAGCCGACGAGAAGCTGAGCCCGCTCCTGCGGGTCCAGGACGTCCACCGCATGAAGAGCGATGTCCGGGGTCGCGGTCACCGTGTCCAGCACGCACGCGAACCGATCCGCGAGCTTGGCCGCCGCCGGGGCGTCGAAGAGGTCCGCAGCGACCGTCAATGACCCGCGTAATCCGGCCGGACGGCCGTCGCGGTCGAACACCTCTCCGATCATCACGTCCATATCGGTCTTCACCGGAGTCATGGCGACGCCGACTCCCGAGGCGACTCCCGCGCGCACACCGGGCAACTCCAGCGCCGCCCGCTCGATGTTCTGCAGCGTGAGCACGACCTGGAACAACGGATGCCGCGCCATTGCCCGCTTTGGCGCCAGGTCCTCCACCAGCCGCTCGAACGGGACGTCCTGATGCGCCAACGCACCAAGGCTGGCCTCACGCACCCGCGCCAGGACCTGCCGGAACTCAGGGTCACCCGACAGATCCGTCCGGATCACCAACGTGTTCAGGAAGAAGCCGACCAGATCGTCCAGCGCCTCATCGGTACGGCCCGCCACACCCGACCCGATCGGGATATCGACACCGCCGCCGAGCCGTGACAGCGTCACCGCCAGCGCGGCCTGCACGATCATGAACGTGGTCACGCTCTCGGTCCGCGCCAGGTCCGCCAGACGCGCGTGCACCTCGGCGGAGATCTCGACCGCCGCGGCGTGCCCGAGATGGCCGGCCACCGCCGGACGGGGCCGGTCCACCGGCAGCATCAGCTCTTCTGGGGCCCCGGCGAGCGTCGTTCGCCAGTACTCCACCTGCGCCGACAGCAGACTCTCCGGGTCGGACTCCTCACCCAGCAGCTCACGCTGCCACAACGCATAGTCCGCATACTGAACCGGCAGCGGCTCCCACTCCGGCGCCTCACCCCGAAGCCGCGCCGCATACGCCACCGACAGATCCCGGCTCAGCGGGGCCATTGACCATCCGTCGCTGGCGATGTGGTGCATCACCACCAGCAGGAGCCGCTCGTCCGGATCGGCCTGGAACAGCCACGCCCGGATCGGCATCTCGGTCGCCAGGTCGAACGGGTACCGCGACGCCTGGCCCACGGCCTCCGCCAGGTCCCCGGCCTCGACCGGCACCACGTCCAGGTCCCAGTCAAGCTCTTCCATGTCCAGGATCCGCTGGTAGGGCTCACCGTCCACGGACGGGAACACCGTCCGCAGCGACTCGTGACGGCCGATCACGTCCCGCAGCGCCACGCCCAGCGCTGAGGCGTCCACACCCGGCAACCGGATCGGCATCGGGATGTTGTAGGTGGGGTTCGGCCCTTCCAACTGGGCCAGGAACCACAGGCGGCGCTGGGCGAACGACAACGGCACTTGTTCCGGACGTTCGCGCGCCTGCAACGCCGCTCGTGCCCGTCCGACGCCCGGCATCGCCAGCCGCGCGGCCAATCCCGCCACGGTCGGCGTCTCGAAAAGCGTCCGGACCTCGATCTCCACGTCGAGCGCGGACCTGATCCGCGACGCCAGCCGGACCGCCAGCAGCGAGTGTCCGCCCAGATGGAAGAAGCTGTCGTCCAGTCCCACGGATTCGACGCCCAACACCTGGGCGAACGCCGCGCACAGGGCCACCTCCTGGGGGGTGGACGGGTCGCGCCTCGTCCCGGCACCGGCGGCGTAATCGGGGGCGGGTAGCGCCCTGCGGTCGAGCTTGCCGCTGACGGTGAGCGGCAGTCCGGCCAGCGGAACGACGGCGGCGGGCACCATGTATTCCGGTAACCGCTCGGTCATGTGGGCCCGGAGTTCAGCGGAGTCAAGGGCGGCATCGGGGTCGGCGGGGACGACGTAGGCGACAAGTCGTTTGTCACCCGGGCTGTCCTCGCGGGCGATCACGGCGGTCTGGACCACGTCCGGATGGGTGCGCAGGACGGCCTCGATCTCCCCGGGCTCGATCCGGAACCCCCGGACCTTCACCTGCTCGTCCGCGCGACCGGCGAACATCAGCCGGCCGGCCGACGTCCACTTGACCAGGTCCCCGGTCCGGTACATCCGCTCGCCATCAGCGCCGAACGGACACGCCACGAACCGCTGCCCTGTCAGAGTCGGACGGTTCACGTAGCCGCGGGCCACTCCTGCGCCCGCGACGTACAGTTCGCCGATGGCCCCCGCCGGTACGGGGCTGAGAGCTTCGTCCAGGACGAACGCGCGTGTGTTGGCCATGGGGACGCCGATCGTCGGGTCATCCCCGACCCTCAACGGCACCGACATCGACGCACACACCGTCGTCTCCGTCGGACCATACGCATTGATCAAACGACGACCCGAAGCCCACCGCCCCACCAACCCCCCATCCAAAGCCTCACCCGCCGACACCAACGTCCCCACCGAACCCAAAGCAACCGCATCCAACGCCGCCAACACCGCAGGCGGCAACGTCGCATGCGTCACCCCGCGATCGGCGATCAGCTCCACCAGCCCCGCACCCGGGACGAGCTCCTCCTCGGCCGAGGCCATCACCAACACCGCACCCGAACACAACGTGACGAGCACCTCCGAAACCGCCGCATCAAACCCCGCCGACGCGAACTGCAACACCCGCGAACCCGGCTCAACCCCGAAATGCCGCGCCTGCGCCGCCACCAGATTCACCACACCGCCATGCGTCACCCCCACACCCTTCGGCGTCCCCGTCGAACCCGACGTATAGATCACATACGCCAGACCAGACGGATCCACGAGAGCGTCCGGGACCGTGTCGGAGCGGCGGTCGAGGGTGGCGGCGGTCGACGGATCGTCGAGGGCGATCACTTGAGCGTCCCCGGGCGGCAGGTGGTCCAGCGCCCCGCGGGTGCCCAGCAGGAGCCGCGTACGGCTGTCGGCGAGCATGAACGCGACACGTTCGGCCGGCAGCCGTGCGTCGATCGGCAGGTACGCCGCGCCGGCCTTCAACACCGCCATGATCGTCGCGATCAGCGGCACGCCACGCGGCAGGCACAGCGCGACCACCGACTCCGCGCCCACACCCAGATCACGCAGATGACCGGCCAGCCGGTTCGCCCGCGCGTCCAGTTCGGCGTAGGTCGTCTCTGTCGCGCCGGCGAGCACCGCCACCGCGTCCGGGGCGGCCGCCACCTGCCGCGCGAACAGGTCGAGGACGGTCGTTCCCGCCGTTTCCGTTTCGGCCGCGGTGTCGTTCCACGAGACGAGGAGCCGCTCGCGCTCCTCGGCGTCGAGGACGTCGACCGCGTGCAGGGCGATTTCCGGGTCGGCGGTCACCTCGTCCAGTACGCGGACGAACCAGTCCACGATCCGTTCCGCCGTGGGCGCGTCGAACAGGTCGGCCGCCGCCGTCACCGACCCGCGCAATCCCGCCGGACGGCCCTCGTCGTCGAACACCTCGCCGACCATCACATCGAGGTCGGTCTTCACTGATGCGATCATCGCGGCGTCGGTCGCCGGGGCGGCTCCCATGCGGGCGCCGGGCAGGTCCAGCACCGCGCGTTCGACGTTCTGCAAGGTGAGCATCACCTGGAACAACGGGTGCCGCGCCATCGCCCGCTCGGGGGCCAACTCCTCCACGAGCCGCTCGAACGGGACGTCCTGATGTGCGAAGGCGCTCAGGCTCGTCTCGCGCACCCGCGCCAGGACGTGCCGGAACTCGGGGTCACCGGACAGGTCCGTCCGGATCACCAACGTGTTGACGAAGAACCCGACGAGATCGTCGAGGGCTTCGTCGGTGCGGCCCGCGATGCCCGATCCGATCGGGATGTCGGTGCCGGCGCCGAGCCGTGACAGGGTGACCGCCAGAGCGGCCTGCACGACCATGAACGTCGTGGCGCCTTCTGCCCGGGCCAGTTCTGCCAGCCGCTCATGAACATCGGCCGGAACCCGCAACGGCACCGCATGCCCACGATGACTGGCCACCGAAGGACGCGGACGGTCCACCGGCAGCACTAGCTCCTCCGGCGCACCCGACAGAGTCCGCCGCCAGTACTCCACCTGCGCCGACAACAAGCTGTCCGGGTCGGACTCCTCACCCAGCAACTCACGCTGCCACAACGCATAATCGGCATACTGCACCGGCAACGGCTCCCACACCGGAACCTCACCCCGAACCCGCGCCGCATACGCCACCGACACATCCCGCCCCAACGGACCACGCGACCACCCATCACTGGCAATGTGATGCATCACCACCACCAGCACCTGCTCATCCGAACCGGCCTGGAACAACCACGCCCGGATCGGCACCTCCACCGACAGATCGAACGCGTACTGCCCGGCCTGCGCAACGGACTCGGCCAGGTCCCCGGCATCTGTCCGGGACACCGCCAGATCCCATTGGAGATCCCGCACATCCAGGATGTGCTGGTAGGGCTCACCGTCCACGGACGGGAACACCGTCCGCAGCGACTCGTGGCGCCCGATGACGTCCCGTAGCGCCGCGGCCAACGCGGCGATGTCCACGTCGCCCGCCAACCGGAGCACGGCGGGAATGTTGTAGGTCGCGCTCGGGCCTTCGAGCTGGGCCAGGAACCACAGCCGGCGCTGCGCGAACGACAGCGGTATCCGCTCGGGCCGCTCCACCGCCCGCAACGGGGTACGGGCCTGGCCCGCCTCGCCCTCGGCCAGGCGGGCGGCCAGCCCGGCCACGGTCGGCAGCTCGAACAGCGTCCGGACCTCGATCTCCACTCCGAGCACGGCCCTGATCCGGGAGACGAGGCGGACGGCCAGCAGCGAGTGCCCGCCGAGGTCGAAGAAGCCGTCTTCCACGCCCACCGAGCCCAGGCCGAGCACCTCGGCGAACGCTCCGCACAGGATCTCCTCCTGCACGGTCGCCGGGCCTCGGCCCGCTCCGGCCGCGGCGGCGTAGTCGGGGGCGGGCAGTGCCTTGCGGTCGAGCTTGCCGCTGACGGTCAGGGGCAGCCCGGCCAGGGTGACCACGGCGGCCGGGACCATGTACTCCGGGAGCCGTCCCGCCACGAACTTCCGCAGCCCGCCGGTGTCGATGTCGGCAGCGGCTCCGGTGCCCGCGTCGGCATCGGCATCCGCGGGCACTATGTAGGCGACAAGACGCCGGTCCCCCGGGGTGTCCGCGCGGGCGACCACCGCGGCCTGGACGATGTCCGGGTGAGTGCGCAGCACGGACTCGATCTCGCCGGGCTCGATGCGGAATCCGCGGATCTTCACCTGGTCGTCGGCGCGGCCGGCGAACATCAGCCGCCCGGCGGAGGTCCATTTGGCGAGGTCCCCGGTCCGGTACATGCGCTCACCGGACGGCCCGAACGGGCAGGCGACGAACCGCTCGGCGGTGAGGGTCGGCCGTCCCACGTATCCGCGGGCCACACCTGCACCCGCGACGTACAGTTCGCCTACCGCGCCGACGGGCGCCGGGTTCAAGGTGTCGTCCAGGACGAACACGCGCGTGTTGGCCATCGGCGCGCCGATCGTCGGCTCATCCCCCACAGCCAACGGCACCGACATCGACGCACACACCGTCGTCTCCGTCGGACCATACGCATTGATCAAACGACGACCCGAAGCCCACCGCTCCACCGAACCCGCGTCCAGGGCCTCACCCGCCGACACCAACGTCTCCACCGAGTCCAAAGCGTCCGCATCCAGCGCGGCCAGCACGGCCGGAGGCACGGTCGCGTGCGTCACCCCATGACCGGCCACCACCTCCGCCAGCCCCGCACCCGGCACCAGTTCGTCCGCCGTCGCCATCACCAGTGCCGCACCCGAGCACAACGTCACCAGCACCTCGGACACCGCCGCGTCGAACCCCACCGACGCGAACTGCAACACCCGCGAACCCGGCTCGACCCCGAACCACTCAGCCTGCGCCGCCACCAGGTTCGCCACACCACCATGAGTGGCCGCCACACCCTTCGGCGTCCCCGTCGAACCCGACGTATAGATCACATACGCCGCAGCGGACGGATGGATCGTCACGTCCGGCGACGTGTCGGGATACCCGGCCAGGTGTACGGCGATCGCCGGATCGTCCAGCGCGATCAGACGGACCCGTCCGGCAGGAAGATCGTCGATCACGTCCTGCGTGCCCAGCACCAGTTGCGTCCTGCTGTCGGCCAGCATGAACGCCAGACGGCCGGCGGGCAGCCGCGCATCGATCGGCAGATACGCGGCTCCCGTCTTCAGGACGCCCAGGATCGCCGTCACGAGCTGCGCGCCGCGCGGCATGCACAGGCCCACCACCGACTCGGGGCCCACCCCCAGGCCCCGCAGGTAGCCGGCCAGCCGATTGGCCGACGCGTTCAGGTCGGCGTAGGTCAGCTCCGCGCCCTCGCCGATCAGCGCCACCGCGTCCGGGGCTGTCGCCGTCTGCCGCTCGAACGAGTCGAGCCCCGTTCCGCTCGGGGTCCCGGTCGCGGTGTCGTTCCAGCCCGCGAGCAGTTGGTCGCGCTCCCGCGGGTCGAGCACGTCCACCGCGTGCAAGGCGACGTCGGGGACCGCGGTCACCACGTCGAGGACGCGGGTGAACCAGTCGGCGAACCTGCCCGCCGCCGGTGCGTCGAACAGGTCCGCAGCCACGGTCACCGAGCCGCGCAGCCCCATCGGGCGGCCGTGCTCGTCGAACGCCTCCCCGACCATGATGTCCATGTCGGTCTTCACCACGGTTGCCGCGGCGGTGTCCAGGCCGGGAACCGCTCCGGCCCCCGCCCGTGCGCCGGGGATGTCCAGCGCCGCGCGTTCGACGTTCTGCAGCGTGAGCACGACCTGGAACAACGGATGCCGCGCCATCGACCGCGTTGGTGCCAGCTCTTCGACCAGCCGCTCGAACGGGACGTCCTGGTGCGCCAAAGCGCTCAGGCTCGCCTCACGCACCCGCGCCAGGACGTGCCGGAACTCAGGATCGCCGGACAGGTCCGTCCGGATCACCAACGTGTTGACGAAGAACCCGACGAGATCGTCGAGGGCTTCGTCGGTGCGGCCCGCGATGCCCGATCCGATCGGGATGTCGGTGCCGGCGCCCAGCCGTGACAGGGTCACCGCCAGAGCCGCCTGCACGACCATGAACGTCGTCACGCCCTCGGCACGCGACAACTCCACCAGCCGCTCATGAACATCGGCCGGAACCCGCAACGGCACCGCATGCCCACGATGACTCGCCACCGAAGGACGCGGACGATCCACCGGCAGCGTCAACTCCTCGGGCGCACCCGACAGAGTCCGCCGCCAGTACTCCACCTGCGCCGACAACAAGCTGTCCGGGGCGGACTCCTCACCCAGCAGCTCACGCTGCCACAACGCATAATCGGCATACTGCACCGGCAACGGCTCCCACACCGGAGCCTCACCCCGAACCCGCGCCGCATACGCCACCGACACATCCCGCCCCAACGGACCACGCGACCACCCATCACTGGCAATGTGATGCATCACCACCATCAACACCTGCTCATCCGAACCGGCCTGGAACAACCACGCCCGGATCGGCACCTCCACCGACAGATCGAACACGTAACGCGACGCGGTCCTCACGGACTCCGAAAGTCTCCCGGCCTCGACCGGCACCACCTGGAGGTCCCACTCCAGATCCCGCACATCCAGGATGTGCTGGTAAGGCTCACCGTCCACGGACGGGAAGACCGTCCGCAGCGACTCGTGGCGTCCGATCACGTCCCGCAGCGCCGCACGCAGCGCCGGGACGTCGACCTCCGGCAGGCGGATGGGCGTGGGAACGTTGTAGGTCTGGCTCGGGCCTTCCAACTGGGCCAGGAACCACAGCCGGCGTTGCGCGAACGACAGCGGTGGGCGTTCGGGACGCTCCACCGCCCGCAACGGCAGGCGAGCCTGGTCCACGGCGTCTCCGGCCAGGCGGGCGGCGAGCCCGGCGACCGTCGGCACCTCGAACAACGTCCGGACCTCGACCTCCGCGCCGAGGACGGTCCTGATCCGCGACACCAACCGGACGGCCAGCAGCGAATGCCCGCCCAACTCGAAGAAGCTGTCATCCACGCCCACCGAATCCAGGCCCAGGACGTCGGCGAACGCCCCGCAGAGGATCTCCTCCTGCGCCGTCGACGGGCCCCGGCCCGCCCCGGCACCGGCGGCGTAGTCGGGCGAGGGCAGGGCCTTGCGATCCAGCTTGCCGTTGGCGGTCAGGGGTAGTTCGGCGAGCGTGACCACCGTGGCCGGGACCATGTACTCCGGCAGCCGTGCCGCCACGAACTCCCGCAGATCACCGGCGGCGACGTCGGAGTCGGGGTCGAGATCGGCGGCCACGATGTAGGCGACGAGCCTCTTGTCGCCCGGAGTGTCCTCGCGGGCGATCACCGCGGCCTGGTTCACGTCCGGATGCGCCGCCAGCGCGGCCTCGATCTCGCCGGGTTCGATCCGGAACCCGCGGATCTTCACCTGCTCGTCCGCCCGGCCGGCGAACACCAACCGACCATCAGAGGTCCACTTCGCCAGGTCCCCCGTTCGGTACATCCGTTCACCGGACGGCCCGAACGGACAGGCCACATACCGCTGCCCCGTCAGCGTCGGCTGCCCCACATAGCCCCGCGCCAGCCCGGCGCCCGCCACATACAGCTCCCCCAGGGCACCCGCCGGGACCAGGTTGAGGGTGTCGTCCAGGACGAACACGCGCGTGTTGGCCATCGGCGTGCCGATCGTCGGCTCATCCCCCGCAGCCAACGGCGCCGACATCGACGCACACACCGTCGTCTCCGTCGGACCATACGCATTGATCAAACGACGACCCGAAGCCCACTGGTCGACCAATCCCGCGTCCAGGGCCTCACCCGCCGACACCAACGTCTCCACCGCCGACAGATCACCCACGTCCAACGCCCCGAGCACCGCAGGCGGCACCGTCGCATGCGTGACTCCGTGACCAGCGATCAGCTCCACCAGCCCCGCACCCGGGACGAGTTCCTCCTCGCCCGACGCCATCACCAGTGCCGCTCCCGAGCACAACGTCACCAGCACCTCGGACACCGCCGCGTCGAACCCCACCGACGCGAACTGCAACACCCGCGAACCCGGCTCGACCCCGAACCACTTAGCCTGCGCCGCCACCAGGTTCGCCACACCACCATGAGTGGCCGCCACACCCTTCGGCGTCCCCGTCGAACCCGACGTATAGATCACATACGCCGCAGCGGACGGATGGATCGTCACGTCCGGCGACGTGTCCGGGCTCGCCGCGAGCTGTGCCCGCACGGTCGGGTCGTCCAGCGCGACCGGCAGGAATCCCCGCAGCGGCAGCTCATCGAGGACTTCCCCGGTGCCCAGCACGACCAGTGTGCGGCTGTCGGCCAGCATGAACCCGATCCGCTCCGCCGGGTATCGCACGTCGATCGGCAGGTACGCCGCGCCCGTCTTCAGGACCGCGACGATCGCCGTCACCAGTTCCACGCCACGTGGCAGGCACAGGCCCACGACCGACTCCGCGCCCACCCCCAGGCCGCGCAGGTGACCGGCCAGCCGGTTCGCCGACGCGTCCAGTTCCGCATACGACAGGCCGACGCCGCCGGCCAGCACCGCCACCGCGTCCGGGGCGGCGGAGACCTGCCGTTCGAACCGCTCCACGACGGTGGACGCCGGGCCCGCCACCGCGGTGTCGTTCCATTCGTCGAGGATCCGGCTACGTTCCTGGGCGTCGAGGATGTCGAGCGTGCGCAGCGGGACGTCAGGGGCCGCGGTCACGAGGTCGAGGACCCGCTCCCACCGTCGCGCGAACGTCACGACCGATTCCACGTCGAACAGGTCGGCCGCCACCGTCATCGACCCGCGCAGTCCCGCCGGACCGCCCTGCTCGTCGTACACCTCCCAGACCGCCACATCGATGTCGAACTTGACCGGCACCATGGCGGGCTTGTCCGTGACCGAGCCCGCGCCGCCGTCGGTGCGCACGTCGGGCAGCGGGAGCGTCGAGCGCCTGGTGTTCTGGACGGTCAGCGCCACCTGGAACAGCGGGCTCCGGCTCAGCGACCGCACCGGGGCGAGTTCCTCCACGACGCGTTCGAACGGCACGTCCTGGTGCTCCAGCGCGTCCAGGCTCACCTCCCGCACGCGGGCGAGCACGTCACGGAAGGCCGGGTCTCCCGACAGGTCCGCCCGGATCACCAAGGTGTTGACGAAGAAGCCGACCAGGTCGTCCAGTGCCTCGTCGGTGCGTCCCGCGACGACCGCGCCGATCGGGATGTCGGTGCCGGCGCCGAGCCGGCGCAGCAGGACGGCCAGCACCGCCTGCAACACCATGAACGTGGTGGCGCCCTCGGCGCGCGACAGCTCCGCCAGCCGTTCGTGCACGTCGGGTGGGGCCTGTAACGGCACCCTGTATCCGCGGTGGGTCGCGACCGCCGGACGCGGACGGTCCGCCGGCAGCGTCAGCTCCTCCGGCGCTCCGGCGAGCGTCCGCCGCCAGTACTCGACCTGTTCGACGACAAGGCTTTCCGGGTCGGATTCCTCACCCAGCAGTTCCCGCTGCCATAACGCATAGTCGGCGTACTGCACCGGCAGTGGTTCCCAGCCCGGTTCCCGGCCCTCCAGCCGTGCCGCGTACGCCGTCGACACGTCCCGGGCGAGCGGCCCCATCGACCAGCCGTCACCGGCGATGTGGTGCACCAGGATCACGACCAGGCTCTCACCTTCGCCATCGCCCGTGAGGAAGAGCCACGCCCGGATCGGCACCTCCTGGGAGAGGTCGAAGGTGTGCCACGCGGCGCGCTCGGCCGCCGCGTGCAGTTCGTTGGAGGCGACGTGGTGTACCTGCAACTCCCAGTCCAGCTCGTGCGGGCTCAGGATGTGCTGGTACGGCTCGCCGTCGGCGACCTGGAAGGTGGTGCGCAACGCCTCATGTCGAACGATCACGTCCCGCAGCGCCGCGTCCAGCGCCGCCGGGTCGAGGTTCCCGGTGAGCGAGATCATCAGCGGAAGGTTGTAGGTGGGGCTGGGGCCTTCCAGCTGGCTCAGGAACCACAGTCGGCGCTGCGCGAACGACAACGGAATCATCACTGATTCTCCTTACGCATCGGACGTAATGCCGGTCGAGCCTTCTTCGGGCTTCCAAGCTTCGCCGCGAGCCGTTCCGGGGTCGGCGCCTCGAACAGGGCCCGGATCTTGACTTCCACGCTGAGCCTGGACCGGATCCGCGACAGCAGCCGGATCGCGAGCAGGGAATGGCCGCCCAGGTCGAAGAAGTCGTCGTCCACCTGGACCGACTCCCGTTCGAGTACTTCGGCGAAGACCTCGCACAGGATCGCCTCGTTCTCGTTGGCGGGCTCGCGGGCGGTGGTCTTGGCCGCCGTGCGGCCGGGCGCGGGCAGGGCCCCCCGGTCCAGTTTTCCGCTGGGGGTCAGCGGGAGTTCGGGGAGCGGAACGATGGCGGCGGGGACCATGTAGTCGGGCAGCCGACGGGTCAGGTGCTCCCGCAACGCCTCGTGGCCGCTGTCGGCGAGCCCGTCACCGCCAGGGCCGGTGTCGCGGTCGCCGTCGCCGTGGACGATGTAGGCGACGATGCGCCTGCCCGCCGGGGTGTCCTCGCGGGCGACCACGGCCGCCTGCGCGACGCCGGGGTAGGCGCGCAGGGCCGCCTCGATCTCCGCGGGTTCGATCCGGAAACCGCGGATCTTCACCTGCTCGTCCGCCCGGCCGGCGAACACGAGTTGCCCGTCCGGGGTCCACCGGGCGAGGTCTCCGGTGCGGTACATCCGCTCCCCGGCCCCGAAGGGGCATGCCACGAACCGTTGCCCGGTGAGGCCGGGACGTGCGACGTACCCGCGGGCGACGGGCGAACCGGCGGCGTACAGTTCGCCGACCACCCCGACCGGGACGGGCATCAGCGCGTCGTCCAGGACGTACAGGCGGGTGCCGGCGATCGGCGTGCCGATCGGCACGACGCCTGAGGCGAGCGAAGCGGGCGACAGTTCGGCGGTAGCGATCCCGATCGTGGTCTCGGTCGGACCGTAGTGGTTGAACACCCGCCGGTCTCCGGCCGTCCGGACCAGATCGTCCACCCAGGCGAGGGGGGCCGCCTCCCCACCGAGCACCAACGACCGGCGCGGGACGACCCGCTCCATGCCCGCCGCGGCGGCCAGGGCGGCCATGTGCGAGGGCACCGTCTTGACGAAGTCGATGCGGTGCTCGGCGAGGTATCCGGCCACCGTGTCGGCGTCCATGACGGACGCCTGGTCCAGCACGTGCAGCTGCCCGCCCGTGACCAGGCTGACGAACACCACCGTGTTGCCCAGGTCGGTCACCTGCGGTTGCAGCAACCCGTACCGCGCCCCCGCACCGGACCAGCCGAGGCGCGCCGACACCGAGGTCACGTAGTTGGCCAGCGAGCCCTGGGTGACCGCCACGCCCTTCGGTGTCCCCGTCGAACCCGAGGTGTAGATCACGTAGGCGAGGGCGGACGGGTCCGCCGCCACCGGCCCTGACGGAGCCGGCGGGCGCGCGGCGCCCCCGTCAAGCACACGCGGATCGTCCAGCGCACGCGGGGCGTCCAGCGCGTGCGGATCGTCCAGCCAGATGACGGGGACACCGGCGACGTTCTGGCCGTCGGGCGGGGCCGTCGTGTCCGTCCCGGGCTCGCCGGTCAGCGCCGCGGCCTCCGTCCGGTCCGCCAGCAGCAACCGCGTCCCGCTGTCGGCGAGCATGAACGCGATCCGGTCCGCCGGCAGCCGCCCGTCGATCGGCAGGTACGCCGCGCCGGCCTTCCAGACGCCCAGGATCGCCGTGATCGTCTCCGCCCCGGACGGCAGGCACAGCGCCACGACCGATTCCGCGCCCACGCCCGCGTTCCGCAGATGGTGCGCGAGCCGGTCCGCGCGCGCGTTCAGGTCCCGGTAGGAGACCGCCGTGCCGCCGGCGAGCAACGCCACGGCCTCCGGGTCGGCGCTCGCCGTGCGTTCGAACAACTCCACGAGGCTGGGGGTCGGGGTCGCTGTCGCCGCCGTGTCGTTCCATTCCCTCAGCAGCCGGTGGCGTTCCGCGTCGTCGAGGACGTCGAGGGTCCGCAGGGCCGCATCCGGGCCATCGTCCAGCGCCCGATTGAGCGTGGTGACCATGTTCTCCACGGCAGTGCGGATCAGGTGGCCGACCGCGCGCGCGTCGATGGACGCCACCGCCAGCACGCTGAAGCTGAGCTCCTCGCGGCCCCAGTCGTTCACCGACACCGTCAGCGGGTAGCTGTTCTGCAGCCGGGTGAAGACCTGCCGGATCCCCTCGACGGTCTCCTGCTGGGCGCGGTCCGCCTCCTGGCCCGCGTGCCGGTAGTTGAACAGCGAGGTGAACAGCGGCGTGTTGCCCACGATCCCGCTGGCCTGCTGCGCCACCGCCAGCGGCGCGTGCTCGTGCTCCAGCAACCCGGCCAGCTGGGTCCGCATCTCCTCGACCGCCGCGCGGACCCCGATCCGGCCGGTCCGGACCCGCACCGGCAGCGTGTTGAAGAACGGGCCCTGGACCCGGTCGGCGCCCTCTCCGGCGTTCATACGCCCGAACAGGACGGTGCCGAACACCACATCGTCACGTCCCGAGAGCGTGGCCAGCACCCGCGCCCACGCCACGTGCAGCACCGTCGCCGTGCTCACTCCGAGCCGCCGCGCCGTCGCCCGCAGCGCGGTGACGACCGCACCGGGAATCCGGACCAGCTCGGTGGCCAGGCCACTGCCGTCTCCGTGGACGTCCATCAGGCCGAACGGTGCCGTCGTCTCGGTCACGTCGCCGAGCAGGCCGGCGAAGAACCGCTCATGGTCGGCGCGGGAGACGCCTTCGCGGGTCTGGGCGACGAAGTTGCGGAACGGCAGCGCGGGCGCCAGCCGTTCCGTCCTGCCGGTGAGCACGCGCCGCAGTTCCTGCATCAGCACGTCCATGCCCTGGTGGTCCTGCACCATGTGGTGCATCCGCACCACGCCGAGCCACCGGCCGTCGTGCACCTCGGCGACGTGCAGGTCGAGCAGGGGCGCCCGGCCCAGGTCCATGCCCCATCCCGCGAGGGCCGACAGGGCCTCCACCGGCTCGGGTCCAGCGGAGTCCAGCACGTGTTCCCGCACCGGCAGCGTCACCTGCCGGCACACCACCTGGACGGGTTCGCGCAGCCCCTCCCACATCACGCCCGTGCGGTAGATGTCGTGCCGGTCGACCACCTGCTGCAACGCCCGCGTGAACCCGTCCAGGCGCGCCCGGGTGTCGAACTCCAGCCCCCACACCGTCACGTAGGCGTCCGCGCCGCCGCCCGCCAGCAGATGGTGGAACAGCATCCCTTCCTGGAGCGGCGCCAGCGGGTACACGTCCGCCACGTTCGCCGCGCCGCCGGGCACGCCGGCGACGATCCGGTCCACCTCGTCCTGGGAGAGGTCCACCAGCGGCAGCATCTCCGGCGTGATCCGCGCGGCGTCCGCGGGGATCAGGTTCGCCGGGACCTCCACCGCCTCGACTCCGGCGGCCCGCGCCATGCCCGCCGGTGTCGGCGACTCGAACAGCGCCCGCACCGACACCGGCACCCCGCGCGTCCGCATCAGCTCCACCAACGTCACCGCCAGCAGCGAATGCCCGCCCAGGCGGAAGAAGTCGTCGTCCACGCTCACCGACGACAGCCCCAGGACCTCGGCGAACGCCGCGCACAGGATCTCCTCCCGCACCGTCGCCGGAGCGCGGCCCGCACCCGCGGCGTACTCCGGGGCCGGCAACGCCCGGCGGTCGAGCTTGCCGTTGGGGGTCAGCGGGAGCTCGGGCAGGGGTACCACCGCGGCCGGGACCATGTGCTCCGGCAGCCGCCGCGCCACGAGTTCCCGCAGCTCCGCGTCCAGCGCATCGGTGTCGAGCACCTCGGTGGGCACCACGTAGGCCACGAGGCGCCTGTCCCCGGGGGAGTCCTCCCTGGCGACCACGGCCGCCCGGGTGATGGCCGGATGCGAGTGCAGGACGGCCTCGACCTCGCCGGGCTCGATCCGGAAGCCGCGGATCTTCACCTGGTCGTCGGCGCGGCCCGCGAACATCAGCTGGCCGTCGGGAGCCCATGTGGCCAGGTCCCCGGTCCGGTACATCCGCTCACCGGCGTCCCCGAACGGGCACGCCACGAAGCGTTCGCCGGTCAGTCCCGGGCGACGCACATATCCCCGCGCCAGCCCGACCCCGGCGATGTACAGCTCGCCGGCCACCCCGACTGGGGCCGGCCGGAGCCGCTCGTCCAGGACGTACAGCCGGGCGCCGGCGATCGGACGTCCGAACGGCACCGGGCCGGGACGGTCGGGATCCACCGCCCCCGACGCCACCATGACCGTCGCCTCGGTCGGCCCGTAGGTGTTCACCAGGCGCCGCCCCGAGGACCACGTCCGCGCCGCCGCCTCGCTGATCGCCTCCGCGCCCACCAGCACCGTTCCGACATGGGCCAGGTCCCGCGGGTCGAGCACGCCCAGCAGCGACGGCACCACGCTCGCCGCCGTCACCCCGGACAGCTCGCGCAGCAGCCGGGGCTGCGAACGCTGCCGCTCGCCGGCCACCCACAGCGTCGCGCCGTGCGCCAGCGCCACCGCCACGTCCAGGACCGACGCGTCGAAGCTGAACGACGCGAACTGCAGCACGCCTTCGCCGGGGGCCGCGCCCATCACCGGGCCGAACACCGACACCAGGTTCGCCAGCGAGCCGTGGGTGACCGCCGCGCCCTTCGGCGTTCCGGTCGACCCCGACGTGTAGATCACGTAGGCGAGCGCGCCGGGCCCGGCGCCGGCGTCCTCCACCGTGGTCTCGGGGCACCCGGCGAGCTCCGCCATGGTCTCCGGATCGTCGAGGGCCACTGCCCGCGCCCGGCCGGGTGGCAGCCCGTCCAGCACGTCCCGGGTGGTCACCACCAGTTCCGCGCCGCTGTCGGCGAGCATGAACCCGGCGCGCTCGGCCGGATAGCGCGTGTCGACCGGAACATAGGCCGCCCCGGCCTTCCACACGCCCAGGATCGCGGTGATCATTCGTGCGTCGCGGGGAAGGCACAGTCCCACCACCGACTCCGCGCCCACACCCCTGCCGCGCAGGTAGTGCGCCATCCGGTTCGCCGCCGCGTCCAGGTCCCCGTACGGCACCTCGGCGCCGTCCGCCACCACCGCCACCGCGTCCGGTGCGGCAGCCGCCCACCGCTCGAACGACCGCGGCACGAGCACGTCCGGACGCGCCGCCGCGGTGTCGTTCCAGCCGGTCAGCAGCAGCTCCCGCTCCTCGTCGTCGAGGACGTCCACCGCGTGCAGCCGCACGGCCGGAGCCTCGGCCACCCGCTCCAGCACCCGCACGAAGCGCCGGGCGACGGCCTCGACCGTGCCGGCGTCGAACAGGTCCGCCGACCCGGTCACCGACCCGCGCAATCCGGCCGGACGCCCCTCGTCGTCGACCACCTCGCCGAGCATCACGTCAAGGTCGAACCTCGCGGGCACCAGCGCCGGACCGTCCGCCGCGGAATGCCCGCTGCCTGCCCGCACCCCCGGCAGTTCCAATGCCGCGCGGCCGGTGTTCTCGACGGTCAGCATCACCTGGAACAGCGGATGCCGTGCCAAGGACCGGGACGGGGCCAGCTCCTCGACCAGCCGCTCGAACGGCACGTCCTGGTGCGCCAGGGCGTCCAGGCTCGCATCGCGCACCCGGCCGAGGACCTCCCGGAACTCCGGGTCACCGGACAGGTCCGTGCGGATCACCAGGGTGTTGACGAAGAAGCCGACCAGGTCGTCCAGCGCCTCGTCGGTCCGCCCCGCGACCGCCGTCCCGACCGGGATGTCGGTCCCGGCGCCGAGCCGCGACAGGGTCACCGCCAGCGCGGCCTGCAACACCATGAACAGCGTGACGCCCTCGGCGCGGGCGAGCGCCGCCAGCCGTCCGTGCACCGGCTCCGGAACCAGCGCCGCCACCTGATGCCCGCGGTGACCCGCCGCCGCCGGACGGGACCGGTCGACCGGCAGCACCAGTTCCTCCGGCGCACCGGAGAGGGTCCGCCGCCAGTAGCCGACCTGCGCCGCCAGCAGACTGTCCGGGTCATCCTCCTCACCGAGCAGCTCCCGTTGCCACAACGCGTAGTCGGCGTACTGGACGGGCAGCGGCTCCCACTCCGGAGCCTGCCCCTGAAGCCGCGCCGCGTACGCCGCCGACAGGTCCCGGGCCAGCGGGCCCATCGACCAGCCGTCACCGGCGATGTGGTGCACCACCACCGTCAGTACCCGCTCGTCCGTCCCGGTCTCGAACAGCCACGCCCGGATCGGCATCTCCACCGCCAGGTCGAACGCGTGCCCCCTCGCCTGCGCCACCGCCTCGCCCAGCCCGCCGGGGTCGACCCGACGCACCTCCGGGGCCCATTCGAGGTCCACCGCGTCCAGGATCCGCTGGTACGGCTCGCCGTCCGCCACCGGGAAGACCGTGCGCAGCGACTCGTGGCGTCCGATCACGTCCCGCAGGGCCGCCGTGAGCGCCGCGATGTCCAGCCCACCCGCCAGACGGATGATCATCGGAAGGTTGTAGGTGGGGCTCGGGCCCTCCAGCCGGGCCAGGAACCACAGCCGGCGCTGCGCGAACGACAGCGGTACCCGCTCGGGGCGCGCGCCGGCCCGCAGCGGCGTCCGGGCCCGGCCCGCGCCGTCCGCGACCAGCCGTGCGGCCAGCCCCGCCACCGTCGGCACGTCGAACAGCGTCCGGACCTCGACCTCCAGGCCGAGCAGAGCCCGGATACGCGACACCAACCGGACCGCCAGCAGCGAATGCCCGCCGAGGTCGAAGAAGCTGTCGTGCACCCCCACCGACTCCACGCCGAGCACCTGCGCGAACGTCCCGCACAGGAGTTCCTCCTGGACCGTCGACGGGCCACGGCCCTCGCCCGCGGTGTACTCGGGTGCCGGCAACGCCCGCCGATCCAGCTTCCCGTTCGCCGTCAACGGCAGCTCCGGCAGCGTGACCACGGCCGCCGGCACCATGTACTCCGGCAGCCACCGCGCGACGAACCCCCGCAAGTCACCATCCGCGACATCGTCCGCGGCCACATCCGCGGCTCCGTTCGCGGCAGCGTCCGCCACTCCGTTCGCGGTCACATCCGCGGACGTGGCGCCGTCGGTGTCCGGCACGACGTAGGCGACGAGGCGCCTGTCGCCCGGCGTGTCCTCCCGGGTGATCGCCACGGCCCGCGACACGCCCGGGTGCGTCAGCAGGACGGCCTCGATCTCGCCGAGCTCGATCCGGAACCCGCGGATCTTGACCTGTTCGTCCACCCGGCCGATGAACGCGAGCCGGCCGTCCGCGCCCCACATCACCAGGTCCCCGGTGCGGTACATCCGCGCCCCGGCCGGGCCGAAGGGGCAGGCGACGAACCGCTGCCCGGTCAGTGCCGGCTGGCGCAGGTAGCCGCGCGCCAACCCGCTGCCACCGATGTACAGCTCCCCCGCCACACCCGCCGGTACCGGCCGCAACGCCGCGTCCAGGACGAACACCCGGGTGTTGGCGATGGGCCGGCCGATCGGCGGCTCCCCGGTCACCCCCCGGGCCAGCGGCGCCGACGTCGACCAGATGGTCGTCTCCGTCGGCCCGTACACGTTCAGCACCGCATCGGCGGACTCCGCCAGCGCGGCCGCCAGATCCGCCGCCAGCGCCTCACCGCCGACCAGCACCCGCAGCCCTGCCAGATCGACGCCACCGCCCGTCAGCACCGACCGCCACAGGCTCGGCGTGGCCTGGACGACACCGACCCCGGTGTCGGCGACCAGCCGTCCCAGCGCCTCTGGGTCGTACAGGACGTCCTTGCCGGCCAGCACCACCGTGCCGCCGCGCACGAGCGGCAGGAACAGCTCCAGGCCGGCGATGTCGAATCCGACCGTGGTCACCGCCAGCAGCCGCTCGCCCGCTTGCAGGTTCACCTGCTCCTGCATCCCGACCAGCAGGTTCACCAAAGCCAGCCGGGGGATCACCACTCCCTTGGGCCGGCCCGTGGACCCGGACGTGAAGATCACGTACATGGGGTGGCCGTCCGCGACCGGCGCGGTCCGGTCGGCGTCGGTCACGTCCGCCGCCGAGCATGCCGCGACCGCCTCGGCGGTGTCCGGGTCGTCCACGACCACGGTCGTCCCGGCGGCCGGCAGCAGCCCCGCCAGCCGCTCGCACGTCACCGCCGCGATCGGCGCGGCGTCGGCGATCATCAGCGCGAGCCGCTCGGCCGGATAGTCCACGTCGACCGGCAGGTACGCGGCTCCCGACTTGGCCACCGCCAGCAGCGCCACCAGCAGGTCCGCCGAGCGGGGCAACCCCACCGCGACGAACCGCTCCGGTCCCGCGCCGCGCGCGATCAGCCACCGGGCCAGCCGGTTCGCCCGCCCGTTCAGCTCCCCGTACGACAGTTCCGTTCCGTCCGCCACCACCGCCACCGCGTCCGGCGTGGCCGTCGCCCACCGCTCGAACAGTTCGGTGACCGAGGAGTCCGGGAGGGCTGCGGCGGTGTCGTTCCAACCGCTCAGCAACCGGTCGCGCTCACGCTCGCCGAGTACGTCGATCGATCGCAGCGGGGTGTCCGGAGCACCGCGCAGCGTGCCGGCCAGAGCGTCGACAAGGTTCTGCATCGCGATGCCCAGCCGGCGGCCGACCGCGGGCGCGTCGATGGACCCGACGGCTTGGACCGTCACGCTGAGCCTGGCGGCGCCGTCGTCATTGACACCCACGGTCAGCGGGTAGTTCGTCCGGTCCCGGTCGAGGAGGCTCCGGATTCCCTCGATCGGTAACTCCCGGGCTTCGTCCACCGCCTGGTCTGCGGGCATCTGGTCGGCGGGAACCTGATCTGCGGAACCTTGATCTGCGGAACCTTGATCTGCGGGGACTTGTTCGGCGGACAAATGATCGGATCGGATCTGGTCGGCGTGGACGTAGTTGAACAGCGAGGTGAACAGGGGCGTGTTTCCTACGATTCCGCTGGCCTGCTGAGCCACCGCCAACGGTGTGTGCTCGTGCTCCAGCAACCCCGCCAACTGGACGCGCATCTCCTCAACAGCCGCCCGCACCCCCGTCCCACCCGTCCGGACCCGCACCGGCAAGGTGTTGATGAAAGGTCCCAGCACCCGATCAGCGCCGGCACCGGCATTCATCCGCCCGAACAGCACCGTTCCGAACACCACGTCCTCACGGCCCGACAACGTCGCCAACACCCGCGCCCACGCCACATGCAGAACCGTCGCCGGACTCACGCCCAACTGCCGCGCCACCTCACGCAACCGGGAAACGACCTCGTCGTCCACCGGGACCACTACCGAGCCGACATCGGCGCCGTCGCCCCGGACGTCCATCAACCCGAACGGCGCGGTCGCCTCGGTCACATCACCCAGCAGATCAGCGAAGAAACGCTCATGCTCAGATCGGGACACATCCCGGGACTGAGCCACGAAATTGCGGAACGGCAGTGCAGGCGCCAAGTGCTCCACTCGTCCGGCGAGCACCGCGCGCATTTCCCGAAGGAGGACGTCCATGCCCAGGTGGTCCTGCAACATGTGATGCATCCGCACCAGCCCGAGCCAGCGTCCCCCGGGCAGTTCGGCCACATGCAGATCGACGAGCGGGGCCCGCCCCAGGTCCATCGCCGCGCCACCCGCAGCCATCAGCGCGTCGATCGCGTCCGACGGGCGTGCGTCTTCGCCGGGCCGTTCGAGCCGCAGGAGGTGTTCTGTCATCGGCAGGACGGCGCGCCGCCACACCACCTGGACCGGCTCGCGCAGCCCATCCCAGACCACAGCCGTCCGGTAGATGTCATGGCGATCCACCACCTGCTGCAACGCCTGGACGAACCCGTCCAACCGGTTCCGTGAGTCGAATTCCAGCACGCGCGCCGTCACATAGACGTCCTCGCCACCACTTGCCATGAGGTGGTGGAAGAGCATGCCCTCCTGGATCGGCGCGAGCGGATAGACGTCCGCCACATTCTCCGCACCGCCATCGACTCCGGCCACAACCCGATCGATCTCGACCTGCGACAGATCCACCAACGGCAACATGTCCGGACTGATACGCCCAGCACCAGCAGGAATCAGATTCTCCGGCACCACCACCGACTCCGCACCCGCCACCCGCGCCAACCCCGCCGGCGTCGGCGACCCAAACAACACCCGCACCGGAACCGACACACCCCGAACCCGCAACCGCTCCACCAACCGCACCGCCAACAACGAATGCCCACCCAACCGGAAGAAATCATCATCCACACCCACCGACTCCAACCCCAAAACATCAGCAAACACCTCACACAAAACCTCCTCCTGAACCGTAACCGGCCCCCGACCCCCACCCGCACCAAATTCCGGAGCCGGCAACGCACGACGATCCAA
>NZ_BCQT01000017.1 GCF_001552215.1 Actinomadura macra NBRC 14102 | reverse complement strand
GCACGTCACCGGTTACCGGACCGGGGAGGGCTGGGTCGCCAGGACCACGCCGCCGACGGTGTTCGTCACCGCCAGCCTGCGCCGGGAGTCCGCCGACCTGGCGTTGCTGACCCGCGTCCTGGTGATCGAGAACGCGCTGGCCCTGGTGCCCGCGCTCGTCCTGGCGCTGCTGGCGACCCGCGGCGTGCTGCGCCCCGTGCGGCGTCTCGGCGCGGCGGCCCGCGCCCTCGGCGAGGGCGAGCTGGAGACGCGGGTGTCGGTGCGCGGCCGGGACGAGCTCGCCGACCTCGCCCGCACCTTCAACCGCACCGCCGAGGCCCTGGAGCGGACGGTGACGGAACTGCGTGCGATGGAGAAGGCGTCCCGGCGGTTCGTCGCCGATGTCTCGCACGAGCTGCGTACCCCGCTGACCTCGATGATCGCGGCGACGGACGTGCTGGCGGAGGAGGCCGGGCCGGGCCAGGGCGCGGCCCCGCTCGTCGCCCGCGAGACCCGGCGGCTGGGGCAGCTGGTCGAGCATCTGATCGAGATCAGCCGGTTCGACGCGGGCGCCGCCGCGCTCGTCCTGGACGAGGTGAACGTCGCGTGCGCGGTCGCCGCGACGCTGGCGGCGCGCGGCTGGTCGGACGAGGTCGCGGTGACGGGCCCGGCGGAGCTGTTCGCCCGCCTCGACCCGCGCCGGTTCGATGTCGTCGTCGCGAACCTCGCCGGCAACGCGCTCAAGCACGGCCGTCCGCCGGTCTCATTGCGCTTCGGCCCGGCGGTGCGCGCGGGCGTCCCCGGGCTGGAGCTGGTCGTCGCCGACCGCGGCCCTGGCCTTCCGGACGACCTGGTCGCCGTGGTCTTCGACCGGTTCGTCAAGGCGGAGGCGGCCCGGACACAGAGCGAGGGAAGCGGCCTCGGGCTGTCGATCGCGCGGGAGAATGCCCTGCTGCACGGAGGCACGCTTCAGGCCGCCAACGGCCCGGACGGGGGAGCGGTGTTCACCCTGTGGCTGCCGATCGATGGCGTGCCGGCCGAGGGCGCGACCTCGTGAGGCCCCGGCGCGTCCTGTCCGCCCCGTTGACGGCCCTGCTGGCGGCGGCCGTCCTCGCCGCGTCCGGCTGCGGCGTCCGGCCGACCGGGATCCTCAGCGCGGGCGACCGCCCGGTCGCGAGGGGCCAGGCCCCCGCCATCACCGTCTACCTGCTCCAGAACGGCCGGCTGAGGCCGGTCGTCCGCCCCGGACTGCCCGGCCACCCGTACCTGTCCATCGCCCAGCTGTCGGTGCCGCCCACGGCCGCGGAGCAGCGCCTGGGTCTGCGCACCGAGGTCCGCCACCCGCTGGAGTCCCGCGTGGTGGACGACCCGTCGACGCTGATCATCGACGTCGCGCACGGCGGCCCCCGCCCCCGCCCGGACTGGTCGCGCGCGGCGCTGGCGCAGATCGCCTGCACCGCGGATGCCCTTCCGGGGATCGATCGCGTCAGGCTGTGGGGCGCCCCTGAACCCGACGGGGACGGACGGGGCTTTCTGCGTTGCGGCCAGTTCAGCGCCCTGCTCGGCTGATCAGCCCTTCGTCAGCCACTGGGTGGTGATGTCGCCGAGCACCGACCGGACGGCGAGGATCGCGATCCCGAGCGTGAGCACGGGCGTGACCACCCACCGTTCCACCTTGCCGTCCGTGACCGGGATGACCGGGACGTCGATCCGCCATTTCAGCGGCCAGAGCACCGGACACCCGCGGGGTGTCAGGCAGTCCCCGGCGACGTGCGCGAGGCAGCCCAGTGTGACCGCGAACCCGACGAAGCTCATGTCGAGCCCGTGCATCAGCCAGACGGCGATGGCCGCGAGCGCGCAGTCGGCCAGCGCGGACTGCGGCTCCTTGCCCTCGAAGTCCAGCCCGACCCCCCGCAGCCCCAGCCCGACGATCATGAACAGGCAGGCCCACCAGGCGTACACGTAGTGCGTCGCGAGCGCGTCCATCGCCCAGCCCACACCGCCCGCGAACAGGAGCGAGTGCGTGGCCTGCCGGTGCCCGCCGGAGATCTTCCCGATCCATTTGCACATGTGGTGCGTGATGGGTCCGAACGTGTTGGCGATGCGCCCGTTGTGATGGTCGATGTCGGGCAGGATCGCCGCGCCCGCGCACACCACCGCGCCCGCCGCGACCTGCTCGGCCGACAGCGACACCGCGAAATCGGAGAGCAGCCGCTCCTGGGCGATCACAGGCACGGCGGCCAGCCACGCGAGCGCACCGCTCAGCGCGTGCGTCTTCCCCATCATGCCCGGATCCCCCGCCTTCGCGCCCATTTCGCCCGCACGGCCGGACTCTAGCCCGCTACCACTCGTTTTCAGCGTCGACGCGCCGAACCGGCCACCACGTCCATTTGATGGCGGACGGCCCGCGGTGGTTCCGCGTCAGGCGGTGGCGTCGTGGCTGTTTCGGGCGGAGACCACGGCCTCGACGTTCTCCTGCGCCCACTCGGTAATGGCCTCGATCGGGCGCTGCAGGGACAGGCCGAGCGGGGTGAGGGCGTACTCGACGCGGGGCGGGACCTCGGCGAAGACGTGCCGGGTGAGCAGGCCGTCGCGTTGCATGGCGCGCAGCGTCTGGGTAAGGACCTTGGGGGTGACACCGCCGATCGTGTCACGGAGATGGGTGAAGCGGCGCGGGCCGTCGGCCAGGGTGAGGACGACGAGCACCGACCACTTGTCGCCGATGCGGTCGAGGATCAACCGGGTCGGGCAGTTCGGATCGAACGCGTCACCCTTCATAGTTTCCAAAGGGTACCAATGAAACGTTGAAGTAACCAGTATCCGATGGATACTTTCGGCGCGACGACGACGAGAAAGGCTGGACATGAGGATTCTGCTGATCGGCGCGACCGGCATGATCGGGCAGCGGGTGGCGGACGAGGCACGTCGCCGTGGCCACGAGGTGACCGGTGTCACCCGCAGCGGGACGGGCGGCACCGCCAAGGCCGAGGCGAGCGACGCGGACGCCGTGGCCGCGCTGGCCAAGGGCCAAGACGCGGTCGTCCTCGCGGTCGCGCCGCCCCGCGACGGCTCGGAGGCCACCGGACCACTGCTCGCATCGGGCCGCGGCACGCTGGCCGGGCTGCGCGCCGCCGGGGTGCGCCGCCTGGTGGTGGTGGGCGGCGCGGGCAGCCTGGAGGTGGCGCCCGGCGTCCGGCTCGTGGACACCCCGGAGTTCCCCGACCTCTACAAGGCCGAGGCGCTCGCGCAGGGCGAACTGCTTGAGGTGATCAGGGCCGAGGCCGGGGACCTGGACTGGACCTACATCTCGCCCGCGGCGGCGATCGAGCCCGGCGAGCGGACCGGGACGTTCCGGCTGGGCGGCGACCAACTCCTCACCGACGCCGAGGGCAACAGCCGGATCAGCGCCGAGGACTACGCGATCGCCCTCGTGGACGAGCTGGAGAAGAACGAGGCCGTGGGCCGCCGCATCACCGTCGCCTACTAGGGACGAGCCGCCACGCGTCCGACTCCGCGCCCGGCTCGTAGCGGGAGTCGAGGCGCTTGGCGACCACGCCCGCGAGGTCCTGGGCGCGGGCGGCCTCGCGGACGGGGCCGCCCTCACCCGGATACCAGGGCGCCGTCTGCCAGAGCGGGCCAGACAGCTCCAGTCCGTCGAGCGTCTCCCGGCGCCGCCGGTAGGGGATCTCCAGCAGCGGGCGGCCGTCCAGGTGGAGCACGTCGAAGATCAGATAGGTCTCGTGGCCCTCACGATGCCCGCGTTCGGTCGTCCGGAGTCAGCGGATGAAGACGGCATAGGTGGCGACGCCCGCGGTGAGCTCGGGAGGCAGTTCCGCGACCGCGGACAGCTCCTCGGCGGAGACGAACCCGCCCGTCTCGGCCCGCACCCGCTCGATCCGCGCCGCCAGCTCGGCGGTGATTCCGGGCAGCAGCGACAGCGCTTCCGCCGGCGCGTGGTTGACGTCGATCAGTCCGCCGTCGTTGTACTGGTGCGGCAGGTCGGGGCGCCCGATGCGCAGCTCCCGGGCGAGCCCCGGGTCGGACGCGGCGAGCGCGCGCGCCTTGTCGCGCAGCAGCCGCTGCCGCCGCACGCGCTCCACGACCGCCTCGTTGTCGATGCCCGACAGCCCGTGCGGGTCGAACACCCGGCGCCGGATCAGGAACGCGTGCCCGCAACCCACGACCGCCAGCAGGAACAGCAGCACCCCCACCGCGCTCTGCGTCCCGTCCTCCTCGCCTATACCCGGCAGCAGGAACAGCATGAGCGTGAAGATGCCGATGTAGGCGGCGGAGGAGACCAGCAGATGTGTACTGCGACGCCACAGGGCCGCCGCCGCGAACGTGAAAGGGGTGGCGTAACCGAGGGTGAGGAACGGCAGGGCCGCCCACGTCACGCTCAGCGCCGCCCGCCCCGGCGGCATGCTGTCGGACGGAACCCTCGGGTCGTACGGCGCTGGGGCGTTCATCTGGCGGGTCTCCCGGCCGGGGGGTGCGGTGGTTCGGACTCTAGATCAGCGGATCGTCACGGCAGGGTGAGGATTTCGTGGCCGTCGTCGGTGACCAGGATCGTGTGCTCGAACTGCGCGGTGCGCTTGTGATCCTTGGTGACGACCGTCCAGCCGTCGGCCCAGATGTCGTACTCGTAGGTGCCGAGCGTGAGCATCGGCTCGACCGTGAAGGTCATGCCCGGCTCGATGATCGTCGTGGCGTTCGGGTCGTCGTAGTGCGGGACGACCAGCCCCGAGTGGAACGTCGTGCCGATCCCGTGCCCGGTGAAGTCGCGGACGACCCCGTAGCCGAACCGCTTGGCGTAGGACTCGATGACCCGGCCGATCACGTTCAGCGCCCGTCCCGGCCTGACCGCGCGGATGCCCCGCAGGGTCGCCTCGCGGGTGCGCTCCACCAGCAGCCGCGACTCCTCGTCGACGTCCCCGCACAGGAACGTCGCATCGGTGTCACCGTGCACGCCGTCCACGAAGGCGGTGATGTCGACGTTGATGATGTCGCCGTCGCGCAGCACCGTGTCGTCCGGGATGCCGTGGCAGATCACCTCGTTGAGCGAGGTGCACAGCGACTTGGGGAACCCGCGGTAGCCCAGCGTGGAAGGGTAGGCGCCGTGGTCGAGCATGAACTCGTGCCCGATGACGTCCAGCTCGTCGGTGGTGATCCCCGGCCGGACGTGCCTGCCGACCTCGTCGAGGGCCTGCGCGGCGATCCTGCCCGCCACCCGCATCCGCTCGATGATCTCAGGCGTCTTGACGTCCGGCTCGCCCGTGCGCGGGCGCTTCTTCCCCACGTACTCCGGGCGCGGAATGTGCGCGGGGACCTTCCGCATCGGCGAGACGTTGCCGGGCCGGAGTAGTTGGGTCGTCATAGTCATGGAGTGTAGTCAGCGTGTCCGGGGCACGAACCCCGTGCCGAAGCATGATCGAAGGGGAGGCCGATGGCCGACAAGGACGGTGACTGGTGGTTCTGCTTGAAGCACATGAAGGTCGAGCACGGGCCGGGCTGCCCGAACAAGGAGCGTATGGGCCCCTACGACTCGGAAGGCGCGGCGGCGGCCGCGCTGGAGACGGCCCAGCGGCGCAACGAGACTTGGCAGCGTCAGGACGAGGACTGACACCGGGCCCCGCCGGACCGGTGTCGTCGGCTAGTCGACGACGGGGCCGCTGACGGTTTCCAGGAGTCGGGCGAGGCGGTGCCGCAGTCCGCGGGCGCCGCGTCCGGGCTCGGCGCCCGCGGCGGCGCTGACCAGGTGTTGCGCGCCGTCGAACGACAGGATCGCCTCGCTCGACGGGACCGTCAGCGCCTCGTGCGCGAGACCGCGCAGCTCACGGTCGCCGCCCTCCAGCGCGAGGATGCGCGCCCCGGTGCGGCGGGCGTCGTCGACGCGTTCCAGCAGGGGGACGGGGGCGTCCTCCTCGGCGACGACGAACAGCGTCTCGCCGCGCTCGGCCGCCGCCAGCCGCTCCAGCCCGATCTTCAGGTGCGGGGGCGCGTCCGGCGGCGGCGACCAGCGCACCAGGGTCGGGGCCAGGCCGGGCGCGTCGCCGAGCCGGCTCTCGTCGTCCAGATGCGCCGCCAGGTGCCAGGGGTCGTCGCCGGGCGTCCCGACGAGCAGGAGCCCGCCGGGGGTGCGGGAGGTGACCCGCAGCGCCCGCCCGAACTCCCGCGTCCGCTCCAGCCAGCCGGTGGCCGACAGTACCTCGCGCAACATCGTGACCTGCTCGGCGTCCACACGACCATCGTGCCGCAACCGGCGCCGCGCGCACGCCGTTTCCGGGGAGCCGGATGGTCCCGGACGGGAGGTCGCCTGGCAGACTCGGCGACATGACCGAACAGCAGCAGACCCCTCACGACCTTCCGGACGCCGCCGGCCTGGTCATCGGCATCCTGGGCGGCACCGGCGACCAGGGCAAGGGACTCGCGCGCCGCTTCGCGCTGGCCGGCCACCGGGTGGTCATCGGGTCGCGGAAGGCGGAGCGGGCGCAGCAGGCCGCCGACGAGTTGGGCGCGGGCCTCGCGGTCTCCGGCGCAGAGAACCCGGTCGCCGCGGGCCAGGCCGACGTGGTGATCGTCGCGGTGCCCTGGGACGGCCACCGGGCCACACTGGAGTCGTTGCGCGCCGAGCTCGCCGGGAAGATCGTTGTGGACTGCGTGAACCCGCTCGGCTTCGAGAAGGGCAAGGGCGCCTACGCGTTGCCGGTCGAGGAGGGCAGCGCCGCCCAGCAGGCCGCCGCCGTGCTGCCGGACAGCCGCGTCGTCGCCGCGTTCCACCACGTCTCGGCGAAGCTGCTGCTCGATCCCGAGGTGGACGGGATGGACCTGGACGTCCTCGTCCTGGGCGATGACCGCGAGTCGACCGACCTGGTGCAGGCACTCGCCGGGCGCATCCCGGGGATGCGCGGCGTGTACGGCGGGCGGCTGCACAACGCCCACCAGGTCGAGGCGTTCACCGCGAACCTCATCTCCATCAACCGCCGCTACAAGTCCCACGCGGGCCTGCGGGTCACCGACGTCTGACCGGACGGCGCTTCGCGACAGCAATTCACGCGAAACTAGGGGAAACTGGCGGGAGCGGTAGCTGTCGGCGGCGCGTCCAAGTGCTGTCGTCTTATGATCGGTGTGCGATAGGGCAGGTGGAGATGAGGCAGAACCGGTCGGCGGACCCGTGGAGCACTTTTCTCGCCCCGGCGGGGCGGAGCTCGGGGGTGTCGCCGTCCGGCGCGGCGTCCTCCCAGGAGCGCGGCCATGCGCCGGGCGGCGGTGATGAGCCGGGCGCCGAGGATGCCTGCCGCCGCGTCCTGGAACGTTTGAGGGCCGCGCGGGGACCGTTGTCGCTGGAGCAGATCCATCACGCCACCCGGCTCGGGCTGCTGGAGGTCGCCGATGCCGTCGACGTTCTGCGCGAGCGCGGGTTGGTCGCGGTGGAGCGGGAGATCGACGAGGTCGTGAGGCTGACCGAGGGATGAGCGGGACTGGATGATCGGGTACGTCGTCGCCGTCTCGCTCAGCTGCCTGGTCGGCGTCGCCGAGCTGGTCAGCCGCTACCGGGACCGGCCCACCACGCTGGTGCGGGTGCCGAGCACCTGGGCCTACGTGCTGATCAACGGGGGAGCGGGCGCCGGATCGCTGCTGCTCCTGCACACCTTCGACTGGCGGTTCGGCGTCCAGGCGCCGGACGTGGCCAGGGCGACGCAGGTGCTCGTCGCGAGCCTCGGCTCGATGATGGTGTTCCGCAGCGCGGTGTTCACCGTCCGGGTCGGTGACGAGGACGTCGCGGTCGGCCCGAGCACGCTGCTGACCTCGCTGCTCGCCGCCGCCGACCGGGGCGTGGACCGGATGCAGGCGAAGACCCGCGCGCAGGAGGCGGGCGAGATCATGCGGGGCGTCTCGTTCCGCAAGTCGCGGCTCGCGCTGCCGACGTACTGTCTCGGGCTGCTACAGAACGTCTCCGCCGAGGACCAGGCCGACCTGCGCACCGCCGTGGACGCCCTGGCGGGCAGCGAGATGACCGACGGGCAGATGGCCCTCAACCTCGGGCTGCTGCTGATGAACGTCGCCGGTCCGGACGTCCTGCGCTCGGCCGTGCACACCCTCGGCGAGGAGATCACGGCGAACGGCGGCGGCCCGCGCCCGGTCCCGCCGCCCCGCGAGGGACAGGCGGCCGAACCGGGCAACGGCGGCCACCGCACCGAGATGGCCCGCGCGAACCCCGACCAGTGACCCGCCAGGGGCGGGCCCTTGGGCCGGGATTGCACTGAATACAGCTCAGCGGTAGGAGTGCTCGGGGGCCGGGTAGACGCCGTTCACGACCTCGTCGGCGTAGGTGCGCGCGGCCTCGCCGAGCAGCGTTCCCATGTCGGCGAACCTCTTGACGAACTTCGCGGTGTGCGGGGTGAGCCCGGCCATGTCCTGCCAGACGAGGACCTGCGCGTCGGTCTGGCTGCCGCCGCCGATGCCGATCGTCGGGATCGACAGGGACGCGGTGACGCGCGCCGCGAGGTCCTCGGGGACGCATTCGAGCACGACCGCGAACGCTCCGGCGGCCTCCAGCGCCTTGGCGTCGGTCATCAGTTCCTCGCCGGACTCGCCGCGGCCCTGCACCCGGTACCCGCCGAAGACGTTCACCGACTGGGGGGTGAGCCCGAGGTGGCCCATCACCGGGATGCCGGCCGCGACCATGGCCTCGGCCTGCGGCAGGACCCGGCGGCCGCCCTCCAGCTTGATCGCGTGCGCGCCCGTCTCCTTGAGGAAGCGGGTGGCGGTGGCGAGCGCGTCGGTGACGCCGGTCTGGTAGGAGCCGAACGGCAGGTCGGCGACGACCATCGCGCGCTTGGAGCCGCGGACGACGGCGGCGGTCAGCGGGATGAGGTCGTCCACGGTGACGGGGATCGTGGAGTCGTAGCCGTAGACGACCATCGCGGCGGAGTCGCCGACGAGCAGGACGGGGATCCCGGCCTCGTCGAAGATCCGTGCGGTGAGGGCGTCGTAGGCGGTGAGCATGGGCCACTTCTCGTGCCGCTGCTTGGCGGCCGCGATGTCGCGCACGGTGACCCGCCGTCCCGTCGTACCGCCGTACAGTGCGGTCGCTTGCGCGGGCGTGACAGTTGCAGACATGGAGTACCTCCGGTCTCGAGGCGCCTCGGTGGCGTACCCGGACGGAACCGATCGTGCCACTTGCAGAACGATTCGGGAACCCCGTGCCATTCCCCGGTTCCGGGGAATGGATTCCGAAACGATACCGTTGCGTATCGCAGTGACGAGGCGTACGCTCATTACGCAACGCAGACGTATCGATAGAGGAGCACCTTGGACTCCGAGACCATCCAACGGCGCCGCTGGTACATCCTCGGTGTACTGACCGTGAGCCTGCTGGTGGTGGTGCTCGACAACACCATCCTCAACGTGGCGCTCAAGACCATCGCCGACCCCGACAAGGGGCTCGGCGCGACCCAGAGCCAGCTCGAGTGGTCGATCAACTCCTACACGCTGGTCTTCGCCGGGCTGCTGTTCACCTTCGGGGTGCTCGGCGACCGGCTCGGCCGCAAGCGCGTCCTGATGGGCGGCATGGCGGTGTTCGCCCTCGCCTCCCTCGCCTCTGCTTACGCGCAATCCCCCGACCAGCTCATCTACGCCCGTGCCCTGATGGGCCTCGGCGGCGCCGCGGTGATGCCGCAGACGCTGTCGATCATCACCAACGTCTTCGAGCCACACGAGCGCGGCCGTGCCATCGGCATCTGGGCCGGTGCCGTCGGCCTCGGCGTGGCGATCGGCCCGCTCACCGGCGGGGTGCTGCTGGCCCACTTCTGGTGGGGCTCGGTCTTCCTGATCAACGTGCCGGTCATCGCGGTGGGCGTCGTGCTGATGGCGATGCTGGTGCCCGAATCACGCAACCCCCAGCCCGGACGTCTCGACCCGCTGGGCGTGGTGCTCTCGGTGATCGGGCTCGTGGTCCTGTCGTACGGGATCATCCAGGGCGGCGAGAGGGGCGACTGGCTCGCGCCCGCCGTCCTCGGTCCGATCTTCGCCGGGGCCGCCGTGCTCGCGCTGTTCGTCTGGCACGAGGCCCGCAGCGACTCGCCCGCCTTCGACGTCGGGCTGTTCAAGGACGCGCGCATGTCCGCGGCCGTCGCTTCCATCGCGCTGTGCTTCTTCGCCGCCGCCGGCGTGTTCTTCTTCGCCAACTTCTACATGCAGTCGGTGCGCGGCCTGACCCCGCTGGAATCCGGCGCGATGGTGCTGCCGTTCGCCGTCGCACAGCTGATCTTCTCCACCCGCAGCGCCGGGATGGTGCGCCGCTTCGGCGCCAAGGCCGTCTGCACGGTGGGGCTGCTGCTGGTGGCCGGCGCGCTCGCGAGCTACCACTTCGTCGGGATCGACACACCGCTGTGGATTCTCGGTGCCATCTTCTTCGTGCAGGGCGCCGGGATGGCGAACGTGATGCCGCCCGCGACGGAGTCGGTCATGTCGGCGCTGCCCCGCGAGAAGGCGGGGGCCGGGTCGGCCATCAACAACACCGCCCGGCAGGTGGCGGTCGCCATGGGCGTGGCGGTGCTCGGCTCCGTCATCGCCTCCGTCTACCGCGGTGACCTCCGGGACGACCTCGCCGCGCTGCCGCCCGACGCACGCGAGGCGGCGGGCGAGTCCATCGCCGGCGCGCACGCCGTCGCCTCGCGCGTCGGTGGTCAGACACTGGTCGATCACGCGGACGCCGCGTTCGTGCACGCCATGCACACCGCGTCCGTCGCCGCCGCCGTCGTCGCGTTCCTCGGCGCCCTGCTCGTCCTGAAGTGGATGCCCGGGCGCGACGCGGGCACCCAGACCGAGGCACTGCCGCGGGCATCCGAGCAGGAGACGGCCAAGGTGTGAGAGCGTGACAGGGATGACGACGGGAATTGCGCCGGAGCGACGGGCGGGACGGCCGCGCAGCGAGCGGGCCGAGAAGGCCATCGTCGACGCCACGCTCGACCTGCTCGCCGCCGAATCGGGGGTGGCGGGTGTCACGATGGAGGCCGTCGCCGCCCGCGCCGGCGTCGGCAAGACCACGATCTACCGGCGCTGGCCCAACAAGGAGACGCTGATCGTGCACGCGCTGGCGGCGGTGAAGAGGCCGCTGCCCGAGCCGTCCAGCGGGTCCGTCCGCGGCGATCTGCTGGAACTGGCGCGGGCGCTCGGTGCCGAGCGCAAGCGCAAGCACGCCAAGTGTTTCTGGAACGTGGTCGGCAGCGCGGAGAAGTATCCCGAGCTGTACGCCCGCTACCGGCACGACATCATCGAGCCGCGCCGCGCGGTCATCCGCGCGGTGCTGGGCCGGGGCGTGGCCGCGGGCGAGCTGCGCGCCGACCTCGACCTGGAGGTCGGGGTCACGATGCTGGTCGGTTCGCTCACCAGCAAGCCGCCCGGGGAGGCGCTCCCGGCCGGCTACGCCGAGGCCGTCGTCGACGCGTTGCTGCGGGGGATCGGCGCCCCCTCCGGGTGAGCCGGACGCCGGATTTCCACGTCGTAAGCGTGATCTTCTCCCCCTCGCCCTATGTCATGCCCCATACTGTCGCTGGGTAGTGCTAAGACGAACGGCTTTCTGGAGCGCGTCAGGTGAGATCCGTCATGGCGCCGCGAGGCGATGCGCCCGCCGCCGATTCCGCGTCCCGGACCCTGGTGATCGGCATCGACGGGGCACGGCAGATCGTGCAGTGCGGGCCCAACGCGGGCGCCGTCATCGCGCGCACCGCCGAGGACCTGATCGGCCGTCCCGCCGGTGATCTGGTCGGGGACGAGGGCAAGGCCGAGTTGGAGGCCCTGCTGGAGGCGATCGGCGCCGGGCAGGAGCGCACCGCCGTGCTGCCGGTGCTGCGCGGGGCCGACCGCGCGGTCACGGACGCGGTGGTGACCGCGCAGCCCATGGTCGGCGGCGCCGCGGACGGCGGCGGCCCCGCCGGGCTGCTGTTCGTCCGGGTGGCGCTGCCGCCGAGCGAGCGCTACCAGGACCCGGCGCTGATGCGGCGAGCGCTGATGGACGACCAGGTCACCCGGTTCGGCGCCTCCCTCGACCTCGACCAGTCCGCACGCGGGCTCGTCGACGTCGTCGTCCCGCACTTCTGCACGGCCGCCTCGGTGCTCGTGCTGGAGAGCCTCGTCGCGGCGGACGAGGTGCACAGCGAGTCCGGCTCGGCGGTGCTGCGCCGCATCGCCGTCACCTCCGACGACGGCAACCCGGCGTGGACGTCCACGTTCCCGGTCGGCGAGGTGCTGGTGTTCCCCGAGGGCACCCCCTACCGCGAGGTCATGGACACCGCACGGCCCGTCCATCTGCCGAACATCGATGTGGATCTGGCGGGTGACATCGGCAACAAGTGGCGGCGCACCCCGGCGGGCGAACTGCTCACGGGCGTGTCGATGGTGCTGCTGCCGATGATCGCGCGCGACACCCTGCTCGGCTTCATCGCCTGCACGCGCGTGCCCGGGTTCCGCCGGTTCGACGCCTACGACGTCGAGATCGGCATGGAGTTCGCGGCCCGCGCCGCGATCGTCATCGACAACGCGCGGCTGTTCAGCCGCGAGCGGGCGACCGCGCTGGCGCTACAGCGCAGCCTGCTGCCGAACCGGCTGTCGGCGCCGTCCTCGGTCGAGGTCAGGCACCGCTATCTGCCGGGCAGCAAGCTCGTGGAGGTCGGCGGCGACTGGTACGAGTCGATCGCGCTGCCCGGCGCCCGCGTCGCACTGATCGTCGGCGACGTCGCCGGGCACGGCGTGCGCGCCGCCGTCACGATGGGACGGCTCCGCACCGCCCTGCACACCCTCGCGAACCTGGAGCTCCCGCCCGCCGACGCGCTGCACGTCATGCACGAGCTGATGATCGAGCTGGGCGAGCAGGAGCCGCACTTCGCGACCTGCGTGTACGCGGTGTACGACGCCACGAGCGGCACGATCGAGATCGCCTCGGCCGGGCACCTGCCGCCGCTGCTCGCCGGTCCCGGCGGCGACAACGAGTACCTTCAGGTCCCGCCCGCGCCGCCGCTCGGTGTCGCCGGCGGCGCGGCCATCGAGAGCCGCGAGTTCACCGTCGAGGACGGCAGCCTCTTCGTCATCTACACCGACGGTCTGGTGGAGAACCGGGGCCGCGACATCGACGACGGCCTGGCGCGGCTCCAGGGGATCTTCGGCCCGGACTCGGTGGACCGTCCCATGGAGGATCTGGCCAAGGCCACGCTCGACGGCGTGTACGCCGACCAGCACCGCGACGACATCGCCGTGCTGATCGCCCGGCTGCGCCGGCTGCCCGAGGACCGCTACGCCTCCTGGACGCTGCCCGCCGACCCCGCCGCCGTCCGCCGCGCGCGGGGTCTCGTCCGCACCCGGCTGGAGGAGTGGGGCCTGGCGGACCTCGACTACACCACCCAGCTGCTGGCGTCCGAACTCATCACGAACGCGATGCGGTACGCGCACGGCCCCATCGAGCTGCGGCTGCTGCTGGAGCGCACGCTCGTCTGTGAAGTCCTGGACCGTTCTGCGGCGCTGCCTCGGTTGCGGCGGGCCGAGGACGACGACGAGAACGGCCGCGGGCTCGTCGTCGTCAGCCAACTCGCCCACCGCTGGGGCGCGCGCCGTACCGCCGCGGGCAAGGTCGTGTGGTGCGAGCAGATCGTCCCGGGCGTGGACCCCGACCCGTCCGAGCAGGTCTCGTCCTGGCCGGGGGAGAGCCACCACCGCTGAACAGCGTGTCAGGATTCCGGCGGCACGGTGCTCGCCTGGCGGCCGTGTCCATGACAAGCACGGTCAGGGAGGCGAGCCTCCCTGGGCCCGGGCCTGTGGTCACACCGACTCCCGCCAGCGGCTGGTGATGGGCAGGCGGCGATCGCGACCGAAGTTCTTCGGGGTGATCTTCGGGCCGGGCGGGTACTGGCGGCGCTTGTACTCGGCCAGGTCGACCAGGCGGATCACGCGGTCCACCAGGGCGGGGTCGTGGCCGGCGGCGACCAGGGCGTCGCGGCCCATGTCGCGCTCGACGTAGTCGACGAGCAGCGGATCCAGTACCGAGTACTCCGGGAGGGAGTCGCGGTCGCGCTGGTCGGGGCGCAACTCGGCGGACGGCTCCTTCACGATGATCACCTCGGGGATCGGCTCCTGCGCGAACGGGTGCAGGAACGGCAGGTCGGTGCCCGCCTGCGTGTTGCGCCAGCGGGCCAGCGCCCACACCATCGTCTTGGTGAGGTCCTTGATGGGGCCGAAACCGCCCGCGGAGTCGCCGTAGAGGGTGGAGTAGCCGGTGGCCAGCTCGCTCTTGTTACCGCCGGTCAGCACGAGGTGGCCGTCCTCGTTGGACAGCGCCATCCAGACGTTGGCGCGGATGCGGGCCTGGAGGTTCTCCTCCGCGAGGCCGTGCAGGTCCAATTCCGCCTCGAAGGCCTTGACCATGCCGCCGATGGGCACGATCCGCGAGGATATCCCCTGCCGCTTCACGAGGTCCTCGGCGTCGGTGACCGACCCTTCGGAGGAGTACCGGCTCGGCAGCAGCACGGCGTGCACGTTCTCCGGACCGATGGCGTCCGAGGCGATGGTCGCGACGAGCGCGGAGTCGATACCGCCCGACAGGCCGAGGATGACCGACCGGAAACCGTTCTTGCGGACGTAGTCGCGGGTGCCGAGGACGAGTGCGGCGTACACCTCGGCGGGGTCGTCCAGAGGCGCGGCGACGGTCTGCGGCTCGACGGTGTAGCCGGGCAACGGCGCAGCGGACAGCTCATAGCGGTCGACGGTGATGGTGGTGCCGTCCTGCGCGTTCACGGGCGTGCGCCCGGGACGGACGGACGGGTCGGCGGCGGGCAGCGCGAGGTCGGCGATCAGGAGGTGCTCGGCGAACTGCGGGCCGCGGGCGAGGAGGGTGCCGTCCGCGCCGACGATGACGGAGTCGCCGTCGAAGACCAGCTCGTCCTGGCCGCCGACCATGTTGACGTAGGCGAGGGCGCAGCCGGCCTCCCGCGCGCGCTCGGCGCACAGGTCGAGCCGGACGTCGTCCTTGTTGCGCTCGTAGGGGGAGGCGTTGACGGCGAGGAGCAGCCCGGCACCCGCCGCGCTCGTGACGCTGACGGGCCCGCCGTCCTGCCACAGGTCCTCGCAGATCACCGTGGCGATGTCCACGCCGTGCAGCCGGACGACCGGCAGCCGGTCGCCGCGCACGAAGATCCGGTACTCGTCGAACACGCCGTAGTTCGGCAGGTGGTGCTTGGCGGACCGGACGAGCACCTCGCCGCCGTGCAGCCACGCGGCACCGTCCAGCGGCGACCCGGCGGGCTGCCCGGGGCGGACGAGCCCGACCGTCCGGCGGTCGAGGTACCCGGTGACGACCGGCAGGTCGCCGAGCCCCTCGTCCGCGAGCCGCCGCGCGACCCGCTCCAGCGCCCGCTGGGACGCCTCGACGAAGGACGCGCGGAGCGCGAGGTCCTCCACCGGGTACCCGGTCAACATCATCTCGGGGAAGGCGACCAGGTGCGCGCCCGCGTCGGCGGCGCGCCGGGTCCATTCCACGATCAGGTCGGCGTTGCCGTCGAGGTCGCCGACGGTCGGGTTCACCTGCGCGAGCGCGATTCTGAGCTGTGCCACGCCCCCAGCCTAAGTCCTCCGGCCGGGTCTCGTCACTTTGACGAAAAGAGGGGGTCGAGGGCGAGTGCGCGGCGGCGCCGGATCGCCGGGGCGAGCGCGAGCTGTCCGGCGGCGGCGAGCAGGCCGAGGGCCATGCACGTCAGCCACAGCGCGGGCGGGCCGCCGGCCTCCAGTAGCTGGGTGCCGCCGAGCGGCGCCAGCAGGAACCCCGCCGACCACGCCATCCCGTACAGGCCGCTGTAGCGCCCGCGCAGGTCGGCCGGCGCCAGGTCGGCCACGACCGCCTGCAGGACGGCCGCGGCGATGATCTCCCCGATCGTCCACACCAGGATCGCGCCGGTGTAGGCGAGCAGCGACGACGCGGGTGCGGTCAGCCCGTATCCGACGCCGACCAGCGCGAACCCGGCCACCATCACCAGGCTGTGGTCGCGCCGGCTCAGCCACGCGTTGACCACCGGCTGCACGATGATGATCAGCACGCCGTTGGCGGCGATGGCGAGCCCGTACGCCTGGGGGCCGAGGCCCTCCTCCCTCATCGCGAGCGGCATCGTGGTCATGCCCTGCATCAGCACGAACGTGTAGACCACCGTGATCAGTACGTACGTGACCATGACTCGGTCGCGCAGGACGCGGCCGAACCCGCCGGGCGCGCTGCCCGCCGCGTCCCGCCGCCGCGTCTCCGGGACGGCACGCCACACCAGCAGCCCGAACGCCGCACAGGTCAGCGCGTCGATCCAGAACAGCCACAGGAAGCCCTGCTGGGCGAGCGTCCCGCCGAGCACCATCGCGAACGCCCAGCCGAGGTTGACCGCCCAGAACAGCAGGCCGAACGCGCGCGGCCGCTCCGCCGGGGAGATCAGGTCGGCCACCATCGCCTGCGACGCGGGACGGTACATGTCCAGCAGCACGCCGAGCAGCAGCGCCGCCACGACGATGGCGGGGAGTCCCTGCGCGTAGCCGAGCGCGAGCATCGCGGCGCCGGTGCCGACGGTCGCGAACGTCAGGGTGGCGCGCCGCCCGATCCGGTCGGCGAGCATGCCGCCCACGAGCTGGCCCGCGAACGAGCCCGCGCCGAGGACGGCCATCACCACGCCCGCCTCGCCCAGCGACAGCCCGCGCATCGTCGTCAGGTACAGCCCCATGAACGGCTCGACCATCGTCCCGAGCCGGTTGAGCAGCGTCCCCGCCCACAGGATCCAGAACGGCCGGGGGAAGCCGCCGACCCGGGGCCGCAGGAACGCCGCGAGCCTGCCGGGCGGCGGGCCGACAGGAGTGTCTTCCAGGGTGGTCACTCACATGATGGTCGAGCAGCGCCGCGGGGCGCGACATTCATTTAGGCTGGACTAAATGATCGAGCTGGTGTTCGCACCGGACGACGTGGCCCGCGTCCGGTTCGCGTTCTCCCCGCTGTGGGAGATGGTGCGCAGCCTGCGAGTCCTCGCCGACCCGTCCGGGCATGCGCTGCACCTGCCGTGGGTGCATGCCGTCCAGCCCCGGCTGCGGGGTCTCGACATCGGACCGCTCCGAGAGCTCGTCCCCTCCTGGGGCTACATTCCCGACTTCCTCACTCCGCCGCCGAGCACTCCGCTGCCCGACCTCGGCGCCGAACTGGCCACCGTCCGCGCGACGCCCCCCGAGGTGGTCGCCGGCGAGCTGCGCTGGACCGAGCGCGGGAACCGGGCCGGGCCCGTCCGGCTGGCGATGGCCGATGACCCGGAGCGGACCCTGGAGACCATCGCCGACCTGCTTGAGGGGTACTGGGCCGCCGTCGTGGAGCCGTTCTGGCCGCGCGTCCGCGACCTGCTGGAGGGTGACGTTCTGCGCCGCACCCGCGCCCTCGCCGCCCACGGCGCCGAGGGCGTGTTCGCCGACCTGCACGAGGCCGTCGCCTGGCGTGCGGGGACGCTGTCCATCGACCGGAGCTGGGAGTTCCACGGCGAACTGGCGGGGCAGGGGCTGCTGCTCGTCCCGAGTGTGTTCGTGTGGCCGGACGTGTCGGTGATGCTGCCGCCCTACCAGGCGATGCTCAGCTACCCGCCGACCGGCGTGGCGACACTCTGGGAGGCCGGCGGGCCGTCCGCCCCGGATAAGGGCAGGGCGCCGGACGCGCTCGCCGCGCTCATCGGCCGCCGCCGCGCCGAACTGCTCACCGCGCTCGCCACCCCCGCGTCCACGACCGAGCTGGCGAGACGGATGGGCGTCACGGCGGGCGCGGTGAGCCAGCACCTGGGGGTTCTGCGCGCCTGCGGCCTGGTCACCGGGCATCGCCTGGGCCGCCGCGTCCTCTACGTCCGCACACCGGAAGGCGACCTCTTCTCAGCGATCCCGACTCAAGAGGGCTCGCCTGGCGGCTCGACCCCTTGACCGTGCTTGGGCGAGCGCGTCATCGCTTCGCGATCTTCCCGGTGGGGCTTGCCTTCGGCTTCGCCCCACCGGTCAGATACCGCGCTCGCGCGACAGTTGGGGCCGACCTCGAACCTGAGCGCTAGCGCAGTGAGGCTAGGGCGTCCAGGCGTATCGAGGACGGGGTGCCTTCGGACTCGTAGCGGCCGGACTCGGCGAGCCAGTCCAGATGGGCGCGGGGCGTGTCCAGCAGGACTTTCACGACCTGTGCGGCGGCGGCGCGCTGCGCGACCGTGAGCTGCAACCGGTCGAGCATGTCCGGCAGCTTGCGGGCCGCCTTCCACGCCGCCTCGATCCGGTCTCCGACGTGCTCGACCACCAGATCGCCCGCCTGCGCGATGTCCACCCCGTGGGCGGCTGCCAGCACGGCGGGCAGGTTGTGCAGGTCGCCGCGCTCGGATTCCAGGTCATGCGAGGCCAGGTCGTTCGCCCAGGCCACGACGTCGGCGACGCTGTCGGCGAGGGTCTTCCAGTCGGGCGTGCGCAGCAGCCTCGGCGACAGCTCGACGCCGAGGACGGGCTCGATCAGGTCCCACAGGAACGGGCCGCACGCCCGGCGGCGCAGCGGCGCGTACTCGGCGGGCGTCGGGGTGTGCCCGATGCGGCGGTTCACGGCCTCCTCGGCGCAGCCGTCCCGGTGTGCCTCCAGGTGCAGCATGAACCGGCGGCGCCAGTCGCGGCTCATCTCGCCGGACGTGGCGTGCCACAACTCCACCAGCGCCGCCTCCAGCGGCCGGGCGCCGGGCCGGGCGTGGCCGCGCCGCATCGCGCGCAGCAGGTCGTCGTACAGTCCGTGGACGGCGCTGCCGCTGTCGGCGAGCGGCGGGTGGTCCAGGGTGTCGTCCAGCGCGAGCGTCCAGGTCAGCCAGCGGGCGAACAGGTCCACGGCGCCGAGGTCGGCGTCCGGGAAGATCCGCGCGGCGAGCCGCTCGCATCTGGCCCGGCCGAGCGGTGAGGTGTCGGGGTCGCCGAGCACCAGACCCCGGCCGCGCGCCCAGGACTCCACCTGCGCGCACAGCTGCCACGACTCCGGGTGCATGACCGACGGGGCGGCCAGCGGGGCCGCCCGGTCGGTCGTCGAGAGAAGAAGTGAGATGTCCACGACCTGGCCCACGCTAATGACCGGCTCGGACCGGTCCCATGATCGCCACGTCAATTTTTGGAGAAACGGAAATGTGGGGACGGTCATGGGCGAGTCTGCCGGTCCCCCCGGCGGCCGTGACATAGTGCTTGATCACGATCGACTCAGGAGGAGACGTGTCCAGACGGACCACGCGATGGACCCTGGGCGCCGGCCTGGCCACCCTGGCGCTGACCGCCTCGGCGTGCGGCGGTGACGAGGGTGCCACGGTGCAGGGCGTCAAGCTTGTCAAGAAGGGCGCGCTCACGTCCTGCACGCACCTGCCGTACCCGCCGTTCCAGGTGGAACAGGGTGGCAAGGTCGTCGGTCTCGACGTCGACATCGTCGACCTTGTCGCGAAGAAGCTGGGCGTGACGCAGAAGGTCGTCGACACCCCGTTCGAGACGATGAAGACGGGCGCGGCGCTGAATGCCGGCAAATGCGACATCGTGATGGGCGGCATGACGATAACGCCCGACCGAAAGAAATTCATGGCCGTTTCGCAACCCTACTTCGACGCCACGCAGGCGCTGATGGCGAAGAAGGGCAGCGGGATCACCTCATTGGGCGACGTCAAGGTCCGCAAACTCAAGATCGGCTCGCAGGCCGCCACGACCGGTGAGGACTACGTCAAGGGCCAGGGGCTGGACCCGGCGTCCTTCGACAACTCCAGCGCCGAGCTGGACGGGCTGCGGACCGGCCAGGTCAAAGTGATCGTCCAGGACTACCCGGTCGTCAAGGGCTGGCTGAAGGACCCGGCGAACACCGGATACGAGATCGTCGCCAACCTGAACACCGGCGAGCAGTACGGCTTCTGGATCCGCAAGGATGAGAACCCCCGCCTCGTCGAGCTCACGAACCAGGCCATCACGCAGGCGAAGGCCGACGGCACCTACAAGAAGATCTACGAGAAGTGGATTGGTCCCATGCCGGCCACGGGCCGCCCGTCGTGACGGCCGAGCCCGCGCAGGCGAGCCCGCCCGTCGGGATGTCACCGCGCAGGCGCCGCCGGCTCTCGCTGGGCGCGCAGTACGCGCTGTTCGCCGTCATCGTCGCGGCCGTCGTGCTGCTGGCGGACTGGCCGACGCTGCGGCTCAACTTCGCCAACTGGGGCGTCGCCAAGGAGTTGTTCCCCGACATCATCACGGTCGGGCTGCGTAACACCGCCGTCTACACCGCGGTGGGGTTCGGCCTCGGCCTGGCCGGCGGGCTGGTCGTCGCGCTGATGCGGCTGTCGTCGGCGCCGCCCTACCGATGGTTCGCCACGGCCTACATCGAGACGTTCCGCGGCCTGCCACTGCTGCTGATCTTCATCTTCGTGGGCGTCGGCGTGCCGCTGGCCTTCCCCGGCACCACCATCCCCGGCGGCGCCGTCGGCCAGGCCGGGCTCGCCCTCGGCCTGGCCGCCGCGGCCTACATGGCCGAGACGATCCGGGCCGGTATCCAGGCCGTCCCCAAGGGGCAGCTGGAGGCCGCGCGGTCGCTCGGCATGTCGCACGGCCGGGCGATGCGGTCGATCATCCTGCCGCAGGCGTTCCGGATCATCATCCCGCCGCTCACCAACGAGCTGGTGCTGCTGTGCAAGGACTCCTCGCTGGTGCTGTTCCTCGGCATCACGCTGGAGCAGCGGGAGCTCACCAAGTTCGGCCGTGACCTGGCCGGGCAGGAGGGCAACACCACCCCGATCATCGTGGCGGGCATCTGCTACCTGATCATCACGATCCCGCTGAGCCTGTTGGCCCGGCGGCTCGAAGCGCGGCAGCGGAGGGGGCAGCGATGACCGGCCTCGACACGCCGGCGCGGGACGCGGACGGCGGGCGCGCCATCGAGATCCGCGGACTGCGCAAGTCGTTCGGGACGAACGAGGTCCTGCGCGGTATCGACTTCCACGTGGAGCGGGGCGAGGTGGTGTGCGTCATCGGCCCGTCCGGCTCCGGCAAGTCGACGCTGCTGCGCTGTGTCAACCTGCTGGAGGAGCCGGACGCGGGGACGGTCCGGGTCGTGGGCGCCGAGGTGACCGGCCCCGAGGTCGACATCGACGCCGTCCGCCGCCGGATCGGCATGGTCTTCCAATCGTTCAACCTGTTCCCGCACCTGACCGCGCTCGGCAACGTCACGATCGCACAGCGCAAAGTGCTGGGGCGCGATCGGGCGGAGGCCGAGCGGATCGCCCGCGAGAACCTCGACCGGGTCGGGCTCGCCGACAAGGTCGGTGCCTATCCCGCACAGCTGTCCGGCGGTCAGCAGCAGCGCGTGGCGATCGCCCGCGCGCTCGCGATGGGACCCGAGGTGATGCTGTTCGACGAGCCGACGTCAGCGCTGGACCCCGAGCTCGTCGGCGACGTCCTCGGCGTGATGCGCGGTCTGGCCGAGGCGGGGATGACCATGCTCGTGGTCACCCACGAGATGAGCTTCGCCCGCGAGGTCGCCGACCGGGTGGTGTTCCTGGACGGCGGCGTGGTCGTCGAGGAGGGCCCGGCGGCCCGGATGATCACCGACCCCGGGCACGAGCGGACGCGCGTGTTCCTGTCCCGGGTCCTGGATCCCGCCGCCGCCCGGGTGGGGGAGGGAGAAGGGTGAAGGGTCGGATATGTTCCGGTCAGGAGGCCCGGCGCGTAACGTCGCGGTAACAGCGGACGGGCATACTGCAAGGTAGCCGGACCCGGAGGCACGCCCCGGGCCGGCCGGGGACCAGCGAGGGAGAAGGCCTTGGACCGACAGCAGGAGTTCGTGCTCCGCACGCTGGAGGAGCGCGACATCCGCTTCATCCGGCTGTGGTTCACCGACGTGCTCGGATTCCTGAAGTCCGTGGCCGTCGCGCCCGCCGAGCTCGAGGGCGCCTTCGGCGAGGGCATCGGCTTCGACGGCTCGGCGATCGAGGGCTTCGCCCGCGTCTACGAGGCCGACATGATCGCCAAGCCGGACCCGTCCACGTTCCAGGTGCTGCCCTGGCGCTCGGAGTCGCCCGGCGTGGGCCGGATGTTCTGCGACATCCTCATGCCGGACGGGACGCCGAGCTTCGCCGACCCCCGCTACGTCCTCAAGCGGGCGCTGGCGCGGGCCGCCGACCTCGGGTTCACCTTCTACACCCATCCCGAGATCGAGTTCTTCCTGCTCAACGACCGCCCGGAGGACGGTGGCGAGCCCGAGCCGGCGGACGCGGGCGGCTACTTCGACCACACCCCGCACAGCGCCGCGCACGACTTCCGGCGCAACGCGATCACGATGCTTGAGGCCATGGGCATCTCGGTGGAGTACAGCCACCACGAGGGTGCCCCCGGCCAGCAGGAGATCGACCTGCGCTACGCCGACGCGCTCACCACCGCCGACAACATCATGACGTTCCGGCTGGTGATGAAGGAGGTGGCGCTGGAGCAGGGCGTTTACGCCTCGTTCATGCCGAAGCCGTTCACCGAGCACCCCGGCTCCGGCATGCACACCCACATGTCGCTGTTCGAGGGCGACCGCAACGCCTTCTACGAGCCGGGCGCGGAGTACAAGCTCTCCAAGGCCGGGCGCGCGTTCATCGCGGGCCTGCTGCGCCACTCCGCCGAGATCACCGCCGTGTGCAACCAGTGGGTGAACTCCTATAAGCGGCTGTGGGGCAATGTCGGGTCGGCCGCCGGTGCCGGGGGAGAGGCCCCGTCCTACATCTGCTGGGGGCACAACAACCGGTCCGCGCTCGTCCGGGTGCCGATGTACAAGCCGCACAAGGGCCACTCCACCCGCATCGAGTTCCGCTCTCTGGACACGGCCACCAACCCCTACCTGGCGTTCGCGGCGATCCTCGGCGCCGGGCTGAAGGGCATCGAGGAGGGGTACGAGCTGCCCCCGGGCGCCGAGGACGACGTGTGGGCGCTCACCGTCGCCGAGCGGCGCGCCCTCGGCATCGAGCCGCTCCCGCAGAACCTGGACGAGGCGATCCGGGCGATGGAGCGCAGTGAGCTGGTGGCCGACGTCCTCGGCGAGCACGTCTTCGACTTCTTCCTGCGCAACAAGCGGCAGGAATGGGAGGAGTACCGGCGCGAGGTGACGGCGTTCGAGCGCAAGCGCCTCCTGGCCGTCCTGTAGTGACCGGGGGCACCGCCGGATTACGGTTGAGCCCGTGAGCGAGTCGTGGACCGACCGACGTCCCTCCTTGACCGCGCGGCTGGCGAGGCTGGGCTTCACCGACGTGGGCCGGGCGGGGCGGCTTATCCTGGAGGCCGAGGCCACCGCCGGCGCCGGGCTGGGCGACGATCTGCCGGAGGCGCTCGGCGCCACCGCCGATCCCGACCTCGCCCTGGACGGGCTGCTGCGCCTCCTCGCCGCCGCCGCCGAACGGGGCGAGGACGGGGCGCTGCGGGCCGCTCTCGCCGCCGAGCCCGGTACCCGCGAGCGGCTGACCACGGTGCTCGGGGTGAGCGCCGCGCTCGCCGACCACCTCGTCCGGCATCCGGGGGACTGGCGTGTCCTGCGCGACGATGGAGCGCTCCACGACGGGCCGCCGGGCGGGCGGCGGCCCACCGCGGCGCAGCTGCGCGCCGACCTGCTGGAGGCCGTCGGCGCCGACCCCGGCGCGGCCGACCCGGTCGCTGCCCTCCCCGGCCCGCAGGCCCTCACCGCGCTGCGCGCCGCCTACCGCCGCCGGTTGCTGGACCTCGCCGGCCGCGACCTGATCGGCAACGCCGACGTCGCGGACGTGGCCGCCGAGCTGGCCGACCTCGCCGCCGCCGCCCTGGAGACCGGGCTCGCCGCGGCCCGCGCCGAGGTGCCCGAGCATGGCCTCTGCCGGCTCGCGGTGATCGGGATGGGCAAGTGCGGCGGCCGCGAGCTCAACTACGTCTCCGACGTCGATGTGATCTTCGTGGCGGAGGCGCGCGAGGGTGCGGGCCCCGGCGGGGAGGACGCCGCCCTGCGCGCGGCGACCCGGCTGGCCTCGGCGATGATGCGGGCCTGCTCGTCCAGCACGGCGGAGGGCGCCCTGTGGGAGGTGGATGCGGCGCTGCGCCCCGAAGGCAGGTCGGGTCCCCTCGTGCGCACCCTCGCCAGCCACCGCGCGTACTACGAACGCTGGGCCGCGACATGGGAGTTCCAGGCGCTGCTGAAGGCCAGGCCGATCGCCGGCGACGCCGGGCTCGGCGCCCGTTATATGGAGGCGATCACCCCGATGGTGTGGAAGGCCGCCGAGGGCGAGAGCTTCGTCGAGGACGTCCAGGCCATGCGGCGCCGGGTCGAGGCCGACCTCAACCAGCGCACCGCCGAGGCCGAGCGACAGCTCAAGCTCGGTCCCGGCGGCCTGCGCGATGTCGAGTTCGCGGTGCAGCTGCTCCAGCTCGTCCACGGCCGCGCCGACGAGACGCTGCGCAGCCCGACCACACTGGACGCGCTGTCGGAGCTGTCGCGGGGCGGCTACGTCGGGCGCGACGACGCGGCGGCGCTGACGTCTGCCTACCGGTTCCTGCGGCGCGTGGAGCACCTCGTCCAGCTGCACCGGCTGCGCCGCACCCACCTCGTGCCGGACGACGAGGCCGGGCTGCGCCGCCTCGGCCGGGCCCTCGGACTGCGCACCGACCCGGTCGGTGAGTTCAGCGCGCTGTGGCGGCGGCACGCTCGGGAGGTCCGCCGGATTCACGAGAAGCTGTTCTACCGGCCGCTGCTGCGCGCCGTCGCCCGGCTGCCCGGCGAGGAGTCACGGCTCACGCCCGAGGCCGCCCGCGTCCGGCTGGAGGCGCTCGGCTACGCCGATCCCGCGGGCGCGCTCCGGCACATCGAGGCGCTCACCGCCGGGGTGTCGCGGCGCGCCGCGATCCAGCGGACACTGCTGCCGGTCATGCTCGGCTGGTTCGCCGACGCGCCCGACCCGGACGCGGGGCTGCTCGGGTTCCGGCAGGTCAGCGACGCACTGGGGACCACCCCCTGGTACCTGCGGCTGCTGCGGGACGAGGTGACGGTGGCCGAGCGGATGGCCTGCGTGCTCGCCTCCAGCCGCTACGCCACCGACCTGCTGCTGCGGGCCCCCGAGGCGGTCGCGATGCTCGGCAGCACCGCGGGGCTGGCGCCCCGCCCGGCGGAGGCGCTGCGCTCGGAGGCCCTCGCCGCCGTCCGCCGCCACGTGCCCGCCGAGGCCGCCGCGCCGCGGGTGCCGGCGCCGGAGGAGGCGGTCGCGGTGGTGCGGGCGCTGCGCCGCCGGGAGCTGTTCCGGGTGGCGGTCGCCGACCTGCTGGGCCTGGCCGACGTCCGGACGGTGGGGGAGGCCCTCACCGACATCGCCACCGTGACGATCGAGGCCGCGCTGTGGACCGCCATCGGCAAGATCGAGACGGCGGGGGAGCCGCTGCCCACCCGGTTCGCCGTCGTCGCGATGGGCCGGTTCGGCGGACACGAGCTCGGCTACGGCAGCGACGCCGACGTGATGTTCGTGCACGACCCGCTCCCCGGCGCGGACGAGCGGGCGGCGGGCCGCGCCGCGCACGCCGTCGCCGAGGAACTGCGGCGGCTGTTGTCCCTGCCCGCCCCCGACCCGCCGCTGCAGATCGACCCGAACCTGCGTCCCGAGGGCCGGCAGGGGCCGCTCGTCCGCACGCTGACCTCCTACGCCGCCTACTACGCCCGCTGGTCGGAGCCCTGGGAGTCGCAGGCGCTGCTGCGTGCCGACCCGCTGATCGGCGATCCGGGGCTGTGCGAGCGGTTCCGCGCCCTGATCGACCCGATCCGCTTCCCCGAGGGCGGCATCGGCGACGACGCTGTCCGGCAGATCAGGCGGCTGAAGGCACGGATGGAGTCCGAGCGGCTGCCGCGCGGGGTGGAACGGCGGCTGCACATCAAACTCGGCCCCGGTGGCCTCGCCGACGTCGAGTGGGTCGCGCAGCTCCTGCAGCTCAGGCACGCCCATGACGTTCCCGCGCTGCGCACCACCCGCACGCTCGCCGCGCTGGACGCGGCGGTGACCGCCCGCCTGCTGGACGAGGACGACGCGGAGGTCCTGGCGGAGGCGTGGTGCCTGGCCACCCGCATCCGCGGGGCGATCATGCTGGTGCGGGGCCGGGCGTCCGACCTGCTGCCCACCGACCATCTCCGGGAGCGCAGCGCGGTCAGCCGGGTCCTCGGCTACCGCGGGACGGGCGAGCTCCTGGAGGACCACCGCAGGCACGCCCGCCGGGCCCGCGCCGTCGTCGAACGCGTCTTCTACGGCGCGGGCGGTTGACCGGACGGCCGGGCGTGCGCGGCCATGTGGAAGGCGCCGCAGGCGCCGCGGGTGAGCGCGAGGCCACCGGCGAGGGCACCGCCGCCGCCCACCGCGTCCAGCAGGAAGTGGTTCGCCGTCCCCATGATCACCACGATGGTCAGGACGGGGTACAGGGTGGCGAGGACCATCACCCACCATCGCCGGGTGATGGTGATGATCGCCGCGGCGCACCACAGCGACCACGCGGTGTGCATGGAGGGCATCGCGGCGTACTGGTTGGTGACGGAGGCGCTCGGCCCGGAATCGTAGATACCCCACGTTCCGAAGGCGATCACCGTGTCGGTGAAGCCGGGCAGCATCCTCGGCGGGGCCAGCGGATAGGCCCAGAACCCGCCGAGGCCCAGCAGCGTGGTGGCGAACAGCAGCGTTCGATATCCCGCATAGCGGGCGGGTTGCCGCAGGTACAGCCACACCATGACGGCGATCGTCATGACGAAGTGCATGACGGCGTAGAAGTAGTTGGCCGTGACCGCCAACGCCGTATGGGCCGCGAACAGCCGGTTCAGGTCGTACTCGACATCAAGGTGGAGTGAGGACTCCAGCTCAAGGATCTGGTAGGCCCGGTGCGCCGCCATCGCGTGGTCGGTCGGCACCAGATTGCGCACCGCCTGGTACGCGAGATAGCACAGGACCAGCAGCAGGACCTCGGGCCACAGGCGCGGCCTGGCCGGCGCAGCACGGCGCCCGCCCGCCGCGCCGCCGGCAACGCCGCGGCCGGTCCCGGGAAGACGTGCCGGGCTGGCCACCTTCCCTATCGTGTCAAATGGCCGACCCCGACGCACCCCCGGCCGCCGCCGAGTCGGCCCTGGTACCGGCCCGAGAGCGCTGTGCCGCTGGTCCGGAGCGCTGCTCCGCCCGCTGGGGGAGGCGCTCGGAGATGCCCTGGGCCAGGCGGTGTCGGAGCTCCAGGACCTGCCGGGGGCAGCGCATGTACAGGACCCAGGAGAGCCCGAGGGTCCCGGCGATCAGCGCGATCCCGGCGACCGCGTCCAGGACGTAATGGTTGGCGGTGGACAGGATCACGAACACCGTCGTGGCCGGGTACAGCACGCCGACGATCTTGGCCCAGCGCTGGGTGGCCAGCTTGACCAGGATGAACCCGCACCACAGCGCCCATCCGGCGTGCATGGACGGCATCGCGGCGTACTGGTTGGTGAGGCTGCCCGAGGCGTCGCTGGCGTACAGGCCGAGCGAGTGCAGCGCGGTCACCGGGTCGACGAAGCCCTCGCTGTGCAGGAACCTCGGCGGGGCCAGCGGGTAGAGCCAGAAGCCGAGCAGGGCGATCCCGGTGGCGACCATGATCGAGGTGCGCAGCCACCGGTAGTCCTGCGGCCGGAACCGGTACAGCCACACGACGATGGCGAGCGTCACGATGAAGTGCATCGTGGCGTAGAAGATGTTGGCCGTGCGCGCCAGCCAGGGCACGCCCAGCAGGGTCTGGTTCAGGCCCAGCTCCACGTCGATGCCCAGAAACCGTTCCACGTCGAGGATCTGGTCGGCGTGGGCGAACGCCGACGCGGTGCCGTCCTGAACCAGGACGATGCGGGTCAGCGTATAGCCGGTGTAGAAGAGCACGATCAGCAGGAGCTCTCGCCACACCGGAGGTGCGGCGAGCACCCTTCGCCGCGTCGTCTCGGCGGTCTTGCGCGGCTCGCCTCGCCGGGCCGGTCTGGCCTGGCCTTGGCGGGCTGCTGGGGGGGCGGTCTGGGCCATGCTACCTATCTTTGCCTCGCGGCCCCCTGATTGAGATCACCGCACCGAATGGTCTTCATCTCAGACCTGAGTAGTACAACCCTGACGCGGTATCCGGACTTTCGGGGGAGGGGCCCTCAGGGGGTCCCCCCTAGGTCAGCTCCCCGCGCGGAGCCTATGAAGTTGATCAGGTATCAGCATAGGAGGCGCTGGGTAGGTCACGACCGGCCCCCCGTGAATCGAACGGGGGACATATGCGTCGGATTGCATCGATACCAGGCATTGTGGTCGTCGGTGCCATCGCGTTGACCGCTTTCGGACTGGCCGTGGACGGCGCGTCGGGCCTTCCACGAGCCTTCGCGGGCTCACCACGGACCGCACCGGGCCCCACCGTCCCCGTATCGACTCCGTTTCCGGGCCCGGCTTCGGGCCCGGAAACGGCTCCGGCGGCGGCCTTAGGGGCCTCGGCTCCAGCCATGGCGCCGCCGGTCCGACGGGCCGAGTGGAAGCGCTGCACCGCGCTGCCCGCACCGCCACCGGGCCCGAAACCGCCGCCGACCGGGCTCCGCTGCGCGACCGTCCAGGTGCCGCTGGACTACGCCGCGCCGTCCGGCGACACGATCGGCATCGCCCTGATCCGCGTCCCGGCCACCGGCGGCCCCCGCATCGGCTCGCTGCTGATGAACTTCGGCGGCCCGGGAGGCGACGGCGTCGACACGCTCGCCCAGGCCGCGGGCGAGTACCGGAACCTGAACACGCGCTACGACCTCATCGGCTTCGACCCGCGCGGCGTCGGGCGGAGCGCCCCCGTGGCCTGCGTCGACGACCGCCGCATGGATCAGCTCGCCGCCCAGGACGGCACCCCCGACACCGCGGCCGAGGAGAAGGCGCTGATCAACGCAGGACGGTCCTACATCCGGCAGTGCCAGGCACGCTCCGGCAGACTCCTGCCGCATGTCGGCACGCTCAGCGCCGCCCGCGACATGGACATGATCCGCCGTGCGGTCGGCGACGCGAAACTGCACTACTTCGGCGTCTCCTACGGCACCTGGCTCGGCGGCAGCTACGCCCACCAGCACCCCGGCGATGTCGGGCGCGCCGTCCTCGACGGCGCCGTGGACACCGGGATCGGTAGCGCGGACCTGGGCCTCCAGCAGGCCGCGGCGTTCCAGCGCGCGCTCGGCGACTTCGGCGCGGCCTGCGCGGCACTCGGCCGGCGCGCCTGCCCGCTCGGCCGCGACGGGACGGAGGTGGCCGCGTCCACCGGGCGGATCCTCGCCGGCCTCGACCGTGCCCCGCTGCCCGCCGGGAACGGCCGCCGGCTGACCGAGAGCCTCGCCACCACCGGCGTCTCCGCCGCCCTCTACTCCCGGCGGGCGTGGCCGATGCTCGCCCAGGGCCTCGTCGACGCGTCCAAGCGCCGCGACGGCAGCTTCCTGCGCGTCCTCGCCGACCTGCAGAACGGGCGCCGGGAGGACGGGACCTACAGCAACCTGGCCGCCGCCAACACCGCGATCGCCTGCGCGGACGGCACCGACCGGTACACCCCGGACGACGTCCGGCGGCTCCTGCCGAAGTTCCGTGCCGCCTCACCGGTCTTCGGCGCGTCGATGGCGTGGAGCCTGCTGCGGTGCACCGGCTGGCCGGTCCAGGGGGACGACGCCGCACGGGACGTGTCCGCGCCGTCCGCGGCCCCGATCCTCGTCCTCGGCAACACCGGCGACCCGGCCACCCCCTACGCGTGGGCGTCGGCGCTCACCGAGGCCCTCGGCGGGCGGGCGACCCTCCTCACCCTCAGGGGGGAGGGCCACGGCGCCTACGACACCGGCGACCCGTGCGTGCGACGCGTCGTGGACGCCTACCTCCTCGACGGGCAGGTGCCCGCCTCCGGCACCACGTGCGGCGGACGGGGCGGCGCCGGCTAGACGACCTGCTCGACCTTCATCGGCTCCTTGAGCGCATTGCCGACCGTGCAGTAGCTGTCGTGGACGCGCTTGGCGACCGCCTCCAGCACGTCCCCGGCCTTCTCGTCGCCCGCGGGGAGCTCGACGTCATAGGTGATCGTGATCGTGCCCAGCGTGCTGGTGGCGACCTTGTCGGCCTGGACCGTCGCGGCGAGCCGCGCCATCCGGTGCCCGCGCTTGGCCGTCAGCGGCTCCACGGTGACCAGCTCGCAGCCGCCGAGCGCCGCCAGCAGCAGCTCGACCGGCGTGAAGACGCCGGCGGTGTCCCCGGCGCCGACGGCGACCTCCGCGCCCCGGTCGTTGACCGCCCGGAACCCGTCCTCGGTGCGCTCCACCCGGACCTCGGCCATGACATCTCCCTTGATCTCGATGACGTCCGCCCATCGCAACGCGGACGCTCCGCGGGTTCTTCCCCATCGCGCCCACGTCAGGCGCGGCGGCCGGGAGGACGGGTCAGGCGGCGCCGAGCCGCTCCCGCTCCGCCGCGACGATCTGCCGGGCGAGGGCCTGCTCGGAGATGTCGACCGCGTCCGGGGTCCGCTCGGCGAGATCGCTGCGCCGCGCGTACTCGTCGAACAGCCGGGACTTGGCGGCGAGGATCTCCAGCATCCGCTGGTCGACGCCGCCCGGCGTGAGCAGCCGGTGCACCTGCACCGTGCGGACCTGCCCCATCCGGTGGGCGCGGGCGACCGCCTGCGTCTCCATGGTCGGCTTCACCTGCGGCTCACAGATGATCACGACGGATGCGGCCTGGAGGTTCAGCCCCACCCCGCCCGCCTGGATCTGCGCCAGGAGCACCGCATGACCGGGGGCCGCGGTGAACGCGTCCACCAGCTCCTGCCGCCGCGCCGCCGGCATCCGGCCGTCGATCGGGCCTCGCGCGTCCGGCCCGGCCACCGCGCCGGCCGCCGCCAGCACGTCCCGGAAGAAGGAGAAAACCACGACCTTCAGCCCGTTCGCGGCGGCCTCGTCCACCAGCTCCGCCAGGCGACCGAGCTTGGCCGACCGCTCCGGGACCGCGTACGCGGCGCGGCGCATCGCCATGAAGTTGCCCTCCGTGACGGCGCTGCGGTAGGCCGCCTCGTCCGCCCGGCTGAACTCCTCCCACTCGTCCACGTGCACGACCTCGGGAAGCTCCACCAGCACGTCCCGCTGGTTGCGGCGTAGGTACACGGGCGCGACCGCCTTGCGGAACGCCGTCGGCCCCACCGCCGCGTCCCCGGGACGGATCCCGGGGACCAGTTCGGGCCGCAGGTGCGCCACCAGGCTGCGGAACTCCTCCACACGGTTCTCCATCGGCGTCCCGGTGAGGAACAGCACCCGCTTCGTCCGGGCGCACCACGCGGCGACGGCCTTGGCGCGGCGCGTCTCGTGGTTCTTGGCGTAGTGGGCCTCGTCCACGACGAACATCCCGAGCGCGACGTCCTCGGGGACCTCCAGCGTGTGCAGCGAGTCCAGTGTCGTCACCGCGATGCCGCCGGAACCCGCCCACTCCTGCACGGCCGCCGCCCGTTTCGGCCCGTGCAGCGGATGCGCCACCAGAGCGCTGCGCGCCTCGATCTCCCGTACCCAGTTGATCAACACGCTGGCGGGGCAGGCCACGAGAAAGTGCGTCGCGCCCTCGGCCCGCAGGTGCGCGATGGCGGCGATGGCCTGGACCGTCTTCCCGAGCCCCATCTCGTCCCCCAGGATGACCCGCCCCTGGACGAGCGCGAACCGCGCACCGAACGACTGGTAGCCGCGCAGCGAGACCCGCCGATGCGTGTCGTCCAGCGGCTGGGCCTTCACCCTCGCCGCGAGATCCCCGGGCAGGAACCCCTCCGCCGCGTCGCGCTCAGGCTCCAGCGCGGCCAGGTCCGCCAGCAGGGTCTGGTAGTCGGACGCACGCAGCTCGAAGTCGATCCACGCCTCGTCGGGCGAGACGTCCGGGCGCAGCAGGTCGGTCGACGCCTGTGCGATGAGCAGCCCGGTACCCCGCGCCTCCTCCGCTGTCACGACCTCGGCCAGCTCACCGAGCGCCGCGCGCGCCCGCTCCCGCTTCGCCGCCCCGGCGACCAGCCTCCGCCACCACGAGGTCTCGGTCCGCGCGTCGTGGACGAGGGAGCGCAGCCGCTCGTCCAGCCGCGCGGCCGCGGCCCTGGCGTGCGGCAGCTCCGGCCCGGCGGCGACCATCCGGTGCAGCGCGATGACCAGCGGGGTCGTCCGCTCGTCCCGCCGCTCGGCGTCGAGCCTGATGCCGGCCGTCCGCGCCGCCGCGTCCGCCAGCTGCCCCGCCGCCGCGTGGACCTGTTGCGCGGTCTGGGGGCCGACCCCGGGGAGGAGCTGGAGCCGGTACGGGGTGCTGTCCAGGACGTCCAGCACGGTGGAGAACCCGCCCTGTTCGATCAGGCCGAGGCGGAGCCGCCCGTCCGTCACGTCCTTGAGCCTGGCCAGCGGGATCGAGGCCAGCTGCTCGCGCGCCCCGTCCAGCCGCAGCGGCTCCAGTGCCCGGTGCACCTCCGCGAGGGCCAGCCGATGGTCGTCCAGGAGGGCACGCGCGGCACGCAGCAGAGTACGCCCGTCGCGCAGAAGCTCCTTCGGCTCGGCGCTTCTCAAGCCCGCCACTCCTCACTCTCCGGGCGCTCCACCGCCCGGGGGCCTCAGCCCGTCCGCGCTGTGGGCGATGCCGTCCTGTCGATCAGCAGCGGCCCAAAACCAGCGGACATTTTACAGATTGCGGATAGACGATCCCCAGAGGTCATCGCGCTGCGGAACCTTGACCTCAAGTGCGCTTGATGGACCAGCCTGAGGGCCATGAGCACTGTGGACATCGACGCGCGGACGCGCGAAGCCGAGATCGAGGCGATCGAGCAGGTGGTCGCCACGGTCGAGCACGCCCAGAACAACGAGCTTCCCGACGAGTTCCTCGGCCTGTTCCGGCCCGACGCGATCTGGACGACCGGCGGCGGAAAGCGCCTCTTCGGCCTCGACGAGATCGCGGACTTCACCCATCAGGTGCTTCCCGGCGGGATGCGGGGGCTGACGGTCGCGTTCGAGATCGAGCACGTGCTGTTCATCCGCACCGACGTCGCCGCCGTCAAGCTGCGCCAGGTGTACCGGGCGGCCGACGGGCTGGACGTGGGCTCGCCCTTGTGGATCCTGGCGAAGGAGGATGGACGCTGGCTCCTGACCGCCTGCCAGAACGCCGCCGCTCCGGACGACGAGGCGGGAGTGGACGCCGAGAGCAGGCCCATCTTCGCCCCCGACAAGCGAGGCCGGTGACGAAACGTCGGAACCGAACCTGGCCCGCCGCCCGGCACGTCCGGAAGGCGGGCCTCGCCATCGAGGCCAGCGCTGACTGAGCACCCGTCCCACAGCGGGGAGGGCCGCAGCGGGTATGCCAGGAGCGGCGGAAGCCTGATCGGTGTTTCGTCGCGACTCGCCGGTCTTCTCGCGGGCCCGGGCCAGTGCGGTAAGGCAACCACGGAACCGTCCGTACGTCGCACAGGCACGTGTGCGTGCGCAGGCCGATCGCCTGCTGTACGGACAGGCCGCCAATGTTGTACGGGCGCGAGGGCCCCGGCGGATGGTGCTCGCCGGGGCCCTCACACAGTTCGGACTAGATGTCGTAGTACAGCTCAAACTCATGCGGGTGGGGGCGAAGACGGATCGGGTCGATCTCGAACTCGTTCTTCATCGTGATGTAGGTGTCGATGAGGTCCGGAGTGAAGACGCCGCCTTCGAGGAGGTAGTCGTGGTCGGCCTCCAGGGCGGCGAGGACCTCGGGAAGGCTGCCGGGAACCTGCGGAATGGCGCGGGCCTCCTCGGGCGGGAGCTCGTAGAGGTCCTTGTCGACCGGGTCGGCGGGCTCGATCTTGTTCTTGATGCCGTCCAGGCCGGCCATGAGCATGGCCGAGAAGGCCAGGTAGGGGTTGCAGGACGGGTCCGGAACGCGGAACTCGATGCGCTTGGCCTTGGGGTTCGAACCGGTGATCGGGACGCGGATGCACGCCGAGCGGTTGCGCTGGGAGTAGACCAGGTTGACCGGGGCCTCGTAGCCGGGGACGAGGCGGTGGTAGCTGTTGACCGTCGGGTTGGTGAAGGCCAACAGGGACGGGGCGTGCCTGAGCAGCCCGCCGATGTAGTAGCGCGCGCTGTCGGACAGGCCCGCGTAGCCGACCTCGTCGTAGAAGAGGGGCGAGCCGTCCTTCCAGAGGGACTGGTGGCAGTGCATGCCGGAACCGTTGTCGCCGAAGATGGGCTTCGGCATGAACGTGACGGTCTTGCCCGCGTCGCGCGCGACGTTCTTGACGATGTACTTGTAGAGCATGAGCTGGTCGGCCGTCTTCAGCAGGGTGTCGAAGCGGAAGTCGATCTCCGCCTGGCCGGCGGTGCCGACCTCGTGGTGCTGCATCTCGACGTGGATACCCGAGGTGAGGAGCTGGGAGACCATCTCCGAGCGCAGGTCGGTGTAGTGGTCCATCGGCGGCACCGGGAAATAGCCGCCCTTGTAGGGGGGCTTGGCGCCGAGGTTGCCGCCGGGCTCCTCACGGCCGGTGTTCCAGGCGCCCTCGACGGAATCGAGGTAGTAGTAGCCGGCGTTCTGCTTGGTCTCGAAACGGACGTCATCGAAGATGTAGAACTCGGCTTCGGGACCGAAATAGCACGTGTCGGCGATGCCGGTGCCGCGCAGGTAGTCCTGCGCCTTCTTGGCGACGTTGCGCGGGTCGCGGCTGTAGGGCTCGCCTGTCAGCGGGTCGTGGACGAAGAAGTTCAGGATCAGGGTCTTGTGCTGGCGGAACGGGTCGACGACCGCGGTGGACGGGTCGGGGAGCAGGAGCATGTCGGACTCGTGGATCTCCTGGAATCCGCGGACCGACGAGCCGTCGAACATCAGTCCCTCGGTGAAGACGCTCTCGCCGAAGCTCTCCACGGGGAACGTGAAATGTTGCATTTTGCCCGGCAGGTCCACGAACCGGCAGTCGACGAATCGGACTCCTTCGTTCCTGATGAAGCTCAGGACCTCTTCGGCGCTGCTGAACATCCAGCCTCCTTGGGGCGCTCGTGGGGTTTCCGCAGGCTACGGACAGGCCGTTTCCCGGCTATGTCCCATATGTTTCGGCTGTGTTACGCGTCACAGGCGGCGCTGGGATGCGCGTCTCACACGTCCCTGTCCTTGCCCAGGGATGGGTGAGTCAGAACCCCCCAAGAGCACCGGATAGCTTAGGGACATGACCAGTGGCAAGGAGCGAGACGCGCGGTGGACGCAGACCTGGCTCAGCGGCGCGCGCGCGGCGGGGGCTGACCTCGGGCAGCCTGGGGAACGGCTCGGCCTTCCCGGAAGCGGGAGCGGAGCCGTCGCGGGTTACGGTCGCAGGCTGGTCGCGCTTTTCGTCGACTGGGGGCTGTCGATGCTCGTCGCGAGCCTGCTGGCGCGGACGCTGGACTGGTCGCCGTCCCAGCGCAGCATGTGGACGCTGATCATCTTCGGTGTGCAGGCCTGGCTGCTGACCGGAGCCGTGGGCACGACGCTCGGCAAGCGGCTGTGCGGGATGCGGGTCGTCCGGCTGGACGGGCGTCCGGTGGGGCTGGGCTGGTCACTGGCCCGGGCGGTGCTGCTTCTGCTCGTCGTCCCCGCGCTGCTGTGGGACCGGGACTACCGTGGCCTGCACGACCGGGCGGCCAACACGGTGGTCGTGAGCCTCTGAGGGACGGGCGCGGGAGTTCCCTCAGCGCATCTTCGGCTTGGGGCCCTTGGGCATCTTCGCGCCCTTCGGCATCGGCCCCTTCGGCATCTGCATGGAGCGCGGCAGGGCCTGCAGACGGTCGTTCAGCTCCGACACCTGGCCCTTGGTGAGGTTGCGCGGAAGCTTCATCAGGTGCCGCTGCAGCTTGTCGACCGGGACCTGGCCCTCGTCCTCACCGACCTGCACGTCGTAGATCGGGACCTGCTGGGCGGCGCGGGAGATGCGCTTCTTCTCCGCGCCGAGGAGCTGCCCGACGCGGTTGCGCGGCCCCTCCGACACCAGCACCACGCCGGCGCGGCCGACCGCCCGGTGCACCATGTCGAGGTTCCGGTTCCCGCTGACCGCCTCGGTGACCGTCCAGCCGCCGCGCATGTTCTTCAGGATCGCGGCGGCCGCGCCCGGCTGCCCTGAGATCACCTTGTACTGCGCCCGCTGCGCCAGCTGCCCGAAAACGATCATGCCGACGGCGAACGCGGCGAGGACCCCGAGCGGGATGAAGAACCAGAGTTGACCGATGAACAGCCCGATCAGGACGACGACGACCAGCGTGCCGATCGCCGAGGCGAAGACGATCGGGAGGGCCTTCGGGTCCGCCTGGCGGAGGACCTGGGCGACCATGCGGATCTGCTTGAGGCGGCCCGGACGCTCCTGGGCCCCGTCCGTGGGCTGTTTCGTCATGTAATCAAGGATAGTCATGCCGAAGGCCCCGTTCCGACCACCCCGGCCCCGCAGGCAAGGGGACGAACCTTGAGCGCGAGCGCGTGGCCGGGCCCCGGAACGAGCCGCGGCGGCGGTCAGGCGCCGCGCGCCTCGATCGCCTGCTTGTAGAGGCGGCCGGCGCGGTAGCTCGACCGGACGAGTGGCCCCGACATGACGCCGGCGAACCCGATCTCCTCGGCCTCGGCGGACAGCTCGACGAACTCCTCCGGCTTCACCCACCGCTCGACCGGGTGGTGGCGGGCGCTCGGCCGCAGGTACTGGGTGATCGTGATCAGCTCGCAGCCGGCCTCGTGCAGGTCGCGCAGCGCGGCGGAGACCTCCTCGCGCGTCTCGCCCATGCCGAGGATCAGGTTGGACTTGGTGACCAGCCCGTCCTCGCGGGCCCTGGTGATGACGTCCAGCGAGCGCTCGTAGCGGAACCCGGGGCGGATGCGCTTGAAGATCCGCGGGACGGTCTCCACATTGTGCGCCAGCACCTCGGGACGGGCGGAGAAGACCTCGGCGAGCTGCTCCGGGACGGCGTTGAAGTCGGGGATCAGCAGCTCGACGCCGCAGCCGGGGATGGCCGCGTGGATCTGCCGGACGGTCTCGGCGTACAGCCAGGCGCCGCCGTCCTCCAGGTCGTCGCGGGCGACACCGGTGACGGTCGCGTACCGCAGCCCCATCGTCGACACGGACTCGGCGACACGGCGGGGCTCGTCCCGGTCGAGTTCGGCGGGTTTGCCGGTGTCGATCTGGCAGAAGTCGCACCGCCGGGTGCACTGGTCGCCGCCGATGAGGAAGGTGGCCTCGCGGTCCTCCCAGCATTCGAAGATGTTGGGACAGCCGGCCTCCTGGCACACCGTGTGCAGGCCCTCGGACTTCACCAGGTTGGTGAGCTCCTTGTACTGCGGGCCCATCTTCAGCCGCGTCTTGATCCATTCGGGCTTGCGCTCGATCGGGGTCTGGCTGTTGCGGGCCTCGATGCGCAGAAGCTTGCGCCCCTCAGGTGTCACCGTCGTCACTCGTTCAGGGTACGTCCCGACCGATGGTGGCGGCACGTGCGGCCCCCGGCGGGCACCCCGACGTCGATCCGGATTCGAAGATGTATCGGGGTGATCTCGAATGCGTGACAAGACCCGGTTTCGCCTTGCCGGTTCGCGTGTTTCTGTCGTCGCCGGCAGTGGATCTCTCTAGGGTGACTCCCTGTCGTCACGCAACAGCGTTAGCAGGAGGACCGCAGTGGGTCTGGCAATGTCGTACCTCAGGGTGCCGCCGGTGCTGGAGGGAGAGCCGGATCCCGGCCGGATCGCCCGCCACATCTTCGGCACCGCCGACTGGCGCCGGCGGAGCGCATCGGAGCTGTTCGATCTCGGTGCCGCCTGGCAGGCGATGCACTACATCGTCACAGGTGACGCCTGGGAGGGCCGCCAGCCCGAGGCGGACGCGGTGTGCGGCGGGCGGCTCCTCACCGAGGACGGCGCGGACGAACTCGGCATGGACGTGATCTTCCTGGCGCCCGACCGTGTGAAGCCCGCCGCGGACCATCTGGCCGCGACGCCGTTCGGCAAGGTCGCCGAACGGTACGACCCGGCGGCGATGGCCGAGGCGGGAGTCCAGGACGCACGCGCCCTCGACGCCGCGGCCCGCGACCGCGTCCTCAAGCCCGCCTACGAGAACCTGACCGCCTTCTTCGTGGCGGCGGCGACCGGCGGCCAGGCCGTCTACAAGGTGATGGCACCCACATCCTGACCCGGTGAGGTGAAGCCGAAGGCGAGCCTCACCGGGGAAGATCGCGAAGCGATGTCGCGTTCGCCCGAGCAGGGTCAAGGGCGAGCCGCTAGGCGAGCCCTTGGGCCGGGGGTGAAGGAGACACAGCCGGGATCGACCCGACACTCCGGTGGAGTGTGCCCGCGGCGCCGAGCACCCGGGCCAGGTGGCGTTCGGCCAGCGGGGTGACCTCGGCGACCGTGACCTCGCGGCCGACCTCGCGGCTGAGGTTCGTGGAGCCCGCGTCCCGGATCCCGCAGGGAATGATCTTGTCGAACCAGCCCATGTCGTTGTCGCAGTTCAGCTGGAAGCCGTGCATGGTCACGCCCTGTGACACCCGGATGCCGATGGAACCGATCTTGCGGTCCGGGGTGCCGGGCACCCACAGTCCGCTGCGTCCCTCGACGAAGGTGGTCTCCAGACCGAACTCGGCGCAGACGTCCATCAGCATCCGCTCCAGCAGCCGCACGTAGGCGACCACGTCGACGGGGTCGGGCAGCCGCAGGATCGGGTAGCCGGTCAGCTGCCCCGGGCCATGCCAGGTGATCTTGCCGCCACGGTCCACGTCCACGACGGGGGCGCCGGGGTCGCCGAGGGGGCGGTCGAGCGCCGCGGTGCGCTTTCCCGCCGTGTACACCGGCTCGTGCTCCAACAGCAGGACGGTGTCGGGGATCTCTCCGGCGACCCGGAGGGCGTGCGTGCGCTTCTGCAGGCCCCAGCCGTCCAGGTAAGGGACGGCGGCGGCCCCGAAGCCCACGTGGACGACCACCAGCTCGTCGATGTCGAAACCCGGCGGCCGCGCCTCGGCGGTGTCGGTGGACTGGGGCACCTCGCGTACGTCTACATCGCTCACGCCCGCCAGCTTACTTACAGGGCGGCCAGCAACCGCGGCTCCAGGCGGGCCTCCTTGGCGGTGCCCGGACCGTCCGGCTCCAGCCGGTAGGCGCCCGCCTCGGCCCGGTAGGAAACGGCCTGGACGAACTCCGTCCCGACATAGTGCAGGGCGACCGACTCGTCCGCCGCGTATCCGCCCGGCAGGGTCCCCTCACCGACGAGCTGCTGCAGCAGCGGACGGCGCTGCGGGTCGCTGTCGTAGTGCACACCGCACGAGTACGGCAGGAACCCGAGCCCGTCCGTCAGCGGCCGCAGCTGGGGGCCGTAGGAGTCGGTGTTGCCGCCCACGTGCCAGCACAGCGCGCCCGCGCTCTGCCCGGACAGGACGACGCCCTCCTGCCATGCCTCGCGCATGATCTCGTCCAGGCCGTGCAAGCGCCACAGGGCGAGGAGGTTGGCGACGCTGCCGCCGGACACGTACACCAGGTCCTGGGGGAGCAGGTGGGCGCGCATGTCCTGCACGTTCGGCATCGGGAACAGGGCGAGGTGGCTGACCTCCGCGTCCAGCGAGGAGAACGCAGCGTAGAAGCGGGCGATGTATCCGGCGTCGTCGCCGACCGCCGTCGTCAGGAAGCAGACCCTCGGGCGGTCCTGGCCGGTCAGGTCCAGGGCGTAGCGCAGCAGGGGACTCGGGGAGATCCCCTGCCGGTCGTCCGGGACGAAGGTCCCGCCGCCGATCGCGAGGATGTGCGGCTGTCCGTCGGTGCTCATTCACCCTCCTCTGGGCGTGCAGTCTCTTTGTCACCGTATGGCTACTGATCGGGACCGGATGCGACTTTGACGTTTCTTGGGGCTCACAGAACCGCTTCAAGGGCCGCGCTCAGCTCCGTGTGCGTGAACCGGAACCCCGCCTTCTCCAGCCGCCGCGGCAGCACCCGCTGGCTGACCAGCGGGCCCTCGTCGGCGAACCCGCGCAGCGCGGCCCGCAGCGCGAACTTCGGGACGGCGAGGCGGGCGGGTCGTCCGAGGGACCGGCCCAGCGCGCGCGTGAAGTCCTCGTTGGTCACCGGGTTCGGCGCGGTGACGTTGACCGGTCCAGCGATCTCGTGGTCGATGAGGAACCGCAGTGCCGCGATCTGGTCGTCCAGGGAGATCCAGCTGATCCACTGCCGGCCGTCGCCCAGCCTGCCACCGAGACCGAGCCGGAACAGCGGGAGCGTGCGCCCGAGCAGTCCACCCGAACGCGCCAGCACCACCCCCGCCCGCGGATGGACGACCCGGACGCCGACCTCCCGCGCGGGCGTCGCGGCGGCCTCCCAGTCGCGGACGAGCTCGGCCAGGAACCCCCGGCCCATGCCCGCCTTCTCATCGACCGTCCGGTCACCGGTGTCGCCGTAGAACCCGATCGCCGACCCGCAGACCAGCACGGACGGCCGCCGGTCCGCCGCCGCGATGGCCTCCGCGAGCGTGCGGGTGCCGCTGAGCCTGCTGTCCCTGATCCGCCGCTTGTACGACGCCGTCCACAGCCGATCGCCCACGCCCGCCCCGGCCAGGTGCACGACGGCGTCAGCACCGTCCACGGCCGCCACTTCCACGCATCCGTCGGCGGGGGACCACCGCGCCTCGTCCGCTGCGGCGGGTTCCCTGCGCACGAGGCGCAGGACCTCGTGCCCGTCGGCGCGCAACGACCTCACGAGAGCGGAGCCGATCAGGCCCGACGAGCCCGTCACGGTCACCTTCATGACTCCCAGCCTAAGCCGACGCTCCTGACCATCCCGGGAGATTCCCCCCCCTTCCAGGGTTTTCCCGGATCAGCGGCCCCACTCGCAGGACCCCGCCGCTCCGCGCGGAGCGGCGGGGTCCTGCGGGACGAACGGGCGCCGGCGCCGTGCCGGCGGCGTGTCAGGTGCGCCTCACAGGCCGAGGTCGGCCTCGAAGTTGCCCTCCTCCAGGCGGTGCTTGATCGTGCCGAGGAAGCGGGCGGCGTCGGCGCCGTCGATGAGGCGGTGGTCGTAGGTCAGGGCCAGGTAGACCATCGAGCGGACGGCGATGACCTCGCCGAGGTCCGGGTCGTCGATGACGGCGGGGCGCTTGACCACGGCGCCGGTGCCGAGCATGCCGACCTGCGGCTGGTTGAGGATCGGGGTGTCGAACAGCGCGCCGCGGCTGCCGGTGTTGGTCAGCGTGAACGTGCCGCCCGACAGCTCGTCGGGGTTCACCTTGTTGGTACGGGTGCGCTCGGCGAGGTCGGCGATCCGCTGCGCGAGGCCGCCCAGGTTGAGCTGGCCGGCGTTGTGCACGACCGGCACCATGAGGCCGCGCTCGGGCACGTCCACGGCCATGCCGAGGTTCTCGACGTCGTGGTAGGTGACCTCGTTGGTCTCGCTGTCGATGACGGCGTTGACCTTCGGGTGCGCCTTGAGGGCCTCGACCGCCGCCAGCGCGAAGAACGGCAGGAACGACAGCTTGACGCCTTCGCGGGCCTGGAAGTCGGCCTTGGCGCGGTCCCGTAGCCGCGCGATCTTGGTGATGTCCACCTCGACCACGGTGGTGAGCTGCGCCGAGACCTGGAGCGACTCCACCATGCGGCGGGCGATCGTCTGCCGGATCCGCGTCATCTTCTCGGTGCGGCCGCGCAGCGCGAGCTGCTCGGCCGGGGCGCCGGCGGGCGCCGGGGCGGCGTGCCGGCCCGCCTGCTGGGTGGGCTGGGCCTGCGCGGCGGGCGCGGTGGTGGGCGCGGCCTGCTGGGCGGGCTGGGCCTGCGCAGGGGCGGCGGGCGCGGCCTGCTGGGCGGCGCGGGCGGCCTCCAGGACGTCCTGCTTGCGGATGCGGCCGCCGACGCCGGTGCCCTTCACCGTGGTCAGGTCGACCTCGTGCTCGGTGGCGAGCTTGCGGACGAGCGGGGTCACGTACGGGCCGTCGCCGGACGGCGCGGACTCCTGTGCGGGCTCCTGCGCGGGCTGCTGGGCTGCCGGGGCCGGTGCGGGCGCCGACGGCTGCGGGGCCGGCGCGGGCGCCGGGGGAGCCGGGGGCTGCTGCTGGGCGGGCGGCGGCCACGCTGCGGGCGGTGGGCCCTGCTGCGCCGGGGGCTGCTGCGGTGCCTGCTGCGCGGGCGGCTCCGGGGACTCCTGGGCGGGCGCGTCGTGCGCGGGGGCCTCCTGCGCGGCCGGGGCGTCGCCGCCGGACGGCGCGTCGCCCTCGTCCCCGATGATCGCGAGTTCGGCGCCGACCTCGACGGTCTCGTCCTCGGCGACGGTGATGCTGGTCAGGACTCCGGAGGCGGGTGAAGGGATCTCGGTGTCGACCTTGTCGGTCGACACCTCGAGAAGCGGCTCGTCGGTCTCGACGCGCTCACCCTCCTTCTTCAACCAGCGGGTGACGGTGCCCTCGGTAACGCTCTCGCCGAGCTGGGGCATAGTGACGGAGACCGGCATGGCTCTCAGCGACTCCTTCGAGAAATACTGCGCGGCGTTCAGCCGTGCACGTGCAGTGGCTTGCCGGCGAGCGCGAGATGCGCCTCACCGACCGCCTCGGACTGGGTCGGGTGGGGGTGGATCAGCTGGGCGACCTCGCCGGGCAAGGCCTCCCAGTTGTAGATGAGCTGACCCTCCGCGATGAGTTCGCCGACGCGTGCGCCGACCATGTGCAGGCCAAGGACGGGGCCGTCCACTGCGGCGATCACCTTGACCTCGCCCTGCGTCCCCAGGATCTTGCTCTTGGGGTTGCCGGCCAGGTCGTAGGTGACCTCCTTGACCTCGTAACCGCGCTCCCGGGCGACGGCGGTGGTGATGCCCACCGACGCGACCTCGGGGTCGGAGTAGGTGATGCGGGGCACGCCGTCGTAGTCGATCGGGGGCGGGGTGAGCCCGCCCAGCCTCTCGGCGACGAGGATGCCCTCGGCGAACCCGACGTGGGCCAGCTGCGGCGTCGGGATCAGGTCGCCGACCGCCGAGATCGTGGGGACGCTCGTCCGGCAGAACTCGTCGACCTTGACGAATCCGCGCTCGGTCTCGACACCCGCCTCGGCCAGGCCGATGCCGTCGGAGACGGGGCCGCGGCCGACGGCGACCAGGAGGATCTCCGCGTCGATGGTCTTGCCGCCCTCCAGGGTGACGGAGACGCCGCCCTGGGTGGGCTTGGCGCTCTCGAAGCGCGTGCCGAGCTCGTACTTGATGCCGCGCTTGCGGAACGCCCGCTCCAGCCGCTTGGAGCTGGACTCCTCCTCCAGCGGCAGCAGGTGGGGGAGCGCCTCGACGATCGTGACCTCGGCGCCGAACGAGCGCCAGACGCTGGCGAACTCCACGCCGATCACGCCGCCGCCGAGGATCACGACGGAGCCGGGGACGTGCTCCAGGCGCAGCGCGTGGTCGCTGGAGATGACGCGCTCGCCGTCGATGTTCAGACCGGGCAGGGACTTCGGCGCCGACCCGGTGCCGAGCACGATGTGGGCGCCCTCCAGGGACCGGACCTGGCCGTCGCCGGTCGTGACCTCGACGGTGGTGGGGCCGGCGAGGCGGCCGGTGCCGTGCACGACCTCGATGCCCCGGGACTTGATCAGTCCGGTCAGGCCCTTGACGGTCGTCGAGACGACCTTGTCCTTGTAGGCGTTGACGCCGGCGACGTCGATTCCCTCGAACACGGCCTTGACGCCGAACTTCGCGGCCTCACGGGTCTGGTCCGCCACCTCGGCGGCGTGCAGCAGCGCCTTGGTGGGGATGCAGCCGCGGTTGAGGCAGGTGCCGCCGAGGAACTCGTCCCGCTCGATGAGCGCGACCGACTTGCCGAGCTCGGCGGCGCGCAGCGCGCACGCGTACCCGCCGCTGCCGGCACCCAGGACGACGATGTCGAAGGGGCCGCTGTTGGCCACTGGACGCTCCCTTTCCCGGTCTTGGCGCCGCGTGTGTCGCGGCGCTTTGGGCGGGGCGGGGCGCACAGGCACGGGGCCCCTACCGCCACGAGCAAACCTATTAGCTTGTCACCCCGGTAACATCCGGCGGCCCCTACAGAGTCCCGTCGGCGAGGTCCTCGGCGATCTGGACGAGCGTGCGGGTCGCCGCGCCCGTGCCGCCCTTGGGGGTGTATCCGTACGGCTCGCCCTTGTGGAAGGACGGGCCGGCGATGTCGAGGTGCGCCCACTTGACGCCGTCCGGCACGAACTCCTTGAGGAACACTCCGGCCACCAGCATGCCTCCCCAGCGCTCGCCGCTGATGTTGGCGATGTCGGCGACCGCGGAGTCCAGGCCCTTGCGCAGCTCAGCGGGCAGCGGCATGCCCCAGGACGCCTCTCCCGCGCGGACGGCCGCCGCGACCACCTTCTCACGGACGCCGTCGTCGTTGGCCATGACCCCGGTGGTCCGGGTGCCGAGCGCGACGAGTTGCGCGCCGGTGAGCGTCGCCACGTCCACCAGCAGGTCGGGGGAGTCCTCGCAGGCGCGCACGATGGCGTCGGCCATGACGAGGCGGCCCTCGGCGTCGGTGTTGAGGACCTCGACGGTCTTGCCTCCGTAGATGCGCAGGACGTCGGACGGACGCTGCGCGGTGCCGCTCGGCATGTTCTCGGCGATGGCCAGGTAGCCGACGACGTTGACCTTGGGTCCGAGCTTGGCGATCGCCTCCAGCGCGCCGAGCACGGCGCCGGCGCCGCCCATGTCGGACTTCATCCAGTCCATGGCCTCGGACGGCTTGAGCGACAGACCGCCGGAGTCGAAGGTGATGCCCTTGCCGACCAGCGCGAGGGTCTTGGACGCCTCGGGGTGGGTGTAGGCGAGGCGGACGAGGCGCGGCGGGTTGGCCGAGCCCTGGCCGACACCCGCGATCCCGCCGTAGCCGCCCTCCACCAGGGCCCGCTCGTCGAGCACCTCGATGGCCAGGCCCGTCTCGCCGGCGATCCGCTCGGCCTCGCCGGCGAGGTCCTCGGGGGACAGGTGGGACGGCGGGGTGTTGACGAGGTCGCGGACGAGGTTGATCGAGGCGGCGAGGATCCGCGCGCGGTCGACGGCGGCCGTCTCGGAGGCGGGGGCCAGCAGCCGGATCTCCTCGGCCGGGCCCTTGCGCCCGTCGGTGCGGTAGAGGTCGAAGGCGTAGTTGCCGAGCAGCGCGCCCAGGGCGACAGCCTCGACCTCGCCGGCGGACGCGGCGGGAAGGGCGACGGCGACCCGGGTGCTGCCGGCGAGCGTGCGCAGGGCGGCTCCGGCGGCGCGGCGCAGATCCTCGGCGGCGGGCCGCTCGCCCAGGCCGGCGGCCACGATCACCGGGGCGGGGACGGCGCCGAGCGTGGGGAGCTTGACGACCTCGCCGGCCTTGCCGGTGGCGCCGAGTGCGCGTAGCGCGTCCGCGAGCCGCCCGTCCAGGGCCTTGTCGAGGCCCTCGGCCCCGGCGGCCGGTGTCGCGCCGGCCTCGGCCGGGGAGACGCCGATCACGATCGCGTCGACGTCGAGAGTGGCCGGGGCTGCGCTGTCAAGGCTGATGCTCGTCACGTAGCCCGATGTTAGTCCTCCCGGTGACCGGTTTCGCCCTTTTGGATCAAGCCTTACCCTCCCGGAACGCGTGCTGGGGACCGTGTGCGGCGTCGCAAAGGTGCGCGGGACCGCGCTAGGGGTGGCGGAACGTCGCCGGGCGGCGGCTTTGTCGCAGGTCGAGCGCCGGTTCCGAACATGTCCGGGTGGCGTAACGGGAACCCTATTCACCTATTCCGATGGTTTTAGTAGGTTAACCCTGTGACCAGGAGAGACACCGCCGCTGAGGCGCTGACACTGACGGACGCGCGGCGCCTTCGGGCCGACCGTGCCCGGCAGGTGGCCGATGTGCTGCGCCGCCAGGTGCTGGACGGCGGATTCCGCGGCGGGGCCCTGCCCACGGAGGCGGAGCTCGTCCGCGAGTTCGGCACGTCCCGCAACACCGTCCGGGCGGCGCTGGACCTGCTGCGCGCGGAGGGCCTGGTCGAGCGCTGTCCCGGTGTCGGGACGCTCGCGGTGGCCGAGAAGTACCCGCACGGGCTGGAGCGGCTCCGGGGGCTGGCCGAGACCCTGCGCGAGCACGGGGTGGTCACCAACGAGGTCCGCACCACCGGGCTGATCTCTCCGTCCCGGGAGATCTCGTCCCGGCTGCGACTGCCGGCGGGGGAACCCGTCGTCTACATCGAGCGGATCCGGCGGCTCGACGGGCTGCCGCTCTCACTCGACCTGACCTATGTGTCCCGGGATCTCGGCGAGCCGCTGCTCGCCGAGGACCTGGCCCACAACGACATCTTCGTGCTGCTGGAGCGGATCGCCGGGCAGCCGCTCGGCCGCGCGGAGGTCACGCTGGAGGCGGTCAACGCCGACCCGCATTCCGCCGCGACCCTGGACGCCCCGCGCGGCACCGCCCTGCTGATGCTCGAACGCCTGACCCACCTCGCGGACGGTCGTCCCGTCGACCTGGAGTTCATCCGGTTCCGCGGCGACCGCATCACCATGAGCGGCTCGATGAGCCGCTCCTGACACCACCGGCGAGGACCGCCGGACCTGTACCGGACCGACCCCGGGCCGGCCTGAGCCCGCCGATTCCTGGAGACCTCCATGTCCCTTGTGGACCACCGCGCCGACGTCCCCGTGACCGTGGACGAAGTGCTCTGTATCGACGGCTGCACGCTGTGCATCGACGTCTGCCCGCTGGATGCCCTCGCCGTCCATCCCGAGACCGGCAAGGCGTACATGCACGTGGACGAATGCTGGTACTGCGGCCCGTGCGCCGATCGATGCCCCACCGGTGCCGTGACCGTGAACATGCCTTACCTGCTGCGCTGAAGGGCCCTGCGATGAACAGAACACTGGCGGCCGGTGCCGCCCTGATACCGCTCTTGGCCGGCTGCACCGTCGCGGGCAACGCCTCCGGCGAGGGCGGAGCCGACCAGATCGTCGTGGGATACCAGTCCAAGACGATCAACACGGTCACGGCCGGGACCCTCCTGCGCGCGCAGGGCTTCTTCGAGAAGCGCCTGAAGGAACTGGGCGGATCCGAGGGCAAGAAGTACTCGGTCGCGTGGCGCGACTATGACACCGGCGCGCCGATCACCGCGCAGATGCTCGCCGGAAAGATCGATATCGGGTCGATGGGCGACTACCCGCTGCTGATCAACGGATCGCGGTCGCAGGCGCAGGGGAGCGACGCCGAGACCGAGTGGGTGTCGGTCACCGGCTACAACCTGCGCGGCTCGCTGAACGGCGTGGTGGTCTCCAACGACTCCAAGACACGGACGCTACGCGACCTCAAGGGCAAGACCGTCTCGGCCAGCGTCGGATCGGCCGGGCACGGGACGTTCGTCCAGGCGGCGCGCAAGTACGGGCTGGACCCGGTCAAGGACGTCAAGGTCGAGAACCAGCAGCCCACGGTGGGCACGTCGGCGCTTCAGGCGGGGAACGTCGCGGCCCTTGCCCAGTTCGTCGCCTGGCCGGGGCTGCTGGTGAACAAGGGGCAGGCCAGGCTGCTGTACGACGGCGGTGACCTGAACGTGCCGACGTTCCACGGGGTCGTCGTCCGCAAGCGGTACGCCAAGGAGAACGAGAAGATCCTCCAGGCGTTCCTGCGCGCGCAGATCGACGCGACCGACTACCTGCACGCCCATCCCGTGGAGGCGGCCGAGTCGGTGGCGTCGACGACCGGCCTGCCGGTGGAGACGGTCTATCTCTACAACGGCGCGGGCGGTGTCGCGACGTTCGACCCGACCATCAAGAAGCCGCTGCGGGACGCGTTCGTCCAGGACGTCCCTTTCCTCAAGTCGATCGGCGTCATCCAGGCGCCCCTGAAGGTCGATCCCTTCGTCAACGACGCCTACATCAGGAAGGCGGTCGGCCCGTCCTACGACGGCGCCGCCGCGTCCACCGCGAATCCCGCCGCGATCACCGGGAGGGACGAGGTCTGCAAGAAGGAGGTGAGCGGCCCGGCCACGGCGGGTGAGGTGTGGGTGCAGGGTGAGCCCACGACACGTCCCGTCGCCGACCCCGTGTGCCTGCTGAGGAACGTGCACGCGCTCAAGGGCGAGGGAAAGCAGATCCGCGCGGCGTACATCCCCGACACCGCGACCGGCACGCGCTGGTTCGCCGACAAGGACGTCTGGGTGGACGACCCGTCCGCCGATGCGGCGAAGCGGTTCAAGCCCTTCGCGACACGGGAGGGCGCGGAGAAGTACGTCACTGCCCACTCCGGCGCCAAGATCGTCACCTACGACGAGGCGGTGCGACGCGCATGACCGGGCTCCTGCGCTGGCCGGTGCGGGTGGCGTCGCTGGCGGCGGCCCTCGCGGTCTGGCAGGTCCTCACCGCCGCCGACGTGCGGCTCTGGGTCCGGTTCGACCGCTTCCCCGGCCCCGCCGAGGTGCTGCGGGAGTTCGGGCGGCAGATCGAGCACGGCCAGTTCTGGCAGGACGTCGCGCAGAGCCTCGTGCGGATCCTCACCGGGTTCGCGCTGGCCGCCGTTCTCGGCCTCGTGCTCGGCGTGGCCACCGCCCGCTCGCGGTGGGCGGGCGACCTCCTCCAGCCGCTGTTCGAGGTGGCGCGCCCGATCCCCGCCATCGCGCTCGTGCCGGTGGCGATCCTGCTGTTCCCGGCGAACGAGCAGGGCATCGTCTTCATCACCTTCGTCGCCGCGTTCTTCCCGGTCCTGGTGAGCACGCGGCACGCGGTGCACGCGCTTCCGCTCGTCTGGGAGGACGCGCTGCGGACGCTCGGCGCGGGCCGGGCGCGGGTGCTGCTGCGGGTCGTGCTGCCGGGCGTGCTGCCGGGCGTGTTCGGTGGCCTGTCGATCGGCATGGGCGTCGCGTGGATCTGCGTCATCTCCGCGGAGATGATCTCCGGTGACTTCGGCGTCGGCTACCGCACCTGGCAGGCGTACACGATCGTCGACTACCCCGGCGTGCTCGTCGGGATGGCGACCATCGGGTTGCTCGGCTGGCTCACCTCCGCCTCGGTGGAGCTGGCCGGCCGCCGGCTGACCCGGTGGTTGCCGAGGGAGGAACGCTCATGAGCGGCGAAGCCGGCCGGGGGGAGTGGGGGGTCGCCCCCCCACATGTTGACATGAGCGGCGAAGCCGGCCGGGGGGAGTGGGGGGTCGCTCCCCCACATGTTGACACGCGCGGCGAAGCCGGGCGGGGGGTGTGGAGGGTCGTCCCTCCGCAGGCTGAGCGGGGCGCGGTGTCCCTGCGAACCGAGGGGGTGACGCTCGGGTACGGCGGCCGTGTCGTCGTCTCCGGGCTGAACCTGGCGGTCGCGGCGGGAGAGGTCCTGGTCGTGGTCGGCCCGTCCGGCTGCGGCAAGTCCACGTTGCTGCGGGCGTTCGCCGGGCTGCTGCCGGCGGTGTCGGGGCGCGTTCTCGCCGACGGCGAGCCGGTCACGGGCACCTCCGCCGACCGCGCGCTCGTCTTCCAGGACGACGCGCTGCTGCCCTGGCGGTCGGCCCGCCGCAACGTCGAGCTGGCGCTGTCGCTGCGCGGCGTCCCGCGTTCCAAGCGCCGCGCGGCGGCCCTGCAATGGCTCGATCGGGTCGGGCTCGGCGAGGCCGCGGACCGGCTGCCGCGCGAGTTGTCGGGCGGGATGCGGCAGCGCGTCCAGCTCGCCCGGACGCTCGCCGCCGCGCCCCGCGCCGTCCTCATGGACGAGCCGTTCGGCGCCCTGGACGCGCAGACCCGTGCGGCGATGCAGCGCCTGCTCCTGGACGTCCTCGCCGACACGCCCGCCACCGTCGTGTTCGTCACGCATGACGTGGACGAGGCGCTGCTGCTGGGCCACCGGGTCGTGGTGCTGGGCGCGGCGGGCGTCACCGCGGAGTTCCCGGTCCCCGCGTCCCGTGACCTGGTCCTCGCGGCGCTGGGCGCGCCCGAGGCGCGCATCCAGAAAGAAGTGGTCTGATGGAGATCCCGTCCATGGCGGAGCGGCGCGAGCTGAGCTGCGATGTGCTGGTCGTCGGCGGCGGCACCGCCGGGACGATGGCCGCGATCACCGCGGCCGAGCACGGCGCGTCGGTGCTGCTGCTGGAGAAGGCGCACGTCCGGCACTCCGGTGCCCTCGCCATGGGGATGGACGGCGTGAACAACGCGGTCATCCCCGGGAAGGCCACCCCCGAGGACTACGTCGCCGAGATCACCCGGGCCAACGACGGCATCGTCAACCAGGCGACCGTCCGGCAGACCGCGACCCGCGGCTTCGCGATGGTGAAGCGCCTCGAACGCTACGGGGTGAAGTTCGAGAAGGACGAGCATGGCGAGTACGCGGTCCGCCGCGTTCACCGGTCGGGGGCCTATGTGTTGCCCATGCCGGAGGGGAAGGACGTCAAGAAGGTCCTGTACCGGGTGCTGCGGCAGCGGTCCATCCGGGAGAAGGTCCAGATCGAGAATCGTGTGATGCCTGTGCGCGTCCTCACGTCCGGTGGGCGCGCGGTGGGGGCCGTGGGGTTCGACACCCGCACCGGTGAGTTCGTCACCGTGAAGGCCGGAGCGGTGATCCTTGCGACGGGTGCGTGCGGACGGCTCGGCCTGCCCGCGTCCGGCTACCTGTACGGAACGTACGAGAACCCCACCAACGCCGGTGACGGGCACGCGATGGCCTACCACGCGGGCGCGGAGCTGAGCGGAATCGAGTGCTTCCAGATCAACCCGCTCATCAAGGACTACAACGGTCCTGCGTGCGCGTACGTCGCCAACCCGTTCGGCGGGTACCAGGTCAATGCCGAGGGCACGCGCTTCGTGGACTGCGACTACTGGTCCGGGCAGATGATGTCCGAGGTCAAACGCGAGATCGACTCCGCGCGCGGTCCCATCTACCTCAAGCTCACCCACCTGCCCGACGAGACGCTGAGCGCGCTCGAAGGCATCCTGCACACCACCGAGCGGCCGACCCGTGGCACCTTTCACAGCGGCCGCGGCCACGACTACCGCACCCACGACGTGGAGATGCACATCTCCGAGATCGGCCTGTGCGGCGGCCATTCCGCGTCGGGCGTCTGGGTGGACGAGAACGCCCGCACCACGGTGCCCGGCCTGTACGCGGCGGGTGACCTGGCCTGCGTCCCGCACAACTACATGATCGGCGCGTTCGTCTTCGGTGATCTGGCCGGCGCCCACGCCGCCACCCATCACGGCGCGGGCCGGGACGCCGCGCCGCTGCCCGAGCACCAGATCGCGATGGCACACGAGCTGATCTACCGGCCGCTCCGTCACCCGGACGGGCCGCCGCAGCCGCAGGTGGAGTACAAGCTCCGCCGTTTCGTCAACGACTACGTCGCCCCGCCGAAGACCCGGGCCAAGCTCGACATCGCCGTCGAGACGTTCACCCGCATGGAGGCGGAGATCGCGGCGATGGGGGCGCGGACCCCGCACGAGCTGATGCGCTGCGCCGAGGTGTCGTTCATCCGCGACTGCGCGGAGATGGCCGCCCGCTCGTCCCTGACCCGCACCGAGAGCCGCTGGGGGCTCTACCACGACCGCGCCGACCTGCCCGAGCGCGACGACGCGTCCTGGATGTACCACCTGAACCTGCGGCGGCGGGACGACGGGGCGATGGAGTTCGTCAAACGCCCGGTCGCGCCCTACCTGGTGCCGGTCGAGGAGTTCACCGTCCCGCCCGCGGGCGAACCGGTCGTCCTGGTGCCGCCGGCGGCGCCCGCTCCGGTCGCCGCCGGCGGGCCCGCCGGGAACGGCCGGGACGCGCGTCCGGCCATGGCCATCGGCCGCTCCCCGCGGCTGCTGGAACTCCAGCGGTTGGCCGAGACGGAGCCGCCCGTCGAGGCGATCACCCCCTATCTGGACGACCCGGACCCGAAAGTCCGCCGCGCGGCGGTGGCCACACTGACCGAGGTGGCCCCCGACGGTGTCGCCGGCGCCCTCGCCGTCGCGCTCGCCGACGGCCACGGCTCCGTCCGCCACGCCGCCGCGACGGCACTGCGGGAGCTGGTCGAGGTGCTTCCCCCGACCCGGGAGGTGCAGGGTGCCCTGTCCGGCGCCCTCGCCAGCCAGGACGCGCAGGTGCGCGCGGCCGTCCTGGACGTGCTGCGCGCCCTGCGCCTCGGTCTCCCGGAGGTGTTCCGCGACGCCCTGCTCGACCCCGACCACCGCGTCCGCCTCCAGGCCGTCCGCGGGCTGGTCTCGCATGACGCGGCCGGGGTGGTCGCGCGGGCCGCCCGCGATGCCTCCCGGGAGGTGCGGGTGGCGGTCGCGCACGGGCTCGGCACGATCGGCGAACCGGCCGCCGGCGACGCGCTCGCCACGCTCGTCCGGGACGGGGACGATCTGGTCAGGGCCGCCGCACTTGAGTCCCTCGCGGGCATCGGGTGCCCGCCGCCGCTCGATGCCCTGGCCGCCGACGCCCTGCACGACCCCGCCTGGCAGGTCCGGGCGGGCGCGGCCCGCGGCCTGGCCCCCGCCGCCCCGGAGATCGCCGCCGGGCCGCTGGTCAAGGCGCTGGACGATCCGCACCTGGACGTCCGCAAGGCCGCCGTCATCTCGCTGTCCGATCACCTGCGGTCGGCCCGTCTGCTGCACGGCGACTCCGCCCTCTCCGAGGTCGCCGACGCGCTGGGACGGGCCCGGACGGACCCGGACGCCGATGTCCGCGCCTACGCGCGCCGGGGCCTGGCCGCTGGTGCGGTCAGCGGGCCAGGGTGATCAGGGCGGCGGTCGCGGCGATCTCGACCAGGGCGCCGAGGACGTCGCCGGTGACACCGCCCAGCCGACGGACGGCGTGATGCAGCAGCAGGACCGCGGCGGCCACGCCGATGACGACCGCGGCGGCGGCGCGCAGACCACCGCCGGCGCCGCCGGGACCGGCCCCGGCGGCGCCGGCGGCCACGACGGTGGCGGCCGTCACCAGCAGGGCCGCCCGAGGGGGGACGGTCCCCGCCACCAGGGCGCCCAGCCCGCCGGGCCGGGCCGCGGGGACGCCGGCGCGGCACGCCCAGGGGAGCGCCAGGCGGCCCGTGACGGCGGCGATGAGCGCGGCGGTGACCGCGTGCGGTGCGGAGGCCAGGGCCGCGACCTGGACGAGCATGGTCAGCAGCAGCGCCACCACGCCGAACGGGCCGATGTCGGACCGCTTCATCACCGCGAGCGCCTCGGCCGCGGGACGGCCGCTGCCCAGGCCGTCGGCGAGGTCGGCCAGGCCGTCCAGATGGAGGGCGCGCGTGATGACCGCCGTGGCGGCCACGGCCAGGGCCGCGCGGAGGAGGGGCGACAGCCCCAGCGCATCGCCCAGGAGCAGGACCAGCGCGGCTGCCCCGCCCGTGATCAATCCCACCGCGGGTGCGACCAGCATGGCGGTGCGGGCGGTGCCCCGGTCCACCCCCTCGCCGTGGTCGCCTGCGCGGAGCGGGACGATCGTGAGGAGAGTGATCGCCAGCCGCGGCCCCGCCGTCACGACAGCTCCGTGACGCGCCCCGCCACGACCAGCGCCGACTCCTCGGACTCCGCCGCGAGCCGCTGGTTGAGGTGGCCGAGCAGATCGCGGAACGTCCGTCCCGACGGTGTCGCCGGCACCAGGGAGAGCCCGACCTCGTCGGTGACCGCGACCACGTGCGCGCGGGTCCGCCGCCAGGCGGCGACCAGGTCGTCGAGCCGGGGCCGCACCCGCGAGGGGTCGTCCCAGGCGCCGGCCTCGTCGATCGCCGCGGTGAGCCAGGTGCCGATGCCGTCCACCAGCACCGTGCCCGACGCCGCCTTGAGGGCGCCGGCGAGGTCGGTGGTCTCGACGGTCCGCCACCACGCGGGGCGGCGGCTTCGGTGCGAGGCGATTCGCGCGGCCCATTCGGGGTCGTCGTCGCGGATCGCGGCGGTCGCCACGTACGTCACGTCCGGGCACGCGGCCAGACGGAGCTCCGCCTCGGCCGACTTGCCCGACCGGGCACCGCCCAGCAGCAGTGTCCGGAAGGAGCCGGCTGGGGGATGCCTCCAGAACGCCATACGGCGCTCCAGCTCGGCAGGAGAGGAGATGCGGTGGTCAACGTGTACGGCCATGACCTTCGTCTTGGACGTGGCCGCACCCCGGTGGCGCAGATGACCCAGGTGCTCTGGCGAACCGACCAGGTCCAGCAGGACGGCGTCGTACTCCACGTCCGCGACGGGTTCGGGGGTCGTCCCCGGCGCGGACGCCACCAAGGCGCGCCCGCCGCTCGGGCCCGTCACGTCGTAGCCGCCGGGCACGAGCGCGCGGGCGCACTCCTCCAGCGGCAAGCCGTCGATGAGGATGCTGGCCGGTTCGTGCCGGATCCCGGCGAGGCGCAACCGGTTGCAGGACGCGCAACCGCAGCCGGTAGCGGGCCATCCCCGCGGACCGGCGAAGGCGCGAAGCTCGATATTCATGTCGATCGGAACTCTACGGCCGCCCTGGAGAGGGGTCTTCGCTGGATACCCTCGCCTGGAAGTTCGCGCCGTCCTCTGAGGAGACCCGGTGGGCAATCCCCCGAACACACCGTGGCCGCAGCAGCCGGGCCCGCCTTACGGGCCGCCGCCCTCCATGCCGCCGGGAGGCCACGGCCCGGGCTGGCCGCCTGGCCCGGTCGGCCCGGTCGGCCCGGTCGGCCCGGTCGGCCCGCCGCCCCGGCGGAACGGGGCCGGGCTGGCTATCGCCCTCGCCACCGGCGGGCTGGTGCTCGTCCTGATCGTGGTGGCGGCCGTCGTGCTCGCCGCCCGGGACGACGACGGCGGCGGAGGTGGGGGAGGCGGGGCGCAGGCCCGGCCGAAGGCCGGCGAGATTAAGGGCGGTGCGCTCGCCACCCCCGGGCCCGACGGCAGCCTCACCATGGCGCGGCCGGGAGTCACCGGACCCGTCGTCGACGTCTACGAGGACTTCGCCTGCCCGCACTGCGGCGCGTTCGACCGCATGCACGACCCGATGCTCAAGGACCTTGCGGTCTCCGGCCGCGCGAAGGTGGTCTTCCGCCCGGTCGTGATCTTCGGTTCGACCAACGAGCCCGCGCACAGCAACTCGCTGCGCGCGGCCGCGGCTCTGCGCTGCGTGCCGGACGGCGCACGCTGGCTCTCCTACCAGGACGCGCTGTACGCGCACCAGCCGCCGTCCCTGAACGACAAGGGCTATGCCACGTCCGACCTCGTCTCCTATGCCGTGCCGTTCGGGCTGACCGGCGACGGCTTCAAGAAGTGCGTGACGAGCCAGCGGCACGCGAGCGAGGTCACGACGGTCAGCCAGGGGTATATCGCGGCCGGTCTCCAAGGCACGCCCAGTGTGCGGGTCAACGGGCGCATGCTCAGCTCGACCGAGACGGCCAGCCCCGAGACATTGCGCCGCGCGATCGAGGCCGCGTCTTGATCGGATGACGCCGTCGAGGCACTAGTCTCACCGCGACGAGGGAGGTCGAGAGCGATGGCGTGGAGCTGGCGTTTGGAGAGGGCCGACGGGCGGCCGGCGGGGGTGTCGGAGGAGACCTTCTCCACCCAGGCGGACGCGGAGAGCTGGCTGGGCGAGAACTGGCGCGGCCTGCGCGCCGACGAGGTCGACAAGGTGACGTTGCTGGACGGCGAGACGGTCGTGTACGGGATGAGCCTGGACGACCCCGTGTGACACGCGGCGCCGGGCATGCCGCTTGTCCCGGGCGCCGCCCGGCGAGACGGACGGCAAGGCCGAGCACACCGGGCCGCGGGGTCGTGGACCCCGCGGCCCTCATGTTCAGGGGCGCGAGCTCGGGCTGACCGTCTTCGACGGGTCGCGGACGACCGCGTCGCCGAGCACCTCGTCGATGCGCTTCAGCACGTCGGCGTCCAGCTTGACCCCGGCGGCCTTCACGTTGTCGGCCACCTGCTCAGGACGTGACGCCCCGACGATCGCCGCCGACACGTTCGGGTTCTGCAGCGTCCAGGCGATGGCGAGCTGCGCCATCGACAGCCCGAGGTCGTCGGCGATGGGTCGCAGGTTCTGCACGCGAGTCAGCACGTCGTCGTTCAGGTAGCGCCTGATCATGTCGGCGCCGCCCTTGTCGTCGGTGGCGCGCGACCCCTCCGGCAGCGGCTGCCCCGGCTTGTACTTGCCGGTGAGCACGCCCTGCGCGATCGGCGACCAGACGATCTGCCCGATCCCCTCGCGCTCGGACAGCGGGACGACCTCCTCCTCGATGACCCGCCACAGCATCGAGTACTGCGGTTGGCTGGAGATGATCCGGTCCAGGCCCATCTCGTCCGCGATCTTCAGAGCGCGTTCGATCTCCTCGGCGCGCCACTCCGAGACGCCGATGTAGAGCACCTTGCCCTGCCGGACGAGGTCGTCGAACGCCTTGAGGGTCTCCTCCAGCGGCGTCTCGTGGTCGAACCGGTGCGCCTGGTACAGGTCGATGTAGTCGGTGCCGAGCCGGCGGAGCGAGCCGTCGATCGACTCGATGATGTGCTTGCGGGACAGGCCCCGGTCGTTCTGGCCGGGGCCGGTGGGCCAGAAGACCTTCGTGAAGATCTCCAGCCCCGCACGGCGCTGCCCCTTGAGCGCGCGCCCCAGGACCTCCTCGGCGCGCGTGCCGGCGTACACGTCCGCCGTGTCGAAGGTGGTGATCCCCTCGTCGAGGGCCGCCCGCACGCAGGCGCGCGCGGCGTCCTCCTCGACCTGGGAGCCGTGGGTGAGCCAGTTGCCGTACGCGATCTCGCTGATCTTCAGACCGCTCCGGCCCAAGTATCGGAACTCCATGGTCACGAACCCTAGCCGGACGTGGATCGGGACAGTCCGGTCAGACCTTGTCCTTCTCGCCCGGCTTGACCATCGGGGCCGGCATCCGCAGCCGGCGGATCTGCATGGCGCGCATGGCGGCGTACAGCCCGACGCCCCGGGTGTCCTCATCCGGGTGGCGTTCCGCAGCGAGCCTCTTGATGCCCCGGCTCAGGAACACGCCCTCGGCGAGCACGATCAGCAGCACCACCGGCGGGGCGAACAGCCCCAACAGCCGCGCGGCGGGGATCGGCATCAGGCTGAGGATCACGATCGCGAACAGCGCGTACATGAGGTACGAGCCGAAGGTGCGGCGTGCGTCCACGTAGTTGCGGGCGAGCCTGCGGACGGGGCCCTTGTCCCGCTTGAGCAGGTACTTCTCCTCGCCCTTGGCCATGCCCGCGCGGGCTCGGACACGCTCGTCGGCCTGCTTCGCCCTGACCTTCTTGTATGCCTCCTTGCGGGAGGCGGGGGCGGTGATGGGCTGACGACGGCGCTTCTCGGCCTCACTGCGCTTCGGCGTGGGGCGGCCCTTTCCTCCCGGCTTTACTACCTGAGGAGGATTCGCCGGGGCTTCCGGGGTACGACGCTTGAACACGGGCTCAGCCTACCGGCTGCGAACATCGTGGCTGCCTCGCGCGTTAACGCGTAGGGTGATAAGAACCCCAGCAGTGGTCATTGAGCCCAGTTTGTGACTGAGGCGACAGCACGAAGGGACCGGCGCCGCGCGATGAGCGTGATGAAGCGAATGTCGATGATCTTCAAGTCCAAGGCGAACAAAGCCCTGGACCGGATGGAGGATCCTCGCGAGACGCTCGATTACTCCTACCAGCGCCAGCTGGAGATGCTGCAGAAGGTCCGTCGGGGGGTCGCCGACGTCGCCACCTCGCGCAAGCGTCTTGAGCTGCAGATCAACCAGCTTGAGGGCCAGCAGAACAAGCTGACCGAACAGGGCAAGAAGGCGTTGCAGGTGGGCCGCGAGGACCTCGCCCGCGAGGCGCTCACCCGCCGTTCCGGGCTGGACAGCCAGCTGAACGACCTGCGCGCGCAGTACCAGCAGCTCCAGGGCGAGGAGGAGAAGCTCACGCTCGCCTCCCAGCGGCTGCAGACCAAGGTCGACTCGTTCCGCACCCGCAAGGAGACGATCAAGGCGACCTACACCGCCGCCGAGGCGCAGACGAAGATCAACGAGGCGTTCTCCGGCATCTCCGAAGAGATGGGCGACGTGGGTCTGGCGATCCAGCGCGCCGAGGAGAAGACCGAGACGATGAAGGCCCGCGCCGGGGCGATCGACGAGCTGCTGGCGTCCGGCGCCCTGGAGGACTTCTCCGGACCCAAGGACGACATCCAGGCCGAGCTCGACCGGATGGGTTCCGGGCCGGGTGTCGACCTGGAGCTGGAGCGGCTCAAGGCCGAACTGGGCCAGGGCCCCGCGCCCAAGGAGCTGAACCAGGGGTCGCCCACCGCGCAGTCCCAGCAGCAGCCGCACGACACCCCGCAGCAGGCCCCGTGGCCGCAGAAGCCGGGGGGTGCCCAGTGATCGTCCGCCTGATGGGCGAGGGCCAGCTGGACGTGGCGGCCGACGACCTGTCCGCGCTGAACACGCTCGACGCCGAACTGGAGTCGGCGATCGAGTCCGGCGACGAGGCGGCCTTCCGCTCCGCGCTGCACGCGCTGCTGGACAACGTCCGGAAGGTGGGCACCCCCCTGCCGGCCGACAGCCTGGCGCCGTCCGAGCTGATCCTCCCCCCGGCGGACGCGCACATCGACGAGGTCCGCTCGATGCTGGGCGACGAGGGGCTGATCCCCGACTAGCGGGGGGACCGTCGCCGGCCGGTCGTGGGACCGCTCCACCGCCGGTTCAGGCACAAAACCCGGGTCTCGTGCGTTCCTACAAAGTGAATGGGGAGAACTGGGGGATTCGGAATGGCCCAGACGCGTTACGCCTCCGACCGAGGGCTGACGTCACGCATGCTCGTGACCATGTTCCTGCTGGGGCTGGTCTACGTCGTCTTCGTGTCGGCGTTCTTCGTCGTCGCGCCGAAGTTCGGTGTGATCGCGCTGGGTGTCGCGGTGCTGTTCCTGCTCGCCCAGTACTTCTTCTCCGACCGGCTGACCATGTTCGCCATGCACGGCCGGGAGGTGTCCGTAGAGGAAGCGCCCGAGCTGCACGGCGTCATCGACCGCATCTGCGCCATGTCGGATGCGCCGAAGCCGAGGGTCGCGATAGCCGACACCGACCTGCCCAACGCGTTCGCCACCGGCCGCAACCAGAAGAAGGCCGTCGTCTGCGTCACGACCGGGCTGCTGCGCCGGCTCGACCCGGTCGAACTGGAGGGCGTGCTCGCGCACGAGATGGCCCACGTCGCGCACAAGGACGTCGCGGTCATGACGATCGCCTCGTTCCTTGGCATCTGCGCCGGCCTGATCACCCGGTTCGGTCTGCAGTGGGGCCTGTGGGGCGGCTTCAACCGCCGGGACGGCGACCAGAACACCGGGCTCGTCCTGCTCGCGGTGGTCGCGGTGAGCGCCGTCGCGTACGCGATCAGCTTCCTGCTCACCCGGGCGCTGTCGCGCTACCGGGAACTGTCGGCCGACCGGGCCGCCGCGCTGCTCACCGGCCGCCCGTCCGCGCTGGCCAGCGCGCTGACGAAGGTCTCCGGCGAGATCGCACGGATCCCCACCAACGACCTGCGTTCCGCCCAGGCGTTCAACGCCTTCTTCTTCACCCCGGCGTTCGGCAAGGGCTTCAGCATCTCCTCGCTGTTCTCCACCCACCCGCCGCTGGACCGGCGGCTCGCGCAGCTCTCGGCGATCTCCGACCAGCTCAGTAGGGGAGCCTGATGGGATTTCTGGACACGCTGCTCGGCCGGTCCAAGCCGGTCAAACCCGATCTCGACCGGCTGTTCGCGCTGTCCACCGCCGCGATCACGCTGGAGGCGGCGACCGGATTCACGCCCACCGGGCTCGGCTCGGTGTGCTTTCGCGCCGCCGAGGGGGGCGCGTTCGCGCGGCTCCAGCGCGACGTCCAGGAACTGCTGGACGCCGACGAGGGCCCCAAGGTCAAGATCAGCACCGACTCCTACGGCTACACCTGGCTGCTCGCAGAACATCCGCCCGAGCAGTTGCCCGATCTGGTCACCGACCTGCACGCGGTGAACGCGACACTGGAGTCCGGCGGTTTCGGGCCGCATCTGCTGTGCTCGCTGGCCGGTTTCACCGGCCCCGACGGGCAGCGGCTCGCGCTGGTCTACCTCTACAAGCGCGGCACCTTCTACCCGTTCGCTCCGCTGCCCGGCGACAAGCGCGACAACGCGCTGGAACTCCAGGTGCGCGGCGCCGTCGGTGCCGACCTGCCGTTCGAGGACGACCTCGGCCGCTGGTTCCCCGTCTGGGGCGCGCCGGGCCTCTGACCGGCCCCTGACCGGCCTGTTCGCCCCCCTGTCGAGTTCTTCTGTGTCATGCGACGCTGATCGTCCCGAGCGACCGCCCTAACGTCGGATCATGGGGCCCACGCGCGACGCGCCCGACTCCGGGCTGACCTGGCGGATGCTCGCCACGATGACCCTCGTCACCCTCGTCTACGCGGCGGCGGTGCTGCCCGCGTTCCTCGCGGGTCCGGTGTGGGGCACCGCCGCGGCGGCCGTCGCCGTCGCCCTCGCGGTGGCGTCGTCCCGGTGGGCGGACCGGCTGGCGCTGTACGCGATGGACGCGCGCCTCGTCGACCCGAGCGAGGAACCGGAGCTGCACGCCGTCCTGGACCGGCTCTGCATGTCCTCGGGGTTGCCGAAGCCGCGCCTGGCCGTCTCCGCGCTCGACATCCCGAACGCCTTCGCCGCCGGGTCGGGGCCCGGCTCGGCGGTGGTGTGCGTCACCGACGGGCTGCGCGACCGCCTGGAACCGGCGGAGGTCGCCGCGGTGCTCGCCCACGAGACCGCGCACGTGGCCAACCGGGACGTGCTCGTCACGGCCGTCGCCTCCTTTCCGGCCCTGGTCGCCGGCCTTTTCCTCGGCTGGTGGACGGACCTGTTCCGCGGGGGCGGGCAGGGCACCATGGCCGGGGTCGTGTGGACCGGCGGGCTCGTCCTGCTGCCGGTCGCGGCGGCGGCGGCCCTGCTGCACGGCGCGGGGACGCTGGTGGGGCTCGCCCTGTCCCGGCACCGGGAGCTGTGCGCCGACTCGACGGGGGCGCTGCTGACCGGCCGTCCCGCCGACCTCGCCTCGGCCCTCGGCAAGGTCGACGACGGCCTGCGGGACGCGTCCCGGGACGATCTGCGCGCGCTGCGCCCCGTGCGGGCCCTCTGTGTGGCGGCGGCGCGCGGTGAGGGCGCCGCCGGGCTGCTGTCCACCCACCCGACGCTGGCGCGGCGCACGGAGCGGCTCACCGCGATCTCCCGTCGGCTCGCGAGCGGGGGCTGAGGCGGTGGGCCTCCTGGACGGCCTGCTCGGCCGTCCCGCGCCCGCCGCGCCCGACCTGGACGGGCTGTTCGCCCTGCCCGCCGCCGCGGCGGCCCTGGACGCCGCGACCGGCTTCACCGCCACCGGCGGCGGCGCCGTCTGCCACCGTCTCGTGGAGGGCGGCCCGTTCGGCGCGTTCGGGCGGGCGCAGCGCGAGGCGGCCCGGCTGCTCGGACTCTCCAGCGCCGGGAACCAGACCCGCGAAACCGGGACGAGCCGAGGCCCCCACGGCTGGGGATGGGCGCACGTCATCCGCCCATCCGGGGCTCTCGACCGGCTCGTGAGCGACCTGCACCTGGTCAACGCCACCTTGGCCGCCGCAGGATACGGCCCTTACCTGCTGTGCACGGTGGTGTGCTTCCGCCAGGGCGACTCCTCCCGGCGGCTGTTCCTCGTCCACCTGCACGGACGCGGGACGTTCTACCCCTTCGCGCCCAGCGCGTCCCAGGGGCCGGGGGATCGGGGGCGCCGCGACAACGCCTTGGAGAGGCGTGCCTGCGACTCCCTCACCGATGAACTGCCCGTCGAGCAGGACACGGCCCGCTGGTTCCCCCTGTGGGATGTCCCCGGCCTGTGAACCGCCCAGAAGCTCACGGCAGGGCGAGCATCTGGTCCAGGGCCACCCGCGCGTAGCGGGCGGTCTCCTCGTCCACCTGGATGACGTTCTCGACCTCGCCGCGCACCAGGGACTCCAGCGACCACACCAGGTGCGGCAGGTCGATGCGATTCATCGTCGAGCAGTAGCAGACGGTCTTGTCGAGGAACATGACGTTCTTGTCCGGGTGGGCACCCGCCAGCCGCCGGACGAGGTTCAGTTCCGTGCCCACCGCCCAGGAGGAGCCGGGCTCGGCCGCCTCGATCGTCTTGATGATGTACTCGGTCGACCCGATCTGGTCCGCGGCGGTGACGACCTCGTGCCGGCACTCGGGGTGGACGAGCACGTTGACGCCGGGCACGCGGGCGCGGACGTCGTCCACCGACTCCTTGCTGAACCGGCCGTGCACCGAGCAGTGGCCGCGCCAGAGGATCATCTTGGCGTCCTGTAGCTGCCGCTGCGTCAGCCCGCCCTCGCGGCGGTGCGGGCTGTAGACGACGCAGTCGTCCAGGGAAAGCCCCATCTCCAAAACGGCGGTGTTGCGGCCGAGGTGCTGGTCCGGCAGGAAGAGGACCTTCCTACCCTTGGAGTAGGCCCAGTCCAGGGCGCGCTTGGCATTGGACGAGGTGCAGACCACGCCGCCGTGCCGTCCGACGAAGCCCTTGATGTCGGCCGAGGAGTTCATGTACGTGACGGGGACGACGTCATCGGCGATCCCGGCGTCCTCCAGGACGTCCCAGCACTCCTCGACCTGGTCGAACGTCGCCATGTCGGCCATCGAGCAGCCCGCGCCGAGGTCCGGCAGGATCACCCGCTGGTGGCCGGCGGTCAGGATGTCGGCCGACTCCGCCATGAAGTGCACACCGCAGAACACCACGTAGGGCGCGTCGGGCCGCGCCGCCGCCTGCTGGGCGAGCTTGAACGAGTCGCCGGTGACATCGGCGAAGCGGATGACCTCGTCGCGCTGGTAGTGGTGGCCGAGGACGAACACCCGGTCGCCGAGCGCGGCCTTCGCGGCGGCGGCGCGCTCGACCAGCAGCGGATCGGACGCGGGCGGCAGCTCGCCGGGACAGTCCACACCACGCTCGCTGGCCGGGTCGGCGCCGCTGCCGAGCAGCAGCAGCGGAAGATCACGCACTGGAGTGGTCACGGGAGTCTCCCTCCTGCGACGGGGACTTATCGTCGCTTTGACGACTAATCATGGCACATCCGGCGGAGTCCGGCGGTGTGACGTAGACCGCACCTGCCAGGGGAGTTAAACCGGGCGGATAAGCGGAATGGGCCTGTAGCGAGGTACGTTGTCCTAACAAAGAGAGGTCGTTCGACGTCCTCGGAACAAGCGACAGTTCGCCGCACCCGCGGCGCGGCAGACCCGGGAGCTGAACACATGACGGTTTCAGGCGAGACGACGCAGGAGACCACGCAGCAGGGCGTCATCATCACCGACGCCGCCGCCGAGAAGGCCAGGGGCCTGCTCGAGCAGGAGGGCCGTGACGACCTTGCGCTGCGTGTCGCCGTGCAGCCGGGAGGCTGCTCCGGTCTGATTTACCAGCTCTTCTTCGACGAGCGGGAGATGGACGGGGACCAGATTCAGGACTTCGGCGGCCTCTCGGTCCGGGTGGACCGGATGAGTGCCCCCTACCTGACCGGCGCCACCATCGACTTCGTCGACACGATCGAGAAGCAGGGGTTCACGATCGACAACCCCAACGCCTCGGGCTCCTGCGCCTGTGGCGACTCGTTCAACTGAGCGCGGCTCAAGCGTCACGCAAAGGGCGGCCCGGACACTGGTTCCGGGCCGCCCTTCGCCGTCGCGGGGTGCGTGCGGCGGCGACGTGTGGTCCGATGGGAAGTAGTCTTTTCCGGGTTGAACAGCCGGTGAACAGCCGGACGACCACGACGAGGAGAGCGACGCCGTGCGCATCGCCGTGACTGGCTCCATTGCCACCGACCATCTGATGACCTTCCCCGGAAGGTTCACCGATCAGCTCTTGCCCGATCAACTCGATCAGGTGTCGCTGTCGTTCCTGGTGGACGAGCTGGAGATCCGCCGCGGCGGCATCGCCGCCAACATCTGCTTCGGGATGGGAAGCCTCGGCAAGGGCTCGATCCTCGTCGGTTCCGTCGGCGACGACTTCGCCGACTATCGCTCCTGGCTCGACCGGCACGGGGTGGACACCGGCTCGGTGCACGTGTCCGAGCTACATCACACCGCCCGGTTCCTGTGCACCACCGACCAGGACCAGAACCAGATCGCCACGTTCTACGCCGGCGCGATGAGCGAGGCCCGCTCGATCGAGCTGGGCCCGGTCGCCGACCGCGTCGGCGGCCTCGACCTCGTCGTGGTCAGCCCCAACGACCCCGAGGCCATGCTCCGGCATACCGACGAGTGCCGTGTCCGGGGCATCCCGTTCGCCGGCGACCCGTCCCAGCAGCTCGCCCGGATGGACGGCGCGGATGTCCGCCGCCTGATCGACGGCGGCGTGTACCTGTTCACCAACGAGTACGAGAAGGCCCTCTGCGAGGAGAAGACCGGCTGGACCGGCGAGGAGATCCTGTCCCGCGTCGGCGTCCGCGTCACCACCCTCGGAGCCAAGGGCGTCGTCATCGACCGTAAGGGCGAGGAGGGCCTGCACGTCCCCGCCGTGTCCGTCGAGACCGTCGTCGACCCGACCGGTGTCGGCGACGCCTTCCGCGCCGGGTTCCTGTCGGCCACCGCCTGGGGCCTGCCCCTGGAGCGCGCCGCGCAGGTGGGCAACGCCATCGCCGCACACGCCCTGGAGGCCGCGGGCCCGCAGGAGTACACCCTGTCCCGCCAGGCGTTCCTGGACCGCTTCGCCACTGCCTACGGCACCGACGCCGCCGGCGAGGTCGCCCCCCACGTCATCTGCCCCAACCCGTAGCCCGGGCACAAGCAAACCGAACGGCCGCGTCCGACAGGACGCGGCCGTTCACTTTCTCAACCGGCAAAGCCCGTTTCTCAACAGCCTCCCGACCGGCGAGGGAAGGCGGCGCCATCAATACGTGCGGCGGATGTGGAAGCCCCAGCCGCCTTGCTGGAGGGCCTCCTCCCAGACGAAGTCCTGGGATTTCATGCGGCACCAGGCGGGGACGTCGGTGCGGGCGGCGGCGTCGTCGGCGAGGACGGCGACGATCTCGCCGACCGGGACCTCGCGGATGCGTTCGGCGAGCATGATGATCGGGATGGGGCATTTGCGGCCGAGCGCGTCGATGACCAGTACCGGCGGTGGCCCCGCCGGCTCGGGGGGGGACGGCTCCTCGCTCTTGGCGCGGCCTCGGAACCTCATGGGCGCGACCGCCTCCCTGTCTCTAGCGTGTCCGACGTCGACCGGCGCAGCCGGGCGACGATGCCGGGGAGGACGGCGAGGAAACGCTCGACGTCCGCGGGATTGGTGCCCCGCGGCAGCGATACCCGCACGTTCCCATGGGTAATCACTCCCATCGCCTCCAGCACGTGACTGGGTCGCAGCGTATCCGCCGTGCACGAGCTACCCGAGGAAACCGCGAAACCCAACCTGTCCAGTTCGGTGAGAAGTGCCTCACCCTCCACGTAGAGGCAGGAGAAGGTGACCAGGTGTGGGAGTCGCCGGTCGGGGTCGCCGACGATCTCGACATCGGGGACATCGCGGGCGACGCGTTGACGGATCAGGTCGACGAGCGCGGACAGGCGGGGCGCCTCGTCCGCCATGTCGGCCCGGTACGCCTCCAACGCGGCGGACGCGGCGGCGACGGCGGGGACGTTCTCGAACCCGGGGACGCGGCGTCCTTCGCGTTCGTCGGCGGGCAGGGGGGAGCGCCACCGGGTGCCCTTGCGGATCACGAGGACGCCGACGCCCGCGGGGCCGCCCCACTTGTGGGCGCTGCCCGCGAGGAAGGACCAGCCATCCGGGACGTCCGTCCGGCCGAGTGACTGGGCGGCGTCGACGACCAGAGGCACGTTCGCGGCGCGGCACCGGGCGGCGACCTCGGCGATGGGCTGGAGGGTGCCGACCTCGTGATTGGCCGACTGGAGGCACGCGAGCGCGGTGTCCGGGCGCAGGGCCGCGGCGTACCGGGCCGGGTCGACCCGGCCGGTCCGGTCGACGCCGACGGTGGTGACCTCGCCTCCGTCGTGCTCGTGCAGTTCGGCGGCATGCAGCACGCTGGAGTGCTCGACGGCGCTCACCACAAGGTGGCGCCCGACCCGCCGGCGCGCCTGGAGCCCCCCGAGGACCGCCAGGTGCACCGCCTGGGTGCCCGAAGAGGTGAACGACACCTCGTCCGGACGGGCGCCCAGGACGCCGGCCACGCGCGCGCGGGCCCGGTCCAGCAGCATGCGGGTGCTCCGGGCCGTCCCGTAGAGCCTGGCGGGATCGGCCCAACCCGCGTCCAGCGCCTCCAGCAGCGCCGACCGGGCCGCCGGATGCGGCGGCTCGGTGGAGGCGGCGTCGAAGTACGAGCCCGGCGCGCTGAAGTCGGCCACGCCAGAACACTAACCGGGCACCCGATCGGGGGTTCGCGCGACCCTCGCGCTAGGGTGTCCACCACACGTGTAACAAGTGTTCTCACCCGCCCGGCCGACCGGGCTTTCATCCGTGGGGAAGGCATTCCGTGAGTCCGACCCGCTCTAGGGAGCGGCGTACGCCTGTGCGCAGTCGCCGCGCGTTGAGAAGTGCCGGCGCGCTAGGGCTGCTGGCGCTGACCGCCACCGCGTGCAGCGGTGAGGCATCCCGCCTTGGCATGCCCGAGCCGATCGGTCCCCAGGCAGAGCGCATGCTGAAGCTCTGGCAGGGGTCCTGGATCGCGGCGTTCGCCGTCGGGGCCGTCGTCTGGGGCTTGATCATCTGGGCGGTGCTGTTCCACCGCAAGCGCTCCGATGACCTGCCGCCGCAGGTGCGTTACAACATGCCGATCGAGATCCTGTACACGGCGGTCCCGTTCGTCATCATCGCGGTGCTGTTCTTCTTCACCGTCCGGGACGAGGACTACGTCGAGAAGACCACGAAGAACCCAGCGGTCGTCATCGACGTCACGGGCTTCCAGTGGAGCTGGCAGTTCGACTACAAGGAGAAGGTCGGCGGTCAGGAGAAGACCGTCGCTTCCGTGGTCGGCCAGCCGGTCTCGCCGAACGCCTCCACGGGCGCCAAGCCGGTCATGACGATTCCGTCCGGCAAGACGGTCCGGGTGCGGTTGCACTCCAACGACGTCATCCACTCGTTCTGGGTTCCGGCGCTCCTCTACAAGAAGGACGTCATGCCGGGCTACACCAACGAGTTCGAGTTCACCGCGGACAAGCCGGGCACCTACGAGGGCCGCTGCGCCGAGCTCTGCGGCGTCGACCACAGCCGGATGCTGTTCCAGCTGCGGGTCGTGCCGCCCGAGCAGTACGCCAAGTTCATCGCCGATTCGAAGGCCGCACTGGCCGCGGGGGGTGCCCAGTGACCACGATCAGTCACGCACCGAGCGCGCCGGTCGCCGCGTCGCGGACGAGCAAGGGGCGCATCCTCGCCTCGTGGATGTCGTCCACCGACCACAAGGTGATCGGCTACCTCTACCTGATCACGTCGTTCGTGATGTTCCTCTTCGGCGGTGTGCTCGCGCTGGTGATGCGCGCCGAGCTGTTCCGGCCGGGGCTGCAGGTCGTGAGCAACGAGCAGTTCAACCAGCTGTTCACCATGCACGGCACGATCATGCTGCTGATGTTCGCGACGCCGCTGTTCGCCGGTTTCGCCAACGTCATCATGCCGCTGCAGATCGGCGCGCCGGACGTGGCCTTCCCGCGGATGAACATGCTGGCGTACTGGCTGTTCCTGTTCGGCAGCCTGATCGTCATCGCGGGCTTCCTGACCCCCGGGGGCGCGGCCAGCTTCGGCTGGTTCGCCTACGCCCCGCTGTCGGACGCGGTCCGTTCGCCGGGCGTCGGCGGCGACATGTGGGTGATGGGCCTGGCGATGTCGGGCTTCGGCACGATCATGGGCGCGGTCAACTTCATCACGACGATCCTGTGCATGCGCGCTCCGGGCATGACGATGTTCCGGATGCCGATCTTCACCTGGAACATCCTGCTGACCTCCATCCTGGTGCTGCTGGCGTTCCCGGTGCTCGCCGCGGCGCTACTGGCCCTGGAGGCCGACCGCAAGCTCGGCGCGCACGTGTTCGACGCCGCGCACGGCGGGGCGCTGCTGTGGCAGCACCTGTTCTGGTTCTTCGGGCATCCGGAGGTCTACATCATCGCGTTGCCCTTCTTCGGCATCGTGACCGAGATCCTCCCGGTGTTCAGCCGCAAGCCCGTGTTCGGCTACATCGGCCTGGTGTTCGCGACGATCAGTATCGCGGGCCTGTCGGTGACGGTGTGGGCGCACCACATGTTCGTGACCGGCCAGGTGCTGCTGCCGTTCTTCTCGTTCATGACGTTCCTCATCGCCGTGCCCACGGGGGTGAAGTTCTTCAACTGGGTGGGGACGATCTGGCGAGGACAGCTGACGTTCGAGTCGCCGATGCTGTGGTCGCTCGGCTTCCTGGTGACGTTCCTGTTCGGTGGTCTCACCGGCGTCATCCTGGCGTCGCCGCCGATGGACTTCCAGCTGTCGGACTCCTACTTCGTCGTGGCGCACTTCCATTACGTCGTGTTCGGCACCGTGGTGTTCGCGATGTTCGCGGGCTTCTACTTCTGGTGGCCGAAGTGGACCGGCAAGATGCTGAACGACACCCTCGGGAAGATCCACTTCTGGATGCTGTTCATCGGCTTCCACGGCACGTTCCTCATCCAGCACTGGCTGGGCGCCGAGGGCATGCCGCGCCGGTACGCCGACTACGCCAGCGAGTTCCAGGGCCTGAACGAGGTCTCGACGATCTTCTCGTTCATCCTCGGCCTGTCGATGCTGCCGTTCTTCTACAACGTGTACATCACGGCGAAGAAGGGCAAGCGGGTGGAGGTCGACGACCCGTGGGGCTACGGGTCCTCGCTGGAGTGGGCGACGACGTGCCCGCCACCGCGGCACAACTTCAACTCGATCCCGAAGATCCGCTCGGAGCGGCCCGCGTTCGACCTGCACCATCCGCACGTCGGTGCCAAGGGCGAGTTGGCCGGGACGAGGGGGGAGTAGCAATGCGCGTCCAGGCGTTCATGTTCTATGGTTGCGCGGTTTTCTTCCTCGCCACCGATGTCGTGTACTGGCTGTGGTCCGGTGACTGGACGGGCACGACCGCTCTGGCCCTCGCCATCGGCCTCGCCGGACTGATCGGCTTCTACATCCACTTCACCGTCCGGCGCCTTGAGCGGGCCAACAACGGCCCGCTGTACGAGGACGACCCGGACGGCGACATCGCCGACGCGGCCGGGGAGCTGGGTTTCTTCAGCCCGCACAGCTGGTGGCCGCTGTACCTGGCGTTGGCGGCGGCGTCTGTGGCGCTCGGCGTGGTGTTCGGCTGGTGGCTGGTGATCCTCGGTGCCGCCGCGGTCATCATGGCGACGATCGGTCTGGTCTTCGAGTACTACCGGGGTCATTTCGCCCACTGAGCAGTAAAAGAAGCCCAAGAGGGGCCGGTGCCGACATTTTTGTGGGTACCGGCCTTTTCATCTGGGCGTCGTTCCCGCTACCGGGCTGGGCAGACGATTCACTCGCCCAGCGGACGACCGGGGGGTCCACAGTGCGGGTCGGTGGCTCAGGACCAGAAGGCCGGGGAAGGCGGGCTGCCGCGGTGCTCGCCGGTGCGGCGCTGGCGGCGGGGGCCGCCGCCGCGTGCTCCGGCGACAACGCCGCGGACGGAAAGGACGCCGTCGGCCTCGCAGTGATGCCGGGAAGCGGCGGCGCGCTCAGGCCGGACGGCCAGATCGCCGTCCGGGCGCGCAGCGGCACAATCGAGAATGTCACGGTTTCGACCAGAGGGACCCCCGTGGAGGGCGACCTCAGCGCGGACAGGACGCAATGGCGTTCGCGCTGGACGCTCGACCCGGGCCAGAACTACACGGTGAGCGCCACGGCCGTCGGCAAGGACGGCAAGAGCCGGACGGTCGGCAGCCGGTTCGTCACCGCGGCGGTGAAGAAGACGGTGAAGGCGGACCTGGAGGCGCCGTTCCACAAGGAGACGGTAGGCGTCGGCATCCCGATCATCCTGAAGTTCGCCGGAAAGGTCACCGACAGAGCGGCGGTGGAGCGTGCGCTGGAGGTGCGCTCTGACAAGCCCGTCGAAGGTGCCTGGCACTGGTTCCAGAGCGACGAGGGGCCGCAGGTGGTGTTCCGTCCCAAGCAGTACTGGCCCACGCACACCAAGGTGAGCTTCCGGGCCCATCTGAGCGGTGTCCAGACCGCTCAGAACGTGTACGGCGGGAAGAACCACACCGTCGACTTCCAGGTCGGTGATGAGCATCTCTCCACGGTTGGAGAGGACAGTCACAAGATGGTGGTGAGGTTCAACGGTAAGAAGGTGCGGACGATCCCCACCAGCATGGGGCGGGGCGGGGTCCGCAAGTACACCACCACCAACGGCATCCACCTGGCGATGGCGAAGAAGGACCCGACCGTGATGACGTCGGAGTGGGAAGGGTGCGGTCCCGGTTGCGCCGGGTACTACAGCCTGACCGTGTACAAGTCCGTGCAGATCTCCGGCAGCGGCGAGTACGTCCACAGCGCGCCGTGGTCGGTCGGCAGCCAGGGGCATGAGAACGTCAGTCACGGCTGCATCAACATCAGCCCGTCCAACGCCGCCTGGTTCTACAAGCACGCCTACCGGGGCGACCCGGTGACGGTGACGGGAACGAGCCGGCCTCTGGAACCGGACAACGGCTGGGGCTTCTGGCAGATGAACTGGAACGACTGGGTGAAGGGCAGCGCGCTCAAGCGCTCGGTGACCACCGCCCCACACGTCGACGCGGCCACCCTGTCGGCCGAGTCGGCCAAGGGCACCGAGAAGGGCGGAGAGCGCAACTGAGGAATCACCCGTCCGAACCTCAGCATTCAACAACCAAAACGTTGCGATCGCGTGCGAAGCCAGTTCCGAGCTTGCGAGGAACTGATCGCGCAGCGAGCCCTCCAGGGCGAGTCGAAAGCGATGCAGCGATCGCCGCGGTGCCCGTTGAAGGAGGGCGTTCAGCGCCCGACGCCGAGGGCAACGCCATGAATACGAGCCCAGTTCCTCGCCATGGCGATGCGGTCGGGGGCGGCGGGGTGGGTCAGCCACAGCAGGTATTCGAGGGCGTCGGGGTTCAGGTCGGAGATGTTGCGTACGGACAGCTCGTGCTGCATCGACACGAACGTCGACGGGTCGCGGGTGAGGTCGAGGGCGTGCGCGTCCGCGCGGGCCTCGATGCGCCGGCTGACGAGGTTCTGGACGGGTGTGCCGATCTGCGTCCCGGCGGCCACCAGGGCCAGGAGGAGTGCCAGGGACCGCGGGTTCGCGGCCCCGGCTCCCTTCGAGTTCCCGGCGGCGTTCGAGTTCCCGGCGGCGTTCGAGCCGTCCGGTGCGCCGTCCGGTGCCTCCTGGGGGACCCCGGCCCGCCGCAGGAGCCGCGGAGAGGTCAGCAGCAGGTGCAGGAGGCAGATGGCTCCGGCGACGCCCAGGGCGCCCACGAGCGTGCCCCACAGGACGTCGTTGCGCTTGGCGTGGCCGAGTTCGTGCCCGACGATCGATTCGATCCGCGCGGGCGGTGATTTCAGCAGCGTGTCGTACAGGACGATCCGCCGCGTGGACCCGAACCCGGACACGTAGGCGTTCAGCGAGGTGGTCCGGCGGGAGGCGTCGGCGACCAGCACGTCTTTCACGGGCACCTGGTCCCGGTCAGCCATGGCGAGCAGGTCGGTGCGCAGCTGTCCCTGCGGCAGCTTGTGGAACTTGTTGAACACCGGCTCGACCGCGATGGGGTAGAGGAACGAGACGGCGACGACGAGCGCGAACCCGCCCGCGGCGGCCCCGGCCCACCAGTAGCGAGGGAAGCGGCGCATCAGCGCGTAGAGCAGCAGCAGCGCGATCGTGTAGATGACCCAGGTGACGGCGAGGGATTTGAGGTGGTCGAGGAACCATTCCGGCCATTCCTGGGTGGAAAGCCCGTAGCGGCGCAGGACGGACTCGCTCCAGATGTCGAAGGGGAGTCCGGCCAGCCGCAGCAGCGTGGTCAGCGCGACGGCGGCGACGGTCACCCGCAGCGGCCACCGGCGGACCCTCGCCGTCGTCCAGCCGATGAAGCGTGACCCGAGCGGCGTGAAGCCGAGGACGAGGATCAGTACCAGCCCGGTGAGGAGGCCGGCGTAGGCGGGCGGGTTGACGGCCGAGTCGAACGCCCGGGAACGGGCGATCTCGGCGGGGGAGAAGTCCAGCCCCGGGTCGGCCTTCACAGGGCCGCCCGGCACGTCACCGGGCAGTGGGTTCCAGGGAGTGGTGAGCACCAGCAGGGCGCCGACGGCGGCGAACAGCACGGTGGCGGCGACCGCGGCCGCGATCCGGGGGCGTCGGCTCAATGGAGCTCCTTCTTCAGGTAGTCGCGCCACTGGGCGGTGAAGCGGTCCCGGGTGAGTCCCAGCACGTCCCGCAGCGCGGTCGCCTCCGGGACGCGCCCCGCGGTCCGGTACAGCCGCACCAGCGTCGCCTCACCGTACCGGCCGGCGACCATCCGGCAGGCGAGCCAGGACTCCTGGTAGGCCCGCGAGAGCCGCGGCGAGGTGCCGGCGAACGCGTCCGCGTCCGGCAGCGCGGCCGGCGCGCGCCCGGCGGCCATCTCGCGGGCCAGTTCGCGGGCGGCCGAGCGGACGCCGACCTTCGCCCGGGAGTAGCCGACGTAGTCCGCGAAGCCCTCGATCAGCCACAGCGGGGTGGTGCGGTCGCGGGCCCCGCCGGTGGCGACGTGGGTGAGCTCGTGGGTGAGCACGACGTCCCGGCCGAGGGCGTTGAGCCGGCCGAAGGTCGCGGGGGAGACGATGATGCGGTCCTCGCCGTGGCCGCCGCCGGCGGACGGGGCGACGGTGGCGAGCGCCGCGACCTCGCCGAGGTCCGGTCCCTGGCCGGCGAGGGCGGTGGCGAGTCGCGGGCCGGTGGGGACGAGGGCGACGGCCCGCTGCGCCCAGCTCCTGCCGAGGACGCCGGTGACGACGGGCACCGCGGCGTCCAGCCGTCCGGCGATGCCGTCGAGCCCGGCGGCGTCCCCGATGACGAGGACCGTCCGCCCGCGGGCGACGGTGAGGGCCCCGCCGTCCCAGATGTCGGCGTCGTCGTCGAGCCCGTGCGACGAGCCGTCCCCGACGATCACCCAGCGGCCGGAGCGGGGCCCCAGCGCCAGGTAGCGGGTGCGGGCGACCTCGGCGCGGTCGAAGCCCCGCAGCTTGTAACGCACCTCCACGCGGACGACGGTGACGCCCGTCTCGTCGTCGGTGAGCTGCGTGCGGACGAGGCGTTCGCGCCAGCCGTCCAGGGGGAGCTTGCGGAGGTTGTCGTAGACGCGGGACTGCGCGTCCTGAAAGGCGGGGGGCGCGGAGCCGATGGTGGCCAGGAACGCCGTGCGGTCACCCTCGGCGACCGCACGGGCGCGGTTGGCGAGGATGGTGCCGGCCAGCTCCGGATGGTACGCCCCGGCTGCTCTGGTCGCCCCGGTCGAGGGGCCTTGGGAGCCGGACGAGCGCGCCCGCACGAAGCCCGCGGTCCCGGCGGCCAGGAGGGCGGCGCCTCCTGCGCCGAGGCCGAGAAGCCTGCGGCGGGAGAGGGCGCCCCCCTCGGCAACGCTCTCCAGAGCGTCGCGTTCCACCTGGCCGGCACCGTCCTCCATGCGCGCGATCCTATTCAGCGCGTCGGGGGAGAGGGGCCGTCATGACGCGTACGCGGGGTATCCGTAGCCGACGACCTTGTCCGTGTCGCGTGTCTTGACCTTGACCGCGTTCCCGGTGTTGCCCTCGACTGTTTGGATCGTTCCATCATCGCTATTGGCGGCGCCGACGATCACGCCGCTGGTCGTGCGCCAGGTGAGCGCGGGGGATGGGGGCTTGCGGTGCTTGCCTGCCACGGCGGTGTCTCCTTGGCTTCCATGCCGCCTACCGGGTTAGCTGACGGGTTCGGGCGTGGAAGCCGCCCTACGGCCTGCGGGCAGGCCGATTCACCCCGATGGGACGTGTGGGTCCCCGGCTCCGCGGGCGCGCCGCCGGCACGAGGGGCATGGTGCGGCGCGGTGCGGACTCGGCGGGTGGGGCGCCCGGGGACGGGCGCCCGCTGGGGGTTGGTCAGGGGATGTCCAGCTCCAGGCTCGAAGGCGGCGGAGCGGACGGGCGTGGCCGCACGTTCATCGAGCGGCCACGCCCGGAAATCCGGCGGCTACACGTGCCGCGCGGCGCCGGTGGGCGGTGCCGCCCGGCCTGGGTCGGTCCTAGCGATCCGCTGGATCTGTCGTGGAACGCCCGGGTGCGGGACGCGGCGGCGGACTGGCCGCCCGGCGTCCAGGCACGGCGGAGCGTGTTGCTGAGGGTTACTGGACAGAATCACTCCTTCTTCCAAACGCCTACCGGGTTAGCTGACGGGTTCGGGCGTGGAAGTGGCCCTACGGCGGACTCTCTCCGGACGGAGAGAGGCGCCGATTCACCCCGGGGCCGGATTGCCCGTCCGGGAAGGCTCCCGGACTCCGGCGAATGTGGGTCCCCGGTTCCGCGCGAGGCGGACTCGGCGTTGCCGCTGCGATCCTGAGGGCGCGATGAGGCCCGGCGCGGGACCCTGTGTCCCGCGTGCGAAAGAGCGGCGTTGATGTTGTGAGGGCGGAGACCCCGCGTCGGGGGCCGCCGGTTGCCGGAACCCTTCAGGACCGCCGTGGCGCACTCTCAGCGCCATGCACGCTTCGGCGTGCGCACGATCGGCCGGGCCGGCCAGGGGGAGGCGGCACGTGGATCGCGCCGCCGGAGCGCGGCGACTGGATGCGCCGCGCGGGGCCGTGGTGCCTGGTGGGCACCGCGGGGCTCGGGCGCCTGGAAAGCGCCTTGAGTGCTGACAAGGTACCAAAGCACCATCAGAAGGCAAACCCCTACAAAATTAACAACGGACCAGGTCAAAGCCTGGTCCGTTGTTGGTGAGGTCCTCGTAAGGCGCCCCGGGGAGGTACTCAGGGGCGTCCAGCGCCGTAGTAGTTCGACAGGTAGTAGCCCGAGGAGATATCGCTGATCTTGACGACGTCGCCGGTGTGCGGGGCGTGGATCATCTTGCCGCCGCCGACGTACATGCCGACGTGCCCGAGGCTGCTGAAGAACACCAGGTCGCCGGGCTGGAGGTTGCTCCTGTCCACGCGCTTGGTGGCTGCGTACTGCGAGTTGGTGGTGCGGGTGATGCTGACGCCCGCGGCGCCCCAGGCGGTCATCGTCAGGCCGGAGCAGTCGAAGGTGTTGGGCCCCGCCGCCCCGTAGGAGTACGCCTTGCCGAGCTGCGCGTAGGCGAAGTTGAGCGCCTTGCGGGCGGAGCCGCTGGCGGGGCCGTTGTAGGAGCCGCCGGTGCCGCCGCCGCCACTGCCTCCGCTCGGCGTGCTCACGCCGAGCTTGCGCAGCATCTTCTTCTGCAGCTCGACCTGCTTGTCGAGCTCCTTCTTCTTGTCCTTCAGCTCCTTGGCCTTGGCCGCCACGTCGTTGTAGGCGTTCTGGGCCTGCGCCTGCTCGCGCCGCAGCCGCTGGGCGGTGGCGAGGAACTGGGTGAGCTGGGAGCCGCGCTCCTGTGACAGGTGCGTGAAGACCGCCGCCTGGTCCAGGATCGACTGCGGGTCGTTGCTGCCGACGAAGCCGGTCACGTCGGTGGAGTCGCCGTTCTTGTAGGCGGACGCGGCCATCTGCGCGATCTTGGAGCGCTGCTCCTCGAAGGCCGCCTCCTCGCCCTTGCTCGACCGCTTGGCGGCGTCGAGCTTCTTCTTGGCGATCTTGAGCTGCTCGTTGACCTTGTTGAACTTCTCGACGTTCTGGTCGACCTGCTCGTTGAGCTTGGTGAGCGTCTTGCGCACCTCGCCCGCGCTGGGCTTGGGCGCCGCCGCGTGCGCCACCACCGGGGGGAACGCGAAGGAGGTCGTCGCCGCGAGGCAGGCGACGGCCACCATGCGGCGGGTCGCGCTCCGACCTGCGAGGACACCTCGCCGATCGCGCGATTGCGCTGTGCCCCCGATGAGTTCACTGGCCACGGTCGAATTCGCCCCTCTCGTCCACGACATCAGCGGACGACACTAGCGAGGGGCAACACCCGTCACAACCGAAACGTCACATCTTGATTGACTTCTCCATTGAACGCCTACTTTCCGTGATTTCAAGATCACGTTGCGTCGAAGTGCCTTCCCGCACGTCAGGACCTGCCCAGCCGGCGCAGCAGGAGCGTGGACGGTGCGGGCCGCGCGCCCGCACGCCGCGCCGCGTCCGCCACCTCCCGGTCGGCGGAGACCACCACGACGGCGCGGCCGGGCGGCTCGGCCCGCACCAGGTCACCGATCAGCTCGTCGGCGGTCTGCCCGGGTCGGCTGAACAGCACCCGGACGCCCCGCGGCGCCCCGATCGCCACGGGCGCGTCCAGCTCGGCGCCGTCGAACACGCACGTCACCTCGGCGCGGGTCTGCGCGGCGAGCCCCCCGAGGCCCGACACGAGCCGGTTGCGCTGGTCGGACAGCGGCAGCTCCCCGTACCCGGTCTTGGTGACGTTGTAGCCGTCCACGACGAGGTGGACCTGCGGCAGGCTCAACAGCCGGTCGAGAAGCTGCGGGTCGCTGTCGGAAAGGGCCCGCCCCGGCAGCGCCCGGTGCGCGAGCCGGTCCGGCTCCAGCGCGCCGACGGCGTCGGCGGGGCGTCCGATCGTCGATGGCAGCGCCAGCTCCCGGCGGACGCCCTGCGCCGCGTCCACCAGCGTGTCGAGCAGCATCCGCAGCCGGACGTCGTCGACGTTGCGGCCCTCGCGCGCGGCCCGTTTGGCGGCCTCCGCCGCGGCCTCGGCCTGGGCGGCGCGGGCGCGCAGCTTGCGCAGCTCCTTGTCGGCGGCCGCGGTCGACTCCCGCGCGGCGGCCAGCTCGCGCCCGGTCTCGGCGGCGACCGCCTCGGCGTGCTCCTGGGCGGCGCGGGCCCGCGTCCGCGCGTCGTGCAGTTTGCGGCGCAGCTCGGCCACCTCGGCCTTCGCCTCGCGCAGGTCGGCGCGCAGCTTGTCGAACTCGCCGGCGCGCGCCGTCCGCGCGGCGGCCAGCTCCTCCTTCAGAGCGGCGACCCGGCGCTCGGCCGCCTCCTCCTCCGACGCCGAGGCGGAGCGCTCCAGCTCCGCACGCGCCGCCTCGACCAGGCTGGTCCACCCGTCGGGACGCAACAGGTAGGCCAGTACCGCGACCCGGACCGGGTCCGCGGCGGGCGGCACGCGGCCGCCCTCGACCGCCTCCGCCAGCTCCGGCTGCGCCTCCCGAAGTGGCTGGGCCACCCGCTGCCGGAAATCCGCGTCCTTCTCCAGCAGCGCGGCGATGGGCGGGCCGGCGAGCTTGGCGCGCTTGCGGCGCTCGAACCGCGCGAACCGGCGCAGCGGCATGGGCACCTCGTCCGCCGGCAGCGCGCCGATCAGCTCGGCGGCGGCCTCCACCACGCTCTGCCGGACGGCCTCGGGCAGGGGCCCGACCAGCCGCTCGGAGCCGCCACACGTCGCTTCGGGGCTTTCGATGTTCCCGCTCCTTCCGGGCTGTGCCGCCGGTGGGCTGTGTCTTCCCGTGCGACACGCGCCCTAACCAGCGGGAACACAGAACGGCCCGACTCGGGGTCGAAGATCGGCCGGGCCCGCCGTGCCTCCGGGCCGCCCCCCGGTGGCCCCCCACCCGGCGGGACGTGCCGGCGCACCCCCAACCCTAGCGGCCCGGACTTCTGTCGGTGGCGTCCTCTACGGTCCCGGGGCATGACTGCTGCGCACGTCCAGGGCACCCTGGACGACCTCGGCACACCCCTGTCCGAGGTCACCTTCGTGGTGGTCGACCTGGAGACGACGGGCGGTTCGGCGGCCGACTCGGCCATCACCGAGATCGGCGCGGTGAAGGTGCGCGGGGGAGTGGAATTCGGCGAACTCGGCACGCTGGTCGACCCGGGCGGGCCCGTCCCGCCGTTCATCACCGCGCTGACCGGCATCACCACCGCGATGGTGACGGCCGCGCCGCGGATGGACTCGGTGCTGCCCGCCTTCCTGGAGTTCGCGCGCGGCTGCGTGCTGGTCGCGCACAACGCGCCGTTCGACATCGGCTTCCTGAAAGCGGCCTGCGGCGCGCACGGCTACGCCTGGCCCGGGTTCACCGTCGTCGACACCGTCGACCTCGCCCGCCGCGTCCTGTCCAAGGACGAGGTACCCAACTGCAAGCTCGGCACCCTCGCGCGCTTCTTCCGCACCGTCAACGAGCCGACGCACCGCGCCCTGGCCGACGCCCGCGCCACCGTGGAGGTCCTGCACGGGCTGATCGAGCGGCTCGGCTCGTTCGGCGTGACGTCGCTGGAGGAGATGCGCGGCTTCGCCAAGGCGCCCACGCCCGAACAACGCCGCAAGCGCCACCTCGCCGACGACGTGCCGAGCGCGCCCGGCGTGTACCTGTTCGAGGACGCCTCCGGGGAGGCGCTCTACGTCGGCAAGAGCGGCGACCTGCGCTCACGGGTGCGCAGCTACTTCACCGGCTCGGAGACCCGCCGGCGCGTCCGGGAGATGGTCGGCCTCGCCGAACGCGTCCGGACGATCGTGTGCGCCACCGGGCTGGAGGCCGAGGTCCGCGAGCTACGGCTCATCGCCGAGCACAAGCCCCGCTACAACCGGCGCTCGAAGTTCCCCGAGCGGGCCATCTGGCTGAAGTTGACCGCCGAGTCGTTCCCCCGGCTGTCGATCGTCCGCGAGTGCCGCGACGACGGCGCCTGCTACCTCGGCCCGATCTCCTCGCGCCGGCAGGCCGAGGAGGCGCGCGCCGCGCTGCACGAGGCCGTCCCGCTGCGCCAGTGCACCCAGCGGCTCACGCTCCGGCTCATCGAGCGCGGTCAGGCCCGCGCCTGCGCCCTCGCGGAGATCGGCCGGTGCGGGGCGCCGTGCGATGGCCGCGAGTCCGAGGACGCCTACGGCGTGCACGCCGTGACCGCCCGGGCGATCATGGAGGGGGACGTGCGGCCCGTGGTGGCCGCCGCCCAGGTCCGCATCGACCGGCTCTCCGCCGAACTGCGCTACGAGGAGGCCGCCGCCCAGCGCGACCGCCTCGCCGCGTTCGTCCGAGCCGCCGCCCGCGGACAGCGGCTCGGCGCGCTCGCCCGGCTGCCGCAGCTGGTCGCGGCCCGTCCGTCGTTCGACAACGGCTGGGAGCTGGCGGTCGTGCGGTACGGGCGGCTCGCCTCGGCCGGAACGGTCCCGCCACGCGCCGACCCGTGGCCCTACGTGCATGCCCTCACCGCGACCGCCGAGACGGTCTTCCCACCCGCCGGGGGTGCCCCGGGAGGCGTCGCTCTCGGGGCCGCCCCGTCCGCCGGCGCCACCGCCGAGGAAATGGAGTGCGTCCTGCGCTGGCTCGACCTGCCCGGCGTCCGCCTCGTCGAGCTGGACGGTGAATGGACCTGTCCCGCCCACGGCGCCGAGAGCCTGCGCCGGTGGATTGACAACGCGTACGCCAGCCACGACCCCGACTCCCCGGGACGTGCCCGCCCACTAAGGTGACGTGGGAACCCCGCACTGGAGAGGACGACCCTGGCATGGCCTTGCCTCTCTATGACAGCCAGCCCGCCAGACGCGTCCCCTGGGTGACGTATCTGCTGGTGGCGACCAACGTGGTGGTGTTCCTGCTCACCCCGATGTCCAACTTCGCCACCTGGTACGGCCAGCACAGGGTCCGCGAGTGCAAGGCGGCGCACTTCACCTACGAGTACGGCGCTGTCCCGAAGGAGCTCACGACCGGCGAACAGCAGCCGCTGCCCTCGGACGTCGTCCGCGAGTGCGGTCCGGCGGATTTCGGCAAGGCGCCCTGGACGTCCGCATTCACCTCGATGTTCCTGCACTCGGGGGCGCTGCACCTGCTGGGCAATCTGGTCGCGTTGTTCGTCGTCGGAATGGGCCTGGAAGACAGACTCGGGCGGCTGCGCTACCTGCTCGCCTACCTGTTCTTCGGGCTGGTCGCGGTCTACGGGTTCGCCTACACCTCCGCCGATTCGACGGTCCCGCTGATCGGCGCGTCCGGGGCCATCGCCGGGGTCATGGGCGCCTACGTGATCCTCAACCCGCGGGGCCGCATCGTCAGCTACGTCCCGCCGATCATCGTCGTCCGGCTGCCGGTATGGGTGGTCCTCGGCTACTGGTTCGTCCTGCAATGGCTCTCGCTCGGCGACGACGAGAGCAACGTCGCCTACACCGCGCACATCTACGGATTCGCCGCCGGAGTGGCATTCGCGTTCCTCGCAAGGGGTCTTCATGGCAGTGCCCTTGGCGGCGGGCGTTACGGCGGGCGATAGAGTCTTGAGTGTCCTGATCGGAGGAGGGACTCACGTGGTCACTGCGATCGTGTTCGTGAAGGCCGATGTCGCGCGCATCCACGAGGTGGCCGAGACGATCGCCGCCCTGGACGGGGTCAGCGAGGTCTACTCCATCACCGGCGAGCACGACCTTGTGGCGATGGTCCGCGTCCGGCGCCACGAGGAGTTGAACGACGTGATCCCGGGCCGGATCAACAAGGTGCCCGGCATCGTCGGCACCGAGACGCACATCGCCTTCCGCACCTACTCCCAGCACGACCTCGAAGTCGCCTTCGCCCTTGGTCTCGCCGACGCCGACTGACCGGCGGTGACGAGGGAGAGGGGCAGGTCGCCGCACGGGCGGGTCTCGAAGCCCCGGCCGCCGCGGTAGGCCGCTCCCGGCGTCCAGGACGCGGTGTTGGACGCCATGACGCGGCCGGGCGCGTTGACGACGAACGCAGGGGCGGGGATCTCGCGCAGCACCGGGACGATCGCGTTCTCGAAGGTGCGGGCGAACACGTCCGCGGCGGCCACCCCGACGAAGACACCGCCGACGAGCACCGGTGCCGACAGCGTCAGGACGTACTCGTCGCTGCAGAGGTAGTCGACGTACGGGCCGCACACGGTCTTCTCGGCGCCGCCCGCCGGACCGGTGAACCAGTCCCAGTCGGTGTAGTCGTACAGGGCGCTGCTCTCAGGGTCCAGGTCGGGCAGCAGCTGGGCGGGGCCGCCGGACGGGCCGGTCTGCCACCACTCCAGATACCACGCCGCGTCGGCCAGCAGCCCGGGCGCGGCGATGAACCCGAGACCGCAGACCAGCGCACCGAGGTGCCCGAACAGCAGCGGGCGCAGTGCGGCGAGGTCGCCTGTGACCGGTTCGCGGCCGGTGGCGCGGATCTCCGCCAGGCGACGGGCGGAGGCGTCGCGGACCCGTTCGACCGTGGCGAAGACGTCGTCCAGGGTGGCGCGGACGCGGGCGGCGGCCGCGCCGACGGCGGGGGGCTCGGAGGACATGGGCCACCTCCGGATGCTCTGGTGGATGTCAGAGGGAGAGCCGGCGTTCAATCAGATGTTCTACCGCATTCGCGACGTGACTTTCAGCTACATCCCGGGCGAGACCCTCCTCGCCGCGAGCGATGGCATCGACGATCGCGGCGTGCTCGGCGCGGGACCGCGGGCGCCACCGGGACTGGTCGTGGACGGACCAGATCAGCGGCCCGATGTCGGCCTGGAGCCGGATCTCCTCGCGGGTGAGCCGGACCGACTGGGACGCGGCGGCCACCTCCAGGTGCAGCCGCCCGTCCAGCCGGCACATGCGGGCGCCGCCGTCCGGGCCGGACATCTCCGCCAGCGAGCGCCGGAGCCGCTCCACGTCCCCGGGCAGCGACCGTAGCGCCGCCAACCGTGCCGCGGCGCCGGCGATGGCGGCGTAGTGGTCGCCGAGGTCGCGCAGTTCCTCGGCGGTCAGCGGGCGCAGCCGCCCGTCCAGGTCGAACGGCCGGGCCGGGGTGCGGACGAAGCTGCCGCCGCCGCGCCCCCGGCGGGTCTCGATGAGGCCCTGCTGACGCAAGGCCATCAGCGCCTCCCGTAGGGTGACCGTCGAAACGCCGAGATGTCCCGCGAGGTCGGTTTCGCTGGGCAGCTGCTCCCCGTCGTTGAGAAGCCCGAGCGCGATGGCGTCGCTGAGGCGACGGACCACCGCGTGCACCCGCGCGGTGTTGTCGACCGGCGCGAACACGACGAGGCGTGCGCTGTCCATCGCCCCCCTCTCACCAGCGTTGACACAGTGATACAGGATCTTCACTTGAACTGAAACCTATGAATCCATATGTTTTAGTCCCATGGCTTCAGCGGTGCGGATCCGCGATCTACGCAAGACCTTCGGCTCTGTCGAGGCGGTGGCGGGCGTCGACCTCGACATCGAGGACGGCGAGTTCTTCTCGATGCTCGGCCCGTCCGGCTCCGGCAAGACCACCGTGCTGCGGCTGATCGCCGGGTTCGAGCGCCCCACCGCCGGGACGGTCGTGCTCGGCGGGCGGGACGTGACGGCCCTCCCTCCGTTCGAACGCGACGTCAACACCGTCTTCCAGGACTACGCGCTGTTCCCGCACCTTGACGTGCTCCGCAACGTCGAGTACGGCCTGAAGGTGCGGCGTGTGCCGCGGGCCCGGCGGAGGGAGCGGGCCCTGGAGGCGCTGCGCAGCGTCCGGCTCGACGGCATGGAGGAGCGGCGCCCGGCGGAACTCTCGGGCGGCCAGCGCCAGCGGGTGGCACTGGCCCGCGCCCTGGTCAACGAGCCGAGAGTGCTGCTGCTGGACGAGCCGCTCGGCGCCCTGGACCTCAAGCTGCGGGAGGAGATGCAGGTCGAGCTGAAGAGCATCCAGCGGCGGGCCGGCATCACGTTCGTGTTCGTCACCCACGACCAGGAGGAGGCGCTGACGCTCAGCGACCGGGTCGCGGTTCTCGACCGGGGGCGGGTCGAGCAGGTCGGCACGCCCGCGCAGGTGTACGAGCGCCCGGCCACGGCGTTCGTCGCGGGCTTCGTCGGCACCTCCAACCGCATCGGCGGCGTGTGCGTCCGGCCGGAGAAGATCCATGTCGAGGCGCCGGGCGGGTCGACCGCGGGTGAGCCGGGCTCGGGGGACCGGCACGCGTTCGGCACGGTCGCGGAGGTTGTCTACGCGGGTGCGGTGACCCGGTTCGTGGTCGACCTGGAGTCGGGGGACCGGGTCGTGGTGCTCCAGCAGAACCTCAGCACCTCCTCCATGGACGTGATGCGCCACCGCGGCGCGCGCGTCCGCATCGCCTGGCACGAGGCGCACGAGTACCGCGTGACGGACGCCGGCGAAAGGCAGGCGCACGCGTCCTGATCCGCTCCGCGCCGACTCCGTTCCATCCCCCCGAGATAAGGAGTTCTTCATGTGGTCCACGCGCATGGCGCTCGCCCTGGCGGCGACGCTGGCGATCGGACTGGCCGCCGCCTGCGGCGACGGCGATTCGGCAGGCAAGGCGACCGCCGCCGGGCAGGGCGGTTTCACGGTCCCGAAGCTCGCGGCCCCGCAGTCGCTCGGCGCTCCCGAGGGCCAGGTCAACCTGGTCGCCTGGGCCGGGTACGCCGAGGACGGCTCCAACGACAAGACGGTCGACTGGGTCCACCCCTTCGAGAAGGCCACCGGGTGCAAGGTCAACACCAAGGTCGCTGGGACGTCCGACGAGATGGTGACCTTGATGAGGACGGGCGAGTACGACGCCGTCTCCGCGTCCGGTGACGCCTCGCTGCGGCTCATCGCCTCCGGCGCCGCCGCCCCGGTCAACACCGCGCTGGTGCCGAACTACGCCGACGTGTTCCCCGGCCTGAAGCTCAAGCCGTGGAACTCGGTGAACGGCGTCTCCTACGGCATCCCGCACGGCCGTGGCGCCAACCTGCTGATGTGGCGGTCCGACCGCGTCAAGCCCGCCCCCGACTCCTGGGGCGCGGTGTTCGACGCGAACTCGCCGTACAAGGGCAAGATCACGGCCTACGATTCGCCGATCTACATCGCGGACGCGGCGCTCTACCTGATGTCGGCCCGTCCCGAGCTCGGGATCAAGAACCCGTACGCGCTCGACCGCGGGCAGTTCGACGCGGCCGTCGCGCTGCTGAAGACCCAGCGCGGCCTCGTCGGCGAATACTGGTCGGACTACACCAAGGAGGTCCAGTCGTTCAAGAGCGGCGACACGGTCCTTGGAACGACCTGGCAGGTCATCGCCAACCTCGCCCGGGCGGAGAAGGCGCCGGTGAAGGTGACGCTGCCCAAGGAGGGCTCGACCGGCTGGTCGGACACCTGGATGGTCGCCGCCAAGGCCAAGCACCCCACGTGCGCCTACAAGTGGCTCGACTGGATCGTCTCGCCAAAGGCGAACGCGCAGGTCGCCGAGTGGTTCGGTGAGGCGCCCGCCAACGCCAAGGCGTGCGGGCTGACATCGGACAAGACGTTCTGCGCGACCTTCCACGCCACCGACGAGACCTATTTCTCGAAGGTGCACTTCTGGACGACGCCGATCGCCCGGTGCCTCGACGGGCGCAAGAACGTCACCTGCGTCGACTACTCCAAGTGGACCCAGGCGTGGACGACGATCAAGGGATGACCGCGGTGGGCCGTCCGGCGCCGGGACTCCGGCGCCGGACGGCCGTGCTGCTGCACCGCCGGCCATGGCTGCGCTTGTCGCTGCTGCTGTCGGCGCCGCTCGTCTGGCTGGTCACCGGCTACCTCGGCGCACTCGCCGCGATCTTCCTGACCGCGTTCTGGACGACCGACACCTTCACCGGCGAGGTGCTGCACCAGTTCACCTTGGCCAACTTCCAGAGCCTGTGGGACGAGCCCGTCTACCGGACGATCGCGCTGCGCAGCGTGGGCGTCGCGGTGGCCGTCACCGCCATCGACATGCTGATCGGCCTGCCCATGGCCTTCTTCATGGCCAAGGTCGCCCGGCCCGGGCACCGCCCGTACCTGGTGGTCGCGGTCCTGGCGCCGCTGTGGGCGGCCTACCTCGTCAAGGCGTACGCGTGGCGGGTCATGCTGGCCGAGGGCGGCCTCATCGACGAGGTCCTCACGCCGTTCGGTGTCTCCGGGCCCGGCTACGGCCTCACCGCGACCGTGCTCGTCCTGTCCTATCTGTGGCTGCCGTACATGATCCTTCCCGTCTACGCCGGGCTGGAACGGCTCCCCGACTCGCTGCTGGACGCCTCGGGTGACCTCGGGGCCCGTCCGCTGCGCACCTTCCGCTCCGTCGTGCTGCCGATGGTGTTCCCGTCGCTGGTGGCCGGATCGATCTTCACGTTCTCGCTGTCGCTCGGCGACTACATCACCGTGAAGATCGTCGGTGGCCGGAGCCAGCTGCTCGGCAACGTCGTCTACGACAACGTCGGCGCCGCCAACAACCTGCCGTTCGCCGCCGCCTTCGCCACGGTCCCGGTCGTGGTGATGCTGGCCTACCTCGCCGCGGCCCGCCGCACCGGCGCCCTCAGGGAGCTGTGATGACCCTCTCGCCCGCCGCGCGGATCGCGCTGCGCGCCGTGATGATCCTGGGCCTGGCGGTGATCTACGTCCCGCTGCTGGTCGTGCTGATCAACTCCGTCAACGCCGACCGGGCGTTCGGCTGGCCGCCCGCCGGCCTCACCGGGCGCTGGTGGACGCAGGCGATGGACAACGCCGGAGCCCGCCGGGCCGTGCTCACCAGCCTCAAGGCCGGGTTCGGCGCGACCGCCGCCGCGCTGGTCCTCGGCACGATGGCCGCCTTCGCCGTGGCCCGGTACCGCTTCTTCGGACGGGAGGCCATCTCGCTGGTCGTGGTGCTGCCGATCGCGCTGCCCGGCATCGTCACCGGTATCGCGCTGAGCAACGCGTTCCAGGTCGTGCTGAAGCCGCTCGGCATCGGGCTCGGCCTGTTCACCGTCATCGTCGGGCACGCCACGTTCTGCGTCGTCACGATCTACAACAACGTCCTCGCCCGGCTGCGCCGGACGGGCACCAGCCTGGAGGAGGCGTCCGCCGACCTCGGCGCCGACGGCTTGCAGACCTTCTGGTACGTCACGCTCCCGGCGCTGCGCTCGGCGATGCTCGCCGGGGGGCTGCTGTCGTTCGCGCTGTCCTTCGACGAGATCATCGTCACCACGTTCACGGCCGGTCCCGGCACCGAGACACTGCCGATCTGGATCTTCAACAACCTGTTCAGGCCGAACCAGGCGCCGGTCGTGAACGTGCTGGCCGCCGCACTGATCGTGCTGTCGGTGATCCCGATCTGGCTCGCCCAGCGCCTCTCGTCGGGCACCCGCGCGGTGCCCTGACCGGCCGGTCAGCCCCGGAGGCGCTGGGAGACCTCGACCCAGCGGTCCAGGAGGGCGCCGGCGGCACCGGAGTCCACGGCGGCCGCCGCGCGCCCGTACGCGGCGCTCAGCGCCGCGGTGAGCTCGGCGGCGGGCGGCGCGCCCTCGTAGGCGGTGATGAGCGCCGCGGCGTTCAGCACCACCATGTCGCGGACGGGCCCCGGGCGCCCGGCGAACACCTCGCGGGCCACCCGGCCGTTGAACGCGGCGTCGGCGCCGCGCAGGTCCTCGGGGTCGGCCGGCGCGATACCGAGATCGGACGGGTCGAACGTCGTCTCCGCCGCCGTCCCGTCCCGCACCACCCACACCGTCGAGGTGCCGGTAGTGGTCAGCTCGTCCAGGCCGTCGTCACCGCGGAACACCAGCGACGAGCAGCCCCGAGCGGCGAACACGCCCGCGATGACGCCCGCCATCCGCGGGTGGAACACCCCCACCGCCTGCGCGGCGGGGCGTGCCGGGTTCGTCAGGGGGCCGAGGAAGTTGAACACGGTGGGCGTGCCCAGCTCGCTGCGCGCCTTGGACGCGTACCGCAGCGCCGGGTGGAACAGCGGCGCGAAACAGAAGGTGATCCCGGTCTCCTCGGCGACCTGCGCGGTCGCCTCCGGCGGCAGGTCGATGGCGACACCGAGGTGCTCCAGGAGGTCCGCGGCGCCGCAGGACGACGAGGCGGCCCGGTTGCCGTGCTTGACGACCTTGACCCCCGCCGCGGCGCCGACGACCGCGGCCATCGTGGAGATGTTGACGGTGTGGGCGCGGTCCCCGCCGGTTCCGACCAGGTCGGCGAAGCGGTCGGGCACCGAGAGCGGGGTGGCGTTGTTCATCATGCCCTCGGCGAGGCCGGAGACCTCGGCGACCGTCTCGCCCTTGGCGCGCATCGCGATCGCAAAGCCCGCGATCTGCACGTCGGTGGCCTCACCGGCCATGATCCGGTTCATTGCCCAGGCGGTCTCCTCGCTGGTCAGCGACTCGCCGCCCAGCAGGGCGTTGAGCAGTGCAGGCCAGGTCGTGCGCGCGTCCATGTTCTCGTTCCTCTCCCGAGGAGGGTGGGCCGGTCCCTCGGCGAGAGGCTTACAGGGCCGGAAGGCGGTTCTCGGCGCGACCGCGCATGAGCCCGGCGAGCGCGTTGGCCAGGGCCATCGGGTCCAGCGGCAGGCTCACCACGGCGTCGGCCCGCGACCAGGTCGCCAGCCAGCCGTCGTCGCGGCGGGCGATGATCGCAAGGACCGGCGGGCAGTCGTAGACCTCGTCCTTGGCCTGGCGGCACACGCCGAGACCGCCCGCCGGCTGCGCCTCGCCGTCCACGATCAGTACGTCGATGCCGCCCTCGTCGAGCCGCTCCACCACGGCGGGCTGGGTCGCGAGCTCGACGAACTCGACCCGCGGGACGTCGGCGGCGGGACGGCGGCCGACCGCGAGCCGGATCTGGGCACGGGTGTTCGCGTCGTCGCTGTAGACGAGAACCTTCATCGGGCTCTCCGGGGCGGTGCTCATGGAACCGAAGGGTACCGGGTCACGGGCTGGGAAGACACGCTCGGGGAACTCAAGAAGGGGGGTCATGCGTCACTCACTGGATAGGGGCGCAATAATGCTGCCCGTGACAGCATCCGCGATAGAGACACCACCTCACGCACGGGCGAACCGTCCCAATCTGGTCAGTGTGGGGACGATCGTCTGGCTGTCGTCCGAGCTGATGTTCTTCGCGGCGCTGTTCGCGATGTTCTTCACGATCCGCTCTGTGACGATCGGCCAGTCCGGGCACGGCTCCTGGCCGGGCGCACCGCTTGACCTGCCGTTGTCCGCGGTCAACACGACCGTCCTCGTGCTGTCCTCCGTGACCTGCCAGATGGGCGTGTTCAAGGCCGAGGCCGGCAAGGTCGGCCGGGACGGCGGCCTGCTGGACTTCCGGCGGTGGGGGCTGCGCGAGTGGTACGTGCTGTCCCTTCTCATGGGTACCTACTTCGTCGCCGGTCAGGCATTCGAGTACTACAACCTGGTCACGAAGGACGGGCTGACGCTCTCGTCCTCGGCCTACGGTTCGGTCTTCTACCTGACCACCGGTTTCCACGGCCTGCACGTCACCGGGGGGCTCATCGCGTTCCTGTTCGTCCTCGGGCGGACCTACGCCGCGAAACGATGGACGCACGAGCAGGCGACGAGCGCGATCGTCGTGTCCTACTACTGGCACTTCGTCGACATTGTGTGGATCGGGCTGTTCGCCACCATCTACCTGCTCGACCTGTGACGTGACCCAGTGACCTGCTCGACCAACCAGACGACATGACCCGAACGGGGATTTCCGTGAAAAGGTTCACCGCATGGCGACGGCGCCCGTGGGCGGGCTACGCCGTCGTGCTGGCGGCCCTGGCGGCGATCGGCGTCATCTACGCCGGCTTCTCGCCGCAGACCGGCCGCGCCGAGGCTGAGGGCACGGCCCATGCCGCGCAGGACCTGGCGAACGGCAAGGAGCTGTTCAACAAGAACTGCGCCAGCTGCCACGGGCTGAACGCCGAGGGCACCAAGGACGGCAAGGGCAAGCCGATCGCGCCCAGCCTCATCGGCGTGGGCGCCGCATCCGTCGACTTCCAGGTCAGCACGGGCCGCATGCCCGCGATGAACCCTGGCGCACAGATGCCGCGCAAGGAGCCGATCCCCGCCTTCGACACCTCGATCAAGACCGACTACGAGGAGAAGGAGAAGCGGGAGGAGGCCGAGAAGCAGAAGGCCGAGGCGGAGAAGAACCTGGCCGACCTGCGCGCCTACATCGCCTCCCTCGGCGGCGGGCCGGAGGTCCCCCCGGCCTCGGCGGTCGACCCGAAGACCGGGAACGTCGCACTCGGCGGCAAGCTGTTCCGTACCAACTGCGCCCAGTGCCACAACTTCACGGGCCAGGGCGGCGCGCTGACCGGTGGCAAGTACGCCCCGCCGCTGAACAACAGCGACGTCACGCCCACCCAGATCTACGAGGCCATGCTGACCGGCCCGCAGGCCATGCCGGTGTTCAACGACACCACCCTGACGCCCAAGGACAAGCAGGCGATCATCGCCTACCTCGTCCAGACGCGTGAGGAGCCGAACCCGGGCGGTAACGGTCTCGGCCGCATCGGCCCGGTCTCGGAGGGCCTGGCCGGCTGGCTGATCGGAATCGGCCTGCTGGTGCTGGCGGCCATGTGGATCACCGCGAAGAAGCCGAAGAAGCTGAAGAAGCCATGAGCGACGACAACAAGGACACCGCGGGCTCGCCGGAGCCGAGCGAAAGCGCGCGCGGACGCGTGATCGGTACCCCGTCCCCGGCGCGGGACAAGGCACTGCTCGCCGAGGGCGACATCTCGGCGCCGGCAGGCGCGGGGGAACAGCTGGACGAGGCGGCGGCCAAGCGCGCCGAGCGCGTCGTCGCGGCGTTCTTCCTGCTCGCCTTCCTCGGCAGCGTGGCGTTCATCGCCTACTACATCGGCTGGAGCGGTCGCCACGGCGGCATGCACGGCGTGACCCGTGCCCGGGAGTCCAACTTCTGGCTCGGCGGCACGATGGCGCTGTCGTTCCTGGCACTCGCCGTCGGCGTCACCATCTGGGTGCGCCGCCTGATGACGAGCAAGCCGATCGTCCAGGAGCGGCACTCGCTGGCCGCCGACGAGGAGACCCGCGCGGGCTTCACCAAGGACTTCCTCGAAGGCGCCGACGACAGCGGCATCACCAAGCGGCCGCTGCTGCGGCGCACGCTGCTGCTGGCCGCCGCGCCGCTCGGGCTCGCCCCGCTGGTGCTCCTGCGCGATCTCGGTCCGCTGCCGGAGAAGAGGCTGCGCAGCACGTTCTGGGCCCAGGCCGTCGAAGAGGCCCACAAGCAGGGCAAGAAGGGCGTCCGGCTGGTCGTGGACGGCACCAACAAGCCGCTCAAGGTCAGCGACTTCGCCGCACCCGGCTCGATGATCACCGTCCTGCCGGAGGGCATCGAGGAGCACGTCCCCGAGGAGCAGGTGCTGACGCAGACCGCCAAGGCCGTCACCATCCTGATCAACATCCCCGAGGACGAGTTCAAGCCCGCCAAGGGCCGGGAGAACTGGCACGTCAACGGGATCGTGGCGTACTCCAAGATCTGCACGCACGTCGGCTGCCCCGCGGCCCTGTACGAGCAGACCACGCACCACATCCTGTGCCCGTGCCACCAGTCCACCTTCGACGCCACGGACGCGGCGAAGGTCATCTTCGGACCGGCGGCCCGTGCGCTGCCCCAGCTTCCGCTGGCGGTGGAGGACGGGTACCTCGTCGCGACGAGCGACTACCACGAGCCGATCGGCCCGAGCTTCTGGGAGCGCGGATGAGCGAGGCGACAGCTCCGAAGGCGGTCGAGGCCCCGCTGACGTTCCTCGACGACCGTCTCGGATCCACCACCTTCTTCAAGCGGAACATGAAGAAGGTCTTTCCGGACCACTGGTCGTTCATGCTGGGCGAGATCGCCCTGTACTCCTTCATCATCCTGCTGCTGACGGGGACCTTCCTGACGCTGTGGTTCCAGCCCAGCATGCAGGAGGTCGTGTACAACGGCTCGTACACGAAGCTCAACGGCGTGAAGATGTCGGAGGCCTACGCCTCCACGCTGGAGATCAGCTTCGACGTGCGCGGCGGCCTGCTGATGCGGCAGATCCACCACTGGGCCGCGATCTTGTTCATGGCGTCGATCCTGGCGCACATGCTGCGGGTGTTCTTCACCGGCGCCTACCGCAAGCCGCGCGAGCTGAACTGGCTCATCGGCATCGGGATGTTCACGCTCGGCCTGCTGGAGGGCCTGTTCGGGTACTCGCTGCCGGATGACCTGCTGTCCGGCACCGGCCTGCGGATCACCCAGGGTGTGGCGGAGTCGATCCCGGTGGTCGGCACCTACATCTACATGTTCCTGTTCGGCGGGGAGTTCCCCGGCCAGGACATCGTGCCCCGGCTGTACATGCTGCACATCCTGCTGATCCCCGGCCTGATCCTGGGCCTGGTCACCGCGCACATGATGATCATGTGGCATCAGAAGCACACCGCGATGCCGGTCAAGAACCAGACCGAGCAGCAGGTGTACGGCTACCCGTTCTACCCGGTCTTCATGGCCAAGACGGGCGCCTACTTCCTGTTCACCTTCGGGGTGCTCGCGCTGATGGGAGCGTTCATCCAGATCAACCCGATCTGGCTGTTCGGCCCGTACGACCCGGGCGCGATCTCGGCGGGCTCCCAGCCCGACTGGTACATGGGCGTGCTGGAAGGCGCGCTGCGCATCATGCCGAACTGGGAGGTCTCCGCCTGGGGCCACACGGTCAGCTTCAACGTGCTGATCCCGGCGCTGGTCCCGCTCGGCATCATCTTCGGCGGCGCTGCCGCGTGGCCGTTCATCGAGGCGTGGGTGACCGGCGACAAGCGGCAGCACCACGTCAACACGCGCCCGCGCAACGCCCCGGTCCGCACCGCGACGGGCATGGCCGCGGTGACGTTCTACGGTCTGCTGTGGATCGCCGGCGCCAACGACGTCCTCGCCGACAAGTTCCATGTGTCGCTGTTCGCCACGACATGGTTCTTCCGGTTCGCGATCTTCATCGGGCCGTTCCTGGCGTTCATCATCACCAAGCGGATCTGCCTGGGGCTCCAGCGCAAGGACGCGAACGTCATCGGGCACGGCGTGGAGAGCGGCATCATCCTGATGTCGCCGGACGGAAAGTACACCGAGCGGCACGAGCCGGCGCGCGAGCAGGAGCGGGCGGTCATCCTGTCCAAGGAGAACGCCCGTCCCGAGGCGCCCGCACGGGACGCCAACGGGATCCCCGCGCCCGACACCAAGGGCCCGCTCGGGCACCTGCGCTCGCGTCTCAACCGGGCCTGGACCTTCGACGACATCCCCGTCGAGGAGCACGAGCACGAGGAGCACGGCGAGGTCGAGGGCGGCGGCAAGGACCCCAAGCAGCTCAGCCACTGACCCGCCTGGCATGACGAGAAGAAGGGGCCCGCCACCGGACGCCGGTGGCGGGCCCTTTCTATGCTGGCCGCGATGACCAGGACACTTTTCGTCACCAACGACTTCCCGCCACGGCCGGGGGGCATCCAGGCGTTCGTGCACGGACTGGCGGCGCGGCGCCCGTCCGGCTCGGTGGTGGTGTACGCCCCGGCGTGGAAGGGCGCCGCCGAGTTCGACGCGCGGCAGCCGTTCCCGGTCGTCCGGCATCCGGGCTCGCTGATGCTGCCGGTGCCGGGCGTGCTGCGGCGGGCGGCGGACGTCCTGCGCGCGGAGCGCTGCGACTCGGTCGTGTTCGGCGCGGCGGCCCCGCTCGGGCTGCTGGCCCCGGCGCTCCGGCGGCGGGGAGCGGAGCGGCTGGTCGGGATCACCCACGGGCACGAGGCGGGCTGGGCGGCGCTGCCGGTGGCGGGTGCCGTCCTCGGCCGCATCGCGGACGGCGTGGACGTGCTCACCTACCTGGGGGAGTACACGCGGTCCCGGATGGCGCGGGTCCTGTCCCCGGAGGCGGCGTCCCGGATGGCGCGGCTCGCGCCGGGGGTGGACGAGGGGACGTTCCGCCCCGGGGCCGGCGGCGAGGAGATCCGCCGGCGGCACGGCCTGACCGGTCGTCCGGTGACCGTCTGCGTGTCGCGGCTGGTGCCGCGCAAGGGCCAGGACGCTCTCATCCACGCCTGGCCGAGGGTCCTCAAGGAGGTGCCGGACGCGGCGCTCCTGCTGGTGGGCGGCGGCCCGTACCGCGCAGACCTCGCGAGGCTGGCGGCGTCCCTGGACGTGGACGACTCGGTGGTGTTCACCGGCGGCGTCCCCTGGGAGGAGTTGCCCGCCCATCACGACGCGGGCGACGTCTTCGCGATGCCGTGCCGCACCCGGCGACGGGGCTTGGACGTGGAGGGCCTCGGCATCGTCTACCTGGAGGCCTCCGCGACCGGGGTTCCGGTCGTCGCGGGCGACTCCGGCGGCGCGCCCGACGCCGTCCTGGACGGGGAGACGGGCATCGTCGTGCCAGGTCGTTCGGTGGCCCGCATCGCGGACGCGGTCGCGGGACTTCTCGCCGATCCCGCGAGAGCACGCAGGATGGGGGAGCGGGGGCGCGCCTGGGTCGAGCGTGAGTGGCGGTGGGACCTTCAGGCCGCCAGACTCGGAGCGTTTCTCGGGCACTGAGATGTGGCCTTGCGGTCAGGAGTGGGAATCCTCAGGTCATGCCGCGTATCGCGGAATGTGGCCGGGGTGACAGGATGCCGATATGGAGAACGCGGACATCGAGGACGCCTGGGCCCGGGCCCCGGGGGAAGCCGCCCGCTGGTTGCACGAGCTCGATCCCGACCACTGCTACTCGGGCTTCGAGCCGCCGCGCAGCCCCGACTCCGCCTGGCTCCTGCACGCGATGTACGCGTGGGAGGAGGGCCTGGTCACCACCACCCACGACGACGTCCACCAGTCGGTGACGGCGGCCGGGCTCATCGAGCCGGCCGATCCGGCGGGCGAGGTCCCGGGCGACGTCGGCGACCTGCTGGAGGGCGCGATCGTCACCGGCACCGAGCTCGGCCGTAGCGGCGACCCGGGCGCGGGGTGGCGGCGCCTGCGCTGGAAGGAGCTCGCGCGGGGGTTCGGTGAGCCGGTCGTCCCGGAGGGGGAACTGCCCGGCAACCGCTGCCTCCGTCAGGGGCACCCGACCGGGAGCTGGTCGGCGGCGATCCAGCCTCCCGCGGAGGGCTGCCTCGATCGCGAGAGCTGGCACCGGCTCGTCGGGGTGCTGCTGCGGTACAGCCCCGCCGGCGCGGACACGCGCTGCCTGGCCTACTACTGCCCGCTCGTCACGGCCGACTGGGACAACGAGACCGTCCTCGCGGGCCGGCTGGGTGACGCGGCAGGCCTGTACGACCATCCGGCGATGTCGAGCTGCCCGTCCGATCTGTGGGCGGCCGACCGGTCCTGGGTCGTGTACTGCGATTGGGACCTGTGGGGGACGAAGGTCGTCGGGCCCACGTCGCTGGTCGAGGCCGTGCTGGGTGACGCGGAGCTTGAGGGAGTCCGGCTGTCCTGGACGCGCTGACGCGCCGGGCCCCGGTCGTCAGCGGTGCGGCCGTTGCCCGCCCGGCCCCGGGGAGGGGACCCCACCCCCGCGCCGCGGGCGGGGTCCCCAGCTCGGGGCCGGCGGGCCGGCCGGGGTCGCGCGCCGCTCCCGGAGACCAGTTCCACGCGCCGCCCCTGCCGAGGGGGGAGGCGATCCGGGCGCCGGCCGGCCCGACGCCCCTGGGCGCCGTGGGAGGGCCAGCCATGGGGCCGGATCGGATGCGGCGTGGACGGGAGTGCGGGGCGCGGCCCCGGCCGGGCACCCGGCCGTGGGACGGCCGGGTGTACGGCGACGGGCGGCGGAGTGGGCGGGCCCCGGCGGGGGGATCAACATCGCGGGGCACCTCCTGCCACCGAGCGGTCGCCGACGTGTCTGAAGCTAAGCGTCCGGCGGGCTTCCGGCACCCGCGTTAAACCGGACTTAAGGGACGGATCAGTCAACGCTAAGTCACTCGCCGGTCCCGCGCCGAATGTCCGACTTCAGGAGAATAGGCAGTAGCGGCCCGCCCTGAGATGATCGTGCTCCGCCCGGGGGGAGTGGGGAGATGACGCGTGCGATCACGGGACGTTGCCGCGCTTGCGGTGCTGGTGGCGGCGGTCCTCGCGGCGGGGACGGCGACGGCGTGGCTCTGGCCCGGCAAGGACGAGGGCACCCCCGAGCAGACGGCATCCGACTACTTCGCGGCCTGGCAGCAGGGGGAGTTGCGGACGATGGGCAAGCTGGTCGCCGATCCTCCGGCCGACTTCGCCGACCAGCACCGGGCCCTGTCGCGCGGGCTGTCGGTCAGTGCGATCGCCTTACATCCCCTCGCCGTCGTCCGGTCGGGCCCGGACGAGGCGCAGGCCGCGTTCACGGTCACGCGGGATGTGGGCTTCCACGGCGACTGGTCGTTCCGGTCGGTGCTGAAGCTCGGCCGGGTGAACGGCCGGTGGCGGGTCCTGTGGACGCCCGCCACCCTGTACCCGGGCCTGAAGGGGAAGGGGGCGTGGTCGCTGACGGAGGTGACCGTGCCCGCCCTGACGCTGGTGTCCCGCGACGGCAGCCGCCTTCCCGACGACGGGCCGCTCGGGCCCTACCTCACCGAGCTCAGCGACCGGCTGGAGGGCGAGGACGGCACCGGGTGGGCCATCGACCTGCGTGACGGCGGTGGGCCCCCGCAGCGGGTGAAGGTCCTCGGCGTGAAGGCGAGCAGGAAGGTCCGCACGACGCTGGACTCGCGCGCGCAGGCGGCGGCGGAGAAGGCGATCGGGTCCCGGCAGGCGTCGATCGTGGCGATCCGCCCGTCCACGGGCGAGATCCTCGCGGTGGCCGACGGTCTCGGCGGGCTCGGCGCGTTCGTCTCCGGCTACCCGCCCGGCTCCACCTTCAAGGTCGTCACCGCGGGCGCGCTGCTGGCGGACGGGATGGACGCCGGTTCCGGTGCCGACTGTCCCGCGGTCGTCGTCACCGCGCAGCGCACCATCCACAACGACGAGAACCACGCGCTCGGCCGCACGACCCTGCGGGACGCCTTCGCCCAGTCGTGCAACACCACGTTCGCGCGGCTGGCCGTCGAGGAGATCGGCGCGAAGAGGCTCGCGGCGAGTGCCGGGAGGTTCGGCTGGGGCGAGCGGCTCACACCCGGCGTGCGTGCGACGGGCGGAGACTTCCCCGGCGTGCGGAGCGGAGCGGCGCTCGCCGAGGCGGGGATCGGGCAGGGCGAGGTCCAGGCGAGCCCGCTGCTGATGGCCACCGTCGCGGCGGCGGTCGCGGACGGCTCCTGGCGGTCGCCCCGGCTGCTGGAGCCGAAGCTGATCCGCGAGGACGGCGGGCGGACTCCGGACCCTCGTCCGATTCCCGGCGCCGCCGACCTGCGCGACATGATGCGCGCGGTCGTCACGGGCGGCACCGCGGCCCGCGCCGGGCTCCCGGACGGGACGGCGGGCAAGACCGGCACCGCCGAGTTCGGCGAGGGCACCCACGCCTGGTTCATCGGATTCCGCGACGATCTCGCCTTCTCCGTCTTCATCTCCGAGGGCGGCTCGGGGCCGAAGGTCGCCGCCCCGCTCGCCGCCAGGTTCCTGCGTGCATGGTCTGGCTAGCAGCGCCTGGCTAGCAGCGCCTGGTTAGTAGTGCCTGGCTGGCACGCGTGACCAGGGGCGCTGACCAGGGGCGCCCGGCTAGCAAGGTGTGGCCAGAAGGTGCGGCTAGCGAGGTGCGGCCCGGGATTACGGGCGTCTCAACGCGCGAAACGGACGCGTGAACATGCCGTGGCGTCCACGCGTACAGATGTGGAGAGCGGCCAGGCCGCGAGTATCGACTGAAACGATTTTCGGGCATCGCGTATCTGAACGGCCTCCGGGGCGTATGCTCCCGGGTGATCGAGCGGGTCCCCTCAGGGCCCGTGGGAGAGCGGTGGGAGCGGAGCGGGTTCCCAGAGCCGTGATCCCGATGTCTCAGCGGAACAACCCGCCAGGCTTCCCGCCCGGTGGGTACGGAGCCAACCGGCGTTCGCCGAGCCCTCCACCTCCTCCACAGGAGTGGGCATGGCGCGACGCGAGACCCGGCATGCGTCCCGGAGCTATCCGCATGCTTCAGCGTGGGCGGAGACGCCCGCGCGCCCCTCGTCGAGCCCGGAGCCCCCGCGAGGGCACCGGGCCGAGGAACCCCAGTGGCCCGAAGGGTCCTGGTGGGCGGAGCAGTCCGGCTGGACCGAGAACGGGCAACGGTCCCCGCGACCCAAGCCACGCCGCAGGCGCGAGCCTTCGAGCGGCGCCGGCCGGCGCCGCTCCCAGCCGCGCCCGCAGGCGCGGCGCCGCTCGTCGGCCCGGTCGGCGGGACGGCCACCCGGTCCTCGCGCACGCCCGCGCACGCACCCCCGCGGTGGGCGTAGGCCAACCGACCGGCTGAGCGTCGGTGCCATCGCGCTGTCCTGCGTCGTCGGCCTGGCGCTGCTCGGCATCGCCGAACGAGCCCTGCTGGAAGGCGGGACCATCGGCGCGTCCGGGCCGGTCGGTGCCGAGCAGCCCGCCAAGAACCGCAAGGAGCGCACCACCCCCGGCCGGCGCGACGCCCCCCGGCAACAGCCGGGCCCGTCCGGCGCCCCGGGCCGTGCCCCGGCGGGCCCGGACGTCCCGGCGCTCTCCGCGCAGGTACGGAAGCTGACGCTGGCCGAGCGCGGCGCGGCCGCCCGGCAGACCTACGGCGCCGCACCGACCCGACCCCCGATGGTCGAGGTCGCCCGGACGAGTCCCGACAAGACCTGGGCGTTCGGCACGACGGCGATCCCGGTGCCCGACACCAGCGGCGCCAATCCCGAGGTCGCGTTCTTCGCGGCGCGGTGGCGGCAGGACCGGTGGCAGGTCGCGCTGTCGGGTGGTGACCGCTTCGCCGGTCTGCTGTCGGGCCTGCCCGCGACCGTCATGTCGGCGGACGAGGGCCGCGCGCTGCGGCGCTACGGCGCACTCACCGCCGCGCAGGCCACGGCGCAGGCCCACAGCGGCAAGAAGGGCGACGCGCTGATGCTGCCGTGGAAGTCCGGCACCACCTGGTCGATGGGCACCGGTGACGGCGGCACGTCCGTCCGCCCGCTGGGCTCCCTCGCCTTCTGGGGCGGGGACGGCCGGGTCCTGTCCTCTGGTGCCGGCCGGCTCTACCGGTTCTGCGGTGACCAGGACGGCCGCGCGCTGGTCATGGTGATCCACGGTAGCGGCCTCGCCACCACCTACTACCGGGTGCGGTCGGTGCCCGAGCTGCGCGACGGCAGCATCGTCCAGCGCGGTGACCCGCTCGGCCGGACCGGCTCCGACCGGCCCTGCGGCGGGGCGCCGGCGGCGCGTCCCGAGGTCGAGTTCGACCTGCGCAGGGGCGCCGAGCGCGTCCCTCTCGACGGGGCGCTGCTCGGCGGCTGGACCTTCCGGGAACGGGCCAAGCCCCTTCTCGGCTACGCCGAACGCGGCGAGCTCCAAGTACTTCCCGGCGGCCAGCTGGCCAACCTCGGCCCGGTCCCGGGGGCAGACGTCCCGCCCTCACCGCCCGACCCCGGCCCCGAGCCGGGGGACGGCGACGACCCGGGGGGCGCCACGGCGCGCCCCGCGCTACAGAAGAGGAGTCTCAGCGGTGCGAACACGCAACAGTGATGATCCTGTGGTGCCTACCTGGGCGCTGCGCACGGTACTCGTCGGCGCGGTGCTGGTCCTGGTCGGGGCGGCGACCCCGCCGGGCGCCGTCGTCGCGAACAACGTGCAGTACTTCCTCTCCTTCTACGCGGGCGTCTTCACCCTGCTCGCGATGACCGGCGCCGTGATGAGCGGGCTGCTGGCCACCGACCGGCTCATCCTCGGCATCCGGCACCGCGTCTGGGCCCAGGGCGTGCACCGCGCGTCCGCCGTGCTCGCCATGGCGATGGTCGTCGCGCACATCGCGGTGAAGGTCCTCGGCGGGCTCGCCACCCCGCAGCAGATCGTCGTCCCCGGCGTCGGCCCGGTCGGGCTCGGCACGCTCGCGTTCGAGCTGATGGTCCTCATCGTGATCACCGGCATGATGCGCGCGCGGTTCGCGTTCCGCGGGCACCCGTGGATGTGGCGGATGATGCACGCCGTCTCCTACATCTCCTGGCCGCTCGCGATCACCCACGGCCTCACCGCCGGGCGGGTCGCCGCGAACTGGGTCGTGCTCAGCTACGTGATGAGCGTCGGGGGTGTCGCCCTCGCGCTGCTCACCCGGCTGATCGTCGTGGTCAAGCCGCGGGACGTCCGGCGCGTCGGCGACGACGTCGGCGAGCGCACCGTCGCGCGGGAGCGGGGCATGGCCGCCGAACGCGCCCGCGAGCGCGCACTGGCGGGCGAGCGCGCCGCCGTACGCGACGGGGATCGCGGGAACTCCCGCGCCACCGTCGCCGATCCCCGCGGGATGCGCGTGCCGCGCGGCGGCCGCGGCGGTGACACCGAGGTGTTCCGATGACCGCCGCCATCGCCGTCACCAACATCGGCGGGCCCCGGCTGACGCTCGGCTTCGACCGGTTCGACCGGCTCGACCTCGACCGGCACATGGCCGTGCACGGCAAGCTGCGCGCGCCCGGCCTCGACGACATCGTCCGGATGGCCGAGCAGGTCGACCTGCGGGGCCGCGGCGGTGCCGGCTTCCCGTTCGCGCGCAAGCTGATGGCCGTCGCCGCCCGCGTGAACTACCCAGGCTCCGACGAGGCGATGCTCCCGGGAGAAAAGCGCGGCGAGCGCGGTTCCAGCGAGGACGTGGTCGTCGTGGTGAACGGCGCCGAGGGCGAGCCGGGCAGTGCCAAGGACAAGGTCCTGCTCGGCCGCGCCCCGCACCTGGTACTGGACGGCGCGCAGATCGCCGCGTCCGCGCTCGGCACCCAGCGGATCGTGGTGGCCGTCGAGGACGACGAGGCCGCCCGCTCCGTCCGGGCCGCGATAGGCGAGCGGCGGATGCCGGCCCGGGTCGTCAGGCTGACCGAGCGGTTCATCTCCGGGGAGAGCGGCTCGGTGATCCGCGCGATCAACGGAGAGGTCCCGATCCCGCCGGGCGTCAAGGTCCGCGCCTCCGATTCCGGGGTGGACGGCTTTCCGACGCTGCTGTCCAACACCGAGACGTTCGCGCAGCTCGCCGTTCTCGTCTCCCTCGGTCCCGACCTGTACGCCTCGGCCGGCACCGAGGACGAGCCCGGGACCACGATGCTCACCGTCGGCGGGACCAAGGTCGTCGAGGCGCCGCTCGGCACGCCCCTGCGTGCCGTGCTGGAGCGATGTGAGGTCCCGCCGTCGCCGGGTGTGCTCGTCGGCGGCTACCACGGGATGTGGCTCGACCCCGGCGCCGTCCAGCAGGCCGTGTTGTCGCGCGCCGGCATGCGGCGGGTCGGCGGCACGGTCGGCGCCGGGATCATCCTGCCGCTCACGCGCGGTACCTGCCCCCTCGGCGAGGTCACGCGGATCGCGTCCTACCTCGCCGCACAGTCCGCGGGGCAGTGCGGGCCGTGCCGGCTCGGTCTGCCCGACGTCGTCCGTTCGCTCAACTCGCTCTCCGACGGGTCCGGGACGGTCGAGGACGTCCGGCGGGCCGCGGGCGTCGGCAGGGGACGGGGCGCCTGCACCCATCCTGACGGGACTGCCAGGTTCGTCCTCTCGGCGGTCGAGGCGTTCGCCGCCGACATCGACGTCCACCAATACGGGGCAACGTGCGGGCAACCGACCTTCGGGGTGCTGCCGCTGCCCGTCCCGACCGGCGATGAGGGCCGGGTCGCCATCGACTGGAGCCGGTGCGACGGGCACGGGCTGTGCGCCTACCTCGTCCCTGAGCTGATCCAACTCGACCGTTACGGCTTCCCCGTCGTGCTGGGCACCGACATCCCGGCCTGGATGGAACGCGATGTGCAGAAGGCGGTCGCCATGTGCCCGGCCCTCGCGCTACGCGTCACCGGAGGTATTCCAGGCAGCCCGGCCCGCCGTTCCTGACAGACCGTTGTGCCGTAATTTCCGGGCGCGAAGAAAACAAGAAAAAGAACGAACACCGATGAACCCCCGACCCCGCGTGGTGCGTACCTCCTGGCGACCCGCGCCGGGTCCGACCGGTGAGATTCCGAGAGGAGGGAGCTTCCGTTGAGGAAAAGATATGGCAGCTACGGTTTCGCGGGGTCGCGCAAGCGACGCCGCAAGGGCCGTGCCGTTCTCGCCCTGGCCGCGGTGGTCGCCGTCGGGGCGGCTCTCGTGGTGGTGCTCCGCCCGGTGTACGGCAGCGCGCCCGCCGACGGCGCGACCGTCGACGGCGCGCGCAACGGCGGCACCACGCAGACGCGCTGGGGGCCGCTGACGGCACTCGACCGGAGCCTGCTCGTGAAGGTCCGGCAGGCCGGCCTGTGGGAGATGCCCGCAGGCCAGCAGGCACAACAGCGCGCCGCCAGCCCCAGGGTGAAGGAGGTCGGCTCCATGATCATGCAACAGCACATGCAGTTGGACGCCGACACCCGCGTCACCGCGCAGCGGCTCGGCGTCATCCTGCCCAACGAGCCGAACGGCACCCAGCAGAGCTACCTGCGGGAGATGTCGACCAAGTTCGGGGCGGATTACGACCGTACCTGGGTCCTGCGACTACGCGCCGCACACGGGCAGGTGTTCAGCATCATCGCCAAGGTGCGCGCGTCCACCGAGAACAGTGAGATTCGCGCATTCGCCGAACGTGGAATGAAATTCGTCAACACCCATATGTCGCTGCTGGAGAGCACGGGCCTGGTAGACAAATCGGCCCTGCACTGACGCCACACCAAAGCAGCACTGACGCAGCACTGACGAACATCCCACCCCGCATCAAGGGAGTTCTCCATGGGAAGAAGGAAAAAGGCGTTCGCCGTGATGATCCCGGCGCTCGTCCTTATCGCGTCGGCGGCGGAGACGTCGCCCGCCGGGGCCTCGGCCCCGCGCAGCGGCGACCGTGCCGCACTCGCCGCCGATCCGACCGATCCGCCGAGTGAGGGAGGCGCCGACCCCGGCGGTGGTGAACCCGGCGATCCCAGCAGCAGTCCGCAGTATCCGAACGGCGGTCAGCAAGATCCCGGCGGAGGCGGGCAGGGCCCGAACGACGGCCGGACCGGAGACGGGCAGAACGACGACGGGCAGAACGGAAACGGGCAGCAGCGGGGCGACGGGCAGAACCAGAACCCGCAGAACCTGGCCGGGCCGGGGCAGGGCGGCGGTCAGGGTCTGGCGCGCAGCCTGTTCGTGGACATCCGGAAGGCGCCTTCGCTGGCGCGGCCGGGGCAGGCGGCGCAGGGCCAGCGCGGGTCGCGCGGCACGTTCACGTCCAGCTGCGGGCGGAACGAGGGCCAGAAGCACAGCAACCCCGACAACGTCATCGTGGCTCCCGGCGTCCAGAACGGCGCGCACCACACGCACGACTACGTGGGCAACAAGTCGACCGACGGGTTCTCGACCGACGAGAGCCTCGCCGCGTCAGGAACGACCTGTACGAACGGTGACAAGTCGACCTACTACTGGCCGGTGGTCCGGCTCCGGGCGGGCCGGGACAACTCGGCGGCGGCGCGGCAGAGCGCGGCGGACGGCAACATCGGTTCGGTCGTCACGCCGTCGTCGGTCCGGCTGCAGTTCAACGGCAACAGCCGCAGCAAGGTGACCGCGATGCCCCCCTTCATGAGGGTCCTGATGGGCGACGCCAAGGCCGGGACGAACGGCCTGGCCAACGCCAAGGCCGTGTGGTCGTGCACCGGTTTCCTGAACCGCGGCTTCACCGACAAGTACCCGCTCTGCCCGCAGGGCAGCCAGGTGGCGCGGGTGCTGGAGTTCCCGAGCTGCTGGGACGGTCGCAACTCCGACAGCGCCAACCACCGGGACCACGTCCTGTTCGCCGACGAGCGGACCGGCGCGTGCCAGCCGGGACGGCGGCCCGTCCCGCAGCTACAGATGACGCTGACCTACAACGTGCCGGCACGGGCGCAGGCGTTCGCGCTGGACAGCTTCCCCGAGCAGAACCACAACCCGGTGACCGACCACGCCGACTTCATCAACGTGATGTCGCGCAACCTGATGCAGCAGGCCGTCAACTGCATCAACTCCGGGCGCCGCTGCTGAGCCGCGTCCCGCGCCGAGCCCGCGGCCGGTGAGGACGTCCCCCCGGCGCCCCTCACCGGCCGCGCCCGCGCGACTTCGCGGAGCGGGCCGCGGTCCCCTGACTGGCTCATCCTGCGGCCCGGCCGCCTCACCGACGACCCCGGCACCGGCCGGGTCACCCTGGCCGGGCCCCCGATCGGCCGAGGCGCGGTCACGCGCGACGACGTGGCGGCCGTCGTCGTCGCGCTGCTGGACGCCTCCGACGCCCGCCGCCGCACCCTCGACCTCCTCACCGGCGACACGCCGATCGATGACGCCGTCGCCCGCCTCGCCCGCGGCTAGCCGGCGTAGAGGGCGTCGATCTCGTCGGCGAAGTCCTTCATCACCACGTTGCGCCTGACCTTCAGGCTCGGGGTCATGTGCCCGGCCTCCTCGGTGAAGTCCACGCCGAGCACGGTGTACTTCTTGATCGCCTCGGCGTTGCTGACCGACCGGTTCGCGGCGGCGACCGCGGCGTCGATCTCGGCCGTGAGGTCGGGATCGCGGCGCAGGTCCTCCACCGTCATCGTGGCGGGCTTGCCGTGCCGGTCCTTCCAGGGGCCGAGCGCCTCCTGGTCCAGCGTGACCAGGGCGCTGATGAACTTGCGGCCGTCGCCGACGACCAGGCACTGGCTGACCAGCGGGTGCGCGCGGAGCCTGTCCTCCAGCGGCGCCGGCGCCACGTTCTTGCCCGCCGCGGTGACGAGGATCTCCTTCTTCCGGCCGGTGATCCTCAGGAAGCCGTCGGGGTCCAGGGAGCCGAGGTCGCCGGTATGGAACCAGCCGTCCTCCAGGGACTCCTTGGTGGCGGCGTCGTTGTTCCAGTAGCCGCGCAGCACGTTGATCCCGCGGACGAGGACCTCCCCGTCCTCGGCGATCTGCACGTCCACACCCGGGATCGGCCGGCCCACCGTGCCGATCCTGATCGCGGTGGGGCGGTTGACGCTGACCGGCGCGGTGGTCTCGGTGAGCCCGTAGCCCTCCAGGATGGTGATTCCGACACCGCGGAAGAAGTGGCCCAGCCGCTCGCCCAGCGCGGCGCCGCCCGACACCGCGTACCGCACCCGCCCGCCGACCGCGGCGCGCAGCTTCCGGTACACCAGCACGTCGAAGACCCTGTGCCGGATCTTCAGACCGAGGCCGGGACGGCCGGACTCCAGCGTGCGGCTGTAGGCGATGGCGGTGTCGGACGCCGCCTTGAAGATCTTGCTCTTGCCCTCGGCCGCGGCCTTCTGCTCGGCCCCGTTGTAGACCTTCTCGAACACACGGGGCACGGCCAGCAGGAACGTGGGACGGAACGTCGCGAGGTCGGGCAGCAGGTTCGGGACGTCGCTGTGCCCGAGCACGATGCCGCCCTCGACACAGGCGACCTCGATCAGCCGGGCGAACACGTGCGCCAGCGGCAGGAACAGCAGCGTGGAGCTGCCCTCGACCGTGACCTCGGAGATCGCGCCCTGGATGGCGTTGCGCGCCGTCCGCACCAGGTTGCCGTGGCTGATCTCGCAGCCCTTGGGACGCCCGGTCGTACCGGAGGTGTAGATGAGGGTGGCCACGTCGGCGGCGCCACGGGCGGCGCGGCGCTCGGCCGCGGCGTCGTCCGGGACGTCCCTGCCCAGCCGGACGACCTCATCGAGCCCGCCGGCGTCGATCCCCCAGACGTGCACGAGGTCCGGCAGCGCGCCCCGGACCTCCTCGACCGCCGCGACGTGCGCCGCGGTCTCGGCGAACACCGCCTTGGCGCCGGAGTCGCCGGCGATCCACTCGATCTGCTCGCCGGAGGACGTCTCGTAGATCGGCACCGCGACCGCGCCCGCCGCCCAGATCGCGTAGTCGATCACGGTCCACTCGTAGCGGGTCCGCGACAGCAGCGCCACGCGGTCGCCGGGCTCGACCCCGGCGGCCATCATGCCCTTGGCCACCCCGGTCACCTCGGCCGCGAACTCGGCGGCGGTGACGGCGCTCCAGGCGCCGGCGCCCGGGCGGCGCAGGACGATGGTGCCGGGCTCCTCGGCGGCACGGGTGAAGGGCGCGTCGGTCAGATTGGCGGAGTCGGGGACCTCCACCATCGCGGGGACGCTGAACTCGCGCACGGCCCACTCCTGTAATCGGTCTTCGGGGACGGCGGGGAAACCGGCTCCGGCTTCTCCGCAGCCGATGATACCCATGAGTAGGAAAGGCCGCCGGTCCCTCGCACACCGTTGGCCCGCTTGCTGTCGCCCTACCGACGCCGCGGTTAACGGCAGGGCAAAGACGGCCCGGTGTCCCGTGGCGGGCGCCGCGCGTTGGCCTACCCTTGGTCTCGCCGGACATCTGGGACTCGGGGGATCGCCATGTCGCTGCTCGAGGTGATCGCGCTGACCGCCGCCGACGCACGCGCCGCCCAGGAGGGCGGCGCCGACCGGATCGAGGTCGTCGCCGACATGGCCGCCGACGGCCTCACCGCCGATCCGGACGTCGTCGAGGCGATCCGCGAGGCCACGTCCCTGCCCATGCGGGTGATGCTGCGGGCCAACGCCGGGTTCCGCACCACCGGCGCCGAGCTCGACCGGCTGCGGCACGCCGCCGACACCCTCGCCCAGGCGGGCGTGGACGGGTTCGTGTTCGGCTTCCTGGACCCCCTCGGCCATGTCGACACCGCCGCCACCGGCAAGCTCGCCGCGGTCGCCGCCCCGCTGCCGTGGACGTTCCACCGGGCCCTGGACCACGCCGCCGATCCCGCCCAGGCGTGGGATGCCGTCCGGCACCTGGGCGGCGGGCTCGACACGGTCCTCACGGCGGGCTCCCCGCGCGGGGTGGACGCCGGGGTGGACGTCCTCGTCCGGCGCGCCACCGAGGACCGGGAGTCGACCGGCATGATCATGGCCGGGGGCGGACTGCGCCGCAAGCATGTCGCCGTCCTCGCGGCGGCGGGCGTCACCGCGTTCCATGTGGGCACGGCCGTCCGTCCCGACGGCGCCTGGGACGCGGCGGTCGATTCCGCCCTGGTGAGCGAGTGGCGCTCCCTGGTCTCGGCGGCGGCCGGCGGCTGACTCGGGCGGCGTGTTCGTCCTCAGCGGGCCCGATTAGAGTCGGTTCATGAGGATCCACGTGGTGAGCGACGTCCACGGCCGTGCCGAGGCGCTGCGGGGCGCCGGTGACGGCGCGGACGCGCTCATCTGCCTGGGCGACCTGATCCTGTTCATCGACTACTCCGACCACGCGCAGGGGATCTTCGCGGAGCTGTTCGGCCAGGAGAACGCCGACCGCTTCATCGCGCTGCGGACGCGCAAGCGCTTCGACGAGGCCCGCGAGTTCTCCCGGTCACTCTGGGCGGGCCTCGGCGGGGAGGCATGGCCGCACATCGAGCGGGCCGTCGACCGGCAGTACGCGGAGCTGTTCGAGGCGATGCCGTCCCCCGCGTACCTCACCTACGGCAACGTCGACATCCCCCGCATGTGGGGCGCGCACCTGCGCGACGGACACCGCGTGCTGGACGGGGAGACCACCGAGCTGGGCGGGCTGACGTTCGGATTCGTCGGCGGCGGGCTCCGCACCGAGTACCGCACCCCCTACGAGCTGGACGACGAGGCGTACGCGGCCAAGGTCAAGGCCGTCGGAGCCGTGGACGTGCTGTGCTGCCATATCCCGCCCGCCGTCCCGGAACTGCTGTACGACACGGTGGCGCGCCGGTTCGAGCGGGGCAGCGAGGCGATCCTGGACGCGATCCACCGCACGCGGCCGAAGTATGTGCTTTTCGGGCACGTTCACCAGCCGCTCGCGAGCCGGATCCGCATCGGCCGGACCGAATGCGTGAACGTGGGCCACTTCAGGGCCAGCGGGGTGCCCTACGTCCTGTCGGTGTGAAAGATACTTTCTGTAAGGACACAGCCGGAGGGATGCGCAGATGGCCGACCGAACGAGTTCTTCCATCACGGTGAAGGCCGGGAAGGCCGAGATCATGGCGGTGATCGCCGATCTGGAGAACTATCCCGAGTGGGCCAGCGGGATCAGGGAGTTCACCGTCCAGGAGACGGGTGGGGACGGCCGCGCCGACCGCGCCCGGCTCACCTTCGACGGCGGCCCCTTCAGCGACACCGTCGGCCTCGCCTACACCTGGGAGGGCGACGACCGCGTGACGTGGGACCTGGTGGAGAAGGGCAATGTCGTGTCCGGACTGCACGGGTCCTACGCGCTCGCCGAGGCGGGCGGCGCCACCGAGGTCACCTACGAGCTGACCGTGGACGTCCGCATCCCGATGATCGGCATGGTCAAGCGCAAGGGCGAGAAGCGGATCATCGACTCCGCGCTCAAGGGACTGAAGCGACACCTGGAGCGCTGAGCGTTTCTCACCAGGTCGCGGGGGCGATACCGTTTCACGCCGACGACGGATGGAAGATGTGGTCATGAACGAGCAGCCAGGCGACGTCCTCGACGAGGCGGCCAAGCTCTTCGACGCGCTGCGCAGGCGGATGGGCGGGGACGGCACCGGCGATGTCTGGGGCCGAGCGACCTCCGAGGACGTCCCGCACATGGCCACCGGCGCCGCCGAATGTCGAAATTGCCCGATATGTCGGGCGATAGCCGTCGGGCGTGAATCCGGTGCCGACGTCGGACGGCACGTGCGCGAGGCCGGCCGGTCGCTGCTGGCCGCCGGGCTGGACGTGGTGGCGGCCTTCGACCGGACGCGCGGGGAGGCGTCGGAGGCCCCGCGGGCGGGTACGTCCGAGCGGTCAGGCCCGCCACCCGGTGGGAGCGCTCCCGAGCGGGCCGACGCGTGGTCGGCCGCCACCGGCGGCGACCCCATCGAGTAGTGGCGTACGGGCTCCAGCCGGGGCACGTGAGGAGGAGGAAGCGTTACATGGCCCTGACCATCGGCGTGGATGTGGGCGGCACGAAGGTGGCCGCGGGGGTCGTCGACGACCGGGGGAAGATTCTGGAGAAGGTCCGCAGGCCGACCCCCTCGACGAACCCCAAGGAGACCGCCGAGGTCATCGCCGAGGTCGTCGACCTCCTCAAGGGCAAGTTCGAGGACGTCGCCGCGGTCGGTCTCGGCACCGCCGGTTTCGTCGACGAGACGCGCTCCACCGTGCTGTTCGCGCCCAACCTCGCCTGGCGGGAAGAGCCGATCAAGGAGAAGGTCGAGAGCCTCGTCGGACTCCCGGTCGTGGTCGAGAACGACGGCAACGCCACCGCGTGGGGCGAGGCGAAGTTCGGCGCCGGCCGCGGCGAGAACTTCATCGTCCTGGTGACGCTCGGCACCGGCATCGGCGGCGGCATCATCATCAACGGCGAGCTCTACCGGGGCCAGTTCGGCATCGGTGCGGAGATGGGCCACTTCCGGGTCGTCCCGGACGGGCGGCGCTGCGGCTGCGGCAACCGGGGCTGCTGGGAGCAGTACGCCAGCGGCAACGCGCTCGTCCACGAGGCCCGCGACCTCGCCCGCGTCGCCCCGGCGATGGCGGGCCGCCTCCTCGAACTCGGCGACGGGCGGCCCGACGGCATCAGCGGACCCGAGATCACGCAGGCGGCCCGCGAGGGCGACAAGGCGGCGCTGGAGTGCTTCCGCACCGTCGCGCACTGGGCCGGCCAGGGCCTGGCCGACCTCAGCGCCATCCTCGACCCGGGCGCGTTCATCATCGGCGGCGGCCTCTCCGACGCCGGGGACCTGCTCCTCGACCCGGTCCGCAGCGCGTTCGAGGACGCGCTGACCGGCCGCGGCCACCGCCCCCTGCCCGACATCCGCATCGCCGAGCTGGGCTCGGCGGCCGGCATCGTCGGCGCCGCCGACCTCGCCCGCATACGCCCCCGCCAGGACGCGGTCGTGTGACGCCGGTCCGCGTCCTCACCTACAACGTCCGGTCGCTGCGCGACGACCCCGCCGCCGTGGCCAGGGTCGTCCGCGCCATCGACCCGGACGTCCTGTGCCTTCAGGAGGTTCCGCGCTTCTGGGACTGGCGGGTCAAGCGCCGTCGCCTGGCCCGCGACTGCGGCATGGACATCGCCGCCGGACGCCGCGCCTGCGGCCTGGCGATCCTGACGGCCCCCCGGGTCCGCCGCCTGCGCCGCGAGTTCCACCTGCTCAGCCCCACTCCCGGCCTGCACCGCCGCGCCCTGGCCATCGCCGTCCTCCAGGTGGCCGGCGCACGCCTGGTCGCCGCCTGCACCCACCTGGACCTGATGACGGCGCCGCGCCGCAGGCACGCCACCGAGATCCTCACCCACCTGGACCGCGCCCGCCGCCGCTACGAGGCCCCCGTCGTCCTCACCGGCGACATCAACGAGGAACCCGGCGGCCCCACCTGGTCACTCTTCACCGACCGGTTCCAGGACGCCTACGCGGTGGCGCCGGATGGCGAGGAGCTGACCTTCTCCTCCCGCAACCCCCGCAGACGCATAGACGCCGTCTTCGCGGACGAGACCGTGGAGATCATCGCCGGGGGAGTCCCCTCCGCGACCGCCGAGGAGTACCCCCAGGCCACAGACCACCGCCCCGTCCAAGCCACCTTGAACCTTTCCCCTTCCCTACCCAACTCGCAGGGTTGAACCTCAGCCGCCGGTTACCGGGAGGCATGCGCAGCGAGCGCCAGCGAGCGGAGCGGGTATCCCCGTCGCGCCGCGCCCCCGGAGCGGAGCGCCAGCGGAGTGAGGAGGTGGCGAGCCGCGCAGCCGGGGGATTGGGGGTCGCCCCCCATTAGACGACGGCGCCGTCGTCTGGGTCGCGGGGTTCGTCGCCCATACGCAGGACGAGGGTGACGAAGCCGCCGATGAAGGCGGCGACGGCGAGGAAGGCGGCCCAGCCGGGGACCTCCCAGTCGAGGATGACGGTGATGAGCAGGTAGACGGGGCCGCCGATAAGGGCGATCCAGGCGCCTTTGGTGAGGGGGTCGGCGCTCGGCAGCGGTGGGGGAGGGGGCGGGACGTAGTGGCCCTCGTCGTCATCGGGGGCGGGCGGGAGGTCGACGGTCTCGGTGGGCTTGATCATGCGGACGCGGGGGAGGCGGCCGGTGCGGTCGTCGCCCTCGTCCGGGGGGTCCTCGGGTTCCTCGATGTTCTCCTGGTCCGGCCAGGGGGTGTCGCCGCCTTCGGGGGTGGTGTCGAAGCCGGCGACGATCTCGGCCCAGATGGCGTCCTCGTCGCGTTCGGCGGTCTCACCATCGGGGGCGGGAGGGTCGCCGGCGGGTTCGGCGAGGTCGGTCTCGGGTTCGGGGCCCCGGGCGGAGGCGTCGCGGAGGCGGGCGAGGTGGGCGCGCAGGATGCCCTCGGCGGCCGGCTTCATATCGACGTCGACGTACAGCCGGTCGAGGGCGTCGCCGGGCGGGGCCTCGGCGGCGAGGTCGGGCAGGTCGGCCAGTTCGGACGGCGAGGCGGCGTAGGCGGCCACGCCGGCCTCGCCGAGCGCCGCGAGCATCGCGTCGGCGAGATGCGGGGCGAGGTCGACCAGTGGGGCGTAGGTGTCGGCTGACAGTCCATTGCCACGGCGATTCACGGGGCCGGCTCCTTCGACGACTCCGGAGTGACCGACAGCACCGGCATGACGGCCTCCGCTCCCCCATTGACGTGTGCCCGGCGGTGCCGGCGGACACGGCGGCACTCCCGGACACCCTGAAACGTGTGTCCCACGGTATTCGCTGCGCCGCCCGGGACAAGCCCCCGGGCGCACCCGATTGAGATTTACCGTTCAGAGCCTACGTTCATTCCGGCGGCACCGGCGCCGGGCGGGGGTGCCCGCCCCGGCGTACCGGCCGGTAGAGGCAGCGACGGGAAGTGGGAGGATGTGCCATCATCTCCCGTCGGTCAGGGAGCCGGACGTGCCCGTCACCTGGGCCGCCGGTCGGAGGAAGGTCCGCGCATGCTCTGGTTCTGGATTCTGCTCAGGATCGTTCTCTCGCCGATCCTGTACCTCGGGTGGTGGCCGCGGAACCGGGGGATGCGCAACGTCCCCAAGCGTGGGCCGGCACTGCTCGTCAGCAACCATCTGTCGTTCGCCGACCACTTCTTCGGGCCGCTGCCGCTGATGCGGCCGATCTTCTTCATCGGCAAGGGCGAGTACTTCACCGGCACGGGGCTCAAGGGCCTGATCAGCAAGGGCTTCTTCACCGGGGTGGGCGTGGTGCCGGTGGACCGGACGGGCGGCTCGGCCGGCGAAGCGGCGTTGCAGACGGGACTGCGGATCCTCGGCGAGGGCAAGCTGCTCGGCATCTACCCCGAGGGCACCCGGGCGCCGGACAACCGGCTCTACCGCGGGAAGACGGGCGTGGCGCGGCTGGCGTTGAAGTCCCGGGTGCCGGTGATCCCGATGGCGATGATCAACACGTTCGAGCTGATGCCGCCGGGCCGGCCCTACCCGCGCCTCGGCATCCGGCCGGGCGTCCGGTTCGGGGCGCCGCTCGACTTCTCCCGGTACTACGGGCGCGAGGACGACCGGGAGGTGCTGCGGGAGATCACCGACGAGATCATGCAGGCGATCCGGGAGCTGTCGGGCCAGGAGTACGTGGACCGGTACGCCGCGGAGGTGAAGGCCGAGATGGTGGGCCAGCAGGTCCGTCCCGTGGACGACGGCGGGCTGGACGACGGTGACTGAGGGCGGGGCGTGGTGAACGGGGCGGGCGGCGGGCTGGGCCTGGAGGTCGCGCTGTGGCGTGCGGTCGCGGTGTACCGGGTCGCGTCGCTGGCCTACGCGGCGCTGGTGATCGCCCTGAACTCCGACGGGTACGCGCATCCGTGGGGCGGCTGGGCCGTCCTCGCCGTGATGGTCGCCTGGACGGCGTACGCGGTGCTCGCGTTCCGCGGCCGGCGCCGGCGGGGCTGGCCGCTGCTGGCGGCCGACCTGGCCGTCGCGTTCGGCTGCATCCTCGCCACCGCGTGGGTGGAGACGACCCACAACATCGAGCACGGGCGGCCGACGCTGCCGATGTCGTGGGTCGCGGCGGCCGTGCTGGCGTGGGCGGTGGCGGGCGGACGGCGGGTCGGGATCGCCGCGGCGCTGGCGCTCGGCGTCGCGAACCTGCTGGTGCACGTCGTCGCCGGGACGACCGGGGGGATGGGCCGCGGCACCTTCAACGGGGTCGTGCTGCTGCTGCTCGCGGGCCTTGTCGTCGGGCACGTCGTCCGGCTGGCGCTGGAGGCGGAGGCGCGGCTGGCCCGCGCCGTGGAGATGGAGTCGGCGACGCGGGAGCGGGAGCGGCTCGCGCGGCGCATCCACGACTCGGTGCTCCAGGTGCTCGCGATGGTGCAGCGGCGCGGCGGGGAACTGGGCGGCGAGGCGGCCGAGCTCGGGCGGCTCGCGGGGGAGCAGGAGTCGGCGCTGCGCGCCATGATCGGCACGACGCCGTCGATCGCCGTGGTCGTCGACGCGGCGGTGGGCGGAGACGGGCATGACCGGACGGTCGACCTGCGGCCCCTGCTGGCCGGGCACGGGTCGACCTCGGTGACCGTGTCGGCACCGGCGACGCAGGTCCGGATGCGCGAGCACGCCGCCCGGGAGGTCGAGGCGGCGGTGGCGGCGGCGCTCGACAACGTCCGGCGGCACTGCGGCGACGGCGCCCGCGCCTGGGTGCTGCTGGAGGACGACGGCGCCGGCGTGGTCACCGTCAGTGTCCGCGACGACGGCCCCGGGATGCCCGCGGATCGGCTCGCGCTGGCGGCGGCGGACGGGCGGCTCGGCGTCGCCCAGTCCATCCGCGGCCGGATCCGCGACCTCGGCGGCACCGTGTCGATCGTCTCCGCTCCCGGCGAGGGCACGGAGATCGAGATGAGCGTCCCCGGACCAGCGGCCGGCGCCCGCCGGGGGTGAGCGGGCCCGTAGGCTGTGGACCGTGAACGACGTTCCCCTCAGGGTCATGGTCGTGGACGACCATCCGATGTGGCGCGAGTCCGTCGCCCGCGACCTGACCGAGGCGGGTCACGAGGTGGTCGCCACCGCCGGTGACGGCCGCTCGGCGGTCCGCATCGCCGCCGCCGCCCGCCCGGGGGTGGCCGTCGTCGATCTGCAACTCCCCGACATCAGCGGCGTCGAGGTCACCCGGAACCTGGTCGCGGCCGACCCGCCCATCCGGGTCCTGGTGCTGTCGGCCAGCGGCGAGCAGCAGGACGTCCTGGAGGCGGTCAAGGCGGGCGCCACGGGGTATCTGCTGAAGTCCGCCGCGCGCGAGGAGTTCCTGGACGCCGTCCGGCGGACGGGCGCCGGCGACGCCGTCTTCACCCCCGGGCTGGCCGGGCTCGTCCTCGGCGAGTACCGCCGGCTGGCCGCCGCGCCCGCCCGCCCGGACGACGACGCGCCGCGCCTGACCGACCGCGAGACCGAGGTCCTGCGGCTCGTCGCGAAGGGCCTGACGTACAAGCAGATCGCGCAGCGCCTCGTCCTGTCCCACCGGACGGTGCAGAACCACGTGCAGAACACCCTCGGCAAGCTCCAGCTCCACAACCGGGTGGAACTCGTCCGATATGCCATCGAGAAAGGTCTCGATCAAGAGGGCGAGTAGGGCCTCGGACGGCTATGGTCTAGACCAATGGCGGCACGCCGGCGCGTCCGTTGAATGCCGCGTGGGGCCGGCCGCCGGCTACTAGTCTGGCCGTGTGGAACGAGGGAGGAGCCCGGTGGCGGGAGAGGGAGACGGCATGCGCGTCGGAGTGTTGACCGGCGGTGGGGACTGCCCGGGGCTGAACGCGGTGATCCGCGCGGTCGTGCGCAAGGGCGTGCAGGTCTTCGGCTATGAGTTCGTGGGGTTCCGGGCCGGCTGGCGCGGTCCCCTCGAAGGCGACACCGTGCCCCTGGACGTGCAGGCCGTCCGCGGGATCCTGCCGCGCGGCGGGACGATCCTCGGCTCGTCCAGGACGAACCCGGTCAAGGTCGAGGGCGGCGTCGAGCGGATCAAGGACAACCTGGCCGGGCTCGGTGTGGACGCGTTGATCGCCATCGGCGGCGAGGACACCCTCGGCGTCGCGCGCGAGCTGTACGCCAGCGGGGTGAAGGTCGTCGGCGTCCCGAAGACGATCGACAACGACCTCAACGCCACCGACTACACGTTCGGGTTCGACACCGCCGTCAACATCGGCATGGAGGCGGTCGACCGGCTGCACACCACCGCCGAGAGCCACCACCGCGCGCTGATCTGCGAGGTCATGGGACGGCACGCGGGCTGGATCGCGCTGCACGTCGGGATGGCCGCCGGCGCGAACGTGATCCTCATCCCCGAGCGGCCGTTCGACATCGACAAGGTCTGCGAGTACGTGGAGAGCCGGTTCAAGACCCGCTTCGCGCCGATCATCGTGGTGTCCGAGGGCGCCCACCCGATCGACGGGCAGATGGAGCTCCAGACCGGCGAGCGGGACGCGTTCGGCCACGTCCGCCTCGGCGGCATCGGCCAGAACCTCGCCGACGAGATCGAGAAGCGCACCGGCAAGGAGGCCCGCGCCACCGTGCTCGGGCACATCCAGCGCGGCGGCACCCCCACGGCGTTCGACCGCGTCCTCGCCACCCGCTTCGGCCTCCAGGCGATCGACGCCGTCCGCGACGGCGACTACGGCAAGATGGTCGCCCTCCAGGGCACCGACATCGTCCGTGTCGGCCTGGACGAGGCGACCAAGCAGCTGAAGACCGTCCCGCTGGAGCGCTACTCCGAGTCCGAGGTCTTCTTCGGCTGACCCGCGCCTCCCGGCGGGAACAGGGATTCACGGTCGCGGCGTTGCTCTGTCTGGGCCACACTAGAGGCCCGCCCCGTTCCGGTTCCCGCCAGGAGGATCACGCATGACCACGCTCGACACCGCGCCCGCGGACGTCCGGGAGACGCCGGTCGACGGCGAGCCGTGCGTGCTGCTCAAGCTGGGCGAGGTCGTCCTCAAGGGCAAGAACCGCGAGCTTTTCGAACGGCGCCTCGCCGACAACGTCCGCCTCGCCTGTCGTCCCATCGCGCGGGTCGACGTGATCAGGCGGCACGGCGTGTTCATCGTCCGCAAGCGGGACGCCGACCTCGCCACGATGGACCGGGTCGCGCAGCGGATCACCGACGTCATGGGCATCGTGTGGGCGCACCGTGCCTGGCTCGTCGGCAAGGACATCGCGAGCGTCGAGCGCGCCGCCCTGGAGCTGATGGACGGCCGTACCGGCACGTTCGCCGTCCGCTCCAAGCGCCGCGACAAGCGGTTCCCGATGACCTCCACCGAACTGGACCGGCACATCGGCGCGCTCGTCGCCGACCGGTACGGGCAGCCGGTGCGGCTCAAGGCCCCCGACCACACCCTGTCGATCGAGGTCGACCGCGACGAGGTGTTCGTCTTCTCCGGCGGGCTCCCGGGCCAGGGCGGCCTCCCGGTCGGTATGAGCGGCCGTGCGCTGGTGCTGATGTCGGGCGGCATCGACTCGCCCGTCGCCGCGTACCGGATGATGCGTCGCGGCCTGCGCGTCGACTACCTGCACTTCTCCGGCATGCCGTTCACCGGCCCCGAGTCGATCTACAAGGCCTACGCGCTGGTCCGCGAGCTGGACAAGTTCCAGGGCGGCTCCCGGCTGTTCGTCGTCCCGTTCGGCAAGGCCCAGCAGCAGATCAAGTCCTCCGGCGCCGACCGCCTCGCGGTGATCGCGCAGCGCCGGCTGATGCTGCGCACCGGCGAGATCCTCGCCCGCCGCCTGCGGGGGACCGCACTGATCACCGGTGACGCGCTCGGCCAGGTCTCCAGCCAGACCCTCACCAACATCACCGCGCTGGACGACGCGGTGGAACTGCCGATCCTGCGTCCCCTCGTCGGTATGGACAAGATAGAGATCATGGACCAGGCGCGCCGCATCCGGACCCTCACGATCTCCGAGCTGCCCGACGAGGACTGCTGCACGATGCTGGCCCCCCGCCGCGCCGAGACGAAGGCCAAGATCGACGACCTTCGCCAGATCGAGAAGCGCCTGGACGCGGGCGAGCTGGCCGACCAGCTGGCCGCCTCGGTGCAGGAGCACCGCCCCGTCTACGGCGACACGACCCCTTGATCTGTCACGGTGAGCAGGGGCCTCGCAGCTCTCGAATCATCCGGGGCCGGCCTCAGGGGCAGGTGAGCTCAGCCGTCACGTGAGCGCGCTACCTGACCCGGTGGGGCGAAGCCGAAGGCGAGCCCCACCGGGGAAGATCGCGAAGCGATGACGCTGGGCCAGGGGTGTAGTGGCCACAGCCGGGGTTGACTTCAACACGAGTCGAAGTCGTCGGGACGCGGTGGCTCGGGGCCGTCCGGGCCCATCAAGGTGATGCGTTCGATGCGAACGATCCGGAACCGGCGGCCGACGACCTCGACGCCGTTGCGGCGGGTCTCGTCGGCCATCAGGTCCGCGGCGTCGGCGTAGGCGGCGGTGTCGACGGTGCCGGGCTGTTCCACCGCGGGCACCACGTGGCGGAAGTAGGTGACCAGCGCGGCGCGGGCCTGGCGCGGGGTCTCGTGCAGGCGACCGACCGGGCGCCACCGGCCGCCGGTGCGCTCGGCGACCGTGAACGCGGGCGCGAGCGCGAGCGGGGTGAGGAACGCGTCGGACGGCTCGTTGCCCGTCGCCGCGGCGGCGTCCAGCACCTGGCACAGGAGCTCGGCGGTGGTGAGGTCGGAGGCGATCCGGCCCTCGGGCAGCAGGTCGTACGGGCGGGACGGGACGGGACGCCGGTCCGCGGGCGGCGGGTCCAGGTCGGTGGGGCGCGGCGGCTCGGGTCCGTCCGGGCCGGTGCGGACGAGCTGTTCGATCCGGACGACGCGGAACCGGCCGGCGGGCACCGTGACAGCGTCGGCGGGTTCGGTCCGCAGCATGGCCGCCGCGTCCCGCAGTTCGTCGCCGGACGAGCCGTTCGCGATGGCCGCCCGGTCGTCCAGGTGGTCGGCGAGCAGTTCCCGGGCGCCCTGGGGCAGCGGGTCGCAGGGGCAGACGACCTGCCAGCCGCCGGGGACGTGCTCGGCCGCGGTGAACAGGGGCCCGACGACCACGAGCTCGGGATAGGCGGCGATGGAGCGGCAGGCGTCGGCCAGCATCACCGCGGCGACCGGATCGACGCCGTCCAGATCGTCCGGGAAAAGCCGCCCGCCGGCGTCCCCATCGCCCGTAGTCATGCCGGACATCATCCTCGCCGGGATCCCGTCTGGCGAGTGGTTCAGACCAATTTGTTACGGCCGCGTACGCGTTTTCGGGGGACCCCGGCCGGCAGGACGAGCGCGAGGAGGCTCGCCGCCAGCAGCGCCAGACCGCCCAGCGCCACCGCACCGAGTCGCTCGCCCAGGACGGCCGTCCCGAGCACCGCGGCGACGGCGGGTTCGGCCAGCGTCAACGTCGTCGCCGTGGTGGCGGGGGCGGTGCGCAGACCGCGGGTGAACAGCACGTAGCCGCCGCCCGTCGTCACCACCCCCAGGTACAGGGCGGTGAGCGCGCCGGGCCAGGTGAGCAGCCACCCGGCCGGCCAGGCGAGCAGGACGGGAAGCAGGATCACCCCCGCCGCCGCGAACAGGGCGCCGGCGACGGCCCGGTCGTCCTCGCCGCGGGTGATGAGGGCGGACGCCACGGTCGCGTACACCGCGTAGGACAGTCCGGACAGCAGGGCCAGCGCGACGCCGGCCGGCTCGATCCCGGCGTCCCGCCCGCCGCCGATGAGCGCGACGCACCCTCCGACGGCGCCGGCGGTCGCGAGCGCCCAGCGTCCGGACGGCGCCGACCGCCGGGCCACGAAGCCGACCAGGCCAGTGAACGCGGGCGCGCTGCCGATCGTGACGACGGTGCCGGCGGCGACGCCGGTGCGGGCGACGGCCACGAAGAACGCCGTCTGGTACACCGCGATGGCGGCCGCGCCGAGCAGGATCAGCGGCCGGGACCGGCGCTGGGCGAGGAGGCGGCGCAGCTCCGCGCCCCGGGCGCCGCCGCGGCGGGTGAGGGAGGCGAGGGCGAGCAGGACCAGCCCGCCGAGGACGATCCGGACCGCCCCGACCGAGACGCTGGACGCCCCGTCGGCGAATGTCCGCACGGTTCCTGTCGTCCCCCACAGGGACGCGGCCGCGAGGATGTCGGCGCTACCGCCGCCGGGTAGCCCGCGCCGGGCTCGTGCGGGGGTGCCCTTCTCTGGGGTGTCTTGCCGGGAGGTGCGTTGCCTGGACGTGCGCGCTGACACGGGGAGATGCTCCTGGGCTCGAATCGGGAGTGGAAGATCCGGATCCGGGGCGCAGAAGAAGGCGGACCGGGCGTGTGCTCACGCCGGGTCTCGTGGAGTCTCGGAGGGTGGTGCCGCGCCCCGTCAGGAGCGGGGCGGTCCGCAGTTCGAGGTCCAGTACGCCATGCTGATCACGATACCAGCCCCCTACATGCGCTGACCTGCGACGTGCCGGCCCGTGGCGAGGCCGGGACGGCGCGGCACAGGTCAGCGCCGAAGGCGCCGGTGTGGCGCCGGCGTCAGGCGGTGACGCCGCCGGTGACGACTCCGGGGGCCTCGGTCAGAGCGCGGCCGACGATCGGGGGCAACTCGCGGACGAGCTTGGCCAGCTCGCGCAGGTCGCCGTCCACGAGCGCCTGCGGGCCGTCGCACAGGGCGGTCTCGGGATGCGGGTGCACGTCGATGATCACGCCGTCCGCGCCGACCGCGATGGCGGCGCGGGTCAGCGGCAGGACCAGGTCGCGGCTGCCGCCCGAGTGGGACGGGTCCACGATCACCGGCAGGTGGGAGAGGCGCTGGGCCACCGGGACCGCGGAGATGTCCAGAGTGTTGCGGGTGGCACGCTCGAACGTGCGGATACCCCGCTCGCACAGCACGATGTCGAGGTTGCCGCGCTGCGCGACGTACTCGGCGGCCATCAGCCATTCCTCGATGGTGCCGTTCATGCCGCGCTTGAGCATGACGGGCTTGCCGGCCTCGCCGGCGGCCTGGAGCAGCGCGAAGTTCTGCGCGTTGCGGGTGCCGATCTGCAGCATGTCCGCGTAGGAGGCGACGAGATCGACGTCCGCGGCGTCCACCACCTCGGTGACGATCGGCATGCCCGTCTCGTCCCGTACGTCCGCGAGGATGCGCAGCCCCGCCTCGCCGAGCCCCTGGAACGCGTAGGGGGAGGTCCGCGGCTTGAACGCGCCTCCGCGCAGCAGCGTCGCGCCCGCGGCCTTGGCCATCTGCGCGGCGCCGAGCGTCTGCTCGGGGGTCTCCACCGCGCACGGCCCGGCGATCAGCGTCATGGTCCCGGGGCCGACGGGGACGCCGCCGACCCGCACGACGGACCGCTCGGCGTGGTTCTCGCGGCTCACCAGCTTGTAGGGCACCGAGATGCGCACCACGTCGCTGACGCCGTGCATCGCGCGCAGGTTCAGCGCGCCGAACTGCTGGACGTCGCCGACAAGCCCGATGATGGTCCGCTCCACCCCCCGGCTGACGAACGCGTCGCCCCCCGCCGTCTCGACCAGTGAGACGACGGCCCGGATATCCGCTTCGTTGGCCTCGGGGGCCATGACGACGACCATGAGTGTGCTGCCTCTCCTTGTGACGTGAGGACCGCGGTCCCCACGTCCATCCCTGGAACGACGAAAGCCCCGGGCCAGTGCGGCCCGGGGCTTTCGCCTTGTGGTCTGTCAGCGCAACGTCTGGCAGACCAGCCGCCCGGGCTGGTCGAACCAAAAGAAATACACGACGTTGCGCACGGAGTCAGCGTAGCCGATGCCCGGGACGGGCGGTCCGCCCGGGGGCCGAATATGGCTCAGCTCACGCCGGATGGCAGGATGGCCGCGTCATGTCCCCACCCGAGCAGCCATCGCAGCCGCGGGACCTCCCGCCCGGTCAGTACGTCCCCCGCGGCTGGCCGGTCCTCCACTACGGGCCCGTGCCGAAGTTCCGTCCCGGGGACTGGGACTTCCGGGTCTTCGGTGCCACCGAGTCGGGCGGCCAGTACCGGTGGAGCTGGGACGAGTTCGACGCCCTGCCCAAGGTCGACGCCGTCGCGGACTTCCACTGCGTCACCAAGTTCACGATCCCCGACAACGAGTGGCGGGGCGTCCCCGGGACGGCGATCGTGGAACTGGCGCCGCCCGCCCCGGACGTCACGCACGTGATGGTCTGGGCCGAGTACGGCTACAGCGCCAACATCCGGATGACCGACTTCCTCGCCGACGGAACGATGTTCGCCACGCACCGTGACGGTGAGCGGCTCAGCCCCGACCACGGTTTCCCGACCCGTATCGTCGTTCCGCACCTGTACGCGTGGAAGAGCGTCAAATGGGTCCGCGGCGTCGAGTACCTCGTGAAGGACCGCCGGGGCTTCTGGGAGGAGCGCGGCTACCACAACGTCGCCGACCCGTGGCACGAGCAGCGTTACTCCTACCAGGAGGGCGAGGGGGAGTCCCCGCCGGTCTGACTCGCCGCTTGACACGCCCGGCGTAGCCCATCCGAGACCTTTGTAAATGGGTAACGGATGGACCCGGCGGCGAGAGAGCCATTACCGTGAGTTGCCATGGTCCTACCGTCCGTTGTGGACGTCCTGGCGTGTGCCTCTGCCGCCGGAGCCGCCACCGGTGCCTGCGCGCTGCGCCGCTGGTTCCCGCCCCGGCGCCCCGGCCTCGGCGTCATGGTCGACGAGGCGAGGTTCGCGGCCCTGCACACGATCGCGCGGGCCTCCCCGACGCTGCGCGCCGGGCTCAACCGGGATTCCGCGCGCAAGTCCGCCCGGCACCTGCGGTCGCTGCTCGGCGCCGAGGCGGTCGCCCTGGTCGCCGTCCGCCCGCTCGCGGACGACTGCGCCGGTGACTGTGCCGACGGGCTTCACGGCGAGCACGCCGACGACCTTCCCCATGATGACCTCGACGCCGACCGGACCGAGAACCGGACCGACCATCCCGGACATGACCGGAGGCTGCTCGCCTGGGACGGACCGGGCGGGGACCGGCACGGCGGCGACGTCGTCCGGCACGCCCTGCCGGTGCTCGCCTCCGGGCGGCCCCGCGTGATCGCCCCGGAGGTGCTGTCCTGCGGCGATCCCCACTGCCGGATCCGTGTCGTGGTGATCGCCCCGCTCACCGTCGAAGGACGGGTGGAGGGCGCGCTCGCCGCGTACTGGCCCGGCCCGTCCACCGCACGCGTCAAGGCGGTCGGCGAGGCCGCCCGCTGGGTGACCGGCCAACTGGAGCTGGCCGAGCTCGACGCGTCCCGTATCCGGCTCGCCGAGGCCGAAATGCGGGCACTGCGCGCCCAGATCTCCCCCCACTTCGTCTACAACTCCCTCACCACGATCGCCTCGTTCGTCCGGACCGACCCCGAGCGCGCGCGGGCGCTGCTCCTCGACTTCGCCGATTTCGCCCGCTACTCCTTCCGCAACCCCCGCGACTTCACCACCCTCGCCGACGAGCTGCGCTCCATCGATCGCTACCTGTTGTTGGAGCGGGCCAGATTCGGCGAGCGGCTGCGGTTCAGCGTGGAGGTCTCGCCGGAGGTGCTGCCGGTCGCGGTGCCGTTCCTGGCCCTCCAGCCGCTCGTCGAGAACGCCATCAGGCACGGCATGCAGGGCGCGAGCGGCGACTTCCACATCTCGATCGTGGCCCGCGACTCCGGCGCCGAGGCCGCCATCAGCGTGGAGGACGACGGGGCGGGCATGGATCCCGAGCGGCTCCAGCAGATCCTTTCCGCGCCGCCCGGCAGGTCCCGGCCGTGGGGCCGGGGGAGCGTCGCGCCCCCCGGGCGGCGCGGCCGGGCCTCCGGCGCGGAACCCGGCGGAGACGGTGCCGGCATCGGGCTCGCCAACGTCGACGAGCGGATGCGGCAGGTCTACGGGGACGAGTACGGCCTGACCGTCGAGACCGCGCCGGGCGCCGGAACAAAGGTGAATCTGCGTGTCCCCAAGTACCGGCCAGGAGTATTTCCGGGCTGACGACCCGCCTGCGACACGCCGCTCACATTTCGAAACCGATTGCGGACAGACGGTAATCGCGGCAAAGTCGCCCCTATGCTTCGCGTCCTGGCCGTCGACGATGAACGCCCCGCCCTGGAGGAGCTCACCTACCTACTCCGCAAGGACCCGCGGATCGGACAGGTCAGCGGGGCGGGCGAGGCCGCGTCGGCGTTGCGCGACCTCAGCCGGATGCTCGTGGCGGGCGACCGCCTCGACGCGGTCTTCCTGGACATCCGCATGCCGGGGCTGGACGGGCTGGACTTCACCCGCCTGCTCACCGGCTTCGCCGCACCGCCGCACGTGGTGTTCGTGACCGCGCATGACGACTGCGCCGTCACCGCCTACGAGCTCGGAGCCCTGGACTACCTGCTCAAGCCCGTCCGGCCCGAGCGGCTCGCCGAGGCCGTCCGCCGGGTGGCCGAGGCCGTCGGCCGGGCCGGGCCGCCGGGCGAGGAGGAGCGGGCCGATGACGAGATGATCCCCGTGGAGCTCGGTGGCCGCACGCGGCTCGTGTCCCGCCGCGCGGTCACCCACGTGGAGGCTCAGGGCGACTACGTCCGGCTGCACACCGCCGACGGCGGCTACCTGGTCCGGATGCCGCTGACGGCGCTGACCAAACGGTGGGAGGCCGCCGGGTTCATCCGTATCCACCGCAGTACCCTCGTCGCCTCCGCGCACATCACCGAACTGCATTTCGACGGCGGGCGCGCGGCCGTCCAAATCGGCGACGAACTGCTTCCGGTGAGCCGCCGGCACACCCGGGAGGTCCGCGACCTCCTGATCCGCAAATTCCACCATCCCGCCGGGGACCAGCCCGAGGCCCCCGAGGGCGGCCACCGTGGCTGACGAACGCCGTACCGCCGTCTCCGGCTCGCCCACCGCCCGCGCCCGCGCTCGGCCCGCTGCGGCGGCCGCTCCGGCCTTTTCGCCGGCCTCCTCAGACGCCGGCCCAGACGCCGGACGGGACGCCGGCCCGTCCGCCTCAGATCCGGCGGGGGGCGAGCCCTCCGGCACCGACCCGCCCGATCCGGCATACCCGCCATGTTCTGTTTCGTTCGTCCGCTCCGATGACGGCCGAGGCGGCACCGGGCCCGCCCAGACGCGGGCCCTCATCCGCACCCAGCTGCGCACGGCGCTCACGACGGGCGTCGCGGTCCTGACCGTGGTGACCGGCCTGCCGCTGCTACTGGCCTTCGTCCCGGCGCTCGGGCGGCTGCGGGCGTACGGCATCCCGGTGGTCTGGCTCGTCCTCGCCCTGGGCGTCCAGCCGCTGTGGGCCGCCGCGTCCATCCTGCACTTACGGCGCGCCGAACGGGCCGAGCGGGACCTCGCGAGGCCGGCGGGGCCGCCGTGACGGTCATGGCCGTCGCAACCGCCCTCGGTGGCCTGGCCGCGGTACTGGGCCTGACGACCCTCCTCGGCCGGCACGGGCGGCGCACCGTCCAGACGACCTCCGAGCTCCTCGTCGCCTCGCGCGGCGTCACCCCCTGGCGGAACGCCTCGGCGATCAGCGGCGAGTACCTGTCCGCCGCCGCCTACCTTGGCAGCGCCGGGCTCGTCCTCGCCTATGGCGCCGACATGCTGTGGCTGCCCGTCGGCGCCACCGCCGGGTACGTCCTGCTGCTGGCCTTCGTCACCGCGCCGCTGCGCAGGTCGGGCGCCTACACGATCTCCGACTTCGCCGAATGGCGGCTCGGGTCCCGCGCCGTCCGGCGGATCGTCACCGGCTGCGTCTGCTTCATCGGCTGGTTCTACCTCCTGCCACAGTTCCAGGGCGCGGGCGTGACCCTGCGCGTGCTGACCGGGGCGCCGGGGTGGGCGGGGTGGGCCCTCGTGGTGGCGGCGGCCCTGGTCGTGGTCGTGTCCGGGGGGATGCGCAGCATCACCGCCGTCCAGGCCGTCCAGTTCTGGGTGAAGCTCGTCGCGGTGGCCGTCCCCGCCGTGGCGCTGCTGGCCCTGTGGCGCCTGGACGGCGGCGACCCCGCGAGCGGCGACATCCCGCACTTCGGCCGCGACACGCGGGTCCGCGTCGGCGAACGCCTCACCGTGTCCGTCCCCGCCGACACCACCGTCACCGCGTGGGGACACGTCGACGGTGCCCGCCGTGACGGCGAGTGGTTGCGGCTGTCCGCCGGCACGCACACCATCGGCCCGGCGACGGACGTGGTGTTCCCCTCCGGCGCGACCGTGCCGCACGCCCGGCCACTGCCCGTCCAGGACGGCGAGACGTGGGCGATGCCGATCGGCCACGGCGAGGGCCACGGCCTCTTCACCGGCTACTCGGCGATACTGGGCGTCCTCCTGGGCACGATGGGGCTGCCGCACATCCTGATGCGCTTCTACACCAACACCTGCGGCAGCGCCGCCCGCCGCACCGCCGCGCTCGTGCCGGGACTCCTCGCGCTGTTCTACGTGTTCCCCGTCCTGTACGGGATGCTCGGACGCCTCTACACGCCCGAACTGCTCCTGACCGGCGACCTCGACGCGACGATCCTGCTGCTGCCGCGCCGGATGGTGCCCGGACCCGCCGGCGCGCTGCTGACCGGCCTCGTCGCGGCGGGGGCGTTCGCGGCGTTCATCTCCACCTCCTGCGGCCTCGTCGTGGCCATCGCAGGGACGCTCTCCCAGTGCGCGCGGCGCCGCGCGGGGATCACCGCGTTCCGTGTCGGGGTGGTCTTCGCGCTGGCCGCGCCGCTGCCGCTCCTCCCGCGCGTCGGCCCGCAGGGCGCCGCGACCCTCGTCACGATGGCGCTGTGCGTCTCCGCCTGCTCCCTCTGCCCGCTGCTCGTTCTCGGCATCTGGTGGCGTGGCCTGACCGCCCCCGGCGCCGCCGCCGGCCTCCTGCTCGGCGGTGGGCTGTCCGTCGCCGCGGGCGTGGCCCGGCTGTTCTGCGGCCCCTGGACGGGCTGGCCCGCGGCGTTGCTCGCGCACCCGGCCATACTGCTCGCGCCCCTCTCGTTCGCCGTCATGGCCGCGGTCTCCCTGCTCACCCGCCACCGCGCCCCCCGCTGGGCCGACCGCGCGCTCGCACGTCTCCACCTCCCCGAGGACATGCCGATCCGCTGAACGCCCACGGGACGTCCCGACCCCACCGTCCGGCGCGGCCCACCCCGTGTGGACCGTTCCCGTCCGGCCCGGCCGACCGCTCGTCGCTCTCCACCGACCACTCATCGTGCAACTACTCTACGCACATCTCCAACTACATACCGCTCATCGAGCCTTGCGTTTTCCGCCTCCCGATCGGTGGCACCACACCCCTAGTGTTCTCAGTGGCACCAGACGTACCACCGCCACCGGAGGACGGGCGCAAGCGCACGACGCATACCGCCCCACACCTCCCACAAAAGCAAATCCGGAGATCCGGCGAGCGCGAGCCGCACGCCCGGATCGTGAGTCGCTGGATCCCGTACCGGGGGGGTGGGATCCGGCGGCCTGTGGCTCGGGCGTCGCTGAACAGTCGGGGGGTTGTTCAGCGACGTCCGAGTCTTGCTTCGCTCGAATCTGCCTTCGGACGCGATCGCAACGGCGTCGGGGCTCCTGAAGCGGGGGTGGCCTTAGCCGTCTCGTAGGCGCTTCAGGATGGCGATGTCCTTGGCGTGAGGCTCGGGTGCGCGTCCCGGGGTCTCGATGATGAAGGGGATGCCCGCCGTGGCGGGGTGGCGGAAGAGGTCGGCGAAGGGGGATTCGCCGATCCGGCCGGCGCCGATGTTCTCGTGGCGGTCCTTGGCGGAGGCGCAGGCGTCCTTGGAGTCGTTGGCGTGGACGAGCTTGAGGCGGCCCTCGCCGACGGTGGCCACCAGGGCGTCGAGGGTCTCCTTGACGCCGCCGGGGGCGGCCAGGTCGTGGCCTGCGGCGAAGGCGTGGCAGGTGTCGAAGCACACGCCCAGTTTCGGGTGGTGTTCGAGCTTGTCGAAGAACGGACCGAGGCCCTGGACCTTGGCGCAGAGCATGTTGTTCTGGCCGGCCATGGGTTCGAGGAGCAGGTCGGGGCCGTCCTCGGGGATCTCCTCCAGGAGGGGGAGGACGTGCTCGTGGATCTGCGCCATCGCCTCGTCGTAGGTCTGGGTGACGGAGGAGCCGGTGTGGACGACGACGCCGCGGGCGCCGATGGCGCGGCCACGGGCCAGGGAGTGGCGGACGGTCGCGATCGACTTGGCGAGGGTCTCGGCGGTGGGGGAACCGAAGTTGACCAGGTAGGGCGCGTGCACGTAGACGGGGACGTCGGTGCGCTCCCGGAGTCTGGCGTCCTCGGCGGGCCTGCCCTCGGGCAGCGCCCAGCCGCGGGGGTTGGCCACGAACACCTGGATCGTCTCGGCGCCGATCTCGGCCGCGTACTTCAGGCCGCCCGTGGCGAGGCCCCCGGCCACCGGGACGTGCGCGCCGACGGGGTTCTTCGGTGAGGTCATAGAAGCTTCAGCTTACGGGCCCCGGACGATCGTGATGGTGGTGCCCCGCGGAGCCTGGCCGCTGCTGGGATTCTGGAACCGGACGTTGTCGCCGCCGAAGCCCGTCACGTTGACCTTGAACCCGGAGTCCTCCAGCGCCGCCCTCGCGTCGTCGACGGTGCGGCCGGTCATGTTCGGGACGGGGATGTTCTGGGTCGTGCCGCCCTCGTCGTCACAGCCGAACTGGAACGGGCCGGCGTCCACGATGCAGTCGCGCTTGTTGACGACGAGCGTGACCTTGTCGCCGCGGGACACACCGGTGCCCTCGGACGGGTCCTGGCTGAGCACCGTGTCGGCGGGTTTGCCGTCGACCTTGCGCTTCTCGACCTTGACCTCCAGGCCCATGGACCGGAGCTGGTTGGCGGCGGCGTCGCCGTTCGTGCCGAGCAGGCCGGGCATGGACATGCCGCTGCTGACGACGATGTTGACGGGCTCATCGGGCGACCGTCGCTCGCCCGCGGGCGGGTCGGTGCCGATGACGCGGTCCTTGGCGACCGTCTGGGAGGTGTTGGTGCTCGTCTGGCCCAGGGCGAAGCCCTTGTCGCGGAGGGTCCGCCTCGCCTCGTCCAGGGGCTTGCCCTCGACGTCGGGCACCTCGCGGGGGGAACGGCCGCGGGAGGGGATCAGCGTGACGGTCTCGCCCTTGGCGACGCGGGCGCCGGCGGGCGGGTCCGATTCGGCCACCTCGCCCTTGCGGACGCGGTCGCTGTAGACGGCCTTGCCGACGCGGACGTCCAGTCCGCCGTCGCGCAGCTCGGAGCGGGCGTCCTCCAGCCTCATCCCGATGATCTTCTCGGGGACGTGGTCGTACTGGCCGGAGGTCTGGTACCAGATCGCCCAACCGAAGATCACCGCAACGATCACGCCGACGGCCACCAGGACGTAGCGGCCCGTGGCGGCGCCGACGGCGCGGTCGGTCCGGGTGCGCGTGGGCGTGAACTCGCGCGGCAGGGTGCTCGCGTCGAGGACGGCCGTGTGCGGGGGCGGCGTGGCCTCCATGACGGCGGTGGTGCGGGCCGTCTCCGCGGCGCGCCGGTCGAAGTCGCGGGGGAGCCCGTTGCAGGCTTCGGCGACCTCGGCGAGGAATTGGTTGGCGTCGCTCGGGCGGCGCTGGGGTTCGTGGCTCGTGGCGTCGGTGACCAGGTCGTCCACCACCTGCGGGATGCCGGGGGCGACGCTGGAGGGCGGGGGGACGACCTCGTTGACGTGCTTGAAGGCGACCGCGAGCGCGGTGTCGGCCTGGTGGGGCAACTGCCCGGTGACCAGCTCGAACAGCATGACGCCGGCGGCGTACACGTCCGAGCGGACGTCGGCGGTGCCGGACACGAGCTGCTCGGGTGCCAGGTAGCCGACCGTGCCGATGATGACGCCGGTCTTGGTCATCTTGCCGGCGGACTCGGCGCGGGCGAGACCGAAGTCGGCGACCTTGACCTGGCCGTCCTCGGTGATGAGGACGTTCTCCGGCTTGACGTCGCGGTGGACGAGACCGGCGCGGTGGGCGGCGCCGAGGGCGGCCAGCACCGGCTGCATGATCTCCAGCGCGGCGCGGGGGCCGAGCCTGCCGGCCGCGGTCAGGGTGTCGCGGAGCGTGTTGCCCTCGACGTACTCCATGACCAGGAAGACGTGCTCGCCGTCAGTGCGCTGGTCGTAGACGGCGACGACGTTGGGGTGGGAGAGGGCCGCGGCGGCCTTGGCCTCGCCGATGAAGCGGGTGACGAAGTCCTCGTCGGCGGCGAGCGCGGCATGCATCACCTTGATTGCGACGATGCGGTCGAGCCTGATGTCGCGCGCCACGTACACGGTGGCCATGCCGCCGCGCGCGATCCGGGACTCAATGCGGTAGCGCCCGTCGAGCACCCGCCCGACGAGGGGATCTGCAACCGTCGTGTCCATCAGAGCGAGTTTAAGGGGGGATCCCCGCGGATCTCATCACTCGCGAGTATGAGCATGGATTCGCCTTGAGTCGGAGGTCAGCGGGCTCCGGCTTCGGCGCGATCGGGGGCGGTGGGGGCCGGGTCGGCGGCGCGGCGCAGCCGGCGCCTGCTGCGCGAGACCCCGACGCCGGCGAGGCAGAGCGCGCCGCCCGCGAGGGTGACCAGACCGGGGACCTCGCCCAGGAACAGCCACGACATCAGCACGACCAGCGCGGGGGCGGCGTAGGTGGTGGCGCCCATCTTCCCGGCGGACGTGCGGGCCAGCGCGTATCCCCAGGTCGTGAACGCCAGCGCGGTGGGGAAGACGCCCAGGTAGATCATGTTGAGGGTGGCGGTCGCGGAGGCGTCCGCGGCCTGCGAGACGAGTTGTCCGGCGAACGGCAGGCAGGCGGCGGCGCCGATCGCGCAGCCGAACGTGGTGAACTGCAGCGCGGAGGCGTGCCGCAGGGCGGGCTTCTGGCTGACGACGCCCGCGGCGTAGGTGACGGCGGCCGCCAGGCACAGCAGGACGCCGCCGACGGACGCGCGGCCCTCGCCGGACATCGACAGCCCGACGACGGCGGCGCCGGCGAACGAGACGGCCATGCCGGCGAGCAGCCGGGGCGCGAAGCCCTCCTTGAGCAGCCAGCCGCCGAGGAGCGCGATGAGGATCGGCCCGATGTTGACGACGAGGGCGGCTGTGCCGGCGTCCACGAGCTGCTCGCCCCAGTTCAGCGCGACCATGTAGGCGCCGAACCACAGCAGGCCGGCGGTGACGATGCCGGGCCAGGCGCCCCGCGCGGGCAGGCCCTCGCGCCGGATGAGGCAGATGGTGCCGAGGACGGCCGTCCCGGCGAGCATGCGGCCGAGCGCGAGGGCACCGGGGCCGTAGTCCGCGCCGGCGCTGCGGATGGCGACGAACGCCGACGCCCACAGCACGACGGTCACGGTCGCGGCGGCGACCGCGAGCTTGTCGACGCGCGGCCCGGCCGGCGCGGTGATCACCTGGTCCATGGCACGCACCTTAGGTTGGGGACATTTCCATCAACACCGAAGGATGGTGCGCCGTTGCAGTGGCGCCGCCCCAGTCTGTGGGCGCCCGACTGTTCAGGTCCAGCGACTATTTCTTCAAGTGATCTTTTAGTTCTCCTACATCCGCGGGCTTCGTGTCAGCCGCCTGTGGAGAGGCCCTCAAAGGGAGAGGACGCCTGGGCGAGATGCCGCTTCGGGATGCGCCCGGCCAGCCGGGCGAGTCGCCCGGCCTCGACGGCGTGCCGCATGGCGGCGGCCATCCGCGCGGGGGACTGGGCGCGCGTCACGGCGGTCGCGAGGAGCACCGCGTCGCAGCCCAGCTCCATGGCGAGGGCGGCGTCACTGGCGGTGCCGAGGCCCGCGTCCAGGATGACCGGGACGCCCGCCCGCTCGACGATCAGCTCGATGTTGTGCGGGTTGCGGATGCCGAGACCCGAGCCGATCGGGGAGCCGAGCGGCATGACCGCGGCGCACCCGATCTGCTCCAGCCGGCGCGCGAGGACGGGGTCGTCGTTGGTGTACGGCAGGACGGTGAAGCCGTCGTCGACGAGCTGCTCGGCGGCCTCGGCCAGCTCGATCGGGTCGGGCAGCAGCGTGTGCTCGTCCGCGATGACCTCCAGCTTCACCCAGTTCGTGCCGAGCGCCTCGCGGGCGAGCTTGGCGGTGAGGACGGCCTCGCCCGCGGTGAAGCAGCCCGCGGTGTTGGGGAGCACCCTGATGCCGCACTCCTGGAGCACGTCCAGCACCGAGCCGCGGGCGGACGGGTCGACCCGGCGCATCGCGACGGTGGTCAGCTCGGTCCCGGACGCGGTGAGCGCCTCGCGCAGCACGTGCATGCTGGGGGCGCCGCCGGTGCCCATGATCAGGCGGGAGCCGAGCTCCGCGCCCGCGATGACCAGCCGGTCGGCGTCCCTGTCGGCGGTGTCCTGGGTGTCGGCGGTGTCGTGGGCGTTCATCGTCAGCCTCCCTGCACGGCGGTGAGCACTTCGAGGCGGTCGGCCTCGCGCAGCGGCGTCTCGTCCCACGCCGACCGGCGGACGACCTCGTCGTTGAGCGCGGCGGCCACGCCGGACCCGGCCGCGGTGACGGACGCGACCGCGTCGGCCACGCTGGTGCCCTCGGGGAGCTCGCGCGGCTCGCCGTTGACCATGACCTTCATCACTGCACCTCGGAGAAACGGTCGGGGGTGAAGGGGGCGGCGACCTCGGGGACGGGTTGCTCCAGCAGCATCGCGGCCAGGATGTCGGCGCTCACCGGGGTGAGCAGGACGCCGTTGCGGAAGTGGCCGGTGCCGAGGAAGAACCCGGGCAGCGCGGTGGGGCCCATGACGGGGGCGTTGTCGGGGGAGCCGGGCCGCAGCCCCGCCGAGACCTCGACGAATTCCAGCTCGGTGATGCCGGGCAGCAACTCGCGGGCGTCGCGCAACAGCTCCCACAGCCCTCCGGCCGTCACCCGCGTGTCGAAGCCCATCTCCTCCTGGGTGGCGCCGACGACGACCTCGCCGTCAGTGCGGGGCACCAGGTAGACCGAGGAGCCCTTCACCAGGCCGCGGGTGGAGCGCCGGAGGAACGGTACGGGCGTGCGCAGCCTGATGACCTGGCCCTTCACCGGACGGACGGGAGGGACGATCCCGTCCGGCAGGCCCTCGATGTCACCGGACCAGGGACCCGCGGCCAGCAGGACCTTGTCCGCGCGGATCTGCGTGCCGTCGCCCAGCCGCACCCCGACCGCCGCGTCGGCCTGGACGAGGACGCCGGCGGCGCGCTGCCGGACGAGCCGCACCCCGAGGCCCTCACCCGCCGCCAGCAGGGCCCGCGTCAGACGCCGCGGGTCGATCGAGCCGTCTTCGGGGGCGAGCAGCCCGCCGCGCACGCCGGGCGCGAGCATCGGCTCGTGCCGGCGGCACTCGCGTCCGGTGAGCGCCTCGGTCGGGATGCCGAGGCGCTCCTGGAAGCGGCGCAGGTCGTCCAGGTAACCGAGGTCGCCGGAGTCGAACGCCACCTCCAGGATGCCGTCGGTGCGGTGGCCGGTGCCGAGCCCGGTGACCTCCTCCAGCTCGGCGATGAAGGGGCCGTAGCGCTCGCGTGAGGCGAGCCCGAGCCGCAGCAACGGCTCCTCGCCGTAGGTCAGCTCGCTGACCGGGGTGAGCATGCCCGCCGCGACCGACGAGGCCCCGCCCGCCGGCCGCGGGTCGACCAGGGTGACGGCGGCGCCGCCCGCGGCGGCCCGCCAGGCGGTGGCCAGCCCGATGACCCCGGCGCCGATGATGACGATCTCCATGCGCGCTCCCTTCGCCGGCATGATCCGGATCAGGTCGTGGCGGTCGGCGGCCCGTTCAGCCGCCCTCTCAGCCCGGTCGCACCGGACTCCCGCGCTCTTGCCCCTCCACCTTACGACTCATGTGATGTCCACAGTTGTCCGGATACCGGTCAATGATCCATTTAGGTCGCTTGGTTAGGGTGACCGACATGGACAGGGCGATCGTCGTGGGCGGCGGGCTGGCGGGCGTGCGGGCCGTCGAGGCGCTGCGGGCCCAGGGGTACGCGGGCGCGCTCACGCTCGTCTCGGCGGAGCGGCACCGGCCCTACGACCGGCCGCCGCTGTCGAAAGCCGTCCTCGCGGGGGACACCGACGACACCACGGTCGACGCCGACTGGGACGCCCTGCGCTGCGACCTGCTGCTGGGCGAGCGCGCCACCGGGCTGCGCCCGGCCACGCCGGGCGGGGGCGGCGTCGTGACGTCCACGGCGGGCGACCTGCCGTTCGACGGGCTGGTGATCGCCACGGGCGCCGCGCCGATCACGCTGCCGGGAGACGGGCGCCAGCGCGTCCTGCGCACCATCGAGGACGCCCGCGACCTGCGCGCGGCGCTCACCGAAGGCGCCCGCATCGTGATCGTCGGCGCGGGCTGGATCGGCGCGGAGGTCGCGACCGCCGCCGCGCGGAAGGGCTGCGCGGTCACCGTGGTCGAGGCCGCGGACACCCCCCTCGCCAACGCGGTCGGGCCGGAGGTCGGCGCGCTCACGGCGCCCTGGTACGCGGAGGCGGGCGTCGAGCTGCGCACCGGCGTCAAGGTCGCGTCGGTCGAGGACGGCGGCCTCACCCTCGCCGGCGCCCCGGGCGGCGGGCGGATCGAGGCGGACGAGGTGGTCGTCGGTGTCGGGGTCCGTCCCGTCCTGGACTGGCTGGACGGCTCGGGCCTCCTGCTGGAACGCGGTGTCGTCACCGACGCCTCGTTCCGCGTGCTCACGCAGGACGGCGATCCGCGCCCGGACATCGTGGCGGTCGGCGACTGCGCCGCCTGGTGGTCGCGGCGGTACGGGCGCCGCCTGCTCGTCGAGCACTGGGACACCGCCCTGAACGCGCCGGAGACGGCCGCCGCGACCCTGCTCGGCGGGAGCGCCGTGTACGACGCCGTTCCCTACTTCTGGTCGGAACAGTTCGGCCGCATGGTGCAGTACGCGGGCGTCCACGCGGCGTCCGAGCGGATCGTCCACCGAGGGGACCCGGCGGACGCCAAGTGGGCCGTGGCGTGGCTCACCGGCGACCGGCTGGACGCGATCCTCACGGTGCACCGTCCCCGGGACCTCGTGCAGGCCAGGCGCGTGATCGCCGCCGGAACGCCCGTCGATCCGGCGCTGCTCGCCGATCCGGACGTGCCTGTCCGGCAGGCTGTTCGCGCGTAGCGGACGCGGACCTGCTGGAACGGGCGCCCAGCGGGTTTGAGCATTCCGAAGGCGTGGTAGGCAGGGGGCGTGACGCAGATGCACGCAACCGTTGACAGCGCACTCGACCCCCGCACCGACGCCCTGGCCGGGGAGTGGCTCTCCCTGAAGCAGACCGCCGAGCGCCTCGGGATCAAGCCCAACCGGATCAAGCAGCTCATCAGCGAACGCCGGCTCCTGTCGGTCCGCCGTGCCGGCGAGCCGATGGTGCCCGCCGCGTTCATCAAGGACGGGCAGGTCATCAAGGGGTTGTCGGGAACCCTGACGCTCCTGTCGGACGCGGGCTTCGACGAGGTGGAGACGGTCCGCTGGCTCTTCACCGCCGATGACACGCTGCCCGGCACGCCCGTCGAGGCGCTGAGCGAGAACCGGGGCACCGAGGTGCGCCGGAGGGCCCAGGCGCTGGCCATCTGAGGCCGGCCACCTCCTAGGCCACGAACAGAACGCACGTGACAGGATCGCGGGGTCACGCGCGGCGGTGTCGCGCCGCCGGGTGGCCCCGCGAACCGTATCCGGAAGGATGGCCTTCACCGTGTCCAGGCACCTCCCCTCCGAACGGGCCGTCGCGCTTCGCGCCCGGCTCGGCCGGGCCCGGCTCTACCTCTGCACGGACGCGCGGGAGCGCCAAGGAGACCTGCCGGAGTTCCTGGACGCGGTGTTGGGCAACGGGGTGGATCTCGTCCAGCTCCGGCAGAAGGGCCTGGAGGCCCGGCAGGAGCTGGAGTACCTGGAGATCTTCCGCGCGGCCTGCGGGCGGCACGGCGCGCTGCTCGCGGTGAACGACCGGGCGGACGTGGCGCACGCCGCCGGCGCCGACGTCCTGCACCTCGGGCAGGATGACCTGCCCGTCCGCGCCGCTCGCGAGATCGTCGGCGGCGACGTCCTGATCGGCCGCTCCACCCATTCCGGTGAGCAGGCGTCCGCCGCCGTGGCCGAGCCCGGAGTGGACTACTTCTGTGCGGGCCCGGTCTGGCCCACACCGACCAAGCCCGGTCGCGCCGCGCCCGGCCCGAAGCTGCTGGAGTACGTGGCGGAGCGGCGCGCGACCCGCCCGTGGTTCGCCATCGGCGGGATCGACCTCGGCAACCTCGACCAGGTTCTGGCCGCGGGCGCGAGCCGCGTCGTGGTGGTGCGGGCGATCACCGACGCGGACGACCCGGGCGCCGCCGCGGCCGCGTTCGCGCGCCGCCTGGGCTGACCCCGGGCCGGGGCGCTCGCCGGGATGACCGACAATGGGATCATGAGCGAGGAACCCGATGACGACCGGCTCGTGCACCTGGACGACGACGACCTGGACGTCCTGCCGGACCAGACGTCCGACGACACCGACACCGGCTGGGGCGAGTGGCGCGCCGGCGGCGGTGATGACGACCGCCTCCTGGAAGAGCGCCCGCCCCACTGGTGACGGGGTCGCCCCCCGGCCCGGCTAGAAGAGCACGCCCACCGCGAAACCGGCGGTGACGACGGCGGCGAGGGCGAGCATCATCCGCCAGCGGTAGCGGGGGATGCGCTTCGGTCGCGGCTTGGGCGCGGGCGCCTGCCCGTCCCGCAGCGCCCGGACGAGCTGCCGCGCGGTCGGTCGCGCGGCGGGGTTCTTGTCCAGGCAGCGGACCGCCAGCTCCCGCAGCGGCCCGTCCAGGTCGCCGAGCTCCGGCGGCCGTGACGTGACGCGCCGCATCACGGCGGCGCTCGGCCCGGTGCCGAACGGCGGCCGCCCGGTGGCGGCGAACACCAGCGTCGCGCCCCAGGCGAACACGTCGGCGGGCGGCCCGACCGGCTCGTCCTCGATCTGCTCGGGCGCCATGTAGGCGGGGGTGCCGACCGGCCCGGTGGTCAGCGGTGCCGCGTCCGCGGTGCGGGCGACGCCGAAATCGATGACCTTGGCGCCGTCCGGCCCGAGCAGGACGTTGCCGGGCTTGAAGTCGCGGTGCACGATCTCGGCGCGGTGGATCGCCGCGAGCGCCCCGGCGGTGCGCAGCGCGACCTTGCGCAGCCGCGGCGGTGACAGGGGCCCCCGCTCCTCGATGACCTGCTGGAGCGACGGCCCCTCGACGTACTCGCTGACGATGTAGGGCCGGTCGCCGGTCACGTCGGCGTCCAGCACGCGGGCGGTGTGCCGCCCGGCGACCTGCCGCGCCGCGTCCGCCTCCTTGACGAAGCGGCTGCGGGCGCGCTGCCCGGCCGCGATGCCGCCGCGCAGCAGCTTGACGGTGACGAGCTCGCCGTCCTCGCCGCGGCCGAGGTAGACGACGCCCTGGCCGCCCTCGCCGAGCCGCCCGAGCAGCGTGTAGCCGCCGAGGCCACGCGGGTCGTCCGGGCCGAGCGGGGATTCGGGCCGGTGCGTTCGAGCCGGCCTGGACGCGCGTACCGGGCGGGCGGCCGGGGCCCCGCGCGTCTTGCCGCCGGAGGGCTGGGCGGGCCGGGGCTGTCCGGCGCGCTTCTGGGCGCCGCCTGGGCGGGCGGAAGCGGAACGCGCGGGATGGGGGTTCGTCCTCCCGCGGGAGGTGTCGTGCGGCACTGGGGGGCTCCGACTCGGCGGGGACGGACGAAGAATTCCTCATTTGTACCGCGTCACCCCCGCCTACGGCAGGGGAACCCCGATCTTACTTTGCCGAACAGGCGCCGAGGGTCCGGTCCACGCGACCTGCACCGGCCGATCGGGCGCCCGCGGGCTGCGGGAGGTATCGGCGCACGTGGCAACATTTCCGCCACCAAACAGTGGCAGGGTGCCCCTCGCCACCACTCATCTCAGCCGATCACGTCCGCCGGGCGGTGGCCGCCACGGCCAGGGCGGCCAGGGCGTCGCGTGCCTCACCGGTGATGGGGGCACTGGCCAGGGCGCGGTCCGCCGTGCGCGCGTACTGCGCGATCATCGACTCGCAGGCGGCGAGGCCGCCGGTCTCCTCGATGATGCTGCGCAGCTCGGCGACCCCGGGACGGTCGAGGTCCGGGTCGCCGAGGCGCCGCCGAAGGGCCGTGGCCTGCGCGGGGGTCGCCCGCTCAAGCGTCAGGGCGATGAGGACGGTGCGCTTCCCCTCGCGCAGGTCGTCACCGGCGGGCTTGCCGGTCTCGGCGGGGTCGCCGAAGACGCCGAGCACGTCGTCGCGGAGCTGGAAGGCGATGCCGAGGGGCAGGCCGTAGCCGGACAGGGCGGCGGACACTTCCGGGCCGGCGCCGGCGAGCGCGGCCCCGAGGTGCAGGGGGCGCTCGATCGTGTACTTGGCGCTCTTGTACTCCACCACGCGCAGCGCGGTCTCGACCGTCGCGCCGCCGCGGGTGCCCTCCAGCATGTCGAGATACTGGCCGCACATGACCTCGGTGCGCATCAGGTCGTAGACGGCGCGGCCCCGGCGGCGGCGCTCGTCGTCCAGGCCGCAGGTCTCGAACATCTCGCCCGACCAGGCCAGGCACAGGTCCCCGAGCAGGATCGCGGTGCCCTCGCCGAACGCCGTCGCGTCGCCGGGCCAGCCCTGCGCCCGGTGCAGTGCCTCGAACTTGCGGTGCACCGACGGCTGCCCCCGGCGGGTATCGCTGGAGTCCATCACGTCGTCGTGGATCAGTGCGCTGGCCTGGAGCAGCTCCAGCGAGGCCGCCGCGTTCACGATGCCCTCGTCCTGCCCGCCGCCCGCGGCGCGCCACCCCCAATAGCAGAACGCGGGACGCAGCCGCTTGCCCTCGCCTAGCAGCGCGTCCAGCGCCGACATCGCCGGCGCCAGGTCGTCGCTGATCGCCAGCAGGCCCGGGCGCTGCCGGGCGACGAAGGACAGCAGTGCGCCGTCGACCTCCTTGCGGATGCGGCTCGGTGACATGCGGTGATCGTATCCAGGGGACCGGGTCACCCCCGCCGGGATATGTCCCCAGATCACGAAAAATTGGGACTTTTGGGGTACAAGACGTGTCCGGGATCACTCATATCGGCCGGCCGCGGTGCTTCTGTAGGCTGGGGTGATGCTACGCCTGCGCCCCGACCGGCCCCCCACCGTCCGAGAACTGCTGGCCTCCGGCCGGTCCTTCTCGTTCGAGTTCTTCCCGCCCAAGACCGACCAGGGCGCGCGGAACCTGTGGCGGACGATCCGCGAGCTGGAGTCCCTGCACCCGACGTTCGTGTCGGTGACGTACGGCGCCGGTGGCGGCACCCGCGACAAGACCGTCGACATCGTCGAGCGGATCGCCACCGACACCACGCTCACGCCCGTCGCGCACTTCACCGCCGTCGACCACTCGCAGGCCGAGCTGCGGCAGCTGATCGGGCGGTTCGCCTCGGTCGGCGTCCGCAACATCCTCGCCGTGCGCGGCGACCCGCCCGGCGACCCGATGGGAGAGTGGGTCAAGCACCCCGACGGCGTCGAGTACGCCGCCGACCTCGTCCGGATGATCCGCTCGTACGGTGACTTCAGCGTCGGCGTGGCGGCGTTCCCCTACAAGCACCCGCGTTCGCCCGACGTCGAGAGCGACACCCGGCACTTCGTCGCCAAGTGCCGCGCCGGTGCCGACTACGCGATCACCCAGATGTTCTTTCGCGCCGAGGACTTCTTCCGGCTGCGCGACCGCGTCGACGCCGCCGGCTGCGACGTCCCGATCATTCCGGGGATCATGCCGGTCACCCAGCTCAGCACGATCGAGCGGTCCGAGCAGCTGTCCGGCGCGCCGTTCCCGGCCGAGGTGCGCGCCCGGTTCGAGGCCGTCGGCGACGACCCGGAGGCGGTGCGGCGGCTCGGCATCGAGCACGCCGCCGAGCTGTGCGGCGAGCTGCTCGACCAGGGCGTGCCCGGCATCCACTTCATCACGTTCAACAAGTCCACGGCGACCCGCGAGGTCTATGGTCTGCTGGACGACGCCGGGTACGGCGCCAGGGGCAGCGTCCCGCCCATGACCGCATAGCGGGGGCCGCCGCCAGGGAACTCGAAGCCGGTCAGCAGGTCCACCATGCCCACCGACCGGTAGAGCCGGCGGGCGGGGGTGTCGGGCTGGAGATCCAGCGTGGACAGCACCACGGTGCGCTCCTGCCTGCCCTCGCACAGCGCGGTCAGCAGGCCGCGCCCGAGGCCCTTGCCCTGCGCGTCCGGGTGGACGTGCAACTCCGCCACCTCGAACGGGTCCTCCAGCCACATCTCCGCGTGCTCGGACCCCTCCCGGCTGGCCAGTGCCTGGTAGACGACGTCGTGCCACCACTGGCCGCGCGTGCCATGGAACCCGTATGCGAACCCCTGGACCGGCCCGGTCAGGCCAGGCAGCGCCCCGCGCCGCTCAGCGACGAACGCGCGGAAGGCGGGATAGGCGGCGTGCCGCTCCATGATGGCGTGACGTCCCGGAAGCTGTTCTGCGGGCGGCTCCATCGCGGCGGCGTACACGTCGAGCATCGGGTTGAGCCTGCGCAGGAAGGCGCGTTCGTCGATCTCGCGCAGCTTCGGGTCCCTCACCAGACAGAGACTAGACCCGCGTGACTGTCCTCTGCGTGGCGGAAAGCCGGTCGTAGATGTCCCAGAGGATGCGGTCGGCGGCCTTCTTCAGCGCACCGCGGTTGGTGTCGAGCTGCCCGCCCCACTGGCGAGCCTCGGGCCCCAACCACGCGTCCGTCCCGCCCAGCGTCCGCACCGGGGCGTCCAGGGCCTGCCGGAGCCGGTCGATGCTGCCGTAGGCGTCCGCGTACGCCTGGTAGAGCTGCCCGTACGCGGGATTGGGCTGCTCGGTCGGGGGCAGCCGGACGGCCGTGACGGCGTCGATCGGCGGCGGCAGGCTTCCGGGGGGCGGCGGAGCGGCCATGGTCATCCGTCCTTTCGCCGCAGGTTCAGCTTGGCGACGGCCTCGCGCGTCTTCTGGCTCAGGTCCGCCCCGGTGAGCACCTGGACGGCGACCGGCCGCACCCCGGCGCGGTCGGCCTCGGCCAGAAACGCCCGCAGCCATCTCACGTCCATCGGCAGGTGGTGGCTGGCCGTTCCGATCGACTCCTCGACGACCTTCAGCAGTGCCTTGTCGCCGCGGGCGGACTTGAGCAGATCCGCCGCGGCGGCGGGACCGAGCCGCTCGTAGAGCTTCTCGGTGTAGTCGGGGTCGTCGCTGTTGGCCTTGAGATGCTTCCAGACCTGATCCGGGACGGGCTTGCCGTCCTGGATCGCGGCCACGACGGCCAGGGCGTCGGTCTTCGCCGCCTTGGACGCCGCCTGCCGGTTGGGAAAGTTGCCGAGGTCACCGGCGCCCCGCGACGTCGGCGGGGCCTGGTGCCGCGGCGGGCGGACGGGATGGGCCGGACCCGTCTTCACGGGTTTCTGGACGCCGGGCGAGGGCGACGGCGAGGGGGCGGTGACCGGGGGCTTGGCCGGGCCGCCGCCGTCCGGGTGCGTGATCGCGTAGTTGTAGCGCCGGGTCAGCATCCCGAGCTGGTCGGCGGCCCACTGCGCGACCTGGTCGGCCTGCCGGTACCCCGCCGCCGAAACGCCCGGTGGCGGGCGGTGCCCGTTCAGCCACCCCTGGATCGCGTTCTGCGCGTCCTGGAGCTGCCTGATCACCTGGTTGAGCGCGGGCGGGTCGATCCCCCGGAAAGCGGGATCGTGCGCGGCCGGGCCAGTGCGCATCTGCGCGGTCATCGCCCCTCCGAGGTCACCGGACGTCGTGGCTCAGTTCCCCAGAATCACACCAGCGTCACTGGCTGTCGAGAGCCCGCTGTACCGATTCGCTATCACGTGCCACGATCGCGCTCCCGCCGGTCATGACGATCGGCCGCTGGATCAGCACCGGGTGCGCCGCCATGACCTCGATCCACCGTGCCCGGTCATGCTCCAGGTTCTTCAGCCCCAGCTCCTTGGCGACGGGTTCGCTGAGCCGTGCCACGTCCCACGGCTCCAACCCGAGACGGGTGAGGACCGAGTCGAGTTCCTGCGCGGTGGGCGGCTCGTCCAGGTAGCGGCGCTCGGTGTACTTCACCCCCGCCTCGTCCAAAGCCGCCTTCGCCGCGCGGCTCTTCGAGCAGCGCGGATTGTGCCAGATCTCCATGCCGTCTCGGCCGGCGTCTGTGCTCGCCGGGCGCTCCGTCCCCATGTCAACCCACCTCCGCCGGGGTGCCCCCGGTGATCTTCAACAGCTCCCCGTACGAGGTGGGGAAGACGGTGTGCGGATGCCCGCCGGCCGCCCACACCTCGCCGTGCTCGTCCAGCCAGACGTCCACGAGCGTACGGATCGGCGCGGGGTGTCCCAGCGGAGCGACACCCCCGATCGGCTGCCCCGTCGCATCCCGGACGAACTCCGGCGTCGCCCTGCTCACCTTCTCCGCGCCGACGAGCGCGGCGACCTTCGCGGTGTCGACCCGGTGCGCGCCGCTCGTCAGCACCAGCAGCGGTGCCCCGTCCGCGTCGAACACCAGGCTGTTGGCGATGGCTCCCACCGCGCAGCCCAGCTGGTTGGCCGCGGCCTGCGCAGTCCGGGCCGAATCGGGCAGCTCCACGATCTTTCCGGTCGCCCCTTGCTCTTCCAGGGCCCGCGCGACACGCTCGGCATTCGGATGCATGGCAAGCACTTTAAGGTCTGCGGTGACGCGAGGAGACAGATGGGCATGCGGAAGACTGCTGTACTGCTGATCCCGATCGTCCTGCTGACAGCGTGCGAGCCGGTCGAGGAGAGGGCGGGCGAGGCGGCCTCCCCGGGACCGGCGCGGTCGTCGTCCAAGCCGTCCCGGCCCAAGCCCCCGCCCGCGCGCCGCAAGCTCAAGCCGGGCGCGAAGGGCCCCGACGTCAGGGCGCTCCAGCGCCGTCTGAGGGACCTGCACTATGACCCGGGCCAGGCGGACGGACGCTACGGGCCGTCCACGCAGCTCGCGGTGTGGGCGTTCCAGGCCGTCAACCGGCTCAAGCAGACGGGCACGCTGGGAAAGACGTTCTGGAAGGCCCTTGACCATCCCCGGCAACCGCGTGCGATGGCCAAGCGCCGGGAGGCCGACCGCGTCGACGTGGACCTGCGACGCCAGTATCTCGTGCTCTACAAGGACGGGAAACCGCGGCTCATCACGCACATCTCGTCCGGTTCGGGGGAGTACTACTGTGCCAAGGACCGCGGCGCCACCGTTCCCCGCTGCCGTTACGCCACGACCGGCACGGGCGACTTCCGGACGGGCCGCCGCGCGTCCGGGTGGGAGACCTCGCCGCTCGGACGGCTCTATAACCCCGTCTACTTCAACGGCGGCATCGCCTTCCACGGCGCCCTGGACGTGCCTCGCTTCCCGGCCTCGCACGGTTGCGTGCGGATGCCGATGCACATCGCCGCGTACTTCCCGCGCCTGGTCGGCACGGGTGTCCCGGTGCACGTCCGCCGCGCGGTGTGACACGCCGTCATTGGGTCTCTGACCTGCGGAAACTGACCCTTGTTCGAACACGTTGACGAATCGCTCCGGGGACGGTTTACTGTGAATGCGTCGAACTTATGTTCGACGTGGTGCGGGACTCGCGGCCCGCGCCAGGGCGACGTCCCCGCCCGGAGGCAGCGCGATGCGCCGGGCGGGACGGACGGCCGGGCGGAGTGAGGGGAAGCTCTCCGCCCGGCCGGCCCGAGCCCCGGAAGGAGGCAGTCATGTCCGGAACGATGACCGCACGCGGAGTCCACTCCGCCGCCCAGTCCGTCCCGCCGAGCCCGCGCCATCGGCCGATGCCCGCGCCCCGCCCGGCGCACACCGCCGTCGGGCAGCTCCACGCTGCCCGGATGGGCCTCGCCGAGGCCGCCGAGGCCACCTCACCCGCCGTCCGCTACGTCTGCGCCCACCTGGCGGCCCTGCGCGCGGCCGCGGCCGTCCTGGCGTCCAGGGAGCCGGTCGAGACGCACCGCCGCGGGCGGCCCCGCAGCGTCTGGGTCCTGCTGCCGGAGGCCGAGCCGGCGCTGCGCGAGTGGGCGGCCTTCTTCGCCGCTGGCGCCGACAAGCGCGCGGCCGCCGAGGCGGGCCTTCCACGCGCGGTGACCCCGCGCGAGGCCGAGGAACTCCTGCACGACGCGGGCGTCTTCGTCTCCCTCGTCGAAGACACTCTCGGTATCACCAGCCAGCCCACCTTGCCGATCCCCGAAGCGAGCTGAGCCGCCCCTGGGCGCCGACCACCGTGACGATCGCGCCGGTGGTGGACAATTCCCCCCGAGCTGCCCCGCCGGCGCGATCCCACGCCCCGCCCGGATTTGCACGGGCCGTCCTGATAAAGATGGCCCGGTGACCGGAGAAGACCTTCCTCTCGCCGGGATGCGTGTGGTCGAGCTGTCCAGCTTCGTCGCCGCGCCGCTCGGCGGGATGACACTCGCCCAGCTCGGCGCGGACGTGATCCGTGTCGACCAGACCGGCGGCGGCCCCGACATCGACCGCTGGCCGCTCGCCCCGTCCGGCCGGAGCCTCTACTGGGCGGGCCTCAACAAGGGAAAGCGCTCGGTCACGGTCGACCTGCGCTCCGCGGCTGACCGTGACGTCGTGGCGCGGCTCATCACCGAGTGCGGAACCGTCCTCACCAACGCGCCTCCGCGCGAGGGCCTCACCTACGACGAGCTCCGCGCGTCCAGGCCCGACCTCGTCCATGTGCAGCTCCACGGCGACCGTGACGGCGGCAACGCGGTCGACTACACGGTCAACGCCTCGCTCGGCTTCCCGTCCATCACCGGGCCCGAGACATGGTCGACCCCGGTCAACTATGCGCTTCCGGCGTGGGACGTGGCATGCGGCCTCTATCTGACCGTCGGGCTGCTGGCCGCCGAACGCCATCGCCTGCGTACCGGTGAGGGACGGCAGATCCGCGTCGCCCTCCAAGACGTCGCGCTGGCCACCGCAGGAAACCTCGGGTATCTCGCAGAAGCGCAGTTGTGCGCCGAGCCCCGTCCCCGCTTGGGCAACCACCTGTTCGGCGACTTCGGCCGCGACTTCGTCACCGCCGACGGCCGCGTCATGGTCGCGGTCCTCACCGCCCGGCACTGGCGCGACCTGGTCGCCGTGACCGGGCTGGCCGAAGTGGCCGGCGCCCTGGAACGTGCCCTGGACGCCGACTTCGGCCAGGCCGGCGACCGGTACACCTACCGTGAGGCGCTCGGCGGCGTCCTCGCGCCGTGGTTCTCGTCCCGGACCTGCGCTGAGGTCGGGGACGCCATGCGCGACACCTCCGTCCTCTGGTCGCGCTACCGCGACTTCGCCGAGCTGGCGGCCGACCTGCACGCCTACCCCTTGATGGGCGAGTTGGACCAGCCGGGCGTAGGCCCGCACCTGGCCCCCGGGTCACCGATCCTCTTCGGCTCCGCCTCGCCGCCGCCGAGCCCGGCCCCCACCCTGGGTGAGCACACCGGTGACGTCCTGCGAACCGTGCTCGCGCCCCGCGTTGGGGACGCCATCCCGCCGGCGTGACCGGGCCGACCATGGGCGGACGGAACCGATCTCCACAACGGGTTCGGGAGGGTGGGGCCCAGGCGCCCCTCAGGGCTGCCTGGGCCCCCGCGACGATGACCTTGTCCCCGTGTTGCCGGCGGGCGTCGTCGGGCGCCTAAGGGACCTCTACGGGCCGCGCAGGGGGTCCTCCTGGCCGCCCTGCCGCCGTCCTGCGGCCGCCATGGCGCTTGTTTGCCACGTTATGTCCGGTCGGCCCGGAGTAGCGCAATCGAACGGGGCCCGCCGCTGACGCGGCAGGCCCCGGACGGTGCGAGTGGTGCGGTTGGGTCAGAACGACTCGACGGCGCGGCGCGCCTCCGGGTCGAGGACGCCCCAGGTGATGAGCTCTTCTGTGAGCTCGTTCGGGGACTTGTCGTAGATGACCGCGAGTGAACGCAGGTCTTCCTGGCGGATGGACAAAACCTTTCCGTTGTAGTCGCCCCGCTGGCTCTGGATCGTCGCGGCGTAACGGGCGAGAGGACCGGCCTTGTCTTTCGGAAGCTGCTGCAACCGCTCGAGGTCGATCACGAGCTTGGGTGTAGGCCCGAGCGGGCTCGGCGCGGCTCCGCCGGGCAGCAACTCGGAAACCGGCACGCCGTAGAAATCGGCGAGCTCGGCCAGCTTCTGAACGGTGACGGCGCGGTCGCCCCGCTCGTACGAACCCACGACGACGGCCTTCCAGCGGCCGCGGGACTTCTCCTCCACACCGTGCAGGGACAGTCCCTGCTGGGTGCGGATGGCGCGCAGGCGCGCGCCGAGAGCCTTAGCGTATTCAGACGGCATTATGCGGCCCCCCAGGCTCACTTTCGTCGTCGTTGGACCCCGGCGGTCGCCGGGAGTGGGCGGTTCTCGAAGCCATTGGCCTCGGGAATCCGCCCCCAGGGATGGTTACGGACAGTGACGGTAAAACGGGGACGGCTTCAGGTCAAGCCGATTGGAAAAAAGCGGTCGAATCAACCGGTCTCGATCCGGGTCGTCCAGATCGCCCGCAAGCCCTGCGGGCACGGCGGGACGGACCGTTCCCCCGCCCCTTTTCGAGAGCGCAGCGTGTTCGAGTGTGACCCCTCTCACCAGGCAAGACGTTCGACCTCCCGGTGCGGGCGGACGGGGCCCGGCTGCTACGGTGTGGGAGACAAGGCGTCCTTTAAGACCCGTCCTGTGAGGCGGGAAAGGAGGTTTCGGTGGTGAATGCTGCCCCCCGGCCGGACGGGCCGGCGGAGGCGCGCGTGGCAGACGGTGACCCTCGGCCGAAGGCCGTTCTAGAGGAACCGGACATCCGGCGCGCGCTTACCAGGATCGGGCACGAGATCCTCGAACGCACCAAGGGCGGGCACGACGTCCTGCTGCTCGGCATTCAGACCCGTGGGGTGACGCTCGCCGAACGGCTGGCGGGACTTCTGGGCGAAGTCGAGGGCCGCCCGGTGCCCTGGGGTTCTCTGGACGTGACCATGTACCGCGACGATCTGCGGATGCGGCCCGCGCGGGCACTGGGACGTACCGAGCTTCCCCCCGACGGGGTCGACGACCGTGTGGTCGTCCTGGTCGACGACGTGCTCTTCTCCGGACGTACGGTCCGCGCCGCGCTCGACGCGCTGAACGACCTCGGGCGCCCCCGCGCCGTCCAACTCGCCGTGCTGGTGGACCGCGGGCACCGCGAGCTGCCGATCCGCGCGGACTACGTCGGCAAGAACCTGCCCACCTCCATGCGGGAGACCGTGCGGGTCCTGCTGAACGAGAACGACGGGCGCGACGCGGTGCTGCTCGGCCCGGCCGGAGGAGGGAAATGAAGCGACATCTCATCTCGGCGGCCGACCTCACCAAGGACGACGCGCTGCTCGTGCTGGACACGGCCGAGGAACTCGCCCAGGTCGCGGGCCGTTCGATCAAGAAGCTGCCGACCCTGCGGGGCCGGACGGTGGTCAACCTGTTCTTCGAGGACTCCACCCGGACCCGCATCTCCTTCGAGGCGGCCGCCAAGCGGCTGTCCGCCGACGTGATCAACTTCTCGGCGAAGGGGTCCAGCGTGTCCAAGGGCGAGAGCCTGAAGGACACCGCGCTGACCCTGGAGGCGATGGGCGCGGACGGCGTCGTCGTCCGGCACGGCGCCTCGGGCGCCCCGCACCGGCTCGCCGGCTGGGTGCGGGGCAGCGTGGTGAACGCCGGCGACGGCACCCACGAGCACCCGACGCAGGCCCTTCTGGACGCGTTCACGATGCGCAAGCGCCTGGGCGGTCTGGAGGGCCGCAGGGTCACGATCGTCGGCGACGTCCTCCACAGCCGCGTGGCACGATCCAACGTGCTGCTGCTCGACACGCTCGGCGCCGACGTGACCGTGGTCGCGCCGCCGACGCTGCTGCCCGTCGCCATCGACACCTGGCCGTGCGCGGTCTCCTACGACCTCGACGCCGTGATCCCCAAGAGCGACGTCATCATGATGCTGCGCGTCCAGCAGGAGCGCATGAACGCCGCCTACTTCCCGACGGTGCGCGAGTACAGCCGCCGCTACGGGCTGGACGGTGAGCGCATGGCCAGGCTTCCCGAGCACGCCATCGTCATGCATCCCGGCCCGATGAACCGCGGCGTGGAGATCGCGGCCGACGTCGCCGACTCCGTCCGCTCCACGATCGTCGAGCAGGTCGCCAACGGCGTCAGCGCCCGGATGGCCGTGCTCTATCTGCTGCTCGGCGGCTCCGAGCCCGCCATCGGCAAGGAGGTCTCCGAATGAACCACCTGATCAGGGGCGCGCGGATCCTGGGCGGCGCGCCCACCGACATCCTGCTGCGGGACGGGAAGATCGCCGAGGTCGGGGCCGGGCTGGACGCGGCGGGCGCCGAGGTCGTCGACGCCGCCGGCCAGGTCGCGCTGCCGGGGCTCGTCGACCTGCACACCCACCTGCGCGAGCCAGGGCGCGAGGACGCCGAGACCGTCGAGTCCGGGACGAAGGCAGCCGCGATGGGCGGCTACACGGCCGTCCACGCGATGGCCAACACCGATCCGGTCGCCGACACGGCGGGCGTGGTCGAGCAGGTGTGGCGGCTCGGGCGCGAGGCCGGGTACTGCGACGTCCAGCCGGTCGGCGCCGTCACGCGCGGCATCGCGGGCGAGAAGCTCGCCGAACTCGGCGCGATGGCCGACTCGGCCGCCCGCGTGCGGATGTTCTCCGACGACGGGCACTGCGTGTCCGACGCGGTGATCATGCGGCGGGCGCTGGAGTACGTGAAGGCGTTCGACGGCGTCGTCGCCCAGCACGCGCAGGAGCCGCGGCTCACCGAGGGCGCGCAGATGAACGAGGGCGAGATGTCGGCGGCGCTCGGGCTGGCCGGCTGGCCCGCGGTCGCGGAGGAGGCGATCATCGCCCGGGACGTGCTGCTCGCCCAGCACGTCGGATCGCGGTTGCACGTCTGCCACGTCTCCACGGCCGGCTCGGTGGAGATCATCCGCTGGGCCAAGAGCAAGGGCTGCCCGGTCACCGCCGAGGTCACCCCGCACCACCTGCTGCTCGACGACGGGCGCGCCGGGACCTACGACCCGATCTACAAGGTCAACCCGCCGCTGCGCACCGCCGACGACGTCACCGCCCTGCGGCGCGCCCTCGCCGACGGGACGATCGACTGCGTCGCCACCGACCACGCCCCGCACCCGGTCGAGGCCAAGGAGACCGAGTGGGCCGTGGCCGCGATGGGCATGATCGGCCTGGAGACGGCGCTGCCCGTCGTCCAGGAGGCCATGGTCGACACCGGCCTGCTCGACTGGGCGGGCGTCGCCGACCGGATGTCGTCCGCCCCCGCCCGCATCGGCCGCCTCTCCGGACAGGGTCGTCCGCTTGAGGTGGGCTCGCCCGCCAACATCACGCTGTACGACCCGTCGCCGCGCCGCACCGTGGACGCTTCGGCGATGACCTCCAAGAGCCGCAACACCCCGTTCGCGGGGCTGGAGCTGCCCGGCCGAGTCATCGCCACGTTCCTGCGCGGCCGCCCGACCGTCCTCGAAGGGAAGCTCCAATGAACCCTGCTCTGCTCGTTCTGGAAGACGGCAGGGTGTTCCACGGGGTCGCGTACGGAGCCGAAGGCGAGACCTTCGGTGAGATCGTCTTCAACACCGGCATGACCGGCTACCAGGAGACCCTCACCGACCCGTCCTACGCCCGGCAGATCGTGGCCATGACCGCCCCCCACATCGGCAACACCGGCGTGAACGACGAGGATCCGGAGTCGCGCGGTATCCAGGTCGCCGGATACGTAGTGCGCGAGCCCGCGCGGGTCGCCTCCAACTGGCGGGCCACCGGCTCGCTGGGATCCGCCTTGCGCGAGCAGGGTGTGGTGGGCATCGCCATGCCCGGCACGCGCGCCCTGACGCGGCACCTGCGGGACAAGGGCGCGATGCGGGCCGCCATCTTCAGCGGCCCTGAGGCGCTCACCCCAGGCGAGGATGCGCTGCTGGAACGTGTCCGACAGAGCCTCTCCATGGAGGGCGCCGACCTGGCCCAGAGCGTCTCGACATCTGAGACGTACGTGATCCCGGCCCAGGGCGAGAAGCGCTACACGGTCGCGGCCGTGGACCTCGGTATCAAGTCCATGACGCCGTACCGGATGTCCGAGCGGGGCTGTGAGGTGCACGTTCTGCCGGCCTCCAGCACGGCCGAGGAGATCCTCGCCATCGCGCCGGACGGCGTGTTCTTCTCCAACGGGCCCGGGGACCCCGCCGCCTCCGGATACGCGGTGGATGCGCTGAGGGGCGTCCTGGACGCGGGCAAGCCGTTCTTCGGCATCTGCTTCGGCAACCAGATCTTCGGGCGCGCGCTCGGGCTACGCACGTACAAGCTGAAGTTCGGTCACCGGGGCATCAACCAACCTGTCCAGGACCGGACGACCGGCAAGGTCGACGTCTCCGCCCACAACCACGGCTTCGCCGTGGACGCGCCCACCGACGGGCCGTTCGATACCCCCTACGGGCGGGCCGAGGTCAGCCACGTCAACCTGAACGACGGGTGCGTGGAGGGGCTGCGGCTCCTGGACCGCCCGGCGTTCAGCGTCCAGTACCACCCGGAGGCCGCGGCGGGCCCGCACGACGCCGCCGGGCTCTTCGACCGTTTCTGCGAGATCATGGAGGGGTCGAGGTAATGCCGCGCCGTGAAGACCTGACTTCCGTCCTGGTGATCGGCTCCGGGCCGATCGTCATCGGCCAGGCCTGCGAGTTCGACTACTCCGGCACGCAGGCGTGCCGGGTGCTGCGGGACGAGGACCTGCGGGTGACGCTGGTCAACAGCAACCCCGCAACGATCATGACCGACCCCGAGTTCGCGGACGCCACGTACGTGGAGCCGATCACCCCCGAGGTCGTCGAAAAGATCATCGCAAAGGAGCGGCCGGACGCCCTGCTGCCCACCCTCGGCGGCCAGACGGCCCTGAACACCGCCATAGCGCTCTACGAGAGCGGCGCCCTGGAGCGGTACGGGGTCGAGTTGATCGGGGCCGACGTGGACGCGATCCAGGCCGGGGAGAACCGGGAGAGGTTCAAGGAGGTCGTCGCCAAGGTCGCGCGCGAGCAGGGCCTGAACGCCGAGTCGGCCCGCTCGCTCATCTGCCACACGATGGACGAGTGCCTGGCCGCCGCGGACGAGCTCGGGTACCCGGTCGTCGTGCGGCCCTCGTTCACGATGGGCGGCGCCGGATCCGGGTTCGCCCACGACGAGGACGACCTGCGCCGCATCGGCGGCGCCGGGCTCGACGCGTCCCCGACCAGCGAGGTGCTCCTGGAGGAGTCGATCATCGGCTGGAAGGAGTACGAGCTGGAGGTCATGCGCGACCGCCACGACAACGTGGTGATCGTCTGCTCGATCGAGAACCTCGACCCGATGGGCGTGCACACCGGCGACTCGATCACCGTCGCGCCCGCGCTGACGCTGACCGACCGCGAGTACCAGAACATGCGGGACGTCGCCATCGCGGTGATCCGCGAGGTCGGTGTCGACACCGGCGGCTGCAACATCCAGTTCGCCGTCCACCCCGGCACCGGCCGGATGATCGTCATCGAGATGAACCCGCGGGTGTCGCGCTCCTCGGCGCTGGCGTCCAAGGCCACCGGCTTCCCCATCGCCAAGATCGCCGCCAAGCTCGCCATCGGGTACACGCTGGACGAGATCCCGAACGACATCACCCGCGAGACGCCCGCCTCGTTCGAGCCCACGCTCGACTACGTGGTGGTCAAGGTCCCGCGGTTCGCGTTCGAGAAGTTCCCCGGCGCGGACGGCACGCTCACCACGCACATGAAGTCCGTGGGCGAGGCCATGGCCATCGGGCGCTGCTTCACCGAGGCGCTGCAGAAGGCACTGCGATCGCTGGAGCAGAAGGGATCATCGTTCAGCTGGACCGGGGAGTTCGACGTCGACGCCCTCGTCGAGTCCGCCGGGAGACCGCACGACGGGCGCCTCAGGGACGTCCAGCGCGCCCTCTGGGCCGGTGCCGGGGTCCAGGACCTGTACGAGGCGACCGGCATCGACCCGTGGTTCCTCGACCAGATCGCCGCCATCAACGAGATCGCCGAGGAGATCCGCACGGCCGACGACGCGCTCACCAGGGACAAACTCCTGCGCGCCAAGCGACACGGGTTCTCCGACGCCCAGATCGGTGAGCTGCGCAACCTGTCCGAAGAGGTCGTCCGGGAAGTGCGGCACGCTCTGGGCGTCCGCCCGGTGTACCTGACGGTGGACACCTGCGCGGCCGAGTTCGCGGCGCAGACCCCGTATCTGTACTCGGCCTACGACGAGGAGACCGAGGTGCCCCCGGGCGTCAAGCCCAAGGTGCTCATCCTGGGCAGCGGCCCCAACCGCATCGGGCAGGGCGTGGAGTTCGACTACTCCTGCGTCCACGCCTCGTTCACGCTGGCCGAGGCGGGCTACGAGACCGTCATGGTCAACTGCAACCCCGAGACCGTCTCCACCGACTACGACACCTCCGACCGGCTCTACTTCGAGCCGCTCACCCTGGAGGACGTCCTGGAGGTCGTCTACGCCGAGCAGCAGTCCGGCGAGGTCGCGGGCGTCATCGTCCAACTCGGCGGCCAGACCCCCCTGGGCCTCGCCCAGAAGCTCAAGGACGCCGGCGTGCCGATCGTGGGCACCTCGCCGGAGAGCATCCACCTGGCCGAAGAGCGTGGCGCGTTCGGGCGTGTCCTGCACCGGGCCGGGCTGCTCGCGCCCAAGCACGGCACCGCGACCTCCTACGCGGAGGCCCGCGACATCGCCGCCGAGATCGGCTATCCCGTCCTCGTCCGCCCCTCGTACGTGCTGGGCGGACGCGGCATGGAGATCGTGTACGACGACGTGACGCTGGAGTCGTACATGGCCCGCGCCACCGAGGCGAGCCCGGAGCACCCCGTGCTGGTCGACCGGTTCCTGGACGAGGCCATCGAGATCGACGTGGACGCCCTGTTCGACGGCGAGGAGCTGTACCTCGGGGGCGTCATGGAGCACATCGAGGAGGCCGGCATCCACTCCGGCGACTCCGCGTGCGCGCTCCCGCCGATCACCCTGGGGCACGACGACATCCGCCGCATCCGCGAGTCCACCGAGGCGCTCGCGCGGGGCGTCGGGGTGCTCGGCCTCATGAACGTCCAGTACGCCCTTTCCGCGGGCGTCCTGTACGTGCTGGAGGCCAACCCGCGCGCGTCCCGGACGGTCCCGTTCGTGTCCAAGGCGACGGCCGTGCCGCTCGCCAAGGCCGCCGCCCGCGTGATGATGGGCTCCACCATCGCGCAGCTCCGCGCGGAGGGACTGCTGCCCGAGGCCGGTGACGGCGGGACCCTCCCGCTGGACGCGCCGATCGCGGTGAAGGAGGCTGTCCTGCCCTTCGACCGGTTCCGCAACGCGCAGGGCCAGGGCGTCGACACCGTCCTCGGCCCGGAGATGCGCTCCACCGGTGAGGTCATGGGCATCGACGAGGTGTTCGGCACCGCCTACGCCAAGTCACAGCAGGCCGCCTACGGCTCCCTGCCCACCAAGGGCCGGGCGTTCGTGTCGGTGGCGAACCGGGACAAACGGCACATGATCTTCCCGGTCAAGCGTCTCGCTGACCTGGGCTTTGAGATTCTTGCCACGGAAGGGACCGCCGAGGTCCTGCGCCGCAACGGCGTGCGTGCCAAGATCGTGCGCAAACACGGCGAGGGTCCGGGCCCGGACGGCGAGCCCACCATCGTGCAGCGCGTCCTGGACGGCGAGGTCGACCTCATCGTCAACACGCCCTTCGGCAGCCCGGGCCAGTCCGGGCCCCGGCTCGACGGTTACGAGATCCGTACCGCGGCCGTGCTGCGGGGCGTACCGTGCGTGACGACCGTCCAAGGGCTCGCCGCGGCCGTCCAGGGCATCGAGGCCGTCACGGGAGGCCAGGTCGGCGTCCGCTCCCTCCAGGAGCACGCCGAGCGGCTCAGCGGCGCCCACGGCCGCGCCGGGGCGCGGTGACAGGCGCCGGGCGGGGGCCGGGCGACCAGCCTCGCCCGCCCACGCCCGGCGCGGCGAACGAGGAGAGGGAGAGCGGGTGTCCGACACACCGGTGCAGACGTCGGCGACGGTCCTGACGGTCCGCCAGGTGCAGGACTACCACGCGATGACGCTGGTGGCCCCCGCAGTCGCCGAGCGGTTCAGGCCCGGCCAGTTCCTGGCGCTCGCCATCGGCGGCGAGCACACCTCCCGGCTGGCACGCCGTTGCTTCGGTGTGCACGAGGTCAAGTCCGACTACGGCGGCACCGTCGAGATCGTGTTCGCCGACACCGAACCCGGCACCGCCTGGCTCGCCGGGCGCCGCTCCCGTGACCAGGTCGACCTGCTCGGGCCGCTCGGCCGCCCGTTCCGGCTTCCGCGCGACCCCGTGGCCTGCCTGCTCGTCGGCGGCGGCCCCGGCGGCGCCGCCGTGTTCGCGCTCGCCGACACGCTCCTGCGGCGCGGCTGCCAGGTGCACTTCGTGCTCGGCGGGCCGTCCGCCAAGGCCGTGTTCGGGTCCCGCATGGCGCAGCGCATCGGCGACTCCGCGACCATCACCACCGAGGACGGTTCGATGGGCGAGCGCGGCACCGTCCGCGACGTGCTGCCCCGCATCCTCCAGGAGACCGGCGCCGACGTCGTCTACGGCTGCGGCCCCACCGGCCTGCTGCGCGCCGTCACCCAGGTCGCCGGCGACTTCGGCCTGCCGTCCCAGGTGTCGGTCGAGGAGTTCCTCCAGCGGACGGGCGCCTGCGGCACCGGCGTGTGCATGACGTGCATGCTCCCCGTCCACGGCGACGACGGCGTGACCCGCATGGTGCGCGCCTGCGCGGACGGGCCCGTCCTGCGCGGCGACCGCGTCCGCTGGGGCGACCTCGGCACCATCCCGTTCGACGCGCTCGGCGCGCCGCGGGTCCTCAGCGTCTCCGAAGGAGGCTCCCAGTGAGCGACCGGGTCCGGACCACCCTCGGGGCCCTGGAGCTCCCCAATCCCGTCCTGACGGCCTCCGGCTGTGGCGGGACGGGACGGGAACTCGCCCAGTTCTTCGACCTGAGCCGCCTTGGAGCGTTCGTCACCACCTCGGTGATGGCCCAAGCGCGCGCGGGCCGCCCCACGCCCCGCGTGACCGAGACCCCCAGCGGCCTGCTCACCGCCATGGGCCTGCCTGGCCCCGGCATCGAGACCTTCCTGGAACGTGACCTGCCGTGGTTGATCGAGCAGGACGTCCGCACCATCGTGTCCGTCGCGGGCAACAGCGTCGAGGAGTACGGCGACCTCGCGCTCCGGCTCCGCCACGTCCCCGGCGTCTCCGCGATCGAGGTCAACGTCGCCTGTCCGAACGTCGAGGACCGCGGCCGGATGTTCGCCCGGCACCCGACCGCCGCGGCGTCGGTCATCCGCGCCGTCCGCGCCAACGCCAGGCCGGGCGTGCCCGTCCTGGCCAAGCTCGCGCCCGACGTCACCGACATCGTCACGATCGCCCTGGCGTGCGTCGACGCCGGCGCGGACGGCCTCACCCTGATCAACACGATGGAGGGCATGGCGATCGATCCGCGGACCCTGCGACCCGGCCTCACCGGGGTGTCGGGCGGCCTGTCCGGGCCCGCGATCCGGCCGGTCGCCGTCCGCTGCGTCTACCAGGTGCACTCCGCGCTGCCCAGCACGCCCATCATCGGCGTCGGCGGCGTCGCCACCGGCCTGGACGCGCTGGAGTACATCCTCGCCGGCGCCTCCGCCGTCGCCGTCGGCACCGCCCTGTTCCATGACCCGACCGCCGGGCCCCGAGTCCTGCGCGAACTGGAGGAGGCCCTCGCGGCGCGCCGCATCGGGCGCCTCGCCGACGCCGTGGGCCTCGCGCACAAGCCGGCCGGCTACGTGCCGCCCCAGGTGCGCCCCCAAGAGCCCGAGAAGGAGACGCTGTGACCGCCGCCCCCATCGCCGTCGCCTTGGACGCCCCTGACCTGGAGACGGCCGCGCGCTGGGCCACCCAGGTGACCCCGCACGTCTCCACCGTCAAGGTGGGCCTGGAGTTGTACCTGCGGTACGGGCCGGACGTCATCGCCAGCGTCCGCGGTGCCAGCCGCGTCCAGGTGTTCCTCGACCTGAAGCTGCACGACATCCCCGCGACCGTCCGCGGCGCCGCCAGGGCCGTCGCGCGGCTCAGGCCGTCCTACCTGACCGTGCACGCCGCCGGGGGCCCCGCCATGATCCGCGCGGCCGTCGAGGCCGCCCCGGCCACCACGATCGCCGCCGTGACCGTCCTGACGTCCCTGCGCGAGGCGGACCTCACCGCGATCGGGCTCGAGGGCCCCGCGCCCGACGCCGTCCGGCGGCTCGCCACCCTCGCCGTCGAGGCGGGCGCCCAGGCGCTCGTGTGCTCCCCGCAGGAGGCCGCGGCCGTCCGCGCGGAGGTCGGTCCGGACATCACGCTCATCACCCCCGGCGTCCGCCCTGCGGGCGCCGACGTGCAGGACCAGGCGCGCGTCGCCACCCCCGAGCAGGCCCTCGCCGCGGGCGCGGACCTGCTGGTCATCGGCCGTCCCATCACCGGCGCGCCCGATCCCGGTGCCGCCGCCGCGGGTATCGCGGCCGCGCTGCGACGCACCTCCGCCGGCACCCCGTAGCCGCCGGGACGGGAGGGGCGGACGCGCGCCCGGAAGATGAGATTTGCTTTCTGGGCAGCGTTTAGCGCCGACCCCACTAGAGCGTGCTGGATCGTTCTTAGTCGTTTCTTCGCAATGCCAATGGGGCGGCGCGGTCTTCCACAATCCGGTACGTGGCGAACGGCTGAAGTCGTTCAACCGGACACGGGGTTTGCCGGCACCGTTACTCCGAGTTGTCACGGCGGTTCCGTTGGAATCGTTTCCGCGCGGCCGATGTCCTCCGGGGAGGACCCGGCCGGGGGCGGGAGCGAGGGGGAGCGGGGAGCTGGAGGGGGCGGCGCCTCCGGGGGGCGGAACGATCTTGGCGGGCGGATTGGGACGAGGATGGCAGGCGCGGTGCGGCCCCGACGTGCGGAACGGCCCGGCGTGACGAGCGTCACTAGCCCGCGGCCGCCGTGTGGGCGACGTCACATTTGTGGCTCCCTGGGGGGCGGTGCGGGGTGTCGGGAGGGTGCCGGGATCATGGTCGTGCGACCCCGTACACGGCCCGGTCGCCGCGGCATTTGGGTACTCGGTGCCGCAAATCGGGTCAGAAAGGGGGGATTTTCACGATCATGCGAAAGTCCCAGCAAGGCATGGGGATGGGGTGCCGACGGGCCCGAGTTGTGTACAATCCGTATTCAGGACACTCCGGGGAGTGATTTTCATGAATTTGTGGCGGGCTAAACGGCACTTCACGTTGCCTAAAGGGGCGTGAACTCGCTAGTTTCCCAACCCGTCCGACTCCGTCGAGTGGAAACCTGAGGTGACCCGGCGTGGCTCTTCCGCCCCTAACCCCCGAACAGCGCGCCGCAGCCTTGGAGAAGGCTGCCAAGGCGCGCAAGGAGCGGGCCGAGGTTAAGAACAAGCTCAAGCACGGGGGAACCTCTCTCGCCGAGGTTCTCAAGGAGGGACAAGCCGACGACGTCATCGGAAAGATGAAGGTCTCGGCCCTCCTGGAATCGCTGCCCGGCGTGGGCAAGGTCCGTGCGAAGCAGATCATGGAGCGTCTGGGTATCGCCGAGTCCCGCCGTGTGCGGGGCCTCGGCGCGAACCAGCGCGCCTCCCTGGAGCGTGAGTTCGGCGGAAGTGCGAACCGCTGACGCGCGACTCACGGGCGGGCGCGGCGGCGAGTCCGCCGCGGCCGGCTCGGGGTACCCCGAGTCCGACTCCATCCCGTCCGACCCCGGCGCACCCATTCCTGCGCCGGACGGCTCCAAGCCGAATGGCCCGCTCCTCCGGCGGCTGACGGTCCTCTCCGGGCCGTCAGGCGTCGGCAAGAGCACGGTCGTCGCCGAGATCCGGCGCTCACACCCCCGGGTGTGGCTGTCGGTCTCGGTGACCACCCGGTCCCCTCGGCCGGGTGAGACCCACGGTGTGCAGTACTTCTTCGTCGACGACGCCGGTTTCGACCGGCTCGTCGCCGAAGGGGAACTGCTCGAATGGGCGGAGTTCACGGGCAACCGCTACGGCACCCCGCGCCGACCCGTCGAAGAACGGCTGGCCCGCGGCGAGCCGGTGCTGCTGGAGATCGACCTCCAGGGCGCCCGGCAGGTCCGCCGGTCCATGCCCGAGGCGCGCCTGGTCTTCCTCGCACCCCCCTCCTGGGAGGAACTCGTCCGCCGGCTCACCGGCCGCGGCACCGAGCCCCCCGACGTGATCGAGCGCCGCCTCGACGCCGCCCGTGTGGAGCTGGCCGCCGAGAAGGAGTTCGACGTCACGCTCGTCAACACCTCCGTCCGGGACGTGTGCCGCGAGCTGCTAGCCTTGATGGCTGTTCATCAGTGACCCGCCGCCCCGTCGGCGGACGGGGATCGCCATCTAGCGGAAGGCCACCGAGTGGCAGCCAGCAGTGAGGGCATCACCAACCCCTCGATCGACGAGCTCCTCGAGGTCGTCGACACCAAGTACGGCCTCGTGAGCATCGCGGCCAAGCGCGCGCGGCAGATCAACGCCTACTACGCCCAGCTGGGCGAGGGCCTGCTGGAGTACGTCGGCCCGCTCGTCGAGACGCAGGTCCAGGAGAAGCCCCTCTCGATCGCCCTGCGCGAGACCCGCGAGGGCCTCCTGAACGCCGAGCCCATCGAAGGGTAGTGCCAATGCAGTGCCCTCGGCGGTCGGGCCTTGGCGGCCCTCCTTCGGCGGGCACTGCGGCGATCGCCGCATCGCTTCCGACTCGCCTGGCGGCTCGCTTCGCGATCAGATCCTCGCTTCGCTCGTATCTGGCTTCGCACGCGATCGCAACGTTCCAGTGGTCGCGGGCTGAGGTACCTGTGGGGAGCGTGGGACTGCTCGGGCCGTCTCGCGGTCGTCAGGGCCCGCGCGGGAGTGCGGTGTGTGGCGGGTGACAATTGTGGCGTGGGTGCCTATGGGAGGGCTGAGGGCGTGTGACCTCCGCTAAGCCGCGTGTCGTGCTGGGGGTGGGGGCCGGGATCGCCGCCTACAAGGTGTGCGAGTTGCTCCGTCTGTTCGCCGAGTCGGGGCATGACGTGCACGTCGTGCCGACCGCCGATGCGCTGCGGTTCGTGGGCGAGCCCACCTGGGCCGCGCTGTCGGGGAACCCTGTCTCGTCACAGGTGTGGGACGGCGTCGCCGAAGTGCCGCACGTCCGGCTCGGGCAGGGCGCCGACCTCGTGTTCGTCGCGCCCGCCACCGCCGACCTGCTCGCCAAGGCCGCGCACGGGCTCGCCGGCGACCTGCTCACCAACACGCTCCTCACCGCGCGCTGCCCGGTCGTGTTCGCCCCCGCGATGCACACCGAGATGTGGGAGCACCCCGCGACCCGTGCGAACGTGCAGACGCTGCGCTCCCGCGGTGCGGTCGTCGTCGAGCCGGCCTCCGGGCGGCTCACCGGCAAGGACACCGGACCCGGCCGGCTGCCCGACCCCGCCGAGCTGTTCGAGGTCGCCCGGCACGTCCTCGCGCGCGGTGCGGACGGGCGCGACCTCGCGGGCCGGCACGTCGTCGTGTCCGCCGGCGGCACCCGCGAGCCCATCGACCCGGTCCGCTTCATCGGCAACCGGTCATCCGGGCTCCAGGGCTACGCCCTCGCCCGCACCGCCGCCGCCCGCGGCGCCCGGGTGACGCTCGTGGCCGCCAACGTCGCCCTGCCCGACCCCGCCGGCACGCGCGTGCTGCCCGTGGGATCCGCCGCCGAGATGCGCCAGGCCGTCCTGGAGGCCGCCGCGGGCGCCGACGCGGTCGTGATGGCCGCCGCGGTCGCCGACTTCCGGCCGGCCGACTACCGCGGCTCGAAGATCAAGAAGACCGAGGACGCCGGGCCCGAGCCGATCCGGCTGAGCAAGAACGCCGATATCCTGGCCGAACTCGGCCGCGTGCGGAGTCCCGGCCAGGTGATCGTCGGCTTCGCCGCCGAGACCGACGACGTCCTGGAGAACGGTCGCGCGAAGCTCGCCCGCAAGGGCAGCGACCTTCTCGTCGTCAACCAGGTCGGCGAGGGCCTGACCTTCGGCCAACCCGACAACGCCGCGGTCATCCTGGGTGCGGACGGATCCCGCACCGACGTCCCCCGCGGCGCCAAGGAGGCGCTCGCCGATACCGTGTGGGATCTCGTCGCGGCCCGCCTGAAACCCCCGCGTTCCGTGTGACGGGGCACCTGCCCTGTGACGGGGCGCACGTGGCTCTAGCGAGGCTTTGGTGGTGCCCGAACCCGATCCCGCTAGACTCGCCACCAGACCTGTAGGGAATTACTGGGGGAGGGGCGGCGTCCCTCCGCCGAACTCGATAAGAAATCCGTCCTGCGACGTCAGTCAGCAGCCGCTGCAAGGAGTTCACGTACGTGTCTCGCCGCCTGTTCACCTCCGAGTCCGTCACCGAAGGACACCCGGACAAGATTGCGGACCAGATCAGCGACGCGATCCTCGACTCGATGCTCAAGGACGACCCGAAGAGCCGGGTCGCCGTCGAGACCATGATCACGACCGGTCAGGTGCACGTGGCCGGTGAGGTCACCACCGAGACCTATGTGGACATCCCCGGCGTGATCCGGGAGAAGATCCTCGAAATCGGCTACGACTCGTCCAAGAAGGGTTTCGACGGCCACTCCTGCGGCGTGTCGGTGTCCATCGGCGCGCAGTCGCCCGACATCGCGCAGGGCGTCGACGACGCCTACGAGACCCGGGAAGGCGAGGGGCTGGACGACCTGGACCGCCAGGGCGCCGGCGACCAGGGCCTGATGTTCGGCTACGCCACCAACGAGACCCCCGAGCTGATGCCGCTGCCGATCACGCTGGCGCACAAGCTGGCGCGGCGGCTGTCGCACGTCCGCAAGACCGGTGACGTCCCCTACCTGCGTCCCGACGGCAAGACCCAGGTCACCATCGAATACGACGGGGACCGCGCGGTCCGCCTCGACACGGTCGTGGTGTCGTCCCAGCACGCCCCCGACATCGACCTGAAGGAACTGCTGAGCCCCGACGTCAAGGAGCACGTCGTCGACCCGGTGCTCGCCGAGTTCGACCTCGACAACGACGGCTACCGGCTGCTGGTCAACCCCACCGGACGGTTCGAGATCGGCGGTCCGATGGGCGACGCCGGGCTCACCGGACGCAAGATCATCGTCGACACCTACGGCGGCATGGCCCGGCACGGCGGCGGCGCGTTCTCCGGCAAGGACCCGTCCAAGGTCGACCGGTCCGCCGCGTACGCGATGCGTTGGGTCGCCAAGAACATCGTCGCTGCCGAACTCGCCGACCGCGCCGAGGTCCAGATCGCCTACGCGATCGGCAAGGCCCACCCGGTCGGGGTCTTCGTGGAGACCTTCGGCACCGAGAAGCTTCCCGTCGCCAAGATCCAGGCCGCCGTCATCGACGTCTTCGACCTGCGCCCGGCCGCGATCGTCCGCGATCTGGACCTGCTCCGCCCGATCTACCAGCAGACCGCCGCCTACGGCCACTTCGGCCGGCCGGAGCCCGACTTCTCCTGGGAGTCCACGGACCGTGCGAAGGACCTGGCCACCGCCGCGGGCCTGTAACCCGCCCCGGCTTGCCTCGTCTCGTTTGCAGAGGGCCCCGGAACCGCAACGGTTCCGGGGCCCTCGATGTTCGTCGAGCGTCTCAGCTCTTGCAGTGGTTGCCTCGGTGGAGGCCGTACCGCGCGGCGATGGTGTAGCGGCCAGGACCCCTGACGCTCATCTGGACGAACTCGCCCGCGCGCGCCAGGCAGCCGGTGGCGCCGCCCTTGCCGGCAATGCTGAGCCAGGGCGACCAGGCGATGCGTACCAGGGCCGTGCCTGCGGCGGGCATGTCGATGACCATCTCGCCGGAGTTGATGTGCTTGATCTCGGCCGGGCGGTCGGCCAGCGGTGTGGTCCGCGACACGCGGAACAGGCGCCAGTGCTCGTCGCTCCAGACCTCCGTCAGGTACGGCTGCCCGGCCTCCACGATCGCGGCCTCGTCCCGAGCGGACCAGTCGACCTCCTGCTCGGGCAGGACGACGTAGTGCACCGCCCACTTGTGCAGCCAGGCGCGGTAGGAGTCGGCGGTGAGCGCGCCCTCCTCGTAGAACAGCGAGTGGCGCTCGGCGTCGACCTGCCGGTTCCAGCCGCGCGCGAGGATGAAGTGGCGGCTCAACCCGGCCGCCTCCCAGTGCGAGCGCAGCGGGACGACCTCGATGCGGGACTCGTCGGCGCCGAGCGCGTCCATCTCCGCGATCAGCCCGCGGGCGTGCCGGGCGGCCGCCGCGGCGGGCTCGGTGTGGATCACGTCGTCCACGGGCTTCACGACCTGCCAGGACGCGGTGACGATGAACGCCACCGACAGCACGGCGATCCGTACCCGCCCGTGTGCGCGCGCCACCGCCGATAGCAGGATCATGCCGCCGAACAGCAGCGACAGCCGCTCGACGTTGCTGCCGACGGGCGAGGGGACGAGCCAGGTCAGCGCGATGCCGGCGAGGTAGACCGCCGCCGAGATCCGGATGATCTTCCATTCGCGCGGGGCGCACACCAGCACGGCGATGACGCTGGTGATCGCGGGGAGCACGATCGCGGTGAGCGAGATCGGCTGGACTCCGCTGAACGGGAACAGCAGGCTCGTCGTGCCGACCACCAGCGGTGGGCCCGCCGCGAGGCAGATCCCGGCGCGGCGCCGCCCGGTGAGGATGAGCGCGGCGGCCAGCACCATGAGGAACAGCCCGGCCACCGGGCTGGCGAGGGTGGCCAGCAGGCCGAGGGCGACCATGCCCGCCGCGCGCAGCGCCGGGGTCCCGCGGTCGGTGAACACGACGATCGTCGCCGCGAGCGCGAACAGCATGCCGAGGCTGAACGTGACCCGCCCGGACGCGCTGTTGCAGGAAAGCGCGAACGCCGCCCACAGCGCGGCGGGCAGCGCGACCGGTGCGCGGAAGCGCCTCAGCAGGTACGCCGTCAGCGTCGCCGAGAGCGTGCCCGTCACGACCGCGACGGTTCTGATCCCGAACACGGCCATCAGGTAGGGCGACAGGACGCTGTAGGAGGCGGGGTGCATCCCGCCGTACCAGGCGAAGTTGTAGGCCGTGTCGGGGTGCTTCCAGGCGAAATCGGTCCAGGCGGCCTGGGCGGCCAGGTCGCCGCCCTCGGTGGCGAGGACGAGCGCCCACACCAGGTGCATCACGGCGGCGGCGACGGTGGCCGCCACCACGGGGTGGCGCGGATTCGCCCACCGCCGCCATGCAGAGGGCAGGGATGGACGTGGAGGACGGCGCGACGGCCCCTTCGGGACCGGTGCGTCCGTCCGTTCTGGGGTATGTGCTGTGGTCACATCGCCTGCACGGACTCGTCGGACGGCGAGGGGCGCGGGCGCCGGACGACGGTCCGGCGTTCACCTGGCCCCCTGAGCGGACCACTCAGACTAGCGCGCGCCGATGACTGTCGGGTTGATCTGGTAGGACGGGGACGTGACCAAGGACGGCGGGGGAGCGGAGCTGACCACGGGGCTGATCCCGGGGCTGGACGACATCCCCCGGGTTCCCGCGGCGAAGCCGGCGGACGGGAAGGCGGCCCGCGACAAGAAGCCCGCGGACAAGGGAAAGAAGGGTACGCGACGCCCCGCCGACGCCCTGCCCGTCGCCAGGATCGCCGTCGACATGTCCCTTCCGCATCTGGACCGCCCCTTCGACTATCTGGTGCCGTCGGAGCTCGCCGCCAAGGCCGTCCCTGGGTGCCGGGTCCGGGTGCGTTTCGCCGGTCAACTCGTTGACGGGTTCCTGCTGGAGCGGGTCGGCGAGAGCGACCACGAGGGCCGCCTGTCCTTCCTGGAGCGGGTGACCTCGTCCGAGCCCGTCCTCACCCCGGAGATCGTGGCGCTGGCCCGCGAGGTCGCCGACCGCTATGCGGGCACGTTCGCCGACGTGATCCGCCTGGCCGTCCCGCCCCGCCATGCGCGCGTGGAAGCCGAGCCCGTCCAGGAGGCGGAGGACTCGGTGGAGGGCCCGGCGGAGGAGGGCGGGCTGCGGGCAGGGGTCTGGGAGGAGTATCCGGCGGGGGCCTCGTTCTTGGCCGCGTTGGAGTCCGGCAGAGCGCCCAGGGCGGTCTGGACGGCGCTGCCCGGCCCGCGGTGGGCGGCAGCCATCGCGCGGGCCGTGGCGGTCGTCCTCGAAGCCGGGCGCGGCGCGCTGATCGTGGTGGCGGACGGACGCGACGTCGCACGCGTGGACGCGGCGCTGGAGGCCGAGCTGGGGGAGGGGCGGCACGTCGCGCTGACGGCTGAGCTGGGCCCCGCCGAGCGGTACCGCCGGTGGCTGGCCGTGCTGCGCGGCTCGGCGCGCGCGGTGGTCGGGACGCGGGCGGCGATGTTCGCGCCGGTCGCCGATCTGGGGCTGGTCGTGCTGTGGGACGACGGTGACGATGTGCATGCCGAACCGCACGCCCCGTATCCACACCCGCGTGAGGTGCTGGCGCTGCGCGCGCACAGGGCGGGTGCGGGGGCGCTGTTCGGCGGCTTCACCCGAACCACGGATGCCACCCAGTTGGTGGAGAGCGGCTGGGCCCACTCCCTGGCCGCCGACAGGGTGCGTGTCAGGGCGGCGATGCCCCGCGTCCGCTACGTAGGGGAGGACGGGCAGCTCGCTCGTGATGCAGCCGCCCGTACGGCGCGGCTGCCGAACGTGGCGTTCGAGGCCGCCCGCGGCGCACTGGAGGACGGTCCGGTGCTGGTGCAGGTACCCAGGCGCGGTTACGTGCCGGGCATCGCGTGCGGGCGGTGCCGCACGCTCGCCCAGTGCGTGGCCTGCCAGGGGCCGCTGGCGCTCCCGTCCTCCCATGGCGCACCGTACTGCCGGTGGTGCGGCCGAATCGCAGGCGACTGGCACTGTCCCGAGTGCGGGTTCTTCCAGGTGCGGGCCGTGGTGGTGGGCGCCAAGCGCACGGCCGAGGAGCTGGGTAGAGCGTTCCCCGGTGTGCAGGTCCGCACGTCGGGGAGGGAGGCGATCCTTGACGAAGTCGGCGCGGAACGGGCCCTGGTGGTCTCCACACCGGGCGCGGAGCCGTCCGCCGAAGGCGGGTACACGGCCGCGCTCCTGCTGGACGGCTGGGTACTGCTGGGGCGCCCCGACCTGCGCGCCGGAGAGGAAACGCTCCGACGGTGGATGAACGCGGCGTCGCTCGTGCGTGCCCAATGTCCCGTGGTGGTGGCGGCGGAGGGGTCCCTTCCGGCCGTACAGGCACTCGTCCGATGGGATCCGGTCACCTATGCGGAACGCGAGCTGGCGGAGCGCCGGGAGGTGGGTTTCCCCCCGGCCGCGCGGATGGCGTCGCTCACGGCATCTCCGGCGGCCATACGGGCGCTCTTGGCAGACACTCGACTGCCCGATGGGGCGGAGGTGCTCGGCCCCGTCCCCGTCTCTCCGACGGGTACCGCAGACGGGCCGGAGAAGGAGCGTGCGCTGATCCGCGTGCCGAGGGCCGCCGGATCCGCGCTGGCTCGCGCGCTGAAGGAGGCGCAAGGTGTTCGCAGCGCACGCAAAGTGGCAGAAACCGTACGTGTTCAGATCGACCCCCTGGAGCTGATCTGACCAATAAGGTTCTCGCGTGGCCGACAATTGGGTGGAGACGACCGCGGGCGAGCTGCGGCTGTGGGCGGACGAGCACGGCGAGGCGCTCGACGAGCAGGGAGCGCGGCTCCTGCTCGACCTCGTCCGGGAGGAGATGGGCCTCACCGGGCTGGGCGAGCTGACCCCGGAGGGCGTCCGCGAACTGCTGCTGGAGGTGTTCCCCGAGTCGGTGGTCGCCGGCACGGACGAGGTCCCCGCCGTCCTGGACACCCTGCGCGGTCTCGTGGCGTTCCTGCGCGACACCGGTGCGGTGCCCGCCGCCGCGGCGGCCGAGCTGGCGGCCGAGGTGGAGCGGGCCGGCCCCGAGTTCGCCGCGGTGGTCGCCGAGGCCGACACCGCCGAGCGGCAGGTCGCGGCCGAGGTCATCGCCGGGCTCATGCGGGCCGACGGCGTCGCCCTGGACGACCAGGACGCCGTCGAGGCGTGGGTCCGCGAGTTCGAGGCGCTGCCCGAGGACGAGCGTTACGCCCGCACCGATGAGTACCTGCGGCAGACCGAGGAACTGGTCGTCCCGCCCGTCCGGCTGGCGCCGGAGGCCGAACTCGCCGCGGCCGCCCGCGCGTCCGCACTGACCGGGCAGGTGCTCGCGCTGGCGGAGTGGACGGGCGAGCGGCCGCTCACCGAGCACGACCAGCTCACCGAGGCCGATGCGCGGGAGGCCAGGCGCGCGCTCGGCCTGGAGACCCCGCGCGCCTCCGGCCAGGTCGAGGACGAGGCCGCGCTGGAGCGGCTGTGGTGGGCCGCCGTCGAGGCGGAGGTGATCACGGCCGAGGGCGGCGCCGCCGCGCCCGGTCCGGCGCTGGCCGGCCTGCGGTCGGCCGACGACGCGGCGCTGCTGGCGGCCTGGCTTCCGCTGTTCGACGCCGTCGTGGTGCCCGAGCACGACCCCGAGGACGGGCTCGACGCGATCGAGCTCGTCCAGAACGAGCTGACCGGCGTACTCATCCACCTGTACGAGCAGGAGGAGCCGACCCCGCCGGGGGAACTGCTCGAAGCGCTGCGCGACCATGTCGCCGAGAGCTACGACTTCTCCGACCAGGACGCCATGTCCGCGCTGGTGAACGACGCGTTCTCCCTGGAACTGGCCACTCTGGAGGAGTGGGGTGTCCTCACGCCCGCAGGTGACGGGGGGTGCGCACTCACCCCGCTGGGCGTGTGGGGCGTCCGGGAACTGCTGCTCGCGGACGGCTTCACCGCGCCCCTGGTCGGCGAGCTGGCCGGCGCACCGGCCGCCGCGCTGGTCGAGGGCCTCACCTGGCACCGTCCCGACACCGCGGACGAGGAGATCACGGGCTGGCTGGCCACCCATGACGCCAAGGACGCCGCCGCCGACCTTCTGGACGTGATGCGCACCGGCGGCCCGGGCGCCCGCAACCTCGCCGCCGCCGTCCTGCACCGGATCGGCCCCGAGGCCGCCCTGGTGGTCCGTGCGGCTAGAGAGCACCCTCTCGTGTCGCCCTATGCCGTCCTGTGGCTGAACGCCGTGGACGACCCGTCCGGGCGAGAACTGGCCCGGGAGGAGTACCTCTGGGTGTTCGTCGACACCGTCGCCGGGATGCTGGAGACCGCCGAACCCGCCGAGGCGGTCGAGGCCGCCCTGGCCGACGCGCCGCCGGGGGCCGAGCTGGTGGCCATGATCGATGAACTGTGGCGGACCCAGCACACCGACGTGGCGGACGTTCTGGAGGCTCTGGGCGATCACCATCCCGACAAGGCGACCGCCAAGGCCGCGCGTACCGCCGCCTACAAGGCGCGCTCAGCGCGCCGGGGGGCGCGCGGCGGCGTGTGAGGTACCCATGCCCCCTCCGTAGACTGGAGTCGCATCCACAGCGACCCATCGAAGAAGACACCGCAGAAAACGGAGCCCTCGTTGGCCGTCAAGCCCATCCGCCTCTTCGGCGACCCTGTGCTGCGCACGCCCGCTGAGCCGGTGAAGGACTTCGACAAGGAGCTGCGCCAGCTCGTCAAGGACCTCACCGACACGATGATCGACGCTCCCGGCGCCGGCCTGGCCGCGCCGCAGCTCGGCGTGGGCCTGCGGGTGTTCACCTACTACGTCGACGACCGTCTCGGGCACGTGGTCAACCCCACCCTGGACCTGTCGGACGAGCAGGAGACCGGCGACGAGGGCTGCCTGTCCCTGCCCGGGCTGGCGTTCCCCACCCCCCGGTCGGTGAGCGCGGTCGCCAAGGGCTACAACATGCACGGTGAGCCGATCACGCTGGAGGGCACGGACCTGCTGGCCCGCTGCGTCCAGCACGAGACCGACCACCTCGACGGCATCATCTTCATCGACCGGATGGACGCCGAGCAGCGCAAGGCGGCGATGAAGGCGATCCGGGAGGCCGAGTGGTTCGGCGACCCGGCACCCGTGGTGAAGGAGTCGCCGCACCGGACCTTCGGGAAGGCGATCTGAGTGAGGCTCGTCTTCGCCGGGACCCCCGAGACGGCACTGCCGTCCCTGAACGCGCTGCTGGCGTCCTCGCACGAGGTCGCGGCCGTCGTGACCCGCCCGGACGCGCCCGCGGGCCGCGGACGCCATCTGGTGGCCAGCCCGGTCGGCGCGCGGGCCGCCGAGGCGGGCGTGGAGGTGCTCAAGCCCGCCAAGGCGCGCGATCCCGAATTCCTCGACCGGCTGCGGGTCATCGCGCCCGACTGCTGCCCGGTCGTCGCCTACGGCGCGCTGCTGCCCCGCGAGGCGCTGGACATCCCCCGGTATGGCTGGGTGAACCTGCACTTCTCGCTGCTGCCCGCCTGGCGCGGCGCCGCTCCCGTCCAGCGCGCGATCCTGCACGGCGACGACATGACCGGCGCGGCCACGTTCGAGATCGAGGAGGGCTTGGACACCGGCCCGGTCTACGGCGTGCTCACCGAGCCCATCCGTCCGACCGACACCACCGGCGAACTGCTGGGCCGCCTGGCGGTCGCCGGCGCGGGCCTCCTGGTGGACACGATGAACGGCATCGAGGCGGGCGTGCTGGAGCCGCGTCCACAATCCGCCGAGGGGGTGTCCACCGCCGCGAAGCTGAACCCCGAGGACGGCCACGTCGACTGGCGCACCCCTGCGCAGCACATCGACCGGCTGGTGCGCGCCTGCACGCCGGCACCCGGTGCCTGGACGAACTTCCGCGACACCCGGGTCAAGCTCGGTCCCGTCCGCCCGGCACCCGACGCCGACAAGCTCAGCCCCGGCGAGCTCCGTCCGGGCAAGAAGGAGGTGCTGGTCGGCACGGCCACCCACCCCGTCGTGCTCGGCGAGGTCCAGCCACAGGGCAAGCGCCGCATGGCCGCCGCCGACTGGGTGCGCGGCGTGAACCTCATCGGTAAGGACGCGCTGCACTGATGCCGCCCACTCGCAACCGCCGGGGTGACCGGGACAAGACCCGCAGGCCGGGCGGGCCGCGCCAGACCGGACGTCCCCAGGACATGGTCCGGCGCACCGCGTTCGACGTCATCCGCGCGGTCGCCACCCGTGACGCCTACGCGAACCTGCTGCTGCCCGCACGGCTGCGCGACCGCGGCCTCACCGGCCGGGACGCCGCCCTCGCCACCGAGCTGACCTACGGCACGCTGCGCGGCCGCGGCACCTACGACGCGGTCCTCGCCCTGTGCAGCGACCGCGAGCTGCGCCGTGTCGACGCCCCGCTGCTGGACGTGCTGCGGCTCGGCACCCACCAGATCCTCGCCACCCGGATCCCGCCGCACGCGGCCGTCGGAACCGCCGTGGAACTGGCCCGCACGGTCTCGGGACCGGGCCAGGCCAAGTTCGCCAACGCCGTCCTGCGCAAGGTCGCCGCCCGCGACATGGACGCCTGGCTCGCGATCATCGCGCCCTCCGACGCGGACGCGACCACCCGCCTGTCGGTCGCGCACAGCCACCCCAAGTGGATCGTGTCGGCCCTCCGAGACGCCCTGGGCCCCGACCGTGGGGAGATCGACGCGCTCCTGGCCGCCGACAACGCCCGTCCCCGGGTGACGCTCGTCGCCCGCCCGGGGCGTGCCACCGTGGACGAGCTGTACGACGCCGGTGCGGAGCCGTCTCCTTACTCGCCCTACGCGGCGCTTCTACCTGAGGGCGACCCGGCGGGTATCGCGGCCGTCCGCGAGGGGCGCGCAGCCGTGCAGGACGAGGCCAGCCAACTGGTCGCCATGGCGCTTGCAGCAGCCCCGCTGGACGGTCCTGACACCCGCTGGGCAGACCTGTGTGCAGGCCCTGGCGGAAAGGCCGGACTCCTCTCAGCCCTCGCCACCGAACGCGACGCGCGGCTCCTCGCCGCGGACGTCCAACCCCACCGGGCAGGGCTGGTCGCCCGTGCCGTGGACGACCGCGCCGGCATCATTGTCGCGGACGGCACCGCACCCGCATGGCGGCCCGGCGTGTTCGACCGCGTGATGGTCGACGCGCCCTGCACCGGCCTGGGCGCGCTCCGCCGCCGTCCCGAAGCCCGCTGGCGCCGGGGCCCCGAGGCGGTCGCCGAACTGGGGCCGCTCCAGCGCGCGCTGCTGGCGGGGGCCTTGGACTCGGTCCGTCCGGGCGGGGTGGTCGCCTACGTCACCTGCTCGCCGCACCTGGCCGAGACACGGGTCGTGGTAGATGACGTGCTGCGCGCGCGCCAGGACGTCGAACGCCTGGATTCGCCGGCAGTTCTTACATCGGCCGTCCCGGAGCTCGCTGGACTGGGCGAAGGGCCGTACGCGCAGTTCTGGCCCCACCGCCACGGCACAGACGCGATGTTCCTTGCCCTCCTCCGCCGGGCGGACTGACCGGGAGGCCTATGCTCACCGCCTTTATGCACGTGATGTCGTACCTGGGGAGCGCCGGGTTCTACATCCCGCTGCTTGTGGCGGTGTACTGGTGCGTCGATCCGCGCCTGGCGGCGCGGGCGACCGTCATCCTCTCGTTCAGCTCGGTGGTCAACACCGTCCTGAAGCTGATGTTCCACGCGCCCCGCCCGTACTGGACGGACCCCGGAGTCACCGGCCGGGAGTCGAAGGTCTCCTTCGGGATGCCGTCCGGCCATGCGCAGAACGCGATGGCCTTCTGGGGCTTCTTCGCCACGCGCACGCGCCGCCGGCTCGGGTGGGTCGCCGCCGTGGTCGTCATCGTCCTGATCGGCGTCTCGCGGGTGTACCTGGGCGTCCACTCGACCGGCCAGGTCCTCGCGGGCTGGGCCATCGGGCTCGTCCTGCTCGTCGCCGCCTTGGGCTTGGAACCGATGGTCGTCCCCTGGTGGACGCGCCGTCCCGTGGCGGTGCAGATGGTCCTTGCTCTGGCGATCGCCCTGGTCGGTGTGGGGGTGGCCTGGGGCGCCGTGCATTCGCTCCAAGGGTGGCAGTGGCCGGATGCCTGGGCGCGTGCCATCCAGCGGTCGGGCGGCAGCACCCGCCCTATCACCCTGAACGAGGTGGCGGCGGCCTGCGGCGGCCTCTGCGGCATCCTCGCGGGCGTCTCCCTCCTGTCGGCGCGCGGCTGGTTCGACCCCGGAGGTGCACCTTGGCGGCGCCTGGCACGCCTTCCGGTGGGGGTTCTCGGAGCCGTGATCCTCTACGGGCTCGCGCACTACGGCGGTTCCCATCCCGTGCAGGCGTTCGCGGTCCAGACGCTCGCCGCCCTCTGGGCCACCGTCGGCGCACCAGAGGTCTTCGTACGGCTCGGCCTGGCGCGCCGCCCCACCCGTCCGATCACCCTGCCAGGTGACGAGACGGCCGAACTGCGCCAATAGACTCAGGTCATCATGGCTCCGCAGATCTCACCCAGCATCCTGTCCGCCGACTTCGCCCGGCTCGCCGAGGACGTCGCGCTCATCGCCGACTCCGCCGACTGGGTCCACGTCGACGTCATGGACAACCACTTCGTGCCGAACCTGACCTTGGGCCTGCCGGTCGTCGAGGCGCTCCTCAAGCACAGCGCGCTTCCCCTCGACTGCCATCTGATGATCGAGGACCCGGACCGGTGGGCCCCGCAGTACGCCGAGGCGGGAGCGGGCAGCGTCACCATCCACGCCGAGGCGGCCAAGGCGCCCATCCGCACCTTGCGCACCATCCGCGCCGCGGGCGCGCGCGCGGGGCTCGGCGTGAACCCGGCGACCCCCGTCGAAGGGTTCGAAGATCTTCTGGGCGAGATCGACATGCTCCTGCTGATGACCGTCGAGCCCGGGTTCGGCGGCCAGAAGTTCCTGGACGTCGTCCTGCCGAAGGTCCGCCGCGCCCGCGAGCTGATCAAGGGCCGTGATCTGCCCGTCTGGCTCCAGGTGGACGGCGGGGTCAGCGCCGAGACGATCGAGCGCTGCGCCGAGGCCGGCGCCGACGTGTTCGTGGCGGGCAGCGCCGTCTACGGCGCCGACGACCCCGCCGAGGCCGTCCGCGGCCTGCGCGCCCAGGCCGCGGAGGCGACCGCGTGGTGATCCCCTGCGCGGCCGTCCTGTTCGACGTGGACGGCACCCTCGTCGACTCGACTCCGCTCGTCGAGCGCGCGGCCCGCGAATGGGCCGCCGAATACGGCATCGACGCCGACGAGTTCCTCTCCGACGCCCACGGCCGCCGCACCGCCGACCGCGTCGCCGACTTCCTGCCGCCGGACCGGGTCCGCGCGGCCACCGAGCACCTGGACGCCCTCGAAGCCGCACGCAGCGACGGCATCACCGCCCTGCCCGGTGCCCTGGACCTTCTCTTGAGCGTGAACGGCCTGCCCTGCGCCTTCGTCACGTCGATGGACAGGGGCCAGCTCGCCGTCCGCACCCGTGTCGCCGGCGTCCCGGTGCCGGCCACCGTGATCACGGCCGAGGACGTCCCGCGCGGCAAGCCCGACCCGTCCGGCTACCGTCTGGCCGCCGAGCGCCTCGGCGTGGACCCCGCCGACTGCGTGGTCATCGAGGACGCTCCTGCCGGCGTCGCCGCCGGTCGCGCCGCCGGCGCCACCGTCCTCGCGGTGACGACGAGCCACCCCGCCGAGGCCCTCACCGCCGCGCACCACCGCGTCCTCGACCTGACCCACGTCGCCCTCACCCCGTCCGGTCTGGCCTTCACCACCCTGTGACACCGCGCAGACACACCGTGCGAGTTCCAGTACCCGGCCGGCCGTCCGGGCGCACGGTCACAAGGCAAGGGCTTGGTTCGGTGCGGAAAATCGTGGCCTTTCCCACATGGGTTCGGGAATGAGGAGCGTGGCACACTGGTTGCCAAGCAGTGAACGCGTGCTCCGGGGTCGGTGCAATTCCGAACCGGCGGTGACAGTCCGCGACCCGGCCGAAGCCATCGGCCGGTTGACCCGGTGGAACTCCGGGACCGACGGTGAAAGTCCGGATGGGAGGCAGCGCGCTGTACGCCCCTGTTCAGGGGGTTGCTGTCGCCACACGTACGTCCCCGGAGCCCTAACTAGGAGGCCCGGGAGATGTTCACCGGCATCGTCGAGGAACTCGGCGAGATCGTGGCGATCGAGCATGACGGCGACTCGGCCGTCCTCACCATCCGCGGTCCGCTCGTCACGAAGGACGCCGAGCACGGCGCCTCGATCGCCGTCAACGGCGTGTGTCTCACCGTGGTGGACGTCAAGGACGAGGTCTTCACCGCCGACGCCGTCAAGGAGACCCTCGACCGGTCCAGCCTCGGCGGGCTTGAGGCGGGCGCCAAGGTCAACCTGGAACGGCCCGTCCGGCTCTCCGACCGGCTCGGCGGGCATCTCGTCCAGGGCCATGTCGACGGGGTCGGCGAGATCGTCTCCCGGGAGCCCGGCGAGCGCTGGGACGTCGTCACGATCTCCCTGCCCGCGCGACTGAGCCGGTACCTGGTCGACAAGGGCTCGATCACCGTGGACGGGATCAGCCTCACCGTGGTCGAGGCGGGCGCCGACCGGTTCAGCGTCGCGCTCATCCCCACCACCCTCGCCCTCACCACGCTCGGCCACAAGAAACCCGGCGACCCGGTGAACCTTGAGGTCGACGTCGTCGCCAAGTACGTGGAACGCATGATCGGTGACAGGCGGTGAACTGGCTCAACGCGAGCTTCGGGCTGTTCGGCGAGCACGTCCTGTGGACCGACCTCATCGGGAACGTGCTCTCCCTCGCCGTCGTCTGGCTCGCGATGCGCAAGACCCTCTGGACGTGGCCGACGCAGTTGGTGGGCGCCGCGCTCCTGCTCGCCGCCTCCCTGCACGCGCACGTTCCCGGGAACGCGCTCAAGCAGGTCCTCTTCTGCGTCCTCGCCCTGTTCGGCTGGGCGATGTGGATTCGCGGCCGCAGTGCGGAGCAAGGGCTGGTGGTCCGGCAGGCGACCGCGCGGGAGCGCGCCCTGCTGATCGGCGTCCTCGTCCTCGGCACCGCCGTCGTCGCCCAGCTGTTCGTCCACCTGGACTGGCTGAAGATCGCCTGGTCGCCGTGGGCGAACGCCTACATCTTCGTCGGCAGCGCCGTCGCCACGTTCGCGCAGAGCCGCGCGCTGGTCGACTTCTGGGTCATCTGGGTGCTGGTCGACCTGGTCGGCGTCCCGCTGGCCCTCAAGTCCGGGCTGTACGTCTCCGGCGCCGTCTACGGGATCTTCTTCGTGATGGTGATGGTCGGGTTCAGGAACTGGCTCAAGGAGTCCCGGGACGTCCGGGTTCCGCAGAACAAGGCGGTGACCGCATGAGCGGCGACGGCATGAGCGGCGACGGCAAGGGGATCGGTGGCGACAGCGGGATCTTCGACTCCATCGAGGCGGCGATCGCCGACATCGCGGCGGGGCGTCCCGTCGTGGTGGTGGACGACGAGGACCGCGAGAACGAGGGCGACATCATCTTCGCCGCCGCGAAGGCGACGCCCGAACTGCTGACGTTCACGATCCGCTACACCAGCGGCGTGATCTGCGTCCCGATGGTGGGGACGGACCTGGACCGGCTCCAGATCCCGCTGATGACGGCGCAGAACACCGAGCACATGCGCACCGCCTACACCATCAGCGTGGACGCCCGGGACGGCGTGACCACGGGCATCTCCGCGGCGGACCGTGCCAAGACCATCCGGACCCTGTGCGACTCGGCGACGGAGCCGCGCGAGCTCGTCCGGCCCGGCCACATCTTCCCCCTGCGCTACCACGAGGGCGGGGTGCTGCGCCGCCGCGGCCACACCGAGGCGGCCGTGGACCTCGCGCGGCTGGCCGGGCTCGCCCCCGCCGGCGTCCTCGCCGAGGTCGTCAACGAGGACGGCACCATGGCGCGGCTGCCCGAGTTGCAGGTGTTCGCCAAGGAGCACGGCCTCAAGCTGATCTCCATCGAGCAGCTCGCCGAGCACCGCAAGCGCAGCGAACCCATGGTCACCCGCGTCGTGGAGACCCGCGTCCCCAACCGTTTCGGGACGTGGCGCGCCGTCGGCTTCTCCAGCTCGATCGACGGCGGCGAGCACGTCGCGCTCGTCCTCGGCGACCTGGCGGACGGGGAGGACGTACTGATCCGGGCCCACTCCGAATGCCTCACCGGCGACGTCCTGCACTCCGAGCGCTGCGACTGCGGGACCCAGCTCGACGCGGCCATGGAGCAGATCGCGCAGGAGGGACGCGGCGTCGTCCTGTATCTGCGCGGGCACGAGGGGCGCGGCATCGGCCTGCTGGCCAAGCTCCGCGCCTACGCCCTGCAGGACAACGGCTCCGACACCGTCGACGCCAACCTCGAACTGGGGCTGCCCGCCGACGCGCGCGAGTACTCCAACGCTGCCCACATGCTGCGTGACCTGGGCGTACGCTCGATCCGGGTGCTCACCAACAACCCCGCCAAACTCCAGGGGCTTGCGGGCTTCGGCCTGGAGGTGCGGGGCCGCGAGGCCATGCCCGTGGTCGTCACCGAGCACAACCGGCGTTACCTGACGGTCAAGCGGGACCGTCTCGGACACCAGATCGAGGGGATCTCATGAGCGGCGCGGGACGCCCGGAGGACGCCATCGTCGACGCGGCCGGGCTCACGCTCGGCGTGGTCTGCACCCGGTGGCACGGCCAGATCACCGACCAGCTGCTGGACCGTGCGCTCGCCGCCGCGAAGGCGTGCGGGATCGACCAGCCGGTCGTCGCGCGTGTCGCGGGCGCGCTGGAGCTGCCCGTCATCGCCCAGCAGATGGCCCGCGACCTGGACGCCGTCGTCTGCCTGGGCGCGGTCGTCCGCGGGCAGACCGCCCATTTCGACTACGTCTGCGACTCCGTCACCGCCGGTGTGACCCGTGTCGCGCTCGACGAGGCGACTCCGGTGGGCAACGGGGTGCTCACATGTGACACCATTGAGCAGGCACTGGACCGCAGCGGGCTGCCTGACAGCCACGAGGACAAGGGATGGGAGGCGACTGTGGCCGCACTCGACACGGCACTGACCCTGCGAGGTCTGCGGCATCACGGTCACGCCGGGCACGTCCAGGAGCATTGACGGCGCGGGGTACGGGGGCCGAGGCCCCCGGACGACCCGCGCATCCCGGCTCCTGAACGATTCCCGGATTTCCGTCCGCATCCATCGAAAGGCTTTTCCGTGCTGTCACTCGTCCTGCCCAAGGGATCGCTGGAGAAGGCGACCCTGCAGCTGTTCGACGCCGCCGACCTCACCGTCCGGCGCACCTCGGACCGCGACTACCGCGCCTCCATCGACGACCCCCGCATCGACCGGGTCCGGGTCTTGCGCCCCCAGGAGATCCCGACCTACCTCGAACAGGGCCTGTTCGACCTCGGCATCACCGGCCGTGACTGGATCACCGAGACCGACTCCGACGTGGTCAGCCTCGGTGAGCTCCAGTACTCCAAGGCGACCTCCAACCCCGTCCGGGTGATCATGGCGGTGCCGGACGACGCGCCCTGGCAGCGCGTGTCGGACCTGCCCGAGGGCGTACGGATCTCCACCGAGTTCCCGGCGATGACCAAGCGGTTCCTGGACAAGCACGGCGTCAAGGCGACGGTCGTCCCGTCCTACGGCGCCACCGAGGCGAAGGTCCCCGACATCGTGGACGCGATCGTCGACCTCACCGAGACCGGGTCGTCCCTGCGCAAGAACGGCCTGCGCATCCTCGACACGCTCCTGACCAGCTACACCGAGCTGGTCGCCAACCGCGAGGCGTACGAGGACGCCGAGAAGCGCGCCGCGATGGAGGACATCTCCCTCCTGCTCCAGGGCGCGATCCGCGCCCGTGGCAACGTGCTGCTCAAGCTGAACGTCGCCCAGGCCGACCTGCGAGCCGTCCTGGACATCATGCCCGCGATGTCCTCGCCCACGGTCACCTCCCTCGCCGGCGGCGAGTCCAACGCGGTCGAGTCCGTCGTCGCCAAGCGCGGGGTCAACACCCTGATCCCGGCGCTGAAGGCCGCCGGCGCCCACGACATCCTTGAGATCCCCATCTCGAAGATCGTTGACTGACGCCCCGGCGCTGCCGACCGTGTGGCGTCCCCGTACCACCCGGGTCGTCGCCTACGCCACGGCGGGCATCATCATGCTCGGCATGATCGTGCTCGCCGTGGTGGTGGCGCCCCAGTTCAAGCTGTTCGACCGGATCCTGCTCATCCTGTTCGGCCTCTTCGTCGCCTGGATCCTGCACATGCTGGCCCGCTGCCGCATCCTCGCGGACGAGACGGGCCTCACGGTCGTCAACGCCTTCCGCACCCGCCGCCTCGAATGGCCCGAGGTCCTCGACGTCACCATGACCGTCGGCGAGCCCTGGCCCACCCTCGATCTCGCGGACGGCACGTCCATCGGCGCCATGGGCATCAACGGTGCAGAGAAGAGCCTCGCAGCCCGCCAGCTGGAGGAACTCCGCGCCCTCGTCCACGAACGCGGCGAAGCTCCCGGCCCCGCCTGAGCAGCTTCCCGTAAGCTGTGTGCACAGGTTCGGTCTCTGTGCGACAGTGTGGACATGAGCGCTCAGAGTGTCGAGGCAACTGCGGAAAGTAGCCACATGAGTGCCGACTCGCTGCCAGACTGGCTGTTCCCCCCGCCGGGCGGCTTCACCGCCGATCACTTCCTACGGATGAACACGCCCCGGCACACGGAGTTGATCGACGGGAGCCTCGTCTTCGTGAGCCCGCAGGAGAAGTGGCAAAAGCGCGTCATAGACATGCTCGACCACGAGCTGGACAGACAGGCTCCCCAGGAACTCCGCGGCGACAGCGAGATGGCGGTCAAGCTTGCCAAGCGCCAGGCGCCGGAGCCGGATGTGCTGGTGGTGAGCACTGAGGCGTTCGAGCGCGACGATCCGTCCAGATTCTACTTCCCGGCGGATGTGGTGCTCGCGGTCGAGGCCGTCTCGCCGGAATCAGTGGACCGCGATCGGGACACTAAGCCGCGCAAGTATGCGGCGGCGGGTATCCGGCATTTCTGGCGGGTGGAAAACGAGGACGGCGAGACGGTCGTGTACGTCTACGAACTCGACCCGGCCACCAACGTCTACGCGCTGACCGGCATCCATCGCGGCACCCTCAAGGTGACGGTGCCGTTCGACATCGAGATCGACCTCACGGCCGTTGGCCGACGAGCGGTGTGAACCCTCAGGCCGCGTGGTATTCGGCGGTGTCGCCGTCGGTCCAGGTCATGGTGAAGGTGCCGGACTTCGGGGGAACCGCCGTGCCGGTGAACTTCGAGGTGCCGCAGTCGATGGTGAAGCGGTAGGCGCCGCCGGACGGAGCGGCGGTGCCCTTGCAGTCGAGGCTGCTCTTGAAGCGGACGGTGCCGTCCGCAGCGACGGTGAGGGTGGTGCCGCCGGAGCCGGCGGAGGCCGACCCGCCGCTGCGCCAGGTGCCCGCGAAGGGGTGGCCGGACTTCTTGCCGTCCGAGTCGTCCCCGCCGCCGCAGCCGGCGAGGAACAGCGCGGCGATGAGGACGAGGGGTGCGGTCGCGCGCATCAGTCGACGTTGGCGCCGGCCGGGACCGGCGGGACGCGCAGGATGCCGGCGGACTTGGCGCCGAAGCCCCAGTCGAGCATGCGGGCCGCGTCGGTGAAGCGGGCCGTCTCGTTGGTCGTGGAGCTGTTGAGGACGATCCCGACCAGCGTGCGGGTGCCTCGGCGGGCGGAGAACATCAGGGAGTAGCCCGCGGCGTCGGTGGTGCCGGTCTTGATGCCGGCCGCGCCCTTGTAGGAGCCGAGGAGCCGGTTGGTGTTCGTCCAGCTGTAGGCGTTGTGGGTCTTGTTCTTGGCGAGCTTGTAGGAGGAGCGGGCGACGATGGCGCGGAAGTCGGCGCGCATCAGCGCGAAGTGGGCGAGCCTGGTCTGGTCATAGGCCGTCGAGTACGTGGACGTGGCGGACGGCCAGGGCAGTCCGTCGAAGTTGGCGTACTTGGTGCTCTTCATCCCGAGCTGTGCGGCGGTCTTGTTCATCTTGGTGACGAACCCGCGCCACCCCGGTCCGTACAGATCGGCGAGGAGATAGGCGACGTCGCAGCCAGACGGGAGCAGCAGGCCGTTGAGGAGTTGCCGGACGGTCAGCTTGTCACCCGCGCGCAGGTTCGCCATGCTGCCGCCCTGCCGGACGGCGTAGTCGATGTGCTTCTGCTTCACCGTGACGGTGCGGTCGAGCTTGCCCGCGCGCAGGACGACCAGGGCGGTCATCACCTTGGTGATGCTGGCGATGGGACGCTTGGTGGTCGCGGCGCGGGACCACTTGGTCTTCTTGGCGCCGTCGTCGTACAGGAACGCCGACTTGGCGCCCACGCCCGCGGGCCCGGCGACGGCGGCGTTCGCGGTGGGAGCCGCCAGGGACGGCGCGGGCAGCCCGGCGGGCACGGCCACGAGCGGCGCGGCGGCGACCACGGCGATCGCGCATCGTCCCGTCCACCTGGCTGAAGACCGCGCTGAAGACCGCATGCATCCCCGTTCCCATTGATCACTGAAGCCCCCCATGAGGCTCCCAGCCCGGCGGGGGCGGCGCAACCGATTCGCGATCAGATGGCGGTGAACAGGGTGAACGTGCCCGCGCCGATGAGGGCGGCGGCCCAGAGGCGGTCCAGGTTGAACCAGGCGCGGCGCAGCACCGCCAGCCCGACGATCTCGTACACGGCCACGGCGATGGCGCCCGCCACGGCGAACATCGCCAGGGTGTGCACGGCGGTCACGAAGATCCCGGTGGACAGGGCGCTGCCCGAGGAGGACAGGCGGTGGTCGTGGCCCGCGGGGGCCGTCCCCGAGGCCGTGAGGACGGGCAGGAGCATCAGCCCCGCACCGTGCACCGACGACATCAGGAACGACCACCCGGCGAGCTGCCACAGCGAGATCCGCATGCCGACCCACCGGAAATGGCGGCGCGACAGCAGCCGCCAGAGGCCGAAACCGACGAGCAGGACGCCGCCGGCCGCCGCCAGGACCCGGGTCGCGACGACCGAACGGGTCAGCGTGACGAGCACCGCCACCACGCCGACCGACGCGGCGTGGCCCGCGGCGATGGCCGGGAGCGATTGCAGGACGAGGGCCCTGCTGCGCTCCTGGAGACCGCGGGCCACGGCGAACAACCACCCCATGGCGGGGTTGAGGCCATGGAAGGCGCCCAGCGCGATGAGGGCGGCGAGCGAGCCGTCCGTCACGGATAGCAGTAGGAGTCGGAGGACGCGTCGCCGCCCTGGAGGCGCGTCTGGTGCGGACGGCGGCCCCGGAACGCGTCGCCATGCGGGAAGAACCGCTCGTCCAGGGTGAACCCGCTAGGGCTGGGGTCGTCCAGGGAGGAGTCGAGTTTGGCCATCCAGGCCCCGACGCCGTCGGGGTAGAACTGATCGTCCCAGGCGCCGTACAGGGAGTTGGTGACGTAGACGCGCTTGCCGTCGCGGCTGACCTCCACCATCTGCGGGCCGCCCGAGAGGGACAGGTCCGGCGCGGCCGGGTGCGCGGCGCGGCCGGTGATGCCGCCGAGGCGCACCGAGCCCGCCTCGACGGGGTGGAAGGGGTCGCTGACGTCGTAGCGCTTCAGCTCGCCGGTGCCCCAGCACGAGACGTACAGCCACTGGTCGTCCACGGACAGGTCGATGTCGGTGACCAGCGGCGGGACGGCTCCGAACGGCGCGATGACCGGCGGCAGGGACGCGGCGTCCGCGGGCTCGGCCGGGATCGAGATGACCTTCTTCGCCGCCCAGGCGGCCCCGTCGCGGTGCCAGAGCCAGACGGACGCGGAGAGGTCCTCGACGCTGACCACGACGCCCACGAACCCGTACTGCCTGGTGGGGTCGTGCGCGGGCCGCAGCTCCAGGGCCATCTGGTGCTCGTCGCCGAGATCCACCGTCTGGACGTGGCGGCGCTTGCGCAGGTCCCAGAAGTGCAGCGCGTGCCCGTACTTGCGGCCGAGCAGCAGTTCCCCGACGACCCCGTCCTCGATCATGGACGGGGTGCCCCACTCCGACGTCACGAGCACGTCGTGGGCGATGTGCCACCAGGCGTCGTAGGCGAAGTACTGCGGGCCACGGTCGACCTCCCAGCGGCCGAGGACGTCGAAGGAGGTGTGGTCGAGCAGGGCGATGCCGCCCGGCCCGTCCTCGCCGTTCGCGCCGCCCAGCGCCGTGAGGTAGAGCCCTTCGGGCCCGCAGTGGACGGTGTGGGGGCGCGAGTACCCGGCGCGCTTGGCCAGCTCGTCCGGCTCCAGGATCTTGACGATCTTGGGCGCTGTCGGATCGTCCTTGGTGTCGATGACGTAGATCCGCGACGAGCGCAGCCCCGGCACGATCAGGTAGCGGCGCTCCACGTGCGGGTGCGGCGCGTACGGGCACAGGGCGCTGCTGCACGCGTTCCAGCCGAAGTGGTGCAGTTCGTCGCCGAGGTAGGGCAGTTCCGTCCATCCGACGACGTCGCCGTAGGCGGCCGAGCCCGGGTCGACGTTCAGCACGGCGATGGCGTCCGGCTTCTCGGCGGCCCGGTCGAACGCGGCGACATAGGCCAGCTTCTCGGGCGGGGCGGACACCGCGTCGCGGGGCGAGGCGTAGAACGTCGGGTCGGGCTTCCACAGTGCCATGAGGTTCCTTTCGGGCGGCTCGTTAAGCGATGGTGACCGGGTGCCGGACGACGGCGCCGAACAGGTAGCCGAGCGTGTTGTAGGGCGCGGTGGACGGCTGGGAGGCGCCGGTCACGTCGGTGGCCCGCGCCAGCAGCTCGTGGGCGCCCGGCTTGTCCGGGCGCCACGGGAACTCCCAGCGCACCCAACCGCGCGTGCTCGCGTGGGCGTCGTGCTGCCGGGCCCGGTGCCAGGACGCGCCGCCGTCCACGCTGACCTCGGTGCGCCAGACGCGGCCGCCGCCCGACCAGGAGCGGCCCCGCAGGACGTGCCGGCGGCCGGCCTGGAGCGTTCCCTCCCAGGGGAGCTCGAACGCGGACTTGACGTTCATGCGGGTGAGCGGCGCGCTGCCCTCCTGCGGGTAGCCGGGGCCGAAGAGCCGGTAGAAGCGCGTGTTCCACGGGGAGAAGAGCGGCTCGTCCGCCACCTGGATGTCGCCGAGCCATTTGACGGAGGCGATGCCCACCCAGGACGGGACGACCAGCCGGACCGGGAACCCGTGGTCGGGCGGGAGCGGCGCGCCGTTCATCTCGTACGCCAGCAGGACGTCCTTGAGCGCCTTGGCGACCGGGAGGGGGCGCCGGACGCGGCCGAGGTTCTCGCCCTTGTCCACATAGTCAGCGTCCAGCCCGCGCGGCAGGATGTCCACGGCCCCGCGGGTCAGACCTGCGCGCCTCAACACGTCCGAGAGCCTCACCCCGCGCCAGCGCGCGACGCCCACGGCCCCCAGCCGCCACGGCGTGCCGGACACCTGCTGGCCCTGCTGGGTGGTGTAGAACCCGCGCCCGTTGCCCGTGCACTCGATGAACGCCGTGAGGGTCTCGGAGCGGAACCCGAGCAGGTCGGCGTAGGAGAACTCGATCGGGCGGTCCTCGGCCGGGGCACCGCGCAGGCCCGTGCCCCACAGCTTGAGCCGCCACGTGCGCGGGTCGATCAGCGGGGTCGAGACGTGGTTGCGGACGAAGAACCGGTCGACCGGCGTGAGGTAGCCCTGGCCGGACATGGCCTCCCACCGCGTCTCGGCGTTCGTCCCGTGCGGGATGAACAGCTCGGGCGGCAGCGGTTTGACGATCCCGCCGGCGGCCGCGGCGAGCGGCGCGGCGGCCGACGCCTTGATCGGTGCGGCGGGGGCCGCGCCGATGGCGGCGCCCAGCCCGGCGCCCGCGGACAGGCGCAGCAGCCCCCGCCGCGACAGGGATCGGACGTGCTCGTAGGTCGCTTCGTCGGTCAGGTCGCCGTCGTCCCGGTCACCGAATCGCATGTGCACGATGCTGCTGAGTGACGAGATGAAAGTCAATATTCCCTACTGGGTAACGGTGAAATATGCTGACATGCGAGTTCACCGTCGGGCTGAGTAGCCTGAGGGGCGTGGGAGAGAGCGCGCCGACGACGGCGGATGAGGTCGCGTCGCCCGCCGAGCTGGCGGGCCTGCTGGACCGGCACGCCTACCTCTGCGACGACGGGCTCGCGACGGCGTGCTTCCTCGCGCTGCGCATGGGACGGCCGCTGTTCCTGGAGGGCGAGGCCGGGGTCGGCAAGACCGAGCTGGCCAAGACCCTCGCGCTGGTGCTCGGCGCTCCGCTGATCCGGCTCCAGTGCTACGAGGGCCTGGACGCCTCCCAGGCGCTCTACGACTGGGACTTCCCGCGCCAGCTCCTGCACCTGCGTGCCGCCGAGGCCGCCGGCGTCGCCGATGTGGCCCGGCTGGAGGGCGAGCTGTACGACCGGCGGTTCCTGCTGGCCAGGCCGCTGCTCCAGGCGCTGGAGACCACCCCGAGCGTCCTGCTCGTGGACGAATTGGACCGTGCCGACGACGAGTTCGAGGCGTTCCTCCTCGAAGTTCTCAGCGACTTCACCATCACCGTGCCCGAACTCGGCACGATCCGTGCGGAGCGACCACCCGTCGTGGTCGTCACGTCCAACCGCACCCGTGAGGTGCACGACGCGCTCAAGCGGCGCTGCCTGTACCACTGGCTGGAGCACCCGTCGTTCGACCGCGAGGTGGCGATCATCCGGCGGCGGCTGCCCGGCACGGCCGGGCGGCTGGCCGGACAGGTCGCCCGCGCCGCCCAGCGGCTGCGCGAGCGCGACCTGCTCAAGCCGCCCGGTGTGGCCGAGACGCTGGACTGGACGGAGGCGCTGGTCGCGCTCGGCGCCCGAGAGCTGGATCCGGGCACCGCGGCGGTCACGCTCGGCGCCGTCCTGAAGTACCGCGAAGACCAGCAGCACGTGCTCGGCGGCGGGCTCGACGCGCTGCTCAACGGGGGTTGAGCGGTGCGGGACGTCACCGAGACGATGGTGGGCTTCGCCCGGACGGTACGGGCGGCGGGCGGCGCCGCCGGTCCCGAGCGCGTCCAGGCGATGCTCGTGGCGCTCGACCACCTCGATGTCCTGGATCCGTCGGCGGTGTACTGGGCGGGGCGGCTGACACTGTGCGCCGACCCCGGCGATCTCGCCCGCTACGACCGCTGCTTCGCCGCGTACTTCTCCGGCGCGACGACCCGTCCGGGACGCCGGCCGGCGACCGTCGTGGCGCGCCGGACGGCGCTGCTCGAACCGCGGGCCGAGGGGCCCGCCGAGCCCGGCGAGCCGCGGGCGGCCGCGGCCAGCGCCACCGAGGTGCTCCGCGACCGCGACGTGGCGCGGCTGACCGCCGCCGAGCGCGCCGAGGTCGCCCGGTTGATCGCGCTGCTGGACGCGGGCGCCGAGCGCCGCAGGTCCCGCCGGTTCGCGCCGGCGCCCGCTGGGCGGCTCGACCCGGGCCGGACCGTCCGGGAGACGCTGCGGCGCGGCGGCGAGACCGCGCTGCTGCGGCACCGCGCGCACCGCAGCCGTCCCCGCCGCGTCGTCCTGATCGTGGACGTCAGCGGGTCGATGGGCCCCTACGCCGACGCCCTGCTGCGGTTCGCGCACGCCGCCGCCCGCTCCGGCGGGCGGGCCGTGGAGGTGTTCAGCGCGGGGACGCGGCTGACCCGGCTCACCCGCGAACTGCGGCACCGCGACCCGGACGCGGCGATGGCGGCGGCGTCGGCGGCCATCCCGGACTGGAGCGGCGGCACCCGCCTCGGTGAGGAGCTGAAGGAGTTCCTCGACCGGTTCGGGCAGCGCGGGCTGGCCCGCGGCGCCGTCGTCGTGATCGCCTCGGACGGCTGGGAGCGCGGCGACGCGGGGCTGCTCGGTGCGCAGATGGCGCGGCTGGGCAGGCTCGCGCACCGGGTGGTGTGGGCCAACCCGCACAAGGCGCGGCCCGGATACGAGCCGCTGGCGGCGGGCATGGCGGCGGCCCTCCCGCACGTCGACGACTTCACGTCCGGGCACAGCCTCGCCGCCTTGGAGGACCTCGCCCGCCTGGTGGCGGGCGCCGGAAGGGGAAACGCGCATGCGTGACGTGCTGGAGGACATCGCCGGGTGGTACGCGGCGGGGGAGACGTTCGGGCTGGCGACGGTGGTGAACACCTTCCGGAGCGCGCCGCGCCCGCCGGGCGCCGCGATGGCGGTGTCGGCGGGCGGGGAGGTCGCGGGCAGCGTGTCCGGCGGCTGCGTCGAGGGCGCGGTGTACGAGCTGGCGCGGTCGGTGCTGGAGGGCGGCGAGCCGGTCGTCCAGCGCTACGGGGTCAGCGACGACGACGCGTTCGCGGTCGGGCTGACCTGCGGCGGCATCCTCGACGTGCTGGTGGAGCCGGTCGGGCCCGCGACGTTCCCCGAGTTCCCGGCGGTGGCCGCCTCGATCGGGGCGCGCGAGCCCGTCGCGGTCGCGACCGTCGTCTCCGGCCCCGGCCGGATCGGCGCGCGGCGGGTGGTGTGGGAGGACCGCGCGTCCGGGACGCTCGCGCCCGGCGCCCCGCACGCCGCCCGCCTGGACGCCGCCGTCGACGACGACGCCCGCGGCATGCTGGCGCAGGGACTCACCGGACAGCGGCATTACGGGCGCGAGGGGGAACGGCGGCTGGACGAGCTGGCCGTGTTCGTGCACTCCTTCGCCCCGCCGCCGCGGCTGCTGGTGTTCGGCGCGATCGACTTCGCGGCGGCCGTCGCGCGGGTCGGCAAGTTCCTCGGCTACCACGTGACGGTCTGCGACGCGCGGCCGGTCTTCGCCACCCCCAAGCGGTTCCCCGACGCCGACGAGGTCGTGGTGAGGTGGCCGCACAAGTTCCTGGAGGATCCCGACACCGTCATCGACGGGCGCACCGCGATCTGCGTCCTTACCCACGATCCCAAGTTCGACGTGCCGCTCCTGGAGGTGGCGCTGCGCGCCGGCGCCGGGTACGTCGGCGCGATGGGCTCGCGCCGCACCCACGACGACCGGCTGGCCCGGCTCCGCGAGGTGGGGCTCACCGAGGCTGAGCTGGCGCGGTTGCGCTCGCCCATCGGGCTCGACCTCGGCGCCCGGACGCCCGAGGAGACGGCCGTGTCGATCGCCGCCGAGCTCGTCCAGCTCCGCTGGGGCGGCTCGGGGCGACCGCTCACCGACACCACCGGCAGGATCCACGCCGGCCCGGGGTGACGGGGTTACCCTCGCGTGATGACCCTGCACGGTTTGAGTCAGCGATGAGCCTGCACGGTGCGGAGCCCCCGGCCGGTCTGCTCCTCGCGGCGGGAGAGGGCCGCCGGTTCGGCCGGCCGAAGGCGCTGCTGGAGCTGGACGGCGAACGGCTGGTCGACCGGGGCGTGCGGATGCTGCGGGACGCCGGCTGCTCCCCGGTGCTGGTGGTGGCCGGGGCCGCGCAGGTCGAGGTGATCGGCGCGGTCGTCGTGCCCAACCCGGGCTGGCGGGAGGGGATGGGCTCGTCCCTGCGTGCCGGGCTCGCCGCGCTGCCGCCCGGCTGTCCCGCCGTGGTCGTCGCGCTCGTCGACCAGCCGCTGGTCACCGCGGCGGCGGCCGAGCGGTTGATCGCCGCGTACGAGGCGGGCGCCGAGCTCGCGGTGGCGACCTACGGTGGCGCGCCGCGCAATCCCGTCCTGCTGCGGGCGGCGCATTTCGCGGACGTCGCCGACGCGGCGGTGGGGGACCGGGGGGCGCGGGCGTTCCTGCGCGCGCACCCGGACCTCGTCACCGCTGTGCCGTGCGACGACGTGGCCTCCCCGGCCGACATCGACACCCCGGAGGACCTCGCCGCCCTCACCCGCCGCTCTCGGTGACGCCGCGCCCTGGGGGCGCGGGCGGGCAGGGCTAGGGCGCCTGCTGCGGTGAGAGGTGGAGGCCGGCGATGCGCCAGGCGCCGTCACGCTGGACGAGCACCTGCGTGACGCGGAACCTGCCCGATGACGCGTGCCCCTGGAAGGTCGCCTCCTGGACCTGGGTGCCGATCGCGACGGCGGTGTCTCCGAAGACGCGCACCCCGACGTCGCGCCAATCGAACCCGGTGACGGTCAGGCCCCCTTCGTAGCGGCCGAGCCACTGCTCTTTCGTGAGGACGAAGCCCACCGGGCCGACGCCGCGGAAGTCCTCGTCGAGGATCCGGGCCAGGTCCCCGCCGTCCATCCGCCGTTCGGCGTCCGCCCAGCGGTCGCTCACCGCACGCACCTGGTTCTCGGTCGACATGATCCCTCCTAATGAGTGAGTACTCACTCAATCATACTGAGCGCACACTCAGATGACAACCCGGGACGGCGTGCGGGGTGCGGAAGGGCGTGCTCAGCCGGGCGCGGACGCGGGCAGGACGCTCTCGTCCAGGGCGCCGCAGTCGACGGCGCGGCGGAGGCGGGCGACCAGCGCCTTGACGGTCGCCGGTTCGTCCAGGACGCCGCCCGCGCCGCCCGCCTGCTCGTACCAGGCCCGGACGCGGCCGATGACGTCGTCGACACCGGTCAGGTGGAACGCGTAGACGGCCGCGTACCGGCTCGGCAGGTGCGCGGGATGCAGGTCCCAGCCCTGGTAGTAGCCGTGCCGCAGCGAGTGCCGGACGTGCGCGGCGTGTACCGACCAGGCCGCGTTGACCTCGTCGGGCCCGTCGTTGCGGGGGATCACGTTCGTCGAGCCGTCGGACAGCCGGACGCCGGTGCCGGCGAGCGCGACCTGCATGACGTGCCGGGCGAAGTCGCAGGCCGGGTGGTCGAGACGCTGCTCCTCCGGGGGCAGCCCGAGCGCGGCGGTGTAGTCGAACACGCCGAAGTGCGCGGCGGTGAGCCGGCCCGCGGCGGCGGACAGGATCGAGGGCAACGTGGCCCGGCCCTCCTCGTCGATGACCGCCTCGGGGGTCTCCACCTGGATCTCGAACCGCAGGATGCCGGACGGTAGCCCGAGCGCGGTCTCCAGCCGCTCCAGGTACTCGGTGAACAGCGCGACCTGCCCGGCCGTGACCACCTTGGGGAAGGTGATGGTGAACCCGCCGGGCAGCCGCCCGAGCCGGTCGCGCAGCGCGGTGAGGAACCCGTCGAGGGTGCGCATCGCGCGGTCGTGGTCGCCGTCGGCGAACGACTTGACCCGCAGCCCCCAGTAGTGGGGGAGACCCTTGACCTGGTAGGCGGCGGCGACGGCCTCGACGACCTGGGCGATGTGCGCGTCCTCCTCCTCGTCGGGGCGGACGCCGTAGCCGTCCTCGAAGTCGATCCGCACGTCCTCGACCGGCTCGCTCGACAGCTTCGCCGCGACCCGTTCCCGGACGAGCCCGGCGACCTCCGGATCCAGCCCGAAGGCCGCGCCGAACGAGCCCGCCCCCGGCGTGTGGGTGTTCAGCAGCCGCAGGGCCTCGGCCCCGAAGTCGGCGGGCGTCGAGCGGGAGAACCGATCGGCCGGCACGTACACGGTGTGCACCGGCTGGCGGCCGTCGGCGGGCCCCGGGCGGCGCTCGCCGTGCTCGGCGCGGGCGGCGGCGATGCGTGCGGACAGATCGTCGAACGAGGAGACGCTGAGGTTCACCACGCCATGATCCCCCATGTCGGCGGGGATGGGGAACCGGTTCGGCGCCGTCGCCCGCAAGCCCGCCTAGGCCCCGAGAGCCGGGCGGCCTCCCATGCCGTGTATGGGAGGCCGCCCGGGACCTGGGGCCGGTCAGAACGGGACGGCCGGCGAAGGACCGTCAGGACGGGCGGTCAGGAAGAGACCGCGCAGCTCCCGCGGTCGGCGCGGCGCGGCCCGTCCGCCGTCGGGCGGATGTCGAAGTCGAAGATCTCGGTGGGCAGGTAGAGCGAGCAGCAGGCGTTGGGGATGTCGACCACGCCGCTGACCCGCCCCTCGATCGGCGCGGCGCCGAGCAGCAGGTACGCCTGCTCGCCGCTGTAGCCGAACTTCTTGAGGTACTCGATGGCGTTGAGGCAGGCGTTGCGGTAGGCGACGGTGGCGTCGTTGTACAGGTTGGTGTCGCTTCCGTGGTCGACCGAGATGCCGATGAACGACACGAACTCGCTGTAGCGAGGCTCGACGTTGCCGGGCATGAAGATCGGGTTGGTGGTGACGCCGTACTTCTCCATGCCGCCCTTGATCAGGTCGACGTGGAAGTCGATGAACCCGCCCATCTCGATCGCGCCGCAGAAGGTGATCTCGCCGTCGCCCTGGCTGAAGTGCAGGTCGCCGCCCGACAGCAGGGCGCCGTCGACGTTCACCGGGTAGAACACGCGCGCGCCGCGGGTGAAGTTCTTGATGTCGTGGTTGCCGCCGTTCTCGCGGGGCGGGACGGTGCGGGCGCCCTCGCGCCCGACCTTGGCCAGCGCGTCACCGCTGAGCGTCCCGGCCAGCACGCCCTCCGGCAGCGGCGGCAGCGCCAGCGGCGGCACCCGGCCCGGGTCGGTGTCGATCAGCGCCTGCTCCCGCCGGTTCCAGCGGGCCAGCAGTTCGGGCGACGGCGCCGTGCCGAACAGGCCCGGGTGGGTGATCCCGGTGAAACGCACCCCGGGGATGTGCCGGGACGTGGCCTGCTGGCCGTGGAAGTCCCAGATCGCCTTGTAGGCGTCCGGGTAGTAGTCGGTGAGGAAGCCGCCACCGTTCTGCTTGGCGAAGATCCCCGTGTATCCCCAGCCCTGGCCGGGCTTCGGGCCGGTCTCCTGCGGCACCGGCCCGATGTCGAGGATGTCGACCACGAGCAGGTCGCCGGGTTCGGCGCCCTCCACGGCGATCGGGCCGCTGAGCATGTGACAGGGCGACAGGTCCACATCGCGGACGTCGTTGGCGGAGTCGTTGTTGCCGATCTGGCCGTCGGTCCACTCCTGGCACTCGACGCGGAACTCCGAGCCCGGGCGGACGGTCGCCGCCGCGGGGATGTCGGGGTGCCACCGGTTGTGGCCCGGGTGGGCCTGGTCGCGCATGGACCGGGCCTGGTCGACGCTGAACACTACTTCGGGCATCAGGTCCTCCGTTGTGATGCGGTGGGCTTGCTCGGTTCAGGTGGCGGGGGACGGCTGCCGGGGCGTGCGCCGCGGGCCCGCGAAGATCCACAGACCCACGAAGGCGACGACGGCGCAGACGGCGATGGCGACGGCGAACGTCGCGGAGGTGGAGTAGTGGTCGGTGAGCAGCAGGAACGCCGGCAGGACACAGGTCCCCCAGGCCAGGACGAGCGTCACCCAGCCGGTGTAGCGGGTGAGCTCCTCCCGTTTGAGGCCGAGGAGGAGGAAGAACAGGAACCACAGGAACGACCAGCAGAGCCAGATGACCCCGAACGGGTGGTCCTTGACGTCGAAGAAGTTGATCGCGGAGAAGACCAGCGCGGCCAGCGCCACGAACAGCGAGAAGTAGCCGACGCCGGTGGTGTCGAGCCCGGTGAGCAGGCCGATGCCGACGTAGAGGTAGGTGAACCCGAACAGGTAGACGCCCGCCGCCGCGGTGATCGCCGCGAGGTCGTCGCCCGCTCTCAGCAGCAGCAGCGTGGGCAGGATGACCTGCATGGTCCCGACGAACAGGTTGAGGATTGCGGCCGCCCGCGCCTCGACGCGGCCGAGCAGCATCATGGCGTTGATGAACAGGACGGCGCCGACGTACAGCAGGCCTACGTTTCCCATGACCGGCCCCCTACGGCCGCGGCAGCTTGGCGTGGCGCGGGTCCCGCGGCGCCGCCGGGCGCGGCGGCGGCGCCGCCGGACGGGAGACGACCTGGGGTTCGTGGGCGGACGCCGCCTGGGCGTCCAGGGCCCGGGTCAGCGGGCTCCCCGGGCGGCCGAGCGACGGGGCGGTGAAGACCCTGCGCGCGGTGTCGCCGCATTCCGCGCACGGGCGTTCAGGGCCGGCATGGCCCATCGGAAGCGCGAGATCGAAGGGGCCGCAACCGGAGCAGCGGTATCGGTACGTCACCATGACGGGCCTCCCAGCCGAATTACTTCCTACAGAAACTATTTCGTGCGGAAGTACCTGTCAATGGCTGTTTCCGCAGACAGAAGCTGTGTGCGGAGGGGGAGTACCCGTTCACGGCGTCGTACTCACACGAGCACGGCCGGGAGTTGACTACAGTCGGTGAATGACGTCGAACTCCAAGCCATCGGCGGCGGCGAGGAAGACCCGCTGCCGAAGATGGCGGTCGCGGAGCTCGACGGGCCCGCGCGGGCCGTCGTAGCCGAGCCCGTCCGACATGGTGCTCATCCGGCGCACGTCCAGGCTCTGCGCCCGGCGCGCCAGCTCGGCGAACAGCCGCACGCCCTCGTAGCAGGACTCGCCGAGGCTGTTGAGGACGGGGGCCTCGGCGCCGAAGCGGCGGTGGTAGCGGGCGCCGAAGTCCAGGCCCCCGGCGGTCGGCAGCGACTCGAAGTACCCCGCGGCGGCGAACAGCCCGCGGGTGTTGTCCGCGCCGGTCGCCAGCAGCATGTTCTCGTCCATCAGCGGGCTGAACCGGATCTGGTCGCGGTCGAGGCCGGCGCGCGCGAACGCCCGGTTGAACGCGACCGCGTCGTCACCGACCAGCAGCATCAGCACGCCGTCGCAGTCGCTGCGCGCCAGCCGCCGCAGCACACCGCGGAAGTCCTGGGTGCCGAGCCCGACGAAGAACTCCTCGCACACCTCGCCGCCGAGGCCGTCCAGGTAGCCGCGGATCGCGCCCGCCGTCAGCCGGGGCCAGACGTAGTCGTCGCCGACGATCGCCCACCGCCGCACGCCCAGCTCGCCGGCGAACCAGCGCAGCGCCGGGCGGAGCTGGCGGCCCGGGGTCTCGCCTGTGAGGAACACCCACGGGGCGCGTTCCCCGCCCTCGTAGAGCGGCGTGTAGACGTAGGGCACCCGGCCCGCGATGGTGGGTGCGAGCACCTCGCGAACGGCGGAGATGTGCCATCCGGTGACCGCCTGCACCGTCCCGGACGAGACCAGCCGGTCGACCTCGGCCGCGACCAAGCCCGGCGTGGCGCCGCCGTCGACCACGGTGAACCGTACCTCGCGGCCGAGCACGCCGCGCTCCTGGTTGACCTCCTCGGCGGCAAGCAGTGCGCACAGCTCGCACGAGGGACCGAAGATTCCCGCGGGACCCTGTAGCGGTATCACCAACGCGATCGTGAGCGTCCCTGGGACACCGACCGACGTGACCATCGCTTGGTCCGAATGGTTGAGAGATGAATAAATCGTCTGTGAACGGTACCCTGTGACATCGATGGAGGCAATAAGCACCGGAAGCCGTGAAAGGGACTTGTCCCAGCTCCTCGCGCTCGTCGAACGGCGTGTCGTGGCACGGCTGAACGAGGTACTGGACAGCGCCGGCTGCGGCGTGGACGAGTGGCGCGTGCTCTCGCTGCTGGCCGACGGCCGCGGCCACGCGATGACCGAGATCGCCGAGTACGCGATGCTGCCGGCGCCCACCCTCACCAAGCTGATCGACCGGATGGTGTCGGCCAACCGCGTGCACCGCCGTGTGGACGACGCCGACCGCCGCCGTGTCCTGGTCCTGCTGACGCCGCGCGGCCGCGAGACGCACGAGACGCTCTCCGGGGCGATCGACGCCGAATGGGACCGGCTGGGTGCGCTCGCGGGACGGGAGGACATGGCCCTCCTCGGCGCCCTGCTCACGCGTGTCGCCGGTCGCCTGGCCTGACGGAACCTGACCTGACCCGGGGCCCGGCTGACCGAGCCAAGCTGACCGAACCAGGACTGATGGGCCCGCCTATCAGGCGTCCGCGGTGGCGTCCTGGATCCCCCACGTCCCCTGGAATCGGGCGCCCGGTTCCAGGGCGATGACATCGTCACCGGACACGAACGCGTTCGGCGGGCACGTCATGGGCTCCACGCCGAGCCCCTGACGCGGCCGGGGTGCCTCGTCCGCGGTGTAGATCTCCATCCAGGGGTGCGCCTCGTCCGACCAGAGCCGGACCGCGTGCGAACGGCCGGTCAGGGTGAGCCGGGCACGGCCGTCGCCGTCGCGGCCGAGGTCGGTGAAGGCGTTGTCGATCCGCCGGTCGCCGAGCTTGGGCCCGTCGCGCAGGTCGTACGGGGTGCCGGTCACGTCCACCGCCGGCCCGGTCGGGATCATGCGCGGCCCCACGGGCAGGTAGCGATCGGCGGTCAGGGCGACCGTGCACTCGTCGATCGGCTCGCCCACCGTGAGGTAGGGGTGGGCGCCGTGCCCGTACGGGGCCGTGACGCTCCCCGGGTTGAGCGCACTGAGGCGGACGGTGAGCCCCTCCGCCTCGGACAGGACGTACTCGACCTCCAGGTCGAGGCGGAACGGGTATCCGGCGGCCCCGAGGAGCCGCAGCGCCAGCCGGACGCGGTGCGGTTCCCGTTCCACCACCGTCCAGGACGACCAGCGCGCAAGACCGTGGATGGCGCAGTCCTTGTCCGGCTCGGACACGTCGAGCTGGTGGATCCTGCCCGCGTACTCGTATCGGCCGCGGTCGATCCTGTTCGGCCACGGGACCAGCAGCTGACCGAACGCGGCAGGGGCGGGCTCGTCGGCGCCGTGCGCCAGCACCAGCGCCCGCCCGCCGTGTGCGAGCTCCCGCAGCGCGGCGCCCGCCTCGGTGACGACGGCCTGGTAGTGCCCGGCGATGAGGGCGTGCTGCTCCCCGGTGATCGGCTCGGCCATATGCGGACGGTACCCGTGGCGGGCCGCCCTCACGCCCTCTCGGCCAGCGCGTGCAGCGCGTCCGTGAAGATCCCCTCAGGCGGCTCGACGAGCCCCGCGCCGACCTGGCCGGTGCCGGCCTCCCGGCCCGCGATGCCCGTGTCGATCACCGGCAGGATTCCGGTGCGGACGACGCGGGTCACGTCCACGCCGACGGGGGTGCCCCGGAACGACAGCAACGGGATCTGCAACACCGGGTGCTCGACGAGCGTGATCTCGTACATCCGCTGCGTCGCGGCCACCGCGTCGGGCACCTCACCGCCGACGAACCGGACGATCGCCGGCGCGGCGGCCAGCGCGAACCCGCCCATCCCGGCGGTCTCGGTGATGGCCGAGTCACCGATGTCGGGATTGGCGTCCGCAGGGCCGTGGTCGCCCAGGTAGAGACCGTCCGGCACGCTGGCAGGGCCGGTGAACCAGCGGTCGCCCGTCCCCGACACCTGGATGCCGAACTCGGTGCCGTTGCGGGCCATCGCCACGACCAGGCTTGAGCCGGGGACGCCGCGCGCCGCGTCCGCCGCCGCCTTCGCCGCCGCCATCCCCGCGTTCAGGAAGAAGTGATCGTTGCCCGCCGCGAACCGCAGCACCTCGGCGACCTGCGCGCGCGGCACGTCGGACGCGGCGGCGAGGTCGGGTGCCAGCTCGCGCAGCAGCAGCGAGGTCGCCGCCCGGTTCCGGTTGTGCAGCTCGTCGCCCATCTGCAGCGCCTGAGCGATGACCGACAGCAGGTCCAGCGGCCCGTGCAGCCGCACCGCCGCGCGCAGCGCCGGGCCGAGCACCTCGCCCATCCACGCCAGCCGCTCGATCACCTCCGGCCCGTACGCCCCGTACCGCAGGACCTTCCCGAGGCCCTCGTTCAGCGAGCAGTAGGACGTGCCGCCGTGCTCGGCGTCCTCGACGACCAGCATCCACATGGACGGGCTCACCACGCCCGCCATCGGCCCGACCGCGCCGTGATGGTGGCACGGCTCGAACGTCACCGCGCCCCGGGCGAGCTCTTGCTCCGCCCCGAGCGGCGTCTCCGCCAGGCCCTCCAGGAGCATCGCGCCGATGAGGGCGCCGCGCATCGGGCCGGACGCCCGGTCCCACTCCAGCGGCGGCCCCGCGTGCAGGAACGCGCCGGGCTCCAGCCCGAGCGCCGTCCGCGCGGGACGTACGTCCACCAGGTGCGGGCGCGAGGTCACCATGCGCTCCACGGCGCGGGCGTTGGCGTCCGCGTGACCGGGGGAGCCGAGCACGGCGGCGAGCGCCGCCTCCGTTCCCGGCGGCGGCGGTCTCCAGTCGACCGTCTCGACCGGCACCGCCTGCCGCTCCAGCGCGTCCGCCAGCACCTGGACGCCAGCGGCGACCACTCTCGGCCCGCGCGTGAGCAGCCCGCCCAGCGGGTGCCGTGCCTCGCCGCCCGTACCGCCGCTCATCCCGGTGCCCCTTCCGCGCGCGCGGGTCCGTCCCGCCCCGGTCCCGCCACGAACCCGACGGCGTGCCGCGCCGCCTGGGCGTTGGAGGCGAACACGTCGGCGCCCGCGTCCCGCAGCTCCGCCGCCTGCCGGTCGCGCTCCTGCGGGTCGGCGGGCGTCCCGCACAGCGACACCACGGCGGCCAGATCGGAACGGTCCTTCAGGGCCTCGGCGAGCGCCGGCGCCAGCGTCGCCGCCGGATCCTCCTCGGCCCCGAAGCCGAGCACCACGTCCATGAGCAGGACACCCGTGGCCGGGTCGGCGGCGGCTCCGGCCAGCGCCTCCAGCCGCAGCGACGGGTCGATCATCGGGTGGGCGCGGCCGCGGGTGTAGGCGTCGTCGCCGAAGTCGGTGAACGCGTGGCCGCGCGCCGCCAGGTCCCAGCCGAGCGTCGCCTGCGCGATCATCACGGCCTCGTCCCGCAACGTCCCGCCCGCGAACAGCCCCCGCACCGCCCGGCCCGGTACCGGCGCGGGACGGCGCGCCGCGGGCCAGCGGGGCCACTGCGGCACCGGCCGGCCGAGCGCCGTCAACGCCTTCTCCGCCGCGCGGGTCAGATCGTCCTCGCCCGGCATCGGCAGCGCGAACAGCACCGGTGTGTCCAACCGCCGCGCCGCCTCCCGGATCAGGTCCGCGACCTGCGGCGCGGGCGGCTTGGACACCAGCACGATCAGCTCGGTGCCGGGGTCGGCGTCCAGCGCCGCGAGGGCCGCCAGCGACGACCGGCCGCTCACCTCCGGCGACAGGTCCCGGCCACCGACGCCGAGGACGTGGCCGACCCCGGCGTCCGCCGCGTCCAGCAGGCACATCAGCTGCTGGGCGCCCGTCCCGGACGCCGCGACGATCCCGACCGGCCCCGGGCGCACCGCGTTGGCGAAACCGAGTCCGGCGCCGCCGACGACGGCGGTGCCGCAGTCCGGCCCCATCACGATCAGTCCGCGCCGCGCCGCCGCCTCCTTCAGCGCGATCTCCTGCGCCAGCGGCACGTTGTCACTGAAGATCATCACGTTGAGTCCCGCGTCCAGCGCGTCCATCGCCTCGGGGAACACGTGCGGGCCGGGCACCGACACGAGCGCCACGCCCGCGTCCGTGCGGGCCGCGGCCGACGCCGTCGTCCGCGGCGCCGGGGCCGCGCCGAGGAGCCCGCCCCCGCCCGCGGGGCCGTGGGAGCTCTCGCGCAGCAGTCCGTCCAGCGCCTCGCGCGCGCCCGCCAGCGCGGCGGCGTCCGCCGCGCGGATCGCCACCACCAGGTCACCGGCGCCCGTGCCGGCCGGGATGGTGAACCCCATCCGCTCCAGCATCTCGACGTTGAGCGGCGTACCCATCGCCGCCATCGCCCCATCGACATCGTCCCGCCCGGACATCTGCCGGCTCGCTCGCATCAGCGTCACCGAATCGCGGTAGGCCCCCCGCCGCACCTCGACCCAGTGCCTCACCGGCATCGCTCCTTCACGCGATGTCTCCCCTCACGGTGTGTTTCCCGCGAAGCCTGCGGGGCGCTTTTGGGCGCGGCCTTCCAGCCCGCTCACCCGCCACCCCGCCACCCCGCTCACGCTGTCACCCTCCGGGCCTGGCGGCCAGGGACGGCGAGGGCGAGGGCAGCACGGCAGCCGGCCAGCACGCCCCACGCGAGGTCGGCGCCGGAGGTGTGGCCCACCGCCAGCAGCCGCCGGACGGCCGGGGTCGCTTGTTCGTGGCCCGCGACGGCGCGCAGCACCGAGGCGACCTCGCCGCCGGCGCCGCCCGCCATCGCGCAGTGCAGCAGCGTCGCGGCCAGGGCGGTGGTGCGGGTGCCGGCGTCCGCGGTGACGGCGGCGCCGAGCCAGTCGGCGAGCCGCACCGCCGCACCGCCGTCCCGGACGGCGCCGCCGACCAGCCGCAGCGCGACCAGCAGCCCGGACAGGATGTCGTCGCCGCTCGGCGTCAGCCCCGGCCCGAGGCCGACGATCCGTTCGGCGGCCTCCACGGCGCCCGCGAGGTCGCCGGCGGCGCAGCAGTCGGCGAGCCGCACCGGGTCGGGGTGACCCGCCAGCCCGCCGCCGGTCATCCCGGCGGCGCCGAGCGCGGTCTCCAGGGTGCGGACGCCGCGGGCCAGCGCGGAGCGCGGCATCCCGCCGAGCGCGGGCGAGGGGTCCCACCAACGGCGGACCCGCACGCTGAGCAGCCCGGCATCCACCCGCCCGTCGCCGACCCACGCCTCCCCACCCTCGCGGATCGAACGGAACGGCTGGTCGCGGCGGCCGGCGACGACCACCACCGCGTTCGGGAGCCGGTTCGCATCGGAGCCGACGACGGCGAGCACCCGCGGCTCCCGCTCGCCGCGCATCTCCAGATACAGCGCGGACGGGAAGACGGCGAGGACGCGCGCGGCGCGGCGCGGCGGGTCGAGCAGTGGACGCAGCGCCAGGCTTGCGGCGCCCGCGGTCTGCGGGCGCGCGCCCGCATGGAGCGGGATCGGTTCGCGCACGAGGGCAGTCACGGATCCTCCCGAGGCCGGTGTCGGATGCCTCGCCCCGTGGACGGACCGACCTCTGCCGAGACGGTAGATCGAGGCCGCGCGGCGGACGTATGGGAAAAGGTGCCAAGACTGGTTGTCATCGTTCGTCTTTATTGTCAGGCTTGATCAGGAAGCGGTAGCGATCTCGCCTCCATGGGCGATGTACGCACCAAAAGGCGAGGTGACCCCTGGCATGAGCTACACCACTGCGGACCCGGGCCCACCGGCCCTCCGGCTCGCGAGCACCGGAACACTGACCTACGGCCTGTCCGTCGGCGAGGTTCTCGGCGTCAGCACCCTGAACGGCGCGCGCCTCATCGCCGGTCGAGCCGGACTCGAACGGATCGTTCAGCGTCTCAACGTGATGGAGGTCCCCGACATCCTTTCCTGGGTGAAGCCGAACGAGCTCCTTCTCACCACCGGCTATCCCCTGCGCAACACCCCCCAGTCGCTCGACAACCTGGTCGCCGACCTGGACGAGCGCGGCCTCGCGGCCCTGGCCATCAAACTGGGCCGCTACCTGGAATCGCTCCCCGCGGAAATGATCGCGCAGGCCGACCGGCGCGGCTTCCCCCTGATCCTGCTCCCGAACGACGTCGGTTTCGACGACATCCTGAACCAGGTCCTGACCGACATCCTGAACCGGCAGGCGGCCGTGCTCGCGCGCACCGAGGAGGTGCACCGGGCGCTGGTCCAGATCGTGCTGTGCGGCGGCGGTCTCCAGGAGGTCGTGGACGAGGTCGCGACGCTGCTGGACGTCGCGGTCGTCGTGCTGGACGGCGAGCAGCGGGTGCTGGCGGGTGCCGGCCCCGAAGAGCACGTCCAGGCGATGCGCGCGTTCGACGCCGGCCGGCACACGGCGTGCGGGCGCGGCGGCTGCGGAATCACCGGCGCGCACGGCACCTCCGACCACCTGGTCGTGCCCGTCGTCGCGGGCGGTTTCGACCACGGCCGCATCATCGCCTTCAGCCCCGCGGGGAACCTGCGGGGCACCGACCTCGGCATCCTGGAGCGGGCCGCCACCGTGGCCGCGCTCGTGGTGACCAAGCAGCAGGCCGTCGCGGCGGTGGAGAGCAAGTACCGCGCCGACTTCCTGCGCGACATCCTCGCCGGGCGCGCCGGCGACGACGACCGGGTCGTCGCGCACTGCGACGGGTTCGGCTGGGACCTGGACCGTCCGATGATGGTGGTCGTGGCCGAGTTGGACGGGCGGCCGCGCGGTGTCGTCCCGCCGCCCGCCGAGCCCGAGAGCCGGGTGGCCGCCCGCGACGTCCGGCGGCGCGGCACCGAGCCCGATCCCGCGACGCGCGGCGTCCGCGGCGCCGAGGAACGGTCCGCGCAGGAGCGGCTGGCCGCCGCGTGGACGATGGCCGTCCGCCGCCACGACAAGGGCGCGGCCGTCGCGAGCTTCGCCCACGAGGTCGTCGCGGTCATCGGCGCCGACGACGAAGACCCCGCGGAACTGTCGTCGGGACCGGTCCAAGCGATGGTCAAGGAGGCCTCGTCGGTCTTCGCCGAGCACCTGGCGGTGCGACGGACGTTCTCCACCGGGATCAGCCGCACGGTGACGTCTCCGGCCGCGCTGCCGGAGGCATACGACCAGGCCGTCAAGGCCGTCCGGGTGGGCCGCCAGCTGCACGGCGCCGGTGCCCGCGCGCACTTCGACCAGCTCGGCGTCTACCGGCTGCTGAGCCTGGTGTCGGACCCGGACGAGCTGCACGCCTTCGTCCGCGAGACGCTGGGCGACCTGGCCTCCGACGACGAACCGGAGCTGGTGGACCTGCGCCGCACGCTCCAGGTGCTGCTGGAGACCAACCTCAACGTCGCCGAGACCGCACGCCGCCTCCACTTCCACTACAACACCCTGCGCTACCGCATCGGGAAGCTGGAACGGATGCTCGGAGCGTTCACCGAGGACGCGCATCTGCGGCTCAACCTCACCCTCGCCCTGCACGTGCTACGCATGCGCGGTATCTGACGGTAGTTGGGACGTCGCATGGCGTCCCGTCCGACACGCTCCCGATGACACTTCGGGCCGGCGGAAAGGCGGTCTTGATCACCGGTACTCACAATCGCGAGCACGGGCTTTGGCAGATGTCGCCGATGCCCTCCCACCTGGGTAGATCTACCTTGCCCGCATGACCGCGGGCGGATGAGCGGGGGAGGGCAGGATGTCCATCGGCTGGAAGCTGCACGGCGACGGACGGACGCCGCCGCCGGGGGAGGTCGTCCGGCCGGACGAGCGGCTCTCCTGGCCGCGCACCGCCGGGATCGGCGCCCAGCACGTGGTCGCGATGTTCGGCGCGACGTTCGTGTTCCCCGTCGTGATGGGCCTGGACCCCAATCTGTCGATCATGATGTCCGGGGTCGCGACGATCCTGTTCCTGCTGATCGTGGGCGGCCGGGTGCCGAGCTACCTCGGCACCAGCGCCTCGTTCGTCGGCGCGGTCGCCGCGATCCGCGCGGCGGGCGGGGACAGCGCGACCGTGACGGGCGCGATCCTCGTCGCGGGTGTGGTGCTCGTCGCGGTCGGCCTGGTCGTCCACTTCCTCGGCGGCCAGGTGATCCACCGGGTGTTCCCGCCCGTGGTCACCGGCGCGGTCGTCATGCTCATCGGGTTCAATCTGGCGCCGGTCGTGGCCACCGTGTACTGGCCGCAGGATCAGTGGACGGCGCTGCTGACGCTGTGTTTCGCTGTCCTGTGCACGGTGCTGCTGCGCGGGTTCTGGGCGCGCATCGCGATCCTGCTCGCGCTCGTGTTCGGGTTCGCGCTCTCGTGGGCCCTCGACGCCACCGCAGGCAAGATCACGTCTGTGCTGCCCGGGCAGAACCTGCTGGACGCGTCCGGCAAACCCTGCCCAAGCGAGGGCCCGTACTGCGTCGCGACGGCGTTCCCGCACGAGCGGCTGAGCTTCGGCACGGTGGACGCGGCCGACTGGTTCGGCTTCCCCGACCTGCACGCGCCCGACTTCACGACCTCGGCGATCCTGCTGGCGCTGCCGCCGGTCATCGCGCTGGTCGCCGAGAACACCGGGCACGTCAAGGCCGTCGCGGCGATGACCGGTGAGAACCTCGACCCCGTCCTCGGCCGCGCCCTCACCGCCGACGGCGTCGGCACCGCGCTCGCCACCGCGGTCGGCGGCTCGCCCACCACCACCTACGCCGAGAACATCGGCGTCATGGCCGCGACCCGGATCTATTCGACCGCCGCGTACTATGTCGCGGCTCTGGTCGCCGTCCTGTTCGGGCTGTGCCCGAAGTTCGGCGCGCTGGTGGCCGCGACGCCGGGCGGTGTCCTCGGCGGGATCACCGTGGTGCTGTACGGGATGATCGGGCTGCTCGGCGCGAAGATCTGGGTCGAGAACCGGATCGATTTCGGCGATCCGGTCAACCTCGTGCCGGTGGCGGCCGGAATCATCCTCGCGATCGGGAACGTGACACTGGACATCACCGACGACTTCCCGCTGCAGGGCATCGCGCTCGGCACCATCGCCGTCCTGGTCGGCTACCACGTCCTGAACATCGCGACCCGGCGCGCACGAGGGCCGGGCGGGGCGGGCGGCGGCGTCATCGCGCCGGCCGAACGCGAGATCGACGGCCCGGTACGCCCGCCCACGACCGACACCGACTGACGGGGCCGCCGGTGAAACCGCCTCCGTTCGCCTACCACGCGCCCCGCACCCTCAGGGAGGCGCTGGACGCGCTCGCCGCCGACCCGTCCGCGAAGGTCCTGGCCGGGGGCCAGAGCCTCATCCCGATGCTGAACATGCGGCTGGCCGCCCCGTCGGCGCTGGTCGACATCAACCGCGTCGCCGAGCTGGACACCCTGCACGTCGGCGAGGAGGGGGTGACCGCCGGCGCGCTCGCCCGGCACGCCCGGGTGGAGCGCTCGGACGAGGCCGCCGCCGTCCAGCCGCTGCTGCGGCTGGCGCTGCGGCACGTCGCGCATCCCGTCATCCGCAACCGGGGCACGGTCGTCGGGAGCCTCGCGCACGCCGACCCCGCCGCCGAACTGCCCGCCGTGCTGGCGTTGGTCGGCGGCACCGTCGAGGCCGCCTCGACCGCCGGGCGCCGTACCGTCCCCGCGGACGTGTTCTTCCGCGGCCCGCTGGAACCCGCCCTGGAGCCCGGTGAGATCGCGGTGTCGGCGTTCTTCCCCGCCGTGCCGCCGCGCACCGGCACCGCGTTCGCCGAGACCGCCCGCCGGCACGGCGACTACGCGCTCGCCGGCGTCGCCGCCCTCGTCACCCTGGACGGTGACCTGCGGGTCGCCGCGGCGCGCGCCGGGTACCTCGGTGTCGCCGCGACCCCGCTCGTCCTCGACCTGACCGGGCCCGCCGGGCCGGGCGGCGACTGGACGGCCGCCGCCGCGCACGTGCGGGACCGGATCGAGCCGGAGGCCGACGTGCACGCGGGCGTCGAGTACCGCCGGCACCTGACCGGCGTGCTCACCGAGCGCGCCCTGCGCTCGGCCGCCGCGGTCGCGCTGCGCGGGGTGGCCGGGCGAAGGACGCGAGACTGATGGAGGGACGGCGTTGATGGAAGGACGGGGTTGATGGAGCAGAGCCACGACATCGCGCTGACCGTCAACGGGACGCCGCGCACCGCGCGTGCGCCCGCCCGGCGGCTGCTGTCGGACCTGCTCCGGCACGACCTCGGCCTTACCGGCACGCACGTCGGCTGCGAGCACGGCGTGTGCGGGTGCTGCACGGTGCTGCTGGACGGGGAGCCGGTGCGGTCGTGCCTGATGCTCGCCGTTACCGCCGACGGGCACGAGGTCACGACCGTGGAGGGGCTCGCCGCCCCGGACGGGACGCCCTCGCCGGTGCAGCGCGCCTTCCGCGAGTGCCACGGGTTGCAGTGCGGGTTCTGCACGCCCGGTTTCCTGTGCACGGTCACCGCGCTGCTGCGCGAGACGCCCCGCCCGACGCGGGACCAGGTCCTCGAAGGGATCTCCGGCAACCTGTGCCGGTGCACGGGCTACCAGAACATCGTCGCGTCGGTGCACCGCGCCGCCGAGCTGCTCGCCGGATCGGCCCGCGAAGGGGAGTCGTAGATGGGGACGCGCGTGTTCGGCGAGCCCGTCCGGCGCCGCGAGGACGCCCGGCTGCTCACCGGCCGCGGCCGCTTCCTGGACGACCTCGGCCGGAACGCGCTCGCCGCGGCGTTCGTCCGGTCGCCGCACGCGCACGCCCGCATCGCCGACATCGACGTGTCCGGGGCGCTGGACGTGGACGGCCTCGTCGCCATCTACACCTGGGAGGACCTGCCGGGCCGCGTGGGGGAGCCGCTGCCGCTGCTCATCCCGCACCCGGCGCTCACCCACGGCCGGACCGGGTACCCGCTCGCCCGCGACGTCGTCCGGCACGTCGGTGAGCCCGTCGCGATGGTCGTGGCCCGCGACCGCTATCTCGCCGAGGACGCCGCCGAACGCGTCCGGGTGGACTACGAGCCGCTGCCCGCCGTCGTCGGCATCGAGGCGGCCGCGCGCGCAGACCACCTCGTCCACGACGATGTTCCGGGCAACGTCGGGGCCGTGCTGGTGCAGGAGACCGGGGACGCGGCGGCGGCGGTCGCGGCGGCGCCGCACGTGCTGGAGTTCCGGCTGGCGATCGAGCGCAGCGCGTCCATGCCGCTCGAAGGGCGCGGCGTCTACGCGCGCTGGGACGCCGACGACGGGTCGCTGCGCGTGTACTCCTCGACGCAGGCGTCCACTAGCGTGCGCGCCGCCGTCGCAGCGCGGCTCGGGCTGCCGAACGGCAAGGTCGAGGTCGTCGCGCCGGACGTCGGCGGCGGCTTCGGAGTCAAGATCGTCCACCCGTGGCCGGAGGAGGTGCTGATCCCCTGGGCGGCGCGGCTGCTGGATCGCGAGCTGAAGTGGACCGAGGACAGGCGCGAGCATTTCGTGTCCGCCGCCCACGAGCGCGGCCAGCTCCAGGACGTGCGCGTCGGGTTCGACGACGCCGGCCGCGTCCTTGGACTGGACGTGCGGATCCGGCACGACCACGGCGCCTACACCCCGTACGGGATCATCATCCCGATCGTCACCTCCACGCAGCTGCTCGGCCCCTACAAGATCGGCGCATACCGGGCGGAGGTGACGAGCCTGTACACCAACACCGTCATCGTCACGCCGTACCGGGGCGCGGGCCGCCCGCAGGGCGTGTTCTGCATGGAGCGGACGATGGACCACATCGCCCGCCACCTCGGTCTCGACCGCGCGGACGTCCGCGCCGCGAACCTGATCCAGCCCGACGAGTTCCCCTACGACCAGGGCCTGACCTTCCAGGACGGCCGTCCGCTGATCTACGACTCGGGCGACTATCCGGAACTGCTCCGCAGGGCGCGCGATCTGATCGGCTGGGACGGCTTCGAGACCGAGCGGGCCGCCGCCGCGTCCCGGGGCCGGCGCCTCGGCATCGGCCTCGGGATCTATGTCGAGGGCACCGGGGTCGGGCCGTACGAGGGCGGGCACGTCGAGATCGACACCGCGGGCCGCGTGCACGTCTCGACCGGGCTGACCTCGCAGGGGCAGGGCCACGAGACCGTGTTCGCGCAGATCGCCGCCGCCGAGCTGGGCGTGCCGATGAAGGACGTCCAGGTGACGACGGGGGACACCCGCCGCTTCGGGTACGCGGTCGGCACGTTCGCCTCGCGCGCCGCCGTCATGAGCGGCAACGCGATAGCGCTGGCGTGCCGCAAGGTGCGCGGCAAGGCGCTGCGCATCGCGGGCGAGGCGCTGGAGGCGGACCCGGGAGATCTGGAGATCACTGACGGCATCGTGCACGTCCGGGGTGACATGTCGGCGTCCGTCCCGCTGCGGACGGTCGCGGTGCTGTCCAACCCGCTGCGGTACGCCTTCGACGCGGAGGCCGCCGCCGCGACCCAGTTCGCGGTCGGGCGCCCGCCGGACGAGCCGCCCGTCGCGGCCGGGGACGAGCCGGGCCTGGAAGGACGCGACTACTACTCGCCCGTCCGGTCCACGTTCGCCGCCGGGGCGCATGCCGCCATCGTGGAGGTGGACCCCGACACGGCCGAGATCGCGATCCTGCGGTACGTCGTCGTCCATGACTGCGGGCGGCTCGTCAACCCGATGGTGGTCGAGGGGCAGATCCACGGCGGCGTCGCGCAGGGCGTCGGCGGCGCACTGTACGAGCGGATGGTCTACGACGAGGCGGGACAGCTGTTGAACGCCTCGTTCATGGACTTCCTGATGCCCTACGCGACGGAGGTCCCGCGCATCGAGACCGACCACCTGGAGACCCCCTCCCCGCTCAACCCGCTCGGCATCAAGGGCGCGGGCGAGGCGGGCGTCATCCCGGTGTCGGCCGTCATCGCCTCGGCCGTCGAGGACGCCGAGGGCATCCGTATCGACGCGATGCCCCTGTCCCCGGACGAGTTGTACGCCCTGCGCCGCGGGCACGCGGAGCAGACGCCGCCGGTCGCCGGGCGGACCGCGTCAGGGCGGCCCGCGCCTCAGCCGCCGGCCGGGTGGTCGGGGACGTTGCCGCCGAGCGAGACCGGCAGGTAGTTCTGCACGGCGGCGGGCCGGAAGCCCTGCTGCCTGATCCACCCCAGGATCATCTGGAACTGCTGCGCGAGACCCTTGCGGTAGTGCATCAGGACGATGTCGCCGGGCTTGAAGCCCTTGCCCCCGTCGCCCCGGGCGAAGCCGTTGAACCCGACCCCCGGACCTGAGGTCCCGTTGTAGAACTCCGCCGACCACAGCAGTACCGACTTGATGCCGCACTCCTTGGCGACCCGGCGCGTCGTCTCGTTGAAGCTGCCGAACGGCGGGCGGAAGATCTGCGGGCGGCGGCCGTACTGCCCGGCGATGGCGGTGGAGGAGTCGCAGATCTCCTTCTTCTGCGCCTCGGGGCTGAGCGTCGCCATGTTGGGGTGGCTGACGGTGTGGTTCTCCATCGCCGAGCCCGCGTTGCGCATCGCCCAGAAGTACTGCCCCTGCCCCTTGATGTACGTCGAGGTCAGGAACGTCATGATCGGGACCCTTTCCTTGCGGACGAGGTTCACGAACTCGGCGTCGTAGGTGTAGCCGTCGTCGATGGTCAGGAAGACGACGCGCTCCTGGGTGACGATGTGGCTGACGACGGGCGGCAGCCCGTCGGGGGAAGGCGTCGGCATCGTCCAGGACCCGGGCTTCGGGCTCGCCCACGTCTGGTCGGCGAGCGCCGCGCTCAACTCCGTCCGCATGGACGGGCCGGAGCCGCCCGTCTGGGCCCGTACGACGGGCCAGCCGCCCGCGGCCACACCGATCACTCCGGCGGCCACCATGGCGATCACGGGCGTCTTCCCTCGCATCAGCCGCGTTCTCCGTTCCAGTCGGGGGGAGTCTGGTCCCGCAACGGTTGACGCGCCGAAGCGGCCGGGGGTTCGCGGAGTCACGGGACCTACCGGACATTGTGGCGATGCCCGGCCCCACGCCGCCGGAACTGCCCAATCCTCGGCGCGCCCTCGGCACATGTTGCCGTTCGGCGCGGTGGCGGCATTCTCTAGAGTCGGGACATGCAGGTCACCGGTAGTGCCAGCGTCGCCGCTCCACTCGCTCGCGTCTGGGACGCGCTCCAGGACCCGGCCGTCCTGGCGCGGACGATCCCCGGCTGCGTCTCCCTGGAGGAGACCGCTCCCGACGACTACCGCATGACGGTCACGGCGGGCGTCGCGTCCATCAAGGGCACCTACGTGGGACGGGTCGAGCTCGCCGACCCCGATCCGCCGCGCTCGTTCACGCTGCGCGCCCGCGGACAGGGAGCGCCCGGCACGGTGGACGCCACCGTCCGCGTCCGCCTGACCGACGGCGGCGGCTCGACCCGCGTCGACTACGACGCGGACGCGGTCGTGGGCGGGATGGTCGGCGGTGTCGGACAGCGCATGCTCGGCAGCGTCGCGAAGCGAACGGCGGCCGAGTTCTTCGCCGCTGTGGAGCACGACCTGACCGCACCCGTGTCGCCTGCCGCGCCCGCGCCGCCGGGGCCGCCCGCCGCACCGTCAGTGCCGTCTGCGGGTGCGGTCTACACCGGACGCGCCGCCGCGCCGTCCGGCGGCCCGGTCCCCCCGGTCTGGCCGATGGCCGCCGCCTTCGCGACCGGCGGCCTGGTCGCCCTCGTGGGCGTGGCCGTCGGCTACCTTCTGGGCCGCCGCCGCTCCCGCTGAGCGTCGCCCACATACCGGTCCGCCCACATACCGGTCCGCCTGGCCAGCGCCGCACGGGACCGGGCCGGGCGTAAGGGTGGGGCTCATGCGTCGCGCTTCTCGAACATGACCAGCGCCGCGGCCAGCACGACGAACGTGTACACCGCGAACAGCCCGAGCCCCGTCCACGGCGCGAGCTCACCGGACTGCCGCACCGGCGACAGGATCGCGCCCCCGGCGTTGGACGGCAGGAACTCGTTGACCTTCTCGCCCCACGAGCCGGGCAGGAAGCCGCCCACGATCCCGAGGACGAACATCACCACGAAGACCACGACGATCGACCCGGCGGTGTGCCGCAGCAGCGTGCCGATGGCGAGCGCCAGCACCGCGATCAGCGCCAGGTAGAGGCCGCCGCCGCCGACCGAGCGGAGCATCCCCGGGTCGCCGAGCGAGCCGTCGAGGTCCTTGGTCGCGAGGATGGCCTGGGCGGCGTAGAAGCACGCGAACGAGACGACGAGCCCGACGAGCAGCACGACGGTGCCGAGCACGGTCGTCTTGGCCGCCAGGTAGTGGGCGCGGCGCGGCACCGCGGTCAGCGCGGTCCGGATCATCCCGGTGGCGTGCTCGGAGGTGATCACCAGCACCCCGAGCGCCCCGAAGATCACCATGCCGAAGTAGAACGCGACCTGTGTGGGCAGCATCGGCGTGAAACTCGCCCGGTCGCCCGCGCTCATCTCGTCGTAGGACGCGCTGAAGGCCAGCGCCCACAGCGCGGAGAACCCGATCAGGACTACGGCCCCGGCGAGCAACGTCCAGAACGTCGATTTCACGGTGCGGATCTTCGTCCACTCCGCGGACAGGACGTGGCCGAACTTCACGCGCCGGGCGGTGCGCGCGCCCGCGGGTCCCGGCTGCGGCGCGGGCGGGGGCGCGGCGGCGGGCTGTGGCGCGGGCGCGGCCATCAGCGCGCTCCCCGCGGGCCCCCGGCGGGACCGGGTGGCGGCTCGCCGCCCGGGACGCCCGCGTGGTACTCGACGGTGTCGCCCGTGAGCCGCATGAACGCCTCCTCCAGGGACGGCTGGACGGTCGCCAGTTCGTGCAGCCGGAACGCGTGGTCGGCGGCCAGGTCCCCGATCTCCGCCGCGGACGTCCCGAACACGCGCAGCGCCCCGTCCGGGCCGGCCTCGGTGCGCCGCCCGCGCGCGGCCAGCAGCCGCGCCAGGTCGCCGAGCTGCGGCGACCGGACGCTGACGTGGCTGGTGGCGTTGGCGTCGATGAACTCGCGCATCCCGGTGTCGGCGAGGATCCGGCCCCGGCCGATCACGACCAGGTGCTCGGCCGTGACCGCCATCTCCGACATCAGATGGCTGGAGACGAACACCGTCCGGCCCTCCTGCGCGAGCCGCCGCATCAGCGTGCGGATCCAGAGGATGCCCTCCGGGTCCAGGCCGTTCACCGGCTCGTCGAACATCAGGACGCCCGGGTCGCCGAGCAGCGCCCCGGCGATGCCGAGCCGCTGCCCCATGCCGAGCGAGAACCCCTTGGACGGCTTCCGCGCGACGCTCTGCAGGCCGACGAGTCCGAGCACCTCGTCGACGCGACGGACCGGAAGGCCGTTGCTCTTGGCGAGGCACAGCAGGTGGTTGCGGGCGCTGCGCCCGCCGTGCACGGCCTTGGCGTCCAGCAGCGCGCCGACCTCGCGCAGCGGCGCGCCGAGCGAGCGGTACCGGCGGCCGTTGACGGTGACGTCGCCGGAGGTGGGACGGTCCAGGCCGAGGATCATCCGCATGGTGGTCGACTTGCCGGCGCCGTTGGGGCCGAGGAAACCGGTCACCCGCCCCGGCAGGACGGTGAACCCGGCCTGGTCGACGGCGGTCTTCGTGCCGAACCTCTTCGTCAGCCCCCGCGCCTTGATCATGCGTCCCTGATACCGGACGGCCTGGACGCCGGCACAGCGACGGCGGGCACCCGGGGCCGAATTTCACCCCGGATTGCCCGCCGTTTGATCCTCGGGGCCTCACCGGGAAGACCGCGAAGGGATGTCGCGCTCGCCCAGCACGGTCACCGTGGGCCAAGACTTCGAAACACTGCTCAGTCGACCGCCACGAGGTCGACCACGAAGATGAGCGTCTCGCCGGGCTTGATGGCGGGGCTCGGGCTGCGGTCACCGTAGGCCAGGTGCGGCGGGATGACGAGCTTGCGCCGCCCGCCGACCTTCATCCCCACGATCCCCATGTCCCAGCCCTTGATGACCCGCCCGCCGCCGAGCGGGAAGTCGAAGGTGCCGCCGCGGTTCCAGGACGCGTCGAACTCCTCGCCCGTGGACCAGGACACGCCGACATAGTGCATCGACACGTTCGAGCCCTTGGCGGCCTCCGGGCCGTCGCCCTCGGTGATGTCGGTGATGTCGAGGTAGGCGGGCGGCTGTCCCTCGGGGAAGTCGATCTCGGGGCGTTCAAGCGCCATGGACGGGCTCCAGCGGTCGTGTCGGTCGATGAAGGTGCAAGCCTAGTGCCGCGCGTGCTGCCAAAGAACGTCCGGCCCGTTGTCACATCGCGACGGTTCCGCAGGTGGACGGCGTCCGGTAGACCGTTGTCCATGGCACGAAGGCTGCGGATCGGGATCGACACGGGCGGGACGTTCACCGACGTCGTCGCGCTGGACGAGGACACCGGCGAGATCGTCACGACCAAGACGCCCTCGACGCCCGCCGATCCCGCCGAGGGGTTCGCCGACGGCGCGGCCAAGGCGCTGCGCCTTGCGGGCGCCGGACCGGCGGAGGTGACGGCGCTGGTCCACGGCACGACCGTGGCGACGAACCGGCTGCTGGAGGACCGCGTCGGGGACCTCGGCTTCGTCACGACGGCGGGTTTCGAGTCGGTGCTGGAGATCGCCCGGCAGAGCGTCCCGGACGGCTACGGCAACAGCTACTTCTGGGTGAAGCCGCCGAGGATCGTCCCGGTGCACCGGGTCCGGGGCGTCGGCGGGCGGCTCGACCACACCGGCGCGGAGCTGCGCCCATTCGACGAACCGTCCGCGGTCGCGGCGGCGCGCTGGTTCCGCGCGGCGGGGATCCGCGCGATCGGTGTGTGCTTCCTGCACTCCTACGCCGATCCGTCGCACGAGCTGGCGATGCGGGAGGTCCTGCGGCGCGAGCATCCGGACGCGGTGGTGTCGCTGTCGTGCGAGGTGCTGCGCGAGTACCGCGAGTACGAGCGGTCGGTGACGACGCTGGTCGACGTGGCCGTCAAGCCCGCGATGAACGGCTACCTCGCGCGGATCGCCGGGCGCGTCGCGTCCCGGCTGCTGGTGATGAAGAGCAACGGCGGGGTCCTGTCGGCCGGGGAGGTCGCCCGGCAGCCGATCACGACGGTGCTGTCGGGCCCGGCGGCGGGCGCGCTCGGCGCGGCGTTCGCCGTCGGCGGGTCGGTCGTGACGCTGGACGGCGGCGGGACCTCCACCGACGTCGCGGTCGTCCTGGACGGCGAGCCGACCCTCACCACCGAGGGCGCGATCGGCCGCCACCCGGTCAAGATCCCGATGATCGACATCGTCACCGTGGGAGCGGGCGGCGGGTCGGTCGCCTGGCGGTCGCCGGAGGGCGCGCTGAAGGTGGGGCCGCGCAGCGCCGGAGCCGACCCGGGCCCGCTCTGCTACGGGCGCGGCGGCGCCGAGGTCACGGTGACCGACGCGCACGCCGTCCTCGGCCGGATCCCGCCCCACCTGCTCGGCGGGGAGGTCCCCCTGGACGTGGACGCGGCCCGCACCGGCCTGGACGCGCTCGCGAAGGCGCTCGGGCTGGACGTGGAGCGGGCCGCGGCCGGGATCCTGGAGATCTCGGCGTGGAACCAGGCCAACGCCATCCGACAGATCACCGTCAAACGCGGGCTGGACGTCCGCGACTACCCGCTCGTCGCGTTCGGCGGATCGGGACCCCTGCTGGCCTGCCGGTTGCTGGACGTCCTCGGCCTGCCGTCCGCGGTGATCCCGGAGAATCCCGGGAACCTCTCGGCGTTCGGGCTGCTGACGGTGGACGTCAGGAACGACTACGTGCGCACCCGCGTCGTCCGCGACGCGGAACTGGACCCGGCGCTGCTGGCCGGGGTGTTCGCCGAGCTTGAGGGGGAGGCGGCGGAGGCGCTCGCCCGCGAGGGTTTCGGCGACGACCGGCGCTACGCCCGCTCCGCCGACCTGCGTTACTACGGGCAGGCGTTCGAGGTCCGGGTCCCCGCCCCCGACGGCCCACCGGACGAGGCGTTCCGCGCCGCGGTGGTGCGGCGCTTCCACGACGCCCACGAGGCCCTCTACGGGTACTGCTACCGCGACGACCCGCGGCATCCGGTCGAGTGGGTGAACCTCCGGGTGTCGGGGATCGGCCCGATCACCCGTCCGCGGCCGCGCGAACGCCCGCCGGGCGACGGCGACCCGTCGCGCGCCCGCACCGGCACCCGGCGGGTCTACTACGACTCGTGGGAGGACGCGGTGGTCTACCGCAGGGACGGGCTCGCGCCGGGCGACGTCGTGAAGGGCCCGGCGGTGGTCGAGGAGTTCGGCTCCACGTTGCCCCTGCACCCGGGCTTCCAGGCCCGGCCCGACGGCTTCGGCAACCTGGTGGTGACCCGGTGAGCGGCCCGATCGCCGACCCGGTCCTGCTGGAGATCGTCGAGGGCACACTCGCGTCCGTCGAGCGCGAGGTCGAGACCGCCATCGCCCGGACGGCCCGCTCCCCGATGATCCGCGACGCGCACGACTTCCGCGCGGGCGTCCACGACCGGCGGCTGCGCAAGCTGACCGGGCGCTCGTACTCGGCGCTCGTCCACCCGGTCGCGCGGGACTTCCCGCCCGAGACGATGCGCCCCGGCGACGTGTTCTTCCACAATGACGTGTACCTGTCCGAAGGCGGCATCGGGCACCTTCCCGACCTGTGCGTCACCGTCCCGGTGTTCCACGGTGGGGAGGTCGTCGCGTTCGTCCAGGCGTTCGGCCATCACGACGACATCGGCGGCGCGGTGCCCGGGTCGATGCCGAGCCACGCCCGCAGCGCCTTCGAGGAGGGCCTGATGGTGCCGCCGATCAAGCTGTGGGACGAGGGCGTCCCCAACGAGGCGGCCCTCACCATCATGACCCGCAACTCCCGGATGCCCGACTCCCTCGCCGGGGACCTGGACGCCGAGTGCTCGGCCTGCCTGATGGGCGCCCGCCGTCTCGGTGACCTGTTCGCCCGCTACGGCCGCGCCGCCGTGGAGGCGTGCTTCGACGCCATCATCGCCCGGACGACCGCGACGTTCCGTCGCGAGCTGCTCGCCAAGATCCCCGATGGCACGTTCGTCTGGGAGGACTACGCCGAGCACGACGGTGTGGACCCGCCGCGCCTGCACGCCCAGCGCATCACGCTGACCGTCGACAAGTCCGCGGACGTCCCCCTCGTCATCGACTTCACCGGGACGTCCCCGCAGGCCAAGGGGCCCATCAACCACGCGGGAGACTACGCGGGCGGGGTGTTCTTGAAGAAGTGGCTGGCGCCCGTCCTGCGCAATCTCGCCGACAGCCCCGAGCGGGCCGCCGAGCTGGACGTCAACGAGGGGGTGGTGCCGCTCATCGAGATGCGGTTCCCCGAGAAGGGCACCTTGCTCACGCCCGTCTTCCCGGCCCCGACCAACGCGCGCACGTTCGTGATCCTGCGGCTGCTCGGCGTCCTGGCGGGCGTGCTCGCCAAGGCGACCGGCGGCCGGATGCCCGCCGACCAGGAGACCATCCGCTACACCGGCGTCTACGGCGAGGACGACCGGGGCCCGTACCTGATGCGGGAGGTCCTCGGCGGCGGATCGGGCGGCCGCTACTACGCCGACGGCGAGGACACGATCCACATCGTCCCCGACTCCCGCAACATCCCGGCCGAGTTCGCCGAGGCCCGCTGGCCCTTCGTCGTCGAGCGCCTCGGCCTCGCGGTCGACTCCGGCGGGCCGGGCGAGCACCGCGGCGGCCTCGGCTACGACAAGCACCTGCGGATGCTCCGCGACGCGCACTACATGTCGATCGCCGACCGTTCGATCCTGTCGTGCTGGGGCGTCAACGGGGGACGCGCCGGCCGCCCGTTCCGGGTGGACATCGACGGCGAGGAGATGGACGGTCTCGTGGACGGCCGTCCCGTCCGCGCCGGGCAGGTCATCCGCATCCGGACGACGGGTGGCGGCGGGTGGGGCGACCCGCTGGACCGCGACCCCGCCCGCGTGGCCCGGGACGTTCGCGACGGCAAGGTCTCCACCACCGGAGCCCGCGATGATTACGGCGTCGTCCTGGCCGGAGGAACCGTCGACACCGACGCCACCGTTGCGCTGCGCACGCGCCTGCGTGCAGAGCGCGGGCCCGCTCCGTTCTTCGACCGCGGCCCCGGCTACCCGCTGCTCTCCGGCGGCGCCACGTCCGCCGACGTCGACGCCCGCGACGACCCCGGCCCCCTCGTGTAGGCCCGGAAGCGGTGTGAGGTGAAGGTGGTGCCGTCCACGAGGAGGTCGGCCCGCGCCTTCGTCCCGTCCGCGGCGAAGAAGGCCGTCTCGCGGACCGTCCAGGCGTCCCAGGCGGTTGCGTACCCGGGGCCGTCGCGGTCAAGGGCGCGGGCGCGGCGCAGAACGCGGGGGGCGTCGATCCAGATGCGGTAGGCGGCGGGCGACCCCGCCCACGCGGAACCGACCCCCTCCACCAGCAGGACGGGCGCGGGCGGCACCTCCTCCTCGGGGCCATAGCGGTCGTGGTGCCAGTCGTAGCGGCGCAGGCGCGCGGGCCGTCCCACCCGGAGCGGCGCGAGCACCGATTCCTCCAAGGGCCGCCACCAGGTGAGCGGATCGGCGTCCCACGGGACCCGGAAGTCGTCCGAGCGGACGACCGGGGCGCCGAGCAGCACGGCCGCCAGGTATCCGGCGAAGGTGGACTTCCCCGCACCGCTCGGTCCGTCCACGGCCACCAGCCGCGCCGGCCCGCAGGACGGCGCCAGCGCGAGCAGCCGCGCGGCCAGCGCGGGGTGGGTGAAGGTCGGCACGCACGGCATACTTCCAGGTGACCGCCCGCCGAAGGAGGACGCCCGTGCCCGGCCCGCTCGACGGTGTCGTGATCATCGACCTCAGCCGCGTGGTGGCCGGCCCGCAGGCCACCATGGCGCTCGCCGACCTCGGCGCCAGGGTGATCAAGGTGGAGCGGCCCGGCACCGGCGACGAGACCCGCGGATGGGGCCCGCCGTTCGCGGGGAAGAGCCGCGTGAGCACCTACTACCTGTCGGTCAACCGGAACAAGGAGTCGATCACCCTCGACCTCAGGTCGGACGAGGGGCGGCGGACCCTGACCCGGCTCGTGCGGCACGCCGACGTCCTCGTCGAGAACTTCCGGACGGGCGTCATGGACCGGCTCGGCTTCCCCGTGGAGCGGCTGCACGAGCTGAACCCGGGGCTGGTCATCCTGTCGATCACCGGGTTCGGGCACGACGGGCCCGAGGGCGGCCGGCCCGGCTACGACGCGATCGTCCAGGGCGAGGCCGGCATCATGAGCGTCACCGGGCCGCCGGGCACGCCGAGCAAGGTCGGGCTGTCGGTCGCCGACGTCCTCGCGGCGGGCAACGGCGTCGCCGGGGTGCTCGCCGCGCTGTACGAGCGGACCCGCACCGGCCGCGGCGCCGTCGTCCGCACGTCCCTGCTGGCCTCGGTGGTCGGCGCCCACATGTTCCAGGGCACCCGCTGGACGGTCGCCGGGGACGCGCCCGAGTCGGTCGGCAACGACCATCCGTCCATCGCCCCGTACGGGACGTTCCGCTGCGCGGACGGCCAGATCCAGATCGGGGTCGCCAACCAGGGTCTCTGGCGGCGGTTCGCGCCGCTCGTCGGCCTCGACCCCGACGACCCCCGCTACGCCACGCTCCCCGCGCGGTCGGGCCGTCGCGCCGAGCTGGCCGCCGACATCGAGCGGGCCCTGGCGGGGGACACCTGCGAGGCGTGGCTGGCGCGGCTGGGCGGGGCGGGCGTCCCGGCCGGCGCGATCCGGTCCATCGACGAGGTGTACTCCTGGGAGCAGACACGCTCGCAGGGACTGGTCGTCGAGGTCGAGCATCCCGAGCTCGGGCCGATCGAACTGCCCGGGCCGCCGCTGCGCTTCGACGGCGCCGCGCCGCGCGCGCACACCCCGCCGCCGCTGCTGGGCGAGCACAACGACACGGTCATGGCGTGGCTGGACGAACAGGAGAGGAGCGAGTGATGGACCTGCTCGCGGGGACGGGTGGCCCGGTACGGGTCGCGGGCCGAGAGCTGGACCGCGGCGCGCTGTTCGAACGGGCGTCGGCGGTGGCGGCCGAGGTCCGCGGCGCGGGCACCGTCGCCGTGCACGCCACGGCAAGCCTGGAGACGGTCACTGCGGTCGTCGGCGGAATCCTCGCGGGCGTCCCCGTGGTGCCGCTCCCGCCCGACTCCGGTCCCGACGAGCGCGCCCACATTCTGACCGACTCGGGTGCGAGCCTGCTCCTGGCCGCACGCGGCACCGAGAGCGGGGACGGCCCGCCGATCGTCCCCGTGGACGACCTGCCCGCCGGCGGCTCGCACGCGCGGCCTGACGTGCCCGGGGACGCGACCGCGCTGATCCTGTACACCAGCGGTACGACGGGCCCGCCGAAGGGCGTGCTGATCTCCCGCGGGGCGGTGGCGGCAGGCTTGGACGCCCTGGCCGAGGCGTGGGCGTGGACCCCGGACGACGTCCTCGTCCACGGGCTGCCCCTCTTCCACGTGCACGGCCTCGTCCTCGGTGTGCTCGGACCCCTGCGGGTCGGGTCGCCGCTCGTGCACACGGGGCGGCCCAGGCCCGAGGCGTACGCGGCGGCGGCACGCGACGACGGCGGGACCCTCTTCTTCGGCGTCCCCACGGTGTGGTCGAGGACCGCGGCGGACCCGTCCGCCGCGGAGGCCCTGCGCCGGGCGCGGCTCCTCGTCTCCGGCAGCGCGCCCCTCCCGGTGCCCGTCTTCGAACGGCTCACCGAACTCACCGGGCACCGGCCCGTCGAGCGGTACGGCATGACCGAGACCCTCATCACGATCAGCGCGCGCGCCGACGGCGACCGGCGTCCCGGATACGTCGGCACCCCGCTGCCCGGCGTCGAGACCCGCCTGGTCGCCGAGAACGGCGCCCTCGTCCCGCCGGACGGGGAGACGCCGGGGGAATTGCACGTCCGGGGGCCGCTGCTGTTCAAGGGGTACCTCAACCGGCCCGAGGCCACGGCGCGGTCGTTCGCCCCGGACGGCTGGTTCCGCACCGGCGACATCGCCTCCGTCGGCGCGGACGGCTGGCACCGCATCGTCGGCCGCGCCTCCACCGACCTCATCAAGAGCGGCGGCTACCGGATCGGCGCGGGCGAGATCGAGAACGCGCTGCTCGCGCACCCGGACGTGCGCGAGGCCGCCGTCGTCGGCACCCCCCACGCCGACCTGGGCGAGCAGGTCACCGCCTACGTGGTCGCCGAGGGCGTGGGGGAGCGGCAGCTCATCGACTTCGTCGCCGGGCGGCTGTCGGTCCACAAACGACCCCGCGTGGTGCACCTGGTCGACTCCCTGCCCCGCAACGCCATGGGCAAGGTCGTCAAGACCCGCCTGGGCGAGGGCTGAGCCGTTCCTGCGCGCATGACAGATGTCATACGGGACGCCTGACAGACGTCGCCGGAAGCGGTGACACACGCTTCTACCGGCGTGCGCGCCGGGCCGCGAGGCTGGGCGCACGGACACGAACCCGGACGCGCGGGTCCGGTAGCTGCCGGGCGAGCAGAAGCGTCGCCTCGATCTCGGCCTCGCCCGCTCCGCGTCCTCTTCCTGGACGACCCGACGACCGGCATGGACCCCGCTGTCCACCCAGCGAGGCTTGGCCTTACCGCGCCGCAGTGGCCCGGTTAGGCTGATCGCGTGGATGAGCCTCTCGTACCGCGCATGCAGGAATTCGGCGAGACGATCTTCGCGGAGATGTCGGCGCTCGCCGTCCGCACCGGCGCGATCAACCTCGGGCAGGGCTTCCCGGACGTCGCGGGACCCGGTGCCATGCTGGAGGTCGCCGTCGAAGCCATCAGGTCGGGCGAGGACCAGTACCCGCCCGGCCCGGGTCTGCCGGAGCTGCGCGAGGCGGTCGCGGCGCAGCGGCTCCAGCGGTACGGGCTGGAGTACGACCCGGCGGCCGAGGTGTTCGTCACCGTGGGCGCCACCGAGGGCGTCGCGGCATCGGTGCTCGCGCTGGCGGGACCGGGCGACGAGGTGATCGTCTTCGAGCCGTACTACGACTCCTACGCCGCCGTGATCGCGCTCGCCGGAGCGGTGCGCCGGACCGTCACGCTCCGTCCGGTGGAAGGCCGCTTCACCTTCGATCCCGACGAACTGCGCGCCGCCGTGGGCCCGCGCACCCGGCTGATCCTGGTGAACTCGCCGCACAACCCCGCCGGGGCCGTCTTCACGCGCGAGGAGCTGGGGACGATCGCGGACGTATGCCGCGAGCACGACCTGATCGCCGTCACCGACGAGGTGTACGAGTACCTGACGTTCGACGGCACCGAGCACATCCCGCTCGCCACGCTCGACGGGATGCGCGAGCGAACGGTGTCGGTGTCGTCGGCCGGCAAGACGTTCTCGGTCACCGGCTGGAAGACCGGCTGGGTGACCGCCCCCGCACGATACGTCCGGGCCGTCCAGACGGTGAAACAGTTCCTCACCTACGCCGTCAACGCCCCCTACCAGCGGGCCGCCGCCTACGCGCTGGGCAACGAGCTCGCCTGGGTGGAGGAACTGCGCACCTCGCTACAGGGCAAGCGGGACCGTCTCATCAGCGGCCTGGAGGCCGCGGGGTTCACCGCGTACCGGCCGCAGGGCACCTACTTCGTGCAGGCCGACATCCGACCGCTCGGCTTCAGCGACGGCATGGACCTCGCACGCGCCCTGCCCGACAAGGCGGGCGTCGTGGCGATCCCCACGCAGGTGTTCTACGACCACGCCGAGGCGGGCGCCCACTTCGTCCGGTTCGCCTTCTGCAAGAAGGACGAGGTCATCGACGAGGCCGTCGCACGGCTGGCCCGTCTGGGCTGAGGCCGCACGATCCCGACCCGGGGACGCCCCGCCGCCGGAAGGACGTTCCGCGAGGTGCGTGCGGGCATCGGCGACCTCGGATGACCGAGAGTATCCGTATTGCCACCCACGGCGGTCGCCGGAGGTTATAGCCTTCCTGCCGTGTCCGGACTGACCATTCCCGAGCCCCAGTTCCCCGGGGACGACGGCGCCGCCGACCCGCGGCTGTGCGAGGCGCTCGCCGGGTACGCCGCGGGGCGCGTCGGCGAGCACGCGGTGCTGCGACGGCTACAGGGCGCGCGGCTGTTCGTCCCGGTCGTCGCCGTCCTCACCGAGGAGGAACCGGTCGCGCCCGGAGAACTGCGCCGGGAGAAGTCGAGCGACATGGCGCTGCCCACGCTCCTCGGCGAGGACGGGCGGCGCGGGGTCCTCGGCTTCACCTGCGCCGAGACCATGAAGGCGTGGCGGGCCGACGCCCGGCCCGTCGCCGTGCACGCCCGGCAGGCGTGCCGCGCCGCGCTCGACGAGGGCGCGCACGCCCTGGTCGTGGACGTCGCCGGTCCCGTCCCGTTCGCCGTGGACGGCCTGCGGCTGCACCTGCTCGCCGAGGGCCGGCCCGTCCCGCCGCCGCACGAGGACCCCGACGTCCTCGCCGCCGTCGAGGCCGCGTTCGGGTCCGACCAGGCGGTCAGCGGCGTCCGCGTCACCGAGGGCACCGCCGCGGAGCTCGCCGTCCGGTTCGCTGTCGTCCCGGGCCACGACGAGCGGCTCACCGTCCAGCGCGTGTCCGACCGGCTCGCCGCGGTGCTGCGCGGCAGGATCGTCGGAGGCGTCGAGCTGAGCGTCGTCCGCCGGTAAAGTCGGCCCCGTGGACGCCTCCAACGCTCCCGCTCCCGACGCCCCCGCTCCCGACACCGCCACTTCCGACACCGCCGCTCCCGACACCGCCGAAGCCCCCGGTCCTCCCGCCGCCTCCCCGGACCTGTCCGCGGAGACCGCGGCCGAGTCCTGGTCGCTGCACGCGGCCTGGGCCGCGCCGATCCGCGGCCACCCCGTCCCCGTCGCGCTGCTGTGCGTCGCCGTCCTCACCCTCATCGCCTGGCGGATCGGCCTCCGCCCCGACCTGCCCGCCTTCCTGTGGCTCGGCCTCGCCGGAAGCCTCCTCGGCGTCGTCGACGCCACCCTCAAACGGCTTCCCGAACCCCTCACGCTGCCGTCCTACGCCGCCGGTGTCCTGCTGATCGGCGCCGCCGCGTCGTTCACCGCCGACGGCGGCGACCGGTTCAGGCACGCGCTGTACGGCATGGCCGCGCTCGGCGCGTTCTTCGGCGTCCAGTGGCTGCTCCTGCCCGCCGGGGCCTACGGATTCGGCGACGTCACCCTCGCCGGGCTGCTCGGCATGCACCTCGGCTGGCTCGGCTGGGACGCCTGGATCCTCGGCGTGGCCGCGACCTCCGCCTTCACACTGGCCGTGGTGCTCGCGCTGCTCGTCACCCGGCGCGGCGGCCGCAAGACCCAGATCCCCTACGGCCCGCTCCTGCTCGCCGGCACCCTCGTCGCGATCCTCGTCCATGGCTCATGAATGGCCGCGCCGCCGCAGCCGCCCTCGCCGGTGGGGATCGCCCGCCGGCCCGCGGCGGGCTCTCAGATGGTGGACTGCGGTCACGCGGGGTGGCGGGGAGTCAATAGGATCTGAGCCATGCTGCGCTGGTTGACCGCGGGTGAGTCCCATGGCCCGGCCCTCTCCGCGATCGTGGAGGGCCTACCGGCCGGTGTGCGCGTGACCTCGGCGGACATCGCCGAGGAACTGCGCCGCCGGCGGCTCGGGCACGGGCGGGGGGCCCGGATGAAGTTCGAGCAGGACGAGGTGCGGATCCTCGGCGGGATCCGGCACGGGGTGACCCAGGGCGGGCCGATCGCGATCGAGATCGGCAACACCGAGTGGCCCAAGTGGGAGACGGTGATGGCCGCCGACCCCGTCGACGCCGACACCCTCGCCGCGCAGGCCCGGAACGCGCCCCTGTCGCAGCCGCGGCCCGGGCACGCCGATCTGGTGGGGATGCAGAAGTACGGCTTCGACGACGCCCGGCCCGTGCTGGAGCGGGCGAGCGCGCGGGAGACGGCGGCGCGGGTCGCGCTCGGGACCGTCGCCAAGGCGTTCCTCAAGCAGGCCCTCGGCGTCGACGTCCTCAGCCACGTGATCGTGCTCGGCGAGGTCGAGGCGCCCGCGGGGGTGCTGCCCGGGCCCGGCGATCTCGGCCGGGTGGACGAGAGTCCCGTGCGCTGCTTCGACCCCGCCGCGTCCGAGGCGATGGTCGCGCACATCGAGGAGATCAAGAAAGCCGGGGACACGCTCGGCGGGGTCGTGGAGGTCCTGGCGTACGGGCTGCCGCCCGGCCTCGGCAGCCACGTCCACTGGGACCGGCGGCTCGACTCGCGGCTCGCCGGGATCCTGATGGGCATCCAGGCGATCAAGGGGGTGGAGCTGGGCGACGGGTTCACCACCGCCCGGCGGCGCGGCTCGCGGGCGCACGACGAGATCGACGGCACCCCCGAGGGCGTCCGCCGCCGCACCAACCGCGCCGGCGGCGTCGAGGGCGGCATGACGACCGGCGAGGTGTTGCGGGCGCGGGCGGCGATGAAGCCGATCTCGACCGTCCCGCGGCGGCTGGACACCATCGACGTGCGGACCGGCGAGCCGGCCAAGGCGATCAACCAGCGCAGCGACGTCACCGCCGTGCCCGCGGCCGGCGTGGTCGCCGAGGCGATGGTGGCGCTGGTCCTGGCCGACGCCGCGCTGGAGAAGTTCGGCGGCGACACCGCCGAGGAGACCGCCCGGAACATGCGGGGCTACGTGTCCTCGCTGACGATCAAGTGACCCTCCGAATCGAGTGGACATGACGCGACCGAAGGCCGTCCTCATCGGGCCGCCGGGCTCGGGCAAGACCACGATCGGCACCGCGCTGGCCGAGCGGCTCGGCGTGCCGCTGCGCGACACCGACGCCGACACCGAGGCGGCGGCGGGCAAGCCGATCGGTGAGATCTTCATCGACGACGGTGAGGATCGCTTCCGTGAGCTGGAGCGCGCCGCGGTCGCCGCGGCGCTGGCCGAGCATGAGGGCGTGGTTGCGCTCGGCGGGGGCGCGGTCCTCGCGCCGCAGACCCAGGAGCTGCTCGCCGGGCACACCGTCGTCTACCTGCGGGTCGGGCTGTCGGAGGCGATCAAGCGAGTCGGTCTCGCGTCGGCGCGGCCGCTGCTGGTCCTGAACCCGCGCAGCCAGATGCGCAAGCTGCTGGAGGAGCGGCTGCCCGTCTACGAGCGGCTCGGCACCCTGCATGTCGACACCGACGGCCGCGAACCCGCGGACATCGTCGAGGAGATCGTCAAGGTGCTCGGACCATGAGCGGCTCACGGATCCGCGTCGGCGGCGCCGACCCCTACGACGTGGTCGTCGGGACGGGTGTGCTGGGCGAGCTGCCCGCCATGGCGGGTGAGCGTGCCCGCGCCGTCGCCGTCGTCCACGCCGAAGGCCTGCCGGAGATCGCGCGGCCGGTGTGCGGGGCGCTGGAGAGGGCCGGGCTCACCGTGCACGCCTTCCCCGTCCCGGACGGCGAGGCCGCCAAGGAGGCCGGCGTTCTCGCCGGGCTCTGGTCGGGTTTCGCCGCCGCGGGCATGACCCGCACCGACGTGGTCGTCGGCGTGGGCGGCGGCGCCACCACCGACCTCGCCGGGTTCGCCGCCGCGTCCTGGCTGCGCGGGGTGCGGGCGGTGCTCGTCCCGACCACGCTGCTCGGCATGGTGGACGCGGCGGTCGGCGGCAAGACCGGCATCAACATCCCCGAGGGCAAGAACCTCGTCGGGGCGTTCCACCCGCCCGCAGGCGTCCTGTGCGACCTCACCACGCTGGTGACGATGCCGCGCGAGGACTACATCAGCGGCCTCGCCGAGGTCATCAAGGCCGGCTTCATCGCCGACCCGAAGATCTTGGAGCTGGTCGAGGCCGACCCGGCCGGCGCCGCGTCCCCGGACGGCCCGCACACCCGCGAGCTGGTCGAGCGCGCCGTCCAGGTCAAGGCGGACGTGGTGTCGGCCGACCTCAGGGAGAGCGGGCTCCGCGAGATCCTCAACTACGGGCACACGCTCGCCCACGCCATCGAGAAGGCCGAGGACTACCGGTTCCGGCACGGCCACGCCGTCGCCATCGGCATGGTCTACGCGGCCGAACTCGCCCGCCTCGCCGGGCGGCTGCCCGCCGGCCTCGTCGAACGGCACCGCGCCGTGCTCACGTCCGTGGGCCTGCCGGTCTCCTACGGCGCCGAATGGCCGGGCCTGCGCGCCACCATGACGATCGACAAGAAGGCGCGAGGCGCCACGCTGCGCTTCGTCGTCCTGGACGGTCTCGCCAAGCCCGGACGCCTCGAAGGCCCGGGTGAGGACCTGCTCGCCGCCGCGTACCGGGAGGTCGCCCGATGACCCGCGTGCTCGTCCTGAACGGCCCCAACCTGCGCCGCCTCGGAATCCGTGAGCCCGACGTCTACGGGACGGCCACGTTCGACGACCTCGCGGCGCTGTGCCGCGACGCCGGGCGGCGCCTCGACCTGCACGCCGAGGTCCGCCAGACCGACGACGAGGCGGAGATGATCCGCTGGGTCCACGAGGCCGCCGACGAGCGGCTCCCGATGGTGGTCAATCCCGCCGCGTTCACCCACTACTCCTACGCGCTGCGCGACGCCCTCGCCCAGCGCACCGCGCCGCTCATCGAGGTGCACATCTCCAACCCGGCGGCGCGCGAGGAGTTCCGGCACACCTCCGTGGTCGCGGGCGTGGCCACCGGCACCATCGCCGGCTTCGGCATGACCTCCTACGTCCTGGCCCTCCAAGCCATCGCAGACCTGGTGTCCAAGAACGAACTCACCTGAGCAATCCGGCGTGGTTCTCGCCCGAACTGGCGTCGACCTACAGGCCGCGATCGCGTGCGACGCCAGTTCCGAGCTTGCGAGGAACTGATCGCGAAGCGAGCCCTCTGGGGCGAGCCGGAAGCGATGCAGCGGTTGCCGCGACGCCCGTTGAAGGAGGGCGTTCAACGCCCGACGCCGAGGTCGGCGCAGTAGAACTTCAGCTCCTTGACCACGTCGTCCAGGGGGGCGACGTCGCGGTGGGCGCGGCAGAGGATGGTGGCGCCCTCGACGGCGGCGACGATCAGCCGGGCCAGCCGGGCCGCGCGGTCGTCGGGGACGCCGGCGTTGCCGAGGCCGGTGGCCAGGGTGTCCTGCCAGCGGTCGAACGCGGCGGCAGCGGCGGCGGCGAGTTGCGGGGCGTCGTCGTTCGACTCGACGGTGACCGCGACGATGGGGCAGCCCGCCCGGAACCCGCTCTTGATCAGTACCTGCCGCCACCAGCCGACGAACGCGTCCACCGCGGACGCCGCGTCGCCGCCCTCGGTGGCGGCGAGGATGCCGGCGTTGAGGAACTCCCCGGCGTAGCGGACGGCCTCCTCGGCGAGCTGTGCCTTGCCGTCGGGGAAGTGGTGGTAGATCGAGCCGCGCGGCGCGCCACTGTGCGCGATGACGTCGCGGAACCCTGTGCCGCTGTACCCGCGCTCGCGGAAGAGGTAGACGGCGCTGCGCACCATGCGTTCCCGGCTGTCGGTCCCCATGCCTTGATTATGACATTCATCATATGGTTCTTCGGTTGACCATGACATCCGTCATAGTCAGCGTTACCAGCTAGTAAGGTCAGTTCCGGAAACGGATGAAGGAGACCTTCGTGATCGACCTCCAGCGTGCCGAGGACGTGTTCGTGCTGCGGTTCGACGCGGGCGAGAACCGCTTCGGCCCGGAGTTCCTCGGTGCCGTCGAAGGCGCCCTCGACACCGTGGAGAAGGGCGAGGGGCCACGCGCCCTGGTGACGACGGGGACCGGCAAGTTCTACTCCAACGGGCTCGATCTGGAGTGGCTCGGCGCCAACCAGGACCGGTTCGAGGACTACCTGCGCCGTGTCCACGGCCTCTACGCGCGGCTGCTGTCGTTGCCGATGCCCACGGTCGCCGCCGTCAACGGGCACGCGTTCGCGGGCGGCGGGATGCTCGCCCTCGCGCACGACTTCGCCGTGATGCGCGAGGACCGCGGGTACTTCTGCCTGCCCGAGGTCGATCTCGGGATGAGCTTCACGCCGGGCATGGGCGCGCTGATCCAGGCGCGGCTGTCCGCGGCGACCGCGCACGAGGCGATGCTCACCGGCCGCCGCTACACCGCCGAGCAGGCGCGGGACGCGGGGATCGTCCAGCACGTCGCGGCCGAGGACGGCGTCCTGCCCGCCGCGACGGGGCTGGCCGCGTCGATGGCGGGCAAGGACGGCACGGTCGTGGGGAAGATCCGCGGCGAGATGTACCGGGCGGCGCTGGAGGCGCTGCGTGGCCCGGTGTTCTCCTGACGGGACCACTCGGCTACGGTCGGCTGAATCAGATTCGGTTGAGGAAAGGGATGCCGGCATGCGCATCGGGATGGCGCTGAAGTACTCGGAAGGCTTCAAGGAGGCCGTCGAGGAACTGGCCGACTTCGAGAAGGCCGGCCTCGACATCGTGTACGTCGCCGAGGCGTACAGCTTCGACGCGGTGAGCCAGATGGGCTACATCGCCGCGAAGACGGAGCGCGTGGAGATCGCCTCCGGCATCCTCAACATCTACTCGCGGACACCGACCGCGCTGGCGCAGACCGCCGCCGGCCTCGACTACGTCTCCGGCGGGCGGTTCACGCTCGGCATCGGCGCCTCGGGCCCCCAGGTCATCGAGGGGTTCCACGGCGTGCCCTACACCGCTCCCCTCGGCCGCACCCGCGAGATCATCGAGATCTGCCGGAAGGTGTGGGGCCGCGAGATCTTGCGCCACGAGGGCCGGTACTACACGATGCCGCTGCCTGCGGGCGAGGGCACCGGCCTCGGCAAGCCACTGAAGATCATCAATCATCTGGTGCGCCCCGACATCCCCATCCTGGTGGCCGCGATCGGCCCGAAGAACGTCGAGCTCACCGCCGAGGTCGCCAACGGCTGGGAGCCGATCTTCTACCTGCCCGAGCGGGCCGCCGACGTGTGGGCCGCGTCGCTGGCCGCGGGCAGGGCCAGGCGTGACCCGTCCCTCGGAGAGCTGGACGTCGTCGGCCAGGCCCCGCTCGCCATCGGCGACGACGTCCAGGGTCTCCTGGAGTTCGGCCGCCCGATGGCCGCGCTCTACATCGGCGGGATGGGCGCCAGGGGGAAGAACTTCTACAACGACCTCTGCCGCCGCTACGGATGGGAGAAGGAGGCCGAGGAGATCCAGGATCTCTATCTCGACGGCAAGAAGGACGAGGCCGCCGCCAAGGTCCCCTACGAGCTGCTGGAGAAGATGTCGCTCATCGGTTCCGAGGGGCACGTCCGCGAGCGTCTCGCCGCGATGAAGGAATCCGGCGTCACCACGCTGAACGTCACGCCGATCGCCGGTGATCACAAGGGCCGCCTGGCCCTGATCGAGAAGGTCAGGGAGATGGCCGACGACCTGTGACCCCCGGCGATGGGCCGCCGCGGCGAGACGCCGGCCGGGCGCGCGGTAATAGAGTCGTGTCATGGGTGAGTCGCACACCGGACGGCGCCGCAGGCTGGCCGCGCTCGTCGCCGAGCGGGACGCGGGCGCGCTGCTGGTCACCCGCCTGGTCAACGTCCGCTACCTGACCGGCCTCGACAGCTCGAACGCGGCGCTGCTCGTCCCGGCCGAGGGCCCCGCCGTGCTCGCGACCGACGGCCGCTACGCCCGGATGGCCGCCGAGGTCTGCCCCGACCTCCGGGTCATCGTCGACCGGCAGGTCGCCGCCGCGCTGACCGCGCATGCCGAGAGCATCGGCCTCACCCGGATCGGCTTCGAGGCCCACAACCTCACGGTCGAGCGCCACGAGGAGCTGAAGGCGCGGGCCGACGTCGCGCTCCTCGACCTCGGCCGCCTCGTCGAGGACCTGCGCCTCGTCAAGGACGAGGAGGAGATCGCGCTGCTGCGGGAGGCGTGCGCCATCACCTGCCGCGCCTTCGAGGACCTCCTCCCCGAGATCCGCGCCGGGGTCACCGAGCGGGCCGTCGCCATCGCCCTGGAACGGCGGATGGTCGATCTCGGCGCCGAGGGCCCCGCGTTCGAGTCCATCGTCGCCTCCGGCCCGAACGGCGCGATCCCGCACCACCATCCGGGGGGCCGCGAGCTCCAGGCGGGCGACCTCGTCACCCTGGACTTCGGCGCCCGGTACGGCGGCTACCACGCCGACATGACCCGCACCGTCGCGATCGGCGAGTCGGCGGGGTGGCAGCGGGACGTATACGCCCTGGTCAGTGAGGCGCAGCGGGCCGCCGTCGACGCCGCCGTCCCGGGCGCCGAGACCACGGCGGTCGACGCCGCCGCCCGCGACATCATCAGCGCCGCCGGGCACGGCGAGGCGTTCACCCACGGGCTCGGGCACGGTGTCGGCCTGGAGATCCACGAGGCACCGCTCATGGGGTACGACAGGACCGGTAGGCTGATGGATCGGGTTCCGATCACGGCGGAGCCGGGGGTCTATCTCGCGGGCCGCGGCGGGGTCCGTATCGAGGACACACTGGTGGTCCGCGCGGGCGGCCCGGAACTCCTCACCACGACGACCAGGGACCTGCTCGTTCTGTAGAGCGCGCGGGACCGCGACCGGGAGAATGACGCAGTGGCGACGACGAACGACCTCAAGAACGGCATGACGCTGAACCTCGACGGCCAGCTGTGGACCGTCCAGGAGTTCCAGCACGTCAAGCCCGGCAAGGGCGGCGCGTTCGTCCGCACCAAGCTCAAGAACGTGCTGTCGGGCAAGGTCGTCGACAAGACCTTCAACGCCGGCACCAAGGTGGATGTGGCCAGCGTCGACAAGCGGGAGATGCAGTACCTCTACCGCGAGGGCGATGACTTCGTCTTCATGGACACCGAGACCTACGACCAGCCCCACATCCCCGGGGCCGTCGTCGGCACCGCCGCGGACTACCTGCTCCCCGAGCAGAACGCCGTGATCGCCTTCAACGAGGAGAACCCCCTGTACGTCGAGCTCCCGGCAGCCGTCGTCCTGCAGATCACCGAGACCGAGCCCGGTCTGCAGGGCGACCGCTCCACCGGCGGTAGCAAGCCCGCCACGCTGGAGACCGGCGCGCAGATCCAGGTGCCGCTGTTCATCACCACCGGCGAGAAGGTCAAGGTCGACACCCGTTCCGGCGAGTACCTCGGCCGCGGCTGATGGCCGCCAGGACCAAGGCTCGAAAACTCGCGCTGGACATCCTCTTCGCCGCCGAGCTGCGCGAGGAGGAGCCGACCGCGGTGCTGGCGGCACGGGGCCGGCCCAACCAGGACGAGCTGGCCGAGTACTCACACGCCGTCCGGCTGATCGAGGGCGTGCAGGGACACCGGGAGCGGATCGACGAGTTGATCGCCACCTACGCCACGGGGTGGACGCTGGATCGGATGCCCGTCGTCGACCGCAACGTCCTGCGGATGGGCGCCTACGAGCTGCTGTGGGTCGACGACGTCCCCGACGGCGTCGCCGTCAGCGAGGCGGTCGGGCTGGCGACGGAGCTGTCCACCGACGAGTCCCCGCGCTTCGTCAACGGCCTGCTGTCGCGGCTCCAGCAGCTCAAGCCCTCCCTGACGCTGTAGTTGATTCCCGGCCCGGCCCGTCCGCGGCCTCGCCGCGCCCCCGCTCCGCACGCCCGGCGGCTTCCCGCCCGGTCTGGGGCGGGAGACGGCTAGGGTGGGCGGGGATGAGCGACGTTAAAGGAGTGGCCGTGGACGGGCGGCAGCAGAAGCGGCCGCGAGGCGGCGGCCGGGTGCGCAACGCCGTCCTGTGGGATGCGCTGCGCACCGTTCTTGATCGCATCGCCCCCGAGGACGGCCCCCGCGACGTCGTGGACGTGGGCGGCGGCACCGGCGGGTTCGCGGTGCCGCTCGCCGAGCTCGGCCACCGCGTCACCGTGGTCGACTCCAACCCCGACGCGCTGGCCGCGCTCGAACGCCGCGCCGCCGAGTCCGGGGTGCGGGTCCGTTCCCTCCAGGGCGACGCGATCGACCTGCCCGACCTGCTCGGTCCGGACGCCGCCGACCTGGTGCTGTGCCACAGCGTGCTGGAGTACGTCGACGATCCCGCGGCGGCGATGACGGCGCTGACCGGCACCGTCCGTCCGGGCGGCTCGGTCAGCCTGCTGACGGCCGGGCAGGTCGCCGCGGCCCTGCACCGGGCGATCGCCGGGCACTTCGACGACGCCCGCCGGGTGCTCACGGGCACGTCCGGGCGCTGGGGCGAGGGCGACCGGATGCCCCGCCGCTTCACCCGGGAGACGCTGTCGTCGCTGGTGCGCGGCGCCGGCCTGCGGGTCGCCGAACTGCACGGTGTCCGGATCTTCGCCGACCTCGTGCCGAGCGGCCTGGCCGACGCCGACGCCGACTCGGCCGAGGCGCTGATCGCGCTGGAGTCCGTCGCGGCCGTCCACCCCGTGCTGCGGGACCTCGCGACCCAGCTGCACCTGGTGGCCGACAAGCCGGTCTCATGAGCGGGGCGAACCGGGGCGCGTGGGGGCTCGGCCCCCCGCGGGAGGCCGCGTGAGCCGCAAGCAGCAACTGCACCGGCCGGGCCCGCAGCCCGGTCCGCCGGCCGACGATACCGGCTGCGCGATCCTGCATGTCGACATGGACGCGTTCTTCGTCAGCGTGGAGCTGCTGGAGCGGCCGGAACTGCGGGGCCGCCCGGTCGTCGTGGGCGGCGCCGGGCCGCGCGGCGTGGTGTCCGCCGCGTCCTACGAGGCGCGCGGGTTCGGGGTGCACTCGGCGATGCCGATGTCGCGGGCGAGGCGGCTGTGCCCGCAGGCGGTGGTCCTGCCCGTCGGCGGCGCCAAGTACGCGCGGGTGTCGGCGGCGGTGTTCGAGATCTTCCGGTCGGTGACGCCGCTGGTGGAGCCGCTGTCGCTGGACGAGGCGTTCCTGGACGTGGCGGGGGCGGTGCGGCGGCTCGGCCGGCCTTCGGAGATCGCAAGGCAGATCCGCGAGCAGGTCCACGCCCAGCAGGGCATCACCTGCTCGGTGGGAGTCGCCGAGACCAAGTTCGTCGCCAAGCTGGCGTCCACCCACTGCAAGCCCGACGGACTGCTCGTGGTGCCCGTGGACGGCGTCGAGGGATTCCTGCACCCGCTGCCCGTCGCGGCGCTGTGGGGCGTGGGGGAGCGTACGGAGCAGACGCTCACGCGGCTGGGCCTGCGGACGGTCGGGCAGCTCGCCCAGGTGCCGCTCACGACGCTCCAGCGGGAGCTGGGCAACGCGGTCGGGAGCCATCTGCACGAGCTGGCGTGGGGGCGCGACCCCCGTGCGGTGGTCCCGCACACCCCTGACAAGAGCATCGGCGCCGAGGAGACCTTCGACACCGACATCGACGACCCCGAAGTGATCCGCCGAGAGCTGCTGCGGCTGGCCGAGCGGGTCGGCGCGCGCCTGCGCCGGGCCGGGAACGCGGGACGGACGGTCACCGTCAAACTGCGGATGGCGAACTTCAAGACGATCACCCGCGCGCGCACGCTCCGTGAACCCACGGATCTCGCACGTGTGATCTACATCACAGCATGCGAGCTCTATGAGGGGGCCGGGCTGGAACGGGTACGACTCCGTCTGGTCGGGGTTCGGGTGGAGAATCTGGGTCCCGCCGGTGAGGCCCCCCGTCAGCTGGCCTTGGACGAGCCGGAAACCGGCTGGCGCGAGGCCGAACGCGCGATAGATCAGGTGTCGGACCGGTTCGGCCGAGGTGCCGTCCGTCCCGCCTCGCTGATGCGTCCCGCGGACGGGCGGGACACGAGTGACGGCGGTGGCGGAACACGAGGAAAGGGGTCGGTGAGGTGACCGGCAAGGGGTCCTCGGTCGGCTGTTCGCTTTCGTACGCTCGTCGGGGCTCGTATTCTGGGCATATCACCGTTGAGGTTCCCGTCCTGCACCGGATACCCCGTCGCGGGGCTGTCGTTGGGAGGCGCCGTGCCGCTCTCTGAGCACGAGCAGCGCATGCTCGAACAGATCGAGTCGGCGTTGTACGCCGAGGATCCGAAGTTCGCTCACGCGGTCCGTTCGACGAATCCCCAGGTCCATTACAAGCGCCGGATCGTCAAGGCCGCCCTCGGCTTCGTGCTGGGCGTCTGTGCCCTGATGGCCGGGCTGGTGATCAACGCCGGGACGGCCACGATCGCGGTCAGCGTGACGGGCTTCCTGCTGATGGTCGTCTGCTGCGTGTGGGCTCTGACGAGTTGGAAGCGCATGACCGGCATCGGCAACGAGCCGGCCAAGCGAGGCCGGCAGGGCCGTCCCGCCAAGGCGGGGTTCATGGAACGCATGGAGGAGCGCTGGCGTCGCCGCACCGAGGGCGACTGAACCGTTTTTCGCAGTTGCGGCCCACGTCTCGCCGGGCGGCTCACACCGTGACCGTGCCCGGGCGAGCGCGACATCGATTCGCGATCTTCCCGGTGAGGCCCGCCCTGCGGGCCGGGACGCCGTGCTTTCCGGGCCCGGTTTCCGGCCCTCTCTGGTGTGAGCTTCGTCTCTTCCACGGGCCCTGCCTGTCAGCTTGACGGTCGGCCCGCCGCGCCGCGCGTCAGCGGCGCCGCAGCCGGGCAGGGAGCCCGTTCAGCCACTCGGTCAGTTCGGCCGCGCGACCGGAGACGGAGCGCAGCGTCCCCCTCGCCTCCGCCATGGTGGACGGCGGCATGAGGCGGGCGCGCCAGCGGGCGCGGCGGCCCACCGACGCGGCGAACGCCTCCCGGACTGCGCGCACGTCGGCGCGCAGCCGCTCCGCGGGTGCGGGCGGAAGCGACCGCGAGTAGCGGGCGAGCTCTTCGGCGCGGGCGATGCGGCCGAGGGCCTCGCTGCCCGCCGCGTCCAGCTCCAGGAGCTCGCCGAGACGCCGCGCGGCGGCCCGCGGAGAGTCGCTCGGCGGCCAGTCCAGCCCGTGGTCGAGCGCGTCGGCGTGCATCTCCCGCCAGGCCGCGTGCGCGGCGCCCGCGGGGTCGGCGGCGACCGGCGCCCGTGGCTCGGCGGGACCGGCGGACGGCGGCGGGGTCAGCAGCGCCCAGCGCCGCCGCCGCGCGACCAGCCGCAGCAGCATCGGCACCGCCAGCAGGAGGCCCACCAGAAGCGTGCCGGCGAGCCACGGTGTCGCCGAGAACCCCCGCCCGTCCTTCTCCGCCTCGATCGGGGCGCTCTGCGGGCCCTCGTCGTCCTCGCGGTGCCGGGGCCCGCCACCGGTCGCCGACGTCGGGTCGTCGGTGGGGGAGGAGGACGGGATGTCGGACGAGCCGTCCGGCCGCTGCGCGCCGCCCGGGACCGCGGGCTGGCTGTAGACGGGCGTGGTGGCGGTGCCCTGACCGGCCGAACCGGAGGGCGTCGGTTCGAAGCGCACCCATCCGGAGCCTCCGAAGTACAGCTCCGGCCAGGCGTGCGCGTCACGCGAGCGCACCGTCCACTCGCCGGGCCGTGTCTCGGTGCCGGGCGTGTAGCCCATCGCCACTCGCGAGGGGATGCCGAGGATCCGCGCCATCAGCGCCATCGCGGCGGCGTACTGCTCGCAGTAGCCGCGCTTGCTGTGCAGGAGGAAGTCGACCAGGTCGCTGCCGTGCTGCGGCGCCGGCGCGGACAGGTCATAGACGAACCCGCCGGTCTCGGTGAACCAGCGCTGTAGCCGGACGGCCTGCCCGTGCATGGTCGAGGCACCGGCGGTGACCTTCTGGGCCAGGGCCCTGATCTCCGGCGGGACGTTCCTCGGGACCGCGGTGTAGCGCGAGGCGATCTCGGCCGGGTAGGGGAAACCGCCGGCGGAGGCGAGGTTCGCCGCGGTCGGCTGCGCGCGGAGGCTCCGCACGGTGAAGGACCGCCCGCCCGCGGAGTCGCGCAGCGAGTACACCATCAGCGACGCCGGGTGCACCCGCCAGTCGCCCTTGATCGACACCCGGGTGGGCGCGTACGGCACCGGCAGGAACGTCATGTTCCTGACCTCGGGCCTGACCCGCACCCGCGTCGTCACCTCATGGGTGGCGGCGATCTCCAGACCCGCCGGCGGGGGGATGTCCCGGTCCGACAACCGGTCCTTGGAACTGCTCTTCAGGGCCGTGTACGTCCATCGGTCGCCGTCGAACCGGTCCAGGGCGTACAGGCGCAGGTAGTCGGGGCCGGCGGCATCGTCGGAGCGGTAGGTGAGCACCACCGAGTCGTCCACCCGGGTCAGCTCCCGCTTCAGGCTGACGAGCGGGTCGGGCGTCGTCACCGTCTGGGTACCGCCGCCGGAGCCCTCGCCCAGGCCGAACATGCCGCGCGGGTGGATGCCGGGCACGGCCATTGGCAGCACCACCGCGACCGCGACCGCGCCGACGCCGATCCGCCGGCCGCTGGCTGCCAGCGCGCCCGCGTCCGGGCGCGTCCGGGGTTCCTCCGGCGGTGGCTGCGCCCCGGGCGCCGGGACGTCATCGGCTCGGCGGGTGACCGTCCGGCCCCAGCCGCCGACGTGCTCGCGCGCGTCGGTCATCAGCAACGCGAGGAAACCGGCCGCGCCGACGCCGAACGCGATCCACCCGACACCGTCGTCGCGGACCGCGGCGGGCACGCTGTACATCGCCAGCAGCGGAAGCCCGGCCGGGGCGGCGCGGCGCAGCCGCACGGCCAGCAGGTCCACCAGGACGGCGACGACGCCCACGCCCGCGGCTGCCAGCAGGGCGATCCCCGGGACGAGCGGCACCGGCGCCGCGTACCGGTTCGCCGCGTCCCAGCCCTCCGCGGCGAGGTCGACGAGGTAGCGCAGCGACGCGGGCGACGGGATGACCCACAGCCACGCATGGTCGCGCGCGTACACGACGGTGAGGTAGACCAGCAGGGCGGCCAGCCCGCCGAGCGGGTTGACGATCGCCGGCAGCCGGAAGCGGCGGACGAGCAGCCCGCCGCCGGCGACGGCCAGCACCGAGCCGAGCCCGGTCCAGAACCAGCCGGTGCTCTCGAACAACGGGTACAGCCCGGCGGACCCGGCCAGCGTGGCCAGCCCCGCCATGATCGTCATCCGGATCCTCATGAGGTGCCTCCGGCGAAGTCCTTGGCCCGGCCCGCCTGGGCCCAGGCCGCGGGCAGCTCGGCGGCCGACCGCACCGTCACGACCCGCCACCCCCCGGCGCGCAGCAGCCCCGCCGCTGTCTCGCACGCGACGCGCGCTTCGCTCCCTGGATCGAGCCCTGGATCGTTTGCCGCCGCTGACCCGGTGCCGGGCTCGGGTGCGCCCGCGCCGACCAGGACCGCGACGCAGGTCGCCGTGCCGCGCCGCGCCGCGGCCACCGCGCGCGCCTCCTCCGCCGACAGCGCCCCGAACACCGCGACGACCAGCCCGTCGCCCTCCCGGCCGCTGCCGAGGGTGCCGCGCAGCTCCGCCAGCCCATGGGTCAGCGTCCTGTTCTTCGACCGGTCGCTCACCGCGAGCCGGTCGAGCAGCAGACCCTCGAAGGCCCCGTCGAACGAGGAGACCGCACGCAGCACCTCACCGGCGTCGGTGACGTAGCGCAGGCTCATCCCCGTTCGTCCCAGGTGCACGCCGATGGACGCGGTGACCGAGACTCCCTGCTCGAACGAGCCGCCCGGGCCGTCGCCCCAGTGCGCGGATCGGCGGGTGTCGAAGAACAGCGTGCCGCTGCTCTGCCAGTGCTGCTCCTCACGCCGCACCATCAGTTCTCCGTACCGCGCGGTGGACCGCCAGTGCACCCGGCGCAGGTCGTCGCCGTGCCGGTATTCGCGCGGGGCGACGTCGTCCTCACCCGCGGCCGAGACCGCCCGGGCGACGCTGTCGCCGCCGCCCGTCCAGGCGCCGGCGAGGCGTCCCGCCGGGAGCGCGACGATCGCGGGCGTCACCGTGAGCCGGTCGGACAGGCTGAACGAGCGCACGAGCTCCACCATGCCGAACGGGTCGGCCAACCGGACGGTCAGCGGCCCCACCCGGTAGCGTCCGCGCACGTCCGAGCGGATCCGGTAGCCGAGCTCGCGGGAGCCGCGCGGCTCGATGCGTTCGAGGACGAACCTGGCCCGGCCGCCGAGCGTGTAGGGCACCTGGTCCTCCACCATCAGCAGCCCGCTGGGCAGCCGTGACACGTTCTCCAGCCGCAGGTCGACGCGGGCCTCGTGGCCGACCGGCAGGCGCCCCGGGGCCAGCCGCCGGGCGCACGCGAGCCGGTACCGGGTGCGCGACACCGCCACTGTGGACAGCAGCGGCAACACCAGTACGAGCACCCCGGCGCGCAGCAGGTCACGCTCGCCGAGCACGAACGCGCAGACGATCGCGGTCACACCGGCGGCCACGAAGGACCGCCCGCGGGTGGTGAGACCGGCAAGCGCTCGCCTCACCGGGTCACTTCCGGGGGGAGGGGACCGGCAGCCGGCGCACGAGGTCGGTGACGACCTGCTCGGGGCGGCGCCGCTCCACCTGCGCTTCCGCGGTCGGCAGCAGCCGGTGGGCGAGGACCGGCACGGCCAGGTCCTGGATGTCGTCGGGCACGACATAGTCGCGTTCGTCCAGCGCCGCGTAGGCCCGCGCCGCCCGCACGAGGTGCAGGGTGGCCCGCGGCGACGCGCCGAGCCTCAGTTCGGGATGGCTGCGGGTGGCGGAGACTAGTTCGATGGCGTACTGCCGGACGGTCTGCGCCACGTGCTGCTGCCGTACCACCTCGATGAGGTCGCGGACGTCGGCGGCGTGCGCGACGGGGGTCAGCCGGTCCAGCGGCGACGCCTGGCCGTGCACGTCCAGCATCTCCAGTTCGGCGGCGGGATCGGGGTAGCCCATCGAGATGCGGGCGGTGAACCGGTCGCGCTGCGCCTCGGGCAACGGGTAGGTGCCCTCCATCTCCACCGGGTTCTGCGTGGAGATCACCATGAAGGGCCGCTCCAGCGCGTAGGTCGTGCCGTCCACCGTGACCTGGCGTTCCTCCATGCACTCCAGCAGCGCCGACTGGGTCTTCGGGGACGCGCGGTTGATCTCGTCGCCGACCACGATGTTGGCGAACACCGGGCCGGGCTTGAACTCGAACTCGCGCAGTTCCTGGTTGTAGGCGCTCACCCCGGTGATGTCGCTGGGCAGCAGGTCGGGTGTGAACTGCACCCGCCGCACCGAGCAGTCGACCGAGCGCGCGAGCGCCTTGGCGAGCATCGTCTTGCCGACCCCGGGCACATCCTCGATGAGCAGGTGCCCTTCGGCCAGCAGCACCGTCAGCGCGAGCCGGACGACCTTCGGCTTTCCCTCGATCACCGACTCGACCGCGTCCCGGATCTTGTTGGCGACCTGCGCGAGCCCGTCCAGACCACGGCCCGACCCCGGACGGCCCGTACCGCCGTGCGGGGAGGAGTGCGGGGATGCCGGGGGGTCGGCCTCCATGAACGACTCGCCATGCGTGCCTACTGCCACCAAACCCTCCTCAGCCGTCCCGGCCGGCGTGGTGTGCCTGGAGGCCCCTCGCGGGGCCCGCCCCCGAACGAGGGGCCGGCCTTCCGGCGAGCCGGTACGGCGCTTATTAAGTGCCCGCGCAACCGACAGTACGTTGTCGGAACGCCCACCGCGATGTTCATGTGGAACGCGAGCCCATTGTGCTCCACAGGGATCGCGGTCACAGCCCGAAGAGCGGCACCACTTCCCCCCACCGTGGTCCCTCCCGGTGCCCCCGCACCCCGCGCCAGAGGTGTTCTGTTCGGTCCTGCCGTCGCGCCGCCCGGATGCGGCGCGCGGAGGGCCACCGCGCGCACCCCACTCCGCTCCACCCCATCTGACCTGCATCTTTCTAAGCGAACTGATCGCCGGAAGCGTGTTTTTCTTGTTGACGGTGGGGAAGAGTGGAGTAGAGTGGGGCGCCGTGGGGAGCAGTAGCGCCCCATGCGGCGCGGGAGGTGGGGCCGGTGTTCCTCGGCACCCATTCGCCGCGTCTCGACGACAAGGGACGACTGTTCCTGCCGGCGAAGTACCGCGAGGAGCTGTCGGGGGGATTGGTGATTACGAAGGGCCAGGAACGCTGCCTGTACGTCTTCCCTATGGCGGAGTTCCAGCGCATCACCGAGGCTCTGCGTGCCGCGCCGGTCACCGAGAAGGCGGTCCGCGCCTACAGCAGGGTCTTCTTCGCCAGTGCCTCCGACGAGGTCCCCGACAAGCAGGGCCGCGTCACGATCCCACCGCCGCTGCGCGCGTACGCGGGGCTCACCCGCGACTGCACGGTCATCGGTGCCAACACGCGTCTGGAAATCTGGGACGCGCGCGCCTGGGAGTCCTACCTGGAGCAGGAGGAACAGGCGTTCTCCGACGTCTCGGAGGAGGTGTTGCCAGGGATCCTCTGAGAATCGACTCGTCGGTCCGTTGACCGGCACTGGCCCACGTTCGGCCAGGTCTCCAGCCGCTCTCCGAGCCAGCTGGCGCAGCTTCCCCGGTGCCAGGCGGCGGCCCCCCGCGCGAAAAACGCGGTGATCTTCCTCTAGGGCAGCGGATGGGGACCTGGCCGGGCGAGGCCGAAGCCGGGGTGTGAGACGACCTGTTCCGGGGGGAGTGGGGGTCGTCCCCCACAGACGACACAGGTCCGGTCCGGCGATGCCACGCAGTCCGCGAGCGAGTGGCAGCACAGCAGGGGGTGAACCATGGATGTGGGAGACCACGCGGCCGAGGCCGGTCACGTACCGGTCATGCTCGGTCGCGTCCTGGAACTTCTCGCCCCCGCGATCGCGGCGGTCACCGGACGCGCCCCCGTCTACCTCGACGCCACCCTCGGCATGGGCGGCCACGCCGCGGCGATGCTGGCGGCCCACCCGCGGCTGCGCCTCATCGGCCTCGACCGCGACACCACCGCGCTGGAGCGCTCCGCGCGCCGGCTCGCCCCGTTCGGCGACCGGGTGAACCTGGAACACGCCGTCTACGACGAGATCCCCGCGGTCCTCGGCAGGCTCGGCGTTCCCGCCGTGGACGCCGTCCTGTTCGACCTCGGGGTGTCCTCCCCGCAACTGGACGAGGCCGACCGCGGCTTCGCCTACTCCTACGACGCGCCGCTGGACATGCGGATGGACCGCACGCGGGGGCGCACCGCGGCCGAGGTGGTCAACGGCTACCCGGCCGCAGACCTCGCGCGGATCCTGCGCCAGTACGGCGAGGAGCGCTTCGCCCAGCGGATCGCCTCGGCGATCGTCCGCGAGCGCGAGCGCGCCCCGCTGGAGTCCACCCGCCGCCTCGCCGACCTCGTCCGCACCGCCATCCCCGCCGCGACGCGCCGTACCGGCGGCAACCCCGCCAAACGCACCTTCCAGGCGCTGCGCATCGAGGTCAACAGCGAGCTGGACGTCTGGCGCCGGGCGCTGCCCGCGGCCCTCGGCGCCCTCCCGGTCGGCGGCCGTGTCGCCGTCCTCAGCTACCACTCCCTGGAGGACCGCATCACCAAGCAGGTCCTCGCCGCCCAGGCGGCCGACACCACCCCGCCGGACCTGCCCGTCCCGCTGCCCGAGCATGAGCCGCGCTTCCGGCTCCTGACGCGCGGGGCAGAGGCGCCGTCCGACGAGGAGACCACGACCAACCCACGGGCCGGATCGGCGCGGTTGCGCGCCGCCGAGCGGGTCCGGGAGGCGACATGACCACGACGACCGGACGACCGCCGGCTTCCACGCCCAAGAAGAAGGTCCCGGCACGGTCCGCGGGGGGCGCCGCCCCCACCAGGACCGCGCCGGCCAAGACCGCGCCCACGAAGAAACCCGCGCCCGACAAGCCCGAACCAGCGAAGACGGTGCCCAAGGCCGCGCCCAAGCCGGAGACCCGGAAGGCCGCGCCGAAGAAGGCGGTGCCGAAGAAGGCCGCGCCCTCGGCCGCCCGCAAGGCGGGTCGTACCGCCGGCCACGCGCCGCCGCGCACCCCGTTCGTGCTGCTCATCGTCGGGCTGCTCGGCGGCGCGCTGGTGAGCCTGCTGCTCCTCAACACCGTCCTCGCCAAGGACGCCTTCACCCTGACCCGGCTGCAGCAGAGCAACAAGATGCTCGAACAGCAGCGGCAGGCCTACGAGGAGGAGATCGCGCGCGAGGACTCGCCGCAGTCGATCGCGAACAAGGCCCGGGGCCTCGGTATGAGGCCGCGGGAGGGAATGGCGTTCGTCAACGGCGACACCGGCCAGACCAGCGGTCCCCGGCTCCGTCCGGTGCCGCACTCGGCGGCCGCGTCGGCGGGCGCCGCCAGCGTCCTCGGCATCCCCGGCACCGTCGTGCCCGGCGACCCCCGCGCCCACGGCGCCCCGGCCGGGACGGGCGCGCCGTGAGGGCGCGCGGTAGCACCGGGGAGCGGGTGACGCGGTGACGAAGAGGCCGGGACGCGGGACCACCGGACGCCAGACCGGCGGTCCGCGCCCGTCCGGAGGCCGGGCGGACGGCGCCGGCCGCGCGGGCAAGAAGGGCGCCTCGCCTCGCCGCCCTGCGCGCGGCGGCGTGGTCCCACCGTCCCGGAAGGGGGCCTCGGGCGCGAAGCCGTCCGGTGCGAAGCCCGCAGAGCCCAAGGCGGCGGCAAAGCCCGGGGCCAAGGCGGGGCCCAAGGCCGGGTCCAAGTCCGACTCCACGACCGGAGTCAGGTCCGAACCCAGGCCGGGGTCCAAGCCCGCGGCGCGGGAGCCCAAGGCCACCGCGTCGCAGAAGGATCAGAGCACCAAGTCGAGGTCGGGCGCGGCCGCGCCGGCCAAGCCCCGCCAGGGCGGCGGCGCCCGTGGGCCTCGCCCTGCCGCGGGCTCGGGATCTGGGCGGCGGCCCCCCACGCGCCGGCCGCGCACCCGGACGCCCTTCCACCGCCGCGACCCGCTCAAGCGGCTGAACGTCGGGCTGCTCGTCGTGGCGTTCGTGCTGTCGCTGTTCGCCGGGCGCCTCGTCCAACTCCAGACGATCGAGTCGGGCAAGTACACCGAGAAGGCGATGCGGCAGCGGCTCCAGCGGATCGACCTGCCCGCAGTCCGCGGTGGGATCACCGACGCGCAGGGGCATCCGCTCGCCATGACGGTGGAGGCCCGCGCGATCTTCGCGGACCCGTTCGTCATCAAGCCGCAGCGGCGGCAGGCGATCGTGAACGCGCTCGCCCCGACGCTCGGGCTGAACCCGTCCTCGGTGATGAAGGCCATCAGCAGGACCGGCACCCGGTTCGTGTATCTGGCGCACGGCGTCCGGCCCGATCAGGCGCGGCTCATCACGTCCTGGAAGTTCCTCGGCATCGGGACATTGCCGGAATACCGTCGTGAATACCCCAACAACACGGTGGGTGCGGGCGTCATAGGTTTCGTGAACGGAGAAGGGCAGGGCGCCGCCGGCCTGGAGCACTCCATGAACGGGGTGCTCGCCGGACGGGCGGGCTGGCAGCAGGTCGAGATCAGCCCCGAAGGCCAGCACATCCCGATGGGCGAGGACCAGCGCCGCCCGTCGGTGCCCGGCAAGGGCGTCCGGCTCACGCTGATGCGCGACCTGCAGTTCGAGGCACAGCGGGCGATCGAGAAGCAGGTCAAGGCCACCGGCGCCCGCGGCGGCACGGTGATCGTGATGGACCCGCGCGACGGGCGGCTCCTGGCGATGGCGTCGGCGCCCGGCTACGACCCCAACGACTATGGCCGCGCGGACCCCGACCGGTGGGGAAGCCCCCTGGTGCAGGAGGCGTACGAGCCGGGCAGCACGGGGAAGGTCGTGACCGCCGCGGCCGTGATGGAGAAGGGCGGGATCCGCCCCGACACGGCGTTCCTCGTCCCCGACCGGATCCGCAAGTACGACCGGATCTTCCACGACTCGCACTCCCACGCGCCCGAGCGGCTCACCTTCGCCGGGGTGCTGGCCAAGTCCAGCAACGTCGGCACCATCATGGCCAGCGAGCACATCACCGCCCAGCAACTCCACCAGACGCTGCGCGACTTCGGGTTCGGTCAGAAGACCGGCCTTCCGCTGCCGGGCGAGACGGCCGGGCTGCTCCAGCCGCCTTCGCGCTGGTCGGGCACCGACCGCTACCCGATCGCGTTCGGCCAGACCGTCTCGGTGAACGCCGTGCAGATGGCGAGCGTCTACGCGACCATCGCCAACGGCGGCGTGCGCGTCACCCCCAACCTCATCGCGGGCACCGTCGGCGAGAACGACAGGTTCACCCCCGCGTCCCCGCCGTCGCGCAAGCAGGTCATCAGCGCCACGACGGCTCGGCAGATCAGCGACATGCTGGAGGGCGTCACCACCGGCGAGGGCACCGCGCCGAAGGCGCAGATCCCCGGCTACCGTGTGGCGGGCAAGACCGGCACCGCCGAGATCGTGAACCCGCGCTGCGGCTGCTACCGGGGCGGCGGCTACACCGCCTCCTTCGCCGGGTTCGCCCCGGCCGACGATCCTCAGCTCGTCGTCCAGGTCGTCCTGCAGGCTCCCAGGCGGGGCAGCCACTATGGTGGCGATGCGGCCGCGCCGGTCTTCCGGGACGTGATGGGCTTCGCCCTCCAGACCCAGAAGATCCCGCCGACGGGGAGCAGGCCGCCGATCGCCAAGATCTACGCCGGAGGCTGAGCCCAGCGAGTACCCTCCTCGCCGTGAGTTCACGACCCGTGTCCCCGCAGTCCCGTTCCGCTCGCAACGAAAGAAACGCCATGCGTCCCACCACCAATCCGGCCCGTCCGCTGACCGGGCTCGCGGCGCTTCTCGGCATCGAGCGGGGCGACTGGGGCGACATCTGGGCCGACATCGCCGCGACCGGGATCACGCACGACTCGCGCGCGGTGATGCCCGGCGACCTGTACGCCGCGCTTCCCGGCGCGCGCACACACGGCGCCCAGTTCTCCGCCCAGGCCGCCGAGGCCGGCGCGGTCGCAGTCCTCACCGACCCGGACGGATACGACCAGGCGGTCGCCACCGGGCTGCCGGTGCTCGCCGTGGCGAACGTCCGCGCCCGTCTCGGCGAGGCGGCCGCGTGGGTGTACGGCGAGCCCGCGCGCGACCTGCTGCTCATCGGCGCGACGGGTACGAGCGGCAAGACCACCACCGTGTTCCTGCTGGAGGCGGGACTGCGCGCCGCCGGGATCGAGACGGGCCTCGTCGGCGGTGTCGAGATCCGCGTCGGCGGCTCCCGCGTCCAGAGCTCGCTGACCACCCCCGAGGCCACCGACCTGCACGCGCTGTTCGCGATGATGCGCGAGCGCGGCGTCGGCGCCGCCGCGATGGAGGTCTCCAGCCACGCGCTCGCGCAGGGACGCGTCGGCGGCGCCCACTACGACGTCGCGATCTTCACGAACCTGTCCCAGGACCACCTGGACTACCACCCCACCATGGAGGACTACTTCGCCGCCAAGGCGAAGCTGTTCACGCCCGAGTACTCGCGGGTGGGCGTGGTCAACCTCGACGACCACTACGGCCGCAGGCTGCTGGCGACCGCCACCATCCCGACCACGACCTTCTCGGCGACCGGCGACCCGGCGGCCGACTGGCGTGCCGAGGACGTGCGGATCGGCGCCGATGGGAGCGTCTTCCGCGTGGTCGGGCCGGGCGGGATCGAGGCCGACGCCGCCGTCCAGCTCGCCGGGCCGTTCAACATCGCCAACGCGCTCGCGGCGATCGTCGCGCTGGTGGAGGCGGGCATCCCGCTGCCCGCCGCGGTGCGCGGGGTCGGCTCGCTGCCGGGCGTGCCCGGCCGGCTGGAGCGGGTGGACGAGGGCCAGGAGTTCGTCGCGCTCGTCGACTACTCCCACAAGCCCGGCGCGGTCGAGGCCGTCCTGACCGCGCTGCGCCGCGTCACCGAGGGCAGCCTCATGGTGGTGCTCGGCTGCGGCGGCGACCGCGACCGCGGCAAGCGCCCGCTGATGGGTGAGGCCGCGGCCCGTCTCGCCGACATGGCGTACTTCACCAACGACAACCCGAGGTCGGAGGACCCGCTCGCGATCCTCGCCGCTATGGTCGAGGGCGGGTTGAAGGTGCCGCAGGCGCAGCGGGCCCACATCGTCGTCGAGCCCGACCGTGCCGCCGCCATCGCGCTGGCCGCCGGCCGGGCCCGCCGCGGCGACGTGCTGGTCATCGCCGGCAAGGGGCACGAGCAGGGCCAGTACGCAGCGGGTGAGGTGCAGCCGTTCGACGACCGCGAGGTCCTCCGCGAGGCGCTGCGCCGGCACGGCCGGCACACCGGCCGTCAGGACAAGGGAACAAGAGGGGACGGGACGCAAGCGTGATCCCACTTCCGCTATCGACGATCGCGGAGATCACCGGGGGCTCCCTCCACGGGCCTCCCGGCGCCGTGGTGAGCGGTCCCGTGGTCATCGACTCCCGGGCGGCAGGGCCCGGGGCGTTGTTCGCGGCGCTGAAGGGCGAGCGGACGGACGGGCACGCGTTCGTCTCCGGCGCGCTCGCCGCGGGCGCCGCCGGGGTGCTCGCGCAGCGCCCGGTGGACGGCCCGGCCGTGGTGGTCGACGACGTCCAGGAGGCGCTCGGGCGGCTGGCCCGCGGCGTCCTGGAGCGGCTGCCGGACGTCACGGTCGCCGCGGTCACCGGCTCGGCCGGCAAGACCTCCACCAAGGACCTCATCGCGCAGGTCGTGTCCCGTGCCGGCCCCACCGTGTGGCCGCCCGGGTCGTTCAACAACGAGATCGGGCTACCGCTCACCGTGCTGCGCGCCGACGAGGGCACCCGGCACCTGGTGCTGGAGATGGGCGCCCGCGGCATCGGCCACATCGCCTACCTGACCGGGATCGCCCGCCCGGACATCGGCGTCGTGCTGAACGTCGGCACCGCCCACGTCGGGGAGTTCGGCAGCCGGGAGAACATCGCCCTGGCCAAGGGAGAACTCGTGGAGGCCGTCCCGGCGGGCGGCACCGCCGTCCTCAACGCCGACGACCCCCTGGTGGCGGCCATGGCGCCTCGGACCGCGGGCGAGGTCGTCACCTTCGGCCGCTCGCCCGGCGCGACCGTCCGCGCCGAGGACGAGACGCTCGACGGGCAGGGCCGCGCACGGTTCACCCTCGTCACGCCCGAGGGCAGGGCGCCGGTCGCGCTGCGCCTGTACGGGGCGCACGCCGTCCCGAACGCGCTGGCCGCGGCTGCGGCGGCCCGCGCGGCGGGCCTCGCGCCGGACACGGTCGCGGCGGCGCTGTCGGAAGCCGGGCCGGTGAGCCGCTGGCGGATGGAGGTCACCGAGCGCGACGACGGCGTGACCGTCGTCAACGACGCCTACAACGCCAATCCCGACTCGACCCGCGCCGCGCTGGACACCCTCGGCCACCTCGCCCGCGGCCGGCGCGCGTTCGCGGTGCTGGGGGAGATGGCCGAACTGGGCGCCGTGTCTGTGGCGGAACATGCCAAGATCGGGCAGCATGTCGCGCGCAGCGGGTTCGCCGGACTCATCGTCGTCGGCGCGAACGCGGCGCCGATGGCCGAAGGGGCCGGGCAGGTGGCGTCATGGACGGGAGAGTGCGTACAGGTGGATGACGTCGGCGCGGCCGTGACCGCGCTCAGCGAGCGGCTCCGGCCGCGGGACGTCGTGCTGGTGAAGGGCTCCCGCGTGGCCGGCCTCGAACGGGTGGCCGAGGCGATCCTCGACGGCCGCGCCGGGGAGGCCGCCCGATGACCAACATCATCATCGCCGCCGGGGTGGCGCTGATCTTCGTCATGGTCGGCACCCCAGTCTGGATCCGGATCGTCAACCGGCTGGGGTACGGCCAGATGATCCGGGACGAGGGCCCCGAGGCGCACCTCACCAAGCGCGGCACCCCCACGATGGGCGGGACGGTCTTCATCGTCGGCTCGCTCGTCGGCTACGCGGCGGCGCATCTGTTCACCGGGAACGCGCCGACGGTCTCGGGAATCCTCGTGCTGTTCCTGATGACGGGCCTCGGCCTCGTCGGGTTCGTGGACGACTACATCAAGGTGTTCAAGCAGCGCAGCCTCGGCCTGCGCAGCGGCGCCAAGATGATCGGCATCATCCTCGTCGGCGTGGTCTTCGCGGTCGCGTCGCTGAACTTCCCCAACGGCTACGACATCACCCCCGCGGACCCCCACCTGTCCTTCCTGCGCGACTTCGGCCCCTCGATCGGCCCCTACCTGTTCGTGGTGTGGGCGCTGCTGCTCATCGCCGCCATGTCCAACGGCGTGAATCTGACCGACGGCCTGGACGGCCTCGCGGCGGGGCCGGCCGGCATGGTGCTGGCGGCGTACGTGATCATTGGCAACTGGCAGCTGCGCAACAGCTGCTACGACTTCGCCCTCGCCCCCAACTGCTACAGCGTCCGCGACCCCCTGGACCTCGCGGTGGTCGCCGCGGCCGTGCTCGGCGGCGTGTTCGGCTTCCTGTGGTGGAACGCCCCGCCCGCCAAGATCTTCATGGGCGACACCGGGTCGCTGGCCCTCGGCGGCGTACTGGTCGGCCTCGCGATCCTCACCCGCACCCAGTTCCTGCTCGCCATCCTCTGCGGGCTGATCGTGATGATCACCCTGTCGGTGATGATCCAGGTCGGCGGGTTCAAGCTGACCGGCAAGCGCGTGTTCAAGATGGCGCCGCTGCAGCACCACTTCGAACTGTCCGGCTGGGCCGAGACCACGATCGTCGTGCGCTTCTGGCTGATGTCGGCGCTGTTCGTCGCGATCGGCATCGGCCTGTTCTACCTGGAATGGATGCCCAAGAAGTGACCACCAGTCCCTGGGACGGCCTGAACGTCTGCGTGGCCGGGCTCGGCGTGTCGGGCCGTGCCGCCGCCCGCGTGCTCGCGGCGCGCGGCGCCCGCGTCACCATCGTGGAGGCCCGCGACGACGACGAGTGGCGGCGGCACGCCGCCGACCTCACCGGCCGAGGCGTCACCGTCCGGCTGGGCGACGGCGAGGCGCTGCCGGCGGGCACCGGCCTGGTCGTGACCTCGCCCGGCTGGCGCCCGGACGCGCCGCTGCTCGCCGCGGCCGCCGCCGCCGGAATCGAGATCGTCGGCGAGGTCGAGCTGGCATGGCGGCTCCGCCCGGCCGAGGGGGCGGCGCCCTGGCTGGCCATCACCGGGACCGACGGCAAGACCACCGTCGTGCGGATGCTGGCGTGCATGCTCGCCGCGGCGGGGCACAAGGCCCTCGCGGTCGGCAACGTGGGGACGCCGATCGTGGAGGCCGTCACCGAGCCGAACGACGTGCTGGCCGTGGAGCTGTCCAGCTACCAGCTCCACTGGTCGAGTTCCCTCGCCCCGGCCGCGGCGACCGTACTGAACATCGCGCCCGACCACCTCGACTGGCACGGCTCCATGGACGCCTATGTCGCCGCGAAGGCCAAGATCTTCGCGCCGGGCACGGTCGCGGTCTACAACGCCGACGACGCGACGTCCACCGCGCTGGCCGAGACCGCGGAGGGCGTGGCGCGCCGGGCCGGCTTCACCCTGCGGGTACCGCGGCCCGGTGAACTGGGTGTCGTCGAGGACCTGCTGGTCGACCGGGCGTTCACCGCCGACCCGGCGCACGAGGCCGCCGAGCTGGCCGCGGTCGACGACGTCCGCCCGTTCGCGCCGCACAATGTCGCCAACGCGCTGGCGGCGGCGGGCCTGGCACGGGCGTTCGGGGTGCCGCCCGAGGCCGTCCGGGAGGGGCTCCGGGACTTCGTGCCCGACCCGCACCGCATCCAGCACGTCGCGGACGTCGCGGGCGTGACCTACATCAACGACTCCAAGGCGACGCAGCCGCACGCCGCCGCCGCGTCCCTGGCGGCCTACGAGCCGGTGGTGTGGATCGCGGGCGGCCTGCTCAAGGGCCTGGACGTCGACGATCTGGTGCGCTCCTGCGCCGGGCGGCTGCGGGGCGTGGTGCTGATGGGACGCGACCGGCACCGGATCGCCGCGGCACTCGCGCGACACGCCCCGGATGTCCCGGTCGTGGACGTCGCCGACACCGACACTGGGGCCATGGACCGCGTCGTCACCGAAGCCGCCGGGCTCGCCCGCCCCGGCGACACCGTGCTGCTCGCCCCCGTCGGGGCGTCCTTCGACATGTTCGCCAACTACCCGGCCCGCGGGGACGCCTTCATCGCGGCCGTCGAGCGGCTCGCCGGGGACGCGCGGTAGCGATGACCGCGGTACCGGCGCAAGAGGAGGGCGGCGGACGTTCGGGGCCGCGCGAGCAGGTGGCCGCCGCCGTCGGCCTGCTCGACCGTCCCCTCACCTCCTACTACCTGGTGCTGGGCTGCTCGGTGATGCTGCTGGCGCTCGGCCTGACCATGGTCCTGTCGGCCTCCAGCGTCAAGCAGCTCCAGGAGACCGGCTCGGCGTACACGCTGTTCCAGAAGCAGGCGATCTGGATGGCGATCGGACTGCCCGGGATGTGGCTGGCGTCCCGCCTGCCCGTCAGGACGTTCCGGGCGCTGGCGTACCCGCTGCTGCTGCTCTCGGTCGTCGCGCTGGCGCTGGTGCTGATCCCCGGCCTCGGACGCAGCGCCGGCGGCGCGACCCGCTGGATCAGCTTCGGGCCCTTCCAGCTCCAGCCGTCCGAGCCCGCCAAACTCGGCCTGGTGCTGTGGGGCGCGGACCTGCTGGCCCGCAAGGAGCGGCTCGGGCAGCTCACCGAGTGGCGGCCGCTGCTCGTCCCGCTGCTGCCCGGCGCGGGCCTGCTCGTGCTGCTGGTGATGCTCGGCAACGACCTCGGAACCACGCTGGTCCTGCTGACGATCTTCCTGGCGCTGCTGTGGGTCGTCGGCGCGCCCGGGCGGCTGTTCCTCGGCATCGCCGGGCTCGTCTGCCTGCTGGTGTCGATCCTCATCGTCGTCGAGCCGTACCGGATGCAGCGGCTCACCGGCTTCCTGGACCCGTCGGGCAACCAGCTCACCAGCAACTACCAGGGCATCCAAGGGCTGTTCGCGGTCGCCTCCGGCGGCCTTTTCGGCACCGGCCTCGGGGAGGGGCGCGCCAAATGGGACTACCTGCCGCACGCCGAGACCGACTTCATCTTCGCGATCGTGGGGGAGGAGTTCGGGCTGGTCGGCACGCTCGTCGTGCTCGGCCTGTTCGGGTTGCTCGCCTATGCCGGGCTGCGGATCGCCCGGCGCGTCAAGGACCCGTTCACCCGGCTGGCCGCCGCGGGCGCCACGGCCTGGCTGGTGGTGCAGGCCATCGTCAACATCGGCGCGGTGATCGGCGTGCTGCCGATCACCGGGATCCCGCTGCCGCTGGTGTCCTACGGCGGTTCGGCGCTGATCCCGACGCTTCTCGCGCTGGGGATGCTGCTCGCGTTCGCGAAACGCGAGCCCGGTGCGCGGCAGGCACTCTCCGCACGGGGTCCCGGACCGGTCGTAAGGGCTCTAAGCTGGCTGGGCCTGGCGCGGCGTTGAACCCCCTCCGGGGTGCCGGCGGATCCGGCGCCCGCGAACGCCGTCCCGCGCCGCGGGGCGCGGCACCTGACAAGTCGAACACGCTGAGGAGTTGTCAACGAGCATGAGGGTTGTCCTGGCCGGCGGCGGCACCGCCGGACACATCGAGCCCGCGCTGGCCCTCGCCGACGCGCTGCGCCGCAACGACCCGAACGTCGGGATCACCTGCCTCGGGACCGAGCGGGGCCTGGAGACCCGGCTCGTTCCGCAGCGGGGCTACGAGCTCGCCCTGATCCCCCCGGTGCCGCTGCCGCGCACGCTGACCCCGCAACTGCTGTCGGTCCCCGGCCGGCTGCGCGGCGCCATCAACGCGGCGGCCTCCGTCCTCGACCAGGCCGGGGCCGACGTCCTGGTCGGCTTCGGCGGCTACGTCGCCACCCCCGGCTACCTCGCCGCGCGCAAGCGCAAGGTGCCGATCATCGTGCACGAGGCCAATCCCAAGCCCGGCCTCGCCAACAAGCTCGGCGCCCGCTTCACCGACCACGTCGCGGTCTCGCACTCCGACTCGCCGCTGCCGAACGCCACGTTCGTCGGCATCCCGCTGCGCCGCGAGATCGCCGCCCTCGACCGGCTGGCCATGGGCGACAAGGCCCGGTCCTACTTCGGTCTGCTGCCCGACCTGCCCACGCTGCTGATCTTCGGTGGCTCGCAGGGCGCCCGGTCCCTGAACCAGGCCGCGGTGGCCGCGGCGCCGTACTTCCGGCAGGCGGGCATCCAGGTCCTGCACATCGTCGGGCCGAAGAACACCGAGGAGCCCGAGGCGGCCGCCGGTGGTCCCCAGTACGTCACCATCCCCTACTGCGACCGGATGGACCTCGCCTACGCCGCCGCGGACATGGCGATGTGCCGGGCCGGCGCGATGACCTGTGCCGAGCTCGCCGCCGTCGCCCTTCCGGCGGTGTACGTGCCGCTCCCGATCGGCAACGGCGAGCAGAAACTCAACGCCGAGCCGATCGTCGCGGCGGGCGGCGGGATGCTGGTCGACAACGCCGAGCTGTCGCCCGACTGGATCGCGCACAACCTGTTGCCCGTCCTCGCCGACCCGGGCCGGGTCGCGCACATGTCGGAGGCGGCCGGGCGGATGGGCCGGCGGGACGCCGACGTGGCGCTGGCGAAGATGGTGTACGACGTCGTGGGTGCCGCCGGCGCGGCCGGCGCCGCCCGATGAGCCTGATCAGCCCCGGTGAGATCGTCCCGGCCGGCGACCTCGGCCGGGTGCACTTCATCGCCATCGGAGGCGCCGGGATGTCCGGCATCGCGCGGATCATGCTGCGCCGCGGGATCGCCGTGTCGGGCAGCGACGCCCGCGACTCCGAGCTGCTCGGCCAGCTCGGCGACCTCGGCGCCAAGGTCTTCGTCGGGCACGACGCCGCGCACGTCGGCGACGCCGACACGGTGGTGGTCTCCACCGCCATCCGCGAGACCAACCCCGAGCTGGTCGCCGCCCGCGAGCGCGGGCTGCGGGTCCTGCACCGCTCCGCCGCGCTCGCCGCGCTGATGGCGGGACGCCGGGCCGTCGCGGTCGCCGGCACGCACGGTAAGACGACGACGACCTCGATGCTGACGGTCGCGCTCCAGCACGCCGGGGCGGACCCGTCCTACTGCATCGGCGGGCAGCTCGTCACCACCGGGCTCGGTGCCGACGAGGGCCGGGGCGAGGTGTTCGTCGCCGAGGCGGACGAGAGCGACGGCTCGTTCCTGATGTACAGCCCGCACATCGCGGTCGTCACCAACGTCGAGGCCGACCACCTCGACAACTACGGCGGATTCGAGATGGTGAAGGAGAACTTCGCCCGGTTCGTGGAACGTATCGAGCCGGGCGGCGCGCTGGTCGCGGGCGCCGACGACCCGGTCGCGATGGAGCTGACCGGGCAGGCGCGGGCACGCGGGCTCACCGTGCTCACGTACGGGGAGGCGGAGTCCGCCGACCTGCGGGTCACCGGCTTCACCCCGCGCGGTCTCGGCTCACGCTTCGCGATCGAGGGCGTCGGCGAGGTCGCGCTGGCGGTCCCGGGCCGTCACAACGCGCTGAACGCCACCGCGGTGGTCGCCGTCGCTCAGGCCCTGCACCTGGACGAGGAGGCCGTCCGGGTGGGGCTCGCCACATTCGGCGGGGCGATGCGGCGGCTGGAGCCCAAGGGCGCGGCGGGCGGGGTCGAGGTGTTCGACAGCTACGCCCATCACCCGACCGAGCTGACCGCCGACCTGGAGGCCACCCGCGACTACCTCGGCGAGAAGGCGTCGGCCGGCGGGGAGCGGGGACGCATCATCGCGGTGTTCCAGCCGCATCTGTACAGTCGCACCCGGTTCTTCGCGGCGGAGTTCGGCGCGGCGCTCGGGCTGGCCGACGTCGCGGTCGTCCTGGACGTGTACGGCGCGCGCGAGGACCCCGAGCCCGGCGTGACCGGCGCGCTGGTCGCCGACGCCGTCCCGCCCGGTACGCGGGCGGTGTACGTGCCCCTCCGGGACGAGGTGCCCCCTGTCGTGGCGGACCTGGCCAGGCCCGGCGACGTGGTCATCACGCTGGGCGCCGGCGACGTTACCCGGCTCGGACCGAAGATCTTGGAGCGCCTCACCAGAGCGTGACGTGCGGTGGAGGCGCAACACGCCGTGGCGTCCGCTATGGGCGGCCTTCGGGCGGATCACTGTCAAGCTGGGGTCATGACCGAGGCCGGGACCAGCCGGCGGGGGACCGCCGCCCCGCCCGGCGACCCTGCCGAGCCCGGGCGGCGGCGCCGTCCGAGCCGGTGGAAGGCGGCCTTCGTCGCCCTGCTGGTGCTGGGCGTGTTCGGCGCGGTGACGTGGGTGCTGCTCGGCTCGCGGCTGCTCGTGGTGCGCCACGTCGAGGTGGCCGGCACGGATCTCGCGCCGAGCGACCGGGTCGTCGCGGCGGCCGGCATCCGGCTCGGCGTGCCGATGGTGCGGCTCGACACGGGCGAGGTGCGGGCGCGGGTCGAGGGCTTGCGGGAGGTGGAGTCCGCGGAGGTCGAGCGGCACTGGCCGGCCACCGTTCGGATCACCGTGCGCGAGCGCGTCCCGGTGGCCGTCCTGTTCCGCGCCGGGCGCTACCACCAGATCGACCGGTACGGCGTGACCGTCGCCGACGGCCCGGCCCGGCCGGCGGGGCTCCCGACGCTGACCGTCGCCTCGGCCGGTCCGTCCGACCCGGCGACCCTCGCGGCCCTGACCGTGCTCACCGCTCTTCCCGAGCGTCTCCGGACGAGGTTGACGGATGTGACGGCGACCGGACCCGGCGATGTCACCCTTCACCTGGCCGGCGGCCCGACGGTGGTGTGGGGGCCCGCGGAACGGGCACAGGAGAAGCTCCGGCTGTTCGAGGCGCTGCGGCGTACCGCGGCGGGACGCTCGGCGCGCACCATCGACGTGAGTTCACCCGAGGTCGTCACGACTCAGTGAACCCGGCCCGCGGTTCGGGGCAGGTGCGTGTGTCGGGGCGATTCCGGCGGTCCGATGGGGCACGCTGGAAGCGACGGGCCGGAAGGGCGCGCGTCGCGCGGACGAGGAAAGGCGGGCGGCACCATGGACGGCAGACGTTCCTCGGTCAACCAGGGCAACCAGGGCGACCCGGGCTCAGTGCGACACGCCGGTGGAGTTCGGGGGAGGTTAGTTGACCCTGGCGGTAAGGCCGCCCTACTGTCCGTATCAGTCCTCAGGTTGACATAACTGTAAGCCTCAAGTTGAGGGTGAGGGTTTCTGGAGGGCGGCCCGGCGTATCGGCCGGTATCGTCCCCGGCCCCGCCAGAAATGCACACAGGTCAGGAACACCGCGACGGCACGGTCGGCAGACCGGGCAGGGCGGTCGGATAGAGCGGAAAGGCCCCTCGTCGTGGCAGCACCGCAGAATTACCTCGCGGTCATCAAGGTCGTCGGAATCGGCGGCGGCGGCGTCAACGCCGTCAACCGGATGATCGAAGAGGGACTCAAGGGCGTCGAGTTCATCGCGATCAACACGGACGCCCAGGCGCTGCTGATGAGTGACGCCGACGTCAAACTGGACGTGGGCCGCGAGCTCACCCGGGGCCTCGGCGCCGGAGCGAACCCCGACGTCGGCCGCAAGGCGGCCGAGGACCACCGGGAGGAGATCGAGGAGGTCCTCAAGGGCGCCGACATGGTGTTCGTCACCGCGGGGGAGGGCGGCGGCACCGGCACCGGCGGCGCGCCCGTGGTCGCCAACATCGCGCGCTCGCTCGGGGCGCTGACGATCGGCGTGGTCACCCGCCCGTTCAGCTTCGAGGGCAAGCGCCGCGCGATGCAGGCCGAGGCCGGCATCGAGACGCTGCGCGACGAGGTCGACACCCTCATCGTCATCCCCAACGACCGGCTGCTGTCGATCTCCGACCGGCAGGTCAGCGTGCTGGACGCCTTTAAAGCGGCCGACCAGGTGCTGCTGTCCGGTGTCCAGGGCATCACCGACCTGATCACCACCCCGGGTCTGATCAACCTGGACTTCGCCGACGTCAAGTCCGTCATGTCCGGTGCCGGGTCGGCGCTGATGGGCATCGGCTCCGCACGCGGCGACGACCGCAGCGTCGCGGCGGCCGAGATGGCGATCTCCAGCCCGCTGCTGGAGGCCAGCATCGACGGCGCGCACGGCGTGCTGCTGTCCATCTCCGGCGGCTCCGACCTCGGTCTGTTCGAGATCAACGAGGCGGCGCAGCTCGTCTCCAACGCCGCCGCCCCCGACGCCAACATCATCTTCGGCGCGGTCATCGACGACGCCCTCGGCGACGAGGTCCGGGTCACCGTGATCGCGGCGGGCTTCGACGAGGGGCGCCCGGCCAAGCCGACCCCCGAGCCGGAGGCCCGCAGGCTGCCACCGCCGCCGCGGCCGGCACCGCCGCCCCCTGCCACGCCGCACAACCCGATCCCGAGCCGGGTCGGCCGGTCCGACGCGCCGAGCGCGCAGCAGCCCGTCCCGCCGCAGCAGTCGGTGGCGCAGGCCGCCGCCGCGCCGCACGCGTCCGCTCCCTCGCCGCCGCGCCCCGAGCCCGAGCGTCCCCGGCCGCCCGTGAACGACGAGCGGGTCGCCGCCGCCGTGCAGAACGAGCCCGCCCGCGCCGAGCCTCCGCCCGCGCCCGCCCCCACCGGCCCGTCCATCGACCGGGACGGCCCGTCCGGCGAGCCCGGTTCCCGGGCGCCCGCGCCGCGTCCGGCCGCCGAGCCCACCCCCTCCCGCGTGCACGCCGGGGAGAACGACGGCGGCCCGGCCGCCACCGGGCAGCGCCGCCGCCCGGTGGTGTTCGACGAGGACGACGACCTCGACGTCCCCGACTTCCTGAAGTGATCCGGCACGACGCGATCACCACCGTCGCCCTGGGCGACGGCGCCGGCGCCGGGTTCACCGGCCGCGCCGGCGGCGTGAGCACCGCCCCCTACGACTCCCTCAACCTCGGCGGCGCGGTCGGCGACGACCCGGCGGCCGTCCGCGCCAACCGGCGGCACGCCGCCGCGGCCCTCGGCATCGACCCCGACCGCACCGTCTGGATGCGGCAGGTGCACAGCGCCGACGTCGCCTTCGTCACCGCCCCGGCCCTCCCCGACCCCGTCGACGCGGTCGTCACGACCGTCCCCGGACTCGTCCTCGCCGTCCTGGTCGCCGACTGCGCGCCCGTCCTGCTGGCCGACACCGCCGCGGGTGTCGTCGGCGCCGCGCACTCGGGCCGCCCCGGCACCGCCGCCGGGGTCGTCCCGGCGCTGCTGAAGGAGATGTGCGCGCGAGGCGCCGACCCCACCCGGACGCGCGCCGCGATCGGGCCCGCCGCGTGCGGCGGCTGCTACGAGGTCCCCGACGAGATGCGCGACGAGGTGGCCGCGGTGGTGCCCGCCGCCTACGCCACCACCTCCAAGGGCACCGCCGGTCTCGACATCCGCGCCGGGATCGTGGCGCAACTCGCCGCCGGTGGCGTCCGCGATGTCCGAATTGACCCCCGCTGCACCATCGAGACCCGCGGTTTGTTCTCCTACCGCCGCGAGGGCCGCACCGGCCGCTTCGCCGGATACGTCTGGCTCAAGGACGCTGCATGACCCCGCACGCGCTCCCGGCCGGGGAGAGCCGATGACCAGCGCACTCCCGTCGTCGGACGAGCGCCGCGCCGAACTGGCCGAGGGCCTCACCGAGGTCCGCGCCCGTATCGCCGCCGCGTGCGCCGCAGCCGGGCGGGACACCGGCGAGGTCACGCTGATCGCGGTGACCAAGACCTTCCCCGCGTCCGATGTGCGGCTGCTGGCCGGACTCGGTCTCACCGACGTCGGCGAGAACCGCGACCAGGAGGCCCGGCCGAAGGCCGCCGCGTGCGCCGATCTTCCGTTGACCTGGCATTTCGTCGGGCGGCTCCAGACCAACAAGGCCCGCGCCGTCGCCGGGTACGCCGATGTCGTCCACTCGGTCGACCGGTCCCGGCTGGTCACCGCGCTCTCGGAGGCCGCCGGACGCACCGGGCGCACCCTGCGCTGCCTCGTCCAGGTCTCGCTGGACGAGGACGTGCCGCAGGAGGGGCCGGGACGCGGCGGAGCGGCCCCGTCCGACGTGCCGCGCCTCGCCGACGAGATCGCGGGCGCCGCGAACCTGGAGTTCGGCGGGCTGATGGCGGTCGCGCCGCTCGGCGCCGACCCGCGGCCCGCCTTCGCCCGGCTCGCCGAAGTCGCCGTCGGGATCCGCCGGGCGCACCCGTCTGCGACCGTGCTGTCGGCCGGGATGAGCGGCGATCTGGAGCAGGCCGTCGCGTGCGGCGCGACACATCTGCGGGTCGGTACGGCGTTGCTCGGAGGTCGACGGGCAATCGTCAGGTAATGTCCCCCCAGTGGTACCTGCCGGAAAGCGGACCACGTAGACGGATCAGTCCAACGGAGGCCGGACTCGCCGGTCACCGCGGCCACAGGAGGGGCGTATGGCCAGCGCGATGCGCAAGATGGCGGTCTACCTCGGCCTCGTGGAGGACGACCGCTACGACGACAAGTACGGCAAGTACGACGACTATGACGAGTACGAGGTCTACGACGAGGAGACCGACACCGGTCAGGGGCGCCGCCGCGAGGACGAATCCGGCGGTCAGCTTACCCGAGCCGAGGACACCGCGGACCGTGATCGCGATCATCACGCCGCGTCCACCGTGGAGCGACGCTCCGTGGCGCTCTACGAGTCCGGTACCACCGACCTTGCGCGTATCACTACGCTGCACCCTAGGACCTACAACGAGGCAAGGACCATCGGGGAGCACTTCCGTGAGGGGACACCGGTGATCATGAACCTGACCGAGATGGTCGACAGCGACGCCAAGCGTCTGGTCGACTTCGCGGCAGGTCTCGTATTCGGCCTGCACGGGAGCATCGAGCGTGTTACCAACAAGGTGTTCCTCCTCTCACCCGCCAACGTGGAGGTGACGGCGGAGGACAAGGCCCGGATGGCAGAACGAGGGTTCTTCAACCAAAGCTGACAGCCACAAGCGAGAGAGTCCGTGAACATCGTCGGAGACGTACTGCTGTACGTGTTGTACTTCTTCCTCCTCTTTCTGATCGGGAGGTTGATCCTCGAAGTCCTGCAGTCGTTCGCCCGGCAATGGAAGCCGACCGGGGTGGTGCTCGTGATCGCCGAGGCGACCTACACCATCACCGATCCGCCACTGAAACTGCTGAGGCGTTTCATCCCGCCCCTCCGGCTGGGTAACGTGGCGCTGGACCTGAGCTTCACCTTCCTCATCCTTGTGGTCTGGGTCATGATCATCTTCGTGCAGAGGCTCTGATCGGATACCGTCCTTTGGGGACAAGACTCCAAGCGCGCCAAGGAGACGAACATGCCGCTGACACCCGCCGATGTGCGGAACAAGCAGTTCAGTACCACCAGGCTGAGGCCGGGGTACGACGAGGAGGAGGTGGACGCCTTCCTCGACGAGGTCGAGGCCGAGTTGGACCGCCTCATTCAGGAGAACGAGGAGCTACGGGCCAAGCTCGCGGAGTGCTTGCGCGGCAAGGTCCCCGCCATGGCCGCTCCCATCGTGGAGCCGAAGCCGGACGTCCAGAAGATCCCCGAGCCGCCGCGCCCGGAGCCGCAGCCGCAGCCCGAGCCGGAGCCCGTCATGGGCCTCGGCATGGCGCCCGCGCCCACCGGCGAGGACAACATGGACACCGCCGCCCGCGTCCTCGCGCTCGCGCAGCAGACCGCCGACCAGGCCATCGCCGACGCCCGCCGGGAGGCCGACGAGACGCTCGGTCGTGCCCGCCGCGAGGCCGAGGAGATCCTCGGCAAGGCGCGCCGTCAGGCTGACCAGATCGTCAGCGAGGCCCGCTCTCGCGCCGAGGCCCTCGACCGCGACGCCCAGGAGCGGCACCGCCAGGTCATGGGGTCGCTGGTGCAGCAGCGTGAGGAACTGGAGCGCGAGGTCGACAACCTGCGTGCGTTCGAGCGTGAGTACCGCAGCCGTCTGAAGGTCTACTTGGAGGGCCAGCTGCGCGACCTGGAGGCCGGGAGTACCGAGACCGGCGCGTTCGCCGCGGTCCCGGGCGCCGCACCCGCCGCCGGGCACCAGGGCAACCCCCAGGGCGGTCAGCAGACCGGTCCGCAGAGCGCCATCCCGCACGCCGAGAACCGCAACGGTGCCACCGGGGCCAACCCGACCGGTCCCTCGCCGTTCCCGCCGCCCGCGGAGCCCGCTCAGCAGATCCAGCACTCGGCGACCGGCGCGTTCCACGCGGGCGGAAGTGACAACCCGCCGCACGAGAGGCGCTGACGCCGCGACACAGGCGATAGTGTCGTCCCGATCGCCGCGCCGGTGATGGCAGCGCCGTCGCTTCGGCGGCGCCGGCGGGTCGACCACCGGGCTTCGCACGGCCCGGAGCCGAGCGGTCTGAACGAGGGGAAGAGACCCTGTGATCATCCTGAGTGGCGTTCTCGTGGTGGCGGCCATCGCCCTGCTGGTCGCGGGGATCGTCGCCGGCAACGGAGACAGCGCCCAGGTGTTCGGCCTGGACGCGCTGGTGGTGATCTACATATCGATCGCCGTCAGCATCGTGTCCGCGCTGTGCCTCGCCATCGGGGTGTTCCTGCGGCGCAAGGAGCTGTTCGGCGCGGGGGCACCGTCCTCCGCCGGAAAGAAGAAGAGCCCCAAGCGCAAGCGTCCGGCTTCCCCCGTCCCGGCCCAGAACACCACACCGGCCAGGGGCGCGATGCCCGCCCCGCCGGTGGCCAAGCCCCCCACAGAGTCCGCCGACGACGAGGTGGAGATCCCTGCCCCGTCGGCCGACGTCCCCGAGGACGCGGTGGTGTTCGTCGTCCGCGGTCGCAAGCGGTACCACCTGGACACCTGCCGGCAGCTCGCCGGACGCGACACCGAGGAGCTCACCTACGCCGAGGCCAAGGAGGAGGGGTTCAGCCCCTGTACCGCCTGCATGCCCGACACCGCACTGGCGGCGCGCGCCGCGGTGTCGCCCACCACGCCGAAGACCGGCGCGGGCAAGGCGGAACCTCCGAAGCCTGGCGGTGACCGTCCCGCGCCGTCCCGTCCGGAGAAGCGGCTGGCGGGTATGTCCCAGCCCGCGTCCCAGCCTGAGACCCAGTCCGCGTCCCAGCCCGGGGGCCGCTCCATGGCCTCGTCCACGCCGCCGCCGAGCCTCGACAAGACGGCCGAGATCTCTCGCGCCGAGCCCGCGGCGGCTGCTCCGTCCCGTGCGCCCGAGGCGCCGTCCGACCCCCTGACCGACTCGTCGTGGCCGGTGCCCGAGCCCGCGACCGCCGAATCCGCCCGGCGCCCGCCCGAGCCGACGGTGACCGACCTGCCCGGCGCCCAGCGACGCGAAGACGCCCTCAGCGCCCCGTTGGCGGCCGTGCCCGCCGAGCCCGAGCCAGAGACACCCTCCGCGCCGGAACGTCCCGCTGAGACCGCGTCGGTGACGCGGGAGGCGGCGGCCGAGGCCGAGGACCCTCTGAACGTGCGTGACACCGCCGCGCCACGGCCCCGCGATGCGGACGAGGCTGGCGAAGCCGTACAAATCGCCGGTTCCGCCGCGGCAGAGCCCGCCGCCGAGTCGTCCGAGGACGAGGGGCCGCAGGTGCGCATCCTCAGCGGCACCCGGCGCTACCACCGCACCGACTGCGCCCTGATCGAGGACATCGGCGACGAGGCCGAGGACCTGGAGGCCCTGTCCCGGGCCGAGGCCAAGGCCCGCGGCTGCACGCCGTGCCTCGTCTGCCAGCCCGACCGCGAGCACGCCCGCGACTGACCCGGCACCGACCCGGCCGCCCTGCGCCGCCCTGCGCGCGGAGGCGCGTGTCAGCGGTCGCGGCTGCGTTCGGCGCGCAGTTCCCGGCGGCGGCCGCGGCGCTCGTCGCGGACGCGGAGGTGTTCGTCCCGGCGGCGCACGTGCTCCTCGTGGCGTTCCCGGTGCCGTTCCCGGTGGAGCTCGTGGGAGGCACCGCGCCGGCGGCGCCTGCGTGACTCGCCCACCTCGCGGCGCTCCACCGACACACCGCCGAAGGCGAGCATGCCGGTCAGCCGGATGACCGGCGCGTCCGGGGCGACGACGTCGTCCTCGGGATAGTCCGTCCCGCCGAAGATCGCGAATGTGGACGACATCACCCGTACCCCCGGCGGGACGATGATGTTCACCCCGCCGAAGATGCAGGTGATGTTGACCGTCACCTCGCTGCGGCTCAGCACCGCCTGCCGGAAGTCCAGGTCCGCGCCGCCGAACACGCATGCGACGGTGGTGTTCTCCTCGACCAGCCAGCGTCCTTTGCGCTCCACGCCGGAGAACACGGCGGCGAGGGTGGGCGACTGCGGGGGAGGTGGCGGAAGCGGGGCCTCCTTGCGCAGGTCCACGCGCGGTCTAGGCGTGTCGTCGACGGGCAGGTCGCTGAGCACGGGCTCCAGATCGGCGTAGGTCTTGGCGCTGTAGACGGCGTCGATGCGCTCTGCGTGCTCCTCCGGCGTGATGCGTCCCTCCGCGAGGGCCTCGCGCAGGCGGTCGGCGACCTGGTCGCGGTCGGCGTCCGATGCGCGCAGCCGAGCGGGGGACGACGGGTCGGAGGGCTGCTCGGGAAGGTTCACCCGTCCATCATCGCAAACGCGATGTGTCGCGAAGAACCCCTTTCGGGAGTTTCGGGCGGGACGTGCCGCCCCGATGGTGATGGGGGCGGCACGCCGGGGCGGTCAGACCTTGCGGAGCCAGTAGGACAGCCCCAGCTCGTCATCGCGGCCGGCCTTCAGTCCGCCAGGGCGGCCCTCGGTCACCGAGGTGGCGAGGACCTCGGCGGCGACCTCGGCGCCGTGGGCGCGCAGGGCCTCGGCGAGGTCGTCGCCGGCGGCCTCCCACCACAGCTCGATACGGTCGATGACCTCCAGCCCGGCGGCCTTGCGAGCCTCCTGGACGAGGCGGACGGCCTCGCGTACCAGGCCCGCCCGGCGCAGCTCGGGCGTGACGGTGAGGTCGAGGGCGACGGTCTCGCCCGCGGCGCTCTCCACCGCCCACCCGCTGCGCGGCCGCTCGGTGACGATCACATCGTCCGCCGACAACCGGACGGTGCCGGCCCCCGTGTCGAACTGCGCCTCGACCTCGACGGAACCGCCGCCGCGCAGGGCTCCGACGAGAGCCGCGGGATCGGCGGAGGTCACCGCCTTGGCGACCTTCGGGGTGTCCTTGCCGTACCGCTTGCCGAGCTCCCGGAAGTTCGGCTTGACCTCGTACTGGACCAGGTCCCCACCGATCGAGGACAGCTCCTCGAAGGCCAGGACGTTCAGCTCCTCGGAGATCTGGGCACGCAGCTGCTCCGGCAGGGCCGTCCAGCCGGACGCGCCGACGAGGGCGCGTCCGAGGGGCTGGCGGGTGCGGACACCGCTGGCGGCCCGCGCGGACCGGCCGAGCTCGACCAGCCGCCGAGCGAGTCCCATCTGCGCGCTCAGGTCGGCGTCCAGGAGGTCCTGCCGGACGGACGGCCAATCGGTGAGGTGCACCGACTCCGGACCGTCCTCGGGACGGATGACGTCCCAGACGTGGTCGGTCACGAACGGGACCATCGGTGCCATCAGGCGGGTGAGGGTCTCCAGGCACTCGTAGAGCGTCGCGAACGCCGACGCGCCCTCGGGCGTCCCCGGCCCCTCCCAGAAGCGCCTGCGGGAGCGCCGCACGTACCAGTTGGACAGGTCGTCGATGAACTCGGCCAGTCGCCGTCCGGCGCGCGCGGTGTCGTACTGCTCCAGCGCCGCGTCGACCTCACCGACGGTTCGGTGCAGTTCCGCCAGCGCCCACCGGTCCAGGAGCGGCCGGTCGGCGGGGTCGGGCGCCTCCGCCCGCCGGTCCGGCGTCCAGGAGCGGCCCTGGGCCTCGGCGGCGTTGGCGTACAGGACGAAGAACGACGCGGTGTTCCAGTACGTGAGGAGCACCTTGCGGACGATCTCCTCCAGGGCGGCGTGGCCGACCCTGCGGGAAGCCCAGGGGAGCCCGCTGGCGAGCATGTACCAGCGGACCGCGTCGGCGCCGTGCTGGTCCATGAGCGGGATCGGACGCAGCACGTTCCCGAGGTGCTTGCTCATCTTGCGGCCGTCCTCGGCGAGGATCAGACCGAGGCACAGGACGTCCTCGTAGGACGATCGGTCGAACACGAGCGTCCCGACGGCCATGAGGGAGTAGAACCAGCCGCGGGTCTGGTCCTGCGCCTCGCAGATGTACTGGGCCGGGTAGGAGCCCTCGAAGATCTCCTTGTTGCGGTGCGGCGCGCCCCACTGGGCGAACGGCATCGAGCCGGAGTCGTACCACGCGTCGATCACGTCCGGTACACGGCGGGCCTCTGCGCCGCAGCGCGTGCACGGGAACGTGACGTCGTCCACGTACGGGCGATGCGGGTCGAGTGCGGACATGTCCTTCCCGGCCAGCTCGCCCAGTTCCTTCAGGGAGCCGACGCAGGTGATGTGGTCCTCATCCTCGCCGCACACCCACAACGGCAGGGGTGTGCCCCAGTAGCGGCTCCGCGACAGTGACCAGTCGACGTTGTTGCGCAGCCACTCCCCATACCGGCCGGTCTTGACCGTTTCGGGGAACCAGTTGGTCTTCTCGTTCTCCTCCAGCAACCGGTCCTTGATCTGCGTGGTGCGGATGTACCAGGCGGGAAGCGCGTAGTACAGCAACGGTGTGTGGCAGCGCCAGCAGTGCGGGTAGCTGTGGTCGAAGTGGCCGCCGCGGAACAGGAGCCCGCGCGCGCGCAGGTCGTCGGTAAGCGACTCGTCGGCGTCCTTGAAGAACTTCCCGCCCACGAGCGGTACGGCGCGCAGGAACCGCCCGTCCGGCCCGATGGGGTTGACGATCGGCATCCCGTAGTTCTTGCAGACGGTCATGTCGTCGGCACCGAACGCGGGCGCCTGGTGGACGAGACCGGTGCCGTCCTCGACGGTGACGTAGTCGCCCAGGACGACGTAGTGCGCGTCCGGGATGTCGACCAGGTCGAACGGCCGCGTGTAGGTCGTGCGTTCCAGGTCGGCGCCCTGGAAGGTGGCGAGCCGCTCGGCGCCCTCGCCGAGGACCTGGTCCAGCAGCGGCTCCGCGACCACGAGAACCTCGTCGGAGTCCGCCGGGCGGGCGGCGACGTAGGTGACCTCGGGGTGGACGGCCACGGCGGTGTTGGACACCAACGTCCACGGGGTCGTCGTCCAGATGAGCAGAGCGGCGCCCATCTCGGCCAGCGGCCCGGACGTGACGGGCATCCGTACGTACACCGACGGGCTGGTGACCGTCTCATACCCGCCGGGCTGGCCCAGCTCATGGTCGGACAGGCCCGTCCCGCAGCGCGGGCAGTACGGCGTGATGCGGAAGTCGCGGAACAGCAGCCCCTTGTCGAAGACCACCTTGAGGGACCACCACACGGCCTCGACGTACTCGGGGTCCATCGTGCGGTACGCCTGGTCGGTGTCGACCCAGAAGCCCATCCGCTCGGACATCTCCTCGAAGGCGTCCACATGGCGTAGCACCGATTCACGGCAGCGGTCGTTGAACTCCGCGACGCCGTACTCCTCGATGTCCTTCTTGCCGGTGAGGCCGAGTTCCTTCTCCACGGCCACCTCGACGGGCAGCCCGTGGCAGTCCCAACCCGCCTTGCGGGGGACGTGGTGCCCCTTCATGGTCTTGAAGCGCGGGAACACGTCCTTGAACACGCGGGCCTCGACGTGGTGGACGCCGGGCATGCCGTTGGCGGTGGGCGGCCCCTCATAGAACACCCAGCGCGGACCGGACGCGGTGCGCTCCAGCGACCGCTCGAAGACCTTGCTCTCCCGCCAGCGGCGCAGTAGATCCCGCTCCATGGCGGGCAGATCGACCTGCGCGGGCAGCGGCCGGAAACTACGGCGGCTCACTTGGGCGGACCTCCGAATCGACGTGAATGTCAGTGCGGGGCACTGCACGTGGACCGGAGGGACGAGACACCTGCCCGGATGCCCGGACGAGGTCCCGCGGTACCACCCTCCTTGACCGTGCCCGACGACGGCACGGTCCGCTTCGTTCGAGTCTCGGCGGCCGGGTCTACTGGGTCCGCGGACAAGGTCCGGGACGGTTCTTCCGGCGGCTCCGGGGCGATCAGACCGCCGGGCTCACCCCCGGGCTCGCACCGTCCCCGGGTCGCTCATGGCTGCGTGCGGCGGCAGGTATCCCCTTCAGCGCCTGCCGTTCGACTTCTCGTCCCAACTTTAACGCACCGGGCACCGATCCACTTCCCGTTATCGCCGGCATGCGGCCCGCGGGGGCGGCCGATGCCCGGTTCCTTTCCGAGATTCTGCGATCTCCGGGGTTTCTTGACGATCGGCTACCGGGCATAAGCGGTCGGTAACACCGCCAGGTTGTTTGCCGTGCCCGAGAGAGGGGACCTATGCTGCCCGCACTGCCTGTCGAGGCGATCAGCGCGAGGGAGGCCGCCATGGCCGCCGCGGGGAAGGGCACGCCGCCCCCCGGGAAGAAGGCCCGGGGCACCAGGCCGTCTTCGGCCAAGAAGGGCGCCACGAAAGCGCCGGCCACCCGTCCAGGGGGCGGGGAGGGCGCGGTCAGACCGGCCAAGCCCGCGGCCAAGTCCACGGCCAAGCCCACGGCCAAGTCCACGGCCGAGCCCACCGCGAAACGCGGTGCCGGCCGGGCCGCCGCGAAGGCGGCGGAGCTGCCGGTCCGCGAGGGCGAGGACCACTGGACCGCCCCCGAGCTCGCCGAGGTGCGGGCGGAGCTGGAAGAGCAGATCAGCGCGCTGCGCAGGGAGATCGCCGCGTCCGCCAGCCAGATCGCTGAGGGCGACACCAGCGAGGGCGCCGGCGACGACCAGGCCGACGCCGGGGCCAAGACCTACGAGCGCGAGCACGAACTCGCGCTGTCCTACAATTCGCAGGACCTGCTCGCCCAGATCGAGCGGGCCGTCCAGCGGATGGACGCCGGCACGTACGGGATCTGCGAGTCCTGCGCCAAGCCGATCGGGAAGGCGCGCCTTCAGGTCTTCTCGCGTGCGACCCTGTGTGTGACATGCAAACAACGCGAGGAACGTCGCTGAGCGACTCAACGAACCCAGAGGGCGGGGCCGGGGAATCCACGGGATCTCCTCGGCCGCGCCGCGTCGGCGTGCTGATCGTCGTGGCGCTGGTCGCGCTCACCGCCGACATCCTGTCCAAGATCACCGTCGTGGCCACACTGCAGGACGAGGAGCCGATCGAGCTGCTCGGCGGGCTGCTGACGCTGCGCGAGACCCGCAACAGCGGCGCCGCGTTCTCGATCGGCACCGGCTACACGATCGTGTTCACGCTGATCGCGTGCGGCGTGGTCGTGGCGATCCTGCGCACGGCCCGCAACCTGCGGAGCCTGCCCTGGGCCATCTGCCTCGGCCTGCTGCTCGGCGGCGCGATCGGCAACCTCATCGACCGGCTGTTGCGCGCCCCGGCGCCGTTCAAGGGCCACGTCGTCGACTGGATCCAGGTGCCGCACTTCCCGGTGTTCAACCTGGCCGACTCGGCGATCGTGTGCGGCGGCTTCCTGGCCGTGGCCCTGGCGGCGCGCGGCCTCCAGATCGACGGGACACGCCTCACCGACAACGACGACGCCGAACCGGAGCCGGAGCAGCAGCCCCCCGCGCCGCCGCCCGCGCAACCCTCCGCGGACGAGGCCGAGAACGCCCCGGCGAAGGAGCCCGCGCAGGACGCGGGGAAGGGCACCCCGGGGGAGACCGGGGAGAAGACCTGATGGGCGAGGTTCGCGGCCTCCACGTCCCCGACGGGCTGGAGGGCGAGCGAGTCGACGCCGCCCTCGCCCGGCTGTTCGGCCTCTCCCGGGGCGGTGCCGCCGACATCATCGCGGCGGGGGAGGTCCTGCTCGACGGCAACGCAGTGGCGACCAAGTCCGAGCGGCTGCACGCCGGCGCCTGGCTGGAGGTCACCCTCCCGCCGCCGCCCGCGCCGCCCGCCCCGGTCGCCGAGCCCGTCCCGGGGATGGGCGTGCTGTACGAGGACGACGACGTCGTCGTGATCGACAAGCCCATCGGTGTGGCCGCCCACCCCACCACCGGCTGGACGGGGCCGACCGTCCTCGGCGGGCTGCTCGGCGCCGGGCACACGATCGCCACGAGCGGCGCGTCCGAACGGCAGGGCATCGTGCACCGGCTCGACGCCAACACCACCGGCGCGATGGTCGTGGCCAAGAGCGAGATCGCCTACTCGCGCCTGAAGCGGGCGTTCAAGGAGCGCCGCGTCGACAAGCGCTACCAGGCGCTCGTCCAGGGCCATCCCGACCCGTTCCGAGGGACGGTGGACGCGCCGATCGACCGGCACCCGTCCGGCGACGGCCGGTTCGCCGTGGTCGCCGGCGGCAAACCGTCGGTGACCCACTACGACACGGTGGAGGCCTTCCGGGCCGCCTCGCTGCTCGACATCGACCTGGAGACAGGGCGGACGCACCAGATCCGGGTGCACATGTCCGCGATCCGGCATCCGTGCGTAGGCGACATGGCGTACGGAGCCGATCCGACCCTGGCGGCCCGGCTCGGCCTGACGCGGCAGTGGCTGCACGCGGCACGGCTCGGTTTCGAGCACCCCGCCACGGGCGACTGGGTCGAGTTCCAGAGCCCTTACCCGGACGACCTGGCCCGCGCCCTGGAGATCGTCTCCGACGAGTCCTGACTTCTGCCGGAGCGGGTCAGAGCAGCCGCAGTCCCGCGGCGACTCCGGCGGCCACGGCGAGCACCACCAGGAACGGCGCCCGCAGCAGCAGCGCGACCACGGCCGCGCTCAGCCCCGCCATGCGGGCGCCGTCGAACTCCAGGGCCTTGCCGTCGGCCAGTGCCTGCACCGCGACCAGCCCGGTCAGCAACGCGACCGGGACCACTTCGGTGAACCGGCGCACCCGGGGCTCGTCCAGGACCCGCTGTGGGGTGACGAGCCCGCCGAACTTCAGCGCGTAGCACCCCAGCCCGGTGACGACGATCGCGATCCAGACGTTCACCGGGCGCCCTCCCGGGCGACGAGGGCGGGCAGGGCGGCGACGGCGGCCAGCATCACCGGGACCCCGGGCGGCAGCAGCGGGGTCGCCGCCACCGCGATCACGGCGGCTCCCACCGCCACCCGGACCTCGACCCGAACCGCGGTGAGTCTCACAGCCGGGGTCCGACTCGCCCCGGGCTTCCGCAAAAGGCGCCTCACCGGCGCCCTCCGCTCCGCCGGCGCTCCGCCCCGGTCACCGGTGAGGCGCGGCCACAACAGCGCCAGAAACACGGCCGGCCCGAGGACGTCCAGCCCGACCGACTTCGGGTCGCCGAGCCGGGCGGCGCCGGCCGCGCCCAGCAGCGAGGTCATGTTCCACATCACGTACAGGGTGATGGCCGTCGTGTAGAACCCGGCGCGCGCCGCCGCCCGGCCCTCCTGCGCCGTCGCCACGGCCGTCGTCTCGTCGATGACGGTCTGCGCGGTCAGCGCCCGCCGCCAGCCCCGCACGTCCAGCGTCCGCGCGAGACGCAGCCCGTACAAGGCATTGCGGCCGCCGAGCAGCACCGCGCCGAGCGTCCCGGCGACAAGACCGCCGCCTCCGCCGATCACCCCGATCAGCGCGAACTGGGACGCCCCGGTGAACGCCAGCAGGCTCAGCACGCACGCCTGCGCCACCGACAGCCCCGCCGTGACGGCGGCCGCGCCGAACGCCAGGCCGGACACCCCCACCGCGAGCCCCACTCCCAGCCCGTCCCGCACCGCCGCCCGCGCGTTCCCCGCCGGGATGGACGGCGCCTCCCCGGCGGCGACCTCGCACTCCGTCGCACTCATACCGGGACCGTAGGCGGCCGGGCCTGCGGCGGTCTTGAACGTTCTTGCGCCCGTGCCCGACGGGGCGTCACCGCTCGTCGGCGGCGTCCAGGCCGGCCTCGATGACGGCGTTCATGATGCGGGCCAGCCGCTCCGGGCCGAGGGAGGGGGCGTACTCGGCCATCGCCTCGACGATCTGGCGCTCCCGCTCCGGGTTGCGCCCGGCGAAGCCGCCGACGGGCTTCAGCCGCTGGACGACCGCGGCGACGGCGGCCCGGCGCTCGAGCAGGGTCGCCAGGGCGGCGTCGAGGCCGTCGATCGCGGCGCGCGCGTCGCCGAGCGTGGTGATGTCCGCCAGGGAAGGCAGCCGGACGCGCAACTCGCCGGACGGGCCGCAGGCCGGACAGGCGGCGTGCTCGGCCCGACCGCCGGTCCCGTCCGGAGCGTCGGACCTGTCCGGCGCTCCGGCCCCGGGCTCGGCGCCGGACGCGTCGATGACCTTCTCGTGCATGTGGGTTCCCTCTCCTGCGGCGGCCGGTCGCGCAAGTGGGTCCATGCCCGGGGCCGCGCTCGTTCGCGGGGCGTTCCGCCCATGAGAAAGGCAGAGCCCATGGGGGCTCTGCCTTGGCCGGCTCCGGGGTCGTCGCTCAGGTCGTGACGTCGACCGGCTCGCCCGGAGCCGGCCTCGTAAACCTGAATCGGCGACGTTCCATGCGTCCGATCGTAGGACGGGGCGCCGGGGGTTCGTCAACTCCCGGACGGATCATCTCGGCCCGTGAGACCCCGCCGCTAGCATGTCCGACATGGGGGGCGAGGTCGCGCACTATTTCCGGCATCCGGCGTTGCCGGAGGTCGATCTGTTGCGGGCCCGGTTCGTCACCCACCGGTTCAGCCGGCACACCCATCCCGGTTACACGATCGGCCTGATCGAGTCGGGCGTGGAGGAGTTCGAACACCGGGGCGGCGTCGAACGGGCGGGTCCCGGCTCCATCGCGGTCGTCAATCCCGACGTCGTCCACACCGGGCACGCGGGGACGCCCGAGGGCTGGACGTACCGGGTGCTCTACCCGGCGGTGGCCGTGGTGGAGGAGGTCGCCGCCGAACTGGGAGCGCCGCGTGGAACGGTCTCATTTCCCGCGCCCGTCTTCGTCGACCCGTCCACGGCCAGGGCACTGCGGGCGTTCCACCGGGCGGGGGAGGTGGGGGACACCCTCGCCGCCTCCACGACGCTGCGGACGGCTCTGGCGGGGCTGCTGACCCGGCACGCCCGGCGCGTGCCGGGGGACGACGGCTCCGCCGCACTGCCGCCCGTGGTGCGTGACGCCCGCGACATCCTGCATGCGAGCCTCCTCGAACCGCCGTCCCTCGAAGAGTTGGCCGCGTCCGTGGGGACCCGTCCCTTCCCCCTGCTGCGGGCCTTCCGCACGACTCTTGGCCTGCCGCCGCACGCCTACCTCAACCAGGTGCGAGTGCGAGCGGCGCGCGCGCTACTCGACGAGGGGCTGCGACCAGCGGAGGTCGCCGCCCGCATCGGTTTCGCCGATCAGGCCCACCTGACCCGCCACTTCAAGCGGACCGTGGGCGTTCCGCCGGGCGCCTACCAGAGCGCATCGAAGGGAACGCGCCGTCCGTAGTGGGACAAATGGGGCGGACGAGGCATCCGGAGTGTCGGGGCCCGCGCTGTCGGCGGGGCGGGTTAGGCTCTCAGGACCGCGTCATCCCGGCGCCCCGTCCGGGCTGACGATCTTCCCCCGGGACCGATGGCGACGCACACGTGCCGGCCGCACGTGGGCGGTCGCATGTCGACGATCAGGAGGCGCATCAGGCATGGCGGACTCGTTCGTTCATCTGCATGTCCATACGGAGTACTCCATGCTGGACGGCGCCGCCCGGCTGAAGCAGATGTTCGACGAGGTCGGCCGGCAGAAGATGCCGGCCATCGCCATGACCGACCACGGCAACATGCACGGCGCCTACGATTTCCACAAGCAGGCGACGGCCGCGGGCGTGACGCCGATCATCGGCATCGAGGCGTACATGGCGCCGGAATCGCGCTTCCACAAGAAGAAGGTCCACTGGGGGGAGCCGAGCCAGAAGCGCGACGACGTCTCGGGCGGCGGCCTCATCAACCACAAGACGCTGTGGGCGCGCAACAGGACGGGCCTGCACAACCTGTTCAAGCTTTCCAGCCGCGCCTACACCGAGGGGTTCGTCTTCAAGTACGCGCGCATGGACGAGGAACTCCTCGCCGAGCACGCCGACGGGTTGATGGCCACGACGGGCTGCCCGTCGGGGAAGGTGCAGACGCGGCTGCGGCTCGGCCAGTTCGACGAGGCCCTCAAGGCGGCGGCCACCTTCCAGGAGATCCTCGGCAAGGACAACTACTTCCTCGAACTGATGGACCACGGACTCGACATCGAACGCCGCGTCCGGCAGGGCCTCATCGACATCGGCAAGAAGCTGAACATCCCGCCGGTCGTGACCAACGACTCGCACTACACGCACGAGTCGGAGGCCACCGCGCACGACGCGCTGCTGTGCGTCCAGGTGGGCAAGCAGCTGGCCGACCCCGACCGGTTCCGGTTCGACGGCAGCGGCTACTACATCAAGACCGCCGACGAGATGCGGTCGATCGACTCGTCCGACGTCTGGCTGGAGGGGTGCAAGAACACCCTGCTGGTCGCCGAGAAGGTCGACCCCGCGGGCATGTTCGAGTACCGCGACCTCAGTCCCCGCTTCCCCGTCCCCGAGGGCGAGACGGAGGAGACCTGGTTCCGCAAAGAGGTCTGGAAGGGGCTGGAGCGCCGCTTCCCGGAGGGGCTTCCCGACGGGTACAAGGAGCAGGCCGAGTACGAGATGGGCGTCATCCTCGGCAAGGGGTACCCGTCGTACTTCCTCGTCGTCGCCGACTTCATCATGTGGGCCAAGGAGAACGGGATCCTGGTCGGCCCGGGGCGCGGCAGCGCCGCCGGGTCGCTGATCGCCTACGCGATGGGCATCACCGACCTCGACCCGATCCCGCACGGGCTGATCTTCGAACGGTTCCTGAACCCCGAGCGCGCGTCCATGCCCGACATCGACATCGACTTCCCTGAAGACCGGCGGGCCGAGGTCATCCGCTACACCACCGAGAAGTGGGGCGCCGACAAGGTCTCCTTCATCGCCACGTTCGGCACCATCAAGGCCAAGGCCGCCATCAAGGACGCCGGCCGCGTCCTCGGCTTCCCCTACGCGCTCGGGGATCGCATCTCCAAGGCGTTCCCGCCCGCGGTCATGGGCAAGGACATCCCGCTGTCGGGCATCTTCGACGACAAGCACCCGCGCTACGGCGAAGCCGGTGAGCTGCGGAAGCTGTACGAGGAGGAGACCGACGTCAAACAGATCATGGATCTGGCGCAGGGCCTGGAGGGGCTGATCCGGCAGACCGGTGTGCACGCGGCGGGGATCATCATGTCCGGTGAGACGATCACCGACCACGTCCCGATCATGCGCCGGGACGCCGACGGCGCGATCATCACGCAGTTCGACTACCCGACCTGCGAGACGCTCGGCCTGCTGAAGATGGACTTCCTGGGCCTGCGCAACCTGACGATCATCGACGACGCGCTTGAGGGAATCAAGAAGAACAAGGGCGTGGAGGTCGACCTGCTCGCCCTGCCGCTGACCGACCAGCCGACCTACGACCTCCTGGCGCGCGGCGACACCCTCGGGGTGTTCCAGTTCGACGGCGGCCCCATGCGCTCGCTGCTGCGGCTGATGAAGCCCGACAACTTCGAGGACATCTCCGCCGTCGGCGCCCTGTACCGGCCGGGTCCGATGGGCGCCAACTCCCACACCAACTACGCGCTCCGCAAGAACGGCCAGCAGGAGATCACGCCGATCCACCCCGAGCTGGAGGAGCCGCTCAAGGAGATCCTCGACACCACCTACGGCCTGATCGTCTACCAGGAGCAGGTCATGGCCATCGCGCAGAAGGTGGCCGGGTACACGCTCGGCAAAGCGGACCTGCTCCGCCGCGTCATGGGCAAGAAGAAGAAGGCCGAGCTGGACGCCCAGTTCGTCGGGTTCGAACAAGGCATGATCGACAACGGCTTCTCCAAGGCGGCCGTCAAGACACTGTGGGACATCCTCGTCCCGTTCTCCGACTACGCCTTCAACAAGGCGCACTCCGCGGCGTACGGCCTGGTCTCCTACTGGACGGCCTACCTCAAGGCCAACTACCCGGCCGAGTACATGGCGGGCCTGCTCACCTCCGTCGGCGACGACAAGGACAAGAGCGCCCTCTACCTGTCGGAATGCCGCCGGATGGGGCTGAAGGTGCTGCCCCCGGACGTCAACACCTCCGAGGCCGACTTCACGCCGCTCGGTGACACCGAGATCCGGTTCGGGTTGTCCGCCGTCCGCAACGTGGGCACCAACGTGGTCGACGGCATCGTCGCCGCGCGCCGGGAGAAGGGCGCCTACGCCGACTTCAACGACTTCCTCAGCAAGGTCCCCCCGATCGTGTGCAACAAGCGGGTCGTGGAGTCGCTGATCAAGGCGGGCGGATTCGACGAGCTCGGCCACCAGCGCCAGGCGCTGCTGATGGTGCACGAGCAGGCCATCGACTCGGTCATCGACATCAAGCGCAAAGAGGCCATCGGCCAGGACTCGCTGTTCGGCGCGCTGGAGGACGACGGCGGCGACGACGCGTTCGCGGTCGTCATCCCCGAGGCCGAGGAGTGGGACAAGACCACCCTGCTCGCCTTCGAGCGGGAGATGCTCGGCCTGTACGTCTCCGACCACCCGCTCCTCGGCGTCGAGCACATCCTGGAACGCGAGGCCGACTGCACGATCGCCGTGTTGAACGAGGGCGAGCGCCCGGACGGCCAGGTCGTGATCGTCGCCGGGCTGCTGTCGGGACTGCAGCGCAAGGTGACCAAACAGGGCAACTCGTGGGCCATGTTCCAGCTGGAGGACCTCGGCGGCTCCATCGAGGTGATGTGCTTCCCCTCGTCCTACCAGCTGTGCTCCACCCTTCTCGCCGAAGACGCCATCCTCGTCGTCAAGGGACGGCTCGACCGCCGCGAGGACGTCGCGAAGATCATCGCGATGGAGGTCACCCAGCCCGACCTCACCATCACCGACGCGACGGGCCCGCTCTCGGTCACGCTCTCCCTGGGCCGCTGCACCCCCCCGATCGTCACCCGCCTCAAAGAGGTGCTGATCACCCACCCCGGCACCGCCGAGGTCCACCTCCACCTGCAGAACGGGCCGCGCACCACCGTCGTCCGCCTCGACGACAAGCTCCGCGTCGCCCCCTCCCCGGCGCTGATGGGCGACCTCAAGCAACTCCTGGGCCCGTCCTGCCTGATCTGAGCTGTATGGCGGGGACCACCTCCTGCGTCCAGCGGCGCAACTGCGTCTCATCGGTGGTCTCGGGCCAGTAGATGAACGAGTCGAAGCCGGTCTCCGTGGCGAGCTCGGCGAGGATGCGTGCCCATCCCGCCGCGTCGGTGCGGATCGGCTCCTCACCCTCAAGCCGGACCGGCCGAGGCGCGTCGGTGATGTCGCCGACGAGCTGCGCGATACGCGTGATCGCGGACGGCGGGCGCCCGGCGTCCTCGGCGGCGCTCGTGATGGTGTCCTGCGCCCCGCGCCACTGCTCGTACGGCAGGTAGTGCGGGATGGGCGCGGCCCAGCCGTCGCCGATGCGGCCCGTGAGCGCGAGTGCCTTCGGGCCCTGGCTGCCGAGCCAGATGCCGACCGGGTGGGCGGGGGCCGGGCCCGCATGGACGCCGTCCACCGTGTAGTACTCGCCCTTGACCTTCACGGTCTCACCAGGACGCCACATCGCCCTGATGATCGCCATGGCCTCCTCCATCGCGGCCAGAGCCTCGGGTGCCCTGCGGCGCGGGCCGCCCATCGCGGCGATGGCGGGCCAGAAACCGCCGGCGCCGAGCCCGAGTTCGAACCGGCCGCCGCTCAGCAGGTCGAGGGTGGCCGCCTGCTTGGCCAGCACCCCGGGCCCGCGCAACGGCAGGCACGCCACGTCCGGGAACACCCGGATCCGCTCGGTGTCGGCGAGAACCGCGGCGATCACCGCGAAGGTGTCGGCCAGACCGGAGGCGTACGGGTGGTCCTGGACACCGAGCAGGTCGAGCCCGTCCCGGTCGGCGAGGCGGGCGAGCGCCCGGACATCGCCGAGCCCGCCGGCGGACGGCGCCAGCTGGATCCCGAATCGATAGATCATGACACCGAAGCTACCCACCAGCCCAAGCCCTGATCAGCGACATTTCCCGCATCGAGCCCCTCGGACGCCGTCGAGGAGAGGCCCAGCGAGCTGCCGCCGCGATCGCGAGCGAAGCCAGGCGCGAGCGAAGCGAGAACCTGATCGCGAAGCGAGCCCTCTAGGGCGAGTCGAGAGCGATGCAGCGATCGCTGCCGTGTCCGTTGAAGGAGGGCGTTCAACGCCCGACGCCAAGGACACTGCGATCCAATACAGTCCAGTTGATGAAGCGGCCCAGGCCGTCGAAGTGGGCGCGGGCGGTGCCGCCGCCGGGAGGCCACAGTTCGGTGAGCGCGTCGGTCTGGCGGTAGGGGACGCGGTGGTGGGACAGGAATCCGGCGAGGGTGAGCCGAGGTTCGTGGGGGAACAGGCTCGCCGCGTTCGACAGCAGCCGGGGGAGGGGGATCGGGTCCCAGACCGTGGGCGGGGCCTGGGGGTCGTTCACGTGCAGGTAGGCCGAGCCGCCGTCGTATCCGGCGCCGATGTATCCGGCGCCGCCGAGGACGCCGCCCGCCGCCATCGCGATCAGTTCGCCGCCGTGCCCGGCGGGTCCCTCGTACCAGGACAGGTCGACCTCGGGTGTGGTGAACTCGGCGATGCCGAGCCGCTCGCCCAGCTTCCGGATGATCAGTGTCGGGCCGACCGCGGGGTGCTCGGCGCCGAACTGCGGGTTCGCCCAGCCCCACAGCCAGGTGCGCTCGCGTGCGGCGTAGCTGCCGAGCAGCGAGACCCGGACGGTGACGCCGCCGCTGGCGTAGGTGCGGGCCGTCAGGTCGGCGCTCCAGTCCTCGCGGGGGAGGAACTCGGCGAGCGTCTCCTGCCGCTGCAGGACGACGGCCGCCAGGGCGGCGCCGAGGCGTTCGAACGCAGGACTGAATCCGGACATGTCGGGCACATTATCCCAGTGATCGGGGCGGTTGTGGGCGGGAATCGGGCACCATCGGGTGGTCGATTCGGCCGACCTCGGCAGGCTAGGCTTTCGCTGTCGGACGAGACTTCCACCAAGGAGCGTACGAGGTGCGGCGACCTGCCGGGAGGCTCTTTGCGACCTGGGGCGTCACCACCGCCATCGTTGCGCTGCTCGGCCCGCCCGCCGGACTGCTGTGGGCGAAGACCGTCCCCAAGGTGACATACGTAATAGTGCAGGGTGAGCCTTTGTTCGCTGATCCGGAGGGGCAGGGCCCCATCGGCATCGACGGCCGGTTCGCGCTGATCATGCTGGTCGCCGGGATCGCGTGCGGGGCGGCCGCGTACGCGGCGGGCCGCCGTTTCGGCGATCTGGCGCTGGTCCTCGGGCTCGCCGCGGGCGGCGCCGCCGCGGCCGTGCTCGCCTGGCGGACCGGCCACATGATCGGGCTGGACGCCTTCCGGGACGCGGCGCGGCACGGCGGCGACGGCACCACCGTCACGGGGGTCGCCGATCTGCGGGCCAAGGGCGTCCTGGTGTTCTGGCCGCTGGTGGCCGTCGCCGTGTACGGGTTGCTGGAGCTGCTGTTCGGCCGGCTATCCCCGGGCGATCGGGGCGAGCCGGGCGCCGGTGAGGCGGACGAGGTCGGCGGGGACGAGTTCGATCTGCAGTCCGCGCCGTCCGGCCGAGACGTAGACGGTCGCGAGCGCTGAGATCGAGGTGTCGATCACGGTCGGCAGCCGCCGGCGCTGTCCGAGCGGGCTGATCCCGCCGACGACGTATCCGGTGGCGCGCTCGGCGTCGCCCGGGTCGGCCATCCGCGCCTTCTTGCCGCCGGCCGCCGCGGCCAGTGCCTTCAGATCGAGGCTCGTGGACACGGGCACGACGCCGACGGTGAGTCGTCCGTCCACTTCGGCGAGCAGCGTCTTGTAGATCCGGCCGTGGTCGATGCCGAGGGCGTCGGCGGCGGCCTGCCCGTAGGACTCGGCGTTCGGGTCCGCCTCGTAGCCGTGCAGCGTGTATTCGATGCCGGCCCTGGCGGCGGCGACGGTGGCCGGGGTGCCCTTGCCGCCCGTGGAACCGGCGGCTTTGGCACCTGATCTGGCAGCGCTCATGGGGACAGTCTGCCGGGCCGTCAGTTCGGGTGGAACGAGCCGTCCAGGAACTGGCCCGCCGGGATCATGGGCAGGACGTCCAGGATGCGGTTCTCCCGGGTGAGCAGGTCCCGTTCGGCGGCCAGCCGGAGCGTCGCGTCCTCGCACTCCAGCAGCCGTTGCTTCTCGTGGCCGTCCAGCACGACGGCCGCCGCGATCAGGTAGGACAGCCGCACCGGGTCGTCCGGCAGGTCGATGTCCTCGGCGGGACCGGCGCCGGCCGAGGTCAGCCGGGCCCGGTAGATCTGGAACAGCCGCCGGACGCGGCGCGCGGGCGCCCCCGCCCCGCTGCCCGGCTCCTCGGGCAGGAACTCGACCTCGCCCTGTAGGTAGGGCCGGGATCGGTCGAGCCCTTTCAGCCGGAACCGGCGGGTCCCGATGGTGACAATGTCGTACCGCCCGTCGGGATGCGGCGTCACGTCGTGCACCTCGGCGACGCAGCCGACCGGCGCCAGCCGGTGCGCGGCCTCGTCGCCGGTCTCGTGGCCGAGCTCGATGCCGACCACGCCGAACTCGCGCGGCTCGGGGCGTTCGAGCAGGTCGCCGATCAGCAGGCGGTAGCGCTCCTCGAACAGGTGCAGCGGCAGCACCAGCCCCGGGAACAGGACGGTGCCCAGCGGAAACAGGGCGAGCCGCTCGGTCACAGGTTCTCCCACGCTCCTGGGCGCCTCCGGGACGACGCCCCGTGCGTCAGGGTACGTGCCTGACGATGATCTTGGCATGCCTGGAATTCTCACAATCTGAAGCCGCGGGCCACTTTCACGCGATTGGCCCTGAGATCGGGAGCGCGGCGATCGGTACCGTCGGGGCCATGCGGATGCTCGTCGTTGACGCCTTCACCGACCGCCCGTTCGCCGGCAATCCGGCCGGGGTGTGCCTTCTCGCGGAACCCGCCGATCCCGGCTGGATGCAGCGGGTCGCCGCGGAGATGAAGCACTCGGAGACGGTGTTCGTCCTTCCGGCCGAGGACCCGGACGCGGATTTCGAGCTGCGCTGGTTCACGCCGGTCGTGGAGGTGGCGCTGTGCGGGCACGCCACCCTGGCGAGTGCGCACGCCCTCTACGACACCGGGACGGTGGCGCCGGACCGGCCGATCCGGTTCCGGACGCTCAAGAGCGGCGCGCTCACCGTGACCCGCGCGGGGGACGGGCTCCTGTCGATGGACTTCCCGGCCGGGCCAGCCGAGCCCGTGGACGCCCCCGCGGGGCTCGCGGAGGCGCTCGGCCTGCCGCTGCTCTGGACCGGGCGGAACTTCCAGAACGACCTCTTGGTCGAGGTCGCGGACGAGAGGTCCGTCCGGGGCCTGGCCCCCGACATCGCCGGGCTCGCCCGGATCGACGCGCGCGGGGTGATCGTCACAGCGGCCGGCGCGGGAGGTGGCCACGACTTCGTGTCCCGGTTCTTCGGCGCGCGGGTGCTCCCCGGCGACGCCGAGGATCCCGTGACGGGGTCGGCGCACTGCGCGCTGGCCCCCTTCTGGGCGGAGCGGCTCGGCCGGACGGAGCTGACCGGCTACCAGGCGTCGGCCCGCGGCGGGCAGGTCCGGGTCGCGCTGCGCGGCGATCGGGTGATCCTTTCCGGTACCGCCGTCACCGTCCTGGACGGGACGCTCGCGGTCTGACAGGGGTGGGGACCTCCGGCACGGTGGTCCGCGACATGGCGTCTCGGCACGTGAGACGCTGCACGGGCCACCGGAGGCCACTCCGTAGACTGGGCGGGTGATATCCCGTATCGACCTGCGCGGCGGCCTTCCGGCCGACCCGCGCTCCGTGCTGCCCCGCGCCGAACTCGACGTCGACGCCGCCCTGGACAAGGTGCGGCCGATCTGCGAGGACGTCCGCCATCGCGGCTCGGAGGCGGTCCGGGAGCACACACTGGCCTTCGACGGGGTCGAGCTGGACCGCACCCGGGTCCCGGTCGCGGAGATCCACCGGGCTCTCGCCGGCTTGAACCCGGCCGTCCGGGATGCGCTGGAGGAGAGCATCCGCCGCGCCCGCGCCGTGCACCGTGCCCAGCGCCGCGCCGACGTCACCACGCAGGTGGTGCCCGGGGGCACCGTCACCGAGCGGTGGATCCCGGTCGGCCGGGTCGGGCTGTACGTGCCGGGCGGGAACGCCGTCTACCCGTCCAGCGTGGTCATGAACGTCGTCCCGGCTCAGGAGGCGGGCGTCGGCTCCTTGGCCGTCACCTCGCCCGCCCAGAAGGAGCACGGCGGCCTGCCGCACCCGGCGATCCTCGCCGCCTGCGCGCTGCTCGGCGTGGACGAGGTGTACGCCGCGGGCGGCGCCCAGGCGATCGCGATGTTCGCCTACGGCACTGACGAGTGCCCCCGCGCCGACCTGGTCACCGGCCCCGGCAACGTGTACGTCACCGCCGCCAAGCGGCTGCTCAAGGGTGTGATCGGCATCGACGCCGAGGCGGGCCCGACCGAGATCGCGATCCTCGCCGACGCCACCGCGGATCCGGTGCAGGTCGCCGCCGACCTGATCAGCCAGGCCGAGCACGACGTGCTCGCCGCCGCCGTGCTGGTCACCGACTCCGTCCGGCTCGCCGACGAGGTCGAGGCCGAGCTGAAGGACCAGGTCGCCCGGACCCGGCACGCCGAGCGGATCACCGAGGCCCTCGCCGGGCGGCAGTCCGGGATCGTGCTGGTCGACTCCGCCGAGGACGGCCTGACGGTGGTGAACGCCTACGCCGCCGAGCACCTAGAGGTCCAGACCGCCGACGCGGCCGCCGTCGCCGCCCGCGTCCGCAACGCCGGGGCGATCTTCATCGGCCCGCACTCGCCGGTGTCGCTCGGTGACTACCTGGCCGGGTCCAACCACGTCCTGCCGACGGGCGGCTGCGCCTGCCACTCCTCGGGGCTGTCGGTGCAGTCGTTCCTGCGCGGCGTCCATGTCGTCGAGTACGACCGGGACGCCCTCGCCGAGGCCACCGGCCGGGTCGTCGCCCTCGCCGAGGCCGAGGACCTGCCCGCACACGGCGCCGCCCTCAAGGCCCGGTTCGACTGGGAGGTCCCGTCGTGAGCTCACTGTCCGAGCTGCCCATCCGCGACGACCTTCGCGGCCGGGAACCCTACGGCGCGCCGCAGCTCGACGTCCCGTACGCGCTGAACACCAACGAGAACCCCTACCCGCCGTCCGAACGTCTGGTGAAGGCCCTGGGCGAGGCGGTCATGGACGTGGCCGGGACGCTCAACCGCTATCCCGACCGCGACGCGACCGCGCTCCGCGAGGACCTCGCGGCGTTCCTGAACGCCGACACGCCCGGTGTCGCGCTCACCGGTCGCCGGGTCTGGGCGGCGAACGGCTCCAACGAGATCATCCAGCAGATCCTGCAGGTGTTCGGCGGGCCGGGGCGCACCGCGGTCGGCTTCGAGCCGTCCTACTCGATGCACCCGATCATCACCCGCGTGTCGGGGACCCGCTGGGTGGAGGCCGTCCGCGACGAGGACTTCGGCATCGAGCCCGAGCGGGCGATCGCCGCGGTGCGCGAGCACCGGCCCGACATCGTGTTCCTCACCTCGCCGAACAACCCGACGGGCACCGCTCTTCCGCTGGAGGCGATCGAGGCCGTCCTGGAGTCCGCGCCCGGCATGGTCGTGGTGGACGAGGCGTACGCGGAGTTCCGCCGCCGGGGCACCCCGTCCGCGCTGACGCTGCTCGACCGGTACCCGCGCCTCATCGTCACCCGGACGATGTCGAAGGCGTTCGCGATGGCCGGGACGCGGCTCGGCTACCTCGCCGCCGGCCCCGCCGTGGTCGACGCGCTGCTGCTCGTCCGGTTGCCCTACCACCTGTCGGCCGTCACCCAGGCGGTGGCGCGCACCGCCCTCGCCCACGGTGAGGAACTGCTCGGCGGCGTCGAGGCGCTGCGCCGCGACCGCGACGCGATCGTCGCGTGGCTGCGCGCCGAGGGCCTGACGGTGGCCGATTCCGACGCCAACTTCGTCCTGTTCGGGACGTTCCCCGACCGCCGGCGGGTGTGGGAGGGCCTCCTCGCACGCGGCGTGCTGATCCGGGAAGTGGGCCCGCCCGAGTGGCTGCGGGTCAGCGTCGGCACCCCCGCGGAGATGGCGGCGTTCCGCACCGCACTTCGAGAAGTACTGAAGGAGAGTCTGTGACGCGCAAGGGACGAGTCGAGCGCGGGACCCGCGAGACGCAGGTCCTCGTCGAGATCGACCTGGACGGCACCGGGCAGGTCGACGTGGCGACCGGCGTGGGGTTCTTCGACCACATGCTGGCCCAGCTCGGCAAGCACGGGTCGTTCGACCTGACCGTCAAGACCACCGGTGACCTGCACATCGACAGCCACCACACCATCGAGGACACGGCCATCGCGCTCGGCCAGGCGTTCCGGGAGGCGCTCGGCGACAAGGCCGGCATCCACCGCTTCGCCGATGCCTCGATCCCGCTGGACGAGGCCCTCGCCCAGGTCACCGTGGACGTGTCCGGCCGTCCCTACCTCGTGCACGTCGAACCCGAGGGCATGGCCCCGATGATCGGGCCCGACTACGACACCACGATGACCCGGCACGTCTTCGAGTCGTTCGTCGCCAACGCCCGCGTCGCGCTGCACGTCCACGTCCCGTATGGGCGCAACGCCCACCACATCGTCGAGGCCCAGTTCAAGGCCCTGGCCCGCGCGCTGCGCGACGCGGTGGCCTTCGACCCGAAGGTGCACGGCGTCCCGTCCACCAAGGGGGCGCTGTAGCCGTGGAGGTCGGCGGTGTGGAGTTCACCTACGGCAACGTCGCGGTCTTCGCGGTGGCGCTGTTCCTGCTGGCGGGCGTCTACAGTTTCGTCAAGCAGGGCCTGAAGATCGCCGCGCTGGTCGTGCTGGTCCTGGCGGGCCTGGCGTTCGCCGGGGGTGTGATGTGGCTGTGAAGAGGGTCGTCGTCCTCGACTACGGCTCGGGCAACCTCCGCTCCGCCGAGCGGGCCGTCGCCCGCGCCGGCGCCGACGTCACGGTGACCGCCGACTGGGACGCCGCGCTCGCCGCCGACGGCCTCGTCGTTCCCGGCGTCGGCGCGTTCGCCGCCTGCATGGCGGGCCTGCGCTCGGTCCGCGGCGACCAGATCATCGGCCGCCGCCTCGCCGGGGGCCGGCCCGTCCTCGGCATCTGCGTCGGCATGCAGATCCTGTTCACCAAGGGCATCGAGCACGGCGTGACGACGGAGGGCTGCGACGAGTGGCCCGGCACCGTCGACCGGCTGGAGGCCCCGGTCGTCCCGCACATGGGCTGGAGCACCGTGGACGCCCCGCCCGGCTCCGTCCTGTTCGACGGCATGGACGCCGGCACCCGGTTCTACTTCGTCCACTCCTACGCCGTCCGCCACTGGGACCTCGAACCCGACCCGGCCGGACGCCTGGAGCCCCCGCTCGTCACGTGGGCCGAGCACGGCGACCCCTTCGTCGCCGCCGTCGAGAACGGTCCCCTCTCGGCGACCCAGTTCCATCCGGAGAAGTCCGGCGACGTCGGCGCCGCGCTCCTGCGCAACTGGCTCACCACCCTCGACTGAACGTCCCTGCCCGGCTGTCCCCGCATCCGCCCCTCCACCCGCATCGATAGGGTTTCCGCATGACTTTGACGCTCCTTCCCGCGGTCGACGTCGCCGACGGCCAGGCCGTGCGCCTGGTGCAGGGCGAGGCCGGTTCCGAGACCTCCTACGGTGCGCCGCTCGACGCCGCGCTGGCCTGGCAGGAGGCGGGGGCGGAGTGGATCCATCTGGTCGACCTGGACGCGGCTTTCGGCCGGGGCTCCAACCGGGAGTTGCTGGCCGAGGTGACCGGGCGGCTGGACGTACGGGTGGAACTGTCGGGCGGCATCCGTGACGACGCCTCGCTGGAGGCGGCGCTCGCCACCGGCTGCGCCCGGGTCAACATCGGGACGGCCGCGCTGGAGGACCCCGCCTGGTGCCGGAAGATCATCGCCTCGCACGGCGACAAGATCGCGGTGGGGCTGGACGTGCGCGGGACCACCCTCGCCGCCCGCGGTTGGACGCGGGAGGGCGGCGACCTGTGGGAGGTTCTCGCCCGCCTGGAGGGTGACGGCTGCCCCCGCTACGTGGTCACCGACGTCACCAAGGACGGCACGCTCCGCGGCCCCAACACCGATCTCCTGCGCGAGGTGTGCTCCCGCACGGACAAGCCCGTGATCGCGTCCGGGGGCGTGGCGTCCCTGGACGACCTGCGCGCCATCGCCGGGCTCGTCCCGGCGGGCGTCGAGGGGGCGATCGTCGGGAAGGCGCTGTACGCGCGGGCGTTCACGCTGGAAGAGGCGCTGGAGGCCGTGCAGTGAGCGTGGCCGTGCGGGTGATCCCGTGCCTGGACGTGGACGCCGGACGGGTGGTCAAGGGTGTCAACTTCCAGAACCTGCGCGACGCCGGCGACCCGGTCGAGCTGGCCCGCCGCTACGACGCGGAGGGCGCCGACGAGCTGACGTTCCTCGACATCACCGCCTCCAGCGCTGATCGTTCCACCACGTACGAGGTGGTGCGCCGCACGGCGGAGCAGGTGTTCATCCCGCTGACGGTGGGCGGCGGCGTCCGCACGGTGGACGACGTCGACCGGCTGCTGCGCGCCGGCGCCGACAAGGTGTCGATCAACACCGCCGCCATCGCGCGGCCGGAGTTCCTGCGCGAGGCCGCACACCGGTTCGGGTCGCAGTGCGTGGTGCTGTCGGTGGACGCCCGGCGGGCGGAGACCACCGCGTCGGGCTTCGAGGTGACCACGCACGGCGGGCGCGAGGGGACGGGGATCGACGCGGTCGAGTGGGCCCGCCGGGGCCAGGAGCTCGGTGTCGGGGAGATCTTGCTGAACTCCATGGACGCCGACGGCACCAAGGCCGGTTTCGACCTGGAGATGCTCGGCCGCGTCCGCGAGACCGTCACGGTGCCCGTGATCGCCAGCGGCGGCGCCGGGGACCTGGCGCACTTCGCACCCGCCGTGGACGCGGGCGCCGACGCGGTGCTCGCCGCCAGCGTCTTTCATTTCGGGGAGCTGACGATCGCCGAGGTCAAGGCCGCGCTCGGCGCGGCCGGGCACCCCGTCCGCTGAGCGGAGACCGCCCCGTCAACGCGGAGGTTCGACTGTGGCGGGCTCCGCGGACGGCGGGCCGGCCACTGCCGGCCGCTGGCGGGGTGCCCGTTTCTCTGGAATCGTTGCGTTCGACGCGACGGCTAGGGGGAGAACGACGATGTGGCCCGGGTCGAATCCACCGGTCGGACCGCCGCCCATGGGACCGCCGCCGGCGGGCGTGCCGTGGTCACCGCTGCCGATCAAACCGAGCGCCGGCTGGTACGCCCTGCCGGTCGTGTTCACGCTGGTGGCGGTCATCGGCCTGGCCGTCGCCCTCGGGCTCTTCCTGGACGACTCCGACGTCGCCGAAGGGCCGTCCGCGTCCGGCGACCCCCGGGCTGGGGTGCGCGTCGAACTGACCGAGGGGTACACGTACTTCGTCTACGTCCAGTCCGGTGCGTCCGATCCCTACTCGTGCTCGCTGCGGCAGGGAACAGCTACCGGCACCATCTCGCTGACGCACAAGAACTCCTGGAGCGCTTCCGACCATCCAGGCTACGAGTACGCCGCCACGTTCGCGGCCCCCGTGAACGGGCCGGCCCTGATCACCTGCCGGGGCACCGGCGCCCGGATGCTGGTGACGCCCGACGACACCGCGGACTTCTATCTGGGGATCGCCGTGCTCGGGGCGGTGCTGCTCGGCGTCCTGGCGATCCTGGCGTTCATCTTCCTGCCGGTGCGGCGCGGCAGCGCCAAGCGCCGCGCCGCCGCCGCATTCCGGTACCCGTACTGACGCAGACGGCCGCGGGTCGGCGGCTGACCCGCGATCCGCCACCGCGCGGGGTCCCGGGGTGGCGGGGGCGGGTCATGACGTGAGCTCGCGCTCCAGGGGAGTGCGGAACCGCGGAATCGCGCGGACGTCGCCGTACCAGGCGGCCGTCCGGACGGCCTCGCGGTCGATGGCGGCGCGGGCGTCGGCGCCGACGTCGTCCAGGAGACGGACGGCGATCTCGCCGTCCTTGCGCTGGGCCCAGCCGCCGACGATACGGCCGTCCCACCAGACGGACGGGCCGATGTTGCCGTTCCTGTCGAACAGCGCGGGGCCGTGGTCGCCGAGGAACCAGCCACGCTCCTGCCAGCCCATCGGCGTCGGGTCGAGGGCGGGCAGCAGCGCCGCCCACGGCTCGGGCGGCGCGACCGGCTCCAGATCGTCGGTCATGACGAGGCCCGTCGTCCCGTCGAGGTCCACCTCGGTCACCCCAAGGGGGGCCAGGGCCTTGCGGACCTCACCGACGGTCCAGCCCGTCCACCATCTGAGGTCGCTGAGCGGCGCCGGGCCGAACGCGCGCAGCCAGTGTTCCACGAGGGCGGCGCGGGCGTCGTCGGCGGGGATCTCGGGAATCCCGGCGGGGAGCCACGCCTCGATCGGCGACCACCGGTACTGGCTGCTGATCCAGGTGCCGTTCGGGCGGCCCCGGACGATCAGGCCCTCGCAGCCGAGCGTGACCAGCACCCATGTCGTGATGTTCGTCGGCCGGGAGTAGGGCTTGCCGGGGGCGGGGTCGACCTGCGTGCGCAGTCGCGGCTCGTCGGCGCTGAGCTGTGCGCCCGTCGCCTCGCCGCGGGCCAGCAGGGCCCGGTGGGCGCCCTCTTCGACCTCCCCGAAGAAGGCCACGGCGTCCTCGACGACGCCCGCCTGCTCGATGAAGCGGGAGTAGGTGCGGCGCTGCTTGGCGGCCAGCGCGGTCGCCGTGGAGGACTGCAGGACGGGGACGAGCTCGACCGGCGCGACGAACATCGTGCGGCGCATCGCCAGCATCCGGAGCAGGGTCCGGTCGTCGTACAGGGCCCGCTCCACCATCGACGGGACGGCCTGGACGCTGCGCGCCGCCACGGACAGGAAGACCGTGGCGGGGTCGGTGGCATGCAGCACCACGAGGGATCGGGCGACCGCCGCGACGTCGTCGGTCCGCTCGGCGGCGGCCAGCCGATGCCGAACGCCCAGGCGAGCGCGCCGCTCCGCGATGTTCATCGAACGCATGAACGAATACTATGCGGGGCGTCCGCCTGGTGGGGCTTGCGGTCGTTCTCAGCCGCTGTGGGAGAACTTCACGACGACATTGTCCTTGTTGACGGACTGGACCGAGATGTCGAAGCCTTCCGCCTGCTCGCCGTCGCCCCGGGGCACGGTCACCGTCTGGCCGGCGATCTTGAGCGTGACGGTGTTGCCCTGGACGCTCACCAGCTCGGCCTTCACACCGAGGACGGAGGCGCTCGCGTCGACTCCGCGGTCGAACGTCACCGTGCACGAGTTGGCGTTGCAGTCGGTCTTGCTGTTCTCGCCGCCGCAGGCGGCGAGGCCGCCGAGCGGGAGCAGAAGGAGGGGCAGGACGGCCAGCTTCCGGCGTACGGAGGAGGTCATGTCGGCGAGTCTAGAGGTCGTGGGCCCCTCGACCCGTCCTCCCGGGGGCGGGATTCGCGGGATCGGAAGTAGTACCTCACGGTGACGCCGGGTCGTCGGCGCGCGAGCTGGAACTTCGCCTGGCCCCGTGTTTCGCTGGGGGGATGACCAGTGACGACGCCTGGCGACCGATGGTCGGGCCGGTGGTGTGCGCCGGGCTGCGGATGGAGGCGCGCGCGGTGCGGCGCGGGCTGGCCCGCACCCCGGTCGTGGTGGTCGGCTACCGGGCTCGCCGGATCGACCGGCTGCCGGCGGCGTGCGCGGCGCTCGTGGTGATGGGGTTCGGCGGCGCGCTCGACGAGCGCCTCCGGCCGGGGGACGTCCTGGTGGCCGACGAGATCCGCGGCGGCGGCCGGCCGGTGCCGTGCAACGCCGCGCACATGCTGGCGGGAGAACTGATCCGGGACGGCCTCAGCGTCCAGGTCGGGCCCCTGGTGACCACCGACCACGTCGTGGGTCGCGCGGAGCGTGCCGTCTGGGCGGCGCAGGGCGCGCGCGTGGCCGACATGGAGTCGGCCGTGATCGCCGCCCGCGCGGGCGGGAGACCGGTCGCCGCCGTCCGGGTCGTCGTCGACGGGCCTGGGCATCCGCTGCTGCACCCGGGGACGGTGGCCCGCGGGCTCGCCGCGCGGCGGATCCTGGCCCGGACCGGTCCCGCCCTGGAGCGCTGGGCCGCCCTCCTGGTCAGCCGCGACGATCGCGACGACCGTGACGGCATCGACGGCGTCGGCGGCGACGAGGTCCGCACTCCCTGAGGGCGCCGGCGCGCCGCTCAGGCCGGCAGGGGTCCGGTCAGGTAGCGCTGGAGTGTGGGGGACAGGCTCGCCACCAGCGTGTCCACGTCCATCGCCACGACCGGCGGCAGCCGCAGGATGTAGCGGCACAGCGCGACGCCGAGAAGCTGGGTGGAGACGAGCCCGGCGCGCGCCGGCAGCTCGGACGGGTCGTCCACGCCCGCCGCCAGGGCACCCGCGACCTGCGCGCCGAAGATCTCGCGCAGCCGCCCGGCGGCCGCCTCGTTGGTGATCGCCGACCGGAACAGCACGATCAGCACCTCGTCGGCCAGGTCACCCTCCCACCGCTCGATGAAGTGCCGGACGATCGTCTCGCCCGCGCGCTCGGGCGGCACCGCGGACAGGTCGGGCAGCCGCAGGTCGATGTCCGAGGCCGCCGCGAACAGCCCGTCCTTGCTGCCGTAGTAGCGCATCACCATCGACGGGTCGATGCCGGCGTCGGCGGCGATGGCGCGGATCGTCGCCCGTTCGTAGCCGTCGGTGCCGAAACGGCGGCGGGCGGCGTCGAGGATCGCCGCTCTGGTCTGATCGGAGCGCGCTGTGAAGGCCATGCCCACAATGGTAGGCCAACGCCTGTTGGCAAACCGTCCCGGGCGCGCTAACGTCTGTGCCAACAGATGTTGGCAAACAGATGTTGGTATCAGGAGGACGCCATGTCCGAGCATCCGAGGGCCCCGCACCCCACCAGCCCGCTGCCCGAGACCACCGATGTCCTGGTCGTCGGTGCCGGTCCGGTCGGGCTGACCCTGGCCGCCGCGCTCACCGCACGCGGCGTGGACGTGACGCTCGTCGACCGGCAGGCCGAGGGCGCCAACACCTCTCGCGCCGCCGTCGTCCACGCCCGCACGCTGGAGGTACTGGAGACGGTCGGGATCGCGGACGAGTTGGTGGGCGTGGGCGTGATCGTGCCGCGCTTCACCGTCCGCGACCGCGACCAGGCCCTGCTGACGGTCGACTTCGACGGCCTTCCCACCCGTTACCCGTACACGCTGATGGTTCCGCAGAACATCACCGAGGAAGTGCTCCTGCGCCGGTTGCGTACGCTCGGCGGCGACGTCCACCGCCCCTACGAGGTGGCCTCGCTCACCCAGGACGGGGAGGGCGTCACCGCGACCATGGCCTCCGGTGAGACCGTCCGCGCGCGCTACGCCGTCGGCGCGGACGGCATGCACAGCACCGTCCGCGAGCACGCCGGGATCGGCTTCACCGGCGACACCTACGCGCAGTCGTTCGTCCTCGCCGACGTCCGGCTGGAGGGGGACGTCCGCGCCGACGAGGTCATGCTGTTCTTCTCGCCCGCCGGCCTGGTCGTCGTCGCTCCCTTGCCGGGCGGACGGCATCGGATCGTCGCCACCGTGGACGAGGCCCCCGAGCACCCGGGCCTGACCGACGTCCAGGCGGTGCTGGACGCCCGAGGCCCGCAGGAGCAGCTCGCGCGGGTCTCCGAGGTCGTGTGGAGCTCGCGGTTCCGGGTGCACCACCGGCTCGCCGACGCCTACCGCGCCGGCCGGATCCTGCTGGCCGGGGACGCCGCCCACGTGCACAGCCCTGCGGGCGGCCAGGGGATGAACACCGGAATCCAGGACGCGGTGGCGCTCGCGGCCCGGTTGGGGGCCGTTCTGCGCGACGGTGCGCCCGCCGGGACCCTGGACGGCTATGCGGAGGAGCGCCGCCCGGTCGCGGCGAGGGTGGTGCGGTTCACCGACCGGATGACCCGGATCGCCACCACGGGGAGCGCTTCACGGCGCCGGGCGCGCAACGCCGCCCTGCGCGTGCTGGGCCGGATCCCGGCCGTGCGCCGCAGGATGGCGATGAACCTGTCCGAGCTGAACGCCGGCGGCCATGCCTAGACCGGGGCTGTTGCGAAGTGCCTCAACTGTCGCGCTCGCCCAGGCGCGGTCACGGTGCGAGTCGCCAGGCCGAGCAGCGTGGGCCGGCTCTCTGAAACGCCGTGTCTCTGAAACACTGCCGTCCCTAGCTGTGATTCATCCCGGGCATCTCCCCGTGCGAGTCGCCGGACATGATGCGCCCACCCAGATCCTTCTTGAGGGACTCCAGGGTCGTCGGGGTGCTCACGGCGACCCACCGCGTCCCGACCAGGTACGAGCCGCCCCAGGGCTTGGCCTCCTCCATCCAGGAGGTCATGCCCTTGTCGGAGGTGAAGCTCACCAGCACGTACCGTCCACGCGAGTTGGTGCAGTTGCCCTGCTCAAGCTCCTGGGCCTTGCGCTGGCCGGTGAGCGTGCAGCCGGTGCGCGAGGCGAGCTGGTCGAGAGTGGCCGGGGTACCCTCCCTGGTCGCGGCGTTACCGGACGCCGCCGACTTGCCGGAGCAGCCCGCCGCCAGCGGCAGTGCCAGGACGGCGACGCCGCACAGCAGCCCAGTCTTGATCGCTCCGAGGTGGTGCGTGGAGCCCATGGCCGTTCCTCCCGGGTGAGATGCGCAGTTCGTCGGTGCAATACGCATCCCGCGTCCGGCGGGTTCAGCGGCGGCTCAGAGGGCGCGGCCCGCGGCGGCGGCCCGGATGTCGGGTTCCTCGGCGGCGTCGAGGTGCAGCCGTTGCAGGCGGATCCGTGTGTCCTCGGTCAGCGGTGCGGACCGTACGGCTTCCCTGCGGACGCCCTCCTCGCAGTCCCAGAGGCCCTCGACGGTGTAGGACTCGGCGGTGTGCGGGGCGGTCCGCGTCAGCGCCGTCAGGATTCGGGGCCGCAGATAGGCGTAGGTCGATTCGGTCCAAGCGGTCTTCAGCAAGGGGACGGTCTCACCGGCACGGAGCCGTCCGAGGCCTTCGATCGGGCTCGCCGCGTCGTGCCACTCGCGCCGTTCGACGGCCCCGCGTAGTTCGTCCATGAGGAACGGGATGTCCTGGCGTGTGCCATAGCGCGCGAGGATCCGCAATCCCATGTCCTCGCAACCCGCCCTTTGGGTCGCCCACGCGCGCGCACGAGGGAGCGTCTCAGGGCCGTACTCGCGCAAAGCCCGGCACACGGCCCCGCCGAATCTGCTGGGTCTGTCGGGCAGCAGCTCCTCAGCGAGATCGAGCAACGCGAGGGTCCTCCTGCGCCCCAACTCGAAGATCGCCCCGATCGCGCCCTCGCCCTGCCGGCGGGCGAGGTCCAGCAACTCGGCCTCGGTGCGCTCCCCCCGCTCGGTTCCCGCGACCACGACCCGGCGCGCGCCGCCCGCCTCCCGCCGCCGCGCCAGCGCCTCGGCGATCCGCGGCTGCCGAGCCGCCCACGTCTCGATCACCGGGTTGTAGGCGCCGGGGATCAGCATGCCGAGCGCCTGGTCGTCGCACCGGGCCGCCGCCAGCTCGTCCAGCCCGATCGTCAGGGACGGGTCGGCGAGCTCCACGAGCGTGTCGAGGGCGTCGAACCAGTGCGCCCCCTCCTCGGCGTACCGGCGCAGGATCGGAGCGGCCTCGCGGCGGCTCAGCCGCACCATCTGGGACAGCACGTCCAGCGCCAGCTCGACCCGCCAGTCATCCGGGTCGGTGTGGTCGGACGGGTCGAACAGATGCTCGGCGACCGGTCCGACCGGCAACTCAAGGTCGACTATCAACCGGGCGTAGTACAACCCCCGTGACTCACACTGCGGATCCCACCGCGGGTCGCGGCGGACGCAGTCGTAGACGTACTCGCCCGCCCCCGCCCTCTCCGCCGCGCGGCGCGCGGCCCTGCCCAACCCTCGCTGCAGTTGACCATGCAGCGTGCCCGCCGATTCCAACACGACCTCGTTGCTCACCTAAGCAGAATGCGCACTCAAGCAGATATCGGGCAAGTGCTTTACCCCAGGTCGTGATGTCCTCACCCGAGATCACAACCCCCGCTGGGCGGTCCAGGAGGCGTGAAGGTCCGCATAGACGCCTGGTTCCGCCACCAGGTCGGCGTGGGGGCCGCGCTGGACGATCCGGCCCGCGTCGAACACGATGACCTCGTCCGCCGCCTCGGCCGTGGACAGCCGGTGCGCGATGGAGATCGCGGTCCTGCCCCGGGTGACACCGTCCAGGGCCCGCTGGATACGGACCTCGGTGGCGGGGTCGACGGCGGAGGTCGCCTCGTCCAGGACGAGGAGGTCGGGGTCGGCGATGTAGGCGCGGGCCAGCGCGACCAGCTGCCGCTCGCCCGCCGACAACGACTCGCCCCGCTGGCCGACGGGCGTGTCCAGACCCTCGGGGAGACCGTCCAGCCAGTCGGCCAGCCCCAGCTCGGTCATGGCGAGGACCAGGTCCTCGTCGGACGCGCCGGGACTGCCGTACCGGACGTTGTCGGCGAGGGAGGCGTCGAACAGGAAGCCGTCCTGCGGGACCATGACGACGCGCTCCCGCAGGGACGAGAACCGCACCCGGTCCAGCGGCACGCCGTCCACGAGCACCCGGCCGGACGAGGGGTCCATGAGCCGGGTGAGGAGCTTGGCGAAGGTGGTCTTGCCCGACCCGGTCTGCCCGACGATCGCGACACGGCTGCGGGGCGCGATCGCCACGTCCACGTCGTGTAGGACGGGTGGCCCGCCCGGGTAGGCGAAAGCCACGGACTCGAACCGCACCTCGATCGGGCCGCGCGGCAGGGTCGCGCCCTCCTCACCCGGGTCCGCCACGTCCGGGACGGTGTCCAGCACGCCGAGGACCCTCCGCCATCCGGCGATGGCGTTCTGTGCCTCGTTGAGGACCTCCGTGGCGGTCTGCAACGGGCTGACGAACAGGGTCACCAGGAACAGGAACGCGATCAGCTCACCGGCCGTCAGATGCCCGTCCACGCCCAGCAGGATCCCGACCACGACCACCCCGGCCGTGGCCAGCGCGGCGACCAGTTCGCTCACCGGAAAGGTGAGCGCGACCAGGCCCTGCGCACGGGTCTGGGTCCTGCGGTGTGACTCCACGGTCTCGTCCACGCGCCGTCCGGTGCGCTCCTCCGACGCGTACGCGCGGATGACCGGGGCGCCCACCACCGACTCGCTCACCGCCGCCAGTAGATCGCCCATGCGCTCGCGGACCTGCGTGTAGGCCGCGGACACGATCCGCTGGAAGCGGCGCAGCGCGAACACCAGCGGCAGGAATGCGGCCCACACCAGCAGGGTGAGCTGCCAGGAGTACACCAGCATCAGCGCGCTCGCCACGACCAGCTGGCCCATCGACACGATGAACATCAGTCCGCCGGACTGCATGAAGGTGCTGATCTGGTCGACGTCGCCCGTCACCCGCGACACCAGCGCGCCGCGCCGCTCTCCGCTCTGGGTGAGCATCGATAGGTCGTGGACGTGCCGGAACGCCTTCACCCGCAAGCCCGCCAGGCCGCTCTCGGACGTCCTGTACAGCCGCACGTTCATCGCGTAGGCGCACAGCGCGGTCAGCAGGACCGCCACCGCGCACAGCAGTACCGCCGTCCGGATGAACCCGATGTCGGGGTTGCCGGGCTGCCCGAGCCCCTTGTCGATCGTCTGCTGGACGGCGACGGGCACCACCACCCGTCCCGCCGTCGAGGCGAGCGCGAGCGCGAGCGTCCCCGCCAGCCCCGCCCGGAACTCGGGGCTCAGCCGCAGCCCCCGCCGCAGCGTGCTCAGCGCGCCCTCGGTCGCGGCCGTCCCGCTCAGCCCCGTGCCGCCCGGCGCTGTTCTATTCGACACCGTCATGCCAGGGCCCCCTCGCCGCCTTCGATCGCCTCTTGTTCCGCTTCCGCGCGCTCATAGGCGTTGACGAGGTTGCGGTAGCCCTCGGACCGCTCCAACAGGTCGGCGTGGGGGCCGCGCCCGGTGACGCGGCCGTGCTCCAGAAAGACCACCTCGTCCGCCAGCGCGATCGTGGCCTTGCGGTAGGCGACGACCACGACGGTCGCCCCCGCCCTGTCACCGGCCGAGCGGGCCTCCCGGAGGCCCTCCAGGATGCGCGCCTCCACCTGCGGGTCCACGCTGGACGTCGCATCGTCCAGGACGAGCAACCGGGGTCGCCGGACCAGTGCGCGCGCCAGCGCGAGCCGCTGGCGCTGCCCGCCCGACAGCGTGGCCCCACGTTCGCCCACCTTCGTGTCGAGCCCGTCCGCGAGCGCCGCGACGAAACCCTCCGCCTGGGCCAGACGGAGGGCCTCCCACACCCGCTCGTCCGGGACGTCGAAGCCGAGCGTGACGTTCCCGCGGACGGTGTCATCGAAGAGGAACGTCTGCTGGGGGACGAGCGCGGCGGCGCCGGCCACGCCGCCCCGCCGCACGTCCCGCACGTCCACCCCGTCCAGCAGGACGGACCCGTCCGCTGGATCGACCAGCCTCACCAGCAACGAGGTCAGCGTGGACTTGCCTGACCCGGTTGGTCCCACCACCGCGACCGTCTTGCCGGGGGACGCGGTGAACGACACGTCGTGCAGCACACGCCGGCCGCCGCCCCCGCCGGAGCCCTCGTAGGCGAAGCGGACGTCCCTGACCTCCAGCGCCGCGGCCTCGTCGCCACCGAGCGCGCCGTCCCCGTACGGCAGGGAACCGCTGGCGTCCAGCACGCCACGCACCCGCTCCCAGCCGACGACGCTGCGCGGAATCTCCGCCAGTACCCAGCCCAGCGCCCGGATCGGCCACGCCAGCAGCGTGAAGAGGTACGCCACGTGCACCAGATCGCCGGCGGTCATCGCGCCCGCCTCCAGACGCAGCGACCCGATCAGCAGGACGGCGAGCACACCGAGATTGGGCAGCGCCTCCAGCATCGGGTCGAACAGCCCCCGGATCCGGCCGACCGCCACGTTCGCGTCCCGCAGGGCCAGCGCCTCCGCCTCGAACCGCCCGGTCTCGGACGCCTCGCGGCCGAGCGTCTTGACGACCAGGCCGCCCTCGAAGCTCTCGTGCGCGACCTCGCTGACCTGGGCGCGCAGCTGCTGGGCACGGGTCGCGACCGGCGCCAGCCGCCGCTGGTAGGCCACGTTGACCAGCGCGATCGCCGGGAAGATCAGGAAGCCGACCGCCGCCACCGCCAGGTCGGTCACCAGGATGGACACAGCCGCGATCAGCAGCATGAACACCACGCCGACGGCCATCGGCAGCGGTGCGATCGGAGCCCACACCGCCTCCACGTCGGCGTTGGCGTTCGACAGCAACTGCCCAGTCGGATGGCGATGGTGCCACGCCAGCGGCAGCCGCAGGTACTGCCGCGTCACCGCGCGCCGGTACGCGGCCTGCATCCGGTACTGCATGAGGCCCGCGTAGAACCGGCGGCCCGCGACGCCGAGCGCCTTGAGCGCCGCCACGCCCACGATGGCCAGGGCCGCCCCGGTGAGGGCCCCCGCGGTCGTGTGCCCCGACCGGAACGCCGGGAGCATCACCTCCTCGGTCGTCCAGCCGAGCACCTGCGCGGTCGCGACCGTCATCGCGGCGTACAGCGCGCTGGCGAGGACGGAGATCGTGAAGACGCGGGGCTCGGCCCGCACCGCCACTCCCAGCACACGCATTCCCTCGCGCAACACGGACGGCCCGGCGCGTCTGGACGCAGGTGGCACGGCTACTCCTCGATCGGCGGCGACCCGGGGGGAATGCCCCCTGAGTTCCGCGCTCGGGGGGTTTGCGGGCCTGGATATGCCTACCACCGGCGCGGGGCGCTTATTCCCGGCCCTACCGCCGCGGCTTACGATCATCCAATGAGCACGACCGAAACCGACCCCGTGCGCGGCGAGCGACGGCTGCTGGCCGCGGCACTCGCCGAGGCGGGCCCGAGCGCGCCCACCCGATGCGCCGGATGGGACGCCCGAGACCTCGCGGCTCATCTGGTCATCCGCGAGGGACGACCGGACGCCGGGCCCGGAATACTGCTGCCTCCGCTCGCCTTCTACACCGAGCGCGTCCGCCGTCGCACGGCGCGTGCCGTCCCCTTCGACAAGCTGGTGGAACGGTTTCGGCAAGGTCCGCCGAAGTTCTCGCCCTACGCGCTTCCCGGCGTGGACAAAATCGCCAACGGGGTCGAGTTCTTTGTCCACCATGAGGACATCCTGCGAGCACGTCCGGACTGGGAGCCCAGGGAGCTTCCCGTCGAACTAGAGGACGTTCTCTGGCGAAGGATAAAAATTGCCCGCTTTGTCCTAAGAAAAGTTCACGTTGAGGTAACACTCGTCCAGCCGGACGGTCGCAGCCTGCGGGTCTCGGGCGGCCGGCGAGCCCGTCGCGCTGGGGCACCGGGACCGGTGCGCGTGCACGGCCCCGTAGGCGAACTCGTCCTGTGGGCACTGGGTCGGCGGGACGTCGCGCGCGTCCGGCTCACGGGCGCCACGGACTCTGTCAAGACCCTGACCGAGACCGGTTGGAGTCTTTAACGGGCAGGTAACGGCAGGGTTCGCTGGAAGAAGAAACGCAAGCCTTGCGGCTCCTCCGCTTTACGCGGAACCGGTGATACGGTGGGCCCGTCGGTTGCAGTCGTGGTTCTCGATCGTTTGTCCAGACGCCCGCGGACTGATGGCAGCGGGCGTTTTGGCTTTTCCGGGACCGTACCGGGGGGCGAGAGCGTTCCGCAGCGACCGCGCCGGGCCCGCGAGGTGTGGGCCCGTGTTTTGCCGCAAGGAGAAAGACATGCCCCAGCAGGGCACCGTGAAGTGGTTCAACGCCGAGAAGGGCTTCGGTTTCATCGCCGTGGACGGCGGAGGACCTGATGTCTTCGTGCACTACTCGGCGATCCAGTCCTCCGGATACCGCACGCTGGACGAGAACCAGCGCGTCCAGTTCGAGGTGACGCAGGGTAACCGGGGTCCGCAGGCCGACCAGGTCGTCCCCCTGTAACACCCGTAGTCGTACGTCAGGGCCCGTCCCCCTCGGGGGCCGGGCCCTTTCGTGTCGCAGGGCCCCTTGTGCCGCCCTCGGCGCCGCACCCGGCACAATGGACCGCATGTCAGCCCGACCGTCCGACCTGGACCCCACGATCGCAGACCGCCTGAAGCGCGACCCCGCCGGCCTGCTGCCCGCCATCGCTCAGCAGTACGACACCGGCGAGGTGCTCATGCTCGGCTGGATGGACGACGAGGCCCTGCACCGCACCCTGACCACCGGCCGCTGCACCTACTGGTCGCGCAGCCGCCAGGAGTACTGGGTGAAGGGCGACAGCTCCGGGCACCAGCAGTGGGTCAAGTCCGTCGCGCTCGACTGCGACGCCGACGCCATCCTCGTCAAGGTCGACCAGGTCGGCGCCGCCTGCCACACCGGCGACCGCACCTGCTGGGACGCCGACGTCCTGGACGCCGTGGTCGGGGAACGCCCTGACACCGGCTCATGACCCCCGGCCGTGAACGCGGCCTGACGGCGCTGCTGTGCGCCGCCGGCGCCGGGCTCGCGCTGCTCGCCGCCGGCCGCACCTGGGCCACCGTGCACGCCGGGGACTCCATCACCCCCGTCGCGCACCACCTCAGTGGACGCGACCTCAGCGGCACCGCCGCCGCCCTCGGTCTCGCCGGCCTCGCGGGGCTCGCCGCCCTGTTCGCCACGTCCGGACGGCTGCGCGCCGCCGTCGGCGGCCTGATCGCCCTCTTCGGCGCCGGGATCGCCTACGCCTCGGCCGCCTCCGTCCAGCGCGCCCACGTCCTGTCCGCCGTCGCCGAGCGCAGCACCCTGCTGAGCCTCGACGGCCACCCGGCCACGGACGTGACCCTGTGGTGGATGGCCTCGGTCACCGGCGGCGTCGTCCTCGCCGCCGGCGGCCTGCTCACCCTCGTCCGCGGCGCCCGCTGGCCCGGCATGTCGTCCCGCTACGACCGCGCCCCCAAGCCCACCGCCGAGGACGACCCGTCCGCCCTATGGAAGTCGCTCGACCGCGGCGAGGACCCGACGGCCCACCGGAACGGCCGCCCATGACCGCCGACGGTGGCGGCCTCGTCCTCGTCGTCGAGCACGACCCGGCCGTCGCCGAACTGCAACGCCGCTACCTCGCCCGCGAGGGCTTCGACGTCGAGATCGAGCCCGACCCCGCCCAGGCCCCCGCAACCGCCGCGAAAGCCGGACCCGACGCGGTCGTCCTCGACCTGTCCACCACCGCGCTGCCCGCCGACCTGTACCGCCGCGTCGCCGACGCCGCCACGCCCGCCCCCGTCATCGCCGTCACCGGCCCCCTCGACCCCGCGGTCCAGCGCGCCTTCGGCGACCACCGCGTGGAGCGCCCGTTCGCCCCCCGCGTCCTCGTCACCGCCGTCACCGAGGCCCTCCGCCACACCGACCTCCCCGACACCCCCGGCCTCCTGCACGCCGGCCCCGTCGCCCTCGACACCCGCGGCCGCTCCGCCACCGTCGGCGACCGCAAGGTCGCGCTCACCGTCACCGAGTTCGACCTGCTCGAATTCCTGATGGGCAACCCCGGCCGCGTCTTCACCCGCGAGCAACTCCTGGACGCCGCCTGGGGCACCGGCGCCGGCGCAGGCAGCCGCACCGTCGACGTCCACGTCGCCCAACTCCGTGCCAAACTGGGCCAGGCCAGCCCCATCCGCACAGTCCGCGGCGTCGGCTACGTGCTCGATAGCTAATTGGGGGCCCCAGACCCCCGGCTGCGCGGCTCGCCCCTCCTACATCGCTGGCGCTCGCTCCGCGTGCCTTTCTCGTAACCGTCAACTGAGGTTCAACTCTGCCGGGGTGCGGTTCAGGCCGTCGGCTGGGGTTCGAATCCGCCGGGGTCGGGGTTTCGTGCTTGCCTGCGTGCTCCTCTACGGTTGGGGGGTGACGCTTGCGTCTTTGCGGGGGTTGTGGCGGCAGGGTGTCGTACTGGGCGGGATCGCGGCCGCGGTGCTGGTCGTCGCCAAGGTGGATCCCAACGAGCCCGGTCACTATCCGGGATGCCCGTTCCTCTTTCTGACCGGGTACTACTGCCCGGGATGCGGAGCGACGCGGCTCGTTCATGCGCTCGCGCACGGGGACGTGGGGACGGCGTTCGGGCTCAACCCGGTGGTCTTCCTGCTCCTGCCCGTGCTCGGATACCTGTACGTCAGATGGACCGTCCTGGCCGCGCGGGGTCAGCCGATGCAGTCACTCCTGCTTCGGCCGGTGGCTGCCTACGGCCTCCTCGGCGTCCTGCTCGTGTTCTGGATCGTGCGCAACCTCCCCTTCGGCCACGTGCTGGCGCCCTGAGAACCGAACCTCAGCCCCCGACAAGGTCGTACCTCGGTCGGCAGGCTGAACCTCAGCCGGCGGTTACGGGACAGGCACCGGAGCGAGCGCAGCGGGCATGCCCGGCGCGCCGCGCCCCCGGAGCGGAGCGCTAGCGGAGTGAGGAGGTGGCGAGTCGCGCAGCCGGGGGTCTGGGGGTCGCCCCCCAGGTAGACAACAGCGGGGGTCTGGGGGTCGCCTCCAGATAAACCGGGCTACGATCGGTGCACGGAACGACCTGAAATAGGGGGCCTACCACCTTGAGCGTGCTGGACGAGATCATCGAGGGCGTCCGGGCCGATCTCGCGGACAGGCAGCGAGAGGTCCCGCTCGACGCACTCAAGGAGAAGGCGGCGGCCGCTCCGGCTCCGCGTGACGCGCTCGGCGCGCTGCGCGGGCAGGGGGTGTCGGTCATCGCCGAGGTCAAGCGCAGCAGCCCGTCCAAGGGCGCGCTCGCCGCCATCGCCGACCCCGCCGCGCTGGCCCGCGACTACGAGGCGGGTGGTGCCAGGGTGATCAGCGTGCTGACCGAGCGGCGCCGGTTCGGCGGCAGCCTGGACGATCTGGCCGAGGTGCGCGCCAATGTCGGGGTCTCTGTCCTGCGCAAGGACTTCATCGTCACCTCCTACCAGCTGTGGGAGGCCCGCGCCTACGGGGCCGACATGGCGCTGCTGATCGTCGCCGCGCTGGAGCAGGACGCGCTGGTCTCGCTGGTGGAGCGCGCCGAGTCGATCGGGCTGTTGCCGCTGGTCGAGGTGCACACCGAGGAGGAGGCGGCGCGCGCGGTGGACGCGGGCGCCAGGGTGATCGGCGTGAACGCGCGGGATCTGCGGACGCTCCAGGTCGACCGCGGGGTGTTCGCGAGGGTCGCGCCGCTGATTCCGAAGGACGTCGTCAAGATCGCCGAGTCTGGGGTACGGGGGCCGCACGACCTGCTCGCCTACGCCTCCAGCGGTGCCGACGCGGTGCTGGTGGGGGAGAGCTTGGTGATCGGCAAGAACCCGCGGGCCGCCGTCGCCGATCTGGTCGCCGCGGGCGCGCATCCGGCCCTGCGGCAGGGGAGTTGACGGCCGTGCGAGCGGAGCCGCTACGGGAGCGATGGCGGGCTTTTCCCACGTCCCCATGACCGGATCAGCCCCTTCTTCTCGACAGGACGCGTTTCTCAGATGACCATCGACACCACTGCCGTGCCCGATGCGACGGGCCACTTCGGCCCCTTCGGCGGACGGTTCGCCCCCGAGGCGCTCATGGCGGCGCTGGACGAGCTCACCCGCGAGTTCGAGACCGCCAAGGGTGACCCCGCCTTCACCGCCGAGCTGGACGAACTGCTCGCCGGGTATGCGGGCCGCCCGAGCCTGCTGACCGAGGCCAAGCGCTTCTCCGAGCATGCCGGTGCCCGCGTGCTGCTCAAGCGCGAGGATCTCAACCACACCGGTTCCCACAAGATCAACAACGTGCTGGGGCAGGCGCTGCTCACCCGGCGGATGGGCAAGACTCGCGTGATCGCCGAGACGGGCGCGGGCCAGCACGGGGTCGCCACCGCCACGGCGGCGGCGCTGCTCGGCCTGGAGTGCACCGTCTACATGGGCGAGGTCGACACCGAGCGGCAGGCCCTCAACGTCGCCCGGATGCGGATGCTCGGCGCCGAGGTCGTGCCGGTGCGGACCGGTAGCCGGACGCTCAAGGACGCCTGCAACGAGGCGTTCCGCGACTGGGTCGCCAGTGTGGAGAAGACCCACTACTGCATCGGCTCGGTCATGGGCCCGCACCCGTTCCCGATGATGGTCCGCGACTTCCAGCGGATCATCGGGGTCGAGGCCCGGCGGCAGTGTCTGGAACTGACCGGCGCTCTGCCGGACGCCGTCGTGGCGTGCGTCGGCGGCGGGTCCAACGCGATCGGCACCTTCCACGCGTTCGTCCCGGACGAGTCCGTCCGGCTGTTCGGGTTCGAGGCCGGCGGGGACGGCGTGGGCACCGGCCGGCACGCGGCGACGCTCGTCGGCGGGTCCCTGGGCGTCATCCACGGCATGCGCACCTATCTGCTCCAGGACGATGACGGCCAGACCCTGGAGACCCATTCGATCTCGGCGGGACTCGACTATCCCGGTGTCGGTCCCGAGCATTCGTGGCTGCACGACTCCGGCCGCGCCGAGTACCGGGAGATCACCGACGCGGAGGCGATGGAGGCGTTCGCGCTGCTGTGCCGGACGGAGGGGATCATCCCCGCCATCGAGTCCGCGCACGCGCTCGCCGGGGCGCTCAAGGTCGGCAAGGAGCTCGGCCCGGACGCCACCGTGCTGGTGTGCCTGTCCGGGCGGGGCGACAAGGACATGCACACGGCCGCCGGCTTCTTCGGTCTGATGCCGGAAGGAGCGGGCGAGTGAGCGTCCAGACCGCCTACGACAAGGCCCGCGCCGAGGACCGCGCGGCGCTCGTCGGTTACCTGCCCGCCGGGTTCCCCAGCTGCGAGGGTGCCATCGAGGCCGCGAAGGCCATGGTGGACGCGGGCTGCGACGTCATCGAGATCGGCCTGCCCTACACCGACCCGATGATGGACGGCCCCACCATCCAGGACGCCGTGCACCAGGCGCTCGTGGGCGGCGTCCGCGTCGCCGACGTGTTCAGGACGGTCGAGGCCGTCTCCGCCACCGGCGTCCCGACGCTCGTGATGACCTACTGGAACCCCGTCGACCACTACGGCGTCGACTCCTTCGCCCGCGACCTGGCGTCCGCGGGCGGCAGCGGGCTGATCACTCCCGACCTCACTCCGGAAGAGGGCGGCGCGTGGCTCGCGGCGTCCGACGGGCACGGTCTCGACCGGGTGTTCCTCGTCGCGCTCAGCTCCACCGACGAGCGCATCAAGACGATCACCAGCGCGTGCCGCGGGTTCGTCTACGCGGCCTCGCTGATGGGCGTGACCGGCGCCCGCACCGCCGTCGACACCGGGGCGCCCCAGCTGGTGGAGCGCACCCGGGCGATCATCGGGGAGAGCGGCCGGGAACTGCCGATCGGGCTTGGACTCGGTGTCGGCAACGGCGCCCAGGCGGCGGAGGTCGCCGGGTTCGCGGACGGTGTCATCGTCGGGTCGGCGTACGTCCGGCGGCTGCTGGACGCGCCCGACCTGGCCTCGGGCGTGGCCGGTGTGCGCGCGCTGACCGAGGAGCTCGCCGCCGGGGTCCGCAAGGGCCGCTGAGGGGGTTCCTCGTCCTTCCGGGAACTCGCGCGTGCCCCACCAGGTTCTTGCTTGTGGTGCCCGCGCTCTCCCGTAGGGTGTGTTCGCCGACGCAGCGAGGCGGCGCTCCCGGAAGGATCACGATGACGCAAGAGATGACGGCCGGGGAGCGGGACGGGACGGCGCCCGGCCCGTCCCGGCCCCTCTGGTTCCAGCCCGTGGCCTGGCTGCTGACCTTGGCCGGCTTCGGGATCTCGGTCTATTTGACGATCTCGCACTACGACGAGGACGCGCTGGTGTGCTCGGCGTCCGGCACCGTGGACTGCCACGCCGTCACCACGAGCAAGTACTCGACGCTAATCGGGATTCCGATGCCGCTGCTCGGGCTGGCGTTCTTCGTCGGGTTCGCGGCGCTGATCACGCCGTGGGCGCTGCGATCCCCATGGCCGCCGCTGCGCTGGGGCCGGCTGGCGGCCGTGTCCACCGGTGTGCTGATGGTCGTCTATCTGGTTACCGTGGAACTGGCGATCCTGCACAAGATCTGCTTGTGGTGCACCGGCGTCCACGCCATCACGATCGTCCTTTTCTTCTTGATCCTTTTTGACGAATTCCAGCGGATCGGTCAAGTCGACTAGTCTCGCCGGAACCCGCGCCGCGCGGCAGTCGCGGCCCCCATGCATAGGAGATCCACCCATGAGCAAGGCCGCACGAGAGCGGTCCGCGCGGGAGCGCCTGGCCGTCGAGCGCAAGCGGCAGGCCGCGCGGCAGAAGCAGCGGCGGCTGCTCGCCATCGTCGTCGGTTCGGTGGTCGCGGTGGCGGTGATCGTCGTCGCGGTCGTGATCGTGATGGACCAGCGCGGGAAGAACAGCCGCGCCGAGGTCCACCAGGGCGCGGTCGCTCCGCTCAGCCGCGACGCCGACGGCTCCATCGTGATGGCCAAGCCGGGCGTGACCAAACCGGTGCTGGAGATCTTCGAGGACTTCCAGTGTCCGATCTGCAAGCAGTTCGAGGAGAGCAGCGGCAAGACCGTCCTGCAGTTGGCCGCCGAGGGCAAGGTCAAGGTCGTCTACCGGCCGTTCCACCTGTTCGGCCAGCAGAAGGACCCCGTCAAGATCAACTCGCTGCGTTCGGCCGAGGCGGCGCTGTGCGTTCCCGCCGACAAGTGGATCTCCTACCACGATGCGCTCTTCAAGTTCCAGCCCGCCGAGGGCTCCAAGGGCTTCTCGCCCGATGACCTCGTCAAGTGGGGCAAGGACGTCGGCGTCACCGACCCGAACTTCGAGAAGTGCGTCCGAGACGAGCAGAAGAAGCCCCAGGTCGACGCGATGACGAAGTACGCCCTGGAGACCCGCAAGGTCGAGGGCACCCCGACCGTCTTCCTGGACGGCAAGCCCCTGGATCTGCAGAGCCAGCTGATGAACAGCGACGCGCTGAAGGCGGCCGTCGCCGCCGCGGGCGGGGGCAAGTGACCGGCTGAGATCCGCGCAATTCCGGCAGACACGCCGCGCCGTTCCACTGGGAACGGCGCGGCGTTGCCGTCCCGGCGTCCCGCGCTCGTACGCTGCGTAGCGAACTGGTGACGGGTTGAAACGAGGGATCGATGAGCAAGGCCGAAGGCAAGGAGACCGCGCGCCACCGGCTCGCGGACGACGGGGCACGCGCGGCGGCCCGGGGGCGGCGGAGGCGTGCGCTGGTGGTCGTCACCGGGACGGTGGTCTTCGCCGCGACCGCGGTCGCGGCCGTGGTGATCGTGGTCGGCGGCCGCGACCATGCGACCGTCGGGGACTACAAGGGCGCCCTCGCACCGGCGGTCCGGCAGCGCGACGGTTCGATCGCGATGGCGCAGCCGGGTGTCACCGGTCCCGTCCTGGAGCTGTACGAGGACTTCCAGTGCCCCGCCTGCCTGGCGCTGGAGGAACGGCAGGGCGGCACGCTCAAGGAACTCGCCGCGCAGGGCAGGGCGAAGGTCGTCTACCGGCCGTTCCAGCTCTTCCAGCAGGACCCGCTGATGTCCAACTCGCGGCGGGCCGCGAACGCCGCCGCCTGCGCTCCCGCCGACCAGTGGGTGCAGTACCACGACACCATCTACGCCCACCAGCCCGATGAGGGCGACACCGGCTTCACCAACCCGCAACTGATCGCGTGGGCGGGAGAGACCGGTATCACCGACGCCGAGTTCGCCGCCTGCGTCAACGGGGCCGAGAAGATGGAGACGGTCGAACAGGTCACCGCGCTCGCGGGGAAGGCCGGCGTCAACTCGACCCCGTATCTGGCCCTCGACGGCAGGAAGGCCGGCGACGACGTCCTCGGCTCACCGGACGCGCTCCGCAAGGCCGTCGCCGAGGCGGGCGGGGGCGCACCGGGCTCCGGCGGCAGGAGTGCCACGGGGACGGCCGGGACGCGGTAACGTTCACGCCCATGCAGCCGCTCGCCTCCATCCCGAGTCCCGCACAGGGCGTCTGGCACCTCGGGCCCCTCCCGATCCGCGCCTACGCCATCATGATCATCCTTGGCATCGTCGTCGCCGTGTGGCTCGGCGAGCGGCGCTGGGCCGCCAAGGGCGGCACGCCCGGCGTGATCGTGGACGTGGCGGTGTGGGCCGTCCCGTTCGGCCTGGTCGGCGGGCGTGTCTATCACGTGATCACCGATTACCAGCGCTACTTCGGCGACGACGGTGATCCGGCCAGGGCGCTGAAGATCTGGGAGGGTGGACTCGGCATCTGGGGCGCCGTTCTGCTGGGTGCCGTCGGAGCGATCATCGGGTGCCGCCGCCGTGGCATCTCGGTGCTGGCCCTCGGCGACGCGGTGGCGCCCGGGATCGCCCTGGGCCAGGCCATCGGCCGCTGGGGCAACTACTGGAACCAGGAGCTGTACGGGCGCCCGCTCGATACCTTCTGGGCCCTGGAGATCGACCGCGACCAGCGGCCGAGGCTGTCGGGCAACGGCCTCGCCCCGCTCGACCCGAAGTACGCCGACGTGGCGACCTACCACCCGACGTTCCTGTACGAGTCGCTGTGGTGCGTCGGGGTCGCGATCCTCGTGATCTGGGCCGACCGCCGGTACAAGCTCACCCACGGACGCGCGTTCGCCCTGTACGTCGCCGCCTACACCGTGGGCCGGTTCTGGATCGAGGCGCTGCGCATCGACGACGCCCACCACTTCCTCGGCATGCGGCTGAACGACTGGACGTCGATCGTCGTGTTCCTGGGCGCGGTCGCCTACCTCTACCTTTCCCGCGGGCGGACCGGCGTGGAGAACGTCGGCCAGGTGGCCGCGGACGGATCGTCCACCGCCGCGGTGGAACCTGCCGCGGAGTCCGACGCGCAGTCCGAGGAGGCGGAGAAGGCCGAGGCGGGCGAGGCGGGCGAGGCGGGCGAGGCCGCCGAGCCCGCGCAGCCGGAGACCGAGGATTCCGAGGCGCCGGAGCCCGAGACCGAGCAATCCGAGGCCCAGGAAGCCGAGCCCGACGAGCCTACGGCCGAGGAGTCCGAACCGGTGGTCGAGCCCACGGCCGAGGACGCTCGACCCGACGAGGACAAGGGCGAAGAACCAGACCGGGACCCCGGAACCGGTACTGATGCGGCGGCCGGGGACAATAACGGCGACGGTGCCGCCGCCGCGTCCGATGACGCGGGGAAGGGAGAGCCCGTCAAGGACGGGAAGTAGGAAGCGGCTGAGGTGTCCGGGGCGAATGAGCATCACCACGAGCACCGTGATGTGAGCGGCGGCTGGCTGCGGCCGGCGGTGTTCGGCGCGATGGACGGGCTGGTGTCCAATTTCGCGCTGATCGCGGGGATCGCGGGCGGCCACGCGAGTCAGAAGGTCGTGCTGCTGGCGGGCCTGGCCGGGCTGGCGGCGGGCGCGTTCTCGATGGCGGCGGGGGAGTACATCTCCGTCGCGTCCCAGAGCGAACTGGCGCAGGCCGAGATCGAGGTGGAGCGGCTGGAACTGGCGCGCCACCCGGTGGCCGAGGAGCGCGAGCTCGCCGAGGTCTTCGAGGCGCGCGGCGTCGACCCGGTGACGGCCGCCGAGGTCGCCCGACAGCTGTCGCGCGATCCGGAGGAGGCCCTGGAGATGCACGCGCGAGAGGAACTCGGGGTGTTCCCGGGCGATCTGCCCTCGCCGGTCCTCGCGGCGGGCTCGTCGTTCCTGGCGTTCGCGGTGGGCGCGCTTCTGCCGGTGTTGCCGTACCTGCTAGGCGGCAGCAGCCTGTGGCCCGCCGCGGCGCTCGCGGCGGTCGGGTTGTTCTGCGCGGGGGTGCTGGTGTCGCGTGTGACCACCCGCGCCTGGTGGTACGGCGGGCTGCGGCAGTTGCTGTTCGGAGCCGCCGCGGCCGCGATCACGTACGGGGTCGGCGCGCTGATCGGCAGTAACGGAATCTAGCGCCAATGAATCCGGATGAAACGCCCTTTTGGCCACGCGGGGGTAGGGCGGACCGCTAAGCTCCGGGACGTGATCGAGGCTCGTGACACAGGTTCCCCAGGGGCCACACCCGAAGGCGGACAGGACTTCTGGCCCGCCGACAAACCGGAGGGCGACCGCAAGCGCCCGAACCGCAAGATCCTCTACGGTGCGGGCGCCGCGGTGGCCGCCGTGGTGGTCGCGGTCGCGGCGGTGGTCCTGCTGGGCGGCGGTGACGGTGGGAGCGCACCCAAGAACGTCCTGCCGACGGCCTACACCCCCGATTTCAGCGGTGAGGGATTCACCCGGATCGCCTCGCGCGACGTCGACAAGCGGCCCATCACCGAGGCTGAGGCGCTCGGCGGAGACGCCAAGACACTCGCGTCCGGCAAGTACTCCTTCACCCTGGCGGCCTCGAACCTGACGGCCGACTGCAAGAGCGTGACCTGGGGCGCCCGCCTTCAGGGCGACCTGGCCAAGTACGGATGCTCGCAGATCCTGCGCGGCGCCTACGTGAGCGCCGACAAGAAGTACGTCGGCCAGTTCATCGTGGTCAACCTCGCGAGCGAGGACGGCGTCAAGCAGGTCCAGCGCGACCTCGACAAGGCCACCGGGGCGGGCTGGGTACGGCCCCTGAACCCACCCGGCGTGCCCGCGTTCGGCGCCGGGTTCAGCGCCGCCTACGCCAAGACCTACGGCCACTATGCCGTCGTGACCTGGGTGGAGCGGGCCGGCGGCGTCCAGCCCGCCTCGCTCAACGAGATGATCGACGTGAGCCTGGTGATCGAGAAGCCCGCCGACTTCGTGTGGGGACGGCTCGACCTCGTTGGCGGCGGGAAGCGGCGGTGACCCTGCCGTGCAGGGGCGGGTCACCCGCCCGCGGGCGGTAGTCTGCGCCGTCGTGGATCCCGATCAGCCCGGCCGCCGCGGAGGCGGCCCACGCCGAGCCCCGGTGAGCCGATCCGGCCGGGGACGGGCCGCCCCGCGCAGGAATCCGGGCAGGGCCCCCGGCCGGTCCGTTCCCCCGAACTTCGGCGGTGCGGAGACCGCGAGCTCCGACGTCCCGCCGGCGCCCCGGCGTTCCGCCAAGGCGAAGAAGCGCGCGGCAGGACGCGCGCCGGCCCGGCAGAGCGAGCGCAGGGCTCCGGCCGCCCCGGACAGCGGGCCTGGACCTGGCCGGAGGGCCGGAGCGAAGGTGTACTTCTGGGCCGCCGGGGCACTCGGCGCCGTCGTGATGGTTGCCCTGGGTGCCGGGGTCCTGCTCCAGGGCGGCGACGACTCCGTCGCGGGACGTGCGCCTGCCGTGGTGCTGGGCAGTGCGGCGAGTAGCGGCCCCTCACCCACCTCCTACTCCAGTTCGCCGACCTCCGAGGCATACGCGGGCATCGCCGCGCGTACCGCGGACCCGGCACCGCTGACGGTGGAGGAGGCGTTCCCGTCCTCGGCGGAGAGGGTGATCGTTCCGGACAGCGGTGTCACGCTGAGGCTGCGCTCCAAGCGCGTGGAGCGTGACTGCACCGCCGCCGTGTGGGGCGCGACCGTCGCCGGGGACCTGAGGCGCGGCGGGTGCGCGCAGGTCGCCCGGGGGATCTACGCCGACACCAAACGCGGGTACGGGCTGGCCGTCGCGGTGTTCAACCTGACCGGCTCGGCGGACGCCGACCGGTTCGTCGACCTCCTGGACCACACCCGCGGCGGCGGTTTCGTCCGCCCCCTGGAGGCCCCGGCCCCGCTCGCCTCGTTCGGCCGGGACTTCGGGATGGCGCGCGGTCTGGCCATGGGTCATTTCGCGGTCGTCTCCTGGGTCCAGCGCCTGGACGGCAGGGGCGACGAGAGGGACGAGACGCTGCTGTCGATGTTGATCGAGGGCGGTAAGGCGCCGGCGGTGCTCGGCCGGGCGGCGCGTGCCTCCGGACGCCCCTCCGACTGAGCGGGTTACGGGCACATTTCCGTTTTCGCACGGTAAACATCGTGTCCCGGTGATGATCCTCACCAGGTCAGCGCCCGGGTGCCCGCAGGCGCGCCCGGTATGATGGTCTAAACCACTCAGAGATGACGCACAAGCCGATCAGCGCGGAGAAGTTTCGCTATCCGGTGTAGTCGGGCATGATCCCGACAGTGATGTAATGTCATCTCACCGCAGCAGGGCCAACGTCGTCCCGGACTGCACTGACATCGAAGCAGTGACACGACACGACGACGACGGGAGGGTTGATGGCTTCTGCTGCCCTCACACCTGCTGCCGGGCCCCCGGGCCGCCCTCATCCCCAGGGGCTGTACGACCCGGCGAACGAGCATGACGCCTGCGGTGTCGGCATGGTCGCCGACCTGCACGGGCGCAAGAGCCACGAGATCGTCCAGAACGCCCTGACCGTCCTGAAGAACCTGGACCACCGCGGCGCCGTCGGCGCCGAGCCCGACGACGGCGACGGTGTCGGCATCCTCGTCCAGATCCCGGACGCCTTCTTCCGCGAGGTGTGCGGCTTCGGGCTCCCCGAGGCCGGCGCCTATGCGGCCGGAGTCGCGTTCCTGCCCGCGGACGCGGGCGAGCGCGCCGCCGCGGTCGCCCGCGTCGAGACGCTGTGCGTCGAGGAGGGCCTGACGGTCCTCGGCTGGCGCGAGCTCCCGCACGACCCCGAGTTCACCGGCCCCGCCGCCCGCCGGGTCATGCCGCACTTCGCCCAGCTGTTCATCGCCCCCGCCGCCGGCGGCCCGCACAGCGCCAAGACGGGCCTGGAACTGGACCGTGCCGTGTTCTGCATGCGCGAGCGCGCCGAGCAGGACGTGCCGGTTTACTTCCCGAGCCTGTCCAGCCGGACGATCGTGTACAAGGGGATGCTGACGACCCCGCAACTGGAGCCGTTCTTCCCCGACCTGTCCGACCGCCGCTTCACCAGCGCGATCGCGCTCGTGCACTCGCGGTTCTCGACCAACACCTTCCCCGCCTGGGAGCTGGCCCACCCGTACCGGTTCATCGCCCACAACGGCGAGATCAACACGGTGAAGGGTAATCGCAACTGGATGCGCGCCCGCGAGGCGCTGCTGCGCTCCGACCTGATCCCCGGCGACCTGTCCCGGATCTACCCGGTGATTGACATCGAGGCCAGCGACACCGCCTCGTTCGACGAGTGCCTGGAGCTGCTGCACCTCGGCGGCCGGTCGCTGCCGCACGCCGTGCTGATGATGATCCCCGAGGCGTGGGAGAACCACGCCGAGATGGACGCCGACCGCCGCGCCTTCTACGAGTTCCACTCCACCCTGATGGAGGCGTGGGACGGCCCGGCCAGCGTCAGCTTCAGCGACGGAACCGTCGTCGGCGCCGTCCTCGACCGCAACGGCCTGCGCCCCGGCCGCTACTGGATGACCGACGACGGGCTGGTCGTGCTGGCAAGCGAGGCCGGCGTCCTGGACATCCCGGCCGGCAAGGTCGTCCGCAAGGGCCGGCTGCAGCCCGGCAAGATCTTCCTCGTCGACACCGAGGCCGGCCGGATCGTCGAGGACGACGAGGTCAAAGCCGAGCTGGCCGCCGAGCACCCGTACCGGCAGTGGCTGCACGAGGGCCTCGTGCGGTTCGAGGAGCTGCCGCAGCGCGAGCGGGAGATCCCGACGCACGCGACGCTCGTCAAGCGCCAGCAGACGTTCGGCTACACCTTCGAAGAGCAGCGGATCATCCTCGGGCCGATGGCGCGGACCGGCGCCGAGCCGATCGGGTCGATGGGCACCGACACCCCGATCGCGGTGCTGTCGGAGCGCCCGCGGCTGCTGTTCGACTACTTCAAGCAGCTGTTCGCCCAGGTCACCAACCCGCCGCTGGACGCGATCCGCGAGGAGCTCGTCACCTCGCTGCAGTCCACCCTCGGCCCGGAGGGCAACCTCCTCGAACCCGGCCCGGACTCGTGCCGGCGGCTCGTGCTGCCCACCCCGATCCTGGACAACGACGAACTCTCCAAGATCATCCATATCAACGACGAGGGCTCGCTGCCGCACCTGCAGGCGCACGTGGTGCACGGCCTGTACGACGTCGCCGGCGGGGGAGAGGCACTGGAGGCGCGCCTCCAGGAGATCAACGCCGAGGTCGGACGGGCCATCGACGCCGGCGCGCGGATCATCGTGCTGTCGGACCGCGGCGCCGACTCCGCCCGCGCGGCGATCCCGTCGCTGCTGCTCACCGGCTCCGTCCACCACCACCTGATCCGGGAGAAGACCCGCACGCGGGTGGGCCTGGTGATCGAGACCGGCGAGGCCCGCGAGTGCCACCACATGGCGCTGCTCATCGGGTACGGCGCGTCGGCGATCAACCCGTACCTGGCCATCGAGACCGTCGAGGATCTCGTCCGCGGCGGGAGCCTCGAGGGCCTGGAGCCGGGCCAGGCCGTCCGGAATCTCGTGAAGGCCTATGGCAAGGGCGTCCTGAAGGTCATGTCCAAGATGGGCGTGTCCACGGTGGCGTCCTACACCGGCGCGCAGATCTTCGAGGCGATCGGCCTCGGTGCGGACGTGGTGGCGCGCTGCTTCACCGGCACCACCTCCCGGCTCGGCGGCGTCGGCTTCGGCGTGCTGGCCCGCGAGGTCGCCGAGCGGCACCGCCGCGCCTACCCGGCGGGCGGCAACGAGCCCGCGCACCGGACCCTGGAGATCGGCGGCGAGTACCAGTGGCGCCGCGAGGGCGAGCCGCACCTGTTCAACCCGGACACGGTGTTCAAGCTCCAGCACGCCACCCGCACCCGCCGCTACGAGATCTTCAAGGAGTACACGTCCAAGGTCGACTCGCAGGCCGAGGAGCTGATGACCCTCCGCGGGCTGTTCGGGCTCAGGGAGGGCGACCGCGAGCCGGTGCCGATCGACGAGGTCGAGCCGGTGTCGGAGATCGTCAAGCGGTTCTCCACCGGCGCGATGTCCTACGGCTCGATCTCGGCCGAGGCGCACGAGACCCTCGCCATCGCGATGAACCGGCTCGGCGGCAAGTCCAACACCGGCGAGGGCGGCGAGGACCCCATCCGGTTTACCCCGGACGAGAACGGGGACTTGCGCCGCAGCGCCATCAAGCAGGTGGCGTCCGGCAGGTTCGGCGTCACCTCCGAGTACCTCACGAACGCCGACGACGTCCAGATCAAGATGGCGCAGGGCGCCAAGCCCGGCGAGGGCGGCCAGCTGCCCGGCCACAAGGTCTACCCGTGGATCGCCAAGACCCGGCACTCCACCCCCGGCGTCGGCCTGATCTCCCCGCCGCCGCACCACGACATCTACTCGATCGAGGACCTGGCGCAGCTCATCCACGACCTGAAGAACGCCAACCCCGCGGCGCGCGTGCACGTCAAGCTCGTCGCCGAGGTCGGGGTCGGCACGGTCGCGGCGGGGGTGTCCAAGGCGCACGCCGACGTGGTCCTCATCTCCGGGCACGACGGCGGTACCGGCGCCTCGCCGCTCACCTCCCTCAAGCACGCGGGCGCGCCCTGGGAGCTCGGCCTCGCCGAGACCCAGCAGACGCTGCTGCTGAACGGGCTGCGCGACCGCATCGTCGTGCAGGCTGACGGGCAGATGAAGACCGGCCGGGACGTCGTGATCGCCGCGCTGCTCGGCGCCGAGGAGTTCGGCTTCGCCACCGCGCCGCTGGTGGTGTCGGGCTGCATCATGATGCGGGTCTGCCACCTGGACACCTGTCCGGTCGGCGTCGCCACCCAGAACCCCGTCCTGCGGCGGCGGTTCGCCGGCAAGCCCGAGTTCGTCGTCAACTTCTTCGAGTTCGTCGCCGAGGAGGTCCGCGAGTACCTGGCGGCGCTCGGCTTGCGCTCGCTGGACGAGGCGATCGGGCACGTCGAGATGCTCGACACCCGCAAGGCCGTCGAGCACTGGAAGGCGGCCGGGCTGGACCTCAGCCCGATCCTGCACGCCCCGGACCGTCCCGCCGGCGCGGCCCTGCACCGGGTCACCGACCAGGACCACGGGCTGGAGAAGGCGCTGGACAACACGCTGATCCAGCTTGCCGAAGGGGCCATCGCCTTCGGTGACGCGGTGCGGCTGGAGCTGCCGATCCGCAACGTCAACCGGACGGTCGGCACCATGCTCGGCCACGAGGTGACCAAGAAGTGGGGCGGCGCGGGCCTGCCCGACGACACCATCGACGTCTCCTTCACCGGTTCGGCGGGCAACTCCTTCGGCGCGTTCCTGCCACGCGGGGTGACGCTCCGGCTGACCGGCGACGCCAACGACTACGTCGGCAAGGGCCTGTCGGGCGGGCGGTTGACGTTGCGGCCGCACGCGGACGCGGCGTTCGCCGCCGAAGAGCAGATCATCGGCGGCAACGTGATCCTGTACGGCGCCACCTCGGGCGAGCTGTTCGCCCGCGGCGTCGTCGGCGAGCGGTTCTGCGTCCGCAACTCCGGCGCGACCGCCGTCGTCGAGGGCGTCGGCGACCACGCCTGCGAGTACATGACCGGTGGCCGCGCGGTGGTCCTCGGCCGGACGGGCCGCAACCTCGCGGCCGGCATGTCCGGTGGCATCGCCTACGTGCTGGACCTGGTACCCGAGCGGGTCAACGGCGAGATGGTCGACCTGGAACCCCTCGACGACGGTGACCTGGAGTTCGTCCGGGCGCTGGTCGAGCGGCACCTCGCCGAGACCGGGTCGCGGGTCGCGGGCCGCCTGCTCGCGGACTGGGACGCCGCCGGCGCCCGCTTCACCAAGATCATGCCGCGTGACTACCGGCGCGTCCTGGACGCCATGGCCAAGGCCCGCGCCGAGGGACGCGACGTCGACGAGGCCGTCATGGCCGCCGCGCAGAGCTGAGAGGGGGATTCCCATGGCAGACCCGAAGGGTTTCCTGACCGTCCGGCGGGAGCTCCCGAAGCGCCGCCCGGTCGACGTCCGGATCAGGAGCTGGTCCGAGGTCTACGAGGACTTCGGCAGGGACCGGCTGGAGAAGCAGGCGAGCCGCTGCATGGACTGCGGCATCCCGTTCTGCCACCAGGGCTGCCCGCTCGGCAACCTCATCCCCGAGTGGAACGACCTCGTGTACCGCAAGGATTGGCACGAGGCGATCGAGCGGCTGCACGCCACCAACAACTTTCCGGAGTTCACCGGGCGGCTGTGCCCCGCCCCGTGCGAGAGCGCCTGCGTCCTCGGCATCAACCAGGACCCGGTCACGATCAAGCGGGTCGAGGTCGAGATCATCGACCGGGCGTTCGCCGAGGGCTGGGTCCGTCCCCGGCCGCCCGCCGTCAAGACCGGCAAGAAGGTCGCCGTGGTCGGCTCCGGGCCCGCCGGGCTCGCCGCCGCCCAGCAGCTCACCCGAGCCGGGCACGACGTCAAGGTGTACGAGCGCGCCGACCGGATCGGCGGCCTGCTGCGCTACGGCATCCCCGAATTCAAGATGGAGAAGCGTCACCTCGACCGGCGTATCGCCCAGATGCGTGCCGAGGGCACCGAGTTCAAGACCTCGGTGAACGTGGGAGTGGACGTCACCGCCGACGACCTGCGCGCCGGTCACGACGCCGTCGTCCTCGCGGGCGGCGCCACCGCCTGGCGCGACCTGCCCGTCGCCGGACGGGAGCTCAAGGGCGTCTACCAGGCGATGGAGTACCTGCCGCCGTCCAACAAGGCGCAGGAGGGCGACTATGAGGAGTCGCCGATCTCCGCCAGGGGCAAGCACGTCGTGGTCATCGGCGGTGGCGACACCGGCGCCGACTGCATCGGCACCGCGATCCGGCAGGGCGCCGCGTCCGTCACCCAGCTGGAGATCATGCCGAGGCCGCCGCAGGAGCGCCCCGACGCCCAGCCGTGGCCGACGTTCCCGCTGCTGTTCAAGGTGGAGAGCGCCCATGAGGAACTCGCCGACCTGGGCGGCGACCGGGTGTACGCGGTGTCCACCACCGAGTTCCTCGGCGACGCCGACGGCAACGTCCGCGCGCTGCGGCTCGTGGAGGTCGGCGGGCCGCAGGACGGCTTCCAGCCGGTCGAGGGCACCGAGCGGGAGATCCCGGCGGAGCTGGTGACCCTCGCCATGGGCTTCCTCGGCCCGCAGCGTGAGGGGCTGCTCGACCAGCTCGGCGTCGAGCTGGACCAGCGCGGCAACGTCGTCCGCGACCGCGATTACAAGACCTCCGTGGACGGGGTCTTCGCGGCCGGGGACATGGGCCGTGGCCAGTCGCTGATCGTCTGGGCCATCGCCGAGGGTCGCGCCGCCGCGCACGGCGTCGACGCGTTCCTCAGTGGCGAGACCGCCCTGCCGTACCCGATCCCGCCCACGGCACGTCCGATGGCCTGAGTCACGGCCCCGGAGGCCCTCGCCTCCGGGGCCGTGCCGGCCGGCTTCCCCGATCGCGGTACGTTTGCGTGATCGCTACCGTACTCTCCGTGACATGGCGAAGTCCCAGAGGCAGCACAAGAACAGCAGCCGTCCCTTCGGCCGGTCGGGCGACCCGCGCAAGCGCGCGCAGGGATGGCCGGGGAACGCGGTGGAGCGGGCGTTCACGCGGATCTCCGGAGCGGCGGGGCCCGACGGCGTGTGCCGTCCGGAGGCGATCCCGCTGCTCCTGCTGTACGTCCTGGAACTGCAGGCGGCCAAGGACGACGATGTCCTCGACGACTGCATCGCCTCCTGCGAGACGTTGCGCCTGGCCTACGGCCTGCTCGGCATCCAGGCCGAGACTCGCGCCGTGGATCTGGCGGTGATGAGCCGCTCCCGCGGGACGGCCGAGCATTACGGGACGTCCGAGCCATCCTGGACGGGCCCCACGCACGACGGGCACTGTGTGCTCTGGCTCCCCGGCGTCAAGATGTTCATGGACCCGACGGTCGAGCGGTTCCCGCACCTGGCGAAGCCGGGGCTGGGACCGGTCTCGGGGCGGTCGGTCGTGCTGACGGGGGAGACCGAGGAGACCGAGGCGGGCATCCTGCCCGCCGGCACCGGCCTTGAGGTGCTCCGGGCCGATCACCTGCTGCGCTATACCTTCGCCCCGGCCGAGGCCACGCGGGTCCTGATCGGCCACCCGCGCGTCCAGGCTCTGGCCGGGGGCCTGCGGCGGGCGTCTGCCAACCTCGCCGGGCTGTCCCTGCAGACCCTGCGGATCATCGAGTCGTGGGACCTCGCCCGCGAGGGCACACCCCACCCGAGGGTTCGCGCCTACCTGGAGGTCCTTGGCGACAGCGAGGTCCTCAGGGACGAGCCCGACGTGCGCTTCCTCGTCCGAGGTCTCGGCGGCACGGTGCGCCGGCTACGGCTGGACGAGGTCCCCTGCTAGAGGGCGTGACACGCCGGGCCCACATGCCCGCCCTTGTGCTCCCCGAGGTGGTCGGCTACCTTCAGCGACGCGACGGCCGGTCGCCGGCCGTCCGCTGTGCGGGCCGCGCCGACGGCCGGCCGCGGAGACTCCCGCACCCCCGCACGCGGGACATCAGGGGCCCGGCCACCCACCGCTGGGGTGGCCGGGCCCGCCCGTGCTCGGAGTCGCCCGAGCGGCGTCCGTTTTCTACAAGACCGGCTCCTCGCGCCGTCCTAGCGTTGGCCTTATGAGAGTCCTACAAGAAGCTGACCTCGCCCGCGCCCAGGACTTCATGCGGCGCAACGGCCGTCTCATAGACCGCCACCGGTTCGCCCTGCACTTCCGCGGCGGACCGGCCGCGCCCGTCCTCGCCGCGCTCAGGGCCTACGAGAACGCGGACGGAGGATACGGTCACGCCCTCGAACCCGACCTGCGAGGGGAGGGCAGCCAGCCCGTTCCGGCGCAGCACGCACTGGACTTCCTCGATCAGGCCGGCGCGAACGACGATCCGGCCGTGGCGCGCATAGGCGACTACCTGGCGTCCATCACGGGCGATGATGGGGGAGTGCCGTTCGTCCTGCCGTCCGTGCGGGGCGCCCCGCGCGGGCCGTGGTGGCAGACGCCGGACGACCCGCCGGGCAGCATCAATCCCACTGGAACGCTCGCCGGGAAGCTGTACCGCGCCGGGGCGGCCCACCCGTGGCTCGGACCCGCCGCCGCGTTCTGCTGGCGGTTTCTGGAGGACGCGGACGCTGAACTCGGCCCCTACGACGTCCTGTCCATTCTCACCTTCCTGGACCACGTCCCCGACCGGGACCGCGCCGAGGCCGCGTTCGCCCGCCACCGCGACGCCCTTGCCGCGTCCGTGGCGTCCGGCGCGTCCGACGAGGGGGAGAAGCACAATCCGCTGGACTTCGCCCCGGCACCGGACGGTCTCGGCAGGCGCCTGTTCACCGACGACGTGGTCGACGCGCACCTGGACGCCCTGATCGAGGCGCAGGGTGAGGACGGCGGCTGGGATATCGGCTTCCTCGTCTGGACGCCGGTCACCCGTTTCGAATGGCGGGGCTACACGACCGTCGAGCGGCTGCGGACGCTCCAGGCGTACGGGCGGCTCAAGCGCTGACCTTCGAAGTGGTCGTACGGCCCGGCGGTCACAGGAGCGCGCCGAGGGGTTCGCCCGCGAGGTCGCGTACCTCGTGCGAGAGGTGCGCCTGGTCGGCGTAGCCCGCCGCATAGGCGACGTCGGCGAGCGGCTCCCCGGCGCGGGCCAGCCGCAACGCCCGCTGGAAGCGCAGCACGCGCTGCAGCGTCTTCGGCCCGTACCCGAAGGCCGCCAGGGAACGGCGCCTGAGCTGCCGCTCGCCGAGCCCGAGGTCGTCGGAGACCGCGCGGACGGAAGAGCGCGCGAGGCCGCTCACCACGGCGGGCACGAGCGGGTCTGCGGGCGCGGCACCCGCGGCGCGCGCCATCACCCCGGCGACCAGGGCCGTGTGCCGCGCGTCCGGTTCGGCGGCCACCACCTCCGCGGCGAGCCGCTCGGCGTCGGCGCCCCACAGCTCGCGCAGCGAGAGCCGCGCGTCTCGGACGGCGTCGGCGGGCACGCCGAGCACCGGCGGCGCCGCGCCCGGCGCGAACCGCACCGCCACGACCGAGTCGCCGGGACGCATGGCGGCCGGGATCGGGCCGGTGTCGGGCCCGGCTACCAGGATCTCCGCGTCCGACCAGATCAGGTCCACGCACCCGTCCGGCACGACGCGTTGCACGAAGGGCGTGGCGGCCGGCGGTAGCGCGGCAGTCCAGGAGCACACGAGCCCGGCGCGGCGTGGGGCCGGCATCTCGTGGTAGCCGGTGGGGTTCACATATTCCTGCATACCACCCCTTTCCCTGGGCAGGGGCCAAGGGAGAGAACGGAGGAATCCCATGTCGACAGAACTGCAGGGCAAGACGATTGCCTTCCTCTGCGCCCCGGAGGGCACGGAGCAGGTCGAGCTGACCGAGCCGTGGAAGGCGGTGGAGGCGGCGGGCGGCCGTCCGCGCCTGGTCTCCACCGAGTCCGGCCGCATCCAGGCGTTCGACCATCTGGACAAGGGCGACACGTTCCCGGTCGACACGACGGTGGACGTCTCCGGCCACGAGGAGTTCGACGCGCTCGTGCTGCCGGGCGGCGTGGCCAATCCCGACTTCCTGCGGACCAAGCCCGGGGCCGTCGCGTTCGCCCGGTCGTTCTTCGACGCCGGCAAACCGGTCGCGGCGATCTGCCATGCGCCATGGACGCTCATCGAGGCCGACGTGGTGCGGGGCCGCACGATGACCTCGTGGCCGAGCCTCCGGACGGACCTGCGCAACGCGGGCGCCACCTGGGTGGACGAAGAGGTGAAGGTTTGCGAAGACGGACCCAACGTCCTGGTGACGAGCCCGAAGCCGGACGACCTGAAGGCGTTCGGTCAGGCCACGATCGAGGCGTTCAGGGGCTGATCGGCCACATGTGGTCTAGACCTCTGAGCTAGACCAATCGGCTGACCCGTGGTGACCATATCCTGCACGAATATCCGTACTGGTGGGTAACTAAGTACCGTTGTGCACGTGACCCGTCGAGCGAAGATTGTCAGCACCATCGGACCCGCCTGCTCCAGCGTCGAGCAGATCAACGCCCTCGTCGAGGCCGGCGTCGACGTCGCCCGGCTCAACATGAGCCACGGCGAGCACGCCATCCACGAGGAGGTCTTCCACCGGATCCGTGCCGCGGCCGAGGCCACCGGACGCGGCGTCGGCATCCTCGCCGACCTGCAGGGCCCCAAGATCCGCATCGGACGCTTTCCGGACGGTCCGGTGCGCCTCACCCTCGGCGACGAGTTCACCATCACCACCGAGGACGTTCCCGGCAGCCGCCGCGAGGTCTCCACGACCTACCAGGGCCTCCCGGGCGATGTGAGCCCGGGCGACTCCGTCCTGATCGACGACGGCCGGGTCGCCCTGCGGGTCGACGAGGTGGACGGTCACCGCGTGCGCACCACCGTGACCGTCGGCGGCATGGTCTCCGACAACAAGGGCCTGAACCTGCCGGGTGTGCCGGTCAGTGTGCCCGCGCTCACCGAGAAGGACGAGGCCGACCTGCGCTGGGCGCTGCGTCTCGGCGTCGACCTGGTCGCCCTGTCCTTCGTGCGGACCCCCGCCGACGCCGACATCTGCTACCAGATCATGGAGGAGGAGGGCGTCCGCGTCCCCCTCATCGGCAAGATCGAGAAGCCACAGGCCGTCGAGCGGCTGCCCGAGATCGTCGCCGCCTTCGACGGCATCATGGTGGCCCGCGGCGATCTCGGCGTCGAGCTGCCGCTGGAGCAGGTGCCGATCGTGCAGAAGCGCGCCATCGAGCTGTGCCGCGAGAAGGCCCGTCCGGTCATCGTCGCGACGCAGATGCTCGAATCGATGATCTCCGCGCCCCGGCCCACCCGCGCCGAGACCTCCGACGTCGCCAACGCCGTCTTCGAGGGCGCCGACGCCGTCATGCTGTCGGGCGAGACCAGCGTCGGACAGTACCCGGTCGAGTCCGTGCTGACGATGAGCCGCATCGTCAGCACCGCCGAGCAGGCCGCGCTGCAGGCCACTCACACGCTGGACCGCATCCCCGAGACGGTCGGCGGCGCCATCGCCCGTGCCGCCGCGGAGGTCGGCGCCACGGTCGGCGCCGAGGCGCTCGTGGCGTTCACGATGTCCGGCGAGACCGCCCGCCGGCTGTCGCGCTACCGGTCCCCGATCCCGCTGCTCGCCTTCACCTCCGTGCCCGCCGTCCGCGGCCGGCTCGCGCACGTGTGGGGCGTGGAGACCTTCATCGTCCCCCAGGTCGACCACACCGACGACATGGTCGGTCAGGTCGAACAGGCGCTGCTGGAGATCGGGCGCTGCCAGAAGGGCGACCGCGTGGTCGTCGTGGCGGGTTCGCCTCCCGGTACCCCCGGCTCGACCAACGCACTGCGCGTCCACAACATCGGCGACACCATCTCGATGGCCGCCCCCTGACCCAGGCGGCCTCCGCCGGTCGCGCGGTGATCACCGGGCGGTCTCATTTCCACTTCGCTCCGGGCAACCGGGCGACGGGCGCCGCCATCTCCGCGATCATGCATGATGACCAGCGCCGGGACGAGGAGCGAGGGGGCGGGGAGACCGGCCGGGCAGGCTCGGACGGGACCGGCGGGCGGGGGGAAGCGCGGGCGCCGTGGCTGCGGGCACCGGTGCTGCGGGAGAGGTGCCCCGAGTGGGATTCGAACCCACACTAAACGGTGTTTGAGACCGCTTCCTCTGCCATTGGGATATCGGGGCCTATGCCCGATCAAATCGGACATACATGCTATGTCGCATGAGCGGGAGCCCTGGGACGCCCTGCCGGAGACCAGCGTAGCGGGTCCCGGTAGGCTCGTGCGCGTGGAGACCGCTCGGCGAGTAGTGATCGCGGAAGATGAAGCCCTGATCCGCCTGGACCTCAAGGAGATGCTTCAGGAGGACGGCTACGACGTGGTGGGAGAGGCCGGCGACGGCGAGACCGCCGTGCGGCTGGCCGGCGACCTCAAACCGGACCTGGTCATCCTGGACGTCAAGATGCCGGTCCTGGACGGGATCTCCGCGGCCGAGCGGATCTCGGCGGACCGGATCGCGCCCGTCGTGATCCTGACCGCCTTCTCCCAGCGCGAGCTCGTCCAGCGCGCCACCGACGCCGGCGCGATGGCCTACCTCGTCAAGCCGTTCACCAAGACCGACCTCGCCCCCGCCATCGAGATGGCCGTCAGCCGCTACACCGAGCTGCGCGCGCTGGAGTCCGAGGTCGCCGGGCTGCAGGAGCGGCTGGAGACCCGCAAGCTCGTGGACCGCGCCAAGGGGCTGCTGCAGGAGGCCAACGGATGGAGTGAGTCCGAGGCGTTCCGCTGGATACAGAAGACCTCCATGGACCGCAGGCTCACCATGCGGGCCGTCGCCGAGGCCGTCGTGGCCGGCGCGACGGGCGGCGGCCCCGGCCGCGACGAGCCCTCCGCAGGCTGACCCCTTCTGTCACTCTCAGCCTGACTCACCTCATCTGACTACGCTCGTCACCCTTTGTGTCGTCAAGGTTTCGTGCGGGCACCGTGCGCGACGGCTTCCGGTCGCGCTGTGTAATCGTCCCTGGAAATGCCGTATATCAGATGAGCACGGCGGAGTAACGAACGAGTAACCCTTCTATCCGGGGGTGCTGATCTGAGTGTGCTCCACGGTGTACGACATAGCTGGTCCCCGAGTGACCGTTTCCTCCACCAGAGGTCGGCATCGGGGTTTGACTCGTACCCGATCCCCTCCCGGATCCGGATGGAAAGGTTGGGCACCTTGCGGCGCAACAAGATGAGGGTGACCGGCGCGGTGGCGGTGAGCGCGGTGCTCGCGCTCGGTGCCGTGTCGTGCAGCGATGACGATGGCGGCTCCGGCGGCGACGGAGTCACGATCGGGTTCATGGGAGACCTGACCGGCGAGAACTCGGGTCTGGTGGTCCCGCCTTACCAGGGCGCGCAGCTGGCCATCGAGCAGTACAACGCCACGAACCCCAAGGTCAAGATCACTCTCAAGAAGTACGACAGCCAGGGCAAGCCGGAGCAGGCCACCACCCTGGTGCAGGGCGCGATCAAGCAGGACAAGATTGTCGGCCTGATCGGCCCCGCCTTCTCGGGTGAGTCGCAGAGCGTCAACCCGATCCTGAACGAGGCCAAGGTGCCGAGCGTGACCCCGTCGGCCACGCAGATCACCCTGGCGGAGAAGGGCTGGACGTACTGGCACCGCGTGGTCGCCGACGACGCCGTGCAGAGCGCCGGCGCCGGCGAGTTCCTCGCGAACGCCGGGGTCAAGAAGCTCTTCACCGTCTCTGACAACCAGGACTACGGCAAGGGCCTCGCGGACGCCGTCGGGAAGGCCGTCCAGGCCAAGGGCGCGCAGATCAAGAGCGACGCCGTGGACGACAAGGCCGCGGACTACTCCTCGACCGTCAACCAGATCAACCAGTTCAAGCCTGACGCGGTCTATTTCGGCGGGTACTACGCGGTTGCTGGCCGTTTGTTCAAGCAGCTGCGCGAGGGCGGATACAAGGGCAAGATGATGTCGGGTGACGGGTCGCTCGCGGCCGGCCTGATCGAGGGCGCGGGCCAGCAGAACGCCCAGGGCGCCCTGCTCAGCTGCGGCTGCCTCATCGACGCCGCTGGCAAGACTAACGAGAAGGCCAAGAAGTTCGCCGCGGACTACAAGGCCAAGTTCGGGTCCGAGGTCGCGATCTACTCGACCGAGGGCTTCGACGCGGCGACGGCGTTCATCGAGGCGCTCAAGGCAGGCAAGACGAAGGCCGAGGACATCAACGGATTCCTCAAGACGCTGAGCTTCGACGGCGTCGGTAAGCCGATCAAGTTCGACGAACACGGTGAGCTGGCGGCGCAGGACATCTTCATCTACGAGGTGAAGGGCAACACGCTGCCGCTACTCGGGAACAGCAAGGAGGCCAAGGTCGCGTAAGGCGTCACCACGCCTGACCGACCTCCCCCGCTCCGGGGCCCCCTGATGGCGCGGGAGCGGGAGCGCTACAGCGCTCCCGCTCCTTTTACCAAAGGCGACCAAAGGTGCTCGACGACTTCATCAATCAATTCTGGCCGTCGACCATCGACGGGCTCTCCCTCGGCGCGATCTACGCGCTCGTGGCGCTCGGCTACACGATGGTCTACGGCGTCCTGAGGCTGATCAACTTCGCCCATGCCGACATTTTCATGATCGGCACTTTCGCCGCGCTGTGGACGGTGCGGACCGCGGGCATCGACCAGGCAGGCGGGATCGCGCTGATCGGCGTGGTCGTGCTGATGGCGGTCGTGGCCGGCGCGGTGTCCGGCGGCGGCGCGATGCTGCTGGAGGTGGCGGCCTACCGGCCGCTGCGCAAACGGGGGGCGTCCCGGCTGGCCGCGCTGATCTCGGCGATCGGCGCGTCGATCTTCATCCAGCAGCTCTTCGGCACGGTGATCATCCACAAGGTGTTCGGCACCTCCAAGGAGGGCGGAAAGCTCGACGTCAACGAGCATTTCAAGAAACTCACCAACGTGGTGGACGCCGGGCCCATCCAGATCAGCAACGACAAGCTGATCGTGTTCTTCGGCGCGGTCCTGATGATGGTCGCGCTCGACCAGTTCGTGAACCGGACGAAGCTCGGACGCGGTATCCGCTCGACCGCCCAGGACCCGGAGACCGCGGTGCTCATGGGCGTGAACATCGACCGTGTCGTCACGGTCACGTTCCTGGTGGGCGGCATCATGGCGGGCGTCGCCGCGGCCCTGTACATGGTGCGCTTCGAGACGACCAACTACTTCGTCGGGTTCCTGCTCGGCATCAAGGCGTTCACGGCGGCGGTCCTCGGCGGGATCGGGAACATCCGCGGGGCCCTCGCGGGCGGCTTCCTCCTCGGGCTGCTGGAGACCTACGGTTCCAGCCTCTTCGGCTCGGGCTGGCGGGACGTCGTCGCGTTCTCCGTCCTCATTCTCGTCCTGATGTTCCGTCCCACCGGCATCCTCGGTGAGTCCCTCCAGCAGGCGCGCGCATGAACCTGTCGAAGAACGGAAAAGGAAGTGGCGGACGCGCGTCCGCCCTCTCGCTCGACGCCCTGCGCGGGGCCTGGGCGGAAGCTCCCGGCTGGGCACGCTGGGGCGTCTACCTGCTGCTCGTCGTCGCGGCGCTGTTCCTGCCGAGCCAGTCGATCGGCACTTTCATGGCCCCGAGCGGCAGCGACTGGCCGACGATGCTCAGCGACCAGATCGCCATCTACGTGCTGCTGGCGCTCGGCCTGAACGTGGTGGTCGGCATGGCCGGCCTCCTGGACCTCGGGTACGTGGCGTTCTACGCGGTCGGCGGCTACACGATCGCCATCTTCGCCACCAAGTACGACTGGACGTTCTGGGAGACGCTCGTCCTCGCGATCGCCTTCTCCGCTCTGGCCGGGATCCTGTTGGGCGCGCCGACGCTGCGGCTCCGTGGCGACTATCTGGCGATCGTCACGCTCGGGTTCGGCGAGATCGTGAAGAAGACCGCGAACAACAGCTCCTACGTCAACGGTCCGCGCGGCGTGCAGGGCATCCCGCACCCTCCGACGCTGTCGGAGTTCGAGATCATGGGCGTGCAGCCGCTGAAGTACGGGCTGCTGGACTCACGGCCGTACTACTACCTGCTGCTCTTCTTCATCATCCTGACGATCATCTTCGTCAAGCGGCTCGACAGATCCAGGGTGGGCCGCGCGTGGGCCTCGATCCGCGAGGACGAGGACGCCGCCGAGCTGATGGGCGTCCCCACGTTCAAGTTCAAACTCGCGGCGTTCGCGATCGGCGCGGCGATCGGCGGCAGCGGCGGCGTGGTGTTCGCCGCGAAGCAGACCTCGATCAATCCGGAGAACTTCACGTTCCTCGTCTCGGCGCTGATCCTGGCCGGCGTGGTCCTGGGCGGCTCGGGCAACATCCCGGGCGTCATGCTCGGCGCGTTCGTGGTGGCCTGGTTGCCCGAGCGGTTCCGGTTCATGAACGACTACCGCATGCTGATCTTCGGTGCGGCACTGGTGGTCATGATGATCTTCCGTCCGGAGGGCCTCTGGCCGTCCCGGCGCCGCAAGGCCGAGCTGGCCGAGGGCACCGGCGGGATGGGCAGTATGGGAGCCGAGGTGGCGGGGCCAGGCCAGTCCGCCGCGGCGGAGGTGGGCAAGTGAGCGAGGCGAGCGAGCGGACGCCGGCGCTGGAGCTGCGTGGGGTCGTCATGCGGTTCGGCGGCGTCGTCGCGCTCAACAAGGTCGACGTCACCGTCGGCAAGGGCGAGATCTTCGCCCTGATCGGCCCGAACGGGGCCGGGAAGACCACGGTGTTCAACGTGACCACCGGCGTCTACCGGCCGACCGAGGGCCAGGTGGTGTTCGACGGCAAGCGGATCGACGGCAAGAAGCGCTACGCCGTCACCAAGCTGGGCGTCGCCCGCACGTTCCAGAACGTGCGGCTGTTCCACAACATGACCGCGCTGGAGAACGTCCTGGTGGGCACCGACGCGCACCATCGGACGGGCGTGGCCGGCGCGTCGCTCGGCCTCCCGTGGCACCGGCGTGAGGAGCGCCAGGGCCGTGAGCGGTCCCGGGAACTGCTGGAGCTGGTCGGCATCCCGCACCGATCCGGGGAGGCCGCGAAGAACCTCCCGTACGGCGACCAGCGCCGTCTGGAGATCGCGCGGGCGCTCGGCACGAATCCGAAACTCCTGCTGCTGGACGAGCCGGCGGCCGGCATGAACCCGGCCGAGAAGGTCGCGCTCCAGGACCTGATCCGCAGGATCCGCGACACGGGCGTGACGGTGCTGCTCATCGAGCACGACATGAGCCTGGTCATGGGGATCAGCGACCGGATCGCGGTGCTGGACTTCGGTCAGAAGATCGCCGACGGGCTGCCGGCCGAGGTACAGAACGACCCGCGGGTCATCGAGGCGTATCTGGGGGCTCCGGCCGATGCTTCTTGAGATCGAGGACATCCACGTCCACTACGGGAAGATCGCGGCGCTCAAGGGCATCACCGCGTCCGTCGACCAGGGCGAGATCGTCACGCTGATCGGTGCGAACGGCGCCGGCAAGACGACCACGCTGAAGACGGTCTCGGGGCTGCGGCCCCTGACGTCCGGAGCGATCCGCTTCGACGGCAAGGACATCAGCTCCATGCGAGGCCACAAGCGGGTCCTCGCAGGGATCGGGCAGGCACCGGAGGGCCGGGGGATCTTCCCCGGCATGACGGTGGAGGAGAACCTCCAGATGGGCGCCTACGCCCGCAAGGACGACGCCTCCAAGGAGCTCGCCGAGGCCTACGAACTGTTCCCGCGGCTCGCCGAGCGCAAGTCGCAGGCGGGCGGCACGATGTCGGGCGGCGAGCAGCAGATGCTCGCGATCGGCCGGGCGCTGATGGCCAAGCCGAAGGTGCTGCTGCTGGACGAGCCGTCCATGGGGCTCGCGCCCATGCTCGTCCAGCAGATCTTCGCGATCATCCAGGAGATCAACCGGCGCGGCGTCACCGTCCTGCTCGTCGAGCAGAACGCCCAGCAGGCCCTCCAGATCGCGCACCGCGCGTACGTCCTGGAGACCGGCCGGGTGGTGAAGTCGGCGCCCGCCGCCGACCTGCTGGACGACCCGGAGGTCCGGGCCGCCTACCTGGGCGGTGACCTGGGCGACGCGGCGGCGACGCGGGGCGGTACGCCCCCGCGGGACGACGCCGGCCCCGGCGACACCCGTCCGGACGGTACGCCCACCGGTGACGCCGGAAAGGGATCGGCCGAGTAGGACACGGGTACGCGCCCGCCGGGCCGGTTCGTCCGGCCCGGCGGGCGCTCCGCGTCCACGTTCCGGTCAGGGGAGCGGGATCTCGGCCGGGGGAGGGTCGCTGACCGCACCGACCGGAGGCGACCCGTACAGCCGGACGGCCTTGGTCCGTGCGCCGCGCGGCACGTCGAACCAGAGGTCGAACTCGCAGCGCATCGCGGCGCCGACCGACAGCCGCTCCGGCTGCCGCTTGATCATGGTGGCGTTGACGTCCGGCTCGTGGACCACGCCGTCGGTGGTGACCAGCCGCTGCTTCCAGGTGTCGAAGACCTGGATGTCGCGGCCCGTGTTCACCGCGAGCAGCCGGATCCGGGTGAAGCTGCCGTGGGCGCCCATGGCGGCATGGGTGCCCATCACCTCGGTCATCCCCTCACGGAACCCGATCACCGTGAACCGCATGTCGGCGCTGCGTCCCGCCTTGCCCGTCGTGGCGATCTCGGACTCGCGCGCCTTCTCGGGCGGGATCCGGTAGTCGGGGACGGACGTGGCGTGTCCGGATCCGGAGCAGCCCGGCAGCGCGGTGGCGGCGGCGAGGACGAGCGCCGCGCCCGCGAGAGGAGCACGTGGAGGCATGAACGGAACGTACGGCCGATCTCCGCGCAGGTGAACTCCCCAGGGAGGATCGCAATCCAACCGCGACCACCGACGGGCCCTTGCCGGTGTCGCCGGGGAGCACGGCATGCCCCGCGTGTCCCTGGACATGCGTTGACCCGGGATCACCTTTGGGGCCGTACGAACCTTCCCCGGGCGCGTACGTTGTCTACTCGGTGATCCCGGGCCGTTCCGATCCACGCTACAGACCCCGGGCGGTCCATCGCAAAGAAAAGCCTCGGATCAGGGACGGTCGCGGAGCATGCAGGTGAGGCGCGCGGTGCAGACCCGCCGGTCCTGTTCGTCGGTGATGACGATGTCGTAGGTGGCGAGCGTCCGGCCGCCGTGCAGCCGCGTCGCGACGCCCGTGACGTAGCCCTCGGTCGCGGACCGGTGGTGGGTGGCGTTGATCTCGATGCCGACGGCGATCCGCCCGGGGCCGGCGTGCATCGCCGCGCCCGCCGAGCCGAGCGACTCCGCGAGGACGCAGGACGCGCCGCCGTGCAGCAGCCCGTACGGCTGCGTGTTCCCCCTGACCGGCATACGGCCCACGACGCGCTCCGGCGTACCCTCCAAGTACTCCAGGCCCATGGCCTTCGCCAGGTCACCGTGCGCGTCGTCGACGCCGGCGAAGATCTTCGCCCGCAGTTCCTGCGCCAGCCGGTCGTCGGTGTCGCTCACTTACGCCTCCACAAAACTGTCCCACGCGCAGACTAGAGTCCTGGTGTGGCGAAGACAGCATCGACCCCTGACAAGCGTGACCGGCTCCTCCTGCTCGACGGGCACTCCCTGGCCTACCGCGCGTTCTTCGCGTTGCCCGTGGAGAACTTCTCCACCACTGACGGGCAGCCCACCAACGCGGTGTACGGCTTCACCTCCATGCTCATCAACGTCCTGCGCGACGAGCAGCCCACCCACATCGCGGTGGCGTTCGACCGCTCCGAGCCGACGTTCCGGCACGAGCAGTACGTGGAGTACAAGGCGGGCCGCCAGAAGACGCCCGACGAGTTCCGCAGCCAGGTCAGCCTGATCTTCGAGGTTCTGGACGCGCTGCGCATCCCGCGACTGTCGGTCGCGGGCTTCGAGGCCGACGACATCATCGCCACGCTGTCGGTCCAGGCCACCGCGGCCGGCCTCGACACCCTGATCGTCACCGGCGACCGGGACGCGTTCCAGCTCGTCAACGACAACGTCACGGTCCTGTACCCGGTGCGGGGCGTGTCCGAGCTGGCACGGATGAACCCCGCCGCAGTCGAGGGCAAGTACGGCGTGCCGCCCGAGCGCTACCGCGAACTGGCCGCGCTGGTGGGGGAGAGCAGCGACAACCTGCCCGGCGTACCCGGCGTCGGCCCGAAGACCGCGGCGAAGTGGCTCGTCAAGTACGGCGACCTCGACACCCTCGTCGCCCGGGTCGACGAGATCAAGGGCAAGGCCGGTGACAACCTGCGCGAGCACCTGGCCGGCGTCCTGCGCAACCAGCAGATCAACAAGCTCGACACCGAGGTCGGCCTGGACCTGACCCCGCCGCAGCTCGCCATGGGCCAGTGGGACCGCGAAGAGATCCACACCCTGTTCGACTCGCTCCAGTTCCGGGTCCTGCGCGAGCGGCTCTACTCCTCGATCTCCGCCGCGGAACCCGAGGCCGATGAGGGATTCGAGGTCGATCTGGACGCGCTGGAGCCGGGCGCGCTCGGCTCGTGGCTGGAGGCCAACGCCGGTGACCGGCTCGGCCTCGCCGTCACCGGCACCTGGGGCCGCGGCACGGGCGAGCTGACCGCCCTCGCGCTCGCGTCCAAGAAGGGCCCCGCCGTCCACCTGGACCCGGCCGAGCTCATCGAGGACGACGAGCGCGCCCTGGCCGCCTACCTGGCCGACGCGGCGCGCCCCAAGGCGATCCACGAGGCCAAGGGGCCGATGCTTGCCTTCGCCGCGCGCGGCATGACCCTGGAGGGCGTCACCAGCGACACCGCCCTCGCCGCCTATCTCGCCCTGCCCGGCCAGCGCACGTTCGACCTGTCCGACCTCGTCCTGCGCTACCTGCACCGCGAGCTGCGCAACGAGACCGAGGACTCCGGCCAGCTCACCCTCGACGGTTCCGGCGAGGAGGAGGCGGCCGAGGCCCTCGCCGTGCGCGCCCGCGCCGTCGCCGAGCTGGCCGACGTGCTGGACGCAGACCTCGACAAGCGCGGCGCCACCCGCCTCTTGCACGAGGTCGAGCTGCCCCTCGTCGGCGTGCTGGCCGGCATGGAGCGCGCCGGCATCGCTGTGGACGCCGACCATCTCGCCGGCCTCTCGGCCTCCCTTGGCGGCCAGGTGAAGGAGCAGGAGCAGCGTGCGCACGACGCCGTGGGCCACGAGTTCAACCTCGGCTCCCCCAAGCAGGTGCAGCAGGTCCTCTTCGACGAGCTGAACCTGCCCAAGACCAAGCGCACCAAGACCGGCTACACCACCGACTCCGAGGCGCTCACAAACCTGCTGGAGAAGGACGGCCACCCCGTCCTGGAGCACATCCTGCGCTGGCGCGAGGTCGCCAAGCTCAAGAGCATCGTCGACTCCCTCATCCCGATGGCCGACGACGCCGGGCGCATCCATACGACGTTCAACCAGATGGTCGCCGCGACCGGCCGCCTCTCCTCCACCGACCCGAACCTGCAGAACATCCCGATCCGGACGGCCGAGGGCCGGCAGATCCGCGAGGCGTTCGTCGTCGGCGAGACCTTCGAGTCGCTGCTGACCGCCGACTACTCGCAGATCGAGCTGCGCATCATGGCGCACCTGTCCGAGGACGAGGCGCTCCTGGAGGCGTTCGGTTCCGGCGCCGACTTCCACACCATCACCGCCTCCCGGGTCTTCGGGCTGCCGCCCGAGCAGATCGACTCCGAGCTGCGCGCCCGCATCAAGGCGATGAACTACGGCCTCGCCTACGGCCTGTCGGCGTACGGCCTGTCCCAGCAGTTGCGGATCTCGCCCGACGAGGCGCGCGGCCTGATGGAGGAGTACTTCCAGCAGTTCGGCGGCGTCCGCGACTACCTGCACGACATCGTCGCCAAGGCCCGGCAGGACGGCTACACCGAGACGATCCTCGGCCGCCGCCGCTACCTGCCCGACCTGAACTCCGACAACCGCCAGCGCCGCGAGATGGCCGAGCGGATGGCCCTCAACGCGCCCATCCAGGGCTCGGCGGCCGACATCATCAAGGTCGCGAGCCTCAACGTCGACCGCGCCCTCCGCGCCGCCGCCCTGAAGTCCCGCATGCTCCTCCAGGTCCACGACGAACTCGTCTTCGAGGTCGCCGCCGGCGAGCTCGATGCCCTGAAGACCCTCGTCGGCGAGGAGATGGCGGGCGCCTACGAACTGCGCGCCCCCCTGGGCGTCTCCATGGGCACCGGCCGCACCTGGCAGGACGCCGCTCATTGATTCAATCCCGGCCCAAGGGCTCGCCTGGCGGCTCGCCCTTGACCGCGCTTGGGCGAGCGCGACATCGCTTCGCGATCTTCCCCGGTGAGACTCGCCTTCGGCTTTGCCTCACCGGGTCAGGTAGCGCGCTCGGGTGACGGTTGAGGTGCGCCTCCGACTGACGTTCCACGGTTGTTCAGTCCTCGGGTTGCCTTCTTGGCTGTGTTTCGCTTGCCCTGGTTGGCGGATTGTCTTGTTCATCTGACTTGTGCGGTCGGTCTATTTGACGGTCTTCCTGCCTCGCTGTTTGTCTGGCCCGTCCCCTTTTGGGGCGGGCCTTAGGTCGTTTTCGGTTGTGGAGGAAGGGGGGTTTTACCGGGGGCTTTTTGGACTTTGGCGGATGCGGGGCGGCGTGGGGGTGGTGCGTGGGGATCGGACGGGTAAGCGAGTAGGTGTCCGTGGATGTCCGGGGCGCCGTACGCTGTCCCCTGGTCCTGGTTCGGGTCGATCGGCGGAGGGAACGTGCCTCTCCTACACAAGATCGCTGGAGTCGTGATCGTCTGTGCCGTGATCCTCGGGCTGACCTTGCCCGGGGTCCGGCGGGGACATGACAAGGGCGCCACCGCGACCCGGGCCGGTGCGGCCACGCGGACGACGCCTCCCGCTCGCGGGGCGCCCGGTGGCGGCCGGGCGGGCGCCTCGGCGCCGCCGAGGTCCGAGGCCGCCGCGCAGTCGGTCACCCGGCCGATCGCGGCGGCGGTGCCCGCGGCGGTGGCCGCCAAGGCCAACGAGCTCGGCCAGGTGCCGGTGCTCATGTACCACCGGATCATGAAGAAGGCCGAGCTGTCGCTGGACCGGTCGAGCAAGGAGCTGTACGACGAGCTGACGCGGCTCGCCAAGAGCGGGTACGTCCCCGTCACGGCCGCCGAGTTCGTCAGCGGGCGATTCGACGTGCCTGCCGGGAGGCATCCGGTGGTGCTGACGTTCGACGACAGCACACCCGGGCAGTTCGGTCTGGACCCGCAGGGCAACCCCAAGCCCGACACGGCCGTCGCGATCATCCAGCAGGTGGCGCGGGAGAACCCCGGCTTCCGTCCGGTGGCGACGTTCTACCTGAACAAGGACCTGTTCCAGCTCACCGGCGCCGAGGCCGCCGCGGGGCTTCGCTGGCTCATCCAGCACGGGTTCGAGCTGGGCAATCACACTATGACGCACCCTGACCTGTCCGGCATGTCCGAGAAGGGGGTCCGGGCGGAGCTCGGCGGCATGGAGGATCAGATCGTCGGCATCACCGGTGCGCACACGACGACCCTCGCCTACCCGTTCGGCTCCGCGCCCCGCAAGAAGGCGTGGGCGCAGGAGGACGCGGGGAAGTACCGGTTCCAGGGGATCTTCCTGGCCGGGTGGAAGCCGTCGGAGTCTCCGTTCGACGGTGCCTTCGACCGGTGGGCGATCAACCGGGTGCGGTCCGAGGGAAAGATCAAGGAAAACGACTGCACGCGGTTCTGTTCCACCGCCTGGCTGGAGCACCTGGACAAGAACCCCGCGGAGCGGTACACCTCTGACGGTGATCCGAACACGATCACGTTTCCGAAGACTTCAGAAGACCGGCTGGCCAAGCAGTATCGGGACTGGGGACGCTTGTACTAGCCGGGACGCGCCGGAACCGGATTGACCACGAGAGATTGGTCCCATATCCTGATCGCTGCGCTGTGGGCCTGCGCGCGCTTCGGACGGAGCAGGCTCGCGCTCGGTCAGGTCGGCGACATCGGTTCGGTTCTTCGACGCGGCTCCGTCCGCGTCTCCCTTCCGGTTCTCGGCAGGGCGGATAACGGCCCTCCGCGCATAACCCATACGACTACCATGTCCGTACCGGAGCCAGCCGACACATGACGAGCAGCACCGAGGCCACCTCGACCACCCCGCAGGTAGCGGTCAACGATATCGGGTCAGAGGAAGCCTTCCTCGCCGCGATCGATGAGACCATCAAGTACTTCAACGACGGCGACATTGTCGAGGGCACTGTCGTCAAGGTCGATCGTGACGAGGTCCTCCTCGACATCGGCTACAAGACCGAGGGCGTCATTCCCTCGCGCGAGCTGTCCATCAAGCACGACGTCGACCCGAACGAGGTCGTCGCCGTCGGGGATCACGTCGAAGCCCTCGTCCTCCAGAAGGAGGACAAGGAGGGCCGGCTGATCCTGTCCAAGAAGCGCGCCCAGTACGAGCGCGCCTGGGGCACGATCGAAAAGATCAAGGACGAGGACGGCATCGTCACCGGTACCGTCATCGAGGTCGTCAAGGGCGGCCTCATCCTGGACATCGGCCTGCGCGGCTTCCTGCCCGCCTCCCTGGTGGAGATGCGCCGTGTCCGCGACCTGCAGCCCTACGTCGGCCGCGAGCTCGAAGCCAAGATCATCGAGCTGGACAAGAACCGCAACAACGTGGTGCTGTCCCGTCGTGCCTGGCTGGAGCAGACCCAGAGCGAGGTCCGCCAGACCTTCCTCAACACCCTGCAGAAGGGTCAGGTCCGCAAGGGCGTCGTCTCCTCGATCGTCAACTTCGGTGCGTTCGTGGACCTCGGCGGCGTGGACGGGCTCGTGCACGTGTCCGAGCTGTCCTGGAAGCACATCGACCACCCCTCCGAGGTGGTCGAGGTCGGCCAGGAGGTCACGGTCGAGGTCCTGGACGTCGACATGGAGCGCGAGCGCGTCTCCCTGTCGCTCAAGGCGACCCAGGAAGACCCGTGGCAGCAGTTCGCCCGCACCCACCAGATCGGCCAGGTCGTGCCGGGCCGCGTCACCAAGCTGGTGCCGTTCGGCGCGTTCGTCCGGGTCGAGGAGGGCATCGAGGGCCTGGTCCACATCTCCGAGCTGGCCGAGCGCCACGTCGAGATCCCCGAGCAGGTCGTCCAGGTCGGCGACGAGATCTTCGTGAAGATCATCGACATCGACCTCGACCGGCGCCGCATCAGCCTGTCGCTCAAGCAGGCCAACGAGGGCGCCGCCAGCATCGAGGAAGAGGACTTCGACCCGACGCTGTACGGAATGCCCGCCGAGTACGACGACCAGGGCAACTACAAGTACCCCGAGGGCTTCGACGCCGACACCGGCGAGTGGCTGGAGGGCTTCGACGAGCAGCGTGAGACCTGGGAGCGGCAGTACGCCGAGGCCCGGACGCGCTTCGATGCCCACCGCAAGCAGATCGAAGAGGCCCGCAAGGCCGAGGCGGAGGCCGACACGGCCCCCGCGAGCGGTGGCGGCGGAGGCGGCGGCGAGACCTCCTACTCCGGCGGCGGCGAGAGCGAGACGACCGGTGGCGCACTGGCCACCGACGAGGCGCTCGCGGCCCTGCGGGAGAAGCTCTCCGGCGGACAGTGACCCGTCACCGTCCACCGGCGCGCCGATGACACCTGGCCACGGCCGGAGGGCGATCTTCCGAGATCGCGCTCCGGCCGTGGCCGGTTTCGCGCGCGGAACCACCCGCCGGGGCAATAGAGTCCCCCTGCGGCGCGGCCCGCGTGGGCCGCGGTGGTCCGGAGCCGGCGGGAATCGCCGTCCCCCGTAGGTCCGCTCGTCCCCGGGAGCACTCGTTCAATTGGCCAGCACAGACGTAGGCACCAAGACCGGCGGCCCCGCGGCGGCCGGACCCTCGATCGTCCCGCAGGGCCCCGCCCGGCTCGCGCTGATCGCGATCACGGTCGCGGTGCTGGCGCAGACCCTGCGCTTCTCGCTTCCCCAGCTCGACCACTTCGCCGACGGCACCGGCACGGGCGTCGCCGCGCTGGCGGTGCTGGCGGTCTATCTCGCCGGGTTCGCGGCGCCGCTGATCCGGCGCGCCGCCGGCCCCCGCGGGCTGCTGCTCGCCGGCGTCGGCGGCCTGTTCGCCGTGCGGCTGCTCGCCCAGGCCATCGGGCCGCAGACCTGGCTGGCCTTCGTCGGCACCGCCATCGGCATGATCGCGGTCGCGGGACTGTTCGAGGGCGCGCGTGGGCTGTCGGGCGTCGGCTTCGCCACCGCCACCGTCGCGGGCCTGTCCGCCGACTCGGCCATCCGGATGTGCTTCGCCACCTGGGACCCGGTATGGCGGTCGGGGATCGCCCCGTGGTTGCCCTGCCTGCTGTTCGTCGGCCTCGGCGCCGCCGCCCTCTACCGTGAGCTGGCCTCCGGCCCCGTCACCGCGCCCGGCATCTCCTGGCGGGACGCCCTGGGCGCGGCGGCGATCGGGCCGTTCCTCGCGCTGCAGGTGCTGGTGCTGTCCAGCCCCGCGTTCGTGGCGTCCTCCGGCTGGCGGTCGCTGACCGCCGCACACGTCGTGATCGTCGCGGGGCAGGGCCTCGCGCTGGCGTTCCTCGCCTCCGGCCTCGCCGTCCGGGCCGTGCCGGGCGGCGTGTGCGTCCTCGGCGGCACCCTGCTCGGGGTCGGCGCCGGGACGGTCGCGGGGACGTACGCGGTCTCCGGCATCGAGGTCGTGCCCATCGTGATCGTCGGGCAGGTGCTGTCGGCGTGGCTGCTGGCGGTGGCATGCCGGGCGCCGCTGCGCCGAGCCGGCGCCGGCGGCCCGGTCTGGCGGATCGACGTCGGCGCCGCGCTCGGCGGCCTGCTCATCGCGCTGATCCTCGTCCCCTACCAGGTCAGCGCCGTCTCGCCGCTGCCGTTCCCGAACAACGCGCTCCCTGGTCTCGCCGGGATCCTGCTGGGCGCGCTCGCCGCCGCGGCGGCGGCGCGCGGCGGGCCGCTGCCGGCGCGGGCACCGCTGCGCGCGCTCACCGCCGGCGCCGCCGCGCTGCTCCTGCTGGCCGGCACCCTGATCTTCACCGTGGCCGCGCCGGACGGGACCGCCAAGGCCGGGCCCGTCCCGGGCCAGGTGCGGCTCCTCAGCTACAACATCCGCGACTCCGTCAACCAGGACGGGCGGCTCGACCCCGAGGGCGTCGCCCGGACCATCGAGGCGCAGCGCGCCCAGGTCGTCCTGCTGCAGGAGGCGAGCCGCGGGTCGCTGCTGTCGGGCACCACCGACGTCGGGGTGTGGCTGTCGCGCCGCCTCGGCATGAAGCTGATCTGGGGCCCGGCCGCCGACGGCCAGTTCGGCAACGCGATCCTGACGTCCCTGCCGGTCCGCTCGTCCGGGACGGGGCGGATGGCGAAGGGCGACTGGTCGCAGATCCGCGGCTACGTGTGGGCGCGGCTCGCCGTGGGGGAGACCACGATGGACGTGTGGTCCACGCACCTGGAGGGCGGCGACGACCAGGCGGAGGAGCGGGCCCGCGAGGTCGCCGCGCTCGTGCGCGCCTGGGGCGGGGCCCCCCGCACCGTCATCGGCGGGGACTTCAACGCCGAGCCGGGCAGCCCCGAACTCGGTGATCTGATGGACACCGACCTGCGCAGCGCCGCACTCGGCGCCGAAACCCCTCCGACGACGTCCGACGGTCGGCGGGTCGACCAGGTCCTCGGCTCCGACGGGCTGATGTTCACCGACTACGACGTGCCGCGCTCGGAGGCGTCGGATCACTATCCCGTCGCGGTGACCGTCCGGATCGGGCGGTGAGCAGACCGGCGCGCCGGGCGGGGCTAGGGTCGGGCGCATGAGTGATGCGACCGTCGTCATCGGGCGGGCCGGCCCGGAGGACGCGGGAGAGCTGCTGACCGTCCAGCGCGCCGCCTACGTCACCGAGGCGCAGCTGTACGGCGACCCCTTCCTCCCGCCGCTGGTGGAGTCCCTCGACCAGCTCGGGAAGGCCCTCGCCGGCGACGCGGTCGTGCTGAAGGCGATGCTGGACGGGCGGCTCGTCGGCGCCGTCCGCGCCCAGTTCAGCGACCACACCTGCCTCATCGGGCGGCTCGTCGTCGTCCCGGACATGCAGAGCCGCGGGATCGGCGCGGACCTCATGCGCGCCCTCGAACGGGAGGTCGTCGGACGCGCCGACGCCTGCGTGCTGTTCACCGGGCACCTCAGCGAGCCGACGCTGCGCCTGTACCGCCGCCTCGGCTACGCCGAGACCCACCGCGAGCGCATCGCCGCGCACCTGACCCTCGTCCACATGCGCAAGCCCCTCGTCCCGGCCGGAACCCCGTGACACTAGGGTGAGTCCCGTGCTGAAAGTGGGACTCACCGGGGGGATCGGCTCGGGCAAGAGCGCGGTGGCGGCGCTGCTGCGTGAGCGCGGCGCCGTGGTCATCGACGCCGACGGGATCGCCCGCGAGGTGGTCGAGCCCGGCACCCCCGGTCTCACCGCCGTGGCCGCCGAGTTCGGCGACGGCGTGCTGCTGCCGTCCGGTGCGCTCGACCGGGAGAAGGTCGGGTCGATCGTGTTCGCCGACCCCGAGCGGCTCAGGGCGCTGAACGCGATCGTCCACCCGCTGGTGGGGGAGCGGATGCGGGAGCTGATGGACGCCGCGCCCCCCGACGCGATCGTCGTCTACGACGTGCCCCTCCTCACCGAGAACGGCCTCGCCCCCGGCTACGACGAGGTCGTGGTCGTCGACGCCCCGGAGGAGACGCAGCTGGACCGGCTGACGTCCCAACGCGGTATGACCGAGCAGGACGCCCGTGCTCGCATGGCGAACCAGGCCACCCGTGAGGAACGCCGCGCCATCGCCACCCATATAATCGACAATTCGGGCACCTTGGACGACCTCAAGACCCAGGTAGACGCCCTCTGGAAAGCACTGACCACCCGCTGAAGAGGGGCCCTGCACAGCCCCGCTCCAACCTCGGCCCACGCCTCAACACCAACGACCCGAACGTTGCGGTCGCGTGCGAAGCCGGTTCCGAGCTTGCGAGGAACTGATCGCGAAGAGAGCCCTCCAGGGCGAGTCGAAAGCGATGCAGCGATCGCCGCAGTGCCCGTTGAAGGATAGGGCCGCCAAGGCCCGACCGCCGAGGCGCTGCTAGCAAACACGGAAAATCAAAAACTCCCTTCCATGGGGATCTGGCGGACTTCGGGTAGGTAAGTGTCCAGTTCGCCGGGCTCGAAGCGGCACATGCCGACGGCGTACCAGAACTCGGCGGTGGCGTTGCCCTCCCACTTGTAGCGGCCGTCCGGGGCGAGCGCGGCCCAGCCTTCGGCGAGGCCGAGGAGGGTCGCGCGGCGCGCGGGGGCGGCCGGGTCGCGCACGTCCCAGAGGATGATGGCGCCGTCGTCACCGGCGGTGGCGAGCAGGGTGCCGTCGGGGCTGAAGGCGACCGACCAGACGCGGCGGGTGTGGCCGCTGAGGGTGTGCAGGAGTGTGCCGGTCGACGGGTCCCACAGGCGCACGACCATGTCGTCGCCCGCGCTGGCCAGCAGGGTGCCGGAGGGATGGAAGGCGGCGGTCCAGAGACGGCCCGCGTGGCCGGTGAGGACGTGCAGCGTCTCCCCGGTGGAGGGGTCCCACAGCCGGACGGTGCCGTCGTTGCTGCTGCTGGCGAGGATGTCGCCGGACGGGGAGAACACCACCCGGTAGACACGGTCGCGGTGGCCGCGGAGGGTGGCGGTGAGCGCGCCGGTCTCGGGATGCCAGAGGCGGACGAGCCCGTCGTCGCAGCCCGTGGCGACCAGCTCGTTGCCGGGGTGGAAGTCGATGGAGCGGACTCGGCCGCGGTGGGCGGCGAGGTTGACGATCTCGCGGCCGGTCGTCCAGTACCAGAGGCGGACGCTGTCGTCGTCGTTGGCGGTGGCGAGAACGTCACCGGCGGGCGCGAACGCCTGCGCCCACACGTGGTCGGTCTCGACGTTCAGTTCGCGCTCGAAGGAGCCCGTCCCGCCCTGCCAGAGGTGGACGCCGCCGTCGTTGGTCGCCGTGGCGAGCTGAGAGTCGCGGGTGTTGAACAGGGCGGAGGTGAGGTTGTCGGCGACGCCGCGCAGCTCGCGGATCAGACGTCCCGAGCGCGGGTCCCACAGGCGGACGAGCCCGTCGTTGCCGCTGGAGGCCAGCAGCCCGCCGTCCGGGCTGAAGGCGACGCCGGTGACGCGGCGGCCGTGGCCGCGCAGGACGACGCGGCACTGCCCGGTCTCGGCGTCCCACAGGCGGGCGGTGCCGTCGTTGCTGCTGGTCGCGAGCTGTGCGCCGTCCGGGCGGAAGGCGAACGGCCAGACGGCCCCGCGGTGCCCGGCCAGTTCGAGGCGCTGCCGTCCGGTGTCGTGGTCCCACAGGCGGACCGAGCCGGCGCTGTCGGCGGTGGCGAGGCGGCCCCCGTCGGGGCTGAAGGCGGCCTGGTAGATGGCGCCGCCGTGGCCGGTCAGGGTGGCGCGGTGCGTGCCGTCCTCCCAGAGCCGGATGGAGGCGTCGGTGTCGCCGGTGACGAGGAGGTGTCCGTCCGGGTGGAAGGCGATGGCGTAGACACGCCCGGTATGGCCGAGGAGCTCCCGCCGGATCTCGCCGGTGCGGATGTCCCAGAGCCGGACGACGCCCGCCTCGTCACCCGCGGCCAGCAGCGACCCGCCGGGGTGGAACACGGCACGGAAGACGGCGCCGCGGTGGCCGGTCAGCTCGCGGCGGAGCGCGCCGGTGGCGAGGTCGAACACGCGCAGCGTGCCGCCGGCGTCGCCGGTGACCATGAGGGTCCCGGCCGGGTCGAAGACGGCGGTGTAGACGGGCGAGGTGTGCCCGCGCAGTTCGTGCAGGGGGGCTCCGGTCGCGGCGTCCCAGACGCGGATCGTCCCGTCGGCGGCGCCGGCGGCGACGAGACCGGGGCCGCCGACGACGACGGGCCACACGCCCTCGGGGTGGACGTCGAGGGTGTGCGCGCACTGCCCGGTGGCGAGGTCCCACAGGCGGACGGTGCCGTCGGCGGAGCCGCTGGCCAGCAGGTTGCCGCCCGCGTCGAACGCCACCGCGTAGGCACGGTCGCTGTGCCCCTGGAGGGTCCGGATCGGCACGCCGGTCACCGCGTCGCAGATCAGGACGCCACCGTCCTCGCTGCCCACGGCCAGGACGGAACCACCGGGGCTGTAGGCGAGCGGCTGGGGGAGGCGGCTGGTCTGGAAGTGGAAGCCGTAGGGGACGCCCACCGCGGCGGGCGCGACCTGGATCTCGACGGGACGGCCGGGGGCGATGGCCGCCTCGCGGAGCTCGGGCGCCGCGGCGATCCGGTCGGGGAGCGCGGCGTCCACGAGGGCGGCGCGTGTCCAGCGGCTCCCCTCGACCGCGACGTCACGCAGGTCGGCGCGGGCGAGCCGGGCACGGGACAGATCGGCGCCGCGCAGGTCGGCGCCTGTCAGCCGCGCCTCGTCCAGGCGGGCGCCGGCGAGGGACGCATCGCGCAGCACCGCCCGCGACAGGTTCGCGCCGACGAGCTGCGCGTCGGTGAGGTCCGCGCCGGTCAGGTCGACCTCCTGCAGGTCGCGGTAGGACAGGTCCTCGCCCTGGAGGCGCGCGCCGCGAAGGTCGGTACGGGCGGGGGTGCGCAGCCGCGTCGTGATCCGGATCGCGTTCGCGCGGGCGATGTCGCCCGCGTCGGGGTCGGCCAGCACCCCGTCCGCCCACTGCTGGCAGGCGCGGGTGTCGGCGAGGTCGCACAGGAAGTCGACGGTGAGCTGGGTCAGTGCGCGCCGCCCGAGTGTCCCCGGCGCGCCGTCCCCGCCGAACTCGCGGGCGATGTGACGGGCGACGAGCCACTCCATGACGGACGTGTGGATGAACCCGAACAGGCCCTCGTTCGTCCGGACGAGCAGGCTCCCCGCGCCGACGGCGTGCGTCACCTGGTGCGGGGACAGGTGGCCGTCGGCGAGGCCGGTGAGGGCGTCGGCGACGTCGGTGAGTTCGGCGAGGCGCAGGAACTGCTCGTTGCCCTCCCAGAGTCGCAGCGCGAGCGTGCCGACCGCCTCCCACATGTCCTCCTCCCGCAGCCCGGACGGGCCGCCCGAGGGCCGGACACGGTCGGCCTCGTGCGCGAGCCAGGACGCCAGGATCTCCTGGTAGAGGTCGGCGGGGCTGACCGCGCGGCGGGCCTGCGCGACGGCGCGGAGCCGTTCCTCGGGCAGGTCGGCGATGAAGCTGAGCATCCGCGGGTTGGGGGTGAGGGCCATCAGCTCCTCGATGCCCGACAGCAGGCCGAGCCTGTCGTCGGCGGCCTGCTCGTCGTCGTACCGGTTCACCAGGTACGAGCGGACCTGCGCGGGCGTGAACTCCTCCAGCCCGAGGACGCGCCGGTGCGGCAGCACGCCGACCTTCTCGCCGAGGGCGGTCAGTACCTGTGCCTGCGACTTGAAGTGCTGGGTGCGGCTCGCCACGACGATCTTCGCCTTGTCCTGGGCGGCCCGCAGCAGGGTGTCGAGATGGTCGGCGGCCTGGTCGTAGGTGACCCGGGTCACCAGCTCGTCGAAACCGTCGAAGAGCAGGACGATGCGGCCCTGCCGGAGCATGTAGTGGAACGCCTTGAGATCGATCAGCTCCTCACCGTGGTTCGCCAGGTGCGCGGCGACCAGCCCGTCCACCGAGTGCGCCTTGTCCAGCGCGCGCAGCTCGATCAGGATCGGGACGACATGCGGCAGCTCTTCGGGGATGCGGCGGGCCAGTTCCCGCAGCGAGAACGTCTTGCCGCGCCCGAAGTCGCCGAGCAGCAGCAGGAACCGGCCGTGGTCGGCGGCCAGCAGCCGCAGCATCTCCCCGACGACGTCGTCATGGACGTCCCCGGTGACGTCGCCGTCGTCCCTGTCGGAGGGGCCGCCCGCCGTCCGGAACCGGTCCAGCTCCCGGAAACGCTGCGGGACGTAGAGCGACGGCGGGTACAGGTCACCGGCGGACAACCGTCCGCTCTGCGCCGTGACGTACTCCGACAGGTCCAGCAGCCCCTGGAATTCGGTGAGGCTGCGCACCCGGATGCCGCGGCGCAGCGCGTCGTCGCGCAGGGAACGGGCGGGGGCCGGGCCGAGGTAGACGAGCTCTGACCCGTGGTCGGCGCCGTCGGCGTGCACGTGCCGGACGAACGCGTCCACATCGTCCCCGGTCACCTGGCCGACGTGCGCGCCGATCCGGTACTGCCGGACGAAACCGTCCTCCATGTGGGTGAGAAGGAGGTGCGGCGCGTCGGTCTGCCCGTCGGCGCGGGGCGGGGGGACGACGCGCCGGATCGTGGCGCGCTCGAAGCGCGTCTCGCACGCCTCGGTCAGCCGGTCGAGCAGCCGCTCGGTGGGGTCGGGCGCCGGGTCGGCGTCGGGCGTGCCGGAGCCGGGCCCCCCACCCGCGCCGGGGCCGATCGCCGGCGCGGGTCCCGCCGGTGCCGCCCGCCCGCGCGGCGGGGGGAACGTTCCGCCGACGCCGGTCCAGGACATGTCGAGGCGTTCGGGGCCGCGCCGTGCCGCCTCCTCGGGGATCCACCGCTCCAGGCCGTCGGGCCGCAGCACGACGACCTGGTGGCGGCCAGGTCCGAGCGCGGGCACGGACGGGACGCCGGACCCGAGAAGCGGCACGGCCCGCAGCTCCGACTCCGTGCCCTGGAAGAAGGCGTTGATGTGCCCGCTCAGCAGCGTTTCCACGGTTTCGGGGTCGCGCAGCACGCCGGGCTCACCGGCGACGGGGGTGTGCTCGATCGCGCCGAGCCGCAGCCACCCTTCGTCCTCGAAGTGCCGCAGCCGCTCGTTGAACCACGCGGCCTGTGCCTGCCCGATCCGGCCGTAGCGGTCCTCGGGGCGGTGGGTCTGCGGCAGCGTGGAGTTGAGCCCGGCCACGACGATCCTCAGGTCGGGGACGGGAAAGAGCGTCCACGGCTGGGCGCTGTCGAAGATGAGCGAGTCCAGGCCCTGGTAGAACTCCTTGAACAGCCCCGCGAAGTGCCGCCATTTCGGCCAGTAGGGCGGCTGCGGCTCGATGTCGTCGGCCTCGCAGCTGGAGAAGTACGCCTGGCACGCCGCCCGCGTCACGTCGTGCGTGCCCGGGACGGCGATGACGCGCTGCGCCTCCAGGCCGAGCAGCGCCCGCAGGCTCGTCAGGAACGACAGCGCCTCGGTGAACTCCTTGCGGCTGCCGGAGTGGGTGAGGTTGCCGGTGACCACCAGCAGGTCCGGGCGTGGGACACCGGCGTCGGCCAGCCGAGTCACGTCGCTCCAGATGCGGTCCTGGAGCTCCGCGGCAGTGGTCGGCTCGCCGGGCTCGGCGAGCGTCCGCCCGAACCGGGGCCCGGAGACGTGCAGGACGCTCACGTGGTCCCGTTCCTGGTGGGGGGAGTCCTCGCGGGCCGGGAAGGCGGGAGCGGCCACGGGGGCGCGCCGGACGGGCCGTTCCCCGGCCGGTCCGGGCAGCCTGTTGCCGCCGTTCTCGCCGCCGCCCTCGACATGGCCGACGAGTGGCGGGCGGCCCGCCTGGTTGGGGGCCCCGCCCGGGAACCCAGGGCCGTTCAGCGGCCGGGCGTGGCCCGCCAGGGCCTCCTGGATGCGTCGCATCAGCAGGCCCCGCGCCTCGTCCGGGTCGTCCACCCCCACGAGGTCCACGTAGGTGATCGTGGACAGCAGGCCGTCGATCGGACAGTCCTCGATCCGCACGGTGACCAGCTTGCGCGCCGGGTCGTCGGGATCGGCGCGCAACGCCGCCATCCACTCCAGCCGCCCGTACCGCGACCGGAGGTAGTTGCTCGACAGGACCGCCACGACGGCCTTCGCCTCCGACAGGCCCCGGTCCATGAAGTCGATGAAGTTGGTGCCGGGCACGAAGTCCCATGCCTGCATCATCGTCCGGTGCCCTGCGGCCTCCAGTTGCCACGCGATCCAGGAGGCCCACCGCTCGTCCGCGGGGGAGTAGCTGATGAAGAAGTCGGTCGGGCGCTCCTGTTTGGAGTGGTCACCGGGGGGTGTCATATCGTCAGTATCGCGTGCCCGGACGGGAAAGCGGGCACACCGGCACCGCTATGGGATCATGTCGCGGTGCCGTCCCCGCTCGCCCTCCTGCGCCACGCCGCCCGCTCGCTGGGCGTTCTCGACTGGGTGCGCATCGTTGTGCTCGCGCTCGGGCTGGTCTTCGTGGCCACGGGGCTGCTTCCGGCCGAGACCGCGCGCTCAAGCGTCGGACGTATCGCGCCGCTGCTGCTGTTCCTTTTCAGCGTCATCGTGCTGGCGGAGCTGACGAAGGAGGCCGGGGTCTTCGACGCCATCGCCCAGCGGATGGCGCGCGTGGGACGCGGCAACTACGCGGCGCTGTTCCTGTTGTGCGTGGCGTTCGCGTCCGTCATCACCGTGTTCCTCAACCTGGACACGACCGCCGTGCTGCTCACGCCGGTCATGCTGGCGCTGGCGGCGCGCGCGCGGATCGCGGCGCTTCCGCTGGCCATGACCACGGTGTGGTTGGCGAATACGGCGAGTCTGCTCTTGCCGGTGTCCAATCTGACGAATCTGCTGGCCGCCGAACGCGTGGCGTTGGAGACACCGGCGTTCGCCGCTCGGATGTGGTTCCCCCAGGTGACCGTCCTGGCGGTCACCATGGCGTTGCTGTGGGTGTTCTACTGGCGGCGTAGCATGCGCGGCGCGGACTCCTACGACCTGCCCGAGGTGGCCCCCGTGCGGGACCGGGTCCTGTTCTCCGCAACGGGCATCGCGTGCCTGCTGTTCATCGCGGCGATCCTCGCGGGCGTGCACACCGGGATCCAGCTCGGTGTCGCCGCGACCGCCGCCGCCGCGGTGGCGGTGGGCGCCTTCGTCGTCCGGGACCGGTCGGCGCTGCGGCCCGCCCTGATCCCGTGGCAGCTCATGGTGTTCGTGACGGGCCTGTTCCTGGTGGTCCCCACCCTCGAACGGTACGGGCTGGACGAGGCGATGCGCTCCCTCGTCGGCGGGGACGACGGCGTGGTCGGCGCGCTGCGGGCGGCGTTCGCCGGCGCGGGCCTGTCGAACGTCCTGAACAACCTGCCCGCCTACGTCGCGGGAGAGTCCGCCGTCCCCGCGTCCAACAAGGACCAGCTTCTCTCCCTGCTGATCGGGACGAACGTGGGGCCGGTCATCACGCCATGGGGGTCGCTGGCCACGCTGCTGTGGTTCGAATGGTGCCGCCGGTGGGACGTCCGGGTGCCGATGCGCAAGTTCGTGCTGACCGGCACCGTGCTCGCCGTGCTGGGCTGCGCGGCCACGGTCGGGGCCCTTCTGGCGGCCGGCTGACTGGTTGAAGCTGATCGGTGGTGGTGAGCCACTACCCGGGTGCTACCAGGCGAGGCGGACGCGACCGTCCTCGCCGACGTTGCCGAGAACCGTGCCGGTGGTCTCCAGCAGGCGGCCCAGCAGTTCCGGTCGGGCCGCCACGAACCCGAGCTCCGACGGTGGACGGTCGATGTCCAGCTCGTAGGGACGGCCGTCCAGACGGCGCAACTCCACGCCCGCCTCGGCCGCCAGCAGCGCGCCGGGCGGCAGGTCCACGATCTCGGGTAGGTATCCGGCGATCCCGTCGATGTCGCCGCGCGCCAGCATCACCCACGCCACCAGCGGCGCCCACAGCTGGAGCATCCGCGAGCAGCGCATCTCCAACGCCGAGCGGAGCGCGAACGCGACCGGGTCATCTGCTTTGACCTGGTGCCCCTGCGTCCAGGCCAGCACCGGGTTCTTCTCACGCCCCGGGCGTGGACGGTCCGCGAGGGTGAGCGGCGAACCCTCCGGGCCCACAGCGCCCTCCCCACGTACCGCCGACCACGTGCGTCCCGATACCGGGTCGTGGACGACTCCCAAGACGGGGACGGCGCGCGCGCACAGCGCCAGACCCACCGCGTACACGGGCATGCCGATCGCGACGTTGTTGGTGCCATCGAGCGGATCGACCAGCCACACCAGGTCCGCCGAGGATCCGTTCGCGCCCGCGGCCCCGGCGAGCACCCCCGACTCCTCGGCGATGATCCGGTGTCCCGGATACGCGGCGCGCAGCCGCCCGAGGATGAGCTCCTCGGCGGCGGTGTCCAGTTCGGTCACCACGTCCCCGCCGTCGCCCTTGGGGCGCGCCTCCACCGGCCCGCCCGTTCCGGCGCGGAGCAGGGCCCCGGCCGCCTCCGCGGCCTCCACCGCCACCTGGCGGGCCTCGGCGAGATCGACCGGAAGGGGCGGTGACGGGGGGCTGGATCTCATCGGGGTCTCTCCAGGGGTGTCCGGCGGCCTACCGGCGCGCCGGGCGGTGACGCCGCGGGTGCGGGACGGACGGTCGTGACCCGTCGAGCGGGTCGCTGGACGAGGGTGCGGATGGGTCTGCGGGCGAGTCGGCGTCCGGGGGATCCACCCCGGGCGGGTGCGCGTCGGCGATTCGGCGCGCCGACCGCCGGAGTGCGCGCACGGCCTCGCCGGGGTCGGACCGTGAACGATGCACCCGATGGCTCGCGATGTCCAGAGGGCCGAGCGACAGGTCGCCAGTTCCGGGTGTCTGGCGACCCAACGCGACGGTGGCGGCGTCTCGCCCGTCCTCTATGAGCGTGCTGTGGAACACACCCGCGGGCAGAGTGTACGACTCCCCGGTCCCGTGGGTGGTGGAACGCCCGGGAGAGCACCGGACGGACCGGCCGGTGGCCCTCAGCTCGTCTACATCGCCCCGGCTGACCACCTCGAAGACCTGCAACACCGCGCCGCCGGGCCCTTCGTCCACGTTCATCCGGACGTTCCGCACCGTCCCGTACAGGACGAAGCTGATCAGGTCCCAGCTGTGGCAGTGCACCGGCGAAGTCGTGGAGGGCACCGGTTCCACCTCGGGCGTCCAGATGTGCAGGCAGACGCCGTAATCACCGGTGCGCTCCACGGGAAGGCACAGGAATCCGAGGGGATGCCGGACGGCCGGAACGAGGGAGCGGCCGGCCACGACGTCCTCCACCACCCGGGCCGCCCAGGCCGGCAGCGTGCGCGCCGCGGTACCGGCGCCGATCTCCCCACGGATCTCCTCGTATCTCATCGCCCGCAATCGCTCGCATTCGATCGCTGTCGCCCTCGGTGGTGTCATTCATACGGGTCTTTGGCCCGCAGCGCCTTCCTGATGATCTCGATGACGTCCCGGTCCGTGTAGCCCTGGGCGAGGTCGATGCCGATCACCTCGAAGAGCTTGCGGACCTCCTCGACGGTGGGCTCGTCGTCCAGCGGCGCCAGCCTCGCCTGCTCGACCGGGACGCGCCGCGCCTGGTCCAGGCTGGTCTGCAACTCCGCGCTCACCCAGCTGTAGTAGAACTTCGTGCTGTCGACGACCAGCGCCTCGCCGCGCGGGTCGTCGCGCGTGACCACGACCCGTGACGACGCCAGGTCGTAGCGCAGCGTCGTCATCGTCCGCGCCAGGCCGATGTCGATGTCGAGCATCCCGAACCGCTGTTTGTGCCAGCAGGCCGCCAGCAACGTGGCGTAGGCCTCCTTACGGGTGCGCTCCAGTGTCCACGGCTCGCCGGTGGCGTCCGGGCCGTCGGCCACCGAGCGGCGGTGCCGCGCGTACGCCTCGCAGACCTCGACGTCCGTCGGGTCGATGATCTCCAGGCGGAACAGCAGCGTCCGCCGTTCCCGGCGGGCCGCCGCCACGCACTCGGGCAGCGTCTTGGCGCGGATGTAGGTTCCGGTGCCGCCCTTGAAGAACCATCGGTCGGTGTCGCGGCGCGCCTCCTCCAGGACGTGCGCCACCTGCGCGCCGCCGATGACACGGACGACGGTGGTCTCGTCCAGCGCGCGCTTGGTGTCGGACAGGACGCCCTCGAACGCCTCGATGTGGGTCAGTTTGCCGCTCAGCTCGTCCAGCGTCGCCGACGACGCCCGGAGGGTGTCGCGCACCTCCGCCTCCACCGGGATGCGCCGCCCCCGGTCACGCAGCACCGAGGTCGCCAGCAGCCCGACGACCGCGAGGATCGCGCTGTTGGTGACGTCGTCCTCGTGCGGCAGGTCCACTCCGACGCCGAGCACCGCGACGGCGATGGCCAGGACCAGCGCGATGAAGGCGTCGGCGTTCTTCCCGAGCCAGGTGGCGAAACGGGTCATTGTATGCGGTTACCCCAGTCCTTGTCGGCGCCGTCATCGTAACCACTGCACCGGGAGGGGGGCCACCGTCCGCAAACCCCTACAGGTTGGGCGCTCCGCGCCTTGAGTGACGACCTGCGACAGGTCGGGGGCGAGGGTGCCGCACATCACCTTCACCTTTCCGGACGACCTTGATCCCATCCTGCCCATAGACTCGCTCGCATGCAGCTGCGGGGCTGGTGGTCGGCGGCGTGGCCGACACGGCGTTCACGCGCGCTGGACGTCACCCTCGCGGTGTCCCTGGCCGCCGTGGACAGCGTGGCCCTGTGGTTCACCGACCAGGAGTTCTACCTCCCGCCACCCGTCGTGTCGGCGTGCAGCGTGCTCCTCGGCCTCGCGCTGATCTTCCGCCGTCACCATCCGGTCCGGCTGACCGTCTTCGCGATCGTCTTCGGAACGGTCACGGGCGCGGGCATGTTCACCGGCGTCGTCATCCTCTACTCGCTGGCGGCCTACACCCCGTCCCGCCGTACCGCGTGGGGACTCGCCGGAATCGGCTACGTGGTGACCCTCGCCTTCCCCGGGCCCACCGCGAGGGACCAGCCGTTCCTTGCCCAGGTCGTCTTCGGCGTCGCCTTCACCGCCGTCCCCGTCCTCCTGGGCCTCTATATGGGAGCGCGCAAGCAACTGCTGGCTTCCCTCCAGGAGAGGGCGGCGCGGCTGGAACGGGAACAGCATCTCCTCGCGGAGCGCGCCCGGGGCGAGGAACGCACCCGCATCGCCCGCGAGATGCACGACGTGGTCGCCAACCGGATCAGCGTCATGGTCGTCCATGCGGGCGCGCTCCGGGCCATCGCCGTCCGTGACCCCGGCCGCGCGGCCGAGACCGCCGGGGTGATCGGTGACATGGGGCGGCAGGCGCTGGAGGAACTCCGCCACGTCATCGGCGTCCTGCGGCAGGGCGAGGAGGCACTGCCGCAGGAGGAGGTGACCCTCGCCCACGTCCGCGAGCTCGTCGGCCAATCCGGCGCCGCCGGCCTGCGCGTCGACCTGGCCATCCACGGCGAGGAGCGGCCCATGCCCATCGCCGTCGGGAGGACGGTCTACCGGCTCGTCCAGGAGGCCCTCACCAACGTGCACAAGCATGCGGGCGCCGCCGACACCAGGATCGAGCTCGGGCTCCTCCCCGAGGCCGTCGAGGTCGAGATCGCCAACGGCGCCCCCACGGCCGCGCCCGACCACGGCCTGCCGAGCGGCGGCAACGGCCTGGTCGGGCTGCGTGAGCGGGTCACCGCCCTCGGCGGCAGCTTCGAGGCCGGGCCCGGCGTGGACGGCGGCTACGCGGTCCGCGCGAGGCTCCCACTGCCGGCCTCCTGAGCTGCGGAAATAACGGCGCGTCCGCGTTTGTCGTAGTCCCTGCATACAGTGGGGGAGTAGCCAAGGGAGGGGAGCCGGTATGCGGCCAGTCACCGATCTTCGACGCCGGGTGGCGCCGTTCGAGGTCGTCACCGAGATGACCCCGTCCGGCGACCAGCCGCAGGCCATCGCCGGGCTCGCCCGGCGCATCGGCGACGGCGCCAGGGACGCCGTCCTCCTCGGCGCCACCGGTACCGGCAAGACCGCCACCATCGCGTGGCTGGTCGAGAAGCTCCAGCGGCCCGTCCTGGTCATGCAGCCGAACAAGACCCTCGCGGCCCAGTTCGCCAACGAGTTGCGCGAGATGATGCCCGGCAACGCCGTCGAGTACTTCGTCTCCTACTACGACTACTACCAGCCCGAGGCGTACATCCCGCAGACCGACACCTACATCGAGAAAGACTCCTCGATCAACGACGAGGTCGACCGGCTCCGCCACTCGGCGACCAATTCCCTGCTCACCCGCCGCGACACCGTCGTGGTCGCGTCGGTGTCCTGCATCTACGGCCTCGGCACCCCGCAGGAGTACGTCGACCGTATGGTCCGGCTGCGCGTCGGCCAGGAGATCGAGCGCGACGACCTCCTCCGCCAGCTCGTCGGCATGCAGTACACCCGCAACGACCTGGCGTTCACCCGGGGCACGTTCCGCGTCCGCGGCGACACGATCGAGATCATCCCGCAGTACGAGGAGCTCGCCGTCCGCATCGAGATGTTCGGCGACGAGATCGAGAAGCTCGCCACCCTGCACCCCCTCACCGGTGAGGTCATCACCGAGGACGAGGAACTGTACGTCTTCCCCGCCTCCCACTACGTCGCCGGACCAGAGCGTATGGAACGGGCCATCGGCGACATCGAGGCCGAGCTGGAGGACACGCTCGCCGTCATGGAGCGGCAGGGCAAGTTGCTGGAGGCGCAGCGGCTGCGGATGCGCACCGCCTACGACATCGAGATGATGCGGCAGGTCGGCACCTGCTCGGGCATCGAGAACTACTCCCGCCACATCGACGGCCGCGGGCCCGGCACCGCGCCCAACACCCTCCTGGACTACTTCCCGGAGGACTTCCTCCTCGTGATCGACGAGTCGCACCAGACCGTCCCGCAGATCGGCGCGATGTACGAGGGCGACGCGTCCCGCAAGCGGATGCTGGTCGAGCACGGCTTCCGGCTGCCGTCCGCCATGGACAACCGGCCCCTGAAGTGGGAGGAGTTCCTCGACCGCATCGGCCAGACGATCTACCTGTCGGCGACGCCCGGCACCTACGAGATGAACCGTGTCAAGGGCGACGTCGTCGAGCAGGTCATCCGGCCCACCGGGCTGATCGACCCGGAGATCGTCGTCAAGCCCACCAAGGGCCAGATCGACGACCTCATCCACGAGATCCGGCTGCGCACCGAGCGGGACGAGCGCGTCCTCGTCACCACCCTCACCAAGAAGATGGCCGAGGATCTCACCGACTACCTCCTCGAACTCGGCATCCAGGTCCGCTACCTGCACAGCGAGGTCGACACCCTGCGCCGCATCGAGCTGCTCCGCGAACTGCGCGCCGGAGAGTTCGACGTGCTGGTCGGCATCAACCTCCTGCGGGAGGGGCTCGACCTGCCCGAGGTCTCCCTCGTCGCGATCCTGGACGCCGACAAGGAGGGCTTTCTGCGCTCCGAGACGTCCCTCATCCAGACGATCGGCCGCGCGGCCCGCAACGTGTCCGGCCAGGTCCACATGTACGCCGACACGGTCACGCCGTCCATGGAGCGCGCGATCGACGAGACCAACCGCCGCCGCGCCAAGCAGCGGTCCTACAACGAGGAACACGGCATCGAGCCGCAGGCCCTGCGCAAGCGGATCGCCGACATCCTCGACTCCCTCGCCCGCGAGGACGCCGACACCGAGACCCTCATCGGCGGTGCCGGCCGCCAGCAGAGCCGCGGTAAGGCGCCCGTCCCGGGCCTGGCCTCCCGCACCAGGGAGGTCGGCCGGCACGCCGCCGACCTCGTCGGCGAACGGCCCCGCGAGGAGCTGGAGGGCCTCATCCAGCAGATGACCGACCAGATGCACCAGGCGGCCACCGACCTGCAGTTCGAGCTGGCCGCCCGCCTCCGCGACGAGATCAAGGAGCTCAAGCGCGAACTGCGCGACATGAAGGAGGCCGGTGTCAGCTGACCCCCGCCGCGCCACGGCCGCGGAGACGCTACCGCATCACCGGAACGAGCTGACGGCCCATTCCCCGGCGTCGGATCGCGCGGGCGTCGAGACGGGAGTGACGCGCGTCGGCGTTCTCCGTCGGTCTCCAGGCCATCCCTCATGAGCTGAGACGACGTCCCGCGCACGCATCCCTTTCCTGGGGGCGTCACGGCTTCAGCTCGAAGAAGGCCGCGTTGCGTTCCTCGTGGTACTCAAGGTCGTCCTGGTCATGCTGGACGCCGCGCTTTCTGGCGAGCTCGAAGTAGGCGGCCTCGCGGCGCAGCCGGTGCCGGATGAGCTGGACCACCGTCTCGTCGTCCATCGGACCCGCGGTCCCGCCCGCGCGGTGGTAGTCGGCGACGAAGCGGCAGCGCTGCTCCGCTGAGCCGGCGGGCGCGTCCGACCATTCCAGGGCCGCCGCCGCCACCTCGAACTCGGGGGTCGCGACGAGGCACTCGTCCCAGTCGAGGACGGCGACGAGGCGGCCGTCGCGGGCGAGGGTGTTGCCGGAGTAGTAGTCGCCGTGGACCACCTGGCGCGCCAGGCCGCGGTCGTGGAAGGCGGCCAGCCACCAGTCGAGGTCGGGGTCGGCGAGCGCGGGCACGTCCTCGGGCGGCTCGCCGTACATGCCGATCTCGGCGAAGGACGGCGCTGGACGTGGCGGGGGGCGGTGGGAGGCCAGGGCGCGATGCAGCCGGGCGAGGAGCTCGGCGGCCCGCGTCCGCACGGCGGGGTCGTCCTCGTCGGGCCACTCGCCCGGGACGTGCGGCCAGAGCGACAGGGGACGCCCCTCCACCCGCACGACCGTGGCGCCGCTCCGGGCGCGCAGCGGTGCGACCGCCTCGGGCATCCGCTCCGCCGCGTGCAGGGCGACCGCGTGGCACCACTCGGTCTCGCTCTCGCCCCGCCAGGCGGGGCCGATGCGGACGACGAGGTCACCGATGCGGTAGGCGGCGGACTCCTCGCCGCCGAACAGGCGCACGGCGGGCCCGTCCGCCGGCCGGTCCCACGACCGCCGGATCGACTCCCGCATCGGGTCGGTCAGCGGGGTCTCGGCGTAGATCATCGTGGCTCCTGTTCGGCCGGGTCCACCGATCGGTGGACGGGAGGTTCAACCGGTCGCCGCTGTCGGCGGGTGCGGCGTGACCAGCAGCATCTTTCGTATGAAGAATCTTCCTGTACGTGCGGCCCGGTGGAGCGCCGGGCACCCCTGGAGCGCCATCGCGGGGTGGTTCCTCTTCGTCGCGCTGTGCCTCGGTGTGGGCATCGCGGTGGGCGGCAACCCCGCCGTGTCGGCGGACTTCCGCGTCGGAGAGGCCGGGCGGGCCGAGGCCATGGCGGCCGAGGGCGGGCTCCAGCAGCGGCCCGTCGAGAGGGTGATGATCTCCGGTGCGGGTGCGGTGGACGCCGCCGCCCAGGACGTCGGCGACCGGATGCGGCGGATGCCCGAGGTGGAGTCGGTGGCCGCGCCCGTGCGGTCGGCGGACGGGAGGGTCCTCCGTGTCGACGTGACCCTCAAGGGGCCCGAACTGGAGGGCAGAAAGCATGTCGAGCCGCTCAGGGAGCAGACCGCGCGGGTGCAGGCGGCGCATCCGGGGCTGCGGGTCGAGGAGACCGGCGGGCCGTCGGTCAGCAAGGGCGTCGAGGAACTGCGCGGCAAGGACCTCTCGCGCACCGAGGTGATCGCGTTGCCGATCACGCTGATCACGCTGCTGGCCGTCTTCGGGTCCGTGGCACTCGCCGTGGTGCCGCTGCTGCTGGCGCTGTCGTCCATCGCGGCGGCGGTGGGCCTGTCGATGCTCGCCTCGCACGCCTTCCCCGACGCCGGAGTCGGCACCAACGTCATCCTGTTGATCGGCATGGCCGTCGGCGTCGATTACACCCTCTTCTACCTCAAGCGGGAGCGGGAGGAACGGGCCCGCTCGGGTGGACGGCTCGGCCCGCGGGCCGTGGTGGAACTGGCCGCCGCGACCTCCGGACGGGCCGTGGTGGTGTCCGGGCTCGCGGTGGCGGTGTCCAGCGCGACGCTGTACCTGGCCGACGACGTGATCTTCTCATCGATCGCCACCGGTGCGATCCTCGTCACGCTGGTCGCGGTGGCCAGCTCGCTGACCGTCCTGCCCGCCCTGCTGGCGAAGCTCGGCATGCGGGCGGAGCGGCGCGCCGAGCGCCGGGCGCTGCGCAGGGAGCGGCGCGGCACGCCCACCCCGGCGCCGCGAGCGGCACGGGACGAGAGCGGTGCTGGCCGGCTCACCGCCGCGATGCTGCGGTCCACGGCCCGGCACCCCGCCCTCACGCTGGCGGTCGGCGTCCTGGTGATGCTCGTGCTGGCCGCGCCTCTGCTCACCATGAACCTGACCGACATGGGGCGCGAGACCCATCCCCGTGACATCCCCGCCATGCAGGCCTACGACCGGATGAACGCGGCCTTCCCCGAGCTCAAGTCCATGCACCAGATCGTCGTCCGCGCCGATCCCGGACGGGCGGGCGAGGTGCGGGCCGCGCTCGGTGACCTGGCCGGGCGCGCGAAGCAGGACCCGAGGTTCGCCGGCACGTCGGACCTGCGCACCTCGCCGGACGGGCGGATCAGCCTCCTGGAGTTGCCCGTCCCGCACTACGGCAGCGACGAGGCCGCCCGCGCGTCCCTCCGGGACGTCCGGCACGAGTACATCCCCGCCACCGTCGGGAAGCTGGGCGTGGAGACCGCGGTGACCGGGGACGTCGCCCGCTACACCGACTACCCCGAGCACCAGAGGCAGAAGCTGCCACTGATCATCGGGGCGCTGCTGCTGGTGACGTTCGCGATGACCGTGTGGGCGTTCCGGTCGGTGGTGCTCGGCCTGGTCGGCGTGGTGCTGAACCTGCTGTCGGCCGGTGCGTCCCTCGGCATCCTGGTGGCGGTCTTCCAGCACACGTGGGCGGAGCGCCTGTTCGACTTCACCTCGACCGGCTCGATCGGCTCCCGGGTCCCGCTGTTCCTGTTCGTGATCCTGTTCGGCCTGTCGATGGACTACCAGGTGTTCGTGATCAGCCGGATCCGGGAGGCCGCGCTGCGCGGCGTGCCCACCCGGCAGGCCGTCCTGGACGGGGTGGGCAGCTCGGCGCGGGTCGTCACCAGCGCGGCGTTCGTGATGGTGACGGTGTTCGCCAGCTTCATCTTCCTGCACATCATGGAGATGAAGCAGATGGGCTTCAGCCTGGCGGTGGCGGTGCTGCTGGACGCGGCAGTCATCCGGATCCTGATCCTGCCCGCGATCATGCTGCTGCTCGGCAGCGGCGGTTGGTGGCCCTCGCGGGGAATGCGCCGGGCCCAGGCGGCGGCCGTCGAGCGGCCTTTCGCAAAAGTAGGCTGACCGGCATGAACGCATGGCCGCGGCCCGAGGACAGGCCCCAGATCCGGGCGCTCGTACGGTGGTACGCCGTGCTGTGGGTGCTCGCTGGCCTGTGCCCCCAGATCATCGCCGCGCTGGACGATCCCGGGGCGATGAGGTACTGGGCGATCGGCGTGCCGGTCGTGCTCGGGGTGTGCTTCGCGGTCACGACCCTCGCTCCGCGCGTCCTCGGCGCCACCGCCTTCCTGGGCGTTCTCGTCGTGGGCGTCGGGGCGGTGTCGTACCTGCGCGACGGCGGCGCGTCGCTGTACATCGCGTGCCTCCCGCACTTCTGGATCCTCGCCGGGAGCGCGCGGCGGGCGGTCGCGCTGAGCGGCGCCGCCGCCGTCACGACGGTCGCCGGTGAGATCATCCGGAGTGGGAGCGCCGGTGGGAACACGGTGTTCACCGTGAGCGGCTATGCGGTCGGCCTGGTGTTCGGGCTGGCCGCGTTCCGCTACGTCCGGCAGAGCGAGGAGCGGGCCCGCCGCCTCGCCGCCGAACTCGCGGTCGCGCAACGGGACCTGGCCGAGGCGCATCGGCGGCAGGGCGCGGCGGACGAGCGGGAGCGTCTTGCGCGGGAGATCCACGACACACTCGCGCAGGGCTTCGCGTCCATCATCGTCCTGGCGGAGGCCGCCCGCGCCGGGCTCGGCACCGATCCCGGTCGCAGCGGTCAGCAGCTCCGCTCGATCGAGCAGACGGCGCGCGAGAACTTCGCCGAGGCGCGCGTCCTGGTCGGGTCGGCCCCGGCCGGCGGCCAGGCGCCGGGCTCGGTCGCGGCGATGCTCCGCCGGACCCTGGACCGCTTCACCGAGGACACCGGCATCAGCGTCGGCGCGGAGCTGCCCGAGGTCGAGTGCGATCAGCAGACCCGCATCGCGCTGCTGCGCTGCACGCAGGAGTCGCTCGCCAACGTCCGCAAGCATGCGGGCGCCTCCGCGGTCGGCGTGGTGCTGGAGCAGTATCCGCACGGCGTCGAGCTGGAGATCACCGATGACGGCCGCGGCTTCGTGGTCGGCGAGTCCCGCGGCTTCGGGCTGGACGGAATGCGCAGGCGGCTGGCCGAGCTCGGCGGGGAGCTCACGGTCACCAGTTCCGTCGGCGACGGCACCCGTATCCTCGCGATGATCCCGACGAGCGCCCAGGGAGTGGCATGACGGACGGCACGCTTCGCGTCATCGTGGTGGACGACCACTCGGTCATGCGCGCCGGGGTGGTCGCGTTGCTGGCGGCGGAGCCCGGTATCGAGATCGTCGGTGAGGCGGGCGACGGGCGCGAGGCCGTCGAGCTCGTCGAGCGGCTGTGCCCCGACGTCGCACTGATCGATTTGCGGATGCCCGTCCTGGACGGGGCGGCGGCCACGGAAGCGATCGTCGCGGGCGGCGGCGGGACGCGGGTACTGATCCTCACCACCTACGACACCGATTCCGAGATCGAGCGGGCGATCGAGGCGGGCGCCATCGGCTACCTGCTCAAGGACACCACGCGCGAGCAACTCGCCGACGCGATCCGCTCGGCGGCGCGCGGCGAGACCGTCCTCGCGCCGCGGGTCGCCGAGCGGCTGGTGGCGCGGATGCGGCGACCCGCGCCGGTGCCGCTGACGGCGCGGGAGGTGGACGTGCTGAACGGCGTCGCGGACGGGTTGTCCAACGCCGACATCGGCCGCCGGCTCGTCATCGCCGAGGCGACGGTGAAGACGCACCTGCTGCGGGTGTTCGCGAAGCTCGACGTCGGCGATCGTACGCATGCGGTGGTGGTGGCGATGGAGCGCGGGCTGCTGCCCCGGCCGTGACGGTTCCGGCGCGGCCGGCACGGGGTTCTACGATCGCTGTATGGAGCACGAGGTGCGCCTGGCGGGCCCCGCGGATCTCGCGGGGCTGCCGGCGATCGAGGACTCGGCCGACCCGCTGTTCGCCCCGCTCGGGATCGTCTTTCCGCCGGGGCCGACGGTGGTCGAGCAGATGATCGGCAAGGACGCGGAGATCCTGGTGGCCGGTGACCCGCCGGTGGGGTTCGCGGCGCTCGAAGAGCTGGACGGGGCCGTGCATCTGGAACAGATCTCGGTGCGCGGCGACCTGGTGGGCCGTGGGATCGGCGCCGGTCTGCTGCGGGCGGTCTTGGACCGTGCGGCGGCGGCCGGTGCGCCGGGCGTCAGTCTGCTGACGTTCCGAGATGTCCCGTGGAACGGACCGTGGTACGCCCGGCACGGTTTCACCGAACTGCCCGAGGAGCGCTGGGGGCAGGGCCTGCGGGCCTATTGGGACGCCGAGATCGAGGCGGGCCTGCACGACCTCGGCCCGCGGGTCGTCATGTGGGCGCCGTCCGTCTGAGGGCCCCTGAGCCGGTGCCCTCCGCACGTATCGTGGGCCCGTGGGACGCGCGGCCTACCCCGCCCGCGCCCCATTTGCGAATCTACAATGTAAAGGTGGGAACCCGTGGCGCCCCGCGGACGTCTCCCCGATGGAACCGAAGGAGAGCGATGACGAGCCCGGGGTCATGGGTGCGGTGGGTGCGGGGCCATCTCGGCGAGCGGGGTCTCGCCGTCTCGGTGCTGGTGGGGTTGGTGATCCTCGGGATCGTCCCGCTGGTGGCGCTGCCGGCCGCGCGCTGCGAGGTGTTCGGCGGCGGCTGCCGCAAGCCCCCGCCGGAGGAGGTCCGCGCCGACCCGGTGTCGGCTCCGGGCAAGCAGCTCACCCCCGTCGAGGCGGCGACCCGGGGTTCCTACGTCGCGCTTGGTGACTCCTACTCCGCCGGCGTCGGCGCCGAGGCGTCCGTCGCCGACCAGAACCCCCTTGAGCGCTGCCACCGGACGTCCAAGGCGTACTACCACGAGGTCTCCAAGGCGTTCCCGTTCCCGAAGGGCACCGCGTTCTGGGCGTGTTCGGGCGCCACCACCGCGGACGTCCGCAACGGCCGGCACGGCGAGCCGTCGCAGCTTGGGCGCATCGGCGCCGACACGAGCCTGATCACGATGAGCGTCGGCGGCAACGACATCGGTTTCTCCCGGGTCGTCGCCGGGTGCGTGGTGAAGCTGCCATGGAGCGGAAGCTGCACCAGGCAGGGCGACGACATCGCCGGGAAGATGTCGGACCTCCGCCGCAACCTGCCGGACCTGATCGGCCAGGTCCACACCCGCGCGCCGCGCGCGCGGATCATCCTGATGGGTTACCCGAAGGCGTTCTCCGAGGTCAAGGGTACGAGCGGGGACAACATCAGCGTGCCCGAGCAGCAGTGGCTGAACGCCCGCGCGTACGACCTGGGGCAGCTCGTCCGGCAGGCCGCCGCCGAGGCGGACGCGCGGATCGTGGCCCGGCGCGGCCACGGCAGCGTCGAGTTCGTCGACGCCTACAGCGCGTTCGCGGGACACGAGGTGGGCAGCTCCGACCCGTACATGAACGGCCTGACGCTGAACCTTTCCGCGCTGCAGGCCGAGGCGCGCAGCTACCACCCGACCGTGAACGGCCAGCACGCCCTCGCCGGCCTGTTCATCGACCAGATCAAGAAGGGGCCCGGCCGTCCGGTCTCCTGACGGTGGTCAGGAAGCGGGGAGGCCGGGGGAGCTCACGGTGGCGAGGCGGTCCACCGCTTCAGTGAACAGGAGGTAGGACTCGCCTTCGTCCGGGTGGACGAACACGGCGCGCAACGGCATCCCCTCGCGCCGAACGCGTTCAGCACGGCCGCCCGCCGCGCCGGCCTCCCGCACACCGTGCCGAACACCATTGGGTACGGTGCGTGGCGGGATCAGGACGCGCGGGAGCGGAACGCCGCGCGGTAGGACTGCGGCGACGCGCCCACATGCCGGGCGAAGTGGGCGCGCAACGTCACCGGGGAGCCGAAGCCGGACTCGGCGGCGACACGCTCGACCGGCAGGTCCGTGCTCTCCAGCAGTTGCTGCGCGCGGCGGAGGCGGGCCCGCGACACCCACCGCTGCGGCGTGGTCCCCGCCTGCTCGGCGAAACGGCGGGTCAGGGTGCGGACGCTGACGCGGGCGTGCCGGGCGAGGTCGTCCAGCGTCAGCGGATGGTGCAGGTTCGCCTCCAGCCACGCCAGGGTCGGCTGGAGCGCGGTGTCGCCGTCCGGTGGGTCCTCGTGCCGGATGAACTGCGCCTGCCCGCCGTCCCGCTGCGGCGGCATGATGATCCGGCGGGCGGTGCGGGCGGCCGTGGCGGCGCCGTGGTCGCGGCGGACGAGATGCAGGCACAGGTCGATCCCAGCGGCGATCCCCGCAGAGGTCAGCACCTGCCCTTCGTCCACGTACAGCACGGACGGGTCGACCTTGACGCGCGGATACCGCCGGGCCAGCCTTCGCGCGAACATCCAGTGCGTGGTGGCGCGTCGTCCGTCCAGCAGGCCCGCGGCGGCGAGGACGAACGCGCCCACACAGATGGACGCGATCCGCGCGCCCCGGGCGCCGGCGTCCCGCAACGCGTCCAGCACCTCGGCGGACGGGTCGGCCAGGCCGTCATGGCCGGGGACGACGATCGTGTCCGCGGTGGCCAGCGCGTCCAGCCCGAACGGGCTCTCCAGCCGCATCCGGCCGAGGGCCGCCGACGTCACCGCGCCGTCCGGGCCCGTGCACACCCGCGTCTCGTAGAGCGGGACATCCCGCTCCGTGGTGGACGAGCCGAACACCTGGCCGGGGACCGCCAGGTCGAACGCCACCACGTTCTCCAGGGCGAGAACCGCGATCACATGCATGGCCAGAACGTAGCGCACATCGGCAGTCCGGACACTGGTCGGGGTTCCGTGCGTGCCGGACCATCGGGGAACCCGACCGAAGGAGACGACCGCCGTGGCCGACCAGTTCGCCGAGTTCGCGATGCCCGACACCGACCTGACCCGCCGGGCCTTGGACCTGGCCTTCGCCTCCGAGACGCCCGCGCTCGCCCACCACAGCGTGCGGACGTACCTGTTCGGGCGTGCGGCCGGAGAGGCGCGGGGGCTGCGACCCGGCATCGCCTACGACGACGAGCTGCTGTTTCTGGCCTGCATCCTGCATGACGCGGGACTGACCGAGCGCGGCGATGGTGACCAGCGCTTCGAGGTGGACGGCGCCGACGTGGCCGCCGGGTTCCTCGAAGAACGCGGCCTGGCCCGGGACCGGGTCCAGGTGGTGTGGGAGGCGATCGCCCTGCACACCAGCGTGGGAATCGCCCACCGGATGCGTCCCGAGATCGCCTTGACCAGTGCCGGCGCGGGCGCCGACGTCGTCGCGCTCGGCGTCGAGCAGTTCCCGGACGGCTTCACCGAGCGGGTGCACGAGGCGTTCCCGCGTCTGGAGAAGGGATGCGGGCTCACCGAGGCCATCCTCGGCCAGATCGTCCGCAACCCCGACAAGGCACCCGTGGGCTCGCTGCCCTACGAGGTCGCACGGCAGGCCGGGGCGGACATCTCCATCCCGGACTGGGCCGGCACGATCGCGCGGGCCTGGAAGGGCGTCGGCTGACTGCACCGGCGCCCCATGCTCGGTGCCCGCTCCCAAGACGCGGCGTTCGCGCGGGATCGCCCGCGTCCCCGGGGCGACGGGGACGCGGGCGAGGCACGGGCGGCCGCGCCCGTCCTGTCCGCTAGGAGGCGAGCACGGCTTGCAGGAAGTCCCGGGTGCGCTGCTCGGACGGTTCGCCGAAGATCTGGTCCGGCGGGCCCTCCTCGACGATCTGCCCTTGGTCGAACATCAGGACCCGGTCGGAGATGTCCTTGGCGAAGGTCATCTCGTGGGTGACGCACAGCAGCGTCAGATCGCTCTCCCGGGCGATGTCGCGCAGCAGGTCCTGGACGCCGACGACGAGCTCGGGGTCGAGCGCGGACGTCACCTCGTCCAGGAGCAGCACCTTCGGCTCCATCGCCAGCGCCCGCGCGATCGCCACACGCTGCTGCTGCCCACCCGACAGCTGCGACGGATGCGCGTCTACCTTGTCGGCGAGGCCGACCATGTCGAGCAGCCCGCGCGCGCGCTCGACCGCCTCGCCCTTGGACACCCCCAGCACCCGCACCGGCCCCTCGGTGAGGTTGCGCAGCACGTTCATGTTGGGGAACAGGTTGAACTGCTGGAACACCATGCCGACCTGCTTGCGCATCTCGTGCAGGTGCTTCTGGTTCGCGGGGACGCGCTTGCCGCCGCGGTCCATGTGCCACAGCGTGTCGTCGCCGATCCAGATGACGCCGTCGTCGAGCTTCTCCAGCGTCATCAGCAGCCGCAGGATCGTCGTCTTGCCCGATCCGCTCGGCCCGATGAGCGTCACACGCTCGCCCGGGGCCACGGTGAAGTCGAGCTCGCGGAGCACGACGTTGTGGCCGAACCGTTTGACGACCTTCTCGAAGCGGATGCCGGGGGCGTCGCCGTGCGGACGCGCCGCGCCCTTTTCTGGTGTGGTGTCAGTTGGTGGCATAGCGCCTCTCCAGGCGGCGGACGAGAATCGAGGAAATGACGCTGACCACGATGAACAGCACGCCCACCATGGTCATCGGCTCCAGGTACTCGAAGGTTCTGGATCCGATGGACTGCGCGGAGCTGAGCAACTCGGTGACGCCGATCGCCAGCAGCAGCGGCGAGTCCTTGAACATCGCGATCAGGTAGTTGCCGAGCGTCGGGATCACCTTGCGGATCGCCTGCGGCAGGACCACGTCCAGCCACACCCGCGATCTCGGCAGGTTCAGCGCGGTCGCCGCCTCCCACTGCCCGCGCGGGACGTCGGCGATCCCCGCCCGGTACACCTCGGCCGTGTAGGTGGAGTAGTGCACCCCGAGCGTGATCACACCGGCGGTCAGCGACGAGAGCGTCACCCCCCACACGGGCATGACGTAGTAGACGAAGAACAGCTGCGGGATCAGCGGGGTGCAGCGGATGAACTCGGTGACCCACCGGACCGCCTGCCGGACGAGGACGTTCGGTGTGCGCCGCAGCAGCGTCCAGACCAGGCCGAGCAGGATCGCGATCACGTAGCCGAGCAGCGTCGCGATGACGGTGTAGCGCAGGCCCTTCAGCAGGTCGGGGATGATGTCGCCGGTGTACTGCCAGTCCCATTCCATCAGCTCGACACCCCCGTCCCGGGTGCGCCGGCCGATATCGTCCCGAGCGAGGGCTCACGGGAGGGACGCCGGCCGAGCATCCGGTCGACGCGGCGCTCGGCGAGGCGGACGAACAGCTGCAGAATCTGCGCGACGACGAAGTACAGGACGAGGACCACCGAGAAGGCGGCGACGGTCTCGCCCGTGCTGCCCTGGAGGTTCTTGGAGACCTTCGTCAGGTCGACCAGGCCGACCAGCGAGACGATCGCCGTTCCCTTCATCAGCTCGATGAGCAGGTTGCCGAACGGTGGCAGCATCAGCGCGAAGCCCTGCGGGAGCAGGACCCGGCGCAGCCGTTGGACGGGCGGGAAGTTCAGCGCCACCGTCGCCTCGTACTGCGCCCGCGGTACCGCCTTGATCGAGCCGCGCACCACCTCCGCGCCGTAGGCGCCGACGTTCAGGCCGAGCGCGAGCACCGCCGCGAACATCGTCGAGGTGAGCTTGATACCGACCAGGGGCAGTGCGTAGAAGAACCAGTACAGCAGGACGAGCGTCGCGGTGCCGCGGAAGAACTCCACATACACCCGGTTGAGCGCGCGGATCCCCCCGTGCCGCGAGGTGCCCGCCAGCCCGAAGACCAGCGCGAGCACCAGCGCCACGCCGCTGCCGTAGACGGTGAGCTGGACGGTGAGCCACGCGCCCCTGAGCCACTGCTCGTAGCCGTCGAGGACCTCGGACACCTGATCAGCCCTGGCAGAACTTGGCGGCGGTGTCGCCCGGCGCGGGGATCTCCGCCTGGGTGAACCCGAACGGCTGGATGATCGGCAACAGCCGGTTGCCCTTCTTCAGCTCGGCGAGCTTGCCGTTGAAGGCGGTCACCAGGTCGGTGTCGGCCTTGCGGAACGCGAACGCGCCGGCGCCGAGCTGCTCCTTGCCGTCGATGACCGGCGTGAACGGCTGGGTGACCTCGTACGGCTCGCCCTGGTGCTTGGACAGCAGGTCCGCCAGCGAGATGCGGGTCAGCCAGATGCAGTCGATGCGCCCGGACTTCAGCCCCTCGTAGGCGCTCGCCTGGTCGGGGAAGACCTTGATGGAGCCCTTCTTGACGCCGCTCTTCTCGGCGTACCCCTGCTCGACGGCGCCTTCCAGCACGCCGACCTTCACGTCCTTCTTGCCCGGGTCGTCCTGCTTCGTCAGCCCCTTGGGGTTGCCCTTGCGGACCATGAAGGCACTCTTGGCCACGTACTCGGGGTCGGAGAACGCCACCGAGCCGCAGCGCTCGGGGGTGATGAACATGCCGGCCGCGATCACGTCGAACCGCTTGGCGTTGAGCCCGCCGATCAGGCCGGCGAAGTCGACCTGGACGCCCTCCACCTTGTCGATGCCGAGCTCCTTGAAGACCGCCCGCGCGAGTTCGGGTGCCTCCCCGGTCAGCTTGCCGGACTTGTCGGTGTAGCCGTACGGGGCCTCGTTGGCGAAGCCGACCGTGATCTTGCCTGCGTCCTTGGCCTTCTGTAGCGAGCCGCCGCCCGACTTCTCCTTGTCCGGGTCCGTCGTGGAGCAGCCCGCCGAGGCCAGCGGAACCGCGGCGGACAGCAGCACGGCGGTGCGGAGGAAGTCGCGTCTCGAAGTCATCGTTGAACTCCAGGATGGTGTGCCACCGCGCCCGCGGGGGGCCGGACGCCCCCCGCGGGCGCGGGGCCGATGGGTCGGGATTATCGAATTGTTGTCAGGCGACCGGTGTGAAGTCGCGTGCCCCGATGAACGAGGGACGCGGCGCGGGTGCCGAGAACGGCTCGACGCACGTGTTCTCCACGCTGTTGAACACGACGAACACGTTGGAGCGGGGGAACGGTGTGATGTTCCCGTTCGAGCCGTGCATGCAGTTGCAGTCGAACATGGTCGCCGAGCCCGCCGGGCCCGTGAACAGCTCGATCCCGTGCTTGTCGGCCAGGATCGACAGGCTGTTGGGGTCGGGAGTGCCGATCTCCTGACCGCGCAGGGACTCCTTGTAGTGGTCGGACGGGGTCTCCCCGACACAGGCCACGAAGGTCTTGTGCGAGCCAGGCATGATCATTAGCCCGCCATTGTGCACGAAGTTCTCGGTGAGCGCGATGGAGATGCTCACCGCGCGCATGCGGGGCATGCCGTCCTCCGCGTGCCAGGTCTCGAAGTCCGAGTGCCAGTAGAAGTCCTTGCCAGTGAACCCTGGCTTGTAGTTGACCCGGCTCTGGTGCACGTAAACCTCGGAGCCGAGGAGCTGCCGGGCCCGGCCGACGACGCGGGGGTCGCGGACGAGGGTGGCGAAGACCTCGCTGATCTTGTGGACCTCGAAAATGGAGCGGACCTCGTCCGAACCGCGTTCGGTGACGGTGCGCTCGTCGGCCAGGATGGCGGGGTCGGAGGCCATCCGGCGCAGCTCGGCGCGGTAGTCCTCCACCTCGGCGGGCGCGAGCAGGTCCTGGACCGACAGGTAGCCGTTGGCGTCGAACGAGTCGAGCGTGGCGGCGTCGATCGGACCGTCCTGCGGGCCGCCGTACACGACGGGGTCCTGCCGGTACAGCAGCGCGGCCTCGGCGGCCTTGCGGGTGGGGTAGGCGTCGTCGATCGTCGGGTGGGATTCGATGATGCTCATCAGGCGTCCTCCTCGGTGAGCAGCGGGTAGATGCCGTTCTCGTCATGGACCTCCCGGCCCGTGCAGGGCGGGTTGAAGACGCAGACGGTCCGCAGGTCGGTGTGAGCCCGCAGGGTGTGGTGCTCATGCCCATCCAGCAGGTACATCACTCCAGGCTCGATCCGATGCTTCTCGCCGGTCTCCTCGTTGACCAGCTCCCCCTGACCACCGATGCAGTACACCGCCTCGATGTGGTTCGCGTACCACATCTTCGTCTCGGTGCCCGCGTACAGGATGGTCTCGTGCAGCGAGAACCCCACGCCCTCCTTGGCCAGGACGAAGCGGCGGCTGCACCAGGTCGGGGCCTGTACGTCGCGCTCGGTGCCGATGATGTCGTCAAGGGAACGAACGATCATGAATCTCCTCTTTTCCGCTGATGCCGGGCCGATACCGGGACCGGGTCAGACGGCGACCGTCGTGCGGACGGCCTCGACCGACTCGGCGATGATCTCCAGGCCGCGGCCGAGGTCGGCCTCGGAGGTGGTGAGCGGCGGCAGCAGCTTGACCACCTCGCCCTCCGGCCCGGAGGTCTCCATCAGCAGCCCGCGGCCGAACGCCTCCTCGCAGACCTTCGGCGCGAGCTCGGCGTCGGACATGACCAGGCCCCAGGCCATGCCGCGGCCCCGGACGGAGTCGACGGCCCCGGCGTGCGCGAGGGCGATCTCGTTCAGCGCTGTCTCGACCTGCTGGCCCTTGGCGATGGTCTGCTTCTCCATCCCGGCGCCGACCCAGTAGTCCTCCAGTGCGGCGACGGCGGTCACGAACGCCGGATTGAAGCCGCGGAAGGTGCCGTTGTGCTCGCCGGGCTCCCACACGTCCAGCTCGCGGCGCATCAGCGTCACCGCGAACGGCAGCCCGTACCCGCTGAGCGACTTGGACAGGCAGACGATGTCCGGGGTGATCCCGGCGTCCTCGAAGCTGAAGAACGGTCCCGTGCGACCGCAACCCATCTGCACGTCGTCGACGATGAGCAAAATGTCCTGCCGGCGGCACAGGTCCTGGAGTCCGCGCAGCCACTCGGCGGTGGCGACGTTGATGCCGCCCTCGCCCTGGACGGTCTCCACGATCACCGCGGCGGGCTTGTCCAGCCCGCTGCCGCTGTCCTCCAGCATCGTCTCGAACAGCAAGAAGTCGGGCGTCCGGCCGTCGAGGTAGTTGTCATAGGGCATCGCGACACCGTGCCCGAGCGGCACGCCCGCGCCGGTGCGCTTCATCGAGTTCCCGGTGACGGCGAGCGCGCCCAGCGTCATGCCGTGGAAGGCGTTGGTGAAGCTGACGACGGTCTCCCGGCCGGTGTACTTGCGCGCGAGCTTCAGCGCGGCCTCGACCGAGTGGTTGCCCGCCGGGCCGGGGAACTGGACCTTGTAGTCGAGCCCACGCGGGGCGAGCACGTACTCATTGAACCGTTCCAAGAAATCCCGTTTGGCGGTCGTGTACATGTCCAGGCTGTGCACGACCGCATCCTCGGCGAGGTAGTCCATCAGCCGGCGTTTCAGCTGAGGATTGTTGTGCCCGTAGTTCAGGGTCCCCGCGCCGGCGAAGAAATCGAGGTACCGACGTCCGTTCTCATCGGTCATGTGGCTGCCCTGTGCCGTCGTGAACACCGTGGGCCAGCCCCTGCAATAGCCGCGGACTTCCGATTCCATGCGGGCGAAAACGTCCATGTCTGCCTCCGGCAGGTTGGATGGGGAGCGGGGTTGGTGCGGGGTCGGGTGGGATCGGTCCTCCCGCGACGGGCGGTCAGTCCGCGGTGGAGAGCGGCCCGATCCGGAAGAGCACCTCCGGCTCATGTCCCCCTTCGGGGAAGTGCTCCGCGCCGAACAGGGGGCTGCGGGAGAGCTCGCAGCCCTGGTCGCGGGCGAACGACTCGAACATCGCGGTGGAGGCGGTGTTCCCCGGCGTCACGGTCGCCTCCATGAACCGGTGGCCGCGCGCGGCCAGCCAGTCCAGCATGCGCCGGGCCAGGCCCTGGCCACGGTGGGCCTCGTCGACGGCGACCTGCCACACGAAGAGTGTGTCGGGACGGGACGGGCGGGCGTAGCCGGTGATGAACCCGCAGGCGGCGCCGCCGTCGTGCGCCACCACGGATGTGCCGGCGAAGTCGCGGCACCACAGCGTGTAGCTGTAGGGCGAGTTCACGTCCAGGACCCGGGAGTCACGGGCGATCCGCCAGAGGTCGGGGCCGTCGGCGAGGCTCGGCTCCTGGAGTTGCACGTCCACGTTCGTCTCGTTGTCGGGGCGTCGGGTCGTTGATTCCAGGTATTGCGCTGCCATGTCCAGGCAACTTAGCGAATCTCGCCGAGTGATCGTTCCCGAATGTTATCTGCGAGATGTTTGATCCGCAGCTACCGCGGGTATGGCAGTAGGCTTGCCAAATCCGAAGATATTTCGGCCATGTTAACGCGGGCCGAAGGCGCGTATTTTCCCGCGCTGTGCAGGCGGGACGGCTGAATGGGCGGAAGGCGCCTCATGCTGCCGATCTGCGGGTCACTCTAGTGATTCCCCCGAGTTTGGCGAGCAGTTTTGTGTATCGGTTCTGTGAGGTGAATCACTTGGATTCGTTGTCAACGCGGCCCTGTATGCGGACGTCGTCACCTGTCTGCGGAGGTCGGGCAGGTCGCGCGGACCCTGGGGCGGATGGGGATCAAGGCGTCCACGTGGGCTCGGGGACGGGGTTCACACTCTCCTTCGATCGAGACATGACTTATTTCTGAGTAAGGCGATGGTTGCTGTTAGGTGAGGGAACTGCTGTTTTTGGGACGTCCGGGAGCAAAATTGAGGACCCCACGGGAAGCCGGGCCCCAAGCTCATTCCGGGCCCACCGCCGTCCATGTTGCGGCGGCCCCGGAATCTCCGCTTGCCGGAACCGGTCAGACGGCACTCGGCGGGTTTTCAGATTGTCTTCAGGGGGCATTCAGGGTTTCTTCGCGAAGCGGTCGGTCGCCTCGATGAGATGGTGCAGGATCCCCGGCTCACTGTAGGCGTGCCCGGCGTCGTCGACGATGTGGAACTCCGCCTCCGGCCACGCCCGATGCAGGTCCCACGCCGTCGCGACCGGCGTGCACACGTCGTAGCGGCCCTGGACGATGACGGCGGGGATATGCCGGATCTTGCCCACGTCCCTGATCAGCTGCTCGTCTTCGAAGAAGCCCTCGTTGACGAAGTAGTGGTTCTCGATCCGGGCGAACGCGACCGCGTAGTCCGGTTCGCCGAACCCACCCGCGAGCTCGGCGTCCGGCCGCAGCGTGATCGTCGAGCCCTCCCACGTCGCCCACGCCTTGGCGGCGGCGACCCGCACGTCCCGATCGGGTGAGTTGAGCCGCTCGTGGAACGCGGACATGAGGTCCTCCCGCTCGTCCTCCGGGATCGGCTCGATGTACTTCTCCCACAGGTCGGGGAACAGCAGCGACGCCCCCTCCTGGTAGAACCAGTACAGCTCGAACGGCCGCAGCGTGAAGATCCCCCGCAGCACCAGCTCCGTGACCCGCTCCGGATGCGTCTGCGCGTACGCCAGCGACAGCGCGCTGCCCCAGCTCCCACCGAACACCAGCCAGCGCTCGACCCCGAGGTGCTCGCGGAGCCGCTCCATGTCGGCGACCAGGGTCCAGGTGGTGTTCGCCTCCAGCGACACCTTCGGGTCCTTGGCGTGCGGCAGGCTACGCCCGCAGTTGCGCTGGTCGAACAGCACGATCCGGTACGCCTCCGGGTCGAACTGCCTGCGGTGCTCCGCGTTGCACCCGCCACCGGGGCCGCCGTGCAGCATCACCGCGGGCTTGCCGTCGGGATTCCCGCAGACCTCCCAGTAGATCTGCTGTCCGTCGCCGACGTCGAGCAGGCCAGAGTCGTACGGCTCGATCGGCGGATACAGGGTGCGAGGCTCCATGGGGTGCGATTGTTCCACCAGCGCCCCTCGTCGCCGTGTTCCCGCGCCCTCGGAATGTGACCCCCGGCACCGTCGGAGGTCTCCTCGGGGCCCCACAAGGGCGGTGATCAGGCATCCGGCGTGCGCGAACACGCCACGAGGATCACGAAACTAAACCCCAAACTGGGCAAACGCTGCGCGGGTCGGCACTAGAGTGCCTTTCGTGAGCGAAGCGACGAGCCGCAGGGCGAGGAGTGAAGCGAGCACCATGTCCATGGCAGCCCCGCAAGCCGCCAGGCGAGGAACAACGTGAGTGAGCTGAACGGATCGGGTGGTTCGCGCGGGGTCCCGGACGCGGGCTCCCCCTGGCCCGCGATGGGACGTGACCCCGGACGGGGGACCGACGTGCCCGTCCCTGCCGCCCAGCAGCCGATACAGATGGCCAAGCCCCAGCAGACCGGCGAGCCGCCGCGTCCCGAGGTCGAACAGCCCGAGGCCCAGCCCTGGGACATCGTCGAGCGGCTCCGCCAGATGGCCGACCTCATCGGCGACGCGCTCGCCGCCGGCGAGCGCAAGGTCAGCGAGGCGCAGACCGAGACCGCCGCCCAGGTCGCCGCCGTCCAGGCGGAGAAGGAGTCGGCGCAGCGGGACGCGGCCGCGGCGTGGGGTGAGGTGCAGCGCGCCCGGGGTCAGGCCGAGCAGGCCGACCGCCGTGCCGTCGAGGCCGAACGCCGCGTCGCCGAGGCGCAGACCGAGACCGCCGCGCAGATCGCCGCCGTCCAGGCGGAGAAGGAGTCGGCGCAGCGGGACGCGGCCGCGGCGTGGGGTGAGGTGCAGCGCGCCCGGGGTCAGGCCGAGCAGGCCGACCGCCGTGCCGTCGAGGCCGAACGCAAGGTCGCCGAAGCCGACCGCCGCGCCGCCGAGGTTCAGAACGAGGCCGTCACTCAGATCGCCGCGCTGCAGACGGAGAAGGAATCAGCGCAGCGCGACGCCGCCGCCGCGTGGAACCAGGCCCAACAAGGCCGCGCCCAGGCCGACCAACTGCGCGGCCAGGCCGAACAGTCCCGCGTCCAGGCCGACCAGGCGCGTGCTCAGGCCGACCAGGCCCGAGCCCAGATGGAACAGTTCCAGGCCCAGGTCGAGCAAGCCGAACGCCGCGTCGCCGAGACCGAGGCCACCGTCCGGCAGGCCATCCAGCAACGCGACGCCATGAGCGAGGCCCGCGACGACGCCCTGCGCGCCGTCGAGGACGCCGTCGGCGGCCGCCGCTCCGCCGAGTCCGAACGCGACCGCGTCGCCGAGCAGGCGTCGGAGCTGTCACGGGCCCTGGAGAACGCGCACAGCGAGCTGGCGACACTGCGCGCCAAGGTCACCGACGCCGAGATGACCGCCCAGAACCTCCAGCACGCCGTCGTCGCCGCGGGCAAGGAGGCCGACGAGAGCCGCCGCCGCGCCGAGGTCGCCGAACGTCGCGCCCAGGAGAACGAGCGCCGCGCGCAGGACTCCGAGCGCCGCGCACAGGACGCCGAACGCCGCGCCCAGGAGTCCGGCGGGCGCGCCGAGGTGGCCGAGACCGAACGGCAGCAGGCCCTCGACACCGCCGCCCAGTCACTCGACGCCGCCAAGAAGGCCGAACGCGAACGCGACGCCAACGCCAAGGCCAGGGAGGCCGCCGAACGCACGAGGGAGGCCGCCGTCCAGGCCCAGGCCCGCGCCGAGTCCGAGCTCACCCTCGCCCGCGGCCGAGCCGACCAGGCCGGCCGCGAACGCGACAAGGCGGTCGCCGGCATGCGCCAGATGGCCGCCGAACGCGACGCCGTGGCCGAAAAACTCGCCGAACGCGACCAATGGGTCGACCAACTCGCCCAGGCGGTCACCGAGCAGCGCGCCTCGATCGCCGAACTCTCCCAGGAGCGCGACGCCGCCCGCAACGCCGCCGACCAGGCAAGATCCCTCATCGACGAACTCACCCGACAACTCCGCACCATCATGCCCACAGCGGCGCCCCGTCTATAGCAGTGCCGTTGGCGGTCGGGCCTTGGAGGCCCTCCCTTCAACGGGTACTGCGATCGCCGCGGTGGCCGTGGAAGGAGGGCCGCTGGGCCCGCCGCCGAGGGCACTGCCATGAACTATGCAATAAGCTGGTGCTCCGTGGACAGTGAGTCTGTTCCGCCTCGCAACGACCACGGGAGTGTCTTCTTGCCTTCGGCAGCCACTGGTAGCACACGACCTACCAAGCATCTCTTCGTCACCGGCGGCGTCGCCTCAAGCCTCGGCAAGGGACTGACGGCGTCCAGTCTCGGGCGGCTTCTGGCACTTCGTGGCCTGCGGGTCACCATGCAGAAGCTCGATCCCTACCTGAACGTCGACCCCGGGACGATGAATCCCTTCCAGCACGGTGAAGTGTTCGTCACCGACGACGGGGCCGAGACCGATCTGGACATCGGGCACTACGAGCGGTTCCTGGACACCGAGTTGCACGGGTCCGCCAACGTCACCACGGGTCAGGTCTACTCGAATGTGATCGCCAAGGAGCGGCGCGGGGAGTATCTGGGGGATACCGTCCAGGTCATCCCGCATATCACCAATGAGATCAAGGACCGGATCCGGGGCATGGCCACCGACCCGGAGGTCGACATCGTGATCACCGAGGTCGGGGGGACCGTCGGGGACATCGAGTCGCTGCCGTTCCTGGAGTCGGTCCGGCAGATCCGGCACGAGATCGGGCGCGACAACTGCTTCTTCCTGCACGTGTCGCTGCTGCCCTATATCGGGCCGTCCGGTGAGCTGAAGACCAAGCCGACGCAGCACTCGGTCGCCGCGCTGCGCTCGATCGGCATCCAGCCCGACGCGATCGTGTGCCGTTCGGACCGGCCGATCACCGACGGGCTCAAGCACAAGATCAGCCTGATGTGCGACGTGGACCGCGAGGCCGTGGTGTCCGCCGTCGACGCCGCCAGCATCTACGACATCCCGAAGGTGCTGCACTCGGAGGGGCTGGACGCCTACGTGGTGCGCCGCCTCGGCCTGCCGTTCCGTGACGTCGACTGGGGGGCCTGGGACGAGCTGCTGCGCCGTGTCCACAAGCCGGCGCGGGAGGTCACGATCGCGCTGGTCGGCAAGTACATCGACTTGCCCGATGCGTATCTGTCGGTGACCGAGGCGCTGCGGCACGGCGGGTTCGGCAACGATGCGAAGGTCCATATCCGCTGGGTCAAGAGCGACGATTGCGAGACCCCCGAGGGCGCCAAGCGTGAGCTGGACGGTGTGGACGGGGTTCTCGTCCCGGGCGGGTTCGGGGTCCGCGGGATCGAGGGCAAGCTCGGCGCGGTCCGGTACGCCCGTGAGAACCGGATCCCGCTGCTCGGCATCTGCCTCGGCCTGCAGTGCATGGTCATCGAGGCGGCCCGGACGCTCGGCGGGCTCGCCGACGCCGGCAGCGCCGAGTTCGACGCGACCACGGCGCACCCCGTCGTGGCGACCATGGCCGACCAGCTCGACGTCGTCGCGGGGGAGCGTGACATGGGCGGGACGATGCGGCTCGGCCTCTACCCGGCGGATCTCGCCGAGGGATCCTCCGTCCGGGAGCTGTACGGGGAGGCGAAGGTCTCCGAACGGCACCGGCACCGGTACGAGGTGAACAACGGCTATCGCGAAAGGCTGGAGGAGGCCGGTCTGCGGTTCTCGGGGCTGTCGCCCGACGGGCGGCTCGTCGAGTACGTCGAGCTGCCCCGCGATCAGCACCCGTTCTTCGTCGGCACCCAGGCGCACCCGGAGTTCCGGTCCCGGCCGACCCGTCCGCACCCGCTGTTCCTCGGGCTGGTCTCCGCCGCGCTCGACTACGCCGAGGCCCGCGGGGGCACGGGACCGGAGGGCGACGCCGGTCGCGTGACCGCCCGGTGAGCGCCGACGACGTCCGCGACCGTCCGGAGCGGTGGACGGTCACCGGGCGGGACACCGCGTTCGAGGGGCACGTCTTCGCGGTCCGCCGCGACCAGGTGGAGATGCCGCGCGGCGACGGCACCGAGATCGTCGGGCGGGACGTCATCGAGCATCCCGGCTCCGTCGGGATCCTCGCCCTCGACGACCGGGACCGTGTCCTGCTGCTGCGGCAGTACCGGCATCCCGTCGGGCACCTGTTGTGGGAGGCTCCCGCGGGGCTCCGCGACGTCGCCGGGGAGCCGCTGCACAAGCTCGCCGAGCGGGAACTGCTGGAAGAGGCCGGCTATCGCGCCGACCGCTGGGACACCCTGGCCGACGTGTTCCCCTCGTCCGGCATGTCGGACGAGCGTGTCCGGATCTTCCTTGCCCGGGGGCTGACCGAGGTGCCCGCTGTGGAGATCGACTTCGAGCGGGTGCACGAGGAGGCGGACATGCCCATCGTGTGGGTCCCGCTGGAGGAGGCCGTCCGGAAGGTGCTCGCGGGCGAGGTGCACAACATGGTCGCGGTGGTGGGGATCCTCGCCGTGCACGCCGCCCGCGCCGGTGGCTACCGCGACCTGCGGCCCGTCGACGCTCCCGAGGGCTGACGGGCGGCGGCCACGCCCCGCGTGCGGCGCGGGCGCCGCGCGGATGAGGTCTCCCGGGGGTTCGGGAGGGGGCATGATGGGCACGACCCGCACGGCCGACCGGCCCCGCCCGACCGCCAGAAGAGGTGCCGCACTGTCCACGAGCACGACCGGCCGGAGCGCCGCGCGGCCCCCCGCGGAAGACGCCGGCACGGGTTCCCCGCTGGACTCGGCCGTGCGCACCTACCTCGGGCACCTCGCCGTCGAGCGCGGCCTGGCCGCCAACACCCTCAGCTCCTACCGCCGTGACCTGCGCCGCTACGCCCTCATGCAGGACGCGCGGGGCCACGCGTCCATCGCCGAGATCACCGAGGACGACGTCCGGGCGTTCCTGGTGGGCCTGCGTGAGGGCGATGCCGACCACCCGCCGCTGTCGGCGGGCTCGGCGGCGCGGGCGCTCGTCGCCGTCCGCGGGCTGCACCGGTTCGCGTTGCGCGAGGGCCTGGCGTCGGGTGATCCCGCGCACGACGTCAAGCCGCCCACGCCGCCCCGGCGGTTGCCCAAGGCCATCTCCCTGGACGAGGTCGAGCGGCTCCTCGCCGTGGCGGCCGGCCCGTCCGACGGCGACGCCGGCGCCGCCCGCGGCCTGCGCGATCGCGCGTTGCTGGAACTGCTGTACGGGTCCGGTGCGCGGATCTCCGAGGCCGTCGGCCTGGACGTCGACGACCTCGACCTGCGGGAGGGCTTCGCGCGCGTCGCGGGAAAGGGGGGAAAGGCGAGGATCGTCCCTGTCGGTGACTACGCACGGCAGGCGGTGGAGGCCTACCTCGTCCGCGCTCGCCCCGAGCTGGCCCACGCCGGACGCGGCGGCCCCGCGCTGTTCCTCAACGCCCGCGGCGGGCGGCTCTCGCGGCAGGGCGCCTGGATGGTGCTGCGCGCCGCCGCCGGACGGGCCGGGCTGTCGGAGGTCTCCCCGCACACGCTGCGGCACTCCTTCGCCACCCACCTGCTGGACGGCGGCGCTGACGTGCGGGTCGTGCAGGAGTTGCTCGGACATGCCTCCGTGACGACCACACAGGTCTACACTCTCGTCACGGTGCAGCTGCTGCGCGAGGTCTACGCCACCTCGCATCCCCGCGCGCGGAGCTGACAATTCCCGACGATCGGCGCGCGTCGGCTTGAGCCGCGGGGGGCGGGGGCCTAGAGTCCCCGTTCTGGATGGCGTTTCCGGCCTGTCCGGGGAGGGATCTGGTGACCAGCACAAAGGGTGCGGAGGGAGTGCTCTCCTCCGCCACCATAGAGACCGATCCGAGCCGAGCCCTCGGTCCCACTCAGCGACCCGTGCCCGTCTTTGCCGAACCGGAGCCGCCCGCGGAGCACGGGCCCGCGCGGATCGTCGCCGTCTGCAACCAGAAGGGCGGCGTCGGCAAGACGACCACGACCATCAACCTGGGCGCGGCGCTCGCCGAGTACGGCCGCCGTATCCTGCTCGTCGACTTCGACCCCCAGGGGGCGCTGTCGGTCGGGCTCGGCAAGGGCGACCCGCGTCAGCTCGACCTGACGATCCACAACATGCTGCTCGAGAAGGACACCGAGTGGGAGGACGTCGTCATCGAGACCGGCGTCGACGGCATGGACCTGCTGCCCAGCAACATCGACTTGTCGGGTGCCGAGGTCCAGCTCGTCCACGAGGTCGGCCGCGAGTACATCCTCCAGGGATCGCTGAAGTCGGCGATCCCGCACTACGACTACATCCTCATCGACTGCCAGCCGTCGCTCGGCCTGCTCACCATCAACGCGCTGGCCGCCAGCGAGGGCGTGCTGATCCCGCTGGAGTGCGAGTACTTCGCGATGCGCGGCGTCGCGCTGCTGATGGAGACCATCGAGAAGGTGCAGGGGCGCATCAACCCCGACCTGGTCATCGACGGCGTCCTCGGCACCATGTACGACTCGCGCACCCTGCACACCCGCGAGGTCCTCGGCCGCATCGTCGAGGCCTTCGGCGACAAGGTCTTCCATACCGTCATCAATCGCACGGTGCGGTTCCCCGACGCGACCGTCGCGGGTGAGCCGATCACCTACTTCGACCCGAACTCGATGGGGGCGAACGCCTACCGCGGCCTGGCGCGGGAGGTGCTCGAACGGTGGGCGCACGTCGAGTGAGGGCCTGCCGCCGGTAGGGATCGAGATGGGCCAGCCCCCCGGAACGCCGTACGGGCCTCCGCCGCCCGGCGCCTTCCCGCCGCTTCCGCCCCCGTCCGCCTCGCGCGGCCCGGGGCGGCTCGTCGTCGTCCTGGTTGCCGTGGCCGCGGTGGTCCTCCTGCTCGTCGCGGGCGTCGCCGGTTATCTCCTCCTGCGTGACGGCGACGCCGACGCCGAGGTCTCCGGGCCCGCCGACCTGCGCGAACCGCTGAGGTTCCAGCAGGTCGAGGCGATCACTCAGCCACCGTGCGCAGCCGGGACGCTCCCCGACACCACGAGCACCTCCTGTTACCGGCCGGCCCCCGGCGGTATGACGGTGACGCACGTCCAGGAGATCAAGGTGGCTCCGCCCGGCCCCACCACCGGCCAGACGTGGGGCGTCCAGCTGACGCTGGACACGGCGGACGCGGCGGGCTTCGCCCGGCTCAGCGGGCTGGCCGCCCAGGCCCCGCCAGGGACCCCGACCCGGCAGATCGCCATGGTGGTCGGCGGCCGGGTCCTGGCCGCGCCGGAGATCGCCGGCGGTCCGATCACCGGTGGCGCGCTGACCATCAGCGGCAGGTTCACCCGAACCGAGGTGACGGACCTGATCCGCCGGATGACCGGGCGCGAGACCTCCTGACGTGGGCTCCGCTACCGTGAGCGGCGTGGACGAGACGCCGCCGAAGCCGGACCAGGGCGAGGACGAGCACGGGTTCCACGTCCACCTGGACAACTTCGACGGCCCGTTCGACCTGCTGCTGGGGCTGATCTCCAAGCACAAGCTCGACATCACCGAGGTGTCGCTGCACAAGGTCACCGACGACTTCATCGCCCACATCCGCTCGCACGGCAAGGAATGGGACCTCGACCAGGCCAGCCACTTCCTGCTGGTCGCGGCGACCCTGCTGGACCTCAAGGCGGCGCGGCTGCTGCCGTCCGGGGAGGTCGACGACGAGGAGGATCTGGCGCTGCTGGAGGCCCGCGACCTGCTGTTCGCGCGGCTCCTGCAGTACCGCGCCTACAAGGAGGTCGCGCAGGTCATCGCCGGGCGGATCGCCGACCAGAACCGGCGGTTCCCGCGGCTGGTGCCGATGGAGCCGAAGTTCGCCAACCTGCTGCCGGAGGTGCTGCTCGGCCTCGGTCCCGAGGAGTTCGCGCGCCTGGCGGCCAAGGCACTCGCCCCCAAGGCGCCGCCGTCGGTGTCGGTCGAGCACATGTACCAGCCGAGGGCCAGCGTCAAGGAGCAGGCAGCGATCGTCGTGGAGCGGCTGCGCCGGCTCCGCAGGACCACGTTCCGCGTCCTGGCGTCCGACGCCGAGGGCACCTACGAGGTCGTCGCCCGCTTCCTGGCGCTGCTGGAGCTGTACCGGGAGCAGGCGGTCACGTTCGAGCAGCTGGAGCCCCTCGGAGAGCTGCACGTCACCTGGACCGGTACCGACGACGGCGACATCCGGGTCGGCGACGACTACGAGGGCTCCCAGGAGCCGAAGAAGGACGACGCGCCGGCCGGGCGCGACGGGGACGGGGAGGACGATGACTGAGGAGCCCGCCGCCGGCGACGGCCCCGAGCTGCCCGGCCTGCGGGCGTCGATCGAGGCGATCCTGCTGGTCGTGGACGAGCCGGTCGCCGAGATCACCCTCGCGCAGCTCCTGGAGCGGCCCCGCGGCGAGGTCGCCGAGACCCTGCGGGGTCTGGCCGCGGAATACACTGAACAAGGCCGGGGGTTCGATCTCAGGGAGGTCGCCGGCGGCTGGCGGTTCTACACCCGGGACGTGTGCGCTCCGGTCGTGGAACGGTTCGTCACCGACGGCCAACAGGCGCGGCTCACCCAGGCCGCGTTGGAAACGCTCGCCGTCGTCGCCTACCGGCAACCGGTCAGCCGTGCGCGTGTGTCGGCGATCCGGGGTGTCAACAGCGACGGTGTCATGCGGACCCTGACGCTGCGCGGCCTGATCGAGGACGCCGGGCAGGAGCCGGAGACGCAGGCGCACCTCTACCGGACCACCGGGTACTTCCTGGAGCGGCTGGGGTTGCGCGAACTCGGCGAGCTGCCCGAGCTCGCCCCCTACCTTCCCGACGACCTGCCAGAAGACATAGTTGAGGACAAGTGAGCGACAACGAGGGCGTGCGGCTGCAGAAGGTCTTGGCCGAGGCCGGGATCGGCAGCCGCCGCCACTGCGAGGAGCTGATCGGCGAGGGCCGCGTCACCGTCGACGGGAAGAAGGTGTTCCGGTTCGGTGAGCGCGTCGACCCCCGGCGCGCTGTCATCCACGTGGACGGCCGGCGCGTCGAGACCCGCGCCGAGATGCGCTACTACGCGATCAACAAGCCACGCGGGGTGGTATCCACCATGGCCGACGAGCGGGGCCGCAAGTCCCTCGCCGACTACGTGGAGGTACCCGAGCGGCTGTTCCACGTTGGCCGCCTCGACACCGACACCGAGGGTCTCATCCTGCTCACCAACGACGGGGAGCTGTCGCACCGCCTCACCCACCCCTCGTACGGGGTCTTCAAGACCTACCTGGCCGAGGTGCACGGGCCCATCCCGCGTGACCTCGGCAAGCGGTTGAAGGCCGGGATGACGCTCGACGACGGCCCCGCCAAGGCCGACGCGTTCCGCATCTTCGACCAGGTCGGGCGGCGGGTGCTGGTCGAGATCACCTTGCACGAGGGGCGCAAGCACATCGTCCGGCGGCTGCTGAAGGAGGCCGGGTTCCCGGTGCAGCAGCTCGCCCGCATCGAGTTCGGGCCGATCAAGCTCGGCTCGCTGAAGCCGGGGACCATGCGCGCGCTGACCGTCCGGGAGGTCGGCGAGCTCTACAAGGCCGTGGGACTCTAGGGACCGGGACTTCAGGGGACAGGGCCAGAGCACACCGACGGAGGGGGACGACAGTGGCGGTACGCGCGGTCCGGGGGGCGACGCAGATCGACGCCGACGACCGGGACCAGATACTGGAGGCCACGACGGAGCTGGTCACCGAGGTGATGGCCCGCAACGCGCTCAGCACCGACGACGTCATCAGCGTGATCTTCACGGTCACGCCGGACCTGACGGCGGAGTTCCCGGCGCTCGCCGCGCGCAAGCTCGGCTTCCACGAGGTGCCGCTGCTGTGCGCGACGGAGATCGGTGTCCCGCGGGCGCTGCCCCGGGTGATCCGGCTGATGGCGCACATCGAGACCGACCGGCCCCGCGCGGACGTCCAGCACGTCTACCTGCGCGGCGCCACCGCGCTCCGCCTGGACATCGCGCAGTGACGCGGGCGCGGTAGTACCCGGGACTGTTCAACTGCACGCCCGGATGTGGCGCCACAGCGCGCCCGGCCGCGTGCCGCCGATAGGGTGACAAGGTGGACGAGGGGATGACCGGCCGACGCATCATCGTGGTCGGGACCGGGCTGATCGGCACGTCGATCGCGCTGGCGATGCGCGAGCGCGGCGCCGAGGTGCTGCTGACCGACCGGGACGCGGCGGCGCTGTCGCTGGCCGTCGAGCTGGGCGCGGGCGATCCGCTTCCGGACGGCGCGCCCGACGGGCCCGCCGACCTCGCGGTGCTCGCGGTGCCGCCCGCCGCCGTCGCCGTCACCCTCCTGGACGCGCAGAAGCGCCGCCTGGCCGCGGCCTACACCGATGTGGCGAGCGTGAAGGCGCTGCCGCTGGCGCAGGCCGCCGATCTCGGCTGTGACCTGTCGGTGTTCGTCGCCGGCCATCCGCTCGCGGGCAGTGAGCGGTCGGGCCCGTCGGCGGCCCGCGCGGACCTGTTCCTCGGCCGCCCCTGGGCGCTGTGCGCACCGCCCGAGGCCACCCCCGACGCGGTCGAGATCGTCACGGCCCTCGCTCGGGGCTGCGGGGCGATGCCCGTGGCGGTGGACGCCGCCGAGCACGACCGGGCGGTCGCGCTCGTCTCGCACGCCCCGCACGTGGTGTCGGCGGCCGTCGCCGCCCGGCTGACCGGTGCCGACGAGGTGGCGCTCGGCCTGTCCGGTCAGGGCGTCCGGGACGTCACCCGGATCGCCGCGAGCGACCCCCGGTTGTGGATCGGGATCCTGTCGGCCAACTCCGCGCCCGTCGCCGACGTCCTGGAGGCCGTCGCCACCGACCTGGCCGTCGCCGCCTCGCTGCTGCGCGACGGCAGCGAGGAGGCCGCCACCCATGTCGCCGACCTGCTGTTGCGCGGGAACGCCGGCCAGTCGCGCATTCCGGGCAAGCACGGCGGCGTTCAGTCCACCTACGCGACCGTCCAGGTGGTCGTCCCGGACCGTCCCGGTGAGCTGGCGATGATCTTCCAGGCGGTGGGGATCGCCCAGGTGAACATCGAGGACCTGCGGATCGAGCACTCGCCGGGCCGCCCGCTGGGCGTGCTGGAGATCGCGGTCGTCCCGGAGGAGGCCGAGCGGCTGGCCGCCGAGCTCCGTGCCCGGGGCTGGTCCGTCCCGCGCTGATCCGGCGTGGTCCAGGCGGCCCCGGCGGTCCCGGGGGGCCGGTAGCCTGGTGCGTTGGGACCCCTGCGGGAACACCTCCGCACCGCCGCCCGCTTCGCCCGCCGCCGCCCGTGCCGGCGGGCGCTCCGACGCCGAAGGAAAGGGAGCGCTCGTGCCGCTCGTCATCGCCATGGACGGCCCGTCCGGGTCGGGGAAGTCCAGCGCGTCCAGGGGCGTCGCCGCCGCGCTCGGCCTGCGTTACCTCGACACCGGCGCCATGTACCGCGCCATGACGTGGTGGATGCTGGTTAACGGCGTGCCCGTCGAGGACGCGGGCGCCGTCGCGGCCCGCAGCCTGGAGCCGGTGCTGGAGTCGGGCACCGACCCGGCCGCGCCCACGATCACGGTGGACGGCGCGGACGTGTCCGGCCCGATCCGCTCCCGCGAGGTCACCAACGCGGTGAGCGCGGTCAGCTCGGTCCCGGCGGTCCGGGCGCGTCTGGTCGCGCTCCAGCGTGAGATCATCGGCATCGGTGGGATCGTGGTGGAGGGACGCGACATCGGCACCGTCGTCGCGCCGGACGCCCAGGTCAAGGTGTACCTCACCGCCAGCGAGGAGGCCCGTGCCCTGCGCCGGGCACAGGACCCGGCCGCCGATCCCGGCGCCTCGGTGACCCTGACCCTGGCCGAGCAGGCGCGGCGGGACCGGCTCGACTCCACCCGCACCGCGTCACCGCTGGCCAAGGCGGCGGACGCGCACGAGATCGACTCGACCGAGCTGGGGCTCGGCGAGGTCATCGAGGCGGTCGTCCGCCTCGCGAAAGAGACGGGATGAGCCCCTCGGGGCAAACGGAATGACTGAATACGAGATCGAGACGGCGGGCATCGTCGAGGACGTCGCCGAGGACGCGGGGCCCGCGCCGGTCGTGGCGGTGGTAGGGCGGCCGAACGTCGGCAAGTCCACGCTGGTCAACCGGATCCTCGGGCGTCGCGAGGCGGTCGTGGAGGACGTGCCGGGCGTCACCCGGGACCGGGTCGCCTACGACGCGACGTGGTCCGGGCGGCGGTTCACGGTGGTCGACACCGGCGGCTGGCTGCCGGATGCGTCCGGGCTGGCCGCGGCGATCGCCGAGCAGGCACGGCTGGCGGTCGAGCTGGCCGACGTCGTGATGTTCGTCGTCGACGCCACCGTCGGCGCGACGGACGTGGACGAGGCCGTGGTGGAGATCCTGCGCCGCTCCGGGAAGCCGGTGGTGCTGGTCGCCAACAAGGTCGACGACACGGGCGCCGAGGCCGACGCGGCGGTGCTGTGGTCGCTCGGCATCGGGGAGCCGCACCCGGTCAGCGCCCTGCACGGGCGCGGCAGCGGCGACCTCCTCGACGCGGTCCTGGAGGCGCTGCCCGAGGAGGCCCCGGCGGAGACGTTCGGTGAGACGGGCGGGCCCCGGCGGGTCGCGCTGCTGGGGCGCCCGAACGTCGGCAAGTCCAGCCTGCTGAACCAGCTGGCGGGGGAGAGACGGGCCGTGGTGGACGCGGTCGCCGGCACGACCCGCGACCCGGTCGACGAGATGATCGAGCTGGGCGGGAAGACCTGGCGGTTCATCGACACGGCCGGGATCAGGCGACGGCACCGCGAGAACCAGGGCGCCGACTTCTACGCGACGCTGCGCACCCGGTCGGCGCTGGAGCGGGCCGAGGTCGCGGTCGTCCTGGTGGACGCCGACGAGCCGCTCGCCGAGCAGGACCTGCGGATCATCTCGATGGTGGTCGAGTCGGGCCGGGCCCTCGTCGTCGCCTACAACAAGTGGGACCTGCTGGACGAGGAGCGCCGCCACTATCTGGAGCGCGAGATCGACCGGCAGCTGCACAACGCGCGTTGGGCTCCGCGGGTCAACATCTCCGCCAAGACCGGACGGCACATGGAGAAGCTGGTGCCGGGCATCGAGACGGCGCTGGAGGGGTGGAGCACCCGCGTTCCGACGTCCAAGCTCAACCAGTTCTTCGCCGACCTGGTCAACTCGCATCCGCATCCGGTGCGCGGCGGTAAGCAGCCGCGTGTGCTGTTCGCGACCCAGGCGGGGGTGCGGCCGCCGCGGTTCGTGCTGTTCACCTCAGGGTTCCTTGAAGAGGGCTACCGGCGGTTCATCGAGCGGCGGCTGCGGGAGGAGTTCGGCTTCGCCGGCACGCCCCTCGACATCGCGATGAAGATCCGCGAGAAGCGCGGCAAGCCCAAGAAGTAGCCCGCCCCTCGCCGCCGTCCGGGTGGCGCTTTGCGTGCCCTGCGGGGCCGCGACCGCTGACGTGGGCGGCTAGCGGTCCCAGCCTTGCTCGCCGGCCACCCGGTGGTCCCTCGGCGGCGGTGGCGGCTGCGGCCCGGCCGGCGGGTTCTCCCGGGCGTACCGCCCGTACACCAGCGGCTGCGTCGTCCCGGAGCCGCGCGGCCCGTCGGCACCGGACTCCTCGGCAGCGGCCGCCTCCCGGACGCCGACCACCGCGAACCGGCCGAGCGCGAGCGCGGCGAGGAACACGATGACGACGCCGAGCGCGGTGAACCCGGCGAGCTGCTCGGCGACCCGCCGTCCCTCCTCGGTGCCGAGGGGTGCGCCGACGCCCGGCACGTCCCAGAGTGCGGCGACCGGCCCGCCGACGGTGAACCAGGCGCCGCCGAGTACCGCCAGCCCCGCGCCGAACATCGCGAACGCGCGGTTGGCGGTGATCAGGACGACCAGCCCGCCGAATACCGTCGCCACCGCGGGCGCGACGCTGAGCTGGAGCCGGTCGGTGTCGTAGAACCAGGGGTCATCCGGCTCGAACCCGTAGTCCAGGTAGGGGCCCACGAAGGGCAGGAGGCCGCCCCAGAGGCCCAGCAGAACCAGCAGCGTGCCGCAGACAGCGCCCCGGGTGCGCGGTACCCGCGTGGTCCGAGTCATGATCGCTCCTCCTGACCAGGGCGGAATGAAGCTGTTTTGAGTCACCCTTTACCCGGACCGGATTGCTCCAAGCGCGTTCCGCCGCGACGGGCTCTCGCCGGCGTCGCGTTCAGGCGACCGTCCGCGCCAGTTGCTCGGGACGCTCGGGATCGATGTGCCAGCTGATCACCCGGACCGGGTGGATGCGGATCAGGTCGTCGCTGAAGTAGCCCTCGCCGATGTGCATCCGGCCCTTGACGAGCTCGGCCCGGCCTCGCACCTCCACACCGCGTCCCCACCCGGGCTTGACCGCGTCCGGGTCGTCGGGGGAGGTCAGGTCGTCCACGACGATCGTCGCCTTCGGGTTCGCCTGGACGTTGCGGTACTTGCGGCTCGCGGCGTTGGCGGGCCCGCCGATGTCGATCGTGCCGTCGTCGTTCAGCCGGTAGCCGACCGGCCGGACGTGCGGGCCGCCGTCCGGGCCGATGGTCGACAGCCGTCCGAGGCCGTTCCCGGCCAGGTAGGCGCGCTCCGCCGCGGTGAACGGGTCCGTGGAGGTCATGCCGGTCTCTCCCATCCGTGTACAGCACGTGAACGGAGATGACGCTAGGACCTCAACTGGACTTCAGGTCAACCCTCGCATCACGAGATCGGGTCGGCGGCTGTCGCATCTGCCAGACTATTTGGGGTTGTGAGCTTGTATTTCCTTCGGTTTGAACGAATATGACTGGCATGTGCGAGCGGCTAGGCTTGGCCGGTGACGACGTTCAGGATCAGTGAGGCGGCCGCGCTGCTCGGGGTCAGCGCGGACACCGTTCGGCGCTGGGTGGACGGCGGGCGCCTCCCGGCCGAGCGCGACGCGCACGGCCACCGGCGGGTGCCGGGGGAGGATCTCGCCGCGTTCGTGCGGGACCAGGCGCGCCGTGACACGGCGTCCGAGCCGGGTGACCGCTTCTCCTCGGCGCGCAACCGGATGCGGGGCATCGTCACCGAGGTCGTCCGGGACGGGGTGATGGCGCAGGTGGAGATCCAGGCCGGTCCCTTCCGGGTCGTCTCGCTGATGAGCCGGGAGGCGGCGGACGAGCTCGGGCTGCGCGCCGGTGTCGTGGCCGAGGCCGTCGTGAAGTCCACCAACGTCGTCGTCGAACTGGCCGACCCGGGCTGACCCCCGTCCCTCTGGAGGACCTGTGTCCAAGCGCGCTCCGGCCGCCGCTGCGGCGGCCCTGCTGTTGATGACCGTGGCGAGCTGCGGCGACACCGACGACTCATCGTCCGCCGCGTCCGGCACGTCGGGGGGCGGGACGCTGACGGTGTTCGCCGCCGCCTCGCTCACCGAGACCTTCACCGCGCTCGGCAGATCCTTCGAGACCGCGCATCCCGGTGTGAAGGTCAGGTTCAACTTCGGCGGCAGTTCGGCGCTGGCCCAGCAGATCACGCAGGGCGCGCCCGCGGACGTGTTCGCCGCCGCCAGCCCCGCCACCATGAAGACGGTGACCGACGCCGGGGACGCGGCCGGACCTCCCCAGGTGTTCACCAGGAACCGCCTGGTCATCGCCGTCCCGGCGAACGATCCGGGCAGGGTGGGCAAGATCGCCGACCTGTCCCGGCCCGGGCTGAAGATCGTACTGTGCGCCGAGCAGGTGCCCTGCGGCGCCGCCGCGAAGAAGGCCCTGGGCGCGGCGGGGGTCACGGTGAAGCCCGCGTCGCAGGAGCAGGACGTGAAGGCCGTCCTGACCAAGGTCCGCCTGGGTGAGGCCGACGCCGGGCTCGTCTACCGCACCGACGCGAAGGCGGCGGGGGCACAGGTCAAGGGCATCGAGTTCGCCGAGTCGGCCAAGGCGATCAACGACTACCCGATCGCCCAGGTCGCGAAGGCGCCGCGGCCCGCGCTGGCGAAGGAGTTCATCGCGCTGGTGCTCGGCGGGCAGGGGAAGGACGCCCTGGCCCGGGCGGGGTTCGAGTCTCCGTGAGCCCGGCCCCGGACGCGCGCCCGAGACCGCCCCTGAACCCCTCCGCGCGCCCGCCCTTGGTCCTGGTGCTGCCGGCGCTCGCCGGGCTGGCGTTCCTGGTGCTGCCGCTGGCCGGGCTGCTCGTCCGCGCCCCGTGGTCGACGCTCGGCACCCGGCTCGGCGAGGGGCCGGTCCTGGAGGCGCTGCGGTTGTCGCTGGTCAGCGCCACCCTCGCCACCGGGCTGTGCGTGCTGCTCGGCGTCCCGCTGGCCTGGGTGCTGGCCCGGGTGCCGTTCCCTGGCGTGCGCCTCGTCCGGGCCCTGGTCACCGTGCCCCTTGTGCTGCCGCCGGTCGTCGGCGGCGTCGCCCTGCTGCTGGTCCTCGGACGCCGCGGATTGGTCGGGGAGTGGCTGGACGAGGCGTTCGGGGTCACGCTGCCGTTCACCACCGCCGGGGTCGTCCTGGCGGAGACGTTCGTGGCGATGCCGTTTCTGGTGATCAGCGTCGAGGGTGCGCTGCGGGCCGCCGACCCGCGCTATGAGGAGGCCGCCGCGACGCTCGGTGCCTCCCGTTGGACGATCTTCCGGCGGGTCACGCTGCCGCTCGTCGCACCCGGTATCGCGGCGGGCGCGGTGCTGTGCTGGGCGCGGGCCCTCGGCGAGTTCGGCGCGACGATCACCTTCGCGGGCAACTTCCCGGGCCGCACGCAGACCATGCCGCTGGCCGTCTACCTGGCGTTGGAGACCGACCCGCAGGCGGCGATCGTGCTCAGCCTGGTCCTGCTGGCCGTCTCGGTACTGGTGCTCGCCGCGCTCCGGGACCGCTGGGTGAGCACACCATGACGGCACCGACCGGGCTGGACGCGCGGCTCGTCGTGCGGCGCGGGACGTTCGACCTCGACCTCACCCTCACCGCCGCGCCCGGCGAGGTCGTCGGGTTGCTCGGCCCCAACGGGGCCGGCAAGAGCACCGCCCTGCGCGCCCTCGCGGGCCTCGTCCCCATGGCGGGCGGGCACCTCACGGTGGACGGGACGGATCTGCGCCCCCTCCCGCCCGAGCGGCGGAGGATCGGCATGGTCTTCCAGGATTACCTGCTCTTCCCGCACCTCAGCGCTCTGGAGAACGTCGCCTTCGGCCCGCGCTCCCAGGGGGAGGGCCGCCGCGCCGCGCGCCGCCGCGCCGCCGGGTGGCTGGAGCGGGTCGGGCTCGCCGAGCACGCCGCTGCCAGGCCCGGAGCCCTGTCAGGCGGCCAGGCACAGCGTGTCGCGCTGGCCCGCGCGCTGGCCGTCCGGCCCCGGCTGCTTCTGCTGGACGAGCCGCTCGCCGCGCTCGACGCCCACACCCGGCTGGAGATCCGCGCCGCGCTCCGGCGTCACCTGGCCGGTTTCGCCGGCGCCGCCGTCCTGGTCACCCACGATCCCCTGGACGCGATGGTGCTCGCCGACCGGATCGTGGTCGTGGAAGGCGGGAGGCTCGTCCAGGAGGGCACACCCGCCGAGGTGGCGCGGCGGCCCCGCACCGACTACGTCGCGCGGCTCGTCGGGTTGAACCTCTACCGGGGCCGAGCGGAGGCGGGAACGGTCCTGATCGGCGACGGAGCCGGGAGCCTCGACACTGTGGACTCACTCGAAGGTGAGGTCTTCCTGGCGTTCGCGCCATCCTCGGTGGCGCTGTTCCCCACCCGCCCCGACGGCAGTCCCCGCAACTTCTGGCGCGCCCGCGTCGCGGCGGTCGAGCAGCAGGGGCACCGGGTGCGGGTCCAGCTCTCCGCGCCGCCTTTCCCCGCCGTCGCGGAGGTGACTCCGGCGGCCGTCGCGGAGCTCCAATTGACGGAGGGCAGCGTCATATGGGCGGCCGTGAAGGCCACCGAAACGCACGTTTACCCAGCTTGAGCGCACGCTGACCGGGAGACGGCCGCGCACCCATCGGGCGCCCGCGCTTAGGTGATATCAATCACAAAAGGGTACAGGAAGGCCCAAAAGCGACGGGATTGGTCCAGACCAAATGGCAAAAACAGCCGGTCTTGTTCATCATGCAAAGATCCTGCGAACAGCTGAAGGAGTAGCCCGTGTCCCACCAGGTCCCCGGCCTCGACCAGGCCCCAACCGGTCACACCGAACTGATTGACTGGGTACGCGGGATCGCCGAGCTCGCCCGGCCCGACCGCGTCGAGTGGTGCGACGGCTCGGACGAGGAGTGGGAACGCCTGACCGGCCTGCTCGTCGAGCAGGGCACCTTCACGCGGCTCGACCCGGCCAAACGGCCGAACAGCTTCCACGCCGCGTCCGACCCGACCGACGTCGCCCGTGTGGAGGACCGGACCTTCATCTGCTCCGAGCGGGAAGAGGACGCGGGCCCCACCAACAACTGGATCGCGCCCGCCGAGATGCGCGACACCCTGAACGGCCTGTTCGACGGCTGTATGAAGGGCCGCACCATGTACGTGGTGCCGTTCTGCATGGGCCCGCTCGGCGGCACCATCTCCCAGCTCGGCGTCGAGATCACCGACTCCGCCTACGTCGCGGTCTCGATGAAGATCATGACCCGGATGGGCACCGGCGCCCTGCGGCTGATCGAGGAGCGCGGTTCGTTCGTCAAGGCCGTCCACTCCGTCGGCGCGCCGCTGGAGGCCGGCCAGGCCGACGTCAGCTGGCCGTGCAACTCCACCAAGTACATCACGCATTTCCCCGAGACCCGCGAGATCTGGTCCTACGGGTCCGGCTACGGCGGGAACGCGCTGCTGGGCAAGAAGTGCTACGCGCTGCGCATCGCCTCGACGATGGCCCGCGACGAGGGCTGGATGGCCGAGCACATGCTCGTCCTGAAGCTCACCCCGCCGGCCGGGGAGACCCGCTATGTCGCGGCCGCGTTCCCGTCGGCGTGCGGTAAGACCAACCTCGCCATGCTGGAGCCGACCATCCCGGGCTGGAAGGTCGAGACGATCGGCGACGACATCGCCTGGATGCGGTTCGGCGACGACGGCCGCCTTTACGCGATCAACCCCGAGGCCGGGTTCTTCGGCGTCGCGCCCGGCACCGGCGAGAGCACCAACGCCAACGCCGTGAAGACGCTGTGGGGCAACAGCGTCTTCACCAACGTCGCGCTCACCGACGACGGCGACGTGTGGTGGGAGGGGCTCACCGACGAGCCGCCCGCGCACCTCACCGACTGGAAGGGCAACGACTGGACGCCGGACTCGCAGACCCCGGCCGCCCACCCCAACGCCCGTTTCACCACTCCCGCCGGCCAGTGCCCGATCATCGCCGACGAGTGGGAGGACCCGAAGGGCGTCCCGATCTCGGCGATCCTGTTCGGAGGCCGCCGCGCGTCCGCCGTCCCGCTGGTCACCGAGTCCTTCGACTGGCAGCAGGGCGTGTTCCTCGGCGCCAACGTCGCGTCCGAGAAGACCGCCGCCGCCGAGGGCACGGTCGGCGAGCTGCGCCGCGACCCGTTCGCCATGCTGCCGTTCTGCGGCTACAACATGGGCGACTACTTCGGCCACTGGCTGGAGATCGGCAAGGCCACCGACGCCGAGAAGCTCCCCCGGATCTACTACGTCAACTGGTTCCGCAAGAACGCCGACGGCAGGTTCATCTGGCCCGGCTTCGGCGAGAACAGCCGCGTCCTGAAGTGGATCGTCGAGCGGCTCAACGGCCAGGCCGACGCCGTCAAGACCCCGATCGGGCACCTACCGACCCGCGAGGCGCTCGACACCGAGGGGCTGAAGATCGACGACGCCGACCTCGACACGCTGCTGTCGGTCGACACCGAGGTCTGGAAGCAGGAGGCCGCGCTGGTCCCCGAGCACTTCGAGACGTTCGGCGACCACCTGCCCAAGGCGCTGTGGGACGAGTACCACGGGCTCGTCCGCCGCCTGGAGTCGTAGGAGCCCGCCGCAAGCCCGCCCCGCGCCCGCCGGCCCCGCCGGCGGGCGCGTCGCCGTGTGGCGGGCCGAAAACGGGGAAGGGCTTTCTGGTACGGGGGAGGCTGACATGTTCGACCTGATGACCCGCCATTGGTGGGTGCTCGCCCTGCGGGGCGCATTTGCGATCTTGTTCGGTGTCGTCGCCTGGGTCTGGCCCGACATCACCGTGTGGGCACTGGTGGTGCTGTTCGGCGCGTACGCGCTCGTGGACGGGATCTTCGCGCTCGCGGCGGCCTTCCGCGGGACGCGCGGGCAGCCCCGCGGGATGCTGGTGCTGTCCGGCGTCGCCGGAATCGTGCTGGGGATCGTGGCGATGGCGTGGCCGGGGGTCACGGCGTTCGTCCTGCTCATGCTGATCGCCGCGTGGGCCGTCGTGACGGGCGTCATGGAGATCGTCGCCGCGTTCGCGCTGCGCAAGGAACTGCGGGGCGAATGGGCGTACGCGCTGACCGGTGTGATCTCGGTCGTGTTCGGGATCCTGCTGTTCGCCTGGCCGGCGTCGGGCGCGGTCGCCATCGTCTGGCTGATCGGCCTGTTCGCGATCCTGTTCGGCGCGGTGATGGTCGGGGCCGCGTTCCGGCTGCGCAAGCTGGGCAGGGACGCGCGGGCCGGCCACGGCGTGGGGGGCGCGCGCCCCGCGGCGTACTAGCGCCGTACCAGGTGTCCGGCGGCAACCTCAACCGGGGTTGAGGCCGCATAGGATGCGGGGCATGACACGGCTGGAGCACCGGGTACACGAACTGTCCGTGGGGCAACTCGCCGAGCGGAGCGGCGTGGCCGTCTCGGCGCTGCACTTCTACGAGGCCAAGGGCCTGATCAGCAGCCGCCGCACGGCGGGCAACCAGCGCCGCTTCGCCCGAGACACGCTGCGCCGGGTGTCGTTCATCAAGGTGTCGCAGCGGGTCGGCATCCCGCTGAGCGACATCAGGGACGCCCTCGCCACCCTCCCCGAGGAGCGCACCCCCACCGTGGCGGACTGGGCGCGGCTGTCGGAAACGTGGCGCAGCGACCTGGACGCCCGTATCTCCCAGCTCGAACGGCTCCGCGACGATCTCACCGAGTGCATCGGATGCGGCTGCCTGTCCATCAGCAAGTGCGCCCTCGCCAACCCCTACGACCGGCTCGGCGACGAGGGGCCGGGGCCGCGTAGGCTCCTCGTCCAGGGCGGTCCGTGCTGCCACGGCGACGACGCCCCGCCCCGTCCCGCGCAGGACGAGGGCCGGGGAACGGACTGCGGCCCCGGCGGCGAACCGGCGGCGGCCCCGGGCGGGCTCCCGGAGAGCTGTGCCCCCGCCTGCGCCCCCGAGGGGTAGCCGCCAGAGGGGTACCGCCAGAGGGGTGGCCGCGCCATGGACAGCGGCCCGGGGGGTGGCGGCCCGCCGGATCAGGTCCGGCGGGGGTCACGTCCGTGCGGGTCGATGCGGCGTGGCGCCGGCTCCCGGCCGGCCGGCTGGATCGGCGCCGGATGCGACGGCACCTGCTCGATGGGCAGTTCGGCCGGCTCGTCGGCCAGCGTGACCTCCTGGCCGTGGTGCCAGAGCTTGAGGCCGGGGCCGTCGAGCAGCTCATAGCGGGCGGACTCCGCGGTCACCTCGACACGCAGGCGGTTGCCGCGGTACCGCATCCGGAACGCCAGCCGGCTGATGCCGCCGGGCAGCCGTGGCGCGAACCGCAGCGTGCCACCGCCCGCCCGCATCCCGCCGAACCCCGCCACCAAGCCGCTCCATGCGCCTGCCATCGACGCGATGTGCAGGCCGTCGCGGGTGTTGTGGTTGAGGTCGTGCAGATCCAGCAGCGCCGTCTCGCCGAGATAGTCGTGCGCCAGCTCCAGATGCCCCACCTCCGCCGCGACGACGGCCTGCGTCTGCGCCGACAGCGAGGAGTCCCGGACGGTCAGGCCCTCGTAGTACTCGAAGTCCCGGGTCTTCTGCTCGCTGGTGAACGCCTCCCCGCACAGGTGCAGCGCGAGGACGAGGTCGGCCTGCTTCACGACCTGCTTGCGGTACAGGTCGAAGTAGGGGAAGTTCAGCAGCAGCGGGTAGTGATCGGGCTTGGTCGCCCCGAAGTCCCAGCGCGCGTGGTTGGTGAAGTTCTCGCTCTGCGAGTGGACGCCCAGCCGGTCGTCGTAGGGGATCAGCATGGCCGCCGCCGCGTCCCGCCAGGACGCCGCCTCCTCGGTGGTCACGCCCAGCCGGTCGGCGAGGTCGGGGTGGCGCATCGCCATGTCGGCGGCCGACTCCAGGTTACGGCGCGCCATGAGGTTGGTGTAGATGTTGTTGTCCGCGATCGCGCTGTACTCGTCGGGGCCGGTAACCCCGTCGATGCGGAAGACGCCGCCGACGTCGTGGTGGCCGAGGCTGCGCCACAGGCGCGCGGTCTCGACCACCATCTCCAGCCCGGTCTCCCGCTCGAACCGCTCGTCCTGGGTCGCGTCCACGTACCGGACGACGGCGTCGGCGATGTCGGCGTTGATGTGGAAGGCGGCGGTTCCGGCAGGCCAGTATCCCGAGCACTCGTGGCCGCGGATCGTCCGCCAGGGGAACGTCGCGCCGCGCAGCCCGAGCTGGACGGCGCGCTCGCGTGCCAGCGGCAGCGTCATATGCCGCCAGGCGAGCGCGTCGGCGGCGGCGCCGGGGGAGGTGTAGGTCAGGACCGGCAGGACGAACGTCTCGGTGTCCCAGAACGTGTGCCCGTCATAACCCGGACCGGTCAACCCCTTGGCCGGGATCATCCGCCGTTCTGCGCGCGCCCCCGCCTGCAAGACGTGGAACAGCCCGAACCGGACCGCCTGCTGGATCTCGGCGTCGCCGTCCACCTCCACGTCCGCGCCGCACCAGAACTCGTCCAGGAAGGTGCGCTGCTCCTCCAGCAGTCCCTCCCACCCCGTCTGCCGCGCGCCCGCCAGCGCCCCGACCACCTGGTCGTGCAGCGCGGGCCGGGACCGCTGGCTCGACCATCCGTACGCCAGGTACTTGATGATCCGCAGCCGCTGGCCCGGCTCCAGCCGCGTCGCGACCGTCAGCCGTCCCACGTCCTGCGAGCTCTCGGTGTCGATGGCCATCGACCCGGGGCCCTCGATCTCGTGCGACATGCCCGCGGCCATCCGCAGGTCGCTCTTGCGGGTCCGGTGCAGCAGCAGCACCTTCGTGCCGTTGGCGACATGTTCCTCACTGACGAGCGGGCTCTCCAGGATCGCCGAGGACCTCGGGTCCTTGCCGCCGTCGGGCAGCGCCTCGTTGGCCACCAGTTCGGACTGCGCGACGACCCGGACCGCCGCGTCCACCGGCTCGACGTCGTAGCAGATCGCCGCGACCGCCCGCTGCGTCAGCGACACCATCCGCACCGAGGTGACCTTGATCCGGCGGTCGGCCGGCGACGTCCACTCCACGTGCCGGGTGAGCGTGCCCGTCCGCAGGTCCAGCGTCCGCTCGTGATGGTGGCAGCGTCCGTAGCGCACGTCGAACGGCTCATCGTCCACCAGCAGCCGGATCACCTTGCCGTTGGTGACATTGATCACCGTCTGGCCGGATTCGGGGTAGCCGTAGGCGACCTCGGCCTGCGGCAGCGGCCGCTGTTCGTAGAAGGAGTTGAGATAGGTGCCCGGCAGCCCGTGCGGCTCTCCCTCGTCCAGGTTGCCGCGGATGCCGAGGTGCCCGTTCGACAGGGCGAAGACCGACTCGCTCTGCGCGAGCCGGTCCATCCGCAGTTCGGGCTCCCGCACGCACCACGGCTCCACCAGGTACACCGGACGGTCGGCGGCCTGCCCCTCGCTCTGTGTCACTTGCCCTCCAGCAGTTCGGACAGGTCGGCCACCACCACGTCCGCGCCGTGCGCGGCCAGCGCCGCCGCGTGCTCCTCGCCCACCCGGTTGACGCCGACCACCAAGGCGAACCCTCCGGCGCGGCCCGCCTCGACGCCCGCGAGCGCGTCCTCGAACACCACCGCTCGCGCCGCCGGGACACCCACCTCGCGGGCACCCGCGAGGAACATGTCCGGGGCGGGCTTGCCGGGGATCTTCCGCTGCGCGGCCACGACGCCGTCCACCCGCGCGTCGAACAGGTCGGTGATGCCCACCGTCTCCAGCACCTGGACGGTGTTGGCGCTGGACGACACCACGGCCGTCCTCAGCCCGGCCTCCCGAACCCTGCGGACATACTCCACCGACCCGTCGAACACCTTCACGCCCTTTTCCTGGATGAACTTCAGGACGAGGGCGTTCTTGCGACTGCCGAGGCCCCGCACCGTCTCGTTCTCGGGCGGGTCGTCAGGGGTCCCTTCGGGAAGGTCGATGCCGCGTGCCCGGAGGAACGAGCGTGTCCCGTCCTCGCGCTTCTTGCCGTCGACGTAGCCGCCGTAGTCCTTGACCGGGTCGAACGGCACGAACGCCTCGCCCGTCCGCTCCGCCCGGTCGCGCAGGAAGCCGTCGAACATCTCCTTCCACGCGGCGGCGTGCACCGCCGCCGTGTCGGTGAGGACTCCGTCGAGATCGAAGAGACACGCCTGCGTCTCGTCGGGCAGTCCCAGCATCCGCACCCCCTGGAATGTCAGTATCGGACGAGTCGTCGCATGGCCCGTTCCCGCGTGGAACAACGCCATGCGCGGGAGGGTTGCGCTCGAACGGGGAAGTGGTTCCCCGCGTACCACCCTTGGCCAGGTTCGCATACGAGGAGGAGAGAGCCAATGGATAAGGCGCGCATCGGCGTCACCGGGCTGGCGGTGATGGGCCGGAACCTGGCCCGAAACCTCGCCCGGCACGGCCACCCCGTCGCCGTCCACAACCGCACCTCCGCCAGGACCAAGGCCCTGGTCGAGGAGTTCGGGCACGAGGGGACCTTCCTGCCCGCCGAGACGCCCGCGGGGTTCGTCGCCTCCCTCGAACGTCCCCGCCGCCTGGTGATCATGGTCAAGGCGGGCGCGCCCACCGACGCGGTCATCGAGGAGTTCGCGCCCCTGCTGGAACCCGGCGACATGATCGTCGACGGCGGCAACGCGCACTTCGCCGACACTCGCCGCCGCGAGGCGTCCCTGCGCGAGCGCGGCATCCACTTCGTCGGCGCCGGCATCTCCGGTGGCGAAGAGGGGGCCCTGCACGGCCCCAGCATCATGCCGGGCGGTTCCGCCGAGTCCTACGAGGCCCTCGGCCCGCTGCTGGAGGACATCTCGGCCAAGGTCGACGGCACGCCCTGTTGCGCCCACGTCGGCCCGGACGGCGCCGGGCATTTCGTCAAGATGGTGCACAACGGCATCGAGTACTCCGACATGCAGCTCATCGCCGAGTCCTATGATCTCCTGCGGTACGCCGCGGACCTCACACCCGCCGAGATCGCCGAGGTCTTCCGCACCTGGAACACCGGCCGGCTGGAGTCCTACCTCATCGAGATCACCGCCGAGGTCCTCGCGCATACCGACGCCGTCACCGGCCGCCCGTTCGTGGACGTCGTGCTCGACCAGGCCGAGCAGAAGGGCACCGGCCGCTGGACGGTCCAGACGGCTCTCGACCTCGGAGTCCCCGTCGGCGGCATCGCCGAGGCGGTCTTCGCGCGCTCCGTCTCCGGTCATGCCGCCCTGCGCGACGCGTCCCGCAACCTCCCCGGCCCGCCGCGCGTGCGCGTCGCCGACCCCTCCTTCGCCGACGCGGTCGAGAAGGCCCTGTACGCCTCCAAGATCGTCGCCTATGCGCAGGGCTTCCACGAGATCCAGGCCGGCAGCGCCGAATACGGCTGGGACATCGACTCCGGCGCCATGGCCACGATCTGGCGCGGCGGCTGCATCATCCGCGCCCGCTTCCTGGACCGCATCCGCGCCGCTTACGCGGCCGACCCCCACACCCCCACCCTCCTCACCGACGACCACTTCTCCGAGGCCGTCGGCGACGCCCAGGGCGCCTGGCGCGACGTCGTCGCCACCGCCGCCCGCCTCGGCATCCCCGCCCCCGGCTTCTCCACCGCCCTCGCCTACTACGACTCGCTGCGCGCCGTCCGCCTGCCCGCGGCCCTCACCCAGGGCCAGCGCGACTACTTCGGCGCCCACACCTACCGCCGCGTGGACCGTGACGGCTCCTACCACACGCTCTGGGGCGGCGACCGCCGCGAAGTGGACGCCTGACCTTCACGGGCGCCCCCGGTGGCCCGGACCCCATCCGGCCCTATCGAGGGTGCCCGTCGTCCCCTGCCCAGCTTTCACCTCGCTTCGGAGGAGGCGGTGACACGGGGAGTGCGCGGGCGGGGGCAGGATGGAGGGGTGAGCCTTATCGATGAGCTGCCCGCTGGAAACGACACCGATCCCGATTCGCTGTTCGAGGCGTTCGAGAGATGGGTGTCAGGGCGGGGGATCACCCTGTACCCCGCGCAGGAAGAGGCGCTCATCGAGGTGGTCTCGGGCGCGAACGTGATCCTGTCGACGCCGACCGGGTCGGGAAAGAGCCTGGTGGCGGCCGGCGCGCTGTTCGCGGCGCTGGGCAAGGAGCAGGTGGGGTTCTACACGGCACCGATCAAGGCGCTGGTGTCGGAGAAGTTCTTCGACCTGTGCGAGATGTTCGGGCGCGAGAACGTCGGCATGATGACCGGGGACGCGAGCGTGAACGCCGACGCGCCGATCGTGTGCTGCACGGCGGAGGTGCTGGCCAACATCGCGCTGCGGGACGGCGCGGACGCCGACATCGGCGTGGTCGTGATGGACGAGTTCCACTTCTACGCCGAGCCCGAGCGGGGGTGGGCGTGGCAGATCCCGCTGCTGGAGGTGCCGCAGGCCCAGTTCCTGCTGATGTCGGCGACGCTGGGCGACGTCGCGTTCTTCCAGAAGGACCTGACACGGCGGACGGGACGGCCGACGGCGCTGGTGACGTCGGCGGAGCGGCCCGTCCCGCTGATCTACGACTACCGGGTCACGCCGCTGCACGAGACGATCGAGGAACTGCTGGCCGAGCAGAAGGCGCCGGTGTACCTGGTGCACTTCACGCAGGCGGCGGCGATCGAGCGGGCGCAGGCGCTGATGAGCATCAACGTGTGCACCAAGTCGGAGAAGGCGAGGATCGCCGAGCTGATCGGGAACTTCCGGTTCACCACGAAGTTCGGGCGGAACCTGTCGCGGTTCGTCCGGCACGGGATCGGGGTGCACCACGCGGGGATGCTGCCGAAGTATCGGCGGCTGGTGGAGCGGCTCGCGCAGGCGGGGTTGTTGAAGGTCATCTGCGGGACGGACACGTTGGGCGTCGGCGTGAACGTGCCCATCAGGACGGTCGTGTTCACCGCGCTCAGCAAGTACGACGGGCACCGGGTGCGCCGGCTGCGGGCGCGGGAGTTCCACCAGATCGCCGGACGGGCCGGGCGTGCCGGGTTCGACACCGTGGGGTTCGTGGTGGCGCAGGCACCCGATCATGTGGTGGAGAACGAGAAGGCCCTGGCCAAGGCCGGTGACGACCCGAAGAAGCGGCGCAAGGTCCAGCGTAAGAAGCCGCCGGAGGGGTTCGTCGGGTGGGACGAGGACACCTTCACCAAACTGCAGGCCGCCGAGCCGGAGATGCTCCGGTCCCGGTTCCAGGTCAGCCACGCGATGCTGCTGTCGGTGATCGCGCGCCCGGGGAACGCGTTCCAGGCGATGAAACGGCTGCTGACCGACAACCACGAGGAGCCGGCCGCGCGGCGGCGGCACATCTCGCGGGCCATCGCGATCTACCGGTCGCTGCTGGCGGGCGGGGTCGTGGAGGTGCTGCCCGAACCCGACGACGTCGGACGGTACGCGCGGATCACCGTGGACCTTCAGGAGGACTTCGCGCTCAACCAGCCGCTGTCGACGTTCGCGCTGGCGACGTTCGAGATCCTCGACCCCGGCTCGCCCTCGTACGCGCTGGACGTGCTGTCGGTGATCGAGGCGACGCTGGACGACCCCCGGCAGATCATCGCGGCGCAGCTGAACAAGGCGCGCGGCGAGGCCGTCCAGGAGATGAAGGCCGAGGGGATCGAGTACGAGGAGCGGATGGAGCTGCTCCAGGACGTCGACCATCCGAAGCCGCTGGAGGACGAGCTCGACGCCGCGTACGAGATCTACCGGGCGGGGCATCCGTGGGTGGGCGACCATCCGCTGCGCCCGAAGTCGGTCGTGCGCGACATGTACGAGAGGGCGATGACGTTCACCGAGTACATCGCGTTCTACGAGCTGGCCAGGGGCGAGGGCCTGGTGCTGCGGTACCTGTCGGGGGCCTACAAGGCGTTGCAGCAGACGGTCCCGGAGTCGATCAAGACCGATGACCTCATCGACCTGATCGAGTGGCTGGGGGAACTGGTACGGCAGGTGGACTCCAGCCTCCTGGACGAGTGGGAGCAGCTCGCCAATCCCGCCGAGGAGGTGGACGAGCCGATCGAGGAGCGGGTCACGAGGGTGACCGCGAACGCGCGGGCGTTCCGTGTGCTGGTGCGCAACGCGCTGTTCCGTCGGGTGGAGCTCGCCGCGATCGAGCGGTACGGCGACCTGGCGGAGCTGGATCCCGATTTCGGCGGCGACGCTTGGCGGGCGGCGATGGAGGGCTACTTCGCCGAGCACGACGAGCTGCTCACCGGGCCTGACGCGCGCGGGCCGAAGCTGTTGCAGATCGAGGAGGTCCCGCAGGACGCGCTGTGGCGCGTCCGGCAGGTCTTCGACGATCCTGAGGGGGACCACGACTGGGGTATCTCGGCCGAGGTCGACCTGGCGGGATCGGACCAGGCGGGGGAGGCCGTCATCCGAGTGACGGCCGTGGATCGGCTCTGATGTGGAGGGGTGACAGTGGTGCAGGTCGCGGTGGCGCAGTTCGCGCCCGGGGTGGACAAGGACGAGAATCTGGCCGCCGTCCGCAAGCTCGTGGACGAGGCGGCGGGACGCGGTGCGCGGGTGGTGGTGGTGCCGGAGTTCGCGATGTTCACGGCGCCGAAGATGGACGAGCGGTTCGTCGAGTCCGCCGAACCCCTGGACGGGCCGTTCGCCACCGCGCTCGGCGAATCGGCACGGCGGTACGGCGTCCATGTCGTCGCGGGCGTCAACGAGCGGCTGGACGAGCCGGGCCGCATCTCCAACACGCTGGTCGCGGTCGGCCCGGACGGGGGGATCTCGGCCGTGTACCGCAAGATGCACCTGTACGACGCGTTCGGGTACAAGGAGTCGACGCTGGTGCGGCACGGCGAGATCACCGATCCGGAGACGTTCACCGTCGACGGTGTCACGTTCGGCATGCAGACCTGCTATGACGTCCGGTTCCCGGAGGTGACGCGGCGGATCGTGGACGCGGGCGCCGACGTGCTGGCGCTGCCCGCCGAATGGGTCCCGGGGCCGCTGAAGGAGGACCACTGGCGGACGCTGGTGCGGGCCCGCGCGATCGAGAACACCATTTATGTGGCGGCCGCCGACCAGTGTGCCCCGACCGGCGCGGGCAACAGCATGATCGTTGATCCGATGGGTGTGGTGGTGGCGTCGCTCGGCGAGGGGCCCGGTATCGCGTCCGGCGAGGTCGACCCCGAGCGTGTCGCCGCCGTTCGGGAGAAGAATCCGGCTCTGTCCCTCCGGCGCTTCACGGTCACCCCCGGCTGACCACCCGCCGGGACGAACTCGGTGTCTCGTAGGTGATGGTGTCCGCGCGACGTTGACGAGGCGTTCGCGCCCGTGCCGGAACTCCACGCGGGCCGCTGATCGTGCCCGCCGTCGGCGTGGTGCCGTTCACCGGCGGGCGCCGGTTCGCGCACCCGACGGCGGCCCGGCCCCTCGGGACCGGTAGACGACGTAGGGTCGTGTCACGTACCCGACCGGCGCCGCGAAAGCGTGGACGAGCCGGCTGAACGGCCAGAGGGCGAACAGCGCCATGCCGAGCAGCGCGTGCACCTGGTAGACCAGCGGCGCCGACGTCATCGCCGGCACGTTCGGGTCCAGCTCCCAGACGCTCCGGAACCACACCGAGACGCCGAGCCGGTAGTCGTAGTTGCCGGACACCGGGCCCATCAGAGTCGCGGTGAGACCCGCCAGCAGCACGGCGGCCAGCACCGGGAACAGGACGCGGTCGCTGCGGCCGGTCCCGGCGCGGACCGCCCGCACCCGCAGCCGCCTCCAGAGCAGGATCGCCAGGCCGGCGGCCGTGGCCGTCCCCGCGACGCCGCCGACCAGCAGCGCGTTCGCCCGGTAGAGCGGCTCACTGACATGCACGTCCTCCGTCAGCCACTCGGGGACGATCAGCCCCACGACGTGACCGGCCAGGACGAACAGGAGCCCGAAGTGGAAGAGGGGGCCGCCGATCGACAGCAGGCGGCTCTCGTGCAGCTGGCTGGAGCGGGTCGTCAGCCCGAAGCGGTCGTAGCGGTAGCGCCACAAGGACCCGGCGAAGAACAGGATGAGAGCGACATAGGGGAAGACACCCCAGAGCGCGACCTGGAGATGTTTCATCGCCGCCCTCCCAGCGGCGTGGGCCCGCCGTACCCGTCCAGGCCGACCGCCTCGGTCGGCGGGCCGGTGCGGGCCAGTTCCAGGGCCGCCCGCCGGTCGTGGACGGACGGGCCGGGCAGGGTCCCGCACACCGCCTCCAGCACGTGCGCGTAAGGGCTGCGGTGGTCCTGCAGAGCGAGCCGGAGCAGCTCCAACCCCGACCGGTGACCGGCGAGCAACCGCTCCCCGGGCTCGGGGCACCGGGCCGCGAACTCCAGCATCACCGGCAGGAAGTCGGGCAACTGGTCGTCCGGCGGCTCCCATCCCCGCCGCCGGTACTCGCCCTTCATCCGGGCCATGGACGCCCCGCGCCGGCGAGTGTCGCCATCGGTGTAGTAGGTCATCTGCAGTGTGCGGCGGGGGCTGCGGTCGAACGTCGCGACATAGCGGGCCTCCAGGTCCAACGGCGCTACGGCGGCGACGTCCGCGCAGAACCGCAGGAGGGACGTGCACCGCTTGTCCGGGAACGCGCCGGCGACGTCGAGGACGAGCCGATGTGTCTCCGGCCACTCGGGGCCGGGGTAGCGCAGCAGCAGTGAGGCCGACTGCCGGATCACCACGTCGATCACCGGTCCCCCTCCTCGCGTGTGGGGAACAGGCCCTTGGGACGGCCTTTGCCGTTCCAGCCGAGCAGGTTCACCCGGCCTCGCAACCTGGCGTCACCTGCCCCGGCCGGTGCGCCGTCCGCGCTCGGCCCGCCCGTGCCCGGCCCAGGAGCGCCCGCGAGGGCCGGGGAGGCGAGCGGGGCGTGGAAGGCTTCCTCCAGCATCCCGGGACCGCCCGGCCCGTCGAGCCCGCAGCCGTCCGTTTCGTCGCCGGCCCCGGGCCCGGCAGCGTAGGCGGTGGGGATCACGTATCGCTCCTCGTACTTGGCCAGGGCGAGGAGCCTGTACATCCGCTCGATCCCCGCCGCGTCCATGCCGACGCTCGCGGCGATGGCGGGGTCGGGCGGCTCACCGAGATTGGCGCGGCGCATGTGCGAGCGCATCGCGGCCAGCGTCCGCAGGGACGCCTCGACCGGTGCCGGGTCGCCCGCGGTGAACAGGCCCGCGAGGTACTCGACGGGGATCCGCAGGGCGTCGATGGCGCCGAAGAGGTTCCCGGCCTCCTCCCCGTCGTGTCCGCCGTTCGCGAGCGCGTCCACGATCGGCGACAGCGGCGGGACGTACCAGACCATGGGCATGGTGCGGTATTCGGGATGCAGCGGCAGGGCGACCCGGTAGTCGCAGATCAGCGCGCGCACCGGCGACCGTTTGGCGGCCTCGACCCAGTCGTGCGGGATGCCGGACGACTCGGCCGCCGCCGCGACGGCCGGGTCGCGCGGGTCGAGGAAGCAGCCGAGCTGCGCCTCGTAGAGGTCCTTCTCGTCGGGGACGGCGGCGGCCTCCCCGACACGGTCGGGGTCGTAGAGGATCACGCCGAGATAGCGCAGCCGCCCGACGCAGGTCTCCGAGCAGACGGTCGGCTCGCCCGCCTCGATCCGCGGGTAGCACAGGGTGCACTTCTCGGCCTTGCCGGTCTGGTGGTTGAAGTAGACCTTCTTGTACGGGCAGCCGCTCACGCACATGCGCCAGCCGCGGCACCGGTCCTGGTCGACGAGGACGATGCCGTCCTCGATGCGCTTGTAGAGGGCGCCGGAGGGGCACACCGCCACGCACGACGGGTTCAGGCAGTGCTCGCAGATGCGCGGCAGGTAGAACATGAACGCCTGCTCGTACTCCAGCCGCACCGTGTCGCTCACCTGGCGCAGCACCGGGTCTCCTGCCAGGTGCTCGGGACCGCCGCCGAGGTCGTCGTCCCAGTTGGGGCCCCAGGTGACCTCGGTGGGCCGCCCGTCGATCAGGGACCGCGGCGGCGCGGTGGGCAGGTCGTCGCCGAGCGGCGCGGTGATCAGGTTGTCGTAGTCGTAGGTCCAGGGCTGGTAGTAGTCGTCGAGCGCGGGGAGGTCGGGATTGGCGAACAGCCGCGCCAGCCGGCGGCCCCGCCCGCCCGACCGCGGCTTCAGACGGCCGCCCGCGGTGCGCCGCCAGCCGCCCTTCCAGCGGTCCTGGTCCTCGTACCCGCGTGGGTACCCCTGGCCCGGACGGGTCTCGACGTTGTTGAACCACGCGTACTCGGTACCGGGCCGGTTGGTCCACGTCTGCTTGCACGTGACCGAGCAGGTGTGGCACCCGATGCACTTGTCGAGGTTCATCACCATGGCGATCTGGGCCATCACGCGGCGGGGAGCGTCGCGGCCGGGCATCAGTACTGCACCTCCTGTCCGCGGCGGCGGATCACCGTCACCGCGTCCCGCTGGTTTCCGGTGGGGCCGTAGTAGTTGGGGGCGAACGAGAGTTGGGCGTAGCCGCCGATGAGATGGGTCGGCTTGATGAGCAGCTTGGTCACGGCGTTGTGGGTGCCGCCGCGCCGTCCGGTCGCCTGCGACTTCGGGACGTTCACCAGCCGCTCCTGCACGTGGTACATGAAGACCGTGCCGGGCGGCATCCGGTGGGAGACGATCGCCCGGGCCACCACGACCCCGTTGGCGTTGACCGCCTCGATCCAGTCGTTGTCGGCGACCTGGACGGCGGCGGCGTCCTCGACGCTGAGCCAGATCACCGGACCGCCGCGCGCCAGCGTCTGCATCAGCAGGTTCTCCTGGTACTCGGAGTGGATCGACCACTTGGAGTGCGGGGTGAGGTACCGGACGGTCACCGACGGGCCGCCCCCGCCCGCGTGCCCCTCCGCCTGAAGGCTCTCGCCTAGCGCGGCCATGTCCAGCGGGGGGCGGTACACCGGGAGCTGCTCGCCGAGCTCGGCCATCCACGCGTGGTCGAGGAAGAAGTGCTGGCGGCCCGTCAGGGTGTGCCAGGGCTTGCCGTTCTCGGTGTTGATGGTGAACGGGGAGTAACGGCGGTCGGGTGCCTCCTTGCCCGACCACTCGAAGCTCGCGCCGACCGCTACGGGCCGCTGCTGGGTGTCGGAGAACACGATCCGCCGCTCGGCGACGGTCGCCGCCAGTTCCCGCAGGCCCGAGCCGCCGCAGCGCTCGGCGAGGCGCTCGAAACCCTCGGCGGCGATCCTGCCGTTGGTCGTGCCCGACAATGCCAGGATCGCCTCGCAGAACACGACGTCGGTGTCCAGCAGGGGCCGGCCGCGCGTCGGGCCGTCCTGGACGGTCCCGGCGCGCGCGGCGAGCCACCGCGTCTCCGCGCCGGCCCTGACGGTGACACCCTTGACCGTGATACCCACCTGCTCGGGCAGCGGGCCGAGCGCGGCGAGCCGGTCGGCGACGGCGGTGTAGTCCCGCTCGATCAGCGCGACGGACGGGAACGCGTCGCCGGGCCCGGCCTCGTCCGGCTCCGCCAGCTCGGCCGGGGTGTCGTGCTGGAGGGCCGTCGCGACGAGGTCGTGCCGGGTGCCCAGGTGCTCCGCCGCCAGCTCGGCGAACCTGCGTGCCAGCCCGTGGAAGATCTCGAAGTCGGTACGCGCCTGCCAGGGCGGGTTGATCGCCGGGGAGAACGCGTGGACGTAGGGGTGCATGTCGGTGGACGACAGGTCGTGCTTCTCGTACCAGGTGGCGGCGGGCAGCACCAGGTCGGCGTGCAGGGTCGTGGAGGTCATCCGGAAGTCCAGCGCGAGCAGCAGGTCGAGCTTGCCGTGCGGCGCGTCCTCCCGCCACGCCACCGTGCGCGGCCGGTCGCCGGGCGGTGCCTCCGCCGCGGCGGCGTTGTCGGACGCGCCGAGCAGGTGCCGCAGGAAGTACTCGTTGCCCTTGGCCGATGAGCCGATCAGGTTGGCGCGCCACACCGTCAGCACCCGGGGCCAGTTCGCGGGGGAGTCGGGGTCCTCGCCGGCGAAGCCGAGCCGGCCCGCCGCGACCTCGGCGGCGGCCCAGCGCCCGGGGTCGCCGCCGGCGGCACGCGCCCGGTCGCCGAGGTCGAGCGGGTTGGCGTCGAAGGTCGGGTAGGACGGCATCCAGCCGCGGCGCGCGGACTCGGCCACGAGGTCGGCCGTGTGCCGCCCGGAGAACAGGCCGCGGCCGGTGGCGGCGGACAGCGCGTCCGCCGGGTACCGCTCGTACCGCCACTGGTCGGTGTGGAGGTACCAGTACGGGGTGCCCGCCATCTGCCGGGAGGGCCGCACCCAGTCGGCGGCCGTGGAGAGCTGCTGCCACCCCGCCAGCGGCCGCACCTTCTCCTGCCCGACGTAGTGGGCCCAGCCGCCGCCGTTGACGCCCTGGCAGCCGGTCATCATCAGCAGTGACAGCAGCGACCGGTAGATCGTGTCGGAGTGGAACCAGTGGTTGGTGCCGGCGCCCATCACGATCATGACGCGGCCGCGGGTCTTCTCGGCGGTCTCGGCGAACTCGCGGGCGAGACGCACCGCCTGCGCGGCCGGCACCGAGGTGATCTCCTGCTGCCAGGCGGGCGTGCCGGGCTCGGCGTCGTCGTAGCCGTCGGGCCACCGCCCGGGCAGTCCCGGGCGGCCCACCCCGTAGCGGGCCAGCAGCAGGTCGAACACCGTGGTCACCAGCCGGCCGCCCACCCGCCGGACCGGGACCCCGCGGCATACCGTCGCGTCCGGGACGTCGAAACGCGGCAGTGTGACCTCCGCGCCGTCGCCGTCCGCGCCGGTGTACAGGGTGAGCAGCGGCTCGACGTCCCCGAGGTCCAGATTCCAGCGCCCGGCGCCCTCCGGGCTCCAGCGGTCGGCGACCGTGCCGTTGGGGGCGACCGGCTCCCCTGTCACGGCGTCGATGAGCAGGGGCCTCCACCGGTCGGCGTCGGTGCCCGTGCCCTGGCTCAGCCCGGTGGCCCGGACGAACCGTCCGGGGACGTGGCCGCCGTCCCGTTCCTCCAATTCGACCAGGAAGGGCAGGTCGGTGAAGCGGGTGACGTAGTCGGTGAAGTAGGGGACACCACGCCCGACGAAGAACTCGGTGAGGATCACATGCCCCATCGCCATGGCGAGGGCCGCGTCCGTCCCGGGATGGGGATGCACCCACTCGTCGGCGAACTTGGTGGCGTCGGAGTAGTCGGGTGAGATCACCACGACCTTCTGTCCCCGGTAGCGCGCCTCGGCCATCCAGTGCGCGTCGGGCGTGCGGGTCACCGGAACGTTGGAGCCCCACAGCATCAGGTGGGCGGCATCCCACCAGTCGCCGGACTCGGGAACGTCGGTCTGGTCGCCGAACACCTGCGGGGAGGCGATCGGCAGGTCGGCGTACCAGTCGTAAAACGACAGCATGGGCGCGCCGATCAGGGACATGAACCTGGCCCCCACCGCGTGCGAGGCCATCGACATGGCCGGGATCGGCGAGAATCCCGCCACCCGGTCGGGGCCGTGCTCGCGGATGGTGTGCACGTGCGCGGCGGCGGCGATCTCCAGCGCCTCGTCCCAGCCGACGCGCACCAGCCCGCCCTTGCCACGCGCCGACTGGTAGCGCTCCCGCCTGACCGGATCGGTGGTGATCTCCGCCCACGCGGCCACCGGATCGCCCAGCCGCCGCCGGGCCTCGCGGTACATCTCCACCAGCACGCCACGCGCGTGCGGGGTCCGCACCCGGGTCGGCGAGTAGGTGTACCAGGAGAAGGACGCGCCCCGGGGACAGCCGCGGGGCTCATACTCCGGACGGTCGGGTCCGACGCTCGGATAGTCCGTCTGCTGCGTTTCCCAGGTGATCAATCCGTCCTTGACATACACCTTCCAGGAGCAGGAACCCGTGCAGTTCACGCCATGGGTCGAACGGACCACCCGGTCGTGTGCCCAGCGCTCGCGATAGGGGGTGTCGTTGACGCTCTCGTCGCGCCGGTACTCGGCGCGCAGATCGGGCGTCGTCTCGGCGTGTCGCAGCAGCGTACCGGCTTTCAACAGGCGTTCGGCCGCCGTTTCGGCGGCACGGTCCAGCCTCCGGAGTCGCCTCATGGCATCGTCCTCGCAGGGCGTGAGGGGGCGGTGAGTGGCGCGCGCCGTGAAGATGGTGCGTTCCGTTTACCGATTGGGTCAAGGATTTTTGCCGTATGCTGACCAAAATGTCAGCTATGGACAATCATGACCTGATCTTATATCCGGTTATTTAGCCTGGTTAAGGGCTAATTCGAGCTCCGATTCATGTATCGAGGGCGCAACGGTCACGGCGATTCTCCGTGTCTGAGCAGGCGCGGAGCGTGACTATCTGTGAGTGCGTCATTCTCGCGAGTTCCCGCCGGCGGGCTACACGCGCGCCGCGCCCGCGCCGCCGCGCCGCCGCCCCTACCGGTCCCGGTCATCCCTGCCGGCCGTCGCGCTCGCGGTCGTGCTGGCGGCCGGGGTCGTGCTGACCGTCGGCTACGGCCTGCTGCGCCCGGCCCCGGCACACCGGGTGACACCGGACGCGGTCCCGACGATCCCGTCGATGCCGCCGCCGTCCGCCCCGTCCTCGGCGACGCCGTCCACCCCGTCCGCGCCCGCCGGATCCGCGCCGCCCGCGTCCGCGCCCGCCGGTCAGCCGTCGCCCCCGGGTGGCTCGCCTGTGGCGAGCCAGTCCCGGGAGCCGGGCGGGCGGTCCGGCTCCGCCGCCCGGCCGCGCCCGCGCGCCCCGCGCGCCCCGCGCGGTCCCCGGCCGCGTCCCGCGCCCCGTCCGTCGTCGCACAAGGCGCCCGCCGTGCCGGGCCCACCGGCGTGGGTCACCGCGGAGTGCCGCCAGCGGTTCCCGTTCGATCCGGGTCGCCAGGCCGCCTGCGCTGCGGTCCTCGCCGGTCATTTCGCCCGGTGACCCCCGTGCTGACACCCGGCCATGTCAACCAACGTTGACGGATCGGAAGGCTCAGGCCGCTCTCAGCAGCGTGGTGAGCAGGTCGTCAAGGCTGATCAGACCGGCGATCCGGCCGTCGGGCGTCACCGCCAGCCCCAGCTTGCTGTGGTGGTCGCGCAGCGTGGCGACGGCCTCGCCCACCGGGGTGCCGACCGGGATCGCGGGCACCGGGTGCGCCAGCTCCCGCGCCGGGGTGTCCCGTCCCCGCGCACGCGCCACGTAGGCGTCCCGGACGTGGACCATCCGCGCCTGAACGGGCGCCGGGGCGCCGCGCAGCATGATCCGGGTACGGCCGGTGCGCGCGGCGGTGTCGACGACCTCCTGCGGCGTCGCCGACGCCGGCACCGACACGATCCGCGAGACGGGGATCATCAACTCCGACAGCGGCGCGCGCGGCGCGTCCAGGGCGGCGGTGAGCAGCGACAGGTCGCTCTCCTCGATCAGCCCGAGCCGCCGCGACTCCACCGCGATGCTGCGCAGCTGCTCCGGCGTCCGCGAGACGTCCCGCGACCCGTCCGGATCGACGCGGCTCGCCCGCAGCAGCAGGTTCGTGGCGCCGTTCAGCGCCGCGAGGACGGGACGGACGACCGTCGTGTACGCGCGGAACGGCGGCGCCAGTACGGTCGCCGACCGCTCCGGGCCCGCGATGGCCCACGACTTCGGCGCCATCTCGCCGATCACCATGTGCAGGAACGTCACCACGGCCAGGGCCAGCACGAACGCCACCGCGTGCGCGGCGCCGCCTGGCAGGCCCACGGCGTGCAGCGGTGGCGTCAGCGTCTCGGCGAACACCGGCTCGGAGACCAGGCCGAGGCCGAGCGAGCACATCGTGATGCCGAGCTGCGCTCCCGCGAGGGTCAGCGACAGCTCGCCGATGCCCGCCACCGCCGCGGCCGCCGCCCGGCTGCCCCGTGCGGCGGCCCGCTCCAGCCGTGGCCGCTTGGCCGCCACCAGCGCGAACTCCGTGGCGACGAAGAAGCCGTTGCCGGCCAGCAGCACAAGCGTGAGCAGTGCGCCCAGCGTGAGGTTCACCGAGCCTCGCCCCCGCCCCGGACGGTGCGGACCCGGATCAGCTCCGGCACGTGCCGGCGGATCGTCAGCACCTCCACCATGGCGGCGCGAGCCGGTTCGTCCATCCCTTCCGGGGGCAGTTCGACGGTGACGACGTCTCCCGGCCGCGCGACCCGGCCGAGCCGCTCATGCAGCAGGCCCGCGACCGTCTCGTAGTCGCCCTCCGGCAGCGCGATGCCGGTCTCATGGGCGACCTCGTCCACCCGCAGGCCCGCGTCCGTCGTCCACCACTCGCCGCGCCGGACGGCCAGGTCCTCCTCGGCGTCGTGCTCATCGGCGATCTCCCCCACCAGTTCCTCCGCGACGTCCTCCCAGGTGACGATCCCGGCGAAGCCGCCGTACTCGTCCATCACGCAGGCCAACGGCGCATCCGCGCCGCGCAGCTGGGCCACGACATCCGGCAGCGGCAGGCTGGTGGGCACCAGCAGCGGCGGGGTGGCGAGCGCGCGGACCTCCGTGCGGTCCGCCTCCGCCGGACTCAGCGGGACCAGCTCCTCCAGGCCCACCACGCCGACGACGTCGTCCACGCCCTCGCCGACGACGGGGTAGCGCGAGTGCCCGCTCGCGGTGATGACGTCGGTCAGCTCGCCCGCCCGCGCGGACGCCGGGACGGTGACCACGTCCACCCGCGGCACCATGACGGCCTCGGCGTCACGCTCGGAGAAGGCCAGCGCCCGTTCCAGCAGGTCGGCGTGGCCCTCCTGGAGCTGTTCACCGGACTCGCCGATGATGCGCCCGAGCTCCTCGAGCGTCGCGCCGTGATGCAGCTCCTCCACCGGCTCGATGCCCACCGCGCGGACGAGCCGGTTCGCCGACGCGTCGAACAGTTTGATCAGCGGCGATGCCACCGCCAGGTAGACGAGGGTGGACGAGGCCAGAGCGCGCGCCAGCGGCTCGGGCTTCACCAAGGCCAGATTCTTGGGGAACAGTTCGCCCAGCACCATCTGCACGATCGTGGCCAGCGCGAACCCCAGCGCCACCGCCACCCCGCCGGAGGCGCCCGACGGAACCCCCGCCGCACGTACCGCGGGGTCGATCAGGTCGGCCAGCGCGGGCTTGGCGATGAAGCCCACCACCAGCGCCGTGACGGTGATCCCGAGCTGCGCGCCCGACAGCATGAACGACAGCCGCTCCATCACCCGCACCGCCCGCGCCGACGCGCGGTCGCCCTCGGCGGCGCGCTGGTCGAGCAGCGGGCGGTCGGCGGTGACGAACGCGAACTCCTGCGCCACGAAGTAGCCGGTCGCGGCGGTCAGCACCAGGACGGCGAGCAGCCCCAGCACGGCGGTCACGCCCGCCCTCCGCGGGCCCGCGGAGCGCCCGCCCGCCCGCCGGTCCCCTCGGACACCGTTCCTCCTCCGCGCCCGCCCCTCCGGCCACTGTCCATGATCTTCTCTACCCCGTCCGCATGATGAGATCCGCGTGATCGAGAACGGCGGCATCGTAGACCCACCATGTCATCGGTCGCCGCGTGATCGACCCGTCCGCCGCGTAGATCCGGCTTCGACGGTTATCGAACGCCCTGATGTGGAATGAAAACCTCCGCAGGAACGGCCGTGGCCAATGTGGCACGGCGCGGCCACGAGTGCGAGGGGGCAACGGTGCCCAGACCGTTCGCGTCGTCCGCCGACCTGGACGACAAGACGCAGACCCTGGAGATCCTGGCCGACGGTGTGTACGCGCTCACCGCCGAAGGCGACCCGAACGTAGGAGCGATTGAGGGCGAGGACTTCCTCGTCTGCTTCGAGGCCCTCGCCACCCCGGCCGCGGCCCGCGACTGGCTGGCCGTCCTGCGCACCCACACCGACAAGCCGATCCGCTATCTCGTCCTGTCGCACTATCACGCGGTGCGGACGCTGGGCGCGAGCGCCTTCGGGGCCCCGGTGGTCGTCGCGCACGACCGGACGCGCGCGCTCATCGCCGAGCGCGGCAAGCAGGACTGGGAGTCGGAGTTCGGCCGGATGCCCCGGCTGTTCAAGGAGCCGGAGTCCATCCCCGGGCTCACGTGGCCGACCCTCACCTTCTCCGGCACCCTGACCATCGACCTCGGGGGCGACCGCGGCGACCTGGACCTCGCCTACTGCGGGCGCGGCCACACCGAGGGCGACATCGTGGCGTGGCTGCCCCGGCAGCGGGTCCTGTTCGCCGGCGACCTCGTCGAGACGCAGGCGGCGCTCTACACCGGCGACGCCTTCCACGGCGACTGGGCGTCCGGGACCCTCGACCACGTCGCCTCGTTCGGCGCCGAGACGCTCGTCGGGGGGCGTGGCGCCGTCGCGCACGGCCGTGCCGCGGCCCGCGCCGCCGTCGCCCAGACCCGCGACTTCCTGACGACGATGCTCCGCGAGACCGGTCGCGTCCACGAAGGTGGCGGCACCCTCAAGGACGCCTTCGCCGCCGTGCACATCGCGCTGGCCCCCGCCTACGGCGGCTGGCCGATCTTCGAGCACTGCCTGCCCTTTGACGTTGCCCGCCTTTGGGATGAGTTGTCCGGCGTGGAGCGCCCGCGCATCTGGACGGCCGAACGCGACCGGGAGGTATGGGCGGGGCTCCAGGATTGACCGGGACCGATCCCGTCGCCGTGGTCGGCGCGGGGCCGGTGGGGCTGACCACCGCGCTGCTGCTGGCCCGGTGGGGCGTGCCCTCGGTCGTGCTGGAGCGGCGCCCGGTACGTGAGGCGATCGGGTCTCGCTCGATCTGCCAGCAACGGGACGTCCTGGACATCTGGGCGGCGGCCGGTGCCGGCGCGATCGCCGAGGAGGGGCTCGCCTGGACCACGGCGCGCACGTTCTACCGCACCCGCGAGCTGTTCTCCTGGCGGTTCGCCGACGCCGGGACGCTGCCGCCGTGCGTGAACATCTCCCAGTCCCGCACCGAACAGATCCTGGAGGAGTGCGCGGCCGCCCAGGATCTCATCGAGATCCGCTGGAACCGCGACGTCACCGGACTCGACCAGGACGCGGACGGCGTCACCCTGCACTGCGCGGACGGCTCGGCCGTCCGCGCCTCCTACGTGGTCTCCTGCGCCGGGGGCCGCTCTGAGATCCGCGAGTCCCTCGGCATCGGGCTGCCGGGAGAGAGCTTCGACGACCGGTTCCTCATCGTCGACCTGCACGCCGACCTGCCCGGCTTCGAGCACGAGCGGCGCTTCTACTTCGATCCGCCCTGGAATCCGGGGCGGCAGGTGCTCATCCATGCCTGCCCGGACTCCCGCTACCGGATCGACTGGCAGGTGCCGCCGAACTTCTCCCTCGCCGACGAGATGGGACCCGGGCTCGACCGCCGCATCCGGCAGATCGTCGGGTCGCGTCCGTACGAGGTGGGCTGGGTGTCGGTGTACACCTTCCACTCGCGGGTGGCCGACCGTATGCGCTGTGGCCGCGTCCTGCTGGCGGGCGACTGTGCCCACCAGTTCGCGCCGTTCGGCGCCCGTGGTCTGAACTCCGGCGTTCCGGACGCCGAGAACGCCGCCTGGAAGATCGCGTTCGTGCTGCGCGGCTGGGCCCCGCCGCAACTGCTGGACAGCTATGACGCCGAGCGCCGCGCGGCGGCCCTGGAGAACCTGGAGGTGACGTCGGCGACCATGCGCTTCCTCGTCCCGCAGTCCGAGCCGGGCTGGACGGCGCGCAGGCGCGCCTTGGAACGCGCCGCCGGCGACCCCGACGCGGTGGCGGCGATCGACTCCGGGCGGTTCGCCGAGCCGTTCTGGTACACCGCGTCGCCGTTGACCACGCCCGAGCCGACGAGACCACCCACCGGGCGCCCGCCCAAGGGCGCCGTCCACCCGCCCGCACCCGGAGTGATCGTGCCGGACGCGCCGCTGCCCGGCGGGACCCGGCTGCGCGAGCTGCTGCGCGACGGCTTCACCCTGCTGCTGGCGGCCGACGTGCCCGGCGACCTCGCGACCGGTCTGGCCGGTACCGCCGAGGGCGTGCCCCTCCGCATTCTGCGGCCCGCCGACCTGGACCACAGGGGCGGGCTCGCCACCGCGCTCGGGCTGCGCCCCGGCGAGGTCTGGCTCGTCCGACCCGACGCGCACCTGGCCGCGATCTTGCCACGGCCGACTCGCGCGGCCGTCACCGCCGCCCTCCACCGAGCTCTGGGCTTCGCCGCTCTCTAGTGGCGTTTCAGTGTCTGCGGGACTCCGGTGGGGATTGCGGGGAATGTGGGACTCACCAGATGGCATCCGGTGAATGTTCGGATCTCGTGACAATCTGGAGAGAGCCGGGGCCTGCGTGATAGCACGGGGAGCGCGGGCGAATCGTCCCCTGACACGGTGGGGAGAGCCGATGAACGATGACAGCCGTCCCCGTCCGGTGTTCGATCCCGGAATCCCTGAGGCCGACCGCGCGCTTCTCGCGGGGGCGCCCGGGCGGCTCGTCGCGGCGGGCGCGCCTCCGCCGCGGCGTGCCCGTGTGAGCGCGGCGACCGTGGTCGCCAGGCTCGTGTGGATTCCGGGGTTCGCCTTCTTCTACGGTGTGCTGCCCGGCGGCTGGCTGCGGCTGTTCTTCCTGGCGTCGCTGGACCAGGACGAGCTGCTGGGCGGCGCGATGCGGTGGGGCCGGCGGCCCGTCCTCGCGATGATGCTCACACCAGCCCTGCAGATCGTGCTGATCCTGCTCGGGCAGCCCGAGGCCGCCCTGGCGCTGGCGCTGGCGAGCTTCACCGGCTGGGTGATCGGCGCGCTCCGGTACGTTCGCGAGCCCGCCGCAGCCCGTGTGGCGCGCCGGTACCACGGCTCCTACCTGCTTCCCGCCGACTTCGACCGGCCCGCCGCGCGGCTGCTCGTCCGCGCCCAGCGGGCCATCGACGCCGTGCTCGGCTCGCGGGCCCACGGCGCCGGGCTGCTCGACGACGTCAACAACACGGTCGTCCTTCCGCGGCAGGAGTGGTCGATCGCCGTCGTGCTCGCCGAGCACACCCGGTTGCGTCGCGAGCGCAGCGCCCAGCAGCCCGAGAGGCTCTCCCCGGGGGTCCGCGCGCTGCTGGAACCGCAGGACCGCGCGCTGCGCCTGTCGGTCCGTTCCGTCACGTCGCGGATCGAGGCGCTGGAGTCCTACGCGTGCCGGGCGGGCGAGGCCGACGACGCCTACCACGAGTCGCAGGTGCTGTCGGGGCTGCCCGAGCAGAATGCCCGCTATCGGGATCTGCTCGCCAGTACCGCCGGTGACGCGATGGCGGGCGCCGAGATCCACAGCATGGCCGAGGACGCCCGTCGCGCCGAGACGGCGCTGCGCGAGCGGATCACGATCGCCTTGCGTGCCGGGCACGAGCTCGCGGTGCCGGCGGAGCCGGAGCGCTGAGATCAGCCCGACCGGCGCCCGGTACGAGCGATGATCCAGTCGGCGGTGCGCTGCGTCCGGGCGATGCGGCGCCGCAGCCTCGGCCGGGGGCGCGGCCGTGCGCCGCCACCCGGACGGGTCGAGGCCGGCCGCGGCCTGGCGGTGCGCGCCGCCGTGCCCGCCTCGTCCGCCAGCCGGGCGCCCGTCTCCGCGAGCTCGGCCAGGAAGCGGCGTTCGGCGCGCGTCCCCGTCGTGTCCAGGACGCAGGTGTAGAGGGCCTCGATCTCTGCTATCCGTGCTCCCAGTGTCAACATCTGCTCGCCCACAATGATCACCCCGCGTGACAATTGTGGGCGATTACCGGATGTCTCCGCATTTCTTTTTACCGCTTTCGCGGTTAGAGGCCGACCGGAAATGCGGTCAGTTCTCCGCGAGCACGATCACGCGATCCTCGGCGGCGAGGGTGAGGGGCGCGGTCTTGTCCGGATTGAGCACGACGCCGTAACCGGGCGGCTCATGGAAGCGCGCGTGCAGCCGGTAGCCGAGCGCGACCTCGCCGCGCCGTCGCGCGGACTCGATCAGGGTCGCGAAGTCGGCGATGCCGCACGGCGCGAGGTAGTCGGCGGCGGGCTTGAGGTAGATCTCCGACCCGGCCGGGTCGAGCAGGTCGGCGAACACGTCGTACAGGTGCCGGTTCTCGCTGAGCTGGGTGAGCATCAAGCTGATCAGCTTGTCGCTGACGACGAAGTCGTCGGCCTTGGTGACCTGGGCGACCTCCCGGTTGGCGTCGTCGTTGATCTCGCTGACGATCGAGAACGGGTCGCCGAGCGCGTCCTCCATGTCGCGCAGGTGCAGCAGCGTCACCAGCGTGCGCGCGTCGGCGTGCTCACGGTCGAAGCCGGCATCCGACAGCACCACGACATGCTGGTACGAGCCGACGTCCAGTGCCTCCAGGGACGGGCGGTCGGTGGGCTCGGCGCGGGCGAAACCGACCTTGAGGTTGGCGAACGGGCCGAGCTCCCCGGTGGGGTCCTCGCGCGGGGCGGCCACGATTAGTTCCGAGCCGGCCGCGACGAAGTCGTCCAGCAGGTCGATGATCTTCGGGGCGCGGTGGTTCCAGCCGAGCAGCAGCGTGCGGCCCGGCACGGACGGGCGCGGGGTCGCCGTGGTGATCCGCTCCTCCCGGACGGGCGGCGGGGCGCCGCCGAGCCGGATCAGCAGGTCGTCCTCGGCCAGCACGATCACCTCGTCGTCGGCGTCGATGACGGTGCCGGTCGGCGGGTTCAGCAGGACGGTGCCGTCACCGCGCCGCAGCCCCGCCGGCACGCCGAGGTCATAGGCCGACAGCGCCGCGCCGAACGTCGTACCCGTCAGGGCGGGCTCACGGCGCATGTAGAACTCGTGGCCGGCGAAGTCCAGCAGATCGGTGCAGACCTGCGACAGTCCGGACTGCCGGTGCGATTGGACGATCAGCCGGATCGCGATGTCGTCGGCGTCGATCACCCGCGCGGCCGTGCCGCCCGCCAGCCGCGCCGCGGGCAGGTTGGCCGAGTCGTGCACGGCGGCGACGACGTGGGGCCGTCGCGATTCCCAGGCGCGCGCGCCGAGCGAGAGCAGCACCTTGATGACGTGGGTGTCGGCGTCGGGGACCTCCGGCGACAGCACCATGATCGAGCGGGCGGTGCCGGGGCTGACCAGCTCCAGGTCGACGACCTTCAGCGGGTTGCCGGTGCGGCACACGATCCGGGTGCGGCCGAACTCGCCGACCCGGGCGCGGAGCGCGTCCTCCATCTCGACCTTGTCGCGGTCGGCGAGGATCGCCACGCAGGATCGGCGCTGGCTCTGGTTGGCCTCGACCAACTCGGCGACCACGGTGAAGACCTGCTCCGACCAGCCGAGCAGGACGGTGTGGTCGTGTTCGACGATCCGCGACCGGCCCTTGCGCAGCTCACCGATCTTGGCTTCCAGCCCGGTGGTGAGCACACCGATCAGCGAGCTGACGATGAAGATCCCGCCGATCGTGGAGACGAGCATCAGCGCCAGGAACGGGCCGGTGCCGGTGTCGCCGCCCATCGTGCCGGGGTCGAGCGTGCGCAGCAGGCTCCGCCACACCATGCCGGGCCAGTCCCCGTGCGCGCCGCTGTCGCGCGGGGCGATGAGGACGGCGGCGGTGGCGACCACCAGAACGAGGGCGGCCGAGGCGAGGGCGAGCCAGCCGATGAGCGCCGGAGTGCCCTTGGACATGGTCATGTCGAACCAGTACCGGACCCGGTCCCGGCGCGTCGCTCGTGCCAACCGCCTCTGCCCCCTTCGCCCATTTCACCCCGTTAAGGACGGGCTAACGGTTGATCTCCGCCTTGCGAAATTCTTTCGCACCGATTCGTCCCGGATGAACATACGCAAGGGGCCGGGGTGAAATTCCACCCCGGCCCCCGGCGCTGTCGCCGGAACGCCGCCGACCACGCGCCTGCGCTAGTGCGCCGCCTCGTACTTCTCGATCACATTGGCGGGGATACGGCCCCGCTCATTGACCTTGATGCCGTTGCTCTTCGCCCACTCGCGAATCTCGGCGGATCGCTCGCGGCTGTTGGTCGTGCGGGTACGGCCCGCCCGTCCAGTCGTCTTGCGCGCCTTGCGCGCGCCGGCGACGAACGGTTCGAGACCGGTGCGGAGCTTGGCGGCGTTCTTCTTGCTCAGGTCGATCTCGTAAGTGGTGCCATCGAGCGAAAAGCTGACGGTCTCGTCAGCCTCGCCGCCGTCGATGTCGTCCACGAGAAGGACTTCGACCTTCTGTGCCATGCGGGGACTCCCTACTAGCTATGCGTCCGGCTTCGCGTCCGGATGGGCCTCGATGAATGCAGCATAGACCTCATCCGATATCTTGCCACGTTCGGAGACTTCGATGTCCTCCCGCAATGCCCAGGCGCGGACATCGCCGTTCGTGTAGCCCTTGATCTTCGCGGTGCGGGCCGACTTGCGTCCCTTCCCCGCGGGCTTCACCTCGACGGCGTTGCTGATGAAGGGCGCGAGGGCGTCCAGCATCTCGTTCAGGCGCTTGTAGTTGTCATCGCTCAAGTCGATCGTGAACGTCCGACCCAAGACTTCGAAGTCTCGCTTTGCGACATCGTCCCCTTCGGAGCCGTCGATGTCGTCCACGCGAATGACCTTCTCGGCCATGTGTGCCCTGACTTCCTTCCCTTGCCTACGCGGCGACCTTGACCGTAGCGGATTCCGGGACCCGGTATGACGGCATGCGCGCGAGCGACACGGGAAACGGCAGTC
>NZ_BCQT01000016.1 GCF_001552215.1 Actinomadura macra NBRC 14102 | reverse complement strand
GTGCCCGGCAGAACTCAAGTTCCGGTCAAACCGCGCATGTCGCGGATGGCGTCGGGTAGCGGGAGCCTCGGAGCCATTTCACCATCGAGGGAGCTGGATCATGGCGAACCCCGCCGGCGGCGACGACCCGAAGCAAGAGCAACTGGAGCGGTGGCGAGTGAGTCCGGAGGGAACCGCGCTCACCACCGATCAGGGCATCCGGCCGGATGACACCGACAACTCGCTCACCGTTGGTGAGCGCGGACCGACCCTGATGGAGGACTTCCATCTGCGTGAGAAGGTCACCCATTTCGACCACGAGCGGATCCCGGAGCGGGTCGTACACGCGCGTGGCGCCGGGGCGTACGGCCATTTCCAGCTGCACGAGTCCCTCGCCGAGTTCACCACCGCCGAGTTCTTGAGCGACACGTCACTGACGACGCCGGTGTTCGTGCGCTTCTCCACCGTCGCCGGGTCGCGCGGCTCGGCCGACACCGTCCGCGACGTCCGCGGCTTCGCGACGAAGTTCTATACACGGCAGGGCAACTTCGACCTCGTCGGCAACAACATGCCGGTGTTCTTCATCCAGGACGGCATCAAGTTCCCCGACTTCGTGCACGCCGTGAAGCCGGAGCCGCCGAACGAGATCCCGCAGGCGTCGTCGGCGCACGACACGCTCTGGGACTTCGTGCAGCTGCAGCCCGAAACCATGCACATGATGATGTGGCTGATGTCGGACCGGGCACTGCCGCGCAGCTACGCGATGATGCAGGGGTTCGGCGTCCACACGTTCCGGCTCGTCAATGCCGAGGGGCGCGGGACGTTCGTGAAGTTCCACCTGAAGCCCAAGCTCGGCACCCACTCGCTGGCATGGGACGAGACGCAGAAGATCGCGGGGAAGGACCCGGACTTCAATCGCCGTGATCTGTGGGACCGCATCGATGACGGCGACTTCCCGGAGTACGAACTCGGCGTCCAGCTCGTCCCGGCCGAGGACGAGCACCGTTTCGACTTCGACCTCCTCGACGCGACCAAGATCATTCCGGAGGAGGAGGTACCGGTGCGGCCGGTCGGCCGGCTGGTGCTGGACCGTAACCCCGACAACTTCTTCGCCGAGACCGAGCAGGTCGCCTTCCACCTCGGAAACGTCGTGCCGGGCATCGACTTCACCAACGACCCGCTGCTGCAGGCCCGGCTGTTCTCCTATCTGGACACGCAGCTCATCCGCCTCGGTGGCCCGAACTTCCCGCAGATCCCCGTCAACCAGCCCATCGCCGACGTCCGCAACCACCACCGTGACGGCTACCACCAGATGACGATCCAGCAGGGGCAGTCGGCCTACCACAAGAACTCGCTGTCGGGCGGCTGCCCGGTGGTCGGTGGTGAGGGCTCGTTCACCCACTTCCAGGAGCGGGTGGACGGAAAGAAGATCCGCAAGCGCAGCACGAGTTTCGCCGACCACTACTCGCAGGCGACGTTGTTCTGGAACAGCATGTCCCGCTGGGAGAAGGAGCACATCGTCGGCGCGTTCCGGTTCGAGCTCGGGAAATGCGATCACAAGCACATCCGCGAGGGCGTGATCGCCCACCTCAACCACGTTGATCACGACCTTGCCGTCCAGGTCGCGCAGGGCGTCGGGGTGGAGCCGCCGGAGGCCGCCGTGACCGCCAACCACGGCCGCAGCTCGCCCGCGCTGAGCCAGGACAACACGCCGCGCGACTCCGTCCAGGGCCGCAAGATCGCGATCCTGGCCGCCGACGGCGTCGATTCCGGTGCCGTGGCCGCGGTCGGTGACGCGCTGGTCGAGGCGGGCGCGGTGTGCGAGGTGCTCGCCGCGCGGGACGGCTTCGTGCAGGCGGCCAACGGCGCCCAAGGTCGAGGTGACCCGTGCGCTGCCGACCGTCGCGTCCGTCCTCTACGACGCGGTGGTCGTGCCGGGCGGGGAGGAGAGCGTCCACACCCTCGCGCAGGACGGCGCCGCCGTCCATTTCGTCGCCGAGGCGTTCGTGCACTGCAAGGCGATCGGTGCCCTGGACGCGGGTATCGGCCTGCTGGAGCGGGCCGGGATCACGGGGGTGCGCTTCGCGGACGGCGACACGGTGTCCGACGTCGGCGTCGTCACCGTCGAGGGCTCGAACGGCACCTTCGTCACCGAGCTGATCAAGGCCGTCGCCGCGCACCGGCACTGGACCCGCCAGAAGGACCACGTCCCCGCCTGACGGCGGTCTTCCCGCGACCGTCGACCCGCCACCGGGGCCCGCTCCCGGTGGCGGGCTCAGCTCGGGTCGGCCTCGCGGCGGATCGTCTCGAACTGTTCCGCCATCGCCTCCGACAGGGCGTTTGCGCCCGACAGTGGGCGGACCATCACGCAGAACTCGTCGATGAGCCCGTCCGCGTCGTGCCGGAGGAAGTCGCAGCCGTGCACCTCCCGGTCGCCGACCCGGGCCTTGAAGACCAGCGCGTGGTCCCGTCCGGCCGGGTCACCGATCTCCTGGACGTAGCGGAAGTCCTCGAAGACCCGCATCACCCCCCGCAGGATGGCGGTCACCATCTTCCGGCCGTCGTAGGGCGCGAACGCCACCGGGCTGAGGAAGGTGACGTCCTCGGCCAGCAATGCCGGGACGGCGTCCATGTCGCCCCGCTCGATGGCCGCGCGCAGCGGATGCATCGGCCCACCTCCTTGACTCGTTCTGCGAACAGGATGTCAGAGTTCCGGCACGGTGATCAGTGGCCGCCGGACCTGTGATCCCGCTCTCGTTCCCGTCCGAAGGGCGCCGTGCCGGGCATGGATCGTTCCCACCGAACCTTGATCACGTGTACCCCGCGATCACGTAGGCCCCGTCCGCGGCTCCCCCGAGAGGACTCCTCCGAGAGGACTCCTCCGCATGCCCGCCCAGCCCGTCCGCGCCAGCAGGCGGCCGCTTCGCAAGAGCAGCCGGCCACGATCCAGCAGGCGACCGGTGCACCTCCATCTCGAACGCGACCTGCGCGATGACCGCGACCCTGCTGTCCGGTGAGCTCCTCGCTCGGTGTGGGCGGGGCGCTCGGCCTGCCGCTGGCGGCCTACGTCGCCCAGCATTTCAGCCGGCGCACGGCGTCGTCCTCGCCCACCGGGCCGGGTGATCCGCCGCCGGGCAGAGGCGGCGCGACTCCGGGCCCCGCCCAGCGCAAGGGCGATGGCAGCGGATCAGGCAGGCGATCCTCGATCGTCGCGGTTCAGGGGCACCGGTGAGCGCGGGCGGCCGCTCGCACGGCCGCCGCCCGGGTCTCCCACAGGTGCGCCGGTGGTCGTCCGGGGGTGTCGCCGGAGCCGGGCCGCAAGCGGAAGCCGCGGGCGTCATGCGCCTCCCAGCCCGCGCGTTTCCCGCGCAGGTTCAGGTAGTGCGTCACCGCTCCGGCGGCGTGACCGTCGTGTCGCAGATGCCAACGGTGCGCATCGCGGTCGGCGATGGTGAACTGGCACAGCAGCCAGTCGGGGCCGACGCGGCGGGCCAGGTCCAGCGTGACGAGCGGCTCGCCGTCCGCCGGGCGTCTGGCCCGGGGCGCTACGGGCGGCCGGACGGCGGCGGGCTGATCCTGGGCGCGCAGGGTCAGGGCGAGGTCGCGGGCCGCCTGCGCGAGGGCGCGGGTGGCCTCGGTGAGCCGGCGGTCGTCCGCGCTCGGCGCCGCATCGCCTCTCGCCCGGCGCGCCCGGACGCTGCGTCTGTAGGCGGTGTCGAGGGCGGCGAGCGCGCGGGCCGCCTCGTCCCGCGCGGCCTTGAGGACGGTACGGGCGCCGGTATCGCGAACCGCGGGGGTCCGTGCGGGTGCCGGGGTCCGCACGGTCGGCTCCCGGGACCGTGAGGTGAGCTTGTCGTGTGGCAAACGGGGGCTCCTTCGAACTGGCGGGCTTCCGGTGGCCTTCCCGAAGATGGCGATTTCTACCGTCGTCCGGGGTCGGCCCGGTCTTCCGGACTGGAGTGGTCAATTTCGGGTAAAGGGTCGGCCATGGATGCCCCCTGCCTGCGTCTCGGTGTTCTCGACATCGGCTCCAACTCCGCCCATCTGCGTATCGCCGACCTCAGCCCGGGGGAGGGGCCGGCCCCGGTGCGGTCGGTCAAGAGCGCCGTGCGGCTGGCCGAGTCCACCGACCAGTGGGGCGTGATCGGACCGCCCGCCATCGGACGGCTGGTCGGCGCGGTGCGAGAGGCGGCGGTCGCCGCCGCGGTGAGCGAGGTCCGCGAGTTGATCCCGCTCGCCACGTCCGCCCTGCGGGACGCGGCCAACCGCGACGCGGTCGCCGCCGAGGTCCACGCCGCCACGGGGATCTCGCTCGGCTTCCTGTCGGGTGAGCAGGAAGCGCGACTGACGTTCCTCGCGGCGCGCCGCTGGTACGGCTGGTCCGCGGGCCCGGTGCTGCTCGCCGACATCGGCGGCGGGTCGATGGAGCTGGCCTACGGAGCCGGCGAGGAACCCGAGATCGCCGTGTCGCTGCCGCTCGGGGCGGGCCGGCTCACCCGCCACCACCTGCCCCGGCGCCCACCCGTCGGCAAGAGGCGGCGCAAGGCCCTGCGCGAGCACGTCCGGGCGGTCCTCGCCGAGGCGTCGGCCGAGATCGCCGAACGCCCGGCGCCGTTGCGCGCCATCGCCACGTCCAAGACGTTCACCCAGCTCGCGCGGCTGTGCGGCGCGCCCAAGGGCAAGGCGGGCCCTTACGCGGCGCGTCACCTAGACCGCCGTGACCTCCACGGTTGGATTCCCAGACTCGCGCGGATGTCGCACCAGGAGCGGGCCGAGCTGCGCGGAGTGGGGGCCTCCCGCGCCCACCAGATCCTCGCCGGCGCGATCGTGGCCGAGGCGGTCATGGACATCCTCGGTCTGGACGGCCTCGACATCTGCCCGTGGGCGCTGCGCGAAGGCATCTTCCTGCACCGGCTGGACGCGCTGACCGCGGGACGCCCAGCCGGGCCGCCGTTCACGTCCGCGCAGGGGCCGGAGGTGCTGCCGCCACCCGTCGCCGTCCAGCCGGAGCGGCACCTGCGGGTCGCCGTCGTCCGGTAGGCGCGCTCCACGGCGCGCGTTTGAAAGGCGATCTCTCCGGTAAGTCACCGCAGGGGAGCGGGGCGAGGGGGGAGGAACGGGGATGACGGCCGTCCAGGACCGGCGGGACACCAGCGTCGCGGAGGCGCTGGAGCGGCACCGCAAGGGCACGCGCTTCGGCGAGGTCCTCGCCGCCACGGATCACAAGGTCATCGGCTACCTCTACCTCGGTACCTCGTTCACGTTCTTCCTGGTGGCCGGGCTGATGGCCATGGTCATGCGGGCGGAGCTGCTCGAACCGGGCCTACAGGTCGTCAACGATGATCGTTACAACCAGCTGTTCACGATCCACGGCACGATCATGATGTTGCTGTTCGCGACGCCGCTGTTCGCCGGGTTCGCGAACGTGATCGTCCCGCTGCAGATCGGCGCGCCGGACGTGGCGTTCCCCCGGCTGAACGCGCTCAGCTACTACCTGTTCCTGTTCGGCGCCCTGATGGTGCTGCTCGGATTCGTCGTTCCGGGCGGCGCCGCGTCGTTCGGCTGGTTCTCCTATGCGCCGCTGTCGTCGGAGACCTTCTCGCCGGGCCGCGGCGGTGACCTGTGGGTGATGGGCCTGGTGCTGTCCGGGCTCGGAACGATCTTCACCGCGGTCAACATGATCTCCACGATCATCGCGATGCGCGCTCCCGGGATGGTGATGTTCCGGCTGCCGATCTTCACCTGGAACGTGCTGCTGACCAGCCTGATGGTGCTCATCGCCTTCCCGGTGCTCGCCGCCGCGCTGCTGGCCCTGGAGGCCGACCGGAGGGTGGGCGCGCACATCTACGACCCGGGGCACGGGGGCGCGCTGATGTGGCAGCACCTGTTCTGGTTCTTCGGCCATCCCGAGGTCTACATCGTGGCGCTGCCGTTCTTCGGCATCGTCACCGAGATCCTCCCGGTGTTCTCCCGCAAGCCGGTCTTCGGCTATCTCGCGCTCGTCGCGGCCACCATCGCGATCACGGGCCTGTCCATGACGGTCTGGGCGCACCACATGTTCGCCACCGGCCAGGTGCTGCTGCCCTTCTTCTCGTTCACCTCCTTCATGATCGCCGTGCCGACGGGGATCAAGTTCTTCAACTGGGTCGGGACGATCTGGAAGGGCAATCTGACCTTCGAGACGCCGATGCTCTGGGCCCTCGGGTTCCTCGTGACGTTCCTGTTCGGCGGTCTGACCGGGGTCGTCCTGGCCTCCCCGCCGATGGACTTCCACCTCACCGACTCCTACTTCGTCGTCGGCCACTTCCACTACGTCCTCTTCGGCACCGTCGTGTTCGCCATGTTCGGCGGCTTCTACTTCTGGTGGCCCAAGATGACCGGCAGGAAGCTCGACGAGACGTGGGGAAAGATCCATTTCTGGCTGCTGTTCGTCGGGTTCCACACGACCTTCTTCGTCCAGCACGTGCTGGGGGCGGGCGGGATGCCACGCCGCGTCGCCGACTACGCCGACGAGTTCGGGACGCTGAACCTGGTCTCCTCCCTCGGCTCGTTCGTCCTCGGGGCGTCCACGTTCGCTTTCCTGTGGAACATCTGGCGGACGCACCGGCGGGGCGAGCGCGTCGGCTCGGATGATCCGTGGGGCTTCGGCGGGTCGCTGGAATGGGCGACCTCCTGCCCGCCGCCCCGGCACAACTTCACCGCGATGCCGCGCATCCGATCGATGCGACCCGCGTTCGACCTGCACTACCCGCCGGCGGAGGGGCCGCGGGAGGCCGCGACGTCCCTGCCGCGGCTCCCATCGGGCGGCTGAGGGTCGGTGGGCTCCCGCTATTTCGTGGACTGCCCGTCCTGCCGGGCGGGGGTGCCGTCGCCGTCGTGGTCGCCCTGGCCGCCGCCGTAGGACTCGCTCTGGTAGTTGAAGTAGAAGCGATTCAGGCGGGTCCGGACCTGGACGCGGGCTCGGTCCGGCGTCGGGAGCGGGATGATGTGCCGTGGATAGGAGGCCACGAGTTCCTTCGGCTGCCGGGCCAGGAGGGTGGCCTCCTCCTCGTCCGAGGGCGGTTCGTGGCGCTCGGTGAACCCGCCATCGGGCGTCAGCCTGAGCAGCCCCGTCTCCACGCCCTCTTCCCGCATGCGCAGGTCACGGCGCTGAAGGCTCAGGCAGGCCCGCCGGGTGAGGGCGAACGCCAGGAACGGGAACACGAAGAAGCCGGCCCGGAAGAACCACGTCGTCGCGTAGAGGGGGAGGCCGAAGGTGTAGGCGAGGACGTCGTTCCCGCCCGCCGCCCACAGGTCGCCGTACCAGGCGATGGCCGCCGCACCGATTCCCGTCCTGGTGGCCGCGTTGCGCGGCCGGTCGAGCAGATGATGGACGCGATCGTCCCCGGTCGCCCAGCGCTCGACGAAGGGGTAGAGCGCGATGCAGGTGATGAACACGCCCGGCAGCACGACCGCGGGCAGGAGCACGTTCCAGCTGACCGTATGCCCGGCCACCGTCGTGGTCAGCGGCGGCATGATCCGCAGCGAGCCCTCCAGGAAGCCCACGTACCAGTCGGGTTGCGAGCCGATCGAGTCTTGCGCGGGCTCGTAGGGGCCGTACAGCCACACCGGATTGACCTGGAGGAACGTGGCCATCGCGGCCAGGACGCCGAACGTGTAGAGGAAGTAGGCGCCGCTCTGGGCGGCGAAGTGCGGGTAGGCCGGATGTCCCGAGACCCGGGACTCGCGGCGTCCCCTGGCGGGGAACTGGGTGTGGGTCTGGTGCCAGAGGATCATCAGGTGGGCGGTGATCAGGGCAAGCAGAATGCCGGGAATCAGCAGAATGTGCACGGTGAACAGCCGGGGGATAAAGTCCACACCGGGGAACTCGCCGCCGAACACGAACATGCTCACGTACGTCCCGAGGAGGGGGATCGACAGCATGATGCCGTCCGCGATCCGCAGCCCGGTGCCCGACAACAGGTCGTCCGGCAGCGAGTATCCGGCGAAGCCCTCCGCGAGCGCGAGCGTGAACAGCGTGACCCCGATCAGCCAGTTGATCTCGCGGGGCTTGCGGAACGCGCCGGTGAAGAAGATCCGCAACAGATGCGCGCAGATCGCCGCGACGAAGATGTTCGCGGCCCAGTGGTGGATCTGCCGCATCAGCAGGCCGCCTCGCACATCGAACGACAGGTGCAGCGTCGAGGCGTACGCCTGGCTCATCCGCAGGCCCCGCAGCGGCGCGTACGACCCGTCGTAGACGATCGAGGACGAACTGGGCTGGAAGAACAAGGTCAGATAGACCCCGGTGAGCAGCAGGACGATGAACGAGTACAGCGCGATCTCGCCGAGCAGGAACGACCAGTGGCCCGGAAACGCCTTGCGCAGGTTCCTCCTCAGGAAGCCCGCCGCGCCGAGCCGGTCGTCCACACCCCGCGCGAGACTCCCGACCAGCCTCCCGGCCGTCGGCTCGCCGCTCCGTCCCGCCATCAGCGTCCCCCCGGCCGAGCTGGCTTCCGGTGAGGTGCGATACCCGGGGCGGGGATGGGCAAACGGCGGCCGGGCTCAGCCCTCGTGGTACAGCTCGGTGAGCAGCTCGACCGCGTGCCGTGCCGCCGGATGCGGGTCGCCGCGCCACCAGGCGAGCCGGACGGCGATCGGCGCGGCGTCGCGGACGGGCCGGTAGACGACGCCGGGGCGCGGGTACTGCTCGACGGTGCTCCGCGCCGTCACGCCCACGCACCGGCCGGACGCGACGGCGGTCAGCCAGTCATCGATGTCGGTGGTCTGCTCGGTGGGGGGCCGGGCACCGGGCGGCCACAGGTCGAGGGTGGTGGTGCCCGTCCGCGGGTCGATGAGCAGCGTCCGCTCGCTGATGTCGGCCAGCCGAACGGACCTGCGGCGTGCCCACGGATCGTCCGAGGCCATCGCGCAGTACCGCCGCTCCGACCCCACGATGACGCCGTCGAACCGGCGGGGGTCCGGTGCCGTCCGGACGACGGCGATGTCGCAGACGCCCTCGGCCAGTCCGCCGGTGGCGGAGTTCGTGCGGACGAGTTGTACCTCGATATGCGGCCACAGGTCGGGCCAGCGCCGCTGGAAGGCGACCGTGCGCCGGCCCATCGCCGCCCACGCGTACCCGATCCGCAGCCGGGTGTGTCCGCTGGTCGCGTCCTGGACGAGGTCGTCGGCCTCGGCGAGCAGCCGCCGTGCCCGCGCGAGGACCCGCAGGCCGGTGGCGGTGGGGGCGACCTGGCGGCTTGTGCGGCGCAGCAGCCGCACGCCGAGGGCCCGCTCCAGCGCGGCGAGGGTCCGCGACACCGCCGCCTGGGAGACCCCCAGCTCGATGGCGGCATCGGTGAAGGTGCCCGCGTCGACGATGGCGACGAGCACCCGGAGGTGCCGCAGTTCCACATCCATGACTCCAACGTATAGACCTCCCATTTCATGCATTTTGCGTATGAATCAGGCGGGCTCATGCTCGGGGGATGAAGGCGACCACCGCGGCGCGGCGCCGCCCAGCCGTGGTCCCGGCCTCCCGGGCGCGCTGGGCCGGGGTGCTGATGATGCTCGCGAGCGGCACCTCCAACCAGACCGGGGCGGCGATCGGCGCGCTGGCGTTCCCGGTGATCGGGCCCGCCGGGGTGGTGGCGGTGCGCCAGTGGGTCGCCGCCGCCGTACTGCTGGCGGTAGGACGACCGCGCGTTCGGGCGTTCACCGCGGCGCAGTGGCGGCTCGTCCTGGCGCTCGCGGCGGTGTTCGCGACGATGAACCTCTCCCTGTACACCGCGGTCGACCGCATCGGGCTGGGCCTCGCGGTGACGCTGGAGTTCCTCGGCCCGCTGACGGTCGCGCTGGCCGGGTCGCGCCGCCGCCTCGACCTCGGTTGCGCGCTGGCGGCGGTGGCCGGGGTGGTCACACTGACCCGGCCGGAGCCCGCGTCCGACTACCTCGGGCTGGGGCTCGGGCTTCTCGCGGCATGCTGCTGGGCCGGGTACATCCTGCTCAACCGGTCCATCGGGCGGTCGCTGCCCGGCGCGGAGGGTTCCGCGATGGCGGCCGGCGCGTCGGGGCTGCTGTTCGTCCCGATCGGCCTTGCCGCGCTGTTCCAGCACCCGCCGACGGCCGGGGCGCTGGCCTGCGCGGGTGCCGCGGGCGTGCTGTCGTCGGCCGTCCCGTTCCTCGCGGACCTGCTGGCGCTGCGCCGCGTCCCCGCGCACTTCTTCGGCGTCTTCATGAGCGTCAACCCGGTGCTCGCCGCAGCCGCGGGCCTGCTCATCCTCGGTCAGACCCTGCACTGGACGCAGTGGCTCGGCATCCTGGCGATCGTGGCCGCCAACCTCGTCACGGTCCTGGCGCCCCGGACGTAGGGGTCACGCGCTCGCGACGTAGAGGACCTCGCGCAATCCGGGAAGCGCCTCCCGGTCGCCGCGCCAGATCAGGCGCAGGGTGAGGTCGGGCACCCGAGGTCATCAGGCGAGTTGAGGGTGCTGCGCCGCCTTGAGGAGGTGGCGCAGGTCCCGGATGTCGGCGCGCAGCCGGTCCGCCGCCCCGGGGTCGCGTTCCAGGCCGCCGAGCCCGTCGTCGAGCAGATCCAACTCGGCCGCCCGGAGCCGGGCGAGCAGCCGCCGGGGCTCACCGGCGGGCACGTCCCACCGCTCCTTCCTGCGCCACTTGCGGTAGGTGAGGACATGGCTCTCGCCCGGGACCAGGACGCCACGGAACGTCTCCGCCTGCGCCGCCCGCCGGAACCGCACCAGATACCGGTGCCGGACGCCCCGATATATCAGCACCGCGACGATCAGGATCGGTGCGCCCTTGAACGGCAGCAGCGCCACGCCGGGCAGGACCGGCGCGTCCCACCACGAGTGCAGCGCCATCGACAGGACGACCGCGACGGACGCGAGGGCCGCGTTCGTCCGGGACGGGCGGCCAAGCACGCAGCCGAGGCCCGCGCCGCCGACCGCCGTCATCGCCCAGTGACTCCACCAGGCCCCGCCGATCATCCGGCTGCCGAACGAGAAGAACGCCGCGTTCGCGTCCTGGGTGGCGCCCGTCAGCACGATCGTGTTCAGCACGTACAGGAAGTTCTCCGACATCTGGAACCCCAGGCCCACCAGTGCGCCGTACCCGTAGCCGTCCAGCGGCCCCCGGACGGCGTGCGGCGCGATCAGCGCCACCACCACCACCCCGAGCAGCTTGAGGATCTCCTCGTCCACCGGCGCCACGATGGCCGCGCCCCACGTCGCGCTGAACTCCGGGCCGGCGGTCTTGCCGAGCACCGCCTGGAAGGCGGCGTTGACCGGGAGCGCCAGTCCGAACGCGGCCAGCCCTCCCCACCCCACCGCGATCAGCGCGTACCCGAGCGGCCGCGACCGCACCGGGTGCAGCCGCAGCAGCAGCCAGACCCCGGCGACCAGGGCGGGCGCCAGGAGTGCGGATCCGGCCAGCACGCCGGCGGGAAACGCCCGGACCTGCTCCCCGAGGGCGTCGGAGGCGATGAGGGCGCCGGTCAGGCATGCGACGGCCCACAGCCAGAACGCCGGGCGAGTGGTCACGGCGAGATCCGGATGGTCCGCACGATGGCGTCGACCTGTGCCGCCGCCTGCCCGTACGCCGCGGGCGGCCCCGACGCGGTGACCGTCGCGCCGAGCGTGTCGGTGGCGAAGACGGTGGCGGTGCCCACCCGGCCATCGCCGTTCAGGTGCCCGGTCAGCCCCCTCAGGCCGTGCGCGGTCGTGATCGTGGACGGCGCCGCGCGCAGCCGCGTCTCCCGGCCGACCGACACGATCCTTTCGAGGCCGTCCCACAGTGTGCGGGCGTCCAGCGGCGCCAGCGGGACCACCACGCTGATGTTGAACATGACCTCGTCCCTTGTCAGGAACGCGTTGCTGCTAAGGAACGAACGCTCCTCGCTGAGCCGCCAGCCCGCCGCCGGGACGGTGAACGACACCGGCCGGGTGCCGTGACGTTCCGTCCCGACCGACAGTACGGTTCCCGCGCGAACCGGTCGTCCGCCGCTCCCCAGCGCCGCGTCCAGCAGCGGTAAACCCCCGCCGAGGACGAGCAGCACGAGCGCGACGAGACCGGTGCCCCACCATCTGACCCGCCCCACGCGGCCCCCCAGAACGACATGGGACCACACAATTCCATGTCTAGCGGGACATGCCCCCTTGGTCGGGCACCAAACAAGATCAAGCCCAGTGGGCGGGCCGCTCCAGGCCCGCCGGCAGCCGGGTCGCCTCATCGCCCCTCGCCGCGTTGACCTGCGCCTGGGTGAGGAACAGGGCGCCGCGCAGGTCCGCGCCGCGCACGTCGGCGTCGCGTAGGTCCGCCCCGATCAGGTCGGCGTTCCGTAGGTCGGCGCGCCGGAGGCCGGCGGCGATCAGGTAGGCGCCGCGCAGGCTCGCGCCCCGTAGGTCGGCGTCCTCCAGCCGGGCCCCGATGAGGTCGGCGCCTCGCCGGTCCTTGCCGCCGGGCCCCCGCACGAGTTCACTGGCCCGCAGCAACAGGGGGTTGACGTCCTTCCGGAGCGCCGCCACGTCCACAGCGACGAGGTCGGCCGGGCTCCCCTCAGTGAGCCGTACGACCCGGTCCCGCGCCCGCCGGAGATCGCCGTGAACGGGCCTCGCCGCGGGCATTCCCAGCGCTTCGTCCAGGTACCAGAGCAGCTCGTGGAGCTGCCGCATGACGGGGAAGACCGCGAACATCTCCCGGGCGCCGCCCTGCCGCCAGTCCCGTCCGCCGAAGGTCGTCTGGGAGACCTTCTGACCAGCCCCGAAACACTCGAAAACGGTACAACCAGGGAAGCCTCGTTCCCTCAGATCCGCATGGACGCCGCACCGGAAGTCCGCCAGCAGGTTCCGGCACGGTTCCCCGGCCTCCTTGCCGACGGCGAAATCGGCGGACCGCGCGAACGGGAGCGCCACACAGCACAACCCGAAACAGCGCGCGCAGTCAGCCTTCAGCCCGGACATCCGGCCATGTTATGCGCCGGTTGGGTGGCCCGGCCGCGTGACCGGCAGGTCGGACGGCATGTCAGGCGGCGTCATGGAAGACCAGCCCCAGGGTGCGCCGATGTCCGGATCGCACCACGCTGACCCCGTGCCGGACCGGAGCGGCCGACCACCCCCGCTTCGTCCGGACGGGGCGGTCGCGTGTCGTGAAGATCAGTCCACGGCCCCGCGGAAGGAGCGTCGCCGTCCCGCGGGACTGGGCGCGCGCCCGCTGCTCCACCATGAGGAACTCCCCGCCGGTGTAGTCGCCGCCGGGTTCGTCCAGGCCGATCACGACCTGGAGGGGGAAGACCAGGTCTCCGTACAGGTCGCGGTGCAGCGCGTTCCATCCGTCCTGCCCATACCGCAGGAGGATGGGGGTGGGCTTTGTCTGCCCGGCGGCGTGGCACATGCCGAGCCACTCCTCCAGGGTGTCCGGCCAGGGCGCTGGTCGCCCGAGCCTCCCGGCCCAGTCCCGCGCGATGGGCAGCAGGCGCGGGTACAGCGCCGTCCGCAGCGCCTGAACGGCCTCGGGGAACGGCTCGGCGAAGTACCGGTACCGCCCGGCGCCGAACCGGTACCGCTCCATGTCGATCGTGGACCGGAACCGTCCCACCTCGTCGTACAGGGCGGCCACGTCCGCGCATTCGTCCTTGCGCAGCAACTCGGGAGTCACGGCGAAGCCGTAGGCGTCCACCTCTCGGCCGAGCGCGTCCCAGTCGCCTTGCGCGACCCTGCTCGCGTAGATGCTCATGTCCGTTGAACCCCGCCGAGGGCCATGGCGTTGCGGTCGCGCGGGTAAGGTGCCCGCAGGCTTTCCCGGAAGGCACTCATGCCAGCACCCCCAGAAACCGTCGTCTCTCGGCTCCGCGCCGCCGGATGCGTGTTCGCCGAGGACGAGGCACGGCTCCTGGTCTCCGCGGCCCGCACGCCCGCCGAACTGTCCGCCATGGTGGAGCGGAGAGCCGAGGGACTGCCCCTCGAACACGTCCTCGGCTGGGCCGAGTTCTGCGGCCTGCGCGTGGCCGTGGACCCCGGGGTCTTCGTCCCCCGGCGCCGCACGGAGTTCCTTGTCGGGCAGGCTCTTGCCCGCGCTCCCCGCCGCTCCGTGGTCCTCGATCTGTGCTGCGGCTCGGGCGCTCTCGGGCTCGCGCTGGCCGCGGCCCTGCACGACACCCAGCCGGACGGTACCGAGCTGCACGCCGCCGACATCGAGCCGGCCGCCGTGCGGTGCGCCCGCCGTAACCTCGGCGCGGTCGGCCACGTTTACGAAGGCGACCTGTTCGATCCGCTGCCCGGCACGCTGAAAGGCCGAGTGGACGTCCTGCTCGCCAACGTGCCCTACGTCCCGACCGGAGAGGTGCCGCTGCTGCCCGCCGAGGCCCGGGCGCACGAGCCGCAGGTCGCGCTCGACGGCGGCGCGGACGGCCTGGAGGTCCTGCGCCGCGTCGCCGGTGAGGCTCCGCAGTGGCTCGCGCGCGGCGGACACCTGTTGTTCGAGACGAGCGAACGGCAGGTTCCGCTGGCGACCGGGATCCTGGCGGACGCCGGCCTGGACGCCGAGATCGCGCGCTCGGACGAGTTGTACGCGACGGTGGTCATCGGGACCCTCGCGGTTAGAACCTCATGACCGGGTATTGGGACGGGGACGGACGAGCGAAGGAGTGAGAGTCTCATGCGCCGCATCACCGCAGCGCTCAGCGCGATCATCGGCACGGTCATCAGCATTGTGACGCTGCCGTTCCGGGTGCTCGCCCGGTTGTTCTCCCCGGGCCGAGGCCGGACGGCGCGTTCGCGTACCAGCCGCCGCAGGGCCGCCTGACGGCACCGCGAGAAAGGGGGGAGAGGCCTGGCCTCTCCCCCCTTTCTCATGTCGCCGGAGGAAAACCCGTTGCCGCATCGGACGGCGTGCCGCACCATAGGAGCATCAGACCGAGCGGGAAAGGAGCCGCGAATGAACGGGATCATCGCCAAACGAGTGCGGCGTCCTTTCGAAAGCCGCATGCGCGGCGGTTGCACCGTCCCCTCGGACGCCTCTGGCTAGGGCCGTCAGGCTCCACCTGAGGCCGCCAGGGAGAATATCCCGGGCGGCCTGTTCATTTCTGTATGCCTCTGTAGCTCAGTGGATGAGAGCGTCGCGCTACGAACGCGAAGGTCCCAGGTTCGAGTCCTGGTGGGGGCGCGGCGGGGTCTGGCGCCCCGCGAACGTCGCACAAGCCGAAATGGTGAGGCACCTGGCTTCCACCCAGGAGTATCGGGTTCGATTCCCGAGTGCGACTCTGGACTGGACCGGCGGGAGTAACGACCCCCGGCTGGTTCGCCCGTGCCCTGGCGGAACGGACGCCACCGTCCGCCGGAGGGCACTTTCGCCGCTCTCGTTCAACTGGGAGGACACCGGGCTCTTACCCCGGGTATAGAGGTTCGACTCCTCTGGGCGGCACCATGGAGGGTTTCCTGTCGTCCATTGTCGGCATGCGTCCCGCCTAGGCTTCGATGAAGATCAGGTCTTCGGGCGGGCGGGTCAGCCGGACGGTCTGGTCGTCCACCTCGACGACGGTGTCCAGCCCGGTGGCGTGCGCGCCGGAGATGACGAACAGCCGGTCGTCTCGCGTCGCCAGGAACTCCCGGAACCCGTCGAGGTCGGGGTTCCCGCCGCCGAGTGCGAAGTAGTCGGCGAGGCGCCGGTACAGCTTGGGCAACAGGACGAGCCGGTCGTCCAGGTCGGCGACCGCGGTGATGGTGGCGCCGGAGGTGGTGACGTCCTCCGCCCACACGCCCGTCTTGGCGGCGCGGGCCTTCTCGGTCGCCGCCGTCAGCTCCTCGCGAAGGTCGGGGAAGAGCTTGCTGTAGAACGTCGGGTAGACGAGGCCGTCCGCGACGAGCCGATGGTTGGTGCTCTGGCGCAGCAGCGGCGCGTCGACGCGGACCGACGCGAGATCGTCGTGGTCGGTCTCCCCGGTGAACGCGAACGACACCGGCCGCCCGTGCGTGTCGGCGAAGCGCGTGAGGATGTACCCGGCGGTCTGCTCCGGTGACGCCGCCACGACCCGCTCGCCGTCGTGCCGTACCTCCTGGAACCCGAGCAGGTCGAGGAGCCGGTCACGGGCGGCGTGTGCCAGTTCCAGCGGCTGGTGGTGGGCGTGCCCGCCGTGGGTGGTCGGCGCGTAGTGCGTCTCCAGCGCGTCGATCGCGTCGAGCCGGAGTTGCGCGCCGCCGGTCTTGTTAACCCGGGCCCTCAGGCGGAGTTTGGTGAACGCTTCGCGGTCGTCGGGGACGAACCGGACGGAGTCCCCATCGGGTTCGGTGCGCAGGATGCGGTACTGCCCCTTGACGACGCTCAATGGCATGGAGGTCCCCTCTCCCTCACCGGCGCCACCCGCCGGTGCCGTGACCGGCACAAATGACGGTAACTCTGGGCGCACCGGTCGTCACTGGGCTGGACCGATACCGGTATGTGTCCGGCTATGGCCAGGCACGTGAGGGGGATGTCGTGGCGGTCGCGGCGCTTGACGGCGCGCGCGCCGCTCGATTATTTTGGCGTCCAAATATTTGTCGTCAAAGTAATCGGTCAGGGCCCCGCCACGTGGAGGAACAATGAGCGACTTTCCGCTGTACGCGCCGTCGGAAGAGCACGAGTTGTTGCGGGCCACGGTACGGGAGCTGGCCGAGGCGAAGATCGCGCCTTTCGCCGCGGAGGTTGATGAGGAGTCGCGCTTCCCGCAGGAGGCGTTGGACGCGTTGGCGGGCAATGGATTGCACGCGGTGCACGTGCCGGAGGCGTACGGGGGTGCGGGCGCGGATGCGTTGGCGACGGTGATCGTGATCGAAGAGGTGGCGCGTGTGTGCGCGTCGTCGTCATTGATCCCGGCGGTGAACAAGTTGGGAACGGTGCCGTTGCTGTTGTCGGGTTCGGAGGAGTTGCGGGAGCGGTATCTGGGGCCGGTGGCGGCGGGGGAGGCGATGTTCTCCTATGCGTTGTCGGAGGCTGAGGCGGGCTCGGATGCGGCGGCAATGCGGACGCGGGCGGTGCGTGATGGTGATGGGTGGGTGCTGGACGGGGTGAAGACGTGGATCACCAATGCGGGGGTGTCGCGCTTCTACACGGTGATGGCGGTGACGGATCCCGAGTTGGGGGCGCGGGGGATCTCGGCGTTCGTGGTGGAGGCGGACGATGCGGGCGTCTCGTTCGGTCCGAAGGAGCGCAAGCTGGGGATCAAGGGGTCACCGACGCGGCAGGTGATATTGGAGGGGGTGCGGATTCCCGGTGACCGGATGATCGGTGCGCAGGGTTCGGGCTTCAAGACGGCGTTGGCGACGCTGGATCACACGCGGATCACGATCGCGGCTCAGGCGCTGGGGATCGCGCAGGGGGCGTTGGACTTCGCGCTGGGGTATGTGCGGGAGCGGCGGCAGTTCGGGCAGGCGATCGGTGATTTTCAAGGGGTCCGGTTCATGTTGGCGGATATGGCGATGCGGTTGGAGGGGGCGCGGCAGTTGACGTATCACGCGGCGGTGAAATCGGAGCGGGCGATGCGGGGGGAGCGGGTGGGGGACCTGACGCTGATGTCGTCGGCGTGTAAGGCGTTGGCGTCCGACGTGGCGATGGATGTGACGACGGATGCGGTGCAGCTGCTGGGCGGGTACGGCTACACGCGGGACTTCCCGGTGGAGCGGATGATGCGGGATGCCAAGATCACGCAGATCTATGAGGGGACCAACCAGATCCAGCGGATGGTCATCGCCCGCCAGCTCCTCGGCTAACGGGCAGCCGCACCTCGAAGAGGGCACCGCCGCCGGGAGCCTCGCCCACGGTGACGTCCCCGCCGTGCGCGCGGACCAGATCGCGGGCGATGGCCAGCCCGAGCCCCGCGCCGCCCTCGTCCCGGCTCCGCGCGTCGTCCAGCCGGACGAACCGCTCGAAGATCCGCTCACGGTCGGCGGCCGGCACTCCCGGGCCGTCGTCGGAGACTCCCACGACCGCCGTGCCGCCTTCCTCACGCAGTGACAGCCGGACGGCGTGGTCCGCGTGTCGGACGGCGTTGTCCAGCAGGTTGCCCATCGCTCGCGCCAGCCGCGCTGGAACCCCCATGACCTGCGGGTCGTCCTCGAACGACGCCTCGACGGGGACGCGGGGGCTGCGGTGCTCCAGGTCGTCTCGCAGCAGCGGCGCCAGGGCCACCGGACGGGCGGGCGGGCGGTCGCCCGCGTCGATCCGCGCGAGGAGGAGCAGGTCGGCGGCCAGTTGCTGGAGCCGGACGACATCGTCCACCAGGCCGGCCACGTCCAGCAGCTCCGGATGCGCCGCCGCGACCTCCAGCTGTGTGCGCAGCGACGCGATCGGGCTGCGCAGCTCGTGCGAGGCGTCCGCGACGAAACCGCGCTGCCGCGCCACCGACGCCTCCAGCGCGGCGAGGGTCTCGTTCGTCGTGGTGGCCAGTCCAGCGACCTCGTCCCGCGAGCCCGGCACCGGGACCCGCCGGGCCAGGTCGCCGGACACGGTGATCTCGGCCAGCTCCGCGCGGACCGCGGCCACCGGCCGCAGCGCCCGCCGCGTCACCAGCCAGGTCACGCCCGCCACCACGGCCAGCAGCAGCGGCAGGCCCGCGAGCATCACCCGGGTGACCGTTCCGACGGCGTCGCGCGCCGCGGCGAGGTCCGCGCCCGCGTACACCGTGACGGTCTCGCCGCCGGGGGTGGTCACCTTGACCGCCGCGAACCGATACCCGGCGGAGTGGCCCTCGACGGTCGCGGTTCCGGTGGACAGGTGCGGGTCGTCCCCGGAGACCGAGCCGCGCGCCGGATCGTCATCGTCGTCATCGCCCGAACCGCCAGGCGTCCGGTCGCCGCCGGACGGCGCGGGCCGCACGTTCGGGGAACCGGTGCCCTCGATCGCGCCCAGGTCCTCGCTCGCCGCGCGCACCCGCCCGCTCTCGTCCACGACCTGGACCGGGTGGTCGTCCCCGTCCGGCAGGTCCAGCCCGGCATAAGCCGTTCCCGCCGCGAGCTGCGAGGCGACCTCGCGGGCGGCCACCTCGGCTTGCAGATCCGCCTGCTCGCCGAGGCTGGAGCCCAGCACCAGGACCACCGCGAGCCCCGCCGCAGCCAGCGCGACCGTGACCACGGCGGTCGCCGCCAGCGTCGTCCGCGCCCGGACGGACGAAACATGCATGTCAGGCGCCCCCCTCCCGGCCCAGCCGGTAGCCCGATCCCCGCACCGTCGTGATGGACCGGCGGCCGAACGGCACGTCGAGCTTGCGGCGCAGCGCGCTCACGTACACCTCGACGATGTTTGGGTCGCCGTCGTAGGCGAAGTCCCACACCGCCTCCATGATCTGCGCCTTCGACACCACCCGGCCCGCGTTCGAGGCCAGGTGCTCCAGCACCGCGAACTCCTTGGCGGTCAGCTCGACCTCCTCGTCCCCGCGGAACACCCGTCGCGCCGCCGGGTCCACGGTGAGGTCGCCCAGCGTGATGGACGGGGCGGCGCCGCGCGTCCGGCGGCGCAGCAGCGCGCGGATGCGCGCCACCAGCACCACGTACGAGAACGGCTTGGTGAGATAGTCGTCCGCGCCGGTGTCCAGGCCCTCCGCCTCGTCGTACTCGCCGTCCTTGGCGGTCAGCATGAGGATCGGCGTCTCGTCACCCGCCGCGCGCAGCGCCGCGCACACCCGGTAGCCGTTCATCCCGGGCAGCATGACGTCCAGGATGATCAGGTCGTACCCGTGCCCGCTCGCCCGGCTCAGCCCGGTGGCCCCGTCATGGACGACCTCCACCACGAAACCCTCGGCCGTCAGCCCCCGCGCGAGGGACGTGGCCAGGCGTTTCTCATCCTCCACGATCAGCAGCCGCATGCCCTCAGGGTGCCAGGCCCTTCCTGAAGGCCGCTTCAGGTTGCTTCAGCATCCGCTCAGGAACGCTCGGCATGGTGGTTCTCGTCCGGCGGCCGGGGCCCGGCCGCGACACCGAACCGGAGGGAACCCCATGAAGATCGACATCCGTTCCGGCCGTGGGCTGCTGGTGGCGGGGGGCGCCGCCGCCGTCCTCGCCGTCGGCGGGACCGCGACCGCCCTCGCCGCCGCGCGCGATGACGGCGCCAAGGCCGGCGCCCCGGCGGGGGCACGGGTCACGGCGGCACAGGCGGCGGATGCGGCGCTCGCGGCCGTCCCGGGCGTGGCGGAGGAGGTCGAGCTGGACGATGAGGGAGGCCGCGCCGTCTGGGAGATCGATCTCCTGGCCCGCGACGGCACCTGGCGGGACGTGACCGTCGACGCGGGATCGGGCCGGGTCGCGGCCGGCCGCGCGGACCACGACGGCGACGAGGGCGACGACCGCGGCGACCCGGCGACGGCCGCCGCGCTGCGCGCAGCGAAGATCACCGCCTCGTCCGCCGCCGGGACCGCGCTGAGGACCGTCCCGGGCACCGTGACCTCGGTGGACTTCGGGCAGCGGCAGGGCAAGCCGGTCTGGGAGGTCGACGTGACGGACGCGGCCGGCACCGAGCACGAGATCGTCCTGGACGCCGGGACCGCCGAGCTCCGCGCGAACGCGGTGGACGAGGACTGAACCGCCGCGTCCGGGGAAATGGCCGACTGTGGCGGCGGGGCACGACCGCCCTGTCGTCGCGGCGGCCACCGGGCAAAGATGGAGGCCACCGGTGATTCCGCGAGCAGGGGAGGGCGCGCATGAGCGAACAGGGACCCGGGCCGGAGATCGACACCACCGTCTCGCATGTGGCGCGCATCTGGAATTACTGGCTCGGCGGCAAGGACAACTATCCCGTGGACCGCGAGGTCGGCGACCAGATCCTCGGGATGCTGCCCGACGTGGCGCGGCTCGCGCGCGCGTCCCGGCTCTTCCTCAACCGGGTGGTCTGGCACATGGCGGCCGAGGCCGGTATCCGCCAGTTCATCGACATCGGGACGGGCTTGCCCACGGTCGACAACACCCACGAGGTCGCCCAGCGCGCGGCGCCCGAGTCGCGGATCGTGTACGTCGACAACGACCCGTTGGTCCTCGCGCACGCGCAGGCGCTGCTCACCAGCACTCCGGAGGGCGTGACCGCCTATATCGACGCAGACCTGCGCGAACCCGAGCACATCCTCGAAGGCGCCGCGAAAACGCTGGACTTCACCCGGCCGATCGGGCTGACGCTGATGGGCATCCTGGAGTTCATCACCGACGACGACGAGGCGTACTCGATCGTGCGGCGGCTCCTGGACGCCCTCCCCTCCGGCAGCTACTTCGCCATGTACGACGGCACGAACGTCGTCCACCGCGAAGCGTCGGACCGGATCGTCGAGGTGTGGAACGCCTCGGGCAACGCCGGCCTCGTCCTGCGCAGCCCCGAGCAGATCGAACGGTTCTTCGCCGGGCTCGAACTCCTGGAGCCCGGCGTGGTCTCGGTGACGCGATGGCGGCCCGAGGTGACCGTCGGGGAGCCCCCGGAGGCCGTCGACGCCTTCGGCGGGCTGGGCCGCAAGCCCTAGCCGCCGTCCATCTCGCCGTCCGCCCAGAACTCGATCAGCTGGTCCTCCTCCAGGTGGTGAAGCGCCGGGTAGTCCTCCAGCCGCCGCCCGGTGGCCAGCATCCACTGCGCGGTGAGCAGCACGCCGATCGCCAGCTCGTCATGGGACCGCGGCCCGCAGGGGAGGCCGAGGGGAGTACGGGCCTGGGCAGGATGCGTGGGGGCCATGCACGGTGAACCACTTTCGTTCGGCGACCGTTCGAGCATGCCGAGCGGCCGCGTCCCGGCACCGTGAGATGCCGGGATCGGGTCCATCTAGAACGTTGTGGAACGATCCGGTACGGTCAGCCGCCTTCCGGCCCCCCGGCGGGAGCCAGCCACGACGAGTCCGCGAGCTCGGCTCCGGCTCCCCGCAGAATCTCGGTGATCTTGAAGGCGGCGTCCAGCAGCCCGCCCCCGACCGCGGCCTTGTAGTAGGCGAGCGCCGTCGCCGGCGCACCCGCACGGGCCGCCGACTCGCCGAGCCGGAACGCGTGCTGGGCCGCCTGATGGTGGTCGAGCCCGCTGGGGCTGGAGTCCAGCAGGTCAAGCGCCTGCGGATGCTCGCCCGCCGCGGCCTCGATCAACAGCGCCACCGCCTCCGGTCCCCGCGTGGAGTCGGTGCCGAGCAGCACAGCCACCCGGTAGACGGCGTCGGCGTCCCCGTTCGCCGCCCGTCCGGCGAGATCCCGACCATGCTCCCCGTAGTCGGCGACCGCCGCCCGCTGCGATCCCGTCAACCGCACCGGGACCACCGTTCCCTCCGGCGACTGGAGGCGGCCGCCATCCGACCCGCCCTCGGCCCCTTCCCGGCCTCGCGCCGAAGGGCCTGCGTCTTTCGGCCTGGCGTCGGCTTCGCGGGGATTCGGGATCTTGCCCGGCGATGTGCCGGCCTGCGGTGGCAGGCCGGAGGATGGCGGGCCCTGAGCGGCGCGCAGCCGGGACTGCCAGTGGGGGAGGGTGTCGATGCCGGGGTCGGACGGGCGGACGCCCGTCTCCCAGGCGCGGCGCTGGCAGCACAGGATGAAACTGGCCACCCAGGCCGAAGTCGGCACCCGCTTGCGGCGGCCGGCGAGTACCTCGAACACTGCGGTCGCGGACAGCACCGGCAAGCCGCGCTTTCCGTACAGCTCACCCAGATGCTCGGAGATCTCCGCGAGCTTGCGGTAGGGAGGCCGGTTGCAGGATTCGTAGAATGCGTTGAGTTCGGCGATGAAGTCTCCCGGCCCCGTGGGCCGCGCACTGTCCTCGGTCATGTCTGGTCGTCCTCATTGTCCGTACCTGCGGACCCTGGTCTCCATGGTCATGCTGCCAGGCGTATCGGGCGTCCGGGAGCCGGCCGCCCGTATGAACTGTCCTGTCTTGTTCTGGGCACGGATTACGGCGAGCCGGGAGTATGACTAACGCCCTGAGTTACGTCCTTTGTCATTGATTGTGGCGATTACAGGTCGCGCAGGATGCCCAGCAGGATCGACTGCGTGTCGCGGGCGGGTGCCGCCTTCACCACGAGCCAGTTCATGACGTGCCAGTAGCAGGTCACCGCTTCCGGGTCGGCCGGGTACGCCGCGCCGTCGAGGCGTTCCAGGTACACCACGTCGGGCAGTTCGGGTTCAGGAGGGCGCAGCAGCGTGAAGGAGCCTCCCTGCACCACGGGGCTCTGTGCCTTCAGCGGCACCACCTGGAGTGTCACGTGCGGCAGGTCGCACGCGTCGATGAGGTGCTCCAACTGGGCGAACGCCACCGAGCGGCTCCCGAACGTGCGGCGCAGGGCGGCCTCGTCGATTACTGCCCACAGCCGCACCGGTGGGGACCGGTGCAGGATCCCCTGCCGCCGCCTCCGCAACAGTACGAGGCGTTCCGCCGTGTCCTCGGTGCGCTGTTCTCCCTGCGTGGCGCGCGTGTAGTCGGTGGTCTGCAGCAGCTCGGGGACGACCTGCGTCTCATACATCCGGATCACGCTTGCGGACTGCTCAAGCCCGATGTAGGGCTCGTACCAGGGCGGGATCACGTCCTGGAAGGACGACCACCAGCCGGGGGCGTTCGCCTGCCGGGCGAGGCCGAGCAGCGTGGCGCGCGCGGCGTGGTCGGTGACCCCGTACGCCGAGCACAGGTCGGCGACCTCGCGGAGCTGGAGCCGGATCCGCCCGAGTTCCAGACCGTTGATCCAGTCCTCGGGCCTGCTGAGGGCGGCGCCGGCTTCCGCGAGGCTGTACCCGTCCGCCTCGCGTAGCCGCCGCAGCTGCGCGCCGAGCACCATGCGGGGGACCGTCGGCCCGGCCTCCGAGGGCCTGTGGCGACCGTTGTCGGCTTGCTCGACTGCGGCTGTCATGTCTGCTCTCTGCGCGGTGTCGCGAAGGACGACCCCTGAGAGATGCTACGACGGCCCGTCCGGACGTGCCGATGCTTTCCGTCCGGGTTGGCATGCGGGTGGATGGCCGCCCATCGCCTCTTATGCGGCCAAAAGACTGCATGTTGCGGAGTGAGGATGGACGACATTTTCACGGCGCTGGCCGATCCATGTCGCCGCGGGCTGCTGGACAGCCTCAATGTCCGGGAAGGGGAGATGCTCCGGGGGTGACGCGCCGGCCTGGACATGGCCTGGCGCCCGGTCGGCGATCACCTGGCCGTGCTGGAGGCCGCGAGTCTCTGGTGACAACGGTGTGGCGTCGCCGTCATGGCCGCCGCGCGATTGTTAAGTGGGGGGTTCCCCGTTATCTTAAGCGGGGAACCCCCCATTTATCGCTTGGAGGACGACCATGCCGCTCACCCTTGAGGACCGCACGGTCATCGCCGACCTGATCGCCTCGCACGGCCATCTCGTCGACGCGGGCGAACTCGACCGCATGCGCGAACTCTTCACCGACGACGTGACGTATGACATCACCGACCTCGGCGCCGCCCCGATCGCGGGTCTCGCCGCTCTCCGCGAGGCCGCGCTCACCCTCGGCGACGCGAACCCGGTCGCCCACCACGTCACCAACATCGTCATCACCGAAGCGTCCGGAGGTGGAGCCCGTGCCACGTCCAAAGGCATCGGCATCCACGCTGACGGCACCTGCGCCAGCGTCACCTATCAGGACTCCCTCGTCCGCACTCCGCACGGCTGGCGCATCACGTACCGAACGGTCCTCGCTCGCCGGACCCCGCTGACCAGCGCCTGACGCCGGGGACGAGAACGTTCGGTTAAGGTAACGGTCGTTACCTGAACTGAGAGAGGCGCCGTATGCCCCGCAACCCCACCCCGCACACCGACTTCGGAGGCGAGGGAGTCGAGGTGCTCGCGGTCCACGGGCACTTCGGCTGCGCCCGTACCTTCGCCTCGCTGGCCCACGCTCTCGCCGGACGGGTCCGGATCACGGCCGTCGACCAGCGCGGCCACGGACACGCCGCGCACCGCGACGACTACAGCATGGACGACTACGTGGCCGATCTCGCCGGATTCATCCATGACGGGTGCAGAGCGCCCGTGATCCTCTACGGCCATTCCATGGGCGGGGTGGTCGCGTACCACCTCGCCGCACAACACCCCAACCTCGTCCAAGCCCTGGTCTTGGAAGAGGCACCCGCCTCGGTGGCACCGCCCATCTTGGACACGCGGGCATGGGCGAGGAGGGCACCGACCCTGATGGACCTGGGGAGGGCCATCATCGGTGAGGGCCTGCCGGATCCGGCCTACTTCCTCGAAGGCGCGATCCGGTATCCGGACGGCTGGGGGTTGCCGTTCGACCATGCTGGCTTGTTGCGGTCCGAAGAAATGCTTCTGGGAGAGTGGTGGACGGCCTGGCTCGGCGTCCAGTGCCCCACCCTGCTCATGCACGGGCTGGAGAGCCCGGTGCTGCCCACTCCGCTCGCCCGGCAGATGATCGAGCGACGTCCGGGCACCCGGTATGCCGAGTTCGCTGGGTGCGGTCACTGGGTCCATGACGACGACGTGGCCGGCGTCGCGGACGCGGTCGTGGCGTTCCTGCTAGAGGAGGTCCCGGACGGCGCGCACTAGCATGGCTCCGGCCAAATTCGATCATGTGGGGAGCAGTCCGTGCGAGAGATCGTCGTGTTCAGCGGGAGCGCGCATCCCGAGCTGGCCTCTGAGGTGTGCGCGCACCTCGGGGTCCCGCTGAGCCCGGTCCGCGTCGACCGGTTCGCGAACGACTGCCTGGAGGTGCAGCTCCAGGCCAACTGCCGTGAACGCGACGTGTTCCTCATCCAGCCGCTCGTCGCGCCCGTCCAGGAGCACCTGGTCGAGTTGCTGCTGATGTGCGACGCGGCGCGCGGGGCGTCCGCGAGCCGGATCACCGTGGTGATGCCGCACTACGCCTACGCGCGCTCGGACAAAAAGGACGCGCCGCGCATCTCCATAGGCGGACGTCTGGTCGCCGATCTGCTCGTCGAGTCCGGGGCGAGCCGGGTGCTGGCGATGACGCTGCACTCGCCGCAGGTGCACGGGTTCTTCTCCGTCCCGGTCGATCATCTGCACGCGTTGCGCGAGTTGGCCGAGCACTTCCGCCGGTACGACCTGTCGCGGACGACGGTGGTGTCGCCGGATCTCGGCAATGCCAAGGAGGCCGCCGCCTTCGCCCGGCTGCTCGGCGTGCGGGTGGCGGCCGGGGCCAAACAGCGTTTCGCGGACGACCGGGTTCAGATCAGCGCGGTCATCGGCGACGTCGCGGGCCGCGATCTGATCGTCCTGGACGACGAGATCGCCAAGGGCAGCACGGTCCTGGAGCTGCTGGACCGCCTGCGCGAGCTCGGTCCCCGGACGATTCGGGTCGCCTGCACGCACGGGCTCTTCGCCGCCGGCGCCCTCCAGCGGCTCTCCGCCCAGCCCGACGTTCTGGAGATCGTCTGCACCAACACCGTCCCCGTTCCGGCCGAGGACGGGAAGCTCAAGGTCCTCTCGATCGGCCCGGCCCTCGCCGAGGCCGTCCGGCGCATCCACGACGGCGAGTCCGTGAGCGCCCTGTTCGACGCGCCCTAGCGGTCGCGGAGCCTCCCGCTGCCGCCCGACTCCTCCTCACCGTCGCTGGTGTGCTCCAGTTCGAGGTACTCGTCATCGGGCCAGAGCTCGTCGGCCAGGCAGGCGAGGTACTCCTCGTCGCCGGGTTCGAGCTCGGCGGTCATCGATTCGGGGTGGATGCCGGGGAGCGGAGCGGGAGCAGCCTCAGGCAGGGGGGACGCCATGGGGCGGAAGAGATTGGGCAGGCACAGGCCGAACAGGGCGACCAGTGAGACGAGGACCAGGACTGTGATCACACCACCCCGTCCTTTCGCGGTCGAGTTCCACATGATTCTTGCGTAAGTAGCAAAACACTTGAACGCTACCTGGGTGCTCTATCGGATGGGAGCCCGACATGCGGAACGGTGGAGACAATCGGTCCGCGGTGTCGCATGGCGGGCGCGGGCCGGCCCGGAGCGGACGGACCCCCTCTCACAGGCTGACGTGATCCTCGTGCCTCGGTGTCACGACACGCGGGCGGCTGCACGAGCGGTGCGCCCGCCGGTAGCGGCAACCGCACGATACCGACCGGCTGCGACAAAACAGCACAAGGTGAGGGCATGCCTACGAAAGGTGCACGGCCGCGGCAGGGTGAAGGTAGAGGAGGTTCCACAAGGTTTCTGTCGCCCCAGCTACCAGCCCCTTGAGCAGGTGCGACGCCCCATCAGAGGTGAATGCGTCCGAACCACGCCCCGGCAAGTTGAACCTCAGCTGAGGGTTACGGGACAGGCGCGCGGAGCGAGTGCAGCGAGCGCAGGGGCATGCCCGGCGTGCCGCGCCCCCGCAGCGAGCGCCAGCGAGTGAGGAGCTGGCGAGCCGCGCACCGGGAGTCTGGGGGGGCGCCCCAGGCAAGTACAGCTAGGCGGCGGTCGTTGGACGGTGCGGGGCGATCACGCGACCGTCGGGGAGGAGCTCACCAGTGTCCTCGAAGACGACTATGCCGTTGCAGAGAAGGCTCCACCCCTGCTCGGGGTGGTTGGCGACGGTGCGGGCGGCCTCGCGGTCCAGCGCGTCCGGCGTGGGGCAGGGCGGCTGGTGCGGGCAGATGGGCCGGGGTTGTGCGGTCACGGGATCCTCCACTGTGTCCTAAAGATTAAGGACATAGTTGAAGCCTGCCGTCGATCGTCCGAAATATGCAAGTGGATGGGGAATTCTTTACCTTCCACTGCGTGTGGAGCACTGCAAGATCGGGCATTTGGGGACGTTCAGTGCAGAAGATCGCCGTCCGGCTCGTCGCCGTGGTCGACATCGAGGCCGACGACGGATGTGCATCCCGTGCAGATCCACTCCGCGATGACGGCCTCGGGATTGGTGCCGTGGGTGCGGTATGGACGGTTGACGCGCCGCCGCCGCATCCCGTGCCCGCACGAGGAATGCAGGAGCCGGCCGCACTGCGGGCAGGGCCACACGTCCTCGCGACGGAGATTGCACTGGGGGCACAGCGGGGACTCGTAGTCCTCGGACGGGACGCTCAGGTCCAGTTCACCGCGCCACTCGTGCTCCAGGTCGAGGTACTCGTCGGCAGGCCAGTGGTGGTCGGCCAGCCAGGCGAGGTACTCCTCGTCGCCCGGATCGAGGACGGCCGTCAGTGACTCGGGGTGGGCGTCGGGGGAGCGGTCTTGGCGCCGGCCGCGCCGCGCGCCTGCCAACAGCGTCAGCAGGCCGAGGAGCACGGCCGCGGCCAAGCCTGTCGCCATGGGCATCGCGGCGTCCTTACATGATCTTGTGGCGGGAAAGTCCGATCATGAATTCACTTCACAAAACGCTGCGAACGCTACAAGAAAGGGTCTTAACGGAAAAGTCGATCAGAAAAGATTCTTTACGCGAGTCGAGGCGGAGGCGGTGTCCGAAACCAGGGTCCACCATGGTCCAGAACCCCCGCTGCCTGGGCGATCTGGGCTACGGGGCCGTCCTGGGGCCCATACGGTGACCGGCTCCGTTTTCACTGACCGCTGAATCCGTTGCGATCATGGTGGGAATCCGCTTGAGCGTGTAGCGGCCTCGGACGACACGGGAGGCGGATGCCTGGAGTTGGGCGTGCCTTCACCTCGCCGACGGGGCCCCGACACGCGGCGATGGGGGAATGACCCCATGCGCGAGGAGACCGCCCCGCACGACGAGGTGCTCGCCCGGTTCACCGGCGCCCGGCTCTACGAGCGCGGCGAAGGCGGGATCAGCTACCTCGCCGAACGTGCCGGCGTCCCGTATCTGCTCGTCCGGCCCGGTCCCGCGGCCCCCGACATGGTGATCATCGCCTTCGAGGACGAGCTGGAGCGCGCCTGCTACCTCACCGGACGCTCCGGGCAGTCCGTACCGATGCCGCGCTCGTCCGCGCCCACCATGGCAACCGCGGTCTGGCCCGCGGACTAGGCGCTCACTCTGCGGAAGGGGCCGAGAGGGCCTGGATCTCTCCCTCAAGGGCGCGTAGACCCGCTCACCCAGGCTGACCAGCAGGGAGTTCGGTGCTTGCAGATCGGCCTCCCTCAGGGACGGTACGAGCGGCGAGTCACGGTCAGGTCCACGCGCGAGCAGCGCGGGGACTGTGTGCACGGGCAACGCCAGGTAGGTCCCGCCGTAGCTCTCGCAGAGGGCGCGCGTCGCCAAGCGGGCCGGATCACAGCGCTAGGACGGCGCTCCAGTGGTGGTGCAGCACCTCGGCCTCGCGGAGCCGGCCGTCCATGAGCCCGAGTCCGCCCGCCGACCCGCCGCCGGGGCGGCCACCGGTTCCCTGGTCGGAGGGTGCGGTTTTCCGCAGGGTCGGGGTGCGGTGCGCGGCCGGATGTCTCGGCGGTGCGCACCATGGAGGCGCGAAGCGCGGATTCCTAGCGTCGTAGGCATGATCGAGATGACGTACGTGGCGGTGTCCGGGGCGTCCGGGACGGAGCCGGTCGGGGGCATCGCGGGCTGGGCGACCGACCTGATGGACCGGCTGGGTGCGCCGGGCGCCGGGCTGGCCATCGCGCTGGAGAACCTGTTCCCGCCGCTGCCCAGCGAGGTGATCCTCCCGCTGGCCGGGTTCGCCGCCGCGCAAGGCCGGATGAGCCTGGTCGCGGCGCTGGCGTGGACGACGGTGGGCTCGGTCGTGGGGGCGCTCGCGCTGTACGGGATCGGTGCGCTGATCGGCCGGGACCGGATCCGCCGGCTGGTGGCCCGGCTGCCGCTGGTGAAGCTCGCCGACCTCGACCGGACGGAGGCGTGGTTCGTGCGACACGGCGCCAAGGCGGTGTTCTTCGGCCGGATGATTCCGATCTTCCGGAGCCTGATCTCCGTCCCGGCGGGGGTGGAACGGATGCGGATGACGACGTTCCTGGTCTACACGACCCTCGGCAGCCTGCTGTGGAACACGGCGTTCGTGCTGGCCGGGTACCAGCTCGGCGACAACTGGCGGACGGTCGAGGAGTACGTCGGGATCTACTCCAAGGTCGTCCTGGTGCTGGCGGTGCTGGGTGTGCTGGCGTTCCTCGCCGTCCGTATCGTGAGGTCCAGGCGGGAGCCCGGAATGCACCGGGCCGAGACAAGAGACTTCGGACGTGATCGCACCTTCTGACGACCTGGCCACGGGCCCTGCCCGGCGCCGCGGTGCCCGCGCCGTGGCCGGAGCCGCTCTTCGTGCGGTGGCAGGGCTCGCCCTTGGCGCGGTGACCGCGGGAATGGAGATGGTGCTCCTCGCTGTGGCGGCGCTGGTGTTGGCGTACGCGCTGGCGTTCTCGCGGGGCCGCCGCGCGGTGCCGAAGGTCGTCGCCCACGGCGCGCGCCGGCTGACCGAGTTGGAGCGGCGCAGGCTCGCGGTCTTCCTGGGCGAGGAGCAGACGGCCGCGGACGGCCCGCTGCGGGCGCTGGCCTACCTCGTCCTGCGGGTCCCGGTCGGGCTGCTCGGCGGGGTGATCCTGCTGCTGATCACCTACGGCATGGTGGCCGGGACGATGCTGGCGTGGAGCTGGTGGGTGACGGGCGAGTACCTGGACGGCATTCCGCCGAGTCCCCTGATCGTCGTCTACACGGCGGTGTTCGGCCTGGTGCTGCTGTTTGTCGCCGTCCAGGGGCTGGTCGGGGTCGTCGCGTTGGAGCGGACGGTGGCCAGGCGGTGCCTCGGCCCGAGCCCACTGGAGGAGTACGAGCGCCGCATCACGCAGCTGTCGCTCACCCGCGCGCAGGTGGTGGACGCGGTGGACGACGAGCGCCGCCGCATCGAGCGCGACCTGCACGACGGCGTGCAGCAGCGGCTCGTCGCGCTCGGGATGCTGATCGGCCGGGCCCGCCGCGCGGGCGACCCGGAACGGTCGGCCGAACTGCTCCGGCAGGCGCACGAGGAGTCGAGGCATGCGTTGGAGGACCTGCGGGAGGTCACCTGGCGCGTCTACCCGGCGGCGCTCGACGGGGAGGGGCTGCGGGCGGCGCTGGAGACGGTCGCCGAGCGGTCCCCGGTGCCGGTGACGATCGCCTACGACGTTCCGAGCCGCCCGCCGCACGCGGTCGAGACGGCCGCCTATTTCGTGATCTGCGAGGCCGTCACGAATGCCGCCAAGCACTCGGGCGCACGGCACGTCCACGTCCGGGTCGCGGCGCGCGGCACAATGATCGGCGTGCGCATCGAGGACGACGGGACCGGCGGTGCGGACCCGTTCGGCGGTGGCCTGGCCGGGCTCGCCCGCCGGGTCGCCGCGCTGGACGGGACGTTCGGCCTGGACAGCCCGCCCGGCGGCCCCACCGTGATCAGCGCGGACCTGCCATGCGGGTGATGCTGGCCGAGGACTCGACGCTGCTGCGCGAGGGCCTGGTGCGACTGCTGGCCGAGGAGGGCCACACGGTGGACGCGGCGGTCGGTGACGGTGATGCGCTCATCGCGGCGGTCGCCGCGGGCCCGCCCGACGTCGTGGTGGTGGACGTCCGGATGCCGCCGACCCACACCGACGAGGGGCTGCGGGCCGCGCTGGAGATCCGCCGCCGCTGGCCCGGGGTCGGCGTGCTCGTCCTGTCCCAGTACGTGGAGAAGCGCTACGCCACCGAGCTGATCACCGCCGACACCACCGGCGTCGGCTACCTGCTGAAGGACCGTGTCGCGCAGGTCGACGAGTTCCTGGACGCGCTCGGGCGGGTCGGCGCGGGCGGTGCCGCGTTCGACCCGGAGGTGGTGCGGCAGCTCCTGGTCCGCAGCACGCACATGGATCCGCTGAGCCGTCTCACCCCGCGCGAGCGGGACGTCCTGGACCATATGGCGCAGGGCCACACCAACGCCTCGGTCGCCGCGCACCTGCACATCTCGCAGAGCGCGGTGGAGAAGCACGTCAATGCGATCTTCGACAAGCTGGACCTGTCGCACGCCGCCGGCTACAGCCGCCGCGTCCTCGCGGTCCTGCGGTACCTGGGTTCCTGATGCTCGTGGCAGGGTGGGATTTCGTGGGTGGCATGACGCCGAACGAGGGAGAGGCATGGTCGGCACACTCGACTGGACACCGGCGGGCGACCGCCCGGACCTGCTCGCGGGCCCGGTGGCCGCCGCCGCCCGGTCCATCGGCGGCGAGGTCGCCGCGATCGACCCCGCGCTGGCCGACACCGCCGCGTTCTGCGAACACTACGACGTGCCTCTGGACGCCAGCGCCAACTGCGTCGTCGTCGCCGCCAAGCGCGGCGGCGAGGTCACCTACGCGGCGTGCATGGTCCTCGCCACCGACCGCGCCGACGTCAACGGCGTCGTGCGCAGGCATCTGGGCGCCCGCAAGGCGTCGTTCGCGCCGATGGCGGAGGCGACCACGCTGACCGGCATGGAGTACGGCGGCATCACCCCGATCGGCCTGCCCGGCGGCTGGCCGATCCTGGTGGACGAGACCGTCGCCGCCGCACCCCACGTGGTCATCGGCAGCGGCCTGCGCGCGTCGAAGCTGCTCGTCCCCGGCAAGGCCCTCACCACCCTCCCCGGCGCACAGGTCATCGCCCTCGCCCAGTGATCTCGCCGGACGACCGGTCCACCGATCCCGTCACGCTGGGAGGAACTGGCAGAGAACGGGCCGCAGCACCTCGGGCGGCACGATGTGCGTCTGAGCGTCGAGCGCCTCGTACCGGCCGGCCGGCAGGGCGTCCGCGACCTGACGCGTCGCGCTGAGCATCCAGTCGGGAGTCGCCCCGCCGACGAGCACGAGCGTGGACGGCCTTACGGCCTCCGCCGGCTCCAGCGGGATCGTGCCGCCTCGCTCGTGCGCGCCGGTGACCGCGAGGTCGTAGGCGATGGTGTGCGCGAGCGCCAGCATCCGCCGGGTCCACGCGCACCTCGGCGATCCACTGCGGTGGCAGGCCCGCGCTGGACAGGAACAGCTCCAACGCATCGGCGCGCCGCCCGTCTGTGAGCAGCGTGTCGATCTCCTTGGCGAGGCCCCGCGAGTCCCAGCGGGCCTGCTCGTCGCCGCCGGGGTTGAAGGGCGGGTCGTGCAGGACGAGCCGGTCGATCGGCAGACCCGCCGCCGCGGCGCGCAGTGCAAGGATCGCGCCCGAGGAGTGCCCCTAGACGTGCGCCCGGCCCCCGGCCGCGTCGATGAGGGCGGCGATGTCCTCGATCTCGCGCTCCACCGAGTACGGGAGGATGTCGCCGCTTCCGCCCCGCCCGCGCCGGTCGTAGTTGGTGACCTGGAAGCGCGTGGCCGGCGCGTCGGACAGCGGCCGCATGAGCTGCCGGTCGCAGGTCGCGCCGCCCACGACGACGACCGGCGGGCCCTCGCCCAGCCGATTGAAGGCGATGGCCGTCCCGTCCGCCGAGGTCACTGCACCCATCTCGTCCGTCCTTCTGTGGAGATCTTTTCCGGGCGGACCGTCGTCGCGCCGGAGATTCATCGCGGGACGGAGTCCACGGCGTAGCGGGTGCCGCCGACGGTCTCGGCGCGGGTGAGCAGGGCACGGTTGGCGGCGAGCATCGTCCCGAGGGGCGCGGAGTCGGGCGAGGCCGTCCGCAGGACGCTGAACAGCACGGGATCGGCGGGGGCGGCGAGCATCGGGACGTGCCCCACGCGCAGCGCCTTGACCAGGATGACGCCGCTGAGGCCGAGGTCGGTGGCCGTCATGGACGCGAGCGTGGATCCGATGACGTCGGCGGCCCGGGACGCGGGCAGGAAGACCATCCCCCACGGGTGCGGGCGCGCCCACTCGCCGAGCGCGACCAGTTCTTCGACGTCGGGACGCAGCCGGTCGGCGAACTCCAGGAAGGACAGTTCCTCGGTCTCCGCCGTCCCGGGCGGCGGGCCACCCGAGTGCAGGGTGGCCTTGGCCTCGAACACCCATCCGTCCTCGGCCGGCTTGACCTGCCCGGAGAGATCATCGGCCCGTACCTCGCGCTGGACGCGCAGCAGGTCCGCCGCGTCGCGGCAGGGGATGGTGCAGCACAGGACCCGATCGGGGACGGGGACGAGCCGCAGCGTCGCCCCGGTGATCACACCGTGCCCGCCCAGCCCGGCGCGGACGGCGTCGAACAGCTCCGGCCGGATGCCGGGGGAGCACGTCACCGGTTCCCCGTCCACCACGACATCGAGGGCGAGGACGTTCGCGGCCTGTGTCCCGTGCAGGTGCGAGGAGCCGCCGACGCCCGCCGCCGAGATCGTCCCGCCGACCGTCACGTCCAGGAAGTCGGTCAGGACGGGCGGGGCGAGGCCGTGCGGCAGGGTCGCGTCCAGCACCTCGCGCCAGGTCGTCCCGGCGCCCGCCACGGCGTGGCCGGCGCCGACCTCGTGCACTCCGGCGAGCCCGCGCATGTCGAGGCAGACGCCGCTGGTCAGCGACTGTCCGTACGTCGAGTGGCCCAGCCCGCGCGGCACCGCGGCGAGGCCCTGGGAGGCGGCCTCGTGAACGGCCGCGGCGACCTCGCCGGGCGACCGCGGCCGGACGACCCGGACCGGCGAGCGCTCGACGATGCCGCCGAAGTCGCGCACCTCTACCGGCTCCGCAGCCGGTCGGCCACACGGCTCAGCGCGTCCCCGAGCAGGTCGATCTCCTCCGGCGACAGCACGTCGATCAGCGTCTCGCGGACGACCCGCCGGTGGCCCGGCCGGACCCGGTCCAGCGTGGCGGCGCCCTCCGGGGTCAGCTCGGCCCACACCGAGCGCCGGTCGGACTTGCAGCCGGTGCGCTTGACGAGTCCGGCCCGCTCCAGCTGCGTGACCTGGTAGGTGAGCCGGCTCTTGGTGACCATCACCTGGCGCGCGAGGTCGGACATGCGGAGCCGGTTCCCCTCGGCCATCCGCAGCTTCACCAGGACTTCGAACTCGGGATGCGACAGCCCGCCGTCCCGCTTGAGCTGTCGCTCGATCTTGTGGTCGATCAGGTGCCCGGCGGCCAGGAAGGCCAGCCAGGTGCGCAGCTCTCGTCCGTCGAGGGGCCCACCCGCATCGGTCATGAAGGTGATTCTAGTTGGTGTCTGATGTGGTGAAAGATTCTAGATGGTCTGGATTTGAACTACCTCACTGACGTAGCTTTAGTTCATATTTGAACCTTCAAGTGAGGAGAGTCCATGCTTCCTACGCGCCGATACCCCCTCCTGCCCGACGCGGGCCTGCTCATCGGCAGGCTGGCGCTGGGTGTGGTCTTCATCGCGCACGGCTGGCAGAAGCTGAACGACGTCGGGCACGCCGGCGTCACCGCGATGTTCGACGGTCTCGGCATCCCGATGCCGGGCGTGGCCGCCACGTTCTCCACCTGGGTGGAACTGATCGGCGGCATCGCGCTGATCGCCGGGGTCCTCCTCCCCGTCGCGGGTCTGCTGCTCGTCGCCGACATGGCGGGCGCGTTCTGGTACGTCCACATGGACAAGGGCCTGTTCGTCGACAAGGGCGGCTACGAGCTGGTGCTGGCCCTCGGCGCCCTTGCGCTGCTCCTCGCCCTCGCGGGCGGCGGCCGGTTCTCTGTGGACGCCCTCCTGTTCGGCCGTCGTGAAGGGGCCCACGCACGGGAGTCGGTCAACGCCTGACCAAGCGCGACGCCTGACGTCGCAGCCCGACCCGCGCCCCGCGTCGGCGGCCACAGGGCCCCCGGCGCGGGGCTATGACACGGGAGGTGGCAGGGTGTGGCATGGGTCGTGTGACGTAAGTAACTTTCTGCCACAAATCACCCTAAAGGTGACAAATCGGTAAACAACGGTCACCTGCATCGAAAGGGATATGGCCCGCTCCAATCCCCAGCAGCGGACACCCCGAGTTCCTGACATCCGTTCTTTCTGACATCTGGTCTTTACGTCGAAGTGACAAGATGTTCCCGATGACCGTTTCTGGGCATGGTGGTCCCAAGGTTTTCCTGGAGAGGCGGGTCGCTGGTGTCGCGCGGTAGTGAATTCCTGGTGGTGGCCAACAGGCTGCCGGTCGACCGGATCGTAGGAGCGGACGGGGAGCCGGCGTGGCGCCGCAGCCCCGGGGGGCTGGTCAGCGCCATAGCCCCCGTAATGCGGCGCAGGCACGGGACCTGGATCGGCTGGACCGGTGCGCCCGGAGAAGAGCTGGAGCCGTTCGAGGAAGACGGCATGGCGCTCGTCCCCATCGCGCAGTCGGCGGAGGAGGTCGAGCTCTACTACGAGGGGTTCTCCAACGCCACGCTGTGGCCGCTCTACCACGACGTTGTGGCGCCGCCCGTCTACGACCGGGCGATGTGGGACGCGTACGTGCGGGTCAACGAGCGGTTCGCGGAGGCGGCGGCGAAGGTCGCCGGGAAGGACGCGATCGTCTGGGTGCAGGACTACCAGCTCCAGCTCGTCCCGGCGATGCTGCGCAAGTTGCGCCCCGACCTGCGGATCGGATTCTTCCTGCACATTCCGTTCCCGCCGCTGGAGCTGTTCTGGCAGCTCCCGTGGCGCCGTCAGATCCTTGAAGGGCTGCTGGGCGCCGACCTGGTCGGGTTCCAGCTGCCGGGCGCCGCGGCGAACTTCGTCCGCCTCTGCAGGCGGCTCCTGGAGGCCCGCTACGTCAGGCACGACGTGTACTGGGACGACAGGATCGTCCGCGCGCGCGCCTTCCCCATTTCGGTGGACGTGAGCGAGCTGAACGATCTGATCGAGCGCGAGGACGTGCTGGAGCGGGTGCAGGAGATCCGCTCCGACCTGGGTGACGCGACGATCCTGCTAGGCGTTGACCGGCTCGACTACACCAAGGGCATCGCGCAGCGGCTCCAGGCCTTCGGTGAGCTGTTCGGCGACGGGGACCTGAAACCGGGTCAGGCCGTGTTCGTGCAGATCGCCACGCCGAGCCGCGAGCGCGTGGAGCAGTACCAGCTGCTCCGGGAGGACATCGAACAGCAGGTCGGACGGATCAACGGCGAGTACGGGGAGATCGGGTTCCCGGTCATCCACTACCTGCACAGCTCGTATGATCGCGCCGAGCTGACCGCGCTCTACCTCGCGGCGGACGTGATGGTGGTCACCCCGCTGCGGGACGGTATGAACCTGGTCGCCAAGGAGTACGTCGCGTGCCGCCGCGATATGCGCGGCGCCCTCGTGCTCAGCGAGTTCGCCGGCGCCGCCGCCGAGCTGAGGCGAGGGGCCTTCCAGGTCAACCCCTACGACATCGACGGGCTCAAGGGCACGATCCTGGCGGCGCTGGACGCCGAGCCCGCGGAGCAGGCACGGCGGATGCGGTCGATGCGCCGGCGCGTCATCGAGCACGACGTCGACCGCTGGGCGCGCGAGTTCCTCAGCGAGCTGGAGAACCCGGCGCACCCCGTTCCGGTTACCGACCCGGCGCTGGAGGGCTGACCAGCAGGTCGAAGGCGGCCCAGACGGCCTTGCCGCCGGTGGCGAGCCGCGCCCAGCCCCAGGTGTCGCTGACGGCGCCGACGACGAGCAGGCCGCGGCCGCCCTCGCCGTACCGGTCGGGCTCGGGCGCGATCGGCTCGGGTAGGCGGCGCCCCGGGTCGGTCACCACGGCGACCAGGCGCCGGGGATGTCCGAGGAGGACGACCTGGATGGGACCCAGCGGCAGCGGGCGGGGGAGGCCCTCCACACCGTGCCGCAGCGCGTTGGTCACGAGCTCGGAGACGGCGATGACGACGTCCTCGCCGTCTCCGCTCACGGCCCATTCGCGCAGCGTGGCCTGGACGAAGTCGCGCGCCGTCCGGGGCGCGCTCATCTCCGCGGGCAGGACGCGGCGCGCTGTTCGGGGCGTGCCTTCGTGGGGGGTGGGCCAGAGTCCGGGGAGCCCGGGCGCGGGCACGGGCGCGGCCTTCGCCACAGGGGCGTGGGTGCGCGCTGGCGCGTGCGGGGGTGAATCCGGCCAGGTCGTGTGGACGGCCGCGGCGTGCCGCGGTCGCCGCCCCCCCATGGCGGCGGGAGCTGCGACGTCGTCTGCCTGGTCAACGGTCATTGTCAAACCTCAGAGGCGAGCGGATGGTGCACCGGCGATGGTTCGCTATCTTGCTCCCCAAGTCGTGCAGATGCAAGACCGTCTGCATGAACGAATGCAAGAACGAATGCACGTGCATCTCGTACCATTGTGTGGGGTGGGGCGAGATCACGGCCTCCCGCGGGGGAGGCCGAGACGCCTTGAGGGGGCAAAGATGGACGGCCAACAGATGTCGGACGTCTGGCGTAGCGGGCTCGTCTGGCAGAAGAGCCGACGGAGCAATCCGAGCGGCAACTGCGTAGAGATGGCCGAACTCCCCACCGGGGAGATCGCCGTGCGCAACTCCCGGGACCCCGAGGGTGCGGTCCTCGTCTACACGCGCGAGGAGGTGGAGGCGTTCGTGGGCGGAGCCAAGGATGGTGACTTCGACCACATCCTCGTCTGATCCCGACCGACCGAACGGGATTCCAATTCACCATCCGGGCCGGTAGCGTGCGGCCATGCACCTGGGGCAGATCGCTGAGCGGACGCCCGACAAGCCCGCCGTCATCATGGCGGGCTCAGGCCAGGTCCTCACCTACCGGGAGCTGAACGACCAGTCCAACCGGCTCGCGCGGCTTCTCCATGCGGAGGGGCTGCGCCCGGGGGACCACATCGCGTTCATGCTGGAGAACCACCCGCTCTATCTCGCCATCGCCTGGGCCGCCCAGCGGTCCGGGCTGTACTACACGGCGATCAGCTCGCGGCTCCAGCCCGGCGAGCTCGCCTACATCGTGGGCAACTGCGAGGCCAGGGCCTTCATCACCAGCGCCGCGATGGAGACCGAGACGACGCGGGCCGTTCCTGACGTGCCGCTGCGTCTCATGCTCGGCGGCACGGCCCCGGGTTACGACTCCTACGAGGAACGCGTCGCCCTGCACCCGCCCACTCCGATCGATGAGGAGTGCGAGGGCCGCGACATGCTGTACAGCTCCGGTACGACGGGACGTCCCAAGGGCGTCAAACCACCGCTGCCCAAAGAGCCCATGGGCACGCCCGGACGGCTGTACAAGCTGATCTCTTTCCTCTTCCAGCCCGACGCGGACTCGGTCTACCTCTCTCCGGCGCCGCTCTACCACGCCGCGCCGCTGCGCTACTGCCTCAACCTCCAGCGCTTCGGCGCGACCGTGGTCGTCATGGAGAGGTTCGACGCCGAACAGGCCCTGGCCGCCATCGCGAAGTACCGCGTCACGCACAGCCAGTGGGTTCCGACCATGTTCATCCGGCTGCTCAAGCTCCCGGACGGGACCCGCGCCCGCTACGACGTCTCCAGCCTCCGCGTCGCCGTGCACGCCGCCGCGCCGTGCCCCGTCCCGGTGAAGGAGCAGATGATCACCTGGTGGGGACCTATCCTGCACGAGTACTACGCCGGGACCGAGGGCAACTGCTTCGTCTACACGAACTCCGAGGACTGGCTGGCCCGGAAGGGCACCGTCGGACGTCCCCTGATCGGCGAGGTCCACGTCTGCGACGAGGCCGGCACGGAACTCCCGCCGGGCGTGCCCGGCACCCTCTATTTCGGCAAGGGCCCCACATTCGAGTACCACGGTGATCCCGCCACGACCGCCGCCTCCCGTGACCCCTGGGGCCACGGCTGGACGACCCTGGGCGACATCGGCCACGTCGACGAGGACGGGTTCCTCTACCTCACCGACCGTCGCTCTCACATGATCATCAGCGGCGGGGTGAACGTCTATCCGCAGGAGGCCGAGAACGTCCTCGCCGTCCACCCGGAGGTCGCCGACGTCGCGGTCTTCGGTGTCCCTGACCCGGAGATGGGCGAGGCGGTGAAGGCGGTCGTCCAACCCGTCTCGCCGAGCCGTGCGGGCCCCGCCCTGGAGGCCGCGCTCATCGCCTACTGCCGCGACCGGCTGGCCCACTACAAGTGCCCCCGCACGGTCGACTTTCGCGCCGAGCTTCCCCGCCACCCGACCGGAAAGCTTTACAAACGTCTGCTCAGGGACGAGTACCGGGAGGACGAGGCGGCAACGAACACCTGAGCCCCCGCCGGACGCGCGTGGACGGCGCTCATCGGCCCGGGGACGGCGAAACCCCGGCCCAGGGACCCGAGGTCCCGGACCGGGGCTTGGAACGCGCCAGGAGCATCCTGGGGCAGGTGTCCTAGTGCATCTGCATCGGCGCGTCGGCCGCCGGGGTCTCCGGCTTCCTGCGCGGTAGCAGCAGCGCCGGCAGGAAGGCGAACACGAGCAGGCCCGCCGCGTACCAGTAGGTGTGCTGGAACGCGTCCGCCATCGGACCGGCGATCTTCTCCATCACCGCCGGCGGGATCTTCTCCGCGGAGCCGATCTCGCCGCCGCCTCCACCGCCGAGGTTGGACGCGAGCTTGTTGGCCAGCAGCACCGAGATCATCGCGGTGCCGAGCGACGCGGACACCTGCTGGATGATGTTCAGCATCGTGCTCGCCCGCGGCACCTCGTCGTGCGCGAGGGTCTGGATCGCCGCCGCCATGGTGGGCATCATCGTCATGCCCATGCCGAGGCCCATGACGAACAGCAGCCCGCCGAGCGCCCAGTAGGACGTGTCGGCCTGCAGGATCGCGGCGAAACCCGACACCGAGGCCACGACGACGACCATGCCGACGAGGACGACCCGTCCGGGGCCCACCCGGTCGGTCAGCTTGCCGCCGATCGGCATCGTGATCATCGCGCCGAGGCCCTGCGGGGCCAGCAGCAGACCCGACTGGAGCGCGCCTTCGCCGCGGACCGTCTGGTAGTACAGCGGCAGCAGCAGCATCGCGCCCATGAACGCGGCCATGAACAGCACCATCGTGCCGGACGCCGCCAGCACCGACCGGCGCTTGAGTAGCCGCAGGTCGATCAGCGGGCTCTTGGCGCTGAGCGCGCGGAACACGAAGGCGAGGGTGAGCACGGCGCCGACGGCCGTGTAGATCAGCGAATCGGCCTTGAGGAAGTCCTTCAGCTCGGCGCCCTTGGCCAGGCCGTAGATGAGCGAGGCCAGTCCGGGCGAGAGCAGGATCAGCCCGATGGCGTCCAGCCGCTCGGTGGGCTTCGGGGTGTCGCGCTTGAGGATCTTCGCGGCCATGATCAGCGCCACGATGCCGATGGGCAGGTTGATGAAGAAGATCCAGCGCCAGGACACGTCGTCGACGAGGTAGCCGCCCATGATCGGGCCGAGGATCGGGCCGAGCAGCATCGGCACGCCGACGATGCTCATCACCTGGCCGACCCGCTGCGGCCCGGCCGCCTGCGTCAGGATCGTCATGCCCGCCGGCATGATCATGCCGCCGCCGAGGCCCTGCAGGACGCGGAAGGCGATCAGCGACTCGGCCGACCACGCGAGGCCCGCCAGCATCGAGCCGACGACGAACAGCGCGATCGAGATCATGTACAGGCGCTTGGTGCCGAACCTCGCCGACGCCCAGCCGGTGATCGGGATCACCGTGGCCAGCGCCAGGGTGTACCCGGTGGCCACCCACTGGATCGTGGACAGGGGAGTCTCGAACTCCCGGGCGAGGTCGTTGATGGCGACATTGACGACGGTCACGTCCAGGATGGACATGATCGCGCCGAGGACGACGACCATGGCCACCGCGAGCACGCCACGGTCCAGACCTCCGCCCGAGGCCGGGGCCTCCTGCAGGCCGTCCGCCGCCTTGGGGGACGCGGGAGCGGTCAACTCACTTTCCAATCGTCGAGGGCCCGCACGTCGGGCGCACAGGGACCGGGAGAACGTTCTCGGGGGATACCGCAGCAAAATACTGCAGAGACTGACACTTTCGCGAACGGTTTAACTCCGTCGTCTTCCGGAGTATTCCGGCAGGGTCTGACAGTTCGGGCTGGATCCCTCCAGCTCCACGGGTCTCACCCTGCGACCTCGACCGGAGTTGAGGTCAACAGGGTGTGACGCAGGCGACATCGGAGTCTTCCTCCGCATCAGTCCAGGTCGAACCTGCACGTCAGTGCGGACCGGGGACTCCGCCCGCGACTCTTCTCTCCGCCCGGGGACGCTGCTGACAGCGCCAGGGGGACCGCCGCTCAGCCGGGGCTGAGGGCGCCCTCCAGGAGGGCGAGGAAGCCGGTCGTGGCGGGGGCGGGGATGTTCGGGCCGGCCAGCAGGCGGTCCAACCAACCGAGGTCGACGAGCCCGCTCGCGGCGACCGGCTCCAGCAGCCGGGGCTCGGATCGCCAGTACGTCACGAGCGAGCGCGCGAGCGCGCTGTGGACGGTTCCGATGTCGCCGCGGCGGGACAGGCGTTGCCGGGTCTTGTGCACGACCTTGGTTCCCTTGTCGCGCGCTGTGCGGATCAGTGCCAGCGGACGGGGCGCCATCAGCGCCGACGGCCGCACGCCCGTGTCCATGGGGAGCGCCGCCAGATCTGGGTCCAGCGCCGACAGAAGCCGGGCGTTGAAACGCGACCCGCGCTTGACGTCGGGTGGCAGCGCCTCGGCGATGGCGACGAACCGCGGGTGTAGCAGCGGGTTGAGCCCCGTGTGCTCCGTGCAGGAGCTGGTGATGACCCCGCCGACCGCGCGGTGGTAACGCTGCCGGTAGTAGTACGCGTCGGTGGCCGACAGCCAGTCGCCGGACATGCCGCCGAAGATGTCGTGCAGGCGCGACATCGTGGCGGCCTCGGACTCGCGGGCGAAGACGGGGTCCAGGCAGGTGGAGTCGACCGGGTCCAGGCTGAAGATCCGCCACTTCGCCAGCCGGTTCACCAGCTTGGGCGTGACCCCGGAGTGCTGGCGCTGCATCGGGTAGTACATTCCACGCGAGAGCTCTCCGCCGAGACCGGTGATGCGGGGCGCATCGCTCGTCTGCTCCTCGACCCACTCCAGCATGGCCAGGTGCAGCGGGTTGAGGATCTGCTCGTGCCGCCGGGCCGCATCCAGGACCAGCCGGTGGACCTCAGACGGTTCGAGCCGTTCCAGGTCCGACAGGTCGATGACCTCCTGCTGCATCCGGGTCTTCTCGGCGAGCAGAGCGGCTGTGGCGGCGTCGCCACTGTCATTGGCGCTCAGGGTGAGGGTCTTCAGCCCCACCCGGCGGGCCGGTGGGATCGCCGCCAGCACCAGCCGGGTGTCCAAACCTCCGGACAGCTGGAGGACCGCGTCCGGGTACTCGTCCAGTAGGTGTTCCATGCTCGTCCGCAGCACGTCGGCGAGTTCCCGGACCGCTTCCTCGGTGGGCGGTGCCTCCTCGACACGGAAATCGCCCGGCTGGATCTCGTTCTCGGTGAGCCGCCCGTCCGTGAGCGTCCAGCCGTGCCCCGCGCGCAGCGTCGTCACCCCGTCGAACGCGGTGTCCTGGTCGAGGAAGTGGCCGACGAGCCGGAAGACGCCGAGCGCCTCGTGGTCCGGCCCGCGCCCCGCCAGGATGCCCAGCTCGCGGGCGGACGTCCCGATGGCCGCCCATCCCTCGCCCTGAACACCGTAGAGCTGCCGCATCCCGAGCCAGTCGGCGGCCACTGTGACCACACCGTTCTCGGCGGCCACGGCGGCGAACGGCGCGGCCAGCTCCGCCACCCCCTTCCCGGTCAGCACCCGCTCCCGCAACGTGAGCAGATCGGGCTCGGCGTAGGAGTGGTCGTGCGGCCGGAGCACCAGGGCGGCGGTGCCATCCGGGCCCAGTTCGGTCGGAGCGGTCGCCGGCGTCGGCGCCGGACAGCCGGGCGCAGTGGAGATGGCCAGCAGTCGAGACAAAGTCCGCATTACACCGTCCCCCGTGGTGGGTAATGGCGGGAAGCAGTGAAATCCTAGCTATGTGGTACTCGCTATGACAGAAGGAGCGTTTCCACATTCGGCCGCCTTCGAGGGATCTCCCCACTTTGACAGCGTTGTTCAACTCAGGACGCGCTTGCTGGCCGGGACCGGACGTCAGTCCACGTCAACCACAGGGGGCATCTCGAACCACACGCCATGACCCTCGCCCATCCGGACGTGGTGTACCGCCGCGCGTTGGTGATGAGCTCGGTCATGCAGAGCGACGCGTCGTTCAGGACCGGAAGCTCGTCCAGCGCGTCCCGTAACCGCCCCCGCGCATGCCCTTTGGCCCGCTCCATTCCAGACAGCAGAAGCGCGTCCAGCCTTAGATTCGGTGGGCTCATGGCCTCACTCCTTCCACGTCACCGTCGCCGAAAAGAATGAGCCGGGCCCGCAGCGCCGAGCGATACGTTCGTCGCCCTCGGCCCGAGGTCCTCGGGCCCTTTGACCGTGGCCTGTTTTCCGCGCCCAGACGGCGCAAGGGAAGTCCCAAGAAACCCCAATTAGGCGATCACCCAAGGAAATACCCGCGATACTGGGAGTGACAATCTTGGGAGGCGTGATGACGTCCGAGGTCACCGAGAACCCGCTGGCCGCGTCGCTGATGGGGTTGTGCGCCAGCAACCGCGTCGCCCAGGCCGTCGGCGTCGCCGCGAGCCTCGGCGTCGCGGACGAACTGGCCTCCGGGCCGCGGTCGGCAGAGGACCTCGCCACAGCAGTGGGCGCTCACCCCGGCGCCCTGCGCCGCCTGCTCCGTGCGCTGTCGGACGTCGGTGTCTTCCAGGAACGCGAGGACGGCATCTTCGCCCCCACCCCGCTGGGCGACCTCCTCCGCAGCGATTGGCCCCACTCCATGCGCGGCTACGCGCTGTTGACCAGCTCGCCCTTCCACAGGGCCGCCTGGACGGGCCTGGAGCACAGCGTCCGCACCGGCGAATCGGCGTTCGCGCACATCCACGGCCAGGAGCTCTTCGAGTATCTGCCCGACCATCCCGCCGACGGCGAGCTCTTGAACGGCGCCATGATCGCCGTCTCCGGGCAGTTCATCGCCCCTGCCTTCGCCGCCTGCGACTTCGCGCCAGGGGAGGCGATCGTGGACGTCGGCGGCGGACACGGTGCCGTCCTCGCCTCGATCCTGGCCGCCCATCCCGGCACCGAGGGCGTCCTGTTCGACCTGCCCGGCGTCATCGCCACATCCGGCGACCAGTTCCGCCGCGCGGGCGTCGAGGACCGCTGCCGGAAGGTCGCCGGCGACTTCTTCGAGTCCGTCCCGTCCGGCGCCGACACCTACGTCCTCAGCCACATCATCCACGACTGGGACGACGACCGTGCCGTCCGGATCCTCGCCAGCTGCCGCGAAGCCATGAAACCGGAGGGGCGCGTGCTCCTCGGCGAAGCCCTCCTGAACGAGGGCCCCGCCCCGTCCCGGGTCAAGTGGCTCGACCTCGAAATGCTGGTGTTGACCTCCGGCGGCCGGCAGCGCACCCGCAGCGAGTACGAGCACCTGTTCCAGCGTGCGGGCCTCCAGCCCACCGGCACCCCCGCCCAGAGCCCCATCTTCAACGTCCTGGAAGCCCGCCACGCCTGACGACGTCGCTTGAGCACGAGGACGTCGCGGGAGGGTCCCGTCCTGTGCCGTGAAGAATTGCGCCTCGCTCATGGCGCGCACGCAGGTACGTCTTCCCAGGCTGACCACTCCGCGCCAGGGAAGGGTCAGCGCTTCAGAGCCACGCCGCCGTACATGGAGACCTGGGAGTCGTCGATCGCGCGGGCCTCGGCGTCCGGGTGCCAGTGGTGGACGGGGACCACACCGGGCTCGACCATCTCCAGGTTGCCGAAGAGCTTCTCGATGTCGGCCTTCGGACGGGCCTTGGAGTTGATCCCGCGCGAGTTGTACTTCGCGACGGCGGCGCGGACCTGCTGGGGTGCGCTGTCGCTGGCGATCGTAGAGAGGGCGAGGAAGCTGCCGGGGGCCAGCGGTTCCATGAGCTGCTCGACGATGCCGCGTGCCTGGTCCTCATCGTGGATGAAATGCAGGACGGCGATGAGGCACAGCGCCACGGGTTCTTTCAGGTTGAGGGTCTCGTCGACCTCGGGCGAGGCGAGGATGGCGTCCGGATCGCCCACGTCCGCCTCGATGTAGCGGGAACGCCCCTCGGGAGTGCTGGTGAGCAGCGCACGGGCGTGCACGAGCACGATGGGGTCGTTGTCGACATAGATCACTCGCGAGGTGGGGTCGACCGCCTGAACGATCTCGTGGAGGTTCGGGGAGGTCGGCAGGCCCGTCCCAATGTCGAGGTACTGCCTGATCCCGCGCTCGGCGGCCAGGTAGCGGGCCACCCGGACCATGAAGTTGCGGCTGGCGCGCACGGAGGTCCGCATGTAGGGGGCGACCTTGACGACCTCTTCCGCCGCCGCGCGGTCGGCGGCATAGTGGTCCTTGCCGCCCAGGAGGTAGTCGTAGACCCGAGCCGAGTGGGCCACGTCCGTGTTGAGCTCCGCCGAGGACGGCTCACGGTCTGGTGTGTCCGGCATCGGAAGCCCCCAGAAGTCGGCGTTGGCACGCTTCACACGTTAGCGAGACTTGTCATCTTACGGTTAACGATCAAGTATGTGGGTCAAGAGCGCTACCGTCAGGCGCAATCAGGCCACCAAGCCGGACGTTGACCCCCGCCCCCTTCCCGCCAATAACACGGAATCACCGTGTCGGGCGTGAAGACCCCTCAGGACGGGGGGAGGCCGAGGGCACGGGCTATGAGCATGCGCTGGACCTCGGAGGTGCCCTCGCCCACTTCGAGGATCTTCGCGTCGCGGTAGAAGCGGCCGACCGCGTACTCGTTCATGAAGCCGTAGCCGCCGAAGATCTGCGTCGCGTCCCGGGAGTTGTCCATCGCGGCGTTGGACGCGACGAGCTTGGCGATCGACGCCTCCTTCTTGAACGGCTCACCGGCGAGCATCTTCGCCGCCGCCGCGTAGTAGGCGAGGCGGGCGGTGTGCGCGCGGACCTCCATGTCGGCGACCTTGAACTGCACCGCCTGGTAGCGGCCGATCTCCTTGCCGAACGCCTCCCGCTCGCGGACGTAGCGCAGGGACTCGTCCACGCAGCCCTGCGCGAGGCCGACCGAGAGCGCGGCGATGGCGATGCGGCCCTCGTCCAGGATGCGCAGGAACTGGGCGTAGCCCCGGCCGCGCTCGCCGACGAGGTTTTCCGAGGGCACCCGGACGTCGTCGAACGACAGCTCGCGGGTGTCGGACGCCGACCAGCCGACCTTGGAGTACTTGCGCCCCACCGTGAAGCCCGGCGTGCCGTTCGGGACGATGATCGTGGAGATCTCGCCGTCCCCGGTGAAGGCCGTGACGGTGACGAACGCGGTGATGTCGGTGCCGGAGTTCGTGATGAACGCCTTGGAGCCGTTGATCACCCAGGAGTCGCCGTCCAGCCGGGCGGTGGTCCGCATCCCGCCGGGCACGTCGGAGCCGCCGCCCGGCTCGGTCAGCCCGAAGCCGGCGAGCTTCTCACCGGAGGTGAGCTGCGGGAGCCAGCGCGCCTTCTGCTCGTCCGAGCCGAACCGGTAGATCGGCATCGCGCCCAGCGAGACGCCCGCCTCCAGCGTGATGGCCACCGAGGAGTCGACCCGCGCCAGTTCCTCCAGGGCCAGGCAGAGCGTGAAGTAGTCGCCGCCCATGCCGCCGTGCTCCTCCGGGAACGGCAGGCCGAACAGGCCCATCTTGCCCATCGCGGCGACGATCTCGTACGGGAACTCGCCGCGCTCGTACAGGTCGCCGATCACCGGCGCCACGGTCTCGCGGGAGAACCGCTCCACGGTGCTCCGCAGTTCCTCCTGCTCGTCGCTCAGCGTGAAATCGATCATGGTTACTCCGTTTCGGGCGAGAGGGCCTGGACGACGCGGGACGGGCTGGGGCGGCCGAGGTGCCCCGCCATCCATCGGCTGGTGGCCACGAGCTTGTCGAGGTCGACTCCGGTGCGGACACCGAGGCCGTTGAGCATCCAGACGAGGTCCTCGGTGGGCAGGTTTCCGGTGGCGCTCTCGGCGTAGGGGCAGCCGCCGAGGCCGCCCGCCGACGCGTCCACGACGGTGACGCCGGTCTGGAGCGCGGCGAGGGTGTTGGCGAGGGCCTGACCGTAGGTGTCGTGGAAGTGCACGGCCAGCCGGTCAGTGCCGATGCCCGCCGCGCCGAGGGCCTCGATGAGCGCCGTGACCTGGCCGGGTGTGCCGACGCCGATCGTGTCGCCGAGGCTGAGCTGGGAGCAGCCCATGTCCATCATGCGGGACGCGACGGACACGACCTGCGGGATCGGGACGTCGCCCTCCCACGGATCCCCGCACACCATCGACACGTAGGCGCGGACCCACAGCCCCTCTGCGCGCGCGCGTTCGACGACGGGCGCGAACATGGCGAGCGACTCGTCCACCGTGCGGTTGAGATTGCGGCGGGCGAACGTCTCGGTGGCGCTGCCGAAGATGGCGATCTCGGTGACACCGTTGGCGAGCGCCCGGTCAAGGCCCCGTTCGTTCGGGACGAGGACGGGGTAGCGCAACTCCGGCGAGCGGGGCAGCACGCCGAGCAGCTCCTCCGCGTCGGCGAGCTGCGGCACCCACGTCGGGTGGACGAAGCTCGTCGTCTCGATCGTGCGCAGTCCCGCGGCGGCGAGCCGGGTCACGAACTCGGCCTTGACCTCGGCGGGGACGACCGCCTTCTCGTTCTGCAGCCCGTCGCGCGGCCCGACCTCATAGATCGTGACGCGCTCGGGAAGGCCCGGCAGCGATGCCCGCATCATGCCTCCTCGATCACGGCCAGCACCGCGTCGAGCGCGACCTGGGCGCCCGCGCGGACCGGCAGCTTCGCCACGACCCCGGCCTGCGGCGCGGTGACGGTGTGCTCCATCTTCATCGCCTCGACGACGACGAGCGGCTGGCCCTCGGCCACGCGGTCGCCCTCGGCCGCCTTGACGGCGAGGACCGTCCCGGGCATCGGGCTGCGCAGCACGCCGTCGCCGGACGCGGCCGACGCGGCGCCGCCCTCGGCCCGGACGTGCTCGCTCAGCGCCCACGCGTGACCCTCCCGGCCGAGCCACAGCGTGTGTCCGTCGCGGGCGGTCGCGAACGTGACCGTCCGGCCGCCGTAGGTCAGGGTGGAGCCGGCCAGCGACGCCGCGACCGGTGGCCCGTCCCCGATCCTGACCTCCGCGGACGCGGCGCGTCCGCGGACGCGGACCTCCACCGGGGCACCACCGGACGGTGTGATGATCCACGGCGCCCAGGCGTGCGCGCCGGGCCGCCAGCCGTCCGGGATCGACCACGGATCGTCGTCGACCTCCAGGGCGAGCATCCGTTCCAGGGCGGCGGCGGCGAACGCCTCGGGCGGGACGGCGGCGCCGGACAGCAGGTCGTCCAGGGAACGTTCGACCAGGCCCGTGTCGAGCGTGCCCGCCACGACGTCCGGGTGCTGGAGCAGCGCGCGCAGGAACCCGACGTTCGTCGGGACGCCGAGCAGCGTGTACGCGGCGAGCGCGCGGTCGAGCCGGTGCAGCGCCTCGGCCCGGTCGGCGCCGTGGACGATCACCTTGGCGAGCATCGGGTCGTAGGAGCCGCCGACGTCGGTTCCGACGTCGAGGCCGGAGTCGACGCGTGCGTCCGGCTCGGCCAGCGCGAGGACGCGTCCGCCGGTGGGCAGGAAGCCGCGGGCCGGGTCCTCGGCGTAGACGCGCGCCTCGATGGCGTGGCCGTCGAGGCGGACCTCGTCCTGGGCGAAGGGGAGGGGCCGGCCCGCGGCCACCCCGAGCTGGAGCTCGACCAGGTCGAGCCCCGTGACCAGCTCGGTCACGGGGTGCTCGACCTGGAGGCGGGTGTTCATCTCCATGAAGAAGAACTCGCCCGGCCGGTCGGCGGACACGATGTACTCCACGGTGCCCGCGCCCACGTACCCGACGGCCTTCGCGGCGGCGACGGCGGCGGCGCCCATCCGCTCGCGGGCCGCGTCGTCCAGCAGCGGCGACGGCGCCTCCTCGATGATCTTCTGGTGGCGGCGCTGGAGGCTGCACTCACGCTCGCCCAGGTGGACGGCGTTGCCGTGGCCGTCAGCGAACACCTGGATCTCGATGTGCCGCGGATTCTCCACGAACCGTTCGGCGAGCAGGGTGTCGTCGCCGAACGAGCCTCGCGCCTCGCGACGGGCGGACGCGATGGCCTCCGGCAGGTCCGCGGCGCTTCGCACGAGCCGCATCCCCTTGCCGCCGCCGCCCGCCGACGGCTTGAGCAGCACCGGGAGCCCGATCTCCAGGGCGGCGGCCTTCAGTTCGGCGTCGGTCAGGCCGGGCTCGTCGCGCCCCGGGACGACGGGGACACCCGCCGCCGCGACCGTCCGCTTCGCACGGATCTTGTCACCCATCGCCTCGATCGCCTCGGCGGGCGGGCCGATGAACACCAGCCCCGCCGCACCGCAGGCGCGGGCGAAGGCGGAGTTCTCGGCGAGGAACCCGTAGCCCGGGTGGACGGCCTTCGCGCCCGCCGCCCGTGCCGCGCCGATGACGGCTTCGATGTCGAGGTAGGACGGGATCAGGAGGGCCTCGTCCGCCTCCCGCACATGCCGGGACCCGGCGTCGGCCCCGGTGTGGACGGCCACCGACCGCACGCCGAGCCGCCGCAGCGTGCGGAACACGCGGACGGCGATCTCCCCGCGGTTGGCGACCAGGACGCTGTCGAACATCGGACCCCTCACATCCGGAAGACGCCGTAGCCGACCGGCTCCAGCGGTGCGTTCGCGGCGACCGACAACCCGAGCCCCAGCACGCGGCGGGTGTCACGCGGGTCGATGACGCCGTCGTCCCAGAGCCGCGCCGTCGAGTAGTACGGGTTGCCCTGCGCCTCGTACTGCTCGCGGATCGGCGCCTTGAACCCTTCCTCGGCGTCCGCCGGCCATTGCTCGCCGCGCGCCTCCATCTGGTCGCGGCGGACGGTCGCGAGCACGCTCGCCGCCTGCTCGCCGCCCATGACCGAGATGCGGGCGTTCGGCCACATCCACAGGAAGCGCGGCGCGAACGCCCGCCCGCACATCGCGTAGTTGCCCGCGCCGAACGATCCGCCGATGACCACGGTGAACTTCGGGACGCGTGCGCACGACACGGCCGTGACCATCTTCGCGCCGTGCTTGGCGATACCGGCCGCCTCGTACTCGCGTCCGACCATGAAGCCGGTGATGTTCTGCAGGAACACCAGCGGGACGCTGCGCCGGTCACACAGTTCGATGAAGTGCGCGCCCTTCTGCGCCGACTCGCCGAACAGGATGCCGTTGTTGGCGACGATCCCGACCGGATGCCCGTGGATACGTGCGAAGCCGGTGACCAGCGTCGTCCCGTACTCCTTCTTGAACTCCTGGAAGCGGCTGCCGTCCACGACCCGCGCGATGACCTCGCGCACGTCATAGGGGGTGCGCGGATCGGGTGGGACAACCCCGTACAGCTCCGCCGGGTCCACCGCAGGGTCCTCGGTCGGCGCGACCTCCCACGGCCGCGGTTCGCGTGGGCCGAGCGTCCCGACGATGTCGCGGACGATCCGCAGCGCGTGCGCGTCGTCCTCGGCGAGGTGGTCGGTCACCCCTGACGTGCGCGAGTGCAGCTCGCCGCCGCCCAGTTCCTCGGCCGTCACGACCTCGCCGGTCGCGGCCTTCACCAGCGGCGGGCCACCGAGGAAGATCGTCCCCTGGCCGCGCACGATGACGGCCTCGTCGCTCATCGCCGGGACATAGGCGCCGCCGGCCGTGCACGAGCCCAGCACCGCGGCGATCTGCGGGATGCCGCGCCCGGACATGGTGGCCTGGTTGTAGAAGATCCGGCCGAAGTGCTCGCGGTCGGGGAAGACCTCGTCCTGCCTCGGCAGGAACGCGCCGCCGGAGTCCACGAGGTAGACGCAGGGCAGCCGGTTGTGCAGCGCCACCTCCTGCGCGCGCAGGTGCTTCTTGACCGTCACCGGGTAGTAGGTGCCGCCCTTGACGGTGGCGTCGTTGGCGACGACCACGCACTCGCGTCCGGCGACGCGCCCGACTCCGGTGATGATCCCCGCCCCGGGCGCCTCGTCGTCGTACATGCCGTTCGCGGCGAGCGGCGACAGCTCCAGGAAGGGCGAGCCGGGGTCCAGCAGCGTGTCGACGCGGTCGCGGGGGAGCAGCTTGCCGCGCGCGACGTGCCGCTCCCGGGCGCGCTCGGAACCGCCGTGCCCGGCCCGGTCGACGCGCTCGCGCAGCTCCGCGGCCAGGGTCTCGTTGTGCGCGGCGTTGGTCTTGAACGCCTCGCCCGCGGTGTCGGCACGCGAGCCGATCTCGGGTCCGGTCATGATCCCCTTCCCCTGTTAATGCCCGTTAACAAGGCCGATGTTAATGCTTGTTAACAACCCTAGTCTAGACTGTGTCCCATGACCTCCCACCCCGCCGAGGCGACCGGCGGCGCAGGCCCGGACGAGACCGCCGGCCCGGTCAACCCGCGCCGCGCGGAGATCCTCGCCGCGGCGGCGGAGCTGTTCGCGCGCCGCGGCTACCACGGGGCGTCCATCAGTGATCTCGGCCGCTCCGTCGGCCTCACCGGACCGGCGCTCTACCGGCACTTCAGCGGCAAGGAGGCCGTCCTGGCCGAGATGCTGCTCGACATCAGCGAGCGCCTCCTCGCCGAAGGCGTCCGGCGCGCCGCGGCCCCCGATCCCGGCTCGGCTCTCGACTCCCTCCTGCGCTGGCACATCGCGTTCGCCCTCGACAACCCGGCGCTGATCACCGTTCACGAGCGGGAACTGGACAACGTCCCCGAGCCGGAACGCCACCGTGTCCGCCGCCTCCAGCGCGCCTATGTGGAGGAATGGGTCGCCGTGCTGCACCGCCTGCATCCCGGTCTCCCCGACGCACGGACACGCGCCGCCGTCCACGCCTGTTTCGGACTCCTCAACTCCACCCCTCGCAGCGCCACCGGACTGGACCGTGCCGCCATGGCCGCCCTGCTCCACACCATGGCCCGCGCCGCCCTGGCGGCGACGAGCCTCTGACGACCGCGGAGCGATTCGCGGGGGTAGGGCATACAGGCAGGTCGGAACCGGGTTGTGGAGTGTCCACGACCTTGACGGAGAGCAAGCGTCAAGGTCATATGAGACGGAGACCACAAGACCATATTCTCGCAACCGAGGAGCGCCGCATGGGCGTCGAGGGCGTCGGCTTCTACGAGATCGCACGCAACAGCCCGGACCGTCCCGCGATCCTGGCGCCCGGAGTGCCCCTCACCTACGGTGAGCTGCACGGCGAGGTGAACCGCCTGTCGAACGCACTCGGTTCCCTCGGGCTACGCCTGGGGGACGTGCTCGCCACCGTCCTCGGCAACCGTCCCGAGTTCCTCACCGTCCTCATGGCCGCGATGCAGTCGGGCCTCTACATCGTCCCCGTGAGCCGCCACCTCACCGCCCCGGAGATCGGCCACGTCCTCGGCGACTGCGGGGCCAGGGCCGTCGTCACCGAGAGCGCGTTCGCCTCCGCCGTCGCGGCCGCGGCGGACGATGTGCGGATCCCCGCCGCCGGACGGGTGAGCGCGGATTCGGCCGAGGGCTACCGCTCGATGGCCGCCCTCTGCGCCACCGGCAGCGCCGCACCGCCGGACAAGCGGCGGATGGGTTCGGTCATGCCCTACACGTCCGGGACGACCGGGTGGCCGAAGGGCGTCCGGCGGCCGCTGCTCGACATCCCGCCGGAGATGCTCATCGACACCATGCGGAGGACCCTCGTGCGGCACCTCGGCCTCGTCGCGGGCGACGAGGTGCACTTAGCGGTCGCCCCGCTCTACCACTTCCCACCGTGCATGCACGCGCTGCTGGCCCTGAGCCTCGGCCACGCGGTCGTCATCGCACCGCGCTTCGAGCCCGAGCCCACTCTGGAACTGATCCAGCGGCACCGCGTCTCCAACACGTACATGGTGCCGATGATGTTCCACCGCCTGCTCGCGCTGCCCGAGGACGTCCGTGACCGCTACGACCTGACGTCGCTGCGGCAGGTGTTCCACTCCGCCGCGCCTGTCCCCGCCGAGACCAAGCAGAAGATGATGGGCTGGTGGGGGCCCGTTCTGCACGAGTACTACGGCTCCGCCGAGAGCGGCCCCGTGGTCGTCGCGCGCCCGCACGACTGGCTCGCCCACCCCGGCACGGTCGGACGAGCCGTCGAGGGCGTCCGGATCAAGATCCTGGATTCGGAGGGCGCCGAGCTCCCGCCCGGCGACACCGGCCTCGTCTACGCGAGCGGGCAGCCCGGCTTCGACTACCAGGGCGATCCGGGCCTGGCCGCGGCCACCATGCGCGGGAACTTCCACACCTCCGGTGATCTCGGCCACCTCGACGAGGACGGCTGGCTCTACCTGGCCGACCGCCGCTGCGACGTCATCACCTCCGGCGGCGTGAACATCTACCCGGCCGAGATCGAAGCCGCGCTCCTGCAGCACCCGGCGGTCGCCGACGTCGCCGTCATCGGTATCCCGGACGACGACCGGGGGCAGGCCGTCGTCGCCCTCATCGAGCCTGGCCCCGGTGCCGTCCCCGGCGACGCCCTCGCCGCTGAGCTGCTCGCCCACTGCGGGCCCCGCCTCGCGCGTGCGCAGCACCCCCGGCGCCTGGAGTTCCGCGACGCGCTCCCGCGCACCCCGTCCGGAAAACTGGCCCGCGGGCGCGTCCGGGACGCCTACCTGGGGGAACGGCGGAGTTAAGACGTTTCGGCAAAGTCGTCCCCGGAACGGTCGAACGTCCCGCGGGACGCGTGCGTACAACGGGACATGAAGGACCAGAAGGTCGCCCCGTTCGACACCGTCACCCCGACTCCCGCCTCCCCGACGATGATCGACCTTCCCATCGTCCCCGACCCCGCCGCGGGCGCGAACGAGCCCGCCCGGGAACCTCGCGACGGGGCCGCCCCCGCAGGCGAACCCGTCGCGATCTGGCCGTGCGCCGGCTGCGGAAGGCCCGTACCGCAGCCGGTGCGCGGCGCCCGGACCGTCCGCTACTGCCAGGACACCGGCGGCGGGTGCGAGCGGGCCGCGCACGCCGGCCGTGAGGATGCGCGCGACGCTCCCGGCCTCACCGGCCAGGTCGCCTGGACCTGGGAGATGGTCGAGCGGCTGGAGAGCGTCGCCGATCGGCTCGCCGGGTCGCTCACCGCGGAACTGAGCGTCGCCGGGGTCGAGCGGCGGGTGGCGGACGCCCAGGCCGAGGCCGCCGAGAAGATCGCCGTCGCCCAGCGGGAACGGGACGCCTCGCAGCGGCAGGCCGAGCTCGCGTGGCGGGACGCCGCGACGGCCCGCACCCGCGCGGAATCCGCCGAGTCCGAGATGTCCGAGGTCCGGGCCGAGGCCGGGCGCGCCACCGCCGAGCTGGAGGCCGTCCGGCAGCAATGCCAGGAGGCCGAGGACGTCGCCGAGGCGTCCGCCGCGGCCCGGCTCGCCGCCGAGAGCGACCGCAACAGGGTCGCCGCACGGGAGGGCGAGCTGGTCGCCTCGCTGGAATCGGCACGCGCGGAACTGGTCGCCCTGCACGCGCGGCTGGCGGAGTCGCAGACCCGCGCCGAGGAGCGGCGCGCCGAGACCGAGATCGCGCTGCGCACCGCCGAGGACCTGCGCTCCGCCGTCCGCGACGCCGAGGCCAAGCGCGGGCAGGCCGTCGCCGACCGCGACCAGATCCAGGCGCGGGCCAGCGAGTTCGAACAGCACAACTGGCAGCTGTCACGCATCGCAGAGGAGCTGCGCGCCGCCGTCAAGGCGCTGACCTCCGAGCGGGACGCCGCCCGCGCCGAGGCCGACCGCGCGCGACGGCAGGTCGACGCGCTCACCCGTCCGTCCGGCGCGCGGCAGGCGCCCGGCCCGCCGCATCCGGGCGTCGACCGGGAACCGCCGACGGGACTGCACCAGCTCGGACCTCTCAACGGCGCCCCCGTGGCGGCCGATCCACGGCGGCGCAACGGTCGCCACCTGCCCAATTCCGGCTGAGGTGAGTTGAGTCACTAGGAGGTGAGGCCACCGTCACTGCACTGGCCCTGAACCGGCCGCCGTACCGCACCGGGGTGGTGCGGCGGCCGGTACGCCAGGGCGTGCAGCTGGGCGGTGTAGCCGAGCGCGCCCGCGTGGACGGCGGCGTGCACCGCGCGGGCCAACCGTGATCCCCACGTCGAGCGGGGGCCTGCGAACGGCTCCTCCTCGCCGTCCGCGAGGGCGGCCACGCAGACGGCGTCGGACGCGGTGCCCGTGCAGGGATAGCCCGCCTCCAGCAGCGCCTGCGTCTTCGCCTCGGTCGCGGTGAGGACCGCGTTCACCAGCGCGCCGTCGCTCAACGCGGCGGGCACCGCGGCGACGATGTTGATGGTCCCCGGACGCGGCGGGGGCGCCGCCGGCGCGGTGCCGTCGAGGTGGATCGGCGCAAGCTCGGGGTCGGAGGCTCCGGTGGGGGAGGCGGCCCAGGTCGGCACGCGCAGCCCCACCGTCGCCGCCACGCGCACGCCCCCGTCGTCCCGCCGCACCGTCCGCTCGACCGGCGCGGCGGTGAGCAGGCCGACGCCGGGGCCGTCCAGCCCCTGCGCGGCCGCGAGCTCCGCCAGGTGCGTGACCGGATCGGTGCGCGAGTAGGTCCCGGCGACCTGCGCGTTCAGCACCCAGTTCGCGGGGCCGATCCCGCCACCGAGAATCGCCGAGGAGATCATGCGCCGCCCGCCGCCCGCCCGCCACACCGTCGAGGCGAGGCGGGCGCCGTCCTCCTCGCGCCAGACAATCTCCAGCTTCACGGGCGCTCCAGGGAGAGGACGGGCCGCCCGCCGGGCCCGGGGAAGACGTGCACGCGTGCGCCGAAGTGCTCCTCGACCGCCTCGCGGGTCAGGACATCGGACGGTGCGCCCGCCGCGGCCACCCGTCCCTCCGACAGCAGGACCAGGTCGTCGGCGTACTGCCCGGCGAGCGTCAGATCGTGGATCGTCGTCACCACCGTCAGCTCGTCGGACAGCCGGAGCTGGTCGACCAGCTCCATCACCTGCTGCTGGTGGCCGATATCGAGCGCGGTGGTCGGCTCGTCCAGCAGGAGGACGGACGTTTGCTGCGCCAGCGCGCGCGCCAGCACCACACGCTGCCGTTCACCACCCGACAGATGGTCCAGAGGACGCCCTGCCAGACCGGTCAGATCAAGCCGGTCGAGTACTTCGGACGCGACGGCCCGATCGTGGGCTCCCTCACGTCCGAGATGAGGGATGTAGGGGGAGCGTCCCAGGAGCGTGTAGTCGAAGACGGTCATGCCTGACGGCAGGCTCGGGTTCTGCGGGGCGTAGGCGACCGCGCGGGCCCGCTGTCTCGGCTTCAACCGCCCGAGGTCGGCGCCCGCCACGGTGATCTCGCCGTCCGACGGCAGCAGACCGAGGACGGCGCGCAGCAGCGTCGACTTGCCCGCCCCGTTCGGCCCGATGACCGCCGTCCATGACCCGCCCGGCACGTCCAGCGAGACGCCCCGCAGGACGGGCCGCCCGCCGAGCGCCACGTCCAGGTCGCGCACCACGACCGTCACGCCTCCACCTGCCGGCGGCTCGCGCGCAGCACCGCGACGAAGAACGGCCCGCCGACGAACGCCGTCACGACGCCCAGCGGCAGTTCCCCGGGCGAGATCACCGTCCGCGCGACGAGATCGGCCAGTTCGAGGAACGCCGCGCCGCCGAGCAGCGACAGCGGAAGGACGATCCGGTACGAGCCGCCGGCCAGCCGCCGGACGGCATGCGGCACCACGATCCCGACGAACCCGATGAGCCCGCTCACCGCCACCGCCGACGCCGTCGCCAGCGACGCCGCGAAAAGCACCGCCAGCCGCACCCGCGACGCCGACAGGCCGAGCGACGCCGCCTCGTCATCGCCGACGCTCAGCACGTCCAGCAGCCGCCCGTGCGTGAGCAGGACCACCGTCGAGACCAGCGCGTACGGCGCGACCAGCGCGAGCTGGTGCCAGTCCGCCGAGCCCACACCGCCGAGGATCCACGAGAAGATCCGCTGCAACTCCTCCGCCTTCACCTGCTGCAGGAACGTCTGCACCGCCGCGAGGAACGACGACACCGCCACCCCGGCCAGCACCAGCGTCGCCGCGCCGTTCCACTGCCCGGCAGTGCTGCCCAGCACGTACGCCAGGAAGACGCCGAAGACCGCGCCCACGAACGCCGCCAGCGGCACCCCGTACCCCGGGTCGCCCGGGACGAGCACGATCACCAGCGTCGCGCCGACACCGGCGCCCGCGGCCGCGCCGAGCAGGTACGGGTCGGCCAGCGGGTTGCGGAACACCCCCTGATATCCGGCGCCCGCCATCGCGAGCATCCCGCCGACCAGCGCCGCCATCAGCACCCTCGGCACGCGGAGCTGGAACAGCACGTTCTCCTCGATCGCGCTGAGCCCCGAGTCGACGCGCACGAACGGGACCCGGTCGAGCAGCGCCTTCAGCACCCCGCCGACCGGCAGGTCCGCCGCCCCCACCAGCAGGCCGATCAGCAGGGTCGCCGCCAGCACCGCCGCGGTGATCCCCAGCGGAACCGCCCGCAACCGGGCGGCCCGCGCCTGCGCGTCGAGCGGCCTCACAACCGTCCTCCCGGGCGGACGGCCGTCACCGTGACTTCTGGATCGCGTCACCGATCGCCTTGACGAACTCGGGCAGGCGCGGGCCCCAGCGGGACGCGATGTCGTCGTCCAACTCGACAACGCTTTGCCGTTCCTTGACCGCCTTCAGCTCCGCCCAGCCGGGCCGCTTGGCGACCGCGCCGGCGTTCTGCCCGCAGCACTTGGTGTCGGCCAGGAACAGGAAGTCAGGATTCTGCTTGAGCAGGTACTCGCGCGACAGTTGCGGGTACCCGCCGGACGCCTTGTCCGCCTCATCGGCGATGTTGCGCAGCCCGAACAGGCCGTAGACCTGACCGATGAAGGTCTTGGACGTCACCGTGTGGAACTGGTTGTCCAGCTCGTGGTAGTAGCTGCGGCCCTTGCCCTGGGAGGACGCCGCGACCGTCTGCTGGATCCGGGTCCGCATGCCGTCGGTGACCTTCCCGGCCTCGGCCGTGTGCCCGGTCGCCTGCCCGAGATCGCCGATCTCGTCGTACACCTCGTCCAGGTTCGTCGCCGCCGGCTCCAGCAGGACCGGGACCTTCAGCTTCGCCAGCGCCTTGACGATGCCGTCCATGTCGTCGGACAGGACGACGAGGTCCGGCTTGTACCCGATGATCGCCTCCGCGTTCGGCTTGAACGCCGACAGCTTCGTCTTCGGCGCGCTGGCCGGGTAGGTGGAGTAGCTGTCCACCGCCACGACCTGTGGCCCGGCGCCGATCGCGAAGAGCGTCTCGGTGTGCGTGGGGGACAGGGACACGATCCGCGAGGGGCGCTCTGGGATGGTCACCGCGCCGTTGCCGGCCTGGACGGTGACGGCCTTGCCGCCGGATGCCGGGCCCCCGGCCTTGCCATCATCGTCACCGCCGCCGCAACCGGCCGCAAGCGTCATCGCACCGATGACGAGGGCCGCGCCGAGGGCACGTACGGGTCTCACAGGAGCCTCCTGGCTGCCGGGAAGGCGCGGCCCGCCCATGACGGATCGCCTTCCACGAGGTCGAGGGTCGTCGGCGCGCGGAGGCGACCTGGCTAGGCCACTCGGGGGAGAGGCATCACAGTTGCGGGACAGCGCCGGGTTCGCACCGGACTTCGCTCCAGGACACGCTTGATCTGCACGTTATCAGTCGGGCGATCCCAGTCCCGCCCAAGGATCGGAGTGAGTCCTCACTTCGATATTGACGGAGTGAGTGCTCACTCCTTAGTCTGGACGTCATGACCCGCCGACGCGCCCCCGGGATGTCCCCCGAGCGACGCCGCGAGATGATCGTCCGGACCGCGCTCCCCCTCGTCGCCGAGCACGGCACCGCGGTGACCACCGGCCAGATCGCCCGCGCGGCCGGCATCGGCGAGGCGACCATCTTCCGCGTCTTCACCGACAAGGACGACCTGCTCGACGCCTGCGTGGCCGAGGCCCTGCGCACCGACCACGTCCTGAACGAGATCGAGGCCGTCCCGCTCGATCAGCCCCTGCCCGCCCGCCTGGCCGAGGCGTCCGCCGCGATCGAGGCGTACCTGGCCCGCATGGGCATGGTCCTGGGGGCCCTCCACGCCACCGGCCGTGGCCGTCCGGCCCGTCCTAGGGACACGGGGGCACCTCGCGAACCCGACCGCGACGACGCCATGCGCCGCACACGCGACGCCATCGCCGCGCTCTTCGAACCCGAACACGACCGGCTCCGCCTGCCCGTCGAGCAGGTGGCGAGCCTGTTCATGGGCCTGGCGTTCACCCGCGCGCGCCCGCCCGCCGGCCCCGACACGCCGGCCCCCTCCCTGGAGGAGTACCTGGACGTCTTCCTGCACGGCGCGCTCAAGGAAGGAAACCGCGAATGACGATCACCTTGAACCACACGATCGTGACCGCCGCCGACAACGACGAGGCCGCCCGGTTCTTCGCGGGCGTCATGGGCCTCGCCTGCACGGGCCCACACCCCCACGCGCGCCACTTCATCCCGATCAGGGTGAACGACGCGCTCACCCTCGACTTCATGACGGTCGCCTTCCCGCAGGGCCACCACCTGGCCTTCGACGTGGACGCGGCGACCTTCGACACGGTCGTCGACCGCCTGCAGAGCCGGGAGATCCCCTACGGCGACGACCCGGCCCACCCCGACAACGGCCGGGTCGACACCGGTCACCCGCTCGGCGGGCGGGGCCTGTTCTTCTCCGACTCCAGCGGCAACCTCTACGAACTGATCTCACCCTGATCCGGGCGGCGACCCCGCGTCCCCACGCGCGTCGGCGCCAGGCATGACACGGATGAGCAGCGGACCAACGATCCGAGAGCCGTCCTTGCCCGCCCCGTTCGATCCTTGCGCGAGCGTGATCAGGAACGCCGGACGGGGTCCTGCGCCGCCCGTTCCCTCGCCTCCGCGAAGAAGTCGTGCAATCCCGTGTCGCCCGGCAAGAGCCGCAGGGGATGCGCCGCCCCGAACGAGGTGTTCCAGAACGCGCCCTGCCTCGCCTCCCACGGACCGGCATACGCGTACGGCTCGCCGAGGTAGCTATCGCCTGCCGACACGCCGTAGTTGACCTCGTCCACGGTGATTCCCAGGTCGAAGTGTTCGGGCCACAGCACGGGCGTCACGTCCGGCATGAACCGGATCAACGCGTCCTGCCCCCGTCCGAAGGACTCCAGGATGTACGCCGCGGCACCCGCGTCCACAGCCAGCGTGTCGTCCGGCCCGACCCCGCTGCTCTCCGCGTAGACGTCCGCCGCTTCTGCTTCGCCGCCTGTCGCCGTTGCGAGCTCCCGGCACGTCGCACCGTTCAGTGGCACCGTCCGGTCACCTGCCACGAGTTCCGTCACGTTCACCCGGAGCTCCGGTGCCTCGACCGTCCCGAAGCCATCCGGGACGATCCGTAGCCGGATCGTCCCGCTTTGCCGGTACTGGGGTCCGGCGAGGACCAGCTCTGCCACCCCGTGCAACGAACGGCGGGTCGTACTCAAGGTCTCCGGATCCACGGCGCTGCTCCTCATTTTGGACGTCGTCAACACCTTGCACCGCCGCCCGCCCGAGGACAAACACCTCAGCCGGACTCGACCGGCGCGTACTCCTCGGCCAGCTCACGGTCGTTCGCCGCCCATCGCCGCTGCCGCGCGGCCGACTGCACGTGCGCCTCGGCCTCCTCCGGATCGGCGTCCGCCATCCGTTCCAGCAGCACGGCCGCCCGCTCATGAGCCCGCGCAGAGGAGATCATGGCCTCCCGCGCGTACGCTCCGCATCCCCGGCGAACCCGGCCCGCGTACCGTCGCTCGGCCCCACCGCGACCATCGACGGGATCCCCCGCGGCCTCCTCGGTCGCGCGAGGCGCCCCGTCGCCTTTGCTGCGGGAACGCCCCTTGCGTCGGGCGCCGCCACTCGGTGCGGAACGCTCGTCCGCGACCATCGGATCAACGCCGGCTTCGACTACCGCGCGTGATTTTCGTCCTGCCTTCGGTTTGGTTGCCTTGACACCGGTGCCCTGCCCCCGGTCCTTGCCCCGCGGTGAGCTCTTCGGGCTCTTGTTGAGACTCGGGGGCTTCTGCCGCCCCCGGACCTTGTCGGCGACGCGGACTTCCTCATCCGCACAGGCTTCGACCTTCCGCCCGCCCTGGAGTGTCTCAGCGGGGGACTCTTTCCGGGTCTTCACCCGAAGCGCGCGATCTTCGCTGCCCATACCAGCGAGCCTGACGCTCGGGCCCGTCGAACAACCAACCCCTTCGACACGTTGATCTATCTACCCAGCAACCACACTGTTCAGGCTCCGTCCTATGCCAAGCCCTGACCAACCCCTCGGTAACGTCTCGAACCGCCCCGGGCACTGCGAACTCCATTGGCACTGCAAGAGGTGCTTTCTCTGATACGCCAGACTCGTAGCTATTCGGATGTTTGTCGGTTCTTGGAGAAGGTGTGGGTGTAAACGTGTCCTCACTGGTGGACAACCCGGAAATGGTGAGGGGCCTGCTCGAACGAGCGGCGCGTGCCCTTCCCGCGGACCATGTTGAGGAGGCCGAAGGATGGTGGCTGCGCCGGGCACCCAGTTGCGCCTGGTGGGCGGGGACGGTACTGCCGCACGGCCACGCAGGCGCGGACGAACTGCTGCGCAGAGTCGCCCAGGCCGAGAGGTTCTACGCCGGTCACGGCACAGTCGTGCGCTTCCAGATCTGCCCGCCGGCGTGTCCAGACGGGCTCGACGCGCTTCTGGCGAAGCGCGGGTACCGGCGCGAGAGCTTGATGTCGTTGCAGGTCGCGTCCACCGGCCGTGTCCTGGATCGGACGCCGCACGGGGCGCTGCGGATCCGCTTGGACGAGCGTCCCACCCGGCCATGGCTCGCGGTGCGGCACGCCGTGCACGGTGATGGCGGGGACCCTCGCGCCGAGCGGAAGATGCTGGACCGAATCGAACAGCCGTGTACGTACGCCAGCGCGATGATCGAGAACGACGTCGTCGCGGTGGGCCGCGCGGTGGCCGACACGGGCTGGGCCGGGGTGTTCGGCATGGCCACCCTCCCCAGAGCACGCGGGAAGGGTGCTGCCCGCGGTTTGCTCGCCGCGCTTGCCCACTGGGCCGGCGCGCACGGAACCGGCCGTTTGTACCTCCAGGTGGAGCGTGACAACCCCGTAGCGCTCCGCCTCTACGAACGGACCGGGTTCAAGGAGTTCTGCGGCTACCACTATCGCGCCGCAGGGTGACAACGAGTGCCCACGTATGCGAAACAGACCGATGGGCCCGTTCTCCAGGTCAGACGATGGACCATCATTGAAGGCGTGCAGACTCCGGAGCCGCTCACCCTGTACACCACCGACGACGTCCGAATCGACGCAGGGCACCTCGAAGGCGCCGGCGACCTGTGCTTCGTCCTCGCCCATGGGTTCACCTGCTCGTGGCGGCAACCGGTGCTCCGGCGGATCGCCAACGTCCTCAACCGGTACGGCGGCGTCGTCGGCCTCGATTTCCGCGGTCACGGAAGGTCGGGGGGACGTTCGACGGTCGGCGACCGCGAAGTCCTCGACATCGAGGCCGCGGTCGCCGCCGCGCGTCGGCGCGGCTACGAACGGATCGCCGTCACGGGATTCTCCATGGGCGGGGCCGCCGCCGTCCGGCACGCGGCCCTGCACGGTGGCGTCGATGCGGTCGTCTCCGTCAGTGCCCCTGCCCGCTGGTACTACCGCGGGACAGTTCCGATGCGGCGTGTGCACTGGGTGATCGAAAGGCCCGTGGGACGCTTGGCGGTACGTCTGGCACGAGGCACACGAGTCGCGCCGGAAGGATGGGATCCGATCCCCGCAGCGCCATTCGAGGTCGTCGGACGGATAGCGCCCGCGCCGCTCCTGATCGTCCACGGTGACGCGGACCCGTTCTTCCCACTTGAGCACGGACGGCAATTGCACGAGGCGGCGCGCGACCCCCGCGAACTCTGGGTCGAGCCGGGATTCGGGCACGCGGAAGTGGCGGCGTCACCGGCCCTGATCGAACGCATCGGCGCCTGGACATCAGCCGCGATTGCCGCAACCCCCTACCAATGCTGATAGAAATGGAATATTTGCCGGCACAATCAGGATGATCTTACTCGCTCCAGCGACCGTAAGTTATCCACATTTCCCGCACCCCCTCCCCAAGGCCAAGCCCGGGCAGCACCATCAATGCCATGAACGATTTCAGCATCACCTGGCAGCGAGGCCCCAGCGGTTCCGTCGTCCCCACCGGCCCGGGGATCTACTTCACCCCGGCCACGGGGTCATCGCTCAGAGCACGCGCAGCGGCACTCAGCCGGATCCTTCCGGCGGACGTCGTCGTCGGCCGTCGCACCGCCGCATGGATCTGGGGGCTCGACGTCCTACCGCCCGGAGTGAACGAGTCCGACTGGAACGTCGAGCTCATCACTCCAGGTCCGGTCGAGAGTGCTCCCGACCCTCCCGCGATCACCGCCGACACCGTCGAACTCTCAGCCGAGCACGTCCGGGATGAACACGATGTGCGCATCACGTCCGTGCCGCGCACCGCGCTGGACTGCGCCCGTTGGCTGCCGCGCACGGAAGCGGTCGCCGCCCTCGATCAGTTCCTCCGGCGCGGCGTGAACGCCGAAGAGCTCACCACGATGGCGCGATTCTTACCCGGATACCGGGGCAACAGGCGATTGCGGGAGATCATCCGACTCGGGGACCGCGGCGCCGCCTCGCCCGGTGAAAGCTGGACGCGGATGGCGGTGGTCAACGCGGGCTTCCCGCGCCCCCACACCCAGGTCCCGGTGATAGGCCCCTACGGCCACTATCTCTACGTGGACCTCGGCTATCCGAGGTTCCGCGTCGGAATGGAGTACGACGGTGAACGCCACCACACCGGCCCGCAGGCGCGGGCCCACGACCACCGCCGCCGCGAGTGGCTTCGAAAACGGCAGGAGTGGGAGATCATCCCTGTTACCAAAGATCTCCTATCTCGCCCGGTCCCCTACCTCGAAGCCCTGCTGACCGCACTCCTGAGACGAGGCTGGAATCCAGACGATGCCACCATGGACACAATCGCCGCCCGGCTGGTCTCCCTCTCCCGCCGCCCTCGCTGGCCCCTCGCCTTCCGACCCGAGCAGGCGGCTGGCGATCAAGATGCTGGACGAACTGGCCGCGCACGGGTCCCGTCCGGCAGTGGTGGCCGCTGACATCGATGTGGCAACAACGTCCGGCGCCTGCTGGCTTGTGCGGGGGGCGGCTTGTGCGGTGCAGATCAAGGTTGAGTTGATCGCCCACCCCGCCGCGGCACTGCCATGGCGGCCGGTCTGGGATCTGCCGGGCCGGGCGCCGCCCCTGTCTGACTGGGCGATCTGGTCGGTACCGCGCGGTGGCCGTTTGATGCTGCGCTCGACACCACGCCAGCTAAGGCTTGCGCAGGACGCCGCCGTACTCGGTGAGGTCGTGTCCCACTTCCGACGCGCCCGCATACGGCCGCAGTTCTGCGGGGACGGGCGCGAGCGGCGGCTGCGCCGGGTCGGGACGCCAGTTGACGATGTCGACCAGGCCCGGTTCGACGGCCTCCAGCCCCTGCGGGAGGAGCGCGTCGGTCTCGGCGCGGTCGCGGGTTCGCCAGCGAAGGCCGGCGCCGTTCGAGCGGGCGTCGATCTCGGCGGCGCGCTCGCGGTCGGAGCAGACGATCTGCGTGAACGCCAGATGGCTGCCAGGGACGGCGCGGTCGATGGCGGTGCGCAGGACGCGGCGCGGGTTGTCGGCGTCGAGCAGGTGGTGGCCGACGGACAGGAACAGCACGGCGAGCGGCTCACTGAAGTCGATAAGGCGTTTCACGTCCGGATGGGCGAGGATGGCCTCCTGATCGCACATGTCAGCGGTGATCACGGCGGTGGAGTCGTCGTCGGCCAGCAGCGCGCGGGCGTGCACGAGCACGATCGGGTCGAAGTCGATGTAGACGACGCGAGCGTCGGGGACGAAACTCTGCGCGACCTGGTGCACGTTGTCATTGGTCGGCAGCCCGCACCCCATGTCGAGGAACTGCTGGATACCGACCTCCTGCGCCAGGTATCGGACGGCCCGGTACAGGAACAGCCGGTTCTGCCGGGCGAGGTCGATGAACTCGGGGAACTCCGGCAGGTTCTGCAGCATGAACTGCCGGTCGGCCTCGTAGTTGTCCTTGCCGCCAAGAGCCCACCCGTAGATGCGTGCGGACGTGGGCACGTCGTGATGGATCTCGGTCGGGATGTCCTCGGCTGCGGCCACGGCGCACTCCTGAGCGTCCATAAAAGCGGATTATCCAGCATTCCAGGCTAGCGGGCCCATAGTGCGTTCCACGAGGGAACCCTGCAAGAAACGATCTTGGTTCACTGATGAGCGTGGTGGTGACGTCCGGGACCGGACCAGCGGGCAAAACCGGGTGGAGCTTCAGCGGTAGCGTTCTGGCCATCTAGCAGCGCGGTGACCAGCATGGAGGCGTCCGCGCTGCGCGCGGCGGGCCCGTCCGGGCCCAGCTCCTCAAGGCAGACGACACGCGTGCGGGTACCCGCGTCTGGAGCGTGTCTTGTCGTGATCGCGTGATGTGACCGTGCGGCGTTTCGGTGGCCGGAGGTGGTTCTCCGACCAAGGGTGGCCACGCTCCGGAGATAGCCACCCGGACGGCGCCGTTCGCCCCGGCCGGCGTGCAGCGGCGGAGTTCGAGCCGTGCTGCCTGTGGCGTTCGCTCCCACAACGGCCACAATCGCAGTCTCCTGCGGTGCCGCGCGGTCCTCGTGGCAGTTCGACGCGGGGTGCATCAATTTCGCAGTCGCGATTGACCGTAGCCTTGTAACCGGGGATAAGCGGCGAGTGACCGCCTCCGGCCAAGGCCGGCGAGATCCGGAAAATCGGGTCTGGACTTGAAAGCATCGAGCTCAGTCCCCGTGGAACCGAGAAAGTCGATCATCGCCCCGGAACATGCACCCAACTGCGAGAGCTATCAATGGGAAGAAGACTGAGCAAGACCGGCAAGATCTATCTGGTCGCCGCCTGTTTGGTGACTCTTGCCGGCGCCGTGATCGGGCTGGCCGCCAACCACCTCGAACGCCCGGACATCGTCAACGACGTCGTTCTGGTGATTACCTTCGCCGGCCTCGTCGCGGCGATCATTCCCATTCTGCTTGAGGTGTTTCCGGCTCCTGGTAGTCAGCCCGGCTTTCCCCGGGGAGTCTTCTTGCAGCGGCTCATGCAGAGCGTCCTTTTTGTCACCGTGATCGCCAGTGCCCTCATCCTGACATGCCTGGTGGTGTTGGCGAGCCGGCAGCCGGTCATCAAAATAGGCTTCAGTCTTCCCTTCCTCGGACGCGACAAGCAGGACGCGCTCGCCATCTGCAGGATGATCAACCTGGCTCTTGAGGAAGAGGTTCTAGATAACAAGATAGGTCGGTTCAACCTGCAGATCGTGGCTTTCGATGATTCCGGCGAATCGAGATTGGTCAAGCTGGTGTCGCCCGACGGCTGTGAAGACGGGGGACGCAAGAAGGTGCACCTGTCCGAGATCGTGGACGACGCCAGGTTGGCCGGGATCATCGGCCCGTTCAACAGCGGTGTCGCGGTGAACGAGATGCGTACCACGAACAGGGCGCGAGTGCCGCTCATCAGCCCGGCGAACACGGCGGATTGCCTGACCGACAAGTCTGCCGCCAGCGAGTCCTGCAACGCGGATGATCTCCTCCAGCGCCCGGGGGAGGGTTCCTTCTTCCGCCTGGTGACGGTCGACAGTGTTCGCCAAAGAGCCTTGGCGATGTTCCTGTATCAGCAGAACCCGAACGCCCGTGTCGTGATCGCCAAGGATCAGCAGAGCGTCTTCGGTGACAACTTCGCAGCGCAGTTCATCAAAGCCTGGAAGGAGTTGGCCGGAGAGGAACCTCCGTTCCTGACCCTGTCGAGCAACGTGATCCTGGATCTCAAGACCAGGATACGCGGCGAAGTACCGGACTTCGTGCTCTATGCCGGAACCGGTTCTGAGCCCATCTCTCTGTACGACGCTGTTCAAACACTGCAGAAGCAGAAGGGATATCAGGCTTGGGCCGACACCATCTTCGTCGGCCCGGCGGCCATCATGAACCAGGGTTTCAGTGGGACTTTCCAGCACGGAACCATCAAGGCATACGCCATCGCTCCGATGTGCTTCAACAATCCCAATCTGGGTCACATCAATGCGGCGGTCGCGGATCGTTATCGTAACAGCTATCCCGGGGAAGAGCCGACTTCGTACAGCGCCGTGGGCTACGACGCTGCACGGATCCTCATCAAGGCGGTCCGTTCGGTCCTTGAAGGCGAAAGCCCCAAACGGGCGCCGGTGACGTCATGGGACCCATTCAACGATAAGGCGGCGTTCCGTTCCGCGATCGTCGACAGAATCCGTCACCTCAACCGATCAGCGGACATGATCTATGAGAACGGCCTCACCATCAACAGGGCGTACACCTTCCAATCCAATGGGAACATTTTCGACGGCACATCGCAGTTCGCCCCGGTAACGATCTTCGAACTCTCCAGGGACAGGGGCAAGAACTCATGGAAGTACGTCCCGCCCGGTAGCTGGGATGGGCGCTGCTAGGTGCGTCGCGATCCCGGATGGCGTCGACCTGAGGCGAGCATGGACGGCACCTCGGTTTTGAACGTGTTCAAGGAGTGCGTTAGGCTCGCGGCAGGCGGCGAAGGGCGGGCCGATGAAGATAGTGATTCCTGGGGGAACCGGACAGGTGGGCACGATCCTGGACCGTGCCCTGACCGCCGCGGGGCATGACGTGGTGGTCCTGACCCGAACGCCGGTACGCGACCGCGAGATCCGCTGGGACGGCGAGACCCTCGGTTCCTGGACCGAGGCGATCAACGGCGGAGACGTCGTTATCAACCTGGCCGGACGCAGCGTCAGCTGTCGCTACACACCGGCCAACCTGCGGGCGATGATGGATTCGCGTGTCCGCTCCGCCCGGGTGGTGGGGGAGGCGATCGCAGCCGCCGCGCGGCCTCCCCGGGTCTGGTTGCAGATGAGTACCGCCACCATCTACGCCCATCGCTTCGACGCGCCCAACGACGAGGCGACCGGTGTGATCGGCGGGAATGAACCCGGTGTTCCGGGCTACTGGGCCTACAGCGTTGAGATCGCCAAAGCGTGGGAGCGGGCGCAGGAACAAGCCGAGACGCCGTCCACCCGCAAGATCGCCCTACGCTCGGCCATGGTGATGAGTCCCGATCGCGGCGGAGTCTTCGATGTCCTGCTGCGGCTGGCCAGGCTCGGCCTCGGCGGTCCCGTCGCCGGAGGTGCCCAGTTCGTGTCGTGGATCCATGACCGCGACTTCGTTCGCGCCGTCGAGTTTCTGGTCGAGCGGGACGACCTCGCCGGGCCGGTGAACCTCACCGCTCCATCTCCTTTGCCCCACCGTGAGTTCATGCGGGCACTGCGCGGGGCGTGGGGTGTCCCGGTGGGGTTGCCCGCAACGAGGTGGATGGCAGAACTCGGGGCCTTGGCGATGCGCTCGGACACCGAGCTTCTGCTGAAGAGCCGCCGGGTCGTCCCCGGCCGCCTGCTGGAGGCGGGTTTCGCGTTCGATCACGTCCGGTGGCCGGAGACCGCCATCGACCTCGTGCGGCGCGTGCGCGGCGGCCCGGCCCCCACCAGCTGAGCCGCCGCGCCCTCGGCAGCACTCGATCGGGACAGCGAGTGCTGCGGCGGTTCACGGGTGATCGGCCGGGCCCGCTGCGGGCGACGGCATCCGGCACGTCAGGTCTTGCGTGGGAAGTGTTCCTGTCCGCAGGTAGGCGTTCACCTTCTCGTCGATGCATGTGTCGCCGTACTCGCCGTAAATGCCGTGGGCGATGGCGTCGCGCAGGGTGAGCAGGCGGGAGCCGGTCATCAACCGGTGCAGGGAGCGGGATCCCCGATAGGTGGTGGCGATGTCACCGGTCGCCGAGACAATCAGCGCTGCGGCCCCGTTGTCGATTCTGGTCGGCTGCTCGCGAGGTGGTTCGGGCCAGAAGGCGCACGGCGCGATGTTGTTGGTGATCGGGCCGAAGAGGGGGTGGCGGCGCCGGCTGCGTTGGACGTCGTTCCAGTAGACCTCGGGGTCGCGCGGGGCGGCGCGGTCACCGCAGATGATCGCGGCCGCCGGGCTGACCAGGTGCGAGGTCGTGCCGTTCAGGATGAACCGCAGAGACGCCTCCAGGGCCGGCGTCGGGGGGACGGTGGCCCCGCTCGTCGCCTGCTCCAGGACCTGCACGCTGGACGCGAACGCTGCGCGGGCCTGGTCGCGGTCGCTGCCGATGCCGCCGTACACCAGGTACGGGACCACGTGCTCGTCGACTGTGTACGAACCGATGCGCAGCGGACGCTCCGACGACGACTGGACGATCCTTCCCACGGTGGCCAGGACCGCGTGTCGAGTGCGGCCCAACCCGTACTGCTCGTGGCGTGCTGCGGTCCAGGTCGCCCAGGCGCGCAAGGCCCCCTCCGAGGCGCGTTCGTTGCCGGTCAGTCTGGGGCCCCACGCACGTGGGTCGCCGGCGCTGTCGAGGACCATCCGGTCGGTTCTTCCAGGGAACATCTGCGCGTAGACGGAACCGAGGTAGGCGCCATACGAATAGCCGAGGTAGGAGATCCGGCGCTCGCCCAGGGCGGCGCGGACGAGGTCCATGTCCCGAGCGGTGTTGCGGGTGTTGACGTGCGGCAGCACATCGCCGTGCCGGCTCACGCAACGTTCGGCCAAGTCCTTGTGGAAGGCGACCTGACGGTCGAAACCCGCGCGGTCGGTGCCGGCCGAGCGTATCCAGATGCCGACGGGCCAGGCGCAGTCCAGCGGGGTGCTGCGTCCCACGAAACGGGGATCCATCCCGATCAGGTCGTACCTTGCGCTGACCTTCCCCATGTACTCGCGGGTCTCCAGCGGCATGCCGAGTGTCGGCTCGGCGGGGCCGCCGTGGTTGAGCATGAGGGTGCCGATTCGGTGGGACGGGTCGGTCGCCGGGAGCCGCGACAGGGCGATCGTGATCGTGCGTCCCGCGGGCCGGGTGTAGTCCAGGGGCACGGTTAGCCGGGCACATCGGGCACCGGCCCGGTCCAGGCCGACGCCCAGCTCGTCGTCCGGCCCCTGCCGGCAGTCCGTCCACGTGATCCGCTGGTCGTAGTAGCCGGCGAGCCCCTGGGGTACGTCGGTTCTGGCGAACGCGGCGGTACCCGAGGTGGCCAGCACCAGGAGCGCCGCGGATGTGCTCGACCATCGCGCCAGGGTACGAGGGCGTGTCTTCGTCGTCATGATCGTGACGCTAGATCTGCGCCACCGCCGCGAGAATGCAGCCTGCCGCAGGTCCAGGCTACGGCTGGCTGTAGTGCCCCCTCGGCGCTGCGGGCCGATACTGAGGACCCGAACTGGGACGGTGGGAACGGACGGGCGGAACCGATGACCGGCGGCGGACGTGGGCCACGGATGTCAGCGGTCGTCGAGGAGGGCGGACAGGCGCTTCGGCGCGATGAGGCGGTAGCTGTCCTCGACGAGTTCGGCGAGCTCGTCCCAGTCCTGCTCGACGTCCAGCCGTGCTCCCACCCAACCCTTGCTGCCGACGTACTTGGGGACGAAGAAGCGTTCCGGGCTCTCCGCCACCAGGGCCTCCTGCACTCCGGCGCCGGCCTTGAACATCATCGACAGGCCGTCCTCGCTCGTCATCAGGAACAGCTTGTCGCGGATCCGGAAGGACGGCGCCGTGTGCCCGCCGAACGGCTTCTCCGTCGCCTCGGGGAGGGCCAGGCAGATCTCTTGAACCTGGTGAAGTGCGTCTTTCTCGATCATTCTTTCCCCAGCTGCTAGGTGCGCGACGACATCGTTCGATGCTAGCCACGCGCACCGACGAAACCGGAGGCGAGCCCCGCGTCAGGAGAGGAGGGGAAGCTCGCGAAAGGTGTGGGCCGCCCACAGGGACCTGGACGTCTGCTCCGGATAGGACATGACCGAGGGTTCGGTGTCGAAGATCTTGGTTGGACGGTGGTCGGGGTCGTACTCCGGCCAGCCCGGATCTCCGGATGTCGCGAAACGCGTCCAGGCTCGGCGGAGCGTGGCCGAGACCGTCTCGGCCTCCGCGCGGATGTCGCCGATCAGCAGGTCGGCAAGGCCGCCGGTGAGGTTGCCGAACGCCAGCGGGACGTCCAGGACATGGCATGCTCCGAATATCCCGCCCAATCCCGGGGCCTGGAAGGTCAGTTCGTACAGGTGCGCCCGCCCGCCGCCCGCGGTCTGGGCCTCGGCGAGGTGCAGGCTGGGCATGCGGAACAGCCAGTCCGACAAGACGATCTCGTACAGCCGTTCCGCCGGTGCGCCCGGGAAGGCGGCACGGAAAGCGGACGGATCCGGTGCGAAGGCGCGGAGGGCGGCGCCGGCCTGATCGTCAGAGATCTTGCCCAGGAGGTCGCCGAGGACGAGGAAGAGGCGGTACTCGTCGCGGTTGTGTCCGGTGATCAATGTGACGTCGCGGGCGGCTCCGGCGGCGAGCGCCTCCCACGGCGTGCACGGTAGGACGTCTCCGTCGACGACCGGGGAGAACGGGGTCGGGGTGTGCGCCACCTGTCCCCAGCGTTCCCTCGTCCGCAGCGTGGAGATCACGGCGTCGACGGCCTTCAGCAGGCGGCTGGGCGGGAGCGTCGCGAGTGCCGGGACGGTGGGCGGCAATCCGGCCTCGCCGGCGATGGCGGCGCCGATGTCGTCCGCCAGGGCGAGGGAGAAGAAGGTACCGGGGACGCTTTGCGCGATCGCCTTCTGGAAGAGACCGGCCGCGCGCGGCATCGCCAGGAGGGAGGCGATCGAACCGGCGCCGGCGGACTCGCCGAAGACCGTGACGTTCCCGGCGTCACCGCCGAAGGCCGCGATGTTGTCGCGGATCCAGGCCAGCGCGGCGACCTGGTCGAGCAGGCCGCGGTTGGCGGGGGCGCCGTGTATCTGCCCGAAGCCCTCCATCGCGACGCGGTAGTTGAACGTCACCACGACGACACCGCCCTCGCGCGCGAGCAACGCACCGGAGTACCCGGGTTCGCCGGAACTTCCGGAGAGGTAGGCGCCTCCGTAGATCCACACCATCACCGGAAGGCCGCTGGTGCCCGGGTCGGGCGACCAGACGTTGCAGGTCAGCCAGTCGTCTCCGATGGTCTCGGGGGTGGCGGGGCCAGGCCCCGACGGCTGCGGCGGGAGCGTGCCGAACTCGATGGCGGGACGGACACCGTCCCACGGCTCCGGCGGCTGCGGAGCCGCGAAGCGCAGCGGGCCGACGGGTGGACGAGCGAACGGGACGCCGCGGAAGACGGCGAGCCCGTCCTCGTGCCGACCGCGCACCGCCCCGGCGCTGGTGATGACCTCGATGTGGTTCACGGACGAACCTTACAATTCCGGTCACCGAGCGCCTGGGCTCCGTGGGTCGGGTCATCCATCGGTCAGGCGGGCCGGGGGAGCGACGTGCCCCAGGCCGCAGGGGTCGAGCGAGGGTGGGGCAGATGCGAATCGGAGAGCTGTCGGAGCGCACCGGCACACCCACTCGTCTGCTGCGCTACTACGAAGAGCAAGGGCTGATCACTCCCGCTCGCGCCGCGAACGGCTACCGCGACTACGACGAGCGCCTGGTGGACCGGGTCGCGCAGATCCGCGGTCTCCTCGACGCCGGGCTGCCGACAAGGATCATCAAGGAGATCCTCCCGTACCTCGACGGCCCAAGGGTCATCCACCTCACCGACGCGACACCCGAGATGATCGCCACGCTCGAACGCGAACGCGACCAGATGACCGACCGCATCGACTGCCTGACCCGTAACCGGGACGCGATAGCCGGCTACCTGGACGCGCTGCGTGGCCACAACGGCCACGAATGAGCGGAATCGGCGGCGGCCGGGGCCCGCACCGGAGGCGCGACCCCGGCGCCCCCGGAAGGGCCGGCGAGGATCGTCGAGCGACGTCCGCCGGCGCTATTTCGTCGCCACCGGCACCGGGATCGTCGGGATCACGAAACCGTGGTCGATGGGCGCGGTATGGGTGACCAGCGCGCCGGCCTGCGCGAGCGACAGCAGGTTGGGCAGCGCGTAGTCGTCGGCCGCGTCCAGGTCGACCTGGTAGCCCAGGTCCTGGAGGCCGGCGATGGTGAGCCGGCTCAGCGGGTTCCCCGCGGCCCCCACGAATCCCGTCATCAGCTCGTTCGCGAACACGCTCTCCCTCCAGTGGACGCGGGCCGTACCGCCGCCGCCCTGGTTCTCCACCGGGACGGGACGCGCCTCGCCGCCGTCCAGGAGAAGCCCGTACTCGGTCATCGCCGCGGGCCCGTTGAACACCGGGTTCTCCAGCGCGTCCGGGGGCGGGCTGACCAGACCTTGCAGGCCCCACATGCTTCCGACCCCGAGGACGTGGCCCATCTCGTGGGTGATGACGTCGAGCAGCGTCCCCTCGGTCTCCATCTGGCCGAGGTCGGCGGTGTCGAACGCCATGTGGCCCTTGCACGGCTGCAGCCATGTACCGTCCGCGGCGCGGCGGGCGTGGGTCGGTCCTGCCTGCCCGAGCACGTGGCCGACACCGTCGATCGCCTGCCCCTGGGCGAGGATCAGCACGTCGTCGATGAGGTCGCCGTCGATCTCGATGTCGGGCAGGTCCCCGACGATGACGTGCGCCCAGCGGTCCGCGGCCCCCGCGAACGCGGCCTGCTGCGTATCGGAGAGCCCGCCCAGGAAGCGGATCTCGATGGTGAAGGGTGAGTCCGTCGCGGCGATCTCCGCAGCCCGGGACGCGTCGGCCTTTGCCAGATATGTCTCCATGCCCCGACCCTGCGCCCCAGCGGCCGGCAGCGCATGAGCATCCCCTACTCAAACGCACCCGCCACTGATGACTCGAAGGGGCGTCAAGGGGCGGCGCGACAACGCCCTCGTCCAGGCGCGCGATGACGGCTCGAATCTCAGAAAAGGGTCGGGGGCTCCGCCGGAAGCGGCTCGGGCAGCGCTTCCACCTCGGGCACGAGTTCCCGTACATCCTCGTGGAAGCGGCGGGCGAGCGTCAGCGCTTCGGCGTTGTCGGGCGTGTGGACGAACACGGTCGGCGAGCGGCCCTCGCGCAACCACCCGGCGACCGTCCCGGCCCACTCGCGCCAGCCCTCGACCGTGCGCACCGGGTCGTCCCGGCCGAGGTAGCGGACGATGGGCTGGCCGGTGAGGGCCCGCGACCGTCGCGGGACGCGCGGCTTCTTCGTCCAGGCGTCCCGCTCGGCGTCGCTGGTCGGGCGGCTCTGGAAGAGCGTGGTGGTGTCGAAGGGCACCCACTCGGCGCCGACGCCGGCGAGGGCCTGTTCGAGGAGGCGCTCGGAGCGCGCGTCCTCGAAGAACGCGCGGTGCCGGACCTCGACCGCGCGGCCGTAGCTGCGGGGGAGGCGGTGCAGGAAGCGGGCCAGGCCGCCGATGTCGGCCGGCGCGAACGATCCCGGCAGCTGGACCCAGAGCGCATGGACGCGCGGACCGAGCGGCTCGATGGCGTCCAGGAACGCCCGGACCTCGGTGTCGGCACCGTTGAGGCGGCGCTCGTGCGTGATCGTCTTGGGCAGCTTGACCACGAACCGGAAATCGGGGGACGTCTGCCGTGCCCACGACTCCACCGCGCTCCTCGCCGGCGTCGCGTAGAACGTGGTGTTGCCTTCCACGGCGTTGCACCAGGTCGCGTACGCGCGCAGGCGCTCGTCCGGCGGGAGCGGATGAGGCAGGAGACGTCGCTGCCAGGGCGTGTGAGTCCACATCGCGCATCCCACGTGAAGCCGCATGGAAGCGACGCTACCGAAATGGAACGGGAGGCCGCGCGTAGCCCTGGCGCGGCCTCCCGTTCCGGTACCGGTCAGCTCCTGGACGTCAGCCGAAGTCGAGGTCGGAGCACTGGTAGAACGCGTTCCCGGTGTCCGCGATGTCCCAGACGGAGAGCAGGATGTGCCGGCCCTTGCGCTGCGGGAGCGTCCCGGTGTGGGTCGTCGGGTTCGACGGCTGGCGACCGCTGTAGTTCTGCTGGATGAACGGGGTGAGCTCCAGCGAGGCGCGGGTCAGCGGCTGCGTGCTGTTCCAGCCGTCCTTGGTGAGGAAGTAGCGGAACGACGAGGTCGAGTGGGCGGCGGTGAACTGCCAGTTGATGCTGAACGACGATCCGGCCGTCACCTTGGTCCCGGGCCAGCCGGTGCCGCCGCGCTGGTCGTCGAGCGGTGACCACCGCCCGTCCGCGCCGGCGCAGATGGTGCCGTCGCGCGGGCCGGAGTTCGGGAACCCCTTCGGGCCCTCGACACCGTCGGGGTCCCACTGGACCTCGCCGCAGTTCTGGACCTTGTGCGTGCCGCACAGGTAGCTGCGGCTCGGCGGCGATGTGGTGAACCCGTGGGACCACGCCGGCACGGCGACGACCACCGGTAGGCCAACGGCGACGGTGGCGGCGACGGCGAGGCTGGACTTCCTTGGCATCCTGCTTCTCCTTGGCGGGGAGGTACGAGTACCTGGAGACGGAGTCGAGCCGGCCCGGCAACCAACTCAAAGGAAACTTTCCTTTTAGTAAGGTGAACCCTTCGGGTGCCCCGCGTCAAGTCCCGGTGAAGCCAAGTGGTCACTGGGGCGCATGTTTCTGGCACTCCCTGCATAGGGCGGACGGAGAGGATGGGCATACGCTCCGGGACAACCCAGAGGAAGGTGCTCCCATGATTGACACGACCCGGGACCAGACCGACGGCCGCGACACCGGGTGGGTGACGCCCGACTACCAGATCGTGGAGACGTCACTCGAGGTCACGGCCTACTTCGGCGCCGAAGTCTGACCCGGCCGCGATGCGGCTGCTGGTCCTCGGCACCGCGGCGGGCGGCGGCGTGCCCCAGTGGAACTGCGCATGCCGGGGGTGCGACGCCGCCCGCGCCGAGCCGTCGTGGCGGCGTCGCCACGCCTCGATCGCCGTCGAGGCGGGCGAGGGGCGGTGGTTCGTCGTCAACGCCACCCCCGACATCGGCGAGCAGATCGAGGAGTGCGCCGCGCTCCATCCCGGCCCCGGGCGACGCGACACCCCTGTCGCGGGCGTGATCCTCACCGATGCCGAACTCGACCACACGCTCGGCCTCCCGCGGCTGAGGGAGGCGTCGGGCGTGAGGGTCGTGGCGACCGGCACGGTGCGTGCCGCGCTGTCTCGTGGGCTCCGACTCGACCGCGTTCTCGCCCCGTACACCACGCTGTCCTGGACGACCCTTCCGGAGCAGGCGCCGGAGCCGCTGGACGGCGGCCCCCTGGAAGTCCAGGGAATCAGGGTGTCGGGCAAACGGCCCCGCTACGCGGCGGACGAGAACGTCGACAACGGCGACCTCGGTGACGCCTGGGTGGTGGCCCTGCGCATTCGGGATGCCCGGGACGGCAAGGTCGTCGTGTACGCGCCGGCACTCGCCGCCTGGCCCGAAGAACTGGACCGCGTCCTGCGCGGCGCCGACTGCGTCTTCGTCGATGGCACGTTCTGGGACGACGAGGAGCCCCGCCGCACGGGATGCTCCAGCCGCACGTCCACCGAGATGGGCCATCTGCCGATCACGGGCCCGAACGGCACGCAGGCGCGGCTGGCCGCGCTGCCGGCCGCGCGGCGCCTGTACACCCACCTGAACAACACCAACCCCCTCGTCGACCCGGACGCCGAAGGACATCGGCGGCTCGCCGCGGCCGGGATCGAGGTGGCCAGCGAGAGAGCGGTGATCGAACTGTGAGCATGGCGCCACCGACGGACGGGCTGGAGCAACGCCTTCACAGACTGGGGCAGGACCGGTATCACCACCGGCACCCCTTCAACCTCCGTATGCACGAGGGGCTGCTGTCCCCGGACGAGCTGCGCCGGTGGATCCTCAACCGGTTCCACTACCAGCGGCACATTCCCGTCAAGGACGCGCTGATCCTGGCCAGGCTCCCCACGCGCGAACTGCGGCGCTCCTGGATCCGCCGCATCCACGACCACGACGGCCTCGCGGAACAGGAGGGGATTCCCGGGCAGGACGGCGGCATCGAGCGATGGCTGCGGCTCGGCGAGGCGGCCGGCCTGCAACGCGGCCTGCTGCTGTCCGGCGAGGGTGTGCTGCCCGCCGTCCGGCTTGCCGTGGACGGCTACGTGAACTTCTGCCGCAACGCCACCTTGCTGGAGGCGGTCGCGTCCTCGCTGACCGAGCTGTTCGCCCCCGGCCTGATGACGACCCGTATCGCGGCGTGGGAACGTCACTACCCCTGGGTGGAGCAGGAGGGGCTGCGGTACTTCCAGGTGCGGGTCGACCAGGGCCGCCGCGACTCCGAGGAGGCGCTGGCCCTCGTCCAGCGCTGGGCGCGCAACCGCGCCGACGAGAACCTCGTGCTGGAGGCCGTCGCCTTCAAGTGCGACGTGCTCTGGTCCCTGCTGGACGCGGTCGAGCGCGCCGGCGAGAAGGCCGAAGAGCACGCGCGAGGGCCGTCCGATGGCGGCTGAGAACCCCTGGCGGCCGGCCCTGGGGGAGTCCATCGTGCTGCGGTACGACCGCGTCCGTGACGCCGACCTGCTGCTGATGCCCGAGCGCGCGGTGCGGCTCAGCGGCACCGGCGGCCGGATCCTGCGACTGTGCGACGGCAGCCGCACCGTCGACGGCATCATCACCGAGCTGCGCCGGATGTTTCCGGACGCTCCGCTGTCGGACGAGGTGCCCGCCTTCCTGGAGCGGGTCCGCGCGGAAGGCTGGCTCCGGTGACCGGCCCGGCCACGGCGACCGGCCGTCCCGCGGAGGCGCTCCCGGCCCCGTGGGCGCTGCTGGCGGAGGTCACCCACGCGTGTCCGCTGCACTGCCCGTACTGCTCGAACCCGCTGGAGCTGGTGCGCAAGAGCGCGGAACTGTCCACCGATGACTGGGCGCGTGTCTTCGCCGAGGCGGCGGATCTCGGCGTCGTGCAGTCCCATGTCTCCGGAGGCGAGCCGCTGCTGCGCCCCGACCTCCCGGAGATCGTGGCGGCCGCCCACCGGGCCGGCGTCTACACCCAACTCGTCACCAGCGGCGTCGGCCTCACCGCCGCCCGGCTGGACGGCCTGGCCGACGCCGGGCTGAACAGCGTCCAGCTCTCGGTCCAGGACGCCGGCCGCGTCGGCTCCGACCTCATCGCCGGCAGCGCCTCGTACACGGCCAAGGAGCGGGCCGCGGAAGTGATCCGCGCCTCCGGCCTGCCGTTCGGGTTGAACGTGGTCCTGCACCGGCACAACCTCGACAACCTGCCCGAGATCATCGAGCTGGGCGCCCGCTGGGGAGCTGGCCGGATCGAGCTCGCCAACACCCAGTTCTACGGCTGGGCGCTGCGCAACCGCGGGGCTCTGCTGCCCACCAGGGACCAGCTCGACCGCGCCAAGGCCACGGTCGCCGCCCAGCGCGCGGACGGCGGGCCCGAGCTGGTGTGGGTCATGCCCGACTACTACGAGGGCCTCCCGAAGCCGTGCATGGGCGGCTGGGGCATGCGCTCGATCACCGTCGGGCCGGACGGCACGGCGCTCCCGTGCCCCGCCGCCTACGCGATCCCGGACCTGGCGCCGCCGAACGTGCGCGACAAGTCGCTGTCCTGGATCTGGACGGAGTCGGCGGCCTTCAACGCCTACCGGGGCACCGACTGGATGACCGGCCCGTGCGACGGCTGCCCTCGTCGCGAGACCGACTTCGGTGGCTGCCGCTGCCAGGCGTATGCACTGACCGGCGACGCCGCGCGCACCGACCCGGCCTGTTCCCTGTCACCTGACCATCACCTCGTCCGGGACCCGGTCGGCGAGGCCGTCCAGGCGCCCGAGCCCGCGCGGCCGGCTCCGTCCGCGTTCGTCTACCGCTACCCGTCCTGAACCACCTCACTGCTGGGCATAGACGAGCGACAGTTCGCGGGAGAAGTACTCGGGCAGGCCGTCCCAGGGATTCGCGCCCTTGCGGTCCGTCACGTACACGACGCCTGCGTTGCACCGGCCCGCCCGCGCCAGCGCGCGCGCCAGCACTGGACGCGGTGCTGCGTACACGAGATGACAGAACCGTTCGGCGGGGAGCTGTCTCGCCCACGCGGGCGCGCGCAGGCGCCGGTACGCCGACCACGGACCCTCGAAGGTGACGAGAAGGTCGGCGAGCCCGGAGTAGGCCGCGTCGGGGTAGGTGCCGTGGTTGAAGACGATGTACTCCATCCCCCGGCCCCGGGCCCCCGCGGTGATCCGCCGGTAGCGCAGCACATGCCCGGGCTCCGCGGACACCTGGTCGAGGAAGGCCATCCGGATGCCGTACCACGTCCGGTAGCGCTTCAGTTCCTCCTCGACCTCGCACGGCGGACGCCGGCCGTAGGCGGTGTCCACGTAGCCCGCGAGGCGCACCCCGGCGGCGGACGTGCGGTCCGCCACGGCGGCGAACTCGCGGTCCCGGACGGTGCCCGCTCCGCTGTCGACGTTGAGCACGACGACGCCCACCCGGGCGTCCGCGAGGATCGCCCAGTCCACCGCGGCCGCGGCCGGATGGAAGTAGGCGGGCACCGCTACCGATCCGACGCGGCTGATCAACCCGGGCATACCGTCTCCGCCCAGAGATCACGCAGCGAGGTCGTCAGGTCGGTCGCGGGCTTCCAGCCGAGGACGCGGCCGATCGCCCCGATGTCGGCCTGCTGCCAGGCCACGCCCGAGGAACGCTCCGAGCCGGGCGCGGCGGCCTCCAGGACCTGGCGCCGCGACCCGGTGACGCGCAGCAGCAGAGCCGTCAGATCGCGCAGCCGTGTCGCCCGTCCGCTGCCCACGTTGAGCACGGCGGGCAGCCGCGCGGGCGCGAGGGCGGCGGTCAGCACGGCGTCGGCGACGTCGCGGACGTCCACCAGGTCCCGGCTCGCCGTCAGCGGCCCCACGCGGACGTCCTCGTCGGTGCCCGTGCGGCGCAGCTCGTGGACGAGCCGTCCGGCCAGCGTGGACCCTGGCGACCCGGGCCCGATCGGGTTGAAGACCCGCAGGACGACGGCGTCCAGCGAGGTCTCGGCGACCGAGCGGACCAGTTCGGTTCCGGCCAGCTTGGTGACGCCGTACAGGCCGTAGGGCCGCGGCTGGGCCGACTCGCTCACCGGCGTCCCGTACTCGACCTCGCCGTATTCGGCGGCCGAGCCCACATGGACCAGCCGCGCCGGGATGGACGTGGCAGTCAGCGCCGTCACCAGGTTCGCCACGGCCACGACATTGCCCCGGACCAGCTCTGCCGGGGTGCCGCTGGTGACCCCGGCGCAGTTGATGACGGCGTCCGGGGCGATGTCGGCGATCGTCTCGGCCACTGCCGCGGACCCGGCGGCCAGGTCCAGCCACCGTCCCCCCGGCTCCGGGGAACGCGCGGCCGCGACGACCTCGACCTCCGCCGCGGCGGCGCGCGCCTGAACGTGCCGGCCGACGAAGCCGGTCGCGCCGATCAGCAGGACACGGCTCATCGCCGGCTCACCGGTTCCTTACGGACGGGCTGCTCGCCGCGCCCCCCGGCCGCGACCCGGTCACGGCCCTCCATCAACTGCGGACGCAGGCGCGGGAACTCGGCGTTGGCCCGGTCGTAGTCGTCCGGGCGGCCGATGTCCAGCCAGTAGCCGTCGAACCGGTACTCGCGCGGGTGGCGTCCCTCCGCGAGCAGGTCCAGGACCAACTCGTCGAAGCCGAGGGCGATCCCCGGCTCGTACTTCCCGAGGACCTCTTTGGAGACCCCGTACACGCCCATGCTCACCTGGTAGTCGAGCGTCGGTTTCTCGCTGAACTCCACGACCCTGCCGTCCTTGGTCGTGAGCACGCCGAAGTCGATGTCCACCTGGCGCGCGTACGTTGCCACGGTCAGCGGCGGCCGGGTCGCCATGTGCTCGTCCAGCAGCCCCGCGAAGTCCAGGTCGGTGAGGACGTCGCCGTTCATCACCAGGAAGTCGGGCGGGAGGCGGTCGTGCAGCGTCAGCAGGGGCCCGATGGTGCCGAGCGGCGCCTCCTCGGCCGCGTAGTCGATACGCAGCCCCCACCGGCTCCCGTTCCCGACATACGACCGGATCAGGTGGCCGAGGTGCCCGATGGCCAACGTCACCGTGCGGAACCCTTGGCGGGAGAGCTGGTGGAGCAGTATTTCGAGGATGGCGTACTCGTCGCCTATCGGCACGAGGGGTTTGGGCAATGTCGTCGTGTACGGCCGCAGCCGCACCCCTTTGCCGCCAGCGAGGATAACGGCGTGCATGATTCCTCTCCGTGCTAGATGTTGTACAGGGACGGCCGGTAACGCGCCAGGTTGAGCGGGTCGAGGAACCACTCGATGGTGTCCTTGAGCCCCTCCTCCAGCGTGTACCGGGGCCGCCAGCCGGTGTCGCGACGCAACCTGCCGCTGTCGCAGACCAACCGCATGACCTCTGAGCTCGCGGGACGCTCCCGGGCCGCGTCGGAGCGGAACTCGGTGTCGGCGCCCATCAGGTCGGCGATCGTCCGAGCGAGCCGGCCCATGGAGATCTCCTGACCCGTCCCGGAGTTGAACAGGCCGCCGACGACGGCCTGCTCGGCCGCGGTGCCGAGGGTGAAGAACGCCTCGGCTGTGTCCTTGACGAAGGTGAAATCCCTGGTCGGCTCCAACGCGCCCACCTTGACGACGTCAGCGTCCGCGGCGATCTGGCTGATCACCGTCGGGATGAACGCGCGAGCGGACTGGCGGGGCCCGAAGGTGTTGAACGGGCGCAGTGTCACCACCGGCAGGCCGAACGAGGCGTGGTAGCTCTCCACCAGCTTGTCCGCACCGATCTTCGTCGCCGCGTACGGCGACTGCGCCTGGAGCGGATGCGACTCCCCGATCGGTACCTCGCGTGCCGTGCCGTAGGTCTCGCTCGTCGAGGTGTGCACCATTCGCGGTGTGCACAGGCTCCGCACGGCTTCCAGGACGTTCAATGTCCCGAGGACGTTCGTCTCCACGTACGACTGCGGCGCCCGGTAGGAGTAGGGGATCGCGATCAGTGCCGCCAGGTGGTAGACGACATCGGCCTTGCAGACCAGGTCGTACACCGATTCCGGGTCCCGGACGTCGCCCGGCAGCACCTCCACCGCGGCCATGACGTCCGGTGACAGCGTGTCCAGCCAGCCCCAGGTGCCGAACGAGTTGTACTGGACCATGGCCCGTACCTGATGGCCTCGTTCCACGAGCAGTTCGACGAGGTGGGAGCCGATGAATCCGTCGGCTCCCGTCACGGCCACCATGCTCTTCATCGGATTCATGCCTTTCAGCGAGGGATCATCGATGGGAGGTTGCGCGGGACAGCACCGTGCCCGCGTAGATCGAGAGAGTGAGGAGCAACGCGCCGGCCACGGCCAACTGGACCGTCGCAGGCTCCGCCGCCGGGGCGCCCACGGCGGAGGCGATCTCGGCGAGCAGCGCGCAGGCGGACGCGCCGAGGACCACCCGCACCCGTCCGCAGGCCTGTAGGACCAGGGCCAGGAAGAACGCGCCGCCCAGCCCGAGGAACCCCGCGAGCATCCGCAGGGTCGCCGCAGTGGCGGACAGGCCGGCGATCGGAGCGGCGACCGCGACGAGCCCGGTGAGTGCCGCCAGGTAGCGTGCCAGCGCGGTCGCCAGGGCGGTGCGGGCGGCCCGCGTGAAGCTCGCGATGTCGGAGTGCAGACGCAGCAGGTGGTGCACGCGCTTGCGGAAGGCGTACAGGATCCACTCCGCGACGCCCATCGAGATGGAGAGCGCCAGCACCGCCACGGTCGTCGGCCCCGGCGGCACCGGCCGCCCGGCGAGCGCGCAGAGCAGGGTGAACGTCAGCAGCCCCCCGGTCAGCAGCCCGAAGATGGCGAAGGGCAGCGCCGCCGCGATATCGCGAAGGGCCCCCACCGGACGTTTCGGGCGGCCCGCTCCCGACGTGCAGACGATCGCCAGCACGATCGTGGCGGCGAGCGTCACGAGCCAGGCGATCCAGATGACCGCCGGTACCCCCCCGGACGCCGGCACGCCGCCCTGGTGGGCGAAGTAGACCACCACGGTCGCGCTGCCGGGCAGGAGCGCGATGAGGAGCCGGGGCTCGGCGCCGTTGACCTGCGCCACCATCGCCGACAGCAGGTAGGCGCACAGCCCCGCGGCCAGTGCGATCGCCGCCGTCCCCGCCGCGAGGAGGGTCCCGGCCGCGACGGTCACCGGTACCACCACCAGCACGCCGGCGGCCAGACCGTACCTGAGCACCCAGGCCGCCGCGGCCCGGTTCCCGAGGCCCAGCCGGACGTACCCGAGGTAGGCCGTCCCCTGGCTGACCGTCCAGGACAGCAGCAGCGACAGCACGAGCAGAACGCCGGCGGCGGTCTTCACCAGCACCGGCTGCAGGGCCACGAAGCAGAGTCCGGGCATGCCGAACAGGACGCCGCGCAGCAGGTGCCGCCAGGGCACGGCGCGCCACGGCGAATCGGACGCCCCGAGGGGCGGCGGGCGCCGCGGCGTCCGGTCGTACAGATCCTCGGCGAGCGCGAACACGTCCTGGTGGCCGTAGCCGCGAGCCGCCTCGTCGTTGATCCCGTCCGCCTCCAGCGCGGCCGTGACCTCCAGCGGGTCGACGGCGTTCGCGCACAGCTCTTCCATGCGCTCCAGGAGCTCGTCGGTCCGGTCCGGCGCGATGACGGTCATGCGAGCCTCCTCGTCTCGGCAGGCCGGCGGTCGGACACCGGGGCCCCCGACGCCGCGGAGGCCGTACACGGCGTGGACGCCGAGCCCGGTGCGGGCTCGGCGGGAAGCTCACCCAGCCCGTCGTAGATCGACCGGAACGCCTCCACGGCACGGTCGACGGTGAACAGCTCCAGCGCCCGGTCCCGGGCGGCGTGCCCGAGCCGTCGCCGGGACATCTCGTCGTTCAGCAGCCGTACGCACGCGTCCGCCATCTTGCGCGGATCCCGCGGCGGTACGACCAGCCCCGTGTCGGCGACCGCCTCCGTGACACCCCCGACGTCCGTCGCGACGGTCGCCCGGCCGCAGGTCATCGCCTCGATGAGGGTGTAGGGGAACCCCTCGGAGATGCTGGAGAGCACCACCACGGTCCCCGCCGCGTAGGCGTCGCGGATGTCGTCCACCCGCCCCTCGAAGGTGGCGTGCTCGGCGACCCCGAGGTCGCTGGCGAGCTTCTCGCAGCGGTCGCGGTAGCGCTCGCCACCGGAGGGGGTTCCTCCGAACATGCGCAGCTGCACGTCCGGAACCTCCTCCTTGACCAATGCGAACGCCCGGATCAGCGTCTCCAGATCCTTGATCGGGTCGACGCGTCCCGCCCAGCTGATCGTGGGGACCGCGGGCTCGGCTCCCGCCGCCGGGAAACAGGCGGGGTCGACGCCGTTGTAGACGGTCTCCAGGTTGCCGGGGTCGGCGCCGCACCGCACCTGCCATCGCTGGTTGTACAGGTTGGACGGGGTGACGAGGTCGGCGGCACGGTAGCCGGTGCCGCACAGCAGGCGCAGGAACCCGAGCAGTGCCGACTTGACCGGCCACGGATAGGGCGAGCGCTGGAACCCGATGTAACGCTCGCGCAGGTAGATGCCGTGCTCGGTGAGGCACAACGGCGTCCCGTACGTCCACTTGGCGGCCAGGCCCGGCAGTACCGGGATGCCGTTGGACACCGCGTGGGTGACGTCCCCGCGCGGGGCCGGCCGCATCAACGGGCGGAGCTGGTGCTCCAGCAGGTCGATGGCGGTCAGGGCGTCGTGGACGGTGGGCCGCACGCCGATCTTGTCGTACTCCGCCTTCCGTGCCCGCCACGCGTCCATGAGCCACCGCACGGGGCCCTCACTGCGCAGTGCCCCCTGCAGGTCGTCGGTCTGTCCGTACTCGAAGAGCGCCCGCAGGATGTGCGGGAACACCTCGGCCTCCGGCCCGGAGGGGGACAGGATCGCGTGCAGGAAGGCGCGGCACAGCCGTTCGAAACGCCGCGCCGCCCCCCGGGACGGGGGCCGCCCGGCGGGCGGCCCCCACATCGGCACAGATTCGGCGGTGACATGGCCTGGCAGTTCCCAGACCACCGGCTCGGCCCCGCTGGCGGTGATGGCCAGGACGCGGAAGGAGTGCTCAGGCATCCCCCGGACGAGCTGGTCGCACCAGACGCTCACACCACCGAAGTTGTGCGGATAGGTCCCCTCGGTCACAAGGGTGATATCCAAATCAGGTCCCGGGCGGAGTCAACGTGAACTCCCCGGCCTTGTAGGCGGACCGCTCACCGGCGTAGCTCTGTCCGAACGTGTCGGATCCAGAGCCCTCTCGCGTTCCCTCCGGCGCCGTCACCGGTACGTCCAGCCCGGAGGGCGGACGGACGGTGACCTTGCCGTCCTGGAGGTAGGCCGTGAGGGTGCCCTTCTCCATGGCGCCACCGGCCAGGGCCGCACGCCACACTTCCTGCCTGCGGAGCTCGGCGCCCAGCACCGACATTTCCTCGGACACGAGCGGGGTGTTGTCGGCGAACGAGGACCGGTACTCGGACATGATGCGCTCGAGAACGGGGTAGAGGATGCGACCCTCGGTGAGGTTCGACTGGTGCGCGTAGTGCGGGCGAGGGTCGTTGGCCAGCACGTGCGACAGCGAGATCCGCGCGTCGGTCGGGACGATGTACGAGGTGAACCCGGTCTTGGGGTCGAGCGGCTCGATGCACGTCACGGTGTCGGGGTTGTCCTCGCAGATACCGCTTCCGCCGTCGTCCCGCTTGGTGTAGATCCAGTTGTACTCGTCCACCTCCTCCTCGGCGGTGGCGACGTTGAAGAAGACGCTCAGCGGGTGCCGCGGAACAGTGCGCAGCGAGCCGATCGCGCGCTGGCCCTTGTCACGCGAGGCGTCCCCGGCCAGCCACTTGACACCGGTGCCCGACAGGCCGGGCGCGAGGTTGGGGTTGTCGTCGGGCTGCTGGGGCAGGATGCGCAGACCCGAGTGTTCACCGGTGACCAGTTCGCTGGCGTCGAGGGTGATGCCGTGGTTGGACGCCCACTGGAGGTTCTTGGTGACCTCCTGCTTGATGATGTCCTCGTCGACGTACTCGATCTCCTCGGTGTCCTCGTCGATCCTGCACTTCCACGGCCGGACGGTGTTGTTCTGCACGCACCCGAGGAAGGCGTGCGCGTAGGTGTGGTTGAGCCACCGGAACCGGTCCTTGGCGTCGAGGAAGGACTCGGTGAGCGCGTCGGAGCCGTTCTTGCTGATCGCGTCGTCGCTGCCGAAGGCGTTGAACGCCATGTCCAGGACGAGCCGGTTCCGCGCCTGCCAGTCCGCCGCGTACTTCACGTCGTCGGGGCTCATGCGGATGGGCGGTGTGGTAACGCCGTCCGGGCAGTCCTCGGAGGGGGTGCAGTTGTCCTCGATGCTCCAGCGGGCGTCCGGCAGGAACACGTCGTCGACGTGGACGCCGAGGTAGTTGCGGCTGTGGCCGAGGTGGACGCCCTTGGTCAGCCAGCTGATGAGACCGTGCCCGAGCGTCTGGAACTGCCGCTGGGTGCTGTTGGCGGAGAAGGTCAGCACCATCTCGCTGCGGCCGTCGTGGTTGTACACGCCGGCGGTGACCCCGGTGACGTTGCCGATGGTCGCGGTCATGTATGGCTGGAAGGACCGCCCTGTGGCGGGGTCGTCCGGCAGCGGGGTCGCGAGGAAGCCGTAGCTCTCCTGCGCGCCGGGGCTGATGTCCTCGAACTTCAGGGGGCCCTTCAGGTAGCGGAACGCGTCCGCCCGCGCGCCCGCGGAGACCGTGGCCGCCGTGCCGTCCAACTGGCCGGCGTAGCTGGGGCCGTTGAGCCCGACGTTCGCGTCCGGGTAGGCGTAGGAGTCGAGTTGGCGGATGCCGAACTTCGTCTCGTACGCGGCGAGCGCGGTCGCCTCGGCGGCGTTCTCGAACGGCACCGCGTTGGGCAGCACGACCGCCTGGTACTTGGCGCGGGGTGTCCCGTTGACCGTGTCGGACAGGAACGCCTCATTGATCACCGGCCGGTTGCTCTGCCGGAGGTCGACGGTCCGGTACGGGACGCCCTCGGTCCGCAGCTGTTCGGCGACGGCGGTCACCGAGGAGCTTCCGTTGGTGACGACCAGAACCTGAAGGTCGATCCGGGGGCCGGCGGCCTTGGCGGACGCCTGCGGACAGACGGTGAGTGCGGCCGCAGTCAGCACACCGAAAAGGGCGCCGAGAGCGGGACGGCGGGCGGCTCTCATGATGCCTCCCCGGCCGGTTCGTAGAATTTCACAGCGTTTCACATCCGCGGTCGGTAATGAAATAGGGGCCTTTGGAACTCAGCTACCAGAGCATGCGGTACACGGATCTTGAAGTAAAGACGGACAGGGGCCTATCTTGCCGTGGGCCCGGTCCTAGGACTCTTCTGTGCAGGGGCTATCTGGTGGCCGCATCCGGGTGGCACCTTTTATGTCAGTCCGGTGCCATCCCCGGCAGCTGCCGAATTCAATTCCCGCCAGCGGGTGATGGCGTGTTCCCTTCCGTCCGCCCCCAGCCGCTTATAGATCTGGTGGGCGTGGTTCTTCACGGTCTTCTCAGAGATGACGAGATGCCGCGCTATCTGCCGGTTCGTGAGACCCGCGGTGATCAGTTCTAGAATCTCGACCTCACGCGGCGTCAGCCCTGGATCATGCTGGTCGTGCGACGGGTGCCCCTCGTGCAACCACTGCACGAGCGCCGTCACCGCGGGTTGTGACAGGTGCGCCTCACCGCGGTCGGCGGCGAGCACGACGTCCGCGAGCCCCTGCGGCTCGAAGTGCCCGTAGACGAGGCAGCAGCAGGCTCCCGCCAGCACTGCCTGCACGAGCACGCAGGGATCCTCCGACGCGGTGACGACGACGATCCGGCTGCCGCCCCTGACGCGCGTCAACGCGCCGATGCTGGCGGCCGACGGCGGTGAGGAGTCCAGCAGCACCACGTCGGGCTCCTGCCTGCGGACCTCGCCCATGGAGTCGCCGATCGCCCCGTTACCGACGACGTCCACCATCGGCGCCGACCGCAACAGTGCGTGCAGGCCGATCCGCACCACCGGATTGTCGCTGGCGATGATCACCCTGACCGCGTTCGCGCGCTGTTCCAGCGCCGGGTCGGATCTCATGGACGATCACTCTCCACGCCTATTGACCGGCAATTAACGTGCCGGCCGGATCGGACCGTTCCGACCGTGGCGCGCGTGGGGGAAACGGACGCCGGAGCATGCGTCCGAGAATAGGGCATAATCCAGGCCGCGGAGACCGCCGAACGCCCCGACCTGGATGAATAGTGCTATTGGTAATTCCACATTGTACAAAGTTGGCGTCGAATGCCTCGTGCGCTGCCCCTGCCGGGGGCGTCCGCCGCGCTGATCATCTTCGTCGCGCGAAGCGCCAATGAATCGGTCCACTCGGCGCGGCCCGGGCACGCGAGTCCGGTGCCGTCTAGAACCGGAGCAGGCTTCCCAACGGCAGGATCGGCAGGCCCTCGTGTCGCGGTGGCCCGGACGGGCCGTCCATCACCTCCGTGACGACCGGGGCGGTGCGCCCTGGGCCACCGACTCGGAAGATCCGCGTGGTCCGACGTGCGTGTCCCGGTCAGTCGAGGGCGGCGAGCTTGCGCTCCAGCACCGTCCGCTCGCGCTCGTTCCCGCAGAGCCGGACGGCGGCCGCGAGTTCGGTGCGCGCCTCGTCGGTGCGTCCCAGCCGGGTGAGCAACTCCCCGCGGACGCTCGGCAGCAGGTGCGATCTCGACAGCGTCCTGGCGGCCACCAGTTCGTCCACGATCGGTAGCGCCGCAGCCGGTCCCCGGGCCATCGAGACCGCCACCGCCCGGTTGAGGTCGACCACCGGAGACGGCGCGAGGCGGCCGAGGGCCTCGTAGATGAGCACGACACGCTCCCAGTCCGTCGCGTCGACGGACGGGGCGACCGCGTGACACTCGGCGATCGCCGCCTGGAGACCATAGGCGCCCAGCCCCCGGCCGACCTGCTCCGCGCGAGCCAGGGCGGCCCGCCCGCGGCGGATCGCCGCGCGGTCCCAGCGGCGGCGGTCCTGCCGTTCCAGCAGCACCGGCTCGCCGTCCGGCCCGACGCGGGCGGGAAAGCGCGCCGCGGTCAGCTCCATCAAGGCCAGCAACCCATGGGCTTCGGGCTCGTCCGGCACCAGCCTGCTCAGCACCCGCGCGAGACGGAGCGCCTCGCTCGCGAGATCGAGCCGGATCAGATCGTCACCGAAGCCGGCCGAGGACCCCGCGGTGAAGATCAGGTAGATCACGCTGAGCACCGAGCCGAGCCGCTCGGCACGCTCCCCGGCCGGCGGCACCTCGAACGGCACCCGGGCCGCACCGAGGGTCTTCTTCGCCCGGGTGATCCGCGCCTGCACGGTGGCGGTCGGGACGAGGAACACCTGGGCGATCTCGTCGCTCGTCAGACCGCCGACCACCCGCAGCGTGAGCGCCACCCTCGCCTCCCGTGCGACCACGGGGTGACAGGAGACGAACATCAGCGCGAGTACGTCGTCGTCGATCTGGTCCGGATCCCACAGCACGTCCTGCTCATCCCGGTCCGGATGGGCGGAGGCACCCCCCGAGGTCACACCCCCCTCGCCCAGGTCATGGGCGAGGGCGGCGTACCTTTCGTCACGGGCGGCGCGTCGGCGGAACGCGTCGATCGCGCGCCGGCGACCGACGGTGAGCAGCCAGCCCGCGGGTCTGCGGGGGACGCCGTCGCGCGGCCAGGTCACCAGGGCCTCGGCCAGCGCCTCCTGCGCGAGGTCCTCGGCCAGCGCGAAGTCACCGGTGTACCGCGCGAGGGCGCCGACGATCCGCGCCGACTCGATGCGCCAGACGGCGGCGACGGCCTCACGGCCCGTGGGATCGGTCATGGCTTCTCAAGGGCGTCCGCTCAGAGCTGGCCGGTGGCCTCGCGCCACGCCCGCTCCTTCTGGATCCACTCGTTGTCCTGCGGGAGCTCGTCGATCGAGGTGACCCGGCGGACCTCGGTCTTGAAGCCCGCACCGGTGACCGGCGACCGCTTCGCCCACTCGACGGCCTCCTCCTTCGACGCCACGTTGAGTATGTAGAACCCGCCGAACAGCTCCTTGGTCTCGCCGTAGGGGCCGTCGGTGACCACGGGCGGCTCGGAGGAGTAGTCGACGACCACCCCTTCGGCGGCGTCGTCGAGACCTTCCGCCGCGACCAGCACACCGGCGCGGATCAGCTCGTCGTTGTACCTGCCCATCGTCTCGATGATCTCGTTGAAGTCGACGTCGGCCATCCCCGCGTAGGCTTCGTCGGTGGCGCGCATGATCAGCATGAACTTCATGGTCCTGTCTCCCTCGGTCGTCCGGGGCCCTGTCTCGGACCCTCTCACCCCGAGGTCGAACGGGACCGGCACGGATCGACATGACCGCTGAACTTTTTCCGACCGGAGGACCGGCCCACAACGCACCGGTGATCGATGTTCGTACCCTTGTCGCTTTTGTGTTAGTTCGTACGCCTACCTTCGTTCACCGGTGTCCGGCCATCCTCCTGAAGCGACTCTTGGAGGGTGCATGTCCGTCACATTTCCTCGCCGCCGATTCCTGGCCACCGGTGGAGTCGCTTCGGCCCTCACCGCCGGTCACATCCTCGTCGGCCCGGCACTCCTGGATCCGACCGGTGCGCTCGCCGCGGTCCGCTCGCACGGCGGCGCCCCGCTGCCGCACGGCCTCTTCACCCTCGGTGTGGCGTCCGGCGACCCGTCACCCGACGGCTTCGTGCTGTGGACGCGGCTGGCGCCCCGCCCGCTCGACGGCGGTGGCATGCCCGACCGGGCGGTGCCGGTGTCGTGGCAGGTCGCCGCGGACGAGCGGTTCCGGCAGATCCGGGCGACGGGCGTGGCCGTGGCGCGGCCCGAGCGCGCGCACGCGGTGCACGTCGAGGTCGGCGGCCTGCGGGCGGACCGCGAGTACTTCTACCGGTTCCGGGTCGGCCAGGAAAACTCACCGGCCGGACGCAGCCGCACGGCTCCCGAGCACGGGGCGATCAAACAGCGGTTGCGGTTCGCCTTCGCCAGCTGTCACAACTGGCAGGACGGCTACTTCACCGCCTACCACCATCTGGCGCAGGAAGACCTGGCGTTCGTCGCCTTCCTCGGCGACTACATCTACGAGTCCGCCCCACGGACCACCACCATTCGCGCTCACGAGGGTACCGACGAGCCGTACACGCTGGTCGAGTACCGCAACCGGCACGCGCAGTACAAGACCGACACCGCCCTCCAGGCCGCGCATGCCGCCTTCCCCTGGATCGTGACCTGGGACGACCACGAGGTCGACAACAACTGGGCCGACGAGATCCCGCAGGACCCCGACCAGCAGCCGCGCGAGAAGTTCCTCGCCCGCCGGGCCGCCGCCTTCCAGGCCTACTACGAGCACATGCCACTGCGCCGCCTCGCCGTCCCGCGCGGCATCGACATGCGGCTGTACCGTCGCCTCGGCTTCGGCCGGCTCGCCACCGTGCACGTGCTCGACACCCGGCAGTACCGCAGCGACCAGCCGGCCACCCTCGCCGAGGCCGAGGATCCCGCCCGCACGCTCACCGGCGCCGAACAGGAGAGTTGGCTGGTGAAGGGGATGTCCCATTCGGGAACCCGCTGGAACCTGCTGGCCAACCAGGTGATGTGGGCGTCCAACGACCGCAAGGCGGGCCCGGAGCAGGTCTTCGATTTCGACAACTGGGACGGCTACCGCGTCCAGCGCCGCCGCATGTTGGAGTTCTTCGGCTCCGGGCGTGCCGCCAACCCCGTGGTACTCACCGGCGACCGGCACGCGACCTGGGTATGCGACCTCACGCCGGATGTCGACGACCAGGCGTCCCCGACCGTGGGCGCGGAGATCACCGGGACGTCAATCAGCTCGGGTGGCGACTCCGACCCCGTCTCCTTCCACCGCACCTTTGACCCGATCATGGCGGAGAGCCCGCACTGGAAGTACATCGACAACCGACGTGGATACGTCGTCTGCGACGTGAGCCCGACCCGGCTCCTCGCCGCGCTGCGAACCGTCAGCTCGGTCTGGAGACCGGGCGATACCACGATCACGACGGCCGCCCGTTTCCAGGTCGAGGCGGGCCGTCCGGGAGTCACCGTGGTAGATCGACTGCCGTCCGAGCGGGAGAAGCCGCGCGTTGAGAAGACCTCGCGCCGCTACCAGGTCGACGACGACCAGTTCTGATCCGGAGCCCTCTTATTCGCCGCCTCGACGGGGCCGCGGACTGTTCAAGGCGCGAGCGCAGGATAGGCGCGAGCGGAGGATAATGGCATCGTGATCTGAGCAGTGTGATGGAGCGTTGCACTGGCCATTGTCGGCCGCAAGACGCCCATCAGGCCACTAGTTCCCCGCTGCCACCGTTTCTTCTTTTGACAGGGGAAGACGGGCTCGACACATGTGAGTGGAGCCCGTAAGCCGAAGAGGCCGCAGCCGCGAATGCTGCGACCCTACGGGTGTGGCAGCCGGGGGCGGCTTCCAGATACAGGGGCGGGGGCTCAGGTCATGACTGATGCGACGCAGTTGCAAGACATGTCGATTGATGAGCTGAAGGAAGAACTGAAAGCGCGAAAGGCACGATCGAAGGGGGTCCGGACGGCGTCATCGGCTGCCTGGCTGGAGAACGTCGACGACGCCTCCATTATCAAGGTCCTGCAGGCCAAGCAGAAGGTCATCTACGGGGTGGACGACCGGCTCGACATCTACCAGGTCAAAGACCAGGCCGATCTCGCGGACGCCGACAGTGTCGTCGCGCTCTTCAATGCCGTCGACGTCACCGACAATGGCGATGGCACTTCCAAGCTGATCACGGAGAGCTTCGGATCGCGGTACGGACTGTGCACCGTCGAACCATTCCGCGACCAGCCGGTCGGCGCGTTCTGCTCGGGTTTCCTGGTCGCCAAGGACGTCATCGCCACCGCCGGCCACTGCACGTTCGTCATCGACAACGTGAGCGACCTGCGCTTTGTCTTCGGGTTCCGGATGCGAGACCAGGACACCGCCACCACGGTGATTCCCAACGACCAGATCTACAGTGGCGCCCAGGTGATCGATCGGCAGAACGTACGCGACGGAGCGGACTGGGCGCTGGTACGCCTGGACCGGCCGGTTCCCGACCATCCCGTCGTCTCCCTGCGCCGCACGGGAAGGGTTGCCGACCGGGCCCAGGTCCAGGTCATCGGACACCCCAACGGCCTGCCGACCAAGTTCGCCGCGGGCTCGCGGGTGCGTGACAACGATCCCGCGGCCTTCTTCGTGGCCAACCTCGACACCTACGGGGGCAACTCGGGGTCGCCGGTGTTCGACGCGGACACCCATCAGGTCGAGGGCATCTTGGTGCGCGGTGAGAACGACTTCGTGGCCAAGGGCGACTGCAACGTCTCTCTCGTCTGCCCCAACACGGGGTGCCGCGGCGAAGACTGCACGCGGGTTCTGGAATTCGCGCATCTCACCGGCCCCCAGGCGGAGGGCGACGAGATGAAGCCGGGCGAGGTGCTGTTGCCCGGCCAATCGGTCGTATCCGCCGACGGACGCTACACGTTCGTGTACCAGGCCGATGCGAATCTGGTCTTCCACGGACCGCAGGGTCCTCTATGGGACTCGGACACCGCCGGTAGCACGCCGGGCGTCTGCGTCATGCAGGACGATGGCAACCTGGTCATCTACCGTCCCGGTGGCATCGCTCTCTGGCACTCCGGGACCTGGCGGTACCCGGGTTCTCGCCTGGTCGTCCAGGACGACGCGAACGTGGTGATCTACAGCCCCGACGGCTCTCCGGTCTGGGCGACCGGCACCGCACGGCCGTAGGCCGACCACCCGATCCGGCGCCGCTGCGCTCGCCGGTCCCGGCTGCGAACGACCGGCGGCCGGCGAGCGTCAGACTCCAGAGCGGCCCAGCGCCTGCGGGCTCCCGGTGCGACCGGCTCCGCGAGTGCGCGCACGGTGCCGGCGTACTGCGTCACGGTTGGCGCATGGGTGGGAGCAGTAGCGCTGCCGTCCGGTGCGGGTGGTGTCGGCGAAGATCATGGTGCATTCGGTCACCGCGCACCGCCGGAGCCGGTGCATGCCCCGACCCGCCAGGTGCAGCGCCGTGCCGACGGAGATCAGCGAGAACAGCACGGAGCCGAGCGGCTGCCGCTCGTCGCGGTAGTGCAGATGCCAGCCGCCGCCCGTGTGGTCGGTCAGCCGCGGGTAGGCCGCGGCCGCCGCCAGCATCCCGTTGAGAAGCTCGGCCCGTCCGTGCTCGTCGGGCGCGTCGACGACCTTCTCCCACGAGTCCAGCACGGCCAGGGTGCGGTCCAGGTCCTGCGGCGTGACCGGACGCTCCAGCGCGAGACCGGCGGCGCGGCACCGATCCGCGAGCTCCTCGGCGCTGCCAGGCCGCCGGTTGGCCAGGTCAGCGGCAAGGTGCACGGCGTCCCCGCCGTAAGGGTTGAGGTGCATAAGCCCATTACATCAGGCTGGCCGGCATGATGCACCACACCGGAGTACGGCAGGCCGGCGAGGACGATGTCAGCGAACTCGTGCGCCTGCGGGCGCTGCTGTTCGAGACGCTCGGCGGCGACTTCTTCCACCCTCCCTCGGCAGGCGACGACTGGCGGAACGCCCTTGCCGCCGTCCTGAAAGAAAAGCTGACGGCGGACGACGCGCGCATCCTGGTGGTGGACGGGGGCAACGGGCTGGCCGCATGCGGTATCGGCACCATCGAGCAGTGGTTTCCCGGCCCGCACTCGCGTAACGGCCGCGTCGGACATGTGATCGGCGTCGTGACCGATCCGGACCACCGGCGGCGCGGCCACAGCCGCGCGATCATGCGGGGCCTGCTCGACTGGTTCCGGGAGAGCGGCGCCGTCCGGGTCGACCTGTACGCCTCGCGCGAGGGAGAACCGCTCTACCGGGAGCTCGGCTTTTTCGATCACCCCGACCCCTCGCTCTGCTGGCGCCCGTGACAGGCGGCCAGCCGTGCCAGGCGATCGGCAGCACCATTCCCGGCGCATCCGCCGAGCCGACGGGCACCGGCGACCGGCGGAGCGCCGACCGGCTTCCGCACCGCGACGAGCGTTACCGGTGGATCATCCTTGGTGCCGCCACCTTCACGCAGGCCGCATCCGGCTTCTTCGTGCAGGGGATCGGGGCGATGAGCATCCACCTGCAACGCGGTCTGGACTTGAGCACAGCCCAGTTGGGATTCCTGCTCTCGGCGGCCCAACTGGTCCCCTTGGCCGGACTACTGGTGGCCGGGGAACTACTGGACCGCTACAGCGAGCGCTGGGTCGTCGGATTAGGTGCCTGCGTGGTCGCCGTGAGCCTGGGGCTGGGAAGCCTGGCACCGGGGTATGCCTCCCTGCTCGGCGTTCTGCTGATCGTCGGTGCGGGATACAGCACCGTCCAGCCCGGTGGTAGTAAATCGGTGGCGTCATGGTTCGCCGCCTCGCAGCGCGGGCTGGCGATGGGCATCCGCCAGGCGGGCGTGCCGCTGGGCGGTGTCCTCGCCGCAGCCCTGCTGCCGCTCCTCGCGGCCTTCGCCGGCTGGAGGACGACACTTCTGGCGGGTGGGGCCGTCGCGCTCCTGGGAGCCGGTGTCTTCATCTGCCTGTACCGACCGTCGCCCGCCCAGACCGCACTCCGGAGCGATGCTCCGTCCGACAACGAATCGCATCCCTCGCTCAGGACGGGGCTGGCCGCCCGGGTGCGAACACTCCGCGAACCGTCCATGGTGAAGATCCTGCTGTCCGGAACAAGCCTCGTCTCGGTGCACAGCGGCATCAGTGTCCTGACCGTGCTGTACCTCCACGAGACCACCTCAGCGGCGGAGGGCTCGGCGGCCCTCGTTCTCGTGGCGACCCAAGCGGCGGGGGTCGCGGGCCGGGTCTGCCTGGCCGCCTGGAGCGACCACAGTAGGTTGGGACGCCACGGATCCGTCGTGACCTGCATGGTCGCCGTCACCGTGGGGATGGCGGCCCTGATGACGCCACTGGGGCATTCGCTCGCGGTCGCTTGTCCGCTGTTCATCTGGCTCGGGTTCTTCGGGATCGGCTGGTACGGCCCTTGGGTCACCCACGTGGCCGAATCGGCGCCACCCGGCAGAACAGGATCCGTCCTCGGCCTGGCAATGGCCGTCACCCAGATCGCCATCATTCTGGTGCCTCCGGTCCTCGGCCTGCTCAAGGATCTGACCCACAGCTTCACGCCGGCTTGGGGTCTCCTGTGCGCGATGACCCTCCTGGCGCTGACCATGTGTAGGCGCGTCCGGACCGCACCCTGAAGGCCGGCCTCGGCTAGGACCGGTGCTGTGCTCACCGGCACTCGATGGCGGGCATCAAGTGCCCGAACCGCCGACATGCTCACCGTGCGAGTGGCACTGTTCGTCTTCGCCGCCCGGCCTCTCCGTCTCCGGGCACGGCGTCCATGCGCTGGCCCGCACCGCGCCTGAGCGCACAACACGTACCCGCGGCCCCGGACGTCGGCGGCCGGGCGCTCCTGCCACGCCGGCTGCCTGCTGTCCGAAACCACGCTTCCGCGGTGGCATTTTCAGCAGGCCGGTTTCTGAGTGGACCGATCCATTGTGGACGGCGCCGGTGAAATTTCAGTTCTTGCCCACCGGTTGAAGTGCGGTTATGGTCCAAACAATTAGTATAGTTTCCTAATAGAAGGGACCGGGACCGCTGTGGCCACAAGCCGCTCTCCGCTCCGGACGATCATCACCGGATGTACAGCACTCCTCCTGGTGCTCGGCCTTTCCCTGGCCGTGATCACCCCCACCCGAGCCGCGGGTCCGACCAGGGGCCAGAAGTCCGCCACCGGCGCCGACTGTCGTCCCGACGGGCTCTACCAGACGCCGGGCGTCACGCCGCCGTACTGCGAGGTGTACGACAACGACGGCCGGGAGAAGATGGGCACCGGTCACCAGCGCCGGTCCATCGGCTATTTCACGAGTTGGCGGGACGGGAAGAACAACGCGCCGCGCTATCTCGCCAGCGACATTCCCTGGGAGAAGCTGACCCACATCAACTACGCCTTTGCGCACGTCGACGGCCAGAACAAGGTCTCGGTCGGCGGCAACTCGCCCAACAATCCCGCGATCGGGGAAGAGTGGCCGGACGTCAAGGGCGCGGAGATGGACCCCGCGTACTCCTACAAGGGCCACTTCAACCTGCTCAACAAGTTCAAGAAGCAGCACCCGAACGTCAAGACGCTGGTCTCGATCGGTGGCTGGGCGGAAACCGGCGGCTACATCGACGACAGCGGTAAGCGCATCGCCTCGGGCGGCTTCTACACGATGACCGACAACCAGGCGAACATCAACACCTTCGCTGATTCGGTCGTCTCGTTCGTGCGCCAGTACGGATTCAACGGCGCGGACATCGACTACGAGTACGCCACCTCGATGAAGTTCGCGGGGCACCCCGACGACTTCACCTTCTCCAACGCGCGGCGCGCCAAGCTGATGGCCGGCTACGTGGCGCTCATGAAGACGCTGCGCGAGAAGCTGGACGCGGCGAGCGCGGCCGACGGCAAGTACTACATGCTGACCGCCGCCGTCTCGGCCTCCGGCTGGATCCTGCGTGGGCACGACAGCTACCAGGTCGTTCCCTACCTGGACTACGCCAACATCATGACCTACGACCTGCACGGTTCCTGGAACCACTTCGTCGGCCCGAACGCCGCGCTCTTCGATGACGGCAAGGACAACGAGCAGGTCGATGGTTCCGTCTACAGCACCTACGGAATGGGATACCTGAACACCGACTGGGCCTACCACTACTTCCGCGGAGCGATGCAGGCCGGCCGCATCAATATCGGTCTCCCCTTCTACACGCGCGGATGGCAGGGCGTGACCGGAGGCACGAACGGGCTGTGGGGCAAGGCCGCACTTCCCGACCAGAAGCAGTGCCCCCCGGGTACCGGTGGCAGTGTGGGATCCACGACACCTTGCGGCAACGGAGCCATCGGTCTCGACAACCTCTGGCACGACCTTGATGACAAGGGCAAGGAGATGACCTCGGGCAGTAACCCGATGTGGCACGCCAAGAACCTCGAAAAGGGACTCCCCGGCACCTACATCGGCGCTTACGGGCTCGACCCCGAAAAGGACCCCGACGACCGGCTCACCGGAACCTACTCCCGCCAGTACGACAACACGATGGCCTCGCCGTGGCTGTGGAACAGCACCAAGAAGGTGTTCCTGTCCACCGAGGACGAGCAGTCGGTGGCCGCCAAGGTCAAGTACGTGGTCGACAAGGGCATCGGCGGCGTCATGTTCTGGGAACTCGCCGGCGACTACGCCTGGGACCCGGCCCGCAATGGCGGCAAGGGTGAGTACTTCATCGGCAACACCCTGACCACGCTGATCGACGACAAGCTCAAGACGGCCGGCCCGTACCAGAATCTCAAGTCCGACCACACCATGCCCACCGACCGCCTCAACGTGAAGCTCGATCTGATCAACTTCCCGGTGGGCGACAACAACTACCCCATCACCCCGAAGCTGCGGATCACCAACAACTCGGGCCAGACCATCCCGGGCGGCGCCGTCTTCAAGTTCGACTACGGCACCTCGGCGCCCGCGACGATGACCCAGCAGTCGGGCTGGACGCTCTCGGTCCAGGCCGGACACAGCGGTAGCAACGTCGGCGGTCTCAAGGGTGACTTCCAGCGCGCCACCCTCACCGTCCCGAACTCATCGAGCATCCCCAACGGCGGCACAGCCACCGTCGCCCTGAGTTACCAGCTCCCCATCGTCACACCCTCGAACTTCATCCTCACCTTCGGAGGCAAGTCCTACGCCCTGACGCAAGACGATCCAAGAACCGTCTCAGCGGGCGGAAGCCGCCGCTAGATCCGAGCGGCCCTCCGTAGGCACGGCCAAACAGAGCAGGGCGTATGCCACCCCACGGCATACGCCCTGCTCCAATTCGGTGGATCGGGCCCCATCGCCCCGGAGCCGTCAGCCGGCGGCTCAGCTCAGCTCTTCGGCATCTTCGAGGGCACGCTTCTGAAGATCGACGAGGTAGTGATCCGTACCGTCGGGCTGGGAGGTGCCGGCGCCGACACCGTCCATCTTGACCTGCCTGAAACCGGCGTCTGCTCTACTGATGGCACCGCGCCGCACCGAGACCGCCAGCGGTCCGGATCTGCGACGGGCTGCTCACCCGCGGTGGCATTGCCGTGCCCCGATGGCCAGTGGGTGACATGACTCGGAAGATTGCGAAAGTATTTTACAGGAAATTTTATTCATCAAAAATCTCTCCTATAATGGTTCCATGGTCTGTCCCTTCCGGTGCGCGGCGGAGTTCCCCCTGTCCTCCAGGGCGTCCGCACCACGATCACGTGCGTCACGGTCATGAGTTCTCTCACTGGGAGAGCTGCGGGTGGTCCCGGCGACGCCCGAGCTGTTCGCGCCGGGAACCTGAGCGGATCGGAAGTTCGACATGGTTGATGTTCCTGCGACGTCGAAGGTCCGGGCGGGTCATCCCTCCGGTCGGGCGGACGCCGACGAGGCCGGGCTGCGGCGGCTGCTGGACGGACTGACGGCCGTGCGGGACGGCGATTTCGGCACCCGGCTGCCCGGTGATGCCGATGGGCTTTTCGGAGAGATCGCCGTCGTGTTCAACGGCATGGTCGACCAGCTCGCGCTGTTCACCTCCGAGGTCACCCGGGTGGCGCGCGAGGTGGGCACGGAGGGGCAGCTGGGCGGGCAGGCGGAGGTGCCCGGCGTATCAGGCACCTGGGAGGACCTGACCGATTCCGTGAACGCCATGGCGGGAAATCTGACGACCCAGGTCCGTGACATCGCGCAGGTGGCGACCGCGGTCGCCCGCGGTGATCTGTCGCAGAAGATCACCGTCGACGCGCGCGGGGAGATCCTGGAGCTGAAGGACACCGTCAACACGATGGTGGATCAGTTGTCGTCGTTCGCCGACGAGGTCACGCGCGTCGCCCGCGAGGTCGGCAGCGAGGGACGGCTGGGCGGACAGGCGGACGTGAAGGGCGTCTCGGGGACATGGCGTGACCTGACCGACTCGGTGAACTTCATGGCCGGGAACCTGACGGGTCAGGTCCGGTCCATCGCGCAGGTGGCGACGGCGGTGGCGCAGGGAGACCTGTCACAGAAGATCACCGTGGACGCGCGGGGCGAGATCCTGGAGCTGAAGACGACCATCAACACGATGGTCGATCAGTTGTCGTCGTTCGCCGACGAGGTCACGCGCGTCGCCCGCGAGGTCGGCACCGAGGGGAATCTGGGCGGGCAGGCCACCGTCCGCGGAGTCAGCGGCACCTGGAAGGACCTCACCGACAACGTCAACGTGATGGCCTCCAACCTGACGGGTCAGGTCCGGTCCATCGCGCAGGTCGCCACGGCCGTGGCCCGCGGCGACCTCTCGCAGAAGATCACCGTGGAGGCCAAGGGCGAGGTCGCCGCGCTGGCGCAGACCATCAACACGATGGTGGACACCCTGTCGGCCTTCGCCGGTGAGGTCACGCGCGTCGCCCGTGAGGTGGGCACGGAAGGCCAGCTGGGCGGGCAGGCCCAGGTCGCCAACGTCGCCGGGACGTGGAAGGACCTCACCGACAACGTCAACTCGATGGCGACCAACCTGACCAACCAGGTGCGCAACATCGCCCAGGTCACCACCGCCGTCGCGCAGGGCGACCTGACCAAGAAGATCGACGTGGACGCCCGCGGCGAGATCCTGGCGCTGAAGACCACGATCAACACGATGGTCGACCAGCTGTCGGCGTTCGCCGCCGAGGTGACCCGTGTCGCCCGCGAGGTCGGCAGCGAGGGAAGGCTCGGTGGGCAGGCCGAGGTCGAGGGCGTGTCGGGCACGTGGAAGCGGCTCACCGAGAACGTCAACGAGCTGGCCGGGAACCTGACCCGGCAGGTGCGGGCGATCGCGGAGGTGACCAGCGCGGTCACCTCCGGCGATCTGACCCGGTCCATCACCGTGGACGCGTCCGGGGAGGTGGCCGAGCTCAAGGACAACATCAACCTGATGGTGAAGTCGCTGCGCGAGACCACCCGCGCCAACCAGGAGCAGGACTGGTTGAAGACCAACCTCGCGCGGATCTCCGGCCTGATGCAAGGCCACCGCGATGTGCCCGTGGTCGCCGACCTGATCATGGACGAGCTGACGCCGTTGGTGTCGGCCCAGTACGGGGCCTTCTACCTCGCCGAGGACAACGGCGGGCTGGAACTGGAGCTGGTCGGTTCCTACGGCTATCCCGAAGACGACGACCCGGCCGTCGCGTCCCGGCCCACCAGGTTCCGGTCCGGGCGCTCGCTGGTCGGGCAGGCGGCCCGGAGCCGGCACACGATCGTGGTCGAGGAGGTTCCCGCCAGTTATGTCACCATCTCCTCTGGTCTGGGGGCCGGTGCGCCGGCCAGCGTGATCGTGCTGCCCATCGTGGTCGAGGACCAGGTGCTCGGGGTGATCGAGCTGGCGGCGCTGCGGCCGTTCAGCCCGGTGCAGCGGGACCTGCTGGAGCAACTGCGCGAGAACATCGGCGTCAACGTCAACACCATCCTCGCCAACGCGCGCACGGACGAACTGCTGGCCGAGTCGCAGCGGCTGGCCGGTGAGCTGCGCGTCCGCTCGGAGGAGTTGCAGGCCCGGCAGGAGGAACTGCAGAGCTCCAACGCCGAGCTGGAGGAGAAGGCGGCACTGCTGGTCAGCCAGAACCGCGACATCGAGACCAAGAACCTGGAGATCGAGCAGGCGCGGCAGGAGTTGGAGGCGCGGGCCCAGCAGCTGACGCTGGCGTCCAAGTACAAGAGCGAGTTCCTCGCCAACATGAGCCACGAGCTCCGCACCCCGCTGAACTCGCTGCTGATCCTGGCGCAGCTTCTCTCCCAGAATCCGACCCGCAACCTGACCCCCAAGCAGGTCGAGTACGCCGGCATCATCCACTCCGCCGGCTCGGACCTGCTCCAGCTGATCAACGACATCCTGGACCTGTCGAAGGTCGAGGCGGGCATGATGGACCTCACTCCCGAACGGGTGCCGCTGCGCCACCTGCTGGAGTACGTCGAGGCCACGTTCCGCCCGCTGACCTCCCAGAAGAGCCTCGACTTCCGGATCACCACCGAGCCGGGGGTGCCGGAGTACGTGCTCACCGACGGCTCCAGGCTCCAGCAGGTCCTGCGGAATTTGCTGTCGAACGCGGTGAAGTTCACCGACAGCGGCGGCGTCGAGCTGCGGATCGAGACCGCCGAGCCGGCCGAGCTCCCGGCCGCGATGCGGACCCAGGGCCCGACCCTGGCCCTCCGGGTGATCGACACCGGCATCGGCATCGCCGAGCACCAGCTTGAAACGATCTTCGGAGCGTTCCAGCAGGCCGACGGCACCACCAGCCGCAAGTACGGCGGAACCGGGCTGGGCCTGTCGATCAGCCGGGAGATCGCCTACCTGCTCGGCGGCGTCATCCTCGCCGACAGCACCCCCGGACGCGGCAGCACCTTCACCCTGTACCTGCCCGTCGCCCGCTCCGACTTCCAGGCCGGGGTCCAGACCGTCCAGACCGCGGCCAAGACCGGTCCCGGCGCGCAGCCCGCCGGGTCCGCCGAGTCGGCGGACGGCACCGCCGACGGCGCGCCCACGGCGGGTGCGCGGGATACGGCCACGTCCTCACGCCCCCGGCAGCGCCGGCTCCTGGTGATCGAGGAACGGCAGGGCGGCCTGATGTCCCTGGTCGCCGAGAGCGCCGTCGCCGACAGCCGCCACTCTCCCGGTACCGAGGGCGGCGTCCAGGTCGTCACCGCGGTCAGTGCGGAGGAGGCCGCGGCCGTCCTCGCCGCCGACCCCTGCCACTGCGTCGTGCTCCAGCTCGACATGCCCGGCGGGGTCGCGCTGCGCTTCCTGGAGGCGGTGGACGGCGACCCGGCGCTGCGCGGCTTCCCCGTCCTCGCGCACAACAACCGGCGTCTGGACGCCGAGCAGGAGCGCGCCCTTCAGGAGCGCGCCCAGGCCCAGCCACTCGAACTGCTGCGGAGTCTGGACGAGTTGCGCGAGCGGATCGCCCTGCATCTGGCGGCCGAGCACGCCGGTGACGTCCTGCCGCTCGTGCGGGTCGGCGGTCACCGCGGGGGGCCCGCACGCAAGACGGACACCTTGCTCGCGGGCCGCGTCGCCCTCATCGTGGACGATGACTCCCGCAACGTCTTCGCCCTTACCAGCATCCTGGAACTGCACGGCATCCGGGTGCTGCACGCCGACGACGGCCGCAAGGGCATCCAGGCCCTCACCGAGCATCCGGGCATCGACCTGGTCCTGATGGACGTGATGATGCCGGAGATGGACGGCTACACCGCCACCTCCGCCATCCGGGCGATGCCCGAACACGCCAGCCTGCCCATCATCATGGTGACGGCCAAGGCCATGCCCGGTGACCAGGACAAGAGCCTGGCGTCCGGCGCCACCGACTACATCACCAAACCGCTGGACGCCGACGACCTCATCGCATGCGTGCGCCGCTGCCTCCAGAACGGTTCCGCACCCGCTCCGGCTCCCTCCGGCGGCACCGATCCGGCTCCGCCTGAGGGCGACACCCCATGACCCGTACCAGGGGTCTGGTCTATCGAGTGTCCTTCACCCGGCCCACCGGCGGTGACTGATGGCCGACGAATCCGCGAACGGCAGCGCCCCGCCGCGCCCCGAGGACGCCGCTGTCCAGGCCGACCTCACCGACGCCTCGGTCGTCGCCGACGTCGGGACGGAGGGACGCATGTCCAATGTCGGACGCCTGGCCGCGACGGTGGACCGGCTCCAGCGGCAGGTCCGCCAGGCCCAGGCCACCGCCGACGGGCGCGGTGTCCTGGAACTCGCCAAGGGCGTACTGGTCGAGCGGCTCCGCTGCGGGCCGACGGAGGCCGCCCGGCATCTGGACGCGCTCGCCGCCGACGCGGGCCTGGCCCCGCTGGAGCTCGCAGCAGAGATCATCAATCAGGCGGCGCGGGACCGCGTCACCGAGGCCACCCAGAGTTTCCTCCGCCTGACCACGGATGAACCAGGGGCCGCCGGGCCGATGGACGTCGGGGCCGCCGTCGCCGCGCGGCTGCGCACCGCCGAGAGCGGCGCGCTGGCGGCCCCTGACGCCCAGGCCGCGGCGGAGTCCCTGTTGGAGCACGCGCTGCGGCCGCTCGGCGCGGCCGCCGTCGCCGTCTGGGCCGCCGGCGCCGACGCATCGCTCAGCCTGGCGGGTGCCGCTGGATTCGGCGCGGAGGAGGCCGTGCGCTGGCGCTACGTCCCGCCAGGTGTGGCCACGCCCGCGCGCATGGCACTGCTGGAGCGCCGGGCGGTGTGGTTCGCCTCCGGTATCCGGGACGGCCTGCCCTCCATCGGCCACCTCGCGCTGCCGGACGGCGGCCGGGTGACCGTTCCGGCAGGGACGGGCGGCCGCATCATCGGCGTTCTGGAGATCTGCTGGCCGGGCCCGCCGGAGCCGCGCTCCCCGCAGATCGAGCGGCAGGTGGAGGCCCTGGCCGAACTGTGCGCCCACACCCTGGAGACCTGGCCCGAAGCCGGCCCACCAGACGCGGAGGATTCACGACCCGGGCTCGGTGAACTGATCGACCTGGCGGACGCGCTGCATGACCCGGCCTTCGTCCTCGTTCCCCACCACGACCACGGTCAACTGACCGACTTCCGTATCCATCACGTCAACGATCACTTCGTGGACCTGGCCGGACGGCCGCGCAGCACCGTCATGGGCTCGCTGCTGCTGGAGGCGTACCCGTTCGCCGCCGACCACGGCGGACTGCTGGAGAAGATCGAGCGGGTCCACGCGACCGGCGAACCGTTCCGGGCCGGGCGGATCACGCTCACGACATTCGTCGACGAGGTCCCACTGAAGGTCGTCGCCGATATCAGCATCATCCGGCACGCTGACGCCGTCCTGCTGGTCTCCCGGATCGAGGACGAGGCCACCCGGCTGGCCAGCCTCCTGCAGCATGCGCAGCGCCTCGGCCGCATCGGCGGCTTCGAGGAGAACACGGTCACCGGGCAGATCACCTGGAACAGCCAGCTGTTCGACCTTTACGGGATGGCCCCGGGCGGCCTGCCGTCACCGCTCGCCGCCTTGCCGGCACAGGCGCATCCCGATGACGAGCCTGCCATCGGCCGCTTCCTGCGCACGCTGTTGCACCACCACAAGCCGGCCTCGGCCGCGTTCCGCCTGCAGCGCCCCGACGGGATCATCCGGCACCTGCGGATCGTCGCCGAACCCGTCCTGGACGACGCCGGGCACCTCCTCGCCGTCCGTGGCGCCTACCAGGACATCTCCGCCCAGCACTGGACCGAGGTGGCGCTCGCCGCCACCCGTGACCAACTCGCCCACACCGAGCAGGAGGCCGCCGAGCGCAACCGTCTCACCCTGCAACTCCAGCGTGCGATCATGCCGCCGTCCCGGGGTCCGGTCGAGGCCGCCGGGATGCGGGTCGCGGTCCGCTACCGCCCGGCCGAGCACGACCACCTGGTCGGTGGCGACTGGTACGACGCGGTCAGGCTCCCCTCCGGGCAGATCATGCTGGGAGTCGGGGACGTCGCGGGACACGGCATCGACGCCGCCACGGGAATGGTCGTCCTGCGTAACGCGATGCGCGGCCTGGCGACCACCGGAGCGGGCCCCGGCCAGCTGCTGGCCTGGCTCAACCTCGTGGCCCACCACCTCACCGATCACGTCACCGCGACCGCGCTCTGCGGCCTCTACGACCCCGCCACCCACGTCCTGCGGTGGGCCCGAGCAGGCCACCTCCCACCGGTGCTGATCCGCCGAGGCGAGGCCAGTACGCTGCCCACCGTCGGCGGGATGCTGCTCGGCGCTCTGGAGGACAGCGAGTACGACGAAGGCTCCCTCGATCTGGAACCGGACGACGTACTGCTGATGTACACCGACGGCCTGGTGGAGCGCAGGGACGGGTCCATGCAGGAGGCGCTCGCCCACCTGCTGGCGACGGCCCAGCAGCCCGCCATCAACCTGGAGGCCCGCCTCGACCACCTCCTCACCCACAGCAACGCGGACACCGACGACGACACCTGCCTGGTCGGCATCCACCTGCCGCCGGCCCACCCCACATAGAACGGGGGCACCCGCTATTCGAGCAGGTCTTTGATCAGCCCTTCGACGCGTTCGCGGATCTCGTCGCGGATGGGGCGGACGGCCTGGAGGCCTCGGCCCGCGGGGTCGTCAAGGGTCCAGTCGAGGTAGCGCTTGCCGGGGAAGACGGGGCAGACGTCGCCGCAGCCCATGGTGATGCAGACGTCGGAGGACTGGACGGCATCGGCGGTCAGGACCTTGGGCGTTTCCGCGGAGATGTCGATGCCGACCTCGTTCATGGCCTCGACGACGGCGGGATTGATGCTGTCGGCGGGGGCGGAGCCCGCCGAGCGCACCTCGATCCGGTCGCCGGCCAGGTGGGTGAGGAACGCGGCCGCCATCTGGGAGCGTCCGGCGTTGTGGACGCAGACGAACAGGACGCTGGGTCGGTCGGTCACGAGGTGCTCCTTTCGGTCACCGGGGTGAATCCGCGGCGCCAGGCGAGCGCGAGGTAGACCAGCGCGACCAGGACGGGGACCTCGATCAGCGGCCCGACGACGCCCGACAGTGCCTGGCCGGAGGTGACGCCGAAGGTGCCGATGGCCACGGCGATGGCAAGCTCGAAGTTGTTGCCCGCCGCGGTGAAGGCCAGCGTGGTCGTCCGGTCATAGGGCAGGCCGATGCCTTTGCCGAGCGCGAACGTCCCGAACCACATGAGCGCGAAGTAGACCAGCAGGGGCAGGGCGATGCGGGCCACGTCCCACGGCTGGGAGGTGATGGTGTCGCCTTGCAGGGCGAACAGGATGACGATCGTGAACAGCAGCCCGTACAGGGCCCACGGTCCGAGCCGCGGCAGGAAGGCGTTCTCGTAACGCTCGCGTCCCAGCCGCTTCTCGCCCACTCTGCGGGTGAGATATCCGGCGACCAGCGGGACGCCGAGGAAGATCACGACGTTCATGGCGATCCTCCACATCGGGATGTCGAGGTCCTCGCCGTCGCCCAGGCCGAGCCAGCCGGGCAGCAGGTCCAGGTAGAACCAGCCCAGAACGCCGAAGGCCAGTACCTGGAACACCGAGTTGAGCGCGACCAGGACGGCGGCGGCCTCCCGGTCGCCGCGGGCCAGGTCGTTCCAGATGATGACCATCGCGATGCAGCGGGCCAGCCCCACGATGATCAGCCCGGTGCGGTACTCCGGCAGGTCGGACAGGAAGATCCAGGCCAGCGCGAACATCACCGCCGGGCCCACCAGCCAGTTGATCACCAGCGAGGAGAGCAGCAGGCGTCGATCCCCGGTGACCGAGTCCAGCCGGTCGTAGCGGACCTTGGCCAGCACCGGGTACATCATCACCAGCAGCCCCAGCGCGATCGGCAGCGAGATCCCGCCGATCTCGACCTTGGCGAGCGCATCGTCCAGCCCGGGGACGAGCCGTCCGAGGCCGAGCCCGGCGCCCATGGCCAGCAGGATCCACACGGCCAGGAACCGGTCCAGTGTGGAGAGCCCGGCCACGACGCCGGCCGCCGGCGTCTCGCGGCTTTCGGTCAAGGCCATCAGCAGGCCCTCTTGCGTCCGGTCTCGGCGGTCACGCGGGCGGTGCCGGCCAGGTCGCCGAGCGCTCCGGCCAGCTCTTCGATGACTTCGGGGCGTAGCCGGTAGTAGGTGTAGCGGCCGCACGGCTCGGTCTCCACCACGCCCGCCTCACGCAACACCCGCATGTGGTTGGAGACGTTCGTCTGCCGCGCTCCCGTCTCCTCGACCAGATGCGTGGTGCACAGCGTCTCCCGCGCCAGCAGCGTGATGATCTGCAATCGGAGCGGATCGGCCAGTACATGCAGCATGGACGCCTGCGCGGTAGTCATCATGCCCGGATGATATCAGTTGAACATGATGTGATGGCACGCAGGCCAGGTATGGGGAGGCGCTGGGGTCACAGGCCCTGCATGCGCTGGACTTGGAGTGCGAGCATCAGGTTCAGGCGTAGGTGCGGATCCGTGGTGAAGGGGCCCAGGAGTCGTTCGAGTTTGCCGACGCGATACCGCAGGGTGTTGTAGTGGAAGTGCAGAATCCGCGCGGTCTCGGCGACGTTGTTGGTGTCGAGGAGCACCTGCAGCGTGGTACGCAGGTCGACGGTCTCGACGTCGTCACCGAATGCCAGGTCGCGCAGGGTCTCCCGCATGAAGCCCGTCAGTTCGGCGGAGTCGGGGACGAGGCTGAGCAGCCGGTACACCCCGAGACCGTCGAAGTCTTCGACCGATCCCGGACCGTGCATCCGGTGGCCCACGGTGGCCGCGCGCCGGGCCTGCGCATACGCCTGGGGCAGGAGTACCGGCTCGGTGACGACCCGGCTGATCCCGGTGGCGAACGGGCGCCTGACCCCGCCGTCGCCGGACAACTGGGCGACCATCTTGCGGACCGTCTCCCGGGGTGACCCCCGTGTGGGCACGCCCATCACGACGACCAGTTCCTGGCTGTAACCGACGACGGCGGCCTTCGGGTCGTGTTCGCCCACCACCCTGCGCCAGGCGGTCGCGAATCGTTCGGTCGCCGAGCGCAGGTCGGGGGAGTGGGGTTCGGGCGCATCACCGGGATCCAGTTGGGCGACGAGGACGACCAGCGGCCGGTCGATGTCCCAGCCGAGCGAGGCACAGTGCCGTACCGCGTGATCGGGATCGCCGGCGTGTCCGGCCAGGAGGTCGTGCAGGAAGTCGCCCCGGTACTTGCTCTCCACGGCGCTGACCGCGAGTTCCTTGGTGATGACCAGCGCGGCCGTCGTGGCGGCACGCTCCAGCACGTGCACATCGCTCTCCTCCAGCAGGCGGCCACCGGCGACGAGCACGATCCAGCCGTGGTCGAGGGCCCCGGCGATGATCGGCACCATGGCGACGGGCGCGCCGCGCTCCGCCGGCACGCCGGTGCCGTGCTTGAGGCGTTCGACGCGCAGGCGGCCGTCGGAGTCCCACAGCTCGGGGCCGCCCGGTGGCCAGTCCGCCTCCGGGGGCGGCGACTGGGCCAGCACCTGGCCGCCCGGCGTGGTGACGAGCGCGGTGCCGTCCAGCACCTGGCCAAGCTGGTCGGTGATTGCGTCGAGGCCGCCCCCCGCCAGGACGACCTCCACCAGCGCGCGGTGCGCCTCCTCCGAGCGGGCGAGGACGGCGGCCTGCCGGTTGAGGATGTCGGTGAGCACCTGGTTGATGATGTCGTCGAACGCGACGTCGTCGGGCAGCCGGATCACCGGGAGCCCGACCCGGTCGGCGGCCTCCAGCATCTCGGGCGGAAGCCGGTCCAGGTACCGGCCGAGCTTGACCCCCACGGCGGCCAACCGGCGTGCGTGCAACTGGGCGACGAGGTCGCCGAGCGACTCCGGGATCTCCCGGAGCGGATATCCGGTGGTGAGCAGCAACTCGTTGGGCTTCGTCCAGGGGAGGATGTCGGGCACCTCCATGACGTTCAGCCGCTGGACGGTGCGGTGTAGGCCGCTCGCCCCGGCGACCAGCTGCGCGCCCGCCAGGCTGGACACGCTGAGCACCTCGCTGACGGGCACCCCGCGCCCCAGCGTGCCGGTATGGGACGGCCGAACACCGGCGGCTCCGGGTGCCGGGTCCGAGACGCTGCCATCCTGGCCTGTTGGCACAATGCGCAAAGTATCCGGCTTTTGGTTGGCAAATCTGCCCATGGGTGCACCGTAACGCCTCGACTACGTTCGCACCAGGCGCTCCACTCCTCTCACCGTCGAAAATACGGATTCCCGAGTTGTCTGCGACTGGATCGTCAGCTATCAGACCATCCAGTAGTCGAACATGCGCATCAGTAGCACCACGTGCTCATTCCAACCTCAGGAGGAACCGAGTGATCCCGGCCAAGTACCTCCGCTCCCCGGAGCCATCAGCGCGGCGGGCGATGCCCGGAGCCGCCTCCCGGAGACTGGACGCGGTGCTGAGGGGGCCGCTCCGTCCCGCCCGGGTGCTCGGGGTCTTCCCAGCCGTGGTCTACCTGGTACACGAAGCCGGCACGGTGGTCGCGGTGTGTAGCACGGACGCCGTCCGGCTGCCCAACTCCGTGGTCCTGGCGACACCGCGTGCCGCCGCGCCGTTCTCGGCGGTGACGAACGCGGGTCCGGCTTGGCTGGGCGCCGGCAGGCTGCGCATGGGGCCGCTCACGGTGACGGTGGCCCGCTGGTGGACGCCGCGACGCCCGCTTCCGGCACACGGCACGGTCGCCTTGCGGGCCGGGCTCGACGTCCTTGAGGCCGCCATGGTGCCCACCGGGCTGCCGCCAGCGGCACACGCGGATCTGGACGGCCTGGTCCGGAGTGCGACGCGCGGCGATCTCGACGAGACGGCGCACGCGGCGTCCCGCCTGGTGGGTCTCGGCCCGGGGCTGACCCCGAGCGGCGACGACGTTCTGGCGGGCTTCCTGTTGGCTCATCGCCACCTGACGCCACCCCCGCACCCGCGGGCGGGCTTCGCGAGCGCGCTCGGCGCACGCGTCGGGCGCCTCGCGCCCGGCCGGACGACCGCGCTCTCGGCGGCGCTGCTCGACCACGCCGCCCGGGGCGACGGCTGCCCTCAGGTGATCGGCCTGGTCGACGCGGTCGGTGGCCACGCGTCCGTGGCGTCCCGTCTGGGAGAACTGCTGCCGGTCGGCCACACGTCGGGCGCGGACCTCGCGCTCGGGGTGGTGGCGGCGACCCGGGCGGTCCTGGGGGCTGCCGCGCCGCCCCCGGCGCCGTGCCCTGATCCTCCGTGGCGGCTCGTCCGGTGCCCGGCCCGGACCGCTTCGGACGCGCCCCTGCCGCCCCGATACCCCCACATCCCCTAGGAGAGGAGAATTCGTGAGCAGCGCTTTGGAAGTGCGCCGCGGAACCTACCGCGATTCGGTGAGCCTGATGGAGGTGAGCCGCTCGGTCACCGCCGTGGACGGGGTCGACCAGGCACTGGTGGCCATGGCGACCGAGCTGAACCTGGCCCTGCTGTCCGGAATGGGATTTGAGGCACCGGACGGCGCGGGCTCCAACGACCTGCTGATCGCGATCCGGGCCACCGACGAGGAGGCGCTGGGCCGTGCCCGCCAGGTCTTGGAAGAGGTGCTGACCACGCCGGCCCCCACCCCGGCGCGCAGCGGTACCGACGCCGCACCGCGGACGGTGCGCACGGCCGCGGCGACCGCGGGCGGGGCCAACATCGCCCTGGTCTCGGTCCCCGGCCCGCACGCGTTCGCCGAGGCCATGGACGCGCTGGAGGCCGGGCTCGACGTGCTGGTGTTCAGCGACAACGTGCCCATCGAGCACGAGGTGCGCCTCAAGGATGTGGCCAGCGCACGCGGGCGGCTGGTGATGGGCCCGGACTGCGGCACGGTGGTGGTCGGCGGGGTGGGTCTGGGTTTCGCCAACACCGTGCGGCCGGGCCCGGTCGGCGTCGTCGCGGCCTCCGGTACCGGCGCACAGCAGCTCATGTGCCTGCTGCACGCGGCGGGTTCGGGCCTCAGCCACTGCCTCGGCGTGGGCGGCCGGGACCTGTCCGAGGAGGTCGGGGCGCGGTCGACCCGGCAGGCGCTGGCCCTGCTGGACGCCGATCCGGGGACCGAGTTGATCGTCGTGGTGTCCAAGCCCCCGGCACCCGGGGTGGCCGCCGAGGTCGCCCGCTTCGCCGCGACGCTGACCACACCGGTGCAACTGGCCTTTCTCGGCCGTGGCCAGGACGACCTGACCGCCGCGGCGACCAAGGCCCTGGCCGCGCTCGGACACCCCCATCCGGGCTGGCCCTCGTGGCGCCCAGCCCGTCCGCCGGTCTCCCGGGCCGGGGCGCTGCGAGGACTGTTCTGTGGGGGGACGCTGTGCGACGAGGCCATGGTCATCGCCGCGGGCGCGCTCGGACCGGTCGCCTCGAACATCCCGCTGGAGCCGGACTGGGCGCTGCCTACCGACCTGCGCTCGACCGGCCACTTCATGATCGACTTCGGGGATGACGCGCTGACCGCCGGACGCGCGCACCCGATGATCGACCCCGGTCTGCGCCTGGAGCGGCTGAGCGAGGAACTGGCCGATCCCACGACCGGCGCGGTCCTGCTGGACGTGCTCATCGGAGCGGGCTCCCACGCCGATCCGGCGGCGGGGGTGGCCGAGGCGCTGCGGGCCGCGGGAACGGCCGCGCCCCCTGTCGTCGTCTCGCTGTGCGGCACCGACCTGGACGCGCAGGACTTGCAGGTGCAGGCCGGCGTCCTGGCGGACGCCGGGGCCGAGGTGTACCTGTCCAACGCCGAGGCCGCTCGCCGGGCCGTGGCGCTCATCAAGAAATCCGGTACAAGGGAATCCGGCGCAGAAGGGCCGAACGCATGATCGAGCATGATCTCCTCGCGCGGGACCCGTCCGTGGTCACCGTGGGAGCCGCCCTGTTCGCCGACGCGCTGGCGGCGCAGGCCGTACCGGTCACGCCGGTCGACTGGCGTCCTCCGCTGCCCGGTACCGGCGCGGCGGTGGCCCGGGTGCTGGCCGACCCGCGCCGCGAGGACGCCAACGCGCGGGCCGTGGCCCGGGTGCTCGCCTCGACGCCGCATCTCGTCGACGTCCGGCCGGCGAGCGCGGCACTCGACCTCGCGCCGGGGCAGTTCCGGCACGCGGGGCCGCCGGTCGACTGGGAGCGCGCGTCGGGGCCACTGCGTGGCGCGCTGATCGGCGCGGTCCTCTTCGAGGGACTGGCGGACACCCCGGAGGCGGCGCAGGCGTACCTGGAGTCCGGGCGGGCCGAGCTCGATCCCTGCCATCACCACCGCGCGGTCGGCCCGATGGCTGGCGTGGTCAGCCCTTCGATGTGGATGTTCGAACTGCTGGACACCACCCACGGCACCCGCGCCTGGTGCTCCCTCAACGAGGGCCTGGGCAAGGTCCTGCGCTACGGCGCCTACGGTCCGGAAGTCCTGGAACGGCTCGGCTGGATGTCGGCGGTGCTGGGGCCGCTGCTGCGCTCCGCGGTGCGCGCGCACGGTCCGCTCGACATCCGGGCGATCATCGCGCAGATGCTGCAGATGGGCGATGAGGGCCACAACCGCAACCGCGCAGGCACCCTGACGCTGCTCCGGGACCTGGCGCCGGCGATGGTCGACAGCGGCGCGCCGTCGTCCGACGTGGCCGAGGCGGTGCGCTTCATCGGCGGCAACGAGCACTTCTTCCTCAACCTGGACATGCCCGCCTGCAAGCTGGCCATGGACGCGGCCCGGGACGTGCCGGGATCCACCCTGGTGGTGGCGATGGCCCGCAACGGCACCGACTTCGGCATCCAGGTGTCGGGAACCGGAGACAGCTGGTTCACCGGCCCGGCCGCCGTCCCCGAAGGGCTGTACCTGGGCGCGTACGGATCCAAGGACGCCAATCCCGACATCGGCGACTCGGCGATCACTGAGACGGCGGGAATCGGTGGGTTCGCGATGGCGGCGGCCCCGGCGATCGTGCGGTTCGTCGGCGGGCAGGTGGACGACGCCCTGGCGGCGACCCGGCGGATGTACGAGATCACGCTGACCGAGAACCCGGCGTACCAGGTGCCGGTGCTCGACTTCCGCGGCACGCCCACCGGCATCGACGTCACCAAGGTCGTGCGCACCGGGATCCTGCCGCAGATCAACACCGGCATCGCCGGGCGCGTGCCGGGCACCGGGCAGGTCGGTGCCGGCCTGGTCAATCCGCCGGCCGTGTGCTTCACGGCGGCGATCGAGGCGCTGGCCGAAGCGGCGCCGCCACTGTAGCCACCGCCGTAACCACCGCTGGGGCGGGGCACAGCCGCCCCGGTCCGGAAAGCACACCGGCTCCGCGTCCGTCCCTCTGTCCCCGGGACGGGTGCGGAGCCGGGGTCTTGCGTCGAAGGGACGGTGCCGTGGTGTGAACGGGGGCGGCGTTCGCGCCCACACGACGACAATGGCGGCCGTTCCCCGCTGTGGGAAACGGCCGCCTCGCGTGCCGGCTCTTACCTCACGATGCGACTGGTGCACTCGGACTCGGCGATCACACGTCCCTCGCGTACCACCCAGCGCGGCCTCTCGTGTTCGCGCAGGAGGTCCACCACGCGCTCGGCCTGATGGACGCAGAGGTTCGCCGGATTGCCGACCGCGACGGCATGCCCGCTGACGCCGAGGACACGGGCGGCGCGCCGGGTGACCAGATCCAGCAGATCGAGCTGTTCCCTGGCGGACAGGAAGCCGAGCGCATGGGCCGCGAGGAAGGCCACTTCCAGCATGTTGTGCCGGCCGAACGGGTAGTAGGCGTCCTCGATGTCGTCCTGGCCGAGCGCCACCGGCAGCCCGCCGTCGAAGAACTCGCGGACCGGCAGGTGCAGCGGGCCGGTGTGCGGGTCGGACACGAACCCGAGGCCAGCGGCGGTGGCGAGGTCCATCAGCCGGTGAACCGAGGGAGGCGGGTACTGGCCCACGGCGCGGGCGTGGCAGGCGACCCCACGTCCGATCAGCCCGTGCTCCAGCATCGCCTCGGCCAGCATCGCGGTGGTCCGCAGCGCTGGGTCGCCCGCGTCGTCCACCAGCATCGCCACCCGCCTGCCGCTGGCGGCGGCCAGTTCGCACGCCCAGTCGACGTGCGCCCGGGAGTCCTTGTCCGAATGCTCGATCCAGGGGATCCCGCCGACGACGTCCGCCCCGAGCCGCAACGCCTGTTCGCACAGCTTCGCCGCGCCCTCGTCGCGCAACAGCCCGTCCTGGGGAAAGGCCACCACCTGGAGGTCGAGCATGCCCTCGTACTCGTCCCGGACGGCCAGCACCGCCTCCATACCCTCCAGGCCTGCGGTGGTGTCCACGTCCACGAACGCCTGAATGTGCAGCACCCCGTTGAGCACGGCCAGATCGAGGGCCTTGCGGACGTTGGGCATGATCCACGCGCGGTCGTACTTCGCCTTGACGGCGGAGGCCGATTCGACGATCGAGCGGATCGCCGCTCCCATCGCCCCCGCGGTGTACTCGCGCAGCGCGGCCTCACCGGCCATGGGAAGGGTGTACACCTTGTCGAGGTGCATGTGGCCGTTGACGAACGATTCGGTGACCAGGCGTCCCTCCGCCGGGATCACCTCGCCCGCGCGCAGCGCCCCCGCGTCGGCGGGGTCCTCGGCAATGGCCTGGTAGAGCCCGTCGCGGATCCCCAGCGAGACCACCCGGCCGTCCAGGAGCCGGGCGTCGCGGACGACGAGGTCGAACGGCGGGTCCTGATCTGCAGCCATGTCCCAGTTCTTCCTTTCGCTTCTCCACGGCGTGGAGAGGTCTGCCGGGCGGTACGACCGCCGGTCATTTGGCGAATTCCACCGTCTCGACCAGATTGAGCGACCGGCGCTACGCCGAGAGGATCAGCCCGAACGGGTGGGGCCGATCCCGTCACCGTGGAATTCGCGCCCTCATCGATCACCATCGCGTGCTCGCCGCCGATCATCGCCACCGAGAAGAGGTTGTCGAGGCTACGCACGAGCACATCCCGGTTGGCCGACGCCCTGCCTTCTGGCTCGCCCATGGGTCCTCCTCGGGCCGTTGCACGACACTCCGGCTCACGATTGGTAGGCCGACGCTAACCAGCGAGTATCCGGCCAGCGACAGCGCACAGTGCCAACGCGATCCGGAAACGGTTAGCAGATGTCACGACATCAGGTGCCGCCGCACCCCGGGTCTCGGGGGCCGACTCCGGCATCGAGGCGGCCCAGCGCCGACCGCCTCAGGGAGCAACCGATGTCCTTGGATGATTCTGCCAACAGATCCCGGGATGACATGGCAGACACAGCTCATGCTGCCCCGAAATACGGCTCGTAACGTTGCCCCCACCTCGGCGCCGGAAGGGCGTCCGCAGGTCTCCAACATTCACAGGTGCCGGGCGGTGCGAGGTGCCATGCCCTCTCACTCCCCATACGCCTGGAAGGCGGCAGAAGATGGCACTCGGCTTTGGCTGGAAACTCCACGGGGACGGCAGTACACCACGTCCGGGCGAGATCGTCCTCCCGGACGAAAGGCTCTCCTGGGGCCGCACGATGGGGCTGGGGGCCCAACACGTCGTCGCCATGTTCGGCGCGACGTTCGTCTTCCCGATCATCATGGGGCTCGACCCCAACCTGGCGATCCTGATGTCGGGCGTCTCCACGGTGCTCTTCCTGCTCATCGTGCAGGGCAAGGTCCCGAGCTATCTCGGCACCAGCGCCTCGTTCTTCGGCGCGGTGGCGGCGATCCGCGCGGGCGGCGGCACCAGCTCCACCGTCACCGGAGCCATCCTCGTCGCGGGTGTCGTCCTCGCTCTCGCGGGGCTGCTGATACGCCTGGTCGGCGCGCAGGCGATCAACAGAGTCCTGCCGCCGGTCGTCTCCGGCGCCGTGGTCCTGCTCATCGGCTTCAACCTCGCGCCCGTCGTGGCTTCCACGTACTGGCCGCAGGACCAGTGGATCGCGTTCATCACCATGATCGGCGTCATCTCGATGATCGTGCTGCTGCGCGGTTTCTGGGGCCGGATCGCGGTCTTCCTCGGACTGGTCCTCGGCTACGCGCTCTCCTGGGCCTTCGACGGGCTCTTCGGGCCGATCACCTCCGTGATCCCCGGCGCCAACGGAGGCAAGGCGTTCGCGCACGACAGGATCGATCTGTCGGGAGTCGGCGGCGCCGACTGGATCGGGCTGCCGCACACGCATGCCCCGGACTTCAAGACCTCGGCGATCCTGCTCGCCCTCCCGGCGGTCGTCGCGCTCATCGCCGAGAACGCCGGGCACGTCAAGGCGGTCGCCGAGATGACCCGTACCGACCTCGACGGCAGCCTGGGCAGGGCGATCTTCGCCGACGGCCTCGGCACGGCCATGGCCAGCGGCGTGGGCGGCTCTCCCACGACCACCTACGCCGAGAACATCGGTGTCATGGCCGCGACGAGGGTCTACTCCACGGCCGCCTACTACGTCGCGGCGGGCGTCGCGATCCTCATCGGGTTCTGTCCGAAGGTCGGGGCGGTCATCGCCGCCACGCCGGGCGGCGTGCTCGGCGGTGTGACCGTCGTCCTCTACGGCATGATCGGCCTGCTCGGGGTCAAGATCTGGTTCGAGAACGCGGTGGACTTCGGTGACCCCGTCAACCTCATCCCGGTCGCGGCCGGAGTGATCATGGGCATCGGCGGGGTCACGCTGAAGTTCTCCGAGGACTTCACCATCCAGGGCATCGCACTGGGCACGATCATCACGCTGGTCTCCTACCACGTGCTGAATGCCTTGGCCCACCCTCGACCCCGGAAGTCCGTCGGGGAAGACCGGAAAGGGGCCGAACCTTCTTCGCCCGGTGCGGTGAACGCGCCACACCCGTCGACGTAGACCTCAACGCCAGGAGAAACGATCTCATGCGCGCGTTCACCGCGGCGGCCGTCCAGGTCGCCCCGAGGCCCGGCCCGCTCACCTTGGCCGTGGTCAAGGAGAACATCGACCACGCGCTCGCGTGGACCAGGAGATGCGTGGCCTCCACCGGCGCCGACCTGGTCGTGCTGCCCGAGAGCGTTACCACCGGGTTCACGCCGGCGATCGGCGCCGAGGCCCTGTGGGACCTCGTCGACGACGCCCCCGGGACGCTCACGGAGCCCTTCCAGGAGTGCGCCCGCGAGCTCGGAGCACACCTCGTGTGGGGAACCTATGAACGCGGCTCCGAACGCGGGACCGTTCACAACTCGGCGGTACTGGCGGGTCCGGACGGCCAGGTGCTCGGCGTCTACCGCAAGACCCATCCGTTCGGGGGCGAGCGGCGTTCCGGTGGCGGTTGGGTGGTCCCGGGCAACAGTGTCACGGTCGTCGACACCGCCCTCGGCCGCATCGGCATGATCATCTGCTTCGACGGCGACTACCCGGAGCTGAGCCGGATCCAGGCCGTCCGGGGGGCGGAGGTCATCTGCCGCCCGTCGGCGCTGCTGCGGTCGGCCGACCTGTGGGAACTGACCTGCCGGGCGCGGGCCTACGACAACCACGTCTACCTGGTGGGCGCCAACGCCACCGGCGCGGATCCGGCCGGAGTGCTCTACTTCGGCAACTCGATGATCGTCACGCCGGGGGCGGAGGTGGTCGCCCGCGGCTCCTCCCACGAGGGGTGGGTCACGGCGCATCTGGAGCCGTCCCGCGCCCTCGCCGGGCTCACCCCGGGGTCGAGCGTTCCCCAGGTGTTCGACCATCTCGCCGACCGCAACCTCGAACTGCTCCGCCGTTATGCGGACGACCTGGTGCGGCCTGCGAGGACGGCCTTCCCGCACGGCTGAGAACACGGTCGCGACCGGGCCCGCTCCCGGCTTCCGCAGGCACCGACCCATCACAGAATCAGCCAAAGAATGCGCGAACCTCGGGCGGATATTGACGACGAGCACCGGATGTTCGCCTGCCTAGCCTGAGTGCCTCGCCAACCGTTCGGCCCGATGCTTCACGCCGCTTGGGCCCACCCGCAAGAAAGGAGATGCCCCGACGTGAGCGGACCACTGTGCGACCTCGTCGTACTCGACCTCTCCCGGGCCCTCGCCGGCCCGCACGCCGCGATGATGCTCGGCGACATGGGCGCCCGCGTCATCAAGGTGGAACATCCCCGGGGCGGAGACGACACCCGGGGCTGGGGACCGCCGTTCGTCGGGCCCGAGGACGCTCGCGAGTCGACCTACTTCCTGTCCTGCAACCGCAACAAGGAGTCCATGCTCCTGGACCTGAAGTCGGACGACGGGCGGCGGACGCTGGCCCGGCTGGCGCGGCGCTGCGACGTGCTGGTGGAGAACTTCCGCACCGGCGTCCTGGACCGGCTCGGCTTCCCCATCGAGGAACTGCACCGGCTCAACCCGCGCCTGGTGGTGCTCTCGATCACCGGGTTCGGTCACGACGGCCCCCAGGGCGGCCGTCCGGGCTACGACCAGATCGCGCAGGGCGAGGCCGGGCTGATGAGCCTGACCGGGCCCGGCCCGGACGAGCCGACCCGCATCGGCGTACCGGTCGGGGACGTCCTGGCGGGGATGTACGGCGCGTACGGAGTGCTGGCCGCACTGCACGAGCGTGAGCGCACGGGCGTCGGGCGTGTCGTGCGCACCTCGCTGCTGGCCGCGATCGTCGGGGTGCACGCCTTCCAGGGCACGAACTACACGGTCGCCGGGCAGGTCGGACGGGCGCAGGGCAACCTGCACCCCTCACTCCAGCCCTACGGCTCCTACCGCTGCCGGGATGCCGTCATCCAGATCGCCGTCGGCGGCGAGAGGCTGTGGGAGACCTTCGCGCCGCTGGTCGGGCTCGCCGCGGACGACCCGCGGTTCGCGGTCAACGCCGACCGGGTCGCCAACCGTGACGACCTCACCGATGTGATCAACGCGGCGTTCGCCGACCGGAGCGTGGACGAGCTGCTGGCGGAACTGGCCGAGGCCGGTGTCCCGGCGGGCGAGGTCCGCACCCTGGACCGGGTGTACGAATGGGACCAGACGCGGTCGCAGGGGCTGCTGCTCGACCTCGTGCACAGCACACTCGGACCGGTGCGCATCCCCGGTCCGGCGGTCCGCCTCGACGGGGGCGGTCGGCGCCGCCACGAGGCGCCTCCGACGCTGGGCGAGCATACGGACGCGGTCCTGGACTGGCTCGACGCCGAGGACGCCCGCGAACAGCACGCCGTCGCCCGGCACGGGCGCGGTACCGCGGCGGTGGGCGCATGAGCGCCTCGACCCAGCCTCGGGACGCCGGTCCCGCCGAGGCGCCCGCCGTGCCGCGCCGCGAACGCACCGGGGGCAGGGAGCTGATCCGCCTCGTCCTGGACCCGGGCACCTGGATCACCTGGGACACACCACCGCAACAGCCCGCCGACCTGGACGCCGACTACGCCGAGGAACTCCGCGAAGCACGCGAGCGCACCGGCGCCGACGAGTCCGTGACCACCGGCGAGGGCCGCATCCAGGGGCGGCGGGTCGCCGTCATCGCCTGCGAGTTCTCCTTCCTGGCGGGATCGATCGGGACCGCCGCCGCGCGACGGCTGGTCACGGCCGTCGAACGCGCGACCGCCGAGGGCCTGCCGCTGCTCGCCTCGCCGACGTCCGGTGGAACCCGGATGCAGGAGGGCACGAGCGCGGTCGTTCAGATGATCCCGATCTCCGCCGCGATCGCCGCGCACCGTGCCGCCGGGCTGCCCTACCTCACCTATCTGCGCCACCCGACGACCGGTGGGGCGCTCGCCTCCTGGGGCTCGCTCGGCCATGTCACGGCCGCCGAGCCTGGCGCGCTGATCGGCTTCCTCGGGCCGCGGGTGTACGAGGCGCTGCACGGCGAACCCTTCCCGCCCGGCGTCCAGATCGCCGAGAACCTGCACGCGCGAGGCCTCCTCGACGCGGTCGTCGAACCCGGCGGCCTGCGGGCGGTGGCGGCCCGGGTGCTGGACATCGTCGCCGCTCGGCACGAGCGGCTTCCCGAGGCCACCCCGCTGCCACTGGAGAAGCTCGCGGACACCCCGGCCTGGACCTCGGTCGAGCTGTCCCGCCGTCCAGACCGCCCCGGGGTACGTGCCCTTCTGCGCTGGGCCGCCGATGTCGTCCCCCTGAACGGCACCGGTGAGGGCGAGAGCGACCCAGGGCTCCTGCTGGCGCTCGCACGCTTCGGCGGGGCGCCGTGCGTGGTCCTTGGCCAAGATCGGCAGCGGCAGAACCAGTACGGCCCGTTGGGCCCGGCGGCGCTGCGGGTGGCACGGCGCGGCATGCGCCTGGCCGCCGAGCTCGACCTGCCTCTGCTCAGCGTCGTCGACACGGCCGGAGCCGCCCTCAGCAAGGAGGCCGAGGAGGGCGGGCTCGCGGGTGCGATCGCCCGCTGCCTCGCCGAGATGGTCACCCTGCCCGTCCCCACCCTCTGCCTGATCCTCGGGGAGGGCGCGGGCGGCGGCGCGCTCGCGCTGCTGCCCGCCGACCGGGTGCTGTGCGCGCAGCACGGATGGCTGTCGCCGCTGCCGCCCGAGGGCGCCTCGGCCATCCGCTACCGGACGGCCGGCAGGGCCGCCGAACTCGCCCACAAGCAGGGCATCCGCTCACTCGACCTGTTGCGCGACGGTGTCGTCGACCGTGTCGTCGCCGAGCGTCCCGACGCCGCCGACGAGCCGGCGGACTTCCTCGCCCGCCTCGCGTGCGCGCTCGAATACGAACTGGTCGGGCTGCTGCGTCGCCCCGCCGACCGGCGGCTGGCCGACCGCCTGGGGCGCTATGCCGCACCGGACCCGCGACGCGTTGCCCGCGCCGAGGCCGCGCACCCGCAGGCCGAACGGCACCTGCCGGGTCAACGTTGATCCGTGGTCGCCGACCGTTCGGGCGCGGAACCGCGCTTCCCACCCAGACAGCCACCGGCGGCGGCAGGGCCGCGCCGGACTACGACAGGAGAGCCCACAGCATGCCGATTCCCGAGCCCGCACGCGTGCTCGTCGCCCTGGGCGGCAACGCCATGACGGGTCCCGACGGGAGCGCCACGCCGGACGCGCAGCGCTCCGCGGTCGAGGCGGCCATGGAATGCGTCGCGGACCTCGTGGCCGCCGGTACCGAGGTCGTCCTCACCCACGGTAACGGCCCCCAGGTTGGCAATCTGCTGGTGAAGAACGAACTGGCCGCGGGTGTCGTCCCGCCCGTGCCGCTCGACTGGTGCGTCGCGCAGACCCAGGGAACGCTGGGCTTCACGATCGTCTCCGCGCTTGAGGCCGCTCTGCGCCGGCGTGGACGGCAGGTGCCGGTGGCCGCGGTGGTCACCCGGACCCTCGTCGATCCCGGTGATCCCGCGTTCGAGCGGCCGACGAAGCCGGTCGGCCGCTACCTGCCCCGTGCCGAGGCGGAGCGCTTCGCCGCACTCGGCCAGCACTGGGAGGACCGGGGGACACGCGGCTGGCGGCGGGTCGTCCCGTCACCGGAACCGATCTCCGTCCTGGACGCCGACGCCGTCCGCGCCCTGCTGGCGGCGGGATTCGTCACCGTGGCGGCCGGGGGAGGCGGGATCCCGGTGGCCGAGCGCGGCGACGGCGAGACCGAGGCGGTCCTGGACAAGGATCTGACCGCCGCGCTGCTGGCGACCGAGGTCGGCGCGGACATTCTGGTCATCGCGACCGATGTGCCCTACGCGATGGTCGATTTCGGCACCGACCTGGAACGTCCGATCGAGCGGGCCACACCCGCCGAGTTGCGTGCCCACGCCGACGCGGGGCAGTTCGCCGGCGGCAGCATGGGGCCCAAGGTCGAGGCCGCGGTCCGCTTCGTGGAGAACGGCGGCCGGCGGGCCGTGATCACCACGCTCGGCCGCATCACCGACGCGGTGGAGGGCGGTGGCGGCACCGTCGTGGAGAACCGCGGCCCGTGACATTCCAGGATCCAGCAAGGGAAACAACATCCAGCAAGACCGCGATCAGTGAACAACGAGAGAACGAGGTGGAACAGATGCCGAGGCCGATCGAGGTCCACAAGGTGGCCATCGAGAGTGTGACCGACGCGTCGGGGCTGGCCAAGCTCATCGACGACGGGGTGTTCGCCGCCGACGACGTCCTGGCCGTCATCGGCAAGACGGAGGGCAACGGCGGTGTCAACGACTACACCCGCATCCTCGCCGACCGCGCCTTCCGGGAGGTGCTCGCGGCCAAGGGGAACCGCTCGGAGGCGTCCGTGCAGGAGGTGCCGCTGGTCTGGTCCGGCGGCACCGACGGTGTCATCTCCCCGCACGCGACGGTGTTCGCGTACGCCCCGGTGGGCAGGTACGAGCCCACCGACGAGCCGCGGGTCGTCGTGGGCGTCGCGATGAGCGAGCCCATCCGTCCCGAGGACATCGGCCGTCCCGCGATGGTGGAGAAGGTCGCCGACGGGGTGCGCGCGGCGATGAAGGCGGCGGGCATCACCGACCCGGCGGATGTGCACTACGTGCAGACCAAGACGCCGCTGCTGGTGCTGGAGACCGTCAACGACGCCAAGGCGCGCGGCTTCGACGTGTGGACAGAGGACACCCTCAAGTCCATGGACGTCTCCAACTCCACCACCGCGCTCGGCATCGCGGTCGCACTCGACGAGATCTCCATGCCGAGCGCCGAGCAGATCCACCGGGACCTGTCCCTGTACTCCTCGGTCGCCTCCTGCTCGTCCGGTGTCGAGCTCGATCGGGCGCAGATCGTCGTGGTCGGCAACGCGCGTGGCGTCGGCGGGCGCTACCGCATCGGTCACAGCGTCATGAAGGACGCGCTGGACGCCGACGGGGTCTGGGCGGCGATCCGCTCGGCGGGCCTGGACCTGCCCGAGCGGCCGCATTCCGACGACCTGGACGGGCGCCTGGTGAACGTCTTCCTCAAGTGCGAGGCGGACCCCACCGGGCGGGTACGCGGGCGGCGCACCGTCATGCTCGACGACTCCGATGTGCACTGGCACCGGCAGATCAAGGCCACCGTCGGCGGTGTCACCGCCGCGGTCACCGGCGATCCCGCGGTGTTCGTGTCGGTCGCCGCGGTGCACCAGGGCCCATCGGGCGGCGGACCGGTGGCGGCGATCGTCGCGGCGGACTGACCGCACGCCGAGGCCGGCCTGTGTGACGGAACAGGCCGGCCGGACGCCCGTGCGTCGCAGTCCCGAACCGAGCCGTCTCGAACCGACATGGACGTCCTGGCGATTCAGCGGGGGAGGGGGGCGTAGCAGTCGTAGTCACGCTGCGAGGTGATCAGGCCGTCGTGGAAGGTCAGGAAGGTCGCGATGTGGGCGCGCAGGACGTGGCCGGCCGGTACACCGGCACCCTCGCACTGTTCGTCGGCTTCGCGGCGGCGGCGCGGATCCAGGACCTCATGTCGGCTGACGGGTTCGGTGACCTGCGGTTCTCCCATGGCTACGTGTTCCAGCACCTGGTGGACGCCGAGCCGACCGTCGGGGAGCTGGCCGTCCGGATGGGTGTGACACAACAGGGCGCGTCCAAGGCGCTGAAGGAGCTGGAAAGCCTCGGCTATGCCGGGCGGATCGCCGGTGCCGGTGACGCCCGGACCCGCCGCGTCCGGCTCACCCGCCGCGGCACGGACGCCGAGACCGCGGCGCGCCACGCGCGTACCACGCTTCAAGACGAGCTTGCCGAGCGTTACGGGCGGGAACGGCTGGAGCAGGCCCACGGGCTGCTGGCCGAATTGCTCGACGGGTTCGGGGGCGCGGCCGCCGTGCGCCGGCGCGAGGTCCGGCGGCCACGCTGATTCAAGGGCCGACAGGGGCGAGCGGTCAGAATGGCCGCCGGCATGCCGACGGTCTCGGATGCCCGTGGAGAGCGCCCGGGACCGTCGGCGGCCGGTGTCAGCGTAGGCCGTAGGCGCGGGTCACGGTCTGCTCCACCGCGTTTCCGGAGCCGTCGGCGGCCTTGAAGCGCAGCGCCACGTAGCCGTTGTGGGTGGTGGGGTGAGCGACCCTGGCGGTCCAGCGGTCGGTGCCGTTCGGAGTCAGCGGCGCGCTGGTCCAGGTAACGCCGTCGTTGAAGGATGCCTCCAGGGATACCGAGGTCACCGCGGTACCGTCCACGGCGCGCTCGACGTTCACCTCCAGCGGGAACGTCGTGCCCGATGGCGCGCGTCCACTGGTGTCGTAGCCGCCGGTGATCCGTGCCTGGAGCAGCCGGCGCTGGTCGTCGAACGGGTCACCGGGCCGTTCCGCGGACGGGAAGGTCCAACGAGCGTTGACGGCCGTGACGTAGTTGGACCAGGTGACCGTGCGCTTCACGGCCATGTCGAGTTGGAACGTGGCGGCCGCCGCGGGCACCGTCCAGTCGCCGGCGAGCGGGTTGGTGCTGTCTCCGACCTTCTGCCCGTTGCGGTAGAGGATGAGCGAGCCCGTGGTGCCGGTGGTGTAGTTGCCGCCGAAGTTCTCGCGGCCCAGCTGGCCGGTGTCACTCAGCAGCGGACGGGCGATGAGCAGCCCCTGACCATGTCCGACCTTGACCGTGGGCCCGAACGCGGCCTTGTTCCAGGTCTCGGAATAGGTGTTGCCTGCGGCGTACGCTCGCAATCCGGATTGCCGTTCGGCTACCTGGATGGAGCCCACGGTGTAGAAGTAGTTGCCTCTCCATTTCACACCGTTCGCGGTGTAGTAGACCCGTTGAGTACTGGGCGCACCGGCGGCATGAGTCAGTCCCAAAGACTCACCTCCGATGCCGTCGAAGTCGACGATGACGACATGGGGACCGAGTCCGGTGGAGGGCACCCCCTGAGAGGCATAGGTTGTGTTGACCAGGGCCAGGCTTTCCGGGGTGGCGGTGAAAGCCAGTTCTGCGGGAATGCGGCCGGACGTCGGGAACGCCAAATTGTAGACGCGCGGCGACGGCCGGGTGGTCAACGGTTCGGACTGACTTTCCACGTACAGGAAGTGGTACGGCCGGGTGGTGCTGGCCGACGGCCACGCGCGCAGGTCGATCTCGGGCCTGCCGCTGATGGTCGTAGTGATCTCCTGGCCGGCGATCGTCTGGGTGAGTTGGGCGTGACTGTTGAACTCGGTGGCGGTCGTGGAGGGGCTGACCGCCCTGAGTTCCGTCGCCGTCCGGGCGTCCAAGGTCAGATCGACGTCGCCGCGTACCGACAGCGTGGGGTTCCCGTAAAGGGCCAGGTCCCGAGGGGCATCACGAGCACCCGTGAGGACGATGCCGGTCAGGCTGTAGTCCCCGGGCGGCACACTGCCGGTGAGTGTGTCCCCGGTCTCGGTCAGCTGGATCTCCGCACCGGTCGCCAGATCGATGAGGCTGGCCAGGGGGGCGAGTGCCGCACCGTCGATGTCGATGCCGCGCAGTGTGATCGTGTGGTCGGCGGATCCGGCCCCGCGTGCGGGAGCCTTCGTCGTGCTGCGGCCGAGATCGACAACAGGTTCTGAGGAGTCGCGAATCGGTGGCTTGACGGTCCCGCCCGGCGTGGCCGCGGCCGTGTGCACGGGGACGAGCAGTGCCGCGACTGCGGCCACGCTGATCAGGGCTGTTCTCCAACGCCTCACTTGGTTTCCCTTCTGCGCGATGACAGGAGGTCGAGGAGTGGGCGCAGAACCGGACGGGGAGATCCTGCTGAAGGATCGCTCCTGCGGGGAGTTCCGTCCCTCAATACAAGATCACTGTACTTGATCTTCGTGTGTTCGTACCCCGGAGATCAGGTGGCGGAGCGCTCGTCGGGCAGGCGCCGGCGGAGGCGGGGGTGCGTGATGGCGGGTGGGTTGTAGGCGGCGTCCAGCGTCCCGACGCCTGTGCCGGGAGCCACGATGGCGTCGATCCGGTCGAGGAGGTCGTCGGTCAGCGTGGTCTTGGCGCCTGCCAGGAGGTCGTCGAGATGCTCCATCGTGCGCGGGCCGACGATCGCGCAGGTGACGCCGGGGTGGGTGATCGCGAAGGCCATGGCCAGATGCGTCAGCGACATCCCGGCCTCCTGCGCGAGGGAGATCAGCTGTTCGACGGCGTCGAGGCGGCGCTCGTCGCTCAGGTGTCTGAAGCCGAAGCCCGCCCGGTGGCTGTCGGTCTGCTGTCCCTTGCGGTAGCGGCCGGTCAGCAGACCCTGGGCGAGGGGGCTCCAGACCAGCGTGCCCATGCCGTAACGCTCGCAGACGGGCAGCACCTCGCGTTCGATCCCACGGTCCAGGATCGAGTAGGGCGGCTGCTCGGAGCGGAAGCGCTCCAGGCCCCGTCGCTCGGCGACCCACTGCGCCTCGACGATGTCCGAGGCCGGGAAGGTGGAGGTGCCAATAGACCGGACCTTGCCCGCCCGTACCAGGTCACTGAGGGCCGAGAGGGTTTCCTCCACGTCGGTGTCCGGTGCGGGCCGGTGAATCTGGAACAGGTCGACGTGATCGGTCTGCAGCCGGCGCAGCGAGTCGTCGAGGGCGCGGACCAGCCAACGCCGCGAATTGCCCTGCTGGTTGGGATCGTCTCCCATCGGCAGGTGCGCCTTGGTGGCGAGCACGACATCGTCCCGGCGGCCCTTGAGGGCCTTGCCGACGATCTCCTCGGACTCGCCACGCGAGTAGAAGTCCGCGGTGTCGACGACATTGACGCCCGCGTCGAGCGCCTTGTGGATCATGCGGACGCAATCGTCATGGTCGGGGTTGCCCACGGCGCCGAACATCATCGCGCCCAGGCAGTAGGGGCTGACCTTGATGCCGGTCCGACCCAGTGTGCGGTACTTCATGATTCTCCTTATGCGTTGGCCGTGCTCGCTCCAGCGCGCTACGCTCAGGTAAGCGGAACAATGTTCCACCTACGACGATACGGAACGTTGTTCCATTTAGCAACCGGGAGCGGACCGTGAACGATCACCCGACGGATGAGGGGCGGCCCCATCGACGGGTGCGCGCCGACGCGCAGCGCAGCATCGACGCCCTTCTCATCGCGGCCGCCGAGGTGTTCACCGCTTCCGGCGTGGACGCCCCCGTCAGGCAGATCACCGCCAAGGCGGGCGTGGGGGCCGGCACCCTCTACCGGCACTTCCCGCAGCGCTCGGATCTCATCGCCGCGGTGTTCCGCCACGAGGTCGACTCTTGTGCCGACGCGGCCGGTTCCCTGGCAGATCGGTATGAGCCGGTCGACGCGCTCGTCCAGTGGTTGCGGCGCTTCGCGGGATTCATCGCCACCAAACGCGGTCTCAGTGCCGCGCTGCACTCGGGAGACCCGGCGTTCGACAGCCTGCCCGCCTACTTCCAGCAGCGCTTCGTGCCCGTCCTCGGCGCACTCCTCGCCACGGCGGCGAAGAGCGGCGAGATCCGCGCCGACGCTGATCCAGAAGACCTGCTGCGCGCCGTGGGAAACCTGACCCTGCCCGTCCAGGATGACGACGACGGCCACACGCGGCGCATGATCGACCTGCTCGTCGACGGGCTCCGCTACGGCGCCCACGGTGAGGAGAACGCGCCGCCGAATCGGTGAGCGCGGCAGCCGCGGCCCTGGTGGACGCCGATCGGACGGAAAGCGGTGGGAGAACGGTCTGCAACGTGGGCGACGCCCGCCCGTACCTTCCTGACATCGCACGACAGGCCGGACGTCAACGGGGCGGACGGCCGTCGACCGGCGGTCCGCCAGGAGGACCCGGACGGACCGCGGAAGGGACTGGAACGATGACCATGACCGAGAACCAGGGCCGGCGGAAGCGCCGGGGCCGCCGCGTTGCCGCCGGGCTGGCACTTTCTGGCGCGACCACGTTGGGCTTGCTGGCCCTGCCGGGCGTGGCGTTCGCCAGTGGCGGCTCGCTGTCGAACATCGTGCTGCGCCCGGGCGGCGAGGCATGCGTGGCAGCGCATGCCGACAACTCGGTGACCGCTTCGGGCAGCGCCAATCAGCCGGGCCTGAAGTTCAAGGTCATCGGCCAGGGCGGCAGTGTGGTGACCGGAACCGGTTCGCCCGGCCCGGTGACGGCCTGGGGAGCCCAGACCCAGGCGGGCTGGTACAACTGGCAGGGCGCGGGCGACTACACCGCGTGCGCGAAGAACAACGGCACGTCGAACGTGTACCTGAACTACGTCACCATCAGCACGACCTGAGCGTGCGGTGCGGGCCCGTCGCGGTGGCGGCGGGCCCGCACGGCGGTGAGGCTGACCTCCCCACCCGGTAAGGCGAAATGTCGGAAGGATGGGCGATGTCCTGGTGGAACCGCCAGGCTTTGTCGTGGGTGAGGGGGCACCGCGCATGGCCCGGCGTCTCGCCGACCGTCTCGCCACCGCCCGCCGCCGCGGTTTCGTCGGCCGGCGCGACGAACTCGCACGGTTCCAAGGGCTCCTCGCCGACCAGGACGCCCCGCGCGTGGTGTTCGTCCACGGGCCGGGCGGCGTCGGCAAGACGGCCCTGCTGCACCAGTTCGAATGGCTGGGACAACGGCAGGGCCGCCGCTGCATCTGGCTGGACGGCCGGGAACTCGCCCCGGTGGCCCCCGCGGTGGTCGCCGCGCTCGGCGCCCACCTCGGCCGCGGGCCCGGCGAGGACCCGCTCGCCGCGACCGGGGAGGTCCCGGACCTCTTGCTCCTCGTCGACACCCTGGAGGCGCTCGCGCCGCTGGACCGCTGGCTGCGCGAGGAACTGATCCCCCGGCTGCCGGCCGACGCGCTGGCCGTCCTGTCCGGACGGGAACGGCCGTCGCTCGGCTGGCGCGCGGACCCGGGCTGGCGGGAGTTGCTGGTCACCCTGCCGCTGGACAACCTCGCCCCGGCCGATGGCCGCCGGATGCTGGCCGTGCGCGGCTTCCCCGACGCCGACAGCGACGCCGCGCTCGCCTTCACCCGGGGGCATCCGCTGGCCTTGGCGCTGGTGGCCGACGCCCGCGTCCAGCGCCGTTCCACCGTCGCCCCGACCACCCCCGACGTCATCGCGGCACTGCTGAGAAGCCTGGTGGACACCGTCCCGTCCCCCGACCACCGGGCCGCGCTCGAAGCCTGCGCCCAGGTCCTCGGGCTCACCGAGCCGCTGCTGGCCGCCATGCTCGACCGGCCCGCGGCGGCAGCGCTGTTCGAGTGGCTCCGCGGCTTGTCGATCATCGAGCACGGTGCGCGCGGGTTGTACCCGCACGACCTCGTCCGGGAGGTCCTGGCCGCCGAAACGCGCTGGCGGAACCCCGACGGCTACGCCACCACCCAGCGCAGGGCCGCCGGCTACTACCGTGCGCAGTTCCAGCGGGCCGACCCGGCGACACAGCAGAATCTGCTGCTGGACTTCGCGTACCTGCACCGCGACAGATCCGTCCTGAAACCCTTCCTGGGAAAGATGGGACCGGGCGGGACCGACGCCGACACCCTGCAGGCGACAACGGCGGCGGAGAGCGACCGTCCGCTGCTGCGGTCATGGGTGGTGAAGCACGAGGGAGCCGCGGCGGCCGACCTGTTCGATCACTGGGTCACACGCCAGCCGCAGGGTTTCCTGGTCGTCCGCGACGAGCAGGGCGAGCCGGTCGGCTTCTCGCTCCAGCTCTCGATCGAGGAGATGGACGACCGCGACCGGCGGACCGACCCCCTGGCGGCCGCGGTCATCGCGCATCTGGACCGGAACGGCGAACTGAGCGAGCCGGAGACCGCCCGTCTCGTCCGCTTCTGGATGGACCGGGACGCCTACCAGGACATCTCCCGCGTCCAGACCTTCATCACGTTGCAGTTCTCCCGGTCGTCCCTGTCCACGCCCTTCCTCGCCGGGACCTACCTCACCTTCCGCGACCCGGATTTCTGGGCGGACGGATGCGGCCACCTGGACTACCACCGGATCCCGTCCGCCGACGTCGAGATCGGCGGCCACTGCTACGGCGTGTACGGCCACGACTGGCGCAGCGTCCCACCGCTCGCCTGGCTGTCGCTGATGGCCGACCGGGAGGCCAGACCGCCGCCGGCGGGCGTACCTCCCCTGGACAGGCCGCAGTTCGCCGAAGCCGTGCGAGCCGCGCTCCGCGACCTCGGCAGGGCGGACGGGCTGCGCCGCTCTGCCCTCCTGCGGACGAGCCTGGCGGACCCGGCCGGGGACGGGACGGACAGAGCCGACGCACTTCGTGACGCCATCCACGGAGGTGCCGGCCTCCTGGAGGCGTCCCCTCGCGACCGGCGCGCCTTTCGGGCGCTGCATCACACCTACCTGCGGCCCGCCGGTACCCAGCAACTCGCGGCGGAACTGCTCGGCCTGCCGATGACGACCTATCGCCGCCATCTGGCCGCGGGGGTCGAGCGCCTGACCGACCTGCTCTGGCAGAGCGAACTCGACGCGCGGCGCCGGTGAGGGACCGGTGGGGCTAGGTCTACCGCCGTTCTAGTGGAAGGACCCGTGTGCCTGCACGGTGGCCCCGCCACCGTAGGGGGAACCACTCGACCGAACGGGAGACGTCATGAACGCAGGTCGGAAGCGGCGCGCGCGAGGAATCTCGCTCGCGGCCATCGGAGGTGTCGTGGTGATCGGGGTCGCGGGGGTCACCGCGGCGCCCGGCTCGGCGGTAGCCGGGATGAGCGCGCTGGTGGTCACCGACAGTGGTCCGGTGCGGGGCACGGTCGGCGCGGACCATCGGGAGTTCCTCGGTGTCCCGTATGCGGCGCCGCCCGTCCGGTGGGGGTCACCGCAGCCGGTGAAGCCCTGGACGGCACCGCGAGACGCGACGGAACCGGGCAGCGCGTGCGCTCAGAACGCGGGATTCTTCGGTGAGAAGGCGAGCGACAGCGAGGACTGCCTCTTCCTCAACGTGACCACGCCGCGGAGGCCCGCGAACGGAAAGCGCTTGCCGGTAATGGTCTGGATCCACGGCAGCGGATTCCGGAACGGCGCCGGTGCCATGTACCGGCCGAAGGAGATGGCCGTCCGTGGGGACGTGGTCGTCGTGACGGTGAACTACCGGCTCGGGCTCTTCGGATTCCTCGACCACCCGTCCCTGGACGGCGGCCCGGCCAGGAACCGTTCCGGGAACTTCGGCCTGGAGGACCAGCAGGCGGCGCTGCGCTGGGTGGGGCGCAACGCGGCGGCGTTCGGCGGCGATGCCGGCAACGTCACGGTGTTCGGTGAGTCGGCGGGTGGGGTGAGCACGTGCTCGCAGCTCGCCGCGCCGGGCGCCAGGGGCCTGTTCCAGCGTGCGATCGTCCAGAGCGGTCCGTGCACGGTCGCGAACTGGCCCGACTTCGACGGCACGCCCGACCCGACCGGAAGCTGGCTGCCGCGGCCGAGGGACATCGCCGAGCGCCAGGGCCAGACGGTGGCCGCCAAGCTCGGCTGTCCGGACCCTGCCACCGCCGCGGCATGCCTGCGCGCGCTGCCGACGTCGAAGCTGCTGAAGGAGTCGGAGTACGGGTTCGCGCCGGTGTACGGAGGCGGGGGAGTGCTGCCGTACTCGCCCAAGGAGGCCCTGGCGCGAGGGAGGTTCTCCAGGGTTCCGGTCATGTACGGCATGACCCGCGACGAGTACCGCACGTTCGAGGCCGCGCAGCAGCTCATGGGCGTTCCGCCGATGAAGGACGAGGCGGAGTACGCCACCCGTGTGCGGACCTACGTCGGCGCGGAGAAGGCGTCCAAGGTGCTGTCCCGGTACCCGGTTCGGAACTACGCTTCCCCGAGCGAGGCGTGGTCCGCGCTCGTGACCGATGCCACCTTCGCCCGTTCGGTGACGGACGTCTCCCGTTCCCTCCAGGGGCGAGTCCCCGCGTACGCCTACGAGTTCGCCGACAGCGGAGCACCGTGGGTGGCGGGCGTGGCGACGCCCGGCTTCCCGACCGGCGCGTTCCACGCCGCCGAGTTGCAGTACCAGTTCGCCACCGACTACTTCGACGCAAGCCTGCTGAGCGTCAGTCAGCGGCGCCTGGCCGGTCAGATGACGGACTACTGGACGCGGTTCGCTCGTACCGGCGACCCCAACGGCCCGGGTTCGCCGACCTGGCGTGCAGGCGGGAACGTCACCCAGGTGCTGGCACCCGGCAAGGCCGGTATCCGTCAGGTGGACTTCGCGAACGAGCACAACTACGCCTTCTGGAGTGCCCTTTACCAGTGACGGCCCCGACACGCGTGAGAGTCGTACGCAGCGCTTGACCAGGCCCGGGCCCGGTCAAGCGCTGCCGACCCGCACACGCACTCTGCTGGAGCTCTCCGAGCCGGCACTGGGCGAGGCGCACCGGTCAGCGAACCGGTTCGAGGTTCAGACCGGTCGTTTCCCCGGTGTCGTCCGAAGAAGTGCCGGGTTCCTCGGGCGTGCCGGCGGGCTTCGCCCTCGGCAGGAAGAAGGCGATCGCGACCATCGCGACGATCAACACGGTGCTGACGACGAACGCCAGCCGCATCCCGTCGAGCTGGGCGAGCGTCTCGGTGACGCCGTCGGCGATCCGGGCTTCGGCGCGGCCGGCCATCACGGTCACCACCAGGGCCGTGCCGAGGGCCGCGGCGACCTGCTGAAGGGTGCCCAGCATCGAGCTGCCGTGGGCGTACAGCTGGGACGGCAGGGCCCCGAGGCCGAGGGTGAACACCGGGGTGAAGGTCGTGGCCAGCGAGACCATGAGCAGCGTGTGCAGGCCGAGCACCTGCCAGTACGGCATCGTCATCGAGATCTGGGTGTAGCCGGCCAGGGCGAGCAGGATGCCCATCGACCCGGGAATGATCAGCATCCGGCCGCCGAAGCGGTCGAACAGGCGTCCCACCGTCGGACCGAGCAGCCCCATCGCCAGGCCGCCGGGCATCACCAGCAGTCCGGTCTGCAACGGGCTGAGTCCGCGCAGGTTCTGCAGGTAGATGGGCAGCAGCATCATCGAGCCCAGCATCGCGATGAACCCGAGCGACATCAGCAGCAGGGAGAGGGCGTACGTGGTGTGCCGGAGGATGCGCAGGTCCAGGAGGGGAGTGCCGTGGCGCTGCAACCGAAGCTGGCGGAGCACGAAGACCCCGATCATGGCCAGCCCGATCACGACGATCACCACGGGAACCGCCGCCCCGCCCTGGCCGAACCGGCTCAGCCCGTACACCAGGGAGCCGAAGCCGGCGGCCGCGGCACCGACACTGAACCAGTCGATGGTGCTGACCCGCGATTCCCCGATGTTCTCCAGCTGCGCCAGACCCCGCCAGGTGATCAGGGCCGCGATCGGCAGTACCGCCGCGAAGAGCAGGCGCCACGAACCAAGTTGCAGGATCAGACCCGAGACCGCGGGTCCCATGGCCGGCGCAACCGAGATCGCCATGGTCACGTTGCCCATCACGCGTCCACGGTCGTGCTCAGGCACGACGGTCATCAGCGTCGTCATCAGCAGCGGCATCATCACCGCCGTACCGGATGCCTGGATGACCCGCGCGACCAGCAGCACCTCGAAGACCGGTGCGACCGTGGCCAGCAGCGTGCCGGTGAGAAAGACGACCATCGCGGTGGCGTAGGCACGGCGGGTGGTGACGCGCTGGAGGAACCAGCCGGTGACCGGGATCACCGCGGCCATGGTCAGCATGAACGCCGTCGATAGCCACTGTGCGGCCTGCTCGGTGACGTCCAGATCCGTCATCAGCCGCGGGATCGCGTTGATCATGATCGTCTCATTGAGGATGACCACGAACGTCGCGAGCACCAGCAATCGGACGACGGCGGGCGTCTTGCGGGCCTCAGAACTACGGTCGGTCAGGATTCCCTGGGGGGCGGGGGCCGGCAGATCGTGGCCCGGCTTCCCGTCTGTGGGTTCATGTGTGGCGGTCATGGTGGAGGAGACCTGCCTCGCCGAGGAAATTCATCGGTCCAGCCCAAGCCTTCACGCCGAATCCACGCCATCACACATGTCCTTGACAGCGACCTTCCGCGCCGATTCGGATTGCCTGCCACGGTCACGTGGTGAGCCGTCCGCCACCCGAGAAACTACGGTCTCCGCGCGAGCACGAGGCGATAGCGCGGGCTGCCGTCCTCGCGCCGTCCCAGGGCCGCCAAGGGAGCTGTGGTCACCGTGAATCCAGCTTCGGTCAAGTCGCGGCGTACTGCCTGCAACGGACAGGTGCGGTAATACATGATGAAGGGCGGACGCCACACCGCATTGCGCACTCGCATCACGATGTCGAATCCGAGCAGGGTCCAGTACGAGACAGACGTGAGAGGCAAGGGCGCTGCGATCGGGAAGGCGAACATCCCGCCGGGCCGCAGCGCGCGGTACACCTTGGAGAAGAGCAGGGGCCGTTCGGTGGGCAGGAAATGCCCCAGCGCTCCAAAGCTCACCGCGAGGTCGAAGGTTTCGACGAAGGGCAGGGCCCGAACCTCGGCCCGCACCCATTCGACGTCCGGGTGGGCTTGGCGAGCCTGCGCGAGCATGCCGGTGCTGAAGTCGACGCCCGTGAGCCGCCCTTGGCACAAGGGTCTCAGGGCCCGCACGCCTGCGCCGGTGCCGCAGCACACGTCCAGTCCCTCCCCAAAGGGCCCGAACGGACGCAGGGCATCGGCGGTTGCGCCGAGAACGTTGTCGGGAGTGCGGAAGGGCGTGTGGTCGAACTTCGGAGCGAGCAGGTCGTAGCCTCGCTCGACCGATGACAAGGCCTGGACCACCAGTTCGCGCAGTGAAGGGCCTTGAGGCGAGAACATCGCCCAAGGGTACTTCTCGGACCCCGGAATGCCTCGTCCTTCTCGACCAGGCGCGGGACGGCCAGGTCCACCGCCCGCCCATCGACCCGAAGCCGTGCACCGTCCGCCGCCAGGACGTTCTGCACCCATCCGAGCCCGATCCGTACACCAGAACGACGAGGTAGCCGCCGTCGACCGCATGTGCGTCGAGCGGCATGCGGTACGTCGGGCCAGAGATGCGACCGATGTGGAGCAGCCCCGGCAGCCGGGCTACGACCACACCAGCGAGTTCGGTTACGGCCTGGGCTACTGGAAGATTGCGAGGACGGGGTAGATCTTTAGGTGGCCGGTGGTGGGGTCCCAGTTGATTTTTCCCAGGCAGCGGGCGCGGAAGGCGAGGTCGGGGGTGTCGTCGCGGCGCAGGTGCTTGGTGATGCAAGTGACGCTGACCGTGGGGGAGTCCGCGGAGGAACCGCCGTACGGGGCGGAGAAGGTGGTCGCCTTCTCGGATTTGTCCGTGACCTTGAAGCGTCCCATCACCGAGACGAAGGTGTCTGATTCGAGGTCGCGCAGGCGGGCCGATCGGGGCTGCTTGCCGCGGCTCGGCCCCAGCGTCCGTTCCAGGTCCGCATTCGGGCAGATCGTGTGGTTGAGGAGGTCGACATGAACGATGTCGTCCGCGTCATTCAGCGCGCGGACGATCCGGCCGATGACCGTGATCGGGCCCACCTCCTCGAAATACTTGATGACCTGCTCTTCTGCGGCTGTGTGTTGCACGTTTGCGAGGAAGGGAAGGAAGCGGAGCAGTAACCCCAACACGATGTTGCGGCGCGAGGTCTTCACGACCGTGCTGTGCAGGTACGGGTAGTCGCCCTGTAGATAGAGGTCCATGGCATTGTCCTCGTCGAGGTAGATGCAGATCCCCGGTTTCTGCTTCCGCGCCAGCACCGACGGGTGGCGATGCACCTTGAACGCGTAGACCAAGGGGATCGCCAGCATTGCGGCGAGGGCACTGGCGGTGATCAAGCTCCACAGCAGCATGTGTGCCTCCGGGTCAGCGACAGCCGCGGGTTTGTTCGAAGGCCAGGTCGAGCGAGGACGCGTTCGCGTCGATCATGCGTCCGCCGGTGGCCTTGGCGGCGGCGTTCAGCTCAGCCGGGTCGGCCTCGCCGAAGCGGATGGTGTAGGTGTGCACGGATTTGCTCTCCACTGGTAGGGCGTTGTAGCGGCGGAGGAAATCCGCCAGGGGCATACCGGAGTTGTTCTGGCCGTCGGTCATGAGAACGATGGTCACCTGGCGTTTCGGGTCGGCGCGCCGGAGTTCGGCGGCGCGCTGGTATGCGTGGTCGAGCGCTGACCACACGGCGGTGTCCTGGTGGAACCGGTCGGCAGCGAGGAAGCTGCGTATTGCCTCGGCGTCGTTCTTGCCGCTGATGGTGATGTTGCGTTCGGCGTGGACACTCTCCCCGAAGCGCATGAGAGTGAATCGTTCACCCTGGTAGAACCGCACGAACCTGCCGAGGGAAGAGTCGTCTCCGCCGCCGAGGCCCTCGAACGTCGCGCGAAGCGCCTTGATCCGCGCACCCTTCATGGAGCCGGAGTAGTCCAGAACGAAGATCACCTGGCCAGGCTGGTGTGCGTTCGAGGTGTAGTTGGCCAGCAGCCGGTCGATGACCTGGGACTGGTCCGGGAAGTACAGTGCGTTGCCTATCTCGTTGCGCAGCTGAGGAGCCCGGGGCACGGTGGGCAGGACGGGGCGCCGCAGCGTCCGCTGCATGATCTTGCGCTGGGTGTCGGGACGTGTCAGCCAGGCCACGACCTTGTCGTAGGCGGCGCGCCGTGCGGGATCGAGCAGCAGCAGCGGATACTCCGACATCACGATGCCGTCCTCGGGATAGACGATCTCAAGCGGTTCGCGCAGCCGCCCACTCGCGTTGAGCGAGAGCAGTGTCGATTCGTACCCGATCAACGCGTCGGCTCTTCCCTGGTTCGCGACGAACGCCTCGATGAGCTTGTCCGAGGACGGCGCGGTGAGCGTCTGGCCGGAGAACAGGCCGCGCAGCCGATCACAGGTGACGTCCTGTGGGCGCAGTGCACCGCCCGTCCTGGCCGCCGCCGTCGCGACGCCGACGAGGGCGGCGAGCCCGCTGCTGGCGTGCCAGGGGTCGGCCATGCCGAAGTGCACCAGCCCTTTCGCCGCGCCGTCGGCGATGTCCGCCCAGGACAGGTTCGGATCCGGGGCGTCGCGGCGGAGCCGATCCGCTGTCTGCCGCCGGACACCGAAGACCACCGGCGACATCATGATCTCCCTGGACAGGGGGCGCAGCGGCCGGCCCGACTCCTGCAACTTGAGCTGCAGATACCGGTCGTCGGACAGCCAGGCAAGATCGTGGTCGTCGCCCTTGGCGAGCATGGCGGACGCGTCGACCGTGCCCCGGTAGTCGAGTTCGACCTCGATCCCGGTGTCACGGCGCAGCTCGTCCAGGAGCGGGCGCATGTTGGTCAGCTCTGAGCTTGCCAGCACCCGGAGCGTCGTGACGTCCGAGGTGCAACCGGTGTCCAGGACGAGCAACGCGCAGGCCATGAGAAGGGCGAGAGGGCGCCGGGACCGCCGCGCCCTCATGAGGGGCACCTGCCGACGGCATGGACCAAGCGTTGCAGGAGGTTCAGCTCCGGCAGTTCCGCAGCGGTGTAATCGGTGCGGGGGTCGGGTGCCGGCACGCCACGCTGAGCGAGCTGGTTGAAGAGCTGCCTGGTCCCGGTGGCGTCAGATTGGTCGATCATTCGGAAGCCGAGCTCCATCATGCGCCGGCGCAGGTCCCGGTCTTTGAGGAGCAGCTGGCCGAGCCGGTCGGCGGCACCGGGTTTGAGTGATATGTACTCCGGATCGGTCTGGAACTCCTGTTTGGGATAGAGCAGTACCCGCTCGCTGTCCAGACGACCAGTCTGGCGCCGATTGGCCTGCTGATAGGCGAGGAACTGGTGCTCGTACACCACGACGATCGGCCCCTGGCTCTTGCCCTCCGGAGTGATGTAGAACTGCCACAGGTCCGACTCCGGCATGCCGATCGCGGTGATGAACGGTTGAACATCTCTGGCAAGCCGGTCGATCTCAGCCTCATTCTGTGCCGGCCGTTCGTTGTTCTCCACGAAGGCGACAAGTCCGAGATAGGTGGTGCCGGAATTGGACCGGCACACTCCGGGGTTGTGGGCGAGTACCCGGTTGCCGTTCGTGACCCGGGGGCTGCTGTTGTCGCCGATGCCGATGTCGTTCCAGGTCTTGCCGCTCTTGCCCAACTCGATGAATTTGGCCGTGTCGAGCGTGTAGTAGAGCGCTCCGCCCGGCCCGCCCGAATGTCGGGACGCAGCGCCGTTTCTGACCAAGGTCTCGGCGTACTCGCGGTAGCTCGCGAGCACGACCGGGCTGGTGAACAGGCGTGTCGTCCGGACGTACAGGCCCCGTTGGCTGCGCTCGCTCTTGATCCGATCCGCCGCCGGCTGCCCAGACGGAAAGGCGAAATCGTAAGGCTGGGCCTGCTGCGTCCTGTGGCTGAGCACCTCGTAGACGGCCTCGCCCGAGCCGCGGGCGGTGACATCGACGCGGATACCGTGCTTCAGCAGCAGGCGCTGAACCCCCTCATCGTTGAAGAAGTCCTGCTTGGACGCCATGATCCCGCGGATCGTCACGACCCCCGGGGCTCGGACGAGCATCACCGTACCTAACGCAGCGACGCAGGCAACGAGCACGAACGTCCAACCAAAAGGCGAAGTCCAGAAACCGGGGGGACGGACGATGCCGAGCGAGGGCGCCCCGACAGCGCGTGTCGAATCGGCTGTCATCGCAGACTCCTAGCGATTATTCTCGTATAGATCTATGACAAGTGCGGACACTTCGCACGCTGCCACATCATGACTGCGGTAGCTTTCATTTCTGGGTGAGTAGCCGGTATCGGCCACTGGTCGCTGGAGTCAGTGCCTGCCGGACGGAGTTCATGCTCTTCTGTTGAATTGGTGTTCTATGGACAGCCCTCGGTTGGCCCCGCAGGGAGCCGTGCTACCACTCGCCGAACCCAGTTTGCGCTGCCCTGTGCGCACCGTCGTTGTAGCGGCCACTGAGACCGCCATCGATTGTTGGGCGACCTCGACACCGCACCTCTCGGCGCATGCTGTGTCATTGTGGGAGGGTGCGCGAAGCTTTCGCCCATGAGGCGACGATCCTCGTGGAAGCAGGCGGTGATCTGCGGGCTCCAGGGGCCGCGATCACCGTGGCTCTCTGTGGGAGCTGGGAGCACGAGCCGCCCTGTCCGACCGCTCCGCACCATACGGTCGCCGACCTACAGGGCAGCACGACTCGTCTGCGTGTCCTGTTCGCCGCGGAGCAAGAGGCGGAGGACGAGGTGCGGCGTTGCATTGACGCTGCGCTCGCGCGGGGGACACTCAACGGTCCGGATGGTGCGACGACTCGATGGCACCTTCTCGATACACAGACGGGTCGCCTGCGTTCTGAGGAGTTGCCGCAAGCAGAACTTCTCAAGGGCAGCTAACACGCCCTGCCATTGACCGGAGCTCCGGCAGCGTCCACTGTGACTCAACCCTGCCCGCTCGCTCGACGCGCGCCGGCAGGCTCGATGCGATCGGCAGGTCCGGTACGTTCAGGACATGTCGACCGATGCCGTCTCCAGGAGCCGGACGGTCGCCGGCAGAATCGTGGTCTGCCGTCTCGGCCCAGCCGCGGCGCTCGGCAGGGCTGGACTACGTCGGTCTCGGCCTGGCCCGCTTCAGCGGTGTTGACTCCCCAAACCGGTCGAGGTCCTGATCCAAGGCGGTCTCGTAGGCGCGCAGGGCGGTGATGACCGTCGCCCGCTCGGTGGGGGTGAGGTCGCGCATGACGCGCTTCCAGGCGCAGGCGGAGCCGGACAGCCATTCCCCGATCGGTGCGGTGAAGGCGGGCGCGATGGCGATGATGCGGCGGCGGCGGTCAGTGGGATCGGCGGTGCGTTCCAGGACGCCCGGCCGCGACAGCTCGCTGACCATGAGACTCACGGTCGTGGGTGCGACCTCCAACCGGGCGGCGAGCTCGTTGATGCTGGCAGGACCGTCGTATTCCAGATGAGCCAGCAGGGCGAGATGGCGTGGCGCCAGATCCAGGCTCTGGAGCGCCGAGGGGATGGGAAGACGCTTGGCGCGGCCGACGAGACGTGGCATGAGCAGCAGCAGGGTGCGGACGGCCTCGTCGACGGCCGGACCGTCCGATTGCGTGGACATCGGAGCCCTCTCACAGATACCTTTGTGATTAAAGCCTTTGTTGTCAAAGGAAACGAGGCCTACTGTGCCGCATCTGACCGTCCGTCTTCCAGAGAAAAGGCTGTCGGGCAAGGAACCCGAGCTTGTCACCGCGTTGACCGAGGCGATCGTCGGAGTCTACGGCGAATGGGCCCGTGAACTGGTGAGCGTGTGCCTGGACGGGGTGCCCGCGGGCCGCTTCGCACGAGGCGGCAAGAGCGTCGACACCAGCGCCTCGGTGATTCTGGGCGTCCGCGCCGGCGTGTTCGACCGCCCCGACGCGGAGCAGATCACCGCGGGGCTCGGAACCGCCCTCACTGAGGCGATCATCCGCGTGCTCGGGGAGGAGCTTCGCGCCGGCACCATGGTGGAACTCGTGGCCTCCCCGCCGGAACGGACCTTCGTCGGCGGCGCCATCGCCATCTGACCGCCCGCCAAGTCTCGGGCCGGGATGCCTTCCGACCAGGTCAACAGCGCCCGATTCTGACCAAAGTGGATCTTTGCCGGAGGCTGCCGTCGATTCAGGTCATCCAGGCTTGTCCTGAAACAGCGGCTGCGTTGCCCTCAGTGTTCGGTGGTGCCTTCCAAGCGTGGCGTGCTGGTGAGGCCAGCGGGCCATCCGCGTTCGAGTAGGTCGGTGATGACGTCCAGGGTGCGGCGGGCGTCGCCGGTGATGGAGTTGGCGAGGTCGGGGATCTGCAGGAGGTAGCGGGCAAGGAGCCGGGCGCTGAGGTCGTCGTGGGGGAGCGCGGCCTCTCGGGTGATGGCGGTGGTGAGGGCGTCTCGGGCTGCGCTCCAGGAGCGCAGGGCGTAGTCGCTCAGTTCGGGGGTGGCGCGGGCCAGGTCCAGGGCCCGTAGCTCGTCCGGATTGAGGTCGGCGGCGAAGGGGCCGCGTTCGGCCATGTGGTCGTGCACGGCGCGCAGGATGGTCTGCCCGGCGGTGCGGTGGTGGACGGCGTGGACCAGGGCGGCGATGTGATCCGTCCGGTTGCCGGGGAAGACCAGGCTTGCCTTGCCGTCGGGGAAGTAGGTGAACAGGGTCGCGATCGAGGTGTCGGCCGCGTCGGCGATCTCGCGGACCCCAACGTCGTCGTACCCGCGTGCGATGAACAGATCCAGCGCGGCCCGGGTGATGGCTTGGCGGGTCTGGGCCTTCTTGCGTTCCCGCAGCCCCGGCGGTCGAGTTGGTGGTGACAGCGATGCGCCGGAGACCAGGTTCTGTGGCCGATCGTGTTGCGCGGCGCGCATTTCTGGGGCGGGCCACCCGTTGGCGAGGAGGGTGAAGGCGGCGTCGAGGTCGGCGCCGGGGTCATGGGGCTGCCTGGGCTGCGCGCTGTCGAGGACGAACCGGGCCACGGCCCGCGCGGCGATGCTGGCGCCGGGACCGTCCGGTTCCGCCTGGTGGATCGCCTCGGCCAGTTCTTGTTCGTATCGCAGCCACATGCGGCGGGCGTGGTCGCTGAGCGCCGGGGCGCCGGCGATCAGGTCGACGAACGCGGCGGCGCGCGGGTCATCGGCCTTCTGGCAGGTGTAGCGCAGCAGCCAGTCCCGCAAGACCTGGAGGACGGGGGCGCCCTCCGGGCGGTCTTGGACGGCGGAGACGATGCCTGCCCGCACGTCGTCCTCCTGGTCGAAGACCAGGGACTCCTTGGTCGGGAAGTGCTTGAACAGCCCGCTCATCGACACGTCGGCGGCTTCCGCGACGTCCTTGACCGTGACCTCGTCGAACCCGCGTTCCAGGAACAGCTGTAGCGCCGCATCGGCGATCGCCTGCCTGGTACGGGCCTTCTTGCGCTCGCGGCGGCCCATCGTGGCCTCGGTCATGGTCCCACTCTACCGTGAGGCGAAACGACGCTATAAGTAGAGCTGTTATGATTTTCAAGCGACAGTACCATTGCTCTCGTTTCATGCTCTGCTCCGGAGGTGATCGGCAGTGACTCGCACGGCTGTTCATAGGACCCTCCACCAGCCGGGCGTTCCGTCCGGGGCGTCTTTGGGTCCTGTATGTCCGCCACCAGCCACGCCCGGAACTTCCCCTGTCGGAGTGGCCCTGATGACGGCCCGCGATGAGCGCAGCTGACACCACCTTGGAGACCTGATGAGCACCCACCACCCCATCGCGATCATCGGCGGCGGCCTCGGTGGCCTCACCGCCGCCCGGGTCCTGCACGTTCACGGCGTCCAGGTGGCCGTGTTCGACCTGGAACCGGATCGGGGCGCCCGCACGCAGGGCGGCATGCTCGACATCCACGAGGAGAACGGTCAGAAGGCACTGCACGCTGCCGGCCTCCACGAGGACTTCCGCAAGATCGTCCACGACGGCGGTCAGGCTTTGCGCCTGCTGAACAAGGACGGCACGGTCGCCCTGCGAGAGGAGGACGACGGCACCGGCGGCCGTCCCGAGGTGGACCGTGGAGACCTGCGCGACCTGCTGCTGAACTCCTTGCCCGGAGAGACGATCCACTGGGGCCGGAAGGTCACCGGAGCCCACCCCCTGCACGGTGGCCGCCACGAGGTGACCTTCGCTGACGGCCGCAGCATCACCACCGACCTGTTGATCGGAGCCGATGGCGCCTGGTCACGGATCCGGCCGCTGGTGTCGGCCGTTGCGCCGTCCTATACCGGCATCAGTTTCGTCGAACTCGACCTGCTGGACGCAGACACCCGTCACCCCGGCAGCGCCGAGCTTATCGGCGGCGGTTTCTTCATCGCCCTGGACGGCGAGCGCGGGTTCCTCGCCCACCGCGAGACCGACGGTAGCCTCCACGTCTACACCGCTCTGCGGGTCGCCGAGGACTGGCTGGAGGATGTCGACTTCACCGACACCGCCACAGCCAAAGGAGCCGTGCTCGCCCACTTCACCGAGTGGGATCCGGTGTTCCAGACGCTGATCACCGACGCTGACGGCGCCTTGGTGCCACGCCGCATTCACGCGTTGCCCGTCGGCAACCGCTGGGACCGCGTGCCCGGGGTGACGGTACTGGGCGATGCCGCGCACCTGATGTCGCCGTTCGCCGGCGAGGGCGCCAATCTCGCGATGCTGGACGGTGCCGAGCTCGGGCTGGCCGTCGCAGGCCACCCCGGCGACGTCGAGGCCGCCCTCGCGGCCTACGAGAAGGCGCTGTTCCCGCGCAGCGAGATCTCGGCCACCGAGTCGGCCGCGTCGCTGGAGCAGATGTTCGGACCCGACCCCGTCACCCGTCTGGTCGACATGTTCTCCGGCCACGAGCAGGCCTGACGTTGCTGCCGCCGCCGTGACCGAATGGCCTCGGGAAGCGGCTGCCATCGCGCGTTCCCACCGAAAGGACCCTGCCCATGATCAGATCGCTGTCGTGCTGGCCAGCACACGCCCCGGCCGCCGTGAACATGCACACCGATTTCACCGGTTTCACGGAATTCACCCCCGCCGACCACCAGACCGACGCGCTCGCCAGAACCCTTGACCAGCTCATCGCCTGGGCCACCGCGCTGGCCGTGCTGCGCACCGAGCCCTGACCACGCACGCGGCATCCCGCACGCTGACCGCCACGCACCCGCCGCACGGGTCAGCGGGAACGAGAAACCGACAGCACCCCCGCCAATCATCGACCTTTCATGCCGTGCCTCACCTACGACCGTCTCCGAGGGCGTTGTCAACCCGTTCCACGCGGATATGGAAACCATTACCGAACATTCGCAGGAGCCTGAACGCGACAGGACGGTCCCTCTTCTATCGAAGCTGCTCGAAGACCGGCGGCCTATTTCGTCGCGCGGCCCGGAGGCGGCCGGCCCGGCGCGTCATACAAAGACCCTGCCGTCGACATCCCGGCCCTGGCATCCGCAGAGCCCGGCTGGCCGGAGTGACTGCGCACCCGAACGTGGCGTGGGCGGCGCAGCCACCGCGCAACATGCCCCGTGGACCTGGGGAATCGTATCGATGCGCTGCGGTTTCTGATCCACGGCTCCGCAGATCATATTCGTTCCCGCTCCATGGTCCGTGCTGGCGGTCGGAATTCGAGCGAAACATCGTGCCTTGCAATTTTGATCAATGCTGCGGTAACGGTGGGACCGAATACGTGACTCCCGCTTCTTACGGACCTTTGAAGCACAGGGTCATTCACCCGGTGGACGACATCCGCTCGCTTAGAAATCGTTGAGATGTGCGGTGCTGAAAATAACCTCCGGAATGCCCAATCTCCCCCCCGCAGAGGAGTGGACATGTCCCCCACCAGAAGCGTGCTCGCCGTCGCCTTTACGGGCGTCCTCGGCGCCTCCGCCCTGGCAGTGCTCACGCTGTCCGGCGGCGCCGCCTCGGCAGCCGTCCAGACCTTCACCCCCGTAGCCGACACCCACGTCGCCAGCGACGCGGCCGGCACCAACTTCGGGACGGCCGGAACCCTCGGGGTCGACAACTCGCCGATCAAGAGGACCTTCCTGAAGTTCACCGTCAGCGGCGTCACCGAGACGGTCAGCAGCGTGAAACTGCGCGTGCACACCGACGATTCCTCCGGCGCCGTCAGCAACAACGGCGGCACCTTCAAGGCCATGACCGACACCGCCTGGTCCGAGACCGGGGTCACCTACAACAATCAGCCCGCCATCAACGGCACCACGCTGGGTTCGCTCGGATCGGTGTCGCGCAACACCTGGTACGAGATCGACGTGACCTCGCTAGTGGCCGGCAACGGGACCTACAGCATCGGCGTCACCTCGTCCAGCAGCGACGGCGCGGACTACGACTCCCGGGAGAGCGGGGCGCTCGCGCCGCAACTCGTCGTCACCACCGGGACCACGCCCCCGCCGAGCGGCGACCCTGTGCTCGTCGGCGCCGGTGACATCAGCAATTCCGGCTCGGGCGACAGCGCGACCGCGGCCCTGCTCGACAACATCTCCGGGACGGTCTTCACCGCCGGCGACAACGTCTACGACAGCGGTACGACCAGCGAGTTCAACACCTACTACAACCCGACGTGGGGACGGCACAAGGCGCGTACCCGCCCGTCGCCCGGCAACCACGACTACAACACCGCCGGCGCGACGGGGTACTACGGCTACTTCGGCGCCGCCGCCGGTGACCCGTCCAAGGGCTACTACTCCTACAACATCGGCTCCAACTGGCATGTCGTCGCCCTGAACTCCAACTGCGGGTCGATCAGCGGCGGCTGCGCCGCGGGCGGCGCGCAGGAGCAGTGGCTGCGGGCCGACCTTGCCGCCAATCCCAGGCCCTGCACCATCGCCTACTGGCACCACCCGAGGTGGACGTCCGGCGCCAACCACGCACCCAACACCGCGGTGAGCCCGCTCGTCCAGGCCCTCTACGACAACAATGCCGACGTCATCGTGACCGGCCACAACCACCAGTACGAGCGGTTCGCGCCGATGAACCCGAGCGGCGCCGCCGACCCCGCGCGCGGCGTCCGCGAGTTCGTCGCCGGGATGGGCGGAGCCAGCCACTACTCCTTCGGCACCATCCAGCCCAACAGTCAGGCCCGCAACAGCGACACCTACGGCGTCCTCAAGCTGACGCTGCACGCCGGAAGCTACGACTGGCAGTTCGTCCCCGAGGCCGGCAAGACCTACGCCGACAGCGGCACCACCAACTGCCACTGACCGTCCGGGCCCGGCACGGCGACGTGCCGGGCCCTCCCAAGGAGCCGGCGTGTATCTCTCCACCCTTTCCCGCCCGGCGGCCGGCGGACGCGCGGGCCCCGTCGCGGCCAACGTGGTCGCCCTGGGCGCCGTCAGCCTGATCACGGATGTCTCCGCCGAGATGGTCACCGCGATCCTGCCGCTCTACCTTGTGGTGGGCCTGCACTTCAGCCCGGCCGCCTACGGCGCGATCGACGGCGTCTACACCGGGGCCACGGTGCTCCTCCGGCTGATCGGCGGGTATGTGGCCGACCTCACCGACCGGCGCAAGCCCGTGGCGTTCCTCGGGTACGGCATGTCCGCCGCCGCCAAGCTCGGCCTACTCGCGGCGGCAGGCTCCGGCGTCGGGATCAGCCTCGCCATCACCGCGGACCGCGCGGGCAAGGGCCTGCGTACCGCCCCGCGGGACGCCCTCATCACGTTGTGCACCCCACCCGAACACCTGGGCCGGGCCTTCGGCGTCCACCGGACGATGGACGCCGCCGGTGCCTTCGTGGGCCCCCTCGTCGCGCTCGCCGTCCTCGCCGCGGCGCCCGGCTCCTTTGACTCGGTCATCATGACGAGCTTCTGCGTCGCCCTCCTCGGCGTGATGGTCCTCGTGCTCTTCGTCCGCGACACCCCCGGCCCGAAGCCGCCCCGCGAGGCGCTGCGGTGGCGGGCACTGATGAGCGGGCCCGGCGCGCGCCGGCTGGTACCCGCGTCCTGCCTGCTCGGACTGGCCACGATCGGCGACGGCTTCACCTACCTGCTGGTCCAGAAGCGCGCGGACCTCGCGCTCGGCTGGTTCCCGCTGCTCGCGGTCGCCACCAGCGGCGTCTACCTGCTGCTCGCCACGCCCGCGGGCGTGCTCGCTGACCGGATCGGGCGGATGCCCGTGGTTCTCGGCGGCTACCTGACCCTCACCGTCACCTACCTGCTGCTCGCCGAGGCACCCGGAGGGCTCTGGCTGGTCGGCACCGTGGTCGTCCTGCACGGGGCGTTCTACGCCGCGACCGACGGTGGGCTGATCGCCCTCGCCGGGCCGCTGCTGCCGGCCGGGCTGCGGACGACCGGCATCGCGCTGATCCAGAGCGGGCAGGCCGCCGCCTACCTCGTCTCCTCGGTGCTGTTCGGGGTGGCCTGGCAGGTGTGGGGAATCCGGCCCGCCCTGCTCGCCGCCGCCGTGATCAGCCTCATCGCCCTCGCCGGAACCGCTCTCCTGCTCCGGCCCTCCGGAAAGGCGAGACCATGAACCTGCGCTCCCGCGTCATCGCCCTGACGGCCTCGGCCGTGTTCCTGGCCGCGGTGGCCGTCCTCTACACGATCTTCCATGGTGCGCAGCCCGCCCCCGCCAACGGCGGGGCCGCCGGGCGGCGGCTCCAGGTCCTCACGAACGGCAGGCTCTCGTACACGCTCCCGACCGGGCCGCGCCGGGTGACGCCGGTCGAGTGCGACCGTGCCTATGCCGCCGCTGGAACCGTCGCCTGCCTACGGCCGGTCGGGGCGCTGAGCGCGGGGGCGCTGGTCGTCATGGACGCCCGGTTGCAGGAGCGGCGGCGGATCCCGCTCACCGGGTTTCCCAACCGCCTGCGGGTGTCGGCCAGCGGACGGATGGTCGCCTGGACGCTCTTCATCGACGGCCACTCCTACGCGACCACGGGGTTCTCCACACAGGCGGGCATCCTCGACACCCGGACCGGCCGCCTCGTCAAGACCCTGGAGGACTTCACGATCACCAAGGACGGCGTCCCCTACCGGAACATGGACGTGAACTTCTGGGGCGTCACCTTCACCGCCGACGACAACCGCTTCTACGCGACGCTGTCCACCGGCGGGCACCGCTACCTCGTGCAGGGCGACTTCGCGGCCCGGACGATCCGCACGCTCGCGTCCAACGTCGAATGCCCGTCCCTGTCACCCGATGGCACCCGCCTGGCCTACAAGGCGGCCGTCGGCGGCGACCCGAAGCGGGGCTGGCGCCTCTCCACGCTCGACCTCGCCACGCTCAGGCCCACCCCGCTCGCCGAGATCCGGAGCGTCGACGACCAGCCGGTCTGGCTCGACGAGCGCACGATCGCCTACGCCCTCCAACTCAGTGACGGCACGAACCAGACCTGGGCCGTCCCCGCCTCAGGGCCCGGCGGTCCGCGCCTCCTCCTGAGCAACGCGAATTCGGTCTCCCCACCCCCTGATGACGCCTCCTCATGACGGACGACCCCGGATGAGGCGGTAACGATGCCTAGGCTTTCGCACCGAGACCGGGACCCGGTCCTCATGGCTCGGCTAGCCCGCGACACTCCAAGTGCGGGTGTCGGTCAGCGCAGAACGCCGCAGCGTGGAACTCCGCACCCACGGCGTGGTGTCGGTGACCGTCGCCGTCACCGTGTGAGTGCCGTTGCTCAGACGAAACTCCTTCAGGTCGATGTCATCGCCGTGCCCGACTTGGTGTCCATCCACGCGCCAGATGGTGTGGACGGATGCGGTCGCCTTGAGTGGATGCACCCACAGCCGCGTTCGGGCGGTTACGTGAGCGGCGGACGCGCTGGCGTCGATCAGACGGGTCTCGCGGTAGAACGCGGCGATCATGGCCTCGCGTCCGGGGAGATTGAACTCCCGGCCGAGCGTCCGCATGATCGAGTCCTGGCTGGGCCGGTAGATACCGCGCTGATGGTAGAACGCGCCTTCGTAGGTGTCGATCACGCCACCATCGGGCGTGGCCTGGCCGAGCCAGCGTGCCCATTTCGCCTTGTTCTGCCGCATGGCCGCGCTCGTGTACGTCGAGACGTTGGACTCGGCCGGTTCCGGGCCTTGGTAACGGTCGCCTTTGCCGTAGGAGTACTCGTCGGCGAGGCCGCCGATCGAGTGCCCCATCTCGTGAACGGCGATCTCTCCGGCCTGGGCGTTCCCGCCGGACGCGGTGGCCACGGCACCGCCGGCGCCGCCGTACTTCGTGGTGTTCCCCAGTGCGACGACCTGGTCAACATCGCGGGCGGCGGAGGCGTACTGCTGCGCCTTGGCCTCGTTGACGCACAGCAGCCGTTCGATGCCCGCGCACCAGAAGCCCATGTCGAGGGCGGTGTTGCGGTTGATCCCATTGGACGGGTCATTGTCCACGCCGGACTGTTGCGAGACGACGTTGACCTGCCACACGTTGAACTGCTTGCGGTGGGAGCGGAATGGCTCTTTCGCCATGACCTCCTGGAACTTGCTTTGGACGTGCCCGCTGAAACTGCTCATCTGGGCGGCGGTGTAACCGTCACCGACGAAGACCAGGTCGATGCGACTTTCGCTCGGCCCGTTGACCTCGATCGGGATGACTTCGGCGGCGGCAACCTGGGAGCGGGGAGCGAGAGAGGAGCGGACCTCCCTGTTGAGGTGGACGCGCTGGATCGTACCGTCCGGTGAGAACACCTCACGCCATTCGGCACGAGTGGGAGCGGGCCGCGCGGTGGTGGTTGACGCCGCGACCACGCTAAGTGCGGAGGCGGCCAGGCCAAGCCCGGCCAGGGCGGAGAACGGGGGTCTGATATGCACGGGGAGCCTCCTTGGGGTTCCCCGAGTATGGAAAAGGAGTCGCTGTGCGGCTATCCCATATAGGCATAACAGTGGTGCTATGGAACGCTGAGTGACCGGAAGGTGATCTTTGCGGCAATCTCCAATGCAATTTATCCGCACGCGGGTCATCCATGGTGGCAACCCCTCCTCAATAATCCTGATCGGCTCGTACAACAAGGTGAGAAGATCTCCGACAAATATCCTCCGCCTGTGCTCTCGGCGAGGGCCTTAGATGGACCGGATTTGTCGATCAGAGGGGCCTGCCGGCTGGCCGGAGTGCTTGAACCGTTGTGTTCCAGGTCGAGCGAGACGCCCCGGAAGCGGCGGGCAGCCGCCGGATCCGGGCGGACGGTTGGCTCCGATGGACCGGTCGCCCGTCCAGCTCATCCCCGTCCTCTATATTTCGGGGTCTATATGACGAGAGTGGGTGTGCTGTGCAGCTTGAGCTACGCCATCTGCGCACACTGTGCGTCATCGCGGACGCAGGCAGTCTCTCTCGGGCGGCTGCCACGGTCGGCGTCTCCCAGCCCGCGCTGACCGGGCAGTTGCACCGGATCGAGGCGGCCCTCGGCGGCCAGGTCTTCCGGCGCGGCAGGCTCGGCGTCAGCCCGACACCGTTCGGCCTGTTCGTCCTCAGCCGGGCCCGGTCCGTCCTGGTCACCGTGGACGAACTTCTCACCGGCGCCGTGGTCGAGTCCGGGACGTCCGGCGTCCGGATCGGCGGGTATGCCACACCCGTTCTCACCGGGCTGCTGCAACGGCTCTTCGAGATGCCCGGCATCCGGATCACCGTGCACACCGAGTACTCGCCGCGCCTGCTCCTGGACCTGCTCGCGTCCCAGCGTCTCGACGTGGCGACGGTCGTCGACTATCCGGGTCACGAACTTCCGGCCGTCCCAGCCGTGGGCACGCGTGTCGTCGCGAGCGAGCCCGTCGCCGTCGCGCTCTCGGCAGGGCATCCGCTCGCCGACCGCAGCGAGGTCCCGCTCGTGGCGCTCGCAGACGAGGACTGGCTGGTCACGCCTCCGGACGGGGCCGGATGGCCCGGGTACTTCTACACCGCCTGCCAAGAGGCCGGGTTCGCGCCCCGCGTCCGGCACATGATGACCGAGCACGACATGATCCGCTCCCTCGTGGGGGAGGGACGCGCGGTCGCGCCCTGCCAGGCGACTCTCAAGGCGGGACCGGACGTCGTTGTGCGCGCGCTGTCCGGGCCCACTCTCTGGATGCGCCATCTGATCGCCTGGCGGCTCGGTGGGCCGCTTGCCGACCGCGCCGCCGAACTGGCTCGGCTCGCGGCCGAGGCGCACCGGGCGGCGATCGCCGACGTCCCCGGTCTCACCGACCGCGTCGCACGCAGCCCTGTGGTCATCACCTGACGGCGTTGGGGATCGTCACCACAGGCGGCTGGTTCAACGAGCGTGGCTGACCGTAGTTGCCCGTGGCATCAGCGGCGTACTCGAACAGTGCCATCCGGGTGTCCATCTGCCGTGCCTAACGAAGCGACGACGACGCCATCACCTTCGACCTAAAGGCCCGGGCTCGAGATAATAGATATCTGTGCAAACGACTACTGGCATCGACAGTTGCGGTCTGAGCGCAATGAACCCATTGCCCGCGCCAGAACGCCAACGCCAACGCCAACGCGAACCTAGCCTCGCACCCTATGCGAGCGATCACCGAACGCGACCTGCGGCCCTGCTTCGGTCAACTGCGCCAAGGGCGACGCCAAGCGTCCCAGCCTCCCCAAGCTCTTCGTATAGTCACCTTGGACGAGCCTGACTGCCTTGGCTGGCGAGATCCCAAGGCCCCCGACCGCGCCTACCTGGTAGCCGAGACGGGCGACCGGCTCACGGGGAACGCGCTGCGCCTCGCGTCCGCGCCCGGCAAAGCGCGCGGGTTCAACTCGACGGTGCTCTCCCCCGCGCTGGACGGCGCACGGGGCGTCCGGCCGACGCGCGCATCCGCGACGCTATCGGGACGATTCCCGACCCCGCGAACGAGGCGGGCTGTCTCATAGCGGTCATCGGGAACGATCGGCAGATCTGGGTGACCGCCTCGGCCCCGTCCGGGAACTGGTTCCGCTGGGACCCCGGGCCGCCACAACGACGATCATCGGCGGGGAGGCCATGGAGCTACTGGACCTGTCCGTGCGCGGTGGTGCTGGACGACGGGCGACGGCTCGCCATAGCGACACCGATGCAGGAATGAACGCCGAACGGCGCGGAAGGCGAAGGCTCGTCGGATGAAGATCCCCGCGGCGTGCGCCGCGGGGACCCTCTACCCCAGTCGCTCGTCCTGCCGCTCGCACGGCTGGAGGAACTGTCGCCGCCTGGACGAGCCACTGGGGCGGTGCCGGCGCGGATGCCGGTGGACCGTCACCGGCGGTTGTGGCCTGCTGCCGGGTGTGCGGCCGTCAGGTGGTCGGCCGGTGGCCACCGCGGGTCAGGCAGCGACGACGACGGTTTCGCTGGTCTCGGCGGAATAGTCGATCCAGATCCCGGCCGTGACCTTCAGTGTGGCGCTGGCCTGCAGGATGTCGCCTTCGTTCACACCCGCCAGCGCGACGAAGGGGATCGTGATCCGATCCCGGTAGGGGGCGTCGGCGGCCGTGGGGTTGGGGTCGTCGTAGGTCTGGGCCTGGACCGGGGCGAACTGGGTGAGGTTGCCCACCGAGGCAAAGATCTGAACCCGGTCGATCACCGCGTTCAGCGCCTTGCCGACTTCGATGTCGGCGATGACGTCGAAGGCATCACCGGCCTTGAGGGTGTCGGCGGTGAAGGGGGTTCCTTGATCGAGGACGGCCAGCAGCTTGATCCGGGCGTCATAGGCTCCGATGGTCATTGCGCCTCCCGCGTGTCCTGCCGAATGTGAATGAATCCACCCCAACCGGCACACAGTCGGTAGACCAGTCGCTCCACCGTCACCCATCCCTCAGCCCCCCGCAGGCCCCTTGTCACTTGAGTCTGAGACCCAACGATGCCCCCACCCCCGACCCGCCCACCCACCTCTCCACACCCGCGTCACATTCACGCTGGTCACACCCCAAACCCGCAAAACCCCCACGGGCAGCGACACAGGCGACCACCGGCCCACACCCCCACCCCCCCTCATCCGTCAAGGACACGCCACCCCCCCGTCCACTGCCGGTCAACGACCTGCACCTCCGTCATCCGACCCGCCCACCCCGCAGAGAACGTCGCCCGCGAGCATCGCCGGACAACCACCCGACGACGCTCCCAGATCCATCCGGCATGGATGAGGGGTAGTCGGAGGCCCCGTCCTGAACGCACGGAGCGCGGCGGGATCACAAGACTTGAAAGGCCCGCTGGGCATGGTTTTCCGTCCCGCTTGGTCGCTGCGTCCGCGTCGCGCCGGATAGGGCGGGTGCCCGTCCCTGCTGATGTGGCCCGGACCCCGGCATCAGGGGTGGCGACTGACGTTGATGTGACAGGTCGCTGCCGCTCATTCAGCATGATCTGACAGGTAGCCAGAACAATCTTACGGCCATAGCGCGCTTTCATGAGGAAATGGAATTTCCTGGTGGCGGCCGTCACGGTCGATGGTGGGTCCGCAATCGAGGCCCGCCTCCTCTGAATCGGGCCGCATATGGCGAGGCCGGCGATCACGTATGCGACCCACCCAGCTCCCAAGGAAGTGTGATCATGAAGATCCGCAGACCCGCTCTGGCCGCGATCGGCATCGGCGCAGCCGCACTGGCACTGTCCGGCGGCATCGGCTCGGCGTCCGCCGGTACGGGCGACGACATACCCAAGCCGCCGATCACCTGCAGCCTCAAGGCCGACGCTGGTCCCTTCGCAAGCGCGCGATGCATGGGCGAGGGCGCGGTGCAGTTCACCGTGTTCTGTCCGGCCGAGGAGAAGCGAGACATGGTCGTCAACATGTTCGCGGGCCGCTCGATGCTGTTCCTGCACCGCTGCCACAAGGGCCCCACGCTCGCCGCCCTCACGATGTTCGACATGGACACCCACAAGCCGGGCGAGGTTCTGGTGCCCATGCAGCGGATCGCCTGACCCTTCCGCTCGGGCCGTTCGAGGGGGAGCGGCCCGAGCGGCCGGTCGTGAGATAGAACGCATTCCGATTCACCCTCCGGCACGACGAGCGCCGCCCGCCCCGCGCCTGCGGGCGGCGCTCTCGTGCAGGCCCTTTAGGGAAGACCCGAAGCAGTAGTTATCCCTGAGCCTGACTTGGATCGGGGGCAGGTCAGCGGCGGTCGCGTCGGCGCCTGGCAGCGCAAGACTCAGGGGGAGACGCCGTCGGCGAGCAGGGCGCAGCGCCGTGACCCTGCACGCTCCCCTCGCGGTCCAGGGCACTTCTCGCGGGAAGCGCGTTCGTTCGCAGGCCAGGGAGGTGGGGCGGGCGTGTGGGGTACGTGTGAGCGGGTACCCGTGTTCGGAGTTCTACCTGCCCTGGGAGGGGACATGATCGTCCAGGAAGGGCACGAGGTTCGGGGTGCGGTGCCGGTGTTGCCGGAGCCGCGGGGCCCGTTGTCTCAGGCGGTGGTGGAGGTCCTGCGAGGCGGCCCGCAGTCGAGGACGGCGTTGCCGGTGAGGGCGGTGGCGTCGGCAGATCCGTACGGAGAGGATCTGCAGCTGGCGTTGCATACCTGCTTTGAGCTGCATTACCGGGGGTTTATCGGGGTGGATCCGGATTGGGAGTGGGATCCGGGGCTGCTCGGCCTGCGCGGGGCGATGGAGGCGGGGTTCCTGGCTGCTCTGCGTGCCGATGCGTGCGTGAGTGGAGCAGTCGGCACGGCTGAGGTGGCGCAGGTCCTGGAAGAGATGTTGGTGGAGCCGGTGGACGCGGCCGGTGTCTCGCATCATCTGCGGGAGGCGGGCCAGTGGTGGCAGGTGCGGGAGTATGCGGCGTTGCGTTCGGTGTATCACTTGAAGGAAGCCGATCCGCACGCGTGGGTGATCCCGCGGTTGTGGGGGCGGGCGAAGGCGGCGCTGGTCGCGGTGGAGTTCGATGAGTTCGGCGGCGGCCGCCCGGAGATGGTCCATGCCACCCTGTTCGCGGACCTGCTGGAGGAGATGGGGGTGGACTCCGGCTATGGCGCGCATGTGGACGCGGCGCCGGCGGTGATGCTGGCGACGGTGAACATGATGTCGATGTTCGGGTTGCGGCGCTCGCTGCGAGGGGCGCTGGTAGGGCACTTCGCGGCGGCGGAGATCACCACGGCTCCGGCGGCGCGGCGGATGACGCAGGCGCTGGAGCGACTCGGGGCGGGGCCGCGCGCGATGCTGTTCTACACCGAGCACATCGAGGCCGACGCCGTCCACGAGCAGGTGCTGCGCCGGGAGGTGATCGGGGGGCTGCTGGCCGACGAGCCGGGGCTGGCCGGGGACGTGGTGCTGGGGCTGCGGGCGACCGGGCGGCTGGAGGAGCGGCTGGAGGCGCACCTGCTGCGGTGCTGGGGTGCACGGCCGGCAAGGTCGGCGCTGCGGCATCCGCTGGAGGACGGCCCGCCGGAGCGCCGCTCGGGTGGCCGGTCAGGGGTGCCGACCAGGTGGTGAGTTGCGTTTTCTGTGCTGCTATGGCGGTACATGTGTGGAATGTTGCTTGTGAGGCTGCCCGGGGTGTACCGGCCGCAGGCCGACACCGCACTGCTGGTGCGGGAGTTGCGGCGGTCGACGATCGCAGTGGGAGCGCGGGTTCTGGAGGTGGGGACCGGGACGGGCGCGGTGGCGGTGGCGGCCGCGCGGGGCGGCGCACGTCAGGTGGTGGCCGTCGATGTGTCGGCGAGGGCGGTCCTGGCGGCGCGGTTGAACGCGCTGGCGCGGGGGCTGTCGATCCAGGTGCGGCGAGGCGATCTGTTCACACCGGTGACCGGTGAGGTCTTCGACGTGATCGTGGCCAACCCCCCGTATGTGGTGGGGGAGGTCGACCCGGCCTCGTTGCGGGGCCGGGCCCGGGCGTGGGAGGGCGGTGTCGACGGGCGGTGGCTGCTGGACAGGATCTGTGCGGCGGCGCCGCAGTACCTGGCGCGCCGCGGGACGCTGCTGGTGATGCAGTCCTCGCTGTGCGGGGTGACGCGGACGCTGGAGGCGCTGGAGGCGGCGGGGCTGCGGGCGTCGGTGGCGGCGCGCGCCCATGAACCGTTCGGCCCGGTGATGCTGGCGCGGGCGGGGGCGCTGGAAGCCCAGGGCCTGCTGCGGGCAGGCCAGCGCCATGAGGAGCTCGCGGTCATCCGTGCCGACCGGCCGGACGATCACGAGCCACCCGTGCCTGGCAGCGGCACCGAACAACGTGCCGCCTGACCCCGTCCGCGGCAGCGCGGGGCCGGACGTGATCACAACGGGAATGTGGTGATGGAGGGCGATGGAGGCGAGCGGGATGGACGCGCAGTTGCCCGGCGATCAGGGGATCGCCGCCCTGGGACGGGATGGGGACGAGACATCAGGGCCGCGTGACCGGGGGCCAGGTGCCCTGGGCGTACGGGCACGGGACCGGCGGCGGGTGAAGGTGGTGCGGGGCGGGCCGGTGCTGATCGAGGGGCCGGTCGAGATCGTCCTGGAGGACGGGAGCACGGTGACCTCGGATCGTTTCGTGGTGGCGCTGTGCGCGTGCCACCGTAGCCGCCGCCCCCCTTTCTGCGACACCAGCCACCGCCGCCGAGCCCCCCGCCCCACCTGATAGATCACTGCTGCGGCAGGGGCGGCCTCAGGGGTAGCGCCGCTACCGACACCCTCGATGGCCGTCTGGCCGTGCGTGATGGCGGGCATCCTCGTCCAGTTCTGACGGGGCCGGGGGACAAGGCGGCGTCGACGTCGAGGTAGTGGTCCAACGCGAGTCCGCCGAACAGATCGTCAGCTTCCACAAAACGGCGCGGCCGTCAGTTGATTCCACGTGAAGTGAGTACGCGGAATGGATCAATGAAAAGATCGAGCATTGTACGGCCTGATGATCACATTCTTTGATCTTGCGGCGATCAGATATTTCAAGATCGACTAGTGTCACAGACGGCAACCCATACCTGCAACCGGCTGGACCCGGGTGCCAATACGCGATTAGCATTCGCGGCCTCCCTGCGGAACAGCCTGAGGTATTCGTGACCATTTTGACCACTCCCGGCGACGTCGCCGCGCTCGACTCCGGCATCACCGTCGCCGGGATCGAGGCGCTCTGCGGCCAGGACACGGCGGTCTTCAGCCTCCTGGTGGTCGCCGAGGCGACGCTGAACCGGGTCCCTGCCGCCGTCACGCACTGGCTCTGGTCAGCTCAACTCTGCCGCGGATGGGAGGAGACCCTGGTGATCCAGGAAGGTTCTCATCAGCTGTCCTGGTGGAAAAGGACTGTCTCCTTAGGCATGGAGCACCCGGACACTCTGTCGGCTGATCGGCGCCTGTCGGCGATCCGGCAGCGGCGCGTCGAGGCCGCCCGGATCGTGACCGCACGGCGCGCGGGTTTGCCGCAGGTTCCCGACCCGCCGCTCACACACGGCTCCCGAAGGCTCATCGAACTCGACGACCGCCGCTTCCGGAACCTGGTCGCCCGCGATGTCCAGCGAGCCGGCGACTCCGGCGATCTGCCCCATCCCGCTCTCGCCGCACGCTGGCGAGCAGCCCTGATCGATCTGGGGGAGGAGACCTTCACCCAGCTCGGGATCAAGCCCGGCCCCCACCACATGGACATGGCCTTGGTCGTGCCCGACCGGAAACTGATCCGTGCCCGCCACCGGGCCTCGATCGACGAATGGGCGCCGAGGCTGACCTTTCTCACCCACCTGCGCGCGCGCCTGACCCTGTGCCAGCACATCCTGGACGATGGGCATAACGGCACCTCTCCGCAGCCGACCGTCCTGCGGCCTGCAACTCCGCCAGATCTGGACGCTGACGCCCGCCTGCTGACTCTGCACGGGTGGGACGTCCGATGGATCACCAACGGGCGGCGGGTCTGGCTGGATGCCTGGCTGGGCCCGACCTGGCACAACAGCGGTCGGCTCATCGTCACCGCCTCCCGCCGCAGGGCCGCCGGTCCCGGTGGATGGGGCCGGCCCGTCTACCTGTTCCATGGCCGTGGCCAGCGCGGATACGTCCATCTCACAGGACGCGACGGACTTGAGTATCTGGCACGGACCAACCCGCGCACAGCGCCGACGCGCTACTTCAAGAGCATGGTGCCCAACACCCACGATCACCTGAGAGAACTCGTCCCTCCAGACGGCCATCGATGGCGGCAGCCTTACCCACCGGAACTGCATATGGGCTCAGGCTAGGCCGTCGCCTGTCGGGTGCCGTCGGAATGGTCGTCGATTTGACACCTAGGTTCGGCCTGCTCTGATGCTGATGCGATCAGTTGGCGTTATAACCCATCTGGCCCTATGCGTCCCGTTTCGTTTTCGCCGAATGGTCAGCCCGCGACGCGTGCTGGAGTCCCGGTCATGACAGCACGCAGCATCGTGGGCCAGCGCCCGGGCCACGTCCTGCTACGTCCGCCCCTCGGCACGATCCGCAACGCAGGGGCGGCAGCAACGTGATCTGCAAGAGTTGTGCTGGAGATGTGGCTTGCCTGCATTCCATGGTCGCTGCCAGGTCGGGTAAACCGTTGACCGCCTAACCTGCTCGGTCAAGGCTCGCGGGCCTTGTACAGAGCATTTCGGTCGCACCCCGTGCGGGGCTCGACGCCGGACCCGGCGTCCCCTGGGCCGCAGCCGACGCCAGGCGAGGTGCTCGGCCTTGTCACGAACCCTTGTCCGTCTGTGCCGGCTGCCAAGCCGATGGAGCGGGCTTCGTGCACGCAGGGCCAGAGGCGGTGCTGGAGGGGTTGCGTGTCTTCGCGCCGTACCGCACACTGAAAGTGGCAACAGAATCACAGTATGTAACTGGAGGTGTCATGAACGAGCTTCCCTTGCCACGCCTCGGACTCCCTCTCATCAGCGACGAGATCGTTGAGGTGGAAGGCTGGCGCCTGGAGTTGATGGAGGGCGAGCAGAACTGACGAGCCCCCGCCTCGGCCGGTGTACCGGGACGACTCCCGCCAAGCCGAGAGTCCCTCCGGAGGCGGTGACGATGGGTTTCGTACAAGGCGATGCAACGCAAAGTCCCACGACCCCTGCCACAGCATCAACGGCGTCGATGGGACCGGCATGCGACTCGCCCCGCCTCAATGCGGTGGAGCGCTTGCACGAGCGAGATGTCGCCGACACTTACCGGTGGCTGGAGGACGACCGCAGCGCCGAGTGCGGGGCATGGCTGGACGATCAGGCCGAGAAGTATGAGCGCCATCGGGCGACCTGGCGAGGCAGGACCGCGTGGGCAGTTCGGCTGTCGGAGGCGTTCGTTCAGGGGAGCAGGCTCGCGCCGCTCAGCTCGCCGCCGGTCTGGCGGGGTAGGCGGCGGTTCTTTGCGCAGGCGAGTGCAGGCAGAGAACTGGCCGCGTTGATGGTCGCCGACGGCGACGAAGAGGCGCGGGTTCTGCTGGACCCGCTGCTGGTGGATTCGACCGGGCGGACGACGCTGGACGCCTGGCGACCCTCGCCCACCGGACGGCTGGTCGCCTGCCAGCTGTCACATCAGGGCGACGAACGTCCGTGGTTGCAGACTCTGGACGAGCGCGGCCGTCAGACCGGGGCACCTCTGCGTCCGGGACGGATGACGCCGGTGGCCTGGCTGGCCGATGACAAGGGCTTCTACTACCTCACCACGTCCGCCGGCGGCGGGCGGCAAGTGCGGCTGCACCAGATCGGGGCCGATCCTGGCTCCGATCCCGAGGTGTTCACCACCGACCTGCCGCACCTATCGGTCGTCACCGCCCCCGGCGGGCCATTGATCATGATCACCGCCGCGCCGGGTGCGACCTCAGGCAACGTACTGTGGCTAGCCCCGCTGCCCGACCGCCCCGGGCACCGGCTGCATCCCATCCAGATCCATGACGGGACCGGTGACGGCAGCCGGGCGGCGCTGAAATTCGCCCCTGACGGGTCGATCTACGCCATCACCGACTCCGCCGCCCCTACGGGCGACTGTGCCGCGTGGATCCCGACCGGCCGCACGCCGAGGTATGGCACACCGTGGTCGCCGAGACCAGCGGGCGCGTCCTTTCCGACTGTGCGCTGCTAACCGAACCTGTCACCGGCCGACTGCGCCTGCTCCTGCTGCGCACCCAGCACGGCCGCGCCCGACTCAGCTTGCACGGCCGCGACGGCACACTCCTGACCGAGATCACCGCACCCGGACCAGGGCCCATCTCCCGCCTGACCACTCCACCCGGCGGCTCCAGTACCTGGTTCGCCTATACCGACTTCACCACCCCGCCCGCCGTCCACCGCTTCGATGTGACCCAACGCCGCTGCTTGCCCGACACACCAAACGCGCCCGCCGGGCCCGAGCCATCCGACGTACGCGGGCCCGGCGACGCCCGGCCGAAACGAGCACGGCGCCCCGACCACAGCCCGCTGGTCCACCAGGTCACCTACACCTCCGAAGACGGCACCCAGGTGCGCATGCACCTGATCACCCCCCGACCCCACCGCGCGACCCAGCCAGCCCGGCTCACCTCTCGCGCCGGCGGGGCCTCGGCCCACGCTGCTGACCGCCTACGGCGGGTTCGGCGCCAGCACCCCGCCCGGCTACTCTCCGGCCATCACCGCATGGGTGAAAGCGGGCGGAAACTACGCCATCGCCTGCGTGCGCGGCGGCGGCGATGCCGGAACCGGCTGGCACGCCGCCGGCAGCGGTCCCAACAAACCCAACGCCATCGCCGACTTCATCGCCGCCGCGCGGTGGCTGATCGACCACGGCCACACCACCCGCGACCAACTGGCCATCCTCGGGTCCTCCCACGCCGGATTCATGGCCGCGGCCGCTCTCACTCAGCACCCCGAGCTGTACGCCGCCGCGTTATCTCCGACGCCGTCACCGACATGGCCCGCTATCACCGCTTCGGCCTCGGCCATCTTTGGACCGACGAGTTCGGCAGCCCCGACGACCCCGAACAACTCGACACCCTGCTGTCCTACTCTCCCTACCGTCACATCCGCCCCGGCACCCATTACCCCGCTGTGCTCACCTGCCCCCGCACCGACCCGCGCGTGAACTCCCTGCACACCCGCAAAATGACCGCTGCCCTGCAACACGCCACCACCTCCGACAAACCGATACACCTACGCTGCGAGAACGGCGTCGGCCACGGCCCTCGCGCCCACACCCTCTGGCTCGGCCTCCAAACCGACATCCTCACCTTCTGCGCCCACCACACCGGCCTCGGCACCAACCCCCACTCCCTGCACTCCAACTGACGCGCCCCGGATCGGATGGAGTTTGATTCGTCGAGAGAAATGAGACAAGGCATGTTCGTCTCCCACCCCTGAGCTGCATGATCGCGCGGTGCGCAACGGTCGCCGAGGTCCGTACGGGCAATCCGCACGGCCCAGCCGCGCCCGCCGAACTATGCCCGCCCCACCAGTCGGGGACGGGCGCTACCACACGGGAGAGCACTATTCGGTTCGCCCTTGCTGTTTGGGCCAAGCACGCAGGGGTCCTGAGCGCTGAGGTAGACGGGCAAGCCAGCAGGCAGCCTTCAGGGAACGGCGAGCAGTAACTACATCACGGCCATCGACTACCACTCTCACGCCGAGATCGTTCGGTTAAGATCCCGGACACTTACGCGACAGGCTTTAGAGGCCCAGCCCACGCGCGATACACGAGTTCTGCCACTTCTCAACTCGCTGCTGCCGGTAGAGTACTGTTGGACGACCTGTGAAAAAACGCTCGTCTCTAAGGCGATACATCCCCCTGCGGGAACGCTACGCCAAGTTCGCCAGCAAGGTCCTTGACAGCAATGGCCAACGCACCGTTGGCACTCACTCGGTGAGCAAGTCGCGTGAGGGCGTTGACGACCGAGTCGTGATTCGGATGGGCGCTGACGATCTCCCTTCCGATCTCTGCTAGATCGTCTTTGGCTTGCGCGCCTTCTTTCAAGATACCGTAGTGTTCGCTCAGCAGCCGAGTGACCGCCAGTCGCGCGTCGTCAATTCCACTTTTGTGTGTGCCGATCTCCTGGGTCACCTGACGAGGGCCTACGCTGATCGAACCAAGGTGCTGGGTGACGTCTCCTTTTCCGGTGTGTATTGAACCACTATTGTGTCCACCGACCGTAATATTGACGTCATGCACGGGAGTTCCTTTCCAGTTTCTGTGTGGCGTGGCCGGGTCCTGTTTTCATCACACCATAGTTGTTTCCCTGTACGTACATGTTGGTGATTTGGGTCATCTGCTCACTGTAGCTAGATGTATCCACCTCGCACGTTTTCAGGTAGTCAAGTACCGCGCTGTTCATTCGCTGTGTGATCATGCTGATGTACTTGTGCGCGTCCAGGACTTGAGAGTATGTGGTGAATCCAGTCTGCGAACCGAGCTCACGTGCACTCACCCGCGCCCCATAGTCGAAGACCAATTTGCTATTGGCGGCTGGAGTTGCGGCCATAATATCACCGAGCGCCATCACTGTGAGACTCTGGACAACTCGGAAGGGCGCGAGGACAGCATCTCCCAGAAGTCCCGGCCATTGAAGGCCGCAAACAGACTCCAGAAGTTGCCATCTACTATAAGCAGGTATCTCGTCTACGATGCGGAAACATCCAAGAACTGGGGGCAGTACCGTTGCGACGAAATCTGTGTAGAGCATTCTCCCCTCGACCACGACGTGAATGTAGGCCGAAACAACGATTTCATGACTTTCAGCAGGCGCGACGATGCCCTGCTCTTTGCTTGCCGCCTCATGGATGCCTAAGACCACCCGCTGATAACAGCGCCGCTCCGGATGAGGGTTTCTGACCAGATCCTCGCACATCGCATCCGAGGCCAGTGAATATGGGACATCACAATCGTCGATCAGGGGATGGCTGCCTCCGGTGCTCGGCTTCGCAGTTGCCTGAGTAGCGTGTTCCGTGTCGACGAGGCGTTCGTATTGCGGGCATCTACCATATGCGATCACGTGGAATTCAGGCCTCAGACCCGTGATCCGCTCGGCCGACTGGGCGGACGCAGCAGTGCCATCCCGGTCCTCGACATCAGATCTCTGCGCGGCGCCGAGCCCCATGCCTTCGATGCTACGACGGATGTACTGCTGAAGTTCCCATGGGTCCACTGGTTGCACCGGTGTGGTTTCTGATCGAGGCCGATCAAGATCGATAGTGAACGACCAAGAAGTGGCCAATGGAGAACCGGGATCGCCGGCGCCGATGAAGGGGTTTGCCCTAGCATGCAGGGTGACATTACCGAACTGGGCGCTTGCCGCCCAAGCGATATGTTCGCCAACCTTCGAGCCTGGTTTGCTTGGATTGGGCGGTTTTGTGCCTGGCGCCAGGTCCCGGCGTAATAGAATGACGATATAGGCACGATACAGAAGCGCAATTCCTAGCATGCCGAGCCAGAGTTCCGACAAACTCGGAAATATTTGCTTGATCTGAGTAAATGAACTGGTAGCTGTATATCCTGCGGCCAGGACCACCAAGAAGGAAGAGCACGCAAGCACAATTAAACTCAAGATTGTCGTAGCGGCAGGTCCGATAGGCCGCCCAAGTATCGACGGTCGAGATTGTACTAATGAGAATACGGCAAACGGCGTCGCGAACGCTACAAGAAAGATGACGGATATCGGCTTCAACCAGAGGAAAAGAATCAGCAGCGCAACAAAGGCTAGGTCGCGGATGATTGAGATCCGGCGAGCTCTTAGGCAGTGCTCCAGGACTGGCGCTAGATCGAAACCGTCATAGGACGGAGCAATGGAGCGAAATTTGTGGTGGATGAACTCCCAGAGCACCTTGTGTCGGATGCGATCGTCCAGATAGACGGCTGCACAGAGATAGCGTGTGGCGCTTCCCATCGGGCCTACGGGACGAGTTGTCTCCGACTGGTGATCATAATAAGCCTTGTCCTGGTTGAATTGACCTTCATTAGTCATTGATCGCCTCTTGTGGTACGGCGGAGTGAATCGCCTCTAAAAATGGATGGCCATTGTGTTTGTAACCAGTGGCGCGGATACGACGCTTTGGCTATCGGGTGTAGGCGCTGGCGATGACTTGTGATCCTCGTCGATGGCGGTGCTTCGGCGCGCGCAGTGGTGGAATGATCGCTGCTGATGTTGAATCGACGCACGTCGATCAACTGGCTGTCGCATACCATCTCCGGGGCTAGGCTGGGTCACTACAACGGGCCCGTCCAAAGCTCTGTCCGTCTCCAGGATGATCACGCTTCCATTGTCCCTCGGAACGGTCACCAAACCCATCGATCTTCCCAAGGAAGAGAAATCGGGAGAGCTGCTCAATGTAGCACGATCTAGTGGTCATGTTAATAGATCCAATGTGGATATTCGGCCGCGTAGGGGAACTTTTGGGCGGATTTATGGACATAGAGGCGCATTTGGGAGGGCTGGGTGCCCGTGGCGTTGTGCCGGATCCGGATGCCTCTCCCGGCGTGAGGCCGGGAGAAGAGGGATTATCCGGAATGATCAAGGTTGCCCTAGGCGATGACTGATAAATGATCACATCGGTGCTTTCGGTCCGCTTGAATGATTGTTTGTGGTGCGTCGTTGTGAGTTGACCGATCGGGCGTGGGCGCAGCTGGAGCCGTTGCTGCCGCCTGCTGACGGCCGGGGCCGCCGGTGGTGGGATCACCGGCAGGTGATCAACGCGATCTTGTGGCGGTTGCGGACTGGTTCTCCATGGCGCGATATTCCAGAGCGATACGGGCCCTGGCAGACCTGCTATGAGCAGTTCAAGCGCTGGGATCAGGCCGGTACCTGGGCTCGCCTGCTGGAACACCTGCAGGTCAGGGATGATGCGCTGGCGGTCTTGGACCTGGATGTGGTGGCCATCGACTCCTCGATGGCCCGCGCTCACCAGCACGCCGCCGGAGCGCGGAAAGAGGGGGTCCGGCCAGGGGACGCTCGACAACGATGATCGCGATGATCACCAAAGCGGGCAGGCCGCCCAGGCGCTGGGCCGCTCCCGGGGCGGGTTCACCACCAAGATGCACCTGGTCGTGGACGGCCGCGGCCTGCCGCTGGTGGTGCACCTCACCGCCGGCAACGTCAACGACTCGGTCGTCTTCGAGGAGGTCATCGAGCAGATCCGCATCGCCCGCCCCCACGGCGGACGGCCCCGCACCCGGCCCGGCAGGGTGCTGGGCGACAAGGGCTACTCGGCACAACGGATCCGCGACTACCTACGCCGCCGCGGCATCGGCTGAGTGATCCCCGAGCGCAGCGAGCAGATCGCCAACCGCCGGCGCAGGGGCCACCGTGGTGGACGGCCACCGGCCTTCGACTCGACCCTGTACAAACGCCGCAACCTGGTAGAACGCTGCTTCTCCAAACTCAAGCAGTTCCGCGCCATCGCAGCCAGGTTCGAGAAACCGGGGCAACATCAAAGCAGTCCGTGCAACGGGGGGAACATCAGTTCTTCGGGGGACACGTCCATGCGTTCGAGGTGCTGGGCGGGGGCCGTTCAGCAAGATCCGCTACGACGACCTCAAGGCCGTGGCTGCGCAGATCCTGGGTTTCATCCGGCAGCGGGTGGAGACCGAGCGATGGACGGCGTTCTGCTCCCACTACGGCGTCGACAGTTTCTACTGCCGCCCCGGGATCGAGGGCGCCCGCGAGAAGGCGGGGTGGAGGAGCAGATCGAGTGGTTTCGCCGCAACCACTTCGTCCCAGTGGTTTCTCTGAACTAAGGGTCGTCCGGGTGTCGGCGAACAGGCTGATCTACATAGTCGCGTACAGGTGCACGTGCACAGTTCTTTCATGGACCGCGCATCGGAGCGGAGCAGGGAAGACGCGTTCAGCCTCCGGAGGAGACACGATCGTTGGAGCCGGGACGTTGCCGGCGCAGGGGCCGATGAGTTTTCGACGTGGAAGGGGTCACTATGGGCATGACTACGCAGACACTCCAGACTCCCGAGGCCGATCTCGTCTACGACGTCCACGGCCCGCTGCCGACGAACGACGGACGCCCGGTGCTGTTCATGATCGGCCAGCCTATGGACGCAAGCGGCTTCAGCACACTGGTGTCACACTTCCCCGAGCGCACGGTGATCACCTACGACCCGCGCGGCATCGGCCGCAGCGCCCGCAAGGACGGCCGGGTCGATCACGCGCCCGAGACCCAGGCCGCCGACGTGCACGCGGTCATCGAGGCGCTCGGCGCGGGCCCGGTCGAGATGTTCGCCAGCAGCGGCGGTGCGGTGACCTCGCTCGCCCTCGTGACGGCCTACCCCGATGACGTGACCACCTTGGTCGCGCATGAGCCGCCGCTCATCGCGGTGCTCCCGGACGCCCGGGCCGCCGAGCGCGCTCGGGCCGGTATCCGGGATGTCTACCAGGCCAAGGGCTCGAACGCCGGGATGGCGGCCTTCATCATGATGACGTCGTGGCAGGGTGAGTTCACCGACGCCTACTTCGCCCAGCCCGCGCCGGAGCCCGCCGCGTTCGGAATGCCGGCCGAGGACGACGGATCACGTGACGATCCGCTGTTGTCCGACCGGTCGTGGGCGGTCAGCGGCTACCGTCCCGACGTCGACGCGCTCACCGCGGCACCGACGCGAGTCGTGATCGCAGTGGGTGAGGAGTCGTCGGGCACCTTCACCGCACGTACCTCGGTGGCGTTGGCCGACCTGCTCGGCCAGCAGGCGACGGTGTTCCCGAGCCATCACGGAGGCTTCGCCGGCGGCGAGTTCGGCTACCCCGGGCAGCCCGAGGCATTCGCGCGCAAGCTGCACGAGGTCCTCGGCGATGCCGGCTGACGGGGCTCCACGCCCTCACGCTGCGCTCGGCGGCATCCCCAATGCTGTGTACGCCGAGCCGAACACGCCTCTGCGCGTTCAGGGGTACGCCGACACCGGGTCGTTAGGTGACTGCCCAGGGAGGTTGGTTGAGGTTGTGTGACGACACGTGTGAATGTGTGTGACGGGTGAAGGCCTCCGATTTTGGAGTGGAGCTGCCTAGGAACCGCTCCGTCAACAGGAGGCCTTCATGTCCCACGCTAACGCCGCCTTGACTCCTCGCGGGTGTTTTCGGCTGGCGGGGACACCAAGATGCGCAAGTCCCGGCGCATGCTGGCGCTCCCTGCGCGGTGTGTCGGAGCGCTCCGAGCCCATCGGGACGCACAGACGCGCACCAGGCTGGTGGCCGGTAATGCGTGGCAGGAACACGGCCTGGTGTTCGCCTCTCGTGTCGGTACGGCGCTGGACTCGCACAACGTGCGTCGAGGTTTCCGGCGCATCCTGGCGAAGGCCGGCCTACCGGCGGGGGAGTGGACGCCCCGCGAGATGCGGCACAGCTTCGTTTCGCTGCTGTCCGATGATGGGATGGCGATCGAGGACATTGCCCGTCTGCGTGGCCACAGCGGGACGGCGGTCACCGAGACGGTCTACCGGCTCCAGATCAGACCCGTGATCGAAGACGGCGCGACCTCCATGGACCGGATCTTCCCCGGCGCTGGCCAGGGCACGTAGTCACTCAATTAGTCACTCAGCACCAAAAGAGGCCGGTTCCGAAATGATCGGAATCGGCCTCTGAGCTGCTGTCGGGACGGCGGGATTTGAACCCACGACCCCTTGACCCCCAGTCAAGTGCGCTGCCAAACTGCGCTACGTCCCGGTGCCTGGCGGAGCAGGCGTGATTACTGTAGCGCAGTCTGCGGGCGAGTGCGTACCGGGTTCCGGCGGGTCTGGTAGGCATGCCTGGTGGTGACTTTGGTGGCGCGGGCCGGGGCGGCCTTGGTGGTCGGAGCTCTGGTGTGCGGGTGCGGGTCGTCCGGGGGAGCTGCTCCGGTGGAGACGGCTTCCAGGGGGCCGACGGCTGGGGGGAGTCCTCGGGTGACCAGCCGGGCGCCGGTGCCTCGGGTGCGGGTGCCCGCGGGGGTGCGGGCCGCCTACGTGGTGTTCGATCGGAAGCGGGGGCGGGTCGTCCTGCAGCGCGGGGCGCGGTGGACGTTTCGGTCTGCTTCGGTGGTGAAGGTTCTGCTGGCGCTGGACTACCTGCGGGAGCACGAGGTGTCGGCCGGGGACCGGGCCCTGTTGGAGTCGATGTTGCGGTCCAGCGACGACAAGGCGGCCACCGAGTTCTGGCGACGGGGCGGCCGGGCGGCCGTCATCGGACGGATGGTCTCGCGGTTGGGGCTGACGGAGACGGCGCCGCCGCCGAGGCACAAGCCCGGGTTCTGGGGGTATACGGCGCTCAGTGCCGAGGACGTCGTGCGGACGTACCGGTACCTGCTTGAGAGGGCGCCCAAGGAGCATCGGGAGTTCGTGGTCGGGCAGTTGCGGAAGTCCACGCCGTGCGGGAAGGACGGGTTCGACCAGACGTTCGGGATTCCGAGGGCGCTGGAGCGGCCGTGGGCCGTGAAGCAAGGGTGGTCGGGGTTCGGGGACGTTCCCGCGGTGCCGTGCAACGGGAACATGCGGCCGGCGTCGGCGCCTGGGCTGGGGATCGGGCGGCCGGTGCTGCACACGACGGGGATCGTGGGGGACCGGATCGTGGTCGTGCTGACGCTGCAGCCGGCGGGCACGTCGTTCCAGGCGGCGTCGGCGCGGCTGACGGCGTTGACGCGGCAGGTCTACCGGGCTTCGGTGCGGTAGGGACGCAGGCCGCGCTTCTGGTAGTTCGGCAGGGCGTGGGGGTGGTCGAGGGTGGAGGTGTGCAGCCAGACCCTGCGGGTGGCGGGTGCCAGTTCCCAGGCCTTGCGGATCGTGAGGGTCAGCGCGTGGCCGCCGATGCCCCGGCCGATCCATTCGGGGAGCAGGCCGAAGGTGGTGATCTCGACCTCGTCGTCCTCGACGGCGTAGCGGGCCAGGCCGGCTGGCTCGGTCGCTGTGATGGCCCAGGAGTGATGGGGACGCGAGAGGTAGTCGTCCCATTGATCATCGGACCATGCGCTGCTGACCCACTGGTAGGGGGTACCGACGCGGAGGGTGAGGTCTCGGGTGAGGGACGGGCCGGCCGGCTCCAGCGTGACGGCCGCAGGGCGGGCGGGAACCAGGTCGTCTGGGCTGGTCATCTCCAGATACGTGATCGTTTCTTGCATGGGTTCACTGTAGGAGTGCCTGGTAGGCGCGTTCCACATCGTCGTCGGACGTGCGCCAGTTGCTGAAGGCGGCGCGGAGGCCCGGGGTGTCCCAGAGGGTCGTCGGGGTGACGAACACCTCGGCCGCGGCGGCCTTGATGATCTCTTCGGGGGTGCGGGTCTCGTGGGCGAAGCAGACCACGTTCAGGCGGACGGGGGCCAGTAGGCGCCAGCCTGGGGTGTTCTGCAGGAGTTCGCCGAGGCGGTGGGCCTGGGCGATGTTGCGTTCGACGATGGCGCGGTGGCCGTCGCGCCCGTAGGCGCGGAGGGTGAACCAGGCGGGGAGGGCGCGGAGGCGGCGGGAGTTCTCGGGCGTCAGGTGGAGGGGGTCGGCGCTGGGGGCGCCGAGGTAGGGCGCGCTGTTCTGGAAGACGCGGAGTTGGAGGTCCGGGCGACGGGTGAACTGGACGGCGGAGTCGTACGGGACGTTCAGCCACTTGTGGAGGTCCACGCAGACGGAGTCGGCGTCATCCAGGGCTGTGACGAGGTCGGCGTGGGCGGGGGAGAGGGCCGCGAACGCACCGAACGCGGCGTCCACGTGGAGCCAGAAGGGGTGGCGTTCACGCAGGGCGGAGATCGCTTCGAGGTCGTCGAAGTCGACGGTGTTCACGGTGCCGGCGTTGGCGACGACGATGGCGGGACGGCCGTCCAGGGCGGTGAGGGCCTCGTCGAGGGCGGCGATGTCGGCCGCCTCGCGGCCGGGGAGGGACGGGAAGGTCCGCAGTTGTTTGCGGCCGATGCCGAGCATGGAGAGCGCCTTGTAGACGCTGGAGTGCGGCTCGGCCGACAGGACGGTGATCTTACCGAGGGCGGCGACGCCCTCGTCCGCCACGGAGATCCCCGCGTGTTCGCCTAGCCACTCGCGGGCGATGGCGAGTCCGGTGGTGTTCGACATGGTCGCGCCGGACACGAACAGGCCGGTGTGGGACGGGAGGCCGAGGATCTCGGCGAGCCAGCCGGCGGTCTCGCGTTCGAGGTCGGGTGCCGAAGAGTCGAGCCGGGAAGTCGGGTTCTGGTCGAGGAGGCCGGTCAGCCAGTCCCCGGCGAGGGACGCGGGGGTGACGCCGCCGGTGACGAAGCCGAGATAGCGGGGCCCGGCGCTCCCGGAGAAGCCCGGTTCCCAACGTTCGGCGAACTCCGCCAGCGCACCGTCGAGGCCGGCGGGGTCGGGCAGCGGGCGTCGGGGGCGCGGTGCGCCGGCCGGGACTGCGGCCGGACGGTCGTCGAGGGTGGCCAGGAGGCCGGCGGCGTGGCGCGAGAGCAGGCCGGGCAGCCGGTCCAGGTCGTCGTGCATGGTTCCACGCTAGGGACGGGCAAGGGGCGGTGTCGCGATCCAATCCGGGGAAGTGGACTGGGCATGTGACGTGGGTCACCCTGTGTGGCTGGGATGTTTCGGGGAAGGGTCACCGGAACCGGTCGTCTCCGGGCCAAACGGAAAACTGGGGTAAAGATAGGGCCTGCTTACGCGAGGGGTGCGAATGGCCCTTCCTCCGCGTATGTAGCTTTCACTCCCGGGGCCATGTCACGCCGAATGGGGGGACTGGGTGGCGGAAGCTGAGGGCACGTCGGCTGCTCCGGCGGCGGGAACGCCCGCGCCGCCGGGAATGCACGCCGCTGTGCCGGACCTGGAGGACCTGCGGGGCGCCGCGCATGACCGTGCGGTGCTGTCCGAGGCCCGGGTCGTGCTGGCGCGGCGGTTGGGCGTCCCGCCGGGGGAGGCTCTCCAGCACCTCATCTGGCTGGCGCGGGACCTGGACATCGAGTTGGCCGAGGCAGCCGGGCTGGTGGTCGGCGTCCGCGATGAGGAGACCGGCGTGGGGCCGATGGGAGCGGTCGTGGCGGGCCGCCGGGCGCCTCGCGCCGAGGCCGCCGGGACGCGGCAGGCCGTGGTGTCGAAGGCGGAGGACGTGCTGCGCCGCGTCCGGGCCGAGGACACCGCCGGGGACGCCGAGATCATCGCGAAGCTGCCCGCGGATCCGGCGGCCAGAGCCGTCCTGGACGGGGCGCTGGACGGCGCGGCGCACCTGGTCCCGGTCCGCGACCAGGACGGGGACGTCGTGGACTTCCTGTACGCCGAGCTCAACGACGTCGCACGCGACCTGTTCGGCCGGGGCGCGGAGGAGTTGACGGGGCTGCGGCTGGTGCAGACCGACCCGGGGACCGTGCTGAGCGGGCTGTTCGACGCCTATGTGGAGGTGATGGAGACGGGGACGCCGCTGGACCGCGGGTCGATGACCCACTCCACCGCCCAGGGCGGGCTGTCGCGGACGTCCCGGATGAGCGTTCGATGCGTGGCGGTGCCCACCGGCGTGTGCGTGACCTGGCGCTACCACCGGGACGAGGACCGGCAGGCGCGCCGACTGGAGCGGGTCGAGCGGCTCGCCCTGCTCGGTTTCGGCGAGTGGGATCTCGCGACCGGTGAGGCGGACTGGACCCCACAGATGCTGGCCAACTACGGCCTGCTGCCCGACGAGGTGCCGCCGATGCCGCACGACCTGCCGAAGGTCGTGGCGGACGACGACCTGCCGCTGGTGGAGGAGGCGGTGCAGACGCTGTTCTCCCGCCGGGAGCCGGTGGAGGCCGAGCACCGCGTCATCGGCCAGGACGGGACGGCGCGGCACCTGTGGGTGTTCGCCGAGCCGGTGCTGGACGCCTCGGGGCTGCCGGTCTCGATCAACATCGTCTCGCAGGACATCACCCGGCGGCGGGGTGTCGAGCGGGCGCTGGCCGAGACGCGCAGGCAGATGCTGGAGCAGCGGGCGCAGACGGCGCAGGAGCGGCGTGTGGCGGTGACGCTGCGCCGTGCCATCCTGCCGGACGAGCACGAACTGGAGGAGCTGCCGGGGCTGCGGGTCGCTCTGCGCAGCCTGGCCGCCGAGAGCACCGCCCGTATCGGTGGAGACTGGTTCGCGACCCGGGCGATGCTGGACGGGCGGGCGCTGTTCGCGATCGGGGACGCCGCCGGACACGGGCTCCCCGCGGCGGCGGCGATGGCTCGCACCCGCAACGGCCTGCTCGGGCTCGCCTCTACCGGGGCGCCGTCGGGCCAGCTGGTGGGCTGGCTGAACGAGCTGGTCGGCCATATCCAGCCGCCCGCGACGGGCACCGCCGTCGTCGCCCACTTCGAGCCCCGGCGCCGGGTCCTGGAGTGGACCTGCGCGGGCCATCCGCCGCCGATCCTGGTGCGGGACGGACGGGCGGCGCCGATGGAGGTCGCCCCTGACCCGATGCTCGGTGCGATGCCGGGCTGGGAGTACGCCACGGTCAGGACCAAGCTGAGGTCGGGAGACCTTGTCTTCCTTTACACCGACGGGCTGGTGGAGCGCAGGGACGCCGACCTGGACGAGCGGATCGAGCGGCTCACGAAGATCTTGCAGGAGTGCTCGTCCGGCCCCGAACTCGTGCTGGACGAGGTGCTGGCGCGGATGGAGCATGACCGTGCGGCCGACGACACGACCCTGTTCGCGATCAGCGTGGAGTGACACAGGTCACATCGCGCACGGGCTGATGACCCTGTGTGATGTGGGTCTCGGGGAATGTCGCCGGTGATCGGCTGGCCGTGGTGCACAGGCCTTCTTTACCCTGCCGTTGCGCCGCCCCGTCAAGGTAAAATCGGGCGACCGAGTGCAAGGTAAAAAACCCGATGTCATAAGGGTTTTTGAGCAGCGGTCCGCGTGCGTAGAAGATCGTCGGGAAAGATCGGGAAGACCTCGCCGGGTGACATCGTTGGTGGTTTCTTGGAAGGCCCTTGAGCAGGCAAGACAGTGCTTTGTGCCTGGTTTGCTTTTCTTGGGATGGTTGGTACCTTCTATCAGAATCATCAACGCCATCCATGCGTTGGGCCGGTCGCGCCAAGCGCGGCCGTCGGTCGCGGAGCGGTATCCGCACGCGACGCGCGCCAGAACGATGCGCGCCCCCCTCAAGATCAGTCACTGAGATAAATCCGAAACAGGCATCGCCTCGTGTGATGCAAGGCCGAGTCCGTGCCGGTCACCAGACCGGACGGAGCCGGGGACCCAGGTTCCAGGGGTGAATCGGGGCGCTCTCAGAGCGCGCCGTAGGGCTGCTTCCATGCCCGAATCCGTCAGCTAACCCGGTAGGCGCCATGGAAGACAAGGAGATTTCCCGCATGACCGGTCGTTTCGATCGACTTTCCCTGGCCAGCTTCAGCCCTGAGGATCGGGCCGTCGGCGTCGCCGTCGGCGCGGTGCTCGCCGGCGCCGTCGGGCTGGCGGTGTTCAACCCCCTCTCCGGTGACCGCGCGACCGCCGAGACCCCGGCACAGGCCGCGGCCGTCTCGCACGTCTCGTCGGGCAAGTCCGCGAAGACCACCAAGCTCTCGGCTGCGGCCGAGGCCCGCCGGGAGGGCTTCAAGGTGGCCCCCCACCGCGTCAAGCCGTCCGAAGTGATCAAGATGGCCGAGTCGCAGGTCGGCGTCCGCGAGGGCAAGGGTGGTGGGACTAAGTACCACAAGTGGTACATCTCCACCCCTCACGCGGCCGAGACCGCCCGGCGCGACGGTGGCGCCGTCGCCGACTACAAGGGCGCCCAGTGGTGCAACATGTTCGTGTCCTGGGTCGGCGCGCAGGTCGGCGTCAAGGACATGGGCTGGGACGCCTACACCGTCCAGCACGCCACCTGGTTCAAGAAGGCCCACCGGTGGGGCACCACTGCCAAGCCCGGCGCGGTCGTGTTCTTCGACTGGAAGGACGGCCGTTCCGGTGGCATCGGCGGCATCCAGCACGTCGGCCTCGTCGTCAAGGACAACGGCGACGGGACCATCAACACCGTCGAGGGCAACACCGGCGACGCCGTCAAGCGGAAGGTTCGCAAGACCTCCCAGGTCGTCGGCTACGGCTACCCCGACTACCGGCGCTGACCAACTCCCACACCAGGGCGCCCGCCCCCACAGCGAGGCGCCCGCCCCCAAGGAAGGCGCCCGGTCCCCCGCCGGGCGCCTTCCGGCTATGTGGCTGTGCCTTCAGGTGATTCCTCAATGTCAGGTAATGCGAATCATGGATGGCCTTTGAGTGGTCTTGGACGTCCGGGCGATGTTCCGGGAAAGAGACCTCCTGACACATCTGCCCCATCACGGGGGAGTGGGGGAGGGGAGGCCCATGCGGGCGCGCCCGGAGGTCAGCGTGGTGGTGATCGCCTACAACGATGAGCGACGCCTGCCCCGCGCGGTCGCCTCGGCACTGGCGCAGTCGCTGGGCGGCGTCGAGACGGTGATCGTCGACGACGGGAGCAGCGACGGGACCGGCCAGGCCGCCGATCTGCTGGCCGCGGCGCATCCGGGACGGGTCCGGGCCGTCCACCTGCCGTCCAATTCGGGTGGCTGCGGTCGTCCTCGCAACACCGGGATCGAGCGATCGCACGGCCGCTACCTGATGTTCCTCGACAGCGACGACCTGCTGGACCGGCATGCCTGCCTCAACCTCGTCTCCGCCGCCGAGGAGACGGGCGCCGACCTGGTCTCGGGCCGGTGCGACAGGATCTTCCTGAACGTGCCCGAAGGGCGCAAAGACCGCGTCCGCCCCTGGTTCCCGTGGCTCTACCGGCACAGCGCCGTGCACGAGTCGCTGAGCGAGAGGCCCAACCTCCTCTACGACACTTTGTCGACGAACAAGGCCTATCGCAGGGAATTCCTGGAGGACCACGGGCTGCGGTTCGTCGAGCGGCTCCATTACGAGGATCTGCTGTTCACCGCGGAGGCCTACCTCGCGGCCGAACGGATCGCGTTGATCCCCCACCGTGTCTACAACTGGCTGGTGAGGGAGTCGGCCCGCGCGCCGTCGATCTCCAGCCAGCGCGGCGACGCGGCCAACTTCGCCGACCGGCTGGAGATCCACCGCCGTATCGATCTGCTGTTCACGCTGCGCGGTGCCCACGACCTGAGGCGGGCCAAGGACGTCAAGTTCGTCAACCACGACCTGGGGCTCTGCCTTCGCGAACTGGCCGGTCGCGCCCCCGCCCATCGCACGCGGTTCCTCAACCTGGCGGCCGCCTATCTGGCCGAGCTCGACCCGAGGACGCTGGAGACGGCCCACCCGCTGCCCGCCATCGCGGCGTTCCTGATCATGGAGGGTGACCACGCCGGGGCACTGGCGGCGGCCGAGTACGGCCGGACCGGACGGCCGGAGCTGCGCGCCCACCTGGAGGAGCGGGGCGGACGGATCTTCTGGGGCGGTCGCCCGTCCGGGAACGGCGCCGCTTCACCGCCCGGGACGGCGGTCCGGACGTCCAGGGCGGCGGGCCGCCGCATTCTCGACGTGACCGACTTCGGCTTCCACGTGCGGCCGCTCAGGGAACTGCGCCCCGCCAACACGGTGACGCGGCTGGAGATGCGCGGCGACCAGGCCCACATGTCCGGGTATGTGCTGAACCCCCTGGAGCGGGTGCGCCCGGACGCCGAGCTGGGAGCCGTTGTGGAGTTCTCCGATCGGCGGCGACCGTCCAGGAGGTTGCGGACCGGGGCGCGGATCGAGCACCGGGGCCGCCGGCTGGTCTGGTCGGCCGACTTCGATCCGCGCCGTGTCCGCCCGGTCGGCTTCATCGATCCCGTCTGGGACGTGCGGCTCCGCGTGCGGGTGGACGGCGAGGAGATGATCACTCGGCTGGGTGAGGGGGCGGGATCGCCCTTGCTCGACGGTGTCGCGCTCCCGGTCCGGCCCCGGCTGACGCGGCTCGCCGCCGACCGGCTTCGCTCGTATGTCACCGAGGGCGGGCACCTGGCCTTCATTCTCGACTCGGACGGCGCGTCGGCCCGGCCACTGCGGGCGGCCGTGCACCGCGCCGCCACCGCACTCGCCGGGCGGCGGGCCTGGCGCGGCGTCCGGAAGCTGGAACGGGCGGCGCGCAAGAGGCTGACCTCTCGCGAAACCAAGATCGCCGTGTTCAATCGAGTCCTGAGCCGGCTGCCCGTCCGCAGCGGGCTCGTGGTCTTCGAGAGCCATCTCGGCGCCCGGTACGCCGGCAACCCCAAGTACGTCTACCGGGAGCTGCGACGGTCCGGCAGGCGTGTCCGGGCCGTGTGGTCCTATGCGGCGTCCGCGAAGGGGTTCCCGGCCGAGGCCTCGCTGGTCAGGCGGGGCTCATGGGCCTACTATCTGGCGCTGGCCCGGGCGCGGTTCTGGATCGACGACCAGGGTTATCCGGATGGCCTGCGTAAACGGTCCGAGACCACCTATATCCAGACCTGGCATGGCTCGGCCTATAAGCCCATGGGGATGGATCAGCCCGGTCTGAAGGGCGCGCCGAGGTCCGAGCAGGCCCGGCTGCGGCGCATGGTCGGCCGGTTCGACTGCTTCCTGGTGCGGTCCGAGCACGACGTCGCCACCCTGGCGAGGGGCCTCGGTGTCCGCGCCGAACTGCTGCCTGCCGGATACCCGCGCAACGACCCCCTGGTCACCGGGATGGGCGGTGATCCTGAGCTGGCCGCCGAGGTCGCCGCGCTCCGCCGCTCGCTCGGGCTTGGAGATGGCCGCCGCGTCGTGCTGTACGCGCCGACGTTCCGCACCGGCCCCGGTGGCCGTCCGGTCCGCGGGCTGGAGCCGCCGATCGACCCCGCGGTGTTCGCCCGCGAGCTCGGCGGGGAATTCGTGCTGCTCGTCCGGCCCCACTACCTGTGCAAGGCCACGCTGCCGCCGTCCGCCCGCGCCGTGATGCGCGACGTCGGCGCCGTCCCCGACGTGACCCCGCTGCTACTGCTCTCGGACGCGCTGGTGACCGACCACTCGTCCATCATGTTCGACTTCGCCCTGCTCGACCGGCCGATCATCCTGCACCTGCCGGACGAGGCCGGCCTCGACACCGGCTACTTCGACCTCCGCCGGCACGCCCCCGGCCCGATCACCCGCACCGAGGACGAGCTCGTCGCCGCGCTCGCCCGCCTGGACGCCTCAGGCGACGCCCACGCCGTCCGGCGCCGGGCGTTCGCGCTGCGGTTCGGCGAGCACGACCGCGGGACCGCAGCCCGCACGGTGGTGGAACGGTACTTCGCCGAAGGGAGCGGACGTGGCGGCACCTCGTGACGTCTTCATCATCTGCAACAACGTCGACGAGCTGGGCGGCGTGCAGCGCTGGGCGCACCACATGGCCCGGCTGCTGGCCGGCAGGGGCGACCGCGTCACGCTGGTCGGTATCACCCGGGGGGAGACACCCCACCACCATCACCGGGACGGCTCCTACGCGGTGGAGGTCCTGCACAGGCGGTGGCACTCGCCCGTCCTGCCGTGGCGCCCCATCGGGTTGTGGCGCCGCCTCAACCTCGTGGTGCGCGGCCGTGATCTGTACCGGAGCGCGGCCCAACGGCGCGGCGCGGCCCGCCTGACCGAGCTGTTCGCCGCCGCCCGGCCCGGCGCAGTGGTGATCGTGGCGCAGGTTTGGGCGATGGAGTGGGTCCGGCTGGCGGGCGTCCCGGGGTTGCGTGTCGTCGGGATGAGCCACGAGTCGTACGCGGCGTCCCGGCGGTCGTCCCGGTACCGGCGCGTCAGGGAGTACTTCGCCGGGGCCGACCGGCTGCTCGTGCTCACCGCCGAGGACGCCGATGCCTGGGCGTGCGACGGCATGACCAACGTGGACCACATCCCGAACGCCCTGCACGTCGAGCCCGCCGTCCATCCGACGCTGGATCTGCCGGTCGTCGCCTGCGTGGGCCGCCTGTCGCATGAGAAGGGCGTCGACCTGCTGCTGGAGGCGTGGGAGCGGCTGGTCGCCGATCATCCGGGCTGGCGGCTGCACGTGTACGGAGACGGGCCGGAGGGGGACGGGCTGCGGGAGCGGGCCGAGGCCGCCGGGCTGGCGGGGTCGGTCGAGTTCCGGGGGACCGTCATCGAGGTCGAGGAGGCGCTGGTCGAGGCGTCGATCTTCGCGCTGCCGTCCCGGGACGAGGGCCTGCCCATGTCGATGATGGAGGCGATGGCCTACGGGCTGCCCTCGGTCGCGTTCGACTGCGCGCCCGGGGTCCGCGCCCTGATCGGGGACGGGGAGAGCGGGCTGCTGGTCCGGCGGGGCGACACCATCGCGTTCGCCGCCGCGCTCGGCCGGCTGATGGACGACCCGGACCTGCGGCGGGCGCTCGGCGGCGAGGCCCGGGCGTCCGTCCAGCGGTTCCGTCCGGACGTGGTGCTCGCCCGATGGGACCGGCTCTTCGACCTCCTGCACAGCGACCCGCCGCGCGTCCCCGAGGAGGTCCGCGAGACGCCCGCCCGTGTGCGGCGTCCCGGCGCCCAGCACGCGGCCCCGCAGCGGATTCCGGCGCTGGACGCGGAACCGGCGCTGGAGAGTGATTGTTTCTAACAACTGTTTGGTAGAGTTCGCGCGTGAACGAGAGCGAGTCCGCCGCGGACCGGGCGTTTCGCGCCGAGATCCGCGCGTGGCTGGAGGCCAACCTGTCCGGGCCGTTCGCGCACGCCCGCGGGCTCGGCGGGCCCGGCCGCGAGCAGGTCGGCCTCCGCCGCGAGCTGGACGGGGTGATCGGCCTGGCCCGCCGCACCGGCGCCCTCGGTGACCCGCTGCTGCGCGACCGGCTCACCCGCTCCCACCTGGGCTTGGAGATCATGCGGTTGAACGCGATGCGGACGATGGCCGGCGTCGCGGCCGGCGCGCCCGGTCCCGAGTCGTCGATCTCCAAGCTCGTCTGGGGCACCTGGCATCGCGAACTGGGGGAGCTGGCCATGGACGTCCTCGGCGCCGCCGGGATGGTCGCCGACGGCGAGCCCTACGACCTGAACGACTGGCAGCGGCTGTTCCTGTTCTCCCGCTCCGACACCATCTACGCCGGGTCGAACGAGATCCAGCGGAACATCATCGCCGGGCGCGTGCTCGGGTTGCCCCGGGAGGCGCGCCCGTGATCCCGTCCTACGTTCCCGGCCACGGGCTGCTGGAGGACCACGTCGTCGTCGTCACGGCGGCGGCCGGCGCAGGCATCGGCGGTGCCGTCGCGCGCCGCTGTCTGGAGGAGGGCGGCCGCGTCGCCATCTCCGATGCGCACGAGCGGAGGCTCGCCGCGTCCGCGCGGGAACTGGACGAGGAGTTCGGTGACGGCCGCGTCGTGTCGCTGCCCTGCGACGTCACCGACGAGGAGCAGGTGCAGGCGCTGTACGACCTCGCCCTCCAGCGGTTCGGGCGGATCGACGTCGCGGTCAACAACGCCGGGCTCGGCGGCACCGCCGACCTCGCAGACATGACCGACGACCAGTGGACCCGCGTGCTAGACGTCACGCTCAACGGCACCATGCGCTGCACCCGCGCCGCCATGCGGATCATGCGCGAGCGGGGCTCCGGCGTGATCGTCAACAACGCCTCGGTGATCGGCTGGCGGGCGCAGAAGGGGCAGTCCCACTATGCCGCCGCCAAGGCCGGGGTCATGGCGCTCACCCGCTGCGCCGCGCTGGAGGCCGCGGACTTCGGCGTCCGCGTCAACGCGGTGTCGCCGTCACTCGCGATGCACCCGCACCTGGTGAAGGTGACCTCGGCGGACCTGCTGGGGGAGCTGACGCGCCGCGAGGCGTTCGGCCGGCACGCCGAACCCTGGGAGGTGGCCAACGTTATCGTCTTTCTGGCCAGCGACTACTCCTCGTACATGACGGGCGAGGTCGTCTCCGTATCCTCCCAGCACCCTTAGGAACCCGATGAGTCCACGACGGCGCGACGCCGAAGGCACCGCCGCCGCCCGCGCGCTGCGGCGGGCCGAGCTACTCGCCACCGCCGCCGAGGTGTTCGCCTCCCAGGGCTACGCCGCCACCACCGTCCGGAAGGTGGCCGACGCCGCCGGCATCCTCGGCGGCAGCCTCTACTACCACTTCGACTCCAAGGAATCGATGGCCGACGAGATCCTCTCGACGTTCCTGGACGAGATGTGGGCCTCCTACGACCGCGTCCTGGAGTCGGAGCTCGGCGCCCGCGACACCCTGGAGGCGATCATCGTCGAGTCGTTCCGGTCGATCGATCGGCACCGTCCCGCCGTCGTGCTCTACCAGAACGAGTCCAAGCACCTGGCGAACGCCGAGCGCTTCCGCTACCTCCTCGACTCGCGGCGGCGGTTCGAGGAGATGTGGATGGCGTTGCTGGAGCGCGGCGTCGCCGAGGGCGCCTTCCGCGCCGACCTCGACCGGACGCTGGTCTACCGGTTCATCCGCGACACCGTGTGGGTGGCGGCGAACTGGTACCAGCCCGGCGGGCGGCTCTCGGCCGAGGACATCGCCAAGCAGTACCTCGCCCTGGTCCTGGAGGGGATCCAGGCGAGCTGAACCCCCGGCAGGTGAGGAGACACCCATGGCCGATGCCTACATCGTCGAAGCAGTCCGCGCACCGGTCGGCCGGCGCGGCGGCGGACTCGCCGCCGTGCACCCCGCCGACCTCGGCGCGCACGTGCTGTCGGCGCTGATGGACCGCGCGCGGGTCGATCCCGCGGCGGTCGAGGACGTGGTGTTCGGCTGCGTGGACACCCTCGGGCCGCAGGCCGGGGACATCGCCCGCACCTGCTGGCTCGCGGCGGGGCTGCCCGAGGAGGTTCCCGGCGTCACGGTCGACCGGCAGTGCGGCTCCTCGCAGCAGGCCGTCCACTTCGCGGCGCAGGCCGTCCTGTCTGGGACGTCCGATCTGGTGGTCGCCGGCGGCGTCCAGAACATGTCGCAGATCCCGATCGGGTCGGCGATGACCGCGGCCGCGCCCTCCGGCTTCACGGAGGGCCCCTTCGCCGGCTCCAAGGGCTGGGCGCGCCGCTACGGCGACGGCGAGGTGTCGCAGTTCGCCGGCGCCGAGATGATCGCCCGGGACTGGGACATCTCCCGCGAGGAGATGGAGGCGTTCGCCTACGAGTCGCACCGGCGGGCCATCGCCGCGATCGACGGTGGGCGGTTCGAACGCGAGATCGTCCCGTTCGAGGGCGTCGCCGCCGACGAGGGCCCCCGCCGCGACACGACGCCCGAGAGGATGGCCCGGCTGAAGGCCCTGGTGGACGGCGGACGGCTCACCGCGGCCCTGTCGTCCCAGATCTCCGACGGCTCCGCCGCGCTGCTCATCGCGTCCGAGCAGGGCGTCAAGGACCACGGCCTCACCCCCCGCGCCCGCATCCACCACATCTCCGCGCGCGGTGAGGACCCGATCCGGATGCTGTCCGCGCCGATCCCCGCCACCGCGTACGCGCTGACGAAGACGGGGATGACGATCGGCGACATCGACACCGTCGAGATCAACGAGGCGTTCGCGTCCGTGGTGCTCGCCTGGCTGAAGGAGACCGGGGCCGACCCGTCCGCCGTCAACCCCAACGGCGGCGCCATCGCTCTCGGCCACCCTCTCGGCGCCACCGGCGCCCGCCTGATGACCACCCTCCTGCACGAACTGGAGCGCACCGGCGGACGCTACGGCCTGCAGACCATGTGCGAAGGCGGCGGGCAGGCCAACGTCACCATCCTCGAACGCCTCTGACCGCCGAGAGCGCGCCGTCGCTTGACCTGGAGTGAAATCCAGCACCTAGCGTTCGGCTCATGACGACCTCTCAACACAAGATCGGATCGGAGTTCGGCGCGGGCAGCACCGCGGAGGAGGTCCTGAAGGGGATCGACCTGACGGTGAGGCTCGCCCTCGTCACCGGCGGGTACTCGGGCATCGGACTGGAGACCACCCGCGCGCTGGCCGCCGCGGGCGCCCGCGTCGTCGTGCCCGCGCGGAGGCGGCAGGCCGCCGAGGACGCCGTCGGCGGGATCGCCGGCGTCGAAGTCGGCGAGGTGGACCTGGCCGACCTGGACAGCGTCCGGACGTTCGCCGCACGGTTCCTCGCCGGCGGGCGCGGCATCGACCTGCTCATCGGCAACGCCGGGGTCATGGCCTGCCCCGAAAACCGGGTGGGACCGGGCTGGGAGTCCCAGTTCGCGACCAACCACCTCGGTCACTACGCGCTGGTCAACCGGCTGTGGCCGGCGGTCAGGCCGGGCGCCCGGGTGGTCGCGGTCTCCTCCGCCGCCCATCACTTCTCCCGCATGCGCTGGGACGACGTCCACTTCGAACGCGGTTATGACAGGTGGGAGGCCTACGGCCAGGCCAAGACCGCGAACATCCTGTTCGCGGTCCACCTGGACGCACTCGCCCGTGACACGGTGAGGGCCTTCTCCCTGCATCCGGGCAGCATCCTCACGCCGCTCGTGCGTCACGTCCCCAGGGAAGAACAGATCGAGCGCGGCTGGATCGACGAGCAGGGCAACCAGATCGGCGCCGGCTTCAAGACCCCCGAGCAGGGCGCGGCCACCGGTGTATGGGCGGCCACGTCACCGCGATTGTCGGGCATGGGAGGGCTCTACTGCGAGGACTGCGACGTCGCCGAGCGCACGCCGGAGGACGCCCCGGAGACCGTCGGCCGCCCCGAGGGGGCGGAGCGGCCGCTGAGCGGCGTCCGCTCCTACGCGGTCGACCCCGGCGAGGCGGCGCGGCTCTGGGACCTGTCCGCAGAGCTGACAGGCGTCGACGCCTTCGCATGACCCACGCGGGGGTGGCGGGCCCGGTGGTCAGGCGGCCGTGAGCGGGGGATCGGCCACGGCCGGGCCGCCGCGCCGCTCCGACCTGACACGCAGGACGTACCGCTTGATCTCGTCCGCCACGTCCTCGCCGCTCCAGCCCAGCCGGGGCGCGAGCAGGTCGGCGACGCGGGCGGCCGCCGCCACGCCCCCGTCCCACGCCTCGATCGACACACGCAGCCGGCGGGCCAGGACATCCTCCAGATGTAGCGCGCCCTCGTGCGTCACCGCGTAGACGGCCTCCGCGCACAGGTAGTCCTCCGCCCCCGGCACGGGCGCACCGAGCGCAGGTTCCCTGGCGACCAGGTCCAGGACCTCGCGGGCGCACGACCCGTACCGGCGCAGCAGATGCTCGATCCGGGCAACGTGCAGGCCCGACCCGGAGGCGAGCCGGCGGCGCTCGTTCCACAGCACCTCGAAACCGGCCGCGCCGAGGATCGGCAGCCGCGCCGTGACCGAGGCGGGGACGGAGTCGTCCAGGCCCTCGGCGACGGCGTCGACCGCGTCCCGCGCCATCACGCGGTAGGTCGTGAACTTCCCGCCGGTCACCATGACGAGGCCCGGTACCGGTTCGGCCACCGCGTGCTCGCGCGACAGCCGGGCCGTGTCGTCGATCTCACCCGACAGCAGCGGCCGCAGCCCCGCGTAGACACCCTCGATGTCCGCGCGGGTCAGCGGGGTGCGCAGCACGGTGTTCGCCTGTTCCAGCAGGTAGCCGATGTCGGTGTGGTCGGCGACAGGTTCGTCCGGCCCCTCGTCCCAGGGAGTGTCGGTCGTGCCCACCAGCCAATGGCGTCCCCAAGGGATGATGAACAGCACGCTCCGCTCGGTGCGGGTGATCAGACCCGTGCCCATCGGGATCCGGTCACGTGGTACGACGATGTGCACGCCTTTGGACGCCTGGACGCCGAACGCGGCGCGTGCACCGGTCATCGCCTGCGCGCCGTCCGTCCACACCCCGGTCGCGCACACGACACGGCGGGCCCGTACCGCGATCTCCCGGCCGCCCTCCAGGTCGAGGACGCGTGCTCCGGTCACCCGCTCGCCCTCGCGCAAGAACCCGGTGACCTCGGCGCGCGTCGCCACCCGCGCGCCGTACTGCGCGGCCGTCCGGGCGACCATCATCGTGTAGCGGGCATCGTCCACCTGGGCGTCGTAGTACTGGATCGCGCCGACCAGCGCGTTCGAACGCAGCGCCGGAGCCTCCCGGAGGGCACCCCGCCGGGTGAGCTGGCGGTGCCGGGGGAGTGACCGGGCGCCCCCCATCGAGTCGTACAGGGTGACGCCCGCGCTGACGTAGGCACGCTCCCACACGCGACCGCGAAGCGGATACAGGAACTGCACGGGCCGCACCAGATGCGGCGCGAGCCGGTGCAGCAGCAGGCCCCGTTCCCGCAGCGCCTCCCTGACCAGGCCGAAGTCACGCCGTTCCAAGTAGCGCAGCCCGCCGTGGATCAGCTTGCTGGAACGACCGGACGTCCCGGCCGCCCAGTCGCGCGCCTCCACCAGGGCCACGGACAGGCCCCGGGAGATCGCATCCAAAGCGACACCGGCACCGACGACACCGCCGCCGACCACCAGGACGTCGAACTCGGTCTCGGCGAGGTCGCGCAGGGCGTCCGCGCGGTACTGCGGTCCGAGGGCTACGGATGTCACTGCATGCTCCCGATGGGTGGACCTGCAAGTCTCCTGCCGTGGAGTTGCGGCGAGTTGTTGTCAGGAGGACCTCCAGAACAACATCTCGCCGCAACTCGATGAGGGTCAGCCGACGTCGATCCAGTCGAGGGTGCGTTGTACGGCTTTCTTCCAGGTGGTGTAGCCGTGCTGGCGTTGGTCGGGGGTCCAGGTGGGGTGCCAGCGTTGGGCTTCGTTCCAGTTGTGGCGTAGTTCGTCGGTGCTGGCCCAAAACCCGGTGGCCAGTCCGGCGGCGTAGGCGGCGCCCAGGGCGGTGGTTTCGGCGACGACGGGGCGGGAGACCGGGACGCCGAGGATGTCGGCTTGTAGTTGCATGCACAGTTGGTTGGCGGTGACGCCGCCGTCGACTTTGAGGACGTCCAGGGTGACGCCGGAGTCGTGGTGCATGGCTTCGACGACGTCGCGGGATTGGTAGCAGATGGATTCCAGGGTGGCGCGGGCCAGGTGGGCGTTGGTGTTGTAGCGCGAGAGTCCGACGATGGCGCCGCGGGCGTCTGAGCGCCAGTAGGGGGCGAACAGGCCGGAGAAGGCGGGGACGAAGTAGACGCCGCCGTTGTCGTTGACTTGGCGGGCCAGTGATTCGCTTTGGGCGGCGCCGGAGATGATGCCGAGTTGGTCGCGGAGCCATTGCACGGCTGATCCGGTGACGGCGATGGATCCTTCCAGTGCGTAGACGGGCCTGTCGTGGCCGAACTGGTAGCAGACGGTGGTGAGTAGGCCGCTGGTGGAGCGTACCGGCTGGTGGCCGGTGTTGAGTAGCAGGAAGTTGCCGGTGCCGTAGGTGTTTTTGGCCTCGCCGGGCGCAAAGCACACCTGTCCGACCATGGCGGCTTGTTGGTCGCCTAGTGCGGCGGTCAGCGGGACCTGGCCGCCTACGGGTCCCTCTGGGCGGGTCAGGCCGTAGGGGTCGGGGGCGCAGGAGGGTTTGATCTGCGGCAGCATCGCGCGGGGGATGTTGAACAGGGCCAGCAGTTCATCGTCCCAGTCCAGGGTGTGCAGGTTCATCAGCATGGTGCGGCTGGCGTTGGTGGGGTCGGTGACGTGGATGCCGCCGTCGGTGCCGCCGGTGAGGTTCCACAGTGTCCAGGTGTCGGTGGTGCCGAAGATCGCCTCGCCGGTGTCGGCGGCGTGGCGGACGCCTTCGATGTTGTCCAGGATCCATTGGATTTTGGCGCCGGAGAAGTAGGTGGCGGGGGGGAGTCCGGCCTTGTGCCGGATGATGTCGCCTTTGCCTTGGCGTTCCAGGGCGGAGGCGATGCGGTCGGTGCGGGTGTCTTGCCAGACGATGGCGTTGTGGTAGGGGCGGCCGGTGCGCCGGTTCCATACCACGGTGGTCTCGCGTTGGTTGGTGATGCCGAGCGCGGCCAGGTCGGTGGAGGTGAGGTTGGCGTTGTTGAGGGTGGTTTGGATGACCGCGCGGGTCCGTTCCCAGATCTCGGTGGGGTTGTGCTCCACCCAGCCGGCCTGCGGAAGGATCTGTTGGTGCTCCAGTTGGTGACGGGCGACCACGTTCCCCCCGTGATCGAAGATCATGAAACGGGTGCTGGTCGTGCCCTGATCAAGCGCTCCGACGAAATCAGCCATGT
>NZ_BCQT01000015.1 GCF_001552215.1 Actinomadura macra NBRC 14102 | reverse complement strand
CTGACACGGCTGAGGCGGTCAGCGCCTGTGTCCTGGCGGCGCTCAAGCTCCGGCCCGACGAACTCGCTTGTATGCAATGGGTCGTCGGCCCCAGCCACCCCAGGGCCAAGCGCCCAGCCGACTTCACCCTGTCGGAGGCGTTGGGCTTGAGGCCGACCACCTCACCAGACAACCACGACCAACGGGCCTGGCGGGATAAGGCGGCGGAGCCACTGTTCGGGGTGCGTTGCCGGGGCGGGGCCAAGGCCGCCACGCCAGAGCGGGCGGGGGCGATCATCCGGGGTATCGTCGGTGCGCTGCGGATGGCTGAGAGCCCCCGCTGTTACCTGAGAGCCAGTCGAGCCACAGATGGACGGGCGCGCAGTCTGGCGAGCGTGCATCGGGTTGGCAGTACGTGGTCGTCCATCGTGAACGCGGCCGAGCTCGGCGAGTTGCTCGGGTGGCCGCTGGGAACGGTGCCTGTCCCAGGGCGTGGTCTCATGCTGCCGCCCGCGCCGCGCCGTCTGCTGGTGCCGTCCGGCGACACTCAACTACCGAAGCAGCGCGTACTCGGCCGAAGCCTGCATCCGGCCGACGGCGGCCAGCTCGTAGAGATGCCTGTAAAAAGTGGTAATTTCAATTACCACATTTTCGGGCCAACAGGTTCGGGCAAGTCGAACCATCTCGCACAGCTCATTGTGGCGGACGCTGCCGCAGGTCACACGGTGCTCTGCATCGAACCGCGGGGCGACCTGGTGGCGGATGTCCCGGCGCGGCTGCCAAAGCACCGCCACGGCGACGTGGTGGTTATCGACCCGAGCGAACGCGATCAGGTTGGGTGGAATCCGTTGGCTGGCCCTGCGCTTGAGGCCGAGCGGCGAGCCGACGAGATCGTAAGCCTTATGCGCGCAATATTCGGTTCGGCAATAGGCCCACGCTCCAGTGACGTGCTGCTGCACGCCTTGCTTACTGTCGCCCGAATGCCTGACGGCACGCTGGCCGATGTTGTGCCGCTCCTCACCAACCCGAACTTTCGGCGCCGGGCGCTTGCCAAGGTCAGCGACCCGCTGACGCTCGGCCCCTGGTGGGCGTGGTACGAGTCGCTCAGCGAGCCAGAACGACAACAGGTCATCGCACCAGTGACGAACAAGCTTCGGGCCTTCCTCAGCCGCCAACCCATCCGCCGGATGCTTGGCAACCCGCGTCCGGCGTTCTCGCTGGACGAGGCCTTTGCCAGCCGCCCGGCGGTCATTCTCGTCAATCTCAACCGGGGCGTGATCGGGGCCGAAGCGTCGCGGCTCTTGGGGTCGCTCCTCCTCCAAGCTGCCTGGAACGCCATGCAGCGACGGGCGCTGCTACCACACGCCAAGCGCTCTCCGGTGAGCTGGATAGTAGATGAGTTTCAGGACTACCAAGGGGCGCTGGACTTCGGCGAGGTCCTGGCCCAGATGCGCGGCCTGGGCGGGTCGCTGACCGTCGCCCACCAAAACCTTGCCCAGATCAGCCCGACCTTGCGGGCGGCCGTCAGCGCCAACGCCCGCTCACGGCTGGCCTTCCGGCCGTCCCAGGACGATGCCAAGCCCTTGGCCGCCATCTTCGGCCGGCCCGTCATCCCTGAAGATCTCTTGAGCCTCGGGGCGTACCAGGCCGTCGCCCGCCTGTACGTGGACGGCGAACTGACGTCACCCTTCGCCGTCCAGACTCTGCCGCTCGGGCTGGCCACCACAGACGCGGCCACCCTTCGCAAGGCCAGCCGTGACCGCTATGCGACTGACGGCGCGGCGTTAGACGAACAACTCCGCAAACGCTGGCATGGCGAAGACCATCCGCCGGATTCGCCGATCGGTACCCGCCGCCGGAGGTCGTCATGATGCCGACCTGTTCTCGGCGCACCCCTGCCGGTCGGCCTGCCCATGGCGTGGAGCTGGCATATGCCCTGACTACGCCGAACGGCCGCCAACTCGCAGTGACGGTCTGCCCGTCAGGAAGTTCTGTATGACTGACCGACCCTCCGGCGCGCGGGCCGCCCGGCTGCGCTGCCGACTCAGTGACCGAGATCTTGCCGTACTGCGTGACCTGTATCGACTTCGGCTCCTGAAGACATCCCAGATCGAGCGGCTGCACTTTGCGGAAAATTCGCCGCACACCAGCGCCCGCCGTGCCCGCGCCTGTGTGCAGCGCCTGAGCGAGTTGGGCCTGGTGGCGCGGATGGCGCGCAGCATCGGGGGTGTGCGGGCTGGAAGTAGCGGCCAGGTCATCGGCCTGAGTGGCCTGGGCTGCGCCGTCCTCGACGTTGACGGCATCTACGGTGCCCGCCGGCGCACGGTGTGGACGACCAAGCCAGCCTTTCAAGATCACGTGCTGACCGTGGCCGAATTGTTCGCCCAACTGGTGGAGCGCACCCGCGACGGAGTTGCCGACCTGCTCAGCTTCGACGGCGAACCGGCCGCCTGGCGGTGGTTCACCGGACCGCACGGCGCGCCCGCCATCCTCAAGCCGGATGCCTATACGCGGCTCGGCATCGGTGACATCGAGCGCAGCGCCTTTATCGAGATGGACATGGGCACCGAGCGTGCGCCGACGTTGACGCGCAAACTCCAGGCGTTCGTGGACTACTGGCGCAGCGGCATCGAGCAACAGGCAACCGGCGTCTTCCCGCTGGTCCTGTGGCTGGTGCCAGACGATACCCGCAAGAAAAAACTAACGGAGGTGATAACCCAAATGACACACGAATCTCACAAACTATTTCTCGTCGCCCTGCACGGGGACGGTGCCGCCCTCCTGGCGGCACCGACCGGAGAGGAGGCGTGACCACCCAGCGCGGACTACCGCGCAACGAAATCCTGATCGGCGACGCCGTAACCCGTCTCTCGGAACTGCCAAGCGCCAGCGTGGACTGCGTGATTACCAGCCCGCCATACTTCGCCCTCCGCGACTATGGCCACGCTGGCCAACTCGGCCTTGAGACCGACGTGGACGGCTGGGTACAAAGTGTGCTCAGGGTGACCTCGGAAGTTCGCCGCGTCCTCAAGCCAACCGGTGCATTCTGGCTAAACCTCGGTGACAGCTACGCCCACCACCTGCGGGAAGGTGCCCCCAAAAAGAGCCTGCTCATGGGGCCGGAACGCATAGCGCTCAGCATGACGCGCGGCGGCTGGCTGCTCCGCAACAAGGTGATCTGGGCCAAGACCAACCCCATGCCGAGCAACGTGACAGACCGACTGTCGGCAACGCACGAGTTCGTGTACTTCTTCACGAAGTCGCCAACATATTTCTTCGACCTAAATGCCATACGGGTGCCGCACAGCAGCGGCCATACGCACGGTCACAGTCCCAAGAAGTCACGGGTGTACCCGCCAGCTGGCGCCCTGCCGACGAGAACCGACCGCCCACCAAACCTGAACACCGGCCTTGCCGCCATGAGCGATAGCGGTGTCGTTGGCCATCCGCTCGGCAAAAATCCAGGCGACGTGTGGCAGATGGGTACGGCTAGCTTCCACGGCGACCACTTCGCGGTGTTTCCGCCTCGACTCATCGAGCGGCCGCTACTCGCCACCTGTCCGGAGCGGGTGTGCACGGCCTGCGGACTGCCCTGGCTCCCCTCGCAGAAACGACTTAGCGGCCGGCTTCTGGCGATCGGGCCACTCCAAGCTGCCTGTGCCTGCGGGGCAGGCTGGCAACTCGGGCTGGTGCTCGACCCGTTCTTTGGCGCAGGTACCACGGCACTTGTCGCCGAGAAGCACCAGCGGGATTGGTTGGGCGTCGAGCTGAACCCAGAGTACGCCGCACTTGCCAGCACGCGGCTGGCTGACTGGCGGGCGACGCAGGAAGGGGCGACGCCGTGAGCGTTGCTCCGGCCTCGCCGGTGTGCTGCGGCTGTTCCCAAGTCATTTCTCACACCACGAGGGATGGACAGTCGCATTTGCACCGAGGAGGTTTCCGCTATGGCGGAACCGAAGAACAGCGGCGGCGTCAAGACACTGGGGGTCAAGCTGACCAACAGCTTGCACAACCAGTTCTCGCTGGTCGCCCAGCTCGACGACCTCAGCTTGGCCGACGCCGTGATTAAGGCGGTCGAACTGTACGTCGAAACCAAGCAAGCCGCACCCGATTTCCAGAAGCGAGCGGCTGAGGCGCTGGCGGAGATCGAGCGCGAAGCGGCGGCCAGGCACGGCGCGATTCAGGCGCTGCTGGGGCACGACGATGCTGGCGAGGGCAGCAGCGGGACGCGCAAGAAGGCGTAGGTCGTAGCGGCCAAACGCCGTAGATCTCGGTCGGCCTCGGGCAGCCTAAGGGCTGCCCGAGGTCACTCACTCAACTAGTAAGCAGGAGGACACATGAAGGTATGAATCAGGTATGGCGTATACGGATACGAGGCATGCAACGCAAGGACATAGATGTGGGGATGCTCGTCCAAGCAGTCCTTCAATATGCCCGCGAGTTGGAGGCAGAACGAGCAGCCGCCCAGGCACCCACGCATGAAGAGGATGCCGATCAGGAGGCAATACACATCCCTAATTCAGAGGAATATTCTTAGCTCGTATCTGCCGCAAATAACGCAACATTAATTGTTGCAAAATCTCCTACATTCCCGAAAGGAATGTGAAATAATCAATACCCGAACGAAAGGAAATGAAAATGACACAAAAGAAGCTGACGCAGGCGGTAGCCGAACACACGGGACTTGCAAAATGCTCCGTTCGCTATCTGCGCGTGAGTTCGCAGCGTCAGATGGATACCGACGCTGACGTGGTGCAGGATGGCAACTCCATCGACGCGCAGCGCAAAGCGGCCGTCGCCAAGGAGCGGGCCCTGGGGCTGGACAATATTCGAGAGTTTGTCGAGCCTGGCAACTCGGCGCAGACCATCGAGAAGCGGCCGGTTTTCCGAGAGATGCTCGCCTACTTGGCGGAGCACCCGGAAGTGCAGTACGTCATCGTCTACATGATGTCCCGCGCCTTCCGCAACCTACGGGACCAGCTCAACACCAAAGCCCAGCTCACGGGCATGGGTGTCACGCTCCTCTCTACCAAAGAAGACTTTGCAGAGGGGTACCTCGGTGACTCCATGCAGGCCGTCATCGGCCTTATCAACGAAATGGAAGCCAGGCGAAACGGCGAAGACATCAAAGTGAAGATGGCGAACAAGGCCCGCAATGGCGGAACGCTTGGTCCCGCCCCTGTCGGATACCTCAATATTCGTAAGCGTATCGACGGCAGGGAAATTCGCACAGTAGATTTCGACCCAGAACGTTCCCCGCTCATGCGGCAGGCCTTCGACTGGTTCGCCACCGGGCGCTACACCGTTGAGGACATCGAAGAGAAGCTGGAAGATGCCGGGCTTCGCCTGGCAGCCACTGCCAAGTGGCCAGCCCGTCCCATCTCCAAAAACGGGCTCATTTACGCCTTTCGCAACCGCTACTACCGGGGTGAAATTCTCTACGATGGAATCTGGTACCCCGGTCGCCACGAGCCGCTTGTAGGCCAGGACACTTTTGACAGGGTGCAGCGCGTACTAGATGCCCACGCTGGAGAAGGCACTCGCACCCGCAAGCACCACCACTACCTCAAAGGAGCGATCTTCTGCGGGCGCTGCCAGCGGCGGTACATCATCCAACGAGCCGTCGGCAACGGCGGTGAGTATTTTTACTGGCTGTGTCGGGGTCGCCAGGACGGCCAGTGCGACCAGCCGTACATCCCCATCGAAGCAGTCGAGGAAGCGGTAGAACAGCACTACGCTCGTGTCACCTGGCTCTCTCCCGAAGCGCTGGTAGTCGTCCGTGAAGCCGTCGCTGCTGCGGTAGCAACTGACTCCAGTCTCCCACCGGACACTCGTGAACGCCTGGAACGCCGTTTGTTGGCCATAGACAAGAAAGAGGACTACTACCTGGACCTGGCAGCCGAAGAAGGCTGGCCCAAGGCCAAGCTCCGGAGCAAGATCGACAACCTTCGTGACGAGCGTCAGCAGATTCGGCGCACCCTTGCCCACGCTGACCGCAAGCTCGCCACCGGTGAAGCATTCATCCAGTGCGGCCTCACCCTGCTGGAGCGTCCCCACGAGATCTACGCCGAGTCCAGCGAATCCGTCCGTACCATCCTCAACAAGGCGTTCTTCTCCAAACTCTATGTCGATGGCCGCAAGGTCACCGGCCACGAGTTCAACGAACCTTTTGACGCGTTGTTCGAGCTGTACGAGATTGAACGCCAAGGCCGCACCACCACAGCCCCCACAATCAACAAGGCCGACATCCTGGAGGATGTCGGCCTTGTTGATCATGAAACCTTGGTCGATCTGCTACAACCTGTCTCTTCGGACGGCGGTTGGAGTAGGGCGGCCGTGGTGGGGCGGGCGGGACTCGAACCCGCGACCCGAAGATTATGAGTCTCCTGCTCTGACCAGCTGAGCTACCGCCCCGAGGCCCTCCCCGGGGGCTACCGTCGGCGGCCGGGGGCGTGCCGTGTGTCATCTTAGCGGCGGGCCGTTCACAGGGGCCACTGTGAAAGGGGAACCGCTTCGGCTAGAGGAAATCACCCTGGAGGACGAGACGGATCAGACTTCCTGCCGAGTGACGGGTGAGATGACTCGTCGGTAGGGTCCGGCGTATGTCACGACGCATCCTCACCCTCGCCCAGGTGCTGCTCGCGCTGGTGGTGGTCACCGCCTGCGACGGGGGCGGGGCCGACAAGCCGGCCAAGGCCGACTTCGACGCGGCGGGGACGCTGCGTCGGGCATCCGCGGCGATGGCGACCGTGAAGAGCGTCGGGCTCACGATGGAGTCGGAGGGCAAGCCGCCGATCTCCGTGCGGGGCGGCGACATGAAACTGCTGCGCAACGGAGACGCGCAGGGGACGTTGACGATGGAGCAGTCCGGGATGGACGTGGAGATGAAGGTCGTCGCGTCCGGGAGCAGCGTGTACCTCGACGCGGGGACGGGCGGCTGGCAGAAGGTGCCGCGGGCGCTGGCGGCGTTGAAGTACGACCCGTCGGCGGTGCTGGACCCGGAGCGGGGCATCGCGAAGCTGCTCGGCTCGCTTCAGGCACCGAAGCCGGAGGCCGTCGAGAAAGTGGCCGGCGCCGAGGCGTACCGGGTGGCGGCGAAGCTGCCGAAGGACCGCGTCGCGGGCTTGATCCCGGGAGTCACCACCGACGTCGACGGCAAGGTGTGGGTGCGCAAGTCGGACGGCAGGCTCGTGAAGGTGCGCGGAACGTTTCCCGGCGGTAAGGACACGGTGCTGATCACGTTCACCGAGTTCGACGTCCCCTACAAGATCAGCGCCCCGCGGTGAGCGGGCGGCGCCGCGTCGCGATCGGGGCCGGCGGGGCGGTGGTGCTGCTCGCGGCGCTGGACGCCTATGTCGTGACGACGATCCTGGTGCCGGTGATCAAGGATCTGGGCATCCCGGTCAACCGGCTGGAGCGGCTGACACCGATCCTGAGCGGCTTCTTGCTGGGCTACGTGGCGGCGATGCCGCTGCTCGGGCAGTTGTCCGACCGGTTCGGGCGCCGTCCGGTGCTCCAGGCGTGCCTGTTCTTCTTCGGCGTGGGGTCGGTCGTCACGGCGCTGGCGCACGTTGTCCCCGTCCTGACGGCGGGACGTGTCGTGCAGGGGATCGCGGGCGGCGCGCTGCTGCCGGTGACGATGGCGCTGGCCGGGGACCTATGGGAGGAGCGGCAGCGTCCCGTGGTGCTGGGCGCGGTGGGGGCGGCGCAGGAGTTGGGCAGCGTCCTCGGCCCGCTGTACGGGGCGGGCATCGCCGCTGCGCTGGACTGGCGGGCGATCTTCTGGCTCAACGTCCCGCTGGTCGCTGCGGCGATGGCCGCGGTCCAGTACGCGGTCCCGGGCGGACGCGGGCAGGGCCCCCGGCCGGGCGTGGACCTGATCGGTGGGCTGCTGCTGGCGCTCGGCCTGAGCCTCCTCGTCGTGGGCGTGTACAACCCGGAACCGGCGGAGTCCGCGCTGCCGCCGTGGGGCCCGCCGCTGGTGGGCGCGGGCGCGCTGGCGTTGATCATGTTCGTGGTCTGGGAGGTCCGGGCGCGGACGCGGCTGCTGGACCTGGCCGGTGTCCGGCGTGGACCGCTGCTGGCGACCCTGGGAGTGAGCCTGCTGTCGGGAGCGGCGCTGATGGTAACGCTGGTCGACGTGGTGCTGGTGGCGAAGACGCTCTTGGGCAAGGACTCGCTCGACGGCGCGCTGGTCCTGACCCGGTTCCTCGTGGCTCTGCCGGTCGCGGCCGTGGCCGGCGGCCTGGTCGCGCGGCGGGTCGGGGAGCGGTGGCCGATGGCGGCGGGGATGGCGATCGCGGCGGTGGGATACCTGCTGATCGCCGGGTGGCCGGCCGACCTGGCAGGCGCGTCCTACGGGCCGCTGCCGCGGATGGACGTCGATCTGGTGGTGACGGGCCTCGGGCTCGGCCTGGTGATCGCGCCGGTGTCGTCGGCGGTGCTGGGATTCGTCCCGGCCGCGCGGCACGGCGTCGCCTCGGCGTCGGTGGTGGTGGCGCGGATGATGGGGATGCTGCTGGGGATTTCGGCCCTCTCGGCGTGGGGTTTTCACCGGTTCCACATGCTGACGGCGGATCTGCGGCCACCGCTGCCGTTCGGGATCTCCGACGCGGAGTTCGGACGGCGGCTCAAGGTCTACGACGCCGCCGTCCGGGAGGCGTTGCGCACCGAGTATCAGGAGATCTTCTGGATCACCGCGGCGATGTGCCTGGTCGGCGCGGTGCTCGCGATGGCCGTGGGAGCGCGGCGGGACGGCGCCGAACCGCCCGCGGCGTCGGAGGAGAGCCTGGTGTCGGCCGGCTGAGCATGGGCGTCTGTGGCCCTGAACGGTGGGTAGGCCCACGTGGCGGCCGTTTTCGGTCATGTCCTCGCTATACCGGGCCTGATCGGGGAAAGGTTTTGGCCAGGGACTATGTGCCGATCAACGAACTCGGGAATATCCTGGAAAAAGTAGGCTAATGAAGCCTCTTACCGGGAGGGCACTCCCCGGGGAGGTGAAACGGATGCGCAGGTTCGGCATCGGCCGTGAGGGCACGGTGTTCACACGGCTGCGGCGCCGGCTCGGGTTCGAGCGCAGTGAACTGCGCCGGCGAGTCGACCGGGTGCAGCGTATTGTCGCGCTCGGTCTCCTTGTGCTGCTGCTCGGCGCGGCCCCGCCGCTGGCCGCCTGGGCGGGGGCCTGGTCCTACGACGCGGGCGTGCGGGCCGAGCAGGCCGAGCGGACGAGCCGCCACCAGGTCGTGGCCACCGTGACCTCGACCGGCGGTATCGGCTCGTCCGGTGACCGCTACATCCACGAGACCATCCAGGCCACGTGGCCCGGCGCGGACGGCAAGTCCCGCACCGGGACGCTTCCGAGCTGGAAGAACGCCAAGGCCGGTGCGCAGCGGACGATCTGGGTCAACGGCAAGGCCGAGCCGACCGTCCGGCCGCGGCCGCACAGCCGCACCGTGACCGATGCCACCTACGCGGCCGCCGCGACCGTCCTCGGCCTGTCGATGCCGCTGCTGCTGGCGTACGCGCTGGTCCGGCGGCGCTGCGACCGGTACCGCGACGAGCTGTGGGAGGCCGAGTGGGCCCGGATGGACGCCGACGCCAACCCTCGGTCCTGACCTGACCGCCGGCCGCCGCCATGGCGGTCAGCCTTCGGCGACGAGGCGGGCGGCGATCCTGTCGAGGGCCGCGATGTCCTCGGGCGAGAGCGCGTACAGGGCGGGCGGCGGGGTACCGAGGATGCGCTCGGCCTTCGCCGCCGCTGCCCGTCCGGCCGGGGTGACGGTCACGATCTTCGAGCGGCGGTCGGTGCGGCTCGGGGTGCGTTCGACGAGCCCCCGCTCGACCAGGTCGTCCACGACGAGCGTGGTGTACGGGCGGTCGGTGACGAGGTCCTCGGCCAGGTCGCGCAGCGTCATCGGCCCGGCCACCAGCCGCCGCAGCGCCTTGATCCGGACGAAGCTCATCCCGAGCGACTCGGTGGCCTCCTGCCGCCGGTCGCCGCGCTCGTGCAGCAGGATGCGCAGGTTCTGCCAGGCTCGGGCAGCGAGGTCGTGCTCGGTCATCGGGTGCTCGCTCCGCTCACGGGGTGCCGCTCGGGCTCGGTCTCGAACAGGGCGGACACGCGCGCGGCGCTGCGGGCGGCGCGGCGTCCGGTGGTGAGGGTGCCGAGCACGAGCACGGCGGCGGCGCACCCGGCGAGGACCCAGTATGCCGGGCGTGCGGCGGCGACGAACCGGGACACCTCGCCCTGGCCGGATCCCGTCCCGGCCGCGAGGACGGCGCCCATCACCGCGACGCCGAGTGCCTGCCCGACCTGGCGGCTGGTGGACGCCACGGCCGCCGCGACCCCCGCCTGGCTGCGCGGCATCCCGGACACGGCGGTGTTGGTGATCGGCGCGTTCACCATCCCGAACCCGATCCCGAACAGCACGTAGGCGAAGAACAGCGTCGCGGTGCCCGTCTCGGCGTCGAACAGCGCGAACATCAGCCCGCTGGCGAGCATCGCGGCGCCGGCGATCTGGAGCGACGGCCGGGGACCGCGCGCTCCGACGAGCCGTCCCGACAGCGGGCCGAAGACGGCGGTCATGGCCGCCATGGGCAGCAGGACCAGGCCCGCGTGCAGCGCCGACAGCCCTCGCACGTTCTGCAGGTAGAGGGAGTTGACGAACAGGAACCCGCCGAGCGCCGCAAAGGAGCTGACGGCGATGACGGTCGCGCCGGAGAACGGGACGCTGCGGAAGAACCGCAGGTCGATCAGTGGTTCGTCGGCCCGCCGCGCGTGGGCCACGAAAGCGACGAGTGCGGCGGCGGCGACCAGGACGCCGCCGGCCACGGCCGGCGCGGTCCAGCCGAGCTCGGGTACCTCGATGATGGCGAAGGTCAGCGTGGCGAGCGTCACGATCACCAGGCCCTGCCCCAGCGGGTCGGGGCGGCGCGGCCGCGACGCGCGGGACTCGGGCACGAACAGGGCCGTCAGGACCAGCGCCGCCGCTCCGATGGGCAGGTTGAGCCAGAAGATCGCCCGCCATCCCACGGAGTCGACGAGGAGGCCGCCGACCAGCGGGCCCATCGCCATGCTCAGACCGACCACCCCGCCCCAGACCCCGATGGCACGGGCACGCTCGCGCGGTTCGGTGAACACGTTCGTGATGATCGACATCGCGACCGGGTTGAGCATCGACCCGCCGATGGCCTGGACGACCCGCGCGGCGACCAGCCATCCCAGCGACGGCGCGAGGCTGCACAATACCGACCCGGTGACGAACAGCGTGAGGCCGGTCTGGAACACGCGGCGGCGCCCGATCCGGTCGGCGGTGGACCCGGCGAGGATCAGCAGCGAGGCCAGCACGATCAGATAGGCGTCGATCGTCCACTGCAGGCCGGACAGCGAGGCGTGGAAGTCGCGCTGCAGGGAGGGCAGCGCGACGTTGAGGATCGTGTTGTCGAGGCTGACGATCAGCAGGCTCAGGCAACAGATGCCCAGCACCAGCAGCCGCCGCCGGGGCGACAATTCAGGCAAAGGTCCCTCCAATGATTACAAGCCTACAACCATTGGTGGGATACAACTATTCCCGGCCGCCGTCCCCCTCCAGGCCGCCGTCCCTCTCCCGGCCGCTGGCCGCCGCGCGGACGGCGTCCTTCTCGCGAACGTCGGCCGCCGCGCGGACGGCGTCCTGGTGCCCCGGCCACCAGGCCGCGTGGCCGAGGAGCACCGTCACCGCGGGAACCAGGAACATCGACATCACGAACGCCGCAAGGATCACGCCGAGCGCCACCGTCGTCCCCATCTCCTGCATCGCGTCGGCCTCGGCCAGCAGGAACGTCGCGAAGCTGCCGGCGAGGATCAGCCCCGCGGACGCCACGGTCGGCGCCGCCTGCTCGAACGCGTGGCCGACGCCCCGCCGGGGCGGGTGCCCGGCCCGCGCCTCCTCCCGCAGCCGCGCGATGACGAGGATGTTGTAGTCGGTGCCGAGCGCCGTCACGAACAGGTAGACGATCAGGGGCAGGAAGAAGATGACCCCCGTGTGCCCCTCCCCCCACTGGAACAGCGCCACGCTCGCACCGATCGTGCCGAGGAAGCTCAGCACCACCGCGATCATCAGGTAGACCGGCGCCACGACGCTGCGCAGCAGCAGCCCCAGGATGATCGCGATGAGCAGCCCGGCGATCGGGAACACGACCCGGTAGTCACGGTTCATCGCCTTCTGCAGGTCGACCATGACGGCCGTCTGCCCGCCCACGATCACCTCCGTGCCCGGTGGCTCCGACGCGTGGGCCGTGTCCCGGACGGGCCCGGACACGCTCTCCATCGCCGCCTTGGACAACGGATCGTCGCTCAACTGGACCTCGACGAGCGCCGTCCGGCCGTCGGCGCCCCGCTCAGGCGGTTCGACCGCCGCGACGCCCTCCGCCGTCTTCAGCTTCGCCGCGACCGTCTCGGCCGCCCCCGGCGGGAGCGGCCCGCCGTTCGTGCTGGTGATGAACACCTGGGTGGCCTCCTGAGCCCCGGCGGGGAAGCCCTTCTCCAGGTCGTCCACCCCCTTGGCGGCCTCCGTTCCCGGGGGCGCCGACGCCATGTTGAAGTTGGCGGTGAACCCGAGCGCGCACACCGACAGGGCGACGAGGACCGCGCCCGACACCAGCGCCACCGGCCACGGGCTCCGCCCGATGAAGCCGCCCAGCCTGCCCGCCTTGTGGTGCGGCGGCTCGGCCCGCCACGACTTGCTCGGCCAGAAGACCTTGGCTCCGAGCAGCGACACCACGGCCGGGATCAGGGTCAGCGCCGCCACCAGCGTCGTCGCGACCGCGACGCCCATCGCCGGCCCCATCGACTTCAGCATGCCGAGCGAGGCCAGGATCAGCGCGCTGAAGGCGACGATCACCGCGCACGCCGCCGAGGCGATCACCTCACCGACCCGCTCGACCGCCGTCACCATCGCGGTCTTGCCGCCTTCACCCGCCCGCAGCCGCTCCCGATACCTGAACAGCAGGAACAGGATGTAGTCCGTCCCCACCCCGAAGAGCACGATCGGCATCAGCGACTGCGTCAGGCTGTCGCCCTTGAGGTCGAACGCCGCGTTCACGGAGCCGATCAGCGCCAACGCCACCACCATCACCAGACCCACCGTGATCAGTGGCAGGAACGCCGCCACCACGCTGCGGAACGTGAAGATCAGCAACACGAAGATCACCACGACGGTCGCGCCGAGCGTGATCGCGTCGCTGCGCTCATAGGACTCCTGCGCGTCGACGTTGATCGCCGCGTTTCCGGTGACCCTGGCGGTCAGCCCGGTCCCCTGCGTCCCCTTGTCGAGGCTCTCGCGCATCCGGTCGATGGCCTTGGCGACGTTCGGATCGTCCAGGCTCTCCGACGTGAACTGCGCATTGATCATCTCGACCTTGCGGTTGGGTGCGATGGGCCCCACCGCCACCTGCTGGACGCCGCGGAGCCGCTCGTTGTCCAGCGTCGCGGCCAGCCGCGCCGTGACCGCCTGGTCGGCCTCGGTGAGCGCGCCGCCGTCGGACCGCGTCACCGCGATGATCGCCGCCTGCCCCCGCGTCTGCGGGAACGCGTCCCGCGTCAGATCGAACGCCTGGACCGACTCGTACGAGCCGGGCAGGAAGTCCGTCTGCTCCGAGCTGGCCTTGAACTTCGGCGCGAAGCCCGTCAGCAGCACCGCGGCCACCACCCAGGCCGCGATCACCCACCAGCGGCGCCGCACCACGAACCGTGCAAGTCCCCCGAACATACCGACCCCCGAAGATCAGACCATGCCCGACGACCTCCTACCCATAGCGACGAATCAGACACATTGCGCAACCATTCCCGCCCGCGTCCCCTCGAGCCTCCTCCGAATCATTGGACGTCGACCTGCGAGCGCCAATTCACGCCGTCGCCGAAGAGGCGTTCGAGATCACGTGCCGCGGACGCCTCCCGTTCGTGCAGCAGGCCATAGGTGAAAGTCTCTTCGCCATAACCGTGGGCGCGGGCGGCGATCTCCAGCAGGACGGCACGGGAGACCACTCCGTCCTGATGGTCGCCGAGGACCTCCTGGAGCCGCTTGGCCCGGGCGACCTGCCGTTTCGCCGCACGGCCCAGCACGGGCTCGGCGATCTCGGCGGCGTAGCGGGCCCGCTTGGCCGCCTTGCGGGCCTCGTGCATGGCGGTGTCCCGGTCGGACGCTCGGTCGATGCGCCGCAGCGCCCGCTCCAGCCGCCGCTGGGCCTGGTGGAGCAGGGGCGGCAGCACCCGGTCGGCGGCACGGCCCGCCTCGCGGGTGAAGGGGGGATCGGCGATCAGTGCGTCCAGGACGTCCAGGAGAGCGAGGTAGCGGGACCCGTTCAGCTCGGCCACCGCGGCGAGCCGGGCCTCCTCCAGCCCTTCGGTGAGATGCTGGGTGACGCGGGCGCGCACGGGCCCGTGGACGAGGTCGCCCTCCACCTCGTCGAGACGGCGCAGGAGCCGTTCCAGCAACACCTCCCGGTCGCGGGCCGCCCCCAGGGCGGCAGCGAGCCATTTGAGCTCGGCGGCCACCTCCCGGGTCCGTTCCCGGTCGATGATCGCCGCATAGACCTGCAGGGCGCTGCGCGTCCGGCGGGTGGCGACCCGCATCTGGTGGACCGCGTCCGCCCGGTCGAGCCGCACCCGCGGATCGCAGGCGATGACGGCGCGCACCTGGGTCCGCAGGTATCCCAGGACCACCTCGCCCGCGCGCGCCGCCGCTTCGCCCCCGCCCGGCGGAGCGGAACGGTCGCCGGGCGGGAGCAGCCGGTCACCCAGCAGGCGCGCCAGTTTGCTCGGGGATCCCGCGTCACGCGCGCCCTGCGCCCGCAGTGCCCGGTCGATGGCCTCCAGCACTGTGGCATCGCCTCCGATCAGCTCGACCTCCAACTCGTCCCAGTCGGCGGAGGCCGGCTCGCCCGCCAGCGTCCGGGCGGTCACCGAGTCGCTCACGACCTCGGCCAGGGGCCTGCCCGTGAGGCTGGTGAGGCGTTGTGCCTTCCGGGCCGTGCGCAGCCGCGCGACCGGCACCAGAGGCCGGCCTCGGGCATGCGCCGCGGTCAGGGACACCAGTTCGTCCGGCACCCCCTCCGGTACCCCGGGCACCGGGCCGGCGAGGCCCGCCTCCCCGGATTCCGGCTCGGCGAGGGGCAGCCGCACCTCATCCCGCGTGTCCCGGCCGGCGGGCAGCTTGAGGTGCCATCCGGCGTCCCCGCCGCCGATGCGCCACCGCAGGGTCACCCGGGCCCGCAGTAGACGCAGATCTTCGGTGTCGTAGTAGACCGCGTCCAGCGTCTCGCGCCGGGCCGGGTCCAGGACCGTGCCGGGCAGGCCCGCCAGTGCGGCGAGGGTCTCCGGTAGCGCCTCGTACTTATGTTCGGTCTCGCGGACGATCTCGGCCATCACCGTCCCCCTCTTTCAGCGGTGGCCGCCACGGCGTCACCGCGGGCGCGTCGCCGCAACTCGTCGCGGACGGTCCTTTCCACCAGCAGGGGGACGAAGTCGCGGATGGAGACGGCCGCGAAACCCGCGACGGCCTCGTCGATCAGAGCGGCGACCTCCTCAGGCGAGACCTCGGCCCCATAGGTGATCACCAGCCGGTCGCGCAGCCGGATCAATGCCTTGCGCTCCTGCTCGGCCTTCCGCTCCTGGTCGACGTCACGTTCCCGGTCGGTCTGGGACGGCCTGCTCATGGGGATCCTCCCGCGCCGTCAGCGGCCCGCCACGACTTCAGGGACCGCAGCAATGTGTCCTTCTTGTCCTGATGCGTGGTCATCCGGCGCAGGATGTCGTCCAGGACGATCACCGCCTCCACGATGTACGGGCCTTTGTTGAGCATCACGCACTCGGCGCGAGCGCTCATGGCCGCGTCGGTGATCTCCGCCCGGGACGGAATGCCGGAGCGCGCCATCCGGTCGAGCACCTGCGTCGCCCAGATGGCCGGAAGATGGGCCGCCTCGCACAGCCAGAGGATCTCTTCCTGCAACTCGGCCAGCCGCTGGTAACCGCATTCGACGGCCAGGTCACCGCGGGCGATCATCACCCCCACGCGCGGGCGGCGCATGGCGGTCAGCAGGATCTCGGGCAGGTTCTCGAAGGCCCGCACCGTCTCGATCTTGACGACGACGCCCAGGCGTGCGTCGCCCAGGTCGTCCAGTTCCCTCAGCAGGTCGGCGATGTCGCTCGCCTCTCGGACGAAGGAGATCCCGACCAGGTCCGCGTGGGCGGACACGAACCGCAGGTCCGTGCGGTCCTGCTCGCCGAGGGCCGAGACCGGCAGGGTGCTCTCGGGAAAGTTGATCCCCTTCCCTGCGCGCAGCCGCGATCCGCCGCGACGGGCCCGGGTGATGGAGACCTCGATCTCGTCGGGTCCGGAGCTCACGACCGTACCGCCGATCTTTCCGTCGTCGAACCAGACGTCCTGGCCGGGCCGGACATGCCCGAACACCTGCGGCATCGTGCATCCGATCCGCGCGGGCAGGGACGATACCGGGACCGGGCGGCAGTCCCGGGTGAGGATCAGCGTGTCCCCCCTGCGCAGCGTCAGGTACAGCGGTACCGGCGGCAGCGGCCCGACCGAAACGTCCGCGTCTCCGTGCGCCCGCAGCACAGTGCCGGTCGCGATGTAGGCCGTGTGCTCGCAGGAGGCCGTCGCGCCCCCGTCGCCCACGCTCTCGATGACCAGCCGTCGTTCGGCGTCGCGGGTGTCGCGCAGCCTGATGGTCTCGCCCGGACGGCGCCGCGTGGCCCAGGCCACCGGGACGGGCAGCACGGGGAGATCCTCCCCCGGATCGGCGGTGCCGGACGCGCCGAGCCGGCACCGGGCGGGCTCGAAGACCCGTCCGAGCAGATCGCGGACCGGGCGCAGCCGGACCACCGTCGGTCCTTCCACCAGCGGCCCGGTCCGCAGTTTCGGGCCACCCAGATCCATGGCGACGTCGATGTCGCGGCCGACGGCGGCGCCCGCGGCCCGCGTGTGCCGGATCATCCGCTCCCACGTCTCGGGCCCGTCGTGGGCGCAGTTGATCCGTGCCATGTCCATTCCGTGCTCGGCCAGTGAACGGACCAGCCGCGGGTCGCCTGCGGCAGCGGCGGGCAGCGTCACCATGATGCGCGACTCCCGGCCCTCCGGGCTCGGCCCCAGCAACGCCACCGCCCGCCGGCGAAGCAGCCGCCGCCCTCCTGCCAGGCCGATGAGCGGCTCCTCGGCCGACTCGCCGGACGGGACGTCGCGGACGGGTCCGTCCCCACGTCCGGCCAGCGCGTCGATCGCCCGCGTCACCGCGCCGAGGGAGGCCAGAACGTGCGATTCGCTACGCCCCAGGGACGACAGACCCACCGCGGCCAGGCCGCTCTGCAAGCCGCGAAGATCATGCCGGCGCAGCGCCCAGTAGTGCACCAGGTTCAGGGCGCTGGGGCCATGGCGATCGTCGACACGTTCGATCTGCGGCGCCCACAGCGACTCGGCCGCCGCGCAGTCGGCGCGCAGCTCACTCACCCGCCTGCGCAGCTCCGCAAGCGTCTCGGGATCGGGGGTACCAAATGGCTTGCTCATGCCTCCACCCTTACGGGCACGCCCTTGGGCCACCAGAGGCGTTCATCCCGGCAAAAAGAGCCATCGGGTACTTTCAGCTACCCGCAGTTCACCAACGACCGGCCCACCAGCGACAATGGCCGGCTGAATCTGCCATGAGAGCTCGTGACATCGATCACAGTGCGGCGCCACGAGGTGAAATCCTTGATCTTTTCATGGCCGCCGGCATGGGACCGTTCCCGCTGGGGCGATCCGGCTTCTCCGAAACGCCACCAACGCCGCGAAAATATATGATCCCTCTAGTCCGGTCACGCCTTCCGAGGAGTCGACGATGCCCCCTTCTGGCACCTCTCCGACCAACCCGCCCTCACACCTTCCGCCTTATTTGCCGCAAAATGCCGCAGAACGGTTCCGAACCGACATTCCCTCCCCTGCACGGGCATGGAACTACTGGTTGGGCGGCAAGGACAACTACGAGATCGATCGGGCGATCGGGGACGCGACCGCCGCGATCAACCCCGAGGTCATCACAATCGCCCGACAATCCCGACTTTTCCTGATCCGCGTCGTCCAATACCTGGTGGCCGAAGCGAAGATCCGCAACTTCCTGGACATCGGCTCGGGACTGCCCACCCAGTCCAACACCCACGAGATCGCCCAGCAAATCATCCCGGAAGCCCGCGTCGTCTACGTCGACAACGACCCCATGGTGCTCGCCCACGCACGCGCGCTCCTGCGCGGCACGACCCCCGAGGGCGTCACCGACTACCTCGACGCCGACTACCACCATCCCGGGCAGATCCTCGAAGAGGCTGCCAACGTCCTGAATTTCAACCAGCCGATCGCGGTCATGTTCATGGGTGTGCTCGGGTTCTGCCAGGACTACGAGACGGCCCGGCGGATCGTCGCCGACACCATGGCCGGAGTGCCCTCGGGCAGCCACCTCGTGCTCTGGGACTGCACCGACACCTCCGAGGCCGCCAAGCGCAGCACCGAGACCTACGCCGAATCGGGAACGCTTCCCTACCACCTCCGCAGCGTCGAGCACGTCGACGCCTTCTTCGACGGCCTGGAGAGGATCGAGCCGGGCACGGTCTCCATCACGCAATGGCGACCGGACCCTGCCCAGGGCGGAACCCCCGACCACGTCAACGGCTACGGCGCGGTAGCCCGAAAGCCCTGACGAGACCCGCCGCCTTCTACCAGGCGCCCCGGGACCCCTCCCCCGCGTCCTGCTGTTGACTCGGGCCCACCCCACCGGCAGCCGAAGCCGCTGACGTGGTACCGCCGACATCCCGAGCGACGGCAGAGGAGTTCCAGTGTCATCAGGTTCACGGTTCCTGGCACTGATCGCGGCGACGGGCGGAGGGCTGGCCCTGGTCGGCTGCGCTTCGAGCCCCGACACCTCGTCGCCGTCCTCCGGCCCGCGTAGTTCCCGCGCCTCGGCTTCCGCCTCCGTGACAGCGGCGGACGACACGAACCTGGCGGCGTGCACCGACGGCAGGTGCGAGGTACGTGTCGGCGCGTCCGCGAAGATCCCGGTGCCCCGCCGGCTGGAGGTCGCGTCGGTGCGTGTGCAATCGGTGAGCGCCACCGATGTGACCGTCGTCGGACGTTACCTCGGCGATTCCACCACCGGCACCGGCTCCGGCAACTTCAGCAGCGAGTCCGCGGACGGCAGATTTCGGCTGACCGTGGGTCTGAACAGTGTGGCCATACAGAACGGTTTCGCCGTCGCCGTCCTGGCGCTCCAGGGCGGACAAGCCGTGCTCCGCATCATGCCCGCCTAATGGGACAGCCGTGTCCAGGAACTGCTGAACGCCTCACCCCTGGTACAGGGCTTCGCGCTGCCAGCGATCCCGCGGCTGAACATGCAGGTCCCAGTAGCGCTCGGCGATCCGATCAGGATCGAACGCGGTACCGGGAGCCACGGCGCCGTCCACGGTCACCGACGCCACATGCACCCCCGCCGGGCCGTACTCGATGTCGAGCAGTTCAACGAGCGTGCGCACGCCGGCCTTGCCCAGCGACAGGCTCACATACTCCGGTTTCGGCTCGGGCATTCCACCGGTCACCAGAAACGACCCGGCACCCCGCTGCGCCATGGCGGGCACCGTATGCGCCGCCGCCGTCAGGGCCCCGACCACGTTGACCGACCACGCCTCCAGATGCGCCCGCACCGGCAGGTCCCCGAGACCGTCCGGCCGGATGATCGCGGCGTTGTACACCACCACGTCCGGAGCCCCCAGTTCCCCGGCCGCCGCGTCGAGCGCGGTGCGCAGGGCCGTCTCGTCGGCGCTGTCGGCCACCAGAGGCACAGCAGGCACCCCGAGCGACGCGACATCGTCCGCGACCGCCCGCACCGTCGCGCCCGTCCGAGCCACCAATGCCACCGGTAGCCCCTCCCGCGCGAACCGCCGGGCGACCGACCGGCCGATCCCCGGTCCCGCCCCGATGACCACCGCTCCCGGCATCCCTCGCCCCTTCCCCTGGATGATCGCTGGCGTTTCGGACGTTAGAGCCTCACATCATGTGAGGGTCAACCGCCGACGAAGGGGACGAGCATGAGGATCGGCGAGCTGGCCGACCGGACCGGCGTGAACCCGCGGTTGCTGCGCTACTACGAACAGCAGGACCTGCTGCGACCGATCCGCCTGGACAACGGCTACCGCGAGTACAGCGAGTCCGATGTGACCGCGGTACGCCACATCCGCGCACTCCTCGACGCGGGACTGCCCACAGCGGTGATCGCCGTCGTCCTGGACTGCGTCCACGACGACGGCGAGACCCTGATCCCCGAACCATGCCCTGGCATGGTCGCCCACCTCCAGCGAGAGCGCATCCGCGTCTCCGACACGATCACCCGGCTCCAGGCATCTCAGCAAACCCTGGACACCTGGCTGGCATCCCTCACGAGATAGCCCCGGCGCGGACAAGGCACCGGGGCTCTCGCAGCACAGAGGGATCAGCGCCTCAGTGTCGACCAGTGACCGAGGCGATCTTCTCGCCGGAACCCTTACGCGGAGGTTTCATGTCGGCACGATCTGGACGTGGACTGGCCAAGGCATCGCAGGTGGCCGAGCACGACTTCGACGCGGCCGGCCGGTGTTCACGTCGGCAAGGCGCTGCGCCGCGCGTGGAACGCGCCTTGCCCTCTCGCCTGTCGCCGACACCGTCTCGACCTAGACCGACCAGATCCGGGCGCTTCTCGACGCCGAAGCGCTGTGGACGTCCCCGAAGCCCGCGACGTCCAGGCCCTCCTGAACGCGATCACCCGCCCCCGTGACAATGGGGAAAGCACCCTCACTCATGGACGAGGGGAAGGTCAAAGAAATCGAAGAGGGAATCGTCGATGAAGCTGGAAATGTGGACGATGCCCGAACGCGTCACGGTGAGCACCTGAATGGAATGCGCGTGAAGCACCCCGTCCTCGCCTCGCAGGTACATTCCAAAGGCCGGCTGGTCGTTCGCGCGAGTAGGGACGAGCCGGTTTCCACCGGGCGACAACCGCGTTTCGAGTAGCCGACCGATGGCATCCCGACCACTGAACCAGTGCGGGACGGGTGGCATCTCCCAGGCGGCCTGCTCGGTGAGCAAACGGGTGATCGCGGGAATGTCGACGGCCTCGAAGGCCTTGGCGAACCGGTCGAGCAACTCGCGCTGCGCCGGTTCGTCCGGCTCGGTGATCTCGTCACTCGCGGGGACGAGCCGCTCCAGCCGGGAGCGGGCACGCAGCAGCGTGCTGTTCACCCCGGTACTGGTCATCCCGAGCAGGTCGGCGACCTCGGCCGCCGGCCAGGCCAGCACGTCCCGCAGGACCACCACCGCCCGCTGCCTGCCCGGCAGGTACTGCAGCGCGGCGATCAGCGCCAGCCGCAGACCCGCCCGCGCCGCCACGACCGCGGCCGGATCCTCGGGGACGCCACCGATCAGCCTCTCGGAGAACGGCTCCAGCCAGGCCACTTCAGGAGCGCGCGCACCGACCGGTGGCGGGTCGGCGGACGGCGAGGCGAGGCCGGAGGGCAGCACCCGGCGGCTGCTGTGCTCCAGGGCGTTCAGGCACGCGTTCGTCGCTATCCGGTACAACCACGTCCGCAGCGACGCGCGGCCGTCGAACCCGGCGTACGAGCGCCACGCACGCAGGTAGACCTCCTGGACCAGGTCCTCGGCATCATGAACCGAACCGAGCATGCGATAGCAGTAGGCCAGCAGTTCGCGCCGGAACGGATCGGCCAGCCGTGCGAACTCATCGGCATTCTTCTCATCGGTCTTCACAGGACGCACCTCCCCTTGTACTGACCGGACGCGCAGAACGAAGTCGTCGGCTTCCGTCCGCTGAATCTCGCGGCGCGGCCGGTATGTACAGGCGACCCGTGAACCGAGAACCTGAAGGAAACACATGCCCGCAAGGACAAGCGGTTGGCTGCTCGCCCTGACCGCGACGGCGTCGCTGATGGTGGCCCTGGACGCGACGGTGGTGGCGACCGCGCTTCCCAGGATCCGGCTCGACCTGTCCGCCACCATGGAACAGCTCGAATGGACCGTGAACGCCTACGGCCTGAGTTTCGCCGCACTGCTGATGACCGGGGCGGCGCTCGGCGACCGGTTCGGACGCAGGCGCATGCTCGTTTCCGGCCTGGGCCTGTTCACGGCGGCCTCGGCGGGGTGCGCCCTGGCCCCCGGCATCGGCTGGCTGATCGCCGCCCGCGCCGTCCAGGGATGCGGGGCCGCACTGGTGATGCCGCTGGCGATGGCGTTGCTGAGCAACGGTTTCCCACCCGAGCGACGCGCCGGGGCCCTGGGCGTCTTCGCCGGGCTCACCGGCCTCGCGGTGGTGGCCGGACCCGTCGTCGGCGGGATCGTCACCCAGGGACTCGCCTGGCAGTGGATCTTCTGGCTCAACGTCCCGATCGGCCTGGCCGTCATCCCCCTGGTGCTGCGACGCATCCCGGAGAGCCGCGGCGCCACCGCCTCCCTCGACCTCGGCGGCGTCGTCCTGGTGACCGCCGGCGCGCTCGGCCTCGTCTGGGGCCTGATCCGCGCCAACAGCGCCGGATGGGACGCCCTGGAAGTGGACAGCGCACTGCTGGCCGGAGCGGCATTCCTGGTGGGTTTCATCCTCTGGGAACTGCGCGTCCGGCACCCGATGGTCCCCATGCGCCTGCTGCGCTCTCGTGGCTTCTCCGCAGCCAACGCGACCGCGCTCTTCTCGTACGCGTCCCTGTACGGCTCGCTCTTCTTCATGGCCCAATTCCTCCAGACCGCGCTGGGCGACGGGCCACTGGCCTCCGGCCTCCACCTCGTCCCGTGGACAGCCACGGTGACCGTCGTGGCACCCGTCGCGGGAACCCTGGTGAACCGTGTAGGAGCCCGTACTCTCACCGTCATCGGACTGACCATGCAGGCCACCGGCATGCTCTGGATCGGACTAGCCGCCGAACCGTCACTCGCGTTCTGGCAACTGATCGCACCGATGGTTCTCGCAGGGGCCGGAATCAGCATGGCGATGCCGGCCACACAGACCTCCGTCATCAACGCCGTGGGACCCCAGGAGATCGGCAAGGCTTCCGGCGTCTTCAACACCCTGCGCCAGTTCGCCGCAGTCCTGGGCGTGGCGATCCTCGCCGCGGTGTTCACCGCCAACGGCGACTACAGCACCGCCGAATCCTTCTCCGACGGCTTCGCTCCAGCCATCGTCACCAGCGGCTTGCTGTCCCTGGCCGGCGCCTTGGCGGCCCTGCTCATCCCCGGCCCGGCTCGAACACCTCGAACGCCGCCGGTGCTGCCCGTCCCCGCGCGGCCGGAGGCTGGGCCGCTGGTCAGCGGGTCGCAATAAGAGTTCACTTTTCAAGTGGTAGAGGGGGGTACGGCCAGGGGCAGCCCCCCAGCGAAAGGAATGATCGTGAGCATCAACCTCGAGGTCGAACGCAAGTACGACGTCAGCGTCGACTTCCGCGTCCCGGACCTCCGGGGTGTCGCCGGATGCGAAGACGTCGGTACCTCCCAGACCCGCACCCTCGCCGCCCTGTACTTCGACACTCCGGACCTGCGCCTGATGTCCCGTAACATCACGTTGCGGCACCGTACCGGCGACGGGGAGCCGGCATGGGATCTGAAGCTGCCGGCCGGCGCGGACGAGCGGCGGGAGATCCACGTCCCGGCCGGGCGGGAGAGCGGGATACCCGAACAGCTCACGCGACTCGTCACCGCCTATACCCGCGGTCGGGGCCTCGTCCCGGTCGCCGAGATCGCGACCGTCCGGACCGAGTGGTTCCTGCGGTCGAAGGCAGGGACGGTGCTGGCCGAGCTCGCAGACGACACCGTGACGGCACATCGCCTGGACGATCCCACCAGCGGTTCCGGCAGGCGGTCGTGGCGCGAGATCGAAGTGGAACTGTCCGAGGGCGAGCCGGGTCTCATCGACGCGGTGGAGAGGCGGCTGCGCGGCGCCGGAGCCTCCGACGGCGGTTCCGCGAGCAAGCTCAGCCTTGCCCTCGGCGTGGACGCGGGACGCTCCGACCGTCCCGCGGGCGCCGCCAACGCCGCTGAAGTGCTGACCGCCTACATAGCCCGGCAGCGTGAATCTCTCCTGGCGTACGACCCGCTGGTGCGGCTCGCCGACCACGACGACGACTCCGTCCACAAGATGCGGGTGGCGGCCAGGCGGATCCGAAGCGTCCTGCGCACTCACCGCAAGGTTCTGGAGCAGCAGCGCACCAGCGCCGTGGACGCCGAGCTCAAATGGCTCACTGACGCCTTGGGTGAGGTCCGCGACCTGGAGGTTCTACAGGCGCGCTTCGATCAGCGGCTCGCGGCGAGCCCCGACGTCGGCGGCCATCCGGTGTTCATGACTGAACTGGCCGCACGCGAGCGGCGGGCGCGCGGACGTCTTCGCCAGACCCTGTCGAGTCCCCGGTACGCCGCCCTCCTGGATGCCCTCGACATCTTCGTCACCGACCCGCCGGTCAACGAGCGGGCGTCCGGCAGACCCAAGAAGCAGACCGTCAAGGTCATCGACCGGGCCTGGCGGAAGATGACCCGCGCCTACGGCGAGGCCCGGGAGGGCGCCGCCGGTCCCGAGCGTGACGCCGCCCTGCACAGGACACGCAAGGCCGCCAAGCGCGTCCGCTACACGGCCGAAGCGGCGACGCCCGCCTTCGGCAAGCCCGCGCGCAAGCTGGCCCGGCAGGCCGAGCACATCCAGGACATCCTCGGCGTCCACCAGGACAGCGTCGTGGCCGCGCGGCAGGCCCGGCGCCTGGCCGATGAGCCCGCGGCCCACCCGGCCGACGTCTACACCCTCGGCCTGCTGGCCGGCGACTCCCGCTGCACGGCGGCGAAGGCGGCCGACGAGATCGCCGGTGTCTGGAAGAAGGCCGCCAAGCCCAAGCGGCTGCGCGCTCTCAAATCCTGAACGCGCCTGACCGGGCTCAGCGCAAGGCCCCATTCCGCCTACGCGAATGGGGCCTGACCTGCAATCTGAAAGGACACTCTTGCTCCCGCGATTGGACTCGAACCAATAACCTGCCGGTTAACAGCCGGCTGCTCTGCCGATTGAGCTACGCGGGATCGTGCTCGCCGGGGGCCCTGGGCCCTGCTGGCGCGTCTAGGTTAGCGCATGTCCGGGGCTGTTCGCGCACGCGTTATCGGCGGGGTGGATGGAGGCGCCGATCGTGGGTATGGGTGAGGGATCTTACCGCCGGGACCTGGGAGTTATCATGAAATACACGTTCATCGCCGGCGCCGCGATCGGCTACGTCCTCGGGACGAGGGCGGGGCGCGAGCGGTACGAGCAGCTGAAGCAGTGGTCGCGTCAGGTGTCGGAGAATCCGAACGTGCAGGAAGCCACGGAGAAGTTGCGGGCCAAGGGCACCGAAGTCGCGGGAGTGGCGCGCGACAAGGCCGGAAGCCTGTCGTCGGCGGCCAAGGAGAAGGTGCCGCAGCAGGTGCAGGGGCACAGTGAGAAGGCCGACGCGGAGCAGCCGCCCGTCTACCCGGGTTAGAGGCCGGTCTGGCGGCGTAGGTCCTCCAGGATCTGCTCGGCCTGGGCGCGCAGGCCCGGGTCGTCGGAGTCGAGGTCCGCATCGAAGACGAAGGACCAGCGGACGTCGCCGCCGATGGCGGGGCGACGGCCGGCGATGCGGACCTTGCCACCGCCGGGCAGCCGGGCCTGATGGTTGACGGCGATCGTCGCGGTGACGCGTTCCCGGACGGTCTCGGGGACGGAGCCCGGGTCGGTGAGGCGGACGTGGTGCTCCGTCCCGGAGGAGGTCTCCTGGACGTGGAGCCAGCCGTCCTTCCACGACGCCTGGTCGACGCGTTCCCAGGGGACGCGGGTGAAGCCGCCCTCGGGGGCCGGGATGTGCAGGGCCGTCGTGGTGGCCGTGACATGGGAGCCGCCGCGGGTGGGGGCCGTGGCGAGGGCGCGTTCGCCGCGTTCCAGGATGACGCCGGCGGGCACCCGGCCTCGGAGTAGGCGCATGCCCCAACGGTAGGCGATCAGGCGGCCTGCGGTGCGCGGCGGGCTGCGAGCAGGTCCAGGACGAGCGCCGCGGACCAGGAGTGGTCGTGGGAGCCGCGGCCCGTCCCGTCGAAGGGGTCGAAGAACTCGCGGAAGCCGGACTGGCGGACGAGGCGCATGGTCGACCCGTAGAGCAGGTCTCCGATCACCGGGAGGCCGTGGGCGAGCGAGCCGTACCACAGGAGCCAGTTCGTACTGATCCAGGTGGGTCCGCGCCAGTAACCGCCGCGGTCGAAGACGGGGGCCTGGATGTCGCAGGTGGGGACGGGGTATCCGGCGGCTCCGGCGAAGCGGGCCGACAGGAGGAGGTCGACCAGACTCCGGACGATCGGCGCCGGCAGGTCGGGGTCGAGGAGGGGGCCGAACGAGGCGGCGGTGACGATCGGCAGGAGCCGGTCCTCACGCAGGTCACGGGCCCGAAAGCAGCCGGCTTCGGCGTCCCAGAGCCGGTCGAGGAGCGCGGTGTGGACGCGCTGGGCGCACTCGCGGTGCGGGGTGGGGTCCCCGCCGATGATCGCGGCGACCTCGGCCAGGGCGTGGGTCGAGGCGAGGTAGGTGGCGTTGACGAGGGGGTCCTCGACGGCGAACGGGTGCGACTCGCGGAGGTAGCTGGGGTGGTAGCCGGCCTCGCGCATGAGGGTGGCGAGCCAGACATAGCGGTCGTAGTCCTCACCGGTCGGGAGCATCCGGGGGATGTGGGCGGGCGCGTAGGCGGTGGGTGGGAGCCGGACCGCACCGAGCGGGCGGTCCCAGGCGGGGCTGTTGTCCATACCCGACTCCCACGGGTGGCAGATCGCGATGAGGCCGCTGGAGGCCAGGTCGCGGGCGCGGGCGAGGTGGCGGTGCTGGGCGACCAGCAGGGGGTACAGGCGGGCGAGGAAGGCGCGGCTGCCGTCGGCGTCGGGAGCGCACGCGTGGAGGCGGAGAGCGGCGAGGGCGTGCAGCGGAGGGTGGGTGAGGCCGGAGGTGTGGACGCCGCTGGGAGCGCCGGGCTGGCGTTCGCTGCGCCACAGTTCCGGGCCGGGGAAGAACGCGTGGCGGGCGAGGGTGTTGTTGAACACGATGTGCGGGAGCATCCCGTCAGCCCACTGGCCGCGGAAGAGCGAGAGCAGTTCGGCCTCGGCGCGGTCCGGGCGGTGCCGTGCTAGGCCCATGCTGATGAACGCCGAGTCCCAGCTCCATTGGTGCGGGTAGAGCCCCGGAGATGCGGAGGTCGCGGTGCCGGTCCAGTTGGCGTCGAGCACCCGAGCCGCGGCCTGCCACAGCGCGGTCTCGTCACCGGTGAGACGGGTGCTCATGTTCTCAGGGCGCCCTCCCTGGTCGGGGCCTCACCGTGATTGTGACCGCGGAAACCGGCCGCGACGACCCCTGGCGGCCGGTCGATTCTCCACACGCGGGACGGGCATTCGGTGATTTATTCCGATGTGACCAGATCGAGAAGCCGGCCGGCGATCTCCTCGCCGGCGATGATGCCGCAGGACGCGGTCACGACGGTGGCGGGCGACGTCCACCCGGCGCCGTGCAGTTCGCCGTGGGCTGGACGGACGGCGGCGTCGGCGGATTCGAGGAGGTCGATGTCCAGGAGGGAGTCGCCGGCGGCGAGCGTCCGGGACGCGCCGGTGCGGCGGGCGACCTCGGCGGCCGCCGTGGACTTGGTCAGGGAGGCCGGCAGGCAGTAGACCTTGCGGCCTTGCAGGGACGTGCGCCAGCCGCGTTCGGCGCACCAGCCGCTGAGGTCCTCGACCCAGCCCGCGGGGAGGGCCGTGCGGTCGACGACCGTGTAGGCGAACAGGTCGGAGGCGGTCCTGCGTTTGAGGACGAACTCGCCGCCCAGGTTGACCAGGTGGTTCTGCACTTCCGTGAGGGGAGCGCATGCGGAGTCGAGCTGGGAGCGGACTTCGGCCGACCACGCTGGGTCGTCCACACCGTCCACGAGGAGATGGCCGCCGTTCGCGCAGATCGCGTATGCGGGCGGCTTCTCCAGCAGGTGGACGCGCCGGTACTGCTCCGGCGTGCGCGTGGTTGTGGGAACGAACGTGGCGGCCCTTGCGAGGGCCTCCAGGGTCTGCGCGGCCGTCTCGGTGACGTAGGAAAGCGGCGCGCCCTGGTAGAACTCGACGCAGAGTAGGCGCGGCATGGTCTCGTCCGGGCCGTCCAAGGCGAACGCGGCCGCCGAGTAGATGAGCGTGCGGTCGAGGTCCGAGCACACCAGGACGGTCACTGTACGCCTCCCTTTCCGAACCGGGGGTGGATCAGCCCCATGCACGCGTATGGGATGTCATCCACGTCAAGGACGGGGACGCCGCGTTCTCGGGCCAGCAATCGGATGTGCGTCAGATCCGCCTCAGCGTCGGTCCGCACGAGGACCTTCCAGGGAACGCGGCGCAGCAGGACCCGTGTGGTCTCCCCGACGCCCGGCTTGATGAGGTTAAGGTCGTCCACGCCGTGCACGGCTCCGACACGGCTGACGGCCTCCCAGCCTGACCAGTCGGGAGTCCGGTCGGAGGCGCGCAGGTCTGGAAGGTCTTTCGCGACCTGTTCGGCGACGTCTGCGAAGCGCGCGCAGACGGTGTCGAGGAAGTGGGCTGAAACGTCGTCGTCGGCCAGGTCCGCATAGAATTTCGCGCCGTGGAAGTCACCGGGCCCGATCAGATCGTCGTTCAACACCGTACGGCTGATGAGACCCGAAACGGTGGAGTTGAGGCAAGCGGACGGGATCAGAAAGTCGTCTCGGGTTCCGTAGAGGGTGGTGCACCGTCCCGGGTCTGCCAAGACGGCGAGATCATCAAGGAACCGGGCTCCGGTGTATTCCGACAACGCGGCCGTCAGCTCGCGGGATATCGCGCCCTTTCCCGTCCATCCATCTACGAACATCACTGTGGCCGGGTTGTGGCGCCCGGCCACGTACTGGAGCGCGACGGTGTCGATGCCTCGGCCGCGGACGATGCTGATCGCGTAGTGCGCCAGGTCCAGGCCATGCGCGAACCGTGCCCAGCGGCGGATCAGTACGCCGACCGGTGTGCCCGCCCGCGCCAGCGAAACCAGGACGGCGTCCGGGCCCCGCTCGGCGAGAATCATCTCGGTGAGCAGGCCCGTCGCGTACGCCAGCCGCTCTGCCGACTCCTCCAGGGCCTCCTGGAACAGCCGCCGGTACTCGGGCCCCGGCTGGTACTCCATCGGTAGCGACTCGGCGTAGTGCGCGCGGCCGGCTTGGATCGCAGCCTCACGCTCCTCGGTCGGAGCCTCCAAGCGCGCTTCGGACAGGTCTTTGAGCAGCCATGCGACGTCCTCCGCCGGATAGCTGCCGAACTCCGGACCGTAGAGAGGCTCCGGTAGTGGCGTCATGATTGGTTCCTGTAGGCGGGGACGGTCACGAGCAGGACCGGTGCAAGCGCGCGCAGCCGCTCCAGGAGCCCCTGGGAAAGTTCAGCCGTGTCGCCTACGTCGTCCACGACCAGCACGATCCGATCGAACGAAGCGTCCACGTTGTAGGCGTAGCGCTCCCCTGGTCCATCGGATGGGTCGTCATGCGAGGGGAAGGCCAGGCGCGTCCGGATCGCGTACCCCGGATCGTCCACTGCCAGGACGGGAGAGCGGGTGGTCGTCGAATACCGGACGTCCGAGTCCGGCTTCGCATCGGCGAGCGTTTCGGCCAACCTCAGGGGCGCGTACATCAGTTCCTCGAAGCCGAGCACCAGTACATGATCTGCACCGTCGAGGTGGGGCGTCAGGACGTCAGCCATGCGTGGGAGATCCTTTTCCAGCCACGTCCGGTGGATGGGCAGGAACCCGTGCCGTCCACCGTCCGGAACCTCACTCGGCCACTCCAGGTTTACGCGGGTCACTTCGAATGAGGCGCGGGCAGCGTTGGGCAAGACACGGCTGGACAGGTCCTTAACCAGGGTCTGTCCTGCCTTGAGAACACCCTCGGGCAGTTCCACTCGGCCGTGAGCAAGCGCAACCACGTCGATCCTGGCGCCAAGACGGTCGGCGAGGGCGTTCATGTGCGCCTCATCGCCCTCGTCGCGGAGATCGACCAACACCGCCACCACGTACTGCTGGTGAGGACGGACGGCATGCAGCGCCTCGATCGTGTTGAGGACGGTCCGCCCCGTCGACAGCTCGTCGTCCACCAGCACGACCGGTACGTCCTGGTCGAGCGCCTTCCCATCGCCCGGTAGCAGCAGATGGCTCGTGGCGTGGCTGTGCTCTTCCTCGAACCCGCCGTACGCGGCGAGCCCCGGTACCGGACGGCGTGTGGAGTGCAGGTAGTAGGCACCGCCCAGTGCGTCCGCCACGGAGTGTCCCAGCGCCGTGGCCGTCTCCGCAAAGCCGAGCACGACGGCGTCCACAGGCGTCCACGACTCCCGCATAGAGCCGCGCAGTGCGTCACGCAGGGCCGCAGCCGCCCCCTTCACACCGAGTAGCGCATCCGCGAGCGAGGCTCCCCCGTGGGACACATCCTCATCGCGCAGGCGCGCGCGCACGAGGTCGCCCAGCAGGAGCCCGGCCCCGTACACGAGCCGAGGATCGGTCGGCACGTGCTTGCCCAGCACGGCCGACACCAGTAGATGAGCGCGTTTCGGATTCCGCCGGACGGCCAGCCCCACCAGATCGGCAAGGCCCACCCCCGCCGGACGCGCACCATCGGCCAGCCGCACGCCCAGCCGGGACGCCACCCACTCCCCCTGCCAGGTCAACGGCTGCCCGCCGCTTCCAGGAGCTCGACGAAGGTCACGCCCTCGGCCGCCACACCGAACACCCGGGCGCGCAGCATCAGCCGCTCCGCCCACGCGCGATGCGGTTTCGCCTCGTTCATCTTGTTCGCGTAAGAGCTCGCCATAGCGCCCCCTCCCGCCACGCCGAGGATGTCGGCCGCGTCGCAGTACTCCTCGTGCGTCACGATCGACAGCGCGTGGACGGCCGCCACGTGGCTGGGATGGATCACGGTCTTGCCGGTGAGGCCGTTGGCCTTGTCCAGATGCACCTCGCGGATCAGACCGTCCAAGTCGGACGTGATCAAGCGCTGGCGCAGCGGCGCGGCGTGCTGCGCCTCGAACGGGGACTGGCGCAGCTGCGGCTTGAACATCCGCTCGCCCGCCGAGAAGTACTCCCAGACCGGCCCCGTCACCACGAACCCGCTGCCGTCCGCGCGGCCGAGGACGTTGACGACGTCGCAGATCACCCCCGCGACGGGACGGATGTCGTAGATCGTCAGGTCCGGGGGGCGGCGCAGCCCGTAGGCGGCCGACATGTCGGTCGCCCCGAGCCGGATGGCGAGGATCCGCTCCCGGTGCTTGGCGAGCAGCCGCGCCACGTCGTTCAGCATCTCCGCGCGCGTCTCGGCGTACACGGCCTCGGGGCTTTCGATCACCGGCATGGCGAGGAGCCGCAACCCGGTGCGGGCGGCGGTGTCCTCCAGCGCATCGAGGAACGCTCCACCGCCCGCCGCGCTGAACTTCGGCAGAACGAACCCGGTGACCAGCGGCGCGGCGTCCCCGAGCCGGTCGACCAGGTCGCCGATCTGCTCTGGCCGGCGGATCCGGATGAACAGCAGCGGCACATCCGCGCCGCGCCCCCGCAGCGCCCGCAACTGGGCGACCACGTTGGCCTCCCCCGCCGGGACGTCGGTGTCGGCGATCGCGTCCTCCAGGCACACGACCATGCTCATCAGGCCCCGCCGCGCCGCCTTCTCGATGTCGTCGGCGAGGACGGGACGGGTCGCCGGGCTGTAGAGCGTCGCGCCGAGCGCCACCGCCAGCACCGCGGGGTCGTCGTGGCGCTCGAAGCGCCGCGGGTGCCGGTAGAAGAGGTGCTTGCGATGCGCGGTGTCAATGTGATCGAAATGCCGCATTCACAAAGTTCCCCTCAGGATGGGGCCGCAGACACGCGGATCGTCGGCCCCTGAGCGGGCCGTCCCCCGGAACACTTCAACAATAACCGCCGGGCACGTCGATTCACCGGCGGTGCCGCAGGGCGCAGGGCGCGACGCGGCACCGCCGGGACGGCTCGTCACGGCGTCAGGAGGATGGCGTCACAGATGCGTCGCCACCGCCGGGAGAAGGTGCTGAAACGTGCGGCCGGTCGCGGTCGCGCCGATCGCCGTCATCGACCAGCCGTCCCCGTCCCGCGACACCTTCGCCATGATCTGGGCGTTGTGCTGGCCCGCCCCGCTCAGGTCGTAGCGGGCGATCTCCTGGCCGGTGCTCTCATCCACGAGCCGGCAGAAGGCGTTCTGGATCTGGGAGAAGTCCTGGCCCGTGAAGGAGTTGACGGTGAAGACCAGCTGGACGACGTTGGCCGGCAGGCCCTGCAGGTCCACGTTGATGACCTCGTCGTCGCCCTCGCCTGCGCCGGTCAGGTTGTCGCCGGTGTGCAGGACGGAGCCGTCCTTGCTGCGCAACTGCCGGAACCACACCTGGTCGGCGAGGTTGCCGCTGGCGTCGAACAGCAGGCAGGACGCGTCCAGGTCGATGGACTGGGGTTTGGCCTTGCCGAACCGGCTCTTCTTGGTGACCGCGTCCCAGCCCAGGCCCATCCGGATCCGGGTGAGCGTGCCTCCGCCGGGCTTGGCCAGGGAGACCTTCTGCCCCTTCTGCAGCGAGATCGACATGGTCGGCTCCTTCGTGTGATGCGCGTCGCGGGGTGCGGATCGTGGTGGAGCCGCGGCCGGCGCGGCCGCGGCCGGACCTGTGCGGTCCAGACCTGTGTGAGTCAGACGGGTGCGGATCGAACGGGTGCAGGTCAGACTTTGCCTGCGGCGGGCAGTCGCTTGTCCTCGCCCGCTCCGGCCGCCGCGTCCTCGTCATCGCCCCGGTTACGCACCACCGACGACACGAACGCCGCGATGATCAGGCCGGCACCGAGCCCGCCGGTGATCCACTCGGGGACGTGGTGGCCGATGCTGACCAGCATGCAGACGGCCAGAGCACCGATCGCCCAGTGCGCGCCGTGCTCCAGGTAGATGTACTCGTGCAAGGTGCCCTTGCGGACGAGGAACACCGTCAGCGACCGGATGTACATGGCGCCGATACCCAGACCCAGCGCGATGATGATCGGGTCGGTGCTGATGGCGAACGCGCCGATGACGCCGTCGAAACTGAACGAGGCGTCCAGGACCTCCAGGTAGAGGAACAGGAAGAACCCGGCCTTGCCGGTGGCCAACGCCAGCGAGCTCGGCCCGGACCGCCCGGACGCCCCCTCCGCGGCCCCCACCGCGCCGTCCTCGGCGTCCTCGTCCTCGTCCTCGCCGACCCCGGAGAACAGCTCCCCGAGACCGTTGACCAGGATGTAGGTGACCATGCCCAGCACTCCCGCGATCATGACCTCGCCGGGGTCGTCGGCGTACAGGCCCGCCACGAACGCCAGCGCGCCGCCCGCCACGACCACCGACAGCTGGTCCAGCTTGCCGATACGGGCGAGCGGCTTCTCCAGCCACGGCAGCCACTTGTCGGCGCGCTCCTCGAACACGAAGTCCAGGAACAGCATCATCAGGAACATGCCGCCGAACGCCGCGATCATCGGGTAGGCGTCGGTCATCAGCTCGTGGTAGCGGTGCGAGTCGTTGAGCGCCAGGTCGAACGCCTCGTACGGGTTCAGCTTCGCGGTGATCCCGACGATCAGCAGCGGGAACACCAGGCGCATGCCGAACACGGCGATGGCGATGCCGATGGTCAGAAAGATCTTCTGCCAGAACGGGCTCATCCTGTCGAGCACCTTGGCGTTGACCACGGCGTTGTCGAACGACAATGAGATCTCGAGGACGGCCAGCACCGCCACCAGGGCCAGCCCGGTCGCCCCGTCGTACAGCAGGGCGATCAGCAGGCCGAGGGCCGTGACGGCGAAGGACCACCCGAAGGTGCGAAGAATCATGCGCGTATTTCTGCTAGAGAGGACGGCCTGGGCGGCCGTCTTGCGGGGAAGGCCGGCCGTCAGCCGACGTTGACGCCGAAGTCCAGTGCGATACCGGCCAGTCCCGAGGCATACCCCTGGCCGACGGCCCTGAACTTCCATTCGCCACTGTGGCGGTAAAGCTCGCCGAACACCATGGCCGTCTCGGTGGAGGCGTCCTCGGTGAGGTCGAAGCGAGCGAGCTCGTTGCCGTCGGATCGGTTGACGATACGGATGAAGGCGTTGCGGACCTGACCGAAGTTCTGGTGCCGGTTGTCGGCGTCATAGATCGACACCGGGAACACGATCCGCTCGCACTCGGCCGGGACGCCGGTGAGGTCGACGTTGATCGACTCGTCGTCGCCCTCGCCCTCGCCGGTCAGGTTGTCGCCGGTGTGCTCGACCGAACCGTCCGGGCTCTTCAGGTTGTTGAAGAACACGAAATGCTGGTCGGACATGACCTTGCCCGTCCCGGCGAGCATCAGCGCCGAGGCGTCGAGGTCGAAGTCGGCGCCCGTCGTGGCGCGCACGTCCCAGCCGAGCCCGACGGACACGGCGTTGAGGTTGGGGGCGGCCTTCGTCAGCGAGACGTTGCCGCCCTTGGCGAGTGAGACTCCCATGTTCGGGCCACTCCCTTCCCGGTGGTGGGGTCCGGTGACAGTGATCAGAGGTTGACGCCGAAGTCCGTGGCGATTCCGGCGAGCCCCGAGGCATACCCCTGCCCGACCGCGCGGAACTTCCATTCCGTGCCGGACCGGTACAGCTCCCCGAACACCATCGCGGTCTCCATCGAGGCGTCCTCGGACAGGTCGTAACGCGCCATCTCCGAGTTGTCACCCTGGTTCAGGACGCGAATGTAGGCGTTGCGGATCTGGCCGAAGTTCTGGCCGCGGCCGTCCGCGTCGTAGATCGACACCGCGAACGCGACCCGCTCGGCCGTGGCCGGCAGTGCGCCGAAGTTCACCTTGATCTGCTCGTCGTCGCCCTCGCCTGCGCCCGTCGTGTTGTCGCCGGTGTGCTCGACTCCGCCGTCCGGCGTGCGCAGGTTGTTGAAGAACACGAAATGCTTGTCGGTGATGATCTTCCCGGAGGCGTCCAGCACCAGCGCGGAGGCGTCCAGGTCGAAATCGGTCCCGGTGGTGGTCCGCACGTCCCAGCCGAGACCGACGGTGACCGCGGTCAGCCCCGGGGCCTGCTTGGTGAGCGAGACGTTGCCGCCCTTGCTGAGACTGACACCCACAGTGTGCCTCCAAGATCGCATGCCGTATCCGACGCCGGCCCGGCGCCACGCTATATCGACGTAGCAGTGATGCTATCCGTTCCCTCCGTTGCGAAGGCATTACCTCGAAGGGGGTCGCCACACGCCCCCGGGCCCGGCTACGCGAAACCGTCCCGACTGCGCCAGACTGGGCAAGGGACGAAGGGAGGCGGCGTTGCGGGGACCGGGCGACCAGCGCCGGCGGGGCCGGGGAGCGCAGGCTGCCGCCGCGGCGGTCGAGGCGCGGGAGGCGGCGTCGGCCGCCTTCTACGAGATGGATCAAGCACAGAAGTACATCGACGGCCGCGTCACCGTCTTCGAGGACCTGGACGCGGGGGCGGCCGCGCCCGCGCGGCGCGAGTTCGCCGCACTGACCGAGTCCGCCGACGCCGCCTCGATGGCCTACATCTCCGTCCTGGACGCGCACGACCTCGATGACCAAGACCGGACACCCGCCGAGCTCGACGCCGCGCGGCGCGCGTTCATGGCCTCCACCGACCGTCTTCGGCAGCTCACCGAGAACCTCAACGGGTTCGCCGAGCGGCTCGCGCCGAAGATGGCACAGCTGGAGGCCGCGCTGGACCAGCTCCCGCCCCGCCTGACCGCGGCCCGCGACGCCGTGGCGGCCGCCGACGCCGCCATCACCGCCGCCCGCGACGCGGGAATGGACGCCTCCGAACCGGCGGCCGAGCTGGCACGCGCCAAGCAGGCCCTCGCACAGCTCGGCTCCCAGGGGCTCGGCGGCCTCGGCCTGGACGGCGCCCTGAAGAAGGCCGACGAGGTGCGCGCCATCGCCGGGGCGGCGCATGAGGCGGCCGCGGAACTGCCGCAAATGGCCGAGAAGGTCCGTAACTCGCTCGCCTCGGTCCGCACCCGGGTGGACGTCGTCGCGGGCCGCACGGAGCCTGTCAGGCAGGCGATGACGGTACTCCTGCGCGGCTACGCGCAGGCGTGCTGGCAGGACCTGCGCGGCGCGCCCGAGGCGATCGAGTCGGGCGTGACACGGGCACGCGAGCGGCTGAACGAGGCGTCCGCGCACATGGCCCGCACAGAGTGGAAACAGGCACAGCAGGCGCTCACCGCCGCGCGCACCGAACTGAACGCCGCCGACCGGCGCGCCGGCCAGGTCACCGGACGGGTCGCCGAACTGGAAGCGGTGGCCGCCGACCCCACCAAGCCCGTGGAGTCCGTACGGTTCGCGGTACGCGACGCGCAGCGTCTCGCGATGGCCCAGCCGGGCGGCGCCGCGCCCCAGCATGTCCGCGTTCTCGACTCGCTCGTCGAACGCCTGGAGAAGGCCCCGGACGGCCTCACCGGCGCCCACCCGGACTACTGGGCGTACCTGCAAGAACTGGAGTCCATCAAGACCGCCGCAGGCGACGTCGTCACCCGCATCCGCGCCGAGCGAGCTGCGTCGAGTTAGCTAGCAGTGCCCTTGGCGTCGGGCGTTGAACGCCCTCCTTCAACGGACACTGCGCGATCGCTGCATCGCTTTCGACTCGCCCCAGAGGGCTCGCTTCGCGATCAGGTCCTCGCTTCGCTCGTACCTGGCTTCGCACGCGATCGCAGCCACGGCGGCTGAGGCCAGTTGTCCGCGCCGGCAGCCGCTGGGCGCTACTTGAAGAGGCCCTCGCCCCAGTAGCCGCCTTCTTGGACGCCTGGGGGGCATGCGTAGATGCCTGAACCTACGTGCTGGACGTACTCGTTCATGGCGTCCGCGGCCAGGGACTGCTGGATCCGGATGAAGCCGGTGCGCGGGTCTCGCTGGAAGGCGATGAAGAACAGGCCCGCCTCCAGCCGTCCCAGGCCGTCCGAACCGTCGGTGAACGAGTAGCCACGCCGCAGGATCTTCGAGCCGCCGTTGGAGTCGGGGTGCGCGAGCCGCACGTGCGCGTCCGGCCTCATCCGCGACAGGACGATCTTGTCGCGCTCCTTGCGCGCGCCGGCCGGGGCGCCCTCGCCCTTGTCGCGCCCGAAGATCTCTTCCTGCTCGCGCAGGGACGTGCGGTCCCACGTCTCGATGTGCATCCGGATCCGGCGCGCCACCATGTACGAGCCGCCCGCCATCCAGTCCGAGCCGTCGCCGCGCGCCGCCCACACGTGCCTGTCGAGCAGGGCCGTGTCGGTCCCGGGGATGTTCTCGGTACCGTCCTTGAAACCGAACAGGTTCCGCGGGGTCTGCGCGTCCGGTGTCGTCGAGGACGTCTTGCCGAACCCGAGCTGCGACCAGCGGACCGCGACCACCCCGAACCCGATGCGCGCCAGGTTCCGGATGGCGTGCACGGCCACCTGCGGGTCGTCCGCGCACGCCTGCACGGCGATGTCGCCGCCGCTGCGGTCGGGGTCGAGGTTGTCGCCGGGGAAGTGCGGCAGGTCGACCAGCCCCGGCGGGCGCCGCGCCTTGAGCCCGAACCTGTCCTTGCCGTCCTTGTCGAACAGCGTGGGGCCGAAGCCGATCGTGAGCGTCAGCCGGGACGGCGGCAACCCTTCGGCCTCGCCGGTGTCGTCGGGCGGCGCCACGGCGGGCCCGCCGACGGCGCCGTGCCCGACGGACCTGCCCGCCGTCATGGCCTCCGCGGCCGCCGTCCACTCCTGGAGCATCCGGACGAGTTTCGCCCGGTCGCCGGTGGTGACGTCGAAGGCCGCGAAGTGCAGCCGGTCCTGGACGGGCGTCGCGACGCCCGCCTGGTGCGCGCCGTGGAACGCGATGGCACCGCCCGCCGGGGAGTCGTCCTCCTGGGCGGCGGCGACCCGGTCCAGGCCCACGCCGGCGGCGGCGCCGACGAGCAGGCTGGCGCCACCGAATCCGAGCATTCGCCGCCGCGACGGCCCCGTCTCCGTACCGGGGTCCGCCGCAGCGCCCTTCCGTCCCTCAGAACCGGCTTCGGTCATTTACTTCGCCACCGCTCCAGCGAGCTTCGACAGGGGTTCGCCCAACGCGTTCACGGCGTCGGCGAGCTTCTTGCGGTCGTCCTTGCCGACCGTGTCGTACGAGACGTAGCCGTCGCCCTTCTCGTACTTCTTCAGCAGTGTCTCGACGGCCGCGAAGTTGTCGTCGAGGTCCTTGGCGAGCTGCGCGTCCTTTTCCTGGACGACCGGCTTGAGCAGCTCGTACACCTTCTTGGCTCCGTCGACGTTGGCCTTGAAGTCGACCAGGTCGGTGTGGCTGAAGGCCTCCTCCTCACCGGTGACCTTGCCCGTCGCGACCTCGTCGAGCAGCTCTTTGGCGCCGGCGGCCATGTCGTTCACCGGGTCCAGGGTGAGGCCGGGCAGCCGCCCCTTCAGGACGTCGAGGTCCGCTAGGAGCCGGTCGCCGTACTTCTCCTTGCCCTTGACCGAGCCGTCCTTCCAGAGGGCCTTCTCCAGCAGGTGCCAGCCGGACCAGTCCTTCTTCTCCGCCGGGCTGAGGTCGGCCTCGCGCGCGTCGACCTTCGGGTCGATGTCGCCGAACTTCTCCGCGACGGGCTCGATCGCCTCCCAGCCGACGCGGGACGGCGCGTACAGCTCCTTGGCCTTCTTGACGTCGTTCTTCTTCACGGCGTCCACGAACAGCCGCGTCTTGGCGATCGTGTCGTCGACGTTGGTGATGACGTACGCCTTGTAGTCGGCGGCGGCCTTGGTGAGGCGCTGGTCGCCGACGCCGTTGGCCTGGCCGCTGACCGTGATGTCCTGGGTCGGACCCTTTCCGGTCTGCCCCGCGCTGCAGAGCACCTTGTACGCGCCGGCGGGGAGGTTGACGATGAAGTCGACGGTGGTGCCGGGGCCGATGTTCTCCCGCTCGGAGAGGATCTTGCCGTCCGGCTTCAGCACCTCGAACTCGTTGACCTTCGAGCCCTTGTTGGCGACCTTGAAGGTGATCTTGCCGGCGGGCAGATCCTTCTTCGCCACCTCGCACGAGTCGTCGGTGGCGGTCACGGCCACGGCGTCCGAGGCCTCCGCCTTGTCGTCGTCACCGCCGCACGCCGACAGGAGGGACATCGACAGGGCGGCCACGCCGGCGACGGCGAGGAGGGGGGCAGGACGCATGAGAAACTCCGAGGGCGCAATGGTTAGGCTTGCCTAAATTAGCCAAAGCTAACCTCAGTACGTCAAGTCGCCCCCTCGATAGCGGGTCATCCCACATCCGTCCCACATGATCGAGTGGCGTCGGCGCCCTCCGACAGCCCCTCCGCGAAAGACGCCCACAGGCCCGCTGAGGCGCATTCCGCAGAGTTCCCCCGGCGGTGCCGTCCAGAACCGGTCAGCGGGGCCGGTCGTGCAGGCCCATCGTCAGGTTGCGCGCGGCCATCGGCGGCCCGCCCGGCTGGGGATCGCCGTACGGCGGCACCTGGCCCTGGTGCCCCTGGGGGATCGGGTGCTGCTGCGGCATCTGCTGCATATGGTCGCGGCCCTGGGACGCGAGCTCGGTCCAGACGGCCGTCCCGTACGCGCACACCTCGAACCCGCCGCCGACCGCCGCGGTGTCGAAGCGCATCCCGACGACCGTGTTCGCGCCCTTGCGGCGCGCCTCCTCGCCGAGGCGGTCCACCGCTTCACGGCGCGCGGCGGCCAGCCCGACCGGTGTCTGCTCCCCCGTCACCCGGAACGTCGCGCTGCTGCCCTGCCCGTGCGGCGCCCTGGCCTGATCGGTCTGGACGGCCGTCCCCAGGACCTCGCCGAGCACGCTGCGGATCTCGTACCCGGCCACGCCATCAGTCGTCACGATCAGCATGCGACCACGGTAATCCACGACGCGGACGAAATGCGCCTGTATGCCCACTGAACCCGCACGCCCAGTGGACCCCGGCCGGTGAAAGCCCGGCCCAGTGAGCCCGCACGCCCACTGGCCCCGCACGCCCGGCCGGGCCCGCATCCGTGGCCCTCCCTGCCGGCGGCCGGGAGGGCCACCGCATCAGTCCAGGTACTCCCTCAACATTTGCGCACGGGACGGATGGCGTAGTTTTGCCAGCGTCTTGGACTCGATCTGGCGGATCCGCTCCCTGGTCACGCCGAACTCCCTGCCGACCTCCTCCAGGGTCCGGGGATGCCCGTCGGTCAGGCCGAAGCGCAGCTGGATGATGCGCTGCTCCCGTTCCGACAGCGTGCCGAGAATGTCCTCCAACTGGTCCTGGAGAAGGATGAACGCCGCGGCCTCGATCGGCACGACGGCGTCCGCGTCCTCGATGAAGTCGCCGAGATCGGAGTCCTCCTCGCCGATCGGCGACTGCAACGAGACCGGTTCCTGAGCGATCCGTTGGATCTCCACGACCCGGACGGGCGACAGGCCCATCTCCAGGCCGATCTCCTCAGGGGTGGGTTCGCGGCCGAGGTCCTGGTGGAGCTGGCGCTGCACGCGGACCAGTTTGTTGATCGTCTCCACCATGTGCACCGGGATCCGGATGGTCCTTGCCTGGTCGGCGATGGCGCGGGTGATCGCCTGCCGGATCCACCAGGTGGCGTAGGTGGAGAACTTGAACCCCTTCGTGTAGTCGAACTTCTCGACCGCACGAATCAGACCGAGATTTCCCTCCTGGATGAGGTCGAGGAAGAGCATTCCCCGACCCACATAGCGTTTCGCGATCGAGACGACCAGCCGCAGGTTGGCCTCGATCAGGCGTTGCTTCGCCCGCACACCATCACGGGCGAGCAGTTCGAGGTCGAGGCGCTCGCCGCGGGCGAGGATGGCGACGTGCGCCATCTTCTCCTCGGCGAACAGTCCCGCCTCGATCGATTTCGCGAGTTCTACTTCATCTTCTGCCGTGAGAAGCGGTACGCGACCGATCTCTCTCAGATAGATCCGAACCAGGTCGCTCGTCGGCGCCCGCTTGCCGAGGTCTCCCTCATCCGCTCGCGCGACGTCCTCGGTCTCCTGCTGAGATTCGAGGACCTCCACCCCCTGCTCTGCGAGCATCCGGACGACCCGCTCCAGGGAGTCGTCCGGCAAGTCCGAGCGATCGAGCGCGGCAGCGACGTCATCGACGGTCACACCGCCGCGCTCTCTGCCACGTGCGACGAGGTCCGCCACCTGATCAACCGATGGCGCCTCGCTAGGCAGCACCGAAGGGCCCACGCAGACAGTTTGCGTCAAATAGGGGCTAGATCACAGGTCCTATTTTGCGGACACTTGACTTACTGGGCCCCAAGTCCACGCTCTCGCAACACCCGTCTCTGCTGCTCAAGTGCAACAAGATCGCCGAAGAGCCGCGGGTACTCCTCCGGGGCCTCGTCCGGATTCAGCCGCTGGAGTTTAGATTTGGTGTCCGCGATCATGCGGGTGAGCTGGCGTTCCTGTATTCGGGCCAGCAGTTCGACCGCATAACGGTCATCCGATTCCTGTGCAGACCGTACCGGCTCGACTCCGAGCATGGTGACCAGATCCCGGACGGGGTCGTTCGGCGCCTGCTCAAGCAGCAGCGCGACCCACTCGGCGACCGCGCCCGCCGCCGAGACGCCACCCGCCTCCGCGATCACCGCGCGCACCGCCGCGTGCGGCGGCGCGATGAACGCCCCGGCCGGAAGTTCGTCGAACGCCGGCCCCAGCAACGCGGGCCGCTGGACGGCGAGCTTGAGCAGCTCACGCTCCCGCTGAACCTCGGGATCGTTCGGATCATAGGTCGGCCGCCGCGGCGCCGCGGCCTCGGCGCCTGCGGACGTGCCGTCGTCGCGCCCGTTCAGCGCGCGCCCGTCGCCGGACCGCACGCCTCCCCGCCCGTTGTCGGCCCGTCCGTTGCCCGCACGGCCGCCGTTCGCCCGGCCCCGGCCCTGCTGGCGGGCCGCCAGATCGCGGACGCGGCCCAGCACGAACTGCTCGTCCATGATCCCGAGCCAGCGGTCGAGGCTGACCGCGTACATCTGGCGGAGCGCCCGATCCTTGATCGCCGCGACGACGGGGGCCGCCGCGTCCAGCGCGCCGAGCCGTCCCTCGGCGGTGTTGAGGTCATGCTGCTCGATCGCGTTGCGCACCTTGAACTCGAACAGCGGCAACCGGGAGGCCACCAGGTCGCGCACGGCCGCGTCGCCATGCCGGACGCGCAGGTCACAGGGGTCGAGTCCGTCCGGCTGGACGGCGACGAACGTCTGCGTGACGAACTTCTGCTCGTCCTCGAACGCGCGCAGCGCCGCCTTCTGCCCGGCCGAGTCGCCGTCGAAGGTGAAGATCACCTCGCCGCGGAACTCGTCCTGGTCCATCAGCAGCCGGCGCAGGATCTTGATGTGGTCGTCGCCGAACGCCGTCCCGCTGGTCGCTATGGCCGTCTGCACGCCGGACAGATGGCAGGCCATCACGTCGGTGTAGCCCTCGACCACCACGGCCTGCCGCCGCCGGGCGATCTCCTTCTTGGCCAGGTCGGCCCCGTACAGCACCGAGCTCTTGTGGAACAGCGGCGACTCGGGTGTGTTCAGGTACTTGGGGCCCTCGTCGTCCTCGTACAGGCGGCGGGCCCCGAAGCCGATGACGTCGCCGCTCAGGTCGCGGATCGGCCACATCAGCCGGCCGCGGAACCGGTCCATCGGGCCGCGGCGCCCCTCCTTGGCCAGCCCGCCCGCGATGATGTCGCGGTCGGCGAAGCCACGGGCGCGCAGATGCCGGACGAGCCCCTCCCACTCGCGGGGCGCGAACCCCACCCCGAAGTGGGCGGCGTCGGCCGCCTCGAAGCCGCGCTCGGACAGGAACGTCCGGCCGATCATCCCCTCGGGGGAGCCGAGGTGCTCGACGTAGAACTCGGCGGCGGCCTTGTGCGCCTCCAGCAGCCGCGCGCGTTGCCCGCCGTCCCGCCGGGGGCCCCCGGAGCCGCCGTCCTCGTAGCGCAGCTGGATGCCCACCTGGGCCGCCAGCCGTTCCACCGCCTCCGAGAACGACAGGTGCTCGATCTCCTGGACGAACTTGATGACGTCGCCGCCCGCCTCGCAGCCGAAGCAGAAGTAGAGCCCGCGCGAGGGCGTCACGTTGAACGAGGGCGACTTCTCGTCGTGGAAGGGGCACAGGCCCTTGAGATTGCCGCCGCCCGCGCTGCGCAGCTGCAGGTACTCGCCGATGACGGCGTCGATGGACGACCGCTCCCGAACGAGCGCGATGTCCTCATTGCGAATCCGGCCTGCCACGACGAAGGAGTCTACGGCGACGCCACGACATCCGGCGCATCGCACCGGAACGGGTATCGGGACGGTCGCCGTCCGATACTGGGCACATGACGAGATCGCTGGTGTGGGTGAAACCGGAGGGCGCGGAGCTCGCGGACGTCGAACTGGACGCCGGACGGATGGCGGCGACCGGCTCGGTGATCGGCGGCGGCCCGTTCCCCTACCGGCTGGAGTACGAGCTGACCACCGGCGAACGGTACGTGACGGCCCGGCTCGCCGTCCGGGCGTACGGCATCGACGCGGAGACGGGACGGTGGCGGCGGTGGCTGGAACTGGTCAACCGTCCCGAGGGCGAGTGGACGGTGACCGCCCGCGCCGAGGGGCACGTGGCGCTGCCGCCGCCCGGCGGTGACGCGACGGCGCTGCGCGGTGCGCTCGACTGCGATCTCGGGCTCTCGCCGCTCACCAACACGATGCCGGTGCTGCGCGGCGGCTTCCTGGACGACTCCTCGCGGGACGCCGGGCCGGTGGAGCACCTGATGGCGTGGGTGTCGGTCCCGGACCTGGTCGTGACGCCGTCCCGGCAGACGTACGCGTTCGTCCGCCGGGACGGCGACCGCAGCGTGGTGCGGTACTCCAGCCCCGGGTTCACCGAGGAGATCGTCTTCGCCCCGGACGGCCTGGTCGTCGACTACCCCTCGATCGGGCGCGCGGTCAGCGGACCCTGAACCGGTCGAAGAGCCGGTACATGAACTCCGTGCCCTGCTGGAGGGCCGCGACGGAGATCCTTTCGTCGGTGCCGTGCATGGTGACGAGCTGGTCGTTGTCGAGAACGTAGGGGTAGACGCCGTACCCGGGGACTCCGCGCGACGTCCAGGGCGACAGGCTCGTCCCGGCCTCGAACAGGGCGGGCGCGAACACCGCGTCCGGGTAGGTCTTCGCGGCGGCGGCGCCGATCGCCTGGTAGAGCGGCGAATCGATGCTGGACGGCGGCTTGGCGAACGTCTCGTCGAGGCGTTTGAGGGCGTCCTCCTCGGACTCCCCCGCATTGCCGACGAGCTTGACGGTCACGTCGCGGTCCTTGAGCCGCCCACGGAAGTCCGCCAGGAAGTCGCGGGGGCGCTGGCCGCCCGGGACTCCCCGGCAGTTGAGCCGGAGAGTGGCGGTCGACGGGATGACGTTCTCCTTGTAGCCGGCGTCCTCGATGACGAAGGCGTGGGTCGTGCGGAGGAGGGCGCGATGCAGCCACGGATAGGAGCTGCGCTTGACGACGAGCGCGGCCGCCCGTTCGCGGGCGTGCTGCGAGCGGGCGGAGAGCAGCAGCTCCAGCGCGCGCTTGAGCTGGTCGTCGTGGGTGGCCTTGGCGAGCGCGGAGAAGTACTCGCGGGTGACCGGGGTCAAGGATACGGGCGCCAGCCACGTGTCGACGGCGGTGACGGCGCGCGAGAGCTTGGCGATGGCGGAGTCGGGATTGGGCTTGGACGAGTGGGTGGCGGTGCCGTCCGCGACCAGATCGAGGTTGAAGTACACCTTGTCCTGGCGCGTGACGGTGATGAGCATCGGGGTCTTGCGGTCCTTCTGGGCGAGGAACCAGCCGCCCTCCGTCAGGACCATCCCAGCGTTGATCTTGTCCCAGTGGTGCTCGGCGAGCCACCGGGATCCGTACGGCCCGGACTCCTCGTCGCAGTCGGTGAGGACGATGATGTCCCGGTCGAACCGGCCGCCCTCCTTGAGATGACGCAGCAGCGCCGTGACGAAGGCGGCGTTGGCGCCCTTCATGTCCAGGGCCCCGCGCCCGTAGATCTCACCGTTCTTGACGATCCCGGCGAACGGGTCAACGGTCCATTTGGCGCGCTCCACCGGAACGACGTCGGAGTGGCCGAGCAGCAGCAGCGGGGCGGCGGCCGTTGTGCCCTTGATCCTGGCGATGAGGTGAACATTGTCCTTCTTGGGGGTGGGCACGATCTCGGCCGGCACACCCGCCGACCCCCAGACGCCCTTCAGCATCTCGGCGTGCGGCCGGGTGATGCCGCCGTCCCCGAAGTTCTGGGTGTCGAACGCCAGCATCCGCTTGAGCAGGGCAAGCGGGTCGAGGTCGGCCGGCGCGATCCCTGCGGCGGCCCGGCGAGCGGGAGTGGCGGCGGCCGTGCCTCCCGCGAGGACACCGCCCGCGAACAGGACGGCGCCCGTCCCGGTGCGGTGGAGAAAGGACCGCCGGGTGACGCCGCCACGGGTACCGGTACCGCGGACAGCGCCGTCGCCGGTGTCGGGGAGAGAGGAGTCGGCGGAATAGAAGTCGGCTGGGTGGGAGTCGGCTGAGCCGGCGGGGTGGGAGTTGTTCGGTGAGGTGCCGGCCGGTGGGAAGTCGGACATGGGAGCTCCTCCTTCGGGCCCTGGACGGGGCCGGGCGGAGCGGCGCCGCCGGACGCGGGCGCGGCCTCCGCCTCGGTCAGCAGCGTCGCACGGCGGTTTCGCGATCTCCAGCGGGATCCGCGAGGACGGGAACGGCCTTGACACGACCGCCTCCCCGAGTATTGGACAAGGCCATCCGTCCCGGATCCGGCCCGTGTGCCGCCCTCGGATCCGGCCGGCCCATCGTCCCTGGCCGCCCCCGGACCGGTTAACGGCGAGTAACCCTAGGCTGACTCTGGACAAACCGTTCGGTGCGCGATGTGATGGCGCACCGAGATTCTGCCCACCCCCAGGCGGCCCCCCGATGACGGATGTTGTGCTCGACGGCGTCGACAAGATCTATCCCGGTGGCCAGATGGCCGTCCGGAACGTCCGGTTGCGCATCAACGATGGGGAACTGTTCGTCCTGCTGGGGCCGTCCGGCTGCGGAAAGTCCACGATCCTGCGGATGATCGCCGGTTTGGAGGAGATCACCGCGGGCGAGCTCTGGTTGAACGGGGCCCTCGCCAACGAACTCCAGCCGCGGGATCGGAACGTGGCAATGGTGTTCCAGGAGGGTGCGCTCTACCCGCACCGCACCGTCAAGGGCAACATGATGTTCCCGCTGGAGGTGACCCGCGGCGACCGAACCGCGGCCACCGCGAAAGTCGTCGAGCTGGCGCGCGCGCTGGGCCTCAGCACAATGATCGACCGGCTGCCGCACACCCTGTCGGGCGGACAGCGGCAACGGGCCGCGATCGGGCGGGCGCTGATCCGCGAGCCGTCGCTGTTCCTGATGGACGAGCCGCTGTCCAGCCTGGACGCGGGCCTGCGCACCGAGCTGCGCGTCGAGATCGCCGCGTTGGTACGCTCCAGCGGCACCACCACCGTCTACGTCACCCACGACCAGGTCGAGGCCATGACGATGGCCGACCGGATGGGCGTGCTGCGCGACGGCGTCCTGGAGGACGTCGGCACCCCCGAGCAGATCTACGCGGATCCGGCGACGGTGTTCGTCGCGGCGTTCCTCAGCAACCCGCCGATCAACCTGCTCCAGGCGACGCTCTGGGCGGTCGAGGGCGAGGGCCTGCTGCTCGACCTCGGCTCGCAGCGGCTGAACCTCCCCTGGGACGATTCCCGCGCGTCCTGGCTGATCAGCCACCACGGGAAGCCCGTCATCGTGGGAATCCGCCCGGACACGCTCGCCCCGATCGCTCCCGGCGCACCCGCGGCGCCCGGCACCGTCATGTCCGGTCAGGTGCGCGCGCTTGAGTTCCACGGGCATGAATGGCTCGCGTACGCCGAGGCGGGGATGCCCACGGTCGACGCGAACGAGATCGGCGCGATACGCACCCCTGCTCCCCACGAAACACCTGAGCCGACCGGGCTCCTGGACCGGCTGCGGACTCGGCTGGGCCGTCCGGCTTTCGCCCACGACCCGCCGCAGGAGGAGCACGCCGGCCACCACCGCCGCTCCGACCTGGTGTTCCGCATCGCCCACGGCGACCGCCCGAACCGCGGCGACCACGTCGCGCTGGCCGTGGACCTGGAGCGGATCCTCCTGTTCGGCGCCGACGGCCGCCGCGTCACCCCGGTCCAGCGCTGACGATCTTTAAGATCACTCCCGGCCCGACCCGGTAGCGCCCGGCCCAGCTCGTGAGGTCAGCCTGCAAGACCAGCCCACCCGGGTCAGCCCGCGAGGCAGGGCCACGGAGTCAGGTCGCGGGACCAGGCGCGTCCCGGCCGGCGATGACCTCACGTAGCCGTGCGAGACCGATATCGATCTCGGGTCGGGCCACGGCGCCGTAGCCGAACACCAGCCCCGGAACGACCGGCCCGGTGACGGCGAACTCCGACAGCGCGAACAGCCCGACACCTTCGGCGAGCGCCCGCCGGACGAGCCGCGCGTCGTCCGTCCCGTCCGGGAGAGTTGCGCTCAGGTGCAGTCCCGCGGCGGACGGGATGAGGGCGAGGTCGTCGAACCGCTCGTCGACCAGCTCCGCGACCCGCTCGTGCCGCGCCTGGTATTCGCGGCGCGACCTGCGGATGTGCCGAGCCAGCAGCCCCTCCTCGATGAACCGGGCGAGCGCGGCCTGCGTCGGCAACTCCGCATGCCAGGACGAGACATACCGGGCCATCCGGAACGCACGGTGCAGCGCCGGCGGCGCCACCAGGAACCCGAGCCGCAACACCGGACGCATGATCTTGGAGAAGGTGCCCATGTAGAGCACCCGCCCGTCCTCGTCGAGGCTCTGCAGCGGCTCGATCGGACGGCCGCCATAGCGGTACTCGGTGTCGTAGTCGTCCTCGACGACCACCACGTCCCGCCGCCGCGCCCAGTCGAGCAGGGCCCGCCGCCTCGGCAGCGACATCGGCATGCCCAACGGAAACTGATGCGACGGAGTGACGTAGACGGCCCGCGCGTCCGCCGGCAGCGCGTCCACCCGCAGACCCTCGGCGTCGACGGGGACACCCCGCACCCGCATGCCGGCCGCCCTCAGCAGCAGATGCGCCGGCGGGTACCCCGGATCCTCCACCGCCACCACGTCCCCCGGCTCCAGCAACACACGGACGATCAGGTCCAGAGCCTGCTGGATCCCCGAGGTGACGACGACGTCATCGGCCGTCGCCCGCACCGACCGCGAAACCCCCACATGCCGGGCGATCGCCCGCCGCAGATCGGGAAGACCCGCCGGGTCGCCCGCCGCCGCGGGATCGTCCAGCGCCGAAGCCCGCAGCCGTCCCGCCATGATTCGCCGCCAGGACTCGTACGGAAACAGCCGCACATCGGGCAGACCGGCCCGGAAGTCCCACCGGACACCCGGCGTCCACGCCGGCCACGCGGATATCTCGTTCCAGATCCCCCGCGGCCTGAGCGGCGACGCCGCCGGCGCTCCACGCGACACCGGCCCGGTCTCCTGCACGAACGTCCCGGCGCCCACCCGACTGCTCAAGAACCCCTCCGCGGTCAGCCGGTCATAGGCCACGGCCACCGTGTTACGGGAGATCTCCAGACGTCGCGCCAGTTCCCTGGTAGGCGGAAGCGCCTCGCCGGCGCGTAGCCGTCCGTCCAGGATCGCCGCACGAAGCTGCTGGTAGATCTGCCCGGCGAGATCCCGTCGCCCCATGAGGCTCACATGCAGATCCACCCGACGACCCTAAATCGGCTCAGTCATTTCCCGCAATTTTGGCCCTGTACCTGGGCCTCTCAGCCTCCCTAGCGTGAGCCACATGCTGACCGAACTACTCGACACCGACTTCCGCCCGCTCGACCTGAAGGCACTCGACCTCTACCTCTCCACGGTCGCCCAAGTACGGCCCCACCAGCTCACCTTGGCCACCCCCTGCCCCGATTGGACGTTGCACGGCCTCCTGCGCCACCAGGTGAGCCAGGACGAAGGCTTCGCAGCCGCCGCACGCGGCGACGGCGCCCGCCTCCGCAACTGGCGGAACGGTGACCTCGGCACCGACCCCGTAGCCGCCGCCAAAGCCTCCGCGGACCTCGTCACCGCCGCCTTCGCAGAAGCAGCGCTCGATCAGGAGTTCATCCTCCCCGAGATCCGCGACGGCGGCGGCTTCCCCGCCTCCCTGGCGATCAGCTTCCATTTCGTCGACCTCGTCGTCCACGCCTGGGACGTCGCCGCCACGATCCGCGTCCCCTGGGAACCGTCCGAAGAACTCATCACCGCATCCCTGAAGGTCGCCGCCATCGTCCCCGCCGACGATCGCGGCCCGGGCACCTCCTTCGACAAGCCCGTCCCAACCCCGGCCGGCGCCACTCCCGAAGACCGCCTCCTCACCCTTCTCGGCCGCACCCCATGAGAACCCGCTGGCGTCCAGGCCCCGCCGAAGCCGACGGCCCCGTCTTGATCAGCGTCACCGACTTCACCGGCAACGCCTGCGACCTGCCGTCCATCTACCAGGCAGGTCTGTCGCTCCGCCGAGCCTGGCCCGACCTCGGCGGCGCGGTGGGCCTGTGGCTATGGTCCAAGCCACTGCAACGCCGCAGCGGTTCCGTCTCCGTCTGGAAGACCACCGCCGACCTCCACCGCTTCGTCGCCTGGCCACCGCACGTCGCGATCATGCGCCGCTTCCGAACCCGCGGCCAGATCCACTCCCACACATGGACGGCCGACCGCTTCGACCCGACCGAGATCTGGGCTCGCACGCAAGTACTACTGAGTTCCCAGCAGTCGGCTGACGCCCAGTAGGCGGCAGGCCGTGCGGTGGGCTCACAGTGCCGGAGCACCCTCCGCCTGCGGCAGATCGGAGCAAGGACCGGCAGGAGGCCATGTAGCGCGTAGAGCGCGTGCACCGCGAGGGCAGGCGAGTCGATGAACATGCGCAGATCGACGGACGAGAAGCGGTGAGGCAGAAAGGGATAGACGGGTGCGGAACATGAAGGACACGGGCGCTGGCTCACGGAGCCGCCCAACCACAGAAGTGGCTCACCAACAGGCGTGGCTAACAGGCAGGAGTGGCTGGCCAGCGGGAGTGGCCAACCAGCGGGGATGACACGAAGCGCGCCGAGGAACACGACCCGCAGACAAGACTCTGACATGCGGGTAGCCACGGATGCGTGCGGCGTATGGCGGATCTGCTACGAGTGCGCGCGTGAGAAGGCGATATGCACTCGGCCGGTGCAAATGGGCGCGGGCGGGCTTGGCAGGACGAGTTGGTGGCGGGGCAGCAGATGGCTAGGGGGGCGGATGGCTAGGGAGGCAGATGGCTAGGGAGGATGTGGAAGTCGGCTGATCAAGCCGGGGCAGTTACGTGGACCGTCCCTTGATAGATGCCGATCTTCCAGTGGATCTGCTCTTGCTGTTCCCTCAGCCTGGCGATCTGCTCCTCTACCCGCCGATCGTGGTCCTGCAAGATCGCAAGCCGCTCCTGGACGGTCTCCTCCCCACCCCGAGCGAGTTCCGTGTACCGCAGCATCTCCGCGATCGGCATACCCGTCTCCCGCAGGCACCGCAGCATCCCGAGCCACGACAGGTCGTCCTCGCTGAACACCCGCTGTCCGGAGGCGTTCCGGGCGATCCCTGGCAGCAGTCCGATCTTCTCGTAGTAACGCAGCGTGTCGATACTGAACCCGGTCTTCTCGACGGTTTGAGCCGGAGAATAAGAACTCACCCGCCCAGAATCCCACCTGGAGCACACTCCAGGTCAACAGCTCTGCATGCCCTGGCCCTTCTCGTCCGCGCGTTCAGAGTTGCCCGCCCGACGCTCTTAGAGGCGAACCTGCGAGGTACCACGAGGTCAGCGGATCAGCTGATCTGCGGGACTAGAAGGATCGTCTGATTCTTGGATCTTGATTCGCATGATGGTGGGTTGTGGACGCGGCGATCAACCCGATTTCCAGAGCGATAACGAACCGGGTAACAGACATTTGACCAGGGCCAACAGACGTATTGATCCATCGTGTTCTTCCTGGACGGTGGGGGCGGCGCTGCGTACGGGGCCGCCCCTCCGAAGTCAAGGGCGCTTCGCGTCGCTACGCGATGGGACTTCGTCCCACCCTTGACTTCGGAGCCTCTGCGGCCCCTGGGTGCAGCTTTTGTCGGGCAGGCTCCGCCTGCCCCCCGCCCGACGCACCGCCCCCACCGTCCCACGTACGGCACATCAACCGGCTGTCCCGTACCGTCATCCGCTACGGGGTCAAGGGTTGCCACCACTCATTATCAGTCCAACCAGGTCAGCATGGCGCCGTCCTGTTCGGCGGCAAGCCGGAAGAATGGCTCAACACCTTCGCGCCATCTACGCACCCAATCGAGCGCAATCCTCCTCGCCCAGAAGGACGGATAGCTCTCCACCTCCGTCAACTCAGCGTCTCCAGCAGCTCAGCGAGAGTCACCCCGCGATCAGGTCGTCGCAGGAGAGGCCGGTAAGCCTGTCTGCAGTCTCTTTAATCCGCTCAGTGGGCACGTACTTCAGCGGCCCTCACCGGTGACCGGTGAGGGGTGACCGGTGAGGGTGTGGTCGCCACAGACGATGTTCGGAAGAGAACCGGCGCTTTCGAGAATGAAGGCGACTACGCGCCATCCTCTATAGGTGGTCAGAGACCGCGCCTGGCGGGGAGGACCGCAGCTTCCATGACTTGGCGCATTGATTCACGGCTTGCGCAGGTCTTCTAATCGTTTTGGCGAGTCGCGTTGCCGTGACCCGCAGATACTCTCCATTCAAGCCCATGGAACAGACCCTGCACCACCGCACCGACATTCCGAGGGATCTTCCCGTGCACCCTGGTTCTCGGTCATATCTAGGAGTCCGGTACTGGGTTCATCCTGCCGTTCTTGGGGTCGTGGAAGCTAGCGGAAGTGCCGCCTGACGCACATAACTACCCCGATTCGCGTTTGGCAGCCTTGATCTGCCGGTGGGGGGAACCGACTGAAGGGGAAAGCGAGTATGCCGACTCGCTTTCGAACTATTGGGCGAGTCACCTGAACGTGGATCTTGAGTGCTGCCTTCTGGCGCCATCCGGCGGCGGTAGGACCCGGTAGAGGTAGCGTCCGTCAGCGTTTCGGCTGATGCGGATCTGTTCGGCGTTGGTGTGCTTGAAGCGGTTATGCCATCCGCAGCACAGGGCGAGTTTGTCGATGTCGGTGGGGCTGTTGCCCAAGGCCCAGCCGTCGACGTGGTCAACCTCGCACAGGGTGGCGGGGACCTCACAGTCGCGGACGGCGCAGGTGGGATAGAGGGTTTCCAGAACCCGGCGCTGTCCGGGACTGGCGAAGCGGTGCCGGTGGCCGAGATACAGCGGGACGTTTCCACGGCCCAGAATGAGCGGGGAGACCCCGGCCGACAGGGCGATACGGCGTGCATGCGCCGCGGGGATTGGTGTGCCATCGGCTAGGCGAGCGGGGGCGGTGCCGCCGGTGAGGGTGTCCAGGTCGCAGATCACGGTGACCTTGGTGGCGGTGTGACCACCCGCCAGCACTCCGCACAGCGCGGCGGCCGTGCGCTCAGGCAGATCGCGACGGTCATCGGTACCGGCTGGGGCGGCCAGCTGCGCCAACGCCCCGTCCCACACCGCGGCGTCCTCGGCGTTGAGCCAGCCCTTGATGTAGCGGCCGCCGTCCAGCGAGCGGGTAGAGGTGATCCAGGAGCGGTCGTAGCCGCGCCGGGAGTCGGCGTCGGGAGTTTCGGTGCCATCACGTTCGGCGATCACCTCGCGGATGCGGCGGCCGAAGGACGCGAGTTTGCCGGGAGAGAAGCCTTGGCTGGTCATATCGAGCAGCAGGGACTCGGCGGCAGCGCACTCGTGGTCGTCCAAGCGGGCGACGGCCTCGGCGATGGTGGCGGCGTAGTCGCGTGACAGCTCACCGGCTGCCCACAGTTTGGCGGTGTGGGGCAGGCGATGGCGTTGGCGGGCCGCGGTGAGGCGTTGGGTGGCGTGGTGGTCACGCATGCCCAGTCGGGAGCGCAGCCAGGCACGAGTGGAGGGCAGGCCCCAACGTTGCACTTCGCCGTGGGTGTCGACGCGGCCGATGAATCCGGCCAGGACGCTCTCGCATTGGTCGGTTGTGGCTGCGAGCGTTTCAGTGAGTTCCATGCATGCCGCCGCGGACTCCGGAGTGGGCCGCTGAGCGAGTTCGGCCGTGATCACCGAGAGAGCATCCACCATTTCCGCAGTGGACGCCTCATCAAGATCGATCACCATCGAACGCATGTTCCCATAATACTCGAACAACCTTGAACAATGCCTGCCCTGGATCCCGATATCAGGTTCGATTATTGTCACCATCGAGATATCCCATAATGGACACAGAACAAAACCTGATAATTTCGGACATCTTGTCAATTTGAATGTCGCTTGCCGCTCCCAGAATCCACGGTGGGGGCGGCGCGTCGGGCGGGGGGCAGGCGGAGCCTGCCCGACAAAAGCTGCACCCAGGGGCCGCAGAGGCTCCGAAGTCAAGGGTGGGACGAAGTCCCATCGCGTAGCGACGCGAAGCGCCCTTGACTTCGGAGGGGCGGCCCCGTACGCAGCGCCGTCCCCACCGCCGAACTCCGAACTCCGAACTCCGAACTCCGAACTCCGAACTAGAGTTCTCCACAGAGACCAACCCGTCAATATCCATGCCCCACAAAGAATGAACTCATAAATGCATGCGGATGGCGGGTACTGGATGCCTCTGAACCAACGAGAAGTTCCATGAACGAGAACGAGAGCGAGGACGCACCCCATAGATCGGCAGGTCCGCACGCAGGAGTGGCCCGCTAACACCGACCACACCCCAGGGCAATGCAGCGCTGCCGCGCGAGTCAGTCGCGTCGCGAGCGTAGTCCGGGGACGCTGTGGTCTCTACGGGCCGGGGGGCGAGGGCGGGTAGGAAGGGGACAGGGTGACTTGACCTGGAGTGTGCTCCAGGTCGCAAAGTTGTCCTCGACGTCCGATGCGACCCGCTTGAACATTCGAGAATCTTGAGAATTAGGAGCATCTGCCATGCATGTCGGGCTGCAGGTTCCCAGTTTTACCTTCCCAGGCGGCCCTGACCAGATCGGGCCTACGTTCGGCCGGATCGCTCGGGAGGCCGACGACGCCGGGCTGCGTTCCCTCTGGGTGATGGACCACTTCTTCCAGATCCAGGTGGTGGGGGCGGCTGAGGAGCCCATGCTGGAGGGCTATTCCGCGCTGGCGTACGCCGCGGCGCTGACCGAGCGAATCACGCTCGGGACGATGGTCACCGGTGTCACCTACCGGCATCCGGGGATCCTCGTGAAGACGGTGACGACGCTGGACGTCCTGTCGGGCGGACGGGCATGGCTGGGCATCGGGGCGGCGTGGAACGACGAGGAGTCGCGCGGCCTCGGCGTGGCCTTCCCACCTACGGCGGAGAGGTTCGAGCGGCTGGAGGAGACGCTCAAGATCACACATCAGATGTGGAAGGGGGACGAGACCGCGTTCGAGGGTGAGCATTACCGGCTGGAGCGTCCGCTGAATTCACCGCCCGCGCTGCAACGGCCGCATCCACCGATTCTGATCGGTGGGGGTGGCGAGAAGAAGACGCTGCGGTTCGTCGCTAAGTACGCCGATGCGTGCAATCTCTTCGACGGCGAGGAACTCCCCCGGAAGCTGGAGATCCTGCGCGAACACTGCGAGCGGGAAGGGCGCGACTATGCCGACATCGAGAAGACCGCGCTGACATTCCTGGCGGGCGAGCCTTCGGTGGACGCGGCCGTCGACGCCATCGGGCGGCTCGCCGAATCCGGCATTGACCAGGTGATCTTCTCGCAGGGGACCGGTCAGGACCTCGCCGGCCTTCTTGGCGAGGCGCTGTCGCAGACCCAGAAGATCGTGCCCGCGGGACGCTGAGGGCGAGACGCCACCGCCAGGGACCCTGGTCACCGCCACCGGATAGCGAGATCTCTTCCATTCGTCCACGGCGGACATCCAGCCCACGCGCGGAGTCCAGCCAGGACGTCTGATCCGGGCATCCTCAGTATGCGCGCCTGGTCCGTGCAGTTGTCGACTCCGGCACGGGCCGGTGGCACACGGTCAACTACGGCCGCGGCCAGGGACGGTCTGGGACGGCCATGTCCGTGAACGCCTGTGGTCCGTCCACACCTCTGCCTCGTGAGTGAGTTGGTCGAGCACCTAGTCCGCGCGCTCTCCCGTGGGTGACCTGCGCGGGCACGGTCGCCTGAGCGATCTGGAAGACAGGTAAGCGAGATCCGGAGCCCGCGCGCCGCCACTTCGGCGCGCGGGTCGGATGCGCGGGTCGGATGCGCGGACGGCGGTTTCAGCCTCGGACAGGGGGCCGGAGCTTCAACGGCACTCCGAGCAGGTTCAGAGCGTTGATCAAGGAGACCAGCCCGACGAGGTCGCCGAGTTCCCGGTCGTCCGGGTAGTGCTTGCGCAAGATCTCCCAGAGTTCGTCGCTCACCGGTTCCCGGCGCGTGACGGCCTCGGTGTAGCCGAGCGCGGCGCGTTCCGGCTCGCTGTAGAGGTGCGACTCGCGCCAGATGGTGAGGTGGTAGAGGCGCTCCTCGGTCTCGCCGAGAGCGCGGGCGTCGCGGGTGTGCGCGTCCACGCAGTACGCGCAGCCGTTCAGCTGGGACGCGCGGATCTTGATGAGATCCTGCACCCGGTGGTTCAGCGGCCCCTTGCGAATCACGCGGGCGATGTCCATGAATCCCTTGTGGACCTCGGGTGTGGCCTCCGGCATGAGCAGGCGTGCCATTGTCGTTCTCCCTTCTTCACCAGGGAGACGACATAGCCGGCCAAGCCGTGACCGCTGAAGGGATGGTCACAGGCTGCGTATGGAGCCCTGCAGCAGGGCGCCGAGCACACCGAGCACGATGAACAGCACCAGCAGGTTACGGGCCGTCCCGTCGAGGACGAGCGGCCGGGTCGCCGAGGCGCGTGGTTCCTCCGGTTCGTCGCCGAACAGGCGCTTCGGGTACGCAGAGGTCAGCATCAGCGTGTACGCCTGGGTGCGCAGCCAGTACCGCTGGACGGCGGCGGTCGCCCCGAACAGCGCGACCGGCATCCGGCCCTTGATCAGGACGATCAGCCAGATGACGAGCCCGGCGACAGCCCAGCCGGTCGTCACCACGTTCGCCACGATCGCGGCGGGAATGATCAGGATGATCCGGAACAGCACCGCGAGGCGGTTGAGTGGACCCGGCCGCACCTCGACGCGCGCCGGGTAGTCCGTCGGCGCCCATGCGAACGGCGGGTACTCGCCCACCAGCAGATAGCCGTAGGCGCCGACCCTGACGGACCACGCGAGGTATCCGGTCAGGTATCCGGCGGCCCAGTCCGGCAGCCGCCCCAGCACCAGCGCCGCGAACCATCCGATGATCGCCACGACGTCCGCGACGACGTGCAGGACGATCAGCACCAGGATGTGCGGGATGATCAGGATCGCACGAAAGAACACGGTGATCCGCGCCTGCGGCGACGGTCCTTCGATATCGAGGGTGGGCTGCCACTCTCCGCCGGGTGCAGCGCCCGCCAGGGTCCCCGCCATGCGACCTCCTCGGCCAGGTCCCCCGGAGCGTACCTCTGTTCCGTTCTGCCGCCGAGGAGGAACTGACGTCCTAGATCGGCCAGCCCGTCATCCTTCGCCCCGATATGCCGCGCCCCAGGCGGCAGGCGGCAGGCGGCAGGCGGCAGGCGGCAGGCGGCAGGCGGCAGGCGGCAGGCCGGAGCATAAGACCCGGACGACCAGTCGCTGCGGACGGCTTGGGGCGGGGTGATGGCCTGGGGTCGGGTGGGAGGGCTACGTCTGGAGGTGATCTGTCAGGGGCACGAGTTTGTCCGGATTGAGGACGCGACGGTAGGCGGTGATGCGGCCGTTCTGTATCTGCATGGTGTCGACGCCGGTGATGCGGCCGCTGGAGTGGACCAGCAAGGCAGGTTCGCCGTTCACCTCTGCCGGGATGAGCCGCACCCGGTGGCGCGCGCCCACCCGGAGCAGGGTGGTGACGACCCGCGCCGCGCCGACGATGATCTTTCGGGCGGCGAAGATCTTGCCGCCGCCGTCGGTGGTGTACGTCGCGTCCGGGTCGAGCAGTTCCATCAGCGCCGCACCGTCGCCCTTCTCGTACGCGGCGCGGAAGGCCGCGAGGACCTTCTCGCGTTCGGTGCGCGAGGCGGGACGGGCCGGCTGGGCGGCGGCGACCTTGCGGCGGGCTCGGGACGCGAGTTGCCGGCAGGCCGCTGGTGACTTGCCGAGCACGCCGGCGATCTGGTCGTACGGAACCTCGAACGCCTGATGCAGGACGAAGGCGACCCGCTCGGGGGGCGACAGCTCCTCCAGTACCAGCATCATCGCGGTGCCGACGATGTCGTCCACCAGGACCTTCTCGGACGCGTCCGGGCCGGTCAGCAGGGGTTCGGGCAACCATGGGCCGACGTAGTCGACGCGGCGGGCGCGGGCGGTGCCGAGCACGTCGTAGGAGCGGCGCGCGGCGACGGTGAGCAGCCAGGCACGAAGGTCGCGGATACCGTCCAGGGTCCCCTGTGCGGCGGCGCGCAGCCACACGTCCTGGACGATGTCCTCGGCGTCGGCGACGCTGCCGGTGATGCGGTAGGCGGCGCCGAACACCGCTGGACGGTGCTGGGGCCACTCGTCGTCGAGGCGGCTCGGCCGGTCCTGGATGGGCGTGCTCATGACGTGTACGACCCGATCTCCGCCCAAGGCATTCCCGCGGCGGGCACAGAAGGCAGGGCGGGCGCAGCCAGGGGCGGGGCGGGCGCAGCCGGGGGCAGGGTGAACCCAGAGGGCAGGGTTGGCGCAGAGGGCGGGGCGGCCCGGGTCACGCGGCCGCGGGGGTGAAGACCCACTTCTTGTACGACCAGTAGCGGAACGCCGCACCGAGACCGACGCCCGCGAGCAGGCCGAGGTTGTAGGCGACACCGCCGTGCAGGCCGAGGGTGTAGTAGGTGAATCCGGTGCACAGAACCTGGATGAGCAGCCCGACGCCGTTCAGCGCGAAGAAGACCACGACCTCGCGACCGGACCCGTCGCTGTCGCGGTGCCGGAACGTCCAGAACCGGTTGGCCAGGTAGGAGGTCAGGGTGGACACCACGGTCGGCACGACGACGCTCGTCACGGGGCTGCCGCCGAGCCAGGCGCGCATGAGGTTCGCGCCGAAGATCATGATGAGGGTGCCGACGAAACCCACGAAGCCAAAAGTGAGCAGTTCACGAAGGAACGTGCGGTACGCCGGGGCGGACGAGACCGTTCTGACCGGTCTTGACCGCTGCATGGTGTTCACTCGCCCAGACCTTACCTGAGTCGGACATATGTCATGGTCACAACCTGGGCAAGAGTCAGCACGTCACGGGCTGGAGTTCAGCGCCCGGCGGTGGCCACCGCCGGAGCCAGCAGGAAGATCAGGCCGACCAGCCCGACCGGGACGGCCAGCGCCCAGCCCAGGCCGACGCCCTGCGCGACGAAGCCGATGACGGGTGGCCCGCCCAGCAGCCCGGCGTAGCCGACGCCGGTCACCCTGGAGATACCGGACGCGGCGGGCACGCCGGGCACATTGCCCGCGGCGCTGAAGGTGACGGGTGCGACGACGGCGATGCCGAGGCCGAACAGGGTGAAGCCGGCCACGGCGGCGGCCGGGTCCCGGACCGCGAGCCCGAGCCCGAGCCCGAGCGCGGCGATCAGTGAGCCGGCCCGCAGCACCGGGACGGGACCGAACCGTGCCACGACCTTGTCCCCGGCGAGGCGTCCGGCGGTCATGGCGACCGCGCATCCGGCGAAACCGAGGCCCGCGACGCCGGGGCCGGTCCCGAGGCTCTCCCGCAGGTAGATCGCACTCCAGTCGGCCATCGCCCCTTCACCGACGAACGAGCACAGGCCGATGATCCCGAGCATCGCCAGCAGCCACCGCCCAGATCCCCCGCCCGACGGGGTGGTGTCGGGCTTGGACGCGCCGTCCGGCTTGTCGGAGGCCCCCAGGTTCTCGGGCTCCTCCAGGAGGGTGTCAGCGGAACGATCCAACAGGTCCCGGCAGCCGAAGAGCAGCACCGTCATCAGCACGCCCGTCGCCAGGGAGAGGTGGACGGCAACCGGGACGCCCTTGTGAGCCGCAGCGGAACCGATCAGGGCTGCTACGAGGGTCCCGATGCTGTAAGCACCGTGCATCCCGGACATCAGGGGGCGCCGGTAGCCGCGCTCGACGGCGACGCCCTGGGCGTTCATGGCCACGTCCATCAGGCCAAGTGAGGCGCCCAGCACCGCCAAGGCGCAGATCAGCGCGCCGAGGTTCCAGGCCAGCCCCAGGGGGACGAGCGACAGCGCGCCGACGATCCCGCCGGCGACCGTCGTCGCGCGGCTGCCCCAGCGCGCGACGATCATTCCCGCGAACCGCACCGCGACGGCGACGCCCACGGGCGCGCCTAGCAGGGCCACGCCCATCGCGCCCTCGCTCAGCCCGAGGTGCTCCTTGATCTGCGGGATCCGGGTCACCCAGGCGGTGCCGGTCAGCCCGTGGACGGTGAACGCCACCGTCACCGCGGTCCGCGCCCGGACGGGCGGCGTGATCTTCTCCGTCACCACCCGGACGACCCTACGTTGCTGACATCTCCGGCGGAATGCCCCACCGGGGATTCAATCGGACGGGATGGCCGGCCAGTGGATCAAGCGAGCACGGTGGTTCGGACGAGCACCGGTGGATCAAGCGAGCACGGTAGTTCGGGCGAGTTGGGTGGGGCAGGCGAGCACAGCGGACCAAAGGAGCACCGCGGATCAGGCAAGCACAGTGATCAGGCGAGCACGGTGATCAGGCGAGCACGGTGATCAGGCGAGTTCGGTCAGTGGGGTTTCCGGGTCGGCCAGGCGGGTCCCGTCCACGGGGCTGCCGGACCTGATCAGCGTCTGGATGTCTCCGGTCACGTCCCACACGTTGACGTTCATGCCGCCGACGACACGCCCGCCGGACAGCCAGAAGGCGATGAACTCGCGGCCTGCGACGTCCCCCCGGTAGACGACCTCGTCGTACTCCCCCGGCGTCGCGACGCCGGACATCTCCATGCCGAGGTCGTACTGGTCGCTGAAGAAGTACGGGACCCGATCGTAGGTGACCTCCTGGCCGAGCATGGCGCGTGCGGCGGCCGGGCCGCCGTTCAGTGCGTTCGCCCAGTGCTCCACGCGGATCCGGCGGCCGAGCAGCGGGTTGTAGGCGTTCGCGACGTCGCCGGCGGCGTAGATGTCGGGGTCGGACGTGCGGAGGGATGCGTCGACGAGGACCCCGTCCGCCACCTCCAGCCCGGCCTCCTCGGCCAGCCGTGTGTTCGGGCGGACGCCGATGCCGACGATCACGACGTCCGCGGGGACCTCGGCGCCGCCCGAGGTGACCACCGCCGATACCTGTCCGGCACCCCAGAATCCCGCCACGCCCTGGTCGAGTCGCAGATCGACGCCGTGCTCACGGTGCAGGTCAGCGAAGACCGCGCCCAGTTCGGGGCCGACGGAGGCGTGCAGTGGCACGGGCTCAGGCTCGATCACGGTGACGTCGTTGCCGTACGAGCGGGCCGCGGCGGCGGTCTCCAGCCCGATCCAACCCGCCCCGGCCACCACGACCCGGCGGCCACCGTGCGCGAGCGCTTGCTTGAGGGCGGCCGAGTCAGCCATCGTGCGCAGATAGTGGATGCCCTGGAGCCTGGACCCGGGGACCTCCAGCTGCCGTGGGGACGCCCCGGTCGCCAGGAGCAGTTTGTCGTACCCGATCGGTTCCTTGGTCGACAGGCGTACCTGGTGCGCGGCACGGTCGATGGCGTCGACGGAGACGCCCAGCCGCAGGTCCACCTCATGCTTGTCGTACCAGTCGCCCTCGTGGACGTGGGCTTTCTCCCGCTGTTCCTTGTCCAGCAGGAAGCCCTTGGACAGGGGTGGTCGCTCGTACGGCCGTTCGATCTCCTCGCCGATCAGCAGCACCCGGCCCGCGAAGCCCTCCTCGCGGAGCGTCTCCGCCGCCTTGGCACCCGCCAGGCTGGCACCGGCGATGACGAACGTCTCCTCGGGCATGGCGACCTCCTGTAGATGACTTCTTGCTATCACTACAGCGGCCCTTCCGGGGAGACAAGGGTCGGCGTCGGGCGCGTCGAGGCGCGCGCCGGGCTTTTCGAGCGTGCACCGAAGCGTCAGACTGGTGTGTCGTAAGGGCAGACCGGTGTGTTGCAGGGTCCCGCGAGCGTGTCGATAGGAAAGACCGGCGCGTCGAGGGCGTTCGCCGGCCCTGCTTATCCTGCTTATCCTGCTTGCCGCGGCCCTTTCCGACGGGACGGGTCAGCGGATCCGGTCGCCGAGCATCGCGTGCCGGGCCATGGCCGACAGGTCGGTCAGGGAGGCGATCTGGTCGACGACGGCGCGCAGCCGGGCCGCGTCGTCCTCGGCGTCGGTGAACGCGGCACGAAAGCCGGGATCGAGCGTGCCGGGCGCGCCGGCGAGCATCATCTCGGCCAGCTCGGTGATCAGCGTCCGTTGCCGGGCCCTGACCTCCTCGTGGCTGATCCACACGTAGTGCGCCGTGATGCCCTTGAGCAGGGCGTTCTCCAGCCGCTGCTCGCGCGGGACGATCAGCTCCGCCGCGTACCGGGTCAGCGGGCGGTCACCGTAGGCATCGCGGGTCGCGGTCTCGGCGGCCAGGCAGAACCGCCCGATCAGGGTGCTCGTGAGGTTCTTGAGAGCGGCGAGGTTGCGGGGCGTACCGTCAAAGCGGTCGGGCCAGCACGGCTCGGCGAGCAGCGCGGCGAAGCGCTCCTCCAGTTCGGCCAGGTCGGCGTCGGCGCAGTACAGCTTGATCGCGGTGGCGGCGACGAGCCGACGCTCGGCGGGGTCGGCGAGCCGGGCGAAGTCGATGTGCCCGGCGACCAGCGCGTCCTCAAGGTCGTGGACGGAGTAGGCGACGTCGTCACTCCAGTCCATGACCTGCGCCTCGAAGCAGGTGCGGCCGGGTGCGGCGTCACCGCGGACCCAGCGCGCCACGTCGACGTCATCGCTGTAGATGCCGAACTTCCCGTTGACGGCCTCGGTCTCGGTCCAGGGGTACTTCATCGCCGCGTCAAGTGCAGCGCGGGTGAGGTTGAGACCTACGCTGCGGCCGTTGAGGGGTGGTCCGTCCGGCGCGAAGGACTTGGGTTCGAGCCGGGTCAGGACGCGCAGGCTCTGCGCGTTGCCCTCGAACCCGCCGCAGTCACGGGCGACGACATCCAGCGCGGCCTCGCCATTGTGCCCGAACGGCGGGTGGCCGATGTCGTGGGACAGGCACGCCGTCTCGACGAGGTCGGGGTCACACCCGAGGGATTTGCCCAGCTCGCGGCCCACTTGTGCGCATTCCAGGGAGTGGGTCAGCCGGGTGCGCAGGCTCTGCACGGTGTCGGCGCCGGCATCGGCGCCGGGCGAGGCCACCTGCGTCTTGGCGGCGAGCCTGCGCAGGGCTGCGCTGTGCAGGACACGGGCGCGGTCACGCTCGAATGCCGTGCGGTCGCGGCGCTTGGGCGGCTCGGGCGCCCAGCGCCTGCGGTCGTGCGCGGTGTAGCCGTGCGCGGCCTGGCCGCGGTAAGGGTAGTGGGTCATGTGCTTCCAGAATAGGCGCCCACGGTGACGTTGAGATGACCTTCGAGAAAGGTGTTCGCGTCACGGATGGGGCGTCCCGGTAGGCGCACCGGTCGGGCCGGTCGGCGTGCCGCTCTTCGCCGGGTCACCATGGATGATCTTGATCGTCTCGCTGGGCGTCTTCACGCTCTTGCCCAGCAGGACGTATGAGAGGTAACCGCCCGTCTCTCGGACGATGTAGTGGAACTGCGTGTCACGGGTCTGCACGCTCGGGCCGCTGCGGGTCGGCGAGGCGGCGGCCTTGATGCCGTTGGCCTCGGCCATCCGCTTGGAGCGCAGGCCGTGCCACGGATCGGTGACGATCACACCGGACGACCAGTGCAGCCGCCGGAACTCCTTGCCGACCGCCTCGAAGCTCTCCAGCGTGTCGCGGCCGACCGGCACCGCGACGACCTTCGCGGCCGGCACCCCGCCCCTCTGCACCAGCCACCGGCGGCCGGACTCGGCCTCGGTGAAGTTGTCGCCGGGGGCCTTGCCTCCCACGGTGACGATCGCGGGTGCCACCCCGGCGCGGTAGAGGTCCAGCGCGTGCTGGAGCCGCCACTGCAGCGTCGGGGACGGGACGCCGTTGTACTGGGCGGCGCCGAGCACGATGATCGCGTCCGACCGGGGTCGCTCGTCCTGCCGGGCCTGGTGCCAGATCCGTGCCCCGACGGTCAGCGGTGTCAGTACCGCTATCGCGATCAGGCCGGTGAGAATGCTCACCGGGATCGTGAACCAGAGCGAGCGTCTATGCCGCTCGCGCCGGCCGCGCCCGCGACCCCGTACACGCGGGCGTTCGTCCTTTTCGTCCGGTTCCAGGTCCGGCAACTCCACTTCCACCGTCATCGCCTTGGCCACGTTACTTAGATGGTCCGGCGCGCGCGCGAAGTTCACAAGTCTGGCGTGTTGTCCCCGCCACTTTCTGCACTCCTCGTGGCGGGGACCAGGCGTTCAGCGGCTGTCGCTTCCCCCTGCGGCCCCGTTCGCCGCGCCGGCCGCCTCGATCGCGGCGCGGCCGGCCTCCAGACGGGCCACCGGGATGCGGAACGGGGAGCAGGACACGTAGTCCAGGCCCACCTCGTGGCAGAAGTGCACCGAGTCCGGATCGCCGCCATGCTCGCCGCAGATGCCGAGCTTGATGCCGGGCCTGGCCTTGCGGCCCTCCTCGGCGGCGATGCGGACGAGCCGCCCGACGCCGTCCCGGTCGAGGGTCTCGAACGGGGACACGCCGAAGATTCCGAGCTCCAGGTAGCGGGAGAAGAACGCGGCCTCGACGTCGTCGCGGGAGAAGCCCCAGGTGGTCTGGGTGAGATCGTTCGTCCCGAAGGAGAAGAACTCGGCGGCCTCGGCGATCTGCCCGGCGGTCAGCGCCGCCCGCGGCAGCTCGATCATGGTGCCGATCAGCGCGGGCACGTCCACCCCGGTGGCCCGCTTGACCTCGTCCAGGATGTCGCGAGCCTCGTCGCGGACGGCCTCCAGTTCCTGGACTGCGCCCACGAGCGGGATCATGATCTCCGGACGCGGGTCGCCGCCCGCCCGGCGCCGCGCCGCGGCCGCCTCGGCGATCGCTCGAACCTGCATCGCGAACAGTCCGGGAATCACCAAACCGAGCCGCACGCCCCGCAGTCCCAACATAGGGTTCTGCTCGTGCAGTCGGGTGACTGCGTCGAGCAGTCTCCGGTCCTGCGGGTCCGCGCCGTCGCCGGCACGGGCCACCTTGACCGACAGCTCGGTGATGTCGGGGAGGAACTCGTGCAGCGGCGGGTCGATGAGCCGGATCGTGACCGGCAGCCCGTCCATGGCCTCGAAGATGCCCTCGAAGTCCTGCTTCTGGAACGGTTCGAGGGCGTCCAGCGCGGCCTGCCGCTGGTCGCCGTCCTCGGCCAGGATGAGCTCCTCGACGAGGCGGCGCCGGTCGCCGAGGAACATGTGTTCGGTACGGCACAGCCCGATTCCGGCGGCGCCGAAGCGGCGGGCCCGCGCGGCGTCCTCGGGGTTGTCGGCGTTGGCGCGGACGTTCAGCGCGGCGCGCGCGTCCGCGTGCGCCATGACCCGGTGGACGGCCGTGACCAGCTCGTCGCCGTCGCCGGCGGCCAGCTCGCCCTCGAAGTACCGGACGACGGGCGAGTCCTCGACGGGTACCTCGCCGAGGTAGACGTCGCCGGACGAGCCGTCGATGGAGATGACGTCGCCCTCGTTCACGGTGACACCGCCGGGGGCGGTGAACTGCCCGCCCTTGACGTCCACCTCCAGTTCCTCCGCGCCGCACACGCACGTCTTGCCCATGCCGCGGGCGACGACGGCGGCGTGCGAGGTCTTGCCGCCGCGCGACGTCAGGACGCCCTTGGCCGCGACCATCCCGGCGAGGTCGTCGGGGTTGGTCTCGCGGCGGACGAGGATGACGTCCTCGCCCTGCGCGGCCAGTTCCACGGCCCGCTTGGTGGTGAACACAACCTTCCCGACCGCCGCGCCCGGCGAGGCGTTCATGCCCTTGGTGAGCTTCCTGACGCCCTCGCCGGCGGCTTCGGCGTCCGTACTCTGGTCGCCGGCCGCGAAGCGCGGGAACATGAGCTGGGCGAGCTGGTCGCCGGTGACGCGGCGGGTCGCCTCGTCGGCGTCGATGAGCCCCTGGTCGTGGAGCTGGCAGGCGATGCGGAACGCGGCGGCGGCCGTCCGCTTGCCGACCCGGGTCTGGAGCATCCACAGCTTGCCGCGCTCGATCGTGAACTCGATGTCGCACATGTCGCGGTAGTGGTTCTCCAGCGTCTCCATGATCTCAAGGAGCCGGTCGTAGGAGCCCTTGTCGATCCGCTCCAGCTCGATCAGCGGCACCGTGTTGCGGATGCCGGCGACGACGTCCTCGCCCTGCGCGTTCTGCAGGTAGTCGCCGTAGATGCCCTGCTGCCCGGACGCGGGGTCGCGGGTGAAGGCGACGCCCGTCCCCGAGTCCATGCCGAGGTTGCCGAAGACCATCGAGCAGATGTTCACGGCGGTGCCGAGGTCGACGGGGATGCGCTCCTGCCTGCGGTACAGGATGGCGCGGGGGGCGTTCCAGGACTCGAAGACGGCCCGGACGGCGAGATCCATCTGCTCGCGCGGGTCGGACGGGAACTCCCGTCCCGCCCGCTCGCGGACGATGGCCTTGAACCGCTCGACGAGGTCCCGGTAGTCCTCGGCGCGCAGGTCCGCGTCGTCCTTGGTGCCGAGCGCGTCCTTGGCGGCCTCGACGGCGTCCTCGAACAGGTCGCCGTCGATGTCCAGGACGGTCTTGCCGAACATCTGGATCAGCCGCCGATAGGAGTCCCACGCGAACCGCTCGTCGCCCGACTGCGCGGCGAGGCCGTGCACGGACTCGTCGTTCAGCCCCACGTTGAGGACGGTCTCCATCATCCCGGGCATGCTGAACTTGGCGCCGGAGCGGACGCTGACCAGCAGCGGGTCATCGCTCTGCCCGAGCCGCTTGCCCATCGCCGCCTCCAGCGCGGCGAGGTGCCGGTCCACCTCCTCCGCCAGGCCCTCGGGCGGGTTCCCGTGCTCGAGATAGTGCCGGCACGCCTCCGCGGTGATCGTGAACCCGGGAGGCACGGGCAGGCCGAGGTTGGTCATCTCGGCCAGGTTGGCGCCTTTGCCGCCCAGCAGATCCTTGAGGTCCTTGTTTCCCTCAGTGAAGTCGTACACGAACTTCGCCACGGGGAGCTCCTTCTCGCTCCGGTTCCACCCAGCGACAGTGCCGAACCCGTACCGTCGGGAACGCGCGGCGTCGCGTTCTCCCAGGCGGCGGCGGGTTCGCTGCCCTGTTTGCCCGGACTGTACCCGCGAAGTCGGGACTTGCTCGGCGCCCCGTCGCCGAGACGGCATCTGCGCAGCTCAGAGCCGGGATAGTGGTCTAATCCAGTCCGCCGTCCTCAGGTGGCGGAAGGGCGGGACGGGCGGGCGGGGACACTCCGCCCGCCGTGACGTACCCATCGAGCGAGAGAGGGAATGATGGTTCAGGGAGGTGAGGTTGTGAGGCCGAAGGTCGCCGGCGGCCGGGCGGGAGATCCGTTCGCCCCCATCGCCGATTTCGGATTCCTGTCCGATTGCGAGACGACCGCGCTGGTCGCCCCCAGCGGCAACATCGAGTGGATGTGCCTGCCCAGGATGGACTCGCCCAGCGTGTTCGGTTCGATCTTGGACCGGGACGCCGGCTACTTCCGGGTCGGCCCGGCGGGCGTGGAGGTGCCGGCCGCGCAGCGCTACATCCCGGGCACGATGGTGATGGAGACCACCTGGTGGGTGCACGGCGGCTGGCTCGTGGTCACCGACGCGCTGCTCATGGGGCCCTGGCACCACGAGACCGAACGGTCCCACACCCATCGCAGGGCGCCCACCGACTACGACGCCGACCACGTCCTACTCCGGATGGTCCGGTGCGTGAACGGGCAGGTCCAGGTCAGGCTCGACTGCATGCCGGTGTTCGACTACGGCCAGACACCGGCCCGCTGGGAGCACACCGGCGCCGGGTACCACGAGGCCGTCGCGCGCGGGAACGGCATCGGGCTGCGCCTCAGCACCGACATGAACGTGGGCTTCGAGGGGTCGCTGGCGACGTCGAGGACGTTGCTGAAGCAGGGCGAGGCGCGCTTCGTCGCGCTGTCGTGGAGCGAGCACGAGGCGCCGTCCAGCTACGAGGAGGCGCAGGAGCGGCTCGTCTGGACCGTCCACCATTGGCAGCACTGGCTGGACCGCGGCCGGTTCCCCGACCATCCGTGGCGCAGCCACCTGCAACGCAGCGCGCTGACCCTGAAGGGGTTGACGTTCGCGCCGTCCGGTGCGGTGGCCGCCGCGGCGACGACCTCGCTGCCGGAGACGCCGGGCGGCGACCGGAACTGGGACTACCGCTACACCTGGATCCGCGACTCCACGATGGCGCTTTGGGCCTTCTACACCCTCGGCTACGACTGGGAGGCCAACGACTTCTTCTACTTCATCACCGACGTGGCCGAGGCCGCCGAGGGCAAGCTGCAGATCATGTACGGGCTGGACGGGCGGGAGGAGCTGCCCGAGTCCACGCTGGAGCACCTGTCCGGCTACGACAACGCCCGTCCCGTGCGCATCGGCAACGAGGCGTACATGCAGGCCCAGCACGACGTGTGGGGCGCGATCATCGGCTCCATCTACCTGTTCGTGCGCAAGCGGGACCGGCTCGACGACCGGCTCTGGAAGATCGTCGTCAAGCAGGTCGAGGACGCCCTCGCCAACTGGCGGACGCCCGACTGCGGCATGTGGGAGGTGCGCGGGGAGCCGCAGCACTTCACCTCGTCCAAGATCTTCTGTTGGGTGGCGGCCGAGCGCGGCGCGCGCCTCGCCCGCGTCCGCGGCGACCAGGACCGGGCGCTGCGCTGGCAGGCCGCGGCCGATGAGATCCACGCCGATGTGCTGGCCAACGCGCTGGACGAGCGGGGCGTGTTCACCGCGCACTACGGGGCGACGACCCTGGACGCGTCGGCGCTGCTGATCCCGCTGCTCGGCTTCCTGCCCGCCGACGACAAGCGGGTGCGCGAGACCGTCCTCGCCATCGCCGACGAGTTGTCGGAGGACGACCTCGTCCTGCGGTACCGGGCGACCGAGACCGACGACGGCTTCGAGTCGGAGGAGGGCACCTTCACGATCTGCTCGTTCTGGCTGGTCAGCACCCTGGTGATGATCGGTGAGCTCGAGCGGGCGCGGGCACTGTGCGAGAAGCTGCTGTCGTATGCGAGCCCGCTGCAGCTGTACGCCGAGGAGATCGACCCGCACACCGGCCGGCACCTCGGCAACTTCCCGCAGGCGTTCACCCACCTCGCGCTGATCAACGCGGTCATGCAGGTGATCAGGGCGGAGAGCGACGAGCACCAGCCGCCGCTGGCATAGCCGGCGGTGCAGGGCCCGTGGCCGGGACACCCCGGCCACGGAACCCGGCCAGGGCTGTCACGGTCCATGATCACAACTTGACTACAAACTTTGCGAAACTTGCGGCTTTTGTCGGAAGCCCTCAATAGCGTCCCCGAGGTGACCACACCACCGGATTCCGACCACTTCCCGGAGGAGCCGCACCCCACCCCCGCACGGGCAGACGGCCTGGTACCCGCCGCCGGGCGGGCCTCACGCGCCGGTGCCGCGCCGGACGACCACACTCGCGATCGTCGCCCTGGTCAGACGTCGCCATCCGGCCTTTCCGGGCCTCCGGGTTGGGTTCCGCCCGACGCACAGGCCCCGTCCGCCATCCCCGCTCCGCCGATCGTGGACGACTCCCCCGGGCGCCGGCTGAACCGGCCCGTGGTGGTCGCCGCGCTCAGCGGGATCACCATCCTGGCGCTGACCTGCGCGGCCGTGTCCGTGACCGTGGGCTCCTCCTCCGGCCCCGAGCGGGACGGCTCGGGACGGATCACCGGAAGCGGCATGATCCCGGTGACGTCACTGCACGTGGGCGACTGCTTCGTCGGGTTCAGGGAGACGGCGCCGCACGCCAAGGTCATGGCGCTGCCCTGCTCGCGTCCCCATGACGGCGAGCTCGTCGAACAGAAGCGGCTGCCGGACGGGCCCTACCCCGGCGCACAGAAGATGATCTTCGATGCCACCGAGGCGTGCAAGGGGTGGCACAAGAGGTTCGAGAAGACCCGCCTGCCCGGATCTTTCACGGGGTACACCAGCGAGCCCGACCGGGAGTCGTGGCAGAACGGGAAGCGGGACGTACGGTGTCTCCTGCGCTACACCGGTCCGGAGCCGCTCAGGGCGCCGCTGGAGACCACCCTGGACCCGAGCCTGCGGACGTTGGCGGAACTACGGCCGGGCGACTGCATCTCCGATTGGAGAGGGTTCGTGGCCCTCGCCCCGACGGTCGCGTGTTTCGAGCCCCACCGGCACGAGGTGCTGGCCGTCCACAGGCTGCCCGCCGGCCCCTATCCCGGTGAGGTGCCGGTCGAGCGCATGGCCGGCGCCGGCTGCCGCAGGCTCATGCTGGCGGCGTTTCGGACGAACCCTCCGCCGGTCGAGCTCCTCGGAGGGTTCGTGCCCCCGAACTCGCAGGTGTGGGACGAGGGGACGCACAAGGCCGTCTGCGTCGTCACGGCGAAGAAGGGCCTCCTGCACCGGTCGGTGACGCCGGGATGACGACCGACGACCTCCCGGAGAACCCCGAGCCCGCACCCGGCTGGGTCCTACCGCAAGCGCCCGTACCCGCCCCTCCCGCTCCTGATGGGCCACCGCCCCCACCGTCCCCCCGCTTCGCCGAAACGCACTTCGCCGTGGACGGGCACCCGCCGGACCTGATCCCGCGGACGAACAGGCTCGCGATCGTCACGCTGGTCATCGGGCTCCTCGGGCTGGTGCCGCTCGCGATCGGGTTCGGCATCGCGGCGCTGGTACAGATCGCGCGGCGTGGGGAGACGGGCAAGGGCCTGGCGTTCGGTGGCCTCGCCGCCTGCGCGCTGTGGGTGGTGATCTGGGTGCTCGGCCTGGCCCTGGCCATCGGCTCGCTGTTCTCGGCGGACCGTGACGAGGCGGGTCACATCCGTGGCAGCGGCAAGGTGTTCATCGCGACACTGCGGGTCGGGGACTGCTTCACCGGGTTCAGCGGGGACACCAGCGACCGCCTGGTCACGGCGCTGCCGTGCGCCCGTCCGCATGACGGCGAGGTCGCCGCCAAGAGCCGGCTCGCGGACGGACCGTACCCTGGTGAGCGGGAGACGATCCTCCAGGCCACCGAGGTGTGTCAGGAGCGGCTCGCCTGGGTGCGCAAGAGCCGCCACTCCGACGACCTGGATCTCTACTCCCTCCAGCCCGACGGCAGTGCCTGGCGCGCCGGGGACCGGGAGGTCGTGTGCATCCTGCGCTACACGGGCCCCGGCTCGCTCACCACGCCGCTTTCCGCGACGGTCGACGACAGCACCCGCACCCTCGCGGAGATCGCCGTCGGCGACTGCTTCGGGAAGTGGGACAACGACTCCGCGGTCCAGCGCAGGGTCGCCTGCACCACACCGCACTGGGTGCAGGTGTTCGCCGTCCACGCCCTGCCCGCCGGCCCGTTCCCGGGGCGGAAGGCGATCGAGAAGAAGGGCGACGCCTTCTGTGCCAGGAGCGAACGGACGATCTTCAAGGGGCGTCGGGGCCCCGAGGAGTACTCCTTCATCTATCCGCTCAAGGACGACTGGAACGACGGCCTCCGGAAGATCGCCTGCCTCGGCGAGAGCGTGAAGGCGCCCATGCGGCGCTCGATCCTGCCCCGCTGACACCGGGCCGGCCCGCCGGCCGGCCCGGTTGATCGTCCTAGACGACCGCGCCGGAATCCCCCGGTGCCCGGCGTCCCTGCCGCGTCACCGGTTTCGGAACCGGCGGCGGGGCCTTGGAGAAGCGCTCGAAGACGATCGCCAGAGGGGTCGCGGTGAAGACGCTGGAGTACGTCCCGACGCCGATGCCGACGAGAAGGGCGATGGCGAAGTCGGTGAGCGAGTCGCCGCCGAGCACCGCCAGCGCCGCGAGGATGAACACCGCGCCCATCCCGGTGTTGACGGTGCGCGGGACGGTCTGGAGCGCGCCGAGGTTCGCGATCCGCCCGAACGGCGTCCCGGGCCGCGCGCCCCACAGCTCCCGGATCCGGTCGAACACCACGACCGAGTCGTTCACCGAATAGCCGATGACGGTGAGCAGCGCGGCGAGGAAGACCCCGTCGATCGGCTTGTCCAGCCACGCGAAGACTCCGGTGACGACGAGCACGTCGTGGAACATGGCGAGGACGGCGCCGGCGCCGAACGTCCACCGGAACCTGATCGTGAGGTAGGCGAGCTGCACGGCGAGGGCCACGCCGAGCGCGATCAGCGCCTTGGCGCGCAGCTCGCTGCCGAGACTCGGGCCGATCAGCTCGTCGCGCTGCTTCACCGCGCCGCCGCCCTTGGCCGCGAGCGCGTCGTGGACACGCTTCTCCTCGGCGTTGTCCAGGTCGGACGTGCGGACGGAGATGCCGTCCTCGCCCGATGTCTGGACGACGGCGCGCGGGAACCCGGCGTCGGCGACGGCGGAGCGGGCGGCGTCGATGTCCACCGGACGGGTCGTGGAGTACTCGACGAGCCGTCCGCCGGTGAACTCCACGCCGTAGTCGAGGCCGCGCGAGAAGATCCCCGCCACGGCGAGGATGACCGCGAGGGCCGAGACGCCGAGCCAGAGCCGGCGTCGTCTCATCAGGTCGGGCTCGCGTTCCTCCAGCCATCGGCGGATCCGGCCGGACGTTCCGAGCCCGCCCGCCCTCGATCGGCCCAGCCCGGGCATCCGCGCGAGGGCGGCGTCGGTGAGGACGCGGCTGAGCAGCATCGCGGACACGAGGGAGGCGAGGACGCCGATGGTCAGCGTGACGCCGAAGCCCCGCACGGGCCCGGAGGCCAGGAAGAACAGCAGCCCGCCCGCCAGCAGCGTCGTGACGGCGGAGTCCGCGATGGCCGACCACGCCTTCGTGAACCCGGTCGACAGGGCCGCCCGCGGGCCGCGTCCCGGTGCTGCGGCGCGTTCCTCCCGGGCACGTTCGAAGGCCAGCACGTTCGCATCGATCGCCATTCCGACGGCCAGCACGAATCCGGCGAGACCGGGCAGGGTCAGCGTCGCACCGACCACGACGAGCGCGGCGTAGGAGATGAGGGCGTAGCCGGCGAGCGCCACCGTGGCCAGCAGGCCGACGAGCCGGTACACGGCGACGATGAACAGCCCGGTCAGCAGCACGCCGATGACCGCGGCCCGCGCGCTCGCGTCGATCGCGGCGTCGCCGAGCGTCGGCCCCACCACCCGCTGCTCGATGATCTTCACCGGTACCGGCAGGGAACCGCCCTCCACCAGCGCGGCGAGGTCCTTGGCCTCCTGCGGCCCGAAGTCCCCGGTGATCTGCGTGGACCCGCCGGTGATGCCGATCCCGCAGGCCACACCGGTGGTGACCTGCGGCGAAGAGATCACTTCGCCGTCCAGGACGATCGCGATGCGCCGCTCGTTCCCGGTGGCGCAGGCCGCCTTGGCGGTGAGCCGCTCCCAGATCTTGCCGCCGTCGCCCCGGAACCGGATATCGACGGCCCAGCCGCCGAGGCCCTGCGGGTCGTAGGAGGCGGACGCGGAGCCGACGCCGTCTCCGGTGAGCGCGGCCGGGCCGATCGTGATCGGGCGGCCGGACTCGTCCGGAACCGTCCGTTCTGCGACGGTTCGACCTCCGCCGGAGGTGCTGCCAGAAACGCTGCGGGAAGCGCCGCCGGAAGCGGTGACGGGGTGGGCGGTGAGCTGGGCTGTCTTGTCGATCACCGCGGCGGCGCGGGCCGGATCCTGAACGTCGGGCAGTTCGAGGATCAGGCGGCGGTCGCCGGACCGGGTGATCGACGATTCGGCGACGCCCAGCGCGTCGACGCGGCGGTACAGCACCTCCCGTGCGCGGTCGGTGGACTGCCTGCCGGCCTTCACGGTGGGCGAATCCTGCGTTTCCAGGACGATCTGGGTGCCGCCGCGCAGGTCGAGGCCGAGGCGGGCGGGTTTGGACAGGGCGAAGTACAGCGATGCGGCGAGCACGGCGAATGCCAGTACCGCCCGCACCACGTTGGCGCGAGACAAAGGGAGGACCTCCACACGGAATCCGGCGCCGCCGCCTCCGGGCGCGCGGCACCGCGAACAGGAACGTCAGATCCGTGTGGAAAGGGGCGGGGCGCGCCCGCGTGGCACGGCCCGCGGCGCGACGACGGGCGGTGCGGGGGCCATGACCGGACGGACGATCCGCCCGGCCGGCGGCCGAATCGGACTGCCAGACTCTGGCAGCGCCGCCTGCGGGACCTGCGCGGGCGTTCCCGTGATCTGGCGAGCCGCGGCGACCACGCCGGCGGCCGTTTCGAGGCGGGGATCCGGTCGCGGGCTCGACACCCGACCCCGGACGGGCGCGTTCTGGGCCGTCCCCGCCCGTACGCCGATCCCCGCGCTCGCCGTCGCCGCCGAGGCGGTCGTGGCGGCGGGCGTGACCATGAAGCCGACCAGCCCGAATGCGACGACCAGCAACCGGGCCAGCCGCCCGGCGGGCACCGTCGGACGGTCCGGGGCGCGCAGGTCAACCACGCGGAGCCCTCCCGTCGGTGATCGTCACTGATCGTCGCTGTCCGGGTTCACCCTCGCTGGAGCGAGGGTGCCCGTCCGGCCAACCTACGCGCAAAGCGCCGCGCGTCAAGGAAAAGGCGGGCCGCCCCCCTCGGGGACGGCCTGCCACAGGCGCGGGGTGCGGTCAGCAGCCGACGAGCTGAGCCGCCAGGAAGGACTCGACCTGGCCGATCGAGATGCGCTCCTGGCTCATCGAGTCGCGCTCCCGGACGGTCACCGCGTCGTCCTCCAGGGTGTCGAAGTCGACCGTGACGCAGAACGGGGTGCCGATCTCGTCCTGGCGGCGGTAGCGGCGGCCGATGGCCCCGGCGTCGTCGAAGTCGACGTTCCAGTTGCGGCGCAGCCGGGCGGCCAGGTCGCGGGCCTTCGGGGACAGGTCGGCGTTGCGCGACAGCGGCAGCACCGCGACCTTGACCGGGGCGAGGCGCCGGTCCAGCCGCATGACGGTGCGCTTCTCCAGCTTGCCCTTGGCGTTGGGCGCCTCGTCCTCGGCGTAGGCGTCCATCATGAACGTGAGGGTGCAGCGGTCGACGCCGGCGGCCGGTTCGATCACGTACGGGGTGAACCGCTCCCCCGACTCCTGGTCGAAGAACGACAGATCGGTGCCGGACGCCTTGGAGTGGGTCGTCAGGTCGAAGTCGGTACGGTTGGCGACGCCCTCCAGCTCGCCCCATTCGGTGCCGACGAAGTCGAAGCGGTACTCCACGTCGACGGTGCGCTTGGAGTAGTGGGACAGCTTGTCGGCGGGGTGCTCGTACAGCCGCAGGTTCTCCTTGCGGATGCCGAGGTCGACGTACCACTGGAGGCGCTCGTCGATCCAGTACTGGTGCCATTCCTCGTCGCTGCCGGGCTTGACGAAGAACTCCATCTCCATCTGCTCGAACTCGCGGGTCCGGAAGATGAAGTTGCCGGGCGTGATCTCGTTGCGGAACGACTTGCCGACCTGCCCGATGCCGAACGGCACCTTGCGGCGCGCGGACTGCTGGACGTTCAGGTAGTTGATGAAGATGCCCTGCGCCGTCTCGGGGCGCAGGTAGGCCAGCCCCGACTCGTCCTCGACGGGGCCGAGGTAGGTCTTGAGCAGGCCGTTGAACATCTTCGGCTCGGTGAAGGAGCCCTTGACGCCGCAGTTGGGACAGGAGATGTCAGCGAGCCCGTTCGCCGGCGGGCGGCCGTGCTTCTCCTCGTACGCCTCCGCCAGGTGGTCGGCCCGGAAGCGCTTGTGGCACGACTGGCACTCGGTCAGCGGGTCGACGAAGGCCTGGACGTGGCCGCTGGCCTCCCAGACCTCACGCGCGAGGATCACGCACGAGTCGAGTCCGACCACGTCGTCGCGGCCCTGCACCATGGACTTCCACCACTGGCGCTTGACGTTGTTCTTCAGCTCGACTCCGAGCGGGCCGTAGTCCCAGGAGGCGCGGAGCCCGCCATAGATCTCGCTCGACGGGTAGACCAGGCCCCGGCGCTTGGCGAGGTTGACGATCGTGTCGAGCACATCGGAACGGCGTGCCATGAATCTTCTCCATCCGGCTGGCGGTCGGCGGGACAGTGAGTGCGCCTCCGGTCCCCGCGAAAGCGGCGCGCGGCGGCGAATGCGATCCCCGGTGATGACGCATCACGGCAGTTCGGCGCCATGATGCCGCCGTGGGGCGCGGTCATCGCCGGCGCCCCCCAGGCATTCCCCAGCTTAGGGCACCGTGCCGGGTCAGTAGACGCTGCCGTCGGCGATGTTGCTGTCGATGTTGAGCGTCACGCCGCCGTGCCGCTCCTTGTGCCCTCCGCGGTACTGCTTGATCCGCCGGTGTGGGGGCCACCAGTCGTCCGGCAGGTGCGGGTCACCGTAGACGCGCGCCCTGCCATCCCAGTTGGCGAACCAGATGCACCCGGGCTTGCTGTACCCGTCCGCCCGGCCCACGTCGCGGATGCCGGATTGGGCGCTGCTGTACAGGCACGGCTTGTATTCCTGTTCTCTCAGCCCGCGGACCCACGCGTCGACGAACCTCAGCACGGCCTTCCTACAGGAGGCGTTCTTACCGCCGTAGGCCTCCATGTCGAAGTAGATCGGCCTGTACCGCGGGATCCCGAGCCTTGCGGCCCGGCGGGCGGCGTCCACGGCGGCCTTACCGCCTTCGGAGGCGGCGTTCCTGGCGGTGAAGCGCTGCCGTCGGTGGCCGCAAGGTGCCTGGAGGCCGACGTAGGTGGGCGTGATGCGGTAGCCCATCTGGCGCACCTCCCTCACCCAGCCCCTGGTCAGGTTGGGCTGCGCGCAACCGCGCGCCGCGCCGCCGATGTAGATGTTGGTGACCTTGAACGAGGGCCGCCACGCCCTCATCGAGGCGAGCGCGGGCGCCGTGCAGGTGTCGAAGCCCTTGCCGGAGACCCACGCCCCTTCGGTCTCCTCCACGCCGTCGGGGGCATCCGGCGTGTCGACGGGCGGGCCGATGAGCGACGGCAGGTTGAGGGAAGGCCCGTCTGTCGGCTCGTCTGTCGGGCCCGGCCCCGCCCCTCGCCGGGTGGGCCGACGGTCCGGAGACGCGGGCTGGCCGGGCCGGCCAGGCTCCTCGGGCCACGCCGAGGTCAGCCGGGCTCCCCTGAGGATCCGCTGAAGCCGCGCCGGGTCCGTCCCGTACACGCCGGTGATGCTGACACCGGCCTCGGGCAGCGTGAGCCGTGTCTCATGGCCCGTGGTCGGCCGGACCGTGACCGAGGCGAGTTTGTCGCCTTTCACGACCGTCCGGGAGGCCCTACCGCCGCCCAGGGGCGCGACGTGAACGGCCTCGGTGCGGCCGACCAGACGGGCCGGGCAGTCAGGCTGCGGCCCGGGACGGCCGAGGTAGACGGCCTGCCGGTCGTAGCGGACGCAGCGGGACGGGTCGCGGTCGAGCCGGTGGACCGTCCAGCCCGCCGGGACGGGCACGCGCACCCCCCGGTACTGGACGACCCGGGCCCGGCCGGAGTCCGCCTCGGCGGCACGGCTCAGCGCGGCGGCCTCGTCTGCCGGGGCCCCCGCGGCGGCCGGCCAGAGGCAGGCGACGAGGGGAGCGATGGCCGCCACCCCGAAGACTCCGCCGAGCAGCACGGCATGGCGCATCACATCTCCCCCGAAGACTCCCCCGGCCGGCCGGCGATCCTGTCCCCGCGGCACGGCATGATCGTGATGCGGCAAAGATGACCATGGACGGGTAGGGCGAAACCGGGCCCGGCCGCTTCTTGCCCGGCGGTTGCCCTTATCTGGACCGGCCGGTCCCGGACGGGCCGGATCCGGACGCACCGGACACCGGCAGGGGCGCGGGCAGAGACACACCGGCAGGGACCGGGGCAGGGGTCGAGGACCGTACGCCGGGGCGCCGGTCACCCACCCGGGGCGCCGCTCAGGCGGAGCTGACGATCTCGTACGCGCCGGGCTCGTCCACCGCCAGCGCGGCGAGCGGAATGAACTCCAGGCGCACCTCGTAGGTGCCGAGGGCGCGCCGGTAATAGCCCGCGCCGTCCCACTCGGTGACGAGCGCCCAGAGGCTCGGGTCGTCCACCGTCCTGGCGAGCCGTCCGGAGCGGAAGCCGGGGCTCGCCGACAGCGTCCCGAGCACCGCCGTCATGCGTGCGGCGAAGCCGTCGGCGTCCTCACCAGGCACGCGGTACCGGGTTATCGCGATCATCGGTCCATCCTGGCAGTACCTTGGGCGCGTGAGCACACGAGGCGAGCGGCCGGGGCCGCCGGCATCGCGCAGGAGATCCGGTACGGCATCAAGCAAGGCGTCGGGCACGGCGTCGGGCACGGCGTCGGGGGTGCGGGCGGCGGTCGAGCGCTGGAGCGCCGCGCCGGTGGTCTACCTGCACCGGATGCCACGCGGCCTGCTGCTGGCGGTGGTGTTCGTCCTGCTGGCGATCGGCATGGTCGGGACCGGCTGGGTGGCGGCCGCCGGGCTGCTGGTGCTCGCGGTCGCGCTGGGCTGGTTCGCCTACCTCAACTGGCCCGCGCTGGAAGTCCCGGGACGGGTGTTGCGCATGGTGGCTCTGGCGGCTCTAGCCGGGTTTGCCCTGGCCCGAGGCATTGGCCGGTTTTGACAATCATTTTCATCTTCATCCATAATTAGTGTGTGCTGACCTCCCGGAATACCGCTCCACGCCCGCTGTCCACCACGACCGCCGCACTCGCCGTCGCGGGTCTCATCGGTCTCACCGGACTGACCGCCTGCGGCGGCGCCGACGCCGACGGCTCCGGCAAGGCGGAGGTCGTCGCGTCCTTCTACCCGGTCGCCTGGCTGGCGCGGGAGATCGGCGGCAACGACGCCACGGTCCGCACGCTCACCAAGCCCGGGTCCGAGCCGCACGACCTGGAGCTGACGCCCCGGCAGATCGCCGACGTGGGGAAAGCCGACTTCGCCGTCTACGTCAAGGGCGTCCAGCCGGCCGTTGACGAGGCCGTCGCCAAGCACGCGAAAGACAAGTCGCTGGACGCCGCGAGCGTGGTGAAGACGCTCCCGCCGCCCGCCGAGGGCGAGGAGGAGCACGAGGGCGACCAGGGGCACGCCGATGTTGAGTACGATCCGCACGTCTGGCTGGACCCGAGCCGCATGGCCACCATCGCCACCGCGCTCGGCGACAGGCTCGGCGCCGCGGACTCCGCGCACGCCTCCGCGTACAAGGAGCGCGCCCAGGCCGTCACGGCCAAGCTGACCGCACTCGACCAACAGTTCCGGGACGGCCTGAAGACCTGCAAGCACAAGTCGATCGTCACCGCACACGCCGCCTTCGGCTACCTGTCCGAACGCTACGGCCTCCAGCAGGTCTCCATCGCCGGCGTGGACCCGACCAACGAGCCCTCGCCCAAACGTCTGGCGGAGCTGACCGGGCAGATCAGGTCGGCGGGCGCGACGACGGTCTTCACCGAGACGCTGGTCAGCCCCAAGATCGGGCAGACCCTCGCGCGGGAAGCCGGGGTGAAGACGGCCGTCCTGGATCCGGTGGAGGGCGTCGCGGACGGCTCGTCGGACAACTACCTGACGATCATGCAGAAGAACCTGGGGACCCTGCGCCCCGCGCTGGAGTGCTCATGACGACATCCGCACCACCGTTCGCGATGACGGCCGGTCTCGTCCGACGGGACAGCCGCGCGGTGCTCGCGGGTGTCGACCTGCGGGTCGACTCCGGCGACGTGCTCGCCGTGCTGGGTCCGAACGGCGCCGGAAAGTCCACGCTGGTCAAAGCGCTGCTGGGGCTGATACCACTCGCCGCGGGCAGCACCGAGATCTACGGGGCGCCACCCGCCCGATTCCGCGGCTGGGAGCGGATCGGGTACGTACCGCAGCGGCTGCCGATGGGCGGCGGCGTCCCCGCCACCGTCCGGGAGGTCGTCGCGTCGGGGCGCGTCGCCCGGCAGTCCCGCTGGCGGCCCACCTCCTCCGCCGACCGTGCCGCCGTCGACCGCGCGCTGGAGGCGACCGGCCTCACGGGCCTGGCCCGCGACTCGGCGCACCTGCTGTCGGGCGGCCAGCAGCAGCGGGTGCTGATCGCCCGCGCGCTGGCCGGCGAGCCCGACGTGTTCGTCATGGACGAGCCGACCGCGGGCGTGGACGTCGGCAGCCAGGCGGCGCTCGCCGAGACGCTGCGCGAGCTGGCCGGGTCAGGCCGCACCGTGGTCCTCGTGGCGCACGAGCTCGGCCCGATGGAGCCGCTCATCACCCGCACCGTCGAGCTGGAGCACGGCCGGATCGTCCGCGAGACCGCGCTCGACGCGACCGCGAGAAAGACGGCATGAGCCCCCCGCACGGGCATGGCAGGCACACCGCGGACCGAACGGGGAACACGGCATGATCGAGATGCTGCAGTACGACTTCATGCGGATCGCGCTGCTCATGGCGGTGCTGATCGGGCTGACCGCCCCGGCCGTGGGCACGTTCATCGTGCAGCGCAGGCTGTCGCTGCTCGGCGACGGCATCGGCCACATCGCGCTGACCGGGATCGGGATCGGGCTGCTGACCAGCACCTCGCCCGTCCTCGGAGCGCTGGTGGTGTCGGTGCTGGGCGCGGTGACCATCGAGGTGCTGCGGGAACGCAGCCGCAGCGGCGCCGACGTCGCGCTGGCGCTGCTGTTCTACGGCGGGCTCGCGGGCGGTGTGCTGCTGACCAACGCCCAGGGCGGCGGGACGAGCCTGCAGTCCTACCTGTTCGGCTCGATCAGCAGCGTGGCGGTCGGCGACCTGTACGTCGTGGTGGGACTGGCCGTCGTGGTGCTCGGGATCGTCGCGCTGTTCGGACGCGAGCTGTTCCTGCTGTGCCAGGACGAGGAGGTTGCGCGGGCCGCGGGACTGCCCGTCCGGTTCCTCAGCGTGCTGATCGCCGTCACGGCGGCGGTCACCGTCGTGATCGCGATGCGCGCGATCGGGCTGCTGCTGGTCAGCGCGCTGATGATCGTGCCGGTCGCGGCGGCGCAGCAGCTGACGCGCGGTTTCCGGAGCACGATGCTGCTGGCGATGGGAGTCGGTGTACTGTCGGCCGTATCGGGACTGGCGGGCTCCTTCCAGTACGATCTTCCCCCGGGACCCTCGATCGTGCTGCTCGCGCTGGTCCTGTTCGTCGTCGCCGTCGCCGGGGGGACACTGGTGCGGCGCAGACGTGCACGGGCTGCTGCGGCAGGGGGGAGGATCCCCGCCGTACGGCCCGGAGTGGACGCCGAAGCGGAGGTGCTGAGGGGATGACGACGGCGCGCCGGGACGCGGTGCGGGAGATGCTGGCAGGCTGCGACGGTTTCCGCAGCGCGCAGGACATCTACGCCGACCTGCGCGCGGACGGTTCCAAAATCGGCCTCACCACGGTCTACCGGGCGCTCCAGGCGCTCAGCGACTCCGGTGAGGTCGACGTGCTGCGCACCGACGAGGGCGAAGCCGTGTACCGGGCCTGCCGCACCGAGGAGCACCACCACCATCTCGTCTGCCGCGACTGCGGCCGGACGGTCGAGGTCGAGGGTCCCGCCGTGGAGCGCTGGGCCGAAGCGATCGGCGCCGAGCACGGGTTCGTGAACATCACGCACACTGTCGAGGTCTTCGGCACCTGCGCCGACTGCGCGACACGCTCTGTTTAACGCAACCCGGCCCAAGGGCTCGCCTGGCGGCTCACCCTTGACCGTGCTTGTGCGGTGGCTGAGGCGTCCTGTGTACAGGGCCCGTACACAGGACGGGGCTGAGGCCGTTTAGGCGGCCGGTGATCCGTCCACCCGCGCGATGGGGAAGAATCGGGGCCATGGCTACGACACGTACCGCTAACGCGCACTGGGAAGGGCCGCTCCTCAGCGGCCAGGGCACGGTCTCCCTGGACTCTTCGAAGACCGGCACGTTCGACGTCACCTGGGCGTCGCGCGCCGAGGAGCCGAGCGGCCGGACGAGCCCCGAGGAGCTCATCGCCGCCGCCCACTCCACCTGCTACTCGATGGCCCTCTCCCACGGCCTCGCCGGCGCCGGGACGCCCCCGGAGAAGGTCGACACCAAGGCCGAGGTCACCTTCCAGCCCGGCGAGGGCATCACCGGCATCCACCTGACGGTCCGGGCGACCGTACCGGGCCTGTCCGCGGCCGACTTCGAGAAGGCCGCCCAGGCCGCCAAGGAAGGCTGCCCCGTGAGCCAGGCCCTCACCGGCACCACCATCACCTTGGACGCCGCGCTGGTCTGACCCCAGAACCGCTGCGATCGCTGCGATCGCGTGCGAAGCCGGTTGGCGAGCCTGCGAGCAACTGATCGCACAGCGAGCCCCTGGGCGAGCCGGACCGATGCAGCGATCGCCGCGGTGCCCGTTGAAGGAAGACCCCCAGGGCCCGACGCCAACGGCAGCGATTCAAACAACAGCTCCGCCGTAGCGGCGGTCGCGGGAGGCGTACAGTTCGCAGGCTTGCCACAGATGGCGGCGGTCGAAGTCGGGCCAGAGCGTGTCCAGGAAGACCATCTCCGCGTACGCCGACTGCCACAGCAGGAAGTTGGACGTGCGCTGCTCCCCCGAGGAGCGCAGGAAGAGGTCCACATCCGGGATGCCGGGCTCGTCGAGGTAGCGGGCGAACACCTTCTCGTTGATCTTGTCGGGGTTGAGGCGGCCGTCGCGGACGTCGCGGGCGATGGCCGCCGCCGCGTCCGCGATCTCGGCGCGACCGCCGTAGTTCACGCAGAACTGCAACGTGAGGACGTCGTTGTCGCGCGTCATCTCCTCGGCGGTCTCCAGTTCCTTGATGACGCTGCGCCACAGCTTCGGTCGCCGGCCGGCCCACCGGACGCGGACGCCCATCGAGTCGAGCTGGTCGCGGCGGCGGCGGATCACGTCCCGGTTGAAGCCCATGAGGAAGCGGACCTCGTCCGGCGAGCGCTTCCAGTTCTCCGTCGAGAACGCGTACGCCGACAGGTACGGGACGCCGAGCTCGATCGCACCCATGATCACGTCGAAGAGCGAGTCCTCGCCGCGTTTGTGCCCCTCGGTGCGCGGCAGCCCGCGCCCCTTGGCCCAGCGGCCGTTGCCGTCCATGACGATGGCGACGTGCCGCGGTACCAGGTCCGCGGGGATCGGGGGCGGCTTGGCGCCGTCCCGATGCGGTTCCGGAGGCAGAACGGCCCTTCTCAAACTCTCTCCCTGTTGGTGTCGTCGTTGTCGCGCTCCACATGGCGCAAGGAGCGGATTCCGTGCTCCAGGTGCCACTGGAGATAGGCGGCCACAAGGCCGCTGCACTCCACACGGTGGCGCGACTCGCTGTCGTCGGCGTACTCCCAGTCGCCGCGCAGCAGCGCCAGCATCAGCGCGAACGTCGGCGGCGCCGGGGTGGCGGCGCCCGGCTGACGGCAGCCCGCGCAGACCGCGCCGCCCGCCGCGATGGCGAACCCGCGCAGGCCGCCACGGGTGCCGCAGCGGCAGCATTCGTCCAGCGCCGGGGCCCACCCGGCGACCGACAGCGAGCGCAGCAGGTAGGCGTCCAGGACGAGCCGGGGGTCGTGGTCGCGCTCCACCAGCGTCCGCAGCCCGCCCACGATCAGCAGGAACTGCCGCAGCGCGGGCTCGCCCTCCTCGCTGGTGAGCCGCTCGGCGGTCTCCAGCATCGCCGTCCCCGCCGTGTAGCGCGGATAGTCGGAGACCAGCGCCTCCCCGTAGGGGCGAATCGTCTCGGCCTGGGTGATCAGATCGAGCGAGCGCCGCTCGTACAACTGAAGGTCAACATGGGTGAAGGGCTCCAGCCGCGCCCCGAAACGGGACTTGGTCTTGCGGACCCCCTTCGCCGCGGCGCGGATCCGGCCGGTGCGCCGGGTCAGCACCGTCACGATGCGGTCGGCCTCGCCCAGCTTCTGGGTGCGCAGGACGATGCCTTCGTCGCGGTAGAGGGTCACCCGTTCATTCTCGCGCACTCCGCCACGTGCCTCGATGCCCGTCCCCGGCATCTCCGCAGGATCTTCACATGTCACCCGAGAGCTCTCCCTCCGCTCTGTTGCCATTACGTAACGTGACCGGATTCGGCCGCCACAGCGCCCCCGAAAACTGTGGTCTGGCTCACGTCAAACTGGCAACGTTGAGACATGAGATGCCACATCGTGCCGCCGCACATGCTGGAACGGATCGCCGGCGGCGCCGGAGACCCGGCCCTTCGTGACCGGGCCCGCCGTACCCTGGCCCTCTCGTCCGCCGCGCGCTCCGAGCGGCGGACGCTCCTGGTCACACCGCCCTCTCCCAACGAGGACTTCGTCCCCAACCGGACCATCCGGGACGCAGGGAACCGCGAGGAACTTCCCGGCAAAGCCGTCCGCGCCGAGGGCGCCCCCGCCACCGGCGACAAGGTCGTCGACCAGTCCTACGACTGGCTGGGCGCGACCTTCGACTTCTTCGAGGCCGCCTACCGCCGCAACTCCATCGACGGCGCGGGGCTGCCGTTGATCTCCACCGTCCACTACGGCGACAGGTACGACAACGCCTTCTGGAACGGCGAGCAGATGGTCTACGGCGACGGCGACGGCACCCTCTTCACCGAGTTCACCGGCCCCCTCGACGTCACCGGTCACGAGCTCACCCACGGGATCACCCAGTACACCGCCAACCTGGAGTACTACAGCCAACCGGGTGCGCTCAACGAGTCGGTCTCGGACGTGTTCGGCTCCCTGATCAAACAGTGGCATCTCGGCCAGACCGCCGACCAGGCCGATTGGCTCATCGGCCAGGGTCTGCTCGCCGAGGGAGTCAACGGCGTGGCGCTGCGCTCGATGAAGGAACCCGGCACCGCCTACGACGACCCCCAGCTCGGCAAGGATCCCCAACCAGGCCACATGGACCACTACGTCGAGACCTACCGCGACAACGGCGGCGTCCACATCAACTCTGGTATCCCCAACCACGCCTTCTACCTGGCGGCGACCGCCATCGGCGGCAATGCCTGGGAGAAGGCCGGCCGCGTCTGGTACGACACGCTGACCGGTGGCACTCTGAAGACCGACACCGATTTCAAGGGCTTCGCGGCCGCCACCCTCGAGACCGCGGCCCGCCTCTACGGTGCGGACGGCGCCGAGACCAGCGCGGTACGCCAGGCGTGGACGGGGGTAGGCGTCTCACCGTGAGTGGGCCGGAACGGAAACAGCAGTGAAGGTGACAGTCGTCCGCAGCGGAGGCTTCGCCGGCATCGAACAGCGGGCCGAGTCCGACAGCGCCCACGACCCCGTGCTGGCCCGGCTCGTCGACCGGGTTGATCTCGAACGCGTCCCACCGCCCGGCCGGATCCCCGACCAGTTCCTGTACGAGATAGCCATCGACGGGGAGCGCACCACCGTAGGAGAGGCCCAGCTCAACGGCCCCCTACGTGAACTGGTCCACCACGTCCTGGGCCGCGCCCGCTGAACCGGGGGCGGCCCCGCCCGACCGGGGCCGCCCCCTCTAGATCACGAGACCCTGTTGACGGCGGACAGGATTGCCTTGAGGGAGGCGGTGACGATGTTGCCGTCTATACCCACACCCCAGACCGTGGTGCCGTTGACGTCGCATTCCACATAAGCAGCGGCGCGGGCGTCGCCGCCGGCGCTCATGGCGTGCTCGGCGTAGTCGAGGACGCGGACGTTGACGCCGACCGAGGTGAGGGCGTCCTCGAAGGCCGAGACGGGGCCGTTGCCGACGCCCTCGATCTCGCGGATCTCGCCGTCCACACGGATGTCGCAGCTGAGCGCGTCCTTCTCGTCCACGCGGGAGGTCGCGCGGTGCGCCAGGAGGCCCACGCGGGGGCCGTTGTTCAGGAACTCGGCCTGGAAGATCTCCCACATGCGCTCGGCGGTGACCTCGCCGCCCTCGCTGTCGGTGTGCTCCTGGACGACCCGGGAGAACTCGATCTGGAGGCGGCGGGGCAGTTCCAGGGAGTGCTCGGCCTTCATGATGTAGGCGACGCCGCCCTTGCCGGACTGGCTGTTGACCCTGATGACGGCCTCGTACGTGCGGCCGACGTCGTGCGGGTCGATCGGCAGGTACGGGACCTCCCAGCGGTAGGCGTCGACGGGCGTTCCGGCGGCCTGGGCGTCACGCTTGAGGTGGTCGAAGCCCTTGTTGATGGCGTCCTGGTGGGAGCCGGAGAAGGCGGTGTAGACCAGGTCGCCGCCGTAGGGATGCCGTTCGTGGACGGGCAGCTGGTTGCAGTACTCGACCGTCCGGCGGATCTCGTCGATGTCGGCGAAGCTGATCTGCGGGTCGATACCCTGGGTGAACAGGTTCAGGCCCAGGGTGACCAGGCACACGTTGCCGGTGCGCTCGCCGTTTCCGAACAGGCAGCCCTCGATGCGGTCGGCGCCCGCCATGTAGCCCAGCTCGGCGGCGGCGACGGCCGTGCCGCGGTCATTGTGCGGGTGCAGAGAGAGAATCACCGAGTCGCGGTAGGCCAGGTGCCGGTGCATCCACTCGATCTGGTCGGCGTACACGTTGGGGGTGGCCATCTCGACGGTCGCCGGCAGGTTGACGATCACCTTCCGGTCCGGGGTCGGGCGCCACACCTCGTTGACGGCGTTGCAGACCTCGACCGCGTACTCCAGTTCGGTGCCGGTGAACGACTCGGGCGAGTACTGGAAGTAGATCTCGGTGTCGCCCATGTCCTCGGCGAGCTTCGCGCACAGCTTGGCGCCCTCGACGGCGATGGCGGTGATCCCGGCCCGGTCCTGCCCGAACACCACGCGGCGCTGCAGCGTGCTGGTGGAGTTGTACAGGTGGACGATCGCCTGCTTCGCGCCGCGCACCGACTCGAAGGTCCGTTCGATCAGCTCGGGGCGCGCCTGTGTCAGCACCTGGATCACGACGTCGTCGGGGATCCGGCCCTCGTCGATGATCTGCCGGACGAAGTCGTAGTCGGTCTGGCTGGCCGCCGGGAACCCGACCTCGATCTCCTTGTAGCCCATCTGTACCAGCAGCTCGAACATCTTGAGCTTGCGGTGGGAATCCATCGGGTCGATCAGTGCCTGGTTGCCGTCGCGCAGATCGACCGCGCACCAGCGGGGGGCCTCGGTGATGACGCGGTCGGGCCAGGTGCGGTCGGTCAGCCGGACCGGCTCGAACGGGCGGTAGCGCTGGAAGGGCATGCCAGAGGGCTGCTGTTGCGGATACATCCGTGGTGATCTCTCTGCTTCGATCCTGCGGCCGACGTCCGACACGTCAAAGCCCCGCAGCGAGGGAGCCGACCGGTTACAGGCCCCCGCTGCGGCCGCTAAGGAGGAGCAGCTCACGCAACACGCCTGCCAAGTTAACAGATCCCATCCGGGTTTCGGAAACGACGTCCCGCATCATGAGACACTCGGGCCGCGGATCAGCGGACGAGCACGGACAGGCAGGTCACGCACCCTTCGAGGGCCTCGAACTCGCTGATGTCGACGCTGGTGACGTGCAGGCCGTCCGCGGCGAGCTGGGCGGCGGTGCGGGGCGCGGACGCCGACAGCAGGACGTGCCCCGGTCCGAGGACGACCACGTGCGCGCCGGCCGGTTCCGGGACGACCCGCATGCAGGGCAGCACCGAGGTGTCCACCAGGTCCGGGACGCCGATGATCGTGCCGTCGGGCAGTGCGGTGATCGCCGACTTCAGGTGCAGGCAGCCGCTGGTGTCGACCGGGACGACCTTCCGCCCGCCCAGCAGGTGGGCGAGCTGGCAGATGCCCTCCTCGTTGGTGCGGGCGCCGCGCCCGACGTAGACGGTGTCGCCGACGCGCAGGACGTCCCCGCCGTCCAGGGTGCCGGGTTCCTTGATCCGTTCGATCCGCAGGCCCAGTTCGCGGACGACCTGCTCGGCGCCGCAGATCTCGCCGCGGCGGCGTGTCTCACCGGACCGGCCGAGGACCGCGAGGTCTCCGCAGACGACCACGGCGTCCTCGACGAACACGGCGTCGGGGTGGGCGTCGGCGGGCGCGACGGCGCGGACCCGCCAGTCCGCCGCGCGCAGCGCCGCGACGTAGGCGCCGTGCTGGCGCGCCGCGAGCGCGGTGTCCACCGGGCGGCGGCCGATATGGGTGACGATGCCGTCGGCCAGCCGCGGGCCGGGGCCGCGTACGAGCGCCGTGCCGGCGCCCCCGCTCACCGTGCGGCCCCCTCGGTCGTGACGATCACGCCCAGCGCGTAGGCGCGGGACATGCCCAGCAGCTCGGCGATCCGGTGCAGGACCCGGCGCTCCCTCTCGCCGAGCGGCCCGTCCGCCAGCCCGATCCGGACGGCCTGCGCGAGGAACCACTCCTTGGCCTCGACCGCGAGCTGGGAACCCGCCTGAGCGACCTCCCGCTCCAGGAACTCCGGTCCCAACCCGAGGTCGGCGTCCACGTCGGCGTCGCCATAGCCGGGCTCGCCGTAGCCGAGGACGGTCTCGACGGCGCGGGCGCGGGCGGTGCCGTCGGACGGGTCGTCCGCTCGCAGCACCAGGGTGGCGGCCGCCCGCATGCCCGCCGGCAGCGCGGCCGCCATCTGCTGTGCGGTGGGCGTTCGCAGCGCCGAGACGGGGAAGCGGCGCCGGCAGGTGCGGCATTCGGCGGCCTGGCCGAGGCGCCACAGCGGGACCAGCGGGACGAAGAAGAAAGTGAACCAGCGCCGCCCCGCCCGCCTCCGGTAGGCACGGTCACCGCCACACTGCGGGCAGTGAAACGTCCCCTCGCTGACCGTGCGGAACACCGCTGTCAGGCCGAAAACGAGCAACACCGGGCCTCTCCTCCCATACCGGACTCTCTCCAAACTACCGACCCACGCGCTCCGACGTGGCCGACCCGGGCAATGCAGACCCTCCCCTTACGCTGGGTCCATGACCGGTGACCTGGGATCCGACGCGGAGGACGCGCGGTCGCGCCCGACCTTTCTGCCGCCCGACGACGGCTACCCGCCGCAGGATCCGCCCGCCGGCGACCTGGTGGGTGGATCTCCGCCCGCCGCCTTCGGTGGACGGCGCGGCATCGTCTGGGACCTCGCGATGATCATCCTCGCGTCGGTGCTGCTGGTCGCGGCGTTCCTGCCCTGGGCGCGGGCCCAGATGGTCGTCGACCTGCTCGGCCGCCCACTGTCACGCGACCTCGGCAGCGTCGCGGGCATCGACGCCGATGACCTGGTCGTCGCGGTGCCGGTGCTGGCGGTGCTGGCGATCGTCCTGGCGTTCTGGGACCTGGTGGCGCGGGACCCGCGGATCGGCGGCCTCGCGACCGTTCCCGCCGTGCTGGCGCTCCTCACCTGCGGAGTCTTCGTCCTCCGCCTCAGCGACGTGCGCGACGACCTCCCCGGCGACGGGCTGCCGGAGGACGGTCTGGACGTCGGCTACGAGATCTCCGTCCGGTACGGCTGGTATCTGGCCGTCGCCGCGTGCCTGCTGCTGATCGGTGTCAGCCTGGCCCGTCCCCTCACCGAGCGGCTCCTGCCGTCACGGCGGGACGGGCAACACCCGCAACAGCCCTACGCGGATCCGTTCTTTGGCGAGCAGCCCTGGCCGGAGGCGTCCGCTGCCGCCTGGCCGGAGGAGGAGCCGCCCTCCGCCTGGCCGCACGAGGAGAGGGAACCGCAGCCGGACGAGGAACCGGAGCTTCGTAAGGATCAGTCGTAGAAACCCAGCCTGCGGAGCTGCTTGGGGTCGCGCTGCCAGTCCTTGAGGACGCTGACGCGCAGGTCGAGGAAGACCTTGGTGCCGAGCAGCGCCTCGATCTGACGGCGGGCGGCGGCACCGACCTCGCGGAGCCGGGCGCCCTTGTGGCCGATGATGATCCCCTTCTGGCTGGGGCGCTCGACGAACAGGTGTGCGTAGACGTCGACAAGGTCGTCGCGGCCCTCGCGCGGCGCCATCTCGTCCACGACGACGGCGATGGAGTGGGGCAACTCCTCGCGGACGCCCTCCAGCGCGGCCTCGCGGATCAGTTCGGCGACGAGGACCTGCTCGGGTTCGTCGGTGAGGTCTCCCTCGGGGTAGAGCGGCATGCCCTCCGGCAGGTGGCCGATCAGCAGGTCGGCGGCCAGAGCGACCTGGAAGCCGCTCTCGGCCGAGCAGGGCACGATGTCGGCGAACTCGCCGAGCCGCCCGACCGCGAGGAGCTGCTCGGCGATCCGCTCGGGGGCGGCCAGGTCGGTCTTGGTGACGATCGCGACGACCGGTGTCTTCTTCACGGCGGCCAGCTCGCGGGCGATGTACTTGTCGCCGGGGCCGACGGGCTGGTCGGCGGGCACGCAGAACCCGATCACGTCCACCTCGGTGAGGGTGGAGCGGACCAGGCTGTCGAGCCGCTCGCCGAGCAGCGTGCGGGGCTTGTGCAGGCCGGGGGTGTCGACGACGACGAGCTGCGCGGCGGGCCGGTGCACGATGCCGCGGATGGCGCGGCGGGTGGTCTGCGGGCGGCTGCTGGTGATCGCCACCTTGGTGCCGACCAGCGCGTTCATCAGCGTGGACTTGCCCACGTTCGGGCGCCCGATGAAGCAGGCGAATCCGGCACGGTACTCCCCGTCCGGACGTTCGGTCGTCGTGTCTCCCAGCGTCGTCACCCCCCAATTGTCGCCCACCCGGCGGCGAGCCCCGTCCATCTTCAGGCCGCGGGGGTGCCCAGGCGGGTCCGGGCGGCCTCGGCCTTCTCCGCCCACAGGACGGCACCGAGGCGGCCCGCGACCTCGGCCGCCCTGCGATAGTGGCCGGCGGCGACGGGGGTGGGGTGCTCAAGGAACAGCGCAAGGTCGCCGAGAATGTGCGCGACCGGGCCGATGGTGGCGATGGCGGTGGCGCCGCCGGTGACGTGGCCCTCGTACGGCACGAGCGCGGCGTAGACCTCCCCGGCCAGCTCGCGATCGCCGAGAGCGATGGCGCGCAGGCCCCGCGCCGCCATGGTGAGGTCGAAGAAGTAGTCGAGCCGGACGGGCCCCGCCCCGGCCACGACCCGCCTGGCCTCGGCGTCGCGTCCGGCGGAGACCAGCGCGAGGGCGTGGATGTCGGCGGTCGCCTCGACGTGCGACCACTGCCGGTGCAGCCAGGCGGCCTCGTCCACCATCTCCCCCGCCCTGCCCTGGGTGAGCCGCAGGCAGAACGCACCGAGGAACAGCATGCCGCGTTCGGTGAACCAGATCTTGGTCCGGCCGATGGCGCCGCCGACCTCCTGGTAGGCGCGCTCGGCGACGTCGAAGCGGGCGGTGAAGGCGAGCACGAGGCCGCTGTACCAGGAGGCGATCTGTGCGAGCAGCGGCAGCCCGTACTGGTCGGCGAGCCGGCTGCCCTCGGCCAGGTGACGCTTCGCGGTCGGCAGGTCCAGCGCGGCGACGGCGATCTGCTGTAGTTGCAGGTGGGCCAGGACGAGGTAGGTGGCGAGGTCGTGCTCTTCGGCGAGCCCGAGCAGCTCGGTGGCGAGCCGCCGCCGCTGGTCGAGGCCGTCCGCGGTGCGGTAGGCGTTGATGTAGCAGCCGTTCAGCGCGACGGCGATCAGCTCGGGGTCACCGAGGGCGCGGGCCATCCCGATCGCCTCGTCGGACGCGGTGACGCCGCGGTCGTGCTGCTCCCCCTCCAGCTCCAGCGCCAGGGTGGTGAGGAGGCGCACGCGCAGCTCCCTTTCCCGCGCGGGCAGCCGGGCGAGCGCCTCGTCGGTGGCGTCGACCACGGCCTGGTCGAGCGATCCGTACTCGCGGCTGGTCCAGAGCGTGGGGACGTCGAAACCGACGATGATCCGGGCCAGCAGCCGGACGTCGCCGAGGGCGCGAGCGTCGGCGATGGCGGCCAGCCGGCGGCGCCGGGCGGCGACGACGTCCCCGGCGAGGGCGGTCGCGCGGATCGCGGCGACCTCGGTCTCCAGCCGGTCGCGGGTCGCGTCCGGGCCCTGCGCGCGCAGCGTCTCGACGGCACGGACCCACAGGGCGGCGGCGGCGCCGTGCGCGAAGCGGGCCTCGGCGGCCTCGGCGGCGAGCCGCGCGTAGCGGACGGCCTTGCCGGGGTCGGCGCCGGACTCCAGGTAGTGGTGGGCGATGGCGGCGACCTCGTCGGGGCTGTGCCGTTCCAGCGCGGCGGCGACGCGGCCGTGCAGCCGGGTGCGGCGGGCCCGCGAGATCCCGTTGTAGAGCGTGTCGCGGACGAGCGCGTGCGCGAACCGTATCCGGCCTGGCCCCGGCTCGGTGACCAGCCCTGCCGCCAGCCCCGCCTCGATGGCGTCCAGGACGGTGTCCTCGTCGCCGGCGAGGTCGCCGAGGACACCGAGGCCGGCGCCTCGCCCGACCACGGCCGCGTCCCGCAGGACGGACTGGGCGGATTCGGGGAGCCGGGCGATCCGGCGGCGCAGCACGTCCCCGACTCCGGCCGGTACTCGGCGGGTCGCGGCGGGCATCCCCTCGGCGTCCAGCAGCCGGGCGGTCTCGCGGGTGAAGAAGGGGTTGCCGCCGGTCCGCTCGGCGATGGCCGACAGCTCGTCATCGTCGAGGCGGGCACCGCAGGTGTCGCGGACGAGCGCGGCGACCTCGGCGGTGGAGAGCCCGCCGAGATCGATCCGCAGCGGCTCGCAGCGGGCGAGCGCGGCGAGCGCGGCGGCGAGCCCGTCGGGTACCTCCGTCTGCCGGAACGTCGCCATCAGCAGGACGGGACGGCCGCGGAGCCGGCCGGTGAGCCGGACCAGCAGGGCGAGGGTCTCCTCGTCGGCCCAGTGCAGGTCTTCCAGGACGAGTAGCAGCGGCGCCTCGTCGGCGACACCGTCGAGGTAGTCGCCGACGGCCAGGTGCAGCCGAAACCGGCCGCTGCCCGCGTCGGCGCCCGCCTCCGCATGTCCAGAGCCAGGGACGTGTCCGGTGACTGCGAGGCGTCCGGTGACGGTGTCGTCCAGGAGCGGGCCGAGGCGTCCGGCGAGTTCGGGCTTGGGCGGCGCGGCGGCGGTGAGCTCGCGCAGCAGTTCGGCCCAGGGCCAGGCCGCCGGGGCGCCACCGGTCTCGGCGGCGCGCCCCCAGGCGCACGTCCAGCCCCGCGTTCCGAGCGTGATCGCGAACCGTTCGGCGAGGGCGGTCTTGCCCATGCCCGCCTCCCCGCCGACGAGGATCACGCCGCTGCGGCCCGCCGCCACGGACCGGGCCGCCTCGTCCAGCCGCGCCAGTTCGCGCTCCCGCCCGACGAAGGCGACGCCCCGGATCACGGGTTCCCGGGGCTCATGCTCGGCGGGGTCGGGCGCCAGCCGCAGCGGTGGGCGGCGCGCCGGGTCCCGGGGCGGGCGCTCGGCGGGCGCCGAGGTTGCTGCGGAGTCCAGGGACGGGGCCTGGGCGAAGATGTCGGATTCCAGGCGGCGCAGCGCGGGCCCGGGGTCGACGCCCAGTTCCTCGGTCAGGGTGGCGCGGGCACGGCGGAGCGCGGCGAGGGCGTCGCCCTGGCGTCCCGCCCGGTAGAGCGCGAGGGCCAGCAGCCGCCACGCGTCCTCGCGCAGCGGGTTGGCGGCGGTGTGGGCCTCCAGGTCCGGGACGGCCTCGGTGGCGGCCCCGAGCCGGAGCATGGCGTCGGCCCGGCGCTCGACCGCGATGCGACGGCGTTCGTCCAGCCGGGTGGCCTCGGAGGCGGCCCACGGCAGGCCGGCGAACTCGGCGTAGGCGGGCCCACGCCACCGCGCCAACGCCGCCTCGGCGCGCCCCCGGGCGGCGGCGGGGTCGCCGCTGTCCAGCAGCGCGGCGGCCTCGTCGATCAGCGCGTCGAACCGCCAGGCGTCGACGTCGCCGTCCGGCAGCCGCAGCGCGTACCCGGGCGGTTCGGTGACGAGGATCCGCGCCGGCGTGCGGGGTGGACGGTCCGGTTCGAGCGCGCGCCGCAGATGCGACACGAACGACTGCAGTCCCGCCGCCGCACGCGGCGGTGCCGTCCCGGCCCACAGGTCCTCGACGAGCCGCTCCGCCGGCACCATCCGACCGTGCGCGGCGACGAGACGCGCGAGGACCGAGCGCTGGCGGGGACCGCCGAGATCGGCGGGCGCGCCGTCCACCGCCGCGCCGAAGGCGCCGAGCACGCGCACAGCAGTCGTCATGTCCCGCTCAGCCTAAACCGGGACATGACGGACCGCCGTGCAACCCCTGCTACGCGCCGGTCACGCGGGGCTGGGCTGCGGCTCCTTCGCCGCACCCGCCGCGGGCTCGCCGCCACCGTGCAGGTCGATCTCCGGCAGGACGCGGGCCAGCGGCTTCGGCAGCCACCAGTTCGCCCGTCCGAGCAGCGCCATCGTGGCGGGCACCAGCACCAGCCGGACGACGGTCGCGTCCAGTGCCACCGCGACCGCCAGCCCGACGCCCATCTGCTTGATCACCACACCCGGGTCCATGGCGAAGCCGAGGAACACCGCCACCATGATGAGCGCCGCACTGGTGATCACCCGGCCGGTGGCGGCGAGCCCGGTGGACACCGACCCGCGTGCGTCGCCACCGGCCAGCCACTCCTCCCGCACCCGCGACAGCAGGAACACCTCGTAGTCCATCGACACCCCGAACAGCACCGCGAACATCAGCAGCAGGATGAAGCTGGAGACCGGCACGGCGTGCGGCAGGCCGAGCAGCTCGGCGCCCCACCCCCACTGGAACACCGCGGTGAGCACCCCGTACGCGGCGCCGATCGACAGCAGGTTCATCGCGGCGGCCTTCAGCGGCGCCAGCACCGACCTGAACACGATCATCAGCATGATGAACGAGGTGGCGACGACCACGCCGATGACCGGCCACAGACGTTCGGACAGCACCCGGGACAGGTCCACGTAGATGGCCGTCAGCCCGGTGATCTCGGTGCCCGGAGGCAGCACGTCCGCGCGGACGCGGTCCACGAGCCCGGTCACCCGCTCGTCCTGCGGGCCGTACCGCGGGGTGACGACGATCACCGCGGCGCTGCGGTCCGGGGACAGCTGGGGCGGCGCGACGGCCATGACGCCCTCCACCCGGGAGAGCCGCGCGCTCAACCCGTCCAGCGACGCCGGATCCACCTTCCGCAGGTCGGCGGCGACGAGGAACGTACCGTTGGCGCCGGGCCCGTATCCGTCCGCGACGAGGTCGTACGCCTGCCGGACGGTGTTGGACGACGGCTCGCTGCTGGCGTCGCTCGGCCAGGTCCGCATACCGAGCATCGGCGCGGCCAGCGTCAGCATCAGCAGGACCCCGGCGAGCAGCCACGGCCACGGACGGCGCCCGACATGCTCGGCCCACCGGCGGACCAGCGGGGACCCGGCGGAGATCTTCGCGCCGGGCGCCCGGTCGCGGCGGCGCAGCACCCGCCGTCCCGCCAGCCCCAGCACGGCGGGCAGCAGCGTGACGGCGCTCAGCACCGTCGCCGCGACCACCAGCCCGGTCGCGAACCCCATGGTCATGAACACCGGGATCCGGGACAGCACCAGCCCGCACAGCGCCAGCAGCACCGTGAACCCGGCGAAGATCACCGACAGGCCGGCGGTCGCGATGGCCCGGCCCACCGACTCTGGGACGTCCAGGCCGCCCGCGAGGCCCTCGCGGTGCCGCGTGAGGATGAACAGCGCGTAGTCGATGCCGACGCCGAGGCCGACCATCATCGCCAGCGTCGGCGCGGTGGTCGCCACGTTCGTGAACGAGGCCAGCAGCGTGATCCCCGACACGCCGACGCCGAGCCCCGCGAGCGCCACGGCCAGCGGCAGCCCCGCCGCCACGACCGACCCGAACGCCAGTAGCAGGATCACCAGGGCCGCCACGATCCCGACCGCCTCGGCGACGCCGCCGGGCGCCGTCACGTTCTCCGGCACCTGCCCGCCGAACTCCACCTGGTATCCGGCCTTCTCAAGGTCCCTCGTGGCGGTGCGCAGCAGGTCGAGCGTCGGCTTGGGCGCGAGGTCGGTGACCGGCACCGAGTACCGGACGGTCATCAGCGCGGTCGCGCCGTCCCGGGACGGCCGCGGCGGGTCCACCGCGCTGACGTGCGGCAGTTTGCGCAGCTCGGCGCTCGCCGCGCCGAGCGCCGCCTGGTCGACCCTGCCCGACTTCGCGTGCACCACGACCCGCGCGTCGGCGCCCGACAGCGCCGGGAACCGCTCCTTCAGCAAGTCCGTGGCCTGCTGCGACCCGGACCCCGACAGTGTGTAGTTGTCGTGCAGCGAGCCGCCCGCGACCCCGGCGAGGCCGGCCATCGCGCCGACGAGCACCAGCCACACCACGACGAACCGCCAAGGCCGCAGCGCAGCGGCCTTTCCGAGGCGGTAGAGCAGACGGGACATCAGATTCCCCCAGAACATCGTCATTGACGTTCCGAGGGTCGCCCGCAGCCCTTGCCGCCCACTTGGCGGCGACTTGCAACGCCGGCCTGGGCGCATGCGGGCCGGCGCCGCCCCGTACGCTGGGGGCGTGAGCGAGCTGAACCCCGAGGACGCGAAGATCATCACCCTGGCCCGGTCGTCCAGGGCCCGCACGGGCGCCGCCGAGGGCGCCGCCGTCCGGGACGAGACCGGCCGTACCTACGCGGCGACCAGCGTGGACCTGCCGTCCCTGAAGCTGTCGGCCCTCAAGGTCGCCGTCGCGATGGCGGTGTCAAGCGGCGCCGAGGACCTGGAAGCGGCCGCCCTGGTCACCACCGCCGACACCGCCTCTCCGGACGATGTGACCGCCGTCCGCGACCTGGGCCCCAAGGCCGCCCTCCTCCTAGCCGCACCCGACGGCACCCTACGCACCACCCTGTAGAACCACCCCCCGGCGTGCGATCGCGAGCGAAGCCAGGTGCGAGCGAAGCGAGAACCTGATCGCGAAGCGAGCCCTCTAAGGCGAGTCGAAAGCGATGCAGCGATCGCCGCAGTGCCCGCCGAAGCAAGGGCCCCCAGGCCCGACCGCCAAGGGCGCTGCAATCAACACAGCGTGCGATCGCGAGCGAAGCCAGGTGCGAGCGAAGCGAGAACCTGATCGCGAAGCGAGCCCTCCAGGGCGAGTCGAAAGCGATGCAGCGATCGCCGCGGACCCGTTGAAGGAGGGCGTTCAACGCCCGACGCCAAGGGTCCGCCTAACAAGCACAGTGCCGATGCGGTTGCGGCGGCCGGCGATGGTCTCGGCCTTGAGGGAGAGGACGGTTCCGTTGCCCGCGGAGCCGACCTCGGCGGTGGAGCCCTCGATGGGGACGCGGCCGAGGGCGTGGGCGAGCAGTCCGCCGACGGTTTCGACCTCTTCGACGTCGATCTCCGCGTCGAACAGCTCGGCGAGGTCCTCGACCGGGAGCCTTGCGGTCACGCGGGCGGCGCCGTCCCCGAGCCAGGTGACCGGCGGGGTCTCCCGGTCGTACTCGTCGGTGATCTCGCCGACGATCTCCTCCAGGATGTCCTCGATGGTGACGAGGCCGGCGGTGCCGCCGTACTCGTCGATCACGATGGCGAGGTGGATCTGCCGGGCCTGCATCTCGCGCAGCAACTCGTCGATGGGCTTGCTGTCGGGCACGTAGGTTGCGTCCCGCATGACCGAGTCGACGGTCTCGACGGCCTCGCCCTCGTGATGTTCCTGGCTGCGGCGGACGACGTCCTTGAGATAGGCGATGCCGACGACGTCGTCCTCGTTCTCGCCGACGACGGGGATGCGGGAGAAGCCACTGCGCAGCGCCAGCGACATCGCCTGCCGCAGTGTCTTGCCGCGCTCGATGAACACGATGTCGGTGCGCGGCACCATCACCTCGCGGACGAGGGTGTCGCCCAGCTCGAACACCGAGTGGATCATCTCGCGTTCGTCCGGCTCGATGAGGCTGCGCTGTTCGGCGAGGTCGACCAGGTCGCGCAGTTCGGCCTCGGACGCGAAGGGGCCCTCCCGGAATCCCTTGCCCGGCGTCAGGGCGTTGCCGAGCAGGATCAGCAGCCGGGGCAGTGGCCCGAACACCCGCGTCACCGGGTGGATCACCGCGGCGCCGGCGAGCGCGATCCGGTCGGCGTGCTGGATGCCGAGCGTGCGGGGTCCCACCCCGATCACGACATAGCTGACCACGATCATGATCGCGGCAGCCACGACGTAGGCGCGCCACGTCTCGTCCAGCCAGGAGATGCACAGGTCGGCCACGATCACGGTGGCGACCAGTTCGCAGCCGATGCGCAGTAGCAGCACCATGTTGACGTAGCGGGCGGGGTCGGCGACGACCTCGGCCAGCCGGCGGGCGCCGCGTCGCCCGTCCCGGACGATCTCCTCGACGGTGACCCGCGACACCCGTGCCAGCGCCGTCTCGGCGCCGGCCAGCAGCCCGGCCAGCAGCACCAGGACCACCGCCAGGGCGGACAGCCATCCCTGCGTGGTGCTCATGATCGGGTCGCGGCGGTCATGACCGGCCGCGTTTCTCCTGCCAGGAGGTGAGCAGGTCGGCCTGGAGGCCGAACATCTCCTTGTGCTCCTCCGGCTCGGCGTGGTCGTACCCGAGAAGGTGCAGGATGCCGTGCGTGCACAGCAGCTCCAGCTCGTCTCCGGGGCTGTGCCCGGCCTCGCGCGCCTGCCGCTCGGCGACCGCCGGGCAGAGGACGACGTCGCCGAGCAGCCCCGGGTCGGCGTCGCCGTCCTCGTCGGCGCCGCCCGACATGTGGCCGGGGCGCAGCTCGTCCATGGGGAAGGACAGCACGTCGGTCGGGCCGGGCTCGTCCATCCACTTCTCGTGCAGCTCGGTCATGGCCGCCTCGTCGACCAGCAGCACCGACAGCTCGGCGAGCGGGTGTACGCGCATACCGTCCAGGACGTGGCGGGCCAGGGCGGCGAGGTCCTTCACGGCGACCTCGACGCCCGACTCGTTCAACACCTCGATGCTCACTAGCGCCCCCGTTTGCGGGATCCGCCGCGCCCCGCCGCCCCCTGTTTGATCGCCGGCACCCGCGCCTCGTCGTAGCGGTTGTAGGCGTCGACGATGTCGGTGACCAGCTTGTGCCGGACGACGTCGCGGCTGTCCAGGCGGCAGAAGTCGATGTCCCCGACGCCGTCGAGGATGTCCTGGACGACACGAAGGCCGCTCAGATGCCCGTTGGGCAGGTCGACCTGCGTGACGTCGCCGGTCACCACGACCTTGGAGCCGAACCCGAGCCGGGTGAGGAACATCTTCATCTGCTCGGGCGAGGTGTTCTGCGCCTCGTCCAGGATGATGAACGAGTCGTTGAGCGTCCGGCCGCGCATGTAGGCCAGCGGGGCGACCTCGATGGTGCCGGCGGCCATCAGGCGGGGGATCGAGTCGGGGTCGACCATGTCGTGCAGCGCGTCGTACAGGGGCCGCAGGTACGGGTCGATCTTCTCGTAGAGCGTTCCCGGCAGGAAGCCGAGCCGCTCCCCCGCCTCGACCGCGGGCCGGGTCAGGATGATCCGGTTGACCTTCTTGTCCTGAAGGGCGCGGACGGCCTTGGCCATCGCCAGGTACGTCTTGCCGGTGCCCGCGGGACCGATCCCGAACACGATCGTGTGCTTGTCGATCGCGTCGACGTAGCGGCGCTGGTTCAGCGTCTTCGGGCGGATCGTGCGGCCCCGGCTGGACAGCACGTCCAGGGTGAGGACCTCCGCCGGGCGCGCGCCGCCCTCGGCGCGCAGCATCGCCAGGCTCCGCTCGACCGCGTCGGGGGTGAGCTGCGTACCGCCCTTGAGCAGGTCGAGCAGTTCGGTGAAGAGGCGGGAGACCAGCCCGGTCTCGTTCTCGGAACCGGTCACGGTGATCTCGTTGCCACGGACGTGGATGTCGAGGTCGCTGCCGAACGCGCGCTCGATCGCGTGGAGCGACTCGTCCCGGGAGCCGAGCAGGCTCACCATCGAATGGTCGTCCGGCACCACGATCTTGATCTGGGTGCGCGGGCCTGCGCGGCCGTCGCGCCTCGCGTGAGTTGATTCGACCATCAGCCGGGCCTTGCGGCCTCTCGGACCTGCTTTCTGTCTGCCTCGGTGTCCAGCATGTGTCGCATCCATGGTACTGGCGACCCGCCCAGGAACGCCGCTCTATTTATCTGGGGGAGAACCCCGCCGGGCGGTGCGGATCAGCCTGGCGGCCAGTTCAGGCCACGGCCGCCGAGGACGTGGGCGTGGACGTGGAAGACGGTCTGGCCCGCCTGGGCTCCGGTGTTGAACACGAGTCGGTAGCCGGAGTCGGCGATGCCCTCGTCCTGCGCGACCCGGTGGGCCTCTGCCACGACCTCGCTGAGGAGGCCGGGGTCGGCGGCGGCCACCTCGGCGACCGTCGGATGGTGCTCCCTGGGGATGACCAGCACATGCGTGGGCGCCTGCGGGTTGATGTCGCGGAACGCGATCACCCTGGCGTCGGAGCGGACGATCTCCGCGGGCACATCCCCGGAAACGATCTTGCAAAAAAGGCAGTCGGTCATCGATCTCCTTCCACACGGCCGCGACGGCCTCGGAATCCTATCGAGACGGTCACAGGCATGGCCCACGCGGCCACGTCCTGTATAGGCTCGCGATGATCGACCTCCGGCTGTCGGGCCGCATCTCGACCGGCCGCTCGTTAGGGTTGTCAGCTCAAGGCGTACCCCCCGGATCGCAGGCATCGCGGCGCGCCTCCCCGGACGGGAAAGCCCGATAAATGCCGTTGCGGAGGAACCGTCCGAATGGATGGCCGGGGGACGGCAAAGGCGGCGGATAGGTGACCGAGGCAGACCAAGAGATGCCCTTTCGTAAACCCGACGAGGAGGGCGCGCGTCCCACTGACGTGACCGAGACCCTCGTGGCCAGGGGCACGGCGGCGGCCGCTGTCGTCGTCGCCTGGGATGCCGATCAAGCGGTGACCGCGCTCTACAGCGCGAACTACCGCTCGCTCGTCCGTCTCGCCGCCATGCTCGTACGGGACTCCGGGACGGCCGAGGAGGTCGTCCAGGACGCGTTCGTCGCGATGCACGGCGGCTGGCGGCGGCTACGCGACCCCGACAAGGCTCTGTCGTACCTGCGCCAGTCGGTGGTCAACCGGTCCCGATCGGTGCTGCGGCACCGCGCCGTCGTGGAGAAGTACGCCCCGAAGGGGCTGCCGGACGCGCCGAGCGCGGAAGCCGGAGCCATCGGGGAACTCGAGCGCTCGGCCGTGATCGACGCGCTGTCCGGCCTCCCCGCCCGCCAACGGGAGGCGCTCGTCCTGCGCTACTACGCCGATCTTTCCGAAGCGGAGATCGCCCACACGATGGGGATCTCCCGCGGCGCTGTGAAGAGCCATACGGCGCGCGGCATGACCGCGCTACGCAACGTCCTGGAGCAGTTCTCATGACCACCGAGCCCCACGACGAGCACGGCGAGATCCTCCGCCGTGCCCTGCACGCGGAGGCGGACTCGGTCACCCCCGCGGAGGACGGCCTGGAACGCATCCGGGCCCGGATCGCCGACGGCGGTGGCCGCCGCCGCTTCGGCCTCGACCGGTTCGGACCGGCCTGGTTCGGGCCGAACTGGTTCTCCGTGAACTGGGCACGGCCTGTCCTCGCCGTCGCCGCCGCCGTGGCGATCGCCGGGATCGGCGTGACCGCCCCGCAGACGATCGACCTCATCCAGCAGTCGGTGAGCGGCAACGGCCCCTCCGGCGACGGCGGCGTCGACACCGACGGCGACCGCACCGACGCGCAGGGCCGGCCGCTACCGCCCGGCGACCCCGCCGCGCCCGATCCCAGCGCTTCCGGCTCCCCCAGCGTGCCCGGCTCGCCCTCGGCCTCCGGTTCGCCCGGGTCCTCGTCCTGCGCGGTCCCGCCGGCCGTGCCGCCCTCGGTCCCCGCCACGCCGACGAAGCCGAAGGACAAGGAGAACGAGAAGGAGACCGAGCCGAAGCCGTCCACGACGCAGTGCCCGGGAGGCGGCAGCCCGGCTCCCCCGGCGAGCCCCACGCCGACGCCGCCGACGTCCAGCAACCCGACCGAGCCGGTGCCGACCGACAAGCCGACGTCGCCGACCTCCGGCGAGCCCTCCACGACGGCCGACCAGGGATCCGCGGACACCCCCTGAGGGCTTCTCCACGGCTCTGAAGACCCCAGAGCGCCTTCCTTGCTTCTCGGGGGTCCGGGCGGGCTTCGGCAGGGCCGTGGAGGGGCTACCAGCGCCCGGTGGCCGCCAGCAGGACGGCCGCCGCCGCGACGCCCGCCGTGGACGTCCGCAGTACCGTGGGCCCCAGCCTGACCGGACGGCCTCCCGCCGCCCCCAACCGCTCCAACTCCTCGCCGGTGATACCGCCCTCGGGGCCGACCACGAGCACGATCTCGCCGTCGGCGGGCGCCTCGACCGCGCTGAGCGGCGCGTCGGCCTCCTCGTGCAGGACGAGCGCCAGCGACGCCTCCGTGAGCCGCTCGGCGACCCGCGCCGTGGACGCCAGGTCCGTGACGTCGGGCAGGCGGCTCCGGCGGGCCTGTTTCCCCGCCTCGCGGGCGGTGGCGCGCCAGCGGCCGAGGGCCTTCGCACGGCGTTCCGGGCGCCACTGGGTGACGCAGCGGGCCGCCGACCACGGGACGATCTCGTCCACGCCGACCTCGGTCATGGTCTCCACGGCCAGCTCGCCCCGGTCGCCCTTCGGGAGGGCCTGGACGACGACGAGCCGCGGCCGGGGCGGCGGCGCCCGGTGCCGGGCCACCACGTCGAGCGTGAGGGACACGCGGTCCGCCGCGGCGACGACGCACTCGGCCAGCAGGCCCGCGCCGTCGGTCAGGTCGACGCGCTCGCCGGGACGCAGCCGCCGCACGGTGGCGGCGTGCCGCCCCTCCGGCCCGTCCAGCAGCACCCGGCCGTTCTGCAGCGCCTCGGTCGCGGCGAGGAAGACCGGCGGGCTCACCGGCCCTCCCGGTGCGGGGGCCCCGCCGGGCGGCGGGATCCGGTCGGGGCCATCTCTAGCCGGGGTGCTGGTTGAAGACGTCGCGGAGCCGGGAGAAGACGCTCCGCTGACCCGGCGCGAACTTGCCGGGCGGGCGCTCCTCGCCGCGGAGCTTGGCCAGCCGCCGCAGCAGGTCCTCCTGCTCCTCGTCCAGCTTGCCGGGCGTCTCCACGTTGACGTGGATCATCAGGTCGCCGCGGCCGCTCTCGTTGAGGTGCCGGACGCCCCGCCCGTACAGGGTGATGACCTGACCGGACTGCGTGCCCGGCTTGATGTCGACGCCCTCGGCGGCGTCCAGGGTCTCGATGGTGACGCTGGTGCCGAGCGCGGCGGCCGTCATCGGGATCTCGACCGTGCAGTGCAGGTCGTCGCCCTCCCGCTCGTAGATCTCGTGCGGCTTCTCCACGATCTCCAGGAACAGGTCGCCGGGCGGGCCGCCGCCCGGGCCGACCTCGCCCTCGCCCGCGAGCTGGATGTGGATGCCGTTCTCCACCCCCGCCGGGATCTTGACCTTGACGGTGCGGCGGGTGCGGACCCGGCCGTCCCCCGAGCACTCGGCGCACGGGTTGCGGATCACCGACCCGAAACCGCCGCACGCCGGGCAGGGGCGGGCCGTCATGACCTGGCCGAGGAACGAGCGCTGCACCTGCTGCACCTCGCCGCGGCCGTGGCACGTCTCGCACGTGTCCGGATGCGTGCCGGGGGCGCAGCCCGAACCCTCGCAGCTCGTGCAGGCGACCGCGGTGTCGATGGACAGCTCGCGGGTCGTGCCGAACGCCGTCTCGGACAGGTCGAGCTCGACCCGCATCGTCGCGTTGCGGCCGCGCCTGGCCCGGGACCGGGGCCCCCGGGACGCGGCGGTGCCGAAGAAGGCGTCCATGATGTCGCTGAACGGGAACCCGGCGCCGCCGAACCCGCCGGCACCCGCCCCGGCCCCCGTCGTCGCGAACGGATCGGCGCCCAGGTCGTACATCTCGCGCTTCTTGGGGTCGGAGAGCACCTCGTACGCCTGGGTGATCTCCTTGAACTTCTCCTGGGTCTCCGGATCGGGGTTGACGTCCGGGTGGAGCTCGCGCGCGAGCCGGCGGTAGGCCTTCTTGACCTCGTCGGCGCTGGCGTCCCGACGGACGCCCAGGGTCGCGTAATAGTCGTTGGCCACTTACGATCCCGCCAGGATCTGTCCCACGTAGCGTGCCACTGCCCGTACCGCTCCCATCGTGCCGGGGTAATCCATGCGTGTCGGCCCGAGCACTCCCAGCCGGGCCAGCGTGAGGTCGCCCACGCCGTAGTCGGCGGCGACGACCGAGGTCGATCGGAGCCCCTCATCGGGGTTCTCGGTGCCGATCCGCACCGTAAGAGTAGAGGAATCGCCGGTCTCGCCGAGCAGGCGCATGAGGACCACCTGTTCCTCCAACGCCACCAGCACGTCCCGCAGGCTCTGCGAGAAGTCCACGGCGGCCAGGTTCGCCGCCCCGGCGAAAACGATCTTCTCTTCGTGCTTCTCCACGAGCGTCTCCAGCAGCACCGACAGCACGGCCGCGGCGATCGGCCGGTCGTCGGCCCCCACCTTGTCGGGCAGGTCCGCGACGGCGATCGGCACGTCGCCGAGTCCGAGCCCGTCCAGGCACGTGTTGAGCAACGCCCGCAGGTGCCCGATCGATTCCTCGGAGACCGCGCCGTGGGTCTCGATGACGCGCTGCTCCACCCGGCCGGTGTTGGTGATCAGGACGAGCAGCAGCCGGCCCTCGGCGACCGGGACCAGTTCCACGTGCCGCACCGACGAGCGGGTCAGTGAGGGGTACTGCACCACCGCGACCTGCCGGGTGAGCTGCGCCAGCAGCCGCACGGTGCGGCCGACCACATCGTCGAGGTCGTACGCGCCGGACAGGAAGGTCTCGATCGCGCGACGCTCGGCGACCGACAGCGGCTTGATCGTGGACAGCCGGTCGACGAACAGGCGGTAGCCCTTGTCGGTGGGGACGCGGCCCGCGCTGGTGTGCGGCTGGGCGATGTACCCCTGCTCTTCCAGCACGGCCATGTCGTTGCGGATGGTGGCCGAGGACACGCCGAGGTTGTGCCGGTCCACCAGGGCCTTGGAGCCCACCGGCTCGTTGGTGGAGACGTAGTCCTCGACTATGGCGCGTAGGACCGCGAGTTTCCGGTCGTCCAGCACGTGGTCACCTCCTTCATCCCCTGCCACGGGCCCCCCACCGGTCCGGGCCATCGGCGCGGCGCCGCTGGCACTCCGTACTCCCGAGTGCCAAGTGTACGGCCCGCGGACCCGGTTCTGGAGTGCCCGCGGCGTTCGCGCCGCCCCGGCGCCCCGACGAGACGCCCGGCGGGACGTGCGTGCGGCGCGCTTCCGGACGGCTGCGCGATCTTATCCTTCCGGTTAATGTGCGGGCTGTGCGGAGCAAGAAGTACGGAAACGACGTGCTGGCCGGTGACTGGCGACGCCCCCTGAAAGGCCGGATACCCGAGATCGCGGCCGAACCCGGCCTCGTGGCGGAGGATCCCGACAGCGGATTCTGCGGTGCCGTGGTCGGCTGCGACAAGTTCGGCGTCACCCTGGAGGACCGGTTCGGCAAACGGCGGGTCTTCCCGCTCACGAAATCGGGTTTCCTGATCGACGGCAAGCCGGTCACCCTCGTCCGGCCGGACGCCGCGCCGGGCGCCGCCGCGAACACTCCGGCCCGTTCGGCGTCCGGCTCGATCGCCGTCAAGGGGCTGCGCGCCCAGGTCGCCAAGGAGAGCCGCATCTATGTGGAGGGCGTCCACGACGCCGAGTTGGTGGAGAAGATCTGGGGCCACGATCTGCGCGTCGAGGGCGTCGTCGTGGAGTACCTGGAGGGCGTGGACGACCTGCCCGCCATCGTCGAGGAGTTCGGCCCGGACGAGGGGCGGCGGCTCGGCGTCCTCGTCGACCATCTCGTCGACGGCTCCAAGGAGAGCCGGATCGCCGCCCAGGTCACGTCTCCGCACGTGCTCGTCACCGGGCACCCGTTCATCGACATCTGGGAGGCGGTGAAACCGTCGGCCGTGGGAATCCGTGCCTGGCCCCGCATCCCCCGCGGCGTACCCTGGAAGGAAGGGGTTCTCGCCGAGCTCGGTTGGGGGGACGATGTGGGTGCGAGCTGGAAGCGGATCCTGCGCTCGGTGAACACCTACACCGATCTCGAACCCGCCCTTCTGGGACGCGTCGAGGAGCTCATCGACTTCGTGACCGCACCCGCACCCTGACACCGGCCCGCCCGGTGGCGGCGCCGAGAAGGAGCACCGCGATGACGCATGGGCAGTCGGATCCGCAAGGCCAGGAGAACCCGTCCGGCCACGGCCAGGGAGAACAGCAGGGCTACGGTCAGCAGCCCGGATACCCAGGTGGCGCGCAGCCCGGATACGGACAGCCGGAGTATGGCCAGCCGGGATACGGGCAACCGGGATACGGACAGCAGCCGGGATACGGTCAGGGCGGCTATTCCCAGCCGGGGTATGGGCAGCCTGGACAGCCGGGCTACGGGCAGCCCGCATACGGGCAGCCGGGCTACGAACAACAGCCCGGGTACGGGCAGCAGGCGCCGGGATATGGCGGGCAAGTGCAGCCGTACGGGCCGCAGGGCGCGCACAGCATGACGACCTCCGACGAGCGCACCTGGGCGATGATGGCCCATCTCGGGCAGTTCCTCCTGGGTGTCATCGCCCCGCTGCTGGTCTACCTGATCAAGAAGGACGAATCGCCGTACCTGCGCCACCACGGCGCCCAGGGCCTCAACTTCGCGATCACCCAGTTCGTCTACTTCATCATCAACATCATCCTGCTCTTCGTGCTCATCGGCTTCGTCACGATCATCGCGACCGCCATCGCCTCCATCGTCTTCCTGATCATCGCGGGGCTGGCCGCCAACCGAGGCGAGTGGTATCGCTATCCCGCGTTCATGGCATGGCCGATGCTCAACTGAGGTCGGCCCGAGCCCACAGGCCCGAGTCCGGCGGAGAAGTCAGGTCAGGTCGCGGACGACGGCGTCGGCGAGCAGACGCCCGCGCAGGGTGAGCACGGCGCGCCCGTCCTCGTAGGGGCCCGCCTCGACCAGCCCGTCGGCGATGGCCCGGCGGACGGACGCCTCGTCCAGCAGCCCGACCGGGCAGCCGTCCGCGAGCCGCAGTTCGAGCATGATCCGTTCGATGCGGCGGTCCTCGGCGTCCAGGACCTCGCGGGCGTGCGCCGGGGTGGTCCCCTCGGCGAGGCGGGCGGCGTAGGCGGCGGGATGCTTGACGTTCCACCACCGCGTCCCACCGACATGGCTGTGGGCCCCGGGTCCGATGCCCCACCAGTCCGCGCCCGTCCAGTAGAGGACGTTGTGGCGGCAGGCGGCGGTGGGACCGGTGGCCCAGTTGGAGATCTCGTACCAGCGCAGCCCGTGCGCGCCCAGCAGTTCGTCCGCGATCAGATAGCGGTCTGCCATGGCGTCGTCGTCGGGTGGGGTCAGTTCGCCGCGGCGCACCTGTGCCGCCAGGCGGGTTCCCTCTTCGACGATGAGCGCGTAGGCCGATACGTGGTCGGGTTCGGCCTCCAGGGCTGCTTCCAGGGATGCGCGCCAGTCGTCGTCGGTCTCCCCCGGTGTCCCGTAGATGAGGTCTAGGTTGATGTGCTCAAAACCCGCCCTACGCGTCCAGTCCACGATCTGTGGGACACGTCCAGGTGTGTGGGTCCTTTCCAACACGGCTAGTACGTGCTCGCGCGCGCTCTGCATGCCGTACGAAACGCGTGTGAAGCCGGCCTCGCGGAGCTTGCCGAGGTACGGCTCGTCAACGGATTCCGGATTGGCCTCGGTGGTGACCTCCGCGCCCGGGGCGAGTCCAAACTCGGCGTTGACGGCGGCCAGGACACGGCCGAGATCGTCCGGCGGCAGGAGGGTCGGGGTCCCTCCGCCCACGAACACCGTCTCCACCGGCAGATCGACGTCGCCCAGCACCCGCCGCGCCAGCCGTACCTCGGCGATGGCGGTGTCGGCGTAGGAATCCCGGCTCGCACCGGGGCCCAGCTCCGTCGCCGTATAGGTGTTGAAATCGCAGTAGCCGCACCGGGTCACGCAGAACGGGACGTGGATGTAGAACGCGAACGGCCGCGTCCCCAGCCCCTCATGTGCGCTCGTGGGCAGCGCGCCGTCGGCGGGTACGGGGTCACCATCGGGCAAGGTAGCGGGCACACCCCAAGTCTGCCCTCACCCGGACGGTGTTCCGGCCGCATGATCCTGGTCAGGCGTCTGGGCGCCGGGTCACGCCTCGTTGAGCTTCTGGCGGAGCCAGTCGGGGATGTGCTCGTCAGTGCGGGGGAACTGGTCAAGGTCCAGGGCGTAGGCGGACGGCGTCAGCGGCGGAACGAAGTCGGGTTCGCCCTCGTAGTCGAACTCGGCGCTGAACCGGCCCGAGCGCTCGATCTCCAGGCGGGCGGTGAACCAGGCGCCCTTGCCGCGCCGGTACATGACGCGGCGCAGCTCGTCCATCCGTCCGACGGCCTGACCTGGGGGCATGGCCTTGCGCCGCGACCCGTCGGCGCCCTGGACCTCGAAGGAGGCGCTGTCGATCCCGACCGTCGCGCGGAACTCGAAACCGAGCCGCTCCCAGCCCGCGGGCGCGGCCGACCGCAGCGCGCGGACGGCGCCGTTCACCACCTCCCGCTCCGCCGGGGAGCGCAAGACCTGCTCGGAGTGGGTCACGCTGGAACCTCCGGAGGTCGGATCTGCCGGTCGACTGGGCCGAAAGGCACGGTACCCCGTCACGGCCGCTGCCCTCCGACCGTACCGACATCTCGGGTCAGGCCAAGCAGCGCCGCCGTGTCGCGGCGAAACCGCCCGGCCGGGTGCGGACGCTCGCGGGACGATCTTGGTCGAGACGGGCGCGCACCCCCGCGGACGGCCACGAAGATGTGCCGGTCACGGGGGTGTTCGCCGGAGGCGCGCCGGGACACGCCCGAATGGAATGTGCTGCGCCTCTTGGGCGGATAGGGTCGTCCGAATGCGGAATGAGGAGGCGGAACGGGGGCGGGTGCCCGCTCGTGTCCTGCTGCGCGGCGAGCCGGACGGCTGGCACTGCGTGGTCGTGGCCGACTCCGGCGCGGTACGGCGCTGGGATCTTGCAGGGGTCGGTACCCGCTGGCAGACCGGCACGGGGTCCGGCCCGGAGCCGCCGTGGTGGCACCGGCGGCTGTGCGAGACGGCGGACGGGTTGCGCGAGACGATCGGCGAACGGCTGACCGACGCGACGTTCCGCGAACTCGCCGCCGAAGCCGCGATCACCTGGTTCGCCGTCGACGAGCCCGTCGAGTGGGAGGGCCTGGTCACGCTCCAGGAGCCCGACCCCGCGCGTTTCCCTGGCCGCGTCCCCCCGTTCGTCATCACCCTCGACCCCGGGCGCGGCGCCCTGCTACCGGACGCCGACCTGCTGTTCTCCACGCAGCCCCCGGACGCCTGGAGCGCCCTGGCCGCCATCGCCGAGCGCTGCGGTACCCCGCCGCCCAAGGCGTCGTCGCTGTGCGGCTGGGCCGACCACCGCAGCATCCGGGTCGGGCGCGGGCGGCTCGCGCTGTCCACCGAGCGCGGCGAGGACGGCGCCGAACAGCTCGCCGACATCTTCGGGACGCGCGGCCCCGGCTGGAGCGGCAACCCCGAGATGAGATTCCGGCTGGACGGCATCGACCTGCTCGACGAGCCCGCCGCGCACGTCGTCGCGCTCCTGCGCGACCTCGGCCACGACGCGGTCCGGCGGGGACGGACGGTACGGCTACCCGCGATCGGGCTCACCCTCTACGAGCCGGAGTCACCCGCGTCTCCCGAGCGGTTCACGGGTGTGTCGCTCCAACTCCCCAGCGCGCTGGCGGCCCTCCGCACCATCGTCTAGGAGAAGCGTGCCGCGGGAGAACAGGGCGGCCACGGTCCCGACACTCACGGGGGATCAGGCTGTCACCCGAACGCAACCCCACCGGCCTAGGTTCGCCGATCATGAGAAGCCGTGCGCGTCACGCCGTCCTCGCCCTGACCGGAACAGCCCTTCTGGGCATCCCGCCCGCCGTCTCCCCCGCCCACGCCGCATCGGCGCCGGGCAGCATCGACCTTCGCCGGGGCGGCCCGGCCCGGTCGCTGTCGTTCACCGCCCGGCACGACGGCGAGGCCGTCATCGGCTTCGGCGCCGCCGCGCCCGGCGTCTCCTGGGAACGCAAGGGCGCCGAGTCGGCCGTGGTATCCCTCGCGGTGGACGGCCGCCACGTGAGCGACCTCGTCGTCCCCTCGTCCGACCCGACGCCGCGCGGCCTCGGCCTCGGGCACGTCCGTCACGGCCGGCACAAGGTGACGTTGTGGTTCGCGCGAGGAAGCGCGCCGGCCGCCCGGCACGTGCGGCTCACGCGCCCCCGCGTCCGGATGCCGCGGGCGGACCAGCTCGCCCTGCGGCACGCCCCCGTCGTCATCGGCCGGACGACGGGGCCGCTGAACGACCCCTACCAGAACGCCACCACCGACACGCCGCTGATCGCCTGGCATGAGACCAGGCCCGCCACGACGTCAGGGCACCACGTCATCGAGTACTCGGTGGTGTGGAGCAACGAGGACGGCGGCACCGACTCACCGGCGCTGATGGCCCGCTGGGGCCGCACGACCGACATCGAGTGGATCTACCGCGTCGAGGTCGACGTGGCCGGAAGGCGGGTGGACGGGACGGGCGTCTACCAGGCGCCCGAGCACGCCACGTTGAAGTTCACCGGCCGCTACGAGGGCGACCATCCCCTGCTGCAGACCTGCACGCAGAACAACAACATGTGCGACGTCCTCACCCAGGAGGCGCCGCTGCGTTTCCTTCCGGACGCGTCCGCCACCCGTCCCGACGGCCGTGCCCGAGAGGTCGTGATGGACCGCGAGCCGTGGACGTACCGCGTCATGGCGCAGGAGATGGTCCGCGAGGGGAAGATCGAGAAGCCGTCGGATCCGTCCACCCGGGAGGTCGGCGACCAGCGCGCGTACCTGTTCGCCGAGTTCGCCAAGACCACCGGGAGCCCTACCGGCGTCGGTTCCGTGCCAGGCGTCGCGCTCGGCGTCCGGCTGAGGTCCGACCCTGCGCGCCTGTACCGGTCCGACCACGACCAGCCGACATGGTCGATCGAACGGGACGGGGTCGTCGCCACCACCGTCGAGCTTCCCGAGGGCACCGCGCTCTCCGACATCGCCGGCATCGAGGCGATCCGCCGTCCGGTCGGGGTCGGTGACAACGGCGCGCCCGCCACCGTCACGGCCGTCAACCGCGGCTTCTTCCTGGACGGGTCGTATCTGCCGCTGCCGTCCGGCATCGCCTGGACGGGCTCGGTCACGCTCACGAAGGAGCAGCCGTCCGTCGTCCTTTGGCGTCCCTGACGCTGCCCGGACCCGCCCTTCGCGGAGCCGGCTCGTGGCACAAAACGGCCACGAGCCGGCGAATCACAGGAACCGGGGGGAACTCGTAGTGCGTCCAAGGAGTCGTACAGGTCATACAATTCGCCAGTAGCGTCGCTCAGCGAATCGGAGAGGACACCCGCCATGGCCTACGGGCCTCCTCCGCAACCCGGTCAGGGACAGCAGCCTGGATGGCAGCAGCAGCCTCAATGGCAGCAGCAACCGCAGCAAGGGTCCCAGTGGCAGCAGCCGCAGCCCGGTTCTCAATGGCAGCAGCCGCACCAGGGGCAGCAGGCACAGCCGCCAGGGCCGGGGACGGCGCAGATGCCGGGGCACTACGGCCCCGTGAGCGATGACGACAAGACGTGGTCGCTCATGGCCTATGTGGGCCAGTTCCTCGTCGGGGCGATCGCCCCCGCCGTCGTCTTCTTCGGAAAGTCGCGGTCGCCGTTCGTCCGGCGGCATGCGGCGCAGGGCCTCAACATGGGTCTCGCGGCCATCGCTGTTTGGTTCGTCGGCGGGCTTCTGTCGCTGGCGGTGGAGGTGCTCATCTGGGCGCCGCTGCTGTTCACGGCGGTCGTGATGTTCTTCCTCGTGTACGCGGCGAGGGCGGCCAACCGCGGCGAGTTCCGCAAGGTACCGGCCGTGGTGGCCTGGCCCATCCTCAAGTAGCCTCGCGCGTGGCCGCCGGTCCCGGCTTGATCACACGTACGACCTCGGACTCGAGCAGCCCGCCCGCATCGGGCGATCCGCTGACCCCGGGCGCAGCGCCGGCCTCGGACGCGGCGCTCGCCTCGGAGGCCGCGCGGGAACTTGCCTCGGAGGTCGCGCGGGAAACCGTCTCGTTCGCGGGGGTCGGAGCGGGAAGGATCGTCATCGTGCCGGGCTCGCCCGGCGGCTGGTCCAGCCTGATCACGCGGCCCGGATAGGCGCGCTCGGCGATCTCGACGTCCCGCTCGTCCCACTGGCCGTAGAAGACCGGGCAGCCCTCCCAGAGCTCGACCTTCTCCGCGCCCGTGGGCCACCGGTGCCCGAAGACGTCGAACAGGATCGGATCCCTGGGGTAGGGCATGTCCGGGCCGGCGACAGCGGGGGCGGGCAGGTCGGGCATGACGGCTCTCCTCATCGGGACGGTCCGGCGGGGCGGCCGGAAGATCTCCTCTGGCGTGAGCACGATGGCGAACGGGTGGGACAGGCAGCGCGACGCGCCCCACGGCACCCGCTCCTGCGCGGCGTACCGTCCGCCTTCCGCGAACTCGTGGACGACCACCTCCGGCCTGCCGTCGCAGGTGTCCACCACCCAGTACGCCGGCACCCCGGACCGGGCGTACAGATCCCGCTTGGCCGACAGGTCGGCCTCACGCGACGCGGGCGACACGACCTCCACGGCCAGCACCGGAGCCCCCGTGACATGGCGGGGGTCGTCCTCCGCCCGCTCCTTGTGGAACACCATCAGGTCAGGACGCACCCAGGTAGCGCCGGCGAGGCGTGCCGCGAACCCGGTCAGGCATTCATGGCCGGGCCGCTGCGCCAACCCGACGGGCACCACCAGGTCCGAGACGAGAAACTGGTGCAGTAACGTGTGGCTCACAACTCCCAGTGTCCACGCGTGAGCGCTACGTCACCACCGGTTCGGGAAAGCCCGCCGGATTACTTTCGGCCCTTGTCCGGGGATTCCCCGCCGGTGGACAGCGCCGCGACGAAGGCCTCCTGCGGAACGTCCACCCGCCCGATGGTCTTCATCCGCTTCTTGCCCTCCTTCTGCTTCTCCAGCAGCTTGCGCTTGCGGGAGATGTCGCCGCCGTAGCACTTGGCGAGGACGTCCTTGCGGATGGCGCGGATGTTCTCCCGCGCGATGATGCGCGCGCCGATCGCCGCCTGGATCGGCACCTCGTACTGCTGCCGCGGGATCAGCTCCTTGAGCTTCGCGGTCATCATCAGGCCGTACTCGCGCGACTTCTCCCGGTGGACGATCTGGCTGAAGGCGTCCACCGACTCGCCCTGCAGGAGAATGTCGACCTTCACGAGGTCGGCCTCCTGCTCGCCGCTCGGCTCGTAGTCGAGCGAGGCGTATCCGCGCGTCCGCGACTTCAGCTGGTCGAAGAAGTCGAAGATGATCTCGGCGAGCGGCAGCGTGTAGCGGATCTCGACGCGGTCCTCCGACAGGTAGTCCATGCCGAGCAGCACCCCACGCCGTCCCTGGCACAGCTCCATGATCGCGCCGATGTGCTCGGCCGGGGACAGCAGCGTCGCCCTGACGACCGGCTCGTACACGGCACCGATCTTGCCCTCGGGGACCTCGCTGGGGTTGGTGACGGTGTGCTCGGTCCCGTCCTCCATGACCACGCGGTAGATCACGTTCGGCGCGGTCGAGATCAGCGAGAGACCGAACTCGCGTTCCAGCCGCTCCCGGACGATCTCCATGTGCAGCAGTCCGAGGAACCCGCAGCGGAACCCGAAGCCGAGCGCCGCCGACGTCTCCGGCTCGTAGATCAGCGCGGCGTCGTTCAGCCGCAGCTTGTCGAGCGCGTCGCGCAGGTCGGGGTACTGGTCGCCGTCCATCGGGTACAGCCCGGAGAACACCATGGGCTTCGGGTCCTGGTAGCCGCCGAGCGCCTCGGGCGCCGGACGGCCCGCGACGGTGACGGTGTCGCCCACCCGCGCCTGCCGCACGTCCTTCACGCCGGTGATCAGGTAGCCGACCTCCCCGACGCCGAGGCCCTGCACGGGCTTGGGCTCCGGCGAGATCACCCCGACCTCCAGGGTCTCGTGGGCGGCCCCCGTCGACATCATCAGGCTCTTCTCGCGGCGCGAGAGGTGCCCGTCGATGATCCGGACGTAGGTGACGACACCGCGGTAGGTGTCGTACACCGAGTCGAAGATCAGTGCCCGCGCCGGGCCGTCCGGGTCGCCGACCGGCCCCGGCACCTCCCTGACGATCTTGTCGAGCAGTTCCCGGACGCCCTCGCCGGTCTTGCCCGACACCCGCAGCACGTCGGACGGCTCGCAGCCGATGATCCCGGCCAGTTCCTCGGCGTACTTCTCCGGCTGCGCGGCGGGAAGGTCGATCTTGTTGAGAACGGGGATCAGGTGCAGGTCCGCCTCAAGCGCGAGGTAGAGGTTGGCGAGCGTCTGCGCCTCGATGCCCTGCGCGGCGTCCACCAGCAGAACCGCGCCTTCGCACGCCGCCAGCGACCGCGACACCTCGTAGGAGAAGTCGACGTGCCCCGGTGTGTCGATCAGGTTGAGCACGTAGTCGCGGCCCTCGGACGCCCACGGCAGCCGCACCGCCTGGCTCTTGATCGTGATGCCGCGCTCGCGCTCGATGTCCATGCGGTCGAGGTACTGGGCACGCATCTGCCGCTCCTCGACCACTCCGGTCAGCTGGAGCATCCGGTCGGCGAGCGTCGACTTGCCATGGTCGATGTGCGCGATGATGCAGAAATTGCGGATGATCGCGGGATCGGTCTTGTCAGGCGCGGGCACCGGGGTCCGTTCGAAACTCACTGGTGGACAGGGAACTGTGTCTCCCATAGTCCCATGCCGCGCGCGATGCTCCGTGCAGGCTTCGGTTTGGGGAGGGCGCCCGCGGTTGGTAGGCTGTGCGACTGCGTGTGGCGTAGCGTCGTGCCCTGGGGCACCGTCCGCCCCCGTCAGACATTTCGTTGGGCCTGCCAATCGAGGGCAGGCGCGGATCGCAACCAAGCTGAGGCACTACGACGTGGCTAACATCAAGTCCCAGATCAAGCGCAACAAGCAGAACGAGAAGGCCCGCCTGCGCAACAAGGCCGTCAAGTCCGAGCTGAAGACGGCGATCCGCAAGTTCCGCGAGGCCGCCGAGGCCGGGAACGCGGACGAGGCCGCCGCCGCGCAGCGCCACGCCGCCCGCAAGCTGGACAAGGCCGTCAGCAAGGGCGTCATCCACAAGAACCAGGCCGCCAACCGCAAGTCGGCCATCGCCAAGCAGGCCGCCGCCCTTCAGGCCAAGTAGGGCGCGACCGGGTAGGACGCGTACGCCCGGGGCCGGCCGCCTGCGCCGGCCCCGACGCATATCCATGGACCAGCGCCGCGTGGTGAAGATCTCCAAGTATCTCGCCAAGCACCTCCGGCACCGCCCCGAGCGGATCGGCCTCTCGCTCGACACCGAGGGCTGGGCGGAGATCCCCGAACTCCTGGACGCCGCCGCACGCCACCACTTCCCCTTCAGCAGGGCGGAGCTGGAGCACGTCGTCGCCGTCAACGACAAGCGGCGCTACGCCCTGGACGGCGACCGGGTCCGTGCCGTCCAGGGCCATTCGATCAAGGTCGAGCTGAACCTTCCCGAGGCCGCGCCTCCGGACCTCCTCTACCACGGGACCGTGCAGGGCACGGTGGCCGCGATCCGGCGCGAGGGCCTGCGGCCCATGGGCCGCCACGCCGTCCACCTCTCCCCCGACCGCGAAACGGCGCGCCGCGTGGGCGCCCGTCGCGGAGAACCCGTCATCCTGACCGTGCTCTCCGGACGGATGTCGGCCGACGGGCACCGGTTCCACCTGAGCCCGAACGGCGTCTGGCTGACCGAGCAGGTCCCACCCGAGTACCTCTCAGGGCAGTACAGCTAGCGGATGTCCTCACCGATCTCGGCGGCCGCCGCCCAGTCGGGGACATGCCGCACCCACTCAGGCGCCTCCTGCGGCCCGAACAGGTACCGATGGGCGACGACGTCGCGGATCGCCTGGTGCACGTCCAGCCGATCGTCGATCATGTGCGTGATCCCGAGTTCCACGCAATGGCGCGCCTTCTCGGCGCGCTTGCGGCAGAACCGGACGTTCCCGCGTGGCAGACCGGCTCGCGCGTAGAAGTCATGGTGATCGAGCCAGGCCAGCGTGCGCTTCTGCACCCGCTCCCCGCACTTGGAGATGATCCAGGCCCGCCGGCCGAACGCCTCGATCAGTCCTGGCAGGACGTCCCACATCCCCTCCGTCGCAGGCGAGGCGAGCGCCTCCTCGAAACTGCCGCCGAGGAACACGGTGTCGGCGTTCCCGGGCGCGAGCGGCCCCCCGTGGATGACGCGACCGAAATCGATGCCCAGCCGGGCTTCAGCGTTCATGCACTCCACGATGAACGCAAGATTCCTAAAGCAGAACTATTAACCGATCGCATCACTATAGTTTGAGGCTATGGATCTCGGTCGCCTGTCAGCGGACGCCCTCGCGTCCTTCGCCGTCTTCGCCGACCATCTCAACTTCACGCGCGCCGCCGAGGCCCTCCGCATCTCCCAGCCCGCGCTCCACGTCAAGGTGCAGAAACTCGCCGAGACCCTTGGCCGTCCCCTCTATCTGCGTCAGGGCCGCCGCCTCGTCCTCACCCCCGAGGGCGAGGCCGTCGCGCGCTTCGCCCGCGACCTCGACACCCGTGTCACGGCCTTCCTCGCCGAGATCCACGGCCGCTCCGCCGCCCGGACGCCCACCCTCGCCGCCGGCGAGGGTGCCTACCTCTACCTGCTGGGCGACATCGTCCGCCCGGGAATCCGCCTGATCAACGGCAACCGTGCCCACACCCTCACGGCCGTCCGCACCCGTCGCGCCGACCTGGGCGTGGCGGTCCTGGACGTGCTCCCCACCGACGTCGACGCCGTCCTCCTGGCCTCCTACCCCCAGACGCTCGTCATGCCGGAGGACCACCCCCTGAGTGCTCTCCCCTCACTCACTCTCGCGGATCTGGCGGGCAGCCCCTTGGTCGTTCCACCCCCGACAGGTCCCCACCGGATCGCTCTCGAACGCGCTCTCCGCGCCGCCGAGATCCCCTGGTCACTCGCCGTCGAGGCCGAGGGCTGGCCTCTCCTGCTGCACTTCGTGGCCCTGCGTATCGGCCTCGCGGTCGTGAACGGCTGTGTCACTCCACCAGCGGGGCTGATCCAACGTGAGATCACGGACCTCCCCGCCGTCCCGTACTACGCCCTTCACCTCCGCGACCGCGCCGACGACCCCTTGGTCACCGGTCTCCTGACCGAAATCCAGGCCACGCTGAGCACATAGCCCGCCCTCGTAGGAGTTCCCCCGACCGCCGGAGAACACCTCGATCGACCTCACGTTTCCTTCTGGCGACCCCACACGGACGCCAGCGAACGTCGGCTACCAACTCATCCCCGGTTCCGGACGCAAAAGGGCCAACGCAACTCAGACCGGCTCGCAGGACGATTTTCGCGAGAACACCGAGCAGACCGCCCAGCACAAGAGAGCCGAATACGAAGGTGGCTCTGTAACAGCAATGACAAATCATGCCACAAGAACGCCAGTGAGACAGAGCACAACAAATGCCCCACATGGCACACGAAGACCACCGACAGAGAACGTCCACGGGGCAGATCGTGCGGCGTGAAGAACCTCAGCCGCGAGCGGCGACGATATCGGCGATCGTCTTCTCCAGGGCGTACGCGGGGTCCGCCGCGCCACCTTTGACCTGCGCGTCGGCCTCGGCGACCGCGGCCAGCGCACGCGCCACCCCATCACCCGACCAGGCACGAAGCTGCTTCTGCACGCGCTCGATCTTCCACGGGGGCATGCCCAGATCCTTGGCGAGCGCCGCCCCTCGTGCGCCGCGAGGCGCACCCCCGACCCGGGCCAGCCCCCGAACGCCCTGGGCGAGCGCACTGACGATCAGCACCGGCGCCACCCCCGTCGCGAGCGCCCAGCGGAGCTGCTCCAGGGCTTCTGCCAGCCGGCCCTCGATGGCCTTGTCCGCCACCGCGAACCCGCTGACCTCGGCACGGCCCCGGTAGTACCGCGCGACGGCGGCGTCATCGACCTTGCCGCCGGTGTCGGCGACCAGCTGGCTGCACGCCGCGGCCAACTCCCGCAGGTCGTTTCCGACGGCGTCCAGCAGCCCCCGGGCTCCGTCCGCGGAGATCTTCCCGCCCGCTCTGCGGATCTCGGCCCGGACGAAGTCGACGCGCTCCCCCATCTTGGTGACCTTCGGGCACGAGACCTTGCGTGCCTTGAGCTTGGTCAAACCGTCCACGAGCGCCTTGCCCTTGGCACCGCCGTGATGGGTGGCCACAAGCGCCACATCGTCCGCCGGCGACTTGGCGTACTTGAGCACCTCGGCGGTCAGATCCTTACCCAGATCCTGGGCCGACCTCAGCACGAGGACCTTCCCGCCGCCGAACAGCGAGGGCGACGTCAACTCCGCCAGCCGCCCCTGCTCCAGCCCGCCCGGCGCCAGGTCGACCACCTCGGCTTCCGGGTCCTTCGCCCGCACGGATGCGACGACATCGCCGATCGCCCGTTCCACGAGCAGTTCCTCGTCCCCCACGATCAGGGTGATGGCCTCAACTGACACCTCTGCAGCATGCCACGCCTGCACCCTCGCCCGTGCCGCCCGGCCATCCTTCGTCAGCCCCCTCCACCCCGCCCGCGCTCCCCTCTCTCGCCGAAGGGGCGCCATCGGCTGAGGCCCAGGACGTGCGCGCGACCGTGCGACCAGGGTCAACTCATTGATCACTTGTTCCTCAGCAAGATCGCTTTCCGCACCTGGAGAGATTCCTCCGAGACACCTCCGAGAGTTCCTTCTTCATTGATCTCAGGTGCGGGCGATGGCTGCGAGACCGGCGGTGGTGCGGACTATGGCGATGTCACCCTCCTGGTCGGTGCGGTGGACCTGAGTGCGCGCTCGCCTGAGGAGCTCAAGGGTGGAGGAGGAGGGGTGGCCGTAGTCGTTCTCCTTCCCTACGGAGATAAGCGAGATCGACGCTTGGGCAGCCATGATGAAGGCGGGGTCCTGGCTTCGGGAACCGTGGTGCGGGACCTTCAGGACGTGGACGTGAGGGACCATCGCCGCCAGGGCACGCTGGGCTTCGATCTCGATATCACCGGCGAGGAGGGCGCTGAAGCCTGGTCGCCGGGCGACCAGGACGATGCTCGCATTGTTGATGGTGGTGCCGTCGTCGTCCAGGGTGAGGGCGGGTGCCATGGCCAGGGGACCGAGGACCGAGAGAGTGAGATCCCCGACCGTCCATTGCTGGTGGGTCAGAGCGAGCCGGGGGCGTAGCCAGGGAACGTGCCGTGCCTCTCGTCCAGACGTTCGCGGGGTCGTGAGGACCTCATGGACGGTCCGGTCGTGACGTACGCCTGATGTGCCGTTGATGTGGTCGGCGTGGGGATGGGTCAGGACGAGCAGGGGCACATCACGAATGCCCAGGCGTCGCAGGCAACCGTCGACCGGTGCGGGCGTTGGCCCGGCGTCCACGACCACGGCCTGGCCGGGACCGGCGGCCAGCACCAGGGCGTCGCCTTGGCCCACGTCGCAGGCGACCATCTGCCAGCCCGGTGGCGGCCACCCCGGGGCGATGACTCGCAAGGAGACGACGGCCACCAGCACGCCGGCCATGATCGCGACCGCGACCATGCGCAGCCGGGGACTGCGCAGGATCAGGACGGCGATCCCTCCCGCGAGCAGGACCGTCACGGCACCGAGCCCGCCGGCCGTCCACGGGATCGTGGCGTACGGGAGGGCGGCGGCGGTTCGGGCGACCCAGGCGATCCAGCCCACGGCGAGCCCGGCCGGCAAGACCAGGATCCGGGCGGCCGGTAGGCAGACGATTGCGGTGATGGCCCCGAGGGCGCCGAGCAGGGTGGCGGGAGCCACCATGGGGGCGGCCAGCAGGTTCGCGAACACCGAGACCACGCCCAGTTCTCCCGAGAGCATCACCAGGACGGGAGCCACGGCCACTTCCGCGGCGGCCGTGACGGCGAGGGCGTCCGCCAGCGGGCCGGGCAGCCGGCGGGCAAGCCGTTCGCGCCAGGGCGGGGCCAGGACCAGCAGACCACCGGTGGCCAGCACCGAAAGCGCGAAGCCGTAGGAGCGCGCCAGGGCGGGATCGATGAGGAGCAGCAGCAGGACGGCTGCTCCCAGTGCGGGGAGCCCCTGGCGCTGCCGTCCGGTGAGCAGCGCGAGCAGTCCGATCAGCCCCATCGCCGCTGCTCGCAGAACGCTCGGCTCAGGCCGTGCGATGACGACGAAGCAGAGCACCGCGAGCACCGCCACGGGTGGGGCGCGTCGCCGTCCAAGCCCCATCAGGCGGCACAGGCCGAGGACGGCGCCGATGACGATCGCCAGGTTCGCGCCCGAGACCACCAGGAGGTGGGTGAGCCCGGCGGTCGTGAAGTCCTCGGCGAGCTCCGGATCCAGCCGGGAGGTGTCTCCGACGACGAGGCCCGGCAGGACGGCACGCTGATCGGACGGGAGGTGTTCGACCGCCGCCCGCAGTCTGGCGCGCACGCGCTCGGCGGCGCGTTGCACGGCCGACGGTGCCCCGAGCACGGTGGGCGGGCCCCGGACGATCACGACGGCGGCCAGGAGTTCGGCCTTGTGCGGTGTGCGGAACCTGCCGACAAGTCGCACATGCTGGCTGGGCACGAGATGGAGCCAGTGAGGATGCCCGGCGATCAGCAGCACGGGAACCCGCACCCGCGCTCGGGCTACCACCTCCACACGAGCCCGCAAAATGATCATTTGTCCGCGGTCTCCGGGCTTGGCCTGCGGGTCACCGGTCACGACCGCCTCCGCCGTGGCGGCGCGGCCGGCCCGGGCCAGTTCCCGCACCGGCCCGGTGCCGACCGCGGTCGCGCGGAGCGCCACACCGCCGGCGGAGGCGGCGGCACAGGTGAGGACCACCCCGACGAGCGCCTGTCGTCCTTTTGAGCCGTCTGTTCTCGACACTCGGGTTGTCAGGCAGTAGAGGGCTGCCACGGCTGCCGAGACGGCCAGTGTGTAGGTGAGGGTCGGGGGCAGGCCGAGGGTCAAGGCGGCTGATAGCCAGGTGGCCAGGGCCGGGGCGATCAGGCGAAGGTCTGCTCTCATACGCGGACCTTCGGCCTGAGGTCGGCGAAGCGTCGCGCGCCAATGCCGTTGACCTCCTGGAGCTGGTCGACTGAACGGAAGCCGCCGTTCTGCACGCGGTAGTCGAGGATGCGCTGGGCGAGGACGGGGCCGACCCCGGGCAACTGGTTCAGTTGTTCGACGGTCGCCGCGTTGAGATCGATCGGCGCTCCGGCCGATGCGCCCTGTGAGGACGGCGGAGAAGCGCCGGGTGAGGAAGGTGTGGCGGCGCCGGGAGCCGAGGGTGCCGGGCGGACGCCGACCGGGATCTGCTCGCCGTCCACGACCTTGCGGGCGAGGTTGAGTGATCCCGTTCCGGCCCCTGGACGGACACCGCCGGCCGCTTTGATCGCCTCGGCGACCCGGGAGCCGGACGAGAGCGTGACCACTCCGGGATGGCGGACCTTGCCGAGGACATGCACGACGACGGTGGAGGCGGCCACCGACGTCACGGAGGCGGTGGAGGGTGAATCGCGCGACAGGGAGGCGCTCGCGACCGGAGCCGGAGCCGGCTGGGGGCGCGGACGGGCCAGCAGCATGTAGCCCGCGGCCACGAGGACCGCGACCGCTCCGATGACGATGAGGACGCGGACGTTGGAGCGGTCGGGGCTCGCGCGTAACCGGGCTGAGGGCGGCTCCCGTGGCGGGGCTGCGGGGATCTTCAGCCGGTCCGCCAGTGTCTGTCCACGGTCTTGATCATTGATTCTCATGCGTTCGACGCTATGCGTGGCCGTTCGGACACGGAAGGTGGACGCGAGAATGTGGATAACTCGGCTTCGTGTGGCGGGTCAGGGAAGTAGCGGCGCCACGACCACACCGAGCATGCCCGGGCCTACGTGGGCGCCGATGACGGGGCCGACCTCGCCGACATAGACGTCTTCGACGCGCGGGATCCGGTCGCGTAGCCGGGACGCCAGGAGCTCGGCCCGGGCGGCGGCGGCCAGGTGCTGGATACCCAGGTCGACCTTGCGGTCGCCCGCTTCGGTGACGGCGATCTCCTCCAGCCGGGCCAGCGCGCGTGAGGATGTGCGGACCTTCTCCAATGGGGCGATCTCGCCGTCCGCGATTCCGAGCAGCGGTTTGACCAGGAGTGCCGAGCCCAGCAGGGCCGCGGCGGCACCGATGCGCCCGCCCTGGTGCAAATGTTCGAGGGTGTCCACACAGAAGAGGGAACGGGTGAGCCGCGCACGCTGGATGGCGGCAGCGGCGACTTCTTCCGCGCCCGCGCCGGCCAGAGCAGCGGCTGCGGCCGAGAGGGCCGCGAAGCCCAGACCCATGCCGACGCTTCCGCTGTCGACGACCCGCACGGGGATGGGCGCGTCCTCGGCGGCGAGTCGTGCCGCGTCGATCGTCCCGGACATGGCGGCGGAGAGGTGGACGGAGACCACGTCCGTCGCGCCCGCCGACGCGGCGGCCTTGTAGGCGTGGGCGAACCGTTCCGGTGCCGGCCGGGACGTGGTAACGGGGTGCCGTTCCTTCAGAGCTTGGGCGGCTTCCGCGGTGCTGACCTCGCCTTCGTCCCGCATGGCGCCGCCGACGGCGATCTGCAGCGGGACGATGGTGAGTCCGTGTCGTTCGGCGAGTCCGGGCGGGAGGTAGGCGGTTGAATCCGTGACGACCACGACCGCGCTGCCCATGAAAAGGACATTACTCCCCCGGCCCGGTGATGGAATGTCCGTGATATGTCACCGTGTAACGACCACTTGACATTCGTGGCACCGGCCGGCACGCGTAGGCGAATCGTTGGAAGGTGCGGGACGGAGCGTGGCGTGTTCTCAGGTCTGGACGGGGGTGCCGCCCCGCCAGACACGCAGGGCCCGGAGGCCGAACGCCCAGGCGAAGGCGCCTTCGTGGTCGGCGTCCCAGAGGACGATGTCGGCGAGCATGCCCGGGGCGAGGGAGCCCCGGTCGCCGACGCGCATGGCGGCGGCTCCGCCCAGGGTCGCGGCGCGGAGGGCCTCGGTGACGCTGAGGCCGAACATGGCGACGGACAGGCCGATGACCAGTGGCATGGAGGTGATGCCGCACTGCCCGGGGTTGTGGTCGGTGCCGAGGGCGACGGTGACGCCGCGGTCGAGCATCTGCCGGACGGGCGCCGGGGGACGGCTGCTGTTGAGGGCGCTGCCGGGGCAGACGGTGGCGGTGACGCCGGCGTGGGCGAGTGCCTTGATGTCGTCGTCGTTGGCCTGGGTGAGCAGGTCGGCGGACGCGCAGCCGACTTCGGCGGCGACCTGCGCGGCGCCGATGCGCTCGTTGGCGCAGGCGTGCATGCGGGCCTTGAGCCCGGCGCGCTTGCCGGTGAGCAACAGGGCGCGGGCCTCCTCGGCGGTGAAGTGGCCCTCGTCGCAGTAGACGTCGATGCTGTCGGCGCCCGCGACGGCGGCGTCGTTCGCCCAGAGGCGGACCGCCTCGATGTAGTCGCGGCGGCGGCCGAAGAACTCCGGCGGGAGGATGTGGGCCGCGAGGAACGTCGCGTGGATGCGCGGCATGGACGGTTCGCCCTCAAGGGAGCGGAGCATCCGGATGTCGGCGAGTTCACCGTCGCGGGTGAGGTGGTAGCCGGTCTTGGCCTCGACGGTGGTCGTCCCGGCGAGGATCCATTGGCGGAGGCGTTCGCGGACGCCGTTGCACAGCGTCCAGGGGTCGGTTCCGCGAGTAACGGTCACGGTGGAGTTGACGCCTCCGCCCGCCGCGGCGATGGCCGAGTGGGACGAGCCGCTGGTGCGCATGGCCAGTTCGGCCCAGCGGTTGCCCGCGTAGACCGGGTGGGAGTGCGCGTCGATGAGACCTGGTGTGACCAAGCCGCCGCCGAGGTTCTCCACGTGGTCGACGTCGACGATGTCGTCGATGATGCCGGGGACGCTCTGGGGCAGGTCGGACGCGGGTCCGGCCCACACGATCCGGTCGTCGTGGATGAGTACGGCGGCGTTGCTGCAAACGTCGGTACCGGTCCAGAGCCTGCCGATGTTCGTCAACAACCGTACCGTCATAGGGTCACCGACCTGGGTGGAACTTCGCGCCCGCGGGCGCGGCACCGGGTGCCGTGGAGAGGTGGGGTGGGCCGCCCACCCTCGTGACGATGTGCGGATCTGACATGGAGTGGGCCACCTGCTCTCGATCCGAAACACCGACTGGCGGCCGGCGATTCACCGTTGGAGGGAAGGGTGATCGGGTGACCACCATTGGCAACGAGACCGGAGATATCGGTTTCGTCACGGTAGTGCACTGAAGGTCCGCCCGACAACCTCTGGTCGAAACGCATCGACAGTCATCACCCCAGCCCCTTAGCTCTACGACCGTACGGAATTCAACGGAACCGTCAAGCCAAATGGAGAAGCTGTCACCGTTCAGCGACCAGGTTCAGGTGCGATACCGCTTTCGGACGCACCCGAAAGAGGTTTCCGGACCTGGGGTCGGTGACCGTCAGACGGTCGGGGCCAGCACCTCGTACCCGGACAGTTCCCCGGCGAGATCGCCCGGCACCCGGGCATGGAGCATAGTGCCCTCGGCAACGTGCTCCTGCTTGAGCACCTCGCCGCGCTCGTGTATCCGCGCGACCAGATCGCCCCGGTCGTAGGGCACCAGGACGTGGAGCTCGCTCTCCAGCCCGGGCAGGTCGGCCTCGATCGCCGCGCGCAAGTCCTCGATGCCGAGGCCGGTGCGGGCGGACACGACGACACTGTGCGGCTCGCGGCGCTGGAGGCGGGCCAGGGAGAGGTCGTCGGCGGCGTCGGCCTTGTTGATGACGACCAGCTCGGGGATCTTGTCTGCGCCGATCTCGCGCAGCACCTCGCGGACGGCGTCGAGCTGGGCCTCGGGATCTGGGTCGGAGCCGTCCACGACGTGCAGGACGAGCCCTGCGTCGGTGACCTCCTCCAGCGTCGAGCGGAAGGCCTCGACGAGCTGGTGCGGGAGGTGCCGGACGAAACCGACCGTGTCGGCCAGGGTGTAGGCGCGTCCGCTGGGCGTCTCGGCGCGCCGGACGGTGGGGTCGAGGGTGGCGAACAGCGCGTTCTCCACCAGCACCCCGGCACCGGTGAGCCGGTTGAGCAGGGACGACTTGCCGGCGTTGGTGTAGCCGGCGATGGCGACGGCGGGGACCGCGTTGCGGCGGCGCTCGCCGCGCTTGGTGTCGCGCGCCTTGGACATCTCGGCGATCTGGCGGCGCAGCTTGGCCATCCGGGTGCGGATGCGGCGCCGGTCCAGCTCGATCTTGGTCTCGCCGGGCCCGCGGCCGCCGATGCCGATACCACCGGCGGCGCGTCCGCCTACCTGCCGGGACAGGTTGCCGCCCCAGCCGCGCAGGCGCGGCAGCAGGTAGTTGAGCTGGGCGAGTTCGACCTGGGCCTTGCCCTCACGGCTCTTGGCGTGCTGGGCGAAGATGTCCAGGATCAGCGCGGTCCGGTCGATCACCTTGACCTGGACGGTCTCCTCCAGGTGGCGCAGCTGGCTCGGCGCCAGCTCGCCATCGCAGATGACGGTGTCGGCGCCGGTGGCGATGACGATGTCGCGCAGCTCGGCGGCCTTGCCGGAGCCGATGTAGGTGGCCGGGTCGGGACGTGACCTGCGCTGGACGAGACCTTCGAGCACCTCGGAGCCCGCGGTCTCGGCGAGCAGGGCGAGCTCGCGCAGCGAGTTCTCGGCCATGTCGGAGGTGCCCTCGGTCCACACGCCGACGAGGACGACCCGCTCCAGCCGCAGCGCGCGGTACTCGACCTCGGTGACGTCGGTCAGTTCGGTGGACAGGCCCGCGACACGGCGCAAGGCCCGCCGCTCCTCCAGGTCGAGCTCTCCCGTCAGGGGCTCGATCTCGAACTCGTCCGGGGTCTGGTCTGCAGAGAAAGGTTCAGTCATATGTCCTCAGTCGAACGCCGCGGCGCGGCCTTTTCTTCCCGTCGATCGTCTCACGGCCGTCCGGCGTGGTCACGCGAATATCACGAGGTTGACATGGGCGCGCGGGGGGACACCGCCGACGTGGCAGGACGGCCCGAGGGCGGCAGGACGGCGCCGGGGGCGGGCGACGGGATCGCGCTCCATCCGGGCGACCCCGCTTTGACCGGCCTCGAAACCGAAGAGTAGCGTTCTCCACGAGACAGAAGTGGAATTTCGCTATACGAAAGGTCGGCAGGCTGATGGCTGAACGCGACGGCATCGAGGTGACCGGGCCGCTCGGCGAGCGGTACGAGGAGATCTTGACCCCCGAGGCGCTCGATCTCCTCGCGCTCCTGCAGCGGGAGTTCGGCGCGCGCCGGAAGGAGCTGCTGGCGGCCAGGGCCGAGCGGCAGCGGCGGCTCTCGGAGGGCGGGACGCTGGACTTCCTGCCCGAGACCGCTGATGTTCGCAACGACGGCGCCTGGCGTGTCGCCGAGCCCGCGCCCGGCCTGGAGGACCGCCGCGTCGAGATCACCGGCCCGACGGACCGGAAGATGACCATCAACGCCCTCAACTCGGGCGCCAAGGTGTGGCTGGCCGACTTCGAGGACGCCAACACCCCGCTCTGGAACAACATGGTCGAAGGTCAGCTCAACCTGCGGGACGCCCTCGACCGCACCATCGACTTCACCGACGCCAAGAGCGGCAAGTCCTACGCGCTCAAGGACGACGCCGAGCTCGCGACCATCGTCGTCCGGCCACGCGGCTGGCACATGGAGGAGAAGCACCTCCTCATCGACGGCGAGCCCATGTCCGGTTCGCTCTTCGACTTCGGGCTCTACTTCTTCCACAGCGCCCGCAGGCAGCTCGCCAAGGGCAAGGGGCCCTACTACTACCTGCCGAAGATGGAGAGCCACCTTGAGGCGCGGCTCTGGAACGACGCCTTCAACCTCGCCCAGGACACCCTGGAGATCCCGCGCGGCACCATCCGCGCGACGGTGCTGATCGAGACGATCCCGGCGGCGTTCGAGATGGAGGAGATCCTCTACGAGCTGCGCGACCACTCCGCGGGCCTGAACGCGGGCCGCTGGGACTACCTCTTCTCGGTGATCAAGAAGTTCCGGGACCGGGGCGCCGCGTTCGTCCTGCCCGAGCGGAACGCGATCACGATGACGGCGCCGTTCATGCGCGCCTACACCGAGCTGCTCGTCCGGACGTGCCACAAGCGGGGCGCGCACGCGATCGGCGGGATGGCGGCGTTCATCCCGTCCCGGCGGGACGAGGCGGTCAACAAGGTCGCGCTGGAGAAGGTGCGAGCCGACAAGGCCCGCGAGTCCGGCGACGGGTTCGACGGCTCCTGGGTGGCGCACCCCGACCTGGTCCCGGTCTGCCGCGAGGTCTTCGACGGCGTCCTCGGAAAGGAGCCCAACCAGCGCGGCCGGCTCCGCGAGGACGTGCGGGTCTCGGCGGCCGACCTGCTGAACGTCGCGGCGACGCCCGGCGACATCACCGAGGCGGGCCTGCGCAACAACATCGACGTGGCGCTGCGCTACCTCGCCACCTGGCTGGACGGCGCGGGGGCGGTCGCCATCCACAACCTGATGGAGGACGCCGCCACCGCGGAGATCTCGCGTTCCCAGGTGTGGCAGTGGATCTACAACGGCATCTCGCTCAAGGACGGCCCGAAGGTCACCAGGGAACTGGTCGAGGGGATCCTGGACGAAGAGCTGGCCGGCATCCGCGCCGAACTGGGCGAGGCGTTCAACGAACCCCGGTACAACCAGGCCGTGGCCCTCTTCAAGGAGGTCACGCTGGCCGATGACTACTCGGAGTTCCTCACCACCCCCGCCTACGAGCGCATGGAGTAGCCGTTTCAGGGGCGCCCGCCCCAACCCCTGATGGCAGGGTTGGGGCGATATTGCGAGCCTTGTGGGGTTGGGAGGAGGGTGGAGGAGATGGAAACGGAACTGTCTGGGCTGGCCCTGCGGTTCGAGGGGCTGCTCGGTGCGGACCGGGTCGTCACGGACCCGGTGCGGTTGCGGACGTATGAGTGCGATGGGTTGACCAACCATCGGGCCACGCCCGGTGTCGTCGTCCTCCCCGACACGGCCGAGCAGGTCGCGGCGATCGTCCGGGAGTGCGTTTCCAGCGGAGTCCCGTACGTGGCGCGCGGATCGGGAACCGGCCTGTCCGGTGGCGCGCTGCCGCGAACGGACGGCGTACTGATCGTCACGTCCAGGATGCGGCGGATCCTGGAGATCGACATTCCGAACCGGCGGGCCGTGGTCGAGCCCGGTGTGATCAATCTGGACGTCTCCCGCGCGACCCGGCCGCACGGGTACTACTTCGCGCCCGACCCCTCCAGCCAGCAGATCTGCTCCGTCGGGGGCAACGTCGCCGAGAACTCCGGTGGCGCGCACTGTCTGAAGTACGGATTCACCGCGCATCATGTGCTCGCCTGCGAGATCGTCACGCCCGACGGCGAGCTGGTGGAGCTGTCCGCGGACGACCCCGGATACGACCTGCTGGGCGTGTTCGTCGGGGCGGAGGGCACGCTCGGCATCACCACCAAGATCACGGTGCGGCTGACGCGGGTGCCCGAGACCGTCCAGACGCTGCTCGCGGCGTTCGGGTCGATCGAGGCGGGCGGCGCCGCGGTGTCGGCGATCATCGGGGCGGGAGTCGTTCCAGCGGCGATCGAGATGATGGACGCGCTGTCGATCGAGGCCGCCGAGGCGGCGGTGCGCTGCGAGTACCCGACCGGCGCGGGTGCGGTGCTGATCGTCGAGCTGGACGGTCCGGAGCCGGAGGTGGCGGCGCAGTTCGCCGAGGTGGAGCGGCTCTGCCGGGACGCGGGGGCCTTCGAGGTCCGGATCGCCGCCGACGACGCCGAGCGGGCGCTCATCTGGACCGGGCGCAAGTCCGCATTCGCGGCCGTGGGCCGGATCAGCCCCGCCTATCTCGTCCAGGACGGCGTGATCCCGAGGACGTCACTGCCGCGGGTGCTGGCGCGGATCGACGCGCTGTCGGCGGAGTCGGGGGTGCGGGTGGCGAACGTCTTCCACGCGGGGGACGGCAACCTGCATCCGCTGGTGCTGTTCGACGACGCCGAGCCGGGCGCGGCGGAACGTGCCGAGGAGGTGTCCGGGGCGATCCTCGATCTGTGCATCGAGCACGGCGGGTCCATCACCGGCGAACACGGTGTCGGCGTGGACAAGTCCCGCTACATGCCGCGCATGTTCACGGACGCCGATCTGGACACGATGCAGATGGTGCGTTGCGGATTCGATCCGGGTGGACTCTGCAATCCGGGCAAGGTCTTTCCCACGCCGCGGCTGTGCGGGGAGGTCCCAGGCGTGCACAAGGGACCGCATCCGTACGAGGGGAAGGCGGAGATCTTCTGATGCGGACTCTGGATGCCCTTGCGCGGGTCTGCGGCGATGTCCGTCCAGGTGAGCCCGCTGAGGGGATACTCGGTGTCGAACCGGCGATGGTGGCGGCGCCGAAGACCCTGGACGAGGCCGCAGAGGTCATGCGCGTGGCCGCGCAGACGGGTCTCACCGTCGTTCCGCGTGGTGCCGAGACACGTCTGGATTGGGGGGCTCCCCCGCGACGCTGCGATCTGCTGGTGGACACCCACCGGCTGGACGAAGTGGTAGAGCACGCTTCGGGTGACCTTGTGGTGAAGGCGCAGGCGGGACTTTCCATGGACCGCCTTGGTGAGGTGCTGGCCGAGAAGGGTCAGCGGCTGACCTTGGACGTGCCCCTGCCAGGTTCCACGGTCGGCGGCACGGTCGCGGCGGGTGCGGCGGGTCCGCTCCGGTTCTTGTACGGCTCGCCCCGCGATCTGGTCATCGGGCTCACGATCGTCCGCGCGGACGGCCAGGTGGCCCACTCGGGCGGCAAGGTCGTCAAGAACGTCGCCGGGTACGACCTGGGCCGGCTCTTCTGCGGCTCGTACGGGACGCTGGGGCTGATCGTGGAGGTGACCTTCCGACTGCATCCGATCCCGGCCGCACGGGCGTGGGTGTGCTGTCCCGTGGGTGATGCTGGGGAGGCGTACGAGGCCGTGCAGTCCGTACTGCATTCGACGGTGGCACCGAGCGCGATCGAGTACCTCGGCCCCGGCTCGGTCGCGGTCCTGCTGGAAGGTGTCCCAGACGGGGTCGCCGCCCGCGCTCAGCGGACAGCTGATCTTCTGGGTGGCCAGGTCGCAGAGAAGGCCCCGGCCGGGTGGGGCGCCTACCCAGAGGGCAACGCCCTTGTCGACGTCACCGCACCGCCCACGGCTCTCCCCCAGCTGATCACCGCGGTGGAACAAGCGGCACCGGGGATCGGCATGACGTGGAGCGCCAACGGGCACGGCCATATCGGGCTTCCCCCGGGCCTGGCACCCGGCGAGGTAGCCGGTGTCCTGGAGACGCTCCGCACCGCCCTGGCGCCCCATAAGGGCGGCGCCGTCGTCCGTTACGCGCCGCAGGAGGTGCGGGGCGACATCGACTTTTGGGGACCTGTCCCGGCCCTCGCGCTGATGCGGCGCGTCAAGGACCAGTTCGATCCCGACCACCGGCTGTCCCCCGGACGGTTCGTGGGAGGTATCTGATGAACATTGAGGTATCTGATGAGCGCTGGGGTATCTGATGAGCGCTGAGGACGACTTTCCGAACCTGCTCGGCGACTGCGTGCACTGTGGTTTCTGCTTGCCGACCTGCCCGACGTACGTCCTGTGGGGCGAGGAGATGGACTCTCCCCGGGGCCGCATCCATCTGATGCAGCAGCACGCGGAGGGAGCGCCGCTGAGCGGACCGATGGTCGAGCATTTCGACCGTTGCCTGGGGTGCATGGCGTGTGTCACGGCTTGTCCGTCCGGTGTGCAGTACGACCGGCTCATCGAGACGACCCGCGCAAACGTGGAACGTGAGCATCCTCGTCCGCTGCAAGAGCGCGTGATACGTGAGGCCATCTTCCGTCTGTTCCCGTACCGGCGGCGTCTCCGCGCCCTGCGCGGCCCCCTGCGCGCCTACCAGAAGACGGGTCTGGACCGTCTCGTCCGGCGTACGGGCGTGCTGGAGCGCATCTCGCCGTCCCTCGCGGCGATGGAGCGACTCGCCCCGCCGCTCGGCAGGGCACCCCGGTTGCCGGAACGGGTCGCCGCGCGCGGCGGCCGTCGCGCCACCGTCGGGATGCTGACGGGCTGTGTCCAGAGCGAGTTCTTCCCGGGCGTCAACGCGGCCACGGCGCGCGTCCTGGCGCTTGAGGGTTGCGACGTGGTGATCCCGAAGGGGCAGGGGTGCTGCGGGGCCCTCTCCCTGCACTCGGGTCGCGAGGACGAGGCCCGCGCGTTCGCCCGCCGCACGGTCGAGACCTTCGAGCACGTCGACGTCCTCGTGGTGAACGCGGCAGGCTGCGGCTCGGCGATGAAGGACTACGCGACGCTGCTCGCGGACGATCCGGCATGGTCGCGCCGTGCGACCGCGCTGTCCGCCAGGACGCGCGACCTGGCCGAGTTCCTGGTGGAGCTAGGGCCGCGAGCCACACGCGCACCGCTGCCGGTCACCGTCGCCTATCACGACGCCTGTCACCTCTCTCACGCCCAAGGGATTCGCAGCCAGCCCCGCTCTCTGCTGGCGGGGATCCCGGAGTTGACCGTCCGGGAGATCACAGACCCGGAGATCTGCTGTGGCTCCGCCGGGACCTACAACCTCCTGCAGCCCGAGGCGGCCGCCGAACTCGGCGACCGGAAGGCGGTGAACGTGGACGCGACCGGGGCCGAACTACTGGTCGCCGCCAACCCCGGCTGCTCCATGCAGATCGCCACCGCGTTGCGTCGCCGTGGCACGGACATCGCGGTCGCGCACACCGCACAGGTGCTCGACGCCTCGCTGCGAGCGCTCGGTCGCGATGCCCTTATCAGGCGTACTTCGTAGCGTCCTGACCGGCAGGTTTGTCCGGATCCCGCCTGGTGGGCGGGCTTCGGCCACCGATTCGGGCGTCCGGTAGTCTGTCTGGCCCGCTGGGAGGAGCGCTTTCTGGGCCCGCTCAGAGGGCCTGAGGGGAGCACGGAGGACCATGCGCACCAGTCACCAGTCGCCCGGCAACCACCGCTCGCACCGCCGGCGAAAACGCGGCGGCCTTGGCCGACTTGGCCTCGCCGGGGCGCTCACGGGGGTCGTCGGCATCGCCGCCGTCGCCGCCGGGATCGTCTATCTCCGTCCGGATTCTGATTCGGCCGGAGAATCCGGCCGCCCTTCGCTGACCAGTCAGGGCGGCACCGACACGCGGATCCCCGCGGAGTCCGCCCCCAAGGCCGGTCCTCCGCTGAGCATCACAACCCCGGAGGGGTACGGCTACAACCTGGCCGCCGTCAGGGCCGGGACCTCCCGGCGACCGCTGGGCGCCACGCAGGCCCCACCGGCGGGTACCACCTACGCTTACGCCGACTACGTCCTCACCAACAGTCAGCGCCGGCCGGTCCTGCTGGACTACCCCGCGGACTTGTTCATGCCGAAGGCGCAGATCACCCCGGCCGCGCAGGAGCGGTGCATGCCGCAGGTAGGCATCCCGGACGAGTTGTGCACGCTCCCCAACCACAGCGAGATCACCGCACGGGTCGGCGAGGCGAAGGCGCCGGTCGACGAGAACGGCAGCACGATGATCCCGGCGGGTGCCTCCTACATCGTGCGGATCGCCTCCGATCTTCCGCTCAAGGAAGGCGTGTCGGCGGATGACCTGCGGCTCTACGTATGGAATGCCCGTTTCACAAGCGACCGCAGGGGCATCGGCCTCGCCTTCCCCTGATCGCCAGGCCCGGGAAACGACATCCCTGGCCGGGTTTCAGCCGTCAGCCCTGCCGTCCGGGTTCTTCAGTCCGTGCTTGTGAAACCGATGTCCTGATAGGCAGGTTCGAAGAAGCCGCAAGCACCGAAGTTGGCCAGGTCTGCGCGCGCGGCGACGATCTGGGGACGCTGGTAAAGCGGCAAGACGGATGCCTGGCGCCAGACCAGCCGATCGACCTCGTTCACCAGAACGTGCGTTCGCGCCGGATCGACTTCGGCTATCGCACGGTCCATGGCCGTGTCGATCGCTTCCGTCCCGGTGCGGGAGTAGTTCTGCTGGATGCGGCCATCGTTCGGGCGCGCGAAGACCGATTTCATCGGCGAGACCGGGAACGACGTGCCGAGCCAGGAGAAGGGGACGATGTCGAAGTCGCCGGGGGTCACGTACCGGTCGAAGACGTCGTCGGCGGGCACGGTCTCGATGTCCACCCGGACGCCGACCCGTTCGAGCAGCGCGCGCGCCAACTCCCCCTCCTGCTTTCCGCCGGGTACTCCGGCCGGAACCACGAACCGCAGGGCGAGAACCCGCCCGTCCTTGGCGCGGTACTCGCCACCGGGCGTCCAACCCGCCTCGTCGAGAAGCCGCCGGGCCGCTGCGGGATCGTAGCCACCGAGTTCCCCGGAATTGTCCTGGTAGCCGTCCTGGGTGTTGACGTAGAAGTGGTTGCCCAGGGTCTGCACGGGCACACCGAGGCCGGACAGATCGGAGCGTGCGATGGCCCGCCGGTCGATGCCCAGCATCACGGCCCGCCGCACGCGCGGATCGGACAGGATCGGCCCAGCGGCATTGAAGGTGAAGTGCCGCCAGTCCGGCCCTCCGGCCCTCCGCACCGTTGCGCCGCGTACCTGCTCGGCCCGGCGCAGCGCGCCCGCGTCGAGACCGACGTCCATCAGGTCTATCTCGTTGTTGGCGAACGCGCCCGGAATAGCGCTGCCGTCGATCGTGCGGTAGACGATCCGATCGAGCTTGGCGGGCGCGCCCCACCAGGCCGGATCGCGCACCATCGTCACCGTCTTCGCGGTTTGGTCAAGCCTCTGGAGTTTGAAGGGGCCCGCCGTGACGGGTAGACGATCCAACCAACCGGTGTTGAACGCGGCTGGGTCCGCATAGGCGGACGCCGGATAGAGGGGGCTGAACAGGCTCCTCCAGTCCGCGTAGGTCCCGGCGAAGCTCACCTTGACCTCGTCGGCGCTGGTTCCCTGCTCGATACGCGTGATCTGCCGGTAGCCGGTGACGGTCGCGACCTGGAAACGCGGGTCTCGTCCAGAGAGGGCGTGGGCCTGCGCGGCGAAATCGCTGGAGCCGAGGGGGCGGCCGTCAGACCACCTGGCCTTCGGGTTGAGCCGGTAGGTGACGATCTGACCGGCGCTAGTGCGCTCAAGGGTGGCCGATTGGAGGTACTCCGGAACGGGATGCGGCACGGCCTTCTCATCAGCGCGCATGAGATAGGGCAGCGCGCCTTGGACGACATGCTCGACGACGCCCTTCGTCCCGTTGACGTGGTTGAAGTTCCACTGGGACGGAAATTCGGGCAGCGGCCAACGCAGCGTCCCGCCGTCCGTGACGCGATCCCGCGGGGTGGGGTTGATGTCGTAGGCGGCGAGCCGTCCGGGCGCATAGGTCGCCCCCTCGCCCTCCGCTCCGCATCCGGCTGCGGCCAGCGTCACGACGAGTTGTACAGCGGCGACCACGGCTCGCCACGCTCGCCCTCGGGCCGTCACCGTCCGGCCCTCACAGCAACGAGGGGATGATGGCAGGCAACCACCCGCTCAGGATCGAGATCCACGGACCGGGTCTGCGGATCGCTCTCGTCGCACAGCCGGCTTTCACCGGCCGTCAGCGTGGTGTAGCGAAAGCAGCGTGAGCGGAAACGGCAACCGGCAGGCGGATCAGTCGGATCGGGCGGTTCCCCTTGCAGCGGCGTACGACGGCGGCGTCGTTCCAGGAACGGGTCTGGCAGCGGGACAGCGTCAAGCAGCGCGCGCGTGTACGGATGGGCGGGCTCGCCGTACACGTCGTCCACGGGTCCGATCTCCACGATCCGCCCCACGTGCATGACGGCGACCCTGTCGGCGATGCGCCGGACGACGGCAAGGTCATGGGCGACGAACAGGTACGCCAGGCCAAGACGGGCGCGCAGGTCTTCGAAAAGGTCCATGACACCGGCCTGCACAGAAACATCCAAGGAGGCGACCGGCTCATCCAGGAGCAGCAGACGCGGCTCCAAGGCAAGGGCCCTGGCGATGCCCACGCGTTGCCTCTGCCCACCCGAGAGGCCGTGCGGGTAGCGCCCGGCCTGGACGGGGTCCAAACCGACGAGGTCCAGCAGTTCTTCGACGCGCTCTCCGACCGGGAGGCCGTGCGTGGTCAGCGGCTCGGCGAGGATGTCGGCGACGCGCATCCGCGGGTCCAGCGATGTGAACGGGTCCTGGAACACGACCTGGACGTCGCGGCGCAGCGCCCTGCGCCGGGCGGGATGCAGTGCGGAGGTGTCCTCGCCGAGGACGGCGATGCGGCCGCGCTGCGGGCGCGACAGCCGCAGGATCTCCATCAGCGCCGTGGTCTTGCCGCAGCCCGACTCACCGACCAGGGCGAGCGTCTCGCCCTCCCGGACGTCGAAAGCGATGCCGTCCACAGCGTGCACCGTGCCCGCACGGCGCCGCAGAAGCGTTCCCCGGTACAGCGGATGGTGCCGTACGAGACCGTCCACCTCCAGGACGATGGGGCGCTCCTGCCGGGGCCTGCGCACGGGCGGCGGATCTGCCGCCTCCAGGACCGGGAAGACCTCCGCCGGATCGGCGGTCGCGGCCGTGTTGACGCAGGCGGCCGTGTGCCCGGCGGGGCCGACCGGGACCGGCTCCGGCTCGCCGCGCGCGCACTCCGCGGCCGCGACGGGGCAGCGCGGCAGGAACGGGCATCCGTCGAGCCTCGCTGAGGCGTCGGGTGGCACGCCCTCGATCGGCGCCTTTCGCGCCCTCCGTGGTGGGCCGCCCGCCGTGTCCGTCCCTGCCGCGCCGTCGATGCGCGGGAGGGACTGGAGCAGCCCGATCGTGTACGGCATGCGCGGGCGCCGGTAGATCTCGTCGACGGGTCCGGACTCGACCGCGCGTCCGGCGTACATCACCATGACGCGGTCGGCGAATCCGGCGACCATGGCGAGGTCGTGGGTGATGAGGACGATCGCGGCGCCGGTGGCCTGCTTGGCGACCGCGAGCACGTCCAGGACCTGCGCCTGGATCGTGACGTCCAGCGCGGTGGTCGGCTCGTCCGCGACGATCGCGACGGGGTCGTTGGCGATGGCCATGGCGATCATCACGCGCTGCCGCATACCGCCGGAGAACTCGTGGGGGTACGCCCGCGCCCGCCGAGACGCGCCGGGTATGCCGACCAGGTCGAGCAACTCGACGGCTCGCGCGCGCGCCGCCGAGCGTGTGGCACCCGCATGGATGCGGATGGTCTCGGCGATTTGGTCACCCACCGGGTACACGGGGGTGAGCGCCGACAGGGGGTCCTGGAACACCATCGCCAGGTCTCTGCCACGCATCCGTGACAGCTCGGCGTCCGACCGCCCCAGCAACTCGGAGCCACGCAGCCTCACCGATCCCGTTGCCGCGGCACCTGGAGGAAGCAGCCCCATGACGGCGAGGGCGAGGGCGGTCTTGCCCGAACCCGACTCCCCGACGATCCCGAGCACTTCGCCCTCCCTGACGGTCAAGCACACACCGCGCACGGCGTGCACGTCCGGCGCGTAGCCGACGTGCAGGCCGGTGACTTCCAGGACGTTCACCACCGACCTCTCCCGGACTCGGGGTCGAGGACGTCGCGTAGACCGTCCCCCAGCAGGTTCACGGCCAGGACGATGAGGACGAGCAGCCCGGCGGCGAACCCGAAAGGCCAGGGGTAGGTGGTCGCGGTGCTCCGCCCGTCGGCGATGACGGTGCCGAGCGAGACGTCGGGGGGCCGTACCCCGAACCCGAGGTAGGACAGCCCGCTCTCGGCGATGATCGCGACGCTGACGTTCAGGCTCGCGTCCACGACCAGCAGGGACGCCAGCTGCGGCAGGATGTGCCGGACGATGGTCCGCGGCGCGCCCACGCCGAGGAACCGGGCCGCCAGGACGTACTCGCGCTCCCGAAGCGAGATCGTCATCGCCCGTACGACCCGGGCGGTGACCATCCAGAGGAACGCGGCCAGCAGCGGCACCAGCACCGGCCAGCTCCCGCCCAGCCGCGGCGCCAGGACGGCGAGGACGAGAAAGGACGGCAGCACCAGCAGCAGGTCGACTCCCCACATCAGGGCGCGGTCGGGCCAGCCGCCCGCGAACCCGGCGACGGTGCCGACCACGGCGGCGAGCCCGGTCGAGACGATCGCGACGCACAAGCCGATCAGCAGGGACTTCTGCGTCCCGCGCAGAGTGAGGGCGAACACGTCCCGGCCGCTCTGCGTCGTGCCGCACCAGTGCTGGGAGGTCGGTCCCTGACGGAACGCGGCGAAGTCGGTCTCGTCCCAGCTCCAGGGCGAGAGAAGCGGTCCGGCGAAGGCCAGCGCGAACAGGAAGACGAGCAACATCAGCCCGCACAGGGCACGCCGGCTACCCACAACGCGTCGCGTGCTACCTGCCAGGCTTCGCGCGCGCGTCGCCGTCACGTCGCCGGCCCTGTCCGGACGCGGGGATCGAGGATTCCGTACATCACGTCCGAGGCCAGCCCGGCCAACAGCACCGCGACCGCGGCGAGGCAGTTGACGGCCGCGACCACGTTGACGTCGCCCCGGGTGATGGAGTCGACCAGCCACTCCCCCGTCCCGTGCCAGCCGAAGATCTTCTCGGTGAACATGCCGCCGAGGAGCAGCAGTCCGGACGTGTAGGCGAAGTAGGTGGTCATCGGGATCAGTGCCGTGCGCAGGCCGTGCCGCAGGAGGGCGTCGCGTCGCCGCAGCCCCTTGGCCCGGGCGGTGCGCACGAAATCGGCGTGCAGGACGTCCAGCATCATGCTGCGCTGGTAGCGGCTGTAGAGGGCGAGTTGGCCCAGCGCGATCGTGGCGGTGGGCAGCAGCAGGTGACGTACCCGGTCGCCGAGGCCGCCCAGCGCGCCGAACGGCCCCTCCGACGCGCCGGGGGTGGATTCGCCGACCCACTCGAAGGCGTGCACGCCGGTCGCGTCATTGATCGTGCTCGCGACGATCTGCAAGAGCACCGCCAGTACGAACACGGGCACGGCCAACAGGAGGTAGGAGAGAAGGGTGATGAACCGGTCGGCCGTATGGCCGCGCCTGACGGCCGCGTAGGCGCCGACCAGGACACCGAGCAGACTGCCCAGGACGGCTCCGAGGGACAACAGCCGCAGGCTGACGCCGACCCGGCGCCACAGTTCCTCGTTGACGGAGTCGCCCTGCCAGGTGCGTCCAAAGTCGCCGTGGGCGAGGCCCGAGACCCAGGTGACGTAGCGCTCGGCCAAGGGCGTGCGGTCGTTGAGGTTGTACCGGGTGAGCTGGGCGTCGACGACGGCCTCGGGAGGACGGGGCGCGCGGTCCTCGTAGTTGGCGCGCGGCCTGAGCGCGGCGGCGGCGAGCAGGTAGGCGAGGCTCGCCGCGAGCACGACCAGCACGGCGTAGTTCGCCAGCCGGCGCAGCAGGAACGCCGCCATGTCCCCCCTCCCGGCCGTGATTCCAGTCACAGAATGCTACTGGCCGATCACTGTCGGCGCGAAGAAACGCCGGGGCGCACCCCATTCGGGGGGAGGGACTTCGGGGGAAAGCGAACAGTGGCGGGCCGGCCTGGGAAGGCAGGCCGGTCCGCCACATCCGCAGTGTGCGGTTCAGTCCGCGTGGCGCGGTCCGGTCCCTGATACGTGGTCCGCGCGAGAAGGGTTCAGCACGGACGGTTTCAGGCGAGGGCGGGCTCCCGTTCGACGGGCTCCTCCTTGCCGCGAACACGCAGCTCGCCGACGACCAGCAGGGCAAGTCCCGCAGCGGCCCAGGCCATGAGGACGGTCAGCGCCCTGGCCGCCCCAGCGCCGTCGAAGAACGCCATGGAGCGGAGCAGGGTGACCGCGGCGCCGGGCGGGAGGAACTGTCCGAGGGCGCCCCACGGCTGCGGCAGCAGTTCGGGGGCCGACGAGGCGGCCGACAGGGGGTTGCCGAGGAACAGCAGCAGCAGTGCGCCGACGCCGAGGCCCGCGCGTCCCATGGCCGCAGCGAGCCCCGCGACCGTGCCGGCCACCGCCAGGATGGACAGCGACATGACCCCGGCAAGCGTGAGGTAGGAGCCGGGTAGCAGCGACAGCCAGCCCTGGGCGATGCCGGCCGCGCCGAAGCCGCCGAGCAACGCGAACACGACCACTCCGGCGGCGCGCCACGCGGGCGCGGAGATCGCGAATGTCAGCAGCACGGACGCGGCGATACCGGACATGATCAGCGGGAGGACGAGAGCGCCGAACCCGGCGCCGCGCGGGTCGTCCGGATCCGCGGCGACCACGTCCTGGACGGCCGGCGCCTGGCTCTGGGCCGAGCGGGCCTGGGTGCCTTGAGCCACCGCGCCTTGCTCTTGTGCCATCTTCTGGACGAGCTGTCCGAGTTGCTGCGCGATCATGGGGGAGGCCCCGGACGCGGTGAGAACCCGAGGGCCGGACGGAGTCGTGACGATGGCGCCGTAGGCCTTGCGGTCGGTGAGCGCCGCGCGCGCGGCCGCCTCGTCCCGTCGTGTCTCGATGGCGAAGGCGCCGGGCTGCGCGCGGCCGAGACGATCGGCGACCGCGGCGGCCTGGGGGCCGGTCACGACGATCGGCACGTCGCGCGGGGCGAGGCGGGCCGAGGGCCACGCGAACGCGATGATCATGACGAGCTGTAGGAGTGCCGCGCCCGCGGCGACACCGAGGGCACGCTTGGCGAGGGAGGGCTGCACGGCCGCCTCCAATTAAAGCGAATGTTCGTTCTCTTTAGATCTCCAGGCTCGCACCGATGTCGAGACTTGTCAAGAACGGATGTTCGTTTTATGTTGACTCCATGCCGCGAGTCAGCCCGGAGCACCTGGAGCGGCGCCGCCGCCAGATCATGGACGCCGCCCGCACCTGTTTCATCCGCAAGGGCATCCACGAGACGTCCATGCAGGACGTCTTCGCCGAGTCCGGGCTCTCGGCCGGTGCCGTCTACCGCTATTTCAAGAGCAAGAACGAGATCATCGAAGCCGTCATGTCCACCGTGATCGGCGACCTCCAGACGTTCTTCGTCGACCTCGCGGAGCGCGACCCGCTCCCCCCGCTGGACGAGATGGTCGAACAGCTCGCAAGCAAGATCGTCAACCTCTCCGGGGAGGACGGCCCGCTCCGGCTCGCGCCCCAGGCGTGGGGATTGACCATGCACGACGCCGAACTGGGCCGCTACGTCCGAGACAACATCCGGGCACTGCGGGAAACGTGGATGCGCTATGTGCGGCGCCATGTGGAGGCGGGGCTACTGCCCCCCGAGACGGACGTCGAGGCCGCAGGCAAGACGATCTTCGGTCTCATGCCCGGGTTCGTCCTCCAGCGGCTCATCCTCGAAGACGTCACCCCAGACGAGCTCCGGCGCGGGGTACGGACGCTGGCACGCGACAGCATGCTCACTCTTCTGGCCAGCCCCTAGGCACACTGAAAATCGAACAAGAGTTACTGAAGCGTCTCCTGTGATCGCTGTGCTCGTCACGGCCTAGATGTGCGTCCTACGGCTTGACTGTGTCGTTCACCGTAGAGGTATGCCCATGTCCGTTGCGATGTCCGGTGCCACATTCAGTGTTAAATCAAGCGTTCTGTCCGATGTGGACTGCCCGGCCGGCGCCGGCGGTGCTCCGAACCCGCCCCTGTTTGAGCTCGGGAGACGCCGCCCACGCCGCTCGGCCGGATCCCGGTGGACGGCACCGCGCAGAACGCCGGGCCGCTCCTCGCCCACTGCCGCTGGCCTGCGCCTTTGGTGCCATCAGCCGGTTCCCATGGTTACCATCGCGGCACGCGCCCACAGGCCGCGACGAAGACAGTTTCCGCAGCAGGGGGTCCCGATGTCCTGAGGCGGACGCCCCTAGAACTCCAGGACAGGGAGCAGGACGTTTTAACATTCCATTACTTTTGGTTCAGGAGTGGCGACGATGCAGACGGTGGAACACGACCGGGGGGCGGGACGCGCGGCGGTCCTGCTTGCCCTGGCGGCGGTCCTCACCGTCGCCGGATCGCTGATCCTGGGTGCCTGGCTTCCGGAGGACCGCCGGGTCGTCTGGTGGCATCCCGAGATCGTGATCGCGCTTTTCTGGACGCCTGTGGCCGCGACCCTCTTGCGGCACCGGCCGGGGCTGAGGGTCGGCTGGCTCATGGTCGGGTCCGGCTTCTGCGCGGCCCTGTACATCCTGGCGCTCAACCTCGGACCGTGGTTCGAGCTGCACGGCTGGGCCGGGGCGGGCTTCCTCACGTGGCTCGGAACGTGGCTGTGGGCGATCGACACGTTCGCGCTCACGCTCGTCCTGCCGCTGATCTTCCCGGACGGGCGGCTCGTGTCGCGCTGGTACCGGCCCGTGCTGGTCATGGCCCTGCTGGTGCCCATCGTCGTCTGCGCGCACCTGACGGTCGACCCCGACGCGCGGCGCTTCCACAACGGGGTGTCGGTCTACCCCTTCCAGGAGATCCCCCTGCCGATCAGCGCGCTCATCATCGCCACGCTGGTGGGCGGGCTGGCGTCGATCGTCGTGCGGTTCATCCGGTCGCCTCCCGACGTCCGGCGGCAGATCGCGTGGGTCGTCTACCCGGGCGTGCTCGCGCAGACGATCATTTACGTGGGCGAGAACAGCCCGATCGGCGACCCGCTGCGCAACGTCACGATCGCGGCCGTCCCGATCTGCATCGCCATCGCGATCACCCGTTACCGGCTGTACGACATCGACCTGGTGGTCAGCCGGACCCTGGTGTACGCCGGACTCGTCGTGGTGATCACCGGCGTGTACTTCGCCCTGGTCGGCGCCGCGAGCCTGCTGGCGCACGGCCGCGGCACCCTCGCGGGTCTCGCCGGCGCGATCGCGGCGGGCGCGGTGTTCGAACCGGTCCGGCGGCGGCTCCAGCGCGCGGTGGACGGGCTGATCCACGGCGAGCGCGACCCGTACCGGATCGCCGACCGGCTCAACCGGCGGCTGCAGACCGCCGCGGACCCGGGAGCCGCGCTCGCGGTCGCGGCCGAGGTCGCGCGCTCGGCGCTGCACGCCACCGGTGTCCTGATCGAGGTGCTGGACCGCGACGGCCGGACGATCTCCGCCGAGGACGGCGAGCTCGGCGACCGTCCCCAGCTCATCCCGCTGGTGTGGCACGGCGAGCCGGTGGGACGGCTGCTGTTCGGCGTCGCCCGTCCGCCCGACGCGCGGTTGTCCGGGATCCTGGCGCGCAACCTGGCCGAACTGGCGAACGCGGCGCGGCTGGCGGCGGACGTGCAGCGCTCACGGGAGCGCATCCTGCGCACCCGTGAGGAAGAACGGCGCCGCCTGCGCCGTGACCTGCACGACGGGCTCGGTCCCACGCTCGCCAGCCTCGCCATGACGGTGGACGCGGCGCGCATCACGCTGAAGACCGACCCCGGGTCCGTGGACGCGCTGCTGGAGAACCTGCGGGCGACGATGGGACGCACCATCGGCGACATCCGCGACCTGGTGTACGGGTTGCGTCCTCCGGCCCTGGACGACCTGGGTCTCGCCGGGGCGATCCAGGCTCTCGGCGGTGTCGTCGCGACAGGGGACGGCCCGAAGGTGGACGTCCATGTCGAAGGAGACCTGGAGCGGCTGCCCGCCGCCGCGGAGGTCGCCGCGTACCGGATCGTGCAGGAGGCGCTCACCAACGTGCACAGGCACGCGAACGCCGACTGCGCGGAGGTGTACCTGTATCTGAACGGTGACTTGCATGTCACTGTCGATGACGACGGTGTGGGGCTTCCTCCACGGGTGCGCTCCGGCATCGGCATGTCCTCCATGCGCGAGCGCGCAGCCGAGCTGGGCGGTTCCTGCACGGTCGGGCCCGGCCCCAAGGGCGGTACTTCGGTCCGGGCTCGGTTGCCCGTCAACGGCACTCATCCCTAGCGACCCCTCGCTCGCCACGAACGAGTCGATGGTGCTGATCAGTTGTGTCTGATCGCGCTGGTTGAAAACCACGCTGTTTGAAGGTGGATCGCGCGCCCGGGGCGACTCACCGGGGGCCACCCGGTGGGAGGGCCGGTGACCGCCCCCCGCCAAGAAGGTCGCCACCGGCCCTCGGGCTCCGTACGGCGCCGGGGCTCCCATCCCGGTCCATACGGGCCATTCACCAGAGGGTGTGCAAGAAGAAAGTTATCCCGTTCGGGTCCCGTTGGAGAGGGACAACTGTCCTGTTCGATCCGGGACCACCCCTAGGCGGTTGAAATCCCTGGTCGGGCAGGGTTTGTCAGGTACATGTCAGGGGCCTGTCAAAGCCAGCCGGGACGAGTCTCACCCTCGGCCACCAGTACCGCGGGCCCTCTCAAGAGACTGGTCTCGCCATCGAGGATCACGGTGACACGCCCGCCCGGTACGTCCACCGTCCACTCCCCCTTGGACCAGGCGAGATCAGACGAATCGTCGGCCTCTGCCGCGGCTGCGGCGGCAACAGCCACCGTCCCGGTGCCACAGGACCGCGTCTCGCCGGAGCCGCGCTCGTACACGCGCATCTCAACATGCCGCTCACCGATGGTTCGATAGAACTCAACGTTCACACCGTCCGGGAAGACCGCCGTATCGAAACCGGGGGCGCGCGACAGGTCGAGCGCCGTCACCGGACCGTCCACGGCGCAGGCCAGGTGGGGGTTCCCCACAGAAACACGCCGGCCTTGGAACACATCACCCGCGATGGATGCCTCGCCCAAACCGAGTACTTGGGGTGGCCCCATATCCACGGTCACGTCGCCGGACGGGCCCAGCGTCACGCCCCGCAGCCCCGCCCGGGTCGCCACGTTCCACTCACCGGGGGCGGCCAGCCCAGCGTCCACCAGGTAGCGCGCGAACACGCGCGCCCCGTTACCGCACATCTCGGCGATGCTGCCATCGGCGTTGCGGTAGTCCATGAACCATTCGGCATCCGCCTCGACGCCCATGGCCTTGGTCCGGACGGCGCGGAGGACGCCGTCGGCACCGATCCCGGCCCGCCGATCGCACAGCCGCGCCACAGTCTCCGGCGTGAGTTCCAGGGTTCCGTCGAAGTCGGGCAGGATCACGAAGTCGTTCTCGGTGCCATGCCCCTTAACAAACCGCATCCTTCGATCGTATTGCCTCCCTCTGACACCTCACCTGACGAGGGCGAGCGCGCGCTCCGCCAGATCAGGGGCGTCATAGGGCAGCCAGTGGACACGCGGGTCGCGGCGGAACCAGGATTCCTGCCGCCGGGCGAAGCGGCGGGTCGTCCGTACGGTCTCCGCCTTGGCCTGTTCCTCACTGCACTCCCCCGCGAGGAACGTGAGGACCTGCGCGTACCCGAGGGCGCGTCCGGCGGTCAAGCCGTCCCTCAGCCCCTTCTTCTCCAGGTCCCGGACCTCGTCGACCAGACCCGCCTCCCACATGCGCTCCACCCGCAGGCCGATCCGCTCGTCCAGTTCGTCACGCGGCACTTCCAGCCCTATCTGCACGACCGTCTCGTAGCGGTAGTCGTGCGCGGGCAAGGTGGCGCTGAACCGGCGACCAGAGATCTCGATCACTTCCAGGGCGCGGACTATGCGGCGACCGTTGCTGGGCAGGATCGCCTCTGCCGCCGCCGGGTCGAGCGCACACAACCGCTCGTGCAGGACGTCAGACCCCACTTCAGCTAGTTCGGTCTCCAAGCGCGCGCGGACATCCGGGTCCGTGCCGGGAAACTCCAGTCGGTCAAGGGCGGCCCGCACGTACAGCCCCGATCCGCCTACCAGCACCGGCATTCGGCTTCGCGCACGTATCTCGGCGATCGCGTCAGCGCTGAGCCGCTGATACTCGGCGACGCTCGCCGTCACGGTCACGTCCCAGATGTCCAGGAGATGGTGCGCGACACCGCGCATCTCGTCCGGGGCGAGCTTGGCGGTGCCGATGTCCATGCCGCGATACAGCTGCATCGAGTCGGCGTTGACCGCCTCACCGCCAACGCGCAGGGCCAGTTCCACGGCGAGGTCGGACTTGCCGGCGGCGGTCGGCCCGACGACCGCGATCACATCTGGAGAGGTCACAGGCTTAATTGTGGCAACAGAACGGGTATAGCCGGGTTGTACGGGTGTCGTGCGAGGTCGCGCGGCGCCGTCGAGACGAGGGATCCGGGGGGAGAACGAATGTCCATCGTCGACAAGGTCAAGCAGATGCTCGGCCAGCACCCCGACAAGGCCAGGAACACCGTGGACAAGAGCGGGGACATGATCGACCGGAAGACCGGCGGCAAGCACGCCGACAAGGTCGACAAGGCCCAGGACAAGGCCGGCGACTACATCGACAGGGGCGGTGAGGGCGGCCAGACCGGCGGCACGCACGGCGACGGCACGCCGGGCGGCGGGCAGCCCTCCTAGCTCGCGTCCTCGGCCGGCCCCGCGGTGAGGGCGCGGACGGTCCGCGTCCAGCTCGCGACGAGATAGCCCACGCCGTACGGCGCCTCTTCGGCGAGCAGACCGGCGGTGAGGCCGCCGGCACCCTGGACGCCACCCACGCCGGTCCAGGCGCCACGGGCGATCTGAGGGCCGTCCGCGGCCCCCGCTGCGCCGGCGAGGACCTGCCACGCCGCGCGCCCGGCCACCTGGAGTTCCCGGGACATCCCCGTATCCAGCTTGGCCAGGGCGTCGGCGTCGGCGTCGGCGAGAGCACGCGCAACGGCCTCGTCATAAGGGCGAGCGCGCTCGTCCAGGTAACCGGGAGCCTTCTCGGAGCGGCATGCCGAACCGTCGCCCATGACCAGCAGGGCGACCCGCTCAGCCGAGTCAGCGAGTCCCTGGCCAAGTCTTAGGCATTCCTCAGGCGAATTGTCGAATCCCACCGCCTGGTAGAGGGAGCCTGCGTCGGCATCCTGTCGCTGTAGAAGCCAATGCCCGATCGTCAGCGAGAGCGGCAGGGCCTCTGTGGCGGTCACCGTAGCGCTGACTGGACTCGTCCAGTCGAGGCCGTACGGACGAAGCGTCGCGAACGCGTCCGGCCCGTAGGCACGCGTTTCCGGAGCTCCGCCGACGACGATGAGAGCGTCCACAGTGGAAGCGCGCAGCCTCGGGGGCCTGACGGTCACATCCGTGTAGGCGACACCAAGACGACGGATGGCTTCGTCGCATGCGGCGCGCACACCGTCCAGTTCCGGCGCAGCCTCCCCGGCAAGAGCGGGCACGAGGGCGGGTGGGTGCGGGCATACCGCCGCCGAGATCAGCATGCTGCCTCCTTCAGGGCGGGCCCGTGGCGGGTGCCTCCGATCATGCCGGAGTTCAGGGGCAGGCTGCGCAGCCCGACGCGGCCGTGTCGGACGACATCGTCACAGGCGAGGCCGGACGTCCGATGGAAGGCATCCCGAGCGAAACACCCTTCTGCCTGGCGCCCCCGGCGCTCTCGTCCGGCTTCGCCTGGCGTGCCTCCCACGCGTCGCCGGCGCGGGTACGGCGGATGTCCCGCACGGGCTTGTCTGCGACCAGATGATGCGGGGCGGCGTAGGTGACCTCGACCGTGACCATGTCACCCGGCCTGACCGGCTCCTCCGGCGCCTTGAAGTGGACGAGACGGTTGTCCGCCGCACGTCCCGACAGTCGGCGGGTCGCGTCGTCCTTGCGGCCCTCTCCTTCGGCCACGAGCACTTCGAGGGTCCTCCCGAGCTGTTTCTTGTTCTCCGCCCAGGAGACCTCCTCCTGGAGGGCGACAAGCCGCTCGTACCGTTCCTGGACGATCTCCTTGGGCAGTTGGCCGTCCATGGTCGCGGCCGGAGTTCCCGGGCGCTTGGAGTACTGGAAGGTGAACGCGGACGAGAACCGGGCCTCACGCACGACGTGCAGGGTCTGCTCGAAGTCCGCCTCGGTCTCGCCGGGGAAGCCCACGATGATGTCGGTCGTGATCGCCGCGTCGGGGATCTCTGCCCGCACCTTCTCGATGATGCCGAGGTAGCGCTCCTGCCGGTACGAGCGGCGCATCGCGCGCAGCACCGCGTCGGAGCCCGACTGCAAGGGCATGTGCAGGGACGGCATCACGTTCGGCGTCTCCGCCATGGCCTCGATGACGTCGTCGGTGAAGTCCTTGGGGTGCGGCGAGGTGAACCGGACGCGTTCCAGTCCCTCGACGCTGCCGCACGCGCGCAGCAGTCCAGCGAAGGCCGACTGGCCGCCGGCCGTCATCGCACGGACGTCCTCGGGCGCCGCGGAAAGAGCACCGAAGCCCGAGCCGTACGCGTTGACGTTCTGACCGAGCAGGGTGACCTCGAGCACGCCCTCGCCCACCAGCGCCTCGACCTCGGCGAGGATCTCACCGGGGCGGCGGTCCTTCTCCTTGCCGCGCAGCGACGGGACGATGCAGAACGTGCAGGTGTTGTTACATCCGACCGAGATGGACACCCACGCCGCGTAGGGCGACTCCCGCCGGCTGGGCAGCGTCGAGGGGAAGGTCACCAGGGACTCTTCGATCTCAACCTGCGCTTCCTCCCGCACACGAGAGCGCTCTAGCAGGGCGGGCAATGAACCGATGTTGTGCGTACCGAACACCACGTCCACCCACGGCGCCCGCTTGACGATGCTGTCGCGGTCCTTCTGCGCAAGGCAGCCGCCAACGGCGATCTGCATACCGGGGCGCCCGTCCTTGACGGGTCGCAGATGTCCCAGGTTGCCGTACAAGCGGTTGTCGGCGTTCTCCCTGACGGCGCAGGTGTTGAACACCACGACATCGGGTTCGGCGTTCTCCGCGCGGACGTACCCGGCCGACTCCAGGAGCCCGGACAGCCGCTCAGAGTCGTGGACGTTCATCTGGCACCCGTAGGTACGGATCTCGTACGTGCGGGGGCCCATCTCCAAAGGCGTACTCATGACAGTCATCAAGGGTACGCGCCGGCCCGGGTCGCCGAGCATGATCACCAAAGGGTTACCGGCGGGTCACGAATCGGCGGAGGCGCCGTGTCCGGCCCGTTCCGGCCATGGCCCGCCAACCTGCGAGGACGCCCGCCAACATACGTTTTCGTGATCGTATCGGTACCGCCCGGAGTCTTGCCGTCAGCACGGATGACGTAAAGTCCGAGCGCATGACAGGCAGCGAAGGCGGGCCCGACCTCTCCAAGGGCGGCGGGCCGGACGACTCCGTCCCGGAGCAGGCCACCGCGGGCGCCGGGCCCCTCGTCGTGGTCGAGCACGTCGACAAGCACTTCGGCGAGCTGCACGTCCTCAAGGACATCAACCTCACCGTGGACCGCGGTGAGGTCGTCGTCGTCATCGGGCCGTCCGGCGGCGGCAAGTCGACCCTGTGCCGATCGATCAACCGCCTGGAGCCCATCGACGGCGGCACGATCCGCGTGGACGGCAAGGAGCTGCCCAAGGAAGGCAAGGACCTGGCGAAGCTGCGCGCCGATGTCGGCATGGTGTTCCAGTCGTTCAACCTGTTCGCACACAAGACGATCCTGGAGAACGTCACGCTCGGACCCATCAAGGTCCGCAAACAGGGCAAGCAGGAGTCAGAGAAGCACGCGCTGGAACTGCTGGACCGGGTGGGCATCGCCAACCAGGCCCAGAAGTACCCCGCCCAGCTCTCCGGCGGGCAGCAGCAGCGCGCCGCGATCGCGCGTTCCCTCGCCATGAAGCCCAAGGTGATGCTGTTCGACGAGCCTACGTCGGCTCTCGACCCGGAGATGGTCAACGAGGTCCTGGACGTCATGACCGGACTCGCCAGAGACGGTATGACGATGATCGTGGTCACCCATGAGATGGGCTTCGCCCGCAGGGCCGCGCAGAAGGTCGTGTTCATGGCGGACGGCCAGATCGTGGAAGAGAACACGCCCGACGAGTTCTTCACCAACGCGCGTACGGACCGCGCGAAGGACTTCCTTTCCAAGATCCTCACGCACTGAACCCTTCCGCCCGACGTCACACAAGAGCAGAGGTAGACGAGAGCATGCGAGCACGTCGTATCGGCGCCTTCATCGGCGCGGGGATGGCGCTGTCCCTGGCGCTCAGCGCTTGTGGCAGCGACAAGGAGAAGACCGAGGCCAAGTCCGTCGTCCAGAAGGCCAAGGACGACAAGAAGCTGACCATCGGCATCAAGTTCGACCAGCCCGCACTGGGCCTGAAGAAGCCGGACGGCTCATACGACGGTTTCGACGTGGACGTCGCCAAGTACGTTGCCCAGAAGCTGGGCGTGCCCGAGAGCGGCATCACGTTCAAGGAGACGACGTCGGCGAACCGCGAGTCGTTCCTGGGCGGCGGCCAGGTCGACCTCGTCTTCGCGACGTACTCCATCACCGAGGCCCGCAAGGCCCAGGTCACCTTCGGCGGCCCGTACTACGTCGCGCACCAGGACACGATGGTGCAGGCCAGCAACACCTCCATCAAGAAGCCCGAGGAGCTCAAGGGCAAGAAGCTGTGCAAGGCGGCCGGGTCCAACTCCTTCCGCCGCATCACCGAGGGCCCCCCGGACGGCAAGCTCAACATCAAGGGCGTCACCCTCGTCGAGGCCAGCAGCTATTCCGACTGCGCCGCCAAGCTCCAAGCGGGCGCCCTGGACGCGGTCAGCACCGACGACCTGATCCTGGCCGGCTTCGCCAACCAGCAGAAGGGCAAGTTCAAGGTCATCAACGCGCCCTTCACCGACGAGAAGTACGGCATCGGCATCAAGAAGGGCGACAAGGAGACCTGCGAGGCCGTCAATACCGCCGTCACGCAGATGTACTCCGACGGCACCGCCAAGACCCTGCTGGACAAGCACTTCTCGGGCACGGGGCTGAAGCTCGTCACGACCGTCCCGCAGATGGAAGGTTGTGCCTGATCCGAGGCTGAGCCCGTCACGCCGGTGCGTCCCGGGGAGGCCAACGCCTTCCCGGACGCGCCGACATGGCACGACCCTCTGGAACGCCATGGAACAGCTATTCAATGTTTGACTTCGGCCCGTTCTTCGACAACATCGACCAGGTCCTCGACGGATTCTGGGCGACGATACGGCTCGCCGCGCTCTCGGCCGTGTTCTCCCTGCTGATCGGCACGGTCCTGGTGAGCTTCCGGGTCGCCCCGGTCCCGCTGCTGCGCGTCGTCGGCACCACCTACATCAACCTCGTGCGCAACACGCCTCTGACCCTGGTGCTGCTGATGTGCAGCCTCGGTCTCAACGACGTCCTGGCGCTGAAGTTCTCCGATAGCCCGTCGACCACCTACTACTGGTGGGCGGTGCTCGGCCTGTCCGGGTACACCGCCGCGTTCGTCTGCGAGTCGCTGCGCGCGGGCATCAACACGGTGCCGCTGGGGCAGGCCGAGGCGGCGCGCTCGATCGGGCTGACCTTCAGCCAGTCGCTGCGCATCGTGATCCTGCCGCAGGCGTTCCGCGCGGTCATCGCACCGCTGGGCAGCGTGCTGATCGCGATGATCAAGAACACGACGGTGGCCTCGGCCGCGAGCTACACCGAGGCCGCGGCGGTCACGAAGGACCTTCTCGACCTGCCCTCGTTCACCAGCGGGGCCCTCCCGCTGTTCATCGGCGTGGCCGTCGGCTTCATGATCCTCACGCTGCCCACCGGGTTCTTCTTCGGATGGCTGCACAAGCGGATGGCGGTGGCGCGATGAGCAAGGAAGCGACCGTCCTGTTCGATGCTCCCGGGCCCCGGGCGCGCGCGCGGAACAACGTGGTGACCGTCGTCGCGTCGGTCGTCCTCCTCGGCATCTTCGCCGCGTTCCTTTGGCGCTTCAACGAGAAGGGCCAGTTCGCCGGCGAGTTGTGGAGTCCGTTCACCAAGTGGACGGTGTGGGACAAGCTGATCCTGCCCGGCCTGTGGGCCACGCTGAAGGCCGCGGCGGTGGCGTCCGTCCTGGCCCTGCTGTTCGGCGTGGTCTTCGGCCTGGCGCGGTTGTCGGACCACTGGTGGGTGCGGGTCCCGGCCGGGATCGTGGTGGAGTTCTTCCGGGCGATCCCGCTGCTGATCTTGATCTTCCTGGCGTTCTTCATCCCGAACAAGATCAGCCCGACGATCGCAGACTCCCCGCTCGGCACCTTCCAGCGCGTGCTGGTGGACAACTTCTTCTCGCTCTTCGGAGTGGAGATCAACGCCGGGACCATCACGGTGCCCGCGTTCGCGGCGGTCGTCTTCGGCCTCGTGATGTACAACGGCTCGGTGCTGGCCGAGGTGGTGCGCGCTGGCGTCCAGTCGATCCCGAAGGGCCAGGCGGAGGCCGCCTACTCCGTCGGCCTGCGCAAGAACGGCGTGATGCGCCTGGTCCTGCTCCCGCAGGCGGTCACGGTGATGATGCCGGCGATCGTGAGCCAGCTCGTCGTCCTGCTCAAGGACACCGCGCTTGGGTTCATCATCGCCTACTCCGAGCTGCTCAGCGTCGGCTTCCGGACGGTGCCCGCCAACTACCACAACAACAAGCTCCAGGCCGGCATCGTGGTCGCGGTCATCTACATCGCGATCAACATGGCCGTGAGCCGGCTCGCGACCTGGCTGGAGGCTCGCAGCCGGCGCAGCCGCAAGACCGAGGCCAGGACCATGGGCGCCGACGTCGTCGCGCCGCCGGTGCCGGGAATGGGCGCCGGCGGGGCAGGGGCGGTGCCCCCGGTGTGAGATCCGCCGCTGTTGCGCTCAGTTTCACGTTCCAGTTCACGTTTCAGGGGCGCCGACCGGAGACCACCGGTCGGTGCCCCTGTTCGCGCGACAGGGCCCGCTCCGTCGCGCGAACAGGTCGTCACCCAGGGGTCGCCTGGTGACCGGCTTGTATCTTTCCGAAGTCAAACCGCCCGTCACGGCCCCAACCGATCCCCGTATGCGAGACGATTCCTGTTATGACCGCTCGTGCGCCCCTCCCCTACGGCTCCTGGCCCTCACCCATCTCTGCGGCCGATGTCGCCCGCGCCCGGCTGCGCTTGAGTTTTCCGACCGTCGCGGGTGATGACGTGTGGTGGCAGGAGGCCCGACCCGAGGAGGGTGGGCGGACCACGGTCGTCCATCTCCAGGGCGGTCAGCGGACGGATCTGTTGCAAGCCCCCTGGGACGCGCGCACGCGCGTGCACGAGTACGGCGGGCGGTCATACCTGCCGGTCCGCACCGCCGAGGGCCCGTCGCTCGTCTTCGCCAACTACGAAGATCAGCGCCTCCACCGGCTCGACGAGGGCGACCCGAAGCCGTATCCGCTGACACCCGAGCCGGCCGTCCAGGCGGGGCTGCGCTATGCCGACTTCGTGCTGTCGCCGGACGGTACCGAGATCTGGTGCGTGTGCGAGGGGCACATCGCGGCGCCCGGCGAGGGTGAGGAGGGCGTCGCGGGGATCCGGCGCGCCATCGTGGCCGTGCCCCTGGACGGCAGCGCGGCGGAGAACGCCGGGGCGATCCGGGAACTGGTGACCGGTGCGCACTTCTACGCCTCCCCCACACCGTCCCCCAGCGGCGGTCATCTGGCCTGGGTCCAGTGGAACCACCCGCGGATGCCCTGGGATGGCACAGAGCTGCGTGTGGCCGCGGTAGAGGACGGCAAGACGGTCGCGCCCCGAACGGTCAAGGGCGGCCTCACCGAGTCCGCGGTGGCCCCCCTGTGGCGCGACGACCAATCGCTGTACGTCATCTCCGACTGGCCTGGCTGGTGGAACATCTATCAGGTGGGCCTGCACGGCGAATCACCGCAGGCGCTCTACCCGGCCGAGGAGGAGTTCACCGGCCCGCTCTGGCAACTGGGAGGCATGCCGTACGCGCTCCTGGGCGACGGCCGTCTCGCCGTCCTGCACGGTGAAGGCGACATGCGCCTCGGCATCTACGACCCGGAGACGCTGGACCTCATCGACCTGGAGGTCCCGTACGAGCACTGGCTGCCGCAACTGTCGGCGGACGGCACGACCATCGTCGGGATCGGCGGCGGACCGGACGTCCCACCGTCTGTCGTGCGGATCGACTCCACGACGGGACGGGTCGAGGGGCTACGCCGTGAGCTGGCTGAGGTACCGGATGTCGCGTACCTGTCCAAGCCGCGCGCAGAACGCCTGGAAGGGCCGTTCGGACGGCCCGTCCACGCCTACGTCTTCCCTCCGACCAACCCGGAGGCCACCGCCCCAGAAGGGGAACTGCCGCCGTACGTGGTGTTCGTACACGGCGGGCCCACCAGCCGGGTCTCCACGGTGCTCAACCTGGAACGGGCGTACTTCACCAGCCGCGGCATCGGTGTCATCGACGTCAACTACGGCGGCTCCACCGGCTACGGCCGCGCCTACAGGGAGCGTCTGCGCCGCCAATGGGGCGTGGTGGACGTGGAGGACGCCGTCGCCGCCGCGCGGGCGCTCGTGGACGGCGGCATCGCCGATCCCGCGCGCCTGGCGATCCGCGGGGGCTCCGCCGGCGGCTGGACGACGCTCGCCGCGGTTACCCAGAACGACGTGTTCAAGGCCGCCACCTCCTACTTCGGGATCAGTGAGCTGCAGAGCTTCGCCGAGGCCACGCACGACTTCGAATCGCAGTACCTGTTCGGCCTGATCGGCCCGCTGCCCGGTTTCGAGCGCGCCTACGAGGAGCGCTCGCCGCTGAACCACGCGGACCGCACGGCCTGCCCCGTCCTGCTCTTGCAGGGGCTGAACGATCCGGTGGTGCCGCCAGACCAGTCCGAGCGGTTCGCCGTGGCGCTCGCCGAGAAGAAGATGCCGTACGCCTACCTCACCTTCGAGGGCGAGTCGCACGGCTTCCGGCGCGCGGGGACGGTCATCGCGTGCCTGGAGGCCGAGCTGGCCTTCTACGGTCAGACCCTCGGTTTCGAGCCTCGCGACATCGATCCCATCGATCTGACCGTCGGCTGACGGCCGGCCCGTCCGTCACCGGGAACACCCGTTGGCGGACGGGAATCGCGTGACGACCGGCAAGCTCGGGCGGCTCAGCGGGCGAACTCGATGGCCCGCGACTCCCGCACCACGGTCACGCGGATCTGCCCCGGGTAGGTCAGCTCGTCCTCGACCTGCTTCGCGATGTCGCGGGCGATGACCTGTGCCTGGATGTCGTCCACGGAGTCGGGCTTGACCATCACCCTGATCTCCCGGCCCGCCTGCATCGCGAAGACCTTCTCCACCCCCTCGTGCCGGTCCCGGGCGATCTCCTCCAGCCGCTCCAGCCGCTTGACGTACGCCTCCAGGGACTCCCTGCGTGCGCCCGGGCGACTGCCGCTGATGGCGTCCGCGGCCTGGGTGAGGACGGCCTCCACCGTCCGTACCTCGACCTCGTTGTGATGCGCCTCGATCGCGTGCACCACGTCCTCGTGCTCGCCGTAGCGGCGCGCGATCTCCGCCCCGATCAGCGCGTGGCTGCCCTCCACCTCGTGGGTGAGGGCCTTGCCGATGTCGTGCAGCAGCGTGCACCGCTTGGCCACGTCTACGGGCAACCGCAGCTCGCTCGCCATGATCCCGGCGATGTGCGCGGACTCGATGAGGTGCTTCAGGACGTTCTGTCCATAGGACGTCCTGTAGCGGAGCTGGCCCAGCAGGGCGATGAGCTCCGGGTGCATGTCCGCGATGCCGACCTCGACCAGGGCGTCCTCGCCCGCGCGCACACACAGTTGCTCCACGTCGCTCTTGCTGCGCTCGTAGATCTCCTCGATCCGCTGCGGATGGATGCGCCCGTCCAGGACGAGCTTCTCCAGGGTCAGCCTGCCGACCTCCCGCCGCACCGGGTCGAAGCAGCTCAGCAGCACCGCCTCGGGCGTGTCGTCGATGATGAGGTTCACGCCCGTGGTCGTCTCGAAGGCGCGGATGTTGCGGCCCTCGCGCCCGATGATGCGGCCCTTCATCTCGTCGCTCGGCAGGTGCAGCACCGACACGACCGACTCGGCCGTCTGCTCGCTGGCGACCCGCTGGATCGCCAGCGTCACGATCTTGCGGGCGCGTTTGTCGCCCTCCGCCCGCGCCGAGTTCTCGATCTCCCGCGTGATCGGGATGGCCTCCCGTTTGGCCTGGTTCTCGATCGCCGCGACCAGCTCGATCTTGGCCTGCTCGGCGGTGAGCCCCGCCGCACGTTCCAGGACCTGGCGCCGCTCTTCCTCGACCTTGGCCAGTTCCTGTTTGCGTCCCTCCAGCGTCCGTTTGGCCTCCGCGAGGCGGCCGGACCACTCCTCCAGCCGCCGGACCTCGCCGTCCAGCCGCTGTTCGCGCTCGGCGAGGCGGCTCTCCCGGCGCTCCAGATCCTCCCTGAGCGTCCGCAGATCCTCCCGGAGGGCGCGCCCCTCCTCCTCCAGCTCCGCGCGCGTCTCGGCGGCGATGCGGCGCGCCTGCCCTTCGGCCTTCTCCAGCACGCTCTGGGCGTCCAGCTTGGCCTTCGTCCTGACCTCGTCCGCCTCGCTGTGCGCCCGGGCCATCTCCGCCGCCGCCCGGCCCGGCATGCCGGGCCGCCGGAGGACGACGATGACGAGAGCGACCAGGGTCACCAGCAGCGCTGCACCCAGCAGGACGCTCTCCATGAGGCAGATCCTTCCTCGCCGCGGGCCCAGCCTGTCGGGGCCCTCCAAGCGAGGACTTACTCGCGCCCGGCCGGGGCGCGCGACATCACCGGGCCGCGGCGCACGCGTCCCCGGTACCTCGGCCGAATCCGGCCAACGAACCTGCCCCTTATGCCTCTCAGCTGCTCGAACGTGCTCGGCCGTATAGCAATCCGCAAGACGCGGAGTAACTCCTCACTGCCGTAACGGTAAGCGGCATGGAGGTAATGAGCAAGCAAACGTCGGGCATTCCGGACTAACCGAACGCCCGCGTGACTCCTTACTTACCACCTTCCTTGACCCGGCGAACGGGGGGCGTGGCAGGAATCGGCGAGTCAGTCGAGGGGCGGGGCGGGGAGGTCTTCCAGGGTGACGCCTTCTTCTTCCAGGGCTTCTTTGACCACGCGGTAGGAAAGGGCTGGAGAGTAGCCCTTCCGGGCCAGGAGACCGACCAGGCGGCGGGTGCGTTTGGCGGGGTCAAGGCCGCGGGTGGCACGAAGCCTGCGATCGACCAGGGTTCGGGCGGTCGCCTCCTCCTGGCCCGGGTTCAGGGACTCGACGGCGTCGCTGACGGTGTCGTCGGCCACGCCGCGGCGGCGAAGCTCGGCGGCCAGGGCGCGTTTGGCGAGGCCGCGGCCGGCGTGACGGGATTGGACCCAGGCTTGCGCGAACGCCTCGTCGTCGATGAGGCCGACGTCGGTGAAACGCGACAGGACGCGGTCGGCCACCTCGTCGGGGATGCTCTTGCGGCGTAGCGCGTCCGCGAGCTGCGCACGGGTACGGGGAGACGCCGCCAGCAGCCGCAGGCACAGCTCCCGCGCGGCGGCCTCGGGATCGGCCGGGCGCTTGCCGGTGGCACGTTCCGTCACGGCCGTCGCCGCCCGGATGGAGTGCCCCGGTCACCGCCGAACCCGGCCGGCTCGGCGACCCGGCCCAGGGGAGCGGCGGCGCCATCGGGGAAGGTCCGTCCACCGGCAGGCCGGTGCCGGGTAAGGCGCCGCCGCCCTACATACGAGATCATCGCTTACTCTTCGTCAAGAGTCACCCGTATCGGGGGATTCGCCGTCAGGAATCACCCGATTTGACGGCCTTGGTGGACTTCCTCCCACCGGAGGCGGCCTTGGTGGTGGCGGGCGGGGTCGTCGGGGCCGGCGGCGCCGCGTCGACCGCGGCGGGCTCGGCCTCCTTGTCGACCTTCGGGCCGATGCCCAGCTTCTCCTTGATCTTCTTCTCGATGCCGTCCGCCATGTCGGGGTTGGCCTTGAGGAAGTTGCGAGCGTTCTCCTTGCCCTGGCCGAGCTGGTCGCCGTCGTAGGTGTACCAGGCACCGGACTTGCGGACGAAGCCGTGCTCCACGCCGAGGTCGATCAGGCCGCCCTCGCGGCTGATGCCCTGACCGTAGAGAAGGTCGAAGTCGGCGACCCGGAACGGCGGAGCCATCTTGTTCTTGACGACCTTGACACGGACGCGGTTGCCGACGGCCTCGGTGCCGTCCTTGAGTGTCTCGATGCGCCGGACGTCGAGGCGGACGGAGGCGTAGAACTTCAGCGCCTTCCCGCCGGTGGTGGTCTCCGGCGAGCCGAACATGACGCCGACCTTCTCGCGGAGCTGGTTGATGAACAGGACGGTCGTCTTGGTCTGGTTGATCGCGCCGGTGAGCTTACGGAGCGCCTGCGACATCAGACGGGCCTGGAGGCCGACGTGGCTGTCGCCCATCTCGCCCTCGATCTCGGCGCGCGGGACCAGCGCGGCCACCGAGTCGATGATCACGATGTCGATCGACCCGGAGCGGATCAACATGTCGGTGATCTCCAGGGCCTGCTCACCGGTGTCGGGCTGGGAGACCAGCAGGGCGTCGATGTCGACGCCGAGCTTGGCGGCGTACTCGGGGTCGAGGGCGTGCTCGGCGTCGACGAACGCGGCGATGCCGCCCTTCTTCTGGACGCTGGCCACCGCGTGCAGGGCGATGGAGGTCTTGCCGGAGCCCTCGGGGCCGTACACCTCGACGACGCGTCCGCGGGGCAGGCCGCCGATGCCGAGCGCGATGTCGAGCGCGATGGCGCCGGTGGGGATCACCTCGACCGGTGCCCGCGCCTCCTGGCCCATCCGCATGACCGAGCCCTTGCCGAACTGCCGCTCGATCTGGGCGAGTGCGGTCTCGAGAGCCTTCTCCCGGTCGTTCGCTGCCATGAGATGTCCTTCTCGTCGTGACTGTCGGCTCTCGGCCGCTGCTTGCGATGTCGAAGGCGACGTTACGGCGGGCCACCGACACTTTCGAATCCCCGGCGCGCCTGTGGACGACGCCGCGGACCGGGTCAGCTTACCGAACATCAGTTCGATCAACATCTCACGTACGGAATTGACCGGGAATCTCCGTGCGTATGTTGGTCCGGACACCGTACGCTGGCGCCGTCCACGGAGGGTTCCATCATGACGCTGACCGTCCTCTTCTGCGTCGATCCGCTCCACCCACGGCGCGTTGACCCGCACTTCTCCCGCGAGGCGGCGGCCGTGCGGGACCACTACGGCGAGATCGCCCTGCTCGACCACGACGCGCTGAGACGCGGGGACGTGGAGGGGGCGGTGCGCGCGGTGCCGTCCGAGATGGGCGCGGTCTGGTACCGCGGCTGGATGCTCACGGGCGATGAGTACGCCGCGGCCGCCGCCGCAATGAAACGGCGCGGGACGGTGCTACTGACCCACCCCGACGACTACCGGCGGGCCCACGAACTGCCGGGCTGGCACGACACGTTCGCCGGCTTGACCCCGCACAGTGTGTGGCGCCCCTTGGCGGTTGGGCAGGACCCGGGCGACCTGAACGAGCTGAGCGAACTCGTCCGTCCGCTGAACGGCGGGCCTGGTGTGATCAAGGACTATGTGAAGTCACGCAAGCACGAGTGGGACGAGGCCTGCTTCGTACCCGACGTGAAGAACCTCGCCCAATTGCACGACATCGCGGCCAAGATGATCGCATTGCAGGATGACCACTTGGCGGGCGGCCTTGTCGTGCGCGAGTACGAGCCGTACGACGGCGAGGGCGAGGCGCGTGTGTGGTGGGTGGACGGGGAGCCGGCCCTGGTGGGGCCGCACCCCGACAGTCCGGATGTGGAACCCGACCCGGATCTGACCGGCGTCGCCCCCGCCGTGCGGGCGCTCGGCTGCCGGTTCATCACCACCGACCTCGCACGTCGTACGGACGGCGAATGGCGCGTAGTGGAGGTCGGCGACGGGCAGGTCAGTGATCTGCCCGCGACCGTGGACGCGATGGACCTGTACGCGCACCTGCCCGTTCCAGACTGACGTCCGGGCAGGCCCGCTCGTTACGGCCCGACCTCCGACGGCGACGAGGATGTGACGGAACCGGAACACACGTCACTTCCGTCCCATGTAGGGCGCCTCTAGGCTATGGCTCCGCATGTCGGATTCCTTCTCTATGGGGGTGTCCGACCATGCAGTCCGGAACCTTCCGGATGCTTGCCGCCTCGTTTCGAAGGACGTGTTCTCCTTGCCCCCACAGGAGCCCCCTCGCCGGCTCAGCTCTCGCGCCGTCAAGGTCGGGATGCTAAGCGCGCTGTCGCTCACTCTGGTCGCCTGCGGTTCCAAGTCGACCACCGCGTACTGCGTGGACCGGAGCGCCTCGGCGATAGGCAAGACGCAGGGCGGCTACAAGGTGGTGTCGGACGGCCTCTGCAACCCGAACGACATCGACAGCGGTCACACCTCGTCCTACAACCGATATTTCTGGTACTACGGCGGCAAGCGCGACTCCGCGGGCTTCGCGACGGGCGGCAGCAGCTTTCGGCCCAGCAAGGGCAAGATCAAGTCGGGTAGCGGGCACACCCTGAGCCGCGGTGGGTTCGGCGGCGGCGGCCGGAGCGGGAGCTGACCGGTGCGCCGTACCCGTTCGACGCCCCGGGACGGCTGGGCGGAGAAAATCGAGTCCCAGGGGCTTGCCTTCCACAAGACCGCGCACCCCGAGCATCTGTCCCGGCCCTACTGGGACGAGTCCGTCCACTACATCTTCGACATGGACGAGGTGCTCGCGCTCGAAGAGGTCGTCGAGGAACTGCACCGGATGTGCCTGCAGGTCGTGGAGCACGTCGTCGCCACTGGGCGCTACCACGTCCTCGGCATACCGGAGTGGGTCGCGCCCTTGATCGAGGAGTCGTGGCGGCGCCGTGACCCGCATCTGTACGGCCGGTTCGACCTGCGCTACGACGGCGACGGCCCGGCCAAGCTCCTGGAGTACAACGCCGACACCCCGACCGCGCTGGTCGAGAGCTCCATCGTCCAGTGGTACTGGCTGCAGGACACCCATCCCGGCGACGACCAGTGGAACTCCATCCACGAGCGCTTGGTGGCCCGCTGGAAGGAGATCGCTCCCGACGTGGCCGAGGGCCCGGCGCACTTCGCCTGGACGAACGGCGACGAGACCGGCGAGGAGGTCATGACGATCGCCTACATGCAGGAGACCGCCGAGGAGGCGGGCCTGCCCGGCGTGGCCATCGCCATGGAGGACATCGGCTGGGACTCCGGGCGCGAGCGGTTCGTCGACCTGGACGAGCAGGAGATCCGCGCGCTCTGCAAGCTCTACCCCTGGGAATGGATCGTCGCCGAACCGTTCGGGCGGCACATCCCCGGCACCCCGACGTCGTGGATCGAGCCGATCTGGAAGATGGTGCTGTCGAACAAGGCGTTGCTCGTCCTGCTGTGGGAGTTGTTCCCAGGGCATCCCAATCTGCTGCCCACTTACCTGAACACGCCGGGAAGCCTCACGTCGTACGTGCAGAAGCCCCTGCTCGGCCGCGAGGGGGCGAGCATGCGCATCGTCACTCCGGACGGCGGTGAGCAGCGCACAGAGGGCGGCTATGGCGCGGAGGGGTTCGTCTTTCAGGAGTTCTGCGCGCTGCCTGACTTCGACGGTGAGCATCCGGTGCTCGGAGCGTGGGTCGTCGAGGACGAGTCCGCGGGGGTCGGCATCCGTGAGACCTCCGGCCTCATCACCGACGACACGTCTTCCTTCGTGCCGCACCGCATCCCTCTGTAGCCCCCGGTAAGAGCGCCGGACCCTGCCGGCACCAGAAGACCTCTGCAACCCCTGCAATACCGAAACCCCTGCAGTACCGAAGGAGAACCATGACAACCCTGGCGGCGAACGACGACAGCCTTGGCCAGATCCTCCTGGACGGGACCGGAGCACTCTTCGCGTACGCCGGGGTCGGTCTGGTGCTGTTCATCATCGGCTTCTACATGACCGACTTCGCCACGCCGGGACGCCTGATCACGGTGATCCGCGAGCACCGCAACCCGAACGCGACGCTGCTCGCGTGCGCCGCCACGGTCGGCGTCGGGCTGATCGTCGCCATGTCGATCTTCGCGTCGGGTGGTGACCTCGCCGAGGGCCTGAGCAGGACGCTGGTGTTCGGCGGCGCCGGTATCGTCGCGCAGACGCTCGCGACGGTGATCTTCGACCGGCTGATCGGGATCAGCATCGGGAAGATGGCCGACGACGCCGACGACCGGCTGGAGCCCGCCGCGATCCTGCTCGCGGTCGCCAACCTGATGATCGGCTTCGTCATCGCGGTGGCCGTCTACTGACCGTCCCGCGGGTGGTCGGCCCCCGGCACGGTCCTTACTGGAGCTTGGAGGGGACGTCGAAGGTGGCCACCACCGCCTGCCAGACCTTCTTGGCGGGTTCCCCATCCGCCAGAGCCTGCTCGACGGTGCGGCCCCCCAGTGCGGCCATGACGTGGTCCTTGGCGACGCTCGCCGCGTAGCCTTCTCCGAACTGCTGGTTCATCCGATCCCAGAAAACTGTGAGCCGCACCCGCCCACGCTATCCGACGGTCGGTTCGTCCAAGGACGCCGTGACCTCGCCGGACAAGCGCTTGCTGCCAATGTGACGCGCGCCACGCGACCGTGTTCTGTCCGACCCGCGAGGCAGGATGGTCCCCATGAGGGGTGACGTGCTCGAACGCTTCTCCCCGGCGACCCGCGCATGGTTCGCCGGGGCGTTCGCCGCACCCACCGCCGCGCAGGCCGGGGCGTGGGAGTCGATCGCCGCCGGCGACGACACCCTGGTCGTCGCCCCGACCGGATCCGGCAAGACCCTCGCCGCGTTCCTGTGGTCGCTCGATCGGCTCGCGGCGGGCGAGGCCGCCGCCGAGCCGCTCAAGCGATGCCGCGTCCTGTACGTCTCGCCGCTCAAGGCCCTCGCCGTGGACGTCGAGCGCAACCTCCGCGCGCCGCTGACGGGCATCCGGCAGGCGGCGCGGCGGCTCGGACTGCCCGAACCCGACGTGCGGGTCGGGATGCGGTCGGGCGACACTCCGGCAGACGAGCGCCGCAGGCTGGCCGTCAAGCCGCCCGACATCCTCATCACGACGCCCGAGTCGCTGTTCCTGATCCTCACCTCGCGGGCTCGCGAGTCGCTGCGCGGCGTGGAGACCGTGATCGTGGACGAGGTGCACGCCGTCGCCGGGACCAAGCGCGGCGCGCACCTGGCGCTCTCGCTCGCGCGGCTCGACGCCCTCCTGGAACGTCCGGCCCAGCGAATCGGACTGTCGGCGACCGTCCGTCCCACCGACGAGGTGGCGGCGTTCCTCGGCGGTACGCGTCCCGCCTCCGTCGTCCAACCGCCTTCCGACAAGGTCTTCGACCTCGACATCGTCGTCCCGGTGGAGGACATGGGCGAGGTGGGGCAGTTCGTCGACGACGCGGGCGCCGCAGATCCGCGCCAGCGCAGTATCTGGCCGCATGTGGAGCACCGCCTGCTCGACCTGATCGAGTCGCACCGCTCGACGCTGGTGTTCGCCAACTCACGGCGCCTCGCCGAACGCCTCTGCGGCCGGCTCAACGAACTGGCCTACGAACGCGCGACCGGTGAGCCTCTGCCCGAAGACCACTCCCCCGCAGCGACGATGGCCCAGGCCGGCGCCGGCCGGGGGGCGCCCGTGGAGATAGCCCGCGCGCACCACGGTTCGGTCTCCAAGGAGGAACGCGCCGGCATCGAGAACGCCCTGAAGGAGGGCCGCCTCCCGGCCGTCGTGGCGACGTCCAGCCTTGAGCTGGGCATCGACATGGGTGCCGTCGATCTGGTCGTCCAGGTGGAGTCACCGCCCTCCGTGGCGAGCGGCCTTCAGCGCGTGGGGCGCGCGGGCCACCAGGTGGGTGCGGTGTCCAAGGGCGTCATCTTCCCCAAGTACCGGGGCGACCTCGTGCAGACGGCGGTGGTGTCGGAGCGGATGCGCAGCGGCGGGATCGAGGAGCTCCGCTACCCGCGCAACCCGCTGGACGTCCTGGCACAGCAGATCGTCGCGATGGTGTCCATGGACGAGTGGACCGTCGACGACCTCGAGACCCTCTGCAAGCACGCCGCCCCTTATGCCACGCTGCCCCGCTCGGCGCTGGAGGCGACGCTGGACATGCTCGCCGGGCGCTACCCCAGTGACGAGTTCGGCGAGTTGCGTCCCCGCCTCGTCTGGGACCGCGTCACCGGCGTCCTGCGCGAACGTCCCGGAGCGCAGCGCCTCGCGGTGACCAGCGGGGGCACCATCCCCGACCGGGGGCTGTTCGGGGTGTTCCTCGTCGGCGAGAAGTCCTCACGGGTGGGGGAACTGGACGAGGAGATGGTGTACGAGTCACGTGTCGGTGACGTGTTCGTGCTCGGCGCCAGCTCGTGGCGGATCGAGGACATCACGCCCGACCGGGTGCTGGTCTCGCCGGCCCCGGGGCAGCCCGGCAAACTCCCGTTCTGGCACGGCGACGCGCTCGGCCGTCCCGCCGAACTCGGACGCGCCCTGGGCGAGTTCACCCGCGAGTTGGCCGCGCTCCCCGCCGACGCCGCGCGTGAGCGCGTCTCCGCCGCGGGCCTGGACGAGTGGGCCGCCGGGAACCTCGTCTCCTACGTCGGGGAGCAGCGCGAGGCCACCGGGCACGTCCCCGACGACCGCACGATGGTCGTCGAGCGGTTCCGCGACGAGCTCGGCGACTGGCGCATGATCGTCCACTCGCCGCTGGGCGCGCGCGTGCACGCGCCGTGGGCCCTGGCCATAGCCGGCCGTCTACGCGAGCGGTACGGCGACGCGCAGGCCATGCACGCCGACGACGGCATCGTCATCCGCGTCCCCGACTCCGACGAGCCGCCGGGGCTCGACACGGCGGTGTTCGACGCCGACGACATCGAACGTGTCGTGGTGGACGAGCTGGGCGGATCGGCCTTGTTCGCGGCCCGGTTCCGCGAATGCGCGGCGCGTTCGCTGCTGCTGCCCCGGCGCCGTCCCGACAAGCGCATGCCGCTCTGGCAGCAGCGCCAGCGCGCCGCGCAGCTCTTGTCGGTCGCGAGCAAGTACCCGTCGTTCCCGATCGTCCTGGAGACGATGCGCGAGTGCCTCCAGGACGTCTTCGACGTCCCGGGGCTGGTCCAGCTGATGCGGGATCTGTCCGGGCGCAAGGTCCGCATGGTCGAGGTGGAGACGTCCGAGCCGTCCCCCTATGCCCGCTCCTTGCTGTTCGACTACGTCGGCGCGTTCATGTACGAGGGCGACTCCCCCCTCGCCGAGCGCCGCGCTCAGGCGCTCGCGCTCGACTCCGCGCTGCTGGCCGAGTTGCTCGGCCAGGCCGATCTGCGCGAGTTGCTCGACCCGGAGGCCGTCGCCGAGACCGAACGCGAACTGCAACGCCGTGCCGATGACCGCCGGGCCCGTGACTTGGAGGGCGTCGCCGACCTCCTGCGCGGCCTCGGTCCCCTCACCACCGCCGAGGTCGCCGACCGTACCGCGGCGGGCACGGGCGAAGTCCCGGCCGTGGCGCGGTGGCTGGTGGAGTTGGAGGGGGCACGGCGGGCGATACGCGTCCGTCTGGGCGGCGCGGAGCGCTGGGCCGCCATCGAGGACGCGGGGCGGCTCCGGGACGCGCTCGGCGCGCCGCTCCCCGTCGGGATTCCCGAGGCGTTCCTCGAACCGGTGGACGATCCCCTCGGCGATCTGATCTCCCGCTACGCGCGCACGCACGGGCCGTTCCGCCCGGCCGATCCGGCGGCGCGCTTCGGGCTGGGCACCGCCGTGGTCGTCGAGACGTTGCGGCGCCTGGCCGGTGCGGGACGCGTGGTCGAGGGCGAGTTCCTGCCCGTCGAGGCGGTGTCGGGGCCTCTGACCAGCGAATGGTGTGACACCGGGGTGCTGCGGACGCTGCGGCGCCGCTCGCTCGCCCGGCTGCGCGCCGAGGTCGAGCCGTCGCCGCCGGAGTCGCTCGGCCGGTTCCTGCCGGCCTGGCACGGCATCGCGGGCGGGGCGCGGCTGCGCGGGATCGACGCGCTCGTCCAGGCGATCGAGCAGCTCCAGGGCGCGGCGGTGCCCGCGTCCGCGCTGGAGTCGCTGATCCTGCCGTCTCGGGTGCCCGGCTACACGCCCGCCATGCTGGACGAGCTGACCTCCGTCGGCGAGGTGGTGTGGGCGGGACAGGGCGGCCTTCCTGGCGGCGACGGCTGGGTGTCGTTGTACCTGGCCGACACCGCGCCGCTCCTGATGCCGGAGCCCGCGGAGATCACGGTCACGCCCGCGCACCAGGCCGTCCTGGAGGCACTCGGCGACGGCGGCGCTCTGTTCTTCCGTACGCTCTCCGACCGGGTCAATCAGCAGGTCACCACCGTTGACGCCGATCTCGTCACCGCCGTGTGGGACCTCGTGTGGGCCGGTCACCTCACCAACGACACCTTGGCCCCGCTACGCGCCGCGCTCGGTTCGGGCCGTCCGACGCACCGCTCCAGGACGACCCGTCGTGGACGGCCTGTCCTGCCGTCCAGGACAGGTCCGCCTACCGTCGCCGGGCGCTGGTGGCCGCTCCCCGAGCGCGAAGGCGAGGCGACCTTGCGCTCGCACGCGCTGGCGGAGTCGCTGTTGGAGCGGTACGGCATCGTCATCCGCGGCGCAGTGGCCGCCGAGCGGACGCCGGGGGGCTTCTCCGCCGTCTATCCCGTCCTGCGCGCGTTCGAGGAGAGCGGCCGGTGCAGGCGTGGCTACTTCGTCGAAGGGCTGGGAGCGGCCCAGTTCGCGCTGCCGGGTGCCGTCGACCGGCTCCGGGCCCTGCGTCCGTCCACCGCTCCCCCGGACGACCTCGCCTCCCTTTGGGAGTCGCCGGGCAGACCCGCCGGTCGGGCGCTGGTGCTGGCCGCCGCTGATCCGGCCAATCCGTACGGCGCGGCCCTGCCCTGGCCCTCGCGCGACGACGAGGTCGCCAGCGGCCACAAGCCGGGACGCAAGGCGGGCGCGCTCGTCATCCTGGTGGAGGGCCGTCTCGCCCTCTACGTCGAACGCGGCGGCCGCACGCTGCTGACCTGGGATGACGATCCTGACGTCCTGCAACCCGCGGTGGACGCGCTCGCCCTGGCCGTCCGCGAGGGCGCCCTCGGCAAGCTGACCGTCGAACGCGCCGACGGAGGGTCGATCGGTGACTCCCCCTTGGCCGCCGCCCTGGAATCGGCTGGGTTCCATCCCACTCCCCGCGGCCTCCGGCTGCGCAGATAGCGACCCCGGCGGGGTCCGCTGTCCAGCACGGCGTCCAGCGCCGTGCTCTCGTTGAAAATCCTCTGGGCTCACTCCTTGGTTCGCGCGAGGCGGTCGGCGAACCAGTCCGCAACGAAGGCGGTGCGCTCATCAGCGTGGTTGTAGATGGTGTGCTCGCCATCGTCCCAGGTGTGCATCGTCGCGTCGTCGCCGGCCGCGTCCAGGAATGGCTGCTGGTCGGCAAGGGTGATGATCGGATCCTGCCCGCCGTGCAGCACCAGTAGCGGGCAGGTGATCCGGTCGGTGGGGGCGAGCGCGAGCCGGTCGAAGTTGCGCTGGATCTCGTCAGGGTCCGTGGTGCCGAGCATTGCGGCCGCCTGCTGGACGAAGGTGCGGAAGTCCAGCAGGCGGGGACGGGCGGGTGCGCCGTTGACGCACACCGCCGAGACCCGCGGGTCGGACGCGGCGGTGGTGGCGGCGTAGAGCCCACCGAGGCTGTTGCCCCACAGGCCGACACCGGATCCGAGTGCCGTGCGGTCGCGGACGTGGCTCACAAAGGTGCTGTAGGCGGCGCGGACGTCGGCGTCCAGCATGACTCCACCACGCCAGCGGGCCTCTCCCTGACCCGGGCCTTCCGCGAGCAGCGCCGCCACCCCGCGTGCCGCCAGCGCCTCGGCCTGACGCTGGTAGGCCGCGCCCCAGCCGCTCTGCCCGCCGAAGATGATCACCGTGCCCGTCGCCGGGCCGGCAGGCCGGACGAGCCAGCCGAACAGGCGGCCGCTGGCGAACGGCAGTTCCACCCGCTCCCAGGCCGGGGTGCGCAGGGCACCCGCGGCGGCGATCGCACTGGTGAACCGGGTGTAGAGCTCGATCTTCCGGGGCGTGTCGAAGTCGTGCGCCATCTGCGCGAACAGGAGGTCGGCGGCGGCCGCCCGGTACGCCTCGATCGCGGTGATGGTGTGGCCCGCGGTCCGCGCCGCGTCCGCACGCGCGAGGTGCGCGGTCGCCAGATCCTTGGCGGCGTCGTCCCATGACGTGCCCGCATCGGTCGCCTGGCGCAGGGCGAGCACGTCAGCGTAGATCATGCCGCAGTCGAGCATCCGCGTCGGCGGCATGGCCCGCCACAGCGCGTCCGCCGGCGCGAGCGTGTCGGTGATCTTCATGCGCCCGCCTCCACCTGGGCGGGGGCGGCCACCCACGACAGCCTGGCGCGCAGCCCGTCCACGACCGCCGGCAGTTCACCGATCTTCCCCGCCCAGTACAGGTGGAAGTCCGGTCGCCCGATGAACGCGTCCACCCCGTGCTGTTCGAGGTAGCCGGCGTAGGTGCCGTCGATGTCGGTGACGGAGTCCGGTGAGCCGGCCGCCAGGCAGGCCCGGCGGACGCCGAGCGCGTCGAGGAAGGCCGTCTGATCGGTGCTGAGCACATCGCGGGCGTCCGCGCGGCTGATCAGGCTGAACCCGCCGCCGATGACATCGTCGCACCTGCCCTCGGCGGCGCCCTTGCCGATGATGCCCTGCGGCGCCAGCGTCCCGGCGAGCGGAGCCGGGGTGCCGTCGGCCGGGGTGTGGATGACACCGGCGACGAGCGTCGGGAACTGCGGAGGCGGCGGGACGTTGCCGGTGCGGAACGCCTCGTCACGTGCGGCGGCCTCGTCGGGGTCGTGGGTGTTGGCGATCCTGCCTAGCGCGATGGACATCTCGGCGATGGCGGTCGCGTGCGGGCGGCGCTCGGTCTCGTAGGTGTCCAGCAGCGCCTCGTCCGCGAGCCCGCGCAGCACCAGGTCCAGTTTCCACCCCAGGGTGATCCCGTCGCGCATGCCAGAGCACGCGCCCTGCCCCATGTACGGCGGAGTGGTGTGCGCGGCGTCGCCGGCCAGGAACGTCCTGCCCGTCCGCCAGGACCGGGCGATGCGGGCCTGGAAGACATAGACCACCTGGCGAAGGATCTTGACATCCTCGGGGCCGAGGTCGCACTGGTCGCGCAGCCAGGTCCAGGCGTAGTCGGGTCTCTCGAACACCGCCTGGTCCTCACCGGGAAGGACGGCCACCTCGAATCGCTGGCGGCCGCGCCCGATCGGCATCCACATGTGGCCGCGGGCGGGGTCGCAGAACTGGGTGAGCCGGTCGAAGCGCTCCGGGAGAGGGCGCAGCCGCTGGGTGTCGATGTTCAGCCACCGGTCGTCGACACCGTGGTCGATGCGCTCGATGCCCAGGGTCGCGCGGACGAAGCTGTTGGCCCCGTCCGCGCCGACCAGGTACTTCGCGGTGATCGTGCGCTCCTCGCCCGCGTGCGACCACTGCCCGGTCCGCGACTGGGTCCACGGACGCGCCGTCACCTGGACGTGGCCGTCGTCCTGGTGGACGTTGACCACGGCGAAGCCCTGGTTGACCTCCACGTGCCCGGTGGACCGCACCTGCTCGTCGATGGCGTCCTCGATGTCGGGCTGATACATCGAGATGTGGCTTGCGTAACCACAGCTGTCGCCGTGCCAGTCCAGTTCGACCAGCAACTCACCGGCACCGTTGAGGTAGCGGTAGTTGGGGATCGGCCAGGCGTCGCGCAGGGCGTGGTCGATGTCACCGACGGATTGGATGATCCGGGCGGTCTCACCATCGATGTGCGTCAGGCGCGGGAGACCGTACAGTCCCGGCCAGCGCTCGAACACGATCACGCGGTGACCTGCTTTGCCCAGGGCCGACGCCAGTACCAGCCCCGTCGGCCCGTAGCCTACGATCGCCACATCGCAGTCGAAATCCATGGTGAACCTGCCCTTCGAGCCAAAGCCCCGCATGATGGGTCGACGGTAGGCTCGGCGGGCCATTGGGCCTATCCGCGCGGCGACAGGGCGATCCAGCCCGCGACAACGGATGCCGGTAAGTGGCCCGGCTGCTACGACTCGGCGCGCAGGGTGGTCGACGGAAGCTGGCCGTAGCGCTCCTGATAGGCGGCCGCGAAGCGCGGCAGGTGGGTGAACCCCCACCGGAACGCCACCTCGGCCACGGTGACGCCGGAGCCCGGCTGCGTCGACCGCAACTCGTCGTGGACCCGCGTTAGCCGTGCCTGCTGGACGTACTCACGGGGTGGGACGCCGACATACTCCCGGAAGTACCGCTGCAGAGACCGGGCGGTCACCCCGGCCACGCGGGCCAGCCGATCGATCGACAGCTCTTCCTCCGGGCAAGTGTCGATGTGCGCGATCGCCCGGCGCAGCGGCGTGGGCCGGTGCTCGCCGATGCCCCGATCGGCGAGCTGTTCGGAGAAGTTGTGGGGCTGCGCCAGCAGCAGGCCGGTCATCAGCATGCCCGCCCACGGGCCGGCGGCCACCGGGTGCGCGGTGAGCCCGGACGGCTGGTCGAGGTCGCGGACCAGCAGCCGGACCGAGCGGACCCACGAGTCGGCCGCCGGGGTGCGCAGGTCCATCCTCGGCTGGAATCGGATCGGCGCGGCCACCGGACGGTCGAGCAGTTCCTCAAGGCGACGTTCCAGCGCGTACCGCTCGATGCGAACGTGCAACTGCCGGTAGTCGGTGCTCAGCCGCATCTGCGCACGCATACGGGGCGAGATGATCGCCGCGGTCGAGCGGTCGACGAGGACCTCGTCGGTGGCGTAGCGGATGCGGTTGAAGCCACCGAGCGAGAGGTTGACGTCGTAGTAGTCGACCTCCTCGGTCAGCTGGACGTTCAGCTCGCAGTTGCGGTGCCATCCGTAGATGAGGGAGAGCGGACCGAGATCGGCCATGGAGACGTCGGTGCGGATCCTGGCGCCGCCGGGGCCGGCGGGGACCGAGCGGTGCGGGGTGAGGTACCGCGAGACGCACGCACGGAACTCGTCGAGGTCGGCGGAGCGCAGAACCGAGAAGCGCTTGAGGGCACCCATCGCCTCACCGCCTTCGCGAGCCTGTCCCGCATCCTAGTCGCAGCCGCTTCATGCCGATACGTCTCACCTGGCGGTTCTTGGCGGGCGAGCCCGCTTCTCAGCGGCGGCCCTTGAACATGGAGACGAGGCCCCGGAACGCGCGCTCGTCCAGGGATCCGAAGGGGTTGTCATGGACGAGGTAGGTCCACGTGGCGGAGGGGCGCTGAAGGCCGGCGGCGTCCAGATCGATGCCGTCCTCGGAGGCGGTGAGGGCCTCGAAGGCGGTGACCGAACGCCGCGTGGCGTCGGCGAGGATGCGTTTGCCCGCGGGGACGGCCTCGCGGTTGAACTCGATCAGCGGATCGAGGCCGCGGCCGAGCGAGCGCAGGTGGATGCCCTCGCGGAGATCGGCGAGGAAGGCCAGATGCTCGGCCCAGCAGCGGTCCAGCTCGTACAGGACGATCTGGCGCGCGGCCGCCGCCACCGCCTCCGCGCCGGCGATCTCGGTCAGCTCGGCGTGCCTGCCGGGCGCCTCGGCTGCGAGCAGCCGGTCGGCGCGGTCACCGCGCAGGACGTCGTCGCGTTCGGCGAGGACCTCGCGACGTTGGAGCCCGATCAGGTGGTTGTAGCGCCAGGTGTTGCGGTGGATCTCCAGGTCGACGCCCTCGGCGACGCGCTGGGCGTGGCCGACGATCCAGTGCGCGCCCTTGTCGTGGACGCGTCCGTCGTCGTCGGTGGCGGTCCTGCCCTTGCCCTGCGAGGGCTTGTCGTCGGGTGCGTAGCGGGTCACGAGATCGTCTTGGAGGCTGGTGAAGAACACCGAGCCGCCGGGGTCGCCCTGACGTCCGGCACGGCCTCTGAGCTGGTCATCCAGACGGCTGCTGTGGTAGCGGCCGGTCCCGATCACCAGCAGCCCGCCGGCCGCCGCGACCCGGTCGCGGCCGGCGCCGGCGGCCTCGGCCGGGGCGGTGCCCGGCGCCTTCGGCGACGGGCTGCCGCCCAGCCGGATGTCGGTGCCGCGCCCGGCCATCTGCGTCGAGACGGTGATCGCGCCCTCCGCACCGGCCTCGGCGATGATCGCGGCCTCCTCCGCGTCGTTCTTGGCGTTGAGGACGACGCGGTCCAGCCCGGCGCGGGCGAGGCGGCGGGCGAGGCGCTCGGACTCGGCGACGTCGCCCGTGCCGACCAGGACCGGACGCCCGGACGCGTGCGCCGCGGCGATCGCCTCGACGATCGCCACCTCCTTGTCGACGACGGTCGCGTGCAGGCGGTCGGGCTCGTCGTCGCGGACGCACGGCCTGTTCGGCGGGACGACCGCGATCTCCAGCGAGTAGAACTCGGTGAGCTGCCCGGCGACGGCCAGCGCCGTGCCCGTCATGCCGCAGCGGACCGGATACCGCCCGACCAGCTCCTGGACGGTGATCGAGTCGAGGATCTCCCCGCTGGGGGAGGCCTCCAGGGCCTCCTTCGCCTCGACCGCCGCCTGCAGCCCGTCCGGCCAGCGTTGCAGCAGCGCCACCCGGCCACGCGACTCGCTGATCAGCTTCACCGCGCCGTCCCGGACGATGTAGTCCACGTCGCGGTGCAGCAGGACCTCGGCGTGCAGGGCGACGTTCACGGCGGTGAGGGTGTCGAGGTGCTCGGCGGCGTACAGGTCGACGCCGAGAGCGCGCTCCACCTCGCGCGCGCCCGACGGGGTCAGCTGGACGTTGCGGGCCTCGTCGTCGGCGGAGTAGTGCAGGCCCGGCCGCAGCCGCCGCACCAGGTCGGCGTACCGGGGGTCGGCCTCGTCGAGATCGGAGGCCCCGGCGAGGACGAGCGGGACCATGGCCTCGTCCACCAGCACGGAGTCGGCCTCGTCGACCAGCGCGACGGACGGCTCGGTCAGGACGAGGTCGGCGGGGTCGGTGACGAGACGGTCGCGCAGCAGGTCGAAGCCGATCTCGCTGACCGGCGCGTAGGTCACGTCCGCCCGGTACGCCTCGCGCCGCTTCTGCGGAGTGGACGCCTGCCCCACCCAGGCGGCCGACACGCCGAGCAGGTCGTACAGCGGCCCCATCCACTCGGCGTCGCGCCGGGCGAGGTAGTCGTTGACCGACATCACGTGCACGCGGCGGCCGCGCAGCACGTGCCCGGCGGCGGCGAGCGCGCCCGCGAGGGTCTTTCCCTCGCCGGTGGCCATCTCCGCGACGTGGCCGGACAGCAGCGCGAGCGTGCCGACGAGCTGGACGTCGAACGGCCGCTCCCCCAGTGCCCGCCGGGCCGCCTCCCGGCCGAGGGCGCACAGCTCCGCGAGGTCCTCCTCGTCGCGCAGGGCGGACGCGGCGGCGGTCAGCCCCTCGTCGTCCAGTTCCCGGACACGGGCCTCGCGCGCACCCGCCTCGGCCACGATCGCCCGGAACGGCGCCAGATCGACGCTCCCCGGCTTCTGGACGAGCCGCCGCAGCCGGTCACGCAGCGCCATGGCATCCCCTCGGTTCCTCGATCACGGACCCCAACGGGCGAACACAGGTCCGCGTTCCCCCCATGATCGCAGTGGAGCGAGCGGTAGCCCAGGGCGGAAACCCCGCCATAAGCCCTCCCTAGAAGGTCTGACCTCGACTTCATCCCCAAGGCGGATCCCCGGGGCGCCTCCCGTTTGAGAACATGAGGACATACGGGGTTGCGGTGACCAGGGGAAAGAGTCACCGCGGAACGGGGTTCGTCATGACACCTACGGCACGGTGGGCCGCCGCGCAGCGGCGCAAGCGCCAGATCATCAGTCAGACGGTCATCGACCGCGCGTTGAACGACCCGCGGCGCCATGATCAGGACGCGGAGGGCGCGACGTCCGCCAAGTAGGCGCTCCCAAGCAGGCGCTCCCAGGTAGACGCTCCGCCACAATGAGGGCCCCCGCCATCGGCGGGGGCCCTCGTCCGTCTCCGGCCCTGTCCGTTCAACGCAGTGCCCGTCCAAGTCAGTGCCCGTCCACGTCAGTGCCCGTCCAGGTCAGTGCCCGTCCACGTCAGTGCCCGTCCAGGTCAGTGCCCGTTCGGCTCAGTGCTCGTCCACGTCAGTGCCCGGTCAGCCCTTCTCCGCCGAGAACACCTCGTCCCGGGCCTGTTCGAGGGCGGCGTGCAGGGCGCCGCGCAGGACCGGGTTGCCCTCCACCTCCGTCACCGCGACGGACGGCCGGGTCGGGCTGATGCGTCCGACCGCCCGCTCGATGCGGGTGGCCAGGGGCCTGCCGCCGGCGCGGCCGAGGTGGCCCGACAGCACGACCAGACCGGGGTCCAGGACGATGTTGACCGACGTCACACCGTAGGAGATGCGGTTGGCGAGCTCGTCCAGGAAGGTGCCGCCGCGGCCTTCGTCGGCCGCCGCGGCACGGACGCAGTCCACGGCGGTCGGCTCGGTGAAGCCGTGCGCGTGGGCGAGGGTCCGCACGGCGTCCGCGCCCACGAGTGATCCGTAGCCGCCGGCGAGGGTGGGGATGCCCCACGTCGTCGACTCGGTCACACCCTCGTCCTCCTGGCCACGTCTGGCCGTGCCCAGCGGGAGCGGAGCCCCCGGGACGGGCAGGTAGCCGATCTCACCGGCGCCCCCGGACCGCCCGCGATGCAACCGGCCGCCGAGCATCACCGACAGGCCGATGCCGCGGTCGAACCACATGAGCGCGAAGTCGTCGGCGGCGCGTGCCGCGCCGTAGGCCCGCTCGGCGATGGCGGCGAGGTTGACGTCGTTCTCGATCGTCACCGGGCGGCGCAGGTCGGTCCGCAGGGCCTCCAGGACACCCTCATGCCAGGCCGGGAGGTCGAAGGAGAACTGCACGTCCCCGGACCGGGGGTCGACCACGCCGGGGGTGCCGATGACGAAGGCGCTGAGCCGCGACAGCGCCACCCGGGCCGAGCGGCAGGCCTTGACGACGGCGCTGTGCACCATCTTCACGGGCTCGTCGGCGCCGTTCGGGTCGACGGTAACCTGGGCGATGAGGCAGCCGGTGATGTCGGCGACCCCTGCGGTGACGCCGTCGGGCCCCACCTCAAGACCGGCGACATAGGCCGAGGACGGGACCACCGCGTACAGCGCGGCGTTGGGTCCCCGGCCCCCCGCCTGCTCCCCGACGACCTCGACCAGCCCGCGTTCCTCAAGCCTGGACAGCAGTTGGGAGGCGGTGACCTTCGACAGCCCGGTGTGCTCGCCGATCTGGGCGCGGGTGAGCGGGCCCTGCTCGACGAGCAGGTCCAGCGCCGCGCGGTCGTTGAGCTCACGCAGCAGCCGCGGTGTTCCCGGGCGTCTGGCCATCCTTGCACCCCTCGATGTCTCAATCCGCTAACGGGCGGTTTTGTTTAGGAAAGTTTCTTGTTAGTTTACGCCCAAGCGCCAACCGGTCCCGTACCCGGGAGGGTGGCGCGCGCAGAACGCCGAGTGGCGAGCAGGGCGCCGCGAGCGATGCGACGTCGAGAGGGGCATGGCTGGACCCTAAAGGGTCTGGTCATGCTCCACTCGCACCGCAGGCCACAAGGCCGCGCAAGGCGATGCCGGAAAGGACCCCCAGTGAGGTACATCAAGGTTGCGGCAGCAGCAGCCGCAATTGCCCTGGCCGCCACGGCCTGCGGCGGTGACGACAAGGACGACAAGTCCAGTTCGGGCAAGGACCCAGCGCAGCTGAAGGTCTGGATGATGGGCGAGGGCACGCCCGAGCAGACCAAGTTCCTCGACACCGTCGAGACCGAGTTCAAGCAGAAGCACCCGGGCACCGACGTCCAGATCAAGTACGTTCCGTGGCCGCAAGTCGCCACGACTTTCCAGAAGGCCGCCGCCGGTGGTGAGGGCCCCGACGTGACGGAGCTGGGCAACACCGACGTCCAGTCCCACATCGAGCAGGGCAGCCTGGCCGACATCACCGACAAGTACTCCGGCTGGGCGGACGGCAAGACCCTTAACAAGACCGCGCTTGGCAACGACCAGTCGAACGGCAAGACCTACGCGGTGCCGTGGTATGGCGGCGTGCGGGCCATCTGGTATCGGACGGACTGGTTCCAGCAGCTCGGCATTCAGCCTCCCAAGACCTGGACCGAGCTGAGCGCCGCCGCCAAGAAGGTCCAGGACGCCAAGAAGGTCCCCGGCATCGGCGTGCCCTCCGACCAGACCAACGCTCTCGTCAGCTTCATCTGGGGCAACGGCGGCGAGGTGGCCACCAAGGACGGCGGCAAGTGGGCGGGCAAGCTCGACCAGCCGCAGGCCGTCGAGGCGGTGAACTTCTACACCGGGCTGGTGACCAAGGACAAGGTCGCGCCGGCGAAGTACATCGGCAAGAACGAGCTGGAGGGCCCGCAGCGCGACTTCGCGCTCGGCAAGCTCGGCATGTACATCGACGGCAGCTGGTCCCTGAAGGAGATGAAGAAGATCTCCGACAAGGACGCCGACAAGTGGGCCGTGTTCCCGATCCCGAGCAAGGCCGGCGGCAACGCCCCGGTCATGGCGGGCGGCTCCGACCTGGCCGTGTGGAAGGACAGCAAGGCCCCGGACGCGGCGTTCGACTACATCACGATCCTGAACAACGCCAAGAACGCCGCCGCGTGGGCCGACTACAGCGGCTTCTCGTCCATGCGCTCGGATGTGAAGTTCTCCGACCCGAAGCTGGCGATCTTCACCGAGATCGCCGGTAACACGAAGTTCACCCCGATCAGCTCCGGCTGGGGCGAGTTCGAGCAGGCCAAGAAGGTCCTGCCGAACGCCATGAAGGCGATCATGCAGGGCAAGCCCGCCGATGCCGAGTTGAAGAAGGCCAACGAGCAGGCCAATACCCTGCTCAACCCGTAAGGATCTGGCACCGGCCGCCCGTCCGCGCCGCGGGCGGCCGGAGCCGGAAGGCCACCCGTCCCCGCTGATCGGAAATCTCGACATGCTCGATACCGCTCCCGCGGTCAGGGGCACGCCCGGCAGGAAGACCCCTGGCCGGGCGCGCTCCCTCCGCAGGCCCCGATTCGGGCCCTACCTCTTGATCGCGCCGACCGTGGTCGTGATCGCCCTGCTCATGTTCTGGCCCATGATCCAAATCGGGATCATGTCGTTCCAGAAGGTCGGCAACCGCCAGCTGCGCGGCGAGCCGGCCGAGTCGGTGGGCACCGAGAACTTCCGCACGATCTTCGATGACCCGTTCTTCTGGCAGACCCTCCGGCACACCGTGCTGTTCGCCGTGGTCGCGGTGTCGCTGACCCTGGTGGTCGGCACGCTGGTGGGGCTCCTGCTGAACAAGCTCGGCAAGAAGATGTCGAGCTTCGTCGCGGGCGGCGTCATGGTCGCCTGGGCGACGCCGCCGGTCACCGCGGCGATCATCTTCACGTGGCTGTTCGGCACCACCGGCGGCCTCGTCAACTGGTGCCTGGACCTGCTGCCGGACTTCCTGATCGGCGGCGGCTGGGACGACTACAACTGGTTCGCCAAGCCGCTGTCCACCTACACGGTGCTGACCGTGTGCGTGGTGTGGCAGGCGTGCCCGTTCGTCGCCGTGTCCGTCCTGGCCGGCTTGAAGAGCGTGCCCAGCGAGCTCTACGAGGCGGCGCGCGTGGACGGGTCGGGCCCGTGGCGGACGTTCTGGAGCATCACCTACCCGATCCTCAAGCCCATCTTCCTCGTCCTGCTCGTCATGTCGATCATCTGGGACTTCAAGGTGTTCACCCAGCTGTTCGTCATGGCCGGCATGGCCAACCGCGACTCGTTCAACCTGTCGCTGTACGCCTACAGCGAGGCGTTCGGATCGATGAATCCGAAGCTCGGCATGGGATCGGCCATCGCGCTGGTGCTCACGCTGATCCTGCTCATCGTCACGGCCCTGTACGTGCGGGTCATGGTCCGTCAAGGGGAGACCCGATGAAGCGCTCCCTGGTCCGCAGGATCGTCCTCAACGGGACGGGCCTGCTCGTCTTCGTGTTCGCGGTGTTCCCCGTCTTCTGGATGGCCTCCACCGCGTTCAAGCCCAACAACGAGATCTTCAGCACCACGCCGAAGCCGTTCCCGTCGCACCCGACGCTGGAGCATTTCGACCTGGTGCTGAACGGCGGCATCGCGGAGGTCTCCTTCTGGGAGTACTTCCGCAACAGCGCCATCCTCGCGCTGGTCACGGTCGTGGTGTCGAGCCTGCTCGCGCTGCTGGCCGCGACGGCCGTCGCCCGGTTCCGCTTCCGGTTCCGCACCACGTTCCTGATCATGCTCCTGGTGGTGCAGATGGTGCCGTTGGAGGCCCTGGTCATTCCACTGTTCCTGGACCTCAAGAAGCTGGACCTGCTCAACACCCTGCCCGGACTCGCGATGGTCTACATCGGCTTCGCGGTCCCGTTCGCGATCTGGATGCTGCGCGGCTTCGTCGCCGCGGTACCGCGCGAACTGGAGGAGGCCGCCGCGATCGACGGCGCCGGCCCCGTCCGGACGTTCTTCAAGGTCATGCTCCCGCTCGTCGCGCCCGGACTGGTCGCGACCAGCATCTTCTCCTTCATCACCGCCTGGAACGAGTTCATCTTCGCGTTCACCTTCCTGGACGACCAGGAAAAATACACCCTGCCGATCATGCTGCAGTTCTTCTTTGGCCGCAGCGGCAACGCCTGGGGGCCCATCATGGCAGCGTCCACGCTGCTCACCATTCCCGTCATCGCCTTCTTCCTCATCGTCCAGCGCCGAATGGTGTCCGGACTGACCGCAGGGGCGGTGAAGGGGTGATGAGCGACGACATCGCACGGCTCGCCCGCGGCACGCTCCTCCCGTCCTTCCCCGGCCCGACAGCGCCACGCTGGCTGCTGGACGAGCTGGAGGCCGGACTCGGCGGCGTCACGCTCTTCGCACTGACCGGCAACGTGCCGAGTCCCGAGTCCCTCGCCGCCCTGACCGCGCAGATGCGCAAGGCCGGCGACCCGTTCGTGACCATCGACGAGGAGGGCGGGGACGTCACCCGGCTGGGCGGGCACGCCACCGGCAGTCCCTACCCCGGAAACGCCGCCCTCGGCGCGGTGGACGATCCGGAGCTGACCCGGCGCGTCTACCGCTCGCTGGGCGCCGAACTGGCCGAGGTGGGCGTCAACTTCAACTTCGCGCCCTCGGTGGACGTCAACACCGCCGACGACAACCCCGTGATCGGGACCCGCTCGTTCGGCCCGGACCCCGAACTGGTCGCGCGGCACGCCGCGGCGGCCGTGACGGGCACCCAGGAGGCCGGCGTGGCGGCGTGCGCGAAGCACTTCCCCGGGCACGGGGCCACCGTGGAGGACTCCCATCTGTCCGTCCCGCTCGTCGACGCCGACCTGGAACTGCTGGACCGCCGTGAGCTGGTCCCGTTCCGGGCGGCGATCGAGGCCGGCACCCGCGCGGTGATGACCGGGCATCTCAACCTGCCCGCGATCACCCGCGGGGTGCCGGCCACCCTCTCCGCCGCCGCGATCACCGGGCTGCTGCGCGAGCGGCTCGGCTACCGGGGGGTGATCGTCACCGACGCGCTCGACATGGAGGGCGCGAGCGGTGAGATCGGCATCCCGGAGGCGTCCGTCCGGGCGCTGATCGCCGGCGCGGACCTGCTGTGCCTTGGCCCCAACGAGCATGCCGAGACCCTCTCCGCGACGCTGGAGGCCATCGCAGCGGCCGTGCGGGCGGGCAGGCTGGCCCCGGAACGGCTCGCCGACGCGGCGGAGCGCACCGGCGCTCTGAAGCGCTGGCTGGCCGGGCACAGTCCCGCGGTGATCGACCGCGCCGCCGGTCTGGAGGCCGCCCGCCGCGCCATCCGCGTCTCGGGCTCGCTGCCCGGCTGGATCGGCGCGCCACTGGTGGTCGAGCTGGAGGCGACCGGCAATATCGCGGTCGGCCCGACCCCGTGGGGGTTGAACCCGTGGGCACCTGACGCCGTACAAGCTGACGGGGCCGAAGGGGAGGCAGACCGTGTCCTGGAACGTGCCACGGGCCGTGGATTGGTCGTCGTCCTGCGGGACGCGCACCGCCACGCGGGCCAGCGCGCGCTCACCAACGCGCTCCTGACGGCCCGTCCGGACGCGGTCGTGGTGGAGATGGGGTTGCCCGTCTGGCGGCCCGGCTCCGCGGTCTATCTGGCCACCTACGGCGCCGCCGCGGCCAACGCCCAGGCGGCCGCCGAGCTCCTCGGCCTCACCACCGCCGCCTGAGGCCCGCCCGCCGGGCGGCACCTCCCCCACCCGGCGGGCGCTCGGTCCGTGGCGTGCCCGTCGGACGAGAGCCCGGTTCCGGCGGGCACGTCACGCCGCATGAACTCCCCGGCCACACTGCCCGCACCCCCCGCCACGCCACCCGAACTCACGAGTCAGAGCGGGGTAAGACCAACCAGTCCGATCGGCAAGGGATAATACAAGCATGCGATTGTCCGCCCGGGTCGACTACGCGCTGCGCGCCGCCGCCGAGCTGGCTGTCGCCGGAAGCCATCCGGTGACCGCCGTCCAGCTCGCTGAGGCCCAGCAAATTCCGCCCAAATTCCTGGAGAACATCCTCGGTCAGCTACGCCGGTCCGGCCTCGTCCGGAGCCAGCGCGGCCCCGAGGGCGGCTACTGGCTGGCGAAGCCGGCCGAGAAGATCTCCCTCGCCGACATCATCCGTGCGATCGACGGGCCGCTGCTCGGAGTCCGCGGGGAGCGGCCCGAGCACGTCGGCTACGAGGGCCCCGCACGCTCCTTGCAGGACGTGTGGATCGCGCTGCGCGCCAGCGAGCGCGCCATCCTCGAATCGGTCTCCCTCGCCCACATCGCCGAGGGCGAGCTTCCGAGCCCCGTCCGCAAGCTCACCGAGGACCCGACGGCCTGGGAGAGCCCGTCCCTGATCTGACCTGACCCTCTGAGGCATCCATGCCGGAAGGCGACGTCGTCTGGCTGGCCGCCCGGCGCCTGCACGAGGCGCTCGCCGGGCGGCCGCTGGCGCGCTCGGACTTCCGCGTCCCCCGACTCGCCACCACCGACCTGCGCGGCCGGGGGGTGCTGTGCGCGTTGTCGCTCGGCAAGCACATCCTGGTGCGCGTCGAGGGCGGGCTGACCGTCCACACGCACCTGTTGATGGAGGGCCGCTGGCAGATCCGCCGCGCCGGGCCCACCCCCCACGACCACCGGATCCGGCTCGTGCTGGCGAACGCCGAGTGGCAGGCGCTCGGCTACTCCCTCGGGCTGGTGGAACTGCTGCGCACCGCCGAGGAGGACAAGGCCGTCGGCCACCTCGGGCCCGATCTGCTCGGCCCGGGCTGGGGCGCCGAGCCCGCCGCCGTGGCGGTCTTGCGGCTGGGCGAGCAACCGGCGCGGGCGATCGGCGAGGCCCTGCTCGACCAATCCCTGCTCGCGGGGGTCGGCAACGTGTACAAGGCCGAGATCCTGTTCCTGCGTGGCGTCAACCCGTGGACGCCCGTCCGCGACGTGCCCGACCTGCCCGCGATGGTGGATCTCGCCCACCGGCTGCTGGAGGCCAACAAGGAGCGGCACGGCCACATCACCACCGGCGACCGGCGGCGCGGCCGGGAGCACTGGGTGTACGGACGGGCCGGGCAGCCCTGCCGCCGCTGCGGCGCCCGCGTCCGGCGGGCCGCGCAGGCGTCCGACGTCGGCGACCGGGTCACCTACTGGTGCCCGCGCTGCCAGCCTCCGCCGGACGGCCCCTGAGCGGGCCGGAGGCGCCCGGTGCGCAAGGCCGCCGGCGCGGGTCGGCGCCCGCCCAGGTCCCGGGCCGTCGGACGGGTCGCCGCCTGTTCCGGGTCGCCGGATCCTGCGCCCGCACCGTCGATCCTCCGCCTCCCTTCCTCTCCAAGTCAATTCTCGGGTTTTCTTCACAATCCCTTAGGTATAGCTTGGGTATATGACCCTGGACGACCTCCGGGTGTTCGTCGCCGTATGCGAGGCGGGGAACCTGAGCGCCGTGGCACGCGACCTGTCGTGCAGCCAGTCGGCGGTGAGTCAGCACGTCAAACGGCTCGAACGCGAGACCGGGCTCGTTCTGCTGGAGCGGCGCCCGCGCGGCGTCCTGGCCACCCGAGCGGGGACCATCCTGCGCGAGGCCGCCGCCGACGGGATCGCCGGGCTGGACGCGGCGCTGCACCGGCTGGACGACCTGCGCCGCGGTGTGGGCGGCACCGTCCGGATCGCGACGGGCGCCACCACGGTCCGGCACTTCATGGCCGCCGGCGTTGCCGCGTTCCGCGCCCGCCATCCCGAGGCCGCGCTGCAGTTCGAGACCGCCGGATCCAGCCGCCGCTGCCTGGAGGCGGTGCGCGAGCACAAGGCCGACCTGGCCTGGGTCACGATCGGCCCGCCGCTGGACGGCGTCGAGCAGCGCCCCTCGTGCGAGCTGCCGTGGATGCTCGCCGTCCACGCGGGCGATCCGCTGGCCGCACGGTCGTCGATCACGCTCGGCGACCTCGCGGAGATCCGGCACATCGAGCTGCCCGCCCACTCCACGTCCCGCGCCCATCTGGAGACGCACCTCGGACGGCACGGCGTGCGGTTGGCGTCCACCACGAGCGTCGCCGACTGGGACACCGCGCTGCTGCTCGCCGAACTGGGCCTCGGCCACGCGATCGTGCCCGCGCTGCCCGGGTGGGGCGGCGGGGCGGCGGGCGGGGCCGGCCTCGTTCCCATCCCGGAGCTGCCACCGCTCACCGCCGGATGGGCCGCACGGCGCTGGGACGCGCTGAGCCCGCTCGCCCTTGAGTTCGCCGGGATGGTCCTCGACCACCTTGAGGCCTTGGCCGTCCGGCCACACCCTCGTGTCGTCGACCAGAACGTGCCCTGACGACCTGAGAAGCCGCGTGCCGGTGTCGCAGCCAGATCGAGCAGCCGCCCTAGCGAACGGTTATCCGGCCGCCAGCCACGACCAGCCCGGCCTGGGGGTCGCCCTCGCCGCAGTGCGGCCCGTTGGGGAACGAGGGCTTCGGAGTGAGACCGACCCGCCGGTCGAGCAGCTTGCGGCCTCTGGCGTCGCGGAGCACGAGGAAGATCCGGACCGGCTTCTTCGGCAGCCCCGTGACTCGCGCGAAGCCGGTCTTCCCCCCGTCGGGTGATGCCGACGCGCCGCAGGCGGCATCGAGCTCGCCGCCGTCACAGCCGGTCGACACCGAGGTCGAGGACGGACTCAGCTCGATGCGCGGTCTCCGGCAGGTCCCGTTCCAGCACACCCGCAGCGACGCCGAGGCGACGCGGGCCGCAAAGGGCGGCCGGATGTCCACGCCCACACCCGGCAGAGACCCGATCAAGGTGCAGGGCCGTCCCGTCCCGGGGGAATCGGAGCCGCAGGCGGTGAGGACGAACAACGCGGCACCGAGCACCGCGCCCTGAGTGAGGGTGGCCATCCCCCATGATCCTCACACCACCAACACCCGAAAGGCACGAATGCACGAAGACCCCGGAGAGAAACCGGGGTCGACACACAGGGGCATCGGGTGTCTCCGCTCAGCCACCGTCCAGGGCACGCGGACCCGCTCTGACACTCCCACAGTCACGCGAACGCGCCACCGCTTCGCGATGGCGCGTTCGCGTGATCACGGTCAAGGGGAAGCCGCTAGGCGGGTCCTTGGGCCAGGGTCGTTCACAGTTGAGCCTGGAACATCCAGTGCTGCTTCTCCAGTTCGGCCGCGAGGCCGATGAGGAGGTCCTGGGTGACCGGATCGGATTCGTCGGTCTCGGCGATCCGCTCCCGGAAGCGGGCGATGATCTGTGCGAGGGCGTCGGTGATCGCGGCGACGACCTTGTCGTCGGCGAGATAGCCGGCCTCCAGCTGGGGCAACTCGGTACGGTCGGCGACCGTGCGGGCCCGGCCGTCGGGGTTGACGCCGATCGCGACGGCGCGCTCGGCGACGTCGTCCTGGCCCTGCCGCGCCAGATCGACGATCTCGTCGAGGTGCTCGTGGACGACCTTGAAGTTGCGCCCGGTCAGGTTCCAGTGGGCCTGCTTGGCCACCAGAGCGAGATCTATGAGGTCCACCAGAGCGCCCTGCAAGGCGTTGCCGGTGACTTTCTGGGCCGTCTCGGTGAGCGGGCTCTTGACCGCCGCCATGGTGGGGCTCCTTCCGCATCGTTACGGTTATCCGCTACAACACAGAACGGTCCCCGCAAATGCCGCGCTCATGCGTGAGGCCGCGCACACCCGCGGCCCCGGTAGGGCATGACCACGCCAAAGACGGCCAGTGGCGCCGGCAAGGACGACTCAGGCCGCGACCATGTCGGCGCGGAGCTCCCCTGTGATCTCCTCGGGCGTCGCCGGAATGCTCTCGGCCGTGATGCGCTCATGCTCGGGTGCGCCCGCCATGACGGGCTCGTGCTGCAGCTCGGCGAGGGCCAGTTGATCCGCCACTTCCCTGAGCACATGCGACAGCGGCACACCTAGGGCCTTGCAGATAGAGGAGAGCAACTCGGAAGAAGCCTCTTTCTGCCCTCGCTCGACCTCAGAGAGGTAGCCGAGGGAAACCCGTGCCGCCGCGGACACCTCACGGAGGGTGCGTCCCTGGCGCAGCCGCAACTGCCGCAGTACGTCACCGAGCAGCTGGCGAAGCAGGACCATCGTCTCGCTCCCTCCCTCAGTTCGGACCATCTGCCGGTTCCACCGTACCCGGCTTGACGGTGGCCATGGCAGACCGTTGATTTCGTGTTCGCTTGGAACGTAACGCTGTAATCAGCCTCACTCTTCCCGATCTGCCCGAGCGTCCTCACTCCCCTCCCCGCCGTCAAGGCCCAGCAAAGTACGTCTTAGCAGCTCAAGGGCGTGTACGACGGTCATCCTGCGGATCACGGCACGGATCTCAGGGCCATTACCGGGCACCGGGAGTCTCGGGCTGACCACAGTGTGCATGTTTCCAGGTCCGGCCAGGCCGATGTAGACCGTTCCGACGGGATGGCCGTCCTGCGACTCCGGACCCGCCACCCCGGTCACGGCGAGCCCGTACGCGGCGCCGAGCCTGTCCCTGACGCCCGCGGCCATCGCGGCGGCCACGTCCGGGTGGACGGCTCCGTGCTCGCCGAGGAGGTCGTGCGGGACACCGAGCAGGCGCGACTTCAACTCCGTCGCGTAGGTCACCACGCCGCCCGCGTACGTGGCGGACGAGCCCGGCATCGCGGTCAGCTCCGCGCCGATGAGCCCGCCGGTGAGCGACTCCGCCACCGCGACGGTCGCCCCCCGCTCGGCGAGCAGCCGGTGTACCACCCGGTCCAGCGTCTCGTCCTCCACCCCGTAGACGACCGGGCCGAGCAGTTCGCGGACGCGCGTCTCGGCAACGGCAAGCCGTCCCGGCGCGTCCGGGCCCGCGGCGGTGATCCGGATCTTCACCTCGGCGGGGTCGGGAAGGTAGGCGAGCCGAACACCGTCCATCGCCTCGACCTCGGCGAGCCGCGTCGCGACGACCGACTCCCACACGCCGGCGGTGCGCAGTGTGCGGCGGGCGACGGCGGGCAGCCCGGCGATCTCCGCCAGCTCCGGCAGCACCACCTCGTCCATGATCGTGCGCATCTCGAACGGGACACCGGGCAACGCGTAGGCGACGCCGCCCGGCAGCTCGACACGCAGCCCCGGCGCGGTCCCGGCGGAGTTGTGCAGGAGCCCGGCGCCTTCCGGCACCTCCGCCATCCGCATGGCCATCGGTTGCAGCTCACGCCCGGACGCGGCGGACCGGTCGCGCAACCGGCGTTCCAGGGCCGGGTCCCGGACGAGCGCGACGCCGGCCGCCTTGGCGAGCGCGTCACGGGTCAGGTCGTCGTAGGTGGGGCCGAGGCCGCCGGTGGTGATGACCGCGTCGGCCCGTTCCAGCGCGGCGGCGACGGCCTCGACGATGACGTCCGTCTCGTCCCCGACGACCACGCTGCGGGTCACCTCGACGCCGTGATCGGCCAGCCGCCGCCCGAGCCACGCCGCGTTCCCGTTGACCGTGTCGCCGAGGAGTAGCTCGTCCCCGACGGTGAGCAGTTCGACCCGCATCGCGCCCCTGTCCTCATCCTGATCCCGTGCAGCGCCCCGAATCTACAGCGGCCCTCCGCGGCGAGCGGGCCCGGCAGCGGCGAGGGCGCCACCACCGATCGGCACGTGCCGGCGTCCGCATGAGGACGGATCGGGGAGAGTGCGACGAGAATTGGGAACGTGCCCAACCGACATCACAGGCATATCTCTTTCCTTGCGAAGAATGCGGCCGGCCACCTCATTGTGTTCCCCCACCGGGCCGGATCGTCCACCGCGCGCGAGCGGGAACGCCCCCAAAGCGTGCATCGTCGGTGCACCGCACCCCATATCTCCGGCACGTCATCCCGACTTGTGGAGGGTCGACGGTCACATTGTGAGTCAGAACTCATTTGCCATGGCGCGAGGCATAGTCATGTGCAGGGATAATTGCCTCGGGGCCGCAGACCGGGCTGCGGGGCCACGACCGGGGTGGGCGTGGCCTCGCAGCCCACCCCCTTCCGCAACCTGACGAATCCGTGTCAGGTACCGCCCCGATCTCTGGCCACGCCGCGCCGACCGCCCGTACCGTCCGACGCATGATCGCCGTTGTCGCCGGGCTGAACGTCTTCCCGATCAAGAGCGCGGCCGCCGTCGCGCTGCCCGAGGCCGACCTGACCCCGGCAGGGCTCCGGCACGACCGCGAGTTCATGCTCGTCCGCCCGGACGGGCACCACCTCTCGCAGCGGGAGGTCCCGGAACTGGCACTGCTGCGCCCCGGGTTCGACGGTGTGAAGCTCACCGTCCACACGACGCTCGCCCGCGCGCCGCTGGTGTGGGAGGCGATCGACGGCCCGGCGCGGGACGTGACCGTGCACCACCGTCCGTGCCTGGGCATCGACCAGGGCGACGAACCGGCGGAGTGGTTCAGCTCGGCACTGGGACTCTCCTGCCGCCTCGTCCGCTTCACCGGGACGCGTTCCACCCGGCTCGGCGGCGGCACGCTGGCGTTCGCGGACGGCTACCCCGTCTCCGTGCTCTCCCGCGAGTCGCTGGACGACCTCAACCGACGGACGGACGTCCGGCTCCCGGTGGATCGGTTCCGGGCCAACCTCGTCCTGGAGGGGCTCGGCCCGTACGGCGAGGACCGCGTCACCCGGCTGCGCGGCGGCGGCGCCGAGATCGAGCTGATCAGGCCGTGCGGGCGTTGCGTCATCATCAACACCGACCAGGAGACGGCCCGCCGCGGCCCCGCCCCGCTGCGCACTCTCGCCGGCTACCGGACGGAGCGCTTCGACGGCGAGCGCGGGATCATGTTCGGCCGCCTCGGCATCCCCCGCTCCCCCGGCGCGGTCCGGCTGGGCGATGTCCTCACCGCTTCCTGACGGTCGCCTGAGGTCGGCCGACGCGCCGGAGGGCCTCGGGCCCTGAGCCCTGCCCGTCAGGCGCGGCCCTTGCGGCGCAGCCTCCACGCCTGGACGACGTAGTCCACACCGGTGACGACCGTGACGACGAGGGCCGCACCCATCGTCGTCCACCGGAGGGGGTCCAGCGGTCCGGGCAGGATGTAGAATCCGATCGCGAAGACCTGCAGCGTCGTCTTCAGCTTGCCGCCCTTGCTGGCCGGGATCACCCCGTAGCGGATGACGACGAACCGCATCAGCGTGATGCCGATCTCGCGGATCATGATGGCGGCGGTCACCCACCACCACAACTCCCCCATGACCGACAGGCTGACCAGCGCGGCGCCGGTGAGTGCCTTGTCTGCGATCGGGTCCGCGATCTTCCCGAAGTCGGTGACCAGGCCCCGGGCACGGGCGAGGTCGCCGTCGATCTTGTCGGTGATGGACGCGACGGCGAACACCCCGAACGCGGCGAGCCGCCATCCGGTGCCGTCCAGGAACAGCATCCAGACGAAGACGGGGACCAGCGCGATCCGAAGGAGCGTCAGCGCGTTCGCGATGTTGTAGACGCTCGCCGGCGGCGGGTCCGGGGACCCCGTCATCGGGTCGGGCGCGCCGGCGATCATGACACGTCCGCGACGAGGTCCACGCCGTCGCTGCCGGTCACGCGGGCCGTGACGATGTCTCCGACGGCCGTGCCGGCCGGCAGGCCCGCGCCTGTGACGAGGACCGTCCCGTCGACCTCGGGCGCCTGGTGCTCGGCACGCCCCTCGAACGCGCCGTCCCCGGCCTCCTCCTCCAGCAGGACGCGGACCTGCGAGCCGACACGGTCCTCGGCGCGCTGGGCCGTCAGCTCCTCGGCGAGCCCCGACAGCTCCTCGACCCGGCGGGCGACCTCGTCCGGAGCGAGCTTGCCGTCCAGGTTCGCGGCCTCGGTGCCGTCCTCGTCGGAGTAGCCGAACACACCGACCGCGTCCAGGCGCGCGGCGGACAGGAAGGCCACCAGTTCCTCGAAGTCCTCCTCGGTCTCGCCGGGGAAGCCGACGATGAAGTTGGAGCGCACGCCCGCTTCGGGCGCCTGGGCGCGGATCTGGCCGAGCAGATCCAGGAACCGCTCGCGGTCGCCGAAACGCCGCATCGAGCGCAGCACCGGTCCGCTCGCGTGCTGGAAGGACAGGTCGAAGTAGGGCGCGACTCCCGGCGTGCCGCAGATCGCCTCGACGAGCCCCGGGCGGGTCTCGGCGGGCTGGAGGTAGCTCACCCGGACGCGTTCGATGCCCTCCACGGCGGCCAGGCCCGGAAGCAGCCCCTCCAGCGCGCGCAGGTCACCGAGGTCCTTGCCATAGGACGTGGAGTTCTCGCTGACGAGGACGAGCTCACGCACGCCGTGCCCGGCCAGCCAGCGCGCCTCCTCCAGGACCTCCGCCGGCGGCCGTGAGACGTAGGCGCCGCGGAACGCGGGGATGGCGCAGAACGTGCAGCGCCGGTCGCAGCCGGACGCCAGCTTCAGCGGCGCCACCGGGCCGCCGCCGAGGCGCCGCCGCAGCACCCGGGGGCCGGACGCGGGGGCCACCCCGTCGGGGAGGTCGTCCTGCCCGCCGTGCCCGGGGATCGCCACCGCCGTGCCCGCCGCGGTGCGCTCGACCGGGCTGATGGGCAGCAGGGTCCGCCGGTCCCGCGGGGTGTGGGCCTCACGGGCCCGGCCCGCCAGCACGTCGTCCAGCCGCTCGCCGATGGAGGTGTAGTCGTCGAAGCCGATCACCGCGTGGGCCTCCGGCAGCGCCTCGGCGAGCTCCTTGCCGTACCGCTCGGCCATGCAGCCGGCCGCGACGACCTTCGCGCCCGAGTCGTGCGCCGCCAGCAGCGTGTCGATGGAGTCCTTCTTCGCCGCCTCGATGAAGCCGCAGGTGTTGACCACCACCACGTCGGCGCCGGAGGCGTCGTCGCCCGCCACGTCCCAGCCCGCGTCCTCGATGCGGGCGGCCAGCTCCTCGGAGTCGACCTCATTGCGGGCGCAGCCGAGCGTGATGAGTGAGACCTTGCGGCGTGTGGACATGCCCCTAAGGTAATGGGCGCGAGCGCCGGGCCCGACCAGCGGGACGCCGAACCGTTCGGCGGCGTGACCGCCGCGGAGGCGATGGGCGGCCCGGAGGTCAGGCGGTCTTCGGGTCGCCGCGGCCGAAGTCCCTCCGCTGCACGCCCTTGCCCTTGCCGGGCGCGCCGATGTCCTTGCCGTTGACGGTCATCCGGACGCTGCCGCCGACACCGACCACGATGCTGATCTTCTTCTTGGCGGTCCAGCGCTTCTGGTCGCCCTCGCGCAGCATCCCGTTGAACAGCACCTTGCCCTTGTCGCCCTGCACGCTGACCCACGTGGTGCGCCTGGCCTGGACGGCCAGCTCGACGGTCTTGCGCGGCGCGGCGACCACCGGGTCGCTCTGCTTGGGCGGGACGCTCGCGGACGGCCTGGGCGCGGCCGGAGTCCCCGCGACCTGCTGGGCGGTGCGCTGCTCACGCCCGCCGCCGTGCCCCACGACCTGGACGATCCCGTAGATCACCACCAGGGCGAGGGCGAGCGCCATCGCGGCGCTCCAGTTCGGGGAGCGGCGCTCGCGGAACGCCACGGGCTGCTCGGGTTCGAACGCCGACACGGCCGAGACGGGTTGGGGAGCGCCGCCGTGCGTCGCGTCGAACTCGCTGACGAGCGGTTCGGGGTCGATGCCGATGACGCGGGAGATGCTGCGGATATGGCCACGGGCGTAGAAGTTGCCGCCGCAGGTGGAGAAATCGTCGGATTCCATGCCGCGGATGACGGTTTCCCGAATCCGCGTCTGGAGGCTGACCTGGGTCACCGAGAGACCGGCCTGCTGACGCTCCTTCGCCAAGGTCTCTCCGATGCTCACGTCGAGCCTCCTTTGAGCGCGCTCATGACCAACCCCACACTCCAGCGACACCAGTCTAGAAACCGCAATGCCCGCTGAGCGACAGCCAACACGTTCGAAACTGGGCAAGATTTCGCATCATTCCGCCATCGCCCGGCCCGCAAGCCTTCCGGGTGGAGGGAACCTACCGGTCTCCGCCACGGGACGCGCCGGAAACGATCCGTAGAACACCCGTCATGACAACCCGGGACACCGCCCCGACGCTCCCGGGACGACCAGGTCGACCGCCCGACTTCCACTCGACACCGCTCCTTCCGGGCGCCGCTAACCTCCGCGCAACTCGGTCAGGACACCGGGGAGGTCGTCGGGCTTGGCGAGGACGTCGCGGGCCTTGGACCCCTCGCTCGGGCCGACGATGTCGCGGCTCTCCATCAGGTCCATGAGCCGGCCGGCCTTGGCGAAGCCGACGCGCAGCTTGCGCTGGAGCATCGACGTGGACCCGAACTGGGTGGATACCACCAGCTCGATCGCCTGCACCAGCAGGTCCATGTCGTCGCCGATCTCCTCGTCGATCTCCTTCTTCGGCGCGTTGGACTCGGCGACGTCCTCCCGGTAGACCGCCTCCATCTGCCCCTTGCAGTGCTCGACGATCCCGTGGATCTCTTTCTCCGCCACGTAGGCGTTCTGGATGCGCATCGGTTTGCTGGCGCCCATGGGCAGGAACAGCGCGTCACCCTGCCCGACGAGCTTCTCGGCGCCGGGCTGGTCGAGGATGACGCGGCTGTCGGCCAGCGAGGACGTCGCGAACGCCAGCCGGGACGGCACGTTGGCCTTGATCAGCCCGGTGACCACGTCCACGGAGGGCCGCTGGGTGGCCAGCACCAGGTGGATGCCGGCGGCACGGGCGAGCTGGGTGATGCGCACGACCGAGTCCTCGACATCGCGGGGCGCGACCATCATCAGGTCGGCGAGCTCGTCCACGATGACCAGCATGTAGGGGTAGGGGGTGTAGACGCGCTCGCTGCCGGGCGGTGCGGTCAGCTTGCCCGCCTTGACCGCCTTGTTGAAGTCGTCGATGTGCCGGAACCCCGAGGCGGCCAGGTCGTCGTAGCGGCGGTCCATCTCGCCCACGACCCAGTCCAGCGCCTCGGCGGCCTTCTTGGGGTTGGTGATGATCGGTGTGATCAGGTGCGGGATGCCCTGGTACATCGTCAGCTCGACCCGCTTGGGATCGACCAGGATCATCCGGACCTCGTCGGGCGTGGCCCGCATCAGCACCGAGGTGATGAGCCCGTTGATGCAGGTCGACTTGCCCGCGCCGGTGGCGCCGGCGATGAGGATGTGCGGCATCTTGGCCAGGTTGGCCACCACCGTCCGGCCCTCGACGTCCTTGCCCAGCCCGACGATCATCGGGTGGTGCTCGTTGGTCGCGGCGGGCGAGCGCAGCACGTCGCCGAGGCTGACGATGTCCTTGTCGACGTTGGGGATCTCCACCCCGATCGCCGACTTGCCGGGAATCGGGGAGATGATCCGCACATCTGCGCTCTTCACGACATACGCAATGTTCTTGGTGAGCGCGGTGACCTTCTCGACCTTGACGGCGGGGCCCAGCTCGATCTCGTACCGGGTGATCGTCGGCCCCCGGGTGAACCCGGTGACCTGCGCGTCGATGTCGAACTGCTCCAGCACCCCCGTCAGCGCGTTCACCACCGTGTCGTTCGCCTTGGTGCGCGGCTTGGCGGCGCTGCCCGGCCGCAGCGCCGCGGGGTCGGGCAGCACGTAGATCTCACCGGACGACGACAGCGGCAGCTGCTCGGAGCTGCGCGGCGCGGGAGTGGGGTCGGGCGCCTCGTGAGCACCGAGCGCGTCGAGCGGGTCGGGGGTGTCGGGCACGTCGGGCGGCGGCGGCAGTTCGTCGTCCACCGGCGGCGCGGGCGGCGGGACGTCCCCGCTGAACGGGTCGGGCTCGAAGAGCTCGTCGGCGAGGTCGCGCCTCGGGCGGTCGGCCTTCTTGGTGCCGTCCTCAAGCAGCGGCGTGTCGTAAGGCTTGGAGTGCTCGCCCACCTCCAGCTCGCCGTCCTCGTCCTCACCCTTCTTGCTCTTGCGGCGCCGCTTCTTCGGAGCGTCGCCGTCCTGCGCCTCGTTCTCGGACGAGCGTGCCGGGCGCCCTTGCAGCGTCGCCATCGACCACAGGTCGGTGAACCGTTCGGGGACCTTGTTGATTGGGGTCGCGGTGATGACGAGCAGCCCGAAGAAGGACAGGAGCAGCAGCAGCGGGACGGCCACCCAGCCGCTGAGACCGGCCTCCAGCGGCGCCGAGACCAGCCAGCCGACCACACCGCCCGAGCCGCGCACCCCGTCCATGTCCTTGGACGGGGACGGGACGCCGGCGGCGATGTGGAAGATGCCGAGCACGCCGACGGCGAGGGCGGTGCAGCCGATCACGACGCGGCCGGTGTCCTCGTGCTGCTCGGGGTGGCGCAGCGTCTGCCAGGCCAGCAGCGCCAGCAGGACCGGCAGCACCATCGCCATCAGGCCGAGGCCACCGCGCACGACCTTCTCCAGCGCGATCGTGACGACGCCGTCGGGGCGGAACCAGGTCACGGAGGCCAGCACGATCGACGAGCCGAGCAGCGCCAGCCCGAGGCCGTCGCGGCGGTGCTCGGGGTCGAGGTTGCGGGCGCTGTTGCCGTAGGCGCGGAACACCCCGCCGACGGTGACCGCCGCGAGCTGGTAGAGCTTGAACAGCAGCTGGGCGAATCCGGAGATCACCTGGACGATCGGATGGGGCTTGCGCGGGGGACGGCCCCGGCCGGAGCCGCGCGCGCCGCCCTTGGCACCGCCCTTCGCCCCGGCCCGCGAGCCGCTGCTCGTCCGCTTGCGGGGGGCGGAACCGGCCGGCTTCCGGGCCGCGCCGCCCCCGGCACGCGAGGTGCTCTTGGGTCCGGACGCACGTGTGGCCATGATGATGAGAGTAGCCAAGGACCCCTGAGGTTCCAGGGATGGCGGACGGCGTGTTGCACCACCCGTGACGGACGGGGCACCACGCGGTACCCCCCGCGCGGCGAGCACGCGGGAGACCGTGCGGCGGCCCGTCCGTCCTGGAGCGGTCCTATACCTCGACGACCACGGGGATGATCATCGGGCGGCGACGGTAGTTGTCGCTCACCCACTTGCCCACGGTGCGGCGGATGAGCTGGCTGATCTGGTGCTGGTCGTTGACCCCGTCGCCGGCGGCGTCCCGCAGCACCTGACCGATCCGTTCGAGGACGTCCTCGAAGTCCTCGTTGACGATGCCGGCGCCGCGGGCGTGGATCTCCGGCCCGGCCACGACCTTGCCGGAACTGGAGTCGATCCCGACGACGATGGAGACGAAGCCCTCCTCGCCGAGGATCCGGCGGTCCTTCAGGGAGGTCTCGGTGACCTCGCCGACCGACAGCCCGTCCACGTAGACATACCCGGCGGGGACGGCGCCGACGATGCTCGCCTGCCCGTCCACGAGGTCGACGACCACACCGTCCTCGGCGATGACGATGTTGTCGTCGGGCACGCCGGTCAGCGCGGCGAGCTTGGCGTGCGCCCGCAGGTGCCGCCATTCGCCGTGGATCGGCATGAAGTTGCCCGGCTTGGTCATGTTGAGCACGTACAGCAGCTCGCCCGCCGAGGCGTGCCCGGACACGTGCACCAGCGCGTTGCCCTTGTGCACGACCCGCGCGCCCCAGCGGGTGAGGCCGTTGATGACACGGTTGACCGCGTTCTCGTTGCCGGGGATCAGCGATGACGCCAGCATCACGGTGTCGCGGTCGGTGATGCGGATCTGCTGGTGGTCGCGGTTGGCCATCCGCGACAGCGCCGACATCGGCTCACCCTGCGAGCCGGTACAGACCAGGACGAGCCGGTCGGCCGGGATGTCGTCCAGGTCCCGCGGGTCGACCATGATGCCCTCGGGCACGTCCAGGTAGCCGAGCTCACGCGCGACGCCCATGTTGCGGACCATCGAACGGCCGATGAAGCAGACCTTGCGGCCGTTGGCGACGGCCGCGTCCAGGACCTGCTGCACACGGTGGATGTGCGAGGCGAAACAGGCGACGATGAGCCGCTCCTGCGCGGTGCGGAACACCTCGTCCACGACCGGGCCGATGCTGCGTTCGCTCGGGACGAAGCCGGACACCTCGGCGTTGGTGGAGTCCGACAGCAGCAGGTCGATGCCCTCAGCGCCGAGCCGGGCGAACCCGGGCAGGTCGGTGAGCCGGCCGTCCAGCGGAAGCTGGTCCATCTTGAAGTCACCGGTGTGCAGCACGACGCCCGCGCGGGTGCGGACGGCGAGCGCCAGGGCGTCCGGGATGGAGTGGTTGACCGACAGGAACTCGCAGTCGAACGGCCCGTAGCTGCGGCGGTCGCCCTCGACGACGACCTCGGTGACGGGTTTGATGCGGTGCTCGGTGAGCTTCGCCTCCAGCAGGGCGAGGGTGAGCTTCGAGCCGACCAGCGGGATGTCGCGGCGCTCCCGCAGCAGGTACGGGACGGCGCCGATGTGGTCCTCGTGGCCGTGGGTCAGGACGACCGCCTCGATGTCGTCGAGGCGGTCTCTGATGTACTCGAAGTCGGGCAGGATCAGGTCGATACCGGGCTGCTCGGTCTCGGGGAAGAGCACGCCGCAGTCGATGACGAGCAGGCGGCCGCCTTGCTCGTACACCGTCATGTTGCGGCCGATCTCCCCGAGTCCGCCGAGCGCGACGATGCGCAGGCCGGATTCTGGCGGTGGCGGCGGGTCGGACAGCTCCGGGTGAGGATGACTCACCGGGCGACCTCCGGGATGGCTGCCTCGGGCACTTTTACTCCCCCTATCGTCAGGTCTTCACGCAGGCGCGCCGCGAACTCCGGCGGGGCCTCCACGAGGGGCGCGCGCAGCGGGCCGCCTCCGGGGAGACCGAGCAGGTTCAGCGCTGCCTTGACGGCGATGGCGCCCTGCGTACGGGTCATGATCGCGGTGACCACGGGCAGCAGCCGGCGGTGGATGTCCAGCGCCCGACCGTGCTCACCGGCGCGGTATGCGTCGATCATCTCATGGAGCTCGACGCCCACGACATGGCCGACCACGCTGACGAACCCCGCCGCCCCGACCGACAGCCAGGGCAGGTTGAGGTTGTCGTCGCCGGAGTACCAGACGAGGTCGGTCGCGGCCATCACCCGGGACGCGCCGAACAGGTCGCCCTTGGCGTCCTTGACGGCGACGATCCGCGGGTGCTCCGCGAGTTGCAGCAGCGTGTCGTTCTCGATCGGCACCCCGGCGCGGCCCGGGATGTCGTACAGCATGGTGGGCAGGCCGGTGGCGTCCGCGACCGCGGTGAAGTGGCGGACGAGGCCCTCCTGCGGGGGCTTGTTGTAGTACGGCGTGACCACCAGCAGCCCGTGCGCGCCGGCGGCCTCGGCCTGCCGCGCGAGATTCAGGCTGTGCTCGGTGTGGTTCGTCCCGGCACCGGCGACGATCACCGCGCGGTCCCCGACCGCCTCGATGACCGCGTGCAGCAGGCGCTGTTTCTCTTCGTCGCTCGTCGTCGGCGACTCCCCCGTCGTCCCGCTGACGACGAGACCGTCATGACGCCGCTCGTCGACCAGGTGGGTCGCGAGGCGCGCGGCGCCGTCATAGTCGACGCCACCGTCCGGCAGGAACGGAGTGACCATCGCGGTCAACATCCGCCCAAATGGCGCGTCGGTCGTTGTGCTGGGTGCCATGCATCGAACGGTACCGTTCCGGCGGGTCGGCTTGGACCCGCAGGTCCCTCCCAGTCAGGGAATGTCCCGCCCCGGTCGATCGGGCGGCCCGCGACGGGGTCGCGCGAGGGCCGGAACCGGGCACCGCAGAAGCCGCCGCCACACGCTCGGGGGTACGCGTGGCGGCGGCTCCATCACCACATCGTGGCACGCAAATGCCGCGTTACGGGGTCAGTCCGGCCACACCCCGGACTCGGTTGGATAACGTGGCCGTGCCCGCCGCGGCCCTGGTCGCGGCGTCCGGCCGGGTGCCCGGGAGCGCCTCATGCACGCCTCTGGGCGGCGGTGAGTTCGTGCAGACGGACGCGCAACTCCTCGACGTCGGGCGTCCGGACGAGATCATTCCCGCGGACGGCCCACCAGTGGCCGGAACCGCCCCGGCCGATCCGCCAGCCGACGAATTCGGCCGCTAACTCACTGAGCCTGTCGGTGACGTGCCACGCGGTCTGCTCAGTTCCCATCGGCCGTCCCCTCTTCCTCTGTGTCCACCACTTGCTCTGTGTCCGCCGTTTGGGTCTGGACGTCGCACCGTGGAGTACCCCGAAGGTGCCCCGCTACCCCACCCTTCTGGCCTGCGGAAGCACGCGGAACGGCCTGTCACGTACGGGCTTCCTCAATGCCCGGAACCGGTCGTCGCCGACGGCGGCCACGCCGCGCGGTACCGGGTCCAGGCGTCGGGCCCGGTGGTCCAGTCCGCGTACACGCCGACACCGAACGGACGCTTCGGGGGCCGGTCCAGATCGTCCACGCCGCGCCGGATGCCGCGCAGCGCGACGGTGAGGTCCTCCGCCCATCCCACCAGCGGCCGGTAGGTGGGGACGCCCATGAACACCGTCGCGCGGTCGCCGATCAACTCCAGGGTCCGGCGCGTGTGCCGGGCGTAGTGCCATCCCGCGAGCGACCTGGTCGGCAGCGACACGTCATAGGTCATGATCGCGACCTGGTCCGCCCGGTCGGCGATCTCGTTCAGGAACCTCTCGGTCGGACGCGGCGGATAGTGGACGGGCCCGTGGCGTGGCACGAACGCCTTGTAGACCGGCTGGAGGGCGTCGAACAGCGGCGGCTGCTCCAGCGCCACCGAGAGCAGCCGTCCCCGGGACCGGGTCAGCTCCCGCGTGCGGTCCATGAGCACCAGAAAGGAGGCGTCGTCGGGGTAGATCGGCTCGAAGTCGTAGTGGATCCCGTCGAACCCGACATCGAGGAAGGCCGCGTCGGTCTTCAGCACCCGTTCCCGCACGGCCGGATCGTCCAGATCGGTGACCCCGTGACCGTCCACCATGCGTATCTGGCCCAGGTACGCCTGGGCGCGCACCCCAGGCGCGTACTTACGGACGGCTGCGAGAAGCTGCCCGGCGTACCGGTACTTGGACGGCGGCACCGTCCCGTCCGCTTCGAAGGGCCCGGCGTGGAAATACACGTCGCTGATGCGATTCTGCTTGAGCAGGTCACCAAGCGCGCGGTACTCCGCGTCGGTGTGCGGCTCCCCCACCCACTGATGCCGTGCCCACAACGCGTTCACGTCCGTGCCGCGCGCCCCGGGCTCTGGCTGCCACCACACCCACGCCCCGCTGAACGCCAGCGCGACGAGACCGAGCGCGTACACCGCCGTCCAACCCGTCCACCGCACCACGCGCCGCGCACCCCTGCCACGCATCCCCGTCATCGAGCCATGATCTCGGATCAACCCGGCAGTCCGGACGCGATCGGCATGCCCCCACCATGGAACGATCATGCTTTCGCCGGGATCGCGCGTCGCGCGCGCGAGCTGTTGACACCGCGGGAACGATGTGGTGACCAGGCGGCCCATCGGACCGGGGGCCGGGCCACGGGACCCGTCCACCGCTTCCCGCGCGAGCCGCCGGGTCCGAACCCCGTGTAACGGGATGGAGGTCGAGCTGACATGCGTATCCGACCAAACCAGACCGAGCCGAAAACCCTGATCAGCACCCGGGCCCTAGTGATCATCATCGCCGCCGCCGGCGCCGCCGTCCTGTGCGCCGCCGCGCCCCGCGCCGCGGTCCCGATCGGCGTGGGCGTGGGAGTCGTCACCTTGCTGATCCAGATCGTCCGAGATTGATGGACGCGGCGGCGCATGTACGCAAACACGCGCCGCCGCGCCGTACCTGGCCGCCCGGCCAGGGTGGGGGCGGTTCTCAAAACCCGGGCCGGGCGGCGGTAGGGCACAGGACGCCCGCACCACCGGAACGTCCGTGCCCATCGTGCGGCCTCGCTCACAAGCGCCCTCACCGGCGCCGAGCGTCCAGCCACACGACACTCAAGGTCCCGTCCCAGACGGCGGGACGGAATCAACCCGCGGCTCCCACACCCGCGGCGCCTCCGCAAGCAGAAACAGATACGCCTGCTCACGGACCCGCTCCATATCGGAGTCCAACGCCGCCAAAATCCACTGCCACAACTCATGCGACAACAACATGAACCCCACGCCCCGCTGATGCCCGCTCACAACCCGGCCCGGCGTTCCTCCTCGACGACCTCCTGAAGCAATTCACGAAGAAGGTCGGAGGTGTCGGCGTCCACCTCGGTGACGACACGCACCCCCCGCCACCCCTCCACCGGCGGCTGTCGAATCGCCCACCAACGCTCGGTGTCACGAGTCAAGATCATCGACCAGCCCGGAAACTCAGCCCGGAGTTCCGCCTTGGCCACTTCGATATCGGCTTCCGAGAGCATTTGCGTCATGTGCCAATACTCACCGTGACCACGCACAAGAAGGGACAGGAAGCTGTCCCTACCTAAACCAGCAAACCGATCCGATCCGCCAGCTCTCGGGCATCACGCCGCAGCCCGATCGGACCATCCGCCAACTCCTTGACCATGCGCCTCGCGTAGCCGTTGTAGCGGATCGTCTCCGGCGCCGCCCTGTACGCCCGTTCCAAGGCATGGAGCTCCGCGCCCTGATCGCCGCTGATCTGCCATGCTCGCGCGACCTCGATCAGGTGGCGTCCGCGGCGCGGCTGTGAGGGGATCGCCACGCTCCTCGTCTGCCGCGCCTGCTTGCGCGCTTCTCCTCCCTGCCGAAGCTCCACAGCGACGGTCACGGCGTGAGCACCCATGATGACCTTGGAGAAAGACGTCATCGGGTCGTAGTGACCCGCGGGCAGGCTCTCGGCGATCCGGTTCGCTTTATCCCACCAACTCCAGGCTGTGCCGCTCTGACCCACCCGCGCCGCCGTGTATGCCGCCTCGTGGTGCAATGCCCCCCACATGGCCCGCAGGTCGTCGTCCGCGTTCCCCATATAGGGCTCGATCAATTCCAAGCCTTCGCGGTTGATGGTCTCCGCCGCGTCAAAGTCCCCCGCGTCCCGGTGCGCCTGCGCCGCCAACCACACGGCACCGCCGAGCGCTTTCGGGTCCCCTGACTCCTCGGCTGCCATGATGGACCGCTCAACCGTTCGCCAAAGCAGATCCGCTGACGGCTGGTAGGCGATGAAGAACTGCGCCAGGTTGTAGACCCCGGCGAGGATCGCCAGCGCCCGCCGCCGCTCTGCGCCCCGATACTCGCGGACGGCGTACTTGGCGTCGCTGATCAGTTCGGGCAGCAGGCCGCCGATGACGGTCCGGTGGTCGGGACTGGCGTGCCGGGCACGCCAGGCGGAATCGAGTCGGGCGCGTAGGTGCTCCAGTGGATCCGCCGGTCCAGAGCGCGAGATCGCGACCGCGTTGATCGCATCACGAACACCGGCGAGAGCCGGGTGTCCCGGACCTCGGAACATCGTCATCGGCAGGGGTTCGTCACCGCCCGTGATCTGAGAGACGTCCCTCAGCCTGAGTGCATCCGCCAAGGCCAGCACCGCGGGAATCTTCAACTCCCGGATCTCACCACGCTCAACAGCCTTGACCCACCGGGCACTCTTGCCCACAAGACCGCCGAGAACCTCGCGGCTCATCCCCTCCCGTTCTCGAAAGAACTTCACTCTCTGTCCGACGGTCAGGGCCGGGTCTGCGGGATCGATTTCGCGGTCGCTCATCAGCCCTGCACCTCCTGGAGCGTCGACGCTTTCAGGCTACGGCGCAGGCGCCTCTCGCGTCAGCGCAGAAGCAATCGAGCCCGTGCCCGCCGGACGCTTCACCGTTTCGGGCGTGACGCGTGACGGTCGCGCCCGGCGATCACCACCAGCCGCCGCCGACTGGCCCCGGCGACGGGCGCGGCGACGGACGCGGCACGTCCGAGCTCATCAGAGGGTGAGCACGGGCGAATTCATTCGTCGGGGTCAGGTGGCGCTGGGGCCGAGGGAGTCTTCCGCCGGCGCGGCCGCCGGGCGCGGTTCCTTGAGCTCGATGAAGATCGAGTGAGTCTCGGTGTCGCCGATGTTCTGGCCGGCGTGCTCCTGGGCGTCGAGCCACCGCGCCTGTCCTGCCTCCAGCCGAAGTTCCACCAGCCGATCGCCGGAGCTGAGCCTTCGGGTGAACGAGCTCAGCGTGACCATGACGCTGTCGGGGTGGTTGTGCGGCTTGGTCTGGTCGCCCGGCCGGTCTCGGTACTCCAGGACGCGGACGCGGTCGTTCTCGAACATCACCGAGTAGAGCTCAGGATTGGTCGCCGTGGGGTCCTGATGCATGGCAGCGCCTCGCTTGGCTCGCCGGGTCGTAGATGGAACTGGAGTCCCATGGGACGACGGTACCATGATGGCGATGACTGTCCCATATGAGTTCTTCGGCCGGCGGGAACAGAAGACGCGTACCCGGGAGGCCCTGGTCGCGGCCACCCGCACGTTGATGGCCGAGGGCCTGAGCCCGACCGTGGAGGAGGCCGCGGCCGCCGCGAGGATCTCTAGGACGACGGCCTACCGCTACTTCCCCAGCCAGCGCGCACTGCTGCTCGGCGCACATCCGCAGACCCAGCAGGCATCCCTGCTGCCCAGCGACCCGCCCGACGATCCGCAGGCCCGCCTAGACCTGGTCATGCGCGCCTTCACCGAGCTGACCATCGAGTGGGAACCGCAGCTCCGGGCCTCGCTTCGGCTGTCACTGGAGCCCGGCGCCGACCAGCCGCCGCTGCGCCAGGGCCGGGCCATCGGCTGGATACAGGATGCTCTGGCGCCGTTGCGGAATTCTCACCCGCACATCGATCTGAACCGGCTCGCCGTGGCGATCCGCTCGGCGACGGGCATCGAAGCGCTGATCTGGCTCACCGACATCGCCGGTCTTTCCCGGGACGAGGCGGCCAAGATGATGCGTCAGTCGGCGCACGCACTGCTGCGAGCTGCACTTGTCAACGACGACGGCTGACCGGTAACGCGTCGCCTAATACGACAGCCAATCCGAGCGATCGATGCGTCGGTCTGGCCCGTCCGCTGGTTCCCAAAGCGTGCCGATCACCTGCGCGCCGTCACGTCCAGCGCATCCGGATCCACCGAGGGGACGGGTCGCACGCTCCGGGGCAGTGTCGCCGCCCGCGACGCGGACGGCGACATGCTCAGACTCGTCTGAGGAGAAGCCGGTCGTCGGACGTGCTGGTCACGCGCTGTCCCTCGGCAGAGCGACGGCGGGGAAGTCGAGGTCGGTCTGGGCGACCGAGTTGAAGTAGTTCGTGAATACGTTGAGCGCCACGACACCGACGATCTCGCCGATCTCGCCATCGCCGAACCCGGCGGCGCGCACGGCGGCGAGGTCCTCGTCGCTGACGAAGCCCCGGGTGCGGACGATCTGACGGGCGAAGCGCAGCGCGGCCGCGGCCCGCGGGTCGCCGGCCTCGCCGTGAGTGCTGGCCTTGATCTCCTCGTCGCTGAGTCCGGCGCGGGCACCCAGGGTGTGGTGCGCGGCCAAGCAGTATCCGCAGTCGTTCTCGGCCGCCAGCGCCAGCGCCAGTTGCTCACGCAGAGTGGCGGAGAGGCGCCCGCCGTCCAGCGCACCGCTGAAGGCCAGGTAGGCGTCGAGGACGGCGGGGGACGTGGCCATGGTGAGCATCATGTTCGGCCGGATGCCGAGCGCCCGGTGCACGCGGTCGAGCAGGGCGGCGGTCCGGGGCTCGGCGGTGTCGGGGGGCACGGTGGCGAGTCGGGACATGATCTGCCTTTCTGATGACTACTGAGGAGTCCTAACTTTAGGACTCCTCAGTAAATTAGGGAGCCGGCTCTCATCGTGTCAAGGCATATGCTTAGGACTACTGAGGATCGGAGGGGACGTGCAGGCCGAAGGTGAACTGCCAATCGACGTCGCCCCACCGGTGGCCCAGGGCGGGACGGATCTCGACCGCAGGCTGGTGGCGGCACTGGAGCGCGCCGGTCACGTCGTGCGCACGCTGCTGTGGCGGCAGGCGTACGCGAACGGGCTCAGCCCCATCCAGACTCAACTGCTGCTGCATCTGGTGGGCAAGGCCCAGCCGCCGCGGGTCAGCGACCTCGCCGCCGAGTTCGACGTCTCGCTGGCGACCATGAGCGACGCGCTGGCGGCATTGCGCCGCAAGGAGCTCGTCCGCCGCGACCGCGACCCGGGCGACCGGCGCAGCCACATCTTCGTCCTCACCGACTCCGGTGCCCGACTCGCCGACGAGTTGGCCCACTGGTCCGACCCGGTCACCGGCTGGCTGGGTGCCGGGCCCGAGGCCGACAAGGCCGCCACCCTGCGCTTCCTACTCGACCTCATCGGTCGCTTGCACGACGCTGGGGTCCTCGCGGTCGCCCGCACCTGCGTGACCTGCCAGTTCTTCGTCCGCAACGCGCATGACGACCCGGCGCGCCCACATCATTGCCGCCTGCTCGACACACCCTTCGGCGACGCTGCGCTGCGAGTCGACTGCGCCGAACACCAGCCCAGGGAACACGAACCCTCACAGCCGTGAGACGGGTCGGCCGTGCCTAGCCACAACACCGGAACGGTCTACGGGGCGGAGGTGTAGAACCTGCGCACCCAGCGACGGTAGGTGCCGATCCCTTCGTCTCCGGGTGCAAGGTGCGGACGGTCGAGGTGACGCTGCCAGTTCCAGATCGGGATGTCCTCACGGATGACCCTGATGGCGAGCCGCGTGAAAATCCAGGCGACGACCCGATTCACCAAGACGATGTGCCGGCCGCCGATCGCGCAGGCGAACGCCACCCGCAGATGGGTGCGCCGGGGTCGACGGGCGTGGCGAGGGTCCACATGTGCAGGGTCAAACGCAGCCAGGACACGCGTGTCCTCACCCTCAGACACCCCAGGCCCCTCGCCGTCCGGCGAGGCGGTCCCGCTCAAGTGGGCGGTTGCAAGCGTCCTGGACCTGATTCGACGGGGGCTATTCGCCGATCTTCTTGCTGTACAAGGTGATGGTGGTCTCCGGCGTCACGCGGGTTCCCGCCTTGGGGGACTGCCGTACGACCTCCCAGTTCCGGTCCCACAGCAGCAGCCGGTTCTGTCCGGTGGCGTCCTTCTCCTCCAGCATGTGGAGCCCCGCGGCTTGTAGTTCGTTCTGTGCGTCCTGGTGATTGTGCCCGACCACGTTCGGGACGCGGATCCTCCCGCTCTCGGCAGGTGCCTTGCTCGGCGTCTTGGCGCTTGGGGCAGTAGTCGGTGAGATGGCGGTCGCGGTTACGGTGACGGACGCTGTGGGTTGGGTCCCGCCATTCTCGCCACCGCATGCGGCAAGGACGAGCGGAGTGGCCAGTGCAAGGACCGTCGCTAACGTTCGCATGAAGCTTCCTCTCGCCAGCGGTTACGGCATGGGGTGTCAGGGTCAGAACACCGGGATGATGTCTTCAGGGTCGATGATGGTGACTTCTGCGCCGGAGATGTCGAGTTCGGGGATGGCGGGGAACTCGATGCCCCAGCGTTCGACGATCGCGCGGACGCGGGCTATGGCCTGCTTCCAGTTCTCCGCCTGCTCCTCGGAGGTCAGGACGCCCAGTCCGGCCTCGCGGGCGTGACCCATGAGCACCCGGTGGTTGGCGAGGAAGTAGGGCGGCAGGTCCCAGAAGCCGTCCGGGGGCTCCCAGAGGATCATCGACAGGAAGACGAACCCGGCGCGGAGTTGCTTGGTGATCTGTCCCTTGACGTCATCGGTGAGGCCCGGCCACTCGTTCTCCAGGATCGTCATGCAGATCTGGAGGTGGCGCGACTCGTCCCGGCCGATCCTGGTGAACATGTCGCCGAACAGCGGATGGCGGGTGCCGGACGCCATGCCGCGGAAGAGGGTGGACGCGGCCATCTCGCCCATCATGAAGCTGGTGAACAGGACCGCGAGCGAGTACTTGCCGACGGCCGTCTTGTAGCCATGCCAGTAGCGACCACCGTTGTGGTAGAGCCAGCCGATGTTGTTGTGCGCGGCCCTTTCCAGGTCGGTCTCCGGCCGCCAGTCGAGGGGGCCGCCGGGCCAGAGCGCGGCGATGGAGCGTTGGCAGCACTCCTCGTGGTTCATCTCGTCCCGGGTGATCGAGAAGAAGCACTTGCGGACGGGATCCTCCTCGTGCTGCTCGAACGCCTGGATGGTCGCACGCGCGAACACGGCGGGGCCGGAGGCGTCGAAGTTGGCCAGGACGGCGAACCAGTACATGATGCCGAGGCGCTGCTCCGTGGTGAAGTCGGCGGGGCGCAGTTCGTCCCAGGGCAGGTCGGCGGGGTTCCAGACGGTGCGCTTCGACTTCTGGTAAATGGCGGCCAGCTTGTCGGTCTCGACCCGCCACTCCATCGGGTAGATGTTCGGCTGCGGGACCTCCGGGGCGGGCCAGAACCCGCCCTCGGGGATGGTCAGTTCGTCGGCCATGCGCTGCTCCTCGAAAGTCGCGACGCTGTGACGTCGTCGCTTTCCGCCACGGCGCGCGAGTCGTCTTGGGTACGGCGTACCCGCGTCCGCTGGGTTAGTGCCACGCAGACCAGGACGCCGACGGCGGCCACGGCGGTGGTGGCGTCGATCAGCTCGTTCAGGAAGATGCCCGACCAGACCAGGGTGAGGAGTGGCTGGGCCAGCTGGACCTGGCTGGCGCGGGCGATCCCGGCCCGCGCGAGGCCCTCGTACCAGGCGAAGAAGCCGAGGTAGGCGGAGAACGCCGTCACGTAGCCGAAGCCGAGCGCGGCGCGTCCCGTCCACTGGGGGTCGGTGGTGGCGAGCAACCACACCGTGACCGGGACGGTGATGGGCGCGGCCAGCACGAGGGCCCAGGAGATCACGCGCCAACCGGGCATGGCGCGGGCGAGCCGCGCGCCCTCGGCGTACCCGGCCGCGGCGGCCAGCAGGGCGGCGAACAGCAGCAGGTCCGCGGCGCTGACCTGACCGGCGCCGCGGACCAGCGCGAAGCCGGTGACGCAGGCCGCGCCCGCGGCGCTCGCCAGCCAGAACGCGCGGGACGGCCGCTCTCCCGCGCGCAGCACCGCGAGCACGGCGGTGGCGGCGGGCAGCAGGCCGATCACGACGGCCGAGTGGGCGGACGAGGCGCCGTGGTCGAGCGCGAGGGTGGTCAGCACCGGGAAGCCGAAGATCACTCCGGCGCACACGACCGCCAGCCCGAGCCACTGGTCGCGGCGGGGCGGGCGGGCGCGGACCGCCAGCAGCGCCACGGCGGCGAGCGCGGAGGCGGCGGCGGAGCGACCGATGCCGATCAGGTAGGGGTCGAGTCCCTCCAGCCCGAACACCGTGGCCGGGAAGGTGAACGAGTAGATCAGGACACCCAGCGACGCGAGCCACAGGCCGCCGAGCGCTATCCGCGTGGGGTCAGTAGCGCTATCCTCATTTCTCATGCAACACGATAGCAGTGTGCTCTCTCTGGCCGATCACCTGCGCGCCGAGGTGCGGCGTCTGGGGCCGGGTGAGCGGTTGCCGTCGAGCCGGGCACTGGTGGAACGGCACCGGGTCAGCCCGGTCACGGTGTCGCGGGCGCTGGGGCTGCTCGCCGCCGAGGGACTCGTGGTGACCCGTCCCGGTAGCGGCGCGTTCGCCGCCGACCGGCCCGCGCCCTCGGCGGATCCGATCGACCTGGGCTGGCAGGCGGTGACCCTCGGGGACCGCTCGGTCGACGCGGGCGGGGTGTCGGGGCTGCTCACCCCGGCGCCCGAAGGCACGTCCGCGCTCAGCGGCGGCTACCTGCATCCGACGCTGCAACCGGCCCGCGCGCTGGCGACGGCGGCGGCGCGTGCCGCACGGCGGCCGGACGCCTGGGAGATGCCGGCGCTCGGCGGGATGCCGGAGTTGCGCGGCTGGTTCGCCCGGACGGTCGGCGGCGGCGTCGCGCCCTCCGACGTGGTGATCACCAGCGGCGGGCAGCAGTCGCTGACGACCGTGCTGCGGGCGCTACAGCCGCCGGGCGCGGCCGTGCTGGTCGAGTCGCCGACCTATCTCGGTGTCCTCGCCATCGCGCGGGCGAGTGGGCTGCACCCGGTGCCCGTCCCGACCGACGCCGACGGCGTCCGCCCCGATCTGCTGGCGGAGGCGTTCGCGATGAGCGGCGCGCGGGTCCTGTACTGCCAGCCGACCTTCAGCAACCCGGCGGGGACCGTGCTGTCCGCGCGGCGGCGAGAGCAGGTGCTCGCGGTGGCGCGGGCGGCGGGCGCGTTCGTGGTGGAGGACGACTTCGCGCGGCATCTCGGCATCGATCCGCCCCCGCCGCCACTGATCGCGGTGGACGGCGAGGGCCGTGTCGTGCACATCGCCTCGCTGACCAAGGCCACCGCGCCCAGCCTGCGGGTCGCGGCGGTGATCGCACGCGGCCCGGTCGCCGAGCGGATCCGCGCGACCCAGCTCGTGGAGGAGTTCTTCCCCGCCCGCCCCTTGCAGGAGACCCTGCTGGAGCTGGTCAGCTCACCAGGCTGGCCGCGGCACCTGCGCACCGTCCGCACGGCGCTGCGGTCACGGCGCGACGCCGTGCTGTCCGCGTTCGCCCGCGACCTGCCGGAGCTGCGCCCGAACCGCCCGGCGGGCGGTTTCCACCTGTGGGCCCGCCTCCCGGACGGCGTGGACGACGTCGAACTGGCCGAGGCCGCCCTGCGCGCCGGCGTCCTCGTCAGTGCCGGGCGTCCCTTCTTCCCCGCCGAGGCCCCGGCGCCCTACCTGCGCATCAGCTACGGGACGGCCTCCAGCGAGTCCGAGCTGGTCGAGGGCGTCCGCCGCCTCGCCGCCGTCCTCTCCCGCTGACGCGCCGCTCCTGCGCCTCAGCGCTGGGTGGTGAAGCAGAACTCGTTGCCCTCTGGGTCCCGCCAGACCCGGAACGGGTGGTCCGGGTCGCCCATCGGCTCCCCGTTCGGGGACGCGCCGAGCTCCGCCGCCCGCTCGCCCGCGACATGGATGTCGGGAACGTCGAGGTCCAGGTGCAGCCGGTTCTTGATCGTCTTGTGCTCAGGAACGAGTTGGAACGACAGGAGCGGGCCGTCCGCACCGAGCGGTTCGAGGTCGAGCCAGTCGTCCTCCCGGCACGTCTCCCTCATGCCCAGCAGCGCACCCCAGAACGCCCCCACCACGTCAAGGTCGAGGCAGTCGAAGACGACGTTGGTCACCCTCGGGGTCATCGGACGCCGCCCAGGCCGCGCACACGGCCGGCCCGGTGCGCGGTGCGCTCCGACGCGCGGGCACGGGCGGCCAGGCGCGCCTCCACGATGTCGGCGTGCAGGCGCGCGGACTCGTGCCGGGCCCGTGCGTGCCGCGTGGCCAGGTTCGCCAGGTAGGGCAGCGCGTTCATCCGTCCTCCATTCATTGACACCAGCTAAACCGTAACGCTGGTGTCGACCTGGTGCAACCACCGTAGGACGAACAGCGGTGTCGGGGATTGGTAGGGTGGCTTACGGACAGGCAGGAGGGGTGATGGCCGACGCTCATCCCGGCGAGAACGCCGCGCTGTTGCTACGGGACTTCGTCAACACGCTCGACGTCGACTCCGGCACCGAGGAGCTCGCAACGCCCGCCCGGCTCGCCGAGTGGCTGGCCGGACGCGGCCTCGTCACGTCCGGTGCGAGCGCCGGGGACGCCGACTTGGCCATGGCGATCGCCCTGCGGGAAGGGCTGCGCGCCGCGATGCTCGTCCACCATGAACCCGCCGGGCCCGGCCTGGACAAGCACGAGATGGCGGAAGGGCTGGACGGCGCCCTCACCGTCCTTCCCCTGCGGATCGCCTTCACCGGCCCGCGTCCGACGCTCGTCCCGCTCGGCCCACCCGGGACGGCCGCCACCGGCCTCGCCCGCCTCGCCGCCGCGATCATGGACGCGGTGGCGGCCGGGACGTGGACCCGGCTGAAGGTCTGCCAGCAGAACACCTGCCGCTGGGCGTTCTTCGACACCTCCAAGAACCGGTCCCGCGCCTGGTGCTCGATGCGCGTCTGCGGCAACCGCACCAAGACCCGCGCCTACCGGGCCCGCCGCCGCCCGCCCGGCACGCCCCCGAACGAGGCACCGGACGCGGCGCCCGCGCGCTGACCGGCGCGCTCTAGGGTGGAGCGTGATCCCCGAAGAGAGGACACCCGACCTCATGGCCGATGTGGGCGTGCGGCCCGCCCGACGCGCGGACGCCGCCGCCGTCGCCGACATCCAGGTGCGCACCTGGCGGCAGGGCTACCGGGACCTCCTCCCGGCGGGCGTTCTCGCCCGCGTCACCGGCCCGGAGGCCCTGGCGGCCTGGCGGGAACGGTGGGCGGAGGCGGCGACGTCCCCGCCGAGCCCCCGGCACCGGCTGCTGGTGGCCGTCTCGTCCGACCTGGTCGTCGGATTCGCCGCGCACGGCCCGGCCGAGGACGACGACCTCGACCCGGCGGCGACGGCGGAGCTGATCACGCTGCTGGTCGACCCGCTGCACAGCCGCGCCGGACACGGCAGCCGGCTGCTAGCCGCCTCCGTGGACCTCCTGCGCGAGGACGGCTTCGCGACGCTGACCACCTGGGCGTTCGAGGAAGACGAGGTCACCCGGAGATTCCTCGGGGCTGCGGGCTGGGCCCCCGATGGAGCGGCCCGGACGCTCGACATGGGCGAGCCCGTCCGGCAGATCCGCCTGCACACCGACATCAGGGATGACGGCGCGTGACAGACCGCGCGATCAGGACGTTCGGCAGGGGTCGGTGAGCGGCATCGCACGTCCGGCCATATCTTTGAAGTCGTGCCCGAGTCCGCTTCTCTGACCCCGCCGCCGTATGCCCCGGCGGGGACGCCGCCCGCCGGCCGCCGCCGCTGGCTCGGCATGGTCGTCATCAGCCTGGGCGTCTCCCTCATCGTCGTGGACGCCACGATCGTGGGCGTGCTGCTCCCCCGGATCGTCACCGACCTGGGCCTGACGACCACGGGCGCGGAGTGGGTCACCTCGGTCTACTCACTGGTGTTCGCCGCGCTGCTCATCCCGTTCGGCCGGGCGGGCGACCTGTTCGGGCGGCGCCGCATGTTCGTCATCGGGGTGACGGTGTTCGCGGCCGCGAGCCTGCTCGCGGCGTTGGCGGGCGGCGGCGGAGCCCTGGTCGGCGCGCGCGCGTTGCAGGGGGTCGGCGCGTCGATGATCCTTCCGGCGACGCTCTCGACCGTGAACGCGATGTTCACCGGCCGCGACCGCGCCGTCGCGTTCGGGATCTGGGGCTCGCTGATCAGCGGCATGGCCGCGCTCGGCCCGCTGGTCGGCGGCGCCGTCGCTACCGGCGGCGGCTGGCGCTGGGCGTTCGGGATCAACCTGCCGCTCGGCGCCGCGCTCATCGCGGGGGCGCTCGCGCTGATGCCCGAGACGCGGCGGGAACGCTCCGGAAGCATGCGGCGCGAGATCGACTGGGTGGGCGGGCTGCTGTCGGCGCTCGGACTCGCCGCGCTGGTGTGCGGGCTCATCGAGGGCCAGGTGTACGGCTGGTGGACGGCGACGCGCCCGTTCTCGATGGCCGGGTTCGACTGGCCCGAAGGCGCGATCTCGCCGGTGCCGGTCGTCCTCGGTGTCGGTCTCGTGCTGATCGCGGCGCTGGTCGTCGTCGAGCGGGCACGGTCCGCCGCCGGCCGCGCCGTCATGCTCGATCTGGAGCTGTTCCGCATCCCCAACTTCCGGCACGGGAACCTCGCCTCGTCGCTGATCAGCGTGGGCGAGCTGGGGCTGCTGTTCATCCTGCCGCTGTTCCTGCTGGGGGTGCACGGGACGTCTCCGCTGCAGATCAGCGTGGCGATCCTGCCCCTGGCGATCGGCGCGTTCCTGTCGGGCGGATACGCCGGCAGGCTCGCGAACCGGCGCGGCGCGCACCGGGTCGTGCAGATCGGGATGGTGCTGGAGGTCGCCGCCGTCGTCGCGCTCGGCCTCACCGTCTCGGCGTCCACGACCGGGTTCGGGCTCGCGCCGTGGATGCTGCTGTACGGGCTGGGCCTCGGCCTGACGTCCGCGCAGCTCACGAACGTCTCGCTGGCGGACGTGCCGCCCGCGCTGGCCGGGCAGGCGTCCGGCACCCAGTCCACGGCCCGGCAGGTCGGCGCGGCGCTCGGCATCGCGCTGATCGGGACGGTGTTCGCGACGAGCCTCGGGGGCGCGATGACCGATCGGCTCGCCGGCTCCGAGCTGCCGCCGGCCCGCCAGGCCGCCGTCGCCCACGATCTGCGGGAAAGCGCCGGGACGTACGGGCGGGACCTGCACGAGGCCCCCGGCATGGCCGCCGAGGCGCGTGCGGCCGACGCCAGCCTCGCGATCGCGACCAGGAACGGAGCCCTGACCACCGCGGCGATTCTGGCCATGGGGCTCGCCCTGTCGATGCGGCTGCGCCCGAGCACTCATGATCATCGGGAAGAATCGAGGGGTTAGTCCCCTGTCGTCCCACGAGAACAAGCGGTGACTGTGGCCACGCTCTCCCAATGGGTCGCCGGATCCCGGCCCCGCACCCTGCCCACGTCCCTCGTTCCCGTCGTCGTCGGCACCGGTGTCGCGATCGGCGAGGACGAGGCCGTCTGGTGGCGCGCCGTGCTGGCCGCGCTCGTCGCCCTGGTGCTCCAGATCGGCGTGAACTACTCCAACGACTACAGCGACGGCGTCCGCGGCACCGATGAGGAACGCGTCGGCCCGCTGCGGCTCGTCGGCTCGAAGGTCGCACCCCCGAAACAGGTCCTCGCCGCCGCGCTGGGCAGCTTCCTCGCCGCGGCCGTCGCTGGTCTCGTCCTCGCCGCGGTGACGACCTGGTGGCTGCTCGTGGTCGGCGCGTTCGCGATCCTGGCGGCCTGGTTCTACACCGGCGGCAAGACCCCCTACGGCTACCGGGCACTCGGAGAGATCTCCGTGTTCGTCTTCTTCGGCCTGGTCGCCGTCGTCGGGACGGTGTACGTCCAGGTCGAGGGCCTGCCGTGGGAGGCGTGGGTGGCGGCCGTGCCGATCGGGCTGCTGGCCTGCGGGCTGCTGGCCGCCAACAACCTGCGCGACATCCCCACCGACCGGGTGGCGGGCAAGCGCACCCTCGCCGTCGTGCTCGGCGACCGCTGGACGCGGATCATGTACGCCGCCTGCACCGCACTGCCGTTCATGATCGTCCTGGTGCTCGCGGCCCCCCACCCGTGGGTGCTGCTCGCACTCCTGGCGGCGCCGCTGTCGGTGCCCCCCACGCAGAAGGTGCTGAACGGAGCGACCGGCCCCGCCCTGATCCCCGTGCTCGGCGAGACCGGCCGGCTCCAGATCGTCTACGGCGTGCTACTGGCGGTCGGCCTGGCCCTGCATTGATGCAATCCCGGCCCAAGGCGCTCGCCTGGCGGCTGTCATCTTGACCGTGTTCGGCGAGCGCGTCACCGCTTCGCGATCTGTCCCGGTGAGGCTCGACACCGGCTTTGCTCACCGGGACAGGTAGCGCGCTCGCGCCGGAGGCTTCAGAACGGGCTAGGCCGGCTTCCAGTCGATCTCGGGTTGGCCTGCGTCGACCAGGGCCTTGTTCACGGCGCTGAAGGGGCGGGTGCCGAAGAACTTCTTGGCGCTCAGCGGGCTCGGGTGCGCCGACTCGATCACGGTGTGCTGCGGGCCGGTGATCAGCCTGGCCTTCTTGCGGGCGTAGGCGCCCCAGAGCACGAAGACGACCCGGTCGGTCTTGTCGTTCAGCGCACGGATCGCGGCGTCGGTGAAGTCCTCCCAGCCCTTGCCCGCGTGCGAGCCCGCGTCGCCGCCGCGGACGGTCAGCACCGCGTTGAGCAGCAGGACGCCCTGGTCGGCCCAGCGGGTGAGGTCGCCAGACGTGGCGGGCGGGATCTCCAGGTCGCTGGCCAACTCCTTGTAGATGTTGCGCAGCGAGGGTGGCAGCCGTACGCCCTCGCGGACGCTGAAGCTGAGCCCGTGCGCCTGGCCTGGACCGTGGTAGGGGTCCTGCCCGAGGATCAGGACGCGGGCGCGGTCGAAGGGGCAGTGCCGGAACGCGTTGAACAGGTCCTCGCGCGGCGGGTAGACGGTCTGCTCGTCGTACTCCCCCGCCACGAAGGCTCCCAGCGCGGCGGTGGCGAGCGGATCGAGCAGCGGGTCGAGCCGCTCCCGCCAGTCGCCGGGCAGCAGTTCCATCAGGTCGAGGGGCATCGTCGGGCCTCCGGAAAGGGGATCTCGGTTGGCCCGACACTAGCCCGCGGCACTGACACGCCAGGCCGGAATCACGGGAGCCGATGCCCGTCCACCCTAGGATCAGGTCATATGCCCGACTCCCCCGGTCGGCGGCGCCTCCGCGCGCCCGCCCTGCTCGCGCTGCTCGTCCTGCTGGCCCTTCCCGCGGGTTGTGGCGGGTCGTCAGGGCCGGTGACGCTCACCGTCCTGGCGGCCTCGTCGCTGACCGAGGCGTTCGGCGAGATGGGGGTGGCCTACGGGCAGGCGCATCCGGGGGTGAAGCTGCGGTTCGAGTTCGGCGGCTCGCAGGAGATGGCCGATCGGCTCTCCGACCACGACCCCGGTGATGTGCTGGTGACGGCGGACATGGCGAGCATGCAGGAGGCCGACGACTATCTGACCGGACCCCGCCCGATCGTCGCGCACAACTCCCTGACGATCGCCCTCGCTCCCGGGAACCCGCGGCGCATCCGGGGGCTCCAGGATCTGACGAGGCCGGGACTGCGGGTCGTGGTCGGCGCCGGGACCGTCCCGGTCGGGCGGTACACACGGCAGGTGCTCGCACGGGCGGGGCTGACCGTCCGGTGGACGTCGGAGGAGATCAGCGCGCGCGCCGTCCTGGACCGGGTCCGGGCCGGGGAGGCCGACGCGGGGCTGGTGTACATCACCGACCTGCTCCCCGCGGGCGCCGCGGCGAGCAGCGTCCCCATTCCGGCGAATCTGAACGTCACGGCGGCCTACCCCGCGGCGGCCGTGAAGGACGGCCCCCACCAGGGCGCGGCGACCGCGTTCGTGTCCTGGTTGGGCACGCCCGCCGCGCAGAGGCTGTTCAACAAGTACGGTTTCGCGAGCCCCGGGACGACCCGCTGACCTCGGGTCACGCGGCTTCGGCGCGGACCTTGAGAGCGGCGTTCATGGCGAACTCGTCCTGCGTCTGGAGTCGCCCCCTGGCGGCCGGGACCAGCCCGCCGCGGAACCGCTCGCTTTGGCCAGGAGGGAACGTCCTGAATCCGCGCGCCGTTCTACCTCGCGGAGCCCACCGGGGCTTCCGTGGCCCGCGTTTCGCGAGCATGCGCCCGGGAAGATCTTGATCACCCGACCCGGGGCCGGGTGATGTACGGGGGGAATGTCAGTCGTGCCGTCCCAGCGACCCACGCCACAGCCGAGTGAGGCGAGGGCGCGCCGTGCAGGCCCCGGCGAGCCCGACAGGCGCCAGTCGGTGCCACCCCGCAACGACCCCGAGCAGCCCTGGCGCGCCGAAGGCGTGCCCGAGCGGCGACCGGAACGGCGGATACGGGGCTTCGGCGGCGGGTGGAAGCCCCGCCGCAACACCTCCCTGTTCTGGCTGCTCCTGCTGGTCGTCTTCGGGCTCAGCTACGCCTCGATGCACATCACCGGCAAGCAGGAGAAGGTGACCGTCCCCTACACCGCGTTCACCCAGCAGGTGTCCGCGGGGAACGTCAAGGACGTCTACACCAAGGGCTACCAGATCCAGGGCAAGCTCAAGAGCGCCCAGCAGGTCCCCGGGCAGGACGACGCGAAGAAGACCTACACCGCGTTCGAGACACTGCGCCCCGCCTTCGCCGATGACAAGATCTACACACAGATGGTCGACAAGGGCGTCCAGGTCGAGGCCAAGCCGGTGAACGCGGACCGCGGGCTCCTCGCCAACCTGATGCTGTCCCTGCTGCCGACGCTGCTGTTCGTCGGCCTGTGGATCGGCGTCATGGTGTGGCTACAGCGCCGGATGGCGGGCGGCGGCGGTGGCGGGATCATGGGCGGTTTCGGCCGCTCCCCCAAACCCGTCCAGCCGGACGAGAAGCGCGCCACATTCGCCGACGTCGCCGGAATCGACGAGGTGGAGGCCGAGCTCAGCGAGATCGTCGACTTCCTCAAGGACCCCGGCAAGTACCGGCGGATGGGTGCCCGCGTCCCTCGCGGCGTGCTACTCACCGGCCCGCCCGGCACCGGCAAGACCCTCCTCGCCCGCGCCGTCGCCGGAGAGGCGGACGTGCCGTTCTACTCCGCCGCCGCGTCGGAGTTCATCGAGATGGTCGTCGGTGTCGGCGCCGCCCGTGTCCGCGAGCTGTTCACGGAGGCACGCAAGACCGCCCCGTCCATCATCTTCATCGACGAGATCGACACCATCGGCCGGACCCGCGGCAGCGGCGCCAGCATGGGCGGGCACGACGAGCGCGAGCAGACCCTCAACCAGATCCTCACCGAGATGGACGGGTTCTCCGGCTCCGAGGGCGTCGTCGTGATCGCCGCGACCAACCGACCCGACATCCTGGACGCCGCGCTCCTGCGCCCCGGCCGCTTCGACCGGCAGGTCGCCGTCTCCCCGCCCGACCTGGAGGGGCGGATCGCGATCCTGCGCGTCCACACCCGCGAAGTGCCGCTCGCCGGCGACGCCGACCTCACCTCCATCGCCAAGATGACACCGGGCATGACGGGCGCGGAGCTCGCCAACCTCGTCAACGAGGCCGCCCTCCTCGCGGTGAAGCGCGAGAAGGGCGCGGTCGACATGGCCGACTTCCAGTCCGCGCTGGAGAAGGTGCAACTCGGCACCCGCCGCTCCCTGGTCATGCCGTACGAGGAGCGGCGCCGCACGTCCTACCACGAGTCCGGGCACGGCCTGCTCGGCATGCTCCAGCCGGGGGCCGACCCCGTCCGCAAGATCACGATCGTGCCGCACGGCCGCGCGCTCGGCGTCACCGTGTCCACCCCCGAGGGCGACCGGTACGCCTACGACGAGCGCTACCTGCGCGGCCGCATCATCGGCGCGCTCGGCGGGATGGCCGCCGAGGAGCTGGTCTTCGGCGTGGTCACCACCGGCTCGGAAAGCGACCTGGAGCAGGTCACGAAGATCGCCCGCGGCATGGTGGGCCGGTGGGGCATGTCGCAGCGGGTCGGCCCGCTGTCGATCCTGCCCGCCGACGGCATGGACCCGATGGGCCAGTACGCCGCTCAGGGCACCCTCGACGCGGTCGATCTGGAGGCCCGCCGCATCGTGGACGAGTGCTACGCCGAAGCTCTGGACACCCTCCGCGCCAACCGTGACAAGCTGGACTCCCTCGCCGGCGTCCTCCTCGAACAGGAGACCCTGGACGAGGAGGCCGCCTACGCCGCCGCGGGCATCGCCCGCGTCGTTCCGATCGACACCGTGAAGGTCCCCGGCTAGTCGGGCAGCGGCACGCCGATGGGATTGGGGAAGGGCACGTCCCCCGCCTTTGCGACAGCCGTGGTGAACGGCGCGAGCGTCCGGTAGAGGGCTTCGGGGTCGTCCAGCACCTGGAAGGGCGGCGCGGCGAGCGCGTCGGTCCGCCGCTCGATCTCGGCCTTGACGACCCGCCCCTCCTCGGTGGCCCCGTCGCCGTTCACCAGCCCGCGCCGGGCGAGCGCGCCGGCGGCCTCGTCCCACTCGTCCTGCGACCAGCCGCGGCTCTCCCGCACCCACTGTGCTGGAACGTTCCCCGTGGCGGACGCCAGCACGTTGGCCTCCAGGCCGCTGAGCCCCTCCGCCGTCAGCACCGCCACATGGCCGTCACCCCGGTGCTCCCGGAGCGACGTCGCGAGCTGCCAGAGGGCCTCCACGGGCTCGTCCGGAACAGGGAGATCCCTGTTGGCCGCGAACAATGCCCGCCCCGCCCCGTCCGCCGCCCCGACGACCTTCCCGAGCCGCGGCACGACGTCCGGTGCCGCATCCTCGATCCCCGGCGCCACCCGCCGCAGCGCCTTCGCAGCCGCCGGCGCGCGCACGCGCAGGATGCTCTCCGGCGACGCGAACGCCCACGCGTCCGGCACCGCACGTTGGACCCGCGCCGGATGGAACCCGAAGAACGTCGCCTCGATCACCCCCGGACCCACCGCCCCGAGCGGTGCGCCCCGCCCTCCGAAGTACCCCATCCAATATCCCTTGAGCCCGACACCCTTGACGGCCTCCAGACATTCGGGCGAGAAGTACGTCACCGCGTGCAGCGGCTCCAGCACCTTCCACATCCGTCGCGCGACCGACTCGTCCACTTGATCTCCCTCCACACCGCCGAACGGTAGGCGCGCCCCCACCCCCGCACAACCCCGCTCGTGCACCAACTGCAGCGCCGGATCACTCGATCTGGGTACGCTGACTACTGTGGGTCTCTACGATGACGGGAGCCGAGCGTGATGGAGGAGTCACCTAAAGTGAGCATTCTCGCTACAAGCCATCATCATCGCGAGCTCCCCGACACCCCCTACAACCTCTGGATGCGGGACGAGCTCGCCGACCTGCTGGATCTTCCCCACGACGGCACCCGAGCCGAGATCATCAATGGGGAGATCGTCGTGTCACCAGGGCCGGACATAGCCCACAACCTCATCGTCCAGGACATCTGGCACGCTTTCTCGGCGGCCCGGGTCCTGGACGCGTCGTTCCCGTGGCGCTGCGTCGCCACCCAGGACGTGAACCTCAGTGAGATCCACGATGGCTACATCCCGGACCTCTGCTTCCTACCCAAGGAGACCGCCGCCAGTACACGGCGAGCACAGATCAAGAAGGCCCTCCCAGAACACCTTGGACTCGTGCTTGAGGTCACGTCGCCGACCAACGCCTCCGACGATCGCCTGCCGGGGAAGCGGCGGTCCAAGCCGACCAAGTGGAACGGGTACGCACGGGTGTGCATTCCCTACTACCTCCTGGTCGATCGTGACCCGGCGGTCGCGCGGGTGACGTTGTACAGCGAGCCCGAGTTCGCCATCGGTGAGTACCGGGAGTCCACGAGCTGGGAGTTCGGCGACATCGTCAAGCTGCCGGAGCCCTTCGGCCTGGAGATCCCCACGGACGAGTGGGAGCCCTGGCTGCGCCACCCTTCCTGAGATCGCCTCGTCACATTGCTCCGCTCAGGTTCGTCACTCCTATGACGTAGCTGACAGAGGGGGATGTGGCTCATGGACGAGCGTGACTTTCTCGCGGAGCGGTTCGAGGCGCACCGGGGGCATCTGAAGGCCGTCGCGTACCGGATGCTGGGATCGTTGGCCGAAGCGGACGACGCCGTCCAGGAAGCGTGGTTGCGGCTCAGCCGGACCGACGCCGACGCGGTGCAGAACCTCGGCGGGTGGCTGACCACGGTCGTCGGGCGGGTGTGCCTGGACATGCTCCGCTCGCGGACGTCCCGCCGCGAGACCCCTCTGGACGAGCGGCTTCCCGACCCGGTCATCAGTCCCGTGGACGGGGTCGATCCGGAGCAGCGGGCGCTGCTGGCGGACTCGGTCGGGCTCGCCCTCCTGGTGGTGCTCCAGTCGCTCGGGCCGGCCGAGCGGCTGGCGTTCGTCCTGCACGACACGTTCGCGGTGCCGTTCGAGGAGATCGCGCCGATCGTGGGGCGGTCCCCCGCCGCGGCCAGGCAACTGGCCAGCAGGGCCCGCCGCAGGGTGCGGGGCGCGGTGCCGGTGCCCGAGCGCGATCTCACCCGCCAGCGCCAGGTCGTGGACGCGTTCCTCGCCGCCGCGCGCGACGGAGACTTCGAGGCGCTGGTCACCGTCCTCGATCCGGACGTGGTGCTGCGTGCGGACCAGGGTGCCCTCCCCGACGGTGGCTGGCGGGAGATCCGCGGCGCCGAGGCTGTGGCGGGGCAGGCGCTCACCTTCCGGCGGGCCTCGTTCAGGGCGCTGCCCGCGCTGGTCAACGGGACGGCCGGGATCGTCAACGTCACCGGCGGGCGGCCGGTGTCGGTGCTGTCCTTCACGATCGCCGACGGCCGGGTCGTCGCGATCGACATCCTCGCCGACCCCGACCGGCTCGACGGGCTCGACCTCACGATCCTCGGCTGACGGGCCGGCCCTCCCGGACCGGACGGTCGGCGCGAAGGCGTCAGCCGAGCGTGGTGGGAAGGACGGCGGACTTCAGGGCGTCCAGCACGGCCGGCGGTGGGACGGCGTGGACCGTGGGGTGGACGGGGGTGTCCGGGTAGGCGAGACGATCCTCGGACGGGGAGAAGGCGAGGTCGGTGCCCCGGGGGTCGAGACGGACCCACAGGTCGTCGACGAGGGCGGCGGTGAGACTGTGGAGGACGTCGAACCGCTGGTAGCACAGACCCGCCTGAATGCCGCCGGCGCGGAGCAGGGCGACGTAGGCGTGGGCCTTGGCGAAGCAGAGCCCGCTGCCCTGGGCGAGCGTGTCCGAGGCGCGCCAGGCGGTCGCTTCGAGGGAGTGGGTGATCTCGTCGCGGACGTACTCGAACGCGGACCGGGCATAGTCGATGTCGTCGCCCGTGCGCAGTCGCGCGGCGGTCGACTGGACGAGCGGGTGCTCGATGTCGATCGCCTCGGACGCGCCGAGGTAGTCCCAGGGGTCGGCGGCGAAGTCCATCACGGGCCGAAGTCCCCTCACAGGCCGAGGAGCGACTCTATGCCGAGGGTGAGGCGGTCGGGCTGGTCGGCCACGTTGCGGACGGCGAGGAGGACGCCCGGCATGAAGGACTCGCGGTTCATCGAGTCGTGGCGGAGGGTGAAGATCTCGCCGTGGCCGCCGAGGATCACCTCCTGGTGCGCGACGGCGCCGGAGAGGCGGACGGCGTGGACGTGCACCCCGTCCACGTCCGCGCCGCGGGCGCCGTCGAGGCCGGAGGTGGTGGCGTCGGGAGGCGGGGCGACGCCGGCCTCCGCCCGGGCGGCGACGATCAGCTCGGCGGTGCGGTAGGCGGTGCCGGACGGGGCGTCGGCCTTGTTCGGGTGGTGCGTTTCGACGATCTCGACGGACTCGAAGAAGGGGGCGGCCTTCTGCGCGAAGTGCATCATCAGGACGGCGCCGATGCCGAAGTTGGGCGCGATGAGGACGTTGCCCGGCGCGTCCGGCAGCCAGGAGCGGACGGTGTCGAGGCGGGAGGGGTCGAAGCCCGTGGTGCCGACGACCGCGTGGAGGCCGTGCTTGATGCACCACTGGAGGTTGTCCATCACCACGCCCGGGTGGGTGAAGTCGACGACGACGTCGGCCGTGGCGAGCGCGTCGAGCGCGTCGTCCTGGTCGACGGCGGCGGCGAGCTCCATGTCGTCCGCGCCCTGCACGGCCCGGCACACCTCGGCCCCCATCCGGCCGCGCGCGCCCAGCACCCCAACCTTGATCACGTGTTTCCTCCCGGCTAGCGTGCGTCGAGCCTACCGGTCGGGGGCTTCGTCCCGGATGCGGTCCCCGTCCCCCACGAACAGGTTGAGCAGCCAGCTGACGACCCCGATGATGATCGCGCCCCAGAACGCGGGCCAGAACCAGTCCACATGGAAGGGCAGGTCCAGCTTCCCGGCGATCCAGCTTGTCAGCATGAGCAGGGCCGCGTTCACCAGCAGGGCGAACAGGCCCAGCGTGAGGACGTAGAACGCGCAGCCCAGCACCTGGATCACCGGTTTGAGGACGGCGTTGATGACGCCGAAGATGGCCCCGACCGCAAGCAGGGTCAGCGCCTTCTCGCCGGTGCTCCCGGCGGTGAGGTCGATCCCGTCCAGCAGCGCCTGCGCCACCCACAGCGCCACCGCGGAGATCACGATTCTGATCAGGATCTTCACCCGTGGCCGATACCCGATCATGGGCGAGGTCTAACGGCCTCCAGGTCGAGTGCCGCGGCGGCCCGGGCGACGGCCTCGCGCTGGTGGGGGGCGAGTTCCTGGCCGGGGATCGTGAGCAGGGCGTCCAGGAAGGGGTCGGTGACGGGGGTGCGGACGCCGGCGAGGGTCTCCACGACGGCGAGGCCGCAGAACGGGACGTACTCCGGTGAGTAGCCGCCCTCGTGGGCGGCGATGACGGGGGCGCCCAGCGACAGGACGCGGGAGGTCAGCGCCCGGTACGCGGCGGAATTCAGTGCCATCCGGGCGAGCGGGTCGAAGGCGCTCGCGTCGAAGCCCGAGGCCACGAAGACCAGTTCCGGCTCGAACGCCCGGACGGCGGGCTCGACGACCCGATCGAACGCCTCCAGGTAGGCGCCCGCACCCGAGCCCGCCGGGAGCGGAATGTTGACCGTGAACCCCTCGCCCGGGCCGGTACCGCGTTCGGCGACGCCGCCGGACGCCTCGGGGAACAGCCCGTCCTGGTGCAGTGAGATCGCCAGTACGCCCGGGTCCGCCTCGAAGATCGTCTGGGTGCCGTTGCCGTGGTGGACGTCCCAGTCGACGACCGCGATCCGGCTCAGGCCGCGCGAGCGGGCGTGCTCGGCGGCGACGGCGATGTTGCCGAACATGCAGAACCCGATCCCCCGGTCGGGCACGGCGTGATGCCCCGGCGGGCGGACGAGCGCGTAGGCGTGGGAGACCGTTCCGGACAGGACGGCGTCGACCGCGGTGATGACGCCGCCGGCGGCGAGCGCGGCGATGTCGTAGGAACCGGGCCCGAAGGGCGACTCACCGTCGCCGGCGTCGCCGCCGCCGGCCTCCGACAGCTCCCGCATCCGGGTCACATGCGCCTCGGTGTGGACGCGCAGCAGCTCGTCCCTGGTCGCGGGACGAGGCTTCAGCGGCACCAGCGCGTCCAGCAGGCCGCTCACCTCGACCAGGTTCCGGAACCGCCGTTTGGTGTCCGGGTGGTCGGGGTGCCGCAGCGGCTCCAGGTACCCGCCGGCGGGCGCGCCGAGCGGACCGGACCCGGTGTCGTGCCAGAAGTAGCGCTCGTGGCAGATCCAGCCGGTCGCCATGTCAGCCCGCCAGGTCAGCGGGAGAAGTCGCGGTCACCGACCGGGCCGATGACCGTCAGGGCCTGCGGGGCGTCCAGCACCTCGCGGGCGATGGCGCGGACGTCGTCGAGCGTGACGGCCTCGATGCGGGCGAGGACCTCCTCGACGGGCAGCAGCGACTCGTAGACCAGCTCGCTCTTGCCGATGCGGCTCATGCGGGAGCCGGTGTCCTCCAGGCCGAGCACCATCGCGCCGCGCAACTGTCCCTTCCCGCGCTCCAGTTCCTCCGCGCTGAGGCTCTCGCCGACGACCTTGCCGACCTCGTCCCGGCAGATCGACAGGACCTCCTCGACCTTGCCGGGCTGGCAGCCGGCGTACACGCCGAAGATCCCGGAGTCGGCGTACTGGGCGGTGTAGCTGTAGACCGAGTAGGCGAGGCCGCGTTTCTCCCGCACCTCCTGGAACAGCCGCGAGGACATGCCGCCGCCGAGCGCCGCGTTCAGCACGCCGAGCGCGAAGCGGCGCTCGTCGGTGCGGCTCACCCCGGCGGCGCCGAGCACGATGTGCGCCTGCTCGGTGTCCTTGTCGATCACCCGGGTACGCGGGTCGACGGGCACGGGCGCGCCGTTCAGCCGGGGTGCGGCGGGCGCGGCGTCGCCGGTCAGGTGCTCGGCGAACGCGCGCGACACCAGCCGGACGACCTCGTCGTGGTCGATGTTGCCCGCGACCGACACCACGAGGTTGGACGGGACATAGTGCTCGCGGTAGTAGCCGTGGATGCGCTCGCGGGTCAGCGCGTTGATCGAGTCGACGGTGCCGAGGATGGGGCGGCCGAGCGGCGTGTCCCCGTACAGGGCGATGGCGAACTCGTCGTGGATGAGGTCGCCGGGGTCGTCGTCGCGCATGTGGATCTCTTCGAGGATCACCCCGCGCTCGGCCTCGACGTCCTCGGGACGGTTGACCGACGCCGCCACCATGTCGGACACGACGTCCACGGCGAGGGGCAGGTCGGAGTCGAGGACCCGCGCGTAGTAGCAGGTGTACTCCTTGGCGGTGAACGCGTTGAGGTCGCCGCCGACCGCGTCGATCGCCGCGGAGATCTCCAGCGCCGACCGGGTCCTGGTGCCCTTGAACAGGACGTGTTCCAGGTAGTGGCTGGCGCCCGCGTCCGGGACCGCCTCGTCACGGGAGCCGACGCCGGACCAGATGCCGAACGCCGCGGACCGGACGGTCGGCATCGTCTCGGTGATCACGCGCAGCCCGCCGGGCAGGACGGTACGGCGCACCGCGCCGGCCCCCTCGGTGTGGATCGTGGTGGTGGTGCCGGGCTCCTGCGCCCGCGCCGGCAGGGTCAACGGTGCTCCTTTGCAGCGTCCTTGGCGCCGGGCCCCTTGGGGGCCCTCCTTCGGCGGGCACTGCGTGCGATCGCTGCATCGCTTCCGACTCGCCCTGGCGGGCTCGCTTCGCGATCAGTTTCTCGCAAGCTCGCAACTGCCTTCGGACGCGATCGCGACGCTCTGGGTTGTCGACGGTTGAGGCGGTGGCTGGGGTTGAGTTGTGTTCGCGGTCGTTGTGCCGCCGTGCCCGCGGCGATCGCCGTGTCGTTCCCGCCGCCTGCCGGAGTCGGGCGCTGGAGCGCCTTTCTCCGGCGGGCGGCGCGGCGATCGCTGCATCGCGGTGGTCAGGAGTTCCGCTGGCCGGAGTCGTCGCCGCGGCGTGTGCGGCGGCGGCGGGGCGCGCGGCGGTCGTCGTCGTCACGGCGCTCCCGGCGCTCGCCGGAGTCGTCGTCCGCGGACGCCTCGGCCGGGCCTTCGTCGCCCGCCCCGGCGCGGTCGGCGGCCTCGCGGTCGACGACCTCGACCGGCACCAGCGACAGCTTGCCCCGCTGGTCGATCTCGGTGACCTCGACCTGGATCTTCTCGCCGACACCGATGACGTCCTCGACGTTCTCGATCCGGGCTCCACCGTGCAGCTTGCGGATCTGCGAGACGTGCAGCAGGCCGTCCTTGCCGGGCAGCAGCGACACGAACGCGCCGAACGTGGTGGTCTTGACGACCGTGCCGAGGAACCGCTCGCCGACCTCGGGCATGTGCGGGTTGGCGATGGCGTTGATCGCCTGCCGCGCGGCCTCGGCGGACGGGCCGTCGGTGGCGCCGACGTAGATCGTGCCGTCGTCCTCGATCGTGATGTCGGCGCCGGTGTCGTCCTGGATCGAGTTGATCATCTTGCCCTTGGGGCCGATGACCTCGCCGATCTTGTCGACCGGGACCTTGATCGTGATGATCCGCGGCGCGTTCGGGCTCATCTCGGCCGGAGCCTCGATGGCCTCCTGCATCACGTCCAGGATCGCCAGGCGGGCGCCCTTGGCCTGCTTGAGCGCCGCGGCCAGCACCGAGGCCGGGATGCCGTCGAGCTTGGTGTCCAGCTGCAGCGCGGTGATCACGTCACGGGTGCCGGCGACCTTGAAGTCCATGTCGCCGAACGCGTCCTCGGCGCCGAGGATGTCGGTCAGCGTGACGTACTCGCCGCCCTCGTGGATCAGGCCCATCGCGATGCCCGCCACCATCTGCTTGAGCGGCACGCCCGCGTCCAGCAGCGACATGGTGGACGCGCAGACCGAGCCCATCGAGGTGGAGCCGTTGGAGCCGAGTGCCTCCGACACCTGCCGGATCGCGTAGGGGAACTCCTCGCGGGTCGGCAGCACCGGGATCAGCGCGCGCTCGGCGAGGGCGCCGTGCCCGATCTCGCGCCGCTTGGGCGAGCCCACCCGGCCGGTCTCGCCGGTGGAGTAGGGCGGGAAGTTGTAGTTGTGCATGTAGCGCTTGGTGCGCTCGGGGTTGAGCGTGTCGATCATCTGCTCCATGCGGAGCATGTTCAGCGTCGTCACGCCCAGGATCTGGGTCTCGCCGCGCTCGAACAGCGCCGAGCCGTGCACGCGCGGGAGCACGTGGGCCTCCGCGGTGAGCTGGCGGATGTCCTTCAGCCCGCGGCCGTCGATGCGCAGCCCGTCACTGATGACCCGCTCGCGGACGAGCTTCTTCGTGACGGCGCGGAACGCGGCGGAGATCTCCTTCTCGCGGCCCTCGAACTCCTCCGCGAGCTTCTCGGCGGCGCCGGCCTTCAGCTCGTCCAGCCGGGCCTCGCGCTCCTGCTTGCCGGCGATGGTCAACGCCTGGGCGAGGTCCCCGGCGACGGCGGCGGTGACGGCGTCGAGCACGTCGTCCTGGTAGTCGAGGAAGACCGGGTACTCGGCGGTCTCCTTGGCGGCCACCGCGGCGAGGTCGCTCTGCGCCTTGCACAGCACCTTGATGAACGGCTTGGCCGCCTCCAGGCCCTGCGCGACGGTCTCCTCGGTGGGCGCGGTGGCGCCCTCGCCGATGAGCTTCAGTGTGTCGCGGGTGGACTCGGCCTCGACCATCATGATCGCGACGTCGCCGTCCTCCAGCGTCCGGCCGGCGACGACCATGTCGAAGGTCGCGCGCTCGAGCTCGGGGTGGGTCGGGAAGCCGACCCACTGGCCGTCGATCAGCGCGACGCGCACGCCGCCGATCGGGCCGGAGAACGGCAGTCCGGCCAGCTGCGTGGACATCGAGGCGGCGTTGATCGCCACGACGTCGTACAGGTGGTCGGGGTGCAACGCCATGATCGTCTCGACGACCTGGATCTCGTTGCGCAGCCCCTTGGCGAACGACGGGCGCAGCGGCCGGTCGATCAGCCGGCAGGTGAGGATCGCGTCCTCGGACGGACGGCCCTCGCGGCGGAAGAACGAGCCGGGGATGCGCCCGGCGGCGTACATCCGCTCCTCGACATCCACGGTCAGCGGGAAGAAGTCCAGGTTGTCCTTGGGCTTCTTGGACGCGGTGGTCGCCGACACCACCATCGTCTCGTCGTCGAGATAGGCGACGGCCGAGCCGGCCGCCTGGCGGGCCAGCCGGCCCGTCTCGAAGCGGATGGTACGGGTGCCGAACGTGCCGTTGTCGATCACGGCCTCGGTGCTCTGCGCACCGTCGATGCGCACGGCTTCTGTCACGGGAAACCTCCTCAGGGTTCCTTCATCGGTCCTCGCGGCCGTTTCCCGTGGCTTTCACGCTGCCGGTCTTCGATCGAAGCACCCGGATCGGTGCCCGCCGGCGCGGCGGGAGAATCCGGAAGCCACTACCGAGGACCGGCCCGCACCAGCGGTGTCCGCGAGGCTTGTCTCCAGTTTGGCGGCCCGGCCCCGACCGTGGTCGGCCGGGCGGCCGTTGTACCGGAGGCCGGACCGCACGGCCGGGCCTCCGGGGTGACCGGGCGGGGCGCCGCGAGTCGCCGCGGCCCTCCCGGTCATAAAGAGAGGGAGTGGCCCGGCAGGCCACTCCCTCACCGTGCTAGCGGCGCAGACCGAGTCGCTCGATCAGCTTCCGGTAGCGGTTGATGTCCTTGTTGCTCAGGTACTTCAGGAGCCGGCGACGCTGGCCGACCAGCAACAGCAGCCCACGGCGGCTGTGGTGGTCGTGCTTGTGCTCCTTGAGGTGCTCGGTGAGATCGTTGATCCGCCGGGTCAGCAGCGCGACCTGGACCTCCGGGGATCCGGTGTCACCCTCAGTGGTCGCGTACTCGGCGATGATCTGCTTCTTCGTAGCGGTGTCGAGCGACACGTGGCTCCTTCAGTGAGGTCGTCACCCGCAGATCCCGGGCCCGGTGGGCGAGCGGGTCCGCATGGTGCGTGTTAAGAGAGTGGCGAGCCGCATGAGGGTGCAGCCAGCCGCGCCGGGGCCCTTCCCGGCGACTATTCACCGTACCATGCCCGAAAGCCACCCCGTCACGGTATGGAATCGGGGTGATCACGCCGTGTATGCCCGCTTCAGCAAGAATCACCGGGTGTCGACGGTGATCTCTCGGGCGCTCGCGACGTCCCGGTGCATCTCCTCGATCAGCGCCTCGACGGAGTCGAACTTCAGGGTGTCGCGGATGCGGGCGACGAAGTCGGCGGCCATGTGCTCGCCGTAGAGGTCGAGGTCGTCGCGGTCGAGCGCGTACGCCTCGACGGTCCGCTCCCCCGCGCCCTCGAACGTCGGGTTGGTCCCGATCGAGATGGCGGCGGGCCAGCGGAAGCCCGGGTAGCGGTCGGAATCGCAGACCAGCCAGCCCGCGTACACCCCGTCCGCCGGGATCGCGGTGTGCGGCAGCGTCTCCAGGTTCGCGGTGGGGAATCCGAGCGCCCGGCCGCGCTGGTGACCGCGCACGACGATGCCCTCGACGCGGTGCGGGCGCCCGAGCGCGGTGGCGGCGGCGGCGACGTCCCCGGTCTCCAGCCGCGTGCGGATGTAGGTGGAGGAGATCGTGTCGCCGTTGGCGACCAGCGGCATGCCCGCGGCGGTGAAGTCGTACTTCTCGCCGAGCTCCCGCAGCAGCGCGACGTCCCCCTTGGCGCGGTGGCCGAACCGGAAGTCCTCGCCGACGATCACGTGGGCGGCGTGCAGCCGGTCGACGAGCACCGACTGGACGAACTCGTCCGGCGGCACCTTGGACAGTTCGAGCGTGAACGGTACGACCAGGACGGCGTCGGTGCCGAGGCCCTCCAGCAGCTCGATGCGGCGCTTGGTGGAGGCCAGCAGTGGCGGATGTGTGCCGGGCCGGACGACCTCGTCCGGGTGCGGATCAAAGGTGATCACCACGGAGCGCAACCCGCGGCGGCGGGCCTCCTCCGCGGCGGCCCCGACGATGCGTTGGTGCCCGCGGTGCACTCCATCGAACACCCCAATGGTCACCACCGAACGGCCCCAGTCGGCGGGAACCTCGTCGAGGCCAAGCCAGCGCCGCACCATGCTCTCCCTGCGTAGGACGTGAGTGCCCGGTCTTCTCCTGCGGTCTAAGGGTGCCATGCGGGGGAGCGTGGGGTTGCATCCAGGGTCGGGGTCCCGGCTGAGCCGGCGGCTCAGGCCGACTGGTAGACGACCAGCGACACCGCGATGTACTGCAGGACGTAGGCGGCGAGCGTGCAGGCGTGGAAGACCTCGTGGAAACCGAACCAGCGCGGCGAGGGGTTCGGGCGGCGCAGTCCGTACACGACGCCGCCGAGGCTGTAGCAGATGCCACCGAGCGCGACCATCACACACGCGACGACCCCGGCGCCGGACAGGAACTGCGGCAGGAAGAACACCGCGACCCAGCCGAGGACGATGTAGAGCGTCACGTAGAGCGCGCGCGGTGCGCCGATCCAGATCGTCCGAAAGACGACCCCGGCGATGGCGCCCGTCCAGACGATCGCGAGGACGCAGGCACGGACCGCCCCGTCCAGCGCCAGCACGGCGAACGGGGTGTAGGTCCCGGCGATGATCAGGTAGATGTTGGCGTGGTCGAACCGGCGCAGGACCTCGATGAGCCGGTGCGACCGCTGCCGGTGGTAGGTGCCCGAGATGCCGAACAGCATTCCCGAGGTCGCCACGTAGAGCGCGGACGCGAGCCGGGCCTGCGGGGTGGGCCCGAGCGCGACCAGGACGAGCCCCGCGACCAGCACCGCCGGGAACGCGCCGAGGTGGAGCCAGCCGCGCAGCCGGGGGCGGGTGGGGGACGGCACCTGGGGCTCGCCGGTCTCGAGGGCGGTCATGGAACGCCTCCTCACCAATCAACCTACGGTTACGTAGGTTACCCGACCGTAGGTTGCTCTGCACGGAGCCCCGGGGGTGACGCTCGCCACGGGACATCCCATTGCTCCCCTACAAGTTCGGCAGCGCCGACATAGCCAAGGACCTCAAGACCTTCCTCGGGCAGGAGAAGGACGGCTTCTAGGAGACGAACACGGCGAGGGGCTTGGCGAGGCCACCCTGCTCCTCGACCAGGGCCAGGAGGGTCCCGTCGGGCGCGAACACGCCCACGGGGCCCGGGCCCTGCCCGGCCGCGGTGAGCCGTCCGCCGTGCGCGATCCTGCGGGCGTCGTCGTCGGACACGTCGCGGCGTGGGAAGGCGGAGGCGACCGCCTCTCCCATCGGCAGGATCTCCATCGCCACGGCCAGTTCGTCCAGCGTGCGGGCCATGCCCAGGTCGTACGGGCCGACACGGGTGCGGCGTAGCGCGGTCAGGTGCCCGCCGCAGCCGAGGGACCCGCCGAGGTCGCGGGCCAGCGCCCGGATGTAGGTGCCGGACGAGCAGGCCACGGACGCGTCGACGTCGACCACGTCGCCATGCCGCCAGACACCGGTCACCGCGAACGAGTGCACCGTCACCGGGCGGGCCTTCAGTGCGACCTCCTCGCCCTTGCGGGCCATCTTGTACGCCCGCTCGCCGTTCACCTTGATCGCACTGACCTGCGGCGGGACCTGCTCGATCGGCCCGGTCAGCGCCGCGATCCCGGCCTCCAGCGCGGTATCGGAGACCGTCGCGGCGGACGCGGTCGCCGTGATCTCGCCCTCGGCGTCGTCGGTGTTGGTCGACTCGCCCAGCCGGATCGTCGCGTCGTAGCCCTTCTCCGTCAGCGCCAGATGCCCGAGCAGGCGGGTGGCCTTGCCGACGCCGACCACCAGGACGCCCGTCGCCATCGGGTCGAGCGTGCCCGCGTGGCCGACCCGCCGCGTCCGCGCAAGCCGCCGCATGCGGCCGACCACATCGTGTGACGTCCAGCCGGCCGGCTTGTCCACGATGACAAGCCCCGATTCAACCGATTCCACCTGTGCTCCGAACCCGTCGGGTGAGTCGCGCTGCCGTCTCTGTCATGCACCGCGGTCTTCTCTGTCACGCACTGCCGTCGCCGGGGACGCGCAGCGCTCCCCGCAGCCGGTCGATGATCCAGGCGGGCTCCCCGCCCATGGTGAACGCGGCGGCGGTACGGTGCCCGCCCCCGCCGAGCTCGACGCAGGCGCGGCCGACGTCCACCGAGCCCTTGGCCCGGGTGGAGACGTACCATTCACCCTTGTCGGTCTCCTTCAGCACGACCGCCACCTCGGCCTCGTCGGTCCGCCTGAGCTGGTCGATCACGCCTTCGAGCTGGTCGTAGGGGACGTCCCGGCAGTCCCGGTCGGCCCGGGCGATCGTCGTCCAGACCAGGCCGAGGCCGCCCGCCGCGTCCCGCTCCAGCCGGGCCCGCGCCAGCGCGCCCGCCAGGACCTGAAGGTAACCGAACGGAGCGCGGTCCCACAGCTCCCGGCTGACGGCGTCCGGCCGCACGCCCGCCGTCAGCAGCCGTCCCGCGAGGTCGTGGACCTCGGGCGTCGTGCACGGGTACTTGAACGAGCCGGTATCGCTGGCGAGCCCCGCGTACAGGCCTTCGGCGATGGCGCCGTCGAGGGGGACGCCGAGACGCCGGATCAGCTCCTCGACCAGGACCGCGGTGGCGGCGGCGTCCGGGTCGACCAGCCGTACCCCGCCGAACTCGGTGTTGGAGGCGTGGTGGTCGACGACGATCAGGGAACGGGCCCGCCCGGCGCGCGCGGCGAGCGACCCCAGCCGCGCCTGGCCCGCCGCGTCCAGCGAGACCATCAGCGCGGGCGCCTCGGGCATCCGGTCGGGCTCGACCAGCAATTCCTGCCCCGGCAGGAACCGCAGGATCGCCGGAACGGTGAAGGGCTCGCCGAACGAGGCCAGGCACTGCTTGCCGAGCGAGCGCAGGGCCTGCCCCAGCGCGAGCATCGAGCCGAGCGCGTCCCCGTCCGGCGCCACGTGGCAGACGAGGCAGACCTCGTCGGCGGAGCGGATCAGCTCGACCGCCCGCTCCCACTCCAACTGCCCGCCGAGATGCGCGCCCGCCGGCGCCGGGCCGGCGGACGCCACGGACTCCGGAGCCGCGAGGCCGTTCGGCGCCGGGCCCTTCACCGGCGGTGCCGGAGCCGCGGCCCGCGCCGCGTCGGCGCGCGGGACGATGTCGTGGCCCCCCGCGGAGTGCCCGCCCGCGTCGTGCGTGGAGCAGCGCCGCGTCCACCCCGCACCCGGCGTCTCCGCGCGCCCGTCAGGCCCGCTCACGATGACGGGCGGCCCGATCGGCCGTCCTCGCCGCCCCCCGCCGCGTCACGGCCGTCGAAGTCGTCTTCGTCCTCCTCGCCCGCGTCCTCCTCGCCCACGTCCCCGTCCTCGTCCTCGTCGGGCTCGCGGTAGGGGTTGGCGTCACCGGCGTGGGAGGCGCCCTGCGCCGCCCTGGCGACCTCGGCGTCCCTCGCGCGGGCCTGCGCCAGCAGGTCGTCGATGTGCGCGGCGTTCTCCATCAGGGAGTCCATGACGAAGGTAAGGCTCGGCGTGTGCCGGACACCGGTCTTGCGGCCCACCTCCGTACGGATGACGCCCTTGGCGCTCTCCAGCGCGGCGGCCGTCTCGGCGCGCTCCCCGTCCGACCCGTACACCGTGTAGTAGACGGTGGCGTCGCGCAGGTCGTTGGTGATGCGGGTGTCGGTCACGGTGACGAAACCGAGCCGCGGATCCTTGATCCGGCGCTCCAGCATCTCCGCCACGATCTGCTGGATGCGGTCGGCGAGCTTGCGCGCCCGAGCTGCGTCCACCATGATCGCACTCCCTTTCCGTACTCCTCGCGACGAACTCAGTCGTCGTCGTTGAAGAGCCGCTGCCTGGCCGACAGCAACTCGATCTCCGGCCGCCCCGCCACCAGCCGTTCGCACTGGTCGAGCACCTGGGTGCAGTTGGCCGCGGTGGCCGAGACCACCGCCACACCCAGTTCCGCCCTGCGATGCAGGTCGTTGTCGCCTGTCTCGGCGACGGCCACCGCCGGGAAGTGCTTGTGCACCTCGGCGATGATGGGCCGCAGCACCGACCTCTTCTGTTTCAGCGACCGGACGTCGCCGAGAAGCAGGTCGAGCGTCAGAGCACCCACGTACACCTGTTCGATCACCTCGTGATCCGCATAGATGAAACGACGACGGCCGGTCGCCGTGTTCCCGAAACCGCCTCCGTTGGCGGCCGGGCCGGACATGACAGACGCCAGGCTAGAAGATCCGCCTGGCGTCGGGGCACCGATGAGTCGATCACTCGGTCGGTGAGGCCGCCCGGCCGCGCGGACCCACCCGAAGGAGGGGCCGCGCGGCCGTGCTGGAGCCTCAGTCGCGGGGCTTCTCCCGCATCTCGAAGCACTCGATGACGTCACCGAGCTTGATGTCGCTGTAGCCGACACCGATACCGCACTCGAAGCCCTCGCGGACCTCGGTCGCGTCGTCCTTGAACCGCCGCAGCGAGGACACCGTGAGGTTGTCCGACACCACGACGCCGTCGCGGACGAGCCGGGCCTTGGCGTTGCGCTGGATGATCCCGGAGGTGACCATCGAACCGGCGACGTTGCCGATCCGCGGCACCTTGAAGATCTCGCGGACCTCCGCGGTGCCGAGCTGGACCTCCTCGAACTCCGGCTTGAGCATGCCCTTGAGGGCCGCCTCGATCTCCTCGATCGCCTGGTAGATGATCGAGTAGTAGCGGATGTCGACGCCCTCGCGGTCGGCCAGTTCCTGCGCGTTGCGCTCGGGCCGCACGTTGAAGCCGATGATGACCGCGCCCTCGGACGCCAGCGAGAGGTTGACGTCGTCCTGCGTGATCGCACCGACACCGCGCCGGATGATCCGCAGGTTGACCTCCTCGCCCACGTCGATCTTGAGCAGCGAGTCCTCCAGGGCCTCCACCGAACCGGACACGTCGCCCTTGAGGATGAGCAGCAGTTCCTGCCGCTCGCCCCGCTCCAGGTCCTTGAACAGCTCTTCCAGGGAGCTGCTCTTGCGGCTCTTGAGCAGTTCGGCGTTGCGCTTGCGCGCCACCCGCTTGTCGGCGATCTGCCGGGCGATCCGGTCGTCCTCGACGACCAGGAAGTTGTCGCCCGCACCGGGCACGGCCGCGAGGCCGAGCACCAGCACCGGACGGGACGGGCCCGCCTCCTCGACGTTGTTGCCGTTCTCATCCAGCATCGCCCGGACGCGGCCGTTGGCCACGCCGCAGACGATCGAGTCGCCGACCCGGAGCGTGCCGCGCTGGACCAGCACGGTCGCCACGGCGCCCCGGCCCTTGTCCAGGTTGGCCTCGATGGCCGAGCCCTGGGCGGGCATGTCGGGGTTGGCCTTCAGGTCGAGCTCGGCGTCGGCGGTCAGGATGACCGCCTCCAGCAGACCGTCGATGTTGATGCCCTCGCGGGCGGACACGTCGACGAACTGCGTCTGCCCGCCGAACTCCTCGGCGACCAGGCCGTACTCGGTGAGCTGGGCCCGGACCCGGTTCGGGTCGGCGCCCTCGACATCGATCTTGTTGACCGCGACCACGATCGGCACTCCGGCCGCGGTGGCGTGGTCGATCGCCTCAGTGGTCTGCGGCTTGACGCCGTCGTCCGCGGCGACCACCAGCACCACCAGGTCGGTGGTGTCGGCACCACGGGCACGCATGGCGGTGAACGCCTCGTGGCCCGGGGTGTCGATGAAGGTGATCTTGCGTTCTTCGCCGTCGACCTCGGTCTCGACCTGGTAGGCGCCGATGTGCTGGGTGATGCCGCCGGCCTCGCCCGCCTGCACGTTGGCCTTCCGGATGGCGTCCAGAAGCTTGGTCTTACCGTGGTCGACGTGGCCCATGACGGTGACCACCGGCGGACGGGACTGGAGGTTCTCCTCGCCGCCCTCGTCCTCGCCGTACTCGATGTCGAAGGACTCCAGCAGCTCGCGGTCCTCGTCCTCGGGGCTGACGACCTGGACGTCGAAGTCCAACTCCAGCCCGAGGGCCTGGAGGTCGTCGGGGTCCACCGACTGGGTCGCGGTGACCATCTTGCCGAGGTGCATCATGATCGCGACGAGCGACGCCGGGTTGGCGCCGATCTTCTCGGCGAAGTCGGTCAGGGACGCGCCCTGCGGCAGCCGGATGGTCCGGCCGTTGCCGCGCGGGGCCTGCACACCGCCGACGGCGGGTGCCTGCATGTTCTCGAACTCCTGGCGGCGCGCCCGCTTCGACTTGCGTCCGCGCGCGGGGCGCCCACCGGGGCGCCCGAAGGCGCCCTGCGTGCCGCCTCGGCCGCGGCCGCCGCCACCGGGACGGGGGCCGAAGCCACCGCCCGGACGGCCACCGCCGCCACCACCGGCACCGGCGCGGGGGCCACCGAAGCCGCCGCCACCGCCACCGGGACGACCGCCGCCACCGGGACCACGGCCACCGCCACCGCCACCGGGACCGCGACCGCCGCCACCGGGACCACGGCCACCGCCACCGCCTCCGCCGGGACCGCCGCGCCCGGGGGCGCCTGCGGGCCGTGAGGACGGCATGTTCATCGGGCTCGGCCGCGGGCCGCCCGGCCGGGGCGGCATACCGCCCGGGTTGGGGCGGGGACCGCCGGCGCCTGGGCCGCCGCCGGGACGGCCGCCCGCGGGACGCGGCCCGCCCGGACGGTCGCCGCCGCGGGGAGGACGCTCGTCACGCTCGGGACGGTCGCCACCAGGGCGCGGACCGGGACGCGGGCCCGGCTTGGGCGACTGGCCCATCCCGGTGTTGGTCGAGCTGAACGGGTTGTTGCCCGGACGCGGCCGGCCGCCGCCTCCGCCGCCACCCCCGCCGCCCTGACGCGGACCGGGACGCGGGCCCGGCTTGGGCGCGCGAGGACCCGGCTTGGGGCCGGCCCCGGGCCCGGCCCCGGCGCCGGGGCCACGGCCGCCGCCGCTGGTGGGGGCGGGCGCGGGCGGCGCACTCGGCGCCTGTGCCGCGGGCGCGTTCACCGGCGTGCTCGGCGCCGGCGGAACGGGCGGACGCGGGCCCGGCTTCGGTCCCGCGGGGCTCCCCGCGGGACCGCTGCCAGGGCTGCTGGCCGGCGTGCCGGGGACCGGCTTGGGCGCGGGCGGGCGCGGAGCCGCTGGCCGCGGGGCCTGCGGGCGGGCACCCTGCCCGTCGGAGGGGCCATTGGAGGACCCACCGGTTGCGCCGCCAGGCGGCCCCGGGCGCGGCCCGGACGGACGCGGACCCGAGGGCCTCTTCGGCCCGCCGCGCTTGTCCCCCTGCTTGGAAGACGAAGAATTGGAAAAGGCTTCGGTAAGCCTGCGAACGACTGGCGCCTCTATCGTGGAGGACGCCGACCGTACGAACTCGCCCATCTCCTGGAGCTTGGCCATGACGACCTTGCTCTCGACACCGAACTCTTTGGCGAGCTCGTATACCCGGACCTTGGCCACTGCACTCCCTACTCGGTCCGGGGGTGCGGCCTCCGGACCGTCGCTAACGTGCCGTACTCATCGCGGCGTGCTCATCGAGCGCTCATAGCAATCTCGACCTGCTTCCGACTAGACGTCGCTTACCGTTGGTCATCCTGCTGCTGTCGTGCCTGCTCTGCAAGCCTCGCTCGCAGCACACCTGAATCGAGCGGTCCCGGCAGACGGAACGCCCGCGGGAACGCCCGACGCCGCTCTGCGAGCTCGAAACAGGCCAGGTCGGGGTGCACATGGGCGCCCCGTCCCGGCAGCCGCCCGCGGGGATCGGGGACGAGGACGTCCTCGACCACCACCAGGCGCAGCAAGTCGGACTTGACCGTGCGAACCCGGCAGCCCACGCACATGCGTCGCGGAGCCACCCGGCCACGTGACATGAGTCTACCGCGCCGAGGCGTCGGCGGGACCTGTCGCATGCTCTCCTGACGTAGAAGATCCTGATTCGCCGGAATTGTCCCCACTCGGGGCAGGCCGCTCCCGCGACGGCGCGGCCGTTTCCGGCCCCGGACGGCGTGGGGGCGCCTCGGCGCGGGCCGCGCCGGTGGCGTCCGCCGGCTCGGTGTCGGACCGGATATCGATCCGCCACCCGGTGAGCCGCGCGGCGAGCCGGGCGTTCTGCCCCTCCTTGCCGATGGCGAGGGAGAGCTGGTAGTCCGGCACGATCACCCGGGCGACCCGGCCGTCCGCGTCCACGACCTCGACGGCCGAAACCCGCGCGGGCGACAGCGCGTTCCCGACGAACTCCGCCGGGTCCTCCGACCAGTCCACGATGTCGATCTTCTCGCCGTGCAACTCCGCCATCACGTTGCGAACGCGGCTGCCGAGCGGACCGATGCAGGCCCCCTTGGCGTTCACCCCCGCCTTCCGCGACCGCACCGCGATCTTGGTGCGGTGGCCGGCCTCGCGGGCGATGGCGGCGATCTCCACCGTGCCGTCGGCGATCTCCGGGACCTCCAGCGCGAACAGCTTGCGGACGAGGTTCGGGTGCGTCCGCGACAGCTGCACCGAAGGACCGCGGTGGCCCTTGCGGACCTGCACCACGTAGGCGCGCAGCCGCTCGCCGTGCTCGTACCGCTCGCCGGGCACCTGCTCCTGCGGTGGCAGGACGGCCTCGATCTTGCCGAGGTCGACCAGCACGTTCCGCGGGTCCTTGCCCTGCTGGATGATGCCGCTGACGATGTCGCCCTCGCGGCCCGCGTACTCGCCGAACGTCAGCTCGTCCTCGGCGTCCCGCAGCCGCTGCAGGATGACCTGCTTGGCGGTCGTCGCCGCGATGCGCCCGAATCCGGTCGGTGTGTCGTCGTACTCCCGGAGGGCCGTGCCCTCCTCATCGGTCTCGGTCGCCCAGACCGTGACGTGCCCGCTCTGCCGGTCCAGCTCGACGCGGGCCTTGGGCGCCGCGCCCTCCGTCCGGTGGTAGGCGATCAACAGGGCGTCTTCGATGGCCTTGACGGCCACGTCGAGCGAGATGTCCTTCTCGCTCTCCAGGCCGCGCAGGGCGGTCATGTCGATGTCCACGAGGTGTCCCCCCTCTAGTCCGGCTCAGCCGGAGAACGCGTTTCGTCGGCCGCGCCGGAGTCGTTCCCCCTGGAACTGCCCCGGGGAGCCTTGAACTCCACCTGCACCCGGCCGCGCCCCAGCTCGCCAAGGCCGAACCGGCGCCGCGCCACCTTCGGCCCGGCGGTCTTCGACCCAGCGGACTTGCCGCCGCCCCGGCCGCCGGCTCCCTTGCCCCGGCGCACCTCCGCGACGTCGATCTCGACGGCCTCGTCATCGGCCGCCACCACGCGGCCCTCGATCTGGCCGCCCTCGGTCAGCGGGACGGCGACCAGCCGGCCCACCGCGCGGCGCCAGTGCCGCGGCTCGGTGAGCGGACGGTCGACCCCCGGCGAGGTCACCTCCAGCACGTACGGCGAGGTGCCCATGACGTCGGAGGCGTCCAGCAGCGCGGAGGACCGCTCGCTGACCCGCGCGACGTCGTCCAGCCCGACCCCGCCGTCGCCGTCCACGACGATCTTGACCAGCCGGCGCCGGCCGGCGGGGCGGACGTCGACCTCCTCCAGGTCGAAACCGGCCTCGGCCACGACAGGCGCCAGCAGCCGGGTCAGCTCCGCGACGACCGCCTCGCGGGTCGGCCGCGCCGTTCCCTCGCCGCGGCCCCCCTGAGCGCGGTCACCGCGGGACTCGACGCTCATGGGACCCTCCTCTTGTTGTGCTCTTGCGCGATCCTCGCCCGCGAATGAGCGCGGGGCGGCGCCTGCGCTGAAATCACCGCTCGTCCGTTGACTCTTCAAGACTATCGACAGCCGGACACCGCAGGGGTCCTTCGAACAGCTCACCGGCGCGCCGGATATGGAATGCTTGAGCTGGCCCGATGGACGAGTCCCGGACGACGACCGGTTCCCGTCCGATCCTCGTCCGATACGGGCCGCCACCACGACATACCGGGTGAGGAGACGCCCTTGCCAGCGGCCGTGTTCTCGCGCCGGGCGATGCTGGGCGGGGCCGCGGCGTTGGCCCTGCCCTGGTTGTGCGGATGCACCGCGGAGGCGGCGCCGCGCCGGGACGTGGCCGTGCTCAGCGCCGCCATCGCCTCCGAACGGGACCTCATCGCCACCTACGAGGCGGCCCGGAAGGCGGACGCCTCGCTCGCCGGCCGGATCGATCCCGTCCTGGCCCACCACCGCGAGCACTTGGCGGTGCTGCGGCGCCACTACGTGCCCGGGTCGGGCGACCGGGCGGGCGAGGGCAGCTCCATCCCGGCCCCGCGCGCGGCCACCTTGCCGTCCGGTGGGGCGGGGATCCTCGCAGCGTTGCGGAAGGCGGAGGAGCGCGCGGCACTGGCGCGCCGGGAGGACGCCGGCCGGGCCGGTCCCGGGCTGTCCCAGCTCCTGGCGAGCATCGGCGCCTGCGAGGCGGGCCACGCGGGAACGGTACGGCCGCCGACGCCCCGCGACGCCCCGAAGTCCGATGTACGGGCGCTCCAAACGGCGCTGGCGGCCGAGCATGCCGCCGTGTACGGCTATGGCGTGCTCGGGGCCCGCCTGCGCGGGACGCCTCACCAGACCGCCAAGGCCGTCTGGGACGCGCACCGCACGCAACGCGACCGGCTGATCTCGATCCTCTCGGTCCCGCCGGTCGCGGCGGCCCCGGCCTACCGGCTCCCGGTACGGGTCACGTCCGCACGCGGGGCGGCCCAGCTCGCGGCGGCGCTGGAGGAGGGGGTGGTCCCCGCCTACGTCGGCTTGGCCGGGGCGTCCTCCCCCGACCTGCGGCATCTCGCGGCCGACAACGCCCAGATCGCAATGGCCCGCGCGGCGCGCTGGCGGCAGACCGCCGGGGCGCCGGGCCCGTCCGCCGCGTTCCCCGGGCTGCCTCCCACGGCGCTGTCACCGCGTCCCGAACCGGGTGAGTGATCTTGCGCACTCCGGGGAACGAAAGGGCTTCCAATACGCGTTGATCCCTTTTGTACTGGATCACTCGGGGGAGGAGCCCAGACGGCATGACGCAGACCCCGCACGGGAACGGAACCGGTGGGCGGACCGCCCTGGACGAGCTCCGCGCCGCCTACCACGAACAGCTGACGCAGCTCGCGACCGAGCGTGACGAGGCGCGGCGCCAGGCCCGCCGGGCCAAGGACGAGGCCGCCGTCGCCCGCGCCGAGCTCGCCAGCCTCGCCAACCGCGTCCACGATCTGCTGAACGCCGCCGCGCGGCATCTTCCGGACCTTCCGGCGATCGAGGCGCCGGCCGCGCCCGCCGCGCTCCCGGCCGCCCCGGAATCGCAGGCTGCCCCGGAACCGCAGGCCGAGGAGCCCAAGCGCAAGGCGAACGACAGGCGGAACGCCCGGGGGGCGAAGAGGCGGCCCGTTCGGGCGGGCTGACCGGAGGGCGGCGGCCCGGCCGCGGGTCCGCGAGAAGACAGCCCGGACGTGTCCGGCGGCCTCCTCGAACGCTCCCCCGACGCTGCTAATGTCGACCGAATGACCGCGTACGGCCTCCTCGTCTCCCCATCGCACAACAGGGTCTATGCACAGGCCGCAGCAGACCTGGTGAAGGCGGAACTGTCGGTCTTCAGCGAACGGGCGCTCGGCGGGCGCGTCGAGGACATCGCGGAGACCTCCATCGGCGGCGTCCCGTACGTGACGTTCACGGCGGACGGCCTCTCCGAGACCGACGTCCGCCTCCTGTCCAACCTGTCGTCCCTGTACGCGCTGTTCGAGATCGAGGACGGCGGCCTGCTCCGCCCCGTGCCACTCGCGCCCCTGGACGTGTTCGGCAGCGACCTGCTCACCATCCAGAAGTACTCCGGCAAGACGAACGAGTACTTCACCAAGCTGTTGCTGAACGTGACGGCCCTGGCGTCCGACGCGCCCCTGGATCTGATCGACGGGCGGCCTCGCGTCCTCGACCCCATGTGCGGCCGCGGCACCACCCTCAACCAGGCGATGATGTACGGCCTGGACGCCGCCGGGATCGATATCGACCGTAAGGACTTCGACGCCTACGCCGCGTTCATCAAGACCTGGCTGAAGAACAACCGTGTCAAGCACCAGGCACAGGTCGCCAACGTCCGGCGGGAGAAGTCCGTTCTCGGGCGCCGCCTGCACATCACTCTCGGCGCGTCCAAGGAGCGCTACAAGAGCGGCGAGACGATGGAGATCACCGTCGTGAACGCCGACTCGCTCGGCGCGGGACAGTTCTTCCGTCCCGGCTCGTTCGACCTCATCGTGACGGACGCACCGTACGGGGTCCAGCACGGCAGCCGTCCCAAGGGCGCGCAGCCCGGCCGCAACGGCAGGCCGGAGCTGTCGCGCAGCCCGGTGGAGTTGCTGTCGGCGGCCGTCCCGGAGTGGGCGGGGCTCCTGCGCACCGGCGGCGCCATCGGCATCTCCTGGAACACCTTCGTCGGCCGCCGCGACGAACTGGCCGACATCCTCGCCTCCAGCGGCCTCGGCGTCCGGGACTCGGACGCCTATCAGGGCTTCCGCCACCGCGTCGACCAGGCCATCTCCCGTGACCTGATCGTCGCGACGAAGGAGTAGGCCCGTCAGGGCGCCGCCCAGCGCTCGATGTGCGGGAGCAGTTCCTCCAGGTCGTGGATGAGGGCGTCGGGCGGTGTGAGGCCCGGCCGCGTGAATGCGGGGGTGGTCTGGTGCCAGACCTGAACGGCACGCAGACCGGCCGCCTTGGCCCCGTGGATGTCGTCATAGGGGCGGTCGCCGACGAAGACGCAGGAGGCGGGGTCGGTGGCGCCGACCGCGTCCATGGCCGTGCGGAACGCCTCGGCGTGGGGCTTGGTCCAGGGGATCTCGCTGGAGTAGACGGCACCGTCGAGAAGGTCGAGGACCTCGTCGCGGGCGAAGACGCGCTCGTGCCAGTCGCGGCTGCACATCGTGTTGGACAGGACGCCGATCTTGATGCCGCGCCCGCGGAGCGCGCGGAACAGGGCGGGGACGGCCGGATCGGTGTGGGTGTGCGGCGTCCAGCTCTCGAAGTGGGCGTCGAGGAGGGCGTCGGTGGCCTCGACGCCGGCGATCTCGAACAGTTCGGTGAGCGTGGCGCTGCGGTGCTCCTCGGTGCCGCGGCGCCACAGCTCCAGCTCCGCACCGGCGAGCGCGGTGGCGGCCTTCTCGAGAGCGTCCGCGGGAAGGTGCGCGGAGCAGATCGCGCGCCACATGTCGTCCAGCTCGACGTCGTGCCACGGGGTCAGCGTGCCGCCCCAGTCGAAGATCACTGCCTGTACGCCCATGTCGGGATGGTAACCACCGATATGCCGACCTTGGGAGCGTCTGGCCCGGAACGGTCCGGTGAATAGGCCGTCCGGCAGCGGGGATACCGGTCCGGTCAGTGGAGCCGAACCTGGAGGGCCCGATGACCGAGCGCAAGCCCGGTGAGGACCGTGACTTCCGCGATGACATGGACGACATGGGCGACGACGAGCAGGCGGAGGAGATCGCCCTGACCGAGCAGTACGTCCAGGACCCGCCCGAAGAGCACGTCATCGAGGAACCGGAGGACAGCAGGGACGGCGGCGTCGGCATCACCGAGTACGAACGGCAGACGACCGATGAGGACCAGCGGGAGCCCTGGCCGGACCCCGACCCGCCCGCCGAGTCCGACGCGGTGAACCCCACTCGAAGGCCATAGGAGAGGGGCGCGGCGGTCGGTAAATTCTGGCCGTACACGAGGTGGCGAGAGTCACTTTGCGGTTCTGTGACCCGGTCGCGGGGAATGTCGTAGGGAAACCGTAGGTTGCGCAAAACGGGCGGACTTGCGAGGTGACCGGGACATGCACGAGACAGTCGCGGTACCCGATCTGCCGTTCTCCGAACCTCACCCCCAGCCGGTCAGTGACCTTTCCGGAGCGACCGCCGAGGCCACCCCCGAAGACACTCCGCAGCGCTCATGGCTGCGGCGCAGAGCAGGACTGCTGATGCAGTGGGCGGTACTGCTCGCCGCCGTCGCCGCACTCCCGTTCGTCCACGACCAGCTTCCCGACCTCGCGGTGATGTGGTCGGCCGCGACGAACGCCGACCTCGGCTGGCTCGGCGTGGTCGTCCTCGCCGAGGCGGGGTCGATGGCGGCCTTCGCCCGGCTCCAGCGCCGGCTGCTGCGCATCGGCGGCCTGCGGATCTCACTGCGCCGCGCGTTCGCGATCACCTACGCGGGCAACGCGCTGTCCACCACGCTGCCCGCCGGCCCGGCGGTGAGCGTCGTCTACACCTTCCGGCAGTTCCGCCGGAAGGGAGCCTCCGCCCAGCTCGCCACCGCCGTGATCCTGGCGGGCGGGGTGATCACCACGACCGCCTACACGGTGATCGGGCTGGCCGCGCTGATGGCCGACCCGAACGCCCGCGAGCTGGCAATGACGGCGCTGGCCGTCCCGACGGCGTTCGTCCTGCTGCTGGTTCCCGCGCTCCGGTGGCCGCCGCTGCGTGCGCAGATCACGGCGCCGCTGCGGCACCTGTACCGCGTCGCGCTCACGCATCCGCGGATCGCCCCGCACGCCGAGCGGCTCGCCGGCGCCCGGGACGTGCTGCGCCCCACGGCGCGTGACTGGGCCGCGCTCGTCGTCCTCGCCACGCTCAACTGGCTGTTCGACATCCTGGCGCTGCTCGCCGCGGCGCGGGCCGTCGGTATCGACGTGGGCCCGCACGGGGTGACCCTCGCCTACTTCGCGGCGCAGGCGGCGGGCAGCGTCCTGCCGCTGCTGCCCGGTGGGATCGGCGCGATCGAGAGCAGCATGGCCGCCTCGCTGGTCGCGTTCGGCGCGACGCTGTCGCCCGCGGCGGCGGCCGTCGGCCTCTACCGGCTCGTCTCGTACTGGGCCGTCGTCGGGGTCGGCTGGATCGCCTGGGCCGCCCTGCACGAGGGCCCGCGACTGTCCGACCGCTCCCGCCGCCGCCTCGCCCGGACCGGCCGTCTCCTGCTGGACGGCCTCACCTCGACCGCGCTCACCAACCCCTACAGCGCGGTCCATGTGGCGTCCCCGCCTGCGCTCACCGCGATCCCGGCCGTGTTTACTGCGAGCCCGGCCCAGGGGGGCTCGCCTGGCGGCTCGCCCCCCTGACCGTGCTCGTGCGAGCGCGACATCGCTTCGCGATCTTCCCGGCGGGACTCGCCTCCGGCTTCGTCCCACCGCTCAGGTAACGCGCTCGGGTGCCTGGCGCCCGTCTCGGTCTCCGGGCGGACGTCCCACCGGGACCTTCGACCGAGATCGGCCACCGCGGGAATCACCGTGCCGGAATAGGGGCTTTAGTGGCATGTGTCGCGTCCAGCGGCGCCAGGCCAACAGAAGGGACCGGGTCATGGGTCACGGACCCAGTGCCGCCGTCGCGGGCACCGGTGTCGACGCCGCCCGGTTCCGTTCGGTGCTCGGCAGGTTCGCGACGGGCGTGGTCGCCATCACCGCCATCGAGACCGGCACCGGGCGTCCGACGGGCCTGGCCGCGAACTCCTTCACCTCCGTCTCCCTCGACCCGCCTCTCGTCGCGTTCTGCGTGGCGCACACCAGCACGACGTGGCCGCGGCTGCGCGGCGCCGACCGGCTGTGCATCAACATCTTGAGCGAGCCGCAGTTGGAGATCTGTAGGCGGCTGGCGCTCAAGGGAGGCGACAAGTTCGCCGACATCGACTGGACGGAGTCGCCGAACGGCAGCCCGCTGATCGAGGGTGCCCTGGCCTGGATCGAGTGCTCGGTCGAGCGGGAACACCTCGCCGGAGACCACGTCATCGTCGTGGCTCGCGTCCATAACCTGGACAAGCACGACGAAGGGGACCCTCTGCTCTTCTACCGGGGCGAGTACGGAAGCTTCGCCTAACCAGAACATCCACCGACCGGGTTGGTTTTTCTCCTCCGGAGTGTCCGAGTTCCTACCCGATTCGCATACCGAAAGGTATTCAGTTCCCTAAAGCACAAATCTTGAGCTACTTGGGCTATTTCGCGGCCCGAGCGGCAAAGTTCCAGATAAGGTCGGCTTCCTGCACTTCTCATTTCTGTGGAGGAATGAGCGTTGTGGCTGAAATCGACGACATCCTGTCCCTCGTCATGGGCATTCCGGGCGCCCTGCGGGTGACCCTGATCGACTGTGCCAGCGGGCTCGCCGTCGCCGCGGCGGGCCGTGAAGACCTGGTCGACCAGCACGAGGACGCGGCGGGGGTGACCGACGTCGTGCGGGCCGTGCTGGGTTCACCGGCGCTGAGCGCGACCGCGGCCGGCGATGACGTCGAGGAGATCATCGTCTGCGGGAAGGACGGTCATCACCTCCTCGCCATCACCGACGCCGGGCTCGACGGGCATCTCGTCGTCCATCTACTGATCGATCAGGAAAGGGGCAACCTCGCGCTCGCCCGGCTCCGCCTGCGCGGGCTCGTCCACGAAATGGCGGGGGGATGAGATGACGTACGCAGAACGGATTCCGCGAGCGCTCGAGACCCTGGAACGCGAGCGGGTCACCGGTATTCTGCGTATCGGCGACGAAGGAGCGCTCCATATCGCGGACGGGGCCGTGACGCACGCCGAGAGCAGGGATGCGCCCGGCGCCGGGGACCTGCTCAGGTCCTCCCGGGGCGCCGATCCCGAACTGCCGGCTCTGGTCGCCATGTTCGACGCCGCCTACTTCCTGCTCGGTTCGGAGGCCGAACCCGCGTTCACCGAGGGATCGGCCGCGCGGGGCCGGTGCCCGAGGACCACCGCGGCGACCCTCGTCCGCGAGCAGCGTCGGCGCCGCGATCTGCTCGACGCCGTCTGGCCGTCCGCGAACGTGGACGCGGTGCCGGTCGAGCCGGTGCGGCGCGTCCGGCGGCAGCGGGTCATCCTCACCGGGCTCCAGACGGAGATCCTGCTCAACGCCGATGGCCGGAGCACCCCCGTTGACCTGGCGCATCGCCTCGGGCGGACGGGCTTCGCCTGCCTGCTCGCGGTCCGCGGGCTCGCCGCGGCCTCGCTGATCCGGGCGGCGGCCCAGGGCACCTGCGCCGTGCGAGAGGCGGAGGAGGTCGGGGCAGAGCTGGTCTCCGCTCCGCCGGGCGGGTTCGAGCCGCCCACCCAGTGGGCGGCGGTCGACCACGAGCTGCTCACACGGCTGCGCGCCGCGTTGGCGGAGCTCGGATGACCGCGCTGAGGACACTGATCGAAAGGCTGACCAAAGTGGGGGAACCCTCGGAGACAGTCCCGGCCCCGGAGTCGGAGGTGATGACCGAGCTCAGGGCGCTGCGGGCGCGCATTCCGCAGCTCACGGGGAGCCTGGTCGCCTCGGCGGACGGCCTGCTCGTCGCACACGACCTGCCTCCGTCCGTCGAGCCGTCCGGCATGGCGGCGGTGACGGCCTCGGGGCTCTCCCTCGCGCACCGCATCGCGCAGACGGCGCACGGCGGCGCCTTCCACGAGGTGGTGATCCGTGGCGTCGACGGCTACGTGGTGACCTACTCCTCCGGCCCGGACGCGTCACTGACCGTCCTGGCGGGACCCGGCGTGAACGTCGGCCGGCTTCATCTGGAGTGCCGACCCGCCGCCCGCGCCATCGCCGACCATCTGACGGCCACGTCCACGCGATCCGCGGTCTCGCCGTCCGGCGGCCGCGAGTAACCCGGTGAACGGCAGAAAGGAAGAATCATGTCCAATCTCGAACTGGCGTTAAAGGAAATGATGGGGGTCGACGGGACCATCGGCGTCGCCGTCGTCGACTACAGCAGCGGTATGACCCTGGGCCAGCTCGGCAGTTCCAAGTCGCTCGACCTTCAGGTCGCGGCCGCCGGGAACACCGAGGTGGTGCGGGCCAAGCTCCGCACGATGGAGCAGCTCGGCATCAAGGAAGACATCGAGGACATCCTCATCAGCCTCGCCACCCAGTACCACATCATCAGGCCGGTGACCGGCCGCAAGGCCAAGGGACTGTTCCTCTACATGGCCCTCGACCGCGGGCGGGCCAACCTGGCGCTGGCCCGGCACCGGCTCAGGGAGATAGAGGAGTCCTTGGAGATCTGAACATCCGTCTAGGAGGCTCCACCCGGGATCACCACACCCCTGTGGCCCCGGGTGGAGCCGGTCAGCCAGTGCGGCGCTGCCGGACCGGCGGGGTCACGGTCGCCGGTGCGGAGGCCAGTGCTGGGAGATCTCTTCGACGGCTTTGAGGAGTGCCTCGGTGTGTCCGGCGATGTTCGCGGCCCGTACGGACGGGGTGAGCACGGACACGGCGGCGCCCGCGTGGCCGTCGTCGCCGAGTACCGGTGCGGCGATGCCATGGACGCCTTGTTTGAGCTCGTCGTGGGAGATGGCGTAGCCAAGCTGGCGCACTTCGTCGAGCTGCCGGCGCAGGGGGCCGGGATGGTCCGCCGCGTCCAGCACCCGGGCGAGCACGTCGTCGGGCGCGAAGGCGAGGATGGCGCGGCCGCTGGCACCGGAGGCCAGGGGACGGCGGGAGCCGAGCTCGTACTCGACCCGGATCGGATGCGCGCGGCCGATGACCTGCTCGATCGCGACGGAGTCCGTGTCATCGGGCACCGACAGGACCACCGTCTCCTCGGTGTCCCTCGCGAGCCCTTCGATGACCTCCCGGACGGCGGCGCGCAGGGCCGGCTCGATCGTCTCGGCGAACTTCAGGAACAGGGCGCCCAGATGATAGGTACCGCCAGCCTGGCGGAGGAAGCCACGGGCGTGCAGCGTGGCGAGCATCCGGTGGACGACCGTGCGGTTCTGCCCGGTGACCCGGGAGATCTCCGACGGGGACATGGGACCTCGCTCGCCGATGACCTCCAGCACCTGTAGCGCCTGCTCGACAACCCGCGACCGCTCCATTGTTCCTCACGTTCCGTTCGATGGCCGGCGGGCCGGGGGCGTCGCCGGTTCCGATTCTGGCGCCTGGCCGCGCACCGGGCCAGTGGATGCGGGCGTGTCCGCGCCGCGGCACCGGTCCAGGACGATCTCGGCCAGCCGCCGGGCGAGGTCGGGACGGCCGTTGAGGTAGTGGCGACCACCGTGGATCGCAGTGAGCGTCCTGCGGTCATGCGGGACCGCGTCGAACAACTCCCGCGCATGGGAGGGAAAACATCCCTGGTCGGCGGTGCCGTAGATGACGTGCACGGGAACACCGACGCCGCGCAGGCGCAGGGGGCCGTGGCCGTTGGACCGTGTGCGGCTCCACTGGCTCAGCCACGACCGCAGGGTCGTGAAGTGCGCGAGCCCGGTGGGCTGGAGGTTGGCGGCGTACGCGTCCCCCCAGAGCGTGCCCGGCTCCCGGTCGGAGGGGTCGATGTCCAGGTCGAGGAAGCGCGGGTCCGCGCAGGTTCCGTGCACCAGGAACGGCAGGTCCGCCGGTCCGCTCAGCCGGTCGAGCCGGTCGCTGGCCCAGGCGGTGATGCGGTCGTTGCGCGCCTGCTGGGCCGCGCGGTAGGCGGCGAGGAATCCGGGTGCGTACGGCGGCCCGTTACGAGGGCGGAACATGTCCAGGTCATCATCACGCCGGGTCGGGTCGTGCTCGTCCACGACGGCCGGGTCGAGCCACTCGGTGAGCAGGCCCGCCCGTCCGGGATGGGCCATGGCGAGGACCAGGGCGTCGGCGGGCGGCAGGTCGGCCGCGGTGAGGTCGGGCGGGCCGCCTCCGGGTGGCCCGGTGATCGTGGGATTCTCGGCCTGCTCCTGGTAGAGGGCGACCAGCCCGCCGCCGCCGGAGTTGCCCATGAGGACGACCTGCCGGTAACCCTCGTTCCGCAGGTGGCGTACGACCGACCCGACGTCGAGGACGCAGTTCTCCAGCAGGAGGGCGGAGTCGTTGCCGATGTAGCGGGTGGTCATGCCGACCGCGTCGGCGCCCTCGGCGGCGAGCCAGGGCAGGGCGTAGTGCCCGAGGAAGTTCGACGAAGGGTGCACGACGACCACGACGGTGTCGGCCAGGCGTCCTGGCGCGGCGCGGTGCCGGGTGGCCCAGAGCACTCCGGCCTGCCGCGCCACGCCCGAGTAGATCTGGTCGGCCGCGGCGGGCGTCTGCATCGGGATCGCGAGGAGCTCCACACCGTTCATGCGAGCACCTCCACCGGGGCGGCGCCCCGTACGACGTCGAGCAGGACGCCCGGATCGCCCGGCGGTGCGGTACCGCGCCAGGCGATGTGCTGGTCAGGCCGGACGAGCGCGAACCCGGCCCCGTACGCGGCGTGCACCGGTGCCTCGTGTTCAAGGTCCAGCAGGCGCAGGGGAATGCCGCGCTCGCGGGCCGATCGCAGCATCGTCCCGGTCCCTGGAGCCCCGCCGGGCCCGCCGGTGCGCAGCAGGGTGAAGCCGGGGCCGAAGTGGTCGAACAGCGACGATCCGTCGGCCAGCCATGCGTGCGGAGCGCGGTGTCCCGGTCGGGAGGTGGGGACGTACCGGGTGATCTCCAGCGGCGGGGCCGGGGGCCCGTCGTAGGCGATGACCGGCGAGTTCTCGTAGCGGTAACCGAGGATCAGCCCGAGCGCGTCGAACTGCTTGCGCTTCTCGCGCAGGATCTCCTCGCGCAGCCCGTGGCGGACCGCGGGGTCCTCCTCGATGCCGGGCCGGACGAACGCCGGGCCGCAGGTGGTCCAGTTGTTGACGGCCGAGGCGATGACCGCCTGGTTGACCGGGCGGCGCTCGGCCTCGTAGCTGTCCAGCAGCGCGGGACCGGCCCAGCCGTGCAGCACGCCCGCGAGTTTCCAGCCGAGATCGGCGGCGTCCTGGACGCCCTGGTTCATTCCGTGCCCGCCCGAGGGTGGATGGACGTGCACCGTGTCGCCGGCGAGGAACACCCGCCCGCGCCGGTGCCGCTCCGCGAGATGGGTGTTGGCCCACCACGGCCCCCATGCCCCGACCTCGAACGCGAAGTCCCGTCCGACGGCGTGCCGGATCAGCGCCCGGGCGTCGGCGTGGCCGTCGCCCGGCAGGTAGGTTGCCATAAACGTCCACGTACCGGTCAGGTCGCGGGGGCTGAGCAGGCCGGTGACGTCGGGGTTGACGATCCAGTAGTGGGCGGCCCGGCCCTTGTCGTGCAGGTCGGCCAGCTCGGGGCTGCGGAAGGTGATGTTCGCGTTCGCCGACAGGACGCGCTCGTCGGTCAGGCCGATGCCCGCCGCGTCCCGGACCCCGCCCTTGCTGCCCTCGCAGCCGACGAGGTAGGAGCACGAGATCCAGCGGCTCTCACGGCCGGCCGTGTCGCGGATGAGGGCCCGGACGCCGTCCTCGTCCTGCTGGAGATCCTCGAAGCTCCAGCCGTACCAGGTGCGCACCGTCGGCAGCTCGGTGAGCACCGCGCGGAGCTCGCGCTCGACGACCGCCTGCGGGATCCGCTGGAAGTTCTCGGCGAACAGGTCCGACCGGCCGATCCCGTGCTTGGCGCCACGGAACTCGGCGAGCAGATGGCCGGTCATGCGGGTCAGGAACACCACGTCGTCGGAATAGTCGGCGGGCAGTGGGGCGACCCGCCGGAGCCGGTCGGCGATGCCCCAGCGCCGGAAGTGCTCGAAGCTGCGCACGCTGCACCCGTTGGCCTTGCGGCCGGCCAGCGAGACCTCTTCCCGCTCCTCCACGAGCAGGCACTCGACGCCCCTGCGTCCGAGGTCGATCGCCAGGCACAGGCCGGTGGGCCCGCCGCCGACGATGAGCACGGGCACCGCCGGAGCCGGGGCCGACGCAGGCAGGGGGCGGTCACGCACCGGTCGCCGCCCGGTGCCAGCTCAGCGTGTAGGAGTCGTCCTCGCACGGCGTCGCGGCGGCGCCGAGGTTCAGCGGCCGGAAGGTGTCGATCATCACCGCGACCTCCTCCGTCCGCAGCGCGCCCAGCGCGGCCTCGACGCTGCCGGGATGCGGGCCGTGCACGAACCCGGCCGGATGGAGCGAGAGCGAGCCCTGCCCGATGCCGCTGCCGGCGCGGCTCATGAAGTCTCCCTGCGCGTAGAACAGCACCTCGTCGCTGTCGACGTTGGCATGCCACGGGGGCACCGGCACGGCCTCGGGGTGGTAGTCGAACAGGCGCGGCACGAACGAGCAGACGACGAAGTTCGGCCCCTCGAAGGTCTGGTGGACCGGCGGCGGCCGGTGCAGGCTGCCGGTCACCGGCTCGAAGTCGTGGACGTTGAACGCGTAGGGGTACAGGCACCCGAACCAGCCGGCGACGTCGAACGGATGCGTGGCCATCGTGTAGCGGGCGAACCCGGCGCGCGTCTTCATGAGCACGTCGACGTTCTCGCCCTCGTCCAGCAGCGGTCCCCGCGGAAGGCGCAGGTCCAGTTCGCAGTACGGGGAGTTCTCCAGGAACTGTCCGTGCGCCGACAGGTAGCGGCGAGGCGGGCGCACGTGCCCGGCCGCCTCGATCACGAGCGCCCGTACCGGCCCTTCCCCCAGCGGGATCCAGCGATGCGTGGTGGAGGCCGGCACGATCACATAGTCACCGGCGTCGGCCTCCAGCCAGCCGAAGACGCTCTCGAAGCGGGCCGCGCCGGACTCGATGTAGACGAGTTCGTCGCCGACGGCGTTCCGGTACAGCGGGGACGGCGCGTCGGCGGCGGCGTAGCCGATGAGCACGTCATCGTTGCCCAGCAGGATGTGGCGGCTGGTGACGAGGTCCCCGCCGGAGGCCAACTCGTGTGGCCGCAGGTGCCGTGCCCGCATCGGATGGTTGGGCCGCAGCCCGCCCGGGGCCGCTTCCGGCACGGCCTCGCCGGGGGCGACCGCCACCACCTCGCTCGGGATGCCGCGGTGGTAGAGGAGCGAGGAGTCGGCGACGAACCCCTCCTCGCCGATGAGCTCCTCGCGGTAGAGAGAGCCGTCCGGTTGCCGGAAGCGGGTATGGCGCTTACGCGGGACGTCCCCGACGGACGTGAAGTAGGGCATGAGTCCACCTAGATTCGAACACTACTGTTCGTATTTGACTGTAGATCGCACAATTCGCATCGTCAACACCACTGAGCTTCACCCTAAACACCGACTAAGTACCTGTTGACATGCAATGACATGCCGGTCTACCTTCACCTTTCATAGCCGAACACCCCAGTTCGGAAGTGCTTGATCTCGCTGAGGGCCGGCGGAGGGAGCCGCGCATGACCTACGTGATCGGAGTCGACATCGGTGGCACCTTCACCGACGCCTGCGTGATCGCCGAGGAGGGCACGATCGCGGCGACCAAGACGCTCTCCACGCCCCCCGACTACGGCGCCGGGGTGCTCACCGTGCTCTCCGACCTCGCCGAGCGCATGCGGCTGGACGTGTCGGACCTGCTGGCCGAGGCGGACTACATCTGCCACGGCACGACCGCCGGCCTGAACGCCCTGGTCACCGGCAACGTGCCTCCGGTCGGGTTCCTGACCACGCGGGGGCACCGCGACTCGATCGTGGTGATGAACGTCGCCGGGCGGCACGCTGGGCTCGGACCGGAGGCGATCCAGGACGTCCTGCACACGCACAAGCCCGAGCCGCTGGTCCCCCGCCGGCTCGTCCGCGAGATCGATGAGCGCGTCGACCGCGACGGCGCGGTGGTCGTCGCACTGGACGAGGATCAGGTACGGCGGGCCGTCCGCGAACTCGTCGCGCTCGGCGTCGAGGCGATCGCCGTGTCGTTCCTCTGGTCGTTCGCCAACCCGGCCCATGAGCGCGCGGCCCGGCGAATCCTGGAGGAGGAGGCCCCCGGCCTGTACGTCGGGCTCTCCAGCGACCTCAACCCGCGTATCCGCGAGTACCCGCGCAGCACGACCACGATCATGAGCACCCAGGTCGGCCCCGTGGTCCGCGCCTACCTGGACCCGCTGCACGCACGACTGCGCGAGCTCGGCTTCCTCGGGCAACTGCTGATCATGCAGGGCTCGGGAGGCACGATCGGAGCCCAGGACGCCGCCGCGCACGCGATCACCACCGTCGGCTCGGTGCTCACCGGCGGCATCGTCGGCTGCGTCACGCTCGGCGGGCAACTCGGGCACCGCGACATCGTCAGCACCGACATGGGCGGTACCACCTTCCTGGTCGGCATGGTGGTGGACGGCGCGCCGGTGACGACGACCACCGCGGTGATCAACCAGCACGAGGTGAGCGTGCCGATGGTGGAGATCACCACGATCGGCAGCGGCGGCGGCGCGGTCGCCTGGGTGGACGCGGGCGGAAACCTCAAGGTCGGGCCGCGCAGCGCCGGGGCCCGCCCGGGCCCGGCCTGCTACGCGCAGGGCGGCACCGAGCCGACGATCACCGACGCGGACGTCGTGCTGGGGATCATCGATCCCGGCTACTTCCTGGGCGGGCGCAAGCGCCTCGACATCGGCCTCGCCCGGGAGGCCATCCGCACCGGCGTCGCCGAGCCGCTGGGGCTGTCGGTCGAGGACTCCGCCGCCGCGATCTTCGAGATCGCCAACAGCCAGACCGCCGATGTGCTCCGGCAGGTCGTGCTGAACAACGGCCACGACCCCCGGGACTTCGTCCTCTACTCCTATGGCGGCGCTGGCCCGGTGCACTGCGCCAACTACGCCGCGGAGCTGGGCGCGCGGCAGATCCTGGTGCCGCTCGGGCCGACCGCGGCCACGTTCTCGGCCTTCGGGCTGTGCGCGGCCGACGTCGTCATCTCGGCCGAGCGCAGCCGCCCGTGCAACGTGCCGGTGCCGGCCGCGGAGCTGAACGCGGTGTTCGCCGAGCTCGAAGCCGAGGTGACCGAGCGGATGAAGGATCAGGACCTGGCGTTCTCCGACATCACCTTGAGCCGCGAGGTGGACGCGCGCTACCTGCTGCAACTAGCCGAGGTGACCACGCCGGTGCCGCCCGGCACGCTCGGCGACGAGGACGTCGCCGCCGTGGTCACCGACTTCGAACGGCGGTACGAAAAGCTGTTCGGCGAGGGCACCGGATTCGCCGCGGCGGGCGTGCAGCTGATCACGTTCCGCGTCTACGCCACCGGGCATCTCGGACGTACGCCGACGATCCCCACCATCCCCGTCGCCGCCGGGCCGCCTCCGGTGAAGGGACGGCGCCGGGTGTGTCTCAGCGTCCGGCAGGGCTGGGCCGACACCGCGATCTACGACTACGGCGCGCTGCGGGCCGGCCATACGATCACCGGCCCGGCCGTGGTGGAGGCACCGACCACCACCGTGCCCGTCCCCGCGGGCATGGGGGCCACCGTCGACCCGCTGGGCAACCTTGTGATCAACCTCGAAGACGGAGACTGACCGATGGCGATGCGAATTCCCGGCTCGGAGCGGTTCGCGTACCGGCCGAGGCCACGCGCCGAGATTCTCGACCTGCTCGGCGGGGACGTGCGGCTGCACACCGGCACCGCGGAGACCGTCGACGCGCTGACGTACGAGGTCGTGCGACACCGGATCTGGGCGATCACCAACGCCATGTGCGAGGGCCTGAAGCGGATGTCGGGCTCCATCATCGTCAGCGAGGTCAACGACTGCGGCGTGGCGATCATGGACGAGATCGGCGACGTCGTGCAGATCGGCCTGTTCAACATGAGCCAGGCCGGCGCCATCGACATGGCGGTCAAGTGGATCCTGGAGAACCGCTCGGACAATCCGGGGATCGCACCCGGTGACATGTTCATCCTCACCGACCCGTGGGTGGGCGGGAGCCTGCACCAGAACGACGTGTGCCTGGTGGCGCCGATCTTCCACGACGGCGAGATCTTCGCCTGGGCCGGCACGATCGCGCACGAGATCGACCTCGGCGGCGTGGCCCCGGGAAGCTGGAGCACCAAGGGCATGGACGTGTTCTGGGAGTCCCTGCCGATGCCGCCCATCAAGATCGTTGAAGGTGGCCGGATCCGCGCGGACGTCGAGGACGCCTACATCCGCCGCTCGCGGCTGCCCGCCCTGGTCTCCCTCGACCTGCGCGCCAAGATGGGTTCCAACAACATCGGCACCGAGGGCGTCGGCCGCCTGATCGGCAAGTACGGCGCCGGCACGGTCAAGCGCGTGATGCGGCGCATGATGGACGATTCGGAGCAGCGACTGCGGGCCCGGCTGCGCTCGCTGCCCGACGGATCATGGTCGGCGGTCAGTCACCAGGACTCCGCCCGCGAGACCGACCGCGACATCCACACGATCGCGCTGACGATGACCAAACGCGGGGACGAGCTGACCTTCGACTTCTCCGGGACCGACCCGCAGGTGGACGGCATCATCAACTGCACCTACGGCGGGCTGCGCGCGGGGATCCTCGGCGCGATCCTGCCCGTGCTGTGCGGCGACATCCCGTGGGCGCCGGGCGGCCTGCTGCGTCCGCTGCGCATCGTCAGCGAGCCCGGCACGATCAACAACTGCGAGTTCCCGCACGGCGTAGGGAAGGGGTCGGTGGCCTCCCACTGGGCCACCGCGTACGTGGTGGTCGAGTGCCTGGCCGGGATGCTCGACAGCGATCCGCGCCCCGAGGGCCGCGAGACGCTGACCGCCGTGCCGTGCGGCGCCTGGGACTGCGTCATCCTCTCGGGGCTCGACCAGCACGACCATCCGTTCGTGATGATGCTCGGGGACCCGATGGCGGGCGGGATCGGGGCGCGCGGCACCGGGGACGGCGGCGACACCGCCGGGCTTCTCGGCATCCCGATGGGGAAGATCGCCGACGTGGAGATGAACGAGTTCCTCTACCCGCTGCTGTATCTGTGGCGGCGCGAGGAGATCGACTCGGGCGGGCCCGGCCGGTATCGCGGAGGCGTGGGGGGATCGAGCTGCTTCGTCCCTCACGGCCCTGGGTCGCCCAGCCTGCATCTCGTCGTGTCTCATGCCGGCAAGGCCCTGCCGTCCGCGCCGGGGGTCAGCGGGGGCTACCCCGGCAACACCGGGCATGACGTGCTCGTGCACGGCGCCCGGGTCGGCGAGCTGCTGGCCGCCGGGCGCATCCCCGAGTCGGTGGACGAGCTCGGCGGACGCGCCGAGATCATTCCCGTGCACGCCGAGACGCAGATCGGCCTCGCCGACGCCTACTTCACGCAGTGGTCGGCCGGCGGCGGCTACGGCGACCCGCTCCTGCGCGACCCGCTGCTCGTCCTGCGCGACGTCACCGCCGGGAAGGTCGGCGTCGAGGCCGCGGAGCGGATCTACGGCGTGATGCTCACCGGCGGCGGTATCGACGAGGACGCGACACGACGGCGGCGCCAGGAGCTGCGTGCCGCCCGCGCGCCAGGCCGCGAACCCGACCGGATGGAACGAGAGGGTGCCCGCACGGAGCGACGCTTGGACGACAACCTGGACCTCGCCGCCGACGACACCGTGCACTGCGCCCACTGCGGCGCGGCCGTCGGCGACCGCACCGACCCCACGTCCGGCGCGCTGCTCGCCGAACTGCCCGCCCGTGACGCCGCCGACCAGGTCAAGTCCGATCCGGCGCTGCACACCGACCGGCCGGTCGTCTTCCGGAGGCGGCTGTGCCCCGGCTGCCACACCAGCCTGCTCGCCGAGATCGTGCCCGCCGACGCTCCCGGCGGCCGGACCAAGACGCTGAGCACCGGTGCGTAGCGTGGCAGGCAGAGGGCGTACAGCCGTGGTCGCGGCGCTGGCCGCCTACGGCGAACCGTTGCGGCTACGGGAGGTGCCGCTGCCCGAGCCCGAAACCGGCGCCCTGCTGGTACGGATCGCCGCCGCGACGGTGTGCGGTTCCGACGTCCACCTGGTGGACGGCCACATGGCGGGCTCCTCGGTGCGGTATGAGCTTCCGCTGGTGCCCGGCCACGAGATGGTCGGGGAGATCGTGGCGATGGGTCCGGACGCCGACGCCGATTCGGTGGGCCGGCCGCTGCGTCCCGGCGACCGCGTGGTGTGGTCGCCGGCGCCGTGCGGGCGCTGCCACCCGTGCACGATCCTGCGCCGGCCGAACCTGTGCCAGAACCGGGTCGGGGTCATGCAGGTCAGCTGCGAACGCTTCCCGTACGTCACCGGCGCGTTCGGGGAGTACGGCTACGTGTTCCCGCGGTCGGGTCGGATCCGCGTGCCCGATGAGGTGCCGGACGCGCTCGCGGCGGCGGCGAGCTGCGCGGGCCGGTCGGCCGTCAACGTGCTCGCCGCCGCCGGGGCGATCGACCCATCGCAGCACGTGGCGGTCCAGGGCAGCGGCCCGCTGGGCCTGTTCGCGACCGTCCTCACGGCACGGCAGCGCCCGGCCAGCCTCACCGTGATCGGGGCGCCGGCCGACCGGCTCGCCATCGCCCGCGACTGGGGGGCGGACGCGACGATCGACGTGGGCGAACTCGACGCCGAAGGGCGCCTGGAGCGGCTGCGCGAGCTGACCGGGGGGCACGGCGCCGACGTCGTCCTCGAATGCTCGGGCGCGCCGCCGGCCTTCGCCGAGGCACTCGACCTGGCCGCCATCGGCGCCCGTGTGGTCGTCGCCGGCACCCTCGGCGGGCCGCCGCACCCGGTGGCGGCGGCCCGGATCCCGCTCAAGGGGCTCCGCGTCGCGGGCGTCTTCAGCGCCGACGCCGACGCCTACGACAAGGCCCTGGAGCTCGTCCGCCGCACCCGCGACGAGATCGACTGGGGGCGGCTGCTCGCCCCACCCCGCCCGCTGAGCGAGGTGAACGACGCGCTCGCCGCCATGCGGGCCGGCACGGAGATCAAACCGCTGATCGTTCCGGGGAGTGACCGCCCATGAAGATGTACGAGATGTTCATCGGTGGTGCCTGGGTACCGGCCGAAGGCGGGCGCCGCTACGAGACCCTCAACCCGGCCACCGGCCTGGCCTGGGCCGAGGTACCCGACGCCGGCCCGGCCGACGTCGACCGGGCCGTCCGCGCGGCGCGCGAGGCCCTGCACGGATCCGGTTGGGGCGCGCTGACCGCTACGCAGCGCGGCGGTTTGCTGCTGCGGCTCGCCGACCTGATCGAGCGCGACGCCGAGCACCTCGCCCGGATCGAGACGACCGACAACGGCAAGATCCTCGGGGAGACCCGCGCGCAGGCGCTCGGGATGAGCCGCTGGTACCGCTACTTCGCCGGGCTCGCGGACAAGATCGACGGCCGGGTGGCGAACATGGACTTCCCCACCCTCTTCGGCTTCACCCGGCTGGAACCGGTCGGCGTGGTCGCCGCGATCGTGCCGTGGAACTCGCCGCTCATGCTCGCCACCTGGAAGCTCGCGCCCGCCCTCGCGGCGGGTAACACGGTGGTCCTCAAGCCCAGCGACGCCACCCCCGCGTCCACGCTGGAACTGGCCGCGCTCATCGCGGAGGCGGGGATCCCCGACGGCGTGGTCAACGTCATCACCTCCGCCGCCCCCGCCTGCGGCGAGTCCCTCGTCCGCCACCCGGGCGTCGATCACGTGACCTTCACCGGAGGCCCGCGTACGGCGGTCGCCATCAGCCACGCCGTCGCCGACAACCTCACACCCACCACCTTCGAACTCGGCGGCAAGGGGGCCAACGTCGTCTTCCCGGACGCCGACCTGGACGCGGTCGTGCCCGGCGTGCTCGCCGGGATCTTCGCCGCGACGGGGCAGACCTGCGTGGCCGGGTCGCGGCTCATCGTCCACCGCGACCTGCACGACGAGGTCGTCTCCCGGCTGGTCGACCGCGCGGAGCGCATCCGTCTCGGGGACCCCGCCGACCCGCGGACCCAGATGGGCCCGGTCGCCACCCAGGCGCAACTCGCCCGCATCCGCTCCATGGTGGACGAGGCGGTCGCCGCCGGCGCCACCGCCGCGACCGGTGGCCGCGTCGCGACCGACCGGGTCGCCTCCGCGGGCGAGGCGCTCCGCGCGGACGCGTTCTACGAGCCGACGATCCTCACCGGCGTCCGGCCCGATATGCCGATCGCCCAAGAGGAGGTGTTCGGGCCCGTCCTGGCCGTCCTGCCGTTCGACGACGAGGAGGAGGCCGTCGCGATCGCCAACGGAACGCCGTACGGCCTGACGGCGGGTGTGTGGACCCGCGACGTCAAACGCGCCCACCGCCTCGCCCACCGGATCAGGGCCGGGACCGTGTGGGTGAACACCTACCGCCTGGCCAGCCCCGTGGTCCCCTTCGGCGGCCTCGGCCGGAGCGGCCACGGCCGGGAGAACGGCATCGAGGCCGTCAGGGAGTTCACCCGGACCAAGACGGTCGTCCTCGAACTGGGCGACGACATCCCCGACCCCTTCGTCACCCGCACGTGATCGGCTCGGGAAGCCTGCCGCCCAGCGTGCCCGGCCACTCAGGCGGCCGAGGCCAAGACACGCAAGGCCCGCGCATCGGGATGCGCGCGCCCCTCCTGGGGAAGGGTGTTCACGATGCGGGAGACGAGGTGGCGGCGAAAAGAACTCAGCGGCCTGGTCTTGAGCTTCGACAGCGCGAGTTCGAGACCGGTGGAGATATCGTGCCTCTGCACCAGCCAAAGCGACCGCATCAATTCGACGCCCTCATTCCAAGGCGCCCCGACCGCGCTCGTCTGAGCTTGATCCAGATACGTTTTCGCCTGATCGTCATCAATCAGAACCCGGACGTACGCTTCAGTCCAAAACAACTTGCTTTCCGGCAAGCCAACCGCGGCTGAAGTGCTTTGTTCGGACGGAAGATCATTGAACGTCTGCCTGAAGTTACTCAGAGCCGCCCTCGCCGTGCGCCGGTCGCCGCGTTCGGCCGCCACGTACGATCGGGCGGCATAGGCGCGGGCCAGACCTGAGGACGGACTCCCTTTCGCGAGTCCGATTGCCTCGCCGGTCAACTCTTCAACGATAGCGTCGGAGTGTTCCGACCACGTGGTGTACTGCGCCTCCCTGGCTCGCGTCCACACTGAGAGGTCACGGTCGCCGGAAGCGTCTGCCAGACGCCGAGCATTCGTCCAGGACACGCGTGCGCTGCGCTTGTCCCCAAAGTCACACAGGTCCATCGCCAGCAGGGCCGACAGCCCGGCGCCGATCCGGAACAACTCAGCCTTCTCCGAGGCGCTCCCAGCACGCTTGAGCAGTTCGCCGAGCGCGGTGATGTCGGCCGCGACTCCGCTGATCAGAGAGCCGGCAGGTTCCGCAAGGAGTTGCAGACCGTATCTATGGACGACACGCTCCCACTCGGCGATGTCGAACGGATTCCCCAGCGCGTCCTCGATCCCGGCAAAGACACTCTCGATGACGTGCGGCGGAAGCGCCGTCCCGGCGCCAAAGGCTGCGATCACCTGAACTGCTGTGCGACGTCTCATGTCGTCGTCTCCCCAATAGGGAGCGGGGTTCAGGTTCAAGATACCCAGAGGGGCCGTCGCTTCATACCCCGCGGTCTTACTCGTGGTACGCGGCGGAGCCTCCGGTGCGAGCGCGATCAGCCTGCCTCCGGCGTCGAGAGCGTCGTCCAGCGCTCGGACCACCTCCGCCGACGGCCTTCTGTAACCGTTGACGACCCTTGAAATGTACCCGTCGTCATAATGGGTCAGCTTCGCCAGCTTCCTCTGCGACATGCCCTCGCGCGCCTCGATCAGCCCGCGCAGCATCTCGCAGAAAGCCGCCCTGTCGGTGGACTCCATCCGCGCCCCACACATCCGATCGCCCGATTCGACCGTCGTCGACCGTGGCTATTGATCGACGGAAACCAGGCCGCGACACCGAACCCAACGTTATCCGTGATCGAACATGCGCGCAGGGTAATGGCCGAGAAAATCGGCCCCGGTCATCGCCTCGCGTGGCGGATCTTGAGCCGTCCGAACCCCATGGCCCCGGTGATCCTGATCGTCGGGCCGCCGGGGTGAGGGCGCCGCCGGGGTTTGTAGCGCGAGTCCTTCCACTCGGTGCGCAGATCGTCGACCTCGACCACGGCGTCACGAGGCACCGTGATCTTGGCTCCGCCGGTGCCGAGTTGCAGCTCGATGTCGACGACCGGATGGTCGATGACCGCCCGGGACAGGTCCAGGTGCACCCTTCCGAACGCGGACTCGACCTTGAGAGTGCGAGGCACTCGCCATGCGCCGCGCCGCTGAATCCGTCCGTTGGCGGCGCCGATCGTGGACGTGGTGCCCGCGTCCTCCGCCGGGAGCGAGACCAGTGCCGACACGAGCTCGTCGTGCGTCTTGGCGGTGAGCACCCGATGGAGGAGTTCGTCCATCTCCTCGTGCGAGATGTGCTCCTCGGCGTACGCGTCACGCACGCGCTGCACGGCCGTGTTGCGATCATCTTCTCGGATCCGTTGCGACGGGCCGTCCGGCAGGGGGGTCACCGTTTCAGTCTAGCGCCGCGCCTGGGCAGGGCCCGTTGAAGGAAGGGCCTCCAAGACCCGACCGCCAAGGGCCCTGCCGTCAACTCAATTCGGGCAGAAGCTGCTCTGATAGCCGTCGGAGCGGCGTCCGTCGGCGTCGAAGACCGTGACCGAGACGTAGGCGTTTCTGCCACGGCCGCATTTGCCGGTGATCTGGACGTAGTTCTGGTCGTAGCGGTTGATCCGGCGGGACGTCAGGGCGTCCGTGCTGACCTGGACCGTGTCGGGGTCGGTGCCGCCCTCCCAGTAGAGCACGCACTCAAAGGAGGCGTAGGGGATTCCGTCGGGGTCGGGCCCGCCGAACGCGTCACAGACGAACGTGGTGATCTCCGGGGGCGGGGCGGGCGGTGATGTTCGGGCCACCAGGAGTTCGAGGTTGAAATCGAACAGGGTCTTGTTGATGGGCGTATACGAGGTGATGCATGTGGTCCTGCCTTTGGTGACGCCGAAGACGGTTCCCTGAGCCTGGCCTCCGTTGGCACTGATGACCGGGCTACCCGAGTCGCCGGGTTGGCTACAGAAGTCCGCGTCGTTGTAGCCGGTGATTCTCACCGTCTCACCACTGGCGAAGCTGAAGGTGTCCGTCAGGCCGATCTCAAGCAGGCGGCCGCAGCGGTAGACCCTGGTCTCGTCGCCGTAGGAGCAGATCACGTCGCCTCTGCCCGCCGCCTGTGATCCCAGTACCGGGATGGTGCCCACAGTGGTCCGCATCAGCGGCAACGGTTGGTTGTTCGCATCGAGCCGGACGAACGCCTCGTCCACCAGCGGCTCCGACCTCGGGGGGTTGAAGGTGGTCTGGGCGGCGAAACCGACCTCCCGGCCTGCGATGCTGATCGGCTCACCGGCGACACGGGCGCAGTGTCCCGCGGTGACGAAGCCGTTGGAACCGACGATCGGATTGACGCCGAAGCCCGCGGTGCATCCGTTGGGCGAGGACCGGCTCGTGAAGCCGTCGCCCGCGATCACGTCGGCGGTCGGCCGACGCGACCGGCGGCTCTGGTCGTAGGCGACCAGGGAGGCGGGCACGCCGGCGGCGGTGACCCACGCCGCCGCGGCGGCCTGCTCACCTGGCTCGGCCGCGACAACCAGGCGGTTGTGCTCGGGGTCGATGTGCCATCCGTGCGCGGCGGTGCTGGGCCGCTTACGGGCGTGGTCTTGCAGTTTGAGCTGTGCCCTCTCCAGTTCGCCGAGGCTGTGGGTCACCAGCGTGGGCATGGCGCCCGCGGCGCGGACGGCCGTCGCTGCGCGCTGGTCGGTGACGGCGACCATCAGCGACGAGCCGTCGCCGTTCATCCAGGTGCCGGCGAAGTGCCGGCCCGCGGCGCGGCGGGCCCGCGGCTCGACTGCGTCGGCGGCGTGCTGGCGGCCGAGCCGGGTGATCGCCTGACCGCGGGTCAGGTGCAGGTCCCGCTGGATGGCCTCGATCAGCTTCGGTGACGTCCGTGCCGCTTCCTCGCCCACACCGGGCGTCGGTACCAGCAGGACCGGACCCGAGCCGGGGGCGGGGCCCGGATCGGCCGCTGCCGGACGTGCCGGGGCCACGGCCCCGGCCAGCAGCATGCACACCGCCACCAACACGGCGGGTAGGGGTGAACGGACCAATGATCTTCGCATCGGACACCTCGGAATCGTGCGACATATCGAGCATGGAGGTATTCGCCGCTCGATACCGCATGGATCAAGGTCCACCGGAAATCGGTCTGCGCGACCGGCGGAGGACGGGAGCAAGCCCGAACGGCGAAGCAAAGCCGAGTCCCACCGGGCAGCGCGCTCCGCCGCCGACCAAAGCGCTCAGTCGGAGGTTCCCGTACCGGGCACTAGACGGTCGAGCCCTCTGGGGCCTTGAGGCGCGCCAAGACTTGGATGGGGTCGGCCAGGACCTCGGCGAAGGCGAATTCGGCGGCGCCTACCAGGGTGGTGTCGTCACCCAGAGCGGCGGTGCGGAGGCGGACGTTCTGGCGGGGGGCGGCGAGGGCGTTGGTCGCGAGGACGCTGCGGACCTGCGCCGCGGCGCCGAGGTAGATGTCGCGGAGCGTCCCACCGAAGACGACGAGGCCCGGGTTGAAGACGTTGACGAGGTTCGCGACGCCGAAGCCGAGCCAGGTGCCGACGCGGTGGAGGGCCTCGCGGGCGACGATGTCGCCGCGGTCGGCGGCGTCCACCACAGCGCGGACGGCGTCGCGGCCAGTCTCGCCGGGAGTCTCCTCGCGGTCGGCGTGGGCGAGCAATGTCCGCTCCCCCACCTCGGCCTCCAGGCAGCCGCGCGACCCGCAGGCGCAGGGACGCCCGCCGGGATTGACGACCATGTGCCCGACCTCGCCGCCGTAACCCTCATGGCCGCCGAGCAGCCGGCCGCCGACGATGAGGCCGCCGCCGACGCCGACGTCCCCGTGCAGGTAGATGAGGTCGTCACAGCCGACGCCCGCGCCGCGTTCGTGCTCGGCGAGCGCGCCGAGATTGGCGTCGTTGCAGATCAGGACGGGCAGCCCGAGGCCGAGCCGGCGCGACAGCGCGTCCCCGAGCCGCAGGTCGCCGATGTCGAGGTTGGGTCCGAACATGATGGCGTGGTCCTCTCGGCGGACCGTACCGGGGAAGCCCAGCGCCGCCCCGACGCACACCGCGCCCCGCTCGGCCTTGCGGACGAGCGACCGGGCACCCGCGGCGAGCGTGCCGACCAGGTCGGCGGGGTCGGAGCCGCGGGCGCGGGACGCCTCGCGGCGGTCCAGGACGACGCCGCCGAGGCCGACGCGAGCGATCACGAGGCGGTCGACGCCGACCTCGAACGCCAGCACGTACACGCGGGTCGACTCCGGCCGCACGACGAGGGACGGGCGGCCGGCGCGCCGTCCCGGCTTGCGGGGCAGTTCCTCGCGGACGAGTCCGGCGGCGGTGAGATCGGACGTCAGCGCCATGATCGTGCTGCGGTTGAGCCCGAGGGACTCGGCGAGCGTCGCGCGGGAGGCGGGGCCGCGCAGGTGGACGAAGCGCAGCAGCGTACCGAGGTTGTGCCGCCGGATGTCCTCCTGGGACGGGCCCGCCTTCATCATCGGCGCAGCCCCAGGGCGCCGCTGGCGCCCGAGGTGATCAGTTCGACGACCTGCCGGTGGGTGACGTCGGCGGTCCGGACCTGGGCGACCATCCGGCCGAGGTACAGCGCGGCGATCCGGTCCGAGACGGCGAAGACGTCGTTCATGTTGTGGGAGATGAGCACGACCGCGAGGCCCTTGTCGGCGAGCCGCCGCACGATCTCCAGGACCTGCTGGGTCTGCACGACGCCGAGCGCGGCGGCGGGCTCGTCCAGGACGACGAGCCTGCTGTCCCACAGGACGGCGCGGGCGATGGCGACGGTCTGCCGCTGCCCGCCCGACAGCGTGGAGATGCGCCGCCGGACGGAGCCCATCGTACGGACCGACAGGCTGGACAGGGTCGTGCGCGCCATCTCCTCCATGGTGTCCTCGTCCAGGGCGAGGCCGCGGCGCCGCTCCCGGCCGAGGAAGAGGTTCTCGACGATGTCGAGGTTTTCGCAGAGGGCGAGGTCCTGGTGGACGACCTCGATGCCGAGCGCGGCGGCGTCGCGGGGGTTGGCGACCCGGACGGGCGCGCCCGCGAACCGGTACTCGCCCGAGTCGGGCGGGTGGATGCCGCCGATGCATTTGACGAGCGTCGTCTTGCCGGCGCCGTTGTCACCGACCAGCGCGGTGACCTCGCCCGGGTGCGCGGTGAACGCGACGTCGTGCAGGACCTTGACGGAACCGAAGCTCTTGTCGATGCCGCGCAGGTCGAGGACGGGCGTCACTGACATGCCGAGAGGCTCCCACCGTGCCACACCGCCGTCCCGCGCCGAGCGGTCGTGGGTGGTGAGCGTATCAGCCGCGCTCCTCGGCTCGAAAGCGGCCGCGCCGTCGCCCGCGGTCACGGCGTCACCTTCCGGTGGCCGACCGGCGGCGCCTGGCGAGCGCGTCGATGCTCGCGGCGAGCAGCAGCACGACCCCGGTGATGAGGAACTGGAGGTACGCCTTCGTGCCGAGCAGCCCGAGGCCGTTCTCGATGATGGCGATGACGAGGCCGCCGAAGACCGCGTCGCGGGCCTTGCCGCGTCCGCCGAACAGGCTCGTGCCGCCGATGACGGCCGCGCCGACCGCGTACAGCAGCGTGTTGCCGCCGCCCGCGTCGGTGGTGACGGAGTTGAGCCGGGACGCGGCGACGATGCCGCTGACCGCCGCCATCCCGGACGCGATCATGAAGACGGAGATCCGGATGCGGGTGACGTTGATGCCGGCGCGGCGGGCGGCCTCGGCGTTGCCGCCGACGGCGTAGATGTGCCGTCCGTAGGACGTGCGGCCGAGCACGAACGTGCAGACGATGAGCAGGACGCCGACCAGCGGCACGCCCCAGGGGACGCCGCCGAGAGTGATCAGCGGGCTGGGTGCGCGGTCCAGGCTGAGCAGGTAGGTGCCGAACAGGACCGCGAGGGCGACCAGGCCGGACTGGACGAGCACCAGCTCCAGCGGACGGGAGTGCAGCCTGCGGACGTGCTGGCGGCGCCAGCGCAGCAGTTGCGTGCCCGTGTACCCGGCGACGCAGGCCCCGGCGAGCGTCCAGCCGAGCCAGATCGGCATGTTCTTGTTGGCGAGGGCGTCGATGACGCCGTCGCGGACGGGCACAGTCCCGCCGTCGCCGATCATCCGCAGCGTGACGCCCTGCAGTCCGAGGAACAGCGCGAGCGTGACGACGAACGACGGTATCCGCACCACGGCGACCAGCCAGCCGATCAGGGTGCCGATGACGATGCCGATCGCCACGGACGAGATCACCGCGACGTACCAGGGCTGTCCGGAGTCGGCGATGAGCTTGGCCATCACCGCCGCGCAGACGCCGCTGGCGACGCCGGCCGACAGGTCGATCTCGCCCAGCAGCAGCACGAACACCAGGCCCATCGCGAGGATCGTGATGGGCAGCGCCTGCGTCGAGAGGTTCGCGATGTTGCCCTTGCTGAGGAACGTGTCGGGCTTCAGCGCGGTGAACAGCGCGACCAGTGAGATCAGGCCGAGGATGGCGGGCAACGCGCCGAGTTCGCCCGCGCGGATCCGGCTCCGGTAGTCCAGCAGGGCCGACCGCAGGTCGTGCTCTCGGCCGTCGATGGCGAAGTCCGCGTCCGCCAGCTGCACGGCGGTCTCCTTGCCCTCGGGGATGTCGGTGGACACCTCGCGTCCTCCTTCAGATGCTCTCGGCGGCGGTCGTCGGCGTAAGGCCGAGATCACCGGAACGGCCGGCGGTGATGAGCTCCACGACCTGGCCGTGGGTGACCTCGGAGCGGGCGACGTCCGCCGCGACGCGGCCGAGGTAGAGCGCGGTGATCCGGTCGGCCACCTCGAAGACGTCGTTCATGTTGTGGGAGATGAGCACGACCGCGTGTCCGGTGTCGGCGAGCCGCCGGACGAGGTCGAGGACCTGCCGGGTCTGCGCGACGCCGAGCGCGGCGGTCGGCTCGTCCAGGATCACGACCTTCGACTCCCACAGCGCGGCCTTGGCGATGGCGACGGTCTGCCGCTGCCCGCCCGACAGGCTCGCGACCTGCTGCCGCACCGACGTCACGGTGCGGACCGACAGCCGGGCGAGGGTGCTCCTGGCCGCCTCCTCCATCGACGCCTCGTCCAGCACGATGCCCTTGCGCCGCTCGCGGCCGAGGAACATGTTCTGGACGATGTCGAGGTTATCGGCGAGGGCGAGGTCCTGGTAGACGACCTCGATGCCGAGGGCGGCGGCGTCTCGGGGACCGCCGATCCGCACCGGGCGGCCCTCGAACTCGACGCGCCCCGAGTCGATCGGGTGGATCCCTGCGATGCACTTGATGAGGGTGGTCTTGCCGGCGCCGTTGTCGCCGACGAGGGCCATCACCTCGCCCTGCGGGGCGGTGAAGTCCACGTCGTGCAGCACGTGGACGGGGCCGAAGCTCTTGTTGAGCCCGGTCAGGCGGAGGACGGGGTCACCGTTTTCTGCCACGAGTTTCCTTCCAGGGTTCGGCGTCGTGCCCGTGGCGGGCCCGGCGGACGCTCCGGATCCCGGAACGGCCGGTACAGGGGTGGGCCCGCCACGGAGTTCGGCGGGTGGATCTACTCCACGCCCGCGTCCTTGCACTTGGCCGCGTAGGCGCCCTTGCACAGCTCGGAGGTCTTGACGAAGCCGTCGTCGACGACCTGCTTGATGTTCTCCTTGGAGACGCCGATCGGGATCAGCAGCACCGACGGGACGTCCCGCTTGCCCTGCGGGTCGTTGGCGGTGCCGTTGGTCTGGCCCTTCTCGCCCTTCAGCAGCGCGATGGCGAGTTTGGCGGCGGCGTCCGCCTCCTGCTTGACGGGCTTGTAGACCGTCATGCACTGCGTGCCGTCCAGGATGTTCTGCAGGCCCTGGAGCGTCGCGTCCTGCCCGGTGATGGCGACCTTCCCGGCCTCACCGTTCTTCTTGACGATGGCCGCGGCGGCGTTGCCGAGATTGTCGTTGGCGGCCACGACGCCGTCGATCCTGCCCTTCTGCTCGGTCCACATCTGCTCGAAGATCGTCGCGGCCTTCTCCGGCTTCCACAGCGGGACGGCCTGCTCGGCGACCTTCCTGTAGCCGGTGACCTTGTCCAGGACGCTGTGGGCACCCTGTGCGAACAGCGTCGCGTTGTTGTCGGTCGGGGAGCCGTTCAGGTAGGCGATGTTCGCGGGCTTGTCACCCAGGCACTTCTGCAGGCCCTTGCCGAGTTCCTGGCCGACCTTCACGTTGTCGAAGGAGACGTAGTAGTCCGCGACGCCACCGAGCGTGAGCCGGTCGTAGTCGATCGTCTTGACGCCCTGCGACTGCGCCTTGCGCTGGACGGCGGCGGCGGAGTTGGAGTCCAGGCCGTCCACGACCAGGACGGTCACCCCGCTGGTGATCATCTGGTCGGCGATCGTCTGGAAGCGCTGGGGGGAGCCCTCGGCGTTCTGGATGTCGTACTGGACGCCCGCCGCCTTGAACGCCTGCTCCAGGTAGGGGCGGTCGAAGCTCTCGTAGCGGGTCGAGGACGTCGTGTCGGGCAGGATCACGCCGACCTTGCCCTTGGCCGAGCCGGAAGCGGCCTGCGAGTCACCGGAGTCGTCGCCGCACGCGGTCAGCGCGAGCGCCGCGGCCGCGGACAGGGCGGTGAGGCTGAGGATCCCCTTGCGCATAGTCCGGGTCCTTTCGGGGGATGGTGGCCGCGGACGCGGCAAGAATGTTGTGTCCCGCAACTTATGTCGCACTTGTCTGGCACACCAGACCCACCGCCTCGCCGATTTGTTGTGGGCAATAACAATCTCGTAACACGAGATCAGTTGGCGGAGGGTCCCAGCACAGCGCGGCAGCCCGGCGCGGGGCCATGACCGAAGAAGCGCGCCGAGTGGACGCCCGAATGTTTGGAGCCTCAACATTCCTTCGACACGGCGGTCAACCCGCGACGGGACGGCGAGGACTGCGAGACGTGTCGGCGCGATGGCGGGCCCGGCGCGAGGGGCGCGCGTGCGGGCGGGGGGACGCCCCAGCCGTGATCATGCAGGGGGCCGCCGGAGTGGGCCGGGGCCATGCTGCATGATCACGTCGTTCAGCGGGCGGCGAGGACCAGCGCGACCCGGTCGGCCGCGGCGGCGACGTCGTCGGCGGTCGCGATGCGCTCGGCCCACGACCACCAGTACCACCATCCGTCCGCGCCCTGCTCCGCCAGGATGTTCTCCGTGAGGGCGGACGCGTCCGGGTTCATCACGTGCAAGCTGGGCGACTGGCCCCGGGGCAGGGTGAGACGCACCCGGAAGCCCCGCTTGGCCAACTCGTCGCCGAGCTCTTCCAGATATTCGATCCGCGTCCTCGAAGGTGCGGCGGTTCCCGTATCGTCAGGCGTCATCCTCGTCTTCCTCGTGGACTCCGCGCGGCCCGACGAACACTCACCCTTCCGTCTCCCCGGCCCGACCGCAAGCACTTCGGGCAGGTCAGCGCGGGTGCGCTGGACGGACGGGCAGGCAGGGGCACGCGTCCCGGGTGTCGGGGACCCTATCCGGGATATCTTGCGCCTAACAGGCGAACAGGAAGATGGGGGCGATGATGACGGTGAGCGCGGGGTCGAATCCGGAGCGGACCCGGCCCGACCAGCAGCTGCCGGACCGCTCCGGCACCGGTTCCCCGCCCCCTGGCGACGCCACCATGATGGACGCGCCGGCCACACCGGCCACACCGGCGGCTCCCGTCCCGCCGCCGGCGCCGCCCGTCCAGCCCGCAGCCACGCCACCCGCCGGAGGATCCGGTACCGCGGCGCGGCAGGGCGGCCAGAGCTGGCACCGGATGCACTACGCCGTCGGGGTGTTCCTCCTCGCCTACGGCGTGACCGGGCTCGCGACCGCCGCGCTGCTGTGGGGCGACCGGCGCGACGAGTTCGAGGCGTACTTCGCCTCCGGGCCCGCCGTCGGCCTGCTCGTCCTCGTCAAGGCGGTCGAGGTGCTGCTCGTCCTCATCACCGCGGCCGGGCTGGCGCGCCGCCGGGACATGTGGTTCGTCGCGCCGCTGGCGGGCTGGATGGCGGGGTTCGCGATGTTCGCCGTCCTGGACGTTCTCAAGGGACGGTGGGGCGGGCTGCTGGAGCATGTCCTGTACCTCGCGGGCTTCGTCGTCCTGCTGTTCCTTTCCTACGGGCTGAGCGCCAAGGCGCAGCTCGCCGCCGCGGCGCGGGCCAGGCGCGAGGCGGGCGGGGAAGCGGCCGGGGACGGGCTCGGGGAAGGCCGCCTGACCCGCACGCAGGAGTTCGCCCTTTCGGCGATCAACCGGCTCCCCCGGCGCTGACCGAGGCATCCAGGCCGCAGCGCACGACGATCCGGCACCACCGATCACTGGCGCATTGCTCGGAGTAAAGAACGACGTCGCGGGCGATCTTGGCAACAGTTGCCCTTGGGGACGGGGTGACCCGCTGCGAGCTTGGGCCCCATGAGAGCGAGAAATCTGGCGTGGTCGGCGGTGCTGGCCGCGTCCCTGGTGGCACCGGCGTCCCTCGCGACGTCCGCCGCCGCGCAGTCCCCCACCGCCCCGGCCGCGCCGCCCGGCTGCGACCCGACGCAGACCACGCCGGTCTACCGCGGCAAGGTCCCCACCCCCCGGCAGGTCCTCGGCTTCGACCTCGGCGAGCGGCAGGCCACCGCCGCCGAGTCCGATCTCTATCTGGAGACGGTCGCCGCCAAGAGCGAGCGCGTCGTGTCCGGGACGCTGGCCAGGACGGCGCAGGGCCGTCCGCTGAAGTACGCCATCGCCGGACGGCCCGAGGTGGTCTCCCGCGCCGGTCTCGCGAAGACGCGGCGCGAGGCCGGGTGGCTGCGCGACCCCCGCACTCCGGACGCCCTGGCCACGCGGATCGCGGCGCGCGGCGTCCCGATCCTGTGGGTCAGCGGGAACGTGCACGGCGACGAGCCGAGCGGCACCGACGCGGCCCTGCGGGTGCTGCGCGACCTCGGCGACCGCACGGACTGCGCCGCCGACACCATCCTGCGCAACGCACTCGTCGTCGTCCTGCCCACGCAGAACCCCGACGGACGCGAGCTCAACACGCGCCAGAACGCCTACGGCTTCGACATGAACCGCGACTGGTTCGCGCGCACCCAGCCGGAGACCGACGGCAAGCTCGCGATGCTCAACCAGTACCCGCCCGCGCTCTACATCGACGCGCACGAGATGGGCGGCACATCGTACTTCTTCCCCCCGAACGCCGATCCGGTCTACCACGAGACGCCGGAACAGGCGGTCGGCTGGATCAATAGCGTGTACGGCGCGGCGATGGCGGCCGAGTTCACCCGCCAGGGCATCGACTACTTCAACCGCGACGTGTACGACCTCTTCTACCAAGGCTACGGCGACTCGGTTCCGACGACCGCGTTCCACGCCGCCGGGATGACGTACGAGAAGGGCGACGGCAGCCCGTACCCCGAGCGTGTGAAGGAGCAGTACCTCACGCAGTGGGTGTCGCTGTCGGCCGCCGCGCGCAACCGGCACAGAATTCTCAGCGAGTGGCGCCAGATGGCGGTGGACGCCTACGAACAGGGCAAGGCGGGCCGCCTGGAGCCCAACCAGATCTACAACCCGCCCAACCAGGTCGACCGCCCGGTGCCCGCACGCAAGGTCCGCGAGTACTTCCTGCGGGATGACGACCGGGCCAAACGCGCCGAAGTCCGCACCATCGTGCGGAGGCTCCAGCGCATGGGAGTCCGGGTGGAGCGGCTGGTCCGACCGCTTACCGTCCCGGACTTCACGGCGTACGGACGTCCCGAGGCGAGCACGACACTCCCCGCGGGCACATACCGGATCTCCATGGCGCAGGGCCAGAAGCACTGGATCCAGGCCATGCTGAACGAGGACTCCTACACGCCGTTCCCGTACTTCTACGATGTGACGGCGTGGAGCATGCCGCTGCTCGGCAACGTGTCCGGCGGCTCGTCCGGCGCCGAGCTGCGCCCGAGATCCGTCCCGGTTCCCGTGCTTCCCGCGCCGCGTCCGGGCCACGACGGGCGGGCCCCGGCGATCGGCGTCCTCCAGCTCTCGACGACGACGTCGGCCGCGCGCCAGTCGGTGGGCTGGCTGCGCCAGCGCCTCGACCGCGAGTGGAGGCTGCCGTACACGCTGCTCACCCCGGCCGACGTCGCGGCGGGCCGGCTGTCGGGCGTCGAGGTCCTGCTGACGCCGAACGGGCCCGCCCCCGCGGCCTACACCGCGCTCGGGGACGCCGGCCGCGCCGCGCTCCAGAACTGGGCGAAGGACGGCGGTCGCTACGTCGGCTGGCAGGGTGGCACCCAGCTCGCCGCGCGCCTCGGTCTGACCACGGCGACGCTGGCCGAGCCGACGTCCGACATCCCGGGCACGATGTTCCGCGTCACGGTGGACGCCTCCAGCCCGCTCGCCAGGGGCGTCGGCCGGACGGCGTGGAACTACACCTCGTACGACCCGGTCATGAAGGCCTCCAGCGGCGTCGTCGTGTCGTACCCGGCGGCCGGATCCCCCGACTGGTTCGTGTCGGGATTCGAGAAGGGCGGGTCGGAACTGGGCGGCACCGCGGCGGTCGTGGACCAGCCCGTCGGGAAGGGCCGCTCCGTCCTGTTCGCGGCGGAACCCAACTTCCGCGCGTTCAGCGACGGGACGGCCAAGCTGCTCTACAACGCCATCCTCGGCCGCGACCCGAGGAACGCGCCCGCACCGCAGGCGTCGGCGACCGCGAAGGCGGCGCAGGAGGCGGCGCAACTGCCGTACTACGAGTCCCCGATCCGCGTCTCGGTGGGCACGGCGGACGCGGCGACGACCGCGTCGGTCCTGCGCTCGGTCGGCGCGACGTGGACCGAGCGCCGCACCGGTGACGCCGTCCACTACGTCATCGACAACCCGCACGGACTGTCCGCCGACCACCACCCGTTCGCCGGCCGCCTGCCGTCCCTCATCAGAAAGGCGGGAATCGTCCCGATTGCGGTCACCCTTCCCTGACCGTGCCCGTGCGGCGGGTCGTCGTCATGACCTCACGACGACGACCCGTCTCACCGCGGGAGCCAGGCGATGGCTGTCATCGTGCCGGGCGGGACCTCGGTGAAGCCGCCGTCGCGGACAACGGCCGTGGCGCGCTTCACGCAGTCGCGCCATGGGACGTCCCGCGCCAGCCGCACGCGTGCGCCTCCCTCGATCCAGGCCGCCACGTGCCTGCGGCGGCCCTGGCGCAAGAGAAGCTGGGCCGCGTGCCCGCACTGCGCGGCGGCCTTGCCCGTGGTCATCGTGACGTCGGGGTTGAGGGCGATGGCCGCGTACGGAGGCTCGGGTCGCGGTCCGGGCTCGCCTTCCTCCAGGTCGAGTCCCGCGACCTGGAGCCTGGCCAGTTCGGGCGGGACGTCCGACACCGCGGTCGGCACGAAGGCGCGCACCTCAGCGCCCTCATGGGCGACCGTGACGCCAGGGAGCTTCTCCGCTTCGGGCCAGCGCACTCCGCGCGCGCGCCGCGTCACCTTACGAATGCGACGTGACTCCCACTCGCGGACGGCGGCGCGCCACTCGCCATCGGATTCGGCCGCGCGCGGGTCGGTCAGCAGCCGGACGACCGCCATCGCCGCCGCCTCGCATACAGCACCGTGATTGGGCGGATCCGTCTTCTCCACGCGTACAACAAGCTGCATCGCCCAGGGCGGATCGTCGAGGGGGTCGGCATCAGGAGGGAACGAGTCGGGTCGCACCCATGGAGTATTCCAAACACCCGGCCGAGGACTTCGTCCAGGCGGATGTGGGTACTGCAACTCTTACGGTCCCCCGAACGTCAGTTCTGGTGCGGGGGGCGGGAGGGCACGGCGGAGGAGTCGGGTCGGAGGTCGCCGGTGACCAGTGGCACGTGGAGCGATTCCATCCCGGGAATCGGAACGTTTTTTGTCGGCATCGACGTCGCCCCGGGTCGCTACCGGTGCGACGACGGCAAGGGCGGCTGGTGGGTCCGCTTCACCGGGCCCGGCGGCGGCGATCCGGTCGGCTCCTGGCCGCTGCCGTCCGGCCCCACCGAGATCGAGATCTCTCCCACCGACTTCGCGTTCGAGACGCACGTCGGGACCTACTGGCGGCGGATCGCGCCCGCCCGCGCCCCCGGGGACGGCCCTGTCGCCGAGCCCCGTCCGGTCGCCGACCCGACGCTGCGCGCCGAACTCGACACGCTCGTGGCGCGCCGCCGTCCGCTGCTGTGGCTGGCGCCGCTCACGGTTCTCGGCCTCGGCCTCGTCGGCTCGCCGCTGCTCGGCTCCCTGTGGCTGCTCGCGCTCGGCATGCTCGCCGTCCTGGTCGCGCTCGGCACCCCGTCGGTCTCCCTCGACCTGCGCCGCGCCCGCGAGCTGGATCGGCGCCGCGACCGCTACCTCACCCCCGACGACTTCGACGGCCCCGGCCGCGCGCTGCTCGCCCGTGTCCAGGCCGCCGTCGACGCCGTCCGCGACTCCGAGGTCAACCGGGAGGGCCTGCTGGACACGGTCGACAACGCCGTCACGCTGCCGCGTCAGGAGTGGGAGATCGCGCAGGTGCTCGCCCGGCAGTCGAAGCTGCGCGGCGAGCAGGAGGAGATGGCCGGCGCCGCGGACCTTCCCGAGCTGACGGCGGCACTGCGGCCGCTGCGCGAGAAGCTGGACATCTCCGTCGAGGCCGTCACCCGGCGGGTGGAGGCGCTGGAGCGCTACGCCGACCGCGCCCGCGCGGCAGACGATGCCCTCCGCGCCCACCGGCACCTTGAGGCGCTCGCCGAGAAGGCCCACGAGTACGACGAGCTGCTGGCCGACACCGTCCGCGACGATCTGGCGCTGCCCGCCATCGAGCGGCTGACCGAGCAGTCCGACGCGCTCGTCCGCACGCTCCGCGCCCGGCTGGCCCAGGCCGCCGAGGCGGGAGACGAGCTCCCGCCGCCCCAGAGCGAGCCGGAATCCCGCTGACGGTTCGACGGCCCGGTCTACTCGGGCGGGCGGCGGGCAGGCGAGGCTGGATCTCGGACGCCGCCGCTGAACGGCTCGTCCAGGTGGCGCTCACGGCCCGCCCCGCAGACGAGCAAGCGGTTGGGCGACCCGGCATACTGAGGAGGTGACCACGAACGCTGATCCCGGAGGACCCAGGACCCGCGCCCCCGGCGAGGGCGGCGGCCGGCGCCGTGGCAAGGGCTCGCCCGCCCTGGCCTCGGAACGGCGCGAGCACCTGGTCCGGCTTGCGGCCGAACTCTTCGCGGAGAAGGGGTTCCAGGCCACCACGGTACGCAACATCGCCGAGGAGGCGGGGATCCTCTCCGGCAGCCTCTACCACCACTTCGACTCCAAGGAGTCGATCGTGGACGAGATCCTCGCCGCCTTCTTCGACGAGATCATGTCGGCCTACCAGGGCGTGATCGACGAGGGCCGGAACCCGCGTGAGACCATCGCCGGCCTCGTCCGGATCGCCTTCGGTACCCTCGAACCGCACCGCGCCGCCATCACCGTGATGCAGAACGACTGGAACTACCTCAAGGGGATGGACCGGTTCGCCTACCTGACCAAGTCCGAGGACGAGGTCGAGAAGCTCTGGGTGGACACCATCAGGGCGGGCCAGGCGGACGGGTCGTTCCGCGCCGACATCGATCCGAAGCTGACCTACCGGATGATCCGCGACACCGTCCGGGTGGCGGTCCGGTGGTTCAGGCCTGGCGGCCGCCTCGACGCGCAGGGCCTCGCCGAGCACTACCTCAAGGTGATGTTCGACGGCATCAACACCCACTGAACCGCCGCCCCCTACCCCTACCCCGAGACCCCCACGCCGGGACGGGCCTCACCGTGCTCGTCGTGGGCCGGCAGCAGCCGGGCGAGCGGCCGGGGAAGCCACCAGTTGGCCTCGCCGAACACCTCCATCATCGCCGGGACGAGCACCATCCGCACGACCGTCGCGTCGATCAGGATCGCGACGCCGAGACCGAGGCCGATCTGCTTGACCGCGATGTCCGCGCCGAGCAGCACCGACAGGAACACCATCACCATGATCGCGGCGGCGGCGGTGATCACGCGGGCGGTGCGGGCGAGCCCCTGCGCGACGGCCTCGCGGGTCTCGACGCCGCCCCGGTGCACCTCGCGGATGCGGGAGACGAGGAACACCTCGTAGTCCATCGAGAGCCCGAACAGGATCGGGAACATCATCAGCGGCACCCACGTGGTCACCGGCAGGTCCGTGGGGAACCCGAGGACGCGTCCCGCCCAGCCCCACTGGACGACGGCGGTCAGCACCCCGTACGCCGCCGCGATCGACAGCAGGTTCATCAGGGCGGCCTGCAACGCGACGGTCACCGACCGGACGAGCGCGACCAGGAGCAGCAGCGACAGCCCGACGACGACCGCGATCAGCCAGGGCAGCCGCGTGCTCACCTCGTCGGCGAAGTCGATGGACGCCGCGTTCGGGCCGCCGACGTAGGCGGTGACGCCGGTCCCCGCGGTGGCGCCGGGGATGACCTCGTCCCGCAGCGTGTGCACGAGACGCGGCGTCTCCTCGTCCTGCACGCCGGTCTTCGGGAACGCCATGATCATGGAGGCGGCGCCGTCGGCGCTGGTGCGCGGCGGCTGGACGGCCGCGACGCCCGGGGTCGCGCGGACCGCGGCGGCGACGGCCCCGGCGTCCCCGCCCTGCGTGACGATCACCAGGGGCGCGGCGGTGCCGGGCCCGAAACCCTCCGTCAGGATCCGGTGGGAGGCGTACCCGCTGGTGTTGTGCGGCTGGGTGCTGGAGTCGGGCAGGCTCAGCCGCATCGACAGGGCGGGGGCGGCCAGCACCAGCAGCACCGCGGCGGCGGCCAGCCCGGCGACGGCAGGATGGCGCTGGACGGTCCGCGCCCAGCGCTCGGCGAGCGGCCGGCGGGCGCGGCCGAGGCCGGGCACCCGGAACCGGTCGATGGCGTGCCCGGTGAAGCCGAGCAGCGCCGGCAGCAGCGTCACGGCGCCGAGCATCGTCATGAGCACGGCCAGCCCGGCGGCGACCGCGACGCCGTTGAGCAGCTTCTGCTGCATCACGAACAGCCCCATCAGCGCGATCACGACGGTGGTCCCGGCGAACAGCACGGCGCGCCCGGCGGTGGTGAGGGCGATGACCGTCGACTCCTCGGGATCGTTCCCGGCGTGCAGTTCCTCGCGATACCGGGTGACGATGAACAAGGCGTAGTCGATCCCGACACCGAGCCCGATGAGCGCCGCCACGACGGGGCTGAAGGACGGTGCGGGCAGCACGTGCCCGAGCAGCGCGACCAGCCCGAGCCCGGAGCCGATGCCGAGCAGCGCCGTGAGGATCGGCAGGCCCATCGCCAGCAGTGACCCGAACGCGACCAGCAGGATGATCACGGCGGCGAGGACGCCGATGCCCTCGGCGAACCCGCCGCCGGGCGTCTCGGCGGTGTCCACCGCGGCGCCGCCCATCTCCAGCCGGACGGGCCCGTCGCTTGAGCGGACGTCCTCCAGCAGCTTCTTGACCTCGGCGACCGGCATGTCCTCGGCGGTCACGTCGAGCGCGGCGGTGGCGAACGCCGTCCGCCCGTCCGCGGAGATCTGGCCGGGCGTGTCGTACGGCGAGGTCACCGACGACACGTGCGGCGTCCGGCCGATCCGCTCGATCGCCTGTCTCACCCGCGCTTGGACGTCCGGCGTCCGCACCCCGCCGTCCGCGCGGACGGCGAGGGTCACGCTGTCGCCGCTCTGCTTCGGGAAATGGTCGTCCAGCAGCTTCTCCGCCTTCGCCGAGCCCGAGTCACCGCCGGAGAAGTCGTTCAACGGGTCGGCCGCGAAGCCGAAGCCGAGGACGATCACGGCGATCGTGCCCGCGATCCACGCGGCCACCGTCAGGCGCCGCTTCCGATAGCAGAGCCGGGCGAGCCTGGCCAGTCTCATGGGGAACCACCTTCGCGGACGTACCGCTCGCAGGGGACAGTTGTGTTCCCGTTGAGCCTGTCCCCCGGAGGTGCGGCGGGGCATCCGGCGTGCGACGTCATCCGGTCTGTCGGATACTTCGGTTGGAGTACGCCCGGCGCGGTATCCCACAGTGGGACGTCCCCAACCCCCATAGTGTGCTTAGTCACAATTTGCCGAGTAGGGGTGACACTTTGGCCCATGGGGACGCTGTTACCGGAGACGGCTACGGGGGGAGGACGACATGACGGCTCAACGAGGCGCCGCCGGTCGTGAGGAACCCACGCCCGCGGCCCTGCGCGCCGCCACGGCGCGGGGTATGCAGGAACAGTTCCCGGGAGTGCGCGTCTGGTACGGCGAGTCCACCGGGTCCTGGTGGGCCCTCGTCCCCCTGCGGGAGGGTCCCCGGCTTCTGGAGGCACCTTCGCCCCAGGAGCTCCGCGAGGAGATCATGAGCGCCCGGAACCGGGGATGACCAGCCCCGACTCGTACGCCAGCACGACCAGCCGGACGCGGTCACGGACCCCGAGCTTGCCCATGGCCCGGCTCACGTGCGTCTTCGCGGTGAGGGGGCTGACCGAGAGCTCGCCGGCGATCTCCCCGTTGGACAGCCCCCGCCCGACGAGCCGCACCACCTCCCGCTCCCGCTCGGTGAGGGCGCCGAACGGATCGGCGGGGGGACGCGCGGACGGCGCGGACGGGGCCGGCCGGCGCGTGAGGAAACCCTCGATGACTGCGCGCGTCACCGCGGGTGCCAGCAGCGACTCCCCCGCCGCGACCACCCGCACCGCGTGCAGCAGGTCGGCGGGCTCGATGTCCTTCACCAGGAACCCGGCGGCCCCGGCGCGCAGGGCCCGGTAGACGTCCTCGTCCTCGGTGTAGGTGGTCAGGACCACCACCCGCACCGCGGCGAGCGCCGGGTCCGCGGCGATGCGGCGGATCGCGGTGAGCCCGTCGATCTCGGGCATCCGCAGGTCCATCAGCACCACGTCGGGCCGCAGTTCGCGGGCCAGCGCCACCGCCTCGCCGCCGTGCTCGGCCTCGCCGACCACCTCGATGCCGTCGGCGGAGCGCAGCAGCATCCGGAACCCGGCGCGCACCAGTGACTGGTCGTCGGCGAGCACGACGCGGATCACGGCACGCCGCCCGCCACCTCCGCGAGCCCGCCGGCGCCCGCGTCCGCGAGAGGCACGCGCCCGGTGGGGAGGCGGGCCCGGACGCGGAAGCCGCCGGACGGGCCCGGGCCCGCGCTCACGGTGCCGCCGAGCGCGCGTGCGCGCTCGGCCATGCCGTTCAGGCCGTGCCCGCCGCCGGGGCCGGACGGCCCGTCGCCGTCGTCGGTAACCTCCAGGTCGAGGCCGTCGCCGGTGTAGGCCAGGCCCACGCGGACACGCACGTCCGGCCCCGCGTGCCGCAGGACGTTCGTCAGGGCCTCCTGGAGGATCCGGTAGGCGGCGTGGTCGGCAGGTGCATCGAGCCCCTCCGGGCGGCCTGTGACGTCCAGTGTGACCGGAACGCCGGACGCCCGGACGGCCGCCAGCAGCTTCGGGAGCCGGTCGAGCCCGGCGGGGCCCTGGCCGCCCACGTCCGCCCCGGAGCGCAGCATGCCGAGCGTGGCGCGCATCTCCTTGAGCGCCTCCTTGCTGGTCTCCCGGATCGCGGCGAGCGCCGGGCGGAACTCCTCGTCCCGCTCCCCGAGGACGTGCAGGGCGCTGCCGGCCTGCACGGTGATGGTGGCCATGCTGTGCGCGACGGTGTCGTGCAGTTCGCGGGCGATGCGGACGCGGTCCTCGGCCACCCGCCGGGCGGCCTCCACATCGCGTTCCTCCTCGGCCAACCGCAGCCGCTCGCGCGTCTCGGCGGCCAGCGCGCGGCGGCTCCGCACCACCTCCGCCAGCAGCATCACGGTCACGGCCAGGGCGGTGTGCGTGACGAAGGTCGCCAGCGCCTCCAGCGGCTCGCCGTTCTCAAGGCAGACGATGACATAGCCGGCGCTGAAGTAGGAGGCGCAGACGCCGACCGCCCAGCGGGCGTGGCCCGCGTAGACGGTCGAGTAGAACGGGACGGCGAGCAGCGCGGTCGGCGGGATCCCTGGATATCCGAACGAGTAGTAGACGAACAGTCCCGCGCTGGACAGCAGCAGCGCGGCGATCGGGCGGCGCCTGTGCAGCACCAGCGGCAGCGTCATCAGGACGCAGATCATGTACGCGCGCGCGTCGGCCGGCGCCGAGTGTCTCTCGTCCGACTCGTGGATCATCATGGCGACGACCGTCCCGACCGCCAGCGTGACGCCCGCGTCCAGGAGTGGGCCACGCCATCGCGCAGGACGATCGAGGATCTTCACCCGCCAACCGTACGACGATCGCGCCCGAAGTGGAGGCGGGTCAGGGACGGATCAGGGGCGACTCAGGGACGGGTCAGGGATGCGGGCCGCCCGCCGGGAACGGGGCGCGATCCGTCCCGGCGGGCGTCTCGAGAAACTAACCTGAAGAATGCTCATATACAAGCGCTTGCTAGGCATTCGTCCAGACCAGGGCCACTCCGGGCCGATCGCGGGACGCGGTTACAGCACGTACTGGCGGTTACAGCACGTACTGGATCGCCGCACGCGACGCCACGATCGGCGTGATGAACTGGTCGACCACCGCGCGGTGCGCCGGATGGTCGCGGTAGGTCAGATAGGCGTCCTTGTCGGCGAAGTCGGCGACCACCACGAAGTCATAGGACGCGGAGTTCACGCCCGCGTCCGCGCCGAGGCTGTACTCCCGGATCTCCGGGATGACGCCGGGCAGCTCGCCGAGCCGGGCCGCGACCTCCTCCTGCTGGCCGGTCGTCGTTCCCTCGGCCCACATGAACATCACCACGTGCCGAAAACCACTCATGGCAGCACCGTAGCGCCGCACGACGATGGATCGGACGGAACTGCGGGTTGCCCCTTCCGGACGCGGGGTAATAGACCTCATCGAAGAGGCGAAAAGGCACCTCTTCGTCGTCGCGGGACCAACCGGACGACACAGTGCCGGTGCGGCGAACACGGCGGAGACACCGCGGCGGGGAAAGAGCAACGTCCGGTCCGGGGAATGAGTTCCAAAGGATCATGGTTGTGGGCTCAGCGGAGGTGTCCTCGTGCAACCAGTGGATTCGTGGCGGCGAGCGCGGCCCACCTGGCCGCTCGCGCTCGCCACGGCGTCCGTCTCCGCGCTGGTCGCGGTGCCTGCGGTGGCGCGCTCCCCGCACTGGCTCGACCAGCTGTCCCTGCTGGTGACCGGCCGCCCGCTCGCGCCGGCGCACGCCGTCGCGCTGGCCCTGGCGATCGCGCTGGTGGCGCGCGGCGTCCTGCTGCGGCGCCGCGCGGCCTGGTACGGGCTGCTCGCACTGGTGACCATGGGCCTGCTCGCCGTCCTCGCGGGCGACGACGCGCCCTGGCGGCTGCCGCTGCTGGCCGCCGTGCTGGTGGTGCTGTGGATGCGGCGCGATCGGTTCCCGGTGCGTCCGCACCCCGAGCGCGTCCGGACGGCGGTGCGGACGGCCCTGGCCCTGGTGATCGTCGCCATGGCCGGTTCAGTGCTGCTCGGCGGCGTGTCGATCAGGTCGGCCGGACGGGACGTGGCCAGCGGCCTCGGCGCGACCGGCGCGCCCATCGACGGCGCGTCGTGGCTGCCCGGCGTGCTCGGCCTCGTGGGCACCGCGGGGCTGCTCGTCCTGGTCGTGACGCTGCTCGCGCCCGACCCGGCGCCGCCGCCCGGCGACGACGGGGAACGCGGCCGGGTCGCGCGCCTCGTCGCGCATCCCGGCTCCGACACCCTCGCGCCGTTCGCGCTGCGCCGCGACAAGACGTATGTGTTCAGCCCGGACGGGCGCGCCGCCATCGGGTACCGGGTGCTGTTCGGCATCGCGGTGGCGGGCGGCGATCCGGTCGGCGCCGCGGCCTCGCAGCCGGCCGCCGTCCGCGCGTTCCTCGCGCTGTGCCGCCGGACGGGTTGGCGTCCCGCCGTCCTCGGCGCCAGCCCTGACCTGCTGCCCGCCTGGGGGCGGCTGCGGTCGTTCGGCTACGGCGACGAGGTCGTGGTGCGGCCCGGTGAGTTCACGCTGTCGGGCCGGCGGATGCGCAACGTCCGGCAGGCGGTCGGGCGCACCACGAACGCCGGCGTCACATCCGGGATCGTCGCCGAGCGCGCCCTGACACCCGAGCTGCGTTCGGACCTGCTGGACGTGGCGTCCCGCTCGCTCGGCGGCGCGGCCGAGCGCGGCTTCTCCATGAACCTGGACGAGTTGCTCACCGGTCACCATCCCGGCGGGATCGTGGCCGTCGCCTACGACGCGGACGGACGGCCGATCGGCTTCCAGCGGTACGTGACCGCCGGGCAGGGCATCAGCCTGGACGCGATGCGCCGTGCCCCCGGCGGGCCAAACGGCGTCAACGAGCGGCTGATCGTCGAGATGATCGGGTATGCCCGCGAACACGGCCACGGGGTGGTCTCGCTGAACTTCGCCGCCTTCCGGGAACTGCTGGACTCGCGGCACCGCGGCGCGCTGGAGAGGATCGGCTACCGGGCTCTCCACCTGCTCGACCCGCTGATCGCGGTGGAGTCGCTGTACCTGTTCGACAAGAAGTTCCGGCCCTCCTACAAGCCGCGCTGCATCGTGTTCCGCTCCTGGTTCGACATCGGCTGGCTGGCCGCGGCGCTGCTCACGCTGGAGTTCGGCCGCACCCGGACCCGTCCGGCCCGCGCAGCCGAGGAGGCCGCGGGCGAGCCCGTCCACCACTTCGGCCGTCCCTGAACCCGTCCGCGGGGCACCGGGTCCGGCCGAGGTCGAGCACGCCCGGCCGACCAAGGCGGGCCGATAATGGACTCACCGCCGAATCGACCTTCTTTTCAGTGGGGTCCGTAACTCGCATTTCAACAATCCCCGCCTCGGTGAGCTGCGATAAATATCCGGCCTACTCTGTCAAGAGTTGATATGTGCTTCGGGGCGTACGATCCTGGTCGTCGTGGAAGGCCGCAAGATCGACTTCCATGCGATGTCACACGGTGCAAGTAATCCCCTTTTCAACAAGTTCGACGCGTGCTCGTACCACCAGGTCACCGACACCGAGGTCTTCTCGCCCTGACGTTATCGGTGGGTCCTTTCCGGTCGCCGCGTGCGAAGGAGGTACATATTGTGGGCGGGATGACATGGCCGGTTCTCCTGGTCACGGTACTCGCCTTGGCGATCAGCGGCCCGCAGACCGCCTCCGCGGCCGCTCGGCGCGGGCACGCCGCGCCCACCCTGAACCAGACGGTCCTCATGGTCTGGAAAGGCGTCAGCGGAGACGAGCGCGTCTGGTGGAACCAGCGACAGAACGGCCAGTGGTCGACGTCACAAAAGATTTCTGACGCCGCCATCGGTTTCGGCCCGGCCCTTGGACTGAGGCAGTACGACCTACGCGGCGTCGAGCCCGTCATGCTCTGGAAGGGCGTTGAAGGAGACCAGCGGATCCGGTGGAGCTCTCTCAACGGCGGTTCCTGGAGCGGCCCGGAGGTCGTGCCGGGCGCGTCGAGCAGTTTCCGTCTCGCCCTCGGCAGTGCCTATATCAGCTGACCGGACGGCGCCGCAGCGGCGCCTGAGATGTGCACCCGGGCTGGCACATGTGAGCGACCACCCAGGCGGGAGTGGTCGTGACACGAGGACCCGGTGTGCGCCAGGCGGCCCGTGCGGGCGAACTGACCGCACGGGCCGCCCGCACGGCGGTCATCGTGATGCCCCGCCGGTGACCCGCGTATCCGCCCTCAGCGCGCCGGAATGAACGTGAGAAGAGGGAGCCGTGCTGTCGATACGGGTGGTGGCCGTTCGTGTAGGTGTTGAGACACCGGCACGCACGAGGGGCTGTGAGGGAAATGAACGAGGTTCGGACGGTGCTCGCCGGGCGTGGCCTGGTCGAGTCGCCGCGCTGGCACGGTGACCGGTTGTACTTCTCCGACTGGTCTTCGGGTGAGATCGTCGTCACCGGCCTCGACGGGGCCGGGGAGGTGTACGCGCGGGTGGCGTCGGTGCCGCTGTGCACCGCCTGGCTCCCGGACGGACGGATGGTGATCGTTTCCTCCCAGGAGAGGAGACTCCTTCGCCGGGAGCCGGACGGATCCTTCTTCGTCGTGGCAGAACTGGGCGAATCAGGATGGAACGACATCGCAGTGGACGGGCGCGGCAACGCCTACGTCAACCGGGTCGGTTTCGACCCGATGGCCGGTGAGCAGTTCAGGCCGGGGTTCGTCCACCTGGTGGCCGAAGGGTCGGTGCGCCAGGTCGCCGACGACATCGCCTTCCCCAACGGGATGGTGGTGACACCCGACGACTCCACCCTGATCGTCGCGGACTCCTACCGGCACGAGCTGGTGGCGTTCGACATCGGCGCCGATGGCGACCTGGCGAACCGGCGCGTCTGGGCCGCGTTGGGCGAGGGCACGCCCGACGGCATCTGCGTCGACGCCGAGGGCGCCGTCTGGTACGCCGACGTGCCCAACGAACGGTGCGTGCGCGTCGCCGAGGGCGGCACCGTGCTGCGCGTCGTCGAACTGGACCGCGGCGGGTTCGCGTGCACCCTGGGAGGTCCCGGCGACAGGACGTTGTTCGTCGTGGCGGCCGAGTGGCAGGGGATGACCGCGCCGTCGCCGGTGGTGCCCGGCTCGGGCCGGGTCCTCGCCGTCGACGTCGACGTCCCCGGGGTGGGGCGACCCTAGCGTCCCGGTCGCCGGAATCGTCGAGCATGATTCTAGGAACCTTCCATGAGAGGACGCGCATGAGCAGCACTGTGCAGGGGCACTGCGACCCGGCGTTCGCCTCCGTCCGCGACGTGTTCGAGCGGAACTTCGCCGCGGGACGTGAGCTCGGTGCCGCCGTCGCGGTGTACGCGGGCGACCGCAAGGTGGTGGACCTGTGGGGTGGTGTCGCCGACCGGCGGACGGGGCGCGGCTGGCGGGCGGACACGCCCTGCTTCGGGTTCTCCTGCACCAAGGCGGTGACCGCCGCGGCGGCGCTGCTGCTGGCCGAGCGCGGCGCGTACGAGATGGACGGGCCGGTGACCGCGTGGTGGCCGGAGTTCGGGGCGCGGGGCAAGGACGGCACGACCGCCGCGCATCTGCTGTCGCACCAGGCCGGCCTGCCGGCGTTCGCCCGCGCCGTCTCGGCGGAGGAGGCGGCGGACGCCCCGGCGCGCGCCGCCGACCTGGCTTCGCAGGAACCCGAGTGGGCGCCCGGCACCGCGCACGGCTACCACGCACTGACCTACGGCTGGCTGGCGGGCGAGATCGTCCGGCGGCTGTCGGGTCGGCCGGTCGGCGCCTTCGTGAAGCAGGAGTTCGCGCGCGGGCTGGACCTGTGGATCGGCTCCCCCGACGAGGTGATCGAGCGGGCCGCGAAGCTGTCGGCCGGACGGCGCGTCGGCGGCGGCGCCGATGTCCTCCTGGTCGCCGAGGAGGGCGACGTGCTCGACCGGCTCGCCGGTGCCTACACCGACAGGCGGAGCAGACTCAACCGAGCGATGAACAACCCGCATCCGGGCAAGGGCGGCTACAACAACCCCGTCGTGCTGCGCGCGGGGTGGCCGTCCGCCGGGATGATCACGACCGCTCCCTCCTTCGCCGCGTTCTACCGTGACCTGGTGGCGGGCCGGATCCTGCGTCCGGAGACGTTGCGGGACGCGATCCGCCCCCGGGCGACCGGCCCCGACCGGACGATGATCGTGCAGAGCTCCTTCGGGCTCGGCTTCATGCGCCCGGCCCAGACGTTCCGTACCCCTGCGGCCGGACGAGTGTCGGCGTTCGGGCACACCGGCGCGGGCGGCTCGATCGGCCTGGGCGACGTCGAGGCCGGGCTCGCGCTCGCCTACCTGCCGAACCTCATGGGCGACCAACTCTCCGGCGACCTTCGCGCCCACCAGTTGACCGAGGCCGCGTACGCCTCCCTGTCCTGAGGTCCTCGCACATTTGTCCCGCCGCTGGCCGAGACCATCCGGCCCGGGTCGTTGCCTGGCGCTCGCGCAGGCGGCGGGACGGTAGCGTGCCGGTTCATGGACGTTCGTGATCTGCACCCGTGGCCCACCACGCCGGAGGCCGCGGAGGCGATCCAGGACGAACTGCGCCCGTTGCTCGTCCTGGACGAGCCTGGCCCAACGGAGCCGCGCACGGTCGCCGGCCTCGACGTCTCGTACGCGGGCGACGGCGGCGGCACCGGCACACGGCTGGCCGCCGCGGCGGTCGTCCTCGATGCGACGACCCTGGACATTCTGGAAGAGTCGGTCGTCGCCGGCACCGCCGCGTTCCCCTACGTCCCGGGCCTGTTCGCCTTTCGGGAACTGCCCGCGCTGGTCGAGGCGCTGCGCGGGCTGAAGACCACGCCCGACCTGCTCGCGTGCGACGGGTACGGCGTCGCGCACCCGCGCCGGTTCGGGCTGGCCTGCCACCTCGGCGTCCTCACCGGGCTGCCGACGATCGGCGTCGCCAAGACCGGCTTCGTCGGCGCCTACGACCCGCCGGGCGTCCGGCGCGGCGACACGAGCCCGCTGCTGGATGGCGGCGAGGAGGTCGGGCGGGTCCTGCGCACCCAGCACGGCGTGAAACCGGTGTTCGTGTCCGTGGGTCATCGCGTCAGGCTGGACGACGCGTGCCGCGACGTCCTGAATCTGGCGCGTGACCACCGCCTTCCCGAGACCACCCGCCGCGCCGACCGGCTGTCCCGCGACGCCCTCACCGACCGCCCTCCGGCCATGTGAGCGCCGCGCCGGCACCGCGTCGCCATTGCGTCCGGCCAGGTAGCTGTCATGATGGAGGTCTCCGAGAGGCAAGCGGAGACCGTCCCCGGTAATCCGGACGTGCTCCGGCCGCACCACCGCTGGACGGTGCCCATGGACACCCGGCCGATGAGAGCCGATGCCCGCCGCAACTACCAACGACTCCTCGACACTGCCCGCGCGGCCTTCATGGAGCACGGGACCGGCGCGTCCCTCGACGACATCGCCAAGCGCGCCGGAGTCGGCTCCGGTACCCTCTACCGCCACTTTCCCACCCGCGACGACCTGCTCCACGCCGTCCTCCGCGACCGTATCGACGGCCTCCTCTCCCACGCCGCCGAACTCCTCGCCGGCGCCGTCCCCCAGCCGGCGCACGACCCCGCTCCCGAGGCGGCATCCGGTGCAGGGCAGATGCTGGGCATCGAGCAGACCTCCGCGGTGCAGGCCGAGGTGGCGCTCGGGGTATGGCTGCGGGTCTATCTCGCGGGCGCCGCGACCCCGCGCGGGACCTCCAGCGTGATCATCGACGCCATGTCGGCACGGTGGACGGGGACCCGGCTCGGCGCCTGCGCGGAGGCGATCTGCGAGGCGCTCGGGCTGCTGCTGGAGCGGGCGCAGCGCGCAGGCGCCCTCAGGTCCGACATCGACCCCCGCGATCTCCTCCGGCTCACCAACGCGATCGGCGTCGCCGCCGAACGCACCCCCGATCCGGACGCGTACGCCGACCGGATGCTCGTCCTCCTCTTCGACGGACTGCGGACACGGTAGGTGGAGCACGCTCTCTTACTGCACACCCAAGCGTACGCTAGGTTGGCACGGATCGTCCGCCGGACGTTCCCCCAGGATTCGAAGCACGCTCGGAAACGTGACGGGTGCCCGCGGGAAGGCATCCGGGTAGGGATGCCCCGGTGGCCGCGAGCAGAAGGAGCGTCGATGGGGCAGCTTGACGGCAAGGTGGCGTTGATCACCGGCGGTGCGCGCGGCATGGGCAAGGCCCACGTGCGGCGCTTCGTCACGCAGGGCGCCAAGGTCATTTTCGGCGACATCCTGGTGGAGCAGGGAGACGAACTCGCCGCCGATCTCGGGCCCGACGTCCGGTTCGTCCGGATGGACGTGACCGATCCCGACGACTGGCGGACCGCCGTCGAGATGGCGACCGGCACCTTCGGCGCGCTGCACATCCTCGTCAACAACGCCGGGATCATCAGGCACACGACCATCGAGGAGATGTCCCTGGCGGAGTTCCGGCAGGTGCTCGACGTCAACCTCGTCGGCCAGTGGCTCGGCGTGAAGTCGGTGACGGCCGCGATGCGCGCGGCGGGCGGCGGCTCGATCGTCAACGTGTCCTCGACCGAGGGCTTCATCGGCGCCTCCGGCCTCGCCGCCTACAGTGCCAGCAAGTTCGGCGTGCGCGGCCTCACCAAGGCCGCCGCCCGCGAGCTCGGTCACCAAGGCATCCGCGTCAACTCGATCCACCCCGGCGGCGTCCTCACCTCCATGTCCCTCCAGGATGACGTCGTCGCCAACACGGCCGGCAGCGCCGACGCCCTCTTGAGGGCCCTGCCGCTCGGCCGGCTGGGAAAGACCACCGAAGTCTCCGGCCTGGTCGCCTACCTGGCCTCGGACGACTCGTCCTACTGCACGGGCAGCGAGATCCTGGTCGACGGCGGCATGCTCACGGGCGCCGGTTACTGAGCGACTCGTCCGGTCCAGCCCTCGACCGCCTCCAACTGGGCGGCCAGCGAAATGAGCGTGGCCTCGTCGGAGTCATGCCCCAGTAGTTGCGCGCCAATGGGCAGGCCATTCCCCATGAAGCCCGCGGGCACGTTCACCCCCGGCCATCCGAGGACATTCCACGTCCACGCATATGGACAGGCCGCCGCCACACCCGCCTGCGTCTTCCGGTATCCGACCCCGTCGAAGGCCCCGACCTTCAACGGCGGCCACGCGGTCGTGGGAGTGAGCACCACGTCCGCGTACCGGAAAATACGTCCGACCTTCCGGTGCAGGTACGGTTCCATTCGCCGCGCCAAAGGCAGCAGCCGCCGACCCGCCAGCCGCCCGATCCTCGCCTCCACAAGCGTCCGCGCCTCGGGCCGCGGATTCGGCATGGCATCGAGCAGATCCACGACCCCCGCGGTCCCTCTCGGAACCAATCCGAGCCCCACGAGCCCGTAATCGGGATCGGCCGGGAACACCTTGTGCCCCAGGTCGGTCAACCTCCGCGCGATCCGCTCGACGGCCGCCCGGATCTCCGGATCGAGCCTCGAACGAACCCCGAACGCCGTCCTGAACGACACCGCGACCCGCAACCTGCGCGGCTCTCTCCGAGCCGCCTCCGCGAAAGATCGGACGGGCGCATCGATCCGATAGACGTCTTCGGGATGGCTCCCCGCGAGCACGTCCAACAACAGAGCGGCGTCACCGACACTTCGCGCCAGCGGGCCCCACACAGTGATCCCGTTGAAAGGATCGGTCTGCGGATATCCCGAGACGCGTCCCCGCTGCGGCTTTATCCCCACCAACCCCGTCCAGGCCGCAGGGATACGGATCGACCCGGCCCCGTCCGACCCCACGGCCGCCGCTACCATCCCGCCCGCCACTGCAGCGGCCGAACCCCCCGACGAGCCGCCCGGCGTGTACTCCGGGTTCCACGGATTGCGCGCGGCCCCGAACCCCGATGACTCGCTGAAAGGCCACAGCCCGAGCTCACACGTCGTCGTCTTCCCCACGACGATCGCCCCCGCCGCCCGCAACCTGCGGACGACCTCCCCGTCCCGGGAGACCGGCCGATGGTCCCCGGCGACCGCGAACGGCGTCGTCTCCCCCGCCAGATCCGTGTCGTCCTTGATCGCGACGGGCACCCCCAGCAGCGGCAGCCGCTCCCCTGCGGCCAGCCGCTCGTCCGCCCGCAGCGCCTCGGCCACCGCCGCCTCCCTCCGGACGACCCGGAACGCCCCGAGCGACTCCTGCCGCGCGATGCTCTCCAGCGACTCCGCGACCAGTTCCCTGGCGGAGACCTCACCCCGCGCCAACGCCGCCGCCTGCTCTGCCAACCCCAGCACCACGCCGCCCCTCACATCTCGTTCGTTCGAACGAACGATAGCGAGGACCTCCGCCTTACGGAAGACTGTGCACCGATGAGCGCCCGCGACCAGATCGTCCAAGCCACCCTCCGCCTGATCGGCGAGCAGGGCCTCGGCGCCGTGACCAACCGCGCCGTGGCCCGCGAGGCCGGCGTCTCACTCGGCTCCCTCACCTACCACTTCCCCAGCCAGGAGGACCTGCTCCGCGAGGCCCTGCGCGCCTTCGTCGACGACGAGATCGCCCACATCACCGCCTACATCGCGACCCTCAACAAGTCGGACCTGGCCCCCACCCGGGCCGCGGACCAGGTGGAGAAGGCCGTGGCCGGCTTCGCCCGCGGCCCCGAGCAGATCGCCAACCTGGAACTCCATCTGCACGCCGCCCGCGACCCCGGCATCCGCGACGCCTCGACCCGCTCCGTCGCCGCCTACGACCGCCTGGCCGCGGCCGTCCTCACGGATGTGGGCATCCCCGACGCCGAGCAGCACGCCCCCGCCGTGGTCGCCATGCTCTACGGCCTCGCCATCCGCCGGCTCGCCACCGGCGACACCACCGCCGCCGGCACCGCGGACGCCTTCCGCCTGCTCCTCTTCGGCGCTCTCCCCCGCACCTGAAAAAGGCTTCTGGCCCGCACGGCCCCCGAGCGGGGTCAAGGCCGTGCAGGCCAGAAACCTGTCTCAAACAGGAACCTCAGTCGGAACCTCAGCCGACGTTCACTCTGCTCTCCGCCTGTGCACCTCCGCCGTATTGGATGTGACACCGCAACGCTAAGCCGCCCCCACCCTCACTAGAACCCCCTTAACCCTCACTTAGGGAACCGCTGAGCAGCGCTTATTTCACTCTCCGTTCCGAACCGCCCGAGAACCCTCACCCGGAACGTGTTCACCTGCGAGAACAAGGCACGCCCACCCCCGGGACCACCCCGCTCAGGAGTGCTCGCCCACGATGGAGAGGTCACGCGGTGGCATCGGCAGCGCGGGCGAGGGATGCAGCATCGGGGCGGAGAACTCGTCATCGTCGGGCGGGCATTCTGGTTTCGCCCACGCGGGCATCTCCGGGACGAGAGACCGCAGACCTTCCCCGCTCCGCCGGTCGCCGTGCACATAAGCGAGATGATCCGTCCCTTTGCCCTGGACGACCAGCGCGTGGAAATCTTCGGGCGACAATGCGCCCAGCCTGCTTTCCACGACCTCCGTGTACACCGTGGCCGACAGCGCGAAGACGAGATCCATCGCCTGCCGTTCACTCAGTTCGCGACGCAGACCGTCCGAATCGACCAGCCGCGAGACGAGAATCGGGGCCGGGCCGACCGGACCGAACGGGCCCCCGATGACGGTCCCGTGATGAATGGCCAGGCGTACCCGGATGCGCGGACCGGGCCCTCGCTCGGCGTTCACCGTCGCAAGCGAACGGGCGAACTCGCGAGGGTAGGCGGCGACCAGTCCCAGCACGTCGGTGTCCCTCGGGAGGACGGCGAGCTCTCCGTCACCGCGCGCCTGGCGGTACCAGGAAGCACGGTCGAGGGCGGCCCGCACTGCCGCGTCATCGAGGGCCCGGCGCAGCACGTCCTGCACGCCGACCTGGTCCAGCACGCTCAGCCTGCTGAATCCCTCGACGTCGACCGCGGTCACGAAGTGGTAGCCGAACTCCAACCGCTCGCCGTCGAGATCGGACCGAGAGTCCGTTATTTGACTATTTGACGATCTCGAAGTCGCCACGTTCCTTACTCCCATGACCAACCTCATCTCCCGCAGTGCGAACCGACGGTTAGCTCTGTTCCGATCGCCCTTCAACTCCAGTTTGGTCAGACGACAGAAACCGCGGCCCCAAACTGGAGTCAATCAAGCAGACGATTCCCCGCCCTGCTCTGAGGGAACGCCGCGTCCCGCACAGAAGGCTGCGCGAGGACAAAGATCCAGTGGCCGGTTCCTCCCGGTTTAGGACTACAACCGACGCAGGGTTGGGAAGGACTCCGGCAGCCTGACGAATGATCTCGCACGAGTATGCAAGAATCCCTTCTCCGTTGGAGAACCACGTGCCACTTTCCTGGCTATAACGCTAGGCAGGACGGCGGGGGGATGTAAACGACCAGCTACCGGACAAGCCGAGTACTCCACGATCCCGAGGGAACTCGAAAGGCACGAACGATGGACGACGGTACAGCGGATGCGCGCCGGAGGTACACGCGCAGTCTCAAGGAACTGCGACAGGACATGGGCTGTACCGTCGAACGACTTATGGAGTGTCCAGAACTGGTGGCCGCGCTCCGTCGGCGACTCTCGTCCACACATCGTCCGACGACGATCGAGACCTGCGTCGCAGAATTGAAAGCGCTGGTGGAAGCGCTCAGTGACCCGAAATTTCGTGGCCCACTACTCGTGGCGTTGCGCTTCGACCGTAAATATGCCGAGGACACGCTCACCGCCCGGAGAACCAGTTACAGTACGGATCTCAAACACTCGACCGACCCCGACGTGCGCAAGTACCGGGTCGACAGCCTTCGCACACTCGAACGACGCGAGAACGACGGGATCGAGAAGGTGTCCCGCTTCCTGGCAGAGGAGATCGCACAGATCGGCGACTCCGAGGGGCGGGTCAAGACCGAGCACAGCCACACCGGTGAACCCTCGACGCTCGCCACCGAGGCCATCTCCTACACATGCCAGTTCTCAGCGGCCGGCGCCATCGTCCAGAATGACGTGCGCGTATGGCTGAAGGCGCTCGTTCCCCAGGCCAACCCCCAGGTCACCGTCGAGTACCGCTACTACAGCGAGAGCCGGCCAGGTGTTCTCGACATCGAGCCGATCTTCGGTTGCGACGTCGCGCGGAAGAGCGAGAACAGCGCGGGAGGCGTCATCGCGACGCTGGAGCTGCCCAAACGACTCGGTTCCGATGACGGAATATATGTCTTCGCCTACCGCGTGCGCGTGAACAGCGAAGTCCGCGCGGAACCGGTACTGAGGTGGAAGCCCCTCACCGAGCACACCAAACGCATCGAATTCCAGCTCCTCTTCGACCCGAGGATGACACCGAGCCGCGTCTGGTGGTTCCGTGCGGCCTCGGACACCAAAGGAGAACTGGAGCCGGATATCCGGGACAGGCAGCATTTGGAGCGACTCGACCGCGGCTCGTACGTCTACAAGATCTTCGACGGCCGGCCCCTGGAACCCCTGCTCCACTATGGTGTAGCTTGGAGCTGGGAACCATGACTGGCTGTAGCCGGGCAGATGCGAGCAGCGGCGAGACAGGGATTATCGCATGGGCGGTAAGGGCGCACGGTAGCCGAGCACAGAACCTGTTCACAGCGAACTACCAGAACAGCGCGTACCCGATGGGTACGCGCTGTGATCATTCAGTTGAGACTAGGCACCGCTGCCGCCCACGTAGTCATCCTCTCGTTCTACAGATTCAGTGTCGCTCAATTCGGCTGAGCCCAATCGGCTCAGACCGTGTCTGCTCGGGTCCGGTGACCCTCGACATTCGTCGGCACCGCCCCGGGAAGGCCTCATCTCTTCGGCCTCATCCGCCCCGCTGGTCACGTCGAGCAGGACCCGAGCCTAGCGATCAGCCAAGTTCTAGTCAACGCTAGTCATTACTCCAGAACAGATAGCCAACTTGGAGTAATTACTCGGCACGAGGAGACCCCTCGCCACCTCGGCGTTCACGTATTTCAAGATCTCGAAGGAGGGCGGCCTCGGCGGGCGGCATCGCCGAGGCCTGACACCGGCGCGAAGGGCCGACCTCCAGCACAAGGACGGGGCTCGACCGCCACACCGAGGGCGCGGTGACCGCCGGCCGGCGACTTCCCCGGAACAGCACCTCGCGCCACGGGGCGTTCATCTCTCCGCCTCCGCCTCGATAACCATCATCGGCTCCACGGTCCAACGATTGCCACATTCGGCACATTCTCCGACGCGCAGGGTGAATGCCGCGCAGTGCGGCACCGCATCGTTTTCAGTGCGGGCATGGTCCGTTCGGCAACCAAACCGGCTCATTACGATCACCGGCGATGGCCGCGGGATCTGCCGGATGACCTCGAAGGTCACGACGGCCCGACACCGCTTCAGATCGAGATCGGCGCGTGTTTATCTCGATCCACCCAAGAAGCAGACTATTCGGACCAAGTCACGTGAATATTCGGACAACCTTTAAACAGCTTCCGTTATTGAATCGAAGGATCTGTCGATACCACCCTTAGGGGTCGCCTGAAGCGGCCCATAAATTGCGGTATTGACATCTTGACTCATGCTATGCTGAACCGATGAATGCTTCTGCCCCCCGACAGCGCAGCGCCGAAACCAAGAAAAGGCGAACACGTAGCGCCCTGCTGGAGGCAGCTCTGACCCTCTTCGCCGAACGAGGGTGGCACGGAACTAGAGTGGAAGACGTTGCCAAGGCCGCCGGCGTGAGCACCGCCACCGCCTACAATCATTTCAGAACGAAGCAGTCCCTCATCGGCTACGCCTATTCGCCGTTACTGACGGAGCTCATCGAGTCGGCCGACCAAGCGATCAAGGGCAGGTTCCCGCCCATCGCCGCCATCAGGAAGCATATCTTCGATCTTTCTCTCCTTGCTCGCACTCATCGCGACCTCACGGTGTGCCTGATCGCCGCGATGCAGGAACAGAGCCAGAAGACGGGGAGCGCGATCACCGAACCCGATGACGTACGCAAGCTCGCCCCGTTGTCCGAGCCACTTGTCGATCTTATCTCCTATGGTCAGAACCTCGGAGTGGTGCGGATCGATCCGTCGGCCGCCGACACGGGCGTTTATCACACCAGCGCCCTGCTCTTTCGTGTGCTGAGCCGGCCGCACGAATCGGCCGAGGAGACCGCGTCCGTGACCTTGAGCCAACTACTGCCCGCCCTGGTCTCCGAAACGGATCGACTGGAGTGGTCACCCGAAGACGATCTGTCACTGATCCTCAAACGGCTGACCCGCGTCTCCGGTGATACGCGGGCCCCGACGGAGGAGAGGCGCAGGCTCGCGAACCACCCGCTCACCAAGGACTATCTGGAGGCCGGTTTCCGGCTCTTGGTCCAGGGATGCGACCCCAGCGATCGCGTGGAGAAAACCGGGAGATCGTCCTCCTCCTCGATGTTCCTTGAGTTCCTCTCCAGTGACAGGATCATCGCGGAGGCGGCGAAAGGCAGCGAGAGGACCGTCGACGAGGACTCCTTCCTGGCCAGATGGCCTGATCGCGACGCCTACATAGGCGATGTCCTGGCCTACTCCCTGTGGATCAAGAACTGGCTGCCCCACACCATCGCCGCAGACAAGGCCAGAGCGGTGATCTCCACCGCGACCGATCTCGCGGACGCGGCCCATGAGGCGTGTTACCAGGACCAGGTGGCCGGGCTCAACAATCCCGCCCTGCGCCTTGCGTTCATAGCCGCCGTCATCGCCGAGCATCATCCTGAGGTGAAGGAATCATTGGCCGCCGTCTACCACAGCACCCAGGAAAAGTGGATCCCCATCTATCGACAGATCTTCTTGCGGCATAACCTGAGGCTCCGCTCTGAGGTCAGCATCCGGGATATCGCCGACATTTTCACTGCGTTATCCGACGGCTTTATCCTTCGCATGCACTCGGACTCGACCAGCCGTTTCATCGATCACGACAAGAGAAAGACCATGCTGGGTAAGGCGATCATGGCCGTCGTTCTCGGCAGTGTCGAGAGAGGGGACGACGAGGATCTCGATTCCGCCTTTCGCCAGCTCACCTCCGTTCACTAGACCCGATTCCGCTGGGTCGCATCGGATCGGGCCGGTCCTGAACCGGGTCGGCGAACCCGTGTCCATGCAGTGCGGGGCACTGGAACAACACGGGCATTTCGGTAATGTCGCCGGGGGTTGGTCAAGGAGAGATCTTCGTTACTTAGTGTGTAAGATCTGTTACTCCAGGTAAGGAAGGCGGCTGTAAGTCGTGTACGACCTGGAGGAATGAGATGCGAGCAGCAGTAAGACTCGGTTCGGGTCTGGTCGCCACCATCGTGGCCGGGACGGTGCTGGGGGCCGGGACCGTCGCAGGCGCGTCGCAGCCGCCGCCCAAACCGCGGCAGGACGAGCAGAACATCACCCAGCCGAACCCGCAGGACGAGGAAGGGCAGGGTGGCGGCGCGATCGAGGTCGGGGCGCAGGGGGACGCCGAGGCGTTGAACCGGCTCCTTGAGCGGGACGAGCAGCGCGTCCGCTGGTGCAGGGGCGTGGTGGTCGTGGACCGCCTGAACGTCCGCAGCCACCCGTGGGTCGACCACAACCTGGTCGGCCACCTGCGGCGCGGCGACCACGTCACCACCGACTGGCACAGCATCCAGCGCAGGGGCGGCTACCTGTGGGTGCGGCTCCACAACGGGAACTGGATCGCCGACTACAAGACCGGCAACGGCAACGGCAAGTGGTACGTGAAGTACTCCAACTGCTGACACCGCGGCGGGCCGGTGCCCACGCCCCCACGATGGGCGGCCGGCACCGGCCCGGTAGGGCCCCGGAACGGGATGACCGGCGACCACGTGCGGCCTAGCCGAGCGCGCGGGTGAAGGCGAGGGGCTCCTGGTCGACACCGCTGCAGGTGGGATCGGCCAGTGGCTTGACCCCGCCGGGGCACGGCCGGTCGCGGTTGGCCGACCACATGGCCGTCCAGGCGAGGCCCCGGGCGCGGGCGAACGCGGCGACCTGGGCGGCGTCGGCGAGCGTGAAGGTCTCACCGGCGACGTCGTTCACGCCGATCATGGGAGTGATGGCGAGACGGTCCCAGGCGGAGGGCACGGCCAGGGCGGAGCGAAGCTGGGTCTCGGTCGAGGTCGCGGCCTGGACCGCCAGATCCCCCATCTCGCTGGACGGGGGTCCGTAGTCCATGGCCATGATGTTGACGACGTCGACGTCCATGCCGTTGGCCTTGGCGTTCTTGACCAGGTTCACGCCGTCAGGAGTGAGGCCCTCCGGTAGAACGGGCAGCGTGAGCGACACCTCCAGGTCGGGGTGCCTCTTCTGGAGGGTGGCGATCGCCTGGGCGCGACGGGTGTTGGCCGCGGTGTCGGCGAGCGCGGCACCCTCGATGTCGAAGTCGGCGCGGGTGAGCTTGAAGGCCGACACCACCTGCTCGTAGGCGGCGGTGAGCCGCTCGACGGTGGGGCATGCCGCGGCGAGTTCGATGCCGGACGCGCCGCCGAACGAGATGCGGATGTCGCCGCCGAGAGCGCGCAGGTCGCCCGCCTGGTTCGCGACGGGGTTCGCCCCGATGTCGGTCACCCCACCCCATTTGGGGGCGCACCCAGCACCGCCGGCGGTGATGAACGCGAGCGTGTAGGACTTGACGCCGGTCTTCTTCGTCGCGTCCACGAGATCGAACGGCGGGTGGAGGCTGCCGTCGATGTAGGGGGCGAACTCGGGCGCACCGGCGGCGGCCCGGACGGCGCGCACCGGCTCGTCGGCGGCGGTGTCGGGCAGGACCGCGAGGCCGCAGGCGACGGTGGCGAGTGCGGCGGCGAGTCCGACGGCGAGGTAGCGCAGCAGAGGGCACGCGCGGAAGGTGCGGGCAATGGGCCGGCTCATGTGCGCCTCCTCGACCGGGGGTGGTGCCGATCAAAGTAGGGCGCCCGACGGCCGGGCGGTTCATGGTTAAGAGTCTGTTAAGACCGTTCTAGGACGCTCGGGAGCGGCGTCCCTCGGGCGGTCGGGAATGGCGGCGGCGGACGAGACCCCGGGAGCGCCGGGCCGGCGGCAGCCACTTGGTGCGGAACCACATCTGCACCTGCGCACCGCCGAGAACGCTGCGGTGGATGCGCAGGTATCCGCCGGTGGACTCGGCGGCGCGGCGGGCGATGTCGAGGCCGAGTCCGGTGGAGCCGCCGCCGCTGCTGCCGCGCTTGAGCGCCGCGTCCGGGTCGGCGATGCCGGGGCCGCCGTCGGCGACGAGGATGCCGGTGATGCCCTGTCCCTGGTGGAGGGTGACGGCGAACCCGGTGCCGTCGGCCGTGTGCCGGAAGATGTTGCCGAGAAGGGCGTCGACCGCGGCCGCCAGTTCGGTACCGGGGAGCGGGAGGGACGCGGATTGCTCGGCGCCGATCAGCTCGCAGGAGCGGCCCTCGTCCTCGGCCAGGACCGACCAGAACGCGATCCGGTCGCGCAGCACCTTGGCCGCGTCGCAGCTCCCGCGTCCCGTGGGTCGCCGGACGGTGCGGATGATCTGGTCGACCTCGCGCTCGATGCGGTCGACGGCCTCGCGAGTCTGCTCGGCGACCGGGCCGTCCCCGAGTGCCTCGGCGTTGAGGCGGAGCGCGGCGAGGGGAGTGCGCAGGCGGTGGGACAGGTCGGCGGCCATCTCGCGCTCAGCGGACAGGAGCTGCACGACGTGGTCCGCCATCGCGTTGAAGGCCAGCCCCGCCTCGACCAGCTCGGGCGGCCCGTCCGGCTCGATGCGGGCGGACAGCTCGCCGTCGCCGAAGTCGCCCGCGACCTCGGCGAGGCGGCGGGTGGAGCGGATCATCCTGGCGCCGAGCCGGTCGGCGACGGCGACCGAGCCGGCGACGAGCGCGGCGGCGACGGCGGTCATCACGATCCACGCCTTCCACACACCGCGCGACAGGTCCTCGTCCGGCAGGAACACCTCCACGACCGCGGTGCGGCCCGCGTCCAGCGACACCGGCTGGAGCAGCGCGTACCCGCCGGACACCCGGGCGGTGTAGGCGCGGCCGCGGCGGCCGGCCTCGGCGAGTTGCTCGGGGCGGGCACCGGAGCCGCCGGTGGACTTCGGCACCAGCCCGCCGTCCGGCATGTGTACGGTCATCCGTTTCGCGGCACCCGCCTGGGTGCTGGCGACCGCGCGTTCGAGTGAGGCCGGGTCCTCGGTGACGACCAGGACCGGGCCAAGCGCGCTGGCCTGCCGTTCGGCGGTGGTGAGGGCGCGGTCGCGGGCGATCTCGCGGACGGTGAGCGCGAGCGGGATGAGGAAGGCCAGCGCCACCATCGAGGTGACCGCGAGGGACACCAGGACGAGCGTCCGCCTCATGAGCGCGGGCCCGGCTCGGCCAGCCGGACCCCGACACCGCGCACCGTGTGCAGGTAGCGGGGCGCGGCGGCGGTCTCGCCGAGCTTGCGCCGCAGCCAGGACAGGTGCACGTCGATCGTCTGGTCGTCGCCGTACGCCTGCCGCCACACCTCGGCGAGCAGCTCGCGGCGCGCCACGACCCGCCCGGGACGGGCGGCGAGGTAGGCCAGCAGGTCGAACTCGCGGCGGGTCAGCTCCAGCGGCGCGCCGTCCAGCAGGGCCTCACGCCGGTCGAGGTCGATGTGCAGGCCGCCGACGCTCAGCTCGGCGGTCGGCCCGGACCGGGTCGACCGGCGCAGCACGGCGGCGAGCCTCGCGACGAGGTGCTCGGCGGAGAACGGCTTGATGAGGTAGTCGTCGGCGCCCGCGTTCAGCAGCCGGACGATCTCGGGCTCGTCGTCGCGGGCCGTCGCGACGATGACGGGGACGTCGGAGATGCCGCGCAGCATCTTCAGCACCTCGGCGCCGTCGAGATCGGGCAGCCCGAGGTCGAGGACGACGGCGTCGGGCGGCGACTGTGTGACCTCGCGCAGCGCGTCCATCGCGGTCCCGACGCTGCGCACGACATGGGACCGGGCGCTCAGCTCCCTGATCAAGGCGGTGCGGACGTTCGCGTCATCCTCGACCACCAGAACACTCGCCATGGCCGAACCGTATGCCACCATGTGCCCATGCGTCGCGCGATGTCATATGTTGCGCCCTGGGCCGGAGTGACCGCACTCGCGGTGACGTTCTCCTGGCTCGGCGTTCGCGGCGTCGTGCGCGACACGGTCTCCGAGCGGTCGGCGCCGCCGCCGATCGCGGGACCGGTCATCCACGCGAGCCCGTCCGCGCCACCGGGACCGACGAGCATCGGATCGCCGACCGTCCGGCCGAGCCCCGCGACAGGCGAGGACCGGGCGCCGGCGCCGCGGCCGGCGAGTTCGCCGGCGCCGACCAGGTCGGACGGGACGGGCGCGCCGCGGACGGCGGGCAAGGTGCGTAGCTACGCCACGCGCGGCGGGCAGGCGGCGATGTCGTTCGCCGGCGGGCGGGTGCGGTTGGTGTCGGCGACGCCGAACTCCGGGTACGAGACGCGCGTCACGGAGGCGGGCGGCTGGCTGCGCGTCGACTTCCTCACCGACAAGCGCACCTCGTCCGTCATCGCGACGTGGTACAACCAGCCGGCGACGGTCAAGGTGTACGAGTACTGACGCCGTAAGCCGCGGCGAACTCGGCGACCGCCTCCCGCTGCGGGGCGGCGGTTCCGCTCCGTCGGCGTCCTCGACTGGGGCTCTTTTCGGCTGAGGCGTCGAACCGCCGCACGATAGGTTCCTGATGGTGCTCCCATGGGAGGAACAGGAAGAACAGTGACCGAACAGCCCCCGCCCCCGCCCCCGCCGCCTGGCTCCGACGATCAGCCGCCGCCTTATCAGGGGCCCTACGGCGGGCAGTACGACCCGCGCTGGGGGTACGGCCCGCCCGGTGTCCCCCACGGCCCGCCCGGCCAGGTCCAGAGCAACGACTCGACGTGGGCGATCTTCACGTACATGGGGGTGCTGCTGGTCGGGTTCCTCGCGCCGCTGATCATTTACTTCGTGAAGAAGCGGGAGTCGGCGTTCGTCCGGTTCCACGCGGCGCAGGCGCTGAACTTCCAGATCACGCTGCTGATCCACCTGCTGGCGGTCGCGGCGATCTGCGTCCCGCCGACGATCGTCACCGAGAACCCGGCTTTCCTCATCCCGCTGATCCTGCCCTATCTGGAGCTGCTGTTCGGGCAGTGGGTGTTCCTGATCCTGGGCGCGGTGAAGGCCGGCAAGAACGAGTACTACCGGTTCCCGACGTTCTTCTGCTTCCGCATGATCCGCTAAGGAGGCCCACGCCGCGGCGCCGAACCACGCCGCCGTGCCGTGCGTCACAGAAGCAGCGTCACACTAGCGCTCGGCGGCTTCCGGGGAGGCCGCCGCACGGGGGCGCGCCAAGCGACGAGGGGCTGTCAGGTGAGCGGGGATCCGGTGCTGTCGGTGCTGGTCGTCGACGACGACTTCCGGGTGGCCGAAGTGCATGCCGAGTTCGTCCGGTCGGTGCCGGGGTTCCGGGTCGCCGGACGGGCCGGATCGGCGGCCGAGGCACGTGCCCGGGCCGCCGAGTTAGCCCCCGACCTGGTGCTGCTCGACATCTATCTGCCCGACGAGTCGGGCCTGACCCTGCTGCGCGACCTGGACGCCGACGTCATCATGGTCACCGCGGCCACCGACGCCGCGTCGGTGCGCACGGCGCTGGCGCGCGGCGTCCGGCACTATCTGTTCAAGCCGTTCACCGCCGCGGACCTCGCCGAGCGGCTCACCGCCTACGCCTGCTACCGCCGTCGGCTCGGCATGCCGGGCGAGTTGACCCAGGCCGACATCGACGAGGCGCTGCGCGCGCTGCACGGCGACCCGCCGCAGCGTCCCCCCGCCGCCGGGGAGGGCGTCCAGGTCACCCGGCGGCTGGTGATGCGGGCGCTGGAGCGTGCCGCCGGTCCCCTGTCGGCGACCGAGGTCTGCGCCCAGGTCGGCATCTCGCGCACCACCGCGCAGCGGTACCTGGCCGCGCTCGCCCAGGACGGACGGGTGGAGGTCACGCTCCGCTATGGCAACACCGGTCGCCCGGAACATCAGTACACCTGGGCGCCCGGCTGAGCGCCGGGGCACCCCGGCGCTCACAGCAACTCCACGTTCGTGCCCGCGGCGGTGCGCCCCCGCGTGTCGAGCAGGAAGCGGGCCTTGCCCGCCAGCAACTCGCCGGTGTACTCGCGGTGGTCGGTGAGCAGGATGGTCAGGTCCGCGGTCTCCAGCGCATCCGGCAGGTCCGGGACGCGCGACAGTGACAGGCCGCCGACCTGCCATGTCTCGACGTACGGGTCGTGGAACGACAGCCGGGCGCCGAGCCCCGCCAGTCGTTCGGCGACCTGCTGCGCGGGGGACTCGCGCCGGTCGGCGACATCGGCCTTGTAGGTGGCGCCGAGCAGCAGCACCCGGGCCCCGCGCAGCGCGAGACCCCGGTCGTTGAGCTGCTGCTGCGCGCGGTGCACCACGTACCGCGGCATGCCCGTGTTGATCTCCTGGGCCAGCTCGACGAAGCGGAACGCGTAGCCCAGCGTCCGGACCTTGTAGGACAGGTAGTTCGGGTCGATCGGGATGCAGTGCCCCCCGACGCCCGGCCCCGGGAAGAACGGCTGGAACCCGAACGGCTTGGTGGACGCGCAGGAGATGGCGTCCCACAGGTCGACGCCCAGTTCGTGGCAGAACACGCTCATCTCGTTGACCAGCGCGATGTTGACGTGGCGATAGGTGTTCTCCAGCAGCTTGGCCATCTCCGCCTCCCGTGTCCCCTTCGCGAGCACGACGGTCTTCACGAACTTGCCGTAGAACGCCTCGGCCGCTGCGGCGCACGCGGGCGTGTACCCCCCGACGATCTTCGGGGTGTTGGCGATCCCGTAGCGGGCGTTGCCCGGGTCGATGCGCTCGGGCGAGAACGCCAGATGGAAGTCACGGCCGGCGATGAGGCCCGACTCCTCCAGCAACGGTCGCACGACCTCGTCGGTCGTCCCGGGGTAGGTGGTGGACTCCAGGACGACCAGCGTGCCCGGCGAGAGCCGCCGCGCGACGGCCGACACCGCGCCGCGCACGGCGGTCAGGTCCGGCCCGCCCTCGGGGGCGAGGGGCGTCGGCACGCAGATGACGACCGTCCGCGCCGTGCCCAGGACGTCCGGGTCGGCCGTGGCGGCGAACCCCGAGCCGATCATCGCGCCGACGTCGGCGTCGGAGACGTCGTCCACGTGCGAACGGCCCGCCATGAGCGACGACACCAGGGCCTGGTCCCGGTCCAGCCCGCGCACGGCCAGCCCGGCCCGGCAGGCCTCCCGTGCGAGCGGCAGCCCGACATAGCCGAGACCGATGACCACAAGGTCCATGGACGGGCTCCCTTCCTCTGCCCCGGCGTGGACGCGTGTCACACGATGACCCGGCTGGACGGCGACTCGCGCATGTCCCTCGACACCCGCAGGTCCCGGGTGACCAGTGCCTTCTTCAGCCAGCGGTCGGTACCGTCGAAGCGCGCCCGGAACGCGGCCCGGCCGTGCACCGCCAGATAGTTGTCGACGACCAGGAGCGTTCCCGGCTCGACCTCGATCCGCTGCTGGACCCGGTTCATCTCGTCGATGAGCCGGCGCAGCGCCGTCTCGACCGCGGGGTCGTCGTCGGCGCACCGCATGAAGTACGGGTCGATCCGCAGGTACGGCGACTCCGGTGCCCCGAACAGGACCGGGACGGCCCGGGGCTCGTCGCGCATCTTGCGGGCGCGGAGCAGGCTCGGGTGCCCGGGGTGCTTCTCGGCCATCTGCCGCAGGTGTTCGTTGTCGGGCATGATGTGGAACCTCGGCTGCCGCAGCAGTTCCAGATCCGCCTCGTCCAGCCGGACGTCCCGGACCGAGGACACCAGCGTCGGCACGTGGTCGGGGTTCCGCATGCCGAACAGCAGCAGGTAGTCGCAGCGGTACGGGTGGAAGCCGTCCTCGGTGTGCCATTCCAGCAGCACCTGGCCGTGGCCGCTCTGTTCCTGCTCGTCGCCCGCGATCGGGACGACGTTGTGCAGCAGCCGCCCGCCCTGGAGCGTCGACCAGCTGAACGTCTCACCGGTCAGGCACATCGCGAGCAATCCGAGCACGAACTCCTCACGGCGGCCGCGCCCCTGCGCGGCGGCCTCGGACCAGTTCGCCGGGGTCGGCCCGAGCGCCCGGTCGCCGATGGGCCAGCCGCGCACCGTGCAGGTGGCCGCCCGCTCGTCGCGGCAGAACTCCGCGAGGAACCGCCGCACCCCGGAGGGCACCATCGCGGTCAGGTCCCACGCCTGGTCGAAGAAGTACGGCGCGGCCGGATCGATCTCCAGGGAGTCGAGCTTGTCGACCAGCGATTCGAGCTCACCGACGTCCGCCAGGGACATCGTGTACGACAGTGGGGTGTCCATCGGTTCCTCTCCTTCGATGCTCACCGGGGTGACGTGCCGAGCCGCTGGAGGTCCGCGGCGATCTTCCGTGCGGTCCGTCCAGCGCAGACGTGCGGGACGGGGTCGCCGAAACGCTCCCTGAGCAGCGCCGTGACGAGCGCCGGCCCGTGGAGGCGGCCCGCCCATGCGGGCACCTCGGCCGCCAGGCCGGCGGCCGGGTCGGCGCCTGGCAGCGCGCCGAGCAGGTCGGCCACGTCCCGTTGCAGCGGGGTGCGGGGCGCGGCGGGGGCGCCGCCCCTGGAGCGCGGCGGTGGGGGCAGCGCCGCGCGGTTGAGCTTGCCGTTGCGGGTGCGCGGCATCCGCTCCAGCCGGGCCCACAGCGCGGGGACCATGTGGGCGGGTAGCCGCTCCCCGGCGTAGGCGGCCAGGTCGGCGTCGTCGACGCGCTCGCCGGGCGGCGCGCTCCTCGCCCGCTCGTCCAGGACGACGTAGGCGACGAGCCGCAGGTGGTCCCCCGCCTGCGCCGTGACCACCGCCGCCTCCTGGACGCGCGGGTGGCCGTGCAGCACGGCCTCGATCTCGCTCGGCTCGACCCGGTGGCCGCGGATCTTCACCTGCTGGTCGATCCGGCCGAGGAAGTCGAGCGTCCCGTCGGGCCGCCACCGGACGAGGTCGCCGGTGCGGTACAGCACGCCGTCCCCGAACGGGTTCGCGACGAACCGCTCGGCGGTGGCCTCGGGCCTGCCGCGGTAGCCGCGGACGGCCACGCCCGCGCCCCCGACGCACAGCTCGCCCGGCACGCCCACCGGCAGCGGC
>NZ_BCQT01000014.1 GCF_001552215.1 Actinomadura macra NBRC 14102 | reverse complement strand
CCAGAACGTAGGCCAGCGCACCCGCGACGGGACGGCCGATCGGGACGGGTTCCGCTCCGGAGCCGGGTTTCGCGCCGGGGCCGGGCGGGCGCTCGCACCGGTGGCACAGGGCCCACACCGTGGTCTCCGTCGGCCCGTACTCGTTGATGAGTACCGCGTCGCCGGTGACCTGGAAATGCCGTCCGGGCAGGCCGGGCGGGCATGCCTCCCCCGCCACGACCGCGCAGCGGATACCGGCGAGGACGTCGGGCGCCGCGTCGAGCACCGCCGCGTACTGCGCGGGCACCCCGTCGAAATGGGTGACCCGCTCGCGGTCGATCAGCTTGGCGAGCAGCCAGGGGTCCTGCGCCTCGTCATCGGTCGGCAGGACCAGCGTGCCGCCCCTGCTGAGCGTCAGGTAGATCCCGGCGCCGAGCGCGTCGAACGCCGGCCCGGCGAGCGCCAGGTACGACTCGTAGGGGCCGGGGAAGACCGGGTACCGCGCCGCCGTCGAGTGGACGATCTGCCGGTGCTCGACCTGCACGCCCTTCGGTGTCCCGGTGGAACCGGACGTGTAGATCACGTAGGCGAGGTCGCCCGTACCGACCGGGACGGGCGCGGCGAGCCCCGGGCCGTCCGCGCGCATCAGTTCGGCGAGCGTCTCGCTGGTCACGACCCGGTCCGCGCCCGCGTCGGCCCGCATGAACTCCAGCCGGTCGGGCGGGTAGCCCGGATCGAGCGGGAGGTAGGCCGCGCCCGCCTTCAGCACGCCGAGGAACGCGACGATGAGGTCCGCCGACCGTCCCATGCCGACACCGACGACCTCCTCGCGGCGGACGCCGGAGTCGAGCAGGTGCCGGGCGAGCCGGTCGGAGCGCCGCGCCAGCTCGGCGTAGGTCAGCCGATCGTCGCCGCAGACCACCGCGGTCGCGTCCGGCGGGCCGGCGACGGTCTCGTGCAGCGCCCGGCCGTCACCCGCCGCCGGCGCCGTGGCGCTGAACTCGTCCAGGATCAGGGCACGCTCGGCGTCGCCCATCAGCGGGAGCGCGGCGAGCGGGGTTCCCGGGTCCGCCGCCATGACCAGGCCCAGCTGCCGGACGAGCCGCTCGGCCGTGTCCGGTGAGAGGCGGCGCGCGTCGTACACGGCGTGGCCGGGGCCGACCGCGAACGTCGCGCCGACCGGCCCGTACGGCGGGACGTGCGGCGTCAGGGTCAGCTCGCCCGCCCGGACGGGGGACGCCGCGCCGCCGTCCAGCAGCCGCACGGGGGGCCGCACCATCAGCGCGAGCCCCTCCAGGACGTCCTCCAGCGTGCCGGCGTGCTCGGCCGCCTCCGCCCGGGCCCGGCGCGCGCGGGCGGTCAGATCCCCGAGGGTGTCCTCGGCGTCGAGATCCAGCCTGACCAGGCCCTCCGGAACCCCGATGACCACTTCACGCAGGCGAGTCCACCGCCAGGTGATGATCGCCAGAGCGGCGAGCAGGAGGTCGGGGTCGGCCACCGGGTCGAAGGCCAGCACGCCCGCCGGGTCACCGCCGGTCCGGTCGCCGGCGTCCTCGGGCAGCCTCGGCACGGAGCCGTCCACGACGGCCTCCGCCCAGTGCTCGACGTCGTCCGGAGCGGCCTCGCGGTCCCCTCCGGCGGGGAGGGGCGCCCCGGTCCAGGCCGCCGCCAGCGCGCGGACGAAACAGTCTGGGCTCCCCCAGGTCGCGGGCACGGTGGCGGTGATGACGCCATCGTGCAGTTCCGCTGACGGACGGGTGGGGAATCCGGCGTCCGGTGTCTCCTCCAGCCCGGGGCAGGTCCAGGGGTCGGGGTCGCGTAGGAGCCCGGCCAGCCGCGCCTCGTCCACGGGACCGGTGACGTCGATGGTGACGGTGACGTCGTGCCAGGGCCCGGCGGGATCGAGGACGCGCCGCTCCCAGGCCCGGCGCCGCGCCGCCGTCATCGGGCGGCCTCCAGGTCCGTGCCGGCGGGGCTCGCCGCGAGGGCGATCCCGTTCAGGAAGCCGGCCATCAGGTCCGCGAGCGCGCCCGCGAAGGCGGCGGAGACCGCCTCCCCGCGCCGGCTGACCCGCAGCCGCCCGCCGGGCAGCAGTTCGGCCAGCAGGTCGGTGTCGAGCCGGTCGGTGTCGGCCCACACGTGGCGGGTCCGCGCGCCCGGCAGGTCGAGCAGCGGCTCCGGGTTGTCCTGCACCGACACGACCGCCGGATAGAGCCGCTTGCGCCGCGCCAACCGCGCGACCTCGTGCACCGGGACGTCCCCATGGCGCAGCGACTCGACCATCGCCGCCCGCGCCGCGTCCACGGTGGGCCGCCGCAGCCGCACGCACAGCATCTCGATCATGCAGCTGACCGCGTCCGCCTCCGGACCGCCGGGCCTCCGCGCCACCGGTACCCCGACGGTGAGGTCGCGGATACCGGTCAGCTCGCCGACACCGTGCGCGTACGCGGCGAGCACCGCGAGCGTCGCGGTGGCACCGCGGGATCGCAGCGCGGCGGCGAGCGCCCGCTCGTCGACGCGGCGCACGAGGGAGGCGAGCACGCCCGGCGGTCCCGCCCCGGCGGGAAGGTCCAGGTCCGGCACCTCGCGCAGCGCGGTCCGCCAGTAGTCCCGCTGTCCGGCGAGGTCGCCGTCCCGGACGGCGGGGCCGCGGGCGGCGGCCAGGTCGGCGAGGCTGGGCGCGGTACGGTCGAAGCGCACCGGTCGCCCGGCGGCCAGCATCCGGTACGCGGCCGACAGGTCCCGCGCCAGGACGGCGGCGGACGCGCCGTCGAACGCGATGTGATGGACGACGACCCCGAACCGGCCCGGCCCGAGCGCGGCCCGCCAGAGCCGCCCGCCCTCGGGGTCGAGCGGCGCGATCAGGGCGGGCAGGACGTCCTCGCCGCGCCCGACCACGGCCATCTCGACGGGGTGCGGTTCGTCCAGGCGGACCGCCATCGGGACGTCAAGCACCGTGTAGCGGCTGCGCAGGGCCTCGTGCCGCGCGTTCACCTGCTCCAGCGCCGCACGCATCGTCCGCTCGTCGATGGAGCCGGTGAAGTCCCAGACGAGCGGGCAGAGGGCGGTGGTGTCGGACGGGTCCATCTGGGCGACGGCGAAGAAGCCGAGCTGGGAGGGCGGCAGCGGCACGGCGCCGTCCGGGCGGACGGCGCCCCGGTGCCCCTCCGCCTCGGGTCCCGGCTTCGCGGATCCCGGCTGAGCGGGGCCGGCGGCCCGCTCGGCCCAGTCCACCAGCCCCGCGATGCTGGGGGCGCGGAACACGGCCGCCAGCGGCACGTTCATGCCGAGCGCCGCCGTCAGCCTGCCGCTGAGCCGTCCGGCGCCCAGCGAGTCGCCGCCGAGAGCGAAGAAGTTCGCCTCCGGCGGCACGTCCCGGCCGAGGACCTCGGTGAACACGTCCGCGATCCGCTGTTCGACCGTTCCTTCGGCGCCGGCCGAGGGGGCGGCGGCGGTGGGAACGGGGGCGAGGTCGGCCGCGGCGACGCGCAGCGCGGCATTGTCGATCTTGCCGTTGCCCATCAGCGGGAACCGCTCGACCCGGTCGGCCGCGGACGGCACGAGATAGCCGGGCAGCCGCGATCGCAGCTCGCCGAGCACCTCCCCGGCCTCCCGGTCGCCGGTGTAGAACAGGGCGAGCCCGGTCACGGGGCCGTCCGGCGCCGCGACCGGCACCACCGCGGCGCGGGTCACACCGTCCACGCGCTCGGCGGCGTGCTCGACCTCGGCGGGCTCGATCCGGTGGCCGCGCACCTTCACCTGCCGGTCCATGCGTCCGGCGTAGTGGTACAGGCCGTCGGGCGTGCGGTGGCCGCGGTCCCCCGTCCGGTAGGCGCGGACGGGCCGGCCGTCGAGGGTCAGTTCCGTGAACCGCTCGGCGGTCCCCTCCGGGTCCCCCAGGTAGCCGTGCGCCAGACCGTCGCCGCCGGCCCAGATCTCGCCGCCCACCAGGTGGACGGAGGTTCCGGGCACGGGCGTGCCGATCGGTATCCGGTCCGCGTCCGCGTCCGCCGCGGTGAACAGGTGGGTCGTGGTGAGGACCCCGTTCTCGGTGGGCCCGTAGATGTTGATGAGCGCGATCTCCGGATGCCGTTCCAGGAAGGCGAACACGTGCCGGGACGACTGCTTCTCGCCGCCGGTCGCGACCTGGCGGAGCCCGGTGAACGCCTCGATGTCCTCCTCGACGTGCAGGTTGAACAGCGACGTCGCGAGCACGACCGAGTCGACGCCGTGGCCGGTGACGAACTCCCGGAGCCGCGCCGGCGTCAGGTAGCGGTCCCGCGACACCACCAGCGTTCCGCCGGTGCACAGCGCGCCCCACATCTCCAGCGACATGGCGTCCCACGGCACCGCCGCCGCGAGGGGGATCACCGGCGGGGTCGAGAAGTCGATGTGGCCCGCGTGCGGGATCAGCCTGCTGATCCCCCGGTGCGGGTACAGCACCCCTTTCGGCTCCCCGGTCGACCCCGAGGTGAACAGGACCACCGCGACGTCCTCCACGTCCAGGACGGGACGCGGCGCCGCCGCGGCGCGGGCGCCCTGCGCGCGCAGGGCCGGCAGGGTCGCGGCGTCCACGGTGACCGGCGAGCCGAGCCGGGCGGCGATCCGGTCGAGCCGGGCGGCGGGCCAGCCGACGTCCAGCGGCGAGTACCCGGCGCCGCACTTGAGGATGCCCAGCGCCCCGATGACCAGGTCGGCGGACCGGGGCAGCCGCAGCGCGATCAGGTCGCCGCCGCGGACGCCCCGCGCGGCGAGCCCGGCCGCGACCTCGTCGGACGCGGCGTCCAGCCCCGCGTAGCTCAGCACGTGGGGGCCGTCCACCAGCGCCGTCCGGTCGCCGTGGCGGCGCGCCTGCTCCCGGAACAGCTCGGTCAGGATCCCAGGCACGGGTCAGCCCGCCACGGCCTGGGCGAGCCGCCCCAGTACCGGGTTGTCGCGGAGGTCCTGGAAGGAGAAGGTGAGGCCCGCGTGCCGAGCCCTGCCGATCATGGTGACGCCGAGCAGGCTGTCGCCGCCCAGCTCGAAGAAGTCGTCGTCGGCGGTGATGCCGTCGACGTCGAGGACGTCCTCCCAGATCTCGCCGAGAGTGCGCAGGACGGACGGGTCGGTTTCGGGCATAGGCATGACAGAACTCCTTGCTGGCAACGTGGAGAAGAAAAATGAGCGAGGGGTGCGGAACCCGTCAGGTCGTCTGCTTCGGGGCGCGGGGAAGGCTGCGCCCGGCCAGATGGACGACGTTCAGCACCCGGTTCGTCAGCCGGACCGGCATCGTCGCGCCGGGCACCGGCCGTGCGGCGTGCCGCAGAGCGTCGCGGACGGGCAACGGACGGGCGTGGTGGTGCCCGGACCCGTAGGCGTCCCGGACGGCGCGCACAAGACCCTTGCCGTTGCGGTGGACGATGACCATCGAGGGGACGAAGTGGACCCCGAGCCCCAGCGCGGCGAGCCCGCTCACCAGGTCGTTGTCGCTGCCCGGGACGTTGACCGCCGCGCCCCGCGCCGCGAGGAACGCCTCCCGCCAGACGGCGCCGTTGCCGCCGGCGAAGAAGTCCACCCGCCCGCCGGGCTCCAGGCCGCGGTAGCGCTCCAGGTACCGCGACTGCCGCGCCTGCGACAGCAGCCCGGAGTCGAAGGGCAGCACACGGCCGGTGACGGCGCCGCGCTCGGGTGTCAGCTCCGCGTCGATCCGGGTGAGCCAGTCGGCCCTCGGCAGCGCGTCGTCGTCCAGGAAGGCCACCACCTCCGACTCCGCCTGGTCCGCGGCCAGCGAGCGGGCCGGGGTCGCGCCGACCGGCCGGTCGCCCCGCAGGACGCGCACGGGCAGCCCGGCCACCGCGACGGCGTCACCGATGCGGGGCCGCGAGCCGTCGTCGAACACCAGGACCTCGTGCAGCGGCCCGGTGTCGCACTCGGCCAGTGCCAGCAGGCAGCGGCGCAGGTCGCGGTAACGGTCCCGGCTGGGAATGATCACGGTGATGCGTGCCACCACTGCTGTCTCCATTCGCGACACAGCCGGGGCCACAACTGCTCCCGGCCGACCGGCAGGTAGGTGCGGCGGACGTCGTGGGGCGCCGCCGTCCAGGGGCGGGGCCGTGCCTTCACGGTCCCGAACGCGAGCGTTCCGGGCGGCACCGCGGCGCCCGTGGGCGGCATCCCGTACGGGTAGGCCAGCGGGGGACGCGGGTCGCCGAGCCGGTCGCCGACCGCCGCCAGCGACTCCGCGATCTCCTCATGCTGCTCTGCCGCGGCCAGCTCCGGCAGCTTGCGGTGCGTCACGGTGTGGGACCCCACGCGGTGCCCCGCGGCGGTGAGGCCGCGCAGCTCGTCCCAGGTCATCGACCGGTCCGGGGCTTCGCCCGCGAGCCCGGTGATGGCGAAGAACAGCGCCCTGACCCCGAGCCGATCAAGGATGGGCAGCGCGTGGTCGAGATTGTCCCGGTGCCCGTCGTCGAAGGTCACCAGGACGGTGGGCGCGGCGGGCGGCGCCATGTCGGCCTCGGCGGACGCCGGGTCCAGTGCCGGCCCGTAGTCGGCGAGCACCGTCTCCAGCCCGCGTTCGAACGAGGCCGGCGTGAGCGAGGTGTAGTGGTCCAGCGTCGGGTGGACGTGGTGGAAGTACAGCACCAGCGGCCAGCCGGGCGCCGCGCCCGCCACCGCCGTGCGCACGTCCGGCGGCGCGTCGCGGGGGATCCGATCGTCGAGGCGCATGGTCAAGCCCACCCGAGGTCGGACGCCACGCTCGCCGGGACGGGGACGCCGTGTTCGAGCGCCTCCGCCGTGCTGGCGGCCTCCATCTGGTCGGGGAAGTACGGGACCGGCGGGCCGTCCGGGTGGCCCCCGGCGACCGCGTCCTCAAGGATGCCGAGCAGCTTGCCCGCCTGCTCCAGCCCGAACGCGGACGGGGACAGGCCGATGAACAGCTGGCTGCAGTTCATGGGCTGCTCGGGCTGGGCCCGCTGCTTGGCCACCAGCGGGCTGACGGTCTGGCCGCCCAGCATCCCGGCGAGCACCTCGGCGATCAGCGTGACGCACAGGCCCTTGTAGTCCCCGAACAGCGGGACGGACCCGCCGCGCTCCAGGTCGGCGGGGTCGCTGGTGGGCAGTCCGGCGGCGTCCCGCAGCCAGCCCGCCGGGACCGGCTCACCGCGTTGCGCGGCGGCGCGGACCTTGCCGATGGCGACGACGCCGGTGGCGAAGTCGACGACGAACGGCTCGTCCCGGTCGGTCGGGGTCACCATGCACACGGCGTTGCTGCCGAGCGTCGGCCGGACCGCGCCCGGCGCCGTCAGGCTGGGCCCGGACACGTTGAGCAGCAGCCCCACGACGCCCTCCCGCTGGAAGGGGCGCCGGTAGGCGGCCATCATCCCGACGTGGTTGTTGCCGTGGACCCCGACGGCCGCCACGCCGTCGCGGGCGGCGGCAGCGGCGCACCATTCGGCCGCGGCCATCGCGGCGGGCTGGCCGAACCCGGCGTGGGCGTCGACGCGGGCGACCGCGCCGTCCTCGCTGAGCGTCGGCTCTGCGGTGGGATCCACTCCCCCCGCGGCGACCCGCCGCAGGTAGGTGGGGAGCAGACCGATGCCGTGGGAGTGGTGGCCGCGCACGTCCGCCTCGACGAGCACGGCGGCGACCAGGTCCGCGGTGCGGGCGGTGCATCCGACGCCCCGCAGCGACGCCGCGGCCCGTTCCCGCAGCTCGTCGGCGGGAATTCGCAGCCCCGCCTCCGCGGGCCGCTCGGGAACGGGTGCCTTCCCGGGCCGCTCGGACTCGGCGATCAGCATGCCCTTGTCGAGGCGGAAGACCAGATCGGCGGGACGCGCCGCCCCCGTGAACCGCTCGTCGGCCGCGAGCAGGACGGGCGTCTCCCCGCGGGCGCGGCTGGCCTCCAGCAGCGCCGCGAGCCGTCCCGGCGGCATCCGGTCGGCGTCGTCGATGACGAGCGCGCGGCCGTCGATGCGGCCGAACCGGGGCCGCAGCTCGCGGCGCAGCACCGCCGCCAGCGTGGACTTGCCCGATCCCTGGCCGCCCCGGATGACGACCGCGCTGCCTTCGGGAACGCGCAGGTCCGCGCCGCGCAGCAGCACGAGTTCGTCACCCGGTCGGCCGACCGCCACCACCAGATCCCGGATCGTCAGCATGAGAGCTCCCCGGTCGTCGTCCGGACCCTGTCCAGTGCGTCGCCGAGCAGACCGGCGACGGTCTCCGGGCGGTACTGGCCGGTGCTGTACTTGATGTGCAGGACGAGGCTCCCGTCGATGACGTCGCCTTCGAGCATCAGCCGGTAGCACTCGGTCTGCCCCTGCGCCCGCCTCCTGCGGATCGGTTCGCCCGCCTCGCCGAGCAGCAGGCCGGGCCGGCTGTCGAGCCGGCCCATGTGACCGCGGAAGTTGTAGCGCAGCGCGGTGGAGGGCACGTCCGCCAGCCGCCCGGAGAAGAACCGCAGGGCGTCGAAGCCGAACATGCGGTCGGGGACCGCGGCCAGGTCGGCGGGGTCGAATCCGCGGCGTGCGGAGAACACGATCGGGAAGGTGTTCTGCAGGTAGCCGACCGTGTCGATCACGTCGATGCCGGCCGGGGTGAGGTGCCGTCCGATGTGGTAGCTGTCGACGGCCACCGCGGGCAGGTCCCAGCGTGCCAGCACCGCCTGCGCCGCCGCGTCCAGCAGGACGTCGCCCGGGCGCAGGCCGCGCGCCCGGCAGGCGGCGGTGAGCGCCGCCGTCCGGTCGGCCTCCAGGGACGCGCTATCGATGCGCATGGTGGGCAGCGTCGCGTCCCCGGTGAGGTCGGGCGGCGGGTCGCCGACGCGGTCCCAGGGCCGGTCGAGCCAGCGTCCGGCGTCCGCCTCGGCCTCCTGCCCGGCCGCCCATTTCTCCACGGCGTGCACGTAGTCGGCGGGGGTCGCGCCGGGCGGGACGGACGAGCGGTCCCGCAGCGCGCGGTCGAGCTCGGAGCCGACCAGGCCCATCGAGAATCCGTCGAGCGTGAGGTGGTGGACGGTGGCCAGCAGGCGCCCGGGCTCGTCCCCGAAGGGGAAGTGGACGACGCGGAAGACCTCGCCCTCCTCCGGTCGGAGCGTCGACTGAAGGCGCGCGATCTCCTCGCCGAGCGCGTCGGCGCGGCCCCGGTAGTCGGGCAGCTCGGCGGCCCGGATCACCATCGCGGCCGAGATCTCCCGTTCCTCGGCGGTCCAGCCGTCGGGGCCGGGACGGTAGGCGGTGCGCAGCGCGGGGTTGCGGTCCAGCACCCGCTGCACGGCCCGTGCCACGACGCCCGCGGTCAGATCGGCCGGGACGGTGAACAGCGACCCCAGGTTGAAATGCTGCCATTCGGTGAAGTCCATCCGGACCCAGCGGTACTGGGCGGGCAGGAGACGGGTCATGCGGTCACCTCCGTGAGCGCGACCTTGCGCGGCCGGTTGCGCGGGTGCCGGACGGCCACCTCCGCGCTGACCAGGCAGCCCCCGGCCACCAGGGCGAGCAGGATCAGCCAGCCGAGCGAGGTGGCCCGCGACAGCAGGACCGTGACCACCACCGGGCCGGCGGCCTTGCCGATCGAGTCGCCGAGCGCGAAGACCGCCAAGTAGCGGCCCCGCAGGTGCTCGCGGGCGAGCCCGATGGACACCGTCCACTCGCTGGCCGAGGCCGACAGCTCGCCGACCGAGTGCAGCACCACGGCCATGATCAGGACGACGATGGCGGCGACGACTCCGACGTGCTGGGCGAGCAGGTAGCCCGCGACCGCGATCGTCATGCCGAGCGCCGCGCGCTGGTAGGACGGCCGGACGTCCGCCGGGCTCTCCAGCCCCTTGGTCGCCCGGACCTGAAGGAGCACGATGATGACGGTGTTGACGGTGAACAGGACGCCGACCAGCGACTTCGGCGCCTCGGTGTGCTGGACGACCCACAGCGGCACGCCGACCGTGAAGATCGTCGCTTCGAGCAGCACCAGCACGTTCAGCGCCGACAGCAGCGTGTACCGCCAGTCCGCGAGCACCGCGCGGTAGCCCTCGCGCTCGGGCGCGGGTGCGGGCTCGCCGTCCGCGGCCTCCGCGGTCGGGGCCAGCGGCGGGGTGATCGTCACGACCAGCAGGACGGCCGCGAAGAACGACAGCGCGTCCAGGCCGAAGGCGAGCATGTACCACAGGTCCGAGCCCAGGCCGAGCACGAGCGCGGCGAGCAGGCCGCCGAGCCCGTAGCCGGCGTTGCGGACGGACCGGTTGAACGCCAGCAGCCGGTTGCGCGCCTCGCCCTCGGCGATCTGCGCCATGAACGCGTGCTTGGCCGGGCGGCCGGACGCGTCGGCCATCTGCGCCAGCAGCACCGTCACCACCAGCAACCCGAAACCACGGGCGAACATGTACCCGGACGTTCCGATGCCGGCCAGCACGAACGCCGCGATCACCACCGGCTTCGCGCCGAACCGGTCGACGAGCACGCCGCCGAACGGCACCAGGACGGCGCTGCCGAACCCGGCGATGCTCATCGCCAGACCGACCGTGACGGCCTTCATCTCGATCTGCTGGGTGAAGTAGATGATGACCAGCGGCGTGATCAACCCGGTGCCCAGGGAGTCGGCCATCGCGACCCACGCCCAGCGCCGTACGGCGGGGATGTCGGGGAGGCCGACGACGCGGCCCAGCAGCCCGCTCATCCTCACCACTCCGGTCGGGAGCCGTCGCGCTGCAGGAACTCCAGCCGGTTGCCCAGGTTGTCGAAGGCGTACAGGCGGCGGTGGCCGGGGAAGTTGTCGTCCCAGGTCACCTCGACACCCCGGCCGGTCAACCGGTCGGCCAGCCCGTCCAGGTCGTCCACCCGGATACCGGGGTGCGCCTTGCGGGCCGGACGGAAGTCCTGCTCGACGCCGAGGTGGATCTCCAACGCGTCGGCGCGCACCCACAGCCCGCCGCGCGCGGCGAGGACCGGCGGCTTCTTGATCTCGATCATGCCGAGGACGTCGATGTAGAACGCGCGGCACTCGTCCTCGCTGCCGGGCGGGATGGCGATCTGCACGTGGTGCAGGCTGTAGCCGATGGGCGAGGCGTGGTCCGGGCCGTAGCCCTGAGACGAGATCTTGTCTTCACTCATATGCGCACTCCATTTCACAGAGGGCCCGCCAAACGCGGGCGGAATCGGTGGGCAGGCCGCCGGGGCCCGGGGCTTCCCGGGTGGCGCGCAGACCGGTCAGATACGGCTTCACGTCCAGCCCGCAGAACGCACCCAGCGGACCGGCGGCGCGGCCCTCGCACAGGGCCCGGTAGCCGATCACCAGGCGCCGCCGGGACGGCAGCCGGTCGGCGACCTCGAACCACGGCGCGTGCCAGGCCGCCCATTTCGCGCAGGCGTCGGCGGCCGTCGCCGCACGCCACGGCCGGTCGCCGCTCCATTCGAGCTGGGACGCCGCCACCTCCAGCGGATGCCGGACGAGCAGGACGAGCCGGGCGCCCGGTACGGCGTCCAGCACGGCGGGCAGGTCGAGGAGGTGCTCGTTGTACTTGTCTCCCCAGAAGGGCCATGGCTCGTAGGCGCGGGCGATGGTCGCGGCGACGAGCGCGCCGGGGGCGTCGTGCTCGCCGCGTGCGACTTCGGCGGCGACGGCGCGCAGTACCCCGTCCACGTGCTTCCGCCAGCGGTCCGCGCCCTCCCCCGAGGGCGGTTTGCGGGCGAGCGCGCACGCGATCTCGTCGGCGCGGAAGTGCCGGCCCGCGAGGTCGGCCGCGGTGGTCCAGCGGGGCAGCAGGTAGGGCAGCTTCCCGTTGACGGTGAGGATCCCGCCCGCGTCGGCGAAGGCCCGGCTCAGCGCGTGGGCCAGCGCCGTGGTGCCGGACCGCTGCGCGCCGAGGAGCAGGAGCGGGCCGTCCGCGCGGATGTCCGCGGTCACCGGTTCACCAGCTCCCCCAGCAGCCGCATGCACTCGACGCTGGCCTCGTATCCGCCGGCGGTGAAGTCGTCGCCCCAGGGCCGGTCACGTTGCGCCTGATCGAGGACGCGACCGACACGCCAGTGCGTCTCCAGGGACAGCCAGCCGGTGTAGCCGTCGGCGCGGAGCGTCTCGACGATCTCCGCCCACGGCAGGTCGCCGTCGCCCAACCGCACGTAGCCGGACGTGCCGGCGGGATCCTTCACATGGACATGGTCGATGAGGTCCCTGCCCATCCGGTACTCGTCCGGGAACGGATCCGGATGCATACCGCTGAAGACGCTGTTGCCCGGGTCCCACAGCACGCCCAGTCCCGCGACGTCGACGGCCTCCAGAAAGCGCAGGACCAGCGCCATCGTCGGGGTGTTCGTCCGGGTGCCGGTCTCGACGAGCAGCTTGACGCCGTCCAGGTCCACGTCGCCGAGCACGTCGCGGGCGACGGCGGCGGCGCCCTCGGGGTCGGGGTCGCCGTCGCGGTAGAACGTGAAGATCCGCACGTGCGGGGCGCCGAGGACCCGCGCCTGCGCGACGGCGCGGACGAGCACCGCGCGGGCTGCCTCCGCCTCCGCCGCCGTCCGGGGCAGCGCGACCTTGAGCGCGGGCGGGCAGAACCCGGCGACCGCGAGGCCCCGCGCGCCGACCTCGCGTACGACACGGCGCAGTTGGTCGTCGGTCAGCTCGTGCGGGGGGACGTTGCCGACGGACCTGACCTCGATGCCGGTGAACCCGCACGAGGCGGCGGCATCGGCCGCGCGCGCGAGGTCCTGGTCGACCTCGTCGTTGATGATGGCTAGGCGCATTCCACGGCCCTCCAGGCGTCGCGGAGTGTGGCGAGGTCCCGCAGCGGTGTGCCGGACCGGGACTCGACGGTGATGTCGATTGGTGCGGCGACGAAGGCCCGGAGCCAGCCGAGGTCGCGTCCGGCCAGCGGCCGGTGCACCGGGCGCGCGCCCGGCCCGGGGGCCGGGTCGAAGCCCTTCACCTGCACGGCGGCGGTCCAGGGCGCCAGCTTCCGCAGCGCCCCCGCGAAGTCGCCGGTGATCTCGGCGAGGCCGAGGTTGTCGAGGACGAGGCGGCAGCCGTGCCGGGCGCACAGCGCGGCGAGCTCGTCCGGGCCCGCTCCGCCGCGGTGCGTCTCGACGAGGATCTGTTCGGTGCCCCGGTCGCGCGCGAGCGCGGCGATCTGGGCGGCGGCCGGCTCGGCGCCGCCGACCCCCGGGGCGGCGAAGACCTTGATGCTCCGGCCGGGGAACCGCGCGGCCTGGCCGGTGTCCTGATCCGGTTCACCGAGGACGACGGAGATGCCGACGAAGGAGACCGGCAGGCCACCGAGACCCTCGATGCCCTGCTTCTCCCAGCGGTGGCCCTTGCCCGCGCGCAGGTCGGCGACGGCGCCGCCCGCCCGGCGCACCAGGGCGGCCAGTTCGCGAGCGTCCAGCCCGGGTGCCGAGCCGGACGACAGGCCGAGGCGGGGGCTCACCGGGTCCCCGCGTTCCGGACCGCGTCGAGGACGGCGAGCACCGGGCGGGAGCGCTCCAGCGAGCACAGGTCGGGACGGCGGGCGAACTCGGCGTAGACCTGTGCGCGCATCGCGCCGGTGGGCGCGGCCGGATGCTCCTCGGAGCGATCGTCCTCCCGGTAGGTCACCGCGCCGTCCTCGACGGTCAGCCGGCGCCCGTCACCCGCGATCACCAGGTGCTCGGCGCGTGCCGGCACATCGGCCGCAACGGTAAATGAAAGGGACGAACCGGACGTAAATTGGACGATCCCGCCCACTCGCAAGTCGATCCCGGGGGCGCATTCGCGATAGTTCCCGATGTGCACGCTTTCGACCTCCCCGAGGACCTGGCACGCCAAATCCAGATAGTGCACTCCGAGATGCGCGGTAATTCCCCCCAGCGCCTTGCCTGAATCACCGCGCCATCCGCTGTAGTGCGTCAATGCGTCTCTCGGGCGGCTTACCAGGAGCGAGCCGGCAGCCTCCTTGAAAGGGCGCTCCAGTACCGCCACCGGAAGTCGGAAGCGATGTTGGAGCATGACACCGACCTTCCCCGACATTGCCGAGAGCCGGTCCAGTTCGGCCGTCGACATGCAGGGAGGCTTTTCCAGGAGCACGGACTTGCCCGCGTCCAGTGCGGCCGCGGCCAACTCCACTCGGCCGCCGGGCGGCAGGCAGAGCGCGACGGCGTCCACATCCGGGTCGGCCAGGACGTCCGCCCAGCTCGAAGCACGAACATGTGGGGCGGTGTCCACGCCGCCGTCGGATTCTAGTACCGCCTGCACTCGCACGTTCTCGACGTGCCCGATCGCTTCGGCATGTTGCCTTCCGGCCCTGCCGAACCCCGCGATGACGACCCGCACAAGCCCTCCGAAAAGTGTTCGGGAACGCCTGAAAGATACGATGATCATCAACATCGACACAAGGGGATCGCCGATTTTGGATTGACAGGATTCGGCCACCAAGGAAAGCCGGAAGAATCACTCACTTTTTCCGGCAACTTTAGTAGGAATTGGGTGACGCCGCGGCGGGCGACCCCTTTCTGCGACAGCAGGTCACTCGCGATATACCGATCGCATATCCCGATGGACCGCATCGACACGACCGCCAAGGTGAACCTTAGAGCGACGCGAACAACACCAACAATCTTGTGCACGATACTCGGACTAAATGGCGTTTACGTGCTTTAGTGCGTTGTGCTCACGGGCGCCGCAGGCGGGCGACGGCCCGAACGGGCGCACCGTCCGCCCCGGCCAGGGCCAGCGGGAAAAGGTCCACCTCGACGGCCAGGCCCGCCGCTTGCGCGGCCAGCAACCGGTCGAGGCCGGTGAGGTTCTCGGCGATCACCGCGCCGGCGCCGCAGAGGACCCGGTGGGCCGCCAGGGAGAAGTCCGCGGACCCCGGAGGCGGCGTACGGTCCACGCTGAGCGCGTCGATCCCCACGGTGCGGACTCCGCGGGCGATGATCGCCGCCGCCGTCTCAGGGGCGGGAAAGGGATGTGCGAGATAGGCGTCCGTCCCCCAGTGGGACGACCAGCCGGTGGCGATGAGGAGGACGACACCGGGGGCCAGCCCGTCCGGGAGGGCGTCCGGTGGAATCGGCGTTCGGGGCGGGAGGCCACGGGCGTCCAGGACGACCGCCGGGCCGGTGAACCGGCTGAGGGGGAGCTCGTCCAGGCGGGGCAGCGCGTCGTCTATGTGGAACGGGGCGTCCACGTGCGTCCCCGACTGCGAGCCCATGTGCAGGCGCAGGACGTTCACGCCGGACTCCGCGACCGTCAGCGCGGGCACGGCCGCCACCTCGGGATCGCCCGGGTAGACCGGCATTCCGGTGACTACCGGGACGGAAAGGTCGACCAGTTCAACGCCCATGCCGGTGATTATCCCGGCCGTGCATCCACCCGATACCGTGACGTGCGTGTTGCCACATGTGACAGCGATCCGCTACGTGACGCCGCTGCGCGAGGGCGGGTCGCTGCCGGGTGTCGTCGAGGCCGACGACCTCGGCACGTACGTCATGAAGTTCCACGGTGCGGGCCAGGGCCGCAAGGCCCTCATCGCCGAGGTGATCGCGGGCGAGCTGGCCCGCCGACTCGGGCTGCGGGTGCCCGACCAGGTCCTCATCGACCTCGACCCGGCGATCGGACGGCACGAGCCCGACCCCGATGTGCAGGACCTGCTGAAGGCCAGCCCCGGCTGGAACCTCGGCATCGACTTCCTGCCCGGCTCCCTCGGGTTCGACCCCCTCGGCTGGCACGCCGACCCCCTGTTCGCCTCGCTGGTGCTGTGGTTCGACGCGTTCATCGGCAACGTCGACCGGAGCTGGCGCAACCCGAACCTGCTCGTCTGGCACCGGGACGTGTGGCTGATCGACCACGGCGCGAGCCTGATCTTCCACCACGCGTGGGCGAACGCGACCCGCCTGTTCGCCGGCCCCTACGACCTGGACGACCACGTCCTGACCCCGTACGCGACGCAGCTGGAGGCCGCGGAGGCCGAGCTCGCCCCGAAGATCACCGAGAGCCTGCTGCGCGAGGTGACCGGTCTCGTCCCCGACCGCTGGCTGGAGGGCGAGCCGGGTTTCGCCGACCCCGGCGCGCTGCGGGAGGGCTACCTCGACATCCTGCTCCCCCGTGCCGGCAAGCCCCGCGACTGGCTCCCCGACCTGAACATCGCCGACCGCGCGCCGCGCCCCGGCACCCGGCGCGGCGAGAACCGCCCCGGCTGGCTCGGCGGCCCCGCATGAGCAATATCAGGACGGCCTCGGACCCCACGGTCTTCGAGTACGCGACGCTGCGCGTGGTCCCCCGCATCGAGCGGGGCGAGACCATGAACGTGGGCGTGGTGGTCTACTGCCGCGCCCTGGACTACCTCGGCTGCCGCACCCACCTGGACGAGGAACGCCTACTGGCCCTCGACCCGTCCCTCGACCTGGACGGCGTGCGTTCGGCCCTCCAGGGCGTGGACGCGATCTGCTGCGGCGGCGAGCGCGCCGGCCAGGCCGCCGCCGAGGCGCCCGGCGCCCGGTTCCGCTGGCTCACGGCTCCCCGTAGCACGATCGTCCAGCCCGGCCCCGTCCATGCGGGTCTCACCGACGACCCCGCCGACGAGTTGGACCGTCTCCTCCACCTCCTGGTCCACCTCACCAAGTGATGGTCCACCTCACCGAGTGACGGGCCGCCCGACGATGTCCGCCCCCGACACGACCTCGGCCCCCCGCCGGTGGGCGAGGGGCCGAGGCCGTGGAAGCGGAAAGACTGGCTAGTCCCATTCCCAGCGGATGCCGTGGAAACCGGCGGCCATGCCGAACTCGATGAAGTGAACGCTGTGGTAGCTGGACATCCGCAGATCGGCGGAATCCTTCAGCGCGGTGTGGCCGTCGGGGCGCCAGGTCCGGTAGCAGCGGGCGGGGAGCATCGCCGGGTGAAAGCGCACCTCGATGAGGAACTCGTGCTGCGGCGTGCGGAACCCGCGTCCTTCCTCGGTGACGACAGGTCCGGTCTCGTCGAATCCGAACCCGTACTCCAGCAGGTAGGTCTCACCGCGCCCGAGGGCCCGGTCGAACAGGAGCTCGGCGGCGATCAGGCCGCTGGCCTCGTCCATCCGGACGCGGCCGAACCGGCAGCCGCGGGCGGTGCGTGATGAGGGCAGGATGCCCTGTGGATGATGGTAGACGGTGATCCAGCGGTCGACGCCGCGTTGCTGGGCCTGGAAGACCGCGCGGGTGCGCACCTCCAGGAGTTCCCTGCGGCGTCCGATGACGTGCTGGTCGTGCAGGCTGAGCCCGGTGAGCTGCCGCTCGCCGCGATCGCCGATCTCGTCCAGCAGGTCTTTCACACCCGGCTCGGGACACAGCTCCTCCAAGGGCAGCCATGGCCCGGCCGACCGCTCGGCGGTCGGTTTCAGCAGGGTGAGCAGGGAGTGGCGCGGAAGTTCGAGGATCACCTCCAGACCTCGTACTGCGCGTAGCGAGTCGGCGCGCTCGGGCCGTGTCCGGCCGCGCTGCCAGTAACTCAGTGTGGAAAGGCTGACCGCGATTCCCTGGTCCTCCAGGCGCCGTCTCAGCGATTCAAGGCTGAGACCCCGCGCCTGGATGGCCGCATGAAGGGCCACATTGAAGGGACCGTACTGCAGAACCTGTAGTAGGTCGTCCTCCGTTACGCTCTGCACTGCTCGGCCTCCGGATCCGCTCCGGCCGGCCCCCGTAACGGCCCTGACAACTGCACTTGCAACTTCAGCGCTCACTGTAAGGCCAACAAGGTCTCAAATCCAACAGCAATTTGTCACAACCGCATAGCCCCGGCGGCCACACGGGCGGCGGTCGGGGCTCGGATCCACGTCCCGGCGTGGGGTCCCGCCGGGGCGCGGCACTATTGGGGCATGTGATGAGCAGGAGGTTCGGCGCTCCGGACGGGTCATCGGTGGTCTGGCCGCTGACCTCGACCGGGACGAACCCGGCCACGGAGCGTGACGAAAAAATTCACTGGTCGCGGACAACGACCAGATTCACGAAGCGCGAACGCTCAGATACTCAGACAGAACATGAGAGAGCGTCAACGCTTCGATCCTGACTGGATTTCACTGTGAACATGTTGCGGGCGGTGCCGCCGTCCGTGCCACCCGTCGGCGCCACAGCCCGCGCCACGGTCAGTGCCACTCCCACTCGATGCCGACGATGCCGCGCCGGACGTTGCCGACCGCCAGGTTCGCGCTGCCCGACGTGCCGATCCACAGCTCGCCGAGGCGACGCCGGGGCGCGTCCGAGGTCTCGGCGGTGAAGCCGTAGCAGCGGGCCGGGAGGCGGCCGCCCTCGAACTGGATGATCGCGACGTAGTCGTGGACGGGATGGGAGAAGCGCCGCTCATAGCCGTCGGCCACCCACGCGCCCGCGCCGCCCGTTCCGACGCCCACCGGGACGCCGCCCGCCGGGCCCAGCTCGTACTCGACCACCGCGGTGTCGCCCGCCGCCAGCACCCGGTCGAAGACGAGCTCGAACGCCATCAGCCCGTCCTCGGCGCGGATCCGCCCGGGCCGGCAGTACCGCACGCCGGTCAGCTCCACCTCCCCGCCAGGTCCGCCGCCGGAGCCGGGCCCGAGCCCGCCGGCGTGCCCGTCGGACGGCCCACCGTGTCCCGTGCCGGGCGGCGGGGCGCCGACCCGGTCCGTACCGTCCGGCGGGGAGTCGATCTTGGCCGGGCCGGTCTGGTGGACGCAGACGACACGGTCGATGTCATCGCCGGCCGCGCGCAGCACCGTCCGCACCGACAGCGACCATGTGCGGCGGACGTCGTCCAGCCGGTACACGTCGTGGATGCCGAGTCGCTCCAGCCGGTGGTCACCCGACCGGTCGAGCTGGGCGACGAGACCCGCGTACCGGTCCGGGTCGGGCCACAGGTCGCCGGCGGCCCGGCCCCGGTCGCCGTGACCGGACGGCCCGACGCTGTTCCCACCCCGGCCGGGACCGCCACGGACGGGCGGCGCGGTGGGCGTGGGATCGTCGAGCAGTTCCGTCAGCGTTCCGGCGGGTACCTGGAGGATCTCTTCCAGCGTCGTCACGACGGCACGCGAGCGCGGTCGACTACGACCGCGCTGCCAATAGCTCAAAGTGGCAACGCTGACTGTCAGGCCACGCTGGCCGAGCCGGTGCCGGATCCGTTCCAGGGTCAGCCCGCTCGCCTGGATGGCCTGCCGCAGTGCACCGGCGAACTCCACGGCCGGATGGTACCCGTCCAGGATCCTTTCGTCAGGTTTCTACGCGGACCTGGCACTCTGCGACAATCTTGGAACGGACCTAGAACAACACCGACATGAACGATCCGATCTCGGTGAATCCGACGCGACGGTACGTGGCACGGGCCCGCGTGTTGTAGTCGTTGACGTACAAGGACACGGTCGGGGCGATACCGCGCAACGCCTCCTGAACGACCGCGGACATCCCCGCGACCGACCGGCCCTGCCCGCGCAGATCGGGTGGGACCCAGACGCCCTGAACTTGGCAGGCCCGCGGGGTCACGGCACCGATCTCCGCCTTGAACACGACCCGGCCGTCCTCGATCCGGGCGAACGCGCGGCCGTCGCGGATCAACTCGGCGACCCGAGCGCGGTAGAGCACTCCCCCGTCGCCGGTGTTGGGCGAGACGCCGACCTCTTCGGTGAACATGGCGACGCAGGCGGGGTAGACGATGTCGAACTCCTCCATCCGGACACGCCGGACCGCGAGGTCGGGCGGCGCGTCCGGAACAGCCGAGGTGGCCATCACGGGCTGAACGGCGCGGACGGCACGGGGCGGCCCCCAGTAGGGCGCCAAGATCTCCCACAGCTCCCCTACGGCCCTGACCGGGCCGACGATGGACGAGCAGCGCCGCCCCTGCGCCTGGGCCCGCTCAGCGAACGCACGGACCGCCTCGGGGCCCGCGGCGACCGGGATCAGGTTGGCGCCGGAGTAGCAGAGCGAGCGGAGCCTGCCGTCGCGCAGGTAACCCCACATCTGGGCACCGAGGCGGCGCGGATCGAGCCCGGCGGCATGCACGCGGGAGCTGACGAACACGTTCGCCACCGGGTCGGCGTCCAGGATGGCGAGCGCCTCCGCCCGGTGACGGTCGTCCAAGACCCGCACCGGCAGCGAACCCAGCATGCGCACGGTTACCGGCTCCGGGACGGGACCGGCCCCCGCGCGGCCATCTGCACTGTCAGCACCACGCCGACAAGCCTATGACGTCTCTGGGACGGGCACCGCAACCGGCTCCCTCACCGTGGTGCGGCCGGGCCCCCGTCCCGTCCGGTGCTCTTGGCCGGCGTGGGCTCGGGGGCCGGCCCGGCGGGGCATTCGACGTCCGGGCCGGGCTTGTCCGCGGGGACCTTTCCGCTGGCCAGATAGGCGACCATGGCCGCGTCCACGCACTTGTCTCCGCTCAACGACACCCCGTGGTTGCCACCGCCGGCCTGCACCACCAGCCGGGAGGTGGGAAACCTGCGATGCGTCTCCAACGCGCCAGGATAGGGCGTGGCGGCGTCTTCGGTGGCCTGGACCAGCAACAGCGGCGGCAGGGTGGACGCGCCCCGCACGGTGGGCTGTGGCCCTCCCGGGACGCCCCAGAAGGCGCAGGGCGCGTTGTACCAGGTGTTGCTCCAGGTCTCGAAACGGTAGCCCTCGCGGTAGAGCCGCTCACTGTCGGCGTGCCAGCGGCTCCAGTCGCGCGGCCAGGCGGCATCACGACACTGGACGGCGTTGTAGACGGCGTAGTTGTTCTGGTCCAGCCAGCCGGGCGGCTGCCACGCCTTGCCGAGGGGGGCCGTCTCGTGCCGGACGGCGTAGGCCGACAGCGCGGAAGCGTGGCTGGCCCAGCTGTAGTCGCCGTAGCCGTCGGCGAGGAACAGGTCGTCCAACTCGGACGCGCCGACTCTTCCACCGATGGGTGCGGCCTTGACCGCCGCGCGGACCCTCGCGTAGGAGGCGGCGACCTCCTCGCCCGTCCGGCCGAGCTTGTAGACGTCCTCGTGGCGGGCGATCCAGGCGAAGTAGGCCCTGATCCGCTTCTCGAACGCCACATTCTGGTCGAGGTTGTCGTCGTACCAGACGCCGCTCGGGCGGACGACGCTGTCCAGGACCATGCGCCGGACGCGGCCGGGGAACATCGTCGCGTAGACCGCGCCCAGGTAGCTGCCGTACGAGTAGCCAAAAAAGTTGATCTTGTGTTGGCGGAGCGCCTGCCGGATCGCGTCCATGTCGCGGGCCCAGTCTGCCGTGCCCATGTACGGCAGGATCGCGCGGTACTTCTTCGCGCAGTCGTCTGCGTAGGACTTGGCACGGCCCGTCCAGGCGCGTTCCTCGGCTCCGTTCGCGGGGACGGAGTCGGCGCGCGGGCGACCCGGGTACTGGTACCCCTTGTCACAGACCAGCGCGGGCTTGCTCGCGCCGACACCCCGCGGATCGTAGCCGATCCAGTCATAGGCCGCCGCGACCTTCTTCGGCAGCCCGGCGGTGAAGACGCCCGGCAGGTCGCGTCCGTGCGCGCCGGGTCCGCCGCGGTTCAGCAGAACCGCCCCCTTGGAGCGGGAGGTGGTGTGGGGGGCGCGGGTGAGCGCAAGGGTGATCTGCCGGCCCCGCGGGCGACGGTAGTCGAGCGGCACCCGGAGGGAGGCGCACTGCAGGCCCTTGAGGTGTCCCTTCTCCACCGGGTCCTTGGCGGGGCAGGACACCCACGCGAGCCCGGCGGGACGCGGCGCGGGGTCGGGGCTTGCCTTCGCGGGTGTCGCGGCGGTGGCGGGCGCGCCGAGGGCGGCGGCGGTGGCGAGCCCGATCGTGACTGCTGCGGCGGCCGTCGCGGCGGCGGCCCTCTTTCCAGGGACGTTCAGCACTCCCGCTTTCTACCGGCGGCCTGCCCGGGAGCCGCCGAACCGCGGATTGGGCGATTCCACCGCGAGCCGGGTTCTCTCCGAACGAATGGCGGCGTGCTTCGCCGTCCTCCGTGGAAGCAGGAGGACGGCGAAGCACGCCGCAACGCCAGTAGACGCGGACTTCGGTACACGCGGACTTCGGAAGACGCGGACTCAGCGCATGTAGACCTCAGTCCGCGTGGACCTCAGTGCCTGGAACGTCTCCGTGCACCGCTACGGGCGTCCGACCGGAAGGTCCTTACCCGTCTTGGCGCCAGCCGCCTTCGCCGCCGCCGCAGTCGGGTCCGGGTCGTTCAGCTCCGGGACGGCCTTGCAGAGGACGTCGGGGCCGCGGTGGCTCTTCGGCAGCCAGCCGCTGTCGAGGTAGGCCGCGACCTTGTCGTCCAGGCAGGCGTTGCCGTTGAGGGTGTTGGCGTGGGTCTTGCCGCCGACCTCGAAGACGAGGCGCGAAGCCGGGAACGTCTTGTGCATCTCAAGACCGCCCGCGACCGGTGTCGCCGCGTCCTGCGTGGACTGCACGAGCAGCATGCCGGGGGCGCCCTTGCCGCTCAGCTTCAGCGCCGGACCGCCCTGGAACGGCCAGAACGCGATGGGGGCGTTGAACCAGACGTTGCTCCAGGTGTTGAACCGGTAGCCCTGCTTGTAGAGCTTCACGGCGTCGTTGTGCCACTTGCTCCAGGTGCGCGGCCACTTGGCGTCCGCTGCCTGGACGGCGTTGTAGACGGCGAAGCCGTTGTCCTCACCGCCCGCATTGAGCCAGTCGAGCAGGCCGGAGGGGTCCTTGCCGTCGATCCACTGCGACAGGGCGCGCGCGAACGGGATGTAGTAGCCGGTGTTGTAGCCGGCGCTCAGCACGATGTCGTCGAGCTCGTCCGGACCGATCTTGCCGCCGATCGGGGCCTTCTTGGCCGCCGTACGCGCCTTGTAGTAGTTCGCCTCGACGGCCTTCTCGGTCGTGCCGAGGTGGTAGAGCGCGTCGTACTTGGCCGTCCAGGCCCACCAGGACTTCATGTTGCGCTCGAACGCCTTGTCCTGTTCGAGCTGCGAGTCGTACCAGACGGTCTTCGGGTTGACGTTGCCGTCCAGGACCATGCGATGCACGCGCTTGGGGAAGAGGGTGGCGTAGGTGGCGCCGTAGTACGTGCCGTAAGAGAAGCCGTACCAACTGATCTTCTTCTGACCCAGCAGGGCACGGATCGTGTCCACGTCGCGTGCGGCGTCGGTGGTGCGCATGTGCGGCAGCAGCCAGCCGTACTGCTTGGCGCAGTCCTGGGCGTACTTCTTCGACTTGGCGATCCAGACCTTCTCCTCCTTGGCCGACCCGGGGACATAGTCCGGACGGATCGGGTCGGAGTAGTGGGGGTCGCAGGACAGCGCCGGCTTGCTGGAACCGACACCGCGGGGATCGAAGCCGATGATGTCGTACTTCGCGGCGGTCTTGGCGTGTCCGACTCCGCCGAGCCACCGGGCGAGGGCCGGTGCGTACGGCAGGCCGCTGGCGCCCGGGCCGCCGGGGTTCACGAACAGGACGCCCTGGTAGTTCTTGGTGTCGGTGTGCTTGAAGCGCGACACCGCGATGGAGATCTTGCGGCCGTTCGGCTTCCGGTAGTCGAGCGGCACCGGGACCTGGGCGCACTCGGCCGTGTTCATGGGGTCGTCCGGGCCGCTGACCTCGCATTTGCCCCAGGCGATCGCGTTGGCGGCGACGGTGCTCGCGTTGCCCGAGGGGCTCGCGGACGCGCTCGCGGAGATGGCGGCGGCGGTGCCGCCGGTTGCCACGGCCACCGCGGCCGTGACGATTACGATCCTCTTCACCTAACCCCCTAGGACCGGCGGCTCCGCGGGCCGGTGGGAGCCGGGGAAAGCACGCCGGTGCATAGCCGATGCGTGGATTGCGTGGAGATTGTTGCGGTCCGGCCGCGGATGCCGGGAGGGGCCGTCCCGAGTGGATGCGAAATCGTGACTGGATCCGCGGGAACTTCGTGATGTGAAGCATCGTTCGACCACGCCGGCACGGCACCGAGCGGCACCGTCGGATGGCGCGTTGGGACGACGCGGAAGGACCCCGGGGATCGCTCCCCAGGGCCCTCCGCGTTCAGCCGTGACGCCGCGTCGGCGGAGGATCCCGCCTCGGCGGACGCCCGTCAGCGGGAGGACGGCGTCAGCGGATGACGTCGTTCTTCAGGATCCCGGTGCCGGACAGGGTCTTGGCCGAGGCACCCGACGGCGGGGTCGGGTCGCCGAGCTGCGGGACGTGGACGGTCGACTTGCCCGGAAGCTCGCCCTTGAGGAAATAGGCGTCGAAGTAGGCGTCCACAGCCGCCGAACCGCGGTGCACGATGCAGTGCGTGCGGTCGCCGTCCTGGACGACCAGGTGCGAGCCCTTGAGCCTGCGCTGCATCTCCAGCGCGCCGGCGTACGGCGTGGCCGCGTCGGCGGTGGACTGGAACAGCAGGATGTTCTTCGGCAGGCCCTTGGTGCGCCCGACGTCCACCGGCTTGCCGGCCTTGGCGGGCCAGTACAGGCAGGGCGCGTTGTACCAGGCGTTGCCCCAGGTCAGGAACGGGTGCTTCTTGTTGATCTTCTCGTTGTCGCGCTGCCACTTCTTCCAGCTGAGCGGCCACTGGACGTCGGTGCACTGCACGGCGTCGTAGACGGCGTAACTGTTGTCGTCGGCACCGCCGGTGGTCTGGGCACCGAAGGTCTGCGCGAACGCCGCGGTGTTGCCGGCCTTGTACGCCGAGAGGCCGGCGGCGTAGCCGTGCCAGACGGCCTGGCTGCGACGGTACGCGGCGTTCTGGATGGTGTCGGTCAGCTCGTCCGGGCCGACGGCGATGGTCTGGCCGCTGTCGGGGTCCTTGTAGTAGACCGGCTCGCTCTTGAGCTTGGCGCGCAGTCCGTAGAAGAACTTACGGACGTGCGACTGCTTCGTGCCCAGGTGGTAGACGGAGTCGTACTTGGCGATCCAGCCGAAGTAGTACTCGATGTTCTCGTCGAACGCGACGTCCTGGTTCAGGTTGGCGTCGTACCAGACATCGGACGGGCCGACGTTGCCGTCCAGCACCATGCGGCCGACGTTCTTCGGGTACAGGGTCGCGTACGTGGAACCGAGGTAGGTGCCGTAGGAGGCGCCGTACCAGTCGAGCTTCTTGTTGCCGAGGGCCTTGCGGATCGACTCGACGTCGTTGACCGAGTCGACCGTCTTGATGTGGTTCAGCAGCCCGACCTTGTCGGCCTTCTTGCAGGCGTCCGCGTAGCCCTTCGCCTTCTTCAGCCACGTGGCGACGGACTTGCGGTCGCCGGTGCCGTAGTCGGGTCGCGGAGCGTTGGTGTAGTTCGGGTCGCAACTGACCGCGGGAACGCTCATGCCGACGCCGCGCGGGTCGAAGCCGATGACGTTGAACGCCTCGCGCATCGGAGCGGAGTTCTGCGCGAACACGCGCGGACCGAACAGCGCGCCGCCTCCACCGGGACCGCCCGGGTTGACGACGATGTCCCCCTTGGCAGCGCCCGTGCCCGTGTGGGGCGTGCGGGTGAGCTGCAGCGTGATCTTCTTGCCCTTGGGCTTGGCGTAGTCCAACGGGACCTGGAGCTCCGCGCACTGCACGATCTTGGAGACCGGGTACAGCACGTCGTAAAGATCATGCACTGTCTTGACGAAGTCCGCGGGGCAGGTGTGCCACTTCAGCGCGGCGGGGTCGAACGCTCCCGCCGATCCGGCGGACGGGCCCTGGGCCTGTGCGCTTGTGGCGCCCAGTCCGGTGAGACCGAGCCCGGCCACTGCGGCCACGACAACGATCCTCTTCACATATCCCCCTAACGTGCCGACTCAGATTGAGTCAGACATACGGGCAAATCGGTGAAGATTGTGGCGCTCCGGTCAAGCGCGCCGACAGAGCCCCCCACGAGTGGATGCCGAATCGTGACAAGATCCACGGAACCTCGTGACAGTCCCGGACGTCCCGGCCCGGGGCACGCGCATCACGAAAAGGGCCCCGGGTGCGCACCCGGGGCCCTCCTGCCGTGTTCCGCGGCCGTCAGCTCACGGCCTCGCCCGCCGCGTCAGCTCACGATGACGTCCGCGCCGGGGCCGGTGGCCGAGCCGTCCTCGCCGATCTCAATGCCCATCTCCTCGGCGATGCGCATGGCCTCCTCGATCAGGGTCTCGACGATCTGCGACTCGGGGACGGTCTTGACGACCTCGCCCTTGACGAAGATCTGCCCCTTGCCATTGCCGGAGGCGACGCCGAGGTCGGCCTCGCGCGCCTCACCCGGCCCGTTCACCACGCAGCCCATCACCGCGACGCGCAGCGGCACCGGGAAGCCCTTCAGCCCGGCGGTGACCTGCTCGGCGAGGGTGTAGACGTCCACCTGCGCCCGCCCGCAGGACGGACAGGACACGATCTCCAGACCGCGCTTGCGCAGCCCCAGCGACTCCAGGATCGCCGCGCCGACCTTGACCTCCTCGACCGGCGGCGCCGACAGCGACACCCGGATCGTGTCGCCGATGCCCTCCGCCAGCAGCGCCCCGAACGCCACCGCCGACTTGACGGTGCCCTGGAAGGCGGGCCCGGCCTCGGTGACGCCGAGGTGCAGCGGATAGTCGCACGCGGCGGCGAGCTGCCGGTACGCCGCGATCATCACGACCGGGTCGTTGTGCTTGACCGAGATCTTGATGTCGCGGAAGCCGTGCTCCTCGAACAGCGAGCACTCCCACAGCGCCGACTCCACCAGCGCCTCCGGAGTGGCCTTGCCGTGCTTCTCCAGCAGCCGCTTGTCGAGCGACCCGGCGTTCACCCCGATCCGGATCGGGGTGCCCGCGTCGGTCGCGGCGCGTGCGATCTCGCCGACCTTGTCGTCGAACTTCTTGATGTTGCCCGGGTTGACGCGGACGGCCGCGCAGCCGGCGTCGATCGCGGCGAACACGTACTTGGGCTGGAAGTGGATGTCAGCGATGACCGGGATCGGCGACTTGCGGGCGATCGCGGGCAGCGCGTCCGCGTCGTCCTGCGACGGCACCGCGACCCGGACGATCTGGCAGCCGGACGCGGTCAGCTCCGCGATCTGCTGCAGCGTGGAATTCACGTCGGCGGTGAGGGTCGTGGTCATCGACTGCACCGACACCGGGGCGTCCCCGCCCACCGGTACGTCCCCCACCATGATCTGCCGAGACCGGCGCCGGGGCGCGACCGGACTCGGTTCCCCCTCCCCGTCGCCCTCGCCACGGATCGTCGGAATACCCAAAGAAACGCTCATCCCACTCCTCTGACTCGCCTCTGCTCACCCCGGAGGCGTCGGCCCGTACCAGCCTAGGCGTCCCGCGCGAATGCGGTGACGGTGACCGGTACGCAATAGTGTGACCACATGAACACGCTACGTAAACATCTTTGAATCATTGCGGTGGCCGGAGCGGATTCACGAGGTCGGCGAGAATCAGCAGCACCCCCAGCCCCACCAGTAGCAGAACGGCCAGGTAGGTGATGGGCATGAGTTTCGTCATATCAACCGTCCCTGGATCTGGACGGCCCCGAGCGCGCGCGACGCGAGCGCGTGCGCGCTCGTAGACGATCACGGCCAGATGGCCGCCATCCAGGGGCAGCAGCGGCAAGACGTTGAGCGCCCCTAGGAAGATGTTCACCGAGATGACCAACGACAGATACAGGGCGAGCTTGTCGCGCCCTGTGCTCTCGGAGGAGAAGATCTGCCCGGACACCTCCGTCGCGCCGACAACGCTGCCGACCTGGCCGCCGGGCGTGCTCTCGCGTTCCGAGGTGAACAGCTTGGGGATCGCGGACGGAAGGTCCACCAGGACCTTCCCGATCCCGGCGATGGTGGTGCCGGTGGCGCGTCCCGCGAACACCGCGGCGTCCACGGGGCCCGTCCGGTCGTAGCCCTGCCCGACGGTCCGCGCGGACATGCCGACGAACGCCCGCCCGTCCACGTCCGCGAGCCGCATCCGCAACGTCAGCGGCAGGGACGTGCCGGGCCGCCGCACCACCACCGGGACCGTCCGCCCCGGCTTCGTGTCGCCGATGGCCTCCCGCAACTCCGCCCAGTCGGCGACGCGGACGCCATTGAAGGAAAGGACCCGGTCACCGGCGCGGAGCCCAGCGGCGGCCGCGGGGGAAGGCGTCCCGCTTCCGGTGCAGTCGTCCTGGACGCGCTCGGGCACGCACGCCGTGACCTCGTCCACCGTCGTCGTGACCGAACCGGGGTCCCGGATGCCGACCGTCATCGCCATCACCATGAGCAGCAGGAACGCGAACACGAGGTTCACGACGACCCCGGCGCCGATCACGACCGCACGCCGCCCGGCGGGCTGCCGGTAGAACGCGCGGTCCCGGTCGGCAGGGTCGATCTCCTCCAGCGGCGTGTACCCGACGATCTTCACAAAACCGCCCAGGGGGATCGCCTTGACGCCGTACTCGGTCTCGCCCCGCCGCCACGACCACAGTGTGGGGCCGAACCCGACGAAGTACTGCGTGGCCTTCATCCCGAACCGCTTGGCGGTCAGCAGGTGCCCGCCCTCGTGCAGCATCACCGACACCAGCAGCGCGACGACGAAGGCGACGGCGCCGAGGAGAAAGGCCATCCGAGCCCCCAGGGGTCCCCCGGGCGGCTCCCGGGGTCAGTCCAGTCCGGTCAGTTCCCTGGCCCTGGCGCGTGCCCACCCGTCGGCGGCGAGGACGTCGTCCAGGGTCAGTTCCGCAGACATGCCCGAACCGTGCCCTTCTATACGGTGCCCGTCGCAGTGCTCGTCGACGACGCTCGCGATGGTGTCGACGATCCCGAGAAAGGGGAGCCGCCCAGCGCGGAACGCCTCGACGCACTCCTCGTTCGCCGCGTTGTAGACGGCGGGTACGGTGCCGCCGAGCTCACCTGCGCGGCGTGCCAGCGCCACCGCCGGGAACGCCTCGTCGTCCAGCGGGAACAGCTCCCACGTGTGGGACGCCGTCCAGTCGACCGCGGGGGCGGCGTCCGGAACGCGGTCGGGCCAGTCGAGGCCGAGCGCGATCGGCAACCGCATGTCGGGCGGGCTCGCCTGCGCCAGCGTGGACCCGTCGGTGAACTCGACCATCGAGTGGATGACCGACTGGGGATGCACCATGACCCCGATCCGGTCCATCGGGACGTCGAACAGCAGGTGCGCCTCGATGACCTCCAGCCCCTTGTTGACGAGGGTCGCGGAGTTGATCGTGATGACGGGTCCCATGTCCCAGGTCGGATGGTCCAGCGCCTGCTCGACCGTGACGTCGGCCAGTTCCGCGCGGCTCCGGCCGCGGAACGGGCCACCGCTCGCGGTCAGCACGAGCCGTCGCACCTCCTCCGCCCGCCCGCCGCGCAGGCACTGCGCGAGCGCCGAGTGCTCGGAGTCGACCGGGACGATCTGCCCGGGACGCGCCCGCTCCTTGACCAGCGGGCCGCCCATGATCAGCGACTCCTTGTTGGCCAGCGCGAGCGTCCGTCCGGCGTCCAGTGCGGCCAGCGTGGAGGCCAGGCCGAGCGCGCCCGTCACCCCGTTCAGCACGACGTCGCACTGCCACCCGGCGACCTCGGCCACCGCGTCCGGACCGGCGACGATCTTGGGGATGGCGTAGTCGCCGGCCGCGTAGCCGCGCCGCTTGGCCTCGGCGTAGAAGGCGAGCTGGAGCTCCTGCGCCGCGGACGCCTTCGCCACCGCGACGATCTCGGGCCGGAACTGCAGCGCCTGCTCGGCCAGCAGCCCGACCCGGCCGCCGCCGGCCGCGAGGCCGGTCACCCGGAACCGGCCGGGGTTGCGCCGGACCACATCGAGCGCCTGGGTTCCGATCGTGCCGGTGGATCCGAGCACGACGATCTCGCGGGCGGTATCAGAGGGAGACATCACCCGCCCATTGTCGGCCATCGGCGCGCCCATCAGGGCTCAGCGTCGGAGGCGAGCCCCCCGACCCTCACCGCAGCAACGGCAGGCGGAGGACGAAACGGGCGCCGTTCATGCCGTCGGCGACATACAGCCGCCCGCCGTGGGTGACCGCGACCTGCCGCGCGATGGCCAGTCCGAGCCCACTGCCGCCGGCGCCACGGTCGCGCGCGGAATCCAGGCGGGCGAAGCGCTCGAAGACGCGGTCGCGGTCGGCGGGCGGAATGCCGCGTCCGTCGTCGCGGACCTCGACCACCGCCTCCGTCCCCTCCGCGCGCACCTCCACCTCGATCATCGCGGCGGCGTGCCGCTCGGCGTTGCCGAGCAGGTTGAGCAGGACGCTGCAGAGCTGCTCCCGGTCGGCCTCGACCCGGATACCGGCCTCGACCTTGGCGGCCAACGGGACGGGCGGGGTACGCCGGGCGAGTTCGTCGTCCACCAGGCTCCCGAGATCCAGCGGTTCACGGTTCGGCTCCTCCCCCGAGTCGAGGCGGGCGAGCGCGAGGAGGTCCTCCACGATCCGGTGCAGCCGTTCGACGTCGCGCAGGGAGTGGCGCAACGTGTCGAGCAGTTCACCGTCCTCCGGATCGGCGAGCGCCAGCTCGATCCGGGTACGGAGCCCGGTGAGCGGGGTGCGCAGCTCATGCGAGGCGTCGGCGATGAAGGCCCGCCGCTGGAGCGCCGATCCCTCCAGCCGCGCCAGGACGGCGTTGACACGGCCCGCCAGCCGCGCGGTCTCGTCGCCGCCGGACGGCACCTCCACGCGCCGCGCCAGGTCGGACATGGTGATCTCCAGCATCTCCGTCTCCAGCCGCGCGACCGGTCGCACCACCCGCCCCGTTGCGCTCCACACGCCCCACCCGAAGAGCCCGAGGGCCACGACGCACAGGCCTGCCATGGAGCCGGCCAACGCAAGGTCGTGTCCCGGCCCCACGAGCACACGAAGGACGACCGCCGTCACCGTCACGGCGGCCACCAGGAGTGAGCCGATCACGCCCATCGCCACGCGCGTCTCTCGCGCCCGCGCGGAGCGCGGCTTGGACGACCGGACGCGCGGCGATGCGTCCCGGACCGACATGTCTCCTTTGTACGCAGTGATCGCCCAAGGAACGGCAAAGGGCCCCTTCACGGAGCGCATAGCCCTCGATGATCTCCCTGGGCGCGCCGACACGAGAGCCTTTGCCACCCCTTTCACCTGCGGTAACAGGGACAACAACCTCCCCCGCCTATAAAGGAGGAACGTGCAGTCGACTCCCGCCAGGGGGATGGATACATGGGCCAGACGGACGAGCCGACGGTAGATCCCGACGCGCTGACCGACGCTCAGCGCACGGGTGACGCCTGCGTCGTCTGCCGCAAGAAATGGCCCCGGCCACGCATCCGCGTCGGCCGCCTGCCAGACGCGTCCGGGGTGTTCGCGTGCGACGACTGCGCACCCGCCCCACCGGCACCCCGCACCGCCCGGGGCCCACGGGAGCCGGCAGCGGCCGCCAGGACACCGGCACCGATGTGGACGACGGAGCACGAACCCGCCGTCATGGAGGTCTCTCCAGGGAGAGGGTGACCCGGGCCTTCGGGGGGAAGCCCGGGACCACCCCAAGAGGCGCGCCCGGCTGGGGGCGGTCGGGCGCGCCCTACTCTACTTATTGTGTTGTCTTTGGCGTCGGGCGCTGGGCGCCCTCCTTCGGCAGACAACACGGCGATCGCTACATCGCTCCCGACTCGCCCCAGAGGGCTCGCTCCGCGATCAGGTTCTCGCTCCACTCGCACCTGGCTTCGCACGCGATCGCCCGTTTCCGGTCGCTGCCATCTGGGCTTACCACCGCTCCCGACAGAAGTGTGTGGTTACCTGCCTCGCCTGATGGCCCGCCCTGCGATCTTGTCTCGCTCCGCTCGGGCCTGGCTACTGCTTCGTGGACTCGATCCAGACTCTCATCCACTCGGCGTAGTCGGTGCAGTCGTGCTTGCCTGCGTTGCGGCCGTTCGCGCCACACTCCTTGGTGGGAGTGTGGGCGAAGATGACCTTCTCCAGGTAGGCGCGGTCGCCTACGTGGTAGGCGTTGCAGAAGCCCGGCTTGAGACGGTCACCGGCGCATGCCTGCGGGTTGGCGGGGGCCACTCCGGTCCACTCGGCCACCTGCTGCTGGACGTCGGGGGAGGCGGTCCATTGCAGCCACTGGTACATGCAGTTGGGGTGCTGGACTCGCGCGCCGATCATCCAGGCGTCCATCCAGCCGGTGACGCCCTCCGAGGGGACGACGCCCTGGACGGGCTTGGACGCGCGGGTGAGCACGTCCACCTGGTAGGGCCAGGCTTCGCCGAGGACGGCCTCTCCGCCGGCGAAGGCACTGACGGCGTCGGCGGGCAGTTCCCAGTACCTCTTGACGTGCGGGCGCTGCTCGGCGAGAACGCGGCCGGCGGCGGCGAGCTGGCGGGCGTTCAGGGAGTACGGGTCGGTGATCTTGAGCTTGCGGTTCCTGCCCTTGAGGTAGAGGGCGGCCTCGGCGATGGACAGCGGGCTGTCGCGGACGACCAGGCGGCCGGAGTAGCGGCGGGCCTGGGCGGGGTCGAACAGGGCGGCCCAGCTTGACGGCGGCTGGACGGCGCGCGTGTCGTACATGAGCAGGTTGGAGCCCCACACGTAGGGGACGCCGTAGTACTTGCCCCCACGCTTGAGCAGGGCCCGAAGGCGCGGCTCCAGCTTCTTGTAGCCGTCCACGAGGTTGGTGTTGACGGGGGTGGCCTCGTGGTCGGCGATGAGCTGGCCGGCGACCTCGGGCGGGGCGGCGACGCCGTCGTAGCGGCGGTCCTTGTCGCGCATGAGGTCGGTCATCTGCCGGGGGGTCTTGACCACCTTCCAGGCGACCTTGCAGCCGGTGCGCTTCTGGAAGGGGGTCACCCAGTCGACGCGGGGGTCGCTGCTGCCGCTCTCGACGGCGCCGGGCAGGGTGACGAGGTTCAGCGTGCCTTCGCCGGGGCCCAGGGTGCTGGCCACCTTGACGGTGCCGACCGGTTCGTCGTCGGAGCTGCAGGACAGGAGGCCCGCCACCCCGAGGACCGCCGTCACCGCCAGCGCCGTGATCGCCTTGGCCCGCGCCGTGGCCGTCAGCCGCATGTCGCTCCCGAATCCGTCCGCCGTGCCGTCCCCCCTCGCGGACGAGCTCGTCGGGCGCAGCGTAGCGTCTTCGGCGCGGCGGGACGGCCCGGAACCCGCGCAGACGCCGGATGAGACCGTCCGGAACCGCCATTTGTGTCTTCTTGGAGGCTGGCGGACGAACCTATCGCCGGTGCACCGAAACTTTCCCACCGGATAGCCGCGAATTAGCCCGGCATTACAGAGATCACGACTGCCGCGAGCCATTCGATGCAATTTTCGCCGAAAGTGTTTCGGCCGGCTTCTTAATAGGGATACGCCACGGCCCCGGGGGGCAGCGGGTGCTGGCGTCCGCACCACACACGGAGGTAACTGGAGAGGGATGTGGTGCGGGCTACTGCCCTTCCCGGGGCCGCGGCGGCACCGGCGGACGTGGCGAGGTTGGGGAACAGCGGATCACCTTGCAGTGCTGCCTGGCCACGCGACCGCCGGAACCCGGCGGAACGGCGACGGTGTGACGCCCTCGAGACGGAGGAGGTTCGAGGGACGACGCGCGTCCTGCCGGGGGTCGCGGGACGACCATGGGCCGTCCTCGATCATGGGGGGTCTGGGTACCGCGTACTCCACCACCTCGATCCGTGCGATGAGCAGCTGCGGAGTGTCGGCCTCCAGGAGGTCGCGAGCGCCGGGGCCGCGCGGCGGCAGCGCCCACCAGTGACCGGTGTACAGGCCGAACCAGATGGTCCAGCCCGGAAAACGCCTCCCGAGCGCGTCGACCTCTGCTGCGTGGTCGGCGGTCATAGCGCGGCTCCCTGTGGCGGACCCCGCGGCCACGGTCCTGACTGCGAACCCTGACCTTTATTAATTCGTGGAAATAAATTGCCTTAGTCAGATTGTGTCGCCCGTCACAGGGTCAGTCAATAGTAGTAGCTATTATTTATGGAAGGGGAATGGACGAAAATTGACGACGGAAAGCTCCGTTCGGTGGAAATTGTCGTACCCGGCGGGAGCTGCCCGTTCTCACACTGGGCCCATCGAGGCTCACGGCTCGCAACCTCGCGTTCACCGGGGCGCCACGGAAGGCGCCTACCGTGACCGTCCTGTCGATCAGGACGACCGAGGACCAACGAGGCGGAACGCACGTGCCACCAAGGCTCCTCGCGGCCATCGCCGCGATCCGGGCTTTCCGTCCCGCGCTCCGCCACGGACCGTTCCTGCTGGCCCTGGTCGGCGGGGCCCTGCTGCGCTGGACCGCCGTGCGCGCCTACCCGCACGGCCTGTGGTTCACCGGCGACTCCTACTTCTACCTGGGCTACGCGCTGCACCCTGAGCCGCCTGCCAGCAAGACGCTCGGCTACTCCCTGCTGCTCCGCCTGTTGGAGCCCCTGCACAGCCTGACGGCGATCGTGATCGTGCAGCACCTCATGGGGTTGGGGATCGCGGTGATGGTGTACGCGGTGCTGTGCCGCGCGCGGCTGCCCGCGTGGGCGGCGGCCATCGTCACCCTGCCGATCCTGTACGACGCGTACCAGATCGAGCTCGAACACCTGCTGATGTCGGAGGCGCTGTTCACCTTCCTCATCGCCGCCGCGCTGACCCTGCTGCTGTGGGGCGACCGTCCGGGACCCGCCTGGTGGATGGCCCTTCCCGCCGGCCTGCTGCTCGGCTACGCGGTCCTCGTCCGATCCGCGGGCGCCCCGCTGATACCGGTCGTCCTGCTTCTTCTGCTGCTCTTCCGGCGGGACAAGCCGCCGAGGCTGCTGCCCCGGCTACTCCCCCGAGCGCGGCCCGATCTGCGTCCAGCGCTGGCGTTCGGCGCGCTGGCGGCCGTACCGCTGGTCGCCTACGCGTTGTGGTTCCACGCCGAACGCGGCACCTATGGGCTGACCACGTCCGACGGGATCTATCTGTGGGGGCGGACGGCCGGTTTCGCGGACTGCGCCAAGATGCGCCCCCCGCCGGACGAGCAGGGGCTGTGCCTGGACGCCGAGGCCAAGGCGGAGCAGGATCCGCCGGGGCATCTCATCTGGCGCGCCGACATCCCGCCACGGCAACGGTTCGCCAGCGTCGTCTCCCCGGAGGCCAACGCCACGCTGCGGAGCTTCTCGATCCACGCGATCCTCGCCCAGCCGGGCGACTATCTGCGGACGATCGCGGACGGTATCGGCATGGCCTTCGCCACCGGCCGCCATCCGCATCCGACCGCCGCGACGGAGGGCCTCTACCACTTCCCGGACACACCGCAGCTCTTCCCCGGCGGGCGGAGCTGGACCGGCAGGGGCACGGCCCTGTCGGACGCGATGCGCTACGGCCGCACCGACGAGCCGAGCCGGGTCGTCCAGCCGCAGGCCGGCCACATGATCCGCTATCAGGAGCGGTACTACCTGCCGGGCCCCGCGCTCGGCGTCCTGTTCGCGCTCGGCGGCGCCGGGGTGCTCGTGGCGCGCCGGCGGCGCCGGGAGGTGCTGCTGGCGTGGGGGACGGCGACGACACTGCTGGTGTTCCCCATCGCCAGCGCCGACTTCGACTATCGCTACGTCGTGCCGCCGATGCCGTTCGCCTGCCTGGCGGTCGGACTGGGCCTGTCCGCCTTCCGCGCCCGCGGGACCGGACCGGAGCCCGGCGCCGCGGGCGGGGAGGGCGAGACGGCGGAGCGGAACGTCAGCCGTTGGTGGGGAAGCCGAGGTTCACGCCACCGTGACTCGGATCCAGCCACCGTGCCGTGACGGCCTTCGTCCGGGTGTAGAAGTGGACGCCCTCCATGCCGTGCGCGTGGCTGTCGCCGAACAGGGAGTCCTTCCAGCCGCCGAAGGAGTAGTACGCCATCGGGACCGGGATCGGAACGTTGATCCCGACCATCCCGACCTCCACCTCGTTCTGGAAGCGGCGCGCCGCCCCACCGTCGTTGGTAAAGATCGCGGTGCCGTTGCCGTACGGGTTGGCGGAGATCAGCTCCAGGGCCTCGTCGTAGGAGCCGGCCCGCACCACCGACAGCACCGGGCCGAAGATCTCGTCCTTGTAGGCGTCCATCTCGGGAGTGACGTGGTCGAGGACGGACGGGCCGAGCCAGAACCCGTCCTCGCCGCCGCCGATCACCGGCGTCCCGCGGCCGTCGATCGCGAGCGTGGCGCCCTGTGCGACGCCTCCGTCGAGGTAGGAGGCGACCTTGTCGCGGTGCTGCCGGGTGACCAGCGGGCCCATGTCGGACGCGGGGTCGTCGCCGGGGCCGACCTTCAGCTTGGCGACGCGCTCGCGCACCTTGGCCAGCAGCTCGTCCCCGACGGGATCCACGGCGACGGCGACGGAGATCGCCATGCAGCGCTCCCCCGCCGATCCGAAGCCCGCCGAGACGGCCGCGTCGGCGGCCAGGTCGAGGTCGGCGTCCGGCAGCACCACCATGTGGTTCTTCGCGCCGCCGAGTGCCTGCACCCGCTTGCCGTTGCCCGCCGCCGTCTCGTAGATGTAGCGGGCGATCGGGGTGGAGCCGACGAAGCTGACGGCCTTCACGTCCGGGTGATGGAGCAGCCCGTCCACGGCGGTCTTGTCACCGTGCAGGACGTTGAACACGCCGTCCGGCAGGCCCGCCTCGGCCCACAGCTCGGCGATCCGCACCGACGCCGACGGGTCCTTCTCGGACGGCTTGAGCACGAACGTGTTGCCGCACGCGATGGCCACCGGGAACATCCACATCGGCACCATCGCCGGGAAGTTGAACGGCGTGATGCCGGCGACGACGCCGAGCGGCTGCAGGATCGAGTACGCGTCCACGCGGGTGGAGACATTCTCGGAGAAGCCGCCCTTGAGCAGGTGCGGGATGCCGCAGGCGAACTCCACGACCTCCAGGCCGCGGGCCACCTCCCCAGCCGCGTCCGAGACGACCTTGCCATGTTCGGACGAGATGAGCCGGGCGATCTCGTCGCGGTGCTCGGTCAGCAGTTCGCGGAACCGGAACAGCACCCGCGTCCGCTGCGTGAGGGACGCGTCACGCCAGGCGGGGAACGCCGCCTTGGCCGCCGCCACGGCGGCGTCGACCTCGGCCCCCGAGGCGAAGTCGACCTTTCCGGCGAGGCGTCCGGTGGCGGGCTCGTAGATGTCGCCCCGGCGCTCGGCCTCGCCGTCGAACGGCTTGCCGCCGATCCAGTGGGTGACGTGCTTGCTGACAGTCGGATCGGTCACGATGCTGCGGCCTCATTCACGGCTTCGAGGGATGCGGTCAGGATGCCGAGGCCCTCGGCCGCCTCGGCGTCGGTCAGGGTCAGCGGGGGCGCCATGCGCACCACGTTGCCGTACAGGCCGCCCTTGCCGACCAGCAGCCCCCGCTCGCGGGCCGCCTCCATCAGCGCCGCGGCCAGCGGCGGGCTCGGCTCGCCGGTGCCCGGGTCGGCCATCTCGACCGCGAACATCAGGCCCTTGCCGCGCACCTGCTTGACCACGGGGAGCCGGGCCGCGGCACGTTCCAGCCCGCTGATGATCGTTGCCCCCTGCCGGGCGGCGTTGACCTGGAGGTCGTGGTCGAGGACGTAGTCGAGGGTGGCGTTCGCGGCGGCCATCGAGATCGGGTTGCCGCCGAACGTGGACAGCCCCACCGCGTGCAGGGCGTCCATCAGCTCGCCGCGGGCGACGACGCCGCCGACCGCGAACCCGTTGCCGAGGCCCTTGGCGAAGGTCAGCATGTCCGGCGTCACGCCGTGGTTCTGGATGCCCCAGAAGCCCTGGCCCGTCCGCCCCCAACCGGTTTGGACCTCGTCGGAGATGAACAGGATCCCGAACTCGTCCAGGACCTCCTGGTAGGCGGCGAACAGCCCGTCCGGGGCCATCGTGAAGCCGCCGACGCCCTGGACCGGCTCGGCGATCAGCGCCGCCACGTCCCCGCCGGTCGCGGTCGCGAGCACGTGCCGCAGGTCCTGGACGCAGGCGTCGACGTACGTCTCGTCCGACATCCCGGCGAACTGCGGGAGCTGCCGGTCGGCGCCGTGCAGGAAGTGGACGTTCAGCGGCGAGTAGGAGATGTTCGTCCAGGCCCGGTTGCCGGTGACGCCGACCGCGCCGAACGAGCGGCCGTGGTAGCTCTGCCGCATCGCCAGTACCTGGTCGCTGCGCCGCGAGTAGGCGGCCAGCAGCAGCGCCGTCTCGTTCGCCTCGGTCCCGGAGTTGGTGAAGAACACCTTCGCGTCCGGGATGCCCGACAGCCGCGCGATCTTCTCGGCCAGCTCGACCTGGCCGCGCAGCAGGTAGGCGGTGGAGGTGTGCACGACGCCGGTGGCGAGCTGCCGCTCCACCGCCTCCCGCACTTCGGGCACGTCGTACCCGATCATGTTCGTCAGGATTCCGGTGAAGAAGTCCAGATAGCCGCGTCCCTCGGCGTCGGTCACGCGGTTGCCCTTACCGCCGACGATCTCGATGGGGTCCTCGTAGTTGAGCGCCAGCCAGGACGGCATGACCGCCTTGTGGCGCCGGAGCAGGTTCGCGTGTTCCGACATGCCCTCAGTCTCGTTCGCCGCGCTCCCGGAGGCCACCGGCAGAGTGTCAGGACAGGGGGCGAAGGTTTGACGGTCTGCCCCGCGGAGGCCGCCGGATATCATCGCGGCTGATGCTGCCTACTCTCGACGACGTGCTCCAGCTCGACGCGGTCCGCCGCGGCAAGCCGCACGTCGTCGCGGGCGCGGACCGCACCGGCAACCGGGTCCGCTGGGTGCACGTCGCCGAGGTCACCGACATCGCCCACCTGCTGCACGGCGGCGAGCTGGTGCTGACCACCGGCATCGCGCTGCCGGATGAGCCGGCCCGGCTGCGCGCCTACATCGGCGAGCTGTCGGAGGTGGGCGCGAGCGGGCTGATGATCGAACTCGGCCGCCGGTACGCCAGCGTCCTGCCGCCCGCGCTGGTCTCCGCCGCCGAGGACCATGGTCTCCCGGTGATCGTGCTGGCCCACGAGCCCGCGTTCGTGGACATCACCGAGTCCGTGCACGCACGCATCCTCCAAGACCAGTTCGCGGAGCTCCGTGCGTCCGAGCAGCTCCACGAGATCTTCACCCAGCTGTCCGTCGAGGGCGCCTCCACCGACGAGGTGGTCCGGCAGGTCGCCGCGCTCGGCGGGCACCCCGTGGTGCTGGAGAACCTCGCCCACCAGGTGCTGGCCGCCGACGCCGACGGCGGCGACCCGTCGGAGCTGCTGTCGGCCTGGGAGACGCGGTCCCGCGCCGTCCGCATCGGGCAGCGCACCGGCTTCGACGAAGCGTCCGGCTGGCTGGTGACCACGGTCGGCGCCCGCGGCGAGGACTGGGGCCGGCTGATCGTCGTGCTCGGCTCCCCGCCGTCCGCCCGGGAGACCGTGCTGATCGAGCGGGCCGCCACCACCCTCGCCCTCGGCCGGCTCCTGGACCGGCACGCCGAGAGCGTCGAGCGCCAGGCGCACGGGACGATCATCACCCGCATCCTCGCGCACGCCTACTCCGACCCGCAGGAGGCCGCCGCCCGCGCCCGCGCGCTCGGCGTGCCGCTGTCCGGGCGCCGTCTGCTCGGCGTCGTGCTGCGCCACCGCGGCCCCGGCACGTCCGCCCCGCCCGTCGGTGAGCTGGCCCAGCTCGCCGAGACGGCGGCCGCCGCCTGCAAGGACGCCCGCCTCGCCGCCCTCGTCGGCGTCCTGGACGAGGGCGGCCCGCACGCCCGTGTCGGCGTCCTGGCCTCCCTGCCCGCCCGCGCCGACGTCGAGACGGCCCTGAACGAGGTCGCCACCCGCATCCGCAAACGCCCGGGTGGCGACATCGTCATGGCCACCGGCTCGGTCGTGGACTCGATCCGCGACGTCCGCCGCTCCTTCCTGGAGGCCGAGCAGGTCGCCGACGTCGCCTCCCGAGGCGCCGGCGGACGCCTCTTCTACCGCCTCCCCGACCTGCGCCTGCGCGGCCTCCTGCACCTCCTGCGCGACGACGCCCGCGTCCAGACCTTCGTCGAACGCGAACTCGGGCCCCTGCTGACCTACGACGCGCAGCGCGGCAGCGACCTCACCCGCATCCTGGAGCTCTACCTCGAATCCGGCCGCAACAAGGCCGTCGCCGCGCAGCTCGCGCACCTGTCCCGCCCGGCCTTCTACGAGCGGCTCCGCCGGATAGAGCGCGTCCTGGACGCCGATCTGGACGACGTGGAGTCCTGTGTGTCCCTGCACGTGGCGCTCCTGGCCCTGAGCTCCGTCCGCTGGGAACGCCCCTGAGTGGGGCCGAGCCCCTACGCTTCCACCATGACGGACGCGGCGCTGCATGTTCATCGCTACGGCGATCCCTCGGGGCCGCCGCTGATCGCTCTGCATGGGGTCACCGGCCACGGAGCGCGGTGGCGGCGCACGGCCGAGCGGTACCTGGCGGACCGGTTCGTCCTGGCACCGGACCTGCGCGGGCACGGCCGGTCACCCCACGAGCCGCCGTGGACGGTGGAGCGGCACGTGGCCGACGTCCTCGCGCTCATGGACGCCGAGGGCATCGAGCGGGCCGATCTCGCCGGGCACTCCTACGGCGGGATGATCGCCCTGCACCTGGCGCGGACGGCGCCGCGGAGGGTGGGCAGGCTCGTCCTGCTGGATCCCGCGATCGGCCTGGATCCCGTGGGGGCGGGCAAGGACGCGCGCGGCTACCTGAACGTGGACTCCTTCGCCGACGTGGCCGCGGCGCGGGCGTCGCTGGCGGCGCGGTGGCCGCAGGCGCCGGACGACCTGCTCGACGACGAGGTGTCCGAGCATCTGGCACAGTGCCGGGACGGCCGCCTGCGCTGGCGGTACGAGGCCGCCGCGGTCGTGGCGGCGTACTCGGAGATGGCGCGCCCGCACCAGCCGCCGCCCGCGCACGTTCCCACGCACCTGGTCATCGCGGCGCGCGCCGACCTGGTGCGGCCCGAGTTCGTGGTGGACTGCCGAACCGCGCTCGGTCCCGGACTGATCATCTCGGAGATCGACGCGGGTCACATGCTCTACGTCGATGCCCTGGGCGAGACGGGCGCGTTGGTCAGCGGCTGGCTCGCGTCCTGACCGCGTGCGGGGGCGGCTCCGCGGCGGAGGGCACGCCGGGCATGACCTTCCAGACTCGTTCCGTGCAGGCGCCCGGTCAAGCGGTGGGATGCGGCCGCCGGGCACGGCTCACGCGGGAGGGCGCCCGGAGCCGTACTTCACCGCCGCAGGGGGCACAACCAGAGGCGTGAGACATAGCGGACCAACACGTACCTTCGGGGTGGAAGAGGAGTTGCTCATCGTCGACCCGACAAGTGGCGCGCCCCAGGCCATCTCGGGCTCGGTCGTCCGGTACGCGCTGCGGCACAAGGAGGTCTCCCTCGCGGGCGGCCGGCGGTCGGAGCCGCCCGGCATCGAGTTGCAGCGCGAGCAGTTGGAGATCGTCACACCGGTCTGTCGCACCCTGGACGAGCTGTCCGAGCACGTCAGGTCCGCGCGGCTGGCGGCGGCGCGGGCCGCGGCCGGGGCCGGCGCGGCGGTGGCGGCGCTCGCCACCTCACCGGTCGCGGTGCGGCCCTCGCTCACCCCGTCGCACCGCTATCGCCGCATGTCGGACGCCTACGGGCCCACCACCGCCGAACAGCTCACCTGCGGCTGCCACGTCCACGTCGGCGTGGAGTCGCCGGACGAGGGGGTCGCCATCCTGGACCGGATCCGGCCATGGCTGCCGCCGCTGCTCGCGCTCAGCGGGAACTCGCCGTACTGGCAGGGGGCCGACACCGGCTATGACAGCTGGCGCCAGCAGGTCTGGGGGCGTTGGCCCTCCAGCGGCCCGACCGAGCTGTTCGGCTCCGCCGGGACGTACCGCAGGACGGTCGAGGCGATGCTCGGCAGCGGCGCGCTGATCGACGAGGGCATGGTCTACTTCGACGCGCGGCTGTCGCGGCGCCACCCGACCGTCGAGATCCGGGTGGCCGACGTGTGCCTGGACGCCGACGACACCGTACTGATGGCCGCGTTGATCCGGGCCCTGGTCTGCACCGCCGCCGATGCCTGGCGACGGGACGAGCCGCCCGACCCCGTCCGCACCGACCTGCTGCGCCTGGCGACGTGGCGGGCCAGCCGTTCGGGGCTGCGCGGCGACCTCGTCCACCCGCTGACCCGCCGCACCGCCCCGGCCCGCGCGGTGGTGGGCGCGCTGCTCGGCCACCTGTCGCCGGCGCTCGAACGATCCGGGGACCTCGCCACCGTCCGGCACCTGCTGCACGCCCTGCTCGACCGCGGGAACGGCGCCCGGCTCCAGCGCATCGTCCATGCCCGGACCCGCGACGTGACGTCCGTCGTCTGCGACGCCGTTCGGCGCACGGTCAAGTTCAAGGGCGCCTAACGGATTCCAGCCCGGGGCGGGACCGCCTTCCTTGAGCCCGCCCGGGACGTCACGGAACGCGCAGGTTAGCCTTCGAAGAGTGAACCTGGGACTGAGGGGGCGGCGGGCCGCGGTCGCGGCGGCCAGCAGCGGGCTGGGGCTGGCCGCCGCGCGTGCGCTGGTGGCCGAGGGCGCCGAGGTGGCGATCTGCGGGCGCGACCGCGAACGGCTCGGCGCCGCGGCCCGCAGGCTCGGCGAAGGCGCCCGGCCGATCATCGCCGACGTCAGCACGCCCGAGGGCGCCACGGCGTTCGTGCGGGAGGCCGAAGACGCCCTCGGCGGCGTCGACGTCCTCGTCACCAATGCGGGCGGGCCCCCGCCCGGCGGGTTCGCCTCCACTCCCCTGGACGCCTACGCCCCCGCGCTCGACCTCAACCTGCTGTCGGTGGTGGCCATGTGCAAGGCGGCCGTCCCGGCCATGCAGAGCCGGAGTTGGGGACGGGTCGTGGCGATCACCTCGATCAGCGTCCGGCAGCCGATCCCCACGCTGATCCTGTCCAACACGGCACGCGCGGGGGCGACCGGGTTCCTCAAGACGCTCGCGTTGGAGGTCGCCAAGGACGGCGTCACCGTCAACTCCCTCCTGCCCGGCTTCCACGCGACCGAGCGGCTCCGTACGCTGCGTGGCGGTGACTGGGACCGGGTCGCCGCGGAGATCCCCGCCCACAAGGTCGGGGATCCCGACGACTTCGGCGCGTTCGTGGCCTTCCTCTGCTCGGAGCAGGCGCGGCACGTGACGGGCAGCGCCATCCCGGTTGACGGCGGCGCGTACGCCGGCCTGCTCTAAGCAGAGTTTCACGGTCCCGGTCCACGGTGCCTGGGCGAACGCGACATCGCTTCGCGATCTTCCCGGTGGGTCTTGCCTTCGGCTTCGCCTCACCGGTCAGCCATCGCGCTCGCGCGACCGTTAAGGACGCTGTGGACCAGGCCTTAGGCTGCCGCCCTGTTCCTGCGCTGGAAGGGCAGGTAGCGGTCGGCGCGGCGGGGGCGGGCGAGCAGACCGGTGGACTCGACGGCGAGGACGCGGTCGAAGCGGAAGGCACGCACGCCCCGGCGCATCCGGCACCAGCCGACGAGGTACCAGTGGTCGCGGTGCACCAGGCAGGTGACGGGCTCGACCTCGCGGATCGTGACGTTCGCGCCCGCGTCGCCGTAGCAGAGCCGGACGACGCGGTGCTCGGTGATGGCCGCGGCGATGACGCGGGCCCGGTCGGAGGTGGAGACGTCCAGGGGTTCGGTGAGGGTGGCCAGGGTCGTGGTCACCACGTCGTCCTGCACGGCGTCGTCCAGGAGGGCGCGCAGGGCGCGGCGCGCGGTGGTGGCCTGCGGGCCGGCGCCCAGATGCGCGAGGGAGAGCGCGAGGGCGGCGATCTCGGCGGTGGACAGCGCGGTCTCGGGGTGCGTCGCAACGTTCGCCATGGTTCGATCATACGTTCGAACACTGACATTGTGGAGCCTTCACAAGGGTCGCGTGACGCAGCGCTGGAGCGCTCTCGGGGCGGCGTGGGAGCGGCGGGGGGACCCGGCCTTGAGATGGCGGCAGCGCATGGGGAAAACTGATCCCCAAAGCGGGCTTCGCATGGGGGAATCGGGGGGCGGGCTTGGGTCGATTGTGGGTTCGCCTTGAATGAGATGAAGCGCCCACCGATGAGCCGGGACGAGGCCGACCGGGCCCTGGCGCATCTGAGGGACGAGAGGGAGCGCATCAGCTCCGCCCTGCTCGAGTTGGAGGGCCATCAGGGGTATCAGCTGCTGGAGGGGGCGGCGGTGGACGGCGAGACGCTGCGCGTCCAGTCCGGTGTGCAGTCCCGGATGTCCGCGATGTGGACCCTCTTCGACCTGTACGGACGGGCGCTCGGCGCGGCGGAGGAGTTCAGGGCGCGGCACTCGAAGCCCGGCCAGACCCAGCTGGCGCAGCTCACGTGGCTGCTCGCGGGACCCTCGGTCGAGTTGCCCGCGGAGGAGGTCCCGCTGGAGCGGCGGACGCTGTTGTCCTCCACGTCCGGCGAGAAGCTGACCCTTCAAGCCGTTGTCGAGCGGATGACCCCGCAGTACGAGGAGGTCGCGAAGGCGGTCGCCGCCCTGGACGCGGTCTGGTCGGCGCTGCTGTCGCGGCTGGCGGAGGTGGAGGCCGAGCGGCGGGCGGCGGTGGCGCTGCGCGAGTCGCTCGGTGGCCCCGACCCCGAGCTGGACGGCCTGGTCGCGGAGCTGGCGGCGGTGGGCGCGACCGTCCGGTCCGACCCCCTGGCCCTGGCACGGAACGGGCACGCCGACACCGGGCAGCTGGACGGCCTGCACGCCTCGCTCACCGCCGTCCGCCGCAGGCTGGAGGAGGCGGATCGGCTGCGCACCGGGTTCGATGACCGGATCCGCGGCATCGCGGGTCTCCTCGACCAGGTGCGCGCGGCGGAGGCGGAGGCACTCGCCCGCCGCGACGAGGTGCTCGCCAAGATCGCCTCACCCGTCCTGCCCGACCTGCCCGTCCTGCCCGTCCTGTCGGCCGCACTCGGCGACCGGCTCGCCGCGCTGGGACGGGGCGGCGCGTGGAACGACCTCGCCGAGCGAGTCGCCGGCCTCGAACGTGCGGCGGACACCGCGCTCGGGGACGCGCGGGACGCCACCGGCGTGATCCAAGGATTGCTCGACCGGCGCGAGGAACTGCGCGGCCGGTTGGAGGGGTACCGGGTGAAGGCCGCCAGACTCGGCCACGCCGAGGACCCCGAGCTGGCCGAGATCTACGAACGGGCGCGCGGGCTGCTGTGGTCCTCCCCGTGCGACCTCCGGAAGGCCACCGTGACGTTGTCGGACTATCAGCAGGCCATCACCTCGCGGACGAAGGGAGCGGAACGTTGAACCAGTGCACCGCACCGGGCTGCACCGGAACCATTGACGGCGGCTACTGCGTCGTATGCGGCATGTCCGCTACGTCGAGCCCCCCTCCCTCCCGCACCGGCTCGCCCGCGCCGAACACCTGCACCCAGCCCGGCTGCACGGGGACGATCGTGGACGGCTACTGCGATGTCTGCGGCTCTCCCCCCGCGGCGATCCGCCCGGCGAGTGTCCCGGCGGGGAGTGTTCCGGCGCCGAGGACGCCGGTGGCCGGTCCGCTTCCCCCCGTGCCGGACAACCGGTGCCGCCAGGGGGGATGCTCCGGCACGATCGTGGACGGCTACTGCGACGTGTGCGGCTCACCGCCCTCGGCACACACGTCCTCGGGCGGCACGTCCGGCGGCACGTCGGGCGGCACGTCGGGCAGCGGGTCCACGCGCGGCACCGGCCGGACGGGCAGCACCCGCACCGGCTCGTCACGCTCGTCGGGTCGTCGCGGAATGCTCGGCGCCGGGCTCGTCGAGGTGCCGCGCGTCCCGTACCGGGATCCGTCCACGGCGGTGATGAGCAACCCGCAGGTCGCCGAGAACAAGCGCTATTGCAGCAGCTGCGGCGAACCCGTCGGCCGCAGTCGCGGAGACAGACCGGGCCGCACTGAGGGCTACTGCCCGAAATGCCGCGCCGCGTTCTCCTTCACGCCCAAGCTCGGCCCCGGCGACCTGGTCGGCGGCCAGTACGGCGTTCTGGGTTGTCTCGCCCACGGCGGGCTCGGCTGGATCTATCTCGCCAAGGACAGGAACGTCAGCGACCGGTGGGTGGTGCTCAAGGGCCTGCTCGACAGCGGCGACGCCGACGCGATCGAGGCGGCCAAGGCCGAGCGCGCCTTCCTCGCCGAGGTCGAGCACCCCAACATCGTCAAGATCTACAACTTCGTCGAGCACGACGGCGACGGCTACATCGTCATGGAGTACGTGGGCGGGCAGTCGCTCAAGGACATCCTGCTCCAGCGGCGCCGCGAGTTCGGCGAGGAGTCGCTGCCGGTGGCGCAGGCCATCGCGTACGCGCTGGAGGTGCTGCGCGCCTTCGACTACCTGCACGCGCAAGGCCTCGTCTACTGCGACTTCAAGCCCGACAACATCATCCAGTCCGAAGAACAGCTGCGGCTCATCGACCTCGGTGGCGTCCGGCGGCTGGAGGACCAGGACGGCGCCATCTACGGGACGATCGGCTACCAGGCCCCCGAGATCGCCGACGTGGGACCGTCCATCACCTCGGACCTGTACACGGTCGGCCGTGCGCTGGCCGTGCTGAGCTTCCCGTTCAAGGGCTACACCCGGGCGTACGCCGACAGCATCCCGCCGCGCGCGGAGGTGCCGCTGCTCCAGCGGTTCGAGTCGTTCGACCGGTTCCTGCGCCGCGCCACGCACAAGGACCCGGCGCAGCGGTTCCAGGACGCGGCGGAGATGGCCGAGCAGCTCACCGGCGTGCTGCGGGAGGTGCTGGCCACCGAGGACGGCGCCCCCCGGCCCGCGCCGTCCGCGCTGTTCGGGCCCGAGCGGTTCGCGGCCGGTGCCGCCGGCGCGGCGGGCGACCCGGGCGGGCCGGGCGACGGCACGGCGGCGCTCCCGCCCGTCCCGCCGGCGGCGGCCGCCGCCGCGCTGCCCGTTCCGCTGGCCGACCGGGAGGACCCGGCCGCCGGGTTCCTGGCGGGGCTGACCGCGCTGGAACCCGAACAGCTCGCCGCCGCCATCGCGGGTGCGGCGGAGCAGACGCACGAGGTCCGGCTGGCGCTCGCCCGCGTGAAGGTCGAGCTGGGCGCGTTCGAGGATGCGGGGGCCCTGCTGGACGGGCTCGCCCTGGAGCGTCCCGACGACTGGCGGATCGAGTGGGGCCGCGCCGTCGCGATCCTCGCCGAGGGTCGCGTCGCCGAGGCCGCGCCCCGCTTCGACTGGCTCTATCAGCAGTTGCCCGGCGAGGCCGCGCCGAAGCTCGCGCTGGCCTATTGCCGTGAGCAGACTGCGCCTGCGGAGGCCGTCCGGCTGTACGAGCTGGTCTGGCGCACCGACCAGAACTACATCAGCGCGGCGTTCGGGCTCGCGCGCATGCACCTGTCGGCCGGCGACCACGCGGGCGCCGTGGCCGCGCTCGACTCGGTCCCGGAGATCTCCATCCGGTACGTGCCGGCGCAGCTCGCGGCGGTCGCCACGGCGGTGCGCGGCCGGCCCGCCGCCGACCTCACCGCGGCCGACCTGGTCGCCGCGGGCGACCGGCTCACCGGCCTCAGCCTGGACGGCGAGCGCCGCGACCGGCTCGCCGCCGAGGTGCTGGAGGCCGCCTTGGACTGGCTCGTCGACGGGCCCGGCGCGGGCGGCGGGACCCGCGGCGGCGCGCTGCTCGGTGCCCAGCTCGCCGAGACGCCGCTGCGCGGCCTGCTGGAGAGGACCTACCGGGAACTGGCGCGGCTCACCCGCGACCGCGACGAGTGCCGGCTGCTCATCGACGCCGCCAACGCCGTCCGTCCGAGGACGCTTCTGTGAGCGGCGAGCAGACCGGCGTGAAGCCGGCGGAGCTGTCGTGCCCGGGCTGCGGCGAGATCGTGTACGCCGGGGAGAAGTTCTGCGAGGAGTGCGGGCACCGCCTGGACGGCTCCGCATCCGAGATCGCCCCGAGCGGCCTGACCTCGGCGACGCGGGCCGGCCTGACGATGAAGCAGAACTCCGCGTCGATCCGCGCGCGGCGCGCGCCCGGTGCCACCGAGGGTACGGCGTCCTCGGGGGGACCGTGCGCCGAATGCGGCGGGGCGGCCATCGACGGAGACGGCTACTGCGAGACGTGCGGGCTCCGCCAACCGGCCGGACGCGACCACGTCGAGATCGAGGTCCCCCTGCCGGGGGCGGCACACGGGTCGGTGAACGGCAGGCGCCGGGTAGCCGCCGCGGGCGTCAGCGACCGGGGGCTGCGCTACCCGCGCAACGAGGACGCCATCGCGCTCGTCCCGCACTCCGCCGGTATCGCGGCCGTGGTGTCGGACGGCGTCGGATCCTCGCAACGCCCGGAGGACGCGTCCCGCGCGGCGGCCGAGACCGGCGCCGCCGAGCTGGCGGCCCGGCTGGACTCCGGCGCGGACGCCGAGGACGCCACCCGCGGCGCCGCGCTGAAGGCTGCCGAGGCCGTCGCGGCGCTGGCCGCGTCCCCGGCCGAGGCGCCCTCGTGCACGTACGTGTCGGCGGTGACGCGGGACGGGTCGCTGACGGTCGGCTGGATCGGCGACAGCCGCGCCTACTGGCTGGCCGCCGCCGAGCCCGGCGCGTCCGGCGGGACGGGTGGCGACGGGCCCGACACCGCCGAGTTCGCGATGACCGACCTCGACACGGGCGAGCTGGACATCGGCGAGCTGGACACGGGTGACATGGCCGAGCTCGGCCCCTCCCAGCAGCTGACCGAGGACGACTCCTGGGCGGCGATCATGGTGGCGCAGGGCGCGCTGACCGAGGACGAGGCCGAGGCGCACCCGAACGCGCACGTCATCACCGCCTGGCTCGGCGCGGACGCCGAGGAGGTCGTCCCGCACGTGGCCACGTTCCGCCCGGCGGGCCCGGGCACGCTGCTGGTCTGTAGCGACGGTCTGTGGAACTACTTCCCGCGGGCCGTCGACCTCGCGGCGCTGCTGTCGGGCGCGGCGGCCGATCCCGCCGCGGACCCGGCCGCCGATCCGCTCGGCACGGCCCGGACACTGGTCCGCCACGCGCTGGACGCGGGCGGCCGCGACAACATCACGGTCGCCGTGATCCCCGTCCCGCCTCCCCTCCCGACACCGAGCACGGAGCATGACCGATGAGCGAGCAGCCGCAATTCACGATCAAGATCGACCAGAACAAGTTCCTGCCCGAGGGCGGCCGTGAGGTGCACGCCATCGTGTCGGTGGAGGCGGCCTCGCCCGACGGCTCCGGACCGGCCGCCGCCTCGTCCGCGGACGCCTCCGAGGTCATCATCATCGACACCTCGGGGTCGATGTCCTATCCCGACACCAAGTTGCGCGCGGCCATCGCGGCGGCCCAGATCGCGATCGACACGCTGCGCGACGGCGTCCAGTTCGCCGTGATCTCCGGTTCCAACACGGCCGCGATGGTCTTCCCGCAGCAGGGCGGGCTCGTCCCGGCCAACGAGGAGAACCGGCGGCTGGCCAAGCATGCGCTGAGCCGGCTCAAGGCGTCCGGCGGCACCGCGATCGGTTCCTGGCTGCGGCTCACCGACCAGCTGTTCGACACCCGGCAGGGCGGCATCCGGCACGCGATCCTGCTGACCGACGGCAAGAACCAGCACGAGTCGCCGGAGGAGCTGGACGCCGTCCTGTCCCGCTGCACCGGCCGCTTCATCTGCGACTGCCGCGGCGTCGGCACCGACTGGGAGGTCGCGGAGTTGCGCAAGATCTCCTCGGCGCTGCTCGGCAGCGTGGACATCGTCGCCGACCCGGCGGGGCTCGTCGCCGACTTCCAGGCCATGACCCAGGCCGCGATGGGCAAGGCCGTGGCGGACGTCGCGCTGCGGGTGTGGACGCCGCAGACCGCGAAGCTGCGGTTCGTCAAACAGGTCATGCCGTCGGTGGAGGATCTGACCGGCCGGCGGGTGGAGTCGTCCGTGCAGGCGGGCGACTACCCGCTGGGCGCGTGGGGCGCGGAGAGCCGCGACTACCACGTCTGCGTGGAGGTTCCACCCGGGGAGGTCGGCAAGGAACTGCGCGCAGCGTGGGTCAAGCTGGTCGTGCCGGGCGGGCCCGGCGAGGAGGCGCAGGTCCTGGCGACGGGAAACGTGCTCGCGCAGTGGACCGACGACGAGGCGCAGTCCACCCGGATCAACGCGCGGGTCGCGCACTACACCGGGCAGGCCGAGCTCGCCAGCGTCATCCAGGAGGGGCTCCAAGCCCGCAAGGACGGCGACTTCGACACCGCGACCGCGCGGCTCGGCCGGGCCGTCGTGCTGGCGGACGAGGCGGGCAACGACGCCATCACCGCGATGCTGCGCAAGGTGGTGGACGTCGTCGACCCGGTCACCGGGACCGTCCGGCTGAGGCAGAATGTGGACAAGGCCGACGAGATGCAGCTGGACACCCGCTCCACCAAGACCGTCCGGACCCGCAAGGACGAGACGGTCCATACCCGGCGGGACGAGACCGTGCACACCCGGCGGGGCGAGGGCTGAGCATGGCGACCTGCCCCAACGGCCACGCCTCGCGGGCGGACGACTACTGCGACGTCTGCGGCGAGCGCCTCGGCGCCACCCCGGCCGCCTCGGCAAGCAGGGCGTCGGGCACGCAGGCGCTCCCCTCCCGTCCCGCGGGCGGCACGCCCTGTCCCGACTGTGGCACGCCCGCGAGCGACCGGTTCTGTGAGTCGTGCGGGTACGACTTCGCCACCGGCGGCGGCAGGCCCACCCCGGCGCCTCCTGTTCCCGCACCTCCCACCCCGGCGGCTCATACCCCGGCACCTCCCGATCCAGTACCTCTCGTGCCGGCTCCTCCCGTTCCGGCACCTCCCGTTCCGGCACCTCCCGTTCCGGCACCTCCCGTTCCGGCACCACCGGCGCCCGACCCGCCCGCACCGGCGCCGCCCCTGACGGCGCCGCCCGCACCGGAGACCGCGGTATGGACCGCGGTGGTGGTCGCGGATCGCGACTACTACAACGCGGTCATCGCCGAGGAAGGCCCGGACTCGGTGTCCCTCTCGTTCCCCCCGTACGCCCCCGAACGGCGCATCCCGCTGGTCGGGCAGCAGATCCGCATCGGGCGGCGCGGTTCCGCCGACCCGTCCGCCCCCGAGATCGACCTGCGCGAACCCCCCGAGGACCCGGGCGTCTCGCACATCCACGCGGTCCTGCTGGCCAAGCCGGACGGCACCTGGACGCTGGTGGACCCCGGATCTCTTAACGGGACCTGCGTGAACGGGTCCGCGGAGCCGATCCCGGTCAACATCGAGGTGCCGCTGTCCGAGGGCGACCGCGTGCACGTCGGCGCCTGGACCACCATCACGCTCACACGAGGCGAGGCGACATGACCGCCGTTCAGCAGCCGCCCGCGACGGGCACGCCCGCCACCACGTCCGGTGCGCCTCCCGAGCGGCGCGGCCCGTCCGCCATCCGGCGGGGACTCGTGCCGTCCCGGCCGCCCACCGGGCTCGCACGAGCGCTGCCCCGCACGGTCGCATCGCGCGTCCGTTCGCTGACGACACTGGTGGTCGTGCTGTTGCTGGTCCTCCTCGGGGTCACCTGGGCGGCCGTCGTGAGCGCCCGCGAGGGCGTGCGGGTGATCGGTCGCGACGCCGGCCCGCAGGTCGTCGCGACCGGCGACCTGTATTTCCAGCTCACCGAGATGGACTCCCAGCTCGCCAACGCGCTGCTCATCGGCGGCGCGCCCGGCGGCGGGCGGGACCGGGCCCTCGCGAGCTACGACCAGAGCCGCGCGAAGGCCGGCGAGGCGCTGCTGAAGGCCGCCAAGCTCGCCGACGAGACCACCGAGGACAACACCGCCCGCGAGCTGGTGTACGCCCTCGGGCGGTACGAGCGGCTCGCCGCCCAGGCCCTCATGCTCGACCAGCAGGCCCGGCACGCCTCCGGACCGCCGCCGGAGTCGGTCGTCCAGCGGTACCGTGACGCGACCGACCTGATGAAGCTGGACCTGCTGCCCAAGGCGTACAACCTGACGCTCGACAACGGCACTCTCGTCCGGCACACCTACGAGGACAAGCGATCGGACATCCTGACCGGCCGCATGTGGATTCTGATCACGGGTTTCGCGCTGCTGGCCGCCCTCGTCGCCCTCCAACTCTTCCTGGCCGTACGCTTCCGGCGCCTGCTGAACCCGGCGCTGGCCCTCGCCACGCTCGGCACGCTCGTCCTCGTCGCGGCGAGCGCCACCATGCTCTCCGGGCAGGCGGACCATCTCCGCGACGCCAAGAACGACGGGTTCGACTCGATCCTGGCCCTGTCCCGCGCGCGCGCCATCAGCAACAGCGCCAACGCGGACGAGACCCGGTACCTGATCGACCCCGGGAGGGCGGACGCCTACGAGCAGGTGTTCCTGAGCAAATCCCAGACCGTCCTGTATCTCAAGGCAGGGAACCTGAACGAGTACAACCAGGCGGTGCAGAAGGGCGTGAACTTCGAGCCGGGACGGGTGCCCTTCCTCGGGTTCTTCGGTACCGAGGCCACACGCTCGACCGAGGACGAGCAGCGGCGCGCCCTCGTCACGGTGCTTGAGGAGTACAAGCGGTTCCAGGCGAACGACCGGCGGATGCGGGACCTCGTCAACGGTGGGCAGCGGGCGCAGGCGGTCACCACGCGGGACGCGGCGGCCGGCGATTACGTCCGCTACGACAAGTCCCTGCAGTCGCTCATCCAGACCCACCGGACCGCGTTCCTTGAGGCGGTCGAGGACGGTGACAGCGGAACGGGTGGCTGGTACGGCGTGCTACCCGTCGCAGGAGTCATCATCGCGGCGCTCGTGCTGGTCGGGGTGCGTCCCCGGCTGGCGGAGTACCGGTGGTCGAAATGAAGGCGAGGGTGGGGGCGACGTGGGGATCGCAGTGAGGGAGCCGGCGGCGGGGGCCGCGCGGCTCAAGCGCGTCAGGGCGGCGGCGCTGGCGGCCGTGACGGCGCTCGCGGCGGCGGCCTGCGGTGTCGCCGATGCGGGCGAGACCTCCGTGACCACGAAGGACAGCCTCGTCATCGGGGTCAACGCCGACCAGCCGGGCGTCGGCTGGCGCGTCGGCGGCTCGTACGAGGGCTTCGACATCGACGTCGCCCGGGAGGTGGCCCGGCGGCTCGGCGTCGCCGGCGGGAACCTCGCCTTCAAACCCGTGACCTCCGCGACCCGGGAGTCGCTGTTGCGCTCCGGCAAGGTCGACCTCGTCGTGGCGAGCTACTCCGTCACGCCGGAGCGCAAGGTCCAGGTGGCCTTCGCGGGACCGTACTATGTCGCGCACCAGGACATCCTCGTCCGCGCGTCCGACACCACGATCAAGACCGTGCATGACCTCACGGGCAAGCGGCTGTGCCGGGTGCCGGGCTCGGTGTCCTTCCCCCGCGTCCACGACGAGAAGGGCGTGCCCGCCCTGCCGGTCGCCGCGAGCGGCTACGCCGGCTGCCTCACCCACCTGTCCGCCGGACAGCTGGACGCGGTCTCCACCGACGACCTCATCCTCGCCGGCCTCGCCGCGCAGGCCGCGCGGAAGGGCGGCAAGCTGAGGATCGTGAACGCGCCCTTCTCGGACGAGCCGTACGGCATCGGCATCCGGAAGGAAGACCTCGATGGGTGCGAGGCGGTCAACAAGGCGATCACGGGGATGTACCAGGACGGCACCGCGGCGGGGCTGCTGCGGAAATGGTTCGGTCCGGTGCGGCTCGCCGTCACCACGACCGTCCCCCAGTTCGAGGGCTGTGACTGAGTTCCAGGGCTGTGACCGAGTTCGAGGGTTGTGACCGACCGCGCCCACGAGGTGACGGGGTGAGATTCGATGGACGGTTGAAACCGTACGGTCACTGAGATCAGTCGGTTACGTAAGTGCCGGTCGGCGAGCCTGATCGTAAGTTATGGTCGCGATCAAAACCCGAATCGGTGAAAATCGGCCGCCCGAGGAGTGTCATGACGACGGTCGTCCTGGTGGTGATGTGCGTCGTGGTCGGGGCACTGGAGCTCTATGCCAGCAAGCGCAGCAGGGATCAGTCGGACGCGTTCACCCGCCGGATCGAGGAGCTGAACGAGCAGGTCACCAAGCAGAACAACGTACTGGTCACCGTCGGCGAACAGCTCACCGCCGAGCTCGCGCGGGTCAAGCAGGACGTGCTGCCCGCCCTCGACACCCGGCTCCGGCACAACACCGGGCAGGTCGAGGAACTGGCCGGGATCGTCCACAACGCCGACGAGTACCTGCGGACGCAGGCCGCACGTCTGCACGAGCTCGAACAGCAGCGGATCACCCTCGCGGCGCTGCGCCGCAAGCTGACCGAGGTGGAGACCTCCGTCCGCGCGGCGACCGGGATCGACGCCAGCTCCGTCGAAGGGAAGGTCGACACCGTCAAGGGGCAGGTCGACACCGTCAAGGGCAAGGTCGACACGGTGGAGGGAAAGGTCGAGACGGTCCAGGGGAAGGTCGACACCGCCCTCGGGCGCCTGGCCGACCTGGAGCGCGGCGGCGCGGAGATCCTGGAGTTGCAGCGGGCACTCACCCGGACCCTGGAGGACGTCGAGGACGTCGTCGCCGAGCTGCTGCGGTTCACCGAGGGGGAACTGGACGACACGGTCGCCGCGGCGCTCACCGGGAGCCCGCGGACGTCCGCGGGCGACGGCGTCTCCGTTACGGCGACGGGACGGCTCTGGACGCGCGACGACCAGCTCCAGGACATCCTGGCCGACATGTACGAGCGGTGCGTGCGCGCGAACCGGCTCGACGTCCGCTTCCGTACGGCGGAGGGGGCGGACGGCGACGCGCCGGGCTCCCCCGGCCGGCGCCGCTACTTTCTCGGCGGGCAGGCCGCCGAGGACCTCGCGGGCGCCTTCAGCGCACTGCTCATCTCGACCGGCGCCGACCTGCCGCACAACGGCAACGGCTGGCGCGGGCTGGCGCGCGTCGAGGCGGGACGGCCGGCCGGTGTGGAGCCGCCACGACCGCCGGAGGACGAGGCGGCGCTCAAGGCACTGCTGCGCACCCTGTTCGAGAGCACGGGCGCGGTCGCGCAGATCGGGCCCCTGATGGCCGTCCGTACCCGGGAGGAGCTGCTGTGCGCGGTGCTGACGGCCGGGCAGTCACTGGAACTGGAGAGCGATGAGGTGTTCTGGGACCCGGCCACCGCGACCGTCCGGCTGCGGCGCCTCCCGTCCCATCAGCTTTGGGACCTCACCGCCTGGGCGACGACACCCTGATCTCGGCGGGCCCTACCAGCGGGCGTCCGCACAGGCCGTTTCAGAGGCTTTAGAGGCTTTCGACCGCTGTCTCGTACGCCTGGACGGTCCGCTCCGCAGGGCTGCCGATGCGCACGTACACCGGGCACCGGACGAAGCGCGTCATCGGTTCCACCTCGGCGCACAACCCGAGCCCAGCCGCGCGGTCGAGGAAGACCACGTTCTCCACCGCGCGCGCGCCGCGGACCGCGTACGGCACGGAGTCGGCGTCAGCGGTGTCGAAGAGCTCCTCGAACGTCAGCCGGCGCGCGAACCTCATCAGCGCCACCGCGTCCACGACCCGGGTACCGATCGCCGCCGAGGGACCCGCGACGACGATGCCGAAGCTCGGGTTCTCACGTCCCCGGACGTAGATCTCACGGTCGGGTTCAAGGCCCCTGCGCCGCTCGGGCAGTTGGAGACCGAAACCCGCCTCGCCGTTCAGGAAGGCGGGCGGCCCGAACCCTTGGGTCCAACCGTCGAACACCTGCGTCTGACCGCCGTACGGCTGCGCCGGACCCGTGGACCCTTGACCCGCGTCGCCGGGCCTGGCCGCCGCGCCATCGCCCGCTTCCCCCGGCCCGCTTCCAGGACCGGTCGCCGGGCCTCCGCCCGGTACCTTCCGGGCACCGGCGGGAGTCTCCCAACCTGGCAGGTACACCCCGAGACCCCGCAGCAGCAGGCGCCAGATGGGCCGCCCCGTCACACCCGCCACAGGCGCCCCCTGCCGCCTCGGAGGCTCCCCGGCCCATCCGCAGGCTCTCGCACGCCGTCCATGCCGACCATCATCAGCCGCCGATCTCGCGCGCACAAGGCCGCAAAAGCTCGCCCGCCCTTACCGTACGGGCCCTGCAGCGGCGACGTCCGGTCGGCTACGGTTGAGGCAACCAGATCATGACGAGGACGCCACCGTGAATCTGCAGGACATGATGGTGCACCGCGACAACTCGTCGCGGACCGTCGACAAGTATCTGATGTCCTACGAGGGACGGGTCATCGCGGTGCGCCGGCACCCGGCCGTGCTGATCATGCCCGTGGGGATCGTGGTGGCGGGGCTCATCGCGTGCGGTGCCGCCAACGCCGTCTCCGGCTCCTTCTGGGTCTGGTGGCTGTGGCTCATCGCGCTCGGCTACCTGGTCTGGAAGGTCCTCGCCTGGTCGATCGAGTTCTTCCTGGTCACCGAGCACCGGGTGATGCTGATCAGCGGCATCCTCAACCGCAACGTCGCGATGATGCCGCTGGCGAAGGTCACCGACATCGCCCTCGAACGCTCCGTCGCCGGGCGGATGCTCGGGTACGGGGAGTTCGTCATGGAGTCGGCGGGCCAGAAGCAGGCACTCCGCAACGTCGGCTTCATGCCGTATCCGGAGCAGCTCTACCTGGAGGTCTCGTCGGTCATCTTCGGCACGATCGACGAGTCCCCCGACTGATCTCCGGTGAGTTCCGCCGCTCCGCCAGGTCAACTTCAGCACAGACCAGGGAGGGAGCGGGGACCATGACCTTCTCCAAAACGCGGCTCGGCCGGATACGCGAGACGATGACGGGCCACATCGAACGGGGCGCGGTGCCGGGCGTCGTCACGCTCGTGGCCCGGCACGGCGAAACGCATCTTGAGGCGCTCGGCAGCGCTTCGATCGGCAGTGCTTCGATCGGAACGGGCACCCCGATGCGTCCGGACACCATTTTCCGGATCACCTCGATGACCAAGCCCGTCGTCGCCGCGGCGGCGCTGATGCTCGTCGAGGAGTGCATCCTGCGGCTGGACGACCCGGTGGACGGTCTCCTCCCTGAGCTGTCCGGTCGCCGCGTCCTGCGTCGCCCAGACGCCCCCCTGGACGACACCGTGCCCGCCGTACGCCCCATCATCGTCCGGGACCTGCTCGACTTCCGCTGCGGCCTGGGCATTGCCCTGGACGGTTCCACGTTCGGCACTTCGTTCGACGATGCTGTGCGCGAGATGGATCTCATGGGCTTCGGACCTCCGCGTCCGGACGCGCCCCACACAGCGGACGAGTGGCTCCGTAACGTCGGGACCCTTCCGCTCCTGCATCAGCCTGGGGAACGCTGGCTGTACACCACGGGATCGACGATCCTCGGCATCCTCCTAGAACGCGCCACCAGCCGTCCGTTGGAGGTGTTCCTGCGTGAGCGCGTGTTCGAGCCGCTGGGCATGCGGGACACCGGCTTCCACGTCCCCGCCGCCGACCGCGACCGCCTCGCCGACGCCTGCTCGTTCGAAGACCAGGACGGCGCGCTCACCCTCGCCGACGGCGTCGACGGCGCCTGGAGCCGTCCGCCCGCACTCCCCGACGGCGCGGCGGGGCTGGTCTCCACCGCCGGTGACTACCTCGCGTTCGCCCGGATGCTGGCCGGTGGCGGCACGCACGACGGCGTGCGCCTGCTGTCGCGTCCGGCGGTCGAATTGATGACCACCGACCAGCTGGCGGCCGGGCAGCACGCCGCCGCCCTCGGTACGGCCCGCGGCTGGGGCTTCGGCGTGTCGGTCGTCCTGCGCCGCGACGAGCTGTACGCCACCCCAGGCCGCTACGGCTGGGACGGCGGCTTCGGCACGTCCTGGGCGAACGACCCGGCCGAGGACCTGATCGCGATCCTGTTGACGCAGCGACCGATGCCGCCGAACGCCTCCCACCTCTACGCCGACTTCTGGACGTCCGTCTACCAGGCACTCGACTGAACGAGCGTCCGCGCGGCGCGTCCACCGCTCGCGGCGCCTCAGCCGGACGCGCGGGCGGTGCGCCGCGCCGCCACCGCGGCGACCAGCGCGCCGACGGCGAAGATGAGGGTGCCCATCACGTTGACCTGCGGTGGCATACCCGTCCGTGTCGAACCGTAGATCCACAGCGGGAACGTCACCGTCGCGCCGCCGGTGAAGTCGGTGATGACGAAGTCGTCGATGGACAGCACGAACGCCAGCAGCGCCCCCGCCACCACCCCCGGCATGATCATCGGTAGCGTGACCAGCCGGAACCGTGTCCACGGCCCGGCGCCGAGGTCCCGCGCGGCCTCCTCCACGGCCGGATCGAGGCCCACCACGCGGGCGCGGACGGTCACGGCCACGAACGCGATCGAGAACATCACGTGCGAGGCCAGGATCGTCAGGTAGCCGCGCGGCAGGTTGAACGTGACGAACATCGACAGCAGCGAGGCGCCCATCACGATCTCCGGGCAGGAGATCACCATGAACAGCAGGAGGCTCGTCGTGCCCCGGCCGCGGAACCGGTACCGGCCGAGCGCGAGCCCGGCGAACGTCCCGATGACGGTGGTGACGCACGTGCTGAGCAGCGCGATCGTCAGCGAGTTGACGACGGCGGTGGTGAGATCGTTCTTGTCGAGCAGGTGGGCGTACCACGTGAGCGTGAAGCCCTCCCACCGGAAGTTCTGCTTGCCGTGGGTGTCGTTGAACCCGAACATGATCATGATCGCGACCGGCAGCAGCAGCCACGCGATCAGCAACAGGGTGTAGACGTGCAGGCCGGAGAACCGTCGAGTCCGGAGCCGCCGGACAGGGCGGCGCGCCGGGGTACGCGTACGGGTCGTCATCGTCCCGCCACGCCCAGCACGTCCCGGGCGCCGAGGGCCCGCGCGTAGGCGAAGATGCCGAGCAGCAGGATCGCCATCAGCACGAACGACAGCGCGGACGCGACCGGGTAGGCGCCGTTGTCGAAGTACTCCGACTGGATCACGTTGCCGATCATGGTGTTGCCGGGGCCACCGAGCACCTCGGCGTTGACGTAGTCCGCCGACATCGGCGCGAACGTCATGATCACACCGGCGAAGACACCCGGCAACGACAACGGCAGGATCACCCGCCCGAACGCCTGCGCGCGGCTCGCGTAGAGGTCGTAGGCGGCCTCCACCAGCCGCTGGTCGATCCGCTCCAGCGCCACGTAGATCGGCAGCACCATGAAGGGCAGGAAGTTGTAGGCCAGCCCGGACACGACCGCGAACCCGGTGTCCAGGACGTGGAAACCCGGCGGCAGGATCCCGTGGTCGCGCAGCGGCCCGAGGATCGGCCCGTTGTCGGTCAGGACGAGCTTCCACGAGACCGTCCTGAGCACGAACGACACGAAGTACGGCAGCAGCAGGAGGAACAGGTACGTCGTCTTGTTGCGGGCGCCCCGGAACGCGATCCAGTACGCCGCCGGGTAGGCCAGTGCCAGACACGCGACCGTCGCCAGCAGCCCGTACCAGAGCGACCGGACGAACAGATAGCCGTAGGTGTCGAGGCTCTCGCTGTAGTTCTGCCAATGGACCGTCTGCCGGAACCCGTCGACGAGATTTCCGGTCTGCAATGACAGCGACACCATCAGCACCAGCGGAACGGCGAAGAAGGCCGTCAGCCACAACCCGCCTGGCAGAACCATCAGATAGGGCGCGAGCCTCCCCCGCCTGGCCATCACGAACCCTTGGCGATGGGTTCAAAGACCTTCTGGTACTGGGTCTCCTCCGCCTGGGTGAGCCGCCGATAGCGCCGCAACCGGGCCAGGTCCGTCTCGGACGGGAACACCAGCGGGCTGGTGCTCAGCCTGGTCAGGTCCTTCCTGTCGTCACCGGTGGCCTTCGCCGCGTCCGCCGCGATGATCTGTTTCGTCGCCGGGACCGGCGTGATGTAGTTGACGAACTCGGTCAACGGTGCGTTGTTCGCCGGGACGTAGAGCCAGTCCATCAGGGTCAGCGCGTCCACGGGGTTCTCGGCGGTCTTCGGGATGCACATGTTGTCCGTCCAGAGCGTGCCGCCTTCCTCGGGCACCACGAACCGCACGTCCGGGCTGGTGAGACTGTAGACGTCACCCGACCACGCCATGCTGAGCCACACGTCGCCCTTGCTGACCGCGTCGACGTAGTCCTGCCTGTAGTACTTGCGAACGATCCCCCGGTCGCGTTGCTCGCGGAGCTTGGCGGCGGCCCTCTCCCAGTCGGCCAGTGTCGACTTCTCCGGGTCGACACCCAGCAGGAGCATTCCGAAACTACCGAGCTCCTGCGAGTCTCCCATCATGCCGACCCTGCCCTTGTACCGGGCGTCGAACAATTGGGCGATGCTGGTGATCTCGTCCTTGATGTACTTGGTGTTGTAGGCAATCCCGGTGATGCCCGACTGGTAGGGCACCGTGAACGCGTTGCCCGGGTCGTAGGACGGGTTCTTGAAGCCCGGACCGGCGTTCGCGGCGAAGTTCCCCAGCCGTGACGGGTCGAGCGGTGCCAGGTAGCCGAGCTGCCGGCACTTCTCCAGCTGGATCCCGTTCGTCATGACCATCAGGTCGAAGCCGATCGACTGCCCGGCCGCCAGCGGTGCCTGGATCTTGCCGAACCACGGCCCCGTCTCTTGGATGACCTCCTTGTAGGTCACCTTGATGCCGGTGGCTTTCTCGAACGCCTTGATGGTCTCGTGGTCGTCCTGCATGTAGCCAGGCCAGTTCGCCCAGCTCAACTTCCCGGTCCTGGCCCTGCCCGACCAATACTCCTGGACGTCGCTCTGACTGACCTGCCCCTTGGCGCCTCGCCCCTCCACACCACACGCCGCTAGGGCGAACCCTGCGCCCAGCAGTTGGACGGCACGCCGACGCGAAACAGTGGAGCGTGCCATACGCGGCCGAGTAAGTCCGCGCCGGAAAGCGGGGTCGATGTCACTCACTGGATGCCCCCAGTGCGTACGAGTGGCGCGGATCCCACGACAGCCACACATCGTCCCCTCGGGCGGCGATGTCGTCAGCAGAGGTGGTGTTCTGCGAGAACACCACAACGTCGGCGCCCGCGGACGTCGTCACGTTGTAGCTGGTCGACGTCCCGCGGTAGACCACCTCGGTCACCGTGCCCCGGACACCGCACAGCCCGTCCACCGGCCTGCCCCGGCCGATGCCGATCTTCTCCGGCCGGACGGTCAACTCCAACCGCTCCCCCGCCGCGACCTCCACACCGTCCCGCACCGGCACCTCGATCCGCCCGTCCCGGCCATAGGAGATCACCGCGGTCGTCGAGTCGACCCCCGCGACCTCGCCGCCCAGCAGGTTGGACGTCCCGATGAACCCGGCCACGAACCGCGTCGCCGGATGCTCGTAGATCTCCCTGGGCGTCCCCAGCTGTTCGATCAGCCCGTCGTTCATGACCGCGATGCGGTCGGACATGGTGAGCGCCTCACCCTGATCGTGTGTCACGTACAGGAACGTGATGCCGACCTCCCGCTGGATGTGCTTCAGCTCGACCTGCATGGCCTGGCGGAGCTTCAGGTCGAGCGCGCCCAACGGCTCGTCCAGCAGCAGGGCGCGCGGCCGGTTGACCAGGGCGCGCGCCAGCGCCACCCGCTGCTGCTGCCCGCCGGACAGCTCAGCCGGACGGCTCCGCTCCCGTCCGGCCAGATCGACGATGTCCAGCATCTCGCCCACCCGCGCCTTGATCTCGCCTCTCGGGACGCCGCGCCGGCGCAGACCGAACGCGACATTCTCGAAAACGTTCATGTGCGGGAACAGCGCGTACGACTGGAACATCATGTTCACGTCACGCCGGTTTGCGGGCACACCTGTGACGTTGCGCCCATGCAGGTAGACCTCGCCGACGCTCGGCTCCTCGAACCCGCCGATCATCCGCATGGTCGTGGTCTTGCCGCAGCCGGACGGCCCCAGAAGGGAGAAGAACTCCCCCTGCGCGATGGTCAGGTCGAGACCGCGGACCGCCGCGATCGTCTCGCCATAGGCGTGGTACGCCTTCTCCACACCCGCGAGCTCGATGGCGGGAACCGCGTGATCCGGCTCCTCGCGTGCCGGGGCGGACTTGGTCTCGGTCATGGCCGGGGGTTCCTTCACAGGGTCGGGGCGGTCAGCCGCCGATGTAGTGCATCACGTGCTTGACGCGCGTGTAGTCCTCGATTCCGTACATCGACATGTCCTTGCCGTAGCCGGAATGCTTGAAGCCACCGTGCGGCATCTCCGACACCAGGGGGATATGGGTGTTCACCCACACCGCACCGAAATCCAGAGCCCTGGTCATCCGCATGGCCCGTCCGTGGTCGCGCGTCCAGACACTCGCTGCCAGACCGTACTTCACACCGTTCGCCCACTCGACGGCCTGCCGCTCGTCCGAGAAGCTCTGCACGGTGATGACGGGGCCGAACACCTCGTTCTGCACCATCTCGTCGTCCTGGCGAAGCCCGCCGACGACCGTCGGGGCGAAGAAGTACCCGCGCTCCCCGACCCGCTTGCCCCCGGTCAGGACCCGCGCGTGCTCGGGGATCCGATCGAGGAACCCTTGGACGCGCTCAAGCTGCCCCGCGTTGTTCACCGGGCCGTAGTACGCCTCCGTGTCACTCGGGGGCCCGACCGCCGTCGCCTTGGCGGCCTCGGTGAGCGCCGTGGCGAAATCGTCGTGCAGCCGGTCGGCGACCAGGACCCGCGTGGCCGCCGTGCAGTCCTGTCCGGCGTTGAAGTACCCGGCCTCGGCTATGCCCGCCGCCGCCGACTCCACGTCCGCGTCATCGAAGACGACGACGGGCGCCTTGCCGCCCAGCTCCAGGTGCACCCGCTTGAGGTCCTTGGCCGCGGCCGCGGCGACCTCCATCCCCGCGCGCACGCTGCCGGTGATCGACACCATCTGCGGCGTCGGATGGTCGACGAGCGCTCGACCGGTGTCCCGGTCACCGCACACGACGTTGAACACCCCCGGCGGCAGGAACTCCGCCGCGATCTCGGCCAGCATCAGCGTGGTCGCGGGCGTCGTCTCGGACGGCTTGAGCACGACCGTGTTGCCCGCGGCCAGTGCGGGCCCGATCTTCCAGACAGCCATCATCATCGGGTAGTTCCAGGGCGTCACCTGGGCGCACACCCCGATCGGCTCGCGCCGGATCGAGGACGTGTGGTCCGCCATGTACTCGCCCGACGCCCGTCCCTCCAGCACCCGAGAGGCGCCCGCGAAGAACCGGAGGTTGTCCACCATCGGCGGCACCTCCTCGTCCAGGGTCAGCTGAAGGGGCTTGCCGGTGTCCCGGCTCTCCGCCTCGACGAGGTCCCCCGCACGTGCCTCCACCGCGTCCGCGAACCGCAGCATGGCCAGGCTCCGCTCCCCCGGCGTCGCGTCCCGCCACCCGGGGAAAGCACCCGCCGCCGCCCGGAACGCGGCGTCGACGTCCTCAGGCCCGGACACGGGCACCTCCGCGTACGCCTCGCCGGTGCTGGGATCGACCACCTCCAGGGTCCGCCCGCCCTTCGCGTCCGTGTGTTCGCCGCCGATGAAGTTGCGCAGTCGGCTCATCCTCGATCCCTCCCGGGCTCTCGCCCGAAGTGTCCCTGTCAGCCCGACCCTTACAGAGGATCCCGCTTCAGTACAAGTGATTCCGTTGTTACGATCATCATTCGCGACCGATTCACTTGATCTGAATGCGATTCACTCCCGATGCCGCAAGGAGACCAACGATGACGGCCTTGCCGCCCACCCGCCGGGGCTCTTCCGCCGTCCCGCTCGACGAGACCGCCAAGCAGATCATCGAGCAGCTCCAGCAGGACGGCCGGCGTTCCTACGCCGCCATCGGCAAGGCGGTCGGACTCTCCGAGGCCGCCGTCCGCCAACGTGTCCAGAAACTACTCGACAGCGGAGTCATGCAGATCGTCGGCGTCACCGACCCCCTCATGCTCGGTTTCTCCCGGCAGCTGATGATCGGCGTCAGATGCGATGGCGACCTGGAGGAGATCGCCGACGGGCTCGCCGCCATCACCGAGATCGACTACGTGGTCATCACCGCCGGCTCCTTCGACATCCTGCTCGAACTCGTCTGCGCGGACGACGGGCACCTCCTGGAGCTCCTCGGCCGCATCCGCGCGGTCCCCGGCGTCGTGTCCACTGAAAGTTACGTCTATCTCAAGCTGCGCAAGCAGACCTACTCCTGGGGCGCCCGCTGACCCACCGCACCCGCACCGATTCTCGTCCTTAAAGGGGATGTCCAGGCCACTCCGCCCGACGTACTTTCTAAGTGCTGCAAGGAAGGAGACCGGCCATGTCTGAGTCGGTTCGCCAGGACCTTCCCGCCACCGATCACATCGGTTTCCAGACGTCCACGGAACAGAACCTCGTGATCCGCAAGGCGGCCGAGCTGATCGGCTGGACGGTCCCCGAGTACGTGCTGTCCGCGGCCCTAGACCGGGCAGAACGCGACCTCTACGAACACGCTGCCGCCCTAGCGGGCACCGACCCCACCCCACCCGAGACCGAAGCAGCCGAACCCTACGTGGCCATAGTGGCGGCCCTAGGCTGACCCCCCGGCAAGGCCTTAGCCGGGCCTTGCCGGCAGACCCACTCACCCCAACGCCCATCACGTCAACTCCGGCCGTACTGCCCACCGATCCCCAGACACCCTGTGCGGCCACCCGGCCTTCAGGACCCACGGGCGCCGTCGAACCACTGCGCGGCGCCTCAAGGGCCCTACACCATCGCAGCCGCCAGACGCGCTGCGTACTCGGCCGTTTCGACCTCGGATGCGTACTTCTGCCGTGGCCAGAAGAAGCCTCGCAGACCGTCCTTGCGGTTCCGCGGGACAACATGAACATGCAGGTGCGGCACACTCTGACTCACCCGGTTGTTCATCGCCACGAACGACCCCGCCGAGCCGAGCACGGACTCCATCGCTCCCGCCAACCGCTGCGCCTGGCCGAAGAAGGGTCCCAGCAGGTCGGATGGCAGGTCCCCGAGCGTCTCGTAGTGCACGCGCGGGACCAGCAACGTGTGCCCCTTGAACAACGGCCGCGTATCCAAGAACGCCACCGCGTCAGGTACGTCGAGCACAATGTGCGCCGGCCGCTCGCCTTTCACGATCTCGCAGAACACACACCCCGCACCTGCCGCAGAAGCACCCATGCCCACATTCTCGTGTCCCTCCGCACCCGCTTGGGTTAACGCCACCCTTACGACAGCGTCGCTACCGTCCGTTGCCTATGCGGCTTGAAAGCATCGCCTTCCGCTATCACCGGAAGGATCCCTGGGTGCTCAAGGACGTCACCCTCTCCCTCCCCCCAGGCCGGGTGACCGAGGTGACCGGACGCAACGGCGCGGGAAAATCCACCCTGCTCCGGCTGATCGCGGGGCTGCGCACTCCGCGCAAGGGCGTCATCAAGGACAGGCCGAGCCGCGTGGGCTATGCGCCCGAACGGTTCCCCGTGGACCAGCCGTTCGTCGTCCGCTCGTACCTGAATCACATGGCCGCGATCCGCCGGGTACCCCGCTCCGCTGTGGACGAATGGGCAGAACGCCTCGGTTTCGAGCACCTTCTCAGCGTCCGCTTGGGCGAACTGTCCAAGGGCAGCGCCCAGAAGGTCGGCATCGCCCAAGCCCTGCTGGACGCCCCGTCCCTCCTCATCCTGGACGAGCCCTTCGCCGGCCTGGACGCCGCCACCCGCGGCGCCCTCCCGTCCTTGATCGCCGACCTCGCCGCCGCGGGAACGACGGTGGTGGTCAGCGATCACCAGCGCTGCATCGAGGCGCTTCCCGACATCGACCGCCTGCGCGTGGCCGACGGCACCGTGACCCACCTCGCCTCCGAAGCGGTCGAATGGACTCTCCTGGAGGTCATCGTGCCCAAGCACGAGGCCGACGCCGTGGAGACCAAGCTCCGCGCGGACGGTCACGAAGTACGGAGGCCCCGGTGATCGCACTGGCCCGCTTCCAGATCTCCGGTTACCTCCGTTCGCTGCGCGTGCTGCACCCTCTGATCGTCATCGCCCTCGTCGTGGCGCTGATCCTCCTCCAGGGGCCGAGCGGGCCGGAGGCGGGCGATCTCGCCGTCGGCACCCTCGGTGACGTCGCCGCCTTCATGTTCCCCATCTGGGCCTGGACAGCGCGCGCCCTACTGGACACACAGCCGGACGAGCAACGCGCACTGACGGCCACCGCCGCACGCCGCCCCTCCACACCCACATGGGCCGGGTTGCTGGCGGCGTACGCGGTCAACCTCTGTCTCGGCCTTCTCGCACTGGCCGTCCCCCTCTTCCAGGCGATTCTGGCCGAATCGCCGGGCAAGGCGATCCTGACCGGCCTCGCCCTCTCCGCACTCGTCGCCGCCTCCGGCACCCTCCTCGGCGCCTGGACGAGCCGAGCCGTCCTCACAGATCCCGGCGTCTCCCTCCTGGCGCTGCTCGGCGGAGCGGCGGCCCTGATCCTCCTCGGTCTCGGCCGGCTCTCATGGCTCTCCATCCCCATGATCGAGTGGCTCCGCACCGCCCACGACGGCTCCGAAGCGTTCGTCTCCGGCTTCCCCGCCCTGGCCCTCCACCTGCTTCTCTGGACAGCAGCAGCCGGCATCGCCTATGCGGCGCTTCCCCGCCTCCGCCACTAAGGCCTCCCTCAAGGGTGCAGCACCAAGTGATCCTTCGGGGTGATCTTGGGACGCGTCGGAAGGATGTGATCACCGCGCACCAGGGCGGCGCCGGACCCGCAAGGCACCATCAACGGGGCGCACCTCGCCGGCACGGGTGCAGCGGGCGGTCAACTGTCTGGTCGAAGGGCCAGGATGCGGGTCATACACGATGGAGCTCAGGGCATAGCGGCCCCGGTGGGCGACACCGCTACTGGCACCCAGTGTCATGGTTGCGAGTGATTCATGTAACTAGTAATACTGGTTACATGGTTCTGAGTTGGAAACTGGTCATCGACAGCACGGACGCGCCCTCCCTCGCGGACTTCTGGGCCGCGGCCCTGGACTACGAGGTGGAGGATCCCAGCACGCTTGTCGAGCAGTTGCTGGCCGCCGGCCAGATCGGTGAGGGGGCGGTCCTCGAACATCGCGGTCACAAGACCTTCCGGGGCTACGCCGCGGTCCGCCACCCCGAAGACCCCTTCGACGAGGCCAGCGGCGTCGGCCACGGCAGGCGGCTGCTCTTCCAGGATGTGCCCGAGGGCAAGTCCGGCAAGAATCGCCTGCACATCGACATCCACAGCGAGCCCGGCGGCCTTGAGAAGCTGGTGGACCGGTTGGAAGCGTTGGGAGCGACTCGCGTCCGCGAGGTCGACCGGGGGCCTGCCGGGCACTGGTGGATCATGCAGGACCCCGAGGGCAACGAGTTCTGCGCGGCGTAGTCGGCCGAGCCGCAACCGTCAGGTGGCCTGAACGGTCAGCCATGTTCGCTCCAGGGGTTCGTCATCTCGGGCGCAGAAGTAGACGCGGCCTGGGTCGCCCCAGTGCCATCCGAGACGTGTGTCTGAGTCGAGTTGGAGCAGCAGACGCCATTCGTCCACGATGGCTTCGTCTTCTGGGGAAAGTTCGACGGGTCGGAGGGAGTCGAGGTCACGGCCGGACGAGGCGTACAGGCAGTCAGGACCGATCGGGCGCTGGACGAGCGCGGGCCAGCCGCCCAACTGATGGACGGGTGTGTCGTCGGGCCAGGCGTGCTGTGACCAAGCTGCGTGGAGTTGCTCGTACACGTGCAGGCAGCCGCTGTAGGCCTGTTCCAAGCGGCGGACGACGGGTTCTTGCGGGGAGGGCAGCGACAGGAACGGGGCGGCCCCGAGGACGCACTGCGGGTACCGGGGAGCACCAGGTGGCGTGCTGGTCTCCTGCAACTCGCCGGTGAAGACGCGCCAGCCGTCACGCTGGCCTGCCGCATCGCCCCACGGACGAGGTGCCTCGCTCGCGTAGTAGAAGGCGGCCATCCCCGTGGCGGGCAACCCGGGGATGTCGCCGAGCACGGCGAGGTCGGCGAAGTCGACGGCGCCCAGGAAGTCGAGCGGCCGCCCCTCCCATTCGGGCCAGCGTTCGCCCGGCGGAAGCAGCGGGGGGCCACCGAGGTGAACGCTCACCGCGCCTTCGCCCCCAAGCCGCAGCGCGGGACGGGCCAGGGGAAGCAGTGCGGCGGTGACCTCGGGAGCGAAGAAGAGGCCGAACAGGGAGCGCAGTCGCCGCCGTTGCGCATCGAAGTGATCCATGTCACGTAGCGTCGCGCGCCCCGGCGCCGTGCGCCAGTCCCCCGCCGAATTGTGGATAACTCAGCGGCGCTCCAGGGCCCCCGCGAGCTGGACGAGGAACCGGTCGACCTCCTGCTCGTCATAACCGGGCCCGAGCCGGACGACCCGGAACGCACTTTCCCGCACATCACGGGCCGTCACCGGCGGGGCGGAACCGCGCAGGCCGGCGACCACACGATCCAGGAACGCATCCACGTCGCGTACGTCATAACCCGAGCGGAGACCCGCACCCGAGAAGCGTGCGTTCTGGATCCAGTTGACCAACCAGCCGGGGTGGACGCGAGGGCGACCCGGACGCTCGTCGTAGGGAGCGGTGGTCTGAAGTTCTCTGATGCACTCGCGCACCAGTTCGTCCACAGCGCGCTGCTCATAGCCCCGCAGGACGATGTCGAACCGGGCGGCGCGAACCTCGTCCGCGGACAGTGGCGGCCCGCCGTTCAGCGCTCGTGCGATCCGCCCGAGCAGCTGGTCCACCTGGCCTCGGTCATACCCTCGCAACGCCACCGGCAGCCGCGCACCCGTTTTCACCGGCACCGTGCTCCTCAGTCCAGCGCGCCCGCGAGGCGCGAGGAACACGCCCGCCGGCGCACTCAGTCCTTGGTCGCCGCGGCCAGCTGCCCGCAGGCCCCGTCGATCTCCCTGCCCCGAGTGTCGCGCACCGTGACCGGGACCCCGTGGGCCTCAAGGCGCCGGACGAACTCCCGCTCGTCCTCGGGTCGCGAGGCGGTCCACTTGGAACCCGGCGTCGGGTTCAACGGGATCAGATTGACGTGTACGAGATGACCGCGCAAGAGCTTCCCGAGGAGATCGGCCCGCCACGCCTGATCGTTGACGTCTTTGATCAGGGCGTACTCGATCGAGACGCGGCGCCCGCTGCGGTCCGCGTACGCCCAGGCGGCGTCGAGCACCTCCGCGACCTTCCACCGGTTGTTGACCGGTACCAGCTCGTCGCGAAGCTCGTCATCGGGGGCGTGCAGGGAGACGGCCAGCCGGACGGACATGTCCTCGGCGGCGAGCTTCTCCATCGCCGGGACGAGCCCCACCGTGGAGACGGTGACGGATCGCTGGGAGATCCCCAGGCCCGCCGGTGCCGGATCCGTGATGCGCCGTACGGCACCGATCACGGCCTTGTAGTTGGCCAACGGCTCGCCCATGCCCATGAAGACGATGTTGGAGACGCGTCCAGGTCCGCCTGGAATCCGTCCACGAGCCAGAGCGCGCGCGCCGGCCGCGACCTGCTCGACGATCTCGGCAGCGGAAAGGTTGCGAGTAAGCCCCGCCTGACCGGTCGCGCAGAAAGGGCAGTTCATGCCGCAACCCGCTTGGGACGAGACGCACATCGTCGCGCGGTCCGGGTAGCGCATCAGCACCGACTCGAACAGGACGCCGTCGAACGCCTTCCAGACCGTCTTCAGCGTCCTGCCATCGTCGCAGTCCAGCTGGCGTACGGGTGTGAGAAGCGAGGGCAGCAGCTCCGCGACGAGACGATCGCGGACGGCGGCGGGGAGGTCGGTCATCTCGGCCGGGTCGTCGATCAGCCGGGCGAAGTAGTGCCGTGACAGCTGATCGGCCCGGAACGGCCTCTCGCCGAGCGCGGCGACCGCCTCGCGCCGCTCGGCGGAGGTGAGGTCGGCGAGATGGCGCGGTGGCTTGCCGCGGCGTGGAGCGGCGAAGACGAGCTTCGCCGGGGTCCTCGTGGGGCCGGTGGTCGCAGACATGGTCCTTACAGTGTCGCAAACACCCGGCCATGCCTCGTCCGCCCACGGTACCGCCCCGATTCCCAGCCGGGACATAAGCGAGACACGACATCCCTGCACATGACCTTGTCTGCGACTAAGGTGCCGATCATGTCGGTATTGCGCAGGGGCGCCGCATCCCCCCGGAGCCCCGCCGCCACTGTCGTCCACGCCGAGGCCAGCCCCTACGGCAGCCGTAGGCTCATCATCGAGACCGATGGGGACGTCACCGCGGCCTACCTCAAGGACGCCCGCGACTCGGTGGTCGGAGCGGTCTGGGTAGCCAACCACCACAAGGCTCCTGCCGAACTGGACCAGTCACGCCTGAACGCGGGCAGCGCACCGCTTCTGCCAGAGTCCCACGTCAGGCACCCAGAGGGACGCAAGGCGCTGGACACCGCCGCCCTAGAGGTCGTGTGGTTCGAAGAAGGCGACGGCGTGGCCGTCCTTGAGGCAGGGGATCCGCTGTTCGTCATCCCCGGTTGGTCGGACATGGGGCGCGGGATCCCCGGCTACGGCCGCGACGCGACGGAACAGAGCCCCTTCGCCTTCCCTCTGGCCGACGAGATCGAGGACTTCGGCCCAAGGATCGACCGCGCGCGCGAGCACTGGAAGACGTGCCGTGCTGACGGATCGTGGGCCGAATTCCAACAATCCGTCCTCGGTCACCTGCTGCAAAGGCTCGGACCAGGTGGCCACTACTGGCACGACGTAGGACGCCAACTGGCGGGCGGAAGGCCGAGCGTGGCCCCGACGGTGGGCGTGTCGGAACGACCCCTACGCGGCGACCGTGACTTCACCGTGCTCAGCACCGTCGGCATGAGCCGCCAGCGGATGCCCACGGTGGAGCTGTACGAGGACGACGTCGCTCCCTACGCCAGGATCGAGCTAGCCGTGGCGAGCACCCTGCCGAGCCAGCGCGCGGGCAGCATCTTCCCCTGGCTCGCGCAGTACCCGTGGCGGTCGGTGACGTGGTTCGCGCCTGGGGACGTGGTCAAGTGGTACCACGAGGCCCGCACGTTCCCCCTTAGCACCGGTGAGATCGTCTGGGAGGGCGTCCTGCTCCTGGACGACCCCGGCCGGCTTGCCGGCCCACCTGCCCCCGCCCTGACCGGGTTGTCCATCCATGGCGACCCGGTGCGATGGCTATGGCTCGTCCCCATCACCGGCGAGGAGCACCGTTTCGCCAAGAGCGAGGGCTCGGACGCGCTGGTACGGCGCCTCGCGCAACAGGGCCGTTCCTGGGTCGTCTCCTAGCCCGGCCTTGCCCGCGCCAGGGACGCAGCGGTTCAGTCAAGGACGCAGCGGTTCAGGGACCGCGAAGCCTAGCTGGGGACGAAGAGCTCTAGCAGCAGCCAGACGACCGGAGCCGTCGCCACCAGCGAGTCGAGGCGGTCCATCACGCCACCATGGCCGGGCAGGAGGGTCCCCATGTCCTTGATGCCGAGATCCCGCTTGATCATGGATTCGATGAGGTCGCCGACGGTCGCGGTGACGACGACGGCGAGGCCGACCACCACGCCTTGCCAGACCTGACCACCGTCCAGTAGCCACCACACGAGCCAGCCGCCGACGAGCATGCAGGTGACGGCGGATCCTGTGAAGCCCTCCCAGGTCTTCTTCGGGCTGATCGTCGGGGCCATCTTGTGCTTGCCGAGGAACGACCCGGCGAAGTAGCCCCCGATGTCACTGGCCACGGTCGTCGCGATGAAGATGACGATCCGGTGGTCGCCGTCGCCCGGACGCATGAGCAGCGCGACGATCCCGCCCATCAGGACCAGGTAGCCCGCGACGAACGCCCCTGCGGCGACGTCCCGGACATACCCGTCGGAGCCTTCGGTCATCCGCGTCATGAGCAGCGCCAGCACGGTGAGCGAAACGGCCGCGACGATCGCCGTCGAACCCCACACGTACGCCACGACCGGAGTGGCGACCATGCCCGTGGCAAGGGGGATGAACGGCACCCGTATGTCTCGGCTCTTGAACGCGTCCGTCAACTCGCGCATGCCGAGGAACAGGAAGACCACCATCACGCCAAGGAAGATCTCCTTGACCGTGTAGAGCGACAGCAGCACCAGGGCCCCGAGGGCACCGCCCACGCCGATGGCGATCGGAAGGTTGCGACCGGCCTTGCCCGGGCCTTTGCCCCCGGACGCGGTCGCGCCGGACTGCCCGTCCGCGGGCGGAACACCCGCGGACGTGGAACTCCCGGAGAAGGCGCCCGGCGCGTCACCGGAGAGCGAGGCCGCGACCTCACCCGTCGGCAGACCGGAAACTCCGGTCGCCGGCTCGTCCGGGGAGCCGGCGGGCTCCCCGGCGTCGTCGAGTCTCATCAAACCTCGAGCAGTTCGGCCTTCTTGTGCTCCAGGAGCTCGTCGATCTGCGCCACGTACCGGTGCGTGGTGTCGTCGAGCTCCTTCTCGGCGCGCCGGACCTCGTCCTCGCCCACCTCACCGTCCTTGGCGAGCTTGTCGAGGGTGTCCTTGGCACGCCGGCGGACGTTACGGATGGAGATCTTGCTGTCCTCGGCCTTGCTGCCCGCGACCTTGATGAACTCCTTGCGGCGCTCCTCCGACAGGTCGGGGAAGACCACCCGGATGACGTTGCCGTCGTTGGTCGGGTTCACGCCGAGGTCGCTCTCGCGGATCGCCTTCTCCACGGCCTGCATGGACGACTTGTCGAAAACCTGGACGATGACCATCCGCGGCTCCGGCAAGGTGAACGAGGCGAGCTGGTTGATCGGTGTCGGCGTGCCGTAGTACTCCGCCGTGATCTTGTTGAACATGGCGGGGGTGACCCGTCCGGTACGGATGGCCTGGAAGTCCTCCTTGGCGACCGTGACCGCCTTCTCCATCTTCTCCTCGGCTTCGAGGAGCGTCTCGTCGATCACTGCGACTCCCATGTCATCTGGTCGGCCCTGGTCACTGCGGTTCCACACTGCGGTCACGCGCCACGCTCGCGCACTGTGGCCCGGGGCTGCGGTCAGCCCTCAGCCGGGCTGACCAGCGTGCCGATCTTCTCACCCCGGACGGCCCGGACGATGTTGCCCTGCCCCATGAGGTCGAAGACCACGATGGGGAGCGCGTTGTCCATGCAGAGGCTGATGGCCGTGGCGTCCATGACCTTCAGTCCCCGCTGTAGGACTTCACCGTAATCCAAACGGTCGAACTTGACCGCGTCTGGATTCTTTCGAGGATCGGCATCGTAGACCCCGTCCACCTGAGTGGCCTTCAGAACGGCCTCCGCGCCGATCTCCAGCGCGCGCTGAGCGGCGGTGGTGTCGGTGGAGAAGAACGGCTGGCCGAGCCCCGCGCCGAAGATGACCACACGGCCCTTCTCCAGGTGCCTGATGGCACGCCGGGGGATGTACGGCTCTGCGACCTGGCTCATGGTGATGGCCGTCTGGACCCGGGTGTCCATCCCGAGCTTCTCCAGGAAGTCCTGGAGGGCCAGACAGTTGATGACCGTGCCGATCATCCCCATGTAGTCGCCACGGCCCCGGTCCATGCCGCGCGCGGCGAGTTGGGCCCCGCGGAACATGTTGCCGCCGCCGCACACGACCGCCACCTGCACGCCGTCCCGAACGGCCTCGGAGATGGCCTCCGCCACGTGCTGCACGACCTCGGGGTCGATGCCGAGGGGGTCGCGTCCGGCGAAGGCTTCGCCCGAGAGCTTCAGCAGCACCCGCTTCCAGCCCGCACGAGGCGCGTGCTGCTCATGCTCATGCGGTTCGGACGACGAGGCCGCCGTCGCGCTAGTGGTCGTCTTCTCCGGCACGTCGGCGGCCTCCTCGTTGCGTCGCGAATCTCGGGTCTCTGTCTCCAGAGTGCCCCTACGCCTGCCCGACCTTGAACCGGGCGAAGCGAACGACCTTCACGCCGGCCTCGTCCAGGACCTTCGCGATCGTCTTCTTGTTGTCCTTGACGAATGCCTGCTCCACCAGCACGAAGTCGCGGAAGTAGGCGTTCACCCGGCCCTCGACGATCTTGGGGATGGCCTGCTCGGGCTTCCCCTCGTCGCGGGTGAGCTGCTCGGCCAGCGCCCGCTCCTTCTCGATCGCCTCGGCGGGGATCTCCTCGCGGGTGAGGTACTTGGGCGCCATCGCCGCGATCTGCTGGGCGACGTCCTTGGCGACCACGGCGTTCTCGGCGTCCAGCTCGACCAGGACACCGGTGGTCGGCGGCAGCGACGGGTCGGACTTGTGCAGGTAGCTGGCCACGTAGGCACCCTGGAAGTGGGCGAAACGACGCAGTTCCAGCTTCTCGCCGATCGTGGCGCTGTGCTCCTCGATCAGGGCCTGGACGGTCTTGCCCGGCTCGATCTCGGCCCCGAGCAAGGCCGGCGCGTCCGTGACGCCGCTGGCCGCGGCGAAGGTGACCAGGCGGTCGGCCAGCTCGATGAACTGGGAGTTCTTGGCGACGAAGTCGGTCTCGCAGTTGAGCTCCAGCAGCGCGCCGTCACCGGAGTTCTCGAAGTGCTCGGCGACCAGGCCGTTCGCCGCGGTCCGCTCGGCCCGCTTGCCGACGTCCTTGGCGCCCTTGAGGCGCAGCAGCTCCGTGGCCTTCTCGAAGTCGCCGTCCGCCTCGGTCAGGGCGTTCTTTACGGCCATCATGCCGGAGCCGGTCAGTTCGCGAAGCCGCTTGACGTCCGCGGCGGTGAAGTTAGCCATCGCTCTCTTCGCTTCTCTCGTCGTTGGTCGTACGACCCGCAACGGTCCCGGCGTCCCTCGCGGGGCCGCCGGGACCGGGGGGATCAAGCCTGCTCGGACTCGGCCTTCGCCTCGGAACCCGCCTCGGCGGCGACCTCCGCGACCGGCTCGGCCTGCTCAGCGGGCTCAGCGGGCTCGGCGTCTGCGCTCTCGGCGGCAGGGGCCTCAACGGGAGCCTCGGCCGGAGCCTCGGCCGGGGTCGCGGCCTCGTCGGCGGGGGCTTCGGCCGGAGCCGCGGCCTCCTCGGCGGGCTTGCCCTCAAGCAGGTCCCGCTCCCACTCGGCCAGCGGCTCGGCGGCACCGGAGGCGGCGCCCTCGGCGGGCTTCTCGTCCCCGCCGGAGGCCGCGCCGGCGCGGGCGATGAGCCCGTCGGCGACGGAGTCGGCCACCACGCGCGTCAGCAGGCTGACACTGCGGATGGCGTCGTCGTTGCCGGGGACGGGGTAGTCGACCTCGTCGGGGTCGCAGTTGGTGTCCAGGATCGCGACGACCGGGATGCCGAGCTTCTTGGCCTCGTTGACCGCGATGTGCTCCTTCTTGGTGTCCACGATCCAGATGGCGCTCGGAACCTTCGCCATGTCGCGGATACCGCCGAGGGTGCGCTCCAGCTTGTCCTTCTCACGGCGCAGGCCGAGCAGTTCCTTCTTGGTCATCCCGGAACCGGCCACGTCGTCGTAGTTGATCTCCTCCAGCTCCTTGAGCCGGGTGAGCCGCTTGTGGACGGTGGAGAAGTTGGTGAGCATGCCGCCCAGCCAGCGCTGGTTCACGTAGGGCATGCCGACCCGGGTGGCCTGCTCGGCGATGGATTCCTGGGCCTGCTTCTTGGTACCGACGAACAGGATCGTGCCGCCGTGCGCGACGGTCGCCTTGACGAACTCGAAGGCGCGGTCGATGTAGGACAGCGACTGCTGCAGGTCGATGATGTAGATGCCGTTGCGCTCGGTGAGGATGAAGCGCTTCATCTTCGGGTTCCACCGGCGGGTCTGGTGGCCGAAGTGGACGCCGCTCTCCAGGAGCTGCCGCATGGTGACGACGGGTGCCATTGCCCGTGCTCTCCTTCTCTGGCCCTGACGGGCCACATTTGGTTGTCTGCCTGCGCCCGGGCTCCGCCCCACCGTCGCCATGGGCGACGGACCGAGGGACAGCGCCCCACCATGTCTGCGGTGGCATGCGGACGCGTGAAATCAGCCGCCGGGCTCCCCCTGGCGGCTGTGATCCGGAGACTTTCCCGGATCCGGCTCTTCCGCTCACGAGGAACGGCTTCTCGCCTCACCCACCGAACCGGGGGATCAGCAACGGCCTGGCCTGGCCGGTGTCCTTTCGGGCACGACTACAGATTATCAGGGCTCGGACGCCGCCGGGAATCAACGGTCCCGGCAGTTATCCACAGTTCGCGGACCTCCTCGACGGGCCGCATCCGCACCGGGCAGGCTGCGGGACATGACCCTGCTCACACTCCTGCTCACCTGCGTCATGGCTACAGGATCACCCACGCTGGAGCCTGCCGGAACACTCGATCCGGCGCCCTCGACGGCCCACGCCTTGAACGTGCGGGCGCCCGCTTCGAACACAAACGAGCCGGATCTGAACGCACCCGCACCGAGCCTGAACACGCAAAGACCCACCCTGAACAAGCCGGTGCCGTGGTTGAACACACATTCACATGATTCGAACCAACACACGCCGGATCTGAACGCACCCGCACCGGGCCTGCACCTCCCCTCGCCCGTCACAGGCTCGCCGTCGCCTGAATCGGTCGCTTGGCGCTGGCCCTTAGGGCCGCCCGCCCCTCGGGTCCTACGCGCCTTCTCACCGCCGCCCGTTCCATGGGCCGCCGGGCATCGTGGGGTTGATCTTGCCGCGCGTCCCGGGCAACTCGTGCGCGCAGCCGGCGCGGGCCAGATCTCATACGCCGGACGTATCGCAGGGCAGGGCGTCATCGCGATCACGCACGGTCCCCTGCGCACGACCTATCTTCCCGTCCATCCCGGCGTCCGCGTCGGGCGTTCGGTACGCGCCGGCGCTCGAATCGGTGAGCTGGAGAATGGCCCGTTCCACTGCCGCACAGCCTGCCTGCACTGGGGTCTTCTCCAGGCGCGCCTCTACCTGGACCCACTCAACCTAGTCAGACGCCAGGTCCGCCTGCTCCCCTTCTGGTCATCGCCCCCGCCGTCTCCGCACCCGGCACCCGCTCGGCTGCCCCGCCCAGAACCGCAGATGAGCCTCCGGAACGCTACGACCGCGACGGGCGGTGCCCTCACCGGCCTCGCCCTCGCCGGCAGCATCGCCTTCGCTTGGCGCCGCATCCGAACCCGCTCCGTCCCGCGACGCCCGCATCGTCCACCACCAGGTGTCATAGACCTGGCGCGGGAACGCCGTCTGCGCCGCACCCCTTAACTCAGGGGAGCTTGATAGCGCTTCCATCACCGCTCTCCGGCGGCGCGGTGTCAGCCCGATCCGGTGTCAGTCCGATCCGGAGTCCTGGACACCACGAGGGTGGGCTTGACGGTGGACTTGCTTGAGCCGCTCAGCTGATACGTGTGTGTAGAGCTGGGTGGTCTGCAGGGAGGCGTGACCGAGGATCTCCTGAACGCTCCGCAGATCCGCTCCGCCCTCCAGCAGGTGGGTCGCCGCGCTGTGCCGGAGGCCGTGCGGGCTCAGGTCGGGCACTTCGCCGACCTCGGCGATCCGGGCGTGGACGATCCTTCGGGCACTCGTTGCGTGCAGGCGGCCCCCGCGAGCGCCGAGAAAGAGGGCCGGTCCGCTTTCCCCGTTCGCCAGGGCGGGCCGTCCTGCCCGCAGCCAATCCTGGACGGCGCGGACGGCGGGGTCCCCCACGGGGACAGTACGTTCCCTGTCCCCCTTGCCGACCACGCGGACAGTACGGCGGCTCGTGTCCAGGTCATCGATATCCAGCCCGCAGAGTTCACTGACACGGACGCCGGTGCCGTAGAGCACCTCAAGCACCGCCAAGTCCCGAAGACCCATCGGGCCTTGAGCGTCCAAATCGTCCAGAAGCCGAGCAGCGTCGTTCTGGGTGAGCACCCCAGGTAGATCCCGTGTGCGCTTCGGCGTCCCTAGAAGCAGCCCCGGATCGCTCGCCAGAAGGCCGCGTCGATGCAGATGGCGGGTGAACGTCCGCACTGCCGCCGTACGGCGGGCCAGAGTCGCACGGGAACGGCCGAGGGCATGCTGACGGGCGAGCCAGGCGCGTAGCAGGGAGACGTCCAGTTCCCGCGGCTCGACCAGGCCGACGCTGCCGGCATAGGCGCACAGGTCGTTCAGATCACCCAGGTACGCCCGCAGGGTGTGCGGGGACACGTCGCGTTCGGCGCGCAGATGGCGGCCGAACTCCACGACGGCCTCCTCCAAGGGGTTGCTCACAGCCGCCACGCTGCGGCAACCACCGTGCCGAAGCAAGCACCCGGCGCCTGATTACACCGATTCGCACTAATGATCTTCGACTTTTCCACAGAACGACGTTCTACTTCCGGGGTGTCCACGGCTCCGGCACCGTCGGAGATCGGAGGTGAGGACACATGAAGACCCACATCAACCTCGGCCGACGCGGTGAGGACGCCGCAGCCGCATACCTCGCAAGGCTCGGCTGGAGGATCCTCGACCGCAACTGGCGGTGTCCCGAAGGCGAGCTCGACATCGTCGCCCACGACGGCGTGGCACACGTCGCCTGCGAGGTGAAGACGCGCAGTTCCGCCCGGTTCGGCGACCCACTCGACGCGATCACCCCGATCAAGGCGACACGGTTAAGGCGGCTCGCTTGGCGGTGGGCGGCGGCCCACGGCGTCAGCGGCACGCTCGTCCGGATCGACGTGCTCGGCCTGGTCGCCGAGGGCGACGGCTTCTCGGTCGACCACATGCGGGAGGTGTGCTGAATGACGCTCGCCAAGACCCGCTCGGTGTCCCTGGTCGGAGTGGACGGCTTCGTCGTGGACGTGGAAGCCGCCATCACAAGCGGCGTACCCGGTCTGCACCTGGTCGGCCTGCCCGACACCGCCCTCAGCGAGGCGCGCGACCGCGTCCGCGCGGCCATCTTCAATTCGGGAGAGGATTGGCCCAACAGACACGTCACGGTGTCGCTCTGCCCCGCGAGCCTGCCGAAGAAGGGGTCGACCTTCGACGTGGCCATCGCGGTGGCATTGCTCGCCGCGGCAGAGGCCATTCCGCCCCGGTCCTGCGCGGGGCTCGTGTTGATCGGCGAACTCGGGCTCGACGGTCGGTTCCGCCCGATCTCCGGTGTCCTGCCCTCCGTCCTCGCGGCCGCCAACGCCGGTTGCCGGACGGTCGTCGTGCCGCGAGCGAACTCCGCCGAAGCCGAACTCGTCCCGGGAGTGGAGGTGATCTCGGCGGGCAGCCTCCACGCGCTCCTGTGCCTGCTGCGCGACGAGCCGCCACCACTCGACGACGAAGAACCCGATGTCCCCGCCGCTCTCGCAGACGGTCTGGCCCTCCGGCGGCCCGACAAACGGAAAGACCTCGATCTGGCCGACGTCCGAGGCCAGGCCGAGGCCCGACGAGCGCTGGAGATCAGCGCGGCGGGCGGACACCACCTGTACTTCTCCGGCCCCCCGGGCTGCGGGAAGACGATGCTGGCTGAGCGGCTGCCGACGCTGATGCCGCCCCTGGAGCCCGACACGGCCCTGGAGGTCACCGCGATCCACTCCGTCGCGGGAACCCTCCCGCCAGGCCAACCCCTGATCGTTCAGCCGCCGTTCTACGCGCCGCACCACACGGCCACGCGCGCCTCGATGGTCGGCGGCGGTTCCGGCCGCATGCTCCAGCCGGGCGCCGTCTCGCTGGCGCACCGCGGGATCCTCTTCCTGGACGAGGCGCCGGAGTTCCAGCATGGGACGCTCGACGCCCTCCGGCAGCCCCTTGAGGAAGGCGAGGTACGGATCTCGCGAGCGGAAGGCACTTCCACCTTCCCCGCCCGCTTCACCCTCGTGCTCGCCGCCAACCCGTGCCCCTGCGCGGCGGCCAAACAGGTCGACTGTTCCTGCGCCCCGGGACTCCGCCGCAAGTACACCTCGCAGATCTCCGGTCCGCTCATCGACCGGATCGACCTCAAGCTCGAACTGACCCCGGCCAGCAGGGCCGAACTCCGGTACGACCTGGAGTTCGCCGAATCCAGCACGGTGGTCGCCGAGCGGGTCCTGCTGGCCCGGGAGAGAACTCTCAAACGCCTGGCCGGCACCCCGTGGCGCTCCAACTCCGAGATCCCCGGGCCGGAGATGCGCCGCCGCTTCACCCCCGGGCCCGACGCGATGCACGCGGCCGACGAGGCGCTCCTGAGAGGCAGCCTCAGCGCACGCGGTCTCGACCGCATCCTCCGCGTCGCCTGGACCATCGCGGACCTCTCCGGTCATGACGAACCCAACGCGGACGACATCGGCGGCGCGCTCGCGCTGTGGTCCCGCCCATGAACGCCGAACGGGCCGCCCGCGCGGCGCTCACCGCCATCGCGGAGCCGGGCGATGCCCTGCTGAATCGCATCATCGCTCACTCGGAAGCCGAACAGGCCATCGAAACCATCCGCACCGGTCGGCTCCCGGACGGCCTGCACGTCACCGCCAAGGAGTTCCAGCGCCTCGACCACTGGCGGATCAGGCTCGCCACCTCCGACCCCGACCAGAACCTGGCCGTCTGCGACCAGTTCGGCGGTCGCCTCATCTGTCCCGGAGATCCGGAATGGCCCACCACACTCGACGACCTCGCCGACCACCGGCCCTACGCGCTGTGGCTTCGCGGCCCCGGCGACCTGCGGTACGGGTGCCTGCGTTCGGTCGCCATCGTCGGATCCCGCGCCGCGTCCCCCTACGGCCTGCGCGCGGCCTGCGACCTCGCGGCCGATCTGGCGGACCAGGGCTGGACGGTGATCTCAGGCGGCGCCTTGGGCATCGACGCGGCTGCGCACCGCGGCGCCCTGGCGGCCGACGGTCCCACCATCGCGATCCTCGCCAACGGCGTCGACGTCCCCTACCCGGCCTCCAACGGGGGCCTGTTCGCCGAAATGGCCCGACGCTCACTCCTGGTCAGCGAATCTCCCCCGGGCGCCGCTCCGAACCGGCTTCGCTTCCTGGTGCGCAACCGCGTGATCGCCGCACTCTCCCGAGGAAGTCTCATCGTGGAGGCCGAAGCCCGCAGCGGAGCGCTGAACACCGCGTCCTGGGCCCGCAAACTCGCCCGCGTCGTCATGGCCGTCCCAGGCCCGATCACGTCCCGCACATCGGTCGGCTCCCACAAGCTGCTCCGCGAGGAGGGCACCATCCTGGTCACACGCCCCGAAGAGATCATCGAAGCCGTGGGGCTCATCGGCACCGACCTCGCGCCGCCCCCGCACACTCCCGTCCTCCCCCGTGACCGGCTGGAGGAGGTCACCCGCTCGGTCCTGGAGGCCATCCCCGCCCGTGGCTCATCGGGTCCGGCTCAGCTGGCCGCCACGGCCGGCGTCGACCTTGCCACCGTCAACGCCAAGCTCGGGCTCCTGGCGGCTTCCGGCTTCATAGAGCGCTCCCCCGCAGGCTGGCGCCTGACCAAGCAGGCCAGAGCACCCCGATGATCAGCACACGCGACATCCCAGAGGAGGAGGCGTGCCAGAGCTGATGGCAAGGCCGTCGTCCTCGCGAAACACACGGCTGAAGGGGGAAGAGTGGGTTCTATTGCTCCGAGGGGAGTTCGAAGTCACTCTTGGCGAGTTCTTCGACGTTGACGTCCTTGAACGTCACGACACGCACGTTCTTGACGAAGCGGGCAGGGCGGTACATGTCCCAGACCCAGGCGTCCTGCATCGTGACCTCGAAGTAGATCTCACCGTTGTCAGCGCTGCGCACCTGGAGGTCGACCGAGTTGGTGAGGTAGAACCTGCGCTCGGTCTCGACGACGTAGGTGAAAAGCCCGACGACATCGCGGTACTCGCGATAGAGCTGCAGCTCCATCTCGGTCTCGTACTTCTCGAGATCCTCGGCGCTCACGCTCGTGCCCCTTCCGTACGGCCCTCGCCGGGGACCTCCCCTTCGGTTCCCTCCCCCAGGGCCACCTCTCCATTGTTACGCAAGGCACGTCCGACATTGACGTAGGAGAAGCGATGCTCTGCACACGGTCCGTGTTCGTTCAGCGCCGCACCGTGCGCGCGGGTCACATAACCCTTATGGACGTCGAAGCCATAGGCGGGATACCGATCGTGAAGCTCCACCATGATGCGGTCCCGCGTGACCTTCGCGACGATGGACGCGGCGGCTACGCAGGCCGCGACCTGGTCGCCTTTGATCATCGCAAGGGCGGGGACCTCCAGCCCAGGCACCGGGAACCCGTCGCTCAGCACGTACGTGGGTCGCTCGTCCAAGGCGGCCAGGGCCCGCCGCATCCCGGTGATGTTGCAACGGTGAAGTCCGATCCGGTCGATGTCGTAGCACGGGATCACGACGGCGCTCCATGCGCGAGCGCGTTCGGTGATCTCGGCGTACAACTCCTCGCGCCGTGCCGGGGTGAGGAGCTTGGAGTCGGTGAGTCCCTCGATCTTGCCGCGCCCTCCTTGCAAGATCACCGCGCCGACCACCATGGGCCCGGCGCACGCGCCCCGCCCTGCCTCGTCAACGCCGGCGACGCGACTGAACCCAGCATGCTCCAGGGCACGCTCGTAGGCGTGCAGCCCGGCGTCACGGCGCGGCGTGAAGCGGAGTGGACGACCCTTCATGCTCCGCAGCGTACGTCGCCGGACCCCCTCGCCGTTCCCGAATGCCGCCATCTCCGACATGTCAATGATCACGCCCGAGAGGCCCGACAAGCGCACCCGTTGAAGAGGGGGTCACCGAGCCGAAAAGACTTGATGCGCCGGCGCCGCCATTGTTTGGGCGGGGCAGGTTGAAGAGCGCTGGAACGGAGCTGAAGGGTTAACACGCGCCCACGTGGGGGCGCGTCTGCTCCTGGATGGGGCTTGGCGGCTATTTGAGTCGGCGGCGGCGCATCAGGTAGGTGACGGGGAATGCGCCTGCCAGACCCAGGGCAAGGGGGGTGACGGGGAGCGCCAGGGCCGTGGCCTTGAAGGCGGCCTGTTTGAAGGTGCCAGGGATCGGGAGAGTGTCCAGGCGGTTCAGGGGCCAGACGATCACGAACGCGCGGCCGATGACACGGTCGGTGGGAATGGTGCCCCCGCCCGGGTCACCGCGATGAGAGCGGGAGTCATAGGACAGTTCCCGGTGGTCGCCCATGACCCAGAGTTGGCCGGGCTTCACGGTGACATCGAACGGGTCGTTGGACGGTTTGTTCTGCTCGTGCGTGATCGGGTCGGTGTACAGGTAGGACTTCTCGTCCAGCGGGACACCGTTGACGGTGACGCGGCCTTGGGCGTCGCAGCACTTGACGTGGTCACCGGGGATGCCGATGACCCGCTTGATGTAGTCCTTCTCGTTGGGAGCGACGCCAAAGGCGCTGCCGACCGCGTGCAGGGCCTTGGAGATCGGGTTGCCGGGCTCCTTGACCTGGGTCTCGGGGTCCCATGAGTCGAGGCCGTTGAAGACCACGACGTCGCCGCGCGCGATGTCGCGGGTGTGGTAGACGATCTTGTTGACCAGGACGCGGTCGCCGACCTGGAGGGTGTTCTCCATGGAGCCGGACGGGATGTAGAACGCCTGGACGGCGAAAGCCTTGATGACCAGGGCCAGGACGACGGCGACCACGATGAGGACGGGGAGTTCTTTCCAGAACGAGCCCGGCTTCTTTTTTCGCTTGCCCTCGTCGGGAGAGCCGTCGTCGGCCGTCTCCTCGGCGGAGGTCACGGTCTGCTCATCTTCGGGCACCGCGCCCTCGGCTTCGGATCGCACGTCTCTCCGATCGTCCTCGTCAGTCATCAGAGCGAAAGCCTAGCGGCGCCGGGGACCGGGGAGCCCCGCCCGTAAGCGTGTCGCCGGGGACCATGCCGGTCACCCTCCACCGAAACGGGCAACGCCCCGGTGGCCGCGATCGGTTCCCGGGGCGTTGCGGAGACATGGGGTCAGAAGTCGCGCTTCTCCTTGATGCGCGCGGCCTTACCGCGAAGGTTGCGCAGGTAGTACAGCTTGGCGCGGCGAACGTCGCCGCGGGTGACGACCTCGATCTTGTCGATCGAGGGACTGTTGAGCGGGAAGGTCCGCTCGACACCGACGCTGTAGCTGACCTTGCGGACGGTGAAGGTCTCGCGGGCGCCGCCGCCCTGCCGCCGGATCACCACGCCCTGGAAGACCTGGATACGGCTCCGGTTGCCTTCGGTGACGCGGACGTGCACCTTCAGCGTGTCGCCCGGACGGAAGTCCGGGACGTCGGCGCGCATCGCGGCCTTCTCGATCTCCTGGATCAGGGTGTGCATCGCAGCGGTTCCTCATGGTCGAACGCGGGCATCGAGAGGCCCCGGTGGATCCTTCGTGGGGGCGTCGCGCCGCGGGAAGTGGTCTGTGGGTACCGCGCGATCTGAACGCACGGACGCTCTAGTTTGCCATACCTTCGCCGTCAACCGGAAAACCGGCCTCGCGGAGGACGTCCCGGTCGTGTCCGTCGAGGGAGCCGGCGTCCAGGCGCTCCAAAAGTTCGGGGCGGTTCCGGGCGGTGCGCCGCAAGGCCTCGTCGCGACGCCAGCGGGCGATGGCGCCGTGGTGCCCCGAGAGCAGGACGTCCGGGACGGGCCGATCGCGCCAGACCGGGGGCTTTGTGTAGACGGGGCCCTCCAGAAGCGACTCCATGGCCCCGGGGGCGAACGAGTCGTCGGCGACCGAGTCGGCGTTGCCGAGGACGCCGGGCAGGAGACGCCCGATGGCCTCGACCATGACCAGCACGGCGACCTCGCCGCCGGCGAGGACGAAGTCCCCGAGGCTGATCTCGTCCACGGGCATCCGGGTCCTGACCTCGTCGGCGACGCGGGAGTCGATCCCCTCGTAGCGTCCGCAGGCGAACAGCAGCCTCGGTTCAGCGGCGTACTCGACCGCGAGGGCCTGGGTGAACGGACGTCCGCTGGGTGTGGGGATGATCAGTCGCGAGGCGGACCCGGGTGGCGCAATGGTGTCAAGAGCCTCACCCCAAGGTTCGGGTTTCATCACCATTCCGGGACCCCCGCCATAGGGGGTGTCATCGACGGTCCGGTGCCGGTCGTGCGTCCATTCACGCAGATCGTGGACCTGAACGGCCAGGAGCCCGTTCCGCCTGGCCTTGCCCAGGAGCGAGACATCCAGGGGCGCGAAGTACTCGGGGAAGATCGTGAGGATGTCGATGTTCATGATTCGTCGAGCAGGCCGGGGGGTGGATCGATGACCAGCCGGCCGCCGGGGACGTCCACCTCGGGGACGAGCGCGGCCACGAAGGGGATCAGCGTCTCGCCTCCGGCCCCGCGCACGACGAGGAGGTCCTGTCCGTGGTGGAGGACTTCGGCGACCCGGCCGACGTCGGTCCCGTCCGCGGTGACCACGGCGAGGCCGATCAGCTCCTGGTCGTGAAAGTCGTCCGGGTCGGAGGACGAGGGAATGTCGTCCTCCTCGACGACGAGCCAGGTGCCGCGCAGGCCCTCGGCGGCGTCGCGATCATCGATCCCGGCGAAGTGCAGGAGCAGGCGCCCCGAGTGCCAGCGGGCACGCTCGATCACGATCGGCCCCGCGTCGGCGGGGTCGGTGGCGATCGCGGTGCCGGGGGTGAACCGCGCGTCGGGTTCGTCGGTGCGGACGTCGATGGTGACCTCACCACGGATCCCGTGCGGCCGGCCGACCCGCCCGACGACGAGCTTCTCACTCATCAGGATCGTTCCGTCCTGCATACGCCGCATCGTGCTGAATCCCTACGAGTCCTGTCCGCTCGGACCTTGACGGCACCGCGTGACCTGGGAAGGAGTCCTGGTGCTTGGTGCACCCGGTTCAGAGATTGACAAGCAGGCCACCCCCGGAGAGCGAGTTCGTCAGTGGCCCGCTCGACGACAGGCGACCTTGCCTCGCCGGTTGCGGGGGTGAACGGCGCGGTGAGCGGGGTGGGGGCGGCCGCCCGAAAAGGCCGTGGGACGGAGCGAGCGCGGGGTACGGGGCCGCCATCCCGGGAGGTGCTTCCCGGGATGGCGCGGTCCAGAACGCCGCATCGGGGCGTGGACGCCTGATGCGGCCCGCCCGGGGCGTGGGCCGGATCAGGGACCCGGACGCGCCTACGGGAGCCGAGAGGCCCCCGGCATACGGAATGCCGGGGGGTCACTCAGCGGACCTCGTTGACGTCGAGCAGGTCCACGCGCACGTAACGGCCCCCGGAGAGGGCGCTGATCACGGTGCGCAGGGCCTTGGCGGTGCGACCGCTTCGGCCGATGACCTTGCCGAGGTCCTCGGGGTGCACGCGCACCTCCAGGACCCGGCCACCCCTGATCCGGCGGGCGCGGACCCGGACGTCGTCCGGGTTCTCCACGATCCCGCGGACCAGGTGCTCGAGCGCTTCTTCGAGCACGTCAGCCCTCGCTCTTGACTTCGGTTGTCTCGGTGGCCTTGGCCTCGGACTTCTTCGGCTCGGCCTTCTTCTTGCCCCGGGTGGCGGCACCGGGGGCCACGTCGTCGCCCAGCGACTCCTTGACTGCGGCCTCGAACACCGACTTCTTGTCGGCCTTGGGCTCGGCGACCTTCAGAGTGCCCTCGGCGCCCGGCTCGCCCTTGAACTTCTGCCAGTCGCCGGTGATCTTCAGGAGGTTGAGGACGGGCTCGGTCGGCTGCGCGCCGACGCCGAGCCAGTACTGCGCGCGCTCGGAGTCGATCTGGATGAGCGACGGCTCCTGCTTGGGCTGATAGAGCCCGATCTCCTCGATGGCCCGACCATCGCGCTTGGTGCGCGCGTCGGCCACGACGACCCGGTACTGCGGGTTCCGGATCTTCCCCAGACGCTTGAGCTTGATCTTGACTGCCACGGGTGTGGTGTACTCCAGACTTCATTACAGGGTGAGCGGCCCGCGCCAGGTGGGGAACACCGGCTCACGGCCGCTCGATGGACTCCGGCCGCCGAGGACGAGAGAGGGCGCCTGGCGCTTCCGGGGTTTCCAGCCAATCATTCTGCCAGACGAACCAGAGAAAAGCGCAATCGTGCGATGACACGCGGCGACTTCTCTGCGTGTCCGGCGGATCGACGCAGCGTCGGGTCCTACTTCTTCTTGCGGCCCTGAAGCTTGTTCAGGTCGGGCATCTGGAAGCCGGGGGGCAGTTGCCCACCGAGACCGGGCGGAAGGCCGCCCTGGCCGCCGCCGAGGCCCGGTGGGAGGCCCTGGGGGGCGCCGTCCGCCGCGGGCTGCTCTTCGGGGCGCCGGCCGCGCTTGCGCGGGTCGCCGCTGCGCTGCTTGCCCTTCTTGTTCTTGGCCTTCGCGGCTTTGGCGGACTTGCGGCGGCCGCCGCCGGGCATGCCGGGCAGTCCCATGCCGCCGGCCATCTGGCGCATCATCTTCTGCGCGTCGAAGAACCGGGTGACCAGGCTGCTGACCTCGCCGACGCTGACGCCGGAGCCGCCCGCGATGCGGGCCCGCCGGGAGCCGTTGATGATCTTCGGCTGGGCGCGCTCCTGCGGGGTCATCGAGCGGATGATAGCGGCGACGCGGTCGAGGTCCTTGTCATCGATCTGGCTGATCTGATCGCGGACCTGCCCCATCCCGGGCATCATCCCGAGCAGGTTGCCGATCGGCCCGAGCTTGCGGATCATCATCATCTGCTCGAGGAAGTCCTCGAGGGTGAAGTCCTCGCCCGAGGCGAACTTGCTGGTCATCTTCTCGGCCTGCTCGGCGTCGAACGCCTGCTCGGCCTGCTCGATCAGGGTGAGGATGTCACCCATGTCGAGGATGCGGCCCGCCATGCGGTCCGGGTGGAAGACGCTGAAGTCCTCCAGTTTCTCCCCGGTCGAGGCGAACATGATCGGGCAGCCGGTGATGTGCCGGACCGAGAGCGCCGCGCCGCCGCGGGCGTCGCCGTCGAGCTTGGTCAGGACGACGCCGTCGAAGCCGACGCCGTCCATGAACGCCTGGGCGGTGTTGACGGCGTCCTGGCCGACCATGGCGTCCACGACGAACAGCACATCGTCCGGACGAACGGCGTCACGGATGTCGATGGCCTGCTGCATCATCTCGGCGTCGATGCCGAGCCGGCCCGCGGTGTCGATGACGACGACGTCGTGCTGGGCGTGTTTGGCCTGGTCGATGGAGTGGCGGGCGACGTCCACCGGGTCGCCGACGCCGCTGCCGGGCTCGGGCGCGAACACCGGGACCCCGGCGCGCTCGCCGACGACCTGGAGCTGCTGGACGGCGTTCGGGCGCTGCAGGTCGGCGGCCACGAGCATCGGCGCGTGGCCCTCGGACTTCAGCCACCGCGCCAGCTTGCCCGCCAGGGTGGTCTTACCGGCGCCTTGCAGGCCCGCCAGCATGATCACGGTGGGGGGATTCTTGGCGAACCGGATCCGGCGCGTCTCGCCGCCGAGGATGTTGATCAGCTCGTCGTTGACGATCTTGACGACCTGCTGGGCTGGATTGAGGGCCTGCGAGACCTCCTCGCCCCGTGCCCGCTCCTTGATCTGTGCGATGAAGTCCTTGACCACGGGGAGCGCGACGTCGGCCTCAAGCAGCGCGATGCGGATCTCGCGGGCCGTCGCGTTGATGTCGGCCTCGGAGAGCCGGCCCTTGCTGCGCAGCGACGAGAAGACCGTCGTCAACCGGTCGGAGAGCGTCTCGAACACGTGTCTGGACCGTCCTTGGAAAGCTTCTGGGATCGCCTTCAGCGTATCGGGTCACCGGCCAGGTCCCGCCCGGTCGCGCAACCTGTTTGAACCGCACCCTTCTGAACCGCTCCCTGTTTGGCCGCACCCTGGTTGAACCGCATCGTGGCCCGCCCCGTACTGCAGGGAGGTGGCGCGTCCTGGGCTGACCCCGTCCGGCGGGGTGTTCGGGGTCAGCGCAGGACCGCCATGACCTGGGTGCGGACGGACGACAGCGCGGCGGGGTCGGTGAGGGACCGGCCCGCCTCGTCCACGACGTAGAAGACGTCGACGGCCTCCGCACCGAGGGTGTCGACCCGGGCGGCGCGGACCTGGAGGCCGCAGGAGCCGAGGGCCCGCCCGATCCGCCAGAGGAGGCCGGGGCCGTCGTGGGCTCGGACCTCGACGACGGTGGCGGTGCTGGACGCGTCGTCCACGAGCCGGACGCGCGGCGGCGGGACGGTCACGCCCGGACGGGTGCGTACCGAGCGCACGCGGCGTTCGAGCCGTTCGGCCACGTCCAGGCGGTCGGCGAGCATGCGCCGCAGGTCGGCCTCAAGGGTGGCGGGGTCCGGTGGCGTCCCGTACTCAGGGATGGCGGTGAAGTCGAGGACGGCGGTGCCGGCACCCGACGACACGACGCGCGCCGTCCGGACGGCGAGGCGGTGCAGGGCGAGGACCCCGGCGGTCCGCCAGAGCAGTCCGGGACGGTCGGGCGCGGCGATGGTGATGCGCGCGCCGGCGACACGGACGGCGGCGCCGTCGTGGCGGGCCAGGGCGAGCTGGTCGGGGCCCGGTTCGGGCACGGGCGGCGGGGTACCGCCGGCGAGCGCGGCCGCGGCGCGGCGGGCGAGATCGGTGACGAGTCCGGCTTTCCAGGTTCCCCAGGCGGCGGGGCCGGTGGCGTTCCCGTCGGCCGGCGCGAGCGCGGAGAGCAGGTCGAGGATCTCGCGTTCACGACCGGGCACCTCCGAGACGGCGGCCACGACGGTCTTGACGGTGACGGGATCGTCGAGATCGCGGCGGGTGGCGGTCTCGGGCAGCAGCAGATGGTGGCGGACGACGGTCTCCAGGACCTCGACGTCACCTTCGGGAAAGCCCAGTCTCGTTCCGAGGTCATGGGTCACTGCGGCGCCGACCGTGGAGTGGTCGCCGGGTCGGCCCTTGCCGATGTCGTGCAGCAGCGCGCCGACCAGGAGCAGATCGGGCCGGGCGACCTCGCGGGCGAGGGCGGCGGCGCCCGCCGCGGTCTCGACGAGGTGGCGGTCGACGGTGAAGCGGTGGACCGGGTTGCGCTGCGGCCGGTTCCGGACATGCTCCCAGTCGGGCAGCAGCCGCACGATCAGCCCGGCCTGGTCGAGCGCCTCCCAGACGCCGATGGCCGCGGGACCGGCGCCGAGCAGCGACACCAGCGCGTCCCGGGCGTCGGCGGGCCAGGGCACCGGGGGCAGGGCGGCCCGCTCGGCGAGCCGCGCGACCGTGGCGGGTGCGAGCGGGAGCCCCGCCTGCGCGGCGGCCGCGGCCACGCGCAGGATCAGCGCGGGATCCGCGAGGTCCGCCCCGCGGGCGAGGACGACCTCGCCGTCGTGTTCGACCGCTCCGTCGCCGAGGGGCCGCCGCTCCACTTCCCGCGCCCGTCCGCCGGGGCGGCGCGTCCGCTGCCCGCCGTCCTGCCTCCCGTGGCCGTCGGCGCTCCGGACCCTGGCGGCCCGGGAGTGGCGGGTGAGGCGGTCGACGCGGCGCCAGAGGTGGTCGGCGGCGTAGGTGACGGCGCGCGCCGCCTCGGCGGTCGTGCGGAGGAGGGCATTGGCGTCGGGCAGGTCGAGCGCGCGGGCGACGGCCTCTTGTTCTTGCAGGACGAGGCGATCGGTGGAGCGACCGGTGACCGTGTGGAGGGCATGCCGGACGTCCAGGAGGAGGTCGTGGGCGGCGGTGATCCGTGTGCCCGGGGCGGAGGCCACCCAGGACGCGGCGACCGCCCGCATGGTGTGGACGTCACGGAGGCCGCCGCGGGCCTCCTTGAGGTCGGGTTCGAGGAGGAACGCCAGCTCGCCGTGGGCCTCCCAGCGGTCACGGCACATCGCGGACAGTTCGGGCAGACGAATGGGTGCGTCGGCGCGCCAGTCGGACAGGACGGCGGCGCGCAGTTCATCGACGATCGCGTGGTCGCCGGCGATGTGACGGGCGGAGAGCAGGCCGAGCGCGACCTTCAGGTCGCCGCGCGCGACCGCGCGGGCCTCGTGGATCGTCCGGACGGAGTGGTCCAGGCGGACGCCGGAGTCCCAGACCGGGTACCAGACGCGGTCGGCGATCTCCGCGACGTCGGGGCGGCCCTGGTGCAGGAGGACGAGGTCGAGGTCGCCTCCGGGGGTCAGCTCGCGGCGGGCGTGGCTGCCCACGGCGGCGAGCGCGACGTCCGCGGGCGCGTCGTCCAGGAGGGCCGCCAGCCAGCCGTCCAGGGTCACGGCGCGGGCGGCCCGCGCCGCCGCGAGGGCTGCGCGGGCCGGCCGGGGGGCGTGCTCCACTACAGGGCTTCCGGGCCGGTCTCGCCGGTGCGGACTCGGACGGCGGTGTCGACCGGGACGGCCCAGACCTTCCCATCGCCGATCTTGCCGGTGCGGGCGGCGGTGACGAGCACCTCGATGATGTCGTCGGCGTCCTCGGCGTCGACCAGGATCTCGATCCGCAGCTTGGGCACCAGGTCGACCTTGTACTCGGCGCCGCGGTAGACCTCGGTGTGGCCCTTCTGCCGGCCGTAGCCGCTGGCCTCGCTGACGGTCATGCCCGTGACCCCGAAGGTCTCCAGGGCCGCCCGCACCTCGTCCAGCTTGAACGGCTTGATGACCGCGGTGATCAGTTTCACGCGTCCGCCTCCACCTTCGTCTCGGCGGGCTCGGCCGTGCCGGCCGCCTCGGTGATGATCCTGGCGCGAGTCGCGCCGCCGCCCGCGGGGGCGAGGTCGTAGGCGGTCTCGGCGTGGACGGTGACGTCGATGCCGGTCGCCTCGTCCTCTTCGGCGAGGCGGAATCCGATGGTCCTGTCGATGATCTTCCCGATGATCCAGGCCATCGCGAAGGAGTACAGGCCGACGGCGACCGGGCCGAGCGCCTGGAGGCCGAGCTGGTGGACGCCGCCACCGTAGAGCAGGCCCTTGTGCTGCTCCGGCAGGAACGGGTAGGCGGCGAGGAGGCCGAGCGACAGGGCGCCGATCGCGCCGCCGACCAGGTGGACCCCGACCACGTCGAGCGAGTCGTCGAAGCCGAGCCGATACTTCAGGCCGACCGCGTAGGCGCAGACGGCGCCCGCCACCGCGCCGAGAACGATGGACGCCCACGGGTCGATGAACCCGGCGGCGGGCGTGATGGCGACGAGGCCGGCGACGGCGCCGGACGCGACACCGAGGGTGGTGGCGTGACCGTCGCGGAACCTCTCCACGATGAGCCAGGCGCCGGCGGCGACGGCGGCAGCGATCTGGGTGTTCATGAACGCCAGGCCGGTGGTGCCGTCCACGGCGAGTTCGGAGCCGGCGTTGAAGCCGAACCAGCCGAACCACAGCAGCCCCACACCGAGCAGGACGAACGGCAGGTTGTGCGGACGCATCGGCTCTCTCGGCCAGCCGCGCCTCTTGCCGAGGACGAACGCCAGCGCCAGCCCGGCGGCGCCCGCGTTGACGTGGACGACGGTGCCACCGGCGAAGTCCTCGATGCCGAGCTTGTTGAGCCAGCCGGTCCCCCACACCCAGTGCGCGACCGGGAAGTACACAAGGGTCGCCCAGGCGACGGTGAAGGCCATCCAGGCGCCGAACTTGGCACGGTCCGCTATGGCGCCGCTGATCAGCGCGACGGTGATGATGGCGAACGTCAGCTGGAACGCCGAGAACACCATCGTCGGGATGTTGTCGCTCTGGTCCGGCAGCAGCCCTTCGGAGACCTGCGTGGCGACGCCGTTCAACCCGACCGCGCCGAATCCGCCCAGGACCTTGTTGACGATCGAGTTGCCGTTGTCGGTGAACGCGATCGAGTGCCCGTAGAGGACCCAGAGGACGGTCACGGTGACCATGCTCCCGAACGACATCATCATCATGTTGAGGACGCTCTTCGCCCGCGTCATGCCCCCGTAGAAGAAGGCCAGCCCGGGGGTCATGAGCAGCACCAGCGCCGTGGCCGTGAGCAGCCAGGCGGTCGCGCCTGTATCGATCTTCATCGCGGGGAGTGCCCTCCTCGACCGGAGAATGTGACTGCTCAGCAGGTTCTTGCGCGCCCGTTTCGCCCCGAAGGCTCCCGTGTTTCGGTGGTGTGAAACCCCGTTCTGCGATGTTTCGCCGGTGTTTCGAAACCCTCACCGTCTTACCCGCGGGCATTGGTGACTCCCTTTGCCCCGGGTAATGTTCTGGCCCGCTCGAAAGGCGCCGGGAAAGGCGAACGCCCCGCGACCGTCAAGGTCACGGGGCGCCGGGCGCGCGGATCGGGCGCCGCAGATCAGCCGCCGGGGATCAGTCGCCCAGGATGGCGTCCACGAACGCGTCGGGCTCGAAGGGGGCCAGGTCGTCGGGGCCCTCCCCCAGACCGACCAGCTTCACCGGCACGCCCAGCTCGCGCTGTACCTGGACGACGATGCCGCCCTTGGCGGTGCCGTCCAGCTTGGTCAGCACCACGCCGGTGATGTTGACGACCTCGGCGAACACGCGGGCCTGCTGCATACCGTTCTGGCCGGTGGTCGCGTCGAGGACGAGCAGGACCTCATCGACCTCGGCCTGCTTCTCCACGACGCGCTTGACCTTGCCGAGCTCGTCCATCAGCCCGGTCTTGGTGTGCAGCCGCCCGGCGGTGTCCACGATCACCGCGTCGACCTTGGTGTCGATGCCCTGCCGGACGGCGTCGAAGGCGACGCTGGCGGGGTCGGTGCCCTCGTCCTTGCGGACGACCTGCGCGCCGACCCGCGACCCCCAGGTCTCCAGCTGGTCGGCGGCGGCGGCGCGGAAGGTGTCGGCCGCGCCCAGCAGGACGGTGCGGCCGTCGCCGACCAGGACGCGGGCGAGTTTGCCGCAGGTGGTGGTCTTGCCGGTGCCGTTGACGCCGACGACCAGGAGGACGGCGGGGCGGTTGCTGTGCCGCTCGGTCTTCAGCGAGCGGTCCAGGTCGGCGCCGATCTGCTTGACCAGCTCGTCCTTGAGCATCGCGCGGACCTCGGCGGCGTCGCGGGTGCCGAGCACCTGCACCCTGGTGCGCAGGTCGTCGGTGACCTGCCGGGCCACGGCGGTGCCCATGTCGGCGGTGATCAGGGTGTCCTCGATCTCCTCCCAGGCGTCGTCGTCGAGTGTCTCGCGCGACAGGAGGCCGAGGAGGGTCTTGCCGAAGGCGTTCTGGGAGCGGGCGAGCCGGGCCCGCAACCGGACGAGCCGTCCGGCGCCGGGCGGCGGCTGCTCGATCTCGATCGTGGGCGGGGGCGCTTCGGTCGGGGGCGCGCGCTCGATGGTGGGCGCGGTCGCCTCCGCCTCGTCGACGGCGGTGGCACCGCCGCGCCGCTCCTCCGGTTCGACGGGCGGACGCGGCCCGCGGCGGCTCGGCCGCAGGAAGGCGACCCCTCCGACGATCAGAGCGACGGCGACCAGCCCTGCGATGACGATCAGATATTCCATAGCGCCCCCAGTTTTCCAGACCGGCGCCCCTGCGCCGACCACGCTGCGCCCATCCCCGTCTCACGCGCGTCCCGGGGCACGCGTGAACCGGCCCGCGCGCCTGATCGGCATTCGGACCGGGCCCTGCCGACCCCAGCGGCCGCGGGTCAGCTCCGGGAGGGCGGCTCCGCCGCCCCGCGGGGCAGGGATGCCCGCTCGGAACTCTCCCACTCGTCGACGTTCCGCAGAAGGGCCTCAAGATAGGAGCGCAGGTGGGTCCGGTAGACGTCGCTGTAAGTCCGCAGGTAGGCGATCTCCTGTTCCATCCGGCGGCGCTCCTCGTCCGACTGCCCGACCGCGCCGGACGCGTTGTTCGCGTTCGCCCCGTCGGACGCCTTGGCCGCCCCTGACGCATTGTTCGAACCGGACGCGCCGCCGCCCACCGCCGGCACGGCCGGAACCGCGGGCTGGGCAGGCTGGGCGGGTGGGACGGCGGCGGAGGGCGTGCCCGCGCGGACCACGGCCTCGGCGACCTCCGCGGCCTTGCGGTGGGCGTCCTCCAGGAGATGTTCCGCACGGCCCTTGGCGTCGAACAGGATCGCCTCCCGATGCAGCCGGGCCTCGTGCGCCAGCTCACGGGTGTAGCGCTCGGCGTCGGCGACGTACAGGTCGGCGGTCTGCTGGGCCTGGGACAGGATCCGGACGGCCTGGAAATGGGCGTCCTCGGGCGCCAGCACCGTCGGCCCGCCCTTGGCGACCTGGGCACGGAGTCGGTCTACCTCGCCGTTGAGCGCGGCCTTGTCCTTGATGATCTGGACGAGTTCCCGCTCCACGCGCCGCAGGAAGGTCCGGACCTGCCCCTCGTCGTAGCCGCGGCGGCCCCGGGCGGCCCGCGCGAACACCACCGACTGGATCTCACCCGGCGTCAGCCGGGCGCCATCGGACACGACGGGAAGGTTCGGGGAGTTCATCGGGCTCACCTCTGGGCGTCTGCGAATGTTTCCAGCCGGATGCGCGCACGCTCCAGGCCGAGCAGCGTAAGCCGCTCGACGGTCCGCCCGACCATCTCGGACGGGCCGCATACGTAGGCGTCGTGAGCGCTCCAGGGCCCGTGACGGGCCACGACGTCGGGGAGGTTCCCGTACTCCACGTCGCCGTCCCCCGACTGGAGCAGCGTGGAGAACCCATGCCCGGCCGATTCATCCGACACGGCGGGCACGACCGTGAGCCAAGCGTGCTCGTGGGCGAGCTTGGTCAGGTCTTCCAGATCGTACAGGCCATCCCGGTTCCGGGCACCGAAGAACAGGTGCACGCGCGGCGGGATCGGACGGCGCGCGAGCTGTTCGAGGATGGCCTTGAGCGGGGCCAGGCCGGTGCTGCCCGCGACGAGCAGCACGTCCCGGCCGGACGACTCGTCCAGCGTGAGCGTGCCGATGGGCGCGCCCATGCGCAGGTGGTCGCCGGTCTGCATGGAGCGCACCAGCACGGAGCTGACGGGCCCGCCGTCCACGAGCCGGACGTGGAAGTCCACAGTGTGGTCGGGGCGGGGGGCGTTCGCCATCGAGTAGTAGCGCCATTGCCGGAGCCGCGACGGGACCTCCACCGCGACCGACTGGCCCGCGAGGTAGGGCAGCGGACGGTCGGGCTGGATCCGCAGGACGGCGATGTCGAAGCGCCGCCGCTCGACGCCGATGACCTGACCGTTCCACCAGGCGGGGCGTGTCAGGGCGTCCTCGTCGGCGGCCTCGAGCATGACCTTGGCCACGAGCGTGTAGGCGGCGCTCCAGTCCTCGGCGACCTCGTCGGTCCAGGTGGACCCGGAGAAGTGGCGAAGCGTGGCGAGCAGGCTGGCGCCGACGTGCGGATAGTGCTCGGCGATGATCCCGAACCTGCGGTGGTCACGTCCGAGTTGCTGCAGGAAGGGGACGAGGGTGGGCAGGTCGTCCGCCTGGGCGACGATCCGTCCGAGCGCGCCGAGCAGCTTGTCGCGCTGGCCGGTCATCCCGACGGGGAACATGTCGCGCAGGTGCGGGTTACGCACGAACAGGTCGGAGTAGAAGAACAGGGCGACCGCGTCGCCCTGTTCGGCGACGTGCGCGAAGTTGTCCTTCAATCGCTGTGCGTCCACGGCGGTTCAGAAGACGGGCTCGGTCGCGGCATCGGACATGACCCGGGCGACCTGGGCGTAGGCGGTCTGCCAGTCGCGCTCCAGGTCCTCGTCCCAGTCTTGGCCGGTGAAGTAGGCGAGGGTGGTCATCAGGCTGGCGCCCACCTGGGGGTAGTGCTCCCGGACAACACCGAACGCGCCGTGCCGGCGGCCGAGGTCGCGCAGGAACGGAACGAGACCCGGGGCGTCGTCGACCATCGACACGATATGCGACAACGCACCGAGAAGTTTCTCGTGCTGCTTTGTCATGGCGGCCGGGAACATCGGCCTGAGCTGCGGTTCCCGTCCGAACAGATCTGCATAGAAGTATTCGGCTACTTCAATTCCGTTCGCATCGACCATGGCGAAGTTCTCCTTGAGTCGTTGCGCGTCCATACCACACCTCTCCAGTGGTTCTTCGCGCCGGGCGGGGTGTCCGGGGAGGGAGCCGAAGAACCACGGTGCACATGCGTAGTGGATCTATTGATCACACACAAGCCTTCCTCAGTCGCCGAGCCATTACAGCCGGTACATCCGAATCCAGTCGGCCTGCAGCGTTACCGGTGCGGTGGAATCGATATTTCGTGCGGTTTTGTAACGGTCCTTAGGAAACCAGTCCAGTTGGATGGTCTGGCCCATCGGCCCGGGCGGCAGCGCGACGGGGTCCGCGGTGTGGAACCAGCGCCGCCCGTCGGCGTAACCGGTGATTCCCCGCGGCGTCCATTCGACGGCGAACACGTGCCAGCGCGTCATGTCGAGCGCGAGCCGCGCGTCCAGCCGCCGCTCGTCGTGCTCAGGCCCGTAGTGCAGGTAGAACGCGGTGTGCCGGCGTCGACCGTCATCGATCGTCTCGGTGTAGTCGATCTCACCACCGCCGCCCGCCGGGCTCACTCCCCCGCCGCCGTGGATCGGCCACAACAGCAGGACGGGGTGGTAGCAGGCGCAACCACGCGACATACGGATCCGGGCCTCCCACCGGCCGTGTCTTTGTGCCCCGCGCATCCAGGCCACACCGCCGGTCGTCCCGCCGCGCCGCCCGGTGATGGTCAGGACGCCGTCGCGCACGGACACCGCCGCGGGGCTGCGCCTGCCCGCCCCGTCGTGGCCAGTCCCGTCGTACACGTCCCAGGCGGCGCGGTCGATGGCCGTGCCGTCAAAGTCGTCGGACGCGACGGGCCGGCCCCAATCGCGCGGCCCCTTTCCGGACAGGTCCGCGCCCGTCCCCCCAGTCCTGGGCCCGCCCATGCCGGAGGGGGGCACAGACCCGCCCCCGTCAGGCAGAATCGCCCCGGCCACCAGCAAGCAGCCCGCGATGACGGCGACCCGCCAGCCCCACGAACCCAGCACGACCCATGACACCGGCATTCCCACGACCGCGAACTCCTCGTCTCCTCGTCGTCCGGCCGTCGCGCCGAACCGTCCCGGAACTGCGAACTCCCGCCTCAGAACTCCCGGACGGCACGCTTTCCGTTCGCCGGCGGATCGGAACGCCACGGATCCGCAATTCTCGGACCAGGGGTCCTAGGACCCCGTGCCGGGGAAAGGGGACCCAGCAGTGAATGACGTTCGAAAAACGTGACCTCTACGTCATTTTCGGCCCTGGTCATCCACGGCGGGGAGCGTTAATCTTCGCAAGGCCGTCTGATCACGAACAGAGCGGTGGTCGGACCTCGAAAACGCGTGCGGACCTCCGCCTGAGGAAGGCTTGCCATGGCTCATGCATCTCTGGTCCGCTCCGGTTGCGCCGCGCTCTCGATTTCACTGCTCGCGGCGGCGTGCGGCGGCGGCGATTCCGAGGGCGGCAAGGTGTACACGCCCCCCGCGGAAGCCACGCCGAAGCTCACCGCCGCTGCGCCCGACCCCGGCGCGCGGAACGGGATCGGTGGCGCGCGGGCGGCGTTGCAGGCGTTCCTCCGCGGGCAGGCCGCGGGCGACACGGCCGTCTGCCGCTACGTCGCCGCGGGGGAAGACTTCGTCCAGGGCCCCGCTCTCAAGGGCAATTGCCCGCGCGGCGTGCAGAACACCCCGCATGTCCTGCGCCCTCAGGAGCGGCAGGCCCTGCGCACCGTGGTGGTGACCGGCGGACGGCTCAGGGGCGAGGACGCCGTCATTCCGTTCGCCGCCCTGCACTGGACGGCCGGCAGCATGACGGTGAGCACTCTCCAAGAGAGGTTCGTCCTGCGGCGCGCTGAGGAGACCTGGCAGATCGTGAGCTGACGGGCCGCGCACGGAGGGGATGACGACACCGCCCCCACGGTGAAGGGAACCGAAGGGGCGGCGCCTCCCAAGTGGCCGGCCGGTCACTTCTTGCCGAGCGGGTACATGCGGATCCAGTCGACTTCGAGGGTGGCGTCGGCGGTACGGCTGACGCCCTTCGCCGTCCTCGGCGTCAGGTTGGGGAACCAGTCGAGCTGGATGGCCTGGCCCATCGCCCCCGGCGGCAGCGCCGAGCGCTTGGTGGTGTGGAACCACCGGCGGCCGTCGACGTAGCCGGTCATGGACGTGGCGGTCCACTCGACGGCGAACGCGTGCCACTTCCGCAGATCGACGTTCAGGTGCGCGTCCAGGCGCAGGGCCTTCTTCTCGGGACCGTAGTGGAGGAAGAAGTTCGTTCCGTTGCGCAGGCCCTTGTCGCCGTACGTCTCCATGTAGTCGATCTCACCGCCGCCGCCCTGCGGGTCGGTGCCGCCGCCACCCTGCACCGGCCAGAGCAGCAGGTTGGCGTTGTAGCACGCGCAGGCGCGGTTCATCTTGACCCGGGCCTCCCAGCGGCCCCGCTTCTGCGCGCCCCGCATCCAGGCGACTCCGCCGGTGTCGCCCTTCCTGTTCCCGGTGATCTTCAGGACCCCGTTCTTCACGGTTACGGCACTGGCCAAGCGACGGCCAAGGCCGCCGTTGCCCTTGCCCTTGTAGACCTCCCAGTCGCGCTGGTTGAAGACACGGAAGTCGTCGGAGGCCGCCGGGCGCCCCCACTTGTAGCGCTGCGCGGCGGTCGACGGTACGGCCTGGCCCTTCTTGCCGCTCCCCGAGTCCCATGTGTCCTCGTGGGTTGTCGGGTCGGGCTCCCCCACCGCGATGGCGGGCGCCGAGCGCTCCAGCGCGCCGACCGGGGCGGCGGGACGCTCGGGGTCCGCGGACACGCCCTGCACAGCCGCTGCGACGGAAACGCCGGCGGCCAGGATCCCGCCGGTGAGAATCGCCATTCTGTTTCGAGCCGGCAATTGCATGATGAGGCCTCCAGACACGGATTGACGCACGGTCCGGAGAAAGTGGGACCGGCCTTCACTCGCTACTTCGTCTGGAACGCTACGGAGCCGCTCCGGAAGCCCGTAGGGCCCTAGGGCCCTAGCGGCTTCTCAAGGGGACCTCAATACGGAAGCCCAGCTCAGCCGGTTGGAGGCATCCCGAGCCAGGTGACGATGGCCGTCGCCCGGTTCGGCGCCCCCAGCTTCGCATAAATGCGATTGATGTAGTTCTTGACGGTCTTCTCGGTGAGAAATAGTTTGGCCGCGATGTCCTGATTCGCATGACCGCGCACGATGAGATCCATGACCTGGACCTCGCGAGCCGAAAGGCCGAACCGCGCGCGCTGCTCCGCCGGATCGGCGGCGGGCGCGGCGGCCCGGTCCGTCCGCGCGGCGTCGATGAGCGCGGCGCTGGCCGCGTGCGAGAGGGGGTGGGCGCGGTGCCGCACCGTGTCCCGGATCGCCTCGGCGAGCTCGTCCACGGTGAAGGTGTTGTGAACGAGGTAGCCGACCGCGCCGTTGCGGACGGCCGAGAGCACCACCTCGGGCTCCTCCACCTGCGTCAGCATGATCACCCGGCTGATCCTGCTCAGCGCGGCGGCGGCGCTGATCCCGTCGGTGCGCGGCATCCGCACGTCCAGCAGCACGACGTCGGGCACCAGCTGCCAGGCAAGCTCCTGGGCCTGGTGCCCGTCCCCGGCCTCGCCCACGACCTCGATGTCGTCGGTCGCCTCCAGCGCGGAGGTCAGCCCGGCGCGGATGAAGGCGTTGTCGTCCACGATCATGACCCGGTAGCGGCCGGCCCCGTCCATCACTGCCTCCCGAGCGCGGCCGGGGCCGGTTCGTCCGCCGCGCCCGCCGCCGGCATCCGCACCATGATCGTGGTGCCGGCACCCGGAGCCGACACCACGGCCAGCCTGCCGCCCGCCCGCCGGGCCCGCTCGTGCATGCCGACGAGGCCGTAGTGGCCGTCGCGGGAGAGGGCGTCGAGCCAGCCGTCGCCGTCCGGTCGTCCCGGCAGCCCCCGGCCGTCGTCGCAGATCCGCACCTCCAGGCCGCCGTCCGCGGCCGCCACCGCGATCTCGACCTGGGACGCGTGCGCGTGCCGCCGGACGTTCTCCAGCGCCTCCCGCACGATCGTCACCAGCTCGTGCCGCGCCCGCAGCGGGAGATCGGCGCCGTCCTCGGCGTCCACCCGCGCGGGGATGCCGGCGACGCTCTCCCATTCGGTCGCCAGCTCCGTCAGGGCCTCGCCCAGCGGACGCTGGACGGCGTCGTCGCGCAGCTCGGCGATGAGCGAGCGGGCCTCACGGGTGGCGACCTGCGCGGCGGTCGCGATGCGCCGCGCCTCGGTCTCGGCGCGTTCGGGCGACCTGCGGACCCACGCGGGCAGGCCGGTGGCCGACAGCGCGATCCCGGCGAGCGTCGCGGTCAGCGAATCGTGCATCTCCCTGGCCAGCCGGGTCCGTTCCTCGGCCGCCATGGCCAGGGCCTCCATCCGCCAGCGGGCCTCCTCGGCCGCGGCGTGCTCGTCGAACAGCCGGCGCAGGACCGTGCCCACCAGCGCGCCGATCGCGTAGAAGGCGGGCAGCGCAACGAGCAGCGGCATCGCCGCGCCGGTCTTGCCCGGACCGCTCTGGTACAGCGCCGTGTAGTACAGGACGGTCTGCTGGAGGCACAGCAGAGTGGTCGCGGGCCATCGGTACAGCAGCCCGGCCAGGCCCGCGGCGACGACCGTGAGCAGGAAGTACGGGCCGAAGATCCCGCCGACCTTCAGCACCGCGTAGCCGATGAGCACGTCGAAGGCCAGCAGTGCGGGCTGTTCGAACAGCCGCAGGACGACCCGCTCCCAGCCCGCGAGGACCACGCCCGACACCAGCGCCGCCACCGCCAGCACACCGAGCGCCCACGGGTCGGCGCGGACCCTGTCGTCCGCGAGGACGGTGGCGCCGACGATGAGCACGCGCAGCTGCATCAGGAGAACGAACGTGGTGCCGATCCTGGTCTCGACGGAACGCCGCAGGGTCCGCGAGGACGGATCGCCGGAGCGCGGCATCGCAGGGCCCTCCATCGGACGAGCGCCGGACTCATGGCGCAATGATCAAGTCAAGAGACCGCATAGCGAACATTAGTCACTTCGCCCGAGGAGATCGCTACGATGCCCACGAAATCCCATGTTCTTGGTCGCGAGAGGACTCCAGTGTCGGTTACCAGGGCGGTCCCGCAGCCGGACGACGCCGGCAGCCCGGCCGAGTTCCTCGACCTCCTGCGGCGGCTCCAGGAGTGGTCGGGCCTGCCCGTCTCCGAGATCGAGGAAAGGGTCAGGGAGACCGGAGTGCTCGTCCCCACCGGGTTGGTCGGGCTCCTGAGCGGGAACGTCGTGCCGACCCGGGAGGTGGTGGTGGCCTTCGTCACAGCGTGCGGCCTCGTCCCCGAGGAGCGCGAGAAGTGGGTGCGGGCCCACGCGCGCGTCGTCTCCGGGTCTTTCCCCATCGTGGACTCCGGGCCTGTCCCCGTGGTGAACGCCGAGCCCTCCGCCGATGGCGGCGACAGGCTAGTCGTCGGCAGGCTTCCCGCGGTCCGCCCCGCCTCCGGCAAGACGGACGGTACGCCACAGCCCACGCCGCCGCCTCGGCACCGGCATCGCAAGACGTCCGGCCGGGCCGCGGGATCCAAGCGTCCCGTGTCGCTGATGGTGGCGGCGCCCGCGTTCATCACGATCGCGGTCGTGGCCTCCACGCTGCTGGGCGCGTTCGGCGGTGAGTCCCAGCACGACAAGTCGGGGACGCCGTCCGCGGCGTCCACGCCCATCCCGCCGCCGCAGCCCGGCTGGTACATCATCATGCCCCTGACCGGCGGGGCACCGGACGGCGACTGCCTGTCGATCCTGCCGGACGACGGCCTCAAGCCGCAGGTCGCGCGGGACAAGTGCGCCCCCAGTGATCGATACCAGCGCATCGAGGTCGCCGACACCCCCGGGACCGCCCCCGTGTACCAGCTCAGGGCGTGGACTCCGGAGGGCCATCTGCGGTGCGCCACGCTGGACACCGAGACCGAGCGGTCGGCGCTGCACATGAAGCAGTGCGGGGACGACCCGCTCCAGCTGTTCCGCCTGGACCCGGCCAGCAAGGCGGTGAAGGCGGGGCAGCCGTACCGGGTCGTGCCGGAGGCGACGCGCACGGCCGGCATGTGCGTCGGCATCGACCTCGGCAGCAGCGGCGGCGCGCACGCCATCCAGACCGCGTGCGGCCGGACGGGCGTCGACGGCTACCTGTTCACGCCCGCGTCGGACCCGGGCACGGGCGCGTGACGCTCTAGGCGTGCTCGTGCTCGCGGAGCCGCTGGCTGACGACCTGGGTGACCCCGTCGCCGCGCATGCTGACGCCGTAGAGCGCGTCGGCGCCCTCCATCGTGCGCTTCTGGTGGGTGATGACGATGAGCTGGGACGACTCGCGCAGCTCCTCGAACACGGTGATCAGCCGCTGGGTGTTGGTGTCGTCCAGCGCGGCCTCGACCTCGTCCAGCACGTAGAACGGCGACGGGCGCGCCTTGAACACCGCGACGAGGAAGGCGATGGCGACGAGCGACCGCTCGCCGCCCGACAGCAGTGACAGCCGTTTGACCTTCTTACCGGGCGGGCGGGCGGCGACCTCCACGCCGGTGGCGAGCATGTCCTCGGGCTCGGTGAGCGACAGGCTGCCCTCGCCGCCGGGGAACAGCCGGGCGAAGATCCGCTCGAACTCGCGGGCGGTGTCGTCGTAGGCGGAGGCGAACACCTGCTGGACGCGGTCGTCGACCTCCTTGACGAGGCCGAGCAGCTCGCGCTGGGTCTTCTTCAGATCCTCCAGCTGCGAGGTGAGGAAGGCGTGCCGCTCCTCCAGCGCCGCGAACTCCTCCAGCGCGAGCGGATTGACCTTGCCGAGCTGGTTGAGCTGGCGTTCGGCGGCCTTGGCGCGCTTCTCCTGGACGGCCCGCTCATACGGGGCGGGCAGCGCGTCCTCGCCCTTCTCGGGGTCGGGCGGAACGGGCTGGTCGGGCCCGTACTCGGCCACCAGCGACTCGACCTCCAGTCCGAACTCCTCCAGCGCGCGCTGTTCGAGCTGCTCCAGGCGCAGCCGCTGTTCGGCGCGGGCGACCTCGTTGCCGTGCACCACGTTGACCAGGCGTTCCAAAGTGCCCGACAGCTCGCGGACCTGGGTGCGGACGACCTTCAGCTCGGCCTCGCGGGCGGCGCGGGCCTGCTCGGCGGCCTCCCGCCGCCGCACCGCCGCCGCCAGTGACAGCTCGATGCGCTCCAGGGCCGTCCGGGCGCCCTTGACGACGGCCTTGGCGACCCTGGCCTGCTGCTCACGGCGGGCGCGGCGCTGGGCGGCGCGGGCGCGCTCCTCCCGCTCGCGGTGGGCCCCGCGTTCGAGGGCGTCGGCACGCCCGGCGATGGCCTGGACGCGCTCCTCGGCGGTGCGGACCGCCAGCCGCGCCTCCATCTCGGCGGAGCGCAGCTCCTGGCAGCGGGCGTTCAGCTCGTCCCGCGCCTCGGTATCGTGCCCGGCGTCGTCGGCGACCTCGGCGGCCTCCTCCGATTCGGCAAGCCGCACGGCCAGTTCCTCAGCGGCCTGCGTGTCTCGTTCCAGCGACTCGGTCGCCGCGTCCAGCGCCTTTGTCAGCCGCTCGGCCTCGCCCCGGGCGGCGCGGACGTCGGCCTCCAGCCGGGCGGCGCGCTTGGCCTCCTGCGCGGCCTGGGCGTCGAACTCGCGCACCCGCGCACGGACGCGGTCGAGATCAGCTTGGGCCTGGTTCACCCCGGACTGCGCCTGGCCGGCGGCCACCTCCGCGGCGTCCAGCGCGGCCTGCACCGCCTGCTCGGATTCCATCGACGTGGCGAGGTCGGCGGCGGCGGTCTCGGCCGCGGTCTCCGCCGCGGCGAGGTCTTCGGTGGCCTGGTCGAGGGTGGCGCGCATCTGCAGGAGGCTCTGCCCACCATCCGAGGCGCCGCCCTGCGCCCAGTGGACGCCGACCAGTTCGCCTCCGCGCGTCACGGCGCGCAGCGACGGTTCCCGGCGGACGAGCGCGGCGGCGGCGTGGACGTCGTCGACGACGGCGACGCCCCGCAGCAGGTGCTCCAGCGCGGGCCGGACCGCCTCCGGGACGGTCACCGCGTCGATCGCGTAGTCGGCGCCCGGGACACGTTCCGACGCGGCGGGCGTTCCGGCCGAGCCGCCGACGACCAGTCCCGCGCGTCCGGCCTCGCGGGAGCGCAGCAGCGTCAGTGCGGCCTCGGCGGTGTCCAGTGAGCCCACCGCGATGGCCTCGGCGGCGTTGCCCAGCGCGGCGGCGACGGCCGTCTCGTATCCGGGACGGACGGTCAGCAGCGAGGCGACCGTGCCGAGCACGCCGTCGAGCGAGCCGTCCGCGCCCGCCGTCAGCAGCGCCTCGCCGCCGTCGGCGGCGCTCGCCAGCGTCAGGTTCAGCGCCTCGATTCGGGCCTGGAGCGCGGTGGCCTGCTTCTGCGCGCCCTGGTCGGCGGAGCGCGCGGCGGCGACCGCCGCGCGTGCCTCTTTGAGAGCTCCGCGCGGACCCTCCACGGCGGCACGCGCCTCCTCGGCCGCGTCCTTGGCCGTGGCCAGGGCCTCCTGCGCCTGCTCGTGCTCGGCGGCGAGTGCCGGGTCCTCGACCACCTCGGCCTCGAACGCCTCGAACTCGCTCTGCGCGGCCGTCGCGCGTTGCCCGGCCTCGTCCCGCGCGGCGGTGAGCCGCCCGATCTCCGACCGGCCCGCCTGCGCCTTGCTGCGCAGCGCCTCGACCCGGCCGCGCAGCCGGGCCAGTTCCTCACGGCGGTCGGCGGCGGCTCGCGCGGCGGCCTGGAGCCGGCGCTCCTCGGTGGCGAGCGCCTCCTCGGCGTCCGACCGCGCCTGCACGGCGAGGGACAGCCCGTCCTGCGCCTCCTCCAGCGCGGCGCGGAGCATCTCCTCCTGCTCGCGGATCTCGGCGGCCTCGCGCTCCATGTCCTCGGGGTCACGGCCGCGCCGCTCCTCCTCGCGGGCCTCGGCCGCGTTGCGGTGCCGCTCGGCGGCGAGGTCGGCGACGCCCCGCAGCCGCTCCTTCAACGCCGACAGCTGGAACCAGGTGTCCTGGACCTGGGCCAGCATCGGCGCCTGCTCGGCCTCCTCCGCCTCCAGGACGGCCTCGCGCTCCTGCGCCTCGCCGAGTGCCCGCTCGGTCTCGGCGCGGCGCTCGCGGACGGCGGCCTCGTCGGCGGCCTCCTGCTCCAGCCGCGTCCGCAGGGTGACGAGATCGTCGGCGAGGAGGCGGAGACGGGCGTCGCGCAGGTCGGCCTGAATAACGGCGGCGCGGCGCGCGATCTCGGCCTGCTTGCCGAGCGGCTTGAGCTGGCGCCGCAGCTCGCCGGTGAGGTCCTGGACGCGGGTCAGGTTGCCCTGCATCGCGTCCAGTTTGCGGAGCGCCTTCTCCTTGCGCTTACGGTGTTTGAGGACGCCGGCCGCCTCCTCGATCACCGCGCGGCGCCCCTCCGGGCCCGAGTGCAGGACGCGGTCGAGCTGTCCCTGGCCGATGATGACGTGCATCTCGCGGCCGATGCCCGAGTCCGACAGCAGTTCCTGGATGTCCAGCAGCCGGCAGGAGTCGCCGTTGATGGCGTACTCGCTCGACCCGGACCGGAACATCAGCCGGCTGATCGTGACCTCGCTGTAGTCGATCGGCAGCGCGCCGTCGGAGTTGTCGATCGTCAGCACGACCTCGGCGCGGCCGAGCGGTGCCCGGCTGGCGGTGCCGGCGAAGATGACGTCCTCCATCTTGCCGCCGCGCAGCGACTTGGCGCCCTGTTCGCCCATGACCCAGGCCAGCGCGTCGACCACGTTGGACTTGCCCGACCCGTTGGGCCCGACGACGGCGGTGATGCCGGGCTCGAACTTCAGGGTGGTGGAGGACGCGAAGGACTTGAAGCCGCGCAGCGTCAGGTTCTTCAAGTACACGCGCTCGCCGTCCTCCTCCGGATGTGTCGCCGGGGTCCTCCCCCGGCCCGGCGGACCCGCTGGTCTCCGCCTCTCGTGGGCCCTCGTCCACCTGCCCGGGCCCGGCTCCCGTCCCGGTGCGGTGACCCGGGAGCCCGTCGAACGATACCGGCCGTGGCACGTCGTGCCCGGCTGCCGCGCGGCCGTTCCCCTCCAATGTGCCATGATCCGCCCTATCGCGGAGCACCACCGCCTGACCCGGCACCGGGCCGCGTCTCGACGCCTGGTGAACGTACACGGTACAGATGGGTGTATTGAGGTCGCAGGGCTTCTCTGGCGATGAGTGTCCGCTATTGCGACGAATGTCCTAATGGTCGGCGCATCCGGCCAGACCGAAATTCGACGGAGGTTTGACCGCAGCCTGACGATCCATCGCGAGTCCGTGCCCGCGGCGGCCAGAAGTGCACACGCCGCCGTTTTTCAGGGTCACGGAATGTGTCCGACGACGGCTCTCCGATCGCGAGCACGAGGACGGACGCGAGACACAACGAGGGACCGGGGGCCGGCCATCCGATGCGGGAGCGTATGCCTAGGATGCACCGCATGTCCGGGGCGGAGCCCGAGGGCGCCGTCAGGTCCCGGAGACCGGGGTGCGAGGCAAACAGAAGGGACGCCGCGTGAAGGCGTCCCTGTCCACTTTCAAGAAGAAGGCGCCGATCAGGTCAGCGCCGGTTCACGGTCCTTCACCGCTAGCGACATCACGTCGTCCTCCGTCGCCGTCGCCAGCGCGTCGTTCTCCGCCTGGAGCCGTACGAGCTCGGCCTCCAGATCACGTACGCGCTGCTGAAGGCGCCGCATCTCCGCGACCATCCGGGGGTCGGGACCGCCGACGTGGCCGAGTAGAGCCTTCGCCATGACTAAGGGTCCTCCACGCTGAGTAACCAGCAGGGATCGCGCACGAGAAGCAACTGAAGTCGGTGCGCGTATCGTCTAGAGTCGCACCGGCCGCTGTCCTGGTCAAGACACACATCACAGGCCGGTAACAACCTGTCTCCACTAGTTTAGCAGGTACAAACCGGAATTCCCTACCCGATCACCGTTCCCGGAAGCCGGTGGTCCCGCCACGTGGCGCGCTCCACCGCTCGGTGACCCCGGTGACCCGCCCGGGACGGCCCCAGAGATCGTCCAACGGAGGGCGCACCTGCGCCGCGTCGGCGGCCAGCAGGTCCAGCAGTTGCCGACAGCCGCTCCGCGGGCCCTCGGCGACGACCTCCACGCGCCCATCGCGCAGGTTCGTCGCGCTGCCGGTCAGGCCCAGTTCGAGCGCCCGCGCACGCACCCACCAACGGAAGCCCACGCCCTGCACGTGGCCGCGGACCCAGGCCGTCAGCCGCACGGCCTCATCGTCGCGCTCGCCGTCCAGTTCGTCCATCATGTCCCCGTTCCGATTCCCCGCTCCTAGTACCGTGCCCGGCGAGGGCGCGGCTGGCACGTGGGACAGCTGTAGGACGAACGGTTCATGAACACGTCCCGGCGGATCGGCGTGCCACAGCGGCGGCACGGCTCGTCCCGGCGCCCGTAGGCGTCCAGCGACCGCTCGAAGTAGCCGCTCTCGCCGTTCACGTTGACGTACAGGCTGTCGAAGGAGGTACCGCCCACCTCCAGAGCCGCCCCCATGACCGCACGGGCGCCCTCCAGGGCACGCGCGGCCTCCGCCCGCGTCAGCGTCTCGGTCGGACGCGCCCAGTGCAGCCTGGCGCGCCACAGCGCCTCGTCGGCATAGATGTTGCCGACCCCACTGATCAGCGACTGGTCGAGCAACGCCCGCTTGATCCCGGTCTTACGGCGGCGCAGCGCACGGAAGAACGCCTCCGCGTCGAACGCGTCCTCCAGCGGGTCCGCGGCAATGTGCACGATCGGCTCCGGGACGAGCCCGTGCCCGCCCTTGTGCTCCTCATCGTTCCCACTGTCGCCGGTTCCGCCGAAAGCGTCCGGGACCAGCTCACAGACCATCAGGTGACCGAACGTCCGCTGGTCGACGAAGCGCAGGTCATGGCCGCCGTCAGTGAACACGATCCGGACCCGCAGATGCTTCTCGCGCTCCCGGTCGGGCTCGCCGACGAGCAACTGCCCGCTCATCCCGAGATGGGCGAGCAGCGCCTCGCCCGGGGCTCCGCCCGACCCCTCTCCACCGTCCTGCAGCGGGATCCACAGGTACTTGCCGCGGCGGCGCGGCGCCAGCGCCACGCGCCCGGCGAGCCGCCCCGCGAAGTCCGCGGGGCCCGCCGCATGCCGGCGGACCGCCCTCGGGTGCGACACCTCGGCGGACGCGATCGTCCGCCCGGCCGTCCAACGCTCCAATCCACGCCGGACGACCTCGACCTCGGGAAGCTCAGGCACCGGGCAACCCGGCCGGCCGCGAGTTCCCGCCCTGCGGCGACACCGCCCGCCGCGTCGCCGGGTCGCGCTGCACGACGATCTCGCGGATCGCGTTCCAGGCGGCCTCGGCGGCGTGCTGCTCCGCCTCCTTCTTGCTGCGCCCCTCACCCGCACCGAAGGTGGTCCCGCCGACCCGCACGGACGCGCGGAACGTCTTTTGATGATCGGGGCCGCTCTCTGCGACGTGGTACTCGGGGACGCCGAGTTCCTCGACGGCGGTGAGCTCCTGCAACGAGGTCTTCCAGTCCAGCCCCGCACCGAGCCCCGCCGAACGGGTGATCAGCGCGTCGAACAGCCGGTGCACGAGCGCGGAGGCCTCGTCCAGACCACGATCGAGATAGACCGCGCCGATCAGCGCCTCCAGCGTGTCGGCGAGGATCGACGCCTTGTCCCGGCCGCCGGTGCCCTCCTCGCCCCGGCCGAGCCGGATGTGGGCGCCGACGCCGAGCGCGCGGGCGACGCCCGCGAGAGCCCGCATGTTGACCACCGCCGCACGCAGCTTGGCCAGCTGCCCCTCGGGCAGGTCGGGATGCCCCCGGAACAGGGTGTCGGTGACAACGAGCCCGAGCACCGAGTCGCCAAGGAACTCCAGGCGCTCGTTGGTGGGCAGCCCGCCGTTCTCGTAGGCGTACGAACGGTGCGTCAACGCACGTTCGAGCAGATCGCCGGTGACCTCGACGCCGAGCGCGCGGGTCAGTTCCGCGCGGTCCGGCGCGGGGTCGGTCTTCTTACCGCTCACAGGCCCTCCTCGCAGGCCGTGGCGCCGCGCTCCGCGCGCGGTCGCCGCTGTGGCGCGTTCGGCCGAACGGCCGCGACGGCGAGGACGGACGGGCACGGGTACGGGCCGGACCCCGGTCGAGGTCCTCCATGGACGAGGACCGCCGGGCTCGGCCACGACGTCCGGGGTCGCCCCAGGACGACGGCTCCGCGAAGACGAGGTGCGCGCCGGTCGGTTGATCCCGGCGTGCACCACGGCTCCGGGCGCAGTGTCGGAGAGACTTCCCTGCCGCGCCGGTCACCACGCCGACGTCACGCGCCGGGTGGTCGGGTGCCCGCGCACCTTGAGGGGCGGGCCGCGCCGTCCGCGCGGATCCGCCCCCCAGGATGCGAAAAGCTCAGGCCGACGGGGCGATGACCTGCCGCCGGTCGTAGGTGCCACAGGTCGCGCACGCGGTGTGCGGCAGCTTCTTGTCGCGGCACGTCGGGCACTCGACCAGGGTCGGCGCAGCGGTCTTCCACTGCGAACGACGGTGCCGCGTGTTACTCCGCGACTTCTTCCGCTTCGGGACGGCCACGTCAGCCCTCCTGCTTTCCTTCTCGTCGGTCGGTTGAACCGCGGGACCCCGCGTCTCCGCGTCCCCCTGTCGGGGGCACCGGCGCCACGCCGCCGGCCAGGCCCTGCAACGCCGCCCACCGGGGGTCGGCGACTTCGTGGTCGTGGTCAGGGCCGGCGTCCGCCAGCCGCACACCACAGTCCGGGCACAGGCCGGGACAGTCGTCCCGGCACAACGGCGAGAGCGGCAGCGCGAGCACCACCGCGTCCCGGAGCACCGGTTCGAGGTCGATCAGATCGTCCTCAAGGCGGAGCTCGTCGTCATCGGCGTTCCCGCCGGAGCGGGTGTCAGGATAGACGAAGAGCTCCTGGAAGTCCGCCTCGAAGGTCGAGGCGATCGGGTCGAGGCAGCGGGCGCACTCCCCCTCCAGGGGGACCGTGGCCGTACCGGTGACGAGCACCCCCTCCAACACCGCCTCGAGCCGCAGGTCCAGCTCGATCGCGGCGCCCTCGGGGACGCCCACCATCTCGACGCCGAAGTCCTTTGGTGCCGGCACGGACAGGCGCTTCTCCCGCGACGACCCGGGTTGCCTGCTGAGAGCTCGGGTGTCGAGCACGAGCGGGGCCTTGGGGTCGAGGCGAGACAGCGGATTCCTGCTTTCGTGTGGCATGGCGAACGACGGCCGCCGGTGATGTCCGAAGTCCCAGGGTACCGAACACCAGCCGATCGCCCAACTTCGTGTTAATGGCGTCGCTGCATCGCTCCGACTCGCCCAGAGGCTCGCTTCGCGATCAGTTGCTCGCACGCTCGCAACTGCCTTCGGATGCGATCGCGGCTCCATGCGCCCCCTCCGCTTAATGCCAGCTTCCCTCGGCCTCGCAACTGGCCTTGGGCGCGATCACGACGCTCGGGGGGCTCGTCTAAGGGGGTCAGTCGCCCTGGAGGCGCTCCATCAGGCGTTCGTGGACGCTGTCGGGGACCAGGCCGGAGATGTCGCCGCCGAACCTGACGACCTCCTTCATCAGGCTGGACGACAGGAACGCGTACTCGGGGTTCGTCGCCATGAACAGCGTCTCGACCCCGGCGATGCGGTGGTTCATCTGCGCCATCTGCAACTCGTACTCGTAGTCGCTGACGGCCCGGAGCCCCCGGACGATCACCGGGATGTTCTGTTTGCGGCAGTAGTCCACGGTCAGCCCGTAGAACGTGTCCACCTTGATGTTGCCGTACTCCTTGGTGACCTCTGTGATCATGTCGGCGCGCTCGTCGACGGTGAAGAGGCTCTGCTTGTTCTTGTTGATCAGCACGGCGACGACCACCTCGTCATAGAGACGGGAGGCGCGGCTGATGATGTCGAGATGCCCATTGGTGACGGGGTCGAACGATCCCGGACAGACGACACGGCGCACGAGGTGAACCCCTTCGGTCCCGGTTTCTGACCTGCGGCGCGAACGTACCAAATCCGGTTCGGCGCCCTCGCACCCGGGCTCGCCGTCCGGCCGCGCGACCGCGCGGAGGCTCATTCCAGCGCATCGAGGATCCTTGCCGCGATCGGACCGGACTCGATGCCGTAGCCGGGCGCCTCGGTCATCACCGCGACCGCGTAACGGGCGTCCTGGCGCGGGCCGAAGCCGATGAACCAGCGATCGTTGTAGGCGGCGCCCTCCACGTCGGCGGTCCCGGTCTTGCCGCCCAGGACGGACGTGCCGCGTAAGGACTTGCCGGTGCCCTCGGTGACGACCGCCTGCATCAGTTCCCGCATCTGTGCCGCCTGGTCCGAGGTCAACGCCCGGGACAGCCGCTCCGGCGTCCCCCGCCCGACCTCCTGGCCGTCCGCGGCGGTGAGCTTGGAGATCAAGTACGGCCGCATCACCTTGCCGTCGTCGAGGACGGCGGCGGCGACCATGGCCATCTGCAGCGGCGTGGCGACGGTGCTCCCCTGCCCGATCGAGCCGAGCGCGCTGAGGGACGGCTGGTCGGTCGACGGGAAGGAGCTGGCGGCGCCGCGCATACCCGGCTCGATCTCGATCGGCTTGGCGAACCCGAAATCGGCGGCCCGCTCGCGGACGGCGGCGTTGCCGGGCTCCTCCGCGCCCATGAAGGCGAACGTGGTGTTGCAGGACTGGGCGTAGGCGCTGATCAGCGGTATGGCGGGCAGGTCGCACTCGCCGCCGATATCGCCCGCGTCGTTGTTGATCGCCTGACCGGCGCCGGGCGGGCGGTAGCTGCGCCCGGCCCTGACCCGGGTGTCGGCGCTGCCTCCCGCGGCCAGCGCCGACGCGGCGACCACGGTCTTGAACGTGGACCCGGGCGGGAACAGCTCGTTCGTCGCCTTGTTCAGCAGCGGCTTGGACGGCTGGGCGCTGAGCCGGGTGAAGACCCGCTGCGCCTGTTCGCCGTCCAGGACGGACACGTCGTTGGCGTCGTAGGACGGGGTGGACGCCATCACCAGGATCGCACCGGTCTCCGCGTCCAGCGCGACGGCCGCGGCGCGGCGGGCGCCGCTCGACTGAAGCGCCTCGTAGGCGGCCTGTTGCGCCTCGACGTCGACGGTGGCCTCGACGGTGCCGCCGGGGACGTGCTTGCCGAGGAGCTTGTCGACGAAGCTGGTCGTCGCAAGGCGCGGATCGGTGCCGTCCAGAACGTGGTTGGCGGCGTTCTCCAGGCCGGTCTGCGAGAACGGCGAGAAGTACCCGGTGATCGGGGAGAACACGGTGCTCTGCTTGTACCGGCGCTGGTACTTCTCGCCGCCGTCGATGGGCTCGGACCAGGCCAGCCGCTGGCCGTCGGCGACGATGGGACCGCGGTCGATCTTGTTGCGGTCCTCGTACTGGCGCGCGTTGAGCGAGTCGTCCCGCAGGTCCTGCGCCTCGAACCCCTGCACGTAGGTGATGTTCGCCAGGAGCGCGATGATCATTACCAGTGAGATGACCCAGGTGCGCCCCACGGCGCGGTCGATGCCGGGCCTCATGCGCGTCCTCTACCCAATGAGGGGAGGCTGACCCGTGGCGCGCCCGTACCAGAAGACGGCTTCTCCGTAGCGCCGGTCGCGTTCTGCGGCGTACCCGTCCGGCCAGCGCAGCGCGGGCCCCCGGGCGGCGCGCTCGACGGCGACCAGCGCATCGGGAGCGGCCCAGCCGTGGTCGCGTAGGTCCTCCAGCAGACCGGTGACGGCGGCGTCCGGCAGCGCGTACGGCGGATCAGCGAAGATCAGGTCGTACGGCTCGTCCGGTGGCCGGCGGACGAGCCGCTCCACCTTGTCGGCGCACGGCACCGCGCCGGGCAGCCCGAGCGTCTCCGCGTTCTCCCGGACGACCTTCATCGCGCGTGGATGCGACTCGACCAGCAGGGCATGCGCGGCACCCCGGGACAACGCTTCGAGACCGACCGCCCCGGATCCCGCGTACAGGTCGACAACCCGTAGCCCGTCCAGCGGGCCCAGCAGGGCGAGCACGGTGGAGAACAGCCCCTCCCTCGCGCGATCGCTGGTCGGCCTGGTGTCCCGTCCCGCGGGTACGGCCAGCCGCCGTCCACCCGCGGTCCCCGCGATGACCCTGGTCATTCCTCCAGTATCGCGGCGCCGCGCCCCGGATCGGACGGACACCGTGGCGCGGCGGCGGGCCGTCGGTGCCCAGCTCTACGCACCGACGGCCCGGCCGCGGAACGTCGGCGCCCCAGCCAGCCACCGACGATCCGGCAACAGACCGTCGATGCCCCAGCGCATCACACCACGGTCTGCCCGCAGGCCGCCGGTATCCCAGCCCAGACACCGGCGACCTGCGTTTTCCAGCGGTTCCACCCGCAGTCTTCGGCCCCCCAAACTTGCAGGGCTTGAACCCCACCTCGCAGGGCTTGAACCCCAACCCCCGCTCGAACTCCGGTCATCGCAGGTTCGGACCTCAACCACCGGCCTGAACCCCGGCCCCGGCAGGTTCGAAGCCCAGCCGCCGGTTACGGGACAGGCACGCGGAGCGAGTACAGCGAGCGCAGCGGGCATGCCCGGCGCGCCGCGCCCGGCAGCGAGCGCCAGCGAGCGAGGAGGTGGCGAGCCGCGCAGCCGGGGGGATTGGGGGGCGCCCCCCAGTTAACTAAGGGCCCAGCGGACCTGGGTGCGGACTCCCGGGTCTGGGTCGGTGAGGGCTTCGGTCAGGGCCGTGACCACCTCGGGGTGGTCTCCGGCCCACTGTTCCAGGGCTCGGACGGCGGCCCGGCGGACGTCAACCGTGCGGTCGTTCAAGGCGTGGAGGAGCGGTTGTACGGCCACGGCCGGGTCGGCGGCGCCCAGGGCGAGGACCGCTCGGCGGCGGACCTGCCAGCTGGCGTGGGCCGTGGAGGTGATGACGCGGCCATCAAGGGGTGCGGGAACTCCGATCTCCGCCGCGGTGTCGAGCGCCGCCATTCGCACCACGGGGTCGCGGTCGGTGAGCAGGGCCTCGAGCGCGGCCTGCCCGGCCGGGAGCGGGAGCCTGGCCAGTCCTTCGGCAACGGCGACCCGGACCTCGCGGGACGGGTCGTCGGCGGCTTCGGCGACACGGGCGCCGGCGCGCAGGGCCACCAGGCCGAGGACGGCTTGGATGCGGACGTGCGGCTCGCCGTCCTGCAAGCCCTGCGCGTACAGCTCGGCGGCGCCCTGGGCGAGGATCTCCAGCAGGTCGGTGGCCGTCTCGCGGACGAACGGGTCGCGGCCGCGGGCGGCGGCCAGTTGGAGGGCGGCGACGCCGTCGTCGCCCAGGTACAGCTCGGGCAGTCCGCGCAGGGCGTCGGCGGCGACGCGGCGGACGTCCTCGTGTTCGTCGGCGAGCGCCCAGGCGAGGGTGTCGCCGGTGCCGCGCGGTGCGTTGCCCTTGCGGACGGTGCCGGTGAGCACCTTGAGGGCGGCGGCGCGGACTTCGGGCTGGCTGTCGCGGAGGTACAACTCCACGTCGTCCAGGCCGGGATTCTGGATGCGGTGCAGGTCGAGGACGCGGGCGGACAGCCCGGGCCCCTGGGTGATCGTCATGGTGCGGCCTCCTGTGAGCCGTCGGATCCGGAAGAGTGCGGGATCAGCGACGGGAACACAGGGCGCTCGCCTGCCGCCGGAGGTCGACGTGCAGGCGCATGGTCAGGGCCTCACTCGGGTTCACGCGCCCATCGTCACCCGGCACGCGAATGAAGTCAACTTAATTAGTCGGAAAAATCGGAAAACCTATCCCTTCTCCAGGAAGTCGGCCCGGTCCTCGTCCAACAGGGAGTCCAGGACGGTGGCGAGCCCCGGGTGATCCGCCAGCTCGGGATCGGCCTCGACCAGCGCGGTCGCCTCCTCCCGGGCGTCGCGGATCACGTCCTCGTCCCGCTGGAGGGTCAGGAGCCGGAGGCTGGACGAACGGCCGGCCTGGGCGGCGCCCAGCACGTCCCCCTCCCTGCGCTGCTCCAGGTCCAGGCGCGACAGCGTGAAGCCGTCGGTGGTGGAGGCGACCGCGTCGAGGCGCTCCCGGGCCTTGCTGCCGGGCTCGGCGTCGGTGACGAGGAGGCACAGGCCGTGCAGGGATCCGCGACCGACCCGGCCGCGCAGCTGGTGGAGCTGGGAGACCCCGAACCGGTCCGCGTCCATGATCACCATGACGGTGGCGTTCGGTACGTCCACCCCCACCTCGATGACCGTGGTGGCGAGCAGGACGTCCAGCTCCCGGTCGGTGAACCGGCGCATCACCGCGTCCTTCTCGTCCGGGTGCAGTTTGCCGTGCAGGACGCCGACGCGCAGCCCGGCGAGCAGGTCCTCCAGCTTCGGCAGCAGCTCCATGATCCCGAGCGGTGAGCGGCGGTCGCCCTCCTGCTCGAAGGCGTCGCCCTCGTCGCCCTCCTGCTCGCCGATCCGTGGACAGACGATGTAGATCTGCCGCCCCTGCGCTGCCTCCTCCCGGATGCGCTCCCAGGTGCGGGCGAGGAACGCGGGGCGTTCGGGCGGCACCACGTGCGTCCTGATCTCCGACCGGCCCGCCGGGAGCTGCCCGAGCACCGATGTCTCCAGATCGCCGAAGACCGTCATCGCGACCGTCCGCGGGATGGGGGTCGCGGTCATGACCAGCACGTGCGGGCGGCCTCCGGCGGTCTTCTCGCGCAGCGCGTCCCGCTGCTCGACGCCGAAGCGGTGCTGCTCGTCCACCACGACGAGCCCGAGATCGGCGAACTGGACGCTCTCCTGGAGCAGCGCGTGGGTGCCGACGACGAGCCCCGCCCCGCCGGACGCGGCGTCCAGCAAGGCCGCCTTGCGGGCCTTCGCCCCCTGCGACCCGGTGAGCAGCACGACCCGTGTCGCGTGCTCGGCACCGCCGAGTTGCCCGGCCTGCGCGAGATCGCCGAGCATCGTCGTGATCGACCGGTAGTGCTGCTGCGCGAGGACCTCGGTGGGCGCGAGCAACGCCGCCTGCCCCCCGTTGTCGACGACCTGCAACATGGCCCGCAGCGCGATGACCGTCTTACCGGCGCCCACGTCGCCTTGCAGGAGCCGGTGCATGGGGTGTGCCATGGCCAGATCGGCGGCGATCTCTTCGCCGACCTCGCGCTGCCCCTTGGTCAGCTCGAAGGGCAGGCGCGCGTCGAACTCGGCGAGCAGGCCACCGAAGGTCGGGGGCCGCGGCGTCGCCGGGAGCGCGGCGGCGGCAAGGCGCCGCTGGGCCAGGGCCACCTGGACGACGAACGCCTCGTCCCACTTGAGGCGGGCCTTGGCGCGGCCCAGTTCGTCCCACGTCTTCGGACGGTGGATGCCCTCGTACGCCTCGCCCAGGCCGATCAGGCGGCGGCGACCGAGGAGAGCCCCGGGCATCGGGTCGGTGGGAAGGTCGAGCTGGTCCAGCACCATCCCGACGGACGTGCCGATCGTCTCGATCGCCAGGCCCTTCGTGGACGGATAGATCGGGATGATCTCGTCCGCCCACTCCTGCGCGGCCTGTTCGGCGCTCTTCTCGGCGACCACCTTGTACTGCGGGTGGGTGAGCTGCCGCTGGACGTTGCCGCTACGCGGCACATAGGTGCTGATCTTCCCGGCGAACAGGCCGCGGGTGCCGGGCGACAGCTCCTTCTCGGCGCGGTAGGAGCCCTTGCGGCCGAAGAAGCTGAGCTTGAGCTGCCCGGTGCCGTCGGTGACGGTGATCTCCAGGATGTAGCCGGGCTGGCGGCTGATGGCGCGGCCCTGGACCTTCACGACCTCGGCCATGACGGTGACGTGCTCGCCGTCCTGGAGACCGCTGAGCGGGGTCAGCTCACCGCGGTGGGCGTAGCGGCGCGGGTAGTGGTGGAGGAGATCACCGACCGTCTTCAGGTCGAGACCCTTCTCCAGCACCTTGGCCGTCTTGTCGCCGAGAACATTGCGCAACGGCTCGTCGAGGTTCGCCACGCAGTCTTTTCTAGCCCATGGCGGGGACGAGAATCACTCGACGCCGACGAGCAGGGGATAACGCTCCTGCCCGCCGTCGTACACACCGGCCTCGACGTCGGGGTGCCGGATCCGCAGGTGCTCCTCCAGCCGCGCGGCGAGGCCGGGCGGCGCGGCGGCGCCCACGATGAGGGTGACCAGCTCGCCGCCGCCGGACAGCATCCGGTCCAGGACGTGCCGGGCGACGTCGGCGACATCCGTCCCGATCATCGCGACATCGCCCTCGATCAGCCCGAGGACGTCGCCGGGCTGGCACAGGCCCACGCTGGTGACGGCCTCCTCCGCGGCGGCCTCCAGATGCCCGAAACGCGTGGCGCCCGCGGCGCGGGTCATCGCGATCACGTCATCGGCGAAGCGGCGCAGCGGATCGTGCACCGCGAGTGCCGCCAGGCCCTGTACCGACGCCCTGGCCGGCACCACGGAGATGCTGGCCCCGCCGTCCCGGGCGCGTTCGGCGGCGGCCTCGGCGAGCGCGAGGGTCTCCGGTCCGTCCGGCAGCACCGCCACCTCGTCGCCGGCCGCGAGGATCGCCTCGGCCAGCACGGCGAGCGGCGGCACCGCCCCCGGCTCGCGGCGGACGACCCGCGCGCCGCACCCCTCGAACAGCGCGGCCAGTCCCCCGGCGGCGGTCACCGCGATCACCGCGCGGCCGGTGTGCGGCGGGTGCGGTTCCCCGGTCCCGGCGTGCAGGTAGGTGACGCGGATCCGGTGCGGGCGCCCCGCACCGAGCCCCGCCTCGACGGCGGCACCGGCGTCGTCCACGTGGACGTGGACGTTCCACAACCCGTCACCGCCGACGACGACCAGCGAATCCCCGAGCGCGTCGAGCGTCTCGCGCAGCCGGTCGACGGCGTCGTCCGGCGCGTCCAGCAGATACATGACCTCATACCCGCCGCCCCGCGGCTCCGCGCGCTCCTGCCGGGCGGACGCGGTTCCCTGGACCCGGGCCGGGACCTCGTAGCGCTCGGGGTACTCCCCGGTGATCACCGCGGCGAGGGCGTCGAGCACCACGCAGAGACCGGCGGCGCCCGCGTCCACCACCCCGCTGCGCGCCAGCACGTCGAGTTGCCCGGTGGTGCGGCGCAGCGCCTGCCGGGCACCGTCGGCCGCGGCCCGCGCGACGGCGGGCGATCCGCTCGCCGACACCTGGGACGCCGCCAGGGCCGCCGCCTGGGCAGCGGCGGCCAGCACGCTCAGGATCGTCCCCTCGACGGGATGCTCGACCGCGCGGCGGGCCAGCACCGACGCGTGCTCCAGCGCCTCGGCGAACACCACTCCGTCCGGCGGTTCACCGGCGGGTCCGAGTGTGTCCGCGAGCCCGCGGAACACCTGGCTGAGGATCACACCGGAATTGCCGCGCGCGCCCAGCAGCGCCCCCTGCGCCAGGGACCGCCACGTCTCGGCGGTGCCCGCGTCGCCGGGCAGCCCGTCCAGCGCCTCGGCGGCGGCCAGAACCGTCAGATGCAGGTTGGTTCCCGTGTCTCCATCCGGGACGGGGAACACGTTGAGGGCGTCGATCTCCCGCCGCGTCCGGCCGAGCGCCTCCGCCGCGAGAGCTATCCACTGCGTCATCCACGGCGTCGCCCTTGGCGTCGGGCGCTGAACGCCTTCCTTCAACGGGCACCGCTGTGTTCGTTTGCAGTGCCTTCGGCGTCGGGCGCTGAACGCCCTCCTTCAACGGACACCGCGGCGATCGCCGCATCGCTCCGACTCGCCTGGCGGCTCGCTACGCGATCAGATTCCCGCTCCGCTCGACTCTGGCTTCGCACGCGATCGCGGACGGACCTGTCCACCTGTCCTCCATTGCCTTGCGGGCCACTCGGCCGTCTCCAGGCTACTTTTCCAGGGCCTCATCGTGACGGGTGGCGGGCGGGCCGATTCGCCTCTGTGGCGGGGGGTCGGCTACTCTGATTCGTGCGCCTCGTCCCGGGGCGCCGATCAGTGAGCGCCCACGACGCCCGGCTCGCCTGCAACGGCGTCGGGCGGCGCTCCGGTTTAGAGTATCGACACCCACTTGGAGTTTCCCGTGGCTTCCGTCTGCGACGTCTGCGGCAAGGGACCCGGTTTCGGCATGCGCGTCTCCCACTCGCACCGCCGCACCCCGCGCCGCTGGAACCCCAACATCCAGCGTGTGCGCGCCGTCGTGAACGGCAGCACCAAGCGGATCAACGCCTGCACGTCCTGCATCAAGGCCGGCAAGGTCGTCAAGCCGACGGTCTAGCCGAAGGCGAGAGGCTTCGGCCGGCTCACCGGGTTCCTGTCCGGTGGGCCGGCTTTCGCATGTGCGGGATCAGGCGCGCTGGCGCCAGGCATGGTCGACCGGGCCGATGCCGGCGCCGAGGGGGAAGCCCGCGGCGATGGCGCCGGTGACGTACTGCTTGGCCTTGCCGACCGCCGTGGGGATGTCGTCGCCCAGCGCGAGGTGGGAGGCGATCGCGGACGCGAGGGTGCAGCCGGTTCCGTGGGTGTGCCGGTTGTCGTGCCGGGGCGCGGTGAAGCGGTACTCTCGCTCGCCGTCGAACAGCAGGTCAGCGGGCTCGCCGGGCAGGTGACCGCCCTTGATGAGGACCCAGCGCGGGCCGAGCGCCTTGACGGCCTCGGCGGCCTCGCGCAGTCCCCCTTCGTCCACAACCTTGATGCCGGTGAGCTGCTCGACCTCGTACAGGTTGGGCGTGACGACGGTCGCGACGGGCAGCAGGGCCGCGCGGACGGCGTCGACGGCGTCCGGGGCGAGCAGGGAGTCGCCGTGCTTGGAGACGCCCACGGGATCGACGACGGACGGCGCCTCAGAGCCGCTCAGGGCCTCGGCGACGGTCTCGACCAGGACGGTGGAGGCGAGCATGCCCGTCTTGATCGCGTGGACGCCGATGTCGGACAGCACGGAGTCGAGCTGCGCGCGGACCGCTTCCGGCGGGAGCTCCCAGTAGCCCTGCACACCGAGGGAGTTCTGCGCGGTGACCGCGGCGATGACGCTCATCCCGTGGACGCCGAGGGCGAGCATCGTCTTCAGGTCGGCCTGGATCCCGGCGCCTCCGCCCGAATCCGAACCCGCGATGGTGAGCACGAGCGGCGGGGCCTGCGGTGGCGGGACGGGCTGCTTCATGTCGTCCACTGTAGGACGGCCCGGTGCCGCGGCCATCAAACGAGGGTGCAGGCCAACCGGTTCAGGATGCAATAGGTCGGCTTCTTGGGTGTGCCGGTGGCGGTGAAGACGATCCGCACGGACTGGCCGGAGGCGATCTGGGTCCGGCCCCGGACGAACGCGAGCGTGCCGGTCCTGACGACGGCGGCGCCGCTCACGGCCCGGACCGACACGGCCGGGATCTTGAAGGCGAGGGCCCATCGCGGGACGGCCGTCTGGCCCTGGTTGGTGATCGTCGCGGTCGCCTTGAAGGTCCGCGGGGTGCGAGAGATCACCCGGAAGGCGACGACGATGCCGTCGGGCCGGCCCGCGCCGCGGCTGGCGCGCTGGCCGGGGCCGCGCTGGGAGACCTGGCTGTCACGGGGGCCGTTGGTCGGCTCCTTGGGGGCGCCGCCGGCGAAGTTGAGAGAGATCTGCTGGGTGCTGAGCGCGTAGGCGACGACGCCGACCGCCACCACGAGCGCGACGATCGGCAGCAGCGGGACGGGAATGACCGCGAGCAGCCGGCTCAGGCGGTTCTTGGCGGAACCCCCCGCGTGGACGGCCGGTTCGGTGAAGGGCTCCTGCTGGACGCGGGCGTCCGAGAACCGGGCGTCCGGGAACCGGGCGTCGGGCAAGCGAGCGTCCGGGAACCGGGCATCCGGGAAGTCGGCCTCGTTCTCGTATGACGACACGAACACCTGGTCATCGGTCGGACCGGAGAAGGCTTCGTAGGACGGCCCCGTGGGGGCCGCGAAGAACGTTCCCGCCGGCGCTTGGGCGTCCGGTACAGGCTCGTCGTCCGGCTGGCCGAGCTTGGTGTGTCGTCCCATCCCATTCCTCTTCGATCACAGGAGGTATACCAAACCAGTACCGAACATGCCTACCTGATGCATGAACGAGCACTAGTGGACACAGTCCGTTTACAGGACCTTTATGCGCGGAAATGGTCCCAGCCACCGTGTCTCGACTCACGCCCGTCCACCAGAACTCCCGCCCCCTCCGTGACGACTCCGACCGAACTCCAGGATGGGGGCAAGACGGCGTTCGTGGGGAACGTTCCGGCGAATGCGTGGTCCTCACCGCCCGCGAGAGCATGGCGCAGGCCGTCGGGTCCGAGAATCGCCGGGGCCGGTACGGCCGCCGAGTCGACGTCGATCCGCACGCCGCTCGCGGCGGCGATGTGCCCGAGGTCCTGGACGAGACCGTCGCTGACGTCGATGAGCGCGGTGGCACCCGCCCCGCGCGCCTCAGCGCCCGCCGTGTACGGGGGTTCTGGGCGGCGGTGGGCGGCGATCAGCTCGGCGGGCTCGTCCCGCCCTTGCGTGAGGAGCTCCAGCCCGGCGGCGGACCACCCGAGCCTCCCCCTGACCGCCACGACGTCGCCCGGACGTGCCCCGGAGCGGGTGAGCGGCGGCTCCCCGCCGAGGTCACCGAGCGCGGTCACGGCGAGCGTGATCTCCGTGGCGCCGACGACATCGCCGCCGACGACCGAGGCCCCCGCCGCACGGCACTCGTCGGCGAGCCCCTCGTAGAGCCGCTCGGCCCAGGCGGCCTCGGTGGTGAGCGGAGCCGCGAATCCGACGAGCAGGGCCGTCGGCCGGGCGCCCATCGCGACCACGTCGGCGAGGTTCTGCGCGGCGGCCTTGCGACCGATGTCGTAGGGGCCGGACCAGTCGCGGCGAAAGTGGCGCCCCTCGACCAGCAGGTCCGTGGTGGCGACCGTGCGGCCGTCCGGCGCCGCGACCACCGCCGCGTCGTCGCCGGGCCCGAGCCGGACGGCCGGGCCGAGCGGCAACCGCCGTGTCAGCAGGTCGATAAGCCCGAACTCGCCCAGCTCCCCGATCGTCCCCATCCGCCCTTTTCCTTGTGTTCCGGCCTTCTCACACCCTTCACCCGGGGCACGCGGCACCCCGTCCGCCCACCGGGGCGCGTAACACGATACGGTGACCGTTCGACGGCTAATTCTCCGCCCGGGGAGGACGTGATGGTGCAGGCCTACATCCTCATCCAGACCGAGGTCGGCAAGGCGGCCGAGGTGGCCGCCGAGATCGCCGGCATCACTGGGGTCACCCTGGCGGAGGACGTCACGGGTCCTTACGACGTGATCGTCCGAGCGGAGGCGCGGAATGTGGACGAGCTGGGCAAGCTCGTCGTGGCGCAGATCCAGTCGGTCGAGGGGATCACTCGCACCCTCACCTGCCCGATCGTCCATATCTAACGCGTTCCTGCTGGCAGGGCTCGCCCTGCTCCCCACCGCGTGCGGCGACACCGCCGTGCAGGTGCCCGCACCCAAACCGGACGCGGCGACGGCCCGGCTGTGCCAGGGGTTGCGGCTGCCCGAGAAGGTGCACGGCCAGTCTGGGCGGAGCACCTCCCCCGACTCGATGCTGACGGCGGCCTGGGGATCGCCCGCCATCGCCCTGCGCTGCGGCGTGCCGAGACCGGCGGCGCTGCGGCCCGAGTCACAGCTGGTCACCATCAACGGGATCGACTGGTTCGGGGAGCCGCTCGACCGTCCCGTGACCTTCACCGCCGTGGCCAGGCAGGCGTATGTCGAGGTGACGGTCCCCGCCAAGTACAGCCCGCCCGGGAACGTTCTGATCGAACTGGGCGGCCCCATCAGCGCCACGATCCCCCAGAAGCCCGAAGGCCAGATCTGAAGGACGCACGGACCGGGGTCGGCGGCTCAGGCGCGTGGCGGCTCCTCCTTGAGGATGCGTTTCCTGATGTGCGGTAGCGGGCGCTCGCTTCGTCTCCCTCGGCGAGGGCACGCTCGTGACGGGGCAAGCGCACCGACTCAGCCGGTCAACCAGTCGAACCCGGTCACGCCTGCATGGACCTGTCTACGCGCACCGTCGCCCACACCACCTTGCCGCACGAGCCTGAGGGTAGACCTGGGCCTGTCTCGCACCAGAACCACCCACAGTCGGCACTGAGCAATTGGACGATGGGCAGCCCTCGCCCGCTCTCGTCATCGGTTGCCGGTGTGCCCATGACCGGTGGCGTGGGAATCGGGTCCCATACCTCGATACGCAGATGCTCACCGTCATACGTCAGGTGCAGCCGGACGCACTGACCTTCGGTGGCAGCGGTGTAGCGCGTCATCGGCACCTGACCGGACGCCACGTCGTGGCCGTTGGTTCGACCGATTTCCTTCACGGCATTGGTCATGAGCTCGGAAACGATCAAGGTCACCTCATCGGCCAGGTGCCCGATGTCCCAGGCGGTGAGCCTGTCGGCGGTGAGCCGACGTGACCACCCGACCGTGCTGGCGACGGGAGTGAAGGTCAGGCAGGTCTGCACCGGACGGCGAAGGTTCATCTTCTGCGCCTTCTCCGCGTGGGATGCAGGACCAGCGCCGGAGCTCGATGCGAGAGAAGCGGCTCGCGGGGATCGTGTGCCCTGATCCCCTACAGCGCTGGTCCTGCCGCCTGGCGCGGATACCGCCCCCTCCCCGTGCGTCCTCCGGTATCCGCGTGTCATGGGATGCACGTCCCCCCGATGATCTTGAGCTTGATTCGTCGCTCGGCTCTGGTGGTGATCCGGTATCGAGCTTCGCCGGTGACGTCGACCAGATGGCGCACGTATGTGATCTCGTCATAGGTGGCCACCCAGTCGCCGGCACAGAGGTACAAGACAGGTATGTCGCACCAGTTGATAAGCGCGAACTCTGCCAAATACAGACAAAGGCGGTTGTCGCAGGGGACATCTACGCCATTCCATGGCGTCAACCTCAGCCGGTCGCACGATAACCACGGATTCACATGCATTTGCCCCCCTTTGCATCCTTCACCCTGAAGTTCGACGTCCGGCCTCACCGAGTAGAGCACTGCAATGATGCGATCTGCAAGTCTTTCAGAAAGGATTATCCTCCTGGAAATCAACACCTAGAATCCTTCCTTGCAGGCTGGTCGATCGGATGCTTTCATTACGGATGAAAGCCAGGGTAGAGAGGTGATGCGATGCCGGCACGGCCGACCGGGACGACGGTGCCCCGTCGCCAACTCGGGCGACACCTGCGCGAGCTGCGCAGTAAGGCTCGTCTTACCGTCAAGGCAGCAGCGGAAGCCATGGAATGGTCAGAAACGACCATGTGGCGTATCGAAAACGGGCACACGTCGATGCGCGGGCATGACGTTGAGCTGATATGCAGAATTTACGGTGCCCCCGCAAAGCTCACAGCGGGACTTGTCGGCCTCGCCAAAGAGACGAAGAACGGCCAATCATGGTGGCACGCCTACGGGGACGTCATCCCGGAGAGCTTCGACCTGTACATCGGGTTGGAGGAAGCGGCCGAGCGCCTGTCGTCCTATCAGTCAGAACGAGTACCAGGGTTGGTACAAACAGAGGACTACGCCCGTACGCTGATACGAGCCGACAACCTCGGCAAGAGCGATGAGGAGATCGAACGGCGTGTACAAGTGCGCATCCAACGCCAGGCACTCCTGACCCGGACTATCGAACCTCCCCAGGTGAACATGGTGCTGCACGAGGCCGTGCTGCGCCCGGTCATCGGCAGTAGCGAAATCATGGCCTGCCAGCTCGCCCGCCTGGCCGAGGTGAACCAACTTGAGAATGTCTCTGTCCGCGTCACGCCGTTCACTCATGGGCTGCACCCCGGCATCATGTCCGGCCAGTTCGTGATGATGCAATTCCCCGGCAACGGCGATGGTCGGCCGAGTGAACCGACGACGATCTACGTTGAGGGCTTCACCGGTGCCCTCTATCTCGAAAAGCCCGAAGAAGTTGCGCGCTACGAAGCCGCGTTCGCGTCCATCTGGGAATCAGCCCTGAGTGAAGCGAATAGTACGAATTTCCTCGACCAAGTAGCAAAGGACTTCAGGAAGTGAACTACTCCAGCCAGCAGCCGCTATCTTGGCGCAAGTCGAGCCGCAGCAACGGGCAGCAAGAGTGTGTCGAAGTCGCACCGATCACGGGCCTGGTCGCGGTCCGCGACAGTAAACAGCCAGATGACCCCCCGATCTTGCTGCTCGGCAGCGAGTTCGCCGCAGTTCTGGCGGACGTCCGGGCGGGGCGGTACGACATCACCTAGTCGCAATTTCGAGCCAACGACCCCGTCGCAGTTCGGAGCGACGGGGTCGTTCAGCCACTGTTGTGAGGCGGGTGGGATTCGAACCCACTCAGCCGAAGCACCTGGGTTACAGCCAGGCCCGACTCTCCCGCGTCGGCGCCACCCCGCGTGCGAGCCCGTGTTCAGGACCCGCGGCGTACCCCCGGCAGGATTCGAACCTGCAGCACACGGCACCTCATGCCGCTGTCTCTACCGTTGGACTACGGAGGCATACGTGCGGCCCCCGGGACTCGAACCCGGAACATCCACTTCCTGAGAGTGGCCCCTCTACCAGTTGGGGTAGAGCCGCATGTCGTTCGGACTTCGCGAGGTGGCGTCACTCGCGGCGGCTCGGACGGGGCCTCTAGGAGATGAGAAACCGGCCGGGGCGGGCGGGTGACGCCGACAGAAGTCGATAGCGCAGCTGCTCCAGAGCCATGGCCGGTCCTCCTCTCAAGGTTCTCGTGTCGCCGTCCTAAACGGCCCGACGCCGTTTACAGTGCCACCCCAGCCGTACCCCCGCAACGCCTTTACGGGACGGACGCGAAGCAGGCATGCCCAGCGCGCGCCCCGCAGGCAACACGTCCGAACCACACCCCGACAGACTGAACCTCAACTAACGGTTACGGGATAGGCACCGGAGCGAGCGCCAGCGGAGCGAGGAGGTGGCGAGCCGCGCAGCCAGGGGTCTGGGGGGCACTCCCCCAATAGAAACCAGTCAGGGTGTGGGTTCGTCGGGGAGGGACATGCCGAAGGCGACCAGCGCCCAGAAGGCGACCATGATCCAGCCGAGGGCGATCCCGGTGACGGCCATGCCGGCGCCGCGCTCGCCGTTGCGCCGCATCTTCACCCAGGCGATGTGCCCGGCGACGATCGCGGGGATGGACGGCAGGCCGCACGTGATCAGGCCGACCAGCCCGAACGACAGGGCGTAGATCGCGGCGTGATTGTACGGCGGCTTGACGTGCGGGTTCGCGTGGGCGGCCGGGTGCGCGGGCTGCGTGGCGGCGTAGACGTCGTAGCCGGTGGACTGCGGGTACGCGGTGGCGCGGGCCGCGACCGCGTTGGCGTACTGGTTCCACGTCTCGGCCTCGGCGGTGCGTCCCTGCTGGCTGAGCAGGACGGCCAGGTTGCGCATCGCGGACGGGTCGCCCGCCTGTGCGGCCTGCCGGTACTGCCGCTCGACGAGCGCCTCGGCCTCGCCCGCGGCCAGCGCGGGCGAGGGCGAGGGCGTCTGCGGCGCCGCGGCCTGTGGGGGTTGCGGACGGGGCGGCGGGGTCGAGGGGCCGGGCTTCTGAGGCCGGGGCGCCTGGGTCGCCGGGCGGGGCTCCTGCCGAGGCTCCTGGCGCGGGGCACCGCTGGAGATGAGGCGGTCCAGGAGCGCCTGCGCGGACGGACGGGCCGCCGGGTCCTTGGCGAGGGCGCCGCGCACCGCCTCCAGCAGCGTGCCGCTCAGGCCGCCCAGGTCCGGGTCGCAGCTGACGATCTGGTGGATGATCGCCGGGATCGAGTCGCCGCCGAAGCACGGTCCGCCGCGGGCGGCGAACGCCACCGTCGCTCCCCAGGCGAACACGTCCGAGGCCGGGGTCGCGCCGAGGCCGTGCAGTTGCTCGGGCGCCATGAACGCGGGTGTGCCGACGATGCCGCCGGTCGCGGTCAGCCGTGTTCCGTCCAGTGAGCGGGCGATACCGAAGTCGATCACCCGCGGGCCGAACGTGGACAGCAGCACGTTGGACGGCTTGAGGTCGCGGTGCACGACGCCCGCGTCATGGATGGCGGTCAGCGCGGTGGCGATGCCGACCGCGACGGCCTCCAGGTCGGCGCCGCGCAGCGCCCCGTCCTTGGCCACGGCGTCGTCCAGGCTAGGGCCGTTGACGAACTCGGTCACCAGGTACGGGGGCTCGGCGCCGGGGTCGGCGTCCAGGACGGGGGCGGTGCAGAACGGGCGGACGCGCTGCGCCGCGGCGACCTCGGCCTCGAAGCGGGCCCGGTACTGCCGGTCGGCGGCGTACTCCCGCCTGATCACCTTGATGGCGACCTTGCGTCCCGAGGCGTCCAGCCCGACGTACACGGTGCCCATGCCGCCCTCGCCGAGCCGGTCCACCACCCGGTAGGGGCCGATCTGGCCCGGCATGTCGGTCGGCAACGCACGCGCTCCTCGGGGGTGGGGACCAATCACTCCAAGGTTGGCATATCCGGACGACCGTCACGGCCTCCAGCGGGTCACAAGTCGAGCGTGATCCTGCCGCCGGAGGCACGCGACACGCAGATCAGCATGGTGCCCTCGCCGGGATCGGACGGCACGCGCCGATCCACGTTTCCGGCGAGGACGGCGGTGCGGCAGGTCCCGCAGAAGCCCTGCCCGCAGGAGTAGGCGACGGCGGGCCGCTCGTCCCTGATCACGTCGAGGACGGACCGGTCGTCGGGCACGCCGAGGACCTGCTCGCCGCGGCGCAGCTCGACCTCGAAGGGCCACCCGTCCACGATGGGCGCCGGGGCGAACCGCTCGTAGTAAAGGGTGGTCTCGGGCAGTGCGGTGCCCGCCGCCCGGACGCCGTCGATCATCGGGGCGGGGCCGCAGCAGCACACGGCCGTGCCGGGTTCGACGTCCCGCAGCAGGTCGGTGCAGTCGGGGAGGCCGTGCTCGTCGTCGGTTCGCACGAGGACACGGCCGGAGGGCCGCTCGTCCAAGAAGGGCAGAGAAGCCCGCGTGCGCCCGGTGTACACCAGACGCCAGTCGGCGCCGAGCCTGTCCGCGGCCGTCACCATGGGCAGGATCGGGGTGATGCCGATGCCGCCCGCGAGGAACATGTAGCGCTCACGCGGGAGGAAGGGAAACGCGTTGCGAGGACCCCGCACCCTGACCGTCGAGACCTCGGTCATCCTGTGCATCTCGACCGAGCCGCCCCCGCCGTCGGGCAGCCGCCGGACGGCGATCCGATAGGTACGGAGGTCGGCGGGGTCACCGCACAGGGAGTACTGGCGTCGGCGCCCGGACGGGAGCAGGACGTCGAGATGGCATCCGGGCTGCCACCCCGGCCCGAACCTTATTGACGAGCAGTCCAGTAATTTACTCGCGTCCGCGACACTCGACAACGGCCTGGCCGGTGACCCTCCTCACCCGCCCGAGCCGAGGAGACATATCGGGGGGAACCGGAGACTCAGAACGAGCGTCCAAGGTCTATGCGCGCCCGCACCTACGCTCCCCTGGCACCGGCCGCCACGATGCTGCTGCTCGCCGGATGCACGGGGTCCACCGGATCCTCCTCCGCCGAGCCCACCGCGGCGCCGCCGATGCGGCTGGTGGCCTACGACAGCTGCGACGCGCTCCTGGACGGACTGCGCGGCGCGGCGGCCGAGCGGGTCGGCCCCTACGGGCTGGACGGCCTTCCCGTGCCACTGGCCGGTATGGAGGACGGCGAGACCTCGCTGAACAAGGGCGCGCTCCCCGCCGCCCCCGAAGGGCGGTCCGCGACCGCGCCCCAGCATTCCACCACCAACAACCACGAGGCCGCCGCCGACGAGCCCGACATCGTCAAGACCGACGGCCGCCGGATCGTCGCGCTCGCCCGCGGCAGGCTCCAGGTCATCGACCCCGCGTCCCGCAAGGTCGTGCACACGCTGAGCCTCCCCGAACGCGACGGATTCCCGGCCGGCGGCACGAACTCACGGCTCCTGCTGAGCGGCGACCGCGCCCTGATCCTGACGCCCCAGTCACCGATGGTCGTGTACGACCGGCCCGCGCCACGGACCAATGACGAGATCGCGCCGACCCCTCCGGGCCCCGCGCGGCCACAGACACGGATGACGCTGGTCGACCTCGCCGCCGCCCCGAAGGTGGTCGGCACGATGACGTCCGACAGCAGCTACGTGGACGCGCGGCAGACCGGCTCGACCGCACGCGTCGTGGTGCGCTCGTCGCCGCACATCGACTTCCCCTCGCCGCCTCGCACGCCGGGCGACCCGAAGTCGGAACGGCAGGCCACGGAACGCAACCAGCAGATCGTGCGCAAGGCCCCGCTCGACGCGTGGCTTCCCCGGTTCACCGTGGGCGAGGGAGGTGCCGCCAAGACGTACCGCGCACCGTGCGAGCAGGTCAGCCGCCCCGCCTCGTACACCGGCACGACCATGCTGACCGTCCTGACGCTCGATCTGGCACGCGGGTTCGCTGATCCGTCGCCGGTCAGCGTCGCCGCCGACGGCGAAACCGTGTACGGGAACGGGTCGAGCCTGTACATCACGGGCACACCTCCGCGCCCGCTGACCCGAGAGACGCCGGGCAAGCGGCCCGCGCCCGTCACGCAGCGCACGGACATCCACAAGTTCGACGTCCGGGGCGCCGGACGGCCGCGCTACGTGGCATCCGGGTCGGTGGCGGGCAACCTGCTGAACCAGTACGCGTTGTCGGAGTTCGGCGGGCACCTTCGCGTCGCCACGACGAGCGCCCCCGAGTCGGGCATGCCCCAGCCGGGCAGCCCCGCGCCGCAGTCCGCGAGCACGCTGTACGTCCTCGCCCAGAACGGTCCCCGCCTCGACGAGGTCGGGCGGGCCGGCGGGCTCGGCCAGGGCGAGCGGATCTACTCGGTCCGCTACATCGGTGCGACGGCCTACGTCGTGACGTTCCGGCAGGTCGATCCGCTCTACGTGCTCGATCTCAAGGACCCGCGACACCCCCGCGTCACCGGCGAACTGAAGATCAACGGCTATTCCGCGTACCTGCACCCGATGGCCGACGGCAAGATCCTCGGCATCGGGCAGGACGCCGACGCCTCCGGCCGCACCAAGGGCCTGCAGGCGTCGCTGTTCGACGTCAGCGGCGAACCCCGCCGGGTCGGCGTCTACCGGCTGCCGGGCGCCTCCTCCGAGTCGGAGTTCGAGCCGCACGCGTTCATGTACTGGCCGTCGACCGGCCTGACCGTCGTCCCGGTGTCGGGGAACCGGACCGGGATGAACGAGGCACTCGCCCTGAAGATCACCGGCGATGGCATCAGCAGGGCCGGGAGCGTCCGGCACCCCGGCCGGGACTACGGCAACTCGATCCGCCGCTCCCTCATGGTGGGCGGCACGCTGTGGACGTTCTCCGAGGACGGGGCGCGCGCCACCGACGCCGCCACCCTCGCCGACCGCGGTTGGCTCCCCTTCACCGCGAGCTGAGCGCGCCGGCTCAGCGCAGGCCGGTGGGTCAGCGCAGGCCGGTGGGGCGGTTGGCGGCCGTCTGGATGAGGCGGTCGACCAGCGCCGGATAGTCCAGGCCGGTCGCGGACCACATCTTCGGGAACGCCGACGCCGGCGTGAAGCCGGGCATCGTGTTGATCTCGTTGAGGATCCAGCGGCCGTCGTGGGTGTGGAAGAAGTCGACCCGGGCGAGACCCTCGCAGTCGAGCGCGTCGAACGCCTGCACGGCCAGGCGCCGCACCTCCTCGATCTCCGCGGCGGACAGGTCCGGCGGGATCGCCATGGTGGTGGCGCCGTCGAGGTACTTGGTCTCGAAGTCATAGAAATCGCGGCCGCCCGCCATCAGCACCTCGGCGGGAAGGCTGGCCTCGGCCGGGCCGTCGTCCAGGCCCTGGAGCACGCCGCACTCGATTTCGCGTCCCTCGATCGTGGCCTCGACGATCACCTTGGGATCGTGCTCGCGGGCCGTCTCGATCGCGGCCTCCAGAGCGTCCTCGGAGGTGACGCGGGTGATGCCCATGCTCGAACCGGCCCGCGTGGGCTTGACGAACACCGGCCGACCGTCCGCCAGGCCGAGTTCCTTGACCTCGTCGACCATACGCTTGCGCTCGCGCCGCCACTCCCGGTCGCCGATCAGCACATACGGCCCGACCGGCAGGCCGCGCGCCTGCCACACGAGCTTCATGAAACCCTTGTCCATGCCGACCGCGCTGGCGAGCACGCCGGCGCCGACGTAGCGGATGCCGGCCAGGTCGAGCATGCCCTGGATGGTGCCGTCCTCGCCGTAGGGGCCGTGCAGCAGCGGCAGGACGACGTCGACCTCGCCGAGCGTGCTCGGCACCCGGCCGGGTTCCACGACCATCAGGCCGCGGCTGTCGGGGTCGAACGGGAGCGCGAGCGCGCTGCCCTCGCCGGTCACCTCGGGAAGCCGGCCGTCCTCGATGGCGAGCCGGAGGTCGGCGGCGGCGAGCACCCAGCGGCCGTCGCGGGCGATGCCGACCGGCACCACCTCGTAGCGGTCCCGGTCGATGGCGGCCATCACCGCACCAGCGGTGATACACGAGATCGCGTGTTCCGAGCTGCGCCCGCCGAACACCACCGCCACGCGGATCTTACGAGAGTCCTGGGACATGATGCCCGACCCTACCTGTGATCACCCAGGGTCGGCCACGAGCGGGGCGGGCGGTGACAGGGATGGCACCCGGGCGGACGCACCGGCGAGCGTGTCCAGAGCCTCGCCGGCGTCGCGGACGAGGTCGTCGGCGTCCTCCAGCCCGATCGAGAACCGGACCGTGCCCGGATCGACCCCTGCGACGAACGATCCGGCGCCGTTCAGCAGCCGGTGCGTGGTGGACGTCGTGGGGGCTGCCGTGGTGCGGGTGCCGCCGAACGACGCCGACGGGACGGCCAGCCGCAGCGCGGCGGCGAGGGCCTCCCCCGCCGCGGTGCCGCCGTACGGGACGACGGTGACGACCGCGCCGAACCGGGTGCCTTCAGGTCCCGCGTCGAACAGCACCCGCGCCAGGCCGTGCCCGGGATGCCCGGACAGGCCCGGGTAGCGGACCGACTGGACGGCGGGGTGCCGCACGATCGAGGCGGCGAACACACCGGCCGTGTCGCACTGCCGCCGCACCCGCAGTGGCAGCGTCTCAAGGCCGCGGCGCAGCCGGGACGCGGCGTCCGGCGCGAGGACGGCTCCGGTCTCGGCGCGCACCCGCCGGACTCCCTCCATCGGCCGGGCGTGCCCGGCCACCGCGCCGCCCTCCACCTCGCCCTGGCCACCGAGGAGCGCGGCCGACGCGTGCACCACCAGGTCGGCGCCGTGCTCCAAGGGCCGGCACACGACGGGCGTGGTGAACGTGGAGTCGGCGACCAGCAGTGCCCCGGCGTCGTGCGCGATCTCGGCGAGCAGCGGAAGGTCGGCCACGGCGAGGGTCGGGTCGGCGAGTGCCTCGGCCCAGACGAGCCCGGTGGACGGGCGAAGCGCCGCGCGCACCGCGTTCGGGTCGTCCATGGGAACGAAGGACGTCTCCAGCCCGAGCCGCACGAGGAGCGCGCGGAGCACGTCAGGCGCCGCGGCGGGCACGATCACGTGCGCGCCGGCGCCGGCGGACGCGAGCAGCACGGCGGTCACGGCCGCGGCACCGGAGGCGAACACCGCCGCCTCGACCGGCGCGGTCAGCCGATATCCCTCCAGCGCGGCGAGTGCCGCCGCGAGCGCGGCACCATGGCCGCCCTCGTCGTGCCCGAGCGGCGGCGACGGCAGATGGACGGCGCGGCTGTTCTCGCCGAGCTCCCGGAAGTCTTTGCACATCGCTCAGAGCATGTCACACTCCGTAGCGCTCCGGCTTCGGTGAACGCGAGATCAGCGAGATCGCCGCCTCCTTGATCGGCATGCCGTGGTGCAGGACGGCGGTCACCGCCTCGGTGATCGGCATCTCCACGTTGTGCTTGCGCGCCAGCTCCAGCACCGGCTCGGAGGACTTCACCCCTTCGGCCGTCTGCTTGGTCACGGCGATGACCTGCTCCAGCGTCATGCCGCGCCCCAGGTTCTCGCCGAAGGTGCGGTTGCGCGCCAGCGGCGAGATGCAGGACGCGACGAGGTCGCCCATTCCCGCGAGCCCGGCGAAGGTGTGCTCGTCCGCGCCGAGCGCGGCGCCGAGCCGCGCGATCTCGGCGAGCCCGCGGGTCATCAGCATCGCCTGGGTGTTGGCGCCGAACCCGAGCCCGACCGACATCCCGACGCACAGGGCGACGATGTTCTTCACGGCGCCGCCGAGCTCGCAGCCGATCACGTCCGTGGAGGTGTACACGCGGAAGTAGGGGGTCATGGTGGCGGCCTGAAGGCCCCGCGCCGCCTCCTCGTCCACGCACGCGGCGACCGCGGCGCTCGGCTCGCCGTTGGCGATCTCGCGCGCCAGGTTCGGCCCGCTGAACACCGCGACCCGCTCCTCGGGGACGTCGGCGACCTCCCGGATCACCTCCGACATCCGCCGGGTGGTGCCGAGTTCGACGCCCTTCATGAGGCTGACGAGGACGGTCTGCGACGGCAGCAGCGGCACCCACCCGGACAGGTTCGTGCGGAGTGTCTGCGCCGGGACGGCCAGCGCGACGAAGTCGGCCCCGGCAAGGGCCTCGGCGGGATCGGTGGTCGCGCGGAGCGCGTCGGGCAGCCGGACGCCGGGCAGGTAGTCGGCGTTCTCGTGCCGTTCGTTGATCGCCTCGACGATCTCGGGCCGGCGGCCCCACAGCACGGCCTCGCCGCCGGCGTCGTGCAGCATCTTCGCGAACGTCGTGCCCCAGGATCCGGAGCCCATCACGGCGGTGCGGAAGGTCACGAGCCGTCCGCCTTCCTTTCGGTGGCCTCGGACACGGCGGCGTCCGGCGCCGCGACGCCGTCCGGCCTCGGTCCGGGCACGGTGGCCTCACCCGATCTGCGACGCTCCTCCAGCACCCTGTGATGGTCGTAGCGCTCCGCCGGCGGCCGCTTGCCCCGCAGCTCGCCGAGCAGGCCGGTGATGGCGTCCATGATCTCGTCGGTGGCGGCCCGCAGGGTGTCCTTGTCGAGCGGCCGCCCCGCGTAGCGGGACAGATCCACGGGCGGGCCGGCGATCACCTTCATCCGCTTGCGGGGGAACGGATGGAACCCCTTCTTCAGGCTCCCCGCCAGCCCCTTCTGCTCACCCTTCTTGTACGGCAGCAGCTCATGCGCGCCCCAGCTCGCCACCGGGACGACCGCGGCACCGGTCTGGAGCGCCATCCGCGCCACCCCGGTCTGCCCGGTCATCGGCCACAGCTCCGGATCGCGGGTGCAACTGCCCTCCGGATAGAACATCAGGCATTCGCCGTCGACCAGCGCCTTCTCGGCGTCCTGGAGGGCGTGCGCGGCGTCGGCGCTGTCGCGGTGGACGGGGATCTGGCCCGTCCCGCGCAGCACGCCGCGCAGGAGCCGGACGTCGAACAGCGTGGACTTGGCCAGGTAGACCGGGTAGCGGCCCGACTCGTAGACGAAGTGGGCGAGGGCCAGCGGGTCGGCCTCGGAGATGTGGTTGGCGGCGATGATCAGACCGCCCGTCGCGGGCACGTTCCCCTGGCCGCGCCAGTCCCGCTTCAGGAGCCCGAACAGCAGCGGGCGCAGGATGACGATCGTGAGCTTCCGCCAGGCCGGTGAATACCCGTGGCTCATGCCCCGTCCCTCCTCGGTCGGTCCCCCACGTGAACGCGGGGTGTCCTCAAGTCTCGCGGTTGCGTGCGCATAGTGTCGAGTTGCCATGTCTACAGCAGCGCCCAGCGCGCCTCCTCTCCAGTGGTCGCTCATCGTGCCCGTCAAGGTGCTGGCGCGGGCGAAGACCCGCATGTCCGCCGCGGCGGGCCCGCACCGGCGGGACCTCGCGCTCGCGCTGGCGGCCGACACCGTCGCCGCGGCGCTGCGCTGCCCCCGGGTCGGCGATGTGATTGTGGTCACCGATGATCCCCTCCCGGCCGCCGAGCTGGCGGCCCTCGGTGCCCGAATCGTGCCCGACGAGCCGGACGCGGGCCTGAACCCGGCCCTGGTGTACGGGGCGGGCCGGGGCCGGGAGCTGTCTCCGAACACCGGCACGGGCGCACTTTCAGCCGATTTGCCCGCTTTGCGGCCAGAGGAACTCGCCCACGTCCTCGACGCCGCCGCGCTGGTGCCCGAGGCGTTCGTTCCGGACGCCTCGGGCACCGGGACCACCCTCTACACCGCGCGCCCCGGTGTCCCCTTCTCCCCGGCCTTCGGCGCCGATTCCCGCACCGCGCATCGCGCCCGGGGCGCCCGCGAACTGCTCCTCCCCGCCACCGACAGCGTCCGTCGCGATGTCGACACCCCGGAGGACCTGAGGGCCGCCCTCGCCCTCGGCGCCGGCCCTCGCACCACGACGATCGCGTCCCGGCTCCAGAGCACGGCACAGGGGTAGGGTGCGGGGCATGCAGGGGACCGTTAAGGCATTCGACGCGGAGACCCGGTCGGGAAGCGTGCTCCTCGACGACGGGACGGAGTTGCCCTTCGACGCCGAGGCGTTCGACGCGGGCGGGCTGCGGCTGGCGCGGTTCGGCCAGCGGGTCAACCTCGCGATGGACGGCGACCGCGTGTCGGTCGTCACCCTGTCGACCTTCCCGCTCCCCGCGCCCTAGCCGGACCGCCACCGTTCACCGGCCCCGCCCAAGTGAAGCGGAGCACCGAACATCCTCGGCTCTCACCCCGAGCGCGCTATCAGCCCGCGTTAGGCAAAGCCGAAGGCGAGCCTCACGCGGCTTGATGGAAATAGAACAGCACCCGGAACCGTATTGGCACGGTCCCGGGTGCTGTTCGACGAGGCTACTTCTTGCCTGCCACCAGGTTCTTGAAGTCCGCGCCGGCCTTGAACTTCGGCACGGACGTCGCGGGGACCTGGATGGTCTTGCCCGTTGCGGGGTTGCGGGCCGTGCGGGCAGGCCGGTCGGCCTTCTCGAACGAACCGAACCCCGTGATCGCGACCTTGTCGCCCTTGGCGACGGTTTCCTGGATCGTCTCCAGAATCGCGTCGACGGCCTCAGCTGCGGCCTTCTTGCTGCCCAGCCGGTCAGAGATGGCGTCGACCAGCTCACGCTTGTTCATGGGTTACTCCTCTAGTTCCCCCCTTGCCCGAACGAAACTAAGGGACCTCTAGCATCGACACAATCACCTGCACGCATGAGTTGCCGTGTCGCTGGCGTTTTTGTCGGTCTCGCCCCCGTCTCGCCGGTGACCGGACCAGATCCGGCCACTGGGCACGCTAACGGACGTCGGGCACCTCGTGGAAATCGGCAAGGAACGCGTCGAGCCTGCGAGCGGCCAATTCTGCGTCTCTCTTGGCCAGATCGGTGATCGCCAGCAGGTGGCGGATGAGCCGCTGGCGCGTCTCCGGCGGCAGCGGCGCGACGGCCCGGTGGGCGTCGCGCAGCTGCCGTGCGAGCCGGGTCAGCGCCGGATCGTCCCATTCCGGCCCGGTCCATGGGACCGTGCTCAATTCGTGCCCCCAACAGTTCGTCCGGGCTTCGTACACCTGAATTGTCCCTGGTGCGGGGACGGGGGCGCACATCCGGGGTCGCCAAAGGCCCGGTCCACCGTCGAGGACGGTGGAACGGGCCGGGGCGAAACGGGTCAGACCGTGACGGGCTGCCAGGGGGCGCGGCGGCCCTCGAACTCGGTGATGGCGTCGCCGTGGCGGAGCGTCAGGCCGATGTCGTCCAGGCCCTCCATGAGGCGCCAGCGGGTGTAGTCGTCGATCTCGAAGGTGGCGGTGACGCCGCCGTAGCGGACCTCGCGGTCGGCCAGGTCCACGGTGATCTCCAGGGTGGGGTCCTGCTCGACCCGGGCCTGGATGTCCTCGACCTGCTCACCGGTGAGGATGACCGGGAGCAGCCCCATCTTCGTGGAGTTGTTGCGGAAGATGTCCCCGAAGCGCGGCGCGATGACGACGCGGAACCCGTACTGCTGGAGCGCCCAGACGGCGTGCTCGCGGGACGAGCCGGTGCCGAAGTCCGGCCCGGCGACCAGGATGCCGGCGCCGTCGTAGCGGGACTGGTTCAGGACGAACTCGGGGTCCTCGCGCCAGGCGGAGAACAGGCCCTTGTCGAAGCCGGTGCGGCTGACCTGCTTCAGCCAGACGGCCGGGATGATCTGGTCGGTGTCGACGTTGCTGCGGCGCAGCGGCACCGCGCGCCCGGTGTAGGTGGTGAACGCTTCCATGATCGGTCCCCTTTACAGATCGATGTTCTTCTGAGGGGACGACGCCCCGGAGCCCCCCTCGGCTGCGCCGAGGTCCAGGGGCGCGGCCAGACGGCCGGTGACGGCGGTCGCGGCGGCCACGGCGGGCGACACCAGGTGGGTGCGGCCGCCGGGCCCCTGCCGGCCCTCGAAGTTGCGGTTGGACGTGGAGGCGCTGCGCTCGCCCGGGGTGAGCTTGTCGGGATTCATGGCGAGGCACATCGAGCAGCCGGCCTCGCGCCATTCGGCGCCGGCGGCGGAGATGACCTCGTCCAGGCCCTCGTCCTCGGCCTGCTTCTTGACCTTCATGGAGCCGGGGACGACCAGCATCCGGACGCCGCTCGCGACCGTGCGGCCCTTGAGGACGCCCGCGACGGCGCGGAGGTCCTCGATGCGGCCGTTGGTGCAGGAGCCGACGAAGACGGTGTCCACGGCGATGTCGCGCAGTGGCGTCCCTGCGGTCAGCCCCATGTACTCCAGTGCCCGCTCGGCGGCCTGGCGCTGGGTGGGGTCACCGTAGGACGCGGGGTCCGGCACGGACTCGCCGAGCGGCAGGCCCTGCCCCGGGTTGGTGCCCCAGGTGACGAACGGCGTCAGCTCGGCCGCGTCGATCACGACCTCCTTGTCGAAGACCGCGTCGTAGTCGGTGCGCAGGGACGTCCAGTACTCGACGGCCTCGTCCCAGTCCGCGCCCTGCGGCGCGCGGGGGCGGCCCTTCAGGTAGGCGAAGGTCGTCTCGTCGGGGGCGATCATCCCGGCGCGGGCGCCGGCCTCGATGGACATGTTGCAGACCGTCATACGGCCCTCCATCGACAGCGACCTGATCGCCTCGCCGCGGTACTCGATGATGTGGCCCTGGCCGCCGCCGGTGCCGATCCTGGCGATGATCGCCAGGATCAGGTCCTTGGCGGTGACACCCTCGGGCAGCGCGCCGACCACGGTCACGGCCATCGTCTTCGGCTGGATCTGCGGGAGCGTCTGCGTGGCGAGGACGTGTTCGACCTCACTGGTGCCGATGCCGAAGGCGAGGGCGCCGAACGCGCCGTGGGTGGAGGTGTGCGAGTCGCCGCAGACGACGGTCATGCCCGGCTGGGTCAGGCCGAGCTGCGGGCCGATGACGTGGACGATGCCCTGTTCCGCGTCGCCCATCGGGTGCAGCCGGACGCCGAAGTCCGAGCAGTTCTTGCGCAGCGTCTCGACCTGGGTGCGCGACACCGGGTCGGCGATCGGCTTGAGCAGGTCCGTCGTCGGGACGTTGTGGTCCTCGGTGGCGATCGTCAGGTCGGGGCGGCGGACCTGGCGGCCGGCCATCCGCAGCCCGTCGAACGCCTGCGGGCTGGTGACCTCGTGGACGAGGTGCAGGTCGATGTAGAGGAGGTCCGGCTCACCCTCGGCACGCCGTACGACGTGCGCGTCGTACACCTTTTCGGCCAATGTACGGCCCATCACTCCCACCTCACTGTCATGATCGGCGGCGCGCCGTCGCGCCGCGGACTCCCGCTCATCCCCGATTTGCATCTCAAATTGCGAGACGGCAATATCAAGTCATGGACAACTCTAGCGGAGTCGGCGTACTTGACAAAGCGGTTCTCGTGCTGAACGCCCTGGAGGCGGGCCCGACCTCGCTCGCCCAGCTCGTCCAGACCACCGGGCTGGCCCGCCCGACCGCCCACCGGCTGGCCGTCGCGCTGGAGCACCACCGTCTCGTCCACCGGGACACACAGGGGCGTTTCATCCTGGGCCCGCGGCTGGCCGAGCTGGCGGTCGCGGCGGGCGAGGACCGCCTGCTGGCCATCGCCCAGCCGATCCTCGCCCAGTTGCGCGACCTGACCGGCGAGAGCGCCTCGCTCTTCCGCCGTCAGGGGGACGTCCGGGTCTGCGTGGCGTCCGCCGAGCGCACCAGCGGCCTGCGCGACACGATCCCGGTCGGTGCCGCCCTTCCCATGACGGCGGGCTCGGCCGCGCAGATCCTGCTGGCATGGGAGGAGCCCGACCGGTTGCACCGCGGGCTGCGCGGCGCGAAGTTCGAGGCGACCACGCTGGCGTCCGTCCGCCGCCGAGGCTGGGCGCAGAGCATCGGCGAGCGGGAGCAGGGCGTCGGGTCGGTCTCGGCCCCGATCCGCGGCGCCGGCGGACGGGTGATCGCCGCCGTCTCCGTCTCCGGCCCCCTCGAACGCCTGACCCGCGCCCCGGGAAGGCTGCACGCGGGCCCGGTCGTGGCCGCCGCCGAGAAGATCTCCGAAGGCATGCGCCGCACCGCCTCCTGACACGGCGTCCAACAATGCGCCCGCCACGGTCTGACAGCGCCGCCGCGCGCCCCCAGGGCAGGCCGTTCCAGGACGGATCTGGTCTTGACCATGTGAGCCCGTTGGATAGTGACAGTATCCAATGGGTCACCCTGGATAGCGTTAACCTCCAGTCAAGGGGGTGAGCGGTGCAGATCTCCGAGCTCAGTGATCGCAGTGGCCTGACGGTCCAAACGATCAAGTTCTACATCCGGGAGGGCCTGCTCCCGAAGGGCTCGTCAGTCAGCGCGACCCGCTCGGAGTACGGCCGCCCGCATCTGGAGCGGCTGCGGCTGATCAGCGCGCTACGCGACGTCGGCGATCTGCCCGTCGCGGCGATCCAGCAGATCATCGCCGCCATCGAGGACGACGAGGTCAGCCTGCACGAGCTGTTCGGCACCACCCAGTCCGCCATCGGCCCGCACGTCGCCGCCCCGCACGACCCGCACTGGCGCGCCGCCCGCGAGGACGTCGACGCCCTCGTCCGCGAGCTCGGCTGGACCGTGACCGACCGCGCCCCCGCCCGCGATCTGCTGGCCCACACGTTCGTCGCGCTGCGCAAGCTCGGCTTCCCGATCACGCTGACCGATCTGCGGCCCTACGTGAAGGCCGCGACCGAGGTCGCCGACCACGAGATCGGCCGGGTCGCCGCCGACATGCCCCGTGCGCGGACGGTCCACTCGCTTCTGGTCTCCACCGTCCTGTACGAACAAGTCCTCACGGCGCTCCACCGGCTCGCCCAGGAGGACGCCTCGGCTCGCCGCTTCGGTACCGGCTGACCTGGGAATTGTCGTTAATTCCGGCCCATTATGTCGGAATTAAATGTCCGTTTGTTCGCCTAATATGAATGCTCTGGGGTGGCGGTCGCCACCCCCGCACAACGAGCATTGCAGAGTGACCCTTCGATGACCGCACCACCGGACCCCCCGGGCGGCAGGTGGACCGATCGCCTGCTGGCCGAAGGCACCGACCCCGATCCGCGCTTCTCCCTGGCGAACGAACGCACCTTCCTGGCCTGGATCCGCACGTCCCTCGCACTGATCGCGGGCGGTATCGGCGCCGCCCTCAGCGGGGATCTGCTGGACGCCCCGCTGCGCGGCGGCCTGGCGATCGGTTTCTCCGCCACCGGCGCGCTCGTGGCAGCGCTGGCCTTCCGCCGCTGGCTCCGGACCGAACGGGCGCTCCGCCGCGCCGAGACGCTGCCGCCCCCGGCACTGGCACCGATCATGTCCTATGGCCTCGCGATAGGGGCGCTGACGCTGCTCGCGGCGATCCTGGCCACCCGATGACCGGGGGTCCGGGCGCGCCACCGGACCGTAGCCCGGCACCGGACCGTGGCGCGCAACCGGAGCGGACGGCGCTGGCATGGTCGCGCACCACGCTCGCGCTCATCGTCGGCGGGCTGCTGTGCGTGCGGTTCGCCCCGTCGACTCCGGGGGCTGCGACCGCGGCGGCGGTCGTCTGCGGCGGGTCGGCGCTCCTCCTGCGCCGTTCCCAGGCCGCTCTGCGGAACCGGCGGCGCCGGGTGGCAGCGGGCACCACGGTGACCGATCCGCTGTCCATCCTGATCACGACGGGGCTCACCATGCTGCTGGGACTGGTGGGCGTCCTCTCCGGGCTCCCCGGCTGAACATCCCGCCAAGGGACGCTTCCGCGAGACGCTCCGAGGCACGTGTCGCCGTAGGGTCGTCGTGTGCCCGATGCCCGTCCTTTCGTCAGCCTCACCACCGACTTCGGTGCCGCCTACACGGCCATCTGCGCGGGGGTCGTCTACTCGATCGCGCCGGCCGCCACCGTGCTGGTGCTCTCCGACGAGGTGACGCCGTATGCCGTCGCCGAGGGCGCGATGCTGCTGCGGCAGGCGCTCCCCTACCTGCCGAAGGGCGTGCACCTGGGCATCGTCGATCCCGGCGTCGGCACGCCACGGCGTCCGCTGGCGATCGAGACCGGACGCGGTGACCTGCTCGTCGGACCCGACAACGGGCTGCTGGTCCCGGCGGCGGAGGAGGTGGGCGGCGTGATCCGCGCGCACGTCCTGGAGAACCCGGCGTACCGGTTGCCCTCGGTGTCCACAACTTTTCACGGGCGGGACGTCTTCTCCCCTGCCGCCGCACATCTCGCCCTCGGCGTGGACGTCGCGGAGCTCGGCCCGCCCGCCGCGCCGCTCCCCCTCGACGTCGCGGCGCCGGAGATCGGCGACCGTGCCCTGATCGCCGCCCCGCTGTACGTCGACCGGTTCGGCAGCCTGATACTGAACGCGGGCCCGGACGACCTCACCGCCGCCCTCGGCGCTCTGGAGTACGGCGCCGCGCTGGAAGTCCGCTGGTCCGGAGGCGCCGAGCGGGTCGCGTTCGCGGAAACGTTCGGGAGCGTCCCGGTGGGCGAGCCGCTGCTGTGGGTCGACTCGTCCGGGCGGCTCGGCTTGGCCGTCAACCAGGGATCGGCCGCCGAGCGGTTCGGTCTGGGCCCGGACGGCGCCGTCACGATCGGGCTGGCAGACTGACCCGCATGGAGCTCGACGTCGTCGCCTGGGTGCAGGTGTCGGGCGGCCGGATGCTCGCCGTCCGTTCACGAGGCCGTGACCTGCTGTACCTACCGGGCGGCAAGCGGGAACCGGGTGAGAGCGACTGGTCCGCGCTGTCCCGCGAGGTTCGTGAGGAACTCGATCTGGAGCTGGACGAGGCGTCCTTCCGCGAGCTGGGTGTGGTCCGCGCCCCCGCGCACGACCAGCCCGACTTCGCACGGGTGCGGATGGCGTGCTTCACGGCGTCCTACAGCGGCGCGATGGCTGCGGCCGGGGAGGTCGACGAGTACCGCTATGTCGGGCGCGGCGAGCGGCACCTGCTCGCGCCCGCCGCCCGGGCCGCCCTCGACCTCGCCGAGGAGCGCGGCCTGCTCGCCTGATCGACCTTCGGGCGCGGTCCCGTCGACTTTGGTCGCGGACACCGCCACCTATGGCCGCTGCCCGGACGGGCCGTCGGGACGAGACTCGCTTATCGGGCGGACCGACCAGCGAGGAGCCGAGCAATGCCACGTGTGCCGATCAACCGCCGGACCATGCTCGCGGGAACGGCCGCCGCGGCCGCGTTCGCCTACACGGCGTCCGTCCCGTCCGTGCGCGCCGCGACCACCCGGCGGCCGCTGCCCCAGCACGGGGTCAACTACGACACCGAGCGCGAGGTCTGGAATCCCGAGTACGTGCGACGCGAGATCCGCGCGATCCGCCGCGACCTGCACTGCAACGCGCTGATCCTCCTCGGCTCGGACCTGGGCCGGTTGATGCTGGCGGCGCGCTGCGCGGCCGACGAGGGCCTGTTCGTGTGGATCGAGGCGCGCCAGTTCGACCAGGACGCGCCGACGACGCTGGCGTTCCTGTCCTCCGTCGCCCGTGCGGCAGAGCGGCTCCGCCGCACCCATCCCGGTGTCGGGATCTCGGTGGGCTGCGAGCTGACGATCTTCATGTCCGGTCTCGTCCCCGGGAACGACTACCTGGAGCGGTCGGCCAACCTCGAAACCCCCGCCGGCGCGGGCTACAACGAGCGGCTCAACGCGTTCCTCGCACGGGCGCTACGGACCGTCCGGCCGCTGTTCGGCGGGCACCTCACCTACACGTCCGGGGTCTGGGAGGCGGTCGCCTGGCGCCGCTTCGACGTGGTCGGCGTGGACCTGTACCGGGACGCCTCGAACGAGGCGACCTACGTCCAGGAGGTGCGGGCGCTGCACCGGTTCGGCAAGCCGGTCGTCATCACCGAGTTCGGCTGCTGCACGTACCGGGGCGCTGAGAAGCGCGGCGGGATGGGCTTCGACATCATCGACTGGACGCAGGACCCGCCCGTCGTCCCGGCGGGGTACGTGCGCGACGAGCGGGTGCAGTCCCACTACATTTCCGAACTGCTGGACATCTACCAGGCCGAGGGCATGTACGGCGCGTTCGTCTACGACTTCATCGAAGCGGACTCGGCGCACTATCGCGACTCCCGCCGCGACCTCGACATGGCGGGGTTCGCGCTGGTCAAGGTGCTGCCACCGGAGTCCGGCCGCGGCTACGAGGCCACCGGGCACTGGGAGCCGAAGCACGCGTTCCGCACCCTCGCCCGCCGCTACGCACCGTAGGCGATCACATGGCCAGGACGATGCCGCTGCCGGCGCCGAGCGCGATCGAGACGAGCGCGGCGGCGACGGCCACCGCCGTGGCGATGCGTCCCGAGGGCGATGGCGTCTTCCCGGCCGGGCGGCCGAACAGGGGGACGATCCAGCGCAGGTAGTAGAAGACGCTCGCGACCGTGTTGACGGCGGCGACCACGGCCAGCCAGGTGTAGTGGCCGTCCAGCGCGGCGCCGAACATCAGGACCTTTCCGACGAACACGGCGGTCGGGGGTGTCCCGATGAAGCCGAGCAGGCAGACGATCAGGGACAGGCCGAGGGGCGGCGAGGCCCGGAGAAGACCGGTGTAGCCGGGCAGGTCGTCCCGTCCCGTCGCGACGACCACGGCGAACGCGCCGAGATTGGTGACCGCATAGGCGGCGAGGTAGAACAGCAGGGCGGGCCGCGCGAGGTCGGTCCGCCCTGCCATCGCGACCGGGACCATCAGGTAGCCGGCCTGGCTGATGGTCGAATAGGCCAGCAGCCGCCGGACGTTGTCCTGGCCGAACGCGGCGAGGTTCCCCAGTGTCATCGTGACGGCCGCGACCACCGCGATGAGGACGGGCCATCCGGCGGCGCCGGGAGGCAGCGCGTCGGCGCCGATCCGGTAGAGGGCCGCGAAGGCGCCGATCTTCGGGACGGTGGTGACGAGCGCGGCGACAGGAGGCGAGGCCCCCTCCGCCACGTCCGGAACCCAGAAGTGCCCGGGGACAGCGCCCGCCTTGAACAGCAGCCCGGCCAGCAGCGCGACGACGCCCACCGCGATGGCGGCCGCCGGGGCGTCTCCCAGGTTCTCCCTCAGGACCATGTAGGACGTGCCCCGGCCCACCCCGTACAGAAGGGTGACACCGGTCAGCATCAGCACGCCGAGGAACGCGCCCATCAGGTAGTACTTCAGCGCGGCTTCCGTACCGGGCGGGTCCTTGCCGAAACCGGCGAGCGCGTACGCGGGGATGCTCGCCAGCAGATACGCGCTCACCAGCACCAGCAGATCGGACGAGGCACCGAGCGCCAGCGTGCCGAGCGCCGAGAGGAGGATCAGGACGTAGTGTTCGCTTTCGCGCGGATGCCCGCGCACCTGTCCCTTCCAGGGGGTGTGCGGGGTCACCTCCCGACAAGGGACCGGCCCTGCCGCGAGGAGGATGACGAGCAGCGTCGAGCCGAGGACCGTGAACCGGGTGACGTGCGTGACCGGGTCGATCTCGAAGGAGGCGAACGCCATGAGATCGGCGCGGGTCGCGGCGACGGCGGCCGCGACCAGCCCCGCGACCAGCCCGGCCACACAGATCAGCGCGACCCGCCACTGCCGCGTGCGGGGCAGGAAGATGCCGTTGACCAGGCCGAGCACGGCGGCGATGAGCACGCACAGCTCCGGCGCGAGATCGGCCGGATTCTCGTTCATCACCGCCCCACCAGGGCGACCACCGCCGCCGACAGCGGCTCGATCGTGTCCAGCAGCACGCGCGGGACGACACCGATGAGCAGCGACAGCGCCAGCAGGGGGACGACGGCTCCCGCCTCGGCCCGCTGCAGGTCGGTGACCCGGGCGGTCAGCTCGCCGGGCGCGCCCGTCAGGACACGGTGCAGGACGCGCAGGAACAGCCCGGCCGTGAGGAGGATGCCGAGCACCGCCAGGGCGCCGGCGACCGCCGCCGCGGTACCGCTCCCGATCGTCCCGGCGAAGATCTGGAACTCGGCGACGAAACCCGACAGTCCCGGCAGGCCGAGCGAGGCGAACGCCGCCACCGCGAGCAGCGCGGAGAAGCGGGGCGCGGTGCCCGCGACGCCACCGAACCGTCCGAGGTCGTAGCTGCGCGCCCGGTCGTACAGCACCCCGCACAGCAGGAACAGCGCACCGGTCACCAGTCCGTGGCTCACCATCTGCGTCACCGCACCCGTCACGGCCAGACGCCGTGCGTCGGCGTCGCCGGAGGCGTACCCGGCCGCGCCCAGCGCCAGGACGACGTACCCCATGTGATTGACGGACGTGTACGCGACGAGCCGCTTGGCATTCTCCTGCGCGAGGGCCACCAGCGCCCCGTACAGGACGCTGACCAGGCCGACCACCAGGAACACCCAGGCGTGGCGGCGCCATGCGTCCGGCAACATCGGCATCGCGATCCGGACGAGCCCGTACGTGCCCATCTTCAGCATCACCCCGGCGAGGATCGCCGACCCGGCGGCGGGCGCGTCGGTGTGCGCGGGCGGCAGCCAGGTGTGGAACGGGACGACCGGTGTCTTGACGCCCAGGCCGATCCCGACGGCGAGCAGCGTCAGCCCGGCCAGGCCGGGCGACCCGTCCAGCGGCGGCGTGCGGGTCAGCTCCACCATGTCGAAGGTGTGGGGGTCGGCGCCCAGGTAGAGGCCGATGAATCCCAGCAGCAGGACGAGCGACCCGAGAAAGGTGTAGAGGAAGAACTTCAGCGCCGACCATCCGCGCTCGCCGTGACCCCACAGCAGGATCACGAAGTACATGCCGACGATCGACAGGTCGAAGAAGACGAAGAACAGCAGCAGGTCGAGGGCCGCGAACACCCCGAGGCACACCGTCTCCAAGAAGAGGAACAGGACGGCGAACTCGCGCACCCGGTGCTCCTGCCGCAGCGAGTAGACCGCGCACGCCGCGAAGAGCCCGGCGGTCAGGGTGAGCAGCGGCAGCGAGAGCCCGTCCGCGCCGACGTGGTACCCCGCGTCAACGGACGGGATCCAGCGGACATCCGTCTCATACGACATCCCCTGCCGCGTCCCGTGCCCGATCCACATCGCGACGACGAGCGCCAGCTCGGCGACGCCGGCGACCACCCACGTCCACGCCACCGCCCGGCGCGGGACCGCCATCACCCCGAGCGCGGCGGCCAGCGGAAGGAAGATCAGCAGCGAGAGCACGGTCACCCCGCCAGGACCGCGACGACGATGAGCACCGCGAGCACCACCGCGGCCTGGGCGTAGTACATGTGGAGTTGCCCGGTCTGCGGGCGCCGTGCCAGCGCGGCGAGCCCCCGGGTGGCGCGCCCGACCGCACCGACCAGGCCGTCCACGCGTACCTCGATCCCGCGTCCGGCCAGCCCCGCCGCCCAGACCCCGCCGCGGGCCACCCCGCGGACGGCTCCGTCCACCACCCGGTCGTCGAACCGCGCCAGCGCCCGCGCCGCGCCGAACACGGGACGCACCACGGCGACCTCGGCGGCTCGCTCCAGACACAGCCAGCCCAGGCCCCACCCGGATGCCGCAAGCCGCGGCCTCGTCCAGGCGACGACGATCGCCCCCGCGGCCAGCGCGCCGGCCGCGCCGGTCTCCGGCGGCCCGATCACCGCCAGCACACCAAACACGGCGAGCGCGCACACCGAGAAGACCAGGAACGACGCACGACCGGCGAGAAGAACAGCCACCATGGTGACGACCGCGAGCGTCCCGGCCGTGGCCGCTCCCCAGGCGTCCGGTGTGATCTCCTGCGGCCCGTCGAGAACCCGCCGCCATGGGACGGCGCCGAGGACGCAGGACGCGACGGCGAGCAGTGTGAGCGGCAGCCACTCCGGCACGCCCTCATGGTCACTCCCGTCCGTCCGGACGGGCCGCCAGACGATGCGCAATGCCCTGGCGGTGTAGGCGGCGGACAACGCGGAGGCCGCCAAACCGACGACGAGCAGGGCGTACGAGCGCTCCCCTGCCGCCGCCAAGACGGTGTCCTTGGTGACCCAGAGCGACAAGGGCGGCAGACCGGCCAGGGCGAGCGCGCCCACGGAGAATGTCAGACCGACCACGCGGCGGCGACGGGCGGCCCCCGACAGTTCGCCCAGACGTTTCGTGCCGAGGAAGGTCAGCCAGGAGCCTGCGCACAGGAACAGCAGGCTCTTCACCGCCGCATGGGCGACAAGGAGGGACGCGCCACCGACCACCGAGCCGACCCCGGCACCCAGCATCATGAAGCCGAGTTGCGCGCATGTGGACGCGGCCAGGAGTTGCTTCAGGTCGTCCTGGACGAGTGCAACCCCTCCCAGAACCAGTGCGGTCAGGGCACCCGCCCAGGCGACGAACATGTCCGCCCAGCCGGTTGCTGCCAAGAGCGGGTTCAGGCGCAGCAAGAGGTAGGCGCCGGCGGCGACCATGGTCGCCGAGTGCAGGAGTGCCGACACTGGGCTCGGACCGGCCATCGCCCTGGACAGCCAGAACGAGAACGGCAGTTGTGCCGATTTTCCCAGCGCGGCTAGCACGACGCCACCTGCGATGAGGTCGCGCCAAGGCGAACTCGCTCCTGGCAGGCTTTCGAGGCTCAGCGAGTGGGCGCCCGCTACGGCGAAGCCCGCGGCGGCGTAGAGGCCGACGTCACCAGTCCGGGTGGTGAGGAAGGCGAGGTCCGCCGAGCGCACGCGGTCCGCGTCCTGCCAGACGTAACCGATGAGCGCGTAGGACATCGCGCCCATCACCTCCCAGCCCATCAGCAGCAGGACGAGGTCGGAGGCGGTGACCGTGACCAGCATCGCGCCCGCGAACACCAGCATGAGCCCGAAGAACCTGGCCCCGTACCGCTCCCCCGCGGCGTAGATCAGGATCGCCACCAGGACGGACGCGACGGTCACGACCAGCACGGCGGACAGGGCGTCCACCGCCAGGCCGCCCGGCCATCCCGGCAGCAACGCGAACCGCGCCACCGGACGGGTGACAGCCGCGGTGACCGCCATTCCGAGGACGAAGACCGCGACGGCCACGCCCGCCACCGGGGCCGCGCGGTCGGCACGGCGCCCCGCGAGCAACAGCAGCGCCCCGGCAAGCAACGGCGTCCCGCAGACAGCGAAGATCATCCCTTGAGATCCCCCGCGTCGTCGGTGACGTCCACGTCGCGGGCCCGGAAGAGCGCGGTCACCACGGCGAACCCCATGGCCATCTCCAGCGCCATCACGGTGATGGCGACGAGCACGAGGACCTGCCCGTCCGCGCCGGACGGGGAGACGCGCAGCCAGAATCCGGCCGCCGCGACCAGCAGCCCGTTGATCATGAGTTCGAGGCCCATCAGCAGCATCACGACCGACTGCTGCGAGAGCGCGCCGAACAGCCCCACCGAGAACAGCGCGGCGGCGAGTAGCAGGAACGCCTGGAGGCTCACTGCGCGCCGTCCCGGTCGTAGCGTCCGCGGTCCGTGGCCAGCACCACGGTGGCGATCATCGTGGCCAGGATGGCGAGGCCGATCACGATCATCACCAGCATCGCCGGTCCCATGATCGACTCGCCCAGCGCGAATGTGGGGTCGGGTGGCGGGCTCCCCCGGCGTTCCGGCCACGGAACGGTGACGATCCCGGCCGCCATCGCCGCGAACGCGGCACCCGCGATGGCGAGCGCGCCGCGCGTGTTGTGCAGCATCGTCATCGGCATCAGCCCGGCCGGATTCATCATGTACATGATCATGAAGACGGCCATCACCAGCATCTCCATGATCATCATAAGGATGACCAGCACACCGAGATAGTGCAGCCCGGCGAGCAGCAACACACCTCCGGTGCACAGGAACGAGGTGAGCAGCGCGAACGTGGCCCGCGCCATCGAGTCCACGACGAACACCGCCACGCCGGCCCCGACCGCCGCGACGCCCAGGACCCAGAACGCGACCGTCTCCATGTCCCCTCCCGCTGCGTCCCCTCCCGCTGCCACCGGCCCACTCGCGCTAGTTCACGACGACGATCCCGACGATGAGCATCTGAAACAGGACGGCCGGGATCAGCACCGTCCACGCCGCCTCCATGAACCGGTCCATACGCAGGACCGGCACGCGCCGCCGCACCCACACCAGCAAGGCCAGGACCGCGGACGTCTTCACCAGCGACCAGAGCCAGCCGGGGAGCAAGGGCCCCGCTCCGCCGCCGAGGAACAGCGGGACCGCGACCGCCGCTCCCACCGTGAGCAGGCCGTACCGTCCGGCGGAGAAGACCAGCCGGTCAGGGCCGGACAGCTCGGCCATGGCGCCCCCGGCCAGATCGGCCCCCACCGGGTGACCGAGCGGCCCCCAGAACGCCATGGCCGGCACCGACAGGAGGTAGACGGCGAACGCGACCGGCATCCAGGCGCCGAACCACAGGCCGTCCTGCGCGGCGGCGATCTCGCGCAGGTCCAGGGAATGCGCGGCCAGCGCCGCCGTGATCAGCGCGAACATGTGCGGCAGTTCGTAGGCGAGGCCCTGCGCGAGGAAGCGGTACCCGCCGACCAGCGCGAACGCCGAGTTGGCGCCCCATCCCGCCAGCCACACCGACGCCCACGCGACGACCTCCATCGCGTTGAACCACACGACCCCGACCGGCACGTCCACCGCCACGTGGTCGCCGAACGGGACCACGAGCGCCGCCAGCGCCGCCGCCACCGGCAGCGAGATCACTCCCACCCGCACCAGCAGCCGGTCAGCCCGCCACGTCGTCCGCCGCTGCTGCGTCAGCAACCTGCCGGCCTCGCGCAACGGTGCCCCGGAGGCCCGCACGCCGGCCCCGCTCTGCCCGTCCGCGAGCACCGCGTCCAGGAAGGCCGCCGCGAGCGCCAGGACCCCGAGCACCAGCACCTCAACCATCGGCGAGATCCGGATCGAGGCTGGCGACGATCAACCGGGCCGCCGCCAGGTCCGCGCCCTCGACCAGCGCGGGCAGCAGCGCCGCCAGCGCCTGCCCGGACGCGGCGCCGACCGGCCCGCGCGGCCCCTCGTCCGCGGGCCCGGAGCGTTCCAACGCGCGGCCGATCTCGAACAGCCAGCCGTCCAGCCGCTCCTTCACATCACCCGGACGGCGCACCGCGGGACCGCCCGCCCCGTGCCGCTCCGCCTCGTCCGCCGACAGGACGCCGAGCCCCCGCGTCATCCACCGCAGGACCCGCGACCGTCCGACCCTGCGGGCGAACGGCACGAACCGCCGAAGAAGCGCATCATCCGGGACTCTCCCCAGAGCCGCGTCGCGCAGGTCGGCCGCCCGCAGCGCCGCCCCCGCCCAGCCTGCCACGTGCAGGAGCCGCGCGACGCTGTCGAGATGGGACGCCGCCCGCCGCCGCTCGGCGTCCCCCTCGCCCCCCACACGCCATGGTTCGTCCCAGAACGACCCGCTCGCGGTGTCGACAAGAGCCACCCCGGCGCTCTGCACGACGTCTCCCTGCACCGCCAGGTCCAGCCTCAATCCCGCAGGCCAATGCGCAAGGACGGGACCGAGCGGCACGTGGAGCACGTCCAGCCGCAACCCGTCGCGGTCGTCCGCCCGATCGGCCATCGCGACCTCACCCGACGGGGACGGGTCCGCCAGGGAGCGGCCCGCTCGAACACGAGGCTCGGGCATGTCCGTCCACACCGTCTCGATGGCCTCGCCCAACACCGCGCCGGGGCTCCCGCAGACCACCAGGTACCCGGTCTCCGCAGGTGAGAGCGCCTGCTGGCGGCCCCGAGCGCGAAGATCGGCCTCGACCACGAGCCGCTCCCGCGTCCCGTCCGCCGCCGAGACCACGAACGGACGGTCCATCGCGAGCCCCTCCCTCAGGCCCATCGCAGCGCGCCCTCCCGCCACGCGTAGAGGACGCCGACCATGAGCAGGGCGAGGAAGACGAACATCTCGACCACCGCCTTCGCCCCCACGGACGCGACGACGAGCGCCCACGGGTACATGAAGACCATCTCCATGTCGAAGGCGAGAAAGATCATGCTCACCGCGTACCAGCGGACGTGAAACCGCGACAGGGCATGCTCGACCGGCCGCCCACCCGACAGAAAGGGCCCCGCGCAGGTCACCCCAGGCGGCGCCACCAGAAACGACACGGCGTAGATCCCGGCGACAACGGCCCCGACCAGCCCGAGCACCGAGAGGACCACGGCATACGGCGGCATCGTCCCTCCTGGTGGCGGCTACGTGCTCCTCCTCCCCGGAAACACCCCCTCCCATTCCCGCACGGTCTTTTCGCAGCGCCTCAGCCGTCACGCGAGAGCGCTATCGAGCGGTGAGACGAAGCCGAAGGCGAGGCCCACCGGGAAGATCGCGAAACGATGTCGCGCTCACCCAAGCACGGTCAGGGGAGCGAGCCGCCAGGCGAGCCCTCCGGACCGGAGTTGCTCGAACGCAGCCGATCGGCCGCCGCGGCGCCGAGGATCATCTCGTCCACGACCCAGCGGGCTTCGGGGGAAAGGTCGACCAGCGCGCGCAGCACCTCCGGGCGGATGACGCCCTGTTCGACGTCGCGGCGCAACGCCTTGAGCGTGAGGTCCTCGTCGATCGGGCCCACCTCGCCCGGGAAGCCGAAGTAGCCGATCGGTACGCCGAAGAACGTGGCGAGCGCGGTGAGCGTCTTGAGCTGGGGGTTCTCCTGCCGCCCGGTGCGCAGCTTCCATACCGTGGTGGACGAGATGTCCTCACCGGTGGCTCGGGCGATCGCGCCGGCCGTCTCCACGTTGTTGCGGGGTGGCTCCGCGTCGGTGGGCCACAGGTTGCGGATGAGCCACTCGACCTTCTCGGCCAACGTCGCCCCGGGCTGGGTCTCCTGCACGGTGCCCACCTGGTCCCCTTCCCTCCTCGAACTGCCCAATGACTTTAATTGACCGTGGCCGCGCCCGTCAGCCAAGGACACGGAAACACTTCTCGGCCCCCGGAGTGAGGTCGGTCCTCCCCCTCAGGTCGTGCCGGGGCGAGCGCCCTCACCCCGTCCGGTGAACCTTGCCAAGAATCGTTGCAAAGACCCTTGGCAAGCCATAGCGTCCTGGGCATGACGGATCAACCGCCGCCCGAGGAGATCACCGACCCGCGTCAGGTACGGCTCCTCGCGCACCCGCTGCGGCAGCGAATCGCGGAGGTCATGCGGCGCGGTCCCGTCTCGTCCACCACGCTCGCCCGCGCGCTCGGCCAGAGCACCGGTGCGACGAGCTACCACCTGCGCCAGCTCGCCAGGCACGGCTTCATCGAGGAGGTCCCCGAGCTCGGCCGCGGCCGGGAGCGCTGGTGGCGCGTCGTCGCGGCCGACCGGCGACTCCCCCGCTACAGCGAGCAGACATCGCGGATGCGCGAGGCGGTGGAGGAGTTCACCCGACTGGAACTCGCGAACGAGTGGGAGCAGCTCGCCCGGTTCCAGCGGGCACGCGACGACCTCGGCGCGTGGGCGGACGCCCTGCTGTTCTCCTTCTCCACCGTCACATTGACGATGGAGCAGGTCCGCCCCTTCTTCGAGGACTACATCGCACTGCTGTACCGCTACAAGCAGGTCGACGGCGACCCGCCGCCGGACGCGCGCACCCTGCTCGTCAGGCTCCTGGCGTTCCCCGAGATAACCGAGGAGGACGACCGGACCGACTAGACCCGGGCCACCGAGTTGCAGCTCGGCGGCCCGGGCGGGTGGAAGCCCCGCATCACCACGCCTTCCGGCGTGCTCACCGCGACACGACACCTCCACGGAAAGGAGAGCACCTCGTGCTGCTCTCACGCAAACTCGCCGCGCTCCCCACCGGGCGCCTCACCAAATGGGCGATCCTGCTGCTCTGGATCGCGATCGTCTTCGTGGCCGTCCCCTTCGCCGGGAAGCTCCCGGACGTCGTCGAGGGCAAGTCGACCGCCGAACTGCCGCGCGGCGCGCAGTCCACGAAGGTCGAGGAGCTCACGCCACGCTTCGCGGGCGGCCAGCTGGCGCCGGGAATCGTCGCCTACGTCCGCGACACCGGGATCACCCCCGCCGACCGCGCACGCGCCGAAGCCGATCGCCGCGCCCTGGCGCCGGTCGCGGGCGGCCCGATCGCACCACCCGCTCCGTCCCGCGACGGACGCGCGCTGATGCTGAACGTCCCGCTCTCGGACGACGACGACCTCTCCGCGAACGCCGAGAAGATCCGCGACCGGATCGAGCAGAACGCGCCGCCGGGCCTGGAGGTCCGCCTCACCGGCCCCGCCGGCTCCGCCCTCGACGTCGGCGACGCCTTCGAGAAGATCGACAAGCTGCTCCTCATCATCACGATGGTCCTGGTCACGGCCGTCCTCCTCATCACCTACCGCAGCCCGATCCTGTGGCTGCTGCCCCTCGTGAACGCGGCGATCTCACTCCAGGTCACCAGCGCGGTCGTGTACCTCCTCGCCGAACACGCGGGCCTCTACGTCGCGGACGGCATGTCCGCCATCCTGAACGCGCTCGTCTTCGGCATCACGACCGACTACGCGCTCCTCCTCCTCGCCCGCTACCGCGAGGAACTGCGCCGTCACCCCGACCGGCACGACGCCATGCGCGTCGCCCTCCAGCGGGCCGCCGCCCCGGTCATCGCGTCCGCGGCCACGGTGTGCCTGGGCCTACTCTGCCTGCTCGCGGCCAAGATGGGGTTCAACTACGCACTGGGGCCGATCGGCGCCATCGGCGTCCTCGGCGGCCTCGTCGTGGTCATGTCGCTGCTGCCCGCCTTGCTGGTGATCTTCGGCCGCTGGATCTTCTGGCCCCGCATCCCCCGCCACGGCGACACCACGCCCGCCGGGGGCGGCGTCTGGGACCGCATCGGCCGCCGCGTGGCCGCCCGTCCCCGCCTCGTCTGGGTCGCCGGCACGGCCGTCCTCGCCGGCCTCGCCGCGGGCGCCCTCGGCATCAACACCGGCCTCGACCGCGAGCACTTCCTGACGACGACCCCGAGTTCCACCGTCGGCGAACGGCTCCTGAACGAGCACTACGCCGGCGACCAGACCCGCCCGATCCAGGTCATCTCCGGCACGCCCGTCACCACCGCGCTGCACAACGTCCCCGGCGTCGCTCGCGTCGAGCGACCCCAACCGAGCACCGACGGCCGCCTCACCAGAACGGACGTCATCCTCACCGCACCGCCTGACAGCCGGGCCGCCAGGGACACCGTCAAGAGCATCCGCCAGGCCGTCCCGCACGCGAACGTCGGCGCCGGCGCCGCCAGCGAACTGGACCTGGCCGACGCCCAGGCCCATGACCGCCGCATCGTCATCCCGCTCGTCCTCGGCGTCGTACTGCTGATCCTCATGGCCCTGCTGCGGGCCCTGGTCGCGCCGCTGCTGGTCATCGGAACCGTCGTCGCGTCCTACTTCGCGGCCCTCGGCGCCGGTTGGCTCCTCTTCCGCTACGCGTTCGGCTTCCCGGCCCTGGACACCCAGGTCGCCCTCATGGGCTTCCTGTTCATGGTCGCCCTGGGCGTCGACTACAACCTGTTCCTCGTCTCCCGCGTCCGCGAGGAGGTCGCCCGTTACGACCACCGCACCGGGATTCTGCGCGGGCTCGGCCTGACCGGCGGCGTCATCTCCAGCGCCGGACTCGTCCTGGCCAGTACGTTCGGCGTCCTCGGCGTCATGCCCATCACGATGATGGTGCAGATCGGCGTCCTGGTCGCCCTGGGCGTCTTGCTCGACACCTTCCTCGTCCGTTCCATCATCGTCCCCGCCCTCGCCCTCGACACCGGCCGCCACTTCTGGTGGCCGGGCCGCCTCTCCCACCGCCCCTCGACTCACGCCCGTCCCCGTGAGGCTGCTCACCACTGATGTTCACGGAGGCCCCTGCCGCGGGATGTCGGCGGCCGGGGCCTCCGCGCACAAGCGACCGTCGGTTCCGTCTGATCTGAAGGCCTGGCGAACGGTGCCGCACGCGACGATCAGCCAGACGAGCACGGCGGGGCAGAGGAGCGCCTCGCCCACGGCGGTGAGCCAGGGGACGGCGCAGACCGTGGCGGCCGTCATCGCGCTCACCGCCGTCATGCCGAGCGGAAAGACCGTTGACCAGCGGCGATGATCGTAGCGGGGGCGCGGACGCAGGACTTCGAAGGCGACCAGCACGCAGTACCAGGCGAGCGCCGCTGCCAGGATCGCCAGCGTCAGCCACTCCAGCGGCTCCGGACGGTCCGCCGCGTAGGTGACCTTGGCGCAGGCGAGCGCCGAGATCGACAGGCTCCCGGCGACCACCCAGTGGTCGCCCGCGCCGCGGTGGATCTGGTCGAAGTCGAAACGGGTGAGGACCAGCACGTACAGCATGAGGCCCGCGCCGAGCAGTATGCCGGCCGGCCACGCCAGCCAGGGGGCCGAGAGCGGGGTGGCCAGCGTCGCCGCGAGCACGGCGACCGACTGCGTCGCGACCGTCACCAGGTATGCCGAGCCCGGGAGGCGTCGGGAGAGGCGGCGCAGTACACGCGGGAGGAGCAGCAGCCAGAGCACCGTGGTGAGGGCGAGGGGAACGACCGCGACGGCGGAGTGACCGGAGAGCGCGATCCCGTTTCCGAGGACGCCGGTGCCCGCCACGCTCGTCAGGGCGGCCGGAGCGGACAGGGCCTCCCGGCGTGTGCCGTCGAGGAGCAGCCCGGCGAACGTCATCGCGAGGACGAGCCACAACGCGGCGGTGACCAGCATCAGGCCCCGCGCGGCCCACAGTGCGCCGGCGAGGCGCAGACCCACCGAGATGATGCCGGTGGCCATTACCTGCGCGCCCCATGGTTGGGCGACGCCCCTCAACGCTCGGCTGCCGTCCACCGCCTTCTTCTACCGTGTGCCGGTCGGATTGGCGAGGCGCGGATCTGCTCTATCTGCGGCCCGGACGGTCCGTATCGCATGAGCGTGGCCTGCACCCGCTGAGCGCACCCAGGTGGGGTCTGGCCCTCGCCGCCACCTTCACCGTGCCGCGCCGAACGTCACGAGCCGATCCACCGGCTCGATTTCCCGACCGAATCCTCTGCCGGCGGTGATGAGAAAAACCGCAGATCGCCCACGATGGCGGTCTGCGGTTTCTGGTATGTACCCCCGAGCGGATTCGAACCGCCGTTACCGCCTTGAGAGGGCGGCGTCCTAGGCCACTAGACGACGGGGGCCGGACTGTGAACCCTTGCGATCTCCCGCTCGGGCCTCGCCCAGCCTACCGGACACCGGCCCCCACCTCGAACCGGTTCCCGGTGCCCGAGCGACAAAAAGCCCCGAACACCGGCGACGGCGATCGGGACTCGAATTGAGCGATAAAAGAAGAACTGTGAGTGACGTGAGCCACCGTACCCCCGAGCGGATTCGAACCGCCGTTACCGCCTTGAGAGGGCGGCGTCCTAGGCCACTAGACGACGGGGGCCTGTCCATGTGAATGGACGCAGCTGGGGTACCAGGACTCGAACCTAGACTAAGTGAACCAGAATCACTCGTGCTGCCGATTACACCATACCCCAGTGTGGTACGGAGCTCTGGCCGTCTCCGGCCGGTCGCTCGCGCCTCAAGGAGAATACAGGACCCGGAGACCTGGGCCAAAACGATTCCCGAGGTTCGCGCGGGCGGCGCCAAGGGCCGAGGTGAGGGCGTTCGGACGGGCCGGCGGGGCGGCCGCGTCAGCGCGTGGAGTCGGCCGGGCCGATGTGCTCGTTCCCCCAGTCGACGAGCGGACGCAGGCGCCGCCACGACCCGCGGACGCGGGAGACGACCTCGGAGGTCCGCATCCAGGGATCGGCGGGCCAGCCCTCGTGGGCGTACAGCGAGCGGTGCCGCAGGAGGTCCAGGCGGGGGTGGTCTTCGGGGGTGCCGCGGGGGCGGGTCTTGAGCTGGTCGCCCGCGATCTCCATCCCCGAGGAGCGGAGGTCGTCGACGATGGCCTGGAGTGCCTTGCCGGAGGCGTCGGAGTCGACGGCCGCGCGATAGCGGCGGAGCTGCTCGGGGGTGGGCGCGTACATGCCGCCGGCCACGAGGAGACCGTCCGCGTCGATCTGGACGTAGAAGCCTTCGCCCGTGTGGCCGCCCTGATGGGTCTTGTACGGGGTCTTGTCTTTGCTGAACCGCACGTCGCGGTAGGGGCGGAACAGCTTGGCGGCGCCGAACTCCCCTTCGAGTTCGGCGCAGAGGTCCGTCATCGGCCCGCGCACGTGCTGCTCGTAGGTCGCCTTGTGGGCCGTCCAGTAGGACTTGCTGTTGTCGGCCAGGAGGCCCTCGTAGAACTCGAACGCCTTGCTGGTGAAGCCGGTGAACGTCATTGGCCCTCCCCTCCCTACGGCGCCCCTCCCAGCTTAGGGACGCCGTACGACAGGACGCCCGTCATTCCCGGGCGACGACGTGGTTGGTGAGCGAGCCGACGCTCTCGACGGTGACGGTCACCTCGTCGCCGATCTCCAGGGGGCCGACCCCGGCGGGGGTGCCGGTGAGGATCACGTCGCCGGGCAGCAGCGTCATGACCTGGCTGACGTACTCGACGAGCGACGGGACGTCGTGCAGCAACAGGGAGGTGCGCGCGTCCTGGCGGACCTCGCCGTTGACGGTGGTGGAGATCGCGAGATCGGACGGGTCGGCCTCGGTCTCGATCCAGGGGCCGAGCGGGCAGAACGTGTCGAACCCCTTGGCCCGCGTCCACTGCCCGTCCTTCTTCTGCAGGTCGCGGGCGGTGACGTCGTTGGCGCAGGTGTAGCCGAGGATCACCTCGGCTGCGCGGGAGGCGGGCACCTCTCGGCACATCCGGCCGATGACGAGGGCCAGTTCCCCTTCGAAGTCGACGCGCTGGGACAGCTTCTGGGGGTAGGCGACGGGCTCGCCGGGACCGATCACCGCCGTGGACGGCTTGGCGAAGAGCACCGGTTCGGCGGGCGGCTCGCTGCCCATCTCACGCGCGTGGTCGGCGTAGTTCTTGCCGATCGCGATGACCTTGCTCGGCAGGATCGGCGCCAGCAACCGGACGTCGGCGAGCGGGAGGCGCTGCCCGGTGAAGGTCAGTTCTCCGAACGGATGGGCCGCGATGGCGGCGACGGTGTTCTCCTCCACCACTCCGAAGGACATGCCCTCATCGGTGGCGAACCTGGCGATACGCATGTCAGAAGCCTAGCGCCGCACCGGGTGCGGGTTTCCTGCGCGGGGAGGAGACGGCCGGCCGTCCCTCGGTCGCCTGCCCACACGCAGCCGTTCACCGCCGCCCCGCTCCTCAGGCCGGAGGCCGCAGGGAAGCCGTCCGTGGTCCGGGCCGAGCTCCGTCGATGGTCAGAAGCCGCATGATTTGCCGTTGATACGGCACCGCTTCGGAGTCGCCGCCGCGCCTTCCGCGCCGAACCGGACCTCCCAGGTTCCGCCCGGCGGGATCGCGGCGGCTCCCGGAAGGTTCTCGATCTCGGCCTGGGCGCCGCCGCGGACGAGCCGCGCGCCCCAGATGTTCTTGACCTCGGCGGACGGCGCGTCGAACGTCAGGCGCCACGCGGTCATCGGCCGTCCGGTCCGGTTGGTGATGATCAGGCTGCCCTCGTAGTAGCCCTCGTCCTGCTGGACGAGCTGGTAGGTGATCCCGTTGCCGGTCACCACCGGGCCGATCGGGGTGGTGGGCACCACTGGAGCGGTCCCGCCGGGCGGCTGCCCGGGAGGTGTCGCGGTCGGCGCACCGGACGGGGCGGGCGTCGCCGGACCGGTGGGGCCGCCGATGGGCGCGGTCGAGGGGGCACCGGTGGGCGCCTCGGTCGTGCCGGACGAGGGCACAGCGGACGGCGTCGTGGACGCGCCGTCCTTGTCGTCCGAGCCGCCGCCGATTAGGAGCAGCGCCGCGCCGACCACCCCGATCAGGAGCAGCGCGGCGCCGGCGATCCCGGCGGCGAGCAGCGAGCGCCGCGGGCGGGAGGGCGCTCCGCCGGACGGCGAGACCACCGGCGGGAGGGAGACCGGGGAGGCCGGAGCGGTCGCCTCATTCGGCGGCGCGGCCTCCGATGGCGCGGGGGGCGCGGGGGGCGGCGGAGAGTGCAGCGCGGCTCCGGCCAGGGCCGGCGTCGCGGGCGGCTGCTCTTGTGCGCCGAACTGCGCCGTCCACGGGAACGTCTCGGCCACGGGCTTGGGCGCCGGAGCGGGGGTCCGCGCCACCGCGTCCTGGGGCTCTCCGGCGGACACGGCGTCCGGGGAGGTCTGGAGCTCTGCGGCGAGGTCGGTGACGGTCGCCGGGGCCGCGGCCGAGTCGGTCATGGTGACCGGCGGCGCGGCCGAGTCGGTCATGGTGACCGGCGTCTCGCCGAGATCGGTGACAGTGGCCGGCGGCTCCGCGAGCGGGACGTCGTCCGATGGGACATCGTCCGCCGGGAGGTCATCGGACGGGACGTCCTGGAACGTCGCGTTCGGATCCAGGGGTTCGTCGGTGGCGGTCACGTCCGGCCCGGTCACCCCGGGGTCCGCGGCGGTGTCGCCGGGGACGCGGAACTCGGCGGTGGTCCTGTGATCCGGGGGGACGTACCCGGGTTCCTCGCCGCTCAACTCGTCACCTTCCACTGTCGTCGATCTCATGGAGTCCGACGACGGGAAGCGCCGATCGGTTCGGGTCAACCGGTGGCGGCGGGCTCCAGGCCGCGGCGGGCGGCCTGCCGCTGGTGCCGGTTGAGCATGTCGGTGATGAGCTCGATGGCGTCGGGGGCGGCGGCCAGCGGAACCCCGCTGAGCCAGCGCGTGGCCTCGGCCAGCAGATCCTCGGCCGAGTCGTCGGCGCGATGGTCGTCGGCCATCCGGCCGAGCACGGCACCGAGACGCAGCGCGGCCTCGGCGTGGTCGGACTCTGCGGCGCGCCGATACCAGTCGGCGGCCGACTCCAGGTCGTTCTCGTGCTCGTACATCTCGCCCAGCCCGAACGCCACATCGACCCAGCTACCGTCCGTGGGACACCCAAGGTCCTCGGGGCTCCAGGGTCGGACAGGCATGCGATCACTCCGGTGGTTCGATGGCGGGGGGACGGCACGCGGGAACGTCACACGTGCCGTGCTAGGAACAATGGTGACGGCAGCACAGGAAATCCGCCACCGATTTCCCTATGTTCGCCGAAATTTCTCCCGTTCCAGCCGATCGGCAAGCATCTCGGACACCTGCGACCGTCCGGGACGAAACACTCAGGCGGCCACGAGATCCGCGTAGTCGGGGTGCTTGTCGATCCACGTCCTGATGAACGGGCAGCGCGGGACGACCGACACACCCTTGGCCCGGAGGTCGTCCAGCAGACCCCTGGCCAGGGCGCCGCCCACGCCCCGCCCCTCGAAGGCGGGATCGACCTCGGTATGGGTGATGACGACCTGGCCGGGCTGCGTCTCGTACTCGGCGAACCCGGCGAGGTCGCCGTCCACCCGGATCTCGTAGCGGCCGCGGGGCGCGTTGTCGGTGATCTCGTTTCCCATGCCCCCGATAATGCCCGCGCGGCCGCGGTCATTCCCGGATCAGCCGGCCTCGTAGCCCGCGTGCAGAAGGCAGTAGGTGACGGCCTCCTCCAGCGCCTGCCAGGACGCGGCGATGACGTTGTCCTCGACGCCGACCGTGCCCCACTCCCGCTCGCCGTCAGCGGACTCGATGAGCACCCGGGTGCGGGCACCGGTGCCGTGCGTCCCCTCCAGGATGCGGACCTTGTAGTCGATGAGCTCCAGCCGGGCCAGCTCGGGGTAGAGGCGTCCGAGCGCGACGCGCAGCGCGTTGTCCAGGGCGTTGACGGGGCCGTTGCCCTCGCCGGTGGCGATGATCCGCTCACCCTTGGCGTGCAGCTTGACGGTGGCCTCGCTGACCATGGAGCCGTCCGGACGGCGCTCCACGATGGACCGCCACGACTCGACCTCGAAGTGCCGCTGCCGGACGCCGGTGAGCTCCTCGCGCAGCAGCAGCTCGAACGAGGCGTCGGCGGCCTCGAAGGTGTAGCCGGTGGCCTCCAGGTCCTTGACCCGCTCCACGACGGCCTTGGCCTTCTCGCCGGACAGGTCGTAGCCGAGCTCCTTGCCCTTCAGCTCGACGGAGGCGCGACCGGCCATGCTGGAGACGAGCATCCGCATGTCGTTGCCGACGGCGGACGGGTCGATGTGCTGGTAGAGGTCGGGGTCGACCTTGACGGCGGAGGCGTGCAGGCCGGCCTTGTGCGCGAACGCCGACAGGCCCACGTAGGGCTGCTGGGAGGCGGGCACGACGTTGGTGACCTCGGAGACGGCGTGCGCGATCCGGGTCATCTCGGCGAGCTGGGCGTCGGTGACGAGCGGCATCCCCCGCTTGAGCTGGAGGTTTCCGACGACGGTGAACAGGTTGGCGTTGCCGCTGCGCTCGCCGTAGCCGTTGGCGCAGCCCTGCACGTGCGTCGCGCCGGCCCGGACGGCGGCGAGCGAGTTCGCGACGGCGCAGCCGGAGTCGTCGTGGCAGTGGATGCCGACCCGCGCCCCCAGCGAGACCACGTCGTGGACGATCTCGGCCAGCTCGTCGGGGAGCATGCCGCCGTTGGTGTCGCAGAGCGCGATGACGTCCGCGCCCGCCTCGGCGGCGGTGCGGACGGCCTCCAGCGCGTAGGCGCGGTTGGCGTTGTAGCCGTCGAAGAAGTGCTCGGCGTCCAGGAAGACTCGTTGGCCCTCCGCACGCAGGTGGGAGACCGTGTCGCGGATCATCGCGAGGTTCTCCTCCAAGGTGGTGCGGAGGGCCAGCTCGACGTGCCTGTCGTGACTCTTGGCGACCAGGGTCACGACGGACGCGCCGGATTCGCGCAGGGCGGCGACCTGGGGGTCGTCGGCCGCCTGCACACCGGCCCGGCGGGTCGCGCCGAACGCGGTGAGCTGCGCGTGCCTCAGGTCGAGCTCTGTTCGAGCCCGCCTGAAGAACTCGGTGTCCTTGGGATTTGCGCCCGGCCAGCCGCCCTCGATGAAGCCGATGCCCAGGTCGTCGAGGTGCCGCGCGATGGCAAGCTTGTCGGGCACGGAGAGGTTGAGCCCCTCCTGCTGCGAGCCGTCGCGCAGGGTGGTGTCGTAGACGTGGAAAGCGTCGCCTTGCATGGTGTGGACCCCCAGGGGATCAGCGCCAGGACACAAAAAAGACCCCTCACGGACGTGAGAGGTCTGCGCGCCGGCGTTGTCCCGTTAGATGCCGGCGCGCCAGCCGATAATCACGAGGCTGTGGCGCATGATGCGGCCAGTCTGCCATACCGTCCACGATGATGGCACATTCGTCTCACATGTCGAGACGATCTGATCCCGCGACCACCTGAACCGTCACGCGAGCGCGCTACCTGCCCCGGGAGGCAATGCCGACGGCGAGCCTCCCGGGGCGGATCGCGAAGCATTCTCTATATCGGGTGGACCCAGCCGTAGGGGTCGGGGCGGGTGCCGTACTGGATGCCGATCAGCTCCTGGCGCAGCCGCATCGACACTTCGCCCGGTTCACCGTTGCCGATCGACCAGGCCCGGTCGGCGCCCTTGACGTGCCCGACCGGGCTGATGATCGCGGCGGTGCCGCAGCCGAAGACCTCGGTGATCTCGCCGGACGCGCAGCCCGCCTCCCACTCGTCGATGCTGATCTTGCCTTCCTCGGCCGGGACGCCGAGGTCGGGGGCCAGCTTCAGCATCGAGTCGCGGGTCACCCCGGCGAGCAGGGTGCCGGTGAGCGCGGGGGTGAGCAGGCGGGCCTGCGAGCCGGAGCCGTAGACGAACATCAGGTTCATCGAGCCGACCTCCTCGACCCAGCGGTGCTCCACCGCGTCGAGCCAGACGACCTGGTCGCACCCCTGCGCGACGGCCTCGGCCTGGCCCGCGAAGGACGCCGCGTAGTTGCCGCCGAACTTGGCCTCCCCGGTGCCGCCAGGCGCGGCGCGGGTGTAGTCCTGCGACAGCCACACCGAGACCGGCTTGACGCCGCGCGGGTAGTACAGGCCGGACGGAGACGCGATGATCATGAACAGGAACTCGTTCGCCGGGCTGTTCACACCGAGCGCGCGGGTGGTGGCGAACATGAAGGGCCGCAGGTACAGGCTGTGGCCCTCGGCGTCCGGCACCCAGGCGCGGTCGGTGCGGACGAGCAGTTCCACGGCGTCGACGAACAGTTGCTCGGGGATCTCCGGCATGGCCATCCGGTGCGCGGAGCGGTTCATCCGCGCGGCGTTCATGTACGGACGGAAGGTGACGATCGAGCCGTCCGGTCGCTTGTAGGCCTTGAGACCCTCGAACAGTTCCTGGGCGTAGTGGAACACCTGGCTGGCCGGGTCCATGGGGATGGGGCCGTACGGTTCGAGCTTCGCGTCGTGCCAGCCCCGGTCCGCGGAGTACCGGATGGTGACCATGTGGTCAGTGAAGTGCCGCCCGAAGCCCGGATCGGCCAGGATGCGCGCCCGCTCTGCTGCGGACGCGGGCCGTTCGCTGGGCGTGATCTCGAAATCCAGGGTCTTGCTCATCGCGGTTTCCTCTCGCGGATCGCCGGTGCGGCCCCGTTGCCACATCGACGTCTTTAGTCCTCATTGTCGTACTTCGTCTAGTACCTACTCCTCCGCCCGCGGCGCACACAGAAATCCGGGCGCGCCACGCGGCGCGCCCGGAGTGTCCCTGATCAAGCCGGGAAGGCGCGCCCTAGCCGGATACTCGCTTGGTGATCGCGTCGCCGATCTGGGCGGTGGAGCGGGCCCCGAGGGCGGCCCGCTCGGCCAGGTCGTCGGAGACGGCGCGCTCGACGCGGCGGGCGGCCTCGCCGGCGCCGACGTGGTCGAGCAGCATGGCGACCGACAGGATCGTGGCGGTCGGGTCGGCCTTGCCCTGACCCGCGATGTCGGGGGCGCTGCCGTGCACCGGCTCGAACATCGACGGGGCGGTGCGGGCCGGGTTGACGTTGCCGGACGCGGCGAGGCCGATACCGCCGGCGACGGCGGCGCCGAGGTCGGTGATGATGTCGCCGAACAGGTTGTCGGTGACGATCACGTCGAAGCGCTGCGGCTGGCTGACGAAGAACATCGTGGCCGCGTCGACATGGCAGTAGTCGGTGCTGACCTGCGGGTATTCCTCGGCGACCCGCTTCAGCGTGCGCTGGTAGAGATCGCCCGCGAAGGTGAGGACGTTGTCCTTGTGGACGAGCGTGAGCTTGCGCCGCGGCCGGGACGCCGCGACGTCGAAGGCGTAGCGGATCACCCGCTCGACGCCGTGGGCGGTGTTGACGCTCTCCTGCGTGGCGACCTCGTGCGGGGTGCCCTTGCGCAGCACGCCGCCGACCCCGGTGTAGGGGCCCTCGGTGCCCTCGCGGACGACGACCATGTCGATGTCGGCGGGCGCCAGGCCGGCCAGCGGGGTGGAGACGCCCGGGTACAGCTTCACCGGGCGCAGGTTGACGTAGTGGTCCAGCTCGAACCGGGCTCGCAGCAGCAGACCGCGCTCCAGCGTGCCGCTCGGCACGCTCGGGTCGCCGACGGCGCCGAGCAGGATGACGTCCTGGCCGCGCAACTCCTCCAGCACCGAGTCGGGCAGCGTCTCCCCGGTGCGGTGCCAGCGCGCGGCGCCCAGGTCGTAGGGCGTCTGCTCGAACGTCAGGTCACCGGACGGGGCGACGGCGTCGAGGACCTTCAGCCCCTCGGCGACCACCTCGGGGCCGATCCCGTCACCGGGGATGACGGCCAGTCGAATGCTGCGGGAAGCCATGCGCGCACTCTACTGCAAACGTCTCAGTGCTTGGGCTTTCGTCTCAAATTCCGGGACGTCGGTCTCGCGGCAGGCGTTCGACCTGCGGGCTCGTCCGGGGGCCGTCCCGGGTGAGCGCGGCGGGCAGGTCGCTCCGGTCGCGGACGCCGAGCCGGTCGTAGACCGCGCCGAGGTGGTTGGCGACCGTCCGGATCGACAGCACGAGCCGCTCGGCGATCTCCCGGTTGCCGAGTCCCTGCGCGGCGAACCTGGCGATCTCCAGCTGCCGCTCGGTGAGCCCCGGCGCCGCGAGCCCGGTGAGCGCGGGGGTGCGGGCGCCCTGGCAGTGCCGCGCCAGGCTCCAGGCCCGGATTTCGGACGCCTGGGACGCGCGGCCGGAACCGGCCCGCCGGTGCGCGCGGGCGGCCATGGCGGCGGCCTCGGCGGCGTGCAGGATCAGCCCCATCCCGGCGAAGTCCTCGGCGACCGCGTCGAGGGCGCCGCCGTCCCGCGCGGCGGCGGACGCCGCGTGCCGGGCGCAGGTCTGGACGAGCGGCCCGTCCATCCGCGCGGCCAGCTCGGCGAGCCGCCCGGCGGCCCGTCCCGGCTCGCCCAGCCGGACGGCGTCGTGCAGCGCGAACATCTCGTACCCGTGCATGCCGTGCGCACCGGCCTCGGCGGCCGTGGCGAGCGCGGCGTCCCGGGCGGCGGAGGCGCCGTCGCGCAGCAGCGTCACCCACGTCCCGGCCAGCCGGTACGGGAAGTCGATCAGGTAGTAGGTCGGCAGCGTCCGGCGCCCGGCCTCGGCGAGCGCCCGCTCGGCGGCGGGCAGGTCGCCGAGCAGCGCCGCGGACTGCGCCATCTCGCCGTGGCAGAGGCCCGCGAACCCGGTGCGCCCGTCGCCGCGTCCGGCGCCAAGGCGGGCGACGCCCTCCCGGCAGGAGCGCAGCGCGTCCTGGATGGCTCCCCTGACCCGCTGGATCTGGGCCCGGTGGCCGAGGAAGGCCGCCACACCGAGGTCCCATTCGCCGTATCCGGCGAAGCGTTCGAGCATGTCGCGGCTCGCCGCCTCGGCGCGGCCCGCCGCGCCCGAGAACAGCAGGGCCAGCATCCGCGCGCAGGCGAGGTCGAGCTCCACCGCCGAGACCTCGTGGCGCCAGCCGACCGCGCCGGCGGGCAGCCCGCCGATCAGCCGCAGGCACTCCTCCGCCCGTCCGGCGTGCGCCTTCTCCACGCAGTCCGCCGCGACGGCGTGGACGGCCTGGTCCTCGGGCATGGGCCCGGACGCCCGTGCGCGGCCGAGCGCCTCCCGGGCCGGCGCGAACTCGCCGAGGAGCAGGTGGACACGGGCCCCGAGCAGGTCCATGTCACGCAGCTCGACGCGGCCGGTCATGCCCGTCCTCGCCTCGTCCAGCAGGCGCAGCGCGTCCTCGCCCCGGCCGAGCGCGAGGACGAGACCGAGCGCGCGGGTCGTGGCGTATCTGGAACGCTCCCGGTCGGTGCGGGGACGGTCCGCCGGGGACGCGGCCACCGTCGCCAGCAGCGTCTCGCCCTCCTCGGCACGACCGGTCACGTACATGATCCCGGCGAGCGGGAGCGCCGCCTCCAGCCCGCCGCCCGCCTCCAGAGCCGCCCGCGCGAACCGCTCGGCGAGGACGAGGTCGTAGGCGCCGCGGGCCCGCAGGCACGCCTGGACGGCGAGGGCCGGGGCGGCCGCGGTACCGCTGTCCAGCCGCCAGACCGCGACGCGCAGCAGGTCCTCGCGGCGGCCCATGCCGGTGCGCTCCACCGCGTCGGCGAGGGCGGCCCGCCGGCGCCGCGCCCGCAGCACCGGGGTCCGGTCGCGGGTGACCTCGCCGAACAGCGGGTGCGCCAGCCACGCCTGGAGCCGCCGCCCCCGCCGGACGAGGTCGATCACGTGCCGTTCCTCGGCCCGCTCGACGGCCTCCGGCGAGGTGAGCGCGGCCAGCACCGGCACGCCGACCGGCTCCCCGAACGTCACGTACTCCAGCACGGCCAGCTCATCGGGGCCGACGGTGCCGAGCCGCGCCTCGACCAGTTCACCGAGCCGTGGCGTGAGCGGCAGGTCGCCCCGCCAGCGCCAGACTCCCCGCGCCTGTGCCAGCCGGCCGGCGGCGGTCCCGGCAAGCACGAGTTCACGCAGGAACAGCAGGTTGCCGCGGGTCTCCCGCCACAGCCTGCGGGTCGTGCCGCTCTCCACCTGCCCGCCGAGGACGGCCTCCAGCACCGTCCCCGTCTCGGCCACCGGCAGCGGCTCCAGCTCCAGGCGCCGCGCCAGGTCGTCCTTCCATAAGGCGAGGACGGGGTCGGGCATCGACTCGCCGGTCCGGACGGTCGCGAGCACCCTCGCCCGCTCGTGCACGACCAGATGGTGGACGAGGGCCGCCGAACTCGGGTCGAGCAGGTGCGCGTCGTCCACCGCCAGCAGCAGCCGCGCCGGGTCGCCCTGGGAGCCCACCGCGTCCGCCGCCCAGCGCAGCGGGTTGATCACCGCGGTCCCGGGCCGGCGCGCCGGCAGCACGTGCCCGAACGCGCCGAACGGGATCCGGGCGCCCGCGCGGGTCGCGCCGACCCGCACCACCCGGTACCGGCCGGGTTCCAGCCGGTTCAGCGCCTCCGTCGCCAACCGCGTCTTGCCGACTCCGGCCTCCCCGGCGACGACCACGCCGTGCCCGCCGCTGGTCCCGAGCAGCTCGCGCACCTCATCGAGCGTCGCCCCACGACCGGTGAAAGGCCAGGTTGTCCCCACCTTCCGATCGTATGGACGCGGGACGGGCCGCGGATGCAGCGGACCGGAAACGGCCACGGCGCGTCACCACACGATCGCGAAGCATGGCCCTTCCCAGGTCCACCGACTTGACGCGGGCGCGGGCAAAGGGGACGCTCTGAGCGACAAGTCAACATTCGAGGCGACGGTGTGCAGGAACCTGGTGCGAATCCAGGACGGTCCCGCCACTGTGACCAGGGAGTCTCCCCCGCTTTGCGACCACGGCCGCGCGTCCGGCTGGAAGGTCGGAGGGAGGCACCGATCTGGGAGTCAGGACACTGACCCGTCGTCCTCCCGCTACCGGGGCGAGTGCACCCCGTGAGGAGACCCCCATGGCCCAGTCCGCCATCCCGTCCGCGACACCGTCACCGCGGACCGACCCCGCGCCGCTGCGCGTCCCGGTCCGCGAGATCCTGCCGTGGGCGGTCTTCGCCGCCGTGCTGGGAGCGGTCCTCATCTACTTCGTCGGCGCCGAGCAGGGCGCCACGTCGCTCTTCGGCGGGACGTGGGTCCACGAGTTCACGCACGACGGCCGGCACCTGCTCGGCTTCCCCTGCCACTGAGCCGCCGCAGATGATGAGATCTCTGCTGGTCCGCGGCATGCTCGTCGGGCTCGCCGCGGCGGCCGCCGCACTGCTGATCGCCTGGCTCTACGGCGAGCCGCAGGTCGGCCACGCCATCGCGTTCGAGGAGGCCAAGGCGCACGCCGCGCACGAGGGGCACGAGCCGGAGGTGGTCAGCCGGACCGTCCAGAAGACGAGCGGGCTGATCACGGCGATGGCCGTGTACGGGGTGGCGCTCGGCGGGCTGTTCTCGATCGCCTTCGCCTTCGCCTACGGACGGCTCGGGGCCCTCGGCGCCCGCGCCACGGCGGCGCTGGTCGCCCTGGCCGGGTTCGTGGCGGTCGAGCTGGTCCCCTTCCTGAAGTACCCGGCGACGCCGCCCGCGGTCGGCGACCCCGGCACCATCGGGAGCCGGACGGCGCTGTACTTCGGCATGGTCGCGCTCGGCCTGCTGGCCACCACGGCCGCGGTGATCGCGTGCCGGCGGCTCGTCCCGCGGTTCGGCGTCTGGAACGCGACGATCGCGGCGGTTCTCGGATTCGCCCTGGTGGTCGGCGTGGTCTACCAGCTCACACCGAAGCCCGACGCCATCCCCGAGCACTTCCCGGCCACCGTCCTCTGGGACTTCCGGATCGCCTCGCTCGGCGTCCAGCTCGTCCTGTGGTCGACGATCGGGCTGCTGTTCGGATACCTCACCGAGCGCGCGTTCGCGCGTCACCCGTCCCGCGCCGCGGTCCCCGCCGGCGCCTGACCCTCCTTGCCGTCCCGCCGCGGGCCGTTCCGGTCAGCGGCGGGAAGGTCGGCGGCGTAGCAGGGCGCAGTCGCCGCACATTTCGCCGCCCGGCGGTACCCGGTAGTACAGGCAGCAGCTGCGCCGGACGAAGCCGTCGCGCTCGAACGCCCCCGTCCCGGCCAGCGGCTCGCGGGCGAGCAGCTCGCGGACAAGGGCGGCGCGCCTCGGCGTGGGAGAACCGACGTTCAGGCTCCCGGCGAGCGCCGACGCCGCGTTGCCCCAGAGCAGGCCGTCCGCGAGGCCGACGAAGGTGATCATCGTCTCGCGCAGCGGTTCGAGCTGCGCGGTCACGACCACGTCGTGGACGAGCCCCGCGGCTTCCCCCACATCCGCGGCTCGCCATCCGGACGGGCGGGCGAGCCACAACGCGACGGGCGCGCCGGGCGCCCAACGCCAGTGCAGGCCGGACAGGTCGGGGACGACGCCGTGCGCCGCCGCCGCGACCACGGGCGACCAGAGCCGCGACGCGAGCCCCTGGAAGAGGATGGACGCGGCGACGCGCTGTTCGGGGGTGCCGAGCCGTTCGGCGTACTTGGCGGTGAGGCCGATGAGCCGGTCGCGGTCACGCTCGGGGAACGGCCGCCAGGTCGGGTCGGCCTCCTCGGCCGGGTCGGTGACGATCTCGAAGTAGGGACCGGCCCGCGCGACCTCGCGCAGTACATCCACGACCTCGGAGGACTCGGCGAGGGGCATCCGCCCACCCTAGTGCGAGCAGGGGCCATCCCTGGACGGGACGGCCCCTGCTCGGCGGGCGACTACTTGGACGGGTGGCCGCCGTTGTCGCGGCGGTCCAGGGCGGTCTGCAGGGCGCGGGCCGCCTCCTCCTGCGCGTCGTCGGCGGGCGCGGTGTTCATCACGTGGTTCATGCCGTTCACTCCGGGGTTCGCTGTGCTGTGGCCAGAGGGCCGCCGGGAGTCCGTGGGTCGCACGGACCGGTGTCGTATCGGACTCACGGCCAGGCAGAGCCTCCGCAGCGGGTGCCGGCCTGCCGATGATCAGGCCCCGCTGCGGCAGCGAAGGATTACCACGAAGCGCCGCATGACTATCGCCACGTTACCCGCCGCCCCGACCACTGTCCCGACCCGTGGCGTAAAATCTCACCATCCGAGACGACCCCTCGAAGAGCCACCCCAACCCCGGGACTGCAGTCAGCTCAGCCGTCCAGGTCGACGCGGCGGCCCATGTCGGCGCCGACCTCGGCGAAGATCGCGTCGACGAGCTGCGGCGCGATGGCCGAGTCGACGGTGAGCGCGATCAGCGCCTTGCCGCCCTTGGCGTCCCGGCCGACCTGCATCCCGGCGATGTTGACCTGGGCGTCGCCGAGCAGCTTGCCGACCGCGCCGACGATGCCGGGCCGGTCGACGTAGGAGAAGAACGCCATGTGCTCGGTCGGGACCAGCTCCATGTTGTAGCCGTTGATCTCGATGATCCGCTCGGCGTGCTTGGGGCCGGTGAGCGTGCCGGACACCGACACCACGGCGCCGTCGGCCATCGTGCCGCGCACCTGCACGACGTTGCGCCAGTCGGGGCTGTCCTCGCTGGTGGTGAGGGTGACCTCGACGCCGCGGTCGCGGGCCAGCAGCGGCGCGTTGACGAACGTCACGGCCTCCTCGATCACGTCCACGAACACGCCCTTGAGCGCGGCCAGCTCCAGCACCTTGACGTCGTGCTCGGCGATCTCGCCGCGCACCACCACGTCCAGCCGGACGGGTACGCCGCCGGCGAGCGCGGTGAAGATCCGGCCGAGCTTCTCGGCGAGCGGCAGGCCGGGTTTGACGTCCTCGGCGACGGCGCCGCCCTGGACGTTCACCGCGTCCGGAACGAACTCGCCGGACAGCGCCAGCTTTACCGAGCGGGCGACCTGCGTGCCCGCCTTCTCCTGCGCCTCGTGGGTGCTCGCGCCGAGGTGCGGGGTGACGACGACGGAGTCGTGGTGGAACAGCGGGCTGTCGGTGCACGGCTCGGTGCTGAACACGTCGAGGCCGGCGCCGGCGACCCGGCCGTCCTTCAGCGCGAGGTCGAGGGCCTCCTCGTCGACGATCCCGCCGCGGGCGGCGTTGACGATGCGCACGCTCGGCTTGACCTGGTGCAGCTCGCGGTCGCCGATGAGGCCGAGGGTCTCGGGCGTCTTCGGCAGGTGGACGCTGATGAAGTCGCTCTCGCGGAGCAGCTCGTCGAGCGTGACGAGCTTCACGCCGAGCTGTGCGGCGCGGGCGGCCTGCACGTAGGGGTCGAAGGCGATCACGTTCATGTCGAACGCGGCGAGGCGCTGGGCGACCAGCACGCCGATACGGCCGAGTCCGAGGACGCCGGCGGTCTTGCCCTGGAGCTCGACGCCGGTGTACTTGGAACGCTTCCACTCGCCCTGCTTGAGGGCGGCGTGGCCCTGTGGCACGTTCCGGGCGGTGGCCAGCAGCAGCGCGATGGCGTGCTCGGCGGCGGTGACGATGTTGGAGGTCGGGGCGTTGACGACCATGACGCCGGCCTTGGTGGCGGCCTCCACGTCCACGTTGTCGAGACCGACGCCGGCGCGGGCGACGACCCGCAGCCGCCGGGCGTTCTGGAAGACCTCGGCGGTGACCTTGGTCGCGCTACGGACGATCAGCGCGTCGACGTCGGCGACCGCGGGCAGCAGGAGCGCCTTGTCGCTGCCGTCGACGTGACGGACCTCGAAATCGGACTCCAGCACGGCGATGCCGGCCGGGGACAGCTCTTCTGCGACGAGGACGACGGGCTTGCTCAAGGAAACAGTCCTTCGGATGTCGGATGTACGCGGTCGGATGTGCACGTCTGCGGGTCGGCGTGCGTGCGGGTGAGCACGGTGTGCCGCTGAAGGTGTGCAGGTGAAGTCGCGAGTCACCTCGTCGTGCTCTCGGCCCCCGCTGGCGAGTCTATCCCCCGCCGGGCGCCGGGTCGGCGGCAGCCGGAACATCCGCGGCAACCCGTCCGGGCCGACCCACACCAGATTTGGTCAAGCCTGGTCAAGTCGGGTCAAGTCCGGCTCAGCACCGCGTCCGGCCGGGGCCGGACCCGTCACGCCGCGTTGGGCTCGGGCATCGCGGTGAGGACGGACGCGACCCGTTCGGCGTCCGCGACCAGCAGATGCGGGACGTCCACGAACACCCGCAGCGGCCCGGCCGGCAGCCCCAGCTCCTCGGCGACCTGGAGCTGGACGGCGCGCAGCGGGATGTAGATCAGGTAGCCGGGGTAGACGTCCTGCGACCGGAACATCCCGGTCATGATCAGCCGGTAGCCGCGGATGCGGAACGACAGGGCGGTGAGGTTCGGCAGGCCCTCGGACGCCTCGCCCGGCAGCGTCAGCGAGATCCACGCGCTCGTCGTCCACGGCCTGGCCCGCAGCAGGTCCACGACCCAGGCGAGCTGGTCCACACCGTCGAGGTCGCGCAGCCGCGGCCCGTAGCGGCCGCGCACGACGCGCCGGGTGCGCTCCTGCGCCCGCCGGACGAGGCCCGCGGCGTCCCCGTGCTCGCGCAGGATCGGGTCCTCCCAGCTCAGCGAGGCGACCTCGAAGAGCAGCGGCGGCCCCTCGATGATGGGTCCGCGGTCGTCCATACCGGCCTCGCCAGCCGCCCAGACGTGCCGGAGCACGCCGATCCACGCCTGCCCGCAGGTCTCCCATCGCTGGACGTCATGGCCCTCTGGCGCCGCCATGTCACGACTCCCCGCCAGATATCACCCGGCGGCCCGCTTTGCCGAGCGGGGAATTAGTTGCCTCCGACATTGTCGCGAGGGGAATAAATTTCGCCGTCCGCCCGCACCGCCGGCTTACCGTGCTCCCGATCAGCTCGTCACCACTCATGCGCTCCGCCCCAACGCCGCCCGGCAGCGGTCACATGAGTGTTAGCGCAGGCAGGTCTCCTGGCCGGCCGCGGCCGTTCGCGACTTTCTTCAAGTATCCAGCAAAGTGGAGCAAAAGTGTAGGTTTATGTTTGCGGCTGGCAGCCTTCACCGACATTCTGACCCACTCTGTGACGGACTGTCATTGGACGCCTTGTCCAAACGATCTGGATTTATCCGCTGTACAGCCCACGTTCACCAGGGATCGGCTATGTCCCGGTGCAGGACGACGTATCCGTCCTGCCGGTAGACCTCCCGATACCCCAGCGCGAGCAGCGACTCCACGCGGCGCCGCTGCTCGGCCACAGTCCGGAAGGGGAACTCCAGCCGCTCGACATCGGCGATCACCCAGGGCGCCCGGCGGGGCTGCCCGTCCCACAGCAGGACGCGGGTGCGGGTCGTCAGCGCGGGGCCGATCGCGTTGGCCGACTCGACGAGCGCCCCGTCCGGAATCCGGGACGCGACGGCCGCGGCGGCGCGTGCCCGCTCGTTCCGCCGCCACAGTGCGGGGTCGGCCAGATGGACGAAGGCGAAGAACGGCACGCACACGACCGCCGCGGTCAGGAGCGCCGCGGCGGGCAGCAGGGCCGGAATCCGGACGCGCACCTGCGGCCCGAGCCGCTTGCGTAGCCGCGCCGCACCGTCCACGGACGCCATGACGAGGACCGCGACGATGAACGCGTTGTAGTGGTAGTGGGGCTCCCACCAGTTACCGAAGCGGCTGGCGAGCATCCGCTCGGCCAGCAGCGGCAGGATGGTCAGCGTCAGCGGCGATGCCAGCGGAAGCAGCAGCAGCGGCAGGACGAGCAGCGCCATCGTGCCGAGCTTGTGCGGGGGCGTGCCGAGGACGGCCAGCACGTCCCACGGGTGTGTCAGGGCGTACACGGCGGCGTGCGGCAGGTCGGGGCCGAGCGACCCGTAGGCCCAGTAGTAGTCGTTGTCGCCACCGAAGACCGCGATGATCAGCCGCGAGCACACCCAGGTCGCGACGAGGCCGCCGACGATGTAGGCGAGGCCGGCGCGCCGGTCGCCGCGCGGCAGCCATCCCCCGTCCTCGGCGTCGCGGGGTTCGTGCTGGGTGAGCAGGAAGATCCCGAAACCCACCAGCAGGAGGCCCATGTCCTCCTTGACGAGGAGCAGGGCCAGCGCGGCGACCGCCGCCGAACCGCGCCGCCCGGCGTCGTAGCGCTCGACCATGAGCGCCGACAGCACCGGCACGAACGCGACCTCGTGGAAGTCGAACGCGAGGGCCTCGGCGACGGGCCAGGACAACGCGTACGCAGCGGCCGTGCAGTACGCCGCGCCCGCGCCGAACCGGCGCTCGGCGTAGCGCCAGATCGGCACGATCGCGAGCGCGAACAGCACCGCCTGGGCGACCAGCAGCGTCCCCGGCCCGTCGTGGAGCCAGTACAGCGGCGCCAGCAGGGCGAGGATCGGCGAGAAGTGGTCACCCAGGATCGCAAAGTGCGGGCCGAATCCGTTGTGGACGCCCTTGACCATGGCCACGGGCAGTTCGAACCGGCTGTAGGAGCGGATCGCCTGGTCGAAGATCACCAGGTCATAGCTGCTCGCCCGGAAAGCGCGCAGCCGCATCAGCGAGTACGCCGCGTACAGCGCCGCGCTCGCCGTGACGAGCGCCCACAGCGCCGCGCGCCGTCGCCGCGGACGCGTCCCTCCTCCGCGGCCGACCGGAGCCTCGTCCACGGGCCCCTCCACCACAACCGCCTCAGCCACGCGCCGGACGCTACCAGCCCGCCGGCACCGACCGGGCGATCAGGCGACGATGCGGTGCGACAGGGGGAGCCGGGATCGGGTGAAGATCCCCGCCGCGAGCATCGCCATGAGCGGCACGACCACCCCGATGAGCAGGAGAACCTGCCAGGGTATGTCCACGATCGTCCCATGGGATGGGTCATGGGTGAGGGGCCGCGCCACGGCGATGCCCGGGACGAGCCCCGCCGCGAGCCCGAGCCAGCAGCCGAGCACCGCGACGAACCCCGCCTGGCCCATCATCAGCAGCCGGCGGGTCCGCGGCCGCGCGCCGATCGCCGCGAGCGTGGCGAGGTCGGGACGGGCGTCGGCGGACGACAGCCCGGTGGCGATCAGCGATCCGCCGAGCGCCAGCACGCCGCCCGCGGCCGCCAGCAGCAGCATCATCACCTCACCGGTCCGGGTGAAGCCCCGCTCGACGTAGACGGCGCCGTCCGCGGGCTGTTCGCTGGCTCCGGCGACCACCTCGGTCAGCCGCGCCTGCTCGGCCCGGGTGAGCCGGTGCCGTGCCCGGTCCACGCCGAACGCCTCCACGCGGGCGGGGACGCCGATCTTCGCGGCGGCGGACGGGGGCACCAGCGCCGGCACGTGCGGGTCCGTCTCGACGCCGATCGCGGGCAGTCCCGGCACCTCCTTGAGGACGCGCGGCTGGTCGTCCACCCACACCGACACGGTGGCCGTCGTCGTGCCGCCAGTCAGCGGCCGGGACGCGAACACCACGATCTTGCCCTCGGCGAGGGCGGCGTTCACGGCGGGGTCGTCGCGGCCGAGCAGCATCCGGGCCTCGGGGGCGCCGCCCACGACCGCGTCCAGGTACTCCAGCGACTCGCCGAGGCGCCGGCCGGCGAACCGCACCGAGGGGCACTTGGCCGTGTCGCCCCCGGTACACACCGAGTTCTCTCCCGGCAGGACCCGCAGGTCGAGCATCGAGCCGCCGGGAAGCTCGCGGGCGAGCACCGGCCGCAGAGCGTCCACCCGGTCCAGCGGCGGGCGGATCATCGCCGAGCCCATCGGCAGCCGGGGCGTGTAGTCCATCCGGGCCTGACGGAGGTCACTGGCGTTGGCGATGGCCAGGGCGGTGATCCCCGCGACCGCCGCCATGATCGCGGCGACCGCCGGCGCGGACCGGCCGCGGTTGCGCGAGCCGTCCCGGACGGCGAGGCGCAGCGGCACCGGCAGCCGCCCGGCGACCCGGCCCGCGGCGCCGACCAGCCACGGCCCCGCCATGACGAAGCCGGCGATGATCACGACGGCGCCGAGGGCGGCGCCGAACTCACGCAGTACCCGCACCCCGGCCAGGCTGAGGAACACGCCCACCGCGACGGCCGCGGCGCCGGCGATCGGCCAGCCACGCTTCGGCATGCCCCGCTCGCGGCGGCCCGCGAGGGCGGCGACGACGTCCATCCGCGCGGCCTGCCGCGCGGGCACGTACGCGGCGAGCACGCCGCTGCCGACGCCGAGCGCCATCGTCAGGGCGACCTGGAGCCAGGGCACCTCGAACGGGCCGAACGCGTTGTCGGTGGTGGACTCGGCGACCAGCTTGGTCACCGCCGCGCCGGTCATGCCGAGCGCCCCTCCCGCCAGCGCGGCGGCGCCCCCGATCACCAGACCGCCCGCCAGCACGACGGCCCGCAGGTGCCGCCCGTCTCCGCCCGCCACCGCGATGAGCGCGAGCAGGCGCCGCTGGCGGCGGATGCCCACGGCGAACGCGGGCCCGGCCAGCAGCACGATCTCCAGCACGATCATCGCGACCGTCATGACGACGATCGCCTGGCCGCTGCCGCTGCGCGCCTCGGCGTCGGCGGGCAGGGCCACCGACGGCGGGTGCTCGACGACCGCGCGGGACAGCGCCGCGATCCCGTCCTGGTTGAGCTTGGTGACGTCGGCCCAGGTGACCGGCCGGCCGGTGCTGATCAGCCATTCCGGGGCCGAGTCGCCGGTGGCGGAGAGCCCGCCGGGCGGCGCGAGCGCGAGGTGATCGCCGCGGGCGCGGGGATCCTCGACGTGGCCGACGACGCGCCGGACGGTGCCCGCGCGGTCGATCACGACCGCGGACCCGATCGTGAACTCGCGGCCAGCCAATGAGGGCGACAGCGCGATCTCGTCCGGTGCGGCGGGCGCCCGGCCCTCGGTGATCGTGTACATGCCGCGGGCCAGGGGGTCGCGCACGTCCAGCTCGACGCCCTCCGACTCCCGGTATCCCCGCGGGGTCTTCAACGCCACCGTCTTGTGGATCAGGGGCAGGACGCGGGCGCGCGGGCCGTACTCGGCGGTGACCCGGCGGACGATCTCCTCGGTGGTCCAGGGCTCACCGGACGATGCCCCGTCCTGCGGGAACTGCATCTCGATGTTCACCGGGTCCTGCCGGATCGGGGCATGCCCGCCCCCGGCGAGCCGCGCGTCGGCGGCGCCGAGGTCGTAGGGCAGCGACTCGCGCGGTGACCACTCCATGGTCGTCACCAGCGCGGCGACCGCCACGATCATCGCGACGGGCAGCCCGATCATGCACATGACGAGTGCGGTGCGGCCCTTGGCGCGCACCGCGTCCCGCCGCGCCATGCGCAGCGACGGCGCGTAGGACCTCACCGGGCCTCCTCAAGGAGGGTCTCCGGGCCGGGACGGCCGGGCGTGGCGTCGACGACCCGCCCGTCGCGCAGGAACACCACGCGATCGGCCCAGGCGGCGTGCCGCGACTCGTGCGTGACCATCAGGCAGGCGGCACCCGCGTCGCAGCGGGCCCGCAGGATGCGCATCACGTCCTCGCCGGTCTGGCTGTCGAGGGCGCCGGTCGGCTCGTCGGCCAGGACGAGCCGCCGGTCCCCGACCAGCGCACGGGCGATGGCGACCCGCTGCTGCTGGCCGCCGGACATCTCGTCGGGAAAACGGTCGGCGAGCTCGGCGACGCCGACCTCCTGAAGCGCCTGCGCCGCCTCCTGCCGCGCCCGCCGGGCCCGGACGCCGTCCAGCTCGCGCGGCAGCATGACATTCTCGGCCGCGCTGAGGCTCGGGATGAGGTTGAGGTCCTGGAAGACGTAGCCGACGCTGCGGCGGCGCAGCGCCGACCGCCCGACCGCCCCCAGCGCGCCGAGGTCGGCGCCCTCGACCACGACCTGGCCGGACGTCGGGGTGTCAAGGCCCCCGGCCAGCGTCAGCAGCGTCGACTTGCCCGATCCGGACGGCCCCATCACGGCGACGAACTCACCGGCGGCGACCATCAGATCGATCTCCCGCAACGCGTGGACGAGCCCCGCGCCCGTCCCGTGGTCGCGGGAGACGGCGTGCATGGCCAGGACGCTCATCGGTGCGCCTCCTCGTTGTCGGCCGGGTCCGGGGCGGGCGCCGGCGGCGCGGAGGCCGGGAGGGCGCGCACGACGTAGGACTCGCAGTGGTCGAGCCAGCGCACCTCCGCCTCCGTCTGGAAGATCATGGATTCCAGGACGAGCCGCCACGCGGTGTCCCCCTGGTCGGTGGGCGTCGCGGGTGCGTCCGCCTTCAGCCGGGTGAGGTCCTGCAGAGTGCGCAGCGACGCGGTGCGCTGGGTCTGCACGACCTGCCGGACGTCGACGCCAGGCGTGGTGACGGCCATCGCGAGCTTGATCGCCAGCTCGTCGCGGGGCCGGTCGGCGCGGGCGATCGGAGTGGCGAACCAGCGCCGCACGTCCGTCTCGCCCGCCGGGGTGATCCGGTAGACGAACCGCCCCTCGTCGTCGGCGCCGACCCGGGTGACCATCTCGTCGCGTTCGAGGCGGGACAGGGTGGAGTACACCTGCCCGATGTTCAGCGGCCAGGTGGCGCCCGTGGACGACTCGAACTCGGCGCGCAGCTGGTAGCCGTAGCGGGGCCCCTGGGACAGCAGCGCCAGCAGGCCATGACGGATCGACATACCTACCAAGTATGCATACCGCGTATGTTACTGGCAATACCGAGTATGCATCCTGGGAGACACGCTCCCTGAATTTCACCGTCCGCGATCGACCTGGGGCTTACCGTGACCGGAGCGAGCGATCGACAGGGAGGGACCCGTGGGCTCGGACAGCACCATCAGCGTCCTGCGCGACGTCTTGCGCGTGTACGACCACCGCTACCTGGACCTCGACCGCCTCCAGCGGGAGCGGCTGGTCGAGGGCACCCGGCGGGTGATCGGCGAGGAGGGCCTCAGCGACGCCGCACGGGCCGCGCTCCCGGCGTCCGTCCGGCTCCGCGCGTTCTGCATCCAGCACGGCCTGCGCGAAGAGCTGGAGCGGCTGATCCGCGACGAGACGGAGGGCAGCCCCGCGGGCGCCGTCGTGGTCGGCGGGAGGATCTACGCGCTCTACCCCTACCTGAGGGGTGTCTCGCGACAGGACGCCGACATCACCACCGAGGTCGGTGTCGACCATCGGCTGGACGCCCTGGGCTGGCAGGGCGGGAGACTGCGGATCCGCGGCACGGCGGCCCTCCAACGCGTCGAGACGCACCACGCGACCGTGGAGGTGATCCTGCGGGAGCGGACGTCCGGCAAAGAGCACGGCTTCTCCGCCGAACACCGCGAGCCGGGTTTCGAGGTCCTCGCCGACCTCGCCACCCTCGGCCCCGGCCGCTGGGACGCGCACATCGCCGTCACGGCGCTGGGCGTGACAAGAGCGGACCGCCTAGGAAGGAACCGGGCACCGCGCCTCAAATCCGTACCCCAGCACCGCACGCTCGGCACGAAGAAGGTCACGGTCGACTTCACCGAAGACGGCCACCTGACACTCCTGATGGCGACCGGCCGCGCCCAGCTGCCCCGGCGCACGAGCCTCTTCCGCCGTCTCCCCCGCTGACTGAGACGAGCGGGGGGACGGCAGAAAGGCCCAACTACCACGCGAGCGTGCTATCTGCCCCGGTGAGGCACGCTGAAGGCAAGCCTCACCAGGGCGGATCGCGAAGCGATGACGCGCTCGCCCGAGCACGGTCAAGGGCGAGCCGCCAGTCGAGCGCCCTGGGCCGGGATTGCAGATCGTTCTAGTCGTTGAGCCAGCTCATCATCGGGCGCAGCTCGGCGCCCGTCTTCTCGATCGGGTGCTCGGCGAGCTCCTCGCGGTACTTGCCGAACCGGGCCTGGCCGCCTTCGAACTCCTCCACCAGTTCCTTGGCGTACGCGCCGGACTGGATCTCGCCGAGGATCTTCTTCATCGCGGCCTTGGTCTCCGGCGTGACCACGCGCGGGCCCCGGCTGTAGCCGCCGTACTCGGCGTTGTCGGACACCGACCAGTACATCTTGGCGATACCGCCCTCGTACATGAGGTCGACGATCAGCTTCATCTCGTGCAGGACCTCGAAGTAGGCCACCTCCGGCTGGTAGCCGGCCTCGGTGAGCACCTCGAACCCGGTCTTGATCAGCTCGGAGACACCGCCGCACAGCACCGACTGCTCGCCGAACAGGTCGGTCTCGGTCTCCTCGGTGAAGGTGGTCCTGATGCCGCCCGCGCGCAGGCCGCCGATGGCCTTGGCGTACGACAGCGCCAGCGGCCAGGCGTTCCCCGACGGGTCCTTCTCCACCGCCACGATCACCGGCACGCCGCGGCCCGCGACGAACTGACGGCGGACGAGGTGGCCCGGGCCCTTCGGCGCGACCATCGCCACGTCCACGCCCTCCGGCGGCTGGACGAGGTCGTAGCGGATGCTGAAGCCGTGGCCGAAGAACAGCGCGTCGCCCTCCACGAGGGCGGGCTTGATGTCCTTCTCGAAGATCTCCCGGTGGTGGTGGTCGGGGGCCAGCAGCATGATGAGGTCGGCCTCCTCGGCCGCCTCCGCCGGGGTGACGACGCGCAGCCCCTCGGCCTCCGCCAGTTCCCGGCTCGCCGAGCCCTCGCGGAGCCCGACCCGCACGTCGACGCCGGAGTCGCGCAGGGAGAGCGCGTGCGCGTGCCCCTGGCTGCCGTAACCGATGACCGCCACGTGCCGGCCCTGGATCACGCTCAGGTCGGCGGCGTCGTCGTAGAACATCTCAGCCACAGTGCTGTTGCCTTTCAGTGTTGGTGATAAAGACCGGAATTCACACGGGTCACGCGCTGCGTTCGATGGCGCGCAGCGAGCGGTCGGTGATGGATCGGGCGCCACGGCCGATGGCCACCATGCCCGACTGCACCATCTCCTTGATGCCGAAGGGCTCCAGGACCCGGATGAAGGCGTCGAGCTTGTCGCGGTTCCCGGTGACCTCGATGGTGACCGCGTCCGGTGCGACGTCCACCACCTTGGCGCGGAACAACTGGACGGTCTCCAGGACCTGGGACCGCGTCTCGGCGTCGGCGCGCACCTTGACCAGGACCAGTTCGCGCTGGACGGACGCCGGCTGGTCGAGCTCGACGATCTTCAGCACGTTGATCAGCTTGTTGAGCTGCTTGGTGACCTGCTCCAGTGGCAGGTCGGCGACGTTCACCACGATCGTCATCCGGGAGATGTCCGGGTGCTCGGTGGTGCCGACGGCGAGGGACTCGATGTTGAAGCCGCGGCGGGAGAACAGCGCCGCGACACGCGCCAGGATGCCGGGCTTGTTCTCCACCAGCACCGAGAGGGTGTGCAGGCTCATCGGGGTCAGTCTCCGTTCTCCCAGTCGGGGGCCATATCCCGCGCGATCTTGATGTCGTCGTTGGTGGTGCCGGCGGCGACCATCGGCCAGACCATCGCGTCCTGGTGGACGACGAAGTCGATGACGACCGGCGCGTCGTTGATCTCCATGGCCTTGGCGATGACGTCGTCGACGTCCTCCGCGCGGTCGCAGCGCAGCCCGACGCAACCGTACGCCTCCGCCAGCTTGACGAAGTCCGGGATGCGCTTGGCGGAATGCAGGTCGGTGTTGGAGTAGCGGCCGTCGTAGAACAGCGTCTGCCACTGCCGGACCATGCCCAGGTTACCGTTGTTGATCACCGCGATCTTGACCGGGATCCCCTCGATGGCGCAGGTCGCCAGCTCCTGGTTCGTCATCTGGAAGCAGCCGTCGCCGTCGATCGCCCACACCTGCGTGTCGGGCGCGCCGACCTTGGCGCCCATCGCGGCCGGGACGGCGTAGCCCATCGTCCCCGCGCCGCCGGAGTTGAGGAACGCGCCCGGCCGCTCGTACTTGATGAACTGTGCGGCCCACATCTGGTGCTGGCCGACGCCCGCGACGTAGTACGCCTCCGGCCCGGCGAGCCTGCCGATGCGCTCGATGACGTACTGCGGGGACAGCGAGCCGTCCGAGGGCGTGTCGTAGCCCAGCGGGTAGGTGTCGCGCCAGGCGTTGAGCTGCCGCCACCAGTCCCCGTAGTCGCCCTTGCGTCCCGCGTCGTGCTCGTTCTGGACGGCGACGATCAGGTCGGCGATGACCTCCCGCGCGTCCCCGACGATCGGGACGTCCGCGTGCCGGTTCTTGGAGATCTCGGCCGGGTCGATGTCGGCGTGCACCACCTTGGCGCCGGGCGCGAACCCGTCGAGCTTGCCGGTGACCCGGTCGTCGAACCGCGCGCCGAGCGTGACCAGCAGGTCCGCACGCTGGAGCGCGCCGACGGCGCCGACCGCGCCGTGCATGCCCGGCATGCCCATGTGCAGCGGGTGGCTGTCGGGCAGCGCGCCCTTGGCCATCAGGGTGGTGACGACGGGCGCGCCGGTCAGCTCGGCCAGCACCTTCAGCTCGGCGGACGCTCCCGCCTTCAGCACGCCGCCGCCGACGTACAGCACCGGGCGCCGCGCCGCGCCGATCAGCCGTGCCGCCTCACGGACCTGCTTGGAGTGCGGTCGGGTGACGGGACGGTACCCGGGGAGCTGGAGCTGGACGGGCCACTCGAAGGCCACAGTGGCCTGGAGGGCGTCCTTGGCGATGTCGACGAGGACCGGTCCCGGGCGGCCCGTCCCGGCGATGTGGAACGCCTCGGCGATGGTGCGCCCGATGTCCGCGGCCTTGGTCACCAGGAAGTTGTGCTTGGTGATCGGCATCGTGATGCCGGCGATGTCGGCTTCCTGGAAGCCGTCCGTCCCGATGAGGGAGGACGCGACCTGCCCCGTGATCGCCACGATCGGCACCGAGTCCATGTAGGCGTCGGAGATCGCGGTGACGAGGTTCGTCGCGCCGGGCCCGCTCGTGGCCATGCAGACCCCGACCCTGCCCGTCACCATCGCGTAGCCCTGGGCCGCGTGGCCCGCGCCCTGCTCGTGCCGGACGAGGATGTGGCGCAGCTTGCCGGAGTCGTAGAGCGGGTCGTAGGCGGGGAGGATCGCGCCGCCCGGGATCCCGAACACGGTGTCCACGCCGACGTTCTCCAGGGCGCGCACCAGCGCCTGGGCTCCCGTCATCTGTTCGGTCGTCATGATCTGCGTTTCCTTGGGGAGAGATGTCTGGGCTCACCGGGCAACAAAAAACCCCCGCCGCCGTGAGGCGGTCGAGGGGAGGCGCGCAGGTCGGAAAGCTTGGTCAGCCTGCGCGCCGACCAAGTACTACGAGAATAGTGAAACTGCTCTGCACGGAACTCACTTTCGCCGACTTCGCGGCGCCGGTCAAATCCCTGGACACATTGTCTCACACCGTGAGACGTTCCGGGCCTTCAGTCAACCCGGAAGGGGCAGTGGGACCTCACCCGGTCTCCCCTGCGCGGACAGGTTCGTCCGGACCAGCGACTCCACCCGTCCCGCCGCCATCGGGCGCGCCACGAGGAAGCCCTGCCCGCGCGGGCAGTCCATCCCCCGCAGCAGGTCCAGCTGCTCGGGCCGCTCGATGCCCTCCGCGACCACGGTGATGCCCAGGTCGCTGCCCAGCCGGACGATCGTGCGGGTCAGCAGCGTCAGCGTCTCGTCCGAGCCGAGCCCGGCCACGAACGACGGATCGATCTTGATGACGTCCACCGGGAGCTGGCCGAGGTAGGCGAGCGAGGCGTACCCGGTGCCGAAGTCGTCGATGGCGAGCCGGACGCCGAGGTCGCGCAGCTCCGACAGGCGTTCCACATTGTGGCCCGCGTCCTCGACGAGCACCTCCTCCCGCACCTCCAGCGTCAGCGCCTGCGGCGGCAGCCCGGTCTCGGCCAGCGCCGCCGCGACCGACTCCACGAACCGGGGCGCGGCGATCTGCCGGGCGGTGAAGTTCACCGACACGCCCACGTCCCAGGAGTCACGCCGCCACCGGGCGACCTCACGGCACGCCTCACGCAGCACCCAGTCGCCGAGCGGGATCATCAGGCCGGACTCTTCGGCGGGGCCGATGAACTCCTCCGGCGGCACCGACTCGCTCCCCCGCCACCAGCGCAGCAGCGCCTCGACCCCCGTCACCCGGGACGTGGCGAGATCCACCACCGGCTGGAACTCCACCGCGAACTGCTCCTCGGCGAGCGCCCGCTGCAGATCGCTGCCGAGCTCCAGCCGCCGCACGACGTCGGCGTGCATGTGCGGGGCGAACACCTCGACCCGCCCCCCGCCGAGCTCCTTCGCACGCGCCATCGCGAGGTCGCCGTTGCGGATCAGGTCGGCGGCCGTGCGCCGGACCCGCCGGCCCGCCTCCTTCCCGGTGCCCGCGGCGGCGCTGGACGTCGCGCCGGACACGGTCGCCCCCGTGGCCCCGGGCGTCTCCTCGTCCCCGGCGAACGCGATGCCGACGCTGGCCGTCAGCACGATGTGCTTGCTGCCCACCTGGTAGGGGTCCACCGACAGGACGCGCAGCAGCCGCCCGGCCAGCTCCACCGCGGCCTGCGTCTCCCGGTCGTCGGACGGGAGCTGGACGAGCACGGCGAACTCGTCCCCGCCCCAGCGCGCCACCGTGTCGTCGGCCTGCACCGTCGCGCGGAGCCGCCGCGCGGCCTGCGCGAGGACCTGGTCCCCGGCGGCGTGCCCCGCCGAGTCGTTGACCGCCGTGAAGCCGTCCAGGTCGACGAAGACGACCGCGACCCGGCCGCCGTCCCGCTGCCGCGTCAGCACCTCCCGGGTCCGCTCCTCGAAATAGGACCGGTTCGGCAGACCCGTCAGCCCGTCGTGGAACGTCAGATGCGCGACCTGCCGCTGCAATGCCGCCTGCTCGCTGAGGTCGCGGGTGGTGACCAGCAGCCGTCCCGGCGCCTCGCCGGTGCCCGCGTACCGGGAGATCGTGGACTCGGTGGGCAGCCAGGTGCCGTCCGCCGCGCGCACGCGGCACGACACGCGCAGCGAGTCGGGCGGTGTGTCCTCTTCGAGGAACTCGGTGAACACCGCGTCGACGCGCGGTAGGTCCTCCGGGTGGATGATCTCGTGCAGGGGCCGTCCGAGCAGTTCGTCGGGGGTGTAGCGGTAGGTGCGCAGGGCCCCCGCGCTGGCGTACTGGACGGTCGCGTCCAGATCGCAGATCAGCACCGCGTCGTTGATACTCTCCGACAGGGCACGGAAGTGCTCCTCCCCCGTCCCCACCGCCCGGCGCAGCGCCTCGTTCTCGCGCAGCAGCCCCGCGAGCCGGGCGAGCAGCACCAGCACCGCCGAGCCCGCGACGATCGACACCACGGGTTCCAGGCCGTTCTTCCCGGTCAGCGAGTGCCCCGCGACGAACATGCCCGCCGCGGCGGCGATCGCGGCGGGCGCGAGGCCCGGCCCGATCATCCGGCCGCACTCGTCCCCCGGCGGCAGCACGACGTCCTCGGGGATGTCGTCGACCTCCTCGTCCGCCGGAACCCGCGCGGGGCCCGTCCACGGCACCAGCAGCAGGAGCAGCAGCCCGCCGAGGCGCAGGATGTCGGCGGGGTCGTCGGCCGGCACGCCGCCGTCCAGCCGGACGATCGTCGTGACGATGTCGGCGATCGCGAACGCGGTGAGCGCCCCGTACCCCATCCACGCCTGACGCCGGTGCCCCCGCCCGGCGCCGAGGACGAACGGCAACGCCCCGCACATCAGCACGATGTCGATCAGCGGGTACAACAGTTCGAGGAAGAACTCGGGCGGTGACTCCTCGGTCTGGTGGTAGAGCGAGCTGAACAGGCCCACCCAGCCCAGCACGAACAGCCCGCACGCGCAGACGTAGGTGTCGGCGGCGTACCGCAGCCAGGTCGCGGCCTCCCGGGGCAGCCTGATCGGCACCACGAGCCCCGTCACCAGCGCGACCACGGCGATCAGGTAGAACAGGTCGGAGACCGACAGCGACAGGGCGCTGCGGCTGGGGGCGTCCGCCATCGCGCTGCCCAGCGCGCCCACGAACCAGCAGGCGGCGGCGAGGCCGTACCAGCGCCAGGACGCCCGCCAGACGGCGCCGTCCGCACCCCTGCCCTTCGGGCCCCGGGCCGACATCAGCAGCGAGATCGCGGCGGCGCCCGCGGCGCCCGCCTCCGCCCACGCGATGAAGGCCGTGCCGCCCCAGCCCAGCAGCGAGCCGATGGCGTACAGCACGCCGACGATCGCGGCCAGGGCGACCGGCAGCACCCGCGGAGGCATCCGCCTCGCGTACTCGCCGCTCATCGCGCCATGTCCCTTTCTGCCCCGATGAGAACGCCCCGCCCCCCGCGGGCGCGGCGTCGCGCCGGGAAAGGGCATGAGTCTGGAAACCTCACCGGCCGCTCGGGTAACGCCCGGAAGGTCATGGATCGTGCCCCGCGCGAGTTCGGCGCGGGGTGGACGGCGAGCGCATGGGCCTGCGCAGGCCGAAGATCAGCGACGTTGCTGCACTGCGGGATCACCGTGTCGCTCAATGTACGTTCCGTAGGTCACAGAGCGATTGAGGCTCAGCGTCCTCCCGGCGACAAACGACCGTGATATTGACCTACTTCGGACACCCGAAACGCCCTCGTCACCTTCGTCCGCATCACGTTGAGTGACCATTTTCACGCCTCGGAAGGGTGTGATGTCCGCCTCGTCCCTGCTGGCATCCTGGTACCCGGAGGCGATGCCATGCGACACCACCCGTTCATCCTTGCCGTGACCGCACTGGTCCTGGCGGCCTGCTCCGCATCCCCGTCCGGCTCCTCATCGGACGGTGGACCCCGTACCCCCACGCCCTTGGCGTCGGCGAGAAGCACCGCCCCCGGCGACCCCCGCGAGCTCGTCACGGGCCTGAACGTCCCCTGGGCCATCGCCTTCCTGCCCGGTGGCGACGCGCTGGTGACCGAACGGGACACCGCTCGCCTCCTGCGGGTCACACCGGCCGGCAAGAAGACGGACGTCGGCAAGGTTCCTGGGGTCGAGCCCGAGGGCGAGGGCGGCCTGATGGGCGTCGCCGTCTCCCCGTCCTATGCCCGCGACCAGCAGATCTACCTGTACTACACGGCCGCGTCCGACAATCGCGTGGTCAAGGCCACCTACGACGGCCGCCTCGGGACTCCGAAACCGATCGTCACCGGAATCCCCAAGGGCGGCAATCACAACGGCGGCCGGCTCGCCTTCGGCCCCGACGGCATGCTGTACGCGACGACGGGCGAGACCGGCGACACCAGCCGGTCGCAGGACAAGGACTCCCTCGGCGGCAAGATCCTGCGCGTCACGCCGGACGGCGCGCCCGCCCCCGGCAACCCCTACGGGACCCGCGTCTGGTCCTACGGCCACCGCAACGTCCAGGGCCTCGCCTGGGACGACGGGAGGCGACTCTTCGCCACCGAATTCGGTCAGGACCGCTTCGACGAAATCAACCACATTGTGAAAGGTGACAATTACGGGTGGCCCGTTGTGGAAGGCGTCGGAGACCGCCGGGGCTACACCGACCCGTTGCTCACCTGGACGACCGATGAGGCGTCCCCGTCCGGCCTCGCCTACGCGGGCGGCTCCCTGTGGGCCGCCGCCCTCCGCGGCCGGCGCCTGTGGCAGGTTCCCCTGACCAACGGTGAACCGGGCCGCCCCGTCGCCCGCTTCGAGAACACCTACGGCCGGCTCCGCGCCGCCGTGACCGCCCCCGACGGCTCCCTATGGATCACCACCAGCAACAAGGACGGCAGAGGCGATCCCACGTCCAAGGACGACCGCATCATCGTCGTCCCGGTGCGCTGATCAGTACTCCAGCTCCGCCCAGCCGATCATCATGGGAAGCGGATTGGTGATCTCCGGCGGCCCGCCCGCCTCGTCCTTCATCAGGGTGCCCAGATGCTTGTAGAGCATGGCACCCGGGTCCAGCCGGTAACGCTCGATCATCGAGACACCGGTGCCGTCAAGGCGCACGACCCAGTAGTGGGGAATTCCGGCTTTCGCGTACTCACCGAGCTTGTCGGCGGTATCCACGGTCTCCGAGCCCGGCGACACGATCTCCACAACGAGAAGGGCGTGTTCGGCCCGGAGTCGCTCCTTACCCTCACGATCAAGGCACCTGTAGAGGATGACGTCGGGCCGTCTGTTGCACAGAGGCACGTCACGAAGCCGCAGATCGACGTCGATGTCGACCTCGACACAGTCATGCCCCCGGCTCATCGCCGCCCGCGCATGGTATTCGAGAAGGTTCGCCAGTCGACGTCCCGCTCGCTGGTGGTCGCGTGTCTGTGCTTCGCAGAAGACGACGTAACCGTCCACGATTTCGATCAGTTTCGAGATGTCCTCGGAAAGAGCTTCATACTCCTCGGCGGTGACCCGCTCAGGCTGTGCACGAAGAGCCGCCAACCAGCTACCTGCCGGCAAAGCTGTCATCCGTGAACCTCTCGTTTCAGAGCACACGACCGGCTTGTTCAAGGCTACAGGCGCCTGGCCGTCCCATGGAGGCACGGGACGGCCGCGGCGGTGCGGTCAGGAGGCGCCGAGCTTCTCCAGGATGAGTTCACGGGCCCGGCCCGCGTCGGCCTGGCCACGGGTGGCCTTCATCACGGCGCCGACCAGGGCCCCCGCGGCGGCGACCTTGCCGGCGCGGACCTTGTCGGCGACGGCGGCGTTGCCGGCGATGACCTGGTCGACGATCGAGGCCAGCTCGCCCTCGTCGCTGACGACCTTCAGCCCCCGGGCGGCGACGACCTCGTCGGGGGTGCCCTCGCCGGCCAGGACGCCTTCGAAGACCTGACGGGCCAGCTTGTCGTTCAGCTCCCCGGTCGTGATCATCGCCTGGATGCGGGCGACCTGCTCCGGCGTGATGGGCAGGTCCGCGAGCTCGGCCCCCTGCTCGGTGGCGCGCCGCGACAGCTCGTTCATCCACCACTTGCGTGCGGTGGCGGCGTCGGCGCCCTGCGCGATCGTCGCCTCGATGAGGTCGACGGCGCCGGCGTTGACGACGTCGCGCAGCTCCAGGTCGGAGAGGTTCCACTCGCGCTGGATGCGGGTGCGGCGCGCGGCCGGGAGTTCCGGCAGGGCCGCACGCAGCTCGTCCACCCACGCGCGGGACGGCGCCATCGGCACCAGGTCGGGTTCGGGGAAGTAGCGGTAGTCCTGCGCCTCCTCCTTGCTGCGCCCGGCGGTGGTGCGGCCCGTGTCCTCGTGGAAGTGGCGGGTCTCCTGGACGATCCGCCCGCCCGCGGACAGCACGCCGGCCTGCCGCTCGATCTCCGAACGGACGGAGCGCTCGACGGACCGCAGCGAGTTGACGTTCTTGGTCTCGGTGCGGGTCCCCCACTCGGCGGCGCCCCGCGGCATCAGGGAGACGTTGACGTCGCAGCGCATGGAGCCCTCCTCCATGCGCACGTCCGAGACGCCGAGGGACCGGACTAGCTCGCGGAGCTCGGTGGCGTAGGCACGCGCGACGAGAGGGGCCTTCTCGCCGGTCGCGGGGATCGGCTTGGTGACGATCTCGACCAGCGGGATCCCGGCCCGGTTGTAGTCGACCAGGGAGAACTCGGCGCCGTGGATCCGGCCCGTCGCGCCGCCGACGTGCAGCGACTTGCCGGTGTCCTCCTCCATGTGGACGCGCTCGATCTCGATCCGGTACGTCTCGCCCTCGACCTCGACCTCCAGCTGCCCGTCCACACAGAGCGGCTCGTCGTACTGGGAGATCTGAAAGTTCTTCGGCATGTCCGGATAGAAGTAGTTCTTCCGGGCGAACCTGCACCACTCGACGATCTCGCAGTTCAGCGCGAGGCCGATCTTGATGATGCCCTCGATCGCCGCCTGGTTGGTCACCGGCAGGGCCCCCGGCAGTCCAAGGCACACCGGGCAGACCTGGGTGTTCGGCTCGGCGCCGAACGTCGTCCGGCAGCCGCAGAACATCTTGGACGCGGTGCCCAGCTCGATATGCGTCTCGATGCCGAGCACCGGCTCGTACCTGGCCAGCGCCTCGTCATAGTCCATCAGCGTCGGGGTGCTCACTTCGCCTCCACCAGTTCCGGGGCCTTGGCCAGGAGGGGGCCGCCCCAACGGTCCTCCAGGGCGCGCTCGACGGCGGCGGCCACACGGTAGGCGCGGTCGTCACCGAGGACGGGCGCCATGATCTGCAGGCCGACCGGCAGTCCGTCCGCGAGGCCGCAGGGCACCGAGATCGCGGCGTTGCCGGTCAGGTTGGCCGGGATGGTGTACAGGTCGGCCAGGTACATCGCCATCGGGTCGTCCACGCGCTCACCGATCGGGAACGCCGTGGTCGGCGTGGTCGGCGAGACCAGCACGTCGACCTGCTCGAAGGCGGTGTCGAAGTCGCGCTTGACCAGCGTGCGGACCTGCTGCGCCTTGCCGTAGTAGGCGTCGTAGTAGCCCGAGGACAGCGCATAGGTGCCGAGCATGATGCGCCGTTTGACCTCGGGTCCGAACCCCTCGGCGCGGGTCAGCGCCATGACCTCCTCGGCACTGCGGGTGCCGTCGTCGCCGACCCGCAGGCCGTAACGCATGGCGTCGAAGCGGGCGAGGTTAGACGACGCCTCGGATGGCGCGATCAGGTAGTAGGCGGACAGCGCGTAGGAGAAATGCGGGCACGACACCTCGACGACCTTCGCGCCGAGGGACTCCAGCAGTTCGACGGCCTCGTCGAAGCGGGCCGAGACGCCCGGCTCGGCGCCGTCGCCCGCGAACTCCCTGACGACGCCGACGCGCAGCCCGGCGACATCGGCGTGCCGTGCGGCCTCCACGACCGGCGGGACGGCGGCGTCGACGGAGGTGGAGTCCATCCGGTCGTGGCCGCTGAACGCCTCGTGCAGGAGCGCCGCGTCCAGGACGTTGCGCGCGAACGGCCCCGGCGTGTCGAGCGAGGACGCGAACGCGATGACGCCGTAGCGGGACGAGCCGCCGTAGGTGGGCTTCATCCCGACGATGCCGGTGACCGCGGCGGGCTGCCGGATCGACCCGCCGGTGTCGGTTCCGGTGGACAGCGGCGCCTCGTACGCGGCGACCGCCGCGGAGCTGCCGCCGGACGACCCGCCCGGGACGCGCTCCAGGTCCCACGGGTTGCGCGTGGTGAAGAAGGCGCTGTTCTCGGTGGAGGAGCCCATGGCGAACTCGTCCATGTTCGTCTTGCCGAGGATCACCAGGCCCTGCTCGCGCAGCCGCGCCGTGATGGTCGCGTCGTAGGGGGGCCGCCATCCCTCCAGGATCTTCGAGCCCGCGGTGGTGGGCATGTCGTCGGTGGTGAAGACGTCCTTGTGCGCGATGGGCACGCCGGCCAGCGGGCCGAGCTCCTCCCCCGCCGCGCGCCGCTCGTCCACCTTCCGCGCCTGTGCCAGCGTCGTCTCGCGGTCGACGTGCAGAAACGCCTTGACCTGCCCGTCCACCGCGGCGATGCGATCCAGATGCGCCTGCGCGACCTCGACCGCGGACGTCTCGCCGGCGGCGATGAGCTCACCGAGCTCCGCCGCCCCCTTCCCGACCAGTTCCATGGCGCTCACGCCTCCTCGTCCAGGATCCGCGGTACGCGGAAACGCTGCTCCTCGGCGGCGGGGGCGGCGGCGAGCGCCTGCCCCGGGGCCAGGGACGGCCGGACCTCGTCGGCGCGGTAGACATTGGTCAGCGGCAGCGCGTGCGAGGTCGGCGGGATGTCCTGCGCGGCGACCTCCTGCACCCGCGCGACCGCGGAGATGATCTGGTCGAGCTGGGCGGCGAGATGGTCGAGCTCATCGTCGCCGAGCGCCAGCCGGGACAGCCGGGCGAGGTGAGCGACCTCGTCACGGGTGATGGCGGACATGTAGACAACCGTTCCTGCGATGACGTGGTTTCACCGGTCATCCTATTGGCCGTGCCCGCCCGGCCCGACCGGTTTACTCGGGGCGTGCCCGGCCGCGCCGTTTGATTTCCTCGTGGCGGGAAGAGATGTGTCGTCCACCCCAGGACGACGAGAGGAGCCCGCCGTGACCATCGGCGGCAGCATCGCCCTGATCATCATCGGCGCGATCCTGGCCTACGCGGTCAACTACGAGTTCAGCGGCATCGATATTCGGCTGGTCGGCCTGATCCTCATGCTGGGCGGGCTGATCGGGCTCGTCATCGGCATCGTGCGGCTGGCCTCCGCACGTCGCTCGGTCGAGCGCCGCCCGCCCCCCGCGGTCCGCGAGGAGCACTACTACGAGGATCTCCCGCCGGGATACGAGCGCCGGCGGCAGTACTAATTCAATCCCGGCCCAGGGGCTCGCCTGGCGGCTCGCTCCTTGACCGTGCTTGGGCGAGCGCGTCATCGCTTCGCGATCTTCCCGGTGGGGCTTGCCTTCGGCGTTGCCCCACCGGTCAGGTCGCGCGCTCGCGTGACGGTAGGGAGACCCAGAAATTCGGCCTCAGGCTTGTGGGGGGTACATCTGGGGGGCCGCGCCGGGTTGGGGGCCTGTGGCTTGGTGGGGGTACTGCTGGACTTGCGGTGGGGCGGGTTGCTGCTGGTGCGCGGCGCCCTGGAAGGGGAATGTCACCGGTTTTGACGGCGATGGTTGCATTCCCGCGAGGGCGGCTGCGCCCATCACCGCGCAGGACAGGATCAGAAAGCCCCCGAAGACCACTCCGGCAAGGTCGTAGAGCTTGAAGTCGGTGTCGTTGTCGGGCATTGCCTCCAGCGTGAACACGAACATGAACCCCATCCCCAGCAGGGCGAGGCCGAGGATCACTCCGCGCGCGGCGTTGTTCATGGTGCGTGATCGTAGCGGCTCTGTCAGAGACCGGTAAGGGGATTGTCAGACTTGAGCCCTATGTCGTTTTAGACCGGATTCGAATGGTCACGCCGCTGGTTCGGGGGCGCGTTCCATGCGCCGGCGGAGCCAGTCGGTGGCGGTCGCGGCGTCCATGGGGCGGCCGAAGTGCCAGCCCTGGGCGGCGTCGCAGCCCATGTCGCGGAGCATCCGTGCGGTCTGCGGGTCCTCGACGCCCTCGGCGACCGATCGCAACCCGAGGGTGCGGACGAGGTCGACGATGGAGCGGACGATGACGGCGTCGTCGGTGGAGTCGGTGAGCCGGCCCACGAAGGAGGAGTCGATCTTGATCTCCTCGACCGGGAGGCGCTTGAGCCGGACGAGGGAGGAGTAGCCGGTGCCGAAGTCGTCCAGGCTGAGTGGGATGCCCAGCTCGGCGAGCGCCTTCACGGTGTCGGAGGCGTAGGCCTGCTCGTTCATCAGGATCCGCTCGGTGATCTCCAGCTGGAGCGCCGCGGCGGGCAGCCCGCGGGCGAGCAGTCCCTCCTCGATCGTCTCGGTGAGGCCGGTGTCGAGCAGGTCGCGGCCGGAGGCGTTCACCGCGACCTGGACGGCGAGGTCCTCGCGCCACCAGGCGGCGGTCTGCGCGAGCGCCGCCTCCACGACATGCCGGGTGATCGAGCGCATCAGATAGGTCTGCTCGGCCATCGACAGGAACGCCTCGGGTTCGAGGAGGCCCTTGTCGGGGTGGCGCCAGCGCAGCAGCGCCTCCATCCCGACGAGTTGCCCGTCCCGCAGGGAGACCTTGGGCTGGTAGTACAGCTCCAGCTCGGAGCGGTCGATGGCGCGGCGCAGGTCGCCGAGCATGCTGAGCCGGTCCGGGGAGTTGCGGTCCTTGCCGGGCGAGTACACCTCGACGCCGGTGCGGGCCTCCTTGGCGTTGTACATCGCGACGTCGGCGCGCTGGAGCAGCAGTTCGAAGTCGGGCGCGTCGTCGGGGAACAGCGCGATCCCGACGCTGGCCTCCAGGTCGAACGACATGCCGTCCAGCCGGACGGGTTCGCCGAGCGCGGCCCGCAGCCGGGCGGCGACCTCGCGGGCGGCGGCCTCGTCGCGGACGGTGGGCAGCAGCACCGCGAACTCGTCGCCGCCGAGCCGGGCCACGAGGTCGCCCGGGCGGACGCTGTGCGTGAGCCGGTGCGCGACGAGTTGGAGGAGCCGGTCGCCGGTGGGGTGCCCGAGAGTGTCGTTGACCTCCTTGAACCGGTCGAGGTCCAGCAGGAACAGCCCGGCGCGCTGATGCGGCGGCTCGGCGACCTTGAGGAGGCGGGAGGGTTTGATCACGGCCGGGCGGCGCCGGCCGAGGCGGCCGGCGCCGCCTCTGGTGCGTTTCGCCGCGCCGCGCGCCTCCGCGAGGGCCTCCTCGGTGCGGACGATCAGCAGCTTGCGGTTGGGCAATCCGGTGAGGCCGTCGTGCAGGGCCTGGTGCTCGCGGCGGACGGCCACCGAGGCGTTCAGGTAGACGGCGATGAACGGCAGCACGATCAGCGGCACGAACACCGCGGACCTGTCCATCGCGACGACCATCAGCGGGGCCAGGCCGAGCAGCGCCATATGGACGAGGATCTGGTAGCCGAGGTCCCAGCGCAGCGCCTTGAGCAGCGAGACCCGCTCGTGCAGGGCGATGGCGGCGCCGACCAGGGTGTCGTTGCAGCCGAAGTAGACGGCGCCGGCGAGGGCGATCACGGGCAGGTCGCCGCCGTCGGGAACCCAGAGGCTCGTGGGGGTGGCCATGTCGCCGGAGACCGCCAGGACGAGCTGGGCGGCGGCGAGGCTGAGGGTGTACTGCGCGGCGTTGAAGGCGATCCGGTGCGCGCTGCGCCCGCGGAAGATCCCGCAGGTGACGACGGCGACGATCTGGAGAGCGGCGGCGACCGGGAGCCCCGCGTACAGGAGCGCGGCGAACGCGAAGGTGGTGGAGGTGTTCGCGCCGTTGTTCTCGGTGGAGCCGGGCGTGATGATCGGCCGCAGCTCGCCGAAGATGATGAAGCAGGCCAGGATCCAGAAGACCGGGTTGCGGGCGAGCGCGTCCAGGTCGGCGCCGCTCAGCCCGGAGAACGCGGTGCCGCACGCGGCGACGCCGAGCAGGATGACGACGACGAAGTAGATCCACAACGGGGAACCACGGCGGGGCGCCGTGTTCCGCGTGTTGTTCGGGTCCTTCATCACATCCTCGGGGGGTTCGGGGGGGCCGTCCCCCGGGAGCGGAACGCGCCGGACCGCGGGGGACGCACCCCGGGGCGAGACGTCCGAACATTCAGTGGGTCGTAGTGGTTGGGAGAGTACGGCCTTTGCTCAACTTCGCGAAACCGATTGCGTACGTTCCGTTATGCCCATTCCGTACCCGCCACTCGTCGGTGGGTAGTTGGAGTGTACCGCTGGGTAACGCGGCGCTGGTGGTGGTGCGCACAACCACAACCGGTCACTCCTCCGCGCGCAAAGTCACGTTTTTGGCCGCATCTGGCCCATCGGTCAGCAGGATGCGGAACCCTTCCTCCGCCAGGACCGGTACGCCCAGCTTGACGGCTTTGTCGTACTTCGAACCGGGGTTGTCCCCCACTACGACGAAGTCCGTTTTCTTGGAGACCGATGCGGAGACCTTCCCGCCGAGGTCCTGCACCGCCTCCTTCGCCGAGTCGCGGCTGTACCCCTCCAGCGACCCGGTGATCACCACGGTGAGGTCCTTCAGCGGCCGCGGTCCCGCCGCGCCCTCGTCCTGCATCCGGACGCCGGCGGCCCGCCACTTCTCGACGATCTCGCGGTGCCAGTCGACCGCGAACCACGCCTTGATCGAGGCCGCGATCGTCGGGCCGACGTCCTCCACCGCCGCCAGCTCCTCCTCGGTCGCGTTCGCGATGGCGTCCATGGAACGCAGCTCGCGGGCGAGGTTCTGGGAGGCGGCGGGCCCCACATGCCGGATCGACAGCGCCACCAGCACCCGCCACAGCGGCTGGCTCTTGGCCTTCTCCAGCTCGTCGAAGAGGATCTCGACCGTCTTCTTCGGTTCGCCCTCCTTGTTGGCGAAGAACGACACGACCTTGGACTCGCCCGTCTGCGGGTCGATCTTGGGCGTGCCCGTCCTGGCGTCCAGGACAAGGCTCCTGATCGGCAGCAGCTGCTCAACGGTCAGATGGAACAGATCGCCCTCGTTCTTGACCGGCGGGTCGCTCGGCTCCAGCGGCTGGGTGAGCGCGGTCGCCCCGACATAGCCGAGCGCCTCGATGTCGAGCGCGTTGCGGCTCGCCACGAAGGACAGGCGCTCGCGGAGCTGGGCGGGACAGAGCCGCGCGTTGGGACAGCGGATGTCGGCGTCACCCTCCTTCTCGTACGCCAGCTCCGTGCCGCACTCGGGGCAGTGCGTGGGCATCTCGAACTCGCGCTCCGAGCCGTCCCGGAGGGCGGCGACCGGCGCGACGATCTCGGGGATCACGTCGCCAGCCTTACGCAGGACGACGGTGTCGCCGATCAGCACGCCCTTGCGTTTGACCTCGCTGCCGTTGTGCAGGGTGGCCCGCTCGACCGTGGAACCCGCCACCTTCGTCGGTTCCATCACGCCGTAGGGGGTGACGCGCCCCGTCCGCCCGACACCGACCTTGATGTCGAGGAGCTTGGTGTTGACCTCCTCCGGCGGGTACTTCCACGCGATGGCCCAGCGCGGTGCCCGGCTCGTCGACCCGAGCCGGCGCTGGAGGGCGAACTGGTCGACCTTGACGACCACGCCGTCGATCTCGTACGCCGGGTCGTGCCGGTGGTCGCCGTACCGCGCGATGTACTTACGGACGGCGTCCATCCCGCCGAGCACCTCGTACAGGTCGCTGACCGGCAACCCCCAGCCGCGCATCAGCTCATACGCGCCGGACTGGCTCTCCGGCTGCGTCCCGCCACGCCACGCGCCGAATCCGTGTACCAGCATCCCGAGCGGACGGTGCGCCGTGACCCGCGGGTCCTTCTGCCGCAGCGACCCCGCCGCCGCGTTGCGCGGGTTGGCGAACGGGTCCTTGCCGGCCTCGACCTGGACGGTGTTGACCTGCTCGAACCCCTCCACCGGGAGGAAGACCTCGCCGCGCACCTCCAGGACGTCCGGCCAGCCCTCCCCGGCCAGCCGGTCGGGGATGTCGGCGATGGTGCGGACATTGTTCGTGACGTCCTCGCCGGTGCGCCCGTCGCCGCGGGTCACCCCGCGCACCAGCCGGCCCTTCTCGTAGGTCACCGCGATGGCCAGGCCGTCGATCTTCAGCTCGCACAGGTAGCCGGCGACCTCGCCGACCTCCTTGACCACCCGCTCGTCCCACGCCAGCAGCGCGTCCTCGTTCATCGCGTTGTCGAGGCTCTGCATCCGCTCCAGGTGCTCGACCGTCGCGAAGTCGGTCGTGATCGGCGCGCCGACCTTCTGTGTCGGCGAGTCGGGGGTGACGAGCTCGGGATACCGCTCCTCCAGCTCCCGGATCTCGCGCATCATCCGGTCGTACTCGGCGTCGGTCAGCGTCGGCTGGTCGAGGACGTAGTAGCGGTAGTTGCCCTCGTCGATGCGTTCGCTCAGCTCCAGGTGCCGCTGCCGTGCCTCGCCGGGCACCCCATCACTCGTGGTCATGTGCCCATTGTCGCCATCGGCACCGACAATGCGACACCGGCGCGCCCCGCCCGGCGAGCAGATCGTCCGCGCCGGTGGGACAGGGAGCGCCGTTGCGCATCCCCTGGTCGAGGCTTGGGTCAGTCCGCCTCGTGCAGCATCCGGGCGGCGTCGCGGCACCGCTTGAGCGCCGCGCGGACGTAGCCCGGCGACGCTCCCGCCATCCCGCACGCCGGCGTGATCACGACCTGGCGGGACAGCTGCGCGCGCGGGAAGCCGAACCGCCGCCACAGCGCCCGCACCGGATCGACGGTCGTCCTGAGCGCCGGCAGGGCGGCGTCGGTCGCGGGCACCGCGCCGAGCCACAGCCCGACCCCCGCGTCGATCGCCTCTCCGACGGCGTCGTCGTCGCGCCGGGGCACCAGATGGAGATCGACCGAGATCGCCTTGGCGCCCGCGCCGCGCAGCAGCCCGTAGGGGACGTTCCGGGCACAGCAGTGCACGACCGGGAACGCCGCGCCGTCCCGGCACGCCGTCTCGATCACCGTCCGCAGGGCGTCCTCGGCGACCGGCTCCTCGATCGCCCGCAGCCGCGAGAAGCCGCTGGCGGTCGGCAGGGTGCCCGCCAGCGCCGCGGGCAGGCTCGGCTCGTCCAGCTGGAGGACGACCTCCGCGCGCGGCAGGCGCCGCCGGACGTCGGCCACGTGCGCGGCGACGCCCTCGGCCAGGGAGGCGGTCAGGTCGCGGACGGCGCCCGGGTCCTTGACCGCCCGGTCGCCGTGCCGCAGTTCGATCGTGGCGGCCAGCGTCCACGGACCGCACACCTGGACCTTGAACGGCCCGTCATGGGCGCCCGCGACCTCCTCCAGCACGTCCAGGTCCCGGGCGAGATGGTCGAGGGAACGCAGCGTGTCGCGGCCCGGGCGGTCGGAGAAGCGCCACCCGGACGGCTCCAGATGGATCGGCATGTCCACCAGCAGGCCCGCCGTCCGCCCGGTCAAGTCGGCGCCGGGGCCACGCGCGGGAAGCTCGGGCAGGTGCGGCAGGTCGGGCAGCTCACCGAGGACGATCCGCAGCGCCTCCGCCGGATCCTCGCCCGGACACGAACCGATCCCGGTGGCCGTCCCGGGCTGCCAGGGGTAACTCGTCACGTCCGGAACCCTACCGACGCGGCGATCACCTTTGGTTCCGCGAGCCCGTCGGACAGGACGCGTGCCGCCAGAACGGTGCCGTGGCCGCGCACCCTAGGCGGCGACCCGGGCGGTGTCGGCGATCGTGGCGGACCCGAGCACGCGATCGCCGTCGTACAGGACGGCGGCCTGCCCAGCGGCTACGCCACGTGCCGGAGTGTCCAGCCAGACGCGCAGCCCGTCGCCGTCCCGCTCGGCCGTGCACGCGTAGACCTCGCCGTGTGCCCGGAGCTGGACGTGACAGGAGAACGGTCCCGCGGGGACCTCGCCCAGCCACACCGGCCGCTCCCCCGTGATCTCGCGGACGTCGAGCGACTCGCGCGGGCCGACCGTCACGGTGTTGTTCACGGGGGAGATGTCCAGGACGTAGCGGGGGCGGCCGTCCGCCGCCGGGGTGCCGAGCCGCAGGCCCTTGCGCTGGCCGACCGTGTAGGCGTACGCGCCCTCGTGCTCGCCGACCCGGTTGCCGTCGGTGTCGACGATGGGCCCGGGGGACGTGCCCAGCCGCTCCGTGAGGAAGCCGCGCGTGTCACCGTCGGCGATGAAGCAGATGTCGTGGCTGTCGGGCTTGTCGGCCACCTGGAGCCCGCGCCGCTCCGCCTCCAGCCGGATGTCGGCCTTGGTGGTGTCGCCGAGCGGGAACAGGGCGTGCGCGAGCTGCTCGGGCGTGCAGACGGCCAGGACGTAGGACTGGTCCTTGCCCTCGTCCACGCCGCGCCGCAGCACGCCGCCGTCCAGCCGCGCGTAGTGGCCGGTGCAGACGGCGTCGAAGCCCAGGGCCATGGCGCGGTCCAGCAGCGCCGCGAACTTGATCTTCTCGTTGCAGCGCAGGCACGGGTTCGGGGTACGGCCCGCCGCGTACTCGCTGACGAAGTCCTCGACGACGTCCCGGTGGAACCGCTCGGCGAGATCCCACACGTAGAACGGGATGCCGATCACGTCGGCGGCACGGCGCGCGTCCCGGGAGTCCTCCAGGGTGCAGCAGCCGCGCGCGCCCGTCCGGTAGGACTGGGGGTTGCTGGACAGGGCCATGTGGACGCCGGTGACGTCGTGCCCGGCCTCGGCGGCCCGTGCGGCGGCCACCGCGGAGTCGACGCCGCCCGACATGGCGGCGAGTACACGCAAAGTCATAGTCCTCCGAGCGTACGCGCCGTGGCGTGGTCCCCGTGGCGTACGGGCGCCGTGGGCCCTCCATCGTGTTGACGATGAGACCGATGCGGGTGGAGCGGGTGCACGCGCCCGGCACGCACCGTGAACGATCATGTACGCGGCGATGCGGAACCTTGACGCGCGGTCCGCGCGGCGGGACGGGCGGCGGCTCGCGTAAGGTGACGGGGCGGGCTCCGGATGGGGAGCCGCATCACCCCACGACTAGGAAGAGACGACAGGTGGGAATCTTCCGCCGTCCGCGTGACACGCCCGCCGCGGTGCCTCCCGCCATCGGCGAGTTCTGGGAGTGGTGGGCGCAGGCCCGCCCGACGATCGAGGCGTCGCTCGCCGCCGCGCCGGGAGCGGAGTCCGCCGAACCCGGGACACCGGGCGAGGGCCTGTCGGCGGAGACGATCGAGGAACTGTCACGGCGCGTCCACAAGATCCATGCCGAGCTCCAGTGGGAGATCGGCGGGGCGGACGACCGGGCGCCGTCGCTGACGGTGACCGGCGGCGGCGACCCCGAGCTGCGCGGGGTGGCGGAACGCTGGTTCCGGGCCGCGCCGGCCGGGTCCGCTGCCGGCGGCTGGACGTTCCATCCGGCACGGCAGGCCGACCCGGAGATGCTCTCCCAGGACCTCGTGCTCGGTGATCACGAGTTCGACCTGGAGTACGTGCGGCTCGGCATGCGCGCCGACGCCGACCGGGCCCGGGTGCACATCAGCGCCTACCATCCCGACTTCCTGTTCGTCTCCGAGGAGCAGCAGCTTCAGGTGGCGCTGCACGTCCTCGACTGGGCGCTCGGCGAGGACGACGTGGCCCGCTGGGTCGGCGAGGTCTCGATCGCCATCGAGGCGCCGATCGACTCGCTGCCCCCCTCGATGCTGTCGGCGGTCGTGGAGCAGGTCGCCGAGCCGTTCGCCGAACCCTCCTGGCTGACCGGCGAGGGCCGCACCCCGCGCGGGCACCCCGCCCGGCTGGGCGCCCGGTTCCCGCTGCACCGGCAGGACTACCCGCTCTGCGACCTGCACGTGGCGATCACCGTCCCGTACGCCCACAGCAACCCCGACCGGCTGCCGGTGGAGCCGTCGTCCGGGGCGCTGCGCGCGTTCGAGAAGAAGCTCACCAAGCTGGGCGACCGGGCCGTCCTCGCGGTGCGGGAGACCGGTGACGGGCTGCGGGTCTTCCACCTGTACGCCGACCCCGACTCCGGGGTGATCGGCGAGCTGGACCAGCTCGCCGCGGGCTGGACGGAGGGCAAGGCCAAGGTCGCCTCGTCCAACGACCCGGGCTGGCGTGCCCTCGCCCCCTACCAGCCGTGAGGCCCTACCAGCCGTAAGGCCGTGAGCCGTAAGACCGTGAGCCGTAAGACCGTGCCAGCCTGAGGACGGCGCCTGGCACGCTAGGAGACGGCTTCGACCTTGCGCCAGCGGGCTTCGCAGAAGGAGTACAGGCCGAAGAGCAGCACTCCGGCGGCGACGGCGACGAGTCCCCACATGCCGGCGGGGGTCGAGGCGAACTCGCGGAGGGTGCCGTCCAGGCCCTGGGCCTTGTCCGGCTTGAAGGTGATCGCGGCGTAGGCGAGGAAGACGCCGACGCCGCTGCCGACCAGTCCGCGCGCCAGGTTCCCGGCCACGCCGAGCGGCTGGACGAGGTGCCGCGTCGCCCGGCTCATTCCCTTGAGTTCCTCCAGGAACTTGCGGCGCACGGCGTGCACCAAGACGACAATGCCCCAGACCACGAACCCGATCCCGATCGCCAGCACCAGCCAGCGGCCGCCGGGCTCGGCCATGGCCCGCGCGGTGTAGGTCTTGGACTGCTGGTCGCTGGAGCTGCCGGTGTGGCCGAACAGGAAGCCCAGGGTCGCCGCGAAACCGGCGGTGTAGACGACGCCGCGGGCGGCGGAGGAAAGCCGCTTGGTCGCCTTGTCCCCGTCCGGTACCGGCCGCCCGTACAGCGCCTCGGCGAACTGCCAGAGCGCGAGCGCGGCGAAGCCCACCACCATGAGGACCAGGACGGCCGGGCCGCCCGGTTTCTCCGCGACCGCCTGGAGGGCCCCCTTCCGGTCGGCCTCCTTGCCGCCGTCGCCGAACGCCACCTGGAGCGCCAGCCAGCCGATGAGAAGGTAAAGAAGCCCGCGTGCGACCAAGCCCACGCGGGACATCAGGTGGAACCACGGGTGGCCCGCGGCCTTGCGTCCCACCCGCTCTACTGCACTGTTGCTCGTCACGTTCGCTGCCCTCCTGAGACCCGGCATCGCTGTCCCCGGCAGAGCGGAGGTAAAACCTCGGTTCAGCTGAGACCGGCGCGGCGTGCGCGTTCCACTACGGGGCCGATGGCGTCGGCGAGGGCCTTGACGTCCGCCTCCGTGGAGGTGTGGCCCAGGGTGAAGCGGAGCGAGCCCCGCGCGCGCTCAGCGCTCGCGTTCATCGCCATGAGGACGTGGCTGGGCTGGGAAACGCCGGCCGAGCACGCCGACCCCGTCGAGCAGGCGATCCCGCGCGCGTCCAGGAGCATGAGCAGGGCGTCGCCCTCGCAGCCGGGGAAGGAGAAGTGGGCGTTGCCGGGGAGCCGGTCGGCGGGGTCGCCGTTGAGGACCGCGTCCGGCACCGCGGCGCGGACGGCGTCGATCAGCCGGTCGCGCAGTTCGGCCAGGCGGCCGGCCTCGGCCGCGCGGCGACGGGAGGTGATCTGGACGGCGGCGGCGAACCCGGCGATGGCCGGGGCGTCGAGCGTCCCGGACCGGACGTCGCGCTCCTGCCCGCCGCCGTGCAGCAGCGGGACCGGGTCGAGGAACAGCGGCTCCTTCGGCTTGGCCAGCAGGAGCGCGCCGACGCCGATCGGGCCGCCGAGCTTGTGCCCGGTGATCGCCAGGGACTGCACGCCGCTCGCCGCGAAGCCGACGGGCAGGGTCCCGGCGGCCTGGACGGCGTCGGTGTGGAACGGGACGCCGTGCTCGCGTGCGACGGCGGCCAGATCCGCGACCGGCTGGACGGTGCCGACCTCGTTGTTGGCCCACATGACCGTGGCGAGTGCCACGTCCCGGCCGGTGCCGAGGGCCTCGCGCAGCGCCTCGGGACGGACGCGTCCCAGCTCGTCCACCGGGATCCAGTCGATCTCGGCGCCCTCGTGGTCGGCGAGCCACTGCACCGAGTCGAGGACGGCGTGGTGCTCGACGGCGCCGGCCAGCACGCGGGTGCGGGCAGGGTCGGCGCGGCGGCGCGCCCAGAACACTCCCTTGACGGCGAGGTTGTCGGCCTCGGTACCACCGGAGGTGAATACCACCTCGCTCGGGCGGGCGTCGAACGCCTCGGCGATGATCTCGCGGGACTCCTCGACGACCCGGCGGGCGCGCCGGCCCGCCGCGTGCAGTGAGGACGGATTGCCGAGCCCTCGCAGCTCCGCGGTCATCGCCTCGACGGCCTCCGGGAGCATCGGTGTCGTCGCCGCATGGTCGAGGTAGGTCACCACGCGGACAACCCTAGCCGCGCGGCGGGCCCGTCCATCCCGCGGCTCGACAGCTGTACCGTCCAGTCGGTACAGTATAAAACTATGAAAAGGGACGCCTTGCTCGATTCCGCCGAGTCCGTGCTCTTCGAGCAGGGGACGCAGGCGCTGACGCTCGCCGCGGTCGCCGACCGGGCCGGCGTCAGCAAGGGCGGGCTGCTCTACCACTTCCCCACCAAGGACGCGCTCGTCAAGGCCATGGTCGCGCGGGTCATCGAGGAGTTCGACGATCTGATCGCCGCCTCTGACGACGGCACCCCCGGCTCGTACAGCCGCGCCTACGTCGAGGCCACGTTCGACATCCTCACCGGCGAGGCGCGCGCCCACCGGCGATGGTCGGCGATCAGCGCCGCCGCCACGGATCCGGAACAGGCCGAGCCGCTGAACGAGGCGATGCGCCGCTGGCACGGCCGGGGCTCCGGCGACGATCCCGACCCGGAGGCCGCGGCGATCGTCCGGTTGGCGGCCGAGGGGCTGTGGGAAGTGATGAGCCACACTCCCGAGTTGTACGACGACGAGCAACTCCAGGCGCTCAAGCGGCGGCTGCTGGCTCTACTGGAACGGTAAGGCCGGGCGCCTCCTGGCGCCCTCAAGCATCGCCCGCCCTATTGGAGCGTTCCATTACGTTCTCTCCCCCTGTCACACCGAGTCGTGAAAGAGGTGAATCATGCTGTTGCGTGCCCGCACGGGGACGTTTCTGACCTTCGCTCTGGCTGGTCTGCTGACCGGAGTGTGGGTGGCCCGCATGCCCGCGCTGGCGGCCAAGTTCGGGACCACCGAGGGCGAGATCGGCATCGTCGTCCTCGTCTGGGGGCTCGGCGCGATCTTCGCCATGCAGTCGCTGCGGACCGTGATGGCCCGCGCCGGCAGCCGGGGCGTCCTGCGCCTCGCGCTGCCGCTGACCGCGGTGTCCTACGCCGCCGTCGCGCTCGCGCCGACCTACGCCGTGCTACTGGCCGCCGTCGCGGTGTTCGGCATGGCGTTCGGGGTCACCGACATCGCGATGAACGCCCAGGGCAGCGTCGTCGAGCGGGCGTACCGCCGGTCGATCATGAGCGGGATGCACGCCGGCTGGTGCGTCGGCGCGATGAGCGGCGGCCTGTTCGGCGTCGTCACCGCCGCCGCCGGGCTGGGCTTCACCGCGACCGTCCTCGCCGCCGCGCTGCTGACGCTGCCGGCGGCCCTCGCGCTCGGCCGCACCTACCTGCCCGACCCCGCCGTCCCCGCGACGGACGGCACCGGACGCGGGTCGCGCCGGATGCCCGTCGCCGTCTACCTGATCGGGATCCTCGCGTTCATCGCGTTCATGACCGAGGGCTCGATCGCCGACTGGAGCGGCCTGCTGCTGCACGACGAGATGGGCGCCACCCAGGCCATGGCGGCGCTCGGCTACCCCATGTTCGAGCTGGCGATGCTGCTCGGACGGCTCGTCGGCGACCGCGTCCGGATGCGGCTCGGCACCCGGCGGCTGCTGGTCGGCGCCGGCGTCGGCACCGCGCTCGGCATGACCGTCGTCGTGCTGGCGCCCGCCGCGCCCGTGGCCATCGCCGGGTTCTTCGTGACCGGACTGGTCGTCTGCACCGTCGTCCCGACGACGATCTCGCTGGCCGGCACGGCCGACCCGGACCGTCCGGCGGCCGCGGTCGCCCAGGTCGGCGCGATGGGCTACGGAGGTCTCCTGCTCGGCCCCGTGGTCGTCGGCTTCCTCTCGGACGCCACGTCCCTGCGGGTCGGTGTGGGCGTCGTGGTCGTGCTCGCCCTGCTGATCGCCGTCGGCGCCCGATTTGTCCCACTCCGGATGGACACCGACGTCACCGCTCACTCCTCCGAGGCGGCCGTGGCCGCCGCCGAACCCGAACCGGTGGCCGTCTGACACGGTCGTAACGGGTCGTCATCCGATATAACGCCCTCGGGATTGTCGTGCGGAGGGCGGTTACATGGGCGGATGGCGGGTTCCCGGGTACAGCGAGCTGCGCGTCCTCGGGGAGGGCGCGCAGGGCCGCGTCGTGCTGGCGCGGCACGACGCGAGCGGACTGCCCGCGGCGATCAAGTACCTCGCGGAGGGGCTGGGGTCGGACGGGGGGTTCCGGGAACGGTTCCGCGGCGAGGCCGAACTGCTCCGCCGGCTGCGCAACCCCTACGTCGCCCAGCTGTACGGGCTGGTGGAGGCCCCCGAGGGAGCCGCCATCGTGATGGAGCCCGTGGACGGCGCGCCGCTCAAGGCGGTGCTCGCCGAGCGGGGACCGCTGGAGCCGGAGGCGGCGCTGGCGGTGCTGAAGGGGTCGCTGCTGGGGCTGGCGGCGGCGCACGGCCTCGGGATCGTCCACCGCGACTACAAGCCGGCGAACGTGATCGTGCGGGGTGACGGGCTGAGCAAGCTCATCGACTTCGGCATCGCGGTGGACGCGGGCGCGGCGGGACGGTCCGGCACGCCCGTCTACATGGCGCCCGAGCAGTGGCGTGACGAGCCCGCCTCGCCCGCGACGGACGTCTACGCGGCGACGTGCGTGTTCTTCGAGTGCGTGACGGGGCGGCGGCCCTACGTCGCCGAGGACCAGGCCGGGCTGATGGGCCGCCACCTGACCGCGACGGTCCCGGCGCAGGAGGTCCCGGAACCGCTGCGCCCGCTCGTCTCACGCGGGCTGGCGAAGAACCCGTGGGACCGTCCGGCGGGCGCGGCGGCGTTCGTGTCGGAGCTGGAGTCCGCCGCGGCCGCCGCGTACGGCGCGGACTGGGAGGGGCGCGGCGTGCGGACCCTCGCCGGCGCGGCGGCCGCGCTGTCGATGCTGTTCCCCCTCACCGCGCTCGGCCTCGGCTCGGGTGGCGCGGCGGCCGGGAGCGCCGGGGCCGCGGGGGCGGCCGGGGCGGCGGGCGCGAGCGGGTCCGGCGTCGGGGGCGCCGGGGCGGGCGCCGGCGCCGCCGGCAAGGGGGTGCTGGGAACGCTCGGCGCCAAGGGCGCGGTGGCCGTCGCCGGCGGGGCGACCGTGGTCGCGGCGGGCGGCGCGGCCACCTATGTCGCCGTCGCGGACGACAAGCCGAAGACCAAGCCGATCGTGCCGGAACTCGTCGCGCTCAGCGTCCCGCAGCAGGACCTTGGTAACGGCATGACCTTCCAGGTTCAGGGCCGGGTCGTCACGGTCTCGGGCGGGCGGCCCGCGCTCACCCGTACGATCAACCAGGCGCTGCGGGCGCCACTCGAAGAGCGCTGGGCCAAGACCCGGAAGGGCCTCGCGGGGATCGGCCGGGGCGGCTACACCGACGTCGTGACGCCGACCATCCTCATGCGCAACGAGAGGCTGCTCTCGGTCTGGTACAAGGTCGAGCTGCGCGGTGAGCGGGGAACGGGCTGGGACCACTCGCCCGCCGTCGTCGTCGATCTGCGGACCGGCGCGTCCTACCGCCCGCTCGACCTGTTCCGCGTCCCGACCAACGACGGTCTCGCGCCGCTGGACAAGAAGATCAAGTCGCATCTGCCGGGCGGTGTCTACTGCGACAGCGACCAGAATCCGGGGACCGGGCCGGTGGAGCTGCACGGCACGGACGACCCGTCCAGGTTCGTCAAGTCCGGCGACGTGACCATGGCCCTCACGCCGACCGGCCTCCGGGTGGCGTTCTACGGCTCGGTGCTGGGCTACGCCTCGGCGTGCGGCGAACTGGACACCGTCGTCCCCTACGCGGAGGTCAGCGACATGCTCAAGCCCGCCGTCCTCTCGGCCGTGCCCTATCCCCGGCCGGCGCGCACCTGAGAGTGGGACGCCCCGTCCGGTGGTCCTACCGGACGGGGCGCCACGCGGGAGATCACTTGCGCTTGTTGATCTCCTCGGTGAGCTGCGGCGCGACCTGGAAGAGGTCGCCCACGACGCCGTAGTCGACGAGCTCGAAGATCGGCGCCTCGGAGTCCTTGTTGATGGCGACGATGGTCTTCGAGGTCTGCATGCCGGCCCGGTGCTGGATGGCGCCGGAGATGCCGACCGCGATGTAGAGCTGCGGCGACACGGTCTTACCCGTCTGGCCGACCTGGAACGAGTGCGGGTACCAGCCGGCGTCGGTCGCGGCGCGGGAGGCGCCGACGGCCGCGCCGAGCGAGTCGGCCAGGCCCTCGATGATGGTGAAGTTCTCGGCGCCGCCGACGCCGCGTCCGCCGGACACGACGATCGCGGCCTCGGTCAGGTCGGGGCGCTCGCCCTTCTCCTGGACGACCTTCTCCACGATCTTCGCGGCCTTGTCGGCGTCCGACAGGGTCACCGAGACCTGCTCCTCCACCGGGGACGCCGGGGACGCCTCGGGGGCCACGGAGTTCGGCCGCACGGCGATGATCGGCGTACCGGTCCGGACCTTGGCGTGCGCGATGATCCCGCCACCGAAGATCGAGTGCTCGGCGACGAAGCCGTCCGCGACGTCCACCACATCGGTGAGCACGCCGGAACCGGTCTTGACCGCGAGGCGGCCGGCGATCTCCTTGCCCTCGGCGGTCGCGGAGACCAGCACCGCCGCCGGGGATGCCGCGCCCACGAGCTGCGCCAGCAGCGCCGCCTTGGGCGCGACGACGTAGGAGGTCAGCTCCTCGGCGGCGGCCACGTACACCTTCCCGGCGCCGTACTCGCCGAGTTTGTCCTTCGCACCCTCGTAGCCCGGGCCGACCCATACGGCGGCGGCCTCGCCCAGCCGGTTGGCCAGCGTCAGCAGTTCGAGGGTGACCTTCTTGACCTCACCGTCGACATGGTCGACGAGGACGAGGATCTCAGCCATCGTTGTCCGTTCCCTTCCCCGGTCAGACGAACTTCTTCGACGCGAGGAACTCGGCGATCTTCGCGCCGCCGTCGCCCTCGTCGGTGACGATCTGACCCTGCGCGCGCGGCGGCGCCTCGGCGAAGTCCACCACCTCGGTGGCGGCGTTCGCCAGGCCGACCTGCGAGGCGTCGATACCGGCGTCGGTGACGGCGAGCGTCTCCACCGGCTTCTTCTTGGCCGCCATGATCCCCTTGAACGAGGGGTAGCGCGGTTCGTTGATCTTCTCGACGACGCTCACCACCGCGGGCAGGCTCGCCTCGACCCGGTCGTAGCCGTAGTCGGTCTGCCGCTGGATCGTGATGGACGTCCCGTCGATCTCGACCTTGTTGGCCAGCGAGAGCTGCGGGACGCCGAGCCGCTCGGCGAGCATCGCCGCGAGCACGCCGGTGCGCGCGTCGGTGGACTCCGACCCGAGGACCACCAGGTCGAAGCCGGTGCGGCCGAGCGCCTGCTGGATCGCGTAGGAGGTCTGCAGCGCGTCGGAGCCGGCGAGGGCGTCGTCGAGGAGGTGGACGGCCTTGTCGGCGCCCATGGCGAGGGACTTGCGGATGGAGTCGGCGGCCTTGTCGGGACCCATGGTCAGGACGGTCACCTCGCCGCCCTGGGCCTCCTTGATCCGCAATGCCTCCTCGATGGCGTACTCATCGAGTTCGTTGATGACACCGTCCGCGGCAGCGCGGTCGAGCGTGCTGTCATCGGACTTCAGCTTGCGCGGGCTCTCCGTATCGGGAACCTGCTTCACCAGGACGACGATGTTCATGGCCGAGGGCCGACCTCCCTGCACTCAATTGGCCGCTGGGGTAAGCGGACAGAGGGGCGCCGCCCCTACCGGGCCGACGCGGAAAACGCGTTCTCGCTGTCACAGCCTGCCAAAGGCCCGAACGCGCTTCGGCGCCGGGTCCCCGGTTCGGCCTTGTCAGCCAAATGTTACCCATGGGTAGCCCTCTGGCCAATCCCAGCGTGTGAGACATTACCCACGTCCCGGCGAGCCGCGGCGCCCCGTCCCGCTGAGCGGGGCCAGACCAAACCAGGCACGCGTCGACCCGAACCCTGTGGACGGCTCACATCCTGTCGACGGCGTGCTGCAACCGGTCGACCGAACTCTCCAAAGAGCTCTGCAATCCGTACATGGGCGCGAAGCTCGGCGTCAGTGACATGGCACCGACGACGGCGAGCAGCGCGAACACCCCGAGCACCGCACCCGCCACCGCGATCCCGCGGGGCTGGCGCGCCGTGGCAAGGGCCATCCGCTCCATCTGGCGCCGGGGAGCGCGGACGCCGGGCGCCGTCCACAACACGGCCGCCCCGGCTCCGGCCCCGAACGCGCAGGCACCGAGCGAGTCGATCTCACCGCCGACCGCCGACACCGCGACCAGCCCCAGCGGCACCGCAACGGTGAACAGCGCCGCGTACGGGACGGTCAGCAGCGTCCGCCCGAACGCCGACGCCCAGCCGCGGACGCTCCTCTCGGCGGCGGCGCGCAGCAGCGTGACCGCGGCGAGCGACAGCACCAGCCCGACGATCGGCATCATGACCGCGACACCCACCCCGATCACCACGACCATGGCGGCGAGCAGCCGCGCCCACCCCCGCGCCACGGCGAGCCCACGCGCCTCGGCGGCGGTCCCCGGCGCACCGGCCCACTCGGGAACCGTCGAGACCGCCGGGGCGGCGGGCCGCGGGGAGGGCTGCGGTGAAGGCACCGCGGAACGGGGCACGGGCACCGCGGCGGGCGGAAGGTCAAGCCCGGACGCCGCCTCGGCCAGTTCCGCCGCGGACGGTCGGGCACCAGGGTCGGGATCGGTGGCGGCGGCCACGAGACGGCGCAGTTCCACGGGCAAGGCGTCGGCGGGCGCGTCCTGGCGTCCGGTGGCGGCGAACGCCACGACCGCGCCCCAGCCCGCGATGTCGCCCGGCGCGTCGCCGCGGGCGAGGCCGAAGTCGATGACGACGGGAGCCCCGTCCACGACCAGGACCGTGCCCGGGCCGAGGTCGCCGTGTGCAAGGCCCGCCTGGTGGATGGCGGCGAGTGCCTTGGCCAGGCCGAGGGCCATGCGGCGGAGCTCGGCACCACCGATCGCCCCCTGCGCGGTGACGTGCTCGGCCATCGGCCGTCCAGGGACGAAGCGGGAGACGACGTAGGGGGCCGGCCCGGCGGGCTCGCCGTCCAGAACGTCCACCACGTAGGGGCTGAGGACCTCCCGCATCCGCGCGAGGTCGGGATCCGCGCCCGGCGGCAGCAGCCGGATCGCCACGTCGCGGCCGTCGGGGCCAGCCGCACGGTGGACGGTGCCGCCGCCCAGCCGGGACAGCAGCCGATACGGACCGATGTGCTCCTGGTGGCTCGTCTCGCCGCTCATATCGGTCGCCACCCTACCGACGGGCGGCGGATCCGCGCGCCGGATCACGGCCACGCATCATGGCGACGCAGATCAGGCGCCGGAGCCGATGCCCGGAAGCCAGTCGACGAGGTCGCGGACGTCGCCGCGCAGACCTTCCAGGTCCTGGCTCATCCCGTCCAGCGGGGTGGTGTCGGGCGGCTGCTTCTGCGACAACCCGGCCAGCACCGCGGCGAAGATCCCGAGAATCAGGACGGCGGCGAGGGCGACCTCGGTGCGCGGGAGCAGCGCCCCCCACGTCCTGGCCATCTGCCGCCGCGGCGCGCCGCTGCCCGGCGCGAGGCACAGCAGCCCGATCACGGCCATGGTGGAGTACGCGATGGCCCGGGAGGCGGTCATGTCGGGCTTGGCGAAGATCAGCACCCCGAGCAGGATCAGCCCGGCGCCAAGGCTGATCCCCGCGAGCAGGCCGGTCATCAGCACCGCGCCCGGCAGGTGCAGCGGGGTCTTGAAGGCCGCCGCGACCGCGTCGCCCGAGCGGGGACCCCGCCGGGTCCGCTTGTCCTCCATGCCCTTCGCGGCCTTGTCGGCCATCCGCAGCACGAGCACCCCGGCGACGGTGACACCAAGGGCGAACAGCGGCGCGATGTTGGCGAACCCGAGCAGCGCCACCAACACGATGAGGCTAAGGACCCGGTACAGGCCATAAGGCTTACGGCCGCCCTTGTCACGCTCGTCGCGCGTGCGCTCGGCCTGCCTCCGGACGTCCTGGACCCGCTGGTCGTAGGGGCCGCCCTGCTCGGGGCCGTGCTGCTCCGGACCGCGCTGCAACGAGCCGGGCGGGGGCTGGCCGTAGGGAGGCGGATACCCGCCCTGCGGCTGCCTGCCGTCGTAGGGGGTCTGGCCGTAGCCGCGCTGCGCGTACTGCTGGGAGTCGTAGGGGCCCGGCGCGGGCGGCGGGACGGGCGGCGGCGCGGCCGGCGGAAGCTGGCCGACGAAGTCCTTGGGCTGCGCGTGAACGGGCGCCGGAGTGGGCGCCGGTGCGGGCATCGGGGTCGGCGGCGGGGTGTCGGTCCGCGTGGCCGGCTCCGGCGCCGCCGGCTCGGGCGCGGGCATGGAGAACTGCCGCATGTGGTCCGGCTGCGCCATCGGCTGGGATGTGCGGTCGGGACGCGTGTAGTGCTGGTCGACCCGGGTCTGGTCGGTGATGGTGGCTTCGAGGTGGATGCGCCGGGTCAGCTGGACGAGGTTGACCGCCTTCGGGCGCTCGACCGGGTTGCGGGCCATCGCCGAGCGCAACACCGGGAGCATCGCGTCCGGCACGCCGTCCAGGTCGGGCGTGCCCTGCATGATCTTGTAGAAGATCGACTCGAACGTGCCCGAGCCGAACGGCGGCCGCCCGGTCGCGGCATACGCCAAGGTGCCCGCCCACGCGTGCACGTCCGAGGGCGGGCCCGCGTCCTCACCCTCGATGATCTCCGGCGCGAGATAGCCGGGCGTGCCGATCACCATGCCGGTGGCGGTCAGCCGGGTCGCATCGGCGCCCTGCGCGATACCAAAGTCGATCACGACGGGTTCGCCGTCGACCAGCATCACGTTGCCGGGCTTCATGTCGCGGTGCACGATCCCGGCGCCGTGGATCGCCGACAACGCGGACGCCAGCCCCACCCCGAGCCGCTGGAGGCCCTGCCCATAGATCGGACCGGACTCCTCGACGATCTCCTCAAGGGTCCGCCCCGGCACGTACTGGGTCACGATGTAGGGCTGGTCTGCGGTGACGTCGGCGTCAAGGATCTCGGCGACGTGGGGACTGTGCACCCGCCGCATCGAGTCGACCTCGCGCGCCAGCCGGCGGCGCGCCGTGGCGTCCCCGGCCACCTGCGGCCGCAGCACCTTGATGGCCACCTTGCGCCCCTCGGGGTCGGCGCCGAGGTAGACGACGCCCATGCCCCCTTCCCCCAGGGTTTGGAGCACGCTGTAGTGGCCGATTCGGTCCCCGGACGTGACAACCCCCTTCATCGTTTACGAAACCCTACCCTTCGCCCCCCGGCCGGGAGGGATCCAACCGGCATGTCAGGCAGCCCTCCCGCGGCCACCGCCGGTCACCTCTTCGGGACGCCGTGCGAGCGCCCCCGCGAGCCACCGGGCGGTCGGACGGCGGGACGGATCCCTCCGCAGCGCGTGCCGCAGCAACCCCACCACGGGCTCGGAAACACCCTCCAAGTCGGCCTGTCCACGCAGGATCCGGAAGCACACCCCGTGCAGCGACCCCCGCCCGAACGGCGGCCGTCCCGTCGCGGCGTAGGCGACGGTGGCCGCCCACGAGAACACGTCCGAGGCGGTGGTGGCACGTTCCCCCTCGATCAACTCGGGCGCCAGGTAGGCGGGCGTGCCCACGACCATCCCGCGCCTGGTGATCTGCTCCGTGCCCGACTCGTGCGCGATACCGAAGTCGATCAGCGTCGGCCGGTCGCCGAGCACGATCACATTGCCGGGCGCCACGTCCCGGTGCAGGACACCGGCGTCATGCACGTCCGCGAGGGCGAGGGCCAGCCGCCGCGCGAACCGGACGAGCCGCTCCCCGCCCAGCGGCCCGTAGGCGGGGACCAGATCGGCGAGCGGGCATCCCGGCACGTACTGCATGGCCACGTACGGCCGTTCCGCCGTGACCTGACCGTCCAGCAGCCGCGCCACGTAGGAACTGCGGATCCGGGCCTGAGCGGACATCTCGCGCGCCAGCCGGCCGATCGCCTCCGGCTCCCCGACCAGTTCGGGGCACAGCTCCTTGACCGCCACCTCGCGCCCCTGGGGGTCCAACGCGAGGTACACGACGCAGGTGCTCCCCCGGCCGATCTCGCCCAGCAACCGATACCCGCCCAGCCGCCGATGCTTTCCCATGACCCCTTTGACGCCAAAACCCCCCTCCGCGTTCCCGCGGAGAGCCCTCTTTGACGTGAGGGTTCGCATCCGCGTTCCCTATTTGTCTGGGGGGCGACCCCAGACCCCGGGTGCGCGGCTCGCCACCTCCTCGCTCGCTGGCGCTCGCTCCGGGGGCGCGGCGCGCCGGGCATGCCCCTGCGCTCGCTGGCACTCGCTCCGCGTGCCTGTCCCGTGACCGCCGGCTGGGGTTTGACCATGCCGGGGCGGGGATCAGCCCTTTTTGGCGGCCTGGCGGGCGCGGCGCTCTTCGCGGCGGGTCTCGAACTTGGTGGCGGCGGCGTCGAGGTGCTCCAGGAATCCGGCGAGATCCTCGCGGGCCTTCTCGCCGTCGCCGTTCAGGCCGGTCAGGTCGAAGACGCCCCACTTGCGCAGGACGGGGGTCAGCACGTCGTCGTGGTGCAGGCGCAGGTCGTAGATGCCGGCGTTGGCGATCACGACGGATTTGCGCAGGAACCCCTCGATGCCGGCGCCGGGCATCTCGAACGCCTTGACGACGTCGGTGATGGCCTGCATGGTCTCGTTCGGCGCGAGCTCCAGCGCGGCGGCGAGCAGGTTCCGGTAGAAGATCATGTGCAGGTTCTCGTCCGCGGCGACGCGGGACATCATCTGCTCGCAGATCGGGTCGCCGGACGCCCTGCCGGTGTTGCGGTGCGAGACGCGGGTCGCGAGCTCCTGGAAGGCCACATATGCGGCGCCGTGCAGGAACGATTCACCGTGGGTGGGCTCGTAGCCCGTCTCCATGTGGAGCATTCTGGCGCGCTCCAGCGCGATGGGATCCACGGCCCGGGTGACGGTGAGGTAGTCGCGGATGACGATGCCGTGCCGGTTCTCCTCGGCGGTCCAGCGGTTGACCCACGTGCCCCAGGCGCCGTCGCGGCCGAAGACGGTGGCGATGGCGTTGTGGTAGCCGGGCAGGTTGTCCTCGGTGAGCAGGTTCACGATCAGCGCCTCGCGCGCCTCGTTGCTCAGCTTCGACTGCTCGATCGCCCACGCCTCGCCGCCCAGCGGCCCGTCGAAGTCGCGTCCCTCGCCCCACGGCACGTACTGGTGCGGGAACCATTCCTTGGCCATCGACAGGTGCCGGTCGAGTTCCTTCGCGACCACCTGCTCCAGGTCGAGCATGAGACCGGTCTGGAACTTGTCTTCGGGGGTGACGGACATACCGTTCCTTCACTGGACGACAGGGATTACCGGGCGGTGCCGCCGCACCCGCGGCACGCTGATCAGGCCGCCCAGCAGGCCCAACTAACCTACTCAAGCGTAGGTTCGATCGTCGCCAGTGGAGAGGGACCCCGTCAAGTAACCCGGTTCACAAGCAACCCGGGGCTCAGTTTGTAGAACGGCGCGAAGAAGGGCTGCCCGCCGTCACCGGCTGTCGGCGGCCTGTTGCCACATGCGGATGACGGCCGCCCTGAGCAACGACCTCGGGACGAGCTTCAGCGCGGGCAGCGCCGCCTTGTACTGGGCGCCGGGGACGCACAGCGCACGCCCGGCCGACACCGCGACCAGACCCGCCCTGGCCACGTCGTCGCGGCGCAACCACAGCAGGTTGGCGGGCTCCTCGTCCTCCGTGCGGGTGAAACCGGGGCACAGCGCGGTCACATGCACGCCCTTGGCCGCGACCTCCGCGTGCAGGCTCTCGGAGAAGGCGATCACATACGCCTTGGTCGCCCCGTAGGTCGCGCTGCCCGGTGACGGCGCGAACCCCGACATGGACGCGACGTTGAGCACACCGCCCCGGCCCCGGGCGACCATGCCGGGCACCGCCGCGTGGGTGAGCCGCACCAGCGCGGTGATGTTGAGCTCGATCTGCGCGAGCTGCTCGTCCAGCGGCAGTTCCGCGAACGCTCCAAACGCGCCGTACCCCGCGTTGTTCACCAGGAGTTCCACCGGCTCGGCGCGCAACCGCCGCTCGACCTCGTCGCGCTCCACCGGGTCGGTGAGGTCGGCGGCCAGCACCTCCACCGCGACGCGGTACCGCTCGACCAGCTCGCGCGCCAGCCCGTCCAGCAGGTCGGCGCGCCGAGCCACGATCACCAGATCGATGCCCCGGGCGGCCAGGAGGCGGGCGAAGCTCTCACCGATCCCGCTGGACGCGCCGGTCACCAGCGCGGTTCGGTACGCCTGTCGCATGGCGGCCGATGCTATCGGCGGATCTCCACCCGGCCGGGTGCCATCGCCAAAAAAGCCGCGAAGAAGAACGGCGACGGCCGGCCCCGGTCATTCCGCTGGCCCCGGTCACCCCGCCGGTTCCGAGGTGCGTCGCGGATCGCCGCCCGCGTACTCGGGTGGCGGCAGCATCGTGGCCGGGTCCTCGCCGGCGACCCACAGTCCGACCACGAACGCGGTCGCGGCCTCCAGCAGCCCGGCCCTCTCCAGGCTCCCGCCGTCCAGGGGCACACAGCCGAGATCCGCCACGAGTGCGCGCACGACGGTGAGGGCGTCCGCGTCGTCGCCGCACAGGGGGACGCCGAGGGGGCGGCCGCCGAACGTCGGCGGCGTCATCCGCCACACGCTCTCGTGGCACATGGAGAACGCCTTGACCACGCGCGCCCCCGTCGCGTCCGCGATCCACCGCGCCACCGAGGGGCCGCCCGCCGTCTTCAGCCGCTCGAACGGCGGCTCCATCGGGTTGACGCAGTCGACCAGCACCCGGCCCGCGAGCGGACCCGCCGCGCGCAGCACGTCCTGGACGCCCTCGTACCAGACGGCGAGCAGCACCGCCTCGCCGAACTCCGCCGCCTCCCGCAGCCCGCCGCCGGTGACCGCGCCCCCGGTCGCCGCGCCGATCCGTTCCGCCAGTGCGACCGCCTTCGCGGGCGTGCGCGCCCCGATCCGCACCTCGTGGCCCGCGCGTACCCACTGCGTCGCTAGCGCGTCCGCCATGGCCCCCGCACCCAGCACTCCGATCCGCATGACGACCTCCCGTTCGACTACCGTCGGACGGGACGCTAGGCGGTCCGTTCCGCACCATCTGGTGCGTATCGGGAGGGGCAGGATGTCAGGCGACACCATGAGGACCACAGTGCAGACACACGAGTTCGCCGCCGACTGCCAGACCCGGCTCGCCCTCGACATGCTGGCGGGCACCTGGACGGGCGTCGTGCTCTGGACGCTGCGCAACGGCCCGCTCCGTCCCGGCGAGTTGCAGGCCCGGATCGGCGGCATCCGCCACAAGGTCCTCAACGGGACGCTGCGGCGCCTCGAACAGAACGGCCTGGTGACGCGCCGTCGCTACGCCGAGGCCCCGCCGCGTGTGGAGTACGAGCTGACCGACCCCGGGCGCGGGCTGCTGGAGCCGCTCGCTGTCCTCGGCCGTTGGACCGAGCGTTACGCCGACGAGATCCTGAACGCACAGGCGCGCGCGCTCACCGACCCGTGAACTCGGCCTTGCCCGGCCCCTGTTCCATGAAGCTCTTCATGCCGTTCGCCTGGTCCTCGGTGGCGAACAGGGCCGAGAACTGGACCCGCTCGATCTCCAGGCCGGTGTCCAGGTCGACCTCCAGGCCCGCGTCGATGGCCTGCTTGGCGGCACGGAGGGCGACCGCCGGGCCGCCCACGAACGTCGCCGCCCACTCCTTCGCCGCCGCGTAGACGTCAGTGTCCGGGACGACCCGGTCGACGAGGCCGATCGCGAGGGCCTCGTCCGCCGCGACATGCCGTCCGGAGAACACCAGGTCCTTCGCCTTCGCGGGGCCGACGAGACGCGCCAGCCGCTGCGTGCCGCCGGCGCCGGGGATGATGCCGAGCTGGATCTCCGGCTGCCCGACCTTCGCGCCCTCGCCCGCCACCCGGAAGTCGGCGGTCAGCGCCAGTTCCAGGCCGCCGCCGAGCGCGTACCCGGTGATCGCGGCGATGACGGGCTTCGGGATGGCGGCGAGCGCCTTGGCGAAGTCCTGGAGAAGGCGCGAGGGGCCCGCCGACATCCGCGCGTAGCCGAGCGGCGCCATCTCCTTGATGTCCGCGCCCGCCGCGAACACCCGCTCCCCGCCGTACAGCACGACGGCGGCGACGGCGTCGTCTCCGGTGACCTGCGCGGCCGCGTCGATCAGCTCCCGCTGCACTTGGGCGTTCAGGGCGTTCATCTTGGGACGGTCAAGCCTGATCGTCGCGATCCCATCCTCGACCTCGACCCGTACGAACTCTCCCACGGCGACCCTCCTGAAGAACTTCGGCGGTGACGCCCCGAGCCTAGTGTTCTGTTCCGGTGGGACCTCAACCGTCGTGTGGGCTCAACCTCGGTGTGGCCTCAACCGTCACGCGAGCGCGTGACCTGACCGGGGGGGGCGAAGCCGAAGGCGAGCCCCAACGGGAAGATCGCGAAGCGATGTCGCGCTCGCCCGAGCACGGTCAAGGGGCGAGCCGCCAGGCGAGTCCCTTGGGCCGGGATTGCAGTGAACACAGCCGGGATTGCAATCAACACTGTCCGAGGCTGCTGGTAGCTTCGATGACCATGCTTGTCGCCCACGCCACGTGGCATGGTGGTGCGCTCTGCCTGTGGGCCGAACGCACGGGTCCGGACGAGCCCGCCCCTGGGGTCCATCCGTTCGCGACACGGGATTTCTCCGGCACGTCCTATGAACCGCTAGTGCGGGGCGCGTTCCGTGTCGAGTTGGCGATGTCGCTGCCGACCCTCGGCGACCGTCCGCTGCCGTCCGCCGAGCTCGGTCCCGAGCCCGTGCGCGACGAGCCCGAGCTGCGCCCGTGGCGGGTGCCCGCGCTCGTACTGGAAGCCTTCCCGGCGATGGCGCTGCTCCAGGCCGCCGAGAACCGCGGCGACGTGGTCGCCGGCACCGACCTGCGGTTCCTGTGCCTGCTGGCCGCCGAGGCCGTGCACCTCACCGGGCGCGGCCAGGTGCTGCCCGCGCTGCTGCGCGAGGACGGCGCCCTCGTCGCGCGCTGGCGGCCCGTCGTCGACGACCCGGCGCGGTTCCGGTCGCTCGCCGCGGCGATGCCCGCCGCGTGCCGCGCCGCGGACGGCGGCCGTCCCTCCGCCGAGGTGCTGCGCGAGGCCCTGCACGGTCTGGTCGACACGGCGGTCCGGGGCGTCGTGCCGCATCCGCTGCTGCCGCCCCGGCGCGGCAAGGTCCCCGACCGGCTGCCCCTCGCCGAGCGCTGGGTCGCGGCGCTGACCGGCCCGTCCGCCGAGGTGGCCCGCGAGCCCGGTGACGACCCGGGCGAGCTGATCACCGAGCTGGACGCCTGGGCCGCCGCGTCGCGCCGCCCGGCCGGGCCGCTGCGCGTCTGCTTCCGGCTGGCCGAGCCGGGCGCGCCGGAGTTCGATCCGGAACTGCGGGAGCTCACCGGGCAGGTGCAGGACGAGGCTGAGGACGCGGACACCTGGCGTGTCGAGTTCGCCTTGCAGGGCACCGACGACCCGAGTCTCTACGTCCCCGCAGCGCTGGTCTGGGCGGGCGAGGCCACCTCGATCCCCGATGCCGAAGAGACGCTCCTCACCGGTCTCGGCCGCGCGCTGCGCCTGTTCCCCGACCTCGCCCCGGCTCTGGACGGCCCCACCCCGGACGAACTCGTCCTCGATACGGCGGGCGCGTTCCGTTTCCTGCGGCAGGCCGCCACGCTGCTGGCCGCCGCCGGGTTCGGGGTCCTGCTCCCCCAGTGGGCGGGCAAGGCCCGGCTCGGCATGAAGCTCACCACCGATCCGGACGACCCGGAGACCTCGTCCGGGGCCGCCGCGCCTTCGGGTTTCGACCTGAAGGGCATGGTGCGCTTCCGCTGGGACCTCGCGATCGGCGACGAGAGCATCGACGAGGCCGAGCTGGAGGAGCTGGCGCGGCTGAAGACCCCGCTCGTCCGGCTTCGCGGCCGGTGGGTGGAGCTGGACGAGCAGCAGTTGGAGGCCGCCCTCGACTTCCTGCGCCACCCGCGGCAGGGCCGGATGCCCGCCGCGGAGGCGATCCGCGCGATCATCCACGCCGGCGACGGCGCGCTTCCGCTCACCGAGGTCGACGCGGGCGGGACGCTCGGTGACCTGCTGTCCGGCGAGGCCGACCGCCGCCTCACCCCGCTACGGACCCCCGACGAGCTCGACGCCGAGTTGCGCCCGTACCAGGAGCGCGGGCTCGCCTGGCTGGCCTTCATGAACGATCTCGGCCTCGGCGCGCTGCTCGCCGACGACATGGGGCTGGGCAAAACGATCTTGATTCTGTCGCTGCTCGTCCACGAGCGGGAGGGCGGCGCGCGCCCCGGTCCGACCCTCGCGATCCTGCCGATGTCGCTGGTGGGGAACTGGCAGCGTGAGGCGGCGCGGTTCACCCCCAAGCTGCGCGTCCACGTCCACCACGGGACGGGACGGCACCGCGGCGAGGGGCTGGGTCAGGCCGTCGCCGGGGCCGACCTGGTGCTGACCACCTACGGGACGGCCGCGCGCGACGCCGAGACGCTCGCGGAGATCGGCTGGGAGCGGGTCGTCTGCGACGAGGCGCAGGCCCTCAAGAACAGCGGGACACGGCAGGCCAGGGCGGTGCGGAGCATCCCGGCGCGCAGCCGGATCGCGCTGACCGGCACGCCGGTGGAGAACCATCTGACCGAACTGTGGTCGATCATGGAGTTCGCGAACCCGGGGCTGCTCGGCCCGCGCGCCGCGTTCCGGGAGCGGTTCGCGATCCCGATCGAGCGGGACGGCGACGAGCAGGCCGCGCTGGCGCTGAAAAGGGCGACGCAGCCGTTCGTCCTACGCCGTCTCAAGACCGACAAGTCGATTATCTCGGACCTGCCGGAGAAGCAGGAGATCAAGGTCTACTGCAACCTGACCACCGAGCAGGCGTCGCTCTACCAGGCGACGGTGGACGACATGCTCGCCCAGATCGCCGAGGCCGACGACAAGCAGCGGCGCGGGCTTGTCCTGGCGACGATGGCCAAGCTCAAGCAGGTCTGCAACCATCCGGCGCAGCTGCTGAAGGACGGCTCGCGGCTGCCCGGCCGGTCGGGGAAGCTGGAGCGGCTGGAGGAGGTCTGCGCCGAGGTCCTGGAACAGGGCGAGAAGATCCTCGTCTTCACGCAGTACGCCGAGTTCGGCTCGATGCTCCAGCCCTACCTCGCGGCGCGGCTGGAGCGGCCCGTCCTGTGGCTGCACGGCGGCACGTCCAAGCAGGCGCGCGACGACCTCGTCCGGCACTTTCAGGACGACCCGGAGCCCGCGGTCTTCCTGCTGTCGCTCAAGGCCGCCGGCACGGGGCTGACGCTGACGGCCGCGAACCACGTCGTCCACGTGGACCGCTGGTGGAACCCGGCCGTCGAGGACCAGGCGACCGACCGGGCGTTCCGCATCGGGCAGACCCGCAACGTGCAGGTGCGCAAGTTCATCTGCATCGGCACGATGGAGGAGCGGGTGGACGAGATGATCGAGCGCAAGAAGGCCCTGGCCGACTCGATCGTCGGCACCGGCGAGGAGTGGCTGACCGAGCTGTCGGTCGCGGAGCTGCGTGACGTTCTGCGCCTGTCCCCGGATGCGGTGAGCGACTGATGCACGAGGATTTCGACGCGGAAGCGGAAGCGGACACGGGCGTCAGGGCCCGCACCAAGCGCGGCTCGATCGGTGCGCGGTGGTGGTCGCGGCGGTTCATCGACCTCGTCGAGTCGTTCGCCGACAAGGGCCGGCTCCAGCGCGGCCGTACCTACGCGCGCAAGGGCAACGTCTTCGACCTGCGGGTCGCCCCGTACGAGGTCACCGCGAAGGTGCGGGGGTCGGCGCCCGAACCGTACGAGGTCGCGCTCGGCATCGAGGCGATCGACGACGCGGGCTGGCGCGCGGCGGAGGCGGAGCTGGCGTCCCGTGCGGTGTTCCGGGCGCGGCTGCTCGCGGGTGAGATGCCGCCGGAGATCGAGTGGGTGTTCGCCGAACTGGGGCTGGCGCTGTTCCCGGGGACGGCCTCCGACCTGCACCTGATGTGCGATTGCCCCGACTGGGGCGACCCGTGCAAGCACGCGGCGGCCGTCCTGTACCTGCTGGCCGAGGCGTTCGATGACGACCCGTTCCTCATCCTGGAGTGGAACGGGCGCGGCCGGGACCGGCTGCTCGCGGCGCTGCGGCGCGGCTCGGGCCCCGGCGCCGAGCCCGACCCGTTCGAGATGGCGGACGAGCCGCTCACCGCCGCCGGGTTCTGGACGCCGCCGTCCGGTCTGGCGGGGCTGCGCGAACGTCCGCCCGCCCCGCCCGTCCCGCCGGGGTTCGTCCTGCGGGTCGCGACTCCCCCGCCGGTCCGGGTCCGCCGCCGGGACCTGACCGACGTCCTCGCCCCCGCCTACGAGTCGCTGGCGGCCCCACCTCCCGCCTGAGAATGCCCCGCGTGACGCACCTTCTTCCGCCGGCTGCGGAAGACTGTGACGGTGTCCGCGGAGAAGGAGAGCGTCTACAACCGGATCGCGGTGTTGAGGGCCGAGCGGGGCGTCTCACGCCGCGAGCTCGCCACGGCGCTGGGCGTTCACTATCAGACGGTCGGTTACCTGGAGCGCGGCGAGTACAGCCCGAGCCTGCACCTCGCGCTGCGCATCGCCCGGTTCTTCGAGGTGCCCGTCGAGGTCGTGTTCTCGCTGGCGCCCTTTCCCACGCTGGGCAGCGCCCGATGAGCGCGCCGAGGGGGGAGCCCCGGGGAATGGGCGAGCGGCGCACCCGCATCAGGGACCGATGGGCGCGCGCATGGGACGAGGCCCTCCAGCGCGAGGTCCTGCCGTCCTGGTATGCGACGCGGCGTCGGCGCAGGTGGGTCGTGGTGGCCGGGCTGGTGGCGGTGGCGATGCCGTGGGCGGGCTGCGTGGTGTCGTGGAACCTCGCGCCGGGCGATCCCGCGATGTACGCGTCGATCGCGTTGCTGGGCCTGTCGGTCGTGGTGGCGATACCGGTGTTCAGCGCGCTGAACACCGCGACGCGCGGCACGACGTCGCGGTCGGAGCGGAGGCTGGACGAGCGGCAGGTGGCCGAGCGGCTCCGCGCCCACACGATCGCGCACCGGATCATGCTCGGGGTGATCGTCGTGGTCGCCGCCGTTGTGCTCAACACCGGCGGGGGCCGGGAGGCGCACATCCCGATGGCGGCCATCGCCGACGGCGTCGTCGCGCTTTTCCTGACGCACCTGCTGCTGCCCGTCCTCGTCGCCGGATGGCGGCAGCCGGACCCGCCGCCCGACGACGAGGACGGCCTCTAGCGCAGGTCGCCGTTCGTCATGCCGGGCGGCGCGGGTGGCAGCGCGACCAGCCCCATCTCCGCCCGTCCGGACAGCATGGGGTGGCTCGGCACGACGCGGACGCTGTACCCGAACGCGCCGCTGCGCGCCAGCGGGACCTCGCCCGCGTAGCGGAGCCGGCCGTCCTCGGCCGGTTCGCCGCCGCGCAGCTCAAGGTAGGTCGGCGCAACCAGCGCATCGGAGTCGTCGACGCGGCCGTAGGCGACCTCCACAGCGACGTCACCCGGGTCGAGGACGCCGAGATCGACCAGCACCCGCACGGTCAGCCGCCCGCCGACGTGCGGGCTCTCCTCCCCGGTGGACTCGACGTGCTCGACGGCGACGCGCGGCCACCCCGAGGACACCCGCTGCTTCCAGGCCGCCAGCGCGCGCGCCCCGGCGTACTTGTCGGTCGACATGGCGCGGGCGGATGCGGCGGCCGGGTCGTAGTACCCCTCCACGTAGTCGCGGACCATCCGGGACGCCAGCACCTTCGGGCCGAGCGTGGCGATCGTGTGCTTGACCATCTCCAGCCAGCGGCGCGGCAGCCCCGCCGAGTCCCGGTCGTAGAACGTGACCGCGACATGGTCCTCGATCAGCTCGTACAGCGCGGCGGCCTCCAGCGCGTCGCGACGGTCGGGGGTGGCGAGCCCGTCGGCGGACGGGATGGCCCAGCCGTTCTGCCCGTCGTACCACTCGTCCCACCAGCCGTCACGGATCGACAGGTTGAGCCCGCCGTTCAGCGCCGCCTTCATCCCGGACGTCCCGCACGCCTCAAGGGGCCGCAGCGGGTTGTTCATCCACACGTCGCAGCCCTGGACGAGGAGCTGCCCGAGCGCCATGTCGTAGTCGGGCAGGAACACGATCCGGTGCCGGATGTCCTCGGAGTCGGCGAACCGCACGATGTCCTGGATCAGCCGCTTGCCGCCCTCGTCGGCCGGGTGCGCCTTGCCGGCGATGACGATCTGCACCGGCCGGTCGGGGTCCAGCAGGATCGACCGGAGCCGGTGCCGGTCGCTCATCATCAGCGTCAGCCGCTTGTAGGACGGGACGCGCCGCGCGAACCCGATCGTCAGCACATCGGGGTCGAGCGCCTGGTCGATCCAGGACGTCTCGGCCTCGCTCGCGCCGCGCTGCCGCCACGACTCGCGGAGCCGGCGCCGCGCGTCCACGACGAGCCGCTCGCGCAGCACCCGCCGTACCCGCCAGATCTCACCGCTCCGGACGTTGCGCACGCCCTCCCAGCCGCTCGCCGACTCCACGACCGACGGGACCTCGCGGGCGGCCAGTTCCAGGACCTCCCGGGCCACCCACGTCCCGGCGTGCACACCGTTGGTGATCGACCCGACGGGGACCTCGGCGGTGTCGAAGCCGCCCCACAGCCCGCCGAACATCTCCCGGCTGACACGGCCGTGCAGGGCGCTGACGCCGTTGACCCGCTGGGCCAACCGCATACCCATCACGGCCATGTTGAAGACGGTGCGGTCGCCGCCCGGGTAATCCTCGGCGCCGAGGGCGAGGACCCGCTCCACGGGGACGTCGTCCTCGTTCGGGTCGCCGAAGTATCGCTGGATCAGCTCGCGCGGGAACCGGTCGATGCCCGCCGGGACGGGCGTGTGCGTGGTGAACACCGTCCCCGCGCGGGTGGCCTCCAGGGCCTCGTCGAATGTCAGGCCCTGCTCGGACACCAGCTCGCGGATGCGCTCCAGGCCGAGGAACCCGGCGTGACCCTCGTTGGTGTGGAACACCTCCGGCGCCGGGTGCCCGGTGATGTCGCAGTAGGCGCGGATCGCCCGCACCCCCGCGATGCCGAGCAGCATCTCCTGGAGGAGCCGGTGGTCGCCGCCGCCGCCGTAGAGCCGGTCGGTGACGTCCCGCGCGGCCTGGTCGTTGTCCTCGACGTCGGAGTCGAGCAGCAGCTGCGGGACGCGCCCGACGCGGGCGAGCCACACCTGCGCGTGCAGGTCGCGGTCCTTCGGCAGGGCGACGCTGACCCGGACGGGCGTCCCGTCGTGATCGCGGAGCAGGGTGAGCGGCAGCCCGTTCGGGTCGAGCGGCGGATAGCGCTCCAGCTGCCAGCCGTCCGGCGACAGCGACTGCGAGAAGTAGCCGTGCCGGTAGAGCAGCCCGACCCCGATGATCGGGACGCCGAGGTCGCTCGCCGTCTTGAGGTGATCGCCGGCGAGGATGCCGAGGCCACCGGAGTACTGCGGCAACGCGGCGGTGATCCCGTATTCGGGCGAGAAGTAGGCGATGGAGGACGGAGCCTCCCCGCGCTCTGCGAGGGGCGTGGAGCGCGTCTGGTACCAGCGCGGTGCCGTCAGGTATTCATGCAGGTCGTCGGCCGTGTCCTGGAGGCGGCGCAGGAATCTCCTGTCACCTGCGAGGGCCGCCAGGCGTTCCGGTGAGACTTCGCCGAGCAACCGCACCGGATCGTGGCGGACGGCCTTCCACAGCGCCGGGTCCACGGCGCGGAACAGGTCGAGCGTCTCGTGATGCCAGGACCAGCGCAGGTTGAGGACGAGCTCCTCCAGTTGCCTGAGCGGCTCGGGAAGGACGGTGCGTACCGTGAAACGTCGGATTGCCTTCACGCGGAACCACGCTATGTGGTGCCCTCGGACGGATGCGACACCGGGGACCGGACCGTCACCCGGAAGACCGATCCGCTGCCGGGCGTTTACGGAATCCCGACCGTCCGCGGACCGTCCAGGCCGCCCCCTACTCCCAGGCAAATGATCGTTTTGTGGTGTTTGCTCCCGGTATCCGATCCGCAGCGCAAAGTTATGGACAACGACGAGAAGGGAAGCGCCGGTTCGCGGGCATGGGACGTTTTGGATTTCTCGAACGGGTAGGGGTGGCACATGCAGGTCGAGTCCGGAACGTCCCAAATGACCGGCATTCCGAGGCTCGGTCGGATACCGATCCTGGACGTGTCGCCGGTGGTGGGGGGCGGTCGATGGCCCGCCAAGGCGGTGGTGGGGGAGACGGTGGAGGTCGCCGCGACGGTGTTCCGTGAGGGGCACGAGTCGCTGGGGGCGGCGGTGGTGCTGCGGACGCCGGGTGGCGAGGAGCTCGCGGGCGCGCGGATGGCCGAGATCGGTCATGGTCTGGACCGGTGGGCGGCGGAGGTGACGCCGACGGAGCCGGGGGCGTGGTCGTTCCGGGTGGAGGCGTGGGGCGA
>NZ_BCQT01000013.1 GCF_001552215.1 Actinomadura macra NBRC 14102 | reverse complement strand
CCTTTCTCCACAGGGGTAGGAAGGCCGGACCGGGCACACTCATGAGCGGAGCCCGCGCCGGCTCACTCCGACAGGACGGCGTAGGCACCAAGGAGAAGGTAGATCCCGGCGACGGCGAAGCGCTGCCGTCGCAGGATCCTTGGACGGCGTCCCAGCCAGTCCCTCGCCCGTGCTCCGGCGAGGGCGTACGTGACGTCCAGGGCCAGGGCGAGGACGAAGAACACGACCCCGAAGACCGCCATCTGCGCGTGCGCGGACGCCGTGTCGCTCCCGTCCGGCAGGAACTGCGGAAGGAAGGCGAGGAAGAACAGTGCCACCTTGGGGTTGAGGACGTTCACCAGGAGCCCGTCCCGGAACAGCCGGCCCGGCGGCAGCGGCTCGGCCCCGCCGGACGCGTCCAACAGTTCGTTGTGGAGCAGGGCCCGGACGGCGAGGTAGACCAGATACGCGGCGCCGGCGTACTTCAGGACAGAGAAGGCGACGCCCGACGCCGCGATCAGCGACGACAGGCCCAGCACCGCCGCGGCGATGTGCACGAGCGTGCCCGTCTCCACGCCGAGCGCGGACATCAGCCCCGCCCGCCGCCCCTGGGCGACGCTGCGGGTCAGGATGTAGACCAGGTTGGGACCCGGGACGAGGATCAGGACGGCGGCCGCGCCAACGAAGGCCAGGAGCCGTGCCGGTTCGGGGATCACCCGCGTTCCAGCGCGGTGTCCAGGAGGCCGAGCGGCGGGGCGCCGAGATCGAGCAGCGCGGCGTGGAAGCGCGGCAACGTGAACCGCGGCCCCCAGGCGGCCCTGGCGCGGTCCCGCAGGCCGCGGATGGCGAGCTTCCCGGTGGTGTAGGAGAAGCCGGAGAGCGGGTCGGTCAGCCCGCGGCGCGCCGCCGTCCGGGCCGCCGGCCCGTCCAGGAAGGCGTCGGCGCTGAACCGGTGCTCGGCCTCGGCGAGGTCCATCGCGCCGGTGTGCAGGCCGATGACGCAGGCCAGCCGGGTGACGCGCCAGAGCGCGTCGCGGTACACCCCGGCCGCGTGCCGGGGATCGCCCTGGCGGAAGCCCTCCTCCACCGCGAGTTCCTCGCAGTAGTGCGCCCAGCCCTCGGTGAAGCCCTCCGAGTGCAGCGTGCGGCGGACGTCGGTCGCGGCGCGGCGCTTGGCCCGCCCGTGGGAGAAGTGACCGGGCGCGACCTCGTGGATGGCGATGTTCGGCAGGGTCGTCCGGCTGAAGATCGACAACCAGTCCTTCCGGTCGCGTTCGGAGGCGGACGGGGCGGGCGGGTTCACGCGGAACCAGCTCGGGCCGTCGGGCTCGTACGGGGCGGCGACCGTCATCGTGGCCACCTGCCCCGGCTGGGACGGCGGCACCTCGCCGACCAGGCACTCTCCATCGGTGTAGGGGACCAGCCCGCGCTCGGCCGTCCACGCCACCACCTCCGCCGTGACCGCGCGCGCCTCGGCGACCAGGTGGCCCGCGTCCGGATGGTCGGCGAGCAGGGCGCGCATCGTCTCGGCGGACGTGGCGTCCGGATCGACGCGCCGGCATGCCTCGTCCAGCAGGGCGCGCACGCGCCCGCGTTCGGCCTCGGCCAGCATCGCCAGATCCGTCAGGTCGATCTCCTGCGCCTCGGCCGAGGAGACGAGGCGGGCCAGCGCGGCGCCGCCGAGCGCCGCCGACGGATCGCCGTGCTCGGCCCACGACTCCACGATGGCGACGAACCGGGCGTGCGCCTTCCTGGCGGCCTCCTCACCCTCGGGCAGGAGGCGGCCGAGCCCGCGGGCGGCGGGCAGCGTCGCCACCGCCAGCGGCGCCGGGACGTGGTCGAGTGCTCGCACCGCCGCCTCCACCGCCTCGGGCCAGGCACGCAGGTGCGCGAGGCGCGCCTCCCGGCGCCGCTCCTCCGACGCGTACGCGCGGTCATAGCAGGCGAGATCCAGGTTCTGGATGTGCCACATCGGATTGGCCCGGTGCAGCTCCAGCTCCCCGAACGTCACGCGCAGGGCCTCCTCGGCCGCCGCAGCGTGGGCCTCATCATGCGGATCGGTGTAGCGCTCGCCGCCCAGCGCGCCGAGCGCGCGCTTCACCCCTCCGGGGGAGAGGTCCTGGACGATCCCGTCGTACTCGTGCCGTCCGGCCTCCTCCCGCGCGGCCGGCATTCTCAGGTCGCAGATGGCCCACAATCGCCCATCGGTCCTGGTCCCACCCATACGGATCCCTCCTCCATCGGCTGTTCCAGCCTCAGCCTGGTAGGCCGGATCCCAGGCCACACGAGCCAATGGATCGGAAAGTGGACCGTTTTCTGGTTCGGGTGCGGACCACCCCTCAGGGCTGGAAGCGATAGCCCATGCCCGGCTCGGTCAGCAGGTGACGGGGGTGCGCCGGATCGGTTTCGAGCTTGCGGCGGAGCTGGGCCATGTACTGGCGCAGATAGTTGGTCTCGCGCAGATAGGACGGACCCCAGACGGTGGTGAGGAGTTGCCGCTGGCTGATGAGCTTGCCGGGGTTGCGGAGCAGCACGTCCAGCAGTTCCCATTCGGTGGGTGTGAGGTGCACGTCGCCGGTCACCGTCTTGTTGACGAGGTCGATGGTGTGCTCCCCCACCTCCACGGACCACGACGTGTCCGTGACGGAGATGCGGCGGCTCACCGCGCGGATCCGGGCGACGAGTTCCTCGATGTCGAACGGTTTGGTCACGTAGTCGTCGGCACCGGCTTCCAGTGCCTCCACCTTGTCCTGGCTGCCGGCCCGGCCGGACAACACGATGATCGGGACGTGCGTCCAGCCGCGCAGCCCGTGGATGACGTCGATGCCCGGGATGTCCGGCAGGCCGAGGTCGAGGACGACCAGATCCGGCTTCCACGCCCCGGCCCGGCGGAGCGCGGTGGTGCCGTCGGCGGCGACCTCGACCTCGTAGTCGCGGGCGCGCAGGTTGATGCGCAGCGCCCGCAGGAGCTGCGGTTCGTCGTCGACGACCAGGACGCGCGTCACGACGCCCCCTCCTCGCCTCGGGTGGACGGCTCCCCGCGTGCCTTGGCCGGGTCCGCTCCCGGGTCAGCCGCCGGCCCCTCGTCCGGCCCGGTCAGCACGCGCCGGTGGACGGGCAGCGCGACGATCATCGTCAGCCCGCCGCCGGGGGTGTCCTCGGGGACGAGTTCGCCGCCCATCGCCTCCGTCAACCCGCGGGCCAGGGCGAGGCCGAGACCGACGCCGGTGTGGTTGTCGCGGTCGTCCAGCCGCTGGAATGGCAGGAAGATCCGCTCGCGGTCGCCGCGCGGGACACCGGGGCCGCGGTCGGCGATCCGCAGCTCGACGCGGTCGCGGATGGCGCCGGCCGTGATGAGGACGGGCGAGCCGGGCGGGCTGTGCCGCAGCGCGTTGGCGATCAGGTTGACCAGGATGCGCTCCAGCAGCGCCGGGTCGGCGGTGACCTCCGGCAGATCCCCGCCGAGCCTGAGCGACACCGCCTCGCCGCCCCGGCCGTCCAACAGGTCGTCCAGAGCGCGCGGCACCATCTCCTCCAGTGCGATGGGCTGGGCCGCGATGCCGAGCACACCGGCCTGGAGCCGGCTCATGTCGAGCAGGTTGGCGACCAGCCGGTCGAGCCGGTCGAGGGACTGGCGGGCGGTGTCCAGCAGTTCCTCGCGCTCGCTCGGCGTCCACTCGACCGAGGACGTGGCGAGGCTGTCGACGGCGGCCTTGGCCGAGGCCAGCGGGGTGCGCAGATCGTGACTGACGGCGTTGAGCAGCGCCGTCCGCATCCGGTCGGCGGCCTCCAGCGGGCGGGCCCGCTCCGCCTCGGCCTCCAGCCGCTGGTGGCGCAGCGCCCCGGCGGCCTGGACGGCGAACGCCTCCAGGACGCGCCGGTCGCCGGCGGGCAGCGGCCGGCCCCGGATCGCCAGGGTCAGGTCGTCGCCGACCGGGATCTCGGTGTCGCCCTCGCCGGGCGCGGTGCAGGGCCGCCCGCCGACGGTCGCGACGATCCGCCAGTCGGACGGGTCGCCGTGGCTGTCGGGCGTGGCCGGGGCGGGCCGCTCCAGCAGCGTGACCGACGTCAGCCCGAACGTCTCGCGGAGCCGTCCGAGCAGCGCGTCCAGGGCCCGCTCGCCCCGCAGGACGTTGCCCGCGAGCGCCGACAGCATCCCGGCCTCGCCGCCGAGCTTCGCGGCCTCGCGGGAGCGCCGTGCGGCGTGGTCCACGACCAGGCTGACGCCAACGGCGACCAGCACGAACACCGCAAGCGAGATCAGGTTCTCCTGCTCGGCGACGGTGAAATGATGCAGCGGCGGCGTGAAGTACCAGTTGAGCAGCAGGAACCCGGCCACAGCCGTGAGCAGCGCCGGCCACATCCCGCCGACCAGCGCGACCCCGACCACGGCCGCCAGGAAGAACAGGATGTCGCTCGGCAGCGCGAGCGCGGGACGCGCCTGGAGGAGCCCGAAGGTGAGCAGCGGCAGCCCGCAGGCGGCCAGCAGGAACCCGGCGAGGCGCCGGCCCCCCGACAGCCCGCCGTCGCGCACCGGGCGGACGATGCCGCGCCGGGCCTGGTCGTGGGTGACCATGTGGACGTCGATCGTGCCGGACATCGCCGTCGTCGTCACCCCGATGCCCGGTCGCAGCAGCTGCGCGATCCGGCGCCGCCGCGACACACCGAGGACGAGCTGCGTGGCGTTGACGGCGCCCGCGAAGTCCAGCAACGCGCGCGGGATGTCGTCCCCGACGACCTGGTGGTAAGTGCCGCCCAGCCCTTCCACGATCTCGCGCTGCCGGGCCAGGTCGCGTGGCCGTGCCCCGGCCAGCCCGTCGCCGCGCGCCACGTGCACCGCGAGCAGGTCGGCGCCCTTGGAGCGGGCGGCGATCCGGGTCGCGCGGCGCAGCAGCGCCTCGCCCTCCGGCCCCCCGGTCAGCGCGACGACGATCCGCTCCCGCGCCTCCCAGGTGCCGCCGATGCCGTGCTCGCTGCGGTACCGGTCGAGCTGGTCGTCGACCTTGCCGGCCAGCCACAGCAGGGCCAGCTCGCGCAGCGCCGTCAGGTTGCCGACGCGGAAGTAGTGGGAGAGGGCGGCGTCCACCTTCTCGGGCGTGTAGACGTTGCCGTGCGCCATCCGGCGGCGCAGCGCCTCGGGTGCCATGTCGACCAGCTCCACCTGGTCGGCGCGGCGGACCACCTCGTCCGGGACGGTCTCGCGCTGCGGCACGCCGGTGATCTCCTCCACGACGTCGTTGACCGACTCCAGGTGCTGGACGTTGACGGTCGAGATGACGTGGATGCCGGCGTCCAGGATGTCCTCCACGTCCCGCCAGCGCTTGCCGTGCCGGCCGCCGGGCGCGTTGGTGTGGGCCAGCTCGTCGACGAGCACGACCTCGGGAGCGCGGTCGATCACGGCGGTGACGTCCAGCTCGGTGAACTCGGCGCCGCGGTAGGCGAACCGCGCGCGCGGCAGCACCTCCAGCCCCTCCAGCTGCGCGGCGGTGCGGGGCCGGTCGTGGGTCTCGACGTAGCCGACGACGACGTCCGTGCCGCGCTCGGCACGGCGATGGGCCTCCGACAGCATGGCGTAGGTCTTCCCGACTCCGGGGGCGGCCCCCAGGTAGATGCGGAGCTGCCCCCTGGCCATGGTCGTCATCCTCTCAGCCCCGGCGGGGAGCGGTCCTGCCCAGGGTGAGGTTCGGCGCCAGGACGTGCGCGAACGCGGAGCTCTCCCTGCGGCGTCAGTCGCAGGAAACCTCTGTTCCGGGCGATTCACACCGATCTTGACGCTTTCCCTACGCGCCGGAGCCCGATCTTCACGCGTTCCCTACGCCCCCCGGAGATCCCGGTGGCCGGGAGTGCGTGGCCGGCGGGTGTTGACCGATCATCTAGTCTACCAAACAGTTGTTAGAATCACGGGAGGCGAGATGGTCGTCGAGTATCACCGCCGGGGCGCCGTCGCGGTCGTCACGATGAACAGGCCCGAGTACCGCAACGCCCAGAACTCGGCGATGACCTACGCCCTGGACGAGGCGTTCTACCGGGCGGCCGAGGACGACGAGGTCACGGTGATCGTCCTCGCCGGGGCCGGACCGCACTTCTCCGCCGGGCACGACATCGGGACACCCGGACGCGACGCCGAACGGAGCTTCCCGCGCAGGGCGGGGCTGTGGTGGGACCACGTCGGCAAGGCGGGCGCGGAGAGCCGCTTCGCCCGCGAGTCGGAGGTCTACCTCGGCATGTGCCGCCGCTGGCGGGAGATCCCCAAACCGATGATCGCCTCCGTTCAGGGCGCTTGCATCGCGGGCGGCCTGATGGTGGCCTGGGTGTGCGACCTGATCGTCGCCTCGCAGGACGCCTTCTTCGCCGACCCGGTCGTCCGGATGGGCATTCCGGGCGTGGAGTATTTCGCGCACCCGTGGGTGATGCCGCCGCGCGTTGCCAAGGAGTTCCTGTTCACCGGCGAGCGGATGACCGCTTCCCGCGCCCACGAACTGGGCTGGGTCAACCGGGTGGTGTCCCGCGAGACGCTGGAGGACGAAACCCTCGCCCTGGCCGAGCGGATCGCCACGATGCCCCGGCTCGGCCTCGCGCTGACGAAGAAGGCCGTCAACCAGGCCGAGGACCTCCAGGGCATGCACGCCGGGATGGACTCGGTGTTCGGCCTGCATCACCTCGCCCACGCGCACAACGCCGAGACGGCCGACGACCCGCTGGCCGGGCAGAGCGCCAGGAGCATGAAGGCGGCCGCGGATGGATCTTGAGTTCGGGGCCGCGGACGAGGCGTTCCGCGCCGAGATACGGGACTGGCTGAGCGCACACGTCCCCGCGGCGCCGCTGCCGTCGCTGGAGACCGGAGAGGGGTTCGCCGCCCACCGCTCGTGGGAGCGGACGCTGGGCGCGGCCCGGCTGGGCGTGGTGTCCTGGCCCGAGCGGTACGGCGGGCGTGGCGCGTCCGTCCTGCAATGGCTGGTCTTCGAAGAGGAGTACTACGCGGCGGGCGCGCCGGGGCGGGTCAGCCAGAACGGGATCAACCTGCTGGCTCCGACCCTGCTGAAGCACGGCACGCCGGAGCAGCTCGCGCGGATCCTGCCGCCGATGGCGTCCGGCGAGGTGATCTGGGCACAGGCGTGGTCGGAACCGGGCGCGGGCAGCGACCTGGCGGCCTTGCGCGCGACGGCCACCCGTACGGACGGTGGCTGGCGCCTCGACGGCCAGAAGACCTGGAGCTCCCGCGCGGCCTTCGCCGACCGGGGCTTTGGGCTGTTTCGCTCCGACCCGGAGTCGGTGCGGCACCGGGGGCTGACGTACCTGATGTTCCCGCTGGACGCGGAGGGCGTGACGGTGCGCCCGATCGGACGGCTGGACGGCAAGCCCGCGTTCGCCGAGCTCTTCCTGGACGGGGTGTTCGTTCCCGACGCGGACGTCATCGGCGCGCCCGGCGACGGCTGGCGCGTCGCGATGAGCACGGCCGGCAACGAGCGCGGCCTCACCCTGCGCAGTCCCGGCCGGTTCACGGCCGCGGCCTCGCGGCTGGTGGAGCTGTGGCGCGAGCGCGCCGACCCGTCCGACACCGCGCTGCGCGACCGGGTCGCCGACGCGTGGATCAGGTCGCGGGCGTACCGGCTCAAGGGCTTCGAGACGATTTCGCGGGACGACGACGCCGGCGCCGAGTCCAGCCTCAACAAGATCTACTGGTCCGAGCTGGACGTGGCGCTGCACGAGACCGCCCTCGACCTGCTCGGCCCGGACGGCGAGCTGGCGTCGGAGTGGCTGGAGAACTACGTATTCTCGCTCGCCGGCCCGATCTACGCGGGCACCAACGAGATCCAGCGCAACGTGATCGCCGAGCGGCTGCTCGGCCTGCCGAGGGGGTCGCGGTGAAGTTCGTCCTGTCCGCCGAGCAGCGGATGTTCGCCGAGACGCTGCGTGAGCGCCTGCGGGAGGCGGGCACCGCGACGACCGCCCGATCGTGGGCGGGCGGCGAGGCGGGGCCGGGCCGGATCCTGTGGTCGTCGGTCGCCGCGGCCGGGGTGTTCGCGCTGGCCGTCCCCGAAATGGACGGCGGGGCGGGCGTGCTGCCGGTCGAGCTGGCGATCGCCGTGGAGGAGCTGGGCCGCGCCGCCGCACCCGGCCCCTACGTGGAGACGCTCGCCGCCGCCGAACTGGTCGCCCCGCCCTGGCTGCCGAGGATCGCGGAAGGCGAGGCGATCGTGTCCGTGGCCGTCCCGTACGCGCTGGACGCCGACGTCGCCGACCTGGTGGTCACCGCCTCCGGGACCGAGTGCACGGTGACCGGCGGGCCCGTCGCGTCCCTGGACCCGGCGCGGCGGCTCTTCCGCGCCGAGGGCGCCTCCGGCTTCACCGATCTCGGCGCCCTGCTGTGCGCGGCGCAACAGATCGGCGTCGGGCAGGCGCTCCTGGACGTGTCGGTCGAGTACGCCAACACACGGCAGCAGTTCGGCCGCCCGATCGGCGAGTACCAGGCGATCAAGCACCACCTGGCGGGTACGATGGTGGAGCTGGAGTTCGCCCGTCCCCTGGTCCGCGGCGCGGCGCTCGCGTACGGGACACCGGATTTCGCGCGGGACGTGTCGGCCGCCAAGGTCGCGGCCTCAGAGGCGTCCTACGCGCTGGCCAAGACCGCCCTTCAGGTGCACGGCGCCATCGGCTACACCGACGAGTACGACCCGTCGCTCTGGATCCGCAAGGCGCGCGCGCTGTACTCGGCTTGGGGTTCCCCCGCCGAACACCGGGCCCGCGTCATGGCCGCCCTCTGAGATCCACCCGGCGGACCTTGCCGGACGCGGTCTTCGGGAGGTCGTCCACGAAGACGACCTCCCGCGGGACCTTGAAGTTCGCGAGCCGCTCCCGGCAGTGCGCGATCAGCTCCTCGGCGGTGGCCCGCCTGCCCGGACGCCTCCGGACGTACGCGCGCCCGACCTCCCCCATCCGCGCGTCGGGCACCCCGACCACGCCCGATTCGGCGACCGCGTCATGCCGGGCCAGGACGTCCTCGACCTCGGCGGGATACACGTTGAAGCCACCGACGACGAACATCTCCTTCGTCCGCCCGGTGATGGTCAGGTTCCCGCGCCCGTCCAGCCGCCCCCGGTCGCCTGTGTCGAGCCACCCGTCGCGGACGGTCTCCGCCGTGGCCTCCGGATCGTCCAGGTATCCCTTCATGACGTTGTAGCCGCGTACCAGGACATCGCCGTCGACGCCGGGCGGGACGGGCTCGCCGCGCTCGTCCACGATGGCGACCTCCACGTCCGCGATGGGCCTGCCGCAGGTCGTGGCGATGGTCTCGTCATCGTCGTCCACCGAGCAGGCGGAGACGGTGCCGGCCGATTCGGTCAACCCGTACGCCGTGACGACCTGCGGGAACAGCTCGTCGCGCACCCGCCGCACCAGCGCGACCGGCACGTCCGCCGCGCCGGTCACCGCCAGCCGCAGCGACGACAGGTCCCGCTCCGCGCGCCCCGGGGCATCGAGCAGCGATGTGTAGACGGTCGGCGGCCCCGGCAGGACGGTGATCCGCTCCTTCTCGATGAGCCGCAGCGTCTCCGCGACGTCGAAGGTCCGCTGGAGCACCATCGTGGCGCCCTGGAGCACGCATGCCAGAACGCCCGCCTTGTAGCCAAAGGTGTGGAACATCGGATTCACGATCAGGTACCGGTCGCCGGCTCGCACGCCCGTGCGGCCCGTCCATGCCTCGTATGTCCGGACGTTCTGCTCGTGCGTGCACATGACGCCCTTGGGGCGTCCCGTGGATCCGGACGTGAACAGGATGTCGGCGAGGTCACCGGGCGCGACTTCGGCCCGCGCGTCCGGAACGCCCGTGCGGAGGAACCCGTCCCAACGCGTAACGCCCGGCCGCTCGGCACCGTCGAAGGTGACCACGGCCTCAAGGTCGGGCAGCCCCGCGACCACCCCGGCCGAGTCCATGCCGAGCAGCCCGGGATAGTCGATGCCGAGGAAGCCGTCCTCGACGAACAGCATCTTCACGCGCGCCCGGGTGAGAGGCCACCGGGCCTCCTCCCCCTTGTACCGGGTATTGAGGGGCACGAGGACGGCCCCCGCCTCCATCGCGCCGAGTACGGCCACGACCCAGCGCAGCCCGTTGGGCGCCCAGATCGCGATCCGGTCCCCCCGCCCGATCCCTGCCCCGACGAACGCTTCCGCCACCTCGCGCACGCGCTCCCGCAAGCCCGCGTAGGTCACCCGGACGTCCCCGTCCACGACCGCCTCCACGTTCGGGAACGTCTCCGCCGTCCTGGCCAGCACCGCGGGAATCGTCAGCGAACTCATCGCCCCATCGTGCGGCTCGCACCGCTGCCCCGCCGCCCCTGTCCCGATGACCGGTACCGCCGCCGAGACGCGGCCTACCCGGTTCTCGGACCTGTCCCGCCGGTCCTCGGGCCTGCTGGTCAGCAGCGGCACGCCGGCACGGCATGGCGCCGCCCCACGGCGGAGGCGACAAAGGACGGCCGCTTCCACAAGCAGCACCCCGAACCGACCGTCACCCACCGTCCCTGAGGGGTGGCGTGCGGGGCAGTCCCGCCCGCACGATGGTGCCCTTGGTGCTGCTGGAGATGTCGATCGTGCCGCCGAGTTCGGTGGCGCGTTCGGCCATGGATTGCAGTCCCACGCCGGTGGGGGGCTGTCGTGGGGTGATGCCGGTCCCGTCGTCGCGGATCTCTACCTGGAGGACGGCCTCGTCGGCGGTCAGGATGACGTGGATGTCGCGGCGTAGCCGCCACCGCTCGGTCTCCCGGGCGGTGAGGATCTGCTCGCGGCCGGCGCGCAGGTCCTCGTACAGGCGCAGGGACGCCACGGCCGGGGCGGCCTGGTCGGAGAGGAACCGCAGAACCTCGCGGTCCTGCCCGTCCAGTGCGGCAGCCGCGTCACGTGGCCGAACCCGGAGGCATCCGATGATGGCACCGTCGTAGACCAGTTCGAACTCTTCCTCGGGGCAGTCCGGATCGGCGGGGCGGCCGGCGGCGGCCAGTTGGCGGGGCCCGTTCTGGGTGGGTACCAGCAGGCGCGCGCCCGGCAGGCGAAGGTTGTCGACGGCGGTCGCGCACAGCAGGGCGGGCGCGTCCTGGGGGCGGACGGTGCGGCTGAGGCGCTCGGCGAGGTCGCGGGCGAGCTGGTAGGGGCGGGAACGTTCGCCGTAGTAGAGGCGATCCACCGCTCGGGTGCACCAGAGCGCGGTGGGCCGCAACGCCGTGCCGACCGCGAAGGTCAGGCAGACCAGCAGCGCCGCCCCCGCGCCACGGGCGTCCCGGCTCGTGGCCGTCGCCGCGCCGACCGCGCCCCCGTAGACCAGGATGACACCGGTGACCAGGATGAACGCGGTCAGCAGGTGGCGTGCGGGCCGGTCGATCGCCCAGATCCGATCGCGGGTGAAGCCGTAGGCGACCGCCCCCGCCCAGCCCAGCGCGCTGCCGCCCAGCAGCCCCAGCCGCGGCCATCCCTCCAACTGCAGGTGGTAGGAGATTCTCAGCGCGATCACCCAGACAGTGAACGGCACGACGAACGCGGCCAGTTGCCAGCGCGGCAACCCCCCGGCGCGTCGCCACCGCGGCGTCATCACCGCCAGGCTGATCGCCAGCGACACGATCCCGCTCATCGCGAGCAGGGGTTCCAGCGTCTCGGACAGGCTTCGCACCGTCTCGCCGAATCCGCTGGAGAGCGGATTCGGGACGCCGAACTGCTCGTGTTGCCAGCCGAGTTCGAGGTAGCCGCGAACCACCCCCCAACACCGCGACGGCCGCGACATACCAGCGCAGGGCGCGCCGGGGCAGCCGGCCGGAGGGGAACAGCAACGGCAGCACCGCGATCGTCGCGGTGTGCAGGGTGATCGAGACGATCCAGATCAGCAGCGTGATGGCGGCGGCGGTGGCGTGCCCGGGATGGGCGGTGGCCCCGACGATCGCGGCGCGTGAGGCGATCAGTCCCAGCGCCGTGGACAGCAGCAGCCAACCCGCCGCCCGGCCCGAGCGGTGCGCGATGATCAGCAGCCCGGCGGTGGCCAGCAGCAGCCCGACCAGCACGCCCGCCATGTCGTCCAGGACCAGACCGACCGGGTCGGTGCCGTTCTGGAGCCGTTGCAGCAGGAATACGCCCCACACGACCAGTGCGGCCAGGGCGGCGGTGCAACACGCCGCAGCCGCGACCAGTTCCCGCCCCGGCAGGCCCGCCCCCGCGCCGCTCCCCCGCGGCCGGTCCCACCCGGGCCGCGGAACTCCTGTCCCCATCCCGATCACCGTCGATGCCACCGCCGATGCCGCCGCCGGCGCGAGGGGCCGCGCCGGTCCTGCTAGCCCGATCTCCCTACGTTTCCCCGCCCGGCATCCCGGGCGCATGGGCTCCGTGCCTCACCCGCGCCCTGTACTCGGCCGCAGCCTGCCACAGCGGCCAGGGGCGGCGGGCGCAGTTGGGTCGTCCGCCTTATGCGCCCGGTACCTCGGGCACCGCACAGTCGACCTCGTTGGAATCACCGCCGTGGGTGGTGACGGAGAAGGCGCGACGAAACCCGGAGGCCACGATGCACCGGCCGTCCTGGGCGAAGCGCACAGAAAGGGCAGAAATGGCAAGGATGAAGCAGCTCTCGCGACGGATCCTGACGAGCATCACGGTAGTCGCGACCAGTGCCGCCGCCATGGCAACGATCAGCTCGACCCCTGCGCACGCGGCGAAGGACATCTACGAGTGCCCCACGGGTTACGCGTGCATCTACCCCAGTGCCGCATGGGGCACCCCCACCCACAGGTACTTCAGGTACGGGACGTACAACCTCCGCAACCAGACCGGAGTCCACCGCGTCTTCAACAATCAGACCGGCGGGGCGAAAGTGATCTTCTGCAACGGCTACAACGGCACCGATTGCCGTTACTCGCTCCCGGCCAACTACTACGTGGACCTGAACCTCACACCGATCAACTCGATCATTCTCCGGCCATAGAACGCGCCTGGGGTGTGGGGGTGCTCAAAAGCACGAGACGGTGGGGCGCCCCGGTCACCGCGCCCCACGGAGGTCGAGACGTATCCCGGACAGTCCGGCCGCCCGCAACTGCGACGGCAGACGCGGACGTCCGGGCAGAACGAGTCCGCTGAAGCGAACCTCGCGGGTTCGTCCTTTTCAGCTCAGGAAAGGGATAACGATGGTAAGGAATTCGTCGGGATTCTCTCGTCCACGATGAAATGGCCACTGCCGGATATGAATTCGGCGACCACATCTGAGGCCACGGGACGGAGGGCGTCGGCAAGCCGGGTTCCTAGCCCGAGTTCTCCGCCCATGGCCAACACCCGTTAGGCGAAGGCCACATCCCGCCGATGTCATGGCCGACCAGCCGAACGTGTGGGCCCCAGGGCAGCGAGTTCAGCAGCTGGCGCAGATCCTCGGCCTGGGTTGTCCTTGTCGTAGCCGGACCGAACCCTCGCGGTCGGTCAACCGGTCCTTGCCGCCGGTGTGGACGTCGATCCCGTTGAGCCGGTGCCGCCCTAGCGGGACGCACCCGGGTGCGCACCTCGATCTCGAACGGGGCCACCGCGACATCGACCACGTCGTGTACTTCCCTCCTTGCTCAGCGGTAGCGGTGAAGGTGGCGGCATCGCCGCGCGGCGTCCAGACCGTCCAGGTTCAGCCCACTCACCCCGGCGCAGCAGAAGGAACTGCGCGCCCTGCTGCGCCAGATCACGCGCACCCTCGACCTAGGTAGATCACCCAAGCCGATCCGGTAGGTTCGCGCGCTGTGAGCAGCATCGTGGGCACTGTCGCGACGGCAGCCGGCATGTTCGCCGGGACGAACGTGGACGACCTCATCGTGCTGACGGTGCTGTTCCTGTCATCGCGCGCCGACGGCAAGCCGAGGATCTGGCAGATCTGGGCCGGGCAGTATGTGGGCATCGCCGCGCTCGTGGCACTGTCGGTGCTCGCCGCACTCGGTCTGACGATCGTTCCGGACGACTATGTCGGGCTGCTCGGCCTGGTCCCGCTCGCGCTCGGAGTCCGTGGCCTGGTGTCGGCGATCCGGACTCGCGGCACCGGTGAGGACGCCTCTCCGGTGGTGGCGGGAAGTCTGCTCGCGGTCGCCGGGGTCACCATCGCCAACGGCGCCGACAACGTCTCGGTCTATACCCCGGTGTTCCGCACCATCGGCGCCGCTCCCACCGTCGTCACCATCCTCGTGTTCGGCGTGGGCGTCGCAGTCTGGTGTGCGGCCGCCTCACTGCTGGGTTCCCGCAAAAAGGTCATCCATGTGGTCGAGCGCTACGGCCAGTGGCTCGTCCCCGCCGTGTTCATCGCCATCGGCGGCCTCATCGTGGCGGAGTCCGGCGTCCTCTCCAAGATCTTCTAGTACGCGACGCATCCACGGTCAGGGCGGGGGCTCTCGCACGACGCCGCCGACGACCGTTGCCACGATCTTGTGCACCGCCTCGACATCCGGCGATGTGCCGGTCCGATCGGCGAACAGCAAGTGCCCGGCCCCGACCAGCGTGGGAGCGAGCGTGTCCACATCGGCGTCGGCCGCGATACGGCCCGCATCGCGCTCGGCGGCAAGGTAGGAGGCGATCATCTCCGCGGCCTCGGTCGCCAGCGGGACGCCGACCGGCCTGGCCTCGCGCAACCGGGCGCGCAGGGCGTCCCGGGAGATGATGAGACCGACGATCGCCACGGCGACCGATTCGAACAGATCGCTCAGCACGCCGGTCAGGTTGCCGATGACGGTGCCGGTCCCGGCGGATGCGCGCAGGGCGACGGCCTGGACCTCCAGCCGGGCGATGCGGTCCAGCACGAGATCGGCGAGGAAGGCGTCGAAGTCGGTGAAATGCCGGTGCAGGACGCCCTTGGCGCAGCCCGCCTCGGTCGTCACCGCCCGGCTGGTCAGCGCGTTCGGCCCGTCCCGAAGCAGGACGCGCTCGGCGGCGTCGAACAGTTGCTCGCGGGCATCCCGCATGGCCACCCCTGTAGGCACCGTGCGTCTCCTCCCTCACCGGGCCCTGCCGGGTAGACGAGTGGGCAGCTGCCCACTATTGTGGGCACATGCCCACTATACCGCCGGACCAGGCACAACTCTCCGAGCAGGCTCCCCACGAGCACCGGGACATGGCGGAGTCGTTCGGCTCGAACGCCGAACGCTACGACCGGGCCCGTCCCCGCTACCCCGACGCCCTGATCGACGCGATCGTCACAGGCAGTCCCGGCCCCGAAGTCCTGGACGTCGGCTGCGGCACCGGCATCGCCGCCCGGCAGTTCCAGGCCGCGGGTTGCCGCGTCCTCGGAGTCGAGCCGGACGCGCGCATGGCGGAACTGGCGCGGCAGAGCGGGATCGAGGTGGACGTGGCGTCCTTCGAGGACTGGGATCCCGCAGGCCGGACCTTCGATGCGGTCGTCGCGGGGCAGGCATGGCATTGGGTGGACCCGGTCGCCGGAGCCGCCAAGGCTGCGCAGGTGCTATGCCCGCACGGCCGGCTGTCGGTGTTCTGGAACGTCTTCCAGCCGCCGCCCGACCTGGGCGACGCCATCGCCGCCGTCTACCGCCGGGCACTTCCCGGCTCGCCCATCTTCAACCGGCTGCCGTCACCCGACGAGTACTCGACGTTGCTCGCCAAGCCGATCGACGCCATGCGAGCGCTGGACGCTTTCAGCGAACCAGAGCAATCGAGGTTCGAATGGGAGCGTTCCTACACCCGCGACGAGTGGCTCGAACTGGTCCCCACAGCCGGGGGCCACAGCCAATTCCCCCCGGCCACCCTGGAGGAAATACTGACAGGCATCGGCGCCGCCATCGACGCCTGGGGAGGCAGCTTCACGATGCGCTACACGGCCCTCATGATCACAACAACGCGGACCGCCGCCCCCTGACCCCGATCACCGGCCCGCGGCCGCGTGATTCTCGGGCATGGTTCTGCTGAGCACTTCGCGGAACTCACGGACGGCGGGACGTTCCCACTGCTCGGACGGCACGGCGTTCAGCACCATCTTGCCCGTCTCCGAGATCATCTGGCTCCGATAGGCCGGCTCCATCGAGTCGAGCAGGGTGGCGGCCTGCTGTACGCCCCGGTCAACGCCCTTCTTCACCACGGTACAGAGTGCTTCATGGAGCCGAACATTTGCCGCGTACTGGTAGTCGGGTCTATGAGACAGAACCTGGTCACGGGCGATGTCGGCCGCTCCTTCATCCCCGGCACCTGCATAGACCCAGCTCGCGGCGAAGTGAGGTTGATTCGCCCGCCAAGAAATGGGAATAAGACGTCCCCTCGCGTCCTCACCTGACCAATCCATAAAGATGTTGAGGGCCTTCTTGGCCTCGTCGTGCCTGCCGAGAATAGTCAATGCCTTTGACTTGGTGCCCGCGAGGTGGGCCGTCCAGAACGTGGGGTGCGGACCCGCAAGCTGCTCGGCTTGATCGATCAGATGGAGAACGACCTCCGCATCCCGCTGTCCGTACAGCCCGGATGCCGCCTCCTCGCACCGCACCATCAGACGGACGTCCATGTTCCCGGACGAGTCTGCGGCGCGCCTCCCGGTTCGCAGCCATCGGAGCGCGGAGCCGTGATCGCCTAGGCGAGTGAGCACGTTTGCCTGGATGTCGCAGAGCACTGCGACGACACGTTGCAGCTCGGGAACATCTTGTGGAGTGGCCGTCTTCAATTGGCGCTGAAGGGCCAGCAGATCGAGACTGAGCCCGTCGCGGACTTGTGCCGGGGGGCGTGTGCGGAGAGCGTATACGTGATCGGCGCTGGCCAGCGTCCAATCCTCGATCGAACGATTCTCGCTCACTACGACCAGATCGAGGAGCTGCCGTAGCGACTCACCGGACGCGCCGAACGTCCCGGTCCCGAAGCCGAGAGCGGTGAGCTGCAGAAGACGCCGACGCTCCATATCGTCCCAATCGCCAGCCCGTGTCCTTCTCAGGATACTCGCCCGGTTCCCGGAAGAACTAGCCGAGATCCGCCCAGCACTGACGGAGGCCCGCCTGGCCGCTGCAAGTGCCACAAGTTCACCATCAGCCCCTAGGGCCGCATCCAGGTTCCCGGCCATTTCGGACGAGCACGGTTTCTGATCACGCGAGATCTTGGAAAGGTGCCCGACGTCATAGTGGGTTTGCCTGGCCAATTCACGCAAGGAGATACCACGCGTGATGAGGAGATCCCGCATCACTTCTCCGAAGGTGGAGTCCTTGTCAGCGATCATGGCCGCACCTGTCCCGTTGACCAGTGTTGCTCGTTGAGCGTTGCCTCTGAGGGCGTTCAACGAGTTCTTCCCTTCCAAGGTAACCGCGTCAGGGATCTCATGGGCCGAAACTCAGAAAGCAAAGGCGACCTGGACCTGTGCGTGAAAGCCGGATGCCCGGAGCCTTGAACCGGCAAAACACCAAAGACGGACAAAGGCACATAACGCCGAACGACGCGTAATGAGGATGTGTTCAGGGTGAGCGAAGCCGCCGTGGCCAACCAGAGGTTGGACGTGACCTTCAGGGCGGAGGAGACAACTCCCGGCCAGGTGCGAACCCTGCTGGGGTTCTGCCTCGACGAGTGGAGTCTGTCGAGCATGACCGACGACGTGTGCCTAATCGCCAGCGAACTGATCACTAACGCGGTCAGCTGCGTCCCTGGCCGCGCACTGCGGGTGAAGTGCACGCGGAAGCCGGACTCGGTGCTGCTGGCGGTATGGGATCCCTCAGACGCGATGCCCTTGGGCAAGCCTCCGGAGGAACTGTGCCTGGAGGACATCACACCCGATGCCAAGGCACTCGATCCCGGCTACGAAGGCGGCACCGGCGGGAGGGGTCTGCCGATCGTTGAGGCGCTCTCCTCGGAATGGGGTGTGACCAAGACCGATCCGTCCGGCAAGTGGGTGTGGGCTCGGATTCCACAGACCGGTGAGAACACATGAGGCGACGGTGTCCTCTGACGAGCGGCGCGGGTCGGTACGTCCTGCGGTGGCGTATGCGTACGGGGCGGCGCCGCGCAGCGCGGCATCTCGACGCGCTCGCCGTCGAGCTGGAGTCGCGAGGCTGGCGTCTGGTCAGGTACTACCGGCCGACGGAATTCCCCGCAGCGCTCCCCCTGCTGCGCGTGTACGCGGGAAGACAAGGCCGCGACGTCGGGATGGTGATCTCAGTGCGGGCGGCGCGGCGCAAGGCGTGCGACTACGTCTCGCTGGGGCAGGGGCCGCCCGAGTTCCTGATCGCCTGCGGGAATGCCAAGGCCGCTGCCGATCGGATCGACGACCGTCTCAAGCACCAGATGTACCCGCACACATTCCCCCATGGTTCTGGCCAACGATCTTGAAATGCCCAATCTGATGAGGCCGGGGAACGATCATCTATCGCGAGGTGAGTCGAACCACCGGGTACTCCCGATCGGTCTTGCGCTGGTACTTCGCGTAACGCGGCTGGGCGGCGACGATGCGCTGCCACGCCTCCGCACGCTCGGCACCGTCGAGCACGTGCGGCGTCACCGGGAAGGCCGGACGGTCGGATAGTTCGATCGATGCCCTGCCGGGGCGCCCCATCAGGTTGAGATGCCAGTCCGGATGCCGGTCCTTGCCGCCCGAGGCGACGATCAGCCAGGCGTCCTCTCCATCGGCGAACCACGCCACGGGTGTCTCCCGTGGCTCCCCGCTCCGGCGGCCCACCGTGTGAAGAATCAGAACGTCCATCCCCATGAACCCGCCGCGTCCCTTGCGGACCTTGCGGTTCACGCGGGCGTTCATTCGGTGTTGGAACCACCGTGACATCGCCCCGTGCCCTCCGCCGCTCTGTGCCTTCTCGTCCTTGCCCATCGCTTGCCTCCGGTCGATCACCTTGTCGTCCATGCCGATCACACTAGGTACGACCCGCTTCCGGGGGCTTCTCGATTCCTGACCGATCCACTCCCCCACCCGTCCAAGCGTTCTCACCCTCGGCCGGAGACGATCCCACCGTCAATCGCCACCGTTTGCGGCGGATCTGCGGCATGTTTCGGTGACGTCCATGATCTCTTTCTGGACCGGCGAACAGGTACGGCTACGCGGAGTCGAGCCCGAGGACTGGCAGGCGTTCAAAGAGTTCGACCAGCACACCGAGGACATGCGCGGCGCGGAGATGCTGCACCCGCCGAGGTCGGACGAGGGGTACCGGATACCAGCGCCGCGGATACGCCGGCGACGCCATCGCGATCCTGCTCACCTTCATGTTCGGTGAACGCCGCCACCACAAATGCGAAGTCGGGATCCACGCCTTCAACGAGCCCTCGATCGCGCTCCATCACAGGATCGGCTTCGTGCAGGAAGGACGGCTACGCGACCACGAGTACCTCGTCCGCCGCCACCACGACATGATCGTCATGGGACTCACCGCCAACGAGTTCACCGCTGGTCCGACACCTGAGCGGCAAAGTCAAAAGTGAATGAGAATCGAAAGGAATCAACATTGACCCCATCCGGGTCAAGAATTACCCTGGCAGCGGATTTCGTGACCTTTACAGGATAGCGCGACCGCGCCACCTCATTCGGCGAGGTCTTCAGCTTCCACATCCTCCGAAAGGTCGTGCCCGCAATGAATATCGGACGTACCGTCCTCGCCGCTCTGAGCGCCACCACCCTCCTGACCGCCTTCATCCCGACCCCCGCCTCAGCGGACCCCCACCACCCACCGCCTGGAAGTGTCCGGATCGAAGTGGCGACCGTGAACGGCGCAGGGTGCCCCATGGGAACCGCGAGCGTCGCCAATAACGTCGACACGCTGGACAACATCACCGTCAGCTACTCCGCCTTCACTGTGGAGACCGGCGGCAACTCCCATCCAACCGCGTACCGCAAAAATTGCGAAATTCAGCTGAAGATCTCCACTCCGCCAGAGTTCACCTACGCAATTCTTTCAGCCGACTACCGCGGCTTCGCCTCCTTGGAGCGCGGCGCCTCCGGTGTCCTGAGATCGATGTACAAGTACCTTTCAGAGCAACCCGGTCAGCGAGCACATGAATTCTCCGGTCCACTGGTGCAGGATTGGGAGTTCACCGACGGGAGCGACCTTCCCTGGATAGTCTACAAACCCTGCGGCGAGTATCGCGCCGTCACCCTGGGCACGGAGCTACAGGTAGACGTCGGAACCTCCGACAGATCCAAGGTCAGTTTCGCTTCGATGGATTCCACCGACGGCTCCATTCTCAGCACCTATCACTTCGCTTGGAAACGCTGCCCCATGGTATGAGCCCACCGTCCCCGTTGAAAGATGGTGTCCAATCATGAACATCAGACGTACCGTGATCTCGGCACTGAGCGCCGCCGGCGTTCTGATCACCCTGAACTCACCCGCCGTCTCCGCGGAGGTGCGGCCTCCGAGCCTCCCGCCACCCGGCAGCGTCGTCGTCACACTGTTGAACATCAACGGCTCGGGATGTCGACCGGGCACCGTGCGCGTTGCCAACGAGGTCGAGACCATCGACATGTCCTACAGCGAACACATGGCACAGACCGGCGGCGACTCCAGGCCGCCCGATTACCGAAAGAGATGCGCGGTCACCCTGGATGTCACCGCTCCACCGGAATTTACGTACGCAATCGTCGAAGCCAGCTACAACGGCTACGCCTCTCTGCGGCCCGGCGCCTCCGCTCACTTGAAAGCGAGGTTCAGATACAGCCAGAGCACGATTCGTTCGGGGCAGCATCAGCTCGCGGGCCCGTTCTCCGGCGACTGGATGTTCGTCGACGAGGACGACGTTTCGCAGACGATATTCAAGCCTTGCGACGAGAAGAACGAGGTCGCCCTCGACACGGAGTTGCAGGTCAACCTGGACACCTCCGACGAGACCAAGATCAGCTTTATCTCCCTGGACCCATTCAATATCAAGCCCCACAATTTCTATAAGCTCGCCTGGAAACGCTGCTCCACCGCATAGCCCGTGCTCGCCCTGCCTCCTGGCTCGGTCCTCCGCTTCCGCAGACCCCGCGGTCGGCGACTCGAGGACCCTGGGCTCCCGCGGCGGAGCCCAGGGCGCCACCTACTACCTCCATTGGAAACGCTGCCCTCAGCCGTCCCGAGAACCTGATAAGTGACATCTGGCCCATCGTGACTCCTCGTAGAGGAGTGAGGAGCCCGGATGCGTGCGGCTGTTCGCCATGTGAGCGACGCGGGATGGACGTGGGGGCAAATGGTCTGGATAGTCCGCCAGCGATGTTCGATGTCAGCTACCAGCCATTTTGCCCTTCCCTGACCGATGCCACCTTCATCGCTTTCTCGGGCAGTCGCTTGACACGTCGTTGGCGGAGCCGGAAAATCCATCAACCACCCGGAAAAACGAGGTCGGGCTTTTATGATCTTGAATCACCCGGCGCGATGGCCGGACGGCCAAACCGGATCAGCGGGAGGCTGATTGTTCAGCTTCTTGGCGAACAATACATTCACCATACTCTTCGGCATCGTGAGCTTCACGACCTCCCTGCTCGCGATTCACTACGCACGCAAGACCTACAACCTCCAACGACGTGGGGTGATCGATGACTCCAAGAGGTCCATCAAGTTCTTCTGGTCCAGAGAGGAAATGATCGACTCGCTCCTTGGGCAGTACGAGGACGCACGGCAGGGTGAAGATATCTGGGCCCAAACGGTCGGTATCGCAGCGACCAAAGGAGACTGGAGACGAAGCACTTTCACGAGTCTATGAGAGCAGCCCACCTAGAAGGGCTTATTCAGTATTACCAGATCATCGCGTCCAAAGTTTAGCTCCGCAGACCGGAAACTTCACCTGGATATCCGCATGAAGACCAATATTCCCAACGAGGCCGCAGATATGCTGGCCAGCGGCAGACTGCAGCATGTCGCCATCTCGGCGGATGGGAACGGGCGGTGGGCAACGATGCGCGGCATGAAGCGCTCGGCCGGCCATGAAGAAAGCCAGAAGTCCTTCCGATCGGTATTGACCACCTGCGCAGACCTCGGTATCTCCTACCTTTCACTTCATGTCTTCTCACCAGAGAACTGGTCACGTCCCGTGGCAGAGGTCGCCGCGATCGAGGACCTCTTCTATCGCGTCCTCGACAATTCTGTGGAGTCCTTCAAACAACTTGGCGTCAGATTTCGCTGGTCGGGTTCGCCTCAGCACATGTCTCCTGATCTCACCGAGAAGCTCCAGAGCGTCGAGCACGCCACTTCAAATAATGGAGCGATCACATTACAGTTCTGCCTGAACTACGGCGGAAGGCTGGAGATCGTGGAAGCCGTCAACAAGTTGCACCGGGCGCTTGCCGCGGGGCAGTTGATTTCCCACGAGACAGATGCGGACGAGCTCAGACGATACTTCTACGCCCCCGACATCCCCGATGTCGACCTTTACATCCGGATGGCGGGGGAGAAAAGATTCTCAAACTTCCTGATCTGGCAGGCCGCCTATGCCGAATTCGTCTTTACAGACACCCTGTGGCCGGATTTCAGGACGGAGCACCTGGTGGCCGCGATTACCGAATATACAACCAGAAAGCGCACATTCGGCACCGCCTCGCCGTGACCACGAACATCCCGCATGGCGGCGTGAATGCTGCGGGCGTTTCAGGAACTTCCGGGGGCGGTGAAGCGGGCGCTGGCTCTGGTGATGGCCGGGTGGTCGCCTGTGGTGGCTTCGAAGCGGGTCGATCCGGCGGTCCTCCAGGTGGTGACGGTCAGGGGGTCGCCGGGGAAGACGGGGGCAGAGAAGCGGGCTTCCAGGGCTGCCAGGTCGGTGGGGTGTGCGCCGATTCGCCTGGCCAGGGGGAGGGTGATCGCGGCCAGGGTGCAGAGGCCGTGCATGAAGGGGCGGGGCATTCCGGCGGCCTCGGCGGCTTCCGGGTCTATGTGCATGGGGTGGCGGTCACCCAGGAGACGGTAGAGGGCGGCCTGGTCCGGCTTCGTCTGGACGGTCAGGGTCTCGCCAGGCGGTGCGGCCGGACGGGGCGGCGCGGCGGGGCCGCGGTCGCCGCCGAAGCCGCCGGCGCCGGGGGCGAACAACGACCAGGTGGCCTCGAAGTAGTCGCTTTCCACGGCGACGTCGAAGACGGCGGCGCGGCCCTTGTCCCAGACGTCGGACACTCGGGCCTGCATGTGGAGTTCGCCCGACCTCGGCAGTGGCTTCACCATGTGGAGGCGCTGCCCCCCGTGAACGGCCGTGGTGATGTCGAAGGCGCCGGCGGCGCCCAAGGCGTCCGGGGCCCACTGGGCGAGGGTCAGCGCGAAGGTGGGGAGGACGCGGAGTCGCTCCTCGAAGACCAGGTCCAGGTCGGAGGCGGCGGCTCCGACGGCGAGGGCATAGAGGATGGGGCGGGTCTCGTCGTAGGCGACCGTGCGGGCGCCGAGGGTCCGGCCGCGCCATTCGCCGGCGTTCACGCGTCCGCTCCGAGGATCAGGCCACTGGTCGGGACGCCGGTCCCTGCGGTGACGAGAACGTGGTGGATGTCGCCCGGCTGGTTCATCGAGGTTCCCCGGACGAGCCGAACGGCTTCGGCGATCCCGTTCATGCCGTGGATGTACGCCTCTCCGAGTTGGCCGCCGTGCGTGTTGAACGGGAGGCGGCCACCGATCTCAAGATTGCCGTCGGCGATGAAGTCCTTGGCCTCGCCCTTGGCGCAGAAACCGAGCTCCTCAAGCTGTGGCAGGACGAGCGGGGTGAAGTGGTCGTAGAGGATCGCGGCCTGGACGTCGGCGGGGGTCAGGCGGCTCTGGGCGTAGAGCTGGCGGCCGACAAGGCCCATCTCGGGAATGCCGGTGATGTCGGAGCGGTAGTAGCTCGTCATCATGTGCTGGTCGTTGCCCGAGCCCTGGGCGGCACCCCAGACCAGGGCGGGGCGGTGCGGGAGGTCGCGGGCACGGGCGGCGGAGACGATGACGAGGGCCTGGCCGCCGTCGCTCTCCTGGCAGCAGTCGAGCAGGCGCAGGGGTTCGGCGATCCAGCGGGACGACTGGTGGTCCTCCAGGGTGATCGGACGGCCGTGGAACCACGCGGCGGGGTTCGTGGCGGCGTGGCGGCGGTCGACGACGGCGACGCGGCCGAAGTCCTCGCTGGTGGCGCCGTGGTCGTGCATGTACCGGCGGGCGAACATGGCGACCCACTGGGCGGGGGTCGAGAGGCCGAACGGGGTCATCCATGAGTAGGCGGCGCGGTCGGCGCTGACGTCCATCGGACGGTCCGCCTGGCCGAGGCCGTAGCGTTCGCCGGAGCGCTCGTTGAACGCGCGGTAGCAGACGACGACGTCGGCCATGCCGGTCGCGACGGCCATCGCGGCCTGCTGGACGGTGCCGCAGGCGCCGCCGCCGCCGTGCCCGACGCGGGAGAAGAACGTCAGCTCGCCGATGCCGAGATTGCGGGCGATGTGGATCTCGGAGCTGGTGTCGGCGGTGAAGGTGACCATCCCGTCCACGTCGGACGGTTCGAGGCCGGCGTCGGTGATGGCGGCGAGGACGGCCTCGCAGGCCAGCCGCAGCTCGCTGCGGCCGGACCGCTTGGAGAACTCGGTCGCGCCGATTCCGGCGATGGCGGCCGCGCCGGGCAGGACGCTCATGTGCCGTCTCCTCGCAGCTGGACGACGACCGTGCCGGTCACGTGGGCGCCGAGCGCGTTGTCGCCGCGGACGGCGATCTCGACCCGGTCGTCGCAGCGGGCCGTGACGGTGCCGGTCATCACCATGGTGTCGCCGGGATGGTTGGGGGCGCCGAGACGGATGCGGATGGCCTTCACCACGGCGGCGGGCCCGGCCCACGCGGTGACGTAGCGGTCGACGAGGCCGTTGGTCGTCAGGATGTTCATGAAGACGTCCGTGGCGCCGCGTTCGGCGGCCAGGGACGGGTCGTGGTGGACGTCCTGGAAGTCGCGGCCCGCCAGCGCGGTCGCGACGATCATGGTGCGGGTCAGCGGGATGGTGAGCGGGGGCAGTTCCTCCCCCACCTCGGGGCCGCGGCTCACAGGGTGGCGCCCAGCACATCGAGGTCGGCGGACGCGCCGCCGAGCGTCCCGGAGATCTGCTTGCCCCACAGGAAGTGGCGGTGCACCGGGTAGTCGACGTCGACGCCGATGCCGCCGTGCAGGTGCTGGACGCGATGGACGACGTTCAGCCCGCCCTCGCCCGACCACCACTTGGCGACCAGGACGGCGGACTCCGCGTCCTCCCCCGCGGCGAGCAGAGAGACCGCGTGCCACAGGCAGACGCGGAGCGCGTCGATCTCCATGAAGCAGTCGGCGAGCTGGTGTTGGACGGCCTGGAACGTGGCGAGGGGGCGGCCGAACTGCTCCCGCCGCGCGAGGTGGTCGGCGGCCATGCGCAGGGCGCCGTCGGCGACCCCGACCTGGACGGACGCGAGCGCGACGCGGGCGAGGCGGAGGACGGTCGCCAGGGCGCCGGCGCCGAGCGCGCGGGCCGGTGCGCCGTCCAGGGTGAGGTGGGCGGCGATGTCACGGCTGGTCGTCTCGGCGCGTTCCCAGGACGTTCCGTGCGCCCCCGCGTCCAGGAGGAAGAGGCCGGGGCCATCCGGGGAGCGGGCCGAGACCAGGACATGGTCGGCGGCGAACGCGGCGGGGACGACGGCCTTGGTGCCGGTCAGCCGCCAGCCCTCGCCGTCGCGGACGGCGGCGCACCACGGGCCGGCCGGGTCATGCGGGCCGAACTCCTCCAGCGCGAGCGTGTACCGGGCGGAGCCGTCGGCGGCGGACGGCGGCAGCGTGCCGTGCGCGGCCAGCGTGAGGGCCGCGACGATCGACGGCCAGAGCGGGACCGGCGCGACCGCGCGGCCCTGCTCTTCGAGCAGGACGCACAGCGCCGCGATCCCGAGGCCCGCGCCGCCCGCGTCCTCGGGGAGGGCGACGCCGATCAGCCCGGCGGCCGCGAGTTCCGTCCACAGGACGTCGTCGACGCCCGTCCCCGACCGCTCGACGGCACGGACGCGGTCCTGCGTGGCATGGTCGGTGAAGATCTGCCGGGCCAGGTCCCTGACCGTTTCCAGCTCCTCGCCAAGGGTGAAGTCCATCAGGCGTCCTTCTTCGGGCCCGCCGGGCGGAAGGCCGGCAGCGACAGGTCGGGGTCCGGGTCGATCCACTCCAGGACGACGGGCATGCCGATCGCGACGTCCGCGGGCGCGACCCCCGTCATGTTCGCGATCAGCCGGGTGCCCTCGGCCAGCTCGATCACCGCGACGACCAGGGGATGGTCGAAGGCCGGGTGGCGCGGATGGTGGCTGACCACGTAGGTGTGGACGTGGCCGGCGCCGGACGCCTCCACGCTGTCCCAGTCGAACGAGCCGCACTGCGGGCAGCACGGCCCGGGCGGGTGCCGCAGCGACTTGCAGTCGGCGCAGCGCTGGATGACCAGGCGATGCTCGCGCGCCGCCTCGAACCAGAACGCGTTGTCGGGGTTGAGCGCGGGCCGCGGACGCGGGGCCCTCCGCTCTGCCGGGCGGAAGCGGAGCGTCCGCCACCGCTGCGTGGCGACGACCTCGCCGGACGCGTCGCGGTAGGTCTTGATCGTGGTGACGAAACGTCCCGTGCCGAGGCCGGTCCGCTTCTCCGCGGAGATCGACTCCAACCGTTCCTCGACGCTGACGTGGTCGCCGGGGACCAGCTCGCGGTGGAACTCCAGCTCGGAGTCGGTCGCGACGACGGAGGTGTAGCCGCCTTCGGCGAGCATGGCCACGAGTTCGTCGAAGCCGGAGGGCGTGCCGTCCGGGGTCACGGTCGCGGCGTACCCGCGCATCGTCCACGCCTGGACCATCGAGGCGGGAGCCACGATCCCGGCGCGGCCGGACGCGCGGGCGGCGTCCTCGTCCAGGTAGACGGGGTTCGCGTCCTGCATCGCCTCGACCCAGTGGCGGATCATCGGGACGTTCACCGGGTCCTGGCCGGCGCGGCGCGCGACCAGCTCGCGGCCGACCCAGGACCGGAGACGATCTTCGTGACCGGTCACGAGCGCCTCGACCGCGGCAGCCCGAGGCCCTGGACTGCGACCATGTCGCGCAGCACCTCGTTGACGCCGCCGCCGAAGGTGTTGACGACGCCCTGCCGGGACAGCTGCTCGATCTGGCCGTACAGGACGGCGCCGGGCGACTCGGGGCGGACCCGGCCGGCCGCACCGAGCACGCCGGTCAGGGTGCGCTGCACGTCGATGTGCGTCTCGGTGCCGTACGCCTTGGCGGCGCCGGCCTGCGCGCCCGACAGCGTCCCCCGCTCGACGGCGCTGGTCATCTTCCAGTTCATCAGCCGCATCGCCTCCAGCCGTGCGTGCGTGCGGGCGAGGTCGGCGCGCACCCACGGCAGCTCGATGGCTCCGTTCTCCCGCGCCCAGGCCACGACGTCCTCCCACAACCGGATCATCCGGCCGCCGAGTGCGGCGAGGCCGATGCGCTCGTGGTTGAGCTGGGTGGTGATCAGGCCCCAGCCGCCGTCCACCTCGCCGACGACCTCGGACGCGGGGACGCGCACGCCGTTGTAGTAGGTCGCCGTCACCACCATCCCGCCGACGGTCCTGATCGGGCTCCAGGAGAACCCGTCCGAGGCGGTCGGGACGATGAGGATCGAGATGCCCTTGTGCTTGGGCGCGTCCGCGTTCGTGCGGGCGGCGAGCCAGATGTGGTCCGCGGTGTTGGCGCCGCTGGTGAAGATCTTGCTGCCATCGACGACATAGGCGTCGCCGTCGCGGACGGCGCGGGTGCGCAGCGCGGCGAGGTCGGTGCCCGCGTCCGGCTCGGTGTAGCCGATCGCGAAGACGATGTCCCCGGACAGGATGCCCGGCAGGAAGCGCTCCTTCTGCTCCTGCGTCCCGTACCGCATCAGGGTCGGCCCGACGGTGTTGACGGTGACGAACGGGAACGGCAGCCCGGCCCGCTGCACCTCGTCGAAGAACACGAACTGCTCGGCGATCGAGCGGCCCTGGCCGCCGTACTCGGCGGGCCAGCCGTAACCGAGCCAGCCGTCGTCGCCGAGCAGCTTGACGACCTCGCGGAACCGGTCGCCGCCCACGCCCTCCTCCCCGGTGCGGCGCCGCTCGTCCGCGGGCAGCAGCCCCGCGAAGTAGGCCCTCAGCTCCGCGCGCAGCCTCCGGTGCGCAGCGGACTCACGCAGATCCATGGATGCCTCTCGTGTCAGGGAAGGAAGCGCAGGCGGCCGGTGGCGGCGAACTCCCCGCGCAGCGCCGCCTTGTCGGCCTCGGTCATCGGCGCGTACTCGGATGCGCCCCGGCCCGCCCACCGGTACACCGCGTCGCCGGTGCGCCAGCCTTCGAGCTGCAACTCCTTCTTCTTGAGCTTGCCGGACCCGGTCGTCGGGAGGGCGTGCGAGACGCGCACGTAGCGCGGGGCGCCCTTGGTGCCGAGGTCGTCTTGGGCGGCGAGGAACGCCGCGAAGTCCAGATCCTCGAACCGGACGCCCTCGGGCACCTCGATCGCCGCCATCACCTGGTCGCCCGAGCGCGGGTCGGGGACGCCGAACGCCACCGCGTCCACGATCCTCGGGTGGCGGCGGACGACGTTCTGGGTCAGCAGCGCCGAGATGTTCTCCGAGTCCACCCGGATCCAGTCGCCGGAGCGCCCGCCGAAGTACAGGAACCCGTCGCCGTCGACGTAGCCGAGGTCGCCCGTCCAGTACCAGCCGTGCCGGACGCGCTCGGCGTCGGCCTCCGGGTTGTTGTAGTAGCCCTCGAACCGCGCGGCGCCGTGCACGTCGACGATCTCGCCGACGGCGGCCTCGGCGTTGGTCACGCGGCCGTGCCCGTCCAGGATCGCCGGAGCGCACGTCTCCCGCGTCTCCGGGTGGACGATCCGGACACCGTCGTGGGCGGGCACGCCGAACGCCGTCGGCGGCGCGCCCGGCACCGACTTGATCATTCCGGCGCCCTCGCTGGAGCCGTAGCCCTCCACTAGCCGCGCGCCGAACCGCCGCAGGAACTCGGCCTTGTCCTCGGGTGATGCCTCCGTCCCGAAGCCGTGGGTGAGGGTGTTGTCACCGTCGTCCGGCCGTTCGGGTGTGGCCAGGACGTAGCCGATGGCCTTGCCGACGTAGGTGAAGAACGTCGCACCGTAGTACCGCACGTCCGGCAGGAACCCCGACGCGGAGAACGTCGGTGCGAGGACGATCGTCGCGCCCGCCGCCAGCGAGGGTGCCCACAACGCCATCAGCGCGTTGCCATGGAACAGCGGCATCGGGCAGTAGCTGACGTCCTCGCGCTTGATGTTGTATTTGGCGCTGTTGTCACGGCCCAACTCGGCGAGCCTGCCCTGTGAGCATCGCGCCGCCTTCGACGCCCCGGTCGTCCCGGACGTGAACAGCAGCAACATCTGCGTCTCGGGGATGATGTCCGGGGCCGGAGCAGGAGCGGCTCCGGCGGCGTGCCGTTCCAGCCGCTCCGCGTAGTCCCCGCCGTCCACCAGGAGGAAGCGGTCGCGCGGGACGCCGATGTCCAGGCCGTCCAGCAGCTTCGCGCCCGCCTCGTCCGTGACGAGCAACTGGAGGTCGGTGTGCCGGACCTCCTGCTCCAGGTAGGCACCGGTGCGGGTGGAGTTGATCCCGACGACGGTCGCGCCGGACAGCGCCGCCGCTCCGAGCCACAGCACGTATTCGGGGACGTTGTCGAGCAAGACACCGATGTGGAACGGGCCGTCCCGGCGAAGTGCGCGGGCCAGCGACGCGCGGGCGGCGCTCTCCCGGACGACCTCGTCCCACGTCCACGTCCGCCCGCGGCTGCGCAGGCCCGGGCGGTCGTCCCCCAGCCGCGCCAGCAGCAGACCCGCGATCGTCTCGTCTCGCACGTTCGCTCCCTCGGCGGCTAGGCGAGCTGGGACGGCTGCTGGACGAGCACGCAGCGGGTCCCGGCGTAGATCTCCGTCATGCACTTGTTGCAGTGGATGCACAGGGACCGGGTGCCCGGCTTGTCCTTGATCCGCTTGATCAGGTCGGGTTCGCGCAACAGCGCCCGCGCCATCGCCACGAACTGGAAGCCCTCCTCCATCGCCGTGTCCATGGCCGCCTTGTCGGTGACGCCGCCGAGCAGGATCAGCGGCAGCTTCACCGCCGCGCGGATCTGCCGGGCGTCCTCCAGCAGATAGAGATCCTTGTACGGGTAGGAGCGCAGCTTCCACCGCCCGAACAACTGCACGCCGAGCTTCATCGGCTGCGGCATGATCGCGGCGAACTCGCGGAGCGGCGCGTCCCCCTTGAACAGGTACATCGGGTTGAGCAGCGAACTGCCCGCGGTCAGCTCCAGGGCGTCGACCGTGCCGTCCTCCTCCAGCCACCGCGCGACCTGAACGGCCTCGTCCAGCCAGAATCCGCCGGGCACGCCGTCGTCCATGTTCAGCTTGGCGGTCACCGCGATCCGGTCGCCGACCGCGTCCCGGACGGCGCGGGCGATGTCGCGCGACAGCCGCGCCCGGTTCGCCAGTGAGCCGCCGTACTCGTCCCCCCGATGGTTGATCTTCGGGCTGAGGAACGAGCTGGCCAGGTAGTTGTGGCCGAGATGGATCTCCACGGCGTCGAAGCCGGCCTCGACCGCCATCCGGCCCGCGTACCCGTGGCCCCGCACGACCCTGGCCAGGTCGGCGCGGGTGGCGGCCTTGGTGAAGCTGGTGGTGGTGGCGTGGAAGTGCCGGCCCGGCCCGAGCGCGGGGGCACCGTTGCCCTTGGGGCTGGCGACCGGCCCGGCGTGCCCGATCTGCGCGGCGACGGCGGCGCCCTCGGCGTGCACGGCCTCGGTCAGCTTCCGCAGGCCGGGCAGCGCCTCGTCGGTCCAGAGGATCTGCTTGCGGTCGGTGCGCCCGTCCGGCGCGACCGCGCAGTAGGCGACGGTGGTCATGCCGACGCCCCCGGCGGCATGCCGGACATGGAAGTCGATCAGCTCGTCGGTGACCAGGCTGTTCTTGCTGAGCCCCTCGTAGGTCGCCGCCTTGACGATGCGGTTGCGCAGCGTGACGGGCCCCAGCCTCGCCGGGGCGAGCACATCGGGGATCGGGTCTTTCATCGAGGTCCCTGCTTCCTTCCTGGGCCGTCCGCGCGTAGGTGGGCGGGCCAGACGCTAATCACCGGGGCGCCGCGGCGCCCCGGGCGTCCCGCTGACCGGGAGCCCCGCGTCACCGGGACTCAAGGGCGGCGGCGATCCGGTCCGCCTGGGCCTCGGAGTCCGCCAGCTGGCGCAGGAGCCACAGGCGCAGGACACGGGTGACGGCCGCCGCCAGATACAGGGCGCCGCCCAGGACGGTCAGCCCCAGGAAGCCGATGGCGAGGGTCTGGAGCGAGCCGACGTCGCGCAGGTCGTCCTGCGTCAGCGAGACGTTGTAGGCGACGAAGACGCCCGCGACGCCCGCGACCATCAGGACGGCCCCCACGACGCGGAGCACCCCGTCATAGCGGAACTGGTCGGTCTTGAGCTTCTGCCGCGCCACGTCGTCCTTGAACCTGCGGCGCCGTTCCTCGGTGAGCATGGTCGGTCAACCTCCCAGATAGTCGCTGGACAACCGGTCTTCGATCGCGGCGGGCGGGCCGGCGGCCACCACGCGACCGTGCAGCATCAGCGCCGCGGTGTCGGCGATCGGCAGCACGGCGCGGGCGAACTGCTCGGCGACCAGCACCGACAGGCCCCCCTCGACCAGCTCCGCGACGGTCTCGTACATCCGTGTGACGATCATGGGCGCGAGGCCCATGGACAGCTCGTCGAGCAGGAGCACCGCCGGATCGGTGCCGAGGGCGCGCGAGAGCGCCAGCATCTGCTGCTCGCCACCGGACATCGATCCGGCGAGCTGGTGGCGCCGCTCCCCGAGGACGGGGAACCGTGCGTATGCCCTGTCCTCCACGTCCTCCAACCGGGCGCCCGTCCCGGTGGCGGCCCACAGGTTCTCCCGGACCGTCAGGTTGGGGAAGATGCCGCGCCCCTCGGGGATGGAGCACACGCCCAGCCGCGCCGCGTCCTGCGCCGAGACGCCGTTGACCGTCCGCCCGGCGAACCGCAGCTCGCCCCCGGTCGGGGGATGCAGGCCGGCGCACACGCGCATGGTGGTGGACTTCCCGCCGCCGTTCGGGCCGAGCAGCGCCAGCAGTGACCCGGGCCGCAGCACCAGGTCCACGCCGTGCAGCACCTCGATCGCGCCGTATCCCGCCCGGATCCCCGCCAGTTCCAGCAACGGGTCCTCGCCCGGCTGTTCCGTCTGCGGAAGGGTGCCCCCCCGGTTCGCTTCGCTCATTTGGGAGCCTCCTCAGTCCCGATATACGCGGCGATGACCTCGGGCGACTCCCGGATCTCCTTCGGCGTGCCGGACGCGATGAGCGCGCCGTAGTCGAGGACGTGGATCGTGGAGCACAGCCCCATGACGAGGGGCAGGTCATGCTCGACGAGGCAGATCGCCAGGCCCTCGTCCGCCAGGGCGGTGAGCATCTCGGCGAACGCGTCGGTCTCGCGTTCGGTCTGGCCGGAGGCGGGCTCGTCCAGCAACAGGAGGCGCGGTGAGGTCATCAGTGCGCGCGCCACCTCCACGACGCGGGCCCGGCCGATGGGGATGTCGGAGACGTCGCGATCGGCGATGTCGGTGAGCCCCGTACGCTCCAGGATCTTGTCCGTCGCCTCGTCCAGGTCGAAGCGCTTGCGGGTGGTGCCGCGCAGGACGTCTCCGGCGACCCGGACGTTGTCGCGCACCGACAGCGACAGGAACAGCTCCAGCCGCTGGAAGGTCCGCGCCATGCCGCGCCGCGCGCGCTTGGCCGGGGACAGCTTGGTGATGTCGGCGCCGTCCAGGAGCACCTGCCCGGACGCGGGCCTCTGTAGCCCGGTGATCGTGTTGAACATCGTGGTCTGCCGGCGCCGTTCGGTCCGATCAGCCCGGTGATCCGGCCCTCGGCCATCGTGAGGCCGACGTCGTCCACGGCGGTATTGCCACCGAACCGGACGGTGACCCCGCGGGTCTCAAGCAGTGACACTGGCCTCTCCCCTCTCGGCCGGGACGGGCGCAGGACGAGGGATCGCCCGGCTCGGGGCGGCGGGCAGGCCCAGTTCGCGGTCGAGCCTGGCGCGCAGTTCGTCGGTGTACGGCTCGTCGACGCCGAGCAGTTCCAGCGGCGTCGCGCGCCCGCGGCTCTCCTCCCGGTACATCCGGCCGAGGACCGGCAGGAGCATGGCCACGCACAGGGCCGTGATCGCGAACGTCCATGCGCCGATCACGTCCGTCAGCGCCAGGACATACAGGACCGCGCCGACGGCGCCGCCCCCGTACAGGACGGGTCGCGCGCCGCGCAGCGGCCGGTAGCCCTCGACCACGTCGTGGACGAAGCCGCTCGGGTTCTTACCGACGCCCATCCCGATCAGCGCCGTGAACACCAGCACCAGATGGCCGAGCGTGGTGTAGATCGAGGACATCCCCTCGTGGTCCAGGGCCAGCTCGCCGAAGGTGGCCACCAGGACGGCCGAGCCGACGCCCGCCATCAGCCCGCCGAACAGGGCGCCGCTGAGGTAGCCGATGCCCGCGACCACGACCAGCATCAGCAGCCCGAGGCTCCCGATGATCGTGAAGTTCTCCGGCCCGACCGAGCCGGTGGCGGCCGACATCAGCACGCCGCCGAGCCCCGCGATGGCCGCGGAGATCATGAAGACGCTCAGCTTCAGCCGGACGAGGTTCTGCCCGAGCATCGCCGTGGCCGCCGGGCTGTCCTTCATCGCCGCGAGCCGGCGCCCGTACCCGCTGCCCCGCAGCGCCGCGAGCCCGACGGCGATCAGGGCGAACAGCGCGGTCGCGGTCATCAGGGACGTCCGCCCGTCCCGCAGGTCGAGCGGGCCGGCCTTGAGCGGCGGGACGACGAGCGACCCGTCGGGGAAGAGCGTGAACGTCAGGCCGAACAGCGCGTGCTCGGTGGTGTCGCGCAGAACCATGGTGGACAGGAACACCCCGAACGCCATGGTCGCCAGCGCGAGGTAGAGCCCGCGCAGCCGCAGCGCGGGCAGCGCGACGAGCCCGCCGACCAGCGCGGTCACCACGACCGCCAGCAGCACCCCCTGCACGTTCAGCCGCGCCGCGAGCCCGCTGCCCTCCACCCCGAAGTGGAACGCCACGATCGTGGCGATGGCCGCGAAGGACAGCGGCGCGAGGTTCAGCTCGCCCGCGTATCCGGTGAGGACGGTCAGCGACAACGCCGTGATCGCGAACATCATGCCGAGCGCGAACATGGTGATCCCCGCGTCCGAGAGCAGCAGGCTGTAGAGGTACACGGCCGCGACCAGCACCGCGCCCCATGCCGCCGCGGACCGGACGGTCGGGACCCGGTACCGCTCGCGGGTCCGGATCGCGGCCCCGCGCAGCCGGTCCTGGGGCAGTACCACCAGCACCACGAACAAGATGATCATGGGGAGCGAGACGCGCAGGTTGCCGGTGACCGTCCCGGCGGACGGCAGGTAGGCCAGCACGTAGTTGGCGGTCAAGCCCAGCACCATCGCGCCGGCGAAGGTGCGCGGGATGCTGCGCAGCCGCCCGAACATCGCCGCCGCGAACGCGTCGATCACCAGCAGCGTCAGCGCGTCGGCGTCCAGCGACCCGCCGCTGATCGGGACGATCAGCACCCCGGCCAGTACCGCGAGGGTGGAGCCGAGCGCCCACGACAGCATCGCGGCCCGCTCGGGGTCGTGCCCGTTCAGCCGCAGCAGGTCCGGGTCGTCCACCGATCCGCGCATCACCACCCCCGCCCGGCTGCGGGTGAACAGCACCCGTAGCCCGGCGGCGATGGCCACGGCGGCGACCAGGCAGACGATCTCGTGGTAGCGGACCACCACGCCGGAGATGGTGATCTTGGCGCCCGCGCCGAAGAACATGTCCACCGAGCGGGTCTCGTCCGGGTTCCAGATCCACTGGGCCAGGTAGACCGTCCCGAGCAGCACCGCGACCGTCACGATGATCCGGGTGACGTCGGCGGTGCCGCGCAGCCCCCTCATGATCACCGCGTGCAGGGCGGCGCCCATCACGGGCCCGACGAGACCGACCACCACGATCAGCCCCAGCCAGGTCGGCCAGCCCCACGCCTGCGTGAACTGCCAGTACAGGAACGTGCCGAACATCGCCTGCGCGCCGTGCGCGAAGTTGAAGATGCCCGAGGTGTTGTAGGTCAGGACGAGCCCGGAGGCGGCGATGGAGTACACCGCGCCGAGGACCAGGCCCAGGAGGGTATAGGTCAGGAACGTCGTCATGGGTCACCGCCTCCGGCGGGTCGGGTCAGGAGGTCTGCGGCTTGATGACGTCACCGGTCAGGAACCTGGTGGACGTGCGGGCGCCGTCGAGCTTGGTGCCCCATGTCTTCGGGTCGGTCTTGACGACGAAGTCGGCGCCGCACTCGAACTCACCGGTGTTCTTCGGGAAGACCTGCTCGTACTTCGTCCCGTTGAGCCTGACCATCAGCGAGCAGGACGCCGGCTTGTTGTTGCCCGGGTCGGTCGGCGCGTGCAGGCCACCGCCCGTCCACTCGTGCACCTTCGACAGCTCGTTGATCACGCACTGCCGGGTGAGGGTGGAGCCGCACGCCTTCGCCGACTGCGCCCACAGCAGGAACGAGGACGTGGCCTGCATGCCGAGCAGCGCGACCTTGCCTTTGCGGGTGTTCACGAGGTCCATGTACTGCTTGACCGCCGGGACCTTCGCGGCGTTCTCGAACGGCTGGAAGATCATGCCGATGCGCATCGTGTCGCCCACGCCCGCGGTGTTCCACTTGGAGACGAACGGGCTGTACCAGGTGGCCTCGAACAGGTAGGTCGGCTTGACGCCGGCGCGCGCGATCGAGTCCAGCAGGCTGAACTGGCCGGGGTCGGGGGTCTCGGACGTCCACAGGTACTGCGCGCCGCACTTCTTGATCTTTTCGGCGAACGGCATGTAGCTGCTCTCACCGGCGTCGTTCAGCCGGACACCGCACTCCAGCGGTGTGGCCCCGATCCCCTTCATCGCGCTGACGATCTTGTTGGTGCCGGCGGTGACGGCGGGTGAGGTGGACAGCAGCACGTCCGTCTTGTCCTTGAAGCCGGGAAGGTTCTTCTCGGCGAGGCGCAGGCCGCCGATGTTCATCAGGTCCACGGGGTACGGGACGGCCTCGTACTTCATCGGGCCCATCGTGGCGTCCGGCCCGACGGTGAAGCCGGCGACCGTGGGCAGCTTGCAGCCCACCCGGTACTGCTCGGCGGCCTGGTCCATCGCGAAACCCTGCCCGACCAGCATGAAGTCCTGCTTGCACGCCTGCTGCATCACCTTCACCGACTGGGTGTAGGCGGCGTCGTACTGGTTCCCCTTGATCTTGCGCCCGTTGATGCCGCCCTGCTGGTTGCACCAGTCGATCATCGCGGCGACGGCGTCGCCCATCTCCTTGGACAGGCCGGGGGCCGAGGTGAAGCCCCGGTCGTCGCCGAAGCCGATGCTGATCTGGCCGTCGGTGACGCCCTGGTCGGTGGCGCCCTTGGCGTCACCCTTGCCGCACGGCGACGGCAGCGTGCCGAACGTCGAGGCGCTCGCGGCCGCTCCGGCGCCGCCCTTCGTCCCGGACCCGCCGTCCGTACCGGACTGGGCGTCGGTGTCTGAGCGGTCGCCGGCGCAGGACGTGGTGAGCAGCGCGAGGGCGACGGCTCCCGCCGCAAGGCGCCCGAACTTATCGACCTTCATCTGGTCGTGCTCCTTTCACCAGCCGCACAGCGCGGCGAGTGGGGTGGGGTGGTCGGCGGGGGGCGCGGGACGGTCAGCCGAAGTTCGCCTGACCGCCGTCGAGCGGCACGGTGGCGCCGGTGAGGTAGCGCATGCCGGGCTGGACGAGCGCCAGCACCGCGCGTCCGATGTCCTGCTCGCACGAGACCGGGGATCGACCCGGTGTCGGCGACGTCGCACCCGAACGCCTCGGCCTCGGCGCCCCGCTCGCGGATCAACGCGCGGGTCGCCTCCAGCTTGGCCGTCGTCCGGCCGAGCACGGCGACGGCCGCGCCGTCCGAGGCGAGGGCCAGCGCGATGCCCTGGCCGACGCCCTGACCGGCGCCCGTCACGATCGCGACCTTGTCGTCGAGGGTTCCCATGCTTCTCCCGCCTGCGGTGTCCCGGTGCGGTCATCGTGATGTGACGGGGCCCACGTGCCATGCGCAGTCCCGCTCACCGGGAACACGAACGCGTGCCGGCCGGGCCGGACCATCCCGCTCAGCGGAAAGACCTGGTAGGACCGGGGTCACGGATGAGAATCTGCGGCCAGGCGACGAGGAGGTCCGATGGCCACGACGGCGATGGAGATCATGCGGCGGCTGACCGGCCCCGGCGGCGGCTTCGAGCTGCGCGAGGAGGACGTCCTCGGCGCCCGGCTGCCGGTGTTCGCCCACCGCCCCCGGTCGCTCGGGGAGGTGCTGGCCGCCTCCGCGTCCTTCGGCGACCGCGACTACATCGTCACCGCCACGCGCCGGATGAGCTTCGCCGAGCACCTCGCCTCGGTCGCCTCCATGGCCAGGGCCCTGCGCGAGGACCACGGCGTCCGCCCGGGCGACCGCGTCGCCATCAACGCCGCCAACAGCCCGGACTGGATCGTCTCGTTCTGGGCCGCCATCGCCGCCGGAGCCGTCGCCGTCGGCTACAACGCCTGGTGGACGCCCCGCGAGATCGAGTACGCCCTCGCCCACACCGAGCCCACGGTCGTCATCGCCGACGCCAGGCGGGCCGCGCTGACGCCGGGGCCGGTCCTCACCATCGACGAGGACATCCCGGCCCTCACCTCCCGCCATCCGGACGCGGTCCTGGACGTCCCCGACGTCGCCGAGGACGACCCCGCGGTCATCCTCTACACGAGCGGGACGTCGGGCCGTCCCAAGGGTGCGGTGCACTCGCACCGCAACCTGACATCGGTGATCGAGTACCACCGCTTCAACGACGCGCTCCTGCGCGAACTCGGGGACCGGTCCGTCCGCCGCTACCTGCTCGCCCTCCCCCTGTTCCACATCGCGAGCCTGCACAACCTGGCCGTCCCCCGGCTCGCCACCGGCACCGCCGTGATCATGCACGAGGGCGGCTTCGACGTGGACGAAGTCCTGCGGCTGATCGAGCGGGAGCGCGTCACGAACTGGGGCGCCGTCCCCACCATGGCGAACCGGATGATCGAGCACGGCGATCTCTCGCGCTACGACACCTCGTCCCTGACCGCCTTCTCGCTGGCCTCCGCACCGTCCTCGCCGGCCTTCAAGGAGCGGCTCCGCGCCGCGTTCCCGCCGGCCCGGGGCGCACTGGTCGACAGCTACGGCCTTACCGAGTCCTGCACCGGCATCGCCACCGCGACCCCCGCCGACCTGGCCGAGGAGCCGGGCACGCTCGGCCGCCCGTCCGTCGGCGTCCAACTGGAGATCCGTGACCCGGACGGCAAGCCGCTGCCCGAGGGCGAGGAGGGCGAGGTCTGCGTCCGCAGCGCCTACAACATGCTCGGCTACTGGCGGGACGAGGAGGCGAGCGCCCACGCCATCGGTGCCGACCGCTGGCTGCGCACCGGCGACATCGGCATGCTCGAGCGGGGCCGCCTCCGGCTCACCACCCGCCGCTCCGACCTGATCATCCGCGGTGGCGAGAACGTCTCTCCGGGCGAGATCGAGAACGCGCTCGCCGAGTTCCCCGGCGTCCGGGAGTGCGTCGTGCTCGGCGCCCCGCACCCCGACCTCGGCCAGGAGGTCTTCGCGGTCGTGGTATTCACCGGCGACGTCCCGTCACAGGAGGATCTGACGGCCTTCGCCCGCGACCGTCTCGCCTACTTCAAGGTCCCGTCCCGCTGGCGCCTCACCACCGAGCCGCTCCCCCGCAACGCCACCGGCAAGGTGATCCGCCGCGAGATCGTCATCGCCTGATCCCCTTTTACGCCGGACCGCGCCCGGGCACGAAAGTCCCGTCGTCGTTCCGGCCGCAATTCGTGTGCCGAGAACGGTTCCCTGGAATGGGCCGGGCCCGGCGGTTCCCGGAAATCCGCGAACTGGACACTTGCCGGCCATCGGGCATACTTGGCCGGTACGTGGACCTGTGGGAGGTACCACCACCCGCGACGCGATGCGCGGACACCGAAGTGAGGGGCCTGACTTCATGAGCGGTGCCGAGGGCCTGCCGCCTGTGATCGACGCGGTCGCCGCCGGCGAGCCGCCCGAGGAACTGATCGCGCTGCTGCGCTGGGCCAATTCCGCCGGCGTCCGGCGTGACACGCTCATCGCCGAGATTGAGGCGGGCGTCACGCGTGCCGAACGGGGCGGCAGCGAGGAGGGCGCAGCGGCGCTGCGCGGACTCCTCGACCGTATTACCGGCTTCTGCGGACCGAACGCGCGGATCGAACTGCGCTGAGACACGCGAAACGGCACGAAGAGGCCGTGCCCGCGCCGCACCCGGCGGGCCGCGCGCCCATATGATTTTCTGCCATGGGCCGAGCGCGCACCCCCGACCGCTGTCCGGACTGCTCCGCACCGCTGTCGGTGGCCGAGGGCTTTCCCGCCTGGTGTGCCCATTGCGACTGGGGTGCGGTCACCGTCCAGGCAAGCCATTCCCCGGCCCGGGGATTCCTGGCCCGCAGGTCGACCCGGATGGTCGAGAAACTGTACGAGGAGGTATCGCGCTCCCCGGCCCACCGTCCCGGCTGGGATCCGGCCCGGGTGGCCTCCTACACCCTGGCGATCTGCGTGCACACCAGCACCGTCGCCCTGGTCGCGTTCGCGCTCTGGCTCATGATCGCGGTGCCGAACCCCGTCACCGTGGTCGTGGCGGTCTCCGCCGTGCTCGTGGCCTGGGCGATCAGGCCCCGTTTCGGCAGCCTGCGCACGGCGCCGCACGCGCGGTACCGGGAGGACGCCCCCGTCCTGTTCGCCCTGCTCGACCGGGTGGCGGGCGAGCTCGGCTCCAAGCCCGTCCACGCCGTCGTCGCGTCCGGCGCCTACAACGCGGCCTACACCACCGTCGGATGGCGCCGCCGCCGTGTACTGATCCTCGGCCTGCCCCTGTGGGACGTCCTCCCCCCGCAGCAGAAGGTGGCGCTCCTCGGCCACGAACTCGCGCACGGCGTCAACGGCGACTCCCGGCACGGCATGATCGTGGGCACGTCCCTGTCCACGCTCGGCCGCCTCTACCAGCTGTGGCGGCCCAGCCCGCGCGACCATCGGCTGAACTACTTCATCGACCTGTTCGCCCGCCTGTTCCAGATTCTGCTGAGCGCCGCCGTCGCCGCGGTGCTCCTCCTCCAGAACATCCTGACCCTGCGGGCCGGCCAGCGGGCGGAGTACGTCGCGGACGCGTTAGCCGCACGCCTGGCCTCCCCGTCCCATGCCGCCGGGCTGCTCGACACACTCGTGATCGCCGAGGCGACGCACGTCCACACCGTCCAGCAGCACATGCTGAACGACCGCCGGAGCGACTACTGGGGCGATCTCCGCACGGCGCTCGCCGCCCTCCCCGAGTCCGAGCGCGAGCGCCGCCGCCGCGCCGCCGCCGGCCAGCGCCTCCGCGTGGACGAGAGCCACCCTCCCACCCACCTGCGCATCGCCGCTCTGAGCACGCATTCCGCGCGCCCGCCCGCGGTGCGGATGACGCCCGCCGAGGAGGCCGCCATCCGCGCGGAACTGTCGGCCGACTACGTGCGCATCGCCCACGACCTCATCGACACGGCGCGGGCAAGCCTCGCCTAGGGCGATCCCGGCCCGGTGTGCGGTCAGCGGGGGCGGGGCGGGTAGGTGGCGATGAACAGGCCCTCGGCCGTGACGCAGTCGCGGCCCCCCGCCCGGATCGCGCCCACGGTACGGATTTTGCGTCCGTCCACCGAGGTCTGGCGCGCGCTCACGGTCAGCGGCTCGAAGAGCGGGGTCAGGCGGTGGTAGCGCAGGGTCAGCTCCGCGGTCATGCCGGGAACGCCGGCCCAGCCGTTCGCGACGCCGAGGGTGTGGTCCAGAAGCAGCGCGGACACGCCCCCGTGCACGCTGGACGGCGGCCCCTGGTAGGGCAGGTCCAGAGTCACGGTGCCCTCGATGGAGCCGTCCTCGTTGCCGGTGTACTCCAAAGGCGGGGCCACCGGGTTCTCCGGGCCTGTCACGGGGTCGTGGCGGGTGTTGCCGTCGCCCTGCCACATGTCGACCAGGCGGTCCCCGCGGGACGGGGCGGCGGCCTCCAACTCGTCGGCGACGGCGTTCAGACGGCCGGCGATGTCGGCCATGTCGGTGTCGCTGAGGTCGCCCGCGCGGACCAGCGCCGCGATGACCCGGCGGGCCGCGGCGGCCGCTGCGTCGACACCGCCGGTCCTGCGCTCGGCATGCAGGTCGATGGTCATCACGCCCTCCCGGCCGGCCGCGGGTCGCGGGGCAGCCCGAGGAGCCGCTCACCGATGATGTTGAGCTGGACGTCCGTGGTACCGCCCGCGATCGACATGTTGCGGGAGTTCAGGAACATCCAGGTCGGGTCGTGCATGCCGCCCTCACCTTCGCCTGACAGCGCCTCGGGGCCGATCCAGTCCACGGCCGTCTCCCAGACCTGCTGGATGTGCTCGACGCCGATCAGCTTACCGATGCTGGACTCGGCGCCCGGCTGCCCGCCCGCGAGGGACCGCAGGGTCGTGCGCAGACCGAACAGGCTGCTGGACTGGGCGTCGCAGAGGATGCCGCCGAGGGTGGTGAGGCGCTCGGCGTCGCAGCAGTCGGAGACGAGCCGCAGCAGGGCCTCGCCGCCGCTGCCGAGGGAGGAGTCGTTGGACAGCGACACCCGCTCATTGGCGAGGGTGGTGCGGGCCAGCCGCCAGCCGTCACCGGGGACGCCGACGAGCAGGCCGTCGGGGATGAAGACGCCGTCCAGGAAGACCTCGTTGAAGAGGGTCTCGCCGGTCAGTTCGCGGAGCGGGCGGATGTCGATGCCGGGCGAGCCCATGTCGAGCAGGAAGTACGACAGGCCCTTGTGCTGGGGAACGGACGGGTCGGTGCGGGCCAGCAGGATGCCCCAGTCGGCCTCGCGGGCCATGGACGTCCAGACCTTCTGGCCGCTGATCCGCCAGCCGCCGTCGACCTTCTCGGCGCGGGTGGTGAGGGCGGCGAGGTCGGAGCCGGCGCCGGGCTCGGAGAACAGCTGGCACCAGTGGACGTCGCCGCGCAGGGAGCCGGGCAGGAAACGCTCGTGCTGGGCGGGTGAGCCGTGCTCGATGAGCGTCGGGACGACCCAGTTCCCGATGATCATGTCGTGCGCGCGCAGGTCCGCCGCGCGCATCTCCTCGGCGATCACCAGCTGGGTGACGGCGTCGGCGCCCTTGCCCCACGGCACGGGCAGGTGCGGGGCCGTGTAGCCGCGATCGGCGAGGTAGGTCAGGCGGGCGCGGCCGTCCAGGGCCGTGGCGGGCTCCAGCTCGGCGCGGACCTCGGCGCGGATGCGATCGGCTTCACCTGGGAGCTCGACGCTCAGCTCGCGGCGGACGCCGTCCAGGGTGAGGGCCGCGACGCGGCGGTGCCAGGCGCCGGTGGAGCCGAGCAGGACGCGCAGGCTCTGGGTGCGGCGCAGGTAGAGTCCCGCGTCGTGCTCCCAGGTGAAGCCGATGCCGCCGAGGGTCTGGATGCAGTCCTTGGCGGTCTGGAACGCGGCCTGGACGCTGGTGGCGCCGGCGACGGCGGCCGCCAGCGACGCCTCGCCCGGGGCGGTGCCGGGCTCCTGGGCGCGGGCGGCGTCCCAGGCGCAGGCGCGGGCCTGCTCGGCGTGCGCCAGCATCCGGGCGCAGCGGTGCTTGACGCCCTGGAACTGGCCGATCGGGCGGCCGAACTGCTCGCGGACCTTCGCGTAGTCGGCGGCGGTGGAGGTCGCCCAGTCGGCGAGACCGGACGCCTCCGCGGCGAACAACGTCGCGGCCAGGTCCAGGACGGTCCGCGTGTCGAGGTCCAGGACCGACTCGGCCGCGACCACGCTGTCCGCGGCCTCGATCCGCGCCAGGCGGCGGGTCAGGTCGTGGCTCGGCAGGCCGGTCACCGTCACCGCGGTGCGCGGGACCACCAGCCAGACCGTCCCGTCGCCGTCCCTGGCGGGCAGGACGAGGACGTCCGCGAGCTGGGCGCCCAGGATCGGCGCCGACGTCCCGGTCAGCGTGCGGCCGGCGCCGGTGCGCGCCACTTCCAGGCCGCCCGCGTCCAGGCCCACCGCGCCGATCAGCGCCCCGGCGGCGAGACCCGGCAGGTGCGCGGTGTGCCCGGCACGGTGCAGGACGGCGCTCGCGAGCACGGTCGGCAGGAAAGGCCCCGGCGTCATCGCGCGGCCCAGTTCCTCCAGGACGACGGCCGACTCCACGAGGCCGAAGCCCGCGCCGCCGGCGCTCTCGGGCAGGTGCAGGCCGAGCAGCCCCTGCCCGGCGAGATCGTCCCAGAACTCCGGCGGCTTCTCGTGCTCGGCGTCCACGGCGGCGCGGACGACCGCCTGCGTCACCTGCCGGGACGTGAAGGCGCGCACCGCGTCGCGCAGGTCGCGGTGCTCCTGGGTGAGTCCGATGGTCATGAAGGTCCTAGATCCGTTCGATGATGGTGGCGGTGGAGTGCGCGCCGCCGGCGCACATGGTGACGAGGGCGGTCGAGGCGTCGGAACGCTCCAGCTCGTACAGCGCCTGGGTGAGCAGGCGGGCGCCGGTGGAGCCGACCGCGTGGCCGAGGGCGATGGCGCCGCCGTTGGCGTTGACCCTGTCCATGTCGGGCTCGTGGACGGACGCCCACGACAGCACCACCGACGCGAACGCCTCGTTGATCTCGACGAGGTCGATGTCGGACAGCTTCATTCCGGCCCGCTCCAGAACGTGCGCGGTCGCCTCGACCGGCCCGTCCAGGTGGTAGTAGGGGTCGGAGCCGACCATGCCGGACGCGACGATCCGGGCGCGCGGGCGCAGGCCGAGCGCGGCGGCCCGGTCGGCGGACATCAGCAGCACGCCGGCGGCGCCGTCGCTGATCTGCGAGGCGTTGCCCGCCGTGTGGACGCCGTCCGGGAGGACCGGGGACAGCCTCGCCAGCCCCTCCGCGGTCGTGTCGCGCAGGCCCTGGTCGCGGGTGACGGTGGTGGTCTCGCCGGTCGGCCCCTGGTGATCGGGACCGGTCATGACCGGCGCCTCGACCTCGATGATCTGGCCGGCGAAGCGGCCCTCCGCCCAGGCCCGCGCCGCCTTGCGCTGGGACGCCAGGCCGAACGCGTCCGCGTCCGCGCGGGTGATGCCGCGCTTCGCCGCGATGCGCTCGGCGGCGGTGAACTGGTCGGGCATGTCCAGGTCCCAGCCGTCCGGGGCGGGGCTGCCGGTCTCGGGGGTGAGCGCTTGACCGAGGAACACCCGGCTCATGGCCTCGACGCCACAGCTGATCCCGGTGTCGATCGCTCCGGCGGCGATCAGGGCCGCGACGATATGCACCGCCTGCTGGGACGAACCGCACGCGCAGTCGATCGTGGTGCAGGCCGTCCGGTAGGGCAGGCCGGCATGCAGCCAGGCGTTACGGGTGACGTTGTTGGACTGCTCGCCCGCCTGCGTCACGCAGCCGCCGACGACCTGCCCGACCGTGCCGGGATCGACATCCGTGCGCTCAAGCAGGCCGCGCTGGACGAGGCCGAGCAGGTGCGCCGGGTGCAGGCCGGACAGGGCGCCGTGGCGCTTGCCGACCGGGGTGCGGGCGGCGTCGACGATGACGGCCTCAGGCATGGGAACTCCCTTGTGTCCAGTTCGGCGAAGGTCGGCCGGCGCCCGCCGCAGACCACGGCGGCGCGCTGCGGCACTGCCGCGGCCACCGCCCCGAACGGCGTCGCCAGAGTCAGCGTCATGGCCGGAAGATTAGAATTCGTTCTTATCTGCGACAAGGACGGTCCCACTGAGCGGTCCGTACCGCTCGATCGCCTTGTTCGATCCGCTCACCGGGACGCCTGGTCTGGCAGAAATAGAATACGTACTAGTCTCTGCGGCCATCGAGAACACCGACGGGAGCACCGATGAACGCTGACCTCACCCTGGCGGGTCGCACCGCCATCGTCACCGGCGCCGGCGCCGGGCTGGGCCGCAGCGAGGCGCTCGCGCTGGCCGCGCGGGGCGCGAACGTCGTCGTCAACGACATGGGTCCTGCCGCGGCGGGCGTCGTCACCGAGATCGAGGCCGCCGGCGGCCGGGCCGTCGCGGTGACCGGCGACGTCGGCGACTGGAGCCTGGGCGACACGCTGGTGTCGGCCGCCGTCGACACGTTCGGTTCCCTGGACATCCTGGTCAACAACGCGGGCGTGCTGCGCGACAGGATGCTGTTCAACCTGTCGGAGTCGGACTGGGACGACGTCCTGCACGTCCACCTGAAGGGGCACGCCTCGCTCTCCCGCGCCGCCGCCGTCCACTGGCGGGCCGCGAGCAAGGCCGCCGGCGGGCCGGTCTACGGCCGCGTGATCAACACCGCGTCCGAGGCGTTCCTGTTCGGTTCGGCCGGGCAGCCGAACTACTCCGCCGCGAAAGCCGGGATCGTGGCGCTCACGCTGTCCACCGCGCAGGGCCTCGCCCGGTACGGGGTGCGCGCCAACGCGATCTGCCCCCGCGCGCGGACCGCGATGACCGAGGCGTCCTTTGGCGAAGCCGGCTCCCCCGGCGGACTGGACGTCATGGCCCCCGAGCGCGTCGGGACGTTCGTCGGCTACCTGGCGTCGCCCGCGTCCGCGAAGATCAGCGGGCAGGTGTTCGTCGTCTACGGCGACATGGTCGCGCTGCTGGCCGCACCGACGGTCGAGCAGAAGTTCACCGCCGCGGACGGGATCTTCTCCGTCGAGGAGCTCGGCGCGCAGCTCACGCCCTACTTCGAGGACCGGGACGCCCACCGCACCTACGCCGCCTACAGTGTCGCCGCCCTGGACACCACCGGGGTCACCGCCACCATGTGACACCCGGCACGAGACGGCCGCCCTCCCCCGGGGAAGGCGGCCGTCGTTCTCAGGACACCCGTCCCTCAGAACAGCTCGGGACCGCGCACGGTCGCCTCGGCGCCACCGTCCACGTAGATGACCTGCCCCGCCATGTGCGAGTTGGACGGGGAGATCAGCCAGCGCAGCGCGTCGGCGATCACCTCCGGACCGGCGTGACCGTTCAGCGGCATCGGGACGGCCTTCTCCATGGCCGTGCGCATCCGCTCGTCCGCGAACAGCGGCGCGCTCATCGGTGTCAGGACGACCCCCGGCGCGACGGCGTTGAGCGGGATGCCCGCGCCCGCCCATCCGGGCGCGACCGCGGCGCGGCGCAGCCACTGGGCCAGCGCCGACTTCGAGGACGGGTAGAGCCGGTTCCCGGCGCCGGTCTCCACCACCTTCTCGGCCGCCGCGAGCGCCGCGGGCTCGTCGCCGTCCAGACAGGCCCGCACGACGGCCTCGTCCACCGGCTGCGTACCGGAGATCGATCCGACGACCGCGGCGCGGGGCCGCTCCGCGCGCGCCAGCGCCGGGCGCAGCCCGTCCAGCAACCCGACCGCGCCGAAGAAGTTCACCGTGACGGTGAGCGGCGTCGGCCCGGACACCCCGGCGCAGGCCACAACACCGTCCAGCACGCCGCCCGAGCGGTCCAGCAGCTCGGCGACGGCCCGCTCGCGGCCCGGTGCGGTGCCGAGGTCGGCGCACACCTGCACGTCGCGGAGATCGATGCCGATCACCTCGTCGCCGCCCTCGCGCAGTTGCCCGGCGAGGGTCGCACCGATGCCGGAGGCCGACCCGCTGACCACGATCGTTCGTCCCATGCCCGCTGTGTCCTTTCTCGAAGTGTGAGCCGCCTCCCTCGGCGGCGAGCCGCACTGCGGCCGCCCCTCCCGATCACCGGGAGACGAGCCCCTTGGGCCGAGAGTGGGATCTAATGCGAGTTTGAGCGGGGCGCGAGCAGGAGGTTGCAGGCGAGACGGATGTCGCTCTCGACGTCGGCCATGGACGCCCGGCCGTTCAGGCTCGACTGGAGCACGCCGTACCAGCACTGCATCAGCAGCCGGACGAGCGTGACGTCCTGCGCGGTGGGCACCTCGATCCCCACGGTCCGCAGCACGATCTCGCGGAAGGTGCCGTCGATCCGCCCCGTGTCGGCGACCGTCGCACCGTTGGCGGCGTTGGACGCATGGAGCATCGAGGCCGCCAGGACCGGCTGCGCCAGCAGCTGCTGGCTGGCGCGCACGAGCAGGTCGGCGACCGCCTCCTCCGGCGGGGTGCCCGGGGCGGGTCTGGTGATGCCCTCCTCGAACCGGTCGACCTGCGCCGCCATCACCGCGGTGAACAGGTGGATCTTGGAAGGGAAGTAGCGGTACAGCGTTCCGATCGCGACCCCGGCGGCCTTCGCGACCTCGTGCATCTGGACGCGCTCCAGGCTCTTCTCGCCGCCGATCCGCGCCGCGGCGCGCAGGATGCGGCGGCGCCGGTCGTGCTGCTCGGGCGAGCTGGGCTCGGCCGACAGCCGGGCCGATGCGATCCTCGCCACGTTCTCCCCCGTTCGCCTCCAGTGCTGACACGACAATACATAGGACGCCTGGGGCTCAGGAGAACCCGGATACCGCTCAGTGGGATGGGATGTCCGTCACGTCGCGCGGTGCGCCTACGTTGTGCGCGCGCCGACCTGAAGGGACGTCACGTGGGAAACGCCGGGGAATCGCAGGACCATTTCGACGTGGTGGTGGCCGGCTCGGGCGCCGGGGCCATGGCCGGGGCGTTCGCCGCCGCGGCGCGCGGGCTGCGGACGGTCGTCCTGGAGAAGACGCCGCTGCTCGGCGGTACGTCCGCGTACTCGGGTTCGGCGGTGTGGCTGCCCGGGACGCGGGTCCAGGAGCGCGCCGGAATCGGTGACTCGACGGCGTCCGCGCGGGCGTATCTGCGGGCGTTGCTCGGTGACGCCGGCGGCGCCCACCGTGAGGCGTTTCTGGAGACCGCGCCCGCGCTCGTGGAATTCCTGGAAGGCGATCCGGCACTGGAATTCGAATGGCAGGCATTTCCCGACTATTTCGACGCGCCCGGACGCATGGACCGCGGGCGTTCGATCGTCCCGCCGCCCCTGCCCGCCGAGCGGCTGGGAGAGCTGGCCTCGCTCGTCCGCCCGCCGGTCGACCGGGACCGCGCCGGGCTCGGGCACGCGCCGGACGCACCGCTGGCGCAGGGCCGGGCGCTGATCGGCCGGCTGCTGCTGGCGTTCACCACGACGGGCAACGGCACCGTCCGCACCGGCACCGCCGTGACCGGGCTGATCGCCGAGGACGGCCGCGTCACCGGCGTCGAGGCCGCGACAGCGGACGGTCCCGTCCGGTTCGGGGCGGCGCGCGGGGTCCTGCTGGCCGCCGGCGGATTCGAGTCGTCGGCGGCGCTGCGGGAGGCGCGCGGCGTGCCGGGCTCGGCGGACTGGACGATGGCCCCGGACGGCGCCGACACCGGCGACGCCATCGCCGCCGCCGTCCGGATCGGCGCATCCACCGGGCTGCTGGACCAAGCGTGGTTCTGCCCCGGCCTCGCGATGCCGGACGGGCGCGCCGCCTTCGCGCTCGGGCTGCGCGGTGGCCTCATGGTGGACGGGTCGGGCCGCCGGTTCGCCAACGAGTCCCTCCCCTATGACCGGTTGGGCCGCGAACTCGCCGCCGCCGGCGTCCCCGCGTACCTGATCTTCGACTCGCGGGCGGGCGGGCTTCCCGCGATCTCCATCCCGGCGGCCGCGCAGGACGAGCATCTGCGGGCCGGCACCTGGGCCGAGGCCGCGACCCTGGACGCGCTGGCCGGCATGCTCGGGGTCCCGGCCGGCGCGCTGACCGCGACCGTCGAGCGGTTCAACGGCTTCGCCCGCGCGGGGAGGGACGCGGACTTCCACCGCGGCGAAGATCCTTACGACCGGTTCTTCGCCCCGGACTCCTGCCTCGTCCCGGTGGAGGTACCGCCCTACTACGCCGCGCGGATCGTCCTCGGTGATCTCGGCACCAAGGGCGGGCTGCGCACCGACCCGGACGCCCGCGTCCTGGACGCGCGGGACCGTCCCATCCCCGGCCTGTACGCCGCGGGCAACACCAGCGCCTCGTTCACCGGCCCGCACTACCCGGGCCCGGGCATCCCGATCGGCTCGGCCATGGCGTTCGCCTACCGGGCCGTCGACCACATGAGAAGGGATCACGCATGAGATCAGTCAGGGTGCGCGCGGCGGTCGTCGTCGCGACGGCCGCCGCCGCTGCCGGCACCGCGGTACCCGCGCAGGCGGCGCCCGCGCAGGCGGCGCCCGCGCATTCCGCCGCGCACGGCGAACAGCGGGGGAAGCTGCTCAGCAGCAGGCCGCTCCACAACGCGGCGGCGCTGCCCAGTGCGGCCGTGAACCGGACGGTGACCTACACCTCCGAGGGTGTGGGCGGAAAGCGGATCACGGTGTCGGGCACGGTGTCGGTGCCGAAGGGCAAGGCACCGCGCGGCGGGTGGCCGGTGCTGAGCTGGGCGCACGGGACGACGGGCACCGCCGACATCTGCGCGCCGTCCGCCGACACCGCGGACGGCCCCGCCCACGACTACCTGTCCATCACCGAGCAGTACCTGGACAAGTGGGTGGCGCAGGGCTTCGCGGTCGTGCAGACCGACTACGAGGGCCTCGGCACCCCCGGCGGGCATCCGTACATGAACGGGGTCAGCGAGGCCAACACCGTCCTGGACATCGTCCGCGCGGCCCGCAGGACCGACCGCCGCATCGGACGGGACTGGTTCGTGGCCGGGCACAGCCAGGGCGGTCAGGCGGCGCTCTACACCGCCGCCGTCCGGTCGAAGCGGGGCGATGTCCGGCTCCGCGGCGCGGTGTCGATCGCGCCCGGATCACAGATGAGCCAGATCGCTGCCTACGTCCAAGCCCAGTACCCGGGTGCCGAGGCGGCGCTGCCCTTCCTGTTCGTGCTGCTCAACGGCGCGCAGGCGGCGAGGCCGTCCATCGTGCCGGAGGCCCTGCTGACCGAGCAGGCGGGGGCGCTGGTGAAGGCGGGGCGGACGAGCGCGTGCCTGGCCCAGCTCAGGCAGCTCGGCAAGACCCTTCCGCTGAGCCAGGTGTTCCGTCCGGGCGCCGACCTCACGCCGTTCGTGGACTACCTGCGCTCGCAGGAGGCGACCGGCCTGAACCTGACGGTGCCGACGCTGGTCGCGCAGGGCGCCGCCGACAAGGAGGTCTCGCCCGCCGCCACCCAGGCGATCGTGGCCGACCTCTGCAAACGCTACGGGAGCATCGCCTACCGGTCGTTCGACGGCGCCGACCACCGCGGCAGCATCCACGCCTCGTTCGAGGAGTCCCTGCGGTTCGTCCGGGACCTGCGCGCCGGCCGCACGCCCGGCTCGACCTGCTGATCCCGGTCTCACTCACGCGGTGGGGCCGGTCGCCGACCGGCCCCACCGCACGGGATCTCAGAGGAGGTTGTCCTCCACCGTCAGACCGAACTCGCCCCGGCCGTACATCGCCAGTGCCCGCTCGACGTCGTTGGCGACGTGGACGCTGCCCGCATGGGCGTCCCGCCAGGCGCGCTCGATGACGTGGCCGCGGCGCAGCGAGTTCCCGCCGGCGGTCTTGAACAGGATGTCGATCGCCTCGATCGCGCGCTCGGTGCCGCGGACCTGGTCGCGGCGGGCGCGCAGCCGAAGCTCCAGTGGAATCTCCCGGTTGCGCGCCGCGTACGTGTGGATCTCCCGGACGTTGTGCTCGGTCTGCAGCACGGCCGCGTCGATCTCCGAGGCGGCGCGGGCCACCGCGACCTGCGCGAAGCCGTCCTCGACGAACCGTCCGCCGCCGAGGCTGAGCCGGATGCGGTCACGCATCGCCGACACGTAGGAGGCGTAGCAGCCCGCGGCCATCCCGATCACGCTGGCGGCGACGGTGGTGGTGAAGACCGTCCCGAACGGCAGCCGGTACAGCGGGCCGGTGTTGACCTTGCGGCCCGGGGCGCGCAGCTGCGCCTGATCGTAGTTGCGCATCGCGCGGTGCGTGGGGACGAACGCCCGCTCGACGACGATGTCGTCGCTGGCGGTGCCGCGCAGGCCCATCGAGTCCCACTCCTCGCGGATCTCGTAGTCCCTCCTCGGGACGAGCACCGTCATGAAGTCGACGGGCCTGCCCTCCGCGCCGACCACCAGCCCGCCGAGCAGCGCCCAGGACGCGAACTCGCAGCCGGACGAGAACGCCCACCGGCCGGAGACCTCGAAGCCGCCATCGGCGGGGGTGAGCCGCCCGATCGGGGCGTAGGACGAGGCGAGGAGGTTGTCGGGCCCGGGGCCCCACACCTCGCGTTGCGCCGCGTCGGGGAACAGGCCGACGTGCCAGGAGTGCACGCCGAGCACGGCCGCCACCCAGCCGGTGGAGCCGCAGGCGCCGGAGATCTCCCGGACGACCTGATAGAAGGCGACCGGGTCGTCCTCGGCGCCGCCGTACCGGGCGGGCTGGAGCATCCGGAACACCCCGGCGGCGGTCAGCTCCCGGATCGTCTCCGCCGGGATCCGGCCCTTCTCGTCCACGGACCGGGCCCGCTCGGCGATCCCCGGCAACAGCCCGCGTACGGCCTCCAGGACGTCGTTGCTCATCCGCCCGCTCCCTGTCTTCCCTAGTCCGGCCCTCGCAGGAGACCACGCCCGCGCGGCACCGCGTCCGCAGGCGTCCCGGCCACTGGGACTGGCCGGGACGGAGCGTGACCTGCGACATAGCGTGCGAGCACCCGTCCACCGTCGAAGGGATGATCCACGTGACCGCCACCGAGTCGGACACGATCCGCGCCATCGAGGCGGAGGCGATCTCCGCCCGTTTCGCCCGGGGCTGGCATTGCCTGGGGCTCGCCGGGCGGTTCAAGGACGGCACGCCGCACACCATCGACGCGTTCGGGCAGCGGCTCGTCGTCTTCACCGGTGAGGACGGCGCCGTCAACGTCCTGGACGCCCACTGCCGGCACATGGGCGGGGACCTGTCGCAGGGCACGGTCAAGGGGAACACGATCGCGTGCCCGTTCCACGACTGGCGCTGGGGCGGCGACGGGCGCTGCAAGGCGATCCCCTACGCACGTCGTGTGCCGCTGCGGGCGCGCACATCGGCCTGGCCGACGATGGAGCAGGACGGGCTGCTGTTCGTCTGGAACGACCCCGAAGGCCGCAAGCCCCCGGCGGACGTGACGATCCCGGTCATCGAGGGCGCCACCCGCGACGACTGGACCGACTGGCTGTGGACGGAGACGACCGTCCACGCCAACTGCCGCGAGGTCGTCGACAACGTCGTGGACATGGCGCACTTCTTCTACATCCACTACTCGTTCCCGACGTACTTCAAGAACATCTTCGAGGGCCACACGGCCACGCAGATCATGAAGGGGAAGAGCCGCCCGGACCGCGCCCGGCCGGCCGGCGAGGGCGGGGCGCGGATGCTCGGGAACTCCTCCGTGGCGTCCTACCACGGCCCGTCCTTCATGATTGACGAGCTGACGTACCACTACGACGGGTTCGACATGGACTCCGTCCTGATCAACTGCCACTACCCGATCGACGAGAACTCCTTCTCGCTGCACTCGGGGATCATCGTGCGACGTAGCGACCGGCTCCCGGGCGACGCGGCGGAGGAGACGGCGCGGAGGCTGTCGGGGTTCATCCTGGCGGGCTTCGAGCAGGACATCGAGATCTGGCGCAACAAGACCCGCATCGACAACCCGCTCCTGTGCGAGGAGGACGGCCCCGTCTACCAGCTCCGCCGCTGGTACGAGCAGTTCTACGTGGACGTCGCGGACGTCGCCCCGGAGATGACCGGCCGGTTCGAGTACGAGATCGACACGACCCGTCCGGTGGAGTCCTGGCAGCGCGAGTGCGCGGAGAACATCGCGCGGCGCGAGGCCGAGGGGGCGACGACGTGACCGTCCGCCAGGACGAACGCCTCGCGGACGGCGCACCGCTGGTGCCCGTCCGCTGCCGCCGCTGCGACGCCGAGGTGCTGGCACGCAAGTCGAGCTGGGAGCAGACGAGCATCCAGTGGAGCGCGCGGGCCCGCGCGTCCTGCACCGGTCTGCCCGAGGACGGCCTCGGTACCTGCCCGGCGCTGCGCTCGGCGATCCAGGAGGCCGCGCTGACCGGCGCGATCACGGTCGTCGATGGCTGACGGGGCGCCGACGGGGCGGGCGGCGATAGGCGCGGGCGACGACCTCGGCCGCGGACTGCGGCTCGCACGTCAACGGCGTCGCCTGGACCCTGACCTGGACGGAGGACCATGATCGACCGCTACGGCCCCTGGGCCGTCATCGCCGGCGGCAACTACGCGGCCGCGCGCAAGCGCAGCGGCTTCCCCGCAACGAACTGGTCTCCGGCGCCTACGAGGCGATGAGGCGAATGCTCCCGAGGAATTAACTGAACCGCATCAGTAGCGGGCGCTCTCACAGTGCGACGCCACTGCGCGTTCACAACTTTGCCAGATATGTCGAAAATTGCATCCACCTGCAATTTCTTGGCCGTAGTAGGCCAGCCGCGTGGCGATCACCGCCGGGACGGTGCGGCGCACCCCCCGACCGACGGCGCACAGCGCGGTAGCAAGGCGGTTTCGGCCCGTAACAGGCGCTCCGGGGACCGGTCCGGCGAACGTTCCAATATCACTTCCCATATGCGCCTGTATCGCATATCGAGTGCGGGTCGATGCCCTCAATCGCACTGGTGGAGAAGGCCGCCGCTTTCCCCCTTGCCGTGCCCAGGAATCGGTGGGATGGTCGCAATCATAGCGAGAGACCGGTTGACCGCGAGGTGCCCGAAAAGGACGTGGTATGGCGCATCCACAAGCCGTCGGCGAAGCCGGCTTCCGTGACCCGACGAGGACGGCCGGCACCGCGGGCCCGACGCCGTGACACCCCCTCCCGTCCCGATCGTGGACCTCGCGGACCTCGGCTTCGAGGAGGGCGCGCACCTGCTGGTGCGGCGCGCGCTGAAGCACCTGCCGCCGGGCGCGGAACTCGGCGTGACCGGCGGCGACCAGGCACTGCCCGACCAGTTACGCACCTGGTGCCGAAAGCTCGGGCATCATGTGCGGCTGCCCGACGACGGGGACGCGAACGTCCGCGCCTGGGTGGTGCGGGGCAGCGCCGACCTCGACCGCTGGACGCAGGCCCAGCGGGCCGGGGGCGCGACCCCGGACGGGATCGTGCCGCGCGCGGACCCGAGCTGGGGTCTGGCGGCGCGGGGCGCGCTGGTCGAGCCGGGCGGCCCGGTGCCGCCCTTCGACCTGATCGACCGGGACCTTGTCTGGGCCGACATCGCGCCCGGGCTGTACACGAGCGCGGTGGCGGCACAGTGGAACCCGGACGTGGTGATCCAATGGGACGCCGAGTTCACGCTCCCGGATGAGATCGAGCGGGCGGTCGTCCAGGTCATGACGTACCTGGTGGAGAACAAGCAGGCGGCGCTGGTCGTGCTGGCGCGTCTGCTCGGCCGGATCCACCCGCACTTCCGCGAGGTGCAGCAACTGCTCGCGGTACAGATCGCGGACGAGGCCCGGCACCTGGAGGTGTTCAGCCGCCGGGCGCTGCTGAAGGGCGGCGTCCTCGGCACGTCCTCGGTGAGCGGACGGGAGTCGCTGGGCACGCTGCTCGCCGAGCCGGACTTCTCGCTCGCGTCGTTCCTGCTCTCGGTGCTGGGCGAGGGGAGCTTCCTGAACCTGCTCAGCTTCCTGGACCGGCACGCGCCCGACCCGGTCACCCGCCAGGTGACCCGCCTGACGCGCCAGGACGAGGCACGGCATGTGGCGTTCGGGGTGGCGCACCTCCAGCATCAGGCCGCCGTCGACCCCGCGCTGCGCGGCCGGCTGCGGACCGTGGTCGAGCGGCGGCACGAAGCCCTCGCGGGAACCGGCGGGATGAACGAGGACGTGTTCGAGGCGCTGGTCACCCTCGCCGCCGGGGAGTGGACGCCCGCGGCGATCGGGCGCGGCCACGAGAAGGTGCGGCTGCTCCAGCGGGAGATGTACGAGGGACGGCGGCACCGACTGATCCGGCTCGGCTTCCCCGCCAACGAGGCGGCCGAACTGTCCTCGCTGCACACCCGCAACCTCATGTAGAGGTGAACGGGGCGCAGGTGCGCAGCCCGGCCGGCACGTCCCACCGGTCGGGGGTGAAGTGGTTGCGCAGGATGGAGCGGAGGTAGCGGCCGCGCGTCGCCCAGGACACATGGCTCACCGGAAGGTGCGGCTCCAGATCGACCCAGGTGTCGAAATGGCGGCGCCGCCAGCCGCCCTTCCCGCCCCGCCAGTAGCGCGGACACGTCGCCCCGGTCGCGGCCAACCACGTGCCGCCGTCCGGCCACAGCCGGGGATCGGTGTAGCCGCCCGCCTCCACGAACTCCGCGAACTCCGCCTGGGTGACCGGCGCCGTGGCCATGGCGAACGGCGGCACCTCGACCATGTGCGCCCATTTCTCGTTGTCGTTGACGAACGGGGCGGACATGCGGGCGCCGAGCAGGAACCGTCCGCCGGCGAACTGCACGTCACCCGGCAGCGAGCCCGCGTCCGTGCCCGCTGGCTGCTCCGCGTCGGACAGGCCGGGCAGGAAGGGCGGCGGATACCCGAGGGTCTGGCGACCGTGGGTGAGCGCCTCGGTGTGAGCGTCGTAGTGGTGCACCGTATAGCGGGCGAAATGGCGGACGACGTCGGACGCGTCCGGCCGGGGCACCTGGTCCGCGACCCGTTCCGCCACCGTGCGGACGTAGGCGACCGCCGCCCAGGTACAGTTCGCCGCCCGACATCGCCGACGAGCCGCCCGGCCCGCCCGCGCGCTCCAGCACGATGACGTCCGCCCCGGCCGACGCCGCCTCGAAGGCCGCGGCGGCGCCGGCGCACCCGAACCCGACGACGAGCACATCGCACTCCCGGCGGGCCGCTCCGCCCACCGTCGTCACGGCTTCGGGACGAACGCGGCGAGCGGCTCGGAACCGGACCAGTCGTGGCCCCAGTAGCTGTCCGCGGTGATCTCCTCGGCCGTGTAGTACGTCTCGTCGACGAGCATCCCGTCGGTGCCGTACTCGATGTCCCAGCCGCCCGGGGCGCGCACGTAGAACGAGACCATCTTGTCGTTGGTGTGGCGGCCCAGCGTGGAGGAGACGGAGAAGCCGAGGCGGCCGACGTTGTCCAGAGCCCGTCCGACCGCGTCCAGGGTGTCGGCCTCGACCATCAGGTGGACGAGGCCGGGATCGCCGTCGTGCGGGGCAGGGCAGACGGCCAGGCTGTGGTGACGCTGGTTGACGCCCATGAACCGGACGCGACGAGGCGCGTCTGGGTCGCTGCCGGTGAGCTTGAACGCGCCGCGCGGCAGGAATCCGAGGGCCTCGTAGAAGGCGACGGTCTCGGCCGCCTTCGGGGAGGGCAGCACGACGTGGCCCATGCCCTGCGCGCCGGTCACGAAACGTTGCGCCAGGCCAGTACGCACAGGCGAGTGGTCGAGCACGGGCCCGAAGAACACCTCGACGGGGGTACCGCCCGGATCCGCGAACGCGACGACCCCCTCGGCGTCGCGTTCGGCGGCGTCCCGCACCGAGAGCGCGGTGACCTCCACGCCGAGCTTCTCCACCGTCTCCTGGACGGCGGCCAGCGCGTACTGGTCGCGGACCTCCCAGCCGACCGCCAGCACCCGGTCGGAGTCGCCGGGCAGCACCGCGAGACGGTGCCTGCGCTCGTCCATGCGCAGGTAAAGCCCGCCCGGGTCGGGGCCGGAGCCCTCGGCGAACCCGAGCGCGTCGATCGTCAGCTCGCGCCAGCGCTCGATGTGCCTGGTCTGGACCTTCAGGTAGCCGAGCCCGCGGATGAACGTCACCGTCCTGCTCCTCTCTAGCAACTCCGTCGTGATGGAAACGTGGGGTGGGAACGTGGGTCAGATCATGGAGCGCATGGGGCCCAGGGGCGGTTCGATGTCCAGGTCGGTCAGCGTGGAGACGTGGTAGACGGCGCCCGGGACGTGGATGGCGTGGGCCAGGCCGACATGCGCGTCCCGCCAGAAGCGCTGGATGGGGTTGTCCGCCCGCATCGCGTTGCCGCCGGACCGGACGACGATCTCGTTCATCGCGTGCACCGCCCGCCAGGCCGCACGGACCTGGGTGCGCCGACCGGCCGCCCGGTCGGCGAAGCCGATCTCCTCCCCGGCCGCCACCCGGTCGTACATGCGGGAGGCGTTGTCGAGCAGCGCGGTGCGGGACGCCTTGATCTCCTCGGCGGCCTCGCTGATCGCGTACAGGACGTAGGGGTCGTCCTTGATCCGGGTGCCGGTGATCTGGACGCGGCCGCGCTGGTAGGCGAGGTGGTGGTGCAGAGCGCCCTCGGCGATACCGATCACCGCGGAGGTGATGCCGAGCGGGAAGACGCAGGAGAACGGCATCAGGTAGGACGGGTTGGCGTGGCCCGCCTCCCGCGCCTGCGAGCCGTCGATGACCTTGGAGAAGGGGATCGTCCGGTACGCGGGGACGAACGCGTCCCGCACGATGACGTCCTTGCTGCCGGTGCCCTTCAGCCCGGCGACGTCCCAGGAGTCCTCGACGATCTCGTAGTCCGAGCGGGGCAGGATGAGGTGCAGCGACGACGGCGGCTGCGCGACGTCGCCGGCTGCGTCGCCGAGCATCCCGCCGAGGAAGATCCAGTCACAGTGGTCGGTGCCGGAGGAGAACTGCCAGCGGCCGTTGAAGACGTATCCGCCGTCCACCGGGCGGGCCACGCCCATGGGCGCGTACGGGGAGGCGATCCAGGTGTCGGGGTCGCGTCCCCAGACCTCCTCACGGACCTTCGGGTCGGCGTAGGCCATCTCCCAGGGGTGGACGCCGACGATGCCGGCGACCCAGCCGGTCGAGCCGTCCAGCGCGGCGACGCCCATGACCGTCTCGGCGAACTCGCGAGGGTGCGCCTCCAGGCCGCCGTGCGCCGCCGGCTGGAGCAGCCGGATCGCGCCGGACTCGCGCAGCGCCTTGGCCGCCTGGTCGTCCAGCCGCCCGAGCGCCTCGTTCGCGGGGCCCGACGCACGGATCTCCTCGGCCCGTTCCATGATCGTGTCAAGCACGCGGTTCGTCATCGCCCGTCCTCCGTGGTGATCGTCATCAGCCGTCGTAGCTGACCTTCAGCCGGTCGCTGACCGGCCTCGCCTGGCAGGCGAGGATGAGCCCGTCAGCGAGATCGCGCTCGTCCAGGACCGTGTTGGCGTCCATGACGGCCTCGCCCTCCACGACCACGCAGGCGCACGCCGCGCAGGACCCCTCGCGGCAGGAGAACGGGGCGTCCACCCCGGCGCGCAGGAGCGCGTCGAGGAGGTGGTCGGACGTCGGCCAGGGCACCGTCCTGGTCTCGCCGTCGATCTCCACTTCGATCTCGGCCGCCGCCCCGACCGGGACGCCCTTGGGCGGCACGGGACCTGCTTCGAAGGGATCGCCCTCCAGCGAGAAGAAGCGCTCGACGTGCACCCGTGAGCCGAGGCCCGAGAGCGCGGACGCGGCCATGTCCATGAACGCGCCGGGGCCGCACACGAAAGCGTCGCGACCGGCGTAGGGGCTCGCCAGGGCGCGGATGGCGGCGGGCGTCGGCAGCCCCTGGACCGACTCCAGCCAGTGGACGACCGTCAGCCGTGCCCCGTGGCTCGCGGCCAGGGCCCGCAACTCCCCGGCGAAGATGACCGACCGCTCGTCCCGGTTGGCGTACAGCAGGGTGATCGCGCCGGTGCCGGCGGCGAGGCATGTCTTGAGGATCGACATGACCGGGGTGATGCCGCTGCCGCCCGCGAGGAGCAGCAGGTCCGCGTCCAGCGAGGACGGGGTGAACGTGCCGGCCGGCCGCAGCACCTCCAGTACGTCGCCCGCGGCGACGTTGTCGCAGATCCAGTTGGACCCGACGCCGCCCGCGACCCGCTTGACCGTGACCTTGAGCCGGTCGTCGGTCGCCGGTGAGCTGCACAGCGAGTAGCAGCGCGCCACCCAGCCGTCCCCGGACGGGACGCGGACCGTGAGGAACTGCCCGGGCCTGTAGGCGAACCGGTCGCGGTCGCCTCCGGCGGGTTCGAGGACGAGTGAACGCGCCTCCGCCGTCTCGCGGACGACCTCGACGACCCGGGCCTTCAGCGCCGTCATGACCGTCCCGCGACGTGCCGGGCGGCGATGTAGCCGAATACGATGGACGGGCCGATCGTGGCGCCCGGTCCGGCGTACTCGTTGCCCATCATCGAGGCCGCGGTGTTGCCCGTCGCGTACAGGCCCTCGATCACCGTGCCGTCCGCGCGCAGCACGCGGGCGTGCTCGTCGGACACCAGCCCGCCCTTGGTGCCGAGGTCACCGACCTCCAGCCGGAACGCGTAGTACGGCGCGGATTCGATGACGTCCAGGTTCGGGTTCTTCAGGTTGGGGTCGCCGTAGTAGCGGTCGTAGGCGCTGTCGCCGCGTCCGAACTCGGGATCCCTGCCCGCGCGGGCGTAGCCGTTGAACGTCCGGACGGTCGCGGCCAGCGCGTCCGCCGGAACGCCGATCTTGCCGGCCAGTTCCTCGATCGTCCCGGCCTTGAACGCGATACCCGCGTCGTAGAACGCCTTCGGGATCGGGACCCCGGGCAGGATCTGCGCGAACGGGTAGCGGGCGCGGGCCTTGGCGTCCAGCACGAACCAGGCCGGGACGTGACCGCCCGCCAGCTGGTCGTGGACGAAGTTGACGTACGGGGACGACTCGTTGGTGAACCGCGTCCCGTCCCCGGACACGATCACCGACCGGGGGATGCACCGTTCGGACACCAGCGGGATCGTCGCGCCGGACGGGTGCCGGACGGCGGGCATCCACCAGGCGTCGTCCATCAGGTCGAGCGCGGCCCCGAGCCGTTCGCCCGCGCGAATCCCGTCGCCGGTGTTCTCGCGGGCGCCCATGGCATGGTCGTCCTGCCCGCCCTTGGGCAGGTAGGCGGCGCGCATCTCGGGGTTGTGGTCGAAGCCGCCGGTGGCGAGCAGCACGCCGTGCCGGCCGCGGATCCGCCGCGTCCCGCCGTCGCGTTCTACGACGATCCCGGTGACGCGGCCGTCCCGCTCGACCAGGTCGGTCATGGTCGTCTCCAGCCACAGCGGGATCCCGGCGTCCTTGAGCGCCATGCGCAACCGCGCGACCAGGGCCCGGCCGCCGGTCGCCATGTGCCGGCGGCGCACCAGGTTGGACGAGACGCGCCAGGCCGCCACCAGCGACGCGCGCCGGCCGCGCCAGGTGCGCTTGGCCATCGCCAGGTCGTGGTAGTCCTTGCCGGTGATCCACAGGCCGAGCGGGCCCTTCATGCTGTTGGGCCGCTGGTGCCGCTCGTCCTCGCCGAGCTTGCGGGTGTCGAAGGGCAGCGCCTCGACCGACCGGCCGAGCGGGCGGCCGCCCTCGTACTCGGGGTGGTAGTCGGCGTAGCCCTTGACCCAGAAGAACCGCATCCACCTGCTCTTGCCGAGCAGTTCCATCGCCGCGGGGCCGTGGTCGACGTAGGCGTCGAGCCGGGCCGCCGGGACGCGGCCCTCGGTGAGCAGGTCGAGGTAGCGGCGGATCGACGCGCGGCTGTCGTCGTGGCCGCGTGCCCGCAGGGTGGGGTTGTTGGGAATCCAGATGCCGCCGCCGGAGATGCCGGTGCTGCCGCCGAACTTCGCGCCCTTCTCCACGACCACGGCCGTGAGCCCGGCGTCGTGGGCGGTGAGCGCGGCGGCCATCCCGCCGCCTCCGCTGCCGACGATGACGAGGTCGAACTCCGCGTCGAATTCAGGGTCGAATTCTGGGTCGAACTCCTCGCCGGGGGACGCGGCGCTCACGCCTCGTCCTTGCGGGTGAGGAAGGCCAGGACGGCGCTCTCCCACGCCGCCTTCTGCTCGATCATCACCCAGTGCCCGCAGTTGGGGAAGATGGTCAGCTGGACGTCGGGGATCGTCCGCATCGGCACGAAGGCCATGTCGACGGGGCTGACCCGGTCGTCGCGCCCCCAGGTGATGAGCGTCCGCGCCTTGAGTCTGTGGAGCATCGCCCAGTACGGCGGCGCGTCGGACTCGGCCGCCGCCCTGGCGCGGGCGGCCATCGCGGCCGATCCGTACATGCGGCGGGCGCTGGCGAGCGTGGCGGGGTCGGTGGCCTGCGCCCAGCGCTCCTCGATCAGCTCCTCGGTGACCAGCGCCGGGTCGTGCACCATCGAGCGCAGCCACCGGACGAGTCCCTCGCGGGTGGGGTCGTCGGTGAACTCCACGAGCAGCTTGATGCCCTCGACGGGCGAGGGGCTGAAGACGTTGCGCCCGATACCGCCAATGGTGACCAGACGCCGGACCCGCTCCGGATGCGCCAGCGCCGCCTGGGTGCCCACGATCCCGCCCATGGAGTTGCCGATCACGTCGACGCGGTCCAGGCCGAGGCCGTCCACGAACCGGACGACGGCGCCGGAGGCGGCGAGTATCGGATGCTCGTCGGTCGGGTCGCTGACCCCGAAGCCGGGGAACTCCAGGATCAGGCAGCGAAAGTGCGCGGCGAAGACCGCGAGGTTGCCGCGGAAGTTCCGCCACCCGGTGACGCCGGGCCCGGAGCCGTGCAGCAGCAGCAGGGGCGGGCCCTCGCCGGCCTCGTGATAGCGCAGGACGCCCCGGTCCGTGGCGAGTTCGCGCAGCGTCGCCTCGTAGGTCGGCTCCGGGTGGGTCAGCTCCGTGGGCATGTGCTCTCAGTCCTTACGAGTGGCTTGTCCGGAACGTAATCCGGGCCGGGCGGCGGCCACGCCGCCGATCCCGATCAGCGGGACGCCGCTCCGGGGCACGGCGGACGGGCCTGCCGCCGCGCCGGCTTCCACTCATCGGGATCGGTCGGCGCGCAGGAGGCGGCACCTGCCTACGTTCCAGCTCCGACCACCTGCGAGCCCCGAGGGGACCTCATGGCAGCCGAGCCAGCGCTCACCGCAGACTCCGGACACGCGCCTGCGAACTCCCCCGCCCCGGCGGAGTTCCGCAAGGCCATGGCGGAGTTCGCCACCGGCGTCACCGTGGTCACCGCGCTGGACGGCGGCGAGCCGGTGGGGTTCGCGTGCCAGTCGTTCGCGTCGGTGTCGCTGGAGCCGCCGCTCGTGCTGTTCTGCGCCGACCGGCGCGGCCGCTCCTGGGCGCGGATCCGCGCGGCCGGCCGGTTCTGCGTCAACGTGCTCGGCGACGACCAGCGCGACCTGTGCGAGCGGTTCGGTTCCAGCAGGGGGCTGAAGTACGAGGGGCTCGGCTGGGACGTCTCACCGTGGGGGACGCCCGCGCTGCGGGACGTCCTGCTGGGCGTGCACGCGGAGGTCCAGGACGTGCACCGGGCGGGCGACCATGACGTCGTGATCGGCCGGGTCCTGGCGATCGGGCGGCCGGACGAGCCGGCCGCCGGCCGACCGCCGATGATCTTCTTTCGCAGCCGGTTCGGCGTGGGCGAACCGGACGCGCCGGTCGCCCCCGACCCGTGGGGCGGGGACGACCGGTGGGGGTGGGGATGAGGTCACATCCAGTCGCCGCGGCCGTCCACGGCGAGCAGCCGGTTCATCGTCTCGGCGGACCAGGTGGCCTCCGGCGCCGACCGGGCCTGCCCGGCGCGGCGTGCGCGCCCCATTCCGGCGCGCCGCGCGGACGCCGCACCCGGGAACAGCACCTGGGACGCCTCGCGGGCGGCGGTGACCACCAGCGGGGCGACGTTCTCCAGCGGAGCGCGGATGTCGCCCACCAGGGATATCCCGGCGACCGGGCCCTCGGCGCCGCGGATCGCGGCGGCGACGCAGGCGATGCCGGGGAAGGACTCGCCGCGCTCGAACGCGAGCCCGCGGCGCTGCCGGACGCGGTGCAGTTCCTGGTGGAGCGTGCGGACGTCGCCGATGGTGCGGCTGGTGAGCCGGGTGATCGCGGTGCCGAGCAGGGCGTCGACCTGCTCAGGTTCCAGCCAGGCCAGCATGGCCTTGCCGAGCGCCGTGCAGTGGGCGGGGGCCCGCCCGCCGACGCGGGACGGCACGCACGCGGCGAGTCGCCCGCCCAGCTTGTCGAGATAGAAGATGTCGGCGCCGTCCAACACGGCCAGGTGCGCGACCAGGCCGGTGGTGACCTGAAGCTCGTGCAGCAGTGGCGCCGCCGCCTCGCGGATCTTGCCGTGCCCGCCGTCCTGCCCGCCGAGCCCGAGGGCGCGCTGCCCGAGGCCGTAGCCGAAGGAGTGGTGCGCGAGCCACCGCTGCCGGACGAGCTGGTCCAGGATCCGGTGCGCGGTGGAGCGCGGCAGCCGGGTGCGGCGCGCCACGTCCTCCAGAGTGAGCCGGGCCGACGGGCCGTTGAAGGCGTCCAGGATCAGCGTCATCCGCTCGACCATCGACGGCGGCGACTCGCGTCGCTCCGGGGTGGCGACCTCGGCCATCACACCTCCCAGAACCGAACTGAAATGAATTCTCGTTATCTGGAATCTAGCAACAGCCCGCCATCAGCGGAAGAGGCGATTTATCCCAGCTCAATCGAGTTCGAGATGCTGCGATGCCCCGTCCAGAGACGTCCGAAAAGAAGTAGAACGATTTCCTATCAAGTGAGGGAGCAGCGATGCGTGTCGGCATCGTCACGCCGGTGGTGGCGCAGCCGCCGGGGCAGGCCGCGTGGGAACGCGGTGCGGGCGTCGAGGAGATCGGCCTGATCGCCGAGACGGCCGACCGGCTCGGCTACCACCACCTGACGTGCAGCGAGCACGTGGCGGTCCCGGTCGAGGCGGTCGAGGTGCGCGGCGGGGTCTACTGGGACCCGCTCGCCACGTTCGGGTACGTCGCCGCACGCACCACCCGGATCCGGCTGGCCACGCAGGTGCTGGTGCTCGGCTACCACCACCCGCTCGCCGTCGCCAAGCGCTACGGCACGCTCGATCGGATCAGCGGCGGGCGGCTGACGCTCGGCGTCGGGGTGGGCAGCCTGGAGGAGGAGTTCGCGCTGCTCGGCGCCCCGTTCGCCGGGCGCGGCGAGCGCGCCGACGACGCGCTCGCCGCGCTGCGCGCCGCCCTGTCACAGCGAGCGCCGGAGTACCACGGCCCGCACTACGACTTCGCCGGCCTCGTCGTGGAGCCGCACGCCGTCCAGGAGCACGTCCCGATCTGGGTCGGCGGGCGGACGGGCCGGTCCCTGCGCCGCGCGCTGTCCGCCGACGGCTGGGTGCCGTTCGGGCTCCCGCTCGGCACGCTCACCGAGATGCTCGCGGGCGTCGACCTGCCCGCGGGATTCGACGTGGTGCTCGGCCCGCCCCGGTCGCTGGACCCGATCGGCGACCCGGACGGCGCCGGCGCGGCGCTGCGCGGGCTGCGCGAGGCGGGCGCGACGGTCGCCGGTGTCCGGCTGGCGTCCTCCTCCCCCACGCACTACTGCGACCAGCTCGCGGCGTTGCGCGCGCTGGCCGACCCCTTCGGCCTGATCTTCGGCGACCCGTCGTGACCGATCCCGCGACCCGCCTGGACGAGCTGGAGCGGCGCCTGCGCGCGCTGGAGGACGAGCGCGAGATCACCCGGTTGATCCTGTCGTACGGCCCGCTCGTCGACTGCGGCGCCGCCGACGGCGTGGCCGCGCTGTGGGCGGCGGAGGGCGTCTATGACGTCGACGAGCTGATGATGGACGGGCACGCCGAGATCGAGGCGATGGTCCGCTCGGCGAACCACCGCCGGTGGATCGAGGGCGGCTGCGCCCACGTCGTCGGGCCGCCGCACGTCAGCGTCTCCGGCGACCAGGCCGCCGCGGTCGGCTACACGCTCATGATCGTGAACGGGCCGGACGGCTTCGCCGTGCACCGCGCCACCGCGAACCACTGGCTGCTGCGCCGCACACCCGGCGGCTGGCGGGCCCTGCGCCGCACCAACCGCGTCCTCGACGGGCGCGCCGAGTCCCCCGCGCTGCTCAGGAGGGTCGCTGACGGGCCCTCTCGCGCAGCGTCCGGGACAGGGTGAGCGCCGCGGTGTGCACGGCCGGAGCGACGGCGGCCAGGCGCATCCGGCCCGACCGGCCCGACACCGACAGCGCGCCGAGGGCCTCGCCGTCCGGGCCGAGCACCGGGCTCGCGGCGCAGACGATGCCGTGACCGGACTCCTCGCGATCGTAGGCGACGCCCTCCTCGCGGATCCGGGCGAGCTCCCGGGCGAGCAGGCCCGGCGCGGCCACGCTGCGGCCGCTCGCCCGCGGCAGGCCGGCGTCGACGACGGCGCGCACGACCTCCGGCGGGGAGAAGGCGAGGATCGCCTTGCCGACCCCGGTCACGTGCGCCGGAAGCCGCCCGCCGATCTCGGACGGCATCGGCGGGCCGCCCGGCGAACCGAGGATCTCGACGTACACGACCTCGGCGCCCTCCAGCACCGCCAGGTGGACGGTCTGCCGGGTGGCCTCCCGCAGGTCGGACATGTACGGGACGGCCGCGTCCCGCAGCACCCGCTGCCGAGGGACCCGCTGGCCGATCTCGAACAGCTTCAGCCCCAGCCGCACCCGCGGCCCCTGCCGCTCCAGCAGGCCGGCCTCCACCAGGTCGAGCGCGATCCGGTGCGCGGTTGACTTCGGCAGCCCGCTGCGCCGCCCCAGCTCGGCCGCACCGAGACAGTCGTCGTCGGCGCGGAAGGCGGCCAGCACCGCGACCGCGCGCCGCAGGAAGGAGCCGTCGGACGTCATCCCCCCACTGTAGGAGCACCGAAGGAGTGGGCGTCCCACCTGGCGGGACGCCCGCATTGCCGCCCGGTGCCCCGCCGGGCGAGGCTCGACCTGCGACAACGATGAAAGGACCTCCATGGACGCGGACTCGGTGGAGAAGGCCGCGGGCACGCTGCTCGACGCGTATGCCAGCGGCACTCCACTCCCCCCTTTGACGGCGAGCTATCCGGATATGTCGGTCGCCGATGCCTATGCGATCCAGTTCGCCCAGGTGTCGGCGTGGACGTCCGACGGCGCGCGGATCAAGGGCCACAAGGTCGGGCTGACCTCCGCCGCGATGCAGCGGCAGCTCGGCGTCGACCAGCCGGACTCCGGGGTCCTGCTGGACTCGATGTTCCTGCCGGAGAACACCCCGATCGACCACGGCCGGTTCCTGCAACCGAGGGTCGAGCCGGAGGTCGCGTTCGTGCTGGGCCGCCCGCTGCGCGGCCCCGGCGTGACCGCGGCCGACGCCGTCGCCGCCGTGGACTTCGTGCTGCCCGCGCTGGAGGTCATCGACTCCCGGATCGCGGACTGGCGGATCGCCCTGGCCGACACGATCGCCGACAACGCCTCCAGCGGCGGCGTCGTGCTCGGCACCAGCCCCGCCCGGCTGGACGCGGTGGACCTCGTCCTTGGCGGCTGCCTGCTGCACCGCGACGGCGAACTGATCGACACCGGCGCGGGCGCCGCCGTGCTCGGCTCGCCGGTCAACGCCCTGGTGTGGCTGGCCAACGTCCTCGGCGAGCGGGGTGAGGGGCTGGAGGCCGGGCACGTGGTGCTGCCCGGTTCGATCACCGCGGCCGTCCCGGCAGCACCGGGGGACGTGTTCACCGCGACGTTCGCCGGGATCGGCTCCGTGACCGCCCGTTTCGGGAGGGAGCGGGCATGAGCGGAGGAAATGGGATGCGCACACTGACCGCGGCCATCGTCGGGCCCGGCAACATCGGCACCGACCTGCTCGTCAAGCTGATGCGCAGCGAGCTGGTCGACGTCCACTCGATGATCGGGGTGGACCCGGCGTCCGACGGGCTGGCGCGCGCCCGCAAGCTCGGCGTGCCGGCCTCGGCGGAGGGCGTCGACTGGCTGCTGGCGCAGCCGGTCCTGCCCGACCTGGTCTTCGAGGCCACGTCCGCCAAGGCGCACCTGGCCAACGCGCCCCGCTACGCCGCCGCGGGCATCACGGCCATCGACCTCACGCCCGCCGCCGCCGGGCCGTTCGTGTGCCCGCCGGTCAATCTGGACACCCTGTCGGACGTCCCGAACCTCAACATGATCACGTGTGGCGGGCAGGCGACGATCCCGATCGTGCACGCCGTCTCGTCGGTGGTCCCGGTGTCCTACGCCGAGATCGTCGCGTCCATCGCGTCCCGGTCGGCGGGGCCCGGCACCCGCGCGAACATCGACGAGTTCACCGAGACCACGGCCCGCGCCATCGAGCGGGTCGGCGGCGCCGCCCGGGGCAAGGCGATCATCATCCTGAACCCGGTCGCGCCGCCGATGATCATGCGGGACACGGTGTACTGCGCCATCCCGGCGGACGCCGACACCACGGCCGTCGCCGCGTCGATCGAGGCGATGGTCGCCGAGGTCGCCGTCTACGTCCCCGGCTACACGCTGCGCGCCGAGCCGCAGTTCGACGGCCCCCGCGACATCTGGAACGGGATGGCACGGGTCGCGGTGTTCCTGGAGGTCCGCGGCAACGGCGACCACCTGCCGCCCTGGGCCGGCAACCTCGACATCATGACCGCCGCCGCCGCCCGCGTGGGCGAGCAGCTGGCGCGCAGGAAGGTCACCACCTCATGAGCGACGTGAACGAGAAGATCAGGCTCACCGACTCCACGCTGCGGGACGGCAGCCACGCGATGGCGCACCGCTTCACCGAGGAGCAGGTCCGCGGCGTCGTGCACGCCCTGGACCGCGCGGGCGTCGAGGTCATCGAGGTCACCCACGGCGACGGGCTCGGCGGCTCGTCCTTCAACTACGGCTTCTCGCTGGAGGACGACATCAAGCTCGTCGCCGCCGCCGTGGACGAAGCGACCGCCGCGAAGATCGCCGTCCTGCTGCTGCCGGGCCTCGGCACCGTGGAGGACCTGCGCCAGGCCCACGGCGCCGGTGCGTCCGTCGCCCGGATCGCGACCCACTGCACCGAGGCGGACGTCTCGCTCCAGCACTTCGCCGCCGCCCGCGACCTCGGCATGGAGACCGTCGGCTTCCTGATGCTCTCGCACCGCGTCGGGCCGGCGGAGCTCGCGGCCCAGGCCCGCATCATGGTGGACGGCGGCGCCCAGTGCGTCTACGTCGTCGACTCGGCGGGCGCGCTCGTCCTCGGTGACGCGCAGGAGCGGATCAGCGCCCTGGTCAAGGAGATCGGGCACGAGGCGCAGGTCGGCTTCCACGGCCACCAGAACCTCTCGCTCGGCGTCGCCAACTCCGTCCTGGCGCAGCAGAACGGCGCCCGGCAGATCGACGGGGCACTGTGCGCGCTCGGCGCCGGGGCGGGCAACTCCCCGACCGAGGTGCTCGTCGCGACGTTCGAACGGCTCGGCGTCCCCACCGGCGTGGACGTCCAGGGGGCGCTGGCCGCCGCCGACGAGGTGGTCAAGCCGTTCCTGGACCGCCTCCCGTTCGCCGACCGCGGCGCGATCACCCAGGGGTATGCGGGCGTGTACTCCAGCTTCCTGCTGCACGCCGAGCGCGCGGCCGAACGCTACGGCGTGCCCGCGCACGAGATCCTGCAGAAGGTCGGCGAGGCCGGTTACGTCGGCGGCCAGGAGGACATGATCATCGACGTCGCGCTCCAGCTGGTCGCCGAGCGCGAGCGCGCGTCCTGACCCGTGCGGGGAGGCGGGTCAGGACCGCCTCCCCGCACGGGTCAGCGGACGGGGGCGCCCGTCCGCGGGTTCAGGATGAGCTTCCCGGCGCGGGGACGGCCGAAGTCGAGCAGTCCGTCCAGCGTGCCCGCGCGCTCGTCGAAGGACGCGCCGCCGACGCGGCCGAGGCCCCAGTTGTCCTCGATGAACCGCAGCACCGACGTCTGCTCGGTGACGTGGTGGTCGACGTGGTTGACCTTCGCGTACGGGGAGACGACGAGCAGCGGCAGGCGCTGGCTCGGACCGCAGCGGTCCCGGTGGCCGCCGGCGGCCGGTGGCCCCCCGAAGCACTGCGGGGAGTCGACCGCCGCGTCGGTGGAGCCGTTGAGGATCGTCGGCGCCCGGTGGTCGTACCAGCCGTCGGAGTCGTCATAGGCGAGGACGATCGCCGTCGACCTCCACTCCGGCGACCGCTGGATCCGGTTGATGGACGTGACGACGAACCGCTGCTCGTCCAGCGGGTCGGAGTAGGCGGCGTGCCCGTCCTGGTAGGCGGGGGCCTTGAGGAAGCTGACGGCGGGCATATGCCCGCTCTTCAGCGCGGTGTCGAAGTCGGCCAGGTCGTACTGGTGGTTCGCCTGGTCGGTACGGCCGATCGCGGCGGGCGACGAGGGCGGCAGATGCTTCTCGTTCGCGGTCGTCGCGTAGTACTGGAACGGCTCGTGGTGCGGCACGTAGTCGATGACCGGGTTCCCGCCGATGTTCTCGTGGGTCGCGCCGCAGACCGCGTACCCGTTCGCCCTGCCGGTCGGCCGGAACCCGCCCTGGAACCACCCCCAGGTGACCTTCTTGGCGTTGAGCAGGTCGCCGATGTTCCGGCCGGTCATCACGGCCAGGTTGTTGTGCGCGGTGTGGTTCTTGGCCGAGCAGTCGTCGAAGGCGGGCTGCGGGTCGTTGATGACCGTCCCGACGCCGTTCTCGTCCGGCGACTGGACCACTGAGGCGTCCGTCACCTTCTTGCGGGTGAACGGGTCAACGGCGTAGGCGCCGTGGGTCTGGCCGGAGGCCAGGTTGAGCGCTCCCGGCGTGGACGGGCCGAAGATGGTGTCCCAGGAATTGTCGCTCATCGCGTAGTGCTGCGCGTAGTTCCACATCGCGGTGACGGTGTTGCCGTCGTAGTAGTCCATGACGAGGCCGGGCGCCCCGTACAGGATCGGCTGGCCGGTGCACTTGTCGCGTTCGGTGAACTCGACGAACTTGTCCATCCGCCCGCCGTTGACGGCCTTTTGCTCGGCGGCGTACGAGTGGTCCTGATCGCAGGTGAGCGCCTGCTCATGGGTGAGGCGCCGGGGGTTGTACCGGTTGGGGTTGTGCTTCAGCAGCCGCTTGGTCAGCCCGTCGACGCGGGGGGTGCGCCGCGCCGGGGTGAACCTCGTCCCGTCGGTGTTGGCGGCCTTCGGATAGGTGCCGAAGTAGTGGTCGAAGGAGATGTTCTCGCCGAAGATGACGACGACGTGCTCGATCGGTGTCCGGGACCCCTGTGGCGTGCGGGCGACGGTGAGGGCCGTCCCCCGGTGGGCGTCGCCGCCGTCGCCGGTGCACCCCGGGACCGCCGCCAGTGCGAGCACCGCCGCGGTGCCGGCCGTCCGCCGCTTCCACGCTTCCGCACCCATGCCGCGACCCTAGGTGATCAACCCGCGGCCGAGGAAGTCCGACGCGTCGCGCACCCCCGGAAACACGAGAAAGTAGCCGCCGCCGAAAGGCCGGACGTAGTCGGTCAGCGGCTCGTCCGCCAGCCGGTCCTGCACCGCCTCGAACTGGCGCCGCAGGTCACGCTGGTAGGCGGTGAAGATCAGGCCCATGTCGAGGTCGCCCGCACCGTCCATGCCCCGGTCGTAGTTGAAGGCACGGCGCAGGATCCGGCTTCCGGCCGAGCCCGGCGTGCGCGGGTTGGCGCGCCGGATGTGACTGGTCAACGGGATGACCTCGCCGACCGGATCCTCGGCGTAGCGGGGCTCGTCGGTCTCGTGGACGCCGTCCAGCGGGGCGCCGGTGTCGCGGGCGCGGCCGAGCATCTGCTCCTGTTCGGGCAGCCCCACCCGGTCCCAGAACTCCACCAGCATCCGGATCAGCCGGATCGCCGCGTAGGTGCCGCCGGCCGCACCGCACGGTCTGTCCGCGGGGGCGTGGGGGGTCGTCCCCCCACAGAGATCCCGTTCGGACAGCCACACCAGCCGGTCCATCTCGCGGGCGTCGGACGCGTCCGGATTGGCGGTGCCGTCCTTGAAGCCCATGAGGTTGCGGGGCGTGCCGCCCGGCCGGGGCGGACTGGAGAACCCGCTGATTCGCCACCGGAGCTGGGCGGCACCCCGGCTGTGCCGGGTGATGTCGCGCAGCGCGTGCACCACCGTGTCCTCGTCGTCCGCCGACAGTTGGACGCTGAGGTCGCCGTGACACCAGCCGGCTTCGAGCGCGTCGTGGGGGAAGGTCCGCATCCGCAGGAGCCCAGGCGGCTTACGGGCGGCCAGCCCGAAGCGGTCGTCGAACAGCGAGGCGCCCGCACCGACCGTCACCATCAGGCCCGCGCCCGGCGCGTCCGGGCCGAGCACCCCCGAGTCGGCGGGAGGCGCGGCGATGCCCGCCTCCTCGGGCGGGCCGCCGGAGGTCAGGATCCGGGCCCGCTCGGTGAGCGCGCGCAGCAACTCGGTCAGCTCGGCCCGACCGTCGGCGATGACGTCGAAGGACGCGACGATGGTGCGGCGCGCGGGCGCCTCCAGGACGCCGGCCTGATGCTCGCCGTGGAACGCCCGTCCCCGCGCGGCGGGTGCGCCGGTGTGCGCCGCGCCCTTGGCGGCGGACCCGGCCGCCGAACCGGCCGCCAGGCCCGCGGCCCCGGTGGCGCCGGCGGCGAGCGCACCGCGCAGGAAGGCCCGCCGGCCGGTCACCGGGTCCGCCTCGGCTGCGCGATGGTAGCGACGGACGCCAGCAGCTCGACCAGCCGCCCGGTCGTGCCGTTCAGTCGCTCGCGCTCCTCCCGCGACAGCCGCGCGAGCGACGACCGTCCCTTCAGCAGGGCCTCCAGCCGGTCCATCCAGCGATCCACCTCGCCCAGGCCGGGGAACCTCGGGCGCAGGACGGGCCGGAGCACGCCGATGACCGCACGGGTCCCCTCCAGGTGCGCCGCCGCCGTCCGCAGCTCGGTGCCGCTGCCCTGGTCAGCGGCGCCGGTGAGCTGGCAGCGCAGGGTGTCCTCCAGGATCTCGTGGGCGCGGAGCGGAAGATCGGCGGGGTCGACGCGCTCGCCGGCGAATCCCGCCCGCAGAGCACGGACGTCGCGGGCGAGCCGGTCGGCCACCGGCGCGAGCGCGGACATCTCCGCGCCGTTCCACAGCCCTTGCTCCAGCCGGTGGAAGCCGGTGAAGCCGGTGTCCCGCACACCGCCGGGCAGCCCGTCCGGCAGGCCGTTGATCGCGTCGTCGAGATCGCCGAAGGCGCCGTAGGCCGCGCCCAGCCGCGCGTAGGCGAGATGAGCGGGCGTCCAAGCGTCCTTCGCGGCGCCCCTGTTCCCCGTACGGACGGCGCCGCGCAGCTCGCCCGTCCTGGCGACGAGACGGTCGAGCCCCGCGGCGACGTACCGCTGGTAGGAGCGGGCCGGGCCGTACAGGTCGTTCTCGCCGACCGGGACGACCGCCAGGCCGCCCCGCCCCGGCCCGGTGATACGGACCGCCGGGCTCGTCACCGGATCCCCCGCGCCGTGCTCCGCACAGCGCAGGGCGTACACGCCGGCGCCCAGCCGGACGCGCATCGGACGGACGGTGCCCGGCGCGAGCCCCTCGATCTCCGCGTGCACGGCGCCACTCCCGGCATCGATCAGCGTGACCTCGGCGACGGCGCTGCCGCCGTTGCGCAGCATCAGCGTCTGCCGTCCCGCCGGCGCGGTCGTCCACCCGGCGCCGCACCGGCCGGCCGCCGCGTCGATCAGCCCAGGGATGGCTTGGCCGCGCGTCTCGGGCCCGGGACCCTGCCCCTGCGGCCCGGGGCCCTGCTCCTGCGGCCCGGGGCCGCGGGCGGGCAGGCCGTCGCCCGCCGCCGCCCACAGCAGGGCCGCACCGATGATCACGAGGGTCACACGCATGTCGCCGACACTCTAGGACCGCCGGGGCGCCCGAGCCGCCGGGCCCGTGTCGCAGTAGCGTGTCGTCAGGTGGCGCAGGGTCACCGAGCGGCGAACGCAGGGAGTGCGGACCCACGATGACGGACGCGATGGAGGCCCGGACGATCGAGATCGCCGGGCATGGCGGCGCCACGTTGGAGGCGTACCTGGCCCGGCCCACCGGCGACGCCCCTCGCGGCGGTGTGGTGGTGCTCCACCATCTGCCCGGCTACGACGAGGCCACCAAGGAGATCGCCCGCAAATTCGCCGCGGCCGGCCACGCGGCGATCTGTCCCAACCTGTTCTCCCGCGAGGGTGCCGGCGTCAGCCCGGACGACCAGGCCGCCGCGGCACGGGCCAAGGGCGGGGTGTCCGACGAGCAGCTCGTCGGCGATGCCGCCGCCGCGGCGGCGCACCTGAACTCCCTCGGCGGCGCCAACGGCAGGATCGGGGTGATCGGCTTCTGCTCCGGCGGCCGGCAGAGCTTCCTGGTCGCCTGCTCCCTCGACATCGACGCGGCGGTGGACTGCTACGGCGCGTTCGTGGTCAACGAGCCGCCCGCACGGTTCCCGCTCCAGGTCCCGCCGCTGCTGTCGAAAGCCTCCGAGCTGCGGTGCCCGCTGCTCGGGCTGTTCGGCGAGGACGACCAGTACCCGGCACCGGACGAGGTGACGGTGCTGGACACCGAGCTGACCCGGCTGGGCAAGGAGCACGAGTTCCACACCTATCCCGGCGCCGGGCACGCGTTCTTCGCCGCCGACCGATCGTCCTACCGTCCCGAGGCGGCCGTGGACGGCTGGAAGCGGATTTTCGGCTTCTTCGGCCGCCATCTGGCCGCGTGACCACCTCCGGACCGACCGGCGCCGGATCGAGCAGGGAGACCCCATGTGCACCTACCGGACCCACAAGATCCAGCTCGACGGCGCCGCCAAGGGCGCGTCCGGCTGGTTCACCCTCACCGACGGCGCGGTCTATGTCGACCACCCGTACCACGCCACCCAGGAGCACACGCTGAACATCGACTTCACCAACCCGGCGGACGGGGCGTCCGCGCGGGCGGCGGTGGAGCTGACCGAAGAGGCGGCGCTGGCGCTGGTGGCGGCCATCCAGGAGGCGCTCGCATCGGCGCCGCCCGGTCTCGCCGCGAGCGGCCGCGGCTGAGGCGACCGGCTCGCCGACGCATACGAGGGTCCGCGTGAGGGGAGAGGGTGGAGGACGAGCAAAGGAGAACGCCATGCTGGTCCGAGAGGCGATGACGTCGCCCGTCGTGACGATCCCGCCGGGCGCGACCATACGGCAGGCCGTCCGCGTCCTGGACGAGCACGAGATCACCGCGCTGCCGGTGCTGGACGGGGGGCGGCTGGTCGGGATCGTCAGCGAGATGGACCTGCTGCGCGGCGAGTTCGAGGCCGACCCCCGCGCGTTCGCCCGCCCGGTGGCGCGGCCCGGCACGCCGTCGCCCCGCCAGGTCGGGGACGTCATGACGCGCGAGGTGCGGACCGTCCGTCCGACCGCCGACGTCGCCGAGCTGGCGGAGATGATGATGCGGACACGGATCAAGAGCGTCCCGGTCCTGGACGGTCCCGACATCGTCGGCATCGTCAGCCGCCGCGACCTCGTGGCGATCCTGGCCCGCGGCGATGCCCGCATCCGCGACGACGTGCTCGCGGCCATCGCCGAGTACGGGGCGGACCCGTGGGACGTGTCCGTGGACGACGGGGCCGTGGAGCTGAGCGGCACGGCGGGCGAGTCCGCCCGGCGGATCGCCGAGGTCCTCGCCCGCACCGTTCCCGGGGTCACCCGGGTCTCCGTCCGGGCGCCGGGCACGGGGCCTACTCCCCCGCGTACGCCCTCCTGAGCGCGGCGAGGTCGATCTTCTTCATCGACAGCATCGCCCGGGTGGCGCGGCCGGCCTTCGCCGGGTCGGAGTCGCTGATCATCTCCATCATCTCGGTGGGGATGACCTGCCAGGACAGGCCGTACTTGTCCTTCAGCCAGCTGCAGTCGGACTCCTGGCCGCCGTCCGCGATGAGCCGGTCCCAGTAGTAGTCGACCTCGTCCTGGTCGGCGCAGAAGATCTGGAACGACACGGCCTCGCTGAAGGTGAACTGCGGGCCCCCGTTGAGCGCGACGAACCGCTGCCCGTTGAGCTCGAACTCGACGGTCAGCACCGAGCCCGCCGGGCCCGGTCCGCCCTCGCCGACCCGGACGATCTTGCCTAGGCTGGAGTCCTTGAAGATCGAGACGTAGTGGTGCGCCGCTTCCTCGGCCTTCCCGTCGAACCACAGGCACGTGGTGAATCCCTTGCCGGACATCGGTACCTCCTGGGCTGTTGTGTGCGTTCCCCCCTACCGACCGGCTCCGTCCCGGAAACTCATCGGTGAGCGTCCGCGCTGTATCCGAGACAGGATTCTCGATTAAAATGGTAGGAATAGTTGCTTTTGCGTGATCCGCGTGTTCTGATACCGCCATGCGTGTTCGGCTCTACCTCATCCGGCGGCGCCACGTGGACCTCCTCCGCGTGACCGCCGCCTGCTGTCCGGCCTGACGATCTTCCAGGCCCGACGTCGAACCACGCTCAGGGAGCACGTTCCCCATGTTCAAGAAGATCCTCGCGGCCGTGCTCGCGGTCGCCGCCGCCGGGTGCGGCACCTCCGCGCGAGGCGCCACCGGCAGTGTCAAGATCGGCTACTTTCAGGGCGCCGTCACCGGGCCCGAGACGATCGTCGCCGCCAACAAGGACCTGTCCGCCAAGGTTCCGGGCAAGATCGAACTGCGGCCGATCGACAGCGGCGTCGCCGGCATGGCGCAGCTGCGCGCCGGAGCGTTCCCGTTCGTGTCCGGGGTCGGGAACCCGCCGTTCGTCGGCGCGTTCACCAGCGGCACCGACGTGCGCGCCGTGTACGTCCTCGGCATCGACTCCTCCGGGCTCGCCGTCCGGGACCGCGTCAGGGGGCCCGGCGACCTGCGGAAGGTCGGCGTGCTCGTCGGCTCCACCCTGGACTTCCAGCTGCGCGGCTGGCTCACGTCGCAGCGCCTCGCGGGCAAGGTGCAGATCGCCGCCTTCGCCAGCGAGGCCGCGGAGGCGGCGGCATGGAAGGCGGGCAAGATCGACGCCGTCTACATCAGCCAGTCGTACCTGCTGGAGCTCCAGAAGCATCAGGCGCGGGTCCTGGTGCGCTCGACCGACATCGCCAAGCTCGGGTACGCGGCGGTCAACATGCTCGCCGTGTCGGCACCCTACGCGGACAAGCACCCGGACGTGGTGCAGGCGCTCGTCTGCCAGATCTCGAAGGCGGGGACCCTCGTGAAGGGGCCGCAGGCGGAGCAGTACATCGGGCCCGCGTCCCGCTTCCAGGGGGTCAAGCCCGCGGACGCCATCGAGGCCACCCGGACCTACCCCTACATCCCGGTCGCCGAGGAGGCGTCCTGGCTGAAGGGCCCGGACGGCAAGGTCGCCTCCGGCCGGCTGGTCAAGAACTTCACCCTGACCGCCCGGTTCCTCGTCACCCAGGGCCGCGCGAAGAGCGTGCCCACACCGGACCAGATCGCCGCCCATGTGGACCCGCGGTTCTGGGACAAGGCCCAGACGGGAGGCTGCAGGTGAGCGCGGTCGAGGCGCCGCCCGCGACCGGGGTGCGGCTGCGCGAGGTCCGCAAGACGTTCAGCCACCGGCGGCGTCCCGGCCGGCTCGCGCTGGACGGGGTGACCCTGGACGTCGCGCCCGGCGAGTTCCTGTGCCTGCTCGGGCCGTCCGGCTGCGGCAAGTCGACCCTGCTGAACATCCTGGCCGGGTTCACGCCCGCCGACTCCGGCGAGGTGCTGGTCGGTGACAAGCCGGTCGTGGCGCCGGGCCACGAGCGAGGGGTGCTCTTCCAGACGCCCAACCTGTTCCCATGGCTGACCACCTGGCAGAACGTCCTGTACGGGCCGAGGGCGCGCGGCGCGCTCACCGCCGACGTCCGCGACGAGGCGGCGGAGCTGCTGGAGACCGTCGGGCTCGCCGACGCGCGGGACGCCTACCCGCACGAGCTGTCCGGCGGGATGCGGCACCGCGTGGCGTTCGCGCGGGTGCTCATCAACCGGCCGGGCGTACTGCTCATGGACGAGCCCTTCGGCGCCCTGGACGCCATCACCCGCGCCGGCATGCAGCGGTTCCTGCTGGAACTGTGGCAGCGGCGGCGCACCACCATCGTGTTCGTCACCCACGACGTCGAGGAGGCGGCCCTGCTGGGCGACCGGGTGTGCGTGCTGTCCGCGCCCCCCGGCGGCACCAAGGCCGTCCTGGACATCGACCTGCCCAGACCGCGCACCTACGAGGACACCGACACGCTCGCGTTCGTGAACGCCAAGCGCCGCATCAGGGAGGTCCTGGAAGGATGACGACGACGACCGGCCCCGCCCGCGAGCAGACCTCCGCGCCCGTCGCGGCGCCCGCGGCGCGGCCGCCACGCTCGTACCGGCGGATCTGGACGGGCGCCGCCGCGCTCGGTCTCGCGCTGGTGATCTGGGAGGCGGCGGCGCTCGTCATCGGCGACGCGGTGACGCTGCCGACGGTCACCGAGACCGCGCAGACGTTCGAGCGCTACCTGACCAGGCCGTATCCGGAGGTGCAGGGCAAGACCCTGCTGGAGGACGCCCTCATCAGCACCGGCCGCATCCTCGCCGGATTCCTGCTCGGCACCGCCGCGGGCCTGCTGCTCGGCGCGTCCATGGCGGGCGTGCGGGTGATCCGCGAGCTGGCCGACCCGATCATCGGGGTGATGCGCCCGCTGCCGCCGATCGCGTTCATCCCGCTGCTGGTGGTGTGGTTCGGCATCGGCGAAACGTCCAAGATCGCACTGATCTTCTTCGGGGTGCTGCCGGTGGTGACCGTCGCGACGCTCAGCGCCCTGGACGCGGTGCCCACCGACCTGCTGAACGCCAGCCGCAGCCTCGGCGCGTCGCCGCTGCACACGATGCTGCATGTGCGGCTGCGCGCCGCGGTGCCCGGCGTCCTCACCGGGATGCGCCTCGCCATGGGCGGTGCCTGGACCGCCATCATCGCCGCCGAGATGATCGCCGCGACCGGCGGTGTCGGCTTCCTCATCCTGCAGGCCGGCAACTACCTGCAGACACCGCTGATCTTCAGCGGGATCGCTGAGATCGCCGTGCTCGGCTTCGCCTTCGACGGCCTGCTGCGGCTGCTGCTGCGGCTCGCCGACCCCACCGTCCGCCGCTAGCTCGACCGTCCGCCAGAAGGGAAGAGATCCATGTCCGAACTCCGTCAGATCGGCGGCCGGATCGGCGCCGAGTACACCGGCACCGACCCGCACGCACTGTCCCTCAACGAGATCACCACCGCGTTGCGCCGCCACAAGGTCCTGGTGTTCCGCGACGCCGGCCTCGACGACGAGGGCCAGCTGCGCTTCGCCTCCCGGTTCGGCGCGCTGACCAAGGCGCATCCCACCGTGCCGTCCGTGGACGGGCAGCCCGACATCCTGCCGGTCCGGGGTGAGGAGGGCATCCGCTCCAACACCTGGCACACCGACGTCACGTTCGTCCGGACGCCGCCGAAGCTGAGCACGCTGCGCGCCCTGGTCGTCCCCCCGTACGGGGGGAACACGTTGATCGCCAACTCGGCCACCGCCTACCGGGACCTGCCGCGGCAGCTGCGGGACTTCGCCGACCGGCTGTGGGCCGTGCACACCAACGACTACGACTACGCCGTCCCCAAGACCAACTCCCGGCAGGCGGCGGAGTACCGGAAGGTGTTCACCTCGCGCACCTACAAGACCGCGCACCCCATCGTCCGGGTGCATCCGGAGACGGGTGAGCGGGGGCTGTTCATCGGCGGGTTCGCACAGAAGATCATCGGGCTGTCGGGCAGCGAGTCGCGGGACATCCTGCGGATCTTCCAGTCCTACGTCACCCGTCCGGAGAACATCGTGCGCGTCCAGTGGAACCCGGGTGACCTCGTGCTATTCGACAACCGCATCACCCAGCACTACGCGCCCGACGACTACGGCGACCTGCCGCGCGTCCTGCACCGCGTCACGGTCGCGGGCGACGCCCCGGCGGGCGTCACCGGGGACCGCAGCTACATCCTGGAGGGCGACGAGGCCGCGCACTACACCCCCGTACCGGCGGGACTGGCCGCCTGACGCCCCGCCCGGGGACGCACCGCCATTCACGCGTCCCCGGGCGTTCCCGCCCTCCGGCCACCGCTTCGGCACGGCGGCCCGGAGTCACAGGCCGTCGAGCAGTCGGACCAGGTCACGCCGCCCCGCCTGCGCCGCCATCCGGCGGACGGCCGCGGTGTCGACGCGGCCGAGGCCGAGCTGCGCGCCGAACGAGGCGAGCCGGGCGGCGACATCGCCGGCGTCGGGTCGCGTCCGCGAGCCGACGTAGGCGCCGGCGCGGTCGAGCAGGGCACGGCGGCGGAGCCCCTCGTCCGGGCACCAGACATAGCAGAAGTCGCTACCGAGGACCGTGAACGTCCCGAGCCTGCTGAGCGGCAGGCCGTCCCCGCGGTCGCCGTCGAACCGCGCGGCGGGCAGCGACACCCGCAGCATCCCGTCCTCCGACCGGACCAGCCGCGACTCCTCCAGCCCGCGCTTGCGCAGCCATTCGCGGACGCGCCGCTCGTCCCGGCCGCCCCGCGCGTCGGCCTCCTCCGCCTCCACCACACCGGCGATCTCGGGGCTGTGCTCGCAGATCGCGGTGACGTCCGCGTCGAGGGTGTCGGCCGCCTGGGTGTAGGCGAGGTAGCGGATCCGGTCGCCCTCCAGAGCGCGCACCAGGTAGACGGGCAGGTGCAGCGGCTCCGGGTCGCCGACGCGCACCGGCGACTCGACGCGCTCCGGCAGGTTGAAGCGGTCGCGGTCGCGCAGCCCCGCGAGCTCGGCGAGGGCCTGGTCACGGAACATCCGCAGGCTGTACACGGGGCGGAACGCCGGGCCGTCACGCCGCGCCGTCACGTCCACGACGTCCTGCGGTGCCAGCAGGCTGACCCTCGACGAGTCGTAGTACGGGCGGGTCAGCGGGTGGGAACCGAACGCGTCGAAGTAGAGCTTGCGGCGGTCCCGCTGCCTCCGGACGTACCGCTTCCCGTCCCGGACGGACTCGTGTCCGATCGGGGTGAGCGCGATCCGCCCGGCGGAGTCGGAGGTCAGGTGCCCGATCCGGGACAGGACGCGCAGGGCCCGGTCGACGAGCGTCTCGTCCAGGGAGAGGAAGCGCGCGAGGTCGGCGGCGTTGTCCAGCCCGCCCTTGGCGATGCCCAGCTCGATGAAGCGGTCGATCAGCCAGTAGTCCTCGGCCTCGCGGACCTCCGCCTCGACCTCGACGCACCACAGCGGCAGCAGCAGGGGGAACAGGCGCGTCGGGGTCGTCCCCCGCGTGAAGGCGGCGTCCTCCAGCACGCGGGTCTCGGGGTAGCGGATGAGCCTCGTCGCGGCCGTGTCTGTGGTCATGACCGGCCGCCTCCCGCGTTGAGCTTGGTCACCTGATCGAGGACCTCCTGGTACTGGCGGATCTCACCGTGGGCTGCCGCGTGGTCGCGCAGCGACTCGGCCAGCGCACGGAACGGCAGGTCGCGCGCCATGGTCAGCGTCGTGACGTCCCCGACGAGGACGAGCTGATGCCGGGCGCGGGTGAACGCGACGTTCGCCCGCCGCAACTCCTTCAGGAACCCGACCCGGCCGTCGGTGTTGGACCGGGTGAACCCGTACAGGACAACGTCGCGCTCGCCGCCCTGGAAGGAGTCGACGGTGCCGACGTTCAGCTCGGCCGCGTCCACGCCGATCCGCCGGGTCAGCGCCGCGGTGATCTTCGTCGCCTGGGCCCGGTACGGGACGATGACCGCCCAGTCACCGCCGGTCCGGTGGTAGTGCAGGGCCAGCTCGTACAGCAACCTGGCCTCGGCCTGGTTCACGTATCCCGCGCGGCCCCAGCGCTCCCGCCCGCGCCCCGACCGCTCGAACCGCTCGCCACCGGGCAGCCGCGCAGTGTCGACGAACGCGAGCGGACGGGCGAACAGCGCGTCCCGGTGCTCGCGGTGGACGTCGGTGACGAGGGTCCCGCCGTAGAAGGCGGCGGAGACGAAGTCGGCGATGACCTTCGGCATCCGCCGCTGCCGCGTGAGCTGGACGACGTGGTCGCGTGGCAGCCGGGCGGCCAGCCGTTCGAGTGCGCTCCCGCCCAGCAGGTCGCGCACGGCCGCGTCACCCGCCGTCTCGCCCCACGCCTCGACCTCGGAGTCCAGGAACGGCGGAAGCTGCTGTGGGTCGCCCACCAGCACGCCCCGGCTCGCACGCGCCAGCGGGACGAGCGCGTCCGCCACCCCGATCTGGCCCGCCTCGTCCACGATCGCCAGGTCGAATACGACGCCGGACAACTCGGGGCGGGACGCGGCGCCGATGCACGTCGCGGCGATGACGTCGGCATAGCGGACCAGCTCCGGGTAGAGCTGCTCGGTGGCGCCCGCCGCCTCCTCGTGCCACTCGGCGAGCAGCTCGGCGCGGGCGTCCAGCAGCGGCAGGGTGCGATGCAGCCACTGGAGCAGCCGCCTGAGGCCGGCGTCCAGGCCGGGCTCGGTACCGGTGCCGGCGTCGTCATCGTGGACGGGCGGCGGCTCGGCCACGGGCGCGACGGCGGCGGACGATTCGAACGCCGCCTTCCGCGCGGTCGCGCGGCAGCCGTCCGCACGGCGCGCGGCGGCCTCGACCGCGCCGGCCGCCGCCCGTACGGACGGATCGGCGCGGGTGGCGGCGTCCAGCTCGCGTTCGGCCCCGGCGAGCGCGCCGCACGCCGCGTTCCACGCCTGACGGGACGTGCTGGTCCGCTCCTCCTCGGCCGCCTGCCGCCCGTCCAGGAAAGCGGCGAACCACCCGAAGAGGAACCCGAGTACCGGCCAGTGCGCGCGTGCCCTCATCCGCTGGATGCGCCGGCCCCTGCGCTCCGCGCGCAGCCAGTGCCGGTCGAGGGCGCGGCGATGCCCGTCCCGCTCGGCGGCGAGAGCGTCCACGCGGGCCTGCGCCGGGCCGCCCACCGCGCGCCGGACGGCGTCGAGGCGTTCGCGCGCCCGGGCCTCCTCGTCCTTCACGGCGTCCAACTCGCGGACACGGGCCTCCAACTCGGCGGTCCAGCCCTGGGCGGCGGCGAGCCCGCCATAGGCGTCCCCCGCGCGCGCCGCCGCGGCGGCGACCCGGTCGCGCAGCTCGGCGGCGCGCCGTTCCAGCAGGTAGGGCTTTCCCTCGGCCGTGACACTGCCCTCGTGGCCGACGCGGATCACCTCCAGGTGCTCGGGCAGCCGGGCGAGCACGTTGTCCACCGCGCGGTGGGTGTGCGAGGTGACCAGGACCCGTTCCCCGCGCCCGGCGGCGGAGGCGAGGGCGAGCTGGCTGATGACCCGGGTCTTGCCGGTACCGGGCGGACCGAGCACGACCAGCACGTCCTCGGTCGCCGTCCCCTTCTCGAACGCCTCCAGCTGGCCGCCGAGGTCGAGGTCTTCGGCGGGCCGCAACCGCGCGGGCGGGATGCGCCGCACCCGGCCCTCGACGATGGCCGGGAGCACGCTGGTGTTGTGCGCCTGCCGGGACCGCAGCAGGGCGACGGTCTCGCTCTGCTTGGCGAAGACGACCCGGCTCGGCGTCACCTCCAGGTGCCCCTGGCGGGCGTCGCCGAACCGGGACCAGGCGACCGCCTTCTCGAACCGGACGGTCACGGCGTCCCCGTGGACGCGGGTCACCTGCCCGCGCAGCCCTGGCTCACCGTGCACCTGGACGAACGCCCGCTCCTCCGGGCGCGCCGCCCCCACGACCTTGAAGATGTAGACCGACCGGGTGCCCTGCCGCCGCTCCCCCGTCGAGGTGACGTCCCGGTACGGGAAGAGCCGGCCGGACTCCGGCGCGTCCATGGTGATCCGCTCGGTGGCCTCGATCGTCCGGTCGAGGGTGTCCAGGAACACCGACTGCTCCGGGGTGAGCTCCGGGACGCCCCGCTGCGCGGCCAGCTGGTCGCCCAGCCGCCGCCACTGCGCGACCAGCGGCCCCCAGTAGGAGTCGGACGGCCTGGGGATGCTGTGGACGTCGAACGCCAGCCGCCACTGCGCGGGCCTGATCAGCAGGCAGCCCCGCGCGAGCCGCTGGTGGTCGTACATTCGGATCGGATTGACGGAGACGATCGAGTAGGCGTCCTTGTACTTCGGCGTCAGGAACAACCGGATGGTGCAGGACGGGAGGTAGAGCACCAGGCTCGGGTCGCCGCCCGCGCGCTTCGGTTCGTCGAACGTCGCCGCCACCCCGTCCGGCATGGCGTTCAGGTCTTGGACGAGCCGCCCCGGGTCGGCCATCGGGAGCAGGTGCGGGTGGTCGAGGGCCAGTGCCCGCGTCTTGCCGCTCAGCCTGTCACTGGGAACGAGGGTGAGGGGGCCGGGGAGGCGGGCTGGACGAAACGTCATAGGTTCCTCGGGAGAGGTCGTCTCGGGCGGCCCGGAAGGCGGCGCCCAGCGTGCGGGCGTCCGGGCGGCGGGCGGGGTCGGGCGCGAGCGCGGCGTCCACGGCACGGCCGACCCGTTCGGGCAGGCCGCGGACCAGTCGGCCCAGGGGCGGCGGCACCGGACGGGCCGGGAGGCGGCCGGTCAGCAGGTGGTGGACGAGGGCGGCGAGCTGGTAGGCGTCGGTGGCCGGGCCGGGGGGCACCGGCTGCCCTCGCCGCTGCTCGGGGGCCTGGTGGTCGGGCGGCCCCTCGCCGGGCTCGGGCCTGCGGGCGGCGAGGCCCAGGTCGCGCAGGACGAGGCGCCCGCTGTCGAGCATGATGACGCCGGGACGGGTGAGCGCGCGGTGCGCGAGTCCGCGCCCGTGCAGGCCGGCGAGCGTGCCGCACAGCCCGGCCAGCCCGCTGAACAGGCGAGACATGGCGTACGCGCCCAGGTCCTCACCGGGCTCGACCGCCCTGTCGAGGGCCTGGCACGGAAGTCCGGCGAACTCCGAGGCGGGCCAGGTGACGATGAGGGTCGCGGTCCGCCCGTCGGGGGTGCTCTCGTGCCAGACGGGTTCTGGTACGCCCTGAACGCCGCTCAAATCCGCCAGCAGGTCGCGTTCGCCGGACAGCGCGGCGAGCGCGCGCCGCGCCGCCGAGGTGTCCTCGCGGACGCTGACCTGGCGCAGCCACGCGTATCGGGGTGCTTCCCGCGGCCGCCGGCTCCGCCCGCGGCGCAGACGCTGAGCGGAGGCCGGGTCGGGCTCCGGCGCGCGGCGCAGCGCGCACGCCTCCCGGTGGACGGCGGCGCCGTCGCGGGACGGGTGCTCGCCGAGGTAACGGTCGTGCAGGAGGTAGGACTCGCCGCCGAACTCCAGGTCCGCGCCGCCCCGCCAGCGGCCCCGCCAGCCGCCCGGCCCGCCGCTGCTGTCCGTCTCGCCGGGGACCCGGACCGGGATGAGCGGCCCGGCGCCGTCGCCGCCGGCATAGGTGGTGAACTGGTCACCGAAGATCACGTCACCGTTGACGGTCATCCATCCGTCGTTGCGGAGGTGCTTGTTCCGGGGCTCGGGCGGCTCGTCCATGGCTTACCGGTGATAGTTCTTTATCGAGGTACCGACGATGTTGTCCCCCCGGTGATAGTACTGACCAAAATTGGTTATCTGTCCCTTTTCTTGCTCGACTTCCCTTCCCGCGAGAATGGCGGAGACCTCACCGGCCAGCGCACCCTCGCGAGCGAACAGGTCGGCGATCTGGGCGTGCAGAGTATCGATGTCCGGCGGATTTTGCCATGCCTCCGGAAGATCTTTCATCACCTGGCGATTCTGTAGGACGCGCCACAGTTCCTTCGCGCGTGCAGGCAGGGGTCCATTCTCCCGCTCGGCGGCACGGCCGGTGAGGATCGGCAGGACGGGGACGAGAAGATCGATCATCTGTCCCGCGATATCGGACTTTCCGGATGACGGCATCCCGGCTCCCCTGGTGATCGCTTCGGTGGTGGGCTCGTCGGCGTTCGCCCCGGTGGCGCCCGCGTCCGTTCTGGGCCGCAGCGCCGGATCGTCCTCGACGATGCGCCGGTACAGGTCCCGCGCCACCGGGTCGGGGCCCGCCGAGAAGCGCCGCTCGACGCGGCGCTGGTACTGCTCGTAGACCTCGATCACGCGCGGCAGGTTCCCGGCCTGATGGCACGCGCGCATGAGGTGCAGCGCGAGCTGCCGGTTCAGCGGGCGCGCCTGGTGGAGTTCCTCCAGTTCCGGGACGAGCCGGGGCCCGTGCCCGAGCCGTATCTCGGCACCGAGGCACGCCACCAGCACCTCGTGGTACTGCATCACCAGTTCCTTGCGGAGGGCGTCCGCCCACTGCCCGTCCAGGCCGCCGAGGGCCTCGTCGCCGCGCCCCGCCACGGGCCCCTGCCGCCACTCGGCGAGCGCCTCCCGCCCGAGCGTCGCGATCGTCGGATCGTTCCGCGGATCGCTCCGCGCGACGAGGGGGCGGAGCCGCCGCACCCCGCCGCGGAACCGGTGGAGGTCGACGTCGGCCGCGTCGACCGTCATCCGGTAGCGCGGGTCCTTCTTCGGGATCAGCTCGTTCGCCCCCGGCTCCCCCAGGTTGAGGGCGTTGCGCAGATTCCGTACGCCGGACTGCACGGTCTCCTGCGGTGTCGACCCTTCGCGCAGCCCCTCGTGCCAGACGCGCCGGAGTAACTGCGCGGGGGTGACCTGACGCCCCTCGGCCTCCAGGAGAACGGCCAGCAGAAGCTGCTTCTTCGGCCCTCCCAGTTCGACGGGCCGGCCATCGGATTCGGCCTCGACAGGACCGAGCAAGCGAAATCTCAAGACGACTCACCCCAAGCGGGATCTGCGGTTGCCGGAATCCTGCCGGACGCTCGCCGGTGTGGCCGGTCCGCTGCCGGAAGGACGCCGGAACGGTATTCGACGCTCTCTCTGTCGACCAGGGGAATCGCCCCTCGAACAGAAAGGGCAGTCGAAATGAATGGAATCGGCGATGGAAAGGTCCAGGGTTCGCTGAAATGGCGCAAGAGCAGCCACAGCGGCCCGAGCGGCGAATGCGTCGAGCTCGCCGTGGACGGCACCGTGTTCTGCGTGCGCGACTCCAAGGACCCGAACGGCCCGATGGTCCGGCTGGCGCGCGCCGGGCGGCTGGCGTTCGCCGAGGCGGTGCGCCAGTTCACCGAGGGCTGACGCACCGGTCACTCCACCGGGATCCTGACCCGGGTGGCGAGTCCGGTGAGAAGCCCGCGGGCCTCGTCGCCGAACACCGCCATCCGGGTCAGCGCGGACCAGGTCCGCTCATAGACGGCGATCGAGTCGGGATCGTGCACGGTGATGGCGGCGTGCACGGCCTCGATCGTCACGACCGTGTCGTCGACGTCCTGCCCCTCGTAGATGACGAAGGCGTGCGAGACGAAGGCGAGGGCCTCCGCGCCGTCCGGGACGATGCCGATGGACACGTTGTCCAGCGTGCTGAGCGAGGCGACCCGATCGAGCTGGGCGGGCAGCAGCCGGTCGGCGTCCGGGCCGGGACGCCAGCGCAGCGCGGCCTCGGCGATGAGGAACTCGAAACCGCGGTCCTGCTCGTACAACGCGAGCTGGCGGTCCATCCGTCCCGCGACGGCGGACGGCAACCCCTCCGCGGCGCCGGGCAGCGGCGACAGCGCGAACACCTGCCGGGCGTACTGGGCCGTCTGGAGCAACCCGGGAACGACCGCGGGCTGGAAGGTGCGCACCCTGCGTGCTCCCGCCTCCCGTGTGCGGACCTCCTCCTGGCGATGCGACGACGGATCGCCAGGGGACGCCCGGTAGGCGTGGATCTCGGTGAACGCGCGCTCGGCGAGCCGGAGCAGCGACCTGCGCTGTCCAGGCGAGACGCCGGTGACGTCCGCCCACCGCTCGACCTGCGGCAGGGTCGGCATCGCTCCGCCCGCCTCGATGCGCGACACCTTCGACTGGCTGATGTCCCCGATCCCCTCCGCCAGCCGGCGGCCTGAGAGGCCCGCCTGGTCGCGCAGGCGGCGCAGCTCCGCCGCGAGCCGCTCCCGCTCACCCATCCCCGTCCCCGACCCGTTGCTATTCACGGCAATGCACAGGCAATCACCGTGTGAGGGGAGCGTCAACCCACTCTGATGCAAGTTCATTCGGACGATTCAGCCCCGGACCGCGAACAGAACGTAGATCGGCGGCCCGGCGAGGGGGGTGGGCGGGAGAAGGGAACTGCATCGTTGTGGTGAGGTGGCGCCCGCCGCGGCGCACCGTACTTTGGCGGAGTTGCCCTTTCCTCGGCGTCTTGGGAGAGCACCGATGGAACGTCCGTACGTCATCGACACGTCCGGCGACGACATCCAGGGGGAGGCCGCGAAGATCCGGGAACGCGGCACGGTGACACCCGTGGAACTCCCCGGCGGGGTCGTCGCGTGGGCCGTGACCGGACAGGAACCCCTGAAGCGACTGCTGGCGGATCCCCGCGTCTCGAAGGACCCCCATCTGCACTGGCGGCAATGGATCGACGGCGAGATCCCCGACGACTGGCCGCTGCACATCTGGGTGTCGGTGCGGAACATGTTCACCGCGTACGGACCGGACCACCGGCGGCTCCGCTCGCTGGTCTCGCGGGCGTTCACCGCGCGGCGCACGGAGGCGATGCGCCCGCGGGTCGAGGAGATCACCCGCGACCTGCTCGACCGCCTCGCCGCGCTCCCGCCGGGCCCGGTGGACCTGCGGGAGGGCTTCGCCTACCCGCTGCCCATCGAGGTGATCTGCCGGCTGTTCGGCGTCCCGGACGCCTCCCGCCCGGCGCTGCGCCGCGCCGTCGACGGCGTGTTCAACACCGCCCAGTCCCCCGAGGCGTCCGTCAGCAACCAGGAGGACATGTACGGCATCCTCCAGGACCTCGTCGACCAGAAGCGGCGTGCGCCGGGCGACGACATGGCCAGCGTCCTCATCGCCGCCCGCGACGACGACGGCACCCGGCTCAGCGAGGAGGAACTGGTCGGCACGCTGATCCTGATGATCTCGGCGGGCCACGAGACGACCGTGAACCTGCTCGACCACGCGATCACGGCCGTCCTCACCCACCCCGGCCAGCACCGCCTGGTGCGCGAGGGGAAGGCCGGGTGGGGCGAGGTGATCGAGGAGTCGCTGCGCTGGCAGGCGCCCGTGGCGAACCTCCCGCTCCGCTACGCGGTGGAGGACGTGGAACTGGACGGCGTGACGATCCCCAAGGGCGAGGCGATCCTCGCGGGCTACGCCGCCGCCGGGCGCGACCCCGCCCTGCACGGCCACGACGCCGACAGGTTCGACATCACCCGTCCGAACAAGGAGCACCTGTCGTTCGGGTACGGCGCCCACTTCTGTGTCGGGGCGCACCTGGCCCGGCTGGAGGCCGCGATCGCGCTTCCGGCGCTGTTCGAGCGGTTCCCCGGCATGGCGCTGGCCGTCGATCCGTCCGAGCTCCGGCCGGTGGAGTCGTTCATCTCCAACGGGCACCGCAGCCTCCCGGTCACGCTGGCCCCGGCCTGACCGGCCGCGTCAGTCGCGCTGGAAGGTCGAGTACAGCCACCACAGGGACGGCAGGAGCAGTGCGGCTCCCACCGCGAGGGAGCCGAGGCTCGCGGCCAGGACGGCGTGGGTCGCCGCCGCGTCGTCCAGGTCGACGCCCGGCAGCAGGTGGGGGTACTGGCCGAGCCCCCACCCCCACAGCAGCCCGATCACCGCCAGCGCCGCCGTCGCGCGGACGGCCACGTAGGCGCGACGCCACAGCAGGACGAGGGACGCGAGCCCGGCCACGATGGACAGCAGGAGCAGCGGCAGGGCCTTTCCCGAGGTCAGCCCGTCGAACAGGCGCGGCGCGTCGGCGTGCAGGACGAGCAGGCCGGCCCCGGACAGGACACCGACGACCACGCCGCTGACGAGCCCGCGGCGGCGGAACTGCCCGGCGAGGACGGTGCGGCCGCTGCGCTGGGCGTCGCGGGTGAGGAAGACGGCGGCGAGGTAGGTGGCGGTGCCGACCGCGAGCGCGCCGCTGATCAGCGACGTCGGGTTGACCCAGCTCGTCACGAGGTCGCCCCGTGCCACCCCGGGCGGAACGCGGCGGGAGGCGACGGCGCCCGCCACCGTCCCGAGGAAGAACGGCGTGACCAGTGAGGAGAAGGCGAACGTCGCGCCGAACAGCCGCTGCTGCCACGGCTCGGCGGCGACCTTGCGGAACGCGAACGCGGCACCACGGGCGATGATGCCGAGCGCGGCGAGGGTCAGCGGGATGTAGAGGGTGGAGGCGACCGCGGCGAACACGGCCGGCAGCCCCGTCCACATGATCACCAGGACGAAGATCAGCCAGACGTGGTTGGTCTCCCAGACCGGGCCGATGGAGTGCTCGACCAGGGCGCGCTGCGGGCGGCCGCGTTCGGTGCCCCCGGCGAGCAGGTCCCACACGCCGCCGCCGAAGTCGGCGCCGCCGAACAGGACGTAGGCGCTCAACCCGACCCACAGGACGGCCAGCATGATCTCCGGCAGCATCCTCAGACCACCCTCCTCAGACCACCGTGAAGCCGGTGACGTCGTGCTCCTGCGGCGCGATCGGGACGGGTTTGTCGCGTGCCATGCGGCGCAGCACGTACACCGACGCGACCGTGAGGACCGCGTACACCGCGGCGACGAGCGCGAAGCCCCAGACCAGGCCGGGCGCCGGGTTGACGGCGTCGGCCGTGCGCAGGACGCCGTACACGATCCACGGTTGCCGCCCGACCTCGGTGACCACCCAGCCCGCCTCCAGCGCGACGACCGCCGCGATGCCGGCCAGCGACGCGGCCCGCAGGAACCACGGCGTGCGCGGCAGGTCGCGGCGGCGCCACCAGGACAGCGCGAACCAGGCGGCGAGCGCGAGCATCGCGAAGCCGAGCCCCACCATCGCCTGGAACGCCAGGTGGACGATGTTGACTGGTGGACGGTCCGGCGCGGAGACGCCGTCGAGCCCGGCGATCTCGGCGTCCGGGTCCCAGTGGGCCAGCAGCGACAGTCCGTCCGGGATCTCGGCGGCGTAGCGCAGCTCGCCGTCCACGGCGATGCCGCCGATGTGCAGCGGGACGCCGCGCGCGGTCTCGAAGACGCCCTCCATCGCGGCCAGCTTGACCGGCTGGTTGTCGGCGACGAAGTGCGCCGACCAGTCGCCGACGGCGATCTGCGCGGGCGCGATGAGCGCGGCGACGGTGAAGGGGAGCAGGAACCCGAGCCGGTGGTAGCGGTCGCGCCGGCCGCGCAGCATCGCCACCGCGTACACCGACGCCATCGCGAACCCGGCGACCATGAACGCGGCCAGGATCATGTGGACGGTCTGGGACGGCGTGGCGGGATTGAACATCGCCGCCCACGGCCGGACGGTCACGATGCGCCCGTTCTCGGTGTCGAAGCCGGTCGGCTGCTGCATCCACGCGTTGGCGGTCACGACGAAGAACGCGCTGGCGACGCCGGCGACCACGATCGGAACGCCCGCCAGCAGGTGCCGGCCGGGCGGCAGCCGGTCCCAGGCGTACAGATAGAGCCCGAGGAAGATCGCCTCGATGAAGAACGCGATGCCCTCCAGCGAGAACGGCAGCCCGATGACCTGCCCGTAGGTGCCCATCATCCCCGGCCACAGCAAGCCCATCTCGAACGACAGGATCGTCCCGGACACGGCGCCGACGGCGAACAGCACGCCCATCGCCCGTGCCCAGCGCCGCGCGAGCAGCCGGTAGGCGATGTCTCCCGTCCGGTGGCCGCGCCACTCCGCGATCAGCGTGATGGCCGGCATCCCGACACCGAGGCAGGCGAGCACGATGTGCCAGCCGAGCGACAGCGCCATCTGTGTCCGCGCCGCCCCGAGGTCCGCCCCGGTGGCGGCGGCCGCCCACTGCGCGCCCACCGGCATCCCGCTCCCCCCGCGCCGCCTCTGGTCACGCCCTGCCCCCGTGACGGCGACGGCATACCCGCCCCGGCGCGCCGGCACGCGCCTCTTAAAGGATCATGGGAGAACCGTTGACCTGCACCGCCCGTGCTCAGGACGGCCCACGCCCCGGAGAGGGTCACTCCTTGCCGGACGCTCCGTCCGCGCGGCGGGCACGGGCGCGGCGTTTGCCCTCGTGCATCGCCTGGACGCGGGCGATCGGGATGGCGCGGCCCTCCTCGACCAGGTCGGCGGGCAGGGCCTGCGGGCCGGGCATCAGCTCGGCCCAGGGGTCGCGGTCGCCCAGCAAACCGAGGGCGGTCCGGATGGTGAAGGCGCCCGGGTCGGCGTGGTCGAGGTCGTCCCACGGTACGGGGAAGGACACGGGAGTGCCGGGGCGGATCCGCGGGCTGTAGGCGGCGGCGACCGTCGCGCCGCCGGCGCGGGTGGAGTCCAGGAACACCTTGCCCTCGCGGTCCGCACGGATGAACGCCGTGGTGGCGAGCGCGGGATCGAGGCGCTCGGCGCGCGCCGCGAGCGCGCGGGTGGCGGCCGCCACGTCCTCGATGGGTGTCCGCCCGTCCAGCGGGACGAACACGTGCACGCCCTTGGCGCCGCTGGTCTTGACGGCGCCCTCCAGGCCGGCATCGGCGAGGGCCCGCCGCACCAGGTGCGCGGCGCCGACGACCGAGGCGAACGCGCCACCCGCCGGCGGGTCGAGATCCATGACGAGGTGGGTGGGCCGGTCAAAGGCGCCAGCGCGGACGAGCGGCGGGTGGTACTCGACCGCGCGCTGGTTGGCGAACCACAGCAGCGTGCGCCGGTCGTCGCACAGCGCGTAGGACACCTCCCGGCGGGAGGTCTCGGCCCATACCGCCACCGTCCGCACGAACGGCGGCGTGTACTTGGGGACGTTCTTCTGCATGAACGGCTTCTGGCCGCGCAGCACGCGGATCACCGACAGCGGCCGGCCCGCCAGCTGCGGGACGAGGCGGCCGGCGACGGCGTCCAGGTAGTCCACCAGGTCGCGCTTGGTCGCCTCCGACCCCGCGAACAGCGGCTGGCCGAGGTTCGTCAGCGGCACCCCGTCCCGCTCCTCATCAGCGCTCACCGTCTCAGCTTCGCACGCGCCACCGACAGCGTCCCGCCCGGACCCTGCGGCCCCGGACGCCGCGGCTTCCGGGGTGGCGAGGTCAGCGAGGGCGCCACGGGGACGTCGGGTGCGTGGGGACGGGCGTTTCGGTGACCTGGAGCGCGTAGGTGGGCGGGTCGGATCCCACGGGGCCCAGGTAGCCGTGACCGGTGAGGTGGCACCAGGCGGGCAGATCGATGGGGGCGGCGGGGTCGGTGGCGATCAGATGGACGATGGTGCCGGGTGCCAGGTCGGCGAGGTGGCCGCGCAGTTCGAGAAGGAGGCGGACACAGGCCTTGTCCCCGCCGTCGATGACGACCGGGGGGCGGAGCGTCGCGCGGACGGTCTCGCCGGGCTCCGGGCCCGCCTGGGCCACCACACCCCCGCCGGGGGCCCGGATGCCGGAGTGGCCGGCGGCCGGATCGTAGCCGCCGGTGCGTCCGGCGAAACTGGCGACGGCCACCCAGACGCGCTGGGTGACCGCGACACGGCGCCCGCGCTCGTCCACGACGGACGGGTCGCTGTCGCACACGCCGGCGAGATAGGCGTCGATGCCGAGGGCGGCGGTCCGCGCGGCATGCTCGGGGACGCCGGTGTCCTTGCAGATCGCGAGGCCGAGGCGCCAGCCGTCCACGGCGAGGACCGCCGGTGCGGTGCCCGGGGTGAACCGGCCGGCCTCGGCACCTCCCAGCCACATCTTGCGGTAGGCCACAGTCGCCTCGGTACCGACGGCCAGCATCGCGATGACCTCGCCGTCGCCGGGACCGTCGGCTACGGGCGCACCGGCCAGAGCCAGGGAACCGGTCTCCCGGCAGGCGTCGATCAGGGGCGTGAGGCGCGGATCGTCCGGGGCGACGGCGGGGGCGTCCAACTCGTAGCCGGTCAGGGAGAGTTCAGGAAAGACCACAACACGCGCCCGCGCGGACCGGATCACCTCGGCGTGCACCCGGATGTTGGCCTCGACGTCGTAGGGCGCGCACGGGGGCTGGGCCACGGCGACGGTGAGCGGCTCGCGCATACAGATCCCCCATGAACGGTAAATCAGGGCCAATCGTAGTAAACGCTGGAGGGACCGTGATGGCGGAGCGAGTCCCGAGACTTGACCATCTCTTTCAGGTTTCGTCCAGCTTTGGGGCTTACAGTCACAGAGGAGTTCCCCCGACTGTCATTCATGTGAGGAATCGACCTTGGGGCTGGCGATGGACCTCGGTATAGCGCGAGTGGAGAGCACGGAGACCTGCGGTGTGCTGGCGTTCCCCGCCGAGGTCGACCTGAGCAACGGCGAGGCGATCCTGGCCCAGGCCGTCGGGCTGCTCGACGCCGGGGCACCGGGCCTCATCCTCGACCTGACCGACTGCACGTTCTGCGACTCCAGCGGCCTGAACGTGATCACCCGGTCGCAGATGCGGGCGTCCGAGCTGGGCGTCCCCATGTGGGTCGTCCTACCGCAGCGCGGGATCGTCCGCAGGGTGTCGGATGTGGCGGGTCTCCAGCGCCGCGTCGCCATCGCCCCCGACGTGGCCACCGCCCGCGAGGCCCTCACCGTCCCGTACCCCCTGAACTAGCGCGGACGGGACCGGCGCCCCTGGCCCTCGCGCAGGTGGACCAGTCTGCCGGAGGCGTGCGCCGCTCCCCGCCCCAACCGGGGATCTCTTTACATGATCTTGTCGAGGGACGGATGCCCGGAACTTGCGGACGGGGCATGGATGCCTAGGTACATCACTGGAAGGCGTCCATCGCCGAGAGGCGGGAGCAGGCACATGCGGGGCAAGTCGGAGGCCGGGCTGGGCCGCATTCCGATCCTGGACGTGTCGCCGGTGGTGGGGGGCGGTCGATGGCCCGCCAAGGCGGTGGTGGGGGAGACGGTGGAGGTCGCCGCGACGGTGTTCCGTGAGGGGCACGAGTCGCTGGGGGCGGCGGTGGTGCTGCGGACGCCGGTGGCGAGGAGCTCGGCGGGCGCGCGGAGTGGCCGAGATCGGTCATGGTCTGGA
>NZ_BCQT01000012.1 GCF_001552215.1 Actinomadura macra NBRC 14102 | reverse complement strand
CATTGCGCACCGCGATGAAACGACTGCCCGCCATCGCCGACATGGGCTTCGACGTCGTCTACCTACCCCCCATCCACCCCATCGGCACCACCTTCCGCAAAGGCCCCAACAACACCCTGGACGCCGGCCCCTATGACCCCGGCTCCCCCTGGGCCATCGGCTCAGCCGACGGCGGCCACGACGCCATCCACCCCGACCTGGGCACCCTCACCGACTTCGACGCCTTCGTCGACTACGCCCACGACCTCGGCATGGAGGTCGCACTGGACCTGGCGTTGCAATGCTCCCCCGACCACCCCTGGGTGAGCGAGCACCCCCAATGGTTCACCACCCGCATCGACGGCACCATCGCCTACGCCGAAAACCCACCCAAGAAATACCAGGACATCTACCCCCTCAACTTCGACAACGACCCCGAAGGCCTCTACACCGAAATCCGCCGCATCATCCACCACTGGATCAACCACGGCGTCCACATCTTCCGCGTCGACAACCCCCACACCAAACCCGTCCCCTTCTGGGAACGCCTCCTAGCCGACCTGGCCACCACCCACCCCCACGTCCTCTTCCTCGCCGAAGCCTTCACCCGCCCCGCCATGATGCACACCCTCGCCAAAATCGGCTTCCACCAGTCCTACACCTACTTCACCTGGAAAAACTCCGCCGAAGAACTCCGCACCTACTTCACCGAACTCACCGGCCCCACCGCCGCCTACATGCGCCCCAACACCTTCACCAACACCCCCGACATCCTCAACGACTACCTCCAACACGGCGGCCCACCCGCCTTCCACATCCGCGCCATCCTCGCCGCCCTCCTCTCCCCCACCTGGGGCATCTACACCGGCTACGAACTATACGAAAACACCCCCGTCCGCCCCGGCAGCGAGGAATACCGCGACTCCGAGAAATACCAATACCGCCCCCGCGACTGGGAAGCCGCCGAACGCCACCACACCACCCTGGCCCCCCTCATCACCCAACTCAACACACTCCGCAACACCCACCCCGCCCTCCAACAACTCCGCAACCTGCACTTCCACCCCATCGACCAACCCGAACTCCTCGCCTTCTCCAAACACCACAACGGCGACACCATCCTGACCATCATCAACCTCAACCCCCACCACCCCCGCGAAGCCACCATCCACCTCGACCTCCCCGCCCTCCACCTCCCCGACGACCCCGACAACCCCTTCACCGTCACCGACCAACTCACCGGCGCCGTCTACACCTGGCGACGCTCCAACTACGTCCGCCTAGACCCACACACCCAACCCGCACACATCTTCACCATCAATTCGGACGGAGGACGTGAGCGGGCCGGCGAGTGCGCATCCCGGACCGAGTCAGATCGGCTCGGCGACCGCCAGGCGCCCCCTGGCCTTCCGGCACGCGGTGAAAGCGGAGCCGAGACCCTCGCGGTCGATGATCTCGCGAAGCCTGACGGGCAGCGCCGGCAGCGACAGGCAACCGCCTTCGGCGGCGACGCGCCACCGGATGCCGAGCAGGATCGGCAGCGGGTCGCAGCGCAGCCCGAGCCTGTCGTGCATCCGCACCATGAGGTGCCGCAGGTTCCCCTCGACCAGGCTGGTGAGCGTCTCTCCGAGCCGCCGCACCGTGATCTGGTCGAGCACACCGGACAGGTGGACGACCGTGTGGTCGCCGTCACCGGCCTCCGTCGTCGTGATCATTAATTCGGCGGCCGGCGCCGGGGCGAGGGACAGACTCCTGTCACCGGGATGCATGGCCCGGATCGCGTCCAGCACGTGCGCGGTGTCCACCGCCGTCGTCGCTCCCACCGGCAGCGGCGCCGCCGTCGCCGCCGCCACGTCCGGGAACACCGGGACGATCTGGGCGAGGCCGGTCAGCTGCAGCGCACGCCGCACCGGCCCGGCGAGCGCGGGCACCACGGCACGCAGCGGGCAGCCGAGCAACTGCGCGCGGGTCTCGGTGCGCGCCAGGAGGACGAGCCCGGCCGCGTCCAGCAGCGCCGAGTCACCGAAGTCGACGACGACGCCTTTGCGGCGCCGTCCGGTGGTCGCCGGCCCCGAGGCGAGGGACAGCGCCCGACACACCCCTTCCCGGATGCCCGCGTAGTTCTGCCAGCTGATCTGCGCGGGCAGGCTGAGCACGATGAAGCCTCGCCGGGTCCCGATCTCCAGGCCCGGCACGGTGGTGTCTCGCATGTGTCACATCCCGATAGGAGTTCGAGCGGCCACGCGGGCCGTGCTGGGCGGAGCGGTCCGCTTCCCGACGGCCCGGACAGCGGGCGGTCCGGGCGGTCTCGGCCGCTTCCCGGCCGGATAGGGCGGGCGCGCACCCTGGACGACGCCCGTCAGCCGGGACGCCGCGAGGCGTTCGATGGTCCGCTCCTCTGGCTGCACTCCGAGGTGCGTGCAGCAACACCACAGGTCGTCCACGCAACGGCGCACGTTCTCAGCCGGGATGTCGGCGAAGCGAACGCGCAGCCGCGCTACGAGGTCATCGCGCGTCGGTACGACCGATGGCGACATCTCCCAGCGCTCCATGTCCCTCCGATCGCTTTGGACGAACGCCTTCTTCGTCCGGTCGTCATTGACTGCCAGCTGGCAGGCTTTGAGCTTGGAAATGACCTACCCGAGGTCTCTGCCAGAAAAAGCCACGAAGCTAAAAACACGGACATGACACAGCCGTCGCGCGGCAAGCATTTCCGGGCCCCAAGGCCAGCGACACGCCCTATGATTACGGCGATTTTGACTGACTTTCCCGGGGAGATACTCGGACTCGGCCGCGCGATGACCGTCCCTGACGGGGCGCGTCCGGCGACATGGCGGCGCCGCACCGGACGATCTACGTGGCCGGCGGGTGCCGCCGCCCGGCGGGCGCGGCTCCTGACGCCCGAAACCGCCGTGTGGGTCACGGACCGTACGGAGACTTTTACGTATGGTTGCCTGTCGCCGACGTCCCGGACGAGGTGCGGGGGAATTGCTGATCTAGAAGTCTCCAACACACCGGGGTGGCTCATGCCCGTCCAGAAGAACCTCACCTGCGGCACGTCCGGCCAGGTCACGACCACGAGCGCGGGTATCGATCCGGATGAGGAGACGCTCGTGACCGGCGCGCAGGCGGTCGCCGACCCGTTCGACACCGAGACCCCGAGGCAA
>NZ_BCQT01000011.1 GCF_001552215.1 Actinomadura macra NBRC 14102 | reverse complement strand
GAAGGGGCCTTTCCGCTCGACTTGCATGTGTTAAGCACGCCGCCAGCGTTCGTCCTGAGCCAGGATCAAACTCTCCATCAAGGCCACACGACCACCCAGGGGGCGAACCCCAAGCAGCCAAACCTCAGAGAAAATCCCAGCAAACAACCCCTCCACACGGAGGAATCGCATTGCCTCAAAGAAATCCCCACCACCGAACACCAAGGAACGATGGCACGGGGCGACCCGACCGAAAACCGGCCGAGCCGATAAAGGCACTGGCTTTTAACACGCTGTTGAGTTCTCAAGAAACGGACACCCACCGCACCGAACCCGCTCCCGCGGGCCCCGCTCCGGGGCAACCCTTCTAACTTACCGGAATCTTCGCTCCTGTCAACCCACTCAGCTGAGTCGATCTTCAGGATCGGCGCCCGTCCCCCGTGCACCATCGCAGGCAGCGAGAGAGCCGCCTGTGAATGATCTTTCGAGGGAGTCCCTAGGGTCGGCCACCTCGCGGCGTCCTGCATCCCTTCCGGGCTAGCCACTCAAGAGTACCTCGGTTCGTAGCAAGCTTCGAACCGTTTTCCTCATGTGGCTTCCCCTGGGGCCGTCCGCCTCCCGGCGTCCCGCATCCCCTCGGGGCAGGAAGAACACTAGGCACCGCCGTACGGTCCGTCAAATCAGCGCGGCCACGCGTTCGCCACCTCCCAGAAATCTGCTGGTCACGCGTATTCGAGGGGTCAACATCAGCGCCATGTCAGCGCCACGTCAGGCCTCGGAGTCCCCATGTGCGTGCCGTGTCAGCGGCCTCACCCATCGTGGAACGGCAGAGCGAACAAGACCGAGAGGCCGACATGAAGCATGTGATCCAGGCAGAGGGCCTTCGCAAGCGATTCGGGGAGACCAAGGCCCTGGACGGGGTGGACCTCGCGGTGAAGCGGGGCACCGTTCTCGGGGTGCTGGGCCCCAATGGGGCGGGCAAGACCACGGCCGTACGCATCCTGGCGACGTTGCTGAAACCGGATGGCGGGCACGCGGAGGTGTGCGGGTACGACGTCGTCACCGATGCTGTGCGGGTCCGGGCGATGATCGGGCTGACCGGTCAGTACGCCTCGGTCGACGAGGAACTGACCGGGACGGAGAACCTCGTGATGATCGCCCGGCTGCTGGACTTCGGCCGGGCGGAGGCGCGGGCCAGGGCTCGGGAGCTGCTGGACCGGTTCCGGCTGGCCGAGGCCGGTTCGCGCGCCGTGAAGACATATTCGGGCGGTATGCGAAGGCGGCTGGATCTGGCGGCGAGCCTGATCAACCGTCCGGAGGTCATCTATCTGGACGAGCCGACGACCGGCCTGGATCCCCGCGCGCGCAACGAGGTGTGGGAGACGGTCCGCGGTGTCGTCACCGAGGGCGCGACGGTCCTTCTGACGACGCAGTATCTGGAGGAGGCGGATGCCCTCGCGAACCGGATCATGGTGTTCGATCACGGACGGGTGATCGCGGAGGGGACGTCCGATGATCTGAAATCCCAGATCGGGCGGCAGACGCTCAGCGTCCGCGCGAGCGAGGCGTTCCGTACCGCTCAGCTGACGTCGATCGTCGCCGAGCTGACCGGCGAGCGGCCGGACGTCCAGGAGCCGGCGGGGCTGGTCACGGCGCCGGTGGCGGACCCCGCGGTGATGTCGGCGCTCGTCCGGCGGATGGACGAGGCGTCCATCGTGGCGGCGGAGCTGGCGTTGCGGATGCCGAGTCTGGATGAGGTGTTCCTCACGCTCACCGGGCATCCGGCCGAGGAGCCCGCGACCGATCTCGTCACGGAAGGAAGCGTGGCATGAACGCGATGACCGTAGGAACACGTCCGATCGCGGAGCCGCCGGCGCGCATCAGCCCGCGCAGGACGTTGCGCCATGGCCTGACGCTGGCGTGGCGCAACATCGCGCAGCTGCGGCACTCGCCGGAGAAGCTGCTGGACACGACGCTGATACCGATCGTGTTCCTGCTGCTGTTCCTGTACGTGTTCGGTGGGGCGGTGGCGGGCAGCACTCACGACTACTTGCAACAGCTCCTGCCTGGCCTTGTCGCGCAGATGACAATGTTCGCGACGATGGGACTCGGGACGGCGCTGAACGAGGACATCCACAAGGGGGTGTTCGACCGGTTCAGGAGCCTGCCGATCGCGCGGTCGGCCCCTTTGCTGGGGACGGTGCTGGGCGACACCGTCCGGTTCATCATCGTGATGACGGTCCTGGTGACCTTCGGGTCGCTGTTGGGGTTCCGGTTCCACACCGATCCGCTGTCGGTGCTGGCGGCGTTCGCACTCGCGTACGTGTTCTACCTGGCGGTGTGCTGGATCTCGGTGTTGGTGGGGCTTGTGGCACCGTCGCCGGACACGGTCCAGGGATTCTCGTTCCTCTGGGTGATGCCGTTGACCTTCGGCAGCAGCGTGCTGGTCTCGGACACGTCCACCATGCCTGGCTGGTTGCAGAAGTGGACGGACATCAATCCCGTCACTCATCTGGCGGACGCGGTGCGAGCACTGACGATCGGCGGTTCGGTCGGCAACCATGTCTGGTACACGCTCGCGTGGGCGGCGGGCATCGTGCTCGTCACGTTCCCCCTGGCCATGCGGATGTACGCCCGGAGAGCGTAGGGCTTGTCCCAGGGAGCCTCGGCAGTCACGCGCGCGCTACCTGTCCCGGTGAGGCAACGCCGAAGGCGAACCTCACCGGGACAGATCGCGAAGCGAGGTCGTGTGCTCGCCCGAGCGGCGTGCCTGCGATGAACGCAGTTGGAGGGACAGAGACAGTCCCGCGCCCGTCAGGTCCCACGGGCGAATCGGAAGGCCGAAGCCAAGGGAGGCGAGTGAGGCGAGGGCGTCGCCCACTCCCCTGTCCCAGCCGTTCGGACGACGGCGGGCTGCGGCTGGCCGCGGCGTCTCAGGGATGCGCGGTAGTGGGCCTCCTGGAGGCGATCAGTCTCGGCCCATCGGTGAGGATCTGTTCGCGGGTGACGTCGCGGCCGCGGGTGTAGGCGGCGGCGAAGGCGGCTTCGCCCAGGGCTTCGGTGACGGAGGCGACCGTCCGGCGGACGTCGTAGGACCCGTCGTCGCGGAAACCGAGCAGGGTATGCGCGGTGCCGAGGAGTTCGGCGGCGCGGGTGTGGTCACCGCTCGCGGCGATGAGAGCGGCCAAGCCCTCGACCAGTCCACCGAGTACGGGGTTGCTGGAGAAGACGTCGTCCTCGAACCGGTCGAAGGCCCGCGCATGCCAGTCGGCGGCGGCGGCCAGGTCGCCCTGTTCCTCGGCGAGGCAGCCGAGGCGACTGTAGGTCCGGCGGGAGACCTCGGTGAAGTCGGGACGGTGCCGGCGCGGCTCGCACCAGTCGTAGGCGCGCTCGGCGTAGGAACGCGCGCCCGCTATATCGCCCTCCTGGAGTGACAGTTCGCTCAGCAGCAGGGCGGCGGACGTGGCGTTGGAGAGGTCGCCGATGCGTTCGGTGTCCATTTCGGCTTGCTCGGCGTCCCGGCGCGCGCACACGAGGTCACCTTGCTTCGCCCGTGCGCGGGCGAGCTGGATGAGCATCGAGGACCCCTGCTCTGGGCTCACCCCCTGCGTGGCGTATCCGTACCCTTCCTCCCCCAGGCGGACGGCTTCGGCTGTCTCACCGCGGGCCATCGCGATATGGAGCAGCCCGCCGATGCTGAGGATGAGGCCGAAGCGGTCGCCCATCTCGCCGAAGAGCGCGTGCCCGGCGGCGACCTCCTCCGCCGCCTCCTCGATCCGGCCCTCGTTCAACGCGAGGTAACCGAGCATGGCGCGCGCAAGGGCGACCACCCACGGATCGGGGTGGTCGGTGACGGCCAGCAACCCCTGGCGGGTCCCCTCCATGTCTCCACCGAAGATGAGGCAGGCGGGACGGGCGAGGACGAGCACGGGGTGGCGCGGCGATTCGGGCACGAGCCTGATCACGCGGTCGAGGGTCGCCCGCAGCGACTCGGCGGTGGGGCCGGGCTCGGAGGTCATCTCGCTGACGAGATCGGCCGAGAAGACGCAGAGCGCGTACTCCTCGTCCAGGCCGGGCGGCGGGTCGTCGCCGACCATCTGCCGGATCATGACGGCGAACCCGCCGGCCTCCACCTCCAGGTCCCGCATGAGCCAGTACCAGACGAGCGCCGCCACGAGCCGCAGCCCGGTCGCGGCGTCGCCGGAGTCGGTGAGGTGGCGGAACGCGGCGGCGAAGTTGTCGCGCTCGGCGCCGAGCCGGTCGGCCCAGTAGAGCTGCTCGTGGCCGCGCAACTCCGGTTCGGCGCGCTCGGCCAGCCAGGCGCAGTACGCGGCGTGCTCGGCGCGGACACGGGCGGCCTCACCCGCCTGCTCCAACCGCTCGCCCGCGTAGACGCGGACGGTCTCCAGCAGCCGGTAGCGGACCTCGGGGTCGCCCTCGGCCATGACGAGGGACTTGTCGATCAGCGCGGCGATCACGTCGATGACGTCACCGGGGGTGGGCGCGTCGGGCGCCGCGAGCCCGCACACGCGGACCGCGCTCTCCGGCGTCGCGCCACCGGCGAACACCGACAGCCGGCGCAGGACGGTGCGCTCCACGTCGTCCAGCAGGTCCCAGCTCCAGTCGACGACGGCCCGCAGCGTACGGTGCCTGGGCAGGGCGGCGCGGCTGCCTGCGGCGAGCAGCCGGAACCGGTCGCCGAGCCGTGCGGCGACCTGGCCGGGGGTGAGGGAGCGCAGCCGCGCGGCGGCCAGCTCGATCGCGAGGGGGATGCCGTCCAGCGCACGGCAGATCTCGACGACGTCCGCGACGGTCTCCTCGTCCACCGCGAATCCGGGTCGGACCGCCGCGGCCCGGTCGGCGAACAGCCGGACCGCACCGTAGCGCAGCGCCTCGTCCGGCGCGGTCTCCTCCTCGGGCGGCAGCGGCAGGGACGGCACCGGGCACAGCGACTCGCCGGTGATGCCGAGCGGCTCGCGGCTGGTGGCGAGGACGCGGACCCCGGCGGCCAGCCCGAGGACGTGGTCGACGAGCCGCGCGGACGCCTCGACGAGATGCTCGCAGTTGTCCAGGACGATGACCATCCGTTTGGCCGCGAGGAAGTCGGCGAGCCGGTCCAGCGGGCGGGTGGCCGTGCGGGTCTCGGCGGGACGGACGGTCTCGGGCACGCCGAGCGCGGCCAGCACGGCGTGCACCACGTCGCCGGAGTCGCTGACCGGCGCGAGCGGGACGAACCACACGCCGTCCGGAAGTTCGTCGGCGAGCGCGGCGGCGCTCTCCCCGGCGAGCCGCGTCTTACCCGCGCCGCCGGGCCCGGTGAGGGTGACGAGGCGGCTCTCGCGCAGCAGCTCGCCGACCCGCCGCGACTCCTCCTCCCGCCCGACGAAGCTGGTGAGCTGCGCGGGCAGGTTCGTCCTGACGGGACGCGCCGCGACGGCCACGGACGCCGCGGATTCGACGCCGGCGGGCTCGTCGTCGCGGCGCAGGATGGCCAGATGGACGGCCGCCAGCCCGGCGGACGGATCGACGCCGAGCCGGCCGGCGAGCGCCCGCCGCGTCTCCTCGAAGACCTCAAGGGCGTCGGCCTGGCGGCCCGCGGCGTACAGCGCGCGCATGTAGTGCCCCCGGAGCCGTTCCCGCAGCGGATGCGCGACGGCCAGCGGCTCCAGTTCGGCGACCGGCGGGACGGGCAGGCCGGCGGCGAGCCGGGCGTCCGCCCGGTCCTCGACGGCCGCGAGCCGCAGTTCCCCGAGCCGCGCGATCGTGCGGGACGCGTAGTCGGCGTCGGCGACGTCGGCGAGCGCCGGTCCACGCCACAGCCCGAGCGCGCGGCCCAGCTTCTCCGCGCGCAGGCCCGGATCCGCCTCCCCGCGCGCCGAGGCGACGGCCCGCTCGAACGCGACCGCGTCCACCTCGCCCGGGTCGACCGCCAGCCGATACCCGCCCGGACCGTGTTCGACCAGGTCACGGCCCGCCGCGCCGCGCAGCCGCGAGACCAGGGCTTGCAGGGCGTTGCCGCCGGGAGGGTCACCGTCCCACAGATCGTCCAGCAGCCGCTCGGCGGACACCGGACGACCGGCCTCCGCCGCCAGCCGGACCAGCAGGGCGCGCAGACGCGGGCCGCTGACCTCGACCGGCCGGGCGGCCACGTCCCGCACTTCGAGCGGGCCCAGGATGCCGATGCGCACGTGTCCCCTTTCCGGCTGCCATTGTCCCTGATGCCGGCCGCGTCTGAGATCGTCGTGGCATGAAGCAGGATTCGAGGACAGTGTCGAACATCGAGATCGTTCCGCTATGCGACGCGATCGGGCCGATGGGCGCGTCGCTGCGGCGCCCCTTGCCCGAGACGTTCCCCGGTTCCGACGCCCTTTGGGAGCGGCTCCGGCGTGAGACCCCCGAGGTGTTCGGTCCGGACGGCGAATGGATCCTGCGCTTCCACTGCTTCGTCCTGCGCGTCCCCACGGGGCCGACGATCCTGGTCGACACCGGTCTCGGCCCGGAGGACTCCCCTGCCGCGTCCTGGGCACCGGTGCCCGGCGTGCTGCCCACCGCGTTGGCCGACATGGGCCTGGCCCCGGAGGACATCGACGTCGTGGTCCTCACCCACCTGCACAGCGATCACGTGGGCGGTGCCGTGGCGAAGGGCGAGCCGGTCTTCCCGAACGCCCGCCACCTCGTCCAGCGGGCCGAGCTCGACTGGTTGGAAAGCGGCGGCGGTCCCGTCCTGGACGACGTCGTCCGTCCGCTGGGCCCTCTCCTGGACCCGGTCACCGGGGAGACGACTCTCGCCCCCGCCCTCAAGGCCGTGCCGACGCCTGGCCACACGCCGGGGCACCAGTCGGTCGTCCTCGGGGACATGGAGTTGGTGGTGGCGGGGGATGTCGTCCTGCACCCCGTCCAGCTCGCCGATCCGTCGGTCGGCTACATCTACGACGACGACGCCGAGAAGGCCGCCGCTACCCGAACGGCGCTGCTGGCCGGCCTGCGCGAGCACGACGGCGTCCTCGCCGCACCGCACCTACCAGCCCCGTTCATCCGCGTCCTCGATGCCTGGACCTCGGGCGACAAGGCTCGCGGTGACGTTTGAGCCAGGCCCGGCGGGTATCACCGCCCCCGTTCCAGAAAGGAGAACGGGCACCATGCCGAGGGCACAGATCAAGGACGAGAAGACATACCGGGAACTCCGCAAGAAGGGCGAGAGCAAGGAGAAGTCCGCGCGCATCGCCAACGCGTCCGCTGGGCAGGGGAAGAAGAAGGTCAGCCGCAGGGGCGGCAAGAGCCCGTCCTACGCGGACTGGTCGAAGGAAGACCTGATGAAGCGCGCCCGCCAGATCGGCATCGAGGGCCGCTCGTCCATGAACAAGTCGCAGCTCGTCGACGCGCTGCGCAACCATTGATGGAGCCGGCTGACCGCGGCGTACTGGTGCTGCTCCCGCAGCGCGTCGCCGGGTCCGCCTGGCCTGCGCGCTGGTTCAGCAAGCTGCGGAGCGGAGACGTCTCACTCGTCGCATCCTTTACGTTTGCCCCATGCGGGACGGGTAGGGCCAACCCATGGATCTGGCATTCCTCAAGACGCTTTACCAACGTCCGGGCCCCTATGCCTCGGTGTACGCCGATCTGACCCGGAACACCGAGGACGCGTCCAAGGCCGCCGAACTCCGATGGCGGGCACTGCGCACGGACCTGGAGGCCCAGAACGCCCCGAAGGATACGCTCGGCGCGATCGAGCAGATCATCGCCGAGGAGATGGACCTCCGCAGTTCCGAGGGGCTGGTGCTCTTCGCGGCGGACGGCGAGGTGGTGCACCGCGAACGGCTCCCCGACGCGCCCCGCATGCCCCAGGCCCGCGTCGCCCCACTCCCGCATGTCCTGCCCTATCTCGTCGAGCGCGGCGAGCGATTCCCGCACCTCGTCGCGGTCGTGAACCGCCGCGGCGGCGCCATCGACTGCGTGACCGCCACCGGCGAGCACCACCACGTCGACGTGGAAGGGGAGGAGTACCCGATCCACAAGACCAAGGCGGGTGACTGGAACCAGCCCCGCTTCCAACGCGCGGCCGAGAACGTCTGGAGGGCCAACGCCAAGCAGGTCGCCCACGAGATCGACCGAGCCGCCGAGCGCTGCGGCGCCGAAGCCATCGTGATCGCCGGCGACACGCGCGCCCGCACGGCCGTCCTGGACGAGGTCTCCGAGACCGTCCTGGAGCGCACCGTCGAGTCCGACCGCAACATCGACGTGGACGACCCTGACCTCGGCGCCGAGCTGGACCGCGTCCTGAAGCTCAAGACCGCCGAGCGCATTATGGCCGTGGCCGAGCGTTTCGACCGTGAGCTGGCGAACGGCCAGCGCGCCGTGGCGGGGCTTCCCGCGACGGTCGAGGCCGTCCGGAACGGCCAGGTCGAGACGCTCCTGCTGGACGACGACCCCGATTCCCCCGCCCGCCTGTGGATCGGCCCGGAGCCGTCGCACGTCGCCGCCTCGCCGGACGAGCTGCGCATCGAGTTCGGCGTCGGGGACCCGCGCGAGGAGCGTGCGGACGCCGCCCTGGTCCGCGCCGTCGCCGCGACGGACGGGGACCTGGTCGTCCTGCCGTCCGACGGCCCCAACTCGGGCCTGCACGTGGGCGCCGTCCTGCGCTACACCGCCTGAAGAACAAAAGGCCCCCGGACCACGCCCGGAGACCTGTGAGTGGAGCTATGGGGATTCGAACCCCAGACCTCCTCCATGCCATGGAGGCGCGCTACCAACTGCGCCATAGCCCCGCGCCGGCGAACCGGCCGAGGAAAAGCTTAGTGCACGTTGGGAGGAGGTTGGGCCACGGAGGATCTTTCCCTCCGTGGCCCAACGGGTCGGATCAGCGCTCGCCGCGTGGGTGGGCGTCCGGGTGCTTGTCGAGCCCCGGGATCTTGATGGTGAGGCTTTCCGGCAGGTCCGGCAGGTTCGGCAGGCCGAACAACTCGCCGCTCTCGCTCGAGTCCGAATCCCGGTTGTACTCGTCGAGCTCCCTGGACTCCTTCGTGGAGCACAGGGTCCTGGCGACGTCCGGGCTGTTCGGGAGCAGCCGCAGGATCGACAGCACCTTCAGCGCGCGAGCGCAGTCATCCTCCTGTTCGTGGGCGAGCGGATCCGGCGGAGCCTGAAGCGCCGACGCGGGCGCCGCCATCACCAGGATGGAGGCGGCGGCCAGCGCCGCGGGCAGCAGTCGCTTTCCGGTGATCCGTAGTCTCATTGCTCAACCTCATCTCGATCACATCGCCACTACGTGGCTGTTTCCGCATGATCGAGATGCCGAAGCGCGGCACGGCGAAAGGTAGCCGCCGCCATGGCGAAGCCTTTGCGTCAGGACCACCCCAGGCGCTCGCCGACCGCGTCGGGGGCGTACCCCCGCTGCCCCGCGTCACCGATCCACACCATCCCGTCGGCCTCCGCCACCGCGCCGACCGCGTGCTCCTGGGGCATCCGCGGCTGGATCGCCAGCCGCACCTCCATCCTGGGATCGAACCGGCGAAGCTCCTCGATGAGCTCCGCCACCGTGACCTCGCGCGCCGCACCCCGGCGATGTCTTCCCATACCCCGCATGAAACCACCCCGGCGGGACTGTTCGTGACGTTCGTCCCCTCTGTCCGCCGGATCTTTACCGAAGGACACTACACACTGTCCCATCAAACAGTAAAGATTCGGAATGTACGTAAACCGACGACGAACACCATTCGTCATTTCCCGCCAACACTTCCGCGGAAAGTCGAGAACCGTTTGTCATGGGCCGGCATCTCACTCAATAGCAGGATCAACCAATGGACAGGGGGATTCCCAATGAAGATCATGCTACGTGCGGCAATGGGCCTTACGGCCGCCGCACTGGCGGTCGGCGCCGGAATCGGCGCCACCGGCACGGCCCACGCCGACGGACCCGGTACCGACCCGGCGGTGCTCCGGGCCATCCAGGCCCAGTCCTGGGTCGAGCTGAAGGTGGGCGACCGCGGCTACCGGGTCGCGTCCGTCCGCTGCTTCCTGACCCAGTTCGGCTACTACAACGGCTGCGCGCCTGGCTCCGGCCAGGGGAACGTGTACCTGCAGAACATGGTCCAACCGGTCAAGCGCTATCAGAGCAGACACGGCCTGACCGCCACCGGCACGATCAACGCCAAGACCTGGGTGGCGATCAGCAAGGACGCCGGCGCCACGGGGCAGGGCAACTCCCGCAAGAACCAGGTCAAGGGCATTCAGTACGCGATGAAGGTCCTCCAGGCTCCCAGCCTCTCCGTGGACGGCGTCTACGGTCCGGCCACGCAGAAGGCCGTCATCGCCTTCCAGAAGCGCAAGCGGATCGGCGCCGACGGAATCTTCGGACCGGTAACCTTCCACGCCGCCTTCGGCGTGGGCGCCGAGAACAAGGGCACCCCCGGCCACTAAGCCACCGACCACCGCCTTGCGACCTCTCAAAGGTCGCAAGGCGGCATCCACCACCAGGTAAAGAAAAAGGCGAAACCCTCAAAATGGAGACAGGGGGCAAAAACCAAAAAACGCACGCCCGGGAATAGGAGCGGGCCCCTGAAAGGGGGGCGAGGGGCCGGAGCCCCAAAAGCGCGCGCCGGGGCGTGGGGGCGGAGCCCCCACATCGGGGGTTCCAGGGGGTCGCCCCCCTGGGAAAACACTGCGGGCCTCGGCGAAGTCGAGCGAAGCTCGACGAGCACCAAGGCCCGACTCGTGGAGCTATGGGGATTCGAACCCCAGACCTCCTCCATGCCATGGAGGCGCGCTACCAACTGCGCCATAGCCCCGCGCGACTGCGTGGACGTTCATCCCGCAGCGCCTCGCCAGTGTATAGGACTCCGGGGGCTGGTCTCGAATCGTTTGGGACGGGCCGGGCGGGCGCCCGGTCAGGCGCCGTTGTCGGCGCGGTCGTCGCTGAGGACGGGTTCGGGGAGGGTGCCCGCGTTGTGCTCGGCGAGGCGCCAGCCGCCGTTGCGCATCTCGGTGAGGACGGACCAGCAGCAGTTGGAGAGGCCGCCGAGGCGTTCCCAGACCTCTTCGGGAAGGCCGAGGAGGTGGGACATGCCGAGGCGGAGCGCGGCGCCGTGCGAGGCGACGACGAGCCGCCCGGTCGGGGGCAGCTCGTCGAGGGCGCGTTCGAGGGCGGTGCCGACGCGTTTGGCGACCTGGGCGCTGGTCTCGCCGCCGGGGGGTTCCCAGGCGGCGTGCTCGGCGGGGTACCGCTCGCGGATCTCGTGGGAGGTGAGCCCCTCCCATTCGCCGCCGTCGCGTTCGATCAGGTCCTTGTCGTAGCGGACGGCGAGCCCGGTGACGGCCGCGAGGGACTGTGCGGTCTCGGCCGCGCGGCGAAGCGGCGAGGCGAGGAGGTCGGTGGGGCGGAGCCCGGCGAGGAGCCCGGCGGCGCGCTGGGCCTGTCGGAGGCCGGTGTCGTCCAGGGGGATGTCGGTCTTGCCCTGGAAGCGGCGTTCGACGTTCCATGCGGTCTGCCCGTGCCGCCAGAGTACGAGCGTGCGTTTCCCCGGCTCGCGGGTGGGACGGGCGTCACTCACTCGCGCTCCCGACGGCTCGGGCACGCTGGGCCTGGTGCGCGGTGACGCTGTCCGGCAGGTCGAGGAGGGGGCAGTCCTTCCAGAGCCGTTCGAGCGCGTAGAACAGGCGGTCTTCCTCGTGCTGGATGTGCACGATGACGTCCGCGTAGTCCAGCAGCACCCAGCGGCCCTCGCGTTCGCCCTCACGGCGGACGGGCTTGGCGCCCGCCTCCTCGCGCAGCCGCTTTTCGACCTCGTCGACGATGGCGCGAACCTGACGGTCGTTGGGCGCGGAGCAGAGCACGAACGCGTCGGTGATGACGAGCTGCTCGCTCACGTCGTAGGCAAGAATGTCGTCGGCCAGCTTGTCGCCCGCCGCCTCGGCGGCGATCCGGACCAGCTGCTCTGCCCTGTCCGATGCGGTCACGATGCGCTCGCGATCCTCCCTGTAGGGGTCGTGTCCGGTAACACCTTCTCACGGGTGGCGGTCGACGACCCTAATTGTCGCTGTTCGGCCGCATCGGTGCCGCGGCCCCGTCCCTTCCAGGGTATGCGGCCGGACGGGTGGCCCGCCCAGCTCAGGCGGCGCGGGCCCGGTAGAGGTCGCGCTTGTTGATGTACTGGACGATCCCGTCGGGAACGAGGTACCAGATGGGCTCGCCGGAGCCGACGCGCTCGCGGCACTCCGTGGAGGAGATCGACAGGGCGGGGACCTCCATGAGCGAGACGCGCCCGTTGGGCAGCCCGGGGTCGGCGAGGCGGTGGCCGGGGCGGGTGACGCCGATGAAATGGGCGAGTTCGAACAGCTCATCGGTGTCGTGCCAGGTGAGCATCTTCTCCAGGGCGTCGGCGCCGGTGATGAAGAACAGCTCGGCGTCCGGGCCCTGGAGCTCGCGCATGTCCCGCAGGGTGTCGACCGTGTAGGTGGCGCCGGGCCGGTCGATGTCGATGCGGCTGACAGAGAAGCGGGGGTTGGACGCGGTGGCGATCACGGCCATGAGGTAGCGGTCCTCGGCGGCGGCGACCTTGCGGCCGCCTTTGTGGGAGGACAGGCCGGTGGGGACGAACACGACCTCGTCGAGGGAGTAGAAGTGGGCCACCTCGCTGGCGGCGACGAGGTGCCCGTGGTGGATCGGGTCGAACGTGCCGCCCATGATCCCCAGCCGCCGCTTTTGCGTCATGGCGACGAGAATAGCCAGCGGGTGCCATGCCCGGAACGTCCGCCCCACCGATCGCGGGGATCAGCCGAGGCCGGGCAGCGGCGGGCGGCCGTCCTCCCAGATCACGACCCGGACGGCTTTGCCGGTCTCGGTGCGGGGAGCGGTTCCGGGCGGCAGCGTGAACACCTCCGCGGTGAGTCCCAGGGACTCGTGCAGCGCGCGGACGAGCTCGTCGCGCGGATCGCCGTGCAGCGCCTCGCAGGCGACGAGCAGCCGGACTGCGGGGCTGCGCCGGTCCACGACGAGCTGGTAGTGCGGGGCGACGAGCCCGGAACCGAGCAGGACCCGCTCGACCTCACTCGGGTACACGTTCACGCCCCGGACGACGATCATGTCGTCCACCCGTCCAATGATCTTGCTCATCCGGACGAGGGTCCGCCCGCAGGCGCACTCCCGGCGGTTCAGGGACGCGAGGTCGCCCGTCCGGTACCGGAGCAGGGGAAGGGCCTGCTTGGTCGGCGTGGTGAAGACGAGTTCGCCGGGCGTTCCGTCCTCGACGGGCTCCCCGCTGGACGGGTCCACGGCCTCGACGACGAAATGGTCCTCGTTCACGTGCAGCCCGTCCTGCTCCAGGCATTCGGTGGCGACGCCGGGGCCGATGACCTCGGACAGACCGTAGATGTCCATCGCCTTGATCGGCAGGACGCGCTCGATCGCCGCGCGCAGCTCCTCCGACCAGGGTTCGGCGCCGAACAGGCCCGCCTTCAGCGCATGCAGCTCGACCCCGGCCTCGGCGACCGCCTCGCCCAGCCGCAGCGCGTACGCGGGCGTGCAGGTCAGGATGTCGGGGCGCAGGTCGGCGAGCATCTGAACCTGCCGGCCGGTCATCCCACCCGACATCGGCACGACGGTCGCGCCGAGCGCCACCGCACCCTGGTGGACGCCGATGCCACCGGTGAACAGTCCATAACCGTAGGCGTTGTGGACGATGCTTCCCGGCACCGCGCCTGCGCACGACAGCGACCGCGCGCACATCGCCGCCCACAGGTCGAGATCGGCCCTGGTGTAGGCGACGAGCGTGGGCCGCCCGCGCGTCCCGCTGGATCCGTGCACGGCGGCGACCTGGTCGCGGGGCACGGCGAGCATCCCGAACGGGTAGTGGTCCCAGAGGTCCTGCTTGGTGGTGAACGGAAGCCGCGCGAGCCCCGCGAGCGTCACATCGGACCCACCGGTGACACCGGCGTCCTTGAGGCGCCGGCCCTGGACGCCGCCCGCCGCGAGGAGCCGGTCGACCAGGCCCCAGAGCCGGTGCCGCTGGAGCGCGGAGCGCTCGTCGATGGACATCGCCTCGGATCTCGGGTCGAACATCGGACGCCTCCCGGGGCCGGAGCCGGACTGTGCCTCTGTGGGGAACGACCCCCACACCCCCGGAACCGACCTGATCCCCACGTCGGGGAACCCTGCGGCACGGTGGTTCGTCGGAACTACCATGCCAGACATGGCGTCGTCCACATCCGCTTGTCCCAGCCTGCAACGGCTTGGCGCCGCCTTCCCTCCCGCCGGGAGGCGGGCTCTGCACGATCAGGAGGTCAGACATGACGGAGAACGCTCCCGACAGGGCGCGTACGCGCTTCCCCGGAATCAGCTCCCGGGCCTATGAGCATCCCGCCGACCGGTCGGCGCTGGTCGCGCTGCGGTCGCTGTCGGGGTTCGACGTCGTCCTGCGGAAGCTGTCGGGCCTGATCAACGAGCGGGCGCTGCGGCTGATGTTCCTCGGCGGCACGGTGCGCGTCGGCGAGGACCAGTTCCGCAACATCTACGACATGGTCCGTGACGCCTCCTACATCCTGGACCTGCCGGAGGTCCCGGACCTGTTCGTCAAGCAGGACCCGATGCCGAACGCGATGGCGATCGGCTCCGACCACCCCTTCATCGTCCTGAACACCGGGCTGATCGACCTGCTGGACGACGAGGAGCTCCGGTTCGTCGTCGCCCACGAGGTCGGGCACATCCTGTCCGGGCACGCGGTCTACCAGACGATGATGCAGATCCTGCTGCAGCTCGGGTCCCGGCTGGCCTGGCTGCCGCTCGGGAACATCGGCATCGCGGCGATCATCATCGGGCTGCGGGAGTGGTTCCGGAAGGCGGAGCTGTCGGCGGACCGGGCGGGGCTCCTCGCCGGGCAGGACCTGGACGCCGCGAAGCGCACGCACATGAAGCTCGCCGGCGGCACCCGGCTGACGGAGATGAGCAGCGAGGCGTTCCTGGCGCAGGCCCGCGAGTACGACGCGGCCGGCGACGTCAGGGACGGGCTGCTGAAGTTCCTGAACCTGCTGCCGCAGTCGCACCCGTACGCGGTGATCCGCTTCGCCGAGATCGACCGGTGGGCGAAGGGCGGCGAGTACGAGCGGATCCTGGCGGGCGACTACCCCCGCCGCGACGACGACGGCGACGCCTCGGTCACCGAGGAGATCCGCAACGCCGCCAAGTCCTACCGGGAGTCGTGGGAGCGGACGGCCGACCCGTTCGTCGGGAAGGTCCGTGACATGGCGGACGCGGCGGCGGGCGCCGCGGGCGGGTTGTTCGACCGGTTCGGCGGCCGCCGCGACACCGGTCCCACCGACAGCTCGAACTGACCGCCGGCTCCGCTGAACGAGGACGGGAGAGACCGGGCCGCCGCGACACGGACGCGGCGGCCCTTTCCCGCCCGGGCACGCCCGGGAGGGCGCGCCGTCAGAAGGGGGCGGGGACGAGGAGTTCGACGTTGCGGTCGGAGATCTCCCCGCGGCGGTGCTCCTCGCGTTCCTGCCAGTCGTTGCCCGCCAGCTCACGCGACAGCGACGCCAGCCGGACGGGGTCGGTGAGGCGGCCGTCGTAGGAGGCGGGGGCGGCGGAGTCCAGCACGGTCGCGAAGATCGACAGCGTGCCGTCGGCGTTGTCGGCGATCTCGACGATGCGGCTCTGCTGCGGGAAGTCGATGTGCGCGGCCGTGTTGACCTCCCAGAACCCTCCCCCGCCCTTGCGGGCGTGCGGGATGACCTGGTTGCGATGCGTGTGCCCGTTCACCCACAGGACGACGTTGGGGTAGCGGAGCAGGACCGCCTTCACCTCGTCCCCGAGAACGCGGTCGCCGCCGAGAGAGTTCTCCAGCGAGCCGATCGGGTGGTGGCTGAACAGGACGAACAGCCTGTCCTCGACGCCGTTCTCCACGACGGTGCCGTCCACGCGCAGGTAGCGGCCACTACCGGCCTTGAGCTGAGCCTCCAGCCAGGCGAACTGCGCCTTGTCCAGCGACCCCTCCGAGTAGCCGTTCGGGTTGACGGTGTCGAGGACGAGGCCGCGCACGACACCTCTGTCGAACGCGTAGTAGGCCGTCCCGTCCCGGAGGTTGGCCTGCGTGAAGCCGTGGCCGCGCAGGGAGGTGGTCGTCCGGAAGTGCTCGGCGACGACCTCGGCGCGCGTCAGCATCCGGCGGTGCGGATCGGGGGTGACCGGCCGGAACAGGCCGCCCGCGCCGCCCTGCTCGCGGCTGAGCCGGACCAGCTCGCTCGCGTCGGCGTCGCGCAGCATCCGGGCGAGGCGCGCGGCCTGCGCGTCGGACGCCGGCGCGCCGATCTTGATGCGGCCGGTCGCGAGCCCCGACACCAGCGGGTTGACGGGCAGGTTGCCCTGCACGAGACCGTCGTGGTTGCCGAACGTCGCCAGCCAGGGGGACGCGAGGCCGGTGGCCTGGAACGGCCTGCGCGCGGCGTCGATGAGGCCGGTGACGCGCGGGAAGCCGTACCGGCTGATCGGGATGTCGGCCTCGGCGCCGGACGGCGGCCCGTCCGGGTGCCAGAACGCGCGGTCATAGGACACGTGGTCCATGACGCCCTCGTACCGGTCCGGGTCGCCGGAGTCGGGGCGGATCCGCCCGCCGTCCAGCAGGTCGATGACCCAGCGCACCTCGTTGTACTGGACGTTGTCGGCGGCGTCGCCGGTGTTGATGGTGAAGGCGAGACCGAGCCCGGTCGCGGGGCCCCGGCCGACCTTGTTCATGGCCTGGACCATGGCGTCGGCGACCTGGGTGCTGAGGATCTCCTGCGGGCGGTACGCGCCTTCGACCGGCAGCAGGAGCAGCCCGTCCTTGAGCCGGTCCACGAACTCGACGCGGGCCGGGGACTGCGCGTCGACGACGTGCACGTCGGTCAGGTGCCCGAACGCCAGGATCCCGCGCCGGGTGGCGGCCCGCCGCGCGGCGGCGGTGCCGCCGAGGTCACGGCGGAGCAGGTGCGGCTCGCCGGGCCCGGCGACGACCTGCCGGTACCCGCCGGCGCCGGGCGCGCCGAGCAGGAAGGTGCGGTCAAGGGTGGTGCCGGCGACCGGGCCGCGGAGCGCGGGCCCGGTCTCGGCGGACACGGAGGTCGGCGCGGCGGGGGACGCGGACGCGGTGCGCGCGGGAAACGCGACCAGTCCGGTGGAGGCGATCCCCGCGCCGAGGGCGGCGCCCTTCAGGACGCGGCGGCGGCTGTACTCACGAGTCACAGTCGTGAATCAGACCACACCACCAACGGGCCATCAATGGCGATAACCCACTACTTGGGCGACCCGTCAGCCACGCAGATGCCCCTCGCCGGTGACCACGTACTTCGTGGACGTCAGCTCCGGCAGACCCATCGGCCCGCGCGCGTGCAGCTTCTGCGTCGAGATGCCGATCTCCGCACCGAACCCGAACTCCTCACCGTCGGTGAAGCGCGTCGAGGCGTTCACCATCACGGCCGCCGAGTCGACGAGGGCCACGAACCGCTTGGCCGCCGGCTGCGAGGTCGTGACGATCGCCTCGGTGTGCCCCGATCCGTACGTGCGGATGTGCGCCACGGCGTCCTCCAGGGAGTCGACGACGCGTCCGGCGATGTCGAGGGAGAGGTACTCGGCGTACCAGTCGTCCTGTGTCGCCTCCACCACGTCCTCGCCGTACGAGCGCATCCGGTCATCGCCGTGCACCGTGACCCCCGCCTTGCCGAGCGCCTCAAGCGCGCGCGGGACGAACGCGTCCGCGATATCGGCATGCACTAGGAAGGTCTCCGCCGCGTTACACACCGAGGGACGCTGAGTCTTGGCGTTCAGGAGGATGTCCACCGCCATGTCCACGTCGGCGGCGGCGTCCACGTACACCGCGCAGTTCCCGACACCCGTCTCGATGACCGGGACGGTCGACTCCTCCACCACCGAGCCGATCAGCGAGGCGCCGCCACGCGGGATCAGTACGTCCACCAGGCCGCGGGCCCGCATCAGGTGCTTCACCGACTCCCGCGACGTCCCCGGGACGAGCTGCACCGCGTCCGCCGGGACCCCGGTGCCCTGGAGCGCGCTCTGCATCACCCCCACCAGCGCCGTGTTCGACTCGTGCGCCGAGGACGAGCCGCGCAGCAAGGCCACGTTCCCGCTCTTCAGGCACAGCGCCGCGGCGTCCACCGTGACGTTCGGACGGCCCTCGTAGATGATGCCGACCACGCCGAGCGGCACCCGCACCTGCCGCAGCTCCAGCCCGTTCGGCAGGACGGTGCCGCGCACCGACTCCCCCACCGGATCGGGCAGCGCAGCGACCTTGCGGACGGCCTCGGCCATCGCCGCGATCCGCTCCACCGTGAGGCTCAGCCGGTCGATCATGTACTCGGACGTGCCGCCGTCCCGCGCCCGCGCGACGTCCGCCTCGTTCGCCTTGACGATCTCGGGCGCGGCGGCAGCGAGTGCGTCCGCCACCGTGTGCAGCGCCGCGTCCTTGACGGCGCGCGGCAGCGGCGCGAGCCCCGCCGCGGCCTCCCGGGCGCGCCGCGCCACCACCAGGAACTCCTCGCGCTCGCTCATCACTCGTCCTTCTCTCCGTCGGTCAGGACGACCAGGTCGTCCCGGTGGATGATCTCGCGTTCGTACTCGGGGCCGAGCTCGCGGGCGAGCCAGCGCGTGGAGCGGCCCATCAGGTCCGGGATCTCGGACGCGTCGTAGTTGACGAGGCCGCGCGCGACGACCTCGCCGTCCGCGCCGCACAGGTCGACGGGGTCGCCCGCGGCGAAATCGCCGTCCACGCCCGTCACGCCCGCCGGCAGGAGGGACTTGCCGCGTCGCACGACCGCCTCGACGGCGCCGGCGTCCAGCATGACCCGCCCGGCGCCGGTCGTGGCGTGGGCGAGCCAGAGATGCCGGGTGGAGCGGCGCCGCCCTTCCCCGGGGTGGAACAGGGTGCCGACGGCGTCGCCGGCGAGCGCGCGCGCAGCGGACGCGGCGTTGGTCAGCACGACCGGGATGCCCGCGATCCGGGCCGCCTCGACCTTGGTGACCATCCCGCCCGTGCCGACCCGCCCCGACCCGCCGAGCTCGATGCCCGCCAGGTCCGACGGCCCGCGCACGTCCGCGACGCGGCGGGAGCCGGGACGGCTCGGGTCGCCGGTGTAGAGGGCGTCCACGTCCGAGAGCAGGATCAGCGCGTCCGCGCGGATCAGATGTGCGACGAGGGCGGCAAGGCGGTCGTTGTCACCGAACCGGATCTCGTCGGTGGCGACGGTGTCGTTCTCGTTCACGATCGGCAGCACGCCGAGCGCGAGGAGCTGCGCGAGGGTGCGCTGCGCGTTGCGGTGGTGCGAGCGCCGCATCATGTCGTCGGCGGTGAGCAGCACCTGGCCGACCGTCCGCCCGTAGCGGGCGAACGAGGAGGTGTAGCGGGCGAACAGCAGACCCTGGCCGACGCTCGCCGCCGCCTGCTGGGTCGCGAGGTCCGGCGGACGGCGGGTGAGGCCGAGCGGCCCGAGGCCGGCGGCGATGGCGCCGGAGGAGACGAACACGACCTCGGTGCCCCCGTCGCGGCGGGCGGCGAGGACGTCCACCAGCGCGTCGATGCGGTCCGCGTCGATCGTGCCCGCCGGGGTGGTGAGCGACGACGAGCCCGCCTTCACCACGATCCGGCGCGCCTTCTCGATCGCTTCACGCTCGCTCATCAGGCCATCTCCTCGGAGGTCAGCGGTAGCCGTCGAGGCGGCGGTCGGTGCCGCGGGGGCCGGCGGCGGCCTCGCCCGCCGCCACCTCGGGCTCCCAGTCGAAGACGACCGAGTCGTCCACGGTGCCGATCAGCACGGTGGCGCCCGGCGCGGCACCCGCCTCGGCGAGCGCGACCTCCACTCCGAGCCGGGCGAGGCGGTCGGCGAGGTAGCCGACGGCCTCCTCGTTGGCGAAGTCGGTCTGCCGCAGCCACCGGACGGGCTTCGTCCCGGTGATCAGGAACGTGTTCTCCCCCATGGGCCGGACCTCGAAGTCGGTATCGCCCCCGACGGGCTCCGGCCGGATCACGATGCGGGTCGGCTCGGCCGGGGGCAGCGACGCGCGGTGCTGCTCGACCATGGCCGCCATCGCGAACGACAGCTCGCGCAGCCCCTCGTGCGAGGCGGCCGAGACCTCGAACACCTGGAGGCCGCGCGCCTCGAACTCGGGCCTGACCATCTCGGCGAGGTCGCGGGCGTCCGGCACGTCCACCTTGTTGAGGACGATGAGGCGCGGCCGGTCCGACAGCGGGCGGTCGCCGAGCACGCGGTCGTAGGCCTGGAGCTCGCGCTCGATCACCTCGAAATCGCTGACGGGGTCGCGGCCCGGCTCCATCGTCGCGCAGTCCAGGACGTGCGCGAGCGTCGAGGACCGCTCGATGTGCCGCAGGAACTCAAGGCCGAGGCCCCGGCCCTCGCTCGCGCCCTCGATGAGACCGGGCACGTCCGCGACCGTGAAGGTCGTGTCGCCCGCGCTCACCACGCCGAGGTTCGGCACCAGCGTCGTGAACGGATAGTCGGCGATCTTCGGCTTGGCCGCCGACAGCGCCGCGATCAGCGACGACTTGCCCGCGCTGGGGAATCCCACGAGCGCCACGTCCGCGACGCTCTTCAGCTCCAGCACCACGTCCCGCTCGTCGCCTGGCTCGCCGAGCAGCGCGAACCCCGGCGCCTTGCGCTTGGCGGTCGCGAGTGCCGCGTTCCCGAGACCGCCGCGCCCGCCCTGCGCGACCACGTAGCGGGTGCCCTCGCCGACGAGGTCCGCCAGCACCTGCTCACCCGACTTCACGACCGTCCCGTCCGGGACGGGCAGGATCACGTCGCCGCCGTCCGCACCGGTGCGCAGGCTGCCCTGCCCCGGCTTGCCGTTGCCCGCCTTGCGGTGCGGCCGCCGGTGGTACTCCAGCAGGCTCGCCGCGCCCGAGTCGACGACCAGCACCACGTCGCCGCCCCGGCCGCCGTTCGCACCGTCCGGCCCGCCGAGCGGCTTGAACTTCTCCCGGTGGATCGAGGCGCAGCCGTTCCCGCCGCTGCCGGCGGCGACGTGCAGCACCACCCGGTCGACGAACTGCGCGCCCGATCCCGCTCCAGCGGCCACGGTTGACTCTCCCGGTGAAAAGACGACGGTGAAAAGGGCGAAGGGGCGGACCGTGCTTGGTCCACCCCTTCGGAAAAACGTCTATCGGCGGACTACTCCGCCGACGGGACGACGCTCACGGCGTTGCGGCCGCGGTAGCGGCGGAACTCCACGGCGCCCGCGACCAGCGCGAACAGCGTGTCATCGCCGCCGCGCCCGACGCCGGGGCCGGGGTGGAAGTGGGTGCCGCGCTGCCGGACGATGATCTCGCCGGCGTTGACGACCTGGCCGCCGTAGCGCTTGACGCCGAGGCGCTGGGCGTTGGAGTCGCGGCCGTTACGGCTGGACGACGCGCCCTTCTTGTGTGCCATCTGACCGCTCCCTTACTTCCCGGCCTTGATACCGGTGATCTTGACCTCGGTGTACGGCTGGCGGTGACCCATCCGCCGCTTGTACCCGGTCTTGTTCCGGTAGTGCATGATGTTGATCTTCGGGCCCTTGACGGCGCCGAGGATCTCGGCGGTCACCTCGTAGCGCGCGAGGTCGGCCGAGGCGCTGACGACGTCGTCGCCGTCCACGACCAGCAGGGCCGGGAACGTGACGGTCGAGCCGACCTCACCGGCCAGCTTGTCGACGGTCAGCACGTCGCCGGTGGCGACCTTCTCCTGCCTGCCGCCTGCGCGGACAATCGCGTACACCGCGGAAACCCTTCGTCTGCGCGCGCTTCCGGACTGAACCGGTCCCGCGCGTGGCTCACCAGCCCCCGGATGGGGGCCTACCCCCGGCAGCGGTGCCGAGGGCGGCACACCAGAGAAGACTCTGGCGCTCTCTGCTCTGCCTCACCGGATCGGCGAGGTGTGCACCGGCACAGCCCTGGACGGGGCTCGCGGTGCGGGTTCAGGTGACGCGCACACGACGCGCCGAAGCACAAGACTACCGGATGCCCTGGCCGGAACGCGAACGCGTCCGGCCAGGGCGGGGTGTTCCGGCCTCAGTCGGAATCGGCGGCCTGGGCGGCAGCGCGGGGACGGCGGACGCGGCGGCGGCGTCCGCCGCCGGGCTCCTCGACCTCCCCGGTGGCCGCGCCGTTCGCCTCGGCGGAGGGCGCGGTGGACGGTGCGCTGGACGCCGCGGACCCGTTGGCCTCCGCGGCACCCGCCTCGGCGCCCCGGGCCTCCTCGTCACCGGCCTCGGCTCCGTTCGCCTCGGCTCCGTTCGCCTCAACCCCGTTGGCCTCAACCCCGTTGGCCTCGGCCCCGTCGGCCTCGGCCCCGTCGGCCTCGGCCCCGGTGACGGCGACCGGCTCGGCGTCGTCCAGGACGCCCGGCGAGGTCGCGGCGACCTCGGCCGCGGCGTCCGCGGCCTCCACCGCGGCCTGGGCCGGCGACTCGTCGGCGTCGACCTCCGGCGGCGGGCCCGCGGGGCGCTTGGCGGGCCCGGACTTCTTCGCCCGCGACCGCGCGGGGCGCGCCGGCTCAGGCTCTTCCTGCGGTTCGGGCTCCGCGGCTTCCCGGGGCTTGGTCTCGTGCTGGGCCAGCTTCTCCTCGACCACCCTCTCGACCTCGCCCTTGCGCTTGCGGCGCCGGCCGGTCTCCTTGGCGGACGCCTTGTCCGGCTTGGGCTCGACGGGCGTCAGGTGGACGTGGATGCCACGGCCGTTGCAGGACTCGCAGGTCTCCGAGAACGCCTCCAGCAGGCCCTGTCCGACGCGCTTGCGGGTCATCTGGACCAGGCCCAGCGACGTCACCTCGGCCACCTGGTGCTTGGTGCGGTCCCTCGACAGGCATTCGACGAGCCGGCGCAGCACCAGGTCGCGATTGCTCTCCAGCACCATGTCGATGAAGTCGATCACGACGATGCCGCCGATGTCGCGCAGCCGCAGCTGGCGGACGATCTCCTCGGCCGCCTCCAGGTTGTTGCGGGTGACGGTCTCCTCCAGGTTGCCGCCCTGCCCGGTGAACTTCCCGGTGTTGACGTCGATGACCGTCATCGCCTCGGTGCGGTCGATCACCAGCGAGCCGCCGGAGGGCAGCCACACCTTGCGGTCCAGCGCCTTGGCGATCTGCTCGTCGACGCGGAACGCGCCGAGCACGTCCTGGTTGCCCGCCCAGCGCTCGACGCGGTCGGCGAGGTGCGGCGCGACGTACTCCACGTACTCGGAGACGGTGTCCCAGGCGTCGCCGCCGGACACCACGAGCTTGGCGAAGTCCTCGTTGAAGATGTCGCGGACGACCCGGATCGTCAGGTCCGGCTCGCCGTACAGCAGCGACGGCGCCGAGGCGGTCTTGACCTTCTTCTGGATGTTGTCCCACTGCGCCGCGAGGCGCGAGACGTCCCGGGACAACTCCTCCTCGGTCGCGCCCTCGGCGGCCGTGCGGACGATCACGCCCGCGTTCTCCGGCATGACCTTCTTCAGGATCGACTTGAGCCGGCTGCGCTCCTTGTCGGGGAGCTTGCGGCTGATGCCGGTCATCGAGCCGTCCGGCACGTACACCAGGTAGCGGCCGGGCAGCGAGACCTGGCTGGTCAGCCGGGCGCCCTTGTGGCCGAGCGGGTCCTTGGTGACCTGGACGAGCACCGACTGGCCGGACTTCAGCGCCGACTCGATGCGGCGGGGCTGGCCCTCCAGGCCGGCGACGTCCCAGTTGACCTCGCCCGCGTACAGGACGGCATTGCGGCCCTTGCCGATGTCGACGAACGCCGCCTCCATCGACGGCAGCACGTTCTGGACCTTGCCCAGGTAGACGTTGCCCACGTACGACTGGTGGGTGGCGCGGTTGACGTAGTGCTCGACGAGGACGTCGTCCTCCAGCACGGCGACCTGCGTACGCTCGCCCTCCTGCCGCACCACCATGATCCGCTCGACGGCCTCACGGCGTGCCAGGAACTCGGCCTCGGTGATCACCGGCGGGCGGCGGCGACCCTGCTCGCGGCCCTCGCGGCGGCGCTGCTTCTTGGCCTCCAGCCGGGTCGAGCCCCGGACGGACTGGACCTCGTCCTCCACGGCGCGGGCGTCGCGCACGTGCACGACGGTGTTCGGCGGGTCGTCGGTGACGCCGCCCTCGCCGTCGGTCCCGGAGCGCCGCCGACGGCGGCGCCGGCGGCGGCTGGTGCCGCCCTGCCCGTCACCGTCGTCCTCGTCGGAGTCCTGCGCGGGCTCGTCCTGCTCGGCCTTGGCGGGCTTGTCCTTGGCCTTGGTCTTGGCGGCCTTCGTCGCCCTGCCCGCCTTGCCCGCCCTGGCGGGCTGCTCGTCCTTGGCCTCCTCGGCCTCGGCGACCTCCTCGGCCTGCGCCTCGTCGTCGGCGCCGTCCTTGCCGCGGCCGCGGCCACGGCCACCCCGGCGGCGGCGCCGGCGCGAGGGCCTGCCGTCGTCCTCGTCGTCGTCCTCGTGCGCGGACGGGCCGTGCTCGTCCTGCTCCTCGGCGGCGGGCTCGGCGGCCTTCGGCTCCTCCTTGGGACGGGCGGGGGCCTCGGCCTTCGGCTGCGGCGGCTGGAAGACGACCATCGGCGGCTGGAACGTCACGCCGGGCACGACGCCGCTCGCGGGTTCGGTCTCCGACACCTGGCCCGCCTCGGGCGCGGCTCCGGGCACCCCGGGCACGGACGGGACGTCCGGCTCGTCCGGCGTGACGGGCGCGGCGGCGCTCGCGCGGCGGCGGGTCCGCGTGCGCGTGGGCGCCTTCTCGGCCGGGGTCTCCTCCGGCGACGTCTCCGCGCCGGTCATCGGAACGGCCTCGGCGGTCTCCGCGGTCTCCGCGGTGCTGTCGCCGGCGGTCTCGGCGGCCTTCGTGGTCCTGGTGCGGGTGCGGGTCCGCGTCCTCTTCGCCGGTGCCTCGGCCGCGGGCGTGGCGCCGGCTTCGGGCGCGGGCTCTGCGGCGGGGGTGGCCTCGGGCTCGGGAGCGGCCGTCCGGCGGGCGGTGGTCCTGCGCTTGGGAGCCGGCTCCGGCTCCTGGGCGGGCGTGGGCTCCTCCGCCGAGGCGGGCGGCGCCGCGGCGGCGGGCGCCGCGGGCGTGTCCTCCACATCCGGCGGCGGGCCGGCGGGGCGGCTCGCGCGGCGCCGGGAGCGTGTGGTCACGCCGGTCCCGGTCGTGGTGTCGTCATTGTCGTTGCCAGTGCCTTCGGCAGCGGCCGAATCGGCTTCGTTATCAAGCATCCGGGCAATCTCCCGTCAGGCTCCCGGGCGCGACCGCCTGCTCCGCCAGGGGGCGGAACCGGTGCGGTGCGCCGCACGAGAGCTCTCCGTCAGTCGTCGGCGTCGTCACCGCCGGACGGTCGTCCGGCCATGACGACGAAGTCGTCGGGGGTGCGCCCGCCGTCCCCTGCGGGACCGGTTCCGTGCTGCCACGGCTTCGGTCCCACGATCAGGCGCTGACGGCATCCGCGCTCGCGGGTTCCCCGGGCTGCGACCGCACAGGGCCGCGGGCCGTCTCGGCGTCGTCGCCGGACGGCAGGCCGATCTCCCGGTCGGGATCCAGAGGATCCGCGAGGCCACCGGTGGCCGCGTCGAGGGGCCCCTGCGCCAGCCTGGTCACCAGTGGCGGTGACGGCGGCGCTAGGTCGGCGACCTGGCGCAGTCCGGTGAGGATGTCGTCGGGTCGAACGGCGGGTGTGGAATGCCGAACAACCATTCGAAGTATCGCACAAGGGGCATCCGCCGCCTCCGCGGCGCGCCGATCCGCCCCAGGGGCGGGTGCCTCCAGGGTGAGGACGGCGGCGCGCACGTCGAACCGGCGGCGCCCCTTCTTGGTGAGGCGTTCCACCTCGATGTCGCGCGCGTCCAGGAAGGCGGCGACGGCAGCGGCGGCGTCGTCGTGCGACACGCCGTCCAGCCGGATCCGCCATTCGGACGCCTGGAGCCGATCGGCGAACGCGCCCGGCTTCGCCTGCGCGTCCGCGGCGCGTCCCGCCCCGACCGGCACGACATCCACGATGTCGAGCCCGGGGGGCAGGGCAGCGTCGAGATCGGCCCGTACCCGCGCAGGGTCGCGGGTCTCGATGAGCCCGATCTCAAGGTACTCGGCCTCGCTGGCCACCCCTGTCGCCGCCGCACCCGCGTACGAGATCTTCGGGTGCGGGGTGAATCCGGCGCTGAACGCGACAGGGATCCCGGCGCGCCGCACGGCGCGTTCCACGGCCCGGGAAATGTCGCGGTGGCTCGTGAACCGCAGCCTGCCCCGCTTGGCGTAGCGGACGCGCAGGCGCTGGATCACTGGGGCCGGCGCCGGACCCTCCGGCATGGGTGCCAGGGCTCTTGTCCTTCCTACTCGTGTCGAGTCGAAAACGTCTCCCTATAGAGTACGGGTCGCTCGGTGCCCTTTTGCCCCCGGCCGGGGCGCGAACACCGCGAGCCCCGCAGCTCAGGGGGTTCAGGCGGCCGGTTCAGGCCCCGATCGAATCCCGTTCTGGCCTGGGACGGCGCATCCGGAGGCCCGGTCAGACCACCGACAGGGGAAGCAGCCTGCGGCCCGTCGGCCCGATCTGGATCTCGGTTCCCATGGTCGGGCAGACGCCGCAGTCATAGCACGGGGTCCAGCGGCAGTCCTCGACCTCGGTCCCGTCCACGGCGTCCTGCCAGTCCTGCCAGAGCCACTCGCGGTCGAGCCCGGCGTCGAGGTGGTCCCAGGGCAGCACCTCGACCTCGTCGCGCTCGCGGACCGTGTACCAGTCGAGGTCGACGGGCTCTCCGGCCAGCGCCTTCGCGGCGCAGTCCGTCCAGCGCTCGTAGGAGAAGTGCTCGCTCCAGCCGTCGAACCGCCCGCCGTCCTCCCACACGGCGCGGATGACCCGGCCGACGCGCCGGTCGCCGCGCGACAGCAGGCCCTCGACGATGGACGGCTGGCCGTCGTGGTAGCGCAGGCCGATGGCGCGGCCGTACTCGCGGTCGCCGCGCAGGGCGTCCTTGAGGGCGCGCAGGCGGCGGTCGACGGTCTCGTGGTCGCACTGGGCGGCCCACTGGAAAGGCGTGTGCGGCTTCGGGACGAACCCGCCGATGGAGACGGTGCAGCGGATGTCCTTGCGCCCGGTGGCCTCGCGTCCCGCCCGGATGACGCGCTTGGCCATGTCGGCGATGGCCAGGACGTCCTCGTCCTCCTCGGTGGGCAGCCCGCACATGAAGTACAGCTTGACCTGCCGCCAGCCGTTCTCGTAGGCGGTGCTGACGGTGCGGATCAGGTCGTCCTCGGTGACCATCTTGTTGATCACCTTGCGCATCCGTTCGGAGCCGCCCTCGGGGGCGAAGGTCAGCCCGGACCGGCGCCCGCCGCGCGAGAACTCGTTGGCGAGGGTGATGTTGAAGGCGTCCACGCGGGTGGACGGCAGCGACAGCGAGGTGTTGGTGCCCTCGTAGCGGTCGGCGAGCCCCTTGGCGACTTCGCCGATCTCGCTGTGGTCGGCGCTGGACAGGCTGAGCAGGCCGACCTCCTGGAAACCGGACTCCTTCAGCCCCTGGTCGACCATCGCGCCGATCGTGGTGATCGACCGCTCCCGGACCGGGCGGGTGATCATCCCGGCCTGGCAGAACCGGCAGCCGCGGGTGCAGCCGCGGAAGATCTCCACGCTGAACCGCTCGTGGACGGTCTCGGCAAGCGGGACCAGGGGCTTTTTCGGGTACGGCCACTGGTCGAGGTCCATGACGGTGTGCTTCTCGACCCGCCACGGCACGCCCGGACGGTTGGGCGCGACCCGTTGGATCCGGCCGTCCGGCAGGTAGGACACGTCGTAGAAGCGCGGGACGTACACGCCACCGGACGCGGCGAGGCGCATCAGCAGCCCGTCCCGTCCACCGGGCTCGCCCTCGGCCTTCCACTCCCGGATCACGTCGGTGATCGCGAGCGCGATCTCCTCTCCGTCGCCGAGCACGGCGGCGTCGATGAAATCGGCGATCGGCTCGGGGTTGAAGGCGGCGTGCCCGCCCGCCAGGACGATCGGGTGGGCGTCGGTGCGGTCGGCCGCGTCGAGGGGGATGCCGGCGAGGTCGAGCGCCGTCAGCAGGTTGGTGTAACCCAGTTCGGTGGAGAACGAGACGCCGAACACGTCGAACGCGGCGACCGGACGGTGCGCGTCGACGGTGAACTGCGGGATGCCGTTCTCCCGCATGACGGCCTCCATGTCGGGCCAGACCGAGTAGGTCCGCTCCGCGAGGACGCCGTCGCGCTCGTTGAGGATCTCGTAGAGGATCTGGACGCCCTGGTTCGGCAGGCCGACCTCGTAGGCGTCCGGGTACATCAGGGCCCACCGGACCTCGGCCTCGTCCCAGTCCTTGGCCTGCGAGTTCAGCTCTCCACCGACGTACTGGATCGGCTTTTGCACGCGCGGGAGCAGCGGCTCCAGTCGCGGGAAGATCGACTGGACGGGCATGGCGGGTCCTCCGTGCTGTGGCCATGGATGAACGTCCAGCCTACCGCCGGGCCCTAGTCGAAGGGTCTGCGCCGCACATGGACGGCCTGGAGCAGCCCGAACGCGATCATGTTGGCGAAGGTGGCGGAGCCGCCGTAGGACACGAACGGCAGCGGCAGCCCGGTGATCGGCATGATCCCGATCGTCATCCCGACGTTCTCGAACGTCTGGAACGCCAGCCAGCACACCGCCCCGGTCGCCACGAGCGTGCCGAACAGGTCGGCGGCCTGGGTCGCGATGCGCAGGCCGCGCCACAGCACGACGCCGAGCAGCACGATGATCACGGCGGCGCCGACGAAGCCGAGTTCCTCCCCCGCCACGGTGAAGATGAAGTCGGTCTGCTGCTCGGGGACGAAATGCCCGCCGGTCTGCTCGCCGTTGAACAGGCCCTTGCCGAACGCGCCGCCGGAGCCGATCGCGATCCGGGCCTGCTGGGCGTTGTAGCCGGCGCCGCGCGGGTCGGCGGACGGGTCCATGAAGGCGGTGAACCGGGCGAGCTGGTAGGGCTTCAGCAGCCCGAAGAACCACACCGCGAAGCCCGCGGCGACACCGCCGCCGACCAGCCCCACCAGCCAGCGTTTCCGGGCGCCGGAGACCGCCAGCATCCCGAGGACCACAGCGGTGAACACCAGCGTGGTGCCGAGGTCGGGCTGCAGCATGATCAGCGCCGCCGGTACGCCGGCGAGCGCGAGGGCGAGCAGCACGTCACGCCGGCCGGGACCGATCTCACCGTCCCGCGGCTCCCCGAGGATCATGGCGAGCAGCACGACGAGACCGACCTTGGCGAACTCCGACGGCTGCACCTGGAACCCGCCGCCGATCACGATCCACGAGTGCGACCCGTTGATCGTCGAGCCGAGCGGGGTGAGGACCGCGACCAGGCCCACGCAGGCCAGGCCGTACAGGATCGGGACGTAGGCGCGCAGCAGCCGGTAGTCGAGGACGGTCACCACGCCGCCGAGCACGAACCCGATGATCAGGTTGAGGATGTGGCGCTTGAGGAAGCTCTCGGGGTCCTTGCCCTGCTCGGTCATGAGCTGGAACGTCGCCGAGCGCACCAGCAGCGCGCCGATCAGCGACAGGGCGAGAACGGTCAGGCACAGCGTCCAGTCGAGGCGCCGCAGACCCGCGACGCGGCTCTGCCACAGCACCCGGTCGCGATATCCGCCGATGGATCCGACGTTCGCCTCGTTCATGGCCTCGCTCCGCTCGGAGTCGGGCGACCGCATCCACGCGGCGTCGGGCCGCCATCCGGGGTCACGGCGCGGCCCCGTCCGCGGGGGGCTTCGGGAGGTCGGACGGAAGCCTGCCGTCCCTGAGGAGGGGCTTTTTGTCCTTCGTCCCGTACATGGCCTCCCAGATCGCGCGGACGGCGGGCGCCGCCGTGGAGGCGCCGGTACCGCCCTGTGCGACCATCGCGACCACCGCGAAGCGGGGCTTGCCGGCCGGCCCGAACGAGGCGAACCACGAGGTGTCGGCCTTGCCGAAGACCTCGGCAGTGCCGGTCTTGCCCGCGACGTCGACCCGTTTGAAGTCGAATCCGGAGAAGGCTCCGGCGGCCGTGCCCTTCTTGGTCACGTCGGCCAGGCCACTGCGGATGTACTTGAGGATCTTCGAATCGACCGGCAGTCTCGGCTCGGGCGGGTCGGGGATCCGGCGGACGAGCGAGCCGTCCGCCCGCATCACCGCGACGCCGAGCCGCGGCGTGACGAGCCTGCCGCCGTTGGCGACAGCCGCGTACGCGCGCGTGAGCTGCAGCGGCGTCACCAGGACGTCGCCCTGGCCGACCGAGAAGTTCGCCGCGTCTCCGGCCCGCCACACGAAACCCTCGGTGCAGTTCTCCGTGGCGATGGCCTTGAGGTAGGCGGCGCGGGCCGGGTCGGTCTTGGCGACGCCGGGGTAGCCCTCCTTGGCGCCCTTGCAGTCGGCCTTCTTGGTGGCGTTCCAGTAGCTGCGCTTCCAGCCCCGGTCGGGGATGCGGCCCGGCGTCTCGCTCGGCAGGTCGATACCGGTGCGGGCCCCGAAGCCGAAGCTGCGCGCCATCCCCACCATCGGGTCGGACGGGCTCTTGCGCGGCTTCATGGCGCCGTCGCGGAGCCACTCCTCGTAGGCGAACTTGTAGAAGATGGTGTCGCACGACACCACCAGCGCCTGGTGGAGGTTCATGTTGCCGTGGCCCTGGCCCTCGAAGTTCGTGAACGCGCGGCTTCCGACGTTGTACGACCCGGGGCAGGGGTAGATGCCGTTCAACGGGTACCCGTCCTTCACCGCGGCGGACACCGAGGAGATCTTGAAGGTGGACCCGGGCGCGAACTGCCCCTCGGTGACGCGGGAGATCAGCGGCTCGCCCTTCTTCTTGCCGAGCAGCCCGTCGTACTCGTCCTGGGAGATGCCGCCGGTCCAGATCGCCGGATCGTAGGTTGGGTAGCTGGCCATCGCGACCACCCGGCCGGTCTGCACGTCCATGACGACCGCGGCGCCGGCGTCGGCCTTGTTGCCGGCCTTGCGGGCACCGTCGATGGCGGCCTGGAGCGCCTTCTCCGCCGCACCTTGCACACCGGCGTCGATGCTGGTGACGAGGTTGCCGCCGGTCGCCGGCGCCTTCTCCGCCGCGGTGCCGGTGACGCGGCCCTGGCTGTCGACGAGCACCTTGCGGAAGCCCGGCTCGCCGCGCAGGTCGCCGTCGTACTGCGCCTCCAGGCCGGCGCGCCCGATCAGGTCGACCCCGCTGTAGCCGGTGACCTTGAGGCCCTTGCGCTTGTCGAGCTCCTCCTGCGTGATCGGCTGGAGGTAGCCGAGCGTCTGCGCGGCCCCCGCGCCCTCGGGGCGCGGGTAGTCCCGGACGGCCTGGACCTGGGCGGTCACACCGGGGAAGTCCTCCTGCCGCTCCATGATCTGCAGAGCGCGCTTGGGGTCGACGCGGTCGTCCACGGGGATCGGCTGGTAGGGCGAGCCGGGCCAGCAGGGCCGCTTGATGCCGGGCCCGCACAGCCTGATCCGCTTGAGGATCTCGTCCTGGCTGGTGCCGAGCACCGCGGCGAGCCGCTTCAGGACGCCGGTGCCCTTGTCCTTCTGCCGTGCCAGCGAGGTGCGGTCGACCGAGACCACGAGCGCGCTGCGGTTGCGGACGAGCGGACGGCCCTGGTTGTCCAGGATCATGCCGCGGATGGCGGGGACGACGATGTCGCGGGTGCGGTTCTGCGCCGCGATCTCCTGGTAGTGGGTGCCTTCAAGGACCTGGAGCGACCACAGCCGCCCGACGAGGACCAGCAGCAGCGCACCGACGAGGACGTACAGGACGACGAGCCGGAAGTGCGTCTTGGAGTTCACAGGCTCCCGCTCCGCCCCGACATCGCGCGGTAACGGGCGGCCGGCACCGACAGCCGATCCCCGCGCGCGCGTTCGCCGCGTTCGTACCGGCGGGTGACGCGCAGCACCGCCCACACGATGAAGGGGCTGGCGATGACGTCGTAGACGACCTGGAGCGGCACCATGCTGGACACGGTGTCCCATTCGGCTCGCGGGTCGCCGAGGATCATCCCGGTCGCCGCGTACAGCACGGTGCCCGCGAGGGCCCCGGCGGCGACGGCGAAGAACGGGACGGCCGACTGCCGGTCCATCTCGGCGGACGCGATCCCGCACAGGTAGCCGATGAGGCAGTAGACCAGCGCGTAGCGTCCGAGGGTGTGGTCGGAGGGCGGGATGATGTCGGCGGCCAGGCCCGCCAGGAACCCGGCGACCATGCCCGTCATCGAGCCGTTGACGAGCGCGAGCGCCACCACGGCCAGCAGGACGAGATCGGGCTGCACGCCGCCGGGCGTCGGCAGCCGGTTGGCCACCGAGACCTGGAGGATCAGCACCACCGCGATCACCACGCCGGCCATCACGTTGCGTCCTGTCGACGACGCCTCCGGTGCGTTCAGCACGTCAGTCCCCCGTGGTCGGTCTCGTGGTCGGGCTCTTGGTGCCGCGCGGTCGAGCCTTCCGGCTCGACTCCGGGCTCGCGGACGGTGACGCGCCGGGGCTCGGCGTGCCGCTCGGTTTCGGTGTCGGGGCCGGTGGCGGGGTCGGCTTCGGTGGCAGCACCGCGTCCCGCGGGTCGGTCTTCGGCGGCGCCACGACCACGGCGACCACGTCCAGGCTGGTGAACCGGACGAACGGCCGGACGTAGGCGGTGCGGGTCAGGCCGCCGCTGGCGCTGTCGATCCGCTCGACCACGCCGATGGGGACGCCCGGCACGTACGGCCGTTCGCCCTGCGATCCGAGCGTGACGACCCGCTGCCCGACGCGCATCGGGGCCGCGGCGTCCAGGAGTTGGAAGCGCAGGGGGCTGCCGCCGTTGCCGAGGCCGCGGCGGCCTCGGCCCTCCACGATCCCGATCTCCTTGGAGTCCTCCAGGCGGGAGCCGATCGAGGACGTCTGGTCGGTGGCGAGCAGGACGGTCGCGGTCGCGGGCCCGACGCGGGTGACGCGGCCGACGAGCCCCTCGGCGCTCATCACGGTCATGTCGGTCCTGATGCCGTTGCGGCTGCCGACGTCGATGGTGACGGTGTCCTCGAAGCCCTGCCCCGCGGAGATCACCTGCGCGGCGCGGATCTTGTAGCCGCCCATCCCGGCGGTGCCGAGCAGCCGCTGGAGCTGGGCGGAGCGGTCCTGGTCGAGCCGGCCCGCGCGCAGTTGCTCGCGCAGCTTCTGGTTCTCGCGTTCGAGCCGGTCGGCGCGCCGCCGTTCGCCGGGCGCGTCGGTGATCGCGTCGAAGGTGTTGCCGACCGGCCGGACGACCGACGCCGAGGCGCGCTCGACCGGGCCGAACACCGCCGCGCCGATCCCGCGCAGGCCGCGCAGCGGAGAGTGCTCGCCGCCGCGGTAGTCAATGGTGATCATGGCGAGCGCCGTGATGAGCAGCGCGCCGAGGACCACGCGGGTGCGCCGGGTGTCCTTCACCCACCGACCTCCCGTTCCTAGTTTCGCCGGGAGCTCAGTGCCGCGGCTCCGGGACGAGCACCTGCCGAAGGGACTCGAAGTCCTCGACGCATTTGCCGGTGCCGAGGACGACCGAGTCGAGCGGGTTGTCCACGAGGTGGATCGGCATGCCGGTCTCCTCGCGGAGCCGCTCGTCGAGGTTCTTCAGCAGGGCTCCGCCGCCGGTGAGGGCGATCCCACGGTCCATGATGTCGCCGGACAGCTCGGGCGGGCACTTGTCGAGGGTCGTCTTCACCGCGTCCACGATGGAGTTGACCGGCTCCTCGATGGCCCGCCGCACCTCCTCGGCGGAGATCACGACGGTCTTCGGAAGCCCGCTGACCAGGTCGCGGCCGCGGATCTCGGCATGCGGCTCCTCGTCCCCACCCGGATAGGCGGACCCGATGGCCATCTTGATCTCCTCCGCGGTCCGTTCCCCGAGCATCAGGGAGTACTCCTTCTTGGAGAAGGAGATGACCGCCTGGTCGAGCTCGTCGCCGCCGACGCGGACGGACTGGCTCGTCACGATGCCGCCGAGCGAGATGATCGCGACCTCGGTGGTACCGCCGCCGATGTCGACGACCATGTTGCCGGTGGGCTCGTAGACGGGCAGCCCCGCGCCGATCGCGGCGGCCATGGGCTCCTCGATGATGTAGACGCGGCGAGCGCCGGCCTGGTAGCCGGCCTCCTTGACGGCGCGCTGCTCGACCCCGGTGATGCCGCTCGGCACCGCCACCACGATGCGCGGCTTGGCGAAGTGCCGGCGCTTGTGCACCTTCTGGATGAAGTAGCGCAGCATCCGCTCGGTGACGTCGAAGTCGGCGATCACGCCGTCCTTGAGCGGGCGGACGGCGACGATGTTGCCGGGTGTGCGGCCGATCATCCGCTTCGCCTCGATGCCCACCGCGACGATCTTCCCGGTGTTGGTGTTGATCGCCACGACCGACGGTTCGTTCAGGACGATGCCACGCCCCCGCACGTACACCAGCGTGTTTGCGGTACCCAGATCGACCGCCATGTCACGGCCCAGAAACGACAGCTTGTTACCCATGAAGAAAGGGAGCCCTTCATCTTGACGGGCGTGTATAGCGGCTTGTCCATCGTAACGTGCTCACGCGCCAGCGGGCAGTCACCCGCGGTGCGCGCGTCGCCAAAAAAACGGGTGCTGAACAGGGTGGTTTTAGTTAAACCGATGTGAGCCGGAGTGATCCGGCCCGCGTGTGTCGATCGGGCTGGGCGGTGCCGGGACGCCGCGCGGCGGCGTCCCGGAGGAAGATCGTCAGCCCAGTTCGGGGAAGAAGAGCTTGATCTCGCGCTCGGCGGAGTAGGTGGAGTCCGAGCCGTGCACGATGTTCTCACCGATCTCCAGCGCGAAGTCGCCGCGGATGGTGCCGGGGGTGGCGCTCACCGGGTCGGTGGCGCCGGCCAGTGCGCGGAACGCCTCGATGGCGCGCGGGCCCTCCACGACGATGGCCACGAGCGGGCCGCCGGTGATGAACTCGACCAGTTCACCGAAGAACGGCTTGCTCGCGTGCTCCTCGTAGTGCGCCTCGGCCGTCTCGCGCGCCAGGGTGCGCAGTTCGAGCGCGACGAGCGTCAGGCCCTTGCGCTCGATCCGGGAGACGACCTCGCCGACGACGCCGCGGCGGACACCGTCGGGCTTGACCAGGACAAGAGTGCGCTCGGACACGGATGATTCTCCTCAGGAAGGTCGGATCAGGTGGCGCCACCCCGTCCGGCGGGGTCCGGCCCGGCGTGATCCGTCACGCCGCGGCCTGCACACCACTGCGCGCGAATCCTACCGGCCGCTGGGGCTTGCGGACGCCTCGGCGCGTGCGATGGGCGCGGTCTTGCCCGTCGGCTTGGCGGCTGCGCGCGCGCTGGCCGCCGCAAGCAGCACGGCGCACACCGCCGCGACGAGGAGCCAGGCTCGGTATCCGCCGGTGAGCGCCTCCACCTGCCCTGCCTCGGTCACCGGGCGCCTGCGCAGCAACCACGACGACTGAAGCGACAGCACGAGCAGTTGCCCGGTGAGGACGGCGGGGAAGCACAGCGCCAGCCCGAACAGCGCCGCGCCGACGTTAGCGCCGCGCAGTGAGGCGGCCAGCGCGAGCCCGGCTCCCGTGCCGAGCGGGATCAGCAGGGCGAACAAGCCGGTGCCTGCCGGGGCGCCTGCGGCGAGGCCGAGCGGGAGGGCCGCGAGTATCAGCGCGTGCCCGGCGAGGACGGCCCACCGGGAGTCTCCCCTGGTGGCCGCGAGGGCTCCGGCCAGCGCGGCGGCTCCACCGGCGGCGAACGGCGCCAACGGGACACCGGTCTCGTCGCCGCGCACCTCCGCGGCCGCCGCGGACAGCCCCGCCAGCGGCGCCGCCACCGGGTAGGTCAGCAGCCCGGTCGTGATCATGACGACCGCGCATCCGAACGGGCTGCCCGCGGTCGCGTCCCGGCGTGCGGTGAGGGCGAGGCCGACGAGGGCGGGCAGCGCCAGGCCCGCCACCGCGAGCCGAGCGCCAGGCGACCACCCGCCCGCGGCGATGACGGCGAGGAAGGCGAACCCGCCCGCGGGGACGAGCGGCAGGACGAGCTGGCCGCGCTCGGCGCGCCGCAGGGCGGGCAGGGGCCGCCGACGCCGGTCCCGCAGGACGAGGAAGAGGATCACCGCGCCGGCGGCGGCCACGGCGGGCCACGGGGTCGGTGCGAGCGCGCGGCGCCAGTCGGGGGCGGCCGTGGCGGCGGACGGGAGCGGAACGGCCCGCAGCGCCAGCGGCATCGCGGTGAGCAGCGCGGCGGTGAGACCGCCGGCCCACAGGGCGGCCGGTAGGCGGCTTCGCCGTTCCCAGACCAGGACGAGCGAGCCGGGCAGGGCGATGCCGGCGCCCGCGCCCTGTACCGCCCGGACGATCCCGACCTGCGGCACCGAGACCGCGAGCCGGGCGGCGCCGAGTCCGCTCAGCAAGGTCAGCAGGCCGGCGGCGAGCACCGTCCACGCGGGCAGACGGCGTGCGGCGAGGGCACCGAGCGGGACTGCCAGCAGCAGCGCGGGGAGGGACAGGCCGGTGGCGCGCAGGAGGCCGGCGATCTGCCCGCTCCCGAGGCCGAGCGCCTCGGCGGCGGCGGGGACCACGTTCGCGGTGGTGTCGGGGACGGCCAGCACGGCGGCGGGCAGCGCGGTCGCCGCCGTCAACAGCGCGCCCGCCGTCGCCTGGCGTGCGCGCGGGCGTTCGGGCACGGGGAGGGACACGGCCGGCTCCTTCGGAGGTCGCCGCCCACCAGCCAACATTTCCCGAAAAGGAGAAATGCCGGAATTGGCACAGAATGCGGCCGGGAGAGCCGGCGGGCGGAAACGGCTCCGGGAATCCGGCGCCGTCTCCGTGAATTTAGCGTGTTGCGGAGGACCCCGCCTTGTGTCCCATCCAAATGCCCGTCGCCCAAAGCGCCCCGAATACCGCACCGAGGAAGAACATGGTCGGCACCATGAACCCGGTCGCGATGATCAGCACCTGGAGGACGGTGCCCGCGGGCACCGCCCACGGGAACCGCAGCAACCCCGCCATGAGGACGCAGACCACCGCGAGCCCCCCGCACACCAGCCCGGCGGTGCCGCCGTCCACCTCCAGCACGGTCACCGCCACCGGGATGGCGAGGGCGATCACGATCGCCTCACAGGCGAGCACGGTGGCCAGCAGGCGCCGGGCGGGGTTCGGGGTCGCGCTCATGGCCGTCACCGGCCCTCCGCCACGCGTAGCAGCGTCCGGGCGTCGCCGACGGTGACCGCGGAGCCGGTGATCAGCACACCGGCGCCCTGGTATTCCCCGGTCTCCTCGGCCAGCCCGATCGCCTGGTCGATGGCGTCGTCGAGCCGTTCCGCGACGTGGACGCGGTCGGGCCCGAGGATTCCCTGCGCGATCTCGGCCAGTTCCTCGGGGGGCAGCGAGCGCGGCGAGGAACTGCGGGTCACCACGAGCTCCGCCAGAACGGGTTCAAGCTGGTCGAGAATGCCCGCGATGTCCTTGTCCGCGGCGGCGGCGAACACGCCGACCAGACGGGTGAAGTTGAACGACTCGGTGATCGTGGCGACGCTCGCGGCCATCCCCGCCGGGTTGTGCGCGGCGTCCAGCAGGATGGTGGGGCCGGTCCGGACGACCTCCAGCCGACCCGGCGACGCCGACTTGGCGAACCCGCTGCGGACCAGCGCCGGGTCGAGCTGGCCCTCCTCGCCGCCGGTGTAGGTCTCGCCGGGCGCGATGCGGGTCGCGGCCTCCAGATTGATCTCTCCCCTGGTCGGTGCGCCACTGGCGAACGCCTCGACCGCGGCCAGTGCGGTCGCGGCGTTGCTCGCCTGGTGCTCCCCGAACAGCGGGAGGAAGACCTCGTCGTAGACGCCGTGCAGGCCCTGAAGCCTGAGCTGCTGGCCACCCACCGCGACGTCCCGGCTCAGCACGCCGAACTCGATGCCCTCGCGGGCCGCCGCCGCGCCGGTCTCCACGATCCGCCGCAGCAGGACCTCGGCGGCCTCGACCGGCTGCTGGGCCAGCACCGCGACCGCGCCCGGCTTGATGATCCCGGCCTTCTCGCCGGCGATCTCCTCAATGGTGTCGCCGAGGTAGCGGGTGTGGTCCAGGCCGATGGGCGTGATCACCGCCACCGTCCCGTCGGCCACGTTCGTGGCGTCCCACACGCCGCCCATGCCCGTTTCGATGACCGCCACATCGACCGGCGCGTCCGCGAACGCCGCGTACGCCATCGCCGTGAGGACCTCGAAGAACGACAGCTGCGCCGGGTGCTTGCCGTCGATGAGCTGGACGTAGGGCAGCACGTCCTGGAACGCCTCGGTGAACCGCTCCTCGCCGATCGGCTCACCGTCGATCGCGATCCGCTCCCGCAGCGTGGTCATCTCGGGGCTGGTGAACAGCCCCGTCCGCAGGCCGCGCTCGCGCAGCAGCGACTCGATGAGCCGCGCGGTGCTGGACTTGCCGTTCGTCCCGGCCACGTGGATGACGGGATAGGCGCGGTGGGGTTCTCCCAGGACGTCGACCAGGTCGCGGATGCGGTCGAGCGTGGGATCGATCTCCCACTCGACGCCGCGGCTCATGATCGCGCCGACGGCGCCCCGGTAGTCGAGCGGCTCGGTTGGCTGGCTCACGATGCTCCATGACTGCGGAAAGTGACCCTCAGAGCCTACTCGGCGGTGCCGGGGGCGCCGTCCCGGGTCGGACGCTGGAAACATGGGTGGTGTGGGTACCGACCGACTAGCCGACCGTGTGTTCTTCCAAGAGTGGGAAGGACGCGCCCTTGGCGAGCGCCGTAGCCTTCCGCGCGCGCGTGCGCTCGCGGAGATTCTGGATGTCCTTTCCTTGAACATTCCTGTTCTGACCGTCGTGGGTTCCAAGGGAAAGGGCACCGCCGCCACCTATGCCTCGGCTTTCCTCACGGCAGCAGGCCTGAAGGTGTGCACGGTCACCAGCCCTGGGCTCCGCGACGACCGGGACCGGATCAGGCTCGGTGGCCGGTCGGTCTCGGAGAAGGAACTCGCGTCCTTGGCCGCGCGGCTGCACGCGGGAATCGACGTTCTGCCACCGTCGGACGGCTACCTGTCCCCGGCGGGCCTGTTCACACTCGCGGGACTCCTGCACGCACGGGACACGGGTGCGGACGCGCTCGTCTTGGAGGCGGGGATGGGCGGGCGGGCGGACGAGGTGAGCCTCTTCCCGCCCGACGTCGTCGCGCTCACCCCCGTCTTCCTCGAACACGCCGACGTCCTCGGCGGCACGGCGGCGGAGATCGCGCGGGAGAAGACCGCTGTGGCCGGGCCCGGGACGCGGGCCGTCCTGTCGGCGCCGCAACTCCCCGAGGTCACGGACGCGCTGCGCGGGGGCGTCGAGATCGTGGCGGCCGGCGGCAGCGGCCTGGCCTCCCGGTTGCTCCCCCGCGGGCTGGGACGGGTGAGTGCCGAGTTGGGCGTCGTCGCGGCCCGCCGCCTGCCGGGAGTCCAGGAACCCCCCGCCGGGCGGGCCGAGGCCGTGCTGGGGTCGGTCGTGCTGCCGGGGCGGCTGTCCTGGCATCCCGTCCCGGCCTCGGCGACCACCGTACTGATCGACTCCGCCATCGACCGGGCGGGCGTCGCCGCCGCCCTCACCGCCGCCCGCGAACGCTGGGGGACGATCGACCACGCGGTCGTCTGCCTGCCCGACCACAAGGACCTGGACGGGGCGGTCGCCGAACTGGGCGACCTGCCGGTGACGTTCGTCCGGCTGCCGATGCCGCACCTGCGCTTCACCCGCGCCCTGCCACCCGCCTGGGACGTCGTCGACGCCGCCGCGGTGACACCCGAGTCGCTCGCCACCCTCGGATACCGCGTGCTCGTCCTCGGGACGGTCTACTTCACCGGGCTGGTCCTCGGCGTGGTGGACGCGCCCACCCGATGCCTGTTCAGCGCCGCGGCCCCTCCACGTCCTGCCGGATCCCGCGCATGAGCTCGGCCATCGCCGGCAGCTGCCGGACCGGCGCGGCGACGTTCGAGGCGACGACGCCGTAGGAGTCCTTGGTCGCCCACGCGCAGTACAGGTGGACATCGGCCAGCACCGCGAACGAGCCGCACAGGGCCCGCCCGCCCCCCTTGCCCGCGTTGGCGCTCTGCACGGCGATGTACGTCGTCGGACGGATCTTCTGCAGGAAGGCCGCCGTGTCGCCGACCGGGCCCGTCCCGCCCATGAACAGCACGTTCAGCGGCCCCCTCGGCTCGGAGGCGTAGACGCCCTCCGCGCCCACCGGCACGCCGCCCGCCCGGACCGCCGCAGCGACGAACGGATACGCCGAACTCACCGGAGCCGCCGTGGTGTCCTTGTGCAGCCCGCCCGCGAGAGCCGCCGCCGCGATCCGCTTCTTGGACGCGGGGACCGCCGCCGTACGCGCGTTCTCGCCGTTGACCTGCCGCAGCACCAGCACGCCCGCCATCGCCACGACCAGCACCGCGGCGACGCCCGCGCCGAGCAGCAGCCCGGACATCCGTTTGCGCGCCCCCTGCGCCGCAGACACGGCCTGCGCCGCCGGTCCGGGCATGGCGATCGCCGGGAGCGGGCCCGTGCCGTCCGGCAGGACGTGGGGCCCGGTTCCGTTCGGCAGGCCGGGGAGCGCGTGCGGGCCCGTCCCGCCCAGGACGATCTGGGGCCCGGAACCGTCTGCGGTTCCGGGCGACCACCACGGCGGCGACATGCCCCACGGTGGAAGCTCGACCTGTTCCCCCAACTCCGGCACTTCGGCCTGGGCGGGTGGCCCCGGCCGTTCAGCCTCTTCCGGCTGCTCCGGCGGGACTTCGTCGTCGACGCCCTCCGACACTGTCAGGTCGCCACCGGACGCGGAGTCCGGCACCTCGGACCGGGGAGGTGAGTCGGCCATTGCACTCCTGAGGGTTCCCTTGCCGGCCGGAGCCCGCGGACGAGACGGATCGTCGGTGGTTCAGCTCGCCGGCAACGCCGTGAGCTGCGCCTCCAGACGGCCGATGTCGGCTTCGCCCTGGTTGAGCCGCTCCCGGTTCTTGGCGACGACGGCCTCGGGGGCCTTGGCCATGAACGCCTCGTTGCCGAGCTTGCGCCGGGCCTGGTCGACCTCCTTGCGCGCGGCGGCGAGGTCCTTCTCCAGCCGCTTGCGCTCGGCGGCGACGTCGATGGCGCCGGCGGTGTCGAGCCGGACCGTGACGCCCTCCACCGGCAGGGAGGCGGTGGCCGCGAAACCGTCGCCGGGCGCGGTCAGCCGCAGCAGCGCGCGGACGCCTTCCTCGTGCTCGGCCAGTGGCGAGGCCCCCCACTCCAGCGCGGCGGCGACCTTCTGTCCCGGCTTGAGACCCTGATCGGACCGGAACCGGCGGACCTCGGTGACGAGCCGCTGGAGTGACTCGACGGCGGCCTCGGCGTTCCTGTCGGCTCGTCCGGCGTCGGCGGCCGGCCAGGGCGCGGTGACGATGGTGCCGGTGCTGTCGGCGCCGGTGCTGTCGGCGCCGGTCAGCGACGTCCACAACTCCTCGGTGACGAACGGGACGACCGGGTGCAGCAGCCGCAGCAGGTTGTCCAGGACCTCGCCGAGGACGCGGCGGGTCGCCTCGGCGCGCCCGTCCGCGAGCTGAACCTTCGCCAGCTCCACGTACCAGTCGCACACCTCGTCCCATGCGAAGTGGTAGAGCGTCTCGCACGCCTTGGCGAAGTCGTAGGACTCCAGGTGCGCGTCCACCTCGGCGATGACGGTGTGCAGGCGCGACAGCACCCACGCGTCCACCGTCGACAGTTCCGCGGGCATCGGGCCGCGGACGTGGGCGCCGTTGATGAGCGCGAAGCGGGTCGCGTTCCACAGCTTGTTGCAGAAGTTGCGCGAACCCTGCGCCCAGTCCTCCGCGACCGGGACGTCCCCGCCGGGGTTCGCGCCGCGCAGCAGGGTGAAGCGGGTCGCGTCGGCGCCATACCGGTCGATCCAGTCGAGCGGGTCGACGACGTTGCCGAACGACTTGGACATCTTCTTACCGTGCTGGTCGCGGACCATCCCGTGCAGCGTGATGGTCTTGAACGGCTCCACGCCGTCCATCGCGTACAAGCCGAACATCATCATCCGGGCGACCCAGAAGAACAGGATGTCGTAGCCGGTGACCAGCACCGACGTGGGGTAGAAGCGCTCCAGCTCCGGTGTCTTCTCCGGCCAGCCGAGCGTGGAGAACGGCCACAGCGCGGAGGAGAACCAGGTGTCGAGGACGTCGGTGTCCTGCGTCCACCCGGCGGGCGGCTCCTCGTCGGGGCCGGGGCAGACGACCTCCCCGTCCGGGCCGTACCAGACCGGGATGCGGTGCCCCCACCACAGCTGGCGGCTGATGCACCAGTCGTGCATGTTGTCGACCCACTCGAAGTAGCGGGCCGCCATCTCCGGCGGATGGATCGCGACACGCCCGTCCCGCACGGCGTCGCCCGCCGCGCGCGCCAGCGGCGCGACCGTCACGAACCACTGCAGCGACACGCGCGGCTCGACGACCGTGGAGCAGCGCTGGCAGTGGCCGACGGAGTGCTCGTACGGGCGGACCTCCTTGACGATCCGGCCCTGTTCGCGCAGTGCGGCCACCACGGCGGGCCGCGCCTCGAACCGGTCCAGGCCCTCGAACGGGCCGTGCGCGGTGATGACGCCCCGCTCGTCCAGGACGGACAGGGACGGCAGGTCGTGGCGGCGGCCGATCTCGAAGTCGTTCGGGTCGTGCGCCGGAGTGACCTTGACCGCGCCCGTCCCGAACGCGGGATCGACGTGCTCGTCCGCGACGACCGGGATACGCCGGCCGGTCAGCGGAAGCTCGATGTCACGCCCGACCAGGTGCCGGTACCGCTCGTCCTCGGGGTGGACGGCGACGGCGGTGTCGCCGAGCATCGTCTCCGTCCGGGTCGTGGCGACGACGATCTCCTCGTCCCCGGAGCCGTAGCGGATCGAGACCAGCTCGCCCTCGCGGTCGGCGTGCTCGACCTCGATGTCCGACAGGGCGGTCAGGCAGCGCGGACACCAGTTGATGATGCGCTCGGCACGGTGGATCAGCCCGTCGTCGAACAGCCGCTTGAAGATCGTCCGGACGGCCCTGGCGCGGTGCTCGTCCATCGTGAACGCCTCGCGCGTCCAGTCGACGCTGTCACCGAGGCGGCGCATCTGGCCGAGGATGCGGCCGCCGGACTCGCCCTTCCACTTCCAGACCCGCTCCACGAACGCCTCGCGGCCGAGGTCGTGCCGCGACAGGCCCTCCTTGGCCAGCTCGCGCTCCACCACGTTCTGCGTGGCGATGCCCGCGTGGTCCATGCCGGGCACCCACAGCGCCTCGTACCCCTGCATGCGGCGCCGCCGGACGAGGGTGTCCTGAATCGAGTGGTCCAGTGCGTGCCCCATGTGCAGCGAACCGGTAACGTTCGGCGGCGGGATCACGATCGAGTAGGCGGGCCGCGCGGGGTCACGGGCCGGGTCGGCGGTGAACAGCCCCGCCGATACCCAGCGCTCGTACAGCCGGCCCTCGACGTCGGCCGGTCGGTACTGGGTGGGCAGGTCGACGTCCGCGGCGGCCCCTTGGCCGCGCTCATTGCTGGGCTGTGTCACGACCGGAGATTCTACGGGGATCGAAACCCCCGGCGCGCACCTCCCACAGGCAGTCCACCCCGGCGATCGCGGATGAAACGAATCGCGACATCGCACTGACCCCGCGGAACGTTTCCCGTGGGCGTCGGGACACAGGTCACCTGACACCGGGTCGTCCCACCCGCAAGGCTGGCGGCGAACACCCGCGGAAGCGGGTGCGAGAGGGAGCGAGGACGGGATGCGAGCGGTTCTGGCACGCACAGCCGTGCTGGCCGGCGCGTTCGCCGCGGGGGCCGTGGCGGCACATGTCGCGACCATCCCACACCTCCTCCGTCTCACCACCGACCTGCAACGTTCCAGGGAACGGATCCTGGCCAGCAGGGAGGAGGAGCGCCGCCGGCTGCGGCACGACCTGCACGACGGGCTCGGCCCGACACTGGCCAGCCTCGCCATGTCGCTGGACGCGGCGCGCATCACCCTGGCCTGCGAGCCCGAGCAGATGGACCCGCTGCTCTCCGATGTCCGCGACCGGATCGCGATCGTCGTCGGGGAGATCCGCGACCTGGCGCACGGGCTGCGGCCGCCCGCCCTGGACGACCTGGGGCTCGTCACGGCCATCCAGTCGTTCGCCGAGGGCTGCTGCGAGCGGGTGGAGGTCCGGTTCGACGGCGACCCCCTCGGGCTGCCCGCCGCGGTGGAGGTCGCCGCGTACCGGATCGTCCAGGAGGCCCTGACGAACATCCGGCTGCACGCCCCCGGCAGCACCGCGCTGGTGCTGCTGACCCGGGACGTCGAGCTGCACGTGCTGGTGGCCGACACCGGTCCAGGGCTGCCCGAGGTCGCCCGCAACGGCGGCCGGCCGAAGTCCCGCCGCGGCCTGGCCGCGATGAAGGAGTGGGCGGCGGAGCTGGGCGGCGGCTGCGCGGTCACGTCCCGCGCCGGTGGCGGCACGATCGTCACGGCCCACCTCCCCCTCGCCTTCGCCGAGACGGTCGCCGGGTACCATCGGCCTTCGACGGGTGAGCGACCGCTGAAGCCGGCGCCGCGCGTTGCCCGCCCCGCCGAGCGGAGGCGAAGGAGTCGGTCCTGAGCGGATGCGAACGTTGGGCACTGAGCGGAGGCGAAGCAATGGGCACTGACGCCATCCGCGTGCTCATCACCGACGACCATCCTGTGTTCCGGCAGGGCCTCAAGGGGCTTCTGCAGGCCCTCGGGGTGGAGGTCGTCGGCGAGGCCGAGTGCGGGCCGGACGCGGTGCGGATGTCCGCCGAGCTCCAGCCCGACGTCGTCGTGATGGACCTGCACATGCCCGGCGGCAACGGCATCGAGGCCACCCGGACGATCACCCGCACCAGCCCGCGGATCGGCGTGCTGGTGCTGACGATGTTCCGCGACGACGACTCGGTGTTCGCCGCGATGCGCGCCGGCGCCCGCGGCTACCTGCTGAAGGAGTCCGGCGCCGAGGAGATCGCCCGCGCCGTCAAGGCCGTGGCGGCGGGCGAGGCCATCTACGGCCCGGAGATCGCGCGCCGCGTCCTCACCTACTTCACCGACATGCCCGACCCGCGCCAGGCCGCCTTCCCGGAGCTCACCGAACGGGAGCGGGAGGTCCTCGAACTGATCGCGCAGGGCCGCAGCAACGCCGAGATCGCCGGGACGCTCTTCCTCAGCCAGAAGACCGTCCGCAACCACGTCTCGAACATCTTCATGAAGCTGCACGTCGCCGACCGGGCCCAGGCCATCGTCCTGGCCCGCGAGGCGGGGCTGGGCGAGTCCACGCCCCGCTGACGCGCCCGCGACTCTGCCTGGCACGGGAACCACCGGCACGACAACGACCGGCACGACAATGAGCAGCGCGCCCGCGACAGGGTCACGGGCGCGCTGATCTCGTCGTCAGGCCGACTTCTCGCGGGGTTCGCGCTTGGGGCGGTCGCGCGGCACGAGCGTCGGGTTGACGTGCTCCAGCACGGCCTCACGCGTGATCACGACGCGCGCCACGTCATGGCGGCTCGGGACCTCGTACATGACCGACAGGAGCACTTCCTCCATGATCGCGCGGAGGCCGCGGGCGCCGGTGCCCCGCAGGATCGCCTGGTCGGCGATGGCCTCCAGGGCGTCCTCGGTGAACTCCAGGTCGACGCCGTCGAGCTCGAAGAGCCGGTGGTACTGGCGTACCAGCGCGTTCTTCGGCTCGGTGAGGATGTTGATCAAGGCTTCGCGGTCCAGGTTGTGGACGGAAGTGATCGACGGGAGCCGGCCGATGAACTCGGGGATCATCCCGAACTTCAGCAGGTCCTCGGGCATGACGTCGCCGAGGACGGCGGAGGCGTCCTCGAAGTCGGACTTGGAGCGGATCTGAGCGCCAAAGCCCATCCCCTGCTTGCCGACCCGGGACTCCACGATCTTCTCCAGCCCGGCGAAGGCGCCACCGCAGATGAACAGCACGTTCGTGGTGTCGATCTGGATGAACTCCTGGTGCGGGTGCTTGCGTCCGCCCTGCGGCGGCACGCTCGCGGTGGTGCCCTCCAGGATCTTCAACAGGGCCTGCTGGACGCCCTCCCCCGAGACGTCCCTGGTGATCGACGGGTTCTCGCTCTTGCGAGCGATCTTGTCGACCTCGTCGATGTAGATGATCCCGGTCTCGGCCTTCTTGACGTCGTAGTCGGCCGCCTGGATCAGTTTGAGGAGGATGTTCTCGACATCCTCGCCGACGTATCCGGCCTCCGTCAGCGCCGTGGCGTCCGCGATGGCGAACGGGACGTTGAGGAGTTTGGCGAGCGTCTGCGCGAGCAGCGTCTTGCCCGATCCCGTGGGGCCCAGCAGAAGGATGTTGGACTTGCCCAGCTCGACCGGGTCGTCCCTGCCGGTGTCACCCGACTGGATCCGCTTGTAGTGGTTGTAGACGGCGACGGACAGTGCCTTCTTCGCCGTGTCCTGCCCGATCACGTAGGAGTCCAGGAACTCGTAGATCTCCCGTGGCTTGGGAAGGTTGTCCCACTTGAGGTCGGAGGTCTCGGAGAGCTCCTCCTCGATGATCTCGTTACAGAGATCGATGCACTCGTCGCAGATGTACACGCCCGGACCCGCGATGAGCTTCTTGACCTGCTTCTGGCTCTTACCGCAGAACGAGCACTTGAGCAGGTCACCACCGTCGCCGATGCGTGCCACCCAACTGTCTCCTTTTCGTGGGGCCGCGCGCCTGAGAGATTGCGGCGCAGCTCGATTGCGTCCCGAAGCCTCTCGACGTTGGACTCGACGTTACCGTTTCCAACGGACTTGGTAAGCCCCTCGCCCGGAAGTATGACGACCGGGCTGGGGGACTCCCTCGTCCGCATGCCGTCTCAGGACGACACTACCTCGGCCTTGCGCTTCCTGCTGGCGAAGACATCGTCGATGAGGCCGTAAGCCTTGGCCTCGTCCGCCGTCAGAATCTTGTCACGCTCGATATCGCGGCGGACCTCCTCGATGGACTTGCCGCTGTGTTCGGCGAGGATGCTCTCCAGCAGATCGCGGATCCGCATGATCTCACGCGCCTGGATCTCGATGTCGCTGGACTGTCCGTAGGTGCCCTCGGTGGCGGGCTGGTGGATCAGGATCCGCGAGTTCGGCAGCGCCGCCCGCTTGCCCTTCGTCCCGGCGGCCAGCAGCACGGCGGCGGCCGAGGCCGCCTGGCCGATGCAGACCGTCTGGACGTCCGGCTTGACGAACTGCATCGTGTCGTAGATCGCCGTCATGGCGGTGAACGAGCCACCGGGCGAGTTGATGTAGATGCTGATGTCACGGTCGGGGTCGATCGACTCCAGCGTGATCAGCTGGGCCATCACATCGTTGGCGGACGCGTCGTCGATCTGCACGCCGAGGAAGATGATTCGCTCCTCGAAGAGCTTGTTGTACGGGTTCATCTCCTTGACCCCGTACGTGGTGCGCTCGACGAAGGACGGGATGATGTAGCGGTTGTCCACCGGCATCGGGGACCCGCCCGCCTGGACGCCGGGCCGGACCATGTCGGTGAGACCGGGTCGGATCAGGTCGCTCATTGTGTGCCTCCGAAGTTGATTCAGGTCGTCAGGAGACGGTGCCCTCGGAGGGCACCTGGGTGGCACTGAGCACCACATGGTCCACGAACCCGTAGTCCTTGGCCTCATCGGCGGTGAACCAGCGGTCGCGGTCGGAGTCGCGCTCGATCTGGTCGAGCGGCTGGCCGGTGTGTTCGGCGATCTTCTCGGCGAGCGTCTTCTTGACGTACAGCATCTGCTCGGCCTGGATCTTGATGTCGGAGGCCGTGCCGCCGATGCCGCCGGACGGCTGGTGCATCATGATGCGCGCGTGCGGCAGGGCATAGCGCTTGCCGGTCGTCCCGGCGCAGAGCAGGAACTGCCCCATCGAGGCGGCCAGGCCCATGCCCACGGTGACGATGTCGTTCGGGACGTACTGCATGATGTCGTAGATCGCCATGCCCGCGGTGACGGAGCCACCTGGCGAGTTGATGTAGATCGTGATGTCGCGGCGGCCGTCCTCGGCCGACAGCAGCAGGAGCTCGGCGCAGATGCGGTTGGCGATGTCGTCGTCGACCTGCTGGCCGAGGAAGACGATGCGCTCGCGCAGCAGGCGCTGGAACAGCTGGTCGCCCAGGGGCAACAGGGGCGCCTCGGCGACCCGCGCCTGGATACGCGACGACTCGTCGAAAGTCGGAGGCATGCTCACCGGGTGTTCCTCCGGTCCTTTAATCGGTTCGGATGATTGGACATTAACGCGCTCGGACACCTGGCCAAGCCCAGGGGCCCGCCTTTTCGCCAGGGGCGTATCCGGGCGGCGCCCGGGCCCGACACGATCTCCGCGAACGCGACACGCCCCGCACCCGGTCGTCCGGGTGCGGGGCGTGTCCGATGCCTTGGGGAAGGCCGAAGGAGGCACTGATACGCGTCAGGCGTCCTTCTTCTCCGCCTCGCCCTCCTTGTCCGCGTCACCCGCCGGCGCCTCCGCAGCGGCCTCCTCAGCCGCTTCCACGGGGGTCTCCTCGGCTGCCGCCGCGGTCTCCTCGGGGGCCTCCGCGGTCTCCTCGGGGGCCTCCGCGGTCTCCGGCGCGCCGTCCGTCTCCGGCGCGTCGCCGGTCTCGGACGCGTCCTCGGCCTCGACGGTCTCGCCCGTCTCGCCGCTCAGCTCCCGCCGGACGGCCTCGACGTCGATCTCGTTGCCGGACTCGTCCTTGACCGTGACGTGCTCGACCACGAGGTTCAGCGCTTTGCTGCGCAGCACCTCCGAGACGATCGCCGGAAGCTGGTTGTTCTGGGTGAGGTACTCGGCGAGCTGCTGCGGCTGCACGCCCATCTGCATGGCCTGCGAGACGACGTACTCGCTGAGCTCCTCGTTCTCGACGCCCAGCTCCTCCTGGACGGCGAGCTGGTCCAGCACGAAGCCGCCCTTGACCGCGAGCCGCGCCGCGTCGGCGACCTCGGTGTCGAACTCCTCCTCGGACTTCTCCTCGTCCTTGAGGTAGTCCTCCTTGCTCATGCCGGCCATCTGGAGCTGCTGCTCCAGCTGCTGGTTGCGGCGGCCGACCTCCTCCTCCACCACCTTGTCGGGCAGCGGGATGTCGATCTTCTCCAGCAGGGCCTCAAGGGCCTTGTCCCGGGCGTCGGACAGCTGCTGCAACCGGACCTGCCGGCCGAGCCGGGTCCGCACGTCCTCGCGCAGCTCGTCGATCGTGTCGAACTCGCTGGCGAGCTGGGCGAACTCGTCGTCCAGCTCCGGCAGGCTCTTGACCTTGACGCTCTGCACGGTGACCGTGATCTCGGCCTCCTCGCCGGCGCGCTCGCCGCCGACCAGGGTGCCGGTGAAGGTCTTCGTCTCGTCCGCGGCGAGGCCGGTCAGCGCCTCGTCCAGGCCCTCGATGGCCGACTTGCTGCCGACCTCGTAGGAGTAGCCGGAGGTGGAGGCGTCCTCGATCTCCGCACCGTCGATCTTGGCGACCAGGTCGACGGTGGCGAAGTCGCCCTCCTCGACGGCCCGCTCGGCGGTGGTCAGGGAGGCGAACCGCTCGCGCAGGTTGCCGACGGTCTCCTCGACCTGCTCGTCGGTGACCTCGGCGTCGTCCACGACGACCTCAAGGCCGTCGTAGTCCGGAACCTCGAACTTGGGCCGGATGTCCACCTCGGCGGTGAACGCGAACTGGTTGCCGTCGTCGAGTTCGGTCACCTCGACGTCCGGCTGACCGAGCACGAAGATCTCGGTCTCCTCGACGGCGCGTCCGTACAGCTCCGGAAGCGCGTCGTTGACCGCCTCCTGTAGGACCGCACCCCGGCCGACGTACTTGTCGATCAGCGGGGCGGGGACCTTGCCGGGCCGGAAGCCCTTGATCCGCACCTGCTGCGAGATCTCCTTGTACGCCTTGTCGAGGTTCGGCTTGAGCTCGTCGAACGGAACCTCGACGGTGAGCTTGACCCTCGTGGGGGTCAGCTCCTCGACATCGGTCTTCACTGGGGTAGGTCTCCTTGATCGGGCGCTGTCGCGGCCGCGGCGTTCGACGCGTGCTCAGCCACTCAGTCTCTCAGGTGGCGCGGGCACGCCGAAATACGGCTCCGCGCCTTCGCGCGGCCAAGTCTATGGGGTACCGGCAACGTCTGCGGACATCGGAGGGCGGCAACCCCCCAGAAACACGCCCCGCAGCCGAGGGATCGCATTACGGAACGGTCCGGTCGGGACGCGACCGCCGAATCCGTGTTAACAAAGCCCCACAGGCGGTGACATTCTCCACCACAACCCTTCATACTCGTCCGAGATGAACGGGATAGCTGCGGCCTTCGGCGCGACCGGCCTGTACTACCTGGGCTTCGCCGTGTTCCGGATTGCGGCGGGCCGAATGGCCCCTCTTCGGGGCAACCGGATCCTGCACATGATCTGGACGATCCTGAGCAACGGCATCTTTCTCATCGCGCTGGGGCTGGTGCTCGGTGGGCTGAGCCTGCAGATCCTGGCCCTGGGAAGGCTGCCGCTGACCACCGCCGTCCCGATCTTCATGTCCGGCCTCGTGCCGTTGCTGCTGATCTCCATGGCCTTCTTCCGCGAGCGGCTCACCGCACGCGAATGGCTGAGCCTGCTGCTCATCGGCGCGGCGGTCCTGCTGCTGACCGCGTCGATCAGCGGGCACGAGCCGATCGGCTCCGCGGACGTGCCGCCCTGGAAGATCGCCACCGTGGTGGGTCCGGCGGTGCTGGTGCCGGTCCTGATCCTCGTCATCGGCGACCACCGGCCGGACGGGCGACACGCCCGTCCCGTCACCGGCATCGCCTACGGACTGGGCTCTGGTTTTCCCGTCGGCACGGCCGAACTGGCGATCAAGGGCTGGAGCGACGACGCGCACGCCACCGACCCGCGCATCCTCACGACCCCGTGGCCGTACCTGACGGTCCTCGCGGCGGCCATCGGGTTCGGGATCATGGTGATGGCGTTCCAGCGCTGCCGGGTGTCGATCGTGTCGACGGTGATGACGGTGAGCGCCAAGTCGTACCTGCTGACCATGGGCACGTTCATGTACGCCGAGCCGTGGCCCTCGGACCTGACGCACTCCGCGATGCGGCTCGGTGCGCTGGCTCTGGGGGCGGTCGCGGTGCTGCAGTTCCCCCGGCACCGGCCCTTCCAGGACGAGCCGGATCCCGCGCCCGAGGACGCGGCACGGGATCCGTTCGGCGGCCCCGTACCCGGTGGGCCGCCGCACAGCCGGGACCCGATGCCCCTCGTGCCGCCGCAGGCGGGACCGCGCCCGCGCGATCCACTCGGCCAGGGGCCCTACGACCGTCCCCGGATGGCGCATTCGCCCATCCCGCCCCCACCACACGCCGAGACGGGGGCCGACGGACGCTGGCGGAGGTTCGGCCACTGATCGGACGCCCGCCTCGCGGCGTGCCGCCACCGGGCGGCACGCCGCGCGCCTGTCAGCGCTTCTTGCGGCCCTTGCGGTCGTCGGACGGCAGGCCCTTGTCCAGGCCGGCACGGCGCAGCGCGTCGGCCATGGCGCCGCCGCCCTGACCACCCTGCCCTCCACGGCCGCCCTGACCACCTTGCCCAGCGCGACCACCTTGGCCCCCTTGGCCGCCCTGGCCGCCCCTGCCTCCGCGGCCGGACGGCTGACTGCCCTGCCCACGGCCACCGCGAGCCTGCCCGCCCCGCGGCGGGCGCTGGTCACGGTCGCGGGTCTCGCCGCGCCTGCCGGCCGGCTGCTCCTCGTCCAGACGGAGGGTGAGCGAGATGCGCTTGCGCTGGAGGTCCACGTCCAGCACCTTGACGCGGACGATGTCGCCGGGCTTGACGACCTCGCGCGGGTCCTGGACGAACTTGTTCGACATCGCGGAGATGTGGACGAGCCCGTCCTGGTGGACGCCGACGTCCACGAACGCGCCGAACGCCGCGACGTTGGTGACCACGCCCTCCAGGACCATGCCTGCTTCGAGGTCGGAGAGCTTGTCCACGCCCTCCTTGAAGGTGGCGGTCCGGAATCCGGGACGGGGGTCGCGGCCGGGCTTCTCCAGTTCGGCGAGGATGTCGGTGACAGTCGGAAGTCCGAAGGTGTCGTCGACGAAGTCGGCCGGCTTCAGCGCGCGCAGGGCGGCGGTGTTGCCGACGAGCCCGGTGATGCCGTCGCCGACCGCGGCCAGGATGCGGTGCACGACGGGGTACGCCTCCGGGTGCACGCTGGAGGCGTCCAGGGGGTCGTCTCCGCCGGGGATGCGCAGGAAGCCCGCGCACTGCTCGAACGCCTTCGGGCCCAGCCGCGGGACCCCCTTCAGGCCGGCGCGGCTACGGAAGGGGCCGTTGGCGTCGCGGTGGGCGACGATGTTCTCCGCGAGCCCCTCGCCGATGCCCGACACGCGCGTGAGCAGCGGTGCGGACGCGGTGTTGACGTCCACGCCCACCGCGTTGACGCAGTCCTCCACGACCGCGTCGAGGGAGCGGGACAGTTTCACCTCGGAGACGTCGTGCTGGTACTGGCCGACACCGATCGACTTGGGGTCGATCTTGACGAGTTCGGCGAGCGGGTCCTGGAGGCGGCGGGCGATGGAGACGGCGCCGCGCAGCGAGACGTCCATGCCGGGCAGTTCCCGCCCGGCGTACTCGGACGCCGAGTACACCGACGCGCCCGCCTCGGAAACCATGATCTTGGTGAGCTTGAGGTCGGGGTGCCGGGCCATGAGGTCGGCGGTGAGCTTGTCGGTCTCCCGGGAGGCGGTGCCGTTGCCGATGGAGACCAGGTCCACGTGGTGCTCGCGGGCGAGCCGGGCGAGGGTCTCGATCGACTCGTCCCATTTCCGGCGCGGCTCGTGAGGGTAGATGGTGTCGGTGGCGACGACCTTGCCGGTCGCGTCGACGACGGCGACCTTGACGCCGGTGCGCAGCCCGGGGTCCAGGCCCATGGTGGCGCGGGTGCCGGCGGGCGCGGCGAGGAGCAGGTCGCGGAGGTTGGCGGCGAACACCCGGACCGCCTCGTCCTCGGCTTCCTGCCGCAACCGGGTGCGCAGGTCGATGCCGAGGTGGACGAGGATGCGGGTCCGCCAGGCCCACCGGACGGCGTCGCCCAGCCATCTGTCCGCCGGACGGCCCTGGTCGACGATCGAGAAGCGGCGCGCCACCTCCACCTCGTAGGAGGAGCGCGCGGAGGGGTCCTCCGGCGCCTCCTCCGGCTCCAGGTCGAGGTCGAGGACCTCCTCCTTCTCGCCGCGGAACAGCGCGAGGACGCGGTGCGAGGGCAGCTTCGCGAAGGGCTCGGAGAACGCGAAGTAGTCCGAGAACTTGGCGCCGGTCTCCTCCTTGCCCTCACGCACGCGCGAGAGCATCCGGCCCCGGCTCCACATACGCTCGCGCAGCGCGCCGATGAGGTCGGCGTCCTCGGCGAACCGCTCGACGAGAATGGCGCGGGCGCCCTCCAGCGCGGCGGCCACGTCGGCGACGCCCTTGTCGGCGTCGACGTAGGCGGCCGCGGCCTCCTGTGGATCGTGGGACGGGTCGTCCAGCAGCAGCACGGCGAGGGGTTCGAGACCCGCCTCGCGCGCGATCTGTGCCTTGGTGCGCCGCTTCGGCTTGTACGGGAGGTAGATGTCCTCCAGCCGGGCCTTGGAGTCGGCCGTCATGATCTGGGTGCGGAGCTCGCCGGTCAGCTTGCCCTGCGACTCGATCGACTCCAGGATCGCGGCGCGCCGTTCGTCCAGTTCGCGCAGGTAGCGCAACCGCTCTTCCAGGGCGCGCAGCTGCGCGTCGTCGAGCGCGCCGGTCGCCTCCTTGCGGTAGCGGGCGATGAACGGGACGGTCGAGCCGCCGTCGAGCAGGTCGACCGCGACACGCACCTGCCCCTCGCGGACGCCGATCTCCTCGGCGATCCGCTGGGTGATCGGCGGTGGGCCCCCGGCGGTCTGGTCGTTCGAGGTCTGGCTGGTGGTCGCTGTCACAACGTGGATTCGCTTTCTCCCCTGGATATCGCCTGAGCATTGTCCAGGGAACGGGGCCGCTTGTCTTGTCACTCCCGGACGAGGCCGGAGGAGGGCGGTCCTCAAAGGTGGGGTTAACTCCCCCATGAGCCAGGCGAAAGCGGGGCTTAGCCCTACCGAGACCTGCGGGGGCACCGACCACAATGGTGGCGAAGGGCACACCGCATCGGCGGTTCGGGTCGCAGCCACAACCGGCCTGGGCCGGGTGGGAGGAGGAGCAAGGGTGAGCGGACGTCTGGTCGATCGCCTTGGTGAGCGCGCGCGGCGCGCCTTCGTCAACCTCGTCCGCGGCGTGATCCAGATCGTCCTGGCGTTCACGGTGAACCTGCCGCTGTTCATCCTGGCCGTGCTGTCCATCGCGTTCATCCCGCTGGGCTTCGGTGTGGTGATGGTGCCGGTGGTGCTCCAGGCCGTCCGCGGGGTGGCGAACCAGCAGCGGACCTGGGCGGCGGAGTGGTCGGGCGTGCAGATCCCCGTCCCGTACCGGCTGGAGCCGCCCGGTCTCGGACCGTTCCGGCGGCTGAGGCTGCTGCTCACCGACCCGGCGACCTGGCGTGACCTGCTGTGGACGCTGCTCGGCATCCCGGCCGGGCTGGTGGTCGGGGTACTGGCGGGCGGTCTGACCGTGTACGGGCTGGAGGGTGTGTTCGTGGCGCCGATCGTCGGAACGGTCACCGACTACGGCTGGGGACCGTTCTGGCCGCTGGAGGACTACGGGCTGGTCGGCATCATCGGCACGATCGTGCTGGGCGCCGCGCTCACGGTGATGTCGTTGCCGCTGAGCGGGGCGTTCCTGAAGGCGCACGCGCTGTTCTCGCAGTCGCTGCTGGCACCGACCAAGGGCGCGCTGACCGAGCGGGTGCGGCAGCTCGCCGAGTCCCGGTCGGAGACGGTGGACGCCTCGGCCGCCGAACTGCGCCGCATCGAGCGGGACCTGCACGACGGCGCGCAGGCCAGGCTGGTGGCGCTGAGCATGAACATCGGCTTGGCCGAGGAGATGATGAAGCACGATCCCGAGACCGCGCAGAAGCTGCTGGCCGAGGCCCGCGCGTCCAGCGGCACGGCCCTCACCGAGCTGCGCGACCTGGTCCGGGGCATCCATCCGCCGGTGCTCGCCGAACGGGGGCTGGACGGGGCCGTCCGCGCGCTGGCGCTGACGCTCCCGCTGCCCGTCGATGTCCGGATCGACCTGCCCGGACGGGCGGACGCGCCGGTGGAGTCCGCCGCCTACTTCGCCGTCGCGGAGATCCTCGCGAACGTGGTCAAGCACTCCGGCGCGCAGCGCGCCTGGGTCCAGATCGAGCATTCGGGCGGCCGGCTGCTCATGATCGTCGGTGACGACGGGACGGGCGGCGCCGATCCCGCGCGGGGCAGCGGCATGCGCGGTATCGAGCGGCGGCTCGCCGCCTTCGATGGGACGATGGCCGTGACGAGTCCCCCCGGGGGACCGACCGTCGTGACCATGGAGCTGCCGTGCGCGTTGTCATCGCCGAAGACCTTGCCCTCCTCCGGGACGGGCTGATCCGCCTGCTGGGCGCGTTCGGGTTCGAGGTGGTCGAGGCGGTGGACAACGGGCCGTCGCTGCTGCGGGCGCTCACCGAGCACCGGCCCGACGTGGCGGTGGTGGACGTGCGGCTCCCGCCGACGTTCACCGACGAGGGCTTGAAGGCGGCGTTGGAGGCGCGCAAGCGGGTTCCGGGGCTGCCGGTTCTGGTGCTGTCGCAGCACGTGGAGCAGCTGTACGCGCGGGAGCTGCTGTCCGACAGCTCGGGCGGCATCGGCTACCTGCTGAAGGACCGGGTGTCGGATGTCGCGCAGTTCGTGGACGCGGTGCGCCGGGTGGCCGGCGGGGGCACCGCCCTCGACCCGGACGTGGTGTCGCAGCTGCTGACGCGGCACGCCCGCGAGGAGCCGCTCCAACGGCTGACTCCCCGCGAGCGCGAGGTGCTGGGGCTGATGGCCGAGGGCCGCTCGAACGCGGCCATCGCCGGCACGCTGTTCATCACCGAGAAGGCGATCAGCAAGCACACCAACAGCATCTTCGGCAAGCTCGCACTCCCCCCGTCCGAGGACGACAACCGCCGCGTGCTGGCCGTCCTCGCCTATCTCGGTTCCTGACCCTCAGAGCGCCCATGGTGGAACGATCCGCGCGTCCCCCTGGGGTTCGAGCTCGCACTTGCCGGGATCCACGACGGCGTCCGGGTCGTAGACGAGACAGCCCGCGGGCGCCGCGACGACGGCGGTGAATCCGGCGTCCGGCGCGGCGGTTACCTGCCGCGCCGCGTGCGCGGGCAGTACGACGGTGTCGCCGGGTCCGGCCTCCAGCGTGCGGCCGTCCAGGTCGATGGTCGCGGTGCCCTCCAGGAACGTCCAGACCTGCTCGGTGTCGAAGGCGTGCCGGGGTCCGGTCCTGCCCGCCAGCATGTCGACGCGCCAGACGGCGAGGCCGGACGAGCCGCCCTGGGTGGGCGAGGCGAAGGTGGTCATGGTGCCGTTCGGAGTGGTGGTGCGGCGGCTCTCGGCGTCGCGGACGAGTGTCATGGCCCTGGATCCCCTAAGTTGGACAATGTGGTTGTCCATATAGTCAATGAGGTTGTCTTTTATGTCAAATCCCCCATCCGAACACGGCGCGGCCGGCGACCCGCCCGGTTTCGAGCTGCCGCTGCGCCTCTTCCTGGCGTTCCGCGTGATCATCGACGAACTGCACGCGGAGCTGGCCCGGGAAGGCCACGCCGACCTGCGTCCGATGCACGGGTTCGTCTTCCAGGCGATCGGCCCGGACGGCACCACCGCCGTGGAGCTGGGCCGGCGGCTCGGCGTGTCCAAACAGGCCGCGGGCAAGATGGTCGAGTCATTGGAGCGCGCCGGCTACGTCGAGCGGGCCGCGGACCCGTCCGACGCGCGGCGAAAGATCGTCCGGCTCACCGCACGGGGCGTGGACTCGCTTGCCCGGTCGGCACGGATCTTCGACCGGATCCGGGACGACTGGGCCGAGCGGCTCGGCGCGGACCGGCTGCGGGCACTGGAGGCCGATCTCCGCGAGGTCACCCCGGCGGACCTGTGGCGGCTGGACGTCCCGGGCTGGTTCGGGACGACCTGATTTTTCTTCTCCCCTGGCGACCGTATGTCCCCAGGCAGTCACGCATACCACCGGCCCCTACGCGCCCGGTGGCCCCGGCGCGCTCTTGAACGGCCCCTCCCACCCGGTTACCATCAGCGCAATTTCTTAGGAAACTTTCCTAAGAGAAGACGGGATTCCTGTTGGTTCGGGGGACGGACTGAACGGAGAGTCATGTCAAGACCGGGCAGACGGCGGGCTACAGCGCTCGTCGGCGCAGCGACACTAGCGGTGGCCTCCACCCTCCTGTCGGCACTGCCGGCGTCGTCGGCGGAGGCGGTCACCGCGTCCTGTACCAAGACGTCAGACTGGGGCAGCGGCTTCCAGGGCAACTGCACGATCACGAATGGATCGGCCTCCGGGATCACCTCCTGGAAGATCGAGGGCGAACTGCCGTCCGGCACGTCCATCAACTCGGTGTGGGAGGCGTCAAAGACGGTCTCCGGCAACCACTACACCTTCACGAACGTCGGCTGGAACGGCACGCTCGCCGCCGGCAAGACGGTCAGCTTCGGATTCAGCGGCACCGGATCCGGCTGGTTCACCGACTGCAAGATCAACGGTGCTCGCTGTGACGGCTCCGGCGAACCCGAGCTCGACACTGAGGCTCCCAGCGCTCCCAGCAACCTGCGTTCCACCAGCAAAACCGCCACCACAGCTTCGCTCAGCTGGAACGCGTCAACCGACAACGTCGCTGTCACGGGCTACGACATCTACAGCGGCAGCACGAAGGTGACCACCGCCACGGGCACCAGTGCCACGGTCACCGGCCTGTCTCCCAAGACCGCCTACTCGTTCACGATCAAGGCCGTCGACAAGGCCGGCAACAGCTCCCCGGCGTCGGACTCCTTGTCGGTCACCACCGAGGACAGCGGGTCCAACCCCGGCGCCGGCGACAAGGTCGTCGGCTATTTCGCCCAGTGGGGCATCTACCAGCGCGGCTACCACGTCAAGAACATCGACACCAGCGGGTCCGCCGCGAAGATGACGCACATCAACTACGCGTTCGGCAACGTGCAGGGCGGCAAGTGCACCATCGGCGACAGCTACGCCGACTACGAGAAGGCGTACCAGGCCGGTGAGAGCGTCGACGGCGCCGCCGACACCTGGGACCAGCCGCTGCGCGGCAACTTCAACCAGTTGCGCAAGCTCAAGAAGAAGTACCCGAACCTGAAGGTGTTGTTCTCCTTCGGCGGCTGGACCTGGTCCGGCGGCTTCGGCCAGGCGGCCCAGAACCCCGCCGCGTTCGCCGACTCCTGCTACAAGCTGGTCGAGGACTCGCGCTGGGCGGACGTGTTCGACGGCATCGACATCGACTGGGAGTACCCGAACGCCTGCGGCCTCACCTGCGACAAGAGCGGGCCGGACGCGTTCAAGAACCTGCTCGCCGCCGTCCGGGCCAAGTTCGGCTCCGACAACCTCGTGACGGCCGCCATCACCGCCGATGCCAGCAAGGACGGCAAGATGGACGTGACCGACTACGGAGGCGCCGCGCAGTACGTCGACTTCTACAACCCGATGACCTACGACTACTTCGGCGGCTGGGACGCCAAGGGCCCGACGGCTCCGCACTCCCCGCTGACGGCCTACGAGGGCATCCCGCACGAGGGCTTCAACACCACTGACACGATCGCCAAGCTGAAGGCCAAGGGTGTCCCCGCGAACAAGATGCTGATCGGCATCGGCTTCTACGGACGCGGCTGGACGGGCGTCACGCAGGACGCACCGGGCGGCACCGCGACCAACCCCGCGGGCGGCACCTACGAGGCCGGCATCGAGGACTACAAGGTCCTGAAGAACAAGTGCCCCGCCACCAAGACCATCGCCGGAACCGCCTACGGCAAGTGCGGCAGCGACTGGTGGAGCTACGACACCCCGTCAACGATCGGTTCCAAGATGGCCTGGGCCAAGAAGGAGGGCCTCGGCGGTGCCTTCTTCTGGGAACTGAGCGGAGACACGACGGGCGGTGAACTGATCACCGCGCTCAAGAACGGTCTCGGCTGAGCTGTTCGCAGGGGGCGCCTCCCAGCCCCTCAGACAGCCGAGACTTCGGGCCCCTGACCAACCGGACGCCGGTCAGGGGCCCGCCCCTTTTCCCGAAACGCCTTCCCGATCCCCTTCCCTGGAGCCCTGCGGCTGTGACCTGCCACCACGTCCAGCCGCACCGGGCGGGCAGCTGGCGCATCCAGAACCGCGGAGAGACCAGGGGCGATTGCCAGGGCGTCTCAGGTCTGCAGGGCGGCCTGGATCTCCAGGACGATCTGGACCTTCTCCCCCAGCGCCAGCCCGCCCCCGGGGACCGTGCTCCCGTCCCCGACACCGAACTCCAGGCGGCTGATCTCGCCGGTCGCGGTGAACCCGGCACGGGCGCCCTTGAACGGGTCGTCCTGGCGGAACGGGTCGGGACCGAAGCCGCCGACCTCCAGCCGCAGCGGGACCTGCTTCGTCACGCCGCGCAGGCTCAACTCCCCGTCCAGGACGAAACCGTCGCGCTCGGCGCGCAGGCCGGTGGAGCGGTAGGTCATCGACGGGTACTTCTCGACGTCCAGGAAGTCCGCGGTCCTGACATGCTCGTCGCGCTGCGCGTTGCCGGTGTCGACCGAGGTCAGATCGATGGTCGCGGTGACGGAGGAGTCCAGGACGTTCTGCCCCGTCACGATCGTCCCCTCGAACGTCCCGAAACGTCCCCGCACCTTGCTGACCATCAGGTGCCGGATCGTGAAACCGACACCCGAGTGCGCGGGGTCGATCGTCCATGTGCCGGCGACGTATCCGGGGATCTCGACAAGCTCGGCGGTCATCGTGTCTCCTAGGGTTATGAGAAGTAAGGCGGTTCCTGATCGGAACCGCTCTCCCATGGTGCGGACACCCTCGGAGTCGGCACAAGAAGGCACTTTCACCTGCCCCGGTCACCTGGAGATAACCATGGACGTCAGCGCGTTCGGCGAGCACAGTCCGGTCTCATGCCGGGCGCGGGAGATCCTCGACCGCGTCGGGGACAAGTGGTCGCTCCAGGTGATCGCGCTGCTCGGCGAGCGCACCAAGCGGTTCACCGAACTGAAGCGCGAGATCGCCGGAATCAGCCAGCGGATGCTCACCGTCACGCTGCGCGGCCTGGAGCGCGACGGCATCGTCACCCGCACCGTCTACCCGGTGATGCCGCCCCGCGTCGAGTACTCGCTCACCACCTTGGGAGCGACCCTCATGGACGCGACCACCGCCCTCGTCCGCTGGGCCGAGGGGCACCTGGACGAGATCGACGCCGCCCGCGCCGACTACGACGCGCGCGCCGCCGAGATCGAGGCGCTCAAGTCGTCGTGACGCCCGGGCGCGTCGGCGGCCAGCCCGGTTCGTGCCGGCGGAGGGGGTCGGCCGTTTAACCGTGTGCGGCGGGCCGCCACCGCGAGGTAGCGTGAACACGCCTTTCACACGAACCGATCAGGAAGCCCGATGGCCTTTCACGAGGTGGGGCGGCGAGCTAGCCGCGCCGAGCTGGGGGACGAGCAGTCGTGCCCGGCCCGGCTCGGCGGTGTGCGCCGTCATCCCATCGACCTCGTGAGGCCGTCCCATGCGTTCTTCTGACATCCGTTCGACCTTCCTGGACTTCTTCCAGGAGCGCGACCACCACGTCGTCCCGTCCAGCCCGCTGATCCCGTCCGACCCCACGCTGCTGCTGGCGAACGCGGGCATGAACCAGTTCAAGCCGTACTTTCTCGGAGAAGCCGTCCCGGAGCACCCGCGGGCGATGTCCGTGCAGAAGTGCGCGCGCACGTCCGACATCGAGAACGTGGGGCGGACGACCCGCCACGCGACCTTCTTCGAAATGCTCGGCAACTTCTCCTTCGGCGACTACTTCAAGCAGGAGGCGATCTCCTGGGCCTGGGAGCTTTTCACCCGCAACTACAACCTCGACCCGGAACGCCTATGGGTCACCGTGTACCTCGATGATGACGAGGCAGAGCAGCTCTGGCGAGGTGTGGGAGTCCCTTCGGAACGGATCCAACGGCTCGGTATGGAGGACAACTACTGGTCGATGGGCATACCCGGCCCCTGCGGCCCCTCGTCGGAACTGCACTACGACCGAGGGCCCGCCTTCGGGCGCGAAGGCGGGCCCGCCGTGGACGGCGAGCGCTACCAGGAACTGTGGAATCTCGTCTTCATGCAGAACCTCCGCGGAGAGGGCTCGGGCAAGGACGGATATTCGATCGTGGGCGAGTTGCCTTCCCGGAACATCGACACCGGCCTCGGCTTGGACAGGCTCGCGGCGATCCTGCAAGACGTCGAGACCCTGTCCGAGACCGACCTCCTCGCGCCGACGTTGCGGCTCGTCCAGGAGATGGCAGGTCGCGAGTACCCCGGACGCGACGGCAGCGAGGCGTCGGTATCCTTCCGCGTCGTCTCCGAGCACGCGCGTTCGATCGCGTTCCTCATCGCCGACGGCGTGCTGCCCGCGCGCGACGGCCGCGGCTACGTGCTGCGCCGCCTCATGCGCCGCGCGATCCGGCACGCGCGCCGCCTGACCATCGCCGAGCCCGTGCTGGCGCCACTGACCAGCAGCGTCATCGACACCCTTGCCGGCGCGTGGCCGGAGCTGGAGCGGCAGTCCGAACTGATCCGGCGGGTCGTCACGGCAGAGGAAGAGGGGTTCGAGCGGACCCTCCGGCAAGGCTCCCGCCTCCTCGACTCCGCGATCAGCAGGGCGGAGTCCACCCTCTCGGGGCAGACGGCGTTCGAACTGCACGACACCTACGGCTTCCCCATCGACCTCACCCTGGACGCGGCGCGCTCCGCCGGGCTCACCGTCGACGTCGAAGCGTTCGGCGACCTGCTGGAGGAACAACGACGCCAGACACACCGCGCGGGCCAGAACCGTAAGGGCGACGCTGTCGCACGCCAAGACCTCTATAGGCGGATCGTCGCGGACCACGGTCTCACCGACTTCGTCGGATACGACACCACGTCCACCGAGACCCGCCTGGTGGCCCTCCTGGACGACACTGGCACCGTCCAGAGAGCGCGCGAGGGCGACGAGATCGAGATGGTCCTTTCCCGGAGCCCGTTCTATGCCGAGGCAGGCGGACAGGTCGGAGACACGGGAACCGTGCGCACCTCCGACGGACTTCTACGCGTCATGGACACACGACCCGGTCTGGACGGTCTCCACGTCCACACCGTCCACGTCGTGGAAGGAGAGATAGGTCCGGGCCAGGAAGCGGAGGCCCTGGTCGACGAAGACCGGCGTGCGGCGACAGCGCGCTCGCACAGCGCGACGCACGTCCTGCACGCGATGCTGCGCCGCGTCCTCGGCGACCACGCGGCACAGCGCGGATCCCGAGTCGAACCCGGGCGGCTGCGGTTCGACTTCGCACATTTCTCCGCGGTCGCCCCCTCCGACCTGGAAACCATTCAAACCCTGGTGAACACCTACCTCCTGGACGACCCGGACGTCCGCGTCTGGGAGGCGAGCCGCACCGAGGCGGAGAAGGCGGGCGCGATCGCCCTGTTCGGCGAGAAGTACGGCACCGACGTACGCATCGTGGACATCGGCGACGCGTCCCGCGAACTCTGCGGCGGGATACATGTCGGACACGGCTCCCAGGCGGGCCCCGTCCACATCCTCGGCGAGTCGTCCATCGGCACCGGACTGCGCCGCATCGAGGCACTCACCGGCGCGGACGCGCTGCGCCACTACGACCACCAGCGCGACCTGCTCACCCAACTCGCCGGGCTCCTGAACGTCCGTCCCGACGAGGCACCAGAACGCCTCCGCCAGCGCCTGGAAACCCTGGCGGAGGCGCAACGTGAACTCGACTCCCTCCGCGAGGCCGAACTCGACTCCCACGCCCGCCGCCTGGCGACGTCCGCCGAATCCCTGCCCGGCGGACGGCTGGTCGCGCAGATCGTGGACGTCCCCGACCTGCGCCCCCTCGCGTCCCGGACCCTCACGCACCTCCGCGGAAACGCAGTGGTGGTCCTGGGCTCCCGATCGTCCAGCAAGGCGGCGCTGGTGGCGGCAGTCTCGGACACCACCGTCCAGGCGCGCACCCTCCTGACCGGCGCGGCGGCCGAGGTTGGTGGTGGCGCAGGCGGGAAAGGACCTCTGGCGAGCGCGGGGGGCCGGAGGCCGGAACGGCTGGAAAAGGCCATAACCCTCGCGGCGACGGAGGCACGTCACCTCCTTGATTCCGACGATCCGCCACATATCATCTGAAACAACGAGAGGAGCCTCCCGTGCTGCGCGTCTTCTGCTTCGGCACACTCGGCATCACGGTCGAGGACCTCTACCTGATCGACCCCGACCCCGTGCGCGGCGGCCACGAACGCGGCGTGCGCGTCGAACTCCGGCTGCTCGACCCGCGCCCCTGGCGCGGGTCGGGCAACGCCTCCCAGCCGGTCAACGTGGACCGTGCCGTCTGGCGCGCCGACTTCCTGGAGTCCGTAGCGGGCGGTCCCGGCTCCAAGGACCGCATGCACCACCACCCCGGCATGGCGGACAACGAGCCCGGACAGCGCGTCTTCGTCCCCGGCCTGACCGCCGACCCGATGGGCTGGCTCAAACACCAACTGTTCGACGTGCTGCCCCTGCTCACCGAGGCCGACGTCGACACGGTCCCCCACCGACCGTCCGCCGAAGCCGTCCGCGAAGCGATCCCCGAGGTCGTCGGCACGGTAGCCACCGTCCTTGGCGCGGTCCGCGAAGGCACCCTCGCCACCGGCCCCCAACAGAGCGTCAACACCCTGTGAACCAGACGGTCGGGCTGGCGGGATTTGAACCCACGACCCCCGGCACCCAAAGCCGGTGCGCTACCAAACTGCGCTACAGCCCGCACGCCACCGCCGTTCACGGTGACGCGTGAAGTCTAGTGCCGATCAGCCCCCGCCCGCTCCCATTAACCCGCCCCCGGGCCCGCCCACCCCCGGAACCCTGTACGCTACGGGATGGCGATCGAGGGCCCAGGCCCTCCGCCGCGCGGGCGTAGCTCAATGGTAGAGCCCCAGTCTTCCAAACTGGCTACGCGGGTTCGATTCCCGTCGCCCGCTCCCACTGAGTGTCGCTCTGGGGCTCGTGGCTCTCGTTCAGCGGAGGCGGCGTAGGTAGGGGTCCCAGACCTGGCGGGGGGCGAGGCGGACGCGGGCGTCGACGGCCACGACCCCGTCGGGACGGACGATCGTGGGGTTGAGGTCGAGTTCGCTGACCTCCGGGTGATCGGCCGCCAGCCTGGACAGCCGGAGCAGGACGCCTCGCAGCGCCGCCAGGTCCCCGGGCGGACGCGCGGGGTGGCCCGTGAGCAGGGAGGACACGCGAGGCTGGCGGATCAGCTCATCGGCCTCCGCTGTCGTCAGTGGGGCCAGGCGGGCGGCCCTGTCGGCGAGCGCGTCGGTGTCGATGCCGCCGGCGCCAAAGATCACCACTGCGCCGAACACCTCTTCCTGGACGGTGCCGCAGAGCAGCTCGATACCGTCGTCCGCCATCGCCTGGACGACCACGCCTTCCAAGCCGTCGCCGATGCGTGCGGCCAGTGCCTGATAGGCGCTGCGGACGTCGTCCTCTGTATGCAGGTCCAGTTTCAGGGCTCCTGCGGCGGTCTTGTGGACGATGCCCGGAGCATGGGCCTTCAACGCGACCGGCACACCCAGCTCACGGGCCGCCTCGGCGGCCTCGTCCTCTGTCCGGGTCCAGCGCCAGCGAGCCAGCGGCACCCCGTAGGACTCCAGCAACCGGAAGGCGTCGGCGGGCGGCAGCCAACCACCGTCGGGCGAGTCGGCCAGGAATCTGGAGATGATGCCCGCCGCCTCCGCGAGCCGCACGTCGGGCAGCTTCGGCGGTGCGCCGGGCGGGACGCCGCGGCGCCGGGCGTGCGACCAGGCGTGGGCGAACGCGCGAACGGCGTTCTCGGGGTAGGCGTAGCACGGCACGCCCGCGTCGGTGATCGTGACGGTCTCCGCCTGTCCCAGGACCACGGCCGCCATCGGCTTGGTGGTGCCGCCGAGGGCACCACGCAGGTCGGCGAGCGCGGTGGGGGCCACCAGCGCCAGAACGGCGTCGACTGACTCGTCCGCGGCGACGACGTCGAGGGCATCGCGGAAGAGTCCGGCCGGGACGGCCGCGGTGGTGTCGACGGGATTGGCGACGGCCGCACATACGGGAAGGATCTGGGTGAGGCGGTGCTGGGTGGCCGGGGCCAGGACCGGAACGGTGAGGCCGGCGTCGGCGCACGCGTCGGCGGCCAGCACTCCCGCGCCGCCCGCGTTGGACACCAGCGCCACCCGCGGGCCGGCTGGCAGCGGCTGGCTCGCCAGGAGCGCGGCGGCGTCCATCAGCTCGCCGAGGTCGTCGGTGGCCACGATGCCCGCCTGCTCGAACAGCGCCCGGCGGGTGATCTCCGGGGTGGCCGCGGCCGCGGTGTGGGAGGCGGCGGCTCGTGTGCCCGGGGCCGACCGCCCGGCCAGGACCGTCAGCAGCGGCATCCGGGAGGTGACCCGGCGTGCCGTACGGGCGAACTTGCGGGGGTTGCCGAACGACTCCACGTGCAGGATGCCCAGTCGCGTCGTCTTGTCCGACTCCCACCACATGAGCATGTCGTTGGCGCTGACGTCGTATTTGTCGCCGACGGACGCGAAGGACGACACGCCGATCCCCAGCCGGGACAGCTGCTCCAGCAAAGCGATCCCCACTCCGCCCGACTGGACCGCCACACCCGTGTGACCGGGCACAGGGTGGCGTGCGCCGAACGTCGCGTCCAGGGAGACGCCGGTGTTGGCGATCCCCAGGCAGTTCGGCCCGACCAGGCGCATCCCGTGTTCGCGGCAGACCGCCAGGAGGTCGCGTCCGTGGGCGGCGGTCAGTCCCGAGCTGATGACCACCAGCGTGGACGCGCCGCGGCGACCGCATTCGGCGGCCGCGCGCACCACCGCGTCCGCGGGCACCGTGATGACCACCAGGTCGGGCGGTTCGGGCAGGTCGTCAGGGGCCGCCACGCACGGGACCCCGTGCAGATCGGTCCCCGCGGCGTGCGGATTCACCGCGTAGACGGCGCCACGGAAACCGCCGGAGACGATGTTGCGCACGATCTCGGCCCCGACCGTCCCGCGCCGCCGGGACGCCCCGACGACCGCGATCACCCGTGGCCGCAGCAGCGGCTCCAGGCTCGCGGTGTCCGCCCGCCGTTCCCGCTCGGCCACCGCGTCGAGATAGCCGTCGTCGGAGACCAACGGCATCGTCAGCTCGATGACGCCTCCGGAACCGCGGCGCCGGGCCGGCATCCCGGCGTCGGCGAAGACGCGCAGCATCGCGGTGTTGGCGGCGAGCGTGTCCGCGCGGAAGGCAACGATCCCGTTGGCGCGGGCCAGCGACCCCAGATGCTCCAGCAGCAGCGTTCCGACGCCCCGGTGATGCACCTTGTCCGCGACCGCCATCGCGATCTCCGCCTCACCTGGCACGTCGGTCGGCTCATACTCCGCCACGCCGACCAGGGCGCCGCGCAGCCACGCCCCCAGTGCGGCGTGATCGGCACCGTGCGAGCGGCAGATACGGTCGGCGACCTCGGCGGCCATGGTCCGGTTGAGACCGAAGAACCGCAGGTAGAGACTCTCCTCGCTCAACTCGCGATGCAGCTCGCAGACCGCGTCCAGGTCCGCGACTCCCAGCCGCCTGATCTCCACCTGCGTACCGTCGGTCAGCAGTGCGAACGCCCGCGCGCCCGTGAGGTTCTCGTCCATGGACCCAGGATCGGACGGGATGGGCGGCCAGATCAGGCCCCCCAAGGTCATCAGACCTCGGGACCTTGGTCCCCCGCATCACCGGAGCGCTCGTCCGGGGCGTGGACGACCGCCACGGGGCAGGGCGCATGGTGAACCAGCGCGTGGCTGACCGAGCCGAGCAGCAGGCTGCGGAGGCCTCCCAGCCCTCGCGAGCCGACGACGAGCAGGCGCGCCGTGCGCGCCGCGTCCATCAGGACCTCCCGAGGCGCTCCGGCGACGATCCCGGCCGTGACCTCCACTCCCGGGTGGGCTTCGCGCATCGGAATCATCAGGTTGTTGAGCCGCCTCTCGGCCGCCGCGCGCATCCCGGCCTCGTCCACCAGCGGTGGCAGGTCCGTGACGGAGATCCGGTCCCAGGCGATCACTGCTTTCACCGCGCATCCCCGGGCGTCGGCCTCGGCGAAGGCCATCGCCAACGCGAAGCGGGAAGCCGGTGAACCGTCCACCCCGACCACGATCTGATCCGGTCCCTTCTCCGCGCGCGTGTGGAGTTCGCCTCGGACGACCACGACCGGGCACGAGGCGTGCGCGACCACCTGAGCCCCGACCGAACCGAGCGCCAGTCCCACGAATCCGCCGAGCCCTCGCGGGCCGAGCACGATCAGCTCGGCCGTCCTTCCCACCCGAACGAGCTCCGCTGCCGCGGGCCCGCGAACGAGCGCCGCGTGGACCTCCAGGTCAGGCGCCGCCTTGCGGAGATGTTCGACCCCTGTGTTCAAGGTCTCCTGCGCCATGGCACGAACATCGATGACGGGGACGGCGATCGGACCGCCGGCGTAGACGTCCCATGCGTGGAGCACGGTCACCGGCAGGTCTCGCGCCCGGGCTTCGTCGGCAGCCCAGTCCAAGGCCTGGACAGAGTTGTGGGAGCCGTCGTACCCGACGACCACACCAGTGATCGGCTGTGCGTTCATGCTTCTCTCCGGCTGGCGAGTCCAATGAGTGCTATCACCCAGCAGCCTGTCCCGAGGTCACCTCTCGGGGCAGGGGCATCGGTCCGGATCAGGGGGGACTTTCGGCCCTTCTCCGCAGGTCGAGGGCTGACCGAGGTGCTGGGGGCGACCGGAAACCCCGGCCCCTCGTTCCGAGGCCGGGGTCCTGTGAAGCGGCTTCCTCTGCCGGCGCGCATGGCCGTACGGCGGCCGGAGAGGGGACGAAGGTCCCTAGGAAGGGCTTCCCCTCGGAGCCAATGCTGGTTGCGCTGATCTTTCACAGGGAGGCTCGCAGTGTCCGACACAGCATCGCCAGAGTTCGATATCCGATTCACGACCACCAGGGACGTGCGGTACGAGGACGTGACGCTCGCCCGTGAAGCCGTCATCAAGGCGTTGGCGCACGCTCCACGCCCCGTTCTGTACGCCAAGGCCGCGCTGAGCGTCCTTCCGGATCCCGCCGTGCCGCGCCCCCACCTGGTCCACTTCCAGGTCGATCTCAATGGGCTGCCGGTCAACGCCCATGCGGCGGGGGCGACGATGCCCGAGGCCATCAACCTGGCCAGTTCCCGCCTGCGCACCCGAGTGGAGAACATCCCCCAGTTCCGGGAGACCCATCACAAGGCGCACTCGCACGCACCGGGGCCGGGCGAAGCCACCGCAGACGGACACCGCCGGTCGTGAGGGTGGACGTCCGGACGGACGAGATCGGCTGACTCCCGCCGATTCGCCGCAACAGGGCACCGCCCGGTCCTGTCTGCGGCGGGCACTCCGCTGCCGGGTCAGGCGGCGTTGGCCTCGGTCTCCAGGACCACGTCGATGCGCGGCGGGTCGAGGATCGAATTGTGGACCGTGCATGCCGAGACCGCGGCCATCAGCCCCATGTGCTCCTTGGCCGACAGCCGAACGGAAGGGCGCACCCGAAGACCGATCCGGGAGACCCGGGCAGGTGCGCCCGGACTCATGGCGTAGTCGGCCGTGACCTCCAGCCCGTCCGCGGGCAGGCTGTGGCGCAGCATGTACTGCCGCGCGTAGTGCGCCGCGCAAGCGCCGAGAGATGCCACGAACAGCTCGACCGGTGTCGGGCCGCCGTCCATGCCGCCCGCCGCGTACGGCTGGTCCACGTGGATGACGTGATCCCGGACGAGCACGGTGAAGGCGTGACCCTCACGGTGGACGACCATCATCTCGCTCATCGGGCGCTCCTTCCGTCCCTGGTCAGGTGCCTCGTCTTCAGTGTCGGTACCGGCCGGGCGGGCGGGTAGAGCCGAAGGTCCCCCACGTCGGAGGCTTCGGCGGACTCTCCGCGGGTGTCATCCGTCCGCAGGTTCCTGGAGGGACGTTTCGGCGCGCAGGGCCGCGACCTCCTCGGTGAGGTCGATGCCGACCGGGCACCAGACGATGCAGCGCCCGCAGCCCACGCAGCCCGACGAGCCGAACTGGTCGTGCCACGTGCCGAGCTTGTGCGTCAGCCATTGGCGGTAGCGGCTCTTCGCGGACTCCCGCACGTTCCCGCCGTGCAGGTGGGAGAAGTCGCGGTCGAAGCAGGAGTCCCAGAGTTGCCAGCGTTCGGCGTGGTCGCCGGTGAGGTCGGTGGTGTCGGTGACCGTGGTGCAGAAGCAGGTGGGGCAGACCATGGTGCAGTTACCGCAGCTGAGGCAGCGTTCGGCGACGTCGTCCCATCGGGAGGCGTCCATGCTTTCGGCCATCAGGTCACGCAGGCCGAGCGCGGGCATCTGCCTGCCCATCCGGTCCGCCGCCGCCGTCACCTCGGCTCGGGCTCGGTCGACCTCGGCCGGTGCGGCGGCGTCGGAGCGCAGGTCGTCCATGATGGCGGCACCGGCTTCGGTGCCGATGTCGATGACATAGCGCGGGCCATCGTCGTCGATGAGCTCGGTGAAGGCGAGGTCGTAGCCGGGGCCTGCCCCGGGTCCGGTTCCCATCGAGGCGCAGAAGCAGGTCTCCCCCGGCTCCGTGCAGTTCACGGCGATGATGAACGCGCCCTGGCGCCGTCGCCGATAGTCCGGGTCGACGGTGCGGCCGCCCATCAGGACGCGATCCTGGACGGCGATGGCCCGCAGGTCGCACGGCCGTACGCCGAGGAAGGCGTAGCGCGGCGGTTCGGGGGCGTGGTCCCGGATCTCGAATCCATCGGCGGTCCGGTCGGCCTCCCACAGCTTGACGCGGGGACGGTGCAGGAACGGCTTCCAGGACTGGGGGCCGGCCGCGTGGGCGAACGCCGCGCCGTCCTCCCTGCGGCGCAGGCGGTAGCCGCCGGGCCGCAGCGTCACGCCCCAGCCGTAGGGAAGGTCGTCGGCTGACGACAGTTCGTCCAGGACGATGGCGCCGTCACGGACGGTCGGGCCGATGACCGTATGGCCCGCCCGGCGAAGCGCGTCGTACAGAGGGGCGATACTCCTCAGTTCTCTCGTCTCCGTCATCGTCATGACGGCCCGGCCGTGTGCTGTGCGGACGAGAACATGAACATGTCTGCCTCCTGGATGTTCCAGATTCCATCGGACGCCGCGAACACGGGCCGTCCTAGGGACGAAGGTCCCGAGAAGACAGGACCTGTCATCGCTTCCTCGTGCCGGTGCCCCTGCGGTCTGCCGCGCGCCGCGCTCATGAGGGCGAGGGGACGAACCGGCCGGCGAGACGGCGCGTGACCGTGTCGACGGCGGCGGCGACCGGCGGTGTCAGGCCCTGGCCGAAACCGAAATCGTCTCCTTCGATCGCCAGGACTTGCAGGCGGGCGGGCATCCGGTCCACGGCCAGGCCCAGCGCGACGGCGTCGCCCAGGCCCAGGGAGTGTCCGGTGACGGGCGCCGTGGCCAGGGACGCCGTTTCCAGGCCGAGTTCGTGGATGCGGCCGGGCGAGGGAGGGTCGGAGCGTACGGCGTCCACGACGATCGCCAGGTCGGCGCCGGCCCAAAGTTCGATCAGGCGGGCGGGTTCGCCGTCGGTCACCGCGAGGGTGGTGCTCACGCGGCCCCGCAGTGCCGTGACGGCCGCCGGGCCGGCCCCGTCGTCGCGGCGGAACTCGTTGCCGACGCCGATGATGATGGTCACGTCCGGTCCACGGTGAGATCGAGGAAGTGAGTGGAGCAGGAGATGCACGGGTCGTAGTTGCGGATCGCCTGCTCGCACCGGCCGGTCAGCTCGGCGTCGTCCAGGTGCAGCCGGATCGCGACGAAGCGCCGCAGGTCGTCCTCGATGGCGGTCTGGTTCTGCGAGGTGGGCGGGACGATCCGGGCCGCACGGATCAAGCCGTCCGCGTCCAGTTCGTAGCGGTGGAACAGGACACCGCGCGGCGCCTCGGTGACGCCGTGGCCGGTACCCGCACGAGGCGGCACCGGCACGGACGGGCGGGGCGGCGGCTCGTAGCCCTCGATGATCCGCAGGGCCTCGTCGATGGCGTAGACGATCTCGACGGCGCGGACGAGAAGGCTGCGGAACGGGTTGCGGCACTCCGCGCCGAGCCCGGCCTCGGCCGCGGCCTCCAGAGCGAGCGGCGAGAGCTTGTCGCGGTTGAGGGAGTACCGGGCGAGCGGTCCGGTGAGGTAGGTGCCGCCGTCGATGAAGCGGGCGTGCAGCGCGGTGGAGTGCGGGACCTGTTCCTCGACGATGTTCTCCTCGAACGCGGCGGCGGGGAACGCTCGTCCGGCGCTGGTACGGACGGTGCCGCCCTCCAGGGGATACCGGTCGGCCGACAGCGCCAGATACTCGTGATCATGCGTGAAGTCGGGGAACTCGAAGGCCCTGGCCCACCGGACCGTGGCGAGCGCGTCGTCCAGGGCCGGCCGCAGCTTCTCGGCCAGCGCGGCCATCTCACCGCGCGACGGGGTCCGGTAGAACCCTCCGACCCGGACGTTCACCGGGTGGATCGCACGGCCGCCGAGAACCTCCATGAGCGTGTTGCCGGCCTTCTTCAGCCGCAGCCCGCGCTCGACGAGGTCGCGGTGGTCACGGGCCAGTTCGACCGCGCCGGGGTATCCGAGGAAGTCGGGGGCGTGCAGCAGGTAGACGTGCAGGGCGTGGCTTTCGATCCACTCGCCGCAGTAGAGCAGCCGCCGCAGGTCGGTGAGGGCGGCGTCCATGACCACTCCGCACGCCTCCTCGATGGCCAGGCAGGCGCTCATCTGGTAGGCGACCGGGCAGATCCCGCAGATCCGGGCCGTGATGTCCGGTGGCTCGGTGTGGGCCCGTCCCCGGAGGAACGCTTCGAAGAAGCGGGGCGGCTCATAGATGTTGAGCCGCACCTCTTCGACGTCGGTGCCGCGCACGCGAACGTACATCGCGCCCTCGCCCTCGACCCGTGCGAGCGCGGAAACGTTCAGCGTGCGGTCATTGCGGTGTGTCATCGCCGTTCTCCTGCGTCTGGCTTGCGGCTTCCTCGCGGAAGGCGGAGACGTTGAAGGTGGACAGGACGCGGTGCGTCTCGTCCTCGGTCATGTCGAGCCAGGGCAGCAGCGCACGCGTGTTCGGACGCACGCCGCTCCAGTTCGGAGTCGGGCCGAAACAGCCGTAGCAGCCGCGCCCGTACGAGGGGCAGATCGCGCCGCATCCCGCGTGGGTGATCGGGCCGAGGCAGGGGGTCCCGTGGGCGACCATCACGCAGACGTTGCCGCGGTTCTTGCACTCGAAGCAGACGCTGTGGGTGGGGATGTCGGGTTTGCGGCCGGTCAGATGGGCCGACAGGACCTCCAGGAGCTGGCGCCGGTCGATGGGGCAGCCGTGCAGCTCGAAGTCCACCGGGACATGCGCCGCGATGGGGGTCGAGTCGGCGAGCGTGGCGATGTACTCCGGGCGCGCGTAGACGACGGAGGCGAACTCGCGGACATCGGCCAGGTTCCGCAGCGCCTGCACGCCACCGGCGTTCGCACAGGCACCGATCGTGATCAGCTTCCGGGAGACGGCCCGGACGTGCTGGATCCGTTCCCGGTCCCCGGGGGTGGTGATGGACCCCTCCACCAGCGACACATCGTAGGGACCGTCCCCCACCGCGGACGACGCCTCCAGGAAGTGGGCGATCTCGATCCGCCCGGTGAGGGTGAGTAGTTCGTCCTCGCAGTCCAGCAAGGTGAGCTGGCATCCGTCGCAGGAGGCGAACTTCCATACCGCCAGAGTGGGTCTCATGGCTACAACTCCTTGACGGTCATCAAAGCTGCCGCGTGCTCGTAGGGCATCACGGGGCCGTCCCGGCAGATCAGCAGAGATCCGAGCTGGCAGTGTCCGCACCAGCCGATGCCGCACCGCATGTTGCGCTCCAGCGACAGCCGTACCCGCCCGGCGTGCATCCCACGCCCCACCAGCGCCTGCGCGGTGAGCCGCATCATGATCTCGGGTCCGCAGAGGTAGGCGCCGGCCTCGGACGGATCGACGTCGGCGGAACCGACCAGATTAGTGATCAATCCGACGTGCCCGGCCCAACCGGGGCCGGGCCGGTCCACGGTGACCTCGACCTGCGCACCGCGCGCCCGCCACTCCCCCAGTTCCTCCTCGAAGAGCAGATCGTCCGGTGTGCGAGTCCCGACCAGAACCGCGATACGCCCGTACGCGTCCCGCTGGGAAAGCGCTCGAAGCACCGCCGGGCGAAGCGGCGCCAGCCCGATGCCCCCGGCGGCCAGCACGAGATCACGACCACGCGCCTCATCGATGTCCCACCCGATGCCGAACGGCCCACGCAGGCCGATCACCTGCCCGGCCTCCATCCCGCACAGCGCCTCGGTGACGGCGCCCACCGCCCGGATCGTCTGTTCGAGCACGGGCCGGGTGCGGCTGACCGAGATCGGGACCTCCCCGATCCCGAACGCGTACATCATGGTGAACTGCCCGGGCTCGGGCTCGGGGATCGCCGCGCTCACGGGGGAGAGCGTGAGCGTGACCGTGTCTGCGGTCTCCGCCCGCTTCGCGATCACCCGGTACGGGAGCGGTGTCATGGGTGTCATCTGACCTGCTCAGGGCGCGCATACAGATCCAGGACCCGGATCCGCGTGGCTTCCAGCCGATCCAGCATCACAGCCCCGAATCGCAGGGCGAGGTCGTACCCGAGCGCGGGATCGGCGGCGCCGAGTGTCCGCACGAGCGGAGCATCGAACCGGATCGCCTCGACAGGCCGGGTGGCGATGGCACCGAAGCGCCACCGGTGCGGAGAGAACAACCACGACCAGCCCAAGATGGAGGAGGCTCCCAGAGTCTCCACCACCACCGGGCCGCGACCTGGCACATGCAGGTCCAAAGCGACCCTGCCGGAACGGATTAACCAGAACGATTCCGCCGTGCCGTTCTCCTCGAAGAAGCGATGCCCGGCCGGTGCCTCCACCGCACGGCCCGCGCTCACCAGCCGGGCGAGGTGCCGCTCCGGCATCCCGTGGAAGAACCGCTCTCGCGTCAGGTCATCGATCGAGACCCGATCCATCGCATCCACCTCATCTGATGGGCCGTCCACCGGTGGGCCGGTGTCACTTGGCGGAGGACGGCGCGTCGTGCGCTTCGATCACGGCGTCGGCCGCCGGGAAGAACGTGCTCTCGTGCCCGTCGTCCCACTGGACGACATAAGGCGGGGCGCCGTCCCGGCCGTGCACCTCAATGATCATCGCCTTGCGATCCGGATCTCCCACCTGGTGCCCGCGAACGATCACCCAGTCTCCCGTGCGAGCCTTCATGACTCCTCCTTCGCGCCTCGGTACTGCTCTCAGCCTGACCCCCGGTGCCGCTTCCGCGGCAGGGACGAAGGTCCTCACTACCGCACGCCTCTGGCCCCGCTTCACGAAAGCGGCTGCGGCGGCGCTGAGAGCCGAGCACCTCGCGGGCACCCTCGCGATCACCACCGGCGAGGTCGACGGCTGCTCCGGCGCGGTGCTCCAGAGCAGGCTCCCACGGCCGCGCCCCTGACTCCGGGATCCCCCGCCGGAGCGTCGAGCAGGTCCTCCGTCCTGGGTCCTCTGGGCCCGGGCGGGAACGGTGACCCTGGTCCCTGCGATGAGGGACGTTCGGCCGCTGACCGGCAGGGGACTCCGGCCTAGCGTCGGAGGCGTATTGGCCGGAACGGCTGAGGAGGGATGCCCCATGTCGGCTCCGATCACGGTGGGAATAGACGGCTCTGCCCATGCCTGGCGGGCTCTGGACTGGGCGGCGGACTACGCCGTCCGTCATCGCCGCCCGATGCTGCTGGTGCACGGGTCCCGTGCGCTGGTGCACGACGGAGCGATCCCCGAGGACGCCCTGCGGCGCTTGATCGCCGAGCGCGAGGGCATGCTGGACGAGGCCCGGCACTACGCCCTGAAGATCCACCCCGGTCTGGACGTCAGCACGCGGTTGGTCCCGGTCGATCCGGGCAGCGCGCTGGTGGCGGAGTCCGACCGGGCGGGGTTGGTGGCCGTGGGCTCGCGTGGCCTCGGCGGCTTCGAGGGCCTGCTGTTCGGGTCCGTCGGCCTGTACACGGCGGCCCATGCGCGATGCCCGGTGCTGGTGGTGCCCCGTCCCGCCCCGGACCCCGACGACACGCCCGCCAACGTCGTCGTCGGGATAGAGGGCCGGCACGCCGAGGACGCGCTTCTCGACTGGGCCTTCACCGAGGCGGCCTCGCGCGGGGCGAGGATCACCGCGCTGCACGCGGTGGGCGCCGAGTTCGCCGCTCCCGACCGGCGGGTCACCGAGGACATGGAGCTGTCAGAGGCGCTGGCGGGCCTGGGCGAGCGATTCCCTGACGTCGAGGTCAAGCACGTGGTCGCCGACAGCGCGCCGGCCCGTGCCCTGGTGGAGGCATCGGAGCACGCCGCCTTGGTGGTGGTCGGCGCACGGCACCGGCACGGCCCGTCGGGCATGGCGCTGGGACGGGTCAACCACGCGGTGCTGCACCACGCCCGCTCCCCCGTCGTGCTGGTCCCCGCCGGGAGCCGCCCCCGGGCGTGATCCCTGGGCTGGGCGTTCCGGACAAGAAACCGCTCGGCTGACGAGGCCGACCAGCTGAAGGAGAGAGATGTCCGATTCGATCATCGTGGGGACCGACGGCTCGGCCCCGTCCGAACGCGCGGTCGCGTGGGCGGCGGACGAGGCGGCCCGGCACGGCCGGAACCTGACGATCGTCCACGTCACCGAGGACTGGCCCTTCGATATTCCGCTGAACACCGCTCCGCAGACCTCGGAGTCGCTGTCGCGGACCGGCAGCCAGATCCTGGCGGGCGCCGAACGTATCGCCCACTCCCGGCATCCCGAGGTGCCGGTGAGCATCGAGCTCGTCTCCGACCGGACGGTCCGGGCCCTGTGCAAGCTGTCGGAGCGCGCGGCCGAGCTCGTGGTGGGGCATCGTGGCCTGGGCGGGTTCACCGGGCTCGTCCTGGGCTCGGTGAGCCAGGGAGCGGCGAGGCACGCCGCGTGCCCCGTCGTGGTCGTGCGCGGCGAACCGGGGTCCGAGCGCGGGGAGATCGTTGCCGGGGTGAGCCTCGGCGAGGACGCGGCAACGCTGGAGTACGCGTTCCGGGCGGCCGCCACCCGCGGTGCCAGGCTGAGGATCGTGCATGCCTGGCCGTTCCCCGAGAGCCTGGACGAAGCCGGAGCCGGAGCGGATCTGTCGCGGATCGAAGAGAGGGCCCGCTGGCGTGTCGTCGAGGCCCACGCGCCCTGGCGCAAGCGGTACCCCGGCGTCGAGGTGCGCGAGGAGATCGTCCAGGAGCACCCCGCCGCGGCGCTGGTGACCGCCTCCCGGGAAGCCGACCTCGTCGTCGCCGGCACGCATGGACGGGAAGGTCTCATGATCCCTCGCAGCCGCGCGGTCAGCCATGCCCTGCTGCACCACGCGCACTGCCCGGTGGCGATCGTCCCCGCCCACGGCTCCGCCGCGCAGGAAGGCACCGACACCTGACCGCCTCAACGCCGACAGCCTGAACACAAACGGGCTGCACGCAGGAAAGGCCCGGCACGTGCCGGGCCTTTCGTGTGCCGGACGTCCGACTGACCGGTGCCTCACCGCGGGTACGCGCGGCCGGCGGCCGACCGGGCGACGCCGGGGTGGTGCAGTGGAGCCCGCCGGTCGTCCCCGTGCTCTCCAGACCGCTGTTCCCCAGACCGCGAAGCCCGCCCCGTCCGAGGTTCTTCCGCCCGGTCGGGACGTCCCGCACGCCCCCGCGCTCCGTGTCGATCGGTACGCGGGCCGAAGAGCGTCAGCTCCGGCTGGGAGGCCGTCCGCTCCTCATCGGCCGGGCGTTCGCGGTGACCATGGGCACCCTCGCGGCGGCTGCCGGGTGCGACGATCACGACAGGGCACGCGGCGCGTCTCAGGCAGGCCGCGCCGACCGGTCCGATGGCCGGTGTCGCCTGGCCATCGCCACGGTGGCCACCGAGAACGAGCAGATCAACCGTCGCAGCGCGGTCGACCAAGGTGCGGGCGGGCTCCCCGTAGACCAGTTCCTGATGGACCTTCACCGCCGGGGCGGGGCCCAGGACAGCCAGCACGTCGGACGCCAGGGCACGCCGTGCCCGTTCGCGTTCCCGTCCGGGGGACGGACGGCTGGCCATCACGGCGTAGGGGGCCAGCCATTCGCGGCTGGCCCGCCACGAGCGGACGGCCACGATCTCGGCGTGCCGCAGTTCCGCCTCGGCGACGGCCCAGCGCAGGGCCGCCAGCGACGCCGCCGAACCGTCCAGTCCCACGAGGATCTGATCTGTAATGGAGAATGGCGCCATCGTCCTCATCCCACTTCGGTAGGGCGGCAGGAAGGGCATCGAACCGGCCGCCCCGGCCCGATGCCCTCCTCCGGCTCCAAGGGTCACTTCTTGACGGTGATCCGTTTCGCTTCGCGTTTGGCGGCCTTCGGCATCGGCACGCGGATGGTGAGGATGCCCTTGTCGTAGGACGCGCTGATGTCGTCGATCGCGGTGTCAGGCGGAAGGGTGAAGGACCGGGTGAACGCCCCGTAGTGGAATTCGGACCGGTGCGCTTCCTTCTTTCCCTCGTGGCGCTCGGCGCGAACGCTCAGCACGCCGCCGGTGACGGTGATCTCCACGTCCTTGTCGGGGTCGATACCGGGCAGCTCGGCCCGGATCACGTGGTCCTCGCCGTCGACGTAGTCCTCGACGCGCATGGTCTGGCCGGAGCCTGCCCGCAGCAGAGCGAACGGCGATTCCATCCATTCGAACAGGTCAGGGAAGATACTCCGCTGCTCGCGCCGCTGTAGTGTGCTCATTATGCCTCCCTCGGCTCGGGGTCGGTGGACACCCCCGACGGGGATTGACCCTCGGGCCCGGATGAGCCGTCTTGGCGACGGTGGGTCGTGCGGCCTCGGTATGGCCGCCCCTCGTCTGCTCCGGTCTCGGCGCCCTCCCCATCGGTGAGTGCACCTTTATGCTTTCTCCGCGTGGGCCTCGTCCCCATGGTCATGCGTCCCCTATGACCGGGACCAAAGTCCATCTCGTGGTCACCTGAGCGAGCGCGAGCGGACGTGCTCGCCCGTCACGGATCCGAAGCGCCTGCTCAACCGGTGGGCGGGACGGTCCTGCCCTGCTGAAGAGGGCGCTCCCAGGACGTGCCGGGCTCGATGACGATCTCTTCGGTCCCGTAGGTGATGCTGATGGGAGAGGCGACACCGGGCTGGAGCGTCACCCGGAGGCTGTCGTGGCGACAGCTCAGGTCGATACCCCAGTGTCCGCGGTAGCGCAGCCCGAGGCGCAGGTGACCGATCTGGGCCGGCAGCCGGGGTTCCAGCCGGAGGATGCCGTCCTGGGTGCCGATCCCGGCGTAGCAGCGCTGGACGAGGTCGACAGTGCCGGCCATCGCCCCCAGGTGGACGCCCTCGGCGGTGGTGCCGTGCTGGACGTCCTCGACGTCGCTGCCGAGCGTGTCAAGGAAGATTCGCCACGCCGCCTCGCCGTCGGTTCGCGCCAGGATCCAGGCGTGGACCAGCGAGCTGAGCGTCGATCCATCACAGGTACGCCGCAGGTAGTAGTCGATCGTCCTGGCGACGAGACCGGGCCCGTGGTCGTACCCGAGGCGTCGCAGGACACCGTCGAGTTCTCCGGGTGAGAGCACGTAGAACAGCATCAGAACGTCCGCCTGTTTGGAAGCCTTGTAGCGGTTGGCAGTGTCGCCTTCGGCCTCCAGAATCCTGTCGAGCCTGCGGATGTCGCCGTAGCGCTCCCGATAGCCCGTCCAGTCGAACTCCTCAAGGTCCGCGTAGCCTTCGAACTGGCTGATGACCCCGTCATGGAACGGGACGTACATCTTGCCGGCCACGTCCTCGAACCGCGTGACCTCCTCACCTGTCAGCGCGAGGCGCTCGCGCAACTCCGCGCGACGATCCTCGGGAAGCGCGGCCAGCGCCTCCAGCGCGCGCCGCAGCACCCATGCGGCGAAGATGTTGGTGTAGGCGTTGTCCTCCAGGCCCGGCTCGTCCCGGCCCGGGTAGGCGTCGTGGTACTCGTCCGGCCCCATGACGCCGCGGATCCTGTACCGGTCGCGTGAGCGGTCGTAGCCGGCGAGGTCGGCGAAGAACCGCGCGATCTCCAAAATGATCTCCGCCCCGTACTCGGCGAGGAAGTCGAGGTCCCCGGTCGCCTCGAAGAACCGCCAGACGTTGTGGGCGATGGTCAGCCCGACATGGCGTTGCAGGTGCGTGTGGTCGGGCAGCCAGCGCTCCGAGCGCGGGTTGAGGTGCATCCGCTGCGTCTCCTCCCGCCCGTCCGCCGCGCTCTGCCACGGGAACATGGCTCCCCGGTGCCCCGCCTCGGCGGCCTCGAGCCGCGCCTGGGGGAGCCGCCGCCACCGGTACATCAGCAGCGCCCGTGCGATCTCGGGGAACCGCAGTGTCAGGAAGGGCAGGATGAACAGCTCGTCCCAGAAGACGTGACCTCTGTACGCCTCCCCGTGCAGGCCACGCGCGGGTACCCCGACGTCCAGGTCGACGCTGTGCTCCGACACCGTCTGCAGCAGGTGGAAGATGTGGAGGTTGAGGACGCGCTGCACCTCGACGTGGTCCACGCTCAGCTGGCAGCGCCGCCACAGGCGGGTCCAGGCCATCGTGTGCCGCTGCACAAGGGTGTCGAAGTCCCCCGCCCGTGCGGCGGCGACCCGGGCGGCCTGGCCGCATTCCTCGATCGCGCGGTCCCGGGAGGTGAACAGGGCGGCCACCTTCTCGATCGTGACGGGGACCCCCTCCTGGACGTCTATGGCCAGGTCATGGGCCGCCCAGGCGTCCTCGACGCGGAAGGTGCGCTCAGCCGGTGCCGAGCTGCGGGTCCTGGCCGCCACGGCGACCTCGATCCGGGAGGAGACGGTTGCCGCGTGGAGGGCGATCAGTTCCGGGTCGTCCTGCGGCCGTGGTTCCGCGCAGCGCAGGTGCTTCCCGGGCAGGTCCCGGTAGCGGGTCACCCCTGAGTTGAGGACCCGCCCGTCCAGCGCCGACCGGACCTCCAGTGTGCCGGTCCAGTCTTCCGGCACGATCGTGGTCTCCAGCGCGGCCAGATGCGGGTCATGCATGGACACGATCCTGCGCTGGACCAGCCGGAACGCCCGCCCGGCCGAATCGGTGAAGCGCAGGAGGCGGGTCAGGACGCCGCGCCGGAGGTCGAGTTCCTGCCGGAAGGAGTGGAGCGTCCCGTCCCGTAAGGCACGGTCGGGGTCGAACCACTCGCCGCCGGCGGCACGGAAGTTGAGCGGCAGCCAGTTGGGCATGTTGACCAGGTCGGTGTTGTCGAAGGGCCGGCCGTGGATATCGGCGGAGAGCCGGTCGTAACAGCCGGCGACATAGGTGCCCGGATAATGGACGCCGTCGGCGCGTGACTCCGGCGCGGCGCCCCGGGTGGCGACATAGCCGTTGCCCAGCGTGCACAGTGCTTCCCGCAGCCTTTCGGCGGCGGGCTCATATCCGTCGTAGGCCAGGACCCATCGGTTCATGGCCGCTCCTCCGATGTCGTCGTTAATCCGGCGTCCGGCGCTGCCAGGTTCTCACCCGGCGGTCTCGGTGCTCGGTAGCGGATCGCCCTACCGGCGGCTTTGTCCCCTTCTTGATGCGTGGCTGAAACGAGGACGGCGGACCTTGGCGGACCTCCTGCGGGACCTTCGTCCCTACAGTCCGTATGCGCCGGCGTCGGAACCTAAGGGGAATCCCAGGCTCGTCAAAGGAAACGTCATGAACGCATACGCCATATCGCCGCCTTCGTCCCCGCAACTGGTCACGACGCTTCTCCGGGACACCGGGTCCGGTCCCACCCGCGTGGCGGTCGCCGGAGAACTGGACATCGCCACGGACGTGACGTTCCGTGTGGCGCTGACCCGCATCATCCAGGACCGCGGCCCGGACATCGTGATCGACGCGTCCTCGCTGACGTTCTGCGACGCGCGGGGTGTCGCGGCGATCGTGGCCGTCAGCGACCTGGCCGAGCGCCGCGGCGGGTCGGTCACCATCACCGGAGTGCGTCCGCAGGTCGCGAAGGTTCTGCGCATCACCGGCCTGTACCGGCGCTTCGTCCCGGTGGCGGGAGCCCCGGCGCCACGTCGCTGAACCCCCCGTCCGTGACACTTGGAGCAGGCATGCCGACCCGCGCGCAGGCACCCGGGAGCGGGTCCGTACCCCCCGTGCCGACCCCGCCGCACCACGACCGACTGGACGGCCAGGGACGCCGCCGGAGCTGGCTCAGGCGCGCCCCCGGCCTGCTGATCGTCATCGCGATCTTCGGTATGGCCCTGCCCCGCATGGTCGATCTGGAGGAGGTCGCCGGCATCCTGCGGACGCGTGTGGACCCGCTGGAACTGGCGCTGCTGTCGGCGTTCACGGTCCTTTCCGTCGTCGTCTCGGCTCTCTCGCTCAGTGCCGCGCTTCCCGGATTGCGGACGGCCCCCGCCTGTGTCATCAACGTCGTGACCACCGCTCTGTCCTACGCTTTGCCGGGCGGTGGCGCCGCCGGGGCGGCGCTGAACGTCGCGATGTGCCGGGAACTCGGCTTCGCGCCCGCGCCGATCGCGCTCCAAGTGTTGGTCACCGGTATCTGGAACCTCGTCGCGCGGCTGACCCTGCCGCTGCTGGCCCTGGGACTGCTCGCCCTGGCGTCCGATGTGCCTCCGCAGGTCCAGGGTGCGGGCGTTCTGGGTCTCGTCCTCGCGGCATTGCTCGTGGCGCTCGCGGTCGTCCTGCTGCGCGATGGCCGCGCCGCCTCCGCCGTCGTGGGCGCGGCCGTCCGCGCCGCGCGTCCCCTCGCCCGGCTGCTGCACCGCAGGATCGGCGGCCACGGCGATGACGTGGCGCGTTTCCAGGCCGGTGCCCGCGAGCTGATCCGCTCCCGGTGGCCGGTGCTGACGGTCTCCGCGGTGGGGTACCACCTCTGCCTGTTCGCCGTGCTGTACCTGTCGCTCCAGGCGACCGGCGTGTCGAGGGTGGGCGTCCTGGAGGCGTTCGCGGTCTACACGGTCGCCCGGCAGGTGACCGCGATCCCGCTCACCCCGGGCAGCGCGGGCGTCCTCGAGCTCGCCATGATCGGCGGTCTGGACCTGACGGGTGCGGATCTGCCCGCCGCCACCGCCGGGGTGCTGCTGTTCCGCTTCTTCACCTACCTCGCCTATCTGCCCGCGGGCGGTGCCCTGTGGCTCGGCTGGCGGTGGGGCCGGCCGCTGCTCGCCACCTGGTCGCGCGGTACCGCCTTCCGTCACCCGATGGACGCGGTCAGGCTCGTGATCGCCCTGGCCGTGCTGCTGGTCCTGGCCACACTGAACGGGGGTGCTCCCGGCTGGGAGGTCGCCCTGTTCCGGCTGGTGAACGATCTTCCCGGCTCGATCGGACTTCCGATGTGGCTGGTGACGCAGGCGGGCTGGATCGGCGCGGTCGCCGTGGCCGCGGCCGGTGCCGCGCTGGCGCGCAGGTTCCGCCTGGCCGTCTCATTGGGGGTGAGCGGGTCGCTCGCGTGGCTGCTCGCCAAGGTCGTCGAGGACGTGTCGGGCCGGCCACGTCCCGCCGCGCTGCTGGAGGGTGTCACGCTCCGGGCCGACGGGACCCCGTGGGGCACCGGGTTCGTCGCAGGACACACGGCCGTGGCCGCGGCACTGGTCACCGTGGCCGGTGCCTACCTTTCCCGTCCGTACCGGCGCGTCCTGTGGCTCATGGTCGCCGCCGTCGGCGCGGCCAGGGTGTACGTGGGCGCGCACCTTCCGCTGGACGCTCTCGGCGGAGCCGCGCTCGGATGGGCCGTCGGAGCGGGCGTCCTCCTCGTCCTCGGCACCTCGGAGCACCGGCTCCGGCCCGATGCGCTTCGGGAGGCCCTCGGCCTGCACGGACTCGCCGTGACGGGCGTGGCCAGGGTGCCGGGTGACCTGCGGCGCGCGATCCCCTTCGCGGTGACCACGCCGTCCGGACGGCTCTTCGTGAAGGTCGTCGGCCGCGACCAGCGGGACGCCGACGCCCTGCACCGGCTGGGCCGCCTGTGGCGGCGCAGACCGGGCGAGCCGCCGTTCGCCACCGCCAAGCACCTGGCCGAGCACGAGGGCTACCTCTTGATGCGGGCGCGGCAGGCCGGTGCGCGCGCCCCCGCCGTCCGGTTCGTCGCCGAGGTGGCCCCGGGCAGCTGGGCGCTGGTCATGGACCACATCGACGCGCGCCCGCCGCACGCACCCGACGCCCCGGACCGGGAGGTGCTGGACGATCTGTGGCGGCAGCTCGCGGCGCTGAGGCGCGGCCGTATCGCCCACCGCGACCTGCTTCCCGAGAACATCCTGATCGACGGGCGGCGACGACCCTGGATCGTCGGCTGGGGCAGGGCGGAGACGGACACGAACCCCGCTCTGTTCGACGAGGACGCCGCGCGCCTGGCCGCGATGAGCACCGTAGGCCACGTGACCCACACTCTTCCCCCTCCCGCATGGCGCCCTCCTGACATCCCGACCGACGGCCCGGCACCAGTGCGGCCGCTGCTCACCATCGGCCGGTTCAACCCTTTTCTGGCGAAAGCTCCGGCCACCGCCCGGCATCCCGCCGACGTGATCCGCGTCCTGGCCGGGCTGAGCGCCTGCCTGATCCTGGCGGTCTTCGCCGCCGACGGGTTCCTGCTGCGTCCAGAGGCCGATGCCTTCCGGCTCGTCAACGCCCTGCCCGGCTGGTTGTTCGGGCCCGTGAACATCGTGATGCAGGCCGGAGCGCTCGGTGCCGTCGCGGTGGCGGCGGTGGCGGCCCTCGCCGCCCGCCGCACCCGCCCGGCCGTGGATCTCGCGGTCGCGGGCGCACTGGCCTGGCTGCTCGCCAAGCTCGTCAAGAGCGTCGCCGACCGCGGCCGGCCGGGAGCGCTGCTGTCGGAGGTCGTCCTGCGCGGCGCGCACGAGGGCGGGCTCGGCTTCGTCTCCGGCCATGCGGCCGTGGCGGCGGCCCTGGCCACCGCGGCGGCCGCGTACGTGCGCCGCCCGGTCCGCTGGGTGCTGTGGACGGTGGCGATCGCCGTGCCGTTGAGCCGTGTCTACGTCGGTGCCCATTTTCCGCTCGACGTCATCGCCGGGGCCGCACTCGGCTGGGCCGTCGGCGGCGCCGTCCACCTCGTGCACGGGACACCGAACCACGTCCCGGCACCGGAGTTGATAGACGCCGGGCTCGTCCGCTGCGGGTTGACCGCGCCGAAGGCCGTACCGCTCAAGGTGGACGCCCGCGGGTCGGTTCCCTTCACCGCCGTCACCGGCGGCGGCCGCTCCGTCTTCGTCAAGGCGCTCGGCCGCGACCAGCGGGACGCGGACCTGCTCTTCAAGGCGGCCCGGTTCCTGCTCTACCGCGAGGTGGAGGACGAGACGCCGGTGCCGAGCCCCAAACGTCAGGTGGAGCACGAGGCGTACATGCTGATGCGGGCCGCGGCCGCGGGCGTGCGCGTCCCCGCCGTCATCGGGGTGGCGCCCGCGGGCCGAGGGACCTGGATTCTCGCCGAGGAGGCCATCGACGCCAAGAGCCTCGACGGCCCAGCCCGGCGCCCGCCGGACGACGAGTTCCTCCACTCGCTCTGGGGCGAGGTAGCGAAACTCCGCCGGGCGCGGATAGCGCACCGCGACCTGAGACTGGCGAACGTCCTCATCGACTCCGACGGACGTCCCGTGCTCGTGGACTTCGGCTTCGCCGAGGACGCCGCCGGGGACGGGCGGCTGGCGCAGGACGTCGCGGAACTGCTCGTCTCCACTGCTTTCGTCGCCGGACCGCACCAGGCCGTCCGGGCCGCGGTGGGCGTCCTGGGGCTTGCCGCCGTCGAGGCCGCCGCCGGCTTTCTGCAACCGCTCGCCCTGGCGGGATCCACCCGGGCGAAGCTGCGCGGGAACCCCCGCCTTCTCGACGAGGTCCGTGCGGCAATGGTCGAAGCGGGCGGCACACGCGTCCCCCCTCGGCCGCTGTCACGGCTTCCCGCCCGGCCCTGGTTCCTGTTGCTGCTCGTCGCCGCCGGGTACGGGACCTACCACGCGCTCATCGGCATCACCGGTGTGCGTTCTCCCGCGTCCGTCCTGACCGAGGTGCACGCCCGCTGGCTGCTCGCCGCGACGCTGCTGGTCGTGCTCGGCTATGCCGCGGGCGCGCTCTCGCTGATGGGAGCCGCCTGGCGTGATCTCGCCTTCGGACGCACCTACCTGTGCCAGCTGGCCGCCTCCTACGCCTCCCGCCAGCACCAGGCCGGACGCGGTGCGGGCGACGTCCTGGAACGCCACGTGCGCGGCCACGGAGCCGGACCCGAGGAGGCGGCCGAGACCATCGCCCTCACCCGGTTGACCGGCGCGCTCGTCCACGTAACGGCGCTCACCCTGGCCGTCGTCTCGGCAACGTCGCAGGGCTGGGGGACCCTGCGTCCGCCGGTCTGGTCCCGGCCGCTCGCCCTGGCAGTCACGGCTGCCGCGTGCGCGGGCGCGGTTCTCGCCTGGCACCGGCGGGCCGAGTTCATCCCCCCGCTAAGGGCCGCGGCGCTCGCCCTCCCCCGACGCCTGGAGCGGCCCGCGCACCTCCTCATGCTGGTCGGGGGGAGTTCTGCGGTGACCAGTTGCTCGGTCTTGGCGTTCCTGTCCGTCGCCCACGCCATGAACGTTTCTCTCTCCCCCGCCGTCCTGGCCGCCGTCTACCTGGCGCTGATTCCCCTGCGGCTGCTGGGACCGCTTCCCGGCGGGGTCGGCATAGTGGAGCCGGTACTCGTCCTGGCCTTGGTCGCCTTGGGCACCGGACCCACCCAGGCCGTCATGACCGTCCTTCTCTTCCGCGTCCTCAGCTTCTGGCTCCCCGTACTTCCCGGTGCCCTGGCCTTCCACCGCACGCGCCACCCGGCGTCCGGTGCGGGCGGCCACGAATAGGGTTCACCTGGAGCGCACGGCCCGGCGGCCTCGGCCGGATTCGCTGAGGGCGATCTGCACTTTCCACATCGCGTCGGCCAGGGCATTGAACTGGTAGAGCAGCCTCCGTAGAGACGGCATGTCGCCGCCGTCGGCGGCCACGGCGGCATCCTCGGCCACGACCTTCAGCCGATTGGTCCGGCACTCCAGGAAATGCGCGAGCGCGTTGGAACGCAGACCTCCCGCAAGCGAGTTCAGCAGGATCCGCTCGGCGGCCGCCAGTTCGCCCAGCACCTCTTCCGTCGCGCTGCGCACCCCGTGCCCTGTCCTTTCATCTCCCGACGTTCCGGCCAGCAATCTCAACGTGGCCAGCGCGGGAAGGCAGCGACGATGACGTGTGTGCAGTAGGCGCTCCACATCGGGTGCCGGAACCTGTTCCGGGGTGATGCCGTTCATGAGTCCGGTCCCGGTGTGGAGGCGGGCTCGGCGCCTACCATTCCCATGACGAATCGGTGGAATGCGACCACCGCAAAGGCGAACCGTGAGAAGAACATTTCATCCTCCCTGGGCCGATGCCCGGAAACCGCGTCGCTGCGGCGGGCAGCGCCTGCTCCCACCGTCGTGCTCGCGATCGCGGCCGGCCAGGGGAGCACGTCCACCGTCGGCCGGGACCAAGGTCCCCTCTCGGTCACGGCTCCCCCGCTCCCAAGAGGCACGGGGCACGGCGGCCGCGGTTCCGGGACCGGATGAACCACAGGAGCCTGCCCGTCCGGCGGCGTCGGCCTCTCGGTACCACGACGCCCGCGGGTCGGTCTCAGGGACCTTCGGCCCTTCCTCACCCTCATCACCAGGGCTCATTCTGAATCGGGGTGATGAAAATGCTTGGATCCGCACAAATGGCAGGCATCAAACGGCGTATCTCGTTCCGTCCGCCCGGGATTCTCGCCTTAAGGGCGGGCACCACGGCCGGCCTTCTCGGGCTTGCGCTTCCTGTCGCAGCCCCACAGACGGCAGCAGGTGCTCCGCCCGCGGCAGCGCCGGGGCAGGTCGCACGTTCGGCCGTCGGGCTAGCCTTCGACTCGGCCGGCTCTGGATTCGCCTTCTACCAAGGGGGCGACAGCGCGGTATACATGCGCACCTTCGTCCGTGAAGGCTCCTGGTCCGCGCCACACAACGTGGGCGGCGTCGTCGTCGGCGCTCCGGCCGCGGCCGTCGCGGGCACGACGGTCGTCGTGGCGGCACGCGGCACCGACGACGCGGTGTGGCTGCGGACGATGCGCAACGGTAGCTGGGGGCGCTGGACCAGCTGGGGAGGGGCGCTGACCTCGTCACCGGCGGTCACCGGAGGGAGCGACGGGCGCATCGACGTGTTCGCCCGCGGCACCGACAACGCGCTGTGGACCCGGACGCTGGAGGCAGGCGGATCGCTGAAGGCGTGGAAACGCGCGGGCGGCCGGCTGTCGACCGGACCGGCCGCGGTGACCATCCAGGACGGCCACGTCGACATCGTCGCTGCCGGAACCGATCACGCCATCTGGAGGACGTCCAGTGCCCAGGGGTCGACCTGGAGCTCACTGGGCGGCCGCACCTACAGCACGCCGGCCATCGGCTACATACCGCAGAGCAACGGCCTGTTCGTCCTCGCACGAGGCACCGACGACGCTCTCTGGGCGAACGGGCTCGGCGGCGACGGCTCCACCGGATGGAAGAGCCTCGGCGGCAGACTGGTCGACGCCCCGACCGCCGCCGGGACCCGTGAACCCACGCCGTACATCATCGCGGCGGTCCGAAGCACCGACAAAGCCGTCTGGACCACCACCTACCCGACCGCCGACGGCCAGTGGTCCCCCCTCACCCGCGCCTGGCCGGCGTCCTCATGAGCGGGATCCAGGACGGTGAGATCGAGGCACGGCGCATCGAAGTGCGCGGCACCGTGCAGGGGGTGGGCTTCCGGCCGTTCGTCTACCGCCTTGCGACTGCCTGCGGCCTGCGCGGCGACGTGCGCAACGCCGGCGGCGCCGTGGTGATCAGGGCCGTCGGCGAGGACGCGGTACTGGACGACTTCCAGGCCCGGCTCGTGGACGAGGCACCACGGCACGCCTCCGTACTCGACGTGCTGACGACCCGCCTGCCCGGAGCGGTGGTCCCTGCGAGGTTCACCGTCCTCGACAGCGCCGCCTGGGGGACCGCGGCACGGGACGTGCCCCCGGATCTGGCCACCTGCGAGGCGTGCCTGAACGAGCTGTCCGACCCGGCCGATCGGCGCTACCGCTACCCGTTCGTCAACTGCACCGACTGCGGGCCGCGTGCCACCATCGTCACCGGGCTTCCCTATGACCGGGCGCGTACGACCATGGAAGGCTTTGCGATGTGCCCGGCGTGCGCGGCCGAGTACCACGATCCCGGCAACCGCCGTTTCCACGCCGAGCCCATCGCGTGCCCGCAGTGCGGGCCGCGGCTGACCTGGCGGGGGGACGGCACGTCGGGCGAGGACGCCTTGGCGGCGGCGGTGACGGCGATCCGGCGCGGCGGAGTCGTCGCGATCAAGGGCGTCGGCGGCTACCAGCTGGTCTGCGACGCCACCGATCCATGCGCGGTGGAGCGGTTGCGCGACGCCAAGGGACGGGAGGCCAAGCCGCTCGCCGTCATGGTCCCCGGCATCGCGGCGGCGTCCGCGATCGCGACGCTCACCGTGACCGACGTGGGCCTCCTGGCCTCCCCCGCCTCCCCGATCGTGCTGGCACCCCAGGTGGACGGGGCGGTGGCGCCGCAGGTGTGCTCCGGCCTCCCCGATATCGGGATGTTCCTTCCCTATAGCCCGCTGCATCACCTGCTACTGCGGGACCTGGACCGGCCCCTGGTGGTGACCAGCGGCAACCGCGCCGGAAGCCCCATGGTGATCGATGACGACGATGCCGTCCGCCTGTTCACCCCCGTCACCAACGGTGTCCTCGCCCACGACCGGCCGATCTTGGCACGCTACGACGACAGCGTCGCCCGAGTCGCCGCCGGGAGGCCGTCCCTGGTGCGCCGGGCCCGCGGGTACGCCCCCGCTCCGCTGCCGCTGCCGGTGGCGCCGTCCGAACCGGTACTCGCGCTGGGCGCGCAGCTCAAGCACACCTTCACCGTCGCGTCAGGACGGCGGGCGGTCCTCGGCCCGCACATCGGGGACCTGGAGGACGCGGAGACGCTGGAGGCGTTCGAACGATCGCTGGAGCTGCGGCTGCGCGTCGAGGACGTCGACCCCGCGTATGTCGCGCATGATCTCCATCCCGAATACCTGTCCACCAAGCACGCCGCGCGCTGGCCCGCCGACCACCGGATCGCGGTGCAGCACCACCATGCCCACGTCGCCGCCACGGCGGCCGAGCACGGGGTCGAAGGCCCCTTCCTCGGTGTGGCCTACGACGGGCTCGGGCTCGGAGACGACGGCACCTTCTGGGGCGGAGAGATCCTGCTGGCCACCTACACGGGGTACCGGCGGCTCGGGCGCTTCTCCCGTGCCCCGCTGTGCGGGGGGAGCGTGGCCGTCCGGCGGCCGGCCCGCATGGCGCTGGGCTACCTGTTCGGCGCCGAACCCCTGGCAGAACGTCTCCAGGACGCGGTGGCCGCCGAGCACCTGCCGGACGGCCTGCACGAACGGGAGATCTCCCTGGTGCGCCGCATGATCGAACGTCGGCTGAACTCGCCGCCGGCCTCCAGCGCCGGGCGGCTCTTCGACGCGGTGGCGGCCCTGCTCGGCGTTTGCGGCGACAACCGCTACGAGGGTGAAGCCGCGATGCGGTTGGAGGCGGCGGCGGCCGGGCACGATGACGTGGGTCCGCTCGCCTGGCGGCTCGTCCACCGCGACGGCCTGTGGGTGTACGACGCCGCGGCGACCCTCCGCGACGTCCTGGAGGCCCGGTCGGGCGGAGAGCCGCCCGGACGTATCGCCGCCGCCTTCCACCACACCCTCGCCACCGTGACCGCCGTGCTGTGCGAGCGCATCGGCACCGAGACCGGGGTCGGCACGGTCTGCCTGTCCGGTGGCGTCTTCCAGAACCGCACGCTGGCGGCCGACGTCCTCAAGGCGCTGGACGGCGCCGGCTTCGAGGTCTTCATCGGCGAGCGCGTCCCGGTGAACGACGGCGGCATCAGCTACGGGCAGGCGGTGGTCGCGGCGGCGCGACTGTCGGCCACCGCGGGCAGGGGTGAGTGAAGATGTGCCTGGGCATTCCCGGACGCGTCGTGGAGATCCATGGCGACGACCCCCGCATGGGCGTCGTCGACTTCGACGGCGTCCGCCGCGAGGTCTGCCTCGCCTTCACACCCGAGGCGCGCGCCGGCGACCATGTCATCGTCCACGTCGGCTTCGCGATCAGCATGGTGGACGAGGAGGAGGCCGCCCGCACCCTCGCGGTGATCCGCGCCATCCCGGACGCGCTGCGAGACGAACTCGGCACCGGCGGTGATGGCCGCGACCCGACGGACACGGGAGATCGCCCCACCGGCTCCCGGCAGGACGGAACCGGAAGGATCCGATGAGATTTCTCGACGAGTACCGGGACCCGGGGCTGGCCCGCCGGCTGCTGGCCGACATCCGCGCCACCGCCACCCGCCCCTGGACGATCATGGAGGTGTGCGGCGGCCAGACCCACACCATCGTCCGGCAGGGCATAGACGAGCTGCTGCCCGCGGGAATGCGCATGATCCACGGCCCTGGCTGCCCGGTCTGCGTGACTCCGCTGGAGACCCTGGACCGGGCGCTGGCCATCGCCTCCCGCCCAGGCGTGATCTTCACGAGTTTCGGCGACATGCTCCGGGTCCCCGGATCGTCCGGCGACCTGCTCGGGCTTCGAGCCCGCGGCGCGGACGTGCGCGTGGTGTACACCCCGCTGGACGCCGTACGGCTGGCGGCCGACAACCCCGACCGCCAGGTGGTGTTCTTCGCGGTCGGCTTCGAGACGACCGCGCCCGCCAACGCCATGGCGGTGCTGCACGCCCGGGCCCTGGGCCTGGGCAACTTCTCCATGCTCGTCAGCCACGTGCTGGTGCCCCCCGCGATGACCGCGATCCTCGACTCCGCCGACAACCAGGTGGAGGCGTTCCTCGCCGCCGGGCACGTCTGCGCGGTGATGGGATGGACCGAGTACGAGCCCATCGCCGCCCGCTACCAGGTGCCGATCGTGGTCACCGGCTTCGAGCCGCTCGACCTGCTGGAGGGCATCCTGATGGCCGTCCGCCAGCTGGAGGAGGGCCGCCGCGAGGTCGAGAACCAGTACGTCCGCGCTGTACGCCGGTCCGGCAACACCGCCGCCCAGGAGGCGCTGCGCCGGGTGTTCCGGGTGACCGGCCGCACGTGGCGGGGCATCGGTCCCATCCAGGCCAGCGGATTCGTCCTCGCGCCCGAGTACGCCGCCTATGACGCCGAACGGCGCTTCGGCGTGGACGGCCTGAGCTCGGCCGAGAACGCCGAATGCATCGCGGGCGCGATCCTGCGGGGCACCAGGCTGCCCACCGACTGCGCCGCCTACGGGACGTCGTGCACGCCCCGCCGACCGCTGGGCGCGCCGATGGTCTCCACCGAGGGCACCTGCGCCGCCTTCCACAACGCCGGGAGGACACGATGACCGATCCGACGATGATGAGCTGCCCCGTCCCGGCCGCGGAGACCGAGCGGGTGCTGCTCGGGCACGGCTCGGGCGGACGGCTCATGGCCGAGCTGCTGCGGGACGTGATCGGCGCGGAGCTGGGCGGCGACGTGACCGCCGAGGACGCCGCCGCGGTGGACCTCGGCGCCGCCGGGGCCGTGGTCAGCACCGACTCGTTCGTCGTCACACCGCGCTTCTTCCCCGGCGGCGATATCGGCTCCCTGGCCGTCCACGGCACCGTCAACGACCTGGCCATGCGCGGGGCGAGCCCGGTCGCCCTCAGCCTCGCCTACATCATCGAGGAGGGCCTGCCGCTCGCCGAGCTGCGCGCGGTCACCGCGTCGGTGGCGCGTGCGGCCGCCTCGTCCGGTGTCCAGGTGGTCACCGGGGACACCAAGGTCGTCGGACGCGGGGCCGCGGACGGGCTCTACGTCACGACCACCGGCCTGGGCCGCCGCCCGGCGGGGGCCATGCCGTCCTCGGCCCGGGGCCGTCCGGGCGACGTGGTCCTGCTGTCCGGCCCGATCGGCCTGCACGGCACCGCGATCCTCAGCGCCCGCGAACGCCTGGGCTTCGAGGCCGAGATCGCCTCCGACAGCAGGCCCCTGCACCGGCTGGTCGCCGCGATGATCCAGGCGGGCGGGGACGGGGTGCACGTGCTGCGCGACCCGACCCGGGGAGGCCTCGCCGGTGCGCTCAACGAGCTCGCCGAGTCCTCGGCCGTGGGAATCGAACTGGACGAGGAGACGATTCCCGTACCCCCGCCGGTGGCGGCCGCGTGCGAACTGCTCGGCCTGGACGTGATGCACGTCGCCAACGAGGGCTGCCTGGTCGCCCTGGTCGCCCCTGCGGCGGCGGACGCCGTCCTCGCCGCGATGCGCGCCCGGCCCGAGGGCACCGAGGCCCGCGTGATCGGACGGGTCACCCCGCGACGTCCCGGCCGCGTCCAGATGCGCACCCTGCTCGGCGCCACCCGCGTCGTCGACATGCTCGTCGGCGAGCAACTACCCCGTATCTGCTGACCGCAAGGGCGCGGGGCGGGGGACGTAGGTCCCTTCGCGGCACGGCAAGAGGGCCCTGAAGGCCCGTGGGGCAGAGGCCGTCCGCCTCTACGGCCGGGCATGGCCGGCCGCTTAGCGTCGCACCAGGAAGGCTGAAGGGAGGACATCATGACACCGGTGACGCCATGGGTTCGGCTGAACCGCTGGCGCCGAAGCTGCGGTTTCGACGACAACGATCTGCGCCGCGACGTGGACCGCAACCAGAGGATGCTCGGCCTGCTCCTGCTGATCACGTTTCTGGCCGTCGCCCCGCCCGTCTGCGTCCGTGTCTCCCAGGCCGTCTACAGTTCCGGGGTACGGGCCGAACGGCATGAGGCGCTCACCCGCCACAGAGTCGACGCCACCGTCGTGAAGGTCGACAACCTACGGTCAGGCCGGCAGGTCACGGTCGTCTGGGACGACCGGAACGGGAGCCGGCGGACCGGTTCCTACACCACCTGGCACGGAGCCAGTGTGGGAGGGCACCCCAAGGTCTGGGCGGATTCGGCCACGGTGGGGGACGAACCGCCACGGCGGCACGCGCAAACGATCGCCGATACGTTGGTCACCGGACCCAGTGTCACCGCGGCGTTGGGCTTGCCGCTGCTGGGAGCCTACGCGCTGGTGCGCCGACGCTGCGATCTGCGGCGCTACCGGCTCTGGGACGCCGAATGGGCCGCCTTCGACCGCCGCCGCATCGGCCCTTGACCCCCGTGCCGGCCTCCGTGGGGCGGTCCAGACCCGCAACGGATTCGAGGACCGCCGACGTGGACGCCCCGCCCTTGGCCTATCACCCGAGATGCCAGCGAAAGTCCCAGTCTGCTCCCCAGGCGAGATCCCGTCCCGGGCCGAAGGTCCCTCGACCCGGGGGCTTGCGCCTCTAAAGCGGCGAGCCCGCCTATAACAGGCTTGCCCCATGGTCACAGAGGCGGGGCCGACACCCGTTCAGCGAGGACTGACCTCAGACGAGGCCGCGGCCCGACTGCACCGGAACGGCCGCAACATACTGCCCACCGAGCGCTCCCCGTCGCCGCTGATCTCCCTGGCCCGGCAGATGGTGCACTTCTTCGCGCTGCTGCTGTGGGGGGCCGCCGGCCTCGCCTACGTAGGCGGTATGCCGCAGCTCGCCGTGGCCATCGCCGTCGTGGTCGTCTTCAACGGGGTGTTCGCGTTCGCCCAGGAGTATCGCGCCGAACGGGCCGGCAGACGGCTGCGCGAGCTGCTTCCGGCCCGCGTGACCGTCCGCCGCGACGGGCGCCCGACCGTGATCGACACGGCGGAGCTGGTCATCGGCGACATCGTCCTGCTCGGGCCGGGCGACCGGATCTCCGCCGACCTCGAACTGCTGGAGACCCATTCCCTGGCGGTGGACGAGTCGATGCTCACCGGTGAGAGCGTCCCGGCGCGTCCGGAGAAGAGCGCTCGCGTGCACGCGGGGACCTTCGTCACCGAAGGAGAGGCCGAGGCGGTGACGGTCGCGACCGGGTCGGCGACCCGGCTGGCCGACATCGCCGCGCTGACGCGGAGCGCGCACCGGCGGCCGAGCCCGCTGGCGCTCCAACTGCACCGCGTGGTCCTGGCGGTCGCGGTGATCGCGGTCGCCGTCGGCGCGTCGTTCTTCGGCGCCGCCGTTCTGCTCGGCCTCGAACCGGGCAAGGGCTTCCTGCTGGCCGTGGGCGTCACCGTCGCGCTGGTGCCGGAGGGCCTGCTGCCGACCGTCACGCTCTCGCTGGCCCGGGCCGCCCAGCGGATGGCCGGGCGCCATGCCCTCGTGCGCAGGCTGGAGGCGGTGGAGACGCTCGGTTCCACCACCTTCATCTGCACCGACAAGACCGGCACCCTCACCCGCAACGAGATGGCGGTGGTCGAGGTATGGACGCCCTCCGGCACCGTGAGCGTGCAGGGCGCCGGGTACTCCCCCGAAGGCCACCTCACCGGCGCGGCCGAAGCGGTCGAGGCGGTGCGGCGGCTCGCATCCACCGCCCACCGGTGCTCCACGGGTCGGACACGCCGTACGGGCGGCCGCTGGCAGGCGATCGGCGATCCGATGGAGGCGGCTCTGCACGTCCTCGCCCTGCGCGCCGGATCCGACCTGTCCGAGGAACCGGTGCGCCGCCGCCTGACCTTCGACGCGCGCCGGCGGCGCGCCTCGGCGCTCACCTCCAGCGGCCTCCATCTGACGGGCGCCCCGGACTCCGTGCTCCCCCGCTGCGGACCCGCTCCCGGCGCCGAGGCGTCCCTTGCCGCGATGACGGGCCGGGGCCTGCGCGTCCTCGCGGTCGCCGTCCGGAGACCGGAGGACCTGCCGGACGACCTCCCCGACGATCCCGACGATGCCGAACGCGAGCTGACCCTGCTCGGCCTGGTGGGATTGGAGGACCCGCCTCGCGACGACGTCGCGGCGGCGATCGCCTCCTGCCGCCGGGCCGGGATCCGGCTGGCGATGATCACCGGTGACCATCCGACGACGGCCCGCGCCATCGCCACCGAGGTCGGACTGGCGGGGCCGGATGCCCTGGTGGTGTCCGGCACCGAACTCCCCCGCGACGAGACCGCTCTCGGGCGCCTGCTCGACCGCGACCAGGTGGTCGTCGCCCGGGTGACCCCCGAGGACAAGCTGCGCATCGCCCGCGCCCTTCAGGCACGTGGGCACGTGGTGGCGATGACCGGGGACGGTGTGAACGACGGGCCGGCGCTCCGGCAGGCCGACATCGGCGTGGCGATGGGCGCCTCCGGTACCGACGTCGCCCGCGAGGCCGCCGACCTCGTCCTGCTGGACGACCATTTCGCCACGATCGTCGCGGCGGTGGAAGAGGGCCGGGCGACCTTCTCCAACATCCGCCGCTTCCTGACCTACCACCTCACCGACAACGTCGCCGAGCTGGTGCCGTTCGTGGCCTGGGCGGCGACCGGCGGGAAGTTCCCGCTGGCGTTGAGCGTGCTGCAGATCCTGGCCCTGGACATCGGCACCGACATCCTCCCGGCCCTCGCCCTGGGCGCCGAGCCCGCCGGGCCGCGCACGATGGAGGGACGCGTCAGCAGAACCCGCCTGATCGACCGGGGCCTGCTCGGCCGTGTCTTCGGCGTGCTCGGGCCGGCGGAGGCGGCCGTCACCATGGCCGCCTTCGCCACCGTTCTGGTCGCCGGCGGCTGGAGCTGGGGCGAGGACCCGTCCGACGCGCTGCTGTTCACCGCGTCCGGCACCGCCTTCGCCACCATCATGCTGGGTCAGATGGCCGCCGCGTTCTCCTGCCGCAGCGAGTCGCGCTGGGCCGGGCGCCTGCGCTGGACCGGCAACCCGCTGCTGCTCTGGGCGGTCACCGCCGACCTCGTGGTCATGCTCGCCTTCATGGGGGTCCCACCGCTCGCGCATCTGCTCGGCGGCGGCCTTCCGTCCCCGCTCGGCTGGCTCATCGCCCTGATCGTCCTGCCGGCCGTCCTCCTCGCGGACGCGACCGCCAAGACCATCCGGGCACGGCGGGCGAAGGGATAGAGCTTGGCGCGGGGTGCGAGCAGACCTTGCGGGTGGCGGCAACGACACGGCCGCCCACCTGGTCAGGACGCGTCCATGGCCCACGCGGAGGGAAGCGCCCTACGTCACGTCGCGGCCTTGCGGCGACCCGCGGTTCCCGGGAGTCCAACAGACCACGCAGAGGTGACCAAGGTCCCTATGAACTGGTCCCGCCTCCGTCGGAGCCTTGAGAAAGCGGTCCAGGGGCACCGGCGGTGAGCCCTGGTCGCGCACCGATCCGACCAGGAGGAGAAGAGATGACAACGCCGGTAGGCATCAACGGATTCGGACGCATCGGCCGCAACTATCTGCGGCTGGCGCTGGAACGCGGCCAGGAGGTCGCCGCCGTCAACGACATCACCGGCACCGCCACCCTCGCGCACCTGCTCATGTACGACTCCACCTACGGCCGCCTCGGCCGCTCGGTGGAGCACGACGACACGGCACTGATCATCGACGGCCGCCGCATTCCCGTCACCGCCCACCGCGACCCGCGCGACCTGGACTGGGGCGCGGTCGGGGCCGAGATCGTCATCGAGTCCACCGGCCGGTTCCGCCAGCGGGAGGACGCGGCCGCCCACCTGAAGTCCGGGGCGCGCAAGGTCGTCCTCTCCTCGCCGGGCAAGGGCGTGGACGCCACCATCGTGATGGGCGTCAACGAGGACGTCTACGATCCCGACCACCACACGGTCGTCTCCAACGCCTCATGCACGACCAACTGCGTGGCGCCCATGGCCAAGGTGCTCCACGACGCGTTCGGTGTGGTCAAGGGCTACATGACCACCGTCCACGGGTACACCAACGACCAGAACCTCCTCGACTCCCCGCACAAGGACCTGCACCGCGCCCGGTCCGCGGCCGTGAACGTCATCCCGACCAGCACCGGAGCCGCCCGCTCGGTCGGCGCCGTGATCCCCGAGCTGGCGGGACGGTTCGACGGAATGGCGTTGCGCGTCCCCGTCGAGGACGGGTCGCTGGTGGACCTGGCCTGCCTGCTGGACCGGCCGGCCACCGCCGAGGAGATCAACGAGGCGTTCGCCAAGGCCGCCGGCGGCCCGCTGGCGGGCATCGTCCGCTACAACACCCACCCCATCGTGTCCCGGGATGTGATCGGCGACCCCGCCTCCTGCGTCTTCGACGCGCCGCTCACCCAGTCGAGCGGCGAGCTGGTGAAGGTCTTCGGCTGGTACGACAACGAGTGGGGCTACACCTGCCGGCTCGCCGATCTGGTCGACCACATCGCCGCCCGCCTGTGACGGTGTCCTAGGTGCGCGCAAGGCGCCTCAAGGCGCGAGGGGCACCGGGCACGGTGTCGCGACCGGCGAAGCCGCGGTCTCCCGACTGGAGACCGCGGCTTCTCTCTGCGGACGGGGGCGTGCTCGCGCTCCGCGGTGAGATCGTCGCCCGATTCTGGGCGAGGAACAGGCACGCCCACCCTGGTCAGTCGCCGGTGAGGTCCCGGCGATCGAAGAGGACGCCGCCCGCCACGGCCAGCAGCACCGCCAGCGCGGTCATCGTGACGGCGGCCAGGGGCCGGAACGGCTCCGCGGGCACCTTGGCGAGGTGGTGGAACGGGGACAGGCCCAGGACCGGATCGGGCCAGTTCAACGCCGGCCCGATCATTTCGACGAGGTAGGCGGTGGAGGTCGCCGCCACGGAGCCGGTGACGGTGAGCCGTGGCCTGGCACCGAGGAGCAGGACCGCCAGGCCGGCGGCGAGCAAGACGACCGGCAGCGGATTGAGGTTCGCGGCCAGCGAGTCGGCGAGGCCGAGATCCGCCCCGGTGACCGCCGCGCCAGCCCACATCGCCAGCGCGGAGGCGAGCGCCAGCAGGACCGAGGTGGCGAAGGTCAGCAGCACATGACCGCTGAGCCACCGCGAGCGGGTGACGGGACGTGTGAGGACGTGGTCCAGCCGTCCGGTGGCCTCCTCGGCGCGGGCGGCCCCGATGCGCCAGCAGGAGTACAAGGCGATGAGAAGGCCGATGAGAACGCCCATGAGTCCTGCGAAGCCCTCGGCGGCGTCGGCGGCGTCCCAGCCCATCGACTCCAGCACCTTCCGGTAGTCCGGGTCGTCGGCCACGAAGTCGGTGACGGTGGCGACGAGGGCACCGGACATGAAGGCGTACGCGGCGATGCCGAGCAGCCAGCCCGCGAGCATGCCCTCGCCACCGCGCCAGGCGAACGCGGTGGGACCGCCGAGGAGGCGGTACCGGGCGCGGGCCCGGTCGTTCCCGGTGATCAGCGCGCCGCCGGTGTCCCGCGCGCCGCGGAGCCGGACGGCGATCGCGAACAGGGCGGCGGGTGCGATGAGCGACACCGCGAGCACGCCCCACCGGGGCTCCCGGTAGGGGTGCAGTTCGTCCAGCCAGCCGAACGGGGACAGCCAGCGCAGCCACCCCCGGGAGTCCGCGCTGTTCGCTCCCATCCGGAGCAGGAACAGGATTCCGAAGACCGCGGCCGAGATCCCGGTCGCGCGGCGGCGTATCTGGAAGAGCTGCGAGGCGATGGCGGCGACGCCGGCGAACGTCGCGGCGACGCCGGACAGGGCGAGGCCGAAGAGCACCGACCCCACCACCCCGGTTCCCATCGCCGTCAGCACCGCCGCCGCCGCCGCGCCGGTCAGAACGGCCGCGGCGGTGACGACCGCGGCCTGCACCAGGACGACGCGTGCGGGGCTGACCGGGGCCGCCAGGACGAGTTCCGCGCGCCCGGACTCCTCCTCCCCGCGAAGCAGGCGCCCGGTGACGAGCAGCGCCCAGATGCCGATGATCGCGGCCAGCATCCAGCCGGCGTCCCAGACGACGAAGCCCCCCGGCGTCTCGACGGCGTGCGGGATGCCCTGCAGCATCCGCATGGCCGGGTCATCCCCGAGTTTCGCGAGCCGTAGACGCGCGGCGGCGTCCGGATAGGTCTGCTCGTAGCTGAAGACCTCGACGGCCATATAGAAGCCGACGACCAGGGCGAGCCAGAGGGCGCCGCGGCGGATCAGCCGGACGGTCAGCCGCGCCACCTGTACGCCTGCCGGACGGCCCGATTCCACGCTCACCCGTGGCACGCGGCCGCGCAGCGGCACGGTCCCGTTCATCGGTCCGCCTCGTAGTAGCTCAGGAAGATCTCTTCAAGGGTCGGTTCGTGACTGCGCAGCCGGACCAGGGGACAGGCGCTCAGCCGGGACAGCAGCGGCGACGGCGAGCCGCTGACCGTCACCCGGACCCCGCCGTCGATCCGCTCGGCACCGGTCACACCCGGTACCCCGTCGAGGTCGGGTACGGGACCATCGATGATCGCCTCCAGCACGCTCCCGCCCAGGTTTCGCAGGTCCTCCAGGGCCGCGACCTCGACGAGGCGTCCCCGGCGCAGGATCGCCACGCGCTGGCAGACGTCCTGGACCTCGTCCAGAAGGTGGGAGGAAAGGAAGACGGTCTGCCCGCGCCCCGCGGCCTCCTTGGCCAGCGTCTGGAACTCGGCCTCCATGAGCGGGTCCAGGCCGGACGTCGGCTCGTCGAGCAACAGCACGTCGGGCCTCGACATGAAGGCCGCGATCAGCGCGAGTTTCTGCCGGTTGCCCTTGGAGTAGGAGCGCGCCCGCATGCCGGGGTCGAACCGCAGCCGCTCGATCAACTCGTCCCGGAACGCCACATCGACCCGGCCCGAGAGGCGGCCGAGGTAGGTCAGGGTCTCCATGCCGGTCAGCTGTGACCAGACCGCGACGTCCCCCGCGACATAGCCGATATGGCGGTGGGCGCGAACGGCGTCACCGACGGGCACACCCATGATCCACGCGGTCCCCGCGGTCGGCCGGATCAAGCTCAGCAGCAGGCGTATGGTCGTCGATTTTCCTGCCCCGTTCGGCCCCAGGAACCCGAAGATCTCACCCCGCTCCACTTCGAGGTCGAGGCCGTCCAACGCGACCACGTTCCCGAATCGCTTCGTCAGGCCCTCGGCCCGTATCGCCTGTACGCCCATCGCGGCCTCCTTACACCACTCCCCCCGACGCTAGGGAGGCGTCCCTCGGCCGGCTACGGACGAAGGTCCCCCCTGCACCCGCGTCCGGCACAAGGTCCACGACAGTGGTGACCGAGCCTCGCCGGCACCCGCCCGCCGGGTCAACTGCGGGTTCACCGGAGAAGCACCTCCAGGCCCGCCGCCCGCCGGTCCCGCGTGCCCCGCCAGGCAGGGACTTAGGGCCTCGCACGGGACGACCTCCGTCCCTGCAACGACAGCGCCGATCGGGCTGCACTTGAAGCGGAAAGGCCCCGACCACGCGGGCCAAACAGCGCGCAGGAGGTTGGCATGTCGCCCATCGGTGTTCTCGCTCTCACCCCCGTCCTCGCGGCGGCGCTCGCCCTCGGTCCCTTCGAACCGACCCCGACCCCCACGACGAGCGGGCCCACCACCCCGCCGGCCACACCCAAGAACTCGGTCTCCGTGACCCCGTCGACAGTGAACGCCGGTGGCGCACAGGTGACCGTCTCCGCCGTCTGCGCGGACGGGACCGCCAAGGCCGTCGTCAAGTCCGGCGCCTTCACCGGGAGCGGCGCCTTCCAGGGGGCCACCAAGATCACCATGAAGACCTCCGCCGACGCCAAACCCGCCCGCTACAGCGTCGACCTGCTCTGCGACGGGACCACGGTCAGCGCTTCGGCCTCCCTCCTGATCGCCTCGGGCACGCCTGAACCGTCTCCCACCAGTTCGTTGCCGACGAGCCCGGCCCCGACCGGTCCGACTCCGTCCGGGCCGCCGCAGACGGGGGGCGGCTCCACTTCCGGTTCCGGTCCCCTGGTGCTCGGTGGCATGATTCTGGTCGCCGCCGGTGCCGCCGCGGGCGCGTTCGCGCTGCGCAGGCGCCGCGAGGGTGGTGGGTGAGATGCACCGATGGGGCGGCGTGTGGCCGCCGGTCGCGGCCGCCGCCGTGCTCATCGGGGCCGCCCTCGTCCTCTTCGGGCTCGCCCGCGGCGGGCCGCCGGACGTGCCGGGCGGCGGCCCGAGCGGCACCTCCTCGGTGACGCGGGCCGCCGCCCCGATGGCACGGTCGTCGCCCGTCCGCATCCGGATCCCCGCCATCGGCGTCGACGCACCGGTGCTGAGCCTCGGGCTGAACGCCGACGGCACGGTCCAGGAGCCCTCCCTGAAACAGCCATGGCTCACCAGCTGGTACAACGGCGGCGCGGCACCGGGCGAACGCGGCCCGGCCGCCTTCTACGGCCACGTCGACAGCCGCGCCTCCGGCCCGGCGGTGTTCTACGAGCTCGGACACCTCAAGCGCGGAGCGCGGGTCGAGGTCCTCCGCCAGGACGGCCGCACCGCGATCTTCCAGATCACCTCGATCGAGCAGGTGCCGAAGTCCCGGTTCCCGACCGAGCGGGTCTACGGCCGAACCTCCGATCCGACGATCCGGGTGATGACCTGCGGAGGCGAGTTCGACCCGGTCAAGCGCAGCTACAAGGACAACATCATCGCCTACGGCGTCCTGACGGGCTCCACCAGGTGAAGCCGTTGAACGGCCGGCGGGCCACCGCCGGCCGTTCGGCGGCCCGTGCCTCCTGTCACAGCGCCGGAGGTCCCTACTCGGGAGGGCCAAGGGCCGGTGGTGGAACGGGGTGACGCGAACGATCCTTGAAGGGCGAGCGCCACGGCCCGCTGCCGGACGCCGCGACGGATCAGCGGCGCGCGACGGATCAGCGGGGATGGACGACGGCGACCGGGCATTGCGCGTGGTGGACGACCCCGTGGCCGATCGAGCCGAGGTGGGGCGCGTTCCAGTGCCGGTCGTGAGCGCCGACCACCAGCAGGCGGGCATTGCGCGAGGCGTTGGTCAGCGCGGTCACCGGATGTCCCAGGACGATCTCCTCGACCACATCGATCTGGGGATACCTGTCCCGCTGGGGCGCGAACGCCTCGATGGCCTCCGTGCGCAGATCCTGCCGTGCCTGCTCGACGTCGATGGCGTAACCGGCCTCGATGAGGGTCTCGTACGTCCGCCATGCGTGCACGATCCGCACTCGCGCGCCACGGAGCGCAGCGGCGTCGAAGGCGTAGTCGAGGATCGCGCTCGCGTCCCGCTTCGGGTCGATACCCACGACGATCTCACCGCGGTCGGCGGCGTCCCCGCGTACGATCACGACCGGGACGGGGGAATGCTCGGCCACCCGCAGGCTCGTGGAGCCCAGGAGCAGGCTGGCGAACCCGCCGCGGCCGCGGCTGCCGAGGACCAGCTCGCACGCCTTCTCCGACTGCTCCCGCAGAGCCTCAGGCGTCTCGCCGGCGACCGCCGCGGTCGACGTCTCAAGGTCGGGCCACCGTTTCTGGACGTGTTCGCGGGCACCTGCCAGGAGCATGTGGGCCGCGCGGGTGAAGCGTTCGGCCGTCTCAGGGGGCGCGAAAAGCGGGGTCTTGTAGGGCCAGTTCTCCACAGCGTGAACGATGTGCAGAGGGCGCTGACGCAGCCCGGCCTCGGCGGCGGCCCAATCGAGGGCGTGTTCAGCCTCGTCGGAACCGTCGATGCCGACGACGATCGGCTCGGACATCGTGTTCTCCTCTTCATCGATGGCGGTCTTCGAGCACACCGGCGTGGCCGCTCACCCCCCACGTTTCTCCCCGCTTCAGCACCGGCCTAGGGGCGAAGGTCCCCCTCTCCCGCCGCCTTTGGGCCCCGGAAGCGGGTGCCCCGTGGCAGGGCGGTGGCCGGCCCGGTGCCGTTCGGCCCGCGGCCCGGGGACCTTGGTCCACTGCCGCCGGCCGGGCGGCGGGCCGATGCTGAGGATCCCCACCAAAGGACGGTGTCCCCTCGATGCGATCCCTTATTGCGCTCTCCACCGCCGTGCTGCTCCCCGCCGCCCTGGCGACCGGGCCGGCGCTGGCCGCCCCTCCCGCCGCCGCGGCCCGGACGGCGGCGGCCGACGTCCCGACCTCGACGCCCGGCGTGGCCGGATGGCCCGACGGCAAGGGCTTCGACGTCGCCTACCGGACCTCGAAGTCCACCGTGTCTTACCGCCGACTGGTCGGCGGTGTATGGGCCGAGCCGCTCAATCTGAACGGGCGCCTGGTGGGCGGTCCAGCGGTCACGTTCGCCGCCGGTTCCCCACACGTGTTCGGCCGCGGCGTGGACGGGCGCCTATGGGAGCGGGTCCGCGTGAACGGCACCTGGCAACCGTGGACCAAGGTCGATGACCTGGTCATCACCGCACCGCCCGCGGCGGCCGGACATCCCGACGGACGGGTCGAGGTGTTCGTCCGCGACGCCGCCGACCGGCTGCGGACGAAGACCTACACTCCCGCGACCGGCTGGGGCTCCTGGACGGACCTCGACGTGACGGCCGACAGCGCGCCCGCCGTGGCCGTCACGGGGACCGATGCCGTCCGCGTGGTCGTCACCGGCCGCGACCACGCGGTGTGGACTCGAACCCGGACGGGTACGGCCTGGTCGGACTGGACGTCACTGGGCGAGAGCACCTACAGCGCGCCGGGGATCGCCGCCGATGCCGCTACCGGCCGAACGTGGGTGTTCGTCCGCAATGCCAGCACCCACCGGCTGCGTGTTCGTATCTTCACCGGTTCCTGGGGCGACTGGCAGATCATGGGCGGCCTGTACGTGGACGGCCCGGGCGCCTCGTACGCCGGAGGTAAGACCGTGGTCGTCGGCCGCGGTCGCGACGCGGCGTTCTGGAGCCGGACGGTCACCGGCACCACGTGGACGACCGACCAGCGCGCCTGGGTGCCGGGCCCGCCCCCCGGCGTGCCGTCCTCGCTGCGCGGCAAGAACGTCACCCGGATCCCCACCACCGCCAAGGTGGCCGCGCTGACCTTCGACGGGGCCTGGGACGCCGCCGGCGTGTCCTCGATCCGCGCCACCCTCCAGCGCGAGAACGTGCCCGCGACCTTCTTCCTGGTCGGTGACTTCGTCCGCGGGTTCCCCGTCTACTCGAACCTCCTGGCCGGCTCGGGCTTCCGCATCGGCAACCACAGCAACACCCACCCCGACTTCACCAAGATCAGCGATGCCGCCGCCCGCACCCAGGTCACCGACGCGCGTACCGCGATCTTCAACACCAACGGCGCCGAGACGCGCGCTCTCTTCCGCTTCCCCTACGGCGCCTATACCGCTTCGGACATCACCCTGGTCAACGGACTGGGCCATGTCCCGGTCGGCTGGAGCGTCGACTCCCTCGGCTGGCAGGGCACCTCCGGCGGCCAGACGGCCGCGAAGGTCACGGCGCGTGTTCTGGCCGCGGCCAGCCCCGGCATGATCGTCCTCATGCACGTCGGGGCCAACCCCGACGACCACACCACCCTCGACGCCGACGCCCTCCCCCAGATCATCCAAGGGCTCCGCGCCAACGGCTACTCCTTCACCACCCTTGACGCCCTGACACCCTGAGACCGGCCGCGGGTGTCAGCGGGAGAGCCCCGCTGGCACCCGCCATTCCAGGACGGTTCCGCCCGTGTCCGGGCACCCCGTCTCGAACGCCCCGCCCAGCCGCCGGGCGCGGTCCGCGATGTTCGCCAGGCCGCTGCGGCGGCCTCCGCTGGGCAAGCCCACCCCGTCGTCCTCGACCCGTAGGGTCAGCAGGTGTTCGCCGCCGCCGGCCCGAACGCCGATGGCGACGCGGACCTGGCGGACTCGGGCGTGCCGGGCGACGTTCGACAGCGCCTCGCGCAGGACCGCGAGCAGATGCTCGCCCACCTCCTCCTCGACGGCCGTGTCCACCAGCCCGTCCACCTTCACCGCCGGGGCGAAACCGAGGCTCTGGGCAGCGGCGTCGACGACCTCGTGGACCCTGCCGCGCAATGCGGGCCGCTCATCGGCGGTGGCCTGGAGAGCGAAGATCGAGGAACGGATCTGCCGGATGACGTCGTCGATCTCCTGAATCGCCTGCCCGACCCGGTGTGCCACGCCCGGCTTCTCTATGATCTTGCAAGCGCCGGTCAAGGTGATGCCCGTGGCGAAGAGCCGCTGGATGACGGTGTCATGCAGATCCCGAGCGATCCGATCACGGTCTTCGAGCATGAACAGGCGATCGGCGTCACGGCGCCGATCGGCCAATTCCAGCGCCACGGCGGCCTGGGCGGCATACGGTTCGAGCAGGTCGAGCGTGGCGGTGGTGAACGGCGCCTCGCCCGGCGGATTGATCACCATGAGCACTCCGCGGGCGGCGTCGTCGCGTCCCAGCGGCACCAGGAGCGCCGCCCCGGCCGGTACCTCCTCGGGTACGCCGGCGTTGCGGGCTTCGGCCCGGGCGTCGCCCACCAGCGCCGAGCGGCCGCTGCGGAAGACCCGCGCGGCGGACGACCCCGCGCCCGCCCCCGTGGCGTTCTCCCCGACCGGCAGGCGCAGCGCCCGGTACGCCTCGTGGTGATCGCCCACCGCCGCCGCGGTCACCAGTTCCCCGTCCTCCGCGATCATGATCAAAGCGCTCGACGCCCCGCCGATGTCCCGGGCATGCTGGGCGATCAGCTCGATCACCTCGGAGCCCGGTGCCCCGGAGAGCAGGGAGTTGGAGATCTCGGCCGAGGCTCCGAGCCAGATCTCGCGGCGCCGGGTCTCCTGGAACAGCCGGGCGTTGTCGACCGCGATGCCCGCGGCGGTCGCGAGGGCGGTGACGACGGCCTGATCGTCGTCCTCGAAGGCGCCGCCGCCCGCCTTCTCGGTGAGATAGAGGTTTCCGTACACCTCGTCACGCACCCGTACCGGCACGCCGAGGAAGGAGCGCATCGGCGGATGACCCGCTGGAAAGCCGACCGAGTCCTGGTGCGAGGAGAGGTCGGTGAGCCGCAGCGCCTGCGGCTTCTTGATCAGGAGTCCCAGGATGCCCTCGCCGTGCGGCCAGGAACCGATCTCGGCGATCTGGTCATCGGTCATCCCGGCCGTGATGAACCGGACGAGATGGTCGCCGCTCTCGTCGATCACCCCCAGGGCCCCGTAGCGCGCGTCCACCAGTGCGGTGGCCGCCTCGACGATGCGCCGCAGCACGGTGTCGAGGTCCAGATCGGTGCCGATGGAGACGACGGCTTCCAGTAGCGCGTGGACGCGGTCCCGGGTGGTGCGCACGGTCGTCAATCTCGTCTGGAGTTCCCCGAGCAGGTCGTCCAACTGGAGTTGGGGGAGGCCCAAGCGCGGTACATCCCGCCCGCCCTGGTCGCCTGGTGCGTTCGAACCGGTCCTGCCCATCGGCCATCCCTTCGCCCTTCCGAGCCAAGTCCGCAGAGCCCGCCACCGGGCTCCGATAACCGTCCGACGCGGATACTTTACGTCTACAATGTCCGATTCGGGATCCCATGCTCTGTTACGCCGCGTAGGCATCGACTCCGTATCACCGGGCAGAGTGCGCCATGTTCACGGCCCTATCACGGCCACATGCACGCGGCTTTACGAAATTATGACCAGCCTTCGTCATGAAACAGTGTTCCCTCCGAACTGGGATGGGACCACATGGTGGGCAGTGTGCACGGCAGAGGTGCGCCTCACGTACCTCACGACGACGGGTACCGGCGGCTCGCGGCCGCTCACCCGATGGTGACGGACGAATGTCATGCCATCGGGGGCCATTCGTCCCTGGGATTCGGGGGAGGCGGGCGGGACGATGAAAGCGGCATCCGGAGAGTGACGCTATCCGGAGAACAAGTGCAAGCGACCGAGATCTCCGAGCGCTCATCGCGGTGAGAGGGGACATCATGACCGGTCGGCTGAGGGAAGACGAGAACAGGCGGGTCACGGCACAGCCTCCGCCGCACATCACCGTCCTGATCGGCGAATCCGGAGAGTCGGGTCGTGGTCACCGGGTCACCGAGCCCGCGCGTCTGATGCGGATCTGGAAGCTCCTGACCGCGGTGAACGCGGAACTGCACGCGGGAGCCGTCACCCACGCGGGCGTGCTCCGCGCCGCCCGGATCCTCGGACGCATCCGGGAGGACGCGACCCGATGCGTGTCTCCGCCGCTCGCCGACGAGCTGCGCCGCCTGATTCCGCCGCTCGGTGAGAACCCGACCGCGGACGACGTCCGCGTGGCCTACGCCGGTGCGCTCGGCTGGTTCGACAGCCTCCTTTCGGCAATGCTCCTGCAGATCGCGACGCAGGAGGGACGTGCGAGCCTTGGCCTTCGCCCCGGACGGAACACCCCTCCCAATCGACGCGGCAGGCCGTGATCAGCGCGCCCTCCCAGAGTCTGTGAAACGAACTCCGAGGGCCGGCGGCGGGACGATGACATGATCACCACGACGCCTCTCTGACTGGAATAGGCGTCTTGTGAGCGGCATATTCGACGGCGCGGATCCCCCACAGCGGGACGAGGAGCCGCAGGCATGTTCTCGCTCGCTCTCGGACGCCACCTCCCACAGCCCAAAGTCCCGATTGCAGGGGCGCATCGGCCCTACCTGCCTTGTCTTCCCGGCCTCAGGCTGGAAGCAGCAACCAGGAGGTTCCGATGAAACAGACGTTGAAGTTCGGTGCTGTGAAGGGCATCCCGGTCGGGGTGAACTGGTCCGTGCTCGTCATGCTCGTGCTGGTGGCCGATCTTCTCGCCCAGTCGAGCCTTCCCGAGGCCGATCCCGGGGCGACCGCCGTGGCCCGCTGGGCGGCGGGACTACTCGTGGCCATCTTGTTCTTCGCCAGCCTGCTCGCGCACGAGCTCGCCCACGCCCTGGTCGCCCGGCACTACGGCGTACCCGTGAAGTCGATCACGCTCTGGATGCTGGGGGGCGTGGCCGAGCTGGACGGGGAACCGCCGCATGCCACCGCGGACCTGCACATCGCGGGCGTCGGCCCGCTCACCAGCGCCGCCGCGGCCGCGGTATTCGGCGGCACATGGATGGGGGCGGCCGCGCTGGGCGCACCGCCACTCGTCACCATGTCCCTCACCTGGCTCGTCGTCACCAACGCATCCGTCGCATTGTTCAATCTGCTGCCCGGGGCGCCGCTGGACGGTGGCCGGATCCTTCGCGCGCTGCTGTGGCGCAGGCGCGGCGATCAGGACGGCGCCGCCCACACCGCCGACCGTGCGGGCCTGGTCCTGGGAAGCACCATGATCGGAGTCGGTCTGGCGTTCCTGCTGCTGGCCGGCTGGGTCAACGGCCTGTGGCTCATGCTGATCGGATGGTTCATCACCAGCTCGGCCAAGGCCGAGGACCGGTGGACGACGGTACGCGAGGCCGCCGGGGTGACGCCCGTCCGCGACATCATGACGCCCGATCCCGATCGGGGCTGGACCTGGCAGCCCGTCGGCGCGTTCATCGAGACCGTCGCACTGCGCTCACGCCAGTCGGCCTTCCCCGTGATCGACGTCGCCGGCGACCCGGTCGGCGCCGTGACCTTGGAACGGCTGGCCCACGTGCCCGCCGCTCAGGCCGGCGCACCGCTCGGGGACATCGCCACCCGGTTGGACCCGGACCGGGTCGTCCGGCCCGACGAGCCCGCCCTTCCCCTCCTCGCCAAGGGACCCGCGGTGGGCGATCTCATCGCGGTCGTGACGGCCGATCACCACGTGATCGGCACGGTCACCACCGGCGACGTCGAACGGCTGCTCCAGCGTGGCCGGCTACGGAAGGCCGCCACCGCCACCGCCTGACGTCCGAGGAACGAGCCGACCGCGGCCAGCACGCCGGCACTCGCACTGCCCGCAGCTGGCCGAGGTCGGCTCGCCGGATTCGACAAGCAGAACGGCTCTCACCCAGCGGACGCCATCCCCCACGAAACCACCCGCACGAAACCGCCCGCTCACATCCTCAGAGGATGTGAGCGGGCGGCTCTGTGACTCCCTCATCCTGTGGCACTGGCCGACGAGCCGACGTCACCTGCCTGAGCGCGGCCGACGCGCCGCCGGAGGTTGCGGAACTGCCGGTGCTGCATGATGAAATGCGCGGCCTCACCGAACGACCACGCGATGAGCCGATCGACCGCGGCGGGCCTTCCCCGGCCACGGGTCCGGACGATCAGCCGGGTCCCGCCGTCGGGCAGCGGCCGCAGATGGAACGCCCAGATCCCATCGGTGTACGCCTTGGGCCGTGGTCCGCGCGGATCGAACCACTTGCCGCACGGAAGCTCCAGATCGGCCCGGAGCACCAGCGTCGTGGGCGGGTCGATGGCGGCGACGGTGAACCAGAAGGCCCCGCTGGGCACCGTGGGGACCCGTGAGCCGAGCTTCAGATCCTGCCATTCCTGGACGATGCGATCCGCGCTCGGCCGTCCGCCGTTGTCGAGCCGGTCCCAGCTGTACCATCCGGCCCGCTGGCATCCCATCTGGACCAGCCACGGCCAGACGTCCTCGGGGGGCGCCGGGAGAGAGGCGGCCATGGTGGACTGCCCTGTCGCGTGCTCGACGAGGTCGTCACCCGGGTACGAGGCGCCCGCCTCCTGCGCGGTGGCGCCCCAGCGGAGCAGGCGAGGACGGATCAGTGCCGCGTAGGCGCCCGCGGCGACGGCGCAGATCGCGATTCTCCGAACGTTCATGAGAACTCCTCCAAAGGACGGCCGGCATGACCGGGCACGGCGTGGGGGCGTCATGGCCGAGACCCCCTGGGCCGCCACTCCTGCGGGACCATGAGGACGGGCTGCTCGGCCGACTCCAGCACACGCGCCGCCCAGGGGCTGAGCGCCGCTCGGAGGCCGGACCCCGGATCCTCGGCGCGGCCGAGCACGATCAGGTCGGGTCGGACGCGGCGCGCCTCGTCCAGAACGCTCTGGGCGATGTCTCCGGTGAGCTGGACCGCCTGCACCTCCACCTCCTCCAGGTGGGCGAGGCGTTCGACGTGTCCGAGTACCGAGTGGTCGGCCGAGTCGGGTCGCCCCGCCGAGCCCGGGAGATCGAGTGCCCCGGCGCCCGGAGAGGTGAGGACGGCGTCGGCAGCGACGTTCACCACCCTGACCCTGGCATGAAGTGTGCGCGCCAGTTCGATGGTGTAGCGGGCGGCGACGAGCGCCGGGGGCGAGTCGTCGACGACGAGCAGCAGGCAGGCGGTCATGTTCGCTCCTGGGGGGCCGGGCACCGATCCCGTCCGGTGTCGCACGGGGCGAGCGCCTGACGCGGTGCCTCCTTGGTCACTTCGCCTTCGATGGTCGGCCCCGGCGCCGGCCGGTACCCAGGGCCGAACGACCGCGCCCGCGGGACGAAGGTCCCTGGGTACCGGCCGGCGCTCGACCGACCCTGGAATCGACACCGTGGCCGCCATCGGGCGGCACGACGAAGCGAAGGAGCTTCGCGATGGCGAGGCAGATCATCCCCACGTCCGCAGAACCCTCCGTCCAGGAGCTGGAGCATCGAATCGCCGTGCTGGAGCGGCAGATCGCCGCCCTCGCCGAGGCGTCCCGTGTCCTGGCCGCGGCGCTGGAAGGCACCCCTCTGGACACGCCGGACGGCGACGCGAAGGCGGCGGCCCGGCGGGCGCACGAAATGCTCCTCCTGCCGCCGCTGGCCTCCTGACCCCCCAAGGAGAAATGATGTCCACGAAACGAACGGCGATCATCGTCGGGACAGACGGCTCCGGGCAGTCCGACCGCGCCATCGCCTGGGCGGCCGACGAGGCCGCCCGGAATGGTGGCTCACTGCGCGTGCTCCATGTCGTCGAGCCCGCCCCCCATGGCGTCGAGTACGCCGCCGGCGCACCCGGGTCCCTGGCGGAGTCCTGGAACCCTCTTCTGCGCGGCGCCCGCGACCTGGCGTCGCGCCGTCATCCCGAGTTGCGGGTCGAGACCATGCTGGTCCATGCCCGGAACGTGGCGGAGGGGCTCCGGCAGTACGCCGACGACGCCGCGCAGGTCGTGATCGGCCATCGCGGGCGGGGCGGGTTCACCGAGTTGCTGCTGGGCTCGACGGGGCTGCGGCTGGCCGGGCACTGTCCGGGCGCGGTCGTCGTCGTCCGCGGCCGGGACGACGGCGCGGCGGGCGAGATCGTGGTCGGCCTGGATCTGGCGGAGGACCCGGGGCCCGCCCTCAGGTACGCCTTCGCCGCCGCGGACGCCCGGGAGGCGCGGCTACGTGTGCTGCACGCCTGGCGGCCCGCGATGCTCGCGGTCGAGGTCGGCGTCGATCTGACGTCGGCCTGCGACACCTTCCGCGGCCATCTGGCCGCGGCCCTCGCGCCATGGCGGTCGCGCCACCCGGATGTCAAGGCCGTCGAGGACGTCGTGATCGGCCACCCCGTCGAAGCGCTCGTCTCGGCCTCCGCGAACGCCGACCTCGTGGTCGTCGGTTCCCGTGGTCGCGCCGTCCCCCTCGGATCGGTCAGCCACGGCGCGATCCACCATGCCCGCTGCCCCGTCGCCGTCGTCCGCCCACGGGACACGGCCGAACCCGCCTGACCGGCGCGAGACACAGGAGAGTCACCATGGAACGCCGCACGGTCGAGGACGTCATGACCACGGAAGTCGTGACGGTGACCGAGGACACCCCGTTCATCGAGATCGTCGAGACCCTCGCCGATCACTGCATCGGTGCCGTTCCGGTCCTGAGCGGTGATGGCCGCGTCACCGGGATCGTCACGGAGGCGGATCTTCTCCACAAGCAGTACAAGTCAGACCCGCCCGATACGGAACCGCGTCTGGACCGGCTCCGGCACCGCAGGGCCCGCGCCAAGGTCCATGCCAAGGCAGACGCCGTCGATGCCCGTGGCCTCATGACCAGCCCGGCCGTGACCATCGCTCCGCGGACACCGGTCGCCGAGGCGGCCCGGCTCCTGGTCTCCCGCGGCTTCAAGAGGGCGCCCGTCGTCGACGACGGGGGGCGCCTGAAGGGCATCGTCGCCCGCCGTGACCTGCTGAGCGTGTTCCAGCGGTCCGACGACGCCATCCGCGGCGAGATCATCCGCGAGGTCCTGGTCTGCCGGCTCTGGCAGGACCCGTCCGAGATCAAGGTCCGCGTCGAGGAGGGCGTCGTCCACCTGCACGGGAAGATGGAGCTGAAGAGCCTCATCCCCGTCGTCGTCCGGATGACGGCCGCCACCGAAGGAGTGGTGGACGTCGTCGCCGAGCTCGACTACGACCACGACGACACCCACCCCACCGCCTACCCGCGAGCGTGAGAACGGCTGCCCGGCGAGGTGCCCTCCGGCACCACACCGATCTCCGTCCAGCCCGCCCGGCCGAGCGCGAGGAGGCGCAGCCGGGCGGGTACACGTGTGGGCGGGACGCGGAAGGGCGCTCACCGAGGTGAGCGCCCTTGGTGCCGCGGTGCGGCTACTTCAGGACAGGGAACCGGCGGACGAGGCTGGTGCCCGCCCACCAGCGTCCGAGCCCCAGGGCGTCGCCGGCGCTGACCAGCGCGAGCCCGATGGCGAGGATCGCGTAGACGAGGTGGTCGTCCATGAAGGGGTTGTTCTCCGGCGGCAGGACGGCCGTCCACATCATGACCAGCAGCAGTGCTCCGGCGGCGGCGGCGATGCGCATCCCGATGCCGAGCACCAGCGCGACGCCTATCCCGGCCAAGCCGATCATGAACAGCCAGTCCGCCCAGGCCTGCCCGGCCAGGTCGTTGTAGAAGCCTGCGAACGGCCCCTTCGGCGCGTTCTTCAGGAAGCCCTCGGTCGGGCTGCCGCCGTCGACCCACGCCTTTGCCGCGGGGGTCTCGTGTCCCAGCCCGAATGCCTTGTCCAGGAACGCCCACACGAACACCCATCCCAGCGCCAGACGGGCGATCGCCCAGACGTACCGCGCGGCGGGCGACTCGGTGAGCGGCTTGGCCGCCACCACACGCAGGCTCACCAGAGCCCGGCGCCCACTGATCTTGTGCTCGGAGACAGCCATCGTCGTCTCACCCTTTCCCATCGAACCACCACGGTTCTGTCAAGATCAGTCAACGCCCCGCGCCCTGCCGCCAGTAGGTGCGTTGGACCCTGCTCCCCCGGGACCTCCGTCCCCCTGGAGTGGGCCCCGAGAGCCCGGACGATCGGTTGTCCCGGGACCAACAGCCCCTGTGACGACCAGCGGCGCCCACCGAGCGTCGGCCAGAGGCGAGTCACGAGGAGGACGTCCTGGAGCCGCCCGGCACAGGGTCAGAGGACACGCCGGGCCGCCGGTGAGTCACCTCCTGGTGGGATCAGGTGACGGAGCCGCGCTCAGGCGCCCGGCGGCGGGACGAGGGCGACAGGGCAGTGGGCACGGTGCAGCATCGCCCGGCCGACCGAGCCGAGCAGGAGCCCGGGGAAACCGCCTCGCCCGCGTGAGCCGACCACCAGAAGGTCCGCGCCTGCCGAGGCGCCGGCCAGGGCCCGGACGGCCCGCTGGTGGACGACCTCCTGCGTCACCACGACCTGCGGGAAACGCTCGCGCCATCCGGCGAGGGACTCCGCGAGGACACGTTCCCGCTCGGCCGTCCGGCTCTCCGGATCGTCGGGCCGCAGCTCCTTCGGCACGGTGGACGCCGGATGCGTCCAGGCCAGGACCGCCCGCACCCTGGCCCCGCGCGAGGCGGCCTCCTCGAAGGCGAACCCGACCGCCGCGCCGCTTCCGGGCGAGCCGTCCACACCGACCACGATCTCGCCGTGGTCGGCCGGCCCTGAATCGTGAACGACCACGGTGGGGCGACCGGCATGTGAGGCGACCTGCAGCGACACCGACCCCAGGACCAGGCCGGTGAGAGTGCCGGTGCCGCGTGTGCCGACCACCAGCATCAGCGCGTCCTGAGCTTCCTCGATCAGCACCTCTGCGGCCTGGCCGCCCTTCTGGACCCCCGTCACCTCGATTCCGGGCGAGTTCTCGCGGGCGGCGGCGACGGCGCGTTCGACGATCTCCTCGCCGCCCTTCAGCAGCCATTCCCGGGCCGCCCCGGCGCGCGGGTCCACCGGGAAGTCGAACAGCCAGGGGGTCACGACGTAGACGACGCGCAGGGAGGCGTTCCTGCGGCGCGCCTCGTCGGACGCCCACCTGGTCGCGGCGATGCTCTGGTCCGAGCCGTCCACTCCGACGATGATCTGGTTCATCCCTGAACGCTATGGCAACAGGCCTCGCCGCCCCCAGAGGACATTGGTCCTCTGGTCACGTGCCAACCGTCCGCAGTTCCCGGGCGATCTCATCCGCCCAGGCCCGCACACGGTCACGGTCCCGGTAGTCGCCGCTCGCCCGCTTCGCGATCTTGGAGGCGAGAAAGCCCCTGGCGTCGGGGGCGAGGCGCCCGCCGAACGTGGCGTGGTCCCTGGCGCCGAGCTTGCGGCCGAGCCTGGCAACACCCGGTACCGGCCCGACGGTCTTCGCCTCGGCCGTGTGGTCGAGTGGTCCGCTGCTGAACAGCCACAGCGGCCGGGCGGCCAGCTCGCCGGAGAACCGCCTGGCGAAGCGCCGTGCCTCGCGATGCCAGCGGCCCGCGTAGAGGGCGCCCCCGAGGACGACGGCGTCGTATCCCTCGACGGTCTTGGTCGAGCCCGCTGGACGGACGTCCGGCTCCAGACCGGAGCCGCTCAGGCCGGCGCCGATCCAGCCGGCGATCTCTGCGGTGCCGCCGCGCTCGGAAGCGTAGACGACCAATACCCGCGTCATGGTGACTCCTCCGGTGTCGTGGCGCGCCCATGGGCACGACCGAGCGCAAGCGGCGTGGCACCCGCCTGTGGCGAGGGCGGTCCGCCGCCCCGCGCTCTCAGGTCTCCTCGGTCAAGACGTCCTGGACGGGACGGCGGACGCTGGTCAGCTCCTGCATGTCCGGCACTCCAAGGCGGAGCAGGAGTTGCGGGTACGCATCGCCGCAGAAGTGGGTGCGGATGAACGCTCGCAGCTCGGGCACCTGGAGAGCCTGGGTGTGGTAGGCGGCGGAAAAGCCGTGCTCGGTAGCGCGCAACAGGACGGCCTGGAGCGCCTGTCCCGCCCGCAACCAATCCGCGGGGGTATCGCCGGCGCTGACCAGCAACACCACGACACCGGGCAACGGCATCCCGTCCTCGCGCGCCCCTTCCGCATCGGGCGGCGATTGGATGCCCCAGCCCTGACCGCGTGCGAAGTCCCGGCCGGGGAAATGCGGCTCGGTACGGTTGGTCTGCTTGGGGTAGGCGGCGTGCTGGACACCGTCCTTGCGTCGGGTCCCCGGCGAGGGTGCCCAGCGGGCGACCTCGCTCGCGTAGGCGGGGGTGCGGCGCTGGATGTGCTCGGCGGCGTCGGTCAGGGCGGCCAGCGCGCCCGCGACGTGGGCGTCGACGGCCTGGATGAGCCGGCCGCCCTCCCGTTCGGCCTCCTGCCGGATCGCCGACAGGACCGCGGCCGGCATCGGCTCGGCATGGAAGGCGCCGCGGTGACTGCGGCGGTGCGGTACCTGCGCGTGCAGCCGCCGGGTGTGCTCGTCCGCGGGGCCACTCCGGCCGATCTCGACGTCGGCGAGCAGGTGCGGCCGGTCGGGATCGGGCAGCAGGGTCACCTCCGGCTCGTGGCCGAGCGCGCGCAGCCCGAGCCTGAGGTTGTAGAGCGCGGCACCGCAGCTGATGATCATCTCCCGCCCATCAGGATCGGCGACGTCCAGACGGCGGTCCGCGTCGGCACGCAGGCTGATCCGCGACCCCCGCACGCCGAAGCGCCAGGGTTGGGTGTTGTGCACCGAGGGCGCCCAGATCGCGTCTTCCACGGCACGCCGCGCGTCCTCCGCCCGCTGCTCGGCTGGGCTGGTCTTATGTGGTGTAGGCATGAATCTGTCCTCCCGGCTTCGGTTTCCAGCTCATCAGCCACCGCGCGTGTCCGGCAGGGCCGAAGGTCCGTTCCCACCGGGACGTCCGGCGGTCGGTCGTCTCCGGTGGCTGGGGGGAGTTCAGGCGTCCCGCCGAACGGCCTGCCCGGACAGCGGGACGATGGCCACGGTGCAGGGAGCGTGATGGAGCATCGCCGAACTGGTCGCGCCCAGCAGGAGCGGATCCAGGCCGCCGGTGCCGCGGTCGCCCACCACCAGCAGATCAGCGGAATCCGCCGCCTTCAGCAGGACCTCACGCGGACGGTCGAGCTCCAGTGAGATCCGCACGTCGACCTTCGGGTAGCGCTCGCGCCAGGGGCGGACAGACCGCTCCAGCATGGCCGTCCGGTGCCGGGTGAGGCGTGCGTCGTCGCTGAACAGGACGAGTTCCTCCTCGGCCACGGCACCCGGCTCCCACGCTCCGCACACCACCTCCAAGGCGCCGCCGCGCAGCGCGGCCTCCTCGATGGCGAAGCCAAGCGCCACCTCGCCGCCCGGCGATCCGTCGACGCCCACCACGACGAGCCCCTGCGGTACGGCACTCCGCCGGACGACCACCGTCGGCCTGCGCGCACGCGCGGGCAACTGCATCGCGGTGGAGCCGGCCAGGAGCTGATGCCGCTCATGCGACCCCACGACGATCAACCGCGCCCCGTGGGACTCGCGGACCAACGCGTCGGGAACAGGTTCGCCTCGCAACCGTTTGCGCACCCTCCCCGGCACGCCGAGCGCGCGGGCACGGCGCGCCCCGCGCTCCAGCAGGTTCTCCCCCGCCCGTCTGATGATCGCCTCGACGTCGTCGTCCACATGGCCCGGCGGGTACGGCCAATGCCAGCAATGGCACAGCACCAGGTCGAGCCCGCGCAGCCGCGCCTCCTCGACGGCCCAACGCAGGGCGACGTCATTCTCGTCGGTCCCGTCGTAGCCGAACAGGACGTGGCGACGCTGTGCTCCCGCGGATCCTTCCATCACATGGCACCTCCCGCCTGCCTGCGAACGATCCTCATCTTCAGTCTCCCCGCACGCAGGAGCACCGATACGGGCCGAAGGTCCTGAGGCGGCGGTTCGTCCGCTTGCTGGGACGCCTCACCCACCGGGACGGGGCGGCGCCGTGCGAATGACGCTCCGCTGGGCCGTTCGGCCTGGCGGACCGGGACCTCCGCACCTGCCCACCCCTCCTGACCGGCGGTTACGTTCCCCGCGTGGCCTGACCGCACTTGGAGGAGTCATGAACAGCGCTCACCCGCACCACGTCGGGGACGGGGTCGACCGCCTGCGACGACGATTCGGTTTCGACCTCAACGACCTGCGGCGGAGCGTCGACCGCCGGCAGTGGGCAGTGGGGCTGGGAGCCGCCCTGGTGTTCGCGGGTATCGGACCGCCGGCGTGTGCCGCCGCCGTCGCGCTCGCCTACCAGGCCGGTCTGCGGGCCGAGGTGAGCCAGTCGTCCGCCCACCACCGGATCTCCGCCCAGGTCGCGCGGGTCGAGAGACCTGCGCAGGGGCCCGCCTCCGCCCTGCTGACCTGGACCACCTCGGACGGCAGGCAGCACTCGGCAACCGTCGCGGCGGGGCGTTCAGCCACCTGGGGCGCAGAACAGCAGGTGTGGGTGGACGCCTCCGGCGAGATGACGAGACGTCCCCAGAACCGGTCGGACAGCGTAACCGGAGCGGTGTTCGCCGGTGTGGCGGCCATCGGCGCGGCCGGTGTTCCGCCGCTCGGCGCATACCTGCTGGTACGCCGCCGCTGCGACCGGCGCCGTCAGCGGATGTGGGACACGGCATGGGCGCGACTCGACCGCCACAAGAGCATCTGACCGTGATCAGGCGGCTGACCGTGACCTGCTGTCCATGGCGCGCTGTCCATGGCGGGGCGAGCCGCGGCCCCGTCAGGGTCGCGGCTCGCCGTGGGTGAACCGGCTCACCTGGTCAGGACGACCTTGAGCGCGCCGGTCTCGGCGGCGCCGGCGAACACGTCATAGGCCTTGGGGAACTCGTCCAGGGCGAAATGATGGGTCACGAACCGTGCCGCGTCGATCTGCCCGCCGGCGATCAAGCGGAGCAGCGTGGGAGTGGAGAAGGTGTCCACCAGCCCGGTGGTGATCGTGATGTCGCGGATCCACTGCTCTTCCAGGTGCAGCGCGGCAGGACGGCCGTGGACGCCGATGTTGGCGATCCGGCCGCCTGGCCGGGCCAGCGCGACGGCCAACTCGAAGGCGTCCGGGACACCGACCGCCTCCATCGTCACGTCCGCGCCGAGACCGTCGGTCAGCTCGCGCACCACCGTCAGGGGATCCTGGCGGGAGTTGTTCACGGTGACGTCCGCGCCGAACTGCTTGGCGGCCTCCAGCCTGCTGTCGGCCAGGTCGATCGCGATGACGCGGCTCGGGCTGAACAGCCTCGCCCCGAGGATCGACGCCAGGCCGATCGGACCGGCGCCGACCACCGCGACGACATCGCCCGGACGTACGCCCCCGTTGAGGACGCCGACCTCGTAGCCGGTCGGCAGGATGTCGGCCAGCATCAACGCGTCCCCGGCCGCGACACCGGCCGGTATCGGGTGCACGGAGGTGTCGGCGAACGGAACCCGCACGTACTCGGCCTGCGTCCCATCGATCTTGTGACCGAGGATCCAGCCACCGCCGCCCAGGCACTGGCCGTACCGCGCCTCACGGCAGAACCGGCAGGTCCCGCACGAGGTGATGCACGAGATCAGGACCTGGTCGCCCGGTTTCACCGTCCGCACGCCCGGCCCCACCGACGCGACCGTCCCGACCGCTTCGTGCCCGAGGATCCGCCCGTCGGTGACCGCCGGGACGTCCCCCTTGAGAATGTGCAGATCCGTCCCGCAGATCGTCACCGCGTCGACACGTACCACCGCGTCACCGGCGTCCGCGATCTCTGGCTTCGGCTTCTCCTCCCAGGCCCTCTGGCCTGGGCCGTGGTAAACGAGCGCTCGCATAGACGATCCCCTTTCCCTCATGGTGGCCGGTCAGCTCATGGCCTGCGGAATGACGGCGACCGTGCAGGGGGCATGGTGCAGCAGGGCATCGCTGGTCGCGCCCAAGGCCAGCGGTGCGACCGGGCCCGTCCCGCGGGTGCCGACCACCACCAGGTCCGCCTCGTCCGCCGCCTCGAACAGGGCCTCCCGCGGCGACCGAAGCACCAGGGAGGTCGTGGCCCGGACGTAGGAGTACTTCACCAGCCACGGGGCGACGGACCGCTCCAGGACGGAGCCGCACACCCGCCGGAGCTTCTCCTCGTCGTCGAAGAGCGAAAGGTCGCCGCCCGGAGCCGCTCCCGGTTCCCAGCAGCCGTACACCGCCCGCAGCTGCCAGCCGCGCAGCGCCGCCTGCTCGAACCCGAACGCCAGGGCGGCGTCCGCTCCGGCCGATCCGTCGACGCCCACGACCACCAGCCCCTCCTGGGGGGCGGCCGACCGGACGACCACGACCGGCCGGTGCGCCCGCGCGGGAAGGCGCAGCGCCGTCGACCCCACGGGCATCGTGTCCGGCTCGTGCGAGCCGATCACGATCACCTCGGCCTCATGCCCCTCCTGGAGCAACGCCGAGAACGTGCCGCCGTCCATCAGCCGCCCGCTGACCTGCAGGCCGGGGGCCATGTCCCTGGCGAGGGCCACGCCGTGATCGAGCAGGTGCCCGCCCATCTTCTTGATGATCGCCGCACCCTCGATGTCGACATAGCTGATCGGATACGGCCAGCGCCAGGCATGGCAGACCGTCAGCGACGTCCGCCGCAACCGCGCCTCTCCGACCGCCCACCGCAGGGCCCGTTCGCTCTCGGTCGTTCCGTCATAGCCGACAAGCACGTCACCCATGAGTCCTCCTCATTGCACTCATTCGCATCCCACCGCCCGCCGGCTCGTCTTCCTAGAGTCGGAAGACCCTCGGCCTCGGGACCTTCGGCGTGCTGTGAGCGGTCAAAGAGCGGGTACCCCTGACGGCAGAGGGCGAACGGCCTCCCGAGCCCCAGCGGGACGGGCGCTGCCGGGCTGGTGAGAGTCCGTTCGGCCGGGTCGAAGGTCCCGGGCAGGTGGGACGGTCGGCACTGACCGGCCCGCCGCCTCCGCTGCGACAGTGGAGGTGACCGAGGAGGTCCTGATGCAGGTCATGCCCGAACACCGTTGCGTCGTCGTCGGGGTGGACGGATCACCCAACTCCATCGCCGCCCTGCGCCGCTCGGCGCGGGAGGCCCTGTCACGCCACGCGCGCCTGGACGTCGTCCATGTGCTGGAACCGGGCGAGAGCAGTACGCCGCGCCTGTGGCGCGCCGCCCGGGAGTGGCTGCGGCTGCGCGACCTGGTGGCTCGCACGATCCCGCGCTCCCAGCACCTCACCACCCGCCTCCGCATCGTCTACGGCGTCGCCGGGGAAGCCCTTGTTGAGGCGGCGAAGCATGCGGAACTGCTCGTCATCGGCGCCAGGTTCAGCTCCGAACACGGGGGCCTGTTCGGCGGCGACACCGTGCCCGTGGTGCGGGATCGTGCGCCTTGCCAGCTCGTGATCTGCGCGGATCAGACGACCGACAGCACCGCGAGCCTGTGACCCGCCTCACACAGCACCCGCAAGGAAGGATGTGAGGCAGATGGCGACCGCGGCCGTGAGCGAGACCCACAGCGGCATTGTCTTCTTCACCGAGGACCGGGCTTACAAGCTCAAGAAGCCTGTGGACCTGGGTTTCCTCGACTTCACCACCCGTGAGGCGCGTGAACGGGCATGCCACGAGGAGGTCCGCCTCAACCGGCGCTTCGCCCCCGACGTCTACCTCGGCGTCGCCGACGTGCTCGGACCCGACGGGCAGGTCTGCGACCATCTGGTGACGATGCGCCGGATGCCCTCCGAACGGCGCCTGTCCAGGCTGGTGGAGAACCATGAACCCGTCGAGGACGCGCTGCGGGCCACGGCTCGGATCCTCGCCGCCTGGCATGCCGAGGCACCCCGAAGTGCGCGGATATCCGCCGAAGGAACCCGTGACGCCCTCCGGGCGCGCTGGAACGCGAGCTTCGACGAGGTGCGGCCCTTCCACGGCGGGACGATGGACCGCGCGGCGGCCACCGAGATCGAGGAGCTCACCACCGCCTTCCTCGCCGGACGCGAACCCTTGTTCGATGCCCGTATCAACGCCGGGCGCGTGGTCGATGGCCACGGTGACCTGCTGGCCACCGACGTCTTCTGCCTCGATGACGGCCCCCGCGTCCTGGACTGCCTGGAGTTCGACGAACGGTTGCGCTGCCTGGACGGGCTCGACGACGCCTCGTTCCTGGCCATGGACCTCGAACGCCTCGGTGCGCCACGGCTCGCGGAACGCTTCGTCGACTGGTACACCGAGTACGCCGCCGATCCGGCCCCGTCCTCGTTGCGCCACCATTACGTCGCGTATCGGGCGTTCGTCCGCGCCAAGGTCGCTTGCCTCCGCGTCGCCCAGGGCGATCCGCGCCCGGCGTCCGACGCGCGGGCCTTCACGGACGTGGCCCTCCGCCATCTGCGAGCCGGAGAGGTCGGGTTGATCATCGTCGGCGGCCTTCCCGGGACGGGCAAGACCTCCCTGGCGGGCGCCCTCGCCGACCGGCTGGGCTGCACGCTGCTCAGCAGCGACCGCATCCGCAAGGAACTCGCCAGCATGGCTCCCGAAGACTCCGGCGCCGCTCCCTACGGCACCGGGATCTACACCCCCGAGTGGAGCCGGCGCACCTACGGGGAACTCGCCGAACGCGCCGCACTACTGCTCCGGTCGGGAGAGAACGTCGTCCTCGACGCCTCGTGGACGTCCAAGCACGAGCGGGAACTGGTTTCCACCGTCGCCGTGCAGGAGCACGCGCGCCTGTTCGCCCTGCGCTGCGACGCACCCGCGGACCTCACCGCCGAACGGATCCGCACCCGTGCGCGCACCGCTTCCGACGCCGACATCTCGATCGCCGCCGCCATGTCGGCGCAGGCCGCACCGTGGCCTGAGGCCGTCACCATCGACACCGGTGGCGACCTGGCCAGAGCTCTCGAACAGGCACTGGCCACCGTCCGCCCGCACGGCGCCGAGGACGTATGGCCCCGCCGCCCGTACCTGTCCCCCGGGTAGCAGGCACGAGTGCTCGGTCTCGCACGTCGTCCATCGCAGTCGGCCGTCTACGGCGGCGAGGACCAAAGGTCCGTCGCACGTGGGACATCTGGCCACGAGGACCATCCCTACCAGGGACGTTCGCCTCTGCAACAACCGGTGGGCAGCGCGAATCCTGGAGGTATGAAGCGAGATGGGACAAACCTTGAGCCCCTCGGCCGCGAGGAATGCTTGACGCTGCTGCGGTCGGTCCCAGTCGGGCGGATCGTCTACACCGACCAGGCGCTGCCCGCCATCCGGCCGGTCACCTTCGTCATGGACGGCGACGAGGCGGTGGTCATCAGGACCGCGCCGGGGTCGAAGCTCGACGCCGCGTTGCGCGACGCGATCGTCGCGTTCGAGGTCGACGACCTCAACTCCGCCGCCGGTACGGGGTGGGCGGTCACCGTTATCGGGCCCGCCCTCGCGGTGACCTCCGCACCCGAGATCCGTCGTCTCGAGAGCCTGCCCCTGGTGCCCTGGCTGCCGGGCGCGCACCAGGAGTTCCTCCGCATATCCTGCGCCCGTTTGTCCGGCTGGAGGTACGCCGGCCGGCCGGTGGCGCTCGCACCCCAGTGACCGCTGTCCGGGAGGAACCATGATCATTGTTCGCAGGCCGCTGGAGAAGCGCACCGTGGCCGAGCTGATGACCAGGGACCTGCTCACCATCGCCGCGAGCGGATCGGTGCTGATGGCCTGGGAGCTGATGTGCCAGGCCGACGTTCACCACCTGCCGGTCGCCGATGACGAGGGCGGCTTCGTCGGCGTCATCGACACCCAGACCCTCACGTCGATGTGGAAGCCCGCGAGCCCGCAGGAGGCCCGCCGGCCCGTCACCACGCTCCTGCCAGCCGGCCGGCCCGTGACCGTGCGGCCCTCCGCGACCGTCCCCGAGGCGGCGCGCGCCATGCTGGAGAACGGGACGGACCACGTGGCGGTGACGGACGAGCGCAACGCCCTTGTCGGCCTGCTCACCGTCCATGACCTGGTCACCGCCCTGGCAGGTGTTCGCCGCGAGATCCCCCCTCGCACCGGGGGGATGCCGTCCCTCTACCGGGTCGAGCCCGTCCTCCCGCGCCGCCCGCAGGTTCCGCCTGCTCCGGGCTCCTGATCACGACCGTTTGGGCGCCGTGTCCGGGTCGGGACCGGTGGATCCGCGGGTCCGGGACCTTGGTCCGCTAGATCGGGGACGCATGCCCGGCGCCCACGCGACGCCGCGGTGGTCGGCTGGAAGGGCAGCGCGAAACCGAGCGTCGAGGAGGTTCTCATGAGCGCGAGACCCGTCCGCCGGAAGCTGGGTCTGTGGATGGCCTCGGCTCTCGTGGTGGGCAACATGATCGGGTCCGGGGTGTTCCTGCTGCCCAGCTCGCTTGCCGGCTACGGGCCGATCAGCCTGATCGCGTGGGTGTTCACAGCGGCCGGGGCGATTCTGCTGGCCCTGGTGTTCGCCAGGCTCGCCCGCGCCTACCCCCGCACAGGCGGACCCTACGCCTACGCACGCCGGGCCTTCGGTGACTTCGTCGGTTTCCAGACGGCGTGGGGGTACTGGATCGCCGTGTGGGCCGGCAACGCGGCGATAGCGGTCGCCTTCGTCGGTTACCTCGCCCACTTCTGGCACGCCCTTGCCACCGACAGGGTCCTGGCGGCCAGCGTCGGTCTGGCGACGATCTGGCTGCTGACGGCCGTCAACGCCTACGGGCTCCGCCAGGCGGGCGCCGTCCAGGTCGTCACGACGGTCGTCAAGCTGGTACCGCTGCTACTGATCGCGGTCGGCGGGCTGTTCTTCGTCAAGTCCGCGAACTTCGGCGAGTTCAACGCCAGCGGGGAGAGCGCGTTCTCCGCGGTGACCGCCGCGGCGGCGCTGACGCTGTGGTCGTTCATCGGGCTGGAGTCGGCGACCGTCCCCGCCGAGGACGTCGACGCCCCCGAGCGGACCATTCCCCGCGCGACCATCGCCGGGACCGCGGTCACGGCACTGGTCTACATCCTCGGCACCGTCGCCGTCCTCGGCCTGGTCCCGGCCGCCGCGCTGGCCACCTCCACCGCGCCGTTCGCGGATGCGGCGGACGCGGCGTTCGGCGGTTGGGCCGCCGACCTGGTCGCCGCCGGAGCGGCCATCAGCGCGTTCGGCGCGCTGAACGGCTGGATCCTGCTCCAGGGCCAAGTCCCGTTCGCCGCCGCGCGCGACGGTCTCTTCCCCCGCGTGTTCGCCCGCACCGGGCGGGCGGGCACCCCGGTCGTCGGGCTGGTGGTCTCCAGCGTCCTGGTCACCGGGCTGATGCTCATGAACTACAACGCGAGCCTGGTCGACCAGTTCACCTTCGTGATCCTGCTCGCCACGCTCACCACCGTCATCCCCTATGCCTACGCCTCCATCGCCGAGCTGGTGCTGCTGGCCACCGACCGCGCGGCGTTCTCCGGCGGACGCCTCGCCCGCGACGCCGTCATCGCGCTCCTGGCGTTCGGCTACTCCACCTGGGCGATCGCGGGCGCCGGCTACGAGGTCGTCTACAAGGGCACGCTGCTGATCTTCGCCGGGATGCCCGTCTACGCCTGGCTGAAATACCGCGCCCAGCGCACCGGGCAGAAGGACCAGACCATCCGAAGCGGCCAACCCGGCGACCACGGACCATCCGCCCAGGCCGCCTGAAAGGACAGACTCCGTGTTCACCGTCTCCTCCGAGGTCGGGCGCCTGCGGCAGGTCCTGCTGCACCGCCCCGACCTGGAACTCCTCCGCCTCACCCCGGACAACAAGGACGACCTGCTCTTCGACGAGGTGCTGTGGGCCAAGCGCGCCCGCCAGGAGCACGACGTGTTCGCCGACACCCTGCGCGAACGCGGCGTCCAGGTGCACTACCTCGCCGACATGCTGGCCGAGGCCCTCAAAGTCGACGAGGCCCGCGCCCAGGTGCTCGACCACACCACGTCCGAGACCGCGCTCGGCCCGACGCTCGCCGGACCGGTCCGGGCGGCGCTGGACGGCTTCGATCCCGCGACCCTCACCCGGCACCTGATCGGCGGGCTCACCAAGGCAGAGCTCGGCCTCGCCGTCCACAGTCTGCTGCTGGCCTCGCTGGACGATGGCGACTTCGTGCTGCCGCCGCTGCCCAACCACCTGTTCACCCGCGATCCCTCGGCCTGGATCTACGGCGGGGTGACGCTGCACCCGATGGCCAAACCCGCGCGGCGTCGCGAGAGCGTCCACCTCCATGCGATCTACAAGCACCATCCGATGTTCGCCGGCCGGCAGTTCCCGATTTGGTATCCGGGCACCGACTTCTCGCTGCCGGCCATCGAAGGCGGCGACGTCCACGTCCTCGGCGACGGCCTGGTCCTCGTCGGCATGGGTGAGCGCACCACGCCGCAGGCGGTCGAGTTGCTCGCCCAGCGGCTGTTCACCGCCGGGGCGGCGCAGAGGGTCGTCGCGGTCAGGCTGCCCGCGAGCCGCGCCTTCATGCATCTGGACACCGTCATGACCATGGTCGGCCACGACACCTTCACCGTCTACCCGGAGCTGCCGCCGCTGCGCTCCTACACCCTGTCCCCCGGCCGCGATCGCGGCCGTGAGGTGCTGGTGCACGAGAACGAGGCGCTGTTCCCGGCGATAGCCCGCGCCCTCGGCCTGCCCGGCGTGCACATCCTCACCGCGCGGCAGGACGTGCGGGCAGCCGAACGCGAGCAGTGGGACGACGGGAACAACGTCCTGGCCGTCGAGCCCGGCGTGGTCATCGCCTACGAGCGCAACGTCACCACCAACACCATGCTGCGCCACCACGGGATCGAGGTCGTCACCATCCCCGGTGGCGAGCTCGGCCGGGGCCGCGGCGGCCCCCGCTGCATGTCCTGCCCCCTCCAGCGAGACGAGGTCACCCAATGAAGGATCTGCTCGGCATCAGCGACCTGACCGGCGACGACCTGTCCCTACTGCTGGAACTGGCGGTCGGCTTCGAGGACAAGCCCGGCTCCGCCGGCGACCTGCTCGCGCACCGGATCGTGCCGATGTACTTCGCCAAGCCCTCCACCAGGACCCGGCTGTCGACCGCGGCGGCGGTGGCCCGGCTCGGCGGCACGCCTGTCACCATCGGACCCGACGAGCTGCAACTGCGCCGCGGCGAGACCCTCCGTGACACCGCACGGGTCATGGGCTCCTACGCCGCGGCGATCGTGATCCGGACCTTCGCCGACGCCGACGTCCGCGACCTGGCCGCCGCGGCCCCGGTCCCGGTGGTCAACGCGCTGACCGACGGTCACCATCCGCTGCAGGCCGTCGCCGACCTGCTCACCATCCGGGAGCACTTCGGTAACCTGCGCGGCCACCGCATCGCCTACCTCGGCGACGGCGGCAACGTCGCCCGCAGCCTCATGGAGGCGGCCGCGCTCGCCGGGATGGACATCGCGGTGGCAACTCCGCCGCACTACGCGCCGCAGGCGGAGGCGGTGGCGTACGCGACCGCCGAGGCCGAGCGCCGCGGCGGCCGGGTCCTGCTCACCGATGACCCCGCCGAGGCGGTCGAGGACGCGAGTGTCGTCTACACCGACGTCTGGTTGTCCATGGGCGACCCCGACCGGGAACGCACCCGCCGCATGAAGGTCCTCGCGCCCTACCGGGTCGACGACGACCTCATGGACCACGCACGCGACGACGCGGTCTTCATGCACTGCCTGCCGGCCCACCGCGGCCAGGAGGTCACACCGAAAGTGATCGACGGCGGACGGTCGCTGGCCTTCCGGCAGGCGGCCAACCGGCTGCCCGCCACCCAGGCCGTCCTGTACGCGCTGCTCACCGATCGACTGGAAGGGCACCGATGAGGATCGTCGCATCCCTCGGCGGCAACGCGTCACCGCACCTCGACGAGATCGCCCGCGGACTCGCCAAGCTCGCTGATCGGAACGAGGTGGTCATCACGCGCGGCCAGGGCCCCCGGTCCACCGGTTACCGGCTCGTCCGCAGGCTGCGCCGTCTGCTGCCGGGCCGGGAGATCGTCACCGTCCTCACCGAGACCGTCGTCGACCTCGACGACCCGGCGTTCGCCCGACCGGCCAGATTCGTCGGACCGGTCTACTCGGCCGTCCAGGCCGGCCGCCTCACCGCCGAACTCGGCTGGACGATGCGCCCCGACCGGTTCGCGTGGCGCAGGGTCGTCCCCTCCCCCGAGCCCCGAGACATCGTGGAACTGCCGACCATCGCCAGGCTCCTCGACGACGGTTGCGTCGTCATCGCCATCGCCAACGGAGACGGCGTCCCCACCGGCGGCGACCATCACGGCGTCGAGGCCATGGTGGACGAGGACCTCGCCGCCGGACTGCTCGCGGCCCGCCTCAAGGCCGACACGCTACTGCTGCTCACCGACGTCCCGGCCATCATGCGCGACGATGGCTCCCGTCACCCAAGTCCCATCCGCGAGATCACCCCGGACGAGCTGCGTTCGCTGACGCCGCCCGATGACGCCATGAACGCCACGGTCGAGGCGGCCTGCCGTTTCGCCGAGCACCGCCGCGGCGCCGTCGCGGCGATCGGTCACCTCACCGACGCGCCCGAGCTCCGCACCGGGGCCGCGGGAACCCGAATCGAGGTCCCATGACCGACAACCTTCAGCCGCTCGACGAGACGACCTGCCTGGACCTGGTCCGGGGCGTCCCCGTCGGGAGGATCGCCTGGGCCGAGAGCGACGGGCGGGTCAGCGTCCTGCCCGTCAATTTCGCGTTGGACGGGAATGCGATCGTCTTCAGCACAGCCGAGGGCGCGAAACTGAACGCCGTACGTGAGGGGCGTCTCCTCACCTTCGAGGCGGACGAGTTCGAACCGGCGCTGCGCACCGCTTGGAGCGTTCTCATCACCGGCACCGCCGAGATCGTCACCGATCCCGAAGAGATCCGGCGCCTGCGGGCCTTGTCCCTCGCGCCCTGGACCCGCGCGCCGGAGAACCTGCTTGTCCGCCTGACTCCCCGCACGGTCACCGGCCGCCGCATCCCCCTGCACCCCGGTGGCGTGACCAGAGAGAATCTCGGAACCACGGACGATCTCCCGTAGCCGCCGGGGCCTCGCCCGGCACCGCGCCAAGCTCTCGCTTTCAGGCGTCTGAGTGGGCCCTACGCATCCTTGAGCGGCACGCGCCAGAGCAGCACCGTGCCTCCGCCCGACCGTGCCCGCGTGGTGAAGGAGCCGCCGAGCCCCTCCGCCCGCTCCCGCAGGTTGCGCAACCCGCTACGGCGCCCGCCCTTCGGGATCCCGACCCCGTCGTCCTCTACGCGGAGCTTCAACTCGTCACCAACGTCGATCACCACGGACGCCTCGGACGCGCCGGCATGGCGGGCCACGTTCGACAGCGCCTCCCGCACGACCGCGAGCACATGCTCGCCGACGTGCTCGTCGACCCCGGTGTCCAGCAGGCCGTCCAGCCGCACCGAGGGGGCGAACCCCAGGTTCTCGCTGGCCGCGTCCACGACCGCGTGGACGCGGCTGCGCAGCGACTCCTCCTCGGCCGGGGCCTGCAACGCGAAGATCGAGGAACGGATCTGCCGGATGGTGTCGTCCAGGTCGTCCACCGCCTGCTGCACTCGCACCGCCACGTCGCGCTTCTGTGTGATCTTGATGGCGGACATCAGCGTCATCGCGGTGGCGAACAGCCGCTGGATCACGGTGTCGTGCAGATCCTTGGCGATACGGTCGCGGTCCTCCAGCAACGCCAGCCGCTCGAAGTCGCGGCGCCGCTCGGCCAACTCCAGCGCCACCGCGGCCTGACCCGTGAACGCCTCCAGCAGCCGCTGCGTCCCCTCGGAGAAGACCGCCCCGCCCGGAGGGTTGATCACCGAGATCACCCCGCGTGCCGACTCACCGACCCCCAGCGGCACCGTCAGCAGTGGCCCGACGGGCAGTTGGGTCGGCAGGCCGGCCTCACTCGCCGCCGCGCCGCCATCGGCCAGCCGCAGCGCGACACCCTCGCGGTAGGCCCTGCCCGCGATCGAGCGGTCAAGCGGCACCCGCAGACCCCGCAGCCGCGCGGCGTCATCGCCGTCGGCCGCCACCACCTGGAACTCGCCGGCCGCCTCGTCGACGACCGCGACGGTGGCCAGCGCGGCATCGGCGACCTGCCGGGCCCGTTGCGCCAGCAAGGACGTCACCTCGTGAAGGCCGGTGCCCGAGAGCAGGGCGGTGGAGATCTCCGCCGACGCCTCCAGCCACCGCTCCCGCCGCCTCGTCTCCTCGTACAACCGGGCGTTCTCGATCGCCACGCCGGCGGCGGTGGCCAGCGCGGTCACCACGATCTGGTCTTCCTCTTCGAACTCCCCGCCGCCGGCCTTCTCGGTCAGGTACAGGTTGCCGAACACCTCATCGCGCACCCGGATCGGAACCCCGAGGAACGTCCGCATCGGCGGATGGTTGTCCGGGAACCCGTACGACTCGCGATGCTGGGAGAGGTTGGCCAGCCGCAACGCGTGCGGCTCCTTGATCAACAACCCGAGGATGCCGTGGCCGTGCGGCCAGTGCTCGATCGCCGCGATCTGCTCGTCGGTGACACCGACCGTGATGAACTGGACGAGCCTTTCCCCCTCCTCACTGATCACCCCAAGCGCCCCATAGTGGGCGTCGACCAGCGTGGTGGCGGCCTCGATGATCCGCCGCAGCACCGTCTCCAGATCCAGCTCACCGCCGATCGAGACGACCGCCTCCAGCAGCGCGTGCACCCGGTCCCGGGTGGAACGGGCGGTCTCCAGCCGGGCCTGGAGCTCGGTCAGCAGATCGTCCAACTGGAGCTGCGGAAGGATCAGCCTTGCGCGATCGTCGCCAGCATGAGGTTCCTGAGCCACATCGCCAGTATCCCCGTTCGGGACATCGTGAGTATCCCCCTCCCGGACGGAGATTGGGCGATTCAGGACCTTGGTCCTCGCGAACATGGGACCTCGGCTGCGTGTGCGTGTCACCGCGGAGCGGGTAGGTTCTGCTCCATGAGCGACGGCGCCCCCCGAGACGGCAAGGTCATCAGGGTCTTTCTGATGGACGACCATGAAGTCGTGCGCCGCGGTGTGGCCGCCCTGCTGTCGGCCGAGGACGACATCGAGATCGTCGGCGAGGCCGGTACCGCCGCCCATGCCCTGGCCCGCATCCCCGCCGCCCGTCCCGAAGTGGCCGTCCTGGACGTCCGGCTGCCCGACGGCGACGGCGTCACCGTCTGCCGCGAGATCCGCTCGCAGATGCCGGAGCTGGCCTGCCTGATGCTCACCTCCTTCGATGACGAGGACGCCCTGTTCGATGCCGTCATGGCCGGTGCCTCCGGCTACGTCCTCAAGCAGATCCACGGCTCCGACCTCGTCGGAGCCGTGCGCACCGTCGCCACCGGCCAGTCCCTCCTGGATCCCCGTAGCACCGCCCGCATGCTCCAGCGCATCCGCCAGCGGCAGGAGACCAAGGACCCTCTCGAAGGACTCTCCGAGCAGGAACGGCACATCCTGGAGCTCATCGGCGAAGGTCTCACCAACCGGCAGATCGGCGAGCGCATGTACCTGGCCGAGAAGACCGTCAAGAACTACATCTCCAGCATCTTCACCAAGCTCGGCATGAAGCGCCGCACCCAGGCCGCCGCCTTCGCCGCACAGCTCAAGGCCGACACCTCCAAGCCCAAGAACGCAGCCGAGTAGATCATCTGCGGAACGGGCTGGTGAACGGGACGTTCGTCCCTAACGCCAGGTGCCACAGGGCAAGAATGCTGAATACATGCAGCTCGATCACAGTGGTCTGGAGGTCCTGGGTGTCAAGGAGTGCCGCTCCCTGCTCGCCCGCGCGGTGGTCGGCAGGGTGGTCTTCACCGACCAGGCCCTCCCGGCCGTGCAGCCGGTCAACTTCACCCTTCACGCCGATGATGTGATCATCAGGACCTCCCGGGCGTCGCGGCTCGCGACCGCCGCCACCAACACCGTCGTCGCATTCGAGATCGACGAGTTCGACGCCGAGGCCCGCACCGGCTGGTCGGTCGTCATCGTCGGCCAAGCCCGCCTCGTCACCGCGGCCGATGAGATCGCCGTACTGGAGGACCTGCCGTTGCGGAGCTGGAGACCCGAAGGCCGCGATCACTTCATCCGCATCCGTCCCGAGATCGTCTCTGGCCGCCGCATTCCGGAGGTCCCGTGCGCGGCCATCACGGCAGACCCCTGAGCCGCGCACCGGGCCGGACTCCGACCTGTGCACCAGCGCAGTGCCAGTGACGCAAGGAGACGGTGTCGGCCGCGGACGAGCTGCCCCCGCTGAGGTTCCTCGGACTCCAGGCCGTGATCGCCCCACCCCGCCATGACCGAGGTTTCGACTCCGCGGCCCTCGACGCCGCCGCCTGGCCCCGCATCACCGCCGTCGCCGCCTGAAGGCGGTGAGCAGTCGGCGGACCGGGTGGTGGGCACCTGCGGGTCACGGGAGCCAGGGCGGCCGCGCCAACGGCAGGGGCGGTCGGCGACCCCTGGCGCGCTCCACACGTCCCAGGGGGGCATGCCTGGGGAGGCACGGCCGGAAGCGGCCACCTCCGACCGCGCACACCTCTGATCTCGGCGAGGGACCGCGCATCCATTCTCAGAGCATTAAAGCGGATGGCGCGATCGAATAAACCGGGAAATCCCCGGAGAGTTATTCCGTGGAAACACGGATCTTGTCCTGGAGGACGCGCCGGCCCTCTCGCACCCTGGGGCGGCAACTGACCCACCGGAAGCGTTAGCACATCTATTAATGCCGTTGTCGCAGGTCACGGTAATGATCAAGCTCCGCACGCCCTGCACGCAGAGATGCGCGCCATGACCGGGTTTCCACGGAGGCAATAGCCTGACACCCAGGTCAGCTTTTCCAAGTCACGCAACACAAGAGGCGTTGGACGCACGAGCGGGCGGCCCAGTTCACATCGACGGTGACCGAAAGCGGACTCACGGAGAGTAATGTGCGGGCATCGCTGCTGGGTAAAGCTTGATTAAAGTGACACTGGAAAACAATTAATGTGGATCTCGAATATCGAACGGGAGGGCGAGATGCGACAACTTGATCAGCGGAGTCATACCCACGCAAGCCGAATGGGTAGAGTCCTCTCCAGCCTCCCCGCCGCTCTGATCCTGGGACTCGGAACCGCCGTACCCGGGGTCATCGTCGGCGCGACAAACGGACAACTGAAGATCGCCTTGATGGCGGTCCTGGTTCTGTCGACCCTGATGAACGCAGTCGGCGCGTGGGCCCGGCAACGGCGTTCCTATACCTACCGCGCGCTCGCGTCACGTGCGGTGCGGGCCGTCGTCGGTGCCGGTCAACCCGTGGTCATCGCTCTGGGTGAGCTATGTTCGACCGACGAAAAGGTGGAATGCACCCGAAAACTCGATTTACTGCAGGAACGAGTTCTCAATACCGCACTCAGCATGTGCGGCCTGGGAGATGTGGAGCAAAACCGGGCGGTGTTCTACCGGCTCGATGAGCAGGGCACCGAACTGAAGCGCGCGGCGTGGACCGGGAGACGCGATGAGCCTCGCCGTTCCTTCCTGGCCTCCGATCGCCCACATGGCCGAAACATGATCGAATTCGCGCAATGCGTGACCTCAGAACGCGCTGATCTGGTGGACGATGTCATGAGCGACCGCACCCGCGGCAGCTTCGATCATCGGCGGGTCACCTACAAGAGTTTCATCTCGGTCCCGGTGGCGGTCGGAGATCACGGCTACGGCGTTCTGACGGTCGACTCCTCTGTGATCGGCAATTTCACCGCCAGCGACAGCGGCACGCTTCTGCTGCTCGCTGGTGCACTGGCCGCGGGGCTAGCCCATCACCGCGAGATTGTGTGACGATACTCGCGATGGGGAGCCACGAGAGGTGATCACAATGCCTGTAGGTGCGCGTACCGGATCTAGACCCGAACCGTCCGAAGGACAGGTCATCGAAATGGCCGAACGCGTCGCCCGCGGCGACCTATCCGACGACACCTACTTCGCTGTGATCGACCGGCGAGCTCGGATGCTGGTGGAAGACGAGGCACGCCGGCCTCGGCTGCTCCGGTGGTGGCGGCGGACCAGGAACGTCCCCGCCACCCGCGTCCAACGTGGCGACCACCACCCGGCCGGCTGAATCAGCACGTCCCCGGTTGCCGCCCGACTCTGGATGGTCGGGCGGCAGGGGGCCACACCGGACGTGCCCGTTCATGCCGCGTCGTGCGCCTCAGACCTATGGGCGACGGCCACCGGGCAGGGGGCGTGGTGCAGTAGCGCGTGACTCACCGAGCCCAGCAGCAGCCCGCGAAAGCCCCCGAGCCCGCGCGTCCCCACCACCAGAAGTCTGGCGGTCTTCGCCGCGCTGAGCAGAACTTCGCGTGGCGGTCCTGTCACCACCTCGGTCCGGACGGCAACGTCGGGGTGCGTGGCATGCAGCGGGCCGGCGAGTTGGGCGAGGCGTCGTTCGGCCAGTTCGCGCAGCCCTTCCTCGTCGATCAGCGGCGCCTCTTTGACCTCGGCTGAAGCGGGCCAGGCCAACACCACCGACAGTTCCGCCCCATGCAGCCGTGCCTCAGCGAACCCCAGATCCAGCGCCGCCAGCGACGAGGGCGATCCGTCCACGCCCACCACGACGGGACCGGGGCCGTCCTGCCGGCCGCCGGACGTCTCGCGCATGACCACGACCGGGCAGGGGGCGTGCGCCGCCAGTTCGGCCGCCGTGGAGCCCAGCATCAGCTCGACGAACCCTCCGTGGCCACGCGAGCCCACGACGACGAGCTCCGCCTCCGCGGCGGCGCGCATCAGCACGGAGGCCGCGCCGCCGGTCCCGAGCACCGCGTGCACGTCCTCGGTCTCCCTACGGGCGTGTTCGACGCCGGTGGCCAGGACCGTCTCGGCGGCCGCCTTCAGGTCGGAGACCGGGACCGCGATCGGAGCGGCGCCAAGGTAGACCTCCCAGGCGTGGCAGACGGTGATCGGCGCGCCCCGGAGCCGCGCTTCAGCAGCTGCCCACCGAACCGCGACCTCGCTCTGCGCGGAACCGTCGTACCCGACAACGATCCCCCGTGCACTCTCCTGGTCTGTCATCATGCTCTCCGCTCTCCGGGCCGACACCGGTCCCGTACGAGTCCGGTGATCCTTTGGCCCAGCCAACTCCGCCCTGGCGAACGCCCCTAGGGTCAAAGGTCCCCCGACGGCGGTCCGGACGAACATGATCCGCCTCAGGCGCCTCTCGGTTCGTCCGGTTCAGTAGGGCCAGACCCAGTCGCCGACTTCGGGGGCGTCCTCGCCGTGTTCACGGGTGTAGGCCCGCAGCCGCAGCCGCTCGTCCATCATGCGCTGCCGCAGGTGTCCCACCCGGCCGCCCAGGCTCGGTACCCGGTCGATGACGTCCATGACCAGGTGGAAGCGGTCCAGATCGTTCAGCATCACCATGTCGAACGGCGTGGTGGTGGTGCCCTCCTCCTTGTAGCCGCGGACGTGCAGGTTGTGGTGTCCGTTGCGGCGGTAGGTGAGACGGTGGATCAGGTACGGATAGCCGTGGAAGGCGAAGACGATGGGCTTGTCCGCCGTGAACAGAGAGTCGAACTCGGCGTCGGACAGTCCATGCGGGTGTTCCTGGACCGGCTGGAGCCGCATGAGGTCGACCACGTTGACGACCCTGACGCGCAGGTCGGGCAGGAACCGCCGCAGGATGTCGACGGCGGCCAGCGTCTCCAGGGTCGGGACGTCACCGGCGCAGGCCAAGACGACGTCGGGATCGGCGCCACCATCGGTGGACGCCCACTCCCAGATGCCGATGCCGCGCGTGCAGTGGTGCTCGGCCTCCTCCATCGTCAGCCAGACCGGCGCGGGTTGTTTCCCGGCGACGATGACGTTGACATAGTCGCGGGAGCGCAGGCAGTGGTCCCCGACCGACAGCAGGGTGTTGGCGTCCGGGGGCAGATAGACGCGGGTGATCTCGGCCTTCTTGTTGAGCACGACGTCCAGGAAGCCGGGGTCCTGGTGGGTGAAGCCGTTGTGGTCCTGCCGCCACACGTGCGAGGACAGCAGGTAGTTCAGCGATGCGATCGAACGCCGCCACGGCAGGTTCCGGGTGATCTTGAGCCATTTGGCGTGCTGGTTGAACATCGCGTCCACGATGTGGATGAACGCCTCGTAGCTGTTGAACAGGCCGTGCCGTCCGGTCAGCAGGTAGCCCTCCAGCCAGCCCTGGCACAGATGCTCGCTGAGGACCTCCATGACCCGGCCGCTGCGGGCCATGTGCTCGTCGGTGGCACGTATCTCACCCTCGAAGACGCGGTCGGTGACGTCGAAGACGGCGCCCAGCCGGTTGGACGCGGTCTCGTCCGGCCCCATGATGCGGAACGAGCGGGAGTTGCCGGAGACGACCTCGCGCAGATACTCCCCCAGGACGCGGGTCGCCTCCGCGGTGGCGGTGCCGTGCTTGTCCACCGGCACCGCGTAGGCGCGGGGATCGGGCAGATCCAGTGGACGCAGGAGAAGCCCGCCGTTGGCGTGCGGATTGGCGCTCATGCGTCGGTCGCCGGCAGGAGCCAGATCACGCAACGCCGCGGACGGCTGGCCCTGGTCGTCGAAGAGCTCTTCAGGACGGTAGGAACGCAGCCATGCCTCCAGTTGCGCGAGATGGGCAGGGTCCTCACGGACGCGAGCGAGCGGTACCTGGTGGGCCCGCCATGTGCCTTCCACGGGCAGCCCGTCGACCTCCCTGGGCCCCGTCCACCCCTTCGGGGTACGCAGGATGATCATCGGCCAGCGGGGGCGGTCCCGCGCCCCGTCCTCGCGGGCGGCGCGCTGGATCTCAGCGATGTCGTCCATGGCCTGGTCGAGCGCCGCCGCCATTTCCCGGTGCAGACGAGCCGGGTCGTCTCCCGACACCACGATGGGTGCGTGCCCGTATCCCTCGAAGAGCCGGATCAGCTCCTGTTCGGAGATGCGGGCCAGCACCGCCGGGTTCGCGATCTTGTAGCCGTTCAGGTGCAGGATCGGCAGCACCGCACCGTCCTGTACCGGATCCAGGAACTTGGTGGAGTGCCAGCTCGCCGCCAGTGGGCCGGTCTCGGCCTCGCCGTCGCCGACGATGCACGCCACCACCAGGTCGGGGTTGTCGAAGGCGGCGCCGTAAGCGTGCGCGAGGGAGTAGCCGAGCTCGCCGCCCTCGTGGATCGAACCGGGCGTCTCGGGCGCAACGTGGCTGGGCACGCCGCCGGGGAAGGAGAACTGCCGGAAAAGCCGCTTCATCCCGGCCGCGTCCTGAGAGATCCGGGGATAGACCTCGCTGTAGGTCCCCTCCAGCCACGCGTTCGCCACGGCCGCCGGGCCTCCGTGCCCCGGCCCCATGATGTAGATCATGTCGAGGTCCCGGGATGTGATCACCCGGTTCAGGTGCACGTAGCAGAAGTTGAGGCCCGGTGAGGTCCCCCAGTGTCCCAGCAGCCGTGGCTTGATGTGCTCAGGCCGCAGCGGCTCACGAAGCAGCGGATTGTCCAGCAGGTAGATCTGGCCTACCGACAGGTAGTTGGCCGCCCGCCAGTAGGCGTCGACGAGTTCAAGGTCGGCGCCGGTCTGCGGCATGCCGCTGGGAGCCATGGACGTCACGTTTCCTCCCGGGGGTCGTTGTCCCCAGCGCATCACGCGCTCCGCCTCGATCGTCAGGGCCGAAGGTCACATGTCACTTGTCGTTCATACAGACCGAGCCGCCCACCCAGGACGAGCCCTTGGTGCGCGCTGGGATCCCCACGACCGCCCTGCGGGATCGCCCTTGGAGCGCAAGCACCTGCGTCGTTTTCTCCCTTTATGTCTTGTTTGTAGCTTGGATTTCGTTATGAAGGAGAGAATCAAGAAACGGTTGTATTAACACTCATACATAGCCCGCGTAGTTCATGGTCATCACAGCACGATGCTCCTGGGGACCCCTACATCTCAGGAGCACAACCAGTGGCATCACCGAAGACACGTCGCCCGATCATGGCGGCGTGCGTGCCGTTCGTGGTGGCGGCGACGATGACAGCAGTGCCGGGAACCGCGGAGGCACTCTCGTCCGACGTGGTCATCTCCGCCGTCTACGGCGGCGGTGGCAACGCCGGCGCCACGATCAAGAACGACTTCATCGAGTTGGCCAACCGCACGGACGCACCGATCGACGTCTCCGGCTGGAGCGTCCAGTACGCCTCGGCGGCCGGTGCCGTCTTCCAGATGACCAACCTCACCGGCACCATCCCCGCGCACGGCCGCTACCTCGTTCGGCAGGCGGCGGGCGCGGGGGGCACGCTCGAACTGCCGACTCCCGACGCCTCCGGCAGCGTTCCGATGTCGGCGACCTCCGGCGTCGTCGCCCTGGTCACGGCTCAGATCCCGCTGGTCGGTTGCGGCATCAGCTGCGCGACCGCCCCCAACGTCAAGGACCTGGTCGGCTACGGCGCGACCGCCAACGTCGAGACCCTCGCGGCGCCGGGGCTCACGAATACCACGGCCGCCGCCCGCAGCGGATCGCTCGCCGACACCGACAACAACTCGGTCGACTTCACCTCGGGAATACCGAAGGCCACCAACACCGCGGGCACCTCCGTCACGGCCGACGACACCCCGGGCGGGGGCGACCCCACGCCCGGTTCCACCCGCATCCACGACATCCAGGGCACCGGACGCATCTCTCCGATCGTCGGTCAGAGCGTCACCAATGTCCCGGGCATCGTCACGGCCGTCCGCACGACGGGCAACTCGCGCGGGTACTGGTTCCAGGACCCCTCTGCCGACGCCGACCCGCTGACCTCCGAGGGCCTGTTCGTCTTCACCGGCTCCACCACCCCTGCCGTCGCCGTCGGCGACTCGGTGCTGGCCACCGGCCGCGTCACCGAGTTCCGTCCGACAGCCGGTGCGCAAGCGCTCACCGAGCTCGGCGGACCGGTCAACACCATCAAGCTGACCAGCGGTAACGCGCTGCCGGCGGCGGTACCGGTCGCCCTCCCCGACGCCTACACCAAGCAGGGGAGCCTCGAAGCCCAGCCCCTCGAACCCGGCTCGTACACCCTGGACTGGTACGAGGTCCACGAGGGTATGCGGGTCACCCTGACCGAGGACACCCGCCTGGTGAGCCCGGTGAACGAGTTCAACGAGCTGTGGGTGCAGACCAAGCCGAACCAGAACCCGACCCCCCGCGGTGGAACGATCTACAAGTCCTATGACGATCCGAACAGCGGCCGTCTCCTGCTCACCGGCCTGAACGGCGCGCCCGAGGGCAACGTCGGCGACACCCTCAGGGCCGGCAGCACCGGCCCGCTCGACTACCAGTCCTTCGGCGGCTACGTCATCGAGGCGACCGACCTCGGCGAGCTGAACAACAAGGTCCTCAAGCGCCAGCAGGTGGCGCCGCCGAAGAAGGCCGGCGACCTGTCGATCGCCACCTACAACGTCGAGAACCTCGCCGCCACCAGCCCGCAGTCGAAGTTCGACCGGCTCGCCCAGGCGGTCGTCACCAACCTCCGCTCGCCCGACATCCTCACCCTGGAGGAGATCCAGGACAACAACGGCACCACCAACGACGGTGTCGTCGCCGCAGACGAGACCGTCACGAAGTTCATCGCGGCGATCCAGGCCGCGGGAGGCCCGGCCTACCAGTGGCGCTCCATCAACCCGAACGACGGGAGCGACGGTGGCGCGCCCGGCGGCAACATCCGTGCGGTGTTCCTGTTCAACCCGGCCCGCACCACGTTCGTCGACCGTCCGGGCGGCGACGCCAACACCGGGGTCACCGTCGTGCGTCAGCGCCCGACCAGCAACCAGATCTCCCTGTCGGTCTCGCCCGGCCGCATCAACCCGTCCAGCGACGCCTGGAACGCCAGCCGCAAGCCACTCGTCGGCGAGTTCCTCTTCGACGGCAACAAGCAGTTGTTCGTGATCGCCAACCACTTCAACTCCAAGGGCGGCGACTATCCGCTGACGGCCGCCGTCCAGCCGCCGGTCCGCGGCAGCGAGGTCCAGCGCGTCAAGCAGGCGACCGAGGTCAACACGTTCGTGAAGGACCTGGCCACCCAGAGCGCCGGCCGGGCCCGCGTCGTCGTCCTGGGCGACCTGAACGACTACCAGTTCAGCCCGACCCTCCAGACCCTCACCGGCAACGGCACGGTGCTCAACGCCCTGGTCAACTCGCTGCCCGAGGACCAGCGCTACAGCTACAACTTCGACGGCAACAGCCAGGTCCTCGACCACATCCTGCTCAGCCCGTCGATCAAGGGGTACTCGTACGGCATCGTCCACATCAACAGCGAGTTCGCCGACCAGGACAGCGACCACGACCCGCAGATCGTCCGCATCCTGACCGGCTGCGACGTCGACCCCCTCCCGGCCCGCTGCCTCCCCGGCAGCCCCGTCACCGAATAGCAGGCCCCCGCCAGACCGAAGATGGCCGGTTCAAGGTCTGATCTTGAACCGGCCATCTTCGTACGCAAAGCCGCGTAGCGTCGTACCCGTGGCCTGCGTGACGCAATCAGCGTCTAGCACTCCTTCCAGGCGAAGTGGTAGACGGTCCGCACGCTGCCGTCCGCGGAGTCGAAGGACATGAAGCTGGTCTCGCCGGACGAGGAACTGCCCTTGTCCACGCGCAGTTCGGTGTTGATGTTGAAGTTACGGTCCTCACCGCACGGCTTCCAGACGAGCTCGCTCACCGGCGTCCGGTCGGTGAACTGCCAGTTGTCGGAATACTCGCCGCGCACGATGTGGCTGGCGGACGAGGTCTGCGACGAGCCCTGGTGGTAGTAGCTCGCGCGCTCCATTCCCGACGCGCCGTCGGCCAGGCTCGCAAAGCCCCGGTAGTCGGCGCTGGCGATCGCGTAGGTGAATCCCTGCGGGATGTGGACGGCCAGGCTGAGCTGGCAGTTCTTGCGGAAGTCGGTCGGCTTGGAGTCGCCGCCGGCCTGCGCGAGGTAGTCGCTGTAGGTGACGGTGAACGAGGTGTTGTCGCTCGCCGCGGACACCGCAGCGGTGCCGGCGCGGCAGCCGGAGCCGTTCACGGTGCTGACCTGGACGGTGATCCGGTCGGGGGGAGGCTCTACCGCCGCCGACGCCACCGGGGGTATGCCTGTGGTCAGCACGAGAGCGGAGAGGCATACCGCCGAAGCAGTCACTCCCTTGCGCATGGACTCATCTCCTTCAGAGGGTTGCTACCGGGGTGGAATCCGGATTATGGGCACTTCTTCCATGCGTAGTGGTAGGTCGTCTTGATGCTGCCGTCGGTGGAGTCCATGGCGATGAAACTGACCTTCGCAGCGTCCGAAGTCCCCTGTTCCACTCGCACTTCCGTGTTGGTGTTGAAGTTCCGCTGCTCGCCGCACGGTGACCAGACGAGTTGGGAGACGTCCACCTTGTCGGTGTTCTGCCAGTTGTCCTTGTAGGGACCGGGTAGAGGGTGCGAGAACTTCCTGGTACGCGAATCACCTTGGAAGTAGTAGCCGGCGATCTGTTCGGCGCTTGCGCCGGTCTGCAGGGAGGCGTAGCCGCGGTAGTCCGTCGAGGAGATGGCGTAGGTGAAGCCCCCCGGGACGTGCACCCTCAGGTTGATCTGGCAGTTCTTGCGGGCATCGGTGGGCGGGGATCCACCGCCCGTTTGGGCGAGGTACTTGCTGTAGGTGACGGTGAACGCTTCGTTGTCGGCCGACAGGGCGACCGCGGCGGTGCCGGGCGGGCATCCGCTGCCGTTGAGGCTCACGATGTCGATGGTGACCCCGACGGGGCCGCGTGCGAGCAGTCGCTCGGACGCGGCGGCAGGGGTGGCGGACACCGCGGTCGCGGCGAGCGCGACGGCGGCGGAAATGGCGATCCCTTTATGCATGGGAATCCTCTGCTCGAAGGTGGCGGCTACTATTCCTTCGGCGGCCGAAGAGGCGGCGCCGGATGCCTGAGTCAAACAGACGGCGTTTTAGAGGTAGACCCGGGATCTCAATAAAAGAGTAACCTTTGCGTCAAGTACTGTCAATCAAGGGTTTTCAACTATTTCAACGCACTTCAATTGACATGCAAGAGCACTTCATTCACCTTGAACACGGATTATCGAGCGTCAATACCACCCCGGTGACAGGGAATCGTTCCAACAAACGTTCCGGCACCGTGTAGGGCGATGAGCAGTCAGAACGCGTATTCACGGATGCCTGGAGACGATCGTCCTGCCTGTTACGGCGCGCCATGGACTGAACGGCGGGATGGCCGTATCTGACTACGGAGTCGAATGCGCCCTCCCGGCGGATCGTCCGCTAGGAAGAGCGCCTGATCACATGCGCGCCGATTGGTGCTGGAGAGGCTTGAGCGAGTGGGGACACCAATGATGATGCCGGTGTCCGGCAGGCACATCGCCGGCCGTGGGGCCGCGGCGGTCTTGTGAGACAGGCGGGACGGCGCGCCGGTCAGAACCAGGTCACGCGGGGCACGGGAGAAAAACCTCACCGTCCGACCCACTGCGAGCCCTCCGCTCGCATCGTAACTTTAAGTAGTCAAACAAGTTCGAGGAGTGAAAGTCATGAAGCTTCATCTCTCGGCCGTCCTGGGCAGCCTCGCCGCCGTCCCCATCCTGACGTTCGCCACCGCCGCCCCAGCGGTCGCTTCGGCCCAGGCCCCCGTTCAGCCACGCGAAGCCTGTCCCACCCATTGCAACGCGGTCTATCAACCGGTCGTCTGCATCTTCAACGACGGAGCTCCGGCCAGGCGCTTCACCAACGAGTGCTTCGCAAGAGTTTACGCCTGCCAGCACAATCTCAAGATCGTTCGCTGTAGCCGGGTCGCCTGAGCCTTCCGGCTCGTCGGTCTCTTGGTCGGCGTGCACGGCCGGCCGGTTCGAAGTCAACAGGGTGACACCTTCAGATGGTCGGTGTGGACCTGGAGTAAGGGCGCCGCTTTCCACGTTGTAATTGTTGTAATGACAATTACATCCGGATGGACTCGCGGTCCATCGCGCGAAGGGGGCGGAGCCGGTGAGCCTTCGTCAGTACGAGTACGCCTTGGCGGTCGCCGAGGAGGGCTCAGTGACCACCATGATCGATCGTGTGTTGGCCCGTCCGAAGGAACACCGATCACGTGCATAGAAAGCGCATCTTCGGAGAAAACGCGGTCGACACCTCGTCGAGCTGTTTCACGGTACGACCGGAAAGGAACGGGAGGCAAAGACGAAATGTCTCGAAGGGGGGACAGTCCGGCCGGCGTTGAGCGGCGGGCCCCGGAACATGCCCATGTTCCGGGGCCCTCAGATGTTCCGCCCACGTGCACACGCCGGCGACGTTTAAGGAGACGGATCAGTCCTGAGGTCGCTGTGCTCTGCCCTTGAGCTACCGCGGCGCGAAGAGCCGCGAGCCAGATTCGAACTGGCATCCAACGAGTGCGGTCCGTCCCCGCTCGATCCGGCGATGAGCGGAGAGTGCTGAGCCTGGAGCGAGAGCCTGAGCTTGAACGGGCCGCCTCTGCCGATTGGGCTACCCGGGCATGAATGCCCGGGGGAGGAATCGAACCTCCACTGTCGCCGCGATTCAGACTGAGCTTCATTCTCAGCTTCCGGGGGCCTGTGCCCCCGACCCCCGCGCTCCAGCGGGGGAGTCTTCAGTTAGGAGAACAGATAGGCGAACACGGCGTCGCCGACCTTCTTGTCGGTCACCTCCACGCCGTTGGCCTCCTCCCGCGCATACTTCACCGCGGCCTGCAGTTTGGCGACACGTTCGCGCAACTCGTTCACCCGCCGGGCCGGCAGCGAACCGGAGAACGCGACCTTCGTCCATGTTCCGACAATGACGTCCTCGGTATAGGTCTCCACCTGAGCGGGATGCTCCGTGGTCGCCTCGTACAGTACGTGAGCGCGCGGGATCTTCTTGGTGCGCATCGTCTTCACCGGCTCGGTCCGCCACACGTCCGCGGACTCGTCGAACGTCCACGACTCGGCGGCGTCCAGCACCGGAAGCTTGTCCACGAACGTGTGCAGGTCGGTGAGCTGCTTCTCCAGGAACAGCAGGTACGAGACCGGCACCTGCGCGAGGATCGTCTGCCCGTCCACGACGACATCGGCGCGGGCATCGCAGTTCGCCCAGTCCTTTGTCGCGACGACATCGAAGAGGCGGGTGAGCGATCCCGCGGCCTCGGCGAGCGTCTCCTCGGCCTTCACCTGAACTCGCGTGGACTCCGGTGGCAGAACCTCGCCCTCGTCGTCCAGCGGCTGGTAGGTCCGGGAGATGCCCGACAGCAGCGGGGTCTTCTGGACGCGGTGATGAATGTCGGTCAGCTCACGCTGCGCGCGCGACTTCGCGCCCTTCTCCACCGCGATGATCTGATTCAGCTTCGCCATCGGTATCGCCCTCCCCGTCTGTGACGAGGCGTAACGTTACTGGCCTAAATCAAGTCATGCACCTCGATATCGTCTTATCCAATGGACCATCTGCGCTCTGAGCACGCGCCGTCCTATCGACGTCCTGCTTCTGGGGACTCCCAGCGGAAGCCGGTAGAGGTGTTCCTACCGGTGGCCGGCCAGGACGGCGTGGTGGTCAATGCCGCGGGTCGGGGCGGGGTCGGTATGGACGGTGGCGGCGGCCAGCCGGGGAATGGCGTGCAGCAGGGCGTGCTCGGCGGCGACGGCCAAGCGGTGGGCCTGGAGGAGGGTGAGGTCGGCGTCGATGACGATGTCGGCTTCGGCGCGCAAGTGGTGCCCGATCCAGCGCATCTTGACCTGGCCCAGATCGCGGACGCCGTCGACGGCGCGCAGCGTGTTCTCGGTGGCCTGGACCAGGGCGGGGTCGACGGCATCCATCAGCCGCCGGTAGACCTCACCCGCCGCGTCCTTCAGCACCCAGATGATGGCGGCGGTGATGAGCAGACCGACCAGGGGGTCGGCGGCCCGCCAGCCTGCGGCGGCCCCGCCGGCGCCCAGCAGGACCGCCAGAGAGGCGAACCCGTCGGTACGGGCGTGCAGGCCGTCCGCGACCAGTGCGGCCGAGCCGATGCGGCGGCCGATGCGGATGCGGTAGCGGGCCACCCACTCGTTTCCGGCGAACCCGACCGCCGCGGCGGCGGCCACCGCCCACAGATGGTCGATGTCGTGGGGGTCCAGCAGCCGGCCAACCGCCTGCCAGGCGACCAGCGCCGCCGAGGCGGCGATCATGACGACGATGGCAATGCCCGCCAGGTCCTCGGCACGTCCGTAGCCGTAGGTGTAGCGGCGGTTGGCCGCGCGGCGGCCCAGCACGAACGCGATGCCGAGCGGAACGGCGGTCAGGGCGTCGGCGGCGTTGTGGATGGTGTCGCCCAGCAGCGCGACCGAGCCCGACATCGCGACGATGACGGCCTGCACCACCGCGGTGGCGCCGAGAACGGCCAGGGACAGCCACAACGTGCGCATGCCCTGACGCGAGGCCTCCATCGCGGTGTCGACCCTGTCGGCGCTCCGATGGCTGTGCGGGACGAGCAGGTGGGCGAGGCGGTGCCGTGCCCGATCCCCACGTCCGCCGGCAATGTGGTGGCCGTGTCGGTGGTGGCCTCCGGGCGGATGAGGCAAACGCCGGTTGCTCATAGCCCCACAGTGACGGACGAATCCCGTTGCAGCATCTCGATGACAACGCATCACACGCAGGTGCAACGCCCTCGCGCTCAGGCAAACGGAGACAGACCGGCCAGGAGCCCGACCCGAACGGTCCTTACCGTGTCACGCGAGGATGACGGTCACAGCTTGCCGGGCCCTTTCCCGGGCTGCGTTGGCATCGGCAGGTTCAGACCGTCGTCCGGACGCGGGAATCCGGCGGGGCGTCCCTGGAGACCAGCCTCACCAGCGCCTTTTCATCCTGGCCGGCGCCGTCACGCGGCTGAGCCCTGGTCGTTTCGCGCGCGAAGGTCGTCCAACATCTGTCGCTGGTGCCGGTGGCCGATCGTCTCGTACCCGACCACGGTGACGTAGGGGGCGAGCATCACCACGAGCAGGGACACCGCGATCGCGACACCGGCCGCGGACAGCAGGACGGCCGCCGCCAGCACCGCGAGGGTGAGGGAGATCAGCAGCAGGTGGAACCGATCCGTCGCGGAGAGCAACAGTGTGTGCAGCAGGTAGACCATCAGTAGGAAGAGACCGACCGGGATCGCCAGGGACGAGACCACCGCGACCTCGCTGATCCGCGAGTGATGCTCCAGTTGCAGACCGGCCACGTGCAGACCGGCGCCGGCGCCGGCGATCCCGATGAAGAGCGGGATGTGGCCGTAGCCGAAGAGGTATCCGCGGCTCCGGCGGTGAACCAGGACGTCACCAAAGGGGGTGGCGAAGTACACCCACCACATGCCGAAGGTCAGTCCGACACCGGCGACGACTATGGCGATCGCATTGCCGGTCCAGTGCGTCCCGTCCGCACCTCCGAGGAGGTCGCCCGAGGAGGCGACGGTGCCGACCACCCCCTCCCCCAGAGTGATGATCGCGAACAGGCCGTACCGCTCCGCGACGTGGTGCGGGTGCCATGGCGTCCCGCCGGCTCCGCCCTGGGTGAGCACTGGTAGCAGCAGCTCCAGCACCCCGAACACCGCGAAGCCGATGAACACGGCCGTGAGGGACAGGTGCGCGAATCCGACCACGATCCAGCCGACCTGCGCGATGATCGTCCAGCGGATGTTCGCCATTCCGACGTCGTGGAACGAGGGGGACTCCCGCGCGGCGCGCCACCACTGCGACACCATCGCGACCCGCATCACGACGTACCCGATCACCATCGCCCGCAGTTCCAGGTGTCCGCCCTCTTCGAGCGAGTGGAACATCGCAGGCAGGCCGAGCGCGAACACCACGACGCCGATCATCTGCACCATCGTCAGTGCCCGGTAGAGCCAGTCGTCGGTGCCGAACGCGGAGGCGAACCAGCTGAAGCTGATCCAGGCGACGCTGATCGCGAACATCGCCAGCAGGAACGCGGTGATCGCCTGCGCCGGATGCCCCTCGGCGAGCATCTCGGCGAAGTACGACGCGGCGGTGCCCACGGCGACCACGAAGGTCAGGTCGAACAGCAACTCCAGCGGTGTGGAGACGCGTCCGTCCTCCTCCGGGTCACGGCCGATCATCGGCACCAGACGGTGCGCGAGAACGGCCCTACCAGCACCGTCGACGCGTTCGGAGTCGCTCATCCCCGAAATGATGCCGTATGCGGCCACGACCGCCGAGGAGGCACCGCGGGCGCCCGCGGCCGTGCGGACGGTCGGCGGCGGGGCGGCCTGGCCCGTGTACGGGGTGACCCGTCCGCCCCCGCGACTAGCGGGTCGGGACGGCGGAAGGGGTGGTGAGGGGGGTGGCGGTCGCGGCGATGACGTCGTCGGGGGTCACGCCGGGGGCCGTCTCGACGAGCGTCAGGCCGTCCGCTGTCACGTCCAGGACGGCCAGGTCGGTGATCACGCGGGACACCACGGCGCGGCCGGTCAGGGGCATGGTGCACGCGGCGACGAGCTTGGGCGAGCCGTTCTTCGCGCAGTGCTCCATCAGGACGATGACGCGCTTGGCCCCGTGGACGAGGTCCATCGCGCCGCCCATGCCCTTGACCATCCGGCCGGGGATCATCCAGTTGGCCAGGTCGCCGGAGGCGGAGACCTGCATCGCGCCGAGCACGGCGACGTCGATGTGACCGCCGCGGATCATCGCGAAGCTGGTCGGGGAGTCGAAGAAGCTGGCGCCCGGCAGGGTGGTGACGGTCTCCTTGCCCGCGTTGATCAGGTCGGGGTCGACCTCGTGGTCGTAGGGGGACGGGCCGGTGCCGAGGATCCCGTTCTCGGCGTGCAGGACGATCCCGTGGCCGTCCGGCAGATGGTTGGGGATCAGCGTCGGCAGGCCGATGCCGAGGTTGACGTACTGCCCGTCGCGCAGCTCCAGGGCTGCGCGGGCGGCCATCTGCTCATGTGACCACGGCATCGTCGTGCTCCTTCGGCGGGGTGCGGACGGTCCGCTTCTCGATCGACTTCAGGGCGGCCTGGGCGGGGGTGAGCGGGAGGACGCGGTCGACGAACACGCCGGGAAGGTGGACCTCGTCGGGCTCGATCTCACCGGGCTCGACCAGCTGCTCGGCCTCCAGGACGGTGAGGCGTCCCGCCATCGCGGCGGCGGGGTTGAAGTTGCGGGCGGCAGCGTGGAACACGGCGTTGCCGTGCCGGTCGGCGCGGGCCGCCCGGACCAGCGCGACATCGGTGACGATCCCCTCTTCGAGCACCATCTCCCGTCCGTTGAAGACCCGTGTCTCCTTCGGCCGGGAGGTGGCAGCGGGGGTGCCGTCCGGGTGGTAGCGCAACGGGAGGCCGCCCTCGGCCACGAGGGTGCCGACCCCTGCCGGGGTGTAGAACGCGCCGATCCCGGCGCCACCGGCCCGCAGCCGCTCGGCGAGGGTGCCCTGCGGGGTCAGCTCGACCTCCAGCTCCCCCGCCAGGAACTGGCGCCCGAACTCGCGGTTCTCGCCGATGTAGGAGGCGATCACGCGGATGATCCGGCGGTGCTCCAGCAGCAGGCCGAGGCCCGCGCCGTCGACACCGCAGTTGTTCGACACGATCGTCAGCCGGTCCGCACCCTGGTCGAGCAGCGCTTCGATGAGGAACCGCGGGATGCCCGCCAGCCCGAAGCCGCCGACCGCGATGCTCGCGCCGGGCGCGACGTCGGCGACGGCCTCCGCCGCGGTCGCGATCACCTTGTCCATACGGCCGACCCTAGACCGCGCGATTCATATGCTCCAATATCAATTACTTGGGTTGGTAATATGTATTCGGTCTTAATGAGGAGGTGCGTTCGTGGAGCTGCGGCGCCTGCGGTACTTCGTCGCCGTCGCGGACGAGGGGCACTTCGGACGGGCGGCCGACCGGCTGCACATGGCGCAGCCGCCCCTGTCGCTACAGATCAAGAAGCTGGAGGGGGAGGTCGGGGTGACCTTGCTCGACCGGTCGACCCGGCGGGTGGCGCTCACTCCGGCGGGGGAACGGTTCCTCGCACGCGCCAGGACGATCCTGACCGCGGTGGACGAGGCGCGGGAAGAGGCGGTCCGGGTCGCGGCGGGCGAGGTGGGCCGGGTGTCGATCGGCTTCATCGGCACGGCGACGTACGCGGTGCTGCCCGCGCTGGCCCGCCGGCTGCGCGCCGAGATCCCGGACGTCGAACTGGACCTCAAGGGCGAGATGCTCACCCCCGACCAGGTCGACGCGCTGCATGAGGGCAGGCTCGACCTGGCCGTGGTCCGGACGCCGATCCCCGACACCGAGCTGGACGTGCGCCCGCTGCGGCGGGAGCGGCTGATCGTCGCGCTCCCGCAGGACCATCCGCTCACCGGCGGCGAGGACGTCGACCTCCGGAACCTGCGCGGGGAGCAGTTCCTGAGCTACCCGTCCCGGCACAGGTCGGTGATCCGGGACGCGGTGCTCGACGCGTGCCGCCGCGCGGGCTACCGTCCCCGGCTGGTCCAGGAGGTGGCGGAGACCTCGACGCTGCTCGTCTTCGTCGCCGCCGGCCTCGGGGTCGCCCTGGTGCCCGACTCGGTACGCCAACTGCCCCTGCCCGGCGTCGTGTTCCGGCCGCTCGCCGGGGATCCCGTTGACCTGGAGCTGGCGGTCGCCACCCGACGTGGGGAGACATCGCCGCTGGTGGCGCGGGTCAACGCGGCGCTGCTGGCGATGTACCGGGAGGGGTGAGGGGCGGATCGGCGCCGGGCCCGGTGAGGTCCGATCAGTGCTCGACCCGCGGGGGTTCGCCGCTCCAGGCGGAGCGGAGTAGGCGCACCACGCCGTCCTTGGTGACGGGCGCCGGATTCGCGTACGGAGCTTCCACGACCTGCTCGGCGATGGGGGTGATGTCGCTCTCGGCCATGCCCAGTTCCCGGAGTGACCGCGGTGCGCCGAGGGAGCCGGCGACGTCCCAGAGCCGGTGGGCGGGGTCGGATGAGGCCAGTGCGCGTGACAGGGCTTCGGCCGCCTCAGGGGCGGAGGGCTGGTTGTAGGCGAGGGCGTACGGCAGGACCACGGTGTGTGTCGCGGCGTGCGGGAGGTCGAGCGTCCCGCCGAGCGCGTGGCACAGCTTGTGGTGCAGCGACATGGTCGTGGCGCCGAGGCAGGCCCCGCACAGCCAGGACGCGTACAGGGCCGTCGCGCGGGCGTCCAGGTCGCCTCCGTCGGCGACCACGGCCGGGAGCGCCTCGGTCATCGCCCGTACGCCCTCCTCGGCCATCAGCGAGATGATCGGCGAGCGGTCGGGGGCGTACAGTGCCTCGACGGCGTGGGCGACGGCGTTGAAACCGCTGGTCACCGACATCTCGATCGGCAGGCCGAGCGTCAGTTCGGGGTCGTACAGGACGCCCGCGGGCAGCACCCGCGGATCCTTGCCCGTCCGCTTGCGCCCGTTCTCGGTGAGCCCCCACACGGCAGTCATCTCCGAGCCCGCGTAGGTCGTGGGGACGGCGACCACCGGCAGGTCGTGTTCCAGCGCGATGGCCTTCCCCAGGCCGATGGCCGATCCCCCGCCGACGGCCACGCAGCAGTCGGCGCCAAGTTCGGCGGCGCGGGCGCGGGCATGCCGCGCCACCTCGATGGGGACGTGCATGCGCGCGTCGGCGAGCACGCCCGCCGACCGGTCGCCGAGCGCCTTCGCGATGGTCTCCCCCGTCCTCTTCTGCTCGGGCGAGCAGAGCACGAGGGCACGGCGCGCCCCCAGCCGGGTGATCTCGTCGGGAAGGGACGCGACGACACCGGAGCCGAAACGCACGCGCATCGGCAGGGCGTCGTAGGAGAAGGACGTCTGGAGCATGGTCACACTTCCTGGTCGGTGCCGTCGGCGCGCAGCACGACGTCGAAGTTCACCGTGCGGAACGGGTTGGGCAGGCCGACCTCCGCCGCGCGGGCCGGGTCGTCGACCGTGGGGAACTCGCGCACGAGGCTGGGCTTGACCCCGAACACGGCGTCGGAATCGATGTAGGGGGTACCGGCGACGAACAGGTGGGTCGTCACCGTGCGGTATCCGGGGGCGGACACCTCGAAGTGGATGTGCGCGGGGCGGTTCGGGTGCCGGGACGTCGCCTCCAGCAGCCTGCCGACCGGGCCGTCCTGCGGGATCGGGTAGTACCGGGGGACGATCGAGCGGAACCAGAACCGGCCGTCCCCGTCCGCGGTGAACAGCCCGCGGAGGTTCAGCGGGGGTTGCACGTCGGGCTGCTGCACGTCGTAGTAGCCCTCGTCGTTGGCCTGCCACACGTCGATCGTCGCCCCCGGCACCGGTCCGCCGTCCGGACCCGTCACGCTCCCGGTGACCAGGCAGGGCGCTCCCTTGCCGTCCTCGGCGATGTCGGCGCCCAGCTCGCGCGGCGGGGAGGCGACCATGTGGAAGGGGCCCTCCACCGTGGATTCCGTCAGCACCCCGCCGGCCCGGTTGTTGATCGTCTCGACCAGCATCGAGGCGCCGAGGACGTCGGAGAGCAGGATGAACTCCTGCCGGGTGCTGGTGCACGTCTTCCCGGTCGCTGTGAGGAACTCGATCGCCGCCGCCCACTCCTGTTCGGTGAGCTCGACGTCCTTGACGAAGTCGTGCAGGTGCCGCACGAGCGAGGTGAGGACCCGCCGCAGGCGCGGGTCCGGCGTCGCGGCGAGGCTGGCCGCGACCACCTCGACCGACCGCTCCTCGCTGAACAGCTCGGCCGCGGGCGGGGGCGCGGGGTGGGCGGTGGCCGGGGAACCGTTCGGGTCCATGATCATCTCTCCTGTCTGTCGGCCGCGGTCTCTCACGATCTGCGGACGGATCGTTGCGGCGCGGCGTGGATCAGTTCGTAGTCGCGTCCGATCGCGCCGGTCGCCTGGAGCAAGAGGGGCAGCAGGTCCTCGACCAGCTCGGCCGGGCCGACCTCGGCGGCGATCGCGGTGATGTTGACGGCCGCGACCGTCCGCCCGTCGCCATCGCGCAGGGGCGCGGCGACCGAGCGGATCCCGGGCGCCACCTCACCGTCGGTCGAGGCCCAGCCCCGGGCGCGCACCTCCCGCAACTCGGCCTCGACCTCCTCGACCGGTTTGGGCTGGTGGGGCCGGACGGGCGAGCGCGGCTCCATGCGCAGCGCCGTCCCCAGGGCGTCGGCGTCCAGGGAGGCGAGCAGGACCTTGCCGAGCGCGGTGCTGGTGGCGGGAAGGCGCGTGCCCACCTTGACGTTGACGGCGACCACCTTGGGGACCTCGACGCGGGCGACGTAGATGATGTCCGAGCCGTCCAGTTCCGCGACGGAGGCCGCCTGGTCGGTCTGTTCGACGAGGTCGCGCAGATGCGGAAGCGCGACCTCCCACAGGCCGGTCGAGAGCGTGTAGGCCACCCCCAGCTCCAGCACGCGCGGTGTGAGGACGACGCCCTCGGGCGCCGAGCGGACGTATCCGAGGTGTTCGAGCGTGAGCACGATACGGCGGGCGGTCGGGCGGGCCAGCCCGGTCGCGGTCGCGATCTCTGTGAGGGACATCGGCACGCGGTGCGAACCGAAGCATTTGAGCACGTCGAGACCACGGGCCAACGCCTCGATGAAATCGGGGCCGGCATCTTCGCGCGGCATGTCGCTCCCTTCCCTGGTGGCTGGATCGCTACCTTGCCACCTTCCATCCAGACTACGGCGCTCGACCGCTCTACGGTCAAGTGCCCGTTTTCGCGAAAATGACCTTGTTTACTCTGTCTTTGCAGAACAAGTGGGTAGAACAATGAATGAACACGACACTTGACAGCCGTGAACACGCGTCCCATGCTTCTGGTGCGCGGTAGGGATGACCGCGTACCGGTCAAGCGACCGTAGAGCGGTCGCTCCAGTGGAGGCAGCACATGTCGAACAGCGCCACATCCGCCGATGTCGTCATCATCGGCGGTGGTCCCGCCGGCCTGACGGTCGCGGCCGAGGCCGCGCGCGCCGGAGCCGGCGTCATCGTGTTGGAACGCCGCACGGAGGACACCCACTCGCGGGCCGGAGTGATCCAGCCGCGCGTACTGGAGCTGTTCGACGTCCGCGGCCTCATGGGCCGGTTCCGGGCCGCGGCCGAGCGGTGGCGGCCCGACTTCGAGGTGCCGCGCTACATCTACGCCGGGCTGACCGGGCTGCGCTACGACCTGCTCGACAGCAAGTTCCCGTACGCGCTGATCATGCCCCAGATGACCACGGAGCACCTGCTCGCGGAGTGGGCCGTGGAGCAGGGCGCCGACCTGCGCCGGGGGATCACCTACGTCAGCCACACCGAGACGGCCGACGGTGTCACGGTCACCGCCCGCGACGCCGCCGGCGAGGTGCTGGAGTTCACGGCGCCCTACCTGGTGGGGGCCGACGGCGCGCGCAGCCTCGTCCGCGAGGTGACCGGCATCCCGTTCGAAGGCCACAAGACGCGGATGACGGCCGTGGCCGTGGACGCCGTCCTGTCCTTCCCCTGGGAGGCGTCCATGCAGATGAAGCGCAACGAGCACGGCTGGGTGCTCGCCTACCCCTTCGGCAAGGGGATCACCCGGTTCATCATCGTCGCCGAGCATCGCCGGAACGTGCCCCACACCGAGCCGGTCACCATGGAGGAGGTCCGCGAGTCACTGCGGCTGATCTTCGGGAACGACTTCGGGGTGACGTCGGCGAACTGGCTGTCCCGCTACGGCGACGCCCACCGCATGGTCCCCGAGTTCCGCCGCGGACGGGTGCTGCTCGCCGGTGAGGCGACCCGGGTGCACTACCCCGCCAGCGGTATCGGGATGAACTACTGCATCCAGGACGCCTTCAACCTCGGTTGGAAGCTCGGCTGGGTGGGCACGGGCCGCGCCCCCGACGCGCTGCTCGACACCTACCACGACGAGCGGCACCCCGTGCTCAAGGCGCTGATGGACGACGTCGCGACACAGTGCGGCCTGCACTTCGACTTCTCCCCCGCCGGGATGGCCCTCAAGGAGTTCTTCGAGCGGGAACTCGTGCCGATCCCCGAGGTCAACGCCATCCTCCGCAACCGGCTGAGCGGCTTCGGCACGTCCTACCACCGGGACTCCGACTCCCATGTCGCCGACGGCACCCGGGTGAGCGACTTCCCCGTCGACTCCTCCGCCGGCACCGGATCCCCGCTCGGGTCGACCTACACCGAGGTCGCCAAGGACGCGGGCTTCGTCCTGGCCGACGTCCCCGGTCCAGAAGGGCCCCGGTCGCTGCCCGACACGATCACCGCCGTGACGGCCTCCGCCGCCTCGCTGGCCCGGGACTTCGGCGCCGCCGCAGTGCTGATCCGTCCCGACGCCTATGTGGCGCGCGCCTGGGCCACGCGGCCCACCGACGAGGAGGTCGCGGCCGCCTACCAGACCGCGACGCGGCAGGACGCCGGCGAGCCGCTCACGCCGGCCGAAGCACCCGCCGAAACGCCCGCCGAGGCACTCGGCCAGGCGCCTGCGGCGGGCATCACCGCCGCCGGCCGGCAGCCCGAACACGCCTGAGAGGAGAGGACATGACCGAGCACGCGCCACGGCGCATCCTGATCGAGAACGGCTGGGTCGTCACCGGCGACCCGGCCGTCGGCACGCTCACCGGGTGCGACATCCTGGTCGAGGACGGCCTCATCGCCGGAGTCGGACCCGGCCTGGCCGGCGACGGCGCCGAGGTGATCGACGCCCGCGACATGATCGTCTTCCCCGGGCTCGTCGACACCCACAAGCACACCTGGCAGTCCGCCGTCCGGCACCGCTGTACCGAACTGGACTTGCAGACCTACTTCGGGGAGATGTTCGGCCGGCTCGGGGGGCAGTACCGCCCCGAGGACGTCTACGCGGGGAACCTGCTGGGCGCGCTGTCCGCCATCGACGCGGGCACGACCACGCTGATGGACTGGTCGCACGTGCAGAACTCCCCGGAGCACAGCGACCAGGCCATCGCGGCGCTGCGCGACAGCGGGATCCGCGCGATCTTCGGGCACGGCTGGCCGCTCGTCGACCTCCCGGCGTGGCTCGGCGGCAGCGACCGCCCGCACACCGATGACGTCCGGCGCATCCGCCGCGAACTGCTGGCCGACGACGACGCGCTGGTCACCCTGCACCTGGCCGGTCGCGGCCCGGAGCTGTCCACGCTCCACGCGACCACCGCCGACCTCGCCATGGCGCGCGACCTGGGGATCCGCGTCTCCATCCACATGGGATGCGGTCCCGAGTTCGGCGCGATGGCCGCCATCACGCAACTGGAGCACGCGGGTCTGCTGGGCCCGGATCTGAACTTCGTGCACTGCAGCGAGTCCGCCGACGACGAGTTCGCGATGATCGCCGACAGCGGTGGTTCCGTGGCGCTCGCCCCGCAGCACGAGCAGGCGTTCCCCGGCATCGGCCACACCTCGCTCGACCGTGTACGGGCCTTCGGGATCACGACCGGCCTGAGCACCGACACCGAGACCCACGGGGCCGCCGACCTGTTCACCCAGATGCGGGCGGGGCTGGCCGCCCACCGCAGCCAGCTGGTCGAGGGACGCTCCCGGTTCACCGGCAAGCTCGACCCCTTCAGCGTCACCGAGGTCTTCACGATGGCCACCCAGGGCGGCGCCGACGCGCTGGGGCTGGGCGACCGCATCGGCAGCCTGACCGTCGGCAAGCGCGCCGACATCATCCTCGTCCGCGCGAGCGACCCCAACCTCTTCCCGGTCACCGACCCGGTGGCCGCGCTGGTCGCCTCCGCGCACCCCGGCAACGTCGACACCGTGCTGGTCGAGGGCACCGTCCGCAAGCGGGCCGGTTCGCTCGTCGGCGACACGTTCGACCGCGCCCGGGAACTCGCGCTGGCGTCCCACCGCCGCCTCCTCGGCAGCTGAGGCCCGCCCGAGCGACCTTGCTCGCCCGAAGGACCATGTCCGCCCGAACGACCATGTCTCCAAGAAAGGCCGTCATGCCACTCGACCCCGCCGTCGCCGGGTTCCTATCCGCGCTCCGCTCCGCCGGAGTCCCGCCCGGTTTCGCCGGAACCCCCGCCGAGATGCGCGAGCGCATGCGGGGAGCGATCGAAGGGAACTGGGACCCCGCGACCTTCGCCCCCGTCAAGAGCGTCGATGACGTCGTCATCGGCGGCGGGCTGCGACTCAAGATCGTCCAGCCGAAGCTCGACGGAGCGGGACCGGGGCCGGTCCCGACCGTCCTCTACTTCCACCCCGGCGGCTTCGTCATGGGTAGCGCCCATCTCATGCAGGACGTCGCCCGGCGGCTCGCCCACGACCTCGGCGCCTGGGTGGTCTCCGTCGACTACCGGCTCGCCCCCGAGGCGCCCTTCCCCGCCGGGGTCGAGGACGCGATGACCGCGCTGTGCTGGGTCTACGACTCCATCGGCGACCTCGGCGGCGACGCCGCGTGCATCGGCCTCGCCGGGGAGAGCTCCGGCGCCAACCTCGCGACGGTGACGGCGCTGCGGGCCCGCGACGCGGGCATCCCCGTCGCGGGGCAGCTGCTCGCCTCGCCGGTGACGAACTTCGCGACCCACTACCCGTCCGTCGCGGAGAACGCCGACGGCTACTTCCTGACCCGCGACGACCTGGCCGTCATCAGGATGCTCTACCTCAACGACGACGACACCCTGGCCGAGGACCCCCTCGTCTCGCCGGCCCTGACGTCCGTCCTGTCCGGGGTGGCCCCGGCGGTCATCGGGGTGGCGGGCTACGACCCTCTGCGCGACGACGGCACCGTCTACGCCGCGCGGCTCCTCGAAGCGGGCGTGCCCACCACGTTGCGCGTGTACCCGGGCCTCATCCACCCGTTCTTCGGCATGCCCGGCCTGTCACCGGCCGCGGACGCCGCCGTGTCCGAACTGACCGGTCTCCTCGGTGGGCTGCTCGCCGTGCCCACCGCCGCCGAGCCCGTCCCCGAGACGAAGGAGAACGCGTGACCGCCTCCACCAGCGACGTGCGCGAGATACAGCACTGGGTCGACGGCAAGGAGCACGCCGGCTCCAGCGGGAACACCGCGCCCGTCACCAACCCGGCGACCGGCGAGGTCACCGGCCGGGTCTCCCTGGCGGACGCCACCGACGCACGCGTCGCGATCGCCTCGGCGAAGGCCGCCTTCCCCGCCTGGCGGGACCTCTCCCTCACCAAGCGCACCCAGATCATCTTCCGTTTCCGCGAGTTGCTGAACGAGCGCAAGCCGGAGCTGGCGAAGCTGATCACCGCCGAGCACGGCAAGGTGCTCGACGACGCGCTCGGCGAGATCAGCCGGGGTCAGGAGGTCGTCGAGTTCGCCTGCGGCATGCCGCACCTGCTCAAGGGCGCCATGACCGAGAACGCCTCGACCAACGTCGACCTCCACTCGATCCGCCAGCCACTCGGACCGGTGGCGATCATCTCGCCGTTCAACTTTCCCGCGATGGTCCCGATGTGGTTCTTCCCGATCGCGCTCGCCGCGGGCAACACCGTGATCCTCAAGCCCAGCGAGAAGGACCCGTCCGCCTCGATCTGGCTGGCGGAGCTGTGGGCCGAGGCGGGCCTGCCCCCGGGCGTGTTCACCGTCCTCCAGGGTGGGAAGGCCGCGGTCGACGAGCTGCTGACGCACCCGGACATCAAGGCCGTCTCGTTCGTCGGCTCGACCCCGATCGCCCAGTACGTCTATTCCACCGCGACCGCGCACGGCAAGCGGGTGCAGGCGCTCGGGGGCGCGAAGAACCACATGCTCGTCCTCCCGGACGCCGACCTCGACATCACCGCCGACGCGGCCGTCAACGCCGGCTTCGGCTCCGCGGGCGAACGGTGCATGGCCGTCAGCGTGGTGGTCGCCGTCGGTGCCGTCGCCGACCGGCTCGTCCCAAAGATCGCCGAGCGTGCCGCCGCCATCAGGACCGGCGACGGCACCCGCTCCTGCGACATGGGCCCGCTGGTGACCGCGCAGCACCGGGACAAGGTGGCCGGCTACATCGCGTCCGGTGAGAAGGCCGGGGCCTCGGTCGTCCTGGACGGCCGTGACGTGCGGCCCGACGGGGCCGCGGGCGGCTTCTGGCTCGGCCCGACGCTGCTCGACCACGTCACCCCGGACATGGAGGTCTATGTCGACGAGATCTTCGGGCCGGTGCTGTCGGTCGTCCGGGTCGGCTCCTACGACGAGGCCATGGCGCTGATCAACGCCAACCCCTACGGCAACGGCACCTGCGTCTTCACCAACGACGGCGGGGCCGCCCGGCGCTTCCAGAACGAGGTCGAGGCCGGAATGGTCGGCGTCAACGTGCCGATCCCGGTACCGATGGCGTACTACAGCTTCGGCGGATGGAAGAACTCGCTCTTCGGGGACACCCACGCCCACGGGGCCGAGGGCGTGCACTTCTACACCCGCGGCAAGGTGGTCACGAGCCGCTGGCCCAGGTCCGCGCGCCGCGGGCTCGACCTGGGCTTCCCCTCGAACGACTGACCTGACCGTCCTTCACGTCCCGGCCTACGGGTACGGCCCGCATCTCCACAGCGGACCACGCAGGCCGGGACGTCGTCGTTTACCGTAAGCGCCGCTGACCGTAGGCGCGTGCGCTGACCGTGTGTGCTTGCCCGAAGGGGCGTGACCGTCGGCGCTTGATGCGGTCGTTGACCGTGGCTGTTCTCGCCGGCGCGCGGGTCCGGCCGGACGTGGCCGCCGCGGCGCGGCCGGGGCTCCCGCAGAGATGCCGGGTGCCCCCTCGCCGCCCTGGCAGCGGTCCCGGTTCTGGGCTTCTCGTACGCCGTGACGGGCACCCGGACCGTCGTGCTCATCGTGCGATAGCCACCAGGAGACCGGGGGCTCCACAAGCCGGCCCTCGTGGGACGGAGGCGCGGGTGGAGTGGGAGACCCTGAACGCAAAGTAGTCCACCCGGTGCTCCATCGCACCGGGTGGACCTGGTCCGCCCTAGGACAGCATCGCCTCAGGACAGCATCGCCTCAGGACAGGGCTGCCTCGCCGCTCGCCTCGTGGGCTCCTCGGGCGGGCGCCTTCTTGCCCAGGCGGGGGGCGGTCTCGCGCAGCAGCAGGGCCACCACGGCCAGCAGGATCGGCGCCGCACCGTACAGCAGCAGCGCGTTCTTCAGGTCATGGGTCGCGTCGGCGACCGCGCCGCCGATCTGCGGGCCGAGCGCTCCGCCGATGGTCTCCCCCACCGCGATCTGCAGGGCGAACGCCGTGGCCATCAGCTCGCGCGGCACCGACTCGCCGGGGATCACGTAGGTGATCAGCGTGAGCGATCCGCCCGCCATCAGCCCGACGACCAGCGAGATCAGCAGCAGGGGCACCGAATGGGCGAACAGGACGAAGAACACCGGCACGAGCCCACTGCAGATCGCCGCCACGAACAGGGCCGGTTTGCGGCCGATGCGGTCCGAGACCGCGGGGGCGATGATGCTGCCGAGCGCGACGATGCAGCCGTACACGGTGAGCACGAGCGTCGCGGTGCCCTTGGAGAGCCCCTCCTCGCTGAGGTAGGTGGCCGCGAACGTGCCGAATCCGATGATGGCGCCGATACAGACGGTCGTGCCCACCAGCGCCAGCGGGACGTTGCGGTTGGCCAGGACGAGGCGGAAGTCACGAGCCGTGATCCGGCGGGCGTCCGGGTCGGCCGAGCGGTCCTCGCGCATGAAGACCGCCACGAGGATCGCCACCAGGATGCCGGGGATGGCGACGAGCGGGAAGGCGAGCCGCCAGCTCAGCGCCGTGGCGAGGCCGATCATGATGCTCGGCGCGAGCGCGCTGCCGATCAGCAGCGTGCCGGCGATGACGATGCCCATGTTGCGGCCGCGTCGCTCCGGCGACGACGCCCTGGCGACCGCCCCCTGGATCAGGGGCAGCGCGGGGCCTTCGCAGAAGCCGATGATCGCGCGGAGCAGCAGCATGACCCCGTAGTTCGGGGCCAGCCCGATCAGGCCGACCGCGCAGGAGAACAGGACCAGGCTCGCGACGATCATCCATTTGGTCCGGCCGCCGAAGCGGTCCGACAGGACGGAGAAGATCAGGCTGGAGATCGCCCAGGTCACGGCCGTGACGGAGACCAGCGAGCCGAGCTGGCTGTGGTTCAGGTGGAGGTCCCCGCCGATCTGCGGGAAGAGGAAGGTGATCCCGAAACGGTCGAGGAACACGATTCCGGCCGCGAAGAACATGATGACGACGAGGGTGTTCTGCCGGTCGGCGCCGGCGTCGCCGAGATCTCGACCGTGCAGGGAATTGGTGACGGACATGATGGACTCCCCATGAGGTGGTTCGACCAGCGGACGGTCATTTCACGCTGGAATGGGACATAATTGGGCGCGTCAAAGACACGCACGTCACTCTGGTGGGGAGCAGGAATTGCGGCGGCCGTGATCGCCGACCCTTTTTTATCTGGCGAGGTCGCTGGTGAGCGCCGCGGCTTCGGCGATGCGCTGCGCCGCCCGGGGGAACAATTCGAGTGCCCGGCCCCGGACCTCGCCCGCCTCCTCAGGGGAGAGCGCACCGCAGCTCACGAGGCTCGTGCGGTTCAGTTCGGCGGACGACTCGGTGGTGCAGGGCGCGCCCCAGTCGCTGCCGTAGACGATGTGGTCGACCCCGACCGTCGTCATCGCTGGCAGCAGCGAGTGCGCGAAGGCCGTCGCCGCCGTGTCGACATAGAGGGTGGACGTCTGCTCGTCGATCTCCTGGGCCGTCACGCCCTGCGGGACCCACGACTCGTTTCCGAGCAGCCGAAGCCGCCCTGTCAGCGCCGGGAACGCACCCCCGCAGTGGGCGATCACGAAGGTGATGTTCGGGTAACGCGCGAAGGTCTTCCGGTAGATCATGTCGAAGACCGTGCGGGCGGTGTCGAAGGCCACCTCGTACAGCGGGGCGGGATGGTCGAGGGTCGGCGGCACCCGCGGGTCCGGGTGGACGAACACCACGGCCGCCCAGTCATCGAGTTGTGCCCACAGCGGGTCCAGAATCGCGTCGCCCAGGTGGACGCCGTTGTAGTTGGTCGTCACCACGAACCCGTCGGCGTCGAGCTCCTCGCGCGCTCGCCTGGCCTCCCGCACCGCCGCCACGGGGTCGTCCGTGGGCAGCGCGGCCAGGAGGCCGAAGCGCGACGGGTGGCTTCCCACCAGGGTCGCGCCGTAGTCGTTCGACGCCCGGATGCCCGGAACGCCGCCGGGGAGGCCGCCAGGGACGTTGCTCAGCATCTGCATGGCGGTACCCGAAGAGTCCATGTACGCCAGCGTCCGCTCCAGCGACCAGTCGAGGGGCTCGCGGAAGTAGATGCCCTTTCCCAGCATGTTCTGCCAGGCGCGTACACGCTCTTCCTCGGTACTCGGCAACATGAAATGCGCGTGAATGTCGACGTAGTGACCGGCGCGCCCGTTCCCCTCGCCACCGTGGTCAGTGATCGTCGCCATTGAGCCTTCCCTTCGGTTCGACTTCCACGATCGATGCGTTCACGCCGTGAACAGCCGCAGGCCGTCCTCGACCTCGGAGAGCGGGCTCTGCTCCAGAAAGGGGGCCAGTGCCTTCCGCGCCTCGGCGGGCGTCATGAGCGCCGACGGGTCCACCTCGTCGACGCGCCAGCTGCCGGTGTCGTCGTAGATGAACTCACCCGCGAGCAGACCGTCACGGTAGGGCCAGGCGGCGGCGAATCGGTGCGAGACCTGGTAGGTGCCGTCCGGATCGACGTGCTCGCCGGCGAGCGCCGCATCGGTGCCGCGGACGATCTGGGCGAAGATGGCCTCGATGAAGATGCCGTAGTCAGAGACCGCGACCTTCTCCTCCAAGGCGCCGAAGACGTTCACCCCTTGCTCGACGATGCCGGAATAGAACTTCCGGACCTCTTCCATACCGTCGAGCACCAGCGTCTTCCCGCGCTCGGTGAGCCGGTAGACCGGGTGCGCGACGGTCATCGTCGGCACCAGGATGTCCTCCCAGTAGCCGGACACCTCCAGCAGGGCATGCCTGCGGTAGTTCTTCAGCATGTGCCGATGCCGCGGGTCGTCGACCACCGCGAGCGCCGCGTCGACACCCGTCGTGATCTCCCGTACGTCGAATACCTTCATGTCCCACACTCCTTCGATATTCGAGAATTACTGGCGGCAACACTTCTCTGGAATCACGTTCCCCGCCCAGCAGAAGATCAAATCGCTGTCCGGCCGTTCCGTGCAGCCTAGGAGCCGGTTCCCCTCCGGCGCTTCACACGGTCCGTTGAATGGACGGCGCCAGTGACTTTGTTGAAATTTCGCCAACTTCTTGCACACCGATTACGCACCGACACTCCCCACTCGGGAAGCCGTCATCCATATGTCGGATCGGGGGCGACATCGACGTCCAGCAACAGAGGCGTGTTTCTGTCGGCCAGGTACGGTGCCACCTCGGTCAGAACCCGGGTCAGCTCCTCGTGCGAGGTGACCCGCTGCGCCGGGCAGCCGAAGCCCTCGGCGACGGCGGACATGCGGACCTCGGCGAACGACGGCCACGGCGGCTTTCCCTGGCCGGCCTGCTCGGCGAGCCGATCCATGATCGCGTATCCGCCGTTGGCGAGGACCACGAAGAGCACGCCGGCCCGGTAATGCGCCGCGCTCCACAGCCCCTGGATCCCGTACAGCGACGAACCGTCGCCCAGTACCGCGACGACCGGACGGTGCGGGGCGCCGAGCTTCACGCCGACCGCGGCCGGAAGACCGAATCCCAGCCCGCCCGCGGCGGCGCTCAAGAAGCCCATCGGTGTGCGGGCCGGGACGCGGCGGTGCAGCTCCGGACGGCTGGAGGGGGTCTCCTCGACCACGACCGCATCGGCCGGGAGAAGGTGGGCCAGGAGATCGAACACGTGCGCCGGCCGCAACGGTCCGCCCGGTGCCGGTGCCGCGATCGGCGCCGCCGTCTCACGACGCTGCCACGCCGGATCACGGTCGGTGAGCCGGGCGGCCACTGCCCGGCACACACCCGCCGGGTCCGCGATCACCGAGAGGTCGGCGACGCTATTGTGCGCCTCGTCCGGATAGGACGTCACCTGGAGAACGTGCACGCCGTCCGGCACCAGTTCCCCCGGCTCACGCGGGTACTGGCGGAAGACCGGGGCACCGACGACGAGCAGCACGTCATGGCCGGTGAGCGTAGCGCGCAGCGCGGCACGCCCAGGGGGCAGGTGCCCGGCGAAGGCCGGATGGTCCTGCGGGAAGCCCGCCCGCGCGCCGAACGGCTCCTGCCAGACCGGCGCGCGCAGCTTGCCCGCGAGATCGACCAGCGCGTCCCACGCCTCCCTGCTGTCCGCCCCGGCACCGGCGACGATCACGGGACGCTCGGCCGCGTGCAGCAGGTCGGCGAGCCGCTCGACGCCCTCGCCGTCCACCGCGCGCGGGCGGCACAGGGTCACCGGGGCCGCGGCGCGATCGGTGTCCGCCGGGGCGTCCCAGTCGTCCATCGGCACCGCGACCAGCGCCGGGCCCTGGGCGGTGACGGCCTCGTGATAGGCGCGTGCCAGCGCTCCCGGTACGTCCTGGGCCCGGACGGGCTGGTGCGTCCACACGGGATACTCCCCGGCGAGCCCGTCCAGCCTGCCCGCGAGGAAGGGATCGTGCGCAAGGTGCCGGCGGTCCTGCTGGCCCACGAGGACCACCAGCGGCACCCGGTTGGCTCGGGCGGTGGCCAGCGCGGCCACCGCGTTTCCGAGACCGGCGGTCGTGTGCAGGTTCACCAGGGCCGGGCGGCCCTGGGCGAGCGCCCACCCGGTGGCCAGGCCGACGACCGAGCCTTCGTGCAGGGCCAGCCGGAAGCTCATGTCATCGGGCAGGCCGGTCAGGAACGGTATCTCGGTCGAACCGGGATTGCCGAAGATCGTCGTCAGTCCGAGGCGCCGCAGCACCGCGAACGCGGCCTCGCGGACGCTCGGGACGGCCGGTCGGTCGTGCGCCGATGGACCTTGCAGTGGTCGGCCTTGCATCGTCCTCAACTTTCGTTCGCTTGGCGGTGATGGAGCATCCGGGCGGGGTGCGCGCTTGTCGTCACACCTCGTCGCGGGATCAGCAGCACGAGACCGGCGGCGATGACGGCCGGGATGGCGAATGCGAAGAAGTACCAATCCGGCCCGAGGACGCCGTTCCGCACGGCGGTCACGATGAGTCCGCCGAACACCGGGCCGATGATCGCGCCGATCCGGCCGACCGCGAGCGCCCAGCCGAGCGCGGTCGCGCGCGCGGCCGGCGGGTAGTGACCGCCGACGAGAGCGTTGACCATGGTCTGGCTGTTCGCGCCGAACCCGGCGACGGCCGTGAGGACCAGCAGCGGCGCGACGGACGGGCGGGTGGCGAACAGCAGGACGGAGACGGCGGCGACCCCGAACGCTCCGCAGACGACGGCGCGTTCTCCGACCCGGTCGGCCAGCGCGGCGGCGGCGATCACACCGACCACCGCGCCGATGTTGAAGACCAGGAGGAACGTCAGCGACGAGCCCATCGAATAGCCGTTGTCGCGCATCAGTTCGGGCAGCCACGTGTTGAGGCCGTAGAGCAGCAGCAGCCCGAGCAGCGATATCACCCAGAACAGCAACGTGCTGAGGAGGTTCTGGCGGGAGAACAGACAGCGGATCGACTCGAACCTGCGGGTCGATCCGGTCGTGTCCACGGCCACGCCCGCCGCCTGCGGAACCGCCGCCGGCTCGGCGCCGCGCCGCGCGGCCAGGAACGCCGCGGACTCCGGGAGCAGCCGGTAGGCGACCGGGACGACGAGCAGCAGCGGCGCGGCCCCGAAGTAGAACATGACGCGGAACCCGCCGGACGGGAGCACGGCGAGGGCGAGCAGGGCGGCGAGCACCCCGCCGGCCGAGTAGCCCGAGAACATGAGCGCGTTGTAGAGCTGGCGGCGCGCGGGCGGAGCGTACTCGATCATGAGCGCGATGGCCGTCGGCACGACCCCGCCGAGCCCGAGCCCGGTCACGAAGCGCAGCAGCCCGAAGATCTCCGGGTTGGGCGCGAGGCCGGTCAGCGGCATCGCGACCGAGAACCAGACCAGGCAGCACAGCATGATCCGGCGGCGGCCGACGAGGTCGGTGAGGGTGCCCACCACGAGTGCGCCGATCAGCATCCCGACCAGTGCCAGGCTGCCGATCTGTCCCACCTCGGCGGCGTTGAGGTCCCATGCCTTGTGGCGCAGCAGGCTCGGCACCACCGTGCCGTAGCTGATCAGGTCGTACCCGTCGAACACGACGGTGATCCAGCAGATCGCGAGCACCCGGCGCGCGCCACGGGCACGCTCCAAGCCGGAGTCGGTGAAGGCCATTGCTCTCTCCTGACGACGATGTCCGATCACCGGGAGGGGATGACATCGTTACGAGCTGTTACCGGACTTTCCCTGACGGACACCGGCGCGGCCAGCACCATGTCCGTTGAATGGACAGCCTGTCGTTCGGGGGGTGGGAAGAGAGGCCATCGCCGCGTTGGTCGTCAGCACGCCGTGGCGGGCGCGGGGTTCAGGCCCGCCACGGGCCTGCTCAGGACCGGGGCTCTCAGATGGGGTAGTGCCGTTGGCCGGACTGGACGGTGATCCACCGCAGCTCGGTGAACTCCTCCAGCGCCGCGCGGGAGCCGAACCGGCCCCACCCGCTCGCGCCGACCCCGCCGAACGGCATCTGCGGCTCGTCGTGGACGGTCGGCCCGTTGACGTGGCAGATCCCCGACCGGACACGCCGGGCCAGGTCCAGCGCGCTCGTGGCGTCCCGGCTGAACACCGCCGCAGACAGCCCGTACTCGGTGTCGTTGGCGATCGTGACCGCCTCGTCCGTCCCGTCCACCTCGATGATCGACAGCACCGGCCCGAAGGACTCCTCGGAGTAGATCCGCATCGCCGGCGTCACTCCCCGCAGCACGGTCGGCCTCATGTACAGACCTTCCGCACCGCCTCCGGTCAGCACTTCGGCGCCCTGCTCGCAGGCGTCGTCCACCAGCGCGAGCAGCCGGTCCCGGGCGGCCCGGTTCACCATCGGGCCGAGCTGGGTCGACGGGTCGTCGGGCGGCCCCACGACCAGGCCCGCCGCGCGTTCGGTCAGCCTCCCGGCGACGTCATCGGCGACCGAGCGGTCGACGATCAGCCTCTCGGTCGACATGCAGACCTGCCCCTGGTTCAGGAAGGCGCCGAATATCGCGGCATCGACGGCGGCCGGCACGTCGGCGTCCGCGAGCACGAGCATCGGGGCCTTGCCGCCCAGCTCCAGCACGGTCCGGGTGAGGTGGCGGCCCGCGATCTCGGCGATGATGCGGCCCACCCGGGTGGAGCCCGTGAAGTTCACCCGCGCGACGGCCGGGTGGGCGATGAGGGCCTCGACCACGTCCGGCGCGTCCTGCGGGGCGTTGCTGATCAGGTTCACGGCGCCGGGCGGGGCGCCCGCGTCGTGCAGCACCTCCACGATCGCCGCCTGCGTACAGGGCACCTGCTCGGAGGACTTGAGCACCACGGTGTTCCCGTACGCCAGGGGCATGGCGAGCGCGCGCACACCCAAGATCAATGGCGCGTTCCAGGGCGCGATGCCCACCACCACGCCGACCGGCTGGCGGACGCCCAGCGCGGTGAGGCCGGGGACGTCCGAGGGGATCACCTCCCCAACGGCCGAGTACGCCTGGGCGGCGGCCTCGGCGAGCATCCCCCGCGCGACGGACACGTTGAACTCGCACCACGGCCGGGCGGCGCCCATCTCCTGCCGCATCAGGGAGGCGATCTCGTCCGCCCGCTCCGCGAACAGCGCCGCCGCGCGCTCCAGGACCGCGCGCCTGCGCGCGGGCGGCCACCCGGCCCACGCCCCGAGCCCGTGCTCGGCGGCCTCCACGGCCCGCCGGACGTCGCCGACCGACGCGGCCGCGACCTCGGCGATGGGCTTGCCGGTCAGCTCCGATCTCGTCTGGACGGTCCGCCCGGCCTCGGCCGCGCTCCACCGGCCCCCGATGAACAGTTCGCTCTTCCGGTCGGCCTGCGCGCCGGGGCGCGCGTCATCGGTGGCGGTCATGGGATCTCCTTCGAAGTTCGCCGGGACGGTCAGCCCGCGGCGGGCGCGCCGGCCATCGCGATGTCGGGGTCGTACTCGTAGATCCAGCCGTTGGTAACCAACGGGTCGATCTCGGTGAAGGACGTGTCGCGGGCACGCTGGTCCGGCCCGTCGGGGAGGTGGTTGATGTCCGACCGCGCGTGGCTGACCTCCTGCAACCTGGTCGTGCGGGGAAGGCGCAGGGCCTCGTAGCGCCGCAGCGCCCGGGCCGGGTCGGCGCCGTCCTCGGCGAGGCACTGGGCCAGGACCGCCGCGTCCTCGATCGCCTGCGCGGCTCCCTGCGCGAAGAAGGGGAACATGGGGTGTGCGGCGTCCCCGAGGAGCGTCACCGGCCCCCGGCTCCATCGCGGAAGCGGCGCGCGGTCCAGCAGCGCCCAACGGCCCGGTGTCTCCGCGGCCCGGATGAGGTCGACGAGCCTCGGGTCCCATCCGTCGAACTCGTGGAGGAACTCCTCGATCGTCGCCTGTGCCGTCCACGACTCCACCGAGTCGTCTCCCGCCGGGGCGAAGGCCACCAGGTTCACGAACCTGCCCTCGGAGATGGGGTAGTGCACCAGGTGATGACCTGGACCGATCCACAGAGTCTGCGCGCGCCGCCGCGCGAACGACGGCGCGCGGTCGCCGGGCACCAGGGCCCGGAACGCGCACAGGCCGGAGTAGGCGGCGGATTGCGGTTCGGCGATCGTGCCCCGGACCACGGAGTGGACGCCGTCGGCGCCGATGACGATGTCCGCCTCGACCACCTCGCCGTCCTCGAATCGCATCGACGGGCGTTCGTCGCGCACGGTGATCGCGGTGCAGCGTTTGCCGAGCCGGACCGTCCCCTCCGGGACGGCGCGCCTGATGACCTGCAACAGGTCGGCCCGGTGCACCGTGTAGGTGTGCTCGCCGTAGAGCCGTTCACAGGCCGTAGCGAGGTCCTCGGCGGACAGGATCGTCCCGTCCTGCCAGCGGCGGAACTCCCACCCGACGTCCAGTTGGACGGCGGTTCGCAGCAGGGTGTCCATGATGCCGAGCCGGCGCAGGAGGCGGGCGGCGTTGGGGGCCACCACGAGCCCGGCACCGACCTCCTTCAACTCCGGCGCCTGCTCGTACACCGTGCTGCGCAGACCCGCCCGATGAAGGAAGGCGGCGGTCGCGAGGCCGCCGATCCCGCCGCCGAGGATCGCGATCTCCGGTGTCCTGATGTTCGCCCCGAGCATCTCAGTTCTCGACTCCCGCAGTCGTCCCCTGCTTCCAAGCTGACGACGCCATGCTGCCCGGTCGGTCGGTTCGAAGGCGCCGAGTTGGCCATCCTATGAACATCGTGGGCTACCATCGCAGGCCAAGCGACAAGGAGGTTCCTCTCATGCCTCGGACGAGTGAGCCCGGGAGGAGCGTGAGCTCCCGCCTCTTGGAGGTGCTCTTCGCGTTTCAGCCCGATCAGAGCGTTCTCAGTCTCGCCGACCTCGCGCGCAGGACGGGGCTGCCCCATGCGACCGTGCGCAGGCTGGCCATGGAGCTCACCGGCGTCGGCGCGTTGACCCGGCAGCACGACGGCCGCTTCACCATCGGCCTGCGGCTCTGGCAGCTCGGGACGCTGGCCCCGCTCACCGAGTCGCTGCGCACCCAGGCCCAGCCCTTCATGGAGGACCTCTACACGGCGCTCCACCAGCACGTGCAGCTGGCCGTCCTCGAAGGGACGGAGGCCGTGATCATCGAACGGCTGTCCGCGCCCAAGGCGCCGGAGCTCGTCTCCCAGGTGGGAGGGCGGCTGCCGCTGCACTGCTCAGGAGTGGGCAAGGTGGTCCTGGCCCACGGCGGCGGCGAGCTGATCGACCGGGTGCTGGCCGGCCGGCTGCGCCGGTACACGCCCCAGACCACCGTCGACCCGACCGTCCTGCGGAGCGAGCTCGCCGACTGCCGGCGCACCGGCAACGCCGGCGTCCGGGGCGAGCTCACCGCCGGCGCCGACTCGATCGCGACGCGGATCGTGGACGGCGACGGCCGCGTCGTGGCGGCGTTGTCGGTGGTGGTGCGCACCGGCTCGATCAACCACCAGTCCGTGCTCCCGTCGGTGATCGCGAGCGGTCTCGGCATCTCCCGCATGCTCGGCTGGCGCCCGGGAACCAAGATCCGTGACATGTGACTGCACTTGTTTCAATCCCGGCCCAGGAGCTCGCCTGGCGGCTCGCCCCCGACCGTGCTTGGGCTCCCGGGAAGCCGTCCCAGGAGAAGGCCGTACCGCAGTGGTGGGTTCCAGCGGCCGCGTTTACTCGTGAATTTCCGCCGCACTGGTGCCGGGCGTGCGACGCTCAGGGCCATGTTGGAGAGACTCGACACCGTCGACTGGGCCGGCCTGACCCACGCTTACGGCTATGCCACCGATGTGCCCGACCAGATTCGCTTTTTGCGCTCGTTCGATCCGGACGTCCGCGCCAAGAGCCTCGGCGAGCTTTACGGAAACGTTTTCCACCAGGGCACTCGCTACGAGGCCAGTGCTCATGTCGTGCCGTTCCTGCTGGAGTTGCTCACCGATCCCGCGACGCCGGACCGGTCGGCGATCCTCGGACTGCTGGCGAGCCTGGCCGTGGGCTACGGCGAGGAGTATCTGCCCGCGGGCTATCCCGTCGCCGAGCATCGCGCCGCCGCGGCCGGCGGTGACGAACTGCTGGCCGCCGGCAGGGCCTACACCGATGACGAGGAGGAGGAAGAAGACGAGGAAGACGAAGACGACGACGGTGACTGGGTGGACGAACCCGCCCTCTTCACCTACATGCAGACGCTCGATCCCGCCGACGACAACCGGCTCGGCGCGTACATCGCACTGGCCGCCTATGACGCGGTGCGCGCCGGGCTGCCCCTGATCCTTCCGCTGATCACCGATGCCGACGCCGGAACCCGCACGGCCGCGGCCCACGTCCTGGCCTGGTTCCCGGAGGCGGCCACGGACAGCCTGCCCGTGCTGGTGTCGGGCGCGGCCGACCCGGACCCGGCCGCCGCCGCTACCGCCCTGGTGGCGATCGGGCTGCTCGGCTCGACCGGGGCCGAAACCGTGTTGGAGACCGCGTTGGATGATCCGCGGGACGTGGTGCGCTGGGGTGCCGCCATCGGGCTGGCGCGGATCCGCGCCGAGGAGGCGGGCCCCAGGGTCGCCGCCGAGTTGCACGGATGGGTGGGCCGGGACGGGGCCCCGCACGCATCGATCCCGTTCCTCGACGGCGACCTCCGGGGCTATGCGGCCAGGTCACTTCCGTCGCTGGGCGACACGTACGCGGACGACTCGTTCGCCGTTCTGCTGGACCGGCTGCCGAAAGTGTCCGGGATCGAGGCGCTGCCGGTCGCCGAAATGGCTCTGCACATGGCGTTCCCGGACCCGCCGCTACCCACCGGAACCCCTTTCGCGGCCCTGGACGAACGCCAGCGGCGATTGGTCCGTGTCCTCGCCGACTCGCCGGGGACGTGGCGGATAGACGGAGTGACTTTCGGTAACTTCACCATGCTCGTCAACGGCCACGGGCTACCGCGTGATCCCGAATCGATGGCCCGGTACATTGCCGGGACAACGGTCACCTGATTCCGGGGAATGGTGCGCCGTCCGCGCGGTGGGCGTCAGCGGGTCAGGAGTCGCGAACCTGGTCCCGGCCGATGCTCTGGCCGATGGAACCGCCGTGGATGTCGCCCCCGAACACGTAGTGGCCTTCGACCCGGTTGGTCATGCCGATCATCCTGTAGTGCCCGCGTTCGGACGGTGCGAGCAGCGGGGTCAGCACCTCGTTCAGGAGATGCTGGAGGACGGAGGCGAAGCCCGGTTCCCTGATCAGGATCTCCGTCAGCCGGTGAAGCCACTCCGCGACGCACCTTGCCTCGATCTCGTCGTCGCCGCGGGCGTGGGCGTCCTCGACGCGGGCGCGGGTCTCGATCAGGCGCTCCACGATCTCGTCCCCGCCCATGGGCGCCAGGGCCTCGGCGCACGCCCCGAAGGCACGTGGCCACGCGTCCGTGGCCATGACCTCCACGAGCGCCTTCCCCACGGCCTCGACCCTTGGTTCCACCGCAAGCTCCTGGTCTTGTCCTAGTCACTACCGTACGGCGTCCTCAGCCAGTCGCGTACCTTCAGCGAGTTGCTGAGCGCGGTGGTCGAGCGTTCGGCGGGGTTCTCCTCATAGATGCGCAGCGCTTCACCGACGGCGGCCAAGCCTTCCTCGGACCTGCCGAGCGAGCCAAGGTGGAGCGCGTGGTTGTTCAGCGCCGCGGCGAGGTCGAGGCGGAACAGGCGTGGCCGCTCGCCCGCGAGCCGCCGGTACAGGCCGACGGCCTCCTGGCTGCGCGTCACGGCCTCCTCGCGGCGGCCGAGCGCCGCGAGGTGCGAGGAGAGGGCGGTCAGGGTCCCGGCGAGGCGCGGGAGCGCATCGGGGTTCTGTCCGGCCAGGCGACGGTAGACGGTGACGGCCTCCGCGGCGGACTGCGCGGCCTCTTCGGTGCGGTTCAGGACCCCGAGGGTCTCCGACAGGCTGCTCAGAGCGGCCGCCAGATCGGCGTCGTGGAGGCGGGGACGGTTCGCGTTCAGGTTCCGGTAGTGGCGGACGGCCTCCATCCCGCTCACCACGGCCAGCCCGACCACACCGAAGGCCAGCCCCCACTGGGAGAGGTTGACCAGGCTCTTCGCCAGACCCGAGGTGAACTTCTGCGGTTGCCTGGCCGCGAGACCGCGGAAGACCTCGACGGCCTCGCGGGCGGCCTCGACGCTCGCCTCGAACCTGCCGAGCCCCGCCAGGTGCACCGAATGGTTGTTCAGGCTTCGCGCGAGGTCAGGCAGGTATCTCGCCGGCTCCGAGGCGGCTAGGTCCCGGTTGATGGCGACGGTCTCGGCGGACACCTCGGTGGCTTCTTCGAGACGTCCCGCCTGCCCGAGGATCGTCGCGAGGATGTCCAGGGACGCGGCCAGCCCGGGACGGTCCGCGGCGTTCCCGCGCAGGATGTCGACGGCCTCCGCGCCGGATGAGACGGCCTCGTCGAAGCGCCCCAGTTCGTTGAGCTGGAGCGCCAGGTTCTCCAACGTCTCCGCCAGGTCGCCATGGAACGCCTCCGCGTTCATGGCGGCGAGCCTCCGGCGGAGGGCCACGGCCTCCTCGATCATCGCGAGTCCGGCGTCTCCGTCGCCCAGGTTCCACAGGCGGCGGGACAAGTTGCTGAGGGCGACCGCCAGATCGGGGAGGTAGGCGTCCGGGTTGACCGCGGCCAGGCCCCGGTAGATGTCGGTGGCCTCCTCGACGGCCGCCAGACCCTCGTTGAAGCGTTCCTGCTCTCCGAGGAGGAGCGAGTGGTTGTTGAGCGCCGCCGCCAGATCCGGCAGGTAGGCGTCGGGCCGCAGGTCCGCGAGCCGCCGGTGGATCCGGATGGCCTCCTCGACGGCGGCGAGCGCCTCCTCCAGGCGGCCGGCGTTCCCCAGCCGGACGGAGAGGTTGTCGAGCGAACCGGCGAGCCCGGCCTCGAACGCGCCGGGGTTTGCCTCGGCGAGACCCCGCTGGATCCGCACCGCCTCGGCCGCCGATTCCGCGCCCTCGGCATCCCGGCCCAGCTCCCCCAGCCTGCGCGAATGGTTGTGCAGGCCGGCAGCCAAGGACGGAAGGTGGGACTCCGGCTGCGCCTGGTAGAGCGCCACCGCCTCCTCGGCCGCGGCCAGACCCTCCGCCGACCGCCCCATGTCGGACAAACGCGCGGAGAGGTTGTTCAAGAGCCCGGCCAGGGTGGGCGGATCGGCGTCGGACTGCCGCCGGTAGAGCGCCACGGCCTCCTGGACGACGGCCAGGCTCTCCTCGCGCCGGCCCAGGTCCGCCAGGGCGAGCGACTGGGCGTTCAGGGTAGAGACGAGCTGCGACTCGAAGATCACGGGATGCTCGGCGGCGAGCCTGCGCATGACGTCGACGCTCTCGGTGAGCCGCTGGAGGCCCTGCTCGTGCCGCCCCAGCCGCCCGAGGTGGCGGGACGAGACCGTGAGGGAGTCGCCGAGCGCGCCCGCGGCGACGATGTCGCCGCGCTGCGCATCCACCATCGCGCGCCGGAGGGCGATGGCGGTCGCCGCCGCCTCCTCGGCCTGCTCGTACATGCCCACGTTGGAGCGCAGGCCACTGAGCTCCATGTAGAGCCTGCCCTGCCGCGCCGTGTCGCCTTTGGTCCGAGCGAGGCGGGAAAGGAACAGCCGCTCGCCGAGCACGGCGCGAGCGATGTCGAGGTCGATGCGACGCTCGTCGGGCAGCCGCCGGTCGATAGTCTCCAGGACGTCCGGGTCCACGCCGTCCAACTCGGCGAGCCGGAGCAGGACGGCGCCACCGGCATCGATCGCCGGGGCGGGATCGTCCAGCAGGATGGCGTTGAGGCGCTGCGCCATGGCCGGCCAGCGGCGTGCGGTCTCGACCAGGACGGCGAGGGCCGAGGGTCCCCGTGGCGTCGCCAGGAGTCCCGCATGCACCCACTCTTCCGGAGTCGAGTGATCGGTGGGGAGGTGGACCGCGACGAAGTCCTCGCGGAGGGCGTCGGGGGAGATGGGCTGCAAGGCCATGCCGGGGGCCGGAGGGGGGTAGCAGTACGCGTGGTCCCGCACCGCCTCAGACAAGTCGTCCGTGATGCCCGCCGCCCGGAGGAGCCCTTCGCACTCGTCCTCTGGCACCGGCCCGAACAGGGCGGCGACCCACGTGACCCGCGTCATGGCTTCGACTGACGTGGTGATGACCTCCCTCTCCCGCAGCGAGGCCCAGTGCGAGCGCTCCGCTCCGACCAGCACGGTCGCCACGCCGCGATGGTCACCCGCCTCATGGACGCCGAGCACGGCGCTCAGAGCGGCCATGTGGATGTTGAGGACCTGCCCAAACCCGGGGTCGTAGTGCAGGCCGGCCGGCGGAGTCATCAGCGTGCTGTCGGGTTTGCGCCCGTACAGCCTGGCGAACCGTTCGACGGCGGACGTGAACGCCGCATCACGGGTCGCGTCGTCGTCCGCCAGGGGTCCAAGGGGCATGGCGCCGGTCTCGACCCGGCTGTCGCCGAGCCGGTCGGCCAGCGCCAGCCACCAGGCACCCGCCGGGCGGGCGACGAGCAGCACGCGAACGGGGGTCGTCCGTTGCAGTGCGACGTCGTCGAGCATCATGAGCAGGTCATCGGTCGGCCAGGTCTCGGTGTAGTCGACGACGAGGAGCAGGCCATGCTTCGCCGGGCCGGCAGCCGAGGAGCCGGCGGGGGGTCCGGCCGCGGAGGCCGCGGAGTCAGGGGCGAGGTGTCCGCCGTCGAGGTGCGCCGCCATCACCTCCCAGCCCGCTGACCGGCCGTACCGGGCCAGCTCGGCGGCGAGACGGCTCTTGCCCTGGCCCCCGGGGCCGTGGAGCAGGAGGATCCTGGCCCCTGCCCCGTCCAGCCAGGTCCGGAGGCGCTCCAGCTCGGGTGTCCGGCCGAGGAAGGGGGCGCGTTTCCCGGCCTTCGCGAGCACCCGGCTGGGGAGCAGGTCCCGCAGGGAACCGGTGTCCGCGAGTTCCGGCGGTGGAAAGGGGGTGATCGAGTAACGGCGGCGCGGTCCGGCGAGAGGCTGCGCGGGAACCGGGTCACCGAGAGGCAACGGAACCGGGTGGTCCACGGCGAGCGGGATCGTCCGGAAGGGGACGCCGCCTTCCGTGAGCAGCGTGAGGTGCAGCTCGCCGGACGGGGCGTCCAAGGCGTGCGCGACGAACGTGACCGGCCCGTAGGTCCCACCGAAGCGGTGCACCACCAGCGTCGTGTCGCCGACCGACTCGACGGCGAAGCCCGAGCCGCCGTCAAGCATGCAGCCGATCGCGTACTCCTCCCGCGGATAGGGCCAGGCGTCCAGGGCGCCCTCCAGCTCGACGTCCACGCTCACGAGATAGCTGCCGCCGGCCTCCACCCGCTCCGGCCAGGTGACGATGGGAGACAGGCGGACCTCGGACGCGCTCATGCCGGTTCCGGACGTGAGAGCCGGAGGGTGGTGTCCGGGTGCCCGTAGTACACGTACATGAAGCTCCAGAAGAACCGCTTGTACGCCCCCACGGTGCGGCGATCGGGCTCCCCCGGACGCAGCCGCACCTTCTCCGCGTAGTGGCTCCGGTGTTCGAAGAGCAGACGCGCGAGGTTCTGGGCGCCCTGCCCTGCCCGTCCCACGAGCTTCACGGCGAACAGATGGGAGTGCACCACGCCGATGTCGCCGGCGGTCGCGATGACGGCGCGGGCGCCCTTGCTGAGGAAGGTCTGCGCGAAGCTGCGGGTCGGGGCGGCAAGGTGGGCGGTGTCGGTCACTGGACGGCCGGTGATGCAGGCGTTGAGCAGGACGATCGCCTCGGCCTTCCGCAGGGCGGTCATGTCGTACTCGAAGAGCCGCTCCAGGTTCGTCCCGTTGAGACTGAGTCGGTTGTCCGGGGTGTACTCCCCATGGCACCGGATCATGAGCAGCGAGAACAGGGACTGGGCGGGATCGTCGTCGGCCAGGCCGCGCAGCAGCTTCTCGACCGTGGGCTCGCGGCTCCGCACCACGAAGTCGGCGAACCCGTCGGGTTCCTTGCGCAGATCCTCGGACTCCATCATCAGGATGCCGCCCGAGGCCGCCTGCGGCACCGCGCCGTACTGCCACTCGGCCTCGCCGAACAGCAGGCTGGTCCACCGGGTGACGGGGATGAGCTGGCCGAGCCAGCCGCTGTCACCGGGCCGGCCGGGCGGAGGCGCGTGGTAGCACAGTTCCCACGGGATCTCGTAGCTCGTCACGTCGAAGACGACGAGCTGGGCCCCGGGGGACTCCAGCAGTTCCCTGATCCAGGAGTTCAGCGTGAACTGGCGGCCCCACCAGTTCATCATCCACCGGTAGGTCTCCCCCCACTCCTCGTCCGCGAGGCCGTCGGTCAGCCTGCCGAGCGACAGCCTCTCGTGGGCCTCCTGCTTGTCCAGGTCGTCGCCCGAGTTCGCGGCCCGGACCGTGCCTCGATGGTGGAAGTACAGCTCGAAACTGCGCGGCCCGTACCGGGCGTTCGCCTTGACGCACAGCAGCGCGACGTCGGGCGGGAGCTCGTGGTCCAGCGATACCGTCTCGGCGGTGAACCCCCGGCTCTCTCCGCGGACCTCGATCTCCGGGGCCGGGTCGGGGACGGCCTGCCGCGTCCGGCGCTCCGGTGGTTCGCCGCCGTCGGCGTACACCAGCTCCCGTATCGTCATCGCCGGTCGTCCCTGCGCGGCGCGGTGATCACGGAACCGCCCATGGCCTCCGCCAGGTCGAAGGGCAGACCCGGATACTGGTCGACGTCCGGTGCCAGCACCACCGCCTCGACACCCCGCTGCACCCGCAGCGGGGAGGCGGCCACGAGCGCGGCGGACACTCCCCTGCGCCCCACCGCCGCGCGGACCGTGCCGAGCAGGCTGTCGTCCAGCGGCACGTTGCCGCGGCCGTCGCTGGCCACCACCAGGGAGACCGGCAGGGGGCCGCGCCGCAGGAGGCGCCGCACCTCGGTCACCGCGAGGTCGAGCGCATGCGCCAGCGGGCTGGCCAGGCCGGCGGCACGGCGGAGCGAGGCGAGCACGCGCGGGTCCAGGACGGACCGGGCCCGGTACCGGACGGCCCTCAGCTCGTCGGGGTTGTCGCGGTGACCGAACTCGATCACCGACACGGCGGCGTCGTCGCGGTGCGCGGCGCGCAGGAAGGCGGCCATGCCGGGCGCGGGGTCGAAGTGCCGCCAGCAGGAGTGGTCCAGGACGAGGACGAGGGCGGAACCGGGCTCGGGTTGCCGGCGCGGGCGGCGCAGATCCGCCGGGGCGACCAGCAGGCCCCGGGCGGCGTCCGGGCGGTTCGTGCGGCGTACCCGCTGGAACTTCGCCGCCTCGACCACGGTCGCGACGATCGCGAGATCGCGCAGGTCGAAGGCGGGCCGCACGCCGAGCGGACGGCCCCGCAGTTCCCGCGCCCGCGTGTGCCGACCGCCCGCCGGGCGGAGGGTGCCGAGGCGCGGCAGGGCGCCGGCCTCGTCCTCGGGATACGGCCACGCCTGTTCGGCGACGGCGGCGGGCAGGGGCACGGCCGGGCCGGAGCGACCTGCCACCGGGCGGGGGGCGGGGGCCGTGGCGCGGGTGCCGCGGACGTCTCCCGCTGGTGGAGGCGGCGGCGGCAGGGGGCGGGGTTCGGGGCGGGCGCTCGGGGCCGGTTCCGCCACGGGCGGGGAGGCGGGAGCCGGACGGCGCGGGATGCCGAGCATCTCCGCCGCCTCCTCGACGTGGGCGGCGCCGGTGGCCGCCGCGCCAGCGAAGCCCGCCAGCAGCCGTGCGGCCCGGGCGAGCGTCAGGTCCCGGCGCCTGCTCGGGCCGGGCGGGAGGAAGTCCAGGACGCGGCGGACGGCGTCGCCGGACAGCGGCGGCCCGCCCGTCCCGTCCGGCGCCTCCACCTCGGGCAACCCCCGCATGAGCGCGGCCTCCTCGGCGGCCAGGCCGGTCTCGCCGGCCGCGTCCGCCGCGCCGGTCCACTCCAGGTAGAGCCGGTCGGCGCGGACCCGGATCGGGAAGCGGTCCAGCAGGTGCGCCGAGAGACCGGCGACCTCGGCGCGCGGGGCCGCCGCGAGCCACCACGTCCGCGGCTGCCATCGCAGGCTGCGCCCGAGGACCTCGGCCGTCGCCAACTCGGCTCCGGCCATGGTCACGATCGTCTGGGCCACCGGCGGGTCGACCCGGGCGAGATCGGGGACTATCACCACGGCGCCGCGCTCCGCGGCGAGCGGGCCGCGGACGGTACGCAGCACGTCGCCGTCCAGGCGCGTCTGGACGAAGAGGTCCTCGGTCCCGGCGTGCGCGCCGAGGACCAGCGGTTTCGGCGGGCCGGGCAGCGCGCCGGCGAGCCTGCGGGCCAGCGGCACCAGCAGCGCGGGTTCCAGGTCGTAGAAGAGGGCGCCGCCCAGCCGGGGCTCGGCCGCAAGGCAGCGCAGCAGCGTCCGCACCTGGTCGAGGGAGGCCACGCGCTCAGCCGTCCCGCAGCCGCTCGGCCACCAGGGCGTCGTCCGTGTCCTCCCAGATCGGAAGGCTGCCGGAGTCGCCGTTCGACCGGCGGTGCACCAGCGCCGGACGGGCGACGGCGGCGACGTGGCCGGTCGTGACCTCGGTGTCGCCGTCGATGGCGGCGCGGGCCCGCGCGGCGCGCGCGAGGACGAGTTCGCCGCGGTGCCCCGCCAGGCCGAACGCCCCCGCGAGCCGGGCGCACGCGGCGAGCGTGCCCGGGGCCCAGCCGACGTCCCCGACCCGCGCCTTCGCCTCCTGGAGGGCGGCGCGTCTCTGTTCGTCACGCCGCCTGGCCTCCTGCACCTGGGCGGCGTCCGGGTCGTCGTGGAAGGTCAGTACCGCCTCCATGATCTCGGCCCGGCGCTCCTCGTCGTTCTCCGGCCGGACCTCCGCCACCAGGCCGAACCTGTCGAGGAGCTGCGGGCGGAGGCTGCCCTCGTCGGGGTTCATCGTGCCGACGAGCGTGAACCGTGCCGGCACGGACTCCTCGGCGAGGTTGTCGCGCTGCACGTTGAGGACGCCCGTGGATACCACGTCCAGGATGATGTTGACGAGGTAGTCGTCGAGGAGGTTGATCTCGTCGATGTACAGGATCCCGGCCGCGGATCTGGACGCCTCCACCAGCAGCCCGTCCTGCGCCTCGGGCTTGCCCTCCATCAGCTTGTCGATCTTCCAGCCGCCGAGGACGCGGTCGTCGGTGGCCCCGATCGGCAGCGTGACGGGCAGCTCGCCGGTGAGCATCAGGGTGAACGCCCGCACGGTGGTCGTCTTGGCGGTGCCGCGCTGGCCCGTCGCGAGGACGCCGCCGACGGCGTCGCTCACGTAGGCGATCTCCAGCGCGGACCGCAGTTCCTCCTGCCCGACGATCAGCGAGTACGGGAGGACGGAGGAGGCCGGGTCCAGGTCGGTCACTTCTGTTCCTTGTGCACGATGTAGCTCTCGTTCTTGATCGAGACGTACCTGAGGTCGTGCGGCAGCGGCACGCCCTGGCGCCAGTGGTCGCTCCATCGCCCGTTCAGCGTCCGCTCGTCGGCCGGCTTCTCCGGGGGCTTCATGCGCAGGGCGCTGAGGAGGTCCGCCCGATGCAGGTCGACGGCCACCTCGACGCTCTCGGTGTAGGCGAGGGCCGCGTGCACGGCGCCCCGGTAGCAGATCCCAGCCAGTACCGAAGGGACGATCGCAAGAAGCACCCACGGTCCGGACGCCGCCAGCAGCACGATTGTGGCCACCGCGGTGACCGCCATGGTCACCGCCATGCGGGACGCCATGTCCAGGCTGTCGCGGCGGTCGTCCACGATCTCCCGGACCCGCTCGCCCAGCAACGGGTAGAGCCTCGGCCACGCCGTCACCACGTCGAGCCCGTAGGCGCGGCCCACCCCGTCCTCCATCGCCGCGAGGACGTTGCCGAGCGCGGTCGCCCGAACGAGGTGGCCGGGCAACGGGAAGCGGCGCCGCAGTTGACGGCCCGCCGCCCCGGCCCGCTGGATCTCCTCGGCGCCGGGAGGCGACCCGGTGGGTACGGCGGCGGTCTCCAGTCTCTTCTTGCTCCGGTGCTGCCACCTGAGCCTGAGCTGCCATCCGCGCACCGGCCCCTGGGGTGCCGCCCCCTCCAACCCGCGGACCAGCACGAGCTGAAGCGGGTGGAGGACGACGGCCACGAGGGTGATGCCGAGTGCCAGGAACACCACCTGCGCCAGCCCCAGCCCCGAGGCCGTCTTCCAAGCGTCCTTGAAGCGCAGCGGACCCCAGGCTCCCGCCCAGATCAACAGCAGCAACCACAGCGTCGCGGCGTAGACGGGGAAGTAGCCGACGAGGAAGAACCGGCGCCCGAATCCCGCCTCCCCGGGCGGCTTGACCAGCGCGTCCAGCTTCACGGGGCGGCCCCGGCGAGCCGCAGCTCCATCGCCCCGTGTGTTGGGCACCTGGGCAGGAAGCGCTCGTCGTAGAAGGACCTGTATTCGGTACCGCAGCTCGCGTGGCCGCAGGCGAACTCCAGCAGCCGGTAGCGCGTCGACCCGCCCAGCAGGACGGCCCGATCACCGGCGCCGAATTCGCCGCCCGCCGTGATGTCCTCGGCGCCGAGGACACGCTCCCGCGTGCCGACGGCGACGCGTACCCCGTCGCGGACGAGCATCAGCCGGCCGAGATGCGGCCCGGCCCTGAACCGGGCCGCCAGCTCCTCGGCGAGTTCGTCGGCCTCAAGGTCGGAGTCGTAGCCGAACTCCCCGTCGACCTGGGCGGCCGCCAGCGCGCCCTGGCCGCAGATCTCCGGGTCGATGAGCCCCCCGAGTTCTCTCTGGACCTGCCGCAAAGCCTCGTCGTCCAACGCACCGTCCCCGTCCGTTCAGCCCGGATCAGGCCGTATCCTCCCATTTTCCGAAAGGGCGAATCGTCGCGTTCGACTGAATGCGGCCATACCGCGACTGGCCGCTACCGGCCGCCGTCTTCGAAGTCGCACCCATCCGCGGAGCGTGCGGCCCCGAACACCGGTCGTGACAAGCAGACGATGGGCCGCGGTCGGCGGCGTCCTCGCGGCGGCGGCCGCGATGGGGTCGGCCGAGCTGGTGGCGGGCGCGCTCGGCCGAGCGGAGTCCTCGCCGCTGCTCGCGGTCGGGGCCGGGTTCATCGACCTGACGCCGGTGTGGCTGAAGGACGTCGCGATCCGGCGGTTCGGGGACGACGACAAGACCGTCCTGCTCGTCGGGCTCGGCGTCGGGATCACGGTCGCGGCGCTCGGGGTCGGGCTGCTGGCGCGGCGCCGACCGCGCTGGGGACTCGCCGGAATCGCGGCGTTCGGGCTGGTCGGCGTGGTCGCGGCGATGACCCGGCCGGGAGCGGACCTCGTCGACGCCGTCCCGGCGGTCGCCGGTGCGGGCGCGGGAATGGCCGCGCTGACGCGCCTGACGCGTGCCACCCGGCCGGACCGGGCCGGCGGCACGGACGGCGGACGGCGGCGGCTGCTGGTGACCGGCGCGGGCGTCCTGGGCGCGGCCGTGGCCGGTGGGGTCGTGGGACGGCTTCTGCTGCGGCGCGAGGACGTCTCGGCGATCCGGGCGGGAGTACGGCTTCCCGCCCCCTCCAGCCCGGCAACGCAGGTACCGGCGGGAACACAGGTACGGGTGCCGGGAATGACGGCGTTCCGGACGTCCAACCGGGACTTCTACCGCGTCGACACCGCGCTCACCCTGCCCCAGGTCGACCCGCGTGACTGGACGCTGCGGATCCACGGGATCGTGGACCGGCCGGTCGAGTTGACGTTCGAGGACCTGCTGGCGCGTCCGCTGGTCGAGCGCGACATCACCCTGGCGTGCGTCTCCAACCAGGTCGGCGGGGACCTGGCCGGGAACGCCCGCTGGCTCGGCACTTCGCTGGCGGCGCTGCTGCGCCGGGCGGGGGTGCGGGCGGGAGCGGACCAGATCCTCTCCCGGTCGGCGGACGGCATGACGCTGTCCACTCCCCTGGCGGCGGTGCTGGACGGGCGGGACGCCCTCCTCGCCGTGGGCATGAACGGCGAGCCGCTGCCGGTCGCGCACGGCTTCCCGGCGCGGCTGGTCGTCCCCGGCCTGTACGGATATGTCTCTGCGACCAAGTGGGTCGTCGATCTCAAGGTCACCCGTTTCGCCACCGACCGGGCGTACTGGACGCGACGCGGCTATGCGGAACAGGCGCCGGTCAAGACCTTCTCGCGGATCGACGTGCCGAAGCCGCTGGCGCGCGTCAGGGCCGGACGTGTCGCGGTCGCCGGAACCGCGTGGGCCCAGCACCGCGGCATCGACGCCGTCGAGTGGCAGGTCGACGACGGGCCCTGGCGGCAGGCGCGGCTGGCGCCCGTCCCGGGCCTGGACACCTGGCGGCAGTGGGTCGCCGAATGGGACGCCACCCCCGGCTCCCACACCTTGCGCGTCCGCGCCACCGACGGGACGGGCGCGACGCAGCCCGCGGACCGCGCCCCGCCGCTCCCGGACGGGGCCACCGGCTGGCATTCGGTGGTGGTCACCGTGACCTGACCGCGCGCACACCGTCCAGCACAGTTCATCCAGAAGAGGAGTTCACCATGTACCGCAACCGCATCGCCGCCGGCGTCCTGAGCGCGGCCGCCCTGACCGCCGTGCTCACCGCCTGCTCCGGCGACGGCGACGACAGCGCGGCCGAGACCTCGCCGACGTCGGCCGCCCCCGCGAACGCCGGTGCCGCACCGGCGACGGACAAGCCGTTCGGCCCCGCCTGCTCGGCCGTCCCGGCCTCGGGCGAGGGCAGCTTCAGCGGCATGGCCACCGACCCCGTCGCGACCGCCGCGTCCAACAACCCGGCGCTGTCGACGCTGGTGACCGCGGTGAAGAAGGCCGGGCTCGTCGACACGCTCAACTCCGCCAAGGACGTCACCGTGTTCGCGCCGACCAACGAGGCGTTCGAGAAGATCCCGAAGGCCACCCTGAGCAAGGTCCTCGCGGACAAGAAGACGCTGACGAGCATCCTCACCTACCACGTCGTCGGGCAGCGGGTCGCGCCGAGCGGCCTGGCGTCCAACAGCTTCAAGACGCTCCAGGGCGGCATGGTCGCCACCAGCGGCTCCGGCGAGAGCTTCAAGGTCGGGGACGACGCCAGCGTCGTGTGCGGCAACGTGCAGACCGCCAACGCCACCGTCTACATCATCGACACCGTCCTGATGCCCCCGAAGTAGGGCGCGGGAGCGGTCCTTCGAGCGGGACGGCCGGGCACGCGGGCACCATTGCCCGGCCGTCTGCCAGGGTCACCGGGATCCCGCAAGCGGGGTGTTTCGCGGTTCCGCGGTCGGGTACGGGCCGGCCATCCGCGGGGGTGCCCTGGTGGGAGGCGGTGACATGGGCGTTCGCAGCTGGATTGGATCATGGCCCGTCTACCGTCAGTTCACCGGCGGCGACCCGCTGGGCCGCGGCGCGGCCGCCAAGAGCGCGGGCACCGGGCGGCTCGCCGCGCGGGTGAGCACCGCCGACCGGGTCGTCAAGTCCGTGTGCCCGTACTGCGCGGTCGGATGCGGGCAGGACGTGTACGTCAAGGACGGGCGGGTCACGCAGATCGAGGGCGACCCGGACTCCCCGGTGAGCCGCGGACGGTTGTGCCCGAAGGGCTCGGCGAGCCTCCAGCTGACCACCGGGTCCGCCCGCGAGTACGGGGTGCTCTACCGGCGCCCGCACGGGACGCGATGGGAGCGCCTCGACCTCGACACGGCCATGCACATGATCGCCGACCGGGTGATCGCGTCCCGGCGGGACGGCTGGCAGTGGGACGAGGACGGCACGCGGGTGCGGCGCACGCTGGGGCTGGCGAGCCTCGGTGGCGCCACGCTCGACAATGAGGAGAACTACCTGATCAAGAAGCTGTTCACCGCGCTCGGCGCGGTGCAGATCGAGAACCAGGCCCGCATTTGACACTCCTCCACCGTTCCCGGTCTGGGAACCTCGTTCGGACGCGGCGGCGCGACCACCTTCCAGCAGGACCTGCAGAACTCGGACTGCATCGTCATCCAGGGCTCGAACATGGCCGAGTGCCATCCGGTCGGGTTCCAGTGGGTGATGGAGGCGAAGGCGCGCGGGGCGAAGCTCGTCCACGTCGACCCGCGGTTCACCCGGACGAGCGCGGTCGCGGACGTGCACGTCCCGCTGCGCGCCGGCAGTGACATCGCGTTCCTGGGCGGGATCATCAATCACGTCCTGCGGAACGAGAAGTACTTCCGGGACTACGTGGTCTCCTACACCAACGCGTCGGTGATCCTCTCGGAGCGCTTCCGCGACACCGAGGACCTGGCCGGGGTCTTCTCCGGGCTGGACCCGGAGTCGCGCAGCTACGACCCCCGGACCTGGCAGTACGCGGGCATGGAGATGCAGTCGGCGGCCGGTGAGCGCGACCTGGAGTACGAGGACCGCACCGAGGCCGTCTCGGAGTCCGCACGCGGCGAGGCGCACGGGTCCGGCGGCGCGGCGATCGGCGAGGGCGAGCCGGAGCGCGACCCGTCGCTGGAGCATCCGCGGTGCGTGTTCCAGGTGCTCAAGCGGCACTTCGAGCGGTACACACCGGAGATGGTGGAGCGGATCTGCGGCGTCTCGCGTGAGCAGTTCCTCCAGGTGTGCGAGCTGGTGACCGAGAACTCGGGTCGCGACCGGACGACCGCGTTCGCTTACGCGGTCGGCTGGACGCAGCACACGGTCGGTGTCCAGTACATCCGGACGGCGGCGATCCTCCAGACCCTGCTCGGCAACATCGGGCGGCCGGGCGGCGGAATCCTCGCGCTGCGCGGGCACGCGTCCATCCAGGGCTCGACCGACATCCCGACGCTGTTCAACCTGCTTCCCGGCTACATCCCGATGCCGCACGCGCACACCAACGAGGATCTGGACGCCTTCGTCCGGGCGGAGGCGGCCCGCAAGGGTTTCTGGGGCAACATGCGGTCCTACTTCGTCAGCCTGCTGAAGGCGTACTGGGGGGACGCGGCGACACCGGACAACGACTTCTGTTTCGACTACCTGCCGCGGCTGACCGGCTCGCACAGCACGTACGAGACGGCGATGGCGCAGATCGACGGCATCTGCAAGGGCTACTTCCTGATGGGCGAGAATCCGGCGGTCGGGTCGGCCAACGCCAAGACCCAGCGGCTCGGGATGGCGAACCTGGAGTGGCTCGTCGTCCGCGACTTCTCGCTGATCGAGTCCGCGACCTGGTGGAAGGACGGCCCGGAGATCGAGACGGGCGAGATGCGCACCGAGGACATCGGCACCGAGGTGTTCTTCCTGCCGGCCGCCGCGCACACCGAGAAGGACGGCAGCTTCACCAACACCCAGCGGATGCTCCAATGGCACCACCAGGCGGTGGAACCCGCGGGGGACGCCCGCAGCGACCTGTGGTTCATGTACCACCTGGGCCGCATCATCCGGGAGCGGCTCGCCGGCTCGACGGACGAGATGGACCGCCCGATCCTCGATCTGACCTGGGACTACCCGACCAAGGGCGACCTCGACGAGCCGGACGCGGAGGCGGTCCTCGCCGAGATCAACGGGCATGACGCCGGCGGGGAGCCGATCTCGTCCTACACCGAGCTGAAACCGGACGGGTCCACCTCGTGCGGCTGCTGGATCTACGCCGGGGCCTACGCCGACGGCGTCAACCAGCCCGCTCGCCGCAAGCCCGGCCGCGACCAGAGCTGGGTGGCGCCCGAGTGGGGCTGGGCGTGGCCCGCGAACCGCCGTGTCCTGTACAACCGCGCGTCCGCCGACCCCGACGGCAAACCGTGGAGCGAAGGCAAGGCGCTCGTCTGGTGGGACGCCGAGAAGGGCACGTGGACAGGTCACGACGTGCCCGACTTCGTCGCCGACCGGCCGCCCGGCTACAGGCCGCCGCAGGACGCCGAGGGCCCGGACGCGCTCGCCGGGGACGACCCGTTCATCATGCAGTCGGACGGCAAGGCATGGCTGTACGTCCCGGCGGGCCTGATGGACGGGCCGCTCCCCGCGCACTACGAGCCGCAGGAGTCGCCGTTCACGAACCCGCTGTACGAGCAGCAGCGCAACCCCGTCCGGCACCTGCCGCCCGCACATCCCGACAACCGGTACGCACCGAGCGGGGACGCGCCCGGTGCGGACGTCTTCCCGTATGTGGCGACGACGTACCGGCTGACCGAGCATCACACGGCGGGCGGCATGTCACGCTGGCAGCCGTACCTGGCCGAGTTGCAGCCCGAGTTCTTCTGCGAGGTCTCACCGGAGCTGGCGGCCGAGCGGGGCCTCGACCACGGCGGCTGGGCGACGATCATCGCTCCGCGGGGCGTGATCGAGGCCCGCGTGCTGGTCACCGGGCGCATGGCGCCGCTGACCGTGGACGGCCGGACGCTGCACCAGATCGGCCTCCCCTACCACTGGGGCCCGAACGGCTACAGCCGCGGCGACGCCGCAAACGAGCTGCTGCACCTCGCCCTGGACCCGAACACCCACATCCAGGAGGCCAAGGCGCTCGCCTGCGACATCCGGCCGGGCCGGCGGCCGCGCGGCCCGGCGGCCCTGGCGCTCGTCCGCGCGTACCGCGACCGCGCCGGGATCACCGACCGGACCGGCACCGAGCTGTGACGCGCACCGGATGACGGTGCTCACCGGATGAGGAGGGCGTGCTCCCCGGCGGGTACCAGCTCGCCGATGACGGGGGCGCCGGGGATCTCACCCGCGATGAGCAGGCCACCGGAGGTCTGGGCGTCGGCGAGCAGGAGACGGGTGTCCTCGTCCGCGCCGCCGAAGTCGGTGTGCGAGGCGACCCAGTCGAGGTTGCGGCGGGTGCCGCCGCTGACGTACCCGGCGGCGACGGCCTCGCGCGCGCCGTCCAGGTAGGGGACGGCGGCGGCGTCGACGACGGCGGTCACACCGGACGCGCGCGCCAGCTTGTACAGGTGCCCGAGCAGCCCGAACCCGGTCACGTCGGTGGCGCAGACGGCACCCGCGTCGAGCGCGGCCGCGGACGCCTCCCGGTTCAGCGCGACCATCGCGGCGACGGCGTGCTCGAACACCTCGCCGGTCGCCTTGTGCCGGTTGTTCAGGACGCCGACGCCGAGCGGCTTGGTCAGCGTCAGCGGCATCCCCGGGCGGCCCCGGTCGTTGCGGAGCAGCAGTTCGGGGTCGGCGACGCCGGTCACGGCCATCCCGTACTTGGGTTCCACGTCGTCCACGCTGTGGCCGCCGCCGACATGGCAGCCGGCCTCCGTCGCGATGTGCAGGCCGCCGCGCAGCACCTCGCGTGCCAGCTCGAACGGGAGCACGTCGCGGGGCCAGGCCAGCAGGTTCACCGCGACGAGCGGACGGCCGCCGACCGCGTACACGTCCGACAGCGCGTTCGCGGCCGCGATCCGGCCCCAGTCGTACGGGTCGTCCACGACGGGGGTGAAGAAGTCGGCGGTGGCGACGACCGCCATCCCGTCGGCGGCGCCGGGGAGCCGGACCACGGCCGCGTCGTCGCCGGTGTCCAGGCCGATCAGCAGCTCGGCGTTCTGCGCGGGGGATCCGAGCGCGGCGAGGCCGCTCACCACCTCCTCCAGCTCGCCGGGCGGGATCTTGCAGGCGCAGCCGCCGCCGTGCGCGTACTGGGTCAGCCTCTGTCGCTCGATGGTCGTCATGATGTCCCTTCGGTGTGCACGCGGCAGCGCCGCCGGAGGTCGTCCACCCGAACGGTGTACCCGCGCGCGTCGAGATGCTCCATCAGCGGCACCGCGACGCGACGAGTGGTGCCCAGCGCGCGCCGAGCGTCACTCAGCGTGAACGGCGCGTCCAGTCCGGCGAGCACCGCGGCGGCCCGCGCGTCGTCGCCGGGCAGCAGGACGATCCCGTCGGCGAGCCGCAGCAGCGCGCCGGAGGCGGCGGCGGCGGCCAGCAGCCTCGGGGTGAGGCCGAGCTCGGCGAGCCGCCCCGCCTCGGGGGCGCGGAAGGGCGCCCCCTCCAGATCACGGCGGACGGCGGCGACGGCCTCCCGGACGCGCGGCGGCAGTTCGGGCGCGGTGGCGCTTCCGTAGATCCGGCCGCCGCGCCGCTGGAGCCCGGCGAAGCGCCCGGCCGGTGATCCTGCGGGCGGGCCGGCGGTACCGGACGCGAGGGCCTCGACCAGCGCCCGATCGGGCAGGCCGAGCGCGTGGCGGGCGGCGTCGGCGGGCAGCCCCGGGTCGGTCGGGTTGCGGGCGGCGTGCTCCTCGACGGCCGCGACCAGACGGGCGCGGAGCGCGTCCCAGTGGCCGGGGTCGGCGAGCCAGTCCCCCGCGACGGGCTCGCACGGGACGGGAACGCCCATCGCGACCAGCTCCGACCGGCGAATGAGGCCGCGGCGGCGCAGCTCGTCCGCACCGTCCGGGCGGCCCGTCATGGCGGCCAGCTCCCGGGCCCGCGCCGCCGCCGCGCCACGGCGCGCGAACCGCTCCGGCCGGACGTCCAGCACGGTGACGCCGGCCGGGACGCGGTGCCGTCCGGGGTCGCGCAGCAGCGCGACGTCGCCGACCCGCAGGGGGAGCGCGCGCTCGGAGCTCAGCCGCGCCGTGTCCGCGCCGAGCGGGCGGACGCGCACCGGCACGGCCGCCGTGCCCACATGCAGCATCAGCTGTTCCGGCAGGTCGTGCGCCCGGTCACCGCGCAGCCGGACGTCGATCACGTCGGCGGTGAGCCAGCGCCCCGGTGTCAGGAGGGCGTCGCCGCGGCGGATCCCGTCCGTCCTGGCTTCACCGTGCAGGTTGACGGCCACGCGTGCGACGGCGCCCACCGCGTCCCGGTCGCGTTTGAGGCTTTGCAGGCCCCGGACCCGGAACGGAGCGCCGCCCGCCGCGGGCACCAGGCGGTCGCCGGTGCGGATCGTGCCGGCGCCGAGGGTGCCGGTCACGACGGTGCCCCTGCCCTGGACGGTGAAAACCCGGTCCACCCACAGCCGCACGTCCGCCTCCACGTCCGGCGAGGGCAGCGCCCCGGCGAGCCGTCCGAGGGCGGTGCGCAGGTCGGCCATGCCCTGCCCGGTGGCGGCGCTCACCGTCACGTGCGCCACGTCCCCGAGGGATGTGGCGGCGAGGCGGGCGAGCGCGTCGGCGCGGACGTGCGTGGCGGCGCCCGGTTCGGCGAGGTCCGCACGCGACACCACGAGCAGCCCGTGCCGGACGCCGAGCGCGTCCAGCACCTCCAGGTGCTCGGTCGACTGCCGCTGCCAGCCCTGGTCGGCCGCGACGACGAACAGCACCGCCGGGGCCGGGCCGACCCCCGCGAGCATGGTGCCGACGAGCCGCTCGTGCCCCGGCACGTCCACGAAGGCGAGAGGACCGCCGCCGGCCCCGGGGAGAGCCGTCCAGGCGAAGCCGAGCTCGATCGTCAGGCCGCGGCGGCGCTCCTCCTCCAGCCTGTCGGGTTCCATCCCGGTCAACGCCCGCACGAGCGTGGACTTGCCGTGGTCGACGTGGCCGGCCGTGGCGAGGACGTGCATCAGGTCCCCTCCACCGCCGGTGAAACGGCGCGCACCGCCGCCGCGATGTCGGCGTCCCGCTCGCCTGGGACCGCGCGGAGGTCGAGCAGGCACCGCCCGTCCTCCACCCGGCCCATCACAGCGGGGGCGCCCTGCCGGAGGCGGGCGGCGTAGTGCTCCAGCAGCGACACGGCCGCGCTCGGCAGGACGACACCGGGCGCACCACCTCCCCCAACCGCAGCGTCACTGGCTACCGCGCGCGCGTCCACGCCGTCTTGGCGGAGCGTCGCGGCGAGCCGTTCCGCTCGGTCGCGCAAGGTCCGGACGTCTGCGTGCAGGGCCTCACTGGTCGGGGTGCGTGGGCCGCGAAGTGTCGCTTCCAGCGCGGCGAGCGTCAGCTTGTCGACGCGCAGCGCGCGCGCCAGCGGGTGCCGCGCGAGCCGCCGTACGAGGTCCGCGCGCCCGAGGATGATCCCGCACTGCGGCCCGCCGAGGAGCTTGTCGCCGCTCGCGGTGACGAGGTCGGCGCCCTTCGCGAGGCTGGTGGACGCGTCGGGCTCGTCCGGCAGCATCGGTTCCGGCGCGAGCAGGCCGGAGCCGATGTCGGCGACGACGGGCACACCCCGATCCCGCAGGTCCGGCAGCCCGGCCAGCTCCGCGATGTCGGCCTCTCGTGTGAAGCCCGTCATACGGAAGTTGGACGGGTGGACCTTGAGCACGAAGCCCGTCTCGTCTCCGGCCGCCGCTGCGTAGTCGGCGGGCGCGGTCCGGTTGGTGGTGCCGACCTCGCGCAGCCGGGCCCCGGTCGCGGCGAGCAGCTCGGGGATGCGGAAGCCGTCGCCGATCTCCACCAGCTCGCCCCGGCCGACGATGATCTCGCGGCCGCCGGCGAGCGCCGTCGCGGCCAGCACGAGCGCCGCCGCGCCGTTGTTGACGACGTGCGCCGCCTCCGCGGCCGGTACCCGCTCCAGCAGCGCCGCCAGCACCGACCGGCCGCGCCGCGCCCGCGCGCCGGTCGCGAGGTCGAGCTCCACGTCCGTCGCGCCGGAGGCTACGAGCGCCGCGTCCCGCGCCGCCGCCGACAGCGGGGCGCGCCCCAGGTTGGTGTGCAGCAGGACACCGGTCGCGTTGACCACCGCCCGCAACCCCGACGCGGTCTCCGGCAGCGCCGCCACCGCCGAGTCGGCCACCGCGCCGGGCGGGATCTCCCCCGCCCGCGCTCGCTGCTGGGCCGCGGTGACGGCCGCCTTCACCACCCCTCGCCCGAGCCGCCCGGCCGCCTCGCTGAGCCGCGGATCGGCGAGCAGGACGTCCGTCCGCGCGATCCGCCGCCGCCCGTCCTGCCCGACCGGCGCCACGTCACGATCCATGCCGCCAGCATCGCACGCGGGGACTTCCGCCGTCGTGCGTGGTCAGGCGGGGAGAAGGAGGTCGGCGCCCGCGGCGATGCCGGTCGTCGACCGGGACGGGCATCGCCTCGCGGTCGTGGTCACGGGCGCGCAACGGCGCCGGGCGGCTGCTCGTGCCGGGGCTGCTCGTCGCGGCGGCGGGAATGGCCGGGCTGATGCTGCCGGGCGGCCACGCCGTGGTCGTGCTCGTCGCCACCCAGACCGGCTACCCGGCGGCCTTGGTGCTGACCGGCGCGGTCACGCTGCTCGCACTGCCCCTGGCCCGCCGCGCCTGAACGATCCGGGCGGTGATCCGGTCGACGTCACCGCGTTCCGCCGAGGGCAGCGGCGCCCCGGCGGACGCGCGGCGCGCGGACGCGGCGTCCAGCGACCGCGCGGCTTCCTCGATCCGCCCGGCGAGGGCCTGCGCGCCCGCGGTGCCTTCGAGCGCCAGCGCGACGGCACGCGGGTTGCCGGTGGCGCGGGCCGCCGCCAGCCCCTCGGCGTGCAGGGCGAGGGCCGCCGCGGCGTCGCCGCGCAACTCGGCGATGAACCCCAGTTCCGCCAGCAGGAACGCCAGGCCGGGCGCGCCGTCGATGTCGCGGCACCAGTCCAGCCAGCCGCGCAGGGCCGCCTCCGCCTCGTCCAGCCGGCCGCGCCGCCGCGCCGCGAGCGCGAGCCCGACGTCGGCGAAGTGCTCCATCCGCCGGTGCGACTCGCGGACGGCGAGCCGCCTCGCGCGCTTGTGCAGGGCGTCAGCGCGTTCGTGGTCGCCCATGAGCAGCGCGATCCGGCCGAGACGCGACAGCGCGCCGGACGCCGCCGCCCCCAGCCCGAGTTCCTCGGCGTCGCGCAGGCCGCGCTCATGCAGCCGGGCCGCACGGGCGTGGTCGCCGGTCACCTCGGCGACGAGGCCGAGCGTCTCGGTGGCCTGGAGGCGCCCCCACCGGTCGCCCGCCGCGCCGAACAGCTCCAGGGCGCGATCACCGTCGCGGGCCGCCGCGTCGAGGTCGCCCGCGACGACGGCCTGCGCGGCGCGGGTGGAGAGCGCCGCCGCCTCGCCCCAGCGGTCGCCGAGGGACCGGAACCCCGCGAGCGCCTGCCCGGCGAGGCCGGCGATCTCGGGGAGGTCACCGAACCCGGCCCGGACGGAGCCGAGGAACCATTCCGCCCACGCCCTCCCCCACGCGTCGTCGATCCCGTCGTATCCGGAGAGGGCCGCACGACAGCGTTCGTCACGATCTGCGCCATCGCCGTCGAGCATGGTGAATCCGGTGTGCCACGTCCGTGCTCTGGCCACTGCGACGGGCGTCCCTCCTGGGACGGCCAGGGCGTGCGCCAGCGCGCGCCGGGCCTCGCTCACGCGGCCCAACAGGAACCAGGACCAGCCCATGGCGTTCACCAGCCGCAAGGCCGCGTCCGCGTCGCCGCTTTGGACGGCGGTGTCCAGCGCCGTCCGCAGGTTGCTCGCCTCTGCGCGCATGTGCGTGAGGGCCTCGCGCTGGTCCGCGCCGCGGAGGCGTGGTTCGACCCGTTCGGCCAGCGCCGCGTAGTAGTGGACGTGACGCCGCCGCGTCTCCTCGTACTCGCCGGCGTCGCGGAGCCGTTCGAGGCAGTACGCGGCGACCGATTCCAGGAGGCGGTAGCGGGGGCCTTCGCCCACCACGACCAGCGACCGGTCGACGAGACGCGCCAGCGCATCGATCTCGCCCCCGCCCACCTCCGCGGCGGCGTCGAGCGTCGCGCCGCCCGCATGGACCGCGAGACGGCGCAGCACCGCCCGCTCGGTCGCGTCGAGCGGCTCCCAGCTCCAGTCGATGACGGCGCGGAGCGTCCGCTGCCTGGCCGGGGCGTCCCGGGTACCGGCCGACAGCAGCCGGAACCGGTCGTCCAGCCGCCGCGCCAGTTCGTCCACGCCCAGTGCCCGGACGCGGGTGGCCGCCAACTCCAGCGCGAGCGGGATGCCGTCGAGCCGTGCGCAGATCGCCGCCACGGCGCCGGAGTCGCCCGCGCCGAGCGCGAAACCAGGCGCCGCGTCCGCCGCCCGCGCCGCGAACAGGTCCGCCGCGTCGGGCGCGGACAGCGGCCGGACGGTCCAGAGCCGCTCCCCCGAGATGCCGAGCGGTTCCCGGCCGGTCGCGAGGACCCGCAGGTCCGGGACGTCCCGCAGCAGCGCCGCGACCAGCCGGGCCGCCGCCTCGACCACGTGCTCGCAGTTGTCCAGCACGAGCAGGACCCGCTTACCGCGCAGCGCCTCCGCCAGCCGCCCACCGGCGGTCCCCTGCGTCCCCGCGTCGTCCCGCAGCCCAAGCACGCCCGTGACCAGCCCCGCCAGGTCGTCGACGGTGGCACCACGCGAGGCGCCCTCGTCCAGTGGGACGATCCAAACGCCGTCCGGGTAACGCTCCAGAACCAGCCTGGCCGCCGCCACCGCGAGCCGTGTCTTGCCGACGCCGCCCGGCCCGTGCAGGGTCACCAGGCGCGAGCGGTCCAGCAGGCCCGTGACCGCGCCCAGCGCCGCGTCCCTGCCGACCAGGCCGGTCACCTCGGCAGGCAGGTTCGTCGCCGGGGCTGGGCGGGCCTCGGCCGGGTCCTGGCGGAGGATCGCCTGGTGCAGGGCGATGAGCGCCGGGCCCGGGTCGGCGCCCAGATCGTCCCGAATCCGGCGGCGGTGCTCGTCGTAGGTCGCGAGGGCCTCGGCCGGGCGGCCCGTCCGGTACAGGGCACGCATGTAGGCCGCGCGGAGCCGTTCCCGCAGCGGATGCTCGTCCACGAGCCCGCGCAACTCGGCGGCCAGGGACTCGTGTTCACCGAGGTCCAGCCGCGCCTCGGCCCGCCCTTCCAGGGCCGTGAGGCGCAGTTCGTCCAGGCGAGCGACCTCCGGTGCGGCGAACGCGGCGCCGGCGAAACCCGCGTAGGCGGGCCCGCGCCACAGCCCGAGCGCCTCGTCCAGCAGGGCCGCGCGGACCGCCGGATCGGCGGTCTCCCTGGCACGCGCCGCGAGATCACCGAAACGCCCCGCGTCCTCGGGCCGGGCGTCCAGCCGGTAGCCGGGCGGGTGCGACTCCACGAGCGCGCGGGCACCCGGCTCGGCGTCCTCCAGGGCGCGCCGGAGCTGCGAGACGCGCGCCCGGAGCGTCGCCGCCGGGTCGGCGGGCAGCGCCTCACCCCACAGGTCGTCGATGAGCCGCCCGGACGGGACGACCCGCCCCGCGTGCGCGAGCAGGTCGGCCAGCAGCATGCGCACCTTCAGGTCGGCGACCCGGACCGGCGCGCCGTCCCCGGCCCGCACCTCCAGCGGACCGAGCACCCCGAAGCGCATACCGCCACCGTAATGCCGCCCGAACGGTTCCCGAACCCTCCCGCCGCAGGCTGGGGCCTCCACTGATCCGGCACACCGGGAGATCCGACATGACCGACAGAACTTCCGTGACCGTCCTCGGGCTGGGCCTGATGGGGACGGCCCTCGCCGAAGCACTCCTGGCGGACGGGCACTCCGTCACCGTCTGGAACCGCACCGCCGCCAAGGCCGGACCACTGGTCGCGAAGGGCGCCGTCCAGGCGTCCACCGCCGACGAGGCGCTCGCGGCGAGCCCGCTGGTGCTCGTGTGCCTGTCCGTCTACGCCAACGCGGAGGAGATCCTCGCCTGCGACGATCTCACCGGAGCCACCGTCGTGCAGCTCAGCAACGGCACGCCGCGCCAGGCGCGCGCCATGGCCGAGATCGTCACCGTCCGCGGCGGCCGGTACGTCGACGGGGGGATCATGGCCGTCCCTCAGATGATCGGACGGCCCGGCGCGCTGATCCTCTACAGCGGCGACGAGGCGGCCTTCGCCGAGCACCGCACCGTCCTCACCGCCCTGGCCGAGCCACGCCATCTCGGCGCCGACCCGGGCCTTGCGCCCCTGTTCGACCTGGCACTGCTCGACGCGATGTACGGGATGTTCGCGGGCATCTACCACGCGCTCGCGCTCGTCCGCTCCGAGAAGGTGACGGCCACGACGTTCGCGCCGATGATCCTGGACTGGCTGACCGCGATGCTCGGCTCCCTGCCCGAACTCGCGCGGGTGGTCGACGCGGGCGAGTTCGGCACCGTCGTCTCCAGCATCGCGACCAGCCAGGTCGCCTTTCCCGGCCTGATCGAGACGAGCCGTGACCAGGGCGTGGACCCCTGGTACCTGCCGTCGCTGCGCGACCTGCTCGATCGCGCCGTGGCGGAGGGACACGGCGCGGACGGCCTGGCCCGGCTGGTCACCCTGCTGGAGCGAGGTCAGACGTCCTAAATCGGCTCGGGTCGGGTCGGGGCGGGTCCGGGTCGGGTCGGTAATCGCACGGAAAACAGACCGCCGCACCTCTCGTCTACCGAGATCACCGAGCGTATGATCCGGCTCACAGTTCCCATGATCGGATCGGTGTGCCCATGTACGAGGCCGTGCCCCACCAGCCCGTTCCCCAGTCCGCCGCTCCCGCCCGTCCCGCGCTCGGCATCGGCCCGGACGGGACCTACACGCTCGGCGGGCAGATCGCCGCCTTCGTCCTCGGGCTCCTCACCATGATCGTCTGCCTGCCGCTGGTCGTGGTCGCGGCGCTGCTCTACACCAGCGCCGAGAACCGCTTCGCCGAGCACGACCCCCGGCGAGGCCGGGTGCTGGTGATCTGGTCGTGGCTCTGCATCACGGTCCTGCCGCTGTTCGTGACGGGATCCATCCTGCTGACCGTGGCCGTGATCAAAACCGCGATCGGGTGATCCGAGGCGGGAAGAGGACGGGGTGCGGCCGGGTTGTCACCCGTTATGAGCGTTCCGTTCTCCGTCCTCGACCTGGCCCCCGTCGTCAGCGGGTCCACGTCCCGCCAAGCGCTGCGCAACACCCTCGACCTGGCACGGCACGCCGAGCGGCTCGGCTTCCACCGGTACTGGCTCGCCGAGCACCACGCGATGCCGGGCATCGCCAGCTCGGCGACCGCCGTGCTGATCGGGCAGGTCGCGGCGGCGACGTCCGCGATGCGGGTGGGGTCGGGCGGCGTCATGCTGCCGAACCACGCGCCGATGGTGGTCGCCGAGCAGTTCGGAACGCTGGAGGCCCTCTACCCGGGACGCATCGACCTCGGCCTCGGGCGCGCCCCCGGCACCGACCAGGCGACCGCCCTCGCGCTGCGCCGCTCCCCGGAGGCGCTGTCGGTGGACGACTTTCCCGAGCAGGTCGTGGAGCTGCGCGGCTACTTCGGCGCCGGCAGCAAGGTGACGCCCGCCGCCGGCAACGAGCCACCGGTGTGGCTGCTCGGATCCAGCGGCTACAGCGCGCGGCTCGCCGGGTTGCTGGGCCTGCCGTTCGCGTTCGCGCACCACTTCAGCGCCGAGAACACGGTGCCCGCGCTCGCCCTGTACCGCGAGTCGTTCCGGCCGGGGGCGCTCGACGAGCCCTACGCGATGATCGGCGTCTCGGTCACCGCCGCCGACACCGACGACAGGGCGCAGGAACTTGCGGCGCCGCAGTCGCTGGCGTTCGTGCGGCTGCGGCAGGGGCGTCCCGGGCCGCTGCCGACACCGCAGGAGACCGCGGCGCACCCGTACACGCCGCTCGAACGCCAGATGATCGACTCGCGGATCCGGGACCAGGTGGTGGGCGGCCCGGATGCCGTCCGCGCGCAACTGGACGCGCTCATCGAGCGGACGGCGGCCGACGAGGTCATGGTCACGACGATGGTGTACGACCACGCCGACCGCCTGCGCTCCTACGACATCCTCGCCGAGCTGTACCAGGACAGCCTCGCGCCCGGCCTCAGCGCTTCTAGCGGGGCTTGATCTGGAACTCGAACGGCACCGTCCCGGGGTCGGGCAGGGCGGTGCCGCCGTCCACGCTCAGCACGGCGCCGTTGACGTAGGACGCCTCCGGGCCGAGCAGCCACAGCACCGCCGCCGCGGCCTCCTCCGCCGTCCCGGGCCGGCGCTGCGGGACGAGCCGGGTGACCTCCTCGTACGCCTCCTCACGGCCAAGACCGTGCGGCCCACCGAACCCGTCCATCTCCGCGTCCGACATCTCGGTGCGGATCCAGCCGGGGCACACCACGTTCGCGCGCACACCGCGCGGCCCGTAGTCCGCAGCGATCGTCTGCGTGAGCATGGTCAGCCCGGCCTTGGACGTCGCGTAGGCGGCGACGCCGGTCGGGACGCGCAGCGCCGCCACCGACGAGACCGTGACCAGCGCGCCCCGCGCCTCGATCAGATGCGGCAACGCCGCCCTGGCCAGCAGGAACACCGATGTCAGGTTGGTGTCCACGGTGGCCTGCCAGTCCTCGGGCGAGACGTCCAGGACGGCACCACCGCGCAGGACGCCGGCGTTGGCGACCAGGCCGTCCAGCCGTCCGTGGGTGGCGACGACGCCCTCCACCAGTTCGGCGACGGCGCCCGGCGAGGCCACGTCACAGACCCGCGGCTCCGCGCCGGACTCGGCGGCGACGCGATCCAGCGCGTCCTTGCGGCGCCCGCAGATCACCACGTGGTCGTCCTTGGCGGCGCCGCGCGCGACGGCCGCCCCGATCCCGCTGCCGCCACCGGTGACGATCAGCACCCGTCCCATCTCAACTCCTCGCTTCGGGTTCGCTCACGGCCTCGCCCACGGCCTCACCAAGATAGGCTGCGTGCAGAACTTCGGGGGCCTTGCGGAGGGGGGCCGCGGGCCCGCTGTGGGTGAGCCGCCCGCCGGCCAGGACGTGCGCCGTGTCGGCGATCCCCAGGGCGAGCGTCGCGAACTGCTCGACCAGCAGCACGGCGCAGCCCTCGTCCGCCAGCGACCGGACCGCCGGCAGCAGCCGCTTGACGATGACCGGCGCGAGGCCGAGCGACATCTCGTCGATCAGCAGCACCGACGGTTGCATCGCGAGCGCGCGGGCGAGCACCACCATCTGCTGCTCACCGCCGGACAGCAGCCCCGCCTGCACGTCCATGCGCTTCTCCAGTTCGGGGAAGAGCTCGACGGTGCGGTCGGTGGCCGAGCGGCGGACGGCCCGCAGGTTCTCGGCGACGGTCAGCTGCGTGAACACCGTCCGCCCCTGCTCGACGAGCGCGATGCCGCGCCGCGCCCGCGTCACCCGGTCGAGCCCGGCGAGATCGTCGCCGTCACCGGTCAGCCGCCCGGCGGCGAGCGGCAGGACGCCCGCCACCGCCTCCAGCAGGGTGGTCTTCCCGGCGCCGTTCGGGCCGAGCAGGACGGTCACCTCCCCCGCGGACACGGTCAGGGTGACGTCCCGGACGATCGGGGCGCCGCCCCGGGCGACCGCCACGTCCTCCAGCCTCAGTTCCTTCATGTGAGGGCCACCTCGTCTCCCAGGTAGGCGCGGGCGACCTCGGGCCTGGCGAGCACCTCGGCCGGCGGGCCCGCGGCGATGACCGCGCCGAAGTCCAGGACGACGACGCTCGCGCAGGCGCGCCGGACCATGTCGAGGTCGTGCTCGATGAGCAGGACGGACGCGCCGAACCTGGCCGGGACCTCGATGAGCCGGTCGGCGAGCGCGAGCGACTCGGCGTGGGCGAGTCCCGCGGCGGGCTCGTCCAGCACGATCAGCCGGGGCCGCGCGAGGATCGCGGCCGCCACTTCCAGGAGGCGGCGGCTGCCGACGTCCAGGTCGAAGACGTGCGCCTCCGGCAGCGGGCAGCCGAGGAAGGCGCGAACCTCCTCCAGCTCGTCCCGGGTGACCGTGCGGTGCGCGGCGAACCGCAGGTAGGCGCCGACGGTCAGGCCGGTCGGGACGCGGTCCTGCTGGAACGTGCGGCGCAGCCCGGCGGCGGCGCGGCGGTGCACGGGCAGGCCGTCCAGGGAACGGCCGCCGAGCGTGACGCTGCCGGTCGCGGACGGCAGGAACCCCGACAGCGCGTCGGTGAGGGTCGACTTGCCCGCCCCGTTCGGCCCGATGAGCCCCATGACGGTGCCCTCGGGGACCACGAGGTCCACGTCCTGGAGGGCGACGACCTGCCCGAACCGGACGCTGAGCCCCTGGACCTCCAGGAGCGGCTCGGTGCCGAGCGGTGGCACGCCGGCCTCCACCGGCTCCCGCGGCGCGGGGACCTTGGCGGGCCGGCGGGCGCGCAGCTTGCGGGCGAACCCCTCGCTGATGCTGCTGCCCTGCGAGAGCGCCTGGACGGCACCGACGCCGAACAGCACGTTCGCCCAGTCCTGGTTGATCCCGGCCCGGCGGAACAGCTCCGGCACGAACGCGATCAGGACGCCGCCGAACAGCGCCCCTCCCACGTACTCGCTGCCCGCCATGACGGCGACGACGAACAGGGCCAGCGACCCGATCGTCCCGAAGTTCTGCGCCGTGATCATGCCGACCTGCCCGGCGAGCAGGCCGCCGGACAGGCCGGCGACGAACGCGCTGAGCGCGAACGCCGACAGCTTGGCGCGGGCCACGCTCGTCCCGGAGGCGGCGGTGGCGCGCTCGGAGAACCGGACGGCGCGCCACGCGGCGCCCATCCGGGTCCGTCCGACCAGCTCGACTCCGAGCGCGGCCACGACGAACAGCAGGCCCGCGTAGACGAAGTACTGCCGGTCGGTGGCGATGAACGTCGGCCGGATGACCTGCTCGTAGGTGTCCACGCCGGGGAAGTTGACCGCGGCGATCACGACGTCGGCCGCCGCGGCGAACCCGAGCGTGACGACGGCGAGGTGCACGCCGCGCAGGCGCAGCGCGGGCAGCCCGATCAGCACACCGAACGGCATCGCGGCGAGGCCGCCCACGACCGTCCAGGCGATCAGCCCGCCGGGGGTCTGCCACACGTTGAGCTGGGCGACCGTCCAGGCGCCGACGGCCGCGAACGACAGCGCGCACAGCGAGTTCATCCCCGCCCGGCCGACGACGCCGAGGCCGAGCAGCGCGACCGCCGACACCAGCACGGACGTCGCAAGGAACAGCCAGTACTGCGGCACGACGATCGCCGCGACCACGACGACCAGCAGCGCCGCGACCGGTTGGCCGAAGACGCCCGTCACCGCGGGTAGTGCAAGCCGGCCGGCGGATCGCCCGGCGCCTGCCGGGCCTTCGGCGGTCTTCGCGTCAGCGCGCGGCATCCCACACCTCCCGTCGCTGGGACCAGATCAAGATGGCGAGAATCGCCAGGAACGGCACTGTGTCCCGGTACTGCTGGAGTTCGGTGACGTGGGCGAGCGCGCCCTGGAGCGCGCCGAGCCCGAGTCCACCGGCGACCGTGCGGCCGAGGCTGCGGAAGCCGCCGACCAGCGCGGCGGTCCCGGCGGGGATGACCATCAGCGCCAAGGACGTCTGGTCGCTGGTCTGCTGCGGCGCGATGACGAGCAGGACGGCGGCCGACAGCAGCCCGGTGACCGCCCACATCCCGACGCCGAGGCGGCGGGACGGGATGGCGTGCAGTTCGGCGGTCGTCGGACGTTCCGACAGGGCGCGGAGCCGCAGGCCGAGGACGGTCCGGGTGAGGACGAGCCACGCCGCCCCCGCGACCACGATCGAGCCGACGGTGCACACGGCCGCCGCCTGCGTGACCGTGATGCCGTCCACGGTGAGCAACGAACCGCCGAACTTGCCCGGCATGCGGCGCGGGTCGGTGCCGAACACCAGGTAGGACACCGCCAGCAGGCCGACCAGGAACGCGATGGAGATCGCCGAGCGCTGGTCGGCGCCCGCCTCACCGAACCACTTGCCCATCACCCAGCCGAGCACGGCGGCGACCAGGGTGGCGGCGAGCAGGCCGGCGAGCGCTGCCAGGCCGTAGGGCCAGCCGTGCTCGGCCGCGATCGCCATCGTGTAGACGCCGATGACGCCGATCGCCACCTGGGCGAAGTTCACGACCCTGACCAGGCGGAACATCAGTGTCAGGCAGAGCCCGAGGGCGGCGTACGCGCCGCCCCCGGCCAACCCTGCTATAGCTCCCTCAAGCATTGGGCAGCTTGATCCATTCGGGCGTCAGCACGGTCCAGTCGCCCTTCGTCTCCGGCCTCACGAACTTGGCCGCGAGGTTGGACGCGTGGGTGCTGCCGGCCCCGAATGCGAACGGCATCCCGGTCATGCCCGACTCGATGGGCTTGAGGCTCTTCATCGCGCTGGTAACGGCTTCGCGGGTGATGTCGCCCTTGATCCCGCGCAGCACCGTGACCAGATGCTGGGCGGCGAGGTAGCCGCCCTGGGAGAAGGCCGTGAGCGGCACCTTGTGCTTGGTCATGGTCGCCCGCCAGTCCTTGTTGGCCGCGGACTGGGTGTCGGTGTAGGGCTCGAACTCCGACAGCGCCACGACGTTCTTGCCCGCCGGGCCGAGCGCCTTCGCGGCCTCGACCGTGTAGGTGGAGGCGAGGAACAGCCACTTGATGTTGTTGATGTTCTGCGCCTGCGCGGCCTTGACCCAGCCGATGGACATCGGCTCGACGCCGTTGAACAGCACCGCCTGGCAGCCCGCGCTGCGAGCCCGTAGCACGTAGGGGGTGTAGTCGGTCGTGGAGGCCGACAGGCTCAGGTCGTTGATCAGCAGCTTCTTGCCGGTGATCTTGGACCAGCGGTCGACGCCCTCACGGTAGGCGTTCGCCGTACCGCCGATGATCGAGAAGAACGCGCAGATCTTGTTCAGCTTCAGCTTCTCGGAGGCGTAGTAGAGGGTGACGGTCGAGCCGAAGAACGGGCCGGTGTTGACCGGCGAGATGTTCGGCGAGGCGAAGCAGCCGGGGTCCACGCCGATACCCCGCACGTCAGTGATCTTGTTGCGGTCGTACAGCGGTCCGTTGACCTGGCAGTCGACCAGGCTGGCGCCGCCTGCGAGGGCCACGGCCTTCTTGTTCTGGATGACATCGCGTGCGGCGAGCGCGGCGCTGGCCGGGTCGCCCTTGTCGTCGGCGGTGGTGTAGGCGATCTTGCGGCCGTTGACGCCGCCGTTCGCGTTGACCTCGTCGAAGACGGCGCGGGCCGCCTGTGACGCCTCGGGGAAGGTGACCGGGCCGCTCAGGGTCGAGACCGACCCGATGTTGATCGGCCCGGAGTCGGACCCGGAGGAGTCGTCTGCGCAGGCCGCCAGGGGGAGGGCGAGAAGCGCAGCGGCGAAGAGGGGTGTGATTCGCATGTCAGACACCTTCGGTGCTGTGGACGACCCGGCCGTCGAAGACGGTCATCGCGATGGGGACTTCCGGGAGGTCATGGGGGTCGAGGGAGGTGAGCGTCCCGTCCAGGACGGTGACGTCGGCTGCCTTACCGGATTCGAGGGTGCCCTTCCAGTCCTCGGCGAAGTCCTGCCATGCCGCATTGACGGTGTAGGCGCGGACAGCCTCGGGCAGTCCGACCCTTTCCTCAGGGCCGAACGTCCGTCCGCTGGCCTTGGACTCGCGCAGCAGCATCGCGGCTACACCCTGTCGCCAGTTGGGTGGGGCGACGGGCGCATCCGAGCTGGCGGTGACCGGGATACCGGCCTCGATCGCCGATCGGACAGGGTACTGGTAGGCGGCCCTCTCGTGTCCGAGTTGTTCCTCCAGCATGTCGACGATCATCCATTTGATCGCCGGGTTCATGTTGGCGCCGAACCCGTGCCGCGCGAGCTTGCGCATGCTCTGCGGGCCGAGGAGGTCGGCGTGGATGACGTAGTGCCGGGGGTCGTCGCGGGGGTGCTCGGCCTGCGCGGCCTCGAACGCGTCCACCACGGCGTCGATGGCACGGTCGCCGGTGACGTGCACGCCGAGCTGGTGGCCCGCGACGTGCGCCAACCTGATCATTTCGTTGAGCTCGCGGGTGCGCAGCGCGTCGGCGGCGCCGTGGACGCACAGGCACCCGAAGTCGCCTCCGGGGTACTGCTCGCGCATCCAGGCGGTCTCGTTGGGCGGGATGCCGTCGGCGAACAGCTTCACGCCGATGACGTTCAGGATGCGCGGGTCGACGTCCTCGGGGACCTTCGCGTTGGCGAGGCCCTCGGCGATCTCGGCGGCCGAGCCGCCCATCCCGGTGAGCAGCAGCAGCACGCTGACGCGGGCGCCGAGGTCGCCGCCGCGGGCCAGGTCGCCGTAGACGTCCAGGGTGAGCTGGTCCGAGGCGCCCGCGAACAGGCTCTTGCCGCCTGGTCCGAGGCCGGGCTCGGTGTAGCTGGTGATGCCCTCCTGCTGGAGGGTGGTGACGGCCTCGCGGATCGCCTGCTCGATCTGCTGGCGCGTGTAGCGCGGCAGGTGGCGCTGGACGAGTTCCTGGGCGCCCTCGGCGAGCAGGCCGGTGGGGTTGCCGGCGCCGTCCACGTGGATGCGCCCGCCCTCCGGCGACTCGGTGTCGGCCGTGACTCCGGCCAGCTCCAGCGCCCGCGAGTTGGCCCAGGTGAGGTGCCCGCTGAAGTCCTGGAGGTAGACGGGGTGGGACGGGGCGACCGCGTCGAGGTCGGAGCGGTCGGGCATGCGCCCGCCGTCCAGGCACTCGCTCAGGTAGCCCGGGTCCCAGCCGTTCCCCCGGATCCACTGACCCTCGGGGGTGCGGGACACCGCCTCCTTCACGGCCGCCACGATGTCGGCGATCGAACGTACCGCCGGGTAGCCCAGTTCCAGGGCGAGCGGTGGCCGGTTTGTGCCAAACGCGCAGCCGTGCAGGTGTGAGTCGTTGATGCCGGGCAGCGCGGTGCGCCCGCGAAGGTCGACGACCTCCGTGCGCGCGCCGGCCAGAGCCCGTATGTTATCGGTCGAACCGACCGCCGTGATCTTTCCACCGGTGATGGCCACCGCCTGCGCCACCGAGAACTGCGCGTCGGCCGTGAGGACCTCGCCGTCCAGTAGCACCAGGTCCGGGGAGTGGTTCATGTGCGCCCCTGCTCCTTGATTTGGGCCCAAACGTATTGCGAACGTATGGGGCCAAACGATGAACGGTCAATCACGAACCTATAACAGAGTGATGCGCTTCACTCACCGATGGGCAGCATCAGGCCACCGGTACCCCCGAAAGGTGCCGGTGGCCCGTTCCATGCAGGTCAGCCCGTGAACGCCGCCTCTATGATGTCCAGCCCCTCGGCCAGCAGGTGGTCGGGGATGACGAGCGGCGGCAGGAAGCGCAGCACGTTCCCGTACGTCCCGGCGGTGAGGACGAGCAGCCCCTCGGCATGGCAACGGCGGGCGATCTCGGCGGTCAGCACCGGGTCGGGCTCCGTCGTGCCCTCCCGGACCAGCTCGATCGCGATCATCGCCCCGCGCCCCCGCACGTCACCGATCGCCGGGTGACGCCCGGCCAGCGCCCGCAGCCGGGGCAGCATGGTCTCGCCGATCGCGCGGGCCCGGTCGGTGAGCTTGCCCTCCTCGATCTCCTCCAGGACGGCCAGCGCCGCCTCACAAGCCAGCGGGTTGCCGCCGTAGGTGCCGCCGAGCCCGCCGCCGTGCACCGTGTCCATGATGTCGGCGCGACCGGTAACGGCCGCAAGCGGCATTCCGCCCGCGATGCCCTTCGCGGTGGTGACGATGTCGGGCACGATGCCCTCGTGCTCGCAGGCGAACATGTCACCCGTCCGCGCGAATCCGGTCTGGACCTCGTCGGCGATGAACAGGATGCCGTTCGCCCGGCAGAAGTCCGCGATGGCCGGCAGGAACCCCGGCGCGGGCTCGATGAACCCGCCCTCGCCCTGGATCGGCTCGACCACCACCGCGGCCACGTTCGTCGCGCCGATCTGCTTGCCGATCTGGTCGACGGCCTGCGCCGCCGCCTCCGGCCCGCAGTTCTGCGGCCCGGTCGGCCAGCGGAACGGGTAGGCCAGCGGCATCCGGTACACCTCCGGCGCGTACGGCCCGAACCCGTGCTTGTACGGCATGCTCTTCGCGGTCAGCGTCATCGTCAGCAGCGTCCGGCCGTGGTAGCCGTGGTCGAACACCACCACGGCCTGCCGGCCCGTCGCGTACCGCGCGATCTTGACAGCGTTCTCCACCGCCTCCGCGCCGCTGTTGACCAGGAACGACCGCTTCTCGTGGTCACCGGGGGTGATCCGGTTGAGGTTCTCGCAGACCTGCACGTACGACTCGTACGGCGCGACCATGAAGCACGTGTGCGTGAACCGGTCCGCCTGGGCCTTCACCCGTGCGGCGACCCGCGGGTTGGCGTTGCCCACGCCGGTGACCGCGATGCCGGAGCCGAAATCGATCAGGCTGTTGCCGTCCGCGTCGACGACCACGCCGCCGGCCGCGTCGGTCACATACACCGGCAGTACGCTGCCGACCCCCGGTGGCACCGCCGCGAGACGGCGCTCCTGCAACTCCCGGGACCGCGGTCCGGGAATCTCGGTCACAACACGCCGCTCCTGCGGCAGGCGGCTCATGCCGCCGGGATCCTGGCTGGTCATGGCGCGAACATAGGCCGGACGGCGCCTACGATGAACCATACGGGGCGGCGAAAACCGTCCCCTGGAATGGACATCCTGCACAAGGAACGCAATGCCGCCCACCCTGGCCGCCGTGGCCGCGCTCCCACAGCTCGGACTCCGTCCGCTCACCGGGCCGCCCGCCGGGCCCGTCCCGGACACGCCCGTCGTGTGGGTCGCGGTGAGCGAGCTGGAGGATCCGACGCCCTTCCTGGAGGGCGGCGAACTGATGCTGACCACCGGCATGCGGCTCACCCCGGCGAACGCCGCCGCCTACGTCGACCGCCTGGTCGAACGCGGCGTCGCCGCCCTCGGATTCGCGATCGGCGTGATCCACCCGAGGGTGCCGCCCGAACTGCTCGCCGCCGCCCGCGACCGGGACCTCGTCCTGCTGGAGGTCCCGCGCCCCACCCCGTTCATCGCGATCGGCAAGGCCGTCTCCCGGATGCTCGCCGCCGAGTGGTACGAGGACGTCACCCGCGCCTTCCAGGCCCAGCGGGAGCTGACCCGCGCCGCCCTCACCGGCCCCGCCGCGCTGGTCGCCCGGCTCGCGCGGCTGCTCGGCGGCTGGGCGCTCCTGCTCGACTCGTCCGGATCGGTGCGGCACGCCGAACCCGCCTCCGCCGGCGACCGCGCGGAATCGCTCGCGGGCGACGTGGCCCGGCTCCGGCGGCACCCGGAGTCCCGGCCCGCCGACGGCGCGGCCCTGGCCAGCGTCGCCCTGTCGGTGCCGGGCGAGAACATCGTCCTGCAGCGGATCGGGCTCGGGGGGCGCCCGCGCGGCTTCCTCGCTGTCGGGACGGCCGCGCCGCTCCCTCACGTCGCCCACACCATCGTGGGCGCGGCGGTCGCGCTGCTGACGCTCCAGTCGGAGGTCCCGCGCACCGGCCGCGAACTGCGCGCCGCGCTCGCCGCCCTGCTCCTCGGCCTGCCGCCGGAGGGCCCGGCCGTCCCGCGCGGCACCCTCCGCGTCCTGGCGTGCGGGGGTTCCGGCCCCGTCCTGGACGCCCTGGACTCCGACCCCGCCGGCGACCGCTGCCTGGCCCTGCCGCTCCCCGGCCACACGGCGATCATCGTTCCGGACGGGCTGACCGGCACCATCGTCTCCCTGCTCGCCTTCGCCGGCCCCCTCGGCGTCAGCGATCCGGTGCCCGCCGAGGATCGGGAGCCGGCCGGCGCGCTGGGGACGGCGCTCCGCGAGGCCGAGGACGCGCTGGCGGCGGCACGGCGGCGGGACGAGGACGTGCTGCACTACTCCGACCTGCCCGGGCAGGGGCTACTCGGGCTGCTCGAACCCGGCCCGGCCCGCGCGTTCGCCCGCGGGCTGCTGGCGCCGCTGCGCGCGGAGGGCCTGCTGGAGTCCGTGCGGGCCTACGTCGCGGCGAACGGCCAGGGCGAGGCGGCGGCCAGGGCGCTCGGCGTCCACCGGCACACCCTGCGTACCCGGATGCGCAAGGCGGCCGAGCTCCTGAACCGTGATCTCGACGACCCCGCGGTCCGCGCGGAGCTGTGGTTCGCGCTAGCCGTCACGGCCAATGAGGACAGCCGAATTGGACATCCTGGAGACTCGCCCCCAGGTCCGCCGGGGATAGCGTGAACCTATGAACGTGACCCCATTCTGGCTGGCCGGCCGGGCCGAGACCGGTGTCGGCGAGCTGACCGTGACGCACCCCTACGACGGCCGCGTGGTCGGAACCGCCGCCGTCCCGTCCCCCGACCAGGTGGAGGAGGCGCTCGCCGCGGCACACGCGGTGCGCGCGGAGGCGGCGGCGCTGCCGCTGCACGTGCGAGCCGAGGCGCTCGCGCACGTGTCCGCGCGGCTGGCCGAGCGCGCCGAGGAGGTCGCCCGGCTGATCACCGGCGAGAACGGCAAGCCGCTGCTGTGGGCGCGCGGCGAGGTGGGCCGCGCGGTGTCCACGTTCCGGTTCGCCGCCGAGGAGACCCGCCGGTTCAGCGGCACCACGCAGCGGCTCGACACCGACCCGGCCGCGAACGGGCGGATGGCCTACATCACCCGCGTGCCGAAGGGCCCGGTGCTCGGCATCTCCCCGTTCAACTTCCCGCTCAACCTGGCCGCGCACAAGATCGCGCCGGCCATCGCGGTCGGCACCCCCATCGTGCTGAAGCCCGCCCCCGCCACTCCCCTGTCGGCGCTCCTGCTCGGTGAGCTGCTCGCCGAGACCGACCTGCCCGCCGGGATGTTCTCCGTCCTGCCCGTCCCGAACGACCGCGCCCCCGGCCTCGTGGACGACCCGCGCCTGCCGATCGTGTCGTTCACCGGCTCCGTCCCGGTCGGCTGGGCGATCAATGACCAGGTCCCGCGCAAGCACGTCACGCTGGAGCTCGGCGGGAACGGCGCCGCCGTCGTCCTCCCGGACACCGACCTCGACTGGGCCGCGAAGCGGATCGGGCTGTTCTCCAACTACCAGGCCGGGCAGAGCTGCATCGCCGTCCAGCGCGTCTACGTCGACCGCTCGGTGTACGAGGAGTTCCTGCCCAAGCTGATCGACACGGTCGGCGCCCTCGTCACCGGCGACCCGTGGGACGACAAGACGCAGGTCGGCCCGCTCGTCAGCCAGGACGCGGCCGAACGCGTCGAGGCATGGGTGGACGAGGCGGTCGCCGCCGGGGCGAAGATCCTGGTGGGCGGCACCCGTGAGGGGGCGGCCTACGCCCCGACGGTCCTCGCCGACGTCCCCGCCGACGCGAAGGTGTGCCGCGAGGAGATCTTCGGCCCGGTCATGATCGTCCAACCCGTGGACGGCGTGGACGAGGCGTTCGCCCTGGTCAACGACTCCAAGTTCGGCCTCCAGGCCGGCGTGTTCACCCGCGACCTCGACATCGCCTTCCGCGCCCACCGCGAGCTCGACGTCGGCGGCGTGGTCATCGGCGACGTCCCGTCCTACCGCGCCGACCAGATGCCCTACGGCGGCGTCAAGGACTCGGGCGTCGGCCGCGAGGGCCTCCGCTCGGCCATGGCCGACTACACCGAGGAGAAGGTCCTGATCTTCACCGGTCTCCCCCTCTGACCCACCCGACAGGGCCCCGCAGCGCGGGGCCCTGTCGCGGTCGAGGCGTGCCGGAGTCCGCATGTCCTCACGCGCCGCTGAGGGTCAGGCGAGGGTGGTGGTGACCGGCATTTCCTTGATTCCGTTGACGAAGTTGGAGCGGACGCGCCGGATGTCTCCCGCGAAGCGGATGTCGGCCAGGCGCGGCAGGAGTTCCTCGAACATGATGCGCATCTCAAGGCGGGCGAGTGCGGCGCCCATGCAGAAGTGAGGGCCGCCCTTGCCGAAGGTGATGTGGTCGTTCGGGGAGCGGGTGACGTCGAAGCGGTGCGGGTCGGTGAAGACGGCCTCGTCGCGGTTGCCGGACGCGAACCACAGCACGACCTTGTCGCCCTCGCGGATCGCGGTGCCGTGCACCTCGGTGTCGCGGGTCGCGGTGCGGCGGAAGTGGTAGACGGGCGAGGACCAGCGGAGGAACTCCTCCACGGCGGTGGGCATCAGGTCCGGGTCGGCGCGGAGCCGGTCGGCCTGCTCGGGATGGTCGATCAGCGCGCGCATGCTGTGGGTGATGGCGTGCCGGGTGGTCTCGTTGCCGGCGACGACGAGCAGCAGGAAGTAGTTGTCGAAGTCGCGCTCGGTGAGCGGTTCGCCGTCGCGCGGTGTCTCGTTGACCAGACGGCTGATGAGGTCGGTGCCCTCGCCGCCGCGGCGGCGGGCGGCGAGTTCGCGGCCGTACTCGAAGACCTCCAGCGAGGCGGGGCTGCGGAAGGGCAGGTCGCGGTACCGCTCGCTCTCGGCGCTGTGCAGCAGGACGTCGGCGTAGTCGGGGTCGGTGTTGGCGATGATCCGGTTGCCCCAGTCGATGAGCTGCTCGGTGTCGTCGTCGGGGACGTCCAGCATGCGGGCCAGGACGTTGATCGGGAAGTCGGCGGCGACCTCCTTGACGAAGTCGAAGGTGCCCTTGGCGAGCGCGAGGTCGAGGGTCCGGGCGGTCAGGCCGCGCAGGAACGTCGCGTAGCCGGCCACGGAGCGCGGGGTGAACTCGCGCGCCAGGATGCGGCGGAGCGCGAGGTGGCGGGGGCCGTCGGTCTCCAGCATCGAGCGGCGGATGGCCGCCTGCCGCTCGTCCACCTCTTCGAGGTTGACGAACTTCTCGGAGGTGAAGGTGGCCTGGTCGCGGTCGGCGGCCACGATGTCGGCGTGCCGGGTGAGCGACCAGAAGCCACCGCCGCCGTCGGTCTCGGGGTTCCAATGGACGGGCCGGCTGCGGCGCAGCACGTCGAACATCCGCCAGGGCGTCTCGCCGTCGAGGAAGTTGTCGGGGTCGGCGAGGTCCACCGCGAGGGTGTCGTGTGGCGTGTCGACGGGCAACGAGGGCTCCTTCACAGGTGGTAGGAGTACTCGCGGAACTCCCAGTCGGTGACGTGCCGGCCGAAACGGGCGACCTCGTCCCGCTTGTAGGTGAGGAAGGCGGACACGAACGGCTCGCCCAGCACCTCGATCAGGGCGGTGTCAGCGGCGAGGGCGTCCAGCGCGGTGGGCAGGTCGGCGGGCAGGACGGGCGCCTTGGCGGTGTCGTAGCCGTAGCCCTCCAGCGGCGCCGGGCAGGTCAGCTTGTCGCGGATCCCGAGGTAGACCGCGGCGAGGAGGCCGGCGATGCCCAGGTAGGGGTTGGCGGAGGCGTCCCCGAGCCGGACCTCCATCCGGGACGCGGCGCCGCGCTCGGGCGGGATGCGGACCATGGCGCTGCGGTTGTCCAGCCCCCAGTCGATCAGCCAGGGGGCGAGGGTGTCGGGGCCGAACCGCTTGTAGGAGTTGATCGTCGGGTTGAACAGCGCGGCGAGCGCGGGCGCGTGCTCCAGCACCCCGGCGATGGCCTGGTGCGCGGTCTCCGACAGCCCGTCGGGGCCCTCGCCCTGAAAGACGTTGCGGCCGTCGCCGTCCAGGCAGGACAGGTGGACGTGGAAGCCGGAGCCGCCCTCGTCGTTGAAGGGTTTGGCCATGAAGGTGGCGAGCAGCCCGTCCCCCCGGGCGATCTCCTGGACGGCGGACTTGAACCGGAACGCGCGGTCGGCGGCGTCGAGGGCGGCGGAGTGGTCGAGGTTGATCTCGAACTGGCCGCCGCCGAACTCGTGGTTGCCCATCGTCACGCCGAGGCCGAGGTCGCGCAGGTGGCGCAGGGTGCTCAGGAGGTGGCCCTCCGGGTCGCCCTTGCGGCCGGCGGTGTAGACGTTGCCGGGCGCGTCCCCGTAGCGGCGCCAACCGGAGGGCGCGGAGGGGTCGGGCTCGCAGAGGTAGTACTCCAGTTCGGGCCCGGTCACCGGGTCGAGGCCGAGCTCGGAGAGCCGGGTGACGGCGCGGCGCAGGACCTCGCGCGGGGCCTCGGGGCAGGGCTCGACGCCGCCCGGCTCGAAGGCGTCGCCGAGGCAGGACGCGACGCCGGGCTCCCACGGGACGGAGACCAGCGTCGACAGGTCGGGGCGGACGCAGATGTCGGGCAGGCCGGCGTCGAGCCCGCCCGCGACCTCGACGGTGTCGCCCTGAGGGGTGGTGTGGTAGATCGCCCTGCAGAAGGACAACCCGTGTTCCATCACCGAGGGCAGCCGCTCGACCAGCACGTCACGCGCGCGCTCGGTGCCGAGCAGGTCGGTGTAGCCGACTCGGACGACGTCGATGCCGTCTGCGGTCAGTCGCTCCACCACGTCATGGACTGCCGGGTCCTGTCGGCTCACGCAAGCTCTCCTCGGTGGACGAACTTCATTTGGGCTCAAACCATATGTGGGGTCAGCAGATCCTGACAAGACTCCGCCGGGACACACTCGATCACCCTTGGAAAACAACTCCGCGGAACCGCCGAACATGCCCGATCTTCTCGGGGGGACAGTTCCTGACCATGGGAACCGAGTGGCAAAACCGCATCGCAACGCCTATCGTACGGACCCAAACGACATTCCAGGAGGAGCGCGGTGGCATCCGTCCGAGGTTTCCTGCACCCCAAGACCGCGACAGGCCGGTCGTCACTGATCCCGAGCCCGCCGTGGCACTACTCGGGCGACCTGCTCACCGTCGAGTACCGTACCGACCCCGAGCGCGTGGCCGAACTGCTGCCCGCCCCGCTGTCCCCCGCTCCCGACGACCCCGGCGCAGTCGCGATCATCTGGGCGGACTGGCAGTCGTGCTCGGCGTCGGCCGAGGAACTCCTCGACCCGGTCCGGGCCCAGTACAAGGAGTGCTTCGTCGTCGTCCGGTGCTCCTTCGAGGGACGGACGTACTCCCGCTGCGTCTACATCTGGGTCGACAAGGACTTCGCCATCGCGCGCGGGTTGCACCAGGGCTACCCGAAGAAGCTCGGCTCGATCCACCAGACCCGCCCGCACCCGTACGGGCAGGGCGCCCCGCGCATCGCCGCGGGCGGCCGTTTCGGCGCGACCCTGGCCGCCGCCGACCGCCGCCTGGCCGAGGCCGTGGTGACCCTCCGCGGGCCGTCCGAGACGAACGGCTTCGTCAACGGCCACCCCATGGCACACAACCGCTTCCTGCCGTCCATCGAGCCGGGCCAGCCGCCCGCGCTGGACGAGCTGATCGAGTCCGGCGCGGCGGACGTCGAGGCCGGCCCCGCCTGGGCGGGCGACGCCGACCTCCGCCTCTTCGATTCCCCCACCGAGGAGCTGGCCCGCCTTGAGGTGGTCGAGCCCATCGGCGCCTACTACCGGCAGGTGGGAGTCGTCTGGAACGGCGGCCGCCGCCTGGCGTAGGTGTCCTGGCCGCAGACGGACGGGAGGGGCGCCCGCCGGCCCGAGGCGGGCGCCACCACACCGGTTCCGGGTCAGGTGATGGTCACATGGGCCAGATCGAAGTAGTGGGCTCGCGATCTCTCCGCGCCCACCGAGACCCCGTAGGCGACGTAGAAGGTCCTGACGTCATGGACATCGATGGTCGTGCTGTAGGTGTACTGCCGCCACCCATCGACCTGGGTGCGACCCAAGCCCAACTTGACGAAGTCCTCCTCGTGGGTCGGGGCGGTGCGGTCCACGTGCGCGATGATCGGCCAGTTGGTCGCCTCGTCGTCGCCGTCGTTCCACTCCCAGACGGACAGTTCGACGGTGATGCTGGGCTGCCCCAGCGGCACGGGGAACCCACGTTCCACCCACAGGGTGCCGTCACCGGGCCCGTCCAGCCAGAAGTCGAGGCTGTGCGTTCCGCTCTTGGCCAGGTCGGTGGACCAGGTCACGTCCCCGTCCCGTAGCTTGTCGTCCTTCTTGGCGATCCACCCCTCGGTTCCGCTCTCATAGTCGAAGGTGTGGTCGGCGAGCACCGCCCGCGCCGCGGGCGCCGCCGCCGGCGGGGCGGCCGCGGCGAGACCCGCCCCCGGCATCAACACGGTGGCAGTGGCAGCGGCAGTGACAGTGGCGAGCGTGGAAAGCCTCATGTGTCCTCCTTGGACTGCCAAACGGAGGACTCCTCGATTGGTCCTCCGCGAGACGGGATCATCCGTCGCGGATCGGGGACCACGCAAGGGTGTGGGCGGGCCCTGTCACACCACCTTCGAGCGGTGCGGACGGTCCACCGCGCTGAGGAGAAGCGATGCGGAGCCGACGGCGGCGGGGCCGTCCTATGTCTCGGCCCGCGGGACGGCGCCGTGCGCCGATGGACGGTCGGCGCGGTAGAGGAAGTGGGCAGGATCGTCGGCAGGGTTGTCAGGCTCCATCTCGCCCTCGCCGATCTTGCGCAGGCCCGCCTTCTCCAGGGCGCGCCAGGACCGTCGGTTGGCTGCCACGACGGGGACGATCACGCAGGTCGCGGACGGGTGGACGGCCCAGATCCGGTCGAGGACCGACTCGATCATCCGGGTCCCGAGGCCCTGGCCGGTGCGGTCCGGGTCGCCCACCAGATAGTCGATGCTCATCGCGCCGGTGGGGACGTCGACGAGCGGCGCCAGTTCGGCGATGTACTCCGGGTAGTCGGCGAGCAGGCAGCACTGCACCAGGCCGACCGGCCGACCGTCCAGGGACGCCAGGAGGTCCTCGGAGGGCTCCTCTCCCCTGACCGCGGGGCCGAAGTCGCGCATCACGGCCGCCGGCGACGTCTCGTGGTTCCACCACCGCGCGACGTGGGGCCGCGCCAGCCACTCCCGGAGCAGACCGAAGTCCTCTTCCGTCACTCGACGCCATGTGAAACCGGGTTCCGTCACGAGACCCACGCTAACCGGCGCGCGGCCGCCACCGCCCGCGGTTTTCTCCTGCGTGCGAGGATCCGAAGATCGGGCACGATCACCGTGGAGGACGAGATGTTCGCGATATCCCTCGGCGACGGCGCCGAGCTACGACCCCTGGAGCCCTGGCAGGCCGAGGAGTTCCTCGCGCACATCGACCGCGGACGCGAGTACATCGGCGTGCACGTCGGTCTCCCCGATGTCACCGCCGATCTCGAATCCGCGCGGAGCTGGCTCCAGGGGTACGCCGACAAGGCCGCCGCGGACGCCGGCCGCCTCTATGGCATCTGGCTCGACGGGCTGCTCGTGGGCGGCGTCCTCTTCCGGATCTTCGACGTGCGCCTGGGCAACTGCGAGGCCGGCTGCTGGCTGGAGCCGGACGCGGTGGGCCGCGGGCTGGTCACCCGCGCGGCCCGCGTGATCATCGACTGGGCGATCCGGGAACGCGGAATGCACCGTGTGGAGTGGTTGGTGTCGTCCGAGAACACGGCGAGCATCAATGTGGCCCGGCGGCTCGGCATGACCCGCGAGGGGGCCCTGCGCGAGAACCACCCGTACCGGGGCGTGCGGCAGACCACCGAGGTCTGGGCCGTGCTCGCCTCCGAGTGGCCGGTCCGAACCACCGGGACACGTTGACGAGGCTCAGGCGCCGCCGCCGATCCGGGCGTAGACGTCCGGACGGGCCTGGCGGAGATACACCGCGAAGGCCACGCCCGCCGCGGCGGCCACGACGATCAGGCCAGGCAGGACCCAGGTGAGAGACGAGCCCTTCTCGGCGCCCAGCAGGGCGTCGAAGTTGAGCAGGCTGACGACGAAGACGGTGCCCAGTCCCACGGCCGCGACGGCGGGGGCGAGGAGGCGGTTCCAGGCGTTCTCGCCTCGGTGCTCCCGCGCGAAGTAGACGACGACGGCGGCCGAGGTGAGGGCCAGCAGCAGGATCACGCCGAGTGCGCCCAGGTTCGTGAACCAGTTGAACAGGGTGAGCACCGGATCCTTGCCGGACGCGGCGAAGACAACCACCACGACCGCGGCCACGACGGTCTGGGTCAGCGAGCCCACATGCGGGGAACCGTGACGGGTGTGGGTGCGGCTCAACGGGGAGGGGAGGACACCCTCGCGCCCGAGGGAGAAGAAGTAGCGGGCCACGGCGTTGTGGAACGACAGCAGCGCCGCGAAGAGGCTGGTGACCAGGAAGAGCTGGGCCAGGTCCGCGAAGAGCTTGCCGATGTGCGCTTCCGCGAGGACGAACACGAGCGCGGGGCCGTCCTTCTGGGCCCGACCGATGATCTGGGACGAGCCGGTGCCGACGGTCATCGCCCAGGCCGTGAAGGCGTAGAACACCCCGATGACGGCGACCGCGATGTAGGTGGCGCGGCTGACCGTCCGGCGGGGGTCGCGGCACTCCTCGCTGTAGAGGGCGGCGGCCTCGAAGCCCATGAAACTGGCCATCGCGAAGCAGAACGCGGCGCCGACCGCACCCGAGTTCGCCGCGTCCCACCCGAGCGGGGCGACGGAGACGCCGGACGGGGCGTCGGCCACCTGGGCGATGTCGAAGACCAGGACGGTCAGGAACTCGACCGCGAGCAGCACGCCGAGGACGCGGGCGTTCAGGTCGATGCGGCGGAAGCCGAGGACGGCGACCACCGCGACGCCGGCGAGCGCGACACTCCACCAGGGCAGGTCGAGGCTCAGCTTGGTCTTCAGCAGGTCGGCGGTGGTGAAGCCGAACAGCCCGTAGAGTCCGACCTGCATCGTGTTGTAGGAGATGAGGGCGACGAACGCGGCGCCGACGCCGGCGACGCGCCCGAGCCCGTGCGTGATGTAGGCGTAGAAAGCCCCGGCGTTGGCGATCGACCGGCTCATGGCGGCGTATCCGCCGGTGAAGACGGTGAGCAGGACCGCGAGAATGACGTACAGCAGCGGAATGCCGACCACGCCGGTGACGGCGAAGGACGTCGGCAGGCCGCCCGCGGCGACGGTCAGCGGAGCCGACGCGGCGACGACGAAGAAGACGATCTCGGGGACGCCGATACTACGGCGGCCGGTTCCGGGTGACGAGGGGGACTCGACTGCGGGAATCGCCATGCGCGGCTCCATTGCCGGTGCGAGCCTCCGCATGATTGTTTGGGCCCGCACGATATGTGGAATCGCACGGATCGTACGGGCTCAAACGATAACTGACAACGGTAGATTCTGACTTGGCCCGCGGGAAGAAGTCCGCGCCGGGCCCCACGGAAGGACGTACGTGACCGGGCATCACACACTGCAAGAGACCGAACAGGCCATCCAGCGGCGGCTCGGCGACGTGCCCCTGCGGCACGACGCGATGATGGCGGTCTCCAACATCTACCGGGCCGCCGCGGCGATCCGGCAGCACTTCGAGAGTTCGGTGCTGCGCGGCGCCGACCTCACCTGGACCTCCTTCGTCGTGCTCTGGGTGGTGTGGATCTGGGACGAGATGGAGACGCGCCACGTCGCGGAGGAGGCGGGCATCTCCAAAGGGACGCTGACGGGTGTCGTGAAGACGCTGGAGGGGCGCGGGCTCATCGAGCGGGGCTCGCACGCGACGGACGGGCGGCTCGTCCTGCTGCGGCTGACCGACAAGGGACAGGAGCTGATGTGCGTGCTGTTCCCGGCCTTCAACGCAGAAGAGGCGTTCGTGGTGGAACGGTTGAACGGGGACGAGAACCGCAACCTGGCGCAGACCCTTCGGTCCGTCGTCGAGCACCTGGAGGAGGAGGGCGAGGCGCGGCGCACCACCCTGCGGGCCGCGTCTCCCCCGCCCCCGCGCCGCTCCGGCAGGCGCCCCCGTAGCTGACCCTCCCGTCCCCTTGTGGGCATGTCGTTTGGGTCCGTACGATAGTCCGATGACGCCACGCTTCGTACTCGTGCTGAGCGAGAACTGGACGATGACCACCGGCCGCGACCTGCCCACTCTCGTCCGCTGGGCGCGGGAGGCCGAGGACGCCGGATTCGACGCCGTCATGGTCAGCGAGCACGTCGTGCTCGGCCCCGACGCGGGCGCGGACGGTGTGATGGGCAACCCGCGCGAGTACGCGCTGCCCGGCAACCAGGACCCGTTCACTCCCTGGCCGGGCTCGCTGATGCTGCTCAGCGCGATCGCCTCCGTCACCACCCGGATCCGGCTCGCCGCGGCGGCCGTGCTGGCCCCGCTGAAGCACCCGCTCGCGCTGGCCCGCGACATCGGCACGCTGGACCTGCTGTCGGAGGGGCGCCTCGTCGTCCAGCCGACCGTGAGCTGGAGCCGGGACGAGTACGCGGCGATGAACGTGCCGTTCGGGAAGCGGGGCAGGATCCTCGACGAGCAGCTGGAGATCTGGGAGCTGCTCTGGCGCGGGTCGCCCGTCTCCTACAGCGGTGAGCACTTCTCCTTCGAGAACGTCTACTTCGAGCCGCGCGCCTACCGCCCTGACGGGCCGCGCATGTGGTTCGGCGGGCAGCACATGCACGCCAAGCTCCTCCACCGGCTGGTGAAGTACGGCCACGGCTTCCACCCGCTCGGCCACCCGACGCCGGAGGATCTGGAGCAGCTCGCCTCGGCGATGACGGCGGCCGGACGCGACATCGCCGACCTGGAGCGCATCGGGGGATGCCGCCCGGTGTTCCCCGACGACGACTCCGTGTCGCCCCTCGCCCCGGCGCTGGAGGGCATCCCCGGGAAGATCGCGCAGGGGTTCACGACGTTCTGCATCAAGCCGTCCCAGTTCACCGACGACCCCGACGGCGTCGGCGCGTTCTGCCGCGAGGTCGTCAAGCGCACCGACGCCCTCCTGTCCTAAGCCAGGCCTGTCCTGAGCCGGACCTAGCCTGGGGCCGGAACCGCCTTGGGCCGGAACCCGGCCTGTGCCGGAACGGCACGATGCCGGTCAGGCCGCCGTCACGGTGTTACCCGACGGTGGCCTGACCGGCGCTGATCCGACCGTGCTATCGGCGGGGGGCACGGATGCCCCGGAACTCCCAGTCACCGCCGAAGGTCGTGGAGATGACCTCCTCGGACTCGGTCGGCTGCGCGCCGCAGTCGTCCCGGACCGGGACCGGACCGGTGACGATGTGGTTGCGGAGCCGCCCGAGGCCCTCGGCCTCGACCTCGACGACGTCGCCCGGCTGGACGGGACGGGAGTTGGCGGGCGTCCCCGACAGCAGCACGTCCCCCGGGTAGAGGGTGATCGTGCGGGCGATGTCGGCGACGAGGTAGTGCATGTCCCACTCCATCTCGTCGGTGCTGCCGTCCTGCACCAGCTCACCGTTGACGTAGGTGCGCAGGTACTTGCCGCGGAAGTCCCAGCCGGTGACGAGGCCGGGGCCCAGCGGGCACAGCGTGTCGGAGCCCTTGACCCGCAGCATCGAGCCGGCGTCGGTGTCCCGGAAGTCGTGCAGGCCGTAGTCGTTGGCGACCGTGTAGCCCGCGATGTAGTCGCCCGCCTCCTTCGGCGACACGTTGCGCGCCGTCCGTCCGATGACGATCGCGATCTCACCCTCGTAGTTGAGGTACTTGCAGCGCTCCGGCCGGACGACCGCGCCGCCGTGCGCGTTCAGCGCCGAGATCGGCTTGTGGAAGAACGTGGGAGCGGGCGGGAGCGAGGTCTGGAACTCCTCCACACGGCTGCGGTGGTTGAGGTGCACCGCGACCACCTTGGACGGCTCGCACGGCGGCAGGTGGACGGCGTCCTCCGCGCGCACACGCCGGCCGTCCGCGCTGACGAGCTCGTCGCCGTCGCGGATCACCTGCGTGGCGGCTCCTTCGAGGAGGATGCGCCGGTACTCGGAGGTCTGGGGGTCGCTCCCCAGGCGGGCACTGCTCACTTAGCTGGTCCATCCGTTCTCGGGGCGGTCGAACCAGATGTGCACCTGGCCGGTTCCGACAGAGTTCTCATACTCGCTGTAGAGGCGTCCAGGGGCCGTACAGGCGTGTTCCCCCAGGGCGCCGATCATCATGAGGTAGTGGCCGAAGCGGGCCTCCGGCTTGAAGGTCAGGAACTCCGGCATGGTGTTCAGGACGCGGGCGTGATCACCGTCCCGCAGCCAGCCGATGCGCTCCTCGTCGGCGGCCCGCGCCGCGGGCGTGAAGATGTGCTCGGGCCCGGCCGCCTCGTGGTCGCGGATGACGCGCAGCGGCCAGAACGTGTGCGAGAGGGCCCCGGACGCGATCAGCAGGACACGGCGGTCGCTGGCGGCGATCGCGTCGCCCAGGGCGCGGCCGAGGCGCAGGAAGTCCTCGGTGTCGGCGGTCTGGCAGACGCCGATCGAGATCCACCGCTTGCCGGGGTCGCCCAGGTAGGGGTTGTCGCGCACGCCGAGGTGCGTCCACAGGTTGACGGTGGCGTAGTAGATCGGCAGGTACGGGTCGTCGATCGGGGTAATGTACGTCCCGTGCTTGCCGGCGTAGTCGGCGACCGCGCGGGCCAGCTCGGGGTCGCCGGGGATGTCGTACGGCATGCGGGACATGCCGCGCGGCAGCTCCTCGGACGTGTAGAGCCCGGCCCTGCGGTCGTGGGCCGTGGTGACGAACTCGACCGTGGTCGCCCAGTGGGAGTCCAGGAGGACCACGGTGTCGTAGTCGTCGCGCTCGAAAACGTCCTTGCGGAGCCTCTGGAGGCCGGGGACGAGGGTGGTGTCCTCGCCGTGGTTGAGCTCGCGCCGCGTCACCTCGGGCAGCACGATCGTGGGAACGTGCGCGAGGAGCCCCGCGCCGACTACTTCGCCCATGGTGCCGTCACCGTGTTCTTCACGTCGCAGTAGAAGTCGAAGCTCCAGTCGCCGCCCTCGCGGCCCACGCCCGACTGCCGGGCTCCGCCGAAGGGGGCTTGGAGGTCGCGGACGAAGAAGCAGTTGACCCAGACGGTCCCGGCCACGAGCTGCTCGGTGACACGGCGCGCGCGCTCCGGGTCACCAGTGGCGAGGGTGGCGGCCAGACCAAAGCGGGTACCGTTCGCCATCGCGACGGCCTGCTCCTCGGTATCGAACGTCTGGAGCGTCAGGACGGGGCCGAAGACCTCTTCGGTGAGGATCTCGGCATTCTCCGAAGCACCGGAGAAGAGGGTCGGCCGGTAGTACAAGCCGCCCAGGTCATCGTTCGGGCCGCCGCCGATCAGTGCGCGCGCCCCCGCATCCTTGGCCCGCTGGACGAAGCCGTCCACGCGCTCCAAGTGCTTGCGGTGGACCTGCGGGCCGAGGTCGGTCGCCTCGTCGCGCGGGTCGCCCTGCTTGATGCGGCCTGCCTTCTCGATGAACCGCTGAGTGAACTCGTCCGCGATGGACGACTCGACCAGCAGCCGGGTCGCCGACAGGCAGACCTGCCCGGCGTTGTCGTACTGCTCCACCGCCAGGTCGACGGCGAGGTCGAGATCGGCGTCGGCGAAGACGAGCAGCGGCGACTTGCCGCCGAGCTCCAGCGACAGCGGCGTCAGGTTGGCCGCGGCGGACGCGGCGATGATCCTTGCGGTCGGCACGGACCCGGTGAAGCTGATCCGCTTGACGTCCGGGTGCGCGGTCAGCGGCCCGCCGACCTCCGCCCCGTAGCCCTGGACGACGTTGAACACTCCGGCCGGCAGCCCGGCCTCGGCCGTGATGTCGGCGAGGAGGGAGGCGGTCAGCGGCGTCCACTCGGCCGGTTTGAGGACGACCGTGTTCCCGGCGGCCAGCGCGGGAGCGATCTTCCAGGTGGCCAGCATCAGCGGGGCGTTCCACGGGGTGATCAGGGCGCTGACGCCCGCCGGGTCCCAGCTGACGTGGTTGGTGTGGCCGCGCGTCTCGAAGTCCTCGTGGCCGAGCTTGAGCAGCCAGTCGGCGAAGAACCGGAAGTTGTGCGCGACACGCGGCATGACGCCGCGCCGGTGCGAGCGGATCAGCGCGCCGTTGTCGGCCGTCTCGACCTGCGCCAGTTCCTCGATCCGCTTCTCCACGCCGTCGGCGATCGCGTGCAGCAGCCGGGCGCGCTCCTCCCGGCTGGTGCGGGCCCAGGCGGGAAACGCCCGGCGCGCGGCGTCCACCGCGGCCTCGGCCTCTCGTGCCCCACCCCGGGCGATCTCGGCGATCGGCTGCTCGTCGATCGGCGAGACGTCGGTGAAGGATGTGGCGGAGGCCACACGCTCACCGCCGATCCAGTGCCGGGGTTCGACGGCGACGCCCGCGACTGTTGCCATCGGTGCACCTCCAGTTTGTTTGGTCCCAAATAATCTAGGAAGCGGGATGGCGGCGGTCAAGCCGTCCCGGCTAATGTTCGGGTTCAAACGACTTTAGAGGAGGGCCCGTGACCGACGTCCCGTACGAGGATTGGCGCGCCCGTGCCGCCGGGCTCGTCCCGCACACCGGCCACCACATCGACGGCGCGTTCCAGGACGGGCCCGAGACGACCCCGGTCGTCGCACCCCGCGACGGGCGGACGATCGCGCACGTCGCGTCCGCCGGCACCGCCCAGGTGGACGGCGCCGTCGCCGCCGCGCGCCGCGCCTTCGACACCGGTCCCTGGCCCCGGCTGGCACCCGCCGAGCGCAAGGCGGCCCTGCTGCGCTGGGCCGATCTCGTCGAGCGCGACCGGGAGACCCTCGCGCTGCTGGTCAGCCTCGAAATGGGCAAGCCGATCACCGACGCCTACGGGATCGAGCTGCGTGCGCTGATCGGCTGCCTGCGCTGGTACGCCGAGGCCGCCGACAAGCAGCTGGACGAGTCGCCTCGCGGGTCCGCCTCGTCCCTCGCGCTGGTGACGCGCGAGCCGGTCGGCGTCGTCGGGGCCGTCGTGCCGTGGAACTTCCCGCTGACGATGGCGGCGTGGAAGATCGCCCCCGCACTGGCGACGGGCTGCACGGTCGTGCTGAAGCCCGCCGAGGAGTCGCCCCTGTCGGCGCTGCACCTGGCCGCCCTCGGCACCGAGGCCGGCCTCCCGCCCGGTGTGTTCAACGTCGTCAACGGGCCCGGCGAGGTGGCCGGCCGCGCCCTGGGCGAGCACCCCGGCGTGGACGTCCTGGCGTTCACCGGTTCCACCGAGGTCGGCCGGCACTTCCTGCGCTACGCCGCCGCGTCCAACCTCAAGCGGGTGTGGCTGGAACTCGGCGGCAAGTCCCCCAACATCATCCTGCCGGACGCGCCGGACCTGGACGCCGCCGCCGACACCGCCGCCTGGGGCATCTTCTTCAACGCGGGCGAGATGTGCAGCGCGCCGTCGCGGCTGCTCGTCCACCGCTCGGTCGCCGACCGCGTCCTGGACCGGATCGTGGCGCGCGCCGAGTCGCTGCGGGTGGGCGACCCGCTGGACCCGGCCACCGAGATGGGCCCGCTCGTCTCCACCGCCCACCAGGCCCGGGTGATGGAGCACATCGAGGCCGCCCGAGCATCCGGCGCCCGCCTGCGCGCCGGGGGCGGCGTGGACGGCCGGTTCCTCGCTCCCACCGTCTTCGACCAGGTCAAGCCGGAGATGCGGGTGGCCCGCGAGGAGATCTTCGGGCCGGTACTGGCCGTCCTTGAGTTCGACGACCTGGACGAGGCGGTCACGCTCGCCAACGACACCGAGTACGGTCTCGCCGCCGCCGTCTGGACCTCCGACCTGTCCACCGCGCACCGTGTGTCCCGTGCCCTGCGCGCAGGGACGGTCTGGGTCAACTGCTACGAAGAGGGCGACATGAGCGTGCCGTTCGGCGGGGTGAAGCAGTCCGGCCACGGGCGTGACAAGTCCCTGCACGCCCTGGACAAGTACACCGACCTCAAGACGACCTGGATCGAGCTGTGAGGCCCCTGATCGCGATCCCCGCCCGTTTCTCCGCGAACGCGTCCGCGCTGCGGTACGCGGCGGAGGTGGCGGCGCGCGCCCTGGTGGAGGCCGTCTATCGGGCGGGCGGCGAGCCGTTCGTCATGCACCCGGCGGCGCCGTTCGACGCGTCCCGGCTGGAGCGGTGCGACGGTGTCCTCCTACCCGGCGGTGGCGACCTGCACCCCCGCCACTACGGCGCGACGTCCGAGCACGAGGCCCTCTACGACGTGGACGAGCAGCAGGACGGCTTCGACCTCGCCCTCGCGTCCCACGTCCTGGAGACGGGCCTGCCCACGCTCGCGGTCTGCCGGGGATTCCAGGTGGTGAACGCGGTGCTGGGCGGCACGCTCAACCAGCACATGGAGCGTGACCATCGTCACAAGGTCCACCCGGTGGCCGTCTCCCCCGGCAGCCTGCTGGCCAAGATCCTCGACACCGAGGAGACGATGGCCTCCTGCTACCACCACCAGTCGACCGCGGCGCTGGCCCCGGCGCTGACGCCCACCGCCCATTCGGCGGACGGAACGGTCGAGGCCGCCGAACTGGCCGATCCGCGCGGCTGGTTCCTGGCCGTCCAATGGCACCCGGAGGACACCGCTGCGACGGACCGCGCACAGCAGTCCCTTTTCAACGCTTTGGTGCGCGCTTCCGCTGGTCACGGTCACGCGCTGTAAGGGATTGCCACGATGCGCAGCCAAGTTGATCTCTGACAGAATGCAATACGAAGAAAGGCGTGGGAAAACCCAGGGACAGGACAGCTAACGATATGACGGACACAGTGGGGCGATGCATCGGCTTCAAGATCGCGGTCTATGTCCTCACCGCGGTCCTGTGCGGGATCGGTCTCGCGGCTTTCGCCGCGCTCATACCCCGAGGCCGCCGGCACCGCCGCGGCGCCCATCATCTCCCCCGCCGCCGCGAGGCGCGCGCCAGGAGCATCTCGCCCCCGGCCCTGACGCCGGAAAGGGCGACCGCCGTCCCGGAGGCCGCGGCGAACGGATCTCCGGCGCCCGTCGCCATCTGATCGCCTAGCGGGCCCTGGCCGCCACCTGAGCGAGGAAGGCGTCCACCAGCGCGTGGGTGCGGCGAGCCGAGTCGGCCTCGGTGCGACGGACCTCCTCCAGGACGGCCTCGGGGTCGACACCCTCGGCGCGCATGTGGGCGTCTCCGCCGTGCGTCAGCCAGCTTTCGAGCTCGGTGGGGGTGATCTCCGGATGGAACTGCAGCCCCATCGAGCGGCCGAGCACGAACGCCTGGGAGCTGACCGCGTTCCGTGCGATCTCGACGGCACCGGGCGGGAGGCGCCAGCGGTCGTAGTGGAACTGGAACCAGGGGCCTGAGGCCACCAGGGAGGGGTCGTCGGTCTCGACGTCCACCCAGCCCATCTCGGGACGCGGGGCGCGCTCGACGGCGCCGCCCAGCGCGGCGGCGAGGGCCTGGCCGCCGAAGCAGATGCCGAGGATCGGGACGCCGGCGGCGTGGGCCTTGTCGAGCATGGCCAGTTCGGGGGTCACCCAGGACGCGACACCGGGATCGTTCACCGACCAGGGGGAGCCCATCGGGATGATCAGGTCCCAGTCGAGAGGGTCGGGGTAGTCGAACTCCACATCCGGGGTGTGGTGGTGTTCGGCGCTGACGACCACGCGTTCTTCCAGGTCGAAGCCTCGATCGGTCAGGCGCTCACCCACGGGGCCGGCGAATGACAGATGGTCGTGGTGGATGAGCAGGGCACGCACCGGGGGGCCTCCTTGGGGGTCGTCACCAGAGATCGTACGTACCCAAACGAAATATGGTCAACGGGAAAGGGCCCGGTAGCGGTCCTGTCGGGCGCCACCCGGCCGGAGGCCGGACAACTCGTACTCGATCGCGGCGGCGGCGCGGCGGCAGAACGCCACCGGCTCGTCGGCCGCGTCCGGGAGTTCGCCGACGAGCACGTCCGCCAGGCCGGCGCGCAGCAGATCCGCCGAGCGTACGCCCTGGACGGCGGCCACCTCCGGCGCCCTGTCGGGCGTGCGGTGGACGATCAGGGACGCGCCCTCGGGCGGGAGCGGGGACAGCCAGCCGTGCCGGGCCACCAGGACACGGTCGGCCGGAAGGAGGGCCAGGGCCGCGCCGCCGGTCCCCTCGCCGAGCAGAAGGCACAGCGTCGGCGCGGGGAGGGTGATCAGGTCGGCCAGGCAGCGGGCGATCTCCCCGGCCAACCCGCCCTCCTCCGCCTCGACCGACAAATTCGCGCCCGGCGTGTCCACCACCGTGACCAGCGGTAGGCCCAGCTCGGCCGCCAGCCGCATGCCACGGCGGGCGACCTGGAGACCGGCGGGCCCGAGAGGATGCCCGCCACGCTGGCTCAGGCGGTCCTGGGCGACGACGACGCACGGCGCGTCACCGAAGCGGGCCAGGGCGAGCAGCAGGCCGCGTTCCGCTTCGCCCTGCCCCGTGCCGGAGAGCGGTGTCACGTGGGTCGCGCCCTGGCGGAGCAGATCCCGCGCGCCCGGACGGTCGGGGCGACGCGACCGCTCGATCGAGTCCCACGCCGGATCGTCGCAGGGCGGATGCGGTGGATGCGGTGGTGGAGGCGGTGGCCGCGGGCGGCCGGGCGGCCTCGCGCACAGGACGTCCAGGACGCCGGACGCCACCGACGCGAGATCGTCCAGGCCCACCACGGCGTCCACCAGGCCCTTGGCGGCGAGGTTCTCGGCGACCTGGACGCCTTCCGGGAACGGCTCGCCGCGCAGCCCCTCGTACACCCGGGGGCCGAGAAAGCCGATGAGCGCGCCCGGCTCCGCGGCGGTCACGTGCCCGAGCGACCCCCAGGACGCGAAGACCCCGCCGGTCGTGGGATGCCGCAGGTAGACCAGGTAGGGCAGCCCCGCGGCGCGGTGCGCCATCACGGCGGCGGTGATCCGGGCCATCTGGACGAACGCCGCCGTGCCCTCCTGCATCCGGGTCCCACCCGAGGCCGGGGCGGCCAGCAGCGGCACCCCCTCCGCGGTGGCGCGCTCGACGGCGGTGACGATCCGGTCGGCGGTGGCGAGCCCGATCGAGCCCGCCAGGAAGCGGAACTCCGACACGACGAACGCCACCCGCCGGCCGCGCAGCCGGCCCGAGCCCGTGAGAACGGCCTCGTCGCAGCCGCTTGTCTCGCGGGCGGCGGCAAGGTCCCTGCCGTAGGCGGAGTCCGGTTCCGCGACGGCGGCCGGAGCGGTGTCCCAGGACGTCCAATCGCCGCCGTCCAGCACGCGGCCCAGCAGCCCGCGCGCGCCGACCCGATCCGTCACCCGGCCCCTCCGTCGCCTTGGATAGCGTCCAACTTGCATGATGTCCTCCCTGCATGATGACGTCGTCACTGGACGGCCGGGCACTCCGGGTGCCCCTCGGGAAGGGAAGACTCCTTGTCGGATGAGATCCACTACCTCTCGGCGCGCGGGCTGGCACGGCGGCTGCGGGCCCGCGAGCTGTCGGCGCGCGAGGTCGTCCAGGCGCATCTCGACCGGATCGAGGAGACGAACCCCCACGTCAACGCCGTCGTCACGCTGGTCGCCGAGCGGGCGCTGGAGCAGGCCCGCGCGGCCGACGAGCGGTTGGCCTCGGGCGCCGAGGTCGGGCCGCTGCACGGACTGCCGGTCGCCCACAAGGACACCCACGCCACCGCGGGCATCCGGACGACGTCCGGCTCCCCGATCTTCGCCGACCATGTGCCCACCACCGACGACCTGGTCATCGAGCGGATGCGCGCCGCCGGGGTCATCACGCTGGGCAAGACCAACGTGCCGGAGTTCGCCGCCGGGTCGCACACGTTCAACCCGGTCTTCGGCCTGACCCGCAATCCCTACGACCTCGCGCGGTCGGCGGGCGGGAGCAGCGGCGGCGCGGCTGCGGCGCTGGCATGCGGAATGCACCCGCTGGCCGACGGCAGCGACATGGGCGGCTCGCTGCGCAACCCGGCGTCGTTCTGCAACGTCGTCGGGTTCCGCCCGTCGCCCGGGAGGGTCCCGTCCTGGCCGGTGCCGGCGGGCTGGGCGACGATGGGCGTGCAGGGGCCGATGGCCCGCGATGTCGCGGACGTGGCGCTGCTGCTGTCGGTGCTCGCCGGGCCCGACCCGCGGAGCCCGATCGCGCTGGAGACGCCCGGCGCGGCGTTCGCCGGCCCGCTCGACGGCGGCCTCGCGGGGATGCGGCTGGCGTGGTCGCCCGACCTCGGCGGGACGGTGCCCGTCGATCCCGCCGTCACCGGCGTCCTCGAACCGGCCGTCAAGGTCTTCGCCGACCTCGGGGGCACCGTGGAGGAGGCGTGCCCCGACCTGTCAGGCGCCGACGAGGTGTTCCGGACGCTGCGGGCCTGGCAGTGGGACCTGTCCCTCGGCCCGCTGCTGGAGACCCGCCCGGACGATCTCAAGCCCGCGCTCCGGGAGAACATCGAGGCCGGCCGGGCCCTGTCGGGCGGCGATGTCGGACGCGCGGAGGTCCTGCACACGGCGCTGTTCCACCGCGTCCGCGCGTTCTTCGGCCGGTACGACGCGCTGCTCCTGCCGGTCAGCCAGGTGCCGCCGTTCGACGCGTCCGCCGAGTACCCGCAGGAGGTCGCGGGGCGCCCGATGCCCGACTACCTGGAGTGGATGCGGTCCTGCTACCTCATCTCGGCCACCGGCTGCCCCGCCCTGTCGGTGCCGGCCGGATTCACCCGGGACGGGCTCCCGATCGGCCTGCAGATCGTCGGTCCGCACCACGCGGACCTCGCCGTCCTGCGGATCGGGCACGCGTTCGAGCAGACGACTCGCCACGCCCTCCGCCGTCCCGTGCTGCCGTAGCGCCTGGAAGGCTCAGGGGGCCAGCGGGACGCGGAGGATGAGGCGCGCCCCGTCGTCCCCGGCGGCGACGAGCGTGCCCCCGTGGGCCTGGGCGATATCGCGGGAGATCGTCAGGCCGAGACCGGTGCCGCCGCGGTCGCGCCTGCGGCCCTCGGCCAGCCGGTGGAACCGCCAGAAGACGCGCTCGCGTTCTTCGGGCGGGATGCCCGATCCGTCGTCGGCGACCACGACGACCGCGTCCCGCTCCTGCGCGGCGGCGGTCACCCGAACCCGGGACGCGGCGTGCCGCTCGGCGTTGTCGAGCAGGTTCGTCAGCAGCCTGACCATGTGGTCGCGGTCGGCCAGGATCACGATGTCCTCGCCCACCTCGACCTCGACCGGGACGCGCCGGACACGCCGCGTCGCCTCGGCGCTGACCAGCGCGCCGAGGTCCACTCGCTCCCGCTCGGCGTGCACGCCCGCACCGAGCTTGGCGAGGATCAGCAGGTCGGTCACGATGCCCTGGAGCCGGTCGGCGTCGCTGAGCGCCATCCGGGCGACCGTCGGCCAGTCCTCGTCCTCGGGGTGTTCCAGCGCCACTTCGAGCTGGGCGCGCAAGCCCGCCAACGGACTGCGCAGTTCGTGCGAGACGTCCGCGACGAAGCCGCGCTGGCGGATCAGGACGTCCTCCAGCCGGCCCAGGGTCACGTTCACCGACTTGGCCAGGTCGGAGACCTCGTCGACCGGGTCGGGGACGGTGACGCGGCGGTCGGTGTCGCCGCCGGTGATGTCGGCCAGTTCCCCGCTCATCTCCCGCACCGGCCGCAGCGCCCGCCGCACCGCGGACGCCACGATCCACCCGACCGCGGCGGTGGCGAGCAGCACCGTGGCGGCGAGCGCGGCGACGAAGAAGTTCTTGTTGCGGGTGAGCTCGGTGATCGGCGCACCGGCGTGCACGGTGCGGAGCCCGGACGGGCCCCGGACCCGCTGGCTGACCACGAAGACATCGGCCGCCACGCCGGGCACATGCACGGTCTGGGTCACGGGCCGGTCAGGCACGGGGGGCACGGGAACGTCCAGCGCGGGACGGCCGCGCAGCGCGTCGCTTGCGGCGATCACGTCGCCCCGCTCGTCCACGACCTGGAGCAGCGAGAAGTCGGCGTCCTGGACGGGGAGGAGGCCGTGCGGGTCTCCGTTGCGGACGATCGCGGCCACGTCGGCGACGGCCAGGACCCCGCGGGTGCGCAGCTCCTCGAAGACCGTGTGCCGGACGGCCTGGTAGAGCAGGATCACGCCGATGGTCAGCAGGAGCCCGACGATCAGGGTCGCGGCAACGGTCACGCGGGTCCGGACCGACCAGCACGAGGGTGACAGCCACTTCCCCAGAATCGGCACCGCGGCGCCCCTCCTCCTTCCCAGCGCGCGCGGCGGCCGGCGCCGCGCCGCGTTCCAGCGCCTGGGGGGAGTGCGCAAAAGTGGTTCTTACCCGGCCTTGCCCGGTGAAACCTCACGGGCCGGGGGCGGGGCGAGCGTCGCCGGTGACCGGAACGGGCCGTGCCGCACCGTCCCGGTCATCCGGCGGTCCCCGCTGTAAGAGCGCCCCGAACGGCGGAGACGACGAGCGCGGAACTCGCAATATCCATACTGACCCGCAATACCCACTAAGTCAATAGGATTAAGCGGAAATGGACGCCGGTCTCGACCGTGGTACCGGGGACCGATGCCCGCGCGGGTCGGCGCCTCCCACCCCTGGGGTGCCGTCCGCGCGGACATCGCCTTCGGTGCCGCCAGCCGCCCGTCACCCGCGCCGAAGAGGAATCGGCGGGCCGGACCGCTGCCGGAATCCCCACTCTGCACTCCCTTGGTGCACTGAGCACCACATCCACATGACGAAGACGTTTCCACTGTTCGTGCTGCAAGCCGCCATACTTTCCCCACGAACGGGGATGGACGGACGGAAGAGATGCCAGGGAATCGGGACCACCACATGGACGGAGACATTCGGCCCCTCGAACCCGCCGACCCTCGCACGGTCGGCGGGCACACGCTGCTGGGCAGGCTCGGGTCGGGCGGTATGGGCACCGTCTACCTCGGTACCGACCCGGCGTCCGGCGGCCGGGTCGCCGTCAAGACCATCCACCCGCACCTCGCCGACGACCCGTCCTACCGCCGCCGGTTCCGCGACGAGGCCGAACTCGCCGGCCGGGTGGCCTCGTTCTGCACCGCCCGCGTCCTCGCCCACGGCGAGGAGGACGGGCGCCCCTACCTCGTCACCGACTATGTCGGCGGCGTCTCCCTGCACCAGCGCCTCGCCGGGGAGGGGCCGCTCCCCCTCGCCGACCTGCACGGCGTCGCGGTCGGGGTGGCCTCGGCGCTGGCGGCGATCCACGCGGCCGGGCTCGTCCACCGCGATCTGAAACCCGCCAACGTCATGCTGACCCTGTCCGGCTGCCGCGTCATCGACTTCGGCATCGCGCGCAGCCAGGACTCCCACACCGCCACCAACACCACCGGGATGGTGCTCGGCACTCCCGGCTGGATGGCGCCCGAGGTGCTCGTCGGCGGGCCCGCGACCCCGGCCGCCGACATCTTCGCCTGGGGCTGCCTCATCGCCCACGCGGGCACCGGACGGCTCCCGTTCGGCGGCGACGCCGCGTCCCTGCGGGTGACGACTGGAGAACCGGACCTCGCGCACCTTCCCGAGCCGCTGCTCCCCAGCGTCCGCGCCGCGCTGGCCAAGGACCCGGCCGACCGGCCGACCGCGTCCCACCTGATGCTGACGCTGGTCGAGCAGGGGCACAACGGACATGGGGCCGGGCCCGTCCCCACGGCCATCGCCACCTCCTCGACGTCGGCGGACGCGGCGGTCCACGCACCTGCCGCGTCACCGCCCGCCCTGGTCGACCGTTCCGCCGACGACAGCGCGACCAAGGCGTTCACGCCGATCGGGCTGGGACTGGCCGGTGGCCTCTCCTCCACCCGGACCCGGTTGCTGGCCGGCGTCGGAGCCGCGGCCGGGACGGTCATCGTCGGGGCCGTCATCCTCGGCCTCATGGGACACAGGGGTGACTCGAACCCGCCGCCCGCCCCGTCCACGCCGGGCGTCTCCGCGCAGCCGACGAAGAAGGCGGGTGCGCCGCGGCCGCGTGCGTCGCGGCAACAGGTCACCAAGACGCATCAGCCGAAACAGAAGCACCAGAAGCAGAAGGGGAAGGGCAAACCGGGCAAGGGCGGCAAGCGGCAGAAGCGGTAGCGCCGACGACATCGGCGGTGCTCACCGACACCCGGGCCTGTGGGGTCAGGTGCGCCAGATGAGGACGAGCGCGCAGTCGTCGTCGCGGGCCGCCGCCATCGTCTCCACCAGTTCCCGCGCGCCGTGGGCGAAGCCACGCGGGACGAGCCGCTCCGCCTCGCCGAGCAGTCGGTCGATGCCGGCGTCCAGGTCGCTGCCCGGCGACTCCACCAGCCCGTCGGTGTACAGCAGCAACGCGTCGCCGGGACGGAGCTGGCCGCGCTCGGGCACGCAACGCAGGTCGGGGACGACACCGAGGACCACGCCCTTGGCCGGGCTGACCTTCCACTCCCCGGTGGCGGCGTCGAACTGCACCGCGGGCGGGTGCCCGGCCGACTCGACCGTATACTCGCCCGTCTTCAGGTCGACGACGACGTGCACCGCGGTGACGAATCCCTCGTCCCAGCGCTGACGTTGCAGGTAGCCGTTGCACGCGGGCAGGAAACGATCAGTTTGGATCGATCCAAGAAGGCCGCCGAACGCACCGGACAACATCAGTGCTCGGGTGCCGGCGTCCGTGCCCTTACCCGAGACGTCGACCAGCGCGACCTCCAGCGAGGACCCGTCGCAGGTCGAGACCACGAAGTCGCCGCCGAACGAGGAGCCGCCGGCCTGCAGCATCACGACCTGGGAGTCCCAGCCGTCCGGCAACTCGGGCATCTCGCCCTGGCGGAGCAGCCGCTCGCGCAGTTCCAGCAGCATCGAATCGCCGCGCAGTCCCTGGACGCCGAGCTTCTGCCGGGTACGCGCCAGCGTCAGCGCCAGCACCGTCGTGATCGCCAGTGTCGCGATCATGCCGGGCCCGATCGCGGCGATGTCGTGCCAGGCGTCGTAGGCCACCATCGCCGCGATGACGCACAGCAGCACGACCAGGCTGCGGACCTTCAGCAGCAGCCCGCCGCCCAGCACGATGAGGACCAGGGCACCGGACGGCGCGAGCCCGCGGGTGTCGGTCGCCGCCGTCACGCCCGTCACGATCGCGAGGACGGCGAGCGCGGCGAACACGTACCGCTCCCTGGTCAGTTTCCCCCGCCGCAGCCATCGGTACAGGCCCACCAGGACGGGGATCCTGCGCAGGATGGCGCGCGCTCTCGGCGGCAGGAGGTGCACCAGTCGTTGCAGCATGACTCCGGCACTGTACCGAGCATCGGCTCCGCCGGGCGGGCATCCGCGCCAGGGGTGACCGGTTGCATCGCTCCAGCCACGTGACATCGACCACCCGGTGAGAGGCCGGAACTTGCCATGATCCCGCCCTGATGGTGTCCAATGTCCTTGAAGACCGGTTCCTCGGAACGGTCTTTCCGAGGGCGGCGAGGAGGCGGCACATGGGACAGTCGGGCATGCGCATCACGGTGGACGCGGCGATGCGGGCACGGGACATCTCCCGTCCGCGGCCCGAGGGCGGGGAGCCCCCGGCCACCGGTCAGGCCGCTGGTTCGTCCGAGGCCGCCCGGGGCGTGGCGGCCGTCAGGAACACCAAGGCCGCCAAGAACGAGCGTCGCCGCCTCGGCAAGCGCGGCGGCCTCCGCAAGCCGCCCACAGAGAACGGCACCTGACACAACGCGCCCCGCAGGCTCCCCTGCCCTCCGAGGGTCCGACCCGTACGGTCAGTTCCCGGACGGCAGCGGCGGAAGCTTGCCGGTCGTCTCGTACTCACCGAGCATCTTGATCCGGCGGGTGTGACGCGACTCCCCGGAGTAGGCCGTGCCGAGGAACAACTCGACGAACCGGGTCGCGGTCGCCGCGTCGTGTTGCCGGGCGCCCAGGCTGATGACGTTGGCGTCGTTGTGCTCCCGGGCGAGCGTCGCGGTGTCCTCGTTCCAGACCAGAGCGGCGCGGACGCCCCGCACCTTGTTCGCCGCCATCGCCTCGCCGTTGCCCGAGCCCCCGAGCACGATCCCGAGCGTCCCGGGCTCGGCCGCGGTCCGCTCGGCGGCCCGCAGCACGAACGGCGGGTAGTCGTCGACGGCGTCGTACTCGAACGCGCCGCAGTCCACGGGCTCGTGCCCGTTCGCCTTCAGCCAGGAGACCAGGTGCTCCTTCAGCTCGAAACCGGCATGGTCAGATCCCAGGAAGACGCGCATAACGCCGATTCTCGCAGGTGGCCGAGGGCGGTGCGGTCACCGGGTCACCAGGTCACCGCGTCACCGGGGCGGCGGGAGCGGCCGGTCGTCATCCTCCGGCCCGGCGTCCATCCTGGCCTCGCCGTCGGACGTCTCGTCCTCGGGCTGGTCGGCCCTCGTCTCGGCCTCCGGCTCGGGCTCCGGCCGCTCCGCCGGCTCGGCGGAGCGAGAAGGCTCGGCGGGTTCGGCGCGGTCGTCGGCGGGCGGCGCGGGCTCGGGCACGGGAAGCGGCGGCGCCTGCGCGGCGGGCGGCGGGGAGGCCGGTGCCGGCGGCTCCTGGAAAGACTGCTGGAAGGGCTGCTGCGGGGGCGCCTGCTGGAATCCCTGGCCCGGCTGCGGCGGGACGGACGCGCCCGGAAACTGCGGAACCTGGGGCGGGACGGGTGTCCCGCCCCATTGCGGCTGCTGTGGCTGCTGGGGTCCCGGCGGGGGGACATACGGGACGGCGGCAGGGTGCTGCGGCGAGAGCCCTTGCCCACCGTGCTGGGGCGGCGCCATCGGGACCCCGTGCTGCATCTGACCCGGCTGCATCTGACCCGGCTGCATCTGACCCGGCTGCATCTGACCCGGCTGCATGGGCGCGCCCGGTTGCGGGTGCATTCCCGGCAGCAGGTGCGCGCCCGAGTGCCCCGGCGCACCGGACGGGACGGGCCCGCTCGGCGGAAGGGTCTGGACGGGCATGGGCTGCTGCTGGGCGTACTGCCGGGGCCGGGTGAAGAGGAAGCCCACCAGCGCGCCGATGCCGGGCAGCCAGCCGTACACCAGGCCGTAGCTCGCACCGTGGCTCATGGTGTTCCAGATGGTCGTGCTGTTCTCCTCTCCGGGAAGGTCCAGGGCCCAGTTGATCAGCGCGCCGAGAAAGATGCCGGACAGCCCACCCGCGACGACCGTGGCCCACCAGCCGGCCACCACCGCGCCGAACAGCCCGCGCTGGGGGTCGATCGCCCGGCATGCGGCCAGCACGAGCAGCGCCAGCAGGACGAAGAACAGCAGCGTTCCAATGTCCACCGCGACGATGAACTTGCCTGGGGCGTGGGTGCTGCCACCGGTGAGGCGCCACTGCGGATATTCGAACCAGCTGACCAGCCGGCCGATGCCGTGGTCGTACTCGAGGTCGCTCTTGCGAATCGCGTCGACGACCCACTGGTTGTTGAACAGCAGGGTGAGCAGGAGCACGGGGGCGAGCGCGCCGCCCGTCATCACGAGGATCCGCCGCGTCGTCATGGCGGGCAGATTAGTGAAGATCTCCGGCGGCCGGTAGGGCCGTCATCACCGCGCGTACTCGACGGGGAAGCGGAACTCGGGGTCCACCTGCGTCTCCAGGTCTTCACCCGCGGCTTTGCTCGCCCAACTGCGCGCGTTCTTGACGTGGAACTCGACGGCCTGCCGTTGGAACTTCTCCCAGTCCTTCACGCGCGCGTCCACCTCGGTGACCATCCGCGCGAGGGCCTCCTGGTTCGCCTCCTCCAGCGCGACGCCGCGGCGTCCCTGCTCCAGGGCGCGGACGGACGCCGACTGGCCGACCCAGGTGAGCAGGTCGTCTCCGACGTGACGGCGCAGGTAGGCGACGTCGTCCTCGCTCTGGACCTTGTTGCCGACGACGCGGATGGCGACGTCGTAGTCCCGGGCGTACTCGGTGTACTGGCGGTAGACGCCGACTCCCTTGCGGGTGGGCTCGGCGACCAGGAACATCAGGTCGAACCGCGTGAACAGCCCGGAGGCGAACGTGTCGGCTCCGGCGGTCATGTCCACGACGACGTACTCGCCTGGCTCGTCGGTGAGGTGGTTGAGGTAGAGCTCGACCGCACCGGTCTTGGAGTGGTAGCAGGCGACCCCGAGGTCGTCCTCGTTGAACGGGCCGGTGGCCAGCAGCGTGATGCCGTCCACCTCGTGCGCCAGGGCGTGCAGGGGGTCGTCGCCGCGGAAGCGCAGGAGCCGCGACCCCTCGCCGGGCGGTGTCGTCTTGACCATCGCGCTCGCGGACGAGATGCGAGGGTTCTCGCCGCGCAGATACTCCTTGATCTCGGCGAGATGGTCGCCGAGCGCGGGCACCTTGGCGGCATGGTCCTCGTCGAGGCCGAGGGCCACGCCGAGGTGCTGGTTGATGTCGGCGTCGATGGCCACCACGGGCAGCCCGCGCCCGGCCAGGTGCCGGACGAACAGCGACGACAGGGTCGTCTTGCCGCTGCCGCCCTTGCCGACGAACGCAACCTTCACGAATACCTCAATTCGGAGATGAAAACCGTTGCCACTTTCAGTGGGTCGTCCGAGTGTGGCAAGGCGCACCAGACGGCGCAAGCAGAAACCCCGAACCGAAAATTCACCGCCTGTGAACGTTCCTTGTGAAGACCCCCATGGCACGGTGCATCACCTGCGAAAGGACCGCGCGAAGACCGCGACCACCAGGCCCGCCGACTTCACCTGGGCGTCACCCAAGGTTCACCTGAGCGCACCAGGCAGGTGGAGCGCACCAGGCAGGGGTCAGCGGAGGGCGGCGGCGGGGTCGAAGCCGAAGGGAAGCTCCAAGCGGTGCGCCTTCAGGAGGTCGGCATCCATCAGGAGGTCACGGGTCGGGGCGTCGGCGGCGATCACGCCACCGGACAGGATGACCGACCTCGGGCACAGCTCCGCCGCGTACGGGAGGTCGTGGGTGACCATCAGGACGGTGACGTCCAGGCCCAGCAGGATCTCCGCCAGTTCGCGGCGGCTGGCCGGGTCCAGGTTGGAGGACGGCTCGTCGAGGACGAGGATCTCCGGTTCCATCGCGAGGACGGTGGCCACCGCGACCCGGCGGCGCTGGCCGAAGCTGAGGTGCTGCGGCGGGCGGTCCGCGACGTGCAGCATGCCGACGCGGCCCAGCGCGTCCTGGACACGGCGGTCGAGGTCGGCGCCGCGCAGCCCGAGGTTGGCGGGGCCGAATGCGACGTCCTCCCGCACGGTCGGCATGAACAGCTGGTCGTCGGGGTCCTGGAAGACGATGCCGACGCGGCGGCGGATCTCCCGCAGCGTCCTGCGGTCCTTCGGGTCGACGGAGAGGCCGCCGACCCGGACCTCGCCCAGCCCGCCGTGCAGGATGCCGTTCAGATGCAGAACGAGCGTGGTCTTGCCCGCTCCGTTCGGCCCGAGGAGGGCCACGCGCTCACCGCGCCGGATCGTCACGTCCACGCCGTAGAGGGCCTGCGTCCCGTCGGGGTAGGCGTAGGCGAGACCCTCGACCTCAAGTGACGGCATCCCGGGCGACACGTCTACGGGCGGCTGCGTCATGGCGCCGTCCAAGCGGCCACCGTCACCACGGCGGCGGCCAGAGGCAGCGCGGCCGCGGCCGTCCACTGCGCCACGGTCGCGCCCACGTCGTGCATGACGGGCATCCGGCCGTCGTAGCCGCGGCTCACCATGGCCAGGTGGACGCGCTCGCCCCGCTCGTACGAGCGCAGGAACAGCGCGCCGACCGACCTGGCGAGCACCCGCGTGGCGCGCAGATCACGCGCTTCGAAACCGCGGGACGCCCGCGCGACCCGCATCCGGCCGAGTTCGGCGGTGACCACGTCGCCGTAGCGCAGCATGAACGTGGCGATCTGCGTGATCAGCTGCGGCATCCGCAGCCGCTCGATGCCGAGCAGCAGCAGGCGCGGCTCCGTCGTCGCGGCGAGCAGGATGGACGCGACCACCCCGAGGGTGCCCTTGGCCAGGATGTTCCAGGCGCCCCACAGCCCGCTCTCGCTCACCCGCAACCCGAGCACGCTGATCTTCTCGCCGTTCGCGACGAACGGCATCAGGAACGCGAAGGCGACGAACGGCACCTCGATGACGATCCGCCGCACGACCATGCCGAACGGTACCCGGGCCGTCGCCGCGACGCCCGCGAGGAGCAGCGCGTACACGCCGAACGCCCAGAGCGCCTCGCGCGGCGTCGCCACGACCAGCAGCACGAACGCCAGGACCGCGACCAGCTTGCACTGCGGTGGCAGCCGGTGCACCGGCGACTCGCCCGGGACGTAGAGGCGGTGCGCGTGCCCAGCGCCCACTAGGAGGCGTTCCGCGACGGTTCCGCCGAAGCCCCGGACCGCCCGGCCGGCGCGGCACCGCGCCGCCGGACACCCCAGAACAGGCCACCGCCCACCAGCAGCACCGCGCCGACGCCGATCACTCCGGCGAGCCCACCCGACAGCCGGGCGTCGTCCACGCCCTTGACCCCGTAGTCGCCGAGCGGGGAGTCCTTGAGCGAGTGATCCTTCTCCTTGGCGCTGATGCCCTTGTCCGCGGCGACCTTCTCCAGGCCGTCGGGGTTGGCGCTGGCGTAGTAGCTGACGATCCCGGCGAGGACCAGCGAGACGAGCAGGAACCCGACGAAGAAGCGCTTGGTTGTCATTCTGGAGTCTCCTTACACGACGACGTCGAGCCTCAGGCCCGCGACGGTTCGGCCGGACCATCGCTCGTCCCGACCCCGGCCCCGGCGGTGCGCAGTTCGAGCGGCTTGATCAGGCCGCGCGCCCCGTACACCAGGTCCGGCCGGACGGCGAGCACGCTGGAGACGGTCACGGCGGTGATCAGCGCCTCACCGATGCCGATCAGGACGTGCACACCGATCATCGCGGCGGCGACCTTACCGACGGAGACGTCCGTGGTGCCGCCCACGGCGTAGATCAGCGTGAACGCGACGGCCGCCGCCGGGACCGAGACGACGGCGGCGACGAAGGAGGCCCCGGCCACCGAGGCACGTGTCTTGGGCAGTGCCCGCAGCAGCACCCGGAACAGCCCATATCCGACGAGAACGGTGACAAGTGCCATGGTCGTGATGTTGACGCCGAGCGCGGTGAGGCCGCCGTCCGCGAACAGCAGCCCTTGCATGAGCAGCACGACCGAGACGCAGAGCACGCCCGTGTAGGGACCCACCAGGATCGCCGCGAGCGTCCCGCCGAGCAGATGCCCGCTGGTTCCCGAGGCCACGGGGAAGTTGAGCATCTGCGCGGCGAACACGAACGCGGCGGTCAGCCCGGCGAGCGGGGCGGTACGGTCGTCCAACTCGCGGCGGGCGCCGCGCAGCCCCACCGCCACTCCGACCACCGCGACCGCACCGGCCGCGAGGGAGACCGGAGCATCGATGAATCCGTCCGGTACGTGCACGTCCATCACCGTCCTACCTGTTACTGGCTGTAGAACCAGTTTGACGGCGCACACCTAGCAGTTGCAACATTTTCGCAATTACTTGCCGGTCGCACACCGGCACACCCGCTCGGCTCAGTCGAAGATCGGTTCGCGGGTGCGGGTGCGCTTCAGCTCGAAGAAACCGTCCGTGGACGCCACCGCGACGACGCCGTCGAACAGCTTCACGGCGGCCTCACCGCGCGGGATCGGCGACACGACCGGACCGAAGAACGCGCTGCCCTCCACTTCGATCACCGGAGTGCCGACCTCCTGGCCCACCCGGTCGATGCCGTCCTTGTGGGAGGCCCGAAGCGCCTCGTCGAACTCCTTGGAATCGGCGGCCGACGCCAGCGCCGGGTCCAGCCCGGCCGCGGTGAGCGCCTCCTCGTACAGCTCCGGGCCGAACTCCCGCTTGTCGTGGTGGTGACGCGTTCCCAGCTCGGTGTAGAGCGGGCCCAACACGTCGGACCCGTACTTCTGCTCGGCGGCGATGGCGACCCGCACCGGTCCCCAGCCCACGGTCAACAGCCTGCGGTACTTCTCGCCGACATCCTTGTCCTCGTTGAGGACGGACAGGCTCATCACATGCCAGCGCACCTCGATGGGGCGCAGCTTCTCGACTTCCAGGATCCAGCGCGAGGTCATCCACGCCCACGGGCACAGGGGGTCGAACCAGAAGTCCACGGGGGTAAGGGCGTCCTTCGACAACGTCGTCCTCCTTGGGGGCGATCAGAGTTTCCAGTCGCGTCAACCCGGCTCTGGCGGCGCTGATTCCCACCCTCCGGGGCGACCGAAGGCCGTGGCGCCGGGACCGGACCGCCGACAGGTTGGTAGACATGGGGTCACCAACCAGATAAGCCGACCAAGGAGTTCATGTGGCAGGCAACCTCACGCGCGACGAGGCGCGGGAACGGGCCAGGCTGCTCACCGTGCAGTCGTACGCCGTCGAGCTGGACCTCACGGCGGGTGAGGACCGGTTCGGCTCCACCACGGTGGTCAGGTTCGGCAGTACCGAGGCGGGTACGTCGACCTTCGTCGACCTGCACGGCGCTCTCGTGCGGGAGGTGACGCTGAACGGCCAGGACCTGGACCCGGCGTCCTACGACGCGGAGAAGGGCCGGATCCCGCTGCCGGATCTGGCCGCCGAGAACGAGCTCCGCGTGGTCGCCGACTGCGCCTACTCGCGATCGGGTGAGGGACTGCACCGGTTCGTGGACCCGGTGGACGAGAGCGTGTACCTGTACACGCAGTTCGAGACGGCCGACGCGCACCGCATGTTCACGTGCTTCGACCAGCCCGACCTCAAGGCCACTTTCGAGCTCGGCGTGCGTGCGCCGGACGGCTGGGAAGTGATCACCAACGAGGCTCCCGAAACGGCGGAAGGGGGGGACTGGCGTTTCCCGCCGACCCCCCAGATCTCGACTTACATCACCGCACTGGTAGCGGGGCCTTACCACGTGGTGAGGGACGAATACCGCCGCACGGACGGCACCGTGATCCCGCTCGGCGTGTTCTGCCGGGCCTCCCTCGCCGAGCACCTCGACGCCGACGCGATCGTCGACGTGACCCGCCAGGGCTTCGCCTACTTCGAGAAGGTCTTCGGGCGCCCGTACCCGTTCACCAAGTACGACCAGCTCTTCGTCCCGGAGTTCAACGCGGGCGCCATGGAGAACGCGGGCTGCGTCACCTTCCTGGAGGACTACGTCTTCCGGTCGCGGGTCACCGACGCCGCCTACGAGCGGCGCGCCGAGACGATCCTGCACGAGATGGCCCACATGTGGTTCGGCGACCTCGTCACCATGCGCTGGTGGGACGACCTGTGGCTGAACGAGTCGTTCGCCACGTACATGAGCGTCCTGTGCCAGGCCGAGGCCACCAAGTGGACCGGGTCGTGGACGACGTTCGCGAACCTGATGAAGGCGTGGGCGTACCGGCAGGACCAGCTCCCGTCCACCCACCCGATCTCCGCCGACATCCCCGACATCCGCGCGGTGGAGGTCAACTTCGACGGGATCACCTACGCCAAGGGCGCGAGCGTGCTGAAGCAGCTCGTCGCCTACGTCGGGCGTGACAACTTCCTGGAGGGCGTGCGGCACTACTTCGACCGGCACGCCTGGGGCAACACCGTCCTGACGGACCTGCTGGGCGCGCTGGAGGAGACGTCCGGCCGCGACCTGGCGTCGTGGTCGAAGGAGTGGCTGGAGACGGCCGGGGTCAACACGCTCCGTCCGGAGTACGAGGTGGACGCCGACGGCGACTTCTCGTCCTTCACCGTCGTGCAGGAGGCCAAGCCCGACTACCCGACGCTCCGCTCGCACCGGGTCGCCATCGGGCTGTACGACAGGACCGCCGAGGGGCTCGTCCGGCGGCAGCGGGTGGAGCTGGACGTCGTCGGCGCCCGTACCGAGGTGGCCGAGCTGGTCGGGCAGAAGCGGCCGGACCTCGTCCTGGTCAACGACGACGACCTCACCTATGCCAAGATCCGGCTGGACGACCACTCGCTGAAGACGCTGGTCGAGGGCATCGGCGACATCAGGGACGGGCTTCCCCGCGCCCTGTGCTGGTCGGCGGCATGGGACATGACCCGCGACGCCGAGATGGCGACCCGCGACTACATCCGGCTCGTCGTCCAGGGCATCCGCGGCGTCACCGACATCTCGGTCACGCAGACGCTGCTGCGGCAGGCGCGCACCGCCGTCCAGCAGTACGCGGACCCGTCGTGGCGCCAGGAGGGTCTCGGCCTGATGGCGGACGCGCTGTCCACGCTGGCCCGGGAGGCCGAGGCGGGCTCGGACTTCCAACTCGCCTACGTCCAGGCGTTCGCCGCGTCCGCCGTCAGCGAGGAGCACCTGGCGTTCGTCCGGGGCCTGCTGGACGGCTCGGACACGCTCGACGGCCTCAAGGTCGACACCGATCTGCGCTGGGCACTGCTGCGCCGGCTGGTCGTCACCGGCAAGGCGGGCGAGGCGGAGATCGACGCCGAGCACGAGCGCGACCGCACCGCGGCGGGCGAGCGGCACGCCGCCGCGGGCAAGGCCGCCCTCCCGACCGCCGAGGCGAAGGCCGCGGCGTGGGAGCGGATCGTCTCCGGGAAGCTGCCCAACGCCGTCTACCGCGCCACGCTCGGCGGGTTCGTCGAACCCGACCAGGCCGATCTGCTGGTCCCCTACGTCGACGCCTACTTCGCCGAGGTCGGGAAGATCTGGAGGGAGTGGAGCAGCGACATGTCCCAGACGTTCGCCGAGGTCGCCTACCCCTTCCTGGTGATCGAGCAGTCCACTGTCGACCGGACCGAGGCCTACATCGCCGAGCAGAAGCCGCCCGCGGCCCTGGTCCGCCTCCTGTCGGAGGGCCGGGACGGTGTGACCCGCGCCCTGCGCGCCCGCGCGAAGGATCGTTCGGCCGGCTGACCACCCATCCCCGTGGCCATGTGACCGCTTCCGGCAGGGCAGCGGATGGATCGCATGGTCACGGGATGGAAAGGTGGGGGCGTGGAGACGGCGCGGGACGTTCTGACGGCACTGGCACGGCGCTACGCGTTCGGGGACCTGGAGGCGCTCATCACGCAGGGGACGCCCGGGGCGGACGTGCAGTCCACCTCCGTGGCGGCACTGTGCGCGTTCGGGCAGCGCGTCCTGGACCTGGACGCCGAGGACTTCGGTATGCCCGAGGACGTCGGAGACGTCCCGAAGGACCTCCTCGACCGCGCGCGCGCCAGCCGGATGCCGCAGGCGCCGAGGGAGCGGCCGCGCGGGGCCCTCGCGAGCCTGCGTCCCGCCTACGCCCTCCTCCTGGAGGTCATCGCGATCCGCTGGTACCGCCGCGACATGGCCGCGCTCGTCGCCGCCGTCCACATCGCGAGCGAGTACCTGCCGTTGCTGGCGTGGGAACCCGTCCTCGGGCACGCGGGCGACCCGGCGCTGATCGGCCCGTCGGTGAACGGCGAGGGCAGCCGCTTCGGCGTGCCGATCGACCCCGCGACCGCGCGGAACTGCGACCACACCCGTCCGGAACGTTCCGCCTGCGAGCGGACGCTGCGGGTCTCCAAGGAGCCGGGCCCCGGCTGGCGCGCCTATCTGGACCGGCAGCACAGCCAGGTCGCCTCGGCACTCGGTGACTGCGCGGCCCGCTGCCGCACCCCCTGCACCGTCATGACCCGCCTGGACGACGCCGTCCGCACCGACCTGGCCGAGCGCTGCAAGCTCGCGGCCGACTTCACCGACAGCGCCTTGGTCAAGCTCCGCCACGCCGCGCCGGTGGGCCACGGTTTCGGTGTCCCCTCTCCCGAGGAAGTGCAGACCGCGTGGACGCGCGCGCGGAAGTCCCTAGTGCACCAGCCCCTGGGGCACACCGCCCTGAACGGCACGGACGACGATCCTTACCCGCTGGCGGGCCTGCCGTCCCTGTTCTCGACGATCGCCGCCGCCGGGCTCGTCCCCGACACCCTCCTCTACGACGTCACCGACCGCATCACGGCGACGCTCAGCTGAGCGGAAGACCGGGCGGCGGATTGGACGGAAGCCACTCCACGGCCGCCCGCACCCGGGGATTCGCCGCAAGATCCTCCAGCAGGACGGGCCTGCCGGTGGCATCGGCCAGGGGGACCCGCCAGTTCGGGTACTCGTCGATCGTTCCAGGCTGGTTCTGGGTACGGCGCTCCCCCACGGCGTCGGCGAGGGAGATACCGATGAGGCGGGCCGGCGTCCGTCCGAGAAGGGCGTGGAGAGCCACCACCACCTGCTCGTCATAGGCGGACGAGCCGTCCTCCAGCGCGCGCATGATCTTGTCCGGTGGGGCGGCGAGCAGGTCCTCGGCGTGCAGAAGGGCAAGCCAGTCGGTCAGCTGCCGCCGATGGTCGTCCGCCTCCTCGACCGGCGAACGAGTGAGGAGCCCGAGACGGTCACGGAGCGCGATGTGGTCGCCGTGCAGGAAACCGGTGATCGGCGGCATGTCGTGGGTGCCGACCGTGGCCAGGGAGGTTTCCCGCCACCGGTCCGGGGCCTTCGGGCGGCCCTGCTCGTCGCGCTCGAACCACAGCAGGGACGTCCCGAGGATGCCTCGGTCGGCCAGGTCGTCGCGGACCTCGGGCTCCACCGTGCCGAGGTCCTCGCCCACCACGACCGCTCCCGCCCGCGCCGCCTCCCAGACCAGACAGCCGAGCAGAGCGTCCCGGTCATAGCGGACATAGGTCCCGTCCGCCGGCGAGCCGCCCTCAGGCACCCACCACAGCCGCGACACCTGCATCGCGTGATCCAGGCGCAGCCCGCCGCCATGCCGGAGCGCGGCGGCCAGCATCTCCCGGTACGGGACGTAGGCGGCCTCCGCCAGGCGGTGCGGATGCCAGGGCGGCTGACCCCAGTCCTGGCCGCGCTGGTTGAACTCGTCCGGCGGCGCCCCGACGCTCATGCCGGGGGCCATCAGGTCACGATGAATCCACGAGTCGGCGCCGCCGTGGGCCACCCCGACCGCCAGGTCGTGGACGATCCCGACCGGCATCCCGGCGTCCTTGGCCGCCCGCTGTGCGGCGCCGAGCTGGCCGTCCAGGCACCACTGGAGCCAGGCGTGGAAGTCGACGCGGGCCGCGAGCCGGTCGGCGGCCTCGGCCACGGCGGGGCTCCCGACGTCGCGGAGCTGGGCGGGCCAGTGCCGCCAGTCTCCGCCGTGCTCCTCGCTCAGGGCACACCACGTCGCGAACGCGGTGAGCGCCCGTCCCTCGCGCCCACGGAACTCCTCATAGCGCCGCTGGGCCTCGGGCTCGCGCGGGAGGCGGTACAGCAGTTCCAGTGCCGCCAGCTTGGCCGTCCACACCGCGTCGCGGTCGAGCGGCCCGTCGGCGTCGCGGAGCGGGGCGGACAGGGCCGCGAGCCGCTCCCGGTCGTCCGGTGGCAGGACCGCGTACTCGGGAAGGTCCTCGACGCGCAGGTAGATCGGCGCGGCGAAACGGCGACTCATCGGCGAGTACGGCGAGGGACCCACCGGCGGGACGGGCTCCGTCGCGTGCAGCGGATTGATCAGAGTGAACCCGGCGCCCAGCTCCCCGGCGCTCCAGGAGGCGAGGTCCGCCAGATCGCGTAGATCGCCCATCCCCCACGACGCCCTGGAGCGCACCGAGTAGAGCTGGGCCGTGAACCCCCACGTCTTCGGAGGGGGCTCCAGCGCTCTCGGAGAGACGAGGAGCGACACGGTCTCCTGCATGCCGCCCTGGCGCGCGTGAAGCCGGTGCCAGCCGAGCGGAAGGTCGTCCTCGACGAACGGGACCACCTCCCCGGAGTCAAGCTCCACGCTCAACTCCGGTGGCTCACCCGCCCACGTCCGCGCGAACCGCGCCGCGAGGCCCCGGCGCACCACGACGACCGGCGGCAGCATCGGCCGGGGCGGAGCCGGCGACGATGCGTCCACCCCGAGGGCCGCCAGAACGGCGACGAGGGTGTCCCGCTTCACCCCGACCTCCTGCCCCCGCCAGTCGGTGTACCGCGTCGCGACCCCGTGCCGCTCGGCCAGCGTGATCAGTTCGTCGTCAGCCACGCTTGCCGGCATGCCCCATCAAAACGGGGCCAAAAGGGTCACGCCTCCCAGATGGCGGGCTTGCGGTCGACCCATGGACGCGCTTCCTCCAGCTGCGCCGCCAGGGAGATGAGCGTCCCCTCCCCACCGAGCCGCCCCGCCAGCATGATCCCAATGGGCAGTCCACCCTGCACCCCCTGGGGGGACACCCCCCCAGACCCCCCGGAACTACCCTGCACCCCCTGGGAGGACAACCCCCCAGACCCCCCGGAACTACCCTGCACCCCCTGGGAGGACAACCCCCCAGACCCCCCGGAACTACCTTTGGTCCAGTGCAGAGGCACATTCACAGCCGGCTGGCCGGAAATGTTGTACGCGGCGCAGAACGGCGTGAAGTCCTTCTGCCGCTGGAAGTTCTCCGCGGGCTCCTGGTCGTGGAAGTACCCGACCGGCGCAGGCGGCTGGGCCAGGGTGGGATGCAGGATCGCGTCGAACCCGTCCATCACGGGGAAGGCGCCGCGCAGAGCCGCCTGGAGCGCGGCGTGCGCCTGGAACAGCTGCGTCGCGCTCGTGGCCCGCCCGCGCTCGCGGAGCCAGCGGGTGAGCGGCTGGAGGAGGTGCTCCTTGTCGCCCGGGACCGGCGTCATGGTGGCCATCACCCCCCACAACAGCTCGAAGTGCGGGACGAGATCGGTGCCGAGCACCGGCGGCAGCTCCACGACCTCGTGGCCCAGTTCCTCCAGCAGCGCGGACGCCTCGTCATAGGCGGTCACGCAGTCGGGGTGGACGACGGCGCCGGGCACGGCGGGCTCGCGGCTCCTGGCGATGCGCAGCCGTCCCGGCGGGCGGTCCGCATAGGACAGGAACGTTCCTTGGACGGGCGGCGCCGCGTAGAGGTCGCCGGGCATCGGGCCTGCCATCACGTCCAGCAAGAGGGCCGCGTCCCGGACGGTCCGGGCGATGGGGCCGTTGGTGGACAGCCCGAAAAGGTCGGGGATGATCGGCCCCTGCGAGACCCGGCCGCGGGTGGGCTTGATCCCGACGAGCCCGCAGACGCTGCTCGGGATCCGGATCGAACCGCCGCCGTCGCTGCCCTGCGCGGTCGGTGCGAGCCCGGCGGCCACCGCCGCGGCGGCGCCGCCGCTGGACCCGCCGGCCGACCGGGTGAGATCCCATGGCGTCCGGGCCGGCGGCGCGACGCCGCTTTCGGTGTAACAGGGCAGTCCGAATTCGGGGGCCGTGGTCTTACCTAGGAGGACAGATCCCGCTTGCCTCAGGAGGCACACGACGTTGTCGTCCAGGAAACCGGTCAGCTCGGCGAAAACATCCGAGCCGAACGTCGCCCGGACGCCGCTGACCATGTTGAGGTCCTTGATCGGAACCGGTATGCCGTGCAGTGGTGGCAGCGCGTCCGGATCCGGCGCGTCCAGCACGGCCTTCTCGGCCTGTCGTGCCTGTTCCCTGGCAATCTCGGCAGTCACGGTGACATAGGCGCCGACCTGCGGGTCCAGACGGTCGATGCGGTCAAGGTAGTGGTCGGTGAGCTCGACCGGCGACAACTCGCCGGAACGGACGGCCTCGGCCATCCGTATGACGCTGAGGTCGTGGGTATGGGTCACAAGGGCGAACGGTAGACGCCGGACGGACGCGCATCAAAGATGACAGGAGTGGGTACCGCTCCGGAAGAGAAGATAAGTACCATCATACCCGTCGGCACCGTCAGTGAATCACCTCCTGACGGCGACAAAAGTATTAACCCGGCATTACTAGTAGGCCACCGTCGCAATGATTACTCTGCGCACGGAGGATCATGCCCCCGATGTGAAAGGAATACGGAGCGTCACTCATGGCGATCATGCAGCGGGGCAACAGCCAAGAAGAAGCCCGGGGCCAGCCTCCGGGCGAGTCGGAGGAGTCACGTGAGCACGCCCACGAGACCCCGGTGAAGGAGACGACCGAGGAGCGGGCGTCGGGGGCCCTGCTCGGCGACGCCCAGATCCGCCGCTGGATGTGGCGCATCGGCGCGGCGATCGCGGCCGGCATCGTGCTCTCCCTCATCGTCGGCGTCCGCGGCGGGATCACCGCGGCGATACTCGTGGTCATCGTCGACACCGTCCGCACATCCCGCAAAGACTCAAGCGTCCCCGCCTGGCAGAAGTCCTCGGCCGCCGAACGGCGCACCGAGAAGCAGCTGAAGTCCCTCCAGCGCAACGGGTACCTCGTGCTCCACGCACGCGCCGTGCCCCGCGACGACGAGGGCGTCAGCGACGGGCGGATCGACCACCTGGTGATCGGGCCGAGCGGCGTCTACGCCATCGACTCCGAGAAATGGGACAAGCGGCTGCCGGTGCGCACCATGTCCCACCTCAAGCTCTTCCACGGCCCCTTCAACAAGAAGGACCGCCTGGACGAGGCACGCTGGGAGGCCGAGCAGGCAAGCCGCATCATCGGCGGGCAGGTCGGGTTCGACGTGCCCGTACAGCCGTCCGTGGCCATCTACGGCCCGTCCATCCCGTGGAAGGTCATGCGGGTCCGGGACGTGGACGTCTACGCCGGCAACCGGGCGCGCGCGTACCTGCGGCGCCGACCGAAGATCCTCACCGACACCGACGTCGACCGGATCTTCGAGGCGGCGGAGAAGGCCCTGCCGCCGAAGTACGCCGACTGAGAGGCGAGCGGGCGGCCCGCCTTTCCCCGGGCCGCCCCGACATGACACCCCGGAACGACCGGGAGGGACGCCTCGTCGCGGCCCCTTCTCCCACCAGTGGCGTCACGCGAGCGCGCTACCAGCACGCCGGAGCGTGGGCGAGCCGGCGCGCCTGATCGCGAAGCGATTCCGCCCGCCAGGGCACAGCCGGAGGGCCGGCCTCCCGGGCCCGGGATCGCATCGACCCGACGTTGGTAGCATCGAAGGACACGGGCCGGTGCGCGCGATCTCCGCTGAACCGGCCGGCAGCGCCGCGATCCGCCGCTGCGGACATGCAGGTCCGCCCTGTCCCCGCCAGAACGGCGCCGGCACGGCAGGACGAACGGTCACGGCACGTCACAGGTTGGAGAGGTCAGAAGATGCCCGCGCTCAGGTCACGCACGGTCACGCACGGCAGGAACATGGCGGGCGCCCGCGCGCTCATGCGGGCCAGCGGCGTCGAACGTGAGGACTTCGGCAAGCCGATCGTCGCGGTGGCCAACAGCTTCACCCAGTTCGTGCCCGGCCACGTCCACCTGGACGAGGTCGGCAAGGTCGTCGCGGGCGCCGTCCGCGAGGCCGGCGGTGTCCCCCGCGAGTTCAACACGATCGCGGTGGACGACGGCATCGCCATGGGCCACGACGGGATGCTCTACTCGCTGCCCTCCCGCGAGGTGATCGCCGACGCCATCGAGTACATGGTCAACGCGCACTGCGCCGACGCGTTGGTCTGCGTGTCCAACTGCGACAAGATCACTCCAGGGATGATGCTGGCCGCGCTGCGCCTCAACATCCCCACCGTGTTCGTCTCCGGCGGCCCGATGGAGGCGGGCAAGCCCGTCGAGGGCGTCATGGGGGGCAACAAGCTCGACCTGATCGACCCCATCATCGCGTCCGCGGACGGTTCCATCGCCGACGACAAGCTCCTGGAGCTGGAAGAGAGCGCCTGCCCCACCTGCGGCTCCTGCTCGGGCATGTTCACCGCCAACTCCATGAACTGCCTCACCGAGGCGATCGGGCTGGCCCTGCCCGGCAACGGCACCGTCCTCGCCACCCACACCGCCCGCCGCCGCCTCTACGAGGACGCGGGCCGCGCCGTGGTCGACGTCGCCCGCCGCTACTACGACGGCGACGACGCCTCCGTCCTGCCGCTGAGCATCGCCACCCGCGAGGCGTTCGAGAACGCCATGGTCCTGGACGTGGCCATGGGCGGCTCCACCAACACGATCCTGCACCTGCTCGCCGCCGCCTACGAGGGCGGCGTCGACTTCGGGCTGGCCGACATCGACGCGGTGTCCCGCCGCGTCCCCTGCATCTGCAAGCTCGCCCCCGCCACCGGCAAGTACCACGTCGAGGACTGCCACCGCGCCGGCGGCATCCCCGCCCTGCTCGGCGAGCTGCACCGGGCCGGCCTGCTGAACACCTCCACGCACTCGATCCATTCGGCGTCCCTGGAGGAGTTCCTCGCCAAGTGGGACGTCCGCTCCCCCGACGTCCTCCCCGAGGCCGTCGAGCTGTTCCACGCGGCGCCCGGCGGCGTCCGCAGCACCTCCGCCTTCAGCCAGAGCGCCCGCTGGGAAGAGCTCGACCTCGACCGCGCCGAAGGCTGCATCCGCGACGCCGAGCACGCCTACACCGCCGACGGCGGCCTCGCCGTCCTGCGCGGCAACATCGCCCCCGAGGGCGCGATCGTCAAGACCGCCGGCGTGGACGAGGACCTGTGGACCTTCACCGGCCCCGCCGTCGTCTTCGAAAGCCAGGACCAGGCCGTCGAGGGCATCCTCGGTGGGAAGGTCAAGGCCGGTGACGTCGTCGTGATCCGCTACGAGGGCCCGAAGGGCGGCCCCGGCATGCAGGAGATGCTCTACCCGACGAGCTTCCTCAAGGGCCGCGGCCTCGGCAAGGACTGCGCGCTGATCACCGACGGCCGTTTCTCCGGCGGCACCTCAGGGCTGTCCATCGGGCACGCCTCCCCCGAGGCGGCGGGCGGCGGCATCATCGCCCTCGTCCAGGACGGCGACCGTATCGTGATCGACATCCCGCACCGCACGCTGGAGCTGGACGTCCCGTCCGACGAGCTGGAGATCCGCCGCGAGAAGCTCCTCGCCGACCTCGGCGGCTACCGCCCCCGCGACCGCCACCGCCCCGTCAGCGCCGCCCTCCGCGCCTACGCCGCCATGGCCACCTCCGCCTCCACCGGCGCCGCCCGCGACGTCACCCAACTCGACCAACCCCACTCCTGAGGCCCCGGGCAACGGGTCGACCGCCTGCCCCCAGCCGCCGGTCGGCCCGCCCGATAAGCCGGGGCGGCCATTTTCGGATGGGAGAGCGTATGTCGACCCTGGCGACCGAGGAGCCGCTCATCCCGCAGCCTCCAGCCACCATCCCCGCCCTGCGTCAGGCGGTCGCCCAGATCCTGCCCGCGTCCCTGCCCGCGTTCACGGGCCAGTTGGACGAATGCGCCGAGGTGGCACGCCAAGGATCCGGCATCGCCCCGCTTCAGCGTTTCTGCCGGCAGTGGTCCTTGGAGATCCAGATTCACCGCCAACCACATGTCTCTGCACGGCTCCGGGAGCTAGAGGACGCCGCAAGCAGGGGTGAGGATTCTCGGGCCGCCGCAGCAGAGACCGGCCGCATACTGGACGACGCGTTCGCCGCGCTGGGCTGGAACCTCCGGCCTTGAACGACTCGTGGAGCTGGGCGTACGACCCGGGCCGCTCGAATGTCACCGACCGGGTCCCGGACTCGGGTGGTCGAAGAGGTCGAGCGACTTGCGGACGAGCTCGTCAAGCTATGTGAGCTCGCTGCGAGCGGAATCGACGTCTCCGAGCTCGGACAAGGGCTCCGACCCGGCGGCCTGCGGCGGATGGACGCCGCAGGCGGCTGGTTCCACTTCCTGGTGGATCCACACGGACAACTGATCATCGTTGTCCGGATCGTCCCACCCTTCGACGCCCTCTGGGGGCGCGTCAGGAGCAGCAGCCTCCGCCGCAGCAGCCTCCGCCGGACGGCGGGGGCTTGGGGCCCCCTGCGGTGCCGGTGACGGCGACCGTGGACAGCAGCTTCACCGTGTCGTCGTGGCCGTCTGGGCAGGGCGCCGGGTCCGAGGCGTTGATCATCGGGCGGGAGACCTCGAAGGTGGACCCGCAGGCGCGGCATCGGTAGTCATAGCGTGGCACGCCCACAGGATACGGGGTGGGGACGAGGCGGACGAGAGCACGCGGCGCCGCCCGGCCCGGGTCTCAGGGCGTCAGGCCGCGGGTTCCGTCACGTAGGCGGCCCACTGGGGGTCACCGTCGTGGACGAGGCCGATGAGGCGCCAATGGGCGCCCCGCGGGACGCCGGGGGTGATGCTGAGCGTCCAGCCCAGCTCTTCGAGGAGGCGGTCGGCCTTGCGGTGGTTGCACGTCATGCAGGACGCGACGCAGTTCTCCCAGACGTGCTTGCCGCCACGGCTGCGCGGGTGGACGTGGTCGATCGTCTCGGCACGGCGGCCGCAGTAGACGCAGCGGAAGTTGTCACGCCGCATCAGGGCCGCGCGGGTCAGCGGGACGCGGGTGCGGAACGGGATCCGGACATAACGCCGCAGTCGGATCACCGACGGGACGTCGATCGCCATGGTGGCCGAGTGGAGCACCGCGCCGGAGGTGTCGTGATGGACGATCTCTGCCTTCTCCCGGAGCACGAGGCAGACCGCCCGCCTGAGCGGGAGGGTGGTGAGTGGTTCGTACGTCGCGTTCAGGAGGAGGACTTGTCGCATCAGACGCCCTCCGCCGGGCGCTGTGCTTCGCGACTGTGTCCACCGCGTTGTCGTCCGTTGGCCTCGGCGGGCGCGGCTGAGCGCGCCTCCCACCGAGGCCCGATTATTGTCTCCGGCACCTGCGCACTCGCCATGAGGTCCTCCTCAGGGGCGAACCGACCCGGAATCAGTGTGGCGTCTGAGGAGCCCGTCCGCTACCCCAATAATCCCCCACCACGTGCCAGATCGAACGCAAAAACACACCCCGAGAGCGTCGAATCCGCTGTGAGGACGGCGTTATGGCGGGTTCTGAGCCGGCCGCAAGGACCAATACAGTTCACCCCATGACGCCGTATCCGTCCGCGCCGCGCCAGGACATCGTCGACGAGATCCATGGTCACACGGTCGCCGACCCGTATCGCTGGCTGGAGGACCCCGACAGCGACGAGACCAAGGAGTGGCTCGCCGCGCAGGACGAGCTGTTCCGCAAGGTCGCCGCCGCCCTGCCGGGGCGGGAGCGGCTACGGCGGCGGCTCGGCGAGTTGCTCGGCGCCGGGAGCGTCGGGTCCCCGGTGTGGCGGGGCGAGCGGCGGTTCTTCACCCGCAGGACGGCCGAGCAGGAGCACCCGGTGCTCTACACCGCCGGCCCGGACGGCGCCGAGCGCGTCCTGGTGGACCCCATGGCCCTCGACCCCGACGGCACCACCACCCTGGACGGCTGGCAGCCCGACAAGGAGGGCCGCCTCCTGAGCTACAAGGTGTCGACCGGCGGGGACGAGGAGTCGCTGCTGTACGTGATCGACATCGAGACGGGCGAGCCGGTGGAGGGGCCCATCGACCGGGTCCGCTACTCCTCCGTCGCGTGGCTGCCCGGCGGTGAGGCGTTCTTCTACGGGCGGCGGCTGGCGGCCGGAGACGTCCCCGAGGGCGAGGAGCAGTACCACCGGCGCGTCTACCTGCACCGGCTCGGCACCGATCCCGACAGGGACGACATCCTGATCTTCGGTGAGGGGCGCGACAAGACCAACTACTACGGCGTCGGCGTCAGCCGCGACGGGCGCTGGCTGACGATCTCCTCGTCCCAGGGCACCGCGCCGCGCAACGACCTGTGGATCGCCGACCTGTCCGCCTCGCCGCCCGACCGGCCGGAGCTGCGTGCCGTCCAGGAAGGCGTGGACGCCGAGACGGGCCTGCACATCGGACGCGACGGCCGCGCCTACGTCTTCACCGACCGTGACGCCCCCCGGTCCCGGCTGTGCGTGACCGACCCGTCCGACCCCTCGTACGGGACCTGGCGCGACCTGATCCCCGAAGACCCCGAGGCCGTCCTCAGCGACTTCGCGATCCTGGACGATCTGGACACACCCGTCCTGCTGGCCGGGTGGACCCGCCACGCGATCAGCGAGATCACCGTCCACGACCTGGAGACGGGCGAGCGGATCGGCGCGGTTCCCACACCCGGTCTGGGCTCGATCGGCGGGATCATCGAACGCCCCGAGGGCGGGCACGAGGCGTGGTTCGGCTACACCGACAACGTCACGCCGTCCTCGGTTCTGCGCTACGACGCCCGTACCGGCGAGACGGCGCTGTGGGCGTCCGCGCCGGGCACGGTCGAGGTCCCCGAGATCGAGACCCGCCAGGTCGTCTACACCTCGTCCGACGGCACCGAGGTGCGGATGCTGGTGGCGTCCCGCCCCGGCGCCTCGGGCCCGCGTCCGGCGATCCTCTACGGCTACGGCGGCTTCAACATCTCCCTCACCCCCGCGTACTCGGCCAGCATCCTCGCGTGGGTCGAGGCGGGCGGCGTGTACGCGATCGCGAACCTGCGCGGCGGGTCCGAGGAGGGCGAGGAGTGGCACCGCGCCGGAATGCGCGAGCGGAAGCAGAACGTCTTCGACGACTTCCACGCCGCCGCCGAGAAGCTGATCGCCGACGGCCTCACCACCTCGGCCCAGCTGGCGATCTCGGGCGGCTCCAACGGCGGCCTGCTCGTCGGCGTCGCGCTCACCCAGCGTCCCGACCTGTACCGCGCGGTCGTCTGCTCGGCCCCGCTGCTGGACATGGTCCGCTACGAGAAGTTCGGCCTGGGGCAGACCTGGAACGACGAGTACGGGACCGCGGACGACCCCGAGGAGTTCGGCTGGCTCATCGGCTACTCCCCGTACCACCACGTCCACCCCGGGACCGCCTACCCGGCCACCCTCTTCACCACGTTCGGCAGCGACACCCGTGTGGATCCCCTGCACGCCCGCAAGCTGTGCGCCGCGCTCCAGCACGCCACCTCGTCCGGCGCCCCGATCCTGCTCCGCGACGAGGCGGAGGTCGGCCACGCCGCCCGCTCGGTGAGCCGCTCGATCGACCTGATGGCCGACACCCTCGCCTTCACCGCCGCCCAGACGAACCTCCCCCTGTCCGACGGCGAGGGAGCGCGGTGATCTAATGAGAGGGTGAACGCCACGTCGGTGCTGCCACCCGCTGAGCGAATCGCCGGACTACTCCAGGATCCGCCGGACGAGCCCGACATGTCCGCCGGATATCTGGACCTGCTGGGCCCCTCCGCCGAACCACCGCCGTCACCCGCGCAGTCCGTGATGCAGTCGACGTTCCTGCCGCGCATCTACGAGAAGGTATGGCGGCCGGTCGGCTTCAACCTGGCGAAGGGCTGGCCCCTCGGTCCTGACACCGCCACCGAACAGGCCACGGCACGCGACTGGCTCGGTCTCGCCCAACCGGACGACGCCACCAAACCACCCGCGAACGTCCTGGACGTGGCTTGCGGCCCCGGCAACGTGACCCGCGCCCTGGCGGCAGGCGTCTCCCCTGCCGGCCTGGTCGTCGGCCTGGACGCGTCCGAGACCATGCTCACCCGCGCCGCCGCCGATACCCCCGCCACCGCACCGATCGGCTACGTCCGAGGAAACGCGGTGGACCTCCCCTTCCGCGACGCGACCTTCGACGCCGTCTGCTGCTTCGGCGCCCTGTACCTGTTCGACGACCCCTGGACGGCCGTGGACGGCATGACCCGCGTCCTGAAGCCAGGCGGACACCTGATCATCCTCACCTCCCGCCGTCCCCTCCCCCTGCCCACCGACCTGGGCCGCGAACTGGTGCGACGCGCCACCGGATGCACCGTCTTCGGCGACCAAGAGATCACCAGCGCCCTGGCCGACCGAGGCCTCACCCACATCAAGCACCGCCGCTACCCCCTCATGCAGTTGGTTTTGGGGGTGCGACCCCCCAAACCCCCCGGCCGCGCGGCTCGTCACCTCCTCACTCGCTAGCGCTCGCTCCGGGGGCACGGCGCGCCGGGCATGCCCGCTGCACTCGCAGAGCTCGCTCCGCGTGCCTGTCCCGAACCGGCGGCTTGGGTTCAAGCCTGCCGGGGTTCGGTTCAGGCCGTGGTCGGGGTTCAAGCCTGCTGAGTTGGGTTCGGGCCCTGGGGTGGGTGCGGCTCTGGCACTTGGTCAGGGGCCAAGGAGGGCGACGCGACCGATCGCAGCGGCCGACATGACGGTCGCGCCGCCCCTCCTTCTATTCGCATCCGGACGGGTTCTGGATCACCGGCGTACCTGGTGGCGTCTCACAAGGGTGATCATCTTCGGTCGCCGATGACGCGTCCGGCTCCTCTTTCCAGGGCGGATGGGCGGCGCCTGCGGGTGGGCTCTGCGGCTCTGGCCTGGCAAGCACCGGGTGGACGTGACGGGGCCCGCCCAGCAGCCACCACCAGGTCCAAGGGCTGGCCATGGGATCTTCCAGACGGTCCGGCAGCAACTAGGCCCCCCTGTGGTGGCTCGCCCAATGTGCGGCCATGCCGTCCATGAGGTGCCGGACCTGTCCAGCGAGGTCGGCCTCGGTCGCGGCTTCGATCAGCCGGTAACCGGACGGCGCCCAAGGCCACGGAATCATCGCCCAGAACGTCCCCGTCGCCCGACCGCGCCAATGCCGTACCCCACGCGGGAAGGGTGCTGGGGCCGCGAAGAGGGGAGACCTGGGGGCATCAGGTGGGATCGGAGCCCCGGTCACCACTCCGAGAGGCAGGCCGTCGGGCCCCGCGCTATCGTCCGCTTCCGGCGACTGACGTACGTTTCCCATCTCTCGACCCCTATGCCGGCAAGGCCACAGATACCCCCGGCGTTGCCGTGCCGAGCCGGGGCCGTTTCATATCCTGCGAAACCGTTCGACCAACACCTGACTCCTTTTGGCGTTAACGTGAAAGTCGCTGTCCATCTGCCCGACGGCCGGGACAAAAACAGATGGCAGAGCAAATGCGGGCGAAACGGGATGAGTCGATGACGACGTTCGGCGAAAAGCTCCGCGAACTCATGAACGAGCAGCAGATCAGCCAACGCAAAATGAGCGGCCTCGTCCCCTGCGACGACGGCTATCTGTCGAGGATTGCCCGAGATCTGAGAACTCCGTCACAGGAGATGGCGGAGCGGTTGGACGAGATCCTCGGTGCGGACGGGGCTCTCGCAGCCCTCAAACCAGAACCTTCACGACCGCGGCGCTCCTTTCAGGGTCGGCGCGCCACCGCGATGGGTACTGTGACCTTTGGCAGCATTCCCGACCTCTGGGGCGACGACATGCAGCGCCGCGCAGCCCTTCAGCTCCTGACCACGATCGGCGTGAGTGTCGGCATGTCGGCGGCCGCACCGTTGCACCGCCGTCTGACTGATCTCGTCCTGACGTCGGCCCCTCACGACCTGGGCGACTGGCATCTCGCGTGCATCGATCATTTGCACGCGCTGCGCACCCGTCCCGCCTCGCTGGCCCTGGAAGACCTGGTGACCGATCTCCTGGCTCTCAGCCAGCAACTCGATACCGCCGAAGCCGGGGACCTCACCGAGCTACAGCGGGTACAAGCCGCCCTGGCGATGCTCCACGCGCACATGTCCAACCGCCTGGGAGACCATGGGTCCGCCATCCGCTGGTGGCGGACCGCGCGTAGCGCCGCCGACAGCACCGGCGACCTCGATCTGCGACTGATGATCCGATGCGAAGAGGCAAAGGTAGGACTCTACGGTCAGCGCGACCTGGAAACGGTGCTGGCTCTCGTCAGGCAGACGGAGCATCTGGCCGGGGACGCACCCTCGTTCTGGAAAGCTGACCTCGCCGGTACCCGCGCCAAGGCGTTCACCATCCTTGGCCAACATGACCAAGCCATGAAGGCACTGCAAGTCAACGTCGACTACGGCGGACCCGACACGCCCCCCAGCATCCTCCCCAACTTGTGGGTGGAGGACCAACCTCGTTTCGCGCAGAGCTGGGTATACGCGGCCGCGGGCAACGAGCAGGACGCTGATCAGGCACGCGACCAGGTTTTGGCCATCGCTCGCCGCCGCGGTGGGGACACCCCATACGAGACCAACGTCCGCCTGCATGAAGCCATGTGCACGATCGTGAAGGGCGGAACCGATCGCGGCATGAAACAGGCAGCACAGATCCTCGACGGCATCCCGGCCGATCGCCGAACCCAGATGACCACCGCGATGGGCCATTTCGTCCTGCGAGCCGTCCCGCTCGATCAGCAGCTACGCCCGACCGTCAGGGAGTTCCGCGGCGTACTGGCCAGAACCGCCCCCAGACCCGCGCTGGCATCCGGCACCTGAGACCCCGGCGGATCACGATCTTGGCGTGGGGTGGGTGTGAGGTGACCGAGCCCTGGTCACAGGGCCGTTGTCAGTCCCCTGCCGCTACTGTCGTTCCATGACAGACCCAGCGATGCGTGTGTCCGCCTTCTCCGAGGCAGGCGAGTCCGCCGTTTTCGTTACCGACCAGCCTGATGCTGAAGATCTCGCGGTCATCTCAGACGGGCTCAACAGGTTCAACATTCAGGAGTCGGGCACTGATGATCGCCGCCCCCTCGCGGTGCTCGTCAGGGACCCTCAGACCAAGCGGGTGGTCGGCGGATTGACGGGGCGGACCTCGTTGGGCCTGATGTTCGTGGACTTGTTCTATCTCCCGCCCGAGCTACGAGGTACAGGCATCGGCGGCGAGGTTTTGAGGCGGGCTGAGGAAGAGAGCCGCAGGCGCGGATGCCGCACCGGCGTGCTCTACACCATGAAGATTCAGGCTCCGGATTTCTATCTCAGACATGGCTGGCGTGTCTTTGGCGAGATCCCCGCGGCTCGCCCGGAGACCAACCGCGTGTTCATGACGAAGGATCTGGTGTAGTCCAGCGCGAGCCGTCCGCGGACATTCGTGCCTCACTCGGCATTTGCCGTTCTTCATGGTGCCGGGGCCGGGATCCGGTGGTTCTCAGGAAGCCGGCCCCGGTGGATTACAGCTCCTTTTCAATGTAGATGTTGACGATGCCGCCGATCACTTCGCGGCGGGTCTCCGTCCAGCCGAACTTCTGGTAGAGGGCGAGGGCCGGGGCTTGGAGATCGGTGGTGTCGGCGCGAAGGATGCGGTAGCCGTATTCGCGGGCGCGTTCCTCCAGTGCCTGGACGACGGCGGTGCCGTAGCCTCGGCGCTGGACGGTGGGACGGACGCGCAGCCGCACCATTTCGACGGCGTCGAGGGCGGGTGTGCCGGGGGCGTAGCCGCCGAATGCGCGGGCCCTGCCTCCGGGGACGAGGTCGGCGCGGCGCAGGCCGCCCATCGCGACGATCTGACCGCCGGTCTCGGCGACGAGGAACTCGCCGTCATTGCGCAGGTAGATGTCCTCCATCCGGAAGAAGTCGTGGTCGTAGTAGACGCCGTCGCCGGGGCGCAGGCCCACCTGAGCGAGCCCTTCCCGGTGCAGCGCGAGGACGGTGGCGTGGTCGGCTGCCTGGTAGCGCCGCAGCCGGAGTTCCGCGAAGGCCCACTCGGGGGGCTCGCGCTTGACTCGGACGAGTGTCCGGGGACTGTTTTCGGCGTCGCCGTAGCCGCCCCCCGGCGTTGTGTGTTCGTGCCGGGGAGCGCCGTCTGCTGGTCCCATGGCCCGGTCAGACCTGTTCGGCCGGGGGGACGGATCTGTCGTTGACGGGGCTGGTGATCCAGGGGCCCGCGAGCGCCTCGTAGAAGCCCTTCAGCGCCGGGATGTCGCCGTGCTTGGCCGAGACGGCGGCGCCGATCTGGCGGGCCCGGTGGACGAGGATGTCGGAGCGGTGATCGGGCGGGAGGTCGAGGATGGCCTCCTGGCCCGCCGTCAGCGCCGCCTCCGGGTGTCCGGCGTGCAGTTTGCACGTCGCACGGTCGAGCCTCACGAGGGTGAGGTCGACACGGTCGGTGGAGGAGTAGAGGGTCAGCGCGTGGCTGAGGACCTCGTCGCCGTGCTTGTGGTCGCCGAGGTTGGTGAAGGTGTCGCCCTCGTAGAAGGCCATCTGCCGGTCGGTGAAGCCGAATACCAGGTCGCCGGTGTCGGTCTTGGACAGCTGGTCGAAGACGGAGCGGCCGCGCACCAGGGCGCGGCGGGCGCTGGGCGCGGCGTCGCCGCGTCCGCGCAGGGCGAGCATGCCGAGGGCGCGCGCCTCCACGGCGGGTGCCATGGCCGCGGCCACACCGGGGGTGCGGCCGGCGAGGTCCTGCGCCTTGCGGGCCAGGTGCAGCGCCTCCCGGGGGTCGCCGTAGTACATCGGTACCAGCGACTCGCGGACGGTCACCCAGGCGCGCAGTTGCCGGTCGCCGGTCTCGTCCGCCGCGGTGCGGGCGGTACGGAAGAACGACCGGGCGAGCCGGTGGTCGCCGAGATTGATCATGATCAGGCCGGACAGCCCGGACAGCTGCGCCGCGATGCGGCACAGCCGTTCCTGGAGTTCGACCGGCTGGCGCTTGTCGCACATGCGCCGCACTTCACTGAAGTCCAGCAGCACGTCGCAGAGCATCCGCAGGGACGGGGTGGCCTGATACTGCTGGCCGTAGCCGTAGGTCGTCTCCTCCCACTGGTCGAGCATGGTCGGTGAGACGGTCGCGCCGACCAGCGTGTCGTCCATCTTGCGTCGCAGGTTGTCGACCGCCCCCAGGAACTGACCGTCGAGCGCCACGCCCGCTCCGGCCAAGAGTTGCAGAAGGGTTCTACGAAGCACGATGTCCTCCTCTCCCACATCAATGGACAGGGGGCCCTCGGCGCGGTCGGGGCCCCGCAGATCGTTGACGGTGACCCAGGGCCGTTCTTCGGCCCTGGTGATGATGGATCCGACGAGCGGGACGTCGGGTTCGCGGGCGGGGTGCCGTTCCGGTGCCCTCGGCAGGGGCACGGTGGCGGCGCCCGGGCGTACCGTGTGGCCGCGGCCGCAGATGCAGGGGCTCCGGAACCCGAGCGAGTCGGGTTCCACCCGGTAGACGGCGCAGAGGTAGTGCAGATACTCGGGGCCGGGTCTTTTGTACCCGCTCTCGTAGGCCGACAGCAGCGTCTCCCCGAGCTTGGGGGCGGGCTTGCCGTCGACCTCGTACAGGGCCCTGACCTGCGCCACGATGTCGGACAGCGCGACCCCGTGGGCGAGGCGGTGTGCCTTCACCCGGCTGGTGCCGAACAGGGGGGCGCATTGTTCGTGGATGTCGTGTGCGATGTCCACGGGGAAGCGTCCTCGGGCCAGACCGTGCGCTCGGATCCTGCGGGCGACGTCCGTCTCTTTCCGAGGGGGGTCCGACGACATGGATCCGGCCTCCTCACCGCTGGGCCGGGGCACCGCCTCCCCGGGGGAAGGGGCGGAGTCCCTGCCACGGCGACCGGTAATTTGATGGCCACGACAGATGATTGCTCGCGCACGCAGCGTAACCCTCGCACAGGTGCAGGCCAAGCGGTTCCCGTGAAGTGCGCAGGCGAAGGATGTGTCCCCGACCTCCAGAGTAGAGATTCTTCCTCCCGGGGGGAGGAACCTTTGCCTGAGGTGGGGTGATTCGGTACTCCGGCGGACAGGGGCGCCCTTGACCCCGGACGGTGAGAGTTGCAATTCTCGCCGCGGGTAACAAGACGGATCCGCAGAGTTGATCAGTTGTCGGACTCGGCGGAGACGGACGGCCTCACGGGAAACGGCCAAGCGGTCCTCGCAGCGCGACAGACGGAGGGGGTGCGAAGGTGGTCAGCGACAGACGCGTCGGCTACCTCGAGGAGCTGGAGCACGAGCTGGGTGCGCGGGGGCTCGTCGCCCGCGTCGTCCAGACGCGCTCCGGACCGGTGTTCCTGCGCGTGGTCAACCCGGAGGCCGCGAGCCTCGCGGAGGACGTCACCTGCGCACCGGCACCCGAGTCGCTCGACCACTACTTCTGGTGGTCATGGGGGGAGCGCATGCACCGGGTGGACGACCCGCGCGGCGCCGCCCTGAAGCTGGCGCACGTCCTGCAACCGCTCCGCCGGGAAGCGCACGGCAAGAAGCCCCTCGCCGGCGATGGGCACGGCAGGCAGGCCCCGAGCAGAGACCCCCTGGGCAGGGAGATCCACGGCCGGGACGTGCTCGGCAGGGAAGCGGTGAAGCGCGAGAGGCATGAGCGGCCGGTGAGCCGCTCCTAGGGCCGGGCGTGCCCCGCGGGCCGTGGCCGGAACGGCGCGGCAGCCACCGGCCCGCGGGGCACGTTCGTCTGGCCAGTCCCTCCCCGGCCAGGTCACGCCACATCACCTGGCGTGGTACGAATCGGTCGTCACCGTCCCCTACGATCGGGCTCGTACCCGCCGCGGGTCCACGGCGAGGTGTCGTGACACCCACAATGGCCGGGGAGGGTCTGTCCGATGTCACTCGTTCTCCACGCGTCGCTGCCCTGGGCGCAGGAGGGGACGGTCGAAACCGCATGCCAGGCGTCCGCCGGAACCGACCGGACGCCCACTACCGCGTGCAGGCTGGTGTGGAACGTCTCACACAACACTGATTTCACCAGGTTCTACTCGACCTGGCTCGACAAGCCCCTCGCGACCATGTCCTGGATCGTCGTCACCTTCGTGCTCGCGCTGATCGTCAAGAACGTCGCGCACCGGATGATCACCAAGGTGACCGTGCGGATGGCCGAGGGCACGATGTCGGAGAAGGTCAAGGAGCGCTCCCGGACGGTCTTCGACGGCAGTCCCGCCCTGCTCAACCAGCGGCGCGCCCAGCGCGCCAAGACACTCGGCTCGGTGCTGCGCTCCATCGCGTCCATCCTGATCATGGGGACGGCGGCGTTCAGCATCCTGGGCTCGCTCGGCCTCAACCTGGCGCCGATCCTCGCCAGCGCGAGCGTCATCGGCGTCGCGGTCGGGTTCGGCGCGCAGAGCATCGTCAGGGACTTCCTCGCCGGGCTGTTCATGCTGCTGGAGGACCAGTACGGCGTCGGCGACGTGATCGATGTGGGCAGCGCCAAGGGGACGGTCGAGGCCGTCACCCTGCGTGTCACCCGGATGCGCGACGTCAACGGCGTCGTCTGGTACGTCCCCAACGGGGAGATCAAGAAGGTCGGGAACGAGTCGCAGAACTGGGGCCGGGCCGTCCTGGACATCCCGGTCGCCATCCACGAGGACACCGAGAAGGTCAAGGAGATCCTCCAGGGCGCCGCCGACACGATGGCCGAGTCCCCCACCTGGGAGGACATCATCCTGGAGAAGCCGTCGGTCTGGGGCGTGCAGGCGCTCGCGGGTGACGCGCTGGTGATCCGCGTCGTGCTGAAGACCGCGCCGGGCAAGCAGGCCGACGCCGCCCGCGAGCTGCGTGAGCGGGTCAAGCGCGCGTTCGACGAGGCGGGCGTCAGCGTCGCGACCCCCGCCCCATCCGCCTGATCACATAGGCTGGGAGCGCCATGACTGAACAGGTGACCTTTTACGAAGCGGTCGGCGGCGAGGAGACGTTCCACAAGCTGGTGCACCGCTTCTACCAGGGGGTCGCTGAAGACCCCACCCTGCGCGCCCTCTACCCCGAGGAGGACCTCGGCCCGGCCGAGGAGCGGCTGCGGCTGTTCCTCATCCAGTACTGGGGCGGTCCGAACACCTACAGCCAGCAGCGAGGCCATCCCCGGCTGCGGATGCGGCACGTGCCGTTCGTGATCGGCGAGGCCGAGCGGGTGGCGTGGCTGCGGCACATGCGCGTCGCCGTGGACGAACTGGAGCTGCCCGAGCAGCTGGAGAAGATGCTCTGGGACTACTTCACGATGGCCGCGCGCAGCATGGTGAACGCCCCGACATAATCGGGTAGATCGCCCTGTATGACACGAACCCCCTGGTGGCGCGATGCCGTCGTGTACGAGATCTACGTCCGCGGCTTCGCCGACTCCAGCGGGGACGGTGAGGGCGACCTGCGGGGCATCCGGTCCCGGCTCGGGTACCTGCGCGACCTCGGCGTGGACGCGCTGTGGCTCACTCCGTTCTACCCGTCCCCGCTCGCGGACGGCGGCTACGACGTCGCGGACTACCGCGACGTGGACCCGCGGTTCGGGACCCTCGGCGACTTCGACGCGCTGGTGGCGGACGCGCACGCCCACGGGTTGCGGCTGATCGTCGACATCGTGCCGAACCACACCTCCGACCGGCATCGGTGGTTCCGGAAGGCGGTGGCCGCGCCGCCCGGCTCTCCTGCACGAGACCGCTACATCTTCCGCCCCGGCAGGCCAGGAGAAGGTCCCGGTGAAGAGGATCCGCCGAACGACTGGCCGTCGGCGTTCGGCGGCCCCGCCTGGACGCGGCTGCCCGACGGCGAGTGGTACCTGCACCTGTACGCGACCGAGCAGCCCGACCTCAACTGGCGCAATCCCGACGTCCGGCACGAGTTCGAGGACATCCTGCGGTTCTGGCTGGATCGCGGCGTGGACGGCTTCCGTATCGACGTCGCGGCCGGCCTGGTGAAGGAGGACTGCTACCGCGACCTGGCCGGACGCGGCGTGCGGACGGCGAACGGTCCGGTCTACAGCCGTCCGGAGGTCCACGAGATCTACCGGGGCTGGCGCCGCATCCTGGACGAGTACGACGAGCGCATGGCCATCGGCGAGGTGTGGACCGACGACCCCGACGACCTCGCGCTCTACCTGCGCCCGGACGAACTGCACCAGGTGTTCCAGTTCGATCTCCAGCTCGCACCGTGGTCGGCGGCCGCGTTCCGGGACGTGGTGGAGGCCGCGGTGACGGCCGTCGCACCGACCGGGGCCGCACCCACGTGGGTGCTGTCCAGCCACGATTCCATACGCCACATCACGCGTTACGAGCAGCCGGAAGGGGTTCCAGGGATCGAACTGGCCCGCGCCAAGGCCGCGCTACTGCTGCTCTTGGCGCTGCCGGGATCGGCGTATCTGTACCAGGGCGAGGAACTGGGTCTCCCCGAAGTGGTGGATCTGCCGGACGAGGCACGCCAGGACCCCATCTTCAAACGCAGCGACGGCGGGCAACTCGGACGGGACGGCTGCCGCGTGCCGCTCCCCTGGTCCGGGAAGTCCGAGCCGTTCGGATTCTCGCTCGCCGGCGTCCGGCCGTGGCTGCCGATGCCGGCGGAATGGGCGTCGCTGACCGTGGAGGCGCAGGAGGGGGATCCGTCCTCGACGCTGACGTTCTACCGCGCGGCTCTCGCCCTGCGGCGCCGCCTCGTCCCGGGGCTTCCGGACGACCTGGAGTGGCTCGACTCCCCCGCGGCGGCGCTGTTCCTCCGGCGCGGCCCGCTGACCTGCGCGCTCAACTGCGGCGAGAACCCCGTGCGGCTGCCGCCGGGACGGCCGCTGCTGACCAGCATCCCACCGTACGGCGATCTGCTCCCCGGCAATGCCGCCGCCTGGCTCGCGTCCCCGTGACTCCGGTGCGCCGCGCCGGGCCATGGGCGCGGCGCGCCACCCGTGCGAGGGGTCTACGCACGGACGGCGCGCCGCTGGTCCGGCGCTACAGCGCGAACGCTGCGGCGGAGGTCGCTACAGCGGGGGGCGCTGAAGCTGGAGGACGTCGTCGGCCGGGGGCGTCGTCAACGCACGCGCGCCGGGCGTGACGTTCGCCCAGCGCTGGAGGTCGGCGATGGCATCGACCCTGTCCTCGTCGGACAGCTTGGCGATCAGCCGTCCGCTGTGGTTCATGCCGGGAGCGGTGAGGACGGCAGAGTCGCGGCTGCCCTTGCCCAGCCGGAACGGCTCGGAGCCCCACGGGTCGTTCCCGCCGTACACGAACAGCAGGCGGCTACCGTGGTCGCGGACCCAGCCGTCGATGTCGCGCATCGCCTTGCCTCCGTCGAACCGCACGGGGATGTCGCTCGGGACATAGGTGCGCGGCTGGTAGCTGCTCTCGTAGCGCAGCAGCGGACGAAGGTTCGTGAACTGCGGCGACGGCCAGCCGAGCTGTGTGCCCGCCTGGTAGAAGTACGGGATGTACGGCGCGAGGCCCTGGTCGGTGTAGAACGACAGCCCGGAGATCGCGTCGAGCGACCCGTACAGCGTGTCGTCGGAGGCGTCCACCGCGGGCAGTGCCGGGCAGTCGGACTGCAGGCTGTACTGCCAGAAGGCCCACTCGTAGTCCATCACCGAGTTCTCGAACGCACGGTCGGGTGTCCGCAGGATGTCGAACGTCCAGCCGTTCTTGGCCGCCGCGTCCTTGAAACGCGACAACATCGCGGGGCGGCGCTTGAGGAACTCGCGTGCCAGCGCCTTGACGTGGGCGCGGCATTGGGGGTCGGTGCCGACCGTCCGGAAGAACCGGTCATAGGCCCGGTCGTCCTTGTTGTCGACGTCGTTCGGCGCCACGTAGACGACGCTGCCGTCGACGTCATGCGGGTAGAAGCGCTTGTGGTAAACGGCCGTCATGCCGCCCTTGCTGGCCCCCGTCGAGATCCATCGGGCCTTGTAGATCTTCTTCAGTGCGCCGATCAGCCGGTGCTCGTCAGTCGCGGCCTGCCAGATGGTGTCCTTGGTCCAGTCGGCCGGTTCGGGACGCGACGGGGTGAAGTATCGGTACTCGACGGAGATCTGGTTGCCGTCGATCAGCGACGTCGGCTCGGAGGTGAACATCGTCTCCGGCGTGTTGTAGCCGCTGGTGTAGAGCACCATCGGCCGGTCCGCGGACTTGTGCTGCAACATGATCCGCTGTTCGAACCACTTCCCCTTGGGGTCGCGGTGATCAACCGGCTGGCGGTAGTTGAGCCAGAACCATCGGTAGCCCGGCAACGTCGAGGTCTTCTCCGTCACCTGCATACCGGGGATGGCCTTGAGCTGGGCGAGGATGTCGCCTGCCTGGGCCGGACCCGCCAGGGCCGTGTCCGTGCGTGCAGTGTCCGTACGCGCAGTGGCCGCCGCCTGCGCCGCTGTGGCGCCGGCCCCGGTCACTCCCGCGGCGAGCAGCAGTGCCATCGCTCCTGTTGAGACGCGCCGCATCATGCCCCTTCCACGTGGGATCTCCACATTTCGCGAGGCGACCCTAGAGGGATAAGTAGGGCAGAAACGGATCTCTGCATTGCTTGTTACCGACCCGTGACGACTCAGTGGTTATCCCCACGCATCCGGCGTAGCGTCGAAATTGAGAAGGACCGGTCCAAACGGCCGGTTCGCGCAACGATCTCGATGAGGAGGCGCGCGATGTTCATCCAGGTAATCCAGGGGAAAATCACCGACCGCGACGAGGTCAAGGAGGCGATGGACCGCTGGGTCCGCGACCTCGCGCCCGGCTCGATCGGCTGGCTCGGCAGCACCGCCGGCGTCACCGAGGACGGCACGTTCATCACGCTCGCCCGGTTCGAGTCACGGGAGGCCGCCCGCGGCAACAGCCACCGGCACGAGCAGGAGCAATGGTGGACCGAACTCTCCAAGCTCTTCACCGGTGAGGTCACCTTCCACGACTGCACCGAGACCGGCACCTGGCTGGCCGGCGGCTCCGACGACGCCGGCTTCGTCCAGATCATGCACAGCCGTGTCCGTGACCTGGACGGGCTGCGGGCGTGGATGGACCGGGCGGACCTCGACCTGCTCCACCGGTTCCGCCCCGACATCATCGGCGGCGTCTGGGCCGCCCACGGGGACGGCGGCATGACCGAGGCCGTCTACTTCACGTCCGAGGCAGAGGCCCGCAGAGGCGAGACGCAACAGCCTCCCGCCGAGATGCAGGCCGCGATGGAGGAGATGCGCCAGTTCTACGAGGGCGACTTCACCTACCTGGACCTCAAGGACCCGTGGCTGGCCTCACGCTGACCAGGCGCGCCACAGCGCGACAGGTCCGCACCGCGCCTGACGGCACCGCCGCGAGCCGGAAGGACGGCCAGGAGGGAGGACGGGCCCTTGGTAGTCCGCCCTTCCGACCGCGGCGGGGTCAGACGGCGCCACCCGTGAGGAAGTGGGCCAGAAGCCAGCCCAGTCCAAGGACCAGGGCGAGTCGGCGGAACTGCCATCCGAACGGCTTCCCGCGGATCGCGAAGACGCTCCAGACCAGCTCGGACAGGGTGTCATCCTTTTGGCGGTTGAAGACCGCGGGCAGTTCGATGGCGAAGAACATCAGGATCCACAGGACCCAGGCAGCGAGATAGGGGGACATGGCTTCTCGATTCAGGACGACTCATTCTTACCGGTAATACCCGGCAAGAATGATCCCTACGCCCGGTTCAGCCGGGAGGAATCAACGCGATCCCGTCGTCCCAGGGAGCGAGCCGCTCGAAGAGCCGCTCGTCGTGCCAGCGCCCGTCCACATGAATGTGATGGCGGGACGTCCCGACCACCGTGAACCCGTTGCGCGCAAGAACGCGCTGCGAGGCGTGATTGTCCACCCGGGTGAACGCCTCCACCCGGTGCAAGCGGAGCACCCCGAACGCCACGTCCAGCGCCTGCCGTACGGCCTGCGTGGCCACACCCCGGCCGGCGTGCGCGCGCGCCACCCAGTAGCCGACGAAACAGCTCTGGAGCGGCCCGCGCAAGATGTTGTTAAGCGTGATCCGTCCCGCAGGCCTGCCGTCGACCAGGATCACGGCGGGCCACATCTCCCCCGCGCCATACGCATCGAGCAGGGACCGCAGATTCGCCCGCTGCCCCTCGACGGTGAAGTACGAGTCGGCACGCTCCGGCTCCCAAGGGCGCAGATACCCGCGATTCTCCTGATAGAGGACCGCGAGAGGAACCGCGTCCGCTTCCCGCACGAGACGCAGTTCGACGCCGCGTCCGAGACCAAGTCCGGGCAGCGGATCCTGCGGACCGTCGCCGAGCGCCGGGCCCGTGACAGCCGTCATGTCCCAGGGGCGATGTAGCGACCGATGAACTCCCTCTCCTCAGGAGTGAACCGGCGCAGGCGGTTCGCGGCCACATCGAACGCCACGAGCGTCGACGTCGCGGTGGCGTAGACGTTCTCATCGTCGCGGACCTCGTAGGCCAACGTGAACGAGGCGGCGCGCGCCTGCGTCACCCACGTCTCCACACGGATCGGGTAGACGGTCGGCAGCAGCGGCAACAGGTAGTCGATCTCATGCCGGGAGATCACCATGCCGCGGACGGGCTGCTCCCCCTTGCGGACGGGATCGCCGTGGAACATCTCCAGCCGCGCGTCCTCCAGGTAGCCGAGGAACTTGACGTTGTTCACATGGCCCTGCGAGTCGATGTCCCCGAAGCGGATGCTGAACTCGTAGACGTGCCGATACTCGGCCTCGGTCTGCTGCATGTCCTCGCCTGGATCGATGACGGGGGTTTCCATCGGTCCGCCCGATGCTACCCGGATGCTGTTGCCGCCCAGCTCCGCACCCACGTGACCCCCGCCTCATTCGCGCGAGCGGCCGCGCGACCCGGTGGATCGCACGGCCGCCGTCCCGCGTCAGTCGCGCTTGAGCTTGCGGTGCGTCACCCGGTGCGGACGGGCGGCATCGGCGCCCAGGCGCTCGATCTTGTTCTTCTCATAGTCGGCGAAGTTGCCCTCGAACCAGAACCAGTTCGAGCCTTCCTCCCAGGCGAGGATGTGCGTGGCGATCCGGTCGAGGAACCACCGGTCGTGAGAGGTGATCACGGCGCAGCCGGGGAACTCCAGAAGGGCGTTCTCCAAGCTGGACAGGGTATCGGTGTCGAGGTCGTTGGTCGGCTCGTCCAGCAGCAGGACGTTGCCGCCCTGCTTGAGGGTCAGCGCCAGGTTGAGGCGGTTGCGCTCGCCACCGGACAGGACGCCCGCCGGCTTCTGCTGGTCCGGCCCCTTGAAGCCGAACGCCGCGACGTACGCCCGGGACGGCATCTCGACCTGGCCGACGTTGATGTGGTCGAGACCGTCCGAGACGACCTGCCACACGGTCTTCTTCGGGTCGATCCCACCTCGGCCCTGGTCGACGTACGACACCTGCACGGTCTCGCCGAGCCGCAGAGCGCCCGCGTCCGGCTTCTCCTCCCCCACGATCATGCGGAAGAGGGTGGTCTTGCCGACGCCGTTCGGACCGATCACACCGACGATGCCGTTCGGGGGCAGGTTGAAGGTCAGGTCGTCCATCAGGACCCGGTCATCGAACCCCTTGGTCAGCTTGTCGGCGACGATCACCGTGGTGCCCAGCCGCGGACCCGGCGGGATCTGGATCTCCTCGAAGTCCAGCTTCCGGGTCTTGGCCGCCTCGGCCGCCATCTCCTCGTACCGCTCCAGGCGGGCCTTGGACTTCGTCTGCCGCGCCTTGGGGTTCGAGCGGACCCACTCCAACTCGTCCTGGAGGCGCTTCTTGCGCTTGGCGTCCTTGTTGCCCTCGACCTTCAGCCGGTCGGCCTTCTTCTCCAGGTACGTGGAGTAGTTGCCCTCGTACGGGAAGCAGCGGCCGCGGTCCAGCTCCAGGATCCAGGTGGCCACGTTGTCCAGGAAATACCGGTCGTGCGTCACGGCCAGGACGGTGCCCTCGTACTTGGCGAGGAACTGCTCCAGCCACTGCACGCTCTCGGCGTCCAGGTGGTTGGTGGGCTCGTCCAGCAGCAGCAGGTCGGGCGCCTCCAGCAGCAGCTTGCACAGCGCGACCCGGCGGCGCTCACCCCCCGACAGCTTCGCGACCTCGGCATCGCCCGGCGGGCAACGCAACGCGTCCATCGCCTGCTCAAGCTGGCTGTCGAGATCCCAGGCATTTCGATGGTCGAGCTGCTCCTGCAGCTTGCCCATCTCCTCCATGAGCTCGTCGGAGTAGTCCGTCGCCATCTTCTCGGCGATCTCGTTGAACCGGTCGACCATCGCCTTGGTCTCGGCGACGCCCTCCTGCACGTTCCCGAGGACGGTCTTCTCCTCGTTCAGCGGCGGCTCCTGCTGCAACATCCCGACGGTGAACCCGGGCATCAGGCGCGCATCGCCGTTGGACGGCTGCTCCAGGCCGGCCATCATGCGCAGCAGCGTCGACTTACCGGTGCCGTTCGGCCCCAGAACACCGATCTTGGCACCCGGAAGGAAATGCAGGGTGACGTCGTCCAGGACGACCTTGTCGCCGTGCGCCTTGCGCACACGCTGCATCGTGTAGATGTACTCGGCCATCCCTCAAGACTAGAGGGTCAGGCTAAGTGTTTTTCACGGTGTCTATTGCACTGCCCTCGGCCTCGGGCGCCAGGGCGCCCTCCTTCAACGGACACTGCGGTGATCTCGGTGTTCATCGCACTGCCCTCGGCGTCGGGCGCCAGGGCGCCCTCCTTCAACGGACACTGCGGTGATCGCTGCATCGCTCCGACTCGCCTGGCGGCTCGCTTCGCGATCAGGCCCTCGCTTCGCTCCTCCCTGGCTTCGCACGCGATCACACGCGCGGCACATCCGGCACGCAATTCTGAGAGAAGCGCACGCCCCGAACAGCAACACACAGCCGTTCGGCTCGCTTGGCGCCTTCCTTCGTGATCGGATTCCGGCTGCGCTCGTGCTGGGCGCCGTCCCTCGCCTGGGACGCCCTGGTTCTAGGCTTCTGACGCCTTGGGGGGGCCGTCTAGTGCGGGCAGGCATACCCGGTCGCGGCCGGACGACTTCGCCCGGTAGAGCGCGAGGTCGGCGGACGCGAGGAGCTCGATGAGATCCTCGCCGTGCGTGCGGAGCAGGGAGACGCCCACCGACACCGTGACGGCCACCGTCCCCTCCTCCGCAGGCACCGCCAATCGCCGTACCCTGCCGCGCAGTCGCTCCGCCACCCTGCACGCCTCGACGGTGTCGGTGCCGGGTAGCAGCACCACGAACTCCTCGCCGCCGAATCGTCCGACCACGTCGTAGTCACGAAGCTGGTGGCACAGGGTGCTTGCCACCCCGACCAGCACCTGGTCGCCCACAAGGTGCCCGTGGGTGTCGTTCACCCGCTTGAAGTGGTCGATGTCGATCAGCAGCAGGGCGAGCGGGTCATGCGTGCGCTGCGCCCGGGACAGTTCGGTGCCGGCCTCTCGCTGCCAGGTCGCGGCGTTCAGCAACCCGGTCTTGGAATCCGTACGCGCGGCGGCCTGCAACTGCTGGTGCATCAGGCTCCGCTGCAACAGCATGACCGGAGGCAAGGCCAGCAGGAGCAGCCCCAGCGTCACCGCACTCGTGATCGCCACGAGCATTCCGACGCACAGTTCCACCACGTCCAGCAGCAGGCTCTCCCGTGTCCACAGGACGTCCCGCCACCGGCCCTCAGGGTTGTCCGCGTGTGCCGCGACGGCGACCAGCGCCGAGTTCGCCACGGCGAACAGCGCCGCACAGCCCACCGCCGCCGGAATGCCGGGATAGGCGTCGACCAACCAGGTGGGCGGACCGTCCAGGGGGTCGCTGACCACCAGATGGAACACCGTGGACGCGCAGGCGCCCGCGATGCCCAGCGCGGAGGCGACGAGCACCCTGCGGTAGACGAGCGTCCGGCGTACCCGGAACTGCAGCAGCGCCTGCAAGGGCACCGGCATCAGCAGCGCGTACACCGGCGGCAGCAGCAGCGCGACCGGCAACCACCACGCCGACAGCAGGTCGCGTCCGACCCCGGCCGGCATGCCGAGCCGCCGCGTCGCCTCGATGCACACCGCCCCGCAGGCCACCAGCGAGGCAAAGGTCAGCAGATCGTTGAACTGCGGGGACGTGCCGAGCAACCCCGCCGCGATGAGCCCGAGATGGACGGCGACGACCAGCGGCACGTAGACCATGAGCAGGGACAGGCGCCCTGGAAACGCTCGGCGCCGGGGTTTGCGGGCCAGTTCCCCACCGCGATCCTCGGCGGACGACTGCACAGCCGTCATCCTTCCCCCTTACACGCATCACGTTGTGTAACACGATAGTTGCAACGTGTGCGGAGCGGGCGCGAAACGGGTACCTTCAGAGGCGCACATGCGGGGTTGGCCGCTTGAGGCACCCGCACCGGGGCCGCGGACTCGCGGACCTCAGCACATCCTGAGGGGGAACTTCACTATGCGCGGCGTTTCCTGGATCTAGGCAGGCCGCAGAACCCCATCGGTGCGGGGGCGCCACCAACAACCATCGACCCGGCGACGCCCCCGCTCCCCCATCCGGGCTCCGTCCCGCACCCGCCACGGTCCCTGGACTCCAGACCCGAAAGCACCAGAACCGCAAGGCTCATCAGCACTTTCCACCTGTCCCGACCGCACCTTTCGTTACCCCTGGCTCCGGCGCGAGCGCCGGCTTCGCTCGGCGCAGCCCGATGATGGAACCGGTTTCGAGGCAGGTGTCGGATCGGGTCGGTCGTGTTCGTAGACGCAGTGAAGCCGCCCGCCTGAGGCGGCGTGGGGCAAAGGAAAGGGAGACCACCATGAGCGCCACCTTCACCGTCGACTTCTTCTGCAGCCTGGACGGCTACGGCATGGCCACGGGTTGGCCCGGATACTGGGGGAAGGAGGGCCCCGAAATCCGCGAGGACCGGGTGCGCACCTTCGCGCAGGACCAGGTGCTCGTCTTCGGCGCGACGACGTTCCGGCAGTTCCGGAAATTCGTGGTCGAGTATGACGAGCCCTACTACGACAGCCTGAACGAACTGCCGAAGATCGTGTTCTCCAGCACGCTCGAAGAGCCGCTCGGATGGCAGAACTCGACGGTTCTCGACGAGGACGCGGTGACGGCGATCGAACGCCTGAAGCGCACCACGGACATCCCGATGCGATCGCACGGCAGCATCTCGCTGAACCGCGCTCTGCTCGCCGCCGGCCTCGTCGACCGTCTCGAGATCCTCATGTTCCCCGCCGTCTCAGGTCGTGCCGGCCAGGCGGCCCTCCTCCACGACGGGGCCGAGCTCGACCTGGAGCTCATCGAGTCGACCGTGCTTGACGGCCGGACGCAGAAGCTCGTCTACATCCCGCACCTCCACGGAGAGATCCCCGAGGGCGTCGGGCCGCAGCGCCGAAACGCGGACTAGACGGTATGACGTCACCGGCGGCGTGGCAGCGTGACGTGGCGCGGCCACGGCGGGATCGTGCCTGGCTTGTCGCGAGTCAGGACGTACCTGCGGTGGCCGCAGGCAGAGGACAGCCCCTGGTCGACCGTGCGCCGTACTTGCCGAGGGCGCGGGTCGAGGACACCATGCGACACGCTGGGGCCGGCGTGCCCGAACACAAGTACTGCGCTGACATGTGGCGGTCTCTTGCCTGTCGGCGGCGATCAGGCGCGGGGGCCCAGGAACAGGCCGCCGCTTGCGTCGATGACTTGGCCGGTGATCCAGCGCGCAGCGTCGGAGGCGAGGAAGGCGACCACGTCGGCCACGTCGTCGGGGCCGCCCAGCCGGTCGAGCGCCGTCGTCGCGGCGATGAGGTCGGCCAGGCCCGGTGCTTCGAAGACCGACCCGTTGGTCGCCGTCCGGGTGGCGCCGGGCGCGACCGCGTTCACCGTGATCCCCCGGGCTCCGAGCTCGTTGGCCAGGGTCCTGCTCATCGTCTCGACCGCGCCCTTCGTCATGGCGAAGGACGTCTGGGCCGGGTTGGCCATCCGGGTCGCCACGGACGAGATCGTGACGATGCGGCCACCGTCGGGGAGCAGCGGTAGGGCTCGTTGGATGATGAAGTACGGCGCGCGCACGTTCACCGCGAAGAGGTGATCGAACTCCGTTCGCGTCGTGGTTGCGAGCGGGCCGGCGGGCGCGGCCGCCGCGTTGTTGACGAGGATGTCGAGCCGTCGCCCGTCCAGGACCGTCTCGACCCCCGCGAAGAGCGTCTCGACGTCGCCCTCCACGCCGAGTTCCGCTCTGACGGCGAACGCGGTTTCTCCGGTGCGCTCGATCTCGGCGACCGTCGCCTTCGCGCCGTCCTCGTCGGTGCCGAAGTGCACGATGACCCTTGCCCCGTTCGCGGCGAGCCGGTTCGCGATCGCCTGCCCGATGCCGCGGGATGCCCCGGTCACGAGAGCCGTCCGGCCGGTCGGATCACTCATGCTTCATCACCTCGATCTGCTAGTGACTACCAATCTGGTAGTCACTACCACTGCGGTAGTGTCTACCACATGCCTGACCAGCACTCAACATTGCGCGCGCAACGGCGAGCCGAGACGCAGCGCATGATTCAGGCGCACGCGGTGCGGCTTTTCACCGAGCACGGCTACGACGCCACGACCGTGACCGACGTCGCCGAGGCCGCGGGTGTCTCGCCCATGACCGTGTATCGGCACTTCCCGACGAAGGAGGACCTCGTGCTCCTCGACCAGCGTGGCCGGCTCGTCGCCGAGCGGATCCTGGCATCGTCGGCCGCGCAACCCCTGGTCAGCCGTATCGGCGGCGCGCTCATCGACGCGGCCGCGACGTTGGCCGGTGGCGGCGAGGGACACGGCCTGACGGCGGATGAGCAGTTCCTGCTTGCGCGCCTCCGGCTCATGATCTCGACGCCGGCCCTGCGTGCCAAGCATCTGGACAACAACTACGCCCTTCAGCAGGCGATCGTCGATGCCCTGGGGGACGATGACACCGACGCCGACACCGCGTTCCGTTTCCACGTGGCCGCGAGCGCCTGCCTGGCCGCCCTGCACACGGCACTGGTGCGGTGGGCCGAGGACGACGGCCGGACCGAACTGCCCGACGTGATCGCGAAAGCGCTTGCCGCCGCCTTCGGCGATGACTTCGCCGGCACCGGCCTGGGTGGGTGATGCGCCAGCGCGGCGTCTGGTCCGCGGGACACTAGGCGGCTTGTTTGGCCTCCTCTTCGGTGGAGGGTGTCAGGGCCCATTGATCGGCGGCCTCTCGGGCTTCCTGGCGGTCCTCGTCGGTGAGGGCTCCGCCGCGGTGGACGGGGCGGAAGTCGGCGGTACCGCGGCTGAGGTCGTGGCCGACGGTGGTGGCCTCGATCTCGGCGGAGAAGCGCCATTGGCCGTCGCGTTCGTACTGGCGGATGCGGAGCCGGCCGGTGACCAGGACGGGATGGCCGCGCTGGAACTCAGAGGCGTTGATGTTGTCGGCCAAGCCGCGCCAGCAGTTGACGGTGAGGAACATGGTGTCGACGTCCTGCCACTGGCCGGTCTGGCGGTCATAGCGGCGGGGCGTGCAGCCGACTCGCAGGGACAGGAACGGGGTGCCGTTGGCGGTCACGGAGTAGTAGGGCTCCGCGGCAATCCAGCCGATGATGGTGATGTGCGCTTCGTTCATGATTCCTCCGTTGCTCTCGCTGACGAGTTCAACGGTGGCGCAGTGGTGAAGCGGGCGGAAGCCGTCTCGGCAATTGTGGATAACTCAGCGGCCGGTGCGGCCCAGGGCGGTGTCGACGTCGCGTCGGAAGCGTGCGTAGAGCTCGAGTTCGGCGGTGACGGGGGCCACCACCTTCTGCTCGGCGACGCGCTCGATGCCCTCGTTCATGTGAAGTTCCATCTTGTCGCCGTGCTTGGCGGACGAGAGGGCCACCAGATTCCGGCAGGCGGACGACGTGAGCCAGCCCATCCCCAGAGTGCAGACGACAAGAACGGCGACATAGGGGATGAGGCCCGCCTCTCCGACGAGGCCGGGCGGGTCGTCGCCGCCCGCGTCCAGGAGGCCGTAGACCACGAGGAGGCCGATCCACGCGACGCTGAGGACGGCCACCAGGACGAGGAAGTACTGCCAGGTCTTGATCAGCCACCACCAGCGCGGCACCTGGTTGAAGGTGGGCAGCGCCGCCTTGAGGGACTCGCCGAGGGCCTCGGGGATCTCCACGGCGTGAGAGCGTGCGGCCGCCCGGACAGAGCGCACCCAGGGCGGGGGCAGTTCGGCGGCGACGCCGTCGGTGACGGTGTGCAGGGCGTTGTCGACGTCGCCCTGCTGGGCGCCGATCGGGCCGGTGAAGGCGTTGCGGAGTTCCTCGCGCAGCTCGGTGAGGCGCATCCGGCGCAGCGGGTCCGAGCGGAGGCGGTCGATGAGGGCGGCGACGGGCCAGCCGACGAAGTCGGCGGCGCGCAGCTCGTAGGCGCTCTCCATCGCCTCGGCGACGGCGGGCGCGCCCGCGGCGTCGGTCAGGGACTGGACGAGTTCCAGCTGCCGGTCTTCCTCGATGGTGACGGGAGGCTCGGCGGTGTAGCGGTGGACGGCGAACCGCTCGGCGACCCTGTCGACGTCGGCGGACAGCCGCTCGCTGCGGGCACGGCGGGCGGCGACGGTGTCGACGAGGATGTCGCGGAAGCCGGTGACGCCGTCCTCGCTGACCGCGGAGGTGGTGACGACGCGCGGGTGGGTGAGGCCCTCGGCCTCCAGCAGGCGGCGCAGATCGGCCGCGCAGTCCTCGATCTCGTCCGGGCCGAGACGGTCGACCTGGTTGAGGACGATCAACGTCACGCCGGTGTGCCGGGCGAACGGGACGATGTAGTTGCGGTGCAGGGCGGCGTCGGCGTACTTCTGCGGGTCCACGACCCAGACGAGAAGGTCGGCGATGGTGACGAACCGGTCGACCTCGGCGCGGTGCAGGGCCTGGATGGAGTCGTGGTCGGGCAGGTCCAGCAGGACGAGACCCTGGAGGGAGCTGTCGGCCCGCTCCATGTCGAGGGCGCTGGCGCGGGCGTAGCGGTGGCGTTTCTCCACGTCGAGCCAGTCGAGCAGGGGCCCGGCACCGTCCAGGCCCCAGACGCAGGCGTGCGCCTTGGACGTCATCGGGCGGCGTACGCCGGTGGGCGACAGTTCGAGCCCGCAGATCGCGTTGAACAGCGACGACTTGCCGCTGCCCGTGCCGCCGGCGAGGGTCACGACCGTGTGCTCCCCCGACAGCCGCAACCGCTGCCCGGCGCGGTCGAGCAGCGCGCCGGCGTCGTCGAGCAGCGGCTGGTCGAGCCGGCCCCTTCCGACCTCGACGAGCCGGTCGAGGCCGTCGAGGCGCTCGGTGAGACCGGGCACCTGCACGGTGGGCACGGCGGGGCCGGCCACGGGCGTCCCGAGGATGGGAGCGCCGCCGGGGCCCATGGGCGAGTTCGCGGGGATGGCCGAGGTGGTCATCGGGCAACCTCAAGGTTGTAGGTGGCCTGGTAGAGCTGGACCGGAACGGTTTCGTCCGGGATGCCGGCGGCGTCGAGCGCCTGCCCGAACCTGATCGCCTCCTCGTCGAACAGCATCCCGATGCGGCTGCGCAGGTCGGCGCGGGCCTTGGCGCCCATGCCGCGCAGCGACTCCGCGCCGAACAGCGCCTTCAGGAGCCGCTGCGGGACGGCGCTGTTGCCGCCTTCGACGGCGACGTCGGAGGTGCCGTAGCCGAGCAGGCCGATCATCAGGACGAGGGAGACCGCCTCGGTGTCGAAGGAGACGAGCTTGGCGACCGAGCGTTTGGTCACCCCCTCTGTGCGGATGAGCTCCTGGACGTGGTCTTGCCAGGAGCTGACGGCACGGGTGACGCGGCGGGACAGTTCAGGGGAGACACCGCCGAGCGCCGCGGCGGGCCCAGCCATGACCTCGCCCCCGGCGGGGTGCTCGCGCCAGCGGGCGAGGACCTGCTCGGCGCCGTGCTCGGCGGACGCCAGGATCAGCGATTCGAGCCCGCTGCGCAGCGCGGCCTTGAGCGCGCGCACACGGGCGGGGCTCCGGTGGCGCCGGCTGGCGGCGCGTCCGCGGCGCGCGCGCTGGACGTGCAGCGCGCGCAGCAGGTCGCCGGTGCCGGCGAAGTCCTGCCAGCGGGCGAGGACCTCGCCGCGCAGCAGGGAGCCGTTGCGGGTGGCCTCGTCAAGCTCGGCGAGGACGGTGGCGTAGGCGGCCTCGACCTGCCGGGCCAGGTCGGCACGCTGCTCCACCTGCGCCTCGACGTGCCTGGCGATCTCGGGGACGCGGGTGCGGAGGCTGTCGAGGACGCCCGCGAGGGTGTCACTGACGACGATCTCGCGGTCCTCGGTGTCCTCGGCGACGCCGACGAGCCAGGCGCGGATGTCCGCGACGGCCTCCTCGGGGAGGCGGCTCTCCTCGATCCGGGTCTCGGGGACGGTGAAGCGCCGCGCGTCGCCGACCTCGTGCTCGTCCAGCATCTCGCCGAAGTGCTGGACGACCTCGGCGCCGCCCCAGCCCACCTCGCCCGAACGGTCGTCCGGGCCTTCGCTCTGCGGGATGCGGGACAGCACGACGCCGATGGTGGCGCCGTTCTCCTTGGCACGCTGGAGCATCTGCCACACCTGCGCGTCGGCGTACCGGGCGGCGGTGGTGACGCACAGCCACAGGTCGGCCGCCGCCATCAGCTTGGTGGCGAACTCGTAGTGGTCCTCGAAGACGGAGTCGAAGTCGGGGCTGTCGAGCAGCGCGAGCCCGGGCGGCAGGACGTCGGTGCTGATGACGACGAGCTGGTCACCGGCGATGGCGTCGGGGGCGGGCCCGCGGACGCGGCCCATGCCGGGCAGCAGCGGCCCTTCCAGGAACCATTCGGCGTGGTCGGGATGGCAGACGAGGATGGGGCTGCTGGTGGTGGGACGGAGCACGCCGGTGGCGCTGACACGGGCCCCGACCAACGTGTTGACCAGCGTCGACTTGCCCGCGCCGGTGGACCCGCCGAGCACCACGAGCATGGGGGTGCCCGCGGCCTGGACGCGCGGGAGGATGTAGTCCTCCAGCTGGCCCCGCAGTTCGGCGCGGGCCTCGCGCGCTTCCTCGACGTCCGGGACGTCCAGGACGAAGTCGAACGCGCCGAGCTGATCGCGGAGCGTGGTGAGCGCTCGGATCAGCTCGCCCTGCCGCACCGTCCCTCCACCGCGGGCCGTGCCGGACGTCCGTGCTCCTGCACCGCGTGCCCCTTCACCGCGTACTCCCTTGCCGGTCTTGACGGGCCCGGTCTTCACGGGCCCGGTCTTCACGGGCCCGGTCTTGGCGGCCCCGCGGGACCTGACACGCTCGGTTCTGCCGGCCGCCGGCTTCTCAGGCTCCGGCTCGGGCTTGTCGGGCGCGGGCCTCTCCGTGCCCGGCCTCTCCGTGCCCGGCTTCTCCGCGTCTGCCTTCCCCGTGCCGGGCTTCCCCGCCTGGGCCTTTCCGGGCGCGGACGTCCCCGCTTCCGGTCGCCCGGCCCTCGGCTCCGGGGCCTTCGGCTCCGGCTCGTCAGGCGCGGGCTTGCCCGCCTGGGGCTTACCGGGGGCGGGCTTACCGGGCGCGGGCTTCCTGGCCCGGGAGGTCCGGGGCTTGGGCTTCGGGGCCTCGGGCTTCCCGGCCGCCGGCCTTCCGGCCTCGGGCTTGTCGGGTTCGGGGTTTCTGGGCTCGTTTCCGGGCACCGCGTCACCACCGGGCGCGTCGTCGCCGGGCGCCGCGGAGTCCTGGACCCCGCCTCCCGGGCCGGCGCCCGCCTCCTCGTCGTGAACCGCGCTCTGTTCTGCCGGGGGTGTCACGGATCCCGTCCCATGTCGGCTCGAATCATGTCGATCTCTCGTGCCACGTCGACCACGTCGCCGACGACCACGATCGCCGGGGGCCGGACTCCCCCGGCGGCCATCTCGTCGGCCACCGTTCCCAGCGTCGCCGTGAGCGTCCGCTGGCCTGGAAGGGTACCGTCCTGGATCACGGCGACCGGCGTGTCGGACGACCGACCATAGCGCATGAGCGCCGGTGCGATCAGCGCCATTCGCTCCACGGCCATGAGCAGGACGAGCGTGCCGTTCGCGCGCCCCAGCGCCGCCCAGTCCACGGTGGACTCGGCGTGGCCCGGCGGGACGTGTGCGGAGACGACGTGGAACTCCTGCGCGATGCCCCGGTGGGTGACCGGGATCCCGGCGGCGGACGGCACGGCGACGGCGCTGGTGATCCCGGGAACGACCGTGACGGGGATGCCGTGCCGGGCGCAGTGCAGCGCCTCCTCGCCGCCCCGCCCGAACACGAACGGGTCGCCGCCCTTGAGCCGGACGACGAACTTGCCCTGCCGCGCCTGCTCGACCAGGTGGTCGTTGATGCGTTCCTGGGTGACGGTACGGCCGTAGGGGATCTTGGCCGCGTCGATCACCTCCACGTCGTCGGCGAGCTCGTCCAGCAGCGAGCCGGGTGCGAGCCGGTCGGTGACGACGACGTCGGCCATGGCCAGCAACTGCCGCCCCCGGACGGTGATCAGCCCCGCGTCGCCGGGACCGCCGCCGACGAGGGCGACGCCCGCGGGCTTGCGCCGGGAGTGCCGGGACTCAAGGCCCCCGTCGCGCAGCCCGTCCACCACCGCGTCGCGGATGCCGGCCGCGCGCCGTGGATCGCCGCCGAGCAGGACCCCGACGGTGACGTCGCCGGCCTGGCCGCTCGCGGGCGTCCAGGCCGGGGACGACTCGGCGTCGTCGGCCCGGACGGCCCAGATCCGTGCGGCGTCGGCCTCGGCGACCACGTCCCCGTTGACCTTGGCGTCGTCGGTGACGGCCTGGACGAGCCACGCTCCCGCGCAGTCGCCCCGCTTGTAGGGCCTGCGGTGCCATTGGACCCGGCCGGCGTCGATCAGCCCCTCCAGGGAGGCGGTGACGTCGGGCGAGACGAGCACGACGTCCGCGCCGGCGGCCAGCAACGCGGGCACGCGCCGCTGGGCGACCCGGCCCCCGCCGACGACGAGGACGCGTCGCCCGCCGAGTCGCAGACCTAGCAGGTACGGGGGCACGTGGTGATTCTCACGATCGGATGTTCGGGGCGGCTCATGGACGCCGGTGACGGAGACCTGTCTTTGTGGAACAACGGTACTCGTGTTGGGGAGTCCATGGAGAGGGCCTCTGGCCAGTCGATAGCCGAGCGTGACTCATTCCGTGATCATGTCGTTACTGTGTCCGGCCTCTTTGCCGCTGACTCCGGCCGAGTCGAACGTGGCGACCTCGTGCAGGACCCGGACAGCGCCCTGGACCAGCGGCAACGCCAGCAGTGCGCCCGTCCCCTCGCCCAGCCGGAGCTCCAGGTCGACCAGCGGGCGCAGGCCGAGCGCCGCGAGTGCGGCGGCGTGGCCGGGCTCGGCCGACCGGTGGCCCGCCACGCAGGCGCCGATCACCTCGGGGCACAGCGCGGCGGCGGCGAGCGCGGCGGCCCCGGCGATCACCCCGTCCAGCACGACCGGGACGCGCAGCGCCGCGGCCCCGAGGACGAACCCGGCGATGGCGGCGTGTTCCAGCCCTCCGACCGCCGCGAGCACCTCCAAGGGCTCCCGCGCGGATGTGGCGCTCGTGTCCGACGCCTCCGACGTGTCGGACGTGTCGGCGGGAAGAAGCCCGTGGCGCGAGAGAGCGGAGCGGACGACCTCGATCTTGCGGGCGTGGGTGGCGTCGTCGATGCCGGTGCCGCGGCCGGTGACCTGTTCGGGCGGCAGGCCGGTGAACGCGGCGATCAACGCGGCGGACGCGGTGGTGTTGGCGATCCCCATGTCGCCGGTGACCAGGCAGCGGGCGCCGGCGGAGACCAGGTCGCGGGCCACCTCGATGCCGGTCTCGACGGCACGGCGGACCTCGTCCATGGTCATCGCGGGACCGCGCGTCATGTCGGCGGTACCGGCGGCGATCTTGCGCGGGAGGAGCCCGGGCGCGGCGTCGAGCTCGGCGGCGACACCGATGTCCACGACGCTGACCTCGGCTCCGACCTGGGTGGCGAACGCGTTGACGACCGCGCCTCCGGCGAGGAAGTTGGCCACCATCTGCGCGGTGACCTCCTGGGGCCAGGGAGTCACGCCCTGGGCGTGAACGCCGTGGTCGGCGGCGAAGACGGCGACGGCGGCGGGCTCGGGCAGCGGCGGCGGGCACTGCCCGGCCAGCCCGGAGAGTCGGACCGACAGATCCTCCAGGACGCCGAGAGAACCCGGCGGCTTGGTGAGGCGGGCCTGGTGGTCGCGGGCATCCCGGATGGCGGCCTCATCGGGCGGCTCGATCGCGGCGACGGTCTGTTCGATCAGGTTCACGACGTCCTCTCCGGGCAGCCCACGCTGCCCATACTCCTCCTCGTGCACCGCCCAGGCGAGGGGACGGCGGCGGGCCCAGCCGGTCAGCGCGAGCATCGGCGCGGGCGGGAACGCGGCCACGGTCCCGGCGCACAGGTAGGCGATGATCTCAAGGTGGGCGGGAAGCCCCAGTTCGACAGCCAGTTCCCGCTCGTCGAAGAAGCTCACCCATCCCACGCCGAGCCCCTCGGCCCGTGCGGCGAGCCACAGGTTCTCGACGGCACAGGCGACGGAGTAATGCGCCGTCCGGGGCTGGACATGACGTCCAAGCGGGTTCCGTCCACCCCGAGTGGGATCACACGTGACGACGATGCTGACCGGGGCTTCGCGGATGGCCTCCACCTTGAGCCCGTCGAAGCGGGCGGCGCGCGCGGGCGGCAACGTGGCCGCGTACAGGGCGCGCTGCTGTTCGGCCAGTGCCCGGAGGCGTTCCCGCTTGGCCTCGTCCCGGATGATGAGGAAGTCCCACGGCTGGGTCAATCCGACCGATGGGGCCCGGTGGGCCGCCTCTAGGACGCGGGTCAGGACGGCGTCGTCCACGGGATCGGGAAGGAACCCGTCGCGTATGTCGCGCCGATCGGTGATGACACGGTAGACGGCCTCACGCTCGAATTCGTCCCAGGGTGCGCTAGATGCCGAGTTCACCGAGCACCTTAAGCAGCGCCTCGTTGGACGCACGGTCGCGCACGGCGATCCGCAGCCAGTCCTTGCCGAGCCCTGGGAAGGTGTCTCCGCGCCGGACGGCGTAACCGCGCTGGCGTAGCAGGGCCCTGATGCCCAGGGCGTCCGGCACACGCAGGCACAGGAACGACGCGCGCGCTTCGGGCACCACGTAGAGGCCGCGTGCGGTGAGTTCGGCCGCCAGCCGGTTTCGTTCGGTGGCCAACCGGACGGCCCATTCCTCGGCTTCGGCGACCGCGTCCGGTGTGGAGCACGCCTCGATCGCCACGAGCGCGGGCGTGGAGACGGCCCAGAGCGGCTGCACCTCGGCGAGCCGCGCCGTCAGCCGGGGGTCGGTCAGGACGTACCCGGCGCGCAGCCCGGCGAGCCCCCACGTCTTGGTGAGGCTGCGGATCACGGCGATTCCGGCGGGCAGGCGCGTGGCCAGGGTCTCCGGCTCGCCGGGGACGCAGTCCATGAACGCCTCGTCCAGCACGACGGTCCGGCCCGGCCTGGCGAGCGCGGCGACGGTGGACGCCGGATGCAGCACGGACGTCGGGTTGGTCGGGTTGCCGATCACGACGAGGTCGGCATCGTCCGGGACGACGTCGGGGTCGAGGGTGAAGTCCTTGCCGAGCACGACCCGCTCCACCGCATGTCCGGCGGCCCGGAGCGCGGCCTCCGGCTCGGTGAACTGGGGGTGCACGACGACCGCCCGGCGCGGCTGTAGCACCCGCGCGAACAGGACGAACGCCTCCGCCGCACCCGAGGTGAGCAGGACCTCCTCGGCGGCCCTCCCATGGCGCCGCGCGACGGCCCGGCGGGCGGGACGCGGGTCGGGGTAGGCGGCCAGTCCCGCGACGGAGGCGCGCAGCCGCTCGGCGAGCCAGGCCGGGGGCATCCCGGTCCGCACGTTGACGGCGAAGTCGGCGAGGCCGTCGCCGACCTCGGCGTCCCCGTGATGGCGCAGGTCCACCTCGTCCGGTGCCCCCATCAGCTCGCCGCCTCGTGGTAGAGCAGCGCGTTGACGGCGGCCGCGGCGACCACCGAACCGCCCTTCTCCGAGACGTTGCTGAGCTGCGGCAGCCCGCTGGCGCGCAGCGCCCGCTTGGCCTCGGCCGCGCCGACGAAGCCCACCGGCGTCCCGATCACCAGTGCCGGGCGCACCCCGCGCTCGATGATCTCGACGATCGCCTCGGGCGCGGATCCGACCGCCCAGACCGCGCCGGGCCCCACCTCCGCATACGACAGCCGGACGGCGGCGGCGGAGCGGGCGATCCCCGCGGCGCGCGCCATCCGGGCGGCGGCGGGGTCGGTGGCGTGGCAGAGCGTCTCGCGCGCACTGATTCCGGCGGCGACCATGCCCTCGTCGGTGACGATCGGCGCCCCGGCTTGCAGTGCGGCCCACCCCTGCCCGAGGAAGTCCTCCGTGGTGACCAGGTCCACCGCGTACTCCAGGTCGGCGGTGGCGTGGATCACCCGCTCGGCGACGGCGCGCCAGAGCGGCGGCATCGGCGACAGGTCGACGCGGGAGCGCAGGATCTCATACGACCGGATCTCGATCGGATGGGGCTGGCGTACGGTCACTGAGCCTCCAGGCTGATCACGGCGATCCTCGATGTCGCCGGTCGTTGTGCTTCGTTCCATCCGGGCTTCGTTCCACGTCGGGCACCAGGGTGTCACGGGTTGCCGGACATCACGCTTTTGGACGAGGTTTGTCGGACTTGGTGCCTACCACCGCCGTTATCGGGGATGGCGGTGGCGACAGCGGCGGTGACGTGTGCGGAGCGGCGCTTCAGCACCACGAGGTGGGCCTCTCCCGCGCCGAGTGGACGGGCCGCCTGGACGGCCGCCGCCTCGGCGATGCTGGCGGTGCCCGTCCGTGCCCGGACGGCGTCGGAGGGATGTGGCACGTCCACCCGCGCCAACACGGCCACAGGGTAGGTGACGAGCGGGAGTCCCCGAGCGGCGGCGGCGGCGCGCAGCAGCGGCTCGGCGGCCCGCCCGTCCGCGGTCGCCACGCAACGGACCTCCTGTGATGCCAGTCCGGCCACGGCGAGGACGTGATCGATCAGGTCGCCGACCTCGCGGACGCTCGCCCCGCTCGACGCGCCGATACCGATCGCTGAGGCTTCCGGGCCCGGTGGGAGCCCCGGTGCCCTGATCACGGTCACGGTCCGCAGTCCTTGATCGGGATCGTCTCTATCGGGCGGACGACCTTCGGCTCACGCGGCCCGGGGACGCGGCCGCCCCGCTCCGCCCAGACGACGATCGCGGATCCGCCCGGCTCGGCCCCCGGGCTCAGAGGGTCGGCCTGGAGCCGGACGGCGCCGGTGGTGAAGCCCCGCCCTGCCAGGGCGTCGATCATGGCCTGCGTCCACTCGGCGCCCGTCTCCTCGGCGTGCGCTATGGCGACCACCCTGCTCAGGGTCTTCGCCGCGCACGCCCCGAGCGCCGCGGGACCGCCGCGTCCGGCGAACACGGCGTCGGGCTCGGGAAGATGGTCCAGGACGGACGGGACCTCGCCGCGCGAGACCGCCACCCTCACGCCGTGCGCGCGGACGCTCTCCCGTATCCGTTCACACGCCGCCTTGTCGCTCTCAACGGCGACCACGGCCGCACCGAAGCGCGCGCACTCGATGCCCACAGAGCCATCACCCGAACCCACATCCCAGACCATGTCGCCGATGCGCGGCCCCAACCGGGCCAGGACGAAAGCCCGGATCTCGGGTGTCAGCGCGGTCCTGCCACCGAACGCCTCCTCGGGCAAGGCCCATCCGGGCGGCCCCAAGCTGGCGCCGGAAAGCCAGTCCGTTCCCTCTGAGGGACGCCGCTCGTCCAGGACGAGGACCACTTCCGGGTCGTTCCACGGACGGGTGGTGGCCTCGGCCGGACGGACGTGCACCACGCGCTCTCTAGGCCCGTCCAGGTCTTCGCAGACCACGAACGAACGCGGGGTCTGCGGGAACAGCGCGCGCGCTAGTTCCGCGGGTCCCGAGCCAGGACTCGTCAGCACCGCCACCTTGGGATGGGCACGGCACACGTTCACCGCCCGCCTGAACTCGTCGGCGGACACGACGATCGCGTCGTGTCGGGAGAGTCCGGCGCGGGCGAAGGCCAGCGCCGCCAGGGAGGCGCGGATCATCGCGCCATCCGCCCGAACATGCCGACCATGCGCTGCCCGGTGGCGTCGACCAGCACGACCTGCGCGGCGATCGGGCTCGCCGCCCAGCCCGCGGCCGCGGCGGCGCGGCGTTCCAGCTCACCGGCGGTGCGGCGGCACAGCTCCCGCCCGCACGGCCCGAGTCTGCCCGCCGCCTCCCACAGCTCGTAGGCGCGCAGGGCCGTGGGGTCCGCCGCGATCTCGGCGGCCAGCGCGCGCCCACCGTCCATGTCCAGGGTGATCGAGTCGAAAACGCCCGCGGCGCCCGCGACGCCCGCGACGCATCCGGCGATCGCTGCCTGCTCGTCCATCCCGGCGATCAGGACGACCTGGGTGAGGCCGTGCTCGACCGCGCCCGGCAGTTCCTCCAGGTCGGCGGGAATGAAGCAGGCGTCCGGCAGCTTGGGCAGCATCCGGCGTGCCGTTTCGCCCGCGCCCTTCCCGTACATCACGAGGGTCGTCTCGCCCTGCGCCGCCACTCTCGACGCCGCGTCCAGCGTGGTCATGCCCGTCCCTCTCCCTGGTCGTGGGCGACGAGCCTTCCGGAGGCTCCGCCGGTCGCCGGCCGGGACTCACCGGGGTCGTGGGGAACGGCCGGCGCCTCCGGCCGCAGATCCGTCGCGATCATGCTGAAGACGACCATGTCCTCGTGAGCGCCGCCGGGGCCGCGCTCGGCTCCCCGCGCCACCCCTTCGCGGTGGTAGCCGGCCTTCTGCGCCACACGGATCGAGGCATGATTGGTGACCAGGGCGCGCAATTCCACCCGAAAGAGTCCGCATTCCTCTAGTGCCCAGCGCGACACCAGCGCGAGAGCCTCCGTCGCGTATCCGTGCCCGCGCGCGCTTGACCGCATCCCGTATCCGACCTCGCATGTGAGTTGCTTCCAGTCGACCCGGAATAGCCCGATGGTTCCGGTGAGGCGACCAGTGTGCCGGTCGGTCACGGCCAGGTGAATCCCTACACCAAGCCGCTGGACGTTGTGGACGCCCTCCCGGAGAAACCAGGCAAGGGGCTGGGCCTCCAGTCGGTTCGGGAAATTGGGCGGAAGGAAGTCCTCCCCGGCCCGGATCACCTCGATCACGTCGGCGGCGTCGTCCAGGTCGAACGGGCGCAGGACGAGCCGTTCGCTCTCCAGGCGGACGCTCCGCTCGAAGGCGTTCACACGCGCTCCCCTCCACAGGCGCCGACCAACCTGCTCGCGAGCCAGGGCGACCCGGCCCAATGCAAATGCAGGTAGGAGGCGACACACCCACCCTTCACGAAACCCTCCGGACCGGACGTGGACCACTGCCACGCCGCCTGCCACGGCCTTCCAACCCCATGACTCGGTTCCGTTACCGTGCGATGGAACTCGTGACCGCGCAGGCGCTCCCCCGTCCGAGCGACGACCGAATCGGCCACCGCCACCGCGGCACGATAGCCCAGCGTCAGGCGCGGGGCCATGGTCGCTCTGACGCCATCCAAGACGCCGCACATCGGCGCACCGTCCAACTCCTGCACGAGATATAGAAGACCAGCGCATTCGGCGTACACAGGACGCGACGCCTTCGCGAAGTCCCCGATTTCCTTACGCAACGGCCCGTTCGCCGACAGTTCGGCTGCATACACCTCCGGGAACCCACCGCCAATGACCACGCCACGGGTTCCCACGGGGAGAGACTCGTCGCGCAATGGATCGAACCGGACGACCTCCGCTCCGGCCGCGTCCAGCAGTTCCTCGTTCTCCGCATAGCCGAACGTGAACGCGGGACCACCCGCGACCGCAATGCGTGGCCTCTCCCGGAGAGCCGCATTCCCCGCCACCGCATCGGACGGGTCCCACGGCGTCGCCGTCAACGCGGGGGCTGTGCGGGCCAGCGCCAGCACGGCGTCCAGATCGCAGGACGAGGCGACCAGCGCGCCCAGCCGTGCGACGGCGTCCACCGCGTCCGCGCGGCGCTCAGCGGCGGGCACGAGGCCCAGATGGCGGGACGGCGTCGCCGCGTCCTCATGGCGGCGCAGCGCACCCAGCACCGGCAGTCCCAGTTCCGCCACGGCGTCGCGGCACATGCGCTCGTGCCCGTCCGAGCCCAGCCGGTTGAGGATCACGCCGCCGACCCGGGCCGTCCCGAACGAGCGGAAGCCGTGGACGAGCGCCGCCACCGAGCGTCCCGCCGCCGCCGACGCGTCCACGACCAGCACGACCGGGGCGTCCAGAAGCGTCGCGACGTGCGCCGTGGAGGCGTAGTCGCCACCACCCAGAGAACCTGGCGCGCCCAGACCGGGCGAGTTCAGACCGGTCGCCCCGTCGTACATGCCCATGACGCCTTCGACGACCGCCACGTCCGCACCCGCCGCGCCATGCAAGAAGAGCGAGGCGACCAGCCCCTCGGACGTCAGCCAGGGATCGAGGTTGCGTCCGGGACGTCCCGTGGCGAGCGCGTGGTACCCGGGATCGATGTAGTCCGGCCCCACCTTGTGCGGGGAGACCTCCAGGCCGCGACCGGCGAGCGCGGCCATCAGCCCGGTCGCCACGGTCGTCTTGCCGCTCCCCGACGAGGGCGCGGCGATGACGAGCCGCGGGACGGTCACCACTCGATGCCCTTCTGACCTTTCTGTCCGCGGTCCATCGGATGCCGCACCTTGCCCATCTCGGTGACGAGGTCGGCGATCTCCACCAGCCGCGGGTCGGCGTCCCGCCCGGTGATCACGACGTGCTGGTTGCCGGGCCGGTCCCGGAGCGCGGCGACGACGTCCTCGACGTCCACCCAGCCCCACTTCATCGGATAGGTGAATTCATCCAGGACATAGAGGCGATATGTCTCGGCGGCAAGGTCACGCTTGATCTGCTCCCAGCCTTCGCGGGCGTCCGCCTCATGGTCGGCCTCGGTGCCGGGCCGCTGGATCCACGACCAGCCCTCCCCCATCTTGGACCAGAACACCGGCCCGCCCTCGCCGGTCTCGTTGTACAGGCGGCCGAGCGCGAGCAGCGCGTTCTCCTCACCGATGCGCCATTTGGCGGATTTGACGAACTGGTACACCCCGATCGGCCAGCCCTGGTTCCAGGCGCGCAGCGCGAGCCCGAACGCGGCGGTCGACTTCCCCTTGCCGGGACCGGTGTGCACCATCACCAGCGGCCGGTTGCGGCGCTCCCGCGTGGTCAACCCGTCCTCCGGCACGTACTCCGGCTTGCCCTGCGGCATCTCAGTCCCCGTCCTTCCGCCCGCTCCTGAAGATCATGCGGCTTGCGCGGTCCGCACGGCGTGCGCGGCTCGCACCGCTCATGCGACGTTCCGCGCGTCCCGGACGATCCCGGCGAGTGAGTCGGCGCCCAGCCGGTCGAGCCGGACGACCTCCGCGCCGAGCCGCGCGCCCAGCGCGGCCGCCAGCCCGAGCCGCACCGGACCGGACTCGCAGTCGACGACCACGGACGCGACGCCGGAGAGCAGCCCGGCGGCCCGCGCCGGATCCGGCCCGTGCGTGGCGCGGCCGTCGGTCACCACGACCAGCAGCGGACGGCGGGCCGGGTCGCGCAGCCGCTCGACCCGCAGTACCTCGGCGGCGCGCAGCAGCCCCGCCGACAGCGGCGTCCGCCCGCCGGTCGGCAACCGCTCCAGGCGCCGTGCCCCGGCCTCCACCGAGGACGTCGGCGGGAGGGCCACCGCTGCGTCCGCGCCACGGAACGTGATGAGCCCGACCTTGTCTCGGCGCTGGTAGGCGTCCAACAGCAGGCTGAGCACCGCCCCCTTGACCGCGCGCATCCGCTTCCGGGCGGCCATCGACCCGCTCGCGTCCACGACGAACAGGACGAGGTTGCCCTCCCGCCCGTCCCGGACGGTCTCCCTCAGGTCATCTGGGGTCACGATCAGCCCGGCGCCGTCCCGGCCGCGCGCGCTCTGGTAGGGCGCGGCGGCGCGCAGCGTGGCGGTCAAGTGCAGTCCACGCGCGCCTGGACGGGCACCGGACACACGTCCGTGAGGGCTACGCGCTTTGGAGCGGCGCCCTGGAGCACCCGCGCCCACGCCGGGCACGGTGAACAGGCGTGGCTTGTACGCGGCATCGGCGGGAGCGGTTTCGGTGTCCGGCGCATGTCCAGGCCCGCTCTCCACGGACGGCTCCGACGGTTCAGGCCGCTCGCCGCCCTCCTGCGAACCCGCCACGCCTCCGCCTGGGCCGTCATCGGACGGACCTGGGTCGTCGTCGGGCGGTTCTGGCTCCCGGTCCGTCTCCTCGCCCGGGTCAGGCCCGTGATCGGGCTCGGGTTCGGCGTGCTCGTCCAGGATCTCGTCGAGCTTCTGCCGGTCGAGCCCCGGCGCGTCGAACGGGTCGCGGCGCCGCCGGTGCGGCAGGGCCAGCCGGGCGGCGGTCCGCACGTCGTCGGAGGTGACCGTCGACCGCCCGTGCCAGGCGGCCAGTGCAATGGCCGCCCGCGCCGTGACCAGGTCGGCGCGCAGCCCGTCCACCTCGAACGAGGCGCATACGGCCGTGATCTGGCGGACCGCCGCGTCGGTCAGCTCGACGCCGGGCAGCCTGTCCCGCGCCGCGGCGATCCGCGCCGCCAGCACCGCCTCGTCCTCGGCCCAGCGCGCGGCGAAGCCCGCCGGATCGTCCTCGAACCGCAGCCGCCGCCGGACGACCTCCGCACGCTCCTCGGGATCGCGGGTCGCGACGACCTCGACGGTCAGCCCGAACCGGTCGAGGAGTTGCGGACGCAGCTCGCCCTCCTCCGGGTTCATGGTCCCCACCAGCAGGAACCGCGCCGCGTGCCGGACCGACACACCCTCCCGCTCGACGTATGACTCGCCCATCGCCGCCGCGTCCAACAGCAGGTCGACCAGGTGGTCGTGCAGGAGGTTGACCTCGTCCACGTACAGCACTCCGCGGTGCGCCGCCGCGAGCAGGCCCGGCTCGAACGCCCGGACCCCCTCGGTCAGCGCTCGCTCGATGTCCAGCGACCCGGTGAGCCGGTCCTCCGACGCGCCGACCGGCAGTTCCACCAGCCGCGCGGCCCGCTCCCCCGCCGTATCGACCCGCTCCGGCATCGTGTCGCCGCGCTCCGGGCCGGTGTGGGGGCCGTCGGGGCAGGACGGGTCGGGCGCGTACGGGTCGCAGGAGAAGCGGCAGCCGGGAACGACCCCAACCGGCGGCAGCAGCGCCGCCAGGGCCCGGACGATCGTCGACTTCGCGGTGCCCTTCTCGCCGCGCACCAGCACCCCGCCCACTCCCGGCGAGACGGCGTTGACCAGCAGCGCCAGCTTGAGGTCGGCCATCCCGACGACGGCGGAGAAGGGATAGCGCGCGGTACCGGCGCGTCCGCGGCCCATCGGCCTGTCGGTTCCGGTCGGCGCATCAGGGGGCATGCCTCGTCCTTTCCTCGGGTGTCCACGCCCGTGGCGGTTCCTGTCCGACGGCCGGAGTCTCCTGGCTCCCAGATCACCGCTCCCCCTCGGCCTTCCAGCCGGCCCGGGCGGGCCCGCCGTGGCGCGAGCGAGGGAGAACTCCCCTGGTCACAGTTGCGGGACAGCCCCGGATTCGCACCGGGTTCCTCCGCTTCCGTCGCAGCCACAGAATGGCACACCTGCCGCCGCGCCGCCCCTCGCCCCCGGCGCGGCCCCGGGCGACCGCGGCGCGGCGAGCGGTCAGGACGCGGGGAACAGCGGTTCGGCCGGGAGCCGCGGCACGGCGAACCAGACGGCCTTCCCGTGGACGGGCGAACCGGTCCGCGACCGGGTCCGCAGCATGCCCCAGCGTCCGCCGGACAGTTCCCGGACGATGCTGAGCCCGCGCCCGCAGTCGCCGGACGTCCAGGAGTAGCCCGGCAGACCGGCGTCGACGAAGGCGTCGAACACCGCGCAGCGCGCCTCCGCGGCGCCGTCGTCTCCGGGTTCGCCGGGGTCGAACCACAATTCGTGCGGGCCGTGGTCGCCCGCGTGCTGGTGGGCGTTGGTGGCCAGTTCACTGACCATCAGCTGGGCGTCGGCGACGACGTCGCGGGGGACCCGCAGCGGGGTGAGCGCGTCGGCGAGGGCGCGTCGGGCGTAGCCGGCGCAGCCCGGCCCGCCGGGCAGGGCCCACACCCGGCCCGGTCTGGATCTGGTGCCGAGGGACGCCCGGCGCGGCGGCACCGCGCACACGGCGTCGTCGGTGATGTCAGGCGAGGTCTTCACGGGTCCTCCCGGGGTCACGCGCTCATGCGCGCACCTGCGTGGTCGATTACTTTCAGTCCCCGAGTCGTCACAGAATCCAGCGTCTCGTGAGATTCTCACCTTCGCAACCGCCTTGATGAGATTGCTCTGTCCTCGTGCCGTGTTCGCCATTCGCGTTGTGGGGTGGCGCAAGAGTGAGGAGACTCCACTTCCATGACCTACCGCCCTACTGTCCGTGGCCGCCGGCTGGCCCGGGAACTGCGCAAGCTGCGCGAGGAGCAGGGGCTGACCCTGCAGGAGGTCGCGGACCGCCTCGACTGGTCGCGGGCCACCGTGTCCCGGCTGGAGACGAGCCAGACCCGGCCGCGCCCCGGCGACATCGCCGACATCCTCGACCTGTACGGCGTCCCGAGCCCGGCGCGGGACGCGCTCATCACACTGGCCAGGCAGGCCGGGCAGCGCGGCTGGTGGACGGCCTACCAGGACGTTTTCGCCGGCAGTTATGTCGCGCTGGAGGACGAGGCGTCCCACATCCGCACGTGGGACCCGCAGCTCATCCACGGTCTGCTGCAGATCGAGCAGTACTCCCGCGAGGTGATCACGGCGGGCCGGCTCCTGCCGAGCCCGGAGGAGATCGAGCGGCGGATCGCCGCGCGCAAGATCCGGCAGGCGCTGCTGGACCGGGAGAACGCGCCGCGACTGCACGTCGTGTTCGATGAGTCGGTGCTGCACCGGCACATCGGAGGGCGCGAGGTGATGCGCGCCCAACTCGACGCGCTCAGCCTGGCCGTGAAGACCCGCCCATCCGTGACGATTCAGGTACTTCCCTATACCGCTCAGGCACATGCCGGACTTGACGGACGTTTCACCATATTGTCGTATCCAAACCCCGCTGACCCCGATATCGCCTACGTAGAGGGCACCATGGGCGACGTTTACCTTGAGAGTGCCGAGGAAATAGCAAAACATAGGGACCGCTTCGATCGGATCGAGGCGGCCGCCCTGTCCCCCGAGGATTCCGCGCACCTCATCGCCGAGGCAGCAAGGAGCAGCCCGTGATCAACCTGCAGCACGCACTAAGCGGAGCCCAGTGGCGCACGTCGTCCCACAGTGGGAGTGGAGACCAGTGTGTCGAGGTGGCACCCCTTTCCAGCGATCTGCACGCTGTGCGCGACTCGAAAGACCCCGGCGGCCCGGCACTGGTACTGACGCCGGACGCCTGGCGGACCCTCCTCGCGTCACTGAGGGAGGTCTGACCGCTTTCACCGCACTCCGGCTGTGTGTCCGGCAATCTCGGCCTGAGGGGTTCGCCCCTCAGGCCGTGCTTGTGCGAGTTCGTCATCGCTTCGCGATCAGCCCGGTGGCGCTCGCCTTCGGCATTGCCCCACCGGGCTGGTAGCGCGCTCGCACGGTTCCCGAAGTCACCGTGAGACAGACTTGGGCACGAGCGCGCAGTCGCACGGCAAGAACGTGTTCTCATGTTGCGCGCGTCCATACCGGAGGGGTGCACCCGTGACCACGGAACTCAAGCTCGGTATCAATGTCGGCTACTGGCATCGCGATCCCGACGACCAGACCGAGACCGTCCTCGCCGCCGAACGGTGCGGCTACGACTCGGTCTTCACCGCCGAGGCGTACGGGTCGGACGTCTTCACACCGCTGACCTGGTACGCCGCACGCACGTCCCGTATCAAGCTCGGCACCGCGGTCGCGCAGATGTCGGCGCGCGCTCCCACCGCGACCGCGATGCACGCCCTCACGCTCGACGCGCTCTCGGGCGGGCGGATGATCCTCGGGCTGGGCGCGTCGGGGCCCCAGGTCGTGGAGGGCTGGTACGGCCAGCCGTTCCCCAAACCCCTCGCCCGCACCCGCGAGTACCTCGACATCGTCCGCCAGGTCTGGCGCCGCGAGGGCCCGGTCACCAACCCCGGGCCGCACTACCCGCTGCCTCTCCCCGGCGGGACCGGGCTCGGCAAGCCGCTGAAGTCGATCGCGCATCCGGTCCGCTCGGACATCCCCGTCTACCTGGGTGCGGAAGGGCCGAAGAACGTCGCGCTGTCCGCCGAGATCACGCAGGGCTGGCTGCCGCTGTTCGTCGACCCCGCCCAGATCGAGCCGGTGTTCGGGGAGTCGCTGGCCGGCCGTCCGGACGGCTTCGAGATCGCCGCGACCGTCACCACGGTCGTCACCGACGACCTGCCCGCCGCGCTGGAGTTCGCGAAGATCCCGCTGGCGTTCTACATCGGCGGGATGGGGGCCCGCGACCGCAACTTCCACCTCGACATGATCGGCCGGCTCGGCTACGCGGAACCGGCGCGGCGGGTCCAGGAGCTCTTCCTGGACGGTCGGCGCGCCGAGGCCATCAACGCCGTGCCGGACGAGCTGGCCGACTCCATCTCCCTCCTCGGCCCGATCGGCCGGATCAAGGAGCGGCTCCAGCTCTGGCGCGACAGCCCCGTCACCACCGTCCTCATCGCCGGGGTGAGGGACGAGCCGACCCTGCGCGCCGTCAAGGGTCTGGTGGACGCCTGACTCGCGGGACCCCGGGCGTGCCCGATCACACACCGCACGATGGAATGGGAGGTAGAGCGGGGACGCTGCACAAAGGGCCCCCGAGAGATCGATCAGAGACTGGAGATGGGCACACGATGTCCGCTCGGCAAGAAGCGCCCGCACAAGAGGGCGCCGCCCGGCTGCTCGTCAGGATCCTGGAGGCGGAGGGCGTCGAGTACGTCTTCGGCATCCCCGGCGAGGAGAACATTCATTTCATCCACGCGCTGAAGGACTCCACCATCCGCTACGTCCTCGTCCGGCACGAGCAGGGCGCGGCGTTCATGGCCGAGATCTACGGGCGGCTGACCGGAAAGGCCGGGGTGGCGTCGGCGACGCTCGGGCCCGGCGCGATCAACCTGCAGCTCGGCGTCGCCGACGCCACCACCAACAGCACGCCCGTCGTCGCGATCTCCGCGCAGGTCGGGCTGGACCGCATCTACAAGGAGTCGCACCAGATCATCGACCTGGTGTCGCTGTTCCGGCCCATCACCAAGTGGTCGGAACTGGCGCCGACGGCCGAGGCGCTGCCCGAGATGGTCCGCAAGGCGTTCAAGACGGCGCAGACCGAGCGGCCGGGCGCCGTCTACCTGGCGATCCCCGAGGACGTGGAGTCCGCGAAGGTCCCCGCGCACCTGAACCCGCTGCCGGTCAACGTCGTCCGCCCACAGGAGCCGTCGCCCTCGCAGATCGCGCGTGCCGCGGACGTGATCGCGCTCGCCGAGCAGCCGATCATCCTGGCGGGGCACGGCGCCGCCCGGGCCCGGGCGGGCGAGGCGCTCGTGCACTTCGCCGAGCGGTTGGGCCTGCCCGTGGCGACCACGTTCAACGGCAAGGGCGTGTTCCCCGACGACCACCGCAACGCGCTCGGCGCGGTCGGGTTCATGCGGCACGACTACGTCAACTACGGCTTCGACGAGGCGGACGTGCTGATCGCGGTGGGCTACGAACTCCAGGAGTTCGACCCGGTCAAGATCAACCCGAACGCGGACAAGAAGATCATCCACATCCATCAGTTCCCGGCCGAGGTCGACGACCACTACCCGGTCGAGGTCGGCATCCAGGGCGACATCTCCCGCTCGCTGCGCGCGCTCGCCGACTCCGTCCACCGCCGTTTCGACGTCAACGGGACGGGCCAGAAGATCCGCCGGATGATGGCCGGGGAACTGGCCGAGGGCGCCGTCGAGGACGGCCACCCGCTCTCGCCACGCCGCATCGTCGCCGACGTCCGCGCCGCCATGGGACGCCGCGACATCGTCCTCGCCGACACCGGCGCGGTGAAGATGTGGATGGCGCGGATGTACCCGACGTACGAACCGAACACCCTGCTCGTGTCGAACGGACTGTCGTCCATGGGGTTCGCCGTGCCGGGCGCCATCGCGGCCAAGCTCGCCCACCCCGACCGCAGGGTGCTCGCCGCCACGGGCGACGGCGCGTTCCTGATGAACTCCCAGGAGTTGGAGACCGCCGTCCGCGAGAACATCCCGATCACCGTGCTGATCTGGGACGACTCCGCGTACGGGCTGATCGAATGGAAGATGGATCTCGAACTCGGGACCAGCTCGAACATCAGGTTCGGCAACCCCGACTTCGTCCAGTACGCCGAGAGCTTCGGTGCGCGCGGCTACCGCGTCGGCTCCGCGGACGAGCTGCTGCCCACCCTGCGCAAGGCGCTGTCCGACGACGCGGTCTCGGTCATCACGGTGCCGGTCGACTACTCCCACAACCTCCAACTGACCGACAAGCTGGGCGAACTCACCGGCCCGTTCTGATGCCGCACAACGGCGGCTGACACAGACCCGCCGAGCTCACCGCTCGGGTCGTCCAGGCGCTGCCGTTCGGGCGGTGGGGCCGCGCCGGACGACGTCGCCCGGCTGGTGCGGTGGCTGGTGTCCGACGACGGCCGCTGGATCACCGGGCAGGTTCTCAACACTGAGGGCGGCTTCCGCCGCCGGGCGATGGGACGTCAGCGGCGGCAGATGATCTCACCGTGGGTGACGGCGTACCAGCCGTCGTCGGCGGCGGCCCACGCCTTCCAGCCCTCGTAGATCCGCTGGAGGTCGTCGCGGGTGGCGTGGCCGCCGTCGACGGCCTTGTCCGCGACGGACGAGCGGAGCAGCCGCCCGCCCCACGACTCGCTCCACCACTCGCGCTCGGCGGGGGTGGAGTAGCACCAGCTCGACGCGGACGCGGTGACGTCGGTGAACCCGGCGTCGCGCGCCCAGGAGACCAGACGGCGCCCGGCATCGGGCTCGCCTCCGTTACCGCGCGCCACCTTGTAGTAGATGGGCAGCCAGGAATCCATTCCTGGCGGGTCCGGGTACCAGACCATGGTGCCGAAGTCGGCGTCGCGCACCGCGACGATCCCGCCGGGCTTGGCGACCCGCCGCATCTCGCGCAGCGCCCGTACCGGGTCGGCAACGTGTTGCAGAACCTGATGGGCGTGGACGACGTCGAACGTCGCGTCGGGAAAGTCCAGTGCGTGGACGTCGGCGACCGCGAACTCGATGTTCTCCACACCCTCGGCGGTCCTGCGAGCCTCGTCCAGGACGATCGCGGCCGAGTCCACGGCGGTGACCCGTCCTGGGGCGACGCGGCGGGCCAGCCCGCCGGTGATCGTGCCCGGTCCACAGCCGACGTCCAGCACCGTCAGCCCCGGGCGGAGGTGTTCGATCAGGTAGGCGGCGGAGTTCTCGACCGTCCGCCACTGGTGCGAGCTCAGCACGCTCGCGTGATGGCCGTGGGTGTAGGACGCGTTCGCGCTCATCGGGATCACCTCTCCGTGCGATGCCCTCACCTTACGCCGCGTTCTCATATGTCGAGAAGTCAGTCTTATATTTTGAGACGACCCAGGTCCGGATACACAAGGAGGCCGAGGCGGGATCGCCTCGGCCTCGTTCGCCGTTCGTCCGTGTTACGCAGCCGGTGCTAAGCGGCCAGTGCTAAGCGGCCAGTGCTAAGCGGCCAGTGCTAAGCGGCCAGTGCGACGCGCCGCTCGGTGGCGTGAACGGGCACCGGCATCGGGGTCTCGATGGGAAGCGCCTCGACGAGGGCCAGCGCCGGCGGGATCTCGACGTAGGCGTTCAGGGCGGCATGGGACAACTCGGTGAGCCACGGCTGCACGACGGTCCGCTCGGCGGGCCCGTCAAGCCGTGGACGGGAGAGATGGAATGTGCCGGTCGCTTCGCTCACTGCCAACACCCCTTCCTTAACCCGGTGGGCCGCAGCTGTGCGGAAGCCACCGGTTGTCACATACCCATTGGTACGTCTCTGCAAGCCACTCGGTTCGACCCTTGTTCCCGGATGTCTCCGAGCTCACAGCCTTAAGCTACGCACCACCACTGACATTTCTCGAACGTATTTTCGCCGCGCGGACCGCTGGTCCGGCGCTAGTCGGGGCGGGGCGCGGGCTCGGTGGTGACCGCGCGAAGCAGCGGCCGGCTGAGCGCGCTCGCGCCGAGCACCCCCGCGAAGCCGAGCACGACGAACGCGATGAGCGCCACGAGGCCGGACGGCCCGATCCCGGTGGCGAACGGCGAGGCGAAGAACAGTCCCGTCAGCAGCGAGCCGCCGCCCATCACCGTGAGCGGGATCAGCGTCTCCTGCCGCCGGGCCCGGTCGAGTACGGACAGCGGGGTGCCCGCGAGGCGCAGCATCGCGTACGCCTGCCTGCGGTCCAGGACAGCGGACGCGCCCGTGATACCCGCGCTGGTGACGGCGATGAGGAACGAGACCGCAAGGACGGTGAACGCACCCGTCCTCAGATCGGCCAGCAGGCGATCCCCGTCCACGTCCTGGTCGGCGGGAGTGGTGGCGACCTTGCCGGGGACGACACCGGCCAGCGCGGTCCGGGCACGGTCGCGGGCGGCGACGCCACCGGGAACGGTGACCGTCACGATCCCGTTGCGCGTCACGGTGCTGTGCTCGGCCAGAGGGTCGTCCTCCGTCGTGGTCCGCTTCACCGTGACCCGGGCGTTCATCCCGGTGAGCCTGCTCTTGACCTGGTCGGCGACGGCGGAGGACCTCGCCTGCGGGACGGTCAGCCGCAGCGCGTCCGGGTCCCCGGCCGTGGACAGGGACGGCGGCGCGCTCAGCAACGCCAGGAACCCCGCGACGAACCCGGTGAGCGCGACACCGGCGACCGTCCGCCACGCAGCGCGCGGGTCGTCCAGCAGGCGGCGCCCGGCCAGCAGGCGCGCCGGGCCGCGCGCGGTGCCGACGGTGACTCGGCCGATCAGCGCCACCACCCACGGCCCGGCGAGGTTAAGCGCGAGGAACGCCAGCGCCAGGAAGACCAGCAGGACGACCAGGGCCGCCCGCCCGAGGCTCATCAGGCCGCTGCTCACCACGCCGAACGAGATCAGGACGACCACGAGCGCGCCGAGCCGCACGGCCCGCAGCGCCGGCGGGGTCTCGCGGCGGGCGACGCCGAGCGGGCTGACGACCACGCGGCGGAGCCCGGCGACCGCGCTGACGCCGACGAGGACGGGTACCGCCGCGAGAACGCCGGCGACCGACAAGGGTCCGGGCCACAGGTCGCCGATGAACCAGCCGCCGCCCTGGATCGTGATGCGCGCGAGCGCCGGGACCGCCGCCGCGTACAGCAGCAGGCCCGCCACCGCGCCGGCGGCAGCCGTCAGCACGGCCTCGGCGGTGGTGATCGCGACGACCTGCCCGGGGGTCGCGCCGACGAGACGCAGCGCCGCGAGCCGCTGGTCACGGCGCGCCACGGTGAGCCGGGCCGCCGCGCCGCCGAACACCAGCAGCGGGACGACCATCAGCACCGACGCGATCGCCATCAGCACCCGGTAGGCGGACGCGAGCGAGGACGCCGCGGTGGGGAACCGGTCGATGCGGGTCGGGCCGGCGGTGGTCTCCAGCGCGTCGGAGGAGTTGCGGGGGGCCGTCACGGCCGGGTCGCGGGCGTCGCGTCCGATCACGGCGACGAGTTCGCCGGGGTGGACGAGCGCGCCGCGCCCGAGCGTCCCGGCGGGTGCGGGGAACCGCTGCGCGAGATGGTCGGCGGGCAGGTCCTTCACCAGGCGCGCGAGCGCGGGCGACAGCCACGCCTCGCCCGGTCTCGGAAAGCGCGGCATGCCCGGCGGCACCGGCGCCGCGCCGTTCAGCGCGGCCAGGTCGATCACCGCGATTGGCCGGCCCCGCACGTAGTCGGTCGATAGTGCCTCGATCGCCGCCGGTGCCGCGGCGGGCTTGTCCGGGTGGCGCCAGGCGTCGGCGTGGGAGCGTTGCAGGAACGCGTGGTTGGCGCCCACCGCGAACAGCAGCAGCCCGGTCGAGACGGCGACGGCGGCGAGCGTGAGCAGCGTGCCCAGCAGCGTGCGGCGGCCCCCGCCGCGCAGCAACCGCCACGACAGCTCCAGCACCGTCCGCATCAGGACGTCCACGGGACGGGCGGAGGGGCGTGGCCGCCGGGGGGAGGGAGAGGCGGGCCCTCGGCGGGAGGGCGGACGCGGCCGTCGCGGACCTCGACGACCCGATCGCACCAGCCCGCCACGGACGGGTCATGGGTGACGACGACCAGCGAGGCGCCGTTGTGCCTGGTCGCCTCCACCAGCAGCCGCATCGTGTCGTGGCCGGTCGCCTGGTCGAGCGCGCCGGTCGGCTCGTCCGCGAACACGACGGCGGGACGGGGCACGAGCGCGCGGGCGATGGCGACGCGCTGGGCCTGGCCGCCCGACAGCTCCCCCGGCCGCCGATGCTCCATCCCGGCGAGGCCGAGCGCCGCGAACCAGGTCTGCGCCGCCTTCACCGCCGCACGCCGGGATGTCCCGTCCAGCATGAGCGGGAGCGCGACGTTCTCGTCGGCGGGCAGTTCGGGCAGGAGCTGCCCGAACTGGAAGACGAACCCGAACCGGGACCGCCGTAGCGCGCTGCGGCGGCGTTCGCCGAGCGTGTCGACGCGCTGCCCGAGCAGGTGCACCTCCCCCGCGTCCGGGCGCATGATCCCGGCGAGGCAGTGCAGCAACGTGGACTTTCCCGACCCGCTCGGGCCCATGATGGCCACGGCCTCGGCGCGGTCCACCGCGAGGTCCACGCCGTCCAGCGCGACGGCGGGCCCGAAGTGCTTGACCAGGCCGCGCCCGGACAGGACGGTCACCGACGGCCCTTGACCGAGTCGGCGATCTCGCGGGCGGGCAGCACGATCCCGCCGTAGACGACGAAGGCGATGAACGCCAGGAAGAGGGGCGCATAGATCAGGTACATGCCTCCAGCCTGCGGCGGACGGCAGGTCACCGGCATCGGGCGCGGGGCCGGACCGGGGGCGGCGGGATCGGCCGAACGGTCGATCCCGGGCATCGGCCGGGGGTCGTAGCCTTCATGTCCATGAAGGACCCGGGGGCTCGGCTGGACCGCATCCACTCCGTGGGCGGCTGCCTCGCGCGCGCCTCCTACGGCGCCTTCGCGGGCCTGTACCTGCTGGCGTGCCTGATCAGCACACCGAAGAACGCGGTGGACCTGTGGACGATCCTGCTCGCCGCGGTGGCCAGCATCGGCGCGATCATCGTCCGGCGACCGCTCGCGTGGGCGGCGGCCACCGCGCTGCTGTCGGGGCTCAGCACCCTGTTCCTGGCGGCGGCCGTCCATCCGGACCTGGGCAACCCCAGCGTGTTCGCCGAGATCGGGGGGATGCTCATCATCATCGGGCGGGTGGTGTGGAAGGCCCCCCGCGACCGGCTCGTCGCGGTCGCGCTGGTGCTCGGCGCGGCGGTGCTGATCCTGCCGCTGCGCTGGACGCTGATCAGCGCGGTGCTGTTCACCGCTCCGCTCGGCATCTGCGTGGCACTCGCCCTCGGCGCCGGGCTCTACCTGCGCGCGGTGGACTCCCGGCGGTCCCGGTCACTGTCCGCCGCACGCCGGGACGAGCGCCTGGAACTGGCCCGCGACCTGCACGACTTCGTCGCCCACCACGTGACGGGCATCGTCGTCCAGGCGCAGGCCGCACGGTTCGCCGCCCAATCGGGGTCGGCGCAGACCCCCGACCAGCTCGACACGATGTTCGCGGGCATCGAGCAGGCGGGCACCGAGGCGCTGACCTCGATGCGCCGGATGGTGGGCCTGCTGCGGGACGCCCAGTACGCGGACGCCCGGGACGGGGACGCCCGGGGTGGGCAGGCGCGCGCCGCCGATTCCAGCGGGCACGCCGCTCGGGGCGACGGCGGCTCGTCCACCCGCCCGGTCGGGGACCTCGCGCAGCTGCGGCAGCTCGTGGACGGGTTCACGCATCCGCCGGCCACCCTGACCCTCGCGCCCGACCTCGGCACGCTGCCGCCCGAGGTCGCGACGTCGGTGCACCGCGTGGTCCAGGAGGCGCTGACCAATGTCCGCAAGCACGCCGCCGACGCCACCGCCGTGCGGGTGACGGTCGCGCGCCTCGGCGACGGGTCGGTCGAGGCGGCCGTCCGGGACGACGGGCAGGGGCGGGGACGGCGGCTGCCGTCCGGCGGGTTCGGGCTGTCCGGGCTCGCGGAGCGGGTGGACGCGCTGGGCGGCCGGTTGCTGGCGGGCCCGCGCCCGGAGGGCGGCTGGGAGGTCCTCGCCGTGGTGCCCGTCCACGGCGCACGCAGGGCCTGAGAGAATCGGGCCGTGACCATCCGCGTACTGATCGCCGACGACCAGGAGATGGTCCGGACCGGGTTCCGGATGATCGTCGACTCCCAGCCCGACATGGAGGTGGTCGGCGAGGCCGCCGACGGCGCCGACGCCGTCGCGCTCGCCCGCCGGCTCCGTCCCGACGTGTGCCTGTTCGACATCCGGATGCCGAAGATGGACGGCCTGGAGGCGACCCGGTTGCTCGCCGGCCCGTCCGTCGCCGACCCGCTCCACGTGGTGATCGTCACGACGTTCGACATGGACGAGTACGTGTACGGCGCGCTGCGCGGCGGCGCCGTGGGTTTCCTGCTCAAGGACAGCGGCCCCGCGCTGCTGGTGGAGGCGGTGCGCGCCGCCGCGAACGGGGAGGCGCTGGTGTCGCCGTCCATCACCGTGCGGCTCCTGGAGCGCCTGGCGACACCGGCCACGCGCGCCCCCGCACCTCCCCGCGAGCCGCTCACCGACCGCGAGCTGGAGGTCGTCCGGCTCGTCGCGCGCGGGCGGACGAACGAGGAGATCGCAGGCGAGCTGTTCGTGTCGCTGTCCACCATCAAGACGCACCTCGGCAGCGTCCACCGCAAACTCGACACCCGGAACCGGGTCGAGACGGCCGCGTGGGCCTGGGAGTCGGGCCTCATGGGCTGACGCCTCGCACCCACAGATGACCGCACGGCACGAACCATCGCACGGCACGAACCACCGCACCGCACGAACCACGGCACTGCACGAGGGGGACGGCACTGGCACCGGAGTCGATGAACGGCCTGCCCGTGACCGTCCTGGCCGTGTGGGTGCTGTGCGGCCTCGGTTGGGGCGTGGTCCTGGTCGGGCTCCGGCGCGGCCTGCACGGCCCCTCCCGCGGGCCCGCCCTCTTCGCCCACACACTGACCCCGGCGGCGGTCGTCCTGCTGTTCTCCCTGGTCGGCTTCGGCTCGCTGTACGCGACGATCGCGCTGGCCGCCGAGTGGTGGGCGCTGATCCTGGTGACCGGGCTGCGCCCCGAGCGGCTGCTCGCCACGGGCGGGCTCGGACGGCTGGCGTCCTGGGCCGCCGTCACCGCCGCCGCGACGGTTCTCGCCGGCCACCTGATCCTCTGAGGTACCCCGGCGGACGTGCGAACCCTCGCTGGGCGACATAAGTCAAACGTACGTAGTATCCGAAGAAACGCGGGACCAGGCTCGGAGGTGGATCATGCCGTGTGCGCTGTGCGGCGACATCATCCCGACCGAGGTCGCCCGATGCCCGGCGTGCGGGGCGTGGGCGCGGCGCCGGGACTTCCGCGCCGTCGGCGTGGCCGTGTTCATGCTCCTCGGCTTCAACGCGTTCATCGCGCTCGGCTCGGGAATCAGCCTGCTCCGCATGGCATATCCGCTGCGCGGCGCGACGCACGACACCTACGACCCCGAGGTCACCGGCCGGGCCCTCGCGCCCTACTCCGACGTCTTCCTGATCTGCGCGATCATGGCGGCCGTCACCGGACTGCTCTACCTCGGCTGGCTGTGGCGCGCCTACGGGCAGTCGCCCGGCCCGCACCGGCACCACCGCGCCTGGGTGGTGTTCGGCTGGCTCTGCCCGATCGTCAACCTGTGGCTGCCCCCGCGTCTGGTCTACGAGATCTGGGTCAACAGTGGCCGGTACCGGACGGCCGAACGACAGGCGGCGGCGCTCGTCGTCGCGGCCTGGTGGACGTGCGTCCTGCTCGGCGTCCTCCTCGCCCGCATGTTCACCGCCGGCAGCGTCGAGACCCTCGCCGAGGCCCGCTTCGACATCCACGTGGGCGCGGCCGCCGCCGCCTTCCAGGCCCTCGCCGCCGCCATGTGCATGGCAACCGTCTTCCAGATCACCCGCCTCCAGGTCTCCCGCGAGCCCTAACCCGAGCGCCCGACAGGTTCGGACCCCAGCAACCGTTTACGGGACAGGCACGCGAAGCGAGCGCGACGAGCGCAGCGGGCATGCCCGGCGCGCCGCGCCGCCGCAGCGATGCTCTAGCGGAGCGAGGAGACCCGCGCCGCGCGGCCGGGGGGATTGGGGGGCCGCCCCCCGGTAGACACCGAGTAGGGGGACATCGCGAAGCCTGTGGGGTGGACTATGCGGCGGCCTACCTTGCGGGTGGGCGGGCCTGGGCGGGCCATGGCGGTGTGGACGGCGTTCAGGCCGTCGCGGCGCCATAGTTCGTTCAGGGTCGTCAGGTCCCAGCAGGCGGTGGCGGTGAGGGAGACGGCGCGCGCGCCAGCGTGGCGAACGCGGCCTCGGGCGACCAGCAGCCAGGAGCCGAACACCGTCGCGGCGCACCTGTCCTGCACGGACTCGAAGAAGGTCAGGTCGACCGGGCCGGTCGCGTCGTCCAGCGTCGCGAAGATGACGCGCTGCCCTGACCGGACCGCCGGGGTCTGCGTCGCGACCCTGACTCCGGCGACCAGCACCTCGCTGCCGCCGGGACGGTCCGGCAGCGCGGCGGCACGGACGACGCCGAGCGCGTCCAGGAGTCCGTCGTAGAACCGCAGGACGTGCCGGCTCACGTCCAGGCCGAGGATGTCCAGCTCCGCTTCGACGACCTCGGCGGGCGTCATCGGCGGCAGCTCGCCGGCGGGCACGCGCTCGGCGAGATCCGGGCCGTCCAGACCGCCGAGGGGGAGCTGCCCTTCGGGGACGTCGCGGGCGGCGGTGCGGTGGAGCGCGCCGACCCGGCAGAGCAGGTCGCGGCGCGGCACCGGCGGCGTGCGGTACAGCTCGTCGAACGCCCCGGCCAGGACGAGCCGTTCCGCGATGGGGCGCGATACCCGGGCGCGGCGCCAGAAGTCGGTCAGCGACCCGAAGGGACGCTCGGCCACGATGCGGCCGACCTCCGCGTCTTTGATTCCCTTGACCTCGCTCAACGCGACCCTGATACCGGACGGGCCGCCTTGGGAGACGGGCTCGGCGTGCCACTCGGCGGCGGACCGGTTGACGTCCAGCGGCAGGATCGGCACGCCGAAATGGCGGGCGTCGTCCAGGATGACGCGCTTGGGGTACATGCCGGGGTCGTGGGTGAGGACCCCGGCGTAGAAAGCGGCGGTGTGGTGCCGCTTCAGCCACGCCGACTGGTAGGTGGGCAGTGCGAAAGACGCGGCGTGGGCCTTGCAGAACCCGAACGCGCCGAACGCGGTCAGTATCCGCCAGACCTGCTCGACGGCCGTCTCGTCGTAGCCGCGCGCGTGGGCGAGGGCGCGGAACCACTCGCCGATCACGGCCTGACCGCGCTCGTCGTTCAGGCTCCGCCGCGCCGCCTCCGCCCGCGACAGCCCGCAGCCGGTCATGACGTCGATGATCCGCAGCACCTGCTCGTGGAAGACCACCACGCCGAGGCTCTCCCGCAGCACCGGCTCCAGGTCGGGGTGCGGATACTCGGGTTCACGCGTCCCGGCGCGGGACTCCAGGAACGGGCTGACCATGTCGGAGTTGACCGGCCCCGGGCGGAACAGGGAGATGTCGAGGACGAGGTCGTCCAGGTCGCGCGGCTGGAGCCTGCCGATCAGCTCCCGCTGCCCGGGCGACTCGATCTGGAAGCAGCCGAGCGTGCGGGACGTGCGGATCAGCTCGAACGTCGCCGGGTCGTCGCGGGGGACGTCCTCCAGGTCGATCTCCTCCCCCGATGTCCGGGCGACCTCGGCGACCGCGTGCGCCATCGCCGACTGCATCCGCACCCCGATGACGTCGAGCTTGAGCAGGCCCATCGCCTCGACGTCCTCCTTGCCGAACTGGCTCATCGGGAATCCGAGCGCGCTGGTCTCGACCGGCGTCCGGTCGCGGAGCGTCGCGTTGGACAGCAGGACGCCGCACGGGTGCATCGCGATGTGGCGGGGCAGCCCGTCCAACCGCTCGGCGATCCGGAACAGCACCTCCAGGTGTCCCGTGGCGAGGTTGCTCTGCCGCAACTCCGGCAGGTCCTCCAGCGCCGCGCGGATCTGGCTCGCCCTGATCTGCGGGAACGCCTTGGCTATCGCGTCGATCTCCTGCGGCGGCAGCCCCACGGCGTTCCCGACGTCGCGGATCGCGCTGCGCGCCCGGTAGGTCTCCATCATCGACACGCACGCGGTACCGTCCGCGCCGTACCGGGCGAACAGGGCCTCGTACGCCTCCAGCCGCCGCGCCGACTCCACGTCCAGGTCGATGTCGGGCAGCCCGTCGCGGCTGTCGGCGAGGAACCGCTCCATGACGAGGTCGTGCCGGAGCGGGTCGAGGTCGCCGATGCCGAGCAGGTAGTTGACCAGGCTGCCCGCGCCCGAGCCGCGGATCGCGCAGCGGATGCCGCGATCCCGGATCAGCGCCGCGGCGTCGGCGACCGTCAGGAAGTAGGCGGCCAGGCCCTTGCGGCCGATCACCGCGAGTTCGGCGTCGAGCCGTTCCGCCGCCCGCGGCCCCGCGATCCCCCGCCGGGCCATGCCCTCTCCGCAGCGTGCGACGAGCCGGGCGTAGGGGTCGTCCCCGACCTCGGGCAGGTGGACGCCGTCCATGCCGAGATCGTGGGAGTCCAGGACGCAGCGCTCGGAGAGCCGCCGCGTCTCGGCGAGCAGCGCGTCCGCCTCGCCTCCGCAGCCCGGTTCCGCGGCCCGGAGCATCTCGGGCACCGACTTCAGGTAGGCCTGCCCGGTCCGGTCTGCTGTGGGGGGACGACCCCCCACACCCCCCGGAACGGCCTTGGCGTCGAGGTGCCGCCGGTCGAGGGGGACGAGCCGGCGCGCCGCGTCCAGCACCTGCGCGACCGGGTGGTCGGCGGGTTCCAGATAGCGGACGGCGTTGCCGAGCACCGCGGGCACCCCGGCCGCCCGGGCCAGCGCGAGCATCCGCGCGGCGCGGTACCCGTCGCCGGTGTCGAGATGGTCGACGATCTCGATCACGCATTCGGCCGCCCGGCGCCAGGCCGCCAGCCGCCGGGCCGCCTCGTCCGGCCGCCTGTCCGCGATGGCCCGTCCCACGTCGGAGGCGGGTCCGAGCAGCACCACGAGCCCGTCGGCGTGCGCGCCGACCATCTCCCGCGTCACCGCCGGACGGCCCCGCTCCCCCGCCGCGTGCGCCGCCGTGACCAGCCGGCACAGCGACCGCCATCCGGCGCGCCCGCGGGCCAGGACCACCACGCGCCCGCCGCCGGGGAACGGGCCGAGATCGGCCCCGACGACGGCGCCGATGCCCGCCTCCCGGCATGCCTGGACGTGCCGGACCGCGCCGTAGAGGCCGTTCCGGTCGGTCAGCGCCAGGGTCTGCATGCCGAGCTCCGCGGCACGTCCTACCAACGCGGCGGGCGACGCCACGCCGTACCTCAGCGAATACCCTGAAGCGACATGAAGATGCACAATTAATCCCATACCCGGGAAAGCAGCCAGGTTTCGGACGCCGCGTCATAGCGCAGCTCGTACACCCCGATCTCCCGGTCCGGAGTCGCCTCGACCCGCCAGAACTCCCGCTCGCCGGTGGCCTCGCCGTCGGGATGCTGCTCCCGCCACCAGTCCCGGGTCGTGACCCAGTGCTCCAGCACCCGCCGCACGGTGTAGAGCCGGCCACGCCAGACGAACCGGATCGGACGCCCATCGCTCACCCAGACGTCCACCGGATCGCCGAAAACCCGCGTCATCTGCCTCCCCCTCGCGTTCACCGCACGGGGGAAGGCATGCGGACATCTTCGAACATATGTTCGCGCCGAGTCTAGGGAAGCCCCCGACGAGGAAGCAAGGCGGGTCTGTCAGCCCAGCAAACGGGCGAGCTGGTCCGCCACGTGCGGGACGTCGGTGACGTCGGCTATGCCGCCGCCCGGCCACAGATAGGACCAGCCGTCCCCGACCGGCGTCGCGACCACCATGACCTGGCGGCTCGTCCGCGGGACGAGCACGGTCAGGACCGACTCGCCCGGACCCGCGAACCGCCACGCAAGGCCGCGCGCCTCGACCTCGTACGCGAGCGCCGCGAGGTGGCGCCTGCGCACCTGCGAGGTCTCGCGCCCACCGACTACAGACACCTTCGATCAGCCGCCTCAACACGGGGTCGGGCCGCCGCCCATGACCATGGGCGATCGAGCGACGACAACTGGTGACCGGAACTCCAGCATGACCCGAGAACCGCTGCTGCGCAGGAGAAACCCCGAGAGTCCGTAGGCGTTTTCCCGGGTAGGCGGGGATGGACCGGGGAGGGGGGAACGACGCGCCGCGCCCGGCAGCGCCAATCATGTTTCCACATGGTGGAACTGTCCGGATATCAAGGTTGTTTCCATGATAGAAGCCACTGTGAGACGGGCCCTGGAGCCGCGTCCCCGCGAACAGTCGAAGGAGACCGCGATGACCGCCGCCCCCGCCGGCGACGTTCCAGGTTCGGCGGAGGACGGGCCCGCCCCGGGGCCACCCGGCCGCGCGCTGGCCGGGTTGCGCGAGCGCAAGAAGCAGCGGACGCGCCTGGCGCTGATCGACGCGGCCCTCGAACTGTTCCTCGCCCAGGGGTACGAGGAGACGACGATCGACGAGATCGTGGCGGCGGTGGAGGTGTCGCAGCGGACGTTCTTCCGCTACTTCGCCACCAAGGAGGACGTCGTCACAGCGTTCCTGAGCGAGTACGACAAGGTGCTGGAGGAGGCGCTCAGCTCGCGTCCCCCCGGCGAGCGGCCGTTCACCGCCCTGTTCGAATCGCTGCGGGTGCTGCTGCGGACGGTCGCCGGCGGCGATCCCGAGGACAGCACCAGGTTCCGCCGGATCCGGCGGGTGATCGAGGCGACGCCCGCGCTGGAGGCGGCGCAGATGGCGCGCTACTCGGCGTCGGAGCGGATCCTCGCCGCCGAGATCGCCCGCCGCGAGGGCGTCGACCCCGAGCGGGACCTGCGCCCGCAGATCGTCGTGGCCTTCCACTCGGCAGCGGCGCGTGTGGCGTTCGAGGACTGCGCCCGGCAGGACATCTGGGACCCGGAGACGGTCGCGGCCCTGGTCGAGGAGGCGGTGGCGCTCGCCCGCGAGACGATGCGCGACTGGGTCTGAGCGGTGGCGCCTGGCGAGCGGGAATCGCGCCGGAATAGGGCGCCGGGCCGGGTGGTTGCCGATGGGTAATCCCTACTGGAGGAGTTGGAAATGCGCGCGATCGTCGTCACCGAGAACGGCGGCCCCGAGGTCCTGACGGCGGCCGAGCGTCCCGATCCCGAGCCCGGCCCCGGCGAGGTCCTGATCGACGTCGCGGCGAGCGGCATCAACTTCGTCGACGTGTACTTCCGGACGGGCGCCTACGCGCAGCCGCTCCCCTACGTCCCGGGCGTGGAGGCGGCCGGGACGGTCGCGGCGCTCGGCGAGGGCGTCGAGGAGTTCTCCGTCGGCGACCGCGTCGCCTGGGTCAACGTGCAGGGCGCCCACGCCGAGCGGGCGGCGATCCCCGCCACGAGCGTCGTTCCCGTCCCGGACGGGGTGAGCCTGGAGGACGCGGCGGCCACCCTGTTGCAGGGGGCGACGGCGCACTACCTGACGCATTCGACGTACGAGGTCCAGCCCGGCGACACCGTCCTGGTGCACGCCGCGGCGGGCGGCATGGGGCTGCTGCTCACCCAGGTCGCGAAGAGCCGCGGCGCCCGGGTGATCGGGACGGCGTCCACGCCGGAGAAGGAGAAGCTCGCGCGGGACGCGGGCGCCGACGAGGTGCTCGGCTACGACGGCTTCGCCGACCGGGTGCGGGAGCTGACCGGAGGCGAGGGCGTCGCCGTCGCCTACGACGGGGTCGGCGCGCCCACGTTCGACGGGAGCCTGGCGAGCCTGCGGATGCGCGGGACCCTGGCGCTGTACGGCGCCGCGGGCGGCCCGGTGCCCTCGTTCGACCCGCAGCGCCTCAACGCCGCCGGCTCGGTCTACCTGGCCCGGCCGAGTCTCGTGCACTACACGGCGGACCGCGAAGAGCTGCTGTGGCGTGCCTCCGAGGTCTACGGATGGGTCGCCGCGGGCGACCTGCGGGTGCACGTCGGGCACCGGTACGACCTGGCCGAGGCCGGCGCCGCGTACGCCGATCTGGAGGCGCGGCGCACGACGGGCAAGCTCCTGCTGATCCCGTGATCGGCGTTCTCCGGTGCCCGGCTCCGCTTAGGCTGGACGCGGGAGAGCCGATCACCAAGGAGCCCGAGCCCTCATGACGACGTACGCCGCCGGACCGCTCGAGCACGACGAACCCCGCGTCCTCGGGCCCTACCGCCTACTCGGCCGGCTCGGCCGCGGCGGTATGGGAACGGTGTACCTCGGGGCCGAGTCCACCGGGCGCCGGGTCGCGGTGAAGGTGGTGAACCGGGAACTGGCCGGCGAGCCGGCGTTCCTCGCCCGGTTCCGCCGCGAGGTCACCGCGGCCCGCCGGGTGCACCGGTTCTGCACGGCGCCGGTCCTGGACGCCGAACTCGACCAGGACCCGCCCTACATCGTCACCGAGTACATCGACGGGCCGAGCCTGGAGAAGACCGTCCAGGACCGGGGGCCGCTGCCCGGCTCCGACCTGGAGGGCCTGGCGGTCGGCGTCGCGACCGCGCTCGCCGCGATCCACGGCGCCGGGATCGTCCACCGCGACCTCAAGCCGTCCAACGTGCTGCTGTCGTCCACCGGGCCGCGCGTCATCGACTTCGGCATCGCCCGCGCGCTGGACGCCCCCAACGGCCCGACCAAGACCGGCCAGTTCGTCGGCACCCCCGCCTACATCGCGCCGGAGGTGCTGCGCGGCGCGCCGGTCGAGCAGGCGTCGGACGTGTTCTCCTGGGGCTGCGTCGTCGCCTACGCCGGAACGGGCCATCCACCGTTCCAGGGCAAGTCGGTCGCGGAGACCTTCGAGCGCATCGGTACCGCGGAGCCGGTGCTGGACGGCCTCGACCCCCGGCTCCGCGCGATCGTCACGGCCGCCCTCAGCAAGGACCCGGCCGCCCGGCCGACCGCGCGGGACCTGCTGGCCCGGCTCGTCGGGCAGGAGGAGGCCGACCCCGAGCGGGTCGCGGAGACGATCTCGGCGACCTGGCACGGTCCGGGGGGCGGCAAGGCCAAGGCCGCACCCCGTCCGGACATCGCCGCGAGCATCCCGCCGCCGCGCACCGCCATCGACGTGGACGAGCCCGCCCCGACGCCGCCGACAGCCGCCCCCGTGCCCGCCGCAGACGAGGAAACCGTCCTGGTCGACCTGCCCTACCCGGCGACGTGGCGCGGCCCGAAGCGGTGGTTCGTGCTGCTGCGCGGCCTGCTCGTCATCCCGCACCTGGTGGTGATGCTGCTGATGTACGCGCTGCTGGTGCTGGTCATGGTGCCGAGCTGGCTCGTCATCCCGTTCACCGGCCGCTACCCGCGCGCCCTCTACGGCTTCGCCGTCGGCTGCCAGCGCTGGTCGAGCCGGGTGGTGGCCTACGCGTTCGGGCTCACCGGCGAGATGCTGCCGCCGTTCAGGTCGCTGCCGAAGGCCCGGCGCACCTCCTGACCTGGCGGTTCCGCACCGCACCGGTGATCGGCGCGGGCGCGCTGGGCGAGGCTCACGGCGAGGCTCCCTATGCCGGGCTTGCCTCGGAACCCGGCAGGTAGCCGTTCGTCCAGCGGGTCAGCTCCGCGAACACCCGCCCGCGCGCGGGCTCGGCGGACAGCACCAGGTCGTGCAGTCCGCCGTCGATCCGGACGAGCGTGACATTGCGCCCGAGGCGCGGCGCCCAGCGCGCCATGTGCTCGACGTCCAGGACGGCGTCGGCGCCCGTCACGTCCAGCACCTTGCGGGTCGGGCGGACGCTGCGCGCCGACGCCATGACCAGCACGGGCACGTCGATGTCGAGCCCCCGGTGTACGCGCAGCTGCCCACGCCGCACGGCGGCCAGCCACGCCGCCCGCACGGGGAACCCGAGCAGCGGCTTCCAGCCCAGGTCGAAGTCCCACTCGCCGTCGTGGTCGCGGTGGAGGCTGCGCGGGTAGTGGTCGGACACGCCCGCGGGCAGCTTCGCCTTCGGGAAGCGGGGGCGCAGCGCCCGCGCCAGACCCGCACCGAGCTTGCGCATGAGCAGCGGCTCGGCGATGTCCAGGAACGGGCTGTTGAGGAACAGTCCGTCCACGAGTCCCCGCCCGCGCACCCGGTCGGCCCACAGCGCGGCGATCAGCCCGCCGGTCGAGTGGCCGTTCAGCAGCAGCGTGCCGTGCCCGTCCACGTCCCGGATGATGCGGACCGCCTCGTCGATCTCGGGGAAGTAGTCCGACAGGCTGTCGATGTGGTTCGGGGTCTGGTACGGGCGCAGCGACCGCCCGTACTTGCGCAGGTCGAGCGCATAGAAGTCGAAGCCGAGATCCACATAGAAGTCGGCCAGGTGCTTCTGGAAGAAGTAGTCGATGAACCCGTGCAGGTACAGCACCGCACGCCGGCGCGGCTCGTCCCCGGCCCCGGCCCCGCGCCGACGGACGAGCGTGGCCACGACCTCGCCCTCGTCGTCGTGCCCCATCGGCAGTTCGATCGCCTCGTACCCGGGCCCGAGCACGTCCGCCGTCACGTTCATGGCGCTCCCCTGGTGTTCCGCAGGTCCCCAGCGTACGGTGCGGCGGGTCCGCCGGTTCCCCACGGCCGCCGTGCCGGACGGTGAGCCGGACGCGGGGCCGGGGAGGCCGGCGCGTCAGTCCTTGCGGCCGGTGGCGGCGATGGTCACGCCGAGGCCGATCATCATCAGCCCGCCGGTGCCGCCGACCGCGGCGAGGCGGCGGGGCGAGCGGGCGAACCAGGCGCGGGCGGTGCCCGCCGCGAGGCCCCAGACGCTGTCGCACAGCAACGCGATGACGGCGAAGATCACCCCGAAGACGAGCATCTGGAGCGGGACGTGACCGAGGTCGCGGTCGACGAACTGCGGCAGGACGGCGGCGAAGAACACCATGGTCTTCGGGTTGGTCACGCCAACCGTGAAACCCTGCCACAGGTCCCGGCGCAGGCCCCGGCCCTCCTCCCCCGTGCCGCCCATCGCCTCCCCCAGCGAGTGGCGGTGCCGGAACGCCTGCACCCCCAGATAGACGATGTAGGCCGCGCCCACCAGCTTCAGCGTCGTGAACACCAGCACGGAGCGTTCCACGATCGAACCGACCCCGAACGCGACCGCGGCGGTCAGCGCGAGGACGCCCAGCTCGTTGCCGACGACGCTGGTCATCGCGGTGGTCCGGCCGTGGGCGAGCGCTCGGCCGACCACGAACAGGACGGTGGGCCCGGGGATGACGATGATGGCGAGCGCCATCGCGGAGAAGGCCAGCATCTGCTGCGTCGACACCATGATCCGCACACTACGCAGACCGGGCGAAACAACGCATCGCATTGTGCGCCCTACCTGAGGACGGGCACGAACCCCGAGATCTAGCCGGAGGCGATGAGGACGCTGCGGCGGACCTTACCCGTGGAGGTACGGGGCAGCTCGGCCAGGAACGTCACCGAACCGGGCACCTTGTGCGCGGGCAGTTCGGCGCGGGCCAGTTCGAGCAGTTCGCGTTCCAGCGCGGCCGTCGCCGGGAACCGCCCCTCGATCACGGCGAACGCGCGGAGCGCCCGCCCCGGGGCCGTCCCGTCACCGGTGGCGATCACGGCCACCTCGACGACGGCGGGATGCCTCCCGAGGACGCGTTCCACCTCCAGCGGGAGCACCTCCTCCCCCGCCACCGTGACCCGGTCGAGGATCCGGCCGTGGTGATGGACGAACCCCTCCGCGTCCACGCGCACGAGGTCACCGGTCCGGAGCCAGCCGTCCGGGGCGAGGACCTCGGCGGTCTCGTCAGGCTTGCCCAGGTACCTCTTCATCACCGACGGCCCCCGCACGTACAGGGCGCCGGGTTCGGACGGGCAGGTCGGCCCGTTCTCCGCGCGGACCTCGATCTCGTACGGATCCAGGACCACGCCCAGCGCGCCTCGACGACGCCCGGCGACGGTGTTGGAGATGAACGTGTGGCCCACTTCTGTGCTGCCCAGACCGTCCAGCACCGGACATCCGAGGACTTCCTCGATCCGATCCGCGAGCGAGGGGAGCAGGGGTTCGCCCGCCGACGCCGCCACCCGCAGGGAGGCGAACGCCACCCGCACCGCGTTCCGGTGCCGCTCACCGACCAGCCGCGCGTACCAGGTCGGGCCGGTGAACAGCAGGGTCGGACGATGCCTGCGCGCCTGCCGGACGGCCCCGCGCACGCTGGGCGCGTCCGGCCAGAGGACGGCCGCGCCACCGCTGAGCATGGGGAAGAGCACTGTCGCGCCGAGTCCGAGCGGGTAGCACGCCTTGGACAACGAGAAGGTGGTGTCGCCGGAGTTGAGGCTGAGCGCGCCCAGCGCCATCGCCTGGAAGTACGCGTGCGCGTCACTGTGCCGGTGGACGGCGCCTTTCGGCCTCCCCGTCGTACCGGACGTGTACTGGACGTAGGCGGAAGCGTCCGACGGCACGAGAACCGGCTGCGGAGTCCCGTCCGGCCCCGTGGCCAAGTCTCCGTGGGTCAACAAGTCAATGTCGGTGAGAACGCACGTGAACGGGAAGCGCGCCGCCGCTTCGGCGGTGCACACGGCGACGGCCGGACGAGCGTCCGCGACCATGGCGGCGTGTTCGGCGTCGCTCTGTTCCGGGCCGGCGAGGACGGCCACCGCTCCCAGCCTCAGCGTGCCGAGGAACGCCGCCACGAATCCGATCGAATCGGGAAGCGCGATGAGGACACGATCGCCGGCCTGGATACCTGCCGCGTGGAGTACGCCCGCTGCGCGCGCGCCCGCGTCGTGTACCTCGCCGTGGCTGAAGACGGCGTCGTCCATGTAGTAGAGCGGCCGGTCGAGCCATCTGCGCGCGTACGCGCGGGCGGCCAGGTCGGCCGCGAGGTTACCCTCCATCAGTACCTCCACATGCCGGGAGCGACATGCGGAGACTACGCCGGGTAGGCGGTGCGACACGGCGGGTTTCGTTACTACGGATGCGCAGGCGCTGGTTCAGCCCGGCAGTGTGCCCCACACGCCGTTGCGCCGCACCATGAGCTGGTGGGTGAGAAGGCTCCCGGCCGGCACGTCCCACGCGGGGTCTGCGCCGTCGCCCCGGTCTTCGGCCCACACCTGGGCGACCGCCCAGCGGAGCTTGTCGACGCCGTCGGGATGGCCGGTTCCGGACGCGACGAACACGTCCCGCGCGGGCGCCGCCACGACGAGGTCGCCTTCCACGTCCTGCGCGAGCTTCTCCAGGAACCCCTCGTCCAGCAGGAGACCCGCCTCCAGGCCGCCCCGCCGCGGCCTTCCCGCGCCGCCGGGACCACCTGCGGCGACACCGCCGGGTGCCGGGGGCGGGCCGGCGTCGCCGAGGGTCACGGTCACGGCGCGCACGTCCGGATACCAGCTCAGGCTGAGGTCCGGCCGCCGGTTGCGCAGGTTGATGGTGGCCAGCCGGCGCAGGTCCCCCTCAGCCACGCCCAGCTCCGCGCAGTGCCGCCGCGCCACGTGCTCGTAGCGGCGGCCGAGGGCGGCGGCCTCGTCCGCGAGCTCCAGCGCGTACGTGACGTACAGGTCGCCGGCGAACGGGTCGCGGACCGGTTCCTCGTCCGGCGGCAGCGGGAACTCCAGCTGCACTTCGGCGGGTACCCGGGCCTTCATCAGCGGGACGACGAGACTGGACCGCGGCTCGGTCACGGGACGTTCCTCCTATGCCTCTCCACACGGCCTTCCGCGCGCCTTCCGGAGTGGATCACCCTACCGCCGACGCGGGTGCGCCCGCCGGATCCCTGACCTGTGCATGTGTGATCCATGGTGGACCGGGGGTAATGACCTCCCTGGAGGGAACCGTGAGCTTCTGGGAATACCTCGACAGCCGCCGCGAACGGCTCGTCTTCGAGACCTGGCAGCACGCCAGCATGGTGTTCCAGACCGTCCTGGTCGCGCTGGTGATCGGCGTGCTCATCGGCATCGCGGTCTACCGGAGCGAGCGGATGTCCGCGTTCGCCACCAGCACCGCCGGGGTCCTGTTCACGGTCCCCTCGCTGGCGCTGCTCGGCCTGCTCATCACCCCGCTCGGGTTAGGGGTGGCGCCCAGCGTGGTGGCGCTGACGCTGTACTCGCTCCTGCCCATCCTCCGGAACACGATCGTCGGGCTGTCCGGGGTCGATCGCACCCTTGTGGACGCCGCACGCGGCATCGGCATGACCCGCACCGCGATCCTGTTACGGATCGAGCTGCCGCTCGCCTGGCCGGTCATCCTCACCGGTGTCCGCGTCAGCACCCAGCTCGCCATGGGCATCGGCGCCATCGCCGCCTACGTGAACGGCCCCGGCCTCGGCGAGCAGATCTTCTCCGGGCTGGCCCGGCTCGGCGGCGCCAACGCGATCAACATGACCCTCGCCGGGACGCTCGGCATCGTCCTGCTCGCCCTGATCTTCGACGGCTGCTTCATGCTCGTCGGCCGCTTGACGACCCCGAGAGGCATCCGTGTCTGACGCCACGCCAGCGCCGTCCCCCGGCGCCACCGCAGCCGCGCCCCCCTCCAAGGACGAGGAGCGTGAGGACCACAAGGGCATCCAGCTCATCAACGTCACCAAGCGTTACCCCGGCCAGCGGACACCTGCCGTCGACGATGTGACGCTGACGATCCCGGGCGGCGAGATCGTCGTGCTGCTCGGCCCGTCCGGCAGCGGCAAGACCACGATGATGCGGCTGATCAACCGGCTGATCGAGCCGACGTCCGGCAAGATCATTGTGGCGGGCCGGGACGCCCTCGGACTGGACGCGACCGAGCTGCGGCGCCATATCGGATACGTCATCCAGAACGCCGGGTTGTTCCCGCACATGACGGTCGCAACGAACGTCGGCCTCGTCCCGCAGATGTTGAAATGGGACAAGGAGCGCATCGCCGCCCGCGTCGACGAGCTGCTCGAACTCGTCGACATGGACCCGGCCACGTTCCGCGACCGTTACCCCAGGGAGCTGTCGGGCGGCCAGCAGCAGCGCGTCGGGGTCGCCCGCGCCCTCGCCGCCGACCCGCCCGCGATGCTGATGGACGAGCCGTTCGGCGCCGTCGACCCGATCACCCGCGAGCACCTCCAGGACTCCCTGCTCCAACTCCAGGAGGAACTCGGCAAGACGATCGTCTTCGTCACCCACGACATCGACGAGGCGCTCAAGCTCGGCGACCGCATCGCCATCCTCGACCAGGGCTCGCGCGTCGCGCAGTACGCGACACCGCAGGAGATCCTCCTCAACCCCGCCGACGCCTACGTCGAGCAGTTCATCGGCGGCGGCCAGACGATGCGGCTGCTCCAGTTCAGCCGTGTCGCGGACGTCCCGCTGCAGCAGGTGCCCGAGGCCGCCCCGGACGACGACGCCGCCACCGTCCGGGAACGGATCGAGGCCGGCGAGACCACGTTCGGGATCGTCCTGGACGAGGCGCGCCGCCCGGTCCGCTGGATCCACCTGGAAGACCTCGACGGGATCGCCGGGCCGATCGGCACGCACGGCGTGACGACCGCCCCGCCCATCCGCACCCGCTACACCCTCCAGCAGGCACTCGAACGGCTCATCCTGATCGAGCACGACTGGGTGCCGGTCGTCGGGCCGCGCGGCGTCTACCGGGGCACCGTCACCCTCGGTACCCTGCAACACGCGATCAAGGAGATGAAGAGCCAGACCAGCAACGGCGAACGACCGGCGGCCGGCTCATGACCGCGCCGCCCCGCGACCCGTCCGCGCGGATCGACCCCGCCCCGGGTGCCGCCGGCGCCGCGGGCACGCACGGCCCCGACGAGCCGCGCACGGCCCTGCACTCCCCCACCAGCCGCTCCTGGCGCGCGTTCCTCGAACCGCTGGTCGTCGTCGCCGTCGGCGCCGCCTGGATGCTGTACGTGGAGAACTCCGACCTCGACAGCATCGAGGAGCGCACCCTCAAGCCGCACTACGTGTGGCAGAAGACGTGGGAGCACATCGAGCTGACCGTCGCGTCCACCCTGGTCGTGCTGGCGATCGCGATCCCGCTCGGTATCGTGCTCAGCCGCGTGTGGGCCCGTCCAGTGACGCCGCTCGTGCTGGCGGTGGCCAACATCGGCCAGTCCGCCCCGGCGATCGGCGTCGTGGTGCTGCTCGCGGTCATCATCGGCATCGGCTTCTGGACGGCCGTCGTGGCGCTCGTCGCCTACGGGGTGCTGCCCGCGCTGCGCAACACCATGGTCGGTCTCCAGCAGGTCGATCCCACGCTGACCGACGCCGGACGCGGAATCGGGATGTCCCCGGCGATGGTGCTCGGCCGCGTCGAACTGCCGCTCGCCACGCCCGTGATCCTCGCCGGGATCCGCACCACCCTCGTCCTGATGGTGGGGACGGCGAGCATCGCGTCCTTCATCAGCGGCGGCGGGCTCGGCGACCTGATCACCACCGGCGTCAGCACCCAGCGCACCCCGATCCTGCTGACCGGCTGCATCCTCATCGCCCTGCTCGCCCTGCTGATCGACTGGCTGGGCGGGATGGCGACCCGCTTCCTGGCGCCGAAGGGGCTGTGATGCCGCGCAGGACTCCGCCGACCCCACGCAGGCTGCTCGCGGTAGCGCTCTCCGTCCTGCTGCCGACGCTCGCCGCCTGCGGCCTGAAGCCCGCCTCGGCGTTCATCCCCGCCGTCGAGCCGGGCAGCATCCGGCCGATCCCGGGACTGGAGGGCGCCAGGCTGCGCGTCACCTCCAAGGAGTTCACCGAGCAGCTCATCCTCGGCAAGATCGCCGTGCTGGCACTGAAGGCCGCCGGAGCGGACGTGGTGGACCACACGAACGCCCAGGGCAGCGTCACCTTCCGCAAATCGATCACGAGTGGCGAGAACGACCTCGGCTGGGAGTACACCGGCACCGGATGGATCACCTACCTCGGCCGCGAGGACCCCATCGTCGACCCGCAGAAGCAGTTCGAGGCCGTCCGCGACCTCGACCTCAAGACGAACCACATCGTCTGGCTGCCGCCTCCCGCACCGTTCAACAACACCTACGCGATGGCCGTCACTTCCAGGACGCGCACGACGTACGGACTGCGCGACCTCACCGACATCGCCAAGCTCCCCACCGGCCAGCGGACGTTCTGCGTCGCACCCGAGTTCCTCGCCCGCAACGACGGCTTCCGCGGCATGCTGAAGGCCTACGGGCTGTCCTACGGGTCGTCTGTGCCCGCCGGCAACGTCCGGCAGATGTCCGAAGGCGTCATCTACCAGGCCATCACCGACGACCGGTGCACGTTCGGCGAGGTCACCACCACCGACGGCCGCATCCAGGCGCTCGACCTGAGCGTCCTGTCCGACAGCCGGCACTTCTTCCCCAACTACAACCCGGCGATCACCGTCCGCGAGCCGGTGCTCCGCGCGCACCCCGAACTGACCGGCCTGTTCGCCAAGATCAGCCCGAGACTGACGACCACCGTGATGCGCGAGCTGAACAGCAAGGTCGACGTGGAAGGCGAGGACCCCGCCTTCGTCGCCCGCGACTGGATGCGCGCCCAGGGCCTCGTCACCTGACCGCGTCAGGCCCCGGCCGGCGGGATGACCGGCAACCCCCCGGGCGCCCCACCCTCGATGAGCCGCCACACCGCGTCGGTATCGAGGTGCTCCTCAACGAGATCGCCGAGCGCGTCCAAGGTGGCCTCCCGCAGCGCCTGGAACGCCACATCCGGCGCGGGAGTGAAGTCACGCCCCGCCTCATGCGCGACGTCCCTCAGGAAAGCGCGGCGGAACCCATCATTTTCCAACGCCCCATGCCAGGTCGTGCCCCATACGGCCCCCTGACGGCACCCATCCAGAAAAGGCTCCCCGCCCTCCACCGTGACGACCCCGTGATGGATCTCATAGGCCCGGACGTCCTCTCCATAGGCCCGCCCCTCCGGCCGCCCGAGCACCTTGCCTTTCCCAAACGCAACGCTCGCCGGCAGAAGCCCGAGACCGTCCACCCTTCCCTCCCTGGACTCCACATCGTCGTCGATCTCCCCGGCGAGCATCTGGTAACCGCCGCAGATCCCGAGGACAGGCGACCCGTCTCGCGCCCTGCGCAGAACCTCCCTGGCCATTCCCCGCTCACGCAGCCAAGCCAGATCACTCACGGTCGCGCGCGTGCCCGGCAGGATCACGAGATCCGCCTCCGCCAGATCCCCCGCGCTGGCCGCATAGCGCAGCACGACACCGGGCTCGCAGGCCAGCGCGTCCAGATCCGTGAAATTGGAGATCCGCGGGAACCGCACCACCGCGACCCGCAGCGTCTCTCTCCCGTAAGGACTCCTCGCCCCCGGCCGGGGCGCGTCCAATGCCAGGGTGTCCTCAGAGTCCAGATACAAACCCAACTGCCAGGGCAGCACACCGAGAACGGGCCGCCCGGTGAGCGCCCGCAACTGCTCCAGTCCCGGCTCCAGCAGTTCCCGCGCCCCCCGGAACTTGTTGATCACGAACCCCGCGATGAGCGCCTGATCCGCCTCTTCCAGCAAGGCGACAGTCCCGTACAGCGACGCGAAGACACCACCCCGATCGATGTCCCCCACGACCACCACAGGAATGTCCGCCGCCCGCGCCAACCCCATGTTCACGATGTCCCCGGCCCGCAGATTGATCTCCGCCGGACTGCCGGCCCCCTCGCACACGACCACGTCGAACTCGTCCCGCAATTCGGCAAGGCTGTCCTGCACAACCCCCGCAAGCCATTGCTTGTGCGCCCCGTACTGAAGAGCATCGACTTCGGCCACGGGCCGTCCCAGAACCACGACCTGACTGCGCCGATCGCTACCCGGCTTGAGCAGCACGGGATTCATGACGGCCCGAGCCTCCACACCCGCCGCCTGCGCCTGCATGTACTGCGCGCGCCCGATCTCGGCACCGTCCCCCGTCACCATCGAGTTCAGGGACATGTTCTGCGCCTTGAACGGCGCGACCTTCACTCCCCGCCTCGCCAGCCAGCGGCACAAGCCCGCCGTCACGACACTCTTACCAGCGTCGGACGTCGTCCCCGCCACCAGCAGCGCCCCGCTCACCGCCGCCCCCACGCCACGACCGCCGCCAGCCCTGCCGCCGCCAAGGCGACCTTCGCCGAAAGCCGCACGGCCCTCCGCACGTCCGCGACTCCGGGCGCCCGCCCGTCCCCCATCCCTGGACGCCGCTCGACCTCTCCCCCGTACGAATTGGCCCCGCCCAACCTCACCCCGAGAGCACCCGCGAACGCCGCCTCGCACCGTCCGGCATTAGGGCTCGGATGGTTCCTGCCGTCCCTCCGCAAAACACGCCACGCCTCACCGCTCCCCGAGCACGCCACGGTCAGCAACCCCGTCACCCTCGCCGGCACCCAATTGGCCACATCATCAAGTCGCGCCGCAGCCCACCCGAACCGCTCATACCGCGGATTCCGGTACCCCACCATCGCGTCCAACGTATTGATGGCCCGATAGGCGACCAGCCCCGGAATCCCCGCCACCGCGCCCCACACCAAAGGCGCGATGGCCGCATCAGAGGTGTTCTCGGCCAAAGACTCGACCGTGGCCCTGGCCAACTCCGCACTCCCGAGCCCCTCAGGGTCCCGAGCACACAAATGAGACAACCGCGCCCTGGCGGCCGCCACGTCCCCCCGCTCCAAGGCGGAGGCCATAAGACGGCCCTCGCGCCCCAGCGAAGTCCCTCCCAATACAGCCCAGGTAACAACCCCGGTCACCAAAGCCCGCGAAACCTCTCCCCGCAAACCCCGCTCAACGACAACCCCTCCAACAAGAGCACCCCCCACCAACACCCCGACGTACAGAACCCCCCGCCCCCGCGAATCCGAATAGACCGACTCCTCGAACCTCGAGGCGACACGCCCGAACCCGGCGACCGGATGCCCCCGCCGCGGGTCCCCGAACAGGGCGTCCAGCGCGACACCCAACAACAGTCCCTCAGGAGAGACACGCATCAAGCTCATCCCAATGCCCCTCCATCCAATCCTGAGCCCGCCGAATCCGCGGCCCCGCCCCGCCCTGCCAGATCCGGGCCCAACCACCCCCACCCCGAGCCCTCGCCTCCATGGCCCGATACGACCGCTCGAACCGCACCCGCGACGCCGGCAGCACCGCACGCCGCATCTCCCGGTCCAACCCGTACGCATCACAGAAGACCCGCAACCGCCGCCCCACATCCACCCGATACAACAACGCGTCCCGATCCGCCGGATCCGCGATGGGCCCCCAATGCCGCAACGCCGTCACCACGTCGTACAACCGCGTCGTGGGCCGCGCCAGATCGAAATCGATCAACGCCACCGGCCGCCCACCCCGAAAGACCACATTCTCCGGCGTCACATCACAGTGCCCGATGATCTCCGGCGCCCCATCCAGATTCGACGCCTCCACGTCCCAGGGCGCACCGACGGGAGCCTCATAACCCGCGACGGCCTCGTGATACCGCCGCAACAGCACCCCAACGCCCTCCAGCGCCCCCTCAGTCACCACATGGGCCGCCAGCGGCCGCTGCCCCGCCTCCCCCGGCACCCAACTGAGGACCTCCCGCCCCCGCCCGTCCACTCCGAGCACCCGCGGCGCCTCGAACCCCACCCCCTCCAAATACCGCAACAACCCGTGCACCGCCGGACTATGCGCCCGCAACGGCCTCCGCACCGTATCCCCGACCCGCACCACGCCCTCCGTCACGTCCCCGCCGGAGAGCGGCACCTCACTGTCAACCGCCACAGCACCCCAAGATATGACCCCCCACCCCCCACTCCGCCCGTTACGGCCGTTTTAGATGTGGAGCCCAGCCACGCACACCCATACACTGTGTCCCGGCGCCCCGCCGGGCCGCCAAGCGCCCGTAGCTCAGCTGGACAGAGCATCGGACTTCTAATCCGACGGTCGCGGGTTCGAATCCTGCCGGGCGCGCCCCCTCTGACCTGCGGTTTTACCGTAGACGCATCACTCGATCACGCCCGGAATGTCCCCGTGTTCGCTCGATGTTCGCTCGACAGTCGGCACCCGGTCGCGATCACCCTCCGCAAACACCTCGACCACCACCCGCAGCCAACCCCCACCCCCCAGGCCGCGCAAACCCCATCCACGCACGGGCTCCCGAACCTCCAGCGCACCCTCCCCTCGCGGAGACCAGAAGGCCGACGGTCGCGGGTTCGAATCCTGCCGGGCACACAACCCCTGACCAGCCCAAACACCACGCCTTGGACCAGCCGCCCCAGACGCGTGGGGCCGGGCCGAGGCTGGCCTCGGTCACGGGCACCACCCACAACAACAGGCCGCGGACTTCGACGTCGACAACGCCTGTGGAGCCACAGCCAGGCAGAACTCATTGCGGATCGACCTGTCACGGTGGCCGATACGGAGGGCTATCCAGTTAGCCCTTCGACCGAAGAACAGGACGGGGAGCCCAAGGCTCACGTTCACCGAACGGCGGCAGACCCGCCCACTCGTCCACGCTTAGCGGCGTTGTGGCCGTCCGACGTCCCGGGGGCGGGCGTTTGGCCGGACGGACCGCTTGACGATGTGATCGGAGCCGACGACACCCTGGTCGGACGCGGCAACGAAACCCGTTCAGCCAATGCCATGGATCGGCCAGGCATTAGTGCATGCATCGGGTCCTTGCACCCGACGCGACCAACCGACGCTTGACCGATCATTCCGGTTTACAACAGACTCTGACCCGTTTAGGTCACGCCATGACTGGCCATGTCATCAAGGGTGAGATGGCTGAATCAATCTTCGAGTATGAGAAGCATCTTGTTCGGATGATGAAAATTTCATAGCTTGGGAAGGCATGATCTTGCTCTCAATGCAGTGGCCAGCATGAGTAAACAAATAAAAGAGATCCGCACAGGAGGTTGTAAACAGATGACATCAACACCGCATGTGTTCAGGGACCAACCCGAAGGGAAACTCAATCAATGGCAAGTCTAATTCCGTCCGGGTCAGCCACATTCCAGAATTCAGTGAGAAGAGGCATGCCTCCCCCGAACAACAAAGTTCGCGGCTTAGGCGTCTTGGCGGCGACCGTGAGCTTCCTGCTGGTGCTCGTTGCGATTCCAGGCACCGCGATGGCCGCAGGTCCACCGCAGACACCGGTGAAACTCAAAGCCGGTCCAGTGGAGTCGACCGGCGGCGCCGTCGTGTTCAGCGACAAGCCGACCCTCAAGGCCACGGCGACAGACCCGGACGGCGACGCACTGAATTACGCCTTCGAACTCCTGGATGAAGCCACCCAGGCGGTGCATACCTTCACCGCCGAAAAGGTTCCCTCAGGTCAAGAAGCGAAGGCCGTCGTGACCGGGAACCTGCGTAATCCCGGAGTGTTCAAGTTCCGGGTGCGCGCGTCCGATGGCGCCAGCACCAGTGAATGGTCCGGATGGAAGCAGTTCACCGTGGACGCGCCTCTGGCGCCGACAGAACTGACACCGCGAGGATCCACGCCCCGAATCGACCCGGAGAACCCGGTTCTGTCCGGTGTCGTGTCACGCCCTTCCGGGCGGCCCGTAACGGGGAAATTCTTCCTGTACGACGAAGCCGGAAATCCGGTTGAGCCACGTCCATACGCCGAGGGCATCGCCTCGTCCAGCGAAAGCCCGCGTGTCTCGCTGCGCCTGCCGGACAATTTCGTGAAAGAGGGCAAGACCTATCGCTGGCGGCTTCAGGCGTGCGTCGAGTGGGTGTGCAACGAGACGTTCGGCGACAAACGGTTCACCGTTCCGGCCACACCGTCCGCCCCCACGCCCCAGACCGTGACCCTGGGCAAGGACAAGCTCAGCATCGCCACTGGGAGATCGGCGGCGGATGCCTGCTCCGGCAAGCCTTGTCCTCTTGATCCGGGTTCCCAGGTCCGCGTCGGTGGTAGCGGCGCTGAGGAACTCATATCCCTGGTCAAGGTCAACATGGCGGCCCTGCCCGCCAGAGCCAGAATCGTCTCGGCGAAGCTGAACCTCGGCACGCCGTCATGTGCGCCCGGTTGTCCCGGCGCGGGCAAGGTCGCGGCGCACCAGGTGAAGGCGTCGCTGCCGGACAACCCCACAGGTCATGACGTTCTCGCGAGTTCATTGCCGGACCCGGTCGGGGAGTCTGCGTTGGACGACGCGAGGATCGATCTCGGTGGGCTCGCCAACATCTGGCAGAACAACCCGAGCACCGCAGCCAGTCTGGCCTTGACCGCCAAGAATGCCGCCGACACGGTGGCGTTCGGCGCTGATGGCGCGCCGGAGAAGATGTCCGTGGTCCTGGAGTACCTAGCCGCAGGCCCTCCGGGTAAGGTACCGGAGATCTCCGCCCGAGCCGGAGAAGGCGGTGCGCTCGCGGTCTGGGCGCCTCCGGACGACCTCGGCGCGCACGCACCGGAGGAGCAGAAGGTCGTCCAAGATTACGAGCTTCAGGTCCTGGACACCTACGACACCCCGGAGCGAACAATCCGCGTGAAGGATCTTCGTGCCGTGGTCACCGGATTGAACAACACCAAGTCCTACAAGTTCCGGGTACGCGCACGGACCGCCTACGGCGTCGGTGAATGGGCTGAAAGCAAAGTGTTCACACCTGCGGCGGTGCCCGGTGGCCAGCAGCGTTATCTTGACGGCATGCGCCAGTACGCGCTGAGCCGTGAGGGCCTGCTGGAGGGCAAATACAGTGACGCCGAGCAAGCTGTCAGCACCAGTTCTCAGGGCGGTACCTTCCGCTCGGTGCTCTACACCGAGGCGGAGCAGCTCCTCGCAACCCGTGCCTACGGGGCAGCCGGCAATGCCGCCCAGGTCAGCACCCAGATGAATCCGGTCGACACCTTAGTGAGCTATTCCCCCAACGAACAAACTGTCACGGTGCGTACGACCCTGCGCGGCACGACGGTTTACGCGAATGACTATGGGACCGGAGCAGAGAAGCGTGTCACCAACACCTTCGTTCGCACTGGAGACTTCACCTTCACCCTCCCGCCCAGTGACAAGCTCGGCTCGACCGCTGACGCTTCGCCGACGCTGGTGCAGTCGGTGGCGGCCCTGGGAGCCGACGGCCCGATCATCGGTATTGAGCGGGTCAACGCCTACACGGCCGAGCAGGCCCGGCAGCTTCAGGGGTTGGGCAAAGACCAGTCCTTCCCCCTCAACAGCACCGGCGGCAAGGTGTCGGAGACCAAGAAGCGCGTTGCCGCCCGCCTCTGGCCGGTCAACAACCGCAATATCGGGGTCTGGGCCGCGGAGAAGGCGCCAACAGAAGAGCACGAATACGGCCAAGACTGTACCAACTTCATCTCCAAAGCGATTCGTCATGGTGGAGGCGCCGAAGAGGTCGATGGGGACAGGGAGAGCGACAAGGCCTGGTGGGAGAACCGAAAAGTCAAGCTGTTCTGGCGCAAGGACTCGTACACCTGGGCCGCAGTGGTGAACAACCATCGCCATTTCAGCAGCCAGGGCCGAGTCTACTGGGAGAAAACGTACGACGAGGTGACCGTCGGCGACTCGATGTACTGGGAGAGCAAAGCAAAGAAGACCCTCACCCACGCATCGATCGTTTCTCAGGTCACGGCCCCCAGTCAGTACGGAATCTACTACGCCCAGCACAACTCACCCAACCACGACACCTACAAGCCGCTGTGGCAGGGGCTGGCCCCCGGAAACTACAGCGCGCTCGGGTTCGCTTTCGTGCTCTGGTGAAAAGTAGCAACTCGACACAGAGGTAAAGCGGACGGTACTTGCAGTGATTTCCTGGCCCTGGGTGGGATGCGCCTCCGAGAGGAGCATCCCACCCAGGGGTGTAACAGGCCGCAACACTGCGATCTTGAAGACGGAATTTTTCTGTGAAAGTGATCCGGCAATCACCGCACCCGTGGGCCTGGAGAGGATTCTCTATAGGCGCGGCAGCATTCAGCGCCCTAGCCGCTTTGATCCTCTGGGTGATGAATATCCTTGCAGATCGCGCCACCCGTGCCACATGGCGAGCATGTGAGGTGAATCCGGCTTCTGCGCAATGGACCAAAGGATATCCTTTCATCGTCCCAGTATGCTCGCTGATAGCACTGTTGTTCGCGGTTGTCTTGGCCCTGACCGCGCTGATCGTCGTACGGCGGTCTCCTATCTGGACCAAGGTGGTCAGTGCATCCGCGCTGTGCGCGGCCATCCTCTTACTGTTTCCGATTACCTGGAGAATAGAAGAGTACGACGACTATCCTGGAGCGGACATCTCAACTCTCAACGCGCCGTGCCCCCAGTGACCGACTTCCAATCCGACGGTCGCGGGTTCGGATCCTGCCGGGCACGCAAACCCTGAACTGTAGTCTTGCCACTGCCGAGATCCCGGACGACGCACGATATGTCCCTGTCCGGTCGACGCCTGCTCGACTGTCGCCGCCCGGTCGCAGAACCCGTCTCCAACCCACTTGACCACCAGTTCCAGGTGCCCCCGGCCAACGCGCCGACGCACCCGCGATGGCCACGGGCCGGCGGGGGTTGGACGGCTCCCGGTCGACCATTCGACTGAAACGGCGAACCGATGTCCGCGTCCAACCGCAGGTTCGGATGCGGACACCGGTGCCCGGAATCCGACGGTCAATCTCCGCCGGTCATCGTCTTGACGCCTCAGCCAGGTGTGCGATGCGTCCCGGTGTCACCGTTTCGGTGGGTTCGGGTTCGGTGCGGGCGTTGAGGATGACGGCGGCGGCGTCTTCTGCGGGCTGGCGGGCCAGGTCGGGCAGGACGCTGGTGTAGGTGTCGGAGGCGACCGTGATCGACGACAATCCCAGGGTCTCCTGCACGACTTTCAGGTCGTGCCCGGCGCGCAGCAGGAACTGCTCGGACACCACCATGGGCGCCAACGGAGCCTGTGGGGTGCGGATATTCGGTTTCGCCCGCTGAGCAGGGGGTTCCGCGTCCGGCTACGCGGCGGCGGTGTACTCATTGATCAGCCCGTTCACTGCGCGGCGGCGCTAGAGCCGGATGATCTGTCCCGGATCGCCGGAAACCGGCGGCACCGACGAGGGGTCCGGCGGCCGCCGGTCTCGCGCCCGATACGGACGCCAGGTGTTGCAATGACGCTCGTACGCCCAGAGCACCTGGCGGAGATGGTGCTCGTTGTAGATCAGTAGCCGGTCGGTGCACTCTCGGCGTACGGTGCCGACCCAGCGTTCGGCGATCGCGTTCGCTCGTGGTGCGCGGACCGGCGCCCGGATCACCCTCGCACCCAGCCAGGCGAACACCTCGTCCAAGGACCGCGTGAACTTCGCATCCCGGTCTCGGATGAGGAACCGCACCTGTTCGGCTCGCTCTCCCAGATCCATGACAAGGTTGCGGGCCTGCTGAGCCATCCACTCACCCGTCGGGTTCGCGGTGGCGCCGGCGATGTGCACGATCGGGGTGGCGTGCTCGATGAAGAACAACACCTAGATCCGCTTGAGGAAGACCGTGTCCACGTGAAAAAGGTCGCAGGCGATGATCCCTTCAGCCTGCGCCTTCAGGAACTGCGCCCACGTGGGGCCGGTACGTCGTGGAGCGGGTCCCAGGCCGACGCGTTTGAGGATGTCGCGCACCGTGCTGGGCGGTACCGTCACGCCGACCCTGGCGAGTTCGCCGCTGATTCTCTGGTAGCCCCAGGTCGGGTTCTCCCGGGCCAACCGCAGCACCGCCGCACGGATGGCATTCCGGGTGCAGGGCCGACCAGGTCGCCGGCGCGGGTAGGTCCATCGGCGGGCGAGCAGACGGCGGTGCCAGCGCAAAAGCGTCGCCGGGGTCACCGTGAAGCTGCCCCACGACGACCGGGGCAACAACCGCGCCAACGCGGCCAGCAACACCCGGTCCCCGTCGTTCAGGTCGGGCCGGCCGACCTGACGGCGCAGCACCGCGACCTGATGCCGGAGCACCACGATCTCGAGATCCTTGGCCCGATCACCACGCCCAGCAATATTCACGAGCCGAAGGATCCGACCGAACAGAAGGAAAAGCACAGACCAAGACACAAGCAGCCAGGATGCCCGCCACACGACCATGCTCAGGCCACGAACCAGCAGGTCAGAGACCCTCAACCCAGTTTCCGCACCCCACACCATGTGTACGGTGCTGGCGAAGAACGCCGCCGAGATCGGGATGACCATCAAGGTCCGGCAGGTCGACACCGCCACGCTGTTCGGCCCCAACTTCCACGACTGGAAGTTCTCGGTCGAGAAGTGGCCGCCGCAGGGCGACTACCTGACCCTGATGACGCTGACCGACCTCAGCGACACCACCAAGCTGACCCACCAGCCCGAGGCCGACCTCCGCGAGCTGCGGTCGATCTCCGAGAAGGCGCAGGCCACCGGCGACCAGGCCGAGCGGCTGCGGCTCACCGAGCGGATGTACCGGATCCATTTCGACCGCGGGGGCTGGATCGTCCCGTTCTTCGCCAACGTCGAGAACGCCCACAAGGTCCAGACCGGCGGCTGGCCCAAGAACGACTTCTCCGGACGGACGTTCGGCAACGCCCACTTCGAGCAGGTCTACCTGGCCTCCGGCTGACCCGCGGCGGGGGCGCGGGCCAGCCGCTACGCCGGGGTCAGCGGACGGGCGCCGGCATGATCGGCAGCGTGATCGACGACGGGTGCTCCGGGTCGTGCAGGACGGTCTGCGACGCAGGCTGCGTGGTCGTGTCGGTGCCGAACTTCCCGCCCGTGTTCGGGTTCCGGTCGTACATCGGGAAGTTGCTGCTGGAGATCTCCAGCCGGATGCGGTGGCCCGCCTTGAACATGTTGCTGGTCGGCCACAGCTTGATCGTGTACTTGTAGACCTCCCCGGGGGTTATCAGCTCCGGCTTCTCCAGCGAGACCCGGTACCGGGCGCGCTGGATGCCGTCCCGGACCAGCATCGAGGTGCCGTCCGGCTGGACGTCGGTGAGCTTCGCCGTCCAGTCGGTGTCCTTCGCCGAGGACCTGGCGTACAGCGTGACCGAGATCGGGCCGGTGACCTCGGTGTCCTTGGTGAGCCGCGGGGTGCTGTAGACCAGCACGTCCGGCCGTTGCTCGACGGACCGCTGGTCCCGCGGGCCGCCGGGCACCGAGCTCTGGAAACGGCCGCCGACGCTCGGTACCGGGTTCGCCGGGTCGTACTGGTACTGGTCGGCCTTCTCGTCCGTCGCGGGCGCGGTGGTATCGAGCGTGCCGCCGCCGTTCGCCGTGTTCGCGTCGCCCTTGCTGTGCAGGTAGTACGTGGTGTTGGCGGTGCCGGGGATCGGCCAGGAGTCGGCTGTGCGCCACTTGTTGGCGCCCATCACGAAGACCTTCACCGGCGGATCCTTGTCCACGCCGTTGTCGATCCCCTTCAGCCAGTGGTCGAACCAGCGGAGGTGCAGATCGCCCACCGCGACGACCGCCTCCGGACCGAAGTCGACGTCGCCCACCTTGCGGTCCGAGCCGCCGTGCGTCCACGGCCCGACGATGAGCTGCGTGCCCTGCCGGGCGACCTCGGACCCGCCCTGGGCGCGCATACCGGCGAAGTTCTCCACCGTCCCGTTGAGGAAGATGTCCGACCAGCCGCCGAAATTCAGCGATGGCACCTTGACCTGCGGATACTTCGTGCGGATGCTCCAGCGCTTCCAGTAGTCGTCGTCGCTCGGGTGGTCGATCCAGTCGAAGTAGTACGGCGCGATGCGGTTGTCCCCCGGGTACAGCGGCGGGAAATTGTTCAGCGGCTGGTGCCGGTACCACTTGGCGTGCAGGTCCTTGGACGCCTGGTTCATCTCCGCGCGCAGCTTCGCGCCGTCCGGGAGCTTGCTGGTGACGCCTCCGGTGAGGAAGCTCAGCAGCCAGTCCTGGATGAACGACTGGTACAGCGCGCCGCCCTCGTAGGTCCATCCGTCGTAGATGTCGGAGGACGTGAACGCCGGGGCGATCGTGACAAGGTGCGGGGGCGTGAGGGTGGCGGGCAGCCACTGCGTGAGCCCCGGATAGGAGAACCCATACATGCCGACTTTGCCGTTGGAGTGCGGCAGAGCGGCGGACCATTCGATGGCGTCGTAGCCGTCCTCAGCCTCACTCCGGTACGGGTAGAAGGTTCCATCCGACTTGTACTCGCCGCGGACGTCCTGCACCACGACGAGGTAGCAGGCCTTGGCGTAACGGTCGGGGGGGCCATAGACGAAGCTCAGGGCGCCCTCCTTGTTGTAGGGCAGCCGCATCAGGATGACGGGGAACTCGCCGGTCCCTTTCGGCGTGAACACGTTGCTGCGCAACACCGTCCCGTCCCGCATAGTGGCAGGGACGTCCTTCTGGACGCTGAATTCGCACTCCTCCGCCTTCTGCGGGGCGTCGGCCGCCGCACCGGGCACGGCGGCGACGCCACCCAGCAGCACCACGGCCGCCGCTACAAGGGACAGCCGCCAGCTGCGACTTCTTCTGTTCGCCCAGGTCGTCCGCCGTCTCGCGCGCATCGCCGCAACCCCTTCCTGGCCGGGGCGGCGGGGCCGCCCGCCGACTGTCAGACGTCGTCGGGCGGAGCATCGCATGATCACGACGGCTGGTCAGGAGGGCGGTCAGAGGCTGTCGGTCGAACGGTCGATCTGTGCGACGAACGGTCCGTTTGTGGCGAATTGCCGGAATCTATCGGACGCGCGGACGCGCTCCCTTCGTCGGTGCATCGCGCCACACGTCTAGGCCGGCTCGGCCCCGTGCCCGGCCGCGATCGCGTCAATGTGGCGGGCCAGCTCGAAATCCTTCACGGTGATCCAGCCGCCGGCGTTGTGGGTGGTGATCGCGAACCTGATGCGCTGCCAGGTGCTGTGGATGTCCGGGTGGTGGCCGACCTCTCCGTGGACGGTGCCGCCCTCACTCACCGGGGGAGCGTCCACGCCGATCCACAATGGATCAAGGTCGACCTCGGAAGCGTCCGCCAGATCACCGGAGTCAGGCTGACATGGGAGACCGCGTTCGCCAAGAGCTACCGCATCGAGGTCTCCAACGACTACGGCACATGGAGCACCGTCCGCTCCACCACCACGGGAGCGGGCGGCGTCGAGCGCATCTCGCTGAGCACCAGCGGCCGCTACGTCAGGGTTTACGGCACCGTCCGCGGCTACTCCCTCTGGGACCTCAAGGTCTTCGGCTCACTAGCACGGATCTCCGCGGCAGGAGACGAGGGTGTCCAGCGCCGACGCACGACAAACGACTGGACCACCCTCGCCGCCGCACGCGCCCCGCATTGCTCCCGCCCGCTACGCACCGACGATGACATTCCGAAAATTCTCGGGTCACGACCGTGCAGCAGCGGCCAAAGCCGAGGTGAGGTCGGCCTTGAGAAAGGCAAGGCGAGCGAATCCATCGGTCCTGCCCATTTCGGCCTTAAAGGCTGTCCCGTAACGCCAGGCGATCAAGATCGTTGATCTTGGTGTGGAGCGGGTGATCAGGGCCGATCGGGACGAGTGGGTGCCGGTGTTCACCGACCGGCCTGTCGGTGCGGCAGTTCCGCCGCCTGGTGCGGATCGTTGCAAGTCGGGGCGGTGAGCAGACCGGCACCGGACGGCGCTGGAGCCTGCCGCTAGCCGACCGGGTCCTTCTGATCGCGGTGTACTACCGCACCAACCTCACACTGCGGCAGGTCGCACTGCTGTTCGGGGTGTCAAAATCCGCCGCGCACCCTGTCGTCGACCACCTGGCGCCGCTGCTGGCACTCGCCCCGGTCACTCGCCGGCACGGCCCCGAAACCGTGCTGATCGTGGACGGGACGCTGGTTCCCGTCCACGACCGGACGGTCACCGCCTCGTCCAAGAACTACCGGTACTCGGTGAACATGCAGGTCGTCATCGACGCCAACACCCGGCTGGTGGTCGCGGTCGGACGTCCGGTCCCGGGCAACCACAACGACTGCACCGCCTTCCGCGATTCAGGTGCCGCTACCGCGTGCCGGGGTGCGCACGTGATGGCCGACGGCGGCTACCAGGGAAACCGGCAGGTCATCATGCCCTACCGGCGGCCCCGGGGCGGCAGCGAGCTGCCCGGCTGGCAGCACGATCTCAACACCGTCCACAAACGGGTTCGCGCCCGCGTCGAGCACACCTTCGCGCACATGAAGTGGTGGAACATCCTCCGCATTGCCGCCGCAAACGCGACGGCGTCCACCATGCCACCCGCGGCATCACCCTCATGCACAATCTGGCGATGGCCGGCTGATCCGGCTCGGGGCGACAAGTCACCGCCGCACGCCCGGACCCATACCTCCACCATTACGGGACAGCTTCTAGGCAGGACTGGGACAAGGTGGCCAAGGCCCTCAAGCCCGTCTACACCGCACCCAGCGAGGATGCGGCGACGGAGCGGTTCTTGGAGTTCCAGGAGTCCTGGGGCACGAAGTATCCGGCGATCGTGAAGCTGTGGTCGGACGCCTGGGCGAATTTCGTGCCCTTCCTCTCCTTCGATGGCGAGATACGCAAGGTCATCTGCAGCACGAACGCGATCGAGAGCGTCAACGCCCGCATCCGCAAGGCCGTCCGCGCCCGCGGACATTTCCCGAACGAGGCCGCCGCCCTCAAGTGCATCTACATGGCGCTGATGAGCCTGGACCCGACGAGGAAGGGCCGCAAGAGGTGGACTATGCGCTGGAAGGCACCCCTGAACGCGTTCCAGATCGCCTTCGAGGGCCGCCTGACCCCGAGCAACAACTGACCACTCAACAACCAAGATCAGCCGTTAAATTGACACACCCGATCATGACGTCGCCCTGGGACCGTGGCCTGACCCATTGAGCAACTGGCTGTCTGATGCCTTGCTCGATCTGCTGGCCACGGTCCCGGGGTGGCTGCCATCGCCGGGTCGGTGCAGTCAACGGTGCGACTCTGCGTTTCGTGCTTCGGCTATTGCGGTTGGCGAGTTTCGGGGATGGGTTGGGGTCGCCATGCTGTCGCGGCCATGGCCAGCAGGAGCGCGGTGAGGGTCAACCAGTAGCCGAGGTCTTGCGGATTCGATGGCGGGTTGGTCAGCGGGGAGGTCACGCCGGGCACGACGTAGATGGCCGCGGCCAGTGCCCAGCGTGGGCTGCGCGCGATCGCGGTGGCCAGCACTCCGGAGAGCAGGAGGACGCTCTCCGTGCCCGCCCTGACCAGCTGCCATGTCTCGCCGTACTCCCATGTCCAGGGCATGTAGGTGAGCGCCAAGGCGGCTGCGGGGATCACCAGCCACCCCCACGGCCGTGCACGCAGATGCAACGGCCGGCCCACCCGGCCGGCCGCAAGTGTCACGGCCCCGATCGCCAGCATGCCGTAGGGGGCCAGCGAGACCCAGTTGTGGTAGGCCGGTCCGAACAGCTGCGGCGGCCAGGCCGTCGCCTGGGCCCCCACCAGCATGGCTCGGCCGGTCGAGAACGCCACGGCCAGGGCGAGCGGCAGGGCCAGCAGTGCCCAGCCGCGCAGCAACGCCACGACGAGCGCCGCCGAAGCGATCAGCCACCCGGGGGAGGCGTGGTCTGCGATGCCGTAGGCCAGATTCGCAAGCGCCAGCGTCAAAAGGCCGAGTTGCGCGCCGTCCGCCCACCATGGCCCGGCCTCCCCGGCGGCCGCGCGGGCCCGGGCGGCCAAGCCCGCGGTGAGGAGCCCAGCTGTCTCCCGCGGCGAGGGAAGGCGGCGTGGGGTGTCGTTCAGCAGCGTGCCGAGGATCTCATCGCCGTACTCGAGGCGGTGACCGGGCGGGAACGCCCGCAGGAACAGCCGGTACCAGCGTTCGGTGAATACTCCGCTCATGCTCCGGCGTCCCCCGTCATCAGGGAGGCGCGGCCGGTGACGACCCGGGCGGCCTGCTCCAACCGCAGGGCCTCCCGGGTGACGGCCAGGTGCCCGTCCTCGGTCAGCCGGTAGTAGCGGCGCGGACGGCCCTGGACGGTCTCCTCACCGTCCACGACGATCAGCCCGCCGCTCGCCAGCCGGTCGAGTGCACCGTAGAGGGTACCGACGGCCAACTGGACCCGCCCGTCCGACAGCGCCTGCGTCCTCTTGATGATCCCGTAGCCGTGCGCCGGCCCGTCCAGCAGCGCCGCCAGCACGAAGTACGTGGGCTCGCTCATCACCGTGGTTCGTTTGACCATACGAGGGACGATATATCATCTGTCGAAGTATTGGGAATGAGTCCGATCACCTCAGCGGTACCGGCGTGAGGCGAAGGAGGTCACGGACGCCTATGGCCTGTGGTCGATCAGCGCCGCCGGCCACCGCGCGTCGGGCGGGTGAGTGTGCGGCTCGGCCCCGACCGTCGGCGACGCTCGCGGCCAGCGGCGGGACTTCCGGGGCCGTTGAGCAGCGGTCAGGTCGTTTGTGCGGATGCGGCTTGGGCGCCGCCGCGGGGGTGCAGCCCGGTGGTGTCAGCGGTAAACCTCTGGCCGCCGACGGGGAAGGTGGTGTCCAGCGCCAATTCCGAGCCGGTGGAGGCGAGTTGCTCCACGTTCGGGCAGTAGGCGGTGTCACCGGTGTAGCCGAGTGTGGTCTCGTCCGGTCGGTGATGCGGTAGTCCAGGGCAGGAACGGTGTGCTGCACGGGCAGCGCTTGGACGCGATAGCCATCGCCGGTCCGGTCCCCGCCCCGTCCCCGAACTCGAACTCGAACTCGAACTCGACGAAAGACGGCTTGACCTTCTCCTTGCCACGGCCTGTCCCACTGCCTCGTCCAGCAACCCCGACCGCTCGAACTATGTCGCCGCGCGGCGACGCAGCTCCGGGACCATCCCGTGTGACTCGTGCCGCAGGATCAGCCGCAGAGCTTCACCGAACATGTGGTGACAGCGACACCAGCCCTGCCCAAGCGGCACCACGAACGCGTTCCGCCGGACCGTTATCGGCCTGTGCTTCGGAGTCCCGGTCGTAGGGAAGACCGCATCGTCACATATCGGGACCACAGCCCACCAGCGATCCCGCAGCGAGCGCGGCGCCGGGCGCCAGCCCCGTCTTGACCGGCGCCCGGCGGGGGCGTCGCATGGCCCGGTCTTGCTGGCGGCGCGGTCATGGACGCGCGTCGCGGCGGCAAAAGAAGACGGCACCGGCGGCCATCGCGGCGGTGGCATACGCGGCCAGGACACCCAGGCCGGCCGACGGCCCGATGGATTGGGCGGACGGGTCTTCGGTGTTCTGGACGGCGAGTCCGGCGGACATGGGCGCGTACCTTTCCACCAGGGTGCTCCAGTGTTCGTCGGGGATGAACCGGGCGAGGATCCCGGGCATGTAGAGCAACCCCAAGACGGTCGAAAGGGCTGTGGTGGTGTCGCGCAGGGCGGTGGCCAGGCCGAGGCTGAACAGTGCGATGAGGGCGAGGTAGAGGAGGGTTCCGCAGGCCGCCCGCGCGGCGGGCCAGGTGATCGGGGTCAGTGGTGAGGACAGGCCGTTGCCGGGCAGCAGCACATGACCTGCGATCAGGCAGCCGACCACGCTCAGCAGGCCGGCGCCTAGCGCCACCGCCGTCATGATGATCGCCTTGGCGGTCAGGACGCGCAGCCGACGCGGCTCGGCGGTGAGCGTCGGGACGATCAGCCCGGTGCCGTACTCACCGGTCATGGTCAGGACGGCCGGCACGATGACGGCGATCTGGCCCAGTTGCACGCCGGTAAGGCTGAGCCGGACGGAATCGCACCCCGCGGCGAGGCCGCATGCGGTGGTATCCGTCCCGGCTGTGCCGACGATCGGCAGGCTCAGCGCCAGCGTCAGGCCGAGAGCCATCCACGGCGTCCAGGCGGTGCTCCGCACGGTGCGCGTCTTGGTCCATTCGGCGAGCAACGCGCGGCTCATACGTCCCTCCGGCGCATCAGCAACAAGCCCGCGGCGAGCGTGGCCGCCACATAGACCGCCAGGAGCGCCGGTCCGGTCCATGGACGGCCCGCCCACGGAAGGAGGAACGCGTCGTCGGTCTCCTTGACCTGCTGGATCGACAGTCCGGCCAGGGGTGCCAGCCGCTGCGGCCAGGGGCTGCCGGACAACGGCGTGATCACCATCGGCATGAGGGCCACGGTGACGGCGATGGGCACGGCCGCCGCGCCGCGCCGGAGCACCGCCCCGACGCCGAGGGCGAACACCGTCATCAGGGACAGGAACGCCGCGGTGCCGGCGAGAACGCGAAGCACAGCCGGGTCGGCGAGTGAGGGATCCGGGTAGGTCGGCGGCGAGAAGCCGTGGCGGCGCAGCAGCGGTTGGCTCACCAGAAACGCGGCGACGATGGCTGTCAGCATGGCGGCGAAGGTGACGCCGCCGAGCACGACCGCCTTCGCGGCGAGCACCCTGCCACGTCGCGGGCCGGCGGTGAACGTCGTCCGGATCAGACCGTGCTGGTATTCGGAGGCGATAAAGGACACACCGAGCGCCAGCAGCGGAACCAGTCCTGCGACGCTGCCGGCGACCGCCGCGATGATCCGGCTTCCGTCGTCGGTCTGTCCGAGGATGTCTCCGGACAGGCCAGCAAGGGTGAGGGCACCGCCGTCGTCCGGCTGCTGGGCGATGGCGGGCTGTTGCGGTGAGTTCTCGCGGCCCACGTCGTCCACGCGCCACTGTTGGGAGGTGGTGGCCGTCACGCTGATGTTGTCGAAGGTGGCCTTCGCGGGTCCGGTCTTCAGCAGCACCGGCCGCATAGGGACGGCGCGCTCGCCGCCCGGCGCGGTCGCGAAGAGGCCGATTTCGGTGACCGGCGGCAGCCCGGGCAGGCGGACCTCGCCGACGCGGTGCCACGTGGCTCCGTCGGCGGACTCGTACCCGGTGACGGTGGCGCCCGCCCGGCTGAGCTTGAGCCAGCGCGGTGCGCGGTGCGCGCTTCCGGCGATGTCGGTGGTGAAGCGCGCCTGGAAGCGGACACCGTGCCCAGGAGTGATCGCGATCGCCGCATACGGCGCTCCGGCGGTGGCGCTCTGCTTTACCATGACGCCTGCCATGGCCCAGGGGTGGTCGGCTTGCTGGTCGCGTACGCGGACGACGATCGAGCCATCTCCGGCGAGCGTCCGGTGCGCGAACCGGAAGCGGTCGACGAATTGCGCGTCGGAGTAGGTGCCGGGGTTCCCCATGGAGATCATGACGGCGAAGAGCACGATCAGTCCCATCGCGGCGAGCAGTGACCAGAGGCTGGACGGAACCGACCGGAGTTTCGTCCATTCGGCGCGGACCAGGCCACCGAAGCCGGCTCCTGCGACCGGCCGTCGGGCCGTCACCGCCGCTCCCCGGCCGACGCGGTGTATTCGGCGGCCGCGCGGGTGAGGCGGAGATACGCCTCCTCCAGTGACGCCCGGTGCGCGGTGAGCTCGGAAATCGTCAGCCCGGCCTCGGCGACCAGCGCCGCGATCCGGTGGGCGGGCAAGCCGCCGACGATCAGCGAGTCCGGCCCGGAGGCGGTGACGGCCGCGCCGGCCGACCGCAGCCGGCCGGCCGCCTCGGGCAGTCGCGAAGTCCGCAGGACGTGGTGGCCCTCCGAGGCGGCGTCGCGCACGTCACGCACGGCGGCGTCGGCCAGGAGCCGTCCCCGGCCGATGACGATGAGGTGATCGGCGGTGTCCTCCAGCTCGCTCATCAGGTGGCTGGAGATCAGCACGACCCGGCCCTGGGCCGCCAGGGCGCGCAGCAGCCCCCGGATCCAGTGCACGCCCTCGGGGTCCAGGCCGTTCACCGGTTCGTCGAACATCAGCACCGGCGGGTCACCGAGCAGCGCGGCGGCGATGCCCAGGCGCTGCTTCATCCCCAGCGAGAAGCCGCCGGCCCGGCGCCGCGCCGCCTGCGCCAGCCCGACCATCTCAAGGACCTCCCGGACCCGCCGCACCGGCAGTCCGTTGCTGTGCGCCAGCCACAGCAGGTGGTCGCCGGCGCGCCGGTCCGGGTGGATCGCGCCGGCGTCCAGCAGCGCCCCGACCGCACGCAGGGGGGTACCCAGATCGCGATAGGGACGGCCGCCGATGAGGGCGCTGCCTTCGTCGGGCGCGTCCAGGCCGAGGATCATTCGCAGCGTCGTCGATTTGCCGGCTCCGTTGGGGCCGGCGAAGCCGGTCACTCGTCCGGGCAGGACAGTGAAGGACAGGCCGTCCACCGCGAGGACACGTCCGTACCGCTTGCGCAGGCCACGGGCCTCGATCGTGGGCGCGGCGTCCCGTTGATTCGCGTTCACGGCACCATCCAAACCAGGACAGCGGCGCGGCACAGGAGGCCGCGGCCCCATCTTGGGGGGAGGGCCAGCCCTACCGAGGGGCAGCGTCCCTCCCTTTACCATTGCGAGCATGGTGACCTCCGGCACTGCGAGGGTTACGGCCGTCGTGGAGGCGATCCGCCATCGGCCGTTGCGGTTCGTCCTGTCGGCCTGGCCGCTGCGGACGTTCGGCTACACCGTCTCGGGCGTCCTGACCGGCCTGGTCACCGTGGTCTGGCTGCCGCTCGCCCTGCTGGCCGGAGGGGTGGTCCTCACTCCCCCGCTCATCCGGCCGCTGGTGGCCATCGAGCGGCGACGAGTAACGTTGCTCCGCGTCCCGGCTCTACTGGCCCCGCACCGCCCGCCGGAGCGGCGCGGCTTCACCTGGCGGCCACGCGGCCGGCACACCGAGGCCGTCATCTGGAGGGAACTGGCCTACCTGGTGTTGAACGGCAGCCTCCTGCTCGTGACCAACGTGATGGCGCTGGTGATCGGGCTCGCCCCGGCGCTGATCTTCGCCAGCGGCGCGGTCAGCGTCGTCGAGTCGGGAGCGGACGACACGCAGGCATCGGGGGGAACCACCGCGGGCACCGGGGCGCCCTTCATCGCCGGGGGCGCAGCCCTGGCCATCGCGGCGACGGTGATCCTCCTCGGCTACGCCACGGCCGCGGCCGCGGCGCTCCAGGCAGAGCTGGCAAGCCAGCTGCTGTCCGCCGACGACGCGAGGATCCGCACGCTGACCCGCTCGCGGGCCCGGCTCATCGACGCCTTCGAAGTCGAACGCAGGCGAATCGAACGTGATCTCCACGATGGCGCCCAGCAGCGCCTGCTCCAACTCGGCCTCACCCTCGTCAGAGCCCAGATGGCGTTCGAGACCCAACCCGAGGCCGCCAGATCCCTGATCACCGAGGCCACCGGTGAGGCCAAGGCCGCACTCACCGATTTGCGCGAACTGGTACGTGGCATTCATCCGCGGGTGCTCACAGACCTCGGCCTCCCGGCTGCCGTCGCCGAACTGGCCGACAGGTCGCCACTACCGGTGACCGCCGAACTGGACCTGCCCGGCCGACAGTCCGCCGCCGTCGAGTCGGCGGCGTACTTCGTCATCGCCGAGGCCCTGACGAACGCGGCCAAACACGCCCGGGCGTCCCGCGTCGAGATCACCGGGACGGTGACCGGCCGGCTCCTGCGCATCGAGATCCACGACGACGGGACCGGCGGCGCGGACCCCACCAGGGGCACTGGCCTGACCGGGCTCGCCGATCGCGTCGACGCGCTCGACGGCACCCTGACCCTGACCAGCCCCCAGGGAGGGCCGACCACCGTACGACTGGAACTGCCGTGCTCCGGATAGTGCTCGCCGACGACGCGGTCCTTCCCCGCGAGGGCCTGGTCGCCCTGCTCGAGGCCTTCGGCCACCGGGTCGTGGCGTCGGTGGGCGAAGCGGCGACCCTGGCCGCCGCCGTCGCCGACCACCAGCCCGACGTCGTCATCACCGACGTGCGGATGCCGCCGACCTTCACCGACGAGGGACTACGTGCCGCCGTCGCCCTGCGCGCCGAGCGGCCCGGCCTGCCAGTGCTCGTCCTCAGCCAGTACGTGGCACCCGCGTACGCGGCCAAGCTGCTGGAGTCGACCGACGCAGGCGGAGTCGGCTACCTGCTCAAGGACCGCGTCCTCGACATCGGCGATTTCGTGGAAGGAGTCGAACGAGTCGCGGGCGGCGGCTGCGTCATCGAACCGGAGGTGGTCCGCCAGCTGATCACGCGCCGCAACGACCCCCTCGGCCGCCTGACCCCCCGCGAACGAGAGGTCCTCTCCCTGATGGCCGAGGGACGCTCCAACGCGGCGATCGCCAAACAGCTGACGGTCAGCGAAAAGGTGATCGGCAAGCACATCAACGCCATCTTCACCAAACTCGACCTGCCCGCCGACAGCACCGAAGACCATCGCCGGGTCCGCGCCGTCCTCGCCTACTTCCACGCCTAGGTCGACCGTCAAGCCTTGTCAACCTGCATTGCTATGGCGGAGCTGACGCGTTCGTCGCGCTCAGCCTCGCCTACATCGTCGAGGAGGGACTATCTTTCCATCCATGCTGTAGGGGGCGAACAGCTTGTCGAACGCTGCGGGGCGGTCGCTGACCGGAACGTCCATAGCCTCGTCCCACACCTTCCGGGACTGGCTTCTGATGCGCTGCTCGACTCCGAGGACGAGATCGAAGTGGTCGCCGAGGCCGCCGACGGGCAGCAGGCGATCGCTTTGGCCGTGGAGCACCGCCCGGACATCGCGCTGGTCGACATCCAGATGCCGGTGCTCGACGGCATCGAGGCGACCCGGCAGATCGTCGCCGACCCGCGGCTGGCCGGCGTCCGCGTCGTCATCCTCACCAACTACGGGCTGGACGAGTACATCTTCCGCGCACTGCGGGCGGGGGCGAGCGGCTTCCTGCTCAAGGACACCCACCCCGCCGAGTTGCTCCAGGCGCTACGGGCAGCCGAGCGCGGGGACGCCCTGCTGTCTCCCGCGGTGGCTTACCAGGCCGCTCTGGTAGGCGAACACGACGAGCTGGGCGCGGTCGCGTGCGCCGAGCTTGGTCATCGCCCTGCTGACGTGGGTCTTGGCCGTGGTTCGGCTGAGCACCATGGTTTCGGCTATTTCGTCGTTGTTCAGTCCGTGGGCGACCAAGGTGACGACTTCACGTTCCCTGTTGGTCAGCGACTCCATTCCAGCCGCGGCCAGCACGTCCGGTGGCCGGGCGACGAACTCACTGATCAGCCGGCGGGTGATCCCAGCCCACCCACCAGCGGCACACGCTGAACCAAGCGACGGCCCCTCGAAAAGCTCTTCTTGTGGGGCCGTCCGAGGCGACCACAGATGGATACAGACCCGCGCTCCCACAACTCATCCGGCACAGGTCGCAAAGCAAGATCCGACGACACGGTCCTCGCATCGATAATGTCCGAACTCGGACTGTGAGGCTCCAGCTACCTCCTTTCAGGGAGTGGCCGGTGCACGTTAGACAACCGAAACTTCGGACGGGCGCAAGGTCAAAGTCGGCTGCCTACCCGGGGTTACGGCCAGCACGAGCGCATCTCGAGCTTCGCCAATATGTCTTGATGTCTCTTCGACTGTGAATCGACCGTCCGTCACACGTGGTGAATTGACGTGCCCGTAGGCCCTTTGACTTGTCAGTTCGACCCCGACTCCGAAGGCATGGACACACACGATCCTTACCCCGACGACGGTTCCAACCAAGTCAGGACTCAGCTCGCCCCACTGAGACGACGGGAGCTCATGGATATCTTGACCTTCTACCATTCTACTGCAAACCATTTTCTGGATATCGTCAACTCAACGACGTGATCCACTTAGCAAGGCTTCAAGGGCTGAGCGCATGACGTCAGGTGAAACCAATCGGGAGGTTAGCCAACCGCCGACAACTTTCCTGTCTCGTCGTGTTCTTCTCGCCGCTGCCACGGCTCGATTCTCCCGAAGCACGAGCATCAGCGTCAGACGGTTGCCGATTTTGGCCATTTGAGATCAAGGGGCGGCGCCGCTCGCACCGCCGCGCGGCCCGGCGGCGCCGCCCGAGTCGAGTCTCACAGCAGCGGGCACAAGCATTCCCCGGTACAGGGACGTTGCAAGCTGGGGCGGAAGGTGCCGAGATCCCCCCGAACCCGAGGTTCGAGGATGGCGGGGATTGCGTTCATAGCGCGGTGGTTGAGTCTGCGGTAGCCGGGCAGCCAGGAAACGTCATCGCGAGCAGACCCAGCACCGCGAACGCATTGGTCACGGTCAAGCAGGCCAGCCGCCACGGCACAAGCGCCCATCATCGCGCGGCGACCGCCTCGCCGCGGCCTGTCCCTGCGTCCGATCAAACCCCGCACCGCAGCCCGCCCCCCTCCACGCTTCTTACTCACACGTCTCACCTGCGCAGACGAGGCTTACGGCAAGCACAGGACCAGCTCCGCCCGCGCTGCTCGGCGATTCACTGCGGCACCACTGACCATCCGGGAGGCCGCTTCCTTCTCTCAAGGCCGCAATCCCTCGATCGGGGACGGACGAGCCACTACCCGAGAAAGCCGTTACAGGTACCGTCTTCCCCTGCCGGACCGAAGACGCTATGACCGATTGGAATTACCCGCCGCGCGGTCGCGTATTGGACCATGGACTGACGAGTCGAGCCCGGACGATCAAATGGACTGGACGCGTCGCGTACGTCGTAAGAGCTCGGTGCCCCAGATCGTGCCAGCGATCGATACCGCTTAGGGCAGAACAAGGGCTGGCGTGCTGCGGCGCTCCTCCCGGTGACGAACACGTCCGCAAACGCCTCTGAATTCGTCGCTCCCACCCCACCCTCAGGAGAATGACATGGCCCGAAAACAGGTGTTGTTGGGCATCACCGCTGGAACCGGCCTCGTGGTGGCACTGACGGTACCGGCACATACGAGTCAGGCCTACACGCCCGTCCAGCATCCGCGGACCGCCCCCCTCGCCCCCGATCCCGCTGTCACGCACGCCGCCCGTCTCCAGAAGCAGATGCGGATGTCACTCGGCGGTACGTTTGGCGGCGCATGGGTCACCAGCGGCGCGAACCTCGTCGTCGCGACCACTGACGCGTCCGCCGCCGCGGCCATCAAGGCGGCTGGTGCGCAGCCCAAGGTCGTGCGGTATGCCGAACGCACCCTCGACTCGGTCCAGACGAGGCTGAACCGGCACTCCAGGTCCGCTCCCAAGGCGGTGACCTCGTGGTACGTCGACGTCCAGCACAACACGGTCGTCATCAAGGCGTCCTCAGTGGTGGCGGCCAAGCGGTTCGCCACCGCGAGCGAGGTGGACGCCAACGCCGTGACGATCGTCCACTCGACGGTGAGGCCCCGCCTTCTGCACGATCTCATCGGCGGCGAACGCTACTGGACGTCGAAGTACGGCTGCTCGATCGCGTTCTCCGTGACCGGAGGATTCATCAGCGCCGGGCACTGCGGGGGCGTCGGCGAGAAGACCCGGGGCTCCAACCAGGTGGACCAGGGCACCTTCAAAGGCTCCTCGTTCCCCGGTGACGACTACGCGTGGGTCGACACCAACGCCCAGTGGACGCCGACACCGAAGCTCACGCGCTGGAACGGCTCCTACGAGACCGTCCAAGGGGCCACCGAAGCCCCGATCGGCTCTGCCGTCTGCCGCTCCGGTGGCACCACCAACACCCAACTCTGGTGCGGAAAGATCAAGGAGCGCAACGCCTCCGTTCAGTACGAGCAAGGAACGGTCTCCGGGCTGATCCGCACCGACATCTGCGCCGACCCGGGTGACTCCGGCGGCGCCCTCATCACGGAAACCGGCGGCCAGGCCCAGGGCATCACGTCCGGCGGCTCCGGCTCCTGCAAGGACGGGCAAGGCGAGGGCGACGAGGTCTTCTTCCAGCCCGTTGATGAGGTCCTGCAGCTCGTCGCCCGTGACGGCCGCAAGCTCGTCACCGGAAACGGGCACCGTTCAGGCCCGGACCGCGCCTGCGACGGCTACCGGACGAAGGCGTCCGGCAATGTCTCTTCAGGCTCCGACACAAACGAACCCGACGGCGGGTTCACCACCACCGCTTCCGGCCCGCACTCCGCCTGCCTCAACGGCTTCGACGGCGTCGACTTCGACCTTTACCTGCAGAAGAAGAACGGCAGCACCTGGACGACGGTCGCGACCTCGACGAACCCCGAGCCCGACGAGACCCTCACCTTCGACGGCACCCCCGGCACCTACCGGTACCAGGTCCACGCCTACGACGGCTCAGGCGCTTTCACCCTGCGATACAACAAGCCCTGACCCCCGGCCGGCCCCGGTCGTCTTGACCAATGTCAACGCTCACCTCAGGACGGCCGGGGATATTCATGTACGACCAACCAAGCAAACGACATCTCGTTTCGAGCGACGCGGTAGCAGTTAATGCTGGTGCCCGAGGAGTTGTGCGAGCTGTATCCAGTTGCCCGCGAGCGTGACGGTCTCCAGGAAGTCACACGCCAGCAGCGCCTCGCCCGCGACATGCCTGCGAGCGCAGACAGCTAGCCCACGTGGTCCAGGAGCGCCCGGGCGCCGGATCGATTCCGGCGCCGTTGGGGATCGCCCAGACCGTGGACCCCCGACTTCGACGCCGAGCGCCAGCAGCCCACCGCGCACCCTCCGGTAGCCCCCAGCCCGGGTTCTCCCGGACCAGACGCAGGAAGAGCACGCGGACGCAACGCACGGTCAGTGACCTGTCCAGGCGCTTCGGCTCGGATCGGGTAGCGTGTCGGCTCGCCGGCAGGTCACGGTGACGGTGCAGCACCGTGTCCGGACGCATCAGCAAGCGCATCCGCCGCAACGCGCTCGAAGGAGGTCGGTACAGCAACGCCGCGAGCAGCGCCCGGTCCGGCGCGGTGAACCACACCCGCTTCCCGCCCAGTTGACGTCTCCGCACCATAATCTGATGTCGCAGCACCAAGATCTCGGCGTCCTTCTCCCGATTGGCCATCGGAAGGAGACGAAGGACCGCGAACGTGTTCGTCACGTCAAGTGCAGTGCCGGTCAGTTACCCTGTCGGCGCCCCAAGAGACCAAAGCTCGGCAAACGCAAGAAACTTGTTCAACCCCACGCCAGAACCCGGGGAATGGGCGAGCGGGCGCCGCCACCTTCAAAACCGGCATATCCTGCGCGCGCACGCTGCTCGCCAGCCCGGCTGAAAGCGATCGTCCGACGAACTCCGTCAGGATACCTCCTTGCCCATCCGCACAGTGGAGTCCAACGAGCCCGGTGGACTCCAGCCATGGAGTAAGGAGACCAAGGTGTTTCAACCGCGGGCAACCGGCTATTCCATTTTGGCACGCGGTCACCTGTCGAGCGCGCAGTGCAGAATAGGGCTCTCAGTGTTGAAGTCGGGTTGCCAGGCCAGGCGCCGACACGGTGGCTGCCCAGACTCTACAACTGGAGTACCGAGCAGCTGATCGTGATGAGGAGGGCCGGTGTACGCGAACGTTCGTGACACCACGCTGTACTTCGACGTCGACGGCGCGGGACTGGTCGACGATGACCGGCACGGGACGTGGGAGAAAACCCGTCCTGTTCGCACTGCACGGCGGACCCGGTGGTGAGCACACGGGCCTCAAGCACAGATCATCTACCTCGACCAACGGGGCAGCGGCCGCTCGGCCCGCGGCCCCCACGACACCTACACCCTCGACAACAACGTCGAAGACCTCGAAGCCATGCGCCGCCACCTGGGCCTGGACAAGATCGGCATCCTGGGCGTCTCCTACGGAGGCATGGTCGCCCTCACCTACGCCACCCGCTACAACCAGCACCTGTCCCACCTGATCCCTGTCGTCACCGCCGCCAGCGGCCGCTTCATCTCCCGCGCCCAGCAGATCCTCGCCGAACGCGGCACCCCCCAACAGCACGCGGCCGCCGAACCTTTGTGGACCGGCGCCTTCACCAACGACGACCAGCTCCGCGACTAAGGGACGCGGTGGACCGGGCCGCCCCTGTGCTGCTCATGGACGCGGCGGAACAGGCAGGCGTGCGACGGTTCCTGCACGTCAGCTCCATCAATGTGGGCAGTGCCGACAACCCTGATATCGGCGAAGGGTACGCCACCTACTTGCGGGCCAAGCGCGCCGCCGAACAGCACATCCTGGCCCGTGACGGGCTCGACTGGACGGTGCTGAGGCCCGGCGTGCTCACCGACGAACCCGGCTCCGGCACCGTCCAGCTCACCGCCGGTCAACCGGCCGGCAGCACGGTCGCCAGGTTCGACCCGGTCTCCAGAGACGATGTGGCCGCCGTACTCGTCGCGCTCCTCGACCGGTCGGACACCGCCGGCCGCGCCTACGTGCTGGTCGGCGGCCAGACACCGATCGACCAGGCTCTGAACGGTGTGAACTCGCGCGGCGCTTGAGACAGCGGACGATCTCATTCTTGGACTGTCTGCGGTAGGGCGGCCGGTGACAGCGGATGATCGGCGGACAACGCTCCCGCTCGTACAGCCGTCCAGCCGGCGGTCGGCCAACTGGGCGAGTGCGTACTCGGCCCGCTCACAAGTGCGCTCACCCGAATGCCAGGGCCCCTCGAGCGTGTCGAGGCCGATTTGACGGTCCGCCGGGACAGCGTGGTCGACCTCGGGCAAGGGTTCACTGAAGTCATCGATGCCAAAGCCAAAGGGAGGGAAGCTGACCCGGGGATCGGCGCCAGGTGGTTGCGGCGGAACCAGAATCGTCTTGGGTTGAAGTCCACCAGTCCTTGAAGCCGCTGGATCAGCTTGTGCGTTTCGGGACGGGTGAGAGGGCTGAGATCGTGGCGAAAGAGCGACTCTTTGGCTTTCTCGGGAAACCTGAAGGGGTTCCGTGAGTTCCGGGGCGCGGGCCGCTGCGGATCTGGTTCCGACCATTGCCTTGGGGGTGTCTACCGGTAGCAGACGGCTGTGCCCTCGAACCTGGCGCGGACGTGCTTTGCCGCGTCGAATCGGTCGAGGGCACCCGCCACGGGACTCGGCGACGCGCCGGGTACCGCTCGGCGGAATGGTCGTCATGTGGGGCCCGCGGTCTCTTGTCCGCCGCCTTTCATTCCTGTCCCGCGTGCCCACACCGAGACGTCCTGGGCCGTCTGGACGCTTTCGCGAGGCGCCCCGGCCCACCGGGTCACCGGATGGTGGAGGCGACGGCGACCAGGACGTGCTGGCCGGGTGCCAGGGGGGTGACCGAGGTGGTGAGCCAGCCGGGGACGGCGACGTGCGCGCCGGGGATGGGGCGGATCAGCAGGTGGCGTCCCCAGGGTCGTCCGGGGAGAGGGGCGAAGGGGGAGCCGGTGCGGGGGTCTGCGAGAGCGATCGCGCCTGAGTCGCTGGGAGCGGGAGTGGGAGCGGAGTGCAGGACCCACCATGCGATGAGATCGGCGGGGTGTGCGGCGGGGGGCAGGTGGTGGCCGTGCCGCCAGATGTGCACCTCGATGGCGACGCCGCTGATCGGGGGTGCGAGGTCGGGGTGATGAGCGGCGACGAGTTCGTCGAAGGAGAGGTGGAACTGGGCGGCGACCGCGTCGAGGTCGGCGATCATCTCGCCGGGCGGCACGGTCTCCATCGCGGGGCCTTCGGCGCTGATGCGGGCCGCGGAGGGGGTCAGCAGCCCGGCGGGGTCGAGTGTGGCGAAGGCGACCGGAGTGCCCCAGTGCTGCCGGATGGCGGGTGCGGCGTCGCCGCAGCCGCGCCGGTGGTGGCTGGAGGACGGAACGGGGGCAGGGGCGGGGGTCGTGAGGGTCATGGCGTCCAGCCTCGGTCTTGGTGGTAGGTGATGTTCCAGGCGATCGCGATCCGCAGCCGGGAGTGGTTCGTGGTCGCCTTCATCCAGTGGGCTTGCCAGCCGGGGAAGGCGATCATCCGGCCGGGGACCGGGCAGTAGCGGACTGCCCCGGGGGACGCGGCGCGGGTGACGGCGGCGGGTCGGGGATCGAGCATGTGCAGGCGTCCGCCGTCGCCGTCGGGGTCACCGTCGGGGTCGGCGGCGACGGACAGCAGGCCCGACCAGGCCGAGTCGTGGCGGGTGTGCGGGCGCAGCGGTTCGCCGGGCCGACAGATCACCGCCCACGCCTCCGTGACGATGTGGTGTTCGTCGATCGCGTCGGCGGCCTCGCCCAGCACCGCGCGGGCCAGCGTCCGGCCGGCGACGGAGATCTGATGACTCAGCCAGTCGATGGAGGGATGCTCCCAGGTCAACATGGTCTGGGATGACTTGACCGCGTTGACCGCACCGGGCGGGTCGTCGGTCTTGTCCGCATCGAGGATCAGCTCACGCAGGGATGGGAGGTGCTGGACGGCGCTGGTGCAGTCGGCCTGGTAGACGGGGGTTCGCCACAGTTGCAGCACCAGCCGTTCGCCCGGGGGGTCGCCACGGGTGTCCGTGTCGTGGGCGGGGTGGGTCTGGGTCACGATCGTGCTCCTTCTCGATGGATCCGCTGTGGGGAACGACCGGTAACCGGCGGTCAGTCGTTCGGGCGGGCTCGGGCATCCGGTCCCGTGCTGGGTCTGCACGCACCCGGCCGGTACGGAGGTTGGGGCGGCCGATGCGGCGGCCTTGTGTGGAACGTCCAGCGCCTCACCGCGACCTCACCGTTCCGTCCCGGACGAGCAGCGGCAATCTCCACATGGGAGACGACGGGGACCCGGCCAGTGGGGTCACGGGAACCGCCGGCTCCGGTCGAGCGGTCGGCCGCCTGGTGTCGCGTGGGCACCGTGCAGAAGCCGCCGAATCGGTCGGGCGGTCTGCGCTAGGGCGGCTGAGCCCTCGCCGCGGCCGCCGGCGGGTCGGGACACGGTGGCGGGTGGACGTGCACCCGGCCGCCGAGGTCATCCCGGTCCCGGCCTCGGATCGAGTCAGGTCGGGGTCGAGCTGATCCTCAGCGCCCGGGTGCGAGCGGGTACAAGGCCGCAACACCCGCGTCAGCGCGGGCCCGCGGATCGGCGCAGGGCTCTAGACGGGCTCGGTGAAGTCCTCTCCGGGCGCATCGGTGAGGCGCTGCAGGTAGTTGTGCTCGCCGAGGGAGTCGACGAGGCCTAGTTCGGTCTCCAGGTAGTCGACGTGCTCTTCCTCGTCCGCGAGGATCTCCTCGAAGATCCGGGCCGAGGTGATGTCACCCCGCTCGCGCATCAGCGCGACCGCGGGACGCAGCCGGGTCACGTTCTCCATCTCCAGGGCGAGGTCGCCCTGGAGCTGCTCGGGGACGTTCTGCCCGATCCGCAGTGCGTTGAGCTTCTGGTAGTTCGGGGCTCCCTCCAGGAAAAGGATTCGTTCGGTGAGGCGCGCGGCGTGCTCCTGCTCCTCGTGTGCTTCCTTACGCGAGTGCTTGGCAAGCCGCACGTAGCCCCAGTCCTGCTGCATCTTGGCGTGCAGGAGGAACTGGTTGATGGCCGTGAGTTCCGCGGTGAGCTGCTCGTTGAGCAGCTCGATGATTCGGCTGTCACCTTCCATGAGGCCGATGCTGGCACGGTCGACCAACCTTGGCCACCTTAGAAAATTCGACTTGAACATCCGCCGTAAGAAGAATTCATGGCCTGGACTGCGGCATTGGAGGACTCACTCCCGCTCGACACAGCCAGAATCGATAGGGCTGAGATTCTCAACAGGAAGGCCGCCAGATACACGGAAGGGATGGCGGAGTCGCAGCAAGACCGCAGTTCACGACACTGAAGCCGCGATCGGCCGCGCGACACCCTCCAGTCGTCCAGCAGAGCGACAGCTACCGCAACCCGGTTTAACAACGCGAACAGCTTTCTAATTCATTTGGAATTCCGCGGCTCCCCCCCTGCGACAGTGGACGTTGTCCAAGGTCACAGCACCAGAACCTCTAAATGATCATGCAAATGGTCCTCCCGATGTCATGTGAATGGATCTCAGAGAGGCTCTGAATTACCTAGCCAAACTTATTTAGGTCAGCCTTTCCTAAATTAGGTTAGGCTAGCCTAAACTGTTAGAGATTATCGATGGCGCGGGATTGTCAATAGGCTTCACTTTGATTTAAGGCGAAGAACAAGAAGCGCGTTGATACGCGCCTATCCGCCCACCGGGATCGCGCAGCGCCGGGGGGCCGGAGCCTGAGCCGGGCTCGTTCATCGACCGTGCGTCCCGTTACCCGCTCCGATGGGCTCACTCGCCGGTCGCTCACGTCCTGGAATCGCCGAAGGACCGGGCCCGCCCCGCCCTGCCATCCCTGCCATGCCTCCAGCCGCGCGGTCGCAAGAGCCAGCGCACGCACCACACGACCTGGTAGGTCGTCTCAGGCCCGGGACACTCTCGGCAGGACGAATGCTTTAGGTTAGCCTTGCCTTACTTTACCGATGTGGAGGGGCCGTGAACGCGACTCTGGTAGGGAAGGTCGCCGCCGAGGACGCGCTGGAGCCGTTGTTCAGGTGGATGCGCACGGCCGCCGACAGCGACGGCCCCCTGGGAGTGGCCCCCGGCCTGCGGGCGACCGGGGACGGCTGGTCCACGGCGGCCGAACTGGCGACCGCGCCCCACGAGCGGCTTGGCGTGCTGATCGCGGAGGCGGGACGACGCTGGGAGGCGCCGCCGCACGTCGCGGCGGCGCTGTGGTGGAAACACTTCTCCTATTGGACCGTGCTGCCCGTCGCGATGGGCTGGGCGCTCAACCGGCGGCTGCCGGTGCTGACCGCGGAAACCACGATGCTGCGCACGCCGGCGGCCGAGCCCCGGATGCAGATCGCGATAAGCGAGCTGCGCGTCGCCACCGGAGACGTCGACGAACTGGGCACCATCATCGGCGCCACACTCCTTCGCGACCTGCACGCACCGCTGATCGACGCCCTGCACGCGCTCACCATGACCGGGCGGCGCGGCCTGTGGGGGTCGGTTGCTGAGGCGTTGGCCGATCCGCTGTTCTCATTCGCCGGCGACATCCTCGACGATCCCGGCGCGGCGGCCCGGACGCTGCTGGAGTCGATCGGCGAACCGGTGGCCGACCTGGTCGACCTGCCGGCTCTGCGACGGCGCACCTGCTGCCTGTGGGTGACCCTGCCGGGCGGGGACGCCTGCCCGACCTGCTGTGTGACCGAGCGGAGGAACACCGGTGCAGGGGCGTGACGTGTTGCGGCGGGCGATCGTGGGGCAGTGGCGGCTCGCCGCCGGCGGGGCCGTGCTCGCCGCCGGGCACCAGACGGGCGAGGTGCTGGTGCCCGTGGTCATCGGTGTGGTCATCGACGAGGCGATCTCCACCGGGGACGCGGACATGCTCCTACGGTGGATCGCCGTGCTGGCCGCGGTCTTCGCCGGGCTGTCGTACAGCTACCGGTTCAGCTTCCGGTTCGCCGAACGGGCGTCCGAGCGGGCCGCGCACAGGCTGCGGCTGGAGCTGACCCGGCGGACCCTGGACCCGCGAGGCGGCGCGGAGGCCGGGCGGCTGCCGGGCGAGCTGGTCAACGTCGCGACCGGTGACGCCAAGCGTGTCGGCGCCGTGCACGTGGCACTGGCGGGCGGAACGGCGGCGCTGGCGGGGCTGGTGGCGGGGGGCGTCGCTCTGCTGGTCGTGTCGGTGCCGCTGGGGCTGCTCGTCCTGCTGGGCATCCCGCCCCTGCTCGGGCTTGCTCACCTACTCGGCAAGCCGCTCGAGCGGCGCAGCGGCACGGAGCAGGAGCGTGCCGCGCGGGCGTCCGGCGTGGCCGCGGACCTGATCGCCGGCCTGCGGGTGCTCAAGGGCATCGGGGCCGAGCGCGCAGCGGTCGACCGGTACCGGCGCACCAGCCGCGACTCCCTCGCCGCGACCGTGCGGGCGGCCCGGGCGCAGGCCGCGCATGACGGCGGGATGCTGATGCTGACCGGGGTGTTCATCGCGATCATCGCGCTGGTGGGCGGGCGGCTGGCCGCCTCGGGTGACATCACCATCGGCCAGTTGGTGATGGCGGTGGGGCTCGCGCAGTTCCTGCTGACACCACTGTCGATCATGGCATGGGCGAACCGCGAGTTCGCGCAGGGACGCGCCTCGGCCGCGCGCGTGGCCTCCGTGCTCGCCACGCCGTACGCCGCGGCGAAGGGGGACGGCAGCCCGTCGCAGCCGCTGCGGGGCGAGGTGCGGCTTCGTGACGTCCGGTACGGGGACGCGCTGCGCGGGCTGAGCCTCGTGGTCGCGCCGGGCGAGATGGTGGGGGTGGTGACCACCGATCCCGCCGTCGCGACCTCGCTGCTGCGCCTGCTGGGCCGCAGCGCCGACCCCGACTCGGGCACGGTCGAGCTGGACGGGGTGCCGCTGACCACCCTTGATCCCGCCGAGGTGCGCCGGGCGGTCGTGGTCGCCGAGCACGACGCCGACCTCTTCGAGGGGACTCTGCTGGAGAACGTCACCGCCGCGGCCGCCTGGGGAAAGACGAAGCCGGCGATGGCGGCCGCCGCGGTGGACGAGGTCGCCTCCAACCTGCCGCATGGCACGGCGACGCCGCTCACCGAACGCGGACGCTCTCTGTCCGGCGGGCAGCGGCAGCGCGTCGCGCTCGCCCGCGCGCTGGCCGTCGACGCCCCGGTGCTGGTCCTGCATGATCCGACCACCGCGGTGGACGCGGTCACCGAGGCGCGGATCGCGGCGTGCGTCCGTGAAACGCGCGGCCAGCGCACGACGATCGTGGTGGCGACCAGCCCCGCGTTGCTGGCGATGGCCGATCGGGTCGCGATGGTGGACGGCGGGGCGGTGGTCGCCGAGGGCGCGCACGCCGACCTCGTCCATGGGCACTCGGCCTACCGCGCAGCCGTGTTGTAGCGAGTGGAGAAGGGCTCCCTGATGACCATCGACGAGCGGGTGACCGACGAGCGCTCCGACCGCGCCGACGAGGAGCGCGAACTGTTGCCCACGGCATCCGCGGCGCGCACGCGCGCCGCGGTCCGTGAGCTGGCGCGCCCGCACCGGCGCACGGTCGTGGGCGGGTCGCTGGCCCTGGTCGCCGCCACGGGGGTCGGATTGCTCACCGCGCCGGTGCTGGGACACGTCATCGACCTGGTCGTGCAGGGGCGTCCCGCCTCGGCGCTCAACGAGCCCGCCGGCTGGCTCGTGGCGATCGCGGTGGCCCAGGGGTTGTTGACCGTGTACGGGCTCGGCTCGGTCGCCCGCGCCGGAGAGGGCATGCTGGCCACGCTGCGCGAGCGGTTCGTGGACCGGGCCCTGCGACTGCCGCTGGAACAGGTCGAGCGGGCGGGCTCGGGCGACCTGACCTCCCGGGTCACCAACGACGTCTCAGTGATCACCAGAGTGGTCCGGGAGGCCGTCCCGGCCCTGGCGCGATCGTTGCTGACCATTGTGCTGACCCTGGTCGCGATGGCGATCCTGGATTGGCGGTTCCTGCTGGTGGCGCTGCTGGCCGTGCCCTTCCAGGTGCATACCGTGCGGTGGTACGTGCGCCGGGCCGTTCCGCTGTACGCGGCCCAGCGGATCGCGATCGGCGCCCAGCAACAGGAACTGCTCGGCTCGATCGGCGGAGCGTCCACCGTGCGGGCGTTCCGGCTGGAGGACGAGCACGCCGAGCGGGTCAGGAGCAGGTCGCAGGCGGCAGTGGACCTCGCGCTGCGCGGCGTGCGCCTGATGACCCGGTTCTACTCCCGCCTCAACCTCGCCGAGTTCGTGGGCCTGTCGGCGGTGCTGGTCGCCGGTTTCCTGCTCGTCCGTAACGACGCGGTCAGCATCGGCACGGCCAGCGCCGCGGCACTGTACTTCCACTATCTGTTCAACCCGATCAATATCGTGCTCAGCCTGGTGGACGACGCGCAGAGCGCCGTCGCGGGCCTGGCCCGGCTGGTCGGCGTGGCCGAGACGGTGCCGTCACCCGTCTCCCTTCCCCAGCATGCCGTCCCGACCGGCGGCTCGGTCGAGGTCCGCGGCGTCAGCTACTCCTACCGGCCCGGTCATCCGGTGCTGCACGACATCGACCTGCGCATCGCCGAGAAGGAGAGGGTGGCGGTGGTCGGCGCCAGCGGCGCGGGCAAGACCACGTTGGCCAAGCTGATCGTGGGCATCCACCACCCGGACGACGGTGCGATCCTCGTCCGCGAGGGCGTCGCGCTGGTCACCCAGGAGGTGCACGTGTTCGCCGGCTCGCTGGCCGACGACCTCCGGCTGGCCCGTCCGGATGCGACCGACGACGAGCTGCGCGCGGCGCTCGACCGGGTGGGCGCGCTGGGATGGGCGCAGGCCATGCCGGACGGGCTGCACACGGTGGTCGGTGAGAGCGGGCACCGCCTCACGGCCGCGCAGGCGCAGCAGCTCGCCCTCGCCCGGGTCGTCCTGGCCGACCCGCCCGTGGTGGTCCTCGACGAGGCCACGGCCGAGGCCGGAAGTGCGGGGGCCCGGGAGTTGGAGACCTCGGCGGCCGCGGCGATCGAGGGGCGGTCCGCCCTGGTGGTCGCGCACCGCCTCACCCAGGCGGCGACGGCCGACCGGATCGTGGTGCTCGATGGTGGGCGCGTGGCCGAGACCGGCACCCACGAGGAGCTCGTGGGTGCCGGGAACCGGTACGCGACGCTCTGGGCCGCCTGGTCGGACGGCCGCCAGAGCTAGTCCGCGGTAGCGTTCATCGTCTCCACGAGGCTGCGGGGGCGCAGGTCGGTCCAGTTCTCTGTCACGTATTGCAAGCACGCCTCGCGGGAATCCTCGCCGAAGGCGACCGTCCAGCCCGCCGGAACGTCGGCGAACGAGGGCCACAGCGAGTGCTGGCCCTCGTCGTTGACCAGGACGAGGAAGCGACCATCGAGATCATCGAACGGGTTGGTGCTCATCGGGTGTTCCTCCTCAGGATGTCGAGCAGTTCGTCGGTCAGACCGCGAATGGTGGCCCGGTCGAACAGCCCCGCGTCGTACAGCAGCAGGCAGTCGACGGGGCCGTCCCCGCGCGGTTCGTAGAAGCTGAGCGTCAGCTCGGCGGGCAGGGCCCCGGTCGGGACGAGCTCGAAGGCGGCGTCGTCGTCCGGGATCTTCGACAGCCCGGCCTGTTCATGGTGGACCAGCATCACCTGGGGCGCGGCCAGTCCGAGCGCGGAGACGACCCGGTCGAACGGGACGTCCTGCCGGTCGAAGGCGGCCAGGTCGGTCTCCCGCACCCGGCTGAGCAGCTCGGCGAAGCCAGGGTCGCCGGCGGTGGAGGTACGCAGGACGATGGTGTTGGAGAAGCATCCGACCAGGTCGGTGAGCTGCTCCTCAGTGCGGCCCGCGACCGGGGAGGCGATCGGCAGGTCCGTGCCGGAGCCGTGCCGGGTGAGCAGGGTCGCCAGCGCGGCCTGCAACACCATGAACATGCTCGTCCCGGTGCCCGCGGCGAGCGCGTCGATCGCCCGGTGCAGGTCGCCGTCGATCTGGAACTCCACGTACTGCCCGGGACCCCGGCGGTCCGTGACCGGCCGCCGATCGTAGGGCAGCGCGATCCGGACGGGTAGTCCGTCCAGCGCCTCACGCCAGTAGGAGAGCTGCCGTTTCCCTACCTCGCCGACCACCTGATGCGCCCACAGCGTGTAGTCGGTGTAGGAGATCGACAACGGCTCCCAGTGCGGCTCCCGCCCGCGTCGCCGGGCCGCGAGAGCGGTCGCGAAGTCGCGGCTCAGCGGCACGGCGGACCAATCGTCCACACCGAGGGGATGCATCGTCAGCAGCAGCGCCTGCGCGCCGTGCGCGTCCGTGAGCAGGCGGGCCCGCAGCGGCGGATGCCCGGTCAGGTCGGCCGGTTCGCGGGCGAGTGCGCTCAACGCCTCGTCCAGGCCGGTGACCTGGAGGTGTTCCAGCGTGAGCTCGGCGGGCTCCTGACGCCCGTCGGTGAAGCGGGTGCGCAGCGGTTCGTGGCGCCCGGCGATGTCGGCGAGCGCGGCGGCGATGGCCTCGCCGTCCAGAGGGCCCGGCGAGCGCAGCGCGAACGCCATGCTGTACGACTGCCACGCTCCCTGTCGGTAGCGGGTCCACTGCCATTCCTGGGATGGCGCCAGTGGCAGGATCTCCGGACGCTCGGGACCGGGAACCAGTCGCGGCCCCCCGCTGGACGTCCCGTCCGCGTCGAGCCGTTCGGCGAGTGCGGCGACCGTGGGAGCGTCGAACACATCGCGCAGGGCCAGCCCGGCGTCCAGCGTCGTGCGGATGCGGCCCAGGAGCCGCATCGCGGACATCGAGTGGCCGCCCAGCTCGAAGAAGTTGTCGTGCAGGCCGGCCTCAGGCAGATCGAGGACTTCGGCGAACAGGGCGGACAGCGTCCGCTGCAGGGCGGTGACGGGCCGCGCGGAGCCGGTCATCGCCGCCCAGTCGGGGGCGGGCAGCGCGCGGCGGTCGAGTTTGCCGTTGGACGTGAGTGGCAGCGGCCCGTCGAGTACCACCACCGCCGCCGGGACCATGTAGTCCGGCAGGAGGGTCGCGGCGTGGGCGCGCACTTCGGCCGGGTCGAGGAGGCCGGAGTCCGGCTCTGCGACGGCGTAGCCGATGAGCCTGGTGTCCTGGCCGCTCCGGTCGGCGACCACGGCCGCCTGGCGGACATCGGCATGCCGGGTCATCGCCCCGACGATCTCTCCCGGCTCGATACGGAAGCCGCGGACCTTGATCTGGTCGTCGACCCGGCCGAGGAAGTCCAGGTTCCCGTCGTCGCGCCAGCGGGCACGGTCGCCGGTGCGGTACATGCGAGACCCGGGCCGCCCGAATGGACATGCCACGAACCGTTCCGCGGTGAGGTCCGGCCGTCCCAGGTAGCCGCGCGCGAGGCCGCGCCCGGCGACGTACAGTTCTCCGGCCACGCCCGGCGGCACCGGCCGCAGGCGTTCGTCCAGTACGTACACCCGGGAGTTGGGGTCGGGGACGCCGATGGGCACGGCTCCCGTCCAGCCCTGTTCGGCGGGCCACAGGGTGGAATTGACCGTGGCCTCCGTCAGTCCGTAGGCGGCCAGCAGCCGCAGGTGGCCCGCCCAGCGCCCGATCACGCCCGGTGGCACGGTCTCCGTTCCGACCAGCACGGTGGCGCCTTCGGGCAGGACGCAGCCGCCGGGGAGCGCGGCGACCAGCGACGGGGGCAGGATCGCATGCGTGATGCCCTGCTCGTTCATGAAGCCGGTCAGCTCGGGGCCGGGTACCCGCGCGGTGTCCGGGACGAGGATCAGGCGGCCGCCGTGGCACAGCGCCATCGTCAGCTCGAAGATCGTCACATCGAAGCCGATGGACGCGAACTGCAGCACGCGGCTGTCGGCTGTCAGCCCCATCCGGTCGACGGCGGTGGCGACCAGGCTGCCGATGCCCTCGTGCGGGACGACGACGCCCTTGGGGCGCCCTGTCGAGCCCGAGGTGTAGATGACGTACGCGGCCTGGTCGAGCGCGACCTCCGGAAAGGCACCGCCCGGCTCGATCCCCGCGAACTCGGTGGCGACGTCCGGAGCGTCCAGTATCACCGAACGGACCCCGTCGACCTCGGGGACCTTGCCCGCGACCTGCTCGGTCACGACGACCGCCGTGGCCGAGGAGTCGTCGAGCATGTACGCGAGGCGGTCGGCCGGGTGGGCCAGATCGAGGGGCAGGAACGCGGCGCCGAGCTTGTTGACGCCGAGCATCACCGCGACCATCTCCACCGAACGCGGCACGGCCAGGCCGACCACGCTCTCGGACCGCACGCCGTACCGGGCCAGCAACCACGCCATGCGATCCGACAGCACGTCCAGTTCGGCGTAGGTGACGGTGCGCGCCCCGTCCACCACCGCGACGGCGTCGGCACGCTCGGCCACGCAGCGCCGGAACATTCCGGTCAGGGTGTCCTCCGCCACGGCACGCGCGGTCTGGTTGAAGCCGGTGAGGACCTGGGCTCGCTCGTCACCGATCAGCACATCGATGTCGCCGACGCGCAGTCGCGGGTCGGCGGCGACCGCGCCGACGAGCCGGGTCAGCCGCTCCCCCAGCGTCGCGACCGTGGACCTGTCGAACACGTCCGAGCTGTACTCCAGCACGCACGCGATCCGTCCGGTGGCCGCGTCCTCGGCGAAGCTGAAGACCAGATCGAACTTGGCCGTGCGGGCCTCCACCGGCTGCGGCGCGACCTTGAGGCCGGCGAGCTCGAAGTCGCCGTCGGCGCTATTGCGGAAGCCGACCATGACCTGGAAGAGCGGATTGCGGTCGGGCGAGCGGACCGGGTTCAGCTCCTCCACCACGGCCTCGAACGGCACGTCCTGGTGGGAGAAGGCGGCCAGGTCGGTCTCCCGGACCCGCGTGACCAGCTCAGCGAACGTCGGGTCGCCGGACACGTCGGTGCGCAGCACCAGCGTGTTGACGAAGAAGCCGACCAGGTCGTCCAGCGCCCCGTCGGTGCGGCCGGAGATGGGCGCGCCCAGCGGGAGGTCGTCCCCGGCACCGAGCCGGTGCAGCAGCGCGGCGACCACCGCGTGGCACACCATGAACATGCTCGCGCCGCTGCTCTGGGCCATCCGCCGCAGAGCCGCGCAATCGGCGGGGTCCAGCTCGACGGTCAGCTCGCCGCCGAGGACGCTCGGCCGGGCGGGGTGCGGACGATCGGTCGGCAGTTCGAGCCGTTCCGGCGCACCGTCCAGGGTCGCGCGCCAGTACGCGAGCTGGCGGGCGGCGAGGCTACCGGGCTCGGAACGGTCGCCGAGCAGGTCCCGCTGCCAGAGCGTGAAGTCCACGTACTGAACCGGCAGCGGCTCCCAACGGGGGGCCTGCCCGGCGACGCGCGCCGCGTAGGCGGTGGACATATCGCGTAGAAAGGGGCCGTCCGACCACTCGTCGGTGGTGATGTGGTGCAGCAGGAGCGCGACCACGTACTGGTCCTCGCCCAGCCTGACGATCGTCGCGCGGAGGGGCGGTTCGGCCGACAGGTCGAAGCCGCGCCCGAGCGCGACGGACAGCAACGCGTCGAGCTGATCCTCGTCGGCCTCGACCACCTGGACCTCGGGACGCGCGTCGTCGGCCGGTACGACGCGCTGGAACGGGCGGCCCTCATGCTCCACGATCAGCGTGCGCAGCGACTCGTGCCGCGCCATGACGTCGGTCAGCGCGACCTCGAACACGGTGACGTCGAGCGCCCCGCGCAGCCGCATCACCAGCGGGAAGTTGTAGGCGGCCGAGGGAACCAGTTGCTCGATCATCCAGAGCCGCTGCTGGGCGGACGACAGCGGCGGCTCCTCGGGCCGCCGCGCGACCGGCACCAGCTCCGGGCGCCCGTCCGAGGACGCGACGGCGGCACGCTCGGCGAGCTCGGCGACCGTCGGGGCCTCGAACAGGTCGCGGATCGCCAGCTCCGCGCCGAGCGCGGCGCGGGCGCGGCCGACCAGCCGGGTGGCCAGCAGCGAGTGACCGCCCAGATCGAAGAAGTCGTCGTCGATGCCGATCCGCTCCAGCCCCAGCAGGTCGGCGAACAGCCCGCACAGGATCCCCTCGGCGGGTGTGCGCGGCGGGCGGCTCTCGGCGGCGCCGGTGACGGCCGGTGCGGGCAGCGCCTTGACGTCGAGCTTGCCGTTGACGGTCAGCGGCAGCCGCTCCACCGGCACCAACGCCGCCGGGACCATGTAATCCGGCAGCCGCGTCTTGAGATGCGCGCGAAGTGCCGGCGTGAAGGTCTCGGCGTCCACCGGCCAGGTCTCGGGGACGACGTAGCCGACGAGGCGCTTGCCCTCGCCCGGCCCGGACGCGTCAGCGATGACCGCGGCGTGCGCGACACCGGGGTCCTCGTCCAGGACGGCCTCGATCTCCGCCGGCTCCACCCGGTAGCCACGGATCTTCACCTGGTCGTCCACACGGCCGAAGAATTCGATAGTGCCGTCGGGTGCGCGGCGTACCAGGTCTCCGGTGCGGTACATCCGGTCGCCGGGCGCGCCGAACACGTCGGCCACGAACCTCTCCGCGGTCAGCCCGGGGCGGCGGTGGTAGCCGCGGGCCAGGCCGATGCCCGCGATGTAGAGCTCGCCGGGCGCCCCGTCCGGCACCGGGCGCAGCGCCGCGTCCAGCACGTACGCGCGGGTGTTCCAGATCGGACGGCCCACGGTCGGGGTGTCGCTGTCGCGGGTTCCGCCGCCGAGCGTGTTAATCGTGTACTCGGTCGGGCCGTACAGGTTGTAGCCGAACGTGCCCTCGGTGTCGCGGAGCCGGGCCCAGACCGTCTCGGTGACCGCCTCGCCGCCCAGCAGCACCAGTACCGGGCGGTGCCGCCCGGCATCGGGGTCGTGGTCGAGGAGTCCTTCCTCGATGAGGTGGTGCGCGTACGTCGGCGTGACGTTGACGACGTCCACCTGATGCCGGTCGCAGTACGCCACCAGCGCTTCGGCGTCGCGGCGCAGATCCTCGTCGCAGATGTGGACCTCGTGCCCCTCGACCAGCCAGAGGAGTTCCTCCCACGACATGTCGAAGGCGAACGACACCGTGTGCGCGATCCGCAGCCGCCGCCGTGCCTCACCCGACCGACCGGCCCCGTCCGGCCGCCCGGCGACCGAGGCGATCGCCGGATCGAAGATCGCCTCCCGGTGGTTCAGCTGCATGTTGGTCAGCCCGCGGTACGGCGTGACCACGCCCTTCGGGCGGCCGGTGGAACCGGAGGTGTAGATGACGTACGCCGGGTGCTCCAGACGGTCTGGGCGGGTGCGCTCGAAGCCCGGCCGCTCGGCGTCGTTGATCTCGTCGCCGGAGAGGGACGCGAGTTCCGCGGCGACCGCCGGGTCGTCCAGCGCGATCTTCGGGTGCGGCACGCCGCCCAGGACGGACGCGGCGACGGCCGTCGTCGTCAGGACGCAGACGGGCTCGGCGTCGGTGAGCATGTCCGCAAGACGCTCGGCCGGGTGGTCCAGCTCCAGCGGCAGGTACGCGGCACCGGTACGCAGCACCGCGAACAGTGCCGCGACCATGTCGGCCGAGCGCGGCAGCCCCAGCGCCACCACCCGTTCGGGGGCGGCGCCGCTCGACAGCAGCAGCCGGGCCAGCCGGTTGACGCGGGCGTCCAGCTCCGCGTAGGTGAGCGTCTCTTCCTTCGCGAGGACGGCCACCTCGCCGGGAGTGCGTGCGGCCTGTGCCGCCAGCATCTCCGAGACGGTCTCGTTGGGCACGGGGCGGCGAGTGGCGTCCCATTCGGCTGCCAGGGCCTGCCACTCCCGCGGCTGGAGCAGGTCGATCGAGCCGATACGCGAGGGCGCCTCTTCGCCCAGGCCGTCCACCAGCCGTTCGATCACGGTCGTGAAGCGCCGGAGCAGGGACTCGGCGAACCTGCGGTCGATCACGTCGGGACGGTGGTCCAGCTTCATCCGCACCGGGAGCCCGGGCGTCACGACGAGGGTGATCGGGTAGTGCGTGGCGTCCAGGCCCTCGGCCTCCACGATGCCGTGGCGCCGCTGAAGTTCGGCCATGTCGTCCTCGTCGCCGAGGTTCTGCAGCACGTAGAGGGTGTCGAAGAGCCGGGCGTGCCCGGCCGCCTGCTGGATGTCCCTCAGGCCCAGATAGTCGTGCGGCATGAGCGCGGCCCGCTCGCGCTGGGCCCGCCGCAGCAGGTCCGGGACCGTTTCGCGCGGGTCCAACGCGACGCGGACGGGGACGGTGTTGAGGAACATCCCGATGACGCTCTCCACGTGGGGCACGTCCCCCGGCCTCCCGGCAACGGCCGTCCCGAACACCACGTCGCCGCGGCCCGTGGCGTTGGACAGCACCAGCGCCCACGCCGTGCTGAACACCGTGTTCAGAGTCAGCCCGTGGCGGCGCACCGCCGCGTACAGCCGCTCGGTGAGCGGCTCGGACAGCTCGGCCCGGCGGCGATCCGGGATGACCGGCTCCAGTGCCCGGTCCACCGGGCCCACCAGCGTCGGTTCCTCCAGGCCCGTCAGCGCCTGCCGCCATGCGGCCGCGGCGCCGCCGGAGTCCTGCTCGTTCAGCCAGGCCAGGTAGTCCCGGTATGAGCCGGTCGGGGGCAGGCCGGAGGAGTCGCCGCGGCGCTCGTAGAGGGCGATGAGCTGCTCGAAGAACAGCCACGCCGACCACCCGTCCCACAGGATCAGGTGGTGGGTGATCACGAGCCGGTCGGTGCCGTCACCGAGCCGGATCAGCAGCAGCCGGAACAGCGGCGGCCGGGCCAGGTCGAACCGCCGCCTGCGGTCCTCGGCCAGGATGCGGTCGATCGCCTCCTGCCGCTGTCCGGGCCCCAGCCCGGACAGGTCGATCTCCTCCAGCGGCGCTCCGGGTTCGGCGCCGATGAACTGCACCGGTTGCCGGAGCCCATCGCCCGTGTACCCGGCGCGCAGCGCGGTGTGGCGGGCCAGCACCGCCTCGCACGCGGTGCGCAGACGAGCGGCGTCGACGCGGTGAGGGAAGTCGAAGGTGACCTGGGCGGTGTAGACGTCAAGCGCGCCGGTGTCATAGCTGGAATGGAAGAACAGGCCTTCCTGGAGGGGAGAGAGCGGCCAGACCTCTTCGACCGGCACCGGGCTCAGCTCCGCCAGCCGTTCCCTCTCCTCGTCCGTCAGGGAGATCAGGGGTTCCTGCGGGCCGGACCTGGCCACCTCGGCGATCAGCGTCGCCGAGGTGGCCAGGTCCGAGGGGGTACGGTGCTCGAACACCTGCTGCGGAGCGATGGCCAGCCCGGCGCGGTGTGCCCGGCCGGAGAGCACGATGGACAGAATGCTGTCGCCGCCCAGCGAGAAGAAGTCGTCGTCGATGCCGACCTCGCCGGTCTGCAGCACCTCGGCGAAGATCTCGCAGAGCAGGCGCTCGCGGGCGTTGCGCGGCGCGCGTGCCGCCTCCCGCCCCGCCACCGGCTCCGGCGCGGGCAGCGCCGCCCGGTCGATCTTGCCGCCCGGGGTCAGCGGAAGCTCGCCGAGCACGACGACCGCCGCCGGGACCATCGGCTCCGGCAGCGTCCGGGCCAGGGACTCCCGCAGCACTTCGGGGTCCAGGGAAACGTCGGGCGACGGCACCACATAGGCGACCAGCCGCACGCCACCCGGCCCGTCGCGCCGGTCGACCACCGCGGCGCGCCGGACGCCCCGCTCCGCGGCGACCCCCGCCTCGACCTCGCCCAGCTCGATCCGGTTGCCGCGCACCTTGACCTGCCGGTCCACCCGGCCGACGTAGGTGAGGTACCCGTCACCGTCGTCCCGCACGTGGCGGCGCACGAGGTCGCCGGTGCGGTACATGCGCTCGCCCGGTGTCCCGAACGGGTCGGCGACGAACCGCTCCGCCGTCATGCGGCAGCGCCCCTGGTAGCCGTGGGCGACCTGGATCCCGGCGACGTAGAGTTCGCCCGCCGCGCCCGGCGGCACGGGACGCAGTGCCTCGTCCAGGACGTACAGGCGGGTGCCCGCGACCGGCCGCCCGATCGGCACCGGCCCGGCCTGGACGGCGCCGTCGTGCTTCCAGTAGCTGACCTGGACGGTCGTCTCGGTGGGCCCGTACACGTTGTACATCGGCACGCCGGTCGCTTCGCGCCACCGTTCGGCGAACTCGGCGGTGAGCGCCTCGCCGCCGCTGAAGACACGGCGCAGGCTCCGGGTCCCTTCCAGATCGTCCGCGTCCTCGGCGGACTGCAGGAACGCCGCCAGCAGCGACGGCACCATCGCCATCGTGGTGACGCGGTGCTCGCGGATGAGGCCCGCGAGGTAGGCGGCGTCGCGCTGGCCCCCCGGACGGGCCGGCACGATCCCCGCCCCCGCGCACAGCGGCCAGAAGAGCTCCAGCAGTGAGGCGTCGAAGCTCGCCGACAGATGGTGCAGCACCCGGTCGTCGGCCCCGAGCGAGACCCGCTCCGTCAACCAGGTGAGCTGGCTCACGATGGCGCGGTGCGGGACGAGCACGCCCTTGGGCAGACCCGTGGACCCCGAGGTGTAGATGAGATAGGCGGGGTGGTCCGGGCCGTGTCCCGCGTCCGCGGCTTTGCTCGATCCGTCCGGAACATCTCCGTCGTCGAGGAAGAACGGCGACACGCCGTCGGGGTTCGGGAGCCGCGCGGCGGCCTCCCGGGACGTGAGGACGGTGCGGGCGCCCGAGTCTTCGATCATGTACGCCAGCCGGTTCACCGGCTGGTCGATGTCGAGCGGAAGGTAGGCCGCGCCCGCCTTCAGCACTCCGAGCAGGGCGACCACCAGGTCGGTCGAGCGGGGCAACGCGACCGCGACGATCTCGCCCGGCCGCGTCCCCCGCGCGCGTAGCCGCTGTGCGAGGGCCTGCGCCTGCCGGTCCAGTTCGGCATAGGTCAGTGTCGCCGTCCCCTGGCCTGCGTCACCGATGACCGCCGTCGCCGCCGGGGTTCTGGCGGCCTGCGCGGCGATCACCGCGTCCAGCGTGGGGGCGGGCACCGCGCGTGGTTCCGTGAGGAGCGCGGCGTGGGTTCCCTCGTCCGGCTTCGGCGGCTCGACCCGAGCGACCGGACGGCCGGGATCCGTGGCCATGACCGCCAAGACCGCGGTCAGGCGCTCGGCGATCCGCTGGGCGGTGGCGCGGGCGAGCCTGGCGGCGTCGTGGTCGATTCGCAGCGCCAGCCTGCGGCCCGGCAGGACGATCAGGGCGAGCGGGTACTGCTCCACGTTGGTGAAGTCGATACCGGTGATCGCGATGGTGCCCGAGGGGTCGGTCAGATCGTGCTCGCCGGGGTAGTTCTCCAGCACGACGAGGGTGTCGAAAAGGTCGCCTGACCCGGTGAGCCGCTGGATGGGCGCCAGCCCGAGATACTGGTGGTCGAGCAGGGCGGACTGCTCGCTCTGCAGGAGGGTCAACGCTTCCGCGAGCGGCTGTCCGGGACGCCACCACATCCGTACCGGCAGCGTGTTGACGAACATACCGACCATCGACTCGATGCCGTCCAGGTCGGCGGCGCGGCCGGAGACGGCCGTGCCGAACACCACGTCACCGCGGCCGGTCATCCGGCCGAGGAGCAGGCCCCACGCACCCTGCACGAGGGTGCCGAGCGTGAACCCGTACCGCCGTGCGCAGGCAGTGAGGGCGGCGGTGGTCTCCTCGGACAGCTCCAGGCGGACCTCGGCCCTGCGACGGCCCTCCGCGTCCTCGCCGGGCGGGATCGGCAGGACCTCGGCCAGCCTGGTCGGGCCCGGTAGATCGTCGAGCGCCTTCCGCCAGGCGGCCAGCCCCGCCTCGCGGTCACGCCGCGCCAGCCAGGCGAGGTAATTCCGGTAGGGGGTGACCGCAGGAAGCCGGCGTGGTTCTCCATCCTCGGACGCGTCGTAGGATTCGAGCAGCTCGCGGAGCATGATCTGCACTGACCAGCCGTCCGCCACGATGTGGTGGAACATCAGCACCAGCGAATGGTGGTCGGGGTCGTGCCGCACCAGCGTGCAGCGCAGGAGCGGCGGGCGTTCGAGGTCGAATCCGAGGGCGTTCTCCTCGGCCACGACGGCCGCCGCGCGCACGTCCCGCTCGTCCGGGTCGAGGTCGCTCAGATCGACCTCCCGCCATGGCAGGGTGGCCGGGTTCTTCGGGATGAACTGGACCACGCGGCCGTCGGCCAGCCTGCCGAACCCGGCGCGGAGCGGGGCATGGCGGTCGAGCACGGCCTGCGCCGCCCGGCGCAGCGCCGAACCGTCCACGGGGCCGCGCAGGTCGATGACGTGCTGGACGACGTAGACGTTGCCGGACCTCCCGTCGACCAGCGTGTGGAAGAGGAAGCCCTCCTGGAGCGGGGTGAGGGGAAGCACCTCGTCGATGTCCCCGGCCAGCCGGGTGAGCTCTCGGACGTCCTCCCCCCCGAGCCTGACGAGCGGCTCCTCGTCGTCTCGCGAGGAACCTGCGGCGGGGCCGGGCCCGGCCGATGCCGCCAATGCGAGCGCGGCGACGGTGCGGTTCCGGAAGACGTCACCGGCGGACAGGCTCAGACCGGCCGCGCGAGCGCGGATGAGCACCTGGATCGCCAGGATGCTGTCCCCGCCCAGCTCGATGAAGTCGTCCTCGACGCCGACCTCCGGCGCGGCGAGCACCTCGGCGTACACGCCGCGCAGGATCTCCTCGCGTGCCCGGCGGTCCTCATCCTTGACCTGCCGGGTCTCGCCGTCGATCGAGACGGCGGCGCCGGCCTCGCGGCGGGAGGAGGCAAGCGCGCCGTAGTCGGGGGCGGGCAGTGCCTCACGGTCGAGCTTGCCGCTGGGCAGCACCGGAAGCTCCACGAGCGGCACGAACGCGGCGGGCACCATGTAGGCGGGCAGCCGGCTCCGAAGGTGCGCGCGCAGGGAATGGACCAGCGCACCCACGTCGCGGAAGCCCGACGGCGTGTTGGCGTACGCGGCCGGCGCGGCCAGGTCGCCATCGCCGGCGGGGCGGTAGATCTCACCCGGCTCCGCATCGGCGTCGGCGAAGACCACGTCGATCGCCCCGTCCGTCCCGGTGCCCGACCACGTCACGGCCGTGGTGTAGCCGAATTCCTCGCCGAGGCCCCACAGTGCCTCCGGGTCGATCCCCCCGGAAACTCCCTCGTCGGGCCACAGCGTCCGCACCGCCGCCAAATCCTCGGCCAGACGGGCATTCGGCACGCCGCTGACCCGCAGCATCGGCGGCCGCTCGGCCAGCCGATCCCTCAGGGCAGCCGGATCGGCGACGTCCGTCCCCCAGCGCATCTCCACGGCTCGTGACGGTTCCGGCCCCGGACCGGTACGCAGCACCACGTCGTAGCGGTACCGGCTCAGTTCGTTGTGGTGCCGGGCGCGCTTGACGCGCACGTCCACGCCGCGAACGCCATCGACGCCGCACGCCAGCGCGGGAAAGAAGTCGGGGTCGAGCAGCAGCTCGCCCTCCCAGCGCACCGCCTGCTCGGCCGCCGCGCGCAGGTCCGGCAGGGCCGCGTCTTCGGCGGCGCGGTGCACCTCCACGGCCGAACGGAGGCAGCGCAACAGCCGCAGGTTGCGCACGTCCCCCACGAACACGCTCCCGCCAGGGGCGAGAAGGTCCACGGCTGAGCGCAGCACCTGGACGAGGTAGTCGGCGCTCGGGAAGTACTGCACCACCGAGTTGATGACGACCGTGTCGAAGTGCGCGCGGGGTAGGCCGTCGAAATCGTGCGCGGGCTGGGCCCGCAGCTCCACCCGTCCGGCGAGGTCGGCGACCGCGTCCACCTGGCCGCGCAGGGCGGTGATCGCCTCCTCGGACAGATCTGTGCCCCAATAGGACTCGCAGTGCGGCGCGACCCGCGACAGGATCAGCCCGCTCCCGACGCCGATCTCCAGGACCCGGCGCGGACGCAGCGACATGATCCGGTCGATCGTCGCGTCCCGCCATTCCCGCATCTCCTCCAGCGGGATGGGCCGGCCGTCGTAGGTGCTGTTCCAGCCGGTGAAGCTCTCCCTGAGGCCGCCCTTCTCGGTCCGCACGGCGGAGTAGAGCAGTTCGTGCAGCCTCTTCCAGTCGTCGACCTGGCTACGCTCACGGCGCTCGTCCCGGCGTGGACCCGATCCGGTGGCCGGGACGACATAGGCGACCAGGCGCCGATCGCCGGGCCGGTCCTCGCGGACGGTGACCGCCGTCTGGGCGACGGACGGATGCGCGCCGAGCGCGGCCTCGATCTCGCCGGTTTCGACGCGGAAGCCGCGGATCTTCACCTGGTCGTCGGCGCGTCCGACGAACTCCAACTGGCCGTCGGATCGCCAGCGCACCACGTCTCCGGTGCGGTACAGCCGTTCGCCCGGTTCCCCGAACGGATCGGCCACGAACCGCTCCGAGGTCTGCCCGGGCCGGTTGAGGTAGCCGCGGGCCAGTCCCGAGCCGCCGAGGTACAGCTCTCCCGTCACGCCGACGGGTGCGGGACGCAGCGCGTCGTCCAGCACGTAGGCGCGCGTGCCCGGGTCCGGCCGCCCGATCGGCACCGCCGATCCCGGCGGCGGGTCGTCCGGGCACTCCCCCAGCGTCGAGTTCACCGTGGCCTCGGTCGGCCCGTAGGCGTTGAACATGCGCCGTCCCGGCGACCAGCGGGCGACCAGCTCCGCGGACACCCGCTCCGTCCCGGCCAGGAGCGTGGCGTTCTCCGGAAGCGTGCAGTCCTCCGGCATCGTGGTGAGCAGCGCGGGAGGCAGAATCATGAAGTCGACGCCATGCGCGTGGGCGTATTCGGACAGCTCCGGTCCCGGTACCCGGCGTTCGGACGGGACGATCACCAGGCGGCCGCCCGAGAGCAGGCCCAGGCACAGGTCCCAGAAGGCGACGTCGAAGCTGGGCGAGGCGAACTGCAGGACCCTGCTGTGCGGCCCGACTCCGAACCGCTCGGTCTGGGTGGCCACCAGCTTCGCGACGCCGGAGTGCGTGACCACGACGCCCTTGGGCCGCCCGGTGGACCCGGACGTATAGATCACGTACGCCGCGTTCCGCACCTGTAGCGCGACCTGCGGGTCGGTTGCGGGGCTGGCGTCGAGCCCGGCGGCGATCCGCGGATCGTCCAGCAGCACCCGCGACGTCTCCGCGACGTCCGGGACGGCCTCCGCCAAGGCGTGCGTGGTGACCAGGCAGACCGGCTTCGCGTCGCCCAGCATGAAGGCGAGACGTTCGGCGGGGTAGTCCGGGTCGAGCGGGAGGTAGGCACCGCCCGCCTTGAGCACGGCCAGCTCGGCGACGATCATCTCCGGCGTACGCGCCAGCGCCAGCGCCACGAACCGCTCCGGACCGACACCGCGCTCGATGAGGACGTGTGCCAGCTTGTTCGCGCGCGCGTTCACCTGCGCGTAGGTCAGTTCGATGTCGTCGAAGACCAGCGCCACCGCGTCCGGATTCTCGCGCACCCGTGCCTCGAACTTCGCGGGCAGCGTCGTCGGCGGCACCCGGCATTCGGTGTCGTTCCACTCCACGAGCATGCGGTGCCGTTCTTCCGGGGACGGCCCGGCGGGCGACGGCTCCGCGCCCTGCCCCACGTGGATCTCCTGAGTCACAACCGCACCTCCGACACGATCTGAGAACACCTGCGCGCGCATCAGGTGGCCGGGCGAGGCCGGCACCGGACCGACCACCCGCGGGTCAGGGTCAGCCTGATCTGGTCAGCAGCGGCACGATCTGGTCGATGGCGTAGGGGACACTCAGCACCGTGTTGAAGGAGATCGCCGCGCCGGTCGGGTTGTACGGCACGAACACCGCGCGGTTCTCCTTGGCCACTTTCAGCCCGGCGTACACCTTGTCGCCCTCGACCATCTTCTGGGCGTTGGGGAGGGAACTGAGGAAGACCAGCCGGTCCACGTCCACCATGTCCAGCCGCTCCGAGCCGATCACGGCAGCCTGCTCCTTGCCCGCCGCCTGGGCAATCCCGTTCGGGACGGTCAGGCCCAGGCTCCGCAGGATCTCCACCTTGGGGTCGGTGGGGCCGAACACCGCGTACTGGCCGGGCTTGAACGGGTCGGCGATGGCGAAGGTCTTCCCCACGAGCTGCGGGTTCTGCTGGCGCGCCTGGGCGAACCGCTGTTCGACGGCGGCAACGAGGCCCTTGGCCTGCGCCTCCTTACCGAGCGCCTGCCCGGTGACCAGGGTCATGTCCTTCCATGGCATCGCGTAGTCGGCGTACTTGCCCGACTGCGCGACGGTGGGGGCGATCTTGGCGAGCTTGTCGTACTGCTCCTTCTTCATGCCCGTGTAAAGGCCGATGATGAGGTCGGGTCGCAGCGCCGCGATCTGCTCGAACTTGAGGTCCTCGCGTGCCCCGACGATCTTGGGCGGGGCGCCGCCCCACTTTGCCGCGCTCCATGGGAACTTGTCGATGGCCAGACCGAGTCCTGAGAACTCCACGGCGCCCACGGGCTTGACGCCAAGCGCCAGCACCGCGTCCTGGTCGGTCATCCCGACGGTCACCACCCGCCGGGGAGAAGCCTTGATCTCGGTCGTCCCGTACTTGTGCTGGATGCTGACCGGGAAGCCGACGCCGGGCGCGGCCTGCCCGCCGCCTGAGTCCGTCTTCTCGCTCTCGCCACAAGCGGCCAGGCCCAGTGTCAAGAGCAGTGCGGCGACGAGCAGAACGGTGAACTTTCTGGCGGACGGCTGGCCTGCGATCGAATGCGATGTTGGGGACATCAGCTCCCCTTCAGGGATCGTGTTGTGTGGGGCAAGGCATGGGACGGCATCGGGCAAGGCGGGCCAACCTCCGAAGCTTGGCGTCGGCGCGATGCTAAGGTAAGCCTTACCTAATCACAAAACCAACCGGTCCTATAAGGTATGACTTGCCTAACTCGCCGACTCGTGGCCGGGCACCTCGCACCCGACAGGTTGTGATGCATGTGGCGGAAGAAGCCCTTCCCTCCGGCCCCCGAGTTGGACGTCTTCAGGTGCGGCGTCCCGCGATGCTGGCGGGAACGCTCGCGCTCCTCGGCTTTCTGTGCCTGCTGTCGATCGCGGTCGGCAGCAGGCAGATCCCCCTCGACCAGGTCGTACGGGCGCTCACCGGCCCGCACGACACAGCGACCGCCACCATCGTGTGGGACGTGCGCGTACCGCGGACCGTTCTCGGCGTGCTCGCCGGGGCCGCGCTGGGGCTCGGCGGCGCGGTCATGCAGGCGTTGACCCGCAACCCGCTGGCCGATCCAGGACTCCTGGGCGTCAGTGCGGGCGCCGCCTTCGCGCTGATGCTCGCCGTAGGACTGGGAGGCATGACCTCTCTGTATGGTTACGTCTGGTTTGCCTTCGCTGGAGCGCTGGTCGCCAGCGTCGCGGTCTACGTGCTGGGCGGGCTCGGCCGCGGCGGGCAGACACCGGTCAAGCTGGCGCTCGCCGGGATCGCCGTCACGTTCCTGCTGGAGTCGGTGACCCGCGGGGTCTCGCTGATCGACCCGCAGGTGCTCAACCGGTACCGCTTCTGGTCGGCCGGGTCGCTGGCCGGCCAGAACACCGCACTCATCGTGCAGGTGCTGCCGTTCCTCGCGGTCGGCGCGGTGCTGGCGCTGAGCATCGCGCCCGCGCTGAACAACATCGCGCTCGGCGACGACGTGGCCACCTCGCTGGGCCGGCGGCTGCGGCTCATCCGCCTGCAGGGCGCCGTCGCGGTGGTGCTGCTGACCGGCGCGGCCGTCGCCGTCGCGGGCCCGATCGTCTTCATCGGGCTGGTGGTCCCGCACGCCGTGCGCGCGATCAGCGGGCCGGACCAGCGGTGGCTCCTGCCGCTGACCGCCGTACTGGCCCCCTGTCTGTTGCTGGGCGCCGACATCGCCGCGCGAGTCGTGGTACGCCCCCAGGAGCTCGACGTGGGCATCGTGGCGGCGTTCATCGGCGTGCCGGTCTTCATCGCGCTCGTCCGCCGTCGCCGCCTCGCCGAGTTGTGAGTGGAGGCGAGATGAGCGTCATCGAAGTCACCCGCGGCACCGGGCGCGTCGCGATACGGCTCACCCGGCCGCCAATCTCGGGCGTCGTGCGACCCCGGTCGCTGGTGACCTGCCTGGCGCTGGCCGCCACGACCTTCGCCGTCCTGTGCGTGGGCCTGACCACCGGCGACTTCCCGCTGCCCCTGTCGGAGGCCGTCCCGGCGTTGTGGGGTTCGGGTGACCCGGGGACCCGTTTCATCGTCCAGGATCTGCGGCTGCCGCGGGCACTGGTGGGCATCCTGGCGGGCGCCGCGCTCGGCCTGTCCGGCGCGATCTTCCAGACCCTGACCCGCAACCCGCTGGCCAGCCCGGACGTCATCGGCATCACCGCGGGAGCGGGCACCGCCGTGGTCGGCGGGATCGTGTTCGGCATCGGCTCCGGACTGGGCACCCAGACGCTCGGGCTGGGCGGGGCACTGCTCACCGCCCTGATCGTCTATCTGCTCGCCTGGAAGCGCGGCACCACCGGGTTCCGGATCGTGCTCGTCGGCATCGGTGTCAACTGGCTGTGCGTCAGCGCCACGCAGTACCTCATCGTCAAGGCGAAGGTCTTCCAGGCACAGCAGGCCGTGGGCTGGCTGGTCGGCAATCTGAACGGCAGGGGCTGGGAGAGCGCCCGACCGCTCGCCCTGGCGCTGGCCGTCTTGCTTCCGCTCGCGCTGCTGCTCAGCCCCTGGCTGCGCGCGCTGCAGTTCGGCGACCAGGTCGCCGGCGGCCTGGGCGTCCCGGTGCAGCGGGCGCGGCTGGCGCTGCTGTGCGCGGCCGTCGGCCTGGTCGCGTTCGCCACCGCCGCAGCGGGGCCGGTCGCGTTCGTGGCGCTGGCCGCGCCGCAGATCGCGCTACGGCTGGCCGGGACCGCCTGTCCGCCGCTGACCGCGTCCGCACTCACCGGCGCGCTCACCGTCCTCGGCTGCGACCTGCTCGCCCAACAGCTGTTCTCCGACCTGGAGTTGCCGGTCGGTGTCATCACCGGCGTGCTCGGCGCGCCCTTCCTGCTCTGGTTGCTCGCCCGCGCCAACCGCATCGGTTCTGGAGGCTGAACCCGTGACGTCCACGTCGTCCTCCCACATCTCCGCCCCCGTCGACGGCACCCACGACGACACCGCGGCCGAACCGGACCTGCGGGCGGACGGTCTGCGGCTGGCCTACGACGACCGTGTGGTGGTCCAGGACCTCGACCTGGTCGTCCCGCCCAGGCGGATCAGCGTCATCATCGGCGCGAACGCGTGCGGGAAGTCCACCCTGCTGCGCGCGCTGGCCCGGCTGCTGACACCGCGCGGCGGCGCCGTACACCTCGACGGCCAAGCCATCCATGCCATTCCGACGAAACAGGTCGCGCGGCGCCTGGGCATCCTGCCGCAGGCGCCGGTCGCCCCCGAAGGCCTCACGGTCATGGATCTGGTCGGGCAGGGCCGCGCCCCCCATCAGACGTGGTGGCGACAGTGGTCGTCCGCCGACCAGGACGCGGTGACCGCGGCGCTGCGCTCGACCGGGATGCTGGAGCACGCCACGCGGCCCGTGGACGACCTGTCGGGTGGGCAGCGGCAGCGCGCCTGGATCGCGATGGCCGTCGCGCAGGGCACGCCGATCCTTCTGCTGGACGAGCCGACGACCTACCTGGACCTCGCCCACCAGATCGACGTGCTCGACCTGGTCGTCGACCTGAACCGGCGCGAGCACCGCACCGTGGTCATGGTGCTGCACGACCTGAACCAGGCGTGCCGGTACGCCGACCACGTCATCGTGATGAAGTCGGGTGCGATCGTGGCCGAGGGACCCCCCGGCGAGGTGGTCACCGAGGTCCTGGTCGAGGACGTCTTCGGGCTGCGCTGCCAGGTCACCGCCGACCCGGTCAGCGGCACGCCTCTGATCATCCCCATCGGACGCCACCACGGACGGCCGCACGACGAAGTCGCCGCCCCCTGACCCGGGGCGCCGCCGTTCCGCCCCGCGTCACGGAGTTCCGGCGCGGGGCGGGGGTCTGCGGACGGGAGGCTCGACGCGGGCGGCCGGGGGGTTCGTCTGCGGGTCAGCGGCCCACGGCGTAGGGGTCCCGGTCGATGGAACCCAGGCGTTCGCTGATCGAATCGGCGATCTCACCGGCGCGGACGGCCGTGTTGGACAGCAGCGTGGAGCCGATACCGTGCGTGTGCTCGGTGGCGCCCTGCAGGTAGATACCGCACCTCATCGCCCCGCTTGTGGCGATGCGGTAATCACGTTCAACACGTACGGCGCCGACGGAGTGTCGCAGGCAGTACTCCCCCACCCCGCCGAGCAGGGTCAGCGGGTTGCGCGGCCGGTAGCCGGTCGCGTAGACGAGAACGTCGGCGGCCAGCGTGGTGCGTCCGCCGGTCGGCAGGAACTCCACCGTGGACCGCAGGCCGGCGCCCTCGGACACGACGTCGACGATGCGCGAGGCGTTGAGGATCCGCAGCCGCTCCTTGCCCGCCACCTTCTCCTGATAGTGCCGCCGGTAAAGCTCGTCGATGAGCTCCAGGTCGACCACCGAGTAGTTGGTGGAGCCGTGGTAGTCCATCAGCATCCGCTTCACCTCGTCGGGGGCCGTGAAGAAGTGGTCGACCGCCTCCGGGTCGAAGACACGGTTGGCGAAGGAACTGTCGTCGGCAGGCGTGTAGCCGTACTTGGTGAAGACCGCACAGACCTCGGCGTCGGGGAAGGTGCGGTGCAGGTAGTCGGTCGCCTCGGCGGCGCTCTGCCCAGCGCCCACCACCAGCAGCCGCCGCGGGTCGCGCAGGCCGGTCACGCGGTCGAGCAGTTCCTCGGTGTGCCAGATCCGTTCGCTGTCAGCGGTCCCCTCGGGCAGCACCGGCTCCAGCCCGGCGGCGATGACCAGGTTCCGAGCGCGCCGCGTGGTCAGCTCATCGGAGCGGTCGCCCTGCCGCACCACGACGTCGACGTACTCGACGACACCGTCGACGACGATCGGGGTCACCCCGACGACCTCCGAGCCGTACTCGACCTGCTCGTCGAACGCGGCCGCAGCCCATTCCAGGTAGTCGTGGAACTCCGCCCGTGAGGGGAACATCGTCTTGTGGTTGATGAAGTCGGCCATCCGACCACGGTCATGCAGGTAGCTGAGGAAGCCGAAGCCGCTCGCCGGGTTGCGCATGGTGACCAGATCCTTCAGGAAGGACACCTGCATGGTCGTGCCCTCGATGAGCATTCCGCGGTGCCAGCCGAACGCCGGCTGCTTCTCGAGGAACACCGCGTCGACCGCGTCGCCGGTTCGCGCCTGCCGCTCCCGCAAGGCGATGGCCAGGGCGAGGTTGGAGGGGCCGAAGCCGATGCCGACGAGATCGTGTACGGGCATGTCCGAGGGGGGCATGGAAGAGCCTTTCCAGAGGGCGGACACCTGGGTCGGGAGTCATGCGTTCCGGGCGGAGCGAGGCCGGTGTACGCGGCGCGTTCCAGGCAGATCGCGCACACCTGCAGGCTTCCCACAGTGCGATATTTAGATTAGGTTAGCCTCACCTAACGGAGGTGAGCCTAACCTCCGCTGTTTGTCCGCACAAGGAGGCCGCATGCGGGTCGTGATGTTCGGCTACCAGACATGGGGGCACCGGACACTCCAGGCGCTTCTGGAGTCGGGACACGAGGTCGCACTTGTCGTGACGCACCCCAAGAGCGACCACGCCTACGAGAAGATCTGGGACGACTCGGTCGCCGACCTGGCCGCCGAGCACGGCGTACCGGTACTGCTGCGCAACCGGCCCGACGACGAAGAACTGATGGGCCGGCTCAAGGACGCCGACCCCGACCTCATCGTCGCCAACAACTGGCGGACCTGGATCCCGCCGCAGATCTTCAACCTCCCGTCGCGCGGCACCCTCAACATCCACGACTCGCTGCTCCCCGCCTACGCGGGCTTCTCCCCGATCGTCTGGGCGCTCATCAACGGCGAGCAGGAGGTCGGGGTCACCGCCCACATGATGAACGACGAGCTGGACGCCGGTGATGTCGTCGTCCAGCGCGCGGTCCCGGTCGGCCCCACCGACACCGCCACCGACCTGTTCCACCGCACCGTCGACCTGCTCGGCCCGATCGTCAGCGAGGCGCTCGACCTGCTCGCCTCCGGCCGTACCGACTTCACCCCGCAGGACCGCACCAGGGCCAGCTTCTTCCACAAACGTTCCATCGAGGACAGCCGCATCGACTGGTCCTGGCCCGCCGAGGGCATCGAACGTCTGGTCCGCGCGCAGTCCGACCCGTATCCCAACGCCTTCACCCACTACAAGGGGCAGCGTGTCCGAGTGCTGAAGGCGTCGGTCTCCAAGGGCGTCTACGGCGGCACGCCGGGACGCGTCTTCATCCGCGAGGGCGACGGCGTTGTCATCGTCGCCGGGGCGGACGCTCACCGCGGACGCAACCACGGCCTCGTCATCGAGAGGGTTCGCACCGACGACGACACCGACCTGCCCGCCACCGAGTTCTTCCAGACCATGGGCGGCTACCTCATTGACCGCCCGTGACCTTCGCCACCGGCGGCACGCAGGATGATGTCGCGGGCATGGCCGAGCTCCTTTCCGAGCTGGTTCGCATCCCCAGCACCGGCGGATCGCCCGCGGAAGCACAGATCCAGGACCGCCTCGCCACGTGGCTGCGAGCCGAGGGCCTGGAGGTCGACCACTGGCCCATCCCCCTGGGCCAGGTCACCACCGAGATCGACTTCCCCGGCATGGAGGTCGCCAGAACCCGGGCCTGGGGGCTCGTCGGCCGTCTGCCCGGCACCGGTGGCGGCCCCTCGCTCATGTTGAACTGCCACGTCGATGTCGTCCCAGCCGGTGACCCGTCCGCCTGGAGCGACGACCCGTTCAGCGGCCGTGTTGACGGCGACCTGCTGTACGGACGCGGCGCCTGCGACATGAAGGGCGGCCTGGTGGCCTCGCTGCTCGCGATGCGCGCGCTTCGCCGCAGGCCGCTCCGCGGCGACGTGCTGATCGCCTGCGTGCCCGGTGAGGAGGACGGTGGCATGGGAACCTATGCCCTTCTCAAGCGTGGCTGGCGGGCCGATGCCTGTGTCATCCCCGAGCCCACCGGGCTGGACGTCGTCCCCGCCAACGCGGGCGCGCTGACGTTCCGACTCCGGATACGCGGCCGCGCAGCCCACGCCGCCCGGCGTTCCGACGGAGTAAGCGCGATAGAGAAGTTCCTCCCGGTCTTCACCGCGCTGCGAGCCCTGGAACACCGCCGTAACACCGACGTCGACCCCCTGATGAAACGGTGGGACCTCCCATACGCGATCGAGATCGGAACCGTCCACGCGGGCGACTGGTCGTCCACGGTCCCGGGTGACCTGGTCGCCGAGGGCCGCATCGGCGTCGCCCTGGGCGAATCCGAACAGGCCGCACGGCGAGCACTGGAGGAAACGGTGGCCAATGTCTGCGCCTCCGACGCCTGGCTGTGCCGCCACCCTGTGGAGGTCGAGTGGTGGGGCGGTCGGTTCGCCTCTGGGCGCCTCCCCGGCGCGGACGGCGACCTGCTGAAACGGCTCACCGAGGCACACGCCACCGGCACCGGCACCAGCCCGGCTGTCTGGGGTGCCCCATACGGCAGCGATCTACGCCTTCTCACCGGTCTCGGCGGCATCCCCACGGTCCAGTACGGCCCAGGCGACATCGCCCGCATGCACGCCCCCGACGAGTGCGTGGCCCTCAGCGAGGTGGGCACCACCGCCCGGACCCTCGTCGCACTCGCCCTCTCCCACTGCCGCGTGTGGAACTGACAGGTTGCCCGTCGCCGGCCGAAGCCAAGCCGCCAAGCACGACCGCCTCGACAGCGGCGGCGTTGCGTCCCGAGTCACTCACGGAACGGAAGAGCATTGAGCAACCTGACGCACGCTCCTCGTGGCATCGACCCGCTGGACGGGTACCGGCCGGGTCGCTCGTTCTTCTTCCGCTCACCCCGGCACACTTTGCTCGCACAGGGCGTGCTGGAGACGCTGCCGAGCTGCAACGCCCGCGACCCCGCCACGATGCTGATGCGGATGCGGACCACGCTGGATCGGGTGGCCGACGACCACCCGCGACCGATGCTGGTGGGTGCGATCCCCTTTCGCGCGGACATCCCGGCACGGCTGACCGTTCCTTCCGCGGTCCAGTGGACCCGTTCGGGCAGCGTGTCCCCGGTCGCCGGACCCATAACACCGTCCTATTCCAACATTGAACAGATTCCTTCACCCCACGAATACAAGCAGGCTGTTACCGCCGCTTTGGAAGAACTGCGCAACGGACACCTGGAAAAGGTGATGTTGGCACGCTCGGTACGGCTGAACAACGTGATGGGCGCTGACCCCGGAAGGCTACTGCGGCATTTAGCGCACGACGATCCCGACGCCTATGTCTTCGCCGTGGACCTGCTGGCCGGGCGGGTGCTGATCGGGACCAGCCCCGAACTGCTCGTCCGGCGGTCCGGAGCGCTGGTCTCGGCTCGTCCGCTGGCGGGATCGGCGCCCCGCCACCCCGATCCGGCCCGGGACACCGAGTCCGGCCAGGCACTGCTCAACTCGGACAAGGACCTGCGCGAGCACGCCGTCGTGGTGGAGGCGGTCGCGGGCGGGCTGAATCCCTACTGCGCGGAGCTGACCATTCCGGACAGGCCGGCACTGGTGAAGACCGCCACGATGTGGCACCTGAGCACACAGATCACCGGAAGGCTCGCCTCGCCCGAGATCTCCTCGCTGCACCTGTTCGCGGCGCTGCATCCGGCCCCGGCCGTCTGCGGCACCCCAGCGGCGGAGGCCCGCGCTCTGATAAAGCGGATCGAGAAGCTCAACCGCGGCTTCTACAGCGGGGCCGTCGGCTGGTGCGACGTCTCAGGCGACGGCGAATGGGCCATGACGTTCCGGTGTGCCGAGGTCTCGCCATCGGAGACCCGCATCTACGCCGGAGCCGACGTCGTCGCCGATTCCACCCCGGACGGCGAGCTCGCCGAGACCTCCGCCGAACTCCAGACCATGCTGCGCGCCCTTGGCATCGACCCGAATCCATGAGACATCTCCGCTGAAATCCCCAACGTCCTGACCGACGACGCCGTCTGGGCCAGCGACGTGCGCGTCACGATGGGCTGCGGCGACACCTGCCCCGTCTTCCCCGGCGAGCGGTAGAAGCGGGTTCTGCGGGTGATCTGGCAGGCCGAGCTCAGCGAGCGGGCCAGCCGAGCCATGCGAACTGCCCTGCCGGAAGCCGGACCAGGAGATCGCCAGAGGTAGATGCGAGGGTCTCCATGTTCCCGGTGAGGAAGACCAGTTCGTCGGTGTTCTCGGCTGGAAGGTAGGCGACCGGCTGGAAGGTCTGAGCTTCGTCAGCGGTGTTGCTGACGCACAGGACATGCCTGTCACCGGACGGGCTTGACCGCACCACACCGCACAGGCCGGGCCCGATATCCACCGAGAGCGCCTGGGAGCCGGTGGCGAATGCTGTTGCGAAGAAGGGATTGCGCGGCTCGGCGAGTCGATCGGGAGCGAGGGAGCCCGATTTTCCGCGTTCGCGCGGTATTGGGATGGACGTCGACATCTGCACCTCTGGGCTCGCTGTTGTGATCAGGTCGCTCTGCTGACGCGACAGGCAAAGCATTTGTAGGCTAGCTGACCGGAAAGGTTGTCGTAATAGCGGTCATCCGAAAGCGTGTTTGTAGCCTTGTAGCGGGGAGCCCGGGTGACATCTCCCACGACCTGGGCGGGACCGAAACCGTGGGGAATGAAGATCGTGTCTTCTCTGATCCCCTCCCACAGGAGGGCCGTCCCCGTGATGGCGCCACGCGGCGTCTCGACAAGGACCGGATCGTGGTCCGCGATGTTCAGGCGACGGGCGAGCGTGGGGTGAATCTGGACGAAACGGATACCGTTGATCCTCTTTCCCGCGTCGGTCCAGTGGGTGACCGAGGCGAAGTGCACGACGCTAGGACGGCCCGTCATTCCCATGAGGGGGTAGCGGTCATGCACCTCCGCATCCGAAGGGACACCGATGCGGACCTTTCGCGTGACAGCACCGGGGTGCAACGGGTTGGGGATGAAACCTGGTTCGTAGGCTATTGTCGGATTCGAGCCGGTGACCTCGGGATGGGTATAGAAGACCGGGAGCGCGGCGTGCCCCGCTGAGGCGAGTTCCCGATCCAGGGTCTCGGTGTGAATCTCCACCTTGCCGCTCGGGGTGAGAAATCGCTTCCTGGGATGTCCCAGAGAAGCCGCGGCTTCGTACCACGATTGATGATCAAGGAAAAGCGCGCTGACGCCAGGATGTCGTGGCGACGGACATGGCCAGCGCAGAGGTTCGGTGCGCGCTTTCATGCGTTCGGCGGACATCCCCGCCATTCCAGGTGTGTGGGCTACGAACTGGGACCAAAGTGTCCGGTACTCCTTCCACTCCTCGGGAAAGGCATCGGTCCAATAGGTGGACGGTCTGTGCTGGTCGGCGCGAGCCAGCGCATGGGCCAGATCGATCCAGATCTGCCAGTCGGGGCGGGAGTCCCCGACTGGGGCCAGCGCTCGCTCCTGCCAGCGTATGGCGCGGTCGTCCCGCCGCATGTAGACGCCGTCGAGTTCCAGCCCGCTGCAGACCGGGAGGATGACGTCGGCGTAGTAGGCGGCCTCCTCCATGAACAGGCCGGTGTAGACGAAGAAGTCGAGCTCGGCGAACGCCCCCTTGACGCGCTCGGTATTGGCCGACGCCAACAGGGGATTGCCCTCGGTGATGACGGCTCTGAGCCGGTACGGCTCCCCGGTCAGGATCGATGACGCGAAGGAATCAGGACCCACGGGAAGGGCGAGTGGCCGCTCGGGGAGCGGGCCTGTCAACTGTGGCAATCTCAGTTCGCCGGGCCAGGTGTTGTGCATGAAGTTGCAGCCGCCGCCCAGCCTGCCGATGTTGCCCGTGACCGCTGCCAGGAAGCAGATGACCCGGTAGGTGTCGAAGGCCGACAGCTGGTGCGACACGCCTGCGTTGCAGAAGATGGCCGCCGGTTTCATGGTGGCGTAGTCGACTGCGATCCGTCTGATCTCCGCTTCGGGCACTCCTGTGACGGCGGCGGCCCAGCCCGGGTCGTACCCCTGTTCCCGAACGTGTTCCCTCAGCTCTCGGAATCCCAGGACCCAGCGCTCGACGAACGCGTGATCGTAGAGGTTTTCGGCCAGGATGTGGTGAAGCATGCCAAGGACGAGGGCCAGATCGGTGTGGGGCTTGGGCGCGATCCATTGGTCGGCCTCGGCCCCGGTAGGGGTGAGACGCGGGTCGACGACGACCAGTCGGGCTCCCGTCCTCTCGCGGGCCCGCAGCAGATAGTCGAAGGTGACCGGATGCGTCTCGGCCTGGTTGGTGCCAAAGAACAGCAGGTAACGGGACGAGCCGAGATCTTCCTTTCCGGTCGCCTCGTCCCGGCCGTAGCCGTTGGTGAAGTTGCCCAGACCGAATGTCGCCCGCAGCGCGTCCGCACCCGCGTCATTGCACACGGGCCCGACATCGGTGTTGTTGGGACTGCCCAGAAGGGCGAACAACCGACCGACCAGCGCGTCGACTCCCCGAGGGAGCCGGCCGGTGGTCCTGTTGGCGATCGTGTGCGCGTTCCCCTCGTCCCGCAATCCGAGCAGGCGTTCGGCGATAAGGTCCAGAGCCGAGTCCCAGGAGATCGCCTCGAACACCGAGTCCGCGGACCCCTTGGCCCCTGAGGTGCGCCGGAGTGGCCGGGTCAGACGATGCGGGCTGTAGGCGAGATCAGCCATCATGTCGGCTTTGACGCAGATGTTCCCCCGTTGCACGCGGTCACGCCGCTCGCCACGGATACCGATCACACGGCCGGCCTTGAGGTCGACGTGTAAACCACAGTTGGCGTTGCAGAACTGGCAACTGGTGCGGACGACCCGGTCCGGGGTCAGCGCGGCGGATTGATCGCGAAAATCGATGACCCCGGAATCGTCTCGCACGAAATCCCCCCTTGGACACGACCGCAAATCGTGCTTCTTCTTCTGTCCTGGGAAAAGCCTAGGCCGCGGGAACGTGCCACGTTGTAGTTGGTTTTGCCGACTTGACAGAGCTGCCGCAATGTGCACTGTTTTGGATTTTGATGAACGTTAGCGCGTGATTGCGCCGGTCAGCGCGCTAGCGACGCCACGATGGCGGCTTAGTGACGCGCCGCTTCTCGTGTACTCGACAGCCGGTGGATATGGACAGTCGCCTATGCCTGGGGCACCGTGAGCAAAAAGCGCATCGGGTTCCTCAAAGGAGCAAGATTGACTGTCACTGCGGATCCGAGACTTTCGCTGGACGAACTGGAGATCGCGCCGCTCAAGGAGATCGACGCCACCGTCGAGGTGCTCGGCTCCAAGAGCTACACCAATCGGTTCATCGCCATCGGCGCGCTCTCGGGACAGCCGGTGACGCTTCACAACGCACTGCTCGCCCAGGACACGACCCTGCTCGCCAGGGGTGTCGCCGCCTTCGACCATGTGGAGGTCGCTCTCGACGAGGCCGCGAACACCATCGAGATCGTTCCAACCGGGAGGCCGATGCGCGCACCCGAGGACGACATCTTCATGGGCAACGCCGGAACGGGCCTGCGGCTACTGATCACGATGGCGGCGCTCGCCGAGGGCCGGACCGTCATCACCGGCAACGACCGGATGCGCGAGCGGCCGATGGGTGACCTGCTCGACGCCCTCGGTCTCCTGGGGGTGCAGGCGACGGCGCTACGCGGCAACGGATCGCCTCCTGTCGCGATCGAGGGACCGGCGCTCTCGGGCGGCGCTACGAGGATCCGCGGCGATGTCAGCAGCCAGTTCACCACCAGCCTGCTCATCAGCGCTCCGGCCGCACCCGAGGGAGTCGAGGTGACGGTGGTGAACGACCTGGTCTCCAAGCCCTACGTCGACATCACGGTCGCCGCCATGGCGAAGGCGGGCGTGGAGGTGGAACGCGAAGGGTACTCCCGTTTCCGCGTCGCCCACGGACGCTACGGCGGCGGCGACATCACCGTCGAGCCCGACGCCTCCGGCATGTCCTACTTCCTTGCCGCGGCCGCGATCCTCGGCGGCCGGGTCCGGATTCCGGGCATCGGTGCCGGCTCGGTCCAGGGCGACGTCGCGCTCGTCGACGTCCTGGCCCGGATGGGCTGCGTCCCCGACCGGGAGGATGACGCGATCGTCCTGACCGGGGGGCCGTTGCGGGGAATCGAGGTGGACATGGAGTCCATGCCGGACACGGCTCCCACCCTGGCCGTCGTCGCGGCGTACGCGCAGGGCGTCACGCACATCACCGGCATCGGGAATCTGCGCCTCAAGGAGTGTGACCGCATCGAGGCCGTCAGCGCCGAATTGCGCAAGATGGGGGTGGAGGTGGAGACGACCGACGACAGCATGACGATCTCGGGAGGCGCCGAGCCGCGCGGCGCCGTCATCGACACCTACGACGACCACCGCATCGCCATGGCCTTCGCCATCGCGGGACTACGCACGCCGGGGACGGTGATTCGTGACCCGGGTTGCGTGCGGAAGTCCTTCCCGGCCTTCTGGCAGCGGCTCGATGATCTGCGTGGGGTCCGGTGATGGCGGGATCGGCCGGACGCGGCGGGGTGCTCTTGATCCTCGACGGGTGGGGAAGGACGGCACCGGGCCCCGGCAACGCCATCGCGGCGGCTCGTACACCGGTTCTGGACGAGTTGGAGGAGACGCATCCCGGGCTGCTCCTGGACGCGTCCGGAACGGCGGTCGGGCTCCCCGAGGGCGTCGTCGGCAACTCCGAGATCGGTCATCTCGTGATCGGCGCGGGGCGCCCCGTCACCTACGACAGTCTGCTGGTCGAGGAGCGTGTACGAAACGGGACCCTGCGCGAGGATCCGCTGCTGCGTCAGGTGTGCGCCGAGCTCGCGGGCCGTGGCGGAACACTGCATCTCGTCGGACTGTGCTCGGACGGGCGCATCCACTCCGACATCGCGCACTTGGGCGAACTGCTGCGCGCCGCAGCGGGAGCCGGCCGGCCCGAGGTCCGGCTGCACGCGATCACCGATGGGCGGGATGTCGCAGACGGGTCGGCCGCGGGCCATCTGGAACGACTGGGCACGCTGGCCGACGAAGCCGGGACGGGCGCATACGCCACGGTCATCGGACGCAACTACGCGATGGACAAGAGCGGAGACATCGCTCTGACCGACCGGGCGGTACGCCTGATCCTGGACGGCGAGGCCGAGCGGACGGTACCCCACGTCCGCAGGGCGGTCCCCGACGAGTCCGATTCTGGCGACGGATGGATCCGCGCGACGGCGATCGGCACCTGGGGCCGGCCGGGGACCGGCACCGTCGTGGACGGCGATGTGATCCTGTTCGCCAACTTCCGCAGTGATCGAACGGCGCCGCTCGTCGACGCCATCGCCGACCGGCTGGCCGGTAGCGGGCGCGAGAGGGTCCGCCTGCTGAGCCTCGCGCAGTACGACACGCGAACCGACGTCCGGCCGCTGGTGCCCCGGGCAGACGCGGGCGGCGGGCTCGCCGACGCGCTGGAGGCCGCAGGCGCACGCTCGGTTCGCATCGCCGAGCGTGAGAAGTTCGAGCATGTCACGTTCTTCATCAACGGGCGCGACGCCCGGCCCCGTAAGGGCGAGGAACGGATCCAGGTACCGTCCGGAACCGATGACTACCGGTCCAGGCCCTCGATGAACCTCCCCCTGGTCGTCGCCGAGGTCATCGCCGCCGCGAGTCGGGATGACGTCGACCTCGTGATCGCCAATCTCGCGAACATCGACGTGGTCGGCCATACGGGCGACCACGCGGCGACGGTCCGGGCGACCGAGGCGGTGGACGGAGCCGTGGGCGAGATCCGCGCGGCGGCACGGACCGCAGGGCGATGGGTGCTGCTGGTCGGAGACCACGGGAATGGTGAACAGATGCTCCAGGCGGCAGCCGCGGAAGGTATCAGTGCTGCCTACGGCGGGCACACCACCAACCCGGTTCCTTGCCTGCTGATGCCTGCGGGGACCGCCGTCCTCACAGCACCCTCGGGACCCCGCCGCCCCGCGCTGCCCTCTGTGGGGACCACCGTGCTGCGCCTGCTCGATCTCCCCCACCCCGCCACGATGACCGCGCCACCCTTGATCGGCTAGGAGCGATCCGGGGACAAGCCACGATGCTGATGAGGAGGATGTCCCGGGCTCCCGGGTGAGACGCTTCCGTTTGCGGTCACGCACGGCCTGCGGCCGGACCTGCACGGAAGACGGTGGGGCCTTTTCGGGAATGCCCACTCCACCCCGGACGAGCAAATTCACACTGCGCGTTTTCCGTGAGCGGACGACGTTATGCCCCTCACTCGCGACGAGCGAGGGGTAATTCCCCATGCCCGCCTACGGATATCTGCGCATATGCGCCTCATCATTTCCGCAGTCGGCCTGCACAGAAATCTCGACCGCCTCCCGCGGGTAACAAGTGTCTATCTCGTGAATTCCAGGTATAGACTAGGTAATATTTAGGCGAATAAAATGTGGATCACTTGGCGGCGCGGATCCGGTGAGGAATTGCTCCGCCCCGCTCGTACCGTGCGGAGGTAGTTCATGAGACGACGGCATCCGAAACGGAAGAGGACGGGTCCGTATCAGCTCACCGCCATCGGAGGAAGCCTCCTGCTCTGCACCGCCGTCGCGGGCTGCGCCGGCAAGGGAGGAGGCGGCGGTGACACCGTTCGCGTCAGCGGTTCGACCACGGTGAATCCCGTGGTGGCCGACGCGGGTCACGCGTTAGGCGGCCAGGGGATCAAAGTCTCCGTCGACACTCAGGGAGGATCCGCGGGTGGGATCTCCCAACTCGGCTCCGGGCAGATCGACGTGGCCATGAGTTCCAAGCCGCTCTCCGACGCCGATCGAAAGCGCTTCCCCAAGGTCGACTTCGTCGCCACCGAGATCGGCCGGGACGCCGTCGGCATCATCATCCGCAGGAACGTCTACGAGAGCGGGACGACATCGCTTTCCCGTGACCAGCTCAAACGCATCTTCGAAGGAAAAACGGCCAACTGGAAAGAGTTCGGCGGCCCCGACCTGCCGGTCTATGTCTTCGACAAGGAGCCGGGCCGCGGAACGAGAGAGGTCCTCGACAAATACCTCTACCAGGACGGGGCGGCTCCGCCCGCGCCACCCGGCAGCGGCCGCTACGCCATCGTCGGCGGAAACGAGGAGACACGGACCAAGCTCCTGACCACGCCCGGGTCGGTCGCACCGCTCTCGTCGGCGTTCGTCGAGGGCCGCCCTGAGCTGGCCACCGTGCGGGTGGATGGTATCGAACTCACTCCGCAGAACGTCGCGGCCAAACGCTACCCGCTGTCGAGATCGCTGTTCCTCATCACCAACGGGAAGCCCGCCGGGAACACCCGAAAGCTCATCGACTACGTGCTCTCTACACAGGGCCAGAGCCTGGTCACCAGGCACGGCTACCTGAACCTCGCCCGGCTCGGGCAACGATGAGCGCCTCGGCACGCCGGGCGCCGTGGGTCAGGCCCGGTGTTCGCCGCACCCGACCGCGCGGTTCCACGTGGGCCACGGCTTCGGTGGCCGCGGGCAGCGTGGCGGTGGCTGCGAGCGCCATAGTCCTCGTGGTGTACCTCGTAGCCGGGGTGAGTTCGGGGCCCATCGACTGGTGGCGTCTGTTCGGTACGGACGTGTGGAGCCCGCAATGGGGGCTGTTCGGTGCCGCCTCGATGGTGTGGGGCACCGCCATCGTCAGCGTCATCGCCCTTGCGGTCGCCGTCCCGCTGGGGTGGGCGTCCGCACTGGCCCTCCACGAGGCGAGCTCGGCCCGCTGGCGCAGACCGCTGCGGACGGTGGTGGAACTTCTCGCCGCGGTGCCCTCCATCGTGTACGGGCTTTTGGGGGTGGCGCTGCTGCGCCCGCTGATCGCCGAATTCTTCGGTATCACGGGCGGGGACAGCATCCTGACCGCCGGGCTCCTGCTCGGTGTGATGGTCCTTCCCACGGTGGTGTCGGTGTCGGTCGATGCTCTCGCCGACGTTCCCGACGGGGTCCGCGAGACGGCCGCCGCGCTGGGGCTGTCGCGGATCGAGGTCGTCGCCTCCGCCGTGTTCCCCGCCGCGCGTGGCGGAATGCTGGCGGCGGCCGTGCTGGGCCTGGCCCGCGCGCTCGGTGAGACGGTCGCGGTCTTCCTGGTGATCGGTCGGGCGGACGGTCCCTTTCCGGCCGGTCCAGAGCAGATGCTCCACAGCGTGCTGCGACCGGGCCAGACGCTCACCACGAAACTCGGCGGGCCCGAGCCTTTGCTGGCCGGGACGAGCGGCGCGCACTGGGCCGCGTTGAGCGCACTGGGGGTGGTTCTGCTCCTCATCGTCGCCGGGCTGACCGTCCTCGCCCAGTCGAACCGGCTGAACCGGCCCGGCCGGCTGCTGAGGAGCCGCCGCGGAGCACGCCGCCGCCGTGCCGCCCGCGACAGGACGGCGATGGTGCTCCTGCGGATGTCGCTGGCGGCTCCCGTCCTTCTGGTGGCCGGTATCGCCGCCGGAATCGCCGTGCGCGGAACGGCCGCCCTGGATCCGGCCTTCTGGACGACCCCCTCGGCCGGTGCCAGCGGCGGCGGCGTCCGCGATCAGATCACCGGTACCCTCCTGCTCGTCGCGTCCGCGGGGGGTGTCGCCGCGGCCGCCGGCCTGACCTTCGCGTTGCTCATCGAGGAGTACGCCGGGCGGCGCACCGCACGCTGGCTGCGGGCCGTGGTCGTCACGTTGGGCGGGGTGCCCTCGATCCTTCTCGGGCTGGCCGGCTACTGGTTCTTCGGCTCGACCCTGGGGTGGGGCAAGAGCTGGCTCGCGGGAGCCGTGCTGCTCGGGCTCGTCGCCACCCCCATCGTCGCGCTGGCGGTGTCCGCGCAACTCGCCAGGCTCCCCCGGGAGCGGCTGGAGACGGCTCGGGCGCTGGGGTTGCGGCGCTCGCAGCTGGTCCGTTCGGTGCTGCTGCCCCATGCCCGGCCGGCGCTGGTCACCGGCCTTCTGCTCGGGCTGGCGAGAGCGGCCGGAGAGACCGCGCCGCTGTTGTTCACCGCGACGGTCTTCGCCGGGGCCGGCGGCGTTCCAGACGGAGTCGTGGACACGCCGGTGGTGAGCCTGCCGACGCACGTGTTCACCTTGGCTCAGGACGCTGCGGATCCGACGGCCATCCGCGCCGCGTGGGGCGCAGCCGCCGTCCTCGTCCTCTTCATCGCGCTGCTTCTCGCCGCGGTCGTTCCGGTCCGCGCACGTCTGGAAAGGAGACGCCCTTGAACGCCATCACGATCCGTGACCTGCGAGTGCTGAAGGACGGGCGTTCACTGGTGGGGCCGGTTTCGTTCACCGTGCCGCTCGGTGAGGTGACCGGGCTGTTCGGTCCGTCCGGCGCGGGCAAGTCGACCATACTGCGAACGCTGGTCGGACTCCTGCCGGAAGGGCTCAGCGCCGAGGGGACGGTCCGGCTACTGGACACCGACGTCTTCGCTTGCCGGCCTGCGGACCTGGCGGACCTGCGCACCCGCGCCGTGCTCGTCCCTCAGATCCCCGTCGTGTTCCCCGACAGCGTTCTCGGCAACGTCCTGTTCGGGATCCGGCATGTGGTCCGCGCCTCCCGAGCCCGGCTGCGGGAGCGGGCCGAGGCCGCGCTGGCCGAGGTCGGGCTCTGGGACGAGGTGCGGGATCGGTTGGGCGCCTCCGCGGCGGAGCTCTCGGTCGGGCAGCGCCAGCGGCTGGCCTTGGCCAGGGCCCTTGCGCTCGACCCGGAGATGATCCTCCTGGACGAGCCGACCAGTGCCTTGGACGAGCGGGCGGCGGCGAGTGTGGAGGAGACCCTGTACTCCCTGCGCGGACGCCGTACCTTTCTGGTCGTCTCCCACGACACGTCCCAGCTCGAACGGCTGTGCGACACCACGGTCCCGCTCGCAGCATCCGATGATGCCCGACGTTGACCCCTCCCGCGCGGTAGCGACGAGGGCGTCCGATAATAATCAAGGATCGTCGTTGACACCAGTATTTCCTGTTGATACAACCTGGACCGTGAGCCGGGACGGCGAGTGCGCGGGTTCGCCGTCGGGCAGGTAAGGCCATCGGCGGAACGGCGGGTGACCGACTTGGCACGATCAGAGTCTTCTGACGATGGTTTCGCGCATTTCACGCCACGTGAACAGCAGGTCGTCGCGTTGATCGCCGAGGGCCTGGCCGACAAGGAGATCGCCGCCAGGCTCGGTCTCTCGACCGCCACGGTGCGCACCTACCTGGAACGGGTGTTCCGACGGCATGACATCCGGTCCCGCACGGCGGCGGTGAGCATCTGGATGCGTGCCATGGGCCCGCGCTGACCGGTGGCACCCGGCGGGAACGTCATCGTTCACCGCCGGGCCCATGAATGACCGCTCTCCCCGTCCGGGACCGGATCAGGCACCCTCGGGGACGTCGGCCGTACTCCGTTGACCGCGTACGGCACTGAGGAAGGTCGCGAGGATCGGGTGCAGGCTTCCCGGCGCGGAGACGAGTTCGGGCTGGAAGAGCGTGCCGAGGAAGAAGGGATGATCGCTCAGTTCGAGCGCCCGCGGGGACCCCTCGGCGTCCCAGGCGGTGAAACGCAGGCCCTCGTGCCCTCCGGCGGTGGTCAAGAAGTCGGCGGCGAGGCCGTAGGAGCAGTGGAAGACCTCCTGCGCCTCGGTGGCTCCCCCGTAGATCTCGGCGATGCGCGTGCCAGGATCGATGGTCAGCGGCGCCTTCTCCCCGGTGAGCGAGCAGACCAGCGGGATGACCAGGGGCAGGAGCTTCTCGGGATCCTCGTCCACGCCCTGGACCTCGGGCAGGCGCTGCACGTTCAGGGCGTGCTCGATCAGGGCACTGAAGAATCCCCCGCAGGTGCCGAGGAACGGCAGCCCCGTCTCCCGGGCGTAGCGCACCGCGATGTGGACCCCGCGCTGGTTCTTGTAGGGCGCACCAGGCACCAGCCAGACCGCGCCGAAGCCTTCGAGCGGGCTCTGATCGTGGACGTCGGTGGTCGGCACCCAGGCGGCGTCGATCTCCTCCGATGACAGCAGACGCTCGATTTTCGGGTGAGCCGGTTCGTTGTGGTTGCCCCGGTCGCCGACGAGGGCGAGACGGGGCCGGGTCGCGACGGTCAAAACATCCCCCTGCATGGTCTAAGCCGACGTTCTACCCAGTCTTACACATATCAACTCTGCTAACAACAGTTGTTGCTGTTGAAGACAGCATCTGCTACTGAATAGGAAGAGGCCCGTCATCCTAGGGAGCCACAGTGGACCGTACGACCGCGTACCAGCGACGCTGGACGATCCTTGCCGTGCTGTGCCTGAGCCTGATTCTCATCGGGCTCGACACGCTGATCCTCAACCTCGCGCTGCCGAGCATCCAGCGTGACCTGGACGCGACGACCAGCCAGCTCCAGTGGACGGTCGACGCGTACGCGCTGGCCTTCGGCGGGCTCCTGCTCATGGCCGGCGGGCTGGCGGACCGGTTCGGCCGCAAACGGCTGCTCGCGCTGGGAGTCAGCGCCTTCGCGCTCTTCTCGCTGGGCGCGGCGCTGTCCACGTCGGCCGAAGCGATGATCACGTTCCGTACTCTCATGGGCGTCGGCGCCGCGCTGATGATGCCCGCCACCCTGGCGATCATCAAGGACATCTTCCCGGTGGAGGAGCAGGCCAAGGCCATCGGTATCTGGTCCGGAGCCGCGGCCGTCGGCGTGCCGCTGGGACCGGTCGTGAGCGGGCTGCTGCTGGAGAAGTTCTGGTGGGGTTCGCTGTTCCTGATCAACGTGCCGCTGGCCGCGGTCGCCCTCATCGCCGGCGCCGCTCTGATCCCCGAGTCCCGCGATCCGAACCACCCTGGACTCGATCTGATAGGCGCGCTGCTGTCGGTCGCGGGACTCACGGCCGTCGTCTATGGCCTCGTCGAAGCTCCGCACTACGGCTGGGCATCGCCCCTGTCGCTGGGGTCGCTCGGTCTCGGCCTGCTGCTGCTGATCCTGTTCATCGTGCACGAGCGCCGCACCGCGCACCCCATGCTGGACGTCGGGATGCTGCGGAACGCACGCTACGGCGGATCGACTCTGATCATCACCTGCGTGTCGTTCGGCCTGTACAGCGGCCTTTTCCTGCTCACGCTGCATCTTCAGGCGGTGCTGGATCTGTCGCCGCTGGCGGCCGGGGTGCGCATGCTGGCCATCGGCACCATGATGATCGGTGCGCCGCTGTCGCCCAAGCTCGTCGAGCGCGCCGGGCTGAGGGCCGTGGTGACCTCCGGTCTCCTGCTGTGCGCCGCGGGGCTCGGATTCCTCGCCGCTCTCGACGTGGGCTCGGACGGGCGTGCGCTGATGGGGTTGGCGGTGTTCGGGCTGGGGATGGGCATCGCCCTGCCCGCGGCCGTGGACGCGCTGCTCGTCGTCTCGGCCGAGCACCAGGCGGGCGCGGGGTCGGCCGTGGCGGACACCGCGATGCAGGTGGGCGGTTCCCTGGGCATCGCGGTCAGCGGCAGCGTGAGCGTCAGCGTCTACCGGGACGAGTTGCCGGACCTGGGCGCGCTGCCCCCGGCGGCGGCCGACGCCGTCCGCGAATCGGTGGCCGGGGCCTCCGGCCTGGCGGGACAGCTGCCCGAGCAGGTCGTGCTGGGCGCCAAGGAAGCGTTCACACACGGCTTCAGCTGGGCCGCGCTGATCGCTGTGGGAACGACCCTCGTCGGCGCCGCCTTCTCAGCGGTGGTCCTGCCCCGGAGCCGGACCGAGGAGTCGTCCGCAGGATCATTGCATGGCGAACAGGCCCGCACCGGCGCATAGACTCGGCGCAGGCAGGAAGACGGAGGTACGGCGATGGCACAGCCGTCGAGACCGGAGGGCGAGAGCGGCGTCCCTCGCGAATTGCTCGAAGAGCACGCCCGCGCGAAGGACCTCGCCCCCAAGCTCCGCGCGGTGGCGGACGAGAACCGGCTCACTCTCCTGCTCCTTCTCGCCCAGGGGCCCCACACCGTCAAGCAGTTGCAAGAGGCCACGGGACTCAGCCAGACCCTGGTGAGCCACCACCTCGCGCCGCTGCGCGAGCACGGGCTGGTGGAGGCCGTGCCACGCGGGCGCAGCAACGTCTACACGCTCTGCTGCACGGCACTGATCGAGCCGGTGAAGATCCTGGCCGGGCTCGCGTCCCTGACTCCGGAGGGCATCAACGCACTGGTCACCGACCTCGAACAAGCTCAGCCCTGAGCCAGGGTCGTAGCGAAACGGTCTCCGAGGTCCATCGCGCTCGCGGCACTGGTCGCGCGAGGAGGGATCACGCCCGTGCGACGTCCGACGCGGACCGCGCAGAAGTGCGGGCCCGGCGCGGCGATCGCATCCGCCACCGCCGCCCGTACCTCGTTCTGGGTACGGCAATCGACCGCGGTACGGTAGCCGGCCGCGGTCGCCGCACCCGAGAACGACGTGGTGCTCGACGTGGTGCACTGGCCGCCGGTCGACTCGTGCACCTGGTTGTCGAGGACGACGTGGAGGAGATTGGGCGGAGCCTCGTGACCGATCGTGGAGAGCGTGCCGAGGTGCATCAGCAGCGCGCCGTCCCCGTCCAGCACGATCACCGGCTGACGCGGGCGGGTCAGTGCGACACCGAGACCGATCGCGGACGCGTGCCCCATGGATCCCTGCATGTAGAAGTTGCCCGGCCGGTCCGCGACGGCGAACAACTCCCGGCCGGTGTAGCCGGTGGTGGCGATGAGCGCGGCGGTCGGCGCGGTCTCCGCGACGATCCGGATGGCCTCCGCGCTCGACAGACCGGCGTCCTGGCCGGCCGCCGGCGGTTCGGCCTTACCGATGGCGCCCCGCTCGACCAGGACGAACGGGGCGCGGCGGGCGTCGAGTTCCTTGGCCGCGTTCGCCAGGATCTCCCGGAACCCGTCGTCGGTGCAGTCGGCCCGCAGGATCTGGCATGGAGCCCCGAGCGCCTCCAGCACCGCTCGTGTCGCCGGCCCCATCACCTCGTGCTGCGGCTCGTCGGTCGAGGGGTCGGGCCAGCCGCGCAGGCTCACGAACGTGAGCACGGGAAGCCCATAGGTCTGGACGAGGGAGGTCAGGGGGTTGACCAGATTGCCCAGACCCGAGTTCTGGAGCATGACGTACGGCCGGCCGCCGGCCAGCACCGCTCCGGCCGCGATGGCGAGTGCCGCGCCCTCGTTGGCGGCCGGCACGTAGGCATCCCCGCGGGCGCCCAGCAAGGCGATCGGCCCGCCGAACGAGGAGCAGGGAACACCGGTCGCAAGGGTGAAGCCCTGGTCGGTAAGACCGGCGCAGAAGTCCTCGGCTGCGATCACTTCTCGACTCCTTCGTCACTGGCCAGGCGCCGGCGCCGCCGTATTCGTTCCACGATCAGGGGCACGAAGGACAACAGCACAATGCCGATGAGCACGATTTCGATGTTGTCACGGACAAGGGCCACCTGGCCCAGGAAGAAACCGAGTATCACCAACCCGCTACCCCACAGCGCCGCACCGAGCAGGTTGTACAGGGTGAACATCCGGTAGTCCATGCGTCCCACGCCGGCCACGATCGGAGTGAGGGTTCGCAGCACGGGCACGAACCTGGCCAGGATCAGAGCGCGGGCGCCTCGCCGGGCGAAGAACTCGTGGGCGCGCTCGGCGTTCTCCGGCTTGAAGAACCGCGACCGGGGGCGGCGGAACAGGCTCGGCCCCACCCTGCGGCCGAACATGTATCCGACCTGGTCGCCGGCCGCCGCGGCGACCGTGGCGACCAGGCACAGCAACCAGACCCGGCCTCCCGCGAACGCGCCGTCCGCGGCCAGGAGGCCGGCGGTGAACAGCAGAGAGTCGCCGGGCAGGAACGGCAGCAGCGCGCAGATCAGGATTCCCGACTCAGCGAAGATCAGCAGAGTGAAGCCGAGCAGGCCGAAACTCGTGACGGCCTGCTCGGCATCGAAAAGCTCACCCACTCCGATCAGCCCGGCAGCTCGTCAATGACCACCACCGCACACGTGATGGAGACGCCGCCGCCGTGCGCCACGATCAGGACGTGGTCCCCCGGACCGACCTGACCGGTCGACACAAGATGCTCCAGTCCCACGATCTGGTCGTTGACCGTCAGATGGCCGAGCCCGCGGCCGAATTCGAGCAACCCCTGGGCGGGGCTGAGGCCCATCGGGTCCAGGATGACCTTCAGATAGCTCTCCTGGCCGGTGAAGACATGGGCGACACGTTTGATGTCGGTCATGTCGATGTCGGCCTCGGCGACGGTGCGCAGGGCGAGTTCGGTCCTCAACTCCCCCTGACGCCGCACGACCTCGGCGACGGTCTCGTCGAGACCTCCGTTCGCGGCGAGCCGTTCCCGGAAGTCCACCTGGCCGCCGTCCGCCGGACGCGGCGGGAACAACGGCTCCGTCCCCCGGTACTGCGCCTCCACCTCGGCGGTGGAGCCGGTGGTGATGGCGAGCAACCGCGCGAATCCGCCGCGGGTGGACAGCACGACCGCACTCGCCGCGTCGCCCACGACGCCGTTCTGGATACCGAAGGCCCACCGGTTGAAACCCGGCGTCCCCACATTGTCGGCGCCCGTCACGAGAGCCGCCTTGCGTTCCGGGCTCGCCATGAGATGGCAGGCCGCCAGCTCCATCGAGCCGATCATTGCGCTGCACGCCTGCCAGACCCGGAAGGAGGGGAGGTCCCGGTCGGTGATGTGGTGCAGGATGTAGTGCTGCGCCGACCACCCTTCCGGGCCCTGTTCATGGCCGCAGGCGTGAATGTGCAGGTCGAGGTCGTCGCCTGGGATGCCGGCGTGGGCCATCGCCCGCCGCGCCGCGGTGACGGCCATGTCGGGTGCGGGGGTGTCTCCCGCGACCGCCGCCCCCGTCCAGCCGTACCACTCGTAGTCTTCGGCGTCGTAGAGCCCCAGCTCCACGGCCTTCTTCGCATCGACAATGGGCGGGATGAACGAACCCAGCCCCGCGATGTGTATCCCCGTGGTCTTCACTTCTACCCCTGTGTTTGAGAATCACGGATCGTCGCCGCGACGGAGGCGATGCTGCCTCCCTTGAGGATGCTGACGATGGGGATCTTCACGCCGAGGTCGCGCTCCAGCCGGTTGCGCAGTTCGACGGCCATCAGCGAGTCGAGCCCCATCTTGTTGAGCGGCCGCCGGATGTTGATCCGCTCGGCCTTCAGACCCAGGACTTCGGCGACTCTCTCGACGAAGAGGTCCTCGACCTGGGCATCGTTCTCGTTGCCGGTTCTCGCCGGTGCCGGAAAGTCAGACCCCGTGGCGGTCGGCGGAACCGATGGTGCCGGCTTGTCCCCCGCCGGCTTGTCCTGTGGTGCATGGTGCCTGACGGGCTCTGCCGGGTCGGCGGGCACCGGGCCCTCCGGCGCGGCGATGGCGGGAGCGGTGCTGGGCGGCACCACCATGGCTGGCGCGGCTTGCACCGGCTGCGATGCTGGAGGAGCCGCTGCGGGACGCGTCGTGGCAGCGTCGGCGGGCTTCTTGGGCGGCTGCGGCTGGTGACGCGGGCCGGATGGCGTGGGCGTCCGGCCGATGAGAGTACTCAGCAGCGGACTTCCGGCGGCCTCGGGATAGGCGCGGGCCCACACGTCCCAGTCAGCAGGAAGGACGGCCGTCTGGGTGGCGTTCTCCGCCAAGAGTCTGCCGAGGACGTCCAGCCCCTCCTCCGGGGTGAAGCCGGACATCCCCTGGGGGACGAGGCTGCGCCCCTCCTGGCTCTGCTGCCGCGCGACCATGCCGACTTCGTCCCAGAAGCCCCAGTTGACCACCGTCGCGACGGCTCCCCTGGCTCGCCGTCGGTGAGCGAGGGCGTCCTGGAAGGCGTTGCCGGCGGCGTATCCGCCGAGGAACGGCGAGCCCACCAGCGCCGAGCCGGACGAGAACAGGACGAACATGTCCAGACCGTCACCGACCAGGCGGTCAAGGTTCATCGAACCGCGGACCTTGGCCTTCAACAGCCCGGAGAGCTCGTCGCGACCGAGGTCGCGCAGCGGGGCATAGTCCACGGTGCCCGCCGCGTGGAACACCCCGCGAAGATCGGGGTGGCGTGAGAGCAGGCCCTTCATCGCCGGCAGATCCGCGACGTCGAGCGCGGCATAGGTCACCTCCGCCCCCTGGGCCCGAAGCGCGGTCAGCGTCGGGTGATCCTCGGCGACGGGGCTCCTGCCCGTCAGGAGGAGCCGCCGGGCGCCCTGGTCCGCGAGCCACCCGGCGACCTTGGCACCGATGCCGCCCAGGCCCCCGGTGACCAGGTAGACACCGTCCTCTCCGATGTCCACGGACGCGGGCGCGGGGACGGCCGCGGGCTGGTCGAAGGAGATGACGACCTTGCCGATCTGCCGGGCCTGGCTCATGAGCCGGAACGCCTCGGTCGCCCGCGCGGACGGGTAGACGGTGTGCGGAAGCGGATCGAGAGCGCCCTGGTCCACCAAGGCGCACACCTCACGCAGCAGGCGGCCCGTCAGCTCGGGACGCTCGGCCATCATGGCGACGATGTCGATCGCGTGCAGGCTGAGGTTGCGGGCGAACGGTGCCAGCGAGACCTGGTTGCCTTCGAGGATGTCGCGTTTGCTGATCTCCAGGTAACGGCCGTAGGGGGCGAGCAGTGACAGGTTGCCGGCGACCGCGGGCCCGGTCAGGGTGTTGAGGACGAGGTCGAACCCGACCCCGGCGAAGTCGTCGACGAAGGACAGGGAACGGGAGTCGGAGGTCGCCTCCATCCCGAGGTCGGCGAGCAGCCGGCGCTTCTCGGCGGTACTCGCCGTGCCGAAGGCGCGGGCCCTCTTCCAGCGGGCGATCTGCAACGCGGCCAGCCCGACGCCGCCGGTGGCGGTGTGGATGAGAACCTTGTCGCCCGCGTCGATGCGCCCGAGATGGCAGAGGGCGTAGTAGGCGGTCAGGTACGCCGCCGGCAGGGTCACCGCTTCGGCCGGGCCGAGCCGGCGGGGTTTGGGGGCCACGAGGGCGGCCTTCGCCAGGACCTCGGTGGCGAGGGCGCCTTCGGCGATGGCGACCACCTCGTCCCCGACCGCCAGGCCTTGGACGCGCGGACCGACGGCGGAGATGACGCCCGCGCACTCCCACCCGAGCCCCGGCGGCCGCGTGAGCGACTGGCCCGGATACATCCCCACGGCGGTCAGGACGTCGCGGTAGTTCAGTGCGGCGTGCGAGACCTCGATGAGAACCTCTCCAGGCCCCGGGCGTGCGTGGCGGAGCGGCTGCTCGGCCAGGTCGTCGATGACGCCCGGGCGGTCCATGGTGATGTGCCGGGCGGTCTGCCGTCCCCGGGTCCTGTGCCGGGTCAGGCGGGCGGCGTACCGGTGCCCACCGCGCAGCGCGAGCTGGTCCTCCGGTGAGTCGGACAGCATGCCGGTGACCAGCGCCTGGACACTCGACGGGTCACGGTCGATGTCGGCGAGCACCGTTCGGAGCGTCGGGTCCTCCGCCGCGGCGGTGCGTCCGAGCCCCCACAGGGGTGCTTGGAACACGCCTCTCGTCTCGTCGTCCGGGAGCACCTTCTGGCTGTCCTGGGTGACCAGCCACAGGCGTGGCCCGCCGGGCAGCGGGTGCGCGTCGAGAGCCTGGACGAGATGGACCACCGACCGGCAGGTCAGTAGCTCCGCCCGGTCGATCTCTTTGCGTGCCGGCTCCGCCGAGGCGGTGGCGTCCAGGGACCACAGGTGGACGATGCCCCGCACCGGGCCGCGTTCCGACAGCTCCGCCAGGAGCTCGCGGAAGTCCTCGGGACGATCGGGATCGATCCCGAAGCGATCCGGCCCGGCGGCGCGGAAGCGGGCCGCGATGGTGACGGCGACAGGGTGGGCACCCTGGTCCCGCAGTCTCCTGATGAGGCGCCGTCCGGTGGCGCCGCTGTCGGTGAACACCAGCCAGGTTCCCGGATCGGCGACCGGCGCGGGCGGCGTGGCCGTTTCGACGAACTCCAGGTCGTACAACCAGTCCTGGTAGGGGCCGGTCTCAGCAGCGGTGGAGCCGGTCTCACGCACGGGTTCGGGTGCCTTTCCGAGGAGGTATTGGAGGCGGGCACCACGCAGCTCCGCCACAAGAAGACCGTCGCGGTCGAAGACCTTCACATGCCCGCCGAAGGATGCGCCGTCACCGGAGGGGACGAGCCGGGCGTGACTGTGCACGATCTCGGTGGGCTTGCCATAGACGCGCACCTCGTCGATGCCGCCGAGGACGAACACCTGGTCCTGGCCGGCGGCGACGTCGGGTCTGGCGGCGACGAGCGAATGGCCGCAGGCGTCGAGCATCGCGGGATGGAACTCGTAGGCGCCGAGGTCGCCGTGCAGATCCGCAGGGCATTCCAGGCGCGCCAGTGCCTCACCGTCGGTCCGCCACACCTCGGCGACTCCCTGGAAGGCGCCTTCCCACTGGTTTCCCCGCTCGGCGTGCCAGGCGTAGAAGTCCGGACGGCCGTGGTGGCGATCGCAGCGCTCCTTGATCAGGTCGAACGGCTCGGGCGTTCGGTCGCCGGGGGCGTCCATGCCCTTCGCGACGGCTTGGCTGTGCACGGTCCAGGAGTCCTCGTCCACACTTCGGCTGGACACCCGGCAGGTCAGCGTGCCGTCCTGTTCCGGTCGGGCGCTCACCTGGACGATCTGCTCGGGCCCTTCCTCGTCGAGGAACAGGGCACGGTCGAAGCGGACGTCGGCGAGCCCGGCCGAGGCGTCGCCGAGCACCGAACGGGCGGCCGCGAGCATCAGCTCGACATGCGCGGTGCCGGGGAGGATGACGGTGCTCTGGACCCGGTGGTCCAGGAGGTAGGCATTGCGACGCAGGTCGAACGGCCCCTCCCAGACATGGGTTCCGTCCGCGGTGACCGCGACACTGCTGGTCGGCAGCAGCGGGTGCACCGGCGGAGCGGGTGGTCGTGCGGGCTCCGCGTCCGTAGGAAGCCAGTGAGCGGTGTGCCGCCACGGGTGATGCGGCACCGGGACGAACCGTCCGCCCGGGGTGAGCGCGGCGAAGTCGACCGGCCCGGCGGCGACGTGGAGCGCGCCCACCGCGGCGAGCAGGTTCTCCCGCTCCGGTTCGTCGCGGCGCAGCGATCCCACGGCGGTCGTGTCGGCGCCGAGGGCCCTGGCCGTCTCCCTGATGGAGTTGATCAGAAGCGGGTGGGGGCTGAGCTCGACGAAAACAGTGTCGCCATGCTCAAGCTGGGCCTGGACGGCACCGACGAAGTCGACGGGCTCGCGGATGTTGCGGACCCAGTACTCGGCGTCCATGCCCGACCCGTCGATCTCCTCGTTGAGGAGGGTGGAGTGCAGCGGCACGGTCCCGGCGCGAGGGGCGAGGTCCGCGAGTTCCTGGAGCAGGGGTTCGCGGATGGCGTCCACCTGCGGGCAGTGCGAGGCGAAGTCGACCCGGACGACCCGGTTGAAGACCTCACGCGTGTCGAGTTCGTCCAGGATCGTCCTGACCGTGTCGGCCGCACCGGAGATCACGGTGGATCGGACGCTGTTGCACGCGGCCACGGCCACGGACTGCTCATGCCCGGCGATGGCCGCCGCTGCCTCGGCCCCCGACAGCGCGGCCCAGGCCATGAGGCCCTGCCCGGCGAGCCGGTCGGCGAGACGACTGCGCCGGCAGATGACGGCGGCCGCGTCAGCGAGGTCGAGCGCTCCCGCGACGTAGGCGGCCGCGGACTCGCCCATGCTGTGTCCGATGACGACGTCGGGTTCCACTCCCCAGGATTGCCAGAGAGCGGCGAGAGCGATCTCCATCGCCCACAGCGCGGGCTGGACGATCGGGGTGGCCGTGAACTGGTCCTCGTCTCCGCTGCGCAGCAGCTCCTCCAGGGACCACCCGGCTTCTCGCTGGATGGCCTGCGAGCACGCGGCGATCGTGTCGGCGAACACGGGCTCGGTGGCCATGAGCTCCCGGCCCATGCCCGCCCACTGCGACCCTTGGCCGGGGAAGACGAAAGCGACACGTGGCCGCACTTCGGGATCGGCGTAGTCGGTGCTCGACAGGCCGGGTTCGTCATCGCCCTCCGCGAAGGCGCGCAGCGCGTTCGCGGCCTGTTCGTGCGAGGAGACCGGCACGGCGAGACGGCTCTCGAAGCGTGATCGCCGCGTCGCCAGGGAATGGCAGACGTCGCGCAGCGACCGTCCCCGCCCCGGTCCGGAGGTCAGGTCATCGGCGGCGCGGAGCGCGAGGGTCTCCAGCGCTTCGGGACTGGTGGCCGACAGCACCAGCAGCTCGGTCCGGTCATCGGCGGGCACTGCCGCCTGCGGGACGGGCGGGGCCGTGAGCACGACATGGGCATTGGTGCCGCTGAACCCGAAGCTGCTGATGCCGGCGATGGCGGGGCGTCCCCGTTCGGGCATCGGCGTGCGCTCGGTGACGATGCGTAACGGCAGTTCATCCCACGCGACGGCCGGATTGGGGTCCCGCAGGTGCAGGCTTGGCGGGATGACCCCCTTCTCCAGGCAGAGCACCGTCTTGATGAGCGACGCGACGCCCGCCGCCGCCTCGGTATGGCCGAGGTTGGTCTTGATGGATCCGGCCAGGCATGGCCGGTCGGCCGGCCTTCCGGCACCGAGTACCTCGGCGAGGGCGGCCAGTTCGACCGGGTCCCCGACCGACGTTCCCGTCCCGTGCGCCTCGACGTAGTCGGCCTCCGCCGGATCGATGTCGGCGTCCCGGAAGGCCCGCTGGATCACATCGCGCTGACCCTCGACGCCGGGCGTCACCATGTAGCCGCTGCTGCGTCCGTCGTTGCCGACCGCCGAGCCGCGCAGCACCGCCCTGATCTGGTCACCGTCGGCCAGTGCCTGGTCGAGACGCTTGAGGATGACCACGCCGACGCCGTCGCTCCGGACGAACCCGTCGCCAGAGGCGTCGCCGAACTTGCAGCGCCCGTCTTTTGCGAGCATGCCCGCCCCGGAGTAGACCACCCCCTCCTCCGGGAGCAGCACCACGTTCACACCCGCCGCGATGGCGAGGCCGCATTCACCCAGGCGCAGGGCCTGCATCGCCTGGTGGACGGCGACCAGCGATGAGGAGCACGCCGTGTCCACGGTGACGCTGGGACCGCGGAGGTCGAAGGCGAACGACACGCGTCCGGACGTGATCGCGCGGGACGCGGCGCCCGTCATCGCGTACAGATCGAGCCGTTCGGGATGGCGGTATTGCATGTGCCAGTAGTCGCCGCCGAGTTGTCCGACGAAGACTCCGGTGTCGCTTCCCGCTAGCGCGTCCAGGCGCTGGCCGGCGTCTTCGATCGCCTCGTGCGCGACCTCCAGCAGGAGTCTCTGCTGGGGATCCATGCGCTCGGCCTCACGGGGCGCGATGCCGAAGAACTCGGCGTCGAATCCTTTGACGTCCTCGATCAGGCCGCCCCATCTGCTCACGGTGCGTCCTGGGGTGCGCGGTGCCGGGTCGAAGACGGCGTCGATGTCGTAGCGGTCGGAAGGGATCTCTTCAATGGCATCGGTGCCGTCGTTGAGCAGCCGCCACAACGAACCGACATCTGGCGCGCCGGCGAACCGACCAGCCATTCCGATGATCGCGACGGGCTCGGCCAATGCGGTACGGAGGGTACCGACAGGCATGATCATGCCTCTCCTACGGTGCAGGGAGCAGCAAGGTGGAGCGGGGTTGATCACAGTTGTGGTCATCACACATTGCGACTGTTTCGATCGATATCGATATATGATGGTGACAGACGGACACTCGCTGCGGCAAGGCTATTTTGATTCGATGTTTGTCAATATACTGACTGCCATGGCACACGAACCCGAACCACCCGTGATCGTCGTCGGCGCCGGGCCGGTGGGCCTGGCGGCCGCGGCGCATCTGGCTGATCGACGACTGCCGTTCCTCCTGCTCGAAGCGGGAGACACGGCCGGGAACTCTGTCCGGGAGTGGGGGCACGTCCAGCTGTTCAGCCCCTGGCAGTACAACGTCGATGGGGCGGCGAGACGTCTGCTCGGCGCCGAAGGCTGGCCGGAACCGGACGCGGACGAGCTTCCGACCGGAACAGATCTCCTGAAGCGGTACCTGCTTCCGCTGGCGGAGTCTCCTGTGATCGCTCCGTACATCCGCTACGGCACGACGGTCGAGGCGATCAGCCGCCTGGACGTCGACCGAATGCGCACGGTAGGCCGCGAAAAGGTGCCGTTCGTAGTCCGGCTGGCGGACGGTGAGGAGGTTCTGGCTCAAGCGGTCATCGACGCCTCCGGCACCTGGAGAACACCCAACATGCTGGGCGCGAACGGACTCCCCGCCCGCGGCGAGGCAGCGGCCGCGAGCAGGATCTTCAACGCCATGCCGGACGTGCTGGGCACCGAACGTGACCGGTTCGCCGGGCGGCACACCGTCGTCGTCGGCGCCGGACACTCGGCGGCGACGACGTTGCTGGCGCTCGCCGACCTGGCGAAGGCCGAGCCGGAGACCAGGATCACCTGGGCCATCCGGGCGGCCGATCCGACCCGCGCCTTCGGCGGGGAGTCCGATGACGAGCTACCCGCCCGCGGGCTGCTCGGATCCGGGCTGCACATGCTCATCGACAGCGGCCGCGTGACACTGGTGCCGAATTTCCGGACGCACACGGTCGAGCTCCGGGACGACGGCGTCGAGCTGTTCTCGCGGCCCGGCCAGTCGCTGCTCTGCGACCAGGTGGTCGCGGCCACCGGTTACCGGCCCGACCACTCGATCGCGTCGGAGCTGCGGCTGGACCTCGACCCGATCCTGTCCGCGCCCCGGCCGGTGGCTCCGCTCATCGATCCCAACGACCACGCCTGCGGCACCGTCCGCCCGCACGGCTACCGCGAGCTCGCCCAGCCCGAGCCCGGCTACTTCATCGTGGGCATGAAGAGCTACGGCCGCGCCCCGACGTTCCTGATGGCCACCGGATACGAGCAGGTCCGCTCCATCGTCGCCTCGCTCGCGGGCGATCTGGAGGCCGCCGCGTCCGTCGAGCTGGTCCTGCCGGAAACGGGTGTGTGCTCCGCAGTCGCCGGCGCGGAGGCCCTCGCACAGCGCATGGGCATCAGCCCCGAACTCCACACGAGCCTTCTGCACGCCACGGCACGGCATCTGGGACGCTCACCGAGCGCGGCCGCCGCCGTCATGGCCGCGGCGGCCGAGCTGGGCGTGGACGAATCGGTCGCGCTGCAACTGGCCGCCTACGCCGCCGACCGCTTCGACGTGCCTGGGACGAACTCGTGCTGAAATCCTCACACCTTCTGGTCGAGCAGGCAGGAGAGCGCGGCGAGCACTGACGGCGCGACTCGGTAGTACACCCACGTGCCGCGCCGTTCGCCCACGAGGAGCCCCACCTCGCGCAGCTTCTTGAGGTGATGGCTGACGGTCGCCTGAGAGACCCCCACATCGGAGATCTCGCACACGCAGGTCTCGCCGTCCGGATGGGAGGCGATCCGGGAGAAGAGCCTGAGGCGCACCGGATCGCCCAGCGCCTTGAACATCGCCGCCACCCGCTCGGCCTCGCCCGGCGTCAGCTCCTGCCGGGTGAGGGGGGCGCAGCAAGGCTCGGCCTCCCTGAGTGCTCTCATTGCCTCATATTGACATCAGATCGTTCCCATTGTGAACCTTCCCTTCCGTTAAGCATGGAAGACGGAGAGTCCCTCGACCTTCAGGAGAGTCGATGCGCACAGCGGTGGTCACCGGCGCCGGCAGCGGTATCGGGGCCGCGACCGCCCATGCCCTGGCCGGTTCTGGCTTTCACGTGGCCCTCGTGGCACGCCGCCAGAACCGTCTCGAGGACGTGGCCCGCGGCATTCGCGACGGCGGCGGTTCGGCCTCGGTCCATGTGGCCGATGTCACCGACCGGCAGGAGGTCACGGACCTCGCGGCCGGCCTGGACCGCTGCGACGTCCTGGTCAACAACGCGGGCGGGGCCTTCGGCACGGAGCCCGTGGCCACCGCCGATCCAGGGGACTGGCGCCGCATGTACGAGGTCAACGTCCTGGGGACGCTCCAGGTCACCCAGGCCCTGCTTCCCCTGCTGATCGGCAGCGGTGACGGGACCGTCGTGATCGTGTCGTCCACCGCCTCCTTCACCTGCTACGAGGGAGGAGGAGGCTACAGTGCCGCAAAGCACGGCGAGCACGCCTTGGCCGGCGCCCTGCGCCTGGAAGTCTGCGGCCTGCCCATCCGGGTCGTCGAGATCGCACCGGGCATGGTCCACACCGAGGAGTTCTCCCTCAACCGTTACCGCGGTGACATCTCCGCGGCCGACGCCGTCTACGCCGGGATCGACGCACCGCTGCTGGCCGAGGACATCGCGGAAACCGTCACCTGGGCGGTGACCCGTCCCTCCCACGTCAATGTAGATCTGCTCGTCGTCCGCCCCCGGGCGCAGGCAGCCCAACACAAGGTCCACCGGACACCCTGATGACCGGGCGCCGCGTGTCGTACCGTCAGGACGAACCTTTGGGAGGGCAGCAGGAACCAAGATAGGTCTGCAGTTCGCTGAGAGCTCGCTCCACAGCGGCAGTGTCGACGCGATAGAGGACCTGCTTGCCTTCCTTGCGGGAGGCCAGTAGTCCACCGCGGCGCAGCTGGGCCAGCTGCTGGGACGCGGTCGACTGGGCGACGCCCAGCCGTTCGGCCACGGCTTGCACGGCCAGTTCCTCGGCGCCGGCGAAGACGACCAGCAACTGCTGGCGCGACTCCCCCGCCAGGGCCGTGAGGAACTCCTGAGTTCGTGTGCCCAGTCGCACGATCGTCGGACCGTCGTCCACCACGGCCGACCCCCGAGTCGCGACCACGACACCGGCCGCCGAACCGATCACCCCGTCAACCATCGCCAGGCCCCCTGGTTTCGCCTGCCCCCGAACACGCGCGATACCAGACTCGCCGCCCCCCGTATCGCCCCGTCAACGATACGGTTCCGACACGTTCAGCGGTGATCTTGCTGGATCGGTAGGTCCGATCAATGACCGCCGGGCCCTCCCCCAGGAGACGTCCTGGAGAAGGGCCCGCGAGGCATGACCGTCAGCAGCAGCCACGACCCGTTGCCGCCCCTGCCGGGGCTGGATCTGCGATCTCCTGCGGCTGGGCGTCGCCCCGTTCCGCATCCCGCGAAGGCGCGCAGCAGGCTGAGTCGTCGACCTTTGCCAGGGTGTCGGCGTCACCCTTGACCACGTACACCTCCCAGGGCTCGTCGCCGGGGGCGGTGACCCAGACCTTGTCCTGCAGGGCGTAACAGCAGGAGGTGTCGTTCTCCTCCAGGGTCACCAGGCCGGACTCCTCCAGGCGCTGGGTCGCATCGGAGACCTGCCCGGAGTCCTCGACCTCGATCCCGAGGTGATCCAGGCGTGTGGGCTCCGCGCCCTCCCCCTCGATCAGTACCAGCTTCAGCGGCGGCTCGGCGATGGCGAAGTTGGCGTAGCCCGGACGGAGCTTGGCCGGCTCGACGCCGAACAGCCTGGTGTAGAAGCCGATCGAGGCTTCGAGGTCCGGGACACGCAATGCGAGCTGGACACGCGGCATGAGACACCTCCTGCTTTGATGCTTGTCTAACCAGAGTACGGTCCGAGCTTGCGCTTAGCCTAGATAAATGTCAAATTAGAAGCATGTCAAAGCAAGCCTCGGTGATCCCGTCCGTCGTTACCGAGATCGGCCTGCGGACCGGCCCGGCCGCGGATGCGTGCTGCGCGCCGCTGGCGTGCGAGCCGCTGTCCACCGGCGAGGCCGCCGAACTGGCACCACTGTTCAAGGCCATCGCCGATCCCGTTCGACTACGCCTGCTGTCGCTGATCGCCTGCCATGAGGGCGGCGAGGCGTGCGTCTGCGACCTGACGGCGGCGTTCGACCTCACCGCTCCCACCATCAGCCACCACCTCAAGGTGCTCCGGCAGGCCGGGCTCATCGACTCCGAACGGCGCGGGACCTGGATCTACTACTGGATCAACCCGAGCACGCTGGAGCAACTGTCGGCGATCCTCGGCTCCCGCTCCGCCATCACGACCTCGGCCTGACACCGCGATCGACACGTGCGATGCGGCGGCCAGCGTCAGAGCCTCCTCTCGCGATGCCGGCCATCAGTAGTCCCTGACTGCGTTGAGGACTCTTTCTCTGGGGTCTGTTCGGGTGTCGGAGGGGGTGGGTCGGCGTCGTTGGCGCGGCGTTTCCACAGGCCGAGGGCGGTGGGTACGAGACCGCGGGGGGCGAACAGCATGCTTGTGATGAGCAGTGTTCCGAAGAGGCCGTAGGACAGCACAGTGGGTGCCGTGGCCGGCATGCCTTCGCGCGCTCCGAGGTCGTTGAGCATCTGCAGCAGCACGGTGACGGCGGCTGCCCCGGCTATCGCGCCCCAGATGCTGCCGGTGCCGCCGACGGCGACCATGACGATGTACTCGATCGACAGCAGTATGGGGAACGAGCTGGGTGAGACGTAGCCGATGTAGAAGGCGTAGATGCCGCCGGCGAGTCCGGCGAAGGCGGCCGAGAGGCTGAACACCGCCGCCTTGTAGGCGGCCACCGGGACACCGGATGAGGCGGCGGCGACCTCGCTGGTGGCGAGTGCGCGCAGTCCCCGGCCGGGGCGGGAGGCGATGATGTTGCGGCTGGTGAGCACGACGATGATCAGCGCGGTCAGTGCCAGGCACGCGTACGGGCCGTCTCCGGTGAACTCGTATCCGCCGATGGTGAGGAGGGGGATGGCCTGGAGACCGATGTCACCTCCCGTCCAGTCCTGCTGCCCGGCCAGGTTCAGCAGGATCAGCTGGACGGCCAGTGTGGCGAAGGCCAGTTGGTGGCCGCGCAGCCGCAGCAGCGGGACGGCGAGCAGCGCCGCCGCGACCGCCGCCGCGGCTGGCGCGGCCAGCAGGCCCAGCCAGGTCGGCAGGGAATGGGTGGCGATCAGCGCGGCGGTGTAGGCGCCGATCATGTAGAACGACGCCTGGCCGAGCGAGACCTGTCCGGCGTAGCCCATGAGCAGGGACAGCCCGACGGCCACCGAACCCGCCAGCAACGCCAGGACCAGTGTGGACAGGGTCATCGTGCTCCCTCGTGCTGGAGCGCGGAACGGTGGGTGGCCTGCCAGATCATGATCGCGAGCATCAGTGCCAGTGCGACGACGGTCTGGTAGGACGCCTCTCCGTATCCGGCGACCATGGCTTCGGCGACGCCCAGGGCCAGTGCGCCGCCCAGGGCCAATCCGGGACGGGTCAACGCGCCGAAGACTGCGGCGGCGAACCCATTGGTGATCAGCAGGACGTCGCTGTTGTAGGACACCGGCATCAACGGGGTCAGCAGTACCCCGGCGATGCCGCCGAGGACGCCGCCGATCGCGAACGCCAGCAGCCCCATCCGGGTCACGTCGATCCCGGCGGCCCGAGCCGCGTAGGCGTCGGATGCGCAGGCGGTCAGCGCTTTGCCCAGGTAGGTGCGGGTGAAGAACGGCATCAGCAGCCCGAAGACCATCGCGGTCGCCCCGATCACCAGGAACGACTGCTTCTGCACGAACGCGTCGCCGATCCTGACCGCGCCGGGCAGGCCGGGGAAGGAGCGCGGGTCGTCACCCCAGATGATCGTCTCGACGGCATAGGCCACGAACCCGATTCCCAGTGTCACGATCAACGACGACTGCGCGCCCAGGCCGGGTCTGGTGAGGGTCACCAGCCCGACGAGCAGGCCCACCAGCCCGGCCATCAGGACGGCCGCCGCCTCGGCGAGGCCGTGCGGCACCCCGGCCGACAGCAGGGAACCGGCGGTCATGCCGGCCACGACCGCGAACATGCCCTGCGCGAAGTTGACGACATGGGTGACGCGGTTGATCGTCACCAGCCCGCTGGCCAGCAGCGCGAAGCCGCACCCGATCGCGAGGCCGGAGATCAGGTACTGCGCGAACGCGCTCATGACCCGGCTCCCAGGTAGGCGTCGGCGACCTCGGCGCTGTCACGGAGTTCGGCGGCGGTGCCGTGGAGGCGGATGCGGCCCGCTTCCATGACGTAGCCGCGGGTGCACATTCCCAGGGCCAGGCGAGCGTTCTGTTCGATCAGCAGGACCGCCGTTCCCTGTTCGGCGTTGAGGGCGGTCAGGTGCGCGGTGAGATCGGCGGTGACCAGCGGGGCCAGCCCGAGCGAGAGCTCGTCGACGACCAGCGCGTCGGGGCGTGCCATCAGGGCTCGTCCGAAGGCGACCATCTGCTGCTGGCCGCCCGACAGGCTGCCGGCACGCTGGTCACGGACCCGGACCAGCCCGGGAAGCAGTTGGTAGACCCAGGCGGTGTCGCGAGAACGCCTGTCGCGGCGGCTACGCCACGCGCCCAGGGCCAGGTTGTCCTCGACCGACAGGTCGGGAAACACATGGCGGCCCTCGGGGACCAGGGCCGCCTGGCCACCGAGGGCGGCGCGGCCGCCGGCCGGTCGCAGAATGCCCATGATCGCATTGACCAGCGAGGATTTGCCCGCGCCGTTCGGCCCGATCAGCGCCACCATCTCGCCCGGCTGCACGGTGAGCGAGACCTCGTCCACGGCGGTCGCGGTACCGTACCGGACGGTCAAAGCGCGCACGTCGATCAGCGGGTCGCCCGGGTTCACGTGTGCCCCGGCCCGAGGTAGGCGGCGATGACGTTCTCGTCCCGGCGGATCTGGGTGGGCGTCCCGGCTGCGATCTGCGCGCCGAGGTCGAGGACGCTGACCTGGTCGGCCAGCCGGGTGACCAACGCGACGTCGTGCTCGACCAGCATGATCGTCAGGCCCTCGGCGCCCAGGCTCTCCACCAGTTGCGCCAGCGCCCGGCGTTCGGCGGCGCGCAGTCCCGAGGCGGGCTCGTCCAGCAGCAGCAGAGTCGGCCGGGCGCACAGCGCCCGCGCCACCTGGAGCGAGCGTTGCTGCCCGAGCGGGAGCGCCTCGGCGGGGCGGTGCGCCCAGTCGTGCAGGCCGACCCGGGCCAGCGCGGCGAGCGCGTCGGCCCTGATCTGGGCCTCTTCGCGCCGGTGCGCCGGCAGGCGCACCGCGGCGGACGCGAACCCGTGCCGGGTCCGGGCGTGCGCGCCGACCATGACGTTCTCCAGCGCGGTCATCCCCGCGAACAGCCGGGCGCCCTGGAACACGGTCGCGATACCGAGGCGAGCGCGCTTGCCTGGACTGAGCCGGTCGATGCGCCGCCCGCCGTAGCGGACCTGACCGTGGTCGGGCCGCAGATGCCCGCTGATCAGGTTGAACAGGGTGGACTTGCCCGCGCCGTTCGGGCCAATCACCGCGCGGGTCTGGCCCCGGGTGACGGCGAGGCTGACGTCGCGGAGCGCGTACACGCCGCCGAACGCCCGGCCGAGGCCCTCGACCTCCAGCAGCGGCGTCATCCGATCGCCTCGGCGGCCGCGGTGAGCCGGGCGGCCGACCACGGGGTCGGCACGAGCGCGCCGTCCTTGACCCGGTTCATCGAGATGTCGGTGGGCTTGAGGCCGGAGTGGTCGGTGGCGCTGTAGGAGTACCGGCCGGTGGGGGTGACCAGCGTCAGCGACTCCAGCGCGTCGCGGATCTTGTCCCGGTCGGTGCCGCCGGCCTTCTGGACGGCGGCGGCGAGCAGTTTGACACCGGAGTAGCCGTCCATCGCGAACTGCGGCGGCTGGTAGCCGTACTTCTGCCGGAACGGTCCGGACATCTCGGTCACGGCGTTCTTGAGTCTGCCGCCGGGCAGGGTGTCGCCGACGACACCGACGGCGCTTTGCACGTAGACGCCCTCGGCGGCGGCGCCGACCGGTTGCAGCCACAGCTTGCTGGACTGGGAACCGGTCATGAACAGTGGCAGCTTCAGCCCCGAGGTGGGGTACTGCTTGGCCAGGGTGACGCCGGGCGCGCCGCTGGCCCACACCGCGAGTGCCTGGGCGCCGCTGCCGCGCACGTGCGCGAAGATCGGGCTGAAGTCGCCGGCGGTCGTCTCGAACGGCTCCTGCTTGACGATGCTCACGCCGTAGGCGGCGGCGCGTTTGGTCATGCCGTCGCGTCCGGCCAGCGCGTAGGCGCTCTTGGTGTCGTAGGCCATCGCCACTTTGGTGATCTTGTGTACCTGGAAGTACTGGAGCATCGCCTCGGCGTACTGCGAGGACAGTGCCGGGACGACGAAGGTGTACTTGCGGATCGGGTCGACCTGCTTGTCGGCGGGCGCCAGCGACACGTACGGGATCCTGTCGCGTTCGGCGAGCGGCTCGACGGCCAGGCCGACGTTGGAGAACGTCGAGCCGATGATCGCGGTGACCTTGCGCGAGCGGAGTTTGTTGTAGTGCAGCACGCCCTGGTCGGGCAGTGTCTTGTCGTCGAGGGTGATCAGCTCGATCCGTTTGCCGCCGATGCCGCCTTGGGCGTTGATCTGCTCGACCGCCAGGTCGACCGTCTTTTTGGCCTCGCCGCCCAGGGGGGCGTAGTTGCCGCTCAGCGACTCGATGAAACCGATCTTGATGGTGGCGCCGCCGTCGGCGGAGCCGCCGCAGGCCGCCGTCGCGGTGAGCAGCGCCGCGGCGGTCAGGGCAGGAAGGATCTTGCGCATCGGACGACTCCGGGTGCGATCGCGGAAGGTACCGTGAACTTAGGCTGATCTGTAATCACCGTCAAGAATCTGACGAACTTTGCTCTGTGAGAAGATCTGGCCGTGCCCGAAGCCGTGCCCGAGACCGCGTCCGGAACCGCCGAGATCGAGGTCCCCAGGGCCCGCCCGCAGTCGCTGATGTTGACGTTCCTGGGCAACTACGTGCTCGGACGCGATGTGGCGGTGTTCTCCGGGAGCTTCATCGAGGTGCTGGGCCGGCTCGGGGTCGGCGAGCACGCGGTCCGCTCCACGCTGAGCCGGATGGTGGCGCGCGGCCTGCTGACCCGGCACCGGGACGGCCGCCGCGTGTTCTTCGGGCTGACCGAGCGGTCCCGCCGCGTTCTTGCCGACGGCGAGGAGCGGGTCTGGGAGCGCGGTGTGGTCAACGACGACTGGGACGGTGGTTGGACGGTCCTGGCGTTCTCGCTGCCCGAGTCCTGGCAGAGCCGCCGGCACGAGCTGCGCTCCCGGCTGGCCTGGGCCGGGTTCGGCCCGGTCGGCAACGGGCTGTGGATCTCGCCCGCCCGGGTGGACGTCGCCGAGGTGACCGCCGACCTCGGCCTGGACGCGCACGTCCGGGTGTTCGCCGGGCCCGTCCTGCCGCCCACCGACGAAGCGAGCATGATCCGGGACGCCTTCGACCTGGACGCGATCGCCGCCGGATACCGGGCCTGGCTGGACCGCTGGGACCACCCCGAGCCGGCCCCCGAAGCCCCCGACGACCTGGCCCGCTACCTGCTCGTGACCACCGAGTGGCTCGACCTGGTCCGGGCGGACCCGCGCATCCCGCTACGCCACCTGCCGTACGGCTGGCCCGCGATCCGCGCCCAGGAACGGCTGTACACGCTGCGCGACCGCTACCAGGCAAGGGCACGTGACCTCGCCGACCGCAGCTTGGAGCTGGCCGAGCTCCGCTGAGCCGCCCGCCGCATTGAGGCCGGAAGCGGTACGGAACGGTCGGCCGCGGCATGCCTTCCGGGGCTCTTCCGCGGTTTTGGACACGTCCATGAGCCGGTGCCCGAGCGGGGAGGCACTGACAGACCGGGGCGAAAACTAGGCAGATTGTTGACTTTCGCAAAATTTCTGCCGAATATTGCGGCGTCTCTCACCCCCGCGTATCTGACGAGGAGCCCTCATGAGAAGCACCAGGCGTCGGGCGCCCGGACTCGCGACCCTCACGGCACTGGCCACGGTGAGTGTCCTCACGTCCCCGGCGCCGGTGGCCGCGGCCGCGGCTCCGTCCGGCCACTTCACCGGTACCCGGCCCGACGGCTCCAGTTGGGTCGCCGACGTCCCGGAGAACTGGAACGGCACGCTGCTGCTCTACAGCCATGGCTTCGGGCCCTTGCTGCCTGTCGACGCCCCCGATCCCGGGATCGGTAAGGCGCTGCTCGGGCGCGGCTACGCGCTGGTCGGATCGTCCTACGCCCCCGGGTCGCTGTGGGCGATGAACACCGCCGTCGGCTCGACTCTGGGCGCCGCGGAGGACTTCGGCGAGCGCGTCGCCCACCCGCGGTACACGATCGCCTTCGGCCAGTCCATGGGCGGTCTGGTCAGCGCCCGGATCGCCGAGACCCGAGCCGTCGACGGCGCTCTGACCACCTGCTCCATGGTCGGCGGTGCCGCCGACCTGAACAACTACCAGCTCAACGGCGAGCACGCCCTGACCCAATTGCTGGCACCCGGCCGGCAGGTCAAGCTCACCGGGTTCACCAACCCCGACGAGGCCAACACGTCCGGAGCTCGGCTGACCGAACTGGTGACCGAGGCCCAGCGCACCACGGACGGCCGGGCGCGGATCGCGCTGGCGTCCGCCCTGCTGAATCTGCCGTCCTGGTTTCCCGGAGAGGACGCGCCCGCGCGCACCGACTACCCGGGACGCGAACTGCAGCAGTACAAGTGGCTGACCGCCGGCAACACGCTCGGGTTCGTGATGGGCGGGCGGTACTGGATCGAGTCGGCGGTCGGCGGCAACAGCGCGTGGACCGCCGGTGTCGACTACGCCGAACTGCTTCGCCGCTCCACCGCCCGTCCCCAGGTCCGGGCCCTGTACCGGCAGGCGAACCTGGACCTGGACGCCGACCTCGAACGGCTCACCCGGACCGCCTCGATCCACGCCGAACCCACGGCGCTGGCCACCATGCTGAACACCTCAGTGCCGAACGGACGTTTGAGCGTGCCCAGCCTGAACCTGCACACCACCTCCGACAACCTCGCCGCGACCGGGCACGAGACCGTCTACGCCCGCCGCGTCGCCCAGGCCGGCCGCGCATCACTGCTGCGCCAGGCGTACGTCGACCGCGCCGGCCACTGCCGGTTCACCGTCGCCGAGACCCTGGCCGCCGTCGAGGCGATCCATGCCCGCACGGTGAACGGGCGGTGGGGGGCGGTGGCGACACCGGAGAGTCTGAACCGGGCCGCCGCCCGCCTCGGCAGCGACGGCTCGGCGTTCGTGCACCACACGCCGGATCCCCTGATCACACAGCCCGTCCACAGATAGGCCATGCTCCACGCCGGCGGTCCACGGACACCTCCCCCCGCCGGCGCTGCCGCTCCGCGTTCATGCCGGAGGCGTCCCGGACGCCTGCGACAACCTCCAGGGACTCAGGATGCAATATTCGTCACTTTCTTGACTGTAGTTATTGTTCTGCCGGATATTGCTCTCGGAGACCATCGGAGGATCGATTGACGACGACAAGGGTGGACGATCACGGTGACGTGGCGGTCCTGAGGATCTGCCGAGAGGCCAAGCGCAACGCCCTCGACGACGCGACGCTGCTGGCGGTGGAGGAGTTCTTCGCCGCGCCGCCGCCTGGCGTCCGCGTGATCGTGCTTGCGGCGGACGGCGATCACTTCTCGGCCGGGCTGGATCTGGCCGAGCTGGCCGACCGCCCGATCGAGGAGGCGCTGGAGCACTCGCTGATGTGGCATCGGGTACTGGATCGGATCGAGCAGGGCCCGGTACCGGTGGTGGCCGTGCTCAAGGGAGCGGTCGTCGGCGGCGGGCTGGAACTGGCGGCGGCCGCGCACATCCGGGTGGCCGAGCCGACGGCGTTCTATGCGCTGCCCGAGGGGCAGCGCGGACTGTTCGTCGGCGGCGGCGGCTCGGTGCGCGTGCCCCGGCTGATCGGGGTGCACCGGGTGACGGACATGATGCTGACCGGCCGGGTCTACGACGCCGAGCAGGGCTTGGCGATCGGCATCTCCCACTATCTGGTGGGTGAGGACCAAGGCCTGCACAAGGGACTGGAACTGGCCGAACGCATCGCCGCCAACGCTCCCCTGACCAACTTCGCGGTACTGCGAGCCTTGCCGGGCATCGCCGAGGCCGCCCCCACCACCGGCTACCTCATGGAGTCGCTGATGGCCGCCGTCGCGGCGGGCAGCGACGAGGCCAAGGCTCGGATGCGGGCGTTCCTGGAACACCGAGCGGCGAAGGTGACGCGATGACCCAGGACGAGATCCTCAGCGTCCCGGACCTGGTGAAGCTGTCCGATACCCGCCTCGGCGGCTACCTGCGCTGGCTGGAGGACGAACGGGACCTGGTCTTCGGCGACTACGACGCGCTGTGGCGGTGGTCGGTCGGCGACCTGGACGGGTTCTGGTCGTCCATCTGGTCGTACTTCGGGGTCCGCGCCCACACCCCGCCCCGGGCCGTACTGGGCCGGCGCGCGATGCCCGGTGCCGAGTGGTTCCCCGGCGCGACCCTCAACTACGCCGAGCACGCCGTCGGCCTGCCGGAAGACCGGGACCGCACAGCGGTCGCCGCGTACTCCCAGACCCGTCCGCGCATCGAGCTGACCTTCGGTGAGCTGGGCGACCAGGTCGCAAGGGCCCGGGCGAGTCTGCGGCGGCTGGGCGTGCGCCGAGGTGATCGGGTCGTGGCCTACCTGCCCAACATCCCCGAGACGCTCGTGGCGTTCCTGGCCACCGCGAGCCTCGGCGCGATCTGGGCCGGCTGCGCCCCCGAGTTCGGCCCGCGCGCCGTCGTCGACCGCTTCGCCCAACTCGAACCCACCGTCCTGCTCACCGTCGCCGGGTACCGCTACGGCGACCGCGACATCGACCGGCGCGCGCAGGTCGCCGAGATCCGCGCCGCGCTGCCGACGCTGAGGCACACCGTCCACGTCCCCTACCGCGACGGCTCCGGGGACGCGACGCCCGGCGCGCTCGGCTGGGACGACCTGCTCGCCGGGCCCGCGGACCCGGGCTTTGAGCCCGTCCCGTTCGACCATCCGCTGTTCGTACTGTTCTCCTCCGGCACGACCGGACGGCCCAAGGCGATCGTGCATTGCCACGGCGGCATCCTGATCGAGCACCTCAAGAACCACGCGCTGAGCTGGGACCTGCGCCCCGGCGACCGGATGCTGTGGTTCAGTACCACCGCCTGGATGCTGTGGAACGCCCAGGTGTCGGCGCTGCTGCTGCGCGCCTCGATCGTGATGATCGACGGGAACCCGCTGTACCCCGACCTGACCGCGCAGTGGCGGCTGGCCGCCGAGACCGGCGCCACCCTGGTGGGCGTCAGCCCCGGCTACGTCATGGCCTGCCGGAAACAGGGCGTGCGACCGGCCGGCGAGTTCGATCTGTCCGCGCTGCGACAACTGGGCGTCGCGGGAAGCCCGCTTCCCGCAGAGGGTTTCCGCTGGGTGGCGCGGCAGTTCGGTGACCAGGTCCTACTCAACGTCGGCAGCGGCGGCACCGACGTGTGCAGCGGCCTGCTCCAGGGCGGCCCCATGCAGCCGGTGCGTGCCGGGGCGATCTCCGGTCCGTGCCTGGGCGTCGCCGCGCGCGCCTACGATCCGCAGGGCGAGGCGATCGTCCACGAACTGGGCGAGCTGGTCATCACCGAGCCCATGCCGTCCATGCCCGTCGGGTTCTGGGACGACCCGGACGGCTCCCGCTACCGGGCCGCCTACTTCCAGCACTACCCGGGCGTGTGGCGGCACGGCGACTGGGTGCGCTTCGCCCCCGAAGGCCACTGCGTCGTCGCCGGACGATCCGACGCCACTCTGAACCGGGGCGGGGTGCGGCTGGGGACGGCCGAGTTCTACGCCGTCGTCGAGAACATCCCCGGTATCGAGGACAGCCTGATCGTCCACCTGGAGGATCCCGACGGCGGCAACGGCGAACTGCTGCTGTTCGTGGCCGCCCCACAAGGACTCGACGACGCCCTGCGCCGCAGGATCACCCAGGACCTGCGGGACGCGCTGTCCCCGCGGCACGTCCCCGACGCCATCGTCGCGATCCCCGCCGTCCCCCGGACACGGACCGGCAAGAAGCTGGAGGTCCCGGTGAAACACATCCTGCTCGGCGCGTCCGCCGACCAGGTCGCCAGCTCCGACGCACTGACCGACCCCGACGCCCTGGCCGCCATCGCCGACTACGCGCGCCGGCGCCGCACCCACCCCGCCGAGCCGACCTCATGAAGATCGCGGTCATCGGCACCGGCGCGATCGGCGCGAGCTGGATACTGCTCTTCCTGACCCACGGCCACGATGTCGTGGCCGCCGACCCCGCGCCCGACGCCGAAGAGCGGATCCGTGCCTGGCTCGATTCCCACAACGAGACCCGGAGCGACGCACACGACGACCTCCGCGAGACACCGGACCAAGCAGCATTCCTGCGCCAGCGGTTCACGTTCGTCACCGACCCGGCCGACGCCGTGCGGGAGGCCGACTTCATCCAAGAGAACGGCCCGGAACGGATCGAGGCAAAAGCCGAGATCCTCGCCGCGCTCGACCAGGCCGCCAGACCCACCGCCGTTCTGGCCAGCAGCTCGTCCGGCCTGCTGCCCTCCCATCTCCAAGAACACTGCCCGCACCACCCCGAACGCGTCCTGGTCGGGCACCCCTTCAACCCACCGCACCTGATCCCGCTCGTTGAGGTCGTCCCGGGCGAACGCACCGACGAAGCCACGATTCGAACGGCGCTGTCGTTCTACACCGCGCTCGGCCGACGGCCCATCCGCGTGCGCCGCGAACAACCCGGGCACATCGCCAACCGGCTCCAAGCGGCGCTGTGGCGCGAGGCGTACTCCCTCGTCGACACCGGCGCCGCGTCCGTGGCCGACATCGACACCGCCATCGCCCACGGGCCCGGACTGCGCTGGGCACTGCTCGGCCCCTTCCTCACCCAGCACCTGTCCGGTGGCCCGGGCGGAATCGCCCACACACTCGACCATCTCGGCCCACCGATGCAGGACTGGTGGGACGACCTGGGCGACCCCCACCTGACACCCGACCTGGTGCGCGACGTCGTCGCCGGCGTCCAGGCGACGCTGGCCGAGACCGACCAGACCACCCTGCTCAACGACCGCGACGCACTGCTCACCCGGCTCATCGCGGCCAAAGCCGACACCACCACCCTGTGAGGCCGCCCATGGACCCCGATGCCCTGCGGGCCATCGACTTCCACGTCCACGTCGAACAGGACACCCACGGCAACCTCGCCCTCGACAGCGAACTGATGGACGCCTCGGCCCGCTACTTCACATCCGGCGAGAACCGCACACCCACGCTGGAGCACATCGCCGACTACTACCGCCGGCGCCGCATCGGCGCGGTGGTGTTCACCGTCGACGCCGCACACGCGCTCGACCGCCCCGCGCTGTCCAGCGAAGACATCGCCGCCGCCGCCGCCCACCATGCCGACGTGCTCATCCCGTTCGGCTCGGTCGACCCGCACGACCCCACCGCCGCCGACCGCGCCCGCCGCCTGGTCACCGACCACGGCGCCCGCGGCTTCAAATTCCACCCCAGCCTCCAGGACTTCAACCCCGAGGACGAGCGGCACTACCCGCTCTACGACACCATCCAGAACCTGGGCGTCCCCGCGCTCTTCCACACCGGCCAGACCGGCATCGGCGCCGGCCTGCCCGGCGGACGCGGCATCAAGCTCCGCCGATCGAACCCGATGCTGCTCGACGACGTCGCCGCCGACTTCCCCGGCCTCACCATCGTCTTGGCCCACCCCTCGGTGCCCTGGCAGGACGAAGCCATCTCCATCGCCACCCACAAAGCCAACGTCTACATCGACCTGTCGGGCTGGTCCCCGAAGTACTTCCCACCCCAGCTCGTCAAAGCCGCCTCCACGTACCTCAAACACAAAGTCCTGTTCGGCTCCGACTACCCCCTCATCACACCCGACCGCTGGCTCACCGACTTCGCCCACCTCGAAACCATCAAGCCCGACACCCGCCCCCTCATCCTGAAGGAGAACGCCCGCCACATCCTCAACCTGAACGATTCCCCCCGGCTCCCTTGACCGCGGGGTGGCGCCGCTGGCTCTCCCCCGCTCCTATCCAAAGAAAGGAATCTCGAAATTCGCGCATCTCGCCAAGGATGCGCCCTAACCACGACCATGCATCACGCTTTACCCAGAGGAGATGCAATGAATTCACGAACCGGTGTAGCAGTCGCCGCCGCAGCGGCGTTGCTCGGCATGGTGGCCGGTGCGGCGCCCGCCTCGGCCGTGGACACCCGCCTGCCCGAGGTGGTCAAGGATGTGGCCTACGCCCCGGCGCAACCCGCCAACAGCAAGGGTCACCTGCTCGACCTCTACCTGCCGGCCGGCGGTGAGGCCCGCCCGCTGGTGATCTGGACCGCCGGGTCGGCATGGCAGCGCGACGACGGCAAGTCGCGCGCCGACAGCTTCGCCAGCCTCTTCAACGCCAAGGGGTACGCCGTGGCCGGGGTCAGCATCCGGTCCAGCTCCCAGGCGCAATTCCCCGCCCAGGTACACGACTTCAAGGCCGCGATCCGCTTCCTGCGGGCGAACGCCGCCAAGTACCGGCTGGACCCGAAACGGTTCGCCTACATGGGCGACTCCTCCGGCGGCTGGACCACTCAAATGGCCACCCTCACCGGTGGTGAGGAATCCTTGGAAGGCGACATCGGCACCACAGGCCAACCCAGCAACGTCCAGGCCGGCGTCGCCTTCTACGGCATCAGCGACCTGAACAAACTGGGCGGCGGCGGGGGCGATACTCCGCAGGAAAAGCTGCTCGGTTGCGCGCTGACGGTATGCAAGGAAAAGGCCGCCCAGGCCAGCCCCATCACCCACATCGACAAGGCCGACCCACCGCTCCTGCTCCTGCACGGTCAGGGCGACACCCTCGTCAACCACGAACAGTCGGTAATGCTGTACCAGGCCCTCAAAGCATCCTGCCGGGAAACCCAGTTCATCTCCGTACCCGGCGCCAACCACAGCATGAACGACGTCATGAACCCGTCCCGATTCGGTCAGCAGACCGGGTACACGGTCAACAACTGCAAGGAGACCGTCAGCAACGGCAGCCCGAATCCAACCTGGGATCACATCATCGGATTCCTCAACACCGCTCTCGGCACAGGCGGCGCTCAGCCACGCGACCACGGCTGATTCTCGTTGAGGTGCCTGCCTCGCACATTTCGACGGCGTGCGACCGTACAGCCCGCCATCGCCGAGAAGGCACCTGACGCCGCCCCGATAGGTAGGACAACGCCGGTGCCGCCGCTAGCGAGACAATCCTGGCGGCGGCACCGTCGGCGCACGTCAGGCACCATCTGACCCCGTCAGAGGGGTCGTCGCAGGGTGGTCGCCGACCGCGGCCAGAATCCTCGGCTCATTGTCGATCGATCGCCGCGCTGACGATCGTGCTCAGCTCCGTCGCCACCCGGCGGACGGTTGAGATGTGTTGTTCCGGGCGGAACCTATACGAAGGTCCGGCGACGCTGATGGCGGCCACGGCGCGCCGGTTGCTGAGGATGGGCGCGGCAACGCACACCAGTCCGACGGAGGACTCCTCGTTCTCGTACGCGATTCCCGTCTCGACCACGCGTCGCAGCTGACCGCGGAGGATGCCCGGTGCCACGATCGTGCGGGGGGTGCGGCGTTCCAGTGGCTTCGCGCACACCTGCGCGAGGAGGCCCGGGGTTCCGTGAGCGAGGAGCGCCTTGCCTATCGCCGTACAGTGCAGCGGCATCCGCCCGCCGATCCGCGAGGGTGCCGCCGCCGGGCCGCGACCACCGATCTTGATGAGGTAGACGACTTCGAGGTCTCTCAGGATGCCAAGGTGGACGGTCTCGTGCGTCCGCTCCAGGAGTTCGTGAAGGTAGGGCCCGCTCCACTCGATGAGGGAACGCTCAAGCGAACCCCTCATCGAGAGCTCGAACAGGGCGCCGTTCAGTCGGTATCCATGAGCGGCACGCTCCAGAAGGCCGTTGGCCACCATCTCCCCCGCCAGCCGGTGGACGGTCGCCTTGTGCAGCCCGGTCCGCCGGACCAGCTCCGCGAGGGGCACGGCCGAGTCGTCGAGCTGGAACGACCACAAGATCAGCATGACCTTGGACAGGACTGTGGGCGACTCGGCGCCTGAGGCGTTCATTCGCACCTCCTCCGGCTGGCGGAGGCCGGCCTGGACGCTTAACCCGGGCCCGGTTCTGGCCTATAATGGGACAGTGTCCCATATACTGAAGCATGTGTGCAATGTTGATGAGTTGGTGGACGGTCAGGCCATGGGCTTCGGGTCCGACGACGGGCCGATCGGCGTCTTCCGTGTCGGCGACGCCTTCTGGGCGATCGAGGACACCTGCACACACGGCAGAGCGTCGATGTCCGAGGGTGAGCTGGATGGGACCTGGGTCGTGTGTCCCTTCCATGGTGGCTGCGTCGACGTGACGACCGGCGAGCCGACCGCCGGGCCGATCACCGTTCCGGCGAAGACCTACCGGACCAAGGTGATCGATGGCGGGGTGTATGTGGAGATTCCGTCGTCGCCGCGGACGGCCTGAGGGCGCCGTGTCGTGTAACATTCATGCATTTGGACGATGAGAGATCGGGGCGATGGGCGCACTGGGAAACGCCATCCGGGTTCTCGACCTGTATGCGCAGGGCGAGCCCGCCGCGATCGGCGTGCGAGAGATTTCTCGACGGCTTGATATGAGCAAGAGCACCGTCCAGCGCATCGTCAGCGAGTTGGCGGCCGCCGGATATTTGTCGCAGGACGAAGAAACCGAGCGATACTCCTTGGGGACACGAATCTTCGAGCTCGGCACCCGCGTCTTCGCCTCGGGCAATTTTGAGTGGCGCGCTTGGGACAATCTCCTGAGTCTTCGAGAAGAGATCAATGAGACCGTCCATCTCGCAGTGCGATCGGGGCGGTCCCTGGTCTACGTGGCCAAGTCAGAGCCCCATCGAAGCGTGCGGGCGGGAACCCATGTCGGTGCGCGCCGTGACCTTTACCCTCGCGCCCTCGGCAAGGTCCTCCTCGCAGCCGCCCCGCCCGAGGAGCTTGAGGCGTTTCTGGCTGAACCGCCTCCTCGGTTGACGCCGAACACGGTCACCGATCCCGACGCCATCCGCGCCGAACTCAAGCAGGTGGCCCATCAGGGCTGGGCGACCGACGACGAGGAATGCGAAGAGGGGGTTCGCTGCGTCGCCGTCCCCTTGCGCAATCGCGAGGGGAAGGTGGTGGCGGCCGTCAGCGTGACGGGACCCGCCGACCGCCTCGATCTCGCGGACGCCGAACTGCTCGCGGGACGTGTGCTCGAGCATGTGTCGCCGCTCACCTCCATCCTCGGTCCCCGCATTCACTGACGAGCTCGGTCATGTCCCGCTCTCGAGTTCCACCTTGTCCGCGTTGCTTCGCTCGGCACTCAGGTCACTCAGCACCGTCATGGCGGCGTTGTGTCCCGGAAGCGCGGTCACGGTTCCCCCCGGCCAGGTTCCCGACCCGCAGAGGTACAGGCCCCGGACAGGAGTGCGGTAGCGCGCGATGGACGGATGCGGGCGGAAGCCGAACATGCCACCTGGCGTCATGTCGCCGTGCTGCTGGTGGCCCTCAAGCAAACCGAACTCCTGCTCCAGATCACGTGGGCTGAATGCTCTCATGTCGGTGATGATGGCCTCGATGTTCGGGACGAAGCTCCTCATCGTGTCCACGCACACACGCCCGAACTCGTGTTTCCGCACCTCCCAGTCTCCGTCGGAGAGGGTGTAGGGGGCGAACCAAACGCTCACACTCATCATGTGCTTGCCCGGCGGAGCCAACGTGGGATCGACGATCGTCGGTGTCAGTCCGAGCATCTTGGGCCGAGCCGAAAAACGCCCGTAGCGAAAGTCGTCATAGGCTCGATCGAGATAGTCCATCGACGGTGAGTAGCGGAACTGGCACGACGCGTAGGTCTCGACCTCATCGTGCGGCGCGGCGGCCATCTCCGGGATCCCGTCCAAGGCCAGGAAGAGCTTGAACGCGCCGCCCTTGAACTTCTTTCCCTCCAGCGCGCTCGCCAGGTCCTCCGGCACGGCGTCGGCCGGGAGAAGGTCGAGGAGGGTGGTCCTTGGGACGAGGCTGGACAGGACGAGCCCCGCGTGAATCTCCGTTCCGTCGACGAGCACCGCCCCGCGGATCTGGCCGTCCCTCGTCAGTAGCCGGTTCACCTTGGCTTCGGTGACCAGTTCCGCTCCGGCGGCGATGGCGGCCGCGGCCATCGCCTCGACGACCGAGCCCATTCCGCCGAAGGGAAGCCCCGTCGAACCGCCGTGCACGTACTTGCGGGACACGTCCCCTTCCTGACCGGCGCGCCGTGAGGTGTTCAGCGGACGGCGCAGCAATCCGAAGGGGGATCCGGGCGTGGCAGGCCCCATATTGCCAGCAGACATCGCGAGCGAGGCCAGCAGGGCCTTGACCTCGTCGGATTCGAGCCGCGCGTCGAGGAACTCGCGGACGCTACCGAACATGACGGTCGCGAAATCCGCCTCGTCCTCCGGCGTCAGGAGTCGCGAGATCAAAGATTGCAACGACGGCGGTTCTTCCAGTACCGAGACATCGAGTTTGTCGGCCACGCGGGTGAAGAACTCTATGATTTCGAAATACGTGACCGCGTCTTTTCTTGAGAAGGCGGCCAGCTCCTGCCTCGTGCGCTCGGGGTCTCGCCATCCGCGGAAGGCGCGTCCGTCATCGAAGGGGAAGATCATGGTCGGGTCCGGCCGCGAGTAGCGGAGTCCGAACGATGCCAGATCCATCTCACGCGCGACCTTGGGCGACAAGCCACTCGGGGTGTTGGTGATCGCGCCGCGGTAACCCGGAAAGACCTCGATCGGAGCGGACACTCCTCCGACGCGGTCGCGGGCCTCCAGGACGGCGACCTTCAGACCGCTGCGCGCAAGATAGAACGCGGCGACGAGCCCGTTGTGGCCCCCGCCGACGACCAGGGCGTCATACCTCGTTCGCAACGGACGCGCCCGCGACGTGTGCGGGGCGGGGACCGTCATGCTGACAGCGCCTCTTCGACCGTGACGCCGCCGAGACGCGAACGCGCGCGGCCCCCGGTCGAGACCCCCACGGCGAGCAGGAGTTCGTTCCTGCGCGGCGCGTCCGAGATGACCAGGCCCATCGAGTCGTAGTGGCTGCGCACGTTCCGGCCGAAGATGCACCCCAGGGGCAGATCCAGGCGCTCGCCCTGGTGGCCGACCGTGTGCAGGCCCGGGACGCCCGCCTTTACGCCGGGAATTTCCCTGCGCAGGACGGCGCCGGCAGGCGCGTGCCACATGGCGGCGTGCTCGTCCTCGCCGTCCTCCCCGCACATGGCCGCCTTGCCGAATGACTCGATCGGGAGGGTCCGGCCGGTCATGAATTCCATCAGTTCGTCGACAAGGCTCTGGGCGAGCGGCTCGAGTTCGTCCATGAACCATGCGATGTCGTCCACGTATCCGCCGGCGAAGGGATTCTCCGTCACCGCGGCCGCTATCACGCGGGTGATCGGCTGCGGCCGGGCTTCGCCGCCGTCGTGCCAGATTCTGTCGATGACGAGTTCCTGCTTGCGGATCTTGGGCTTGACCATCTGTAGTACTCCAATTCAAGGTTGAGCGGTGGTGGAGAAGTACCGGGCAAGGGCCGGGACCTCACGGTTCTGACGGGGGTCGCGAACGTCGGTGTGGCAGACCGCCATGGTCATCTGATCGCCGTCGACGGCCTACGCCGTGGCGGGGACCAGGACGTGTAGACAGATTTCTCGACGGTGAAGAAGTCCGTTGCTCGTGCTCCCTGCTCCTTGAACAGGCTGTTCGAGGATGCTTTGACGCCGCCGAAAGGAACATTGGGCCGATTCCCGATGGTGGGCTCGTTGACCTTCACCGTGCCCACTTCCGCGTGCTCGATGAAATGCGCCGCAGCGCCTCCCGATTCGGTCGCGATCGCCGCCACCAGGCCGAAGTTCGCGTGGTTCACGAGGCAGATGGCCTCCTCCAGATCCTGGGCGACCATGACCCCCACCAGCGGTCCGAAGACCTCGCGCTGGGCCAGCGGATTATCCGGAGTGATCTCGGTGAGCACGGTGGGGCCGAAACGGTTGCCCTCGAAACGGCCGCCCAACCGGATCCTTCCGCCGGCCCGAACCGCTGCGTCGAGCAGGTCACCATTGCTCTGGATCTGGTGCGCAGTCGCGAGAGGACCGATGTCGGTGGTCGCCTCGCGGGGATCCCCGATTCGTAGCGCCCGAGCCTTCGCGCAGGTGGCGTCCACGACGGCGTCCACGATCCCGGGAGTACAGATCAGTCGGCTTGTGGAGGTGCAGATCTGTCCGGTCTGGGCGAAGCCACCCGTGACCGCGAGCCCGGCCGCGTGATCCGGGTCGGCGTCGTCGAGGACGACGAGCGGGTTGTTGCCGCCCAACTCCAACTGGATCCGCTGCGTGAGCGGGTTGGCGGCCTCGGCGATGCTGGCGCCCACTACGGTCGAACCGGTGAAGCTGATGGCCCTAATCCGCCGGTCGCGCACCAGGGCGGAGCCGGTAGCGGCCGCTCCGGGAACCATGTTCAGCACCCCCGCTGGCAGACCCGCGTCCAGGAGGCATCGCACCAGCGCCGCGGCGCCGGCGGACGCGTACTCCGATGGCTTGAGGACGACGGTGTTCCCAGCGACCAGGGCGGGGCCCAGCTTCCAGGCGGGTATCGCCAGCGGGAAGTTCCAGGGCGTGATCAGCGCGACCGGGCCGAGGGGACGACGGCGCGTGTGGGCCTCCCCTCCGGACGTTCCCGCGAGGACGGCGCCGTCGTCGGCAGCGCCGCGTCCAGCGAAGTACAGCAGGAGGTCGACGGTCCGGTCGACCTCCGCGCGCGCGTCAGCGGTGGTCTTTCCGATCTCGGTGGTCACCAGGCCGGCGAGTTCGGCTCTCCGCGAGCCGACGAGGGCGGCGGCGCGGTAGAGGATCCGGGCCCGGTCGGTGCTGCCCGTCCCGCGCCACGTCCGGAAGGCGGTCTCCGCCGCGTCCACGGCCGCTTCGACCTGGGCGGTCGTCGCCGTGGCGACCACGGAGACCGGCGAGCCGTCGATCGGACTGAACCGTTCGGCTGACGGCCGCCCGATCCAGTGCCCGCCGATGAGGCACTGGACCTGGGCAGGCTCCAGCGATGCCGCCGTCAAGGCTGGAGCACCACCCGCGGAAGCGTGCTCATCGTGACGCCGCCGGCCGCTGTGACCGCGAAGGTCTCGGTGCAGCCGATCGAGCCGACGCCGGGTACTCGCAGGTTCGGAAGCAGGTGGAAGACCATGCCCTCCTCCGTGACGCGGGTGTCGCCCGGACGGATGTCGAGCACGTCGCCTTCACCGAGACCGGGTGGGTACGAGATGCCCATGCTGTAGGCCCCGCGGTTGGGCCAGTACTCCGCGTCGTAGGCGTCCTCGACGATCGACCTGCCGGCCCGGTCGACCTCGCCCAAAGGCGTGCCGGGCACGGCGGCATCGATCATCGCGTCGCAGGCGGCCGCGGCGACGGCCATGGCGTCGGCGACGGCTCCGCTGACCGGCCCCCGGACGGCGGTCCTCGTCACCGCGCCGTGGTACCGGCCGACCGACGCGCAGATCTCCATGCGCAACGGCTCACCGTCGACGATGGGACGGCGGGCATGGGTGGTGTGTGTTTGCAGCGCGTGCACCCCCGGAACGATGTACGCCGGTGACCCCGTGTACTCGCTGCCCGCCTCACTCAGCGACGCGAGGACGGCGGCCGCGACATCGCTGTCCGTGGCGGCGCCGGCGAGCGCGGCGACGCCCGCGCGCAGCGCGTCCTCGGCCATCGCGACGCCCTGTCGGATCAGTTCGATCTCCGCGTGGGACTTCCTCATACGGCGTGCCTCGACGATTCCCGCCACATCGGAGAAGCGGACGCCCGGAAGGTCCACCCGAACCGTGGTGTACACCGCCGGTGGGAAGAAGAGGCTTCGGCCGTCGTAGCCGAGTGCGGCGCCGGCGAGCCCCAGGGTCCTGATCGCCTCGACGAGCACCGGCGCCGGATCGCTGAGGTTCGCGACCCCGATCGGGAAGGCCCGGCCGATCCCGTCGATCGACGGGATGTTCGTCGTCTCGTTGTTGCGGACGACGAAGCTCACCTCGCCCGCGACCGGCACGATCAGGCACTGGAAGATGTGGTAGCCGGGTGTCTGGTATCCGGTCAGGTAGGTGATGTTCTCCGGTCCGGTGACCAGTACCGCGTCCACGCCCCGCGCTGCCGCATCGGCTTTCAGGGCATTGATGCGCTGCATGTATTCCGTGGGCGAGAAGAAAAGCTTGACGGCCACTTGCGGCGTCCTTTCAGGGTTTGCGGTAGACCTCGGCGACCGCTTCACTGATTCGGGTCAGGCCCTCGTCCAGGACGTCGTCGTCTATGGCGAAGGTGAGGCGTGCGTGATGTGGTGCTCCGAACTTCGCGCCGGCTCCCAGCCGGACTCCGTGGACGGCTTCGGCGAAGTCGACGAACTCGCCGGGCGGTAGCGGAGCCCGCGGATCGCCCGGGTCACGTCCCACGTGCGTCAGGTCGGCGAACAGGTAGATGCCCCCGCTCGGAGGAGACACGTCGACGCCGGGAAGGCCCTGCAACGCCGCGACCGCCCGGTCACGTCTCGCGCGCTGGACGGCGACCGTCTCGGTGCTCGCCTCGGGATCGGTGATGGCGCCCCACCCCGCCCACTGTCCGATCGAGGAAGGACAGTTGCTCAGCTCCGCCTGGATGGTGACGGCGTGCTGGATGACGTCGGCCGGACCGCCTGCGTACCCGATCCGCCAGCCCGTCATCCCGTAGGTCTTGGACACACCGTTGACCACGATGGTGGCGGCCGCGAACTCCGACATCGAGGCGATCGAGGTGTGTTCGCCCTCGTAGACGAAGGTCTCGTACAGTTCGTCACTGATGATGTAGGCGTCGCTGTGAGCACGAACGCAGGTACCGAGCTCCCGCAGCCTGGCCGCGGGGATGACCGCACCGGTGGGGTTGGACGGGGTGTTGAGTATGACGGCTCTGGTCCGCGGCCCGAGCACCTTCGCCAAGGCGGCGACGCCGAGCACCTGGTCGGGCTCGGCCCGGACGTCGACGAAGACGGGGACACCACCGGCCCGCCGGACGAGACCGGGGTACCCGACGTAGTGGGGACTCGGCACCACCACCTCGTCGCCCGGTTTGAGGATCGCGCTGAGCAGGCAGAACAGGACATGCTTCGCACCCGCTCCGACGAAGATCTCGTCCTCGGTGAAGGCGACGCCGTTGACTCGATCGAACTTGAAGCGGATCGCCGCAAGGAGCTCGGGAATCCCCCGCCTGGGGGTGTACGTGGTGTGCCCGGCAAGGATGGCGCTGATCGCCGCATCCGACGCTGACCGGGGCGTGCGGATGGCCGGTGCGCCGACCGATAGATCCATGAGGTCGTAGTGAAGCTCGCTCACGTGCGCTCCCCGTGAACTCGCCGGTCGGGCGGGTGAGCCTGATCGGCCCTCTCGCCTGCGAGCGGCGCGCCGGTCATGTCGACATCAGCTCCGCGTAACGGCGGTAGAACGAGCGGGCGGCGGTGTCACTGACGACGTCGCTGGTGCCGGGGTAGTCCGGGTCGTCGTCAGTAACCGTGTCGAACAGGCGAAGCTGGTAGTTCGAGGCGGTCCGGCGGGCCATGTGGCCGCGGTAGACCTGCTGCATGTCGGCCCAGTTCTCGGCGTCGTCCTGCTCGAACGTGCCGGCCGGCGCGAACGCCTCGGAGAGCGACCTGGCGAACCTGGCCTTCACGTCCTCGGGAGTGTCGGAATCGACAAGGGTGTAGGAGTGCATTTCCATGGCTCCGGGGCCCCGCGGGTGCCAGACGCGGATGGTGCTGACGCCGGCGAGCCAGGAGAAGTTCGGGAAGATGGTCCCGTGCCCGGTGATCGGCCCCTTCGCCTGCGCGTCGGAAAGGTGGTCACGAGCCTTCTCGACGACACGTGCGAGATGCCGGCGAACCCTCGTTTCCGAAGAGGCGTTGAACCCCTCGCCGTAGTCGGTGTAGAAGCCCATGCCATGGCCGTGCCGGTCCGTCGCCTGCCGGCCGGAGGCCGGCCCCTGTGCCTGGTCACCGGGAAGGGGTTGTCTGGCCACCGAGCTGTGGGTGAACGCCGCGTGATACATGTCGGCGGCGAACTGCTCCGCACCGAACTTCCAGTTCGCCGGAATCCGCCACCGATGAACACCCGGCACCACCTCGGTACCACCCGGAATCCGATCCACCAACGCATCCAAATACCAGCGCATACCCCCCAAATACACCTCCAACGGCTCCGCACCCGGATCCCAGTTCCCGAACACCAGCCCCTTGTACGAGACCACATTCGGCACCACGACCAAACCCCACTCCGACCTCTCCAGATCCCCCCCGAAATGCGGCGCATCAACCAACGCCCCATCATCAGCCCCATACACCCACCCGTGATAAGGACACGTAAAATACCTCGCCGACCCGAAGTCATACCGGCACACCCGCACACCCCGATGCCGACACGAATTCAAGAAAGCCCGCAGACCACCATCCCTCGACCGCACCAGAACGACCGGATCCTCCGCCATATACGTCGACACGAAATCCCCCGGCCGCCGCACCTGCGACTCATGACCAAGAAACAACCACGACCGAGCGAAAACCCGCTCCAACTCCAACCGATAGATGCCCTCATCACAGAACACCCGACGATCGATCAGACCACGCTCGACATCGACCAACTCGCCCCAGTCCCAGCCGGGGGTCACGGACGCGTTCACCGTGCGCCTCGTTCCGAGGGCCTGGTCGAGCCGCTGAGGAACTTCACGACGACCGTGTCGTGCTCGGCGGGTCTCTCCCATTGCGGCCAATGGGCCGCGTCTTCGACGACGTAGAAGCCGGCGTCCGGGAAGAGGCCGGCCAGCCACTCACCGAAGCCCGCTCCCTTGCCCGGGTTGTGGGAGGACCACAACACAAGGACATCTGGCACGAAGGTCGCGAAGTCCTCCTCCTGCCATACGTCGGACGGCGGACGCGACACGTCGAGGTGGTGCATCAGGGCCATGGCCTCCCGCAGACCGGGGCGCGAATAGAGTTCCGCGCGCAGGTCGAGCATCTCCTCGGTCATCCGGTCCGGCTCCTTGACGAGCCAGTTCAGCCGCCGGCGCATCGTCTCCCGCGACGGGTTCTTGATCGCTTCCCGGGACAGCCGCATCAGCTCGTTGTTCGGTGACCGGGAGGCATCGGATTCGAGGGCCGAGCGGGCGATGTAAGGGACGTTGAGAATGACGCCGCCGCAGCGTGCGGGATACTTCTTCGCGAACTCGAAGGCGATGCCGCCTCCCATCGACTCGCCCTCAAGGTGCGCCCATTCGACGCCGAGTGCGTCGAGCAGGTCGGCGACCGCATCCGCTTGCAGTTCGGGTTCCAGCTCCGCGGACCACGGCTTCTTGTCAGAGAGTCCGTGGTAAAGGGCGTCCACGGCGATGACATGGAAGTGCTCGGCGAGGCGGCGGACGTTCCGTGCCCAGCTCTCCGCTGATCCTCCGACGCCGTGGATGAGGACCAGGGCATCGCCTTCACCACACTCGATGATCCGGTGCTTCCATCTGGCGCCTTGAACGAAGCGGGTCTGGGCGCCGAGCAGTTCCACCGCGATGCTGCGATTTTCGGTGGGCTCGTCGGGAAGGGTGTCCAGTTGCAGCCTGTACATTCTTTGCTCCTTTTGGGCTTCGGGCCCGGCGATGTGCCGCTCCGGCGGTTCGGCGGTTCCGGTCAGCCCTCGCGGACCGGGATCCATCCCTGGCCGGAGACCTCGTAACGCTGCCGGGTGTAGAACTCGGTGCCGATCTGACCGGTCGGCGACTCCGAGGATGGAGCCATCAGATCCGGCCGGCCGTCGTCGGACTCGGCGCGCCGCTTCCACCGTTCGGCTTCGGCCGCCCAGTGGGCGTCGTAGAGATCCGGGTCGCCCCATAGCTCGACGAGGGCGAAATGATGCGGGTCGGACGTGCTCTGGAACAGCTCGTACTGCAGGCAGCCGTCCTCGGCGAGCGAAGCGGCCGGGTCGAAACCGGCGCGGAACTCCTCGGCCTTGCCTTCGGCCGCACGCATCTGGACCAGGACGCGAACGTTGCTTTCGTCCCGCACGGTCCCGGAACGCACTTCAGCGAGGGCCGGATGCGAATAGGCGACGCCGAGATACGGCTTGGGAGGGCCGGCGGTGGGCTTGAGCACTCCGTACGCCTCGATGACCCACCCGAGAAGCGCGCGTGTGTCGAGGTAGTAGTAGACGGCAGCTCCGGCGTTCATCCGGCTGTACTGAATGATGCCGACACCCTTCGTCTCCAGCCAGGACGCCGTCTTCTGGAAGGCCGCCACGTCGTCGACGACCACCAGGTTGAGGTGGTGCACGGCCGGGCCCTTCTCCAGGAAGAGCCGTCCGTAGTCGCTGACGCCACGCGTCGGCTGAATGATCTCGAACCCGAAGTTGTGGAAATCGAACCCGAACCCGCAGAAAAAGCCGTGCGCCTCCGGCTCTCCGCGGTATTCGGGGTCGTCCAGCGATCCGTACTCGGGCCGGTAGTCCGCGTAGACCCACTCGGTGAGTCCCCAGAGCTCGGCGTACTTCGCGGTGGTGCGGAAGCCGGACTCGACGACGACGCCGAAGTGATGCATGTGCGGGATGTTCAGCGGCTGGACGTCGCCCGGCCGGTCGGCGGCGCTGGACAGGTCCCAGCGTTCCGCCTTCGCCGCGTCCGCTCCGGTCGGAACGAAGATTCCCAGGTGGTAGCCGCCGAGATCGTCACGGGTGTCGAAGTAGTGGACCTCGCCACCGTCTCGGGATTCGACCGCCACATGACCGACGCCCTTCTGGGCCAGCCAGCTGGAGGCCGGCTCGAAACCGGCCGGGTCGACCAGTTCCGCGATCAGGGAGTGCACGCCGATTCCGAAGTGTTTCCCGAACGCGGTGTAGGGGCCGTCGCCGTCCATCGGCTCGATGAGAGCGACCGCACCGCCCCAGGGTGCCGTCGCCACCGCACGACGGGCCGAGTAGGTTCCGCCGTCTCCGGACCGCACACCGTGCACCGTGTCAACGGTCCACTGCACCATGTCCAGTATCCGGGCGTAGTGCTCCGCGTGGGCGCGGAGATCAGGGACGACGACATTGAAGGTCTTGAGACGGTCGACGGGCACGACCGGCGTGGTCGGGGACTTCATGATGGGGTGTTCTCCTCTGCGGACATCAGTTCGGCGTAGCGGCGGTAGAACGAGCGGGCGGCGGTGTCGCTGACGACGTCGCTGGTGCCGGGGTAGTCCGGGTCGTCGGGGACCTCGTCGACGAGGCGGAGCCGGTAGTTCGAGGCGGTCCGGCGGGCCATGTGGCCGCGGTAGACCTGCTGCATGTCGGCCCAGTTCTCGGCGTCGTCCTGCTCGAACGTGCCGGCCGGCGCGAAGGTCTCGGACTTCGCCCGCCTGGTCATCGTCTTGATCTCTTCGGCGGAGTCGGCGTCCACGAGAATCCAGGAGTGCATCTCCATCTCGCCGGGACCTCGCGGGTGCCAGACGCGGATGGTGCTGACGCCGGCGAGCCAGGAGAAGTTCGGGAAAATGGTCCCGTGCCCGGTGATCGGCCCCCTCGCCTGCGCGTCGGACAGGTGGGTTCGCATCTTCTCCGCGACGTCGAGGACGTACTGACGCAACTGAGTGGGATTGGCTCCGGTGAAGCTGGCCCCGTAGTCGGTGTAGAAGCCCATGCCATGGCCGTGCGGATCGAGGGCTTGACGTCCGCCCGCTTCGGCCGGCGGCTGGGGCGGGTTCGGCGGAGCGGCGTCACCGGGAAGGGGTTGTCTGGCCACCGAGCTGTGGGTGAACGCCGCGTGATACATGTCGGCGGCGAACTGCTCCGCACCGAACTTCCAGTTCGCCGGAATCCGCCACCGATGAACACCCGGCACCACCTCGGTACCACCCGGAATCCGATCCACCAACGCATCCAAATACCAGCGCATACCCCCCAAATACACCTCCAACGGCTCCGCACCCGGATCCCAGTTCCCGAACACCAGCCCCTTGTACGAGACCACGTTCGGCACCACGACCAAACCCCACTCCGACCTCTCCAGATCCCCCCCGAAATGCGGCGCATCAACCAACGCCCCATCATCAGCCCCATACACCCACCCGTGATAAGGACACGTAAAATACCTCGCCGACCCGAAGTCATACCGGCACACCCGCACACCCCGATGCCGACACGAATTCAAGAAAGCCCGCAGACCACCATCCCTCGACCGCACCAGAACGACCGGATCCTCCGCCATATACGTCGACACGAAATCCCCCGGCCGCCGCACCTGCGACTCATGACCAAGAAACAACCACGACCGAGCGAAAACCCGCTCCAACTCCAACCGATAGATGCCCTCATCACAGAACACCCGACGATCGATCAGACCACGCTCGACATCGACCAGCTCGCCCCAGTCCCACACTCGCGCTGTTCCTCCGTCGGTCATCTACTCACTCCGCGCTTCTCGATGTCGCCATGATGATGTCCTTTCAGAGCAATTCGGGGATCGTCCCGTAGTGCACGACGCTCTGGTCGAGCGTGATCACGCGTTTGCGGACCAGAAAGCCGAGATCGCCACCGTGCACGAGGACGTCGTCACGTCTGCCCACGAACGTCTCAGGGCCGGTCGTCGGCTTCGAGCGGTAGACGGTGAAGCAGCAACGGGTGTGAACCTCGTCTTCGTCCGCCGCGACCACCACGATGTTGGAGAGCAGCCGCCGGACGTGCATGAAGGGTTCGTCCGTCCACGCGCGTCCGCTGAGCAGCCGGATGATGCGACGCTCCAGGCTCTCCCTGTCCTCCTCCAGATGGTGCAGCGTCATGGGCAGGCGCGCCTGCTCGCGCGGGCCCACGTCGTACTGCGTCGGCATTCTGTAGTCGATGTCGGGCGTCGTGAGCGCGAGCCAATCGCGGAAACGCCGGTCGTCGAGCATCTGGGATTCGCGGTAGAAGAACTGCTCCACCTCGTAGGTGAGGTCGCGATTCGCCGCGAGTGGGAATGTCATGACGCACTCCTCGTCCCATTATACGGGACACTGTCCCAAGCATTTCTCGTAAGCACCTTCCGTGGCCTCCATCCACACGGGAAACGGTCAGGTGAAGTAGGCGGAGATGAGATTGTCGTGGGTAAGAATCTCGGCGGCCGGACCTTCTGCGACGAGAGATCCGCGCTGCATCACGCAGACGCGCTCCACGAGCTCCAGCGCCACCCAGGAGGTCTGCTCGACCAGCACCATGGCGTAGTCCAGGGCCGCCTGCGTCTGCTTGATCACGGCGATGATCTCCTCCATTGCCGCCGGTGCGATCCCCAGGCTGGGCTCATCCATCAGCAGAAGGCGTGGACGCGGCACGAGAGCCCTGGCAAGGGCCAGCATCTGCTGTTGGCCGCCGGAGAGGCTCCCGCCGCTCGCGTCACGCTTGCCCGCGAGCATCGGGAAGAGCTCAAGGACCTGGTCGACCTGGGCGCTATCACGAGCCCCCACCTGCAGGTTCTCAAGAACCGTGAGGGCCGCGAAGACCTGCCGTCCCTCCGGAACGTGCCCGACGCCCAGCCGGGAGATCCGATGGGCCGGCATCCGCGCGGTGCTTCGCCCGTCGATCCGGATGTCTCCCCTGGAAACCCGCACGAGGCCGGAAATCGTGCGGAGCAGGGTGGTCTTGCCGGCGCCATTGGCGCCGACCACCGCGACCGCCTCCCCCGAGTCGACGGTCATGCTGACACCGTTGAGGATTCGCGATCCGAGAATGTCGGCTGAAACGTTCTTCAACTCCAGGAAGGCCATGACCCGTTCACCTCCTCGATCCCAGGTAAGCCTCGATCACCTGTTCGTTCTCCGATATCTCAGTGGCACGTCCGCCGGCCAGGTTGACGCCGTTGTGAAGCACCGTGACCCAGTCGCACATGGGGAGAAGGAACTTCATGTCGTGCTCGACGATGAGTACCGATGCACCCGCACTGCGGATGGACATGATGAGTTCGGTCAACGCCGTCAGTTCGACCGCGGAGAGTCCGGCCGCCGGTTCGTCCATCAGAAGAACCGTGGGGCGCGCCGCGATGGCGACCGCGACACCGAGCAGACGACGATGGCCGTGCGGGAGGCTACCGACCCGCTTGCCGGCGATGCGCTCGAGATGTGCGAGTTCGAGCAACTCCCTTGCGGTGAACAGGCGCGGGCGTCCCGACCGCTCGCCGGCGTCCGAGCCGAAGTCCAGACACTCCGCCACGGTGAAACTGGCGAAGACCTCGGCTTGCTGGTAGGTGCGGATCAGGCCAAGCCGAGCGGTGAAGTCCAGATTCAGTCGGTCGATCGACCGGCCGAGCAGCGTGACACTACCGCGATCGGGCTGGAGGGCCCCGCTGATGCAGTTCAGCGTCGTGGTCTTACCGGACCCGTTCGGGCCGATGAGACCGTGGATCTCACCTTGACGCACATCCAGCTTGACACCGTCGAGCGCCCGATATCCACCGAAGTTCTTGGTGAGACCGTCCACGATGAGCAGGGGATCCCCGCGGTTCTCAGGCCGCTCCACCCACTTTCGGGTCGGCGCGGCCCGATTCTCCTCGCCGGCCGCCTGTGGTACGGCCGGCTCTCGACGGGACCGAAGCCTCCGCTTGAGAGAGATGGCCGCACCGCCGAGCCCGCCGGGCATCAACCGGACCAGGAGGATGAGAAGGAGTCCGTAGATCAGGGTGCGGTAGTTCGGATCTGACAGCTGCGTGCCGGCCAGCCACGGCTGCATGAACAGAAGGATCCAGGCCCCCCACAGGGGCCCGAGCACCGCGCCCGTTCCACCCAGGATGACCATGAGGAAGACTTCGAGAAATGAGAATGTGTCGAAGTTGTTCGGCGTGACGACGCTCTGCTGGTAGGCCATCATCACACCAGCGGGAGCGACGAGCGCTGAAGAGAGACCGAAGAGCGCGAGTCGGCGCCAGAGCACCGCGGTGCCCACCGAGCGTGCCAGCGCGGTGTTGTCCCTGATCGCCACGAGGGTCCGGCCGAATCGAGAGTGCACGACGGCCGCGAGGATCGCGACGGTGAGAAGAAGCAGGCCCAGGTGCAGGTAGTAGCGCCGTAGCGGATCGCTGAGGTCGATCCCGACGAGGCCGACCGAGTTGTCCTTGACCAGGAGGCCGGAGGTACCACCGGTCAGCTCCTTCGCATTCTCCAGGACGAGCACCACCAGTCCGCTGATTGCCAGGGTGACGACGAGGAACGCGAGCCCGCTGGACCTCAGGGCCACCACTCCGACCGGTAGTGAGACCGCCAGCGCGACGATCATGGCGATGAGGACGGCCCCCCAGAAGCCGGCACCGTTGTTCGACGCGATGGTTCCCGCGTACGCCCCGATCGCCCACATGCCGGCCTGCGCGACCGAGATCAATCCGGTCAACCTGATGAACGTGCCGGTCGAGACGGCCAGGATGCCGAACACCGACGCGTATGTGCCGATCGAGAGCACGGAGAGGCTCGCGACCCAGGGGCTCTGGAAGGGATTCGCCGGGAGGATGAGCGCCAGGAAGACGAAGGTCGCGAAGGCAGGCCAGAGCTGGTGCGGGGAGAAGGGGACGAGGACGCGTGGGCTCTTCACCGGGCGCTCCTCACCAGGAGACCATGTGGTCGCCACGCCAGGACCGCGATCAGGAGGAGAATCGAGAATCCTCCTTGCCACTCTGACAGGCCCGAACCCGCCGTGTAGCTCTCCAGGAGGCCGAGGACGGGGGCGAAGATCAGAGCACCCCGAATGTTGCCGAGCCCACCGGCGAGGGCGACGGCCAAGCCTTTCATGAGGATGTCGTTTCCGGTGAAGGGCGTGAACGGGAACAGGACGGAGACCGAGGCACCGGCTATCGCCGCCAGCGACGTCCCTTGGAAGTAGGAGAAGCGGGCCACCCACGTGGAATTGACGCCCAGCAGCCGAGCGACGTCCGGATTCTCTGAGGTCGCGCGCATCAGCCGTCCGAGCCGGGTCCGGCCCAAGAGGAGGAACAGGGTCATCGCACCGGCGATGGCCAGAACGAGGATCACGAGGCGGGCGAGGGTGAAGCGCACGTCTCCGAGGGTGATCACCTGAGTCATCCAGTCCGACTCCACGGACTGCTGGTCCGGCCCGTAGGTGAGCACGATGACCTGCCGAAGCACGATCGCGATGCCGAGTGTCAGCAGGAACGCGGCGGCGTCCGTGGCGGCCTCCCCGCGCAGGACGACCGTGTTGATCGACATGGCCATGGCGCCCACGACGGCACCTGCGATGGGGATGGTGAGGAGGAAGGGGACGCCGATGCCGGTCATCGCCAGGGCCGCATAGCCCCCGAGGACGAAGTACTGGCCGATCGCGAAATCGGTCACGCGGGCGACACCGTAGATGAGCGTCAGTCCTACACCGACCAGCAGGTAGATCGAGCCTGTCGAAAGACCGGTGACGGTCAGTTGAATCGTGGTGTCCATGGAAGTCGTCCTCTGGGCTCGGAGGAGATCACCGTTCGGGTGGCCATGCCGCCCCAGACGAACGGGCAGCTCCGGTCACCCGCTCATTTCTCGGTGCAGGAACCGTTCTTGCAGCCATAGACCGCCAGGGGTTCGTTGCTCTCGGCGTCGGGGAAGCGGTAGGCGGTGATACCGTCCCGCCCGACCGTGAAGAGGTTCGTCTCGCAGGTCAGGATCGCCTCCTTCACGGTGCATGTGCCGAACGGACCCTTCCAGCTCTGCCCTTCCACCGCGTCGGCGATCCGCTTTGCGTCGTCGACGGTTCCGGCCTTGCTGATCGCCGCGAGCAATACCCGGCCCATGTAGTAGATCTCGACCGTCACGTCCTGAAGGAATCCGGGCTGTTTGTCGCCGAACAGCGCCTTGGCGTCGTAGGCCGGGATCGGCGCGATCGTGGACGACGACGGTGCGTTGGTGGCGACGCCGATGACCGCGTCGGTGCCCTTCTGGAGCCTTGCGGCGTCGTCCGCGGTGATGTGCTCGGCCAGGTAGTACCGCGCGACGCCCATCTGCAGGGCCTGACGGAAGATCGACTTCACCTGCTCGGTGTTGTTCAGGCCGATCAGGAGGTCGGGACGGGTCTTCTGCACCTGTACCAGGAATGCGGAGAAGTCCGTCGTCTTGGCGGGGAAGACGACTTTGGACACCTCCAGGCCCAGTTTGGCGGAGACCTGCTCGAAGACCTTTCCGTTGTCGTTGTCGTTGTCGGGCGCGATGATGGTGACGCGCTTGATCCCAGGGTTGGCGGCGACCATTCGCCGGACCGATGCCGCATAGGAGACTGCGCCCGGCGGGAACGGCAGGAACGACAGCGGGAACTTCTCCCCGGCGGCGATATCGGCTGCGGTCTCACCATCGGTCACGATGGTGACGATCTTGTTGGGTCCCTCGGTCCAGACCTTGCGGGCGACCGCCCCGTTGATGGCCGGCCCGAGTGCCGCGATCACGCCTTTCTCGGCTATCTGCTGAGCGGAGCTCAATACCGCGGCGGGATCGCTGCGGTAGTCGACCAGGGAGGTATCGAAACTACAGCTCCGGCCCCCCACCTTGACTCCCCCCTCCGCTTTGACGTCCTCGGTGAGAAGGTTCATCGCCAGGGTCGCCGGAGCCCCATAAACTTGAAGGCTGCCGGTCTGCTCCACCACACCGCCGAACTTGATCCCGCAGTCACCCGCACGCGCGCCGTTGTTCCCCTCGTTCTGAGCGCCACATCCGGCAAGCATCGAGGCGGTGAGACATAGGGTCATGGCGACCGCCGACAGTTTTCTCATCTTCCGAACCTTCCTGTTCCGTCACAAGGGACGGTGTCCCGCTAAATCGTGATAGTCGGGCCGCTGATTCCCGGCCCGCGGGCGTCAGCCTCGCATCAGGCGACCGCGAGCTTCGACCGCATCTGCGCAAAGCTTCGGATCTGCTTGAATGCCACGAGGCCGGGCCCACCTCCATTCCGGATGATGTGCGCACAGAAGTTCGCGTCGCCGACCTCCCCGGCCACGATCTCGACTTTCGCGGCTCCGTCGTCGGTCAGGGCATCACCAAGGATTTGAATTTTGGTGTCGTATTGATCGGACCAGACATAGGGAAGGGAAAGTGTCCGGCGTTCCGGGGCGAGACCACAGATCCTCGCCGCGACGACCGCGGCCTGCTGGGTCGCCGCCGTCCAGTGCTCGCTACGCCGGCCCGCCCACCGGGCGACGTCACCGACAGCGTAGATCCCGGTCGCCGCGGTCCGGCCGGACCAGTCACAGACGACACCGTCGTCCACGTGCAGATCCGAGCCGGCGAGCCAGTCCACGCACGGCCGGGATCCGACCGCGACCACGGCGAGGTCTCCTCGCCACCACTGACCGTCGCTCAGACCAGCCTTCAGTGCGCCGCGTTCACGCCGGAGATCGGTCACGACGGTCCCGCCGCGGAAGTCAACACCATGACCAACGTGCAGGTCACGGACGGCGGCGGAGAATCGGGGGGCCAGGACGGCCCGCATCGGCCCATCCATCCGGTCGACCAGCAGTACCTGACGCCCGAGTTGCCGAGCCGTGGCCGCCACCTCACATCCAAGGACACCGGCTCCCACGACGAGCACCGACCGCGCTCGCGCGAGAGAGGCCCGCAGCACCCTGGCGTCTTCGAGCGTCCGGAGCGTGTGCACGAGGTCTCGATCGAACGTCGCCGGAAGGACGGCCCGCGCACCGGTCGCGATGACGATCTGGTCGGCCTCGAAAGTCTCGCCGTTAGCGGTCTGAACCCTGCGGGCGGAGACGTCAAGTGCCGTGGCAGTAGAGCCCAGGCTCAACTCGACGCCGAGGGAAGCGATATCGCCAAGGCGCGTGTCCGCCTCCTCGACGGTTCCCAGAAGGAAGCCTTTCGACAACGGTGGACGGTCGTAGGGCGTCTCGGGCTCGTCGCCGATGAGGACGATGTCCGCCTCGGATCCGAGCTTGCGGAGGCTCTCGGCAACCGAGTATCCCGCCAGCGAGGCACCGACGATCACTATCCGAGACACGGCGTCCCCCGCCTTCTCGCTCTGCTCGAAGCCTGCTCAGTGGCCATGGCCCCACTCGCTGCTCTCGCTGTAGTACTGCGGCTTCCAGTCGCCGGTGATGCTCCGTCCACCAGATCCCAACTCCACTCCGAAGCCGGACGGTGTCGGGCAATAGAACGAGATGACTCGATCGTTCGTGTGCCGGCCGAGGGGTGAGGCGTCCATCCCGGCGGCCTTCGCACGATCCAACAACCGGCCCAACTGGTCGAGCGTGCCAAGCTGCAACATGAAGTGGTTGAAGTGGAGGTCGCCTTCCCCCTGCGACACGGCGACGGTGTGGTGCCGCTGGTTGCAGTGCAGGAAGGTGATGATCCGACCTTGAAGGTCCACGCTGTCGGTGAAACCGAAGCCGAGCACGTCCCGATAGAAGGAACTCAGGTCCGCCGGCGACCCGAAAACCAGGTGCCCGATGCCGAACTCTCCAGTGACGAAATTGCTGCCATGGGGTGAAACGAACGGCTGCGAGAGCACCTTGTGCCGCAGAACCAACTCCTGCCGGACCCCGGCGGGGTCGACGAAGGTGGCGAGCCTGGCACATTCCCGGATCAGGGCCAGGTCCGTGGACTCCTCGCAAGGAATCCCTGCCCTCTTGACCCGTTCGAGGATCTCGTCGAAACGCGAATCGGTGTCGACCTCGAATCCGACGAACCCGAGACCCTCGACGTCACCCGTCTCCACCCAGAGCGAGAAGGTGCGCTCGTCGATGCGCATCAGCACCGTGGCGTCGCCGAGCCGACGAACCTCAGCACCGAGGACGTCACCGAACGCCGCCCACTGCGGGAGCACCTTCGTGGTGATCCCGACGTAGACGAGCCGAAGACCGCTGCCGAGGCCGGTCCCGACCGTGGGTCGGGGTCGGATCTCCATGGTTCCCTCCAAAATGGGACACTGTCCCAGAATGATGCCAAGCGTGGTCGTCGTCAAGAGTTGCCAGATGGTTTCCGCTGGTTACGGGGTATCGAGTGCCAGGTCCGACGTGCTCGCCAGTCCGCGGAGGAGACTTGCGAGCGCGTCGATACCCGCGAGACAGTCGGGCATCGACGCGTGCTCGGAGGGAGCGTGCGATAGGCCCGTCGGGTTGCGCACCAGAAGCATGGTGGCGGGGATGCCGGCATCGGCCAGGACACCGGCGTCGTGTCCGGCGCAGCTGGACACCGTGACAGACCGACGATGTGTCACCGAGCGCTCGGCCAGCCTGCGATCGAACCTGGACTCCGCCGACATGCTCTCGACGGCGATCGTCAGGTCGACCGAGCCTTCGGTGGCGGCCAGCTCCGCCGCACGGATGATGTCTGCGACGAGGAGATCCAGTTCCGCCTGCCCGTCCGCGCGAGCGTCGAGCCACGCGACGACGGAGCGCGGAATCGAGTTCGTGCTGTTGGGGTGGACGAGCACCCTTCCGAATGTGGCTCGCAGGTTCGGGGCGCTGGCGAGTTCGCGAGCCGCGAGTACCGCCTTGGCATAGGGCAGGACGGGATCCCGCCTCTGATCCACCGGCGTACTGCCGGCGTGATTGCCCTCACCGAGGAACTCGAACCTGAACCTGCCATGCGGCCAGATACGGTCGACGATACCGACCTGGGCTCCCAGCGCATCGAGCTGGCGCCCTTGCTCGATATGCAGTTCCACGGCGCATGCCACGCCTTCCAGCAGCGCGCTCTCACCGCCCTCGGCGACCTCCGCCAGTGCGACTCCTTCGGCGTCCCTCAACTCACGGGCCGCCGACCAGGACAGTGCTGAGGTCGCCAGACGGGAGCCAAGGCACGCCTGGCCGAATCTGCTCCCCTCCTCCTCGACGAAGACCCCGACGCCGATCGGGCGCTCAACCGCTGCGCCCGCATCGCGGATGCGGTCGAGCGCGGCGAGGCCCGACACGACGCCGAGGGCTCCGTCGAACGCCCCACCCTGAGGAACCGAGTCAAAATGCGAAGCGGTCAGGACGCCTTCTCGCCCGCGAGGACGGCCACCGAACCACCCGATCATGTTGCCGAACGGATCAGTGACGGTGTCCAGTCCACGGCTCGCGCACTCACCCCTGAACCAGTTGACGAGTTCTCTTTCCGGTGAGGATCCGAAGAGGCGAGTCACACCATCGCCGGCACGGACCTTGCCGACAGTCGACAGCTCCGCCCAGGTGGACTCGAACTCCATGGGATCCTCGCTTCAGGCACTTGCCGGAGATACCGACGACCCAACTTTTGCCAGGTCGGCAGCGGTTGGCCAGCAGCTCGTATCGAAGAACGAGACACCCCGGCTCGCTGGGCTCTCCGCCAGATCCCAGGAGGTCGTCGGCGTTCAGCGAAACGTGCACCCCGAGTGCGCTACATCCTTGCGACCGGTCAACCGGTGCGAGGAAAGCAGCGGTTCTGGCGGAAGATCCGCACGCAGCCCGCGCTGGATCACAGGGCCGTGAAGGTCAGACCGCGTTTCTTCAGTTTTGGGACGACGGTGCGCAGCGCGGTGACGGTCTGGGAGCGGTCTCCGCCGCCGTCGTGGCACAAGATGATGTCGCCGGCCTTGCCCTGCAGCATGGAACGGCGGATGGAGCGGGCGCCCGGCCTCTGCCAGTCGGACGGGTCGATGGACCAGTCCACCGGCAGCATGCCGTGCTCGCGCATGAGGGTGTGGGCGCGTTTGGACCAGCCACCGCCGGGCGCGCGGAACAGCGCGGGTAGCACTCCGGTGATGTCGGCGATCTCCTTCTGCGCGTCGACGATCTCGGTACGCAGCTTCTTGGGCGACAGGCCGTCGAACGGCAGCGGGTGGGTACGGCTGTGGTTGCTCACCTGGTGACCGGCGTCGGCGACCCGGCGGGCCAGCCCGGAGTACTCGCGTGCCATCTCCGAAATCATGAAGAACGACGCCTTGACCTGGTGCTCGGCCAGCAGGTCAAGGATCTGCGGGGTCCATTCCGGGTGTGGACCGTCGTCGATGGTGAGCGCGAGCGCGGCAGGCGGCGGCGCAGGGGCGATCTCCGTCAGATGCCGCAGTGGGTGGACGGTCGCGGTCAGGGGCGCCGACGTCCACGGCGCGGGCCGCACGACCGGGACCGGCTTGGGTGACGGGGACGGGCTGGGCGGCTTCGGGGCCAACAGTGCGGGGGTTCCCGGGCCTCGACCAGCGCTGTGCGGCGGCGGGCGGCGAAGGGCCACATCGTCGGCGGCGAGGACGACCAGTCCGATTCCGCCCATAAGCCACAGTGCCTTGCGGCGGGTCGGCCCGCTCGCCTCCAACTCCGCCACAAAGGTACGTTATCGATCTTTCAGATGATGTGCGGCATTGGGCCATAAGTGGAGAACATCCGGTAGCGACCCGGTCGATCATCGACGAGTTCCTCCTTTCCCTCGTCCACCATCACCATGGCTAGGGACGTAGAGCGCTCTCTGTCAGCGTCCCGCCCGATGATCGGCCGGGAGCGGTGGCCGGGAGCTGTGGCCAGGACCTGTCGAGCCTCGTCATGTTGACCGGCAAGGTCGAGGCGAGCGCTTCCCATTGGCGATCGGCGGGGCGGACGTCCTGGGAAACACCTTGGACGCCCGCCCCGGACGGCTATTTCTCGCTGATGAACTCGTGGTAGCGGCCCATCCAGTAGGGCAGGAGGTAGGACGCGCCGTCGTCCTCGGTGCCGCCCGCGCTGCCCTGGTCGAGCTTGTACGGATCGTGGTTCCAGTGGCTGACCACTCGCTCGTCCACGGGAAGCACCGTCCCGCTTCGCAGCATGCCGAGCCTCGCCGGGTCGGCGTCGGGCCGGACGTGCTGGCTGAGGTTGACGACGTCGAGCCGCCCGCTGTTGGTCTGCTTCCAGTTGATCAGGTTGAGCGGGAAGCGCTTGAGCGTGTCGACCGACTGCGCCAGCCACGGTCCGGTCGGGTCGAGATCGAAGGGCCCGTACGCGTCGGTCCAGGTCGCGCCCTTGAGGTGGACCGCGGCGATGAAGTTGAAGAACGGGTTCAGTTCGTACTGTTCCAGCTGCCAGTAGTCGTAGAGCGAGCGCGCCCACGAGCGCTTGAGCGCGGCATCGCCCTCGTACTTGAGCAGGTGGTAGTAGTTCATGAACGCCATCTCGTCGTCGGACTGGTTGCCGCCGCCGACTCCGGGTGTCACCTTGGGCGCCAGGGTGTTGTTGCCGTAGCCCTGCTCGTCGATGAGCTTCTTCTTGGCCGCCGCGTATTTGCCGTCGTCGGACACGTGGTCGGCGATCGTCAGGAACGTGAGCATGGTCTGGCTGTTGAGACCGCGCTCCTCGCGCCGCCACGGGTTGCCGTTCAGCTCGCGCGGGTTGAAGAAACCCCAGCGGGTGGGCTTTCCGTCATGGTCGACGAAGGACAGGTCGTTCTTGAGGAGGTGGTCGGTGGTCCGGAGGATGACGGCCGCGACCTCGTTCTTCTCCTCCTTGTCCTTGGCGACCAGGTCGTAGTAGAGCGCGTTGAAGAAGTAGTGCCCGACCATCTCGTCGGAGCTGGTGTCGCTCTTCCAGTACCACTTGCCGTCGGCGCTCGTGGGCCACCGCTTGGGCGAGATCTTCCAGTAGGCGTCGCCCTTCTGCTTCTCCTTGTCGCGCTCCGGGCTGTCCTTCACGTTGGGGTCGCCGTCGGCGGTGCTGCGGACGGTGCGGGCGAAGAAGCCGGGCGGGGCCGGATGCGAGCCCCCCTGGGTGACGTCGCCGAGGAACTTCAGCGCCTCGAACACCTTGCGGGCGTTCTCCCGCGCGCGCGGGTCCTTGGACGCGGCGAACCTGAACGTCTCGGCGGCGCCGTACATCCCGGTCCAGAGACCGTCGTTGTCGCTGTCGCTCTGCGTGAACTTGCTGAGGTCGCCCGGCGTCACCAGATCGGCGCCCTCGACGAACCCGTACGGGGTCCGCTTGTGCCTGGCGTCGATGGCCTGCTCGTAGGCGTCGGCCTTTTCCGCCAGGGTCGTGCGGCGCGCCTCGATGAGGCCGACCGCGGACGCCGTGCCGACGTAGGCGTTGGCCTTGCCGTCCACGGCGATGGCGGAGACCGCGTCGTCGGGCAGCCAGCGGCGCCCCTGACGGTACTCCCAGTGCTCGCCGTCGAAGCGGATCGCCCCGCGGGCCGTGCCGAGCCAGACGTCGCCGTCCGCGCCCGGCGCGAGGGCGGTGAATCCGAGGAGCGGGAGGCCGCTCGACGGATCGTAGAGCTTCCACTTACCGTCGCGGACGCCGATGCCCTGCGCCCCGGCGATCCAGAGCCGGTCCTTGCTGTCGTAGGTGAGGTGGGTGATCGCGGTCGGCGCCCACGCGCCGGTCGCCACGGGATTCCAGTCGCGGCCCTCCTGCTCGAAGAGGCCGGCGGTGGTGGCGAGGGCGAGCTTGCCAGACTTGGCGCGGGCCAGGGCGACGGCCGTGCCCGGCAGCTTCTCGCGGTCCCAGTCCCGGCCGGACTTATGCCGGTAGAGCTTCTCGCCCTGGACGATCACCACGTCGGGCCCACCGGCGAGCAGCGCGGTGGCGTCCGCATGGCTGGGCAGCCGGTCGGTGGTCGTCTGCCAGCGCCCGGTGTCGCGCCGCGCGGTGAGCAGGCCCTTCGCCGTGATCGCGACCAGGGCGTCGCCGTGCCAGGCGACCTTGTAGGCGGCATCGCCCGACACCGCCGTCCAGTGGCCGGAGTCCCAGACGGCGACGCCGCTGGTGTGCGCGGCGGCGATCGTTCCGCCCGGGCCCGCGGCGAGCGCGACCGCTTTGCCGGGTAGGCCGGGCATCGTGCTGCCGACCTGGAGCAGGAACGGGGCGACGATGGTGTCCGCGCCCGCGGGACTGGTCCCGGTCGTGGCCGGTCCGAGTGTGACGGCGAGCGCGGTGGCAAGCAGGAGCCTCTTGGTGCGTGCCATGGGCTTCCTCCAGGTTGCGGGGGTGGGCGAACAGGCTGGCAAGCATAGTAAAGAGTCTTTATTGCATTGAGGCAAGACTCTTTACTAGAATCTTCGGCATGGCCCAGCACGCGACGCTCACGACCATGCGCGAGATCAACGCCTCGGTGGTCCTCGACGCCATCCGCGCCGACCCGCCGCTCTCCCGGGCCGAGGTGAGCCGCCGGACCGGCATGACCAAGCCGACCGTCGCCAACGCACTCGACCTGCTGCTCGCCGCCGGGCTCGTCCAAGAGACCGAGCCTCCGGCGGGCGAGACGCACTATGGCGCGGTCTACTTCGAGCCGCTGGACACGCTCGCGCACGTCCTCGCCCTCGACATCGGGACCCGGTTCGTCCGGGGCGCCGTCTCCGACCTGAGCGGCGCCGTCGTCGCCCGCTACGACGAGCGGATCGACGGACCCGCGCCCGATGTGGTCCTGGCCGGCGCCCACGCCGTCCGCGACCGCCTGACCAGGGACGGCCCGCCGCTCGAACTGGCCGTGGCGGGCGTACCCGGCGTGGTCGACCCCGAGGAGGGCGTGATCAGGGAAAGCAACCGTGCCGCGCTGGAGGGCATGGCGATCAGGACGGAGCTCGGCGCGGTGCTCGGCGTCGCGACCGAGGTGGAGAACGACATCAACCTGGCCGCCATCGGCGAGCACGCGTCCGGGGCCGGCAAGGAGGTCGACGACTTCGTCTTCCTGTCGATCGGCACCGGGGTCGGGGCCGGGCTCATCCTCGGCGGCCGTCCGCACCGTGGGAGCAGAGGCGCGGCCGGCGAGGTGGACAATCCCGCGCCGGGCGCGGGGGTCGCGCCGGACAGCCCCTCGGCGGACGCCCTGCTGACCTGGGCCGCCGAGTGGATCGCCGACCGGGCGAAGCCCGGATCGGCACTGGCGGCGGCCCGGCCCGGTCGCGTCACCGCCGAAGCGATCTTCGCCGCGGACCGCGCCGGCGATCCGCTCGCCGCCCGGATCCTGGTCGAGCAGGCGCGGCGGACGGCCGTCCGGATCGCCGAGATCGTCCGGGTGACCGACGTCGAGCTGGTCGTCCTCGGCGGCGGGGTCGGCCTCGCCTGCACGCAGATCCTGCCACGGATCGAGGCCGAGCTGAGGGTCCTGCTCCGCCATCCGCCGCGAGTGGCCGTCTCCAGCCTCGGCGACGCGCCCGTCCTGGTCGGGGCCATGGCCATGGGGTCCCGGCTGGCACGCCAGCGCTACGCGGAGCGGTGCATCTCGGACGTCACGGCGGGCCGCTCATGAAGATCGCAGTGATCGGCGGGGGGTCCACCTACACTCCCGAACTGGTGGACGGCCTGACCCGGCTGCCGGTCGGCGAACTCGTCCTCATGGACCCCGCCGCCGACCGGCTCGACCTCGTCGGGGGCCTCGCGCGGCGGATGTTCGCGCGAGCCGGTCACCCCGGCCGGGTGCGCTGGACCACCGGCCTCGACGACGCCGTCGAGGGCGCGGCGGCGGTGCTGCTCCAGCTCCGCGTCGGCGGCCAGCGAGCCCGGCTCGGCGACGAGACCTGGCCGCTGGAGTGCGGTTGCGTGGGGCAGGAGACGACCGGCGCGGGCGGCCTGGCCAAGGCGCTGCGCACCGTCCCGGCCGTCCTGCGGATCGCCGACCGGGCGCGTGCGCTGGCGCCCGAGGCGTGGATCATCGACTTCACCAACCCGGTCGGCATCGTCACCCGCGCGCTTTTGGACGCCGGTCACCGCGCGGTGGGCCTGTGCAACGTGGCGATGGGCTTCCAGCGGCTGTTCGCCCGGCTCCACGGCTGTGACCCCGCCGAACTGTCGCTGGAGCATGTCGGACTCAACCACCTGTCGTGGGAACGCGCCGCATGGGTGGACGGCGAGGACGTCCTGCCGTCGCTGCTGGCGGGCGACGGACGGGACCTGGTCGACGAGACCGAGCTGTCCCTTGACCTGATGCGCGCGCTCGGTGTCGTCCCGTCCTACTACCTGCGCTACTACTACGCGCACGACCGGGTCGTGGACGAGCAGCGCCGCGGGCCGCGCCGGGCGGAGCAGGTGCTGTCGATCGAGGAGCGGCTGCTCACGATGTACGCCGACCCCGAACTGGTGGAGAAGCCGGCGCTGCTGGAGGAGCGCGGCGGCGCGTACTACTCGACGGCCGCTGTCGAGCTGCTGACATCGCTGCTCGAAGACCGCGGCGACCGCCAGGTGGTGAACGTGCGCAACGGCGTCACGTTGCCGTTCCTGCCGGAGTCGGCGGTGATCGAGGTTCCGGCGACGATCAACGGGACGGGTCCGGTGCCGGTGCCGGTGCGTCAGGTCGAGCCGCTGTTCGCGGGGCTGATCGCGCATGTCACCGCGTACGAGGAACTCGCGCTGGCGGCGGCCCTGCATGGGGGGAGGACACGGGTGGAGGCGGCGCTGCTGGCCCATCCGCTGGTCGGACAGTACGACCTGGCCCGTGACCTGACGGACCGGTTGCTGGCCGCCAACCGCGAGCACCTGCCGTGGGTCGCGTGAACCGGCAGGCTCAACGACCCGCGGTGCTCGCCGTCGACGCCGGCAACAGCAAGACGGACGTGGCCCTGGTGGCGGCCACCGGTGATGTGCTCGCCTGGGTGCGCGGCGGTGGCTTCGAACCCCACAGCCAAGGGTGGGGCAGAGCGATCGGGGGCCTGGCGGACCTCGTCCGCGCCGCCGCCTCCGAGTCCGGAGGGGGTCCGGTCGCCGACCATGTCACGGCCCTCCTCGCCAACTGCGACCTGCCGGAAGAGCGCGAGATCCTGACGAAGGCGATCACGGCCCAGGGGTGGGCGCCGGACGTGACGGTCGACAACGACACGTTCGCGGTCCTGCGCGCTGGATCCGAGGTTCCGTACGGGGCCGCGGTCGTGTGCGGGGCCGGCATGAACTGTGTCGCCCGCTCCCCCGGCGGACGGACCGTCCGCTACCTCGCGCTAGGACGTCGGTCGGGCGACTGGGGCGGCGGGGAGTTCCTCGGCGAGGAGGTGCTCTGGTGTGCGGTGCGCGACGAGGACGGACGGGGCCCCCGTACCGAACTGCGGGAAGCCGTCGCCGCACACTTCGCCCTGCCCGACGTCACCGCCGTGTGCATCGCCTTCCACCTGGGTGAGCTGTCCGGCGAACGGCTGCACGAGCTGGTGCCCCTGTTGTTCGAGGTCGCCGACGGCGGCGACAGGGTGGCGAGGTCCCTCGTGGAACGTCTCGGGGACGAGGTGGCCGGAATGGCCCTCGCGGCGCTGGACCGGCTCACCTTCGACCGGACGCCCGTACCGGTGGTGCTGGGCGGTGGGGTGCTCACCGCGTCCCATCCGCTTCTGCTGGACCGCGTCGAAGCGCGGTTCCGCGCCTCGGGGGCCGAAGTCGACCTGCGTATCCTGACCGCTCCGCCGATCGTCGGCTCCGCCCTTCACGGCCTTGACGAGCTCGGACTCGGTGGCCAGGTGACGGAGGAACGACTTAGAGCCGCGTTCTCCCGGTCGTTGCGGCCGGAAGTGCGGCGCCCGGTGGTGGAGGTCGTCGGGAAATTTAGTAAAGACTCTTGCCTAGACTAGATAAAGACTCTTTACTGGGTATGCGAAAGGAGTCCTCATGAACCGACTGAAGAGGACGATCGGTCTCCTGGCCGGTGCCGCCTCCACCATGATGATGTTCGCGGCATGCGGGAACGGCGGCGGCCAGGGCGCGGGCGACGACGTCCTGCGGATCGCCATGGTCTCGCCGGGCGAGGCGCAAATCCGGGTCTGGAACGACATCGCCAAGCAGTACGAGAAGGCACATCCCGGCATGAAGGTGCAGCTCAACTTCCAGGACGACGACCTGTACCAGAGCGTCGGCCTGCCGAGCCTGCTCAACGGCCGGAAGTCCCCCGACATCTACTTCGAGTGGGCCGGCGACCGGCTCGCCACCCGCGTCAAGGACGGTTTCGCCGCCGACGTCGGCTCCTACGTCAATGACGGCCCTCTCAAGGGACTGATCGGCGACTCCGCCTACAACCTGATGAAGGTCGACGGAAAGACCGTCATGGTGCCGTTCGCGTCCGACGTCACCAACGTGCTCTGGTACAACACCAAGGTCATGTCCGGCGCCGGGGTGGCGCCCCCGAAGACCTGGGACGAGCTGCTCGCGGCCTGCGACGCCCTGAGGTCCAAGGGGATCACCCCCATCGCCGCCGGCAACAAGGACCTGTGGCCCGTCGGCAACTGGATCGCACACCTGGTCTCCCGGGTGGCGGGCGAGTCCTCGTACGCCCAGGTCCTCTCGGGGAAGGCGGGCTTCGACAGCCCCGGCTGGAGCGACGCGCTCGGGCACGTGGCGCAGCTGCGCGAGCACAAGTGCCTCAACGAGACGGCCAGCGCGCTCAACGACACCGAGGGCGACCAGATGTTCCTCCAGGGGAAGGCGGCCATGCACCCGATCGGCTCGTGGCTGGTGACCGCCGCGATCGAGGAGGCCCCCAAGCTGGAGATCGACTACGTCAACCTCCCGTCCGTGTCCGGCTCGGGCGACCAGAACAGCGTCATCGGCGTCGCCACCGGCTACGTGATCAACGCGAAGAGCAAGAAGATCAAGGAGGCCGCCGACTTCCTCGCGCTGGCCAACTCCGGCGCCAACGTGACCGCGTTCACCAAATCTGGAACGGTCCCGCAGGCCAAGCCCGCCCCCGGCGGTCCTCCCGTCGACCCGCGCACGACCCGCCTCAACGACCTGCTCTCCGACGCCAAGACGCTCGTCCTGCCCCCGGACACCGGCTACGAACTCAAGCGCGCGGAAGCGTTCTACCGGGCGGTCTCCCTCGTCCTCGGCGGGAAGAACAAGCCGGAGGACGCGCTCGCCGCCGCCGCGCGCAAGGCGGGCACCTCGTGAAGCCGAACCACCGCGCGACGCCCTACCTGTTCGCCGGGCCCGCCCTGCTCGTCTTCGGCTTCGCCGTGCTGGGCCCGATGATCGCCACCGGCGCGTTCAGCTTGACCGAATGGTCCGGTTTCGGGCCCATGGAGTTCGTCGGCTTCGACAACTACGCCCGCGCCTTCCACGACACGGTCTTCATGGACTCCTTCACGCACGTCGCCATCTACATCGCGGCCACGATCGTCCTGGAAGTCCTGGTGGGCCTCGCCCTCGCGGGTGTGCTCGCGGCGCGGCGCGGCGAGTCGACCTGGTTCCGGGTGGCCCTCTTCGCACCCGTGATGCTGCCGATGGTGGTCGTCGCGGTGCTGTGGTCCTTCGTCTACAACGGCGACTTCGGCCTGGCCAACGCCACCCTCGGAGCCGTCGGGCTGGACGGCCTGCGGCACGTGTGGCTGGGCGAGAGCGGCACCGCCCTGGCCGCGGTCTGCGTCGTCTCCGGCTGGGTGTACGCGGGCTTCTACATGGCGATCTTCTACGCCGCGCTGCGGCAGGTCCCCGGCGAGGTGATCGAGGCGGCCCGGCTGGACGGCGCCGGAGAACTGCGGATCTTCTTTCAGGTGAAGGTCCCGGTGATCCGCAGGGCCGTCGAGGCGTGCCTGCTGTTGTGCGTGACCGGAGGATTTCAGAGCTTCGACCTGTTCTACGTCCTCACCAACGGCGGCCCGTACAACGCGACCGAGATCCCGACGACGTACCTCACCCGCGTCGCCTTCACCGACGGTGAGGTCGGCTACGGGTCCGCAATGGCCGTGGTGATGACCGCGCTGGTCGTGCTCGCGGGTCTGGTCTTCATGCGCCTGCGTGCCCGGAGCGAGAGGACGGCGGCATGAACGGAACCCTGGCGAGGACCCGGACGCGCGGCACGGCGGTTGCCGCCGCCCCCGCCGTCCGGGCCCGGCGGATCTCCCGCTCACTCTTCGGCATCGGCTTCGGGCTGCTCGCCCTGATCTTCTTCCTCCCGATGATCTGGATGACGCTGTCCGGCTTCAAATCGAACTCCGACATCTTCTCCCACCCGTTCGCGCCCCCGGACGGCATCGACTTCGGACAGTGGAAGACCGCCTGGCAGGTCGGCGGACTCGGCCAGTACATGCTCAACAGCCTCGTCGTCACCGCGACCTCGGTGCTGGCGATTCTGGTGCTGGGATCCGCCGCGGCCTACGCGTTCAGCAGATTCCAGTTCCGCGGTCGCGGCGCCTTCATGGCCCTGCTGGCTCTGGGACTCCTGCTCCCTTTGCAGTCGTACTTCATCGCGCAGAACACGATGTTCACCGACCTCGGCCTCACCGACACCCGCTGGGCGCTCATCGTGCCCTACACCGCGATGGGCCTGCCGCTGGCGACGTACCTGCTCAAGGTCTACCTGGACGCGCTGCCGGCCGAACTCTTCGAGGCCGCCCGCGTCGACGGCGCCGGTGACCTGCGCGTCTTCCTGATGATCGTGGTCCCGCTCCTGAAGCCGGGCCTGGCCACCGTGGCGATCTTCTCCGCGCTCGCCAGCTGGAACGAGTTCCTCCTCGCCCTGCTCTACATTCAGGATGACGCGCTGAAGACGATCCCGACCGGCCTGCTGGCCTTCACCGGACGGCACGCCACCGACTACGGACTCCTCTTCTCCGCCCTCTCCATCATCACACTGCCGATGATCGTGATCTACGTGGTGTTCAACCGCTGGGTGGTCGGCGGCGTCACCGCCGGAAGCCTCAAATGAGACTCACCGCAGACGCCGGGCTCCACCAGCACCGGCTCCACCAGCACCGAGAACCCGCCGTTCGTCCGGCACCGCATGGATTTGGCCCACAAGGCTCAGGGGTCGCGGGTGAGGCGCCAGGCGCCGAGGCCGAGGAAGACGACCAGGTAGAGGATCAGGTCGAGGAGAGCCGTTCCGAAGGACGGGACGCGGGTGGCGTGCGGGCCCGCGGGATCGTGGACGGTCGCCAGCGCCTCGGCGGCGTTCACCAGGACGAGGTGATTCGGCAGGTTGGAGATGCCCTCCACGGCGCGGGCGGCCGGCCATGCCAGGAACACCAGGCCGAAGGCCGCCGCGAGCGCGGCGCTGGTGTGCCGCAGGAACGCGCCGAGGCCGAACCCGACCATCGTGACCACCGCCATGTAGAGGCCCGCGCAGACGACCGCGCGCAACACGCGGGGTTCCCCGAGGCCGACGTTCAGGTCCTTCCCGGAGAGCACGACCTGGCAGAGCGCGAAGGTGCCGAACACGCTCACCAGGCTCACGACCGAGGCGAACGCTCCGAGGACGACGGCCTTGGCCAGGAACACCGTCCGGCGTCTCGGCACCGCGGTGAAGGTCACGCGGATCTGGCCCGTGCCGTACTCGGGGCCGATGACCAGGATGCCGAGGACGACGAGGGCGAGTTGGGCGTACTGAAAGCCCTCGAAGCAGGCGCCGACAGGATCGAACGCGGCCTTGTCCGCCGCCGGGAGGGTGGCCCAATGCGCGGCCGTGGAGGAGACGCCCATGAGCCCCACGCCCAGGCCGAGGCCGAGGGTGACGGCCAGGATCACGTAGGTGGAGCGGACGCTGCGCAGCTTGATCCACTCGGCGTGCAGCGCGCCGGTCATCGCTCGGCCCGGTATTCGACGGCGGCGTCGGTGACGTCGAGGTAGGCGTCTTCCAGGGAGGTCTCGCGCCGGCTCAGCTCGTAGACCGCGATGCCGGCGGCGCCCGCCGTCCGGCCGATCTCCTCGGGGGTCGCGCCGGTGACGGCCAGCCCGCCGCCCGGTTCGGGCCGGACCGTGGCGCCGCCGGCACGTAGCAGGCCGGCGAGTTCCTCGGCCCGGTCGGCGCGCACGAGCACGTCGGCGGTGACCAGGTCGCGTGCGGGCAGGTCGGCGATCAGGCGTCCCCGGCCGATGACGATCAGGTGATCGGCGGTCAGGGCCATCTCGCTCATCAGATGGCTGGAGACCAGCACGGTGCGCCCCTGCGCGGCCTGGTCCCGCATCAACGTGCGGATCCAGCGGACGCCTTCGGGGTCCAGTCCGTTGACCGGCTCGTCGAACAGCAGGCACGGGGGGTCGCCCAGCAGCGCCGCGGCGACGCCGAGGCGCTGCCGCATGCCGAGCGAGAACGTCCGCACCCTCTTGTGGGCGACGGCGGTGAGGCCGGTCTGTTCGAGGACGTCGTCGACGCGGCGGCGGGGCAGCCGTCCCGCGGCCGCCATCCACATCAGGTGGGCGCGAGCGTTGCGGCCGCCGTGGATGGCGGCGGCGTCCAGCAGCGCGCCGGCGGTCTCCAGCGGGCGGGCGAGGGAACGGTAGGCGCTGTCGCCGATCAGCGCGCGGCCGCCGGTAGGAGTGTCCAGGCCGAGGATCATGCGGATGGTGGTGGACTTGCCCGCGCCGTTGGGGCCGACGAAGCCGGTGACCCTGCCGGGGAGCACCTCGAAAGACAGGTGGTCGACGACGGTGGCGCGGCCGTACCGTTTGACGAGTTCGTGGACTGCGATCATGCGATCGACGATCCTCGGTGACGCGGCCGGTCGCGTCCCTCTGCGGAACGCACCTCGGCGGCTCGCTCTGCCGTGCGGCATAGGCCGGCCGGCCGATGCGCGCGGGGCACTCGCCTCCCTACGCTGGCGGCATGCAGCGCCTCTGGACGTGGCCGATCCGGCTCGCCGCCGTCGGCTACGGGTGCCTGGCCACGATGATGCTGATCAACGAGGGCGGGGGCCCGGCGACGGCCGTCGCGGCGCCGCTCGCCGCCACCCCGATCGCGCTGGGATGGCGCCGCCCGGTGCCGTCCCTGGCGGTGTCACTGGCCTGTTTGGCGGTGGTCTGGGCGGCGGCGCCCCGGGCGATCGTGCTGGGGTTCCTGTCCATGGCCTACGTCCTGTTCCCGCTCGGGTACCGCTGCCGTCCCCGCACCGCGTGGACCGGGCTCGCCGTTGCGCTGGCCTGCGTGTGGGCGCTGGGTGGACGGGGCGGGGCGGCACTGTTCACCGTGGTGTTCGCCGCGGTGTGGGCGGTGGCGTACGGGGCCCGGCTGCACCGTGGGCACACCGAGCGGCTCATGGCGGAGCGGGCCAAGCGAGGCGTCGCCGAGGAGCGGCTGCGGATCGCCCGCGAACTGCACGACGTCGTCGCGCACGGGATGAGCGTGATCACCGTGCAGGCCGGGTTCGGCGCACTGGTGATCGACGAGCGTCCCGGCGAGGCGCGCGACGCCCTGGAGGCCATCCAGGCGACCGGCCGCGGCACCCTCACCGAGATGCGGCGCCTGCTCGGCGTGCTGCGGACCGACGACGAGCCCGGCCTCGAACCCGCGCCGGGTCTGGCCGATCTGGACGCGCTGATCGACCGAACGGCCCGCGCCGGAGTCCAGGTCGACCTGCGCACCCGCGGGACCGCTCGACCACTGCCCGCCGGAGCGGAGCTGTCGGTCTACCGGATCGTCCAGGAGGCGGTGACGAACGTGGTCAAGCACGCGGGCGCGTCAACGGCCCGCGTCGTCCTGGACTATCGCGACGACGCGCTGGTCGTCGAGGTCACCGATGCCGGGCGGGGCTGCCCGGCTTCGCCCAGGCCCGGCCATGGGCTGCTCGGGATGAACGAGCGTGCCCGCCTGTTCGGCGGCACCCTGCGGGCCGCTCCGATTCCCGGCGGCGGCTTCCAGGTCGTCGCCCGGCTGCCCATCGCCGAACCGGCCGCGTGAACGTCCGGGTCGTGGTCGCCGACGACCAGGCGCTGCTGCGCGCCGGGCTTCGCGGCATCGTCGGCACCGCTCCCGACCTCACCGTCGTGGGCGAGGCCGGGGACGGCGCCGCCGCCGTCGAAGCGGCCCGCACCCAGCGGCCCGACGTGGTGCTGATGGACATCCGGATGCCCGGCATGGACGGCCTGCACGCCACCCGGCTCATCACCTCCGCCGGCACGGCCCGGGTTCTGATCCTGACCACGTTCGACCTGGACGAGTACGTCTACGCGGCGCTGCGCGGCGGCGCGTCCGGCTTCCTGCTCAAGGACGCACCGCCCGCCGACCTGCTCGCCGCGATCCGCGTGGTCGCGGCGGGCGAGGCGCTCCTTGCGCCGACCGTCACCCGCCGCCTGATCAAGGAGTTCTGCGCCCGTCCCGAACCCGCCGCCGCCCCGCCGGCGCTGCCCGCCTCGCTCACCGGCCGCGAACGCCAGGTCCTGCTCCTGGTCACCGCAGGTCTGTCGAACGCCGAGATCGCGGTGCGGCTGGGTATCGGCGCCGGCACCGTCAAGACCCACATCAGCCATCTGCTGGCCAAGCTCGGCGCCCGCGACCGCGTTCAGCTTGTGATCATCGCCTACCGGGCGGGCTTCGTCCCCCGCTGATCAGAAGACATTCGGGACAGGGAATGGTCACCCGGGCCTGCACATCGTGACGCAGCGTCCGCCGGCGCCTGGCGCTGCTCGTTGCAGGTGCTGACTGCCGTGCCGACCGCTTGTTTGTATGACGTACGAAATCAGACATACCACGGCGCGTCACCATCGGAAGGAAGCCCAGAGCTGCCGAGAGGGTGGCGTCGTCGCTGCTGACCGGCGATAGAGGCGCACAGCAACCGTGAGGTCAGCTATAGGTTGACCCCCGACAGTAGCGTATGACTATATTACGTCATACAAAGTGTGAAGGAGAGGGCATGCCAGAGACCGGACCGGACCTGCGGATCGACCGGTGCACCACCGGCCGGCCGGTGCGGGTGAGCATCACGACCTTGCCGGGTGACCGCGCGGGCTCGATCTTCGGGCAGGGCGCGTGAGGACCATCGATCTGGCCACCGCCGACGACCTGGCCGAGGTACTGGCGTTGCTGAACGGCGTGGCGGAATGGTTGACCTCCCGTGGCATCAACCAGTGGGCCTCCGGGTTCGCCGCCGAGCGGGTCGCGCCGATCATCGAACGCGGCGAGATGTACCTGGTCCACCAGGACGGATCCGCGATTGCGACCGTCACCGTCTCCACCGACGGGCCCGCCGACTTCTGGACTCCTGAAGAACTCGCAGAACCAGCGCGCTACGTGGCCAAACTGGCCACGGCCCGCGAACACGCCGGTCAGGGGCTGGGCGAACTGCTTCTTCGCTGGACGATCGACTTGGCCGCCCGCCAGGGCGCACGGTGGATCAGGCTCGACGCGTGGCGCACCAACTACCGGTTGCATGATTTCTACCGCGGTGCCGGCTGGTCTCATCTGCGCACCGTCGAGCTGGAGAACCGCTGGTCCGGTGCCCTTTTCCAACATCCGGCCGTGTTCGACCCACAGGCCCGGAGCGCCCTTCCCGAAGTTCCCCACGCGCGGCAGGATCGAGCATGCCATCGGAACTAGCCAGAGCTAGGCGATCGGAGATCGCCTAGCTCTGGCTTCGCGGTGATCTGGCTGGCCCCGACTGGAGGCGGTCAGCCAGATGCGACGGTCCTCCCACGGGTCGGAGCACCCGTGGGAGGTCGGTCTCATCCGGGGAGATCGCTCGTCTCGGTGTCGGGACGGTCGACCTCCAGCGTGTCGGCGAGGAGCCCCTGGGTGTAGGGATGCTGCGGTGCGGTGAGCACCGACTCGACCGCTCCCGACTCGACGACGCGCCCCTGGCTCAGGACGACGACACGGTCACCGATACTGCGCACGACGGCGAGGTTGTGGGTGATGAAGATCATGCTCAGCCCGTCGTCCTGTAGCGTCCGGAGCAGTTCGACGACGGAGGCCTGGACGGAGACGTCGAGACCCGAGGTGACCTCGTCGCAGATCAGCAGCGAGGGGTTGCAGGCAAGAGCGCGAGCGATGGCCACCCGCTGACGCTGACCGCCCGACAACTCGGCAGGGTAGCGGTCCGCGAGCCGCCACGGGATCTCCACGCGTTCCAGGGCCTCCTGGGCCTTGCCGCGGGCTGCCTTGCCCCGCTCTCCGTAGAAGTGCTTGAGCGGTACCATCACCGCGGTCGCGACGGTCTCGCGGGGGTTCAGCGAACCGTAGGGATTCTGGAAGACGTACTGCATTTGCTGTTTGACCGTCTTGCTCCGGTCCCGCAACCGCGGCGGAAGCGGCTTCCCGGCCATCTCGAAGCTGCCGGACTGGTCCTCGTGAAGCCCGATCAGGCAGCGGGACATGGTCGTCTTGCCGCTGCCCGACTCGCCCACAACGCCCAGACACTCGCCGGGAGCGACGTTGAAGGAGACGTCGAACAGGACCTGGGTCCGGTCGTAGGAGGCGTTCAGGTTCCGGACGCTGAGGACGGACGCGCCGTCTTCCTCCCTGCTCTCGACACGGTGCAGAGGCTCCTTGACCAGGCAATTCTGGTTCCGCAGGACGTGCTCGACACGGACGCAGCGTGCCGCGCTGCCCGTGGACGTGGCGACCAGCGGGGGTGCGGAGTCGCGGCAACGGTCCTCGACGAACGCGCAGCGGTCCGCGAACACGCAACCATCGAACTCGGCTCCCGCCGCCGGCGCCCGGCCGGGGATGGAGACGAGCGGCAACCGCTGACGCGTCGACGGGACCGACTCCAGCAGCGCGATGGAGTAGGGGTGTGCGGCGGAGTGCAGGACCTCCTCGCGCGATCCGGTCTCCAGGATCTGCCCGGCGTACATCACGGTCACCAGGTCGCCGACGGCGCCGACGACCGCGAGGTCGTGCGAGACGAAGACGGCGGCCATGCCGTTGTCCGCGCACAGACGGGCGACCATCTCCAGGACTCGTGCCTGGGTGGAGACGTCCAGACCGGTCGTGGGCTCGTCGAAGACGATCAGTTTCGGCCCCTTCCCCACGGCCATGGCGATCGCCACGCGCTGTTGCTGGCCACCCGAGAGCTCCTGGGGATGACGTCGCAGGAAGGCGTTGTCCGAGGGCAGGCCGACGGTTTCGAGGACCCGGCGGATCTTCGGCAGGTTCTCCTTCTTGGTACCGAGCATCCCCTCGGTCAGCTGGGCGCCGATCCGCAACGCCGGGTTGAGCGCCGTCGCGGGGTCCTGGGGCACGAAGCCGATGAGCTTCTTGCGCGCCTCGCGCAACTCGTTCGGTGGGAGCGCGAGCAGGTCGACACCGCCCACCACGACCTTGCCGCCGGTGATGTTCGCACCGGCCTTGGCAAAGCCGAGCAGTGCGAGCGCGACCGTGCTCTTTCCCGAGCCGGATTCGCCGACAAGCCCCATGACCTGGCCGCTCTCCAGGCCGAAGGACACATCGTTGGCGATCACACTGCCGTCGTCGAGGGTGACGGTGAGTCCGGTGACGTCGACGGCGTTCATGAACGAGCCCCTTCGGTGCGCCCGATCACGCGGGCGGCGCCCTCGGCGAAGAGATTGCCCCCGATCGTGAACAGGGCGACGCAGACGGCGGGAATGAAGACGGCAAGTGGCTGGATGGCGAGGCCGTCCTTGTTCTCGCTGACCATGAGCCCCCAGTCGGAGGCGGGGGGCTGGACGCCGAAGCCGAGGAAGCTCAGTGAGGCGAGGCCGACGACCGACCACATGAGCCTGAGCCCGATCTCCACCATGAGCGGGGACGTCACACTCGGCAGGACCCCACGCAAGAGGATGTGGCGGGACGAGAGCCCGACCGTCCGCGCCCACATGATGTGCTCCCGTCTGATCACCGGACGCGCCGCGCCGCGCATCACGCGCGCCATGCCAGGGGTGAGACCGATCGCCACCAGGATCACCAGGATCACCCGGCTCGGCCCGACCATGGAGATGAAGAGGATCGCCATGATGATCGTCGGGAAGGTCAGCAGCACGTCGACGATCCGCATGAGGAGCGTGTCGACGACCCCGCCGGCGAAGGCCGCGATCAACCCGATGGTGGTGCCGAGCGTCACGCCCCCGAAGGTGGCGACGATGGCCATCCAGGTCAGGTTGGCTCCACCGCTGAGGACGCGCGAGACGATGTCCCTGCCCAGCGAGTCGGCGCCGAGCAGCAGGCCGTCGCCGGGCGATGCGTACGGCTTCGCGATGACCGCCGTCGGCGAGTGGGGCGCGAGGAAGGGGCCGACGACCGCGAAGAGGATCATGGTCAGCATCATGATCAGCCCGAGCCGGGTCCGACGGGAGGTCAGGACACGGCGGGTGAGATTCCTGGGCGGAGCCTGGACCCCTTGCTCCCTGGGTCGCGTTCGGATCATGGCCGCACGCTCCTTCGTCTGTTAGCGGGACTTGTTCAGGGTTCCGAGCACGTCGGCGAGTTGGTTGAAGCAGAAGAACGCGACCGCCATGAGCATGATGATGGCCTGGATCATCGGCAGGTCATGGCCGGCGACGGCGTCCACGAGCGCCGAGCCGATGCCGGGATAGGCGAACAAGTACTCGATCACGACCGAGCCCGCGATGGTGTAGGCGGCCATGATGCTCGCCGCCGGGATGCTGGGCGCGAGCGCGTTCGGCAATGCGTGCAGGAACAGGATCCGTCGCATCGACAGACCCTTGATGATCGCGAGTTGCACGTACTCGCTCTCCAGCACGTCGATGAAGGAGACGCGCACGAGGCGCGAGAGGTAGGTGACTCCGACGAGCACCATGACGGCGAGCGGCATCACGAGCTGCCGCGGGTGCTCCCAGGGCGCGTCACCCGGAGGGATCAGCGAGACCGGGGGAAGGACCTTGAAGACGACGGTGCCGAACAGGGCGATCACGAGGCTGCCGATGACGAAGTCGGGGGTCGCCGTCACGACGAGCGAGGTGCCGAGGTAGGCCCGGTCGAACAGCTTGTCGCGCAGGACGGCCGCGAGCAGGCCGATCACCAGGGACAGCGGGAGGATGAAGATCATCGCGATCACGGTCAGCGTCGCGGAGTTGAAGATTCGTTCGGAGAGGAGCTCGGACACGGGCTGACCACTGACCAGCGAGTTGCCCATGTTGCCGGTGAGGACGTTCCTCAGCCAGTCCCAGTACTGGCTGAGCAGCGGTTGGTCGAGACCCAGGTTCTGGTTCAGCTGGGCCACCTGCTCGGTGGACGCGCTGGGTCCGAGGATGATGTGCGCGACGTCGCCGGGCATCGCCTGCGTCGCCACGAAGACGATGACGGAGATGAACCACAAGGTCACCACGCCCGTCAGCGCACGTCGGCCGATAGGCCACGCAAGGGCGGCTCGTCGGGAGTGGCGCGGGGTCGGGGCGACCTCGACCGCCTTGTCGATCGTCTCAGTAGCCATTGCAACAATCCCGTTCAACGTGTCGGGTCGTCGTTCGGGCCAGGGGGTGTCGGAACGCCATGAACAGACACCCCCTAGCCACGACTGCGTGCTGACGGAACGCGGAGATGCCCCCTCGTCGGGTCCTGCTCCGAGGAGGGCAACTCCGGTCCGCGTGACACCGCCCTACCTGCTCAGTGGTCGATGGAGACCTTGGTGAAGTCGTACAGGTTTCCCGAGGGGAATTCCGGAACGAGGCCGTGCACCTTCGAGGAGAACACGCTCACCGTGGGATTCGTCGCGGTGAGGATGCTCGCGCCCCGCTCATATTCGATCTTCTTCATCTTCTTCTGGATCTCGCATTGTTCCTGCACGTCGGAGGTGGCGTAAAGGTCCTTGGCCAGCGCTTCGAACTCCGGGTCGTGCCAGTGCTGGTGGTTGAGCACATCGTCCTTACTGATCATTTCGGGTACGCCCTCCAGGTAGGGCCGTGTGTCGTACCCGGTGTAGAACGTCCGCTTGCCCCACTTCTCGAGGTAGGCGCCCAGCTCCATCTTCTGCACCTTGATGGTGACGCCGATCTTCTTGGCGTCCTCGGCCAGGATCTGGACCAGCTGGAGCATGCCGGGCTTGTTCGCGCCGGTCTCCAGGTCGATGGTGAGGTTCGACTTCCCCGCGTCCGCGAGCAGCTTCTTGGCCTGGGGAAGGTCCTGGTCCCGCTGGGGGACGTCCGGTTTGCAGCGGTCGAAGCCGGAGTGATCATTGGCCAGTTCCCCGAGGCCGTCGAAGGCGTTGGAGAGCGCGAGCTTGCGGTTGATGATCAGTCGCATCGCCTGGCGGACGCGCACGTCGTTGAAGGGCGGGGTGTCGGCGCGCATGCCGATGCTGACCTTCAGGTTCACGTCGCTCTTCATGACCTTCAGGCCCGGCGTCTTCTCGATCGTCGGAAGCGAGGTCTGGAGGATGTTGGAGCTCGCGTCGATCTGGCCGCCGATCAGCGCGTTGGTGGACGCCTCCGCGGTCTTGAAGCTGATGAGCTTGACCCTGTCGATCTTGGGCTTCGTTCCCCAGTAGTTGTCGTTCCTCTTGACGACCGTCTCGCGCCCGGCGGTGAAGGAGACGAGGCTGAACGGACCCGTCCCCATCGCCTGCTCGGGCTTGGAGTCCTTCTTGTAGAAGATGATATTGCTGTTGGACACGGCGAACTCGAACGGCCCGTACGGTTTGGGCAGCGTGAACCGCACCGTCAGGTCATCGACCTTCTCGATGCCCTTGGGATCGATGAAGTCAATGTAGTTGCGCTCGATGAGCGCGTTCTTCTTGTCGAGGACCCGCTTGAAGACCGCGATGACATCGTCCGCGCCGAACGCGCTCCCATCGTGGAACTTGACGTTCGGACGGAGCTTGACGGTCCACTCGGTGTTGGCCTTGTTGTGGGTGATGCCGGTGGCGAGTGCCCACTGGAAGCCGCCGTCCTTCGTCCGGTGGGCGAGCGGCTCGAACATCGTGGCGTTGCGTACGTAGAAGTCTTGTGATCGCAGGTTGGAGTAGGCGTCGATGGTGGAGATCGTGCTGGCGACCACGCCGACGCGAAGCATTCCCCCGGACGCACCCCCCTGTCCCTCCGACGAGCCCGAAGAGCATGCGGCCGCGAGGCTGACGGCCATGGCGGAGACCACCATGGGCGCGAGCATCCGGGGATGTCTCCTCTGCCCCTTGCCGACAATTCGACTCAACATCCTTCCTCCTTAGAAAGACGCTGGTGCGGGTGCGATGGGAGCTCTTGCCCGGAACGAGATCGGTCGGTGTCCTTGGCTGCCGTGCTCCGCAAACGTGCGCGAACAGAAGGTCATCCTGTCCGACCGAGTGGGACTTTGTATGACGTACTAAATCAGACATACTATGCCGCGTCAACGCCGGATTGCGGAGCAGGTCTGCCGAGAGGACGGCGTTGTCGCTGCTGACCGGCGGTTAGGGCGCACAACCACCGGGCCGATACACCTGGTGGAAGTTGACCCTGTGATGACGTACGACTATATTACGTCATACAAAGTGTGAGGAGATGGCATGCCAGAGACCGGACCGGACCTGCGGATCGACCGCCCTGCGGAGACGGTCCCGCAGCTAGTGGTGCGCAGAGTTCGGGAGGCCATCCTCGAAGGCACGCTGTTGCCAGGGCGCCGGCTCACCGAGCGTGAGCTCATGGAGCTCACCGGCGTGAGCCGAACCTCGATTCGCGAGGCGGTCCGCCATCTCCAGGCACTGGGCCTCGTCGAGACGTCGAACAAGCGGGGCGTGCGGGTCGCGGTGCTCGGCAGTGATGACGTCCGGCAGGTCTACGAGGTGCGCGCGGCACTGGAGTCCGAAGCGGCGTCGCTCTTCGTCCAGCGCGCCACGGACGCCGAGGTCCTGGAACTGGTCAAGCTCACACGACCGGGCAAGAGCGACGACGACCAGCTCACCGCGATCTACCACTTCGACGAGCTGTTGCTGGCGGGGGCGAGAAACGCCCTGCTGGAGTCCACCCTCGCACCGCTGCACGCCCGCATCCACGCGCTGCGTCGGCTGTCGCTCAGCGTTCCCGGACGCCGGGAGAGGTCCGACCAGGAGTATCGCGACCTCGTCGCCGCGATCACGGACCGGGCGGCCGACCGCGCCGCCCAACTCGCCCGGCTGCACGTGGAGGCCGCGAAGGAAGCGGCGCTCACCGCCATCGCGAAGCTGGAAGAAGAACGAGCCTCTGGAGCATGACCGCTCTGGGCGGATGTCGGTCCGCCGCGTCCTCGGCCTGACCGAGCAGCGGCGTACCCCGAGAAAGTCGTGCCCGATTCAGACGGGCGAGCCATGGCCAACCGACCGGAGAGACGCATGCAGCACGAGCCAGCTGATATCGCGATTGTGGGAGTAGGGCAGTCGGACTTCCGCGCGCTCTATGCCGCCACGGATCGGCCCCGGGACGCCTACGCACTGGCGGCCGGCGCGCTCCGGGAGGCGATCGAGGACTGCGGGATCGACAAGAACGAGATCGACGGCCTGCTCTGCTCCCGCGTGGGGTACGACCGGCTGGCCACCGTGATCGGCCTCCAGCACCCCCGTTTCGTCCACGATCTTGAGGGGACGGGACGCATGAGCGGGGTCGCCCTCCAGGAGGCCGTCGCGCTGATCGCGAGCGGCACGGCCGACGTGGTCGCGTGCGTCTACGGCAACAACGGGCGGTCGGCGAGGATGCGGTACGGCGGCGAGGGCGGCGGCCCGACGGTCGCCTATGACGAGATGTACGGCATGACCTCGCCGGGCGCGTACGTCGCCATGATGTACCAGCGATACCGGGGCATGTACGGGGCGGGTGAGGACGCGCTGGCGCCGCTGGCGATCAACAACCGCCGGCATGCCGCGCTCAACCCGGTCGCCGTCCTACAGGAAGAGTTCACCCGCGAGGACTACCTGGGGTCCCGGTTCATCGCCGAGCCGCTCCGGCTGCTCGACTACTGCCTCATCAACGACGGTGCCGTCGCCTTCATCGTCACCTCGATGGAGCGCGCGAGGTCGCTTCGCAAGCCGCCGGTGCGCGTCGCCGCGACGGCGGGCATGGCGCACGTCACCAACTACTACACGGCGGAGGACTTCTTCTTCTCCGCCTGCCAGGACGTGGCGAGCCGACTCTACCGGCAGACCGGCATCGCGCCGGAGGAGGTCGACTGCTTGCAGATCTACGACAACTTCACGCCCACCATCCTCTTCACCCTGGAGGGCTTCAACCACGCGCCGCGCGGCGAAGGGTGGCGTTGGGTGGACGAGAAGAAGATCCGTCACGATGGGCCGCGTCCGCTGAACACGGCGGGCGGGCACACCAGCGAGAGCTACATGCAGGGCTGGGCGCACCATGTCGAATCGGTGCGCCAGCTGCGCGGCGAGGCCGGTGCCAGACAGGTGCCCGGATGCGCGACGGTGCAGTACATGTGCGCGTCGCCGATCGTCACCTCGCACATCCTCACCAATGACGAGGCGGCCACACGATGAGCGTCGAGAGTTACGAGCAACTGCTGCCGGAGATCACCCCGGCGAACCGGCCGTACTGGGACGGCCTGGCCGAGAACGAGCTGCGGCTGCAGTGCTGCGACTCGTGCGGCGAATACCGCTTCCCCGACAGCGAGGTGTGTCCGCGCTGCCTTTCCGGCTCCTTCAGCTGGCGCGCGGTCAGCGGCAAGGGGCGGCTGTGGTCCTGGATCAGGATGCACCAGAAGTACTTCACCGCCTTCGACGAGGTCAGGCCGTACCTGGTGGCCTACGTCAAGCTGGACGAGGGACCGGCCGTCATCAGCACGCTCGTGGAGACGCCGGACGAGCTCGCCTTCGACCTGCCCGTCCGGGCCGTGTTCCAGCCCGGCTTCAGCGAGCGGACGATCCTCAAGTTCGCCGTCGAGCGCCCGGAGGCCGCGGCATGAGCGCGCACGCGAGCGAGCGGCTCGTCCTGCACGAGGACCTCGGCGACGGCGTCGCACGGATCACCCTCAACCGGCCGGAGAAGCGCAACGCGATGAGCCGTGCCGCGAGGTCGGCGCTGCTGGACGCCCTGGACGCGTGCCACGGGACGGCCAGGGTCATCATCCTGACCGGTGCCGGCACCGCCTTCTGCTCCGGAGTCGACCTCAAGGAGGCGGGCGAGGAGGGCACCAAAGCCGACGACACGGTGGAGGGCAGGCGGACGAGCTGGCACGCGGTCCAGGAGAAGATCCGGCGCCATCCCGCGATCGTCATCGCGGCCGTCAACGGGTTCGCTCTCGGCGGGGGCGTCACGCTGGTCAACTCCTCCGACCTCGCCATCGCGGCGCACGAGGCCCGGCTCGGCATGCCCGAGCTCGGGTTCGGCCTGTACCCCGGGCTCGCCGGGCCGTCGACCCAGTTGCGCCTCTCGCCGAAGCGGGCGGCCTGGATGGTGCTGACCACCAAGCGCATCAGCGGCACCACCGCCGCCGAGTGGGGACTCGTCAACGAGGCGGTCCCGTTGGCCGAGCTCGCCGACGCCGCCGTCGAGCTCGCCCGTGATCTCGCGCGGTTCGACCCGGTCAGCCTCGATTGGTCGAAGCGGGCGCTGCACGAGATCCCCCAGCACATCTCGGACTGGACGACGGCACTGCGGTACGGCGAGGACCTCCGCGCCCAGATCCAGGCCCGAAGCGATGTCCTCTCCGACGGTGCGGCGACCTACCGCCGGGCCGTGGGCAAGGACGGAGGGCAATGACAGCGGCACCCTTCTCCAGCAGCTTCCTGTACTGGATCGCTCTCGACTTCGGCAGCTCGGACCCGGCGGACGTCGCGCGGTTCAACCGGTTCTACGACGAGACGCACATTCCCGAGGTCCTCGCGAGGTATCCGGGGTTCCTGGCCGCGCACCGCTACGCCCTTCAGGTGCCGGACCCGCGGGGTGACTTCGGCGGGGCGTACCTGGCGGCCTACGAGGTCGAGAGCGAGCAGGCGGCCACCGCGTACCTCGCTGGAACGACCGCCCCCGCGGGCACCCGTCCCAGCTACACCAACGACGCGCCGCTCTGGCCGGAGTTGCTCACCCATCGCTGGCGGGTGGTCTACGAGAAGGTCGCGGAGACCTCACCCTCGACGGGCACCCCCGGCGCGATCTACATCATCGGGATCGAGCCGCCCGCGGACGTCGGCGACGAGCTGGAGGCGTTCGACGAGTTCTACACCAACGTCCACATGCCCGAGGTCATGGCCATCGGCAATTTCAGCCGGGGGACCAGGTACAGGTTGTGGCACGAACTGGAGCATGCGGAACCCGGCTGCCCGCGCTTCCTCGTCGTCTACGAGCAGGCGGACGCCACCGACGAGCAGGTCCACGCGACGCTGCGCACGTTGGTCAACACGAGCGACTGGACCCCGGGCCCCGCCTCGTGGCCCAGGAAGACGACGCCGTGGCGGCTCTGGTACCGGCACATTTCGGCCATTCCACGGGCGACGTCGCCGACGGAAGCGACCGTTCGGCAACCTTGAGGAGGGGGAGGCGTGTTCATTCTCGACACCCAGATCCACATGTTCCTGGCCAACACACCAGACAGGCCCTGGCCGGACATCGGCGAGAGCTACAGCGGGTCCCCGGAGTCCACGCCGAAGCAGATCCTGCCCCGGATGGACGAACTCGGCATCGACGCCGTGGCGATCGTCCCGGCCATCTGGGCGGGGAACGACAACTCGCCGCAGCTCGCCTGGGCCGCGCAGCATCCCGGCCGGTTCGGCGTGATGGGCAGGTTCGACCTCTGGGATCCGGATCGGGAGCGCATCGAGCACTGGTTCGACGACCCCTGGATGCGCGGCATCCGGATGAGCTACCCGGATTTCCGCGGACGCGACTGGATCGACGTCGACACGTTCCCGTGGTTCTGGGCGGCCGCGGAACGGCTCGGTATCCCCCTGATGCTGCTGATCTACGGACCCGAGGTCCGCAAGGTCGCCGCGATCGCCGAGCGGCACCCCGACCTCCGGCTGATCGTCGACCATATGGGCCTGATCATCGGTGACCCGCTGACCCAGGACCTCTGGGCCCACATCGACGACATCTTCCCGCTCGTGAAGTACCCGAACGTCTACATGAAGTACTCCGCGATCCCCGACTACACGGCCGAGCCGTACCCCTATCCGTCGCTGACCCCGACACTGCGCCGTGTCTACGACGCGTACGGGCCACAGCGGCTCATGTGGGCCTCGGACACGACGCGGGTGCGCGGGGCGACCTGGCGGGAGAACCTCGACCACGTGCGGTACACGCTCGACTTCCTCACCGAGGAGGACAAGGTCTGGATGCTCGGCCGGACGGCGGCCACGGTGCTGAACTGGCCCCGTCCCGAGGGCGGCTGGGAGTGGGAGCGCACCGGGCCGGGCGCCACCGAGGTGGCGCGCTAGCCGATGACACGACCAGGCGAGGAGCGGGACGGTAGCGGGTGGCTCGACCCGGATACGGCACTGCGGGTCGTCGAGCTCTCCAGCGGCGTGGCCGCGAAGGTCTGTGGCCGGCTTCTGGCCGGGCTGGGACACGACGTGATCCTGTGCGAGCCACCCGGCGGGAATGCGCTGAGGACGCGGGAGCCCCTGGACGAGCACGGCGTCGGTTTCGCCTTCTCCAGCCTCGACGCGGACAAGCGCAGTGTGGTCGTCGATCTGGACACGACGGACGGCCGGACGACACTGACCCGCCTGCTGGACAGCGCCGACGTCCTGCTCACCGACCTCGGCCCCACCCGGGCACGGACCGTCGGCCTGAGCGCGCCGGAGATCCGCGGCACGTGGCCGAGCCTCGTCGCCGTGAGCATGACGGCAGCGGGCCTGGACGACCCGCGCTCGGACCACCCCGGCGACAGCCTGCTCGCCGAGTGCTACGGCGGCCTCGCCTCGATGATCGGCGAGCCGGACCGTTCCCCGTTGACCCTCGGCGGGGAACAGACGGCGCATGCCGCCGCCTTCGCGGGCTTCTTCGGCGCGATGCTCGCGCTCCGTCGCCGCGCGCACGTCGCGCAGGGGGACGTCGTCGATGTCGCCCTGTGCGACGTCGCGGCGTACATCGACTGGAAGAGCGACATCGAGGCCACCGTCGCCGCCACCGCGCCGACGCGCACGGGCGCCGCCGCGGGGCAGTGGCGGATCGTCCGCGCGGCCGACGGCTGGGTCGGCGTCATCTTCCAACCCGAGCAGTGGGATCTGCTGATCGGGCTCGTCAGCGAGTCCGCACCGGCGTCGCTCCCCGATCCGGAGCAGTGGTGGCCGGTGATCGAGCGGTGGGCGGCACGTCTGCCCAAGCGGACGATCTACGAGCGGGCGCAGTCCCTGGGACTTGCTGCCGGCTTCAGCGCCGACCTGGGCGACCTGCACGACGACCCGCAGTACGAGGCGCGCGGCTTCTTCCGCGGACCGCGGCAGGGCGGGAGAACGGTCGCGCCCGTCGGGCCTCCGGTCCGTGCCGTGGGGCTGCCCTGGCGCTCCGGACCGCCGCCGGCGCTCGGTGCCGACGACCCGGCCGCGGCGCAGGCGTGGGAGCACACCAGGCGGCAGGCGCCGGCACCGGAACCGTCGACGTCGACCGGACGCACGGCCGCTTCGGTCTCCCGTAACAGGACGATCCCCCGCACCCCCCGGACCGGAGGGGACGCGCCGCTCGCGGGCGTGACCGTGCTGGACCTCGGGACGATCACGGCGGGCGCGGCCACCGGACGGCTTCTCGCCGACTACGGGGCCACGGTGATCAAGGTCGAGTCGGCGAGCCATCCGGACCCGTTCCGGCAATGGCCGGTGGCGGGCCAGGCCCCGGACGGTCGGGGCGTCTCCCCCATGTTCGAGTCCAACAACGCGGGCAAGCTGGGTGTGGTGCTGGAGCTCAAGACCGAGGCCGGTCGCGAGCAGCTGCACCGGCTCGCCGCCCAGGCGGACGTCGTGATCGAGAACTTCACCGTCGGCGTGACCAGGCGGCTCGGGGCCGACTTCGAGACCCTGCGCGCGGTCAACCCACGGCTTGTCTACCTGTCCCTGTCCAGCCAGGGACAGGACGGCCCCGAGGCCGGCCGCAGATCGTACGGGTCGACGCTCGACCTCCTGTCGGGGCTGGCCTCCGTGACGGGATACCCGGGCGGCGGGCCGATGTGGTCGTCCGCCGCGGTCAACTACCCCGACCAGGCGGCATCCCTCTTCGGCGCTGGCCTCGTCGCCTACTGCCTGGAGCGCGGCGTCCGCGGCGTCCATCTGGACGTCTCGCAGCGCGAGCTCATCAGCTGGACCCTCGCCGACCGGATCGCCGAGCACACCGCGACGGGCGTGCTCCCCGCGCCCACCGGTAACCGGCGTCCCGGCGGCACCCCGCACGACGTCTACCCCTGCGCGGGTGACGGCCAATGGGTCGCGGTCGCGTGCCACCGCCAGGCCGAACGGGACGCGCTGGCCAGGCTCGTCGCACCCGAGGAGCTGACCGGGAGATCCGAGGAGTGGTGGCGGGAGCACGAGGCTCTCGTGGACGAGCTGATCGGGGCATGGACCCGCGCCCGTTCCCGGGCGGAATGCGTCCTTGCCCTGACCGAGGCGGGAGTGGCCAACGCGCCGGTGCTCTCGGCGGCCGAACGCAGGCGTGAACCACGGTTCCGTGAGCGACGGGTCTTCCTGGGCGACCGCGACTCTCGCCGCAAGGGGTTCCCGCTCACGATGCGTGGCTACGTTCCGCCGGACCCGGCTCCGGCGCCGACCCTGGGGCAGGACCAGGAGGCAGTGCTGCCGGACCCGGACTTCACCGGCAGCAAGGAGGCGTTATGAGAATCGACGGGCGGGCGTGACCAGGCTCATCGAGATGCTGCGGGCGCGGCGGGGCACGGCGTGGTCTGCACGGCCAGCATGGCCAGGAGGACACCGGGCAACCGGGTCAAGGCCGCCCCCGAAGTGATCGGCGACGCCGAGGGCCCCCGGATGATCACGAACATCGTGGCCCCTCCCGTCGAGGACGTCCCCGGTTCCGCCTCGCGGGCCCGTGACAGAGACGAGTTGAAGGGAATGCCATGACGATCAACAAGATCTATCCCTCCCCCGAGGCCGCCGTCGCCGACGTCCCCGACGGGGCGAGCGTGGCCATCGCCGGCTTCGGGATGGTCCACAGCTTTCCATCAAGCCTCACGGTGGCGTTGCGGCAGCAGGGCGCGAAGGAGCTCTGCATCGTCGCCAACTCCCTCGGCAGCGGCCCGTACCGCTCCAACACCCTGATCGAGAACTGCCAGGTCAACAGGTTGATCGTGTCGTTCTCCGCGCGGGCGGGCGAAGGGACGTCCGCGGCCGAGGAGCAGATCTCGGCCGGCCGTATCGACGTCGAGCTGGTTCCCCAGGGCACCCTGGTCGAGCGGCTCCGCGCCGGCGGCGCCGGGATCGGCGCGTTCTTCACCCGCACCGGAGTGGGCACGGCGATCGCCGAGGGCAAGGAGACCCGCGTCATCGACGGTGTCGAGCATGTCCTTGAGCACGGGCTCAAGGTCGACTACGCGCTCATCCGCGCCGAACGGGCGGATCGCTTCGGGAACCTGCAGTTCCGGGGCGTCGGCCGCAACTTCATGCCCAGTTTCGCCAAGGGCGCCCGGGTGGCGATCGCCGAGGTCGACGAGATCGTCGACGGCGTGATCGACCCCGAGGAGGTCGGGCTCCCCGGCATCTTCGTCGATCGGGTGGTCACCGCGACGGTCGAGGTGCCGATCGAGTTCCCCACCCGGCGCGCGGGCCGCACCGGGAGCAGCGCTCGGGAGTACAACGGCAAGCGGGCATGGACCAGGGACCAGATGGCCGAGATCGCCGCGTCCCTGCTCCCCGAGCCCGGCTACGTGAATCTCGGTCTCGGGATCCCCACGTTGATCTCGAACTACGTCGAGGGTCGCGACATCGTGCTCCACTCGGAGAACGGTGTCCTCGGGTACGGGCAGGTGGCCGCGCAGGAGGAGTTCGACCCTGCCGTGTACAACGCCGGCGGGCAGTACGTGACGTTGCACGACGGTTCCTCGTTCTTCGACAGCGTCACGTCCTTCGAGATGATCCGCGGTGGCCGGGTCGACGCCGTCGTCCTCGGGGCGTTCCAGGTGGACGGTCAGGCGAACCTCGCGAACTGGAGCGCCCCCGGCATGGTCGGCGGCGGGATCGGCGGGGCGATGGACCTCGTCGCAGGCGGCAGCACCGTGATCGTGCTCATGACCCAGTGCGACGCCCAAGGCCGGCCCAAGCTCGTCGAGCGGGCCGACTACCCGCTGACCGGGCGCGGGCTCGTCGACATCGTCGTGACCGACCTCGGCGTCTTCCGCTGGCAGGGGGCGCAGTTCCGGCTCGACACTGTCGCCCCCGGCTTCGGCTTCGAGGAGGTCGCGGCCCTGACCGAGCTGGACGTGGCCCTGCCCTCCGAGTAGGTCAGCGGACGTCGATCGCGAGGGTCTTGATCTGGCTGAACTCGTCGATGACCCAGTGGCCGCCAAGTCGGCCCCGACCAGACCGACGTCCGGCCGCGCCACCGAAGGGAAGGCTGAACTCCCAGTAGTTGGAGGAGTCGTTGACCACCACCAGCCCACAGTCGATGCGCTCGCCCATCTGGAAGGCCTTGGAGAGGTTGGTCGTGAACAACGAACCGACGAGCCCGAAGTCGCCGGCGTTCGCGGCCGCGACCATGTCCTCCTCATCGTCGAAGACCGACAGCGAGGCGACCGGGCCGAAGGTCTCCTCGGTGAAGAGCGCGGCGTCACGACCGACGGAGGTGATGACCGTGGGCGGGAAGAAGAAGCCGTCCTGGTCCTGGATCCGCTCGCCCCCCGTCACGATGTCCGCGCCACGCTCCTTGGCGTCCTCGATCAGCCGGTCGTAGCGAGCGATGCTGGACTCCAGGTGGACCGGACCCATGGTGACCTTGGGATCCAGCGGGGACCCCACCACCGTGTCCGCGGCTCGTTTCGCGAGCAGCCGGGTGAGCTCGTCCGCACAGGACGCCGCCACCAGGACCTTGCCGGCGGCACTGCACACCTGGCCGGCGTTCCAGAACGCCGCGTTCGAGATCGCCGCGGCGGCGATCTCGAGGTCGGCATCACCGAGGACCACGATGGGCGAGTTTCCACCCAGCTCAAGCAGAAGTTTCTTGTCCCAGGCCGATTGGGCGATGGATTGACCGGTCCCGCTGCCACCGGTGAAGCCGACCGCGACAATCCCCGGATGCGTCACCAGGTGGCTGGCGACCGCGACATCGTTTGTGATCACCAACTGCAGCAACTCCTGCGGAAAATCTGCCGCGAGGAGGATCTCCCGGAATTTCGCCGCCACGACGGCCGTTGTGGGGGCCGGCTTCCAGACCACGGCGTTGCCGGACGCGAGGGCCGGGCCGAGATACTCGACCGGAATGTTCACCGGGAAGTTCCAGGGGGTGATGACCGCCCACACGCCCAGTCCCTCGCGACGCACGATCGCCCGCTTGTTCGTGTCCTGCACAGGGGGCATCTCCCCGTTCAGGGCGAGAACGGACTCCGCGGCCATCTCCAGCCCACGAACTGCGAACAGGATTTCGCCGCGGGCCTCGGCAATCGGCTTGCCGTGTTCGGTGGAGAGCACCTCGGCGAGTTCCTCGTGCGAGGCGAGCAGCGCCTGGGCGGCTGAGCGACACCATGCGGCGCGGGTGGCGGGTCGCGTGTCGCGGGTACTGCGAAAGGCGGTTTCGGCGCTGGCGACGGCGGCATCCACGTCATGCGTCGATGCCGCCGCCAAATTGGCGAATGGCCGACCCGTGGCGGGGTTGATGGCCGGGTACTGCGTGTCGCTTTCACACCACGATCCGTCAATCCAGGATGCGCAGTAGTCGGCAGCCGAAGGCACGGTAAATGTCACGATGACCCCTTCCTAGGTGCCTTTATCTTATCAATTCTTCGGCCGCGAGAATAGAGGGAGAATGCATGTGCCGGATCGGTGGTCGACGGAACGCCGCGATGACGGCGTCACCCAACGGAGTCAGGGCGTGCGGCACGCGGAGGCAGTGCCGGGAGACCGCCCACCAGACCGGCGACGCGGAAGACGACGACCTGCTCGCACCCGGAACGGCGATGCGGCCGATCCGCGCGAGCCCGGACGACGCAGGGATCTGGTCACGAGTTCGCCCAGGTCATCGAAGAGCGGTTTGGATGATGCTCGCGTGCGTGCCCGTTCCGGCAGTCCGCGTTGGCCGCCATCCTTCCCCATGCACGTTGGTTCCGGTTGTGCACGAAGTGTCGCCGCCAGCGATTCCACGGGTGGCGGGGATATCGAGTCGACCTCGCGTTTCGGCGAGCGCGCCCGTTGATCTGAGCGAGCTTGCCTTCCGTGGCGGAGAATGCTCCGGAGGAGTGAGTCTCTAATATTGCTTCGGCAATCCATCAAAGGCAGGAAACAGTCGGGTTGCTCTTTTGAATCGCCCCTGTGGAGGCAGCTTTCCTCCTGCCTTAGAGAAGGTCACTGTGATCAACAAAGACCTTCACATCCTCGCCGGACGAACCTATACGCGCCCACCGGGAAGCCGATTTCGACGAAGGGCCAGAGATGACCGAGGCTTTCTCAGCATGGTGCGTCGATGACCTGTTTCCCTTTGTCGCTTATCCGTGCGTCACGAGGGTGCGGCCGGCCTTTTTCTCACGTCGCCAATGGACAGGATCCGTCCAGCTCTGCGTGGATCGTCTCCTGGACGGCCTGGACCTCGGCCTGCCTGGCCTCCTGGCCGAGCCGCCGCCAGATCGCCAGGCTGGCCTCGGCATGTTCGAGGGCCTCCTTCAGCCGCCCGAGCCGGCGGGTCGTCTCCATCAGTTCCTGAAGGGCCATCGCCTCCTGGTTGGGGACGGCGAGTGCGCGGCTGGCGGTGAGTGCGGCTCGGAAGTCCTCGACCGCCTCGTCCACACGGCCGAGGGCCCGCTTCGCCCGGCCACGGTTGATCATCAGGTACTGCCAGACATAGGGCTGTCCTCCGACCTCGTCGGCCAGCGCCAGCCCGCGCTCCAGCCACGGCAGTGCCTCCTGGGGGCGCCCGATATAGACGATGTAGAGGGCGGAGATGTTGTTGATCACCTCCAGCTGCGACCACCAGTCGCCGGAGCGCTCACTGACCGTCAAGCTTTCCTGGAAAGTTTCGAGCGCCACCGCATGATTGTGCTGGGCGGCGGCGAGCAGAGCGGACACGTTGAGCAGTCGGTCCAGGATCGCCTCGTCCCGGCAGTCGTGGGCCGCCTGGATACCGCGGCGGATCTGCGCTTCGCCGTCCTCCGGTCGGTCGACCTGCCAGAGCCCGCCGCCGAGCATGTACCGCGCCCGGGCTTCCGCGGGAAGGTCACCGCGGGCTTGGGCAGCGTCGGCGATCTCGGCCGCGGGGCCGTTGAGCTGCGGCCACAGGAACGCCACGTCGCCCAGGGGGTCGAGGGCGAGCAGCAGGTCAGCGGCGGCGGAGATCGACGCGCCGGGGTCCGCGGCAGCCCTGCGGACGGTTCCCAGAATGCCGTCGAGCTCGTTCAGCACCCAGGCCTGTCCCTCGGCCGGGTCGGTGAACGGGGCCCCTGCCGACTCGGTGGCCGCCAATGCGTCGGCGAGCTTGCAGCCGTTCCGTTGCAGCCGGTAGATGTTTCGGACGCAAGCGAGGTAGTGGTCGAGGATGCGGTCCAGGGCGGCGCGCCGGTCGGCCTCGGTGTCCTCTTCACGGGTGAGATCCGCGGCATAGGTGTGCAGCAGATCGTGGAAGCGGTACCGACCAACGGTGCGTTGTTGCAAGAGGTGTATGTCGAGGAGGCCCTCCAGGATCTGTTCGGCCTCCTGAAATGTGATGTCGGCGACCCGGGCCGCGCTGTGGGCGTCGAAATCGGTACCCGGGTGCAGGCTCAGCAGCCGGAACAGCCGCTGCTGGACCGGAGTGAGGTGCCGGTAGGAGAGCGCGAACGCGGCAGCCACGCTGCGGTCCCCGGTGGCCAGCTCACCCAGCCGCCGCTGCTGGTCGCCCAAGCGTTCGGCCAGGTGGGCGAGGGTCCAGGTGGGGCGGGTGCGCAGTCGGGCGGCGGCGATGCGGACCGCCAACGGCAACAGGCCGCACAACCGCACCACCTCCTGCACGGCCTGCGGCTCGGTGATGGCGCGCGCATCGTCGGCGACACGGGTGAACAGCGCGACCGCGTCGGCGGACGGCAGCACCTCCAGGGACAGCGTGCAGGCGGCGTCCAGGTCGGTGAGCCGACGGCGGCTAGTGATCAGCACCAGGCTGTCGGGATGGCCGGGCAGCAGCGGCCTTACCTGTTCGGCGCTGGCGGCGTTGTCCAGCACGATCAAGGCCTTGAGATCTGCCACTTCGGCCCGCCATAGCCCGGCCCGTTGGTGCAACTTGTCGGGGATCCGCTCCCCCGGCACTCCCACCGCGCGCAGGAGCGTGTCCAGGGCCGCGGCCGCGGTGCCGAGTTGGTCTCCGGCGGCGTGCGCGTGCAGGTCGATGAACAGTTGCGCATCGGGGTAGCGGTCGGCCAGCCGGTGTGCGGCGTGCACCGCCAAGGCGGTCTTGCCGATCCCGGCCATCCCGTCGATCGAATTGATCACTACGGCGGTGGCCGCCTCCCCCTTGTCCGGCAGGCTTGAGACGAGCCGGTTCAGTTCGGTGGCGCGGCCGGTGAAGTCGGCGAGGTCGTGCGGCAGTTGGTGAACGGGCCTGCGCCGCTCGGCGGGCGGCGCTTGCGAAGGCGGTGCTTGCGAAGGCGGCGCCGCCAGGCCAGGGTCACTGGCCAGGATCTGCTGGTGAAGTCGCTGTAGCTGGTCACCGGGGTCCAGGCCCAGTTCCTCCGCCAGCGCGCCGCGGGTGTCGTGGAAGACCCGCAGCGCTTCGGCCCGCCGTCCGGCTCGGTGCAAGGCCAGCATCAGCTGCCCGGCCAGCCGTTCCCGCAGCGGGTGCGCGGCCACCTGCTCGGTCAGCTCGCTGATCACGCTGTGGTGCCGACCCAGCTCCAGTTCCAGGTCAATGCCCTCCTCCAGCGCCGCCGTTCGTCTCTCCTCCCAACTGGTCACCTGCGGCTGCAGCGCCGGGCATTCCAACCCCGCCAGCACCGGCCCCCGCCACAGGTTCAGGGCCGCGCGGAACTCGGCCACCGCCTCCGCCGGTTCCCCACCGGCGACATGCCGGCGGGCCCGCCGCACCCGGCTGTCGAACATGGCAGCGTCGAGTTCGTCCTCTCCGACGTCCAGCCGGTACCCGGCACCCGCCGCCACCGGACCGGCCAAGCCCCCGTCGGCGAGCAGTCTCCGTAGTTCGGAAACCAGATTGCGGACGCGCTTCTCCGCGGTAGCGGGCGGCTCTTGCGGCCAGACCACATCCACCAAACGGCTCAGCGGCACCAGGTGACCTGCCGACAGTAACAACGCGGCCAGCACCTTCTGCTGACCGGCCCCGCTCAAGCGCAACTGCTCCCCGCCGGTCCAGACCTCCAACGGGCCCAAGATCTTGAATTCTCCGGCCATACGGCATCAACCCTCGGTATCTTGGCAGGCAAGGTTGATCGCCACCCAAGTCGACACTGACCTCAAACACAATACTGTGACAGATATGTGTCACAACAGGTCAATGAACGTGTTCGTCACAGGCGCGGCAGGGTTTCGCCATCCGATACCGGGCCGGCGTCATCTCGTGACACTGGGTCTCGGCATGACCTCTCAGGATCTGGCTCGCCTCACAACTCTCCGTGAGCCGACGAACTCAGCTGAGTGAAATTGATCTCCGCGTCGAATAACAAATAGAGACCTGGTTGTGGGTGAGTCCATCATTTTGAAGACGCATTTTGTCGCGCAATGTTTGCTCGCCCCTGGACATCATCGCTGACGTCGATCATCGATATGCCGACCCGCTATGGACCAGACATGGACCAGACATGGACGGCGCCCAGCAAGCTACTCGCATGGATAGGCCCAACCAGCTCTCCCCCACGCACCCTCCATTCCACGAACGAGCCGCGGTCTGACAGCGCCATGAGCGTCCACGACAGTCACGCTCCCAACCGCGCCGCCCTCACCCGCCAGCACCTGCTGAAGCGCGGCGACACATCCGCGCCCGAGGGGGTGGCCCTCCTGTGCGGGCTGGCCCTCCTGCCCGTCATCGCCGCGCTGCTGGCCACCCTGACCGGCCCCGCCGAACCCGCCGCCGGCAAGCAGGCCCCATCCGGAAGGGCCGCCGCGCCACTCGGCCATGGCACAGCGACCGCCGACACGACCGCCTTGTCGACAAGTACCAGCCGCCAATGGACTCCCGTCACCAACGCCACGGTCACCTTGACCAAACCAGGCGTGTACGAGGTGACCCAGCAGGTCCGCGGCCAGTTCATGACCGCCCGGAACCAGTTCACCCACGCCCGGATCATCTCCCGACTGTTCAACACCACCACCGGCACCCCGGTCCCGGAAAGCAACCTGCTCGTCGTCACCAGCACCAACCGTCCACCCGGCAGGAGCCGCGACTACGGCACCACCGCCACCGGCCGCGTCTTCATCGAGATCGACGAGCCCACCACCATCCGCCTGGAAGCCATGCAGGCATGGGACACCGGCACGGTCACCAAAAGCTGGATCATCACCGACCCCAACGGCCTCACCAAGCTGCTCTACAAGGAACTCGCCTGACGGTCGGTGCCGTGACGGTGACGCCGCTTCGCCGTTGTGAGCGCGGCATGGGTCACACGTCGAGTCCGCCTCGGGTGACGAGTTGGCTTGCGATGACGTTGCGTTGAATCTCGTTGGTGCCCTCACCGACGATCATCAGCGGCGCGTCGCGGAAGTACCGCTCGATATCGAATTCGGTCGAGTAGCCGTATCCGCCGTGGATGCGGACGGCGTTCAGGGCGATCTCCATCGCGGTCTCGGAGGCGAACAGCTTGGCCATGCCCGCTTCCATGTCCACCCGCCGGCCCGCTTCGCCCTCCCGGGCGGCGTAGAGCGTGAGCTGGCGTGCCGCGGTCAGCGAGGTGGCCATGTCGGCAAGGTAGTTGCCGATCGCCTGGTGTCGCCAGATCGGCTTGCCGAACGACTCGCGTTCCTGGGCGTAGGCGAGGGAGTCCTCGAACGCCGCGCGGCCCACACCGAGCGCGCGGGCGGCGACCTGGAGCCTGCCCATCTCCAGGCCCTTCATCATTTGGGTGAATCCCTTGCCCTCGACCCCGCCGAGCACAGCATCGATGGGTGCCCGGTAGTCGTCGAAGGCCAGTTCGCAGCTCTCCACGCCTTTGTAGCCGAGCTTGGGCAGGTCGCGGGAGACGGTGAGGCCAGGCCCGTGCTCGACGAGGAGGATCGAGATGCCCTTGTGCGCGGGTGTGACATCGGTGGCCGTCTTACACAGCAACGCGATCAACTGGGAGCGCCTGGAATTGCTGATCCAGGTCTTCACCCCGTTGACGAGGTACCCCCCCGCACTCTTGCGCGCGGTGGTCAGCATCGCCTGAAGGTCGGAACCGCCACCCGGTTCGGTCAGGGCCATGGTGGCCCGTACCTCGCCGGTGGCCATTCTCGGTAGGTAATGGCGCTTTTGCTCCTCCGTACCGAAATCCAGCAGCAGCTTGGCCACCACGGTGTGACCACCCATCGCGCCGGCCAGGCTCATCCAGCCACGCGCGAGTTCCTCGGTGACCAGGACGTAGCAGGGCATGGAGACGGCGTTGCCACCATATTCTTCGGGAATCGCCAGGCCGTAAATCCCGAGCTGCTTCATCTGCTCGATCAGCGTTTCGGGGTAGATGTTGGCGTGCTCCAACTCCTGAGCGATCGGCTTGACTTCATTGTCCACAAAGTCGCGCACGGTATCGACGACGAACCGCTCGTCAGAAGAAAGGATGTCCAGGGTGCTCATTGTTCCTCCCAGCTCTGTCAGATCACGCCGTCGGCGCGCAGGTCATCGATCTGTGCCGCGGAGCGCCCCAGTTCGGCCAGGATCTGTTCGGTGTGCTCACCGGCCGCGGGCACCGGGTCCATCCGCGGGGAGATTCCGGCCAGGTCCGCCGGCGGTAGGAGTGCTTCCACCACGGCACCGGGAATGCCCACGTCGTGCCAACGGTCGCGCTCGGCGAGCACCGGGTGGGCGACGAACTCACGGACGTCGTTCACTCCGGAATTGGCGATTCCCGCGCCGTCCAGTGCTTCCATGATTTCGCCGCTGCCGGCTTGCCGGAACCGTTCGACGATGATCGCGTTGAGCTCTTCCCGATGGGTCACCCGAGCGGCTCCGGTGGCGAACCGCGGGTCGTCCACCAGTTCCGGACGCTCAAGGAATCGCTCGCAGAGAGCGACCCACTCCCGTTCGTTCTGGACGGAGAACAGCACATCCCCGCCGTCGGCCGCGGTGTAGGCGCCGTACGGCGCGATGGTGGCGTGCTGCGTACCGATTCGCGGCGGCGGCGTGCCCCCGTACCGCGTGTAATAGGCGGGCTGGCTCATCCATTCCCCCAGAGCTTCGAACAGCGAGACCTCCACGGCGCGTGCCGAACCGGTGGTCGCCCGGGTGTACAGCGCGGTGAGAATCCCGGAGTAGGCGTACATGCCCGCGGCGATGTCGGCGACCGACACCCCGACGCGTGCGGTCGCTTCGGCGGTGCCCGTCAGCGAGACCAGGCCGGTCTGGCACTGGACGAGCAGGTCGTATGCCTTCCGGTCCGCCCAGGGACCGGACGTGCCGTAACCGGAGATGGTGCACGGGATCAACGACGGGTACCGGGCGGTCAAGGATGCGGAGTCCACCCCCAAGCGGGCCGCGGCGCCCGGAGCCAGGTTCTGCACGAACACATCGGCTCCGGCGAGCAGTTCCCCCAGGACCTCACGGCCGCGCGGGGACTTCACGTCCAGGGTCAGCGACTCCTTCGACCGGTTGAGCCAGACGAAGTAGCTCGACTGGCCGTGCACCGTCGTGTCGTACCGGCGTGCGAAATCCCCTCCCCCGGGCCGCTCCACTTTGATCACGCGTGCGCCGAGGTCCGCGAGCTGGCGGGTGGCGAACGGCGCCGCCACCGCCTGTTCAAGACTCACGACGGTGATGTCGGAGAGCGGACGTTCGGTCATACGGCGACCTCCAGATATCCGGTCGGGGAGACCCATCATCGTTGGTTATGTTGATTCGAGTAAAATAATGATTCCTGATGTTTTCATGCCGAGCGCGAATGGTGGGCCCGTGGACGTCAAGCAGCTCAAAGCGCTGGTGACGGTAGCCGAAGTCGGGAGCGTGACCCGCGCGGCGGAGCTGCTGCACCTGGTCCAGCCGGCCGTCACGCGGCAGATCCGCGCGCTGGAACAGGACCTGGGTGTCGCGCTGTTCGAGCGGACCCGGCAGGGCATGCGGCTCACCGACGCCGGCGTGCTCCTGCTGGAGCGTGCCAGGCGCGCCCTGAACGAACTCGAACGGGCCCGAGCGGAGATCCAGCCGACGCCGGGCGTGGTGACCGGCATCGTGACCGTCGGGCTGCTCGACAGTGCCAGCGACCTGCTGGCCGAACCGCTCGTGTCCGCCATCGCCCGAGACCACCCGGGCATCGAGCTGCGCGTGCTCACCGCGTACTCCGGGCATCTGCAGCAGTGGCTGGACGACGGCGATCTGGATCTGTCCCTGCTGTACGACCTCGCCGACACCCCGTCGCTGAACGTCAAGCCGCTGGTGCGCGAGAAGCTGTGGGCGGTCGCGCCGGCGTCGGCCGGGCTCCGGGCCGCCGAGCCGGTCCCCTTCGAGCAGGTCGCGTTGCATCCTGTGGTGATGCCCGCGTCCGGCCACGGATTGCGGGCGCTGATCGACGCGGCCGCCGCGCAGGCCGAGACGGCGCTGAACATCGTCGTGCAGACCAACTCCATGCACGTGCAGAAACAGCTCGTGCGCAGCGGCCACGGCTGGACGATCCTGCCCGGCGTCGGCATCGCCGAGGACGTCGCCAACGGCTCCTTGAGCGCGGCGCCACTGCGCGAACCCACGATGTGGCGCTCCATCGTGCTCGGCACACCCCGGACAGGACGCAGAGCACCCGCTGCCGACATCGTCGTCAAAGAACTGGCCCGCCAGATTCGTTCGGCCCTCCGCCTGGGGCGATGGCCCTCGGCGCAGCCGGACGACGGCGGCTCCTAGACACCGGCGTATGCCGCTCGTACCTGCTCGATGCCAGTGCCGTTTCCGAGCAGCAGGCTGAGCAGGATGCGGGCCTTCAGACCGTCGAGGTATCCCGCCGGAATCAGCCCGCGGGCGATGAGATCGCGTTCGGAGCCGGGGAAGCCGTAGGTCGCCTGGAGCATGTCGCCGCCGCCGGTCCGCGAGGCGAGCACCACCGGCATCGTCGCGGCAAGCCGCTCCAGGGCGGAGACGGTACGCGCGGAGACGTGGCCGCCGCCGAAGGACTCGACGACGAGCCCGGCGTACCCCAGGGCGCTGACCTGCTCGATGAGGCGTTCGTCCTCGCCAAGGCACATCGTCAGCAGCGCCACCGGCGGTATGGGCCCGGTGGGCACGGGAATGCCGGGCAGTGGCGTGGTCCGCAGCACGATCCTGGGCCGTCCCTCGACCAGCCATCCGATCGGCCCGGCCGTCATGGAGCGGAAGGCCGCGGGGCTGGAGGTGTGGGTCTTGCTGACGAACCGCGCCGCGTGGATCTCGTCGTTGAGCACCACCAGCGAGCCGAGCCCGCGGGCCTCGGGCGATGCGGCGACCTGGACGGCGGCGCGCAGATTCGCCGGTCCGTCCGGGCTCGCCAGGGTCGGGTTGCGCATGGCCCCGGTCACCACGACCGGGTTCGGCGCGTCGATGAGCAGGTCGAGGGCGAAGGAGGTCTCCTCGATGGTGTCGGTCCCCTGGACGACCACGACGCCCGCCGCCCCGGCCTCGAACCGCGTCTCGATCTCCGCCGCGAGGGCGGTGAGATCGTCGAAGGTGAGGTCCCCGGACGCGGTCTGCCGGAACGTCACCGCCTCCAGCTCGGCGGAGTCGGGCAGCCCGGGGACGCCGGCCAGCAACTCCTTCGCGGCGAGCCGCGGCGTGACCCCGCCACCGTCCACCCCCGGCGTGTTCGTGGACGCGATCGTGCCGCCGAGGGAGAACACCGCCACCCGAGGGGGCTCGTCCCTCACCATTGCGGCGTGGCGGGCAGATCGCTGACGAACTGCTTGAGTGCGGCCTCCATCGTCCATTCCATTCCGCGTCGTAGCACCTGCTGCGCCGCGGTGGCATCGCGCCGTTCCACGGCGGCGTGCACCTCTTCCATCGAGGCGGCCGCCCGGTGGATCCGCTCGCCGTCGACGAGCATGAGCCGGCTGTACCTGGCCGATCGCACGTACATCGTGTCCAGGCTGTTCAACATCTGCGGCCGATTGGCGAGCGAGTAGAGGTAACGGCGGTAGTTCCAGCTGTGCCCGACGTACTCCGGCCATTCCGCCTGGCTCCGCGCGGCGTGCTGGATCTTCTCCAACGCACCGCGCAGGTGCTCGATGTCCCGGTCCTCGATCTGCTCGACCGCCCTGCGCGTGAGCCACCACTCCAGGCTCACCCTGGTCGTCCAGACCTCCTCGAATTCCTCCAGGGACATCGGCGCGACACGCATGCCGGTATGTGGACGGCTGACCACCAGTCCCGCCGCGGCCAGCTCGATCAGCGCCACCCGGACCGGAGTGATGCTGACCCCGAAGTGCGCCGCGAGCTGGCGCAGCGGCAGATGGGCTCCGGGAGCGAGATCGCCCTCGGCGATCAAGCGGCGCAGTTCCTGGGCGATGCGCTGCTCCACCGTGTCGGTGACCTGCGATTGGCTCGCGGTGTCACTCGGCAAGTCCAACCTGATGGCGCGAGACGATCGGGCCTTCGCCCGTGATGACGGCTCGCTGGTCATTCTCTTCTCCTCCTGATGGACGTACGGCTGTCGCGGATCATGGCAGATATGCCACATCCGCGGACGGCGAGCGTGGCGGACGAAGGGGCGGACGAAGGGGCCTGCGCGTCCACGGCGCCCCGGCTCGTCGGTCGAGGCTGCTCATCGGGAATGACCGGGGTGGAGGACGAACTGCTTGATGACCTCGGCGGCACGTTCCGGCTGCTCCAGGACCAGATAGTGACCGCAGTTCTCCAGAATGTGGAGTTCCGCGTCCGGGATGATTGTCGTAGCCGTATCGAAGCCGACACCGCTTCCCGCCGGGGCGGGCGGTGTCATCTGGTCTTCGTCGCCTCCGAGCAGCAGGGTTCGGGGCAGCCGGGGTAGCAGGTCCGACAGGTCCATCGCCTCCAGGCTCTCCGTGCCCGCGACGAACGACTTCGGGTCATTGGAGCCCATCGCGGTTCGCAGCCGGTCCAGGACCTCCGTGGCATCCGGGCGATCGTAGAAGCCGCGAGAGAACCCGGCCGCGGCTGTCTGGTCGGCGACCTGGACCATACCGCTGTCCATCGCGCCGCGCTTCCAAGTGTGCCGCATGTGCCGGGCGGCGTTGTCGTAGCGGAACAGGCAGCAGGACAGGATGAGGTCCTTCAGGACCTCGGGATGGTCCGCGGCGAGGGTGGTGGCGACCAGGGCCCCCATCGAGGTGCCGTGCACGTGGACGGGACCGCCGATCAGTCGCTCGATGAACTCGGCGATGTAGCCGGCCCACTCGGCCACGCCCAGCCGGCCCTTCGCGACGCTCTGCCCGTAGCCGGGCAGGTCCAGGTCGATCACGTCGAAGGAGTCGACGAGAAGCGGCGTCAGCATCGCGAAGTTCCGGTGCCCGAAACCGCTCCCGTGAATGTCCAGGATCGTCGGGCCGGTTCCCCGGCGCTCGTACCAGACCACGGACCCGTCACTCAGTTCGAGCGTTCCCACGCTCACCTCCCGTACTCGTCGTGTCGACGGCGCCGCTGTCCTGGCGCAGCCGGTCCAGCGTCTCCGCGAAAGCGTCGCGTAGCGGGGTCAGGCGGTATTCGTCCCCGGCGAGCTTTTCGAAAGCGCTCACGCTGAACCGGTGGGGGAAACCCAAACGGCCGGGTTCGGAGCGAATGGACACGCGGGGACGCAGTTCCCGGACCAGGCCCACGGCGTCCTGCATGCTCGCCACCGTGCCGGGCAGGTTGTAAATGCCCTGATCAGTCTCATCGCGGCCGTTGACCAGGATGAATGCCTTGGCGACATCGCGAACGTACTGCCAGGAGAACACGTCGTCTCCGAACGGCACGACGGAATCCCGGTCGCGCGCGGGCCGGTCGAAAAGATGCTCGGTGAACAGCCCTTCGCCGCGTTCCTTGCCCTGCCCGTACACCAGGCCGATCCGCAGCCCGACGGTGGTGAGGCCGTACCGTTCGCGGTAGGCGAGCGAGATTCCCTCGGCGTAGGACTTGGTGACGCCGTAGACGTTGTCGGGGCAGTGACGGCTGGCCTCGGTGAACTCCTCGGCGCCGCCGTCGGCCTGTGTCTGGTGGCCGAACACCGCCATCGAGCTCGCCCAGGTGAGGTGGGTGACGCCCTGGACCAGCGCGACCTCCATCAGGTTCTGGGTCCCGATGACGTTCACTTCGAGCGCGTGGTACGGGTCCTGCTGCGACGCCGGGGCCAGCAGCGAAGCCAGGTGGATGATCCGGTCGACCCCGTGCTCGTGCGCGATGCGCGTCAACTGCCTGAGGTCCCGGACATCGCCCTGGACGGCGGTCAGCCGGGGGGACGGCGGCAGCCCGGAGGCGGGGGCGTGGTCCAGAGCGACGACGTCGGCTCCGGCGGAGAGCAGCTCACCTACCACGTACCTGCCGACGAAACCGGACGCACCCGTGACCAGTGTCGTCATCGGACCAGACCCCCCGCCCGCGTGACGGCGGGTGACGGCGCCGACCGGCGGTCTGTACTCATGGCTTCTCCTGTGTCCCTCGATCGTTTGCGTTGTCTGCTCGTGCCGTCGCCGCTCCCGTCACGGCCCCCCGAGGGTCCGGGCCGAGAACCGGCCGCCGTACCGTCGCAGCAGGTGGACGAACGCACGGTCGGCGCACAGCCCCAGCGTGCCGAGGACGATCAGCGCGGCGAAGACCCCGCGGACGTCGGTGTTGGCGGTCCCCTCGGTGATCAGGACACCGAGGCCGGACGAGGCGCCGAGCATCTCCGCGGTGACCACCGTCATGAAGGCGTTGCCCATCGCGATGCGCACACCGGAGAAGATGTAGGGAAGGCTGGCGGGCAGCCGGACGACGAAGAACAGCCTGATCGGGCTCGCTCCGTACGTGCGCGCCATCCGGATCATGTTCCGCGGCACCGCCTTGACACCGGCGGCCGTGTTCACGGCGACGACGAACACCGAGGTGTAGACGATCAGCGCGATCTTGGACGTCTCCCCCGACCCCAGCCACAGCAGGGCCGGAGCGAACCAGGCCAGCGGTGGGATGAACCGGAACACGTTGATGAACGGTTCGAGCAACGCCTCGATCACCCTGCTGGACCCCGACAACAGGCCGAGCAGGACTCCGGCCAGGGAACCGACGAGCAGACCGGTCAGCACGCGCAGCACGCTGGAGGCCGCTGCGGTCCCGATGTCTCCGCTGGTCAGACCGTCGATCAGAGCGGAGCCGGTGTCCGCTGGTCCGGGGAACAGCAGCGGCTTGCCGTAGGCGCGGGAGAGCACCTCCCACCCGATGAGGAGTACGCAGATGCCGGCGACGGCCACGGGAACCCCGCGCCGCCTCGCTCGCCTCGCGGCATCACGCTTCGCCCGGTTCGCGGCGACACGGTTGGTCTGGGCGCGTGAGGTCGTGCTCACTGGTTCACCTGCCCGGCGTAGAAGCGGGCGAGGCCGCGGTGGGTGGCGACGCTGAACACCTTGTCGAACAGCAGCCCGGAAGCTCCGAGCAGCAGGATCCCGGCGAACATCGTCGGGGTGTCGAAGAAGATGCGCGAATGGTAGATCAGGTATCCGATGCCGTCCTTGCCCGCCACCATCTCCGCCGCGACGACGCTCATGAACGAGTAGCCCAGTGACAGGCGCATTCCGGTGACGATGTACGGCACGGCGCCCGGCACGATGATCGACCGGTAGATGCGCAGCCGGGAGGCGCCGAACGTGCGCGCCATCCGCACCTTGTTGGCCGGTACCTGGGACAGGCCCATCAAGGTGTTGATCGTCACCGGGAAGACCGTCGCGTAGACCACGATGAATCGCAGCGAGCCCTCCCCCACACCCAGCCAGATGGTGGCGGGGATGATCCAGGCGACCGGGGTCACCGACCGGAGGAAATGGACGACCGGTTCGAGTGTCACCGCGATACTCCGGACGCTGCCGATCAGGCTGCCGACCGCGATCCCCAGGGCGCTGCCCATCGCGAACCCGATGATCACCCGCCTCAGCGTGATGAGCAGTTGTCCGCGCTGCTCGGCATCGGACAGCACGTCACCCAGCGCCGACAGGCAGGTCAGCGGGGTGGGAAAGACCAGCAGGTTGTCCTTCCACAACGCCGCACCGTGCCAGGCGAGCACGGCCACCAGCACCGCGAGGATGTTCAGGGCGGGCCGCTGCCAGCGCCAGTGTCCAGAACTCACCCCGACCCGGTTCACCTGGGCTCCTGGGCGGCGACCGATGGACGAGACTTCGCGGCGGTGACCGCTTCCTCTATCTCTCGGTACAGTTCCGCGAATTCCGCGGTGCCGCGTGCGCGCGGCCGCGGCAGCGGGTTGTCCATCACCGTTTGGAGCCGCGCAGCCGGTCCGGAGGTCATCACGCCGATCCGGTCGCCAAGGATGAGCGCCTCGGAAATGTCGTGCGTGATGAACAGAACGGTCCGCTGGGATTGCTCCCAGAGCCCGGCCAGTGCGTCTTGAAGGGTGGTCCGGGTCTGCGCGTCCAGCGCGCCGAACGGCTCGTCCATCAACAGGACGGGCGCGTCGACCACCAGGGCGCGCGCGATCTGGACGCGCTGCTTCATCCCGCCCGACAGCTCATGCGGGAACTTGCCCTGCTGCCGGTCCAACTCGACCATTTCGAGTGCGCGCTGCACACGCTGGGCCCGCTCGGTGGCGGGAGTGCGCAGGGCCCGCAACCCGAACTCGACGTTGTGCCGGACGTTGAGCCAGCCCAGCAGGGAGTCGTCTCCCTGGAAGATGACGGCGCGGTCGGGTCCAGGGCCGGCGACCGGCTTACCGTCCATGCTGATCGAGCCCGTGGTGGGCCGCTCGAATCCCGCGACCTGGTTGAGGATCGTGGTCTTGCCGCATCCGCTGGGGCCGAGCAGGACGAAGAACTCCCCGCGCCGCAGCGTCAGGCTGACATCCCGCAGGATCGGCTGAGGACTGCCGGGATAGGCGAAGGAGACGTCGTCGATGACGACGAACGCCTCATCGGACGAACGCGCGTGCGAGCCCGTGATCGGTTGAGTCATGTGCGACCTCTCCCGTCAGAAGTGTTGTTTGGGGTCGTCGGGGTGTCCGCGCTCATGGGCCCAGCGCGGCGGTCAGTCGTTCCCCCGCGAGGGCGACGTGCGAGTCGGGGTCGGGCACGGTGGTGCTCAGCACCACGCCGTCGATCCCGCTCTCCCGCTGGAACGCCCGGAGGCGCTCGGCGACGCTGCCCGCGGTGCCCACCGCTGCGAAGCGCTCGAACAGGTACGCCTCTTCTTCTGCGTAGTCGTCCAGCAGTCGCTCGTTGACGCCGCCCGCCTTGGCGTGCGCCGCGAAGTCGTAGCGGGCGAATGCCTGCTCTAGACCTGGACGCAGCCGGACCGGCACGTCCCGGGCGGCCATGCCGCCGCCGATGGCGTGCCGGGCCACCGCCAGGACCGAGGCGCGCACGGCCTCGCGTGCCCACGGCACCTGATCCTCGCGTTCCACCAGGTGGCCGATCAGGAAGACCCGCGCGCCCACCGGCCCGTCCGGACGGCTGCCGGCCGCGGCGATGAGATGCCGCGTCCAGGACGCGGACAAGCCGCCTCCCAGTACCAGACCGTCGATGCCGGGGGCGATCATCGAGGCGGCCTTCGGTCCGCTCGCCGCCAGCTCCAGCGTCACCGCGTCCGGGACCACGCCGCGGATCGTTTCCAGCGCGAGACGCACTTGCTCGGCCGGGGCCGGACGCAACCCGACGCTGTGCACCGCCGAGTCGCCGGTGCCCATCACGACCGCCAGCCGGCCGGGGGCGTGGAGCGTCGCGAGCGCGGCGATGTCCGCCGCGTGCACGGACGGGTGACGGGTGACGGGATTGGTGACGAACGGCCCCACCTTGATCCGTGATGTCTTGGACAGGATCAGTTGCACGGTGGGGTACATGGCGCCGAACAGGTGGGACGAGTCGGCGACCCCGAATCGCCCGATGCCGGTGCTCTCGGCGATCTGCGCCAGGCGCAGCGCCCGGGAAGGCGACGCCGGCAGATGTGAGATCCCGATGTCCACGGGCCGTTCCCCTTCCTGGCTGAGTGGTGATGTCCTGCACGGCGGGCGGGCCGGTTTCCGCCCGCCGTGCAGGCGTTACTGGCCGGCTTCCTGCACCCAGGTCGCTTCGACGAGGCTCTTGGCGTCCACGCGGGCCTTGATGTTCTTGTGCTGTAGCTGGTAGTCGGCGATCGCCTGGATCTGGTCGATGCTCTTGGGATCGAACGAGAGGCTGAAGTCGATCTGGGCCAGGATCTTCTGGACCTGTCCGTCGTCCGACATCCCGGTCAGTTCCTTGACGAACGTGACGACCTCCGCCGGGTTGCTCTTCATGTAGGCGGCCGTCTCGCGCAGTCCGCGCAGGACGCGCAGAGCCGTTTCCTTGTCCTTGTAGACCTTCGGTCCCGCCGCCACGTACCCGTAGAACGGCAGCAGGCCGTCGTCGCCGCCCCACCAGGTCACCTTGGCGCCGCTGACGCTGGCCACGGCCTTGGAGACGTTGGGCTCGAAGTGGATGATCGCGTTGGCCTTGCGCTGTGCGAAGGCGGGGACGAGCTGCGCGAACTTCGCGTCCATGATCTTGATCTTGGAACGATCCAGCTTGTGGTACTCCACGAACCTGTCGAACCAGTAGTTGGCGGTGGAGTTGGACTGGAACCCGACGGTCTTGCCTTCGAGGTCGGACGGCTTGCTGATGCTGCCGTCGGTGACGAACCCCCACCACTGCGAGGAGGTCGCGTTGTGGCCGATGACCTTCACCTGGGCCTTCTGCGCCGCCAGGCTGACGACGGGGAACCCCGCCACCGTGGTGAAGTCCGCCTGGCCGGTCGCCACGGCCTCCGTGCCCTCCACGCCGGTCGGGTACTTCTGGAGTTTGGCGTCCAGCCCCTGCTTCTTCAGGAAGCCCTTCTGCACCGCGAAGTACAGCGGCACCCCGAAGAAGTCCGGCTGGGTCGCGACGGTGATCTTCGCCGTCTTGCTCCCGCCCTCCGAGTCGCCCCCGCCACAACCGGCGAGGACGAGTGACGCTCCGATCAGCACCGAGCCGAGAACGCGTGCCCGTACCCTCATGAACCCCTCGCTTTCCGCGGCGCGATGCCGACCCGTGGCCGGGCCTGCGCAAGCTCGCTCCTCTGACTGCCACTGAGGCCCCACTGACGTGGATGTGGCGCCGCTCACGTCTGGCGGATGTTGTCACATGCAACATCTGGCCGTCAATGTAGGGCCATGGAATCTTCAAGGGACGGCCGGACGCCGGGCGAAACGGAGCGCCCGTGATAGCGGCACAGGGTCTGATCTGCGGTTCCATCGAACCAGGACGCCAACAGGCCGGCATCCGACCGCCGCCGGAGCTTGGCGGCGAGCCGAAGCCCAGCGGCTCACGGCCCCTCATCGGCCCAGCCGGAAGGCCCGAACCCGGCCGGCCGTTATCTCGTGCTGCGGCGCAGTCTGGTGCGATAGGAATGCAACTCGGGCAGGAAACGGCTGACCGCCAGTTCGACCGGGGTACCCGTGGTGTCCAGGTACAGGCGATCGATCCGCAGCAGCCGATGCCCGGGGGCACAGCCCAGTTGCGCCGCAGCCTCCGTGTCGGCGAGCGCGACCGTGACGCTCTGCTCCGCCTCGGCGATCGGCGCTTCCAGCCTGCCGTCGAGCAGCCCGATGATCGTCAGCTCACTGGTCGCCCCGGGCGTGGCGAGTTCGGTGACCGGCGCCAGCAGGAGGCCGACATCGGCGGGCAATGTGACGGTGGTGAGACAGAACGGCGTCCCGTCGTGAACCCGCCGGAAGTCGACGCGGTAGACCAGGTCGTCGGGCAACCTCAGCCGGCCGGCGGCGTCCACGTCGATCCGGCGGCGCAGCGGCGTCGTGATCTGCATCCGCGTGTCGACCGACAGGCCCATCAGGTCGTCGATCGATCCGAACTGGCGCAGGTAACCGTTGCTCCGAGGGGCGGCGAAGGTCCCCCGGCCGGGCACGCGGTAGACCATGCCCTCGGCCACGAGATCCTGGAACGCCCGCCGGACCGTCTGCCGGCTCACCCGGTGCCGCTCGGACAGCTCCGCCTCCGTCGGGAGCCGCCGCCCGTCCGCGTAGTGCCCTTGCAGGATCTGCTCGCGTATCTCCCGGGCCAGCGCGCGGTAGCCGCTCTCCCTACGCTGCGCGCCCATCGCTCACCTCTGGTCTCCTCGCCCCGGTCGGCGATTATGCCGCGCGTCCTCGATCTCCGGTCCCCGGCGACCGGCTCGTCCCCATCAGGCGAACAGGGCGACGAGCCGCCAGTCCAGAACGTCGGCCGGTGTGGCACCGGCGCGAACCGACCGGACGAGCGAGCGCAGGTGAACCAACCCGCCACGCGCGAGCGGCTCGGTCCGCTCGACCTCGACGGTACTGGTCAGCGTGTCCCCCTCGCGGACCGGGCCGAGGTGGTCGCAGCCATGCCAGCCGACGACGGTGACGAGTTCCGGCAGTGCCCGGACCGCCTGGTGCAGGGCGATGCCGATGGTGTGACCGCCGTAGACCAGCCGGCCCTGATCACCGGCGGTGGCGTCGTGATGCACCTTGGCGACGTTCAGCGTGAGCCGGGCCAGTTCGGGTGCTGAGGACACGACGTCTCCGCCGGTCACCGTGAAGACGTCGCCCTGTGCGAGACCGGCGAAGTGACGGCCGGGCAGCGCGTCCCGGTAGGAGGCGAGGTCCCATCCGGACGCGACCGCGGCCATCTCGTCCCGCCCGGGATCGGCGCCGATCACGGACAGATCGTCGGCGTGCCCGGTCTCGACGGCCTGATCCCGCAGCGGCAGCATGGCACAACGCCAGAAGTCCAGGATCGGGCGGTCGTCCTGGTCGACCGTGCTGATCCGCAACGCGGCCAGGCCGGTCGCGGGCCGTCCCGGGCGGCGGGAGTTCTGCCGGAGACCGACGACCTCGGTGACCGTGCGCAGGGTGTCGCCCAGCCGTGGAGCCCGCCGGAAGACCACCCCCCGGTAGAAGAGGTTCGCCACGACCGTGTGCGTCGCCGTCGTCGACTGGCCGATGGCGACGTCCCAGACGAGGTTCGGAGCGGCCAGGACACCCTCGCCGCCGAGCACCCGCCGGGACAGCCCGTGATCCAGCACAAGCGGTGACCGGCACCCGACGACGGCCTGGTGGGCGGCGGCCAACCCCTCGGTGAGGGTCCGGGCGGGGCTGTTCCCGAAGCGCTGCCCATGGTGAAGGTCCTCGAAGTAGGGACCGTCGACCGTTTCCACGCGGACGCTCACCAGGCCCTCCCCGCGGCGCGCCACGGCGTCCGGCGACATCGGTCACCTCCGGCTCAGGCCGGCGGGCCCTCGAAGCCATGCCGGCAAGAAGAATAATGTGATGCCAAAACCGCTCTGCGTTCAGCAGTCACCACAGGTTCCTAGTTCCTAAATGTTATCAACTTCATCGATATGGCAGTACAAATCGAGGGCTGGATCACAGCGACCGCGGGCGGACCCGCGCGGGCGGGAAGAGCCGTGGCACGGGCGCTGGAATCTCCACCGGTGCCCGTGCCACGTGCGTCCCTGGGTCAACAGGACGCGATTGTGAAGCGTTGCCGTCGCCTCACCCACCCGCTCCTCCTCAGACCGGCGCCAGCCGCCGGAACCGGCTGGTGTGGAAGACCAGCGGAGGGGTTTCCGGCCTGGCGAGCAGGCCCTGGACCTCCAGCAGCACGATCACATGATCGCCGGCCGGAATCTCGTCATGGAGGCGGCAGTCCAGCCAGGCGGTGGCGTCGAGGACGAACACCCCACCGCCCGGCCGTGCCTCCCAGTCGACCCCGTTGAAGCGGTCGCCTTCCTTGCGGGACAGGCGTATGCAGGCCTCGTTGTGGTTCTCGGCGAGCACGCTCAGCCCGAACCGCGGCGCGTGCCGCAGCTTCGGCCAGGTCTCCGAGGTGTTCTGGACGCATATCGACACCAGGGGCGGGGCCAGCGACACCGCGGTGAACGAACTCGCCGCCATACCGGTCGGCGTCCCGTCGACGAGGGCGCAGACCGCCGTCACTCCCGACGGGAAACACCCGAAGGTCCGCCGGAGCGCGGCGACGTCCTCGGTGACCTCCTCCATTTCGACCACCTGGCCTTCAGGCCGTGGCCAGTGAGGGGGCCTGACCCGGGTCCAGCCCCATCGTCATCAGTCCGGCCATCTCGGCGCAGGCGTACGCGTTCGGCGGCATGATCGCCGCGGTCGTCACGTCGCGCAGCATGCGCTCGTATCCCTTGGGGCGCATCAGGGCGTTGAGGCCGCCCGCGGTGGTGCCGAGCTCGATGACCCGCCCGATCGCGTCCGCCAGCATCAGCTTCGCCTGAAGATAGGCGTGGCAGGTGCCGAGACCCGAGCCGGCCGTGTCCGCCTTCCACGCGGCCTGGTACATCATCAGCCGGGCGGCTTCGACCTGCGTCGCGACGCGCCCGACCGCCGAACTGATCGTCGGGTGGTAGCCCATCGGCTGGGCGTATCCCTTCGCCATCCGGGTGCCGAGGTTCTCGGCCAGCCAGGTCACCATCGCTTCGGCGAGCCCGAGATAGCAGCCGGTGTAGCCGCCCCAGCTGACGGCCGCCTGCGCGACGATCCAGTTGGTGACGAAGTCGTCGATCGGCCCCAGAACGAGATCCGCGGGGACGTGCGCGTCGGTGATGCTCACCCGGTTGCTGCGCGTCGCCCGCATCCCGAGCGTGTCCCAGACGTCGTCGACGACGATGTGTTCCGGTTGCGCGACCGGGAGCAGGAACGCGATGACCGACGTCGGATCGTCGCTCCAGTCGGGCCGGGCGAACATGAAGGCGTAGTCGCTCGCCTCCCAGATCGATGCGTACATCTTGGTCCCGTTGACGCGCAGGCCGCCGTCGGCGGTGCGGGCGGCCGTCACCGTCGGCAGGAACGACCCCGGCAGCAGGCTCGACGAGGACGGCTCGGACAGCGGCGCCGAGATCAGCGCGCCGTCGTTGATCACCAGCGAGGCCACGTGCTTCTTGACCTCGGGGTCGAACGACGGCAGCTCCGCCGCGATGCGTGTGGCCACGTAGTGCATGTTGAATCCGAGCGCCGTCGAGGCGTCGCCCTGGGCGAGTTGCTCGACGGTCGCCAGCCACGCGGTGGACCGCACGCCGAGCCCACCCAGATCGGTGGACAGTCCTGCACCGTACAGCCCCGCCGAGCGCAGGGCGGCGAAGCTTTCCGCCGGGATCGCGCGCTGTTCGTCCGCAGCGGCCGAGCTTCGCGCCAGTTCGCCCGCGAGCCGTTTTCCGACCTCCGCCATTTGCTGACTCTGTTCGTCCAGCCGGAAATCCATGGTTCCTCCACGATGTTCGTGTGGCGCGTCAGTCCCACATCGGGGGACGCGCGGTGTCGAGACTGACGTTGACGACCTTCGTGGCCTGGTACTCGGAGATCGTTTCCGCGGCGCCCTCGCGCCCGAAGCCGCTGGCCTTCACGCCGCCCTGGGGTTGGCCGAGAGGTGTGGCGAACCAGGTGTTCACCCAGACCATGCCCGCCTCAAGGCGCCCGGCGATGCGGTGCGCCCGTGCCAGGTCGGTCGTCCACACGCCGCTGGCGAGCCCGTAGGCCACCGCGTTCGCACGGGCCACGACCTCGTCCTCGTCCGACCAGCGCTCGACCGTGAGGACCGGGCCGAAGAACTCCTCGCACGAGGCGCTCGTCCTCCCGTCCGGGTCGGCCAGGACCGTCGGCCGGTAGAAGGCTCCTTCACCGAGGTCACCACCCAGATCCGGGACGAGGTGCCCCGCGAGCACGGTGGCGCCCTCGCCGACGGCCTTGTCGACCGCCCCCGCGACACGATCCCGATGCGCGATGCTGATGAGCGGGCCGACCTGAGTCGACGGGTCGAGCGGGTCACCGACACGGATCCGGTCGGCGCGTGCCGTGACGCGCTCCAGCAGCTCGTCGTGCACGTCGGCGTGGGCGAGGACGCGGGACGCGGCGAAGCAGACCTCACCGTTGGCGGCGAAGATCCCGGTCAGCACGTCCTCGGTCAGCGTGTCGAGATCGGCGTCCGGCCCCACGACGAGCGAGCCCTTGCCTCCGAGCTCCATGAGCGCGGGGGTCAGCCGGGTGCCCGCCCGGCTCAGGATCGTCCGCGCGCTGGCCGTACCGCCGGTAAAGCTGATCTTGGCGATGCGCGGGTCGGTGACCAGCGCGTCGCCCGCGCTCGCGCCCAGGCCGGTGACCACGTTGACGACACCCGGTGGCAGCAGGTCCGCGATCGCCTCGACGAAGCGGACGGTGCTCACCGACGCCAGCTCCGACGGTTTGACCACGACCGTGTTGCCCGCCGCGAGAGCCGGCGCCAGTTTGTGGGCGACCGAGATGAGCGGCGAGTTCCACGGCACGATCGCGGCGATGACGCCGAGGGGGCGCCGGGTGGTGTAGACGTGCGATGACTCCGGCGCACCCTGGATCGTCTCGCCGTGGACGCTCCTCGCCATCCCGGCGAAGTAGCGGAAGATCTCCGCCGCGGTCGGCACGTCGATCAGCTCCGCCTCACGGATCGCCCGCCCGTTCTCTGTGGCGAGCAATGCCGGCCAGTCCCGCGCCGTCGCCGTCAGCCGGTCGGCTATCGCCCACAGCAGGGTCTGTCGCTGCGCGAGGGAGGTCGTCCGCCATGTCTCGAACGCCGTGGCCGCCGCCGCGACCGCCTCGCCCACGACCGCGGCGTCGCAGTCGGCGACGTACGCCCACGTCCGGCCGGTCGCCGGTTCGACCGCCGGGAGCACCGCCGGCACCGGCCGCCGCTCGCCGCCGACGATCGCCGGCAAGGGCTCGTCGATGGTGGGGCGGCCGGTCGCAACCTCGGTCACGAGTCGATTCCGAGGTGGACGGAGTGGAACGGGTTGTCGATCACGATGCGCCACGTGCCGTCCGGCCGGCGACGGAAGACGTTGCTGTCGATCGCGCTCATCTCGACCGGTTCGCCGTCGGCGCCGGTCCCGGACAGCTCCCAGCGGAGTGCGACCAGAACGATGTCGTCGGCCTCGACCCGGTGCAGTTCCTCGATCTTCAGATGGGGCTTGAGTTCGAGGAATTCCACCAGTGCCGCGCGCAGCTGAGCCGTACCACGCGCCGGCGGCGTACCCGGTCCCGTCTGGAACACCGTGTGCTCGTCCCAGCATGACAACGCGGCGTCCAGATCACCGGCGTTCATCGCCTCGACGAACAGATCGTTGAGTTCCGTGACACTGTTGTGTGATCCCATGGCCGAAACGCTACAAATCGTTTCTTCCCCGCACATCACCCGTTCACGGGAATGCGCCGGGTCACCCGAAGATGGGATCAGCGCAGAAACAAACCCGCCAGCTCCACCCGGGAATGCACATTGAGCTTCGAGTAGATCGACTTCAGGTGGTGCTTGACGGTGTTCGGGCTGATGTGCAGGCGTCCGGCTATCTCGTGGTCGCGCCGGCCCGCGGCGACGAGTTCCGCGATGGCCGCCTCCCGGGCCGTGAGGAGACGGCGCAGCGCGGGGGGCATCGCCGGTGTGGACGACTCGGCCGACAGGATCGACACGATCACCGAGGGTCGCTCGGGAAGGGGCGCCGATGTCACGCTGACCTCGGTCGCCGCGCCCTGCCCGGCGGACCGCACCGTCAGCCGCCGGGTCGTGTCGCCGCAGTCGATCGCCGCGTCGAGGACGGACCACGCGTCGTCCGCGGCGTCGAGCAACGCACGCGCGGGCCGGTTCGCGTGGCGCTCGGCCCGCTCCAGGTCGGTGACGACGATCGCCTGGCCGCTCGCCTCAAGCGCGCCCCACCAGGCCGCCCGCTCGGCATCGATCGCCGTCACCAGATCCGCCGCGGCGACCGCGGCCTGGAACATCATCGCCGCGACGGTCGCCCTGCGCCGATCGCCCTGGTCGAAGGCGGGCTCGCCACCGTTGCGGGCGAAATTGACGGTGCCGACGATCTCCCCGCCGCTGACCAGGGGCGCGCACATCACGTGCGCCATGTCGTAGTGCCGGAACAGATCTTGGACGATGGGGGCCCGCCGCCACTGGTCGGCCGGCGCCACCAGGGAATCGTCCCAGGCCCGCCGCGCCGCCACCGCCGCGCGCAGCACCGGGTCGACCGCCCTGCCAAAGCGCTCGTAACGATGCGCGTAGAACCGGCTGAGGCCGCGTACCGACGACGCCCGGGGCTCGCCCGTCCGCGGATCGAACAGGTAGACGCCGTAGGCGAATGACGGCACATGACCCGCGACCCAGTCGAAGTAGCGATCCTGCAATTCGTCCAGCCCTCTGGCGGTGACGAGCATTGCCAGCCCGGAACTCAAACGCTCTTCGTCGGCGACCATCGCGTCGCCGACATCGATGTCGTCGCCCATCCAGCGAGTATGCGCTATCGACATACCATTGTGCCAGGTCGCGCGGCCAATTCATGGTCGATCGGGTCCCGGACCTCGACGGCGGGAACGCCTGCGGCGCGAGGCGCCACATGACCGGTCCGGCGCTCGCGTGTCCTCTCCATCAGTTGATCTGGTAGCTCGCGGTGACCTTGCGCGTGACCGCGGTGAGCGCCGCGGCGAACGCCGCGGTGTCCGCCCGGAAGGTGGGTGCGGTGAGCGAGAGCGCGGCCAGCATCATGCCGCTGCTCCCGAACAGGGGCACCGCGACCGAGGTGAACCCCGGGGTGGTCTCCTCCTGCTCGACCGCGTACCCCTGCGCCCGGACCCCACGCAGTTGCTTGGCCAGAATTCCCGGCATCACGATCGTCGCAGGCGTCAGGCGCTCCAGCCCCCGGTCCACGAGCTCTTCGAGCAGGAACGGCGGGCTGTAGGCCAGCAGGACCTTCCCGGTGGCGGTGCAGTGCAGGGGCATCCGGCCGGCGATCCGTGAAGGCCTGGTGGCCTGGCGGGCTCCGGTCACCTTCTCCAGGTAGAGGACGTCGAGTCCGTCGAGCACAGCGAGATGCACGGTCTCCTTCACGCTGAAGTGGAGGTCCTCCATGAGCGGACGGACCGCGTCGCGGAGCACCCTGAAGCGGGGCACACGGCTGCCGAGCTCGAAGGCCCGCATCCCGAGCCGGTACTCCTGTCCCGATCGTTCGAGCATGCCCCATTCGAGCAGTTCTTGGGCAAGCCGGTAGACCGAGGCCTTCGAGATGCCCGTCTGACGGGAGAGCTCGGAGAGCGACAGGGCGACGTCGTCGATCTGGAAGGCCTCCAGGATCAGCCGTGTCTTGCCGAGCACGCTGTTCGCGCCCTCTCCCTGCCCCTCGCCGTAGCGTCGCGGTTGGACCATCGGCACGTCAGCCCGCCTTCCCCATGCCATGGCCGTCCAGCAGCAGGACCGTTCGGACCAGGATCTCGACCAGCCGACGCGCCTCCCGGACGTCCACCAGGTTCATACCGAGGGTGAAGTCGACGCTCTCACCGGCCGGCCCCTCGGGGACCTTCGGCATTCCGACACGAGCGGTCGGGATGCCGCGCATACGGAGGATGTTGGCGTCGGTGGCACCGCTGTTCTCCCTGATCGGCTCATGCCGGACGCCTGCCACGCCCTCCCATGCCTCGACTGCGGCGCGGACGACCGGCGAGTCCGGATCGGTGCGCGACGCGGGGATGGCGGCGATCTGCTCGACCCGCAGGTCGGCTCCGAGTTCCTGTCCCATCGCGGTCACGAACGCGCGGACCTCTCGCGTCACGGTCGCCGGAGTCTGCTGGGTCGTCAACCGCACATCGACCCGCAGCCGCACCGCCGCGGGGGTCGAGGCGGCCAGGTGGCCGAGCCCGCCGGCAACGGACGACACCACGCCCTGTGGACGCATGGTGCCGTGCTCGTGCCGGACGGCGTACTTCTCGAACCAGTCCTCCAGCCGGTTCGCGACGGTTCCGCTGAGCGCGACGGCATTGCGGTACGGCATCCGGTGCCGGCTCCCGACGTAGGTGTGCTCGCCGGGCACGATGATGTCGAGCCAGACCAGTCCGACCTCTTCGTGGGAGACGGTCCAGCCCGGTTTGGCGATCACGGCGTGGTCGGTGGTGAACCCGCGCTCGGCCAGGAAGCCGGCACCGATGCCGTGCCCGGTGTTGGCGCGTCCCGGGGTTCCGATGCCCTCGATCGCGAACGTGGGCATGCCGCCCGCGCCGAACCCGGCGACCACGTCTCCGGCCAGCTCGGCGCCTGAGGCCGCCAGCGCTTCGAAGGCGACGAGGACGCAGGCCGCGTGTCCCTTCGGGTTGCCCGCGCCCAGTCCCTGGACGAGGTCGCCACGGACCACCGCCCGTGCCAGCATGTCGGGTCGCATCCGGCGGGCGGCCCCGGGGACATCCCAGGTGGGATCACCCGTCGTGAACGTGTCCAAGGGCGCATAGAGCAGGGTCGACGCGCCGCCCCCGGAGCCGCGCAGGACGGCGACGGCGTTGGCCTGGAGCTCGTCGATCCACTGGACGTGCGACTCGACCCCCTCGCGGGAAAGGCGGGCGGCGATCCAGGACGCGAGCTCGCCCTCCGCCCCGGTGGGACTCGCGATGTCGACGATGCCGGTGATGGCGGCGAGCAGGTCCTCGCCGGTGACCTGACGCATCACCCGCGCGACGGCCGCATCGACAGGCGACGTCATCGCGACCCTTCCGTTCCCGCACTCGGTAGCGCCATTCCGACGGCCGCCACGGTGTACCCCTTCCTTCCCGGTCAGGAAACGATCACTCCCCTGCAGCGCAGGTCACCGGGTGTTTTTCCAGGAAACCCAGGCTCAGCTCGTTGTACTTGTCGGCCTGCTCGTGCTGCGGCCAGTGGCCGCAGTCGTCGAAGAGGACCAGTTCGGAACCGGGGATCACGTTGTGCATGGCAGTTGCCTCCGGAACGTCTCCGAACGGGTTGTCACGACCCCAGACGATGAGGGTCGGGGCGATGATCCGTGCCAGATCCTCCGGCTTCAGGATGTTCCGCAGCCGCGTCTCGAGGTGCTGAAGGCACAGCAGGTTGTCGATGTTCGCGATGAAGTCCGGGCGGTGGTAGATCTCGTGCCGCACGGTGACCAGCTCCTCGGTCGCGTTGACCGGGTCCGCCATCAGCAGCCGCATCCGGTGGCGGGTCAGCTCGGTGTCGTCGGTCTCGACCGCGCGTCGGGTGCTCGTCCGGATCCGCTCCATCACCTCGGGATTGGCGACCGTTCCCCCCGCGCACAGCAGTTGCAGCGACGCGATGCGATCGGGGTCGTCGATGGCGGCCCGCCCGCCGACCCAGCCGCCGAGGGACTCACCGACGATGTGGGCCTTGTCGATGCCGACGGCGTCCATGTAGGCCAACAGGTGATCTCGGTAACGCGGGATCTCGTACGGGTGGCCGGGCTTGCCCGTGTACCCGTGACCGAGCATGTCGATCGCGTGGCAGCTGTACCGCTCGGCGTGGGCGCGGAGGTTCCGGACGAACGCCTCCAGGTGTCCCGAGGTCCCGTGCAGGAAGATCACAGCCTCATCGCCGTCGCCGCTGCGCAGGGACCGGGTCGGAATGCCGGCCGCGTCGACGGTCGACAGGCTGAAGTTCAGGTCGGCCAGCTCGGTCCAGATGGTGCGGGCCAGGTCGTTGCTCATGTCTGTGCTCCCTAGACGTCGTGGACGGGCAGCGGCGGTCTGTGCTGGTTGATGCGCGTCACCCGGGTGTTGATGCGGTCGGTGACTCTGGGGAGCAGGGCCTGGTAGCTCGCCAGGCGCCGGCTCGCGAGCGCGAGCCCGGTGAGGACGAGAACGACTGATCCGAGGCCGAAGATCTTCTTCATGTGCCTTCTCTTTCGCGTGGCGGACGTCACGGGCTCACGGGTGATCGACGGAGTGCAGGAATCCGTCCACGATCGCGTGGTAGGCGACGGGACGCTCCTCCTGGAGGTGATGGGAGGCGTGGTCCATGACGTGCAGGTTTCCGTTCTTCACCATGCGCGCGAGCATCATCGGGTAGTCGGGGGTCAGGAAGGCGTCCTCGCGGCCCCACATGAACAGCGCGGGCGCCTCGATGCGGCCCAGCTCCTCGGTCAGGTCCTGCCAGTCCCCCCGCGGCGAGTCGGACATCGCGGCAAGCTCGCGCTCCGCGGGGTCGAGGCTCTGCCGCCACCGTGTCTCCAGCGTCTCGTCGGGGAGCCGGTCCGCGTCGTACCATTCGAGCCGGGTGATCAGGGACCGCATCTTCTCCCGGGTCGGGCCCTCGCCGCCGTAGTAGACGTCGCGGGCGTTGCGGCCCCGGTGACCGTTCTCGGGAAGCGGGGCGAGCGGGCCGTAGAAGACCGGCATGCTCCCGGTGATCACCAGCGAACGCACCCGCTCCGGATGGTTCGCCGCGAGGCAGAGCGCGATCGTTCCGCCCCACGAGTTGCAGATGAAGTCGGCCTTCGCCACGCCGAGCGCGTCCATGAGCGCGACCGTCTTCGCGGTGTGGAAACTCCACATCGGTCCGCTGATCCGGCATTTCTCGGACCTGCCGTACTGGAGGATGTCGACGATCAGGCAGCGCCGGTCACGCGCGAACAGCGGCGCGACCGGTCCGAAGTCGCTCCAGCCCGTGCATCCGGGGCCACCGCCGTGCAGGAAGATCGTGTCCGGCCCCTGCCCAAGATCGACGTAGTGGTAGCTCACACCGTCGGCGTCGGCGTATCTGCCCTCGGGCATCGGGCCGGCCGCGGGAGAGGTGAGCTGCTCGCCGGTCACGCCCACATTCGCCTCTTCTCGTTGTCTCATCGTGCTCAGGGGGTTTCGGCAGGTTCGATGACGGCCGCGGCCATTCCGGTGAGCCACTCGGGCATCGGCGCGTAGACCAGCGTCTCGCCGGCGCCGAACCCGAGCGCGGACGCCATCACCATCCAGGTGCGGAGCTCCTGTCCGCCGTTGCCGGCGCGGGCCTCGATCTCACCGGAGCTGAGCTGCGCGTACTCACGCAGGTTGCCGCTCTCGAGGTTGCCGAGAAACTCCTCGTCGAACCCGGTGAAGATCGTTGGTTGGGCGGCCACGATGATCTCGCGGCGCCGCCGGTCGTACCGGTTCCACTGGCCACGGCCGTTGAGCCACGCCTCGACCAGGAACTCCTCGTCCGCACCCTCGGGGTGGGTCCAGTCCGACGGCCAGGGCAGCTGGTGCGACAGGCCACCCGAGGAGACGACGGCGACGCGCCCGTCTCCCGGCATCCGGGCGATCGCGGCCGCGAGGTTCGCGCCGAGTTCCACGCAGCGGCTCATCGTGGGCAGCGGGGCGGCGAACACGTTCACCACCAGCGGCACGACGGGCACGTCGATGCCGTCGAGCAGCCATTGGATGGCGTGCGACTGGCCATGATCGATCGTGAGCCTGGCGGAGATCGCCACCTCGGTGCCGGCCTCGACGAGCTCGGCGGCCAGCACCCGGGCGAATTCGGGATCGGTGCGCTGCGGTCCCTTGGGCGTGCCGCCGTCGCCTGCCGCGATGACCCCGCCGACCCCGAGCGTGAACGACGGGATGAGGTCCAGCCAGAAGCCGCGGAAGTGGTTGGAGCCGACCAGGACGACGACATCCGGCCGGGCCTCGGCGATCCGGGCGCGCGCGTTGGCGAGGCCGGCGCGGAACGCCTCCGCACGCTCGGTGTGGACGACCTCGTCCGCATGGGTGTTCATCAGCGTCGAGTGCGAGGCACCGACCCCGAGCACGATGGAAGCCATCAGTCCCGTCCCCTCAGACCGTCGGGTCGACCGGGTCGAGGCCCTGCTCGCGCAGCCGATCGAGCCGGTCCTCCGTCATGTCCTCGGCGAGCTTGCGCCATTGCAGCAGCGAGTCGTCGGGACGGTAGAGCTTCTCCGGCGGCGCGTCGGTCATCTCGACCATCCACTTGTCCTGGCCGGAGAACTGGCCGTGGAACAGCCAGCGGACGGCGCCGAGGTACTTGGCGTAGAAGGGCAGAGTCTTCAGGCCCTTGTGGAAGTCGGCCATGACTCCGACGTAGAGGTGGTTGTCCTCGTCCACCGGCACGTAGAACTCGTAGTGGATGAAGGTCGGGTAGGCGATGCGCAGCACGCCGGGCATGCTGACGGACGCGAAGCCGGGGAACTCCTGGGCGGCGATCACCGGGTTGACCTCGCGGTGCGAGGAGGTGTTGCCGATGTTCCCCGTCTCCTTCGAAGGTTTCGCCTTGTACCAGGCCCGACCGGACCAGCGGCCGAGACCTGGGAACTCCGCCTCCCAGAACTGCTTCTCCTGGACGCGATAGATCCAGCGACCCCGCTTGACGATCTTCGTCGTGTTCCACACCGGCATGGGTTTGAACAGCCGCCACAGTGCCGCCCGGTGCAGGTACTTGGCGTGGCCCTCGTCGTAACCGTTCTCGCAGGCGAACCGCCAGTTGCCCTGGCGCGGCTGTATGCGCTGCCCGAGAACGGCCGCGTTGCCGACGAGCTCCTCCGGGAGCTGCTCGTCGATCGGGTGCGGCTCCTCACCGTCTCCGATGTACACCCACACCATGCCGAGCCGCTCCGCGACGTCATAGGTGGGCTGCGTGACCTTCCCGCAGATCGGCGACTCCGGACCATCGGTGATCGCGGCGACGAGGTCGCCGCTTTCGAGCTGGAAGGTCCACCCGTGGTAGACGCAGGAGACCGTGCCGGGAAACTGCTTGTTGCCGTGGCTCAGCGGTACGCCGCGATGCGGGCACCGGTCCTTCATCCCGAAGATCCTGCCGCTGTCGCGGATCAGGAATAGGTCCTCGCCGAGCAGGCGCACTCTGCGGGGCTTCTCTCCGACCTGGTCCGGGAAGCAGACCGGGTACCAGTAGCCGCGGAACCCCGCGCCGGCCGCCTGGTAGTGCGGCCAACTCGACCAGTCCTGCCGCCCGGGCAGCCTGGCCGCCCTCGCCGGCGCCTTCGGGTTCGCTGTCTCGGTCATGGTCTGCTCCACGTTCCTACTGGCGCGGCATCACGCGTGATCTCGGAGGGCTGCCGTCGCGTGGCGACTTCCCAGGCCACGGAGAACACCACCGGTCGAAACCCCTCGGCAAGGCGCGTGGTTCGCCTGGCGAACCGGGTCCGGATCTTCCCTCAGCCGAAATCGGCTCCGGGTTCGCTCAGCGGTCCGCCCGGGGCGCCAAGTGGCCACGGATTTCCTACATTCCGGCGAAGGAACCACGTCCCCCAACTGGAGGCAGGTCATGGCCGCACCGCCATCCATCAGCACCGACGTTCTGATCGTCGGGGCGGGCCCGACCGGGCTGTACGGCGCCTACTACGCGGGATTCCGGGGCCTGTCCACGGTGGTGGTCGACGTACTCCCTGCGCTCGGAGGCCAGGTCACGGCGCTGTACCCGGAGAAGGAGATCCGCGATGTCGCCGCGATCCCCGCGATCCGGGGTCGCGACTTCGTGAGCGCGCTGGAGGCTCAGGCGGCGGCGTTCGACCCGACCTACCTCCTCGGTCGGCAGGCAGTCCGCCTCACGCACTCCGACGGCGAGCCCGTCGTCACTCTGGACGACGGCACCGTCGTCCGGGCGCGCGCCGTCGTGCTCACGGCCGGCATCGGGACGCCCACCCCTCGTCCGCTGCCCTGCGGTGACGAATGGGCCGGCACCGCCCTGTCCTACTTCGTGGTCGACCCCGCCGTTCACACCGACCGTGACGTCGTCATCGTCGGGGGCGGCGATTCCGCGCTGGACTGGGCGGACGCGCTCGGCTCGATCGCCCGCAGCGTCACCCTCGTCCATCGGCGGGCGGCGTTCCGAGGACACGCGGCCACTCTCGCGAGGGTCCGCGCCGGTTCGACCTCCATCCATGTCGATACCGAGGTCGTCCGCCTCGACGGTGACCTGGAGTCCGGAACCCTCGCCAAGGTCACCCTTCGCGGCAGGAACGGCGACGAGACCGTCGTCGCGGCCGATCACGTGATCGCGGCGCTCGGATTCATCAGCGACCTCGGGCCGCTTCGCGACTGGGGCCTGGAGCTCAAGGGCAGATCCGTGACGGTCGACCGGAGCATGCGCACCAACCTTCCTCGCGTGTACGCGGCCGGGGACCTGACCGGCTACGACGGCAAGGTCAAGCTCATGTCGGTCGGCTTCGGCGAGGTGGCGACCGCGATGAACCACGTCGCGGTCGATCTCGACCCTGACCTCACCCTGTTCCCGGGCCACTCGACCGACGGTGTCTGAGTCCCGAACCGCCCCTTCACGAGAGGATCAGCATGAGCTACGTCATCGGCTCGGACTGCATCGACGTCCTGGATCGTTCCTGTGTCGACGTGTGCCCCGTCGACTGCATCTACGAGGGCGACCGCAAGAGCTACATCAATCCCGACGAGTGCATCGATTGCGGAGCCTGTGAGGTCGAGTGCCCGGTCAGCGCCATCTTCGTCGACCGGAAAGCTCGCAAGGACCCGGAACTGAGGGTGCACCTCGATGACTCGCGCACCTTCTTCGAAGCGACGCTGCCGGGACGCGCGGAGCCCGTGGGGAACCCGGGCGGCGCCCAGGCGTACGGCGTGATCGGCGTCGACACCCCGCTGGTCGCGGACCACCCCTCCTGAGGACGTGCTCAGTGGGGCTTGACGTGCGGTTCGGTATTCAGCGGAATGTGGGTTGATCCGGTCTGACTGATCTTCTGGATGGCGTAGACGTCCTGGCGGTCGGGGCGGGTCGAGTCGGTGAACCGGAACACCGCGCGCCGGCGCACCACCTCCGTGCGCAGGTCGGCCGGGTTCACGAGCTCGACCCGTTGCGCTTCCGGGCCCCAGGCGAAACGCGGACACTCGACGTACGTGCGGTCGCCGACCGCTTGCCTGCGCAGCAGCGCGTACGCCGCTTCCGTCGTGGGGATCACCGGAGCCTCGACGATGGTGATGTCCAACTGCACCACGGCCGGCTTCACCGGGCCCGATTCGACGTGCAGGACGAGCCGCAGCCGCTCGCCAGGGGTGAAGGGGCTGTTCAGATTCTGGATCGCCGTCAACGAGAGCTCATGGAGCTTCCCCGGGTCGAGTCCTTGTGGCCCGCCCGCAGCAGCATTCGGGTTCGCCAGGTCGCGTGGGGTCTGATCCAGATCGATCCTCTGGAGCGTCAGCGTGACCTTCGGGTTGCCCGGGGGCGGTTCGTCCCAGTCGAAGCGCAAGGCCAACGTGCCGTCCGGGTTACACTCCCGGCGCTCAGCGGAGAGGGTGATGGCGCGCTGCGGGCTTGTGCCGCCTGCCTGCTGCTGGGGGAACTGCACCGAGACGCTGGCGTGGGCGGAAGGTGAGGCAAGCCGCCGGTTGTACTCAGGATCCTCAAAATGGACGAAGCGCGGGACGAGGGGCAGGTACGGTGCGCTCGGGTCGGCCACGCGGAGCGGGAATTGCAACACATGGCTGTAGCCGTCGTGATACGGCTCCGCTCCGCGCTGGTGGGGGGCGAACTGCGCTTTGACGCGAGCATGAATCGTCGCGCCGGGCGGCATGCCGGCGATCAGCTCGCGGGCCCGGTCGGCGCGGGGCTTCGCGTCGCTGGGAAGCCCGAACTGGCAGATCGCGAGCTTCGCCGTCTCGACAGTGTCGACCTCCGGCCCCGGCAGGGGCACGCCGACCGCACCGAGCTGGGCCCGCAGGGCCGGTGTGAGCACCAGCGTCGGGGGCGTGATGTCCTGGAGCGCTGTGACCCGCCCGGCGCCTACGAGTTCCAGCCCCAGAACCCAGTCGCGGATGCCGGTCTCCGGCGTCTCCGGCTGCTGCCCGCCGAGCAGTGTGATGCTGCCGTCGATCCGGTAGACGAAGGTCAGGACTCCGTCCCAGCCCACGTCCAGCGTGTAACGTTCGACAGCGGCCAGTTGCAGCCGCAGACGCTGGGCGCTCTGCCGGTAGGTCGGATTCTCCGGTGGGTCGTCGAAGCCGGCGCGGAAGGCCTCGTCGGCCGGGGATGACGTGACCAGAGCCAGCTTCTCGGGGTCGAAATGGCTCGCCCAGGTGCGCAGCGCGACGTCCTGCCGGCCATCAACGTTGGCCGGCAGCGGTACCGGGCGCGGGGCTCGGTGCTCTACCGGGAGGCCGCCGGAAAGCATGGCCAGGCCGTCCGGGCGCGGGCGCTCTCCGGTCAGGGTGATGCCGCTCTGACGCAGGACGTGGTTGCGCAACGTGACGAACACACCGGCACGTGCACCGCTCACCAGGTAGTGCAACCCGCCGGGCAGGACCGGCTGCCAGCGCTCCAGGGCCAGCCCTTCGGGAATCCCCGGCTGCTCGTCGTCCGGCTTGGGGAGGTCGGGCTGATCGAACACCGGCCCGGTCAGCGCGGGCAGTGGCGGGTCGGGCGGTGCCGGGAGCAGGCTGCGGACGGCTGGCGCACGGAACCGCCGTGGCAGGCCACCGGTCGGCCGGTCGGTGTGCAGCGCCGAGCGGAACTGCACCGTACGTTGGACGGTCTGCCACCAGAGCGTCTGGCCCTCCGCACCGGGGGTTGCCAGGCCGACGACGCCCTGCTGCCCCTTGGTGTAGTGCACACTGACGCGCAGCGCGCTGAGACCCCAGGGCCACGCGGGCAGGTCCCCGCGCACGGGGCGCTGTGTGAGGTAGAACGGCTGTACCCCGGCCGTCTGTGGCGGCGCGAGTTCGAAGTCGTGGGGGCTCGCGGGGATCGCCGCGATAGTGCACTGACCCTCGCGGTAGCGCAGAGCAGCGAGTTCCGGGCGGATGCGGAACAGCCGCTTTGCCAGTGGTGACGCCGTCGTCACCCGGACCAGGGCGAACGCGTAGCCCGTGGTCAGGGCTGCCTCCCCCATGCTGTCTGGACGGGTGTTGTCGCTGATGATCCGGTAGCGCAGCACCGCGATCGGCGACTCCGGCGCCAGGAGGCGCTGGGACTGGACGGCCCAGCCCTGGGCTTGGGCGCGCAGTTGGCTCTCATCGGCCAGCTCGGGGGTGTCAGGCTGCACGCTCCACATGCGGTTCGCGACGGGCTGTAGGCGCACGGTGCTGGGTGCGAGGCAGAGCAGCTCAGCCAGCAGCAGCCGGGGTTGCAGCGGCGAAGGACCGCCCTCAGGCACCGTTGGGGCCGGCCGCCACTGGAGTCCCAGGTACGGGCTGACCACGATGCTCAGTGGGCGCGGGTTGTCGGCCCCATCGAGTGCCAGGGGCGCGGGGATGAGGGTTGCCGCGGGATAGCGGCGAAGGTCGTGGCCGTCGGCGGGAGGCTGGCTGAGCAACCCGCTGCTCGCCATGAGCGCGGCGGCGAGCGTCCAGCCGTAGGGCGGCTTGTTGGTCGGCGCCAGGGTGCTCACGGCCTGGGTCAGCAGCAGCCCGTCCTCGCGCCAGACAGGGTCGGCGTAGGGCGAGGGTTCGGCCGGCGCCGGCTGGTCGTCTTGCTGGGGCGGGTAGAAGCGGCGGCGCGGGTCGAAGGCTTGGCGCAGGGCGACCGGACGGCTGAGCCGAGCCGGCGTCTCAGGGAGGGCCGCGAGGACGCTTTGCAGCAGCTCATCCTGCGGCTCGGGGGGCGGATTCTGAGCCCGGAACCAGCTTTCCTCCAGGGCCAACGGGTCGAGCCGGGCGAAGCTGCGGCCGACCACGGTGTCCAGGCCGGCGAAGGTGACGGCCAGGGGGGCGCTGTCGGCCCAGCCGCAGAGGGAGAGAACCAGAGCGGGCAGGGCGGTGGTGGGGGCGGCGGCGCGGAGCCGGGCGATGAGCAACAGCGGATCTACTTGCAGCGGGCTGGGCTGCCCGGCGGCCGGCTGGGCCAGGTCACGGGCCGTGTCCTGCAGCCGGCCCAGGAAGGGCATGCTCAGCAACAGCCAGCGCGGGTCGGTCGGGTCGCTGGGCGCGTAGTCCGCCGGGCTGCTGAGCAGGGCGCCCTGGCTGCCGGTCGGGAGGAACTGAAGCGTGGTGGCCGTACTCTCGGCGACGGCCATGAGCCTGATCAGGTGGTGGGCGCTCGCCTCGACGAGCAGTGTGTCCCGAGGCAGCGCGTCGAGCGCCGCACCCGAATCGGCCAGCAGGGCCGACAGGCCGGCGCCCAGGTAGCCGGCACTCACGTTGCCGAGCGGGCTGACACCCTCGACGGGGTCGGTGGTCTCCAGGGCGGCCATGGCTCGCAGGAACTGCGCGGCGCGCCGGGGGGTGAGCAGGCGCACCTCCTGCACGGCCGTCCAGCGGGCCTCCTTGCCGAGGGTCCCGCCGCTCCCGTCGGCCGCCGGCGTCACCTCGACGAGCTGGTGCTCGACCAGGGCCAGGGGCTGCCAGCTCTGGCCCTGGGCGAAGGTGAACAGCAGCGGGCCCTCGGCACCGGTCAGGACGGAGCCGGGCAGCTCGTGCTGGTTCAGCAGCACCCTGATCGTGTGGCGCAGATGGGTCAGGGGTGGGGCCCCGGCGACGCGGGCCGCCGGTAGAGTGATGCGTGCGGTGCCCGCGTCGTAGTTGAGCTGCCGCGGCCAGGAGACCAGATTCGTCGCGGTCAGCATCCCGTTGAGCAGGAAGCTCTCCTGCCAGTCCGAGCCCCGCAGGCGCGAGGTGTAGCCGACCATGAGGTCGCCGGCTGAGGAGCCGTACAGCTCCGCCGCACCGGCGCTTCGGCTCGGACCAGCGTCGTGCAGCGAGCGCCCCCAGTGGGCTACGAGCAGGGCCTCCACGAAGGCGCCGGTCAGGGGCAGCTTCGGCAGACCGTCTGGCTGGGCGGTGGCGCGGAACGTCACCGTCGCGAATCCCGGGGCGGCACGCTCGCCCAGGCCGGGCGTCCGGGCGTCGGCCAGGCGCATGCCCGGTAGCAGCTGGAGGCCCTCGGGCTGCGGGGCACTGTAGCCGTTCCAGCTGAACTGCAGCGTCGTGTCGTCGGCCAGGGCCGCGGGCGAGCCGTCGGGCAGTGTGACGGCGAGGGTGAGGTCGCCGAAGAGGTTCGCGGCGTCGAGCGTGAAACGATCCGCTCCCTGCGCCATCAGGTTGAAGGTCAGCGCGGCCGCGAGAGCCTCCCCTCTGGTCGCGGGGGGCGCCGTCGCCGGACCCGAACTGAAGCGCGCCAACACCTCCTCGGTGGTAAGGGCACGGTTGTAGAGGGCGACCATGCGGTAGGTGCCCAGCCAGGCCCGGTCGCCCGTCATCTCGTCGCCGAGGGCCAGTTCGAACTGGTCGCTCCAGGCGGCCAGGCTCCCGCCCACGTTGTGCTCGGCCTTGAGCTGCCCGTTGACGTAGATCCGCGCTCGGCCGTCGGCGGAGCGCGTGTAGGCCAGGTGGGTCAGAGAGCCGCTGAGCGAGCCGGCCGGGGTGGCCAGGTCAGGGGCGCCCTCATCGTTGGTGCTGGTGGTGCGCAGCCACACGTCCGCGAAGGACGAATCGAGCAGCCCCTTGCGCTGCTGGAGGGTCACGTTCCGGTGCCCTGCGTCGGACGAGACGGTGAGGATGTCGAACTGCCCGCTCGTCAGCAGGCCTGCGACGGGCTTCACCCATGCCTCGATACTGATCTCGTTGCTCGCCTTCGCCGCGGCGTTCAGCTTCGTGGCGGGGGCGCCCGAGCGTATGAGCGTGGGTTTGGTGAGGGTCAGGCCGTTCGTGCTCCAGCTCATGCCTGGGGACGTGGCCGCGCTCAGATGCAGCGGCTCACCGACGCCGGAGGAGTCGTGGACGATGGTGCCGCCACCCTCGTCGAAACGGTACAGAGCCTGCAGACCTGTCGGCGGCCTGCCGATCCGCACGGCGAGGGTGAGGTTCAGGGTGTGCTTGCCACCTGCCAGATCGAGGCCGAGGGCGACCCGCTGCGGCACGATCGGATCAGGGCTGGTCGCGCCGGGCAGGGTGAAGGGCGGCGTCGCGGGGTCGGGGAAGCTGATCGGCGGCAGGCCGACCGCCCACTCCACCTGGAACAGGTGGAAATGCAACCGCACCTGCCCGACGGTCAGCCCGGCGGCACCGGGTGCCAGCGCGATGCCGCCGACACGCAGCCGCGGCGCGTCGCCGGCTTCACCGGCGGAGACGGCCAGCGGCCACTCCAGCGTGCCGCCGTCGAGGCTGACGGCGCTGAGGGTCAGCTCGGTGCCGCCGCCGGAGAAGGTCAGCCGCACGCAGTTGGTCAGATCGGTCTGCTCGTCGTCGGAGCCGGCCACCGGGAGTTGCAGCCGCCCGATCACCTCGACCGTGGCCACGCCATCGCCGGCGAAGACCACGCGGTCGAGCACCAGCGGGAAGAAGTGCAGGCCGAACAGGTCGAGGCCGGGCGGGGGCCCGTCAGGATCATCACCCTGCGGGCGCAGGCGCCACTCGTACCCGGTGCGATGCTCGTAGTCGCTGCTGCGCGCCTCGGGGTCGTTGCTGTCGAGATCGAGCTCGACGGCCTTGGGCGAGCGAGCGGAGGCCTTGCTGAAGGTGGAGCCCTGAGCCGGCAGGTCGCGGAACCAGAGCTGCCAGGTCTCCGTGCCGTGGCCGAGGGTGAGCGGCAGGCGGGTGGTGGTGAGCTGCACATCGCCCGCAGTGGGGTGGCTCAGCGGGGTCCTGATCAGGTGGGACGCGGGCAGGCTCGCGCCGCGCACCAGGCCGCGCTGGTCGGCGTAGCCGGCGTCGCCGACGAGGCCGGTGGCCATGCTTCCGGCCGTCAACTCGTACTGGGCCGAGTCCGCCGGCGCGTCCGCAGGCAGGCGACGCAGGCCGCCCGCCCCGTCGGCGAAGTCACCGTCGATTCCGGAGAGGGCCGCCTCGCGCGTCAGCGTCAGAGGGGCGCTTGGGGCAGGGTCGGCATTGTCCAGGCGAAGCTGACCGGGATAGCTGTCAAGGACGAGCGTGGCGCGGACCGGCCAGGTGTGAATCGAGGCCAGGTGGCGGAGCACGGTCTGGCCGTCCTGGCGGGCGAAGGCGGCCACGCTGTCGGCTGCGGCGAGGCTGGCACGTTCAGCGAGGCGCCGCCAGTGGGCGGCGTAGTCCGCGCGGGTGAGCGGACGCGGTGGTTCGGGCCGGGCCGTGTCGGGCAGCGGCGAGCTTTCGCGGGGGTCTTTGGGGATCTTGGGAAGCTGGGCCAGAGCGTGGACCTCGTCCGTGTAGGGCAGGTCGTAGCGGTACTGAATGGGCAGGCCGAGCACGGAGTCGCTCTGCGGCGGTTCGCCGTCGGGGCGCGGGTCGAGCACCAGGCCGGGCAGTGAGAGCGCCGTCAGCGGGAGGTCGTACAGCTTCGCCTCGTCCGTACCGAGCCATTCGCGGGCGGGCAGGAGACCGCCGCCGTGGCGCGGCCAGCCCGCGGCACCCGCCGCCAGGAAGCGCCAACCGGCCGGCAGGTCCATACCGTCCTGGCGAGTCACGGGTAGCTCGAACGGTACGAGCTGCCGGCTGGCGGTCGGCACGTTGGGCGGGCTGAGGCTCTGGGTGAGCGCGAGGGCCTGCACCATCGGCAGAGCCGGGTGGCGACGCCAGACGAGAGGCCGGGCGGCGCCGATGGTGTCGGACGGCAGGACGCGACGGTCCACCAGGGCACGCAGCAGCGCCGGGTCGATGCCGTACTGGAAGGCCCAGGCGCCGAGGTCGGCCGAGGGGACGGGCTTGCTTCGCCACGCGAAGCTGATCGTCTCGAAGGCGAGCCGCACGAGGGGCGCGAACAGCTCGCGTCCGGTGACGGTGCGCAGAGGTAGGGTCGCCAGGCCGCCGATCCAGTCGTCGAAGCCGGGCAGGGCGTCGGCCACGGTGGGTGCTTCGGTGCTCAGCCAGAACAGGCCGTTGAGCGCCACCTCGGGCGCGTCCAGCGCAAGCTCGGCCGACTGGAGCCGGTACTCCGGGCCGCTCGGGCCGAGCACCCAGGTGGCGGTCATGCGCTGGGCCGCGGCGAGGGTGAGGCTCCAGGGCTGCTCGCCGGGAACCTGGCCGCGCTCGCCCGGGTCGTCGTTGCCGTAGCTGACGGCGCCGCGCAGCAGGTTGTCGGGCGCCGGGTCGGGCTCCTCCCGGGCCACGCCCGAGTCGAGGTAGATCTGCTCGGACAGGTTGGGCAGCGGGAGCTGGGCCCAGCCGTCGTCCAGCGGCGTGAATCCCCACAGCACGGCCGGGGTGATGGGCTGGGGGTCGCCTTGTGCCGGCCTGCTCCAGGACGGTTCGGGCACCTGCAAGGTGGCGCGGAGCCGGCGCGCGGCCTCGTTCGGGTCGAAGGCGAGCGTGGTGGCGGCGAGGGTGATCCGCTCGTTCCAGCCTGCGTTGTCGCGGCCGGCCTGGTAGCCGAGCGTGCCGGTGGAACCGGCGGGCTGTCGCCCGGCCTTCAGCTCCACCCGCAGTTTCGTGCCGTCGGCGGCCAGGCGCGCGCCGGCGGGCGTGATCCGGGCGAGCGTGTCCGGCTGGGCGGCCGGGTCGTAGGGCTGGCGGTCGCTGAGCAGCACGCTGAACTCGTCACCCGCAAAGCTGATCGGGCGGGTGCCGGGCTGCTCCTGCCAGGGCGCGATCTCCCAGAAGAGGCGTGGGACGGCGAGGGGGTTGGCGAGCTCCAGGGTGGCCCACTCCGGCACGGGCTGCGGCTCGACCAGGCCATTCAGCGGGTTGTTCGGGTTGAGGAAGCGGTTGAGGCGCCGCCAGGAGTCGATGATCGCTGCTCGCTCGCTCTCCGTCAGCCGCTCAACCTCGATCGTCATCCGGAAACCGCGCACCCCCGCCCCCGCCGTGGGCTCGGGGTCGGGGACGACGCGGGCGAGCTGGAACACGGCTGCGACCGGCGCGCTGTCCCAGAGCAAGCGGATCCGGCCGAAGGCCGAGAGGCCGCCGGCGTGGACGGCGAGGGCGCCGAGCAGGCGGGCGGAGCCGGTGCGCTGTGTGATCGGCGCCGGCTCGATCCCCAGCGCGGTGTACAGCTTTTGAGTGGCGCTGCTCTGGGCGGTCATCGGATCGAGGATGATCTCGCCGCCAAGGCAGGTGAAGGTGGGCAGCTTGCCGATCGGGCCCTTGGGCCAGCCGTCGGCCGGAGCCTGTAGCAGCAGCAAGCTGGCAGTGCCTGCGGTGATCGCGGTTCGGATCGCCTGGGGCGAGAGCTTGCCGTCGGGCTTGTTGCCGCTGCGCTTCCACACGTACTGCGGCGCACTGCCGTTGGTCGGGCTGATCGTGACGCTGGTGACGTAGACCAGTGCCAGCAGGGTGCCCGGCAGTAGCACGTTGTCCTCGCCGGCCGCCTGGCGCGGCGTCGTGTCCACGAACAGGGTGCGAAACGCGAGGTTGGTGGCTGGATCGGCCAGCCGGATCACCTCGGCCTCGGCTGCCCAGAAGGGGCCCGCGATTCTCAGCTTCGGCAGCTCGGGGAGTTTGGCCATCTGCTGCTCCTGATCCGCTCATGGCCTCGGGGGCCGCCGTCAAAGGCCGTTCCGCCTACACGTCCGCCGGCTCGATCGGTTGCGGCTCGATCGGTTGCGGCTCGCTCGGGGTGGCGCTGCCGCGGCGGGCACGGATCACCAGGGATCGCCCGCGCATTCCGCTGCCCTGGCTCGCGCGGTGGAGGCGCCGGAGAGCGAGCTGGTCGGGCCGCCCGGGGTAGGACGGCAGCAGCGCGGCCGGATCGTCCGCTCGCATCATGCCGTGGTAGCGCATCAGTACGGCGCCGAGCAGCAGCTTCTCGGCGAGGGTGCCGCTCAGCCCTGCCTGGGTGGGGCGTACCGCGACGAGGAAGGGGACCGTGACCGAAGACGTCGGCGCGTCGCTCGCACTGGCGTCGCGCACTGCGACGATCAGCTTCTCCACGGCCTGGGCGAACTCGGGGAATCGGGCCCAGCGCCGCAGAGCGGCGGCGTCCGCACTGCTCATCGCGCCGCTCCAGCCGATGTGGGTGTACTGCGTGCCCGGTGCGTTGCGTGCGAGTTCGACCTTGTCCTGGAGTTCGTCAGGGATCTGCTCAGGCCCGACGGGGATCTCCACGCGGGTACCGGCGTCCGGAGCCGCGCCCGCGGCCTGGGCGATGATCTGCGCGATCGCCCCGGTGAAGGCGCTGTCGCCGGGAAGCCGCTGCAGGTCTCCCGCGGCGGCGTCCGAGGGACCCTCCCAGACCAGGGCCAAGGTCTGCGTGGGCAGGAAGTCGATCAGCGCTTCCAGTCGGCTGGGCAGGTCCTCGGCGGGGGCGCTCACCGGCTCGGTGGCATACCAGCTCTCGAACAGCTGCCGGATCTTCGCTGCGTCCGTTCCGTTCACCAGCCCGACCAGGGCGTCGCGGTCGCCCCTCGTCATCACCCCGGCGAGCAACAGCCGCCCGTGCTCGTCGATGGCCACCCGGTTGCGCGTGTCGAGCGGCAGGTTCGCCGTGGAGTAGCCGGTGCCCAGTTGCTCCTCGCTCACCTGGACCAGATCGACCGTCAGCGGGAAGGCGTCGAGAGCGCCCGTCGGGGGCCTCAGCGCGGTCTGCGCCACCAGGAAGCGCTTGCCGAGCTGGCGATGGGCGAACTTCGTGGCGACCGGGTCGAAGAAGCACTCGGCCTGCACCTCGATGTTGCCGCTGAACAGCTCGACGATCTGGTAGACCACCTCGGGGTCGGGCAGGGCGCTGAGCTTGCGCGCCGTCGCCTCGCCGGTCGCCGGGTCGGGCTTCTCGCCGGGCCAGCGCAGCTGGGCGTCATTGGGCAGGCTGTCCCAGAGCGGGCGCAGCGGGATGGTAACGGTGCGTACGCGGGTGTCCTGCTGGAGCTGGGCATCGGCGGGGATCTCGGCGGGGAAGGGCGGCAGCCGGCGCCACACGATGTCCGTGCCGCTCACGGTGGCGTGCGGCACGGGCGAGCGGTAGGTCAGGTCGCGCTGGGTCACGCTGTTGATCTGCGAGACGGTGCTGTCGGTCTGGGCGATCACCAGCAGACGATGTTCGTAATAGAACGGCAAGGCCCGCCACTGGAGGGCGAGGACGCCCTGCGAGAAGTCGCCGACACGCTCGGGGAGGTCAAGCCCTCGCAGCTCGTCCTGATCGGCCGTGCCGTCGAGGATGAGATGGTCCGGCCGGTTCGGCAGGCCGTCCGGGACGGGTGGGTACTCGCCCTCGACGAGGCGCACGGGCAGCTCGCGCTGGTGGTCCCGCGCGAAGCCACGCACCCAGTGGTACCAGCTCGTGTACCCGAAGCGACGCAGCAGGCTGAAGGCGAGCTGGCGGAAGGCGAGCTGGCGGGCAAGGGTCTGGTTGTGCTCGGCCAAGGACTGCTCGTGATGCTGGGCGACGATCACCTCCCAGATCGCGCCGGGCGCCGGCGGGTGAGCCGGCGTGGCCGCCTCGTCGAGCCGGCGCGAGCTGAGGATGAGCGGAGCGTCGACCGCCTGCGTACGCTCGATCACGACGTCGAGCCCGCCCGCGGCCGGGTCCACCTCCACGACCGGGGTGTCGGTCTCGGCGGCGGCGCGGCCGGGGAAGAGCGTGGGCGAGCGGCGCAGGCTCTGCCAGAGCAGGTCGTAGCGGCCGTAGGGCTGGAAGTAGTAGCGCAGCGTGTGTGCCCAGCGGTCCTCAAGCAGCTGGGTGTAGGTCAGGCGCCCGCCTGCGTCGGGCGTGGCCACCGCGGGCGATCCCGCGCGGGGGTAGGCCGTGGCCACCCAGGGCCCGGCGCCCGTCTCGGCCAGCCCGCCCTGCCCCACGTACACCGCGCCACTGGCGTCGAAGAAGCGTGCCGTCCAGGCCAGCACGTCAGGCAGTGCCTGGGCGATCTCGGCCTCGCCGGTAGGGAGGGTGACCCTGCTGGTGTCCGGCACCTTGGGGTCGTTACTGTTCAGCGTCTCCAGGTAGTACTTGAGCCGCAGCCATTGGACGTGCTCGGGCGGGCTGTCGGCCGCGGCCGCGAACAGCTTGGCCAGCGCGTCGGTCGCGACGGTGAAGTGGTGGGTGCGCTCGTCGGTCGGGCCGAAGTCCTCGCTCCGCACCGTTCCGGCCAGGTTCTCCACGGCCTGGAGGTCTGCCGGGGCGACGGAGGGACGCAGCAGCTTGATCTGGTCGGCGCTGAGCATGGTGCTGGCACTGAGCAGCTTGCGGGCCGGGTCGTAGTTCAGCAGGGGCGCGACCGCCGCGTCGAACGGCTGGGGATCCACGCTCAGCCTGGCCGACGGACGCACCTCGATCGTCGCGGGAAGAGTCGCTCCGCGCAGCAGCAGGGCCGCCTCGCCGTTGAGCGGCAGCCTGATCGTGCGGGTGATCGGAGCTTGCTGCGGCTCAAGCTCCAGCTGGCCCGTCCCGCTGTCGGGCTGGTCGACCAGGCTGCAAGGCGCGGTGAGCGTGAAGCGGACGTCGACATCGGCGTTCGAGCGCCCGCTGATGGTGACGGCGTGGTAGCGCTGCCGCTGCCGCACGATGGGCCGCAGGCTGATCTGGACCAGGGCCAGCAGGTCGTCGCCCTCGGCCGACCGCTCGCCGAGCTGGACGCCGCGCCCCGGTTGAAACAGCAGTTCGACGTGGAGGTGACGGCGGAAGGCGGCGAAGGCCGCGGCGTCGGGGTCGGGGTCGGGGGTGACCTCGTCCTGCCCGAGCTGCGCGAATAGTCCCTGGAGCAGAGCAAGTAGCTTCGGGCCGCGCAGGGCGCCCGTGACAGGGTCGTGGAGGCTGAAGGTCACCGCCAGTCCGAGGCGTTGGAGCGCACCCCAGCCATAGCGGTCCACGCCAGGCGGACAGCTGGCGAGGAAGTCGGCCAGGTTGTTGGGCAACGTCGGCGGGCTGACCTGCACGGCAGCGGCGTAGCCCGCCGATACCCGCCCCTGTGGGTCGGTGCTGCTGCCGGGGCGCATCCCGCGCAGCCGCTCCACCAGGCGTTCGAGCAGCGGGTGCAGCGCGGTCCCACGCTTCCCGCCGGGCTGGGTGACACCCTTCCACTCTGGCCACTCCAGGTAAGAGTCCTGCCAGGAGTACCAGGGCCCGCGCTCGTCCTGGACACCCTGGGCGGACGGGTCGGGCCGGCGGCGACGCTGGACGGCGCCGGGATACCAGGCTTCCCACTGGCTGATGTTCAACGTGTCGCCGGGCACGAGCGGCAGGTCGTCGGCCGGGAGCATCTGGACCTCTTGCAGTAGCCGCAGTTCCTCGGCGAGCCGGGCAGGGCTGGCGAAGGTGTCAGTGGTGGCCGCGTCGATGTTCAACTCGTACAACCGGTAGCCGGCGTTCAGTTCGAGAGGGTAGGCGGCATCGCCGCTCGGCCCCTGGTTCCAGCGGAAGCGGATCGCCCGGATACCCAGGGGATGCGGCCGGAACCCGACGATCGTGCCGATGGCGCCGGTGAAGATGAACGGGGCCGGGCCGGCCGTCTCCGCGTCGGATTGCTCGATGCTCTGGAGCGGCATCGGCGCGTGGGCCACGCCCGGCTCCGCCCGTTCGTCCTCGGGCCGCACGACGGCGAAACCGGTCGGGCGCGGCAGCCACTCCAGCTCGGCCGGGCGGCGTTCCTCACGCGGTGCGCCCGAGTGCTCGATGTGGTCGGTCGGCGCGGGGGACGCGGGCGGCGCGGCCACCGCTTCGGCGGCGAGCATGAGCTGCACCGGCGCCAGGGCCGAGGGCACATCACGGTCAGAGATCGTCTGGAAGAAGACCCGCCACGCCTCGGGACGCCACGCGCCGTCGGGCAGCACGCCCCGTTCGCGCAGAGTGGCGACCGGGATCACCGCCCCGCGCGCACCGGGCGGCCCGAAGACGTGCTCAAGGTCGATCTTGACGTCGGTGGGCAGCGGGCGGGCGTTCGACGTCGGCAGGCCGGTGGTGCGCCCGCGCTGCGTCGTGCTGTCCAGGCCGTAGGAGCCGATCGGCACGGTGCTCTCGCGACGGAAGATCAGCCGGTAGGTGCGGATCGGTACCGTGGGGCCGTTCTGGACGGCCGGCTCGCTCCACTCGACGTAGACCTGGCGGGGCGACATCACCTGGGGGGTCGCCGCGCTTCCCGCCGGTTCGAGGTCGGACGGGGCGATGCTGTAGCTCACCGTGAGATCGCCGTCCACCGGCACCACGGGAGGGGTGTTCGGGTAGCGCGTCGCGATCAGGGTCAGTGGGCGCCCGGAGCTCCCGGCGAAGTCGACAGGGGTGATCGTGTAGACATAGCTGCGGCCCTCGCGCGGCAGGGCGGCGCGGTCGCTCGCCGTGTCGGGAAAGTGGTCGACCACCTGGAAGCGCGGCTGGAGCAGCGAGAGGGTGTCGGTCGGCGTGGCCTGGTCCGCCCCTTCGGCCCCGGCGACGTCGGTCGTGTGGCGGTGCAGCACCGTGACCGGCTTCACCGTGGTGGTGCGTTCGGCCTCGTCACCGTCGAGGGCGCGCCTGCGCACGAGGTAATGGGCCAGGTGATGGTCGGGGATGTTCTGGGCCCGGCTCGTCCCCGGCATGGCCTGACGCCGCCAGCTCAGCTCCCAGGTGAGGGCGATCGTGCTCGCGTCGCTGTGCTGTCGCACCTGCTCGAACTGGGGTGGGAACAGGTTGAACTGGGTCTGGGCGACGTTGAAGGTGCGCACGCCCTCGCTCGTCGGGCCGGGCTCGGTCGCCTCGGGTCGCTCGCGCTGGCTGATCGACGGCTGGGCGTCCAGGCCCGTCGCCACCTGATCGAGCCAGGCGGGACGGCGGTTGTCGGCGGTTCTCACCGCGAACACCAGCCCCATCTGGAAGGCCAGTGAGCCGGCGACCAGCTTGTCGCGCGCGGTCTGGCTGCTCTCGGCGTGGAATGCGCGGAGATCGGAGATGATGTCGTGGATGATCACGCCCCGCAGCTGGTGGGCCTGCTGGTTGGCCTGGGCCTCGCTGACAGCGCCGGGATCGCCGTCCTCCTGGGCGGCGCCGTCGGCGGCGTAGATCGTCGTGCGCGGGCTGAAGGCCGACTCCAGCAGTTGCTCGTAGAGCTCCTGGGGGTCGTGCTTGAGGAAGGGCGACCCGCCGAACTGCTCGAAGGCTCCGCGCACAGCCGCTTCGAAAGAGCTGTCGGAGGGGTTCTGCACTCGCGGGTCGCTGACCGGGGGACGGTAGCCGGGCAGTGCGCCGGGGTCGCCGACCGGGCGGCCGCCCTCTTCCCCGCCGGAGTAGTGCTGTTTGAAGGCGTTGGCGAGGTGTTGTGCCAGGCTGAGCCCGTCGTTCAAAGGCGCGGGGGCACCTGGTTTCCCCGTGGTCTGGTTCACGACGCGGCGCTCGGCGGAACCGTCGGCGTAGAGCCGCGCGGCCCAGTTCACTCCCCAGGTGATCGGCTGGCCGGCGGCGACCGCGCCGCTCACATCGACCAAACGCAGATTGGGCAGGGGCTCAAAGTGCAGGAGTGTGTAGCTCTCGCCGGCCGCCGGCTTCGGCACACGCAGGGCGAAGTCCTTCCCTGGCGTGGTGCCCTCGGCGGGGGGCGGCGGCAAGAAGCCCAGCTCGGGCTCCGCCACCGGGAAGCCTTCCTCGTCGAGTTCGAGTTGGCCCTGCGCATCCCGGTGCAGCCGTTCCCCCTGCGGCAGCAGCACGAAGTAGATCTTGTGCTCGGTGTCCCAGCTCGGCGAGTCGCGCAGTACGAAGACGACGTAGCCGGGTACATGGAACACCTCGCCGTCGGTCCGGGCCGACGCCGCCTCGCCGAGCAGGGGCGCGACGGCGCGCGGGGGCAGGGCCGGGCGGGGCGGGGTCAGCCGGCGCGCGAAGGCCGGCGCGGCGCCCAGCGCGCCCTCGGTGCCCGGCACCGGCTCGACCTCGGTGGCCTCCAGCCCCAGCGACAGGAACTCCTTGGTCCGGTCGAGGGCGGCCTGCACGTTCTTCTCTTCAAACGCCACCTTGACATTGGCCTGGAGGCTGTGGCCGCAGCATGAGACGCCGACGGTGCCGACGCCGCGGACGCCGGGCACGCTCAGCCCCTTGACGCCGATCTCGAGACCGGCGCTGAACGTGATCTCCAGGCTGAAGCTGAACGAGAGCTTGATGGTGGTGAAGACCAGCGGGATCTTGATCCAGAACTCGATGGCGAAGGCGACCTGCACCTCCAGCCCGATCGCGCCGTAGACGGCCGAGTTGTTCGTGGGGTCGCGGAAGTCGATCACGCCGATGTAGCGCGCTCCGAAGGCCACCCGCGCGGTCGCGCTGATCCGCATGCCGACCAGCCCGAGGTCCACACCGGCGCTCAGCTCAAGCCTGCCGCGGGCCAGGAAACTCGTCCCGAGCACCATCTCCGTGGTCGAGACGCGGAAGATGAATCCGCCTTCGATCTCCACGGCCAGTGGACCGAGCTTGGTGTGCCAACGCAGCATGTTGGGCCAACCAAGCTCGTAGTGGAACAGGCCAGGCTCGATCAGCAGCGTGGCCGAGAAGCGGCTGTCGGCGATCGCGTCGCGGACGAAGTCGGGCAGCGGCGGATGGTTGCCCGGTTTGCCGCCCTCGGGCTTGTAGATGTGGGCCAGGAAACGTTTCTGGCGCGGCGAGAGCAGCACGAAGCCGCTCAGGATGGGGTTCTCGCGGGCGCCGTCCGTGTTGTTGACGTAGTCGGCGTAGTTGGTGTTGAACCAGCCGCGCACCGACATGAAGAACGTCAGGTCGCTGCGGAAGGCGATGATCGCGTCGACGAGGAAGACGCAGGCGATGTCGGCCTCGGCGAGGGCCTCGTAGCGCAGGGGCGAGGGCGAGGCCGAGGTCTGCGAGATCATCGCCCGCAGCACGATCGTCCAGCGTGGGTCCTGGCCGGCCTCCTCCAGGTCCACCGCCCAGCGGTCGCGCTTGGACAGATCCCCCTGCGTGCGTGACAGTTCTTGCAGGGTCTTGAGCAGCTTTCTGACATCGTTCTCGGCGTCGGCGGCCTTGATGGCGGCGATGGTGAAGCGGTAGCCGAAGCCCATGCCGATTTCGCGCAGGTAGATCTGGATGACCGGGATCATGAAGCTGACCTGGCGAATCTCCAGGTACAGGAACCACGCACGCAGCCATGGCGAGCCGGCGCCGCGGCGCACGCGCAGGAAGCCGAAGCTGGCCGCGATGGCGGGCAGGCCCTGGATCTCGACCAGCCCCTCGCCGATCAGCCCGGTCTGGTCGGGCTCGTCGACGAAGTCGACCGCACCGATGAGCCGGAAGGCGGCGCCGATGGCCAGGTTCACCGCCAGGCGCGTGAAGTGGATGCGCGGCAGGAACTCACCCGGCAGCGGCAGGCCGATGAACAGCTCGTGGTAGTCGGGCCGCGAGTCCGGCGTGTCGCCTGGGCCCTGGGCGAACTTGAGCTGGCCGGTCACCTGCATGGCTCCGTCGCCGCCGAAGAACTCGCACTGCGGCACGAAGCCGATGGCGCGCAGCTCCATCTCGAAGCAGCCGAGGAAGTTGAACGACTTGGGCTTGGGGAGCTCGATCAGGAACTTCACATGCTTGCCGATCACCCGGGCGTCGCCGGTGAGCGGGCATTGGACGAGGTCGATACGGGTCTTGCCGAGCAGAGCCAGCGGCCCATCGGCGTCATCGCCAGGGGCCAGGACGAACTGGGCGGAGCCTGTGACGGTGAAGTAGAGGTGGAAGGCGCCGTCGTCGACGAATCGCAGGCCCAGTGCGTCGACTGAGAACTGGAAGCGCGTGCCCTTGCAGTCGAGCAGCTTGACGCCGCGCAGGTTCGCGGCGCCCTGCACCAGGGTCAGGTTGCCGCCTTCACGCTGGGCGAACTGTAGGGCGATGTCGGCCGTGGCGTCGCCCACGAGGTCGGGCGGCAGCGGCCCCGAACCCGCGATGGTGAAGTCGGCGATGCGGTTCTCGCGGATCACGAAGCCGCTGTCGGTGAAGCGGAAGCGCGTGCGCAGGCCGTTGAGCCGGGCCGGCCGGTCGGTGACGGTCGCGGCGAGGTTGACGCCCTTGGGCGTGAGGGCGAAGTCCCGCACGCTGAAGGTGATCGGCTCCTCGCTGGCCCGCGTGAAGTCGAGCTCCAGCACAGCCCCTTCTGGCTGCTGGATCTGGTAGTGGTAGCCCTTCGTGGCGATGGTGAAGTAGTGAAAGGTCTTGTCGCCCAGCTCCTTGCCCTTGAAGCGCCAGCGCAGCCCGAACAGGTCGGGGAACTCGCGCTCGGCCTCCGAGGTGCGCAGCTCGATCCCCTGGTCGTGGTCGACCTTGAGGGCGAAGGTGCTGAGGTTGAACGTCAGGCGGCACAGCAGGTCGAAGCTCAGACTCAGTACGCGCAGCCGTACCCCGATGTCGAAGCTGACCTCTCCCTGCGGCAGAGTGATCGGCAGCCCGGTGAGCGGCGTAGGTGTATAGAGCTGTAGGAACTGTGCGTCCTGCCCCTGGCCCTGTTTGAGGAATGGCAGGGTGAACGCTCCGCCGGCCGCGTCGATGTTGACGCTCAGCTGGGCGCTCCAGCCCTCCTGGAGATCCACCGGGTCGAAGGTCACGGGCGTGCAGAGGGCGGCTGGATCGTCAAGCTTGAGCGGGGTGAGCGGCGTGCTGAGCTCACGGAAGAAGCCGGGCAGCTTCGGAGCGCCGAGCGTGACGTCGAGCAGCACCAGACTGCGCGGCCCGCCCGTCGGTTTGAGCGTGACGCTGAAGAGTGGCTTGCCGGGCGGTTGGGGCGGCTCGTCGTTGTGCAGCTCGCGGTCCCCGTCGCGGCCCCAGGCGAAAGTGCTGCCCGCCGTCACCGGGTCGGCCCCCGTCAGGGTGACGACGAAGGCGGCGCGGCCGAGGCTCGCGCCCTGGCGCATCAGCAACAAGGAGAAGCGGCTGGAGGCCGGCACGGCCACGCTGAGGCCGGGGAGCGCGAAAGCGGCGCCTGGGGCGGCCGCCTGCCAGTCGAGGCGTAGCTCTTCGAGGCCGTCGCCGATGATCAGGCGCAGGGTGACCTGCTGGTCGCCTGCCGGGCTACGGTCGCCCAGGTTGGGGATGAGCCGGCCGAGTAGGCCGTTGAGGCCGCCCTCCCTCCACTGCAGCACCAGGCACGCTTTGCCGCCCGCGCGGTGGAAGCTGACCGCGGCGCCGTCGATCACCACCCCGGTGTCGCCGATCAGCACTGGATAGGGCAGCTGAGCGGTGAAAGGCGCATCGAAGCCGATGCCGTCCTTGCTGGCCCTCACGCTGAGCTTTGGCACCGCGAGCTGGACGAAGGGGCGCCCGGGGTCGGGCTCGTAGCCTGCGTCACCGCCGCTCGTCACTTTGCGCATAGGACGCAACAGCTTCGGACCGAAGCGCAGCGCGACGGGTGCGTCGGTCACCCGCAGCACCGTCTGCGGCAGCACGTCGATCTCAAGGCCCAGCTCGGCGGACGCTCCGTCGCCGCTGGTGGGGGCCAGCACCAGGCTCACCGCGTCAAGACCGGGCAGCCCCAGCACGAGTTCCTGCTCGAAGAGCAGGCGGGTGGTGAGATTGACCTCGCCGGGCTTGGCGGTGGTCTGCGGCGGCTCGATCCAGACATGGTCGAGCACGGCGGGGTCGGGTGGCTTGGGCAGGAAGGCCGGCCATTTGCTGCCGAGAAACTCGTTGAGGGTCACGAACATCGTGCTCATGGCAGGCAACCCCCCCACGCCTCGCGCGAGTCGACGTCGGCGTAACGGTCGTATTTGTCCTGATCCCGGCTACTGAGGACCGTCTCCGTGGTGGGGAGCGGAATGGGGGTGAGGGTCGGCGGCAGGCTGACCCCGCTGCCCGGTGCGCCCCAGGTGCCGTCCCAGACGTTGAGTGCCTTGTCGATGTCAGCGATCTTCTGCTGGTCGGCCGAGCCGAGCAGGCCGAAGTGGTCGCTCCAGAGCCGCACCCGGTACTGCTGCACCAGCACGTCGTCCTCGTCGAGCAGTCCCACCGCGTGCTCGATGTCGCTGTAGAGACTGCGCCGGAAGGCATTGGCCGAGCCGATGATCGCCCAGTGGTCGTCGACGATCGTGCTCTTGGTGTGCACGATCAGGTTGCGGCTGAACGCCCGCACCCGTTTGCGCTGCTGATCGTTCAAATCGTGGAGCAGACCCCTGTACAGCGCGACGTTGGCGTACGGAGGGAAGTGCGGATCGTTCGGGTCGGTGATCCCGGTCACCAGGATCACCTTGAGATCGTCGCGAGCCTTGAGGGCGTGGTTCAGCCAGATCATCACTTCTACCGACCAGAATCCCTGGTCCTCGATGTAGACATACCGCTCAGCGGTGAGGACGGCGTTGAACCAGGCGGAGCGCACCTCGAACAGACCACTGGGAGCGAAGGAGATCTTCTCGTTCTCGGGCAGGATGTTGAAGGTCGTGTAGTTGAAACGCGGCACGGTGCGCAGCGACTGAACATGATGTTTGCCTACCGGCGTGGTCGGCAGGGTGCGCGCCGGCACGGCGGGCGTGGTGGCTGTGTGGCTGGCGATCTTCTCGTCGGCGTAGCGAAAAGACCTGACCTTTCGCGCCTTGACCTCATTCCACATGCTCCGATAGAGGTCGTACATCGCCTGCACCGCCGGGCCCTCGACCTTCGCCTGCACGTCGTGCCATTGCGAGGCGGGGTGCGGTTGGGCGCCGTGACGGTCGCCTACCAGATCAAGCCCTCCGGTGTAGCCGATGGCGCTGCCGCCACTACCGACGAGCACCATCTTGGTATGCACCGCGCCCGCGGAGTGCGAGATGATGTTCAGGCACGTCCTGTCCGCAAGACCGGGCGCCTTGCGCAACTCGCGGATCGAGGCCATGGTGCCGACGTTGACATCGCGAATACTGGCCGCCCCCGACTGGATCGCCGGCGTCAGAACGAAATAGTCAGCCATGACGGAAAACGAAATCCAGCCCAGGACGCGGACATCGACTCCGGCCCCCGCTTTGGCCTTCAGCAGGTCGACCAGGTGATTCGGGGCTCCGGGACCGTCGAGCGAGAACGGCTTCTCCAGCCCGATCGAAGGCCCGGTCGAGGCGCCCTGCGAGCTGGGGGCGGGGTTGACCTTGCCGCCCATCAGATGAAGCCACCAGCCGGCGATATAGAGGAACTGGCCGCTGTTCTCGCTCGCCGTCCCCTGCCCCAGGGCTGCGATCTGCGCGGCGAGGTCGGCGAAGTAGGCGGCGCCGTCGATCAGCGGGGTGACCCGGCAGCCGGCGAAGGTGGCTGGTAACGGCTCTGAAGGGGGATCTGTATCGTCGGGCTGAACAAAGTATTTCTTTTTCAGAGCATCGATATCAGCCACCAGATAGGCCCCCGAAGCCATATGTCACTACACGACAGAATTCAGCACTCTGCTAGCAGAAACAGCAAACGAGCGATAGCCTGATTTTTCCACGAGAGGCCACGGGTGACAACTGTTCGGCCCGATCCGGTCACCATGAGTAGACTGCGGCTGGCAAATCACCCAATATTCACGACTTTGAACTAAGTCCTGACACAACGTCCCATATGTGGGGGTATGTCGCACTGGGGGGAGGTAGCAAGATCTCCGGCAGCACGTTCAACGACCAAGGAGAACTGCACACCCGGGGTTACAGGCGCATCGCATGCGAGATCATCCGTCGTGGGCACAGGAAATCCCCGTTACCGTGAGGGCAGTCGCACACAAAGCCAGCATCGATAAAATGCCGACACTCTCGTATCTACCACGATATTGCTGTAACAGTGACCAGACTGGACTCGCTCAGCATCAGGGCCAGGTGCCGTTCACCGACGATCAGGGTCCGATCCAGGAACTCGCGGCAGAGCGTTCCGTGCCGGCCTCCACACGGCGGAGCCACGACGATGACCGCGCCCACTACCGGCGGCCGATCAGCCGAGCAACGCCGTGAGCCGGCGCCAATCGGCGTGATCTCACCGCGGCCCACCGTCCACGACCATGATCCCGCGGCAAGCCCAGCCCGGGGCACGGAACCGAGCCTCCGAGCGGTAGAGCACGGGACGAGGCGGCGTCACTCCGATGCCGTTAGGACACAAACGACTCCCACCTAAAATCATATCCGATTTTGTGTAGTTAATCGTATCTGGTTGACCGTGTCCAGAGTTCACGCAAGACCCAAACGAGCAGGTACAGCGCCAAAATCGTTTGGGTTCGAACGGTCATATCGTTTGGGTTCGAACGGTCCATCCGGCCGGAGGGGAGACGGAGTAGGCTCACGACCATCGAGTAATATTGGAAATCGTATGTGAAATCATCTAGGGAGATGTGTATGATCTTCAGGTTCGCGTCCCCAGGCGTCCTCCCTGAGGACGCACCGTCCAGAGCTCTGGGCGAGCACATCAGTCCCGGCGGAGCGGGAGCGCCACCGACGTCGGGCGCGCGTGAAACGATCTCGCACCGCGCCTCGTGCTCCGCGCCGGGGATCCGACGCCCGTTCATGGGCACCTGCGCGACATGACGATCCCTCCCGTCTTCGTCGTCCATGACGGAGACACCTCGAACCGGGTAGTCAGGACGTCGACTCGTGGCGCCGTCCTGGCCGTGTTGAAGCGGCGATCGACGATGCGACCGGGCCTTGAGGCGGAGACGAGGAGAACCCGGTGAGTACCGCGAAGGGGCCGGGCCCGCACAAAGAGAGCAAGGCCGAGTTCTGCTACGGGCTACTGCGGTCGCGCATCCTGGACGGCACGTACGTACCTGGGTACCGGCTGGTCGCCAAGGAACTCGCCCGAGAGATCGGGGTCAGCACGATCCCGCTGCGCGAGGCGGTGCGCCGGCTGGAGTCCGACGGGCTGGTCAAGGTCGTGCGCAACGTCGGCGCCCGTGTCGCGGTCTTCGACGCCGAGCAGGCGGAGCACACGCTGCAGATACTGGCCCGCCTTGAGGGCTACGCCACCGCCGCGTCCGCGCCGCACATGACGGCCGCGGAGATCTCCGCGTCCCGCGAGATCAACGACCGTATGGTGGAGGCGCTGGTGGAGTTCGACCCCACGGCCTTCACCGCACTGAACCGCGAGTTCCACTTCTCCATCTACCGGCACTGCCCGGACGCACGCCTGCGCTCCCTACTCGAAGAACAGTGGACTCTCCTGGATCACATGCGCCGCTCGACCTTCACCTACGTCTCCAGCAGCGCCCATCGTTCCGTGGTCGAGCACTCGCACATCCTCGCCCTCATCTCCAAGAAGGCCGACGCCGCCGAGATCGAGCGCTTTGCCTGTGCTCACAAGCACCCCACCGCTGACGCTCTCCACTGATACTCCCGGAGAGGGCCCTCACTGGGACCACACCACTACTACTACAACGACAGATTGTGACGGCTACTTCGCTTGTGGTGACTGATCGAGCCCGAGGATAATCGGAGCGCTACTGCGATTGCGCCTGGGCCGCGAACACCAGCACGTGCAGCCGCTGAGCGACGCCGTCTCTATCGAGCAGGCGCTCCCAGCGGTGATCACGTGTGCGGGAGCAGCCCAGCAGGGGCCAGGATCTCTCACACCGTCCCCACTTGGATCGCCCACCCGGCACGGGCGGACCGACCTGTGCTCTGACGGCGCCGCTCGGTCTATTGCGCGCGACGAGGTCACGGTGCCAGGGCAGGAGCAATACCGGGACAATGGGAAGGCTCTCCGCCCACCGTTGGCGTTCACAACGCCGCGACACAAGCTCAAGATCGCCTCAGCCCGACACCGGCGGGGTGTAACCCACACGCCTATGTAGTAGCGGACGGTTCACACGTCGGACAGAGGAGAGTCCCGATGAGGATGCGCGTTTCCGCGGTGATGATGCCGCCGAGTACGCTGACCACCGGTCCCCGGTCAGGAAGAAGTCGCAGGCAGCGCAGAATACGATTGCTCACCCTAGGCATGCTGCTGGCCGTGCTCGCCGCGTTCAGCACGGCGATCGAGTACGGCACCGCCACCAGCCACGACCCCGCCGTACTCGCGTCGGACGGCACCGCCATCGGCCACAACTCCGTCGTTACCAACAGCGACGGCACAGCCCTCGGTTTGGGGCGAGACTAGCTAAACGCCCATCTCACCGGGTTGGGTCTTGGCGTCCGGAGTAGTGCTCGCAGTCCTTGAGGTCAAGAGTCGCCAGGGGCAGGCCACGCGCCACACAGCTTGCCGCAATCCACCAATCGTTGGCAGGACGTGGCGTGGCGGGGCGAGACTCCACCGGCTGGACGCCCTTGCGTCCGGCAAGCACTTCGATCGACACAGGCCCACCTCCAGGGCGGGCATCGTGGTCCGCACTGCTCGTGGTCACCGTCACCCCAGCCACGTCTCCTCCAGCCATGGCCGCTGTACCAGGTGCGGAACCACCGCCGGCGTCGCTGGCACAACATGACGACGGCGGAGGTTCAGTAGATTTTGACGCCGAAAGCGCTGAGGACTTCGTCGACCGGCTGCACGAGGGACGATCCGCCGCCGGCGCAACTTCCGTCGGCGCCGATTCGCAAGCCGAGCGCGAAGGTGCCGGAGAAGTAGGGCGTCCCCAGGGGCTCGCCGGGCTTGGCGCAAATGGACGTCCTCACCAGGCCGCCTATCGCCCCTTCTCCGAAGCGCACATCCTGGTCACGCGCCGTCACAGTGCCGCACCTCATGCCGGTGACGCGGCTGGTGCGGCAGATCCGCCGGCTGACTTCCGGTCTGCGCGCCGCGGTGACGTCCACGGATCCCGTGAGCGTCCGCACACTGCCGGGCCTCTCCACGTGGGGCTTGACATAGCGGACGAGGCCAGTGGCGGTATTGGTGACCGCGACGACAGTGCCGAGTTCGACGGTCAGCGCCGGATCGGCGTAGATCTTCAGACCCACTCTGGCGCAGGCGCCCGTGGTGAGGAAGTAGTAGGTGTCGGACCTGCGCACGTTGAAGCCCAGGGTGCAGCGGACGCCGCCGCGCGCAAAGATCGGCTCTCCACCCTCGCGGCTCGGGGCGGCGATGGGAGCAGGGGGCTCGTCCGTCCCGGGGTCGGGGTCCTGACTCGTCACAGGGTGAGGGCTCGCCACCGGGTCAGGACTCGCCACCGGGTTAGGACTCGCTACAGGGTTGGGGCTCGCCACGGGGTTAGGGCTCGCCACGGGGTTGGGGCTCGCTACAGGGTTGGGGCTCGCTACAGGGTTGGGGCTCGTCGCGGGGGCGGGTCTGGGCGTCAAGCTGTAGGAGGGCGCGGGCGCGGCTGCGGGCGGCGTCGCGGATCCGGGGGCGGGAGCGGCCGCGCGGCGAGGGGCCGTCGCACGCGACCGGCCGGCGGCGCGGGACGGGTCGGCAACGGGAGCGCGGACGGTCATACGGTCACGCCTGGATTCGTGCGCGGAGTCGCTTTCCGGGGCGTCCGCGTACTCAGGAAGAGGGTCGGGCTCGGGGCCAGGAGCCTGGGCCGCCGGGGTGGAGGCGGAGTCGGGCGCCTGGGCGATCATGACGGGGGCCGTGGCGACAAGGACGGCCGTACCGCTCAGGAGCATGATCAGGGGTATGGGTCTCACGGGAACTCCTGGGGTGGCGGGGTGGGGGGTCGGCCCAGGATGACGGTTCCCGGAATTGTGCAGAATGGACGATGTTCGCTACAAGGGGTAAAACTGCCAAGATGTGCGGTTGATCGCTATCAAATACCAGGCGAAGACCAGTGCGATCGATGGGCCCGAGCGGACAACAGACAAGGGAAGGGCCTGCATAAATTCTCGCTTAGCGCCTAGAGCGTCACTGATTGTGAGTATCGGGCGCCACTCAGGGCCGACTCATCGCCAGGTGAACGGCTCTGCGACGGGTTCGGACGCCGCCGGACGTACACGCTCGGCATGCCTGCGATCACGTTGCGAAGAGCATGAACAGGGGTGCCGGCCCTCAAACGCACGTCTACGCCGTCGACGTTGAGGACTTCGTTGATCAGCTGGCGAAAAGCCGTTCTCCGAGCGCACTTCACCAAACCCGGGACGGCTCAGTTTCGCATTGCAATGACAGCAGAGCGTGATATCCGAAACTGCTCGAAGTTGTGGGGAACGAACCGGGGTCCGAAGACGTGGGCGCGCCGGCTTCGGCGTCATGTACGTCGCACTCGTCCAGCACGTCTGAGCCCACCCAGAACCGGACGCGACCGGAGAGGACCACCCAGCTTGCGTCCTCTCGGCTGCGCGTGTGCAGGGGTGGCGCGTCCTCAGGGCGCATCGTGAGACGTAGGACGCTGACCACGCCGTCCGTCTCGGCGCTCTCCACGACCTGGTCCATCACGCTGTTGTAGTACCGGAACGGCTTGCCGTCGCCCGGGTTCCACACGAGGGCCATGCTCATGTGGCGCTCCTCTCACGGGCCGTGAACTCTGTGTGGCAGCGGGGCCGTACTCCAGAGAGTTTCCGGTTTGAGAGGGGCTTGGAGTGGGTGCTCGCGTGCCGGCCGCCGTGGCCGCGCTTGGAATCCTGCTCGGGGCGGCCGTCCCGGCCACCCCGGCCAGGGCGCACGGGGCACTCGAGAACCCGGCGAGCCGCGCGATCGGCTGTGAACCGGGGCGGGGCGCCGTCCGGGCAAGCGCCGCCTGCCGTGCTGCGGGACGAGTCAGCGGCGCGGCACTGGCCGAGTGGGACGAACTGCGCGTCCCGGACGTACGTGGCCGCGACCGCCAGATGATCCCAGACGGCCGGCTGTGCAGTGCGGGCATCGAGCGGTTCCGCGGGCTGGACCTGCCGCGTGCGGACTGGCCCGCGACACGGCTGACCGCCACCGGCTCGCACACCTTCCGCTACCGGGTGTCGATCCCGCACCGGGGCAGCTTCCGGATGTACGTCACCCGCGACGGCTACCGTCCCACCCAACCGCTCACCTGGTCGGGCCTGGAAGCCGAGCCGTTCCTCCAGGTGAGGGACCCGCCGCGCCGGAACGGAGCGTACGTCTTCTCCGGCCGGCTTCCGCGCGGCAAGACCGGACGGCACCTGATCTACACGATCTGGCAGACCTCGGACACGCCCGACACCTACTACTCCTGCGCCGACGTCACGTTCGCCGGCCGCGGACGCCCGGCGGAACGCCGTCCCGCACCCGTGCGCACCGAGGACGGCGCCGCACCAGCCACGCGGCCGCCGGGCACCTCGGCGACCCCTGTCGCCAATACGTCGGTCGCGAAGCCCGCCGAGAAGACCGGGCTGCCCCTCATGGCAGGCGGCATCGCCGGGCTGGCGCTGCTCCTCGCGACCGGCGGCGCCGTCGCGGTGATCCGCCGGATGCGCGCCCGCCGGGAACCGTGAGCCCTCGTACGGAAACGTGTTGGCACGAACACCGGCTTTGTCGCCGGGACGCTGTCCAGTCTGGTCCAGGAGTTGTCCGGAAGATCTAGGCACCTCGAACAGCCCACCGAATGCCCGGCGTGGTCGCGGGATGCGCAGTGCGATCGTCCCGCTCCCTCTTTGCCCTGGGCCGCCGTTCGTCGCACGGTGTCGTCACCAGGTGACCGGAAGCGCCTTCGGATGGCGTACCAGGCGGTCGGCGTGCCACGAGACGTCGTCTGGCGGGACGGCGAGCCGCAGGCCGGGCAGGCGTGCGGCGAGCGTGGTCAGCGCGACCTGGAGTTCCATCCGCGCCAGCGCCGCGCCGACGCAGCGGTGCAGGCCGTGCCCGAAGGCGACGTGCGGGTTGTCCTCGCGCCTGAGGTCCAGGGCGTCCGGATCGGTGAACGCATTCGCATCGCGATTCGCGGCCGAAAGCTCGACGATGACCTGCTCTCCGGGACGCAGCCGCACCCCGCCGAGTTCAACCTCCTCCAGGACGAAGCGCGTCATCGACCCCTGCGTGATCAGGGGCACGTACCGCAGGAGTTCCTCCACCGCTGTGGGGATCAGCCCGGGGTCGGTGGTCAGCCTCGCGTAGTCGCCACCCCTCAACAGCAGGAACACGAAGTTCGAGATCTGCGATGCGGTGGTCTCGTGCCCGGCGACCAGGAGCGAGCGGAGCATGCTGATCAGCTCGTCGCCGGTCAGTCTGTCGCCCTCGACGCGCTCGCGCACCAGTGCGCTGATGAGGTCGTCGGCCGGTTCATCCGCCCGCTCGGCGGCCAGGCCGGCCATGTAGGCGTTCAACTCCTCCATGCATGTGATCACCCGCTCGGCGGGCAGGTCCATGCGGAGCAGGCCGTCGGCCCAGACACTGAAGAGCGGCCGGTCGGCGAGCGGGACGCCGAGCAGGTCGCAGATGACCTCGACCGGCAGCGCAAGCCCGAAACCGGCGACCAGGTCGGCAGGCGGACCTTCACCGATCATGGAGTCGACGAGACGGTTCGCGATCTTGTGGGCGCCGTCGCGCAACCCCTCCACGCGGCGTGGGGTGAACATGCGGTAGACGAAGCGGCGCAGCCGTGTGTGATCGGGCGGGTCAGTCGAGAACAGCGAATGGGACGGCAGGTCCACGGACCTCAGCCCGGCGACGCGTGCGGCCGGGATCCCGGCGCGCTGGCGATCGCGGCCAAACGCAGGGCTACTGAGAACATGGCGAGCGTCCTCGTAGCGGGTGACGAGCCAGGCGGGATCACCATGGTCGAGCCGGACATGGACAGGTGCCCGCCCCCTGCGCGCCGCGCCGAGCAGCGAGGACGGGCAGAGTGGGTGGTCGGCAGGGAAGGGGAATGGCAATGGTTTAAGCACGGCGACTCCAGCCTTCGTGCCTCTGAGGGGAGCGGGCGACCGAGTGCGAGACCGACATGCCCCGAACTGCGCGGCGCAACAGTTCCGTTCCGTCAGAGCGGCCTAGCCTCTCCTACAGGTCTCAGTCACCCGGCATGTCGCGGTCTCCAGTCGAGCGGTCTGCGGCACCTGTGGCTCGAAGGAGAACGTCGGGTATGTCCCGGGAGATGGTGGTGCCGGGCCAGCGGTGTGCCGGCACCCGCACCACTACCTTCTGTAACCAGAGTCTCGCTAGATTGATGCGGTGGCCATTTCCCGTGAACCCGATCGGCTCGTCCTTTTCACCGACGCCGTCGTCGCGATCGCCGTCACCCTGCTCGTCCTGCCCCTGGTGGATGTGGTGCCCGAAGCGTCCGAGGCGGGCGACAGCGCCGTCGAGGTGATCACCAAGCATCAGTCGGAGATCTGGAGCTTCCTGTTGAGCTTTGTGGTGATCATGCGGCTGTGGCTGGCGCACCACCGCATCTTCCAGCATGTGCGGGCCTATTCCAGACCGCTGATCGTGTGCAACCTCGGCTGGCTGCTGACCATCATCGTGCTGCCGTTCCCGACCGAGATGGCCGGGGTCTACAGCAACGAGCGATTCACGCCCATCTTCTATATCAGCACGATCCTGCTCGCCACCGGCTTCCAGCTCGGCCTGATGCTGATCGTAGGGAACGACACGGAAGTGGCCTCGAAGAGTCATCCGGTGACCCCCGAGGAACTGGCCGGTTCGGTCACCGTGACCGCGCTACTGGCCGCCGCCCTGATCCTCGTCCTGGCCATCCCACAGCTGAGTTACTGGACACTTCTGGTGCTGTTCTTGTCGTCGGTCATCGAGAAGTTCTGGCTGCGCCGCTTCTCCCATCGGACGCCGATCGAGTCCGGGACTCCCGCTCGAAAGTAGAGGACATGTCTCGTCCTCCACCCCTGTCATGGTGGCGAGCGAGCCGTTCGGGGAAGTCATCACTCCCGGTTACGGCAACCGCCGCTTGGCTTTTGGCGGCCAGCGGCGTCTTCGTCACTCAAGGCAGGGAACACATCATGTCCGTCGCAACCACCACCCATCTGAACTTCCGGGGCACCGCACGCCAGGCGCTGGACTTCTACCAGTCCGTCTTCGGTGGACGTACTGCCGCAGTCACCTACAAGGATGCCGGCGCCGTGCAGAACGAAAGCGAGGCGGACTGGGTGATGTGGGGCGAGGTGGCCGGAGACAACGGCTTCCACGTCATGGCCTACGACGTGCCCTCGCAGCTGCCCTGGGACCAGGGCGAGAACCCCTTCTTCGTCTCCGTACGCGGTGACCACGCCGAGGAGATCACCGCACTGTGGGACAAGCTCGCCGAGGGCTCGACCATCGCGCAGCCTCTGGAGCCTGCGCAGTGGGCGCCGCTGTACGGCATGCTCACCGACCGGTTCGGAGTCACCTGGGTCCTGGACGTCACCGCCCCTGACAACGGCTGATCCAACCGACCTGAAATGCCCGCGCCGTCCGGCTCGCAGTCACGCAAGCGGTCCGGACGGCGCAGGTACCGAGCGCAGTCGATGCCGTGGCCCAGCCTCAGCGCACGCGTTTGACCGTCGTCCGGCGCCCGCCTACGCAGCCTGCCTTGAGGGGAATCTCTTGCTTCCCTACAGGTCTAGCATTGCGTCCGGAGAGACGGAGGGAGCGGTAATGCGCTCGCAGTGTCGCCGTCATGCCTGGGCGGCAGCCCCTTCAGCCGGCCACGTTCGTCGTGCCCGATGCTCACACCGAGGCCCTCGGCGCGTTGCTCCCGGGCGCGCACACCCGCGCCCGGCTCGCCGATCCGCTGCCCCACCTGCTCCCACGGCTCACCGTCGACCGAAACGCCCTGCTGACAAAGCCGGCGCCCAAGACATCTCACGGAGAAGGTGATCATGTACCGCGCAGCTCGGCGACACTCCCTTGGTGTCGCGGCCCTCGCCGCACCGCTGCTCCTCGGCTCCGCCGCACAGGCGGCAGAGTCTCCCGCGGACGGGCGGGTCCGGATCTCCACGGCGTACGAGCTTCCCGGCGCCCGGGTCTATCCCGAAGGAATCGCCGCCGACCCGTCCACCGGCGACCTCTATGTCGGAGCGTACGAGGGCGGCACGATCTTCAAGATCACACCAGGACAACGGGTGGCCAAGGAGTTTCTTCCAGCGCGCGCAGACGGGCGCACGCAGGCTCTCGGGCTGGAGGTCGACCGGGCCAGGCGGCTGTGGGTGATAGACCGCCCCACCGGGGTCGCGGTGTACGACATCACCAGCCGCCGCCTGCTGGCCCGCTTCACCGTTACCGGTCAAGCAGCGCGTCTGGTCAACGACATGGCCATCACGCCGGACGGTACCGCCTACATCACCGACAGCCGGCGATCCGTTGTCTACCGCGTCACGCCCGAGCAGCTTGCGAAGGCTCGTGATCAAGGCGGCACGGCGCCGCTCACGCCCGCGTTCGACCTGACCAAGGTCGTGGAACCGCATGAGCCCGACACGATCACCCTTAACGGAATCGTCGCCGAGACCTCGGGACGCTACCTCCTGACGGTGGATATGACCGGCGGAGACCTTTACCGCATCGGTCTCCCCTCCGGCAGGATCGACAAGGTGGCCCTGCGCGGGGGAGACATGGCTACCGGCGACGGCATGGAACTGCAGAATGGCACGTTGTGGACGGCCCACCCTATTACGGACGCCAATGCGATCAGCCGGTGGCATATCGGCTTGGACGGCCGGACGGCTCGAATGACCCGGCGGATCACCGATCAAGCGTTGCAGACCCCGACGACCCTGCTGCGCAAGCACGGCAGGCTATATGTGGTCCGCTCCCAATTCGACAAGGGTGGCCCCACAGGGCCGGGCATTCCACAGCTACCATTCACCATCGCCTCCGTACGCGGCTTCTGATTTCACCCGACCACCTCGTCTGCTCCCCCCACCACGTTGACCAAATGATCCTGGTTGGTCACTGCGTAGCCACATTAGGGAATTTGTCGCAGTTGAACCGAAGCTACTGCTTCCGAGTAAGAGTTCCCACTAGAGAAGATCCGTTACGGTCGGTCCCCATCGGCGGCTTCTTGCGTCCATGGGGCTGACCGGGGAACCACCGTGGTCAGATCGTCGCACATCACGGGTCCGACCAGGATAATGACAGGCCGCAAACTTTCTCGATACCATGAGTGATCGAATTGGTCTGGACTCTGCGCACGGGAGGTAAGCACATGCTCAGCACCCAGCCGGAACTGGTCTGGCAGGGCCGTATCCACCTCGGAGACGAACCTGGAGTGTACGGCGATGCGAGCTATTCCGGGCTCGCCCTGGACCTCCCGTTGACCTTGCAGAAAACCGATCCTGCAGGGCCGGATAGCACAACGCTGCAAGTGGTCACCGAGCATGTCGCGACGTTCGCCACCTACCCGGGGCATTTGATCACAGTTATCCTTTATGAGCCCGATCCGGGCCAGCCGGGTCACTTCAACGAGGTGATACTGGCGACCACCCGGCTGACGAGTGCCGACAACAACCGGGCGGACATCGCGGTCAATCTGGCGAACAGGGCCCTGCCGGCCCGCGTCAGCGTGCGGGTGCAGGTGGACACCGACGTCCCACCGGGGCTGTACAACGACTTCGTCGTTATCAGACTGGTGAACAAATCACCGAACTTCACCTTCGTCGCTTCGCTGGGCTTCGACGCCTGACCACGCCCAGGAGCGCGTGCTGTATATCGCCCTACCTGTTCTATGCGCGGCCATGCCCCGCCGCATGATCTGAGGCTGCTTGCGACGAGTGTGTGCAGGCGCCAGGCTCACATCTCCGCCCCGGCGCGGCCACCGGCATCCGGGGCACAGTGGACTTCAGCGCGGCGATCTGGCCGAGGTAGCGCCGCGCCTCCTGGGAATCGCTGTCAGAAAGGAGCTTTTCGGCCTCTTCGACCTCGTGAATCGCCGCGCCGACATCGCCCTGGGCACGCAGAGTCTCGGCGCTGAGGATCCGCGCCTTGGCGTACCACGTCACCGAGCCGAGATCGCTGAAGGCACGGCACGCGACCGCCAGGTGGCCATTGGCCGCCATCGTGTCGCCCGCGGCCAGCGCCATCTCGGCGAGAGTGTAGTGCGCTTGTCCTTCGACCATCGGCTCGCTGACCTGCTTGCTCAACTCCAGCGCCCGGCTCAGCGCGGCTTGGGCGCGGTCCGGGTCGCCCTCGCGGTGGCGGACGACGCCCATGCTGTACCGCACGTAGGTCTCGCCGATCCGATCACCGATCCCGCGGACCAGGTGCAGGACCAGATCCAGGACCTGCGCGGCCAGCCCGATCCGGTCGGTCGCCAGATAGACGTCCGCGAGGCGGTGCAGGGCCTGAGCCTCGACCCGGCGGCACCGCTCCTCCCTACAGATCACCAGGGCGTCGTTGAGCATCCCCTCGGCCAGCGAGTACTCACCCTCGCCGATCCAGTATTTCGCGAGGCTGCACTGCACATAGGCCTCACCGACCCGGTCGCCGACGGCATGGAAGATTTCCAGTGCCTCGACGAACTTGGGGAACATCGACTCGGTGTTGTTCTGCAGCCGGTCGACCGATGCCCAGTCGCACAGCACCAGAGCCGCTCCATGCCGCTCACCCGCCGTCTCGAACAGCTCGTACGCCTCGGCAAGGCACGTCTTGGCCTCCGCCAGACGCTTTTGCGCCAGATAGAGCTCGCCCAGTGAATACAGCATGGCCGCGGTGCCCACGTCATTTCCGGCGCGCCGGGAGACATCGCGAGCGAGTCGGTTGGTCGCCAGCCAGTCGTCGAAATAGCCCCTCGCCTCGAAAAGCGTGACCGCGCTGAGCGCGAGGTCCCAGCACGCGTCGTGCCAGCCGAGCGCGGCGGTCTGCCGGATGGCGGCCACCAGCGCCCTGCGCTCGTTCTCCCACCAATCGACCGGATCGCCGATCAGGTCGGCGGAGCCCACCCCGGTCGACCACCAGCGGGCGGCGTTGCCGTGCAAGATGGCGTAGTCGCCGCCGTACTGCAGGCGGTGCGCCTCATCGGCGAGCGTCAGCCAGCCACCGATCACCCGGGAGAGGGCGGCGAGCCGCTCGGCCGCGGAGTCGGTTGCCGACTGCTCGACGGCATAAGCCCTGATCAGGTCATGGAAACGGTAGTGCACGCCGCGCTCGTCCGGGCAGACGACCACGTCGAGCAGTCTGGCGTCCACGAGGGCCTCAAGGCATTCCTCGGCCTCCCCCAGATCGGTGTCGAGAAGCGCCGCGGCGGTCCAGCCGGGAAAGTCGGCCGCCTGTACGAGCCCGATGAACCGGAAGAGCCGCCGGACCCGCTCGTCCAGCGCCCCGTAGGTGAGCCCGATGCTGGAGCGCAGCTCCAGGCCGTGGTACACGAACTCGTCCAGCCGGCGCGCCTCGTCGCTCAGGCGCCGGACCAGTTCCGAGATCTTCCAGTGCGGTCGGGAGGCCAGCCGCGCCCCGGCGATCCGCAGCGCCAGCGGCAACCCGCCGCACAGATTCGTCAGCTCGGTGGCGGCGCCCAACTCGGCCTGCACCCGTTCCACTCCGACGATCCTGGAGAGCAGTTCCAGGGCATTGTCCTCAGGGAAAAGATCCAGCTCCAGCAAATGCGCCCCGGCAAGACCGCTCAGCCGGCTTCGGCTGGTCATGATGACGGCGCAGCCCGGGCCGGCGGGCAGCAGCGGGAGCACCTGTGCCTCGGCGCTGACGTCGTCCAGGATGACGAGCAGCTGCTTGGCGGCCACCTTGCTCCGGTAGAGCTCCAGCCGGTCCTGAAGGTCGTCCGGGACGGCCGGCCCGCTGACTCCCAGCGCACGCAGAAAGCGGCCCAGCACCTCCGAGGTGCCGCTGCCGTGCTGCATTCCCAGTTCGGCGTACAGGTGGCCGTCGGGGAACGCTTCGATCAGCTCCTGTCCGGCCCGTATCGCCAGGGCGGTCTTGCCGATCCCTCCGGCTCCGGAGACGGCGACGATCCGAGCGGCGTACGGAGCAGCTGACGAACCGCGTGGCCCCGCCACCACCTGGCGAATCTCCGCGATCTCGCGTGCCCTGCCGGTGAAATCACCCAGGCTGGCCGGGAGTTGTCGGGGAATGATCGGCGGCGCGAGCAGCGGTGCTGGACGGCCGTTCACGACATCCCGCCCCGGGGCGGCCATGGCCTCGGCCTTGCGGGTGGCCAGGTTCAGCGCGGGGTCCTGGTTGAGGATCGCCTGCTGGAGGCTTTGCAGTTCGCGGCCCGGTTCGACGCCAATGTCCCCCACCAGCGCGGAACGCACGGCTTGGAATGCCGCCAGCGCGTCGGCCTGGCGAGCGGAGCGGTAAAGGGCGAGCATCAGCAGGCCGTGCAGTTCCTCGTGCAGCGGCCGGTCGGCGATCAGGTCCCGCAGCTGACCGATGATCTCTCCGTGCCGGCCGAGCGACAGCTGCGCGCGCAGGAAGCCGAGCTGGGCCGAGAATCGGGCGTCGTCCAGGGCCGTGGCGCTGCGCCGGGGCAACTCGCTGGGGATGTCGGCCAGCGCGGGCCCGCGCCAGAGCTCAAGGCCGGATCGCAGGGTCGCGGCGGCCTCCAGGGTCTGCCCCGCCTCCAACAGCGCCTGCCCCCGAGCCGTCAGATCCTCGAAGTGCAGTTTGTCGAGGTCGTCGATGCGCAGCAGATAGCCGGGCGGGCGGGTCAGGATGGCGTCCTTGGCTCCCGCGTCGTTGAACAGCCTCCGCAGGGAGGAGATGCAGATGTGAATCTGGCTGCGCGCCGTCGCCGGTGGCGCGGTGTCCCAGACCGCATCGATGAGTTGTGCGACCGAGGTCACCCTGTTGGCGCTCAACGCCAGCATGGAGAGCACGATCCGTTGGCGCGGCCCACCGAGTTCGACCAGCCGTCCGTCAGAGGAGAGTTCCAGGGGGCCGAGTATGCGCAGCATTGTCGGTGACATCTCCTAACCTTGCCGTTCAGGGAGATGAAGCAACTGGACCACTTCGGTGAGAAGAACACTGGAGGGCACGTCCCCCGCTTCCGCAGCATCCCTGTGCGGCTGAGGTCCGCTCGCAAACTGTGCGTAGATCCGGCCGGTTTCACTCCGGGTGTGGCCGGTCACGCGGTTGAAGCGGTTGCCGTCCGTGGGCGCGATATCGCTGGTGATGCCACCGGCTAGGCCGCTCCGGCCTCGGGAGCGGCAGCGTGGCATCCCCTCCAAGCGGCTGCGCGCCTGGTCGAGCGCACCGGCCAGGGTGTCAGGCAACGGTGGTGGGCACACCGCGGCCGCGCCGGGCGGACGGGCGTTGTGGGCAGCCTCGATCCACCCTCCGGCGAGGCCCGTTTCAGCGCTCTCCCACACCGGTAGTCCGTCCCTCGTCCACGCGCGGAACTTCAGGCAAGTCGCCTAGTGACACTTATTCGCCGCTGCAGGCGGGCTGGATCACTTGATCTCAAATTTCTCTTGCCGCGGCAGGTTTCGTGTGACGGACGTGGATGGTGCGGGTAGACGCCCGGCGGCGAGGGGATGGTCCGGGTGACCCGGCAGTCCCGCCGCGCGGCTCAGGGACGCGGGAGCCGTTGGGCCCTCCGGTCCGGCCGCCGGGCCGTCGTCCGTGAATGTGATCACGGACGACGGCGGTCCGGCGTGCCGGAGCACGAGGGGTTTCAGCGGACGTGCTGGATCACGTCCAGGGTGTGCCGTTGTCCGAACAGGCCATTACTCACTCCCCCATCACTGTCCATCTGATTAACTGACTCGCCGACATCGTGCAATGCGATGCTGTCGATTCGTTATCCGCGCCCGAGCTGTTCCCAATAGGGTCGCGATAGTCATCCGATGGGACTACGACGAGGTACGGCGCAGGCTGGCGCCGACCATGGGGTGGGAGATGCCCGCGCCCCATAGGGTCGGTGACCCCATGGGGCAGGTAGCCGCGCGAGTAAGGGTCAGGAGATGTAGGTGAAATATGGTCTGAGCGGGGTCATGATGTACCTGACCGGTACTCCGGTGTACACGCCGAATCCCAGCAGCAGGTTGTACCACAGGTTGCGCCTCGGCATTCCGTGCCGTACAGCTGTCAGCCCGCGTAGGGCACTGTGACGATCGTGCCAGTCGATGTTGAAGGAGATCGACGGGCTCAGCGAGCGGACATGGTGGAGGGCACCGGGCGGCATGTAGAGCACGTCCCCGGCCTCGACCAGGCACGTCTGGATCCGCGCCCGCTGAAACAGCGGATGGCGCGACAGGTCAGGGTTCTCGGCGTCGACATGCGACCACCGCCAGTTGTAGGTGTAGCAGTACTTCCGGTCCTCCGGGTGCACGATGAGAAACCGCTTGCTGCCGTGGAGTTGGTAGAAGAAATTGTGGGTCTGCAAGGTGTCGAAGTGCAGCGTCGTCGTCGCACCGGGCGGACCGACGAAGAACTGCGGAAAGACCCACCATGGGCGGCGGAAGAACCTCGGCAGATACTCCGTGGGAAACGGCTCCATGTCCGCGCGCAGCTCCGGGATCATGGAGAAGAGCGGAAGGTCGTGCAGGTACGGCGGCGGCTCGCCGCCGCTTGGCGGATTGGCCACCACGTCGTCGACGAGCCGGCCGTACTCCTTCAGCGTGGTGGTCACCGTCTCGCCCCGCGCGATATAGCCGACCTTGAGCCGTACCGGCAGGTCCGGAGCCAGCTCGCTGAGATAGGGGATCGACCACCGCGTCGCGGCCGGCAAGCCCGCCAGCGCATTCTTCATCAGCACCGGCTTGGCGTTCACATAGTCCCGGTAGAAGGCGGCGGGTTCCAGGTTTTCGTGGACGTCGACGGCAGCGTGGCTGAGGGTGGCCATGAGAACTCCTAGGAGGGATTCGAGGCAGGCTCGGAGAGCGCCTTGGCGAATACGGTGAGAGCGTGGTCGACATCCTCGGCACTGATGCCGGCGTGCGTGACGCACCTGATCCGGCCGCGGCCGAGTTCGGCGACCCCCACGCCCATCTCCCCGCACCGGGCGACGAAAGCTGCCGCGTCGGGGGGCCGGAAGAAGACCATGTTCATCTCGACCGGCCGCGGGTCGAGCCGCACGCCGTCGAGATCGGCCAGCCCCTCGGCCAGCCGGACGGCATTGGCGTGGTCCTCCGCGAGCCGGCCGACCATGGTCTCCAGGGCGACCAGGCCGGCGGCGGCCAGGACGCCCGCCTGGCGCATGCCGCCGCCCAGCATCTTGCGGATGCGGCGCACCTCCGCGACGAACGGCCGGCTACCGGCCACCACCGACCCGGCGGGCGCGGCGAGCCCCTTGGACAGGCAGAACTGGATCGAGTCGGCGTAGGACGCCAACTCCGGCGCCGCCACCCCGCAGGCGAGGGCGGCGTTGAAGATCCGCGCCCCGTCGAGATGGACCGGTACCCCGCGCTGCGTCGCCAGCGCGCGGATCGCCTTCAGGTGGCCCAGCGGAAGGACCCGGCCGCCGCAGTGGTTCTGCGGATTCTCCAAGCAGATCAGCGCCGGAAGGGCGAACTGGGGATCGTCCGGATCGTCCGGAAAGGCCGCCTCGATCTCCTCCAAGTCCATCGTCCCGTCGCGCCGGTTCGCGACCGGGTGATAGACGATGCCGCCGCAGACCGAGGCGCCGCCCGCCTGGTAGACGTAGATGTCGGACTCGGCGCCGACGATCACCTGTGAACCGCGCGGGCAGTGCGCCATGATCGACGCCAGGTTGCTCATGGTCCCGCTCGGCATGAAGCACGCCGCCTCCTTCCCCACCATCTGCGCCGCCCGGCGCTCCAGCGCGTTGACCGTCGGGTCCTCCCCGTAGACGTCGTCGCCCAGCTCGGCCGTGGTCATCGCGTCGAGCATCTCTGCGGTGGGCAGGGTGAAGGTGTCACTTCGCAGCTCAACTCTGAACATCCGCGTCCTCCTTGGTCGTGGCCGCTCCCTCGGCGGCCTGCAGGCGGTCCACCGCGGCGGCGAGCCGCAGGTCTGCTTCGCTCCAGCGGGCGCGGCGCTCGGCCAGCGTCGCGCGATGGCGCATCCAGTCACCGACCAGCTCGGGGAAGACCCGGTCGAACGATGCCGGACCGGGGCCGGCGCCGAACTCGGCGGCGCGCCAGATGGCCCGCGGCTCCAGTTCGGCTCGGGTCTTGTCCGGGAACCGCGTGCCGAGCGCCACGGCCTCCCACAGCGACCCGGCGTCTCCCTCCAGCACCGCGCGCACGCCGGCTCCGACCTCGTGATGCGAGCGCCGGAACGGGGTGCCCGCGAGCGCGAGCAGCTCGGCCACCGCCGTCGCCTCGGTGAGCGCGGCTTCGGCACCGGTCGCCATCGCCGCCGGGTTCGGCCGCAGCCCGGCGTAGGCCAGCCGCAGTATCTCCGTCGCGTCCGCGGTGGCCAGCAGGGCGGGGATGATGGGTCCGACCGCCTCGGTGCCGACGGCGATGGAGTTGGTGAAGGGAGTGCCGCGCATCGCCCCGGCCGCGGTGACGAACGCGCCGAGGGCCATCGCCGAGCGGCCCTGCACATGTTCCAGCACGAAAGGGTTTCGCTTCTGCGGCATCATCGAGCTGGATCCCACCAGGCCGTCGGGGATCGTCACGTAGCCGTACTCCCGGCTGGACCACAACAGAAGGTCCAGCGCCGCGCGATCCAGCGTCACGCCGAGGACCGCGGCCGCCGAGACCAGCCGCAGCGCGGCGTCCCTGCTGGCCACGGCGTCGATGGAGTTGCGTACCCGGCCGGTGAAGCCGAGCAGGTCCGCGGTGCGCCCGGCGTCGATCGGCACGGTGGTGCCGCCGACCGCGCCGGCGCCGAGCGGGCAGCGGTCCAGGGCGGCGGCGGCCTGGAGCAGGGCCGCCAGGTCGCGTTCCAAGGCGGCGGCGAGCCCGAGGAGATAGTGGCCGAAGGTGACCGGAACCGCGCCCTGGAAATGGGTGTAGGCCGCCATCGGCAGCTCCCGGTAGCGGCGGGCGCGGTTCAGCAGGACGACGCCGAGTGCGGCCAGCTCCGAGCCGAGCCGGATGAACGGCTCGCGCAGCGCGAGCTGGAAGCAGGTCGCGTTGAGATCGTTGCGGGATCGACCGGTGTGCAGCACTCCCCCGACACCGTCGCCGAGACGCTCGATGAGATGGCCTTCGTAGGCCAGGTAGAGACCCCGCGGCGTGGGCCGTCCTTCGAGCGGGACGAAGGACTGCCGACGGAGGTCGACCACTGCGGCCAGCAGCGACGCGGCCACGTCCGCGTCGATGACGCCGCGCTCGGTCAGCATCACCACGTGCGCGAGGTCGACCAGCGAGATCCGGGCGAGTTCGTCCTTCCATTCCGGACGTGCGTGAGTCTTCTTCTCCAGGAGCATCGAGCGGATCCGGGAGGACGCGGCGGTGCGCAGGCGCCCGGTGTCGGCTTCGTTCACGCTCATGCCGGGGTCTCCTCGGCGGCTCGCAGGACCGGGCGGATCAGGCGGACGGAGCGGGCGGCGGCGTCCGCGGCGCGCGACAGCGTCGGGGCGGCGGCGAGGACATGGCCAAGGCGGTCCCGGAAGTCTCCGTGCCGGACCAGCTCGGCCCCCGGCTCCCGGTAGGCGCGCACGTCGAGGATCCCGTCCACCTCCCGCGCCGCGTCCAGGCCGGACAGGTCCGCCAGGATGCCGCCACCCGGGACGAGGACGAATCTGATCGCAGCGGCACCGCATGCGGTGGGGGCGAGGATCGCCTGCCCGCCGCTGAAGACCCGCACCGTCTCGCGGACGAGATCGATGCCGAGGGCCTCGCGCAGCAGCCGCGGTATCCAGCCACCGGCGAGCCGCGGATTGACCTCGATGAGGACGGGTTCACCGCGCTCGACCCGTACCTCCACATGGGCCGGGCCCAGGCGCAGGCCGAGGAGCCAAACCGCCGTCAGCGCCGTGGCCACCACGCGCCGCCGGGTTCGCGGCTCCAGCTCGGCGGGGAAGTCATGACCGGTCTCGACGAACGTCGGTGCCGGGCCCAGGTGCTTGCGCACCACCCCCACGGCCCGGCCGTCGAACACCTCGACGGAGTACTCCGGGCCGCTGACGAACCGCTCGACGAGGATCCGGCCCGGCATCGGGAGGCCGCGCTCGTTGCCCGTCATCGCGAGCAGCGTCGTGGCGTGTCCGGCCACCTCGTCAGCGTCGGCGCACAGCAACACGCCGGCGCTGCCGCTGCCGGCGACCGGCTTGACCACCACCGGTCCGCCCAGTTCGATCGCGGCCTTCACCGCGGCCGCGGGCGTCGACGCGACCGTGAACCGGGGGACCGAGACGCCGCCCGCCGCCAGCGTACGGCGCTGCTCCCCCTTGTCTCGCGCGGCCCGCACGGCCGCGGCGGGGTTGCCCGGGAGGCCGAGTTCGGCGGCGGCCTCGGCGGCGGTCCCGATGTAGTACTCGGAACTGCTGACCACTCCGGCGACGGGCGCCAACCGCCGGCACGCGGTCACGACGGCGGCCGTCGACGACGTCGCGGCCCGCACCACCTCGACCTCGCCGCCGAATCCGTAACGCCCGGGGTCGGCCGAAAGCAGCACCGGGCGCAGGCCGAGCTCGCGAGCCGCCACCGGGAACAGCCGGCCGGTGCCCGTGGTGTTGCTCTCCACCAGAACCAGGGCCGGGCGGCTCATGCCGGCACCCCCCGCGGTGCGGATCCCGCGACCTCGTCCCGGCTGCGCCGGTTCCAGGCGATCCGCGTCCACGCGCCGCGCACCTCGCTCGGATGGGCGACCGTGCGGGGTGTTTCGACCGGTGGCGTCAGTAACCGGTGACGGTCCAGCCATCTGGTGTTGTAGACGGTGCGGGCATAGCGGTGGCCCTCGTCCGGGAAGACGACGACCACCCGCGCGCCAGGGTGGGAGCGGGCGTACCAGCGCGCGACATGGTAGGCCGCCCCGCTCGTGGGCCCCATGAAAAGGCAGTGCTCGGCGTGAAGACGGCGGGTCGCGGCGAACGCCTGCGCCGCGGGGAGCCAGTGCACCTCGTCGAAGAGCCGATGGTCCAGGACCCGGGGGATGATCCCGCTGCCCAGGCCCCGCAGCGGCCGCGGACCCTCGGGGGCGGCGAACAGGATGCTCCCCGGGGTGTCCACGCCGACCAGTTGCAGGTCGGGAGACAGGGCACGCAGGAACGAGCCGATGCCGCAGGAGGAGCCGCCCGACCCGACCGGACAGACCAGCGCGTCGACCATGCCGAGACTCTCCAGCAGCAACTCGGCGACCACCCCGTACGACGCGGGATTGTCGGGGTTGTCGTACTGACGCGGGACGAAGGAGGAGGGCAGCCGCGACCGGATCCGCGCCAGCCGTTCCAGCCTGGCCTGCTGGACGTCCTGGGTGCGCAGCGTGGACCTCGGCACGATGCTGACCCGGGCACCCAACGCCTCCAGCCGGTTGCGCAGCGTCCCGTCGATGACGGGATCGCCCACCAGGATCAGCGGGTAGCCGCGCACCCTGCACTCCATCGCCAGCCCGAGCCCGAAGGTGCCCGAGGTGGTCTCGGCGACGGTGGCGCCGGGCGCGAGTTCACCGCGCTCGATCGCCCGGCTCACGATGAATCGTGCGGGAAGCAGCTTCATCAGGTGGAACGCCAGGCCGTACATATCCGGCCCCAGCGTGATGATCTTGGGCAGTACCTGCCCGTCGACGGCGTCGGTGAACGGTTCACGAAGCGGCATCATCACCGGCATGGCCTTCGTTCCGTGAGGTGTAGCGCCAGGTCTCGGCAAAGCCCAGGTCGCGGAGGCCCCGCGCGGCCAGGGCCAGGCGGCGCTCCAGCTGCGGATGGTCGGGGTCGAACAGGAGTCCGGCGACCGTCCCGCTGTGGGCGACCTGCAGGCCGAGCGCCGCGCTCTTCTCGACGAGCCGCCGCAGGTCGTTGAAGCGAGGAACCGGATGGAAGCGCTGGTTGATCCCCGCGCTGGCGGTGGCGACGCGGCCGAGCGCGGCCCGGTCGCCCTCGGCCACCGCCCGGCGGAGCAACCCCCGCATGGCCCGGAAGCACTCGATCTCCCAGACGCTGTAGCGGGCGGGCTGGAAGGCCAGGGTCTCCAGGCCCCCATCGGCGAACGCGAAGCCGAGCACCTCGACGGGGATCATCGTTCGGCGCAGGTCCTCGATCACCACGCCCTCGCGCTGGCCGAACAGCAGCATCCGGTCGAACATGAGCGGGTCGGCCGCGGCCTCGACGTCCACAGCGATCCTGGCCACCCGCTCCGCCGGCAGGTGACGCCCGGCGGCCGCGAGCACCGCGAAGATCGTGGCGGTGACGTCGCAGGTGGACGAGCCGAAGCCGAGGCCGACCCGCACGTCCCCGTCCAGTTCCAGCCGTCCGCCATAGCCGGTCAGCCCGACGACGGCGAGCGTCGCGTGCGCGGCGGCCAGGGCCTTGGTCTTCCACGACGGTGACACGGTCAGCTCCGGCCCCCCGCGCGACAGCCGGATCCGGGCGCGGCTGCCGAACAGCGAGCACGGCAGGGTGACCAGGCCGCGGCGCAGCCGGCCGTCCTGCTCGAACACACCCTGGAGCAACTCGCCGTGGTGGCTGGAGGCGGCGCCGGTTCCAGTCAGGACCGGCGCCCCGCCGTCCGAGGCGGCGGGGCCGTACACCCCGAGTACCGGTGCGTGTCTGACCATGGTTGTCCGTCCCTCCGCTGCGGCGTTCGACGCTTGGTCAGTCTTCGCACCGGCGGTATCGAGGCACTATCAGTCCGGTATCTCCGGGGCGAGCCGCTGGCGCGGGCCGGCCGGCACGGCGTGCTGCCGCATGGTCCGCAGCGGCGAGAGCATCAGGGGCGCGGAGGCGGAGAGGCCCCCGACCGCCGCCACCCAGAGCGCGGCCCTCGGGCTGAACGACGCACCGAGAACGCCGCCGGCCAGGCCGCCCAGCGGAAGGGTTCCCCACACCATCCATCGCATGGTGGCGTTCATCCGGCCCAGGAGCGGGTCGGGCGTGAGTCGCTGTCGGAGGCTGAGCTGGGTGATGTTGTAGACGGCGATGGCGGCGCAGGAGGCGGAGAAGGCGAACGCCGCCCCCCAGAGCGGCCAGCCGGCCTGGGCCAGCGGCAGCCCCAGGCCGAACAGCCCCGTCGCGAGCTGGGACAGCCAGATGGTCGGGCCCTGTCCCAGCCTGGCCGATATCCGGGTGGCGACCAGCGCGCCGGCCAGTCCCCCCGCCGAGGCCACCGAGAAGAAGAGCCCGATGGTTCCCGCGCTCTGGCGCAACTCCCTGCTGAGCAGCACGATGAGCATGACGTTGGTGATCGCGGCGAAGAGGTTGAAGGTCGCCGTGGAGATCGCGATGGGCCGTAGCACCGCGTTGCCGAGGACGAACCGCAGACCTTGCATGATCTCGGTCCGGAGCCGGGCACCCGGTTCCCGGACGGGCAGCTGCTCGGGCCTGTGGATGCCGCGGAGGAACAGGGCCGACAGGGCGAAACTCGCCGCGTCCGCCAGCACGGCCACGGGAGCCGTCAGCGCCTGCACCGCAAGGCCCGCGAAGGTCGGGCCGGAAACCTGGGAGACCCCGCGCACCACCTCCAGCTTCGTGTTGCCCTCCGGCAGCGCGTCCCGCCCGACCAGGTGCGGCAGGTAGCTCTGGGAGGCCACGTCGAAGAAGACGGTCAGCACGCCGGTGATCAGCGCCACCGAGTAGAGCTGCGGCATGCTCAGCACGCCCAACGCCCACGCCGCCGGCACCGACCCGAGAACCGCCATCCGGCCGAGGTCGGACACGACCAGCACCTGCCGGCGGCGCATCCGGTCCACCCACGCCCCCGCGGGCAGCCCCACGAGGAGGAAGGCCGCCGTCTCGCACGCCGCCAGCACGCCGACGGCGAAGGGGGACGCGTGCAGCGCCAGCACCGCCGCGAGCGGCAGCGCCAGCATGCTGACCTGGCTGCCGAACTGGCTGACCGCGGCCGCGAGGAAGAAGTGCCGGAAATCGCGGTCGCCCAGCAATCCCAATTTTTGGCGCATATCGCAAGTATGTCCACCTCGGATTCGACCGCGTCAACGTCCGGCCGCCGCAATATAGAACGGAAAGGATTTCGATGGAACCGGCTGGGATCCTGATCTGAATCGGGAAGGCACGCAGGAGTTCTCACATTCCCGGTGTGGAATCTTCGGTCAGGAGGCACCGTGCTCGTTCGAGGTGAAGGTCTCACAGTCGACGATGTCCATCGCGTCGCCATAGACGGCGAGAAAGTCCAACTCGACGACGTCCAGCTCGGGGTGGTGCAGAAGACCTGCGACCGGGTCCAGAGCTGGGGCGTGGAGGGACAGCCGATCTATGGTGTGACCACCGGCTTCGGGGAGATGGTCTATATGAGCATTCCTCCGAAGTTCGGGGAGGAGTTGCAGGAGAACCTGCTCCGCACGCACGCGGCAGGCGGCGGCCCGCTCTTCTCCGACGACGTGGTCCGGGCCATGCTCCTGTCCCGGCTGAACTGCCTGATCAAGGGCTACTCCGGCATCGATGCCGACGTGTTGCGCCTGATGGCCGACTTCCTCAATCGCGGCATCCACCCCATCGTGCCCCAGCAGGGCTCGCTCGGCGCGAGCGGCGACCTCGCTCCGCTCTCCCACCTGGCACTCCCCCTGATCGGTGCGGGTCAGGTCCGCTACCGGGGCGAGGTGCGCGACGCCGCCTCCGTCCTCGCCGAAGCAGGGCTGGAGCGGGTACGGCTCGGCTACAAGCACGGCCTGGCCCTGATCAACGGCACCTCCGCCATGACCGGGGCCGCATCGCTGGCGCTGGTGCGCGCCGAGCGGCTGCTCCGCCAGGCGATGTGGACCTCGGCGGCCTTCATCCAGGCGATGGGCGGTTCGACCAGCGCCTTCGCGGAGAACGGCCACGTCCTGAAGAACCACCGCGGGCAGACGGAGATCGCCCGGGTGATCGGCCGGCTGCTGACCGGCAGCGGGCTGACCCGTGAGCACGCGGAGATCATGAAGATGATCAGTGCGGCTCGCGGCGACGACGGTGAGGTGGTGCAGGTAGAGGAGTACCTGCAGAACGCCTACACGCTCCGCTGCGTCCCGCAGATCCTGGGGCCGGTTCTGGACGCCATCCACTATTGCCAAGGAATCGTGGAGGAGGAACTGAACTCCTGCAACGACAATCCCTTGATCTTCGATTCCCCGGAGACCATCTTTCACGGCGGCCATTTTCACGGCCAGTACGTGGCGATGGTCAGCGACTTTCTGAACATCGCTCTCACCGAGGTCGGGGTGCTGGCCGAACGGCAGCTCAACAGGCTGCTGGACCCGCATCTGAACGTGTCCTATCCCGCCTTCCTGGCCATCGGCGACGAGGGCCTGTTCAGCGGACTCCAGGGGTCGCAGTACCTGGCGACCAGCATCGCGGCGGAGAACCTCGATCTGGCCGCGCCGGCATCGGTGAAGACGATCCCGTCCAACGGCCAGAACCAGGACGTGGTGAGCATGGGCCTGATCGCCGCCCGCAAATCTCTGCAACTCGTGGAGAACGTCCAGACGATCCTTTCCGTCCTCACCGCGGCCTGCTACCAGGCGGCGGGCCTCGCGGGGTTCGACCGGTTCAGCCCGGGCGTGCGGGGGCTGCTGGACCTGCTGGCCACCGAGTTGCCGCCCGGATACCGCGACGACCAGGGGGTTGCCGCCGACTTCCTCGCGAGCGTGCGCAGGGTCCTCGCGGGACGGGAGGTGGACGACCTGCTGCCGCAGATGCCCTCGTCCTGAGCGCCTCGCGGCCGGCGGTGCCGCACGGAAGCCGGGCTCCCCGCGGAGCCCGGCTTTCGCGTCCCTGCCGAGCATGTTCGGCATTCCCTTTCGGACAGCGCGCCCCCTGCCGGACAGCAGCCGTGCGAGCAACGGACGGCACGAGCAGCGGACGGCACGATCGGTTGAACGAACGCGCGACCGCCCCGGCGCGGTCAGCGAGCAGCCGGGGCGGTCAGCAGAGGGGGGATGCGGTCAGCGGGCTGCCGGACCCCAGTCGATTCCCCGGTCCACCCACACGCGCAGCCCGAGGCCGATCTCGACCAGCAGGTCGATGATGAACTCGTTGCCCCGGTCGCCGTTGGCCATGATGACGAGGCCGGCGCCCGGCTCCAGGCCGGACGCCGAGTGCGTCCGGTATCCGAGGGTCTCACCGGAGTGTCCGTACCACTGGATCCCATCGCTGTTGCGGACCACGGTTCCCAGTCCGTAGGCCGCGTCGGGCAGCCGGGTCAGCAACGCGGAGGCCGCCCACCCGTCGAGCACCCGCCCCGTGCCGGCCCGGGCCCGGTGGATCTCAGCCGCGACCCGGCCCAGGTCACCGGCGGTCGTCCAGAGCCCACCGGTCGCGGACGGATACACCCGCCAGCCGCCGTCGACCGGTCTGCCGTCGGCGTCGTGCCCGCGGGCGACCGCGGCGCCGCGGTCCTGGAGGAATCGCGCGCCGTATCCGCTGTCGTGCATGGCCAGCGGGGCGAAGACCAGCTCGCGCACGAGTTCGGGAAACGGCCGGCCGGTCAGGTCTTCCAGCACCTGCTCGACCACCACGAAGCCGTTTCCGGTATAGCCGAACCGCTCGCCGGGGGGCTCCTGCGGGCGCACCGGCTCGGTCTCGGCGGGCGGACGCCCCTCCAGCACGTCGAGCGCGGCGGGAACCGGCCGATCGGGCAGGCGGGCGCCGAGCCCGCCGAAGTCGCCCTCGTTCAGCCCTGCCGTGTGGGAGAGCAGATGCCGCATCGTCACCGGTCGGTCCGGGTCCAGCCGCGGTAGTCGCCAGCTGCGCAGATAGCGGTTGACGTCGTCGTCCAGGTCGAGGAGGCCGTCGCGGGCGAGCCGCAGCACGGCCATCGCCGTGACGTGCTTGCTGGCCGAACCCGCTTGGAAGACGGTGTCCGCGCGCACGGGCTCGCCGTCCGCTGCGGTGACCCCCTCTCCCCAGGCCTCGACCACCTCCCCGTCGGCGACGAGGGCCAGGCTGACGCCGGGAATGTGGTGTCTTCGCGCCAGCAGTCCGATCGACGGGAGCCCGGGAGCGACCCGGTCGAGAAACGCCCGCTCCGCCGCCGGCCGCGCACCGTGCTCGGCGCCCACGGCCGTGCAGTGATCGAGCACGGCAGTCAGCCGGTCGATGAAATCATCGGCGAACGCCCCTACGGTCGCGCCATCGTGCAGGTTGGTGGAGTACGTCCAGTTCACCCGGAACTCGCCGTCCACCACGACGGCGTTGACCTCGATCAGGTGCGGCCGGATCCCCGTCGGAGCGCGGTCGGCGCCCGGCACCGACCCGGCCCGGCGGAACAGGCCGGTCTCCGACGAGGTGCGCACCTGTCCGTGGTAGGTGAAGCTGACCGTCGCCGGGCGCGGTGGGCCGAGGTCGGAACGCAGGTACGCGGCCAAGCCGTAGCCGATGCCGTGATGCGGGATGGCGCGCAGGTGCCCTTTGACGATCTTGATGCTGCGGGCGGGGTCCTGGGCTTGCGGCAGGTGGACGGCGACCGGATGGATGCTGGTAAACCAGCCCACGGTGCGGCTCAGATCCAGGTCGTCGAAGAGGGGTTCGCGGCCGTGGCCTTCGAGATCGATGTCGATTCCCGATCCGAGGGTCTGGACCATGGCGGTGAGCAGCAGGTCGTTGACCTGGGTGCGGTAGGCGACGTGGGCTCCGCGCAGCAGGGACTCGGTGCCGGACGCGTCGAGGACGCGGGTGAGGGTGACGGCCGAATCCTGCGTGTTGGCGCCGCCGGGATGGTCGACCGGCACGCCGCGCGGCGCGGTGCGGGGCATCAGCCAGTACGCCGCCTCCGCGGCGAACTCCGGGCTTACCGCGTACTCCCGCAGCCGGTGGGCCCATTGTTTGAAGGACGTCGTCTTGGCGGGAAGCGCGACGGGCTCGCCGCCGAGGGCCTGCCGGTAGGCGGTGGAAAGGTCGTCGAGCAGGATGTTCCAGGACACGGTGTCGACCGCCGTGTGGTGCACGGTGATGACCACCTCGTCGGGCTGATCGCCGCCGTGCCGGACCAGCAGCGCACGCAGCAGGGGGCCGGCCCGCAGACCGAGGCTGGCGTGCAGGTCGTCGGCGACCCGCCGGAGAGTGTCGTCCTCGGATCCGGCGAGCTCGACCACCCGCAGCGGGTCGGCCCCGTCGGCACCGGCCATGTGCTGGTGCCACGTACCGTCGGGCGAGCGATGCAGCCGTAGCCGCAGCGCGTCGTGGTGGGCCACCAGGGCGGCCAGGGCCAGGCGAAGCGGCTGTTCGGCGACCGGCTGGTTCCAGCGCAGCCGTACCGACTGGTTGTAGTGGTCGTGCGGCCAGTCCAGGCCGGTGAACCAGTGCTGGATCGGTGTCAGCGGCACATCCCCGGTGACGACGCCCTGTTCGGCCGCCAAGGCCGCGGGCGGCGCGGTGCCGCCCTCCGCTCGCTCCAGTACGGCGGCCAGGTCCGCGATGGTGGGATCGTCGAACATCTGCCGTGGCGTCAGGGCCAGACCCGCCCGCCTGGCGGTGACCATGACCTGGATGCTCAGGATCGAGTCACCGCCCAGCGCGAAGAAGTTGTCGTGGACGCCGACGTTCTCCAGCCGCAGCACGGCGCTCCACACGTCCGCCAGGGTCTTCTCCAGCGGGGTCCGGGGGGCGACGAAGTCGGTCTCCAGATCCGGGCGCGAGCCCTCGGGCGCCGGCAGGGCCGCCCGGTCCACCTTCCCGTTCGGATTCAGCGGAAGCGATTCCAGGACGACGAACGCCGCCGGGATCATGTAGTCGGGAAGCCGTGACTGCAGATGCGCGCGCAGGTCGGAGGTGGTCGGCGCGGACGTCGTGGGCACGATGTAGGCGACCAGAAGCTTACGGCCCCTCGGCTCCTCCCGGGGCACCACCACGGCGTGGGCAAGGCCCGGATGCGCGGTGAGCGCGGCCTCGATCTCGCCCGGTTCCACCCGGAATCCGCGCAGCTTCACCTGATGGTCGAGCCGGCCCAAGAACTCCAGCAGGCCATCGGGAGACCAGCGGACGAGGTCGCCGGTCCGGTACATGCGCCGTCCCGGGGTCCCGAAGGGGTCGGGCACGAAGCGCCGCGCCGTGAGCCCCGGACGTTCGTGGTAGCCCCGCCCTACGCTGTCGCCCGCGAGATACGCCTCGCCCGCGACCCCGATCGGAACCGGACGGCCCCACTCGTCCAAGACGTACACGCGGGTGTTGGCGATGGGGCCGCCGACCGACACCGCGCCGGCCGAGGCGTCGCAGTGCCAGACCGTCGAGTCCACCGAGACCTCGGTCGCGCCGTAGAGGTTCAGCAGCTCCGTCCGCGGGTTGCGCCGCTCCCACTCCTGCAGGACGTCCAGCGTCAGCGCCTCGGCGCTCGCGAACAACCAGCGCAGCGGCAACGAGCCGTCCGCGACCAGCGGCAGCATGGCACGGAGCATGGAGGGGACCAGGTGCGCCGCGGTGATCTTCTCGCGCACCATCGTGTCCACGATGTACTGCGGATCCCGGTAGCCGTCCGGCCGGGCGAGCACCACGGTCGCTCCCCTGCTCCATGGCCAGAACATCTCGTACACCGAGATGTCGAAGCTCAGGGCGGCCAGTTGCAGCACCCTGTCGCCGGGGGTCAGCGGGAAGTCCACCGCCATCCACCAGATGTAGTTCACGATCCCGCGATGCCGGATCAGGGTGCCCTTCGGCGACCCGGTGGATCCGGAGGTGTAGATCACATAGGACAGGTTCTCCGGGGTGCCCGCGCGCCGCGGCCGTTCCGGTGCGCACCGGGCGATCCGCTCCGCGTCCGCAGGGCCGTCCAGGCACACCTTCCGGCCGCGATGCCCCCGGAGCTTCTCGACCAGCGGCACCTGGGTGAGCACGAGCACGGTGTCGGTGTCGTTCAACATCAAGGCAAGCCGGTCGGCCGGGTACTCCGGATCCAGCGGCAGATACGCCGCGCCGGCCTTGAGCACGGCCAACACCGCCACCGCCATCTCCGCACCGCGCTCGACGCAGATTCCGACCAGCGACTCCGGCCCGGCCCCAAGGTCGCGCAGGTAGTGTGCAAGCCGGTTCGCCCGCTCATCGAGGTCCAGGTAGGTCACCGCCTCCCCGTCCGAGAGCACGGCCACCCCCGCGGGCGTCCGGTCCGCCTGGTCTTCGACGAGTTCGTGCAGGCATCGTTCGGCGGGATAGGCGGCGGCGGTGTCGTTGAAGGAACCGATCACCGCCGCGCGCTCGTCCGGCGGGAGCGACGGGAGATCGGTGATGCGTTCGTCCCGCACCGCGGCGAACGCTTCCAGCAGCATCTGGAAATGCGCGACCATGCGCTCAGCGATGGCCGGCTCGACCCTGGCCGGCTGGTAGTCGAGCCGGAAGCGCAGGCCGTCGGGGAGACCCACGTTGAGGACCAGCGGATACCCGGTCTGCTCCCAGGTCGTCAACGGCGAGAACGCGAGCTCGCCGTCGCCGTCCGCGGCGGGGGTCAGCCCGTCGAACATGAGGATGGTCTCGAACAGCCGTCGCCCGGCGGGCACCATGCTCTGCCGCTGGACGTCGACCAGCGGGCAATGCTCGAAGTCGCGCATTTCCACGAGTTGCCGGTGCAGGTCCCGCAGCCAGTCCACGACCCTGGCCGAGGCCGGCATCCGCACCCGCACCGGCAGCGTGTTGATCAGCATCCCGACGATCCGCTCCACCCCCGGCAGCCCGCCGGACCGTCCGGTGACCGTCGAGCCCAGCACCACGTCGGGCCCGCCGCCATAGCGGCTCAGCAGCAACGCCCATGCGGCGTGCACCACCGAGCCGACCGTGATCCGGTGCCTGCGGGCCAGTTCCCCGAGACGCTCGGTGACCTCTGCGGAGACACTGCCGAACAGGGCGTTGACCCGCTGGTCACCGTCCTGCCGGCCGGTCTGCGAGGCGAGGATCGCCAGCTGGGTGGGAGCCGCGACGTCGCCCAGCACTCCGTGCCAGTACGTCTCCGCCAGGGCCGGGTCGCGACTCTGCAACCACTCGATGTACTGCCAGAACGGGACGGGCTCGGGCAGCACCGGGAGCCGGCCCGAGCCGCGCAGGCTCTGGTAGACGGCGCGCACCTCGTCGAGGACGAGCCGCACACTCCAGCCGTCGAGCAGGATGTGGTGGCCGTGCCAGACGAACCGGTGGCCGCCGTCGGAGAGCCGGATGAGGTCGAATCGCCGCGGCGGCGTACGCTCAAGATCCACGCCGTGTGCGCGTTCCGCGGCCAGCCGCTCTTCCAGCCGCTGGGGCACCTCGCCGATCGGAACGTCCCGCCAGTCGAGTTCCCGCAGCGAGACCCCCGCGTGCCGATGGACGGTCTGCACCGGCTGCGGCACGTCCTCCCAAGCGAAGGTGGTCCGCAGGATCGAGTGCCGCTGAACCACGTGCTCCCATGCCCGCCGCAGGGTCGGCGCGTCCACCTCGCCGTCGATCGAGAAGACGAACTGGACGAGGTAGTCGGCGCTCTCCGGCTCGAAGAGGGTGTGGAAGACCATGCCCGCCTGGAGCGGCGACAGCGGGTAGGTGCCGGCCTCGTCCGATGTCGGCTCGCCGGTTCGCGGTTCCGTTCGTTCCGCCCGTTCCGCGAGGGCCGCGAGATCGCCGAGCGTCGGGTGGCCGAGCACCTCCCGCGGTGTGAGCGGCCACCCCGCGTCCCGGGCCCGCGCGGCGACGTGGATCGCCAGTACGGAGTCCCCGCCGATCTCGAAGAAGTCGTCGGACACGCCGACGGCGGGCCGTCCCAGCACCTCGCTCCAGACGTCGGCCAGCGCGCGCTCGGCCTCGGTACGCGGGGCACCGCCCCCAGGGTGCGGGTTCGCGACGGCCGGGAGCGCCCTTCGATCGATCTTCCCGCTCGGCGTGAGGGGCAGCCGGTCCAGCACCACCAGGCCGCTTGGTTGCAGATAGGAGGGAAGGGCTTCGGCGAGGTGCCGCCGAAGCGCCTGCTCCAGATCCTGCCCGGTGTGCGGTGCCGTGCTGACGGTGGCGGGGACGGTATAGGCCACCAGCCGCCGGCCGCCGCCCCGCCCCGCCACCGCCAGCACGGCCGCCTGGTCGACGGCGGGATGCTCCAGCAGCGCGGCCTCGATCTCGCCCGGCTCCACCCGGTAGCCGCGGATCTTGACCTGGTCGTCGATGCGGCCCAGCAGGACCAGCGTGCCGCCTGCGGTGAGCCGGGCGCGGTCGCCGGTGCGGTAGAGCCGGGAGCCGGGAGGTCCGAAGGGATCGGGCAGGTAGCGCCGTGCGGTGAGGCCGGGGCGCCGGTGATAGCCCCGCGTCACGCCGGCACCGCCGATGTAGAGCTCGCCTGGCGCGCCTGGCGGGACCGGTTCGAGCCACTCGTCCAGCACGTGGACGTCGACGTGGGGAATGGGCTCCCCGATGACGCTCGGGTCGGCGCCCTCCAGCATGTCGGCGCAGGTCGCCAGAACCGTGATCTCGGTGGGGCCGTAGGCGTTGACCAGCCGTAGGGACAGCTCGCGGATCCGCTGCGCCAGCGCGGCCGGCATCGGCTCTCCGGTCGTGATGGCCGTCGTCAGCGGCTGGTCGAGACCGCCGGCGATCAGCAGTCGCCACCCCGATGTGGTGGCCTCCACGTGGGTGACGCCTTCGGCGCGGATCAACCGGCTCAGTGCGGCTCCGTCGTCCCGAACGTGCTGCGGAGCGACCACCACCTGCCCGCCGCCGACCAGGGGCAGGAAGATCTCGATGGTGGAGCCGTCGAAGCTCGGCGACGAGAGCAGCAGCCAGCGCTCACCCGGCCCGCATCTCAGCCGGCCGCGGAACCCGCGCAGCAGGTTGGTCACCGCACCGTGTGTGACCTGCACGCCCTTGGGGCGCCCGGTCGAACCCGAGGTGTAGACGAGATAGGCCAGGTCACTCGGCAGCGGTGCGGCGGGTCGGGTGGGCCTGGCCTGGCTCGGTCCGGCCGCAAGGGCGACGTAAGGCAGTGTTCTCGCGGTGCCGGCGGGCTCAAGCTCTCCGTCGGTGACGATGAGCCGGGCGTCCGCGTCCGCCAGCATGAACGACCGGCGGGTCTCCGGGTAGGCGGGATCCAGCGCCAGGTAGGCGGCGCCCGCCTTCAGCACGCCGAGGACGGCCGCCACCATCTCGACGCCGGGCGGCAGCGAGATCGCGACGACATCCCCCGGACCGGCACCCTCCGCCCGAAGGCTCGACGCGACCCGATCGGTGAGCCCGTCCAGCTCGGCGTAGGTCAAGGACCGCCCCTGGCAACTCACCGCCGTCGCCGTGGGAGAGGCGGCGGCCTGGGCGCGGAACAGGCTCACTACCGTGTCCGGGTTATGAGGAGTAGCCCCGCCCGCGCTGCGCGCCCGGTGGCGGACCATCCGCCGCCCTTCCTCCCCCATCACGTCCGCGGCGGTGACGGCGGAGTCCGGCCAGGCGACGACCTGCTCCACCACGTTGGCCAGGTAGGTGAGCAAACGCTCCGCGGTGGCGGGCACGAACAGGTCGGTGGCATAGGTCAGGGTCACGTCGATGCTCGCGGTGCCGTTCCACGCGGTGAGCATGAGGTCGACCGGGGCCGTCCGCACCGGGAGGGCGATGGGCACGGCCGAAAGGTGCGGCAGCCGCCCGACACGCTCGCTGTCCTCCAGATACTGATAGACCACCTGGTACACGGGGTTGCGCGCGGGAGAGCGGTCGGCGTGCACCGCGGCGACGACCTCGTCGATGGTCAGGTCCTGGTGGTCGAAGGCGCCCAGCACCGACTCGTGGGTCCGGCGGAGCAGGTCGGTGAAGGACGGCTCGTCCGACAGGTCCATCGGCAGCGCCACGGCGTTGGCGAAGAGGCCGATGAGGTGCTCGGTCTCGACCGAGTTCCGCCCCGACAGCAACGACCCGACCGCGAAGCGCCGCTGGCCGCAGTAGTGCCGCAGCACGATCGCGAAGCAGGCCAGCAGCGCGGTGTACGTCGTGACCCCCTGGTCGGCCGCGAGCGCTCGCAGCCCGGAGCTGAGCTGCGGCGGGAGCGCGCGCCGGGTGGCGGCACCGTGGTGGGACTCCACCGCCGGGCGTGGGCGATCCAGCGGTAGCTCCAGCACGTGCGGCGTCGCCTCGAGCGCGCGGCGCCAGAAGGCCGACTGCCGCTCGCGCCGATCCCCCGCCAACCGCCGATCCTGCCAGTGCGCGTAGTCGGCGTACTGGATCGGCAGCGCGGGGAGCTCAGGCTGCCGCGCCGCACGGAAAGCCCCGTACAACTCGTCCAACTCGCGCAGCAGCAACGTGCAGGACCAGTCGTCGGTGGCGATGTGATGCGTCGCCAGCACCAGCACCTGCTGGTCTGCGCCAAGGCGGAGCACAAGCGCCCGGAACACCGGACCGGCGACGAGGTCGAGCGGCGTAGCGATCTCGGCGGCGGCCAGCCGCATCGCCTCGTCCCAGCCCTGTTCGTCCGGTACGTCGACGACGCTCAACGACGCCGGAGCCGGCCGTCCGATGTGCTGGACGGGCGAGACGCGGCCCGGATAGGTGGTGCGCAGGATCTCGTGCCGCTCGACCAGCGCGTCCAGGGCGAGCCGCAGCGCCGGGACGTCAAGGGAGCCCGAGATGTGCAGCACGCGGGGGACGGTGTAGACGAAATCGTCATCCAGGAGCCGGCTGGTGACCCACATGCTGCGCTGCATCGGTGACAGCGGCGCCGGGCCTTCGGGGCGGCGGGGTATGCCGCGGGCGGCCCCGCCGCGCAGCCGTCGCCGCAGCAGCATCCTCTTCTCGGCCGAGAGCGCGGCGGCCCCGCCGGTGCCGTGGTCGTTCATCGCAGGCTGCGCGGGGTCATGTCCGTCCAGACGCTCTCGATATGGGTGGCGCACTCGTCCTCGGTCCCCTCGGTCCCCTCGGCCGACCAGCCGGCGGGCACGGACCGGCCCACCGGCCAGATCGAGTACTGCTCCTCGTCGTTGACCACGACCTGGTACCTGCGGTCAGCGGATTCGGACATCGATGGCCTCCTCGGGTTCCGCGGCGATGAGGCTTCTGGCCCGCTCATCGCTCATCGCCTCGATCTCGGCGATGATCAGTTTCTCCAGCTGCGCGGCGGCGCTGCGCACGGTCGAGTGCTCGAACAGGAAACGCACCGGCAGGTCGATGTCGAACGCCTCGCGCATCCGGTTGAGCGCCCGGATCACCAGCAGCGAATGGCCGCCGGCGGCGAAGAAGTCGTCGGTGGCGCCGAGCCGGGTGACCGCCAGCACGGCGGCCCAGATCTCGGCGAGCACCTCTTCGGTGTCGCTCGCGGGCGCCTCGAACTCGGTGGCGGCAGCGGCGTCCGGGTCGGGTCGCGGCAACGACCGCCGGTCGATCTTGCCGCTGGGATTGCGGGGCAGCTCGGGGAGCAGCACGATCGCGTTCGGCACCGCGGACGGCGCCAGCCTTTCGGTGAGGAAGTCGCGCAGCCGGTCACGGACCGAAGGGCTGTCGCAGTCGGCGTGCGTCGCGTAGGCGACCAGACGACGGTCACCGGCAACCGGCTCCCAGGTGGCCACCACGGCATCGGTCACGCCGGGGAAGCCGCGCACGGCGGCCTCGACCTCTCCCAACTCGATGCGCACGCCTCGGATCTTGACCTGGTGGTCGCGGCGGCCGCGGTACTGCAGGGAGCCGTCGGGCCGCAGCCGGCCGGTGTCCCCGGTCCGGTAGAGCCGCTCGCCGGGGCGCCAGGGATGCGGGACGAACGAGCGCGCCGTACGCCCTGGATCACCCAGGTAGCCCCGGGCGAGGCCGGCGCCGCCGATGAACAGCTCCCCGATCGCCCCAAGCGGCACCGGCTGGAAGGCGGCGTCCAGGACGTACACACAGTTGTGTTCCATGGGGCGGCCGAGACGAACGGCTTCCTCTCCCTCGGCGTCGGCCCTGGTGCAGATGTGATGGGTGGTGTCGATGGAGACCTCGGTGGTCCCCCAGTGGTTGTGCAGCCGGCTGCCCGGGGTCCCCGGCCGTGTGGAGCCCAACGACTCGAAGAATCTGTGGACGGTCTCGGGCCGCAACCGATCCCCGTCGGAGACCACATGCCGCAGGTGACGCAGCCGGTCGAGGTCCCCGGGGGCGACCGCGTCCAGGAACAGCGCGAGCATGTCGGGCACGAACTGCAACCACACCACCCGGTGCTCGATCGCGGCCGCCAGGACCGCGCGTGGATCGCGGTGCAGCCCCGGTGGCAGGACGACCACCCTCCCGCCCAGCATCAGCGGCCAGAAGATCTCCCGCGCCACGTCGTCGAAGCTCAACGGGGTCTTGAACAGCAACGATTCGCCAGGGGCCAGGCCGTAGCACCGCTGCATGTTCTCCATCTGGCCGACCCAGCCGCGGTGGGTGCAGGCCACGCCCTTGGGCACTCCGGTGGAACCGGAGGTGAAGTAGACGGCGCACAGGTGATCTGGACTCACCGTCGCCTTCGCCACCGGGGCATCGGCGCCGGCCAGTTCCTCGATGGTCACAAGACGGGTTCCGGCCATGCGCGGCTCGGTGCCGCCGGGTGGCACCACGCAGACGCCCGCACCCGCCGCGGCCAGCAGTTCGGCCTTGCGGTAGGGCGGGCTCTCCGGATCGATCGGCAGGTAGGCGCCGCCGGCCTTCAGCACGCCCAGCACGGCGGCCACCAGGCCCGCAGACCGGTCGAGCAGCACGCCGACCGGCGCGTCCGCGCCCACACCGAGGACGGCCAGGCCGTTCGCGATGGCCGTCGAGCGCTCGTCGAGTTCCCGGTAGGTCCACACGGTCTCGCCGTCGAGCACCGCGACCGCATCGGGGGTCCGCGCCGCCTGCGCGGTGAACAGCTCGTGCAGGCAGCCGGCAGGGGGCGCCACCGGACCGCCCTCGGGTTCGGCGAGCGCTCGCAGTTCGAGCGTCTCCGCCGGACTCAGCATCGGCACGTCGTCCAGGTGCAACGACGGGTCTTCGGCGACCGATTCCAGCACGGCACGCAGATGCGCGATCAGCCGCGTGATGGTCGCTCGCTCATAGAGCGCCGTGTCCCACTCCAGGGAGAGTCCGAGACCGCCGTCCCTTCGACGGAACTCGATGGTCAGGTCGTATTTGGAGCCCGCCCCGGGCGTCAGCAGCTCGCTCACTTGCAGACCGGGGAGTTCGGGCGGCTCAAGCGGCGTGGTGAGGTCCACCAGGATCTGGAACAGCGGGGTGCGCGCCGGGTCGCGCTCCACCTTCAGCTCGGTGGCGAGCGTGTCGAGCGGTATCCAGCGCGCGTCATAGGCGTCCAGGGCCTGGTCGCGAACCCGTCGCACCAGTTCGGCGAAGGACGGGTTCCCGCTGAGGTCTCCCGGGATGGCCAGCATGTTGAAGAACGGCCCGATCACAGACTCGCTCTCCGAGCCCCGGCGGGTGGAGGACGAGGTGCCGGTGACGAGGTCGGCACGGCCGCTGTAGCGGTACAGCAGGGTCTGGCACGCGGCCAGGAGCACCATATAGAGCGTGGCGTGGTGCGCGCGGCCGACCTCGGTCAACCGGCGGACCGTTTCGGGTCCGACTCCGAAGGCGTGGCACAGCTCGCCGGCACCGTCGCGGACCGCCGGCCGCGGCAGATCGGTGGGCAGCTCGAACGGGCCGAGTCCGGCGAGAGCGGCATGCCGTTCGGCCAGCGGGAGCGCCAGTTCGCCGCCGCCGAGTCGGGCGTCTTCCTGCAGCGCGATGTCGCGGTACTGCCGGACCGCCTGGGGCACGGCGATCGAGCGGTACGCGCTACTCAGTTCCCGGTAGAGAATCCCCATCGAGCCCCAGTCGCACGCCAGATGGTGCACGGTCAGGCTCAAGACGTGGTCGTCGGGCGCCAGTTGCATGAGGGTCGCGCGAAACGGCGGCCCGCCGGTGACGTCGAGAGGGGTGACGGCCTCGGTCCGGACGGCCCCCTCCAGGTCGGCCGGGTCGACCGGCCGGACGGCGAGGCGGAACACGGTGGGCGGTCGCAGGATTCCCGTCACCTCGCCCTCGCGTGCCGACACCGACGTCCGCAGCACCTCGTGCCTGGTGACGATCCCGGTGAGCGCACGGTCGAGCGCGGCCACGTCCAGTGGACCGCGGAGCCGGAGAAAGACGCTGCTCAAGTAGGCGATCCCGCTCGGAGCGAGCTGGTCGGCGAGCCACAGTCGATGCTGCGCCTGGGGCACCGGCACGCTCCGGACCTGCAGCCCGGGCTGGAGAGACCGTGTTGGCTGGTGAGAATGCACCTTCACCACCTCATCCCGCCACGGCGGCAAGATCGAGCTTGCCGCCGGGCGTCATCGGTAGCCGGTCGACGGCAACGTATTTGGACGGGAGCATGGCTTCGGGCAGCGTCGCGGTGAGGTGGCGGCTCAGCTCCTCAGCGCCGGGCGCCTTGCCCGCGTCGGCGACGACGAAGGCCACCAGCCGCTCGCCCCGCACCACCACCGCGGCCCGGATCACGGCGGGATGCTCGGCGAGCCGGTGCTCGATCTCGCCGGGTTCCATGCGGACACCACGCCACTTGATCTGCCGGTCCGCTCTTCCGACGAAGCGCAGCAGGCCGGCCGGGGTGCGGCGGACCAGATCCCCCGTGCGATACATCCGCGCGCCTGGCCGGCCGGAAGCATCCGGCACGAAGCGCGTCGCGGTGAGGTCCGGTCTGTTGAGGTAGCCGGTGGCCAGGCGCGGACCCGCGATGTAGAGCTCACCGGTGGTCCCGGGGGGCACCGGCCGACCCATCTGGTCCAGGATGTGGATCCGGCTTCCCGGCAGCGGCTGCCCGAGGTGGGGCTCGGCGCCCCGGATCCAGGCCGCGGTCGTGTCAACGGTGCATTCGGTCGGGCCGTAGAGGTTCAGCGCCTCGATGCCCTCGGCCTCGGCCAACTCCCGCCAGACCCGTTCGGAAACGGGCTCACCGCCCAGGAACAGCCGCAGCACCCGCCCGTCCCGCGGCGGCGGGAGGAGCTGTTCACGGAGCATCTCCCAGTGCGTCGGCGTGAGGTCGAGGTCGGTCACGCCGCACTGGTCGAGCAGTACGCGCAGCCCGTCGGGATCGGTCCGGTGCCCCTCGTCCAGCATGACCAGGGTGTCGCCCCGGCAGACGCGGACCCACTGCTGGACGGAGGCGTCGAAGGACACGCTGGCGTTCCAGCCCACCACCCGGGGCGCGGTGTCATAGATGCCGGCCTGCTCCAGAGCCGTGACCAGCGACTCGACATTGGCTCGCGGAATCTCCACGCCCTTCGGCCGGCCTGTGGACCCCGAGGTGTAGATGACGTAGGCCATCGGCCCGTGCGCGTCCGGGCGGGCCGCGGTGACGGCCGCGTCCGGGCTGAGGACCTGGACATCGCCCGCCCATTGCGGGGCCGGGTCGTCGCAGACGAGGGCTTTGATGCCGGAGTCGACGGCCATGTAGGCGAGCCGGTCCGCCGGATAGGTGCGGTCCAGGGGAACGTAGGACGCGCCCGCGCGCCAGACGGCGAGCAGCGCCACCACGAGTTCGGGACGCCTGGGCAGGCTGACGCCGGCCCGGTCCCCCGGGCCGATCCCCAGATCCCGCAGCGCGAACGCCAGCCGCCGGCTGCGGCGGTCGAGTTCGGCGAAGCTGAGCACGGCACCCGTGGCGCGGACGGCCGGCTGATCCGGCGCCCGCGCCACGACCTGGGCCAGGCGTTCCAGCAGGTCGGTCGTCATCATGGGTCCCCTCAGGCCGATGCCGGAACGGTCGGCCAGTTGCGCCGCAGGACGGCGGGGAGGAACGACCGGTCCTGGAGGTAGAAGAAATGATCACCGTCGGTCAGCTCGCATCCCAGCCAGCGTTCGGTGTGATCGCTCCACGTGCCCAGTGCCTCGGTCGCCACCGCCGGATCCCGCCGGCCGCCCAGCCCGGCGATCGGCGTGGACAGCCGATGGTCGTGGTCGTCGGCGTAGTCGCCGCCGAGCGCGAGGTCAGCCCGCAGGGCCGGCAGGACCAGTTCCATCAGTTCCTCGTCGGCGACGAGTTCGGCGGAGGTGCCGCTCGCCCCCCGGAGCACGGCGACCAGGGCGGTGTCGGTCGCCTCCTGCGCGGACAGCGTTGTCAGGAAGGTTCCCGGCGCCGCGATCCCGGCGACCATCAGCCCGGCGGCCGGACACCCCTCCCGCTCCAGCAACTGCGCGACGTCATAGGCCACGAACGCCCCGAAACTGTGGCCGAAGAGCACGGTCCGCTCGGCCGCCTCGCGGAGATGAGGCAGACATGCCCGCGCCAGCTCCCTGATCGACCCGGCCTGGGGTTCACGCAGCCGCGGCCCCCGGCCGGGATACTGGACGCCGTGCAGGGCCCACTCCTCGGGCACCACGTCGTCCAGCGCCCACGCCGCGGAGGCGCTGGCGCCGGCGGGCGGGAAGAAGACCAGCCGCGGTCCGCCGTCCCTGACCGAGTGCAGCCAGCCGGTGGAGGACTCCGCGGTCATGAGCCGCCCTCCCCGCCCGGCAGGTGGAAGATCGTCTCCTTCAGCACCTCGGAGGTCCCGTCGACGATCCGGAACAGCCGCGCCTCCCGGTAGGCCTGCTCCAGGCCGTATTCCGAGAGCCAGCCCCGGCCGCCGAGCACCTGCATGGCGTCGTCGATGACCTCGCAGGCGGACTCGGTGGCCCACAGCTTGGCCATCGCCGCCTCCCTCATCGCGAGGCGGTGCCGGTCAAGGTCGGCGGCCGCCTGCCGGACCAGTGCGCGGGCGGCGGTGAGCTTGACGTCGGACCTGACGAGAAATTCCCTGATGTACTGCTTGTCGGCCAGCCGTACCCCGCCGACGGTCCGCCTCGCGGCATGCCGGCGCGCCACTCCCAACGCCCAGCCGCCCAGTCCCACGGCGCGGGCGGCCAGGCACACCCGGCCGTGGGTGAGCCGCTCCCCGGCCATGCCGGTGGCCCCGCCGATCTGTGCCGCGCCGCCGAGGACGGCCTCGTCGCCGACCCGCACCGCGTCCAGCTCGACCTCGTACTGGTCGTACCGGTGGTCCATCCCGGGCAGTCGCCGCACCACCTTCCAACCTGGAGTGTCGGTGGTGAAGACGAAGAACGTGGGGCCCGACGCCCCCGGGGCCACCGCGTTGGCCAGCACGATGGCCAAGTCGGCATGGGCGGCATTGGTGATCAGGAACTTGCGGCCGGTCAGGACCCAGCCCGCGCCGTCCCGGGTGGCCGTCGTGCGCAGCTCCCGCAGATCCGATCCGCCCTGCTCCTCGGTCATGGCCAGGCAGCGGGTCCAGCGTCCCTCGATCAGGGGACGCAGCCATCTCTCCCGCTGGCCGGGCGTGGCGTCCTGCAGGATCCAGCTCGGGCCGTCGTGGGCGGACAGGATGCGGAACCCGTACTGCCGTCCGGTCGCCGCCGCCTCCTCCCGCAGGTCGACCGCGATGCGCGCCGGGAGCGACCACCCGCCGTCGGCCTCGGGGAACTCCGCGGCGTACAGGCCCGACCTGATCCCGGCCTGCCTGCCGATCTCCCGCTGCTCGTCGTCGGGGAGGTCCGCCGCGTTCTCCGCCAGCCAGCCGAGCACCTGCCGCAGAATCTTCCTGGACACCTCGGGTTCCTGCGCCATCCGCTCCGGAGCCGTGGTCGGTACGAAATCGTTCATCAGGACCCCTCCCGGGCCGCCTGCGAGATCGCGTGCACGTAGTCGCCGAACCGCGGGTGTTCGAACAGAACCCGCAGCTTGGGCTTGATCCCGAACACCTCCTCCAGCCTGGAGGAGACCGACATCGCCGCCAGCGAGTCGCCGCCGAGCAGGAAGAAGTCGGCGTTGTCGGATACCTGCTTCTTCAGGACGGCCTCCCACATCCCGCGGACGGCGGAACGGAACTCGGCCGCCTCGACCACCTCTGTCATGGACCGCACCTCCGCCCGGCTAGACCGCCGGGCCGACGAGGTCGGCCACCCGGTCGGCGAAGCCCTTGAGCGTGCGCAGTTCGAAGATGGCCGACAGCGGAATCCGCGCGTCGAGGTCTTCGCGCAACGCCGCCGTCAGGCGTACCGCGAGCAGTGAGTGCCCGCCGGTGAGGAAGAAGTCGTCGCCGTCGGCGACCTGCTCGATGTCCAGGACCTCAAGCCAGCGCCTGCGGACGTTGTCGATCACGTGCTGCTCAGTCATTGGCACTCGATTGCTCGGGCAGCCGACCAGCCGGCCACGGCTGCTGCGGATCGGTCAGGACGTGGTCCAGCAGCGCGAGGAGCCGCTGCTGCAACCCCGACACCAGGGGGCCGGGGTAACCGAGGAGATCGTGTTCCCACCGGAGCGTGTAGGCGCCCGCGTGGCGGCGTCCCGTGCTCCGCGCGTGCTGCAGGGTGCGGTTCATCACGATGACGTTGAGCTCGTTCTTGGAGTGGCCGTTCGCCAGCTCACGGACCACCGGCCGCCACTGGCCGAACCGCAGCCGCGGAAGCGGCGAATCGTGCTGGCTGAAGAGGACCGGATACAGCAGATCCCGCCCGAGGCCCGGCGCCGAGCCGGTCACCCTCAGGATCTCCGGCGTGGGCAGCCGCTGGTGCCCGGCCGCCTCGGTGATCACCGCCATCTCCGCCCGCACGGCCTCGGCGGCGGTCTCCGCGGGATCGGGCGTCCTGATCATCGGCAGCACGTTCACGAACATGCCGACGATGTCCCGCGTCTCCACGTCACGGTTGGCGAAGCTCGACCCGATGATCTCGCCGCGGCCGCAGTGCTCGAAGAAGGTCTGCCGGAACGCCGCCAGCAGCATCGCGAACGGTGTCACCCCGAGCCGTGCGGCGGTCTCCTCCAGCAACGCCGAACGCGCTCCGCCCAGCGGCTGAAGTCGGACGTCCGATCCGGGCCCCGCCGTCTGCGACGGGGAAATCGGAGTCACGGCATCGCCGGACACCGTGGCGAGCCGGTCACGCCAGTACCGCCGATCCTCCTCACCTTGGGGTCCACGTACCTGTTCTAGCTGTTGCCTCGCCCAGTCGAAGTAGGTGTAAGAGCTGTCCGGAGCCTGCCAGACGGTGCCCCGTTCGAGGGCGCGGTAGGCGTCCTGGAGTTGGGACAAGAACACACCCACAGACCAGCCGTCGTGCACCAGATGGTGCTCGCGCTGCAGCAGGACGGTCCCGCCCTCGTGCTGGATCAGGTCCCAGCCGAACAGGGGAAAATCGTCGTAGCGGAGAGGCGCGGCCACCAGCTCCTCGACCAGCTCGTTCACCGCAGCCGAGCGCACTTCGTGCCGGACCAGCCGTACCGCGTCCGCCAGGTTCCTGCGCGTCCCGGTCAGGCCCCGCGAGGTCAGCCGCCAGTGGCTGCTCAGCGCGGGCTGGCCGGCCAGCACGGCGACCAGCGCCTGCTCCAGCAGGCCGGCGTCCGGAGCCGACGGGCCTTCGAGGACCATCTGGTACTGGTACTCCAGGCTGCTCCCGGTCAGCTCCTCCACGAACACGATGGCCTCCTGCGTCAGGCTGCCCGGGCCGTCCAGCGCGCCGCCGTGTGCCCGTTCCCCGTCGGCGGCCAGCCGCGCCACCGCCCGAGCCTGGTCGCTCAACGACTGGGTCAGGGCCAGCCCGCCGGGAGGAATCGGGGTCCCGCGACGGGCCGAGACCCGTGCCCGCAGCGCGACGAGATCGAGTGAGCTCGCGCCCAGATGGGCCAGGCTGTCGGCGCGGGTGCGCGGCGCAAGCCCGCAGATCTCCCGCCAGTCGGCGGCAAGTACGGCCTCCTCCTGGCTCAGGTTTCCGGGCTGTGTGGAGCCCTCGCCAGGGGGCACGGGTTCCATCAGGACGCCGGGATCCGGAAGTGCACTGCGGTCGATCTTCTGATGTGGCGTCAGCGGCATCTCGGCCAGCGGAAGCACCAACGCGGGGACCATGTGCTCGGGCAGCCGCTCGCCGAGCCAGCGCCGCAGGTCCGCGCCGGCCGGCTCGCCGGTGCCGCAGACGTAGGCCACGAGACGGGGACGGCCGGGCTCCGGCTCCCAGACGGTCACGGCCGCATCGTGCACGGCCGGATGCGCACACAGCTGCGCCTCCACCTCGCCCAACTCGATCCGGAAACCGTTGACCTTGACCTGATGATCGGCTCGTCCGAGGAACTCCAACTGGCCGTCGGGCCGCCAGCGCACCAGGTCGCCGGTGCGGTAAAGCCGCTGGCCCGCTCCCAACCGGTCAGGCACGAAACGCTCTGCTTCCAGGCCGGGGGCGCCCAGGTATCCGCGCGCCACCCCGGCACCGCCCACATACAGCTCGCCCTCGGCCCCGACCGGCACCGGTTGTCCCGCCGCATCGAGCACATAGGCCGTCACATTCGCGATCGGCCGCCCGATCGGCGGCGCGCCGTCCGAGCCCTCGGGGACGTCGGCGGAGGTCGCCACCACGGCGGTCTCCGTGGGGCCGTACAGGTTGACCAGCCGGTAGGACGCGCCGGCCGGCGGCGACACGCGCAGCTTCTCGCCGCCGGTCATCAGGATTCGCAAGGCGGAGTCCTGCAACCACCCGGTTCTGATGGCCAGCGCGGCCACCGGCGTGATCAGGCAAACGGCCGCCAGCCTGTGCGCGACCACCCAGCGGCACAACTCCTCCGGCGACCGGCCGAGGCGCTCCGGCGCGAGGTGCAGCTCCGCGCCGGCGACGAGGTTGCCCCAGATCTCCCAGGACGCGACGTCGAACCCGACGGCGGCGGTCTGGCCGACCCGATCGCCGGGCCGGATACCCATCGTCCGCGCGTGCCACTGGACGGTGTTGGCGATGTTCCGGTGCTCGACGACGACGCCCTTGGGCTGCCCGGTGGAACCGGAGGTGTAGATCACATAGGCGGCGTCCTCGGGCTCGGAACGCACGGCCGGGGCCGCGACCCGTCCGGGGGTCGACGTCCACAGGTGCGCCTCCAGCCGCTCACCCCGGATCTGAAGCCGCTCTGCCACGTCGGCGGTCCGCTCGTCGGACAGCACCAGGTGGACTGCGGCGTCCTCCACCATGAAACGGAGCCGGGGCAGCGGATATGCGGCGTCCAAAGGCAGGTACACGCCGCCCGCCTTGAGTACGCCGAGCCAGGCCACCACCAGCGTCGCCGACCGGCCCAGCAGGACACCGACCACCGTGCCGGTACCGACGCCGAGCGCCCGCAACCGGGCCGCGACGATATCCGCCCGGCGGTCCAGCTCGCGGTACGACAACGCCTCCGACTCGTCCACCAGGGCCACCGCGTCCGGAACGGCTGTCGCCCGCTCCTCGACAAGGGCCGGGATCGTTTGCATCGGGCCGAAATCAACCCGAGTCGCGTTCCACTCCACCACGACGCGGTGCCGCTCGTCGTCGGACAGCGCCGGGTGCACCCGTGGACCGCGGGAGTTCAGACTGGGCACTTCGCATCTCCTCTGTCGATGTGCCGTTGTCGTCACCCTCTGCGGGCGGTCCATCGGGCCGCTATCGACTCACCATCGGTCGCCGGCCGGCCTCGCGACGGGCGAAAGGCGCAGGGCGAAGCCGCACAGGCGTCACTTCGGTGAGGAGGTTGCGCTGATGGTGCCGACGGCTCCTCACACGGGCGTGTACTCGCTCGGCGAGCCGACGGCGGGCAGGTCGCACATGACTTGACGGGCGTTGGGCCGCTGGGATGGTTCCTTGGCCAGGCATGCGGCGGCCAGTGCGCGCAGCCGCCCGGGCAGGCGGCCGAGTTGGGGATCGTCGTTGAGGATCCGCCGCATCACGGCCGGGATGGTGTCGTCGCCGAAGGCGGGAGAGCCGTTGGCCGCGTACACCATCGTGGTGGCCCAGGCGAACATGTCCGCCGCGGGCCCGGCGCGTTCGCCGAAGAAGTGCTCGGGAGCCATGTAGGCGGGCGTGCCGACCACCTGGCTGGTGGCGGTCGTGCTCGCGTCCAGTACACGCGCGATCCCGAAGTCGATCACCCGTGGACCGTCGCGGCCGATCAGCACGTTGGCCGGCTTGAAGTCACGATGCACGATGCCGGCATGATGGATGGCCGCGAGCGCGGTGGCCGTGCCGATCGCCAGCCGGTCCAACTCGGCGCCACGGCGCGGGCCGTTCCGGCGGACCAGGTTCCGCAGCGACGGCCCGGCGATGTACTCGCACACGATGAAGGGCCGCTCGCCATCGACCTCGGCGGCCAGGACGGCGGCTGTGCAGAAGCGCGCCACGCGCTGGGCCGTGGCCGCCTCGCGGACGAACCTGCCCCGTGCCCGCTCGTCCTGGCCACGGTGCATCACCTTGACGGCGACCTGCTCCGCGTCGTCGGTCTCGGCGAGATAGACGACGCCCTGACCGCCCTCGCCCAGCCGTCCGAGGAGCCGAAGACCTCCGAGCTCCGGAGGGTCGCCGGGAAGCAGCGGCTCCATGATTTCCTAACTCCCTGCCGTGTCGGACGTTCCGGACGGGCACCGCGTCGTTCCGAGGCGTCGGCAGCCGACCACGTCTGCCGGCGCGTGACGGCGAATCCGATGTGGGCAGCCCACGTCCCCATCAGCAGACAGGTGGCACCAGGAGCGAGGAGGCCGCCTCGGCCGGCTGCGTGCGGCCAGCGCTCGGCGCGGCGTCGTGGGCGAATGCCACGGCCGTGGCGATGTCAGCATCATGACCACCTCTACGAACGCCACCGGCGTGTGCGACTCGCAGGGTTCCGGCGACATGAGCGCAACAACAGTGGACCGCATACCGATCATCGCGGAAACCGCGGATCGAAGAACGGCCCATCTCCCAGACCGAACACCGGTCATCGGGTGCGGTGATGACCCTTTCGGGGATCGGCTGTTTCCCGCCTGATCCGATCGGCGTTGGGTGAGGGACGAGCACCACAGCCCGATTCTCGCATTCTGTGGATGATCGAGGCTCCCCCTTGTCCGCCAGGCTCGTTTGAGGACATGCCCCCAGGATTCCTCGGCACAGCTCTGACTTCAGCCAGCGAACAGCAGAAGTGAATCGAAAAAGCAGCGACTATCTTGATTCTCTTCACCACCTCGACCCTCAACCAAGAATAGTTTGGAAATAATCCGAGGAAGTGTTTCAGGTTGTCTGTCACGGGCAGTCTGGATGCATGACTCTTTTTCTGATCGGAGTCGCCGTTATCGTCATCGTGATCATTGTGGTCACGGTACTGATCATGCGGACGATGCGGGGGCGTGGCAAACTGCGCGGGCAATTCGGCTCGGAATATGACCGTGCCGTAAAAGATCGCGGAAACTGGCGTGCGGCCGAACGAGACCTGCACGACCGGCAGAACCGTGTCGAGGACATGGAGATCCGCCCGCTGGCCCCCGCGGCACGCGACTTCTACCACGCCGAGTGGACCCGGGTGCAGGACCGTTTCGTCGACACCCCCGAGGACGCACTGTCCGACGCCGACCAACTCGTCCGGCGCGTCATGGCCGACCGCGGCTACGAGACCAGCGAGTTCCAGCAGCGGGTCGCCGACCTGTCCGTCAAGCACGCCCCCGCACTCGACCACTACCGCAGGGCCCACGACATCAGCGCCCGCGCGGCCCGCAAGGAGGCCTCCACCGAGGATCTCCGCCAAGCCATGGTCCACTACCGGACGCTGTTCGACGACCTGCTCGCCGACAGCATCGGCGAGCGACCGCAGAACGGCGGCCAGCCGAGCAGGACGGCCCCCGACCTGCCCCACACCCCCAGGAAAGGCTGACACCACCATGACCGATCACAGCTCGAAGACGATGCGCACCCCCGCCGGTGAGCCCGCCGGGATGCCGACCGAGCAGGCCATCGGAAACCAGGCCACCAGCGTCCAGGGCCCGGGCCCGCAGAGCACCGGCATGCGGGACGTGAGCAAGCACGGCACAGGCGGCCAGAGTGCTCCGGCTGATGGCGGGCACCAGGAGCTGGCGCCGATGTTCGAGGGCCCCCGTACCAAGGAACTCCAGGATCGCTGGCACGACATCCAGGCCGCGTTCGTCGATGACCCCCGTAACGCCGTCCGGCAGGCGGGTGCTCTCAACGACGAGATCGTCGGTTCGCTGACCACGGCACTCGACGAACGCAAACGCGTCCTCGACCTGGGGATCGCCAACGGCGACACCGAGCAGCTCAGGATCGGCATGCGCCAGTACCGCCAGATGCTCGACCAGATCCTCGCCCTCTAGTACACCGCGAGGGCACCGGTCCTCGGTCGAAGACCACCAGTCCGGCGGTACGCAGCCAGCCCGGCGACGCCGGGCTGGCGCGTCAGATCCCATGGGAATGGCTGACCATCTCCACGGCAGCTGGAACCGGATCCGCCTGCGAGGACAAGGGGAGGGGTCGATGATTCTCGGTCACCGGATCGACCGGCAAGGTCGGCGGCCAGGTCGTGAGCCGGCTCATCGCGGCGGGAGCCCGGGTACGGTCGCTGACCCGCGAGCCCGGCCCGGCAAACCACACCTACCGCCGATGGGCCACCGGCTTCCGCTGACCGCGGCGGCAAGCACCGCGCACCAGCCTGGCCGGCAGGTAATCCCGGCCTTCCTGCGGACGCGTGGAGACGTCTCCTCCACGGCTTCTCATCCCCCAGTGCCACGTCGGTAACCGGCACCGGTTCACGTCATGACCAGCGCCACGATGCCGATGACGGTAAGGACAAGGGCCAGCGCGATGGCGATCCCGCCCGCGAGTCCCTTGATCAGCAGTCCGTACTCATCTGCCAGGGTCACGTGCCCACCCGCCCTGTGGACTCCGTGATGGGCCGGCCCAGGAGTGCGTCGGCTCGACGCGCCGCCCCGAAGCGCCCCGCCCGCAGAGTCCCGGTTCGCCCGGGAGGTGCCCGCCATCAGCCGGCGGGTCTGACGGCAGCGGTGGCGGCCGGCGCTGGACACGGCGCGCTGTGGGGTTCGGGCCGGTCCTGCTCTGCGCCGTGTCCTGTTCGGTCCGTGCGGATGTTCCGGACGCGGCGACTGGTGTCGGGCCAGTGGACGTCGGTGGCCCATCCAAGGCGTTCGAAGACGCGGATCAGGTCGGCGGAAAGGTCGAGCTGGCCGGGTCTGCGGCCGTGCCGGGCGCAGGTGGGATCGGAGTGGTGGCCGTTGTGCCAGCTCTCTCCGAGGGAGGGCAACGCCAGCGGCCACAGGTCGGTGGAGCGGTCGTGGCGGCGGGTGGAGTGCGGGCGCGCGCCGATCACGTGGCACAGGGAGTTGACGCTCCAGGTGATGTGTTGCAGCAGCGCGATCCGGATCAGCCCGGCCCACAGAAACGCGGTGACGCCTCCGTGCCAGGTACCGCTGAGGGCCCACCCGACCGCGAACGGCAGTGTCAGCGACAGCGCGCACAACGCGGGAAAGGCCCGTCCGACGTTCGTGATCGCCCGGTCCGCCCGCAGGTCGGGGGCATAGCGCGAGATCGAAGTCGGGTCATTGCCGAACATCCAGCCCAGGTGTGCATGCGCCACGCCGCGAAGCTGCCCCCTCAGGCTGGTCCCGTATCGATAGGGGGAGTGGGGGTCACCGGGACGGTCGGTGAAGGCGTGGTGGCGGCGGTGGGTGGCGACCCAGCCGATCACGCTGCCCTGGAAGCTCATCGACCCAGCGACGGCCAGGGTGACCTGGAGCCACCGGCGGGCGGTGAAGCTGCGGTGGGTGAGCAGCCGGTGGAATCCCACCGTGACGCCCAGACCCGTCACCGCGTACAGGACCAGAGCGAGCAGGACGTCGGGGAGGGTGATGGCCTTCCCCCAGGCCAGCCATACCCCGGCAATCAGCCCGGCCAATGGCGCCACCACGATCGCCCCGGTCAGCGTCGTCTGGACAGGCGAGGCCCCCGTCCTGGACCCCGGGGCGCCCTCGGGACGGGGGAAGGGGGCAGTGCCGTCATAGCGGCCGTCGCGACCGTTCCCCCGTCGCGCCGGTCGGGAGGCGATGATCTGTTTGGTGCCCATAATGCCCTCATCTGAAAAGCGAAACGATTACTGGTCCAGGAGTGGCCGACCATCTCTCAGACAAGCCCACCGGCCGGTTTCGGGACACAGGCAATCCGCGCTGAGGTCATCACCAGAGCAGATCGCCTCACCCCCACCACGGCACGGCGCACGCCGTCCCGTGCAGAAGACGCCCCCCGACCGGCAGGGGAATTTGCCTTCAAACAGGACGCGCTCTCCCCTGGCGGCATCCCCGCACATGGTCATCGATCGTGGTGAAGACCTTTTCGAGGAACGGCTGTTTCCCTCCACGCTCGGACAAGGTTCATTGAAGGAGAACGTTTTCGAGAGCCCGGTGGCCGCGCTCCTGCGGACCATGACGGGTCCCTGCCTTGACCGGTTCGGAAGACCGTCGCCTGGCAGCCATTCGATTGAAGGCTCGTCTAGGAGTTCGGTCATGGGCATCATCGCCTGGATCATCCTCGGCCTGGTGGCCGGGGCGATCGCCAAAGCCCTGATCCCCGGCAAGCACGCCGGAGGATTGGTCGTCACCACGCTGATCGGCGTCGCCGGAGCATTGCTGGGAGGTTTCCTGGCGACGCGACTGTTCAACGTCGACGGCGTTCAGGGGTTCTTCAACCTCTCCACCTGGATCACCGCCATCGCCGGCTCGGCGCTTCTTCTGCTCGTCTTCCACCTGATCACCTCACGCGGCGGCGGACGCAGAGGCGGCCCGCGCTCAGGACAGCGTTCTGGCGGCTGGGCCAACCGCAGGTGACAAGGCCAGGGGTGGCGGGTCTCCCCGACAGTGGGACCCGCCACCCCGCCAGTGCGCGCGGCACCGACCAGGTCGCGGCCAGCACGGTCACCGAGTCCCAGCACTCCCTGTTCCCCATCTGATCTTCGATGGGACCTCTGACGCGGGCTCGGCCGGCGTCGAACGGGTTCGGGGTGAGGACGTCCCGGAAGGCCGGACCTTCAACGGCCCCTGCGGAGATAGCCGGTGATCATCGCGACGACATCGGCGCACCGCCCGACCGCATGTACTACCGCGTCTCCCGCGCCGCCGTCCCACCTCTCCGTCGACCTTCGACCCGTCACCTGGCACTGGCTCCCGGCGCTGCTATCCGTGATCTGAACTCGGCTCGGTGGTGGCGTCTGAGGTCGCTTCGGTCGTGGTGTAGAGGATCTCGTGGGCCTGTTCCGCGGCGCGGGTGAGTGCTTCGCTGACGAAGTCGAGGAAGCGGGCGACGTTCTCCAGGCGGGTGGCGGCCGGGGTGCCGGGGCCGAGGACGCCGATGCCCTGCTGTGCGACCTCGACGACCCGGGCGTTGTCCCGGACGCTGCGGATCATCGACTGGTACCACAGGTCGTCGTCGACGACGTAGCGCTCGCGGCGGCGTTCGTCGCGTTCCCGGCGGACGAGGGCCAGGCCCTCAAGGAACGTGATCGCTTTGGAGATGGACGCCGGGCTGACCTGGAGGCGCTGGGCGAGTTCGGAGGCGCTGAGGCTGCCGGTGTCGGTGGTGTAGAGGCAGGCCAGCACCCGGGCCATCATCTTGGGCAGGCCCGAGGTCATCAGGACGGTGGTGAGGGTCTCCTGGTAGGCGCGCACGGCCTCGGCGTCGCGTCCGTCGGGCTGCGCGGGCGCCTGCGAGCCACGGGGCGCGGCCTGCCGGCGCCGGTGGGTGCGCTGCTGGGTGGCGCGGTGGGCCAGGTCGGCGCGGTAGCCGGTGGGGCCGCTGTTCCGCGTCACCTCACGCGTGATCGTGGAGGTCGGACGGTCGAGGCGGCGGGCGATCTCGGCGAAGGCCAGGCCGTCGGCCAGCCCCGCCGCGATCTGCTGGCGTTCCTGCTGGGTGAGCCTGCCTCCCGGCATCACGGACCCCTTTCACGCCCCGCAGGGCTCCCTGGCGCTGCTCGGTCTGGGCTGCTGCCTCAGCATAGCGTTCACCCTCATAATATTGCAACGATCGATCTTCGTTTGTTGCGTTAAACGAGAAGCCAGTGCAACGATTGATCTACTTCTACCTGCATAAACGCTGTTCTTGTGCAAAGATCTTGTTGTGCAAATCTAGAAAGCAACGTAGCGTTTCGCTTGTTCGAAACACGAGTGGCCAGCGCGAGGAGAGCATGATGCAGACGTTCGACACCCCCGCCCCGATCTCCGCCGTCCTGGACGTCCCCGCCGGGCGCGTGCAGTTCATCGCGGCCGACCGCGCCGACACCGCGGTCGAGGTCCTGCCCGCGAACGCCACCAAGGGACGCGATGTGAAGGCGGCGGAGCAGACCACCGTCGACTACGCCGACGGCGTCCTGCGGATCGCGACTCCGGTGAGGAACCAGCACGTCGGGCCGTCGGGATCCATCGAGGTGACGGTCCGACTGCCCGCCGGTTCCCGGGTTGAGGCAAAGGCGGCCAGCACCGAGTTGCGGAGCGTCGGCCGCCTCGGCGACGTCGCCTTCGAGGGCGCGTACCGCCAGATCAAGCTGGACGAGGCCGCGAGCGTCCGCCTCACCGCGGTCGACGGCGACGTGGAGGTCGGCCGGCTCAACGGCCCCGCGGAGATCAGCACCCAGAGAGGCGACATCCGGATCGTCGAGGCCGTGCGCGGCAAGGTCGTGCTCCGCACCCGGTCCGGCGACATCTCGGTCACCGCCGCCGCCGGGGTCTCGGCCTCCCTGGACGCCGGCACCGGCCTCGGCCGCATCACCAACGCCCTCAAGAACGATGGCACCGCCGAACTCGACATCCACGCCACCACCTCATACGGCGACATCGCCGCCCGCAGCCTCTGACTCGCGGCCTCCCAAGGAGCACCCTCATGACCACCCTGGCCATCGCGGCGAGCGGGCTGCGCAAGTCCTATCGCGACAAGAGCGGCGACAAGGTCGTCCTGGACGGCATCGACCTGGCCGTCCCCCAAGGAACGGTCTTTTCCCTGCTCGGTCCGAACGGGGCCGGCAAGACCACCACTGTGCAGATCCTGTCCACGCTGATCCGCGCCGACGCCGGCCAGGTTCACGTCGCGGGATACGACGTGAACCGTGAGGCCGACGATGTGCGCGGCGCGATCGGGGTGACCGGGCAGTACTCGGCGGTCGACAAGCTGCTGACCGGCGAGGAGAACCTGCTGCTCATGGCCGACCTGAAGCACCTGCCGAGGCGCGAGGGCAGGCAGAGGGCCAGAGAGCTGCTTGCGCAGTTCGATCTGGTCGACGCGGCCGCCAAGTCCGCCGGCACCTACTCCGGCGGCATGCGGCGCCGGCTCGATCTGGCGATGACGCTGGTCGGCGACCCGCGCCTGATCTTCCTGGACGAGCCCACCACCGGACTCGACCCGCGCAGCCGCCGCGCCATGTGGGGCATCGTCCGCGACCTCGTCAAGGACGGCGTCACCATCTTCCTGACCACGCAGTACCTGGAGGAGGCCGACGAGCTCGCCGACCGGATCGCCCTCCTCGACCGCGGGCGGCTGATCGCCGAAGGCACCGCCGAGGAGCTCAAACGGCTCATTCCCGGCGGCCATGTCCTGCTGAAGTTCGCCGATCCGAGCCGTCTCGACGCGGCCCGGCTGGCCCTCGGCGTCGGCACCCCCGACCCCGAGGCGCTCACCCTGCAGGTGCCGAGCGACGGCAGCGTGCGGGTGATCCGGCAGGTGCTCGCCGTCCTGGACGAGCACTCGATCGAGATCGACGAGATGTCGGTGCACACCCCCGACCTCGACGACGTCTTCCTCACCCTCACCGGCCACAAGGAGGCCCTTCGATGAGCGCCCTCGCCCTCGCCGCGCGCGACTCCTCCACCATGGTCCGGCGCCAGCTCAAGCGCCTGCTCCGCTACCCGTCCATGACCGTGCAGCTGATCGTCACGCCCGTGGTCATCCTGCTCCTGTTCGTCTACGTCTTCGGCGGTACCCTCGGCAACGGACTCGGTGGCGGCCGCGACGCCTACATCAACTACGTCGTCCCTGGCATCCTGCTCATGGCGGCCGCCACCGCCGCGACCGGGACTGCCGTCATGGTCGCCACCGACATGACCGAGGGCATCATCGCCCGCTTCCGCACCATGCGGATCTCCCGCGGCTCGGTCCTCACCGGGCACGTCGTCGGCAGCGTCATCCAGCAGCTCCTCGGCATGGCCGTGGTCATCGGCATCGCCCTGGCCCTCGGGTTCCGGCCCAACGCGACACCCGTCGAGTGGCTGGCCGCCACCGGCCTGATCACCCTGTTCGTCGTGGCCATCACCTGGCTCGCGGTCGCCCTCGGCATGAAGTCCCCGACCCCCGAGGCGGCCAGCAACGCGCCGATGCCGCTGATCTTCCTGCCCTTCCTCGGCAGCGGCTTCGTCCCCACCGACTCCATGCCGTCGGTGCTGCGCTGGTTCGCCGAGTACCAGCCCTTCACCCCGATCATGGAAACCGTCCGCGGTCTCCTGCTCGGCACCCCGATCGGCAACAGCGCCGCCATCGCCACTGCCTGGTGCACCGGCATCGCTGTCGTCTCCTACCTCTGGGCCAAGAACACCTTCAACAAGACCTGACCGTGGACGGCCCGACCGGAGCGGCCCCCGAAGCCCGGGCGCATCACGCCGTAGCCGGCGGGGTGAGCCCGGGCCGCGGGATCTCGATGTTCGCGCCGCCGTCGGTCATCGACGCGCTCGGGCCCCCGGGAGGCCCGGGGAGGCCGGACGTGACGCCAGTCCACCGAATGCCAGAAGACGATCATTTGCGCGGCCATGGTCATTGCAGGGCCGTGTACTGGATACGACATCCGTTGGCCTGGGCGAAGGCGGGGTCGAGCTGGCCGCCGTCGGGGAAACGCAGGAAGATCCGGAAACCACGGCGCAGGTCGCCGCCGAGGGTCGCGTCGGGTGGGTACACGGCGCTGGCCCCGGTGGTCTGCGTAGATCGGCGCCGAGATGAATCCGGCGCACTGCGTGTCGACCTGTGATCAGCCGGGCAGGGCCGCTGTGGTGAAGGCGGCCAGGACGCCGAGTGTCGCGGCTCCGAGAAGCGCGGTCACGATGCCGCGGCGCAGGACCAGCAGCCACACGACGGCCAGGGCTAGGACGCCAGCCTGCCACAGGTGGGCCAGGGCCTGGGTGAGGGGGATCGCAGAGCCGGCGATCGCGCCGATCGCGGCCGCGCTCGCGCCGGTGAGGAAGGCGTGAACGCGGGGGTCGGTGCGGAGCCGGTCGAAGTACGGTCCGGCGAGCAGGACGAACGCGAAGGAGGGAGCGAACGCGGCCAGGGCCGCCAGCAGAGCCCCGCCGAGTCCCGCGGCGGCGTAACCGACGACCGCGACGGTCTGGACGACGGGTCCGGGGGTGATCTGCCCGAGGGCCACGGCGCTGGAGAACTGGGCGTCGCTCATCCAGTGGTAGGTCTGGACGGCATCGTGCTGCATCATCGGGATGATCACGAAGCCGCCGCCGTACGACAGAGCGCCGACCTTGGCCGCCACCCAGGCCACCGCGCCGAGCCCGCCGGTGGCCGCGGCCGCGGGGGCCAGCAGCAGCGGCAACGTCCGCCACCGCGATTCGCGCCCGCGCGCACCGGTGGTGATCTCGATCAGCCCGCAGCCCAGCAGGACCACGACCACCCAGGGGCCGGTCACCGCCGCGATGGCACCGCCTGCCAGCAGGTACACCGTCCACCGGATCCGGGCGGCGGGGCGCGTCCCCGCCCTGCTCCAACTGGCGGGTAGCAGCCCGGCCGCGGCGTGCACGGCGACGACGGGCACGGCCGCCGCGGCTCCGGCCGCGGCTCCCACGACCCACCGGGGCGGATGTTCGGCCAGGAACACCGCCGCGAGGCCGAGGATGAGGACCAGGCCGGGCAGGATGAAGCACAGGCCACCGACCAGTGCGCCGGGGATGCCACGTAGCCGCCACGCGCTCCAGATCGCCAGTTGGGTGGAGGCCGGGCCGGGCAGCAGGTTGGTGGCGGCGATGCCGTCTTCGAACTCGCCGGCGGACAGCCACCCGCGCTGCTGCACGCACAACTGGCGTAACAGGGACACATGGGCCGGCGGCCCCCCGAACCCGATGCAGCCGATCTTTCCCCACTGCGTGGCAATCTCCGCAAGGCCCACCCGCTCGGCTTGACCAGCCTCGGCGGATACGGGGCGCCGAGGCTGCCCTTCGTTGTCCGCGTCGGCCGTCACGGGACGGGCTGGAAGAGCTCGATGAGGTTGCCCGCGGGGTCGGCGAGCAGGATCTGACGTCCGCCGGGGCCGGCGACCACATCGCCGCGGAAACTCAGCCCGGTGCCGCGCAGCCGCTCGATCTCGGCATCCAGGTCGCCGATGATGAGGTGGATGCGGTTGCGGCCCGGCGTGCTGAAGTCGCGAGGTGTGGCCCGTGCTCCGGAGCTTGCCGGGCCCGACAGCAGCAGCCGCAGCGGACCGCGGACCACCTCGGCGAAGGCGGGCGCGGGGTGGGCTTGCAGGGTGAAGCCCAGGTGAGTGGTGTAGAAGCCGACGGCGGCGGCCACGTCGTCAACGATGTAGCGGACGCTGGCCAGTTCCTGCGGTGCTGTCTTCATGGTCAGACCTCCGAGTTGGTGGCGTGGACGAGGAGGGGCAGCAGGTAGCGGACGCGGGTGTCGATCTGCGCCGCCATGTGTCTGACGGCCGGACGGCTCGCCTGATCGTCGGCGGCCGGGTCGGGGATGCTCCAGTGGGCCGGCCGAGGCTCGGCACGGAACTCGGGGCGGACCTCGCGGACCTTGTCGCACAGGCTGATCAGGTGATCGAAACGGCCGTGGTCCACCGTGTCCAGGTGCCGCGGCCGCTGGTCGGCGATGTCGATTCCGTAGTCCTCACGCAACACGTGCACGGCGTCCGGATGGAGGCGCCGCCTGGGGTGGCTTCCGGCGCTGGCCACCTCCACACGGCCCCCCGTGCGGTGACGCAGCAGGGCCTCGGCGACCGGTGAGCGGGCGCTGTTGCCCGTGCACGCGAACAGCACACGCGGCCAGGCCCGCGGTTGGGTGCCCATGACCGTTGGTGGGGCCGTGAGCGGGGCCGGTTCCAGGCGCAGCGCCGGGTGCAACGCGACACCGGCGGCGGTCAACTCGTGTGCGCAGCGGTCCAGATCGAGGTGATAGTAGCTGTCGCGGCCGTCGAAGCTGCTGCGACGAGCGGTGACCAACCCGCCTCGGCGCAGCAACCGCAGGTGGTAGGACACCAGGTTCTGCGGATGGCCGAGCAGTGCGACGAGCTCACGCACCCGGTAGTCGCTCGCGGCCAGTGCGGTCAGCAACCGCCACCGCAGTGGGTGGGCCGCCATGTGCACGAACCCCGGGACCGTTGGCCTTGCGGGCACCATGTCGCCAGAATACATCAAATCAATTTGATGGACTGGACGGCGGACGTCGTTCAGCGCCACCATGCCGAGACAACACAGATGGGATGAGCGACCGCTATTCCGCCTGGCGGGGCGGCCTTGCCGCAGGCACGCCTGCGCCCCGAGGCAACCGCACCCAGACCCGGCACCGCGGCCCCGGGGCCCGCGATTCGCGCGGACCTCGGGGCCGGAGGGAAGGCCGGATCGGGTCAGCGGGTCAAGGTGAGGACCGAGACGGTGTGGGAGCCGGTGTTGGTGACGTAGAGGTAGTCGCCGTCGGGACCGGAGGCGGTCCAGCGGGGGTCGTCGCCGACGGCGACGTCACCGAGGATGCGGTGGGTGCGGGTGTCGAAGATGCTGACGGTGTCGGAGCCGGAGTTGGCGACATAGGCGATGCGACCGCCGCGGTAGAGGTTGAGACCACGGGGGTTGGCGCCGACGGTGATGGTGTCGGTGACGGTGCGGGTGCGAGTGTCGATGACCGAGACCGTTCCAGCGATGGTGTTGGAGATGTAGAGGGTGCGGCCGTCGGGGGTGACCAGGGCGCCGCGTGGTTCGTCGCCGACGGTGATGGTCGCGGCGACCTTCAGGGTGCGGGTGTCGATGACCGAGACGTTGTCGGAGTCGGAGTTGGCGGAGTAGGCGGTGCGGCCGTCGGGGGTGAAGGCGATGCCGCGGGGGGACAGGCCGACGGGGATGGAGGCGGTGACGGTGTGGGTGGCGGTGTCGATGACGGTGATGGCGCCTGAGCCGGTGCTGCTGACGTAGGCGTGGCGGCCGTCCGGGGCGACGGCGACCCAGCGGGGGGCATCGCCCACGGTGACGGTCTTGATGACCTTCTGGGTGTGGGTGTCGATGACCGACAGGTTGTCGGAATCGCGGTTGGGGATGTAGACGAACTCGCCATGGCGCACGAACGCGACGCCGTAGGGGAACGTGCCGACGTTGATGGTGGCGGTCGCTTTCCGGGTCTCCACGTCGATGACCGAGACGGTGTTGGAGCCGGCGTTGGCGACGTAGGCGGTCTCATAGTCGGGGTCGAACGCCACCGCGCGGGGGTTGAGGCCGACGGGGATGGTGGCCAGCACGACGGGCTTGTGGGACGGGTGGGCCGCCTCAGCGCTGTGCCGGGCGAGGTTGTCCGCGTGGGCCTCCGGGACGGTCAGAGGGCCGGCCGTGAGAAGCGCGGCGCCGGTGAGGAGGGCGAGCGAGGACAGACGGATTCTCGGGGTGTGGTAGCGGGCCGACATTGGGCAGCATCCTTTCGGGAAGGGAGAGCGCGTGGGCGGCGATGTCACCCGGTGGGAGCGCCTCTGGGGGCAGGTGCCTCGGGAGTTGCCACCCTGCGCTGATGCAGGGCGCGGGCGTAGAGTCCCGCCATGAGGATCAGAGCGACCGGCAGGACGTAGTCACCATCGCGTTCCACGAATTGGAACCATTCCTGCCCGACGAGAGGCCGCAGCAGTTCGGTGCCCAGTTTCCAGGCCAGCACGAAGAGCAGCAGCGCCCGTCCTGGTTTGACGAGGACGGCCAGGCCGAGCAGGATCTCGAAGATCCCGAACGTCACCATGAGATGGCCGGATTCGACCGTGGAGCGAGTGAGACCGAAGAAGTCGAAGAATTTGTACCAGTAGGGCTTGTCCTCGAAGGCGCCGAAGCCGCCGTGGCCGATGAGGAGCAGGGCCAGCCCGCCGCGGGCGGCCCAGTGCGCGCCGATGAGGGCGCTGTCGGAGACGGAGGCCGGCGCGTCGGCGCGCAGGAGCCAGCCGCGCACCGACCAGCCGCCGAGCCCGACGAGGATCAGCAGGGCCAGGGGCATCCCGTAGTTGCCACCCCGCTCCAGGAACTCCCACCAGCCCTCGCCGACGGCGGGGCGCAGCAGCGCCGTGAAGACGCCCCACACGGTGGCGTGCAGCAGCAGGATCCGGGCCGGCCACACAAGGACGAGAAGTCCCACGGTGATGTCGATGGCACCGGTGATGTAGAACATGTGGTCGAGGGCGAAGTCGGCGGAGATGCCGAACAGGTCGTAGTAGGGCAGCCAGGCCCGCGAGCGGCTCAGCCCCGCCCACCCGTGCCCTACGTACTCCACGGCCACCCCGATGCGCAGCAGCCAGTACAGCTTGGTCAGGGTCGGGGCTCGCATCATGGCCTCCCACCTGCCCGTCCATTCCGTCCGCGTGATATGAGTCATCGCGAACACCGCCAATCGTGGTTGTTTTGCTCGGACGAGAGGAACGTAGACGCGGGCGACGCAAATAGAAAGAGGCTTGACTGCCAATTCCAAAAGACGCGTAATACCTCCTATTATTAGGCAAGAGAAAATAAATCTCTCGGCGCTGCGACCGGCGCTCATGGCCCAAATCGAGATTATGTGCGGGACCGAGGGAAATGGCGCGTCGCCAATGCGGCCCTGGCGGCGGGCCGGGTCAGGGGCGCGCCGGTCGCGGGGTCTCCCCGGGCTTCAGGACGCGGGGAGGTGGGAGTCGTCAAAACGGCGGGAAGCCATCCGTCAGCTGGATGGCAGGCCCGGGGTGTGGCTGCGACGTCGCCGCGAGGTCAGCGTGGCGAGGTCGCGCGGGGCAGAACGCGTCGACGGCGGGGCGGGCCTTCGGGCATGGAGGCCTCCAGGGGGCGGGGGGCCGGCCGTCGAACGACGGCCTTGACGCATGAAAACACATCAGCAAGCATTGACTCAATGGAAGTTGACCTATCCTCGCTGCGGGGGCGGGCGGCGGCGCATCACGCGCTGGGCGACCCGGCGCGGCTGGCGATGATCGAGGCACTGATGGTCGGCGACCTGGCTCCCGGGGAACTCGGCCGCACGCTCGGCCTGCCGTCGAATCTGCTGGCCCACCATCTGGGAGTGCTACAGGCGGCGGGGCTCATCGGGCGGACGCGTTCGCACGCGGACCGTCGGCGCACCTTCGTACGGCTCATCCCCTCCGCGCTGCGGGCCCTGCATCCGGTCATGAGGCTGTCAGCGTCACGAGTGGTGTTCGTCTGCACCCGCAACGGGGCCCGCTCGCCGCTGGCCGCCGCGATCTGGGCGGACCGTTCCCCGATCCCGGTCGCCTCCGCCGGCATCCAGCCCGCGCCACGACTTCATCCCCGCACGGTGAGCACCCTCCGCCGACACGGCCTGCGGCTGCAGAGCCGCGGCACCGCGCACATCGATGACGTGCTGACCTCCGCCGACCTGGTCGTCGCCGTGTGCGACAACGCCTACCGGGAGATGGGTCCGGCACCCCGGCGGACCCACTGGTCGGTGCCCGACCCGGGCCCGGTCGACACCGATGAGATCTTTGAGCAGGTCTTCGAGGAACTCGCCGAGCGCATCGACTGGCTCGCCGCCCTCACCAGCCCACCACCGAGCCAACCCGCCGCGAGATGACCGTCCGCGGCTCATTGACGGCCCGGGCGGACGGAACTCGACAGCGCTCAAGCGGTTGGGATGGCCGTCTCCCGCGATCATGTGAGACGCCGCGATCGACGCTCCTGCACCCCCATGCCCGAGGCCCTTCCGGCAAGAGGCGCGTCGCCGCTGACCGAGATCGAACACCACGGGACGCCCTCAGCCGGCGTGCGGCAGGCCGGCCGCGAGCCGTGCCGCCGCGAGCCGCAGATAGTGCGCCGGCCTCCGCATCGCCTCCCGCTCCGACCCGGCCAGGGCGACGAGACCGACCATCCTCACCTCCGGCCGCCGGACCGTCACGCTCCCGGCGATCACGGCCGCCGGCACGCCGTGGCGCTCGGCGAGGCGGACGACGTGTCCCGTGACCTTGCCCGCGTAGGACTGCTCGTCGTGGCGCCCCTCCCCCGTGACGACGAGCTCCGCACCGGCCACGCGGTCCGGCAGCCCGCTCAGCTCGCTCAGGTACTCGGCGCCCGACACCATCGTCGCCGGCCAGAAGGCCGACAAGCCGTACCCGATCCCGCCCGCCGCGCCGGCGCCCGGAGCCTCCGGTTCACCGCCGACCACGTTCGCCCAGCGGCGGAGTGCGTCATCGAGGACCGGTACCAGCGCCGGGGCGGCGCCCTTCTGGGGGCCGAAGACGGTCGCCGCGCCCCGCGGGCCGAACAACGGCACGTCGACGTCGCAGAGGACCAGCAGCCCGCCCGGTGGAGGTTCCAGCAGGTCCGCGGCATCGGCCCCGGCGACCACCGCGAGCCCCGCGGCCCCGGGCGGGACGTCGCGTCCGGCCGGACCGGACAGCCGGACGCCGAGCTCGCGCAGGCAGCCGGCGCCGCCGTCGGTGGAGGCCGACCCGCCGAGGCCGAGGATGATCCTGCGGGCGGGCGCCCCGCGGGCCGCGCGCAGCACGACCCCCAGCGGTGCGCTGTCGGCGCCCACCGGGTCGCCCGTACCGACGAGCGGGAGCCCGCAGCATTCGGCGAGCTCGACCACCGCCGTGCCGTCACCCAGCAGAAGCCAGCGCGCCTCGTGCGGACCGCCCGGCAGCACCACCGTCGTCGTCCGGACGACCGCGTCCGGACGCGCGGCCCGCACCGCGTCGATGGTGCCCTCCCCGCCGTCGGCCTGGGGCCGGCACTCGAGCATCGCGCCGGGCCGTACCCGCCGGAACCCCTCGGCCATCGCCTCGGCGGCACGTGCCGCCGAAAGGCTCGACTTGAACGAGTCGGGGGCCAACACCACCCGCGTCACCGCTGCGGACCGCCCTCCGCGAGCAGGGGGGCGACAGCCCGCCGCATCGTCTCGGCCGGATCAGGCAGACCCGTCCAGCGGCACCAGGCGGCGGCCGCCTGCGCGACGAGCATCCGGTCACCGTTGGCGGCCCGCATCCCGCGGGCCCGGGCCCGGCGCACCAGCTCGGTCTCGGCCGGGGTGTACACGACGTCGAACACCGCCGCGGACGGATCGATGAGCTCGACGTCGACGACCGGCCCCGGTGAGAGCATGCCCACGGAGGTGGCGTTGACGAACAGGTCGGCCTCCGCCAGCCGATCGCGGACCCGCGGGTCATCGAGGGCGAGGGCCTCGATCGTCGCGGCGTCGCCGAGGTCGTCCGCGAGCCGCCGCGGCATGGCGACGTCGAGGTCCAGGACGGTGAGGCGGCCCGCGCCCGCAGCGGCCAGGCCGTAGACGGCCGCGTGGCCGACGCCGCCCGACCCCGCGACGACCACCGACCGACCCTCGACGCCCCCGTCGAGGCAGTCCGTCACACCGGCCATGAACCCCAGGGCGTCGGTGTTGAACCCGATCAGCCGGCCGTCGGGCTCGGCGGCGACGCTGTTGACCGCGCCGATGCGGCGGGCGTCGGGCTCGATCTCGTCGAGCAGGTCCATCACGAGCAGCTTGTACGGCGCGGTGATCTGGAAGCCCATCCACCGGCCGCGGCGGGCCTCGGCGATCTGCTCGGCCAGCCCGGCCTCGTCGACTTCGCGCAGTTCGTACCGCGCGTCGACGCCCGCGGCCTCGAACGCCGCGTTGTGCATGACGACGGAGTGCCGCCGCTGGAGGGGGCGGCCGAAGAGGGCCACTGTGCGCATGTTCTTCTCCTGTGCCGATGTGGTCAGCGGCCGCTGAACCGGGGCGGTCGTTTCTCGAGGAAGGCTTCCGCGCCCTCCAGGATGTCGTCGGTGGCGAAGACGGCCTCGGAGCCTTCGAGCTCCCGGGCCAGTCCGCCCTCCAGGGCCGTCTCCGCGGATGCGTCGAGGAGCCTCTTCGCGACGCGCATCGCGACGGGGCCGCGCGAGGCGAGTGCCTCCGCCATCCGGCGGGCGGCGTCGACCGCCTCCCCGTCGTCGACCACGCGGGTGACCAGCCCGATGGCGAGCGCCGTCGCGGCGTCGATCGGCTCGCCGAGCAGGATCATCTCCTTGGCGCGCGCCTGCCCGACCACCCGCGGCAGCCGCTGTGTCCCGCCGCTGCCGGGCGTCGCGCCGAGTTTCAGCTCGGGCATCCCGAGTTTGGAGCGCCGGGTCGCGATCCGGAGGTCGCAGCACAAGGCCAGTTCGAGCCCACCGCCGAGGGCGTGGCCCTCGATGGCGGCGATGGTGGGCGGCTCCAGCCTCGCGAGCTGCCCGTAGACCAGCCGCTCCAGGAGCAGTTTGTCCTCGGCGACACGTCCGTGCAGCGAGCGGAACTCGGCGATGTCGGACCCGGCGCAGAACGCCCTGCCGCCTGCCCCGTACACGATGACCGCCCGGACGCCCGGATCGCCGGCAACCGCGCGCAGCACCGCGCGCAGCTGTCGCGTCAGCTCCCGGGAGACCACGTTCATCGGTGGGTTGTCCAGGACGATCTCGGTGCACGCCCCCGGCACCAGGTGCACGAGCTCTGTCATGACGCCGCTCCCTCCGCGGCGAAGGCCGCCGCCAGCCCCATCGGCCCGGCCGCGAACAGCCGCGGGTCCATGAGCGCCAGCGGGCCGTCGACGGTGGGCTCGACGTCCATGTGGGCCAGCACGTCCTTGTCCACGTCGATTCCGGGCGCCACCTCGATCAGCCGTAGGCCCTCGGGGGTCAGCTCGAACACCGCGCGCTCCGTGACGTACCTGACGGACTGGCCCTTCTCCGCTGCCAGCCGCCCGTTGAAGCTGATCTCGGTCACCGCGCCGACGAACTTGCGGTGCCGGCCCTCCTGGAGGATGGTGAGCGCCCCGTCCTCGAAAGCGACCCGGAGCCCGCCGACGGTGAACGTGCCGACGAAGCACAGCCGCTTCGTCCGGGTGCTGATGTTGATGAACCCGCCGGGCCCGCGCGGGCGCTCGTCGAAGGCGTGCACGTTGACGCTTCCGAACCGGTCGACCTGCGCGAACGACAGGCTGGCGATGTCCAGCCCGCCGCCGTCGTAGAAGTCGAACATCGAGGGCTGCTCCAGCCGCGCCTGGTAGTTGCGGCCCGCGCCGCCGTCGCCGCCGAAGGCCGGCACCCCGCCGAAGATGCCCTGCTCGACGGTGAGCGTCAGCTTCTCCTCGACGCCCTCCTCGGCGGCGATCGCGCCGATCTGCTGCGAGATGCCGAAGCCGAGGTTGCAGATGTCGCCGGGACGGAACTCCAGGAACGACCGCCTCGCGATGACCTTGCGGACGTCCAGCGGCGACACGGCCGCGCCCGCCGCCGGCGCCCGTAGCTCACCGGAGTAGTACGGGGAGTACGCCGTCGCATAGGTCTGGCGCTGCCCGGCGTCCACGTAGACGAGGTCGACGAGGGCGCCGGGAACACGGACGTCCGCCGGACGCAGGGACCCCCGTGCGGCCAGTCGCCCGGCCTGGACGACGACCGTGCCGCCGTTGTTGTGCGCGGCCATCGCCAGCGCGAGCGAATCGCCCAGGATCGGCTCATGCTCGAACGTGAGGTTGCCGTCCTCGTCCGCCGTGGTGGCCCGCAGGACGGCCACGTCGATGGGGAGCGCGTGATAGAACAGCCACTCCCGTCCGGCCAGCTCGACCACCTCGACGACGTCCTCGGTGGTGCGCGCGTTCTGCCTGCCGCCCGTCTGCCGCGGATCGACGTAGGTGCCGAGGCCGACGTGCGTGATGTGCCCGGGCCGTCCGGCCGCCATGTCGCGGCACAGCGCGGAGAGCACGCCCTGCGGGAGTGAGTACGCCTCCAGCGCGCCGTCGGCGACCAGAGCGCCGAGCCGTGGCTCGTTGCCGATGTTGCTGCCGACCGTCCGGCGCGCGAGGCCCGGCAGAGCCAGCTGCGAGAACCCGGTGTCGGCGAAGTCGCCGATGCCGACGACCCTGACGGTGGTCAGGTCGCGCGGATGCCCGGTGTCGGCGAACTGCGCCGCCAGTGCGTCGATGAACGCCTGGGGAACGCCGTGCCCGGCGCCCGATCCGGCGACCCAGACGGCGTCCCCGTCGCGAACGAGGGCGAGGGCGTCCCGGACGGTCCCGATGACCGGGCTCATGGCATCAGTCCTCCGCTGTTGGGGTGGAGGGTCTGACCGATGAGCAGCGCGGAGGCGTCCGAAAGGAGGAAGACCACGCAGTCTGCGACCTCCTCGGGCTCGCCGAACCGGCCGAGCGGCAGCTCGGACATCCGTTTGCGGCCGACCTCGCCCCGCATCACGGTGCGACCCATGTCGGTGTTGGTCACACCGGGCGCGACGCTGTTCGCCCGGACCCCCCGTGGCCCGAACTCGCGCGCGATCGACTTGGCGAGCGCGATCAGCCCGGCCTTGGCGCTGGCGTAGTGCGCGACGCCCGGCCAGCCGGTCTGGCCGAGCCGGGACGCGATGTTGACGATGCTTCCCGAACCGCGTTCCAGCATCCCGGGCAGCACCGCCTGGCTGGCGTGGAAGGCCGCGGTCAGGTCGGTCGCGATGACGTGGTCCCACTCCCCCGCGGTCGTCTCCAGGAACGGCGACTCGGGCATGACGCCCGCGTTGTTCACGAGCCCGTCGATCCGGCCGAACCGCCGCTCCGCCGCCGCGACGAACGCGAAGACTTGATCGCGTTCGGTCACGTCGCAGCGGTGGACCTCCGCCTCGACGCCGAGGGACCGGGCCTCCTCGGCGACGCTCTTGGCCCCGGCCTCGCTCTCGCGGTAGGCGATCGCCACATCGGCTCCGGCGGCGGCAGCGGCCAGCACCACGGCCCGCCCCAGCCCTCGGCCGCCACCGGTGACGGCCACGACCCGGTCCTGGAGCGGACCCGCTTCATTTCGATCCGGCATGACCCATCTCCTGTAAGCGCTTTCAATTTTCGATACCATCTCACAGCATGATGGCCACTTCAAGACCCTTGCCCGGCCGCCCCACCGGTCGCGTCGTCGACGTCCACGCGCATGCCGTCCCGGCGGCCCTGCTCGACGAGCTGGCGCACGGCGGATCCGACCCGGCCCTGCCCTCGCTCACCGGCGACCGGCGCGTCCGGTTCGGTGCGCGGCTGACGCCGCCCGTGCCCACCGCCCTCACCGACGTGCGCTCCCGCATCGCCGAGATGGACCGGACCGGCGTGGACGTCCAGGTCATCTCGCCGTGGACGGAGCTGAGCCCGGACGAGCTCGCCCCGGCCGCGGCCGCGAGATTCCTGCACGCCCTGGACGAGACGATGGCGGCGGTGGTGGCCGTGCGGCCCGACCGGCTCCTCGCCCTGACGCTGCTCGACCGGCGCGACCCCGCCGCGGCGGCGGCCCGGCTCAGGCGCGCCGCGGCGCGCCAGGACTTCGCGGGCGGCGAGCTCACGGTGGGAGGAGCCGGGCCGCGGCTGGACGACGAGGGCTGGGATCCGCTCTGGAAGGCCGCCAGCGATACGGGTGCGGCGGTGCTGCTGCACCCGTGGCGGGCGATGTCCCCGGCGGGCCTGCGCGGCGGCCGGCTCGACGACATGGTGGACAACCCGGCGCAGTCCACGGCGGCCGTCGTCGCCCTGATCCTCGCAGGCGTCTTCGACCGCTTTCCCGACCTGCGACTGTGTGTGGTGCACGGTGGCGGCTTCCTGCCGTACCAGGCGGGCAGGCTCGACGCGATCGCCCGGCTCCGCGCCGACTGGACCGATGACCGCGTGCTTCCGAGCTCGGTGCTGCGGCGCCTCTACTACGACTCGCTCACCCATTCGGCGACGGCGCTGTCCTGGCTCGTCGGCTTCGCGGGGAGCGATCACGTGCTGCTCGGCAGCGACTTCCCCTTCTCCACCGGGGACCCGGAGGCGGTCACGAAAGTGGTGGCGGCTCCCGGCCTGACCGGCGCCGAGCGCGGCGCCGTGCTCGGCGGCACCGCGCGCACCCTCTTCGGTTGCTGATTCTTGACAGTCGTCATCCGGCCTGGATAGAAAGCGCTTACAGAAATCCAAGGAGGCACATCATGGATCAGGTCCGGATCGGCGTCATCATGAACGGCGTCACGGGACGCATGGGGACGCGGCAGCACCTCGACCGGTCGATCGTGGCGATCCGCGACCAGGGCGGGCTCACGCTGCGGGACGGCCGCCGGCTCGTCGTGGATCCCGTCCTCGTCGGGCGCAACCCCGCCAAGCTGGAGGCCCTCGCCCGCCGCTACGGCATCGAACGCTGGACGACCAGCCTCGACGAGGCCCTCGCGAACGACGAGGACACGATCTACTTCGACGCGCAGACGACCAACATGCGGGCCGCTTCGATACGCGCGGCCATCGCCGCGGGCAAGCACGTCTTCTGCGAGAAGCCGACGGCCGTCTCGCTCGATGAGGCCCTTGAACTCGCCAGGCTCGCCCAGGACGCCGGCGTCAAGCACGGCGTCGTTCAGGACAAGCTGTTCCTGCCGGGCATCCGCAAGCTCAAGCGGCTCATCGACGGCGGCTTCTTCGGCACGATGCTGAGCTTCCGGCTGAACTTCGGCTACTGGGTCTTCGAGGGCGACTGGCAGCACCTCAACCGCCCGTCGTGGAACTACCGCAGCGAGGACGGCGGGGGCCTCGTCCTGGACATGTACCCGCACTGGCGCTACCTGATCGACAACGTCGTCTCGCCGATCAGGTCGGTCCTGTGCCACAGCGCGATCCACATCCCGAAGCGCTGGGACGAGGACGACAGACCCTACGAATCCACGGCCGAAGACGCCGCCTACGGCCTGTTCGAGCTGGAGAACGGCGTCACCGCACAGTTCACGACGTCCTGGGCCACCCGGCCCTACCGCGACGAGATCGGCGAGTGGCAGCTCGACGGCACGCACGGCAGCGCGATCGCCGGGCTCCGCGAGTGCCGGGCCCAGTCCCGGGCCAACACCCCGATGCCGGTGTGGAACCCCGACATCCCCAACCCGATCGACTTCCGGGCGGGATGGCTGGAGGTCCCCGACAACGAAGAGTTCGAGAACGCGTTCCGCGTCCAGTGGGAGATGTTCCTGCGGCACGTGGTCGAGGACGCGCCGTTCGGCTGGGACCTGCTTGAGGGGGCCAAGGGCGTCCAGCTCGCCGAACTCGCGCTGCGCTCATCGCGCGAGCGTCGCTGGATCGACGTGCCCGAACTGACGATCGGGTCGGCGTGACCTCGATCCTGCTGCCCTCCGGCACCGGACTGGAGAGGTACACGGTGCGGGGGTCGTCGCGGAAGCTCGCGAGCCGCCGCGACACACCGCGGACACGCCGCGCCTACGCGGCCGCACACGTCGTGGCAGATCCGCTGGGCACGGTCGACCCCGCGCTGAATCCGGCCATCGACTGGGACGCGACGCTGAGCTTCCGGCATCACCTGTGGGACCTCGGCCTGGGCGTCGCGGAGGCGATGGACACCGCGCAACGCGGCATGGGGCTGCCACCGGGCCGGGTCCGGGAGCTGATCGAGCGGTCGTGCCGGGAGGCGGCGGGCCGTGGCGCGGCCATCGCGTGCGGGGCCGGCACCGACGACCTCCCGGACGACCGTCCGGCGCCCCTCGCGGACATCGAGCGGTCCTATCTCCGCCAATGCCGGTGGATCGAGGACGCCGGCGGCCAGGTCGTGCTGATGGCGAGCCGGGCGCTCTGCCGCGCCGCACGCTCCGCCGAGGACTATCTGTCCGTCTACACGAACGTGCTCGGCTCACTGACCCGGCCGGCGATCCTGCACTGGCTCGGCGACATGTTCGACCCGCGGCTGGCCGGCTACTGGGGCACCGGCGACCTGGACGCCGCCGCGGACACCGTCGTCCGGCTGATGTCGGAGAACGCGCGGGCGGTCGACGGCGTCAAGATCTCCCTGCTCGACGCCGGACGGGAGGTCGACCTGCGCCGCCGGCTTCCGGCCGGCACGACGATGTTCACCGGGGACGACTTCAACTATCCCGAGCTCATCAGGGGCGACGGGCACGGCCACAGCGACGCGCTGCTCGGCGTCTTCGACGCGATCGCGCCGCTGGCGGCCGAGGCACTGGCACTGCTCGACGAGGGCGAGCAGGACGGCTTCGCCCGCGTACTGGCGCCGACCGTGCCGTTGTCGAGAGCGATCTTCGAGACTCCGACGTACCACTACAAGACCGGTGTCGTCTTCCTCGCCTACCTGCGCGGTCTCCAACCGCACTTCATCATGCTGGGCGGGCATCAGGGCGCCCGCTCTGTCAACCACCTCTCCCGCCTGTTCCGCCTCGCGGACCAGGCGGGCCTCATCGAGGACACCGATCTCGCGACCGCGCGCATGCTCGCCGTGCTCGCGACCGCGGGAATCGACGGAAGGAGCGCCGCGTGAGCGTCGAACGGCTCGGCATCAACCAGATCACGGTCAAGAACTGGACCTTGGAGGAGACGGTGCGCGGCCTCGCACGCCACGGGATCGGCTGGCTCGGAGCCTGGGCCGGGCCCGTCGAGGAGTACGGCGCCGACCGGGCGGCGACGCTGCTGCGCGATCACGGGGTGCGGGTGTCCAGCGTCTGCCGCGCAGGGTTCTTCACCGGCCGCAACCCCGACGGGGGCGGCCTCGACCACGCGGCCAACCGCCGCGCCGTCGACCTGACCGCCGCGATCGGTGGGGATGTGCTCTACCTGGTCAGCGGCGGTGTGCGCGACGACCTCGACCTGCCACGCGCACGTGCGGCCGTGGCCGAGGGCATCGCCGGTCTGGTGCCCTACGCGGCGTCGGCCGGGGTCCGGCTCGCCGTCGAGCCGCTGCATCCCATGATGTGCGCCGAGCGGTCGGTCACGGTGACCCTCGGCCAGTCCCTCGACATCGTCGAGCAGTTCGAACCCGCTCATGTCGGGCTCGCCGTGGACACCTACAACGTGTGGTGGGATCCCGGCCTCCATCCCTCCCTGGCCCGCGCGGGCGAGCGGATCATCGGCTACCAGGTGTGCGACTGGCTGGTGCCCCAGCCGCATCCGACGTTCGGCCGCGGGCTCCCGGGCGACGGCGCCATCGACATTCCCTCGATCACCCGTGCGGTCGACGCCGCCGGCTACACCGGACCGATCGAGGTGGAGATCTTCAACGAGGAGGTGTGGGCGAGGGATCCCGACGAGGTCCTCGCGGGCGTCGTCGCGGGCTTCGCCCGGCACGTCCTGGGCTGAGCTCACCGAGGCGCGGCGGCGCTCTCCCGCAGCACCGGCGCCCCCTCGACCTCCACCGTGTGGCGGGGGGACGGGGGGCGCAGGGCGAGGTCCATCGCCGTCTCACCGACCCGCTCGAGCGGGACCTCCACGGTCGTCAGCCTGGGCACCGCGTCGACTGCCGCGGGCAGGCCGCCGAACCCGGTCACCGACACCTCCTCCGGCACGGAGATCCCGTTCGAGCGCAGCCACGACAGCGCGCCGAGCGCCATGACGTCGGCCACGGCCATGAGGCATCCCGGCGGGTTCCGGCGGCTCATCAGCGTCTGCGCGCCGGACAGCCCGCCCTCGCGCGACAGGTCGGTGTAGACGACGTCGTCTCGGCGCAGGACGATGCCGTGCTTCTTCAGACCCTGCCTGAGGCCCTGGAGACGGTCCCGCACGGTGAGCAGCCGCAGCGGGCCGGCGATCACGCCGAACGAGGTGTGCCCGAGCTCCACCATCGCGTCGGCCAGCCGTCGCATGCCGCCGATGTTGTCGATCTGGACGAGGTGACCGATGTCGCGCCCGCGTGTCACCGAAACGACCGATCCACCGGACTCCTGGTAGGCCAGCAGTTCGGTGCGCATGGCGGCGTCGTGTGCGGTGTCCCGGAACGCGCTGCCGGCGAGGACGAGGGCCCTGACCCGCTGGTCGATGAGCCGTTTGACGTACTCGAGCTCGCGGGCGGGATCACGGTAGGTGCAGACCATGTTGACCAGGAGGCCCTCACGCTCGGCCACCGAAATGACGCCGCCGCTCAGCAGGGCGAAGTAGCTGTCGCGGACGTCGTGCACGACGAGCCCGACACTGGTCGAGGACGCCGTCGCGAGCGCGCGGGCATGCGGGTTCGCCCGGTAGCCCAGCTCGGCGGCGGAGGCGAGCACCCGCTCGCGCAGCGCGGCCCGGCCGCCGTAGCTCGGATCGCTCAGCATCCGTGACGCCGTCGCGATGGAGACGCCCGCGTGTGCGGCGACGTCCTGCAAACGGACCAGACTGTGGTCGGCCATGGGTGTCGGTTCCTCCCCCGGTGCGGTCCGTCATATCGTGGCGGAAACCGTAAGCGCTTACAACTCACCCCCTCGACCCGAGTCCGCTCGCCTTCCGGGGGCTACCGACCATTGAACCTGAAAGCGCTTGCTACTGGGGGGACATCCGTGGTCGAGACCGAACCGCCGGCCGATCGGAGCTGCTGCGCGCCGGGGCGCGCCGGGTCGCCGCCGGGACACTCCCGGAACGACGACCCGCCGCGGACGTCATCGTCCGCCGGAGAGCCGCATCAGGCGCCGGATGTTGCGGTGGTAGATCTGGTCGCGCGCGGCGTCCGCGATGTCGAGAGCGTCGAGGACGCGGATGGTCTCGCGGATGTACAGGGGCCCGCCCTCGGGGTCGAAGGGGCAGTCGGTGCCGAACAGGACGTGGTCGACACCGAAGAAGTCCAGGCCGCACCGGGTTCCGATGGCCGAGCCGGACAGCGAGGTGTCGGCGTAGAAGCGCCGGAAGTGGTCGAGCGGCCGGCGCGGCGCGTGCCGTAGGCGCTCGTAGTCATCGCCGGAGGTCCGGCTGCCGAGCTGGTCGCCCCAGCCGAGCCCGATCCGGCCCTCCAGGTACGGAATCATCGCGCCCATGTGATGGGTGATGATCTTGAGGTCGGGATGCCGCTCGAACAGGCCGGAGAACACCAGGCGGGCCATGGCGGCGCTGGTCTCGTACGGCCAGCCCAGCGCCCACCAGATCTCGAATCTGGAGGTGTCCTCGGTGGCGTAGTCCGCGAACGCCGCGGTGCGGGCCGGATGCATCCAGACGGGCAGATCCCGTGCGGCCATCTCGGCGAAGACGGCGGCGAACGCCGGATCGTCCAGCGGCCGGCCGTTGACGTTGGTGAAGACCTGCACACCGCGGGCGCCGAGTTCGTCGACGGCGAACGCGAGCTCGGCAAGCGCGGCGTCCGGGTCGTTCATCGGCAGGGAGGCGACGAAGGCCGGAAAGCGGTCGGGACGTCGTTCACACAGCTCGCGCATGGAGTCGTTGGCGAGCCGCGCCAGCGCCGCCGACTCTGCCGGGCCGCAGAGAAGCTCGATGGGCGGCGAGGACAGCGTGAGCACCTGTTGGTAGCCATCGCCGAACTCGTCCATGATCCGCAGACGCTCGTCGAGGTCGTGCAGCGCGGGCAACTCCAGCCAGCGTTTGAACGCCGCCGGGTCGGCGAGCTCGCGCATCCGCTCGAAGTACGGTCCGGGCAGGATGTGGCTGTACGCATCGATCTTCATCGGTCTCCTCGCGATGTCCGCGGCATCCAGCGGGTGATCCTCCGGTCGACGGCCTGCACGAGGGCCACCGCGCTGAGGGCCACGGCGATGATCACCAGGAGGACCGCCAGGACGCTCGCGCTATCGAATCGCCCGCCCGCCTGGGTCACGACCCGGCCCAGACCGACGACGGCGATGAACATCTCGCCGTTGATCATTCCGGTGACGGCGCGTCCGACACCGAGCCGGACACCTGCCATGATCATGGGCGCCGCGGCGGGCAGCATGACGCTCAGCAGCACCCGGCCCTCGCCGGCACCGTAGGAGCGGGCCATCTCCACCAGGTGCGCCGGTACGCCCTGGATCGCCGACGCCGTGTTGATGATCATGACGAACATCGCGTACATGACGACGACGGCGACGATCGAGCCGCGCCCCTCGCCCAGCAGCGAGAAGAAGATGGGCGCGAAGACCAGCGACGGCGCGGTGAGCAACGCGTACACGTACACGCCGAGGGCGGCCTCGACCTTGCGGAAGCGACCCATGGCCACCCCGATGACCAGACCCCCGATCAGGGAGAGGGCGAATCCCAGGGCCAGGTTGATAAGGCTGTCGCGCAGACTGCTGAAGATCAGCCCGCTGGACGCCATGTCGACCAGCCGCGCCAGTACGGTGCTCAACGGGGGGAAGAACGACGCACCCGCCAGATGCCCCACCGACTCCCAGATCGCCCCGGCGGCGGCCAGGCTGACCGGAGCCGCCGGCAACCGCCGCCAGGACAGGCGCCTGCGTGCTCGGGCGGCGGCGCCACGGTGCTGCGCGAGCGCGCTCATCCGGCCGCCTTGGCCGGACGGTGCTCGGCGTGCATGTCACGCAGCCGGTCCCACAGGTAGGCCGTGATCTCGACGTATTGCCCGGAACGTTCCACTGCGCCGACGTCGCCGGAGCGCGGCCGTTCCAGCGGAACCGGAACGATCTCGGCGATCTGTCCGGGACGGGCGCTCATCAGGACGACGCGGTCGCCGAGGAGCACCGCCTCCTCCATGCTGTGAGTGATGAACACGACGGTCAGCCGATGCTCCTCCCAGATGGACAGCAACTCTTCCTGGAGCAGGCGTCGGGTCTGCTCGTCCACGGCGCCGAAGGGCTCGTCCATGAGGAGCACCTGCGGGCGGACGGCGAGGGCGCGCGCGAGCCCGACGCGTTGCTGCATGCCGCCGGACAACTCACCGGGCCGCTTGCTCTCAAAGCCCGCCAACCCCACCGTGTCGATCAATGCGCGGGAACGCTCCTCACGCTCGGCGCGGCCGACGCCGCGCATCCGCAGCCCGAAGGCCACGTTCTCCAGCACGGTCGCCCACGGGAGCAGCGCGAAGTTCTGGAAGACCATGCTTCGGTCGGGGCCCGGCCCGCGCACCGGTGCGCCCTCGATCCTGATGTCGCCCTCGTCCCAGGGGATGAGCCCCGCGATGGTCTTCAGCAGCGTGGTCTTACCGCAGCCGCTGGGGCCGAGCACGGTCAGGAACTCGTTGCGGTGGACGTCGAGGTCAACCTCGTGCAGCGCCTCGACGGTGCCGCCGTCCTGACCGATGAACGTCTTGGACAGTCCTCGTATCTCGATCATCGAACGCTCCTTGCCGTGGTGGTCTGCGCCCATCGGGTCAGCTTGCGTTCGGCCCACCGTGCGACGGAGATCAGCAGCAGCGCCTCCGCCAGGATGATCACGATGGTGCCGTAGAGGAGCGGCGCCTTGAACAGGCCGCGGTACTCCAGGATCAGGCCGCCCAGCGCGTCGGAGACCATGAGCAGCTCGACGATGACCATGCCGGTCACCGCGCGCCCGAGGCCCAGCCTGATGCCCGTCATGATCGCCGGCAGGGCGCCGGGCAGCAGGACCCGCGTCCAGACGCGCCGCTCGTCCGCCCCGAACGAGCGGGCCATCTCGATGAGCGACGGGTCCACCTGCCGGACCCCGGTGCGGGCGTTCACCACCACCATCACGATCGAAAAGATCGTGACGAGGATGACCCGCGCGGTCAGCCCGAAGCCCACCGACATCACCAGCAGCGGGATGATCGCCGCCATCGGGGTGACCAGCAGGATGTTGAGGTAGACGTCGGCCAGGCGCTCCACCGTGCGGAACCGGCCGAGCATGATGCCCGCGGGCACGCCGGCGACGACGGTGATTCCGAAACCGATGGCCAACGCCTGGTTGCTGACGTACATGGCCCGCCACAGCTCCGCGCTGCCGAGCAGTTCGACCGTCGCCTCGACGGTCTCGGTGAAGCTGGGGATGAGCAGGCCGCCCCGCTGCCGGACGTAGAGTTCCCAGCCCGCCGCGAGGACGGCGAAGGTGAGCAGTTGGTAGGGCAGGCTGTGGTCGGCGATGCGCCGCAGCAGGCCGGGGCGCCGTGCCGGGCGAGGACCGGTTCGCGCCCCCGGCTTGCGGTGCGGCGACCCGTGCGTCGTCGCGGCGGTCATCGGGCCGCCTCGACGAAGGTCAGGTCCGCCGCGTCCTTCGCGGTCATACCCCGCTTGAGCACACCTGCCCGGACGAAGAAGTCGATGGTGCCCTGGACGTTCTTCTCCGTCAGCGCCGCCGCGTCGAACAGCCGCGCGGCGGTGTAGCGCTGGGCGACCTTCGCCATCGCGGCGCCGTCCTCGTCCGGCAGGTACTTGGCCGCCAAGGCCACCAGGTACCGCGGATCCTTGTTGATCTTCGCGTGCTCGCGTACCAGCGAGTTCACCAGGGCCTGCGTCACGCTCTTGTGCTCGGTGATGAAACCGGTGTTGGCGTACACGGTCTGCGGGCGGAGATCGGGCAGGCTCTCGGCGAAGTCGGCGATCTTGGCGAACCTGGCACCGGTGGCCTCCAGGGCGACCACGTCGGAGACCTCCAGCGCGGTCGCGGCGATCCGGCCGGCGACGAGCGCCTGGGCGCGTACGTCGGAGCCTCCGATCGTCAGGTACTTGGGCCGCTTGCCGGCGCCGCAGTGGGTCTTCACCCACTCCTTGACCATCGCGGTCGCGGTCGCACCCTCGCTGAAGATCCCGAAGGGGCTCCCGTTCAGCTGATCACAGGAAGAGATGCCGGACTTGCCGTAGATCGCCCACTGGTTTCCGATGGCATCGGCGATGATCTTTATCGGGGCGTCCTGTTCCACCGCGAGCAGGGCGGCGCTGGTCGCCTCGGCCGAGATCGCATACTCCCCCTTCGCCAGCCCCTCGATGGACAGTTCGGGCTCCGCGAGCTCAACCACCTTGATCTTGTGGCCCTGCCGGCGGAGGTCGTCGATCGCGGCGAGGATCGGCACGGTCGTGATGTCCGGTTCAGTGACCGCCACCTTGAATGAGAGCGTTCCATTCTTGTTGGTCTCGGCCGCGCCTCCGCTACCGCACGCGGCCAGGGCGGCGAGGGTCGCGAGCGCGGCGAGTCGTCTCAGATGAGTCCCGGCGTGCACAGCCTCCTCCTTCGAGATCGCGCCGGCTCTCTCGGATTCGTATCGAAAGACGAGGTAGTCGGCTAGGCAAACGTATGCCTTCCGCCGCATAGTAGTGATCGGTACCACATCGATGTCAAGAGCCAACCCCAGGTCCGAACGCCCGGAAGCTGCATGGATCCGTTGCCGACGTCGCAGGCCCATGCCATGATTAGGAAAACGTTCTCCTTGGAAGGTGGCCGTGAGCTCACTCGCTGAAGTCGCTCAAGCGGCAGGTGTGTCCGTGTCCACCGCGTCGCGCGTCCTCACGGGGTCCAGCCACCCCATCTCCGCCAAGACCCGCGCCAAGGTCATCGCGGTCGCCGAACAGTTGGGCTACTCGCCCAGCGCGCTGGCCCGGGCGCTGGTCTCGCGCAGCAGCCGGCTCATGGGCATCCTCGTGAGCGACATCGTCAACCCGTACTTCTCGGTCATCGCCCGCGGGGTGGACGACATCGCCAGCCGCGCCGGTTACGTCACCATGCTGTGCAACGTCGATCGCCGCACCACCACGGAGATCACACGGGTGCAGACCATGCGCGACTACCGCGCGGCGGGGGTCATCTTCGCAGGCAGCGGCTACGTGGACGACCCGCAGGAACCTGAGCTCGCCAAGGCCGTCCGCCACGCGCAGGAGCAGGGCATCCACGCCGTGTCGCTCACCGCTCGCACCATCGGGTGTCCCGTCATCGCCGCCGACCCCCAGGCCGCCGCGTACGACATCACCGACTACCTCATCTCACTCGGCCACCGCCGGATCGCCTTCATCGAGGGACCGGAGGACATGGTCGCCACCCGGCAGCGCCGGGACGGCTTCCTCGCCTGCATGAGCAACGCCGACCTCACCGAGGGCGCGCACCTGTTCCCCGGCGGATTCGACTTCGAGGCCGGCCACGCCGCGACCATGCGGCTCATCGCGCGCCCACCGCTGCCCGACGCCATCATCGCGGCCAACGACGAGGCCGCCGTCGGCGCGCTCAACGCGCTACGGCAGGCGCACATCAACGTGCCCGACGAGATCTCCGTGGCCGGCATCGACGATCTCCGAGTTGCCCGGTTCGTCGGTCTGACCACGGTCAGCCTCCCGCTGTACGAGATGGGCGCGATGGCCGCCCGCCACATCATCGACACCCCTCCGGAGGCCGCCACCGGCGCCGCCGAGACCACCACTCTGAGCCACCGCCTCATCCCCCGCGAGACCACCGCGCGCCGCGCCGCTCGCACGTCCGGCTGACCCCCGCGGCGAGACGGCCACTTCGCACGGACGGTTTCCTGGTCTTTATTTTTCAACTTCGGGCCGGGGTAGGTGAAGGCGATCTTCGCGTGAGATCGGTTTTCCAGCGTTTTCCACTGCGAGGCGCAGCGCGCTGAGCTGCGGCTTCAGAGGCCATTCGACCCGTATTCACAAAATTCGACGAACGCGGCAGGGATCGAAGCAAATTACCATCCCAAAATCAGACATTGGTCGCGCCGTGTCGCACCAGGCGCGCCCGGCTCCCGCCGAAGCGAGGTCCCCCGTGAAACGTACCGGCCGTTCGGCCCTGTTGACCGCCACTGTTGCCCTGTCGCTGGTGCCCGGCCCCGTGGCCGCGGCCGCCCCCCTGTCGAGCGGCCAGGCCGCCAAGGTCGCCCGGGCGGCTGCGCCCTTCTGTTATGGCGAGCCCTCGACCCCGGCGGCCGACATCAACGATCTCAAGGGGCGCTTCAGCTCCTCGAACTGGATGCCGACCTTGCAGGAGATGTACAAGCGGCGATGGCCCAGCGGGGAGAAACTGGCCATCGCGCAAGCGAACGACAAGTACTGGACCCAGTTCGTGAACACCAAGAGCTTCGATGGATTCGCCGAGTCGATGATGGTGGCGATCCACGAGGAGACCCACATGTGGGACCTGGATCCGTCCCGGACCAAGTGGAACGAGTACACCGCGTCCTGGATCAACGCCTCGCAGCAGGCGACCAACGTGCCCCTCCAGGGCGGATTCCCCCGCAAGGAGATCCTGCCGCTGATCACCGACAAGCTGAGCGACAGCATGGACGGCATCTACCTGCGGGACTCCCAGCAGGGCGCCTACCTGCTGCAGGGCGTGCTGGCGGAGCTCAACGCCGGGCTGACCGGGCTGCCCGCGGTCACCGTGGTGCAGGAGTTCATCAAGGGAGTCGGGGCCAGCAACGCCCGTGACATCGCGGCCACCAACCTCCGCTACCTGCTGCTCTACCTGCGCGTGGCCAAGGACAAGCACCCCGACTACTGGGCCAAGATCAAGAATGAGCCGAAGCTGCGCGAGCTCGTCCTGACCCAGTTCCTGCGCACGGCCTACTGGCTGGAGAAGTCCGCGCCCTACACCGGCAAGATCGGCAGCCCCGACGCCGACAAGATCACCGCGACGAACTACGCGCCGGCGAACATCGCGATCGTCGAGGAGTTCACCGGCGCGACCGTTCGCCGCGACACCGACAAGCACTGCACCACCTGATCCGCACCGGCGCGCGCACCCCGGCATCACCTGGCGCCGGCAGCTACGAGACCTCCCCGAGCATCGCGATCGAACCGGTCGAGGGGGACTCGTCGGTGAAGATCTGCTTGGCTTCGGCCGGGGTCTGCGCGCGGGTCAGCGTGAGCATCAGGAGGATGCGCGCCTTGGGCGGGGGGAGGTCGGTTCCTATGACCGCTTCTTCCTGGGGGTAGGTCGCCCCCCTCGGGGTGTGCGGGGCCGCCACGAAGGTGATGCCCTTGCGAGCCAAGGTCCGGGCCGCCTGCTTCTGTTCCGGGGACAGCGGCCCGGACAGGACGATCCCGGCGGCTCCCGCCTCGGCGGCGGCCAGCAGGGTCTCGGGTCCGGCATCGAGATAGCCGGGCACGATCTCCACCTTGGAGATCTCCCCCGGACGGATCTCGAACGGCGTCCAGTGCTCCCTCGTGGCGGGGACGCGCTGGAGCCTGATCCTGGTGCCGTCGATCGTGCCCAGCCGGCCCAGCTCCGCGGACTGGAAGGCATGGGTGCGCTGGGTGTCGCTCTTGACCGCGTCCCTGGCCGCGAGGATCTCGTCGTTCAGCATGACGACCACGCCGAAGGACCGGGTTCGGCCGCTCGCCGCCAGGAATATCGCGTTGTAGAGGTTCACCGGGGCGTCCGAGCCGATGACCGTCCAGGGGCGCAGGGAGCCGGTGACGACCACCGGTTTGGTACGTGCCAGCGTCAGGTCAAGCCAGTACGCCAGCTCTCCCAGCTCGTTGGTACCGGTCGTCACCACGACCGCGTCGGCGGTGGTCAGCGCCCGCTCCACCGTGTGGGTGAGGGCGCACAGGCCGGAAACGGTGTGGTGGTCGCCCGCGAAGTCGGCCGCCGTCACCTCGGCGACCTCGTCCAGCTCCGGGCGGAGCGCGTCGACCATCTCCGCGACGCGCAGCCGCCCGGACTCGTACCGCTGGAAGCTCACCCTGGTCTCCGCGACGCCGGCGATGGTGCCGCGAGCGCCGACCACGGCCACTCGTCTGGCACCGGTCACGCGGAGGGCTCCGCCATCGCGACCGCGATCTTGCGGGGACCGGTGAACGGCTCACGACCATGCGCCGCCAGCATGTTGTCGACCACCAGCACGTCGTCGCGCTGCCAGTCGTATCGCACGGAGGACGCGCGGTAGCAGTCACGCAGGTGCGCCACGACGTCGTCCGGGATGCGGCCGCCATCGCCGTAGTAGGTGTTGGACGGCAGCTCGTCCTCGCCGAAGACCTCCAGCAGCCCCTCGGCCACGTCCACGTCCCGGGTGGTGATGTGGAAGAACGTGGCGTGGTTGAACCACACGCGTTCACCGGACACCGGATGGACGTGCACCGCGTCCCGCCTGGCCCGGGTGCGCAGGGCGTCCGTGCCGCGCCACTCGACCTCGATGTCGCGCTCTCGGCAGTAGGCGGCCACGGCGCCCCGGTCGGTCGTGCCGAACGTGTCGCGCCAGGACGTACCGAAGTCCTCATGGAAGTTGCGGACCACCATCCACCGGCGGCGCTCGAACTCCTCCCGCACCGACGCGTCGATGCGGGAGTACACCTCGCGGATGTCCGCCAGCGGCGTCGCGCCCTGCCCGGTGGGCGGCTCGATGCAGTAGAAGTACAGCGTCCGCGGCCAGACCGACTGATAGGAGTTCTCGTTGTGCAGGAAGATCTCCTCGCCCGCCGGATAGTCGGTCGAGGTGTAGACCCGGCCCTTGATCGTGCTGCGCGGGGACGACCGCTCCGCGTAGGTCAGCGGCGGCGAGCCCGACACGGTTCGGACCACGCGGTCGAGTCCGTCGACACCGCCCACGTCGAACCCGCGCAGGAGCACGGCCCCGTCGTCGGCGAGCCACCGCCGGATCTCCGCGCGATCACGCTCCAGCAGGCCCCGCAGGTCTGTGCCCTCATCCACACGCTCGATGACACGGGGTAGCACACGGCCCGCCTGCGCCGCACTCGTCATGTTCCCTCCGTCGGTTGTTCAGTCGGTCATCGCCACCAGCACCCGCCGCTTCCCGGTGAAGGGGCGGCGGCCATGCCCCACCAGCACGTTGTCGATGAGCAGCACGTCACCTGCGACCCAGTCGACATCGACCGCCGCGTCCAGCCCGCGGTCGCGGACCTGGACGACGTGCTCGGCGGGGATGGGGCCGCCGTCGGCGTAGGACACCGACTGCGGCAGATCCTCTTCCGGCACGGCGGCGGCCAGCGCCGCGGCGGTCTTGTCGCCCAGGGCGGCCGGATGCCACTGGTCGGCCTGGTTGAACCAGACTTCGTCGCCGGTCACCGGATGCCGGAGGGTGGCGGGCCGGGTCTGGCTCACCCGCAGCCCCCCGTCGGAGCGCCACTCCCACGTGGTGGCGCCCATGTCCGCCAGGTAGGTCTCCACGCGGTCGCGGTCGTCGGTCTCGAAGGTGTCCTGCCAGCTCTTGCCGAGCCCGAAGCCGTCGTGCAGGTTCTGGGTGTAGCGGACTCCGTCCGCGAAGGCGTCCCGCACCTCCTCGTCCAGCGCGCCGAGCCACCGCGTACCGTCCACGACCGGGGTCGCGCCGCCGCTCTCGGCGGCGACCTCGCAGAAGAACATCAACCGCGACGGCCACCGGGCGGAGTAGGAGAGTTCGTTGTGCATCGAGATCGTCATCTCGGCGGGATACTCGGTGGAGGTGTAGACGTTGTCCCCGACCTTGGTCCGCGGCGAGTTCCCGTGCACATAGGCCAGCCGGTTGGGCAGGACGCCGTCCATGACCGGTTCGAGCCGGTCGCGGGTGACGCCGAAATCACGGAAGACCAGTGCCTTCTCCTTGACCAGGAGGTCACCGATCAGCTGCCGGTCGGCCAGGTATGCGAGGAGTCCGTCGACGTCCGCCGAGGCTCCGATATCGCCGGGCCGAATCTCCAAAGGCGTCCAGCCGTGCTCATCGTCCATGCCCCTACTCTGCTGGAGGGGTCTATACGGTTTCTGTACGCGCACACAGGTCGCCGCGAGGGTCATTCGCGGGTCCCCAGCGCCTCGACGGCGCGCATCCGCATCGCCGCGCGGGCCGGCAGCACCGAGGCCAGCAGTGCGATGACCACGCAGGCGGCCACCACCCCGCCCACCGGGGACCACGGGACCTCGACCGTCAGGCGTCCGGACAGGCTGAGAAGCCCCGCCACCACCCCGCCCATGCTCAAGACCGACACCAGCACGGCGAGCACCGCACCGATGCCGACCACGAGCAGGGACTCGGCCGCCACCACGCCGAGGACCTGCCGGCGGGTGGCGCCGGACAGGCGCAGGACGGCCTGGTCCCGGCTCCGGTCGGCGGTGGCCATCACCAGGGTGTTGGCGATCGCGATGGCGCAGTAGAGCAGGGCGACACCGAGGACCACGTACATGCCGAGCCGACTCTGCCGGCCGCTCTTGGCCTTGGCCGTGCCGATCCAGTCGGAGATGGCGACGGGCTGCGCGCCGAGCCGGTCGGTGGCCGCTCGCAGGGCGGCCAGCGCGGCGGCGCCGTCGGTGCCGGCACGCAGTTTCACATCGATCGACTCCGGCAAGGCGGGACCTGCGTTGCGCGGGGTGACGAACACGCTGTTGTCGCCCGTGCCCGTCTTGAGCACCGCGGCCACCACCAGCGAGGTCTTGGTGCCGTCGGCCAGCCACACGTCGATCCGCTCGCCGGGTTCACGGTTCCATTCCTGCGAGACGATGATCGAGTCGTCCGCCAGCCGGGTCGGGTCGCCCGACACCACGTGCAGATCGGCGACATCGGCGAGCGCCTGCGGCGTCACCGCCTGCGCCGGGTACTTCACCACGGCCTCGCCGTCCTCCAGGGCGAACAGGTCGGTCGGCGTCCGGACCACGGTCTGCACCCCGGGAACGGCCGCGACCCGGTCGACCACGGCCTGGTTGAGCCCGGGCGTGCCGGCGGGGGTCACGATGAAATCGGCCCGGTGCTGGTCGCGCAGCTCGCCCTGCTTCGCACCGTCGATGCTGGCGGTGGCGCCGAGCAGGGAGAACGCCAGGCCGACGGTGACCAGCACCGGCGCGGCGGTCGAGGCCGTCCTGCGGGCGGCGGTCAACGCGTTCTCCCGGACGATCATCGCCCCCGCGCCCGGCAGCAGGCCGAGCGGCCAGGCGACCAGCCGGGCCAGCGGCGGCACGATGACCGGGGCGAGCATCGCGAAACCGGCGATCAACAACATCGTCACGGGGATGTACTGCTTGCGGTTGGTCGCGCCGCCGGGGTCGCCGAGCACCGAGGCCAGCATCCACAGACCCGTCACCGTGCCGCCGGCTCCCAGTACCCAGCGACCGAGGGTCATGGCCCGGGTTTCCAGCGCGGCGTCGCGCAGCGCCTCGGCCGGGCGGATCCGGCCGGCCCGCCGCGACGCCGCCCAGACCCCGAGCAGCGAGACCGTGAGGCCCGTCGTGAAGGCCGCTGCCAGTGGCCACAGCGTCACCGGCACGGTGTAGGACGAGGGTGCGAGCTCCCGGTCGACCAGCCAGTCGCCGAGTGCGGGGGCGCAGACCGGCCCCAGGGCGCAGCCGATCGCCGCGGCGATCACGCCGACGACGAACGCCTCGGCGAACAGCATCCGCCGCACCTGCCGGGGCGTCGCGCCCACCGCGCGCAGCAACGCCAGTTCCCGGCGCCGCTGGGCGACCGCCAGGGCGAAGGTCGATGCGACGACGAAGACGGCCACGAACCCGCAGATCCCGCCCGCCGTGCCCAGCATGATCTTGGTGCCGTTCAGCGTGTCCTGCTCGGTGTCCTTGCCGCCGCCTCCGGTGCCGAGTCCGGCTCCGGCCGTGCGGGCCTGGTCGCCGGTGAGCACCTGGGCGGAGCCGTCCACGGCGTCGCGCAGTCGCGCCTGCGGTGCCGTGCTGATCACGGCGTCGATCCGCGGGGAGAGCCGGGCGGCCGCGGCATCGGTGAACAGCACCGCCGGTTCCGCCGCGCCCGGGTCGACCACCCCGACGACCCGGTACGTCACCGGGCCGCCGGCGGTGAGGACGGGAACCGCCGCGCCCGGACGAGGCCCACCCACGGGGAAGGCTGCCTCGCCGGGCGCGGCGGGGGCTCTACCCTCGACCAGCCGGTACGGCGCGTACTGGGCCACCGACCACGGTCGGCCGATCGTGACCCGGGGTCCGCCGGTGACGGCCGGCTGGGCGTAGAAGACACGGTCCTTGACGGCGCCGCCGAGCGCGGTGACCTTCGCCACGACAGCGGGGTCCAGCCCACGCGGCGCTTCGAGCTCGCGGGTCTTGGTCTTCTCTCCGATCCGCACGCTCAGGCTGCCGGGGGCGCGGACCACGGCGGGCGCGGCGCCGTACCGGACCGATCCCTCTTCGGCCGCGGACGTCGTCTTGGTGTCGAAGGCGGCCGCGAGGGCCAGCCCCATGGTGGCCACCAGGCCGACGCCCAGGCTGAGGGCGATGAACGACCCGACGAACGCGATCCAGCGGGCGCGGACCGTCAGCAGCGCGATCCTCAGCACGGCGCCGACTCCAGGTGGGTCATCTGGGCCGCGACGGCCTCGGCGGTCGGCCGGTCCATCTGGCCGACCAGCCGGCCGTCGGCGAGGAAGACCACGCGGTCGGCGTAGGAGGCGGCGATGGGGTCGTGCGTCACCATGACGATCGTCTGGCCGCGCTGGTCGACGAGGCTGCGCAGCATGGTCAGCACGTCGCGTGAGGTGGAGCTGTCCAGCGCTCCGGTCGGCTCGTCGGCGAACAGCACGGCGGGCCGGGTCACCAGCGCCCGCGCTATCGCGACGCGCTGCTGCTGGCCGCCCGACATCTGGCTCGGCCGGTGCCGGGCCCGGTCGGCGAGCCCCACGTCCTGGAGCACCTCGGTGATCTCGCTCTTCTTGGGGCGGCGGCCGGCCAGGTGCAGCGGCAGCCCCACGTTCTGCTCGGCGGTCAGGGAGGGCATCAGGTTGAACGACTGGAAGACGAAGCCGATCCGGTCGCGGCGCATGAGCGTCAGCCGTGTCTCGCCGAGGTCGGTCAGGTCGACGCCGGCCACGAAGACGCGTCCCTCGTCGGGCCGGTCGAGCCCGGCGGCGCACTGCAACAGCGTCGACTTGCCCGAGCCGGACGGGCCCATGATCGCGGTGAACGTGCCGCCGGTGAACTCCAGCGTCACCCCGGCGAGCGCCGTCACCTTGCCGTCACCAGACCCATATGTCCTGGTCACAGCGGCCAGGCGTACCGTCGCCTCGGACACCTCCGGGCCGGTCTCCGGTATCGCCTCTGCGGCGCTGTTCGTCCCCTTACCGTTCATATCGCCAGCCAACCGTCCCGACGCCGGTGAGCGCACTGGCGTTGCTGCGAGACTTCGAGGTAGCACTGGTACTACCTCGACGGTAGAACTGCTGCCATGGGTTCAGGCGTGCCTGGCTAGTACGGTCGTGCCATGCAATCACGCACGGCATGGCAGGCGCTGACCGGGCGGGGGTTCCTGGTCACCGGCTGGCCGTGGCGGGCGACGGTGTACCTGCTCACCGGGACACTGGCCGGCGCACTGGAACTGGTCCTCCTGAGCGTGGCGCTCACTGTGGGGATCGTGACGGGCGTCTTCCTCGTGGGAATACCGCTCCTTCTCGGGCTGGGCCTGTGCGGCCTGCCGGTCGCGGCGGCGGAGCGACGCCGACTGCGGCTGGTCGATCTGGAGCCCGCGCCCAGTCCGCATCGCGACCCCGAGCGTCCCGGCTTCTGGCCCTGGTTGCGGACCCGCTACCGCGAGCAGGCCACCTGGCGGGACCTGGCGTTCGCGATGCTGTCGGCGGCCGTGCTGTGGCCGGTGGAGCTGGCGGCCCTGGTGACCGGGCTGGCGGTGCCGGCGGCGCTGCTGACGGCCCCGGCGATCATGGCGGTGGCCAATCCGGACGGCGAGATGCGGCTGCTCAAGACCTGGACGCTCACCAGCACCTGGCAGGCCTGGGCCGTGCTGCCGGTCGGTGCCGTCGCCCTGCTGGTGGGGGCGTATCTGGTGACGGTGGTCGCCGCGGCGCGCGCCGCGCTCACCCGGCTGCTGGTGGCGCCACGCGAACCCGAGCTGACCGAGCGGGTCGACGAGCTGACCCGGTCGCGGGTGCGGCTCGTCGACGCCTTCGAGACCGAGCGGCGCCGGATCGAGCGCGACCTGCACGACGGCGCCCAGCAGCGCCTGGTCGCCCTGACCATGACCTTGGGGCTCGCCCGCACCACCAGCGGGCAGGAGACCGGCGAGCTGGTCTCCAAGGCGCACGCCGAGGCCAGGCTCGCCCTCGACGAGCTGCGTGAGCTGATCCACGGCATCTATCCCAAACTGCTCATCGACCGGGGCCTGCCCGTGGCGGTCGACGATCTGGCGGGCCGCTCCCCCGTCCCGGTCAAGACCGACCTCGACCTGCCCGGACGCCTCCCCGAGCCGGTGGAGAGCGCGCTCTACTTCGCGGTCAGCGAGGCGCTGGCCAATGTGGCCAAGCACAGCGCCGCGACCAGCGCCTGGGTGACGGCCGTCCGGCACGGCGACCACGTCAGGGTGGAGATCGGCGACGACGGGGTCGGCGGCGCGGCGACGGCACGGGGCACCGGGCTGGCCGGACTGGTCGACCGGATCTCCGTCGTCGGCGGCACGCTCGACCTGTCCAGCCCGCCCGGCGGGCCCACCCTCATACGGCTGGAGGTACCGTGCGCCCCGATCGACCGCTCCGCCTAGTCGTCGCCGAGGACAGCGTGCTGCTGCGCGAGGGGCTGGTCGGCCTGCTCGCCAGGTTCGGCCACGAGGTGGTGGTCGCCGTCGGCGACGCGGAGGAGCTGATCTCCGCGGTCAACGAGCACACACCCGACCTGGTACTGACGGACGTGCGGATGCCGCCCGAGTTCTCCGACGAGGGGCTGCGCGCCGCGGTGGAGCTGCGTTCGACCCACCCCGGGCTTGCGGTCCTGGTGCTCAGCCAGTATGTCCAGCACGCCTACGCGGCCGACCTCTTCGACTCGGTCGGCGGCCGGGGCGTCGGCTATCTGCTGAAGGACCGGGTCGGTGACATCGACGAGTTCCGCGGCGCGCTGGAGCAGGTGGCCGCCGGCGGCACGGTCGTCGACCCGGAGGTCGTCCGGCATCTGCTGCGCCGCCGGAACGATCCGCTGGCCCCGTTGACCGGCCGCGAACGGGAGGTACTGGCCCTGATGGCCGAGGGACGCACTAACGCCGGGATCGCCCGGGCGCTGACAGTGAGTGAGGCGGCGGTGGCCAAGCACATCGGGAACATTCTCACCAAGCTCGAACTGCCGCGCACCGAGGAGGACCATCGCCGGGTGCTGGCGGTACTCACCTATCTGCGCCGCTAGCTACCCGTTGGCCACATGTGGCCACGAGACCTCGCGGCGCAGTGGCCGCCGCTGACACGCCGCCACATTTCCAGTCAAGTGATTGTTCATGAGGCTTCTATACGTGGCCTATATCCGCTGTACGGAGCAGACCCCGCCCATCAGAACACCGGCCGACCCGAGGCTTTCCGGGTTGTCTTGTTTGGTTGACATCTGCCGCCCTAAAGAGCAATCATAATCAAGGAAAAAGCCGGGGATGGATTGCTCATATTCGCCAAAGAAGGAAAGTTACATATATAGACTCCAGCAGCTCAAGCACAACGGGGGAAAGCCAGGTCATGGAAATCTTGATTCTAGGGTCAATCGAGGCTCGCCTGAACGGCGTACCCATTTCATTGGACGGGGCCAAGCAGAAAACAGTTCTCGCCGCGCTACTGCTGTCGCGTGACCACATCCTGCCGGACGACCGGCTCAGCAGGCTGCTGTGGGGCGAGAACCCACCCGCCACAGCGAGCTCGCAGATCTACACATATGTCTCCCGGCTGCGCAAGTACCTGGGTGACGAGGTCAGCATCGCGCGCAAACCCCCGGGCTACATGATGAGCATCGGGCGCGCCGTACTTGATCATGAAATGTTCCAGCGACTGGCCCGCGCCGGGCAGCTGGATCTGAAGAACCGGCAATTCCGCAGCGCCAGCGAACACTTCCGGCAGGCACTTTCTCTCTGGCGCGGCCCAGCCCTCTCCAACGTCAGTGAATTCCTCGCCGAGGCTGAACTGCCGCGGCTGGAGGAGGCTCGGATGACCGCCATCGAGGAGCGTATGGAGGCACAGCTGGCGCTCGGGGAGCAGCTCCAGGTGATTCCCGAGCTCACCGGCCTGGTCGCCGAGCATCCACTGCGCGAGCGGCTGCGCGCGCAGCTCATGATCGCGCTGTACCGGGCCGGCCGGCAGGCCGACGCGCTCACGGTCTTCGACGCGGGCCGGCGGCTGCTGGCCGAGGAGCTCGGTGTCGATCCGGGTGCGCCGCTGACCGACACCTACCTGGCCATCCTGGCCAACGCCCCCGAACTCGACCGCGTCCGGGGGGCCGAACCGGTGCACGGCGTGGAACGGCACACGCTGCGGCCCCGGCTGCTGCCCCCCAACGTCATCGACTTCGCCGGCCGCGGCACCGAGCTGTCCGAGGTCGTCACGGCGCTGACCGCACGCCACGCCGCGGCCCCGGCCGCGATCGAGATCTCCGGGATGCCGGGCGTCGGCAAGAGCGCGCTCGCGCTGCGGGCCGCCCACGCCGCCAAGGACCACTTCCCGGACGGTCAGCTGTACGCCGACCTGGCACCGGCCGACGGCACTCCGCTCACCCCGGAGACCGTGGTGCTGTCGTTCCTGCGCGCGCTCGGGATGACCGACCGGGAAATCCCCGCCGAGTTCGGCGAGCGCGTCCGGCTGTACCGCACCTTGACCGCCGACCGCCGCGTGCTCGTCGTGCTCGACCACGCGGAGAGCGAGCGGCGGCTGCGCCCGCTGCTGCCCAGCGGTCAGGACTGCCGGACCCTGTTCACCGCCCGCCGGGACGTGGCATCCCGCGTCGGCGCCCACTCCGTCCGGCTGGAGAGCCTTGATCACGAGGGCTCCCTGGCCTTACTGACAAGGATCGTGGGTGACGAGCGACTCGCCGCGGAGCCGGCGGCCGCGCAGCGGATCGCCGCCCTGTGCGGCGGGCTGCCGCTGGCGCTGCGCGTCGTCGGCACACGGCTCTGCACCAAGCCCCACTGGCCGCTGGAGGCCATGGTCCGGCGGCTGGAATGGTCCTCCTCCCGGCTCGACGAACTGCGCTACGGCTCCCTCGACGTCCGGACCCGGATCGAGAGCGGATACCGGGAGCTCGACCAGCACGCACGCGACACCTTCGCGCTGCTGGGCCTGCTCGACGTTCCGGACTTCACCGCGCCGACGGCCTCGCGGGCGCTCTCGCTCTCCGAGACCGCGAGCGAAGAGATCCTGGAAACGCTCCTCGACGCGCGCATGCTCCAGGTGACCACCTGCGCGAAGACGGGATCCTTCCGCTACCGGTTCCACGAGCTGTTCCGGCTGTTCGCCCGCGAGAAGGCCACCGGCCGCACCCTCGACGGCATCATCGACGCCGACGGGGAGTCACTCACCGCCTCCTGCTGAGCCGCCGCCAGCGGGGACGCCGACCGGCGCGCTTGCGGTGGCGGCCGCCACCGCGGCCGCCACCGGCCGGTGCGACGGGCGGCGACGCCCCTTCGGCATCGCCCCGGTGACGGCCGCCCCGGTCCCCGTCTCCCGCGGGCGGGTCGGACGGTGCCGCGTCGACCTCGTCCTCGTCCTCGACGAGCGGGATGTCGCCCACCTTGTGCGGCACGGACCGGATCGCCGGGCTGATCGCGGTGGCGAGCGCAAGGCAGACCATGGCCGCCCCCAGCCCGAGCACCGTCGGGCGCGCCCCCCAGGTGTCGAGCGCGACCCCGGTCACCAGGGGGCCGAGGGCGCTGAGCCCGGAGCCGAGCAGGTCCATGACGCTGCCGGCGCGGCCCTGCATGCGGTCCGGGGTGGTGCGGACGAGATAGACCCCGCCGACCACGTTGAACGTGCCGGCGATGACCGAGATCACGATGAAGATCGCGCCGAGCGCCACCGGGTCGCGCACCACCGCGATCAGCGGCAGCAGCACCGCCCACGTGATGTTCCCCCAGATGACGATGGACCGCATGGTCAGCATCCGCATCCACAGCGGCCCGGTGGCGGCGCCCAGCACGCCGCCGACGCCACGAGCGACCAGGATCACCGCGAAGGCGGTCTTGGTCAGGTCCTTGTCGTGCTCGACCAGGTACGCGAGGGCGAGGCTGATGCCCTGGAAGAGCAGGTTGCTGCCGGCGATGACCACCATCACGGTGCGCAGGAACCGCTGGTGCCACACCCAGGCGAGCCCCTGCCGGATCGGTCCGAGGATCCCCTTGGGACGCCGCTGGGCCGGGCGCTGGAGGTCCTTCCTGATGAACAGCAGCCCACACAGCCCGAACAGGTGGCTGAGGGCGGTGAAGGTCGTCGGCCACCAGTGCGCGAGCCCGTAGATCGTGGTTCCGAGTGGCTGTCCCAGCAGCCCGGCGGCCCGGCCGCGCGCCTCGTTCTGCGCCAGCGCCGTCGAGAGCTGGGACGGGGGGACGAGGTTGCGCACCGCACCGCGTTCGGCCTGCTTGTAGAAGATGGTCAGCGACGACTCGACGAAGGCCGCGACGACCAGGTGCGGTAGCCACAGCCGGCCGAACGCCAGCGCGAGCGCCACGCTCCCCAGCGCGAGCGCGGCGCCGCCGTTGCAGGCGGTCATCAGCCATTTGCGGTTCCAGCGATCCACCAGGGCGCCGGCCGGCAGCTGGACGATGAGGTTGGGCAGGAGCGCGGCGAAGCCGACCAGCCCCGCCGCCGTCCCCGAACCGGTCAGGAACACCACCAGCAGCGGATAGGTGATCGCGCTGACCCGGGTGCCGAGCAGCGAGGCCGCCGCCCCGCTCCACAGCAGCAGGAAGTCGCGATTGCGGCGGAGCGGGGGCGGCGGGACGTCCGGCGGGTGCGATCCGTCCGGTGGGCCGGCGATCACCGGGAGCCGCCGCACGGTGCTCATCGCCCGGACGAACCGCCTGCGGAGCCGGCGCCGATCACACCGTGCCGGCACCACTCCAGCGCCGCCATCGCGCTGTGCATCTTGTTCTCGGCCTGGTCGAAGGCGATGCTCATCGGCCCGTCCAGGACCTCGGCGGTGACCTCGTCGCCCCGGTGCGCGGGCAGGTCGTGCATGAAGACGGCCTTGGGGCTGCCCTCCCACAGCGCGGCGGTGACGCGGAAGGCGGCGAAGAGCGTCCGCCAGTCCGGGTCAGGCTTGGTCGTCCCCGTCGTCTCCCACCTGGTGGTGTAGACGGCGTCGAAGTCGCCGGGCAGATCGTCCATGTGGTGGTGCTCGGCGACCGTCGCGCCGGCGCTCGCGGCCTGCCGGACGGCGCGCTCCCGGATCGCGTCGGCCAGGCCGTAGCCGGGCGGGGTGCGCAGCTCCAGCCGGGTGCCCTCGAAGCGGCTGAGCGCCAGCGCCAGCGACGCCGCGGTGTTGTTGCCCTCCCCCACGTAGAGCACTCTCAGCCCCTCGACCCGGCCGAACCGGCGCGACAGCGTCACCAGGTCGGCGAGTGCCTGGGTCGGGTGCTCGTCGGCGCTCATCGCGTTGACGACGGCCATCCGGTCCTGCCCGTGTGCCCAGGCCCGCATCTCCGCCGGATCCCCGGAAGTCCGGGCGACCAGCATGTCGAGCATCCGGGCGAAGACCCGGCCGGTGTCCTGCACCGTCTCGCCGGTGTTGGTCTGCAGGTCGTTCGGCCCGAACGTGACGATCTGCGCGCCGAGGCGCAGCGCGCCGCTGGAGAACGCGGTGCGGGTCCGGGTCGAGGTCTTGCGGAAGTAGATCCCCACCACCTGGTCCGCCAGGGTGCGGTCAGGGGTGTGCTCGCGGGCGGCGAACCGGGTTCCGCGCGAGACGATCGAGCGCAGGTCGGCATCGGTCAGGTCGTTGATCGAGATGAGGTGTCGCACGGCTGTTGTCTCCTCTGCTCGTCGCCGGTCAGGCCGGGTCCGCGGGATCCGCGGGGGCCGCGGCGGTGTGTCCCGCCCGCCATTCGTCGGCCAGCCGGCCCCGTCCGAAGTCTCCGTCCCGGCGGCCGAGCGTGGCCACCAGCAGACGCACGACGGCACCGCCGGACTCACCGTTGGTGAGCGCGACGAAGCCGGTGCCGCCGCCGACGCGGCTGATCGACATGTTCCAGTAGCCGATCGGCTCGCCGCCGTGGCCGAACTCCAGGTCCGCGCCGGTGTCGTCGACGATGGAGCCGAGACCGTAGAAGGCGCCCGGGTGCGGCACCAGCATCTGGTGGGCCCGCTCCGTCCCGATCAGGACGGACTCCTCGCCGCGGTGCGCCCGGCGGATCTCCCGGGCGATCTTGGTCAGGTCCTCGGCGGTGGTCCACAGCCCGGCCGCCGCCACTTCGAGCCGGACCCGCCAGCCGCCCTCGATCGGCGAGCCGTCGGGCGCGTGCCCGACCGCCACGGACCGGCCGGAGGTCTCCGGGAAGCGCTGGTGGTAGCTGCTGGCGTCCATTCCCAGCGGGCCGAGTACCAGCGTGTCCATCAGCTCCGTGAAGGGCAGCCCGGTGACGTCCTCCATCACCTGCTGGAGCACCGACCAGTTGACGTTGGCCTTGCGGTACACGGCGCCGGGCGTGCCCGCCGCGCGGACCGGCGGCGTGGTCACCGGCGGCCGCCCGCACAGCAGGTCGAGCAACGACGGGACGGGTTCGTCGCGCCGGTAACCCTTGTTGGGGGCGAGGCTCAGCCCCGAGGTGTTGCCCAGTAGATGCCGCACGGTGATGACGGGCGGCGGTGCGCCGTCCTCGGAGCCCGGAACCTGCCAGGACGTCAGGTACCGGTTGACGTCCTCGTCGAGGTCGAGCCGGCCCTGTTCGACCAGGGTCAGCGCCCCGAGGGCGGTCACGTGCTTGCTGATGGAGCCGGCCTGGAAGAGTGTGTCCGGGGTGACCGGGTCCGTTCCGCCCATGGCCAGGACGCCGTGCGCGTGCAGTTCGGCAGGTTCACCGTCGCGCAGGACCGCGATGCTGACGCCCGGCACATGCTCGTCCTTCATGGTGGTCAGCAGACCGGGTATCGGCTCGGTGGTGGCGCGCCGGCGCGGGGCCGGGGCGGTGGCCGCCGGGCGTTCGACGAGTTCGGCGACCCTGGTCAGGTGCTCCACGGCGAGCCGGGTGACCGCGACCTCGTCCAGGTCGCCGGCCGGGTAGGTCCACCGGACCCGCAGTCGCCCGGCGCGGACGCACGCGTCGACCTCCAGTGGACGGGGGCGGGCCCCCTTGGACGGCGGGGCGCCGTGCACCGGCCGGCCGGCGCCGGTGACGTGGCGCAGACCGACCTGAGGTTCGGGCAGTCCGGCCAGCTCCGCGGCGACGTCGTCATCGGGATCGAGGCGGAGGAGTCCGTAGCCGATGCCCCGGTCCGGGATGGCGTCGAGCTGGCCCCGGACGGACCTGAGCACTGAGGCGGGTTCGCGTTTCGACGGCAGCCAGAGCTGTACCGGGTGGCGATGCCCGAAGAGGCCCACGGCGCGGCCGATGCCGGACCGGCCATCGTCCTCCAGGTCGATCAGCACCCGGTCGCCGCCCGTCCACCGGGTGAGCACGAGCCCGAGCGCGGCCAACAGGACCTGCGTCGCGCCGTCGCCCGGCAGCGCGGCGGTGAGGTCGGGCGGCAGTTCGACCTCGACCGTGCCGCGCTCGTCGGTCCGGGCGTCGCCCAGCGGAAGCGGCGCGGCCGGCGCCCGGTTGAGCCACAGGTGGGCCTGGGCCTCGATCTCCTCGTCCGCGGCGAGCCCGGCCAGCCGGCGTGCCCACTCCGCGAAGGACTCCGCGGCGGGCAACTCCGGCGCCTTCCCCGCGGACAGCGCCCGGACGGCGCTCTCCAGGTCGGCCGCGAGGATCGCGACGGACGTCTCGTCGGCCAGCACCGGATCGACGCGCAGGACGATCCGGTCCCGGTCGGCTTCGGCGCTCAGCGCGGCGTGGCCCATGGCCTCCTCGACGGGCGCCACCCGCGCCGTCCCCGCCTCGGCGTTCACGCGGAGCCGGAGTGCGTCGTGGTGTCCCACCACCGCGCGCAGGGCCCGGTCGAGGATTTCCGGGTCGACCGCGTGGCCCATGGCGATGTGCGCCTCGTGGGTGTGCTCGCTCCCCTGGGCCGGCGACCGGCCCAGCAGCATCCGCTGGAGCGGGGTGAGCGGCACCTCTGGCGCGGGGTCTGGCATGGGCTCTTGCGCGGGGGCGTCCTGGTCGATGGCAGCGGCCAGATCCTCCAGCGTCTCGTGCTGGTACATCCGCCACACCGACACGGTGAGCCCTGCTCGGCGGGCGGCCGCCAGGACCTGGATCATGAGGATCGAGTGCCCGCCGAGGTCGAGGAACTTGTCGTGCACCCCGACCTGCGCGACGTTCAGCACCCGGGACCAGATGTCGGCGAGGATCCGCTCGGTCTTGGTGCGCGGCGCGACGAACGCCTGCCCGGCCGCCATCGCCGACCGGTCCGGGTCGGGCAGCGCGGAGCGGTCGAGTTTGCCGTTGGCGTTGAGCGGGATCTCCTCCAGCCGGACGAAGGCGGCCGGGACCATGTACTCCGGCAGCCGTTCCGAGCAGTACTCGGTCAGCCCGTCCACGGTGGTGGCGGCGACGTAGTAGGCCACCAAGAGCGTGTTGTCCGGAGTGGGACGGAACGTGGTCACCGCAACGTCCTGGACCGCGTCATGGCCGGCAAGCACGGTACGGATCTCGCCCGGCTCCACCCGGTAGCCGCGGATCTTGACCTGGTCGTCGACTCGGCCGATGAACTCGACGTTGCCGTCTGCGGCGCGGCGCACGAGGTCACCTGTGCGGTAGAGACGCGCGCCTGGCTCTGCGAAGGGGTCGGGAACAAACCGGTCAGCGGTCAGCTCCGGGCGGCCCGCATACCCGCGCGCCACCCCCACACCACCGACGTACAGTTCACCGACCACCCCGACCGGAACCGGGCGCATCCCCGCGTCCAGCACGTACATGGTCATGTTCGGCAGCGGCGACCCGATCGGCACCACGTCCCACTCACCGCGTCCGTTGATCGGGAAGGTGCAGGTGCCTACGGTCGCCTCGGTCGGCCCGTACTCGTTGATCAGGCGGCCGGGGCCGAGGATCTCCGCGGCGTCACCCGCCGCCTCCCCGGCGAACGCCTCGCCCGCGACCAGCACGACGTCGGCCAGCCGCCCGGCCTGCTCGGTGTTCAGCTGCTGGGCCAGGACCCGCAGATGCCCGGGAGTGAGTTTGATGAAGCTGAACGGGCCCGCCTCGGCGAGCGCGGGGCCCAGGTCAGCGAGATCGAGGTCTTGCGGGAAGATTCGTACGGGCTGGCCGCAGATCAGCGGAGCCCACAGGTTGGGCACCGGCAAGTCGAACGCCACCGAAGAAAACAGCGCCCCGCCACCAGTACCGCGGGAGGCCAGCTCGTCGGCCGCCCACCGCACGTGGTTGACCAGGCCCCGGTGGGTCACCTGCACACCCTTGGGACGCCCCGTCGAACCCGAAGTGAAGATCACATACGCCAGGCTCTCCGGATCCACCGCCACATCCAGCGGCCCATCATCCAGCCCGAGCAGTGCCTCCCAGTCCACCGACGTGACCGACAACCCCGCACCGGCATCGGACAGCATCGACGCCACCCGATCCACGGGATAGGAGGGGTCGATGGGGACGTAGGCGGCGCCCGCCTTCCACACACCCAGCAACACCGCAACCAGATCCGGGCCACGATCCAACTGCACACCCACCGCCGACTCCGGCCCCACACCCTGAGCCTGGAGATGACGCGCGAACCGGTTCGCGCGGGCATCCAACTCCGCGAACGACAGCGCACCACCAGCCCACACCACCGCCTCCACAGCAGGCGACCGGCACACCTGCTGCTCGAACAACTCGCGCACCGACACCGACGGCACCACCGCCGACGTCCGATTCCACCCCGACACCACCAACTCACGTTCACCCTCAGGCAGGTAAACCGCCTGCGCATCACCCTCCGGATCGGCGGCCATCGACTCCAGCACCGCCCGGTACATGGCCACGAGACGATCGGCGTTCTCCCGGCTCAGCGCATGGGTGTCCGTCGTGAGCACGAGATACCCGGAGACCGCGGCGACCGCCAGCGCGAATTCCGTGGCGCCCTCGCCCTGGCTCGACTCGACGTCAACGACCTCGGTGTCGACCTGGTGGAAGTCCTGGTAACTGAAGCGCACATCGACGAGCCGCTTACCGCCGGCCAGCCGCTGGATCTCCGGCATCGGGAAACGGCGCCGCGGCCAGACCTCCACCTCGCGGGCGAAGGTCCGCTCCACCAGTTCCCGCCAGGTGCGGGCGCCGCGCTCGTGGGCGAACGGCAGCGTGTTGAGGTACATGCCGTACACGCGGTCGGCCCCCAGCGCCTCCGGACGCGCGCTGCAGACCAGGCCGGTGATGAACGACTCCTCGCCGGTCACCATGCTCAGGACCTTCAGATGCGCCGCGAGCAGCACGGTCTTCAGGGAGGTCCGCGACCTGGCGGCGAGGCCGCGCAGCCCGGTCTCCAGCTCGCGCAGCGGGACACCGGCGCGATACTTCTCGCGGGGCGCGCCCGTGTCGCCCGCCCATGCCTCGGGCAGGGTGAGCCGTGCGTGCCGGTCGAGAATGCCGCGCCAGTAGCCACGATCCTCATCGGACGCGATGGAACGACGCTCGGCCGCGATGAAGTCGGCGTACCGCACCGACGGAGGCTCGGCCGGTTCCGGCTCGGCTCCGTCCCGGATCCGCCGGTAGACGTCCAGCAGTTCCATCAGCATCGACCGGTGGCTCCAGCCCTCGGTGATCGCATGGCACACGGTCACCGTCAGCCACCAGGCTTCGTCGCTCTCCTGGTGAACCGCCATCCGCAACAGCGAGGACTCGTCCAGCTCGAACAGCCTCGCCCGCTCCGCCGCCACGAACTCGCGGAGTTCCGCCTGCGTGTCCAGCCCGCGCAGATCGTGCGCGGACACACCGATCTCGGTGGAGGCGTGCACCAGCTGCATCGGCGTCGAGAAGGTGTCCAGGTCGAACGAGGTGCGCAGCATCTCGTGGCGTTCCGCCATGACCGCCACCGCTCGCCGGAACGACGCCTCCGAGAGCGGAGCGTCGTCGCGGATCCGGAACGAGGAAACGTTGTGATAGGCGTGCAGGCCGTTGTCGGCCAGCATCTCGACCAGCATTCCGAGCTGCACCTGCGACATCGGGTAGGCGTCCACGACGCCGTCCGGGAGCGCCGCCCGGTCCGCCGCGGAGATCTGCTCGAACGGCGCGACCGCGCGCTCCACCTCCGGCCGCGCGGGGCGCCCGGTGAGGAACTCGGACAGCGCGGCGACGGTGCGGTACTCGAACACGTCCCGGACCGCGACGTCGAACCCGGCGGCGCGTAGCGCACCCACGAGCGCGACCGCCCTGATGGAATGGCCGCCGATATCGAAGAATCCGTCGTGGACCCCAACGCGCTCCAGACCGAGCACCTGGGCCCAGACTTCGGCGATCTGCGCCTCGGTCACCGTCCGCGGGACGGTGAAGCGGTCGGTCTCGGTGCCGTCGAAGTCAGGGAGTGCGGAGCGGTCGAGTTTGCCGTTGGCGTTGAGCGGGATCTGCTCCAACCGGACGAACACAGCCGGCACCATGTACTCCGGCAACCGCTGCCCACAGAACTCACTCAGACCCGGCACATCCTGCTCGGCGACGTAGTAGCCCACCAGGCGCTCGCCATCGGCCACCACCGCGGCATCCCGCACCGCCTCATGACCCACCAGCACCGTACGGACCTCACCCGGCTCCACCCGGTACCCACGGATCTTGACCTGATCATCCACCCGGCCGACGAACTCCACGTTGCCGTCGGCGGCGCGCCGCACCAGATCACCTGTCCGATACAGACGCGCCCCCTGGCCCGCGAACGGGTCGGGCACAAACCTGTCAGCGGTCAACTCCGGGCGGCCCGCATACCCCCGCGCCACACCCACACCACCGACGTACAGTTCACCGACCACCCCGACCGGAACCGGACGCATCCCCGCGTCCAGCACATACATGGTCATGTTCGGTAGTGGGCGCCCGATCGGCACCACATCCCAGCCCGCATCCTGCGGGACCGGGAAGGTGCAGGTGCCTACGGTCGCCTCGGTCGGCCCATACTCATTGACCACCGGACCGGTGAACCCCAACCCCCGCACCCGCTCCAACGTCCGCCGCGTAAACGGCTCCCCCGCCACCAACAACACATCCGCCAACCCACCCACATTCACCAACCGCTCCACCACGACATCCAACTGACCCGGCGTCAACTTGATGAAGCTGAACGGACCGGCCTCGACCAACGCGGCGCCCAGGTCAGCGAGATCGAGGTCTTGCGGGAAGATTCGTACGGGCTGGCCGCAGATCAGCGGAGCCCACAGGTTGGGCACCGGCAGATCAAACGCCACCGAAGAAAACAGCGCCCCGCCACCAGTACCGCGGGAGGCCAGCTCGTCGGCCGCCCACCGCACGTGGTTGACCAGGCCCCGGTGGGTCACCTGCACACCCTTGGGACGCCCCGTCGAACCCGAAGTGAAGATCACATACGCCAGGCTCTCCGGATCCACCGCCACATCCAGCGGCCCATCATCCAGCCCGAGCAGTGCCTCCCAGTCCACCGACGTGACCGACAACCCCGCACCGGCATCGGACAGCATCGACGCCACCCGATCCACGGGATAGGAGGGGTCGATGGGGACGTAGGCGGCGCCCGCCTTCCACACACCCAGCAACACCGCAACCAGATCCGGGCCACGATCCAACTGCACACCCACCGCCGACTCCGGCCCCACACCCTGAGCCTGGAGATGACGCGCGAACCGGTTCGCGCGGGCATCCAACTCCGCGAACGACAGCGCACCACCAGCCCACACCACCGCCTCCGCAGCAGGCGACCGGCACACCTGCTGCTCGAACAACTCGCGCACCGACACCGACGGCACCACCGCCGACGTCCGATTCCACCCCGACACCACCAACTCACGTTCACCCTCAGGCAGGTAGACCGCCTGCGCATCACCCTCCGGATCGGCGGCCATCGACTCCAGCACCGCCCGGTACATCGAGGCCAGACGGTCGGCGTTCTCACGAGTGAGGTTGGGGGTGTTGCAGGACAGGATGAGGTAGCCGACGCGGGCGGAGACGGCGAAGGCGAACTCGGTCGGGCTCTCGTCGATGCTGGCGAGGTAGTCGATCAGCTCGGTGTCGACCTGGTGGAAATCCTGGTAGCTGAAGCTGGTCTCGACGAGCCGGTCACCACCGCTCATCCGCTGGATCTCCGGCATCGGGAAACGGCGGTGCGGCCACAGCTCCACCTCGCGGGCGAACACCTGCCGCAGCAGGTCCCGCCAGGTGCGGGCGCCGCGCTCGTGGGCCAGCGGCAGCGTGTTGAGGTACATGCCGTACACGCGGTCGGCGCCGGTGACCTCCGGACGCGCGTTGCAGACGAGACCGGTGAAGAACGACTCCTCGGCGGTCAGCGTGCTCAGGACCTTCAGATGCGCCGACAGCAGGACGCTCTTGAGTGACACCTGGGTCTGGCTGGCGAGAGCGCGCAGGTCGTCCACGAGGTCGTAGAACATGACCGGGACGACATATCCCTCGCGGTCCGCGTCCGGGCCCTCACCCCAGCCCTGTGGCCAGACGAACTTGGCGTGGTCGCGGACGATCCCCGACCAGTAGGCGCGGTCCTCGTCCGACCGGAGCGCCTCCTGCTCGGCGGCGATGAAGTCCGCGTACCGGACCGGTGGGTGGACCAGCGGCTCGGGCTCGGCTCCGTCCCGGAGCCGCCGGTAGGCGTCCATCAGCTCCATCAGCAGCGTGTGATGGCTCCAGCCCTCCAGGATCGGGTGGCACTCGGTGGTCGACAGCCACCAGACATCGTTGTCGCAGACGTAGGCGAACAGCCGCAGCAGCGGCGGGGCACCGAGGTCGAACAGCTCGGCGCGGTTCCGGGCGGTGTAGTCGTGCAGGGCCCGCCGTTGCTCCTCCTCGTCCCGGCCGCGCAGGTCCGCCATGCCCAGCGGCATCTGCGCGCCGGCGTGGACGAGCTGGAGCGGCTCGGAATAGGACTCCAGGTCAAAGGAGGTACGCAGCACCTCGTGCCGCTCCACGACCAGCGCGACCGCCCGCCGGAAGGCGTCCATGTCGAACGGTGCGTCGTCGCGGATCCGGAACGACGTCACGTTGTGGTACTTGTTCGTGCCGTCACCGGACAGCATCTCGACGATCATGCCGAGCTGGACGCGCGAGAGTGGATAGGCGTCAACGACACCGTCCGGGAGCACCGCCCGGTCCGCGTCGGAGATCTGCTCGAACGGCGCGACCCCGGCCACCGGTCCGGTGCTCTCCGTCGCGTCCCCGGACAGGTCCAGGGCCTCGCACAGCGCGGCGACGGTTCGGTGGTCGAAGATGTCGCGGACCGTGACGGCGAAGCCCGCCTCCTTCATCGCGCCGGCGAGCGCGACCGCGCGGATGGAGTCGCCGCCGAGGTCGAAGAAGCCGTCGTGCACGCCGACGCCGTCCACGCCGAGCGCTCCGGCCCAGATCGCGGCGACCCGCTCCTCGGCCGGGGTGCGCGGGGCCACGAACTCCCGTCCCGACCCGAGCGCGGCGCGGTCCGGAGCGGGCAGCGCCGCCCGGTCCACCTTCCCGTTGGCGGTCAGCGGGATCGCGCCGATCGGCACGTAGGCGGCGGGCACCATGTAGTCCGGCAGCGCCGCGCCGCAGTACGCGTCCAGGTCTGCGTGGGACGGCAGGTCGCCGACGGCCGGCACGCAGTAGGCCACCAGCCGGGCGCCGCCCTCGGCGCCGTCGTCGTCGGCGACGACGACCGCGTCGCGCAGGCCGGGGTGGCGGGCCAGCACCGAGCGGATCTCGCCCGGCTCGATCCGGTAGCCGCGGATCTTGACCTGGTCGTCCACCCGGCCGGCGAACTCCACGTCACCGGCCGCCGTCGCGCGGCCGAGGTCGCCGGTGCGGTACAGCCGCGCGCCGGGCGGCCCGAACGGGTCGGGCACGTAGCGTTCGGCGGTCAGGTCCGGACGGTTCACGTAGCCGCGGGTGACCCCGGCGCCGCCGATGTAGATTTCGCCGACGACCCCGGCGGGCACCGGCTGCATCAGCGCGTCCAGCACGTACATCGTCGTCGCCGGGATGGGGTGGCCGATCGAGACCAGCTCCGCCCGGGTGCCGCCGGTGACCTCCAGCCCGGAGTTGCCGACCGTGATCTCGGTCGGGCCGTACTCGGCGGCGAGCCGGGTACCGTCCGGTCCCGCCAGCTCGCGCCACCGGTCGGCGAGCCGGGCGGTGAAGGCGTCGCCCGCCGCGATCGCCAGGCCAGCCAGGCCGGCCAGCCGCTCCGCGTCCAGTTGCTCGGTGAGCAGCGCGAGGTGGCCGGGGGTGACCTTGACGAACGAGTAGGGCGCCCGCTCCGTCAGCAGCTCACCCAGTTCGGTGATCTCGAACTCCTGCGGCAGCAGGTGCACGGGCTGCCCGACCATGAGCGGCGTGTAGAGGTCCGGGACGCCCAGGTCGAAGGCGATCGAGGAGAACAGCGGCGCCCCACCGGAACCTGCCGAGGCGTACGCGCCGATCGTCCAGTCGAGGTAACCGGCCAGACCCCGGTGCGGGACCAGCACGCCCTTGGGACGGCCGGTCGAACCGGAGGTGTAGATGACGTAGGCGAGGGTGTCGGGGTCGGTCGCGGGCAGAACCGGAGCCTCGTCCACCGCGTCGTCCAGGCCACCGCGGTCCACCAGCAGGCGGTCACCGCTGTGGATGCCGTCCAGGAGGGATTCGTGCCGCGTCTCGGTCACCACCAGCCGGGCGCCGGTGTCACCGAGGATGTAGCCGAGCCGGTCGGCCGGGTAGGACGGGTCGAGCGGCACGTAGGCACCGCCCGCCCGCCAGATCCCGAGCAGGCAGGCCACCATGTCCGGGCCGCGGTCCAGCAGGACCCCGACCAGTGTCTCGGTGCCGACGCCGAGGCTGCGCAGCCGCCGCGCGAACAGGTCGGCCCGCGCGTCCAGTTCCGCGAACGACGTCTCGGATTCCCGGGTCGTCACGGCGACGGCGTCCGGGGTCCGGGCCGCCCATCCGGCGATCACCTGGTGGACGGGACGCGGCGGGACGGCCGGCTCCGGGCCCGCACCGGCGGCGAGCAGCCCGTCGCGCTCGGCGGCCGGCAGGAGGTCGACGGTCGAGGCCCGCGCGTCCGGGTCGGCCACGACGTTCTCCAGCAACCGGACCAGGTGCCCGGTCAGGCGCCGCGCGGTCTCCGCGTCGAACAGGGCCGTCGCGTACTCCAGGCGGCCGCTCATGCCGCCGTCCGCTCCGGCCTCGATCTGGAGCGTCAGGTCGAAGCGGGCCGTGCGGGCCGTCGCCTCAACCGCCGTGACCTCGATCCCCGGCAGGTCGAACAGCGCGGCCCGCGGCTCGACCAGGTCGAACACGACCTGGAACAGCGGCGTGCGGGACAGGTCGCGGTCCGGCTGCAACTCATCGACCAGGCGGGCGAAGGGGACGTCCTGGTGGTCGAAGGCGTCCAGCGTCATCGTCCGGCCGTGTGCCAGCAGTTCGGCGAAGGTCGGGTCGCCGTCCCAGCGGGCCCGCAGCACGAGGCTGTTGATGCCGTAGCCGATGAGGCGCTGTAGCTCGGGCCGCTCGCGTCCGGACACGGCCGTGCCCACGGCGACGTCCGTGGTCCCGGTGTAGCGGGCGAGCAGGAGCTGGAAGCCGGTGAGCAGCACCACGAACGGGGTCACGCCGTGCCGCGCCGCCATGTCGCGCACGCCTTCGGCGAGCCCGGCGGGGAAGTCGAAGGTCACCAGCGCACCCGCGCGGTCGCGGACGGCCGAGCGCGGCCGGTCGGTCGGCGGCTCAAGCGGGTTCAGGCCCGCCAGCCGGTCCCGCCAGTACCCGAGGTGCCGCTCCAGGGTCTGCCCCGACATTCGGTCGCGCTCCCACGCGGCGAAGTCGGCGTACTGGACGGGGAGCGGTTCGAGCGACGGTTGCAGGCCCGCGGCGAACGCCCGGTACGCCGCGCTCAGCTCGTCGGCGAGCAGTCCCGTCGACCAGGCGTCGCAGGCGATGTGGTGGAACGCCATGACCAGCAGGTGGTCATCGCCGGCAAGCCGCACCAGCCGGACCCGGGCCGGCCACTCGTGCTCCAGGTCGAACCCGGTGGCGGCCTCCCGCTCGGCCAGCGCGAACGCCCTGCCCCACCGTTCGTCCTCGGGAACCGAGGCGAGGTCGGTCAGCGGCACTTCCCTGTCCGCGGCCGGATCGATCACCTGGACCGGCTCGTCTCCGGCCATCGCGTAGCGGGTGCGCAACACCTCATGGCGTCCGACGACAGTGTTCCAGGCTCGGGCGAAGGCGGCGACGTCCAGTTGGCCGCGCAGCCGCAGCACCATCGGGACGAGGTACTCCGTGCCGTCCGGGTCGAGGCGGTTGAGGAACCACATCTGCTGCTGCCCGAACGACAGCGGCAGCCGCCCCGAACGGTCCGCCGGTGCGATCGCCTGCCGGCCGCCGCCCTGCCCCCGCCCCTGGAGCCGCCTGCGCAGCATTTCCGCCCGAAGCTCCGCGGGGTTTGACGTCACGATCTCGCCCGTGCTCATGCCTCTCCCTCAGTGTCCACCGCCAGCGCGGCGTCCGACAGCGCGTCGATCTCCGCCCTGACCTGCTCCTCGATCGCCGCGGCCTGGCCTGCGACGGTCGGCCGTTCGAAGATCGTCCGGACCCGCAGCTCGATCTCGAAGGCGCCCTGCAGGGCGGAGATCAGCCGGATGGCCAGGATCGAGTTCCCGCCGATCTGGAAGAAGTTGTGCTCGACGCCCACCTGGACGCCCAGCAGCTCCGTCCACAGCTCCGCGACCCGCTCCTCGACGACGTTGCGCGGCTTCACGAACTCGGGTCCGGCCGGATCCGCCTCCGGGTCGGGGAGTGCGGAGCGGTCGAGTTTGCCGTTGGCGTTGAGCGGGATCTCCTCCAACCGGACGAACACAGCCGGCACCATGTACTCCGGCAACCGATTCGAGCAGTACTCGGCAAGCTCATCCAGAGCGTCATCGGCGACGTAGTAGCCCACCAACCGCTCACCATCGGCCACCACCGCGGCATCCCGCACCGCCTCATGCGCGACCAGCACCGTACGGACCTCACCCGGCTCCACCCGGTACCCACGGATCTTGACCTGATCATCCACCCGGCCGACGAACTCCACGTTCCCGTCAGGTGCGCGCCGCACCAGATCACCTGTCCGATACAGACGCGCCCCCTGGCCCGCGAACGGGTCGGGCACAAACCTGTCAGCGGTCAACTCCGGGCGGCCCGCATACCCCCGCGCCACACCCACACCACCGACGTACAGTTCACCGACCACCCCGACCGGAACCGGACGCATCCCCGCGTCCAGCACATACATGGTCATGTTCGGTAGTGGGCGCCCGATCGGCACCACATCCCAGCCCGCATCCTGCGGGACCGGGAAGGTGCAGGTGCCTACGGTCGCCTCGGTCGGCCCATACTCATTGACCACCGGACCGGTGAACCCCAACCCCCGCACCCGCTCCAACGTCCGCCGCGTAAACGGCTCCCCCGCCACCAACAACACATCCGCCAACCCACCCACATTCACCAACCGCTCCACCACGACATCCAACTGACCCGGCGTCAACTTGATGAAGCTGAA